>NZ_JAPJDL010000023.1 GCF_026242055.1 Lentzea sp. NEAU-D7 | reverse complement strand
TCCCCACCCCGCTCGAGGACGCCTACGCGGCGCTGCGCTGGCTGCACGACAACGCCGCCGCACTGGGTGTCGACCCCGCCCGGATCGGTGTGATGGGCGACAGTGCCGGAGGCGGGATGGCGGCGGCGCTGTCGATCCTCGCCCGTGACCGCGGCGGTCCGGCCATCGCCCGGCAGATCCTGATCATGCCGATGCTCGACGACCGCACCACCGAGGCCGACCCGCACATCGCGCCCTACGCGTTGTGGTCCTACGACGACAACCTCACCGCGTGGCCCGCGCTGCTCGGCGACGCCGCCGGCGGGCCCGACGTCCCGGCCACCGCGGCACCCGCCCGGCTCGAGGACGCGTCCGGCCTGCCGCCGGCCTACGTCGAGGTCGGTCAGCTCGACGTCTTCCGCGACGAGGACCTGGCCTACGCGACGAAGCTCAGCCGCGCCGGCGTGCCGGTCGAGTTCCACCTGCACCCCGGCGCACCGCACGAGTTCGACTCGATCGCCGTCGACTCGGACGTCGCCCGCCGCGCCGTCGCTGACCGCGTCCGAGTCCTCAGGTCGATCTAGCCGAGTTCCCGGCAGCCGCGCTCGACGTGCCGAACTGCTGCTTTACTATGGTACTAGTAAATCAGCAAAGGGGCTGCCGTGTTCGTCTTCCGGCTCGACACCCACTCCGGTGTGCCGCCGTACCTGCAACTCGTCCAGCAGGTCCGCCAGGCGGTGCTGCTGGGCTTCCTCCAAGCCGGTGACCGCCTCCCGCTCATCCGCGAGGTGGTCGAGGACCTGGCGATCAACCCGAACACCGTCGCCAAGGCGTACCGGCAGATGGAGCAGGAGAACCTGGTCACCGGCCGGCCCGGCCAGGGCACGTTCGTCACCGAGCAGCGGTCGGCCGCGATGCCGGCGTCGACGTACACGTCCCTGCACCGCGGCCTGGTGACCTGGCTGCGCCGCGCCTACGCGGCCGGGCTCGACGAGCAGTCGGTCGACGCGCTGTTCGCCTCCGTCCACCAGCAGGCGAAGAACGAGGGCGTGGCGTGACGGCGGCCGGGTTCGCGCTGCGCACCGACGGCGTGGGCAAGCGGTACCGGAAGGGCTGGGCGTTGCGCGACTGCACGCTGGCCCTGCCGGCGGGCGGCGTGATCGCCCTCGTCGGGCCGAACGGCGCGGGCAAGACCACGCTGCTGCGCCTGGCCGTCGGGTTGCTGGCACCGAGCACCGGCACGGTGGAGGTCCTCGGCCACGACGTCACCGCCAGCACTCCGCACACCCTGTCCCGGATCGGGTTCCTGGCCCAGGACCACCCGCTGTACAAGCGCTTCACCGTCGCCGAGATGCTCCGCTTCGGCCGGGCCTGCAACCTGCGGTTCGACCAGGGGCTGGCCGAGCGCCGGCTGGCGAAGCTGGGCATCCCGCTGGACCGCAGGACCGGCACGCTCTCCGGCGGGCAGCAGGCCCAGGTCGCGCTGGCCCTCGCCCTGGCGAAGCGGCCGGACCTGCTCGTCCTCGACGAGCCGGTGGCCAGTCTCGACCCGCTGGCGCGGCACGAGTTCATGCAGGTCCTCATGGGCGCGGTGGCCGAAGGCGACGTGACCGTCCTGTTCTCCTCCCACGTCGTGCACGAGCTGGAGCGCGTCTGCGACCACCTGGTCGTGCTCAACCAGGGCCGGGTCACGCTCACCGGCGACATCGACACCCTCCTCGCCGAGCACCGGGTGCTCGTCGGCCCGCGCACGTCCACCGACCTCGACCGGGCCGGCACGGTCGTGGAGGCCGTCCACAGCGACCGGCACACGACCCTGCTGGTGCGCGACGGCGCGATACCGGCCGCGCCGGGGTGGCAGACCCAGCCGGTCGCGCTGGAGGACCTGGTGCTCGCATACCTGCGCCGGCCGTCCGAACCGGGCGCCGCGGTCGCGGCGGAGGTGGCGTCGTGACGTGGTTGATCTGGCGCCAGCACCGGACCGAGGTCGTCGTCCTCGGTCTGCTCGTCGGCATGTTCGGCGTTGTCCTGCTCGCGCTCGGGACGCAGGCCCACGACCTGTTCCCCGGCGGTCCCGCGCGGTGCGCGGGAGAGGCCCGGGTCACCGACGCCTGCACGGCCTCCTTCCGCCGGCTCGACGACGAGTACGGCTACGTCGAGAACCTCCTGGCGGCCTTCTACCTGGTCCCCGTCGTCATCGGGGCGTTCCTCGGCGCGCCGCTGCTCGCGCGCGAGCTGGAGGACGGCACCTGGCAGCTCGCCTGGACGCAGGCCGTGCCGCGGATGCGCTGGCTGGCGGCCAAGCTCGCGGCACTGGCCGGCGTCACCGTCGCGCTCACCGGCATGTTCACCGCGGTGCTCACCTGGTTCCGCCAGCCGTTCGACGCGTGGGAGGGGCGGTTCCAGTACGACGCCTTCGACCTGCAGGGACTCGTTCCGGTGGCGTACGCGCTGTTCGCGTTCGGCGCCGCCACCGCCGCGGGGGCGGTCCTGCGGCGCAGCCTGCCCGCGTTCGGCGTCGCGTTCGGGGCGTTCCTCGCCGCCAGGATGTCGGTGGCGCTGGTGGCCCGTCCCGCGTACGCCACGCCGCTCACCACCAGGGAACCTGTTCCCGCCGGCGGCGCGAAGGACCAGGCCGGGTCCGTGCCCGGCTTCGCCGACTGGACGATCGAACGGGGCTACGCGGACGCCACCGGGCGCAGGCTGAGCTCGGCCGAGTACTCCGAGCTGGAGGCCGCCGCCGACCAGGCCGGCACGAACCTCAACCAGTTCCTGCACGCACGGGGCGTCCAGCGGTTCGGCGTCTACCACCCGGCCGACCGGTTCTGGACGTTCCAGCTCGTCGAGGCGGCCCTGTTCGTCGCCGTCGCGGCGGTCCTGACCGGTGTGGTGGTGTGGCGGGTGCGGCGCAGGATGATCTAGGCCGTAGCGCGTCTGTGCCGGACGCGCTCCATCCGTCTGTTGTGGACGATCAGGTCACCTTGATGACGACCTTGCCCACGGCGTGGCCGTTCTCCACAGCGGCGAGGGCGACCAGGGCGTCGGAGAACGGGTGGACCGCGCTGATCGCGGGTGCGAGGACTCCGTCGAGGGCCAGCCCGGCCGACCGCTCCAGGTTCTCGCGGTCGAGGCGGCGCTCGACGAAACGCCCACCGAGGTCGGACACGGACGCGTCACCCACGGCGATGACGTTGCGGGGATCCTTGGCGAGCGGGGCGACAGTCCGCAGCGAGGCGCCGCCGACCAGGTCGACGATCGCGTCGAAGCCGTCCGGGACCAGCTCGCCCGCCGCAGTGGCGACGTCCTCGGCTGTGTAGTCGACGAACCGCACGCCGACGGCCTCGGCGGACTCGCGCTTGGCGGTGCTGCCGGTGCCGACCACGCGCAGCCCGCGCGCGGCGGCCAGCCCGGCGACGGCGAGACCGACTCCGCCGCCGACGCCGTTGACCAGAACCGTGGCACCGGCCGGGAGGCCGAGCTGGTCGAGCACGTCCACCGCCGTCGTCCCGGCCACGGGCAGCGTCGCCGCCACGGCCGCGGACAGGCCCGCCGGGATGCGCGCGGTGTTCGGCGCGGACAGCACCGTCGTCTCGGCGTAGGTGCCGCCGCCGGTGAGCGCGAAGCCGAAGACCGCGTAGCCCACCTCGAGCCCGTCAACGTCCTCCCCCAGTGCGAGAACGGTTCCCGCCGCCTCCATGCCCAGCACGCGGGGGAACGGCCGCCCGCCGTCGAGCCCTTCGACCAGACCTGCGCGCACGATGTGGTCGAGGGGGTTCACGCCGGCGACGTCGACCCGGATCAGCACCTCGCCGCGGCCGGGGACGGGGTCGGGACGGTCGAACAACTCCTGCACCTCAGGCCCGCCGTGCTTGCTGAAACCCCACGCCTGCCCCATTTTCTGCCGCCTTTCGGATGACCGCCCGGTGGTTCCGGGCTCTGCGGCCATCCTCATCGTTGACATCGATGTGAGGGGCAACCGGCTGAGGCGCGGGTCACAGCGTCAGGCCGGCTGCGCCGCCCGTTCCGGAGCCGTGGACAGGGCCGCCCGGTGCCGGCCGTTGGCCCTGATCAGCATGTCGAGTGCATCCCGGGTCTGGAGCAGGTGGGCGATCTCGGCGTCGATCCGGTCGCGCTCGCGCATCATCGCCGTGAACGTCTCCTCCGCGACGTCCAGGTCATCCGGGATGTCGACGCACGGCAGCAGAGTCGTGATCACCCGGCTGGAGAGGCCCGCGTCGAACAACTGCCGGATGAGCGAGACGCGCTGGACCGCGGTGTCGGAGTAGTGGCGCTGCCCCGCGCCGGAGCGCGAGCTGGTCAGCAGGCCCTGCTCTTCGTAGTACCGCAGTGAGCGCGGGCTCACGCCCGTGCGCTTGGACAGCTCGCCGATCCGCATTCCCGAAAGCCTACGCCCGCGTGCTCCGCGCGACCGCTCGCGTCCATTGTGGACATTCGGGATCGAACCCCCGACACGGGCGGTGGCGAGTTTTCCACATTTGCTTCGAGAATGTTTTCCGGCAACGTCACGAAAGTTTCCCGCATCCCCGCAGCGGCGTCCCCCAACCATTTTTCGATCGCCAGGAGGAACTCCTCAACATATGGGGCCGAACAGGTGATGTGTCCGGCGTCGCATCACGTAATGGCATCCACGTCTTGAATGTGCCTTAGGTTAGCTTTACCTTGTCGACACCCGTTCTGACCTGGGGGTGAGCTGAGGAGGACTGCTGGTGAGGCGTCGTGCACGCACCGTGACGCTGGTGGCAGCACTGTTGGCGTCGACGTTGACTGCTTGCAGTTCAGCAGACGACCTGATCATTTACTCCGGCCGCAACGAACAATTGGTCGGAGCCCTCCTGGACCAGCTCGAGGACGCCGTCGGAATCGATGTCGAGGTCCGCTACGGCGGTAGCGGTGAAATGGCCGCGCAGCTGTTGGAAGAAGGCCAGGGCACCGAGGCGGACCTGTTCTTCGCGCAGGACGCCGGCGCGCTGGGCGCGGTCGGGGCGCAGGGCCGGCTGGCCGAGCTGCCCGCGGACGTGCTCGGCATGGTGCCGGAGACCTACCAGGCGCGGGACAAGCGCTGGGTGGCGACGAGCGCACGGGCCCGCGTGATCGCTTTCGACCCCCGCGTGGTCGACGAGGACGAGCTGCCCAGGTCGATCGAGGAGGTCGTCGACCCCAAGTGGAAGGGCAAGGTCGGTTACGCACCGACCAACGGGTCCTGGCAGGCGTTCGTGACGTCGGTGCGGGTGCTCAAGGGTGAGGACTTCGCCAGGGACTGGCTGAAGAAGTTCGCCGCCAACGAACCGAAGCGCTTTGACAACAACAACAGCATCCTCAAGGCGGTCGACGACGGTCAGCTCCCCTTCGGACTGATCAACCACTACTACTGGTACGCCATGGTCGCGGAGAAGGGCGGCGAGGCCAACGTCAAGGCCCGGCTGCACCGGTCCGGCGGTGGTGATCCGCTCGCGCTGGTCAACGTGGCCGGTGTCGGGATCATCCAGGGCTCCAACCAGAGCGAGGCCGCGCAGAAGGCCGTGCGGTTCCTGCTGTCCGAGCAGGCGCAGCGGCACTTCGCGGACCAGACCGCCGAGTACCCGGCGAATCCGGGCGTGAAGCCGGGCAAGCACCGGCTGCCGCCGATCACGGACCTGCAGGCGCCCGACATCGACCTCTCCCAGCTGTCGTCGTTGCAGGAGACGGTGAAGCTGCTGCAGGAAGCGGGGTTGTCCTGAGGCCCGGCCACCGGGCCGGCCCAGCTCTCACCACTCTGTCGCTGCTCGTCGCCGCGGTCGCCGTGCTGCCGCTGGCGTACCTGGCCGTGCGTTCGTTCGAACGCGGCGGCGGTGTCGTGTGGGACGTGCTGGCCCGGACCCGGACCGCGGAACTGGCACTGCGCAGCCTCTCGCTCGCGGTGGCGGTGACGGCCGCGTGCCTCGTGCTGGGCGTGCTCAGCGCGTGGCTCGTGACGCGCTCGGACCTGTCCGGACGGCGGGCCTTCGGAGTGCTGCTCGTGCTGCCGCTCGCGGTGCCGTCGTACGTCGCCGGGTTCACCTGGATCTCCGTGGCGCCGCGGCTCACCGGGTTCGCGGGCGCGTTCGTGGTGCTGACGCTGGTGTCGTACCCGTACGTGCTGCTGCCGGTCGCGGCCGCGTTGCGCACGGCCGATCCGGCGGTGGAGGAGGTCGCGAGGTCGCTCGGCAGGACCAGTCGCCAGGTGTTCCTCTCCGTGACGCTGAGGCAGATCCGGCCCGCGGCGCTCGCCGGCGGGCTGCTGGTGGCGCTGTACGTGCTGAGCGACTTCGGCGCGGTGTCGCTGATGCGGTACGAGGCGTTCACCCTCGGCATCTACACGAGCTACCGGGCCTCGTTCGACCGCACGCCGGCCGCGGTCCTCGGACTGGTCCTGGTGGTGCTGGCGGTCGCGTTGACCGTCGGCGAACGACGGGCGCGCGGGGTGATGGCGCTGCGCGGGCGCCGTCAGCCGCTGACCGTGCCGCTGGGGCGGGCTCGGGTGCCGGCGCTGGGCGGGACGGTGGTGTTGCTCGTGCTGACGCTCGGCGTGCCGGTCGTCAGCCTCGTGTGGTGGCTCGCGGCGGGGACCTCGACGTTCGAGGTGTCCGACCTGCTGGCGACCACCGGCAACACCGTCGCGGTGTCGGCGTTCGGCGCGGTGCTGACGCTGCTGCTGGCGCTGCCGGTGGGAGTCCTGGCGGCACGGCACCAGGGCCGGCTCGCCAGAGGGGTCGAGCTCGCGAGCTTCGCGGGGCACGCCCTGCCCGGCATCACCGTCGGGCTGGCGCTGGTGTTCTTCGGGATCAGGTTCGCGCCGGCGCTGTACCAGACCCTCCCCATGCTGGCGTTCGCGTACGCGGTGCTGTTCCTGCCCTTGGCCGTGGGAGCTGTCCGCACCGGCGTGGCGCACGCACCGCCGGTGCTGGAGGACGTCTCGCGGTCGCTCGGCCACGGGCGGTGGCGGACGGCGATGCGGGTCACCGTGCCGCTCTCCGCGCCGGGCGTCCTGGCCGGCACCGCGCTGGTGTTCCTGACGTGTGCCAAGGAGTTGCCGGCGACGTTGCTGCTGCGGCCGACCGGGGTCGACACCCTGGCGACCGAGCTGTGGACCCGCACCGAGGTCGCCGCCTACGCCGCGGCGGCGCCCTATGCGGCGGTGCTGCTCGTGGTGGCGGCGATTCCCGCGGTGGTGCTGGACCGGTTCCTGCGCCGGGACGATTCGGGAGGTGGGCGATGAGCGGCTTGACGGTGAAGCGACTCGTCGCGGGCTACGGCGGAGAACCCGTGCTGCGCGAGGTCGACTTCGAAGTGCCGCAGGGCGGGTTGCTCGCCGTGCTCGGGCCTTCCGGGTGCGGCAAGACGACGCTGCTGCGGGTCCTCGCCGGATTCCACCCGGTCACCTCGGGCGAGGTCTGGCTGGGCGAGCGGCGGCTGACCTCCGACGTACCGCCGGAGCGGCGCGGGATCGGGATCGTGCCGCAGGAGGGCGCGTTGTTCCCGCACCTGACCGTGGCGGGGAACGTCGGGTTCGGGCTCGGCCGGGGTGAGCGCGGAGACCGCGTCGAAGAGCTGCTCGACCTGGTGGGCCTGGGCGGGTTCGGCTCCCGGATGCCCGCGCAGCTCTCCGGCGGCCAGGCGCAGCGGGTGGCGCTGGCCCGCGCTCTGGCACCGCGTCCCGGGGTCGTGCTGCTCGACGAACCGTTCTCCGCGTTGGACGCCGGTCTGCGCGAGGAGCTGAGGGCGGACGTTCGCGCGACGTTGAAGGCGGCCGGCGCGACGGCGTTGCTCGTGACGCACGACCAGGAGGAAGCGCTGGGTGTCGCGGACCACGTGGTGGTGCTGCGGGACGGCGCAGTGGCCCAGTTCGCGAGGCCGCAGACGATCTACACCTCGCCCGCCGACCTAGGGGTGGCGTTGTTCGTGGGTGAGGCGATGACGTTCGCCGGCGTCGCCCGTTCCGGCCGGGTGCAGACACCGCTCGGGACCTTGCCGACGTCCGGCGACGGTCCCGGCACGGTGCTTTTGCGTCCGGAGCAGCTGATCCTCGGCGGCACCGGCGTTCCGTCCACTGTGGAGGACGTCCTCTTCCACGGGCACGACGCGACGGTCCTGTTGCGGCTCGCCGACGGCACACGGGTCCGGTCACGCGTGCAGGGCCGGATCTCGGTGCGGTCCGGAGACGCGGTCTCCGTGTCGGTCGACGGGCCCGCCCTGTTCTTCGAGGGCACACCGTGACGGCCACGGCGGACCTCGGGTTCGCTGATCGTCTCGCGGAGCACGGTGACCGGCTCGCCCTGGTGACACCCGACGGTTCGCTGACCTACCACGAGCTGGACCAGCGGGTGACCTCGGCGGCGGAGCGGCTCGGCACGACGCGGCGGCTGGTGCTGCTCGCCGCGGAGAACGACGCCGATTCGGTCGTGGCGTACCTGGCCGCGTTGCGCGGCAGGCATCCTGTCGTCCTCGCGTCCACCGCGCAGATCCCCGCGCTGACCTCCGCCTACGACCCGGACGTGGTGATCTCGGGCTCCTGGACGGAACGGCGCGCGGGCACCGCGCACGCGCTCCACCCCGAACTGGCGCTGCTGCTGTCGACGTCCGGCACGACCGGGTCGCCGAAGCTGGTGCGGCTGAGCGCGGACAACCTCGCCGCGAACGCCGCCGCGATCGGCTCCTACCTCGACATCCGGGAGACGGACCGCGCCGTCACGTCCTTGCCGCTGCACTACTGCTACGGCTTGTCGGTCGTGAACAGCAACCTCGCGTGCGGCGCCGGGCTGGTGCTCACCGCACGATCGGTGATCGAGCCGGAGTTCTGGGACCTCGTGCGCTCCCACGGCGTGACGAGCCTGCACGGAGTGCCGCACACGTTCGGGCTGCTGGACGGCATCGGCTTCGACGCCATGCACCTCCCGAGCCTGCGTTACGTGACGCAGGCCGGCGGCCGGCTGGCCCCGGCGGACGTGGTCCGGTACTCCGAACTGGGCGCCGCACGGGGCTGGCGGTTCTTCGTGATGTACGGCCAAACCGAGGCCACCGCGCGCATGGCCTACCTCCCGCCTGAGCTCGCCGCCTCGCACCCGTCTGCGATCGGTGTCGCGATCCCCGGCGGAAAGCTGCGCGTCGACGACGGCGAACTCGTCTACAGCGGCCCCAACGTCATGCTCGGGTACGCCCACGCGCCCGAGGACCTGGCACTGGGACGCACGACCTTCGAGCTGCGGACCGGGGACCTGGGAGCGGAGTCCCACGGCCTGTTCTCGGTGACCGGCCGCAAGAACCGGTTCGTGAAGCCGTTCGGGCTGCGCGTCGATCTGGACCAGGTCGAACGCTCGCTCGCCGCCGACGGCCTCCGCGCGGCCTGCACGGGTGACGACAGCGGCCTGGTCGTCGCGGTGCTCGGCGACGCGGACCGCGCGGCGCGGTTGGTCCGCGCTCTGACCGGACTGCCCGCGACCGCCGTCCGCACCTACGCCGTGACGTCGTTCCCGTTGCTGTCCAACGGCAAAGTCGACTACCGGGCCGTCGCGGCACCGTCCACGGGCGACTCGAACTCCGTGCGCGAGGTGTTCGCCTCGGTTCTCGGCGTGCGGCCGGTGCCGTCCGACGCGACCTTCAACTCGCTGGGCGGCGACTCGCTGCGCTACGTCCAGATGACCGTGCAGCTGCAACGGTTGCTCGGCGATCTACCGTCCTCGTGGCCCACGATGCCGGTGTCGTCGCTGGAAGCGCTGCGCGCCCGGCACCGCCGCGTCCCGCTGGTCGACACCACGATCGTGCTGCGAGCGCTGGCGATCCTGCTCATCGTGGGCTCGCACGTCGGTTTCTTCACGCTGCTCGGCGGCGCACACCTGCTGCTCGTCGTCGCGGGCTGGAACATCGCCCGCTTCCTGGTGCCCGCCGATCCGCTCCGCATCCTGCGGGCGGCGGCGTTCATTGCGGTGCCGACCTCGCTCTGGCTCGTCTACCGGATGGCCGTCACCGACGACGTGACCATCGACAACGTCCTGCTGGTCAACAACTTCACCCGCGTCGGCGCCGCCGGGTACTGGTTCGTCGAGGTCGTCGTGCACGTTCTGCTCCTGTGTGCACTGATCTTCGCCGTACCGGCGGTCCGGCGCTGGGAACAACGGCACGGCTACGCGCTCGCGTTGACGGTGCTCGGACTGGCGCTGGCGCTGAGGTTCACCGTCGACGGCGACTTCTTCGCCCGCAACATGACCACGCTCGGCGCGGCCTGGTTCGTCGCCCTCGGCTGGCTCGCCCACCGCTCCCCCGCGTGGTGGCAGAAGTGCTTCGTCGTGGTGGTGATGGTCGCGATGGTTCCCGGCCGGATGGAGAACCTCTCGCGCGAGGTCGTCGTGATCGGCGGCGTGGTCCTGCTGCTGTCGCTGGCCCGCGTGCCGGTGCCGCGCGGACTGCTCACCCCGGTGAGCCTGCTGGCCAGCGCGTCACTCGCCATCTACCTCACGCACTACGCCGTGTTCCCGCACCTGCAACCACAGGTGCCGTCGC
The DNA here is from genome assembly GCF_026242055.1 of Lentzea sp. NEAU-D7. Lineage (GTDB taxonomy): Bacteria > Actinomycetota > Actinomycetes > Mycobacteriales > Pseudonocardiaceae > Lentzea. The sequence continues at coordinate 143,665 of NZ_JAPJDL010000023.1, read as the reverse complement.
CGGTCGTGTGGGTCGTGTGCGTCGCGGTGGGGTGCTTGGCGTGGCTGGGAGCAGACCGGGTGATGAGAGCGATCGCGGTGGGGCCTTCGACGAGTTCGAGGACCCCGCGGCGCCGCCGGGCCGGGGCCGTGCGGGCTTCCGGCCCGGCGGGGTCGTCGAGCCGCTCACGCGGCATCACGACCTGAGACTCACGCACCGGCCTTGGTGACGAGCTCGATGAGCGCGTCGGCGGCCGGACCGGAGGAGGCGGGGTTCTGCCCCGTGATCAGCAGGCCGTCGCGCAGGACGTACGGCGCCCAGTCGTCACCCTTGGAGTAGTCGCCCCCCAGCCGCACGAGCTCGTCCTCGACCAGGAAGGGGACCACCTCGGTGAGCTGGACACCCTCCTCCTCGCTGTTGGTGAAGCCGGTGACCTTCTTGCCCCGCACCAGCGGGGTGCCGTCCGCGTTCACCGCGTGCCGCAGGACGCCAGGAGCGTGGCAGACCAGGGCGAGGGGCTTGCCGGCGCGCAGGGTGGACTCGATCAGCCGGATGGAGGTGGCGTCCTCGGCCAGGTCCCACAGGGGGCCGTGGCCGCCGGGGTAGAAGACGGTGTCGAAGTCGTCGACGGAGACGGAGTCGAGGCGGACGGTGTTGGCGAGTGCCTCCACGGCCTCGGAGTCGGCCTCGAAGCGGCGGGTCTCGTCGGTCTGGCTGGCCGGCTCGTTGCTCTTGGGGTCCAGCGGGGGCCGGCCGCCCAGGGGCGAGGCGAGCACGACCTCGAAACCGGCGTCCCGGAAGCGGTAGTAGGGGGCGGCCAGCTCTTCCAGCCAGAAGCCGGTCTTCCTGCCGGTGTCACCGAGCTCGTCGTGCGAGGTGAGGACGAGGAGAACCTTCATGAGTACTGCTCCTTGAATGTTGCGCCGGCCTATTAGACCGGTCGTCTCTAGATGGTCGAAGAACACGGGAGCGCGCCGGCTCGCGGCGCTACACGTGCAGGAGACGGCGAGTGACCGTCGTGACCGCGTCCAGCGGGCCGACGTCGCGGTGGATCTTGGCCATGACGCTCGCGCCGAGCCACATGTCGTACAGGGCCTGCGCAGTGGTACGGGCGTCGTCGTCGACTACCAGCGAGCCGTCCTCCAGGCCGGATGCGATCACCCGCTCCAGGCGGTCGACGATGGCGGTGGTGCCTTCCTTCAGCGCGAGCCGCATCGACTCCGACAGGTCGGCCACCTCGGCGCCGAGCTTGACGGCCAGGCACTTGCCCTGGCACTCGTCGACGCTCTGCGTCTCGCGCCAGCCCTGCCAGTAGTTCATCAGCCGCTGCGCCGAGGTCAGGCCCGGCGCGGTGAGGACGCGGTCCATGTCCGCGAGGTAGTCGACGAAGTACGACCGCATCATCGCCTCGCCGAAGGCGTCCTTGGAGCCGAAGTAGTGGTAGAAGGACCCCTTGGGCACTCCGGCCTCGGAGAGGACCTCGTTGATCCCCACCGCGGCGAACCCCTTGTGCGACATGATCCGCTGAGCAGCGTCGAGGATGCTGCGCCGCGTGTCGCCCTGGGTGCCCGCCATGGGTTCACCATAGCAGCCATTAGACCGGTCGTCTAGCGACCGGAGACCGAACGCCAGACGGCCGGTCGACACCCGCGTCAGACAGATGCCTGCGGGTGTCGACCGGCCGTTGCCGGTGGAGCGGCATGCCGCTCGAAGAGATCAGCAGGTGACGTTGACGGTCGCGCTCTGCTGGAACGACACGTGGACGTGGTCCATGTGGTTGGCCGTGGGACTTCCCCGGTCCTCCATCGGCGACCAGCCGCTGCCGTCGTTGTAGCGCTGGCGCCAGATCACGTAGGTGACGCCGAACGCCCGGCGGTTGGCCAGCACGTGCTCGGCCAGGGCGTTGCCGGTGGCGTTGTCGACCATGAAGTCCAGCGCCAGGCCGAGGGGGTGGTCTCCGGAGCCGCCCCGGCCGGCCGCGCCGCCGACGTCCTCGACGCCGAACTTGCCCGCGAGGTGGTGGCCCACCTGCGCCACGTGGGGCTTCACCCCGTCCAGGGTGGTCGGACAGGGCGGCGGAGGCGGAGGCGGCGGAGGTGGCGGCGCGGTGGTCTCGACAGTCGTCGTGGTCACCGGGGGCGGCGTGGTGGTCGCCGGAGGTTCCGAGGACGACGGTGCCGTGGTCGACGCCGCGACAGACGGCTGGTCCTGGCCGGCAGAGGTCGACGGGGCGACCAGCTGGGCGGCCGCTCCGGCCGGATCAATCGGCTGACCGGAGACGCTGACGACCCAGAAGGTCGCGACCAGGCCCGCCGTGAGGGTGGAGGCGACCGCGATGGGGAGCTTGCGGCTGGCTGTCTGCTTCGTTCTATGTCGGCCCGACATTCGGGAACACCTTGCGTTGGGGACAGGGCATGCTCACACGGCGGCCCACATTACGAAACGAACACGAGAACATCACGGCCCAGTGTTGATGCTCACATTTCCCCTGGTGAGCGCACCGCTACTGGCAGTGACAGCGGTCTCGTCCGCAGACGGTCGCGTCGCACCGTCCGTCGAGGTCACCGGTCCCTCAGCGCGGTTGCGCGTCCGGTCGTCCCATCGCCACGGCCTGCCCGAGCAACGTGAGCGCGGCGGCCGCGGCCGAGCCGGGTTCCGCCGTCACGACGGTCAGCGTCTGGTCGGGGGCGTGCGGGATGCGGAGCGTCTGCTGCTTCACCACGACCTCCCCCGCGACCGGGTGGTGCATGTGGTGCGCGGTGCTGTCGCAGGCCCGCACCCGGTGGTCGGCCCACATCGTCGCGAACTCGGGGCTGCGGGTCGCCAGCTCCCCCACGAGGGCGCTCAGTTCCCGGTCCTCCGGGTGCTTGCCGGCGGTGAGGCGGAGGTTGCCGACGACCGCGCGGGCCTTGACCGCCCAGTTCCGGTAGAGGGCGCGGGTGTGCGCGTCGAGGAACACCAGCCTGGTCATGTTCGGACGGTCCGCGGGGCGTTGCGGGCTGGTGCGGTCGAGGTGGCCCGCGAAGAAGGCGTGGCCCAGGGCGTTCCACGCCAGCACGTCGCCGCGCCTGCCCAGCAGGATCGCCGGCTGGGCCAGCGTTGCGACGAGTTCGGCGGTGTCGGGCGAGACGCGTTCGGGTGGTGGCTTCGGCGCGGTCCGGCGGCGTCGTGGCTGGGCCAGTTCGCGCAGGTGGGAGTGTTCGTCGGCGTTCAGCTGCAACGCACGGGCGAGCGCGGCCACGACCTCCTGCGACGCGTGCAGCGCCTGCCCCTGTTCCAGCCGGACGTAGTAGGAGGCGCTGACGCCGGCCAGACCGGCGACCTCCTCGCGACGCAGCCCGGGGACCCGCCGCCGTTCGCCGTAGGTCGGGAGACCGACCTGTTCCGGCCGCAGACGCGCCCGGCAGGCCTGGAGGTACTCGGCGAGCTGTCCCTGTCCGCTCATCCGGCCAGTATGCGCACGCGGGTCACGCCGAGCCTGACCACGTCAGTGGTAGGCAAGAGCGGGTCTGGCTGGCCACCGCCGGGGTTCGCAGCATCGACGGCATGGACACGATCGAACTGGGTGGCGTCTCCGTCACCCGCGTGTGGGAGTACTACGGCTCGGTGGAGATGACTCCCGAGGTCTTCTTCCCCGAGTCCTCGCGGCAGGCCTGGGAGGAGGGATGGCTCGCGCCGGAGTTCCTCGACCCCGCCACCGGCACCGTGCGTGCCGCCGTCCAGACGTGGCTGCTGCGCAGCGAGGGCAGGACGATCCTGGTCGACACCGGGGTCGGCAACCACAAGGAGCGCCCCTACGCCCCGGTGTGGAGCCACCTCACCACGGACTTCCTCGGCAACCTCGCCCGCGCCGGCGTGCGGCCCGAGGACGTGGACGTCGTCGTCAACACCCATCTGCACATCGACCACGTCGGCTGGAACACCCGCCTCGAGGACCGCGCCTGGGTGCCGACCTTCCCCAACGCCACCTACCTGATGCCGAAGGACGACTTCGACTTCTGGAACCCCGCCAACAACAGGACCGCTGTGCTCGGCCGCGGCAACCAGAACGTCTTCGAGGACAGCGTCCTCCCCGTGCACCAGGCCGGTCTGGCACAGCTGTGGGAGCACGGCCACCAGATCGACGCCAACCTGCGCCTCGAACCGGCACCCGGCCACACCCCCGGTTCCAGCGTCCTGGCCCTCGTCTCCGGCACCGACCGCGCGGTGTTCACGGGCGACCTGGTGCACGCCCCGGTGCAGGTCCTCGAACCGGACGCCAACAGCTGCTTCTGCGAGAACCCCGCCGAGGCCCGCGCCACCCGCCGCAGGATCCTGGGCGAGGCCGCGGACACCGGCGCGCTGGTGTTCCCCGCGCACTTCCCCGGCGGGGGCGCCGTGGAGGTCGTGCGCGACGCGGGCACGTTCGCCATCAAGGACTGGGCGCCCTTCTCCCCCTACGGCCAGAGGTGAGGGCGGTGGAGGTCGTCACCACCCGAGGTGCCGTGCGCGGGCTGAGCCGGGACGGGACCGCCGCGTTCCTCGGCATCCCCTACGCCGCCGCACCCTCCGGTGCCGGCCGGTTCGTGGCACCCGCGGAGCACGAGCCGTGGCGGGAGGTCCGCGACGCCACCGAGTTCGGGCCCACCGCCCCCCAAGCACCGCGCCGGCTCGGCGACGTGGACCTGCGCGCCTACTTCGGTGAGGGCTGGCACGGCGGCGAGGACTACCTCACCGTCAACGTCTGGACGCCGGACCCCGCCGCCACCGGCCTGCCCGTCATGGTGTTCGTGCACGGCGGCGGTTTCGTCGCGGGCTCCGGACGCGCCGAAATGTACGACGGGTCGGCGTTCGCCCGCGACGGCGTCGTGCTCGTCACCGTGAACTACCGCCTCGGTGTCGCCGGGTTCCTCGACGTTCCCGGTGCCCCGGCCAACCGAGGTCTGCTCGACGTCGTCGCGGCCCTGCGCTGGGTGCGGGAGAACATCGCCGCGTTCGGCGGCGACCCCGGCACCGTCACGGTGTTCGGCCAGTCCGCCGGGGCGACCGTCGTCGGCGGGCTGCTGGCCACACCCGAGGCCACCGGGCTGTTCCGGCGCGCGATCGTCCAAAGTGGAAGCGGCCTGGGCGCCTTCTCCCCCGAGCAGGCGTCGATCGTCACCCGCGCCGCCGCCGAGTTCCTCGGCATCGAGGCGAGCGCCGACGCCTTCGCGGAGATCTCCGACGAGCGTCTCGTGGAGACGGCGACCAAGCTCGCGGGCATCGACCTGCGCACCGCCACGCACACCGATCCGCTGGTCGGGCTGAGCCCGTTCAGCCTGGTCCTCGACACGCAGCCGGCGGACGCCACCGTCGCCGGGGTCGACCTGCTCATCGGCACGAACACCGAGGAGGGCAACCTCTACCTGGTGCCGTTCGGCCGGTACGGCAGCTCGACCGGCGCGGACGTGGACGCCGTCGCGGCCAAGGCGCACCCCGACCCGCTGCGGCTGGTCAGGACCTACCGCGAACAGCGCCCGGCGGCCACCGACGGGGAGATCCGCTCCGCCGTCCTGGGTGACGCCCTGTTCGGCGCGGGCACGTGGGCGCTGACCGAGGCGCACGCCCGTCACTCCCGGGTCTTCGCCTACGAGTTCGCCTGGCGGTCACCCGCGCTCGACGGTGCGCTCGGCGCCACGCACACGGTCGAGCTCCCGTTCGTGTTCGGGCGGACCGGCCTTCCCTCGCTGCGCGGGCCGGACAGGCTGCTCGGTGACGGCGAAGCTCCGTCGTCCCTCGTCACGCGGGTCCACGACAGCTGGGTCCGCTTCGCCCGTGCCGGAGATCCCGGCTGGCCGCCCTACACGCGGGATCGGCGCACCACCATGCGGTTCGACGTGGACAGTGGCACGGTCGACGATCCACGCGGTGCGGAACGCGAGGCGTGGGAACGGTGAGAGCGTTCCAACGCTCGTTCGACCGTCACCTCTGCCCGGTCAGGGCGGCGACGATCTCCTCGGCCATCGGGGCGCTCGACGCGGGGTTCTGGCCGGTGAAGAGGTTGTGGTCCTGGACCGTGTGAGCCTGGTAGGCCGGTCCGCCGGAGTGCAACGCGCCCTTGTCCCTCAGCATGCAGGCCAGCAGCCAGGGCGCGTTCTCGGCGGTGCCGAACAGCTCTTCTTCCTCGTCGGTGAACGCCGCCATCCGACGGCCCTCGAACACCCACCTGCCGTCCGCGCCGACCGCGGAGAGCAACCCGGCGGGTCCGTGGCAGACCGCGCCGATGATCTTCCCGGTCGCGTCCGCCTCCGTGAGCAGCCTGCCGAGGTCGGCGTCCTGGTACAGGTCCACCACGGGACCGTGGCCGCCGGGGAGCACGACGGCGGCGTAGCCGGCGATGCCGACCTCGTCGAGCCTGAGCAGCGGACCGAACTCCCGCAGCGCGCGCTCGGCGTGCTGGACGTGGTGCGCGCAGTCCGGCCCCGCGATCTCCGGGTCGGCGCTGTGCGCGTCGAGCGGCTGGAGCACGCCTCCGGGAGAGGCGAAGTCGACGGTGAAGCCCGCCTCGGTGAACTTCTCGTGCGGTGCCGCCACTTCCTCCGCCCAGTACCCCGTCGGGTAGGCGGAGCCGTCGGTGCGCTCCCAGACGTCGGCGGCGGACATGACGATCAGGATCCTGCTCATCTGCTCGTTCCTCCTCGGGAAGCCGGGTCAGGCGGGGAAGTCGCTCGCGGACGCGGTCCGGGCGGCGGCGTCGAGGTTCGCCCGCAGCGCCTGGACCTTGGCCGTGGCGTAGGCGTGGGAGTCGGAGCCGAGGATCTGGCGCAGCGGGCCCTCCCCGGACACGACGCGCTCGATCATCAGCCGGGCGCCCCGGACCGGGTCGCCGAGCTGGTTCCCCTGCAGCGCCAGGTGGTTCTCGACCATCTCGCGGATCGCCGGGTAGGCGGCCGTGGTGGCGTGGGGCAACGCGAGCGAGTCCGTGGTGAGGAAGTCGGTGCGGAAGTAGCCGGGCTCGACGATGGTGACCTTCACGCCGAACTCGGCGACCTCGGCCGCGAGCGCCTCGGTCAGGCCCTCCAGCGCGTACTTGCCGGCGCAGTAGAGCCCCCAGCCCGGAACGGAGGTGAGGCCGAGCACCGAGGACACGTTGACGACGTGGCCGCCGCGCTGCTCGCGCAGGATCGGCAGGGTGGCGCGCAGGACGTTCCACACGCCGATGACCTGCACGTCGAGCATGTCGCGCACGTCGCGGTCGGTGGTCTCCTCCACCGCGGCGAGATAGCCGTAGCCGGCGTTGTTGACGACGACGTCGAGGCCGCCGAAGCGCTCGGTCGTGTTACGCACGGCCTGGGCGACAGCCGCTTCGTCGCGGAGGTCGACGGCGAGCGGCAGCAGCCGGGTGGTGTCGGCGTCCAGTGCGCGGAGGAGGCGGTCGGTGGAACGGGTCGTCGCGGCGACGTTGTCCCCTCGTTCGAGGAGCTGCCGGACGAGTTCGAGGCCGAGGCCGCGGGAGGTGCCGGTGACGAACCAGGTGGCGGGACGATCAGCGGGGAAGGTCATGGCTCAAGCCTGGTGCAGCGCAACGTCGTCCTGGGGCTCATCCCGGGCCCTGTCAGACCTCGGACTCGCGAACCTGGGACTGAGCGGTCCACCCGGGAAACCGGATCTTCGGCGACAATGGGGTGTCATGACCGGTCTCAACCGCGAACTCGCCGACTTCCTGCGCCGCGCACGCGGCCAGGTCGACCTGTCCCGCGCCGGCCTGCCCTCCGACGGCAGGGTCCGCCGGGTGAAGGGTCTGCGCCGCGAGGAGGTCGCCCTGCTCGCCGGCGTGTCCGCGGACTACTACGCCCGGCTCGAACAAGGGAGGCGCATCAACCCCTCCCCGGCCGTCGTCGAGGCCATCGGCCGCGCCCTCGAACTCGACGAGGCGGGGCGCACCCACCTGCGGGACCTGATCGGCCTCTCCTCCGGCCCGGCGCCCCGGCGGTCGCGCAACGCGCAGCGCGTCCGTCCCGGTCTGCGCCAGCTCATCGACGCGCTCGACGGAGAACCGGCGCTGGTGCTCGGCCGCCGCACCGACGTGCTCGCGGCGAACCGGATGGCGAAGGCGCTGTTCGCGGACTTCGACGAGATTCCTCCGAAGGAACGCAACTACGCCCGCTGGATCTTCCTCGACGAGGACGCGCGTTCGTTGTTCGCCGACTGGCACGACCAGGCCAGAGCCGCGGTGGAGAGCCTGCGGTTCGAGATCGGCAAGGACCCGGCCGACGCCGCCACGACCGCTCTTGTCGCCGAGCTGCGCGAACGCAGCCCCGACTTCGACCACTGGTGGGAGCAGCACCGCGTCCACCAGCGCACCCACGGCTCCAAGCGGCTGCGCCACCCGCTGGTCGGCGACCTCACCGTCGAGTACGAATCCCTGGTGCTGCCCGGTGATCCGGACACGATGCTGTACGTCTACACGACGGCGCCCGGCTCGCCGTCGAGGCAGGCCATGGACATCCTCGCCAGCTGGACGGCGTCGAGTCCCGGCGCGAGGCTGAGCCGGTCCGACCCGGAGGCCTGAGCCCGAGGCCGGCGGGAGTGCCTCACGGGACCGAGGTGCAGCCTGCTCTACCTGCAACCGGGAAGCCTGCGGTATCGGCGCAGCCCGCGAACGCCACTAACTTCGTTGTCATGAAAGAAGAAGCGAACCTCTCCCCCAGCCGCAGCCGCGCCCTGCTCGTGGTGGTGCTCGCCGGCAGCCTCGCGGCCAACGTCGCCACCCAGGCCTTCGGCCTGAGCCTCTACGTCAGCGCCGCCTTCGGACTGATCGCCATCGCCAGCGGTGTCGCGCTCTTCTCCAGCTACCGCAAGAACCGCGCGGATCGGCGGAACTGAGCGGACAGCGGAAACGGGCGGGATGAGAACCCCGCCCGTTCCACAGATGATCAGTCGGTCAGTCGTCCTCCGCCTCGGTCACGTTCGTGGCCATCGCGTCGGCGTCACCGCCGTGGCCGCCGTTGCCCGTGTTTCCGCCGTTGGTGGAGCTGTGGTTGACGGCGTCGCCGGAGTCGCCCGTCGACGTGGTGCCGGAGTGCCCGGAGCCCGTGCCGGTCAGGCAGTTGGAGTAGACGCACATCACCCACGCGTCGTTGTCACCCGTGTCACCGGAATCGCCGGAGTAGCCGGTGTTCCCGGACACCGCGGTGTTGCTGCTGACGGCGTGGCCGCCGTTGCCGGACGGCGCGCCGTTCCCGGCCGTGGCGGTTGCCGAGACGTCGGTGTCGCTGTGGACGGCGTGGTCGTCCGATTCGGTCTCAGTCGCGTTTTCCGTTGTGGCCACGGCGTCTCCGCCGTTGCCACCGTTACCGGTGTCGCCGCCGTTGGTGCTGCTGTGGTTGGTGGCGTCGCCGGAGTCCCCCGTGGCCGTGCTGCCGGAGTGGCCGGACCCGGTGCCGGTCGTGCAGTTGGAGTAGACGCACATCACCCACGCGTCGTTGTCGCCCGTGTCGCCGGAGTCGCCGGAGTGGTCGGTGTTGCCGGAGGTGGCGGCGTTGTTGGCGCTGAAGGCGTTGCCGCCGTTGCCGGAGGCCGCGCCGTGGCCGGCCGTGGCGGTTGCCGTGGTCTCGGTGTCGCTGTGGGCGTGGCCGTTGTCCGACTCGGTCTCGGTGGCGTTCGCCGCCGCGGCGTGGGCGTTGCCGCCGTTGCCACCGTTGCCGGTGTTACCGCCGTGGGTGGAGCTGTGGTTGGTGGCGTCGCCGGAGTCCCCCGTGGCCGTGCTGCCGGAGTGGCCCGAGCCCGTGCCGGTCACGCAGGTGGCGTGGACGCACATCACGTGGGCGTCGTTGTCACCGGTGTCGCCGGAATCGCCGGAGTAGCCGGTGTTTCCGGACGTCGCGGTGTTGGCGCTGACCGCGTGGCCGCCGTGCCCGGAGGGTCCGCCGTGCCCGGCGATGGCGGATGCCGCGGTGTGGTGCCCGTACCAGTCACCGGAGTTCAGGTGTCCCGCACCGCTTGTGCGGAACGGGTGGAACGCGCTGGTGTCGGCACTGGCGGTCGGACCGCCGGCCAGAACCAGACCACTGGCCGCGACTACGGCCAAGAGGCCTGTTGTGACGTTCTTGCGCATGGTCTTCCTTTCATGCGTGGCGTCTTCTGGTGCGGCCGCGCGGTCCGTCCACGGCCCGGAGCACGTCAGCGTCCGTTCCGCAGGTCCCACCTGCCGCCGCGCCGGTGTTCCGTGCAGAAACTCCCTCCGCTCTCGAACGGATCACCGTGGTTGCGCCGTTTGGAGTAGCCGCATCGGACTGGCGAAAACCTGCGGAACATCTGCCAGCTGAACGGGCGACAAGCGGTACGCCTGCGCCGATGATGGCGACCACCTGACAGGGGTGGTCCACCTCGGACAGGGGACGCGTGACCGGATGACCGGTCACCCGCCGCCACCACGAGCCCGCGGGACGGTGCGCACCGCCGGCCCGGGGCTCCGCGGCGGAACGGACCCGGCGTCGACCGGCCGTCGCGGAATTCCGCTCCAGCACAACGGTTCCGCCGGCGTGATCACCGCCGGCATTCATCCGCTCGGGTGAACCGCGGTGGCATCCGCTCCACGAACCGGCGCGCCGCCGGGCTCGGGGAAGCGGGCGGCACGGGCGTCTGCCGCGCTGCCGCGGGCCACGGCACCTGCGCCGACGTGCGGGAGATCGCGCACGTCTCCCCCGCACGGCAACGTTGATCGCGAACGGGAGACCGGGCCGCACTTGTCCGGACGTCGTTGAAGTAAGGTCGTTCGGTTCGTCGAGGTGCGCTTGAAAAGCCAGGTGTCCCCTCAACACCTTAGTTTCCGCCCCTGTCGTGGAGGCAGTAGGAATGAGTGGCACTACGGCCAAGGCCGACCGTTCCGCCGGTCAGACCGCCGCACGAAGAGCGGCCGACATGCCGGAGCTGCGCCAGTTGCTCGCCGGGCTCACCGCGGTGCGCGACGGCGACTTCGGCATCCGCCTGCCCGACGACTCCGACGGGTTGCTCGGCGAGATCGCGACGGTCTTCAACGGCATGGTCGACCAGCTGTCGCTGTTCACCTCCGAGGTCACCCGCGTGGCCCGCGAGGTCGGCACGGACGGCCGGCTAGGCGGGCAGGCCGAGGTGCCGGGCGTGTCGGGCACGTGGAAGGACCTCACCGACTCGGTGAACGCCATGGCCGGCAACCTGACGAGCCAGGTGCGCGACATCGCCCAGGTCGCCACCGCGGTCGCGCGGGGCGACCTGAGCCAGAAGATCGACGTCGACGCCCGCGGCGAGATCCTCGAGCTGAAGAACACCGTAAACACGATGGTCGACCAGCTCTCCAGCTTCGCCGACGAGGTCACGCGAGTCGCGCGTGAGGTCGGCAGCGAGGGCAGGCTCGGCGGGCAGGCCGAGGTGCCCGGTGTCGGCGGCGTGTGGCTGGACCTCACGAACTCCGTGAACTTCATGGCGGGCAACCTGACCGACCAGGTCCGCAACATCGCGCAGGTGACGACGGCGGTCGCGCGCGGCGACCTGAGCCAGAAGATCACGGTCACCGCGCGGGGCGAGATCCTCGAGCTCAAGAGCACCATCAACACGATGGTCGACCAGCTCAGCTCGTTCGCCGACGAGGTCACCCGCGTCTCCCGCGAGGTCGGCACCGAGGGCGCGCTGGGCGGCCAGGCCGACGTCAAGGGCGTGTCCGGCACCTGGCGCGACCTCACCGACTCGGTGAACTTCATGGCGGGCAACCTGACCGCCCAGGTCCGTTCCATCGCCCAGGTCGCGACGGCGGTCGCCAGGGGCGACCTGAGCCAGAAGATCAACGTCAACGCCCGCGGCGAGATCCTCGAGCTGAAGAACACGATCAACACGATGGTCGACCAGCTCTCCTCGTTCGCCGACGAGGTCACCCGCGTCTCCCGCGAGGTCGGCACGGACGGCCGCCTCGGCGGCCAGGCGGACGTCAAGGGCGTGTCCGGCACGTGGAAGGACCTCACCGAGTCCGTCAACGTCATGGCGGACAACCTCACCGCGCAGGTGCGCTCCATCGCGCAGGTGACGACGGCGGTCGCGCGAGGCGACCTGAGCCAGAAGATCCGCGTCGACGCGCGCGGCGAGATCCTGGAGCTCAAGGAGACCATCAACACGATGGTCGACCAGCTGTCCGGCTTCGCCGACGAGGTCACCCGCGTCTCCCGCGAGGTCGGCACCGAGGGCAACCTGGGCGGCCAGGCGACCGTGCGCGGTGTCTCCGGCACGTGGAAGCACCTGACGGACAACGTGAACGTCATGGCGTCCAACCTCACCAACCAGGTGCGGTCCATCGCCCAGGTCGCCACCGCGGTCGCCAGGGGCGACCTCAGCCAGAAGATCACCGTCGAGGCCAAGGGCGAGGTCGCCGCGCTGGCGGGCGTCATCAACACGATGGTCGACACGCTCTCCGCGTTCGCCGACGAGGTCACCCGCGTGGCCCGGGAGGTCGGCACCGAGGGCATGCTCGGCGGTCAGGCACGCGTGCCGAACGTGGCGGGCACGTGGAAGGACCTCACCGACAACGTCAACTTCATGGCGAACAACCTGACCAACCAGGTCCGCAACATCGCCCAGGTCACCACCGCCGTCGCGCAGGGCGACCTGACCAAGAAGATCGACGTCGACGCCCGCGGCGAGATCCTCGAGCTGAAGACGACGATCAACACGATGGTCGACCAGCTGTCCAGCTTCGCGGCCGAGGTGACCCGCGTGGCCCGCGAGGTGGGCAGCGAGGGCCGGCTGGGCGGCCAGGCCGAGGTCGAGGGCGTCTCCGGCACGTGGAAGCGGCTCACCGAGAACGTCAACGAGCTCGCCGGCAACCTGACCCGGCAGGTGCGGGCGATCGCCGAGGTGACGAGCGCGGTCGCCGAGGGCGACCTGACCCGGTCGATCACCGTCGAGGCCTCCGGTGAGGTCGCCGAGCTCAAGGACAACATCAACTCGATGGTGGGCTCGCTGCGCGACTCCACCAAGGCCAACCAGGACCAGGACTGGCTCAAGTCCAACCTGGCGCGCATCTCCGGTCTCATGCAGGGCCGCCGCGACCTCGCCGTGGTGGCGGAACTGATCATGGACGAGCTGACCCCGCTGGTGTCCGCGCAGTTCGGCGCCTTCTACCTGGCCGACGACATCGACGACCACCAGGAGCTGCGCCTGATCAGCTCCTACGGGCACCCCGACGACGCCTCCCGGCCGACGCGGTTCGAGTTCGGCCAGTCGCTCGTGGGCCAGGCGGCCCGCAGCCGCCGCACCATCGCCGTGGACGACATGCCCGCCGACTACGTCGCGATCTCGTCCGGGCTCGGGCGGACCGCGCCGGTGAACCTCGTCGTGCTGCCGATCGTGGTCGAGGACCAGGTGCTCGGCGTGATCGAGCTGGCGTCGGTGCACCACTTCACCGACATCCACCGCGACTTCCTCGAACAGCTGATGGAGACCGTCGGCGTCAACGTCAACACCATCATCGCCAACGCCCGCACCGACGAGCTGCTGGCGGAGTCCCAGCGACTCGCCGGCGAGCTGCAGTCGCGCTCGGGCGAGCTCCAGGTGCGGCAGGAGGAGCTGCAGCGCTCCAACGCCGAGCTGGAGGAGAAGGCGGCACTGCTCGCGACGCAGAACCGCGACATCGAGGCGAAGAACCTGGAGATCGAGCAGGCGCGCCAGGAACTGGAGACCAGGGCGCGCGAGCTCTCGCTGGCGTCGAAGTACAAGTCGGAGTTCCTGGCCAACATGAGCCACGAGCTGCGCACCCCGCTCAACAGCCTGCTCATCCTCGCCCAGCTGCTGGCCCAGAACCCGAGCCGCAACCTCACGCCCAAGCAGGTCGAGTACGCGGGCATCATCCACTCGGCCGGCTCGGACCTGCTGCAGCTGATCAACGACATCCTCGACCTGTCCAAGATCGAGGCCGGCAAGATGGACATCACTCCGGAACGCGTCTCGTTGCGCCAGCTGCGCGACTACGTCGAGGTGACCTTCCGGCCTCTCACCTCCCAGAAGGGGCTGAGCTTCCAGCTCACGACCGCGCCCGGCACCCCGCCGGAGCTGGTCACCGACGACACGCGCCTGCAGCAGGTGCTGCGCAACCTGCTGTCCAACGCGGTGAAGTTCACCGAGACCGGTGGCGTCGAGCTGCGCATCGAGCTCGCCGACCCGGACCAGCTGCCGCCCGCGGTGCGCGAGCACGGCCCGGCGATCATGTTCCGCGTCAGCGACACCGGCATCGGCATCGCCGAGCACCAGCTCGAGTCGATCTTCGGTGCCTTCCAGCAGGCCGACGGCACCACCAGCCGCAAGTACGGCGGCACCGGCCTCGGCCTGTCGATCAGCCGGGAGATCGCCTACCTGCTCGGCGGCCTGATCACCGCGGAGAGCACCCTCGGCAAGGGCAGCACGTTCACCCTCTACCTGCCGGTGCGCCGCGAGGACTTCCCCGAGAACGCGCAGGACCTCCCCGAGCAGGAGGCGTCGGCGCTGCCGGCGGCGGCCGCACCGACCGTCGCCAACGGCCACAAGCGCAGGCTGCTCGTGATCGAGGAGAAGTCGCACGGCCTGCTCTCGCTGGTCGCGCAGAGCGCGGTGACCGACCTGTCCGCGAGCGACGACCCGCGTGGCCCGGTCGACGTGGTCACCGCCGTCGGGCAGGAGGAGGCAGCCGCGGCGCTGGCGACCGAGCCGTGCCACTGCGTGGTCCTGGAGCTCGACATGCCCGACGGGGCGGCGTTGCGCTTCCTGGACGCCCTCGACGGCGACGCGGCGACGGGCACGGTTCCGGTGCTGGCCCACCACAACCGCAGGCTCGCCGCCGAGTACGAGCAGCAGCTGCACGAGCGAGGCAGCTCACGCCCGTTGGAGATCCTGTCCAGTTTGGACGAGCTGCGGGAGCGGATCGCGTTGCACCTCAACGCCAAGGGCCCGCAGGACGTGCTGCCGCTGGTGCGGCCGGAACAGCCGGGCCAGCCGGTGGTCCACGAGGCGAACGGCCAGCTCTCCGGCCGCACCGTGCTGATCGTCGACGACGACGCCCGCAACCTGTTCGCGCTGAGCAGCATCCTGGAGCTGCACGGCGTGCGCGTGCTGCACGCGGAGAACGGCAGGGAGGGCATCGAGGCCCTGGTCGCCAACCCGGAGATCGACCTGATCCTGATGGACGTGATGATGCCGGAGATGGACGGCTACGCCGCCACGACGGCCATTCGCGCCATGCCGGACCACGAAGAGCTGCCGATCATCGCGGTGACCGCCAAGGCCATGCCCGGCGACCGCGACAAGAGCATCGCGTCCGGTGCCAACGACTACGTCACCAAGCCGGTGGACGCGGACGAGCTCATCTCCTGCGTACGCCACTGGATGCGTCAGCGGTGACGGCCGACGGGACAGGCGTCGACCGGCTCGCGGGTCTGGTCGAACGCCTGCGGCGCGAGCTCGAGGAGAGCCGGGAGGCGGCGGACGGCCGGGCGCTCGTCGAGCTCGCGAAGGGCATGCTCGTCGAACGGCTGCGCTGCGGCCCGGCCCAGGCCGCGGAGCAGCTCGCCCTGCTCGCCGAGCGCGCCGGCACCACCCAGCTCGAACTGGCCGTCGACATCATCAACGAGGCGTCCGGCGACGACTTCGTCGCACGGGTGCCGGCGACGGCGGACCCCGGCGACCGGGCCGCGATCCGGCTGCGGACCGCGGAGAGCGGTGCGCTGCAGGCGGACGACACCCAGGCCGTCGCCCAGTCGCTGTTCGCGCACGCACTCGCGCCTCTGGGCGCGGCCGCGGTGGCGATCTGGTCCGCGGGGGCGGACTCCTCGCTCACCCTGGTCGGGCACGCGGGATTCGCGGCGGGCGAGGCCCAGCGCTGGCGCTACGTGCCGCCCGGCGTCGCGACGCCCGCACGGCGGGCGCTCCTCGACCGCGACGCGGTGTGGATCTCCGATCTCGGCCGGTCCGGTCTGCCGTCCGTCGGCGCGGACCTGCCCGGTCGCGTGGCCGTTCCCGCGGGCACCGGGGGCCGGATCACCGGTGTGCTGGAGATCTGCTGGCCCGACGTCCTCGAACCGCAGCCGCTGAGCGTGCACAGGCAGGTGGAGGCCCTGGCGGAGCTGTGCGCCGCCACGCTCGACTTCACCAGCCCGCTCGGGCAGATCGAGCACGTGACGTCCGCGCCGGCCGAGCTCGCGGACCTCGCCGACGGGCTGCTCGACCCCGCGCTCGTGCTGGGCCCGGAGATCTCCGCCGACGGCACGCTCACCGACTTCCGGGTCCACCACGTGAACAACCGGTTCGTCGACCTCGCGGGCAGGCCGCGGGCCGCGGTGGCGGGAAGACTGCTGCTGGAGGCCTACCCGCTGGCCGCGGCGGAAGGCGACCTGTTCGACAAGATCGAGCGCGTGCACGCGACCGGTGAGCCGTTCCGGGCCGAGCGCATGACGCTGGCGGCCCTGGTCGACGAACTGCCGCTCACGGTCACGGCGAGTGTGAGCGTCACCCGGCACGGCGTGCTCGTGCTGGTCGTGTGGCGGGTGCAGGACGAGGCAGCCCGGCTCGCCAACCTCCTGCAGCACGCCCAGCGCCTCGGCCGCATCGGCGGGTTCGAGGAGGAGCCCCAGCACGGCAAGGTCATCTGGAACAGCCAGCTGTACGCGCTCTACGGCCTCCCGCTGACCGCCGATCCCGTGCCGCTGTCCGACATCACCGAGCACGCCCACCCGGACGACCTCCCGTCCCTCAACGGTTTCCTCCGCAACGTCCAGCACCTGCACCGGCCCGCGTCGGCGGCCTTCCGGCTGCACCGCGCCGACGGCGTGACCCGGCACGTCCGCGTGATCGCCGAACCCGTGCTCGACTCGCAGGGCGCGCTGCTCGCGATCCGCGGTGCCTACCAGGACGTGTCGGCGCAGCACTGGACCGAGGTGGCGCTGTCCGCGGCCCAGGACCAGCTCGCCATCACCGCCCAGGAGGTCGAGGAGCACAACAGGCTGACGCTGCGGCTCCAGCAGGTGAT
Source organism: Lentzea sp. NEAU-D7 (assembly GCF_026242055.1). Taxonomy (GTDB): domain Bacteria; phylum Actinomycetota; class Actinomycetes; order Mycobacteriales; family Pseudonocardiaceae; genus Lentzea. Next base: position 126,708 of record NZ_JAPJDL010000023.1, on the reverse strand, counting down.
CATGCCGCCGACCCATCCCACCATCGACGCGTTCGGGTTGCGCGTCGCCGTGCGCTACCGGCCGGCGGCCCAGGAGGAGCTGGTGGGCGGCGACTGGTACGACGCCGTCGTGCTGCCGACCAAGCAGATCCTGGTCTCGGTCGGGGACATCACCGGCCACGGCATCAAGGGCGCGACCGGAATGGTGGCGCTGCGCAACGCCCTGCGCGGTCTCGCCGCCACCGGCGCGGGGCCGGGCCAGCTGCTCAAGTGGCTGAACCTGGTGGCGCACCACCTCACCGACCACATCATCGCCACCGCGCTCTGCGGCGTGTACGACCCGCTCACCCGCGTGCTGCGCTGGGCGCGGGCCGGCCACCTGCCCCCGGTGCTGATCAGGAACGATCGTGGCGAGCTCCTGCCCATGCTGCCCGGTCTGCTGCTGGGCGCGCTGGCGGAGGTGTCCTACCAGGAGGGTGAGGTGCAGCTGGAGCCCGGCGACACCTTGCTGCTCTACACCGACGGCCTTGTCGAACGCAGGGACGTGCCGCTGGACGAGTGCCTGGAGCGCCTGTGCGACGCGGTCTCGGGTCCTCCGCGTGATCTGGAGGCTTTGCTCGACGAGCTGCTCGCGACCAGTGACTCGAACACCGACGACGACACGTGCGTCGTCGGCATCCAGTTGCTCTGACCGCCCGCTCGGTCAGCTCTGGCACCGGCAGCGGTACCGCTGCCCGGCGCCGAGCCGATCGATCACGTCGTGCGCGACCACCTGCCCGGCGGCGGACGGGTGCACGCGCTCGAAGCGGTCGCCGCCGCCGGGAACAGGGCTCGGGGTCCACACGAGCAGCTCGATCTCGCAGTCCGGGTGCTCGGCCCGCAGCCGTGCCGCGACGGCGTCACCGGCGTCAGCGGTGTTGACGCCGCCCTCAGGTGATTCGGCGACGACGACGGCCACCAGGTGCGTGTCGTCCTCACGCCAGACGTGCAGCGCACGTGGTCCACAGTGGCGAGAGTCGGAGAACGTCCACTGTGGCTCGTCGCGGATCAGCGTCGCCCGCGGCCTGTCCTGCGGGACGCGGGTTCCGCTCGTGCCCCGCGCGCAACGCAGCCGCGCGAGCTGTCGGAGCAGGTCGTGGCAGACGGGCTCCACCTCGGCGACGAGGTCGGCCAGCTCGTCCAGGCCCGGAGCGTCCGGGTGGTCGAGGCGCCAGCGCGTCAGCTGACGCACCATCTGCCTGTGCCCGGCACCGACGTCGTGGTACTCGTCCTCGAGCTGGTCGCACCACGAGCTGTCCGCCTGGGCCGGTGTCATCCCGGCCAGCTCGCGGGCCAGAGCGCGAGCCTCGCTGAGCTCGGCCCGCAATCCCGCCACCGCGACGGGGAGCATCTCGATCCCCAGCTCCGAAGGCTCCCGACCGGCCGCCCGTTCACTTCCCACTCACCGCACGATACGAATGTCCGGTCACCACGAACGAAACAACACCCGCGCGAACGCGCAAGTTCGTCAATCCGGGCGACAAGGCCTTTCACGACCGCCGCTCCCCCGACCTGCGCGGGTGGCTCAGCAGGAGACCGACGCGAACACGGTCTTGCCGCCACCGGCCCGGCGCCGGATTCCCCACGCCTTCGCCAGGTTGTCGACGACCACGATCCCCCGGCCGCGGTTGTCGTTCGGCAGGCGGGAACGGCCGTACACGGGTGCCGCGGCCGAATCGTCGTCCACCTCGATCGTCACCGCACAGGGCGTCTGACTGCGCAGGACGCGCAAATGGCCGACGCCGGGCGTGTGGTCCAGGACGTTGCTCACCAGCTCCGTCATCACCAGCAGGACGTCGTAGAGGTGGTCCTCCCCGAGGCCCTGCAGAGCCGAGGTGAGCTCACGGCGCAACGCCGACACGGCGACGCCCGGACGCACCGGCAGGTCCAGCACGAGAAGCTCGGGCGGTGTCATGAGCACGTCCAGGTCATCGCAGAACGGTTCGACGGACCCGCCGGCGGCCGGCAAGACGGTCATACCGTCAGGATAACGGCATTCAGGTCGTTACCGGGTGTCCGCACGGGCAGGCGACTCGTGAGGCAGGCTGTTGCTCAAGGCAGTCGACGCCACCGGCAGGCGGCGGGCGCGACCACCGAACACGGAGGTGCGAGTGAGCAAGCGGTGGATCCAGGTCACGGCGGTCGTCATCGCCGTCGCGCTCACCCTGAGCGCGCTGTACTACCTGTTCGCCAGCCTGTGACCAGCCGTCAGAGCAGGGGGCCGGGGGTCAGTGGCGCGGGGATCCGGGTGATCCGCTCGTCGCGCGCGGTCTCGGTCTCGACGGGCTTCGGCGCGCGGACCACGACCACCGGGCACGTCGCGTGGTGCACGCAGTACGAGCTGACCGAGCCGATGATCGCCTCCACGATCGGCCCGTGCCCGCGACTGCCCACCACCAGCAACTGCGCGTCCCGCGACGCCGTGGTCAGCGCCGTCCTCGGGTCGCCCTCGACCAGCACGCGCGAGATCTCGACGCCGGTGAACTCCTCCACCGCCCCGTCCAGCACCGCCTGCTGAGCGGCCCGCCTGTTCTCCGGCGACAGCTGCAACGCGATCTCGGCCGACATCGACCCGATGGCCATGCCGTAGTCCATGTGCCACGCGGAGACCGCCTCGACCCGGCAACCCCGCAACCGGGCCTCGTTCACCGCCCACCGCAGCGCCTCCTCGGAGGCCGGGGACCCGTCCACACCGACCACCACGGGCCGGGACTCGTTCTCGCTCATGCACTTCAGCGTCGCGGACCACGACGCCGCAGGTGAGTGGCCGGGGTCCCCCGGAGTCCGGGACCTTCGTCCTCGCCCGGCTCGGTGGGACGCCGGAGCCGCGGGCCGGATTCAGCTCTGAGCTGTCACACCAGCACCCGTTCACCGTCACGGGGGACCACGGCGGTCCAGCCGTGCTCGGTCTCCAGGCGTTCGGCCAGCGTCTGCGCCCCCTCCGGTTCGCCGTGCACCACGTACGCGGTGCCCGGGGCAGGCCCGCCGGTCGCCCACGCCAGCAGCTCGTCCGCGTCGGCGTGGGCGCTGAACGCGTCCAGCACCTGCACCTCGGCCTTCACCGGCACGTACCGGCCGTGGATCTTGATCTCGCGGGCGCCGCCGACCAGCTGCCGTGCCCGTGTGCCGGCGGCCGCGTAGCCGACGACGACAACCGTGTGCCGGTTGTCGGGCAGCATCGACTTCAGGTGGTGCAGCACCCGCCCACCGGTGGCCATGCCGGAGGCCGAGATGATGATCGACGGCGTCTTCGGGTCGTTGGCCTGCATGGACTGGGTCGCGGTGTGCAGCTCGGCGAGCCGGCCGGGGTCGAAGGCGTCCTCGCCGTGCATCAGTTCGGGACGGATCTCCGGCCAGCTCTTCGCCACCGCCTGCCGGTAGACCCGCAACGACGCGAGCGCCATCGGGCTGTCGACGAACACCGGCAGGTCCGGAATCTCACCCGCGCGCACCAGATTGGCCAGTTCGACGAGGATCACCTCGGTCCGGTCCACGGCGAACGCGGGGATCAGCACGCTGCCACCGCGTGCGGCCGTGCGGCGGATGGTGCTCGCGAACAGAGCGGTCGCCGCGGCGTCGTCGTGCCTGCGGTCGCCGTAGGTCGACTCGACCAGCAGCGCGTCGCACGCCGGCCTCGGTTGCGGCGGCCGCAGCACCCGGTGTCCCGGCCTGCCCAGGTCACCGCTGACGACCACACTGCGATCGCCCAGGGTCAGGTGAGCCCACGCCGATCCGAGGATGTGCCCCGCGCGGCCGAACTCGAGGTCGACGCCGTCCGCGACGGCGCGAACCACTTCGAAGTCCATCGGCCGGAACAACCGGGTGGCGCGGTCGGCGTCCTCCGCGTCGTACAGCGGCAGCGCGGGCCGGTGCTTGGACCAGCCGGCCTCGTTGGCCTGGCGGGCCTCCTCCACCATCAGGTGCGCGCTGTCGGCCAGCACGATCGCCGCCAGGTCGGCGGTGCCCTCGGTGGTGAACACGGGTCCGCGCCACCCGTGCCGCACCAGTACCGGCAGGTAGCCGCAGTGGTCGAGGTGCGCGTGGGTCAGCACGACCGCGTCCAGCCGGTCCAGGTCGAGCGGCGGCTGCTTCCAGTTCCGCCGGCGCAGCGGCGCGAGGCCCTGGAACAGGCCGCAGTCCACCAGCACCTGGGAGTCACCGGTGTCGAACAGGTACTTGCTGCCGGTGACCGTGCCCGCGCCACCGAGGAACGTCAGCGTGCTCATCCTCAGCCTCCTCGTGCTCGCCGACCACGGTCCTTCCTTCCCGGATCTGCCTCCAGCGGCACGCGCCCCTGCCGCGGCGGGACCTTCGTCCCGGTGCCGCGGCCTGCTTTGCGCTCTGTGCCCGGCGGCGGCGCCGGGCGACCGTGGAGACATGGAACCTGTCGTGGTGATCGCGGACGGCTCCCCGTGGGACGAGGAAGCCGCGCGCTGGGCCCGTGCCCACGCGGAGCTGGTCGGCGCCGAGGTGGAGGCCCATCGGCCGCTGGACCACTTCCAGGCCCAGCTCGTGGTCCTGGGCTACCAGCACCGCGGCGGCTCGCCGCTCGGGCTGGGCAGGCACGTGCTTCCGGTGGTGTGCGCGACCTGTTGCGACACCGTGGTCGTCCGCGGTACGACCGCCGCACTGCGCGGCGAGCACCACCGCGTCACCGCGCTCGTCAGCGGCGGTCCGGACGACGACCTCGTGCTCGCGGCCGCCGCCGGCTTCACGTTGCGGCGCGGCGCCGTGCTGCGGGTGCTCCACGCCGCACCGCTGCCCGTCCTGCGCGACGACCTCGACGAGGACCACAGCCGGGTCCTCGACCGCGCGACCGCGTCACTCGGCGGGTTCCCGCACACCGCTGTGCTCGTGCGCCGCCAACCGCACGAGGCCATCAGTCGCTGCACCGACACCGACCTGCTCGTCGTCGGACCTGGTGAGACCCGTGCCTGCGGGTCGGTGACCAGGGCAGCGCTCCACCACGCCCCGTGCCCCGTTCTCGTGGTGCACCGACCCGTACAGGAGGAACGCCGTGGCGCCCCTTCCGTCCCCGCTCCTCGCCGGCCGGTTCACACCTCGGTGTGAGCCCGGCCGTACCGGCCACGTGGTCGTGGAGGCCGATGCCGAAACCGGAGGTCCGCGATGAACGTCATCAGCACCCGTCAGCTCACCAAGCGCTACGGCGACACCACGGCCCTGCACGACCTGGACCTGGAAGTGCGTCAGGGCGAGGTCTACGGGCTGCTCGGACCCAACGGCGCCGGCAAGACCACCACCTTGCGCCTGCTCATCGACGTCATCAGGCCGACGCGCGGCAGCATCACGCTGTTCGGCGAGCCGATGTCGCCCCGGCTGCGCGGCCGAATCGGCTACCTGCCGGGAGAACTGGTCCTCTACGACCGCCTCACCGGCGCCGACTACCTCCGCTTCTGCGGCGCCCTGCGCGACCACACCGACCTCGGCGAGGCCACGACCCTCGCCAAGCGCCTCGACCTGGACCTGGACCGCCGCACGGACGAGCTCTCCAAGGGCAACCGGCAGAAGCTCGGCCTCGTGCAGGCGTTCGCGCACCGCCCCGATCTGGTGATCCTCGACGAACCCGCCTCCGGCCTCGACCCGCTCGCACAACGGGAGTTCCACGCCTACCTGCGCGAGTACGTCGACGGCGGCGGAACGGCGTTGTTCTCCTCGCACGTCCTGTCCGAAGTGGAGCACGTGGCCGACCGGGTCGGCATCCTGCTCGCGGGCAGCCTCGTCGTCGAGGACACCGTCGCGTCGCTGAAGGCGAACGCGCTGCGCGAGCTGACGTTCACGTTCGCCGAGGAGGTCGCGGCGGCGACGTTCAGCGGTATCGCGGGTGTGAAGGCGGTGCAGGCCACCGGCAACGAGGTGCTCTGCCGCGTCACCGGCGCCGTCGGCGAGCTCGTGCGCACCGCCGCCCGGTTCCCGCTGCTCAACGTGACGAGCCACGAGCCCGATCTCGAGGAGATCTTCGTGCACTACACCGAGGAGCGCGGCGATGACGACTGAGCTGATGACCAAGTCCCTGCGGGACAACCGGGCCGGCATCATCGGATGGGGTGTCGCTCTCGTGGCCAGCGTGCTGCTGCAGCTCGCGGTCTACCCCGCCGTCCGCGACGCGGCGGGCGACTTCGAGAAGCTGCTCGACTCCTACCCGGAGGCGTTCAAGGCGCTGTTCAACGTCCAGCAGTCCCTCGCCAGCGGCGTCGGGTACCTGCAGGGCGAGGTGTTCGGTTTCCTCGCACCGCTGGTGCTCCTCGGCATCGCCATCGGGCAGGCGGCCAGGGCCACCGCGGCCGAGGAGCAGTCCCGCACGATGGACCTCCTGCTGGCGAATCCGATCTCCCGCACCCGCCTCGTGCTGGACAAGGCCGCGGCCGTGCTCGCGGCGGTCGCGATCGTCACCGCCGCGTTCGCCGTCGTGCTCGTGGCGGGCAGCGCGGCCGCCGGCCTGGGCGTGCCGTGGCAGGACCTGCTGGCCGCCGCGCTGGCGAGCGCGGTGGTGGCGTTGCCGTTCGGTGCCACCGCCCTGCTCGTCGGTGCGCTGAGCGGACGGCGTGGCCTGGCGATCGGCGTGTCCGTGGGCCTGGCACTGTTCAGCTATCTCCTGGACGCCCTGTCCGCGCTCGCCGAGGGGCTGCGGCCGTGGCGGGTGCTGTCGCCGTTCCACCACGCCGGTGTGAACGAGGCGCTGACGGGCGATCCGGACTGGCTGGGACTCGCCGGGCTGGTGGTGCTCACCGGCCTGCTGGTCGCAGGTGCCGCGGCGGCGTTCGAACGCCGGGAGATCAGGAGCTGACCAGCCGGTGCCGTGCGGCGGCCAGGTAGGTCGCCGCCGGCATCCCGGCGAACAGCCGCCACTCCTGCGGTGGCGTCGTGGCCTCGTCGAGGAACCGCAGGGCCGGTTCCGCGGTGCGGTAGCGGAACAACGCGCCGAACGCGCGCTCCAGCTGGGCGGGTTCACGGTTCACGACGTCCAGCAGCACGCCGTCGAACAACCGGAACCTCGACGACTCCGCCGGCCGCTCGAACGGGTGCCCGTTGCGGTGCAACGACTCCGCGATGGCGGCGCTGTCCCGCTGGACGCGCTGGTAGGCGAAGCCGGTGGACGCCTTGAGCAGCCCTCCCCTGGCACCGATCGCGAGCACGGTGCCGTTCCTGCGCTCGGCCTGCCCGGCGCGCAGCGGCAGCACCGCGTGCTCCTCGCGTTCGATCTCGTACCGGCCGGCACCCACGACCTCGGTGAGGTACTCGGCGAGCGCTTCTCGTTGCGCCGCTTGATCCGTCGTCGCGTCCGGTGCCATGAACGACGTGTGCTCCACGAGTGCGTGATGAGCGTCGTCCGGCAGCACGTAGACGAATCCGGCCCCGCCGGCCTGCGGCGTCCGGAAGTCGAACAGCGTCGGGATCTCCGAGTCGAACGCGGCCCGTTCGGCCCGCACACGCCATCCCCGGAAGGACAGCAGCGCGTCCACGGGCGGCTCCTCCGCCGGTCCGATCACGCTGTCGAAGACCCACCGGGCCCGCAGGTGCCGTCCGTCCACCACCACGCCGTCGTCCGCGATCCGCTCCACGTGACCTTCGAGGAAGCTGAAGTGCCGCAACGGGTCGGTGAACCTCCGCACCACGGAGGCCAGGTCTCCTCCACGCACCACCCGGTACCGGTAGCGACCGAGCCGCAGCACCTTCGTGGTGCCGTTCACGTGCACGCGAACCTGGTCGAACCACCGGCAGGCCGCCGCGTCCAGCAGGCCCGGCCGGTCGCTCCACGACGCCCACGCCTTGGAGCTCAACGGATCACGTCCGTCGTCGACCACGACCACGGGATGCCGGTGGTCCATCACCGCGAGGTGCGCCGCGAGACTCAGCCCGCTGAGGCCACCTCCTGCGATCACGATGCGTGTCATACCCCCACTCTGTGCGGGAACGTCCTCGTCCACCACGGCAAGGAGCACTCTCGCGCTGAGGACCTTGGTCCCGCGCCGCAGGTTCCCGCACCACCGGGCGGACTGCCCCGCCAGGTCGGGTCCTAGGGCTCTGAACGCACGGCACAGGCCGAAGCACCGTAGAAGCCATGAAGACGGCCAAGATCGCGGGACTGGTAGTGGGCGCCGCCGCCGCGGCGGCGGCGTCGTATCCGCTGTTGTGGCGCGAGTGGTGCCGGACGTGGGGTGCGACCGACGACGAGGCCCGAGCCGCGTTGCCCGGTGACGACCTGCTGCGCGAACCGGACCTGCTGACCACCCGCGCGATCACCGTCGCGGCGTCTCCCCACCGGATCTGGCCGTGGCTGGTGCAGATGGGCAGCGGGCGCGGCGGTGCCTACACCTACGACTGGATCGAGAACCTGTTCGGCCTCGACATGCACAGCGCCGACGAGATCCTCCCCCAGTTCCAGGACCTGCACGCCGGTGACGTCCTGCCGGTCGGGGAGGGCGGCCCCAAGATGCTGGTGGAAGTCCTCGAGCCCGATCACGCACTCGTGCTGCGTTCCGACGACGGCCGGTGGGTCTGGGCGTTCGTGCTGCGCGAGATCCCCGGCGGGACCAGGCTGATCAGCCGCAACCGCATCGCCGTCCCCGACGCGTCGCTGCTCGTCCGGGGTTTCAACCAGCTCGTGATGGAGCCCGGAAGCCTGGTGATGGAACAGAAGATGTTGCGCGGCATCAGACAGCGGGCCGAACGGCATGTCCGATGATCGATCGGACGAGTCCCGAAGACCTGGTGTCGCTGGCCTCGGACATGCAGGTCGGCGCGATCGTCGTGCTGGAGCGGGATCCCGGTGACGTCGAGGCCCTGCTCGCGGACCGCGTCCGGGCGGTTCCGCGGCTCCGCCGGCGCCTCGTCCGGGCACCGTTCGGATGTGGCCGCCCCGTCTGGGTCGACGACGCCGGGTTCGACATCGCCCGGCACGTGCACCGCACGGTGTGCCCGGCTCCTGGCGACGAGGCGGCGCTGCTGGACATCGCCTCCTCGCTGGTGATCCGCCCGTTGCCGCGTTCGTCACCGCTCTGGTCGGCGACGCTGGTCACCGGGCTGGCGGAGGACGAGGCGGCGCTGGTCCTGGTCTTCCACCACGTGTTGTCCGACGGCATCGGTGGCCTCGCCGTGCTGGCGAGCCTGGTCGACGGGGCACCTCGTCCCGAGGCCGTGCCGTTTCCCATTGCCGCGCCTTCCTTCCGTGAACTCGCGAAGGACGCCTGGGCGTCCCGGCTGACGCCGCCTGGGCGCAACCCGTTCGCGGGCGTGCAGCGGCCGTCACCCGGTCCGCGCTGTTCCCTGAACCAGCCGACGGGCCCGCGACGGCAGCAGACCATCGCCCGGACCAGCGTGTCCCGGCTCCACGCAGCCGCACACCGCTGCGGCGGCACGGTCAACGACGCCCTGCTCACCGCCGTCACGGGTGCACTGGGCTCGGTGCTGGCAAGCCGCGACGACCACGTCGACGAGCTGGTCGTGTCGATTCCCGTGTCGACGCGCCGATCGACCACCGCCGCCCACCTCGGCAACAGCACCGGCGTCATGCCCGTCGCCCTGCCGATCGGCGGCGACCGCTGGTCGCGTCTGACGCGGATCGCCGCCACCACCCGCTCGCACAAGAAGGCCGTCGCGTCGGCCGCGCCGTTCTTCCGGACGTTGGAGCTGCTCGGAATCGCCGGCTGGTTCATGGACCACCAACGGTTGGTGAACACCGTCGTGACCAATGTGCACGGTCCTGATCAGCCCCTGCAGCTGGGTGGTGCACCGGTGGTCGGCCTAATACCGTTGTCGGCCACCACCGGCAACGTGACGGTGGCGTTCGCTGCTTTGTCCTACCTCGACGCGTTCACCGTCACCGTGGTCGCCGATCCCGATCACGTGCCCGACCTCCTCGCGCTCACCGAGGCGCTGCAGGCCGAACTCGACCTGCTCGGTGCCGGCACCGGAGCCCCGACCCGCGGCGTCACGCCGGGTGGATGAGGCGGCTCTCGTAGGCGAAGACCACGGCCTGGATCCGGTCGCGGAGCTCGAGCTTGTGCAGGACTCGGCCCAGGTGCGACTTCACGGTCGCCTCCGCGAGGTGCAGGCTGGCGGCGATCTCGGCGTTGGACAGTCCGGATCCCACCTGGACGAGCACCTCGCGCTCACGGGCGCTGAGCCTGCTCAGCCGTTCGTCGCGGGCGGTGGCGGCGGCGTCGGGAATGTGCGGGCGGAACTTCTCCAGCAGGCGGCGGGTGACGCGCGGCGAGACCACCGCGTCGCCCGCGGCCACGGTGCGGATCGCCGTGAGCAGTTCCTCGGGCCTGGTGTTCTTCAACAGGAAACCCGAGGCCCCGGCCTTGAGCCCGGCGAAGGCGTACTCGTCGAGGTCGAAGGTGGTGAGGATCAGCACCCTGGTCCCCGGGCACGTCCGCGCGATCTGCCGGGTCGCCTCGATCCCGTCGACTCCCGGCATGCGGACGTCCATGAGGACGACGTCGGGGCGCAGGTCGGCGGCGAGGCGGACGGCGGTGGCCCCGTCCTCGGCCTCGCCGACCGGTTCGAGGTCCGGCTGGGCCTCCAGGATCATGCTGAACGCCATGCGCAGCAACACCTCGTCGTCGGCGATCAGGACGCGGACCGTCATGCGGACACCGCTGTGCCGCCGAAGTCGAGGCGGGTGTGCACTCCCCAGCCACCGCCGGGACGCGGTCCGGCCAGCAACGTCCCCCCGTAGCCGGCCGCACGCTCGCGCATGCCGGTGATGCCGTGGCCGGACCGCGTGGCGGGGGACGTCGGCGGGCCGGTGTCCGTGACGTCGACCGTGACGGTCTCGGCCGTGCACTCGACCCTGACCTTCGCGCGGGTGCCGGTGGGCGTGTGCTTGAGGGTGTTGGTCAAGGCTTCCTGCACCAGGCGGTAGACGGTCAGCTGCGCGGTCGCGGGTACGTGCGTGTGGTCGCCGTCGATGGCCAGGCCGGTCGGGAGTCCGGCGGCGCACATCTGGCCCGCGAGGGCCTCCAGTTGCGCGATGCCGGGCAACGGGTGGAGCGCCGCGTCCGGTTCGTCGGTGCGCAGGACACCGAGCGAGCGCCGCATGTCGGTCAGCGCCTGCCTGCCCGTCTCGGAGACCTGGAGCATCGCCTCGGTGGCCTTGTCGGGCGAGCGGTGCTGCGCGTAGACGGCCGCGTCGGTGAGCGCGACCATGACGGACAGGTTGTGGGTGACGATGTCGTGCATCTCCCTGGTGATCCTGGCTCTCTCCTCGGCGACGGCCCGTTCCCGCACGGCTCCCAGGTAGGCACGTGTGGACCGGTCGTTCACGCCGAGGACGGCCGCGGCGACGACCGTCGCGCTGAGCGCGGCGAACGGGGTCACGAACGCGCCGTCCGTCGCCCAGCGCAGGCAGGCGAGAACGGCCCCGATCTCCACGACGGTGACGGCGACGAGTGTCACGCGCCTGCTCGACTTCGCGGCCACCGCGTAGAGGGCCACCAGCAGTGCGATGTCCGCGGGCAACTGGACGTCCACCAGCCATTGGACGAAGGCCGCGGTCGCCACCGCGCCGAACACCACGAGCGGAGCCCTGCGCCGCCACACCAGGGGCAGCGCGAGCGCGGCGGTGAGCGCGGCGGCCGCCGGCAACTCCGCCGGCGCAGACGTGGTCAGGACGTGCAGCAGCAGAAGCGCGGGCAGCAGCCAGTCCCACACCGCCGGCGGCAGCCGGGACGCCCAGCGCCGCTCGGTCATCACACGGCGATGGTAGGCCGATGCCCCCGCCTCACACATGAGCCCGCCGTCTGATCGCGGCGAGCCGGATTGCGACCACGGTAGGAGTCCACCTACCTCCTGCAGTCGTAGTCCGGCCGCTGATCCAGGCGCTCGATTGCCACCGGGGACGGCACTGAGATCGCGCCTGGGGAGCGATGTGGCCGCGTGGGCCCGGCGCCGACCATGACCGGGTGAACGAGATCATCACGGGACTGAACCTGTCCCCGCTGGAAATCCTGACTTTCCTAGGTGCCGTCGCGCTGGTGGTGGTGCGCTGGTTACCAGCCGCCGCCCGTCCACGCGTCACCATCGCGGCGGGGACGGTGTTCCTGCTGTCCGCGATCGCGCTCTGCGCGACAGGGCTCCGCTGGCAACTGCTGCCGGTGCTGGCGGGCGCGATCGTCGCGGCGCCGTTCGCCCTCTCCCCGCTGGTGCGAGGCCGTGCCCGGCGGGCCCGCTGGTGGCTGGCGTTGCCGGGTTCGATGGCCTGCGCCTGCCTGATCACCGCGGGCCCCGTGACGGCGTGGGCCTTTCCCGTCCCCGACTTCCCGGAACCCTCCGGCGGCTTCGCGGTCGGCACGCGCGTGCTGCAGTGGACCGACCCTGACCGCCCCGAGACCTTCACCGCCGATCCGCAGGACCGGCGCACGGTCGTGACCCAGCTCTGGTACCCCGCGCGGAACAGCCCGGCGGACACACGCCGTGCCCAGTACCTCGGACGCACCGAGGACGAGGCGCGCACCGTCTCCGAAGCACTCGCCCGAGGAGTCGGCCTGCCGGGTTTCCTCTTCGACGGCCTTCCGCACGCCCGCACCCGCGCCGTTCCCGATGCCCCGGTGGCCGGCGAGGGAGGACGGTTCCCGATCGTGCTGTTCTCGCCGGGGTCCGGCGGTGTCCGCACCCAGAACACCGCGTGGGCGGAGCAGATCGCCAGTCACGGCTACGTCGTCGCCGCGCTCGACCACCCGTACGACTCCGCCGCCGTCGTGCTCGCCGACGGCCGGACGATCACCACCGCGACCGTCTCCACCGGCGACCGGGACGAGGACGACAGGCTGGCCGAGGACTGGACGGCGATCCGGGCCGCCGACCTCGGCTTCGCGCTGACCCGGCTGGAGGGCCTCGACCGAGGCGACGGCGCCGACCCGCTGGCCGGGCGCCTGGACACCGGCCGGGTCGCCGCGACCGGTCACTCCATGGGCGGTGCCGCCGCACTGCAGGCGGCCAGGCAGGACCACCGGGTCGACGCCGTCATCGACCTGGACGGCTACCCCCGCGGTCCCCTGACGCCCGACCTCCGCCAGCCGGCGCTCGCGCTCACCCAGGCCATCACCCCGGACACCGATCCGCGCTACCTGCCGCAGCTCACCGAGGTGCTCACGCGCGGCACGGCGACGAACTACCGGCTCACGATCCCCGGCGCCGCGCACCTCACGTTCATGGACGGCCCCCTGTACCTGCCGCCGGTGCCCGCGCTGGTCGGCTCGCTGGGTCGCGACGAGAGCCAACGCGTCGTGGCCGCGGCCACCCTTGCGTTCCTGGATTCCTTTCTGCGCAACGGATCAAGCGACTTGGCAGGCGCTTTGTCGACTCACGGTGAGCTCAGTGTGTTCGACCAGGGCAGCTGAGCGCGGATCAGGCGAGCCCGAGTGCGGGGAACTCCACCGCCACAGCCGGTGCGCCTGCCAGTTCGCGCCAGGCGCGGTAGGTGAGTTCATCCGGGCTGATGACTCCGTACGCCTCGTGCAACGCAGCAGTGCAGCGCCGTGCCAGCCGCATGAGCTCGGCGGTGACCACGGGGCGTCGCAGCGAGGAGGTCCAGTTGGGTTGTGCGACGTCAGGTGGGGCCCAGTCGAACCTGCGCAGCTGGAACTCGTCGGCGTCCGGAACGACGTCCGTGGCCGGCGCTGACCTCGGTGGTGAACCGGAGCTGCGGGTCGTCGAACGCGATCACCTTCGCCGGCGGGCTGCGGTGGTCGGCCCGCTTGAAGCCCTCGGCGGCCGCCTTCGGGTCGCGTGCGGTCACGACGTAGCCGCCTGGTTCGCTGGAGCTGACCTCGACGGGCATGCCGCGGTAGGTGCCGGGACGGGAGAGGTCGTAGCAGTCCAGCACGTCGTCGTGCGCGAGTCGCCTCACGAAGGTGCGGCGCCCCGTCCTGGTGAACGACTCGTCGACCGGGTCGTTCGAGGAGATCCACCACTTGCCGGGCATGTGCTGCAGTCTGTACGCAACGTCGCGATACCTGACGAATCGGCCGGGCACGGTGAGGTGGTCGCTGTCCTGGTTCACCGGTGTCCGGCCTTCCGGTCGAGCTCGATGTCCTGAAGGGGACGCAGATGTGCGCGAATCCGGTCGAACTCGGCCGCCATCTCCGGGGACGCGAGGAAGTCGTCCAGGTCCGCTGACACCTCGTGGTCCACCGCCTCCAGCGAGCGGATCGCCAGCTGCACGACGAGCTCGGGGTCGCGGTCGGTGAGGAAGCCCGCCCAGTGCTCCAGGACTTCCAGCGCCCGCAGCACCTGCGGGTCCATGTCCCCGTCCGACAGCGTTCCCCCGTCGATCGTGTCGAGCCACGCGCGCAGCCGGTCCGGCGCACTGCCCGCCGGGTCGGTCCGCGCCCGCGCGAACGCCTGCCGGGCGTCGTCGTCGAACTCCGCCTCCGCCGCGTCCGCGAGGTCGTCGTCCGCGGTCAGCCTGACCACCGTGGCCGCGCCGAACCGGTGCCGGCTCTCGTCGTCGGCTGCCGTGACCAGGTCGCGGACGGCCTGCTCGACCTCGTCGTAGCGCACGGCGGTATTCAACCAGGACGGCCAGACGCGCGTTGGCGACGATCCCGCGGAGTCGTGGCCAGATCCGCGTTCCTGCCGCGTTCAGTAGGCTCGCCACTTCGAATTCCGTTGTGGGGCGGGGGAATCTGAGCTGTGGTGGATCAGGTGTGGTGGGCGCTGGACGCCGTCGTCTTCGTGTTGTCGGATCCGCTGACCTCGGGCGGGCTGGTCGTCGGAGCGGTGGTGCTGGGCGCGGGCGCGTGGTTCGCGGCGCGGAGGTTCGGGTGGCGGCCGGTCCACTCCGTGTTCGCGGGGATCTTCCTCGGTCTTGTGCTCGCCCTGACGTTCTCGCGGTCCCAGCCGAGCTGGGCGTTGGTCGGCACCCAGTTCTGCCTCCTCAACGGCTTCTCGCTGCACGGGGTGTCGGAGCTGTTCAACGCGCTGCTGTTCGTGCCGCTGGTGTGGTGCGCGGTGCTGGCGACGCGGCGGCCGCTCGCGGTGCTGGTCTCGGCGGTGGCGATGAGCGCGGTGATCGAGGTCCTGCAGCCGCTCGTCGGGCGCGGTCTGTGCGAGACGCAGGACTTGTTCAACAACAGCACCGGAGCCGTGGTGGCGGCTGCTCTCGCGGCCGGATACGTGGCGTTGCGCGACCGCATCGCGGTACACCGATAATCGGGATCCCCGTTCAGCCGAAGTCATGCGCACCTGAACCCGTCAAGTGACATCGAATGGGCGCGCAATTACCGGGCAGTTACCGCCACAGGTGGGCGAGTGGGTCGGCCGTGGGATGAATCGCCCTATCCTGGCTTTATGATCTGCCCAAAATGCCAACGCGCCATGCACACCTTCGACCGGAACGGGGTTCACCTCGAGCAGTGTGAGAACTGCCGGGGCATCTACCTCGACAACGGCGAGTTGGAGCAGATTCTGCAGTCCTACCGAGCCCATCTGCTGTCCACCGAGTTCCGCCAGACCTCCTCTCCCCTGTCGACGCCCCCGCCCTACCAGCCTGCGCCGATGTCGGCACCGCACCACCCGGCACCGCCGTCCCACAAGAAGAAGGACGACTTCTGGGGCGACGATGACGACTTCTTCGGTGAGAGCAGGGACTCCCACGGGAAGAAGAAGAAAAAGGACAAATGGGGGTTCCTCGATGACATCTTCGGCTGAGGCCTGACGGCCCGGGAGAAGCAACGCAGGATTCTGGCGGCGAGCGTCCGCATTGCCTGGACCAGGCGGTGCACGGCGCTCGCCGGCTGTTCAGCCTGCCTTCGGCAGGAGCAATGCAGAAGCGCCGCAAAGCTCAGGTGCACGCACATGTGGCTCATGCACCAGGAAACACCAGCGAATCCTCGGCGCGACCGCGTGCCTTGGACCGAGACAACTCCGGAGTTGCAGATGTGTCGAGCCGAGCGACGCAGAGGACCGCGCGGGCAGCACGCGTGTGTCCGAGTTCCTTGCTGCCGCCGCACAGCGACGGTCGTCGCATGACCAGCCGGGCGGCGGGCTACGCGACGATATTCGTGTCGTGCCTCGCGCAGCTGATCGTCACGGTGGACATGACCGTGCTGTACCTGGCGGTGCCCGAGCTGACCGTCGAGCTCGGCGCTTCCAGCGTGTCGATGCTGTGGATCGTGGACATCTACGGGTTCACGATGGCAGGCCTCCTGGTCACCATGGGCAACCTGGGCGACCGCGTGGGACGGCGGAGGATGCTCGTGTGCGGCGTCGTCGCGTTCGCGGTGGCCTCCGTGCTGACGGCGTACGCGCCGACCGCCGAACTGCTGATCATCGCGCGGGCTTTGCTGGGCGTGGCGGGAGCGGCGATCCTGCCCACCACGACGTCCTTGCTGCGAGTCGTCTTCACAACGCAAAAGGCTCGCACGGCCGCCGTGGGCGCCAGCGCGGGCGTGTCCGCGGCGGGCTTCGCGGTCGGACCGATCCTCGGCGGAGTCCTGCTGAACCAGTTCTGGTGGGGCTCGGTGTTCCTGGTGAACGTCCCGATCGCGCTGCTGATCCTGGTCGCGGCCAAGTTCATCCCGGAGTCGCGCGCGCCGCACCGGCTGCGGCTGGACCTGGCCAGCGTGCTGCTGTCCGTCGTCGGCGTGGTCGCGGTGGTCTACACGATCAAGTCCGTCCTGCACGTGGGTCTCGGGCAGCCGACGGTGCTGGGCGCGCTGGTCCTGGGGGTCTTCGCGCTGGGGCTGTTCGCGCGGCGCCAGCTGCGGCTGCCGGTTCCGCTGATCGACCTGCGGCTGTTCCGCAGCCGGGAGTTCACGTCGTCCGTGGGATCGAACCTGATCGCGGTGTTCACCTTGTCGGCGTTCGGTTTCATCGTCAGCCAGTACTTCCAGCTGGTCCTCGAATGGGCACCGCTGAAGGCGGGACTCGCCTACGTGCCGGGAGCTCTGGCCGCCGTGGTGGCGGGCGGCGTCCTCGCCGCGCCGGCCATCGGCAGACTCGGCCGCGGGTACGCGGTGGCGCTGGGACTGCTTCTCATCGCGATCGGTTTCGGCATGCTCGCCACCGTCCAGATGGACTCGCCGTACGGCTTGGTCGTCGTCGCGCAGATCGCGGTCGGTGCGGGCGCGGGTCTCACCCTGACGGTCACCGGTGACACGATCCTCGGCACCGTTCCCCGGGATCGCGCCGGCGCGGCCGCCGCCATCTCGGTGACCGCGTACGAGTTGGGTGGTGCGCTCGGCATCGCGATCGTCGGAAGTGTCATCTCCGGGATCTACCGAGCGCAGCTCGTCCTGCCCCAGGGCGTTCCGCAGGCGACCGTCGAGCGGGTCCAGGAGTCGTTCAGCGCGGCCGTCGTCTCCGGCCTGCCGGAACCGGCCGCCACAGCCGTCCAGACGGCCGCGACCGAGGCGTACCTCGGCGGCATCCGCACGAGCATGATGTTCTGCGCCGCCATCACGGTCCTCCTCGCCGTCGTCGTCGCGAGGTTCCTGCGCGGAGTTCCCAAGGTCATCGAAGAGGAACCGGCGCGCGAGCAGGACTCCGCACTCGGCACCTGAGCAGCTCTTCGTTTCACCACAGCATTGAGCACAAAGGAAAACATGCCGAAAATCGTGATCGCAGGAGAGCGGCGGAAGGAGGTCGGCGACGCCGTCGTTCGGATCATGGTCCGAGCGGGTGTCGACGGCGCCTCCCTGCGCAACCTCGCGGACGAGACCGGACTCTCCATCGGAGCCATCCGGCACTACTTCGAGAGTCACGACGAGCTGGTGGTCTTCGCGATGCGCGAACTCGGCCGGCGCATCAGGCGCCGGGTGGCCTCCCGCTTCGACCGGCTGCCCGCCGACGGTCTCAGCAGCGCTGTCCCGGTCGCGGAACTGCTGGCCGGGCTTCTCCCCCTCGGCCGGACACGCGAAGAGGACATGGCCGTCTGGCTGGACTTCGTCGGTGCCTCGCGGACGAAGCCCACGCTGCACGTGGTCGCGGCCGAGCACCACGAGCGCACGCGCCGCCTGATCACCAGGATCCTCGAGCAGGCCATCGCCTGCGGCGGACTGCCCGCGGAGCTGGATCTCGGCATCGAGTGCCTCCGGTTGAGCGCACTGCTGGACGGGCTCACCATGCAGGCGGTCCTGCACCCGCAGCACATCACGCCGGACCTCCTGGTGGACGTTCTACGACGGAACGTGCACTCGCTGACCAACGCGTGAACGGACGAGGACCAGGACCGCCGGCATCCCGGCGGTCCTGGTCCTCGTCGTCAGTGGAGATAGAGCTGAACGCCGGGCCGCGGTGGGGTGGGACGCGGCCCGGCGTTCAGCGTGTCGCCGGGTCATCCAGCCCGGCGGTCGGTGAGGTCGAGCGCCATCCGGTCGAGCCAGGCCCGCGCCCGCTCGTGCTTCGACGCCCGCTCGGCACGAGGGATCTGCTCGGCGACGACGTCGCGCACGAGCAGGTGCCGGAACCCGTACTCGATCTCCCCGGTCTCGCTGTTGCGGCCCTGACGGCGCAGGAAGTCCCGCTGCTCCAGCAACTCCAGCGCCTTGGCGACCTCGAGGGCGTCGCGTTGACCCGTCGCGGCGACCGAACTGGGCGACACGAGGTCACCGGTGAGCGCGGCGTCCTGCAGGACCGCCTTCACCTCGATCGGCAGCGAGTCGAGCTGAGCGGTCAGCACCCCGCGCACCGAGGACGGCACCGGCAGCGAGATGTCGTGCTGCAGCAACGGCGTGCGCGGATCCGCCACCATGCCGGCGTACTCGGTGGCGAACAGCGGGTTGCCGCTGGCACACGACACGAGCGTCTGCCACAGTTCCGACGGCAACTCCCGTGCCTGCAGCAGCGAGTTCAGCAGCTGACGGGTTCCGTTGTGGGACAGCGGTTCCAGGCTGATCGTGGTCGCGTTGCGCTTGCCGCCGAACCACGAGGGCCTGCGCTGCAGCAGCTCCGGTCGCGCGGTCGCGATCACCAGCAACGGCACGGAACCGGCGTTCTCACCCAGTTCCTCCACGAAGTCGAGCACCACGTCGTTCGCCCAGTGCACGTCTTCCAGCAGCACGATCAGCGGCTCGGACTCCGCGACCTCCTCCAGGAACCGCCGCCACACCGGGAAGTCCGGCCGCACCTCGGCTGCGGGCTCGGCCAGGCAGGCCAGGCCGGCGTGCAGCCGGTCGGCGAGCTCACCGACACCCACGAGCTTCACGAGGTCGGCGCGCAGGGTCGCGAAGGAGGAGAACCCGCTCACGACCTCGGCCAGCGGCCCGTAGCCGTGGTCGTCGCCGAAAGCCGTCGCGGTGCCGCGCAAGGCGGTCGTGCGGGAAGACGTGAGCTCGTTGACGAGCCGCGTCTTGCCCATGCCCGCCTCGCCGAGAATGGTCACGAAGTGCGGGCGGCGACGCGTGCGCACCTCGTCGAGGAGCCCTTGCAGCACCAGCAGCTCGCGCTCGCGCTCCACGAACGGCACGGCGGCCTGCGCGCGGCGGTTCGCGCCGCGCGGTGACACGCACGAGATCGCCTGCCAGCCTCCGGCCGGGGCGCTCTCGGCCTCCCAGATCACGGAGTCGGCGGCATCACGGGTCGAGGCGCACGCGCGCACCGTGCCCGATGGCGCCGATGCCATCAGCCGGCGGCACTGGTCGAGCAGGACACCACTGGCGGTGGGGAGGCCCGACGAGGGCAGGCGCACGAGAGCGTTGCCGGTCGCCACGCCGATCTGCACCTCGGCGACGGCGTCCAGCCGGTCGCGGATGGCGACGGAGGCGCGCACGGCGCGATCGGCGTCGTCCTCGGCGGTCCTGGGCGCACCGAACAGGGCCAGGAACACGGATCCGACGCTTCCGCCGACCACACCACCCAGCCGGGACACTTCGGCGGAGACGACGGAAGCGACTTCCTGGTGCACCGCGTCGACGTCCTCCGGGTCACCGTCACCGGCCGCGAGACCGAGCTGGGCGGACACCATCACGACGCTCACGAGCTTCCGCTCCGCGGTCGCGAGGTCCGGCGCGTCCACCACGGCCGCCGGAGCGACGGGCTCCACGGCGGGCCGCGTGACCACGACGGGCGTCCGCGCGGGAGCGGGGTCCTGGCCGACGGCGAGCAGATGCCTGCGCTGCACCGACGACGGAAGGTCCAGCGTGGGCGTGTGGTCGAGGATGGCGCGTTCGAGCTCCTGCAGTTCACGTCCCGGTTCGAGACCGAGTTCCGCCACCAGCGCCGCCCTCGTGCGGCGGTAGACGCTCAGCGCGTCCACCTGCCGGCCGCACCGGTACAGCGCGAGCATGAGCTGGCCGCCCAGGCGTTCGCGGTACGGCTCCAGCTCGATCAACGACTCGAGCTCGCCGATGATCTCCCCGTGCCTGCCGCAGGCGAGCTCCGCCTCGAAGCAGTCCTCCTGCACCGCCAGCTTCCAGTCCTTGATGGCGGTCAGCTCCGGCCAGTTGATCCCGGTCTCGGCGAGGTCCGCGAGCACCGGTCCGCGCCACAGGCCCAGCGCGCCGCGGAGCACCTTCGCGGCCGCGGGCCAGTTGCCCGCGGCGAGTTCGGCCCGTCCCTGTTCGGCCAGCTGCTGGAAGCGCGACAGGTCGAGGGAGTTCGGGTCCACGCGCAGCAGGTAGCCCGGCGCGTGGGTCAGCAGCATCGGGCCCCCTTCGGGGTTGCCGCCCGGCGAGGCGAGAACGCCTCGCAGCCCTGAGACGGCGTTCTGGAGCATCTTGCGCGCCGTGGGCGGGACGTCCCTCGGCCACAACGCGTGGAGCAACTTGCTCGTCGCCACCACCCGGTTGGCCTGCAACAGCAGGAACCCCAGAGCCGCGCGCTGCTTGACGCCGCCCAGAGGCACGGGTAATTCGCCGTCGAGGACTTCCAGTGAGCCCAGCAGGTGGAATCGCAAGGTTCTGACCTCCATCGGTGTTCGTCCGGTCACGGAGGACAGGTCAGCCCCAGGGGGTGTCGCCGCCCCGCGACGCGTCTCCGTTGAGCGGGAGGTCGGACGCCGTGATGGACCGTCCCCACGGGGTGTCGGTGCATGTGACCGAACCCCAGGGGGTGTCGCCGTCGGCCTGCGCGGTGCCGGCGAGGAAGGTCATCGTCAGCACCGCCGGGACAGCGGCGAGAACCAGGGCGGCTGCGGTCGCCTTGCGGAACATGTGGGTCTCCTTGGCTTGATCGGATCGCGGTCCGAGTCGTGATTCAGCACCTCCGTGCGGTGCCATGGTGCGAAGTTAGAAGTGCCGCCCATCGTCGGTCTATCGCGCGCACCATCGCGTATCAATTGGCCGTGATGGCAGCGGTCAGCGCGCCGATGGGACATCCACATAACTGACTCGCCAGTCAACGCTCTGCTGATACCCGGTCGTTCACCACAACCCCGAGAATGCGTCGCGACGCATGCGACACCGGAAAGGCTCGGCGATGTGAACGAACAGCCTGTGCCGCGCGATCCAGCAGCGATGGGACGTTCAGAGCAGGTGGTGACACGTCGCACAATTACCACGAGGACGGCCTGTCCAGTGGCGAGTTCGACATCGTGCGCGCGAGTTAATATGCGGTGACATCTTGGCCATGATCACGCCCAAGTGAGATACGCGCGAAGGCCGGTCGCATTGCCGCGCAGCGCGTATTGATACACAAGAAGATCTTGACAGCTTTCACTTCCAGCGTTAACTTCGGACAGGTCACGCGCTGTATGCGAGGATCACTCACATCGGGTTCAACTCCTTGGATGACCCCCCGCAGAACCACTGGCACACCATCGGCTGTCTTGATCAGAAAAAGGCACAGCGACCGGCACATCACAAATAAAGGCACGAGGGGTCGCCGATCATGAGCCTCGCCCCTGACGAGGAATTGATTTTCAAGCTACTGGGAACGATCGAGATAGTCGGGCCAAAAGAGCAGATATCGATGCCGCCGCGACGTCAGAGGACCGTCCTGAGCGCATTGCTGCTCGAAGCAAACCGCGTCGTGGGCATGGACCAGCTGATCGACGCCGTCTGGGAGCACACCCCGCCGTCGACCGCGCGAGCGCAGATCCAGATCTGCGTGTCCACGCTCCGGCGGGAGTTCAAAAGAGCCGGTGTCGACGCCCAGATCGAGACCCGTCAACCGGGCTACCTGCTGCGAGTCGCCGCGGACAAGATCGACGTCGTCCTGTTCGAGCGCCGCGTCGCCCTCTCCGACCTCGCCGTCCGCCAGGGCCGCCCGGAAGAGGCCGCGACGGTTCTCCGCTCGGCCCTGGCCCTGTGGCGCGGACCGGCGCTCAGCGGGGCCGGTGCCACGTTGCAGCACAAAGCACTCCGACTCGACGAGAAACGCCTGTCGGCGCTGGAGAACTGCGTCGAAATAGAATTGTCGCTCGGCCGCCACCACGCTCTCATCGACGAATTGCAGAGCATGGTGAACGAAAACCCGCTGAGAGAGCGCCCGCGAGGCCACCTGATGCTCGCCCTCTACCGCTCCGGCCGGCAGTCCGAAGCTCTCGACGTCTACCGCGCGGGCCGCGACCTGTTCATCGAGCGCCTCGGTCTCGAACCGAGCGACCACCTGCGCAAGCTCGAGACGGCGATCCTCACCGACGACCGGGGGCTGCAGCTCGACCAGGAGGAACCGGCTCCGGTCACCGCGCACAACGTCGTGTCACCGCACCAGCTCCCGGCCACCACCTCGGACTTCATCGGCCGCCAGGACGTGGTGGCGCGTGCTGAGAGCGTTCTCTCGGGCGACAACACGACGATGCACGTGGTGAACATCTCAGGCAAGGCGGGCATCGGTAAGAGCGCTCTCGCGGTCCACGTTGCCCATCGCGTCGCCACCGAGACCTACCCGGACGGCCAGCTGTACTGCGACCTGCGCGGTACCCAGGCACAACCGGCCACACCGGCCGAGGTCCTCGGCCGTTTCCTCTCCGCACTGGGTGCCGCGGGCTCGACGTTGCCCGACGGCGTCGACGAACGGGCGGACATGTACCGCAGCATGCTCGCCAAGCGGCGCGTGCTGGTCGTCCTGGACGACGCCGGCAGCGAATCCCAGGTGCACCAACTGCTTCCGGGCTCGCCGACGTGCGGTGTCATCGTCACGAGCCGGGCTCGTCTGACAGGTCTCGCCGGATCTCATTTGGTCGACGTCGACTGCATGAACTCCGACGACGCGCGGGAACTGCTGGGGCGCATCATCGGCAGCCAGCGGCTGGAGAGCGAACCGGCCGCCGTGACGGCGTTGATCGACGTCGTGGGAGGGCTCCCACTGGCGCTGCGCATCATCGGCGCGCGCCTCGCCGCCCGTCCGCACTGGTCGCTCGCCTCGATGGTCGGTCGTCTCTCCGACGAGCGCCATCGCCTCGACGAGCTCGTGCACGGCGACATGGTCGTGCGCGCCAGCCTGTCGCTCACCTACGACGGCCTCGAACCCGACGCCCGCCGCGTGATGCGGCTGATGTCGTTGCTCGAAGCGGAAAGCCTCCCCGTCTGGACGGCCACGGCCCTCACCGGCGACCCCCACCACGGGTTCGACCTCGTGGAGCGCCTCGTCGACGCACAGCTGCTGGACGTGGTGGGCAACGACGTCACGGGCCTGCCGCGGTACCGCTTCCACGACCTGATCCGCCTGTACGCCAAGGAACAGCTCGCCGCGCACGAGGCCACAGCCACGCAGCTGGCGTCCGTGGAGCGGGTCGCCGGAGGCTGGCTCGCGATGGCCGAGCAGGCGCACCGGCGCCTCTACGGCGGCGACTTCACCCTGCTGCACGGCCAAGGGAAGCGCTGGCAGCCACACGGACCGTACGTCGACCAGGTGCTGCAGGATCCGATGGGCTGGCTGGAAAGCGAGCGCGCGAACCTCTGCGCGGCGGTCCTGCAGACCGCGGACGCGGGCCTGGACGAGCTCTGCTGGGACCTGGCGATGACGCTCGTGACGTTGTTCGAGACCCGCAGTTGCTTCGACGACTGGCAGCACACCCACGAACGCGCCCTGGACGCCGTGCGCAAGGCCGGCAACAAGCGCGGCACCGCCGCCCTGCTGTGCTCGCTCGGTTCACTGCACCACGGCCAGCGGCGCATGGACGCCTCCCGCGCCGCGCTGGAGCCCGCGCTGGACCTGTTCACCGAGCTCGACGACGACCACGGGGTGGCGTTGACGCGCCGCAACCTCGGGCTGCTGGAGTACAACGAGGGACGCCCCGAGGTCTCGCGGCAGATCTTCGAGCAGTCGCTGGCCGGCTTCACGCGCGTGGGCGACGTCATCGGGCAGGCCCACGTCGTGTCGCACCTCGCGCAGCTGTCGCTCGACCGCGGCGAGCACGAACTGGCGTTCGGTCAGCTGGGCGACGCCCTGGCCATGTGCCGCGAGGTCTCCAGTCCGCGCGTGGAGGCCCAGGTGCTGTACCGGCTCGGCGGTGCGATGCTCGCGCAGGGGCGCTACGAGCAGGCGCAGCAGCTCATCACGTCGGTGCTCACGATGGTGCAGCGTTCCGGCGACATCGTGGGCGAGAGCTACGCTCTGCACTCGCTCGGCCTGATCCACGGCCGCATGCGCATGTTCGCGGAGGCCGGACGCCTGCTGCGGCGCGCGATCCGGCTGTGCGAGGAGAACCTCGACCGGCTCGGGGCCGCGCGGATCCAGCTCGACCTCGCCCAGCTGGTGTCGCAGCGCGGCGACACGTTCCACGCGATCGCCATCGTGGAGCAGGCGATGATGACGTTCCAGGAGCTGCGGCTCTCGCTGTGGGAGAGCAAGGCTCTGGCCGTGCTGGAGAAGATCACGGCGGAGAACCTGCTGTCGGCCGCGGGCACGTCGAACCGCGGCTCGGTGTAGGTCCGCCGGAGTTCGGTGCACAGTGCCTTTCGGGGCGCAGCAGGGAAAGAACCAATCAGTTCTTCGGTTACCGCGCAGTGGGCGGGAGGTGGGGTTTCGTGCAATAGCCTGATTCGCAATAGTCGTTTGGGAGGAGTTTGACCCTATGTCGGCAAAATTGTTCGCCCCGGACGTCACCCTTACTTTTGACGAGCTCGAACAGCGCGCTCTCAGCGCCGCGGACGTGCTGCGCGGCCGGGGTCTCGGCCTCGGCGACCGCGTCCTGCTGAAGGTCGACAACTCCGTTTCCTATCTCAGCACGCTTTTGGCGTTGATGCACGTGGGCGCATCAGTGGTGCTCGTCGACCACCAGCAGAAGCCCGACGACACAGCGCAGGCCTGCAGCCGTTCCTCGGTGAAAATGGTCATCGTCGACGACGACGCCCCCATTTCGGATCATCAGGAGATCGTCCACTGCTACGAGCTCGCGGTGGGCGCCTGTGGCCGTCAGCCGACCGACGCGGTGCTCGACTTCTCGGCGTGGTGCGCGCTGCCGGACAGCATCATCATGTGGTCCTCCGGCTCGACCGGCGAGCCCAAGGGAGTCGTGAAGAACGGCGCCCGGTTCCTGAAGAACCTGCGGCGCAACGCCGACCTCGTCGGGCACCGCTCCGACGACGTCCTGCTCCCGCTGCTGCCGTTCAACCACCAGTACGGGATCTCGATGATCCTCATCGCGTGGCTCGTGCGGTGCTCACTGGTCATCGCCCCGTACCGCCGGCTCGACCGCGCGCTGCGGCTCGCCGGGATGGTGGGCGCGACCGTGGTCGACGCGACGCCCGCCACCTACAAGAGCATCCTGAACATCGTGGAGAGGCGCCGTGCGTTCGCCGACGCCTTCAGCGACGTGCGCATGCTGTGCAGCGGTGCCGCGCCGCTCGACCCGGCGCTGTCCCGGCAGGCGCTGGAGGTCTACGGCCTGCCGTTGCTGGACTCCTACGGCAGCACCGAGATGGGCAACGTCGCGTTCGCGACACCGGACAACCCGATCGGCACGGGACAGCCGGTCGACGGAATCTCGGTGCGGATCCGCGGAGAGGACGGCGAGGAGCTCCCCGCCGGCGAGATCGGTGAGATCGAGGTGCTCGACCCGGACCTCATGGAGGGGTACCTCGGATCGGAGGGCACGGTGACGCCGGTGGAGCGGGGGTGGTACGCCACCAACGACTTCGGCTACCTCGACACCGACGGGAACCTGTTCATCGCCGGCCGCAAGACGGCCGTGCACCGCAACGGGTACACGCTGCACCCCGAGATCATCGAACACACGCTGGCCGCGCACGGCTGCGTCGCGATGATCGTGGCGCTGCCGTGCGAGCGACGTGGCTCGACCCTCGTGTTCTACGTGGAGGACGAGCAGCAGCGCGACCCGGCCCACTGGCGTGAGCTGATCAACACCGTCCTGCCGAAGTACGAACAGCCGAACCGGGTGAGCGTGCTCGAGCGCTTTCCGCTGAACCGGAACGGAAAGCCGAACCGCAAAGAGCTGGAACAGCTCGCACTGGCGAAGACCTCGTAGCACCGCTGCGGCACCGGCTGGTCAGGGAACTCGGTGAAGACGACCGGGACGGCCTGGCCGGCCTGCCGGATGCGGTGACAGCTCGGTTCAGCCCCGAAGCGGGCCCGATCTCGGTCCGGACCCAACCGGTCGGTCGAGCCGCGCCGGCGAACGCCTTGGTCGCGTGCGCCGCCATTCTGCTCCTGACCTGGCTCGTCGCGGAACGCCCCGCTTGACGACGTGCACGCCGAGCCGGGGGCTCACACGCCGCCGGTTTGCAGTCGGCACTGTTTGACTCTGCCGAGTTCCGCCCGGTTCGACCGAATTCGACAGGCCCGTTGAGGCCGTTCGGCTCAACGGATGCGGCACTGCGGCCGAACCCGGATCGACACCTGGAGTGCACCGAAGGTCACCGGTCGTGAACCGGGCACAACTCGGGCAAAATATCACGGGTGTGCGGTATCGGCCGCCACGTTCCACGGGTGTTTCATCGGACCGTGAGCGCGGCCGTACCTTCTTCCACCACGTGAACAGTCAGCACAATTCCGAACAGTTCCTCCGCGATCGAAGTCGCGCGCAGACTCTGCCACGGAACTCGGAGAATCGAGCATGATCAGTCACCAGGCCCGGAACGCCGACGACGTCGACGAATCGCCCCAGGAGCAGTTCGAGGTTCTCCGCGGTGCGGGCGGCTTCGCAAGACCGGACGTCGGCCTGATGGCGAAATCGCCGGCGCTGATCAACGCGTTCTTCTCCGCGTACGGTCATTTCCGCGGTGGGGGGACGTTCACCCCGGACGAGCAGCAGGTCCTGTTGCTGTCCAACGCGGTCGCGAACCGCAGCGAGTGGTCGGTCGCGTTTCACACGATGGAGGCTCTCGCGGAGGGCGTGGAGCTGTCCGCGGTGGAGGCGATCCGCCAGGGCATGCTGCCGAAGGATCCGCGACTGGCGGCGCTGTCCTCGTTCACCCAGTCGGTGATCGAGCTGCGCGGCCAGGTGGACGACGCGGAGGTGGCGGCCTTCCAGGCCGCGGGCTTCACGCGCGAGCAGGTGCTGGAGGTGATCACGGGCGTGGCCATCTCGGCGATGTCGGACTACGTCACCAACCTCGCCCGCCCGCCGCTGGAGGACGAGGCGCTCCCCTACTCCTGGAACGCCAGGGAACTGGGTTTCTAGCCGCACACGCCGTGCGCGGAGACCTCGGGGCGGCCGTGGACCGAGCCACCGATGCCGCGGGCTGTGAGGCCCGCGGCATCGGTGGCGATCCGGCGTCGCACCTCACTCGGCGACGCGGGTGCGTCCGATCCAGCGGAACACCACCTCGGTGCGCCCGTCGAGCGCGGCGCCGTCCCGTTCGAAGTGCTCGTGCCCGCCGTAGTGCGGGATCTTGACCTTCTTCTCCTCGCGGTGCACCCGCTGTGCGCGCGTCTCCTGCGGCAGGTCGGCGGGGCCGCCGTGCAGCACCGCGTCGACGAGGTGGCCGGAACTGCCGTCGGCGACGACAGCGATGTCGTTCACGCTCTTGGTCTGCACACCCTCGGTCATGGTGGGTCCCTTCGCTACGGGTGGGGAACTTCGCCTGCGACGTCCTCACTGCTGCTTGCCGGAGCTGGAGACCGGAACTCAGCCGGCCATCCTGCCGCGGACGACCTCGAGCATCTCCGGCACCCGGTCTTCCAGGTAGAAGTGGCCACCGGGGTAGGTGACCAGCGCCGAATCCGCGGACAGCTCCTGCCACGCGGCCAGTTCGGCGTGCTCGGCGCGGGGGTCGTCGGTCCCGCCGAACACCGTCAGGGGGATCGGCAGCGGCGGTCCGGGCACGTGCCGGTAGGTCTCGTTCACCGACATGTCCGCGCGCAGCAGCGGCAGGAACAGCTCCAGCAGCGACCGTTCCTTCAGCAGCACGTCCGGGAGGCCACCGAGCGCCCGCAGCTCCCCGACGAGGTCGTCGGTGGGCAGCGCGCGCAGTTCCCTGCGGGTGTTGGGCAGCTGCGGCGCGGGCCGGCCCGACACGAACAGGTGCCGGGGTGGCTGCCCGCCCCGCTCGACGATCCGCCGGGCGACCAGGTAGGCGACCAGGGCTCCGACGCTGTGCCCGAACAGGGCGTAGTCGCCGGTGAGCTCCGCGCCCAGACCGCTGATCACGTCGTCGGCCAGCGCTTCGGGGTCGTGGTGCGGGGTCTCCCGCCCGCGTGCCGCGCGACCGGGGAGCTGCACCGGGCAGATCGCCGGGTCGCCGTTGCCCGCGGTGCGCCAGCCGGCGTACACCGCCGCGCTGGCACCCGCGTGCGGGAAGCAGAACAACCGGGTCCCGGTTCCGGTGCTGCCGTAGGGAAGCCAGGACCGGGTGATGCTCGCCGTGGTCATTCGACGTTCACCTTCAGGTACGCGGGAGGCGGCTGGATCTGGTCGAGGCCGGACTCCAGCACCAGGCGGTTGTCGTCGCGGGAGATCTCGCTGAAGCCCGCGAACGCGTAGGTCACGTACATCACCCGGTTCCGCCCGGTCTCGACGAAGTCCGCCCGCAACCGGGCACCGTCCGCCTTCGCCAGCCGCATCACGTGGTTGAGCAGCACCGTGCCGACACCGCGGGCCATCACGCGGCACGACATCAGCATCATCCGCAGGTGCCACGCGGGCTGCCCGCGCTCCACGAGCGCGAGGCCGATCTTGCCGTAGCCGCCGTACTTGTCGGTCAGCGACGCGACCAGCAGCAGGTGGTCCGGCGAGGTGCGCAGCGCGTCGAGCTCGTCGTAGGAGTACGTGCGGCCGGTCGAGTTCAGCTGGTTGGTGCGGACGGTCAGCTCCTCCGCGCGCTGCAGGTCCTCCCGCTTGGCCCGGCTGATCGTGAACGTCATGTCCAAAGTGGACAGGAATGCCTCGTTGGTGCCCGTGTAGTCGAGCTCGGCCTGGTCACGCACCACGGCCGCGCGGTAGAGGTCGCGGCGCACGCGGGACTCGTCGGTGACGAACCTCGGCTGGAACTCCTCCGAGGCCAGCTCCGTGGCGATCCGCGCGGTGTCGACCGTCTTCACCGCGGGCAGCGCGTGCGCGACCTCCTCCAGCTCGAACGGCTGGTCGTCGACGAACGCGATGGCGTCCAGCCCGATGTTGAGCTCCTTGGCGATCCGCTCGACCGACTGGGACTTGGGGTTCCAGTTGATCTGCGGGTACAGGAAGTACTCGTCGAGGCCTTCCACCTTCAACCGCGCCATGGCGGCGTCGTGGTCGTTGCGGCTGGCCACCGAGTGCAGAACGCCGAGGGCGTCGAGCCGTTTGATCTCCTCCACGACCTCGGGACGCACCCGCACCGCGCTGTCCTCGAGCAGGGTGCCGTCCCACAGGGTGTTGTCCAGGTCCCACACCACGCACTTGATGCGGCCGCGCTTCGGCTTGACCGAAGCGACGACGTCCGTCTGCGTCACTGCGCCACCTCTCGATATGCCTCGGCCGCGATCGTCAGCTCCTGCACCTGGGTGCTGCCTTCGATGACCTCGGTGACCTTGCTGTCCCGGTACAACCGCCCGACCGGGTGCTCAGGGCTGAACCCGTTGGCACCGTGGATCTGGACGGCGTCTCCCGCGGCCTGCACGGCCGCCTTGGAGGCGTGGTACTTCGCCACCCACGTGGCCATGATCGTGGCCGGGTCGCCCGCGTCGCTGAGCGCGCCCGCCCTCTCGCACAGCAGCCGTCCCGCGTCGCGGGCCGTCACCATGCCGCTCATCATCTGCCGCACGTGGGGCAGGTCCCGCAACGGAACACCGCCGGCCGACCGGACCGACGTGTACTCCGCGCAGGCGTCGATCGCGGCTCGGATGATGCCGACCGCGCCGCACGCCACGCTGTAGCGGCCCAGGCCCAGGGCGTTGGTCATGACCGTCCCCGCCGCCCAGCCCTGCGGGCCGAGCAGAGCGGACGGTTCCAGCCGCACGTCGGTGAACTCGACCAGGGCGAGCATGCTCGCCGTGGTGCCCGCGACGTGCGGCAGCGCGGTGACGCGGACACCCGGCCGGTCGGCCTCGACCAGGAAGGTGCACATGCCGCTCCCGGTCGTCGCGAACACCATGAAGAGGTCGGCGACCTGACCGCCGGTGATCCACTTCTTGGTGCCGTTGAGGACCCACCCGTCCTGGTCCCGGACCGCCGTGGTGCCTTCCGCGGTGGCGTCGCTGCCACTGCGGTCGGGTTCGGTCAGGCAGAACGCGCCGAGCTTCTCGCCGCAGGCGAGTGCCCGCAGCCACTTCTCCTGCTGTGCCTGGTCGCCCCAGCGGTGCACCGACGCGCTGACCATCGAGTGCACGGTCAGCAGGCTGCGCAAGGAGGAACAGCCCCGGCCGATCTCCTCGTGCACGCGGCCGAGCGTGACCATGTCCATGCCCGCGCCGCCGAACTCCGAGGGCAGGAACGGCGCCCACAGGTCGAGTTCGGCCACGCGTGACAGGACCTCCCGCGGGATCCACTCCGCCCGCTCGAAGGCGTTGGCGTGTGGTGCGATCTCCAGATCGACGAACCGCCTGACCTCGGCGAGGCCGGCCGGTCCGCTCCGCGTCTCCGCTTTCATCACCGCTCCGCTCAGCCCACGGCGGCGGACGTCTGCCGCGCCACCAGGTCGGCCATCAGCGCGACGGACCGGAAGTTGCCCAGGTGGAGCTCCTCGTTCGGGATGCGGGTACCGAACGCCTTCTCGATGAACATGACCAGCTCCATCGCGAACAGGGAGTTCACGAAGCCGAGCGCGAAGATGTCCTCCTCGTCGGAGAAGGTCACGTCCGGGAACTTGGTCGTGATGAAGGTGCGGATCTGGGTGCGGGCGTCGTTCGACATTTCTGGACCTTTCTCGACTGGAAACGCGGGAACCGAGGGGCGAGATCAGCCCATGCTCTGGTAGACGTAGAAACCCTTGCCGCTCTTGCGCCCGTGCAGACCGGCGTCGGTCATCTTCTTGAGCAGCGGGCAGGGGCGGTACTTGCTGTCGTTGAACTGCTCGTAGAGCACCTCGACGCTGTACAGGATCGTGTCGACCCCGATGAGGTCGGCCGTTTCCAGCGGTCCCATCGGGTGGCCGAAACAGCTGCGGAACACCTCGTCGACGGTCTTCGCGTCGGCGACGCCCTCGTGGACCAGGAAGGCCGCTTCGTTGACGGTCAGCATGAGCACGCGGTTGGACACGAACCCGGGGGCGTCGTTGACCGGGATCGACTTCTTGCCGACCGAGTCCAGCAACGCGCGGACGACGTCCTTGGTCTGCTCACTGGTGTGGTAGCCGGGGATGAACTCGCACGCGGCCTTCATCGGCACCGGGTTCATGAAGTGCACGCCCATCACCTTGTCCGGGCGCGAGGTGAGAGCGGCGATCTTCGTGATCGGGATCGCCGACGTGTTCGCGACGAACACGGTGTCCGCCTTGCAGACCACGTCGAGCTGCGCGTACAGCGCGCTCTTGAGGTCCCAGTTCTCGGTGATGTTCTCGATCACGACCTCGGTCTCGGCGAGCAGTTCGAGCGAGGTGCCGGTGGTGATCGACGCGAGCACCGCCTCGGCGTCGACCTGCGGGCCGCCGAGCATCCGGCTCATGCGGCACTCCAGCTCGATCCGGGCGAGCGCCGCGTCCAGCGCGTCCGGGTCGTTGTCCACCAGGACCACGCTGTGCCCGTGCTGGGCCAGGTCCTGTGCGACGCCGGTGCCCATCACTCCGGCTCCGACAACTCCGACGTTCGTCATCGCTACTCCTCGACTGCATTGCTCATGGGGGAAGGGAAACGGCTCGGCCACGCCGGCTCCGGGCGTGCGCGGGCACGACGAAGCCGGGTTCGGCGAAGCGGTGTTCGGTCAGCGCGTGCCGCCGGTCTCGGCGGCCGCTCGGGTGCCCCTCGGGACCACGGTCTCGGACCCCGGGGCGGTGGGCTCGATCCAGTAGCGGTCGCGCTGGAAGGCGTATCCCGGCAGGGTCGTCTTCCTGGCTCCGCGACCGGACTGGTAGGCGTGCCAGTCGACGTCCACACCGGACAGCCAGAGCCTGCCGAGCGCCTCGGCCGCCGACTCGGTGTCCTGCCGGGGATCCGCTTCACCGGGAAGGGTGGGCACGAGGTGCGCCCAGGACCTCTGCGGGAAGTCGGGATGTCCCCGGAACATCGAGCCGAGCGACTGTCCCGCGCCGAGCTCGACGAACGCGGTGTCCGGCCGAACCGCTGCCAGGTGGGCGATCATGGTGGCGAACTGCACCGGGCGGCACATGTGCTCGGCCCAATAACCCGGGTCCTTGAGCTGCTTCTCGGTGATCGGCAGTCCGGTGACGTTGGACAGGTACGGCGTCTCGGGGGCACGCGGCTTGAGGTTCAGCCTCGCCCAGGCGGTGAGCTCCGCCGCCACCGGCCGCAGGGACCGCGAGTGGAACGCGTGGGTGGTCCGCAGCGGCCTGGCGGGCACGCCCTCGGCGGCGAGCTTCTCGGTGAGCTGGACGACGCCCTCGGGAGAGCCCGAGACGACGATCATGCGGGGACCGTTGACCGCGGCGACGTCGACGGCGAAGACCCCGAGGTCACCGACCAGCCCGGTCAGCTCGCTCTCCGACAGCGGCACGGCGGCCATCGCCCCGGCCGGCAGCGCCGAGATCAGCTTGGCCCTGGTGGCGACCAGGGCGGTGGCCTCCTGGAGGGTCAGGCTGCCGGCGAGCGCCGCCGTGGCGAACTCGCCGACGCTGTAGCCCGCCATCACCGAGGGCTCGACGCCCCAGGCCGTCATCAGCTTTCCCAGCGCGTAGTCGACGGCGAAGACGCCGGGCTGGACGACGACCGTGTCCGCGGGCCCGCCATCGCCGGTGTCTGCTTCCGGTGCGCGGCCGAGCAGGGCGGCCAGACCTCCGCCGCCGGCTTTCCTGGCACCGACCAGGCGGGCGACGGGGTCGAAGCCGAGGTGCTCGCGGAACAGCTCGGCGCACTCGTCGATCGCCGCGCGGAACACCGGTTCGGAGGCGTACAGCCCGCCGGCCATGCCGTCGTACTGCTCCCCCACGCCGGCCAGCAGGAACCCGGCTCGTCGCGTGCTCGCACCGTTCTCGGCGAGCACGCGGGTCTGCGAGGTCAGCGCCTCCGCCGCGTCGGCGCTCGACGAGACGACGGCCATGCGCCGGTGGCCGAACATCCTGCGGCCGCACTGCAGCGTGTAGGCGGCATCCGCCGGATCCGCCCACCGCGCGGCGTCCGCGGCCAGCCTCGTGGTCGCGGCGTCGGCCGCTTCTGCCGTGTGAGCCGACCAGACCAGCAGCTGGTGCGGACGCGCCGGCGGGCGCACGTCGTCCTCCACCGCCGGCGCCTCCTCGATGACGACGTGGACGTCCGCGCCGCCATAGCCGTGCGCGTTGACGCCGGCCAGCCGCGGCCGTTCGCCCCGCGGCCAGTCGGTCAGCTCCGTCACCACGGCGAGCCTGTCGCCGGAGGTCTCCAGCCGCGGGTTCGGCGCGGAGAAGTTCACGGCGGGCGGCAGCTTCTCGTGGTGCAGCGCGAGAGCCGCCTTGATCAGCCGGGCGATCCCGCCCGCCTGGTTGATGTGGCCGAGGTTGCCGTCGGTCGAGCCGAGCGTGACCCGCTCGACGCCGTCCACGCCGAAGACCTTCTGCAGCGCCATGATCTCCACGGCGTCGCCGAAGGGCGTGCCCATCGCGGTCACCTCGACGTGGTCGATCTCGGCGGGGTCGACGCCCGCCACGGCCATCGCCTCGGCCATCACGGCGGTCTGCCCGGGGACACCGGGCACGCCGAACCCCTGGCGGCCGTTCCTGCCCTCGTGCAGCGCGGCCCAGCCGCGGATGACCGCGTAGATGCGGTCCCCGTCGGCCTGCGCGTCCTCCAGCCTCCGCAGGACGACCACGCCGAGGCCGTCGCCGGGGATCTTGCCGTTGGCACCGGCGTCGAGGACGCGGCTGACGCCGTCCGGGGAGAACTCGCCGCCCTCGTGGTAGAGGTAGCCGGGGTGCTGCGGGACGATCACCGAGACCGCGCCCGCGACGACCACGTCCGACTCGCCGGCGAGCAGGCTGCCGCAGCCGGCGGCGACCGCGGCGAGCGCGGTCGAGCTGCAGCTCTGGACGCTCACCGACGGACCGGTGAGGTCGAGCGCGTAGGACACCCGCGACGGGAGCAGGTCCTTCTCGTTCTGCAGCACGAGGTGGTCGGGCCCGTAGGTGAGCACGGCGTGGTCGTTCTGCAGCAGGTTGGACAGCAGGTAGGTGCTCGGCGCACCGCCCGCGAACACCCCGACCAGGCCGTCGAAGCGGCCGGGGTCGATGCCCGCGTCCTCCAGCGCGTGCCAGGAGCACTCGAGGAACAGGCGGTGCTGCGGGTCGGCCACCTCGGCGTCGGACCTGCTGAAGCCGAACAGGCCGGCGTCGAACCGGTCGACGCCGGACAGCACGCCCGACGCGGCGACGAAAGCGGGATCGTCCACCAGCTGCCGCGGCACACCGGCCGCCAGCAGCTCGGCCGGGCTCATCCTCGTGATCCCGTCCCGTCCCGCGCACAGATCGGCCCAGAACCTGTCGATGTCCGGAGCGCCGGGGAAGTTCCCGGCCATGCCCACGATCGCGATGTCGTGGCTGGTGTCGCGTTCTCGCGTGGTCACTTGGTCCTCACCTTCGGGTTCCGGCCTGGCGCCTGCGCAGGCCTCCGGCGCGCGCCCGGCGGCGTTCACCGCGGGCCGACGCGTCCTCGGCCACGTCCGCGAGGTCCGGTCCCGCGGCCGTCTCCGGCGCGGCGAGCAGGGTCGCGAACTCGGCGATGGTCGGCTTCTCGAACAACATCGCCGGCGCCAGCTCGACGCCGAGCTCCTTGCCGATGCGGCCGATCACGACCAGGCCGATCAGCGAGGTGCCGCCGAGGTCGAAGAACCGGTCGTCGACACCCACCTGCTCGAGTCCCAGGCAGGCCTGCCAGATCTCGGCCACCTGCTGCTCGGCCGGCGTGCTCGGTGCCACGTACGGGGTGCGCAGCTCCGGACGGGGATAGCGCTTGTCGTCGGACAGGTCGACCGCCGCGCCGCCCACGAGGGCGTCGAGGGAGTCGAGCTGCGACAGTGCGGCCAGCGCGTCGGACAGCTCCAGCGACAGCACCGCCACCTGCGTCTCGCCGGAGGCCACGATGCGGGACAGCAGTTCGGTCCCCTCCTCGGTCGGGATGCCGAACTCCTCGCGGAACCGCTTGGAGCTCTCCTGCATCTCGGCCGAGTCGGCGAGACCCGCCGACGTCCAGGGGTCGAGCTGCCACGGTCCCCACGCCACCGAGACGACGCGCTTGGCGACCCCGCCCGTGTTGGCCTCCACGACCGCGAAGGAGTCGAGGAACGCGTTCGCCGCCGAGTAGTCGGTCGCGCCGACGCCCACGGTCAGGCTCGCCACCGACGAGTAGAGCACCAGCAGTTCCACCGGGTCGTCGCGCAGCGCGTCGGCCAGGGCGAGCGTGCCCGCCACCTTCGGCGCGAGCACCGCGGCCGCCTGCTCCTCGGTCTTGGTCTGCAGCAGGCCGCCACCCGCGACGCCCGCCGCGTGCACGACGCCGTGCAGCTCACCGAAGTGCGACCGCACCTCCCGCACCAGCGTGGCGACCTGGGCGGGGTCGCTGACGTCGGCCTGGGCGACGAACACCTCGGCGCCCAGGGCACGCAGCTCCGCCACGGCCATGAGCACGCCGCTGGTCTTGTCGTTGACGCCCTTCTCCGCGATCCAGGAGTCCCAGGTCTCCTCCGGCGGCAGGCCCTTCCGGCCGGCCAGCGCGAGCCGGGTGCCGAGCGGGGCCAGCCGCCGCGCCAGGGCCAGGCCGAGCTCGCCCAGGCCGCCGGTGATGAGGTAGACGCCGCCGGGGCGCCAGGCGTCGGAGTCGGCGACCTCCGGCAGACCGACCACCTCGAAGTCGCGGACCCAGCGGCGGCCGTGCCGCCACGCGACCACGCCGACACCGTCCACGGTGTCCGAAGTGGACGCCGCCAGGGCGTCGAGCTCGCGCAGCGCCTGGCGGGCGTGGTCGCCGTCCGGTCCGAGGTCGGCGTACTGCGACCGGACCAGGGGGTACTCCGCGGCGATGGCGCTCGTGATCGCCGCGATGGTCGCGGCGTGCGGGTCCTTCGCGTCGCCGTCGAGGACCTCGAAGCCGTTCGCGGCGAGGCTGAGCAGCTCGACGCGGCGGTTGGCGCACTCCGCGCCGATGGCCTTGCCGAGCCGCATCAGGCTGTAGAAGCCGCTTTCCTGGCCGGTGTCGGCGAGACCGTAGGCGTGCACGATCCGCACCGGTTCCCCGGTGGTGCCCGCCAGCAGAGCGCGATAGCCCTCCTGGTCCTGCGGCCGGGTGTGCGCGTGGACGACCTCGTGCCCGGCTTCCCTGGCCAGTGCGGCGAACCTGTCGGCGAACTCGCCCGGTTCGGCGAGGAGCACCAGCGGTCCCGCGGTGGCGGGCAGCGGACGGCTGTTGTCGCGCCGCCAGGTGGGCACGTGGGCCTTCAAGCCGTCGTACGACGGCATCCCGGCGTTCGCCGCCGCGGTGGCGGTGCTCGCGGGTGCCACCGAACCGGTGTGCGCCGCGACCTCCGGCCAGTAGCGGGTGCGCTGGAAGCGGTAGGCGGGCAACGGGACGAACACGCGTTCCTCACCCGCACCGCTCGCCCAGTCCACTGGAACGCCGTGCTCCCACAGAGCACCGAGCGCGGCGAGCCACGACCGGCGGCCTTGCTCCAGCGGCAGGCCGACCACCGGCGTCGACGCCGGGGACCCGTTCACCGCGTCAGTGCTCAAACCCGCCTCGACGAGGACCTCCGCGTGCCGGTCCAGCACCAGGAGGCCGTCGGCGACCCGGTCGGACCCGCCGGCCCAGTAGGCCGCGTCACGGACCTCGGACGCGGTCAGCGCGGCACCGGTGCGCGGTGACACGACGGTGACCGCGGGCTCCGCCGCCGCGGCGGGCACCGTCCCGTCCAGGGCCAGCGCCAGGCCGTCGGCCGGGGACAGCATTCCGCCCACGACCGCGGCGACGCACTCCCCCACCCCGGTGCCCAGCACGACGGCGGGAACCAGGTTCCGCGAGGCGAGCAGCCGCGCGAGGCCGTACTCGACCGCGAACACGGCGGCACGCTCGTCGGCCTCCGCCTCGCCGTACAGCGCGCCCAGCAGGTCCACCCGCCCGTGGAGCAGACCGGCGCACTCGTCGATCGCGGCGCTGAACACCGGTTCGGTGCGGTACAGCTCCTCGGTGGTGCCGCGCCAGGCGCCGGGGTCCGCCGGGAGGACGAGACCGAAACGGCGCTTCTCCTCGACGACCGACCCGGTGACGCCCGCCCGCAGGGACGCGATGGCGTCCGCGGTGTCGCGCACCGGCAGTGCGGCCCTCACCGGCAGCGCGCTGCGCCCGGACTGGGTGGTGTGCGCGACGTCGGCCAGTTCCAGCTCCGGGTGCGCCTCCAGGTGATCGGCCAGCGCCACGGCGTTCGCGCGCAGGCTGGACTCGCTGTGCCCGGACACCGTGAGCAGCTGCCACGGTGAGCCCGGCCGCGGCGCCGGGGCCTGCGGTGCACGCTCGAGTACGAAGTGGACGTTCGAGCCCGACCAGCCGAACGAGCTGACGCCCGCTCGCAGCACGCCGTCGGAGTCGGCGGGGAAGGGCATCGCGGTCTGCACGGGACGGACGGGACCGTCCAGGGTGACGACCGCGTTGGGGGTGGTCATGTTCAGGTTGGCCGGGATCTCGCCGTGTTCCAGCGCGAGCACGGTCTTGACGAGACCGGCCATGCCGGCGGCGGCCAGGGTGTGGCCGACGTTGGACTTGACCGCGCCCACGTACAGCGGCTCCGGCGCGGAGCGCTCGCCGAACACCTCCTGCAGGGCGGTGAACTCGATGGCGTCGCCGAGCTGCGTGCCGGAGCCGTGCGCCTCGACGTAGCCGATGTCGTCGGTCCGCACGCCCGCGTCGGCGTGGGCGGCGCGGATGACCGCGATCTGCGCGGCCCGGTTGGGCGCGGTGAGACCGTTGCTGCGGCCGTCCTGGTTGGTCGCCGTGCCGCGGATCAGCGCACGGGTGCGCTGCCCCGGCTCGACGTCCTGGGCACGGCGCAGGACGACCACGCCGCCGCCCTCACCGATCACGTACCCGTCGGCGGACTCGTCGAAGGTTTTGGTGCGGCCGTCGGC
Source organism: Lentzea sp. NEAU-D7 (assembly GCF_026242055.1). Taxonomy (GTDB): domain Bacteria; phylum Actinomycetota; class Actinomycetes; order Mycobacteriales; family Pseudonocardiaceae; genus Lentzea. The sequence continues at coordinate 88,213 of NZ_JAPJDL010000023.1, read as the reverse complement.
GGCGAGCATGCTCATCTTGCAGGACTGGACGAACACCTCCGGGTTGATCATCGTGGAGGAGGCGCCGACGATCGCGATGTCGCACTCGCCGCGGCGCAGGCTCTGCACGGCCAGGTGCATGGCGCTGAGCGCGGAGGAGCACGCGGTGTCCACGGTCAGGCAGGGACCGCGCAGGTCGAGCTGGTGCGCGATCCGGCCGGCGGCCGCGGACAGCGAGCTGCCCAGGCCGAAGTACGGGTCGTCCCCGGCCTCGGCACCGTCGACCTCCAGCTGGCGCATGCTGTACTGGATGGTGTCGATCAGCCCGGCGAACACGCCGGTGCGGCTGCCGCGCAGTTCCTCCGCGGTCAGCGAGGAGTCCTCCAACGCCTCCCAGACCAGCTCCATCAGCAGCCGGAAGCTCGGGTCGGTGCGGCGCGCCTCCTGCGGCGAGAGCCCGAAGAACCCGGCGTCCCAGCCCGCGATGTCGGTGACGAACGCGCCGTGCTGGGTGTAGGCCTTGCCCGGCGCGGTGCGGTCGGGGTCGAGGTAGTCGGCGGCGTTCCAGCGGTTCGCCGGGGCCAGGCTGACGAGGTCCTTGCCCTGCATGAGGTTCTGCCAGTACTCGTCGATCGTGTCGCTGCCACCGGCGAAGCGGCAGGACATGCCGACCACGGCGATCTCCTGGCCCTGTGCGGTGTTCGCGCGCACGGCGGCCTTCGTCGCCGAGGGCTGCTCCCGCGGGCCGAGCTCGGCGAGCAGGTGTGCGGCCAGGGCGGCCGGGCTCGGGTGGTCGAAGACGATGGTGGGCGGCAGCGCGAGGCCGGTCTCGGCGTTGAGGCGGCCGCGCAGCTCGACCGCGGTGAGCGAGTCGATGCCCAGCTTGGTGAACAGCTGCTGGGAGCTGACCTCGTCCTGGTGGCCCAGCACGGCGGAGGTGTGGGTGAGCACGAGCTGGTGCAGCACGCGCTCGCGCTCGGCCTGGGGCATGCCGGAAAGCCGCGTCCGCCAGGCCGTGGTGACCTCGGCGCCCTCCTCCGCACGCCGCGCGTCGGCCTCGGCGATCGCCACGACCTCAGGCAGGTCGGCGAGCAGGGGGCTCGGTCGCAGCGCGGCGAACGGTGGTGCGAACTTCGGCCAGTCGAACGCCGCCACGGTCAGCGCGGTCTCGTCCCGGCCGAGCGCGCGTCGCAGTGCGAGGACGCCCAGTTCCGGTGCCATGGCAGGCACTCCGAGGTCGCTGAGCAGCGCGTCCGCCTGCCCGCTGACACCCATGCCGACCTCGCCCCAGCGACCCCAGGCGACGGAGGTGGCGGGGAGACCGCGGAACCGGCGCTGCTGGGCGACGGCTTCCAGGTAGGCGTTCGCGGCGCCGTACACGCTCTGCGCGGGGTTGCCGACGGACGCGGCGATCGAGGAGAACAGCACGAAGGCGTCCAGGTCGAGCCCGTCGGTGAGCTCTTCGAGGTTCCGCGTGCCGGAGACCTTGGCGCGCAGCGCGTCCACGTAGGAACTGCGGCCGATCTTCTCGATCGGCCCGACTTCGAGGACTCCCGCGAGGTGGAACACGGCGCGCAGGTCGTCGCGGACGTCGTCGACGACGTTCGCGAGCGCCTCACGGTCAGCGACGTCGCAGGCGACGATGGAGACCTTGGCGCCCAGGTCCTCCCGCAGGGACTCGGCGCCTGGCGCGTTCTCGCCGGTCCGGGAGACCAGCACCACGCGGTCCGCGCCCGTCTCGACGAGCCAGCGGGCGACCACCCCGCCGAGACCGCCGGTGCCGCCGGTCACCAGGACGGTGCCGCGCGGCTTCCAGGAACGCGCAGGCTCGGCGTTCTCGGCGTGCGCCAGGCGACGACCGAACGCACCCGTCGCGCGGATCGCCACTTGGTCCTCACCACGAGGTCCCGTGACCACGGCGCCGAGGAGCGCGCTGACCCGATCGGACGGCTCGGCCGGAACGTCGACCAGCCCACCCCACGACCGCGGGTGTTCCAGCGCGGCGGCCCGGCCGAAACCCCAGAGCTGCGCCTGGACCGCGGAGGCGGGCGCCTCGTGCGGACCGGTGGCGACGGCCTGGCTCGTCAGCGTCCACAGTGGAGCTTCGACCTCGCGGGCCGCCAGTTCCCGCACCAGCGACAGGGTCGCCTCGGCGCCGAAGGACAGGCCGCCGGTCTCGTGCTCGTCCAGCCCGACCAGGGAGAGCACACCGTCGAACGCCGGCACACCGTCCAGTGCGGTAGCCACGGACGCCTGGTCCGGCGCGTCGAGCACCACGTGCTCGACCTGGGCTCCCCGCAGTGCCGCAGCGGCGGCGTCGGTCCAGTCGCCGGACCGCGGTGAGGACACCAGCAGCCAGCGCCCGGACGCCGTCGCCTGCACGGGCGTGAACTGCTTCCAGTGCACGCGATATCCCAAAGCGTCCACTTCGGACTCGTTCGCCCGGGAGCTGCGCCAGCGCGCCAGCGCCGGGAGGAGGTCGCCGAGAGGGGCCTGCGCGTTCGGCAGGTCCAGCTCCGCGGCCAGTTCCTCGGCGTCGCCGCTCGCCACGACGGACCAGAACCGGGCGTCCTCGCCACCGGTGCCCGCCGTGACGTCCCCGGCGTCCTCCAGCCAGTAGCGGCGGCGCTGGAACGGGTAGGTCGGCAGGGGGACGACACGGGCGCCGGTGCCACCGAGGTAGGCGGCCCAGTCGACCTCGACGCCGTGGACGTGCACCGCGCCGAGCGCGGAGACCAGGGTGTGGACCGGATCGCGGTCCTTGCGCTGGGAGGCGGCGAACACCACGCCGTCCGGCAGCGCGGAACGGCCCATCGCGGTCAGCGGGGCGTCCGGTCCCAGTTCGAGGAACGCGGTCACGCCGCGCTTGTGCAGGGTCTCGACGGCGTCGGCGAAGCGCACCGCCTCGCGGGCGTGCTCGACCCAGTACCGCGGGTCGGTCAGCCGCTCGGCGAGCTCACCGGTCAGCGTGGAGACGACCGGGATGGCGGGCTCGCCGTAGGTGAGGTCACCGGCGACCTCAGCGAACTCGGCCAGCATCGGGTCCATCAGGCTGGAGTGGAAGGCGTGCGAGACCCTCAGGCGCGTGGTGCGGCGGTCGGTGAACCGCTCGGCCACCGCGAGGACGGCCTCCTCGGCTCCGGACAGCACCACCGAACGGGGGCCGTTGACCGCGGCGAGGCACACGTCGTCGCTCAGGTGGGGGCGGACCTCGTCCTCGGTCGCCTCGACCGCGACCATCGCCCCACCGGCGGGCAGCGCCTGCATCAGGCGGCCCCGGGCCAGCACCAGCCGCGCCGCGTCGGCGAGGGAGAGCACACCCGCGACGTGGGCGGCGGCCAGCTCACCGATCGAGTGCCCCGCGAGCAGGTCGGGGACCACACCCCACGAGGTGACCAGGCGGAACAGCGCCACCTCGAAGGCGAACAGCGCGGGCTGGGCGAACTCGGTGCGGTTCAGCACTTCGGCGTCGTCGCCGAACACGACCTCGCGCACACCCGGCAGGTACTCGCAGACCTCGTCGAACGCGGTGGCGAAGGCCGGGAAGGCGTCATGCAGCTCGCGGCCCATGCCGATCCGCTGCGAGCCCTGGCCGCTGAACAGCACGGCCAGTTTCCCGGCGGTCGCGAACCCGGTGACCGTCCCGGCCTCGCCGCCGGCCACCGCGCGCAGTCCGGCGGTCAGTTCCTCGGGGGTGGCGCCGACGACGACCGCGCGGTGGTCCATCGCCGCGCGGGTGGTGGCCAGCGACAGCGCGACGTCCACGGGCTCGTTCGGGACCTCGTCCGCGCTGCGCAGCAGCGCCGCGGCCTGCGCGCGCACCGCGGCAGGAGAGGCTCCCGACAGGACGTAGGGCACCACGGCCGGTGCCTGGACCTCCCGTGGCGGCAGCGGCTCTTCCGGTGCCTGTTCCAGGATGACGTGGGCGTTGGTACCGCTGATGCCGAACGAGGACACGCCCGCGCGGCGCGGCCTGCCCGTCTCCGGCCACGGCCGCTGCTCGGCGAGCAGCGAGATCGTTCCGGCCGACCAGTCGATGTGCTCGGACGGCCGGTCGACGTGCAGGCTCGCCGGCAGGACGCCGTGCCGCATCGCCTCGACCATCTTGATGACCCCGGCGACGCCCGCGGCGCACTGCGTGTGCCCGATGTTCGACTTGACCGACCCGATCCACAACGGCTCGGTGCGGTCCTGGCCGTAGGTGGCCAGCAGGGCCTGGGCCTCGATGGGGTCGCCGAGCTTCGTGCCGGTGCCGTGCGCCTCGACCGCGTCCACGTCCGACGGGGACAGCCTCGCGCCGTCCAGCGCCTGGCGGATCACGCGTTGCTGGGACGGGCCGTTCGGGGCGGTCAGGCCGTTCGACGCGCCGTCCTGGTTCACCGCGGAGCCGCGGATCACCGCGAGCACCGGGTGGCCGTTGCGCCGGGCGTCGGAGAGCCGCTCCAGCACCAGCACGCCGGCGCCTTCCGCCCAGTTCGTGCCGTCGGCGGCGGCGGCGAACGGCTTGCACCGGCCGTTCGCGGCCAGTCCGCGCTGGCGGGAGAAGTCGACGAACGGGCCGGGGCTGGCCATGACCGTCACCCCGCCCGCCAGTGCCAGCGTCGACTCCCCCGTCCGCAGCGAGTGGGCGGCCAGGTGCAGGGCCACCAGCGACGACGAGCAGGCGGTGTCGATCGACACCGACGGCCCCTGCAGGCCCAGCACGTACGAGATCCGGCCGGACACCACACTGCCCAGGGTCCCGGTGGCGAGGTACCCCTCGTACTCCCCCGGCACCGCGGTGAGGCGGGTGGCGTACTCGGTGTTCGTGACACCGGCGAACACGCCGGTGGCGCTGCCCTTGAGCGAGGCCGGGTCGATGCCGGCGCTCTCGACGGCCTCCCACGCGGTCTCCAGCAGCAGCCGCTGCTGCGGGTCGGTCGCCTCGGCCTCGCGCGGCGAGATGCCGAACAGCTCCGCGTCGAACTCGTCCGCGTCGTGCAGGAAGCCGCTTTCGCGGACGTAGGTCGTGCCCGGCCGCTCCGGGTCCGGGTCGTAGAGCCCGTCCAGGTCCCAGCCGCGGTTGGTGGGGAACGGCGAGACGGCGTCGCCCCCGGTGCTGACGAGGTCCCACAGCTGCTGCGGCGACCGGACCTCGCCGGGGTAGCGGCAGCTCATCGCGATGATCGCGATCGGCTCGGCCTGGCGTTCCTCGGACTCCCGCAGCTGCCGACGGCTCTCCCGCAGGTCAGCCGCCATTCGTTTGAGGTAGTCGACGTACTGCTCTTCGGTGGGCATCGGTGATGGCTCCTATGACGGCTGGGCTGGTCAGCGCGTGCCGAACTCGTGGTCGATCAGCGCGAGGATGGTGTCCGGGGTCGCGGTGTCGAGATCGCTTCCGGAGGAGTCCGAGCGCTTGGCCGTCCAGTCGGACAGCAGGCGCTGCAGACGCCGGTCGACCTCGGTGTCGCCCGGATCCGTGCCGGCGAGCATCGCCTCCAGCCGGCTTATCTGTTCGATCAGCGCGGTGCCCTCCGGCTCCGCGTCACCGGCCAGTTCGGTGTGCAGGAACGCGGACAGCGCGGCCGGGCTGGGGTAGTCGAAGACCAGCGTCGAGGACAGCCGCAGCCCGGTGGCGGCGCTGAGGCGGTTGCGGAACTCGACCGACGTGAGCGAGTCGAACCCGAGGTCGCTGAAGCCGCGGGCGGGCTCGACGCTGTCCGCGCCCGTCCTGCCGAGCACCAGCGCGGCCTCCCGCCGGACCAGGTCCAGCAGGAACTCGTCGCGCTGGGCCGGTGCCAGGCCGGCGAGCTCGCGCAGCAGGTCGCAGGACTGCTGCGCGGTGGCGGCCCTGGCCCGCACGCGGCCTGAGGCGCCGACCAGACCGCGCAGCAACGGGGACATGGAGGTGTCCGAGGCGTGGGCGCGGACCGTGGCGCGGTCGACCTTCAGCGCGAGCAGGACCGGGTTGGCGGTACCGACGGCGATGTCGAACATCGCCATGCCCTCGGAGGACGTGATGGGCGGGAAACCGCTGCGGCGCAGGCGTTCCTCGCCCTCCTCGCCGAGCCGGCCGCCCATGCCGCCCGACCACAGGCCCCACGCGATCGAGTGGGCGGCCAGTCCGTCGCCGCGGCGTCGGGCGGCCAGGGCGTCGAGGAAGCTGTTGGCCGCGGCGTAGTTGGCCTGTCCCGCGTTGCCGAGCACGCCCGCCGCCGAGGAGAACAGGACGAACCAGCGCAGTGGCAGGTGCCGGGTCAGCTCGTGCAGGTGCCCGGCGGCGAGAACCTTGGGGGCGAAGACGCGGTCCACCCGTTCCGGGGTGAGCGCGTCGACCAGGCCGTCGTCGAGAACGCCCGCCGCGTGCACGACACCGGTCAGCGGGTGCTCGGCCGGGATGGCGCCGAGCAGGTCCGCCACGGCGTCGCGGGAGGCGAGGTCGCAGGCGGCGACGGTGACCGAGGCGCCCAGACCGGTCAGGTCGGCGGCCAGCTCGGCGGCGCCCGGCGCGTCCGGACCGCGGCGGCTGGCCAGGACCAGGTGCCGGACACCGTGCTCGGTCACCAGGTGCCGGGCGAGCACGCCGCCGAGGTCGCCGGTGCCGCCGGTGATCAGCACGGTGCCGTCGGCGTCGGGACCGCTCGGGATGGTCAGCACCAGCTTGCCGATGTGCTTGGCCTGGCTGAGGTGGCGGAACGCCTCCGGCGCCTGCCGCACGTCCCAGACGCGGGTCGGCAGCGGCGTGAGCACACCGCGGTCGAACAGCTCGACCACCTCGGACCACATCCGGCTGAGCAGCTCCAGCTCGGCCTCGATCAGGTCGAAGGGCCGGTAGAGGACTCCGGGATGCCGCGCGGCGACCTCTTCCGGGTCGCGCAGCCCGGCCTTGCCCATCTCCATGAACCGGCCGCCGCGCGGCAGCAGCCGCAGCGAGGCGTCGACGAACTCACCGGTCAGCGCGTCCAGCACGACGTCGACGCCGCGCCCGCCGCTGGTGGCCGTGAAGTGCTTCTCGAAGTCGAGCGTGCGGGAGTCGGCGATGTGGCCGTCGTCGAGCCCGGCCTCGCGCAGGACGTGCTGCTTGCCGACGCTCGCGGTGGCGTAGACCTCCGCGCCGAGGTGCCGGGCGATCTGCACGGCGGCCATGCCGACGCCGCCGGCGCCCGCGTGGATCAGCACCGACTCGCCCGCGCTGAGCCCGGCCAGCTCCTTGAGCCCGTAGTAGGCGGTCAGGAACACCAGCGGGACCGAGGCCGCGGTCTCGAACGACCAGCCGTCGGGCACCCGCGTCACGTAGGCGCGGGGCGCGGTGGTGACCGTGCCGATGCCACCGGCGGCCACGCCCATGACGGCCTCGCCGACCGACAGGTCCGTCACCCCGGACCCGACCTCGACCACCACGCCCGCGACCTCGTTGCCGAGAGGGCCGGGCTCGCCGTCGAACATGCCGAGCACGTTGAGCACGTCGCGGAAGTTCAGGCCCGCCGCGGCGACGGAGATCCGGACGTCGTCGGCCGCCAGCGGTTCCAGTGCCTGCGGGTACGGCTCCAGGCGCAGGTTGTCCACGGTGCCGCGGGCGGTCATGCCCAGGCGCCAGGCCGGGCCGGCCGGTGCGACGAGCTCGTCCGCTCCCGGCAGCGGGGCCAGGCGCGGCGCGGCGAACTCACCGCCGCGCAGGAGCAGCTGCGGCTCGCCCGTGGACAGGGCCGCCGCCAGGTGTGCCGAGGTCGGCTCGGTGTCGGTGTCGATCAGCACGTACCGGCCGGGGTGCTCGGACTGGGCCGAGCGCACCAGGCCCCAGACCGCGGCGGCCGCCGGGTCGGCCTGGTCCGTGCCGGCCGCGTCGCGGGTGAGCACCACCAGGGTCGTGCCGTGCAGGCGCTCCTCGGCGCTCCACCGCTGGAGCACGGCGAGGACGCGGTGGGTCTCCGCCAGCGCGGTGGCAGCCACGTCGGCGGCTCCCGTGCGCACCGGGAGCACGACGACCGGCGGGGGCGGGACCTCGTCGTCCAGGTCGTCGGCGAAGGCCCACTCGACGTCGTGCTCGCCGGAGACGGCGAGCGGTGTCCAGTCGAGGCGGAACAGCGAGTCGAGCGCACCCGGTTCGGCCGACCTGAAGTGGTCGGCGCTGATCTGGCGCAGCAGGAGCGCACCGATGGTGGCCACCGGAGCGCCGGTGCCGTCCGCGACCCGGAGCGTGACCGCGTCCGACTGGCCGGGGGTCAGCCGCAACCGCAGCGCGGTCGCGCCGATCGCGTGCAGGGCGACGTCCTGCCACAGGTAGGGAACACGGGGACCGGAGTCCTCGTCCGCGGTGAGACCGATGGCGTGCAGGCAGGAGTCGAGCAGCGCCGGGTGCAGGCCGAACCTGGCCGCGTCCTTCTGCGCCTCGCCTTCCTCGGGCAGTCGCAGCTCCGCGTAGACCTCGTCGCCGAAGCGCCAGGCCGCCCGCAGACCGCGGAACACCGTCCCGTACTCCAGGCCGTTGCGGGCGAAGGCCTCGTAGACGTCGTCCAGGTCGACGGCGGTGGCGCCGCGCGGGGGCCACTCGGCGAGGTCGAAGTCCGGTGCCGCGGCGGAGGGGCTCAGCGTGCCGGAGGCGTGCTGGACCCAGGTCCCCTCTCCCGCGCGGGAGTGCAGGGACACCGGCCGGCGGCCCGACTCGTCCGGCGCGGCCAGCACGACCTGCAGGTCGCGGGCGCCGTCCAGGAGCACCGGCTCGAGCAGGGTGAGCTCCTCCAGGTGCGGGCACCCGGCCTCGTCGCCCGCGCGGAGCGCCAGCTCGACCAGCGCCGTCCCCGGCAGGATCGTGGTGCCGGCGACGGCGTGGTCCGCGAGCCACGGGTGGGTCGAGAGCGACACCCTGCCGGTGAGGACGAGCCCGGACCGGTCGGCCAGCGCCACCGACGCGCCCAGCAACGGGTGGCGGGCGTCGGCCAGGCCCAGCCCGGCCGGATCTCCGGCGCTGCCCGAGGACTGCAACCAGAAGCTGTCGTGCTGGAACGCGTAGGTGGGCAGGTCCACCGCGCGGGCCCCGGTGCGTTCGTAGAACGTCCGCCAGTCCACGCGCCCGCCGCGCACGTGCAGCGCGGCGAGGGCGGTCGTCGCCGTCACCGGCTCGGAACGGCCGGCGCGCAACATCGGCACGGCGAGCACGTCCTCGTCGGGCAGGACGCGGGCGAGCATGGCGGTCAGCACCGAGTCGGGTCCCAGTTCGACGAACCGCGAGACGCCCTCGGAGCGGAGCCAGGTGATCGAGTCCGCGAACCGGACGGGCTGCCGCACGTGCCGCGGCCAGTACCCCGGCGCGGTGACCTCGTCGGTGCCGGCCAGCTTGCCGGACACGTTGGACACCACCGGGATGCTCGCGGCTCCGTAGGACACGCTCTGCGCGACCGCGGTGAACTCGGCGAGCATGTCGTCCATGCGCGCCGAGTGGCACGCGTGCGTCATGCGCAGCCGCTTGGTCTTGCGGCCCCGCCCGGCGAACGACTCCGCCACCGCGAGGACCGCGCTCTCGTCGCCGGACAACACCACCGCGTCCGGACCGTTGACCGCACCGATCTCGACGCCGTCGGTGAGCGCGGCGCGCACCTCTTCCTCCGAGGCCTGGACGCTGACCATGGCACCGCCGGCGGGCAGCGCCTCCATGAGCCTGCCGCGCGCGGCGACCATCTTCGCCGCGTCCGGCAGCGTCCAGACACCGGCCACGTGCGCGGCGGTGAGCTCGCCGATGGAGTGGCCCGCGACGAAGTCGGGACGCACGCCCCAGGACTCCAGCAGCCGGAACAGCGCCACCTCGACCGCGAACAGAGCCGGCTGCAGGTAGCTCATCCGGTCGAGCAGGTCCTGGTCGTCGCCGAAGACCACGCCGGCGAGCGAGCGGTCCAGGTGCTCGTCCACCGCCGCCACCACCGCGTCGAACGCCTCGGCGTAGGCGGGGAAGGCCCGGTACAGCTCGCTGCCCATGCCGCAGCGCTGGCTGCTCTGCCCGGTGAACAGGAACGCCGTGCGCCCGATCAGCGGGGTGCCCGTGACGACGGCGGGCGAGGGCGAACCCTCCGCCACCGCGGTCAGTCCGGCCACCAGGTCGTCACGGGTCGAGCCGATCACCGCGGCCCGCCGGTCGAGCGAGGCCCTGGTGGTCGCGAGCGAGCAGGCGAGGTCGAGCGGATCGGATCCGCCCACCGCGTCTAGCAAGCGGGACGCCTGCGCCCGCAGTCCGTTCTCGTTCTTGGCCGACAGCACCCACGGCAGCACCGGAGGAGTCGCCCGTTCGACGTTCTCCTGCTCCTCCATGACCTGTTCGAGGATGACGTGGGCGTTGGTGCCGCTCAGGCCGAACGACGACACCGCGCCGCGGCGGGGACGGTCGACGGCGGGCCAGGGGCGCTCGCCGGTGAGCAGTTCCACGGCGCCCGCCGTCCAGTCGACGTGGGGCGACGGCTCGTCGACGTGGAGCGTGCGCGGCAGCACGCCGTGCCTCATGGCCTCGACGACCTTGATGACCCCGGCGACTCCGGCGGCCGCCTGGGAGTGACCGATGTTGGACTTGATGGATCCCAGGTACAGCGGCACGTCCCGGTCCTGGCCGTAGGTGGCCAGCAACGCCTGCGCCTCGATCGGGTCGCCGAGCCGGGTGCCCGTGCCGTGCGCCTCGACGAAGTCGACGTCCGATGTGGACAGTCGAGCGTTCGCCAGCGCCTGGCGGATCACCCGTTGCTGCGACGGACCGCTCGGAGCGGTGAGCCCGTTGGAGGCGCCGTCCTGGTTGACCGCCGAGCCGCGGACGATCGCGAGGACGCGGTGCCCGTTGCGGCGGGCGTCGGACAGCCGTTCCAGCACCAGCACACCGGCGCCCTCGGACCACCCCGTGCCGTCGGCCGCGGCGGCGAACGCCTTGCACCGCCCGTCGACGGCCAGCCCGCGCTGGCGGGAGAACTCGACGAACGTCTCCGGCGTGGACATCACCGTGACCCCGCCGACCAGGGCCAGCGAGCACTCACCGGTGCGCAGGGCGTACCCGGCGAGGTGCAGTGCGACCAAAGAGGACGAACACGCGGTGTCGATCGTCACCGCCGGGCCTTCCAGGCCGAACGTGTAGGACACCCGCCCGGACAGCACGCTGTTGGACGAGCCGGTGCCCACGAAACCCTCGATGTCCTCGGACACCGACGTCAGCCCGGACACGTACTCCGTGCGCATCGCGCCGGCGAACACCCCGGTGGCGCTCCCCCTCAGCGAGGCGGGGGCGATTCCGGCGCGTTCCAGCGCTTCCCACACGACCTCGAGCAGCAGGCGCTGCTGCGGGTCCATGGCCAGCGCCTCGCGCGGCGAGATCCCGAACAGCTCCGCGTCGAACCTGTCCGCGTCGTGCAGGAACCCGCCCGCGGTGGTGTAGGTGGTGCCGCGGTGGTCGGGGTCGGGGTGGTGGAGCGAGCCGACGTCCCAGCCCCGGTTCTCCGGGAAGCTGGTGACGCCGTCACCGCCCTGCTCCACCAGTCGCCACAGGTCCTCCGGCGAGGCGATCCCGCCGGGGTACCGGCAGGCCATCCCGATGACGGCCAGCGGCTCGGATGCGCTCTCCTGGACTTCGTCCAGGCGACGCCTGGTGTCGCGGAGCTCGGTCGTCAACCGCTTCAAGTAGTCGAGCGTCCGGTCGTCGCTGGTCATGCCGCTTCCTCCTTGTGACGGTGCCCTGTGCGGGCACCGCCACGAACGGAAAGGTCGAAATGGGTCAGAGTTCGTTGTCGAGCAGGGAGAACATGTCGTCCAAGGTGGCCGCCTCGATGTCCGCCCGGTCGTCCGTGCCCGCACGGGTCTTGTCCCGCCACAGCGCGACCAGCTGGCGCAGCCTCGTCTCCACCCGGGCCCCGTCGGTGTCCGCCGGGTCGAGCGCCGACAGCGCCGCCTCCAGGTGGGTGATCTCACTGTCCACACCGGATATTCCGGTGGCGGCAGCGGGGACCACTTCGGCCTGGAGGAACTCCGACATGGCGTCCGGAGTCGGGTAGTCGAAGATCAGCGTCGCCGGCAGGCGCAGGCCGGTGGCCTCGCCGAGCTGGTTGCGCAGCTCGACCGCGGTCAGCGAGTCGAAGCCCAGGTCGGTGAACGCCCGGTCGGGCTCGATCGTGTCCGGCCCCGCGTGACCGAGGACGGCCGCCGCCTGGCGGCGGACCACCGCCAGCAACGCCTGCCGGGCATCGGCCTGGGACAGCCCGGCCAGACGCCGCTTCAGCTCGTCCGCCTGTCCGGCCGAGTCGGCCGAGGCCGACCGGCGGGCGCGCTGCGGCGGCACCAGTGCCCGCAGCAGCGGCGGAACCGAGGCCGTCTCGGCGAGTGCCCTGAGCCTCGCCACGTCGAGCTTCATCGGCACCGTCGCCGGCGCCACCATGGACGTGGCCAGGTCGAACAGCGCCAAGCCCTCGGTCGCGGTGAGCGCACCGAAACCCTCCCGTGCCATCCGGCCGGCGTCCGTGGCCGCACCCATGCCGTCGGCCCAGAGGCCGTAGGCCAGGGACGAGGCGGGCAGGCCCAGTGAGCGCCGGTGTTCGGCGAGCGCGTCGAGGAAGGTGTTCGCCGCGGCGTAGTTCGCCTGGCCCGGCGTGCCCAGCACGCCCGCGGCCGAGGAGAAGAGGACGAACATCGTCAGGTCTCGCCCGCGGGTCAGCTCGTGCAGGTTCCAGGCCGCGTCCACCTTGGGGCGCAGGACCTTCTCCAGCCGGTCCGGCGTCATCGAGGTGAACAGGCCGTCGTCGAGCACGCCGGCCGCGTGGACCACACCGGTCAGCACCGGGATGCTGTCCAGCAGGTGTTCCAGTTCGGACCGGTTCGCCACGTCGCACGCGGCGACGCGGACCTCGGCGCCCAGCCCGGTCAGTTCGCGGGCCAGTTCCGCCGCGCCCGGCGCGTCCACGCCGCGCCGGCCCACGAGAACGAGGTCCCGCACGCCGAACTCGGTGACCAGGTGCCGGGCCAGAACCGCGCCGAGGCCACCGGTACCGCCGGTGACGAGAACCGTTCCGCTCGCGTCGAGCACCCGCGGCACGGTCAGCACGACCTTGCCGGTGTGCTCGGCGTGGCCGAGGAAACGGGCCGCCTCGGGAGCCTCGCGGACGTCCCAGGACCGGATCGGCAACGGGTTGAGCACACCCGACTCGAACATCGTGATCAGCTCCTCCCACATCGCCGCGATCCGTTCGGCGTCCGCGTCGGTCACGCGGCACGCCCGGTGAGTCACATCTGGATACTGCCCTGCGAAATCGCTCGTCGGGCGAAGATCGGCGTTGACCATTTCCACCCATCGCCCACCGCGCGGCAACAGCCGGGCCGACGCGTCGGTGGACTCGCCGGGAAGCGCGTTGAGGACGACGTCGACGCCGCGGCCGTTGCTGGAGGCCAGGAATCGCTCCTCGAAGTCCGAGGAGGCGATGCGGCTGTCTGGCAGGCCCGCCGTGCGCAGGACGTCCCATTGGCCCTCACCGGCCGTGCCGTAGACCTCCGCACCGAGGTGGCGGGCGATCTGGACAGCGGCCATGCCGACGTCGCCGGCCGCGCCGTGGACCAGCACCGCCTCCCCCGCGGACAGACCGGCCAGGTCGTTCAGCGCGTACCAGGCGGTCAGGAACGCCCGCGGCACGGAGGCCGCCTGTTCGAACGTCCACCAGTGGGGAACCTTGGTGACGAGCGCGCGATCGGTGCGGACGACCGGACCGAAACCGTTGTGCACCAAGCCCATCACCGCGTCGCCGACGCGGAGGTCCGTGACCTCCTCCCCCACCTCCACGACGATGCCCGCGGCTTCGAGACCGACCATCCCGGCGTCGCCGGAGCTGGCACCCGCGGCACGGACGCCGATCCGGATCTCCCGTGCCGCCAGCGGTGCGGCGGCTTCCGGGAAGGGCTCGAACGCGAACTGGTCCAGGTCCTCCCCGCTCGGGGCGCCCAGCCGCCAGACGCGTTCACCCGGCGGCGGGACCAGTTCCGGAGCGCTGCTCGCACGGACCAGGCGGCAGGCGTGCACGACACCGTCGCGCACCGCCAGCTGCGTTTCCTCACCGAGGTGCGCGAGCGCCAGTTCCACGTCCTGCTCGGAGGCGTCCAGCAGCACCAACCGGCCGGGGTTCTCCGCCTGGGCACTGCGGATGAGACCCCAGACCGAGGCCGTGACCGGGCTGACCTCGTCGCACCCGCGCACCCGCACCGCGTGGTGGGTGAGCACGACGAGCTTGCCGTCCGGGTCGCGCTCGTCCGCCAGCCACGCCTGGACGGTGGCGAGCGTGCTCGCCAGCACGTCGTGCACGGCGCGCGGAACCGCTTCCGCGGACGGGTGCACCCTGAGCACCGTCACCGGTGCCGTGGTCTGCCCGGCCTCGTCGTGGTAGGCCCACGCGACCGGAGCACCGCCACCCGCGACCGGGATCCACTCCGCCCGGAACAGCCAGTCCGAAGTGGACGGTTGTGCGCTCAGCTGCTCCTTCGAGACTTCGCGCAGCAGCAGGGATCCGACGGTGAGCACTGGTGCGCCCGCGGTGTCGGTGAGTTCCAGCCGGACCGAGTCGGGGCCGGTGGGCGTGACCGTCACGCGCACCGCCGTCGCGTTCGTGGCGTGCAACGAGACGTCGCGCCACAGGAACGGCAGACGCGCGGTCGCCTCTCCGTCGAAGCCGAGCAGCCCGATGGGGTGCAGGGCCGCGTCGAGCAACGCCGGGTGGATGCCGAAGCGCGGCACGTCACCGTGCGCCACGTCCGGCAGCACGACTTCGGCGAAGATCTCCGCGTCCCGCAGCCAGGCGGAGGTGAGGCCCTGGAAGACCGGGCCGTAGCTCAGGCCTGTGGCCTCGAGGTCGGCGTAGAGGCCTTCGACCTCGAGGACTTCCGCGTCCGCGGGCGGCCAGGCGACCGCGGCCGGGGGACGGCTCTCGTCCGGCGTGAGCACACCCGCCGCGTGCTGCGTCCACGGTTCCTCGACGGAGGCGTCCGCCCGCCTCGAGTACACCGCGACCTCGCGCCCGCCGTCCTCGGCCGCGGCGCCGACGACGACCTGGACGGCCAGCCCGCCCTGGTCGGGCAGCACCATCGGCGCCGCCAGGGTCAGCTCGGCCACCCTCGGGCAGCCGAGCTCGTCGCCCGCCCGGACGGCCATCTCGATCAGCGCCGCGCCGGGGACCAGGACCGCACCGAGCACGGTGTGGTCCGCGAGCCACGGCTGGGCGGTGCGGGAGAGCCTGCCGAAGCAGATCAGCCCGTCCCCGTCCGCCGTCGTCACGGTCGCGCCGAGCAACGGGTGCTCGGTCGTCGTCAGTCCGAGCCCGGCGGCGTCGCCGCTCACCGGACCGCTCTCCAGCCAGTAGCGCTCGCGCTGGAAGGCGTAGGTCGGAAGCTCGGTGCGCCGGGCACCGGTGCCGGCGAAGAACGCCTCCCAGTCCACGGTCACGCCCGCCGCCACCAACCGGCCGAAGGCGGCTTCCGCGGACTGCCGCTCACCGCGGTCCTTGCGCAGCAACGGGACGAACACCGCCGCGTCGCTCGCGCAGTCGTGGCCCATCGCGGACAGCACGCCGTCCGGACCCAGCTCGACGAACCTGGTGACGCCGGCGGCTTCCAGCTCGCGGACGCCGTCGGCGAAGCGCACGGTGTCGCGCACGTGCCGCACCCAGTACAGCGGGTCGGTCAGCTCACTCGCCGGCCGGCCGGTCACGTTCGACACGACCGGGATCGCGGGCTCGCGGTAGTCCAGTGAGCGCGCGACCTCCTCGAAGGCGGCGAGCATCGGGTCCATCAGCACCGAGTGGAAGGCGTGCGAGACCTGAAGCCGCTTCGTCCGGCGGCCGCGGGCCCGGAACTCTTCGGCCACGGCCAGAGTCGGACCCTCCACACCGGACAGCACGACGGCGGACGGACCGTTGACGGCGGCCAGGCCGACCTCGGCCGTGAGGTGCTCGCGCACCTCGTCCTCGGTGGCCTCGACGGCCACCATCGCGCCACCCGCGGGCAACGCCTGCATCAGCCGTCCGCGCGCTTCGACCAGCTTCGCCGCGTCCTGCAAGGACAACACGCCGGCAACGTGCGCCGCGCTCAGCTCGCCGATGGAGTGACCGGCCAGGAAGTCCGGTTGCACACCCCACGACTCGACCAGCCGGTACAACGCGACTTCCAGCGCGAACAAAGCCGGCTGCGCGTTGCCCGTCTGGTTCAGGACCTCGGCGTCGTCGATCTCCCGGATACCGGGCAACAGGGCCAAGATCTCGTCATAGGCCTCAGCGAAAACAGGGAAGGCCGCGTACAGCTCACGACCCATCCCCAGCCGCTGGGAACCCTGCCCCGTGAACAGGACGGCGAGCTTTCCGCTCAGGGCGCGGTCGGCCGTCACGTTCGCCGCGGGCTGCCCGTCCGCCAGGGCGGCGAGCCCGGCGCGCAGGTCGGCGGGGCCACCCGTCACGACGGCACGCCGTTCGTGCACGGTGCGAGTGGTGACCAAGGAGTACGCGACGTCCACCGGTTCCGCGAGCTCGGCGTTGAGCAGGCGCTCCGCCTGCGCCCGCAGGGCGTTCTCCGTCCGTCCGGAAAGGACGTACGGGAGCAGCACCGGCGGCTTGACCTCGCGCGGCGCCACCGGCATGTCCGGTCCCTGTTCGAGGATGACGTGCGCGTTGGTGCCGCTGATGCCGAACGCCGACACGGCCGCACGGCGGGGGCGGTCGTGCCGCGCCCACGGCCGGGCCTCGGTCGCCAGCTCGACCGCGCCCTCGGTCCAGTCCACGTGCGGGGACGGCGAGTCGATGTGCAGGCTCGCCGGGATGATCCCGTGCCGCATGGCCTCGACCATCTTGATGATGCCGGCGACACCGGCCGCCGCCTGGGTGTGGCCGATGTTCGACTTGACCGAGCCGAGCACCAGCGGCACGTCCCGGTCCTGACCGTAGGTGGCCAGCACCGCCTGCGCCTCGATCGGGTCGCCCAGCGCGGTGCCGGTGCCGTGCGCCTCGAGCGCGTCGACGTCCACAGTGGACAGCCCGGCGGACGCGAGTGCCTGGCGGATCACCCTCACCTGGGACGGTCCGTTCGGCGCGGTCAGGCCGTTCGACGCACCGTCCTGGTTCACCGCCGAACCCCGGACCACGGCCAGGACGCGGTGACCGTTGCGCTGGGCGTCGGACAACCGCTCCAGGAGCAGGAACCCGGCGCCCTCCGACCAGCCGGTGCCGTCCGCCGCCGCGGCGAACGGCTTGCACCGGCCGTCGGCGGCCAGGCCGCGCTGCCGGGAGAACTCGATGAACGGGTTCGGCGTGGCCATCACCGTCGCGCCGCCCGCCAGCGCCAGGTCGCAGTCACCCGACCGCAGCGCCTGCGCCGCGAGGTGCAGCGCGACCAGCGACGACGAGCACGCGGTGTCCACCGACACCGCGGGACCCTCCAGCCCGAAGGTGTAGGAGACCCGGCCGGACAGGACGCTGTTCGCGCTGCCGGTGCCAAGCAGGCCCTCGAACCCGTCGGGAGTGCTCGTCAGGCGGGAGGCGTAGTCGTTGTACATCACGCCGGCGAACACACCGGTGGGGCTGCCCTTGAGCGCCGCCGGGTCGATCCCGGCGCGCTCGAAGGCCTCCTGGGCGGTCTCCAGCAGCAGGCGCTGCTGCGGGTCGACGGTCATCGCCTCGCGGGGCGAGATGCCGAAGAACTCCGCGTCGAAGTCCGCCGCGTCGAGCAGGAACCCGCCCTCGCGGGTGTAGCTCTTCCCGGTGCGGTCGGGGTCCGGGTCGTACAGGTCCTCGAGGTCCCAGCCGCGGTCGGCCGGGAACGGCGTGATCGCGTCGGTGCCCTCCGCGACCAGCCTCCAGAGGTCCTCCGGCGAGCGGACGCCACCGGGGTAGCGGCAGCTCATCGCGATGATCGCGACGGGCTCGTCGGACGCGCCGGAGCGCGCCGCCGGGACCACCGCGGTGGCCGTCGCGCCGAGGAGCTCGGTGCGGACGTACTCGGCCAGCGCCAGGGGCGTCGGGTAGTCGAAGATCAGCGTCGCCGGCAGCCGCAGGCCGGTGGCCTCGCCGAGCCGGTTGCGCAGCTCGACCGCCGTGAGGGAGTCGAAGCCCAGCTCGGTGAACGCGCGGCCCACCTCCACCGCGGCCGTTCCGCTGTGGCCCAGCACCTCGGCGACGCGCGCCCGGACCAGGTCCGTCACGTGCGTCCGCTGGTCGGCGTCGGAGAGCCTGGACAGGGTGGCCAGCAGTGCCGACACCGCCTGGGCGTTCACGGCGCTGCGCAGGCGCGGCACCCGGACCAGGCCGCGCAGCACGGCCGGGATCGGCGAGGTGCGGGCGTGGGCCTGCAACGTGGCGAGGTCCAGCTTCACCGGCACCGGCACCGCCGTCCGCGCGGCGAGCGCGGCGTCGAAGAGCGCCAGACCCTCCTCTTCGGACAGTGCGCCGAAGCCGTCACGGCTCAGCCGGTCCGCGTCGGACCCGCCGCCCATGCCGTCCGCCCACAGGCCGTAGGCCAGGGACCGGGCGGGCAGCCCCTCGGCGACCCGCTGCTCGGCCAGGGCGTCGAGGAGCGCGTTCGCCGCGGCGTAGTTCGCCTGGCCGGGGCCACCGAGGATGCCGGAGACCGAGGACAGCAGGACGAACTGGCTCAGCGGCCGGTCGCGGGTCAGCTCGTGCAGCGCCACGGCCGCTTCGGCCTTCGGGCGCAGCACGGTGTCGACCCGCTCGGGCGTCAGTGCCGTGACCACGCCGTCGTCGAGCACACCGGCGGCGTGCACTATTCCGGTCAGGTCGGGGATCGAGTCCAGCAACGCGGCCAGGGCGTCGGTGTCCGCGACGTCGCAGGCCTCGACCCTGGCGCCCAGCTCGGCGGCCAACTCGGCCGCGCCGGGTGCCTCCAGGCCGCGGCGGCTGGTCAGGACCAGCTTCGTGACGCCGTGCACCCGCGAGAGGTGCCGGGCCACCGCGGCGCCGATCCCACCCGTGCCACCGGTGACGAGGACGGTGCCCTCGCCCCACACCGCCGGGTCGGCGGTGCTCGCCCGGACGAGCCGGGGCGCCAGCGCCTCGCCGTCGTGGACGCGGACCTGGGGCTCACCCGTGGCGAGCGCCGTGGTCACGTCGTCACCCTGGACGAGGACGAACCGGCCGGGGTTCTCCGACTCCGCGCTGCGGACGAGGCCGCGCACGGCCGCACCGGACAGCGACTCGTCGGTCACGACGACCAGCCGCGCGTCGGCGAACCGCTCCTCGGCGAGGAAGCCCTGGATCGCCGCCAGGGTGCTGTGCAGGACGTCCCGCGGGTCGCCCGCGGCGACGTCCAGGACCAGCGCCGCGGGAACGTCCTGGCCGGCCTCCTGCAGCGGCAGGTGCTCGACCGGCGCCCCCTGTGCGGGCACGGGAACCCAGGACAGCTCGTACAGCGGCTCGTCGGTCGTGCGCAGCTGCTCGGCGGACGCCGCGCGGACGACCAGTGAGCCGATCGTCGCGACGGGAGCACCGGTGCTGTCGGCGACGAGGACCGAGACCTTGTCGGTGCCGGTCGAGGTGACCCGGACGCGCAGCGTGGTCGCGCCGGTCGCGTGCAGGGTCACCGAGCCGAACGAGAACGGCAGGCGGGTCTCCTCCCCCGCCATGAGCCCGATCGTGTGCAACGACGCGTCGAGCAGCGCGGGGTGCAGGCCGAACCTGCCGGCCTGGTCGTGCTCCGCCTCGGGCAGCGCGACCTCGGCCCAGACGTCGTCGCCGGCGCGCCAGGCGGCCTCCAGGCCCTGGAACACAGGTCCGTAGACCAGTCCGGCGGACGCGAGGTCCTCGTAGAACCCGTCGAGCTCCACTGCCTCGCCTGCGGGCGGCCAGGCCGCCAGGTCGAACGCCGGGGCGGACGTGACGGGCGACAACGTGCCCGCCGCGTGCTCGGTCCACGACCCGTGTGCACTGCGGGAGTGCACCGACACCGGTCGTCGGCCTGCGCTGTCGGCAGCGCCGACGAGCACCTGGACGTCGAGCGATCCGGACGCCGGCAACAGCAGCGGCGCCTGGACCGTCAGCTCCTCGACCGTGCCGCAGCCGGCTTCGTCACCGGCGCGCACGACCAGTTCCAGGAGCCCGGTTCCCGGCATGAGCACGGCGCCCAGCGCGGCGTGGTCCGCGAGCCACGGGTGCGTGGCCAGGGACAGCCGGCCCGTGAGGACCCAGCCGTCACCGTCGGCGAAGGGCACGGCCGCACCGAGCAGCGGGTGCTCGGTGGGCACGAGACCGACGGCGGAGACGTCCGCGCCCCCGCCGGAGGAGGCGAGCCAGAACCGCTGGTGCTGGAACGCCGAGGTCGGGAGGTCCACGACCCGCGCGCCGCTGCCCGCGAACACCGCGGACCAGTCGACCTGCTCACCCCTGGTGTAGGCGGCGGCCAGCCCGGTCAACGCGGACGTGACCTCGTCGCGGTCCTTGCGCAGGAACGAGGTGAAGAGGCCGTCGGAGCCGTCAGCGCCCATCGCCGACAGCACGCCGTCCGGACCGACTTCGAGGAACCGCGTGACGCCCTTGTCGTGGAGGCAGGACAGGGCGTCGGCGAAGCGGACGGTCGCCCGGACGTGCTCGACCCAGTGGTCCGGGTCGGTCAGCCGGTCGGTGACGAGCTGCCCGGTGACCGTGGAGACGACCGGGATCGACGGCGCCGCGTAGGTCAGCGACTCCGCCACCGCGCGGAACTCGTCCAGCATCGGCTCCATCAGCACCGAGTGGAACGCGTGCGAGACCGGCAGCCGCTTGGTGCGGCGGCCGAGCTTCTCGAACTTCTTGGCGACCTTGAGGGTCTGCGACGCCGAACCGGAGAGCACCACGGCGTTCGGGCCGTTCACCGCCGCCAGGGAGACCTTGGGCGACAGGTGTTCCCGGACCTCGTCCTCGGTCGCCTGGACGGCGACC
Organism: Lentzea sp. NEAU-D7; assembly: GCF_026242055.1. Lineage (GTDB taxonomy): Bacteria > Actinomycetota > Actinomycetes > Mycobacteriales > Pseudonocardiaceae > Lentzea. The sequence goes on along the minus strand of NZ_JAPJDL010000023.1, from coordinate 67,349 downwards.
ATCGCTCCGCCGCTCGGCAACGCCTGCATCAGGCGGCCCCGCGCGGACACCAGCTTCGCCGCGTCCTCCAGTGACAGGACCCCGGCGACGTGCGCCGCCGCGATCTCGCCGATCGAGTGACCGGCCAGGAAGTCCGGGATGACACCCCACGACCGGACCAGGCGGAACAGCGCGACCTCCAGCGCGAAGATCGCGGGCTGGGCGTTGCCGGTCTCGGCCAGCACGTCCGCGTCGGTGATCTCCCGGACACCCGGCAGGTACTCGCAGACCTCGTCGTAGGCCTCGGCGAAGACGGGGAACGCCTCGTAGAGCCCGGAGCCCATGCCCAGCCTCTGCGAGCCCTGGCCGGTGAACAGCACCGCCGTCCGTCCGGAGAGGACCCTGCCGGTCGTGACCGACGCCGCGGTCTCCCCGGCCGACAGCGCCGTCAGACCGGCACGCAGCTCCTGCGCGGTCGAGCCGACCACGACGGCGCGGTGGTCGTGCGAGGTGCGCGTGGTGGCCAGCGAGAGGCCGAGGTCGGCGTGCTGACCGTCGACCCCCAGCAGCCGGACGGCCTGCTCGCGCAGCGCCTCCTCGCTGCGCCCGGAGAGCACCCAGGGCACGGCGGGAAGTTCCGCGTCCTCGCGCGGCGGCACGGACACGTCCGGAGCCTGTTCCAGGATCACGTGCGCGTTGGTGCCGCTGATGCCGAAGGACGACACGGCGGCACGGCGCGGCCGGTCCACCTCGGGCCAGGCGCGCTGCTCGGTGAGCAGGCTGACGTCGCCGGACGCCCAGTCCACGTGCGGCGTCGGCTCGTCCAGGTGCAGCGTCGCCGGCAGCACGCCGTGCCGCAGCGCCTGGACCATCTTGATGACACCGGCGACACCGGCCGAGGCCTGGGTGTGGCCGATGTTCGACTTGATCGAGCCTAGGTAGAGCGGCTCCTCGTCGCGTTCTTGGCCGTAGGTGGCGAGCAGCGCCTGGGCCTCGATCGGGTCGCCCAGCGGGGTACCGGTGCCGTGCGCCTCGACGACGTCCACTGTGGACGAGGCGATGCCCGCGCTCGCCAGTGCCTGGCGGATCACCCGTTGCTGCGACGGGCCGTTCGGCGCGGTCAGGCCGTTCGACGCACCGTCCTGGTTCACCGCCGAACCCCGGACCACGGCCAGGACGCGGTGACCGTTGCGCTGGGCGTCGGACAACCGCTCCAGCACCAGCACACCGACGCCTTCGGACCAGCCGGTGCCGTCGGCGCCGGCCGAGAAGGACTTGCACCGGCCGTCGGCGGCGAGGCCGCGCTGACGGGAGAAGCCGATGAAGGTGTCCGGCGTGGCCATGACGGTGACACCGCCCGCCAGCGCCATCGAGCACTCACCGGTGCGCAGCGCCTGCATCGCCCAGTGCATGGCGACCAGCGACGACGAGCACGCCGTGTCGACCGTGACGGCGGGGCCCTCCAGGCCCAGGGTGTAGGCCACGCGCCCGGACAGCACGCTGCCGGACGTGCCCGTGCCGATGAAGCCCTCGACACCGTCGGGCAGCACGCCGAGGCGAGCGCCGTAGTCGTGGTACATCAACCCGGCGAACACGCCGGTCTGCGAGCCCTTGAGACCGGTCGGATCCACCCGTGCGTGCTCCAGCGCCTCCCACGAGACCTCCAGCAGCAACCGCTGCTGCGGGTCCATCGCGAGCGCCTCGCGCGGCGAGATGCCGAAGAACTCCGGGTCGAAGTCGCCGGCGTCGTGCAGGAACCCGCCCTCGCGCGTGTAGGTCTTGCCCTGCGCGTCGGGGTCGGGGTGGTAGATGCCGTCGACGTCCCACCCGCGGTCCTCGGGGAAGCGGGTGACGCCGTCGCGGCCGTGGGTGACGAGGTCCCACAGGTCCTCCGGCGACCCGACGCCACCGGGGTAGCGGCAGGCCATGCCCACGATGGCGATCGGGTCGTCGCCGAGTGCCACGGGAGCGAACGCCGGCGTGGCCGGGTCGGCCAGCTCGTCGACGAACTCGGCCTGGACGAACTCGGCCAGTGCCAGGGGCGTCGGGTAGTCGAAGATCAGCGTCGCGGGCAGCCTCAGACCCGTGGCCGCGTCGAGGCGGTTGCGGAGCTCGACCGCGGTGAGCGAGTCGAAGCCCAGGTCGCCGAACGCGCGGTCGGTCTCGACCGCGTCCGGCGTGGTGTGGCCCAGCACGAGCGCGACCTCGGTGCGGATCAGCTCGAGCAGCTGCCGCAGCCGCTCGGCCGGGGGAAGCGCGGCCAGCCGCTGGCGCAGCCCGGCACCTTCCTCCGTGCGCGCGGTGCGGCGCGGGCGCACCTTGACGAGGCTCCGCAGCACGTGCGGGACCACGCCGGTGGCCTTGGCGGCGTCCCTGACCGCGGCGACGTCGAGCCGCATCGCGACCGGGTTCGCGTCGTCGCCCAGCGCGAGCAGGTCGAACAGCGCGAGGCCGTCCTCGGCCGGCAGCGCCGCGAAACCGGCGGGGCCGGCGGCCTGGCCGTGGCCCATGCCCTCGTCCCACAGGCCGTAGGCGATCGACGTCGCCGGCAGTCCGAGCGCACGGCGGTGGGCGGCCAGCCCGTCGAGGAAGCCGTTCGCCGCGGCGTAGTTGGCCTGGCCCGGCGCGCCGAGCGTGCCCGCGATCGAGGAGAACGTGACGAACAGGTCGAGGCCGGTGGTCAGTTCGTGCAGGTGCCAGGCGGCGTCGGCCTTCGGACGCAGCACAGCTTCGACGCGCTCACGGGTCATCGCGTCGAGCACGCCGTCGTCGAGCACACCGGCCGCGTGCACGACACCGCGCAGCGGCTGGTCGGCGGGAACGAGCGCGAGCGCCGTCTCCAGTTGGTCGCGGTCGGCGACGTCGCACGCGGCGACGGTCACCTCCGCACCGAGCTCGGTCAGCTCCTGCACCAGAGCGGGTGCGCCGGGGCTGTCGCCACCGGAACGGCTGACGAGCAGCAGGTGCCGGACGCCGTGGTTCTCGACGAGGCGGCGGGCGACCAGCGCCCCCAGGCCGCCGGTGCCACCGGTGACCAGGACCGTCCCGTCGAGCGACCAGTCGTCGCGGCCGGTCGCCTTGGCGCGGACCAGCCTGGGGGCCTTGAGCTCGCCGCCGGCGAGCAGGACCTCCGGTTCACCCGTGCCGACCGCCGCGGCGACGTCACCGTCGCCGTGCACCAGCACGAACCGGTCGGGGTGCTCGGCCTGGGCGCTGCGCACGAGCCCGCTCACCGCGGCGTGCGCGGGAACACCGGGGGTCGTGCGCACGACCAGCTTGGCCTCGCGGCCCTCGGCCAGCCACGACTGCAGCAGCTCCAGGACCTCGACGGTCAGCACGTCGGCCGCACCCTCGGGAACGATGTGGACGAACGCGTCCGCGGCGGCCTCTTGGCCGAGTGGCAGGACGTTCGCCTGGGTGCCGGGCGTGACCGGCACCCAGTCCACGGTGAACAGGGCGTCGCGCTCCGCGGAGCCGACCGGACGCAGCTGCTCCTCGCTGATCTCCCTCAGCACGAGCCGGGAGACCGAGAGCACGGGAGCGCCGGTGACGTCGGCCACCCGCAGCGACAGCGCGCCGGATCCCGCCGGAGCGAGCCGGACGCGCAGCGCGGTCGCGCCGGCGGCGTGCAGCGTCAGGCCGGCCAGCGAGAACGGCAGCCGCGCCTGGCCGCCGGAGAGCCCGACGGCGTGCAGCGCGGCGTCCAGCAGGGCCGGGTGCAGACCGAACCGGCTGACGTCGGTGTCCGCGGGCAGCTCAACCTCGGCGAACGTCTCCTCGCCCCGGCGCCACGCGGCACGCAGGCCGCGGAACACCCCGCCGTAGTCCAGTCCGGCCTCGGTGAGGGCCGGGTAGAAGCCGTCTAGGTCGACCGGCGCGGCGTTCTCCGGCGGCCACACGGTCTCCGGTGCTCCGGATTCGCCGCCGTCGCGGGCAAGCGTTCCGATGGCGTGCAACGTCCATTCGTCGTCGGCGTCGGCGCCCTCGGGGCGCGAGTGGACGGTCATGGACCGGCGGCCGTCCGCCTCGGAGTCCGAAATGGACAGTCGCAGCTGCAGGGCGGTGCCGCCGAGCACCAGCGGTGCCTGGAGGACGAGCTCTTCGACCGTGTCGCAGCCGACCTCGTCGCCCGCCTGGACGGCCAGTTCGGCGAACGCGGTGCCGGGCAGCAGGACCGCGCCCATCACCCGGTGCCCGGCGAGCCACGGCTGTGCGTCCAGCGAGAGCCGGCCCGTCAGCACGAGTCCCCCGCCGTCCGGGAGCGTGACGGTGGCGCCGAGCAGCGGGTGGTCGAGCGCGCCGAGACCCAGGCTCGGGGCGTCGCCCGCCGCGGGCGTGGAGTGCAGCCAGAACCGCTGCTGCCGGAAGGGATAGGTCGGCAGGCCGACGACCGCCGCGCCGCTGCCGGCGAAGAACTCCTGCCAGCCGACCTCGACGCCGTGGCAGTACAACGTGCCCAGCGCGGTCACCAGCGAGGTCGCCTCATCGCGGTCCTTGCGCAGGGACGGGACGAACACCGCCTCGACCGAGTCCTGCCCGAGCCCGGACAGGGCGGCATCGGGACCGATCTCCAGGAACCGGGTCACGTCCAGGCCGGCCAGCGTCGTCAGGCCGTCGGCGAACCGCACCGGCTTGCGCACGTGCTCGACCCAGTACTCCGGTGACGTCACCACACCGGGGCCGACCAGGGCACCCGTCACGGTGGACACCATCGGAACCACCGGTTCGCCGTACTCGATCGACTCCGCCACCGCGCGGAACTCGTCCAGCATCGGCTCCATCAGCACCGAGTGGAACGCGTGCGAGACGGCCAGCCGCTTGGTGCGGCGGCCGAGCTCCTGGAACTTCTCGGCGACCTCGAGAACCGACGACGCCACGCCCGACAGCACCACGGAGCTCGGGCCGTTCACCGCCGCCAGCGAGATCTCCGGCGACAGGTGTTCCGCGATCTCGTCCTCGGTCGCCTGGACCGCGACCATCGCGCCGCCTTCGGGCAACGCCTGCATCAGACGGCCTCGCGCGGACACCAGCTTCGCCGCGTCCTGCAACGACATCACCCCGGCGACGTGCGCCGCCGCGATCTCGCCGATCGAGTGACCGGCGAGGAAGTCGGGCGTCACACCCCAGGACCGGACCAGGCGGAACAGCGCCACCTCCAGCGCGAAGATCGCGGGCTGGGCGTTGGCGGTCTGGCCGAGCACGTCCGCGTCGGCGATGTCCCTGATACCGGGCAGGTACTCGCAGACCTCGTCGTAGGCCTCGGCGAAGACGGGGAACGCCTCGTACAGCCCGGTACCCATGCCCAGCCGCTGGGAACCCTGGCCGGTGAACAGGAACGCGAACCTGCCGGGAGCGGCCAGGCCGGTGACCACGCCGGCCGCCTGGCCGGTGGCGGCGAACGCCGACAGCGCGGCGAGCACGCCCTCGTCGTCGGCGCCGACCACGACGGCACGCCGTTCGTGGGACTGGCGGGTCGTGACCAGCGAGTAGCCGACGTCCAGCAGTGACTGCGCATCCGTGGCGGCGGCGAGCCGGCCCGCCTGCTCCCGCAGGGCTTCCTCGGAGCGGGCGGACAGCACCAGCGGCACGACCGCGGGCGGGTTCGCCTCCGCCTCCTCGGCGGCGGACGCGGGGACGTGCTCGAGCACGACGTGCGCGTTGGTCCCGCTGAAGCCGAACGACGACACGCTCGCCCGGCGCGGCCCGCCGGTCTCCGGCCAGTCGACCTGCTCGGTGAGCAGCCGGATCGCGCCGCGGTCCCAGTCGACCTGACCGGACGGGGAGTCGATGTGGAGGGTGCGGGGCAGCACGCCCCGGTTCATCGCCTCCACCATCTTGATGACACCGGCGATGCCCGCCGCCGCCTGCGTGTGGCCGATGTTCGACTTCACCGACCCCAGCCACAACGGCTCCTGCCGGTCCTGGCCGTAGGTCGCGAGCAGTGCCTGCGCCTCGATCGGGTCGCCGAGCCGGGTGCCGGTGCCGTGCGCCTCGACCGCGTGGACGTCCGAAGTGGACAGACCGGCATTGGCCAGCGCCTGCCGGATCACCCGCTGCTGCGACGGTCCGTTCGGCGCGGTCAGACCACTGGACGCGCCGTCCTGGTTCACGGCGGAACCCTTGAGCAGGGCCAGCACCGGGTGACCGTTGCGGCGCGCGTCGGACAACCGCTCCAGCAGCACCATGCCGACGCCCTCGCCCCAGCTGACGCCGTCGGCGCCGTCGGCGAAGGCCTTGCAGCGGCCGTCGAGCGCCATGGCCTGCTGCTTGCTGAAGTCGATGAACGGGCCGGGAGTCGACATCACGGTCACACCACCGGCGAGAGCCAGCTCGCACTCACCCGACCGCAGCGAGTGGGCCGCCATGTGCAACGCCACCAGGGACGACGAGCAGGCGGTGTCGACGGACACGGCCGGACCCTCGAAACCGAAGGTGTAGGCGATGCGTCCGGACATCATCGAGCCGGAGGTCCCGGTGCCGAGGAACCCCTCGACGTCGTCGGGAATCGTCTTCAGCTGCGAGGCGTAGTCGTGGTAGATCGCACCGGCGAACACACCGGTCGCGCTGCCGCGCAGGTCCGCCGGCTTGAGCCCGGCGCGTTCGAACGCCTCCCAGGAGACCTCCAGCAGCACCCGCTGCTGCGGGTCCATCGCCAGCGCCTCGCGCGGCGAGATCCGGAAGAACTCCGGGTCGAAGTCGCCGGCGTCGTCCAGGAAGCCGCCGACCCGCGTGTTCGAGACGCCCTGCTTGCCCGGCGTGGTGTCGAACAGCGCCGCCAGGTCCCACCCGCGGTCGTCCGGGAAGGGGGTAATCCCCTCGCGGCCCTCGGCCACCAGCGACCAGAGGTCCTCCGGCGAACGCACCCCGCCGGGGAAGCGGCAGCTCATGGCGACGATCGCGATGGGGTCGTCGGAGGCCGCGACCTGCGCCCGCACCCGGGGCGTGCCCGCCACCCCCAGCTCGCCCAGCAGCTCGGCGCGCAGGAAACCCGCCAGCGCGACGGGGGTCGGGTGGTCGAACGTCACCGTCGACGGCAGCCGCAGGCCGGTCGCCGAGCTCAGGCGGTTGCGCAGCTCGACGGCGGTCAGGGAGTCGAAGCCCAGGTCCAGGAACCCGCGGCCGGGCTCGATGCCGCCCGGGGTCACGTGGCCGAGCACCAGCCCGACCTCGGTGCGGACCAGGTCCAGCAGTTCGTGGTCCTGCTCGGCCTCGGTGAGCGAGGCGAGCCGGCGCGCGAGCGAGGAGCCCCGCCCGGCACCGGACTGCGCGACGCGCCTGGCCGGCGTGCGCACGAGACCGCCGAGCACGGCGGGCAGTGAGGTGCCCCGCGAGGAAGCGCGGAGCGCGGGCAGGTCCAGCTTGATCGGGACGGCGACGGGGGCGGCGGCCGCGAGCGCGGCGTCGAACAGCGCCAGCCCTTCCGGCACGGTGAGCGCGGGCGTACCGCCGTTGCGCAGCCGGGCGAGGTCGGCGTCGCCGAGGGTCTCCCCCATGCCGACCGCCCACAGACCCCACGCCATCGACTGGCCGGGCAGGCCGAGGGCCCGCCGGTGCTCGGCGAGCGCGTCGAGGTAGGCGTTCGCGGCGGCGTAGCTGCCCTGGCCCGGCGCGCCGAGCACGCCGGCGGCCGAGGAGAAGGTGACGAACAGGGCCAGGTCGTGGTGCGCGGTCAGTTCGTGCAGGTACCGGGCGGCGTCGGCCTTCGGCCCCAGCACGCCCGCCACCCGCCGCGGGGTCAGCGAGTCGATCGTGCCGTCGTCGAGCACGCCCGCCGCGTGCACCACGCCGGTCAGGTCGACGCCGTCGAGCAGTGCGGCGAGCGCGTCGCGGTCCGCCACGTCGCAGGCGACGGCCGATACCTCGGCGCCCAGCGCGGTGATCTCCTCGACCAGTGCCGCCGCTCCGGGGGCGTCGAGCCCGCGGCGGCTGGTGAGCAGGAGCCTGCGGACGCCGTGATCGGTGACCAGGTGCCTGGCCACCACGGCGCCCAAGCCGCCGGTGCCACCGGTCACCAGCACCGTCCCACTCGGCTCGGCGGCGCGCGGCATCGACAGCGCGACCTTGCCGATGTGCTTGGCCTGGCTCAGGAAGCGGAACGCGGCCTTGGCCTGGCGCACGTCCCACACCTTCACCGGCAGGGGTTCGAGCACCCCCTGGTCGAACAGCTCGACCAGGGCGGTCCACATCTGCGCGGTGCGCTCGGGCCCGGCCTCGCTCAGGTCGAACGCCTGGTAGCGCACGTCCTGGTCCAGGGTGGCCACGTCACGGACGTCGGCCTTGCCCATCTCCAGGAAGCGGCCGCCCGGCGCCATCGTCCGCAGCGACGCGTCCACGAAGTCGCCCGCCAGCGCGTTGAGCACGACGTCGACCTGGCCGAACCGCTGCTCGAAGTCGAGCGTGCGGGACGAGGCGATGTGCTCGTCGGCGATGCCCGCCTCCCGCAGCACGTGCTGCTTGCTCTCGCTGGCCGTGCCGTAGACCACGGCACCCAGGTGGTTCGCCAGCTGGGTCGCGGCCATGCCCACACCACCGGCGGCGGAGTGGATCAGGATCGACTCCCCCGCTTTCAGCTCGCCGAGGTCGACCAGCGCGTAGTAGGCGGTGAGGAACACCAGCGGCACGGTCGCGGCCTGCTCGTACGTCCACGCCGCGGGCTTGCGGGTGATCATCTGACGCTCGACCACCGCCTCGGGGCCGCCACCACCGGCGACCAGGCCCATCACCTCGTCGCCCGGTGCCAGGTCGGTGACGGAGGCGCCGACCTCGGTCACGACGCCGGCGAACTCGCTGACGAGCAGGCCGGCCTCGCCGCGGTACATGCCCAGGACGTTCAGCACGTCCCGGAAGTTCAGGCCCGCCGCGCGCACGGCGACGCGGACCTCGGTCGGTGCGAGCGGCTGCGCCGCCACCGGCTCCAGCACCAGGTGGTCGACGGTGCCCTTGCCGGACATGCCCAGCCGCCAGCCGCCCGCGGGCGGGACCAGGCGGCCGGTGGTCTCCGTGGCGACGAGACGCGGCACCAGGAGCTCGCCGTCGCGCACGGCCAGTTGCGGCTCGTCGCACGCGACGACGGCGTCGGTGATCTCGGCGGTGTCCACCAGCGCGAAGCGGTCGGGGTGCTCGGACTGCGCGGAGCGCACCAGGCCCCAGACCGCGGCCACGGCCGGGTCGACGGCAGGGTCGTCCGCCGCGGCCGAGACGGCGCCGACGGTCTGGACGAGGAGTTTCGCGGTCTCGAACCGCTCCTCGGCCAGCCACGCCTGGAGCACGCCGAGCGCGGCGGTGACCGTGGCGTGCACGTCCTCGCCCTGGGCGCGGTACACGACGACCGGGGGGACTTCCTCGCCCAGCTCGTTCCACCGCACCCAGCCGGGCGCGTCGGTGACCGCGGAGGTGACCGGGTTCCAGGCGAGCTCGTAGAGCCCGTTCTGGTCGGCGGACGTGCGGATCTGCTCGGCCGAGACCGGCCGCACGGCCAGCGAGCCGACCGTGGCGATCGGCGTGCCCTCGCCGTCGGCGACCCTCAGGGTGACCGCGTCGGTGCCCGCCGGCGACAGCCGCACCCTCAGGTCGGCGGCGCCGGAGGCGTGCAGGGTGACGTCCGACCAGGCGAACGGCAGCCGGGCCTGGCCGCCCTCGTCGGCGGCCAGGGCGTGCAGGGCGGCGTCGAGCAGCGCCGGGTGCAGGCCGAACCGGCCCGCCTGGTCCCGCGCCCGGTCGGGCAGCGCGACCTCGGCGAACGTGTCCTCGCCGCGCCTCCACACCGCGCGCAGGCCCTGGAACGTCTCGCCGTAGTCCAGTCCCAGTGCGGCGAGCTCCTGGTAGTGGCCGTCCAGGCCGACGGCCTCCGCACCGGGCGGCGGCCACTCGGCGAGGTCCCAGGACGTGCCCTGGCTCGCCGTCGTCAGCGAACCGGAGGCGTGCAGCGTCCACGCGCCGTCGACCGCGGCGCCGCTGGGGCGCGAGTGCAGGGTCAGCGGACGTCGGCCCGCCTCGTCCGGCGCGCCGACCCACAGCTGGACGTGCACGCCCGCGTTCTCGGGCAGCACCAGCGGGGCCTGGAGGGTGAGCTCCTCGATGCCGGTGAGCCCGGTCTCGTCGGCCGCGCGCACGGCGAGTTCGACCAGCGCCGTGCCGGGCACGACGACCGCTCCCATGACGACGTGGTCGGCGAGCCACGGGTGGGTCCGGGTGGACAGGATGCCGGTGAACAGGAACCCGCCGGCGTCGGCGACCGAGACGGCGGCACCGAGCAGCGGGTGGTCCAGCGAGCTGAGGCCGAGCCCGGAGGCGTCACCCGCGTGCGTGGTGACGGGCAGCCAGTAGCGGTCCCGCTGGAACGGGTAGGTGGGCAGATCGACCACGCGGGCACCGGAGAAGTACGCGGCCCAGTCGACCCGGCCGCCGTGGACGTGCAGCGCGGCGAGTCCGGACAGGATGGTCGCGACCTCGTCGCGGTCCCGGCGCAGCGCGGGGACGAACTTGCCCTCCGCGCAGTCCTGCCCGGCGGCGGAGAGCACGCCGTCCGGGCCCAGCTCCAGGTACCGCGTGACACCGGCCGCCGCCAGGGTCCTGACGCCGTCGGCGAACCGGACGGCCTCGCGGACGTGCCGGACCCAGTAGCCGGGGTCGCAGATGTCCTCGGTGCGGGCGAGCTCGCCGGTCACGTTGGAGACGAGGGCGATCTTCGGGGTCTGGTAGGTCACGCCGCGCGCGACCTCGGCGAACTCCTCGAGCATGCCGTCCATCAGCGAGGAGTGGAACGCGTGCGAGACCGCGAGCGCCTTGGTCTTGCGGCCGGAGGCGGCGAACCCCGCGGTCATCGCGGCGACGGCCTCGGCGTCCCCCGAGATCACGACCGCCTCGGGGCCGTTGATCGCGGCGATGTCGACACCGTCGCGCAGCGCGGCCCTGACCTCCTCCTCGTCGGCCTGGATCGCGGCCATGGCGCCGCCGGTGGGCAGCGCCTGCATGAGCCTGCCGCGCGCCCGCACCAGCGTCGCCGCGTCCTCCAGCGACCAGACGCCGGCGACGTGCGCCGCGGCCAGCTCACCGACGGAGTGGCCGATCAGGAAGTCCGGTCGCACACCCCACGACTCGACCAGCCGGTACAGCGCGACTTCGAGTGCGAACAACGCCGGCTGCGCGTTGCCCGTCTGGTTCAGCACCTCGGCGTCGTCGATCTCCCGGATGCCCGGCAGCAACGCCGCGATCTCGTCGTAGGCCTCAGCGAAAACGGGGAACGCCGCGTACAGCTCACGACCCATGCCGAGCCGCTGGGAGCCCTGACCCGTGAACATGACGGCGAGCTGGCCGCCCACGGCCTCGCCGGTGGTGACGCCGGGCGCGCCGGCACCCTCGGCGACGGCGCGCAGACCCGCGCGCAGCGAGTCGAGGTCGGTGCCGGTGACGACCGCGCGGCGCTGGGCGGTCGCCCGCGTCGCGGCCAGCGAGTAGCCGATGTCGGCCGGGTTTTCGTCAACCGACAGCAGCGCCTGCGCCTGCGCCCGCAGAGCGGCGTCGGTCCTGCCGGACAGCACCCAGGGGATCAGCGCGGGCGCGGGCCCGCGCTCGGGCAGCTCCGCCGGCTCCGGTGCCTGCTCCAGGAGGACGTGGGCGTTGGTGCCGCTGATGCCGAACGACGACACACCCGCGCGGCGGACGCGGTCGGCCGGCCAGGTGCGGTTCTCGGTGAGCAGCGAGATCGCGCCGGACGACCAGTCGACCTGCGGGGTGGGGGCGTCGATGTGCAGGCTCGCGGGCAGCACGCCGTTGCGCAGCGCCAGGACCATCTTGATCACGCTCGCGACGCCGGCGGCGGCCTGCGTGTGACCGATGTTCGACTTGACCGAGCCGAGGTGCAGCGGACGGCCGGGTTCGCGGCCGCGGCCGTAGACGGCCTGCAGCGCCTGCACCTCGATGGGGTCGCCGAGGGTGGTGCCGGTGCCGTGCGCCTCGATGGCGTCGACGTCCTTCGCGGACAGCTGGGCGTCGGTGAGCGCGGCGCGGATGACGCGCTGCTGCGACGGGCCGTTGGGCGCGGTGAGGCCGTTGGACGCGCCGTCGGAGTTGACCGCCGTGCCGCGGATGACGGCGAGGACCTGGTGGCCGTTGCGCTGGGCGTCGGACAGCCTCTCGAGCACGACCACACCCGCGCCCTCGCCCCACCCGGTGCCGTCGGAGGCCGCGGCGAACGCCTTGACCAGGCCGTCGCGGGACAGGCCTCGCTGGCGGGAGAACTCGACGAAGGCGCCGGGGTCCGACATCACCGTGGCGCCGCCGGACAGCGCCAGGTCGGACTCGCCCGCGCGCAGCGAGCGGACCGCGAGGTGCAGGGTCACCAGCGACGCCGAGCACGCCGTGTCGACGGTGACGGACGGGCCTTCCAGGCCCAGCACGTAGGAGATGCGGCCGGACAGGACGCTGCCCGCGGTGCCGGTGCCCAGGTAGCCCTCGACGCCTTCGACGCCACGGGGCAGGTCGCGTGCGTAGTCCTGGCCGTTCGTGCCCATGAACACCGCGGAGCGGCTGCCCTTGAGCGAGGTCGGGTCGATGCCCGCCCGCTCCAGCGCCTCCCACGAGGTCTCCAGCAGCAGGCGCTGCTGCGGGTCCATCGACACCGCTTCGCGCGGCGAGACGCCGAAGAACTCCGGGTCGAACTCGTCGGCGTCGTGCACGAAGCCGCCGAGCCGCACGTAGCTCGTGCCCAGGTGGTCGGGGTCGGGGTCGAACAGGCCCTCGACGTCCCAGCCCCGGTTGTCCGGGAACTCGGTGATGCCGTGCCGGCCGGTGACCAGCAGGTCCCAGAACTGCTCGGGTGTGCGCACGCCGCCGGGGAAGCGGCAGCCCATGCCCACGACGGCGATCGGCTCGGCTTCCCGGTCCTCGACCTCGGCCAGGCGGTTGCGGGTGCGCTGCAGCTCACCGGTGACCCGGGTCAGGTAGTCGCGCAGCTTGGCGTTCTCATCCATTGTTGCCCCACTCATTGGTCAAGATCACGAGCGCCGGCTCAGGTGCCGAGCTGTTGGTCGATGAAGGCGAAGAGCTCGTCGTCGGACGCCTCGGTGAGGTCGGTCCGCGCCACAGCTCCGCGGGAAGTCAGGGGTGCGGAGCCGAACTCCGCGACGAGCGCGTGCAGGCGCTCCAGGACGGCGGCGTGCGCCTCGCTGCCCGCGTCGAGGCCGCCGAGCACGTCGCCGGCCCTGTCCAGGTCGCGCAGCAACGCTTCCGCCGCGCGTTCGGGACCCGCCACCTCGGCCCACAGGTAGTTCGCGAGCGCCAGCGGTGTCGGGTGGTCGAAGATCAGGGTGGACGGCACCGACAGCGACGCCGCCGCGTCCAGGCGGTTGCGCAGCTCGACCGCGGTCAGCGAGTCGAAGCCGAGCTCGCTGAAGGCGCGGTCCGGTTCGATCGTCGTGCTGCTCGGGTGTCCCAGGACCTTGGCGACGACCTCGCGGACCAGGTCGAGCAGCACGCGGCGCTGCTCGGGCTCGATGAGTCCGGCGAGCCGTTCGCGCAGGTCGGGCCCCGCCGTCGCGGCGGGGACCTCCGTCTGCCGGCGGGGGATCTCCGCGAGGACCGGTGCGTGTCGCGCGGTGTCCAGGTAGGCGGGCCAGTCGAAGTCCGCCACGGTCACCGCGACGTCGCCCGCGGCGAGCGACTCGAACAGGGCGTCGACGGCGGCTCGGGGAGCCATCGGCCGCAGTCCCATCCGGCGCACGTCGTCGTCGACCGTGCCGGCCATGCCGCCCTCGGCCCACGGCCCCCACGCCACCGCGGTGGCGGGCAGTCCGTCGGAACGGCGCTGCTCGGCGAGCGCGTCGAGGTGCGCGTTGGCCGCGGCGTAGGCGGCCTGGCCGCCGTTGCCGAGCACCCCGGCGACGGAGGAGTACAGGACGAACGCGTCCAGTTCGAGGTGCCGGGTGAGGTCGGCGAGGTGGTGGGCCGCGTCGACCTTGGGCCTGGCGACGGCGTCGAACCTCTCCGGGGTGAGGCCCGAGATCAGGCCGTCGTCCAGCACTCCGGCGGTGTGCACGACGACCCGCAGGTCGTCGAGCTCCGACACGATCGGGGCCAGTGCCTCGCGGTCGGCCGCGTCGCAGGCGTGGATGCTCACCCGCGCGCCGAGTCCGGTGAGCTCCGCGGCGAGTTCACGCGCTCCGGGGGCGTCCTCTCCTCGGCGGGACAACAGGACCAGGCGCTGCGTGCCCGCCTCGACCAGCCGCCGGGCGACCACGGCTCCGAGCGCGCCCGTGCCGCCGGTGATCAGCGCGGTACCGCTGGTGGTCCACGTGCCCGTGGCGGGTTCCGCGGGGACGAGGCGCCGGGCGTGCACGCCGGACGCGCGGATCGCGACCTCGTCCTCGCCGCCGGACAGGACCTCCAGCAGCCGCGTGACGGAGCGGGCGTCCGGAACCTCCGGCAGGTCGACGCAGCCACCCCAGGAACGGGGCTGCTCGATCGCCGCGACCCGGCCGACACCCCACACCTCGGCCTGCCGCGGTGAGGTGACGCGCTCCTGCTCGCCGACCGCGACCGCTCCGCGCGTGGCACACCACAACCGGGTGTTCTCGCGCAGCGACGCCGCGGCCGCCTTGCCGTCGCCGACGAAGGCGAGGACGTTGCCCTCGCGAGCGTCGGCGGTGCTGACGACGGTGGTTCCCAGCGCTTCCGCGGCGGCCTGCGCCCAGGCGTCGTCCTGGTCCGCGACGACCGTCCACGGTCCGGCCGGCGTGCCTGCCGCGGTCGCGACGGGTGTCCACCGGATGCGGTGGCGCCAGCCGCTCGCCCGCTCGACCGGCTCCGGCGCGAGCCAGAACCGCTCCCGTTCGAACGGGTAGGTCGGGAGGTCGACCGGCTGGGCGCCGGTGCCCGCGAAGATGCCGGGCCAGTCGAGCTTGACGCCGTGCGCGAACAGTGTGGCTTGGGCCTGCGCGGCGGTGGTGACCTCGTCGCGGTTCCTGCGCTGCACGGGCAGGAACAGCCCGCCGGGCACGCAGTCGGGCCCCAGCGCGGACAGCGCCGCGTCCGGGCCGATCTCCACGAAGCGGCGGACACCGGCGGTGTGCAGGGTGGTCATGCCCTCGGCGAAGCGGACGGTCCCGCGGACGTGCCGCACCCAGTACTCCGGGTCGGTGACCTGGTCCGCGGTGGCGACCGCGCCGGTCAGGTTGGAGACCAGCGGGATTCGCGGCGCCGCGTACTCGACGTCACGGGCGATCTCCCGGAACTCGGCGAGCATGCCGTCCATGAGGTGCGAGTGGAAGGCGTGGCTCACGGCGAGCCGCTTGGAGCGCTCGAACCGGTCTGCCATCCGGGTGACGGCCTCCTCGTCGCCCGACAGCACGAGCGACTCAGGGCCGTTGACCGCGGCGATGCTCACGCCCGGCAGCAGTTCGACCTCGGCCTCCGAGGCCTTGACCGCGACCATCGCGCCGCCCGCGGGCAAGGCCTGCATGAGCTTGCCGCGGGCGGCGACCAGCCTCGCCGCGTCCTCCAGCGACCACACGCCCGCGAGGTGCGCGGCGGTCAGCTCGCCGATGGAGTGGCCGAGCAGGAAGTCGGGCCGCACACCCCACGACGTCACGAGCTCCGCGAGCGCCACCTCGAACGCGAACAGCGCGGGCTGGGTCACCGCCGTCTGGTCGAGGGCTTCCGGCACGGTGCCGTGCACGACGTCCAGCAGCGAGAAACCGGTGTGCTTGTCCAGGTGTGCCGCCACCTCGGCGAACTTGTCCGCGAACACCGGGTAGGCGGACAGCTCGCGTCCCATGCCGAGACGCTGCGCCCCCTGACCCGTGCACAGGAACGCCACCTTGCCGGTGGTCCGCGTGCCGGTCACCACCTCGGGTGCCTCGGCACCGGACGCCAGGGCGGCCAGCCCTTCCTCCCCGAAGACCACCGCGCGGTGCGGCAGCGCCGCACGACCGGTGGCGAGCGTGAGGGCGACGTCCACGGGGTCGAGACCGGGCACCCGGCGCGCCAGGCGCTCCGCCTGGCGGCGCACCGCCTCGTCGCTGGTCCCGGAGAGCACCCACGGGACGCGGACCGGCGGTTCGGTCGTGCGCTCGGGAGCTGCCCGCGGCGGTGCCTCGCGGAGGATGACGTGGGCGTTGGTGCCGCTGATGCCGAACGACGACACCGCCGCGGTGCGGGGGTGTCCGGCGGCGGGCCAGTCGCGGTGCTCGGTGAGCAGGCGCCCGTTGCCCGAGTCCCACGAGATGGCCGGCGAGGGTTCGGTGACGTGCAGCGTGCGCGGCAGTTCGCCCCGGCGCAGCGCCTCGACCATCTTGATGATCCCGGCGGTTCCGGCGGCGGACTGGGTGTGGCCGATGTTGGACTTGATCGAGCCGAGCCAGAACGGCTCCTCGCGGCCCTGGCCGTAGGTGGCCAGCAGGGCGTCGGCCTCGATCGGGTCGCCCAGCTCGGTCCCGGTGCCGTGCGCCTCGACCACGTCCACCTCCCCCGCGGGCAGGCGGGCGTCGGCGAGCGCGGCACGGATGACGCGCTGCTGCGACGGGCCGTTGGGCGCGGTGAGACCGTTGGACGCACCGTCCTGGTTGACCGCGGAGCCCTGGATGACCGCGAGCACGCGGTGACCGTTGCGCTCGGCGTCCTCGAGCTTCTCCAGCAGCAGGACCCCCGCGCCCTCACCGAAACCGGTGCCGTCGGCGGAGGCCGAGAAGGACTTGCAGCGGCCGTCCGGGGAGAGCGCGCGCTGCCGGGAGAACTCGACGTAGGTGTCGGCGATGGCCATGACGCACACCCCGCCGGCGAGAGCCATCGTGCACTCGCCGGTGCGCAGCGCCTGAACGGCTAGGTGGACGGCGACCAGCGACGACGAACACGCGGTGTCGACCGTCAGCGCCGGCCCTTCCAAGCCGAGCGTGTAGGCCACGCGACCGGACAGCACGCTGCCCTGGGTCCCGTTGCCCAGGAAGCCCTCGACGCCTTCCGGAAGCTCGCCGACGCCGACGCCGTAATCGCCGTACATGAGCCCCGCGAACACACCCGTCGCGCTGCCCTTGAGCGTCGTCGGGTCGATGCGCGCGTGCTCCACGGCCTCCCAGCTGATCTGGAGCATCAGCCGTTGCTGCGGGTCCATGGCCAGCGCCTCGCGCGGCGAGATCCCGAAGAAGCCCGGGTCGAAGTCGCCGGCGTCGTGCAGGAAGCTCCCCTCGCGGGAGTACGAGGTGCCGCGGTGGTCGGGATCGGGGTGGAACAGCTCGCCGAGGTTCCAGCCGCGATCGGCCGGAAACCCCGACACCGCGTCGGTGCCGGAGGCGACCAGGTCCCACAGCGCCTCCGGCGACTCGACGCCGCCGGGGTACCGGCAGGCCATGCCGATGATCGCGACCGGTGCGTGGGCGTCGTCGGCCAGCTTCCGGTTGCGCGCGGCCAGCCTGCTGCTCTCCTTGACCGACTCCCGCAGTGCTGCGACAAGTTCTTCGTTGGAGGGCATCAGGAGTTCTCCGAACCGGGGGTGAGTGACACGAACTCGTCTTCGGTGGCCGCCATGACGCGCTTCACCAGCTCGTCGGCGTCCATCTCGTCGATCAGGTCGGCCGTGGCCGCGAAGGACACCGCGTCGGCGGCGGCCGGGTCGTCCACCGCGGCGACCGGCTCGGCGAGTCCCGGCAGCAGCGAGAGGACGAAGACGGCGACCGCGCGTGGCGACGGGTGGTCGAAGACGACGGTGGCGGCCAGGCGCAGCCCGAACATCGTGTTGAGCTTGTTGCGCAGGTTCACGGAGCTCAGCGAGTCGAAGCCCAGCTCGGTGAACGGGCGCTCCGCGTCGATCAGCGCTCCGGAGCTGTGCCCCAGCACGTCGGCGACCTGCTCCAGCACGGCGTCCAGCACCGCGTCCTGCCGTTCGGCCGCGGGCAGCGCGGCCAGGCGTTCGACGAGGGAGTGTTCCCGCACCTCGCGCGAGGTCGCGTTCCGCCGTCCGGCCGTGCGCACCAGGCCGCGCAGGACGGCCGGGATCTCGGTGGTGCGCGCCAGCCGGTTCAGCACGGTGAAATCGATCTTCACCGGGACGGCCAGCGCGTCGTCCACGGCCAGCGCCGCGTCGAAGGCGCGCATGCCTTCCGCGCGGTCCAGCGAGCCGAAGCCGTCCCGGCCGAGGCGGTCCACCTGTGCGTCGTCCAGGTGGACCGTCAGGCCCCGGTCCTGGCGCCACGGTCCCCAGGCGAGCGACCGCGCGGCAAGACCGCGGGCGCGGCGGTAGGCGGCGAACGAGTCCAGGAAGCAGTTGGCCGCGGCGTAGCTGCCCTGCCCGGGAGAGCCGAGAACGCCGGCTGCCGACGAGTACAGGACGAAGTGCCGCAGACCCAGGTCCTTCGTGAGCTCGTGGAGGTGCCACACCGCGTCGACCTTGGGGACGAGCACGCCCGCGAGCCGTTCCGGGGTGATCGCGGTGACGACGCCGTCGTCGAGCACGCCCGCGACGTGGACCACGCCGGTCAGCGGGTGCTCGGCCGAGATGCCGCTGAGCACGGCGGCGACGTCCCGCCGATCGGCAGCGTCGCATCGCTCCACGACGACCTGTGCGCCCAGAGCCGTCAGTTCGTCGCGCAGCTCCGCCGCTCCCGGTGCGTCGAGCCCGCGGCGGCTGGTCAGGACCAGGTGCCGGACGCCGTGCTCGATCACCAGGTGCCGGGCGGCCAGCGCTCCCAGGTCCCCGGTGCCACCGCTGACCAGCACGGTGCCGTCCGGGTCCCACGTCGCCGGGTCGTCAGCGGCCGCGGCGGGAACCAGACGGGGCACCACCAGTTCACCACCGCGTGCGGCGACCTGCGGCTCACCGGTTCCCAGAGCCGCACCGACCGTCTCGACAGGACCGTCGAAGAGGACGAACCTGCCGGGGTTCTCCGACTGGGCGGAGCGGACCAGGCCCCACACCGCGGCGGAGGCCGGACAGGGTGCGCCGGGGTCGGTCGCACCGGTGGTCCGCACGACCAGGGTCGCCGCGGCGAACCGGTCGTCCTCGAGCCAGGTGCGCAGGACGCCCAGCACGGTCGCGGTGAGCCGGTGGGTGTCGGCGACCGGATCGCCGCCGGACAGCGCCGAGAACACGACGTTCCCCTCGACGGCACCGTCGGCGGGCAGCTCGGAGTAGTCCGTCCAGGGCTGGGCGTGCTGAGCCCGCGTGCCCTGCCATTCGACCGCGTACAGGTTCTCCCGCGTGTCCGCGCTGCGCAGCTGGCCCGCGGTGACGGGCCGGACGGCGATCGACTCGACGGAGATCACCGGCTGCC
Organism: Lentzea sp. NEAU-D7; assembly: GCF_026242055.1. Taxonomy (GTDB): domain Bacteria; phylum Actinomycetota; class Actinomycetes; order Mycobacteriales; family Pseudonocardiaceae; genus Lentzea. Next base: position 48,111 of record NZ_JAPJDL010000023.1, on the reverse strand, counting down.
CGGCGTCGTCCACCGCGGACAGCGTTCCGGAGCTCCCGTCCGCGCCCGTCAACCGGACCCTCAGCGTGCGGGCACCGGTGGCGTGCAACGAGACACCGCCCCAGGAGAACGGGAGTGCGGCGGACTCGCTCGCGCCGGGGGCCAGGAACAGGGTGTGCACCGCCGCGTCGAGCAGAGCCGGGTGGATCGTGAAGCCGTCGGCTCCGGCGTCCGGCAGAGCGATCTCGGCGAACACCTCGCCGTCCCGCCGCCAGGCCGCCCGCAGTCCCTGGAACGCGGGACCGTAGCCGAAGCCGGAGTCGGCCAGGCGGTCGTAGAAGCCGTCGAGGGCGACGGGGTCGGCCCCGCTGGGCGGCCACTCCCCCGGTACCCAGTCCTCGCCCGTGGCGGTGGGCCGCAGCCATCCGTCCGCGTGGCGGGTCCACGACTGCCCCGCGGGGTGCCTGCTGTGGACGGAGATCGGCCGGCGGCCGTCCTCGTCGGCGTCACCGACGACCACCTGCAGCGCCAGCGCGACCTCGGAGCTCAGCAGCACCGGCGCGTGCAGGGTCAGTTCCTCGACCGTGCCGCACCCGACCTCGTCACCGGCGCGGATCGCCAGTTCGACCAGCGCCGCCCCCGGCACGATCACCGTGCCCATGACGGCGTGGTCGGCCAGCCAGGTGTGGGAGGAGAGCGACAGGCGTCCGGCGAACAGCGCCCCGTCCCCGTCCGCGGGCAGGATCGACGCCTCGAGCACCGGGTGCTCCGCCGCGACGAACCCGAGCGCGCTCAGGTCGGCGGGACCGTCGTCGTCGTTCGCGAGCCAGTAGGGGCTGTTCTGGAACGCGTAGGTGGGCACGTCGACGCGGCGGGCACCCGTGTCGCCGAAGAACGCCGTCCAGTCGACCTGGGCACCGCTGATGTGCAGTCGCGCGACCATCGTGGCCAGGTCCTGGTCCTCGGCGTGGTTCTTGCGCAGCGACGGGACGAACACGGCGGCGTCCGGCCGTTCCACGATCTCCATCGCGGCCGCGGTCAGCACGCCGTTCGGGCCCACCTCGACGTAACGGGTGACGCCTTCGCGTTCGAGCAGGCTCACGGCGTCCGTGAACCGGACGGGCTGGCGGATGTGCCGGACCCAGTACCGCGGATCACCCACCTCCCCCGCGCCGGCCTGCTTGCCGGTGAGGGTCGAGATGATCGGGATGCGCGGCGCGGAGTACGTGAGCTCCGCGGTCGCCCGGCCGAACTCTTCGAGGATGCCGTCCATCAACGCCGAGTGCGACGCGTGGCTGACGACGAGCTTCTTGGCCTTGCGCCCCCGGTCCTTGAACCGCTGGGCGATGGCCATCGCGGTGTCTTCATCACCGGAGATCACGACCGACGTCGGCCCGTTCAGGGCCGCGAACCCCACGAGGCCGGTCAGCTCGGGAGCGACCTCCTCCTCCGAGGCCTGGATCGCCACCATCGCGCCGCCCGGCGGCAACGAGTTCATCAACCGGCCGCGGATCGCGACGATGCGCGCGGCGTCGGCCAGCGACCAGACGCCGGCGATGTGCGCCGCGGCGAACTCGCCGATCGAGTGCCCCGCCACGTAGTCGGGGACGACACCGAGGGACTCCAGCAGCCGTGCCACCGAGACCTCGATGGTGAACAACGCGGGCAGCATGTAGTCGATCTGGTCGAGCAGGGTGGAGTCCTCGGCGAACACGACTTCGCGCAGCGGCCGCGGAAGATGGGCGTCGAACTCCGCCGCCACGGCGTCGAAGATGGCGGCGAACGCGGGGTGCGTGGCGCACAGGCTGCGGCCCATGCCCAGGTACTGCGCCCCTCCACCCGTGAACAGGAAGGCGGTCTTGCCGCCGCTCGCGCCGCCGTGCAGGACCTGCTCGCTCCTGCCCCCGTCGGCGAGGACGGCCAGGCCGTCCAGCAGGCTGTCCCGGTCGGTGGCGAGGACGACACCCCGGTCGGCGAGCGCGGACCTGCCGGTGGCGAGCGAGTACGCGATGTCGAGCGGGCTCAAGGCGTCGTCGGCCTCCACAAAGGACCGCAGACGCCTTGCCTGCGCCGACAGCGCCTCGCGGTTCGTCCCGGACAGCACGACGGGAACGGGCGGGTGCGCGCGGTCGCCGGGCCGGTCCTCCGCGACCACCTCGGCCGGAACCTCTTCGAGGATCAGGTGGGCGTTGGTCCCCGAGATGCCGAAGGACGACACGGCGGCACGGCGCGGCTGGTCGCGCCGAGGCCACGCCTGGGCCTCCGTCAGCAGCTCGACGGAACCCGACTGCCAGTCCACGAACGGCGTCGGGGTGTCGACGTGCAGGGTCTTGGGCAAAGTGTTGTGCTGCAACGCCATCACCATCTTGATGACGCTGCCGACACCCGCCGCGCACTGCGTGTGGCCGATGTTGGACTTCAGCGAGCCGAGCCACACCGGCCGGTCGCCGGGGCGGTCCTGCCCGTAGGTCGCGAGGACCGCCTGCGCCTCGATCGGGTCGCCGAGCCGGGTGCCGGTGCCGTGCGCCTCGACCACGTCGACGTCCCTGGTCGACAGCCGGGCGTCGGCGAGCGCCTGGGCGATGACGCTCTGCTGGGCGGGTCCGCTGGGCGCGGTGAGGCCGTTCGACGCGCCGTCCTGGTTGATCGCCGAGCCCCGGACGACCGCGAGCACCTTGTGCCCGTTGCGGCGGGCGTCGGAGAGCCTTTCGAGCATCACCATGCCGACGCCCTCGGACCAGCCGGTGCCGTCGGCGGACTCGGCGAACGACTTGCAGCGCCCGTCGGGTGAAAGGCCGCGCTGGCGCGAGAACTCGACGAACACGCCCGGCCCGCCCATGATGTTCGCGCCGCCCGCCAGAGCGAGGTCGCACTCACCGCTGCGCAGCGACTGGACGGCGAGGTGCATCGCCACGAGCGACGACGAGCAGGCGGTGTCCACCGAGACGGCGGGGCCTTCGAGCCCCAGGCTGTAGGCGATCCGGCCGGAGTGCACCGAGCACGTGGTGCCGGTGAGGAGGTACCCCTCCACGTTCAGGGCCTGCTCGTGCAGCCGCGGTCCGTACTCCTGCGACGAGACGCCGGCGTAGACGCCTGTCTTCGTACCGGCCAGGGAGCCGGGGGCGATGCCCGCCCGTTCGATCGTCTCCCACGTGACCTGCAGCAGCAGGCGCTGCTGCGGGTCCATCGCCAGCGCCTCGCGCGGTGAGATGCCGAAGAAGTCAGCGTCGAACTGGTCCGCGGTGTGCACGAAGCCACCGGTGGTCGCGTAGCTGCTGCCGGAGGCCTCCGGATCGGCGTCGAACAGCCCGTCCAGGTCCCACCCGCGGTTGGTCGGGAACGCCGAGATCCCCTCGCGCTCCTCGTCGACCAGGCGCCACAGGTCCTCGGGGCTCTCGACGTCACCGGGATAGCGGCAGGCCATCCCGATGATCGCGATCGGCTCCCTGTCGCGGGACTCCGCCTGGCGCAGGCGCGTCCTGGTCTGCTGAAGGTCCGCGGTCAGCTTCTTCAGCAGACCGACCAGCTTCTCTTGATCCGCCATCTCACAACCTCAAAAGGAATGTTGACCAGGACAGGGGTGCTCGATCAGGACAGGCCGAGCTCTCGTTCCAGGAAGTCGACGAGCTCGTCGGCCGTCGCGTCCGCCAGGTCGCCCGCCGCCTCGTCCGGACCGGCGGCCGTCGCCGAGAACGTCGACAGCAGCTCCTCCAGCCGCAGCACGATCGTCAGGTGGCCGTCCCCGCCGACCGCCGACAAGCTCGTCTCCAGGCGGTCCAGCTCGGCGAGCACGGCGGCCGCGGACACCTTGGCGGCTCCCTGCGGAGCCAGCAGCTGCTTCAGGTGCGTCGCGAGCGCGACCGTCGTGGGGTGGTCGAAGACGGCCGTCGCGGACAGCCGCACCTCCGCCGCGGTGTTGAGCCGGTTGCGCAGCTCGACCGCCGTCAGCGAGTCGAGGCCGATGTCGGTGAACGGCTTGGTCGTCTCCAGCGCCGCCACGTCGCTGTGGCCGAGGACGGCGGCGGCGTGCCCGCGGACGAGGTCGACCAGGAAGGTGTTCTGCTCCGTCTCCGTCAGGGAGGCGAGTCGTTCCGCCAGCGAGGACGCCTGGGGCACCTCGGTGACCCTGCGGGGTGCGGCGCGACCCAGGTCGTGCCACATCTGGTTGATCTCGTTGTGCTTGGCGAACTTGCGCAGTGCGGCGCGGTCGAGCTTCACCGGGACGGCGAGGGGCTCGTCGGCGCGCAGCGCGTCGTCGAACAGGGCCATGCCCTCGGCCAGGGCCAGTGCGCCGAAACCCTCCTGGCTCATGGCGTCCAGGTCGGCCTGGGACAGGCCGGCTCCCATGCCGTCCTCCCACAGGCCCCACGCGTGGGCCTGACCGACGTGGCCACTGCCGCGGCGGTGCTCGGCGACGGCGTTGAGGAAGGCGTTGGCCGCGGCGTAGTTGGCCTGGCCCTCGGTGCCGGTGATGCTGCTGATCGAGGAGAACACGACGAACCGCGCCAGGTCGAGGTCCCGGGTGAGCTCGTGCAGGTGCCAGACCGCGTCCACCTTCGCGCGCTGCACCACGTCCAGTCGTGCGGGCGTGAGCGATCCGATCAGTCCGTCGTCGAGCACACCGGCGGTGTGCACGACAGCGGTCAGCGGCCGGTCCCGCGGGATGCCGTCGAGCACGCCGGCCAGCGCCTCGCGGTCGGCGGAGTCGCAGGCGGCGACGGTCACGGTGGCACCGAGCCCGACCAGGTCGGCGCGCAGCTGCTCCGCGCCCGGCGCCTCCGCTCCACGCCGGCTGAGCAGCAGGAGGTGGCGGATGCCGTGCTCGGCCACGAGATGACGGGCGACCGCGCTGCCGAGCGCACCGGTGCCGCCGGTCACGAGGACGGTTCCGTCCTGATCCATCGGCCTGGGCAGGGTGAGCACCACCTTGCCGACGTGCTTGGCCTGGCTGATGAACCGGAAGGCCTCCTGCGCCTGGAAGACGTTCCAGCTCCGGGTGGGCAGCGGTGTGAGCTGTCCGCGTTCGAACAGCTCGTCGAGCTCCGCCCAGATCTCCGCGATCCGGTCCGGTCCGGCGTCGATCAGGTCGAACGCCCGGTAGGTGATGCGGCGGTGTCCCCGGCCCACCTCGGCGGCGTCGCGGACGTCCGTCTTGCCCATCTCCACGAAGTGGCCGCCCTCGGTGACCAGGCGCAGCGACGCGTCCACGAACTCGCCCGACAGCGCGTTGAGGACGACGTCGACACCGCGTCCCACGGTCGCCGCCGTGAAGACGTCCTCGAAGTCGAGGTCGCGCGACGACGCGATGTGCAGGTCGTCCAGCCCTGCCTCGCGCAGGACGTCCTGCTTTCCTGCGCTCGCGGTGCCGAAGACCTCCGCACCGAGGTGGTGGGCGAGCTGGGTCGCCGCCATGCCGACGCCGCCCGCGGCGGCGTGGATCAGGACGGACTGGCCCTTCTCGAGGCGGCCGAGGTCGCACAGGCCGTAGTACGCCGTGAGGAACACCAGCGGCACCGCCGAGGCCTGTTCGAACGTCCACCCGCGCGGCATCCGGGTGACCAGCCGGCGGTCGGCGTCGGCGACGGGTCCGATCCCGCCGATGACCAGGCCCATCACCCGGTCGCCCGGACGCAGGTCGGTGACCTCCGAACCGACTTCGAGCACCACACCGGCGGCCTCGTTGCCGATCGTCCCGGCGTCTCCCGGGTACATGTCGAGCACGGTCAGCACGTCGCGGAAGTTCAGCCCGGCGGCACGCACGCCGATGCGCACGTCACCCGGCGCGATCGGTTCCAGCACACCGGGGTTGGGCGTCAGGACCAGGTGGTCGAGCGTGCCCTTGCCCGACATCCCGAGCCGCCACGCGTCCGTGCCCTGCGGGGGCGACAGCCGGTCCTTGGCCGCGGACACGAGCCGCGGCGCGAGGACCTGGTCGCCGCGCACCGCCACCTGCTGTTCGCCCGACCCGATCACCCTGCCCAGCAGCTCACGCCCGATCGCCACACCGGGTTCGGCGTCGACGAGCAGGAAACGGCCGGGGTACTCCTGCTGCGCGGTGCGGACGAGGCCCCAGGCGACCGAGGTCGCCGGGTTGTCCACAGTGGAGTCGACGGCGACCGCGCCCTCGGTCACCACGACGAGCTGGGAGCTCGCGAACCGGTCGTCCGCAACCCAGCGCTGGATGAGGCCGAGCATGCGGTGGGACAGCGTGCGCGCCGCTTCGGGCACGTCCACTTCGCGGTCCACCGGCACGTGCAGGACGACGTGCGCGGGAGCCCGGTCGCCGACCGCCTCGTAGTCCGTCCACTCGACGGCGTCGCCGAGCACCGCCGGTGCCCACTCCACGCGCAACGACCAGTCGTTCTGCCGCTGCGGCTGCAGCCCTTCGGCGGAGATCTCCTTCAGCACCAGGGACTCCACGGTCATCACCGGCTCACCGGTGCTGTCCGCCACCCGGATCGACCAGGCGCCACCGCTCTCCTCGCGGAGCCTGACGCGCAGTGCGCCCGCACCGGACGCGTGCAGGGTGACGCCGTTCCACACGAACGGCAGTGACAACGGGGTGTCCTCGGTCAGGCCGATCGCGTGGAGCGAGGCGTCCAGCAGTGCCGGGTGCAGCCCGTAGTCCGGGTGCCCGGCGTCGCCGGAGATCGTGACCTCGGCGAAGACGTCGTCCCCCAGCCGCCAGGCCGCGGCCAGTCCCTGGAACACGGGACCGTAGGAGAGACCTGTGCGGGCGAGCTCCTCGTAGCGGCCGGTGACCGCCACCGGCTCGGCTCCCGCCGGCGGCCACTCCCGGAGGTCGAAGTCCGGCGCGGGCGCGGCGGGCACCAGCGAACCGGTGGCGTGCCGCGTCCAGGGATCTCCGGTGAGGGCGCTCGCCGTGCGCGAATGCACGGTGAGGGAGCGGCGGCCGTCCGCGGCGGCGGGACCGACCTGCACCCGGAGGTCCACGGCGCCCGACTCCGGCAGCACCAGCGGGGTCTGGAGGGTCAGCTCCTCCACGGTGGCGCAGCGGACCTCGTCCGCGGCGCGCACGGCCAGTTCGACCAGGCACGCGCCTGGGACGATCACCTGGTCCAGCACGACGTGGTCGGCCAGCCAGCCGTGGGTCGCACGCGACAGGCTTCCCGTGAAGAGGAACCCGTCGCCTTCCGCGAACTCGACGGCCGCACCGAGCAGGGGGTGCTCGGCCGACGCGAGCCCGAGGCCGGTCGTACCGGCCTGCGTGCGCGGCGCCTCCAGCCAGTACCTCTCGTGCTGGAAGGCGTAGGTCGGCAACGGCACCCGCCGAGCGCCGGAGAACATGGCGTCCCAGACGACGGGCACGCCGTGCACGTGCAACCGCGCGAGCGCCGTGGTGAACGACTTGACCTCGTCGTGCTTCTTGCGCAGCAACGGGACGAAGACGCTGTCCTCCTCCGCGCTCTCCGCGCCCAGGGCGGACAGGGAGCTGTCCGGGCCCAGCTCGACGAACCGCGTCACCCCGAGCTCCGCGCACGCGGCCACCGCGTCGGCGAACCGCACGGGCTGCCGCGCGTGCCGGACCCAGTACTCCGGTGACGTCACCACACCGGGGCCGACCAGGGCACCCGTCACGGTGGACACCATCGGAACCACCGGTTCGCGGTACTCGATCGACTCCGCCACCGCGCGGAACTCGTCCAGCATCGGCTCCATCAGCACCGAGTGGAACGCGTGCGACACCGACAACCGCGTGCACTTCCGGCCTCGTGCGGCAAGCACTTCGGCCGCTGCGAGCACCGGGCCCTCCGCACCCGACAGCACCACCGAACCGGGACCGTTGACCGCGGCCAGCGACACCTCGTCCGACAGGAACTCCCCGGCCTCGTCCTCACCGGCCCGCACCGCCACCATCACGCCGCCGGGCGGCAGTTCCTGCATCAGCCGCCCGCGCGCCACGACCAGCCGGGCCGCGCCGTCCAGCGAGAACACACCGGCCACGTGCGCCGCCGCGATCTCCCCGATCGAGTGCCCCACCAGGAACTCCGGCCGGACACCCCACGACTCCGCCAAGCGGAACAGCGCCACCTCGACGGCGAACAACGCGGGCTGCGTCACGGCGGTCTGGTTCAGTGCCTCGGCATCGGCGCCGAACACCACCTCACGCACGCCCGGCAGCACCGCGCAGACCTCGTCGAAGGCCGACGCGAACACCGGGAACTCGTCGTACAACCCGCGGCCCATCGCCAGGCGCTGCGACCCCTGACCGGCGAACAGGAACGCCACCGGTCCACTGAGGACGGAGCCTTCCACGACCTCGGCGCCGGCGCCTCCGGCGGCGAGAACCTCCAGAGCTGCCAGCAGTTCCTGACGGTCCGCTCCGGTCACGGCGGCGCGTGCCTCCAGCCCGGCGCGAGTCGTGAGCAGCGAGAAGCCGACGTCAGCCGGGGACAGGGTCGTGTCGGCGCCGACGAACGCGCTCAGCCGCCGCGCCTGCTCCCGCACCGCCGCCGGGGTCTTGCCCGACAGCACCCAGGCGGTCCTGGAGCCGGAGGTGCTCTGGCTCGTCGCGCGAGCGGGAACGTCCGCCTGGTCCGGAGCCTCGAGGATCACGTGCGCGTTGGTGCCGGAGATGCCGAACGAGGACACGGCCGCCCGTCGCGGGCGGTCGAGCGCGGGCCACGGGACCTGCTCGGTCAGCAGCGACACCGCGCCGGTGTCCCACTCGACGTGCGGCGTCGGAGCGTCCACGTGCAACGTCGCGGGCAGCGTCTCGTTCCGCATGGCGAGGACCATCTTGATCACGCCCGCGGCACCGGCGGCGGCCTGCGTGTGCCCGAAGTTGGACTTGACCGAGCCCAGCCACAGCGGCGGTCGGCCGGCGCGGTCCTGCCCGTAGGTGTTGAGCAGCGCCTGCGCCTCGATCGGGTCGCCGAGCCGCGTGCCGGTGCCGTGCGCCTCCACCGCGTCCACGTCCGAAGTGGACAGACCGGCGTTGGCCAGCGCCTGCCGGATCACCCGCTGCTGCGACGGTCCGTTCGGCGCGGTCAGGCCGTTCGACGCGCCGTCCTGGTTCACGGCGGAGCCGCGCACCACCGCCAGCACCTCGTGGCCGTTGCGCCGCGCGTCCGAGAGCCGCTCCAGCACGAGCACGCCCACGCCCTCGGACCAGCTGGTCCCGTCGGCGGCGGACGCGAAGGACTTGCTGCGCCCGTCGGCGGCCAGGCCGCGCTGCCGGGAGAAGTCCACGAACGTCTCGGGCGTCGCCATGACCGTGACACCGCCTGCCAGAGCCAGCGTGCACTCCCCCGAGCGCAACGCCTGCGAGGCCAGGTGCAGGGCGACGAGCGACGACGAACAGGCGGTGTCGACCGTGACGGCCGGCCCCTCCAGTCCCAGCGTGTAGGCGACCCGGCCGGACAGCACGCTGGCCGAGGTGCCGGTGCCGATGTAGCCCTCGACCTCTTCGGGGATCGAGCCCAGGCTGTGGGCGTAGTCGTAGTACATGACGCCGGCGAAGACGCCGGTCCTGCTGCCCTTCAGCGACGTGGGGTCGAGTCCGGTGTTTTCGAGTGACTCCCACACGACCTCCAGCAGCAGGCGCTGCTGCGGATCCATCGCCAGCGCCTCGCGCGGGGAGATGCCGAAGAACTCTGCGTCGAACGCGTCCGCCTCATGCAAGAACCCGCCTTCGCTCGCGTAGGAGGTGCCCCGGTGGTCGGGATCGGGGTGGAACAGGGTGTCCAGGTCCCAGCCGCGGTTCACCGGGAAGCCGGAGATGGTGTCCGTGCCCGACGCCACGACGTCCCACAGGTCCTCGGGAGAGCCCACCCCTCCCGGGTAGCGGCACGCCATGCCGACGATCGCGATCGGCTCGTCCGTCGCGGCCGGGGTGAGGGCCGGAGCGACCGGGTCGGGCTCCTCGCCGAAGAGCTGGACGTGGAGGAACGTCGCGAGCGCGGCGGGCGTCGGGTGGTCGAAGACGACCGTGGCCGGAAGCCGCACGCCGGCGGCGGCGCTCAGGTTGTTGCGCAGCTCGATCGCGGTCAGCGAGTCGAAGCCCAGGTCGGTGAAGGCCTTGTCCTGTTCGACGCGGTCCGCGGAGGCGTGCCCGAGCACGGCGGCGACCTGGGCGCGCACCATGCCGAGCAGCGCCACCTTCTGGTCGGCCCTCGACGTCCCCGCCGACGGCGTGCCCAGTGCGGGCGAGGTGGCGGCACGTCGCGGCCTCGTCCTGACCAGGCGCTCGAGCAGCGGCGGGAGGAGGGCGTCGCGGGACCGTGCTTCGAGAGCGGCCAGGTCGAACCGCGCGGTGACGGCGAGCGGCAGGCCGGAGGCCACCGCCGCGTCGAACAACGCGAGGCCTTCGTGCTCCGCCAGCGCCGGGAAGCCCTGCCTGGCCGTACGGTCGGCCTCCGCCGGCGTCAGGCCGCCGCCCATGCCCAGCTGCCACAGTCCCCACACGAGGGACTGGGCCGGCAGGCCTGCCGCGCGGCGGTGCAGCGCCAGCGCGTCGAGGAAGCTGTTGGCGGCGGCGTAGTTGCCCTGCCCGGCACCTTCGAAGAGGCCGGACGTGGAGGAGTACAGCGCGAACAACCGCAGGTCGAGGTGGCTCGTCAGCTCGTGCAGGTGCCAGGCGCCGTCGACCTTCGGGCGGAGCACGCCCTCGATGCGCTCGTCGTCGAGCGACGTGACGACGCCGTCGGCGAGTGCACCAGCGGCGTGCACCACGCCGACGAGCGGGCGATCCGCCGGGATGGCGCCGATGACGGACTCCAGGGCCGCGCGATCGGAGACGTCGCACGCGCTGATTGTGACGTGCGCGCCGAGCCCGGTGAGCTCGGCCAGCAGTTCGCCGGCTCCTGGCGACTCGGCGCCGCCGCGGCTGGTCAGCACCAGGCTCGTCACGCCGTGGGCCGAGACCAGGTGCCTGGCCAGTGCCGCTCCGAGCCCACCGGTTCCACCGGTGATCAGGACGGTGCCGCCGGCGGGCAGGACCCGCTCGGTGCCGGCGGCAGCAGGAGCGCGCACGACACGCGGTGCGAGCAGGACGCCCTCACGCACGGCCAGCTGTGCTTCACCGCTCTCCGCGGCGGCACCGACGAACTCCGCCGGACCGTCGAGGAGGACGAACCGCCCGGGGTGTTCGGCCTGCGCCGCGCGGACGAGACCGCACACCGCCGAGGAGGCGAGATCGGTCACGTCCGGCCCGGCCGCGCCGGTGGTCACCACGACGAGACGGGAGTCCGCGTACCGGGCGTCGGCGAGGAAGTCCTGCACGGCCGCGAGCACGGTGCGGGTGGCCTCACGCACGCCGGCCGGACCGTCAGCCTCCGGCGAGACGAACAGGGCGAGCACGCCAGGAGCGGCGTCCGCCGCGCCGTAGGTGGTCCACGCCGGTGCGCTCCCGGACGGCACGGGCACCCAGTCCACTGTGTACAGACTGGCGGAGGTGCCGTTCTGGGCCGCCGCGGACGGCGCACGGGACACGAGCGAGTCGACGGTGAAGACCGGTGCACCCGCCGGGTCGACGGCGTGCAGGCTGACCTCGTCGGCGCTCTTGACGGTGATCCTGACGCGGAGCGACGTCGCGCCGATCGCGTGCACCGACACCCCGGACCACGAGAACGGCAGCCGTGCCCGTCCGTCGTCGTCACCGGCCCCGCCGAACCCGATCGCGTGCAGGGAGGCGTCCAGCAGGGCGGGGTGCACGGCGAACTCCGCCGCGTCCGCCCCGGCCGGTTCCGGCAGGGCGACCTCGGCGAACACGTCGTTCCCGGCGACCCAGACACCGCGCAGCCCGCGGAAGACGGGACCGTAGGCCAGGCCGGTGGCGGCCAGGTCGTCGTACACGCCGTCGAGCGCGACCTCCCGCGCTCCGGCGGGCGGCCACGACGTCGTGGACCACTGGTGCGGCGCCGACGGCTCCACGGCCAGTGCACCGGACGCGTGCAGGACCCACTCTCCGGATCCCGACAGCCTGGAGTGCACGCTGATCGCGCACCTGCCGGTGGAGTCGGCGGGGCCCGACCGCAGCTGCAGCTGCACGGAGTCCGTCTCCGCGAGCACCAGGGGTGCCTGCAGGGTCAGCTCGTCGACGACGGCGCAGCCCGCCTCCTCGGCCGCGCGCACCGCGAGGTCGAGCAGCACGGCCCCCGGCACGACGACGCGGCCGAACACGACGTGGTCGGCCAGCCACGGGTGCGTCGCGAGGGACAGCCGTCCGGTGAGCACGTGGCCTTCCCCGCCCGCCAGTGCGACGGTCGCACCCAGCAGCGGGTGGTCCCCGGACTCCAGGCCCAGCGCGGCCGCGTCGGCCGCGGCCGTGCCGGACAGCCAGAAGTGCTCGCGCTGGAAGGCGTAGGTGGGCAGCTCGACGGTGGTCGCGGACGCGGGGAACACCGCGGGCCAGTCGACCCGCGCGCCGCGCACGTGGGCGTGGCTCACCGCGCTGAGCGCCTCGGTCTCCTCCGGGCGGTCGCGGCGCAGCACAGGCCGGAACAGCACGTCGGCCTCGTCCGTCAGGCAGTCCGCGGCCATGGCGGAGAGCACGCCGTCGGGGCCCAGCTCCAGACACGTCTTGACACCGGCCGATTCGAGAACGCGCACGGCGTCGTGGAACCGCACCGCCTCGCTGACGTGCGTCACCCAGTAGTCCGGAGTGGACAGTTCCTCGGGGCTCACGAGACGGCCCGTGACCGTGGAGACGAACGGGATGGCCGGAGCGGAGAAGGACAGGAACTCGAGGAGCTGGCGGAACTCGCGCAGCATCGGCCGCATCAACGGCGAGTGGAAGGCGTGGCTGACGTTGAGGCGCTTGGCCTTGCCGCCCTGGGCCTGCCACCGGTCGGCGATCCCCAGGACGACGTCGGCGGCGCCGGAGAGCACGAGGGAGCGCGGTCCGTTGACCGCCGCGATGCCCGCGGCGTCCTCGTGTCCGCTCAGCAGGCCCAGCGCTTCTTCTTCCGTCGCGCGCAGCGACACCATCGCGCCGCGGACCTCGAGCTCCTGCATCAGCCGCCCGCGGGCGGCCACCAGGGTCGCGGCGTCCTCGAGGGTGAGGACCCCCGCCACGTGCGCCGCGGCGATCTCGCCGATGGAGTGCCCGCTGACGTAGTCGGGCTTCAGGCCCCACGACTCCAGCATCCGGTACAGCGCGACCTCGATCGCGAACAGCGCGGGCTGGGCGTAGGAGGTCTGGTCGATCAGAGCGGCGTTCTCGCTGCCCTCCTCGGCGAACAGCACCTCCAGCAACGGGATGTCCAGCTGAATGTCCAGGTAGCCGCACGCGTCGTCCATCGCACGGGCGAACGCCTCGTTGCGCTCGTACAGCTCGAGGCCCATCGCGCGACGCTGGGAGCCTTGGCCCGCGAACAGGAAGGCGAGGGCGCCGGTCCCCGCGACGTCCCGGAGGGCCGGCGCCGACGTGTCGATCACGGCCGCGAGGCCGGCCAGCAGCTCGTCGCGACCGCGGCCGACGACGGCGGCGCGGTGGTCGAGGGCGGCGCGGGTGGTGGCGAGCGACAGTCCGACGTCGACCGGACTGAGCGCCGGTTCGTTCTCCACGAACGCTTTCAGCCGCTCGGCCTGGGCGCGCAGGGCCTCGGGCGTCTTGCCCGACAGCACCCAGGGAACGGCGACGAGATCGGCGTCCTGGACGTCCCCGGTCCGCTCGTCCTCCACCGGCGGGGGTTCTTCGACGATCACGTGGGCGTTGGTGCCGGAGATGCCGAAGGACGAGATCCCGGCACGGCGCGGGCGGCCGGTCACCGGCCACGGCTGCGCCTCACCGAGCAGCGAGACGGTGCCCGCCGACCAGTCCACGTGGGACGTCGGCTGGGCGAGGTGCAACGAGCGCGGCAGGGTTCCGTGCCGCATCGCCATGATCATCTTGATCACGCCCGCGGCACCGGCGGCCGCCTGGGCGTGACCGATGTTCGACTTGATCGAACCGACCCACAGCGGCTTGTCCGCGTCGCGGTCCCGGCCGTAGGTGGCGAGGAGTGCCTGTGCCTCGATCGGGTCTCCCAGGCGGGTGCCGGTGCCGTGGGCCTCGACGGCGTCGACGTCGGCGGCGGCGAGCCGGGCGTTGGCCAGTGCCTGGTGGATCACGCGCTGCTGCGCGAGGCCGTTCGGTGCGGTCAGGCCGTTCGAGGCGCCGTCCTGGTTGATGGCCGACGCGCGCACGACCGCGAGCACGGGGTGGCCGTTGCGCCTGGCGTCCGAAAGTCGTTCCAGGGCGAGGACTCCGACGCCTTCGCCCCAGCCGGTGCCGTCCGCCGACTCGTCGAAGGACTTGCACCGCCCATCCGGTGCGAGCCCGCGCTGGCGGGAGAAGGAGATGAAGTTGCCGGGGCCGGCCATGACCGCCACGCCACCGGCCAGCGCGAAGTCGCACTCCCCGGACTTCAGCGAGTTCGCGGCGAGGTGCAGTGCGACGAGGGAACCCGAGCAGGCGGTGTCCACGCTCAGGGCAGGACCCTCGAGGCCGAGGACGTACGCGATGCGACCGGACACCACGCTCGTCGCGTTGCCGGTCAGCAGGTGGCCTTCGAACCCTTCCGGAGCGTCCGCCAGCCGCGGGCCGTACTCCTGGGGCTCCACACCGATGAACACGCCGGAACGGCTGCCGCGCAACGAGGTGGGGTCGACGCCCGCACGTTCCAGCGCCTCCCAGGAGACCTCGAGCACCAGCCGCTGCTGCGGGTCCATGGCGGTCGCTTCACGCGGGGAGATCCCGAAGAACTCGGCGTCGAACTCCCCTGCCGCGTCCAGGAACCCGCCGTGGCGGCTGTAGGTCTTCCCCGCCTTGCCCGCGTCCTCGTCGTAGATGCCCTCGACGTCCCAGCCGCGGTCGGAGGGGAAGCCGGCCACGGCGTCGACGCCTTCGTCGACCAGGCGCCACAACGCTTCCGGCGAGTCGACCAACCCCGGGAAGCGGCAGCCGATGCCCACGACCGCCACGTCGTCGCCGTGCTCGAGGGGCCGGAACGCGGACGCGGAGCCGGGCTCGTGGTCACCCGCACCCAGGCGTGCGGCCAGCGCCATCGGGCTCGGGTGGTCGTAGACGACGGTCACGGGCAGCTCGAGGCCGGTGGCCGCGACGAGACGCGCGTGCAGCTCGACCGACGCCAGCGAGTCGAACCCCAGGTCGAGGAACGACCGGGTACCGCTGCCCACCGCGGGTGCTCCGGGCACCATGTCGGCAATGACTTCCGCGGTCACACGCATGACGAGATCGCGCAATGCGTGTGCCGCCTCGCCCGAGTTTCCCGCGGGCAGCTCGTTTCCCCGGTCCACCACCTCGCCGGTGGCAGGACGGAGGTCATCGAACTCGCTCAAGTGCGCACTCCCCAACTACTCCGTGGGACGTCAGTGATGGCGAACAACTTCGCAAGGCGATCCCGTCACAACGGACGGGAATCAGAACTGCTGTAACGTAATCACAGGTCGAGCAAGTGCGGGATGTGCGAGATTCCACCCGCCGACCATCGGGGAAGAACTCCCCTTCCACCGCGGCCACGACCACCGGAATTACTTGGCGATGACCGGAACGCGGAAACGCTCCATTACTCGGCGCACTGGCCCGAACATAGGATCCATTCCTATTTCACCTCAGCCGCGGAGGCGTCGCCATGAGCCGCACAGCAGTCGTGTTCCCGGGAATGGGTCCGTCGAAGTTCGGCGACGTCGGCAGATTCATGACGGTCAGTCCATTCGCCCGGCGGAGGCTGGCCGAGGCGGACGCCGCGCTCGGGTACTCGCTGCTCGACGAGCTGCGCAGCGGCCCCGACGAGTACAGCGCGGCACAGCAGATCGGGTTCCTGGTCAACTCCGTCGCGATGGCCGACTGGATGGAGAAGTCACTCGGCTTCCGCCCGGACATGTGCGTCGGGTCCAGCTTCGGCGAGCGCGCCGCGGTCGCCTATTCGGGCGCCATGCCGTTCGGGGAGGTGGTCCGGCTCACCGCCGAGCTGGCGCGGTGCGAGCTGGACTACTTCCAGGCCGAGCAGCGCGAACTGGTCAGCCAGCTGGTCGTGCGCACGCCCCAGGAACGACTCGACGACGTCCTCGCCACCATGTCGCGGGACGGCGAGTGGCACGAGATCTCCGGGTACTTCGACCACGACGTCCACCTCGTGACGATGCACGAGGACCACCTCGAGGCGTTCAAGCGGAAGATCAGCGACTGCGGCGGCTACAGCCTGACCACGATGCGCCCAGCGGCACATGCGCGCGTTCTGGCGCCTTTGCGCGCCCGAATGCGGGAAGAGGTCTTCACGAAGTTCTCCTTCACAGCGACGAAGACGCCGATCATCTCGGATCAGGACGGCTCTCTGGTCAGTGAGGGAACCGAAGTCGGCGCGATGCTCGACGCCTCCACCGTCAACCCGGTGCACTGGGGGCACATCCACGACCGCCTGGTGAACGAGGGACTGACCAGGATCTGCGTGGCGGGCCCGGACTTCCTCCTCCACCGGCTGAAGCTCCTGAAGAAGAACTTCGAAGTGGTGACGGCCGGCCCGCAGGACGCTTTGAAGGCCCGCCGGCCCTCCAAATAGCGCTCGTCCTTCTTTCGTCCGCGTCGCTGAAAGCGACACCTTCGCCGCGTCTGCCTCCAGCGAACCCACCCCTGACCGCAGTTCCGTCACACCGCTGAGATCCGACGAATCATCGAGGTTTCAAAAAATGGGATTCATGTCGATTATCACAGATGACGAGCCGGCACCAACAACGGGTTTGTCGCCAGATTTCCCCTTCGTCTACGACGAATGGCTGAACCACCCGGCGGGACTCGGTGCCGTGCCGGCCGAGCGGCGGGGCACCGAGGTCGCCGTCATCGGTGGCGGGATCTCGGGCATGGTGACCGCCTACGAGCTCATGAAGCTGGGGCTGCGGCCGGTCGTGTACGAGATCGAGCAGCTCGGCGGGCGCATGCGCACCGTCGGGTTCGACGGGCACCCGCAGCCGCGTGCGGAGCTGGGCTCGATGCGCTTCTCGCCGTCGGCCACGCTGTTCCACTACGTGAACAAGCTGGGCCTGAAAGCCGTGGCGTTCCCCAACCCGCTGGCCGACGCCACCCCCAGCACCGTCATCAACCTGCGCGGGCAGACGCACTGGGCGCGCGGCCCCGAGGACCTGCCCCTGACGTTCCAGCAGGTGTCCGACGCGTGGTCCAAGGCGCTGCACGAGAAGGCCGACCTGCCGGTCATGATGGGGGCGATGGAGCGCCGCGACATCTCCGTCATCAAGGCCCTGTGGAACCGCACGGTCCGCGAGCTCGAGAACCAGTCGTTCTACGGCTTCCTGACCTCCACGGCGGCGTTCTCGTCCTTCGAGCAGCGGGAGATCTTCGGCCAGGTGGGCTTCGGGTGCGGCGGGTGGGACACCGACTTCACCAACTCCGTGCTCGACGTCCTGCGGGTCGTCTACACCGAGGTCGGCGACAAGCAGTACCGCATCATCGGTGGCAGCCAGCAGGTTCCGACGGGACTGTGGCACCACGAGCCGGACGACCTGGTGCACTGGCCGGCCGGCACCTCGCTCGCACGACTGCACGACGGGACGCCGATGCCCGGTGTGTGCAGGATCAGCCGCGGTGACGACGGCACCGGCTACCTGATCGAGGACGTGTCCGGCGGGGTGCGCGAGTACCCGGTGGCCGTCTTCACGGCGCAGAGCTGGAACCTGCTGTCCCGGATCCAGTGCGACCCCGACCTGCTGCCGTCCGACCTGTGGACCGCCGTGGAGCGAACGCACTACATGGGATCGTCGAAGCTCTTCGTGCTGACCGACCGCCCGTTCTGGCGCGACCGCGACGAGAAGACCGGCCGCGACGTCATGAGCATGACGCTGACCGACCGGTTGCCGCGGGGCGTCTACCTGTTCGACGACGGGCCTGACGAGCCCGGCGTGATGTGCCTGTCGTACACGTGGAACGACGACTCCCTGAAGGTCGCCACCCTCACCGCCGAGGAGAGGCTCGAGGTGGTCCTGGCGTCGCTCGCCCAGATCTACCCGGACGTCGACATCCGCTCGCACATCATCGCGCCGCCGGTCTCGGTCACCTGGGAGACCGAGCCGAATTTCATGGGCGCCTTCAAGTCCAGCCTCCCAGGCCAGTACCGGTACCAGCGGGCGTTGTTCACCAACTTCATGCAGGACGGGTTCGAGCCGAAGCACCGCGGTTTCCTCATGGCGGGTGACGACATCTCCTGGCTGGGAGGTTTCGCGGAGAACGCCGTCGAGACCGCCCTGAACGCGGTCTGGGGCGTGATGCGCCACCTCGGCGGCGCGACCCATCCCGACAACCCCGGGCCCGGTGACCTCTTCGACGAGCTGGCGCCGATCGTCATCTGAGACGCGTCCCAGGTCGTGGCCGACGGGGCCAGGACCTGGGACAGCCCCAAAACAGTTCCAGCCCGGCTCAGTACAGTTCCGGCCGCCTGTCGGAGAGGTACGGGGTCTCGGCGCGGACCTCGGCGATCAGCGACAGGTCCAGGTCGGTCACCAGCAGCCCGTCCGGCGCCTCGGCGTCGATCGGGACGACCCGGCCGTCCGGGCCTGCCACCCTGGTGAGGCCGCAGTACTTCAGATGACGTTCCCCGCCGGTCCAGTTGGTGTAGGCGATGAACAGCTGGCTCTCGAAGGCGCGAGCCGGCACCACCGTCTCGGCGACGAAGTGCCACGGAGCCATCAGCGCGGTCGGCACCACCAGGAGCTCGGTGCCGCGCAACGCATGCGCGCGAACCAGTTCCGGGAACTCCACGTCGTAGCAGATGATCAAGCCGATGGTCGTGCCGTCGACGACGGCCTGCACGACCCCCGTGTCGCCGGCGCTGAAGCTCGACCGGTCGAGGTCGCCGAACAGGTGCGTCTTGCGGTACGTGGCCAGACCCGTTCCGTCGGCCCCGACGAGGCGCACGGAGTTGTAGACGCTTTCCCCGGCCAGCTCGGGCCAGCCGTGCACGATCGCGACACCGGCCTCGGCGGCGATCCGCGCGACCTCGCGGCACATCGGCCCGCTCTCCGGCTCGGCGAGCTCACGCAGCCTGCGGCCGCCGAGGTTGTAGCCGGACAACGACATCTCCGGCGTGACCAGCAACCGCGCGCCGGCCTCGGCGGCCCGCTTCGCGCGCTCCCGCAGACGGGCGAGAGCACCCGCCACGTCGGACGGGTGCGTCGTTGCCTGCCAACAGGCGATTCTCATTGCGCACTTCCTCCTGCTCGGCTTTCTCCGCCACTCGTCGGATCGGCGGTCAGCCGATGTACGTCTGCTGGGCGCCGCGGCGCGGCCGGGGCGGACGAATCGTGGTGAGGAGAGGGCCGAAGACGAACCAGGCCGCACCGGTGCCCGTCATGACCGGCATGGCGACCTTCCACATCAGTTCGGTCTGCGCGGGCGTGCTGACGACGAGGACCAACGCGGCCATGATGACCATCGAGATGAGCCACGCGAGCCCGAACTTGCCGAACTGCGCCCATTCGTACCGCACCTTGGCGCGACCGTGCTTCGGCGGGAGGACGGGCGGCGGACCGCCCGCGAAGCGGTGGTGGAAGCGCTGGTCGGCCCACCGCATGATGCTGTGCCCGAAGCCGAGGGTGAGACCGAGGTAGATGGCGGCCGCCGCGTGCGGCCACGTCGCCTCGCCACCCGCACGCAGGTCGAACACCGTTGCGATGAGCAGCACCACGTCGACGAGGGGCGTGCAGAGGAGCAGCGCGCCGCCGACCCTGGGACTGCGCAGCGGATAGCGCGCGACCAGCCCGGCGAGCAGGAAGAACCAGAACCCGATCTCACATCCGATGATCAGTGCGAGGATGAAGTTCTCGCGCACGTACCCAAGGATCTCCGTCATACCCCGATGCTGGCAGCACGATCTATTGTTACTTTATCGTCTATTCTTCCACTATCGCTCGCGCCCGGGAGAGACCGACCGAGCACGACTTCCGCGCGAGCTGCGGCCGGCGCTCTTCCAGGGGATCGAGAACGGTCAGGGCGAAGAAGGCGGAATCCGCCCCTAGTCGTAACCGCGAACGTGCCCGTCCTCGTCAGCGAGACGCTCGTACTCATTCATGCCTTCCTCCTCTCGTTGATGTCTCCCCGCAGGCCGAAGCCTGCTCGGCATCCCGCGGAGCGGAGTTCCGCGGCAACAAGAAGTGGCCCGCACGGCCCGGGAACGGACGGCCGCCGGCCCGCGGAGCGAAGAGCCGCCGATCAGCGCGGTCCGGGATCCATCCACAGTGGACGCCCGGTTGCGGTGCGACCCCGATCACACGATTCGACTCCCGCGGGCCAACAATCCGCTATCGAACCGCCATCGGAACGCCGGGCTCCACCGCGTCCTAAAACGACTGTCGCGGGTTCATCCCGTCAGGACGGCAGTCGCGCCGGACGTGGCGAAGAGGCCGTCGAACACCCGGACGCGGTCGAAGGACAGGGCGTGCTCGCGTGCCCGGTCCTCCATGACTTGCCGTTCCTCGGCCGACATGTCGAGCACGACCCGGTCGATCGCGGCGGCGATGTGAGCGGGGTTCCCCGCCTCGACGACGACGGCCGTCCCGCCCACCGCCTCGCCGACGCCCCCGGTGGTGGTCGTGATCACCGGCCCGCCGCCCGCGAGCATCTTCTCGGTCAGCGCGATGCCGAAGGTCTCGACGAAGTCCGGTTCGGGCTTGGTCGGCAGCGCGTACGCCGCGCAGCCGTTCATCAGCAGCGGCTTCTCCTCGTCCTCCACGTCGGTGAGGAAGAGGATCCGGTCGTCGTGCCGGGTGATCGCCTGGAGGTGCTCCAGTTCGGGGCCCTGGCCGGCGATCACGAGCTTCAGCCGTGACCGCGCCCGGCACCGGGCGAACGCGTCCACCAGGTCGTAGATGCCCTTGGCCCGCGTGACCCGGGACAGGAACAACACGTACCCGTCGCGTTCCAGGCCGCGCCGCTTCAGGGCGGCGTCCACGAGAGCCGGATCGAGGCCCAGGTAGGCCGAGGTGTCGATCGGCGGGTAGCTGACCGATATCCGCCGCACGCACTGGCGGGCGAACCGGGTGCCGCACTGCGCGTCGACGGCCTCCGCGCAGGCGATGATCTCCTGCCTGGTGTACTCCGACACCGCGACCACCTCGTCGTTGGCGAGGAACCGGGTGAACAGGACCACGGCGGCCCCGAACCGCCGCTCGTGCAGGCACGAGCGGATCACGTTGGTGACGTCCGAGCCGACCGCCTTCGCGATGGTGTGGACGTCGGGTGCGTAGCCGGCCGCGCGCGCCGCGTCGACGGCGTCGCGCACCACGGCGTCGTGGGGAGCGAGGTACATCGACACGCAGGTGGTCGGGACCTGGTCGGCGAGCAGTTCGACCAGCCGTCCCGTCAGCCCGGCCAGGTGCCGGCCGTCGGGGACCCGGTAGTCGCCGACCGGCTCGGGCCGCTCCACGGTGATGCCCGCGCTGTAGGGCATGATCCGGTCCAGCGGCTTGAGCGGCAGCCCTGCCGCCTGCAGCACGGATATCGGCCACGTCAGCAGCCGGACGTCGTCGAAGCCGCGGGTGAGCGCGACCTCGGCCAGGTTGCGGGCTTCTCCGGAGTGACCGCAGATGACCGGGTCGGCCCGGACCACGATGACGAGACGGCGGCTTGGCCTGCTCATGTGCGAGCCCCCTTTCCGAGCGGGTCGGACACTGATGGCGGAAGGATCTTGCGTCCCCACTCCGAGGGGTGCGGGCCGAGTTCGAGCAGCAGGCGGCCACCCGCGTGGACGTCGGACGCGCGCAGGTGCGCCGCGTCCAGCGGCTTGCCGTCCAGCCGGGCGGACTGCACGTACTGCGGCGGCGGGTCCTCGTCCAGCCCGTCCGAACTGATGGACGTCTCGCGGTGTCCACGCGTCTCGATGACGAAGTCGCGGTCCCCGAGGTGCAGGGTGGCGCGGCTGAACGCAGGCGCGTTGACGAGGAAGAGGTTCTGCCCGGCGACCGGGAACAGGCCGAGCGAGGCCCAGACGTACCAGGAGCTCAGCCCGCCCGAGTCGTCGTTGCCCGGCAGGCCGCCGGGACCGGTGCCGAACTGCCAGGTCAGCGCCGCGTGCACGATCTCGGCCGTGCGGTCCGGCCGGGCCGCGTAGTGGTAGGACCACGGCGCTTCCATGTCCGGCTCGTTGTTCAGCCCCTCGAACCGGTTCAGCAGGTAGCCGGCCGCCATCTCCACCGGGTCGGGCCGCTTGCCGGGCTGAGCCACACGCGGGGCGCCGTAGCCGAAGAACGTGTCGAGCATGCCGACGAAGGCGTCGTTCCCACCGACCATCGCGATTCTCGCGGCCATGTCGTGCAGCAGCCGGAACGAGTAGTTCCACTTGCCGCCCTCGTAGAACGAGGAGTCGAGGAGCAGGCCGGTGCCCGGGTCGAACGCGTTGGACCACAGGCGGCTGCGCGCGTCGAGGTCGTCGGCCAGCTGGACGTCGTTCAGGCTGCGGGCGACGCCGGAGGTGCAGTGGCAGGCGTAGGCGAGGTCGAGCGTGTGCGAGATCGGGTGCACGACGCCGTGCTCGTAGAAGTCCTCGCCGTACATCCGGCGCAGGTCGTCGTACATGTGCACCAGCGCCCAGGTCCAGTCCAGGTCCCCGAGCCCGAGGGCGTGCGCGTCGGCCAGCGCGGTGTGGACCAGCGCGCTCGCCTGCCGGAAGAACCTGTCCGCGCCGCGCGCCATCCGATAGCCGATGGGGAAGTTGCCCTCCTCCTCGCAGACCCGGATCAGCGACTCCAGGAGGTCGACCGCCCGGTCCGGGCAGATCGCCATGAGCAACGGCAGCTGCGTCTTGTAGATGTCCCACATCGTGCAGATGTCGAACACGAAAGGCCCCGAGGACGGCCAGAACGGGCTCTCGTCGTCGGCGAAGCACGGCTTGATCAGCGAGTGGTACAGGGCCGTCGCGAAGACCTGCCGCCGGGCGGGTGACCCGCCCTCGACCTCCACCTTCCCCACGTGGTCGCGCCACCGGGCCTCGGTCTGCGCCCGGACGACGTCGAACGCGGGCGCCCCGTCACCGCATTCGCGGTACAGGTTCTCGCGGGCCTGGTCGCAGCCGCGCAGGGAGAACCCGATCTGGATCTCGACGCTCTGCCCGGCGGTGGTGGGGCCCATGTACAGCAACCCGAACGGGCGCAGCGTGGTCTGCCTGATGCGGTCGAAGTCGAGCCGCGTGCCACCCTCGATCAGCCGGCGGTCGTGCCAGAGCATCTGCCGCCAGCCAGGACTGTCGACCTTGATGTGGACCGACAGCGGCACGCCTTCGACGACCACCGTCCCCTGGGCGCGGCCGTTGCCGAGGCTCTCCACGTGCGCCCGCAGCGGCACCGTGCGGCCGAGGTCGATGGCCAGCCCGCCGCAGGACAGGTCGACGACGACCCGCGCGCTGCGGTGCTCGGGGAAGACGTACCGGTGGACGGCGACCTTGGCGCCGACGGTGACCTCACATCGGATGCCGGTGTCGAGGGTCGCCGCGTAGTACCCGGCTTCGGCGGTCTCGTCGTGCAGCGGCCAGGCCTCGCCGAGGACGTCCAGCTGCTGCACCATCGGGGTCACCCGCACGTAGTTGTAGTACTTGCGGATCGCACCGGTACCGGACTGCTGGAAGTGGGTGAAACCGGACGCCTGCATCCGGTCGAACAGCTCCTCCGGCTGCCCCTCGGTGTTCTTCATGTAGAGGCCGTAGCCGGTCGGATAGGCACCGGAGTAGGCGCAGGCGGACACCATGCCGAGCGGGGACGTCGCGCCGGGGTGCGTGTTGCCGACCTGCGCTTTCGGCCACCACCAGGTGGCCGCCAGCCCTTGCGCCGCGGGCAGTGAGGTGGCAGCCGTTCCGATGAAGGGATCAATCTCGTCGAGGATGACGAGAACCTATGCGGGAGCGGGCACCCCGTTGGTTTCCGCGACATGAACATGTGGCTCGGGGTGTGCCGAGAATGTGAACTGCCGCGCCGGTTCTCAGGACGCGGGGGCCAGCTGGTCCGCGATGTCGCCGGGCACGCGCAGGCCTCCTGCGCGCAGGTCGCTGACCAGTTGCGTGGTGAGCGCGTCGCGGGTGCCCGCGGTCAGGACGACCAGGCGGCGTGTCCACCGGGGGTCGAAGGGCCGGACCGCGCCGGCGAACCCCGCGGTGACGGCGCTGACCGGTACGACGGTGATCCCCAGGCCCGCCGCCGCCAGCTGAGGCGCGTGCGTCGTCACGGCGGTGCGCGCCACCACCGACCCCCTCAGGTCGAAGTCGAGGTTGCTCTCGATCCACGTGCCGAGCTGGTTCTCCGGCGTGAAGTGCACGAACGGCTGGCCGTGCAGGTCGTCCTGGCGGAGGGCGCGCCGCGAGGCCAGCGGATGCCGGGCCGGGAGTGCCACCACGACCTCCTCCTCGGCGACCGTGGTCTTGTCGAACTCCGTGTCGCCGGGATCGGGCACGAGCAGGAGGTCGGCCTCGCCGGACTTCAACGCGGCGACGGCCGACTCCGCGTCCGTGCTCTCGTGCAACGCGATCGTCACGTCGGGACGTTCCGCGTTCCACCGGGTCAGCACCGGCGCCAGCAAAGCCACCGTGAGGCTCTGCGCGCACACGACGCGGACGGTTCCTCCCACGGCCTGGCCCACCGCGCGGGCGAGGCGGATGGCGTCGTCGGCGGCGGCCACGGCCCGGCGGGCGTCGGGCAGCGCGGCGCGTCCGGCCGCGGTGAGGCGGACGCCGCGGCGGTCGCGGATCAGCAGCGCGGTGCCGGCCTCACGCTCCAGAGCGACCAGCTGGTGCGAGATCGCCGGCTGCGAGAGGTGCAGGTGCTGCGCCGCGCGCGTCACCGAGCCCAGGTCGGCCGCGGCCAGCAGGCACTCCAGCGCACGCAGAGTTGGCATAAACAGAACTTATCACCGACCAAGTTCATATCGATCCTGCGACGGGAAGTGCGGCGGCGCCGAGCGGGTTGCACCTGACATGACCTCAGCATTCATCACCGGTGGTTCCGGTTTCATCGGACGCGCGCTCATCCGGCGCCTGGTCGAGGACGGACACGCGGTGTCCGCCCTCGCACGCAGCGACTCCGCGGCTCTCGCCGTCGAGCGCGCAGGCGCCACCGCCGTCCGGGGCGACCTCCTCGACCCCGGCACGTGGGCCCGTCCCGGCGACACCTACGACGTGGTCTTCCACCTCGCCGCCGAGACCGACCTCGCGGCGAGCCCGGAACGACACCAGCTCATCACGGTCGGAGGAACCGCGGCCGCCCTCGAAGGCGCGCGCCGGGCCGGCGCGAGCCGATTCGTCCACTGTGGAACGGAAGCCGCGCTGCTGGCCGGCGAACCCCTGGTGGACGCGGACGAGACCGCTCCCCTGCGGCCCGACTCGCCCGCGCCCTACTCCGCGGCCAAGGCGCAGGCCGAACAGCTCGTCGCGGAGGCGTCGGACGACCGGCTCACCACCGTGATCATCCGCCCGCGGTTCGTGTGGGGCCCGGAGAGCAGCCTGGTCGACGCCTTCGTCCAGGCCGCGCGCGGCGGCGCACTGGCCTGGATCGAGGGCAGCAGGGTGCTCACCGACGTGACGCACGTCGACAACGCCGCGGAAGGCCTGGTCCTCGGCTGGCTGCACGGCCGGCCCGGCGAGGCCTACTTCGTCACCGACCGCGAGCCGGTGGAGCTCAGGTCGTTCCTCGAAGCGCAGTTCCGGCTCCACGGCGTGGACCCGTCGGTGCCGGACATGGACCTCGCCACAGCGCTGGAGGTGGTGCCTCCGCCGCTGCTCTGGTTGCTCTCGCAGCAGTGCACCCTCGACACCCGCAAAGCGGTGGCGGAGCTCGGATACCGTCCGGTGATCACTCACGCCGAGGCGCTCGGCGCCACCGCGGAGAGCAGGTAACGCGACCGTCGTCTACGGCATGACACTCGCGCAGTTCGCCTGCGAGCCCGAAATCCGCGATCACTCATTGGACATTCCACCGCAGGTGGCGTGAACGCCGATCTGTGAAACGCGTTTGGCGCCAAAGGCGATCTGCTTCTCATGCGGCGTGATCGACCGGGTGACGGATCCGGTGAGAGATGTCATCAGGTGAAGAACGCGATCAAAGGGACGGTGAACGGCACCGCGGTGCAGACCGGGGTGGTGGAAGGAGATCTCGTCATCACGACGGGACAGTCCGCTTCCGGCGTGTCCTTGGCCGTGACCGTCGCGGTCGCGTCGGCGGTCGCGGTCGTGTGGGCCGTTGCGGGCGGCGGGTCCGGTGGCTGGCTCGTGGGTGCAGGACTGGCGGGCCTGCTGGTCGCGGCGGGTGGCGCGGCCTGGGCGTTCCGAGCGGCGCGCACGCCGCCGTCGCTCGAGAACCGCCTGACCGAACTGCGGGAAGTGGTGACGGACCAGTGGAAGGACGAGGTGACCACGCGTGGCCTGGCTGGGCCTCGGCCGTTGCGGCTGAGATGGCGGCCGACGGAACGCCGCGCCCAGGTCGGCTCGCTGCCGGAGTCGGCCCCGTTGGTCGGAGCCCTGGTGCAGGACACCGGCGACGACAGTCCAGTAGCGCACCAGTTGGCGGCCGAGTTCCTGCGCGGACCGCACCACCAACTGGTGGTGCTGGGAGAGCCGGGTGCGGGGAAAACGACACTGGCCGTGCTTTTCACCATCGCGGCCGCGGCCCACGACCGCGTGCCGGTGTTGTTCCCGGTGGCAGGCTGGCAGCCACACGACCCGTCGACCGGCACGGGTGAGCACGTCGAGCACTGGATCGCCCGCCGCCTGGCCGCCGATTACGGGTCACTCGTGGACGGTGTGCCGTTGAGCCGTCTGCTGCCCGTGCTGGACGGCCTCGACGAGATGTCGGAGGACTCGCTGGGCAAGGCCCTGACGGACCTGGACCGCGTGGCCGGGTCAGACCTGCGGATGGTGATCACCTGCCGCGGCCAGGAGTTCGAGGAGGCTGTGGCGGAGAGCGGTGTGCTGACGCGCGCCGCCGTCGTCGACATCGAACGAATCCGCCCGGAGGACGCCGAGGTCTACCTGACCCAGGCCGAGGTGCGAGAAGCCGGGCCCGGCCGCTGGCAGGCCGTGACGCGCACGCTCACCGACGACCCCAGCGGACCGGTGGCCGCCGCCCTGTCCACCCCGCTGATGATCAGCCTGGCCCGGCGCGTCTACAAGCGGCCGCGGGAGGACCCGGGCGAGCTGACCCGGCTGGGCAGCAAGGAACAGATCGAGCACCACCTGCTGGAACAGTTCCTGGTCGCGGCCTACCCACGCGACCGTGACCGCGACCGCGCGCGGCATTGGCTGTCGTTCCTCGCCGCCCACCTGCGCGACCGCGTGGGCGACACGGAACTGGAGTGGTGGCGGATCGCCCGCGCGGTCCCGCCGTTCGTGCTCACGCTCCTGATCACCGCGATCATCACCCTGTCCGGGGCGGCGCTCAGCGTGACGTCGTGGGGACTGCTGGACGAATCGGGCGACGACCTGATCGAGTACGCCTTCGGTGGAGCGGTGCTGGGGCTGCCGGTCGGCCTGGTGGCCGGTTTGAACGTCGCCCGCGCGGCCCACACCTCGCCCTCGCGCGAGCGGCGTCATGTCGCAGTGATCGCCGCCGCCGGAGTGGGACGAGATCTCGCGGTCATCGTGTCGATCGTGTGCGGTGCGGCGGCGATCGCGCTCCTGAGCGCCTACGTGGTCGCGGCGCCCGCGACCACCGAGTTCGTCATCGGCGTCCGCGAATCGGCTCGTACCCCGTCCTCCGCCAGGGACTTCCTGTCCGGCGTGCTCATCTCGGTGACGATCCTCGGGGTGGCCACCCTGACCAACGGCGTTGTCGCGGGACGTGACGGCACCCCGCACAGGAGTTCCTCCAGCGTTCGCGGGCTGTTCCTGCACCTGCCGATCGGGGTGTTCGCTGGTCTCATCATCGGCTCGCCCTGGCTCATCATGGCCGCCACCTGGCGGGTGGACGACAGCATCATGCTGTGGCTGGTCACGGCGGCGGCGGTCGGCGTACCACTGGCGATCGGGCGTTGGCTCGCCGCGCCGGCACCGTGGAGCACCGCGCCTTCCCCGCTCTCGGTGCTGCGCACCGATCGCACTGCGACATTGCTGACCACCGTGGTGACTGGCGTCTGCGGCGGCTTGGCCACTGCCGCGGCGGTGGCTTTCTCCTCGGACTCGCACGTTGGCGTCGTTGAGGCAGCAGCGGTCGCTTCCATCGCGATCCCGGTGATCAGCATCGTCGTCTTGTTCGGGACGGGAACGGCCTGGTCGGTCTACACGGTCGCACGCATCTGGCTCGCCTTGCGCGGGCACCTGCCGTGGCGCCTCATGCGGTTCCTGGGCGAGGCCCACGGGAAGGGCGTCCTCCGCAGCGCTGGGCCTTCCTACCAACTTCGCCACGATCTGCTCCGCGGCTACCTGGCCGACCGGTGGCGAGGTAGCCCTGTGACTGCTCCGAACAGCACGCGCCTCAAACGCAAGCATCCAGCGATCGTCGCCGTCACGATGATCGGCCTGCTGTTCGTCTCGGCCGCTCTGGTGGAGGCACAGAGCCCGCTCCGCCGGATCTACAGCAGCGAGCCTTCTGACGTCGCCGCGATCTCGTTCAGCGGTGATGGGAGGAAGGTGGTCTTCCGCACCAGGTGGAGCGTCGTGGTGCTGGACTTGAACTCAGGGGAATCAAGTGCGCTGACCGATTCCGGCGGATCTGGGACCGTCACCGGGATCGACCACGACGGCACGACGTGCACCCTCTACGAAGCCTCCTACCTGACGAAACGCCGGTGCACCTCGAAGCGGAGCTGGGACCGCGCCGCAAAGATCCCGGACCGGGTGAGCCCCGTCGCTCTGAGCCCGAACGGTGCAACCCTGGTGCTGGTCGAACCCGGCGGACGTCTCTTCTACGTGGACACGGTGACGCTGAAAGGCAAGTACATCGCAGACAGTGATGCGCCGGTGATCGAAGGGGCGTTCAGCTCCGACAGCCAGGTTCTCGCTCTCGCGGGAGAGGACCGGTCCATCCTGGTGTCGGGTTGGGACGGGTCGTGGCATTGGACGACGACGAGTCCTGAAACAGGACTCTCCGGGCTTGCTGTCGCCGGCAACGGAGAGCACGTCGCGGTGGTCGACTCCGTCGACGTGGTCCACCTGTTGCACAAGGACGGTACCCGCCACTCACTGGCCGGTGCTCGAACGGCTTTCAGCCCTGACAGCGAAGTCCTGGCGGTGGCCGGGGCAGAGGGCGGCATCACCTTCTGGTCCTCCAGAACCGGGCAACTCATCACGACGGTGGACACCGGCGACATCCCGGTGCTCGACCTCGCCTTCAGTCCTGACGGCAGCGCCCTCGCCACCGCCGGAACCCTGGGCAGGGTGCTGCTCTGGGACGTGCCGCCACGGCCGGAGTAGCCCCGGCCGTGACGGCACGGCCAGCGCGGCGTGACGCGTGAGCGGGCTCGACCGCCGTCCGGGAATGCGTCCGGGTGGAACGTGCTGAACGTCGCCGACCACTGATTCCGCCCGCCGCGGCTGCACCGGGACGTGGAAGCCGGCGATGTCCAGTCCGTGCGGACAGACGTGGACCGGATGGTCCACGCCCGGGGCCACCTGAGTCCTGATCTACGGGTGCTTCGCCGCGGCCGCCGACTCCATCACCGACGAGTGCGGGCCGGAACGTTCTCGGCGCGGCTCGAGCAGTGCTGACCACGTCTGGTGCCTAGACCTCAACTCCGGCGAGGTCGTCACCGGGACACCGGCCGAGCCGACGGCTGACCACCCTCGTGGGTGTCCCCGGAGAGGGGACACCCACGAGGGGTTCGCGTCAGGACTCGCCGAACGCCCTGCCGGAACAGATCGGCGTCTCGCCGGACTTCACCAGGCAGACCCGGATGGCCACCGGGGTGTTCTCGCCGATGTTGCCGCTCGCCCAGCCGCTGCAGTAGGGCGAGGCGTGGCCGCGGGTGTTGACGACGCGGTCGGTGTCCCAGGTGGCGCCGGGGTTGACGTCCAGCTGGGTCTCGACGCCCCAGCCGTCCGCCAGCGTGTCGCAGGCCCGGATCGCGTCGCCGGGGACGCTGCCGTCCGGGTCGGCGTTGAAGTCGCCGTACCCCGCCAGGTCCGATCCCCGGTAGACGTTGATCCCGGCGTCCGCCGACTGGATGCCGAGCTCGAATCTCGCCGACTCCGGAGCCGCGTTGGCCTGACCGCCGACCAGCACCAGACCCATCGTGCTGGCCAGGACCGCGAGTGCCGCGAAGGTGCGCTTCATCCGTTTTTCCTTCCCTAGAACGGGTTTGTGCACCGCCATTCGTAGGGGCTCGCGGGGTTGTCCAGCAGCAGGTCAGCGGCCTGGCCAATCAACAGCGGCCAACGCGGGCGCCGCAGACGCGGGCGATCACGGCGTCCGGGTCGAGGTCCCACCTGATCACGCGGGGGTCGGCGCCGGTGGACACCAGGGCGTCGCCGTCGAACGCGACGGAGTTGACCGGGCCGGTGTGGCCGGTCAGCGTGGCCACCTGCTCGCGGGTCCCGGTGTCCCACAACGTGATCACCGTGTCGCTGCCGGCCACCGCGAGGCGCGTTCCGGTGGCGTTGAGCGCGAGTTCCCGCACCGCGCCGCGCTGACCGGGCAGGGTCGCGCTCTGCCGGCGGGCCGCGACGTCCCAGAAGATCACCGCGCCGCCGGCGTCCCCGGTGATCAGCGTCCGGCCGTCGGGCGTGAACGCGATGTCCCGCAACGCGTTCCCGAGCTCACCGAGAACCGCGAGCTCACGGGAGTGCTCGACGTCCCAGAGCACGATCCGCCCGTCGTTGCCCCCGGACGCCAGCACCGTGCCGTCCGGGCTGAGGGCCAACGCCTCCACCGCGGCCGTGTGCGCGACCGGGAAGGTGCGCGGCGGCGCGGCGGAAGCCGGGTCCACCAGCCTGATCGTGCGGTCGGCGCCGCCGGAGGCGACCACGTTCCCCGCCAGCGCCAGGCTGGTCACCGGACCGTCGTGCTCGGCGATGGTGCGCACCGGTTTTCGCGAGTCCAGGTCCCACGCGGTGACGTCGCCGTCCTCCCCCGCCGACACCAGGGTTCCGCCGGGGTGGAACGCGACGGACTTCACCGTCGCGGGCGCGGCGAGCTCGGTGATCAGCGTCCCGGACGGGTCCCAGACCCTGATGGACCTGTCCGCGCCCCCGGTCGCGATCCGCCCGTCGGCCGCCGCGGTCACCCCGAACGGCGGAGCCGCGTGTCCGGTGAACGCGGGCAGGGCGACCTGCCACACGCTCACGCTGTCGTCGCCGCCCGCCGCCAGCTTCGTCCCGTCAGGACTCAGCCCGGCCGCGAAGAACGCCCCGGTGCGCGAGATCAGCCCCGTCAGCCAGCCGCCGCCGGGCACCGACCACCACCGCACGCTGCCGTCGTCGGCCGCCGACATCAGCATCCGGCCGTCCGGTCCGAACCCGACGGACCTGATCCCCGCCGTGTGCCGCCGCAGGAAACTCGGCTCTGCTCCGGCCCGCAGCACGACCTGGCTGTCCGCCCCACCGCTGGCCAGCGCACCGCCATCGCTGTTCAACGCCACGGCGAGTACAGGTCCGCGATGGTCCTGGTGGACCTGCTGCGCGCCCGTCGTCCGGTTGTGCACGAGCACGCCGTTCTGCCCGGCCAGCGCGACGAGGTCACCGCCCAGCGCCACGTCGTGCACCTCTCCGAGGGAGTGCGGGATCCGCAGCACCTCCCGGGCGCCTTCCCACAGGACGACCGTGCCGTCCTGCGACGCGGACACCATCAGCCGGCCGTCGTCGCTGTAGGCGATGCTGTTGATCCGGCCGTGCGGCAGGGGAAGGACGTGCGCGGCGACGTTCGTCTTCAGGTCCCACAACACGATCTGCTCGTCCTCACCGCCAGAGGCGAGCCGCGGAGCGGACGGGTGGAACGCCAGCGCGCGCACCGGTTTCGAGTGCTGGGTCAGCGCGATCGGCGGAGCGGTCCCGGAGGGCGCGCGGACCAGCACGGATCGATCGTCCCCGGCGGACGCCAGCAGCGAGCCGTCCTGGTTGAACGCCACCGCCCGCACCGCGCCGCGGTGGTCCTTCAGCAGCACCCGCGGTGGTTTGTAGGCGGCGGTGCTCAGCAACGCGCCGCGCGCCTCGATCGTCGGTGACGTGCGGAAAGCCTGCACGGCAAGGGCTTCCGCCGCGTCCGGCCACGACCCGCTGAGGTCCTGGGCCTGCAACGCGAGCTGCCGGGACAACGCGACCTTCTCCCCGGCGACGGCGGCACGGCGCTGGACGACCGCGACACCCGTGATCACCAGGCACGCGACCAGCGCCACGGCCAGGGCTTTGACGAGGGTGCGCAACCGCCGGGCCTGCTGCCGGACGCCGGCGCGTTCGGCGGTCTCGTGCACCTCGCTCGCCGCGACGAACTCCCGTTCCAGCTGCGACAACGCGACGGGCGAGTCCGCGGCCAGCGACCGCGCGACCTCCAGCCGCACACCTCGGTACAGGGCACCGGAATCGCGGTCGACGGCGTCCCAGGCGTGCGCGGCCGTCGTGAGGTCCTGGTGCTGATGAAGGCGTTCGCGGTCCTCCTCGATCCACGTCCGCAGCCGCGGCCAGGCCCTGGTCAACGCCTCGTGCGCCAGCTCCACGCCACCGTCCGCGACCACCACGAGCCGCGCGGTGACCAGGGCGTTCAACGCCGGCCCCATCACCTCGTCCAGCGCGACCCGCCGCCGCAGGTCGTAGGCGCCCTGACCGGGCTGCACCAGCCGGAGCAGCAACGAGCGGGCCGCGGCCTGGTCAGCGCGACCCAGCTCCGTGAACGTCTGCTCGGCGGTGGCCGCGATGGCACCGGACACCCCGCCGCTCGCCCGGTACCCGGCCAGGGTGAGCCTGTTGTTCTCCCGCCTCCGCCAGGTCTCCAGCAGAGCGTGGGACAGCAGCTGCGCGTCCCGCAGCGCCGTGACCAGCGCGGGGATCGCGGCACACCGGTCCAGGAAGTCGATCCGGCAACCGATGACCACCTTGGCGTCACACGCCAACAACGCCGAGACGAACGCCTCGCGCTCGTCCCGGTCGGCGCACAGGGTGAACGTCTCCTCGAACTGGTCCACCACGACCAGCCCCGGCCGGTCCGCGGTCCTGGCCCTCAGCTCCCGCACCGGGTGGGCGGTCGGCGTCAGCACCACCGGCGACAACGACAGCGAGGGCACCAGACCGGCCCTCAGCAACGACGACTTCCCCGATCCGGACGCCCCGAAAACCCCCAGGAACGACCGCTTCCCCACCTCCCCCACCAGGTGCTCGACGAGTTCCTCACGGCCGCGGAACAGCGACGCGTCCTCGGGCTGGAACGCCGCGAGACCGAGATAGGGAGCGCTCTCGTCGCCGGGCGCGAGGATCTCGGCGACCACCTCCCGCCACTGCCGTTCCCAGTGCTCCGGATCCCCCTCGCAGGCCTCGACGTACCCCAGCGTCACGGCCAGCGTCGGCAGCTGCGTGCCCCCGGCCGCCTCGGACAACGCCGTGGACGAGAAATGAGCCCTTCTGGACAACTCCCGGTAGCTCGGAGAACCGGCCTTCTCGCGCAGCCGGCGCAACTCCCACGCGAAGCGCTGGACCGGGCCTTCGTTCGGGTCGAGCGGACGTTCTGGCCGTCCCACCCGCACCTCCTCTGTTCGACTACGAATGATTGTCCAGGCTGATCAACCGTTGCTGGACAACTCCCGCCGCATGAACCTGGACGCCGTGAAACGACTCGGGTTCATCGTCGCGATGGTGTTGCTGGCAGCGGGAACGCCGGCCGCAGCAGCGCCCAACCAGATCACCGAACGGGACGGTTCCGCGTTCTCGCTGACGCCGGACTGGTCACTGGACACCCAGGCCGCGGGACTCGCGTCCACGCTCGGTTCGCGCCTGCCGGTGTCGGACGTCCTGGCGGCGGCCAACCGGTCCACGAACGACTGCTCCACCAGTCGCAAGCAGGCCCAGCCGGAGTTCTACGACCGCACGGACATCCCGTTGCAAGCAAACCAGATCCTGCACAGCAGCGACCGGTTCTGCTGGGACGACAGCGACAGCAAGGTGTCCTACTGGGTGCCCCAGGGCGTGACCGGATCGTCCGACGCGGACGACGACGGCCAGTGGGGACCGAACAAGGTCATGGCCGTGAGCTGGCACTACGACACCGCGAAAGCCGGGACGCCGACGGACCACGGGGCACGGCTGTCCCTGGTGGACCGGGTGAGCGGCAAGTACCGGCACGTGCTGCTGGTGGAGCCCACCAGCTCGTCGAACTTCAAGGCGGTGCCGATCCACGCCGGTGGTCTCGCGTGGCTGGGGCGCTACCTGTACGTCGCCGACACCTCGCGCGGCCTGCGGGTGTTCGACATGGAGCGCGTGCTGGAGGTCGCCACCGACCAGGACGACGTGATCGGCAAGAGCGGCACCAAGCACTACGCCTACGGCTACCGCTACGTCGTGCCGCAGGTCGCGACGTACCGGCAGGCGGTCACGCCGCCGTCCCCGTGCGTGCCCCAGCCCGGCGCGCTGTGCTACTCCTCGCTGGCGCTGGACCGCAGCACCACGCCGGACACGCTGGTCGTCGGTGAGTACCGGGACGGCCGCAGCACCGACCTGTCCATCGACGGCGGCCGCGTCGTGCACTACGACGTCGACGCGTCCACCCGCAAACTCGCGCTGACCTCCGGCAAGGCCGTGCCGAGCAGGGCCGTGACCGCGCCGAAGAGCAACGTCCAGGGCGTCCAGACGTGGCAGGGCGAGTACTACCTGGGCCGCAGCTCGGCGGACAAGCACAGCTTCCTGTTCGCCGGATCCGCGGACATGAACACCTACAGCTGGGCGGTCGGCGGCGAGGACCTCTACTTCGAACACGGCAGCGGTCTGCTGTGGACGGCGACCGAGCACGCCTTCAACGCCGCGGGCACGCTGATCGACAAGCGGATCGTGTTCGCCGTCCCGCTCGCCGGGATCGCCCCTCGTTGACCGAAGCGGCTCCCGTGTCCTGGGGGCACGGGAGCCGCTGGACACGGACTGAACACTTGTTCAATAATCAGAACATGCGTTCAGCGTCTGATCTGACGGCACGAGCCCGCATCCGCGAAGCGGCACTCGCCCGGTTCGGTGCCGACGGCATCGCGGGCACCTCGGTCCGCGCGGTGGCGGCGGACGCCGGGGTGTCGCCCGCGTTGGTGGTGCACCACTTCGGGTCCAAGGAGGGACTCCGGCAAGCCTGTGACGACTACGTCCTCGACGCGATCCGCGACGGCGGCGAAGCCGCCACCGAGGCCTTGGGCGAGGTGTTGCAGGCGGCGACGCCGGTCCGGCGTTATCTGGCGAGGGCCTTGCTCGACGACACCCCCGCGGCCGGCGCGCTGTTCGCCGAGATCGTCGACCGGACGGAGGCCTGGCTCGCGGCGGGCGAGACCGAGGGCTGGGTCCGCACGTCGGCCGACGCACGGGCGCGGGCGGTCACCTACGTCTCGTGGCTGCTGGCGCCGCTGGTGCTCGGTGACCACGTCGGCCGGTTGCTGGGAGGCGATCCGGCCGAGACCGCGACCGCGGTGCGCGGCGCCCGCGCGGGCCTGGAGATGCTGACCCACGGCCTGTTCGCCGACGACCGCTGGCTCACCGCGTTCACCGCGGTCGACGAGAGGACCAGCCGGTGAAAGCCCTGCTGGTCACCCATGGCACACGTGGTGATGTGCAACCGTTCTTGGCGCTCGCGGTGGCTCTCCGGCAGGCAGGCCACAGTGCGCTGCTCGCCGCCCCCGAGTCCTTTGCCGACAGCGCCGCCTCGCACGACGTGGAGTTCGCGCCGCTCGACGAGGGACCGAACAGGCTGCTCCAGGACCCGGTCGTGGTGACGGCGGTCGAGAACGGATACCGGGGTGTGCGCGGCAAGCTCACCGCCATCTCGACGATCCGGCGCATCAAGCCGCTGATGGCGGACGTGCTGCGCGACGTCGGTGCCGTCGCACGCTCCTCGGGCGCCGACCTCTTGGTGCACTCGCCGAGCCTGCCCGCGCAGCACGCGGCGGAAGTGCTGCGCGTACCGGCCGTTCTGGCCACGCTGCAACCCGGCTGGGTCCCGACGTCGCAGTTCCCGTGCCCCATGGTGCCGCTGCCGAAGGTGCCCCGGTTCCTCAACCGGGCCACCTATCTCACGGTGTCGGCGACCTTGCGCGCCTACAACGGTGTCGTCAACACCTGGCGTGCCGACGACCTCGGGCTGGCCCCCGGTCGCGGCCCCGACCACGCCAGGGTGTTGCAGGCGTTCAGCTCCGCCGTCGCGCCGGTCGACCCCGGCTGGCCGCACTCCGTGCGCACCACCGGTTTCTGGTTCCTGCCGCGTGACCCGGGATGGTCACCGGGCACGGCGCTGCGGGAGTTCCTGGAGGCCGGTCCACCTCCGGTCTACCTGGGTTTCGGCAGCATGGCGGGACGAGACGCCCAGCGCACCGGTGACATCGTCGCCGAAGCCGTCAGGGCCTCCGGGGTGCGCGCCGTCATCGCGACCGGATGGGGTGGGCTCGCCGCACGCTCCTCGGACGACCTGCTCGTCATCGACCAGGCACCGCACGACTGGCTGTTCGGCAAGGTCAGTGCGGTGGTGCACCACGGCGGAGGAGGAACGACCGCCGCGGCTCTAGCGGCAGGTGTGCCGCAGGTCGTCTGCCCGTTCGTCGCCGACCAACCCCACTGGGCGCGGCGGATGCACGCCGTCGGCGTCGCCCCACCACCACTTCCCCACAAGAAGATCACCGTCGCCTCGCTCAGCGAAGCGATCACACGAGCCGTGACCGATCCCGCGCTCCGGGAACGCGCCGCCGAACTCGGCGAGCGCACACGCGCCGAGAACGGTGTCAGCGCAGCGGTCCGCGCGCTGGAGGAGGTCCACAGTGGACTTGGCTGACCGGGTCGCGAAGACCTTCCGCATGACGGACGAGGCGTGGCAGCGGCACGCCAACCCGTGGAGCGTCTGGACGCGGTTCGCCGCGATACCGCTGATGCTCCTCGCTGTCTGGAGCCGCACGTGGATCGGCTGGTGGAGTCTCCTGCCCGTCGGCGCCGTGGTCGTCTGGCTGTTCGTCAACCCGCGTGCGTTCCCGCCCGTGCGCGAACCCCGCGGCTGGACGGCCCGGGGCATCTACGGCGAACGCGCGTGGCTCGAGAACCGCGACCTCGTACCGCCGGACCACCGCGCGGTGCTGCGCCTGCTGGTCTCGGTCGGCGTCATCGGGTTCGGCATGATCCTCTGGGGCCTGATCGCCCTGGAGGTGTGGCCGACGGTCTTCGGCACCTGCCTGGTCGTGATGGCGCAGCTGTGGCGGATCGACCGCTTCGGCTGGCTGTGGGAACGCCACCGGGCTCAGCGGTCCTGATCGGCGTCGCGCCACCGCACCGGGGTCGTCACGACGACAGCTTGACGCAGTGCGCGGTCCGCTCGATCTCCGACACCGGCAGCCGCCGGGCAGCAGGCTCGAGGTAGCGCGCGGTGAACTCGCGCGGCCCCAGCTGTTCGGTCTGCGCCCATCCGTAGGCCGCGACGAACGGCGCCACGTCGTCCGGCACCAGGCCGAACTTCCACATGCGCCGCTTCGTCACGAACTCGCGGTGGGCCGCCTCCGCGCCGAACAGGGCCTCACCGTCGAGGAAGTCCTTGCGCAGGAAGGTGAACACCAGCTCGCTGCCAGCAGGTGCCTGCGCCAGGAAGTCGAAGGTCGCTCGGACGGCGTCCTCGGTCAGGTACTGGGTGACCGCCTCCCAGACGAAGAACACCGGGCCGTCACCCTCGTACCCCTTCTCCGCCAGGGAGTCCGCGAGGCTCTGCCTCTCGAAGTCCACCGGTACCAGGGTCAGTCGCTCGGGTACCGAGCCGAACAGCGCGCGCAGCCGGTCGTGCTTCGCCTCGACGTTGGCCGGCAGGTCGACCTCGAACACCCTGCCGTCCCAGTTCCCGCAACCGCGGGTGTCGAACCCGGCCCCGAGCACGACAGCGGTACGCGCCTCGGTGGCGTCCAGACGATCGTCGATGTAGCGCTTGCG
Organism: Lentzea sp. NEAU-D7; assembly: GCF_026242055.1. Taxonomy (GTDB): domain Bacteria; phylum Actinomycetota; class Actinomycetes; order Mycobacteriales; family Pseudonocardiaceae; genus Lentzea. The sequence continues at coordinate 10,126 of NZ_JAPJDL010000023.1, read as the reverse complement.
GCACAACATGCTCGCCCACAGGCCGGGGATCTTCTTCTCCGTCGCGGCGAACAGCGCGTTGCGCACCGGGCGCCACCGCGCGGCGGCCACGGCCAGCCGGCCGGACACGGGCAGGATCCGGGCGGCGAGGTCGTCCCGGACGAGCGGATGTGCGTCGAACTGGTCCACGGCGGCGATGACCATCGGCCCCACGGCCGTTCCGGTGACAGCGGTGTTCACGAGGACTCCCTGGTCTCGGCGTCGTCCAGCACACGCCGACCAGGCTTCCCGGCACACCTGGCGGGGAGTCTACAACCACGTCAAGCCCGCGCCGGGCCGGTTCGGCACCAATCCGCGGCACCCGGCACTCCGAACAACCACCATGCAACGAGGAGACATCGCCCCCGACTTCACCCTGCCCGACGACACGGGTGAACCCCGCACGCTGTCGGAGTTCCTGGCCACCGGCCCGGTCGTGCTGTTCTTCTACCCGGCGGCGCTGTCCGGCGGCTGCACGCAGGAGAGCTGTCACTTCCGCGACCTCGCCGGGGAGTTCCGCCAGTTCGGGGCGCACCGGATCGGGATCAGCCCGGACGCGGTGAGCAAGCAGAGCGAGTTCTCGCGCGCCCACGGCTTCGACTACCCCCTGCTGTCCGACGTGGACGGTGCGGTGGCGAAGCAGTTCGGTGCCTGGCGGCGCTTCCTGCCGCTGCACGCCAGGAGGCGCACCTTCGTCATCGACACCGACCGCCGGATCCTCGAGGTGGTCAAGAGCGAGCTGAAGTTCGACGTGCACGCCGACCAGGCCCTGGCGGTGCTCCGGGAGCAGGCCTCCCGGGCCGGATGACCCCGCTGGAGCGACTACCTCGCCGGTGACAGGTCGATGTCCTCCAGGGCGCGTTCGAGCTCCCGGCGGTTCTTCGCTCCGAGCTTGTTGCGGATGCGGGTGACGTGGTGCTCGACCGTCTTGGCGGAGATGAACAGCGCGTCACCGACCTCCCGGTAGGTGAGGCCGTCGCGCACCAGCGCGGCGACCTCCTGCTCGCGGTCGCTCAGGACGTCGGCACCACCGTCGCCACGCCCGCCGTTCGTGCCGTGGAACTGCCGGGCGATGTCGAGCAGCTGGGTCATGGCCTTGCGCTCGGTGGTGTGCATGGCCGCGTGCCCCGCGAGCCTGGCCGCGTCCGCGCGCATGCCGTGGGCGTGCAGTTCCCGCGCGGCCGCCTCGACGCGCGCGTGGTCGACGCCGCCGTGGCCCGCCTGGACCCAGCAGTGGGCGGCGGCCGCGAGCGCGCGGGCGAACGGCAACGCGTCCGCCGCGTCGTCCAGCGCCGCGAGATGGTGCTTGGCCGTCGCGTGGTCACCCAGCAGAAGCGCTGCGTGGAAGGCGTTCCACCGGGGCAGCACCGACCACAGTGGAGGGTCGCCCAGGTCGCCGAGCAGCGTCCACGCCTCGTCCAGGTGCGTCTCCACGCGGTGGAACTGCCCGATCCTGGCCGCGGCGACGGCGATCTCGGTCAACGGGATCAGCGTGTAGAGGTCGACGGGGTGCACGACGAGGGCCTGCTGGGCCGGCTCCCACGCGGACCGCAGGGTGCGGAGGTCGCCGGTGCGGCGGGTGATGCCGAGTTCCAGCGCCGCGGCGAGCAAGGCCTCCCGCGGCTCTCTGGCCAGGTCGGGACGCAGGAGTCGTCGTGCCGCCTCGGCATCACCGCCGAGAAGCTCCACGCAGGCGAGCAGCAGCTGGTGCCGGTCCGCGTGCAGCCCCCTGCCGTCGTCGCCCTGCACGGCTTTGACGAGCAACGACCTCGCCGGGGTCAGCTCGCCCGCGTGGACGCAGATCAGCGCGGCGAGCGCGGTGGGGCTGTCCGGTTGCACCGAGGCGCGGGCGCCGGCCTGGTTCACCCCCGCTGTGGCCACCGCGGTGGCCACAGCGGCCATCGGCGGTCCGGTGACGGTCTGGAGGACCACGTCGGCCAGCCGGTGCCCGAGCGTGTCGGTGAGAGTTCTGGCGGGCCGCGACCGCGCGCCGGCCTGGACGGCGCGCGCCTCCTCCAGCCGTCCGGCACCGAGCAGGCCGCTCACCGCGAAGCCGAGTCCGAGGCCGTTGTCCGAGCGCTGGAGCAGCTCACCGCCGCGGCCGACCTGTCCGCGCAGCGTCAGCACGGTCGCGGCGACCAGCAACGCGTCGGCGTCGGCGTGTTCCAGGTCCACGACGTCCACCGCGCCGTCGAGGTCGCCGCTGAGAGCCCTGGCCCGCGCCAGGAGCGCGGAGGAACCGGAACCGGCGGCGGTGAACAGCCGTGCCGCCAGTGCTGGGTCGTCGTCGATCACCTCGTGACCGGCGGCGGCGAACACGTCCGCGAGTCCGGGGTCCACCACGCCCAGCTCCAGCAGCGACGTCGCGTAGCCGGCCACCGGCTGGGCGCGGCCGGCCTGGGCGAGAGCGAGCTCGCGCAGCAGGTCCGCCCGCTGTTCCGCCGGGGCGAGCGCCTCGACCGCGTCCGCGGCGACGGGGAGGGCGGCTCCGTCGATCCTGAGCAGACCGGCCGATCGCAGGGCCTCGACGGACTCCGACACCACGTCCGGGGTCAGTGCGAGCACCGCCGCGAGCAGGTCGGTGTCGAAGGGCGCGCCGAGAGCGCGGACCAGCAGCAGGTCGCTCGCGGCGACGGACAGCCCGTCCAGGTGGCGGGCGAACGTGGCGCGGGGATCCGGTGAGAGCTCGTCCAGCACGAACCGCGGTGTACCTCCGGTCCGGTCGTGCAGGCGCTCCGCGAACTCCTCGCTCACCTCGGCGTCGAGGACGTGCGCGGCGAGAGCGCGCACGTGGCCGGGCGACAACGGCCGAAGCCGCACCCGGACCACCGAACCCGGCAACCGGCCGACCAGGCGGGCCAGCGCGCGGTTGTCCGGCCGCAGCCGGTGGGCGACCACGACCCTGCCGCCGGCGTCGACCTCCTCCAGCAGCCCGTCGACCTCGTCCTCACCGAGCACGTGCCCGTCGTCGACGACGATCGGCTGGCCGAAGGTGCGCAGCAGCGTGGTCTTGCCGCACCCGGCCGGCCCGGTCAGCACGACGTGGTCCGCGCCGCGCGCACGTTCGAGCGTCCGCCTGGTCCCGTCGTCGAGCAACAAGGGCGTGTCCGACATCGAGGACATGGGCGCGTGCACCTCCTGGTGGCCGACGGGTTCATCTGTACTTCGGAGCGTCACCCGTTCAGGTTTGGTCACGGCCCCAAGATCGGGAGTTACCCCTATACCCCTACTCGGCGTGGAGCAGATCCCCGATCACCGCACCCCGAACGAGACCCTGCATGTCACCCGATGTGGCGAACGTCCCGCTCTCCGTAGCTTTCAGTGGCACCAGCACAACGACGCACCTGGAGTTCGACGTGGACCTGCCCCAGACGCTGCACGACTTCACCCTCAACCTGCTCAGCGACCCCGACGCCCGGTCTGCCTTCCAGCTCGACCCTCAGGGCTCGCTCGACTCGGCCGGTCTCGGTGACGTGCACCCGGCGGACATCCAGGAGCTGCTGCCGCTCGTGCTCGACTTCGCCCCGGTCACCTCCCTCGGTGACTTCGGCTCGGCGATCTCCGGCCTCGACCTGGACCAGCAGCTCGACCTGATGAGCACGCTGCAGAACACCACCGGCCAGCAGGTCGACGACAACACGGTCCTCGGCGCGGTCTCGGGCCTGACGGCCGCCGTGCACGGCGTCACCACCGGCTTCGACGTGCTCGGCGACCCGTCCACCGCGCTCGACGTCGTCCCGGCGACCGAGATCACCGACGTCACGAAGACCGTCACCGACCTCGAGGTGACCGACACCGTCGGCAACCTCAGCAACGGCACCGACGTGCTCGACACCACCCACGTCACCGACGTGGTCGGCGACGTCACCGGCAACACCCACACCGGTGACCTGGGCGTCGAGGACGTGCTCAGCGGCGACATCACCTCCGCCGTCGGCAACGTGACGGGCAACGACCTGTCGCTCGAGCAGGTCGGCAACGTCGGCGACGTCGTGTCGCAGGCCGGCAACCTCGGTGACGTGACCGGCGTCGGCCACGTCGGCGACATCGGCAAGATCGGCGACATCTCCGGCGAGCTCGGCGACGTCAACGTCGGCGGCGTGCTCAACGACCTCGACCTGAGCCTCTGACCCACCGCTCGCAAGGCCGCCCCGACCGCGCTCCGGGGCGGCCTTCCCGCGTTCGCGAGTCCATGTCGGAGGCGACCCGGCCGGCGCCGCTCGACCACACAGCGGCACCGCCACCGGACCCGGCAGAATTCCCTCGAGGACACCGACCGGGTGACCGGTGCGGTGGAGGAGCGAAAATGGCGCGAGCGGGCGAGCTGCGACGGGAACCGCTGATCACCGCCGCGACGCTGTGGGCACTGGGAAGCACCTGGTACCTGATCTCAGAGGCCGTCGCGGCGTCCGCGTTCCCGGGCTACAGCTACACGCGCGACTACATCAGCGATCTCGGCGCCGTGCGGGAGGACCCCCTCGACGAGCGGCGGATCGACTCTCCCCTGGCGGAGGTCATGAACCTCGGCTTCCTGCACCAGGGCCTCTTCTACCTGCTCGGAGCGGTGTTCCTGGTGCGGGCTCTCCCCGGTGGCCGGGGGCGGTGGGCCTTCCTGGCGCTGGCGGTCGTGCACGCGATCGGCAACGGGCTGGTCGGCACCTTCCACAGCGATCGCGCTGACGGCGCCGCCGCGCTCCTGCACCCCACCGGCGCGGTGATGGCCATCCTCGGCGGCAACCTCGCGACCATCGCGGCGGCTCTCCTGCTCCGCGGCCACGCCCGGACCCGCTTCGCCCGGATCGCGGGCTTCACGCTGGGCGGCATCGGCCTCACCTCGCTGCTCGCGCTGGGCTTCGCCACCACCTCCGGGACGTCCGTGCTGTTCGCCGCCGGGACGTGGGAACGCGGCTCCGTCTACGCGATCACCGCCTGGCAGCTCGTCGCCGCGACAGTCGTCCTCACCGCCGGGTGCGCGCGGACCGGAGAGGTCCCCGCGCGGTAGGCACGTCATCGATGAGGACGGAGCAGCAGAACGACGCGCTCATCGGCGTGCTGCTGTCACAGAACCGGGGCCTGTCCGGTCTTCCTGGACGTGAGCCACTCCCTGGAAACGAGCACCGGCACCGGCGAGCCGGTCGTCGTGATCAAGAACTACACCGTGCCGGCCGGCGAGGCCGAGCACTTCGTCGACGTGTACCGCGAGAACGCGCGGATCATGTCGGCCCAGCCCGGCTTCGTGCGCTCCCGCCTGCACAGGCCGCTCGCCGACGGCCCGGACGTGCGGTTCGTGCACGTCGCGGAGTGGAGCTCCGGGACCGCTCTGGACAGGGCCGTCGTCAACGCCGAGTGGCGTGCCTCGCTGCAGCGGATGTTCGACGATCCCGGTCTGCACATCACCTCGGACCCCGCCTCCTACCGCGTCGTGGCCGAACTGCAGCCCTCTGGTGGCGCGATCAGGACCGTCGAGGACCTCCGCCGCCACCTGCAGTGGGCGATCGAGCTGGAGCACGCGACCATCCCGCCGTACCTGTGTGCGCTGTACTCGCTGGACCCCGGCCGCAACGCCGAGGCCGTGCAGGTGGTCGGCAGCGTGCTCGCGGAGGAGATGCTGCACCTGGCGCTCGCGGCGAACCTGCTCAACGCGGTCGGCGGCGAGCCCAGGCTCGACACCCCCGAGCTGCTGCCGCCGTACCCGCACCCGCTGCCCCACGGCGACCGGTCCCTGCAGGTCCAGCTCGTCCCGTTCGGGCATGAGGCCCTGGAGCTGTTCTCGCGGATCGAGCAGCCCGCTCCGGTGGGCGCACCGCCCGAGGCGGACGGGTACGAAACGATCGGGCAGTTCTACGCCGCCGTCGAAGCGGGGATCCGCTGGCTGTGCGACGAACTGGGCGAGGACGCCGTCTTCACCGGGGACCCGGCCCGGCAGGTCGGCGAGTTCCACCTGCGCGGCGGTGGCGGCGCGGTCATCCCGGTGCACGACCTGAAGTCCGCGCTGGCGGCGCTGACCGAGATCACCGAGCAGGGCGAGGGAGCCGGGCGCACCGACGTCTGGGACGGCGACCGCGACGTCTTCCACCCCGAACGGGACGAGGTGGCGCACTACTACCGGTTCCAGGAGCTCAGGCACGGCCGGCGCTACCAGACCGGCGACACGCCGCGGTCCGGTCCGACCGGGGAACCGATCGCGGTCGACTTCGACGCGGTCATGCCCATGCGGCCGAACCCCCGCACGGCCGACCACCCGGAGGGCAGCGAGATCCGCGTGGCCCAGGAGCGGTTCAACGCCACCTACTGCCTGCTGTTGCGGCAGCTGGAGGAGGCGTTCAACGGCGAACCCGCTCGCCTCGGCGCCACCGTGGGCACGATGTACCAGGTCAAAGCCCAGGCCCAGGCACTGATGACGACGCCGCTGGAGGACGGGACGGCGACAGCGGGCCCGACGTTCGAGTACGTGCCGCCCAGCCTGCGGGCCTGACCGGCCGGGAGTGGATCCGCGGCGCGGCCGTGCTGCCGGCGTCCTGACGTGTGCAGGACGCCCGGCCGCCATGTCGTCGTCAGCCGCCCGCGGGCACGGGTTCGGTGGTGAACTCCACGTCGGTCACACCTGCGATCGCGCGGATCAGCACGTCGGCGACGTGACGTTCGGTGGCGCTGCCGCCCTTGTCCACAACGGACACCTTCCCGCCGGTGACCGCGACCTTCCACCGCCGCGGACCGCCGACCACGCCGAGCCGGTTGCGGATCTCCGCCTCGACGACCCGGTCCGCGCGGCTGATGGCGCCGAGCATGTCGCGGCGCGTCACGATTCCCACCAGGCGTCCCTCGTGCACGACCGGCACGCTGCGCACCCCGTGCTGGAGCATCAGGTCCGCGGCCTCGGCGAGGTCCGCGTTCGGGCTCACCGTCACCGCCGGCTTCCTCATCACCTGGGCCACCACCTCCGCGGGCTGCTGCCTCGCTTCGGCGGGTTCACCGTGGACGAGCCACCTAGGGTCCTGCGGCAGGCGGTCCCGCAGCAGCTCGGCCTCGCCCACGACGCCGGCCAGGCCGCCGAAGGCGTCGACGACGGGCAGCGCGGTGAACCCGCGCCCGGCGAGCAGACGGGCCGCCTCACGTGCCGGGGTGTCCGGTTCGACGACCACGACGTCGGTGGTCATCACGTCTCGGATGCGCATGTCGCTCCCTCAGCCGAAGATCTCGGTCTGGCGCGGGTGCGCGGTGTCGTTCCACCCGCACCGCAGCTGGTTGTGCACGTCCACCACGCCCGGCAGGGCGCGCACGAGGTGCTCGGCGATCTCGACCTCGCTCTGGCGCTCCAGCTGTCCCTCCAGCGTCACCACTCCGCCGGTCACCTCGACGTCGACGGTGCTCGGGTCCACCCACAGCACCCGGCCGAAGATCTCGTCACGAATCGCCGTGCGCAGCTCGTCGTCCTCGCGCAGGAAGAGCTTCAACAGGTCGCGGCGGGACAACACGCCGACAAGCGCGCCGTCGGAGTCCATGACGAACAGCCTGCGCACCCCCGCCGCGGCCAGTTCCCGTGCCGCCGCGCTCGCGGAGAGGCCGGGCGCGACGCTCCTCACCGGTGACGTCATCACGTCGCGGGCGGTCACCCCGCTCGCCTGCTCCCACCGGTGTTTGGCGGGCCGGCCCGCGAACATCCCGGGCGCGTCCTCGGTGCCGCCGCGGAACTCCTCCTTGGGCATCAGGTCGGCCTCCGACACCACGCCGACGGGGTAGCCGCCGTCGAGCACGGGGACCGCGCTGATCCTGTTCTCCTCCAACAGCTGCACGAGCTCCTTGAAGGAGCTCCCGACGTCCGCGGTGATCACCTCACGAGTCATCAGCGAGGCGACTGTCGGTTCACGCATGACACCCTCCGGCGATCTTCGGTTCCTGTGCCTCCCAGCCTTCACGCCGCACCGGCCCCCTCACACCTGCCAAGGGCGCGGGTGGACCGGGCGTTCCGACCTCCCGAGTCAGGACCCAAGGACCCTGCGCCGGAGCACTCGTCGCCAGCACGCTGGAGTCATGAGCGCAAAGTCACGCATCATCGTCGGTGTCGACAAGTCACCGGCAGCTCGGGCCGCACTGGCCTGGGCGGTAGGGGAAGCCAAGCGCACCAACGCTTCCGTGCTCGCGGCAGGCGTGTGCCAGCTGGGCTTCGAGGCGCCGCACAAGGAAGAGCTGCGGGTGGCACTGGAGTCACTCGGGCCGGACACCGACGGCGTCGAGGTGGAACTGGCGACACCGCACGGTGCCCCGGGACCGGTGCTGGTCGAGCTGTCCCAGGGCGCGTCGAGCCTCGTCGTCGGCGAAGCCGGTCATCTCAGGCGGGACGTGCTGGTCTTCAGTTCGGTCACCACCCACTGCCTGCGCCACGCGCGGTGCCCCGTCGTGGTGGTGCCGGTCGACGACGAGCGGCACTCCGGTCCTCTGATGCTGCGGTGAGTGGTGCCGGTCCCGGTGAAGCCGGGACGCAGGGCCCTCATCAGCGGCCGCCGGTGCTGCGAGTTTCAACGACAGGACTTCTACGTGGAGGTGAGCGGGATGAACCGCGGTAAGCCCGACGAGGCAACGGTGCGAGCGGCGGTGGCGCTGGCCTGTCGCGCGCCGTCGGTGCACAACTCCCAGCCGTGGCGCTGGGAGGTGGGTGCGCACAGCCTGCACCTGCACGCCGACCGGACCCGCGCGCTGCCCGCGACCGACCCGCTCGGCGCGGACCTGGTCATCAGCTGCGGAGCCGCGCTGCACCACCTGCGGGTGGGACTGGCGGCGCTCGGCTGGCGCGCCAAGGTCCACCGCCTGCCGAACCGCGCGCAACCCGATCACCTGGCCGCGATCGAGTTCGAACCGATGGAACCACGCGAGTCGCACGTGGCGCTCGCCTCCGCGATCCCCCGCAGGCGCACCGACCGGCGCGCCTTCTCCTCGTGGCCCGCCCCCGACGAGCTCCTGGACCAGCTCGTCGACACAGCCCGGGCGGAGGGCGTGGACGCCCACGTCGCCACGGGCAAGGCGCGCGACGAGCTCCTGATCGCCATCGGCAAGGCCGCCGACGTCCAGGGCACCGATCCCGCCTACCGCGCGGAGATCCGCGAGTGGAGCGGCGTGTACCCCGGCGCGTCCGCCGGCGTTCCCGCCGCGAACATCCCGGCCGGTTCCCACCACTACGGCGACCTGCGCATGCGCGAGTTCGCGCCGGGTGCCCTGCTGCAGGGCGGACCCGCCGTGCTCGGCGAGGACGCGGGCTCCCTGATCCTGCTCAGCACCTCGTCCGACGACGACCTCTCCCGGCTGCGGGCCGGGGAGGCGACGAGCGCCGTTCTGCTGGAGGCGACCTCCGCGGGCCTCGCGTCCTGTCCGCTGAGCCAGCCGCTGGAGGTCGTGGAGACGAGGGAGCTGGTGCGCGACGAGGTGCTCGGCGGTTCGACCTGCCCGCAGCTCGTGATCCGCGTGGGCTGGGCCGCGTTCAACGCCGATCCGCTGCCGGCCACACCCCGCCGCCCCGTCATCGATCTTCTTCGAGACCAGGAGCGGTGACCACCCGCATCCGCCGGAGAACTGGAACGGGTGCCGCTTCCCCGGCGGTGCTGCGCATCGCGACCGGTTTGCTGTTCCTCTGAGCGTTCGCCGACAAGGCGTTCGGTCTGGGCTGCGCGGCGACACAGCCCGGGAACGCGTGGTTCGAGGGAGGATCGCCCACGAAGGGCTTCCTCAGCCGGGTCGCCGTCGGGCCGTTCGAGTCGGTGTTCCACGACATCGCCAAAGCCTGGTGGGCCGACGTGCTGTTCATGGCCGGGCTGCTCGCGATCGGCGTGGCGCCGGTGCTCGGCGTCGGCCTGCTGATCGCGGCCGCCGCCGGCGCGGTGATGATGCTGCTGATGTGGGTCGCCGAATGGCCGCCGCGCGGCACACCTCGGCCGCAGAGCCCACGATGTCGACCAACCCGGTCATCGACCACCACGTGGTCTACGCCCTCCCTGCTGATCGCGGTGGCCGCTGCGGCCGCAGCGGCCACCTGGGCTCGGGCCCGCTGGTGGAACGCCCTGCCGGTGGTCGAGGCCGATCCCTGGCTGCGGTGACGACGAACGACGAAGGGCGAGGG
>NZ_JAPJDL010000022.1 GCF_026242055.1 Lentzea sp. NEAU-D7 | reverse complement strand
GGTCCCATCACAAGCCGCACCAAGAGCGGGCCACATGCGTGAAGGGGTGTCAACTCGACGAAAAGCGTGTCGAGTTGACACCCCTCCACGCATGCAGCAAGAGCTATGGCGCGACTCGTGATGGGACCCCACCGCCCTTGCCTTATGGAAAGACGGCTCGCCTTCGGCATCGCTTGGGAGGGCGGCTCACCTTCGGCATCGCTTGGCTATGGGCGTCTGCGTTCCAAAAGGACTGTGTCTCGCCATTCGCCGTGGTGCTTTGCGATTCGTTCTCGCAGGCCCACCGTGCGGAAGCCCGCTTTGTGGTGCAGGGCGATGCTGGCTCGGTTCTCCGGGAAGATGACTGCCTGCAGGGTCCACAGGTCGTCCGCGTCCGCGGCTGAGACCTGGTGGTGCAGCAGGGTTTTGCCCACGCCCCTGCCCTGGGAGGCGTCGGCCACGTAGATCGAGGTCTCCACCACTCCGGCGTAGCACTCCCGGGCGGAGACCGGGGTGGCTGCTGCCCAGCCTGCGATCTCGCCGTCCACCACAGCTATCCAGCGGTGGTCCGGCAGCCACTTGGATTCCAGCGTTCTGCGGGACGGGACCTCGGTCTCGAACGTGGCGTTGCCCGAGGCTATGCCTTCGCCGTAGATGCGGCGGACTTCTGGCCAGTCCGCTGCTGTCATGGTGCGGATCGTGACGCCTGCTACCGGGGTCACCGTGCCTGAGGAGAGGGCGCCCATCACCGCGTCTGCCGCGTGGGGGAGGCCTGTGCAGCACGCCGGGTTGACGGTGACGAGGGTTGTTGTGCCCTCGCGCTGGATGTGGAGGAAGCCGACTTCCGCCAGTTTGCGGACGTGGTGCGAGCAGGTGGACTGGCTCACGCCCAGCAGGGTGGTCAGTTCGCCGACGGTGACCGGGGTCGGGGACGAGGCCACGTGGTGGAGCAGGCGGACTCGGGTCGGGTCGGAGAGGCTCGCGAACCAGGAGGCGTAGGTCGTGGCTTCGTCGGTTAGCACTCGGTAAGTATCGACGTTGGTCGATTAAAGGGTCAAACCGAGTACTTCTTCACGCAGAACGAGAGGCCTCGGAAGAAGCCGTCGCCGAACGCTTCGACCCTGGCGAAGCCCGAGGGGACGGCTTTGCCGTTGACGTCCGCCGCGATGAGGCTGTCGTCGGCCAGGAGTTCTGCCACCGCCTCGTCCAGGTCGCCTGGGGACAGGCGCAGGCCCGCCGCGGCGTTGGGGCGGTTGGTGAGGCCTGCCCAGGCTCCCGTCAGGCAGGCGGTGCGCTGGCCGGCTGCGTCGTCGTCCAGTTTGAAGCCCGTCGCGTGCTGGATGGAGAGGGAGAAGCGGGAGGCGATGACGGCGAACGCGGCGAAGTCGCCGATGCCGCCCTTCGCGCCCTTCTTCGGGGGTGTGCCGATCTTCACCAGCTGCGGGAGGTCGAGCTGGAGCTGGTTGAGCGCCGGGCAGTAGGAGGCGGGGGAGGTGGTCTGGGCGTTGGCGCAGGGCTTGATGCCCGCCTTGTCGAACGCGGGGAAGGCCGCGCCGCTCGACTTGTACGCGTCGCGCAGCGACTCCTCCAGCGCCCTGAGGTACTTGTCCTCGTTCACCTGGGCGTTGCCGCGGCCTTGGCCCTGGTCGGTGTCGGAGAGGTCGAACGGGCGCTCGGTGATGCGCTTCGAGATCTCGGCCTCGTTGATCTCGGCGCAGCGGGCGGCGCCTCGGGTGAAGCCGAACTGGAAGGCGGAGACGCGGTCGAACGCGCTGCCGTGGGCGCCCTGCTTCTCGAACGACGTGCCGGCGCTGTCGCGGATGAAGAACATCGTCTGCAGGACCTGGTTCAGGCCCTCGCCGGTGGAGAGCTCGAAGTGCTTCGACTTGTTCTCGGCGATCCAGCGCATGAAGACGCCGGTGTAGCAGTCGGCCTGCTGCTCCTTGACGATCGACGGCGTGTTGGCGCCGATGTTGGAGGCCGGGCCGAGCTTGTACTGGACGGCGTGGCCCATCTCGTGGGCCAGGACGGTGACGACGGCCATCGGGCCGAAGGAGTCCTTGAGCATCGGCAGGAGCTCACCGCGGTCCCAGGTGATGCTGTCGTCGAGGGCGCAGTAGAACGCGTTCGCGATGCCGGTGGTGTTGAGCTTGCAGACCTCGACGCCCTTGCCGTTGGAGTCGTAGGAGATGAAGCGCTTCACCGGTTCGAACGCCTTGCCCGCGAACGACGCCGGGAACTCGGCCTTCCAGAACTCCTGCACGTCGGCGAGGGTGTTGATGGCCAGGCGGTCCATGTCGCCGCCGTCGCCGTTCTCCACGCTCAGGTCCGCGTCCGGCACGCCCTTCCTGGGGCCGGACGGGCCGTTGGAGATCTCCAGGCCCGCGACCTTCGTGGGGTCGGGGCGCTCGCCCTTCGGTTCGCCGTCGACCACGGAAGCGCACGCGGTCAAGGTTGCGGTCACGGCCAGCGCGACGGCGATTCGTCCGAATCCCATGAGGTCAGACCCTACTAAGCGCGTTGCGACGTCCTGCGGCAAGGACCTTCGGCCAAACGTGAAACTCTCTCACCCTCGGGGGTGATTTCAAGACTGCGCGGGCTCGTTTTCGTTGTCCTGCCTGCGTTTTCGCGAGCACAGTCCCCCTCACGCAAGCCTTCAGTGTGGAAGGAGTCCGGGGGTATGGGTAGAACGCGCTGGGCACGGTTCGTCGGGGTGCTCGGCATCGGCGTGGTCGGTGCCGGTGCCCTCCTGTTCGGCATGTCCCAGGGAGCGCTGGCCGCCTCGTTCGCGGTGTCCGGCACCAATTTCAAGGTCTCCGCCGACAACTTGACGGGCCAGGGATTCGTCCAGTTCGGCGGCGTGGACGCGGGAGCGGGCAAGACCCACGTGGTCGCGGTCAGCGGCTTCAAGACGGCGAGGCTGGACAAGTTCTGCCAGTCGGTGTTCGTCGCCAACATGCCGATCGTCGGGGACGTCACGATGCGCATCACCGCGGACGGCGTGGGCGGCATGTCGGCGGAGAACCTCGTCGTCAACCTCACCGACCTCAACGGCGACCTCGTCCTCGGCAACCCCGAGATCGGCATCGACGCCAACAAGGTGACCAAGGGACCGCAGAACCTCCGCGGCTTGCCGGGCTCGTTCGGCCTGCAGGCCGACTCGGCCAACATCACGTCGTTGCAGCAGACCGCCTGGGCCACCACCGCCCAGACCATCAGGTTCAAGGGCATGAACCTGACCATCCGCCAGGGGAAGCAAGAGTGCTTCTGACGACCTGGCACCGTTTCACGGCGTGGCGACGCGGCCGGCCCTTCTGGGCCGGTCTCTTCGTGGCCGTGGGCGCGCTCCTCATCCTGTTCCCGCCGTTCGCCGGGCTGAAGTTCGGCGACCTGATGATCTCGATGCAGACGCTCGGTGGCGTGTCCGCGCTGCTGATCGGGACGTTGCTGGGGATCTGCGCGGTTGCGCTGTGGGCGCAGCCGAGGTTCCGGCTGGCGTCGGGCATCGTCACGGTGCTGCTGTCGCTGGTCGCCGTCGTCGTGACCAACTTCGGCGGCTTCATCATCGGCACCCTCTCGAGCCTGCTCGGCGGTGCGCTCGCCCTGGCGTGGACGGACGAGCCGAAGAAACCGAAGAAGGCGAAGGAACCGGAGACGACCCAGGGGGTTCAGCCCACATGATGCGGGCGCAGTCGCTCGCCGCCGTCACGATGGTCGCGGTGCTGGCGCTGCAACCGCCATCGAGCACCGAGCCACCACCGTCGTCGGAACCCGGCAGCAGTTCCCCGGCCCCGACCAGCACCACGACGTCGGAACCACCGCCCGTGTCGAGCACCAGTGCCACCACCCCACCACCGGCGTCGTCCACCGCGCCACCGCCCAGCACGCAGCCCTCGACGCCGCCGCCCCCGCCACCGGCCCCTGCACCGGTGGCGGCGGGAGGACGGGAGTGGACCCTGACGGCGTCCAGGCTCGACCTGGGCGGTCTCAACTTCGTCGGGATCGTCGACGCGCTGCTGAACGGGCAGGTCGTCAAGGTCCTGAAGTTCACCGCGTCGGACATGAAGATCAAGGACCTGGTGCAGTCCGCCGAGATCTCACCGGGCGTCAGGCTGGTGACGGCGGCACGGCCGGGCAGCACGTCCACGGTCTCGCCGGGCCGCATCGAGCTGTACACGGTGCAGCTCAAGGGCAACCTGGACATCCTCGGGATCAAGGTCCCGGTGGACTACACGGCGGCGCACCCACCGCCGCTGAACGTGCCGTTCGTGACCTTCACCGAGGTCACGGTGCGCAACACGGACCTGGTCGGCGGAACGCTGAAGATCCCGGGCGCGCGGATCTCCGTGGTGTCCGACCAGGCTCCGGCCGCCAGACGCTGAAGCCCGCACCAGGCCTCGAGCCGGTGCGGGCTTCCGCTTGTCCTCAGTAGGTCGCGTCCGTGACCTGCCACCGTACGCACGTGGGGCGGGATCCGGTCCGCTGGAACTCCAGCAACGCGTCTCGCGCCTGTTCCAACAGGATCACCGAGTCACGCGGGAACTCCGTCTTGTTGTCCTTGTCGACGTACAGCGTCGGCGCGTCATAAGCCGGCTCGACGGCTTGCGTCACCCAGAAGCCGAACTGGTCGGTTCCTCCGTCGGGGTCTGGCCCCACGTAGTGCAGGGCCGCGAACCCCTTGTCGACGTCCATCTTGAACATTCGGTCAGGGATCTCCAGGACACCGAACCTCGGCAATTCCCGTGCGGCGATCTGAGCAGGATGAGGTTGCGCGTGGTCCGCCAGGTAAGCCAGCACCTGATCGAGCTCTGACGCGGTACGGACGGCCTCAGGCTCGTCGGCGCGGTTTTCACCGTGGTAGTACCAAACGTCCAGCGTGTAACTCACCGCACATCCTTTCCGCGGAACACCCGCGAACGTACCGGATCGTGCACGGTCAGCGTCTGGCCAGGGCCAAGCACGAAAGGGAGCAACTGAGCGCAGGACAGCGCTCCGTTGCAAAGTTCGTTGTTGACCACCAACTCCACGTGCTTCACACCACTCAGCCGCATGCGCCAGGCGACTTTGATCTCGACGTGTTTCGACGCTTCGAGGCTCGCTCCTGGGCGGCCGACGCCCAGGCGAACCAGGTGATCATTGATGCGGTCATGCTCGCCATCGGGTTCGCGCCCACTTTGGACGATGTCGCTGTGTCCGTCAGGGTCCCGATACATGCCGCTGGTCTGATAAGCGGGCAGTTGCGCTCGCGACCACATGACCCACGGATGTTCACGCGGCGTCACCGGCTCTGCTGGAGGCGACACAAGGGCTGTGGACCCCAACTTCGTCTCGGACTCGAACGTCGCGCGGACCCGGGCAACACCCTCCAGTGCGGTCTTGGCCTCGCTGATCAGTGCCTGCGCGCCATGCCCGGCTGCGTTGAACGATGCAACGACGGCATCGGTCTCAGCCTCCTCCACGGTTCCGGACATCGTCTCCGCGAAGTGGGATCGGCACTCGTCAGCGAGCACGGACGCCTGCATCAAGCTGGCGATCGAGTCTTCGACCTTCCGAACGACCTGATCCAGGACGGCGGCAACGTCCGCGAACGTGGTCAAGTCGTCAGACGCCGCACTTCTTCGCGCCCTCGAACACGCCCTCGCGGAACTTGGCCACCCGCTCGAACCCGGGGTCCACCGGATCCTTGCCCAAGGTGTCACGAGCCGCGTAGTCGAACTGCAGCAGCACCGTCACGGCCTCGTCGAAGTCACCCGGCGAGAGCCCGAACCCGTCCTGCCGCTTGAACACCTCGCCCGTGTACGCGCCGGCCAGGCACAACGCCGCGGCGGAGGCGTCCTCGCCCTCGGTCGGCTTGCCCAGCACGGCCAGTTCGGCCATCGCGTACCTGGTCGCGATCAGCGTGCCCGTCGCGTAGTCGCCGAGCTCCCTGTGCAGCGCCGGCAGCTCGTCCTTGGTGTCGATCTTGATGGTCTTGTCCGACGGGCAGTACGCGACGGGGCCCTGGTCGCCGGAGCAGGTCGGCTCGGTCTGCGAGGCCTCCGCGCGGGGCGAGGGCCAGGTCTTGCCGGCGGTCGTGGCGAGGTTCTTGAAGAAGCCGTCGAGGTCGGGCGTGACGGCTTCGAGCATGTCGTCGAACGGCAGGTTGCCGCCGTTCGCGCGGTCCTTGACGCTGGTGAACGCGCGCTGCGTGAACTGCCGGTTCTGGACCGTCATCGCCCCGCAGAACTTCGTGCCCTGCTCGTAGCCGTCCTGGAAGGCCGCCACGCGGTCGAACGCGCTGCCGTGCGCCTGCTCGTCCTCCGGGGAGGTGCCGACCGGGTCGCGGAACGTGATCAGCGCGCCCAGGGCCTTGTCCAGGGCGTCCGCGTTGATGTCCAGGCGCTGCGACTTGCCGTCCGCCACGTTGCGCACGAACGCGCCCGCGAAGCAGTCGGCCTGGGCCTCGGTGAGGATCGTCGGGTACTTCTCCGGTTCACGGCGCTCGGCCTCGGGCGTGATGCCCATGCGGTTCTGCACGGCGTGGCCCATCTCGTGCGCGAGCACGACGACCACGGCCGCCTCGCCGAAGCGGTCCTGCAGCACGGGCAGCAGGGACGCGCGGTCCCAGGCGATCGCGTCGGCGGCCGGGCAGTAGAACGCGTTGCCCTCCACGTCCGCGGCCTTCTGCGTGCACGGTGGCGGCTTCGCGGTGGCGTCGGCCGTGTCGACCGAGAAGTAACCGCCACCCAGCGGCTTCCACGGCTTGTTGAAGGTCGTCCGGAACGACTCGGTCCAGAACTCCTCGATGTCCGTGAGCGCGGTGGCGGCCAGCTTGTCGATCGGGCCGTTGTCCGAGCCTCGCACCTGAACGGTGGTGGTGGACGCCTCCTTCTTCACCACCTTGGCGGCACGGGGCGTCCCCGGGATCTGGGCGGTGCACCCTGCGGCAAGCAGGGCGGTGACGACGATCAGCGCGATGCTCCGGTGCCGCATGGAACCATTGTGCCTGCCGGCCGGCTCCCGGGGCGTCCTAGTCGTCCAAGTCAGGCGCATACAAGGGGCAACGTGCGGCGGACTGATCAGGTTCACCGGGCCGGAGTCGCCCGATCGACCTACATTTCCATTCGTGCGCGAAGTGTTGTGCGCCCTGTTGCTCCTTCTGGGCCCTCCGCCGGGGGCCGATCCGACCATGCCCGGTTGCCTCGGTGGCATCGCACCGGATCCGCGGGCCGGTGCGATCGCCGGACCCGGCACCACCCGATCCGTGCTGGCCGCGGTCCCGGGAGGCGTCTACGACCTGTCGGTCTGGGCGGGCAGCCGGGCACCCGGACCCGCGACGGCGACCGGGCTGCGGTTCCTCGACCCCGCCGGCGTCCAGACCGGGCGGACCTACGCGCTGCGGGCCTCGCGTGAAACCAGGCGCCAGAACAGTTACGGCATGGTCGCACCGCGTGACGCCGCGACCGTCGAGTTCTTCGCCACCGCGACCACGGAGATCCACTGGGACTGCGTGTTCCTCAGGGTGTCCGCCTACGACCTCACGCTCGAGGCCGGGCAGGGCACCCTGAAGATCACCGTCACCAACACCGGGAGCGAACCGCTCACCGGCCTGAAGCTCACCGGCTGCGGCGACTCGCCGCCGTTCGACCTGGAGGACCAGGTGGTCCGCACCTGTCCAGGCAGCGCCCCGGCCACCGCGACGGTGACCGGAGCGCTCTACTGGAACGGTGCGCTACCGGACTCCTCAGAGAGTCTCGACCTCGGTCACGGGGTCGGGGACCAGCCACAGCACCCCGGAGGGCGGCAGCTGCAGGATCGCTGAGAACGGCCGCCCGTGCCACGGCCTGGTCTCGGCCTCGACGC
This sequence comes from Lentzea sp. NEAU-D7, assembly GCF_026242055.1. Taxonomy (GTDB): domain Bacteria; phylum Actinomycetota; class Actinomycetes; order Mycobacteriales; family Pseudonocardiaceae; genus Lentzea. Next base: position 157,043 of record NZ_JAPJDL010000022.1, on the reverse strand, counting down.
CACCGAGGTTGCCCACGCCCGAACCGCCGTAGTGCGTGGCGTCGGTGTTCACGAGTTCCTTCCAGCGTCCGGGGGACGGCAGGCCGACGCGGTAGTCGTGGTGCGGCGACCCGGAGAAGTTCGCCACGCAGGCGAGCGTCGAGCCGTCCTCACCGATCCGCAGGAACGACAGGACGTTGCCGCCCGAGTCGTTCGCGTCGATCCACTGGAACCCCTCGGGCGTGACGTCGTGCGAGAACAACGCCGCGGCCGTCTTGTACACCGAGTTCAGGTCGCGCGTCAGCGCCTGGATGCCCTGGTGCAGCGGCTCCTGCTCGACGAGGTGCCAGTCGAGCGACCGCGACTCCGACCACTCCTGCCGCTGCCCGAACTCGCCGCCCATGAACAGCAGCTGCTTGCCCGGATGCGCCCACATGAACGCCAGCAGCGACCGCACGCCGGCGGCCTTGTTCCAGTCGTCGCCCGGCATCCGGGTCCACAGCGAGCCCTTGCCGTGCACCACCTCGTCGTGCGAGAGCGGCAGCACGAAGTTCTCGCTCCACGCGTACACCAGCGAGAACGTCATCTCGTTGTGGTGGAACGAGCGGTGCACCGGCTCACGCGAGAGGTAGTGCAGCGTGTCGTGCATCCACCCCATGTTCCACTTGAAGCCGAACCCGAGCCCGCCCAGGTGGGTCGGCCGCGTGACGCCCGGCCACGCCGTCGACTCCTCGGCGATCATGACCACGCCGGGGTGCCGCTTGTAGACCGTCGCGTTCAGCTCCTGCAGGAACCGCACCGCGTCGAGGTTCTCCCGGCCGCCGAACTCGTTGGGCAGCCACTGGTCCGCCGGACGCGAGTAGTCGAGGTAGAGCATCGACGCGACGGCGTCCACGCGCAGGCCGTCGAGGTGGAACTCCTCGATCCAGTACAGCGCGTTCGCGACCAGGAAGTTCCGGACCTCGTTGCGCCCGAAGTCGAAGACGTACGTGCCCCAGTCGAGCTGCTCACCGCGGCGCGGGTCGGCGTGCTCGTACAACGGCGTGCCGTCGAACTTCGCGAGCGCCCAGGCGTCCTTCGGGAAGTGCGCCGGCACCCAGTCGACCAGCACGCCGATGCCGCGCTGGTGCAGCGCGTCGACGAAGTACCGGAAGTCGTCGGGCGAGCCGAACCGCGAGGTCGGCGCGTAGTACGAGGTGACCTGGTAACCCCACGAGCCGCCGAACGGGTGCTCGGAGACCGGCAGCATCTCGACGTGCGTGAAGCCCATGTCCTCGCAGTAGTCCGCGAGCTCGGCGGCCAGCTCCCGGTAGCCGAGACCCGGCTTCCACGAGCCGAGGTGCACCTCGTAGATCGACATCGGCGCGTTCGTCCAGTTCGTGGCCTCGCGGCGCGCTTCCCACTCCGCGTCCTGCCACTGGTACTCGGACCGCGTGACGACCGAGGCCGTCTGCGGCGGGACCTCCGTCGCGAACGCCATCGGGTCGGCCTTCTCGTGCCAGACGCCGTCCTGGCCGAGGATGCGGAACTTGTACCGCGAGCCCACCACGACGTTCGGCAGGAAGACCTCCCACACGCCGCTGGAACCCATGGAGCGCAACGGGTTCGCGCGTCCGTCCCAGCCGTCGAAGTCGCCGGTCACGCGCACGCCGCGCGCGTTCGGCGCCCACACCGCGAACGAGACGCCGGTGACGTCACCGGCGATCGTCTCGTAGCAGCGGACGTGTGCGCCGAGCACGTCCCAGAGCCGTTCGTGCCGGCCCTCGCCGATGAGGTGCAGGTCGAGCTCGCCGACGGTCGGCAGCCACCGGTACGGGTCGTCGACCTCGACCGTGTGGTCGCCGTAGGACACCAGCAGCCGGTAGTCGCCGGGCGCTTCGGGCAGCTCGCCCTCGAACAGCGCGTCGGCGATCCGTGGCAGCTCGACCTGCTTGTCACCCCATGAGATGGCGACCGACGTCGCGCCTGGGCGCAACGCCCGCGCGATCACCTGGTCGCCGACGGTGTGCACACCCAGCACCGAGTGCGGGTCGTGGTGCGCACCTGACAGGAGCCGGTCCAGGTCGGCCTTCACGGCTTACTCTCCTCCGCTAGTCATCCGGGCGATCGACGACAGCGGAACCGTCAACCACTCCGGCCTGTTGGCGTGCTCGTATGCGACCTCGTAGACGGCCTTGTCCAGCTCGAACGCGCGCAGCAGGTGCGCGTGGTCGCGCGGGTCGCCCGCCACCTCGGCGTAGCCGTCGCAGAACGCCGCCCGGTTCCGCTTCGTCCACTCCATCGCGCGGTAGGCGAGCTGGTCGTCGTCGGGCTGCCCGATGAGCAGCTGCCTGGCCGCGTAGTCGAACGACCTCAGCATCCCCGCCACGTCGCGCAACGGCGACCGCAGCGCGAGGCGGTCCTCGACCGTCGCCGCCGGCTCGCCCTCGAAGTCGATCAGCAACCAGCCGTGCACGGTCCGCAGCACCTGACCGAGGTGCAGGTCGCCGTGGATGTGCTGGATCGGGATAGCACCGATGTGGTGGCGGGCCTCCTCGAACGCGGCGCGCAACGGCACCTCGTGGCGGCCCAGCTCCGGCACCGCCTCCAGCACGACGCCCAAGCGCCGCTGCATGCCCTCGATGGCGCGCTCGATCGCGTCCTCGTCCGCGATCCGCGTGCCCATCGCCTCGGCGAGGTCGGCGTGCACCTTCGCGACGGCGTGGCCGAGGCGTTGCGCCTCGCCCGCGAAGTCGCCGCCGACCTCGAACGCGTGCAGGTCGGCCTCGGCCATCAGGTCGCGCACCGAGGTCTTGGCCATGTCCCAGCCCTCGACCGCGTCCGGCAGGAACTCCTGCAGCATCGCGAGCGTGATCTGCTGGTCGTTCAGGGTGGTGGAGATCGAGCCCAGCGGCTGCGCGATGTGCTCGCAGCCGACCGACCGCAACGCGCGGTGCATCGTCAGGTCCCGGTTCTCGCCGTTCGCGAGCTTGCGGAAGATCTTCAGGATGTACTGCTGGCCGTAGATCAGCGACGTGTTGGACTGCTCGACGCCGATCGGCCGCCCGCGCAGGCCCGACCGCAGCTCGGTGCCGGGCTCGTGCGCGAACGTGATGCCGTCGACGGTGTACCCGGACGCGATCCGGTCGAGCAGCACGCCGTTGTGCTCGGGGTCGAGCAGGACGTCCCAGGCGCCGGTGCTCAGGCTCAACGCGCCCTGGTAGCTCTCGGTGCGTCCGGGCTGTTCGACCTCGAAGATCACGTGCACCAGGTCGCCGTCCACGAGCGTCGTCCTCAGTGGACGGACGGCCGTGATCGGCTTGTCCTTACCGCCGAACCACCTGGCGGCCGGGAGCAGATCGGGTAGCGAGGCGGCCAGCTTCTCGACCAGTTCGTGGGGATCGGTCACGCGCGGTTCACCTCATCTCGCTGTCGTCGCCCGCCTCTACCAGCTGGAACCAGTAGAAACCGTGACCCGGGAGGGTCAACAGGTAGGGGAGTTCCCCGATCGCGGGGAATTTGACACCTCCGGTGAGCTCCATCGGCGCGTAGTCGCGGTGCTCGGAGAGGTCCAGCTCGACGGGTTGCGGGAAGCGCGACAGGTTGTTCACGCAGAGCACGATGTCCTCGCGGCCGTCCGGGCGCTTCCACTGCCGCTTGTAGGCGAGCACGCTCGGGTTCGAGCCGCCGAGCTCGGTGAAGTCGCCCTCGGCGAACGCGTGGTGCTGCTTGCGCACCTCGATCATGTGCCGGGTCCAGTTGAGCAGCGATGTCGAGCTGTTGAGCTGGGCCTCGACGTTCAGGCCCTGGTAGCCGTAGACCGGGTCCATGATCACCGGCAGGTAGATCCGGCCGGGGTCGCAGGAGGAGAAGCCCGCGTTGCGGTCCGGGGTCCACTGCATCGGCGTGCGCACGGCGTCGCGGTCCTGCAGCCAGATGTTGTCGCCCATACCGATCTCGTCGCCGTAGTACAGAACGGGCGATCCGGGCAGCGACAGCAGCAGCGCGGTGAACAGCTCGTGCTGGTTGCGGTCGTTCTCCAGCAGCGGTGCGAGGCGGCGGCGGATGCCGATGTTCGCCTTCATCCGCGGGTCCTTGGCGTACTCCGAGTACATGTAGTCGCGTTCTTCGTCGCTGACCATCTCGAGCGTGAGCTCGTCGTGGTTGCGCAGGAAGATGCCCCACTGGGCGTTCTCGGGGATCGACGGCGTCTGCGCGAGGATCTCCGAGATCGGGAACCGCGACTCGCGCCGCACCGCCATGAAGATCCGCGGCATCAGCGGGAAGTGGAACGCCATGTGGCACTCGTCGCCGCCGACCGCGGGGTCGCCGAAGTACTCGACCACGTCCGACGGCCACTGGTTCGCTTCGGCCAGCAGCACCCGGCCGGGGAACTCGTCGTCGACGACCTTGCGGCACTTCTTCAGGAACTCGTGGGTGCGCGGCAGGTTCTCGCAGATCGTGCCCTCCTCTTCGAAGAGGTACGGCACGGCGTCGAGGCGGAACCCGTCGATGCCGAGGTCGAGCCAGAACCGCAGGATGTCGAGCATCGCCTCCTGCACTTCCGGGTTCTCGTAGTTGAGGTCCGGCTGGTGGCTGAAGAAGCGGTGCCAGAAGAACTGCCCGCGCACCGGGTCGTAGGTCCAGTTCGACGTCTCCGTGTCGACGAAGATGATCCGCGCGTCGCTGTAGCGCGAGTCGTCGTCGCTCCACACGTAGTAGTCGCCGTACGGGCCGTCCGGGTTCTGCCGCGACTCCTGGAACCACGGGTGCGCGTCGGAGGTGTGGTTGAGCACCAGGTCGGTGATCACGCGGATCCCGCGCCGGTGCGCCTCCTCCAGCAGGTACACGAAGTCCTCGACGGTGCCGAACTCGGGCAGCACCGCGCGGAAGTCGCTGATGTCGTACCCGCCGTCGCGCAGCGGCGAGGCGTAGAACGGCGGCAGCCAGAGGCAGTCGACGCCGAGCCACTCCAGGTAGTCGAGGCGCGAGGCGAGACCGCGGAGGTCGCCCGTGCCGTCGCCGTTGGAGTCGCTGAAGGCGCGGACCAGCACCTCGTAGAAGACAGCGCCCTTGAACCAGTCCGGGTTGGCGGATGCCGGTTTCGCCGACTTGAAGTCCTCAGCCTGAGGTTCGACCAGGAAGCCGTCGTCGTCGATGGCTTCTCCGGTGTGCGGTGTTCCTTCCAGCCCGAGCGCAGCGTCGGGACGGGAGTCGTCGGCCATGGGTTCCCACCTCGTCGGGGGTTGTGCGGGTTGATCAGCTGAAACGGCGCTGCAAGCTCACGACGTGCGCGGTGGCGCGCCACGGCTCGAGGCGGACGTAGTTGGCCTGTCCCCAGTCCCACGTCTCGCCGGTGACCTCGTCGTGCGCGATCACCCGCTCGTGCCAGTCGAACCCGAGGTCGGGCAGGTCGAGGTACAACGTCCCCTCCTGCGCGTTGTGCGGGTCGAGGCTGACCACGACGACGACCGTGTCGCCCGTTTCCGGGTCACGCTTGGAGTAGGCGACCAGCGCGTCGTTCTCGATGCTCTGGAACTTCAGCGTGCGCATCTGCTGGAGCGCGGGATGCGCCTTGCGGATGTGGTTGAGCTTGCGCAGCCACGGTTCGAGACTACGTCCGTCCGCCAGTGCACGGGCGTAGTCGCGAGGCCGCAACTGGTACTTCTCGGAGTTGAGGTACTCCTCGCTTCCGGGCTTCACGGCCTCGTGCTCGAAGAGCTCGTAGCCGCTGTACACGCCCCACGTGGGGGAGAGGGTGGCAGCGAGAGCCGCGCGCAGCCCGAACATCGCCGGGCCACCGTGCTGCAGCGACTCGTGCAGGATGTCCGGCGTGTTCACGAAGAGGTTCGGCCGGGCCTCGTCCCAGTGGTCGCGGACGTCCTCGCCGAACTCGATCAGCTCCTGCTTGCTCGTCCGCCACGTGAAGTACGTGTAGGACTGCGTGAAGCCGAGCTTGGCCAGGCCGTACAGGCGGGCCGGGCGGGTGAAGGCCTCCGCCAGGAACAGCGTGTCCGGGTAGACCTCCTTCACCTTCCAGATCAGCCACTGCCAGAAGTCCGGCGGCTTGGTGTGGGGGTTGTCGACCCGGAAGATCCGCACCCCGTGCTCGGCCCAGTACAGGACCACGCGCAGCACCTCGTGGTAGAGGCCCTGCGGGTCGAGGTCGAAGTTGATCGGGTAGATGTCCTGGTACTTCTTGGGCGGGTTCTCGGCGTACGCGATCGTGCCGTCGGGCTGCGTCGTGAACCACTCCGGGTGCTTGAGCACCCACGGGTGGTCGGGCGCGCACTGCAGCGCGAAGTCGAGCGCCACCTCGAGGCCCAGCTCCTTGGCGCGTTCGACGAGCGCGTCGAAGTCCTCGATCGTGCCGAGCTGCGGGTGGATCGCGTCGTGCCCGCCCTCGTCCGCGCCGATCGCCCACGGTGATCCCGTGTCCTCGGGGGTCGCCACGAGCGTGTTGTTGGGGCCCTTGCGGTTGACTCGGCCGATCGGGTGGATCGGCGGGAAGTAGACGACGTCGAAGCCCATCGCCGCAACCCGGTCGAGCTCCTTGGTCGCCGTGGCGAACGTGCCGTGCACCGCCTGGCCGGTCTCGTCGATCCCGCCGGTGCTGCGCGGGAAGAACTCGTACCAGGAGCCGTAGGCGGCCTTCTTCCGGTCGCACCAGATCTTGTACGTCCTGCCCTTGGTGATCAGCTCGCGCACGGGGTGCTCGAACATCACCTTCTGCACGTCGGCGGCGAAGGCCGGCGCGACGCGTTCGGCGAGCGGCCGGTTCTCGTCCCGCAACGCCGCCGCCGCGGACGTGAGCAGTGCTCGCTCTTGTCGCCTATCGGGTCGCCTTGCCACCCGATCGAGTAGTCCTGCTCCGATTTCAAGATCGTTTGCGAGATCACCGGGACCCTGTCCCGCCGCGATCTTCACCTCAACGGCGTGGTTCCAGGTGCCCCAGGGGTCACTCCACGCATCGATCCGGAACGTCCAGGCGCCTTCGGCGTCCGGAACCACGGTCGCGCCCCACCGGTCGAGGCCGATCCCGACCTCGTGCATGCGCGTCTGACGAGCGACTCGGTCGTTCGGTCCGCGCCAGCTGACTGTGGCCGCGAGTTTGTCGTGTCCCTCGCGCCACACCGTGGCCGCAACCGGAATCTGTTCTCCCACAACGGCTTTGGCTGGATACCTGCCAGCCGACACCACCGGGGATACGTCGTCGATACCGAGCCGTCCGCTCATCGGCAGCGCCCTTCCGCCGTGTCGCTTCGCGTTGATGCGTCAAATCCTGCCTTGCTCGATCAAGCCGTGTGACAGCGGGTTGCCCCATCTAGATCCGTACCCCACCACTGTCGATCGCACACCTCAAGCGTTGATCGTGTCCAGGGTCTCTCGGCCACGTTCCCGGCATGTGGCGTCCTCTCCATTGGACTCTTCCCGTACAACTCACCGTGTTAAGGGCGCGCTACAGGTACCGTGCGCGCGTGAACAAGCTTGGAGGTCGCTACGTCCTGCTCGATCAGCTCGGCGCCGGTGCCATGGGTGTCGTGTGGCGAGCACGCGACGAGTTCCTGCACCGTGACGTGGCGGTCAAGCAGCTGCTTCTGAACGACGTCGAGTCGAACGAGTTCCACGAGGCCGTGCAGCGCGCCATGCGCGAGGGCCGCATCGCCGCCCGGCTGCAGCACCCGAACGCGATCGCCGTGTACGACGTCGTGGTCGAGGACGGCAAGCCCTGTCTTGTCATGGAGTATTTGCCGTCCCGCAACCTCTCCTCGGTCCTGGAACGCGGCCCGATGCCTCCTCAGGAGGCGGCGCGGATCGGTTCGCTGGCCGCCGGCGCGCTGGCCGCAGCCCACAGCGCGGGCATCGTGCACCGCGACATCAAGCCCGGCAACGTCCTCATTGGACGCGACGGCACGGTGAAGATCACCGACTTCGGCATTTCGCGCGCTTTGGGCGATGTGGCCGTGACGAAGACCGGCATGCTCGCGGGCACCCCCGCGTACCTGGCGCCGGAACTGGCCCGCGGTGCCGAGCCCGCGCCGCCCTCGGACGTGTTCTCGCTCGGCGCGACGATCTACGCGATGACCGAGGGCGAGCCGCCGTTCGGCAAGAGCACGAACGACCTGGGCCTGCTCTACAAGGTGGCGCGGGGTGAGACCCGCCCGCCGACGCGCTCGGGCCCGCTCACCGGCCTGCTGACCCGGCTCCTCGCGAACGAGCCGTCGCAGCGCCCCACCGCCGCCCAGGCCGCCGAGGAGCTGAAGGCGATCGCGTCCGGCGCCCCGGTCCCCGTCACCCGTGTGATCCCGCCGCGCCCGATGACGCCGCCGACCGGCACCGCCGTGATGGGCGCCGCGGGGCCGGGCACCGTGCAGGGCCCGCCGCGCACGATGCCGCCGCAGGCGCCGCGCACCCGGCCGCCCGCGCCGCTGCCCGCGACCTACGACGACTACGAGCCCGAGCCCGAACCGAAGAAGAGCAACCGGGGTCTCGCGGTCGCGGCCGCCGTCCTCGGCGTGCTCCTGATCTCCGGCGTCGCCTACGCGATCATCTCGAACTACGGGGGCGACTCGACCGCGGGTGGCCCCAGTTCGACGCCGGTGACCACGTCGGAGACCCCGGAGCCCACCTACGGCAAGCCGACCACCAACCCCCCGGCCAAGACGACCGAGAAGCAGACGCCGTCGCAGACCAAGCCGAGCCAGCCGCCGTCGTCGAAGCCGCCCGCCACCAAGTTCTCGGTCGCCCAGATCACCACCTTCGTGAAGCAGCACTACGCGAAGCTGCCGTCGAACGTCGACGCCGCCCGCGGCGACTGGGACCCGGCCCAGGCGCCGGGCGCGGCCGAGGAGAAGGAGTTCTGGGGGCAGTACTCCAAGATCGCGATCAAGGAGGGGCCGCTGGTGAACGCGAACGAGGACGGCACGTTCACCGTCACGACGCTGCTGGAGCTGACCGAGAAGGAAACGAACAAGGCGACGACCGAGGAGCACACGCTCAAGATCTCCGGCAAGGGCGACAAGCCGCTGATCACGGACGAGCAGCGGGGTTGATCGGGGTCCGAAGTATCCGCTGCTCACGGCCGGTCCCCGTCTTGACCGGTTCTGCAAGTCGTTGCAGGTGTGGCCGGGAACGTTGTCAGGCACTCAGGGGTGGCAGGTAAGTTCGCTCGTCATGCGAGCACTTCGCCGGTTCACCGTCCGAGCCAGCCTGCCGGAGCCCTTGTCCGCGCTGAGCACGCTCGCCACCAACCTGCGCTGGACGTGGCACCCGCCCACGCAGGACCTCTTCGCCTCGATCGACCCCCGTGTCTGGTCCGAGGTCGGTGGCGACCCGTTGCGCCTGCTCTCCGTCGTCGACGCGGGAAAGCTGGAGTCGCTGGCGCGAGATGAGCAGTTCCTGCTCAAGCTCCACGCGCTCGCGAGCGACCTGGAGCGGTACGTCCAGGGCCCGCGCTGGTACCAGCGCAGGCAGGACGAGATCGCCCAGCGCCGCGAGCACGGGGCACCAGACACACCGCTGCCCACGAGCGTCGCGTACTTCTCCATGGAGTTCGGCGTGCACGAGGCATTGCCCAACTACTCGGGCGGCCTCGGCATCCTCGCGGGCGACCACCTCAAGGCAGCCTCCGACCTGGGCGTTCCGCTGATCGCCGTCGGCCTGCTCTACCGCTCCGGGTACTTCCGGCAGTCGCTGTCGCTCGACGGCTGGCAGATCGAGCACTACCCGGCGCTCGACCCGCGCGGGCTGCCGCTGGAGCTGCTGACCGAGCCGTCCGGGCTGCCGCTGCTGGTCCACGTGGCCATGCCGGGCGACCGGATGCTGCGCGCCAAGATCTGGAAGGCGCAGGTCGGACGCATCCCGCTGCTCCTGCTCGACTCGGACGTGGAGCAGAACGACGAGGACCTGCGCGGCGTCACCGACCGGCTCTACGGCGGCGACCAGAACCACCGGATCCGCCAGGAGATCCTCGCCGGCATCGGCGGCGTGCGCGCCGTGCGCACGTTCTGCGAGCTCACCGGCCACCCGCAGCCCGAGGTCTTCCACACCAACGAGGGCCACGCCGGGTTCCTCGGCCTGGAGCGGATCCGCGAGTACATCACCAACGACGGTCTCGACTTCGACCAGGCGTTGACGGCCTCGCGCGCGGGCGCGGTGTTCACGACGCACACGCCGGTGCCCGCCGGCATCGACCGCTTCCCGGTCGACCTGGTCCAGCACTACTTCGGCGCCGAGAACCTGGTCCCCGGCGTGAACACCCAGCGCATCCTCGCGCTGGGTGCCGAGGACAACCCGGGCATGTTCAACATGGCTCACATGGGCCTGCGGCTCGCCCAGCGCGCGAACGGCGTGTCCAAACTGCACGGTGAGGTCAGCCGGGACATGTTCCGCGGCCTCTGGCCGGGCTTCGACGCCACCGAGGTGCCGATCGGTTCGGTCACCAACGGCGTGCACGGGCCGACGTGGGCCGCGACCGAGATGAGCAAGCTGCTCGGAGCGTCCGAGGCAGACAGCCACACGAGCAACGGCCTCGGCATCGGCGCGTTCGAGCCGGTCACCGACGCCGGGCTGTGGGAGCTGCGGTCGACGCTGCGCGGCCGGCTCGTCGACGAGGTGCGCCGCCGCGTGCGCGAGTCGTGGCTGCAGCGCGGCGCGTCGGCGCTGGAGCTGGGCTGGACCGACTCGGTCTTCGACCCCGACGTGCTGACCGTGGGCTTCGCACGGCGCGTGCCGACGTACAAGCGCCTCACGCTGATGCTGCGCGACCCGGAGCGGCTGCGTTCGCTGCTGCTGCACCCCGAACGGCCCGTGCAGCTCGTCGTGGCGGGTAAGTCGCACCCGGCCGACGACGGCGGCAAGGCGCTGATCCAGCAGATCGTGCGTTACGCCGACGAGGCGGGCGTGCGGCACCGGATCGTGTTCCTGCCGGACTACGACATGTCCATGGCCCGGTACCTGTACTGGGGCTGCGACGTGTGGCTGAACAACCCGATGCGCCCTCTCGAAGCGTGCGGTACGTCCGGCATGAAGGCGGCGCTGAACGGCGGCCTCAACCTCTCCATCCGCGACGGCTGGTGGGACGAGCTGTACGACGGCTCGAACGGCTGGGCCATCCCGACCGCGGACGGGGTCAACGACCCGGTCCGCCGGGACGACCTGGAGGCCAACGCGCTGTACGACCTGCTCGGTTCGCAGGTCGCGCCGCTGTTCTACGACCGGGGCGAGGACGGCGTGCCGACCCGCTGGATGTCGATGGTCCGGCACACGCTGGCCTCGCTCGGCCCGGTGGTGCAGGCCTCGCGCATGGTCCGCGAGTACGTCGAGACCTACTACGCGCCGGCCGCCGCGTCCGCGCAGAACGTCGTCGGTGAGGGCTACCGGGGCGCCAAGGAGCTCTCCGCATACCGGCACCGGCTGCGCGCGTCGTGGACGCGGGTGCGGGTGCTCGACAGCGACCTGGTGATCAGCGGCTCCTCGGTGCCGGTGCTCGGAGCGCCCGTCATCGTGCGGGCACGGGTCGAACTGGCCGGGCTGGAGCCGTCCGAAGTGGACGTCCAGGTCGTGCTGGGCAAGGTGTCGCACGACTCCGACGAGCTCAAGGACATCGTGTCCGCGCCCATGAACTACGCGGGCAACGGCAACTACGAGGCCGAGGTGCCGCTGCCGCACGCCGGAGCGCTCGGCTACACCGTGCGCGTGCTGCCGCGCCACGGCCTGCTGGCGACCTCCGCGGAACTCGGCAGGGTCGTTCTGGCCGGCTGATCGCTCCACGGCACTGACTCAGGGCATCCGGCCCGCCTGAAAACGGCGGGCTGGATGCCCTGATGTGTTCGTCTTCCTTGTTGCCTGTTCACTGGTCGTGATCTGGGGCAGGCCTGTACCCCTCGAACTCCTTCGCTCAAACGAATGAGCCCTTTTTCGAGCGGGTGAATTCACGATCTCCGCTGGTAGGAGCCTGGATGCGGACTTACGCTCCTGGACGTGGAATGAACCGCACGGGAATTCGCCGAAAGCTTTCTCGGAGCGGCTCCAAATGAATTGCGCTTTGAGGAAGAAGGTAGCCGTGAAGAAGACGATTACCGCACTCTCGCTCGTCGCCGCTCTGTTCACCGCCTCGACCATCCCGGCTGCCAGTGCGTCGCCCGCCGCGCCAGAACTCCCAGCCGCCTGCGCCGGTCTCGTGACGGACTTCGTCGCGAAGCTCAAGAAAGCCGTCGGCGGTCTCGTGCCCGTGCCCAACGTGGAAGCCGTGAAACCGTTGATCGGTGACCTCCTCGGCCTCGTGACAGCGATGCAGAACGCCGGATGCCTACCGACACCACCTGTCAGCGCGCCGGGCGTACCCCTGCCGGCGAGGGCCGCCGAGTACACGGGTCCGGCCGACCAGTGCCTGCCCGTCGTGTTGAACCTGATCTCGGCCATCGCAGGGCTGGGCGGCACGGTCCTCGGCGCCGCGGGCGGGCCCCCTGACGTCGGCAAGATCACCACGATGCTGACCGCGGTGCTCGACACCGTCAAAGAACTGCTGAGCAAGTGCGGCCTGCCGGCGCCTCCCGGTGGCCTGCCGACGCTGCCCGGCGTGCCGCTGCCGGTGGAGAAGGGCTGATCTGATCGCGGGGTGGGAAAGGGCCCGTCACCGTTCCCGGTGACGGGCCCTTTGCCGTGCGTGCTGTTCCGTTCGAAGGTCAGCTGATCTGCAGGCGGGCGCGGGTCGCCGCCACCCGCGGACTCCAGCCCGCGAGCTCGTGCGCCTCGGCCACGAGTTGGCGGGCCTTCGCGTTGTCGCCGTCCGCCATCCACGCCCGCGCGATGGTGATCAGGTCGTCGGCACGGCCCTGCGCGTTCTCGCTCGACTCGGCCGAGCAGCCCGCGAGCCGCCTGGCCTTCGCGGTGTCGCCCTCGATCAACGCCATGATCGCCAGCGTCCCGTTCGCGCGGTGTTTCGGATATCCGGCCTCGTAGGCGGTGCCGAACATGCTGCGCGCGGTCTCCAGCCCCACCTCCGCGGGGAACTGTCCCGCCTCGACCGCCAGCACGGCGACCCCCGCGGTGGTGGCCATGACGAACGCCAGGTCGCGCGTGCTCAGGTCCTCGCGACCGGTCAGCCCGGTCACCGTCCGCAGCGCTTCGAGGTACCGCTCGCGGGCGCAGGACGTCACCACCTCGAGTCCGACGACGGTGATCAGGTCGGGGTGCTCGCGCGCCAGCTCGGCGCAGACGCGCTCGGCCTCGTCGAGGTCACCGCGCTGGTAGGCGTCCATGCCGGCGAGCACGCCGGGCCCTGCCTCCAGCTCGCCGAGCGGCCGTCCGGAGAGCTTCGGCAGCGAGAACACGAACCAGCCCAAGCTCGTGTTGCCCGGCCGCTGGACCGGCACGAGTTGCCAGAACAAGCAGGTGGTGGCGGCGAGCGCCATGCCCTTGCCGAACGCGCTGCCGGTGGCGAGCCACGTCACCGCCGCGACCACCGCGCAGAAGACGATCGCGAACGCTCCGGTGAGGACGGTCCGCCGGCGCACCCCCGGCTTCAGCCCGGTGATCCCGATGGTCGCGAGCGCGGGGATCCGGCGCAGGACGAGCCGCTGGTGCGCCCACGTCCACGACTTGAGCTCACCGCCGATGCCGATGATCACGTGCGTGATCCGGAGTCCGAACAGGACGGCGCCGAGTGCCAGGCCGGCCTGGGCCGCGGTCAGCTCCACGATCAGGCCGACCAGCGCTCCCGCCAGGCCGAGGTGGAACTCCGGGAGGGTCCAGGCGATCGTTCCGGCCACCACGAGTGCCGTCACGACCCAGCGCGCAACTGTCACGATCACCAGACGTTACCGGCGTGGCAGCGGTTCCACGGTCAGACCACGGGCTGTGTGCCGCCCTCGCGGATCGGCAGGCCGGCCGCGCGCCAGCCCCGGTATCCGCCGACGAGGTCCGTCGCGTTGGGCAGCCCGACCCGTTGCAGGTCCCGGGCCGCGAGCGACGACGCCCAGCCCTCGTTGCACACGACGACGACGGTCGTGTCGGCGGTGAAGCCCGGCAGCCGCCACTCGCCGGCCGGGTCGAGCCGCCACTCCAGCACGATCCGCTCGACCACGACGGAGTTCTCGATCTCGCCCTCGGCCAGGCGGTTGTGCGCGGGCCGGATGTCGACGACGAGCACGTCGTCCAGCGCGAGCACCTCGTGCGGTTCCAGCCGCTTGAGGTGCGACCGGGCGTCTTCGAGGATGGTGTCGAGGTTGCTCACGGGCCCTCCAGGTCGGCCAGCTGACGCAGTTCGGCCAGCGGCAGGCGCTGCGCGGGCAGGGGTGGGATCGAGTCGGGGATGTCGTGCAGCGAGGCGTACTCGCGGGTCGGCACGAGCGGCGGCGAGTAGGCGTGCACGGTCGCGGCCGGCGCCTCGAACGGGTTCAGCACCTGGTGCGCGCGTCCGGACCCGAAGCCCAGCGCGTCGCCGGTGTCGCGCACCGCGGACCGGATCGGCCCGGCGGGGTAGCGGTAGTCCTCCCGCAGCCTGCCGGTCAGCACGGTGAACGACCCGGCCGAGCCGCCGTGGTCGTGCGGTTCGGTGCCCTGGCCCGGCAGCCACGACAGCAGCCACAGCTCGACGCCCTCGGTCAGCCCCAGCCGCGCCCACCAGCGGCGTTCGGTCGAGTAGTCGAGGATCTGGAGCAGCCCGGTGGTCAGCTCGCTCGCCACGAACGAGGTGAGGTCGCGCAGCTCGCGCGGCGTCCACAGGTCGCGCGACGGGTGGATCACGTCACGCAGCAGCCGGCTGTCCAGCACCGGGTGGAGGTCGAATTGATCATGGTCGGCATACGTCGAGGTCACGCACTCGCTCCTGAAGGCCGCGTCGGGTACGGGTAGCGATCAAGACGCGACGCAGGGCGCTGTCAGCGCGTGCGTCGCGTCGAGCTACACCCGCACGACGCCACGAGAACGAGGTCGATCGTGCGGTCCGTCCAGCAATAGACGACCACGGGCGTGATGGTGCCAGACGCGCTCTGAATGTGGCTAGAGCGTCCATTTGCCGGAAGAACCTCGGACACAGAGTCAAGTGACCGCAAGGAGTTCAGCGCGGTATGCGGAGCAGCAGCAACGAGCGCGCGGGCACGGTGAGCTTCTCCCGCGGCGCGAAAGAACCGGGATTCGCGGGGGAGCCGTCCGGCGTCGTCGTGTCGAGGAACGGCTCGTACGCCGGCCCGTAGCGCTCGTGCGGCAGCGTCACGCTGATGGCGTCCGCACCGGCGTGCATCAGCATCAGCCACGAGTCGTCGGACACGAGCTCGCCGTCCCGTGTGCGGGAGAGGCAGTTCGAGCCGTCGATGAACATGCCGAGCGTGCGGCGGCCCTCGTCGAACCAGTCCGTCTCGGCCATCTCCTGCCCGTCCGGCCGGAACCACACCAGGTCGGGGTTGCCGCTGGGCGTCGTGCGGCCCTCGAAGAACTCGGGCTGCCGCAACGCCGGTGACGACGCGCGCAGGTCGATCAGCCGCTGCGTGAACCCCAGCAGCGCCTCGCTCGCGTCGCTCCTCGTCCAGTCGACCCACGAGACGCGGTTGTCGAGGCAGTACGCGTTGTTGTTGCCGCCTTGGGTGCGCCACATCTCGTCGCCCGCCGTCATCATGGGCGTGCCGGTCGACAGCAGCAGCGTCGAGAGCAGGTTCCGCGCCTGCTGCGCCCGCAGCGCGAGGATCTCGGGATCGGACGTCTCACCCTCGGCACCGCAGTTCCACGAACGGTTGTCGTTCGTGCCGTCGCGGTTGTCCTCGCCGTTCTCCTCGTTGTGCTTGTCGTTGTACGACACCAGGTCCCGCAGCGTGAACCCGTCGTGCGCGGTGATGAAGTTGATCGACTGCCACGGCCGGCGCAGGTCGTCCGCGTAGAGGTCGCTCGACCCGGAGAGCCGGTACGCGAGGTCGCGCACGGACGTGTGGCCGCGCCAGAAGTCCCTGACCGTGTCGCGGTAACGGCCGTTCCACTCGGCCCACTGCATGCCGAAGTCTCCGACCCGGTAGCCGTCGCCCGTCGCGTCCCACGGCTCGGCGATCAGCTTGGACCGGCACAGCACCGGGTCCGTCGTGATGGCCGTGAGCAGCGCCGAGTCGCGGTCGAAGAACCCGCCGCCCGGCCGGCCCATCGTCGAGGCGAGGTCGAACCGGAACCCGTCGACGCCCATCTCCTCGGCCCAGTACCGCAGCGAGTCGGTGACCAGCCGCACGACCTGCGGCGACCCGGCGTCCAGCGTGTTGCCGCAGCCGGTGATGTCGACCGTGCTGCCGCCGCCGGCGTGCAGGTAGTACCCCGGCGCGTCGTAGCCGCGGAAGCAGATCGTCGGCCCGCCGGGACCGCCCTCGCAGGTGTGGTTGTAGACGACGTCGATCAGCACCTCGATGTTCGCCGCGTGCATCGCCGCGACCATCGTGCGGAACTCCTGGACCTCGTTGCCGGGCTCGCTCGCGTACGCGGCGTGCGGCGCGCAGTAGCCCAGCGGCGAGTAGCCCCAGTAGTTGGTCGCGCCCCTGCTCAGCAGCGACGGCTCGTCCTGGAAAGCCTGGACCGGCAGCAGTTCGACGGTCGTGACGCCGAGCCGGGTGAGGTGCTCGATCGCCGCCGGGTGCGCGAGCCCGAGGTACGTGCCGCGCAGCTTCTCCGGGATCTCCGGGTGGTTCTTCGTGAAGCCCTTGACGTGCATCTCGTAGATGACCGCCTCTTCGAACGGCACGTCGGGCTTCATCCCCGTGTCCGCGCCGCCCGGTGAGCTGACGACCGACAGGGGGACGCTGCCGAGCGAGTCGACCGCGGACGGCGGCCCGTGCATCGGGTCGCCGACGTAGCCGAGCGAGGCCTCCAGGTTCGTGATCCCGCCCTCGATCTGCCGCGCGTACGGGTCGACCAGCAGCTTCGCCGGGTTGCAGCGCAGCCCGCGCCCCGCGTCGTACGGCCCGTGCACCCGGAACCCGTACCGCTGGCCGGGGGTGACGCCCGGCACGAGACCGTGCCAGACGCCGAACGTCCGTTCGGTCAGCTCGACCCGTTTCTCGGTGCCGTCGTCGTCGACCAGGCAGACCTCGACCGCGTCGGCGACGTGCGACGTCACCGCGAACCGGACACCGCCTGCCTCGGCGTGTGCCCCCAGTGGGAACGGTCGGCCTGCCAGCACCTCGGACTCGGGTCGCGTAGCCATGCCTCCGATCTTGGCATCCGATACCGACAAAAAACTTGAGAGTTCACACAGGCGGCGCAGCGGGCTCACCCGGCGCGAGGGACACCCCGATGGGTGGTCGGTGCGAGGCCGTTCGGAAGAATGGGGGCGTGGCGGACGTCGACGTGACAGATCTGGTCGTGCACATGGCGGGCGTATCGGTCCGCCGAGGCAAGAACACGCTGGTCGGAAACATCGACTGGAGCGTGGAACTGGACGAGCGCTGGGTGGTGCTGGGCCCGAACGGCGCCGGCAAGACCACCCTGCTGAGGCTCTCCAGCGCCGACCTGCACCCGACCAAGGGCAAGGTCCACCTCCTGGGTGAACGTCTGGGCAAGACGGACGTCCAGGAGCTCAAGCCCCGGATCGGCCTGTGCTCCGCGGCCCTGGGCGGCCGCATCCCGCCGGACGAGACGGTCGTCGACCTGGTCGTCTCCGCCGGGTACGCGGTGCTCGGCCGCTGGCGCGAGGAGTACGGCAAGCAGGACACGGACCGCGCCCGCGAGCTGCTCGGCACCCTCGGCATGGCGCACCTCGCCGACCGCCTCTACGGCACGCTGAGCGAGGGCGAGCGCAAGCGCACGCTGATCGCCCGCGCGTTGATGACCGACCCCGAGATGCTGCTGCTCGACGAGCCCGCCGCGGGCCTCGACCTCGGCGGCCGCGAGGACCTGGTCGCGAAGCTGTCGGAGCTGGCGATGGACCCGGACGCGCCCGCGATGGTGCTGGTCACGCACCACGTCGAGGAGATCCCGCCCGGCTTCACCCACGCGTTGCTGCTGCGCGAGGGCTCGATCGTGGCCCAGGGCCTCCTGGAGGACACCCTGACCGAGGAGAACCTCTCGAAGACGTTCGGCCAGGATCTCGAATTGCAGAAGTCCGGGGACCGCTTCTTCGCCCGCAGGAAAGTTTGAGAAGCTACCGCTAGGTAACGTGACGGCAGTCGGACGGCATCGCGAGTTCGCGTCGGGGGGGGGGGGGGGGCGGGGGGGGCGCCCCCCCCCGCGCCGGGGGGCCCGCCAAGAGGGCCCGCCCCCCCCGCAGATCCCCCCCCGCCCGCGGCGTGCCGGGCGCCCGCGCCCCCCCCCCCCCCCCACTTCCCGGCGAACTCGCCGCCGTCTGCGAAGCAGCGGCAAAGGAGCATAGTGGCTGAGTTCGTGAGGCTTGAGGTCGAGGACGGGATCGGCACGATCCGCCTGGAGCGGCCGCCGATGAACGCCCTGAACCGGCAGGTGCAGACCGAGCTCCAGGCCGCCGCGAAGGAGGCCTCGGAGCGTTCGGACGTCTACGCGGTCATCGTCTACGGCGGCGAGAAGGTCTTCGCGGCCGGCGCGGACGTCAAGGAGTTCGCGCAGATCTCCCACGCCGAGATGACGCTGCGGGCCAAGGGCCTGTCCGACGCTCTCGGCGCGCTCGCCTCGGTGCCGAAGCCGACGGTCGCCGCGATCACCGGGTACGCGCTGGGCGGCGGCTTCGAGGTCGCTCTCGGCTGCGACCGCCGCATCGCCGGCGACAACGCGAAGGTCGGCCAGCCCGAGATCCTGCTCGGCCTGATCCCCGGCGGTGGCGGCACGCAGCGCCTCGCCCGCCTGATCGGTCCGTCGAAGACCAAGGACCTGCTCTACACCGGCCGGTTCGTCGGCGCCCAGGAGGCGCTCGAGATCGGCATGGTCGACGAGGTCGTCGCGCCCGACGACGTGTACGCCGCGGCCGTGCGGTGGGCCAAGCAGTTCGTCAACGGGCCGGTGCTCGCGCTGGCCGCGACGAAGGCCGCCGTCGACGGCGGCCTCGACACGGACCTGGAGTCGGGTCTGAAGCTCGAAAGCCACCTCTTCGCTGCGCTGTTCGCGACGGAGGACAAGAAGACGGGCGTGGAGTCGTTCATCGAGAACGGGCCCGGAAAGGCGAAGTTCAGTGGCAACTGACCCGGCACCCAACCCGCACGCGACGGCTGAAGAGGTCGAGGCGGCGTACAAGGACACCAAGCTCGCGCAGGTGCTCTACCACGACTGGGAAGCGGGCACGTACGACGAGAAGTGGTCGATCTCGTACGACGACCGCTGCATCACCTACGCGACGGACCGCTTCCGCGCCGCCGCGGGTGACGTCGGCCCGTACGAGCACGCGCTGGAGCTGGGCTGCGGCACGGGCTTCTTCCTGCTGAACCTCATGCAGGGCGAGGTGATCAAGAAGGGTTCGGTCACCGACCTGTCGCCCGGCATGGTCGAGGTGGCGCTGCGCAACGCCGAGCACCTCGGTCTCGACGTGGACGGCCGGGTCGCCGACGCCGAGCGGATCCCGTACGACGACAACACGTTCGACCTCGTCGTCGGCCACGCGGTGCTGCACCACATCCCCGACGTGGAGGCGGCGATGCGCGAGGTGCTGCGGGTGCTCAAGCCCGGCGGCAGGTTCGTGTTCGCGGGCGACCCGACGAACATCGGCAACTTCTACGCCCGCAAGCTCGGCCAGGCGACGTGGTGGCTGACCACCAACATCACCAAGGCCGTGCCGGTGCTGGGCGACTGGCGCCGTCCGCAGGAGGAGCTCGACGAGTCCTCCCGCGCGGCCGCGCTGGAGGCCGTGGTCGACCTGCACACGTTCGACCCGGACCAGCTGGAGGCCACGGCTCGTCGCGCCGGTGCCGTCGGCGTCCGCGCGGTGACCGACGAGCTGTCCGCGGCTCTGTTCGGCTGGCCGGTGCGCACGTTCGAGGCCGCCGTGCCGCGCGAGAAGCTGGGCTTCGGGTGGGCGATGTTCGCCTACCGCACCTGGCAGAACCTCTCGTGGGTCGACCAGAACGTGCTCGCGAAGGTGCTGCCGCGCGAGGTGTTCTACAACGTGTCGATCACCGGCCAGAAGATCTCCTGAGTTGGGGTACGCGTTCACCTCCGCCGACGTGGCGTTCCTGCGCTCCGCCGCCGGAACCGCCGCGCTGGCCGAGGTGGACGCGCTGCCCTTCTCCGACGCCTCCCGGTTGCGCGACGTCGAGACGGCCCGAAAGCGGCTGGGTCCCGGGTTCGCCCCTGTCGTGGAGACCGTGCTGCTGCGGCGTCGCGCGGTGTCCAAACTGGACTCCGCCGCGTCCTGGCTCTTCACCGACGACGCGTTGCAACAGGCCACGGCCTCCGCCGTCGCCCGGCACCGCGCGCTGCGGTTCGCCGGTCGCTCGGTGCACGACGTCACCTGTTCGGTCGGCGCGGACCTCTTCGCGCTGAGCGAGGTGGCCTCCGTCTGCGTCGGCTCTGACCTCGACCCCGTGCGGGTCGCCATGGCGCGCAACAACGTTCCGGGCCAGCTCGTCGCCGTCGCCGATGCACTGCGTCCGGTGTCGCGGGCTTCGGCCGTCACCGCGGACCCCGCTCGCCGCGACTCGTCCGGCCGCCGCAAGTGGAACCCCTCGGACTTCGTGCCGCCGCTGGACGAGCTGTCCGAGGTGTACGCGGGCGTGGACCTCGCGGTGAAGTGCGCGCCCGGCATCGATTTCGCCGTCGCGCCGTGGGCGGCCGAGATCGAGATCGTGTCCCTCGACGGCGCGGTCCGCGAGGCCTGCCTGTGGACGCGAGGCCTTGCCACGCCGGGGGTTTCGCGCCGCGCCACCGTGCTGCACGGAGCCGGCTCGTGGACCCTGACGGACGCCGAACCGGACGACTGCCCGGTCGCCGCGCCCGGCGAGTGGCTCGTCGACCCGGACGGCGCGGTCGTGCGCGCCGGTCTGGTGCGTCATTACGCGGCCCGGCACGGGTTGTGGCAGCTCGACGAACGCATCGCGTACCTGAGCGGGCCCAAGCCTCCCGCGGGCATCCGGGCGTTCCGCGTGCTCGAACACGGGCACTACACGGACAAGTCGCTCAAGTCGTTGCTGAAGACGCGGTCGGTCGGCCGGCTGGAGATCTTGGTGCGCGGCCTCGACGTCGACCCGAACACGATGCGCAAGCGCCTGAAGCTCTCCGGTTCCGCATCGGCCACGGTCGTGCTGACCAGGATCGGCTCAAAGCCCGTCTTCGTGCTGTGCGAGGCTGAGCGCACCTAGCAGCAGGTCGAGACGGGTCTCGTCGTACTCCGGCCGCAGTCTCCCGCCCTGCGTGAGCGTCGCGATGCCGTGCAGCGAGCTCCAGAAGACCTCCGTCAACGCCTCCAGGTGCCGGTCGCCTCGGACGGGTTCGACCGCGGCGACCAGTTCTCCGAACGCGTCGAGCAGTTCCTGCGGCACCTCGTCCGTGCCCCACGGGATGTCGGACTGCTGCACGAACATCGCGTCGTAGAGCGCGGGCCTTCGTCGCGCGAACTCCAGGTACGCCTCCGCCGCCGCTCGCAGCCGTGACTCGCCTCGTGACGGACGGGCCTTGCGCAGCAGCCGGGCCAGCTCGCCGCACCCCTGGATCGCGACGGCGCGCACGATCGCGTCCTTGCCCTTGAAGTGGCTGTAGAGCACCGGCTGGCTGTACTCGACCTTCTCGGCGAGCCTGCGCGTGGTGACCGCGTCCCAGCCCTCCGCCTCGGCCAGGTCCCGGGCGGCGTCGATGATCAGCTGATGGCGTTCGGCGCGCTCGCGCTCACGCCGGTTCTGGATCGTCACGCCGCTGAATCTAGCACTGCTAGACATCCGAGCGCCTCTAGTGTTAGCGTCGCTCTTGTCGCTAGCACTGCTAGAACTTCTCGGAGGATGCAATGCGTTTGGCCACGATCATGGGCTGGCTCGTCGTAGCGGCGGGCTTCTACTTCGGCCTGAGCTACCTGCTCAACGGCGACGGATCGGCTGCGGGCTTCGGCATCACCGACCCGGCCGGCTACTACGTCGTGAAGGGCGTGCGCGACCTCGCCTACGCGCTGACTGCCCTGATCCTGCTGCTGATGGGCCAGCGCCGTGCCCTGGGCTGGGTGGTCCTCGCGGACTCGATCATCCCCATCGGCGACTGCCTGGCCGTGATCACGCACGGCGGCACAGTGGGCTACGCGCTCGCGGTGCACGGTTCGGCGGCGGTGCTCGTCCTGTTCACAGCGGCGTTGCTGCTCAGGGAGACAGCGCCCGCACGGCCTCACGCAGTTCCGGCTCAGTGATCTCCTCGACCAACAGCCCGGTCAGCACCTGGAACGCACGCCGCAACTCGTCGGGATGGGTGGACAGCACCAACGTCCCGGCGAACGCGCCCGCGTCCCGCAGGTCGTCCAGCCCCCGCCCCTGCACCGCGTTCACACCTTCGCGCAGGCACCACAACGACATGACGTGGTCCCTCATGCCGTTGAGCATGTAGAGCGCCTGCCACCCGCGCCCGCGCGCGATGGACGACCGCGCGTGCAGGGCGTACAACCAGGCGAGCCCGATCACCTCGTCCCGATCGGGCTGCCGGGCCGGGGGCACGGCGTTCGCCTCGCCGAACAACAGCTTGAACGTCGGCCCGGTCGCCCCGAACTCGTCCGAGGGCCAGAACGCGATGTCCACCTGCAACGTGGACCGCATCAGGAACACGCGGAACAAGGTCTTCCCGTGCCGCACGTCCAGATGACCGACCGCCCCGCACGCGTACATCAAGGCGGTCCAGTCGACCACCACCGCGTCGACGTCCCGCTCGACCGACAACGCGAAGTCGATGTCCGACCAGCGGTCCTCCCGGCCCACCGCCGCGGACCCGGTCAGCGCGGCACCGACCACGCGCGGATCGACGTCGGCCGCGTTGACGAGATCACGACGCAACTGGTCGCGTTCGGAAACCGAGAACACGCTCCCACCCTATTGGCCCCGGCTTCAGCCGGGCTTGCGAACCAGGTTCGTGTACCCGGCCAGCGCCAGCGTCGCCAGCCCCCACACGGCCAGCTGCACCAGCCAGATCGCCGCCGTGAACGCCTGCCCCTTCTTCGACGCGCTGTCGAGGTCGCACCGCGCCCGCATCCCGGTCATCGCCAACGGCAACCCCCGATCCAGCCCGAGCCCGATCAGCTCGACCGTGGAACAAGGCGTCCCGGCCCCGACCGGTGCCGTGACAACCCTTTCCGCGACCAGATGTCCGGGCCGCGTAGAAACCTGTCCCGCAGACCAGCCGATCGCTCCGGCGACGACGAGGACGAGCAGCAACGCCGCTGCCGTCCGTCGCGCCCGATATCCGTACCCGGCCAGTGCTCCCCACAGCCAGTGGAACCACCGCGTCAACGGCCCGCCCAGTGACTGCGGACTGCGGCGGCGCAGGTCGGTCTGTTGTGCCATCAGGATCTGGCGCACGGTGCCGTCGTGCCCGGCGGCTCGCTCGACCGCGGCCAGACGTTGGTAGGCCGAAGCGTGGTAGGCGGGGGTGTGGCAGCGGATCACGTGCAGCCATTCCTGCCAATCCCACGTTGATGCCAGAGACGAATAGCCGAGGTTTTCCAGACGCACCAGTGTCTTGTGGCCGCAAGCCGTGCCGCGTCCACGGTCTGGGCACAACGCAGGATGCGGCAACCTCACCGACACGTCCACCGCTGTGTCCAGGAAGTTCAGGACCGGGGTCGATTCCGCTTCCACTTCGAATTCGACCTCGTCCGCACAGCCGAATCTGCCACCGATGCGCGTGCCGACCAGATTGAGCGCGGGGTGATCGCCACATGCGGAAAGCCGTGTCCGCCCGAGGAGGGCGAAGGCACCGCCGATGCGGGCGCGATTGGCGGAGAGCGCCGCACCCTTGGCGTTCGTGATCGTGATGTCGGCGAGTTCGAGGATGTTTCCGACGCGGGCGTTGATCAGATCGACCGCGGCGTACTCGCTGTGCCCGGTGACGAGAAGCCGGTTTCGCAGAAACAGGTGCCCGTCGATCTGGGCGCCGTTGGCGTCCAGCGCGATCCCGGCGGTGTTGGTGATCTCGGTGTCAGTCAGTTCGGCATGCCCCGAGATGTGGGCGTTGACGAGACTGAACGCGCCCTTGGCGCAGTGCCCGGCGATCCGACTGCCTCCCCGCAGTGCCAGGTAGCCGCTGATGCTGACACCATCGATGATCACGGCAGGCCCGGTCGTGCTGGTGATCTCGACCTCCGACATTTCGAAGACCGACCCCATGCGAGCTTCTTGGAGGATGATCGCGCCGCGGTCGCCGTGGCCGATGACCTGGGCGCCGTCTCGCAAGCACAACTGGCCGTCGACTCTGAGGCCTTGACAGTCCAGGGCTGCACCGGCGGTGTTGGTGATCCTCGTGCCGCTGAGTTCGAAGTCGCCGGAGATGTGGGCTCCGACGAGTCTGACCGTGCTGCGCGTGTCGGATCCGGAGATGCGGACGCCTTGGCGCAGGTACAGGTCTCCGTCGACGTGAACACCGTCCGCGTGGATCCCTGCGCAACTTCCCCCGTGGAAGACCAGATCCGGCAGACTCGCGGAGCGCGCTTCGATCGGCTCGTCGATCGTGCAGTGGTGGAAAGCCAGGCCGACCGAGGCCTTGATGCGGTTGAGGTTGAGGGTGCCCTCGACTCGCGCGCCGCTCAGCCTCACCCCGCGCGGGTCCAGCTCACCGTGGCGGCCGAGCAGCAACTCCCTGATCAACCCCGCCCGCACCACGGTGTCGGGCTCGGCGCACTCCAGCCACTCGCCGTCACGGGCCGCCTCGATGAGCCGCTGCTCGATGTCGGTCACCCCGGGATCATCCAGTCGGCAGGGGCGGCTCAGCCGGCGAACCGAACCGCCCCACCGATATGGACTAACCCAGCGCCACAGCGAAGACGTGCATGTTCACGTCGTCAGGCAGCACGACGCTCGCCAGCGTCTTGCCCTCCGGCGCCACGTACGTCTTCGTCGCGAAGATGTGCGTGGCGACCTTCTCGTTGCCGCCGCCCAGCGTGTTGCGGTACGGCGTGGTCGCGAGGACCACGTTGCCGAAGCTCGGCGTCGCCCCGCCGCCGCCCAGCGTCCAGTCGCTGAAGCCGATGTCCACCGACGCCGTCGTGCCGTCGGTGAACGTCACGGTGGCCGCCTTCGTCCGGGCCCCGTTGGCCGCGGAGCCGACGAGAGCGAGCTTGGTTCCGGACAGGGCAAGCGTTTGCTTTGCCGCGGTCGCGTTGTCGGGACGGCCGGGAGGTGACGACGGCCAGGTGAACGTGAGGCCGTCGACGGTGCTCGTGCCGCCCGGCGTGAGGCCGGCCTTGGCCAGCGCCTCCCGCGAGTAGCTGTAGCCGCCGCCGTCGAAGTCGCCCTCGCCGTCGGCGTCGGCCGACGCACCGACGTTGTTCACCGCGGCGAGCATGCTGCCCGCCGGGGCCACCTTGACCGTCTGGGGGAGCACGACCGGCTTGGCGGCGCCCTCGACGGTCACCGTCACGGTGATGTCGTAGAAGCCCTGAGGTGTATCGGGTTTGGCCGTGACCGTGAACTCCGACGGCACGGTTCCCGTGGCCGGAGTGAACGTGAGCGAGTCCGAACCGGTGATCGCGTAGGTCGCCTTCGGGTCGCCGTCGTAGAGCTTGACGGAGTCGACCTTCGCCTTGACCGACCCGCCCGGCTCCACCACGAGCTGCCGCGGCTCGACCGTGAGGAAGTACGGCTGGTCGTGCTTGATCGGCTTCTCGCCGTCGCGGAACGACGGCGGGGCGTCCGAGGCACCCGTGCCCCACGCGGAGGGAGCCTTGCCCAGCACGAAGTCCAGCTTGCCGCCGCGCTCCACGAACGACTCGGGCAGCCAGGTCTTCGTGCTGGCCCTGCCGTTGACCTTCAGCGACTGCACGTACTTGGTGGCGGTGTTCGCGGCGGGCGCGGTGATCGTGATGTCCTTGCCGCCGCCGCGGTTGATCTTCACCGAGGTGAACAGCGGGGCGCTCAGCACCAGTTCGGCACGGGAGGGCACCTGCGGGTACACGCCCATCGCGGTGAACACGAACCACGACGACATCGCGCCGAGGTCGTCGTTGCCGGGAATGCCGCCGGGGGTGTTCTTCCACAGCGTGTTGACGGTCTCGCGCAGCGTCTCCTGCGCCTTGGCGGGCTGGCCGGTGTAGTTGTAGAGCCACGGCACGTTCACCGACGGCTCGTTGTCCAGTTCGGACTTCGCACCACCGCGGCCCGTCAACGCCCACGAGCCGTCGGCGTTGTGGAAGAAGTCGTCCAGCCGCTTGTTGGCGCGCTCACGGCCGCCCAGCGAGTCGACGAGCCCGGCGACGTTGTGGGTGACCATCCACGTGTACTGGGCGCTGCTGCCCTCGACGAACCCGTTGCCGGTGTCGGGCGTGAAGTCCTTGACCCACGTGCCGTCGGCGTTGCGGTTGCGGATGTAACCGCCCGTCCTGTCCGCGACCGGGTCGAAGTTGTTCTGCCACCACTGCGAGCGTTCGGCGAACGTCTTCGCGGTCTTCTCGTCGCCCGCGCGCTCGGCCAGCTGGCTGATCGCGAAGTCCGCCGCGGAGATCTCCAGGGTCTCCGCCGCGCCACCCCAGGCGTTGGACACGGCCGGCATGTACTTGTGCCGCAGGTACTTGTCGAGCGACGGCCGCTGCCCGACGGACATGACTGCCCAGCCGTCCTTGCTCAGGTCCAGCGCCGTGGGCACGGTCGCGGCCTTCACCAGGCTTCGCAGCGACGACCTGAGGTCGTACCTGTCGCCGCCGAACGCCGAGATGGCCGCCAGCGCGATCGGCGCCGGGTCGCCGTTCATGACGTGGGTGCCGCCGCCGTTGTGCGTCCAGCGGTCCCACACGCCGTTGTTCTGCTCGGCCTGGTTGAGCAGCGACTGCGCGATGTCCGAGCCGATCTGCGGTTCGAGCAGGGTGAGCAGCTGCAACTGCGAGCGGTAGACGTCCCAGCCGGAGAAGGTGCCGTACTGGGCCTTCTGCCGCCGCTTGTCGATCTTGTGCGTCTTTCCGTCGAACCCGGCGTACTCGCCGTTGACGTCGCTGAACAGGTTGGGGTGCAACAGCGAGTGGTACAGCGCGGTGTAGAACTTGGTCCGCTCGTCATCGGAGCCGCCGCCGACCTCGATGCGCCTGAGCTGCTTCTGCCACGCGATGTACGCGTTGTCCCTCATGTCCTCAATGGACTGGCCCTTGTTCTCGGCCTTCAGGTTCTCCCGTGCGTTGTCCAGGCTGACGTAGGAGATGCCGACCTTGACGCCCACCTGGCTGCCGGGCGCGAACCCGAGGTACGCGCCGGAGCCCTTGCCCAGCACCGGCCAGCCGTTCGTCCCGTACGTCGTGCCGCCCCTGGAAGTCGTGCTCCCGGGTGTGACAACGTTGTCCTGGTACGTGCCGACCTCGGTGAACTCCTGGTCGAACTCCGCCACGAAGTGCAGTGTGTAGTAGCTGCGACGGCCGACCTGGTTGATGTAGCCGCAGAAGTTCCCGCTGGTCACGGAGCCGGTGATGGTCCGCTTGTCCTTGTCGACCACGGTCTGCGCGTCACTGCTGCCGACCTGCGACTTGGACGTGTTGATCAGCACCGTCGCCGGTTTGTCGGCGGGGAAGCTGAACCGCGCGGCACCGGTGCGTTCGGTGGCGGACAGCTCGGCCTTGGCGCCGGACTTGAGCGTCACGTCGTAGCGGCCGGGCTTGGCCACCTCGTCGGCGTGCGCGAACTCGCTGGCGTAGATCGCGTCGGTCGCGTCCGTGGTCGGCGAGGTGGTGACGGTCCCGACGTGGGGGAAGATCGGGATGTCACCGCTGCCGCCCGCGCAGCCCGTTCCCGACATGTGGGTGAGGCTGAAGCCGCGGATCTTCGTGGCGTCGTACCGGTATCCGCCGGGGGCCGCGGCGCGCAGGGTGTTGCCGCGGCTGGCTTCCGGGCTGAAGGAGAACATGCCGAACGGCACGACCGCGCCGGGGAAGGTGTTCCCGAGGTTGGTCGTGCCGATGAACGGGTTCACGTGTGCCGCCGGATCCGGCACCACCTGAATCTGGGGCTGAGCGGAGGCAGGGACCACTCCGAACGTCATGGCCACCGCCACCGCAGCTGTCGTGAGGACTCTTCGCTGCATGGTCGCGGACCCTACTTACCGTGCCCGCTCAACCCCAGAGAGCGACGCGAAGTTGTCGTCAAACGGACAAGCGCTGCTCCATGAAGGCCCTCAGCGCGGGCCAATCGCAGTCCTCCGCGACCTCTACCTGGTGCTTTCCCTCGACGAGCGCGCCCTCGTCGTCGATGTCGAGCCCGTGCGCGGTGAGACTCAGCGAGCCGGGCACGATCGCCTCGGCCACCGCGACGGCGTCGTGGACGAGGATGCCCTCCTCGCGCCCGGACATGTTCTGCTCGGAGTGCCGCGCGAGGTACTCCCGGTAGGTGCCGGTGAGGTTGCTGAGCACCGGGTCGACGTTCGCGAGGAACTCGGTGTCCGCGATGCACCGCTGCGTCAGGTTGAGCGGCACCACGATCGGGTTGCCCCGGCGGATGACCGTCCGCGCCGCCTCGGCGTCGGCCCAGAAGTTGAACTCGGCGCGCAGCGTCATGTTGCCGATGCCGAGCCCGCCACCCATGACGATCAGCCGAGGGAACTCGATGCCGGCGTCGAGAGCAGCGGCGATGTTGGTCAGCGGCCCGATCGCGGCGACCACGGTGTCCGGCGTGAGGTTGTCGGCGAAGAACCGCACGGGATCCTCCCCGTGCAGACCCTTCGGGTTCTCCGGCAACGTGAGCGCCTGCCCGCCGAGCCCGTCCTCACCGTGCACGTCCGCCGCGCCGCCCGGCCCTTCGAACCCCCGCACCACGGGCACGTCGGTGCGGCCGAGGTGAGCGAGCAACCGCAACGCGTTGGCCGTCGTGAGGTCGAGCCCGACGTTGCCGAAGACCGTGGTCAGCCCCAGGAGCTCGACCTCGGGACTGCGGGCCGCGAGCGCGATCGCGAACGCGTCGTCGACGCCGGGGTCGGTGTCGATGATGAGAGGAATCGCCATGTGCCCAGCTTGTCAGCGGAACGCGTCCAGCACCCTGTCGAGCTGGTCACGCACCTCCCGGCCGTCGCGCTAGGGGGCCTCGGCGCCGACTTCGGCCACGTCCCACACGACACACCGCACACCGGGCGGCTCGGTAGCACCCTGGTCGAGCATGTCCTGGTGGTAGCGGCGCGCGTCCGCCTCGTTGTCGTACACCTGGATCATGTGGCCGTCGAGCGTCCACGTGCCGTGCACGAACCCCGGCAACCCGACCTTGCTCGACGCCATCAGCGGCACCTGCGCCCGCAACGCCTCGAGAGCTTCGGGGTCGATGTCCCAGACGCCGATGACCGCCCACATGTCCGCACCTCGCGTTCGTCGAGGCCACTGTAGAACCGTTGCCCGGCCGCCGGAGCCCCGAAGTTAGAGTCTTCGTCCATGACTTCGATGTGGGGCGCCCCGGTCTGGACTCGCTGGCGCAGGTCGCGCCGTGACCCGATGCAGGCGCGGTTCCTCACGATGGCCTCCCTGCGCTGGGTCCTGCGCCACCGCGCCTACACCCCCTGGTACCTGGTGCGGTACTGGCGGCTGCTGAAGTTCCGCCTGCTCAACCCGCACGTCGTGCTGCGCGGCATGGTGTTCTTCGGCAAGCGCGTCGAGGTCATGGCCCGTCCGGGCTTCGGCCGCCTGGAGATCGGCCGCTGGGTGCACATCGGCGACGGCAACGCCATCCGCTGCCACGAGGGGTCGCTGCGCATCGGCGACAAGGTCGTGTTCGGCAAGGACAACACGGTCAACTGCTACCTCGACATCGAGATCGGCGCGTCGTCGCTCGTCGCGGACTGGGTCTACATCTGCGACTTCGACCACAAGGTCGAGGACATCACGCTGCCGATCAAGGACCAGGGCATCGTGAAGTCGCCCGTGCGGATCGGGCCGGACTGCTGGCTCGGCGCCAAGGTGACGGTGTTGCGCGGCACGCGCGTCGGGCGCGGGTGCGTGCTGGGCGCGCACGCAGTGGTGCGCGGGGACGTGCCGGACTTCAAGATCGCGGTCGGGATGCCGGCCCGGGTGGTGCGGGACCGGCGGGCCGACTACGAGGCCGACGCGCAGCGGCGGGCGGACATCGCGGACATGGCCCGGAAGGCCAAGGACGCCTTGGCCAAGCGAGCGGAGGACGCGTCGGCCTGACGGTCAGCGAGTTGCGCGCTGCGGCCAGGTCAGCGGCGCGAGCTGCGGGCGCTTGGGCGTGAAACCGTCGCCCGGCTGCCGCCCGATGAGCTTGTTGCGCGTCCGCGAGTACGCGACCGGCAGCACCTGGTCGCGCAGCCACCGCCAGTGGTCCAGCACCGACGCGGACGCGGCTTTGCCCTCCAGCGGCGCGAGCCAGGACTCGTCGAACGGGATGCCGAGCGTCGACAGCACGTGGCCGGCCAACCGCCTGTGCCCCAGCGACGACAGGTGCAGGCGGTCCGGGCCGAAGTAGCGCGAGTCGTGCACGCACTCGTCGGCCTCCACGTCGACCAGGATCGCGCCGTAGCGGGACGCCGCGGTGCGCATGGCGGCGTTCAAGGTCTCGATGCGCGGGCGCATGCGCCGGCCGAACGGCATGCGGTGCGAGATGTCGCTCAACGTGAACACGGCGACGGTCGGCGCGAACGACGTCACGGCGCGCACCATCGCGTCTGCCCGTTGCGCGATCTGCTGCTGGGTCGCGTTGGACATCACGTCGTTGCCGCCGCCGAAGAGCACCACCAGGTCGGGCTCCAACGCCTTGGCGGACGGGACCTGCTCCACCAGCATCTGGTCGAGGCGACGGCCGCGCACGGCGAGGTTGGCGTAGCGGAAGCCCGGCGCGTCCAGTGCGGACGCGACGCGGTCCGCCCAGCCGCGGTACTGGCCGTCGGGGAGCAGGTCGTCCAGGCCCTCGGCGCAGCTGTCCCCGAGCGCCACGAAGCGTTGGTAGTTCATTCAGTCCTCGGTCACCTTCTGTTAACGGGACCGGCGACTGTAGCGGACCTAGGTGAACAGATTTCCCGTCGCGATCTTGGGGCGGCCGAGGACGCGCGGCTCGCGCACGACGGCCGACTCGTAGACCGACGCCGTGCCGGCGGCGATCTTGGCCCAGTTGAAGTCGGAGACCAGGCGTGCCTTGGCGGCGCGCGCACGAACGGCGGCCGACGCCGGGTCGGACAGCACGTCGCGCACGGCGCGGGTGAGCCCGTCCACGTCACCGGGGGCGAACGACAGTCCGGTGACCCCGTCCAGCACGACCTCGCCGAGCCCGCCGGCGGTCGATGCGACCAGGGGCGTTCCGGCGGCCGCCGCCTCGAGGGCCACGATGCCGAAGGGTTCGTAGCGGGACGGGAGCACGACGGCGTCGGCCGCGGTGAGCAACGCCGCCAGAGACCTGTCGGAGAGGTGGCCGACGAACTCCACGGCCCGCAGCACGCGGTGCTTGCGCGCCTGGTCCCGCAGCCACTCGGTCTGCGACCCGCCGCCGGCCACGACCACGCGCGTGCCGCGGTGGAAGCGGCGGATCCGGGGGAGCGCGGCGATCAGGTCCTGGATGCCCTTCTCCCACTCGATCCGGCCGAAGAACAGCAGCAGCGGGTCACCGTGCGGCGAGTACGTGCGGCGGGCGGCGCCGACGTCCTTCGCGCGCACCTTCCAGCCGCCCGGCTCGATGCCGTTGTGCAGCACGGAGACCTCGGCGGTGTCCACCTCGAACAGGTGCCCGACCTCGGCGCGCATCGCCGACGAGCAGGTGATCAGCGAGTCGGCGCGGTTCGCCAGCCACCACTCCACCGAGTGCACCTGCTGGTTCAGCGGGTGCGACAGCCAGCCCGAGTGCCGGCCGGCCTCGGTCGCGTGGATCGTCGCGACCAGCGGCACGCCGAACGCCTCCGCCAGCGCGACGGCCGGGTGCGTGACGAGCCAGTCGTGCGCATGCACGACGTCCGGGCGCCACGAGCCCAGCGCCAGCCCGGCGCGCGTCATCGCGTGCCCCATCGCGAGCGTCCAGGCCAGCAGGTCCTTCTCGAACACGAAGTGCGCGGGGTCCTCGGCGACGCGGATCAGCCGCACGCCCTCGCTCACCAGGTCGGACGTGGGGTGCGTGATCGCGTCGGTGCCGGAGGGCTGGCGGCACAGCACGACGACGTCGTGCCCCTGCGCGGCCAGCTGTGTCGCGAGCGCGTGGACGTGCCTGCCCAGCCCGCCGACGACCACCGGCGGGTACTCCCACGACAACATCAGCACGCGCATCCCGTTACCCCATTCCTCGCGCGTCCAGATGCCCGAACGGGCCGTCCGCCGCGCGGAGCTCCGTTGCTCTGCCCAGTCCGCGACCGCTTCGCGCCAACGACGCGAGCTCGCTGAAGCGGTCGCTGTGAATCTTCGCGCGGTAGCGGGCGTAGTCGGCGGCCGAGTCCTTCGTCACCATGAAGGCCCAGTCGCTCGACAACGCCAGCAGCGCCTCGCGCACCGCCTGGTCCAGCACCGGGTTCCGCACGCCGGCGGAGAAGTCCAGCCCCAGCAGTTCCTTCTGCACGGACTCGTTCAACGACACGATGTCCGACACCTGCGCGCCGTCCCACACGCGCCAGTCCTTGCCGCTGCCCCACGACGACGCCGGCAACTCGACCGGCGCACCCACGTGCCCGGCCTCGACAGCGCCCCGCAACGTCGTCACGCGCACGCCCGCCTCCGGCAACGCGCGCAACACGCCCTCCAGCCACAAGGGACCTTCGTGCCACCAGTGCCCGTACAGCTCGGTGTCGTAGGCCGCCACGACGAGCCCGCCGTCGATCGCGCGCAGCCGCCGCACGACCGTCTCCACGAAATCGGCCACGTGCCGGTCAACGGCCTCGCGCGCCAGTGCCGGGTCGTAGGGCCGCTTGTCCTCCGGCGCCACGTTCTTGCCGGTCACGCGCGACGGCTTGAGGCCCGTCGGGTGGTCGTAGGTGTGAAAATCCCGGTACGCGGCATCGCCCGGATAGCCGACCTTCGGCGACCAGACGCGGTACGAGACCTCGAGATCGCGCCCGAACGCCAGCACGTCCGACGAGCCGACGGGATGCGCGGCCGAGGTGTCGCCGTGCAGCGCGGGCCCGTCGACCAGGAACCGCCGCACGCCCGCTGCCGCGTAGCCCGCCTCCATGCCGGGCGAGTAACCGCACTCCGGCGCCCAGATCCCCTCCGGCGCACGGCCGACGCGCAGCGCGGTGTCGTCCAGGCCGGTCCGCAGCGCGAAGGCCCGCACCCGCGGGTCCAGCAACGGCTGGAAGGGGTGCGTGGCCGGTCCGCCGAGCAGCTCGATCGTCGAGGAGTCCACAAGGGACCTCAGCACGGGCGAGAACCCGTGCCGCCACTGGCTTTCGAACTTCTCGAGCGCCCACGAGGACGCGCGGTGCTCGTACGCCGACAGCTCGCGCAGCCGTTCCCCGGCGAGGTGCGAGCGCAGGTGCCAGTTCCCGAGCCAGTCGTGCATGCCCCGCAAGCAGTACGGGTCGTCCAGCTGCGCGGCCAGGACCGGGGTGACGCCGAGCGTCAGCACGTCGGAACGGCCCTCGTCGGCGAAGCGCCGCAGCATGTCCACGACGGGCAGGTACGAGTGCGCCCACGCCTGGTAGAGCCACTCCTCACCGACCGGCCACGCGCCGTGGTGCGCGAGCCAGGGCAGGTGGCTGTGCAGGACGAGGCAGAACGTGCCTTCCGAAGCTCCTGTGGTCACGCGCGCACCGCCACGGCCACGAGGTCGAGGCAGCCGTCCATGTCGTCCGGGGTGATGTCGAAGTCCCGCACCGTCACCGACTCCACAGCCTCCTTGAGCTCGGCCGGCCACGGCGCACCGGACAGGGCGACTTCGACCTGTGCGTCGATGATCTGTCCGTTCAGGAGCGTGTCAAGCCTGCGTCCGTGACGCAGCCCCGTCAGTTCGTCAACGCGGAAACCTGCGTCGCGCAGCATCTCGTCCAGTTCGGACGGTGCGAGTTCCCTGGTGTGGAACGGGTTGAGCGGCGTGTCCTGGCCGGGTGAGAACGTCAGCCTGTTCGGCGTCGTCACGATGAGCTTCCCGCCGGGGCGCAGCACCCGCCGGCACTCGGCCAGGAAGCCCTCCTGGTCCCACAGGTGCTCGATGACCTGCAGGTTCGCCACGACATCGACGCTGCCGTCGCGCAACGGGAGCGTCGCGAGGTTGCCGCGCAACACGTCGAGCTGCGGGTACACCTGCGACACGTGCTGGGAGGTCAGCTCGTCGTAGTCGAGGGCTATCACCCGGCGCGCGACCGTGCGGATCAGCTGCGCGCCGTAGCCCTCGCCGCAGCCCGCCTCCAGCACGACGGCGTCCGCGCAGTGGCCGATGAGGTGCAGGTACGCCGCCTCGTGCCGACGGAACCAGTAGTTCTCTTCCGCGATACCGGGCACGGTGCGTTCGCCGGTCAGGGGGAGGGTCACGCCCGCCAGGTTACTTGTGAGTAGACCGCCTGCGAACTACCTGGTGCGCGATGGCGGTCGCGACACCGGTCGCGGCGAGGGCCGCGGTCATCGCGGGGCTCATGTACTTCGACAGGCTGGGGGCCTCGCTCGGGCCGGCGAGCCACATCGTCAACGGGACGGCGTAGGCGAGCGTGAGCGCTCCCGTCCACCAGCGGAGCACCCGTGACCGGCGGTCGCGCAGGCTCGCGACGAGTGCGACGGCGATCGGGATCCCGGACAGCAGGCCGAACTGGCCGATGACCATGACCGGCGCGGCCCAAGCCGCGACCAGGGCTGACGTCGACGGGTTAGCGGTCTTTGCGGTGGTCGTCGTCATGACGGTCTCCCTCGTTCGTTAGTGGAAGTAGCTGTAGTTAGAGCCTCTAACTGCGATGACATGCTCAAGCTAGGCTGTCGCATGCGTGACTGTCAATAACAAGTGTGAGAGGGTCTAACCATGGCGACGGAGTCTGTGACCGACGCGGGGCGGAACCCTCGCGAGCGCTACCGGGCCCAGGTGCGCGACGAGGTCAAGCGGCACGCGTGGGAGCAGATCGCCACGGCCGGGGTGTCAGCGCTGTCGCTCAACGCCATCGCCAAGGAGATGGGCATGAGCGGGCCCGCGCTCTACCGGTACTTCGCCGGCCGCGACGAGCTGATCACCGCGCTCATCCGGGACGCCTACCGCAGCCTCGCCGACACCGTCCGCGCCGCCCACGAGGCGGGCACCACGGTCGTGGCGCTCGCCGCGGTCATCAGGGAGTGGGCGCTGAGCGACCCGCAGCGGTACCTGCTCATCTACGGCACGCCCGTGCCCGGCTACCACGCGCCCGACGACATCACCGCGATCTCGGACGAGATCCTGGCGGTGCTGCTGGAGGTCTGCGGCGGCTCGCCGGACGAGCAGCCGCGGTCCCCGTTCGACGTCGTGCTGGGCCTGAACCGCGGGTGGGCGGGCGCGCTGCCGGCGTCGTCGCCGACCGTGCACCGCGCCCTGTCCTTCTGGACCCGCCTGCAGGGCGTGCTCTCGCTCGAGCTCGCCGGGCACCTCACGCCCCTGGGGTTCGACCCCGGCCTGCTCCTCGCGGAGGAAGTCGCGGACCTCTGATCAGAACGGCGAGACCGTGACGGCCAGCGCTCCCGGCCCCACGTTCGCACCGATCGCCGCGCTGACCTGCGTCAGGACGATGTCGCGGGCGTGCGGGATCCGCTTCTGCAGCATCTGGAGCAGCTCGTGGCCCTCCTTCTCGGCCGCGAAGTGCTCGACCGCGAGGTCGACGTTGCGCCCGTAGGCGAGCGCCACGGCCTTGTCCACGAGCTTCGCCAGCGCCCGATCGCGGCCGACGACCTTGTCGAACGGCTCCACCTCGCCGTTCACGACCGTGAGCAGCGGCTTCACCGAGAGCGCGTCGCCGAAGAGCTTCGCCGCCGCGCTGACCCGGCCGGCCTGGCGCAGGTAGTGCAGGGTGTCGACGTAGATCAGCACGTTCGCGTCGCGCCCGCGCTGCTCGGCGACGTTGCGCGCGTTCTGGACGTTCCCGCCGCTCTGCACGATCCGTGCGGCCGCGAGCGCCGCGAACCCGAGCGTCATCCCAGACGAGTGCGAGTCCACGATGAACACCGGCACGCGCGACTTGGCCGCGGCCACCTTCGCCGCGTCGGTCGCGGGGGAGAGCTTCGGCGTCACGTGCACCGAGACGATCGTCTCCGCGCCCTTCGCCCACGCGTCCTGGTAGGCCCAGAAGAACGCGTCCGGCGCCGGTGGCTGCGTCGTGATCGGGATCTGCGCCTCCATCGCCCGCAGCAACCGGTCGGTCGGCACGTACGCCTCGTCGATCAGCTCCGACCCGATCTTGAGCTGCATCGGGACGGTGATGATGTTGAACCGGTCCGCCAACCGGGCCGGGAGTGACGCGGTCGAGTCGGTGACGACGGCTACTCGTGAGGACACGAACGAGGAGGTTAACGAAGCGTGATCGAAGTAGCCACGACCGATCGAAGGCAATTCGTGTGACTTCGGCCCGGACGGTTGCTTTCCGTGCACGCCGAACGCACGGAGTGAACACCCTGGAAAGGCGCCCTACTTGACACAATCGGGTGACTGGCCGGTGTTTGGTGTTGATCTAGTAATGACTCGTTTCCGCTGGAAAGAGCCATTATTCCAAGTGTTACATCATGGCCGTCCGTCCACTTTCGACGCTGGTTGGCCCCATCTGCCGTGGGTAAGCTCGCACAATCTTCAGCCCGGTTGAGTGAGTAGGTGACCATGGGTGCAAAAGAGCAGGAACTAGTTCCGCTGCACGCCGGTTTTGACGTTGTCTACCGAGGTTTTCACCGACGTCAGGTCATCGAGCACATCGAGAATCTCGAGGAGCAGCTGCGCTTCACGAGCCTCGACAGGGCCGAGGCACTGGCGCAGGCGGCGGATCTGCGCAAGCTGCTGGAAATGACGCGCCAGGACCTGGAGGACGCGCGCGCCAGGATCGAACGCCTCGAATCGACCTCGGGCACGCATGCGAGCGC
The DNA here is from genome assembly GCF_026242055.1 of Lentzea sp. NEAU-D7. Taxonomy (GTDB): domain Bacteria; phylum Actinomycetota; class Actinomycetes; order Mycobacteriales; family Pseudonocardiaceae; genus Lentzea. Next base: position 120,082 of record NZ_JAPJDL010000022.1, on the reverse strand, counting down.
CACCGAACGGATGCACCGCATGCTCCGCCTCGCCGAGGACGAGACGGCGGAGATGCACCTGCAGACCGAACGCGAGTGCGCCGATCTCCGTGCGCGCACCGACGTCGAGGTGGCCGCACTGCGCGCCGAGGCCGAGCGCGAGTCCGCCGCCATGCGCGCGGAGGCGGAGTCCGAGCTCTACGCCTCTCGCCAGGACTGCGCCACCCGCGCCGCCGCCATGGAACGGCGCGAGCTGGAGATGGAACGCCGCTGCGCCGACCTCGAAGCCCAGCACCGCCAGCGCGCCGACGAGGTCGAGCGCGAATGCGCGGAGGCGGTCGCCCAGGCTCAGACCGACGCGGACATGCTGCTGCGCGAGACCGCTCTCCAGTGCAACTCGCTGGAGGCCGACTCCGAGCGCAAGCGCGAGAAGGCCCAGCAGTTCTTCGAACTCACGATGACCCGGCGCCGCAACGAGGCCGCGCAACACCTGCAGGAGCAGGAGGCGCTGGCCAGGGCGCGCTCGGAGTTCATGGTGAAGATGGCGTGCCGTGAGGCGCAGCGCCGCCTGGCCGAAGTGGCTGACCGCACCAACGAACTGCACGAGCTCAAGCGCGTCGTCCACTCGCAACTCTCCGCGGCCCGCGCGGCCCTGTCCGTGGCCGCCGACCGAGTCGCCCCGATGCACATCCCGGAACAGGTCGCCGCGTCGTGAAGCGCTGGGTCCCGCTCGTGGTCGGTGCACTGATGGTGCCCGCGTCGGTGACGGCGTTCGGGTTCTCCGTGTACGGCGACGAGCTGGAGACGGCGCTGTCGTCGTCGCCCGCGGTGCCCGCAGTCCTCGCGGGCCCGGTACCGGTCACCGACTTCGTGGCACCGCTGCGAATGGAGCCCCCAGCGCCGGTCCTGCTGTCCGCCGCGGTGGCGCAGCAGGCGGTGCGAGACCTGTTCTCCGCGCACGCCGTCAAGGGCATCACGTTCGCGCCGGGCACCGCGTCGCTGGCAGGCCGCGGTGAGGACGTGCGGCGCTCGTTGGCCGGCGTCCTGCGCAACGCCACCGGCTCGGTGACGCTGGTGGCGCACGCGTGGAACGGCGAGACGGCGTCGCACCGCTGCGACGTGCTCGCGATGGAACGGGCAGCCCTGCTGCGGCAGTACCTGGCCGAGCAGGGCGTGGACAAGGTCGTCGCCACTCGCGTGATCGTGGACCCCGTGTGGGGCCCGCCCACGGATTTCGGTCCTCAGATCGACGTCCTCGTCAGCTAGGAGCCTTCGCAATGGCAGGGGCAGTCGGGATCGTCTTCGGGCTGTGCGTGCTGTCCTTCACGTTGGGGGCGGCCCTCATGTACGTGCTGGTGCGGCGTCGCGAGGACGCCGACTCCCAAGTGCCTGCCCCTGCGGAGGCGCCGGACGAGCGGACGTGGGTGGACAGGCCCGTCGCCGTCGAGCCGGTGGACGACGAGTACGACTCGCGGCCGATCCACCGCAACCCCGTGGTGGGGTTGTCACACAGGGAACCGGCGCTGGCGGCGCTGGCCGAGCCGGTGGCGCTGGCCGAGCCGGTGGCGATGCCTGGGCTGATCGCTGGGTCCGGGCGAGTGTCGAAGCTCGAGCCGGTGTTGGAGGCTGACCCGCTGTCGACGCTTGAACCGGCGGCGAAGCTCGACCTGGTGCCGACGCTTGAGTCGGTGATGAAGCCTGACCTGGTGGCAACGCTTGAGCCGGTCGTGCTGCCTGACTCAGTGGCAGCGCTGGAGCCGGTGGCGAAGCCTGACCTGGTGTCGAAGGTTGAGTCGGTGGCGATGCCTGACTCGGCGACGAAGCGCGCGTCGGTGGCGAAGCCCGAGCGGATGGCGAAGAGAGCGTCGGTGTTGAAGCGCGCGCTGGCCGCCGAACCCGAGTGCGCGGCCGATCTTGCGCCGATGACCGAGCCCAGGCGGGCGGCGGAGCCCGCAGAACTCGCGGAGCCCGAAACTGTCGGTGCTGCTCGATATGATCGGGATGGGGACCTCGCTCCCCCCATGGGGGATTTCGAAGCCCCCGAATCAACCGTAGCGCCGAGCACCGACAGTTTTGAGACCGTCGCCGAGCACGCCGCGCCCATGAACTACGCCGGGCTTGAGAAGCGCGCCGAACCCGCGGAGCGCACCGAACCCGCGGTGCACGCCGGAACCGCGGACCCGGAAACCGAAGCGCTTGCCGAAGCACCCCTAGAGGCTCCCTTCGAGGCAACCGCCGAGGAAACCGACCCGGCCCCGCGGCCCGCAGCGCAGACCGAGCTGCCCCCACCCGCCTCACCCCAGCCCGCCGAGCACACCACGTGGGTCGAGCGGGAGGACTTCCGCCGGCGTTACCTGCGGTCGTTCGAAGAGGTGCGCCGCAAGGCGGGCAGCAACTAGCGATGCGACCAGGCGAGGGCATCCGGCGAGAATGTCGGAAAGTCGTCGGTACCTGTCCGATTTTCGCCGGACCTGGACCGGTGCCTGCTGATATCAATCGATCATGACTTCCGCCTCTGATCGAACGACGCTCTTCCACGCGCTGCACAAGCCCGGTCCGCTCGCCCTGCCCAACGCCTGGGACGTCGCCTCCGCGCTCGTCGTCGAGGCCGCCGGTGCGACCGCTGTCGCCACCACGAGTGCGGGTGTGGCGTGGAGCCTCGGTGCTGCCGACGGCGACCACATCGCGCGGGACCGTGCGGTCGACCTCGTGGCCAGGATCGTTGCCGCCGTGGGGATTCCGGTGAGCGCGGACATCGAGACCGGGTTCGGTGACACGGCCGGCGAGGTGGCGGAGACGATGCGCGCGGTCGCGCAGGCGGGGGCGTCCGGCGTCAACATCGAGGACGGGCTCGGTGCGGGGCAGCGCGACGTCGCGGAGCAGGCCGAGCGGTTCGCCGCGGCGCACGAGGCCGCGCCGGAGTTGTACATCAACGCGCGGATCGACACGTTCCTGCGCGGAGTGGGTGACCCGGCGACGAGGCTCGAGCGGACGCTGGAGCGTGCCTCGAAGTTCATCGAGGCCGGGGCGAGCGGCATCTTCGTGCCGGGGGTGACCGATCTGGAGACGGTCGCGGAGCTGGCGAAGGGGATCGCCGCGCCGCTCAACGTTCTCGTGGGGCCCGGCGCGCCCGCCGTCGCCGAGTTGGCGAAGGCGGGCGTGGCGCGGGTCAGCCTCGGCTCTGCTGTGGCCGAGGCCGCCTACGCCGTTGCCAGGCGGGCAGCGGAGGAGATGCTGACCAAGGGCACGTACGGCAGCGTTGAGAACGGCCTTGCCTACGGCGATCTCAACGCGCTCTTCAAGAGTTAGTGCTTCCTGCCGCGGAACTTGCGCAGCAGCTGTTCGGCCTGGGCGCGCTTGCGCGGGTCCTGCGCCATCTGCCGTGCCTTCGCTTGCAGCTTGTGGCCCTGCGGACTGCGCAGGAACCTGGTGATCTTGTCCATGAAGCCGGCCATCGGTCCTCCAGGTGTCCGTTACGTCCATTTCAACGGACGAAACCGCTCCCGGAGTTCCCGGTGGTCAGACCGGCGAAACGGTGATCCCCAGCGCACCTGGGCCCACGTGGGCTCCGATGGCCGAGCTGACCTGCGTCAGCATGAACTGGCGGACGTTGGGAACGCTGCGCCGGAGCTTGCGCAACAACCGCGACGCCTTCTCCTCGGCGTCGAAGTGCTCCACGGCGACGTCCACGGTGTCGGTGCCCGCGCGCTTGACCGCGATGTCCAGCATCCGGTTGAGCGCGCGGTCGGCGCCGATCACCTTGTCCAGCGGCGTGATCTGGCCGTCGGCCATGGTCAGCAGCGGCTTCATCGACAGCACGCCGCCGACCAGTGCGGCCGCGGCACCGATGCGGCCACCGCGGCGCAGGTACTCCAGGGTGTCGACGTAGATCAGCTCGGTGGACCTGTCGAAACGGCGCTGCGCGGTCGCGAGCACCTTCTCCACGCTGCCACCCGCCTCGGCGACCTTCGCGGCGGCCTGGACGGCGTAGCCGATGCTCATCCCGCAGGTGTGCGTGTCCACGACGTGCACGGGCACGCGGACCTTGCCCGCGGCTTCCCGGGCGGCCTCGACGGTCGCGGACTGGCGGCTCGACACGTGCACCGACACGATCGAGCGAACGCCCTGCGCGGCCAGTTCGTTGTACGTCCAGAAGAACGCGCCGGGGTCCGGCGGGATCGTCGCGACGGGCACGTTCGAACGCATGGCCGAGACCAGGTCGGGAACGGGGATGCGGGACTCGTCGTCGGTGTGGTCGCCGATCCGCACCTGGATCTGCACCACTTCGATGCCGAGTTGATCAGTCAGCTGCTCCGGGAGACAAGCGGTGGAGTCTGTCACGATCGCTACTCGCCGGTACATGTCCGCGCAGCCTAGTCCCCTGAATGGGTTAGGTCTCAGTTGGTGGCGTCAACGGGTGACAACTGTCACGCTAGCGGGGTGCTTGCTGCTGTTTGCGGGGCTGCTACTGGCGGGTAACATCCGGGTGATGGCAGGGTCGTGAACACCCGGCGGCGCAGTTCTAAAGTCCTCCGCGCAAGCGTCGCCGCCCGTCCGCAGGAGGTCGAAGAGGACCTATGAACATTGTTGTCCTGGTCAAGCAGGTGCCTGACACCTGGTCCGAGCGCAAGCTCACCGACGCCGACCACACCCTTGACCGCGAATCCGCGGATGCCGTGCTCGACGAGATCAACGAGCGCGCCGTCGAAGAGGCCCTGCAGCTGCAGGAAGCCCACGGCGGCGAGGTGACCGTGATCGCGATGGGTCCCGACCGCGCCACCGACGCCATTCGCAAGGCGCTGTCGATGGGTGCGGACAAGGCGATCCACGTGAGCGACGAGGCGCTGCACGGCTCGGACGTGATGGCGACGGCGAAGGTCCTCGCGAAGGCGATCGGCACGGTCGAGAACGTCGACCTGGTCATCGCGGGCAACGAGGCCACCGACGGCCGCGCGGGCGCCGTGCCGGCCATCCTCGCCGAGCTGCTCGGCCTGCCGCAGGTCACCCAGCTGCGCAAGGTCACCGTCGAGGGCACCACGATCAAGGGTGAGCGGGAGACCGACGAGGGCGTCGCGTTCCTCGAGGCCTCGCTCCCCGCCGTGGTCTCCGTGACCGAGAAGATCAACGAGCCGCGTTACCCGTCCTTCAAGGGCATCATGGCCGCGAAGAAGAAGCCCGTCTCCACGCTCACCGTGGCGGACCTGGGCATCGACGCGTCCGAGGTCGGCCTGTCCGGCGCGTACACCCAGGTGCAGGAGGCTTCCCCGAAGCCGCCGCGCAGCGCGGGTCAGCGCATCGAGGACGGCGGCGACGGCGGATCCAAGATCGCCGAGTTCCTCGTCGGCCAGAAGCTCATCTGAGGGAGGGAAGTCATGTCTGAAGTTCTGGTTCTGGTCGACCACGTCGACGGCGAGGTCAAGAAGGTCAGCTACGAGCTGCTGACGGCCGCGCGCCGCCTGGGCACCCCGGCCGCGGTGGTCGTGGGCGCTCCCGGCACCGCGTCGAAGATCCGCGAGTCGCTGGGCAAGTACGGCGCCGCGAAGGTCTACGCCGTCGAGTCCGACGACGCCGCCGGCTTCCTCACGACCCCGAAGGTCGACGCGCTGGCCGCGCTCGTCCCGAACGCGTCCGCGGTGCTCGTCTCCGCGACGATCGAGGGCAAGGAGGTCGCGGGCCGTCTCGCCGCGCGCATCGACGCCGGCTGGCTGGTCGACGTCGTGGACGTCGAGGCCGACGGCACCGGCGTGCAGTCCATCTTCGGTGGCGCGTTCGTCGTCAAGGCGAAGGTCAGCAAGGGCACCCCGGTCATCACCGTCCGCCCCGGCGGCGTCGAGGCCGAGGAGTCCGCGGCGGACGCCGTGCTGGACGAGTCGGTCTCCATCTCCGTGGACACCGCCAAGTCCGCCCGCATCACCTCGCGTGAAGCCGTCGTCGGCGGCGACCGCCCGGAGCTGACCGAGGCCTCGGTCGTCGTCTCCGGTGGCCGCGGTGTCGGCTCGGCCGACAAGTTCTCCGTCGTCGAGGAGCTCGCCGACTCGCTCGGTGCCGCCGTCGGTGCCTCGCGCGCCGCCGTCGACTCGGGCTACTACCCGCACCAGTTCCAGGTGGGCCAGACCGGTAAGACGGTCTCGCCGCAGCTGTACGTGGCGCTCGGCATCTCCGGTGCGATCCAGCACCGCGCGGGCATGCAGACCTCGAAGACGATCGTCGCGGTCAACAAGGACCCCGAGGCGCCGATCTTCGAGATCGCCGACTTCGGTGTCGTGGGCGACCTGTTCAACGTCGCGCCGCAGCTGACCGAGGACGTCAAGAAGCGCAAGGGCTGAGCACTCCGTTCGGCACGATGGCCGCCGCATCCCCGTGGTGCGGCGGCCATTCGCGTTTCCGGGGGAGTTGTCCTGATGACCCGAACTCCACCTGACCGATAGGCTCCGCGGCGCGGTGAGCTGCAACAGGTTTCCGAGGAGATGGCGTTGAGCGAGACCAGCTTCGTCGTGCGCGGCCACGGCATGGGCTTCGAGGACGAAGAGCGGACCATGTTCACGGTCGGCGTCGCCGAGCAGCCCGATGGCGGCGGGCGGCAGTTGATGATCACCGCGAGCGAGGACGACCTCGAGGACGCCGACTTCGACATGGACTCGTACTGCGTCGTCGACGACGAACACCGCTGCACGTACGGCGGTGTGCGCGGGGCGAGCCTGTCCGGCGGCGTGCTCGTGCTGGAGTTCACCGAGAAGGCGGTCGCGGAGCTCGAACTGGCCGAGCCCGTCCTGGCGATCCAGCTGGACCTCGCCCCGGACGTCGTGGCGGAGCTCGCAGGCGGGTACCGGCGCGTGTTCGCGTTCGGGCGCGAGAGCTTCCGGCCGGTGCTCGGCGGCGACCTCGCCTGACCCTCCCGATCGGACGCGCACGTTGTCCGTTTCGGGATGCTAAGTGTCGTCAGCGACTTGTCAGGGCATTCGCGAAGTCTGTCCGCATCAGATCCGACTGAAGGGGTCCAAATGCGACAGATCAAGCGTGTGGCGTCCGTGGTGCTCGGCCTGACGATGGCCGCCGGTTTCATGACTCTCGCCGCCGCGCCGGCGAGCGCTGACCGCCCGTGCACCGGACGTCAGCAGAAGCTCTACTTCATGGGCGAGAAGGACGCGAACTTCGGCGGCAGCGGCATCGTGACGCTGCTCAACTGCCACGCGACGAAGCGCAAGGCGAGCATCGACGTCTCGCGCGGCTTCGACCCGGACTGCAAGAACATCCCGTTCGGGGAGACGCGCTCGTTCGAGTACAACCGGCTCAAGGGCATCGCGGAGTACAACAAGCCGAAGTGGTGCTGACCCGGCACGCGTGAAAGCCCCCTCCCGCGGGAGGGGGCTTGGGCATCTCCGGGGGTTAACCCGACTGCCACTGACCGGTCATCGTTCTGACCTGCTGTCATTCGCCAACCCGGCTTCACCCTGGTTCGCATGACGCAGCCGGAACTGCTTGTCAGCACCCCCGTCCAGCAGGACGGGGACGCACCCCGCTACTCCCTCCTCGTCGCCCGTGACAGTGAAGAAGTCGTCGCCGCGCAGAGACTGCGCTACGAGGTGTTCGCCGGTGAGATGGGGGCGACGCTGCACACCAGCGTGCCCGGCCACGACGTCGACGAGTTCGACGAGTACTGCGACCACCTCGTGGTGCGCGACGACCGCACCGGCGAGATCGTCGGCGGCTACCGGATGCTGCCGCCGGAGCGCGCCAAGGAAGCCGGGCGGCTCTACGGCGACGGCGAGTTCGACCTGAGCAACCTCGACGACATCCGAAGCTCCACCGTCGAGACCGGCCGCTCGTGCGTGCACCCCGACCACCGCAACGGCGCCGTCGTGAGCCTCGTGTGGGCCGGTATCGCGCGGTACATGCTGCTCAGCGGCCACAAGTGGCTCGTCGGGTGCGCGTCGATCCCGCTGCAGGACGGTGGCAGCTTCGCGGCCGGCGTCTGGGACGCGGTGCACGCCAAGCACTACGCGCCCGAGGAGTACCGGGTCACGCCGCACAACCCGTGGGACGTCGACGCGATCGCACGGCCGGACAAGACCGTGCTGCCGCCGCTGCTCAAGGGCTACCTGCGGCTCGGCGCCAAGATCTGCGGACGGCCCGCGCTCGACGCGGACTTCGGCGTCGCCGACCTCTTCATCCTGCTCGGCATGGACCACGTGGATCAGCGCTACCTGAAGTTCTTCCTGGGGGAGACGTCATGAGCCACGCCTGGATGCCCACGTCGCCCTGCGGCGACGGGTGCGTCGGCAGCGCGCCCGGTGAGGTCGGCAGGCTCCGGCAGACCTGGCGGGCGGTCACGGCGATCACCGCGATCCTCTGCGGCGCGTGGATCGCCCTGGCGTTGCTGCTGCCCGGCAGGCAGCGGGAAAGCGTTGTCCGCCTGTGGTTCCACGCCATCCTCCGCGCGTTCGGCGTGAGGCTGGAGGTGCACGGCGCCAGGAGGTTCCAGGAGATCCCGAAGCGCGGTGTGCTCGTCGCGAGCAACCACGTCTCGTGGCTCGACGAGCTCGCGATCGACTCGGTGCAGCCCGTCAAGATCGTCGCCAAGAAGGACATCAAGAGCTGGCCCGTGCTCGGCCCGATCATCACCGCGGTGGGCACCGTCTACCTCGACCGCGAAAACCTGCGCGAGCTGCCGCGGACCGTGAACGAGCTCGCCACGACCCTGCGCAACGGCAGCGCCGTCGCCATCCACGCCGAGGGCACTACGTGGTGCGGGCTCGCGTCCGGGCACTACAAGCCGGCGCTGTTCCAGGCCGCGCTCGACGCCGGCGTGCCGGTGCGGCCGATCGTCCTCCGCTACCGGATCGGCGACCACCTGACGACGCAGCCCGCGTTCGTCGGCAGCGACACCCTGATCGGCTCGATCCGCCGGGTGCTCCGAGTCCGCGATCTGGTCGTCGAGGTCCACGTGCTGGACGAGATCGCCCCCGGACGCGCCGCGACCCGCCGCGAACTAGCGAAACTTGCCGAAGAGCAATCAAACCGCTTGACCTCGACCGAGCTGGAGATTGCACCATCTACAGGTGACTCTCACCGCGCCCGTCCCGTCTCGCCTCTGGTCGCCTGAACGCCGCTGGCCCACGACGGGCATCCTGCTGCTGGTCACGCTCGTCGCCTTCGAGGTGATGGGCGTCGGCACCGCGATGCCCACCATGGTCCGCGAGCTGAAGGGCGAGGCGTTGTACGCGTGGCCGTTCCTCGCGAACCTCGCGGCGAGCGTGATGGCCACCGTCTTCTCCGGACGGCTCTCGGACCGCAGGGGACCCAAGCCCGCGATCCTGATCGGCGTGGTCCTGTTCCTCGCCGGGCTCGTGGTCGCGGGCATCGCCGAGAACATGGCGGTGCTGCTCGCCGGCCGGGTGCTGCAGGGCTTCGGCGTGGGCTTCCTGATCGTCGCGATCTACGTCCTGATCGCGCTCGTCTACCCCGAAGCCGACCGGCCCGCCGTGTTCGGCGCGCTGTCCGCGGCCTGGGTGGTGCCGTCGATGGTGGGGCCGGCGGTCGCGGGCTGGGCGACCGAGCACCTCACGTGGCGGCTGGTGTTCGTCGGCATCGTGCCGTTGGTGCTCATCGGCAGCGTGCTGCTCGTTCCCGTGCTCAAGAAGCTTCCGCCGCACGCCGAGGCGCCGCCGCAACGCAAGTACCTGCCCATCGCGGCCGTGGCGGTCGGTCTGGGCGTGGCCGGTCTGAGCTGGTCGCTGCAGCATCGAACCTGGTGGATGCTCGTGGCCGCGTTGCTCCTGCTCGCGCCCGCACTGCGCATCCTGCTCCCCAAGGGCACGCTCCTCGCCCGGCGCGGCCTCCCGGTCACGATCCTGGCGCGCGGCCTGCTCGCGGGCACGTTCTTCGCGGTGGAGGGCTTCATCCCGCTGACGCTGACCGTCGTGCACGGCTACTCGCCCCTGGAGGCGGGCATCCCGCTCACGCTGAGCGCGCTCGGCTGGGCGAGCGCGTCGATGTGGGCGTCGCGGCATCCCGAGATCGAGCGCTACACGCTCGTCCGCATCGGGTTCCTGCTCTCCGCGACCGGCATCGCGGCCGTGACGCTCATCGCACCCACTTGGGGGCCTGCTCACCTCACGCTGGTCTTCTGGGCCGTCGCGGGTGCGGGCATGGGCGTGGCGACGTCCAGCGTCGGCGTGCTGATGATGGCCGCATCACCCGAGGCCGACCGGGGTTTCAACTCGGCCGCGCTGCAGATCTCGGACATGCTCTTCTCGGCGACCATGATCGGACTCGGTGGCGTGCTCGTCGTCGCGACGGCGCCGACCTCGGGTGTGGTGGTGCTCAACCTGTCGATGGCGGCGTTGGCGGTGGTGGGAGCGATTCTGACCGGGCCCCGCATGCGGGCTACCCTGAAGGCCTGATGGCTTATCTCGACCACGCGGCCACGACCCCCATGCACCCGCAGGCGGTCGCGGCCATGACCGAGGCGTTGTCCACCACGGGCAACGCCTCGTCGCTGCACACCTCCGGCAGGCGGGCGCGGCGGGCGGTCGAGGAGGCCCGCGAGAACATCGCCGACGCCCTGGGCGCCCGGCCGTCCGAGGTGCTGTTCACCGGCGGCGGCACGGAGAGCGACAACCTCGCCGTCAAGGGCATCTACTGGGCCGGCGGCCGCCGGCGCGTGCTGGCCTCGGCCGTGGAGCACCACGCCGTGCTGGACGCCGTCGAGTGGCTGGAGCGGCAGGGCGCCGAGGTCACCTGGCTGCCCACCAACCGCTTCGGGCGCGTGTCGCCGGAGTCGGTGGCCGAGGCTCTCGACGCTTCCGGCGACGTCGCGCTCGTCACCACGATGTGGGCGAACAACGAGGTCGGCACCATCAATCCCGTGCACGACATCGCTCGCGTGTGCGCTGAGCGCGGTGTGCCGTTCCACACGGACGCGGTGCAGGCCGTGGGCGCGGTCCCGGTCGATTTCGCCGCCTCCGGCGCCTCCGCGCTGACCCTCACCGGCCACAAGGTCGGCGGTCCGTACGGCGTGGGCGCGCTGCTGCTGGCGCGCGACGTGAAATGCACGCCGTTGATGCACGGCGGCGGTCAGGAACGCGACGTGCGGTCCGGCACCCTCGACGTGCCGTCGATCGTCGGCCTGGCGCGCGCGGTGCGGATCTCGGTGGAGGAACAGGCTTCCAGAGCCGTCGAGATCGCGGCGCTGCGCGACGAGCTGATCGAGTCGGTGCGCGCGGTGGTGCCGGACGTGATCGTGAACGGCGACCCGGTCGACCGCCTGCCCGGCAACGCGCACCTGACGTTCCCCGGCTGCGAGGGCGACAGCCTGCTGATGCTGCTCGACGCCCGCGGTGTCGAGTGCTCGACGGGCTCCGCGTGCACGGCCGGCGTCGCGCAACCGAGTCACGTGCTGCTCGCGATGGGCGTCGAACCGGCGCTGGCGCGCGGTTCGTTGAGGTTCTCGCTCGGGCACACGTCGACGCGTGCGGACGTTGAGAAGCTGGTGTCGGTCATCGGACCGGTGGTGGAGAGGGCCCGCACGGCGGGCCTGGCAGGCATGAGGCGGTCCCGGAAGGTGGTCAAGCAGTGAAGGTCCTCGCGGCGATGAGCGGTGGTGTCGATTCCGCGGTGGCGGCGGCACGCGCCGTCGAAGCGGGACACGACGTGACGGGCGTGCACCTGGCGTTGTCGGCGAAGCCCGGCACCCTGCGCACCGGCGCCCGTGGCTGCTGCACGATCGAGGACGCCCACGACGCCCGCCGTGCCGCGGACCTGATGGGCATCCCGTTCTACGTCTGGGACTTCGCCGAGCGCTTCACCGAAGAGGTCGTCGAGGACTTCGTCGCGGAGTACGCGGCCGGCCGCACCCCGAACCCGTGCCTGCGCTGCAACGAGCGGATCAAGTTCGAGGCGTTGCTGGACAAGGCGATCGCCCTCGGCTTCGACGCCGTCTGCACCGGCCACTACGCGCGCCTGGAGGTGGTCGGCGGCCGTCCCGAGCTGCGCCGTTCCGCCGACCTGGGCAAGGACCAGTCGTACGTGCTGGCGTCGCTGACCGCGGACCAGCTCTCGCACGCGATGTTCCCGCTCGGCGACACGACGAAGGACGACGTGCGCGTCGAGGCGGCGTCGCGCGGGCTGTCCGTCGCGAAGAAGCCGGACAGCCACGACATCTGCTTCATCCCGGACGGCGACACGCAGAAGTTCCTGGCCGGCCGCATGGAGACCAAGCCGGGCCTGCTGATCGACGACGCGACCGGCGCGGTGCTGGGCCGCCACGCGGGCGTGCACGAGTTCACGGTCGGCCAGCGCAAGGGACTGGGCATCGACGGCCCCGCACCCGACGGCCGCCCGCGGTACGTGCTGGCGCTGGAGCCGGTGTCCGGGAACGTGCGGGTCGGAGCGGTGGAGAAGCTCGCGGTGACGGGCATTTCGGCTTCCTCGCCGGTTGCGCACGTCGAGCTGGACGGCCCGGTCGAGTGCGTCGCCCAGGTGCGGGCGCACGGCGGCACGGCTCCGGCCGTCGCCGAACTGGTCGACGGCGTGCTGCGGGTGCAGCTGCGCGAACCGCTGAAGGGCGTCGCGCCCGGCCAGGCCGTCGCGATCTACCGCGAGGACGCGGCGGGCGACATCGTCCTGGCCAGCGCGACCATCGACTCGACCAGCTAAATCGCTTGTAGGGCCGGGAAAGCGGCTCTAGCGTCGCTGTGTGACGTTCATTGACACGGAGTTCGACCTCGCCGCGCGGGCTCGGAGCGCGTTTCGGTGCTTCGTCAGTCCTGCGGACCGGCGGAAGCTGAGCGCTCAGGCCCGTCGCGACGACATGCCGGTGTGGGTCGTGTCGCCGTTGCGCCGGCTGGGGGCGCGCCGGTTCCGGCGGTCTAGCTGGGACGCCACTCCGAGTTCGCTCCGCACAGGAGCACACAGGGCAGCTCACTCGACACATCGCCCCTGAGGAACGCCGCGAACGCCGCCGCGCCCGCCGGTTCGACCGCGATCCGGAACTCCTCCCACAGCCGGTCCCGTGCCGCGAGGATCTCCGCGTCGGTGACCAGGGCCGAGGAAACGTGGTGCTGCCGCAGGATCTCCAGCGACAGCGAGCCGGCGCGCGTGGCACCGAGCGCGTCCGCGGCGACGGAGTCCACCACCGAGTCGACGGGTTCGCCGGCGGCCAGCGCGTTGTGCATGGCGCAGCAGTTCTCGGGTTCCACGGCGACGATGTGCCGTCCGCCCGAGGCCAGGGCGGCGCCCGCGACGAGTCCGCCGCCGCCGACCGCGACGAAGATCGTGTCGACGTCCGGGGCGTCCTCGACGATCTCCTGCGTGACCGTGGACTGGCCTTCGATGACGGGCAGCGAGTTGTAGGCCTCGATGTAGGGCAGATCGAGCTCGCGAGCGGCCGCGGCGGCTTCGGCGTAGGTGGTGCCGTGGCGGATCAGCTTGGCGCCCAACGCTTCGATGCGCCGAGTCTTGGTCTCGGGCGCGGTCACCGGGACGAACACGGTGGCGTGCGAGCCGAGCAGCTGCGCGGCCTGGGCGACGGCGATGCCGTGGTTGCCGCCCGACGCGGTGACGACCTCGGAGACGTTCAGCGAAAGCAGGGTGTTGACCGCGCCGCGGAGCTTGAACGAGCCGGTGAGCTGCAGGTGCTCCAGCTTGAACACGAGCGGTCGCCCGTCGGCTGACACGCGCATGATCGGGGTGCGGCGGACGTACTGCGACAACGTTCTCATGAGACCAGCTTCCACAAGAACTGCACCAGAGTCACGATGCCCAGCAGGAAACACACCAGGACGAACGTGCCACCGGCCATGACGATCAGGCAGGCGCCCCAGGACGTCTCCTCGTTCGGCGTGCCGTCCAGGTCCTGCTGGAGCTCCACCCGCGCTTCCTGGTAGAGCGACGCGAGGCGCGTGCGGGCCGTCTCGGTCGGCGCCTCGTCGACGCGGCCCTGCCATGAGAGCGCGACCAAGCGGGCGTCCGCGCGGCGGTAGGCGCGTTCGAAGGCCAGGAGCTCGTCGGGATCCCGATCTTCGGAGAGGTAGGTCCAGCGACCAGCCTGAGCCGGCTGTCCGAGTGTGCGGTAGACCTCGGCGAGACGTTCCCGCAGGTCCAGGCGCTGCGGGTAGGTGCCCACGAGCCCGGCGACGCGCTGACGTGCGCGAAGCACACTGGCGAGGTCGCCTCTCTGCAACTCCTCGGCCGCTTTGCGGAGCGTCAGCTCTACCGGCATGAAGATTAGTTTTGCAGGTGGGGCTAGCTTTGACCCGTGTTCGGCCTATCGCTGCTGGTCTCCGGCCTCGCCTGGTGGCTGGGTCTCTACCTGCTCGCCCGCGACCCCCGCAAGCCGCTGTTGTGGTGGGCCGGCGTCGGCATGATCGGCTGTTCGGCCGCAGTCGTCGCGCCGAATCCCGTGCTCCTGGCGGTGCCGGCCCTGGCCTGGACGGGTGCGGTCCTGTTGCTCGCCCGTCCCGAGTTGATCAGGTGGTGGCTCCTCGCGCTGCTGCCGTTCCTCGCCGCGTCGTTCTTCGTACCGTGGGTCGTATTGCTCCCGCTGGCCGCGGCCGCGGTCCTAGCCATAAGAAAACGTGCTTACTTTTCACTCGTTGGAGTGATGTTCGGGATTTCGGCAGGTGCGTTCCTGCTGGGACTGCTGCCCGACGCGATCACGGTGCCGGCGCTCGGGGTCGACGTGGTGGCCTTCGGGGTCCTCGTCGCCGCCACGGACGCGGTCGAGGAGGGCGAGGCGATCCGCGCGGACATGCTGCGGTCGCTGGTCATCTCGGCCTTCACCGCGGTCCTGTTCGGGTCGCAGGTGATCTTCTTCGGCGGGCCGGACCTGCTCGTCTTCACGACCGTGGCGGCGGCGGTCGCGGTCCAGGTGCTCGCGAACCCGCTCGCGTCCGCGGTGGACCGTCTCGCCGTGCCGTCCGTGGCGGCGGAACGCGCCGAGCTCCGCGACGCCGCCGAGGCGTTGCCCAAACGCCGGCCGCTCGTGACCGAGGACGCCGCGGAGTTCGCCCGCCTGACCCGCAAGGCGCTCAGCTACTACGGCGACCTCGGAAAGCTCGTCGCGAGTCCGTTGATCGCGCTGACCGAAGACGGACCGCCACTCGACCGGGCCGCCCAGTTGAAAAGCATGCTGCTCGCGAGCATTCAGCGGCTCAAGCCTTCGGACGGCGATTTCGGCACGAGCGATGAATGGCGTTACTACAACGCCGTGTACTTCTACTACGTCAAGGGAATCCGGCCGTATTCGGTCCGGACCAAGCGCGAGGACCTCGACGCGGAGGACCGCCGCGCCCTGCAGTGGTTCGTGACACAGGTGCCGGAGCGGACGCTGCACAACTGGCAGAACGCCGCCGCGCGCCTGGTCGCGGCCGACCTGATGGCAGGAGTTGGCAGCACTTGACGTGGCTTTGGCAGCGTCGACCGGGCGATCGTCGGGCCATGTTGAAATTCGCCTTGAAACTCGACGGTGTCGCTTCGTTCACGCTGGGGCTGCTGACCGTCCTGATCCGCCCGGAAGTCGGAATGCCGGTGGGCTGGCAGATCGGGCTCGGTTCTTTCTGCGTCGTCTACGGAATGGGCGTGTTCTTCTTGGGAACGCGCGCCACCCCTGACCGCCGAATCGTCCTGATGGTCATCATCGGCAACCTGGTCTGGGCCGCCGACAGCATTCTGACCGCGGAACTGGGGTGGTTCCCGCTCACCGGCATCGGCGTCGCGCTGGTGCTGGTCCAGGGCCTCGCGGTGCTGGGCTTCGCGGTCCTGCAGTTCCTCGGCCTCAGGCGCGAAGGGTCCGCGAGCGACCGCGGAACTCAGCCACGATCTCGGTCCCTCGCCTGACCGTGACGTCGTAGATCCCGCTGCGGCCGAACCGGGTCCGTTCCACCGCCTCCGCCACCAGCTCGTCGCCCTCGTGCACGGGCCGGATGAAGTCGATCTCGCCGGTGGCGGCGACGGTGACGGACCCGGCCCTGTTGCAGGCGTAGGCGAACGTGCTGTCCGCGAGCAGGAACACGTAGCCGCCGTGCGCGATGCCGTGGCCGTTGATCATGTTCTCGGTGACCGTCATCCGCAGCGCCGCGTACCCGTCGCGCAGTTCGACGGGCTCGATGCCCAGTGCGGTGGAGGCCTTGTCGGCGGCGAGCATCTCGGCAGGACCATTCATTCGTGGCAGCCTAATCACCCTGGCGGTGGTGTCACGCAGCGTTCGAGCCGCCCTACTGTCCGACAGGCTTGATCGCTCAACATCGGAGGTGGTCATCATGGCTGGATGCTCTTGCTGCGGCTCGTGCACGGGTCCGGGCTGCGGGTGCTGCAGCGGCTGTTAGAAGCCACGGACGAATGAATGAAGGCCGTTGCAGGAACGGAAGTTCCCGCAACGGCCTTCGCTCCGCAGGGGCGGATCAGCCCGTGTAGGTCTTGAACAGGTTCGTGAACTCCAACCTGCGGAAACGGGACCTGCGAAGGGATGCCTCCACGAGGCCTCTGACCTGCGCGGATAGGTTCCGATGCGTTCCGTTGCGTTTCGACCCTTCTCGACGTCCGACGGCCTGTAGACGGCCTGAAACTTGATCACGGTGGCTCCTCCTGCCTGCTGACGGGCGGAGGGGCCGTCGTGCGTTGAGCGGCCGGCCGCGCTGAAGCTCGGGACAAGATTGGCGGCGGGGCGGAACTCGGGCGCGAGTCGAATGGGCTCGGCGATGGTCATGCTGACGTCTGGAACGGACGACACGGCGGCCTCGGTGGTCGAGTGGCCCGATCCCTTCATCGCCCACTCCTCCAGCTCGTAGCGGCCCCACAGGGCTAGCTGGTTCGGGTTGGTCGTCCGCCTGGCCTTCATGGCCGTCTCCCATCCGCCTGTCGACATCGGTTCCGGTGAACCTCGGTGGCTTGTCGCCCCCGGTTCCCCGGCCCTTGCCGTAATTAGCGCCGAGACGTTGAGGTCAAGGGTGGGCCTTGGCCCATCGCGTAGCGACGCCGTAGGCGCCCTTGATGTCAGCGGCTCGGTGTTAAACGATCCCTGGGCCTCGGCGGGACTAGTCACCGTCCGAGCTGCGCGTTCGCGGGCAATTCCGCGCGGTGAGGTCTGAGCAGCTTCAGGCAAGGATCAGCCAGTCTTCCGGCCGCTGGTGGCGGCGCGCGGACTCGGCCACGTGCGCGCGCTCCTGCGCGGGGCCGACGGGTGGAGCGAAGCGGGAGCCCGGCGTGTCCCGATGCGGGGAGCGGGCGCAACGGTAGGCGGTGTCAGCGCGAGACGTCCGCCCGCGCGCCGCCAGCGGGCGGCGCGCCTTGATCCCATAAAGCTAAATTCAGCAGTAACATCGCCACACTATGTGTCGATCAAGCCTGCATGCTGGTTAGGCCGAGGAATACAGGACTCATCACTCAGTGCACCGTGGACATCAGGTACAGTCTCCCGCCACTAGTGCCAACCTGAGAGGGATCGCAATGTGAAGAAGTTTCTAAGTGATTTTAGTACCGATTTCCTAAAAATATTTCTGTCGATCGCAGCAGTTGTGGGCCTCTACTTTGGCGCGCTGGACGTACAGCTCCTAAAGTGGTTCTGGATCACACTCGGTGCAGCGGTTGCATTCACTCTTGTGAAATGGGTATTTCCACGCTCGCTAGACGCAGCAAATCGTTATCGGGAACACCCGGAACTAGTGAAGCGCAACGCAGAGCTAGAGAAAGAGATAGTCAGCCTGAATCAATCCGTTATTGATAACAGTGCTGATTACTCTTCCTACGCCGCCATCGAAGGAAGATTCCAGGCCATGGGTCAGCTTCTTGCTGCCGCCTATCCCACAGATCTTAAAATTGTAAGCGTGAAGTCAGATGATGACATCATCTTCCTATCCGGAAAGTGGCATACAAGGAAGCCTGTCATCGGAACCAGGCTTTGCATGGTGCGAACCGGTGATCATAAATCCATCGGAGTCGTCCAAGTTGTAAGCTTGCACGAAGATACTCTGCATGCAGATATGCTGTGTGTCGATCCGTCCGACTTCGCCTTCTGGAACGCCATCCGAAACCGCGCAACTCATGACTTTCAACCGCCTCGCGCCGTCGAGCTGAGACCCTTCACTCTCGACGTTGAATGGGGATCAATCGATCCAGCAAGGTACCGAATTCCTAAGGTAACGGAAAAGAGCACTGAAGATGTCGAAGATTGAAGCAAAGATTGCCACTGTTATATCTCGATACGAGATCGCCTTGAACAAGGGCAGTGTTCACGGCGTTGAACTCGGACAGAAAGTCCACCTGTGGAAAGTTATCAGCGTGAAGGATCCCGAATCTAAGGAGAACCTGGGATCAGTAAGGGTAAGCAAAGGTGTCATGGAAATTACTGACGTTCAGGAAAGGTTTTCCCTTGCCGCCACGCCGGAACCAGACTACTTCAACCCGCTGATGGCAGCAGTAAGCGTGAAGTCAATCTTTAGTAACACGTCAGCTCCGCGAACCCAGTTGCGCGCCTCAAACATTCCTGACGATAATAAGAAGATCATCGACGTACAGGTTGGAGAAATCGTAGATATCTTGATCAAGGAGCGCACGGGTAATGACGACGACGCCGATGAAATTGAATTCGCGAACGAAGAAGAAAGCTCCTCTGACTCTATCGACAAGAACGAAGCTGAGCGGGAGTAGTTGAACCAAACCGCTGTTCTCACCGGACTAATCTCCTCGCAGATGTCCATCCAGAATCGGATTGCTTCCGCGCCCCAGCTCTAATTAGATTTACTCATCGCCGTAGTGGGATTGCCCGTACGACCTTCTTGTCGATCCTGCATATCCAGACAAAGCATCAGCCAGCTAAGCGCTTTCATAACACCGACGCCACAAGCGCCAAAATCGGTTCGGCAATACCTGGAGCGGCGGCAATTGTATGTGCGGATGTAGCTGTATGCGGAGCCCCTGTGCTGTCCATTACGACAGCACCCGACTCACGAGCAATAAGAATTCCAGCTGCCATATCAAGCGGCTTGTTTGAAAGGACGATTGCACCGTCAATACGACCCTCAGCCAACCAGACAAGATCATGAGCGGCAGACCCGAACATCCGAATGCGCTCGACATGTGCGGCAAGTTCGGCAGTGAGCGCGATCCGCTGATTATTCTTCGCTGCCGCACCTTCTCCAAGCGCGTAATCGCCAATCGCCACAATGGACTTGGATAGCTCGCTGGTTCTGCTAGCTGAGAGCTTCGTCCCGTTCACGAACGCCCCTCCGCCAACAACGGCGGAGTAGTGAAGTTCCAAGTACGGCAACGAAATTGCGGCGGCGATCGTACGGTCACCCTGCATCAGTGCCAGCGAAACGCCACACAGCGGCACGCCATGGACGAAATTGGCGGTGCCGTCGATGGGGTCGAGGCCCCACACATATGCGCTATCAATGGCGGCGGCGCTGCGCCCTTCTTCCTCGCCAACGAAACCGATGTCGGGTGTCGCCTGGGCAAGATACGCGCGGATCTTGTGTTCGATCCTCACGTCTACGTCGGTGAACGTGTCGCGGTCGGCCTTCTCTGTGACAGTCTCCGGGCGGGCCGTCTTGATCAGCTCATGACCGATGCGGACAGCCTTCCGGGCTACGTCTGCCAAGTGGTCGAGCTGGTACATCAAGCAACCTCCCGCGCGCGGTCCCACATGGACTCGAAAACTTGGGCGAACGTCGTGTAGAGACCGGGCATGGTCTGGTCCTTTTCGATCACCAGCGTCGGCGACTCAACGCCTCGTGCGTCCGGCAGATACGGTTGCACCACACACTTGATCTGGTCGACGATCGTGATGTTGTAGCGGATCGGCTCGTCATAGACACGGATGCCAAGCGACCCCTTGGCGTTCGGTGAAGCCTTCGAGCCCACCCGACGAAGGGCCTCGATGTTCAGGCGCGTGAGCGTGCTGAGGTGCCCCTCGGGCAAGCCCTCCTCCTGCTCTCGGGCCGTGCTGTAGGTGCCGTTCGGGTCGAGGAATAACGCACGGATGGTCGTGCCGTCCTCAAGCGCGTCCATCAGGCTCTTGTCCGAGTACTGCTGGCACAGCATGTTGAGCGACAGGCCGGCCATGTCGATCTGCTTCGCGCCGTCGAACAAGGTCCGCGGAGTGACGTTGTGCAGGAACTCGGTCCGCGTTGCGTACACAGCGGTGACGTCGGCAAGCCGGGCCTGCTGGGGCAACTGCACCGGACGCGGGGCGGGGGCGTTGCTGGTAGCGCGCTGTGGCGGAGTCACGAGGCTTTCGCCGTCGCCCTCGTGGGGTGCCAGGAGCTGGTGCGCGGTCCACCCCGGAAACATCTTCTCCAGAACGCGGCAGTGGTCCGCGTACGGCAGGCCCAACAGGTCGCCGGACATCCACCGGTAGAACTGCGCTTTGCTCGGCCACTGGCCTACGAGGTCGCCGTCGAGCTGCTTCGCGACGCGGTCGTATTCCTTGCGGAATGACATGTACCCCTGCATGTGCCGCTGCCGTAGCAGCACTCTCAACAGCGTCGATTCGGCCGGCATGACCTCTCCCCGTGGTGCGCGTTCGACTCAACGTAGCACCCTCATGAGACCAAGACGAGACTATTTGAGTACTCGGCGCGTCAGACGAGACAGGGACGGAACGCGGACGGGACGAATCGGTGCCGAATCTAGGTAGGCAAGTTCGAGAAGTGGCACCGAGCCGCGATTGAGCGGCCCTGCAGAAGGAGAACCACGTGGGTATCCCCGCTGGCCATCGGTTCCCGATCACGTTCGACGAGTTGTTCCCTCAGGGGTTCTTCGTGTTGAGCGTGGAGCGGGCGACGGAGTACTCGGAGGGCAAGCAGCCGCGTCCGGCTGTGGACAAGCTGACGGGCCTTCCGGTCTGGACGGTCCAGGGCACGGACCCGTCCGCGAAGGGCAAGAACACGGGACAGGTCGTCAAGATCGCGTCGGAGTACCAGCCTGTCCCGCCGGAGGTGCTGCCCGGCACCCCGTTCCGTCCGGCGGTGTTCCGTGGCCTCAAGGTCACGCCGTACGTGCGGGACGGCTGGGTGAGCTACACGGTGTGGGCCGATGAGATGTTGGCTCCGCAGTCGGCGAACCGTGGCGTGAAGCCGCAGGGCAACGCCGCGCCTGACGCCTCCAAGGCAGCGTAAGCCGTGGCTGATCTTCAGTCGTTGGGTGAGCAGTGGCAGAAGGCTTACCAGCGGTTCACGGCTGCCGATGAGGCGAACCGCTACGCGAGTGCTGATGACCCGGAGGCTGCCGCCCGGATCGCGCCCGCCTATCGGCAGGTGGCGTGGGCCTGGCGGCAACTGGCCGGTCATGCGGAGACGCCTTGGTGGGCCAAGGCGGCTGCACTGCACGCCGCTGAGATGTTCGACCACCAAGCGGAGACGCGTGAGCGGCTGTTGCACCGCGACACCGACGCCTACGGCGAAACCGGCGCAGGGAGGTTGACGTGACCGTGGTTGAGCGTCGTGGGGCTACATGGGCTCAGGTTGAGCGGATCGTCTCGCTCAGCGAGGCACACGAGGTACTGCCCCGGCTGATGCCGGACAGGAAGGATCTGGCCGGACTGCGGCGGTTCCACGAGAAGAGCGCGGCGGTGTACCGGCGGGTGGCTGACCTGGACCGTGGTCACCACCACGAGGCCCTGTACTGGGCGGATCGTGAGGATCGGCTCGCGCGCGAGTTGGACGGGCACCGGGAGGGGACTTCGTCGTGACCGCAGAAATTCTGACCGAGGAGCTGCTGCGCACGTCGCTGACGCGGTTGTCGCGGGAGGTCGCGAAGACGCATCCCCAGTTCAGCGAGCTGCTTACCCAGCACACGATGCGCACGTGCAGCCTGGTCCCGGACCCGGAGCGGGCGAGGCACTTCCAGGAACTTGGCGTGCTGCTCATTGACCTTGGACGTCTCTACCTGTCCGAGTCGGAGATGCTTCTCGGAGCAACAGGGTCACCAGAGTCAGAAAGCCTGGAGTGAGGGTCATCGAGACTCGTCGTCGCCCTCCACGAGACGCCGCGCTGCGTCGAACGTGAGACATGAGGTCCCGCAATCTGGTTGGCACTTGAGGAAAACCTTGTGAGATAGGGGTTTGCGTCGTCGGCGCGTGGCTGCATGTCGCGTGCTGATGACGCATGCCCTTGGCGCACAACTGAATACGGGTGTGCGGCCGGTTGGTGGTCGCCGATGGAAACAGCCGAGTTCTTGGCGGTTCTGGGTCTGCTTCCATGGCGACGCGCCGACTGGTCTTTCTTGTCGTCTTCGTTGCTACGCAAAGGAATTCCAGTCGTGTCAATGGTATCTGTCTGTATGGGTGCGGCGTCAAGCCGAGCCGCTACCCCACTGGTGTGGATGTCCTCACTCTCCCCGCAGTGTGGGGGTGAGGCCTGATGGGTAGGTGGGTTGATCCGGCCCCGTTCGAGGGTGTGCGTCCGCGTGTGCCGTGGTGGGCGCTCGTTCCGGGAAAGCTGAAATGGATTGCCGCCGTCGCGGCGCTGGTGTGGCTGCTGCTGGTAGGCGTCGTGCGCCTAGTGCTTCTGGTTGCGCGGTATCCGGTGGTGACGCTGACTCCGGCGTTGGTGCTGGTGTGCTGGTGGCGTCTGGGCTGGGGGCCGCTGGTCCTGGTGCTCCTGGCGGTCGCGGCCGGCCTGGTGATCTGGTGGGGTCTGTCGCGAGGCTCGTTCCGTGATCAGGTGTGGCTGAGGCTCGTGACGGAGTGGCGTCGTGCCTCGGTGTACGTGCCGCGCTGGAAGACCACCGTGCGCCTTGCCGAGCTGGCCAAGGAGTGGCGGGGTCGCGAGTACCTGCCGAAGCTGCGGCGCGTTCGTTCGGATGGCTGGCGGGACCGTGTTCGGGTCCGGATGGTCCCGGCCCAGTCGCACGAGGAATGGGAGCTTCGTCGCGCTGGGCTCGCGCACTCGTTCGGGGCGCGGTCGTGCCGGGTTCGGGTGCTCAAGCCTCGGATGCTGGAACTCGACTTCGTGCACGCCGATCCGCTGGCCCGTCCGGTGCCGGTGCCTCCGCTGTGCAATGACGCGGACGCGGTCGACCTCAAGCGTGTGGTCGTCGGCATCCTGGAGACCGGGAGGGCCTGGCGGCTGAAGCTGCTCGGTAACCAGGTCCTCGGGGTCGGCGTCCAGGGCGCGGGCAAGGCCTCGGTGCTGTGGTCGATCGTGTGGCACCTCGCCCCGGCCATCCGTGCGGGAGCTGTCCGTCTGGTGGGGATCGACCCCAAAGGCGGGATGGAACTCGGGCAGTGCGAGGAAGCATTCTCGCGGCTCGTGTTCGACAACGGCGCGGCTGCGGTCGAGCTGCTGGAAGAGATCGCGGCGGAGGTCAAGGAACGGGCTGCGAAGTACCGGGGCGTTCGCCGGATCTGGGCGCGTCGCACGGGTGAACCGTTCACCCTGCTGATCATCGATGAGTTGGCGGATCTCGTTGCGTACCAACCAGATCGCAACCTGAGGGAACGTGCGGTCCGGGCTGTTTCCACGATCACGTCACAGGGTCGCGCGCCCGGTTACGCGGTCCTGGGACTGGTGCAGGACCCGCGTAAGGAGGTCGTGGCGTTTCGGCACCTGTTCGGGACCAAGATCGCGCTGCGGCTCGATGAGGCCCCTCAGGTGGACATGGTCCTGGGTGAGGGTGCGCGGGCTCGGGGCGCTGCGGCTCACGAGATCAGCGAGAACACGCCCGGTGTCGCGTGGGTGAAGACCGATGGACGCGGGATGCCCGAACGAGCGCGTGCCTTCCACGTGACGGACGCGGACCTGGTCGAGCTGGCCATGTTCTTCGGGATCACCGAAGCCACGGTGCACGAGTTCCCGAACCGCCCGGACGGCGGCGATGTGATGGGAGGTGAGGCGGCGTGACCGACAACCGAAGGGAGACCATGTCGAACGATGCGGAAGCCGTAGGGGTGGCTGTTGTTCCGGCTGTCACTCAGGACGTGGCTGGCATGACCTCGGCCGAGCGCGCCCGGATGCCGCTCTCCCTCGACGTGGTCAAGGCTGCGGCGGAACAGCACGGGGTCTGTGTGCGACCGGTGCTGCGGGAGGTCGTGGACCTCGACACCGGTGAGGTCCGCATGGTCGGTGTCCGGTGCAACTCGACCGTGGCGAGCAAGTGCCCGGCGTGTGCGGACCGCAACCGGCGTGCGCGCATGGCTCAGTGCAGGGAGGGCTGGCACCTCGACCAGGAGCCCGTGGCGGAGCGGGAGACCGCCACGAGTGATCAGGTCGAGCTGGTCACCTACCGCTCGGATCTGACTGCCGAGTACCGCCGAGCACAGGCTGAGGCTGCGCTTGAGCACGTCGAGGACCTGCGAGAAGCGATCCGGGAGGCAGACGCGGATCTGCGCAGGGAGGGAGTCCGCGGCAACCTCCCCAACGTGGATCGGCCGGCCGCGCCTGCCCCGGTCCGCTCGACTCGGCGGCGTCAGGACTCGCCGAACCTGCCTCGTCGCAAGGTCGCCAAGACGACGGTCGGGCGCGAGTTCGCGGGCAAGTACCGGCCCTCGACGTTCGTCACGCTCACGCTCGACTCCTACGGCAAGGTGCGCTCGGACGGCACGCCCGTGGATCTGGGCACGTACGACTACCGCCGTGCTGCTCGGGACGCGGTGCACTTCGCGTCGCTGATCGACCGGTGGTGGCAGAACCTGCGTCGGGTCGTGGGCTGGGACGTGCAGTACTTCGGCACGGTCGAGCCCCAGAAGCGCATCACCCCGCACGCCCACTTCGCCGTACGCGGCTCGATCCCGCACGCGGTGGTGCGCCAGGTGACGGCGGCGACCTACCTCCAGGTGTGGTGGCCCAACCACGACGAGATCAAGTACAGCGGTGACCGGATGCCGGTGTGGGACATGCGCGCCAAGGGTTTCGTGGACCCCGACACCAACGTCTCACTCATGCCGTGGGCGGACGCGGTGACCGATCTGGACACTCCGGCGCACGTGGTCGAGTTCGGCTCACAGGTGCACTCCAAGGGCATCCTCGGCGGCACCGAGGAAGCTGGGCGGCACATCGGCTACCTGACCAAGTACCTGGTCAAGTCGATCTCTGAGGTCGTCGCGGTGGACGACTCGCAGCGGGTGAGTGAGCACGCGGACCGCCTGGCGGCCGAGCTCGCAATCACGCCGTGCTCGGAGCGGTGCGCGGTCTGGCTGCTCTACGGGGTCGCGCCCAAAGGCACGCACTCCCGGATGACTCCGGGCCGGTGCCGCTCCAAGGCACACCGCCGCGAAACGCTCGGGTTGCCGGGGCGGCGGGTGCTGGTGTCGCGGCGCTGGTCGGGGAAGACCCTCGCCGAGCACAAGTCCGACCGGGCCGCGTTCGTCCGTGAGGCTCTGGCGGCTGCCGGGATCGCCAAGCCGGAAGGGACGGACCGGACCCGGCTGATGTGGGCTCCGGTCCGGTTTGGTGATCCGCACGCTCCCAGCCGGACCGAGCTGCTGATGCAGATGATCGCCCAACGGCTCAAGTGGCGCGCCCAGTACGACCAGGCCCAAGCGGTGCTGGCCGCGTTGCCCCGACCTGCGCCCGATGAGGGGCTGAGTCTTTCAGCAACTCATCGGGAGGCGGCCTGACCAGCAACGGGGAGGGGGACAGCATGAGTGATCGACCACGCTTCATCACCATGGAATGCCTCTGGACTCCTGCGGTGCTGGCCGAGTTCTTGGGGATTCCGGAGACCACGCTCCGTCAGTGGCGGCACAAGGGGACCGGGCCGTCCTTTGTCCGCATGGGCAAGCACGTTCGCTACCGCCCGGATGACGTCCGCGACTGGTTGGACGGACAAGCAGCCTGATCGACCCGCCCAGCCGGGACCAAGTGCTCGGCTGGGTCTTTCAGCAATTCAATCAGAAAGGCACAACTGCCGTGGCTGGACACATTCAAGACCGTTGGTGGCGGGACAAGAAGGACCCGGATACCGGGGAGGTCGTTCTCAACGCGAAGGGCAGGCCGGTCCGCGAGAAGACGGACCTCTATGGGATCGGGCTGCGCTACAAGGTTCGGTACTACGACCCTGACGGCGTCGAGCGGAACAAGAGCTTCCCGGACAAGCAGCTCGGTAAGGCGCAGGACTTCCTCACCAAGATGCAGCACGACGTCCTGGCCGGCGTGTTCATCGACGCGGATGCGGGGAAGGTCAAGTTCCGCGACTACGCGGAGAACTGGTTGAAGGGGCAGTCACAGGATGCGAAGACGCGGCAGACCTTGAACGGTCGACTGCGGAATCAGCTGAACCCGTTCTTCGGGCACAAGTCACTGGCTGCGATCAACGCGGAAGTGGTCCGGGACTGGCTTGAGTGGCTGCGCGAGAAGAACCTCGAAGCCTCGACTCAAGCTGTCTCCTTCGACACCCTGTCGTCGATCATGAGTGCGGCCGTCGATGACAAGAAGATTCGCTCCAACCCGTGCAAGGCGCAGAGCGTCAAGAAGCCCAAACGGATCGCAAAGAAGATCGTTCCCTGGTCAGAGGGGCGGTTGCGCGCCATTCAGCTCGCCCTGCCGCCCCGGTTCGAGATCGCGGCAACGCTCGGGGCGGGAGTCGGCATGAGGCAGGGAGAGGTCCTCGGATTTTCGCCCGACGACATCAACCGTGAAGAGCTGGTTGTGAACGTCGTTCGACAGATCCGGTTGATCGGCAAGCAGCTCGTCTTCGCGCCACCGAAGGGTGGAAAGGAGCGGGTAGTCCCGCTGGGGCAAGGAGTGCTCGACGCGGTAGACGCCTACCAGGAGCAGTTCGAGCCGATCTCGGTCACGCTGCCGTGGAAGGAGCCTGGCGGGCGGCCGGTCACGGTTCGTCTGCTCATCGCGGTGAACTCGACTGGCAGGCTCTACTCCGGGCAGGCGTTTCACGAGGTCGTGTGGAAACCGGCCTTCAAGCGGGCGGGCCTGGTCTACACGGCGAAGGTCGACGGCTCGCACGCGCTTCGCCACCTGTACGCGTCTCTTCTGCTCGCGCTCGGCGTGTCGATCAAGGAACTGGCCGATTACCTCGGTCACGCCGATCCGGGGTTCACGCTGCGGACGTACACCCATCTCATGCCGTCGAGCCACAAGCGGGCTCGGGCGGCTGTCGACTCGGTGTTCCGCCCGCAGCGGGCAGAAGAACCCCGGACGGCCTGATGACGGCCTGGTGTGATCAACGATCACCGTTTTGCCTGGTCAGCCTGTGTAAGCCTTGAAGATGTTCGTGAACTCCCAGTTGGCCTGCGAGATTCCACTGCACGTGGGCGAAACCCCGCCGCCGGGGCAGCCCTTGTCGCGGCCCGCCGACCAGAACGCGACCCGCCCGACGTGGTTGGCCTTCGCGTAGTCGAGGACCTTGCGCGCGTCGTCCTGGGTCGTCGTCGGGCCTGTGTCGTTGCGTCCGATCATCGGCGTGAGGCCCAGCAGTGCCTTCAACTGCGCGTCGGACTTCGACGGCCAGATGGCGCGCATCTGCCCGAGGGTGGCGTTCGCTGCGTTGACCATCGCGTCGCCCCAGTTGCCCGTGTAGCCGAAGTTCATCAGCATCGGGTTCACGAGGACGTTGACGCCCTTCGCGGCCGCGTCCTTCAGGACGTCCACCGAGTACGGGTCCATGCCGTAGTCCTGGCCCTGGATGCGCATCGTGTAGCTGACGGTGGTGCCGCGGGTGTCCTGCAGCCTCTTCAGCGCCGTGTTCACGACGGCCTGCGGGATGGTGGCTTCCACGTCCACGTCGATGCTGTTCGAGCCCACGGCGTCCAGCACGGCCACGTAGGCGTTGTACAGGGAGTCCGCGGTCGAGCAGACGTGCTCCAGGTACGGGCCCATGGCGCCGCCGGTCGCGACGATGACGCTGCCGCCCTGGGCCTTCAGGGCCCTGGCGTCGTTCACGATGCGGCTGTCGTTCAACGGGACCGTGCCGCCCCACGCCGGTGCACAGCCGCTTGAGGAACCGAGGGCGAACGCGAGCGTGAAGTGCTTCTGGCCGGTCGCGTTGGCCACGTCCATGAGCGATGGCGTCGGCATCGTGATGTCGATGTACGGGGCGACGCGCGCGCTGCCGGGCGTCGGCGGCACATCGGACGTCGTGGTGGTGGTCGGCCCGGTCGTGGTCGTCGTGGTGGTCGTCGTGCCACCGCCACCGCCGCACGGAACGCCGTTGAGCTTGCAGTTCGTCGGCAGCGCGGAGCCGTTCACCAGGAAGCCGAAGCTGGTCGACGCACCTGCCGCGACGGTGCCGTTGTACTCGCGGTTGGTGAACGTGTGGTGGTTGCCGCTGCTGGTCAGCGTGGCGTCCCAGTAGGAGCCGACGGACGCGCCGGCGAGGTCGAACTCCAGTTTCCACCCGGACAACGCGGTGGAGCCGGCGCTGACCGTGAACTTGCCCTGGTAGCCGGAGCCCCAGGACGAGTCCTGGCTGAACGCGGCGGACTCGCCGGCGGCCGAGGCGGTGGGGGCTATGGCGACGAGTCCGGCCACCAGTGCGGTGGCGGCCCCGGCGGCGAGAACGGCGAAGCGGGCCATCGGGTGTGGTCCTTCCGGCAGGGGAGGAAGGGAGCGGTGCAGGACCACGGGGCGCGTCGCGGTCCTGCACCACGTGCAGGGAGGCGCCCGTACGTTCAGCGCCTGCTCGATCACGGTAAGTGGCCTAGACCATAGCGTCAATGGGTCTAGACCTCTTCTGTCTGTCGGACAGTGGAACAATTCCGGGGGTGCGTGGAGCAACTGGAATCGGATCGCTGCCCGGAACCGACATCGACGAGGCGGCGCGTGTCGTCGTAGGAGAGCTGCCTGAGCTGCCGCACGTCCCGGAGCTGCCTGGCCGGGGAGTCGGCGCGGACATGATCGGCCGCACCGCCGGCCTGCTGGTCGACCTCGCGATCGAGGTCATCACGTCCGGCTACCGCGTCACCCCGCGCGCCGGCCGTGACCACCGCCGCGCCGTCGACCTGCTGCGGGGCGACCTGGACGCGTTCGACGAGGCTCTGGAACGGGCGGGAGCGCGGCCGGAGACGGTCAAGGTGCAGGCCGCCGGGCCGTGGACGCTGATGTCGAACATCGAACTGATGCGCGGCCATCGGGTGCTGACTGACCCTGGTGCCGTGAAGGAGTTCGCCGCGTCCCTTGCCGAGGGCCTCAAGCAGCACGCGGCGGAGGTCGCCAAGCGCACCAAGGCGAAGGTCGTGGTGCAGCTCGACGAACCGGGTCTGCCCGCCGTTCTGCAGGGCCTGCTGCCGACGCCGTCCCAGCTCGGCACCGTGGCCGCCGTTCCGGGCCCGGACGCCCGTGCGGTGCTCGCCACCGTCATCGACGCGTTGAAGGACCACGAGGTGGTGGTGCACTGCTGCGCGCCGCACCCGCCGCTGACGTTGCTCCGCGAAGCGGGCGCGACGGCGATCTCGTTCGACGCGACCTTGATCAAGGGGGCAGAGGCGCTCGACGAGATCGGCGAGACGTGGGAGGCGGGCACGACGCTGGCGCTCGGGCTGGTGCCGAGCACGGACCCCGGCGCGCCGGTCGCCCTCAAGGACGTCGGGCAGCGGGCGTTCACCCTGGTCGACCGCCTCGGCTTCCCGCGGTCGATCCTCGCCGAGCAGGCGCTGCCGACTCCGACCTGCGGACTAGCCGGTGCGTCGTCCACTTGGGTCAAGCGCGCGCTCTCGCTGACGCGGGACCTCTCCCTGTCGTTTTCGGAGCCGCCCGAGGGCTGGTGATGTCCGGTTTGTGGGGCTAGTCTGCTGCGAACTATTAGGAAACTTTCTTAACCGAAGGCCGAACGCCGAGGCCTGGACCGGGAGTTCCTCTCATGCGCATCAGACGTGCGGCCCTCGTCGCCGCAGTGCTCACAGGTGTGGTCGTGGCGCCTGCACAGGCCGCTCCCACCGGTCAGATCCGGCTGGACCAGGTCGGATTCGGTACCTCCGAGCAGAAGCACGCCTACGTGCTCGGAGGCGCCGCGAACACCAGGTTCTCCGTCGTGGACAGCCGCGGCCGGACCGTGCTGACCGGCAGGACGGGTGCGTCGACGGGCTCGTGGAGCGACACGTTCCCCGCGGTGCACCCGATCGACTTCTCCTCGCTGAGGAGGTCCGGGACGTACCGGATCAAGGTCGGCACCACGACCTCTCCGGCGTTCAAGGTCGACTCGCTGAAGAGGCTGTTCGCGCCGGTCGCGCACAACACCGTCGAGTTCTTCCAGGCGCAGCGCGACGGCGCCGACGTGATCCCGGGCAGGCTGAACCGCAAGCCCGCGCACCTCACCGACCGCGAGGCGCTCGTCTACGAGGCGCCGGTGTTCGCGGGCGAGGGCGGCGACCAGATCGCGGCGCCGCTCAAGCCCACGGGCGACAAGGTCGACCTCGAAGGCGGCTGGTTCGACGCCGGCGACTTCGTGAAGTTCACGCACGCCTCGTCGTACTCGACCGCGTCGATGCTGCTGGCGTTGCGCAACAAGCACGACGCCGCGCTCTACGACGAGGCGAAGTTCGGCCTCAAGTGGCTCGACAAGGCGTTCGACGAGAAGACCGGCACGCTCTACGCGCAGGTCGGCATCGGCACCGGCTCCGAGGAGTTCGCCTTCGTCGGCGACCACGACGTGTGGCGCCTGCCCGAGGCGGACGACAAGCTGAACGTCAAGCCGGGCGACAGCGAGTACTTCATCAAGTACCGCCCCGTCTTCCGCGCGAACGCCGCCGGCGAGAAGATCAGCCCCAACCTGGTCGGCCGCGTGGCCGGGTCGTTCGCGCTGGCCGCGCAGATCGAGGCCGACCGCAACCCGCGCGCGGCCCGCGCGTACCTGGACAAGGCCGCGCAGCTCTTCGCGCTGGCCAAGACCGAGAACGTCGGCGAGCTCGTGACGGCGTTCCCGCACGCGTACTACCCCGAGGAGTCGTGGACCGACGACATGGAGTTCGGCGCGACGCAGCTCGCGCTGGCCGCCAAGGCGTTGCACGACAAGCGTTACGGCCAGTTCGCCCGCGCGGCCGCGCACTGGGCCAAGGAGTTCCTCGCGACGCAGGACCCGGACACGCTCAACGTCTACAACATCTCCGCGCTCGGCCACGCCGACCTCGCGAAGCTGCTGAAGAAGGGCATCCCGGGCGCCGAGGTGACCGAGAAGCAGGTCATCGGCGACATCCAGCGCCAGCTGCAGAAGGGCGCGGACGCGGCCAGGACGTCGCCGTTCCGCACCGCCGCCAACGTCGAGACCTGGGACGTCGGCTCGCGCACGTTCGGCTACATCACCACCGCCGCGCTGTACCAGAAGCTCACCGGTGACAGGACCTACGAGACCTTCGGCACGCAGCAGCGCGGCTTCGCCCTCGGCACCAACGCCTGGGGCACCTCGCTGATCGTCGGCGTCGGCACCAAGTTCCCCGAGTGCCCGCACCACCAGGCGGCGAACCTCTCCGGCTCGACGAACGGTGGCTCGAAGGTGCTGGTCGGCGCCGTGATCAACGGTCCGAACGACGCCTCGCTGTTCGGTGACCTCGGTGAGATGCCGCCGGGTTCCGTCGACTGCACCAAGCCGTACACCGTCGAGTTCAACTCCGCGAAGTCCGTGTTCGCCGACGACCTGCGCTCGTGGCCGAGCTCGGAGCCGGCCATCGACTTCACGGCGACGGGTGTGCTCGGCTTCTCGCTGATCGCCCACTCCTGAGTGGCGCCGGTGCGGGCCCGGGTGTCCAATTCGGACTTGTGCTCAGGCTCGCGCTGGTCTTCGTGTTGCTCATGTCCGGCACGGCACATGCCTTGCCGTCGGACGTGAGGTGCCGAGTTCCCGGCGTGGGGGGGGGGGGGGGGGGGGGGCGGGGGGGCGCGGGGGGGGGGGGGGGGGGGCGCGCGGCCCCCCCCCCCCCCCCCCCCCCCCCCCCCCCCACGCCGTTGGTCTTTCTCTGCGCGTGAGCGACAAGGTGATGCTCGCCGGATTCGAGGCCGGGTGGGTCGAGTCGCACATGAACAACCTGGCGTGCGGTGACCGCGACTCGCTGGGCGTGTTCCAGCAGCGGCCTTCGATGGGGTGGGGGA
Organism: Lentzea sp. NEAU-D7; assembly: GCF_026242055.1. GTDB lineage: Bacteria > Actinomycetota > Actinomycetes > Mycobacteriales > Pseudonocardiaceae > Lentzea. The sequence goes on along the minus strand of NZ_JAPJDL010000022.1, from coordinate 88,130 downwards.
CGCCCGAGAAGATCATGGACGTGTCCTACGCGTCGCGGCGGTTCTTCGAGTACGCGATGCGCGTGGACCGGCCGGAGCTCTCCGCGGGGCTGCTCGCCGACGCGGTGCAGCGGTCGTGCTGCCCGGAGCGGTACGACCAGGCGGAGGCGCGTGCCGCGTCGATGCTGCGGCAGGCGTGGCAGGGCGGTCCCGAGGTCGTCGGCGGCGTCGTCCACGTGGTGGCGGACGGCGACGTCTGGGCCGACCGCTCGCGGCTGAGCACCTCGGGCGACTTCGTCGGACGGCCGTCGGTGGCCGGGCGTTCCGTGTACGCACGCACGGCTCGCGGCGAGGTCAGGGCGCTGACGGGCGGTGCCGTGCGCACGGTGGCCTCGGGTGTGGCAGGTGATCCTGAAGCGGTGGCTCGTCCCGACGGAACGGTGGACCTGTACGCGGTGCTGGCCGACGGCAGCGTCGCGAAACTGTCAGACCTGCCTGGGACGATTGGGATGGGGGCCGGATCCCCCCAGGGGGCCCGCCAGTCCGGATCGATTCCGAGCTGGCAGGCGGTGAGCCCGGCCGGATTCGCGGCGGGCAAGCCGTCCGCCGTGGTTCTTCCGGACGGGTCCGTGACCGTGTACGTCAGGTCCGGCGACAGGTTGATGGCCGGCGCCGCCGGGGCGTGGCGTGAGATCGCCCGGTTCCTCGAAGCCTCACCCGAAGCGGTTCTCCGTCCAGACGGGACGGTCGGCGTCCACACCCTGATCGGCGGACGCCCGCACCGCCTCACCACCGCATGGGAACCGTGGGGCGAAGCCCGTTTCATCGACACCGTGTCCGCACAGCCCGACGGCACCGTCTACGCGCGCACGGCCGAAGGCGACGTGCTCAAAGCCGGTTGAACGGCTCCGCGTACCGGAACGGGCCTGCGGGCACCTCCGCGAAGAGCCGGGCCTGGAAGTACGGCCCCCACTCGGGGTCCGGCGGCGTGATCCCGAACTCCGAAGCGAGCCTGAAGCCGAACCGCGAGTAGTAGTTCGGGTCACCCAACAGGATGACCGCGCGCTCGCCGCGCGCCTCGGCCGCGCCGAGAACCGCGTGCATCAACGCCGACCCGATGCCGGCGCGTTGGTGCGAGGGATGCACGGCGATCGGCCCGAGTCCGAGAGCGGGCACCTCGCCGACGTACCCGCGCGTGCACACGACGTGGCCGCGAACCTCGTCCTCCACCAGTGAGAACTCCGGGATCCAGCCCTCGTCCGCGCGCAACCAGTCGATCAGCGGAGCCTCCGGCCCGTTCTTGAACGCGAGGTTCGTGACGGTGCGGATGGCGTCGATGTCTGCGGGTGTCTCCCGCCGGATCAGCATGAGCCGCACTGTGGCCAACTGCGCCATCGCGCGCCACTCGATTTTCGCCTCCATAATCCGCAGCGTGGTCGTGAGACGGACCGTGATGGTGTGCGTACTTGCCGTGCTGGCCTATCTCGGCGTGTGGTGGGCGTTCAGCGGAACCGACGAACCCGCGCAGTCGGCGCCGGAGTCGATGTTCCTCACCGACTACTCCAAGGCGGAAAAGGGCATCTGCGTGAAGTTCAGCGGTCCCGGTGAGAACGACCAGGGCCTCACGGTCGTCGACTGCCGAGGCGGCCGCGCCGCGCTGAAGGTCGGGACCGTCCTGACCGAGACGAGCGGCAAGTGCCCGCGCGGCGACTACAAGGTGTTGCGCGACACCAGGCACAACGCGGCGCTGTGCCTGCTGCCCAACGCCGAGCCCGGCGACTGCTTCGAGCTCGACACCGACGACCTGCAGAGGTCCGTCGTGTCCAAGTTCGACTGCGCGGCGCCGCGGGTGAACGTGCAGGTCGTCGACGTTGCTGCCGGAAGTTGCCCCGAAGAGGCCGAACTCGGTGTTCCCTATGAGGAGATGACGCTCTGCCTGAGGAGGGTGCGTTGATCGTCTTCGAGGGTCCGGCCGAGTTCGACGCCTGGCTGCACGAGAACGGCGCGAGCGAGACCGAGCTGTGGATCAAGTACGCCAAGAAGGGGTCGGGGATCAGGACGATCACCTACGGCGAGGCGCTGGACGTCGCCCTGTGCCACGGGTGGATCGATGGGCTCGTGCGGTCCATCGACGAGACCTACTACTCGCAGCGCTGGACGCCGCGCACGGCGCGCAGCAAGTGGTCCAAGCGCAACTGCGGCAAGGTCGAGGAACTGATCGCCGCGGGCAAGATGCTGCCGGCGGGCATGGCCGAGGTCGAGAAGGCCAAAGCGGACGGCCGCTGGGAGGCCGCCTACGCGGGACCGGCGACGATCGAGGTGCCGGACGACCTCACCGAGGCGCTGGAGGCCAACCCGAAGGCCGCCGAGTTCTTCAAGACGCTCAACAGCCAGAACAGGTACGCCGTGCTGGTGCGGATCCACGACGCGAAGAGGCCGGAGACGCGGCAGCGGCGCATCGCCCAGTTCGTGGAAATGCTGGCGGACGGACGAAAGCTCTACCCTTGAGAATCATGAAGTGGTTCCGCCGCCGCAAAGCCGAGGACGTCGCCCCGGCCCACCTGCCGAACGCCGAGGAAGCGGCACAACGCTTCTGGGAACGGTGGTTCGAGCTGGTCCCCGTGGTCAGCGCGGCGCTCGGCGACGGCGAGCCGCACCGCGTCGAGGACGAGCTCGAGGACCTGGTGAGCGCGTTGCACCCGGACCTGGTGTTCTCGCTCGAACAGGGCCACATGGCCATGTACGCGCTGGTGATCACCGGTCAGGAGGACCCGAGGCTGCGCCCGTACACCGACGCGTGGATCAACGCCGCGCCGCCGTCGGACATGGTGTGGGAGTTCCACGACTCCGTGCCGCCGGTGCCCGACCCGACCGAGGTGGTCGTGAACCTCGGCCAGGTCAGGATGCGGCTGGGCGACTACCGCGTGGTGGCCCAGGTGGACGGTGACGTCGTGGACGTCGCGGTCTACCACCCGGCGCTGGCCGGCCTGAGCGACCAGCACCGCCAGACCATGACGTTCCTGCCCCTGGACGTCACTCTGGGCGAGCGGCTGGCAGGGGAGCGGCTGCGGCGCGTGGAGACCGCGGAGCTGGAACCGCAGGGCACGATCAGCCTGCTGGAGCTGCGTTCCCTGGTGCGCGAACTCGCCGGGCAGGCGGAGCGCTGAAAACTGTCGGACCTGGTCACTAAGCTGTGGCACGTGACCAGCGAGAGCCTTGAAGACGTCCCCGCAGAGGTGCGCGAGCGGCATGCCGTGCTCGCGGAAGAGGTGCGCTCGCACCAGTTCCGCTACTACGTGCTGGACGACCCGATCGTCACCGATGGTGAGTTCGACGCGATGCTCAAGCAGCTGGAGGCGCTCGAGGCCGAGCACCCCGGCCTCGCCACGCCCGAGTCGCCGACGCAGCTCGTCGGCGGCACGTTCTCGACGGAGTTCAAGGCGGTCGACCACCTGGAGCGCATGCTCAGCCTCGACAACGTCTTCGCCCAGGACGAGCTGACGGCCTGGTTCGAGCGGGTCCAGAAGGAGATCGGCTCCGGCACGCACTTCCTGTGCGAGCTGAAGATCGACGGCCTCGCGATCAACCTCCTCTACGAGAAGGGCCGGCTGACGCGGGCGCTCACGCGTGGCGACGGCCGCACGGGCGAGGACGTGACGCTGAACGTCCGCACGATCGCGGACGTCCCCGTGGTGCTGAAGGGGTCCGCCGAGTACCCGGTGCCCGACCTGGTCGAGGTGCGCGGCGAGGTCTTCTTCGCGGTCGAGGACTTCCTGGCGCTCAACGCCTCGCTGGTCGAGCAGGGCAAGCCGCCGTTCGCGAACCCGCGCAACACCGCCGCCGGGTCGTTGCGGCAGAAGGACCCGAAAGTCACCGCCTCGCGCAAGCTGCGGATGATCTGCCACGGCATCGGCAGGTCCCAGGGCTTCGAGGTCGCCCGCCAGTCGCTCGCCTACGAGGCGCTCAAGGCGTGGGGCCTGCCGGTCTCCTCTCACACCGAGGTGCTCACCGACCCGGCGGACGTCCGCAAGAAGGTCGAGTACTGGGGCGAGCACCGGCACGACGCGGTCCACGAGATCGACGGGCTGGTGGTCAAGGTCGACGAGGTGTCGCTGCAACGGCGCCTGGGCACGACGTCGCGCGCCCCGAGGTGGGCCATCGCGTACAAGTACCCGCCGGAGGAGGCCACCACCACCCTGCTCGACATCCAGGTCCAGGTGGGCCGCACCGGCCGGGTGACGCCGTTCGCGGTGATGGAACCGGTGAAGGTGGCCGGTTCCACGGTCGCGCGGGCCACCCTGCACAACGGGTCGGAGGTCAAGCGCAAGGGCGTGCTGATCGGCGACCGCATCGTCATCCGCAAGGCGGGCGACGTGATCCCCGAGGTGCTCGGCCCGGTGCTGGCCGCGCGCCCGGCCGACGCGCGCGAGTTCGAGATGCCGGCGAGGTGTCCCGAGTGCAACTCCGTCCTGCGCCCGATGAAGGAGGGCGACGTCGACATCCGCTGCCCCAACGCGGAGACGTGCCCCGGTCAGCTGCGCGAACGCCTGGCGTACCTCGCCTCCCGCGCCGCGCTCGACATCGAGGTGCTCGGCTACGAGGCGGCCGCGGCGATCACCGAGTCCACGATCTACACCAACGAGGCCGACCTGTTCGACCTCGACGCGGAGGCGTTGCGGCAGGTCGAGCGCTTCACGACGAAGAACGGCGAACTGTCCGCGAACGCGCTGAAGCTGATCGACAACCTGGAGGCCGCGAAGCAGCGTCCTCTGTGGAGGGTGCTGGTCGCGCTGTCGATCCGTCACGTCGGGCCGACGGCCGCCCGCGCGCTGGCCCAGCAGTTCGGCTCGATGGACGCGATCATCGAGGCTCCCGAGGAGGCGCTGGCCGGTGCCGAGGGCGTGGGCCAGACCATCGCCACGGCCGTGGTCGAGTGGCGGGAGACGGAGTGGCGCCAGCACGTCGTCGAGCGCTGGCGGGCCGCCGGCGTGCGGATGGAGGACGAGCGCGACGCGTCCATCGAACGCAACCTCGAAGGCCTGTCCATCGTGGTCACCGGCTCGCTGGCGGAGTACTCGCGCGACTCGGCCAAGGAGTCGATCCTCGCCCGCGGCGGCAAGGCGGCGGGCTCGGTCTCCAAGAAAACCGCTTTCGTGGTGGTCGGCGACTCGCCAGGATCCAAGTACGACAAGGCCGTCTCGCTGAAGGTGCCGGTCCTCGACGAGGCAGGCTTCCGCGTTCTGCTGGAGCAGGGCCCCGACGCGGCGCGGGAGGTGGCCCTCCCGGTCGAAGACGGCTCAGTGGAAGAAGGCGCAGATGGCTGACCTGATCATCCGCCCGGCGACGGAGGCCGACCTGCCGGCGGTCGGCTCCATCACGGTCGAGGCCTACGTCGCCGACGGCTTCGTGGACGCCCACGACAACTACGCGAGCGTCCTCTCGGACGCCGAGTCGCGCTTCCGCGACGCCGAGCTGCTCGTCGCCCAGGACGAGTCGGGCACGGTCCTGGGATCAGTGACGGTGGTGCGCCCCGGCACGCCCTACGCGGAGATCTCCCGGCCGGGCGAGCTGGAGTTCCGCATGCTGGCGGTGTCGGCGGCGGCCCGCGGCCGCGGCGTCGGCGAGGCCCTGGTGCGGGCCGTGTTCGCCAAGGCGCAGGCGGCGGGCGCGACCCACGTCGTCCTGTCGTCGTCGGAGAAGATGGTGGCGGCGCACCGGTTGTACGAGCGGCTGGGGTTCACGCGCTTACCGGAGCGCGACTGGACGCCGGTGCCGGGCGTGAACCTGGTGGCGTACGCGTGCGGAACACCCCTCTGAGCAACCCCGCCGGAGGCCGTGCGTCCACAGGACAGTCGGCGCGGATGGGGGTTCGCGAATGAGATCGGCCGTCCTGCTCGCGCCGGTGCTGGTGGCGGCCGCCTCGGCGGCACCGGCACACCTGCCGGCCGACGATCACCGGCAGCTGGCCGACCTGACCCAGCTCTACCTCGAACGCCGGGCCGACAAGATCACCACCCGTCCGCAGGCGCCGGGCTTCGGCGTGCCCACGACCGAGGCGTTCGCCACCCGGTTGCGGGTCGACGAGACCAAGCTGGCCGACCGTCGTGCGCGGTACAGCGCGTCCGCGCTCGGCGGCTACTCGCACGCGAAGGTCCGCACCGAGCCGGACCGGATCGTGGTGGCCCAGGACGGCAGCGCCGTCGTCCACGTCCGGGAGGTGACCGAACTCCACTTCGGCAAGCCCGCCGGCGTCACGCACAGCACCTTCGCCACGGGTCACGTCCTGATCTTCGACCGCACGCCCGCCGGTTGGGCGCTGGCGGCCGCGATGCACCCACCGGGCTCCGTGTGCAAGATTCCGCCGGAAACGCAGTTCTGCGGCATCCACTCAGAGCGATGACATGATCCGCGCCCGCAGCTCGGGGTCACCCGCGGCCTGCTCGTACAGCAGTTCCCGCAGCACCTCGGGCGGGAGCGTTCTCAGCACGTCCTTGAGCTCGACGTCCTCGGCGTCCGGCGGCGGCACCGTCTCGCCCCGGTCGAGCAACACCAGCCCGACAGCCACGCAATGCTTGCAGAAGAACCCCTCCGACCCGTGCGGACAGCTGCACGCCCCCATCAGATGAGTCCCCGACCACGACAGTTCCACCGCGTACGCGTCCTCGTCACCACCCCGCACCCGCGCCGCCACGTGACGGCTGTGCACCCGCAGGGACAGCACCGCTTCGCGGTAGGTCAGACCGCGCCAGTACGACTTGGTACCCGCGCGGTGCAGCAGCAGCTCGGTGGTGAGGGTCGTCGACACGGGGGTCATCCAACCGGGTGACCACAGAAAGGATCAACATGATCGCGATCGGCCCACTCGAACCCGCGGACCGAGCCAGGTGGCAGGAGCTCTTCGAGGGCTACAACACCTTCTACGAACGCACGCTGCCAGCGGAGATCTACGACGAGAAGTGGGAAGCGTTCCAGGCGAACAACAACATCCACGCCCTATGCGCCCGCGTCGACGGCACCTTGGCCGGCATCACGCACTTCTTCAAGCACCCCAGCACGTCCGGCCCGGACGTCTGCTACCTGCAGGACCTCTTCACCACCCCCGAGGCGCGCGGCCGAGGTGTCGGCCGCGCGCTCGTCGAGGCGGTGGCGGAATGGGCGAAGCGGCAGGACTGCTGCCGCGTCTACTGGCACACCAGCGAGAGCAACGAGACCGCCCGCAGGCTCTACGACCAGATCGCGGAGAAGACGCCGTTCGTCCACTACCGAATCGTGCTCTAACGAGCCGTCGTCTCCAGGTCGAGCAACGTCACGGCCGCGCGGAAGTACTTGTTGGTGCCCAGGTCACGCACGGTCTTGATGTTGAACGCGGCCTTCAGCTTCTCGGCGTCACCGGCGCTCACGCCCTGCAGCGCGTCGACGGGGGCGTCCAGGATCTCGGTGAGCGGGAGGTTCTCGTAAGCCTTGTCGAGCAGCATGTCGAGGTTCACGGTGATGGCCATGATCTTCATACCTCCGGGAAGTGGGGGCGATCACGGCCGATTCTGGTGTCAGTCAGACGATCCCGCAGATCGTAACGACGGCCGACGCCTCTCCGATGAGGCGATCATGCACAAGCTCGAAGCCCACGAGGTGCCGCTGCACAAGGTGTTCGGCAGTGACTACGACTTCCGGATCCCCGACTACCAGCGGCCCTACGCGTGGGAGGTGGAGCAGGCGCACCAGTTGCTCGAAGACCTCGTCGAAGCGGTCGGCAGCGACGAGCCGTACTTCCTCGGGTCGATGGTCCTCGTCAAGACCGACGGCAAAGCCGACTCGGAGGTGATCGACGGCCAGCAGAGGCTCACGACTCTCACGATCCTCCTCGCGATCGTCCGCGATCTCGCCGCACCGGGAGGCATCCGCGACTCGCTCGGCAAGATGATCGTCGAGCAGGGCGACGAGCTGCTCGGGCTCAAGGCGAAGCCGCGGCTTGCGCTCAGGGACCGGGACCAGGCCTTCTTCCGTTCGTACGTGCAGGAGCCCGGTCACATCGAAGAGCTGGTCGCGCTCGGTGACGGAGTGCTGAAGACCGACGCGCAGAAGGCGATCCGCGACAACGCCAAGGCGTTGCGGGCCGCTCTCGTCGAACTGGGCGAGCAGGCGAGGCTCCAGCTGGTCAAGATGATCAGCGCGCAGACGTTCCTCGTGGTCGTCAGCACGCCGAACCTGGCCAGTGCGCACCGGATCTTCAGCGTGATGAACGCCAGAGGGCTCGACCTCTCGCCGGCGGACATCTTCAAGTCCAAGGTCATCGGCGAGCTCGACGACGAGTACGCCAGGAAGTGGGACGAGGCCGAGGTGAGGCTCGGCCGGAACGACTTCGCCGACCTGTTCCTGTACATCCGGATGATCTTCGCCAAGGAACGCGCCAAGCAGGACCTCATGACCGAGTTCCCGAAGCAGGTGCTGAACCAGTACCTGTCGGGACGGCAGGCCGAGTTCGTCGACGACGTGCTGGTGCCCTACGCCGAGGCGTACGAACAGATCCGCGACTTCGGGTACGAGTCGGCGGTCAAGGCCGAACAGATCAACTCGTGGTTCCGGCGCCTCGCTCAGATCGACAACAGCGACTGGTTGCCGCCCGCGCTGTGGGCCGTACGCCACCACGGTGACGACCCGGTTTGGCTGGACGGGTTCCTCGGCAAACTGGAGCGGCTCGCCGCCAGCATGTTCATCCGTCGCATCTACACCACGCCCCGGGTGATCAGGTACTCCAACCTGCTGCGGGACCTCGCGGCCGGGCGCGGGCTGGACTCCCCGGCGTTCGTCCTCGACGCCGGCGAACGCGCCGAAACCGTGCGACAGCTCGACGGCGCGCTCTACCTCGTCCAGAAGACGCGGAGGTACGTGCTGCTCAGGCTCGACGAGATGCTGGCAGGGGACTCCGGAGCCGTCTACAAGTTCCCGGTCATCACGGTGGAGCACGTCCTGCCGCAGAACCCGAAGGAGGGCTCGGTGTGGCTGAGCGACTTCTCCGCGGAGGAACGCGCCACCTGGACCCACCGGCTCGCGAACCTCGTGCTGCTCAACAGGTGGAAGAACGCCCAGGCCGGCAACAAGGACTTCGCCACCAAGAAGGTCAAGTACTTCCTGAGCGGCAACGGCGTGGCCGCGTTCGCGCTGACCAGCCAGGTGGTCGCACAGCCCGAGTGGACGCCCGCGGTGCTGGAGACCAGGCAGAAGGAGCTGCTGCGCACGCTCGCCGAGGGCTGGGAGCTGTGATCAGGGCTTCCGGCGTCTGAGCGCGAGGACGATCACCGCCGCCACCGCGAGCACGCCCGCGACGCCCAGCGCCAGATCACCGATCGCCAAGCCGTTCTCCTGGGCGAACACGAGGGCCAGTCGCATGAGGTCAACGTAGCCCTTGGAGCAACGCCGTGACGAGGATTGTGTGGGACCGTATGAGGTGTGCTGCAAGCCTGTCTGAACGGCTCCCGCACAGCCGAGGAGCACCCGGCCCTGCCGTTGTCCGCGGAACGCCTCGCCGAGGACGCGGCTGACGTCGCCGCGCTCGGCGTCACGTCGGTGCACATCCACCCGCGGGACGTCATCGGCGCGCTCACGCTCGTCGGGTCCGAGGTGGCCACGACGATCGCCACGGTCCGCGCCGCCGTGCCCGGCATCGAGATCAGCGTGTCCACCGACGTGCCCGGCAACGCAGGCGTGCTCATCGGCAGCTGGGCGCCGCTCGCGGCGGGGCGGCCGGACATCGCCGCCGTGCACGTGGGCCGGCCCGGCTGGCGCGACCTCGTTGACGCCCTGCGCCGGGTCAACGTCGAGGTCGAGCTCGTCGTGGCCTCGCCCGGCCTGCTGACGGAGTTGCCGGACGGCATCAGCCGGATCACGGTGACCGCGACGCGCGCGGCGGCGGAAAGCCTTCTAGGCGAGGTGGAACCGCTCGGTCTGCCGGTTCTGTTGCACGGCAGGGATGCCGAGGCCTGGTCCGTCCTCGACTACGCCGCGCTGCTCGAACACCACGTGCGCATGGGTCTGGAGGACACGCTGCACCTGCCCGACGGCCGCCGGGCGAAGAACAACGCCGAGCTGGTCGCGCTGGCGCGCAGACGTCAGCGGTCCAGGGCTCCCAGCTAGCCGGGGAGCACCGCTAGTCGGGGAGCACCACGGCGACGATGCCGGCCAGGTGCGCCAGGCGCGCCACCTCGGCCGCGCGGAACATCGGGCCGCCGGGGCGGCCGACCACGAGGACGCGGTCCGGCTTGCCCAGCGGCGTCGCGGCGAGTTCGGTGCCCAGCTCGCGCCAGGTCTCCGGTACCCACTCCTCCTCGCCGTCGAGCACGGTCGCGCGCTCCAGCGGGAACCACGGCACGTCCGCCATCCGCGTCTCCGGGGCGGCCGACGACGCGGTCAGGCGGTTGATGCCGGTGCCCTCGGGCCCGACGACGACGGCCCAGCCGGCGCGGATGATCTTCGGGACGCCCTCGGTGAAGATCTCGAGGCCCTTCTTGGGCTCCTCGGCGATCTCCTCCACGAGCTCCAGCTCGCGATGGGTGTCCAGGATGCCCGCGTAGGGGCGCACCGCGTCGACCTCGACGCCCTCGATGGACTCGGCGGCGGTGATGAGGGTGTCCGGCAGGCGGCCGGACGGGAGCTCCACCACGAGGTCGTCGATGGCGATGCCGGAACCGCGTTCCACCACGTCGACGCTGAGTATGTCCGCCCCGATCTCGCCCAATGCCGTTGCGACCGCGCCGAGGGTGCCGGGACGGTCCGGGAGCTGGACCCGGATCAGGAACGACAAGGTGAACGCCTCCATAGCTCGTGCGAGAGACCCCGCGCCTCGCGCCGTTGCCGGTCGGTGATTCTCGCAGACGCATCGTCGGCGCATGACCTGCTGTCCGCGTTGCGGATCGGTTAAGTTGACGTGCCGGTCAACCACGGAGGCGGTAACCCGTTCGAAGGCGCGCCTGACCAGCCCATAGACTCACGGGGTTCCCGATTCGTATCCCGACCCTACGGGGGTTGACAGGAGTGCCCAGCATCTCCCGCGACGAGGTCGCGCACCTGGCGAAGCTCGCCAGGCTGGCTGTTACCGAGGACGAGCTCGACTTGTTCGCCGGACAGCTCGACGTGATCCTCCAGTCGGTGGCCTCGGTTGGCGACATCGCCACTGCCGACATCCCGCCGACGTCGCACGCCGTTCCGCTGACCAACGTCTTCCGCGAGGACGTGGTCCGTCCGAGCCTCGGTCAGCAGCAGGCGCTCTCCGGCGCTCCTGAGGCCGAGGACGGCCGGTTCCGCGTGCCCCGCATCCTGGGTGAGGAAGCATGACCAACGACCTGATCCACGCGACCGCGGCCGAGCTGGCCGCGAAGATCCACAGCGGCGAGGTCTCCAGCGTCGAGGTCACCCAGGCCCACCTGGACCGCATCGCCGAGACCGACGGGAAGGTCCACGCCTTCCTGCACGTCGACACCGAGGGCGCGCTCGCGCAGGCCCGCAGGGTCGACGAGGCCGTCAAGGCGGGTGAGCAGGTCTCGCCGCTCGCCGGCGTGCCGTTGGCGCTCAAGGACGTCATGACGACCGAGGGCGTGCCGACCACGGTCGGTTCCAAGATCCTCGAAGGCTGGATCCCGCCCTACGACGCCACGGTGACGCGCAAGCTCAAGGAAGCCGGCGTCGTCATCCTCGGCAAGACGAACATGGACGAGTTCGCCATGGGTTCGTCCACCGAGAACTCGGCCTACGGCCCCACGCACAACCCGTGGGACCTCGAGCGCATCCCCGGTGGCTCCGGCGGTGGCTCGTCCGCCGCGCTGGCCGCCCTGCAGGCGCCCCTCGCGATCGGCACCGACACCGGTGGCTCGATCCGCCAGCCCGGCGCCGTCACCGGCACCGTCGGCGTGAAGCCCACCTACGGCGGTGTCTCCCGCTACGGCCTCGTCGCGTTCTCCAGCTCTTTGGACCAGGCCGGTCCGTGTGCGCGCACGGTGCTCGACGCCGCGTTGCTGCACGAGGTCATCGCGGGCTACGACCACATGGACTCCACGTCCATCAACGCACCCGTGCCGCCGGTCGTCGCCGCTGCCCGCGAGGGTCTGAGCGGTGACCTGTCCGGCCTGCGCATCGGTGTCGTCACGCAGTTCAGCGGTGAGGGCTACCAGCAGGGCGTGGCGCGCAGCTTCGAGGCCGCCGTGTCGCAGCTGAAGGAGCTCGGCGCGGAGATCGCGGACGTGTCGTGCCCGAGCTTCGACTACGCGTTGCCGGCGTACTACCTCATCGCGCCGAGCGAGTGCTCGTCGAACCTCGCCCGGTTCGACGCCATGCGCTACGGCCTGCGCGTCGGCGACGACGGCACGCGCAGCACCGAGGAGGTCATGTCGCTGACCCGCGAGGCCGGTTTCGGCCCGGAGGTCAAGCGCCGCATCATGATCGGCACGTACGCGCTGTCGTCCGGTTACTACGACGCGTACTACGGCTCGGCGCAGAAGGTCCGCACGCTGATCACGCAGGACTTCGCGAAGGCGTTCGAGAACTTCGACGTGCTCATCTCGCCGACCACGCCGACCACGGCGTTCAAGATCGGTGAGCGCGCGAACGACCCGATGGCCATGTACAAGGCCGACCTCTGCACCATTCCCGCGAACCTCGCGGGCACGCCGGCGATGAGCGTGCCGAGCGGTCTGTCCGATGAGGACGGTATGCCGGTCGGCCTGCAGATCATGGCTCCGGCGCTGCAGGACCACCGCATGTACCGGGTGGCCGCGGCCTACGAGGCGGCGCGTGGCGCGTTCGGAGGTCCGTCGCTGTGAACATCAAGAAGGCACGGGGTCTCCTCGGTCTCGCCGGTGCCGTCGCGGGAGCCGTGGGAGCGTTCTCCGGCTTCCGGAACGCCCGTGCGAAGAACGACAAGCTGATGCTGGCGAACGCGATCGCCAGCATCGCCGTGGCGATCACCGGTGCGGCGCTGGCCGCGCGTGCTCTGCGGAAGGACGAGTTGGCATGACCTCCCTGGTTGAGCTGATGGACTACGACGAGGTCATCGAGAAGTACGACCCCGTCCTGGGCCTGGAAGTGCACGTCGAGCTGCACACCAACACCAAGATGTTCTGCGGCTGTGCCAACGCCTTCGGCGGTGAGCCGAACACGAACACCTGCCCCACGTGCCTGGGCCTCCCGGGTTCGCTGCCGGTGGTGAACGGCAAGGCCGTCGAGTCGGCGATGCGCATCGGCCTCGCGCTGAACTGCGAGATCGCCGAGTGGTGCCGGTTCGCGCGGAAGAACTACTTCTACCCGGACATGCCGAAGAACTTCCAGACGTCGCAGTACGACGAGCCGATCGCGTTCAACGGCTGGCTCGACGTGACGCTGGACGACGGCGAGGTCATCCGGGTCGAGATCGAGCGCGCGCACATGGAGGAGGACACGGGCAAGTCGCTGCACGTCGGCGGCGCCACCGGTCGCATCCACGGCGCCGAGCACTCGCTGCTCGACTACAACCGCGCCGGTGTGCCGCTGATCGAGATCGTCACGAAGATGATCCCGGGCACCAAGGAGCGCGCGCCCGAGGTCGCCCGTGCGTACGTCACGGCGCTGCGCGACCTGCTCAAGGCGCTCGACGTGTCCGACGTCCGCATGGACCAGGGCTCGCTGCGCTGCGACGCGAACGTCTCCCTGTCGCCGAAGACCACCGGCGCCCTGGGCACCCGCACCGAGACCAAGAACGTCAACTCGCTGCGCAGCGTCGAACGCGCCGTCCGCTTCGAGATGACGCGCCAGGCCGCGGTGCTCGAGTCCGGCGGCGAGGTGATCCAGGAGACCCGTCACTTCGACGAGTCGTCGGGCACGACGTCGCCGGGCCGCAAGAAGGAGACGGCGGAGGACTACCGCTACTTCCCGGAGCCCGACCTGGTCCCGATCGCGCCGTCGCGCGAGTGGGTCGAGGAGCTGCGCCTCACGCTGCCCGAGCTCCCCTGGGAACGCCGCGCGCGCATCCAGAAGGACTGGAACCTCACCGACGAGGTCCTGCGCGACCTGGTCAACGCCAACGCGCTGGACGTCATCATCGCCACCGTCGAGGCGGGCGCGAAGCCGGACGAGGCCCGCTCCTGGTGGGTGTCCTACCTCGCGCAGCAGGCCAACTCGAAGGGCATCGAGCTCACCGACCTCGCCATCACCGCGGCCCAGGTGGCCAGGGTGATCGAGCTGGTGAACGCGGGCACGCTGACGAACAAGCTCGCCCGCGAGGTCGTCAACGGCGTCCTGGAGGGCGAAGGCTCCCCGGACGACGTCATCGAGAAGCGCGGCCTCAAGGTCGTCTCGGACGACTCGGCCCTGGAGAAGGCCGTCGACGAGGCCCTCGCGGCCCAGCCCGACGTCGCGCAGAAGATCCGCGACGGCAAGGTGCAGGCGGCCGGCGCCATCGTCGGCGCGGTCATGAAGGCCACCAAGGGCCAGGCGGACGCCGCGCGCGTGCGCGAGATCGTGCTCGCACGCTGCTCCTAGATACACATTCGCCAGAAAAATCACAAAGGGTCACCTGTTCGTGCAGGTGGCCCTTTGTGATCTTAGGCCGTCCGAGTGGCTGTTAGCTAAATGAGACGTATGTGCGTAGCCGTGTGTGCGAGTCTCTCCGTGCAACTCATCTGGGGGGATGAGAAGTAAGTAGTCCAAACGAGGGGGGAATCCTCATGACTGTTCAGCGCGAGAACTTCGACGTGGCCGTGACCGAGGTCGTTCAGGAAGCCGAGTCCGTGCTCGAGGGCACGCCGGTGGTCGAGCCGGACCCGATCCCGGCGCCTCCGACGGAGGTGCCGACGCCGGACAAGAAGGAAGACCCCGAAGTCACGCCGATGTGCTGCGGCGGCGGCCCCGGTATGCCTCTCCTGAAGATGCCGCACCAGCCGGGTTGTCCGAAGTTCGAGGTTGTGTAACCGTGCGTGTTCTGTCCGTCAACTCGGCGTGCCCCTGGTTGGCGGACAGCGGCGTGCACCAGGGTGTGGTGTGATCATCACATGCCTGCTCGTGCTCTGGACCGGGCACGTGAGTCGTATCAGAGAGGGTGGGCCGAGCAAGCGAAGTTCCGCTTTCCGTCGGCCATCCGGCTTCTCAAGCGTGCTCTCGTGCACACCGAACGTGCGGACGCCACCGCTGAACGTGCGGAACTGCGTGCACGCATCATGTACACCCTCGGCCTCTGCCAGGGTGAGATCAGCGGCATGGGTGTCGCGGTCGAGGCGTTCGACCAGGCACGCAGGGAGATCGACACCATCCCCGACGTGGCCTTGCGGGCGCGGCTGCACGGCAGCGTCGACGGCAACCAGGGCCTCATGGTCATGCGTTTGGGACAGCCGGACCAGGCGGTCGAGTGGTTCAGCCGGTACATCTCCTACGCGGAGCAGGAGATCCAGCCGGGCGAGCACGATCCCAGCCTGATCCAAGGGCTGGTCTCCTGTCTGCTCAACCGCGGGTTCGCCTACGCGGCAGTCCGCAAGCGCGACCCCGCGATCGCGGATCTGGAACGGGTCATCAAGATCGGCAGCGAGCACAACCTGCCGCAGTACTACCCCTTCGCGGTCCACGCGCTCGGCAACGTCCACAAGCAGAGCGGCGATCTGGCGGAGGCCCTTCGCCGCTACGAGGAAGCAGAGCGCATCTTCCGCGCCGAAGATCAGCCTGAGCGGCTCGCCCGGCTGCAGCTGGATCAGGCCGAAACGATGCTCATGATCGGTCTGTCCGACGAGGCCGGTAAACACCTCGACGAAGCGCTGCCCATGATGCGTACGCACAAGTTCGGGCAGGAGATAGCCGAGGTCGAGATGTTCCGGGCCTCGGCAGCCCTGCTGGACGGTGAGCTCGACCTCGCTCGGCGGATGGCGAAGGCCTCGATGCGCAAGCTGGAGAAGCGCGGCAGCACGTGGTGGATGATGGCCGCCCTGATCGAACTCTGGGCGCACGCCATGCAGGCCAAGCGCGTGACGAGCGCCTTGACGCAGAAAGCTCTCACGCTGTCCGAGTACCTCGCAGCCAACCACCTCGTCGACGAGGCCAGGCTGGCGAAGCTGCTCGCGGCGCGCCTGGAGGTCCGCAGGGGCAGGCTCGGCGACGGAGAGGAGCTGCTGCGGCAGCTACCAGGACCGCGAGCCGTCACTCCGATCGATCACCGCATGCAGCGCAGGCTGGTGCTCGCCGAACTCGCTCTGGCCAAGGGAAATCGCCGTTCGGCACTGCTGCACGCGCGCAAAGGGCTGGAGGAACTGGGCCAGGTCCGCGATCAACTCGGCGGACTCGAACTGGTATCGGCAACCGCCGTGCACGGACGTCAACTGGGCGAACTCGCTGTCAATCTGGCGCTGGAGAACAATGCCGCGCGACAGTTGTTCGTGTGGCTGGAACGCACGCGGGCGCAGACGTATCGCTACGAACCGCTGGAGGACGTCGAGAACCCGGAGTTGGCTGAGCGGATCGTCGAGGTGCGAGGCCTCGGCCGCGACCTGATGCGAGCTGGTCTCGACGGAAGACCAACTGCGGACCTGCGTGCCAAGCTCTCGAAAGCCCAGCGCGAAGCCAATCGTCTCGGCTGGAACGCGCAGCGCTGGGGCAGACCGCGCCCGATGGCGGGCATTGGCGAGATCATCACCGAGTTGGGTGAGCGGGCCATGGTCAGTTTTGTGGTCTCGGGAGACGGGATCGTCGCCGTGGTCGTCGCGGGTGGTCATGTCCGGCTGGTCAGGCTCGGCGACGCGAGCGAGGCGCTGGAGAGTGCCCAGAAGCTGCACTTCGACCTCAACGCGCTGGCCCCGGACCACCTGCCATCACCGTTGGTTGCGGTCATCGGCGGTTCAGCACGCAGGCAGGCTGATCGGCTCGACGAGCTCTTGATCAAGCCGCTCACACACCTCATCGGTGATCGAGAACTGGTGGTGGTGCCGACGGGTTCGCTCTACGCCGTGCCATGGGGCGTGCTCCCGCGCCTGCACGGCCGACCGGTCGTCACGGCGCCTTCGGCTACGGCATGGCTGGCCGCGACTCAGGCAGCCAAGCCGGGAGCTGACCAGGTGCTGCTGGTGAGGGGGCCCAGCCTGCAGTTCGCGGACGGTGAGCTCGACCGCCTCGCTGCCTACCACGCCAAGGCCACCGTCCTCTCTGGTGACGACGCGACTGCGGGAAAGGTGCTCTCGCACCTCGATGGAGCCGACCTCGTCCACGTGGCAGCGCACGGCGAACACGAGACTGAAAACGCGTTGTTCTCGCGGCTCGAGCTTGTCGACGGGCCGTTGTTCGCCCACGAGCTGGGCAGGCTCAGGACACCGCCCGCACATGTCGTGCTGGCCGCCTGCTCCCTCGCACTGAACCGCATCAGGCCCGGTGACGAGGCGTTGGGGTTCGCCGGCGCGATGCTGGCCGGAGGTACGCGGACGGTGGTCGCCGCGGCCAGCAAGGTCGGGGACGAGGCCAGTGCCGCGGCGATGGCCGACTACCACCGGGCGCTGGTGGCCGGGGCCGCGCCGGCGGTGGCGCTGGCCGAGGCGATGGCGAAGGACCCGTTCCGCCGGCCGTTCCTCTGCCTGGGGTCCGGCTAGGCCGATCGAGTGGTCGTCGGGTGGGAAGGCGCTGGTCAGCGGTGACTTCCACGCTGGCTGCGCACGTGCTTGGTGAACTTCTCTCCTCGTTGTGCCATCTTGGACTGGACCGAGGGGATGCAACGGCCCGCCTAACGGCTCTAGTCGATGGGCGGGCCGTTGTGCGAGAAACGACCGCATGCGCAGAACTCTGCTCGCTGTTCTCCTGGCCGCCGCCGCGGTGATAGCGGCACCCGCGACCGGAACAGCGCAACCTTCGAGTCCAGACCGAGAACCGGGCAACGGGCCCGAGCGCAACGAGATCGCCACGCTGGACAACGCTTTCCAGGCGCAGTCCGTGCTGGCCCAGGGGGAGAACCAGGCCGACAGACACCAGGGTTACCCGCGCCGGACGACGCTGCGGACGTACCCGGAGAACCCGGCCGACAAGTCCATCAAGCTCGGCCTCGCGCCGTACCACTCGCTCGCGCCGAAGCTGAACGCGTTGCAGCAGAAGAGCAACAGGATCTCCGTCGAGGTCGTCGGGCAGTCGGGGCTCGGGCGCGACCTGTACCTGGTGACGCTGACGGCGCCGGAGAGCGCGACGGAGACCCGGATCCAGGAACGGTTCCGCGCCACCATCGAGGAAGGCCGCACTGTTCCGGCGGGCCTGTACAAGGCACCGATCTGGATCAACAACAACATCCACGGCGACGAGTGGGAGGGCACCGACGGCGCGTTGCGCGTCATCGAGCACCTTGCCACGAGCAACGACGCGGACACCAAGAAGTTGTTGCAGCGCAGCAGGATCTACTTCAACCTCACGGCGAACCCGGACGGCCGTGTCGCCGGCACGCGCGCGAACAGCGCCGGCTTCGACCTCAACCGCGACTTCGTGACGAGCTCCCAGCCCGAGAACCGGGCCATGCAGGACGTCGTGGAGCGCACCCAGCCGTTGATGATGCTGGACGAGCACGGCTACGTGGCGAACACGCTGATCGAGCCGACCACGCCGCCGCACGGCCAGAACTACGACTTCGACCTGTACATCAAGCACGGCTACGCCAACGGCCTGCTGATGGAGAAGGCCGTGCAGGCGCTCGGGCACCCCGAGGCGGCGAAGCCGGAGATCCCGTTCCGCGACTACCCCGTTGGCGAGTGGGACGGCTGGGCGCCGATCTACACCGCCCAGTACTCGATGTACCACGGCGCCGTCTCGTACACGATCGAGATCCCGATGCGCGTCAACCGCGGCGACTACGACGCGCTGCCGGCGGCGGAGCTGCAGCGCCGTTCGAAGATCAACACGGATGTCGTCGAGGCCACCATCAAGACCACGCTCGACTACGTGGACGACAACCGGCGCAGCCTGATCGAGAACCAGACGGAGATGTTCCGCCGCGGCGCGGCCGGCGAGAAGCAGCGGTTCATCCCCGACGGCTTCGTGCCCGGCTTCGGGCCGGAGGACCGCTTCAGCACCGAGTTCCCGCGTGCCTACGTGATCACGAACGACCGGTCCGCACCCGCCACCGCGCGGCTCGTCGACCAGCTCGTCCGGCACGACGTCCGGGTCGAACGCGCCGAGAGGCCGTTCACGCTGGGCGGCAAGCGCTACCCGGCAGGGTCGTACGTCGTGGACATGCACCAGCCCAAGCGCGGCCTCGCGAACGTGATGCTGGAGCAGGGCAGCGACATCTCCGACAAGGCCCCGGTCATGTACGACATCTCCGGCTGGAGCCACCGCCTGCTGTGGGGCGCGTCGGTCGACGTCTACCGCGGCGGCCAGTTCCGCTTCGACGGCAAGCCCGTCACCGCGGCCTCGCCGACCGGCGCCGTCGACGCCGCGCCGGGCGCCGACCTCGCGCTCACCCTGACCGACCAGAAGGACGTCAGCGCGGCCAACGACCTGCTGTCGCGCGGGCTCGAGCTGCGCCGCCAGGACGACGGCACCATCGTCGTCCCGGCAAGGGAGAGGGCCGCCGCGCAGGAGGTCGCCGACCGCTACGGCGTGCGCTTCACCACCGCCAAGGCCGGCGGCGAGGCGTTGCAGCGCAAGGTGATCGCGGCCGCCGTCTCCGCCGACGAGCTGCAGGTGCTGCGCGAGTCCGGGTTCGACGTCCGCACGATCTCCACGGCGGTGCTGAACGCGGGCTTCGACTGGTCGCGGATCGACGCGCTGTACGTGGGCGCGGGCCTGAACTACAGCCAGCTCAACGCCACCGCGAAGGCCGCGCTCGACGAGTTCCTCAAACGCGGCGGTGTCGTCACGCGCGGAGCGACGGGCAGCAGGTTCAACGCCGACGCCAAACTCCTGCAGGTCACCCCGGTCGCCGGCTGGGAGGACGCCAACGGTGTGGTGAACGTCGTCAACGGCACCGGTCCGGTCGGCTCCAACGCGTTGCCGCACTCGTTCGTCTACGCACCGCAGTGGTTCACGAACCTCGGCGCGGGCGTGACCGTCGAACAGCGCTACGGCGCAACGGTGATCGCCGCGGGCCATTGGCACGCACGGGACAACGGCACCGGCGGACAGGACGCGGCAGCGGGTCAGGCCGCGGTCGTGTCGGGTACGGCGGCGAATGGCGCGAAGGTGGTGTTGTTCGGCACCGAGCCGATGTTCCGCAACCACCCGAAGGGCCTGTACGCGCAGGTCGCGCGCGCTCTGTTCTGGAGCGCCAGCTAAGGACCAAGGGGGCGGGGAAGGCCCCGACAGCCTTGCCCGCCCCCTCGCAATACCCCGCTCAAGGGTTCCCGGTTCCCGATCTACGAAACCTCCCCGGCCCCCGGCGGCAGGAAGCCGTGTGCCGACAGGTCGAACCAGTTGCCCTCGGGGTCGACCGCCCGGTACTCCGCGAACGGCCGGTCACCGCCCCGCAACGCGGGCCGCGGCTCCAGCGTCTCCAGGTACGGCGCGACGTCGTCCACCTGGAACCCGAAGTGGTTGAACCCGGCCGGCACGTCACCGTCGAGCCGCTGCTGGATCAGCGCCAGGTTGACGTACCCGTCGGTGACGAAGTGGCTGCCGTCGGGATCGGTGTGGAACAACGACATCCCGAACCGCGACGTGTAGAAACCGGCCATTTCCTCCGCGTTCCGCACGACGAACGCGATGTGCCGCAACCTGGGCCTGCTCATGGCTTTCCCTTCGGGATCATGTTGTGGAACGCGGCGATCTCCCACCCGTTCTCCCGCCGCACGACGACGGCCTGCGCGTGGGTGGAGATGCCCGCCGGGGCGATGGACGACGTGACGTGCACCACCGAGATGTCCGAGGTCAGCGGCCTGATCAAACTGATCTCGGCGGTGAGCTTCGTGTCGCGGTACGGCCCCGCGAAGAGCTGGGAGTGCCCGGCGGCCACCGCGTGCCGCCCGAACAGCTCCTCGCCGCGCACGGTCACGAAGTCGACGTCCTCGGCGAAGACGGAGGCGAACGCGGCGCCGTCCCCGAGGGCCCAGCCCTGCTCCATGCGCTGCCACAGCGCGTAGATCTGTTCGCTCATGAGTGGTTCATCCTCAACGGCAGGCGCAGGCACTCGGCGTCCCATGCGGCAAGCGAGTAGTAGAGGCCGCCGTGGCGGCGTTCGAGGTAGCAGACGACGTTCACGGGCCATCCGCTGTTGCGGAACATGTGCTCGTCCATCGGTGTCGGGCTGTCGCTCAACGGCCGGTCGCGCTCGCACTCGGGCCCCAGCCGGTGCCAGTCCGGGTGCAGGTGGATCGAGCCGAGGACGTCCAGGCCGGACGCGTCGGCCTTCCGCGTGATCGTGAGCAGGTCGGCGGGGTCGAGCCACCACGCCCGCACCGGGTTCTCGTAGGCCGTGCCGAACCGGGGCACGATCGTCGACGAGAACTCCTCACGCGCCGAGGGATCCGTCAGGCGCGCGTTGCGGCCGAACGCCACCTCCGACACCACGGCCTCGCCGCCGGCGGACCGGCCGAGCAGCACCGCGAAACACGGTCTCGGCTCGTCCTCGGTGATGAACGAGTATTCGGCGGACGCGGCCTCCAGAAACGTTTTCACGGCACGATCCGAAAACAGCACCGCGTCGGTGCGCGCCGGGCGTTCGGCCAATTCCATCACGTGATCGAACGTATCGAGACCAAGTCGTCTCACGCGAGATAGCGAAGGGTGTTCGCCCTATTACATTGAGCGATAACATCGGGCTCATGCGTCTGGAAGTGCGGCACCTGGAACTGGTCGTGGCGATCGCCGACTGCGGCAGCCTCCGCAAGGCCGCCGCTCGTCTGCACCTCACCCAGCCCGCGGTGACGACGCAGCTCAAGCGCATCGAGGACCACCTGGGCGGCACGCTGTTCCTGCGCGCGGCCGATGGCGTCAAGCTCACGCCGACCGGTCAGGACTTCGTCCAGGAGGCGCGGTCGATGCTCATTCAGCTCGTGGAGCTGGAACGCGTAACGCGCCGTAACGCGCAATATGCCAGCGCTCCGACCAGGCTCGCGGGAATTCCCGCATACCACTTCGGACTACTGGCAGCCGCGCTGAAGGACAACGTCACCAGCCGCACCATCAAGGAGACGGGCACGCTCACCGCGTTGCTCACCGCGGGCGAACTCGACATCGCCGTTCTGCGCCGATTTCCCGGCACTCCGCTGACCCTTCCGCCGAACGTGGGGCATCGCCTGCTCACCCGCGAACCGCTGTTCGTCGGCGTCCCGGAACAGCACCCGTGCGCACGCCGGCCCGAGATCCCGCTGGAGGCCCTGGCGGGCGAGAAGTGGGTCATGCCGGAGCCCGATGACAGCGGCATGAACGCCCACTTCGCCCGCGAGTGCGCAGCCAGGGGCTTCGAGCAGCGGATCGCGCACTTCAGCAGCGAGGCGCACGTCGCGCTGACGTTGATCAGGGAGTCCGGCGCGGTCTGACCGCTGTACCCGGTCGGCGGCACCCCGTCCGGAGTCGCGCGCCTGCCGATCACCGGCAACCCGCTGGTGCGCGAGGTCGTCCTCGCGTGGCACACGGACGCGCCGGTCGCGCAGGAGATCGACGACCTGTGCGAGCAGGTCGCCACGGGCTACCTGAAGCTGGTCGAGGAGAGCGAGGTCTACGCGCGGTGGTGGCGCGACGGAGGAGAGCGGTTCGCGCTCGGCTCCTGACCGCTCAGTCCTTCGTGCCGCCGCCGTTGTTCGGGCGCACGATGATGACGACCCGGTCGTCCGACGACACCGGCGTGCCGCCCGCCTTGTTGACCGTGCCGACCAGGGACGCCGACTCGTTCAGCATCTCCATCGGCCCGAGCAGGCCGAAGCCGTCCTCCGCCATCGCGATCTCGGGCTTGCCCGTGAAGGCACCGGCGGAGTTCATCGACAGCGACTGGTAGCCGGGCGTCTTGGACGTCGCCACGGACAGCTGGTCGGAGTACGACGAGCACCCCATCACGCCCGGCCGGTCCGGCCACGCCCACGCGACCTCGCCGAGCTTGCCCGGGGTAACGCGGTAGACGACGTCGCCGCTCGCGGCCCAGTCCGTCACCCAGGTCTTCGTGGTGTCCGCCGAGACGCACAGGCCGCCGGGCAGCCGCAGTCCGGAGGAGACGACCGCGCTGCCGGCCGTCGGGTTGCCCTGGGCGGGCTGACCGGAGCCGTCGATCCGCAGCACCTTGCCGGCCAGGGAGTTCGGGTCGGCGGCCAGCGCGGGGTTTCCGGCGTCGCCGGTCGCGACCAGGATCGCTCCCTTGCGGTCGCTCGCCAGCACACCCCGGTTGCCCGACGGGCCCTTCGGGATGCCGGTGAGGATCGGCTTGGGCGAGTCGCCGGGCGCGATGCGCAGCACCCGGTTGTCCGTCGCCGTCGTCACGTAGACGTACGCGAGCTGGTCCTCGGCGAATGTCGCCGACAGCGCGAGCCCGGTCAGCCCGCCGTCGGTCGACGCGTCGACCTGCAGCTGGGCGACCACGACCGGGTCGACGTCCTTGGTGACCTTGAGCAGCCGGCCGCCGCGTTCGGTCGCGTACGCCGCGACGCCGCCCTGGGCGTCCGCGCCGATCGGGGCGACGCCCGTGACGGTGTTCAGGCAGGTGGCCACGACGGCCGGGTGGTAGTCCTTGCAGCCCTGCGGCGGCGGCACGCTCTGCGGCGCCGGGTTGCGGCCGGGATCACCGGGCGTCGGGCGGTACTCGCCCGGCAGCTCCGGTTTCGGGCCCGCCTGCGGGGTCAGCTGTGGTTGCGCGCTCCACTGCGTGGGCGCCGGCTCGTCGGGAAAGCTGGCGCAGCCCCCTGCCAGCAGGCAGACGGCGGTCAGCAACGCTACGGAACGAACCACGACTCCAGGTTAGGTGCGGGACCGTGAACCCGAAGTCAACTTCTCGGAAGTGGCGAAGTCGACCGAGCGGACGCGGCCGAGCAGCAGGTCGAGCTCGGCGCTGACCACCTCGGGCGCCTCCAGCGGCAGGTAGTGGCTGCACGGCAGCACTCGCAGCCGTGCCTGGGGCAGCGCGGCGACGGGCCCGGACATGCTCTCCGTCGTCGCCAGCACGTCGTCACGACCCGCCAGCAGTGTGACCGGGCACACGATCGAGCCGAGGTCCTGGCGCGGCGTCTCGCCCAGCGCGAGCGCCAGCGTGAAGTACCAGCGCCAGTCGTGCTGCAGGAACCGGCTCACCGCCTGACCGACGGCCGCCGGGTCGCTCGAAGGTTTGATCACGCCGCTGTGCCGCAACAGGAACGTCGTCGCGTCCGTCACCGGGACGCGGTGCAGCACCTTGTCCAGCACCGGACCGGCCTGCTGGAGCAGCCTCGTGCCCGTCAGCCCGACGATCCGGCGCACGCCCTTCGGCACCAGCGGCAGCATGGCGTCGAACGAGTCACCCGGCGCGCCCGCGACGAGCAGCAGGCCCGCCACCCGTTCCGGATGACGCAACGCCAGCTCGGCCGCGATCGTCACGCCCATCGACCAGCCCATGACGACGCACCGCTCGACGCCCGCGTCGTCCAGCACGGCGATGGCGTCCGACACGTGGTCTTCCAGCGAGATGTTGCGCTCGTCGACCGGGCGGTCCGAGCCCATCGTGCCGCGCATGTACCAGCTGAGCAGGCCGCCGCGACCGGTCAGCGAGGGCCACGACTCGGGGCCGGAACCCACGCCGGGGCACAGCAGCACAGGTGTGCCCTCACCTGGCGCCTGCCACGTCCGGATCTTCGTGCCGTCCCACGCGATGATGTCGTGCTCCCGCATGACGGACATTCTGACGTACTTTGGCCTGGTGACGCTCACCGTGCTCGTGCCAGATGATTTCGGGGTTCAAGCGCTGTCCCAGGTGGACGGTGTCCGGCCGGTCCGCTACGTGCCGGGGGAGCCGCTGCCGTCTGACGCCCGGAACGCCGAGGTGCTGATCCCGCGGTTCCTCGCGGGCACCGACCCGCGCGAGGTCTTCGCGCAGCTGCCGGACCTCAAGCTCGTGCAGTTGCTCAGCGCCGGTGCGGAGAACTTCGTCGGCAAGGTGCCGGACGGCGTGATGCTCTCCACCTGCCGGGGCGCCCACGGCGGCAGCACCGCGGAGTGGGCCATCGGCGCGTTGATCGCGATATACCGAGACTTCCTCGTCTTCGAGCGGGCCAGGGCCGAGGGCCGCTGGGACTACCACCTCACCGACACGCTGCAGGACAAGAAGGTCCTGATCGTCGGCGCCGGCGACCTGGGCGAGCAGCTGAAGCGCCGCCTCGAACCGTTCGACGCGACCGCGACCCTGGTCGGCCGCACCGCCCGGGAGGGCGTGCACGGCCAGGACGAGCTGCCGCAGCTGCTGCCGGAGTTCGACGCGGTGGTGATCTTCACGCCGATGACGGAGGAGACCCGGCACCTGGTCGACGCCAAGTTCCTGGCCGCGATGAAGGACAACGCGATCCTGGTCAACGGCGCGCGCGGCCCCGTCGTGGACACGGACGCGTTGCTCGCCGAGCTGAATTCCGGGCGACTGCGCGCGGCCCTCGACGTGACCGATCCCGAACCGCTGCCCGCCGATCATCCACTGTGGACCGCGCCGGGCCTGTTCCTCACCCCGCACGTGGCCGGGTCCTGCACGGGACACACGCAGCGCGCCTACGCGATCGCCGCCGCGGAGGTCGCCCGGTTCGCGGCCGGGGAGGAACCGCGCAACCTCGTGCGCGGCACCTACTAGTCCGTTCGGGTGAAACTGGGCTGCCGTTCGGCTCTCGCGCGCCCGCGCGAGGCCCCCTAGCGTGCGGGCGTGGCTACTCACGACAAAGGCTCGGCGAGTTCGAGCGCTTTCTCCGACGACTCGTTCTACTCGAGCAGCGGAGGGGGAGTGCACCACTTCGACGACGGCACCACCAGAGCCGGGTCGGACGTCCTGTCGCCGTACGACTCCACCACGAAGTCGTTCGACACGACGGCCTACACGCCGCTGGACAAGTCCACAGAGGACTCGCGGGACGCCGACCCGTTCGACGACGAGCGCAGGAAGTTCGGCTGGACCGCCGGCCCGGACATCGGCCTGCTCGGGCTGCGCGCCGTGCTCGGCGGCATCTTCGTGCTGCACGGCCTGCAGAAGGTCTTCGGGCTCTTCGGCGGCCCCGGCATCAACGGCTTCGCGCAGTCGCTCGAGAAGATGGGCTACCGCGAGTCGGTCGTCCTCGCGTGGGTCACCGGCATCACCGAGCTGGCCGGCGGCGCCCTGCTCGTGCTGGGCCTCTTCACGCCGCTCGCGGCGGCGGGCCTGCTCGCCGTGATGGCCAACGTCATCGCGCTGCAGTACAAGGGCGGCTTCTTCGGCCCCAACGGCGTGGAGCTGGAACTCGCGCTCGCGGGCATGGCCTTCGCGGCGCTGTTCGCCGGGCCCGGCCGGGCCGCCCTCGACTACAACCGCAGCTGGTTCCGCCACCCGCTGGCGGCCGGGTTCATCGCGCTGCTGATCGGTGCCGGTGGCGCCGCGGTGACCTACTTCGTCTTCCGGTAAGACTCTCCGCATGAAGAAGAACCTGACGGGAGCGGTGCTCCAGCTCGCCCTGCTGGTGATCGGGTTCCCGATCGTCTACCTGGTGGCGTTCCCGTTCGGGCTCACCGCGAAGTCCCTGCTGCCGCCGCTCGGCCTGCTCGCGGGCCTCGTCGTCGCCGGCGTCATGGTCAAGAAGACGGAGCAGCCCGTCAGCGGACCGCTGACGGGCTGGCTCGTGTTCGGCGCCGCCGTGGCGCTCGCCCTGGTTCTCTAACGGCTCGGGTCGCGCACCGCGCCCGTGGACGCGTCCGTCGCCATCCGCGCGTACGCCCGCAGCGCCGCCGTCACCGGGCGAACCCGGTCCACCGGCTGCCACGGCCGTTCCGACGCCTCCATCTTGGCGCGGCGCTCGGCCAGCACGTCGGCGTCGACCAGCAGCTCCAGCCGCCGCTCGTGCACGTCGATCAGGATCCGGTCGCCGTTCTCGACCAGGCCGATCGTGCCGCCGCCCGCCGCCTCCGGCGAGATGTGACCGATCGACAGGCCCGACGAACCGCCGGAGAACCGGCCGTCCGTGATCAGCGCGCACTTCTTGCCGAGGCCGGAGCCCTTGAGGAACGCCGTCGGGTGCAGCATCTCCTGCATGCCGGGGCCGCCTGACGGGCCCTCGTACCGCACGACCAGCACCTCGCCCGCCTGGATCTCCTTGTTCAGGATCGCCGAGACGGCCTGCTCCTGGGACTCGACGACGCGCGCCGGGCCCTCGAAGTGCCACAGCTCCTCGTCGATGCCCGCGGCCTTGATGATCGCGCCGCGCTCGGCCAGGTTGCCGCGCAGCACGGCCAGGCCGCCGTCCCTGGTGTAGGCGTGCTCGACGTCGCGGATGCAGCCGCCGGCCGCGTCGGTGTCCAAAGAGGACCAGCGGTTCGACGTCGAGAACGCCTCGGTCGTCCGCACACCGCCGGGAGCGGCGTGGAACAGCTCGACCGCCTCCGGCGACGGGTTCTCCGCGCGGATGTCCCACTTGCCGAGCCACTCCGCCAGCGTCGGCGTGTGCACCGACGTGACGTCGTCGTTCAGCAGGCCGCCGCGGTAGAGCTCGCCCAGCAGGGCGGGGATTCCACCGGCCCGGTGCACGTCCTCCATGTGGTAGTCGGAGTTCGGCGACACCTTGGACAGGCACGGCACGCGGCGGGACAGGTCGTCGATGTCCTGCAGCGTGAAGTCGATCTCGCCCTCCTGCGCGGCGGCGAGGATGTGCAGCACGGTGTTCGTCGAGCCGCCCATGGCCATGTCGAGCGCCATCGCGTTCTCGAACGCCTTGCGGTTCGCGATCGACCGCGGCAGCACCGACTCGTCGTCCTCGCCGTACCAGCGCCTGCACAGCTCCACGACCACGCGGCCCGCCTCGGAGAACAGCTCGCGGCGCGCGGCGTGCGTCGCCAGCGTCGAGCCGTTGCCCGGCAGCGAGAGCCCGAGGGCCTCGGTGAGGCAGTTCATGGAGTTCGCGGTGAACATGCCGGAACAGGAGCCGCACGTCGGGCACGCGGAGCGCTCGACCTCGGAGAGCCCGTCCTCGCTCACGGCGGGGGAGGCCGAGGCGGAGATCGCGGTGATCAGGTCGGTCGGCGCGACGGCGACGCCCTCGACGACGACGGCCTTGCCGGCCTCCATCGGGCCACCGGACACGAACACGACGGGGATGTTGAGCCGCATCGCCGCGTTCAGCATGCCGGGCGTGATCTTGTCGCAGTTCGAGATGCACACGATCGCGTCGGCCTGGTGCGCGTTGACCATGTACTCGACGGAGTCGGCGATGATCTCGCGGCTGGGCAGCGAGTAGAGCATCCCGCTGTGGCCCATGGCGATGCCGTCGTCGACGGCGATGGTGTGGAACTCGCGTGCGACACCGCCCGCCTCGCGCACCGCCTCGGCCACGATGTCCCCGAGATCGCGCAGGTGCACGTGGCCGGGCACGAACTGCGTGTAGGAGTTGGCGATCGCGATGATGGGCTTGCCGAAGTCGCTGTCGGTCATGCCGGTCGCGCGCCAGAGGGCGCGGGCACCCGCTGCGTTGCGGCCGTGAGTGGTGGTGCGAGAGCGGAGCTGAGGCACTGCTCCTCCAGATTCAGTTCAAGAAAAAAGCGCGCGGGACGCGGGGGTGCGGCGTCCACCAGTCTGGGAGCGGTGACTCAAAGGTTACTTGTGCGCAGACTCGCTCGGACCAGCAGACAGGCCAGTGCGAGCGTGATCACGTGCACGACGGTGCACCACAGGCAGATCTTGCCGATGAGCAGGAACTCGGCCGCCACCAGGTAAACGACCATCAGGACGCCGACTCCGACGGCCGCGAGGCGCACCCACTTCAGGGCGTCGATCCGCCACGCGAACGGGAGGCAGATCACGGTCAGGAACGCGAAGAAGGCCAGTCCGAGGAACGCGACGGGGATGCCCAGCAACTCCGACTGCTCGCTCGTGGTCACGGTCTCGCAGTCGATGACGGCGTCAGCCGAACACAGCAGCGCGTTCGCGTCGAAGTGCGTGTACGTCAGATATGCCGAGGTCAGCAGGCCTGCGATGGAGAGCAGCAGGCTCAGCAGCGGAACTCGTTTGATCACTTCTCCGACTCTACGACCTCGTTCTCGGGCTCCTCCGCGACGGGTTCTTCGGCGACGGGTTCTTCCGTGGCCGTCGGGTCGGGCACGCGGCCACCGCTGACGAGGGACAGCGCCGGCAGGTGCATGAACCGCACCGCGGGCAGCGTGACCTCGGAGTCGTCGTCCTTCACGGCCTTGAGCCAGCCCTTGTGGGCCAGCCGGATCGACTTCACCTCGGACCACTTGAGCGTGGTCGTGCCGAACACGCCGCGGGCGACGAGCTCGTCCTCGGTGACGGTCGTGCGGTTGCGAATCACCCAGTAGGCGTACGCGAGCGGGAGGACGTAGAGCGCTTGCAGTCCCGGAGCGAGCCACGCCACAGGGGTGACGCAGATGGCGATCAAACCCGCTGCGAGCAGGGCCGTTGCCGGGATGCGAAAGACCAGCTTCTTCACTCGGAGGATTGTTCCACGTCCACGATCCGGGAATTCCATCCCGCAGAGTTGACGCACTCTTGCGCGAGGCGATACCGTCCGCTTCATGCAGCGCACGCTCGTTCTCGTACTTCTCAGGCGCGTCGACGCCTGAGCCGAACAGCCTGCGTCGACGCGCGACCCTCGCACGACCCAACTTCGGGTTGTCGAGGGTTTTTTCGTGTCCGGACCCCGATACCCACGAGGCAAACCAATGACCAGCGCACCATCGCGACAGGCTTCCGAGCCCTCGTCGCCACGTCCAGGTCCGCGGCCCAAACCGGCTCCGCCCACTGGCGCGCCGATCCGAGTGACCGGGGCGCAGTCCCTCGTCCGCTCGCTTGAGGCGGTCGGGTGTGAAGTGGTGTTCGGCATTCCGGGCGGGACGATCCTTCCCGCGTACGACCCGCTGCTGGACTCCACGAAGGTCCGGCACATCCTCGTCCGCCACGAGCAGGGCGCGGGACACGCGGCGACCGGTTACGCGCAGGCCACCGGCAAGGTCGGTGTCTGCATGGCGACCTCGGGGCCGGGTGCGACCAACCTCGTCACCCCGATCGCGGACGCGAACATGGACTCCGTGCCCATCGTCGCGATCACCGGCCAGCAGTCGCGGCCGCTGATCGGCACGGACGCCTTCCAGGAGGCGGACATCTGCGGCATCACGATGCCGATCACCAAGCACAACGTGCTCGTGACCGACCCGGCGGACATCCCGCGGGCGATCGCGGAGGCGTTCCACATCGCGTCGACCGGCCGACCCGGCCCGGTCCTCGTCGACATCCCCAAGGACGTGCTGCAGGAGCAGACCAGCTTCTCGTGGCCGCCCGAGATGCGCCTGCCCGGTTACCGGCCGACGACCCGGCCGCACGGCAAGCAGGTGCGCGAGGCCGCCAAGCTGATCGTGGCCGCCCGCAAGCCCGTCCTCTACGTCGGCGGCGGCGTCATCAAGGCGGACGCGAACGCCGAGCTGCTGCGCCTGGCCGAGGACACCGGCATCCCGGTCGTCACGACGCTGATGGCGCGCGGCGCGTTCCCCGACTCGCACGACCAGCACCTGGGCATGCCCGGCATGCACGGCACCGTCGCGGCCGTCGCGGCGATGCAGAAGTCGGACCTGCTGATCGCGCTGGGCGCCCGGTTCGACGACCGGGTGACCGGTCAGCTGAACTCGTTCGCGCCGGACGCGCAGATCATCCACGCGGACATCGACCCGGCGGAGATCTCCAAGAACCGCCGCGCGGACGTCCCGATCGTGGGCGACTGCAAGGAGATCATCACCGAGCTGATCGACGCCGTCCGCGCCGAGCGCGAGACGGCCAAGGCCGTCGACCTCGCACCGTGGTGGGAGACGCTCAAGTCGCTGCGCGAGACGTTCCCGCTGGGCTACGTCTGGCCGGAGGACGGCACGCTGTCCCCGCAGTACGTCATCGAGCGGATCGGCGCGCTGTCGCCAGCCGACACGATCTACACGGCGGGCGTCGGCCAGCACCAGATGTGGGCCGCGCAGTTCGTCAAGTACGAGCACCCGCGCACGTGGATCAACTCGGGCGGCCTCGGCACGATGGGCTTCGCCGTCCCCGCCGCGATGGGCATCAAGGCGGGCGAGCCCGACCGCACGGTGTGGGCCATCGACGGCGACGGCTGCTTCCAGATGACCAACCAGGAGCTCGCCACCTGCGCCATCGAGGGCCTGCCGGTGAAGATCGCCGTGATCAACAACGGCAACCTGGGCATGGTCCGCCAGTGGCAGACGCTGTTCTACGGCGAGCGGTACTCCAACACGGATCTGGGGACGCACAAGCACCGCATCCCAGACTTCAAGCTCCTGGCGGAAGCCCTCGGATGCGCGGGCCTGCGGGCCGAGTCGCGCGAGGAGGTGGACGAGGTGATCGGAAAGGCGTTGGAGATCAACGACCGCCCGGTCGTCGTCGACTTCGTCGTCGGCAAGGACGCCCAGGTGTGGCCGATGGTCGCAGCGGGCACCGGCAACTCCGAGATCATGGCCGCCCGCGGCATCCGCCCCCTGTTCGATGAGGACCTGTGATGACCAGGCACACGCTGAGCGTTTTGGTCGAGGACAAGCCCGGTGTGCTCGCACGCGTCGCCGGTCTGTTCTCCCGCCGCGGCTTCAACATCGAGTCGCTCGCGGTCGGCCGCACCGAGTACCCCGACATCTCGCGCATGACCATCGTGGTGTCGGTCGACGAGCTGCCGCTGGAGCAGGTGACCAAGCAGCTCAACAAGCTCATCAACGTCATCAAGATCGTGGAGCTGGAGCCGAGTGCTTCCGTTCAGCGGCAGCTGGTGCTGATCAAGGTCCGCGCGGACGCGACGGTGCGGTCGCAGGTCCTCGAGACCGTCCAGCTCTTCCGCGCGAAGGTCGTCGACGTGTCCCCGGAAGCGGTCACGATCGAGGCCACCGGCACGTCTGAAAAACTCGACGCGTTGCTGCGCATGCTGGAGCCCTACGGGCTCCGCGAAATCGTCCAGTCCGGCATGGTCGCCATCGGCCGTGGCGCTCGTTCCATCACCGCCACCGCGGTTCGTTAAGCATTACTGAGAGATAGGGAAACACTGTGAGCGTCGAGATCTTCTACGACGACGATGCCGACCTGAGCATCATCCAGGGCCGCAAGGTGGCCGTGATCGGCTACGGCAGCCAGGGCCACGCCCACGCGCTGTCCCTGCGCGACTCGGGCGTCGAGGTCCGCATCGGCCTGCAGGAGGGCTCCAAGTCCCGCGCCAAGGCCGAGGAAGAGGGCCTGGAGGTCGGCACGCCGGCTGAGGTCTCCGCGTGGGCCGACGTGATCATGATCCTGGCGCCGGACACCGCGCAGCGCCACATCTACGCCAACGAGATCGCCGCGAACCTCAACGAGGGTGACGCGATCTTCTTCGGCCACGGCTTCAACATCCGCTACGGCCTCATCACGGTCCCGTCCGGCGTGGACGTCGCCATGGTCGCGCCGAAGGGCCCCGGCCACCTCGTCCGCCGCCAGTTCGTCGACGGCAAGGGCGTCCCGGCGCTCATCGCGGTCGAGCAGGACGCCTCCGGCAACGCCCAGGCCCTCGCCCTGTCGTACGCGAAGGGCATCGGCGGCACGCGCGCCGGCGTCATCAAGACGACGTTCAAGGAAGAGACCGAGACCGACCTCTTCGGCGAGCAGGCCGTCCTCTGCGGTGGCGCCTCGGCCCTCGTCCAGGCCGGCTTCGAGGTCCTCACCGAGGCGGGCTACGCCCCCGAGGTCGCGTACTTCGAGTGCCTGCACGAGCTCAAGCTGATCGTCGACCTCATGTACGAGGGCGGCATCGCCCGCATGCGCTACTCGATCTCCGACACGGCCGAGTTCGGTGACCTGACCCGCGGCCCGCGCGTCATCACCGCCGCGGTCAAGGAGGAGATGAAGAAGATCCTGGGCGAGATCCAGGACGGCACCTTCGCGAACGAGTGGGTGGCCGAGGACGACAACGGCCGCGCGAACTACAAGAAGCTGCAGCAGGAGGGTGAGAACCACCCGATCGAGGCAACCGGCAAGAAGCTGCGCGACATGATGTCGTGGGTGGACCGGCCGATCACCGAGACCGCCTGAGTCTTCTCCCCAGGGAGGCCCGTGGAGCGTGTGTGACGCTCCGCGGGCCTTTCCGCTTTTCGTTCGTGTCCATCCGCTAGCGTCTTTCGCATGACCGAGAGCGCGCCGATCTACGACGACAAGGCCCACGTGCGCGGCAAGCTGGACCTCCGCAACGCGCAGTGGAAGCGCCCGCCGGAGCCGGAACCGGAAGACGGCCACGTCGAGATCGCCTTCATCGAGCACACCGACGGCGCCACGTACGTCGCCATGCGCAACTCCAAGCAGCTCGAACCCGTCCTGACCTTCACGATGGCCGAGTGGGACGCGTTCGTGCTGGGCGCGAAGGACGGCGAGTTCGACGAGCCGTGGTGATCGCGTCCGCGACCTCCTCCAACGGCCGGGTCCCGTCGACGACCACCGCGCCGCGCGCCCGGTAGGCGGCCTCCAGGCGCGCGTTGTGCTCCAGGGCCGCCGCGAGTTCCTCCGGGTGCTTGCCGAAGGAGTTCGTCGTGCGCGTCCGCAACCGCTCGCGCATCGTCTCGTCGTCGATCACCACGCAGATGACCAGGTCGAAGAGGTCCAGCACCTCCGCCTCGTTCTCGACGTAGCCGCAGAGGAAGACGTCGGTCTCCCGCGCCCGCGCTGCGAGGTCCTCGACCCGCTCCCGGCTCATCCGCCACCCGAACCGGTCGAGCCAGCCCTGCGGCACCGGGTCGGGAGGGGCGGCGACGACCTGCCCGCTCACCCGGTCCACCCACTGGTTGTAGCCCTCCCAGTCGGCGTCGACCGCCGGCTCTCCCCGGCTCTTCAGCAGCGCGCAGACGGTCGACTTGCCGGACCCCGACGCTCCAGTGATCCACACGAGCGGCATCGTCGAAGCGTCCCACGGCGGGCAACGCGATAAGCCGAACCACATGCCACCGCAGGCTTGGCGCGCGGTGCCACCCGCATTCGCCATCGCGCGGCGACCACTACGCAGGTCCGGCGCGCGGTGCCACCCGCATTCGCGGTCGCAAGGCGACCACCACGCAGGCTCGGCGCGCGGTGCCACCCGCATTCGCGGTCGCAAGGCGACCACCACGCAGGTCCGGCGCGCGGTGCCACCCGCATTCGCGGTCGCAAGGCGACCACGTACGAGTCCTGGCGTGGCGATGCGAAGCGAGCCGTCCGAACCTGGGCCGCCGGGTGAGCGGTGCACCCCGCTCATGGCGATTGGGGGTTTACCTTGAGTGGGCGGGATGCTCCCCTCATGGGCACGGCCGGGCGCTTTTCAGCCCGGCCTTTTCCGGCCGTCCAGCATCCCGCCAGAGGCTCAAGGTCAAGCCCCAATCGCAACCCCGCGCTTCGTCACTGCCCGCGCGCCCACCCTCGCAAGGTGACGCGACCAACCCGACGCGACCAACCCCGCTGGAACCCGACAAACGCACTCAAATCGACCCGCAACGCCCCCGCACGGCCACGCACAGCCCTCACCCGCCCAGACGGCGCCCTCCACCCGCCCTACGTCAACGCCCCACCCGTTCCCAGGGCGTGGGCGTCACTCTGTCGGGTGAACACCACGTCGAGGCCTGATTCGTCCCATACTGCAAGACGCGGGCGGTGACCTGAGCCACCCGGCGGAATGCGCGCGCAAGGCCGGTGTCTATGCTCGTTAACAGTCCGGACACATTGCGGTGCTCCGGTCGGCGCGGGCCAGCCGCCCCCGACCACGCCCGCGCCCCACGATCCGACCCTTCCTGGGAGCGATGTCCGTGAGCAACACGAGCCGACCTGTTGTCCTCATCGCCGAGAAGCTCGCGCCGTCCGTCCTGGACGCTCTCGGCGACGGCGTCGAAGTGCGCCACGTAGACGGCACCGACCGAGAAGCCCTCCTCAGCGCGGTCGCCGACGCGGACGCCCTGCTCGTCCGCTCCGCCACCCAGGTGAACGCCGAGGTCTTCGCGGCCACGCGCAAGCTCAAGGTCGTCGCCCGCGCGGGTGTCGGCCTGGACAACGTCGAGGTTCCGGCCGCCACGCAGAACGGCGTGATGGTCGTCAACGCGCCGACGTCCAACATCGTCAGCGCCGCCGAGCACGCCGTCGCGCTGCTGCTCTCCGTCGCGCGCCAGATCCCGGCCGCGCACGAGACGCTGCAGAACCACGAGTGGAAGCGCTCCAAGTTCAACGGCGTCGAGCTCAACGGCAAGACGGTCGGCGTGGTCGGCCTCGGCAAGATCGGCCAGCTGTTCGCGCAGCGCATCGCCGCGTTCGGCGTCGAGCTCATCGCCTACGACCCGTACGTGTCCGCGGCACGCGCCGCCCAGCTCGGCATCGAGCTCGTCAGCCTCGAGGAGCTGCTCGAGCGCGCCGACGCGATCTCCATCCACCTGCCGAAGACGCCGGAGACCAAGGGTCTCATCGGCGCGGAGCAGCTGGCCAAGGCCAAGCGCGGCGTCATCATCGTCAACGCCGCCCGCGGTGGCCTCATCGACGAGGAAGCCCTCGCCGAGGCCGTCAAGGAGGGCCAGGTCGGCGGCGCCGGCATCGACGTCTTCTCCACCGAGCCCACGACCGAGAGCCCGCTGTTCAACGTCCCGGGCATCGTCGTCACCCCGCACCTCGGCGCGTCCACGGCCGAGGCGCAGGACCGGGCGGGCACCGACGTCGCGAAGAGCACCATCCTCGCGCTCGCCGGCGAGTTCGTGCCGGACGCCGTCAACGTCCAGGGCGGTGCGGTCGGCGAGGAGGTCCGCCCGTACCTGCCGCTGGTCCAGAAGCTGGGCACCGTCCTCAGTGCACTGTCGCCCAAGGCCCCGACCAGCGTCACCGTCGAGGTCCGCGGCGAACTGTCCAATGAGGACGTCGAGATCCTGCCGCTCGCCGCGCTGCGCGGGGTGTTCTCCAAGGTCGTCGAGTCGCAGGTGACGTTCGTGAACGCGCCGAGCCTCGCGGCCGACCTGGGCGTGAGCGTCGAGCTCGTCAAGGAGCCCGAGAGCCCGAACCACCGCAGCCTCGTCACGGTGAAGTCGGTGCACGCGGACGGCAGCACGTTCAGCGTCTCCGGCACGGTCAGCGGCATCGCGCAGGTCGAGAAGCTGGTGAACATCAACGGCCGCAACTTCGACCTGAGGGCCGAAGGCACCGTGCTCCTGCTGGAGTACCCGGACCGTCCGGGCGTCATGGGCACGGTCGGCACGCTGCTCGGCGAGGCCGGCGTGAACATCGAGGCCGCGCAGATCAGCCAGACCGGCAGCGACGCCGTCATGGTGCTGCGCGTCGACCGCCCGGTCGACACCCAGGTGCTCGACCCGATCGGTGCCGCCGTCGGTGCGCGCACCGTTCGCTCTGTCGACTTCGGATAGTCACGACATACCGGGAAGGGGACGGCAAAGTCCCCTTCCCGTGTCCATCGTCGTTCACAACGAAGTCGTAACAGGCAACTATCTGTAGACCATATTCATACTTTCGGGGCAGTCGCAGAGACACGATCAGCGATTAGCGTCCCCACGAGGTTGACCCGGTGCCGTAGAGGGCACGGCACTGCTACTTCGGGTCGAAGGCACACACCTCGGTTGGGGCAACGTTGTGAAGAGACGATCGAGTCTGGTGGTGTTCTCTGCCATCACCACACTGCTGATCGCACCTGCCACGGCACAGGCGCAGAGCGAACCGCTCGCGCAGCCGGTGAAGGGTGCGCACGGGTTGGACGCGAAAGCGTTGCACCTCAAGGTTTCTCCCCGGCTGAACGCCGCAGGCTCGGTCACCGCGTTCGTCGCGCTGGACCGCAAGCCGGCCGTCGACGCGTTCGACGAGAAGAAGAGCCAGGGCAAGGAGGTCGCGAAGCAGGCCGCCAAGCAGGCCCGCAGCGACTCCTCCGCCACCGCGGACCAGGTCGTCGGCCAGCTGAAGAGCGCTGACACGCAGACCAAGGAGCTCTACCGCACCTCCAACGGCGTCCCCGGCGTCGTCGTGAAGGCCGACGCGCAGAAGGTCCGCGAGCTCGCGCAGCGCGCGGACGTCCTCGCGGTCTACCCGGTCGTGCCGAAGAAGCGCCAGAACTCGAACGCCGTCCAGCTCACCAGGACGCTCAACGTCTGGCAGCAGTACGGCAAGCTCGGCGACGACATCCGCGTCGGCATCATCGACACCGGTGTGGACTACACGCACGCGAACTTCGGCGGCCCCGGCACCGTCGAGGCGTTCAAGGCCGTCGACCCGCGCGCGAAGGACCCGAACTTCCCGACCGCGAAGGTCGTCGGCGGGTACGACTTCGTCGGTGAGGACTACGACGGGGAGAGCACCGACCCGGCGATCAACACGCCGAAGCCGGACCCGAACCCCATCGACTGCAACGGTCACGGCTCGCACGTCGCGGGCACCACGGCCGGCTTCGGTGAGAACGCCGACGGCAGCACGTTCAAGGGCGACTACACCAAGCTCGACGCCGCGAAGCTCAACGAGATGAAGATCGGCCCCGGCACCGCGCCGAAGGCCCAGATCTTCGCGCTCAAGGTCTTCGGCTGCGACGGCTCGACCAACGTCACCTCGCAGGCGCTCGACTGGTCGCTCGACCCCGACGGCGACGGCGACTTCTCCGACCACCTCGACGTGGTCAACCTGTCCCTCGGCTCCGACTACGGCGCCCCGGACGACCCCGACAGCCTCTTCGTGAAGAAGCTGTACAAGGCAGGCGTCATGCCGGTCTTCTCCGCGGGCAACGGCGGCGACCTCTACGACATCGGCGGCTCGCCGGGCAACACGCCCGAGGCGCTGACCGTCGCCTCCACGCGCGACTCGTACGTGCTGCGCGACGGCGCCGAGGTGAAGGACCAGGGCCTCAAGCCCGGTCAGTACAGCCAGAACTTCACCGGCTACCTCGGTTACGACGAGGAACTGCCGGTCGTGAAGCTGACCCAGGCAGGCAACCTCGACGGCTGCCAGCCGCTCACCGACGCGGTCGCCGGCAAGTTCGTCTGGCTGGAGTGGGACGACAACGACGCGACGCGCCGCTGCGGTTCCGGTGCCCGTGCCAACAACGTGCAGGCCGCGGGCGGTCTGGGCGTGCTGCTGTCGTCCACTTTGGAGAACTTCGCGGCCGGCATCGCGGGCAACGCGAACATCCCGATGTTCCAGTTCACCGGCTCGGCCACCAACGCCGTGCGCCCGGCCCTGAACGCGGGCACGCTGGTCGTCCGCCTCGCGGGTGAGCTGCGCACGTCGACGGCGACGTACGACCAGTCCATTTCGGACACTCCGAGCGCGTTCACCAGCCGCGGCACCCGCGGCCAGTCCATCAAGCCGGACGTCGCGGCCCCCGGTGACACGATCTCGTCGACCGCCGTCGGTTCCGGCGACGACCGCATGGTCATCTCCGGCACGTCGATGGCGTCGCCGCACGTCGCCGGCATCGCCGCCCTGGTCCGCCAGGCGCACCCGGACTGGACGCTCGAGGAGGTCAAGGCCTCGATCATGAACACCGCCGGTGCGGACGTGAAGGAGAACGGCAAGACCTTCGCCCCCAACCGGGTCGGCACCGGCCGCGTGGACGGCAAGTCCGCGATCGACAACCAGGTCCTCGCCTACGTCGAGGAGGACAACGGTTACGTCAGCGCGAACTTCGGCGTCGTCGAGGTCTCCAAGCCGGTCTCGAAGTCCAAGACCATCAAGCTGGTCAACAAGTCCACGAAGTCCGTCGAGTACGCGGTCGGCTACACCGCGGCCACGACGATCCCCGGCGTGAGCTACGTGCTCTCGCAGGACAAGGTGAAGCTGAGCCCGCGCGGTGTCGCGCGCGTCAAGGTGACCCTGAAGATCGACGACCCGAAGGCGCTGCGCAAGACGGTCGACTCGACGGTCGAGCCCACCCAGCTCGACGTGCCGCGCCAGTTCCTCGCGGA
The DNA here is from genome assembly GCF_026242055.1 of Lentzea sp. NEAU-D7. GTDB lineage: Bacteria > Actinomycetota > Actinomycetes > Mycobacteriales > Pseudonocardiaceae > Lentzea. Next base: position 49,160 of record NZ_JAPJDL010000022.1, on the reverse strand, counting down.
CGCCTCCGGTCGCGTGACCTTCACGCCGACCGCCGGCGCCACCGTGCCGCTGCGCCTGTCGGTCTACTCGGCGCCGAAGCCGGTCGCGGACATCAAGACCGCGTCCAGCCTCAAGTTCCGCGGCAACGACAAGCAGGCCGTGCTGAACGTGTCCGGCAAGGGCGTCGACCAGGGCACCGGCTCGCAGGCCTACCGCTCGCTGATCAGCGTCCTCGAGCTGCAGGCCCAGTCGCCGAAGCTGCGCGACTGCAAGCGCAACGTCACCGAGAACTGCGCGCTCAACGAGACGGCCAAGGGCGGCGACCTCCGCTACGTCGGCGCGGCCTCCACGGCCCCGCTGGCCAAGGCGCAGGGCAAGCCCGAGGAGGCGCTGCTCGCGTTCGGTGTCGCGACCTGGGGCAACTGGTACAACCTGGGCAAGAACACCATCCCGTTCGTCGACATCGACACCAACGGTGACGGCACGGCGGACTTCGAGGTGTTCGCGACCCGCCTGACCGACACCGACCTGCTGGTCGCGTCCACCGTGGACCTGAAGACGGGCGAGACCGTCGACATCCAGGGCGTGAACGGCCTGTTCGGCGACGTCGACGCGAACGTCCAGGACACCAACGTCGTCGTCCTGCCGGTGCTGCTGAGCGCACTGGGCATCGACGCGTCGAAGGACACGGCCCGCCTCTCGTACGTCGTGGGCACCGCCGGCTACTACCCGGCGCCGGGCAACGCGAACAAGCTGATCGACGTGGTCGACCGCAGCCTGTCCTACGACCCGCTCAAGCCGGGTCTGTGGGCGCAGGGCGGCGGTGACGCGGCGCTCTCGTACCTCGCGAAGCCGGGCACCGCGCTCGTCGTCAACAAGGACGAGGCCTCGCTCAAGGCCGACAAGTCCGACGGCCTGCTGGTGCTCAACCACCACAACGCCAACGGTGACCGCGCGTCGGTCGTCCTGGTGAAGTCCGGCGGACGCGGCGCCTACTAGCGCTGAGTCGGAAGGACGCGGCGCCTGCTGGCGCCAGATCGGATGTTTCCCGGGAGGCCCGGTTCCTCGTTTGGAGCCGGGCCTCCCGGCACGTCACGGCCCGGAACTGCCTGCCGTCACCCCTTGACGCGACACCGTTCCTGCGGTCGAGTGACACTCGAAAGTGGGATATGGGCCGTGTGGGTGTCCCGCAGTACGGGAGATAACACCCCGATGGGGTGTCCGGCATGCGGCGAGCACCCGTGATGCCGGTAGCCTTTCGCGAAGGAAAGTAGTCCCACCAATTGGGGACTGACACCTGGGAGGTGTGTGGATGCGGCTCGCAGTGATCCCAGGAGACGGGATCGGGCCCGAGGTCATCGCTGAGGCCCTGAAGGTCCTCGGTGAGGTCGTTCCGGCGGCCGAGATCACTCGCTACGACCTCGGCGCGGCGCGCTGGCACGCCACGGGAGAGTTGTTGCCCGAGTCGGTGCTGGGAGAGCTTCGCCAGCACGACGCGATCCTGCTCGGCGCGGTGGGCGACCCGTCGGTGCCGAGCGGAATTCTGGAGCGGGGCCTGCTTCTGAGGCTGCGCTTCGAACTCGACCACCACGTGAACCTCCGCCCGGCTCGTCTCTACCCCGGTGTCCGCAGCCCGCTCGCGGACCCGCCGGAGATCGACATGGTGGTGGTGCGCGAGGGCACCGAGGGCCCGTACGCGGGCAACGGCGGCCTGCTCCGCAAGGACACGCCGCACGAGATCGCCACCGAGGTCTCGCTGAACACCTCGTTCGGCGTCGAGCGCGTGGTCAGGGACGCGTTCGCGCGTGCCTCGAACAGGCAGCGCCGGCACCTGACGCTGGTGCACAAGACGAACGTCCTCACGCACGCCGGCTCGTTGTGGTCGCGCGTCGTGGAGGAGGTCTCGCTGCAGCACCCGGACGTCACCGTGGCCTACCAGCACGTGGACGCGGCGACCATTCACATGGTCACCGACCCGGGCCGTTACGACGTGATCGTCACCGACAACCTGTTCGGCGACATCCTGACCGACCTCGCCGCCGCCGTCACGGGTGGCATCGGCCTGGCCGCGTCGGGGAACATGGACGTGACCCGTCGCAACCCGTCGATGTTCGAGCCGGTGCACGGTTCGGCACCGGACATCGCGGGCCAGGGCATCGCCGACCCGACGGCCGCCGTGCTGTCGGTCGCGCTGCTGCTCGACCACCTCGGCGAGCACGAGTCGGCGCGCCGGATCGAGGCCTCCGTGGCGTTCGACCTCGCCACGCGTGACCACCAGTCGCCGGGTCAGACCTACGCGATCGGTGACAGGCTCGCGGCTCTCGTGTCGTCGAACGTGCGCACGGGCTGAGTTCTGCCAGACGTTTTGAAGCCCCGGCCGGGATCCTCCGGCCGGGGCTTCGGCGTTTCCGCGCGCCGGTCAGAGCTGGCCGTTGGCCTCACGCCACGCCCGCTCCTTCTGGATCCACTCGTTGTCCTGCGGGAACTCGTCGATGGACGGCACCCGGCGGATCTCGGTCTTGAACCCGGCGCCCGTCATCGGCATGCGCTTGGCCCACTCGACCGCCTCCTCCTTCGAGGAGACGTTGAGCAGGTAAAAGCCGTTGAACAGCTCCTTGGTCTCGCCGTACGGCCCGTCCGTGACGACCGGGGGCTCGGCCGAGTAGTCGACGACGACACCCTCGGACGGCTCGGACAGACCTTCCGCGGCGAGCAGGACACCGGCTCGGATCAGCTCCTCGTTGAACGCGCCGACCGTCTCCAGCATCTTGTCGAAGTCGAACTCGCCCATGTTCGCGTAGGCCTCGTCGGTGGCGCGCATGATCAGCATGTACTTCACGGTGTGGCTCCTTGCTCGGTGTCTTCCTCGCTGACGTCCACAGGTCGAACGGGCGGCGGGCGGATCGACATCACACCCGAGAAATTTCCGAACTTCCTGTTTTCGCAGGTAGGGTCGCGTCAGTCGTGCGTGGGGGAAGACCGGTCGAAGTCCGGCGCTGACCCGCAACGGTAGGTCCCACCAGGGACGAGCCCGAACACCCGCTCACGGTGCCCGAGGAATCTCCGACTCCGCCGTGGACTGCGGGAAGGACCCAGTGCTCTCCAAGATCAGCGTGCTCGTCGGCGTGCTCGCCGTCAGCCTCGTCGCGGGCGTCGCGCTCGGCCCCGTCTCCGTGCCGTTCGGCCTCACGCTCGAACTGCTGTGGGCGGCGCTGACCGGCGGCACGATCCCCGCCGACCTCGCCGGGCAGTACCACATCGTCTGGGACATCCGGCTTCCCCGCGTCCTGCTGGCCGCCGTCGTGGGCGCGGGCCTGAGCACCGTCGGCGTGGCGATCCAGGCGATGGTCCGCAACGCGCTCGCCGACCCCTACGTGCTCGGCATCTCGTCGGGCGCGAGCGTGGGCGCGACGGCCGTGGCGACGCTCGGCGTCCTGTCCGGTCTCGGCGTCTACGCGCTGTCGGTGGGGGCGTTCCTGACCGGCCTCGGCGCCACGGCACTGGTCTACATAACCGCGCGCACGAGCCGAGGGCTCACACCGCTGCGGCTCGTGCTGACCGGGACCGCGCTGGCGTACGGGTTCTCCGCCGTGGCGATGCTGCTGGTGTTCCAGGCGCCACGCGGTGAGGCGGCGCGGGCCGCGATGTTCTGGTTGCTCGGCAGCCTCGGCGGGGCGAACTGGCAGTCGCTGCCCGTCGCCGCCGCGGTGACCGCGGCCGGCATCGTCTACCTGGCGACCAAGGCACGGCAGCTCAACGCGATGGCGATGGGCGACGAGACCGCGACCACCCTCGGCGTGGCGGTGAACCGGTTCCGCACGCACCTGTTCGTCGTCACCGCGGCCATGACCGGCGTGCTGGTGGCGGTCAGTGGAGCCGTCGGGTTCGTCGGGCTGATGCTGCCGCACCTGACCCGCATGGTCGTGGGCGCCGACCACCGCAAGGTGCTCGCCCTCGCACCGTTGGCCGGAGCCTCGTTCCTGGTCTGGGTCGACGTGGCCGCGCGGATGCTCGCGGCGCCGGAGGAACTGCCGCTCGGCGTCATCACGGCCGCGCTCGGCGTGCCGTGCTTCATCTTCCTGATGCGCCGCAGGTCCTACGTCTTCGGAGGCCGCTGATGCGGGTCGAGCTCACCGGTGTCACCGTGCGGGACATCGTCTCCGGCATCACCCTGCACGCCAGCGGTGAGGTCGTCGGCATCGTCGGTCCCAACGGCAGCGGCAAGTCCACGACGCTGCGCTGCGTGTACCGGGCGTTGAAGCCGGACGCGGGCACCGTCCTGCTCGACGGCGACAACGTCCACAAGCGACACGGCGTCGCCCGCGACCTCGCCGCGCTCACGCAGGAGTCGCAGGTCGAGTTCGACTTCACGGTCGCCGAGGTCGTGGAGATGGGCCGCCTGCCGCACGACCGCGATCCCGCCCGTGACGCACGGGTGGTGTCCGAGGCGCTGGCCACCGTGGACGTCGCGCACCTCGCCTCGCGGAGCTTCCTCAGCCTCTCCGGTGGCGAACGCCAGCGCGTGCTCATCGCCCGCGCACTCGCCCAGGAACCGCGCGTCCTCGTGCTGGACGAGCCGACGAACCACCTCGACATCCGCCACCAGCTCGACGTCCTGCGGCTCGCGCGCGGACTGGGCGTCACCGTGCTCACGGTCCTGCACGACCTGAACCTCGCGGCGTCCTTCTGCGACCGCCTGTACGTCCTCGACGAGGGCCGCGTCGTCGCGTCCGGCACGCCGGCCGAGGTCCTGGTCCCCGAACTGGTCGCCAAGGTCTTCCACGTCACCGCGCACGTCGTCGCCCACCCCACCACGGGAGTTCCCCAGCTCCTGTTCGACCAGGAGGTCACCCCTTGAGAACCGTCGTCTGCGCCGTGCTGCTGCTGGTCTCCGGCTGCGGTGCCACGGTGGCCCAGGACGCCTCCGCGTCCGACCCCGTGACGATCACGAACTGCGGTCAGCAGGTCACGTTCGACAAGGTCCCGTCCAAAGTGGTCACGAACGACACCGGCATCACCGAGCTGATGTTCGCGCTGGGCCTGAAGGACCGGATGGCGGGGTACGTCGTGTCCGGCACCGACACCGTCGACGTGCGCACCTCGCCCTGGAAGGCCGACTTCGAGAGCGTGAAGCACCTGTCCGACAAGGTCTCCAAGGAGGTCGTGCAGGGCGCGAACGCGGACCTGGTCTTCGCCGGCTGGAACTACGGGTTCAGCGAGAGCACCGGCTTCACCCCGGACGCGTTGAAGGCCCTGGGGATCGGGACCTACCAGCTGACCGAGGCCTGCCGCAACGGCGTCGGGCAGCAGCGGGGGATCATGCCCGCGCTGGACGCGTTGTACACGGACCTGCGCAACCTCGGGAAGATCTTCCGGGTCGAGGCCAAGGCCGAGGAGCTCGTGAAGACCTACCAGGAGCAGATCGCGAACGCGGGCCGGCTGATGGCCGGGAAGCCGCGGCCCAAGGTGTTCCTCTACGACAGCGGGCAGGACCAGCCGTTCACGTCCGGCAAGAACGCGGCGCCGCAGGACATCATCTCGAAGGCCGGCGGCGACAACATCTTCGGAGACCTGAACGACAGCTGGACCACGGTCAACTGGGAGACCGTGGTGCAGCGCGACCCCGAGGTCGTGCTCATCGTGGACTACGCGGACGGGGAGGCGAACACCCCGGAGCAGAAGCAGGCGTTCCTGGAGGGGTTCGCGCCCCTGTCCAACTCGCCCGCGGTCAAGGGGAAGCGGTTCTTCTCGTTGCCGTACGCGGCGCTGGTCGAGTCGCCGCGCACCGCGGCCTGGAGCGTGGCGTGCGCGAAGTCCCTGGCCGGGGCCTGAGCCGGGGGGCGGCCCGCCGTGCGGGCCGCCCCCTCACGAAGGTGGCGTCACAGGCGTGAACCCGTGACCAGATAGTGGGAGATTTCCTCCCGTCGCTTGGTACGCCGTGCCGAGCTGTGGCAGCATCCCGGACATGGCTCAGCACACCGCCATCATTATCGACGAGCGCGTCGGGTAGTTGCCGCCCCTGGCACCCGACGCGCAGACCTCTCGCATCCCGCGGGGGGTCTTTTTGTTTGCCCGGATGAGGAGATGACCCCGATGGCCGGCCCGACCGACGCGTTCCACGTCTACGACACGACGCTGCGCGATGGCGCACAACGTGAGGGCATTTCGTACTCCGTCACGGACAAGCTCGCGGTCGCGCGGCTGCTGGACGGGCTCGGCGTCGGGTTCATCGAGGGCGGCTGGCCCGGCGCCATGCCGAAGGACACGGAGTTCTTCGCCCGTGCGGCGGCCGGTGACCTGGAGCTGAAGCACGCCAAGCTGGTCGCGTTCGGGGCGACGCGCAAGGCCGGGGTGAAGGTCGAGGAGGACCCGCAGGTCAAGGCACTCCTCGACTCCCAGGCGCCGGTGGTGACGCTGGTGGCCAAGTCGGACCTCAGGCACATCGAACGCGCGCTGCGCACGGACTCCGGGGAGAACCTGAAGATGGTGCGCGACACCGTCCGGTTCCTCAAGGACCACGGCAGGCGCGTCTTCCTCGACGCGGAGCACTTCTTCGACGGGTACGCCTTCTCCCCGGACACGAGCCTGCGCGTGCTGGAGTCCGCTGTGGAGGGTGGCGCGGACGTCGTCGTGCTGTGCGACACGAACGGCGGGCAGCTGCCGCTGGGGCTCGCGGAGACGGTCGCGGAGGTCGTCGAGAAGACCGGGTTCCGAGTAGGAATCCACTGCCAGGACGACACGTCCTGCGCGGTGGCGAACACCCTCGCGGCCGTTCAGGCGGGCGCGACGCACGTTCAGTGCACCGCCAACGGTTATGGCGAGCGAGCAGGCAACGCGGACCTGTTCGCCGTCGTGGGAAACCTCGTGACCAAGCTCGGCATGGAGGTGCTCCCGATCGGGGCACTGGCCGAGCTCACCCGTGTCTCCCATGCGTTGGCCGAGATCGCGAACATCGCACCCGACACCCACCAGGCCTACGTCGGGTCGTCAGCATTCGCTCACAAGGCGGGTCTGCACGCGAGCGCGATCAAGGTGGATCCGGAGCTGTACAACCACATCGATCCGGACACCGTCGGCAACGACATGCGGGTGCTGGTCACCGAGATGGCCGGTCGGGCGAGCATCGAACTCAAGGGACGTGAGTTCGGGCTCGACCTGACCGGCCGGGGGACCGAGGTCGGCAGTGCGTTGAAGCGCGTCAAGGAACTGGAGGCGAAGGGCTGGTCGTTCGAGGCCGCCGACGCCTCGATGGAGCTCCTGCTGCGCTCCGAGCTGTCCCAACTGGACGATCCTCCGTTCACGCTGGAGTCCTACCGAGTCGTGCTCGACCACCGCTCGGACGGCGAGATCGTGTCCGAGGCCACGGTCAAGGTGCACGTGGCGGGGGAGCGGGTCATCGCGACCGCCGAGGGGATCGGGCCCGTGCACGCCCTGGACGCGGCGCTGCGCAAGGCGTTGCTGCCGCACCTGTCCTGGTTGGACACAGTGGAGCTGGCCGACTACAAGGTGCGCATCCTCACCGAGCACCCCGGCACGGACGCCGTGACGCGCGTGCTGGTGGAGTCCACCGACGGCGAGCGCGAGTGGACGACCGTGGGTGTGCACGGCAACATCGTGGAGGCGAGCTGGCTGGCGCTCTGCGACGCCTTGGTGCACAAATCCGTGCGAAGTGGCTGACCTCGTAAACTGGCTCCGTGCGCATCGCCCGAATTGCTCATCCCGCAGGCGTGGCCTTCGTCGCCGTCCAAGGCGACGAGGCCGCGGAAATCGCCGAACACCCCTTCGGCACGCCCACGTTCACCGGCCGGAAGTGGCCGTTGGCGGACGTGAGGCTGCTCGCCCCCATCCTGCCCACCAAGATCATTGGCGTGGGCCGGAACTACGCCGACCACGCGAAGGAGCTCGGCAACGAGGTTCCCGCGGAGCCGTTGCTGTTCTTCAAGCCCAACACCTCGGTGGTCGGCCCGAACGTCGAGATCAAGCTGCCGGCCGTGTCCGAGCGCGTCGACTTCGAGGGCGAGCTCGCCGTCATCATCGGCCAGCCGTGCCGCGACGTGCCGAAGGCCAAGGCCGCCAGTGTGATCATGGGCTACACGATCGCCAACGACGTCACGGCTCGCGACCTGCAGAAGAAGGACGTGCAGTTCACGCGCGCCAAGGGCTTCGACACGTTCTGCCCGCTGGGCCCCTTCATCGAGACCGACTTCGACCCCTCCGACGTGCGCGTCGTCACCGAGGTCGACGGGGAAGTCAAACAAGACGGCCGTACTTCGTTGATGGTGCACGACATTCCGTCACTCGTCGAGTACGTCTCCGGCATCATGACGCTGCTGCCGGGCGACCTGATCCTGACCGGCACCCCGGCCGGGGTCGGGCCGATCAGGGCCGGACAGACGGTCTCCGTGACTGTGGACGGCCTTGGCACGCTCACCAATCCGGTCGCAAATAGGTAGCCGTACGGAGCAATCCGGCGTTCGGCAGGTTACGCAGCGCGGTACCCGCGAGTAACTTCCCGGTGTCATGACGGACCAGGCGTCCACCCGAGTGTTGCTGGTCGACGGATCGCAGCTCATCACCGAAGGGCTGCGGCTCTCGCTGCACCGCACGCACTGCTTCCGCGTTGTGGGCATCGCCCACAACGTGGCCGAGGCTGCGCGCAGCCTGCGCGGCACGCTGGTGGACCTGGTCGTCACGGACTTCGACGTGCCGGGCGCCGGGCCGCTGCGCACCGTGCGGGACACCGCGCAGTACCGGCCGGGCGCCCGCGTCGTCGTTCTGTCCAATGCGGACAGTCCGAGCTGGGCCCGCGCGGCGCTCGACGCCGGCGCGGTGGCCTACCTGCTGAAGACCTCGCCCGTGGCCGAGCTGTTGCCGCTGATCGCGGCCGCGGTGCGGGGTGCTCCCGCCACGATCGACGCGCGGGTGGGCTCGCTCGCGCGCCTGCCTGCGCGGATGCCGCCTCCCGCGTCGCTCGGCCGGCTGTCGGCGCGGGAGTTCGACGTGCTGGCCGAGATGGCGAAGGGCATGGACAACGCCCGCATCGCCCAGCGGCTCTTCATCAGCAACGACACCGTGAAGACCCACGTGAAGGCCATCCTGCGCAAGCTGGGCGCCCGTGACCGCGCGCACGCCGTGGCGATGGTGCTCGGCGAAAGCTCCGAGGCGTTCGTCACGACCTGACGATGGTCTGCGGTTCCCTCCGCGCGAAGTCGGGCGCGTGCTCCGGGCGTGGCCCGATCGCGACCACGTAGGCCGGGATCACCTGGAGGAACGGCAGCTTCTGCGCGATCTTGAGCGGCAGCGGCACGCCCGCCCTGGAGACCGTCGCGGTGCTGCTGAGCTTGCGGCCGAGGAACAGCCGGTGGATCACCCGCTGCACGGTCTGGATCACCACGGTCGGGAAGAGCCTGCGCCCGCGCACCTTCGCGAGCGTCGCGCTGGTGACCCGCCCCTCCCGCAACGGCTTGGCGAGCAGCGTCGCCGCCGCCACCGCGTCCTGCACGGCCAGGTTGATGCCCACGCCACCGACCGGTGACATCGCGTGCGCGGCGTCACCGATGCACAGCAGTCCGTCGACGTGCCACCGGCGCAACCGGTCCAGCTTCACGTCCAGCAGCTTGACCTCGTCGAGGTCGGTGATGTGGTGCACGCGGTCCGCGAGCCACGGGACGAGCGTGACGACGCGGTCGCGGAACTTCTCGACGCCCTCGGCGCGCACCGCCCGGTCCGTTCCCTTGCGGATCAGGAAGGCGCACTGGAAGTAGTCGCCGCGGGGGATGAGGACGAGCCCGCTGCCGGCGCTGAACCTCCCGGCACCGCCCTTGATGGAGTCGCCTTCCTTCCGCGGCAGGCGGAACCACCACACGTCCATCGGCGCGCCGAAGCTGTAGACCGGGAGCTCCACGGCCGCGCGCAGGATCGAGCTCCGGCCGTCGGCCGCGACGACGAGGTCGGCGGCGTACTCGCCCTCGTGCCCGTCGACGCGATCCCGGTACTTCACGCCCGTGACCCTGTTGCCGCTCTTGGTGATCGCGGTGACCTCGGTGTTCATCCGCAGCGTGAACGCCGGTTCGAGCCTGCCCGCGTCCGCCAGCAGGTCCAGGAAGTCCCACTGCGGCACCATCGCGATGCGCTTGTTCGGGCCGGGCAGCCGGGACAGGTCGGCGATCGTGGCCTTGGCACCGCCGGCGAGCAGCGCCTCCATCCTGTCGACGTCCTGGTGCGGCACCTGCTCGAACGCGGGACCGAGCCCCAGCTCGTCCAGCAGCGTGAGCGTCGACGCGTGCACCGTGTCGCCGCGGAAGTCGCGCAGGAAGTCACCGTGCTTCTCGAGCACCGTGACCTCGACGCCGCCGCGGGCCAGGAGCAGTCCCAGCACCATTCCGGCAGGCCCGCCGCCGACGACGAGGCAGGTTGTCCTCTCCATGTCGATCCCCTTTTTTCAACCAGCGTTGAATAAACTCAGCATGCTCGTGATCGCGGCAGGCGTCAAGACGGTTCCGAGTGGCGCGGCTCTCGTCCTCGCAGGTCCACTGTGGACTGTCTGGTGGACCAGGCCTCGAAAAGGTTGCGACTGGTGCGAAATGCCGTTCGGAGAGCTAGGGTGTCGCGCTCTCGGAACGGTCGGCGCGGACGAGGAACGTTGTGTCGCCTAACAACACTCGACCGGGCTATTGCATTCGGCGCTCGGAGGAGTGTCGCTAGTTCGTTCGGGGCCTCAAGGTCTGCTTGATCGTGCAAGGACCTGTAGGAATCACCTCGTTAGCCGAATCGGACGAGGCCCCCTCGCACCTAACCTTCCGGGGTGACAACTGCGTCCCCGACTTTCACGCGTAAGAGAACCGGCGAGATCCGCGCTGTGTGCCTGGACGTCGACGACACACTTGTCGACTACAGCGCTTCTTCGCGAGCCGCGTTGGCCTCGATGGTCGGTAACGCCGACGCCTGGTCGTTGTGGCAGAGGATCACCGACGACCACGTCTCCCGCCAGCTCGCCGGTGAGCTCCAGTACGAGCAGATGCGCAACATCCGGACGCAGGCCTTCTTCGCCGCTCTCGGCGAGGAGCTGTCGCTGGAGGAGGCGACCCGCCGCGAGATCGGCCGCCAGGAGGTCCTCTCCGCCGGCTGGTGCCTGTTCCCCGACGCGATCCCGATGCTCGACTGGCTCCGCGCGACAGGACTCCCGATCGCCGCGATCAGCAACGCCTCGGGCCGCCACCAGCGCGTGAAGATCGCCCAGCTCGGCCTCGCCGAGTACTTCGACGCCGTCCTGATCGCCGGCGAGGTGGGCTGCGCCAAGCCGGACCGCGTGATCTTCCACACCGCGTGCCTGGCCCTGGGCGTCCCGCCCGGCGACACCGTCCACGTGGGAGACCGCCTGCACGCCGACGCCATCGGCGCACGGGACGCCGGAATGCACGGCGTCTGGATCAACCGCATCGGCCCGAGCGGCGGCACGCTGCCCGCGGGCCTGTCGTCCATCACGACGCTCGCCGAACTGCCGGAGCTCCTCGTGTGCGAGCTCTCCACCGCCAGCGCCTGAGTTCACCTTCGAGACCGGTCCTCACCTGCGCGGATGTGTTCAGGTGGGGGCCGATTTCACTTCTGCGGGGGGCGTGGTCTAGTATTTCTCTCGGCAGCAACGAGGACCTCGGAACTCCCACGGGACAACGAAGTCGATCGTCGAAGCCAATGGGGTATGGTGTAATTGGCAGCACGACTGATTCTGGTTCAGTTAGTCTAGGTTCGAGTCCTGGTACCCCAGCTGCGAAGGAAGAACTGCCCTCGGGTAAGCTTCCGGAGCTGCTGAAAATGCAAGACCTGGCAGTAAAAAGAACTGAATAGCCGGATTTGGACCGGACAGAGCGATCTGATAAGGTTCACACCAGCAAGAAGTTCTAGGGCCCCGTCGTCTAGCGGCCTAGGACGCCGCCCTCTCAAGGCGGTAGCGAGGGTTCGAATCCCTTCGGGGCTACAGAGGTGTCAGAGGCCTGTCTGCGGAGTGCGCAGACAGGCCTCTTTCGCATTGTCTTCTGGGGGCCAAGCCCCCAGACCCCAGCCGGCGGGCTCCGCCCCCGGACCCCCGGCGTGGGTGTTGCCCATGACCTTGTGGTGGGCGCTTCGCTTCGCTCGCGATATGGGTGCCCTCGCTTCGCATCGGGGTGGCCTGCTGGGAATGTGAGTGTCGCCTCGCTTCGCTTCGGCGCCATTGTTGGGGCGTCGCTTCGCTTGCCATCGTTAATCGTGTTGGGCTGGCTTGTGAATGTCTCCGGCACTTCTGCCGGCTTCCTTTGGGCTCCCGAGCTTGTGGTTGCCCTTGCTGTGCTTCTCGGCTTGGCGTTGGGCCGTTTGGGCTCATGTCTGTTCGGGGTGGTGTTCCGCGTGTCGGGGTGGGATGGGCGGCGTGTCGTGGGGTGGAAGTGCGAAGGCCGCCCTTCCCGTGGGGAGGGCGGCCTTCGGAGAGATTGGTGCTTTAGAGACGGCTTTGTAGTGCTTCGGCTGCTGCCAGTAGGTCTGCTGCCCAGCGGGCTCCTGGGCGGCGGCCCATGCGGTCGATGGGGCCCGAGACTGAGACTGCTGCCACTACTGCGCCCGCGGAGTCTCGTACCGGGGCCGAGACCGAGGCCACGCCTGGTTCTCGTTCTGCGACGCTTTGGGCCCAGCCTCGGCGGCGGACTTCAAGGAGAGTGCGTTCGCCGTAGACGGCGTCGGCCAGGACGGCGCGTTGGGTGCCCGGGTCCGACCACGCGGCCAGAACCTTGGCGCCCGAGCCCGCTGTCATCGGGAGCCTCGCGCCGATCGGGACCGTGTCCCGCAGGCCCGACGGAGGTTCCGCCGAGGAGACGCAGACTCGTTGCATGCCGTCGCGGCGGTAGAGCTGCACGCTCTCGCCCGTGATGTCGCGCAGGCGCGGCAGTACTGAAGAAGCGGCATCCAGCAACGGGTCCGTTGCGCCGCCTGCCAGTTCGGCCAGAGCCGCTCCTGGGCGCCAGCGGCCGTCGGAGCCCCGGCGCAGCAACCGGTGCACCTCCAGGCCCACGGCCAGGCGGTGCGCGGTCGCCCGCGGCAGGCCGGTGCGGTTGCACAACTCGGCCAGGCCACAAGGATCTTTTGCTACGGCGTTCAACACGGCCACTGCCTTGTCCAGCACGCCGATCCCGCTATGCTGTCCCACAAGCCGATACTAACTTCCCAGACAGTGAGAAGTCCAGATCTGTCGGCGCGTCCATGATGTGGGAGATGTCGCGATGAGCCGCACGCTCGCGGAGAAGGTGTGGGAGGCACACGTTGTGCGCCACGGAAGTGGCGCGGAGCCGGACCTGCTTTACATCGACCTCCACCTGCTGCACGAAGTCACCAGCCCCCAGGCTTTCGACGGGCTCCGCCTTGCCAACCGCAAGCTGCGCAGGCCCGATCTCACGATCGCCACCGAGGATCACAACGTTCCGACCGTCGACATCGACAAGCCGATCGCGGATCTCGTGTCGCGCACGCAGGTTGAGACGCTCCGGCGCAACTGCGCGGAGTTCGGGCTGCGGCTGCACCCGATGGGGGACTTCGAGCAGGGCATCGTCCACGTGGTCGGGCCGCAGCTCGGCCTCACGCAGCCGGGCATGACGGTGGTGTGCGGCGACAGTCACACGAGCACCCACGGTGCGTTCGGCGCGCTCGCGTTCGGCATCGGCACGTCCGAGGTCGAGCACGTGATGGCGACGCAGACGTTGCCGCTGCGCCCGTTCAAGACGATGGCCATCAACGTCAACGGCGCGCTCGGCGAGGGCGTCACGGCGAAGGACATCATCCTCGCCGTCATCGCGAAGATCGGAACCGGTGGCGGGCAGGGCTACGTGCTCGAGTACCGCGGCAGCGCCATCGAGGCGCTGTCGATGGAAGCGCGCATGACGGTCTGCAACATGTCGATCGAGGCGGGTGCCCGCGCCGGCATGATCGCACCGGACGACACGACTTTCGACTACATCTCCGGGCGTCCGCACGCACCGTCCGGCGCGGACTGGGACGCGGCCGTCGAGTACTGGAAGACGCTGCGCACCGACGACGACGCGACGTTCGACGCGGAAGTGACCATCGACGCGGCGGAGCTCACGCCGTTCGTCACGTGGGGCACGAACCCCGGCCAGGGCCTGCCCCTGAGCGCCACCATCCCCGATCCCGAGAAGATCGTGGACGAGAACGAGCGCGTGGCCGCCGAGAAGGCGCTGACGTACATGGGCCTCGAGCCCGGCACGCCGCTGCGCGACATCCGCGTGGACACGGTGTTCCTCGGCTCCTGCACCAACGGGCGCATCGAGGACCTGCGGGCCGCGGCGGACGTCATCAAGGGGAAGCGCGTCGCTTCAGGAGTACGGATGCTGGTCGTCCCCGGTTCGATGCGGGTGCGCAAGCAGGCGGAGGACGAGGGCCTGGACAAGGTGTTCCTCGACGCGGGCGCCGAATGGCGGCAGGCCGGCTGCTCGATGTGCCTTGGCATGAACCCGGATCAGCTCGCGCCCGGCGAGCGCAGCGCGTCGACCTCGAACCGCAACTTCGAGGGCAGGCAGGGCAAGGGCGGCCGGACGCACCTCGTCTCCCCGCTCGTCGCCGCCGCCACGGCCGTGCGCGGCACCCTGTCGGCCCCCGCAGACCTGGAGAACTGACCATGGATGCCTTCACCACCCACACGGGCGTCGGTGTGCCGCTGCGCAGGTCCAACGTGGACACCGACCAGATCATCCCGGCCGTCTACCTCAAGCGCGTGACCCGCACCGGGTTCGAGGACGGGCTCTTCGCCGCCTGGCGCGGTGACGAGAACTTCATCCTCAACCAGGAGCCCTTCAAGGCGGGCAGCGTGCTCGTCGCGGGTCCCGACTTCGGCACCGGGTCCTCTCGGGAACACGCCGTCTGGGCGTTGATGGACTACGGCTTCCGGGTCGTCGTCTCGTCCCGGTTCGCGGACATCTTCCGGGGCAACTCCGGCAAGCAGGGGCTCGTGGCGGCGCAGTGCAGCCAGTCCGATGTCGAGCTGCTGTGGAAGTTGCTGGAGTCCGAGCCCGGCACGCCGGTCACGGTGGACCTCACCGACAAGACCGTTCGCGCCAAGGACTTGGTAGCCCCGTTCGAGATCGACGACTACACCCGCTGGCGCCTTCTGGAAGGCCTCGACGACATCGCTTTGACGCTGCGCCACGAGCCCGAGATCAGCGCATTCGAGGGCAATCGCCAGACTTGGCTGCCCACAACGGATCCGCTTCCGGCGGTCTGAGAGGGGGCCGGATTCCCCCTTCTCCAGGGGTGAATCCGGCGCCTCCTGTCCCTCGAAGGGGCGCAATTAGCCACGCCACAACGAAAAATCTGGCGTGGCGATTGGTATTTCTCGCGTTTTGGGCCTACCGTTGCGTTCTAGTCGGCCCGTCTCTTAGGGCCGTGAGCGTCCTGGGAGGGACTGACGGTGAATAAGGCCCAGCTCATCGAGGCGCTCGCCGAGCGCCTTGGAGACAAGAAGACCGCCGGTGCTGCTGTTGACGGCCTCGTGGACGTGATCGTCCGCAGCGTCAACAAGGGCGAGAAGGTCAACATCACGGGCTTCGGCGTCTTCGAGAAGCGCGCCCGTGCGGCTCGCACCGCGCGCAACCCGCGCACGGGCGAGACCGTGAAGGTCAAGAAGACCAACGTGCCCGCGTTCCGCCCCGGCTCGACGTTCAAGGACGTCATCAGCGGTGCGAAGAAGCTGCCGAAGGCCGTTGCCGCCAAGGCCGCCGCGAAGCCCGCCGCCGCTGCCGCCGCGAAGCCCGCGGCTGCCAAGGCTCCGGCGACCAAGGCCGCGACGACCCGCGCGACGACCACGACGCGTACCCGCACGGCCGCGGCCGCCACCAAGGCGCCCGCGACCCGTCGCACCACCACGGCCGCGGCGAAGCCCGCTGCTGCCAAGGCGCCCGCGAAGGCGACCGCCACCAAGGCCGCCGCCGCGAAGCCGGCTGCCGCCGCGAAGGCTCCGGCCAAGCGCACCACGGCTGCTGCCAAGCCGGCCGCTGCCAAGACGACGGCCGCTGCCAAGCCCGCCGCGAAGACCGCGGCTGCGAAGCCGGCTGCTCGCAAGACGGCTGCCAAGAAGAAGTGAGACGGGCCTCCTGCGGGAGGCTGCGTCACTTCAGCTCCAACGCGGAAGGCCCCGGTGTGCGCACACCGGGGCCTTCGTGTTTTTCTGCCGCTGCTCCGCAGACGGCGGCCGGACGACCGACGCGAACTCGCGGATCGGGCGCGGGCCAAGAACGTGTGGCGCTCCAATAGAAATAACGCCGGCACGCCTGCGAACGCAGAGAAACAACGCAGTCACGCCTGTGAACACCCCCGGCACAAGCGAAACCGCCGCCTTCCGGCCCGACTTGGTTGCCACAGGCGAACTTTCGTCGGAGAGGGAAGACGGCGGTTGAAAACGTCTGCAGACGGCCTCAGGGTCGGGCCAGCGCGGAGGCCAGGTAGTGCGCCGACACCAGGGTTGGCCAGTGCGAAGGCGAGTCCGAAGTAGACCAGGTGCCGAACGGCCTGGTGAAGGCCAGCACCCACGTGCTGCCCTTCTTGCAGGGGATCTCCTCGAGCCGCAGCCCGCCCAGCTCGGCCAGCGACTGCACGATGGACGGGATCACGCCGCCCTGCGAGGAGAGGACGGCGCGGCCCTCGAGAGCGGCGACCTCCAGCAGTCGCACGAGGCCGGCGTCCGGATCGGGCCAGTAGCCCTCCTCCGACAGGCGCGGCTCCTCGACCATCTCCACGTCCAGGTCCTCGGCCACGCCCCGCACGGTGTCCACGCAACGCACTCTGGGCGCCGTGTGAACGCGCGCAGGCGCCCACAGGGGCAACAGGGCGCGCAGTGCCGCGGCCTGGCGCCAGCCCGCGTCTGAGAGCGGGCGGAGGTCGTCGTCGCCGTTCCACTCCGATCGCTTCCCGGCCTTCGCGTGCCGCACCAGCAGAACGATCAGCAGGTCCGCGGGCAGGCGGGCGAACTCGGTCAGCACGTCCCGGTCGGGCTCATAGGTCAGCAGTTCCGACGCCTGGGCGATCGGCAGCCACCGCAGCAGATCGACCTCTTCATTGGGGACGAAAGAACCGGAAACGGCCTGAGCGGAGTAGTAGTCGACCGTCTTCGGCACGCCCTTCACCGAATACGACACCTGCCGGAGATGACGGCCGAGGACGCAGGAGAAGCCCGTCTCCTCTTCCACCTCCCGCACCGCACAGGCCGGAATCGTCTCTCCGTGGTCCAGTTTGCCTTTCGGCAGGGACCAGTCGTCATAACGCTGGCGGTGCACCACCGCGACTTCGACGTCACCGTCGGCATCGCGCCAGAGCACCGCCCCAGCAGCTTTGATCACCCAAGAGCTCCGTGCCTGTGCAGCAGTTCCATCTGGTGGTCCCGCACGGACGAGCCGTCCGCGGGCGAGGCGTCCCATTCTCCGTCAGGGCGCAGCACCCAGCAGCGCGTGTGCGGGTCGAGCGCGGACTCGAACATGTCGCCCAGCTGCTTGGTCAGGCGCGGGTCGGCCACGCGCAGGGCCACCTCGACGCGGCGGTCCAGGTTGCGGTGCATCATGTCCGCGCTGCCGATCCAGTACTCGTCGCAGGCGACGAAGTGGAAGACGCGCGAGTGCTCCAGGAACCGGCCCAGGATCGACCGCACCCGGATGTTCTCCGACAGCCCCTTGATGCCCGGCTTCAGGCCGCAGATGCCGCGCACCACCACGTCGACGGGCACGCCGGCCTGCGACGCCCGGTAGAGCGCGTCGATGACCTGCTCGTCCACGAGCGAGTTCACCTTGATGCGCACGCCCGAGGGCTCACCGGCCTGCGCGCGCTCGATCTCCATGTTGATGCGGTCGACGATGCCCTTGCGGACGCCGTAGGGCGCGACGAGGAGCGAGCGGTACTCGTCCTGGCGGGCGTAGCCGGTCAGCACGTTGAACAGGTCGGTGAGGTCCGCGCCGATCGTCGGCTCGGCGGTCAGAATGCCGACGTCCTCGTACAACCGCGCGGTCTTCGGGTTGTAGTTGCCGGTGCCGATGTGGCAGTAGCGGCGGATCGTCGAGCCCTCTTGGCGCACCACGAGCGACGTCTTGCAGTGCGTCTTCAGGCCCACCAGGCCGTAGACGACGTGCACGCCCGCCTTTTCCAGCGCCCGTGCCCACTTGATGTTCGCCTGCTCGTCGAAGCGCGCCTTCAGCTCCACCAGCGCCACGACCTGCTTGCCCGCCTCGGCCGCGTCGATCAGCGCGTCCACGATGGGGGAGTCGCCGGACGTGCGGTACAGCGTCTGCTTGATGGCGAGCACGTGCGGGTCGGCCGCGGCCTGCTCGATGAAGCGCTGCACCGACGTGGAGAACGAGTCGTACGGGTGGTGCACGAGGACGTCGCCCTCGCGCAGGGTCGCGAAAACGCTCTTGGGCGTCTCGCGCTCCCCGAACGCCGGGTGCGTCGCCGGCACGAACGCCGGGTCCTTCAACGTCTTGCGGTCGATGCCGTAGAGCTGCCACAGGCACGACAGGTCGAGCAGGCCGGGCACGGTCACGACGTCGTGCGGGTCGACCTCCATCTCCCGCAACAACAGTTCGAGCATGTGCTCGGTCATGTCGTCGGCGACCTCCAGGCGCACCGGCGGACCGAACCGGCGCCGCGCGAGCTCGCGTTCCAGCGCCTGCAACAGGTCCTCGTCGCGGTCCTCCTCGACCTCGAGGTCCGCGTTGCGCGTCACGCGGAACGCGTGGCACTCGATGACCTCCATGCCGGTGAACAGCTCGCCCAGGTGCGCGGCGATGAGTTCCTCCAGCGGCAGGAAGGTCGCGGAGGACGAGGACCGGTCCCCCTCCACCCGGACGAGGCGCGGCACGTTGTCCGGCACCTTCACGCGGGCGAAGCGCTCACCGCCGCCCTCGGGGTCGCGCACGGTCACGGCGAGGTTCAGCGACAGCCCCGAGATGTAGGGGAACGGGTGCGCCGGGTCGACCGCGAGCGGCGTCAGGACCGGGAACACCTGCTCGCTGAAGTAGTTGGAGAGCCTCAGCCGGTCGTAGTCCGTGAGGTCGCCCCACGTCACGATGCTGATCCGGTGCTCTTCCAGGCCCGGCCGGATGTGGTCGAGGAACGTGCGGGCGTGCTGCTCCACGAGTTCCTGCGTGCGCTTGGAGATCGACACGAGCTGCTCTCGCGGCGTGAGCCCGTCCGCGCTGCGCACCGACAGACCGGTCTCCGCGCGCCGCTTCAGGCCCGCGACCCGGACCATGTAGAACTCGTCCAGGTTCGAGGCGAAGATCGCGAGGAACTTCGCGCGCTCCAGCAGCGGCTGCGAGGAGTCCTCGGCCAGTGCGAGCACGCGTGCGTTGAAGTCCAACCAGGACAGCTCACGGTTGAAGTACCGGTCGTCCGGGAGGTCGGTCGGGATCGCGCTGGACGTCACCGCGGGCGGTGCGGAAGGCACGCCGCGCAACGGGGCGGCGGCCGTGGGGCCGCGTTCGACCTTCGCCCGGGTCGTCGAAACTCGCCGGGTCGCCGCGCGCGGCTGTTTGCGCGGGGTCGCCGCTTCCGCTTTCGCACGCGGGGTGCGGCGTCGGGAGGGTGTCGCCTTACCGTCGTTGTCGTCCTTGCTCACGTCACGCATTGTGGCGCACTATCGCCGTGAGCGCCCCTAACCAGGACGTCCGTTCGGTGAACTCCTCGTCACAGAACAGGCATCCGAAGAGCGGTGACGACCCCGCCGGGGCTACGTTCGAGGGTCACCCGCTGCCCCGGACGCAGCATTCGCCAGCCACCCGCCGTGACGGCTTCGGCACTCACGTCGACGAGAACGCCGTCATCCCGCAGAACGACGGCAGAGCCGTCACTGTTAAAAGTAGACACGGTCGCCTGCACGGACCAGAACCCTAGTGCGGCCGGCGGTGGGCGGGGACAGCACCAGACGTTCGGACCTACACGTCCCGCTCGCGCCGCTGCCAGGGTCGATCCATGAAGGTTATTGCCACGATCACCGCGGCGACCCTGTTGGCCTTCACCACGGCAGGCCTGGCTTCGGCGGCTTCCGCCGAACCCCGCACTCCCGAGGTGGACAAACCACGACTGCAGGCGGCGGCGAAGAACGTCCGCCTGAAAGCCTCGCTCCCCGGCACCGAACGGGCCATCTCGATCGCGTTCGCCCAGTACGGCAAGCGCGACGTGGCGTTCGTGAGCATGGAGACCGGGCTCAAGACGTTCGACGTCACCGATCTCGACAAGCCGAAGCTCCTCGACCACCTCACCAAGGAGGAGATGGCGCTGCCGGGTGACGACCCGACGAAGCGCTTCTGGGAGAACGAGGACATCAACGTCGACCCCAAGCGCAAGCTCGCGTTCCTGGCGCGTGAGGTCAACTCGTTCGGCCGCGCGCTGCCCGGCGACCGCCCGACCGGCAACTACATCGTGTCCGCTGTGGACCCGGCCGACCTCCGGATCCTCAGCTTCCACCGGCAGAACACCGGCCACACCAGCACCTGCGTCAACGACTGCTCCTTCCTCTGGACGGCCGGGCTGGACAGGTCGGACGCCAGGACCGGCCGGATCTTCGTCACGGACATCCGCGATCCGAAGACCCCGAAGGAACTCCCGGTCTCCGTCGACGTCCGCGGCAGGGCGGGCGAGGGGAAGATCACGCACGACGTCCAGGTCGACGCCCAGGGCATCGCGTGGGTGGCGGGCGACGACGGCACCCGCGGCTACTACACGCAGGGCTGGCACCGCGACCCGTTGACCGGCGAGTACCGCGAGGCGAAGGCGTGGGACCCCGTCCCGTACGCGGGCGGTGCCGTGCCGAAGGCGGACATGCCGACCTCGTTCACGCACAACTCGTTCCGCCCGGCCGGCCGGACGCTGCTCGACGGTCCGCTGCCCACGCGTGAGAACCCGCCGGGCTCGCTGCTGCTGCACACCGAGGAGGCGTTCGGCTCGCCCACGTGCAAGACCGAGGGCCGTTTCGTCATCTCGTCGCTGCAGGGCACGCACAACGGCGAGGGCTGGGGCGAGACGCCCAAGGAGATGAAGACGGTCGGCATCTGGAGCCCGGACGACCAGGAGGGCACGATCCCCGGCAACGTCACGTGCTCCGCGCACTACTTCGACGTGCAGAAGAGGATCGTGGCCTACTCCTGGTACAACCAGGGCACCCGGTTCCTGGACATCTCCAACCCGGCCAGGCCGATCCAGATCGGGTACTGGCGGCCGGACACCGCGACGTCCTGGGCGCCGTACTGGCACCGCGGCACCGTGTTCGTGGCGGACATCTCGCGCGGCGTCGAGATCCTGCAGCTGGAGAAGGGCGCCTACGAGGCGCAGGCGAGCGGCACTCCCGTGACGCTGACCGCGCACCACGCCAGGGAACTGGCCAGGGAGAGCGACAGGGAGCCCGTGCCGCTCGCCCCGAACCCGTTCTACGGCTGGGCCTGCCCGATGGTCGCCAACCGCGACGACTCCGCGGACTGCGGTGCGGGAGCCTGCGGCGCGCCCTGCTGAGCCACGCCGGACCGGACAGCGGTCTTCGCGCGCTGGCGGGTGATCACGCGCCGGCCGAGGTTGATCATCGGGATCTCCACGGTCGTGTGCAGGACGCTCGCCAGCGCCAGCCCCAGCGCCGTGACCACGACGGCCTGCCCGAGACCGGACAGCGCGGGCCAGAAGAACGCGATGACGGTCGCGGCGATCGTCTGCACCAGGTAAAGGGAGTACGAGCGCTCGCCGACGAACACCATCGGTTTTACGGACAGGAACGTCGTGGCCGGTCCGGGCGCGATCATCGCTGTCAGCAGCACGGCCGTCGCGAGCGCGTACACCGGGATGACGAGCACGTGACCGGGAATTCCGTTCATCCCGTCGAGGAATCCGGCGATCGGCTTCACGCTCAGGTGCACCGCGACGAATCCGATCGAGACGATGACCTGCGCGGCCCGGTTCGTGAGCGGCCGCAGCAGGGCGAATCCGCGCGGGCTGTGCAGAGCGACCGCGAGCAGCACGCCCGTCAGGATCGAGAAGTAGTGCAACGGCCAGCCGGGGTTGCTGTGCGACGTGGTGAAGTTCACGAGCACGAGCGCGAGCAGCATGCCGAGGGCGGCGGCACCGGCACGGCGGCGCAGCACGACGGTGCCCAGCGCGATCGCCACCAGCGGCCAGACCAGGTAGAACTTCTGCTCGATGCCCAGCGACCAGGACTGCCCGTAAGGGCTGGCGCCGGCGAACTCGTTGGTGAAGGAGAGGAAGTACGGCAGCGCGGGGCCGATGCCGTTGCTCAGGAACGTCCCGGCCAGCGCGGACGCCACGACTGTGACGAGCAGGACCACGAAGTACACGGGGAGGATCCGGAACCCCCGCCGCAGGTAGAACTCACTGAGCGAGATCCGGCCTGTCCGCCGCTCTTCGCGCAGCATGAGCGTGGTGATCAGGAATCCGCTGAGGACGAAGAACATCTGGACACCGGCCCAGCCCTGGAGCCGGTCCGGTCCGCCGTAGTGGAAGAAGACGACCAGCACCGCGGCAATCGCACGCAGGCCGTCCAGAGCGGGAAAGCGGCGCAACGCCAGGTAGTCGGCGTGCGTCAGTGAAGTCATGCAGGAAACACCTCAGGCAATGCGTCGGGGATGACGACACCGGGGGAAGCGTCGTCGGCACTGGGGGATACGGATGTAAAGGTGCCGGGGTTCCCTGCTGAGTTGCCCAAACCAACATTTTCGTGTCGTTCGTCACGGATTCAACAGGGCGAGCAACGGGGACGGGCCGGTCAGCAGCGGGAGAGCGGTGAGAGTTTCTCCAACGGGGCGGCGGCCGCGACGCGCCACCCCTGCTGTGTCAGCGCTCCGCCGTGGACTTCCAGCCAGTACCCGCCCTCGGTCGTGTGCACGGTCGCGCCGCTGCGGATGTCCGTGACGTACGACGACTCCGACTGCCACGACACGAAGTCGCCGCTGACCCGCGGGAACAAGATGCCCTCGGTCCTCGGCGACGACCTGACCCCGGCCAGTTCCCGCGGTTCCGCCCAGCCCTCGCGCCAGCCGATCAGCTTCTCGCCCCGCGTCCACACCACCGTGCGGCCGTCGGACGCCACGCTGCCACCGGGGCCGGCGTTCTTCAGCTGCTCGGGCAACGCGCCCTCGGCGCGGAACTCACCGTCCTGCAGCCAGATGACCGCGTCACCCAGGAAAGCCGGTAGTTTGCCCGGGCCGACGAGCCTGTCCTTCTTCTTGGCCAGGTCGTAGAGGTGCACGCCCGCGCTGTCGGACCAGGCGGCTTTGCCGTTGTGCAGCACAGCGCCGTTGCTGCCTATGCGCACCGGCGCGCCGTCGTTGCGCGAGTCCCACGCGTAAGTCGTGGTGGCGTGGTTCTCCGGGTGCGGTGTCGTGGAGAACGTCACCCATCGGCCGTCGAACTCGACGCCGAAGAGCTGTCCGTCGTTCTGCACCGCCATCACCTGCTGGCGCTTGCCGTGGTCGTGCAGCACGAGTTCGGTCGTCCTGTTGCGCGTCGTCTTCACCAGTGTCGTGCCTGCGTCCTCGTTCGCCGCCACGACCACGACCTTCTCGTGCGGACCCGCCTCCGTCCTGTCGAGGGACAGCAGGTCCTTCCAGCTCTGGGGCAGGTCCACCCGGCAGGTGCTGAGCTTGCTCTCCGCCGTGTAGTCGGACGGCCGGTCGATCGGATAGGCGGCGACACAGCCCGCGATGGCCGTGACCCCCGCCAGCGCGATGAGCGCTCGCATCAGTCTCCCAAATCGTGATCACCCCAGTGACCCGGAAGACGTGTGGCGGGTGCTCAGGTTGTCCAGGCGGGCAAGGCGTTCGCGGTGCGCGTGCCGAGACCGAGTGCGAGCGCGAGCCGCAGATCCTCTTCCGTGTCCACGTCGCAGCGCAGCGACGGCCACGGTCCGATGAGCGCGACGGCACCGGAAAGCCGGTGGAGCCCGGCCGATCCGACGCCGAAGCGCGGGTCGAGCTCTCCGCCGGGCGCGGCGAGGAGCAGCGTCGTGCCGGTGCCCTGGCGGTCGGGGACGAACGCGCGGCGGCCACGAGCCGCTTCGAGCGCGGCCTGCAGCTCGTCGGACCGCAACGCCGGCAGGTCGGCCTGGAGCGCACCGATGCGCGACGAGCGGAGCGTGCGCGCACCGTGTTCCAGCGCCGCGTTGAGCCCTGGCCGCGCCGGTTCCGGCAGCGACTCGACGCCCAGCGCGGCCATTTCGGCCGCGACCGCCGGGTCCGATGTGATGGTGACCACGCGCCGGACGCCGGGAGTGGCCGCGGCCGCACTCACCGTGTCGAGGGCGAGCGCGAGCGCCAGCGCCGCGTGTGACACCGGATCTCCGCCGGTCGCGCTGGTCAGCCTGGTCTTGGCCCGGTCCAGCGTCTTCACCGGAACCACGAGGTCAACTTCATCCCGCACCTCGCCATAGTCCACGATTCGGCGACTACTGTGCTCTCGGGCGCAGATCTACGCAGGTTAGGAGAGGCCTCGTGGCCAAAAGGGAGAAGGGCGGCTTCTGGGTCGGGGTCGCCGCGGCGATCGTGTACCCCATGTCGTTCGTGCTGGGCAGGCACCGGATGGTGCACGGGGAACGCATCCCGCGCGAAGGTGCCGCGCTGCTCGTCATGAACCACATCTCGCACCTCGACCCGTGCTACGACGCCATGTTCGTGCACAAGAACTACCGCGTGCCGCACTTCCTCGCGAAGCACAGCCTGTGGAACGTGCCGATCATGGGCAGCATTCTGAAGGGCGCGAAGCAGATCCCCGTCTACCGGGGCACCACGGACGCCCAGCAGAGCCTGCGCGAGGCGCACAACGCGCTGGAGACCGGTCAGGTCGTGGTGATCTACCCGGAGGGCACGATCACCAAGGACCCCGACGGCTGGCCCGCGAACTCGCGCACCGGCGTGGCCCGGCTCGCGCTGCAGCACGACGGCCCGGTCATCCCCGTCGCCCGCTGGGGCACGCTCGACCTCTACAACCACTACCAGAAGAAGTTCCGGCCGTTCCCGCGCAAGACGATCACGCACTTCGTCGGTGAGCCGGTCGACCTCTCCGCGTACCGCGGCAAGGAGGAGACGCTCCCGTTGCTGCGCGAGGTCACGGACCTGCTGATGGGCACGGTCAAGCAGCACCTGGCCGAGGTGCGTCAGCAGCAGGCACCCGAAGGGTTCTACGGACCGAGGAAGGCCTGAACACATGGCGATCGAACGTGTTGCGGTGCTCGGCTCCGGTTCGTGGGGCACGGCCTTCGCGAAGGTCATCGCGGACTCCGGTCCCGAGGTGGTGCTGTGGGCGCGGCGTCAGGACGTCGCCTCCGAGATCACCGAGACCCGCGTGAACTCCGGCTACCTGCCCGGCATCTCGCTGCCCGCCAACCTCACCGCCACCTCCGACCCGGCGAAGGCGCTGGACGGCGCGGACGCGGTGGTGCTGGCCGTGCCGTCGCAGACGTTGCGGGTGAACCTGTCGGCGTGGAGGGAACTGCTGCCGCCGGACGCGACGCTGGTGTCGCTGTCCAAGGGCGTCGAGCTCGGCACGCTGAAGCGGATGAGCGAGGTGATCCGCGAGGTCGCCGGTGTCGACGAGTCGCAGGTGGCCGTGGTGTCCGGGCCCAACCTGGCCAAGGAGATCGCGGTCGAGCAGCCGACCGCCACCGTCATCGCGTGCACGGACCACGACCGCGCGGTCGACCTGCAGCACGCGTGCTCGAACTCGTACTTCCGCCCCTACACCAACACCGACGTCGTCGGCTGCGAGCTCGGCGGGGCGTGCAAGAACGTCATCGCGCTGGCGTGCGGCATGGCGGCGGGCATGGGGTACGGCGACAACACGATGGCGTCGATCATCACCCGCGGCCTGGCCGAGACGGCGCGGCTGGGCGCGGCGCTGGGCGCCGACCCGCTGACGTTCGCGGGCCTCGCCGGACTGGGCGACCTGGTGGCGACCTGCGCGTCGCCGTTGTCGCGCAACCGGTCCTTCGGCGAACGGCTCGGGCGCGGCGACACCCTCGCGCAGGCGCAGGAAGCCGCGCACGGGCAGGTCGCCGAAGGCGTGAAGTCCTGCTCGTCGATCCGCGAGCTCGCCCACGCGAACGGGGTCGACATGCCGATCACCGAAGGCGTCCACCAGGTCTGCCACGACGGGCTGAGCGTGCGTGAGCTCGGTGCCGCGCTCCTGGGCCGCGACCGGAAGCACGAGCGCCAGTGAACCCCGAACTCGGTGATGGCACGCGGGTCGTGCACGTGGTCTCGGGCGAGCCGGGCGACCCGTTCGGCGCGCAGCCGGTGTTCGCGTCGGCGTACCACCTGGGCGGTCAGGACTACTACGGCCGCGCGAGCAACCCGACGTGGCGTGCTCTCGAAAGCGCGCTGGGCTCGCTCGAAGGCGGGGAGTGCGTCGTCTTCCCGTCCGGGATGGCAGCCATCTCGACGTTGCTGAGGACCGTCCTGTCCGCCGGCGACACGCTGGTCGTCCCTTCGGACGGCTACTTCCTGACGAGGAAGTTCGTGTCCGAAATGGACGTGAACGTGGTCGAGGTGCCCACGGCCGGGCCGTACCCCTCGTTCGAGGGCGTGCGGCTGGTGCTGCTGGAGACGCCGTCGAACCCGGGCCTGGACGTCTGCGACATCGCCGCGCTGGCGGATCAGGCGCACGCCGCGGGCGCGTTGCTGGCCGTCGACAACACGACCGCGACGCCGCTCGGGCAGCGGCCGCTGGAGCTGGGCGCGGACGTCGTGGTCGCCTCGGACACCAAGGCGGTCGCGGGGCACAGCGACGTCCTCTTCGGACACGTCACGCTGGCGAGCACCGAGCTGGCGGCCCGGATCCGCGACGCGCGGACGTTGAACGGCGCCATCCCCGGCCCCTTTGAGACCTGGCTCGCGTTGCGCGGCCTCGGAACCCTGGACCTGCGGCTCGCCCGCCAGGCGGAGAACGCGGCGGCGATCCACGCGCTGCTGAAGGGCCGGGTGGCGAACCTGCGGTGGCCGGGAGCGTCGGACGACCCCTCGTTCCTCGTGGCGGCGCAGCAGATGCGGCGCTTCAACGGCGTGCTGACGTTCGAGCTCGAGTCGGCCGAAGCGGTGAACGAGTTCCTGGCGCGCTCGAAGCTGGTGTCGGCGGCCACGTCGTTCGGCGGCCTGCACTCGACGGCCGACCGGCGCGCGCAGTTCGGCGACCCGGTGCCGGAAGGCCTGGTGCGCTTCTCGGCCGGCTGCGAGGACACCCGCGATCTGGTCGCGGACGTGTCCCACGCCTTGGGACTGGATTGACGGAGGGTCCCGGTTCCGGGACCCTCTGCTCCATGTCCTTCAACGCATGTTGCTGTTGTACCTGGCGATAGTCCCGCGTCCTCTTTTCGCGCATTCGCCTGGTTAGGACTTTTCTCCGATGTTCGCCGTTCCTGAGAACAGCGTCGTGCTGTCCGAGAACTCCACGTTGCTGCACCCCGTTCGAGTGGCTCTGTCGTGGGCCGCCGACCGCGACCGCTGGAAGCACCTGCTCCGGTACGACCCGGAGGAGCGCTTCTCGGCGTTGGTCGACAAGACCGACGACCAGGAGATCTGGCTGATGAGCTGGCTCCCCGGCCAGACCGCGTCGCTGCACGACCACGACCACACCTCGGGTGCGTTCACCGTGGTCAGCGGCCTGCTGACCGAGGTCGTCACCACCAGGATCCAGGTCGTGCACTCGCTGCACGCCGGTCAGTCGCGTGTGTGGGGGCCCGGCTACGTGCACCAGGTGCGCAACGACGGCGTGGACCCGGCCGTGTCGATCCACGTCTACCGCCACGGCACCCGCGCGATGACCTCGTACCGCTACGACCCGGTCAACGGGCCCGTTCGCTGACGTGCGGCGGGACGGCCTTGTCCGTCTCGTGCGGCACAGGCGCACCCCACGTCGTGACGAGCGGCATGTGCCCGGCCCACACGAGGTTCGCTTCGAGGTCCGACGGCTCCTCGCCCGGCCCGCCCTCGCGGACCTTCACGCTCGCCTCGGTCAGGTCGATCTCCAGCGCGGCCGTCTGCGCGAGCTCCTTCCTGGACGGCTGGCGCGCGTAGTCCCAGCTGCCCGGCGTGACGTGCTCGACGATCGTGCGCAGGGCGTGCCCGGGGTCCTCGGCGATCTTCGCGGTGCCGTGGATGATCGCGGACCGGTAGTTCATCGAGTGGTGGAACACCGACCGCGAGTAGACGACGCCGTCCACGAGCGTGACGGCGACGCAGACCTGCTTGCCCTCCAGCATGCTCCTGATGGACCGCGACCCCGTCGAGCCGTGCAGGAAGATGCGGTTGCCGTCCCGTCCGTACGCGGTGGGGATGAGGAACGGCGCCCCGTCGACCTCCACGGCCAGGTGGCACACGAGGCCCGCGTCGAGGATGTCGTAGAGCACCTGACGGTCCTCGACGGCCCGCTTCTTGCCGCGGACGACGGTGCTGCGCGGGGTGGGGGAGAGCTGCACGTCAGTGGTCATGGTTCCACTGTGCTCGGGAAAGTGGCATCATTGAAGCGCCATTTTCCATCGATTCGAGAAGGCCACTTTGGCTGAGACCGCGCTGCCCGTGGCGCTGGACCGCGAGTCCGCCGAACCGCTCGCCGTCCAGCTGGCCGACGCGCTGCGTTCCGCCGCGTCGGAGGGCCGTCTGCGCGCGGGCGACCGGTTGCCGTCCACGCGCGCGCTGGCCGACTCCCTCGGAGTGTCCCGCACGGTCACCGCCGCCGCCTACGAACAGCTGCACGCGGAGGGGTGGATCGCCGGTCGCCACGGCTCCGGCACCTATGTCACCACGACGCCGCCCGGCCCGTTGCGCAAACGTTCGCGCAAGCCCTTGGCGCCCGTGATCACCGACTTCGTGGACCTCGGCACCGGTGCGCCCTGGGCCGGTGGCCTCGACCGCGCGGCCTGGCGCCGGGCCTGGCGGGCCGGGGCGGACGCGCCGCCGCTGTCCCGTGCCGAACGCGCAGGCCTGCCCGAGTACCGCGAGGCCATCGCCGAACACCTGCTGCGCCACCGCGGTCTCGCCGTCAACGCCGACCCGGTGCTCGCGACCGGCGGTACCACCGCCGTGCTGACCGAGATCGCCGTCGCGGTGCTGAAGCGCGGCGACGCGGTGGCCGTCGAGGAACCCGGCTACCAGCGGGCGGTGGGCGTCTTCCGCGCCAACGGCCTGAAGGTCGTCCAGGCCGCCGTCGACGCCGAGGGCCTGCTCCCGAAGGCCGTGCCGGCGGGCGTGAAGGCCGTCTACTGCTCGCCCGCCCACCAGTACCCGCTGGGCGGCCGCATGTCGGCGGCGCGGAGGGTCGCGCTGGTCGAACGCGCCCGGCGCGACGGCTGGCTCGTCATCGAGGACGACTACGACGGCGAACTCCGGTACGACGTGGCGCCGCTGCCGTCGCTGGCCGCCCTGGCCCCCGACGTCGTGGTCCACCTCGGCACCACGAGCAAGATCCTCACGCCGACCCTGGGCGCGGGCTGGATGGTCGCCCCCGAGCACATCGCCACGACCGTCCTCGAACACCGCGACCTGACCGGCACCAGCCCGGCCGCCGCGGGGCAGCGGGTCGTCGTCGAACTGGCGCGCACGGGCGACCTCGGCCGGCACCTGCGCAAGCTCCGGCGAGAGCTGTCCGAACGACGTGCGCTCATCACCGGCACGTTCGCCGACGCCGGCATCGAGGTGCTCGGCGACGACGCGGGCGCGCACGTCGTGGTGCTGCTGCCCAGCGCCGAGCAGGAGCGCGAGCTGATGAGGCAGGCTCTCGAACGCGGCCTGCGGGTCGACGGCCTGGCCCGGCACTACGTGAACCGGCCCAAGCTGCACGGGCTCGTCATCGGGTACAGCGCGTGCTCGCGGGAGCAGCTGCTGAGCGCTCTGCCGGTGCTGACGGAGCTGCTCAGAAGGTCCGGCTGACCACGACCACCTCGCGGTCGGTGACGAAGCCCAGCTGCTCGTTCACCCTGATCATGTGGGAGTTCGACGCATCCGTTCCGGTGTCGACGCGTTCGAGCGCGGGCCGGTCCGCGACCAGCCACCGCAGCATGTGCGCCTTGACCACTCGCCCGAGCCCGTGACCTCGATGAGCGGGCCTGACCATCGTGCTTCCCCAGTGCGTGTGGGCCGAGTCGCCGGGATGCAGCGGCACGTCGGTCAGCGCGACCACGAGACCGGTGGCTTCCTCGACCGCGACGACGACGCGGTGCTCGACCCCGCCCGCGCGGGCCTCGGCCTCCTCTGCCCGCACCACCTCCGGCGTCCACTCCGGCGCCCGCACCGCGGACTCCGTGGCCGGCGCGTCGTGGATCGACTGCCGGGTCGCGGCCACCGACACCAGCAGGTGCTCCGGCGTCGCGCCGATCCACCGCTCCAACCGGTATCCGGCCGGCACGTCCAGCTCCCAGGACACGGGATCGACGTCGGCGACCGTCAGCAGCTGGACCACCCTGGACGCGGCCACGTGGAACCCGCGCGCCACCGCCCAGTGCTCGCCCGCACTGCCCTTGACCACACCCCAGCTCTCGAGCGTGTCGCGGCCGCGGACGCGCAGCTCGGGCAGCAACCGTTCCAGCAGCGCGGTGCCGATGCCCTGTCTGAGGTGGTCCGGGTGCACCGTGATCGGACCGATCGCCAGCCGTGCGTTCACGCCGCCGGGCAGACCCGCGGAGGCGATGCCGACGCCTTCGCCGTCGCGGCGGGCGATCAGGCGGATCACCTCGCCGAAGTCCGGGTTCGTCTCCCGCAGTGACGCGATGATCCGTTCCCTGCTCGACCCCGGACTGGCCGCGATCCGCACGTCGGCGTAGGCGCGGAGTGCGGCGGCGTCCTCCAGGTCGAGCGGTTCGATCTCCAGCACGCGGCCGAGGCTAACTGCAGGGTGGGCACAATCGCCCAAACGGGTAGGGTCGCCCGCATGACGCAGCGCAAGACAAGGGTGGCCGTGGTCTTCGGTGGCCGCAGCTCCGAGCACGAGGTCTCCTGCCAGTCCGCCAAGAGCGTCCTGCCGCACCTGGACGCGGACCGGTTCGAGGTGGTGCCGATCGGCATCACGCCGCAGGGGCAGTGGGCACTCGGCACGGACCCGAACGCGCTGGAGCCGGGCGCCGGCAACCTCCCGACGCTGCGCAACCAGACCGTGGTCGCGATCGAGCCCGGCCACGCCCTCAAGGACGTCGACGTCGTCTTCCCGCTGCTGCACGGCGCGTGGGGTGAGGACGGCACGATCCAGGGCCTGCTCGAACTCGGCGGCCTTCCCTACGTCGGGCCCGGTGTGTTCGCGAGCGCCGCCGTCATGGACAAGGTCTTCGCCAAGAAGATCCTCCAGGCCGAGGGCATCAACGTCGGCAAGTTCGTCGCCCTCGACCGCGCCGCCACGACCCTGACGCTCGACGAGCGCGAGCACCTCGGCCTGCCGGTGTTCGTGAAGCCGTCCCGCGCGGGGTCGTCCGTCGGCATCTCCAAGGTGAGCGACTGGGACGACCTCGACGCCGCGATCTTCCAGGCCCGCCAGCACGACCCCAAGGTCATCGTCGAGGCCGCCGTGGTGAACCCCCGCGAGATCGAGCTCGCGGTGCTGGAGTTCCCGGACGGCCGGATCGAGGCCTCGCTGCCCGCCGAGCTGCGCCCGGTCGGTGACGGCGCCGACTGGTACGACTTCGACGCCAAGTACGTCAACGACTCCTACGAGGCCGACATCCCGGCGAAGCTCGACGACGACATCACCGCGCAGCTGCGCGAGCTGGCCGTCACCGCGTTCAAGGCGCTCGACTGCCAGGGTCTGTCCAGGGTGGACTTCTTCCTCACCGAGCAGAACGAGCTGATCGTCAACGAGCTCAACACCATGCCCGGCTTCACGCCGATCTCCATGTACCCCAAGGCGTGGGAGGCGACGGGCATCGACTTCACGACGCTGCTGACCACGTTGATCGAGACGGCGATCGCCCGAGGCAGCGGTCTCCGTTAAGGGGCGGTCTTGACCGGCTGCTTCGGCAGGAGGTCGCGCACGGTGGTGGAGATGTCCTGCAACGGTCCGGTGCCCGCGTCGGCGGGCACCGTCAGCGCCACGTACACCCCGCGGTCCACGATCACCCAGGTGGAGCTGTCCGAGCCGGGCAGCTCCAGCCACTGCACGTCGGAGATCACCCGCAGCTGTGAGGTCGCCGACAGCTCGTTCGGCCGCGGCAGGCCGCAGCGCAGCACCACCGGATCGTGTTTGGCGTCACCCCACGCCACCGTGGCGGGCGGAGCGGGCGAGGCGATCTCCCGGCGCGACAGCATGTCCTTCCCGGACGGCAGCCCCACCGGCAGCTTCTCGACCAGGGAAGCGCATTCCGGGCTGCCCGCCGACGGAGCGTCGATCGAGACCAGCGCCAAGGGGCCCGTGCGACCGGGCACGTCCTCAGTCTGGTTTCCCGTGCCCAGCACTAGACCGAGCCCGGCGACACCGATGGCGAGCAGAACAGCGAGCCCGACCGCCGCGAGCAGCGGCCGGGACAGCGCCGACGTGGATTCCTGCTGAGTCACCCGGTTATGACAACACGGGCTAGAGATGCACCACCGGGCAGGTCAACGTCCGGGTGATGCCTTCGACGTTCTGGATGCGCGCGACCACGAGCTGGCCGAGCTGGTCGACGGTCTCCGCTTCGGCGCGCACGATGACGTCGTAAGGACCGGTGACGTCTTCTGCGGTGGCTACCCCGGCGATCCCGGAGATCTCGGAGGCGACTGCGGCGGCCTTGCCGACCTCGGTCTGGATGAGGATGTATGCATGCACCACGGCGTGCCCCTTCGTCGCGACAGGTTGGGTCGAGGTAGGAACGTGTCACGCAACGTACCCCAGTTGGGGTTCCGAATGCTCAGATTGGGAGGCAACTTTGCGTCCGGAGCCGCCGCGCGACGCGGAGACGGTCGCCGATGTGGGTGAGTTCAACCTCATCCACCGGGTGACGACCGGTCGGGCGCAGCCGGAGACGACCATCCTCGGTCCGGGTGACGACGCTGCCGTCGTCGCCGTCCCGGACGGACGGGTCGTGGCCTCGATGGACGTCCTCGTAGAGGGTGTCCACTTCAGACTCGACTGGTCCAGTCCCGAGCAGGTGGGCCGAAAAGCGGCCGCCGTGAACCTCGCCGACGTCGTCGCGATGGGAGCGCTGCCGTCCGCCCTGCTCGTCGGTTTCGCCTGTCCCGCGGACACGCCCGCGTCGGTCGTCGAGGGGATCATGGCGGGGCTGTGGGAGGAGGCGGCGAAGGCCGGGGCGGGCATCGTCGGAGGCGACATGGTCAGCTCCGCCACGCTCGTGATCTCGATCACCGCCATGGGCGACATGAACGGACTCGAGCCGATCACGAGGTCCGGAGCGCTCGTGGGCGACGTCGTGGCGGTCACCGGACGGCTCGGCTGGGCCGCCGCGGGGCTCGCCGTGCTCGGCCGCGGGTTCCGTTCCCCGGTCGGCATCGTGAACGCCCAGCGCACCCCGGAGCCGCCGTACGAGGAGGGGCCCAGGGCCGCCGAGGCCGGCGCCACGGCGATGATCGACGTCTCGGACGGACTGCTGCAGGACCTGAGTCACATCGCGGACTCCTCAGGCGTGGCGATCGACATCCGCACAGAGTTGCTGCCGTTGCACCCGCGCCTGCTCGACGTCGCGTCGGCGCTCGGCGGGGACGCGCGGCACTGGGCGCTGACCGGAGGTGAGGACCACGCCCTCGCGGCGACGTTCCCCGGTCCGAAGGCGGTGCCGCCCGGCTGGACGACCATCGGCACGGTCCGGGCAGGCGGAGGTGTGACGGTCGACGGCAGGAACTACGAAAAACCTCCTGGCTGGGAGCACTGGCGCGCGTAGAATTCAATCCGTGGAACTATGCACGCGCGCGTATGACCATCCGGACTCGGTCAAGATGATCGCCGACCTCCAGCAGGTCTACGTCGAGCGCTACGGCGACGTCGACGTCACGCCGGTCGACCCGGCGCAGTTCGCCGCGCCGCTCGGCTACTTCGTCATCGGGTACCTGGACGACGTGCCCGTCGCCTGCGGCGGCTGGCGCGTGAACGACGAGCTGGAGGGCGCCGCCGAGATCAAGCGGATGTACGTCGTCGACTCCGCACGGGGCAAAGGCCTCTCCCGGCTCGTGCTCGCCAACCTGGAAGCCACCGCGCGCGAGGCGGGCCTGCGGCGCATGGTGCTGGAGACCGGGCTGCGCCAGCCCGAGGCGATCGCCCTGTACACGTCCAGCGGGTACGAGCGGATCGACAACTTCGGCGTGTACCGCGACCACCCGGAGAGCCGCTGCTTCGGGAAGCCGTTGTAGGTTCGGGCGCATGGCCATCTATGCGCTGGGGGACTACACGCCGCAGATCCACCCGG
This sequence comes from Lentzea sp. NEAU-D7, assembly GCF_026242055.1. GTDB lineage: Bacteria > Actinomycetota > Actinomycetes > Mycobacteriales > Pseudonocardiaceae > Lentzea. The sequence continues at coordinate 14,799 of NZ_JAPJDL010000022.1, read as the reverse complement.
AGGCGTACGTGCACCCGGATGCGACGGTGATCGGCGACGTGCGCATCGGCGCGCACTCCTCGGTGTGGCCACAGGCCGTGCTGCGCGGCGACTACGGGCGCATCGTCGTGGACGAGCGCACGTCGATCCAGGACGGCACGGTCATCCACTGCACCGAGGTCCACCCGGTGCACATCGGATCATCGTGCGTCATCGGCCACAACGTGCACATCGAGGGCGCGACCGTCGCCGACGACTGCCTGATCGCCTCGGGTTCGGTGGTGCTCAACGGTTCCATCGTCGAGAAGGGCGCGATCGTCGGCGCCGGCGCGGTGGTCTCGTTCGACGGCCACGTCCGCGAACGCACGATGGTGCTGGGAGTTCCCGCCCGCGAACGCGCCGGACACGTTGTGCCGGAACAGGCCTGGGCGTTCATCGTCGAGAAGTACGTGCAGAACATCGCGTTGTACCGGGAGAAGCTCCGTCGGCTCGATTGAGTGAGATAGGGTTCACAGCCGTGGCTCGTCCCCTCAACGAAGTTGTCGAAGCCGGTTGGGCTGAAGCTCTCGCCCCCGTCGCTGACCAGATCGCCGCCATGGGTGAGTTCCTGCGCGAGGAGGTCGCCGCCGGCCGGACCTACCTCCCCGCGGGCGAGAACGTGCTGCGTGCTTTCCAGCAGCCGTTCCACCAGGTGAAGGTGCTGATCGTCGGCCAGGACCCGTACCCGACGCCCGGCCACGCGGTCGGCCTGTCGTTCTCGGTGGCTCCCGACGTGCGGCCCATCCCCAAGTCGCTCATCAACATCTACAAGGAGTACGCCGAGGACCTCGGCTACCCGTTGCCGTCCAACGGCGACCTGACCCCGTGGTCCGAGCGCGGTGTCCTGCTGCTCAACAGGGCGCTGACCGTGCAGCCCGGCAAGGCCAACTCCCACCAGGGCAAGGGCTGGGAGAAGGTGACGGAGCAGGCGATCAAGGCGCTCGCCGCACGTGACGCACCCCTGGTCTCCATCCTGTGGGGCCGCAACGCGCGTAACCTGCGCCCGTTGCTGGAACCGTTGCCCGCCATCGAGTCCGCGCACCCGTCGCCGCTCTCCGCACACGCCGGGTTCTTCGGGTCGAAGCCGTTCAGCCGCGCCAACGAACTGCTCGAGAAGCAGGGCGCCGACCCGATCGACTGGAAGCTCCCGTAGCTGTCCGTGCAAGACGTGACCTGACGCTGACGGCCGCGGGTGCGGCCGTCAGCGAGTTCGGCAACGCGTTGTCGTTGCTCGTGCTCGTCTTCTGGGCGACGCCGATCAGCCCGTTGCTGGTCGCCGCCATCCTCTTCGCCGAGCTGCTCCCGTTCGTGCTCGGCGCCCCGCTCGCCGGTGTGCTCGTCGACCGCTTTCCCAACCGCCGCCTGCTGATCACCGCGCTGGTGTTCCAGGGCGTCGCCATCTCGGCCATCGCGCCGCTGATGGGGCAGCCCGTGTTCGTGGTGGCGCTGGTGCTGCTCTCAGGCTGTGGCCGCGCGGTCGCCCAGCCCTGCATCTCCGCCCTGGTCCCGCACATCGCCGGCGAGGAGCACGCGACTCGTGGTTACGCGTGGCTCAGCACGGGGCGCAGTCTCGGCAGCATGGCGGGTGTCACCGGGGGCGCGTTGCTCGCCGGGATCTTCGGCCACCCGGCCGCGTTGCTCATCGACGGCTGCACGTTCCTCGCCTACGCGGCGCTGCTCGCGTTCGTGCGATCGGAACGCCGGCCCTCGGGCGCGCACGAGGCTCGTCCCCGTGCGCTCGCGGGCATCCGGCACGTGCGGCGGGACCCCGTGCTGTTCACGGCGGTCATCGGCTTGTCGTTCTGCGTCGGCGCGGTGGTGGTGGTCAACGTCGCCGACCCCGCGTTCGTGCGGTACGTGCTTCAGGGCGACGAGTTCGTGCTGGGCGCGATGCAGGCCTGCTGGATGACCGGGATCCTGGTCGGCAACAGGATCGCCGCGCGACTCGAGACCGTGTCCGGAGTGGTGCACGCGATCGCGGTCGGCGCCGTCACCACGGGCGTCGGGGTGCTGATCCCGGCCACGTTCCCGTTCCTCGTGGCGGCGGGGATCGGCTGGCTCATCGGTGGTGTGTCGAACGGCGTGCACAACGTCGCCTTGAACGCCGTCGTGCGGTTGCGCACGCCCGAGGAGATGCGCGGGAGGGCGTTCGCCGCCGTCGGGTCGATGGTGATCGGCGCGAACCTGGTCGGGACGGCTGCCGCGGGCGGGTTGTTGCTGGTCATCGGGCCGCGAGCGGTCTTCGCGCTCGGCGGCACCGGCGCGTTGCTCAGCGGTGTCGCCTGCCTGGTGTTCGTGCGCCGTGCCCTGAAAAGCGAAAAGAGCCCGGCTTGCGCCGGGCTCCCCTCGAACTGAAAACGATCTGTGGCGGTGATCAGCCGCGCACGACCTTGCCGGCCTTCAGGCAAGACGTGCACACGTTGATCCGCTGGCGCTGCGAGGCCGAGACCTTCGCGCGCACAGACTGGATGTTCGGGTTCCAGCGGCGGTTCGTCTTCCGCTGGGAGTGCGAAACCGAATGGCCGAAGCCCGGCCCCTTGCCACAGACGTCGCACACGGCAGCCACGTCAGCCACTCCTTCAGGTTCCTCAAGCGGTAAGTCTCGCGTCCCGGTGGGCGCGCAAGCGTGCACAAGCCTCAACCGGGCACGGCAACTCAATGAGGGTAGCCGGTGGGCTCACCCGCGACCAAACCGGGTGGATACTCTCGCCGCCATGCAGGTCATGGATGCGGTCGCGGTGCGCAGATGGGCAGACGCCTGCGTGCGGTCGTTGGACGCCAATCGGGAGTCGATCGACCAGATCAACGTCTTCCCCGTCCCGGATGGTGACACAGGCACGAACCTGCTGCACACGATGCAGTCGGCGCTCGACGCGCTGCTGCGCTCGCCCATGTCGACGGTGGGGGAGGCGCTGTCGGCGCTCGCCCGCGGCGCGCTGGCCGGGGCGCGCGGGAACTCCGGCGTGATCCTGTCCCAGGTGCTCAGGGGCCTGGCGGAGACCGTGCAGGAGGTGTCGCTGGTCACCGGCACCGCCCTGCGCAAGGGCCTGCATCGGGCCGATGAGCTGGCCACCGCCGCCGTGTCCAAGCCCGTGGCCGGCACTGTTCTGTCGGTGCTGCACGCGGCGTCCGAGGCGGCCCGTGACTGCGAGTCGGACGACCTGGACGACGTGGTGATGGCGGCGTCGCGCGCGGGTGCCGTCGCACTGGCCGACACACCCCGTCAGCTCGCTGTACTGGCCAAAGCGGGTGTGGTCGACGCGGGCGGGCGAGGGCTCGTTGTGTTGTTGGACACACTGGCCGCGGTGATCACCGGCCAGACCGTGGAAACACCGGTAGACGCTCCCTTGCTGCCGCGCACCCCGGAATCGCTGACGACCGAGCGCGAAAGCGGGTCGTCGGAGTTCGAGTACGAGGTCATGTACCTGCTCGACGGCACCTCGGAGGAGTCGGTCGCCGAGCTGCGCACCACGTTGAACGGGCTGGGCGACTGCGTGTCGGTGGTGGGCGACGGCGTCTCGCTGTGGACCGTGCACGTGCACTGCAACGACATCGGCGCGGCCGTCGAGGCCGGTGTGCGCGCCGGGCGTCCGCACCGCATCACCGTGGCGCGGTTCGCCGACCAGATCGCCGCGCAGGCTTCGCGGTTCGTGCGCGACCGGGCCATCGTGGTGGTGGTGAGCGGCGCCGTGGACCTGTTCCGCGCGGAGGGCGCCACGGTGTTCGACCTCGCTTCTTCTTCTGCGACGCCCACAGACCTGTTGTCGGCCATCGTGTCCACGCGCGCGCGTCACGTCGCAGTGCTGCCGGGTGATCCAGACCTCCGCGAGGCGTTGGACGAGGCCGTGGCGTACGCACAGGCCGCAGGGCAGGACGTGGTGGTGGTGCCGACGTTCTCGCCCGTGCAGGCTCTCGCGGCGTTGGCGGTGCACGACTCTTCCAGGCGCGCGGGTGACGACGTTGTCGCGATGGCCGAGGCCGCCGCCGCCACGCGTCGAGGCGAACTCTCGATCGCCGCCGACGAGGCCCTCACGTGGGTGGGCCGCTGCCAGCCGGGCGACCTGCTGGGCATGCTGGACGGCGAGGTCGTGCTGATCGAACCGGGCCCCGCGGCGCCGGAGTCGTTGATGGACCTGGCCTGCCGGCTGGTCGACCGCATGCTGGCGGGCGGCGGCGAGCTCGTGACGGTGATCCTGGGCGCGGACGCGCCCGAAGGCCTGGCCGACGTGCTGGAGGACCACGTGCGGGTCACCCATCCGGAGGTCGAGGTGACGGCGTATCCGGGCGGACAGCCGGACGCGGTGATTTTTGTCGGTGTCGAGTAGTTCAATGGGGCGCGATGATCTCCTTCGACGACAAGCTGCAGCCGTTGCTCGGCAAGAAGTCCGCCGACGCACTGGAGACCGGCCTCGGCCTCACGACGGTCGGTGACCTGCTGCGCCACTACCCGCGCCGGTACGACGAGCGCGGGAAGCTGACCGACATCAGGTCGCTGGAAATCGACGAGCACGTCACCGTGCAGGCCGAGGTCCGCAAGTGCCAGAAGCGCCAGATGAAGGCGCGTCGCGGCCAGATGACGGAGGCCGTGATCACCGACGGCACCTCCGAGCTGCACCTCGTGTTCTTCGGCAAGCCGGCGTTCGCCGCCGAGCAGGAGCTGCTGCCGGGCACGCGCGCCCTGTTCGCCGGCAAGGTCGGCCGCTACCGGCAGAACCTGCAGCTGGTGCACCCGGCGTTCGAGGTCCTCACCGCGGAGCAGGACGGGTCGTCGTTCCTGCAGGCGTTCCTGCCCGTCTACCCGGCGTCGCAGCACATCAACACGTGGAACATCGCGAACTGCGTGAAGCAGCTCCTGGAGATCTGGGACGGCGTGCCGGAGGACCCGTTGCCCGCAGACTTCCGCGAGGAGCAGGGCCTGATCGGCCTGGAGGACGCGCTGCGGGCGATCCACCGGCCGGAGAGCTGGGCGCAGATCGCGGTGGCGCAGCAACGCCTGAAGTGGGACGAGGCGCTGGCCGTGCAGCTGGCCCTCGCCCAGCGCCGCAAGGCCTCCACCGCCCGCCCGGCGCCCGCCTGTGCGCGCCGGTCAGGCGGGATCCTCGACGCGTTCGACGCCCGGCTGCCGTTCACGCTGACGGCGGGCCAGGTGGAGGTCGGCGAGCAGGTCGCGTCCGACCTGGAGTCGACCGTGCCGATGAACCGGTTGCTGCAGGGCGAGGTCGGTAGCGGTAAGACGATGGTCGCGTTGCGGGCCATGCTCCAGGCCGTCGACGCGGGCCGTCAGGCGGCGATGCTCGCGCCCACGGAAGTCCTTGCGGCACAACACGCTCGCTCGTTGACCGAGATGCTCGGCGACCTCGCCCAGGCGGGCCAGCTGGGCGGTGCGGAGGACGCGACCCGCGTGACGCTGCTGACGGGGTCGATGAACACGGCCCAGCGCCGTCAGGCGTTGCTCGACATCGTGACCGGCGAGGCGGGCATCGTCGTCGGCACGCACGCGATCATCCAGGAGAAGGTGGAGTTCCACTCCCTGGGTCTCGTCGTGGTCGACGAGCAGCACCGCTTCGGCGTCGAGCAACGAGCGGCTCTCTCGGCGCGCGGCGAGCGCGAGAACCCCCACGTGCTCGTCATGACCGCGACCCCGATCCCGCGCACGGTGGCCATGACGGTCTACGGCGACCTGGAGGTCTCGGCCCTGCGCGAGCTGCCGGGAGGCCGTTCGCCGATCAAGACCTCGGTGGTGCCCGTCCGCGAGAAGCCCGCCTGGCTCGACCGGGCGTTCGCCCGCGTGCGCGAGGAGGTGGCGAAGGGCCACCAGGCGTACTTCGTCTGCCCGCGCATCGGCGACGAGGAACCGGCCAAGTCCGAGGACGAGGACAAGCGCCCGGCCCTGTCCGTGATCGACGTGGCGACCATGCTCGCGGCGGGCCCGTTGCGCGGCCTGCGGATCGAGATCCTGCACGGCCGCATGCCCCCGGACGAGAAGGACGCCGTGATGCGGGCCTTCTCGGCCAACGAGGTCCACGTCCTGGTGGCCACCACGGTCATCGAGGTGGGCGTCAACGTCCCGAACGCCACCGTCATGGCCATCATGGACGCGGACCGCTTCGGCGTCTCCCAGCTCCACCAGCTCCGCGGCCGGGTGGGCCGCGGCAGCGCGCCGGGCCTCTGCCTGCTGGTCACCGAGATGCCGGAGATGACCGCGACGATGGAGCGCCTCCGCGCCGTCGAGTCCACTCTGGACGGCTTCGAACTGGCCCAGCTCGACCTCGAGCTGCGCCGCGAGGGCGACATCCTCGGCGCCGCCCAGTCGGGCCGCCGCTCGGGCCTGAAGATGCTGTCCCTGCTGCGCGACGAGGACATCATCGCGGACGCCCGCACGGCCGCCCAGCAGGTCGTGGACGCCGACCCGGACCTGGAGGAGCACCCCGGCCTCGCGGGGATGGTGGCGACGTTGCTGACGGAGGAGCGCGCCGAGTTCCTGGAGAAGACGTAGCCGGGCCTGCTCGGCGGGCTTCGCGATGGGAGCGGGTGGGCTGAGGGACGCGCGTGGGGCGGGGTGAGCTGACGCGCGTGGTCTGCGGTTGCCTGCTTGGCCGCCGCGTCGTCGGCTGACGGTTGGCTCCTCAGGAGGGCGCTGCTCGCGCAGCCGTGCGCTGTTGGCGCAGCCGTGCCGGTGTGCCCAGCCGTGCGCTGTTCGCGCAGCTGTGCTGGTGCTCGCCTAGCTGTGCCGCTGCTCGTGTGGCTGACGACCGGCCAGCCACACTCCGCTCAGCTGCTGCGTTGCCAGTTGGCGGTTCGCTTCTCAGGAGGGCGCTGCTGTTGGCGCAGCTGTGCTGCTGCTCGCGCAGCCGTGCACTGCTCGCGCAGCCGTGCTGGTGCTCGCCTAGCTGTGCCGCTGCTCGTGTGGCTGACGACCGGCCAACCACACTCCGCTCAGTTGCCGCGTTGCCAGCTGACGGTTCGCTCCCAGACGGCCGCTGCCGCTGCCGGGCCGCTGCCGGGCCGCTGCCGGGCCGCTGCCGCTGCCGGGCCGCTGCCGCGTAGCCGATGCCCCCGGCCAGCCACTCTCCGCCCACCTGACACAGCCGCCCCGCCAGCCCACCGGCGCCGCGGCGGACGCCTGACCACGTCCGCGCCCATCCCGCCACCGACGTCACCCGAAGGTGTGGGCGTGCCCACCACCGTATCTGCCCAAACGTCTGGGTACGTTCCCACGCGTGCGTCGCCTGATCATCACCGCGCTGGTAGCCGCCCTCGCCGTTCTCACCAGTCCCAGCCCGGCCCTGGCCGGGCCGATCGTGCTCACCGGCGTGGAGTCCCGCTACCCGCACGCCATCCGGCTGGAGCACGGGAAGCACCGCGGGTCGGTCCTCGTCGCGGTGCACGGGTTCCACGTCGTCAACGTCCTGCGCGCCACCAGAGCCGCCAAGAGGTTCCGGCAGGTCGGCACCTTCACCGACGAGGTGAGCGCCCACGCGTCGTGCTGCGGTCACCTCTACGAGCTGCCGCACCAGGTCGGCGAGATGCCTGCCGGGACGGTGCTGTGGGCGGGGTCGGTGGGGTTGCGGCACGAGGGCTTGAAGGCGCGGATCTGGCGCAGCGACGACGCCGGCGAGACGTGGCAGCACCTGTCCGAGTGCGCGCGGGCGATGCCGGGCGGCGGGCTCTGGGAGCCGGACCTGTCCGTGGACGCCCGCGGGCGGCTGAACTGCTACTTCGCCGACGAGACGCACGAGGAGCACAGCCGGTACATCGGGCGGTCGGTGTCGGCCGACGGCGTCATCTGGTCGGGCAAGGAGAAGGTCGTGGCCCCGTCGGCCGGCTGGCTGCGGCCGGGAATGCCGCACGTCAAGCGGCTGCCGACCGGCGATTTCTACATGATGTACGAGATCTGCTCGCAGGAGGACCAGCACTTCTGCGAGGCGTACCACCGCGGCTCACCCGACGGCGTGAACTGGGGAGACCCCAGATGGTACGGCACCAGGCCGACGACGGCGGACGGCAAGTACTTCGCGCACACGCCGTCGATCACTCTCGCGCCCAACGGCACGTCACGGGGCCGTGTGATCCTCATGGGACAGATGCTGATGTCCGCCGACGGCAAGGTCGACCCCGGCAACGGCAGGACGGTCTTCATCTCCGAGAACGGCGGCTCGGACGGCTGGTACGCGGTTCCCGCGCCGGTTCCGGTGCCGGGTGCGCGGGAGGACAACTGCCCGAACTACCACCCCAGCGGGGTCGCGTCGCTCGACGGCGACGAGCTCATCGGGTTCGCGAGCGACTTCGCGGCGAACGGCGGCTGCCACACGAGCTGGGCCACGAGCAGCCTGCCGCCGTTCCCCGGATAGGGCTCAGTCCTTCTGCCGCGGTTTCGGCAGCTGCTCGGTCTTCTGCTCACCGGAAGGCGCGGACGGCGGCGCGGGTTCCTCGTCGCCGTTGCCGTCCTCCAGCGGCTTGAGCACCGACATCGCCGCCTCCACCGCCGCCTGCGCGGCGTGGAACTGCGCCGCGAGGTTGTCGTGCGCCGAACGCAGCGACGACTCCTTCTCGGCCGCGGCGGCCGCGCGCTGGTCCGCCTCGGCGACGGCCGCTGCCGTCTTCTCTTCGGCTTCACGCACCAGCGCGGACGTCTTGGCCTCGGCGTCGCGGACGAGCGTGACGGCCTTCTCGTTGGCCTCGCGCACCGTGGTCTCCGCCTTGTCCTCGGACTCGCGCAGGGTCGCCGCCGCCTTCTCCTCCGCGGCACTGACCAGGGCGACTGCCTTCGCGGACGCGTCGGCGGTGGTCTTCTCGGCGCGGGCGACGGTCTCGGCTTCGAGGTCGGAGAGGACCTTGGCGGCCTCCTCCTGCTTGGCCTGGAGCTCGGTCTCGAGCTTCTGCAGCGCCGCGGTCCGCTTGGCCTCGGCGTCGGCGATGATCTGCTCGGCCTCGGCCCGCGCGTCCGCCATCAGCTTCTGGTGCTCCGCGGTCAGCGTCGCCTTGAGGCCGTCGTACTCCTTGTCCAGCTCGTCGTGGTACGCCTTGTACTTCGCGTCCAGTTCGGCGCGGTGGGTGTCCAGGTCGGCCGACTTCTTCTCGAACTCGGCGGCCAGGTGCTCACCGTTCGCGCGCACCTCGGCGACCAGGGCCTCGTGCTCGGCGGCGAGCTTCGCCTGCAACGACGCGTGCTCCGCCTCCAGCTCGGACCTGCGGCCGGCGGTCTGCTGGTCGAGCTCGGCGTGGCGCTGCTGGTAGTTCATCTCGAGCTGCTTGCGGCGCGCCTCGGTCTCGGCGAGCAGGCGCTGGTGGGCCTCGCGCTGGCCGGCCGCCCACTTCTCGGCCTCACCCCGCGTCGCGGCGGCCTTGTCGAGGGCGTCCTTGCGGATGTCCGCGATCTCTTCCTCGGCCAGGCTCATCATCACGCGCACGCGCTCGGTCACGTTCGACGCGCTCACGGGGCTGCTGGCGAGGTTCTGGAGCTGGATCTTGGTCTTGTCGAGGTCCGCGCGCATCGAGTTCAGGAGCTTGGTGAGCTCTCCCACCTGCGCGGCGGCCGCGTCGCGGGCGCGGTTCGAGTTCTTGAGGTCGAACTCCAAGCGGGTGACTCGTTCGTTCACCTGTCGCTGGTTGTAACCACGAAGGACAACGTCGAAATGCGGTGTGCGGGCAGTAGGCTGCCCGGCTCCATCAGCCCCGGCCATATGGCTCACCCTACCGAGATAGTCGCGAAGATCGTCACTCGATCTGGTTAAACCCACTACCGGCCGCAGTCTGACCGGGTGGTGGGTATCCACTTTGCTCTCACCACGCGAGAATCCGTGTGAACAAGACCGATCAGGATGACACCCATCACGTGGGACGGTCCTCCCAACAGGCAAGAGTCGCACGGTAACGTGCCACGACTGATGACTGCCGAGTAACACCGGGAGGGCACGGATGTTCCGCAAGGTTCTTGTCGCCAACCGCGGCGAGATCGCGATTCGCGCGTTCCGCGCCGCCTACGAACTAGGCGCGGGAACGGTCGCCGTCTTCCCTCACGAGGACCGAAACTCGCTGCACCGCTTGAAGGCGGACGAGTCCTACGAGATCGGCGATCCCGGACATCCCGTCCGCGCCTACCTCTCCGTCGAGGAGATCATCAAGGCGGCCCGCAAGGCCGGCGCCGACGCGATCTACCCCGGGTACGGCTTCCTGTCCGAGAACCCCGAGCTCGCCATGGCGTGCCGTGAGGCAGGTCTCACCTTCATCGGCCCCGTCGCCGAGGTGCTCGAGCTGACGGGCAACAAGGCGCGCGCCATCGCCGCCGCCCGCGAGGCCGGGCTGCCGGTGCTGGAGTCGAGCGCCCCGTCCTCGGACATCGACGAGCTGCTCGAAGCGTCGAAGACCATGCGCTTCCCCGTCTTCGTGAAGGCCGTCGCCGGTGGTGGTGGCCGCGGCATGCGCAAGGTGGACGACCCGGCCGCGCTGCGCGAGGCGCTGGAGGCGGCGTCGCGCGAGGCGGAGTCGGCGTTCGGCGACCCGACCGTGTTCCTCGAGCAGGCCGTGGTCGAACCGCGCCACATCGAGGTGCAGATCCTCGCCGACGGCCAGGGCAACGTGATCCACCTCTTCGAGCGCGACTGCTCCGTGCAGCGGCGCCACCAGAAGGTCATCGAGATCGCGCCCGCGCCGAACCTCGCGCCCGAGCTGCGCGACCGCATCTGCGCCGACGCGGTGAAGTTCGCGCGGCACATCGGCTACCGCAACGCCGGCACCGTGGAGTTCCTGCTCGACCCGCAGGGCCACTACGTCTTCATCGAGATGAACCCGCGCATCCAGGTCGAGCACACGGTCACGGAAGAGGTGACCGACGTCGACCTGGTGCAGTCGCAGATGCGCATCGCGTCCGGCGAGACGCTGGAGGACCTCGGCCTGTCCCAGGAGACCGTCCAGCTGCGCGGCGCGGCGCTGCAGTGCCGCATCACCACGGAGGACCCGGCCAACGGCTTCCGCCCGGACACCGGCACGATCAGCGCCTACCGCTCGCCGGGTGGTTCCGGCATCCGCCTCGACGGCGGCACGGCCGGCGCGGGCATGGCGATCAGCCCGCACTTCGACTCGATGCTCGTGAAGCTCACCTGCCGCGGCCGCACCTTCTCCCTCGCCGTCGCCCGTGCGCGCCGCGCGATCGCGGAGTTCCGCATCCGCGGTGTGTCCACGAACATCCCGTTCATCCAGGCCGTGCTGGACGACCCGGACTTCTACGAGGGCCGCGTCACCACCTCGTTCATCGAGAAGCGCCCGCACCTGCTGACGGCCCGCCACTCGGCGGACCGCGGCACGCGCCTGCTGACCTACCTCGCCGACGTCACGGTCAACCACCCGAACGGCACCCGCCCGACCGCGGTCGACCCGCGCGAGAAGCTGCCGGTCATCGACCTCAACGCGGAACCGCTCGCCGGGTCCAAGCAGAAGCTGGTCGAGCTCGGACCCGAGGGCTTCGCGCGGTGGATGCGGGAGAGCAAGGCCGTCGGCGTCACGGACACGACGTTCCGCGACGCCCACCAGTCGCTGCTCGCGACCCGAGTGCGCACCAAGGACCTGCTCGCCGTCGCGCCGCACGTCGCGCGCATGACGCCCGAGCTGCTGTCGCTGGAGTGCTGGGGCGGCGCGACCTACGACGTGGCGCTGCGGTTCCTCGCCGAGGACCCGTGGGAGCGGCTCGCCGCACTGCGCGAGGCCGTGCCGAACATCAACCTGCAGATGCTGCTGCGCGGCCGCAACACGGTCGGCTACACGCCGTACCCCGAGGCGGTCACCAAGGCGTTCGTGCAGGAGGCGACGAACACCGGCATCGACATCTTCCGGATCTTCGACGCGCTGAACGACGTCGAGCAGATGCGCCCGGCGATCGAGGCCGTGCGCGAGACCGGGACGGCGGTCGCCGAGGTCGCCCTGTGCTACACGAGCGACCTGTCCGACCCGGACGAGCGTCTGTACACACTGGACTACTACCTCAAGCTGGCGGAGCAGATCGTCGGCGCGGGCGCGCACGTGCTGTGCGTCAAGGACATGGCCGGGCTCCTGCGGGCCCCGGCCGCGTCGCGCCTGATCACCGCGCTGCGCAAGGAGTTCGACCTCCCGGTCCACCTCCACACGCACGACACGGCGGGCGGCCAGCTGGCGACGTACCTCGCGGCGATCCAGGCGGGCGTGGACGCGATCGACGGCGCGATCGCGTCGATGGCGGGCACGACGTCGCAGCCGCCGCTGTCGTCGATCGTGGCGCTGACCGACCACACCGAGCGCTCCACCGGCCTCGACCTGCAGAACGTCTGCGACCTGGAGCCGTACTGGGAGTCGGTGCGCAAGATCTACGCGCCGTTCGAGTCCGGCATCCCCGGCCCGACCGGCCGCGTCTACCACCACGAGATCCCCGGTGGTCAGCTCTCGAACCTGCGCACCCAGGCCGTCGCGCTCGGCCTCGGTGAGAAGTTCGAGGAGATCGAGTCGATGTACGCGGCCGCCGACCGCATGCTCGGCCACCTCGTGAAGGTGACGCCGTCGTCCAAGGTCGTCGGCGACCTCGCGCTGCACCTCGTGGGCGCGGGCGTCTCCCCGAAGGACTTCGAGGCGGACCCCGGCAAGTTCGACATCCCGGCGTCGGTGATCGGCTTCCTGCACGGCGAGCTGGGCGACCCGCCCGGTGGCTGGCCGGAGCCGTTCCGCAGCAAGGCGCTGGCCGGTCGTCCCGCGCCGAAGCCGGTCGAGGAGCTCTCCGCGGAGGACGAGGCGGGTCTCGTCGACGACCGCCGGGCGACCTTGAACAGGCTGCTGTTCCCCGGGCCCACCAAGGAGTTCCGCACGCACCGCGACGCCTACGGTGACACGTCGGTGTTGCGCTCCAAGGACTTCTTCTACGGCTTGCGTCCGGGCGAGGAGTACTCCGTCGACCTGGAGCCGGGCGTCCGGCTGCTGATCGGCCTGGAGGCGATCTCCGAGGCCGACGCGCGAGGCATCCGCACGGTCATGGCGACCCTGAACGGCCAGCTGCGCCCGATCCAGGTCCGCGACCGCTCGGTGGCCGCCGACATCCCGGCCGCCGAGAAGGCCGACCGCACGAACCCGAACCACGTGGCGGCACCGTTCGCCGGCGTGGTGACGGCCACGGTGGCCGAGGGTGACCAGGTCGACGCCGGTCAGACCGTCGCGACGATCGAGGCCATGAAGATGGAGGCCGCGATCACCGCCCCGAAGGCCGGTGTCGTCGGACGCCTGGCGTTGCGCGGCGCCCAGCAGGTCGAAGGCGGCGATCTCCTGATCGTCCTGGAGTAGTCCGCACTGATCTCGAAGGGCCCGGTCTCGTCGTCGAGGCCGGGCCCTTCGTGGTGCGGGGAGTGCGGAACTCCACGACGATTCCCTGCGTTGCACCGGTCACGGGGACAGGGAAGAGGGAAACGCATCATGAAGAAAGCGTTGGCCGGCCTGCTCGGCCTGGCAGGGGTGGCGTGGGCGCTGAAGGACGTGCCGAAGCAGTTGGGCGGCAAGCCAGACCCGGCCCGGATGGCACGTTCGCCGCGCTATCGCGACGGCAAGTTCCACAACGACAAGGAAGTGCGCACGGTCCCCGACCGCGACTCCTTCTCCGTCCGCGACCTGATCTTCGGCAACGAGGACCGCAAGCCGTCCGTCGCGGTCCCGCTAGTGCCGCCCGCCGCGCCGGTGTCCGAGGGCCTGCACATCACCTGGTACGGCCACGCCTCCGCGCTGATCGAGATCGACGGCGCCGCGGTCCTCATCGATCCTGTGTGGAGCGACCGGGTCTCACCCTCCGTGCGCGTCGGTCCCAAGCGACTGCACCCGGTTCCGCACCAGTTGTCTGATTTGCCCGCCGTGAGCGCCGTGGTGATCTCGCACGACCACTACGACCACCTCGACATGCAGACCGTGCAGGCGTTGACGTCGAGCACGTCCGCTGTGTTCGTCGTGCCGCTGGGACTCGGCGCGCACCTGGCCCGGTGGGACGTCCCCGCTGCTCGGATCGTCGAGCTGGACTGGGACGAGTCGCACTCCGTGGACGGCTTCACCCTCACCTGCACCGCCGCGCAGCACTTCTCCGGGCGTTCGGTGCAGCGCAACGTCACCTTGTGGGCGTCCTGGGTGATCAAGCGCGGTGAGCGGTCGGTGTTCTACAGCGGGGACACCGGGTATTTCGAGGGGTACAAGGCGATCGGGTCGGCGCACGGGCCCTTTGACGCTGTGTTGATGCAGGTCGGTGCGTATGACAACGCCTGGCCGGACATCCACATGACGCCTGAGGAAGGGGTTCGGGCGTTCGACGACCTTGGTGGTGGGTTGTTGATCCCGGTGCATTGGGCGACGTTCAACCTCGGGTTCCATCCCTGGGGGGAGCCCATTGACCGGATTTGGCGGGAGGCCAAGGCTGGTGGGGTGGCGCTTGCGGTGCCTCGGCCCGGGGAGCGGGTTGATGTTGATTCGCCGGGTGAGGTTGACGGGTGGTGGCAGGCGCTCGCCTGACTTTGCTCTGGGCGGTTGGGGCGGGACGCGATCTTGTGGGTGGTCGCCTTGCGGGCGGCGTGGTCGCGTTGCGTGCTTCCCCTGGGGGCGCTGCCCCCAGACCCCCGGCAATCTGATCAGGGGGCCCGCGCCGCTCGTGGGTGATGGCACGCCTGTTGAGTTGGGCGGCTGCCTGTTGAGTAGCTGGGCGCGTTGGCGGTGGGGTCCCATCACGAGCCGCACCAAGAGCGGGCCACAGGTAGGCAGGGGTGTCAACTCGACGAAAAGCGTGTCGAGTTGACA
>NZ_JAPJDL010000021.1 GCF_026242055.1 Lentzea sp. NEAU-D7 | reverse complement strand
ACGAGTCGTCGACCGGCTACAAGACCCGGCACTTCGACCGCATCGTCGACGAGGTCCAGGGCTTCTTCGAGGTGCACCGCCGTCTCGGCACGCACCCCGGCGGCATCCACATCGAGCTCACGGGTGAGGACGTCACCGAGTGCCTCGGCGGCGCCCAGGAGATCTCCGACGACGACCTCGCCGGCCGCTACGAGACGGCGTGCGACCCGCGCCTGAACACGCAGCAGTCGCTCGAGCTCGCGTTCCTCGTCGCCGAGATGCTGCGGTCCTGACGAGTTTCCTGAAGACGAGCTGAAGAACGAAGGGCCCCGCGTCGAGAACGCGGGGCCCTTCGCTTTACCCGTGTCAGAGGCCGACGATCGTGATCTCGGTTCCTCGCTTCACCCGCGTGCGCGGCGGGATCGACTGGTTCACCACGGTCGCGTTGTTGCTCTTGTTGAACTCGACCCGCACCTTCAGGCCGGCCCGTTCGAGCTCCTCTTTCGCCTCCCGCACCTTCTGCCGGGTGACGTCGGGAACCTCGATCTCCTGGTTGTTCTGGTAGAAGAGCGTGACCCGCTTGTTCTGCGTCGGGTCCAGCACCGTGCCCGCGGGCGGATCCGTCCGCACCACGCGCGACCCGTTGTTCTCCGGCGCGTCCTCGCCGCCCGCGTCGACCGCCTCCAGACCGGCGCGCTGCAGCTCGGCGGTCGCCTCGTCCTTCGTCTTGCCCGTCACGTTCGGCACCGGCAGGCGCGGCGGCGGGCCCTTGCTCAGGATGAGGGTCACCGGGGCGTTGAGGTCGAGCGCCGTGCCGGGACGCGGATCGACGCCGACGACCTTGCCGATCGGCACCGTGTCGTGGAACGCGTCCTTCGCGGGGTCCTTGACCGCCTTGAGGCCCGAGGCCTGGATCTCCTTGGTGACGGCGTCCTGCTCGGCCCCGGCGGTGACGAACGGCACCACGGGCCTGCCGCGCGACACGACGAGCTTCACCTGGTCGTTCTTGCGCAGCTCGGCACCAGGGCCGGGGTCGGAGCTGATGACCGTGCCGTTGGGCACGTCGTTGGACGGCACCTTCTCGACCAGCCCGGTCAGGTCGGCCTTCGAGAGCAGCAGCATCGCGTTCTGCTCGGACTGCCCGGCCACCGACGGCATCTCCGTGTAGCGGTTCGACCCGACGTACCAGGTGAACAGCCCGACGAGGACGACCACGACGCCGGCCACGGAACCCCAGATCGTGAAGAGCTTCTTGCGCCGCTTGCGCTCCTCCTCGACCGGGTCGACCTTCGGCTTGCGCTTCTGCGGGGGACGACGGCGCGGCGGCTCCGGCCGCTGCATCGTGCGCGTCGCCGAGGCGCCGACGGGAATGCCCGGAGGCGGCGTCGGAGGAGGCCCGGTGCTGACCGTCGTCATCGCCGCCGAGTTCAGCGGCGGCTTCGGCACCACGGGCCTGGTCAGCTCGGCTGCGGAGGGGGGAGTGGCACCGACCGCGACGGGAACCGGCCGCATGACGACCGTCCTGTCGTTCTCGGGCGCCGAACCGGGCACGGGCACCGGCTGGGGCGTGAGGCCCAGCTCCGCGCCCACGCGCTCCAGCTCGGCCAGGAACGCGTCGGCGTTCGCGGGCCGCAGCAGCGGGTCGCGCCGCGTCGCCTTGCGCACCAGCGTGTCGAGCGCCAGCGGGATCTCCGGAACCGACGGGACGTCCGAGTTCACGTGCTGGTAGGCCACCGAGATGGGCGTCTCGCCGCGGTAGGGCGCCTGACCCGCCAGCATCTCGTAGAGCACGATGCCGGCCGAGTAGACGTCACTGCGCGCGTTCGCGGTGCCCGATTCCACCTGTTCAGGTGAAAGGTAGGCGACAGTGCCCAGGATCTCGCTGTCGCTCGTGACGCCGTTCTCGGCGATCGCACGGGCCAGCCCGAAGTCCGCCACCTTGACCTGGCCACCCGGCCCGATCAGCACGTTCTCCGGTTTCACGTCCCGGTGCACGAGCCCCGCGCGGTGAGCGGCGCCCAAAGCCGACAGCACCGGCCCGAGGATGCTCAACGCCACGGCGGGAACGAGCTTGCCGCGCTGGTTGAGCAGGTCACGGAGGTTGCCGCCGTCGATCAGCTCCATCACCAGGTACACCTGGTCACCGTCGACGCCCTGGTCGTGCACGGACACCACTGCCGGGTGGTGCAACTGGGCCGCCGCACGCGCCTCGCGTTCGAAGCGCGCCACGAACGCGGGGTCCGCCGTCAGGTGAGGATCCATCACCTTGATGGCCACATCTCGATCGAGGCGGGTGTCACGACCTCGATAGACGGTGGACATGCCGCCGCGCGCGAGCACGGAGTCCACCCGGTAGCGCTGCTCCAGCAGTCCACCCATCACGTTCGAAACCGACCTCTCCACAGTGCGAGATGGTAAAGCTCAGGATGACCCGGTTGGCGGAAGGGCGTTCCCAGTTCGGTTATGGCATCGTGACCCCCGTGAGTGCGATTCCTGCCGCTGCGGATGTATTGGCTGCCGACCTGGAGGTTCTTCCTCTCCCCGAGGTGGCCGACCGAATGGGACTTCCGGTCACCCGGGTCCACCAAATGCTGCGCGACGGGCAACTGCTCGCCGAGCGGCGGGCCGGCGTTCTCGTCGTCCCCGAGGCGTTCCTCGCTGCCGGAGGGGTGGTGAAGGGTCTGCCCGGCACCATCACGGTGCTGCGCGACCAGAACTACTCCACGGACGAGATCCTGCGCTGGCTCTTCACGGAGGACGAAAGCCTCCCTGGCACTCCGATCGAAGCATTGCGCGGAGACCGTGGGCGTGAGGTAAAGCGCCGCGCGCAGGCCATGGGTTTCTAGTTCACCCGTTGCAGCGGTTCCAGGCGTCTCAGCGAGCGGGAGACGCCTGGAACCCCTGAGCTGGTGCACATGATCACCAAAACTCTCGTCGCCGGTCTCACCGCCCTCGGGCTGCTCCTCGCGCCGGTCGCCGCGACCGCCGCCCCGTCGGTGCAGGCCAAGCCCACCACGCTCGAACTCGACGCGGGTGGCGCCAAGGTCAAGCTGAAGAAGGGCGACCAGCTCCAGATCAAGGGCAAGTTCGGCGCCAAGGGCGAGCGTCGGCTCACTCTGGGCCTCGACGTGTTCGCGCAGGTCAGGGTCGGTGCCTCGGTGTGGACGAACATCTACACCCGCAGCTGCCAGCCGAACTCGACGTTCACCGCGAAGCTCAGCATCGACGCGTCCGCCGACCTGCGCCTCTACTTCCCCGGCACGAGCGTCTACGCCTCCGCGACGTCGAACATCGTCGCCGTGGTCGTGGTCTAAAGCGGGGTTCATCGCGCCGCCGCGCGGGCGAGCGGGGTTCGAGCGAGCAGTGCCCGGCCGGCGCCGGGCACTGCCACCGCGAACCGTCGTGCGTTCGGCACGGCTACACGCCGCCACAGCACCTCGCAGCCGACTAGCCCGAGGATGTCGCGATACAGCGTGTATGCAGTGCGTACACAGGGGCGTGACGCCGCCGACAGCATGTCGATGCCCGGCTCCGCCGACCGATATGTCGCATACGTGTGCGCGACGAGGTCGTCGAGCGCCCTTTGCACCCGGTCGTTTGCGCGCCGATGGCGACGAACCCATTGCAACAGGTCTCGGTCGACGCCGTGCGCGGCGAGCACGTCCTGCGGCAGGTACACCCGGCCGCGGTCGAGGTCCTCGCCGACGTCGCGCAGGAAGTTCGTGAGCTGGAACGCCGTCCCGAGCCGTGCCGCGTACGGCGCGGCCTCCTCGCGGGGCACGACGGTGCCGAGCACCGGCAGCATCTGCAGCCCGATGACCTCCGCGGAGCCGTGCATGTAGACACCCAGCGCGTCGAGGTCCGCGTACTCCGTCACGTCGAGGTCCATCCGCATCGACGCGAGGAAGTCGGTGAACAGCGCCCTGTCGATGTCGTAGCGGCGCATCGTGTCGGCCAGTGCGAGCAGGACCGGGTTCGACGGCTCCTCGTCCAGGAGTCGTTCCACCGCGTCGAGCTCGCTCGCGCGGTCGGCCACGCCGGCGGCGTCGACGATCTCGTCGGCCCAGCGCGCGAACGCGTACAACGCGTGCACCGCCGGCCGCTGGTCGGGCCGCAGCAGCGTCGTCGCCAGGAAGAACGTCCTGCCGTACCGCGCGTTGACCCGGCGGCAGGCGGCATAGGCGGAGCTCAGGGTCCCGGAGCTCATTCGTAGCGGGTGGACAGGCCGAACGGGTCCGGCTTCACCAGCGACCGCGCCGCGAGACCCGACACCACCAGCGCGAAGAACAGGTAGCCCCACGAGTAGAGCGCCGTGTCGCCGTTCGGGAACGTCACCAGCAGCAGGAACAGCGACGCGACCGTCACCGTGACCAGCGCGCCCGTGCTCCACGCGAACCCGGCGGCCAGCGCCAGCGGCCAGCTGAAGTACCAGGGCAGCGTCGCGGGCGACAGCAGCGCCACGGCCAGCATCGTCAGCGCACCGCGCCGGATGGCGTCGCGCACCTCGCCGTCGCGCGCCGCCCACCACTGCGTGTAGGCGATCCAGATCAGCACCACGGAGCCCAGCGCCCGCGCCACGCCGAGGAAGATGCCGCCGTCGACGTAGACGAACCAGTTCACGACCATGCGCACGAAGTCGCCGACCGCGCTCGGCAGCGACAGCCAGTTGATGATCATCGACGAGCTGCGCAGCGCCGGGATCCAGCCGAGGTTCACCCCGGCGACGACCGTGCACACCGCGAACGTGCCGAGGAACGCGGCGAGGCCGGGCAGTAGCGCCTTGCGGAACTGGGCACGCTTGTCGCCGTCCAGGCGCGCGGCCCAGATCCAGACGAGGAACGGCACGATCACGACCGCCGTCGCCTTCACCGAGAACGCGAGGGCGAGCAGCACGAAGCCGAGCACGTGCCTGCGGTCGAGCACCAGCAGCACGCCGGCGGCCATCAGCCCGATCATCAGCAGGTCGTTGTGCGCGCCGCCGATCAGGTGGATCAGCACCAGCGGGTTCGCCGCGACCAGCCACAGCGCGATCGCCGACTTGCCGCCCAGGTGCCTGCTCAGGCCCGGCAGCGCCCAGCACAGCAGCACCAGGCCGCCCGCGAGGGACAGGCGCATGGTGACGACGCCGAGGATGACGCTCGCGTCCGTGGCCCAGACGATCGCCTTGGCGATCAGGATGAACAACGGTCCGTACGGCGCCGGCGTGTGCTGCCACACCCAGCTGACGTTCTCGCTGAGCGTGCTCTGCAGGACGGCGGGCCCGACCGTGTACGGGTCGTAGCCGCTCAGCGCGAGCTGGCCCTGGGCCAGGTAGCTGTAGATGTCCTTGCTGAACAGCGGCGGCGCGAAGAGCAGCGGCAACGTCCAGACCGTGACCGCGACGAGAACCGCGAAGTCGCCGATCTCGCCCCACCGCACGAGGCGGCCGAGCCGGATCCACGCCCAGATGACGAGGCCCAGCCCGAGGTACAGGACCATGCTCGCGAGGTCGCGGCCGTGGCCGTAGCGCAGCCAGCTCAGCCCGACCTGGGCGAGCAGCGGGTCGCGCTCCAGGATCGCGCCGGCACCCATGCCCCCGAGCGCGATCAGTGCCACGCCCAGCAGGCCGAGCATGGTCGTGCGGATGGGGATGGCGTAGGTGTTCGTGCGCACGACTGGTTGAAGCTCCTGTATCGACGCCTCGGAGCTCGTGCGGGGTGGGGACGGAGTTGCTGCCATCGCCCGAACATCGTTGCACAACGCGCGTAAGCGTCAGCAAGCAACGGCCCACACGGTCACGAGGACTTAATCAACCCCGGGCGCGAGACGCCCATGATCGACTCAGAAGGTCCGCTTCGTCGAACTGATCGCGAGGTCGGCGAGCTTGGTGGCGGCCGGTTCGGCCACGGGAGCGTCGTCGAGGGCGGCCAGCGCGCTCTTCGTCAGTTCCTCGATGCGCTCCTCGACGGCGTCGACGGCGCCGACGTCCACGAGCGCGCGCCGGACCTCCTCGACGGTGCCGAGGTCGAGGTCGGGCTTGCCGAGGGCCGTGTCCAGCACGTCGGCGCCGAACTGCATGCCGAGCGCGACGAGCAGCGTGCGCTTGCCCTCGGCGAGGTCGTCGCCGGCGGGCTTGCCGGTCACCTCGGGGTCGCCGAACACGCCGAGCAGGTCGTCGCGCAGCTGGAAGGCGACGCCGATGTCGGCACCGAACGCGCGCAGCCCGTCGATCAGCTCGGGCGAGCCGCCCGCCATCGCCGCGCCCATGTGCAGCGGCCGTTCGACGGTGTAGGCGGCGGTCTTGAGCCTGTCGATGCGCAACGCGGCGTCGGGGGACGAGTCACCCCTGGCCTGAGTCAGCACGTCGAGGTACTGGCCCGCGAGCATCTCGGTGCGCATGTCCCGCCACGGCTCGCTCATCCGGCGCAGCACCTCGGACGGCAGCCCGGCGGCGAAGAGCATGTCGTCCGCCCACGCCAGCGCGACGTCGCCGATCAGCACGGCCGCCGACATGCCGAACCGCTCCGGCGAGCCGAGCCAGCCCTGCTCGCGGTGCCGCGTGCCGAACGCGATGTGCACGGTCGGCTTGCCCCGCCGCACCGACGAGGCGTCCATCAGGTCGTCGTGGATCAGCGCGCACGCCTGGATCAGCTCCAGCGAGCTGACCGCCGTGAGCACCTCTTCCGCGAGGTCGCCGTCGGGATCGCCCCCGGCCGCGCGCCAGCCCCACCACGCGTACGTCGGGCGGATGCGCTTGCCGCCGCCCAGCACGAAGCCGGAGAGCGCGTCGACGGCGCTCGCGAAGCTCGGGTCCATCGCCTCGCCGGACGCGCGGCGGGAGGCCAGGTACGTGGTCAACGCTGCTTCGACGTGCTGGGGCAGGGCGACGTCGATGGGGTGGTGGGACACACGTCCATGGTCCGCTGTGTCCGGGGCCACCCGCATGTCGGGGCCGTGTACCACATGGTGAGCAGGAGTCTCACCTGGCGGAAGACCCACTAGTGTTGGTCCCATGACGTCGGTGGTGGAGCGACTCCGGGGTGAGTCACCCAAGTTCTCGGTGGAGTTCCTGCCTCCCCGGGACGCGGAGGACGAGAAGGTCCTCTGGAAGGCCGTCCGCGAGCTGGAAGGCCTCGACCCGGCGTTCGTGTCGATCACCTACGGCGCCGGCGGGTCGCGCCGGGACCGCACGATCCGCGCCACCGGCCGCATCGCGCAGGAGACGACGCTGCTCCCCGTCGCGCACCTCACCGCCGTCGAGCACTCGGTGGCGGAGCTGCGCAACGTCATCGGCTGGTACGCGGCGATCGGCGTGCGCAACATCCTGGCGCTGCGCGGCGACCCTCCCGGCGACCCGATGGGCGAGTGGGTCGCGCACCCGGAAGGTCTCAACTACGCCGACGAGCTGGTGCGGCTGGTCCGCGAGCTCGGCGACTTCTGCGTGGGCGTGGCGGCGTTCCCGTACGGGCACCCGCGTTCGGGCGACCTCGACACCGACCTCAAGTTCCTGCTGCGCAAGCTCAACGCGGGCGCCGACTACGCGGTGGCCCAGCTGTTCCACGCGCCGGAGCCGTTCCTGCGGATGCGCGACAGGGTGGCGGCCGCGGGCTGTTCCGCGGCGATCCTGCCCGGGATCATGCCGATGCTCTCGCCGCGCGGCCTGGCCAAGATCGTGGAGCTGTCCGGCGCCGACCTGCCGCCGGAGGTCTCCCGACGGCTGGAGCCGTACGCGGACGACGTGACGGGGTTCCGGGCGACCGGCATCGACATCGCGACCGAGATGTGCCAGCGGCTGCTCGACGAGGGCGTTCCCGCGCTGCACTTCTACACGATGAACAGGTCCAAGGCGACGAAGGAGGTCCTGGGGCGCCTGGGCCTGGTGACGCGCGCCTAGAGCGTGACGTTGCGTTTGTGCGCGATGAGCGCGAGCACGACGACGATCAGCGCGGCACCGCCGGTGAGCCCGGCGACCAGCAGCGCCCAGCCGAAGAACGAGCTGGAGTTCTCGCCCGCGTACTGCACGGTGGCCTGCAGCATCGAGGCCTGACCGGGCTTCGGAGACCACGCGATCGTGTTGTTCTCCTCCTCGCGGCCGTTGGTGTTCACGATCTTGCCCGGGAAGCTGACCTTGATCTGGATGTCCGCGCGTTCCACGGGCACCTGGGTCAGGTCGACCGACCCCGAGAGCGTGACAAGATCACCCGACCGGCGGAAGTTGAGGCTGTAGCGGCTGTTCGACGAGCTGGTGGACGACGACAGCGTCCGCATCTCGTCGAACGACAGGCCGTTGAAGAACAGCTGCGTGCCCGCGTACGACTCCACCCGGTACGGCTTGGTGGTGACGCGGCTCGCGAGCTCCGGCGGCACCTTGAGCTGCGGACCGGGGTCGTTGTCCTGCGTCGGTGGCGTGGCCGCGACGATCTCGCCGGAGATGCGGTCGTCGTCGGACACGGCCATGGCGGCGTACACGCGAACGCAGCCGCTCAGCGAAAACAGGGTGAGCAGCAAGAAGACCGGCAGCAGCAGTGCCCGGGAACGACGCACGGCGGACATCCTGCCAGCACGGCCCGAACGACGCAGTTCCCCTCCGAAGGTCGTGAGCTTGACTAACTACCTTTTGGTGTCGAGAGGCGCGAGGTAGCGTCTCGGCGCATGGCATCCGTGCACGAGATCAGCAACGAATTCGTCCGCGACTACGTGGCGCTCGACCCCATCGCGGCCACGAGCCTGGGCTTCGCGGGTTCCGACGACCAGCTGACGGACCTCTCCCCGGAAGGACACGCGGCGCGCGACGAACTCGCCGTCCGCGCGCTCGCCGCCGTCACCGCCGCCCAGCCCGCGGATGCCTCCGAGGAAGCGGCGCGCGCCGTCTTCCTGGAACGCACGGGCCTGGAGCACGAGCTGTACGAGGCCGGCCAGACCGAGTCCTCGCTGAACGTCATCGCGAGCCCGATCCAGTCCGTGCGCGACATCTTCGACCAGATGCCGACCGACACGCCGGAGCAGTGGGCCACCATCGGCCGCCGCCTGTCCGCCGTGCCCGCCGCACTGGACGGCCTGCGCGCCTCTCTCTCGCACGCCGCCTCTCGCGGCCACGTCTCCGCATTGCGTCAGGTCACCCAGGTCGCCAAGCAGTGCGACACGTTCGCCTCGACGTTCTTCGGCCCGTTCGCCGCCTCCGCCGACGTCGACGGTTCCGTGCGCTCCTCTCTCGACGCCGGTGCCACGGCCGCTGCCGCCGCCTACGCGGACTTCGCCTCGTTCCTCCGCACGACGCTGGCTCCTCAGGCGCCGACGAAGGACGCGGTCGGCGAGGAGCGCTACCGCCTCGGCTCGCGCTACTTCACCGGCTCGCGGCTCGACCTGGCCGAGGCCTACGCGTGGGGCTGGGAGGAGTTCCTCGGCATCGAGGCGGAGATGAAGGAGGTGGCTTCGCGGCTCAAGCCCGGCGCCACCCTGGCGGAGACCGCCGCGTTCCTCGACGAGCACCCGCGCTACCAGGTGCACGGCAAGGACGGCCTGCAGGCGTGGATGCAGGAGCTGTCCGACAAGGCCCTGCTCGACCTGCGCGACGTGCACTTCGACCTGCCGGGCGCGCTGATGAACCTCGAGTGCAGGATCGCCCCGCCCGGCGGTGCCGTCGGCGCCTACTACACGCAGCCGACCGCGGACTTCTCCCGCCCCGGCCGCATGTGGTGGTCGATCGCCGAGGGCAAGTCGGTGTTCCCGACGTGGCGCGAGACCTCGACGGTCTACCACGAGGGCGTGCCGGGTCACCACCTCCAGTGCGCGACGGCGGTGTACCAGTCCGAGACGCTCAACGATTTCCAGCGCCTGATGTGCTGGGTGTCGGGCCACGGCGAGGGCTGGGCGCTCTACGCGGAACGCCTCATGCGCGAGCTCGGCTACCTCGACGACGACGGCGACCTGCTCGGCATGCTCGACGCGCACCTGTTCCGCGCGGCGCGCGTGATCATCGACATCGGCATGCACCTGGAGCTGGAGATCCCGGCCGGCACGGGCTTCCACCCCGGCGAGCGCTGGACCCCGGAGCTCGGCCTCGAGTTCATGATGACCCGCACCCTGTCGGAGCCCGCGCACATCCGCGACGAGATCGACCGCTACCTCGGCTGGCCGGGCCAGGCGCCGGCGTACAAGATCGGCGAGCGCCTGTGGCTCGCCGCCCGCGAGGACGCGCGGACCCGCAAGGGCGCCGACTTCGACCTCAAGCGCTTCCACAAGGAAGCCCTGGAGATGGGCGCGATGGGCCTCGACACCCTTCGTGAACGGTTGGCCGCCCTCTGACCACAGCTCTGCGCGCAGGCCTCTGACCTGCGCTGATCACCTCTTGTGCAAAGAACGTTTGCGGACGTCCGCAAACGTTCTTTGCATGAGCCTGGCGAAATGGTTGAACGATGGACCTGTCCGAGCTGTGTTTCCACCTGCGGCACCGGCGCGGGATGTACCTGCCGGACGACCGCTACGGGACGGCGGTCGCCTTCGTCCACGGCTACGAGGCGGCGTTCGACGGAGTGCCGCTGGAGGGGTTCCAGGAGTACGTGGCGTCGCGGACCGGGCAAGCCGGGTCGCCCATCGTCTGGCACTACCTGGTCGCGGCCGAAGTGATGCCGGACGTCTTCGACAAGGGCCTGGGCCAGATACCCGCCGAGCTGGGGACCCCGCTCACCGACAGGATGCTCGACCTGCTGGAGGCGTTTCTCGTGGACCAGGGCGGCAGGGTGCTGTCCGACATAGCGGACTTCAGAGCGAAGCGCGCTGAGCGGGATCGGCGTAGCGGACGCGCACGCGGTTCGTGATCGGCTCCGGGTCGTCGGTCCGCACGAACTCGAGCCACGGACCCGGCTCGGGCCGCACCGAGGCGAAGCCGTCACCGCTGCGCACCACCGGGTGCCCGGTCGCCTCGGCCGACGCCAGCGGATCAGGTGAGTCGACGACGACGGCCGCGACCACGCCGGGGTACTCGGGCCGCGGTTCGAGGACGCAGAACTCGTTGCCCTGCGGATCGCGCAGCACCACCCACGGCACGTCGGTCTGACCGATGTCGGCGTGCTCGGCCCCGAGCTTCAGCGCCCGCGCCACGATGTCCGCCTGGTGCTCGGGCGACGTCGAGGCCAGGTCGAGGTGCACCCGGTTCTTCTCGATCTTCGGGATGTCGCTCCACACGAACGTCAGCTCGATCTCGTCACCGGCGAACTCGGACCAGAACGCGGCCAGCGCGGGGGGATCCGCCGCCTCGAACGTGATTTCCACTCGTGCGAGGGTACTGTCTCGCGCGTGGCGAAGCTGGTGCTCGGACCGCTCCTGAGATATGTCGACGCAACGTCCGCGACGGTGTGGGTCGAGACGGACGCCTCGTGCGAGGTCACGATCGCCGGTCACACCGCGCGCACGTTCCAGGCGGGCAGGCAGCACTTCGCGCTCGTCCGGCTGGAGAACCTGGGCCCGCGCACCGAGTACGACGTCAGGCTCGGCGACGAGCTGGTCTGGCCGGAACCCGGTAGCGGCTTCCCGAAACCGGTCATCCGCACCGGTGAGGTCCGCCAGATCGCCTTCGGGTCGTGCCGCGCCGCCCCGCACCAGCCGGTCGGCCCCGACGCGCTCGACGCGCTGGCGCAGCGGCTGATGGAGCTGCCGGAGGAGGCGTGGCCGCAGGCGCTGGTCCTGCTGGGAGACCAGGTCTACGCCGACGAACCCACCGAGGCCACCAAGCAGTGGCTGCGTGAGCGTCGCAACGGCACGAAGGAACCCGACGGCGAGGTCGTGCACTTCGGCGAGTACGCCCGTCTCTACCACGAGACCTGGGGCGACCCGGAGATCCGCTGGCTGCTGTCGGTCGTGCCGACGGCGATGATCTTCGACGACCACGACGTGCGCGACGACTGGAACACGTCCGCGGTGTGGCGCAAGGAGATGGCGGACAAGCCGTGGTGGCGCGACAGGATCCGCGGCGCCATCTCCTCCTACTGGGTCTACCAGCACCTCGGCAACCTCAGCCCCGACGAGCTCGCGCGCAATCCCTTGTACGCCAAGGTGAAGGCCCAGGACACGGACGTGCTGCCGTTGCTGGAGGAGTTCGCCGAGGAGGCCGACAAGGAGGTGGAGGGCCGCAAGTCGACGTGGTGGAGCTTCCGCCGCGAGTTCGGCCGCGTCAGGCTGCTCATGGTCGACACGCGGTCCGGCCGCATCCTCGACGAGGGCAAGCGGCAGATGGTCAGCGACGAGGAGTTCGAGTGGATCGAGCGGAACACCGAGGGTGACTTCGACCACCTGCTGATCGGCTCGTCGCTGCCGTGGCTGATGCCGCACGCGCTCAGCCACTTCCAGTCGCTCAACGAGATCGGCGCGCGCAAGCCGGGCTGGCAGGGCAAGGCCGCAGAGGGGATCAGGCAGGCGGTCGACCTGGAGCACTGGCCGGCGTTCCGCGAGTCGTTCGACCGGCTCTCCCGCATGATCGAGAAGGCCGCGAACAACGGCGCCGCCACCGTGTGCGTGCTCTCCGGCGACGTCCACCACAGCTACGTCGCCGAGGCCGAGTTCCCCAGGCCCACCAAGGCCGTGGTCGCGCAGCTCGTGTGCTCGCCCATCCACAACGAGGCGCCGAAGTTCCTGCGGCCGGGGTTCCGGCTGTCGTGGTCCCGCCCGGCCTCGCGGGTGTTCCGCCGGCTCGCGACGCTGGCCGGTGTGCCGGAGGACCTGGTGCACTGGCGCAAGACCAGCGGCCCGCACTTCGGCAACTCCGTGGCGCTGCTGGACATCGAGGGCCGCCGCGCCCGCTACCGGCTGATCTCGGCAGCGGGCGAGGAGACCGCGAGCGTGCTACTTGGTCGCGAGCCGCAGTAGCGCCCACAGCTGCGCGATCGCGTCGTGGTCGCCGACCACCTCGACCATCCGGTCGGGCAACCGCCCCCACAGCCAGCGGTACATCGTCATCGGTTCCGCCGACACCTGCGCGTCGGCGACGTGGGCGTCCTCCGGGTCGACCACGCGCCACGCCGACGCGCCGCGCGGCCCGCAGCGCGTGAGCCACAGGTGGTCCTCGACCTGGATGGTGACGAGGCTCTCGCGCGACCCCCGCACCCCGAGCACGTCCAGCTTGTGCCCCAGCCACAACGTGAGCACCTCGTCGACGCCGTCGACCGCGACCTCGTCGTCGACGGCACCGACCTCCATGCCCGCGGCACCTTGGACGTCCATGCGGTGCACCGTCGTCTCGTGCGCGAGCCGTCTCCGCCAGAACCCGTAGTTCTGCTGATCAGGCCACCACGTCGCGCACGGCTCGTCCTCGTCGTGCGCTTCGAGCTCCGCGATCACGGCCTCCGCGCCCGTGCGCATGAACTCCAGCGCGTCCTCGCCGGGCTCGGGGAAGTCCTGCCATTCCCCGATCTCCGGCTCGCGGCCGAGCCTGATCCACGCCAGCGCGCCGCGATAGCCGCCGCCGATGTGCCGCACGGTCTCCCCGAGGTTCAGCCCGGGACAGGCGGGCACGCCCTTGTGCGGTGGCTGGCCGATCGCGGACATGGCGAGCAGCTCCGCCTCACGACGCAGAACTTCCAGATGGTTCACGGTTGTGCCTCGCTCATCACGCGGTCGACGAGCGCCACGAAGAGATGTGTCTGACGCACCAGGTCGTCCGCGGTGCGTGCGTTGACGTGCCTGGTGATCCCCGCGAGCACAGCGGCCCGTGTGGACGACCACGACGCGAAGAAAGCGGCCCACTCGCTCATTTCCGGTGCCATCGCGCCGAGCAGCACCCACGCGCTGGTCGGCCTCGACCGTCCGCGGTGGGGCCGTCCGCGCAAGGCGAGCACCGCGGCGGCGGCGCGCAACGCGGCGAGGTAAGCGGTCGCGAACCGCTCCGGGGGTTCGGGCGTGCGCTCGGACTCGGCGAGCGAGTCGTGGGCCTGCCGCAGCAGGACGAGCGCGGACGCGGGTGGCAACGGGATGGGGAAGGCTGCCGGATTCGAAAGTTCGGCTGTCATCTCGGCCTCCTCGTGGCGTCGGTGAACGACGTCACCGCCGAGGGGAAGCCGGCGGCTCTCGGAGGTGGGGTGCTTCCCCCACCCCACCTCCGAGGCATGGTGAGACTCGAACACGTGTTCGAGTCCTCCTCAGCGTAGCTGTCAGCCGATGGATTCCTCAACCCGGCCCACCGCGTGGGCGCGAGTCGTGGTCTCATGGAGACGTGAGTGCGCTCGAACACCCCGGAATCCGCAAGGTCGCGGAAGCCCTGCCGCCCGCCACCGCCGCACGCATCGTCGTGCTGCCGGACGCCGTGCGGACCGCGGCGGCCGCGGCGCAGGCGGTGGGTGTGCAGGTAGGCGCGATCGCGAACAGCCTGGTCTTCGCCGCGGTGCGCGACGGCGAGG
This sequence comes from Lentzea sp. NEAU-D7, assembly GCF_026242055.1. Classification (GTDB taxonomy): domain Bacteria; phylum Actinomycetota; class Actinomycetes; order Mycobacteriales; family Pseudonocardiaceae; genus Lentzea. Next base: position 155,917 of record NZ_JAPJDL010000021.1, on the reverse strand, counting down.
CGACCCCGCTGCTGGTGCTGACGTCGGGCGCGCATCGCGCGGACACGTCACTGGTCGCCGCGCTCGTGGGCGCGGACGCCGTCAAGCGCGCCGACCCCGAGTTCGTCCGCGAGCACACCGGCCAGGTGATCGGCGGCGTGTCACCGGTGGGGCACCCGGCGCCGATCGAGACCGTGGTGGACGAGTCGCTGTCCGGCTACGAGGAGATCTGGGCCGCCGCGGGCCATCCGCACGCCGTCTACCCCACGACCTTCGCGGACCTGGTGGCGCTGACGGGCGGACGCGTCGCGGTGGTGTCGGCATGACGGCCTCGCCGCGCCTGGAGCGCATCGTCGAGCTCACCGCCTCGGAACTGAACGCGCGGCTGGGCGAAGCGCTCGCGCTGTACGTGACGGCGATGAACTACCCGCCCGCCACCGTCGAGCAGCGCGCCCCGATGTGGCTCGCCCACATGATGCGCGAGGACTGGCGCTGCGTCGTCGCGCTGGGGGAGCAGGACGAGCTCGTCGGCATCGGCTACGGCTACCGCGGCGCGGCCGGCCAGTGGTGGCACGAGCAGGTGCGGCGCGGACTGATGCAGGTCTCGCCGCCCGCGGTCGTCGACAGCTGGCTCACCGACTACTTCGAGCTCACCGAACTGCACGTGCTGCCGCGCGCGCAGGGCCGCGGCCTCGGCGAGGACCTGCTGCGCCGCCTGCTGGAGGGCGTGCGGTCCTCCTGCGTGCTGCTCTCCACGCCTGAAGGCCCGAGCAAGGCGTGGAAGCTCTACCGCCGCGTCGGCTTCGAGGACGTGCTGCGGCACTACCAGTTCACCGGCGACCCGCGCCCGTTCGCGGTGCTCGGCCGCAAGTTGCCCATCTGACAGACGGCCGGCACGACTTCCTGCTCAGGCGATCACGTCCCTGAGCCGAGTCGCGCTGCCGCGATTCCGTCCGCCCTTCCGGCGTCGCCCCCGTCGATCCGTGCCCGCCTTCATGCAAAAAACGTTTGCGGACGACGGCAAATGACTCATTGCAATGGCCTTGAGCGTGGCGTGGGTAGGGGCGTGGAGCTGTATATCGCCAGCTCAAGCCGCGTAGGGGTTGCGATCGCGTGACCCCGGCCCTACGCTCGCCAATATGCAATATATTGGATATGGGTCACTGAAAGAGCGGGCGGCGGCCGAGATCCGGTCGGCGATCGTGCGCGGTGATCTGGAGCCGGGGACGCCCATCAAGGACGTCGAGCTGGCGGAACGGCTGGGTCTGTCGCGCACGCCGGTGCGCGAGGCGCTCGCCACGCTGACCGACGAGGGGCTCGTCGAGACCAAGCCGCACGCGTACACCCGTGTCACCGCGCTCGCAGCGGAGCCTGTGCGCGACGCGCTCGTCGTCGTGCAGTCGATGCACTCCCTCGCCATCGGCCTCGCGGTGCCGAAGATGACGGCCGAGGACATCGCCGCGATGAGCGCCGCGAACAAGGCCTTCAAGAAGGCGCTCGACGCCGACGACGCCGTCGCCGCGCTGGCCGCCGACGACGAGTTCCACGCCGTGGCCGTCCGCTGCTGCGGCAACTTCGCGATCGCCGCGACCATCGACCGCTTCACCCCGCTGGTGCGCAGGATCGAGCACAGCCGGTTCTCCTCGCCGAACGCACGGCATTCCGTGACGCAGCACCAGCAGATCATCGAGGCGTGCGAGCAGCGCGACGACCGGCTGGCCACGGCTCTGGTCGACCTGAACTGGAGCACCCTGAAGGAGGAACTGTGAACAGATTCCCGCTGCTCTTCGGTCCGTCCCCGGTCCACCGCCTCGACCGGCTCACGGCGCACCTCGGCGGTGCCGCCGTCTGGGCGAAGCGCGAGGACTGCAACTCCGGCCTCGCCTACGGCGGCAACAAGACCCGCAAGCTCGAGTACCTCGTCGCCGACGCCCTGGCCACCGGCTGCGACACCCTCGTGTCGATCGGCGGCATCCAGTCCAACCACACCCGCCAGGTCGCGGCCGCGGCGGCCCGCGCCGGCCTGAAGGCCGTGCTGGTGCAGGAGAGCTGGGTCGAGTGGTCCGACGTCGGCAGCGACCGCGTGGGCAACATCCTGCTCAGCCGCATGATGGGAGCCGAGGTCCGGCTGGTGAACGCCGAGTTCGGCATCGGCGTCAAACCCGCCTGGGAGCAGGCGATCGACGAGGTCCGCGCGAACGGCGGCAAGCCCTACCCGATCCCCGCCGGAGCCTCCGACCACCCGCTGGGCGGCATGGGGTTCGCGAACTGGGCCGACGAGGTCCGCCAGCAGGAAGCCCAGCTCGGCGTCTTCTTCGACACCATCATCGTCTGCTCCGTCACCGGCAGCACCCAGGCGGGCATGGTCGCCGGTTTCGCGAACGACACCGACCGCCGCGTCCTGGGCATTGACGCGTCCGCCAAACCCGCCGAGACCCTCGACCAGATCACCCGCATCGCGCACAACACCGCCAAGCTCCGCGAGGTCACGGTGTCCGAAGAGGACATCCTCCTCGACGACCGCTTCCACGCCGGCACCTACGGCATCGCCGACGAGTCCACACTGGAGGCCATGCGCCTCGGCGCCGGCCTGGAGGCGATGATCACCGACCCGGTCTACGAGGGGAAGTCCCTGGCGGGGCTCATCCACCTCGTGTCGTCGGGCGAGATCGACCGCGACTCCACGGTGCTCTACGCCCACCTCGGCGGGCAGCCTGCCCTCAACGCCTACAGCTCGCTGTTCTCCCCCGAGAACTAGACGGGGTGGAACTGGGCGGGGTGCTCACGCCCGCAGGCGCAGGCCCTTCGGGGTGGCGCGGAAACCGGCCTCCTGCAGGACCGTCGCCAGGTGCGAGGTGAGTGCGATCTCGCCATCGGCTCGCTGGACCGCCAGCTGGCCCAGCCAGCCGTCGCGGACAGCCCGGCTCAGGGCGTTCGCGGCGGTGCGCAGGGTCGGATCGTCGTCGGTGAACGACAGCAGCGACTTGCCTCCTCTCTCCACGTAGAGCACCGGGGCGCCGTCGACCAGCACCGCCAGCGCGCCGGCTTTGCGAGCCGGCCTGTGCTTGCCCTCGCCCAGCGGATCCGGCCACGACAGAGCGGCTCCGTAGGGCTGGGCCGGGTCGGCCGCGGCGAGCACCACCGCGACTTCATCGGCTTGTGAAGGCTGACCGGGCGGGCGCGACAACGCCCGAAGGCGGTCCACCGCGCCCCGTGCCGCGAACTGGGCGGCGCCCAGGCCCTCGACGACGTAACCGCGGATGACCTGGTTCGACTCCTCCATGGCCCGCAGCACCTTGTAGACGCCGCTGAACCCACCCGTCACGCGTTCGGTGTCGAGGGCGCCCCTGGTCAGCACGCCGTGGCGTTCCAGGAAGGACTCGGCACGCGCGTGCGCCCGGCGGGTCGGGTTGTCGGCCGGGGCCACCGCGAGAGACCAGCGACCGGCGGCGGTCGGCGGGCCTGAGCGGGAAGGCATGTCGGGACGGGAACGCAGCCGGGCGTAGCGGCCCCGCGGAGCACTGCGGCGAGGTTTGTGCGCCGCGCCGCCACCGGACACCAGCGCGCGCAACGGCGACAACGTGTCGTTCGTGATCAGCCCCGCCCACACCAGGTCCCACAGCGTGCCGACCACTTCGGCGTCCGTGCACGTCACGGACATCGAGGCCCGGTCGACCACCTGGCGGAAGAACAACGCCCCGCCCGACAACGCCTCCAGGACCGCCGTGTGCAGCGGCGACTCCGGGATCGACTCCGGCACCAGATCGGGCAGAAGCAGGTCGGCCACGTCGGCGGGGGCGAGCGCGATCCACCCGTCACCACCGGCCAGCGCGCCGCAGCCCGTCCACGTCACCTCGCCGGACGCCGTCAGCTCGTCCAGCAGCGCCGGGTAGTAACCGGGCAGCCGGGACGGCAGCAGCAGGGACTCGAAGGCGCTCGCGGGAAGCGGTGCGCCCGCGAGCTGTTCCACCACCGAGAACACGTCGTCGACCGTCGGTGCCGAACGCAACCGCCGGCCCAGGCCGTGCCACTGCGGCAGGAACCTGCCCAGCGCGGCCGGTTCGACCGGCTCCACCTCGGACCGCAGCCGGGCGAGCGACGCCCGGCGCAGCCGCCGCAGCACGTCCGCGTCGCAGTACTCGGTGTGCGTACCGCCGGGACGGAGCTCACCGCGAACCAACCGGCCGGTGGCCGCCATCCGTTCCAGCACACCCGTCACCACGGCCACGCCCAGACCGAAGCGGGCAGCGGGTTCGGAGGCCGGGAACGGCCCGTGGGTGCGGGCGTAGCGGTTCAGCAGGTCGCCCAGCGGATCCGCCACCGGTTCGGTGAACGCCTCCGGCACGCCGACAGGAAGCGCGACGCCGAGCGCGTCGCGGACCTTGCCCGCGTCCTCGATCGAGATGCTGCGTTCCTCGCCGGCGATCCGGACGCGGATCACCCGACGCTCGGCCACCAGTTCGTCCAGCCACTCGCGGGGCACTCCGCGTTCGAGCGCCTCCGCGTCCGAGAGGTCTCCGAGGAACCGCAACAGGTCCGCGGCGTCCTCGGCGTGCCGGGGGCGGCGGTCCTCGGAGAGCCGTTGCAGGCTGCGTTCGACCTCGGCCACGATCTCCGGGTCGAGCAGCTCGCGGATCGCCTCAGAGCCGAGCAGTTCCGCGAGCAGCGTCGAGTCGAGCGACAACGCCGCCGCCCGCCGTTCAGCCAGCGGAGCGTCCAGCTCGTAGAGGAACATGCCCACGTACCCGAACAGCAGGCTGCGGGCGAACGGCGACGGCGACGGGGTCTCCACCTCGACCACGCGCACCTTGCGCGCGCGGACGTCCGACATCAGCTCCTTCAGGCCCGGCACGTCGTACACGTCCTGCAGGCACTCCCGCATCGCCTCGAGGACCACCGGGAAGCTCTCGTACTTCGAGGCGACCGACAGCAGCTGCGCTGACCTTTGCCGCTGCTGCCACAAGGGGGTGCGCCGGCGGGGATCGCGGCGGGGCAGCAGCAGCGAACGGGCCGCGCACTCGCGGAACCGGGCCGCGAACAACGCCGAGCCGCCCACCTCCGCGACCACGATCTGCTCGACCTCGTCGGGGTCGAGCAGCACGTCCTCCGCGCCCGCCGTCACCTCGACGCCTTCGTAGTCCAGGGCGTCGGGCAGGCGCAGCACGATGCCGTCGTCGGAGTGCGCCGCCTGCACCTCGACACCGCGCTTCTCCCGCAGGCGGGCCGCGATCGCGAGCGCCCACGGCGCGTTGACCTGAGCGCCGAACGGGGAGTGCACGACGAGCCGCCAGTCGCCCAGCTCGTCGCGGAACCGTTCCACCAGGACGGTCCTGTCGTTCGGCACGTGCCGCGTCGCCTCGCGCTGCTCGCCCAGGTACGCCAGCAGGTTGTCCGTCGCCCACTCGTCCAGGCCGGCGGACGTGGCGCGTTCGCGCGCCGCCGAATCCTCCATCGTGGACACTTCGCGCAGGAACTTGCCCATGGCGCGGCCGAGCTCGAGCGGACGCCCCGGGGCGTCGCCCTTCCAGAACGGCATCCGCGCGGGCTGCCCCGGCGCGGGGACCACGATCACCCGGTCGTGGGTGATGTCCTCGACCCGCCACGACGAGGTGCCCAGCAGGAACGTGTCGCCGACCCGCGACTCGTAGACCATCTCCTCGTCGAGCTCGCCGACGCGCGAGCCGGGACCGTTCTCCGAGGCCGGTGTCATGACCGCGAACAACCCCCGGTCGGGGATCGTGCCGCCAGACGTGACCGCGAGCCGCTGCGAACCGGGGCGGCCGCGCAGCTCGGAGTTCACCCGGTCCCAGGTGATCCGCGGCCGCAGCTCGCCGAACTCCTCGGACGGGTACCGCCCGGACAGCATGTCCAGCACCGCGTTCAGCGCCGACTCCGGCAGCCCGGCGAACGGCGCCGCCCGCCGCACCAGCGTCGTCAGCTCCTCGACCGTCCACGTCTCCATCGCCACCATCGCGACGATGTGCTGGGCCAGCACGTCGAGCGGGTTGCGCGGGAACCGCACGGCCTCGATCGCGCCGTCCCGCATCCGCTCCGCCACCACCGCGCACGACACCAGGTCGCCGCGGAACTTCGGGAACATCACGCCCCGCGACACCGCGCCCACCTGGTGACCGGCCCGGCCGACGCGCTGCAGCCCGGACGCGACCGACGGCGGCGCCTCCACCTGCACCACCAGGTCGACCGAGCCCATGTCGATGCCGAGCTCCAGCGACGACGTCGCCACGACGCACGGCAACCGGCCCGACTTCAGGTCCTCTTCCACCGCCGTGCGCTGTTCCCGCGACATCGAGCCGTGGTGCGCACGGGCGACGGACGCGGTCTTCTGCACCGTCATCCCGGACTGGGCGATCGCCTCGGCGGGGAACGACTCCAGCTCCGCGGCCTCCTCGGCGAGCTCGTTCAGCCGCGCGGTCAGCCGTTCCGCGAGCCGCCGCGAGTTCGCGAAGACGATCGTCGACCGGTGCGCCCGCACCAGCTCCAGCACCCGTGCCTCGACCGACGGCCAGATGGAGGAGCGCTGCTCGGCTCCGGCGGCCGAACCCGACACCTCACCCGTCGGCTGGCCGAGCACCGACATGTCCTCGACCGGCACCTCCACCTCGACCTGGATGACCTTCGGAGTCTTCGGCTGCACCACGGACACCGGCCGCCCGCCGGCCAGGAACGTGCTGATCTCCTCGACCGGCCGCACCGTCGCCGACAGCCCGATCCGCTGCGCCGGCCGGTCGAGCAGCGAATCCAGCCGTTCGAGTGACAACGCGAGGTGCGCGCCGCGCTTGGTGCCCGCCACCGCGTGCACCTCGTCGATGATCACCGTCTCCACGCCGCGCAACGACTCGCGCGCCGACGACGTCAGCAGCAGGAACAGCGACTCCGGTGTCGTCACCAGCACGTCCGGGGGAGTGCGCCCGAAGGCCCTGCGCTCCTCCGGCGACGTGTCACCCGTGCGCATGCCCACGGTGATCGACGGCTCGGCCAGGTCCAGCCGGTGCGCCGCCTGCCTGATGCCGGCCAGAGGGGCGCGCAGATTCCGTTCGACGTCCACCGCCAGCGCTTTCAACGGCGAGACGTAAAGCACCCGGCAACGCTTTTTCGGCTCCGACGGCGTGGAAGAAGAAGCCAGCCTGTCCAGCGCCCACAGGAACGCGGCCAGCGTCTTGCCCGAGCCCGTCGGGGCGATGACCAGCGCGTGCTCGCCCGCCGCCGCGGCCGCCCACGCACCCGTCTGCGCCTGGGTTGGTGCGGCGAAGGCCCCGGCGAACCACTGCCTGGTCGCCGGTGAGAATGCCTCCATCACGTCCATGGCGACCATCATGACGCGGGGGTCCGACAATTTCTGATTACGCAGGTCCGAGCACTCGGCGAAGGCCGCTGTGGCACGATCACCACGTACGTCCTGCGAGGGGAGCACGGTGCGCGTCCTGTCCGTCGACCTGGGCACCGCCAACACGGTTGCGGTGCTGTCCGACCACGGTGTGGTGGATGTGGACGGTGGGCCCACGATGCCCTCGTCCGTCTACCTCGACGAGGACGGCTCCCTGCGCGTCGGCCGGGAAGCGGACCGGCGTTCGCGCCAGGACCCGTCGCGCTACGAGCCGAACCCCAAGCGCCACATCGACAAGGCGACCATCAAGCTCGGCGAGCAGAACCTGCCGACCAACGACGCGCTCGCGGCCATCTACGCGCGCGTCATGGAGGCCGTGACGGCGCTGCTGAAGGGCGAGCACCTCGACGAGATCCGCCTGACGCACCCCGCCGAGTGGGGGCCCACCAGGCGCAACAGGCTGCTGTCCTCGGCCAGGCTCGCGGGCATGACCGGCGAGCTCGTGCCCGTCCCCGAGGCCATCGCGGTGGCCTCGCTCGGCGGAGGCCGCCCGCTCGCCGTCTACGACTTCGGCGCCGACACGTTCGACGTCTCCGTGCTCGACTCCCAGCACCGCATCCTGGCGGACGGCAGCCTCAGCGACGTCGGCGGTCTCGACGTCGACCAGGCGCTGATGGAGCACATCGGCCGCACCGTCTCGCACAAGGACCCGGCCGGCTGGCAGCGGCTGATGCGCCCGGTCACCGTCGACGACCACCGCGCCCGCCTCGGCCTGAGCGAGGAGCTGCGGCTCGCGAAGGAGGACCTCTCCGAGCTGCCCCAGGTCGAGGTGCTGATGCCGGAGCCGTTCGAGAAGGTCGTCATCACGCGCGCCGAGCTGGAGGCGCTGATCAGGCCGAGCCTGATCCGCAGCACCGAGGTGCTCATCTCGACGGTCCGCGCCGCTGGCGTCACGCCCGAGCACGTCTACCTGGTCGGCGGCTCGTGCCGGATGCCGCTGGTCGCGCAGATCATCGCGGAGAAGGTCGGCATCGTCCCGACCAACCCCGACCACCCGGAGACGATCGTCGCGTCCGGCGCGCAGGTCGTCGACCGGGCGACGATCACGCTCAAGGCCGAGGACGACAAGCCCAAGTTCGTCGAGCCGCCCACAGTCGTCACCGCGCCGGTCAGCCCCGCCGTGACCGGCCCGCACCCGGTGAACCCGAACGTCAGCGGCCCGAACCCCGTGATCAGCGGCTCGTACCCGAGCGGTTCGTATCCCAGCGGTTCCTACCCGAGTGGTTCGTACCCGAGCGGCGCGTACTCGGCGAGCGGCACCTATCAGGTGAACCCGAACACCAGCGGCAGCTACCCGGCGAACTTCCCGCAGCAGGCACCGAAGAAGGACAACAAGAAGGTCCTCATCGGTGCCGGCGCCGCCGTCCTCGTGGTGGCGGGCGTGATCGGCGCGGTCTTCGCGTTGTCCGGCCCGAGCCTGCCCAGCGCCGACGAGTGCAAGGACGACACCTCGCAGGACGGCCAGGGCTTCACGAAGTGCCTGCGCCAGCTCGCGGGCGCCGTGCCGGACGGTGGCGGCTGCGAGAAGGCCGACTCCGCGCAGATCACCGGCATGGAGGAGATCAAGGGCACGGTCGTGAGCTGCACGATCCGCGACGGCTACGAGGTCCAGTACATCCTCACCGACAGCGTCACCGGCGCGGAGAACAACGCGGCCTCCATCTCGAAGTCGTTCCAGACCGACCGCGTCGAGGCCGACTGGACCGGCAACGGCCTGGAGGGCGGCTACAGCGCGGCCACGTCGAGCGGCACCGGCGTGCTGGTGTTCACCGCCAAGGGCCGTCCCATGTTCGGCATCCTCACCAAGACCGCCGAGGAGAACGCGGACGAGCTCAAGGCGGACGAGATGGCCGACTTCTTCGAGAAGTCCGTGCAACCGGGGGAGTAACCGCCCCTGATGGACCTGTCGGCGAGAGGTCCGGCCGTGCCACGATCGTGATCATGGTGACCGTCGCGCCGCAGGTCGAACGCGTGCAGCGCAAGGTCGTCCGCGTCCTGACCGGCACCCAGGTCCTGGGGTCGGCGGCGGTGACGATCGGCCTCGCGTTCAGCACGCTGATCGCCGCCGCGCTCTCCGGGTCCGAGGCCGTCGGCGGGCTCGCGCAGACCGCGGCCGTCGCGGGCGCCGCGCTGCTCGCCCTGCCGGGAGCCCGGCTCGCGCAACGCAGCGGGCGTCGTCCCGCGCTCGTCCTCGGCTACGGCATGGGAGGGCTCGGCGCGCTGATCGCCGCTGTCGCCGTGGGCCTCGGGTCGTGGCAGGTGCTGCTGGTGGGCCTCCTCCTGTTCGGAGGGGCGTCCAGCGCGAACTACGCGGCTCGTTACGCCGCGACGGACCTGGCGCATCCGCATCGCCGTGCGCGCGAACTCTCCCGCGTGGTGTGGGCGGCCATGATCGGCGCGATCATCGGCCCGAACCTGGCCGATCCCGCCGGGCGGGCGGCCGGCGCGCTGGGTCTCCCGGCGGGCGCCGGGCCGTTCCTGCTGGCGGCCGTCGTCCTCGCGGCCGCGGTGCTGGTGATCCAGTTCGGACTGCGGCCGGACCCGCTGGTCGTCGTGAAGAGCACACGACCGGTTGAATCCGCGGACTGCTGCGCCGGAGGCGCCAGCGGTGAGAGCCCCCGCGGCCTGAAGATCTGGGCGACGCTCGGGCCGATGGCACGACTTGCACTCGTTGGTGTGATGTTGTGCCACACGGCGATGGTCGGGCTGATGTCGATGACACCGGTGCACATGAACCACGCCGGGTCGTCGTTGCGCGTGGTCGGCGTCGTGATCAGCCTGCACGTCGCCGCGATGTACGCCGCGAGCCCGCTGTTCGGGTGGATGGCGGACCGGATGGGCCGCGTGCCGGTGCTCGCGATCGGCGCGTCGCTGGTGGTGGCGGCGTCCGGGGTCGCGGGGACGGCGCCCTCGCACGACGCCCCGCAACTCGCCGTGGGGCTGGCGCTGCTCGGCTTCGGCTGGTCGGCCGGGCTGGTGGCGGGATCCGCGTTGCTGACGGAGTCCGTGCGGGTCGAGGACCGGCCCGCCGCGCAGGGACTGTCCGATCTGGTGATGAACGTCGGCGGCGCCATCGGCGGAGCGGTGGCCGGGATCGTCGTGACGGCGTGGTCGTACGCGGCGCTCGGGCTGATCGTCGGGTTCACCGCGCTGCCGCTGCTGGTCGTGTGCCTCCTCGCATCGCTGCGCAGGCCCGTTCGTTAGGGTCTTCCGGTGCGCATCACCATGTTCCGCAAACTCATGGCGGGGGAGTTCGGCCAGGTCAGGGCCGAGATGATCGCCCGCGACCACGTGCTGTCGTCGCTCGGGGGCCGTACCGCGGACGAGGCGCTGGAGGCCGGGATCGAGGCCAAGGAAGTCTGGATCGCGGTCTGCGAAGCGTTCGACGTCCCGGAAAATCGCCGCTGACCGGGGCGCCGGGAGTGTCGCGTGTGCTCGAACACGTGTTCGGCTACAGTGGCTGCGACCCCCGGCTTCGCAGAATTGTCAGACCCCGCCAGTAGCGTCAGGTCCAACATGACGAAGCAACGGCAGACGACAAAAGGTGGACCCAAGATGGCACCCGCAGCACCCGACCGGGACAAAGCGCTCGAGCTGGCCCTGGCGCAGATCGACAAGCAGTTCGGCAAGGGCTCCGTGATGCGCCTCGGCGAGGAGGGCCGTGCCCCGATCGCGGTGATCCCGACCGGCGCGATCGCGCTGGACGTGGCGCTCGGCATCGGTGGCCTGCCGCGCGGCCGGGTCGTCGAGATCTACGGTCCGGAGTCGTCGGGTAAGACGACCGTCGCCCTGCACGCGGTCGCGAACGCACAGCGCAACGGTGGCATCGCCGCGTTCATCGACGCGGAGCACGCGCTCGACCCCGAGTACGCGAAGAAGCTGGGCGTCGACACCGACGCGCTGCTGGTGTCGCAGCCCGACACCGGTGAGCAGGCGCTCGAGATCGCGGACATGCTGGTCCGCTCCGGCGCGCTCGACATCCTGGTCATCGACTCGGTCGCCGCCCTCGTGCCGCGCGCCGAGATCGAGGGCGAGATGGGCGACAACCACGTCGGTCTGCAGGCCCGCCTCATGAGCCAGGCGCTGCGCAAGATCACGGGTGCGCTCAGCGCGTCCAACACGACCGCGATCTTCATCAACCAGCTGCGCGAGAAGATCGGCGTGATGTTCGGCTCCCCGGAGACCACGACCGGTGGTAAGGCGCTGAAGTTCTACGCCTCCGTGCGCCTGGACGTGCGCCGCATCGAGACCCTGAAGGACGGCGGCGAGCCCGTCGGCAACCGCACCAGGGTCAAGGTCGTGAAGAACAAGGTCGCGCCGCCGTTCAAGCAGGCCGAGTTCGACATCCTCTACGGCAAGGGCATCAGCCGCGAGGGCTCGCTCATCGACATGGGTGTCGACCAGGGCATCCTGCGCAAGTCCGGTGCCTGGTACACCTACGAGGGCGACCAGCTGGGCCAGGGCAAGGAGAACGCCCGCAAGTTCCTGCTGGACAACCCCGACATCGCGAACGAGGTCGAGAAGCGCATCAAGGACAAGCTCGGCATCGGCGCCACCCTCGACGCCGACGAGACGGTTCCCGCCGCGCCGGTCGAGTTCTAAGAGGTTGAGGTTTGGACGACGCTGAGGAGCAGCGCAAAGCGCGGGACATCTGCTACGCGCTGCTCACCGCTCGGGCCCGTTCCCGGCAGGAGCTGTACGACGCCCTGCTGCGCAAGGGGATCAGCGCCGGCGCCGCCGAGGTCGTCCTCGGCAAGTTCGACCGTGCCGGCCTGATCGACGACGCGGAGTTCGCCGAGATGTGGGTGCGTTCCCGGCACACGTACAACGGTCTGGGCCGCCGCGCCCTGGCCATGGAGCTGCGCCGCAAGGGCGTGGCGGACGAGGTGGTGGCCGAGGCCGTCGCCGCGGTCGACAGCGAGGCCGAGGAAGAGCGTGCCCGCGAACTCGTCCGCAAACGCCTGCGCACCCTGTCCGGCGTGGACGAGACGACGAAGATCCGTCGCCTCGTGGGTGCGTTGGCGCGCAAGGGTTATGCCGAAGGCCTCGCCTATCGCGTGGTGCGCGACGAGCTGCGCGCCGCGGGAGCCGAGGCCTCGGCGCTGGACGAGCCCTGGTCGTAGGCCAGGGCAGGTCCCCTTCGGGGTGCCGCAACCGATCACGCCGCTCGAGCGGTGGGCTCCGAGTAGCCTGAAAAGCGTGAGCACTACTCCCGAAGCGCCGTCCGCCGTGACTCCCACGGTCTCGGACCTGCTCTGCTTCGACCTCTACACGACGTCGCGAGCGGTCACCGGCTTCTACCGCCCGATCCTCGACAAGGCGGGCATCACCTATCCGCAGTTCCTGGTGATGCTGCTGCTGTGGGAGAAGGACTCGAGGCCGATCCGGGAGCTCGTGCAGGAGCTCGCCCTGGAGTACAGCACGCTCTCGCCGTTGATCAAGCGGCTGGAGAAGAGCGGGCTGCTGGTGCGCGTCACGCACCCCGACGACGAGCGATCCGTGCTCGTCCAGCTCACCGACAAGGGCCGTGACCTGCGGTGGATCGGTGCCGAGATGTTCAACCAGCTCGGCAAGGCGCTCGGCATGACTCTCGAGGAGATCACCGTTCTCCGCAAGGCGCTGAACCGGGTGAAGCACGGCGCCGAGCGCCGGTGAGCTGAAACACATCGCGCGCGAGGTAACTCGTCGGGTAACTTACATCGTGCACGACCTAATCGAGCACGATGCACCACCGAGCGGTGGCCGACGAGAGAGTGAGAGACCGATGCGAGTTCGCAAGGTGTTCGCGGTTCTGGGGACGCTCCTGGCACTGGCCGCCGTTGTTCCGTCCGGTGCCGGTGCGGCGGAGGACGCCGAAAAGCAGCAGGGCCCCAAGAAGCCGACGATCGTGCTGGTGCACGGCGCGTTCGCGGACGGGTCCAGCTGGAACGGTGTCGTGGAACGCCTGCAGCGCAAGGGGTTCGAGGTCGTGGCGGTGGCGAACCCGCTCAGGTCCGTCACCGGTGACGCGAACTACCTGCGCCAGGTGCTCGCCTCGATCGACGGGCCGATCGTCCTCGCCGGACACTCCTACGGCGGCATGGTCCAGTCGGCCGCGGCGCTCGGCAACCCGAACGTGAAGTCGCTCGTCTACGTCGCGGCGTTCGCGCCGGAGAAGGGCGAGAGCGCTCTCGAACTGTCGAACAAGTTCCCCGGCAGCACCCTCGGGGACACGCTGTCCACCATCGACATCGGCGACGGCAGCAAGGACCTGACGATCCAGCAGGACAAGTACTGGCAGCAGTTCGCGGCCGACGTGTCCCGCAAGGACGCGACACTGGCGGCGGCGACACAGCGGCCGATCAACGACACCGCGCTGACGGAGAAGGCCGGCGAACCCGCGTGGCGCACCGTCCCGTCGTACTTCGTGGTGGCGGGCAAGGACAAGAACATCCCGATCGCCGCGCAGAAGTGGATGGCCGAGCGCGCCCAGGGCCGTGCGGTCGTCGAGGTCAAGGGGGCTTCGCACTCGGTGGCCGTGTCGCACCCGGACACCGTGGCTGACCTGATCGTGCGCGCCGCGAGGTAGTCGAAGGCCGAGAAAGCCGGGACGCGGGCAGGGGCGTCCCGGCTTTCTCGTGTCCGTGGCCGGCTACGGCTGGGGCTTCGCGATCTGGCAGCCGGGGAGCGTCAGGTCCAGCGTCGTGCGGGGACCGAAACAGGAGACGAAGCCGAAGGTCTGCTGGCCGTAGTTGGTGCCCCGGCGGACGGTGATCCTGCCGTCGGCGTCGACCTCGCACGGGTTGTTCATCGTGCAGCGGCCGCCGCTCTCGTTGCCGGTGTTGTTGACACCGACGACCTTGCCGCTCGCGTTGTCGATGATCGGCGAGCCCGACGTGCCGCCGATGGTGTTGCACGACGGCGTGTAGCGCAGCGAGTCGTTCCAGGTCCAGTTCGCTTCCTTGACCTGGTGGACGAAACCGTCGATCTGACAGGAGTAGATCCGCGTCCAGTAGCCCGAGACGATCCGGATCTCCGACTTGGCGACGGGGCGCGACGCCGACAGTTCGAGGGCGGGGCTGCCGTGCTGCTGCTGGATCTGCTGGTAGGTCTTGTCGAGTTGGTAGAGCGCGGCGTCGGTGCCGGTCATCGTCGCGTAGACGAGCTTGGCGCTGTGCAGCTTCGCGATCTCCGCGCCGGATCCGCCGAGCAGCTTGAAAGTGCGGTCCACCGGCCGGTCGACGAGCACCTGGCCCGGCTTCATGAACTCGACGCAGTGCCCGTTGGTGAGCACGAGCGCCTTGTCCGCCGGAGCGGAGCTGGGCAGGCGGACGACCGAGCCGGAGCAGTTGTCGAGCTTCACCGTGCCGGTGAAGTCGACGGCGGCTTGGGCGGGTGTCGTTGTCACGCCGAGTACGGCGATCGCGGCCAGCAGGGTTCCGGCGAGTCGTCGAGCCATGTACGGATCGTAGTCGCTTGGCTACCTTCGGAAGTCGGCCGACTGGCCGGTCATAACTCGATCGGGTGACGCTGATGGTTGGGGCTAACGGGTGAACGGGACCGATCGACGTCGTGGTCACACATCGCAACCCTCCAGGAGACGTGATGACCTTTCCGACGCCGCCCGTCTACGCCCAGCCTCAGGTCGCACCGCAGAAGCCGACACGATTCGGTGCGCTCGCCTGGGCCGCGGTGATCCTCGGGATCGTCGGTGTGGTCGGCTCGTGGGTCATCTTCCTCAACAACCTCACGGCGATCGCCGCGTTCGTCGGGATCGTGCTCGGCGTCATCGCGTTGTTCGGCACGCGCAAGGTCCTCGCGACGGTCGGCGTCGTCCTCTGCGTCATCGCGATCGTGCTGACCGTGGTGGCGCAACAGGCCGTGGTGAAGGAACTCGACAAGATCCTCGGAGACACCAACCCCGGTCAGGTCGAGGCTCCCGCCGAGACCGCTCGGAAGGACGCGCTGACCGAGAACCCGACCTGGGGCAAGCGGTTCACGTGGGCGAACGGCCTCTCGGTCGACGTCGCCGCGCCCGCCGCCTGCACGCCCGGCCAGTACGCGGCGCCGTCGAACATCGCCCGCGCGGTGAGGTTCGAGATCACCATCACCAACGGGACGAGCGCCGCGTTCGAGACCGCGTTGATGTCGGTCGGCATCGACGCGCAGTTCAACGGGCAGAAGGCCGAGATGGTGTTCGACTCCAGCGGCGGCTGTGACAGCACGTTCGACTCGGCGACCGTTCTGCCGGGCAAGACCTACACCTTCCACGTCGCGTACTCGGTCGGTGCGCAGCCCGGTGAGATGCAGCTCGTGTTCGAGCCGACCTTCAACTCCGACAAGGCGGCGTTCGTCGGCAGGGCGTAAACCGTTCGCTCGCGGGCGCGCGGACGGGATACAAATCGGGGCATGTTGCGCAAGTACCCGCGAACGCCCCACCTCGAGGGCTCGCGCCTGCAACCAGGCGACGAGGACCTCGACCAGGTGCCGTTCCGCGCGATCGCGGGGCGGCACCTCGTCGTCGAGGAGAAGCTCGACGGTGCCAACGCGGGCATCAGCTTCGACTCCGGCGGCGTGCTGAAACTGCAGTCACGCGGCCATTTCCTGGCGGGCGGGCCCAGGGAACGGCAGTTCGCGCCGTTGAAGGCGTGGGCCGCGACGCACCAGGGCGTGCTGTGGGAGAGGCTCGGCACGCGGTTCGTGCTCTACGGGGAGTGGTTGTACGCCAAGCACACCGTGTTCTACGACGCGCTGCCGCACCACTTCTGCGAGTTCGACCTGCTCGACCGCGAGACCGGCGAGTTCCTGTCCACGCCGGAACGCCGGCGCGTGCTCTCGGGTACGCCGGTGGTGTCGGTGCCGGTGCTGCACGAGGGACCGTTGCGCCGCCTGAAGGACCTGACCGCGTTGCTGGGCCCGTCCACGTGCCGCACTTCTCGATGGCGTGACGCACTGCTCGACGCGGCGCGGGCGGCGGGGCAGGACCCGGAAGTCGTTGTCGCGGAAACGGATTCGGACGACGACATGGAAGGCCTCTACATCAAGGTGGAGGAGAACGGGCGCACGGTCGAGCGCTACAAGTGGGTCAGGCCCACGTTCCTCACCGCCGTGCTGGACTCGGGCAGCCACTGGCAGGACCGCCCGATCCTGCCGAACCAGGTGGTGGCCCGTGTTTGAGCAACTGTGCCCCACCGGTCCGCAGTGGACCGTCGACTGGGACGCCGTGCGCTCGGCGTTCCCGTGGGTCCGCGCACTCGAAGGCGTGCCGCAGGACCCCGTGCACCACGCCGAGGGTGACGTCGCCACGCACACCCGGATGGCGTGCGAGGCCCTGGTGTCGCTGCCCGAATGGCGGTCGCGTCCCGAGGCGGACCGGGTGCGCCTGTTCGCGACGGTGCTGCTGCACGACGCCGCGAAGCCGTTCCGCACGCAGATCGCCGACGGCCTCGTCACCGCGCACGGCCACTCCCGCGCCGGAGACCTGCTGGCGCGCAAGCTGTTGTGGGAGATGGGACGCCCGATCGCCTGGCGCGAGCACGTTGCCGCGCTGGTGCGGCACCACCAGGTGCCGTTCTGGGCGCTGGAACGACCCGACCTCGACCCCATCGCGTTCCGGGTGAGCCTGCTCGCGCGCAACGACGACCTGGCGACACTCGCCCGCGCCGACATCCTCGGCCGGATCTGCGGCGACGCGGACTCGGTGCTGGAGAACATCGCGCTGTTCGAGGAGTACTGCCGTGAGCGCGACTGCCTGGACCGGCCGCGGGCCTTCCCGTCCGACCACGCCCGCTTCCAGTACTTCCGCACGCCTGGCCGCGACCCCGGCTACGCCGCCTACGACGACACGCGCGTCGAGGTGACGGTGCTGTCCGGACTGCCGGGCGTCGGCAAGGACCACTGGATCGCCGCCCACCGGCCGGGCTGGCCGGTGGTGAGCCTCGACGCGGTGCGCTCGCGGCTCGGCATCACACCCGACGGAGACCAGCGCGCCGTCGCCGCCGCCGCGTTCGAGGAAGCCCGGTCGCTGTTGCGGGCGGGGGAGCGGTTCGTCTGGAACGCGACCAACATCTCCCAGCAACTGCGCGAGCGCTGCATCGGACTCGCCGCCGACTACCGCGCCCGCGTCACCCTGATCGGGCTCGAAGCGCCGAAAAACGTGATCCACGCTCGCAACCGGGCCCGTCCGGAGCCGGTGCCGGCCGCCGTCATCGACCGGCTCGTCGGCAAGTGGGAGGCGGTCGACCCCACCGAGGCGCACGTCGTCGAACGAGTCGACACGGCATCGCCGTCGCCTCGCTCCTGAGCCCGCCGACGCCTCCTGCACGCCCGTTCGGCATCGTCACCTCACCCCAACACCGTGCTGACCTGCGCCTTAGCAATGACTCATTTGACGACGCCGACAAACGAGTCATTGCTAAGGCGGTGGGGTGGGCGTCAGCGGCGATGTTCTCCGTGGTGACCGATCGCCCGGACCAGCCAGAGGATGCCCGCGCCGGCGACCACCAGGACGGCGATGCCGGTCAGAAAGCCGACGCTCGTGGACGAGTCGTCGGGTTGCGGTGGCGGGCTGCTGTTGGGCTTCGTTTGGGTGAGAGCCGGGATGTCGGTCATCTGCAGCGAGTTCGCCTTCACTAGGCCGGTGCCCTCCAGCAGAAGCATGTGCTTGAGCAAGATGGTCAGGGCCGTCTGGGCGGCGATGCGCGCGGGGACGTTCCTGGTCGTCGCGCGGGCGTGGGCCACCTGGCTGACGAGCGAGCCGTCGGCGGCGCGGGACAGGTTCGCGTACATGCTGTCGAGCTCGTCGCCTGAGCTGGACGAGATGGCGTTCGCCCACGACTTCTGTTCCGTCGTCGGTTCGGTGGGGAGGTCCACGCCGATCTGGCGGGCGGCCTCCGTGACCGCCTGGGCCAGCTGGGTGTGCTCGGCGGCGAGCTGGCCCGCGACCTTGCGGACCTTCGCGTCGCGGGCCCGGTTGGAGCTTTCGCGGCTCGCCGGTTTCTGCCACAGCGAATGCTGGGTGAGCAGGACGAGCAATTCCCGGTCTGACGGTTCGATGTTCTGGCCGATGACGCGGACCGAGTTCACCTGTGCCTTGGCGGTCACCAATTCGAACGCTGACGGGTCGGCCTTGCCGGTGTTCTCGAGAACCGTCATTGTGCGAATCAGCATCTGCGCGGCTTGGTGAGCGAGCGTTCGAATTGTGGTGTTCTGCGTTGTCGCTCGCGTTTGCACGGCCATTACGAGAAGTCCGCCCTGCGCTTGCCGGACGATCGTCGCGTAGGCGCGGTCGTGGTTGTCCCCGGTGCGTCCTGCCATCTCGTCGACGAGTGACTGGTGTTCACCGCTGATGTCGTTGGGCAGGACCACGCCCAGTTCTTCGGCGGCTTTCAGGAGGTCGATGTCGAGCCGCGAATGCCCTTCGAAGACGTCCCGTCCGGCGTTGCTCGTGCCGGCGTCCGTGGAACGCGCCGGAGCATCTTTGCTCACCGGCACCAGCCATGAATTCGCCTGCCTCAGGGAAACCATGAATGAACGGTCTGACGGCTGTACCTCTGTCGATTGCGCATTAGCCGGGACGGCTCCGATGAAAGCCCCCAGAAATACGACGGACAGGATGGTGAACAGCGCTGCGTGCTGCCCCAGCGTGTCCAAGCGGTGACGCATAGTGCCCGTTCCCTCCCGCGATCGAGCTGCCTTCAAAGGTGATACGCGCAGGTGAGGTCGGAGTTCACGGGGGAGGAGCAGAGGTCTATGTGACGTGCATCACACAACAATTGGCGAACCATTAGGTGCTGATTTACGTACCCGAGAGGATTTCGCGTTCGCGATGTAGTATCTGGACGATTCCGTGCTCGGCCACCGAGTCGCTGGGACTGCCGCCCGAAGCGAACCTGTCGCCGATATCTGGGGAGGTCGTCAGCTTCATGGTTGATCAGGGCAAGGTCGCACAAGCCCATCAGGACGAAGAATTGCTCACCTTGCTCTACGGGCAGTTCCAGCGGATGTTGTTCTCGCAGGTCCTGTGCCTGACCAACTACGATCGCCAGTGGACGGAAGACGTCGTCCAGGAGACGTTGATCAGGGCCTGGCAGAACTCCGCGCACCTCGTTCGTGAACCAGGGATGTTGCGCGGCTGGCTTTGTACTGTGGCTCGTCGCATTGTGATCGACGGATGGCGGAGCCGGCAGGCGCGGCCGCAGGAAGTCGAATTGTTGCGCCCGGACATCGCTGAATCTCCGGACGACACGGAACAGACACTTTCGGTAATGGTCATCACCGAGGTAGTACGCCAATTGAGTGATGAACACCGTTCAGCGATTTATGAAACGTATGTCATGGGACGAACGGTGAAGGAGGCCGCGATCGTTCTCGGGGTCCCGGAAGGAACCGTCAAGTCCCGGTTGTACAAGGCGATGCACACGATTCGCCGGGCGCTGCAGGACAGGAGCTAGTGATGGTGATCCGTCAACCACATCACGAGCACGCGGGAGCAGACCAAGATCAGGACGACGAGAACCGCACGAGCCCGGAAGGGCCGTGCGGTGATGTGGCGGCGTACGCGCTGGGCGTTCTGGACCCGGCGCAGCACGTGGGCTTCTCCCGGCACCTAGCCGGGTGCGAGGACTGCCGGCGTGACGCGGCCGACTTCGGCATGTTCGCGCCGGCGCTGCGACCGGTGCTGACCGGGAGTCCACCCGGCATGCGTGAGCCGTGCTCCGTCACCCGAAGCGTCCTGCTGGTGGCGGCGGGCGTGGTCGTCGCCATCGCCGCGGTGCTGTCGGTTGTGGACTCGCTGGCCTCGCACGCCGACAACCCCGTCGACGTCGGCACTCTCACACGCGCTGAGACAGTCCACACCGAGAGGTTTCCGCCGGCGTGGCAGATGTGAACCCAGGCGGGAGCCGATGAGCAGGCAGGCGAGGCGCAACCACCCGCGCACGAGCCCGGCGAAGATCATCGCGTTGCACCCGCTCACCACTGCGAACAGCTCACAGTTCCGTTAGCCGTTACCTGTGGGTAAGTTTGCCCGACGACGAAGCGCAGGTCTCTACGGTCGGCACCGAAGGAACACCGAAACCTTCGACCTGCGGTCCTCTCGGTACCGAAGGCAGGGGTAGACAGAGGTGACATCTCCACTACTCGGCCGGGACTGCGAACTCGCGACTCTCGGACGTTTGCTCGACGACGCGGTCCGGGGAAGCGGCTCGTGCGTCGTCGTCACCGGTGAGTTCGGCATCGGCAAGACGGCGGTGCTCGACGCCCTCGCCGCCGACGCCCGCCAACGAGGCTTCACCGTGCGCCTGGCCAAGAGCGCCCGCCTGGAGAGCCACCTCCCCGGTGCGGTGGTGCGGCAGCTCGCGCCATGCCTCGCGAACGAGCACGACCTGGAAGAGCTGTACGCGCGTGCCGCGGACTCCGCGCGCCAGGGACCGATCCTGATGGTCATCGACGACGTGCACGTCGCCGACACCTTCTCCAAGCGCGCGCTCGCCTACCTGCGCCCACGGCTGCAGGAGATGCCGGTCGTCATCGCGCTCGGCGCGTCCCAGGGCTACCTCTCCACGGACGAGGTCACGCTGCCCGAGATCGCCGGAGCCCACCCGCACCGCCTCGACCTCGACGGCCTCGACGTCACCGCCGTCGAAAGCCTCACCGAGAACTTCCCGGACCGGGACGCGAAACGCTGCCACGAGCTCACCGGCGGCAACCCCTACCTGCTCCAGGCCTTGTTGCGTGAGGAAGGCGAGGGTTCGGCCGCGGTCGGCGAGATGATCGGCATGCGGCTGCGCGAGTACACCGGCGCCGCCGAGGTCGCCCGGTCCGCGGCCGTCCTGGACGGCGACGCCGGTCTCGAACTGCTCTCCGCACTCACCGGCTTCGACGCGCTGCCCGCCGTCGACATGCTCGTCCGCCTCGGCGTCCTCGCCGACACCGACCCGCTGACGTTCCGGCATCCGTTCGTGCGCAACAGCATTCTCGCCGACATGCCTGTCGCGGTCCGTTCCGCCGCGCACGCCCGCGCAGCCTGGCTGCTGTTCGAGTCGGACGCCCCGGACGAGCGCGTCGCCGAGCACGTGCTCAAGGCCAGGTCCGTTCGCTTACCGTGGTCCGTCGACCTGCTGCGCGAGGTCGGCGGCGTCGAGCACCTCGAACGGGCGCTCGACGAGCACCTGTCCGACGAGGACCGCCTCGCGGTCGAGGTCGAGCTCGGGCACACGGAACACCTGCGGGACAACGCTTTGGGCCGCGACCGGGTCCGCGACGCGCTGATGCGGTGCGAGGACCCGCACCTCGCCGCGAACGTCGCGCTGGGGTTGATCCGGCGCATGTGCACGGGTTCGGACGCGCACTTCGCCGTCTCGCTCGCGATCATGGTCATCGCCCGGCTCCTGCCGGAGGACCGCGATCTGGTCTGGAACCTCGTCTGCACCACGTACTTGCTGTCGGCCAACCGCGACGCGCACATGGCCAACTGCGCGGGCAAGTACTTCGAGGACCTCGTCGGCGACATCCCGCAGGACCCGAACCTCAAGCGTGCCCGGTCGGTGTTGCTCGCGGTCGGCAACGCCCGCAGCGGCGACTCGTACCCCGAAGCCGTCGAGCACGCGCTGGAGGCGCTCGACGGCGAATGGGTCGACGTCTTCGGCGCGTCCTACGTCTTCACGTTCCTGGTGCCGGTGCTCGGCGACAATCCCGAGCACATCAACAAGTTGTGGCTCTCGCACAGCACCGCGCCGGTCTCGCACGACCCGCACCTGCGCCGCGGGATGCTCAGCATGATCGCCCGTGCCGCCGCCTTCCACAACAGCGGCGACCTGGCGCGCGCGTACACGTTCCTGACGCCGCCGGTCTCCACGGGCAACATGGAGTGCCCGGCCGTCGTGCTCGCGACCGCGAAGCTCGCCGAGGTCTGCATCGA
This sequence comes from Lentzea sp. NEAU-D7, assembly GCF_026242055.1. Classification (GTDB taxonomy): domain Bacteria; phylum Actinomycetota; class Actinomycetes; order Mycobacteriales; family Pseudonocardiaceae; genus Lentzea. The sequence goes on along the minus strand of NZ_JAPJDL010000021.1, from coordinate 133,634 downwards.
GATGGGCCAGTTCGACGAGGCGGCCCCGCTCGTCACCGAGGACGGGACCCTGCTGCAGCACATCAACATCGTCTACGCCCGAGGCCGCCTCAAGCTCGCGTCGTGCCACGCGGAGGGCGCGCTGGAGGACCTGCTGGAAGCGGGCCGCCGGCTCGCCGCACGCGAGATGCCCAACCCCGCGCTCATGGCGTGGCGGCACCACGCCGTCCGCGCGTACCTGGCGCTGGGCAACCGGGAGGACGCCGCCCGGCTCGCGCACGAGGAGCTCGACCTGGCCAAGCGGTGGGGGTCGACGAGGGTGATCGGCACGGCGTTGATGAGCGTCGGCATGAGCACCGACGACATCGACGTCCTCGCCGAGGCCGAACAACTCCTCGCCTCGTCACCGCACCGCCTGCTGCACGCCCAGTCGCTGTACTGGCTCGGCCACCACCTGCGGCGCAAGGGCCGTGCCGACGAGGCCGCGGCGCACCTGCGGCGGTCGTTCGAACTGGCCCGCCGGCTGAGCGCGCATCCGCTGGCCAAACTCGCGGGCAACGAGGTCCGCGACGAGGACGACCAGGTGCAGGGCCTGACCAAGCAGGAGAACCGGGTCGCGCGGATGGCGGCGCAGGGCCTCACGAACCGGCAGATCGCCGAAGCCCTGCACCTCACCCGGCGCACGGTGGAACTGCACCTGTCGAGCGCCTACCGCAAGCTCGGCATCACGGGACGAGCTGCGCTCGTCGCCGCCTTGTGGTCCTGACGGCGACCAGCAGGCCCGCCAGCGACGCCATCACGATCACCGTGACGACCGACGACAGCACCAGGAACTCGTCGAGCCTTCCACCGGTGAGGTAGGCGCCGAGCGCGATCGCCACGACCGCGCAGACGGCACGGTCCATGATGGACTCCATCGACAGAAGCGTTGCGCGGTAACGGGGGTCTGGGATGGCGTCGTTGAGCAGCTTCTTCTGGACGGGGAAGCTCATGCCCGCCGTCACGGAGAACAGGCACAGCAACACGATCGTCACCACACCGCCGGACGGCACGACGAACCCGATCGCCAGCGCCATCACGACCGTCAGCAGGAACACCGACTTCGCCGGGCCGATCCTGCGCGACAGCCAGTGCGGACGCGCCGCCGCGATCGCCTCGAAGATCGTCATCGCGGCGAGCACCGAGCCGTACCAGCCGACCGGGACGTGCTTCGACTCGAGCACCGGCTGGAACAGGTTCACCTGCAGGATCCGGACCAGCGTGAACATCGCGATGCCCTGGATCATCAACAGCAGCAGCCAGCGGGACCTGCCGAGGTCCTGGAACGCGCCGCCGACACCCGCGAGCAGCTTCGACGTCCTGCCCTCCGGCCGTGTCCAGCCCGGGATCGGCGGGAGCCTGAGCGCCAGCCCGACGGCGATCGCCGCGTTGATCGCGGTGAGCCAGTACGGCGACGGCGTGTTCCACTGCATCAGCAGGCCGATCACCGGCCAGCACACGATCTTGCCGACCAGGCTGTACGACCTTCCGACCCCCTCTGCCTCGAGGTAGAGGTGCCCGACGTTGTGCGCGTGGAGGTATTCGTAGAGGTAGGCGCTCTGCGCGCCGGAGATCAGCGACCTGGCCAGTGCGATCAGCAGGAAGTGCACGAGGAACCCTGTGTAGTTGCCGGCGAGCACCGGCACCAGGTTCGCCACGACCAGCACGCTCGCGCCGAGCCACAGCGACGTGCGGTGGTCGAAGCGGTCCGCGACCATGCCTGTAGGGATCTCCAGGAGGCAGAACGCGATGTAGTAGATCGACTGGATGCCGAAGATCTCGGCGTCGCTCAGCCCGAGCTGCTTCTGGTACTCGTAGAAGATCGGGATCCACAGCAGCAGCCCGAAGAAGAACTGGAAGCCGTACGTCAGGCGGACGGCACGCGCCACTTCCGGAGTCGCCGGTACGCGAAGACCCAGCATCAGATCGAGTACGGCCGCAGCTGCAGGACGTACAGGAGGTCGTCGGTGGCGAGCCACTCGATGTCGACCGGCGAGTCGAACGTGTAGTCCGGCGAGAAGTGCGACTGCAGCAGCCTGCCGACGATCGCGAGGCGTTGCAGCTGCGCGTGGGCGGCGACGCCCAGGTCTTCCTCCGCGTCACCGAGGGAGACCGTGCGACCGCCACCCTCCACAGTGGAGTACAGGTACTGCATCGGTTGCTTCGAGCCTTCGACGACGTCGGTGACGTTCGGCGAGACGTTGACGTAGACGTTGCGGAAGTCGTTGCGGTTCATCGGGTTCGTGGTGACCATGACGCCGCCGAAGTCCGCCCTGACCTGCTCCTGCACCACGACGCCCATGAAGCAGTCGTCCAGCGAGATACCGGCCTGCTGCCGAAGCCGCACGCTGCGGGCGGACACGAGGGACGCCCACACCTCCTTGACCGACTCCACGATCTTCTCCGCGCTGGTGACGTGGTTGTACGACTCGTAGATGCCCGCGGCGGAGAACCCGGCGAGGTCTTCGGCGTTCGACGAGCTGCGCACCACGAAGGTCCGCACGCCCGCGAGGTTCTCCACCAGCGCGGTGTCCAGCTCGGACAGCAGGTAGTCGGGTACGCGGGTCCTGCGGATCAGCTGCTGCAGCTCGACGCACAACGGCTCGATCTCGCGGGCGTTGAGCTCCAGTGCCATCTTCAGCTTGCCGATGACCTGCTGGATCTTCGGTGAAGACTCCAGGAAGCCCTGGTGCATCGAGAACGGCAGGGCGACCCCACGCGGCACCCGCACCCGTTCCGCGAGCAACCTCTGGGCGTCGCCGAGCAGGTCGCCGGAGTCGCTGCCGAGCAGTTTCGCGAGGTACGGCAGGAGGTTGTCGCGCGGCGGACGTGGCACCGAGAAGAACCCGAGGAGGCGGCGCGGCGACTCGGCGGCCAGCACGTGGTGCAGTTCGCCGAGGTTCGCGGCCTTCGTGCCGTAGCGATGGCTGTCGTTGTAGCGGATCCGGCCGAGGGGGAGGATCGGGTTGTAGGTGTGCTCGGGCTCGTCGAGCGTGACGCGCTGCGCGTACCAGGCCGGACGCCGGCCGGCGTCCTGCGGTTCGTCGATCATCCGCAGCCCGACCCCGGCGCTCTGCGGCGACACCTCGTACTCGACCCACTTGCCGTCGAGGGCTTCCCGATCGATCAGGTCGAACGCGCCGATCTGGATGGCGTTCGGGATGGACCAGCCGGTCGCGAGGACGTTCGTGTGCGACAGCGGAGTGGTGTGGTCGGCGTTGATGATGCCGGCGAGCCGCGGAATGTCGTCCGGAACGCGGTGCATCACCACGATGTCGAACCACTCCAGCGTGTTCTCCCGATACTCCTGCTCGCTGCGGAGCGCGCGTAAACGGCCCTTCGTGACGCCGGGGTTCAGCGCCACGAACTCGGCACTGGAGAACAATTCGTGCGCCAGAATCCGCGGCAATCTTTCCGCCGGAATCTCCACCACCGCCTGTTCCTGGAGGTGGTTCGCGGGCTTGAAGAACAACGGTGCCGCGGCATCGACGTTCTTGCGCACCTCGGCGTAGAAGGACTCGATCATGTCCGCCGGCATGGTGTCGACCTCGACGGTCTCCAGTGAGAACATCAGCCTGCCCTCGCGCTTGTGCAGCGACAGGATGCCGAGGAAGAACCGCCGGTCAGAGGCGTGGTAGAAGCTCTGGTTGAACTCGTCGATCCGCGCCCGCACCTCGCTTTCGGCGATGCCCAGGATCTCGGTGCCGATGTAGAGCGCGTGGAACTCGTGACGTGCGTTGTTGAGGAAGTGAATGGTCTCGTTGTGCCGGTCGACCACCACCTTGACGAATGAATAACCGCCCAGGCTGCCGGACAGCTGGGTGAATGCCGACATGGTCAGCTGTTCCCCGGCCAGCCCCGCCACATCGGTTTCCTGGACAGCCACATCTGCTCCTCTCGTGCCATTGCAAGGAGCGAGTGTGGCACCACGGAGGTCGAGGCTGTTCCGGCTGGAATCTCAATTGGCGGCAGTTCCGCGCGCTTTTCCTCAAACCCCTGTTAATTGGAGACCGGCGTCACCTCCGGTTGGGTGAAGATTCCAACGCGGTGGGACGCCGGTCTCGTGATGTGAGCCGAACTTCCGGTTCGTGAGCTGGGTTACCCGAGCTGCGAGGCCTCGCGGGCAAGGGTCTCGACGCGGTCCCAGTCGCCCTGCGCGAGAGCGTCCTTGGGGGCCAGCCACGAACCGCCGACGCAGCCGACGTTCGCGAGCGCGAGGTAGTTCGGCGCGGTCTGCGGGGTGATGCCGCCGGTCGGGCAGAAGCGCACGTGCGGGACCGGACCGCCGATGGACTTCAGGTAGTCGACCCCGCCCGCGGCCTCGGCCGGGAAGAACTTCAGTGCGGTCAGCCCGCGCTCGGCCAGCCGCAGCACCTCGGACACCGTCGCCGCGCCCGGCAGGTACGGCAGCCCGGTCGCGTCGGCGGCGTCGAGCACCCGGTCGGTCGTGCCGGGAGTGACGAGGAACGCCGCCCCGGCCTTCGCCGCCTGCTCCGCGTGCTCCGGTGCCGTGACGGTGCCCGCGCCGATCACGATCTCCGGGACCTCGCGAGCGACGTTCTCGATCGCGGCCAGCGCGGCGGGGGTGCGCAGCGTGAGCTCGATGACGCGAACGCCACCGCGCAGCAGTGCCCTGGCGAGCGGCACCGCGTGGTCGGCGTCGTCGACCACGACGACGGGGATGACGGGCGACAGGACGAGGAGGTCCGCGCCGGTCGTCACCCGAAGATTGTCACCGTTGGTCACTGCTGCTCTCCTTGCCGAACTGGGCCGAAACTGAGGCCGGGTCTGGAACCAAGATCGATATCGCGTGTCAGCCTGCGTTACCGCCCGCCTTCGCACTCTGCCGGTGCGTGCCTGCAGCCCCTCACCCGGATGCAAAAAACGTTTGCGGACGACCGCAAACGACTCGTTGCAATGGCATCCGGACTGGTGACAGAGCGGTCGCGAGGGTGGCTGTGTGGTGAAGGTTGGAGCGGTCTGCGGGCGTGTTCACGGGCTGGGCTGGTTGGGCCTCACCGCGCCCTTTGCAATGGGTCATTTGACGACGAAGTCAAAAGAACCATTGCTAAGGCGCAGGTCAGCTGTGGTACTGGGGCCAATATATTGGGTGGTGCTGAAGCGGGACGGCTAGTGGTGGGTCACCGGGGCGAAGTGGTCGGCCGTGATCGGGCCGAACACCGTCGCACCGCGGTCGGCCGGTCCGACGCTACGGCGCAGCGCGGCGAAGAGCTCCCGGCCCGTGCCCATCCACTCGCGGCTGGTCGGCGGGAAGTCCACCAGCGGGCGTGCCGCCAGCTCCTCCGCGGGCACCTGGACCTCCAAGGTTCCGGCGGTGGCGTCCAGGCGCACGACGTCGCCGTCGCGGACCCGGCCGAGCGGGCCGCCGACCGCGGCCTCCGGGGTCAGCTGGATGGCGGCCGGGATCTTGCCCGAGGCGCCGGACATGCGGCCGTCGGTCACGAGGGCGACCTTGTGACCGCGGTCCATCAGGACGCCGAGCGGCGGGGTGAGCTTGTGGAGTTCGGGCATGCCGTTGGCCTGGGGGCCCTGCTGGCGGACCACCACGACGACGTCGCGGTCCAGCTCGCCCGCCTGGAAGGCCTCCTGGAACGCCTCCTGCGTGGTGAACACGCGGGCCGGGGCCTCGACGACGTGGTTCTCCGTCGCCACGGCCGAGACCTTGATGACGGCGCGGCCCAGGTTGCCGGCGAGCATGCGCAGGCCGCCGTCCGCGGCGAACGGGTCGGAGGCCGGACGCAGGACCTCGAGGTCCAGGGAGTGGCCGGGGCCGTCGACCCAGATCAGCTCGCCGTCGGCCAGCATCGGTTCCTGGCGGTAGCGGTCTAGGCCGAACCCGGCCACCGTGGTGACGTCGGCGTGCAGGAGGCCGGAGTCCAGGAGGGTGCCGACGACGAACTGGACGCCGCCCGCCGCCTGGAAGTGGTTGATGTCGGCGCCGCCGTTCGGGTAGACCCGTGCGATCAGCGGCACGATCGAGGACAGGTCGGAGAAGTCGTCCCAGCTCAGCTCGATGCCCGCGGCGGCGGCGATGGCGACCAGGTGCATCGTGTGGTTCGTCGAGCCGCCGGTCGCCAGCAGGGCGACGACGCCGTTGACCACGGACTTCTCGTCGACGACGTGCGCGATCGGGGTGTAGCCCTCGCCCTTGGCCATCTCGACGGCGCGGCGGCCCGCGTGCTCGGTCAGGGCGCGGCGGAGCGTCGTGCCGGGCGGCACGAACGAGGCGCCGGGCAGGTGCAGGCCCATGACCTCGACGACCATCTGGTTCGAGTTCGCGGTGCCGTAGAACGTGCAGGTGCCGGGGGAGTGGTACGAGGCGGCCTCGGCCTCCAGCAGGTCCTCGCGGGAGGCCTTGCCCTCCGCGTACAGCTGCCGGACGCGGGCCTTCTCCTTGTTCGACAGGCCTGACGACATGGGGCCCGCGGGCACCAGGATCGACGGCAGGTGCCCGAACGACAGCGCGCCGATCAGCAGGCCCGGCACGATCTTGTCGCACACGCCGAGCAGCACCGCGGCGTCGAACATCTCGTGCGACAGGGCCACACCGGTCGACATCGCGATGACGTCGCGGCTGAACAGCGACAGCTCCATGCCCTCGCGGCCCTGCGTGATGCCGTCGCACATCGCGGGCACGCCGCCCGCGAACTGGGACACACCGCCCGCCGTGCGGACCGAGTCCTTGATCCAGGCCGGGTACTCCTGGAACGGCTGGTGGGCCGACAACATGTCGTTGTAGGACGACACGATCGCGACGTTGGACTTGCGCAGCGCGCGCAGCGCGGCCTTGTCGCCACCGGTGATTCCGGCGAAGCCGTGCGCGAGGTTGCTGCAGGCGAAGCCGGACCGGGACGTTCCGTCCTGCGCGGCGGCGGCCACGCGCTCGAGGTAGGCACGGCGTGAATCGGCGCTCCGGGCGGCGATCCGGCGTGTCACCTCTGTCAGAACAGGATGCAGTTCGGTCATGGGGGTCTCCGGGTCATCACGGGCCGTGGTGGGGCCCTTACGAGACGACAACGGTGGCGTCCCACAGACGGGCGTGACGCCACACACAGTAAGTCATGGCTGGTCGCAGACACAAAAACGATTCAGTAGATGGGAGTCGACCAGTTTTGAATCTTGGCGTGTGGTGCTTGTCACATGGCTTGAGATTGGGCAGAGTGCGGGGCACGACCTTGGAACGGAGGTGTCCCATGAACTCCACGGAGATCGTCGAGCTGCGCCGGGTCATCGGCCAGATGCGGCATGCCGTCAGCAACCTGCGCACCAGGTACGGCGACGTGGCAGCCGTGCAACGCCTGGCCAACGACGTGGAACGCATGGACATCGACGCCACCGAACTCGTCGACCTGAGCACCCCGAGGCAGCGTGAAGCGCCTCAAGTGGAACGCGAGGTCGTGGTCGTGCCCGACACGCCTTACGACGAGTCGCTCTGGAAGGACGCGGACGACGAAGGACTCGGTGGGTACCGGCACCGGACCTGACCAAGCCCCTAATCACGGCCCTCGCGGACAGCGGGGGCCGTTACGCGTTTCCTCCACAACGACGTGGACCCCCAGAAAGGTGAGCAATGGCGAGGGCAGAGATCGCCGCCAGGACTCTGCGCACGGACCGATGGTGGTTGCCGCCGCTGACGACATTCGTCGGCCTGCTGCTCATCTCGATCTACGCGGCGTTCCGCACGTTCCAGGGGGACTACTACTGGGTCGACCAGTACCACTACCTCACACCGATGTACTCGCCGTGCCTCACGGAGGAGTGCATCCCGGCGGCCTCGCACTTCGGTCAGTGGTTCCCGGCGCTGCCGGGGTTCCTGACGCCGCCGCTGCTGATCATCCCGTTCCTGCTGGGCTTCCGGATCACCTGCTACTACTACCGCAAGGCCTACTACCGCGCGGCCTGGGCGTCGCCGCCCGCGTGCGCGGTGGCCGAGCCGCACAGCAAGTACACCGGTGAGACCAGGTTCCCGCTGATCGCCCAGAACCTGCACCGCTACTTCTTCTACGCGGCCTCACTCCTGCTGCTGATCAACATCTACGACGCGCTCCTCGCGTTCGGCACCGGCGTCGGCCTGGGCAACATCATCCTGCTGGTCAACGTCGGCCTGCTCGCCGCGTACACGCTGTCGTGCCACTCGTGCCGGCACATCGCGGGCGGGCGGCTCAAGCACTTCTCCAAGCACCCGGTCCGGTACTGGGCGTGGACGCAGATCTCGAAGCTGAACAACCGCCACATGCAACTCGCGTGGGCCTCGCTGATCTTCGTCTGCCTCACGGACCTGTACGTCGCGCTGGTCGCCTCGGGAACGATCTCCGACCTCCGCTTCATCAACTAAGGAGTGGTTTTGCCCGAGCTGGAAAGGCATTCGTTCGACGTTCTCGTCATCGGCGCGGGTGGTGCCGGTCTGCGGGCCGCGATCGAGGCCCGTGAGCACGGCCTGCGCACCGCCGTCCTCTGCAAGTCGTTGTTCGGCAAGGCCCACACCGTCATGGCCGAGGGCGGCATCGCCGCCGCCATGGGCAACGCGAACGAGAGCGACAACTGGCAGGTCCACTTCCGCGACACCATGCGCGGTGGCAAGTTCCTCAACAACTGGCGCATGGCCGAGCTGCACGCGCAGGAGGCGCCGCAACGGGTCTGGGAGCTGGAGACCTACGGCGCGCTGTTCGACCGCACCAAGGACGGCCGGATCTCGCAGCGCAACTTCGGCGGCCACGAGTACCCGCGGCTCGCGCACGTCGGCGACCGCACCGGCCTCGAGCTGATCCGCACGCTGCAGCAGAAGATCGTGTCGTTGCAGCAGGACGACTTCAAGGAGTTCGGCGACTACGAGGCGCGCCTGCGGGTGTTCCAGGAGTTCACCGTCACCGAGCTCGTCAAGGACGGCGACAGGATCGCCGGAGCGTTCGGCTACTGGCGCGAGTCCGGCCGGTTCGTGCTGTTCGAGGCGCCCGCGGTGATCCTCGCGACCGGTGGCATCGGCAAGTCGTTCAAGGTCACCTCGAACTCCTGGGAGTACACCGGCGACGGCCACGCGCTCGCGATGCGCGCCGGTGCCTCGCTGATCAACATGGAGTTCATCCAGTTCCACCCCACCGGGATGGTCTGGCCGCCGTCGGTCAAGGGCATCCTCGTCACCGAGTCCGTCCGCGGTGACGGTGGCGTGCTCCGCAACTCCGACGGCAAGCGGTTCATGTTCGACTACATCCCCGAGGTGTTCAAGGACAAGTACGCCGACAACGAGGAAGAGGCCGACCGCTGGTACACCGACCAGGCCGGCAACCGGCGCCCACCGGAGCTGCTGCCGCGTGACGAGGTCGCCCGCGCGATCAACTCCGAGGTCAAGGCCGGGCGCGGCTCACCGCACGGTGGCGTCTTCCTCGACGTGTCGACCCGTCTGCCCGCCGAGGAGATCCGCCGCCGGCTGCCGTCCATGCACCACCAGTTCAAGGAACTGGCCGACGTGGACATCACCGCGCAGCCGATGGAGGTCGGCCCGACCTGCCACTACGTGATGGGCGGTGTCGAGGTCGACCCCGACACGGGATCCTCCTCGGTGCCGGGGCTCTACGCGGCCGGCGAGGTGTCCGGCGGCATGCACGGCTCGAACCGGCTGGGCGGCAACTCGTTGTCGGACCTGCTCGTCTTCGGGCGCAGGGCCGGCGCGGGTGCCGCGGAGTACGTGCGGGCGATGGCCGAACGCCCCGTCGTGTCGGAGGACATCGTCACCGAGGCTCGGGCCACGGCGCTCAAGCCCTTCCAGCAGGAAGGCGGTGAGAACCCGTACACGCTGCACATGGAGCTCCAGCAGTCCATGAACGACCTCGTCGGCATCATCCGGAAAGCCGGTGAGATGGAAGAGGCGCTGCAGCGGCTGGAGAAGCTCAAGGAACGCGCGCAGGCGCTGACCGTCGAGGGCCACCAGCAGTTCAACCCCGGCTGGCACCTCGCCCTCGACCTGCGCAACATGCTGCTGGTGTCGGAGTGCGTGGCCAAGGCGGCACTGCTGCGCACCGAGTCCCGCGGCGGCCACACCCGCGACGACCACCCCTCGATGGACGCGGAGTGGCGCCGGAAGCTGCTGGTGTGCAAGGCCAAGGGCGACGGGGCCGAGGTGACGGAGAAACCGCAGATCCCGATCCGGCACGACCTGCTGGACCTGTTCGACCGCAGCGAGCTGGAGAAGTACCTCACCGCCGAGGAGTTGGCATGAGCTACCAGGGCAAGTTCCGGGTGTGGCGCGGTGACGACTCCGGCGGCGGGCTGGAGGACTTCACCGTCGAGGTCAACGAGGGCGAGGTCGTCCTCGACATCATCCACCGGCTGCAGGCCACCCAGGCCCCGGACCTCGCGGTGCGGTGGAACTGCAAGGCGGGCAAGTGCGGCTCGTGCTCGGCGGAGATCAACGGACGGCCGCGGCTGCTCTGCATGACCCGGATGTCGATCTTCCAGGAGTCGGAGACGATCACGGTCACGCCGATGCGGACGTTCCCGATCATCCGCGACCTCGTGACCGACGTGTCCTTCAACTACACCAAGGCGCGCGAGGTCCCGTCGTTCGCGCCGCCGAAGGACCTGGCTCCAGGCGAGTACCGGATGCAGCAGGTCGACGTCGAGCGCTCGCAGGAGTTCCGCAAGTGCATCGAGTGCTTCCTGTGCCAGAACACCTGCCACGTGGTGCGTGACCACGAGGAGAACAAGGAGGCGTTCTCGGGGCCGCGGTTCCTCATGCGGGTCGCCGAACTGGAGATGCACCCGCTCGACACCGCGGACCGCGTCGACCAGGCGCAGGACGAGCACGGCCTCGGCCTGTGCAACATCACCAAGTGCTGCACCGAGGTGTGCCCCGAGCACATCCACATCACCGACAACGCGCTCATCCCGATGAAGGAGCGCGTCGCCGACCGCAAGTACGACCCGATCGTCTGGCTCGGCAACAAGCTGTTCAAGCGGTCTTAGCGACGGCCTGCGGTATGACCAGCCCGGACTCGTACGCCATCACCACGGCCTGAGCCCGGCTGGTCAGCCGCAGCTTCGTCATCACGCGGTTGAGGTGCGTCTTCACCGTGCCCTCCGTGACCGTCAGCCTGGTCGCGATCGCCGTGTTCGTCAGCCCGGTGCCGACCAGCCGCAGCACCTCGCGCTCGCGGTCCGTCAGCTCCTCCAGGCCGGCCGAACCCCACGGCGCCACAGCCGAGTCGCCCCTCAGGTACGCCGCCACGAGCCTGCGCATCACCGTGGGGCTGAACTGCATCTCGCCCGAGGCGACGGCCGTGATGGCGGCGATCAGGCGGGCCGGTTCGGACTCCTTCAGCACGAACCCGGCGGCGCCCAGCCGCAACGCCTCGTGGACGTACTCGTCCAGGTCGAAGGTGGTCAGCACCAGCACCCGCGCGGACGCCACGACGCGTTTGAGCGCGGCCAGCCCCGGCAGGCGGATGTCGAGCAGGATCACGTCCGGTCTCGACGACTCGGCCAGCGCGGACGCGGTGACGCCGTCCCCGGCCTCGCCGACGACGGTCAGATCAGGTGCAGCGTTCAGCAACGCGACCAGGCCCGCTCGGAACAACGGCTGGTCGTCGACAACAAGCACGCGCGCCACAATGCCCCTCACTCATGTGACGTCACCGCGGTAGATCCCCCACCACGAGCGTACCGCGAAAGTTGACGGGAGATCCACTGTTCGTGAGACGACCCGGTTCCGTTCCCGCCGATACGTTCCGCGCCATGCGCACCGCATCCGCCGACCTGCACGCCGTCCGCACGATCACCGTCGACGGCTCGGACGTCTACCTCAGGGTCACGGCCAGTCAGGCCGACCTGGAGATCCGGTGGTCGCGCGACGGCGACCACCGGGTGGCGGGCAGCCCCGTGCTGTTCCCGGCGGGCGACCGCTCGCGCCGGCTGCTCGGCACGAACTTCCGCGCCGGCACCACGTTCTGCCTCGACGTCGTGGGGGAGGCGAGGCAGGACTGGTGCGGTGTCGTCGACTGGAACGTCTGACCTCCGGAAGCAGCGACGGGGCGTGTCCGATGTGGACACGCCCCGTTCCCTGCGACCCGGCGGATCAGACGGTGACCCCACCGACTGCCGCGGACGCGTTGCCGAGCTGGACCTGCCCGGCGTCGTCGTTGTCGAGCTTGATGACTTTCTTGTTGCGGCGGTTGCGCTTCTCGAGGTAGGTGGCGAGCCACGTGAGCAACAGGCACAGTCCGATGTAGACCAGGGCGACCACGATCATCACCGAGATCATCGGACGGCCGAAGTTGACCGCGTCACCACCGATGCGCGTACCCCACCGCAGCAGCTCCTCGAAGGTGATGAGGAAGCCGAGCGCGGTGTCCTTCAGCAGCACGACGAGCTGGCTGATGATGGTCGGCAGCATCGCCCGCAACGCCTGCGGCAGCAGGACGAACGTCATCACCTGGGTCTTGCGCATGCCCAGCGCGTACGCGGCCTCGCTCTGGCCCTTCGGCAGCGAGTTGATGCCGGCGCGGAAGATCTCCGCGAGCACCGAGCCGTTGTACAGCATCAGGCTGATCACGACCGCCGTGAACGCGCTCAGCTTCACCCCGGCCACGGGAAGGCCGTAGTAGAAGAAGAACATCATGATCACGAGGGGGATCGCGCGGAAGACCTCGACGATGACCGCCGCGGGTGCGCGCACCCAGGCGTGGTCGGACAGCCGCGCCGCGGCGAAGATCGCGCCGAACACGAGGGCCAGCACCGCGCCGACGGCGAACGCGCCGAGCGTGTTGCCGATGGCCTCGACGAGCGAGAGCTGGATCTGCTTGTAGTTGATCCAGTCGAGCCTTCGAGCGGTGAACTGGTCGGTGACGATGAACCTCATCACCACGTACACCAGCGCCGCGACCACCGCCGCGATGCCGATGACGGCCATGATCTTGTGACGGATGCGGGCCTTGGGGCCCGGGACGTCGAACAGCACCATGCTCATCGGGCCACGCTCCACCGCTTCTCGAAGACCTGCTGGACGTACGTCAGCGGCATCACGAGGATGACGAACCCGATTGCGACCCACACGAGTCCGACGAGGACGTTGTCACCCTGGTCCGACAGCTGCTCGCGGATGTTGCCCGCCTGGAAGACGGCGAAGCCCGACGCGACCGTCGTGTTCTTCAGCAACGCGATCATGGTGCTCGTCATCGGCGGCACCACCGACCGCAACGCCTGGGGCAGCACCACGTTGCCGAGCATCTGCGTGAACGTCAGGCCGAGGGCGCGGGACGCCTCCGCCTGGCCGACCGGCACCGTGTTGATGCCCGACCGCACGACCTCGCAGACGAACGCCGCCGTGTAGAGCGACAGCGCCACCACCGCGGCGGTGTACTCGTCGATCTTCAGGATCTCCAGCAGCGGGTACGCGAACACGAAGAAGACGAAGACCAGCGTCAGCGGCGTGTTGCGCAGGACCGTCACGTACGCCGTGCCGACACCGCGGAACACCGGTACCGGGCTGACCCTCAGCGCCGCGAGGAACGTGCCCAGCACCAGCGACAGCACCGCGGAGACGGCGAAGAGCTGGAGTGTCTGACCAAAAGCGCGCAGGAACAGATCTAGGTTGTTGGTGAGGACGCTCATCGGTTTCCTTGCCGTCCGTCCGCCTTCAAAGGAACGGCCGGTGGACCCACGTGGGATCCACCGGCCACGTGAGGAACCGTCAGTACCGGTCGATCTTCGGCTTCTCGGCGGACGAGCCGGACTTGCCCAGCGTGCCGTCGTAGATCTTCTGCCACGAGCCGTCGTCCAGCGAGGCCTGCAGGATGTCGTTCACCTTGTCGCGCAGGGCCTTGTCGTCCTTCGGCAGGCCGATGCCGTACGGCTCGCTGGAGAACGTCTTACCGACGACCTTCAGCTTGCCCTCCTCGGCGGCGGCGTAGCCCTTGAGGATCGCGTCGTCGGTGGTGACGGCGTCGACCTCACCGTTGAGGAGCTTGGTGACGCACTGCGAGTAGCCCTGGAACTCGAGGACGTTGCCTTCCTCGGTCAGCTTCTCGTCCTTGATGCGCTTGGCCGGCGTGGAGCCGGTCACCGAGCACACCTTCTTGCCCTTGAGGGTCTCCTTGCCGGTGATGTCGGTGTTGTCCTTCTTCACCAGCAGGTCCTGGCCGGCGACGAAGTACGGGCCCGCGAACGAGACCTTCTCCTTGCGGCCCGCGTTGATCGTGTAGGTGCCGACGTAGTAGTCGACGTCACCGTTGATCAGCGCCTGCTCGCGGGCGGCCGACTGGATCGTCTTGAACTGGATCTTCTCGGGGTCGAAGCCGAGCTTCGCCGAGACCAGCCGCGCGATGTCGATGTCGAAGCCGCTGTACTTGTTGGTCGTCGGGTCCTTGTAGCCGAGACCCGGCTGGTCTTCCTTGACGCCGACGATCAGCGAGCCGCGGGTCTTGATCTTCTCGAACGTGGGCGAGCCGTCGACCTTGACGTCCTTGGCGACCTCGAACAGGCCGGCGGGCGCCGCCGTGTCGGTCGGGCTGCCCTCCTTGCCACACGCGGTCAGGGCCAGTGCGCCCGTCAGCAGCACCGCCGCAAGGGTGCGAACCCTCATCGTCCTTCTCCTGCCATTCGTTCGAAAGTGGGCTGACTACTAGTGAGTCAGGATCTTGCCAAGGAAGTCCTTCGCGCGGTTGGACTTCGGGGCCGAGAAGAACTCTTCGGGTGTCGAGTCCTCGACCACCTCGCCGTCGGACATGAAGATCACCCGGTCCGCGGCCTTGCGGGCGAAGCCCATCTCGTGCGTGACGACCAGCATGGTCATCCCGTCCTTGGCCAGGCCCGTCATGACGTCCAGGACCTCCTGGACCATCTCGGGGTCGAGCGCCGAGGTCGGCTCGTCGAACAGCATCACCTTGGGCTTCATCGCCAGCGCGCGGGCGATCGCCGCGCGCTGCTGCTGGCCACCGGAGAGCTGCGCGGGGAACTTGTCGGCCTGGTTCGCGATCCCGACCCGCTCCAGCAGCTCCATCGCGGTCTTGCGCGCGTCGGCGGCGGGCGTCTTGCGCACCTTCACCGGAGCGAGCATGACGTTCTCGACGATGGTTTTGTGCGCGAAAAGGTTGAAGGACTGGAACACCATGCCGACATCGGCACGAAGGCGGGCCAGTTCTTTTCCTTCGGCGGGAAGCGGCTGCCCGTCGACCTCGATGACGCCCGAATCGATCGGCTCGAGGCGGTTGATGGTCCGGCACAGGGTCGACTTACCGGAACCCGACGGCCCCAGCACGACCACGACCTGCCCCTTCGGCACTTCCAGCTGCACGTTCTTGAGCACGTGCAACGGGCCGAAGAACTTGTCCACACCCGCCACACGAATCATCGGCGGTGCAGAGGCGGCAGTCATCCAGTCCTCCATTTGGGGTCGTCGGCGTTGGCGGAAACCTAGGTGTCCGCCACCACACCAGTCCAGGACATTGAGCAAGACTTAGGGTCTCAACTCTGTCACAGGCAGACATCGGTTGCCCGGGAGGTAGCGAAAGTGCGCGTGCTGCTCGTCGAGGACGACGACAGGGTCGCCGAGGCCTTGGTCCCAGCCCTGACCAGACGGGGTTTCCACGTGGACCGGCAGGCCACGGGCCGCGGCACGCTCGACCGCCTCGCCGGCGTCGACGTGGTGCTGCTCGACCTCGGCCTGCCCGACATGGACGGCGTCACCCTGTGCCGTGCCATCAGGGCCGCTTCGGACGTCGCGATCATCGTGGTGTCCGCGAGAGGAGAGATCGACGACAGGATCCTCGGCCTGCACGCCGGGGCCGACGACTACCTCGTCAAGCCTTACGACGTGGGCGAACTCGTCGCGCGGGTGCACGCCGTCCGGCGGCGCCGCGGTGCCGATCCGGTCGGTGTGGGCGCGGTGTCCACAGAGGTGTTCGAGACCGGTGACGTGCGCGTCGACCTGGGACGTCACGAGGTCACGGTGGCGGGGGAGTCGGTCGCCCTGTCCCGCAAGGAGTTCCAGGTGCTCGCCCTGGTGATGGCCGCGGGTGGCGCGGTGTGCACGCGCGAGCGCATCCTCGCCGAGGTGTGGGGCCGCACGTGGTCCGGCGCGAACCGGACGCTGGACGTGCACGTCGCCACGCTGAGGACGAAGCTGGGCAGGCCCTCGCTGCTGGAGACCGTGCGCGGCGTCGGATACCGGCTGGGGCAGGTGTGATCTCGATTGGGTGATCTTTCGGCGGCGTGTCGCGACCGGGCGGGTGACGGCCTGTGAGGTCGCGACTGCTGGGCGTGGTGCTCGCCCTGATCGTGCTGGTGCTCGTGGGCCTGGGAGTGCCGCTGGGCCGCAACGTGGCGGCGGCCGAGCAGCAGGAGATGTTCCTCGACCGGCTCACCGACACCAGCCGGTTCGCGTCGCTGGCGCAACGGCCGCTGATCGACGACAGCCCGCACCTGCTGCGCGCCGAGCTGGAGCGCTACGACGAGCTGTACGACATCGGCGTGGCCGTGGTGGCCCGCGACGCGCCGACCGTGCCGCTGGTGGCCTCGCGCAACGACCTGGCGCTCGGTGACCCGGCCGTGCAGGACCTCGTCAGCAAGGCGCTGGCCGGGCGTCTGCCGGTCGCGCCGGAGCTGTTCGCGCCGTGGAGCGACACCAAGGTCGTGCTCGCCGAACCGGTGCTGGTCGACGGCGAGGTGCGCGGCGCGGTCATCACGTTCTCGCCGACCGCCAAGACCCGCTTCGAGGTGCTCGCGTGGTGGGCCCTGCTGCTCGCCGGAAGCCTGCTGGTGCTGGCGCTCGCGGTGCTGCTGGCGCTGCCGGTCGTGCGCTGGACGCTGCGGCCGGTGCAGGCGCTGGACGAGGCGACGGGCAAGCTCCTCGCCGCGGTCGTGTCGGGCCGGCCGGTGCCGCCGGTGGGCGCGGAGTCCGGGCCGCCGGAACTGCGGCAGCTGTCGCGCTCGTTCGACCAGATGGCCGCGAACGTGAGCGACGTGCTGGCCGCGCAACGGGCCTTCGTCGCGGACGCGTCACACCAGCTTCGCAACCCGTTGACGGCGCTGAAACTCCGGCTGTCCAACCTGGAGGGTCACGTCGACTCCGAGGCGGAGGTGCACCAGGTCGAGGCGCTCAGCGAGACCGACCGGCTCAACCGCATCCTCGACGAGCTGCTCGCCATGGCGCGCGCCGAGTCCAGTTCCGTGGACCCGGTCCCGGTCGACGTCGACAAGTCCGTGGCGGCGCGGTTGTCCGCGTGGTCGTCGGCCGCGGCGGCGAAGGAGGTGCACCTCGTGCTCGACGGCGAACGGGTCGGCATGGCGCTCGTCCCGCCGCGCGGAGTCGAGACGATCCTCGACGCGCTGCTCGACAACGCGCTGAAGTTCACCGCGGAGGGCACGCTGATCGTGGTCGACGCCCGCAAGTCCGGTGGCGTCATCCGGCTCTCCGTGGCCGACCACGGGCCCGGCCTGCAGCCCGACGAGCTCGAGCGGGCCACCGACCGGTTCTGGCGCAGCCCGGCTCACCAGAACGTGCCGGGCTCCGGGCTGGGGCTCTCGATCGTGCGGCTGCTGGTCGAACGCGTCGACGGAACCGTCGCGCTCGAGTCGCCGGAGGACGGCGGCCTGAAGGTCGTGGTCACGCTGCCGGCCGTCTAGACCTTGGAGTCGCGGTAGTAGCGCATCGCGCCGTTGTGCAGCGGTACCGGTGACGTCTCGATCGCCGACCGCTGCTCGATCGTGCGCGCCGCCGAGTGGGCCTTCACGAGCTCGGGCTGGCCGTCGAAGAGCTGCCGCACGAGCGCCTCGGCCACGTCGTCGGGCATCGACTCGTCGACGAGCAGGAAGTTGCGCACGACGAGGGTGATGACCGGCCCGGACTGCAGGTTGTAGATCGACGCGGGCAGCGTCGCCGACCCGTACACCGGGTACTGCTGGCGGAACCTCGGCAGTTCGTCCTTCAGGTCGAGCATCCGCACGCCGAGCCCCTTGGTGAGGTCGGTGATCCTGCTCGTGGGCAGGCCGCCCGACCAGAAGAACGCGTCGATCCTGCCCTCCTGCATCGCCTCGGCGGAGTCGTTCAGGCTCAGGTTCACCGCCTGGGGCGTCACGTTCTCGGCCTGCAGCAGCCGGCTCGCGATGATCTCGACGCCCGACCCGGTCGCGCCGATCGACACCCGCAGTCCCGACAGCTCGCGCAGCTTCGTCACCGGCAGGTCGGCGCGGACGATGACCTGCAGGTAGTCGTCGTGCATGCGCGCCAGCGCACGCAGCCGGGAGGCGCCCTCGACGCCCTCGACCGCGTCCGCCTGCGAGAAGCCGACCTGGGCCTGGCCCTTGACGAGCCGGGTCACGTTGTCCTTGGACCCGTCCGTGCGGACGACCTGGGGCCGCACGATGCCGAGCCGGCCGCTCCAGATGTCCGCCAGGCCGTTGCCCAGCGAGTAGTAGACGCCGCTCTCGCTGCCGGTGGCCATCGTTATCTTGATGTCCGACACCGTGCTGCTACAGCCCGTCAGGACCGTTGCGGCGGTCAGCAGGCTCACGGCGGCATGCACTCGTCCCAGCACCACCGCATCGTGCCACGGGGGCGGTGCGCGCTTGCACCCGACGAAGGTCCTGCCTGGTCACGGTGCGGATGGGCCCGGCTTTGTGCGGTCCGCGAAACTCGGGCCACTGACCAGGGGTTATCGTGTTCGTGTGAGTACCGCGCAGGTTCGCAAGAGCTTCCAGATCCGCACGTTCGGGTGCCAGATGAACGTGCACGACTCCGAGCGGCTCGCCGGTCTGCTCGAAGACGCGGGCTACGAGCGGGCCAACGAGGCCGAGCAGGCCGACGTCGTCGTCTTCAACACCTGCGCGGTCCGCGAGAACGCCGACAACAAGCTGTACGGCACGCTCGGCCACCTCGCCCCGCAGAAGGCGGCGAAGCCCGGCATGCAGATCGCGGTCGGCGGCTGCCTCGCGCAGAAGGACCGCAGCGAGATCGTCCGGCGCGCCCCGTGGGTGGACGTCGTGTTCGGCACGCACAACATCGGCTCGCTGCCGGTGCTGCTCGAACGCGCCCGCCACAACTCCGAGGCGCAGGTCGAGATCCTCGACGCGCTGGAGACGTTCCCGTCGTCGCTGCCCGCCGCGCGCGACTCCGCCTACTCGGGCTGGGTGTCGATCTCGGTGGGGTGCAACAACACCTGCACGTTCTGCATCGTGCCGTCGTTGCGCGGCAAGGAGAAGGACCGCCGTCCCGGCGACGTGCTGGCCGAGGTGCAGACGCTCGTGGACGAGGGCGTGCTGGAGGTGACGTTGCTGGGGCAGAACGTCAACTCCTACGGCGTCGAGTTCGGCGACCGGCTCGCGTTCGGCAAGCTGCTGCGCGCCTGCGGCGAGATCGACGGCCTGGAGCGCGTGCGCTTCACCTCGCCGCACCCCAAGGACTTCACCGACGACGTCATCGCCGCCATGGCCGAGACGCCGGCGGTGTGCCACAGCCTGCACATGCCGCTGCAGTCCGGCTCCGACCGCCTGCTCAAGGCGATGCGCCGCTCGTACCGCACCGAGAAGTACCTGGGGATCATCGAGAAGGTCCGCGCCGCCATGCCGGACGCCGCGATCACCACGGACATCATCGTCGGCTTCCCCGGTGAGACCGAAGAGGACTTCCAGGGCACGCTCGACGTCGTGCGCCAGGCCCGTTTCTCGTCGGCGTTCACGTTCCAGTACTCCAAGCGCCCCGGCACCCCGGCCGCGGACCTGCCGGACCAGCTGCCCAAGGCCGTCGTGCAGGAGCGCTTCGACCGGCTCGTGGCGCTGCAGAACGAGATGACGCACTCGCTGAACCTCGAGCAGGTCGGCCGCACGGTCGAGGTCCTCGTCGCCACGGGCGAAGGCAAGCGCGACGCCGAGACGCACCGCATGAGCGGCCGTGCGCGCGACGGACGGCTCGTGCACTTCGCGCCGGGAACGACGGTTCCGCGTCCTGGCGACGTCGTCGAGACGGTCGTGACGTACGCGGCCCCGCACTACCTCGTCGCGGACGGCGAACCGCTGTCGTGGCGCCGCACCAAGGCCGGTGACCGTTCCGAGGCCGGCATCAAGCCCAAGACCGCGGGCATCGGCCTCGGTCTGCCGTCGTTCGGGGCGCCCGAACCGCTTCCCGCCGTCTCGGGGTGCGCGGCCCAGTGAGTGATGAGGACTTCTTGCGCAAGGAGATCGACGCCGTCGAACACCAGGCGGCCAAGCGCATCGACCCCGGTACGGGCGCGCTGACCATCTCGATCGCCGTGCTGGCGCTGCTGGTCTCGCTGATCCTGCCGTGGGTCGGGGAGCACACGGGGCTCGCGGTCGTGCTCGGCGAGTCGGAGCTGTTCCTGCCGAGGTTGTTCTCGTACCTCGCGCTGGGCGTCGGTGTGCTCGGTTCCGGCATCACGCTCGCGGTGCGGCGCTGGGGCCTCGCGTGGGTGTGCTCGCTGGGCCTGTTCGCCGGGTCGATCATCGGCGTGCTGTCGATCTGGACGCAGCAGACGACGACGAGCAACAAGACCATCGGTCCCGGCCCCGGCATCGGGTTGATCATCGCGGCGATCGCGGTGATCGTGCTCCTGGTGAAGTGGGTGAAGATCGCGGCGTCGCGACCGCCGCAGCTGTAATGAATCTCCGCGCGCCCTCGATTCGCTGGGCGTGACGGATGCGGTGGACGGCAGCGCGAACACCACGCACGGCGACATCAGCGGCACGGTCGTGCAGGCGCACTCGGTGGGCAGCGTGGTCGTCGGTGAGCAGCGGAAGGCTCCGTCCCGTCTCGGCCGTGCCGCCATCGTCATCGGAGTGGTGGTCGCACTGGCCGTGGCCGTCGTTGTCGCTGTGCACCTGAAGAAGGCCGGCGGGCAGCAGGCTTCCGCGAACGCGCCGGTGTCCACTCCGCCGTTGCTCTCGACCGCCACCACCACGGCGGAGGGTTCGTCACCGGCGACGGCCACCTCGGCGGTGACCGCGGGCCCGGTGCCGACCGGTGATCGGCGGACGGTGAAGCCGGTGCCCGTCCCCACGACCCTGGTGCCACCACCTCCGCCACCACCGCCGGGCCCGACGAAGCCCGCGACCGACGGCCCGGGGTACCTGGTGCCCGCCGGCAACGACCAGCGGGCCGCGGACTTCTACGAGAACAGCTGGAACGACGTCGTGATGTGGGAACGGCATCCGCCGGGCGACGACACCAGCTTCCAGCCGTTCTGGGCGAGGGAGTTCTCCGACTCGAACCACGCCGTGTTCCGCATCCGCAACCAGCGCGGGAACCTCTGCATGGAGCCGGTGTTCCAGGAGAACTTCGGCGAGCACATCAAGGCGAACGCGTGCTCGTGGAGCAACGACGCCCAGCTGTGGCAGGTCGTGAACGCCAGTCAGCTCGCGCACGTGGCGTCCGGCCGTTGCCTGGGAACCGCGAACGACGGCTCGTACGACAACGGCACCTGGCTCATCGTGTCGCTGTGCACGGGCCGAGCCGACCAGAAGTGGCGCATTGCCCGCTAGAAACGCCTGAGGGCCTCTCTCCGCACGGGAGAGAGGCCCTCAGGCCGTGATGAACTAGCGGGTCGCCAGAGCCTGCTCAGCGGCCGCGAGCCACTCGCGCCACTGGGCGGCCTGCGCCTCGGCCTGCTCGGTGCGGCGCTTGTCGCCCGCGGCACGGGCCTTCGCGGCCTGCGCCTCGAACTGCTCCACGCGCTCGCGGAACTGCGCGACCCTGGCCTCGGCCTCGGGGTCGGACCGGCGCCACTGGGCGTCGACCGCGCCGCGAACCCGCTCCTCGATGGCGCGGAGCTTGCCCTCGAGCTCGCGGATGCGCTCGCGCGGCACCTTGCCGATCGCGTCCCAGCGCTCCTGGATCTTGTAGAGCTGGTTGCGCGCCGCCTCCAGGTCACCCGTCGGGTCGATGCCCTCGGCCTCGGCGAGCAGCTCCTCCTTCAGCTTCGCGTTGGCCGTGAACTCGGCGTCCCGCTCGCTGAACGCCTCGGAGCGCTTCTGGAAGAACGCGTCCTGCGCGGCCCGGAAACGCTGCCACAGCGCGTCGTCGGCCTCCTTGGGCGCACGCCCGGCGGCCTTCCACTCGACCATCAGCTCCTTGTAGCGAGCGGCCGTGGGGCCCCAGTCGTCGGAGTCGACGAGCTTCTCGGCCTCCTCGACCAGCGACTGCTTGGAGGTCTTCGCCACCGAGCGCTGGCGGTCGAGGTCCGCGAAGTGCGAGCCGCGGCGGCGGTTGAACGCGTCGCGCGCCTTCGAGAACCGGCGCCACAGCTGCTCGTCGGTCTTGCGGTCGACGCCGCGGATGGTCTTCCACTCGTCGAGGATCTGGCGCAGCCGGTCGCCCGCGACCTTCCACTGGGTCGACTCGTTCGCGATCGACTCGGCCTCGTCGACCAGCGCCTGCTTGCGCGCCACGGACTGGGCTCGGGCGGCCTCCTTGGCCTCCTTCGCCTTCTCCATGCCGGCCTCGGCCTGCACCAGCACGTACTCGACGCGGGCGGCCAGCGCCTTGAGGTCACCGACGACGGCGGCCTCGGCCAGCTGCTCCTTGACGTGCTTCGCGCTGGTCAGGGCGTGCTTGGGGTCACCGGCGCCGGACTTGAGCCGCGACACGAGCAGCTCGACCTCGGTGCGCAGGTCGTCGAAGCGCCGCGCGAAGTGCGCGAGGCCCTCGACCGGCTCACCGGCCTGCCACGACCCGACAGCACGTTCGCCGTCCTCGGTCTTCACGTACACGGTGCCGTCGGCGTCCACGCGCCCCCAGCGGTCAGGGTGGTCCGACGCCACGGGGACGGCCGGAGGCGTCGCCTGCGCGGTCTCCTTCGGCGTTTCCTCGACCACACCCTCGGCTACGACCTCCACGGGGGTGGCCTGCGCCACGGCCTCCGGTGTGCTGTCCTGCTCCGACATCGCCGGTTCCTCCCATCTGACGCCCGTGCCTGCCACGGGCGCCCCGCCGTTGGCGGGGCCGATGCAATACGGGCGCTGGAGGGTCTCCCGTCCCCAGTTCCCCGCGCGCATTCAAACAGGTCAGAGCTCGACTCGGTACTGGGAGTCCACGATAGGTAGCCTCGTTCGTTGTGATCACCCGCGCTGTGGTGGTGCCGCACCCACCCCTCCTGGTGCCAGAACTGGTCGTGGGAGCCGCCCTCGAAACCGAGCCCGTGCGCGCCGCAACCCTTGCCGCAGCAGGAAAACTGCCCGGCCCGTGGGTCGCGGTGGCGGTGGGCGACGGTGGTCGTGCCACGTACGTGCCGCCGTTGTCGGGAACATTCCTCGGTTATGGGGTCGACGTGCCGGTGTCACTCGGCGGTGACCTGCCGCCGGACGCCACCGTTCCGCTGCCGGTGCTGGTCACCGCGTGGCTGCGCGAACGCTGCGCAGTCGAGGTGTCACGCGTTGAACTCGTGCCCCGTGACCTGCCCGCTTCCGCCTGTGTCTCGTTTGGACGGCAACTGGCGGAGGAGGACTGCGGCTTGCTGGTCCTCGGTGACGGCTCCACCCGCCACGGCCCCCGCTCGCCCGGTTCCGACGACGAGCGTTCGGGACCTTTCGACTCTTTGGTCCACACTTCGCTGGCCAACGCCGATGTGGACGCCCTGCTCGGCCTCGACCTCGACCTCGCCCGCGAGCTGGGTGCGCAGGGCCGCGCGGCGTGGCAGGTCCTCGCCGGCGTGCCCGGACCGTGGCGCTGCTCCGGAGCCGAGTTCTTCGCACCGTTCGGCGTGGGCTACCACGTCGCTGTCTGGGAGCGCCCTTGATCACGCCCATCGCCGTCGTCGGACCCACCGCGACCGGCAAGTCCGACCTCGCCGTCGCGCTCGCGGAGCGGTTCGGGGGAGAGGTCGTCAACGCGGACGCCATGCAGCTCTACCGCGGCATGGACATCGGCACGGCGAAGATGCCCGTCTCCGAGCGCCGGGGCGTGCCGCACCACCTGTTCGACGTCCTGTCCGTCACCGAGACGGCGTCCGTGGCCGCCTACCAGCGCCAGACGCGGGCCGTCGTCGAGGAGCTGCTCGCGTCGGGGCGCCCGCCGATCCTCGTCGGTGGTTCGGGGCTCTACGTGCAGGCGGTGCTCGACGACCTGAAGTTCCCCGGCACCGACGACGCGGTGCGCCTGCGCTTCGAAGCCGAACTGGCCGCGGAGGGCTCCGAGGCGTTGCACCGGCGCCTGCGGGAGCTCGACCCGGCCGCCGCGATCGCGATCCTGCCGTCCAACGGCCGTCGCATCGTGCGCGCGCTGGAGGTCATCGAGCTGACGGGGCAACCGTTCTCGGCGAACCTCCCCAAGCCCGGCCCCGCGCGCTACGGCACCGTCCAGATCGGCGTCGACCGCGAGGTGTCCGAACTGGACGCGCGGGTCGACCTGCGGGTCGACCAGATGTTCGCCGGCGGGCTGGAAGCCGAGGTGCGCGCCC
The DNA here is from genome assembly GCF_026242055.1 of Lentzea sp. NEAU-D7. Lineage (GTDB taxonomy): Bacteria > Actinomycetota > Actinomycetes > Mycobacteriales > Pseudonocardiaceae > Lentzea. The sequence goes on along the minus strand of NZ_JAPJDL010000021.1, from coordinate 109,203 downwards.
TCGTCCGGATCGGCCTGCGCGAGGGCAAGACCGCCTCGCGCGCCCTGGGCTACCAGCAGGTGCTGTCCGCAATGGACGGAGCCTGCACGATCGACTTCGCCGCGGAGGAGACCAAACGCGCCACCCGGCGGTTCGTGCGGAGGCAGCGGTCGTGGTTCCGGCGCGACCAGCGCATCACCTGGCTCGACGGTGCTCGGCCGGATCTCTTGGACGCCGCCGGTAGCCTGGTCCCGTGGAGTTCGTGAAGGGGCACGGCACGGAGAACGACTTCGTCGTCCTGCCCGACCTCGATGACCAGCTGGACCTGACCGTCGCCCGCGTGCAGGCGCTGTGCGACCGGCAGCGCGGCCTGGGCGCGGACGGCGTGCTGCGCGTCGTGCGGGCCGGCGCCGAGTCCGGGGCCGAGTGGTTCATGGACTACCGCAACGCCGACGGCTCCATCGCCGAGATGTGCGGCAACGGCCTGCGCGTCTTCGCCCGCTACCTGGTCGACGCGGGTCACCAGCCGCAGGGCTCGTTCGTCGTCGCCACCCGCGCGGGGAACAAGACGGTCACAACGCACCCGGACGGCTCCGTCACGAACGACATGGGCCCCGCACGGGTCACCGGCACGTCCATCGCCGCGGTCGGCGGCGCCGGCATCGGCGGCTTCGCGGTCGACGTCGGCAACCCGCACCTGGCGTGCGTCACCGACGTCCCCGTCAGCAGCTTCGACCTGACCGTGCCGCCCGGCTTCGACCCGGTGATGTTCCCGCACGGCGTGAACGTCGAGCTCATCAACGTGATCGACGCCGAGTCGGCTCAGGGCGGCGCGTTGCGCATGCGCGTCTACGAGCGCGGCGTCGGCGAGACCCGCTCGTGCGGCACCGGCACGGTCGCGTGCGTCGCCTCCTGGCTCGCGGGCCAGGGCAGGACCACCGGCTCGGCGACCGTCGACGTCCTCGGCGGCCAGGTCTTCGTGACCATCGAGCCGACGACGTCGACGCTCACCGGACCTGCCGTGCTCGTCGCACGCGGCGAGCTCGACAAGTCCTGGTGGGACGCCCTCGCGTGAACTGAGACCCGGCCTACTGGTCGAGCGGGTAGATCTCGATCTTCCCGAGCCGTTCCGGCTTGACCACGCTCGGGTTCGAGTCCGGTGCCGTCAGGCACACCAGATGATCGCCGACGACCGCGACGGCGAACACCGTCTGCGTCGTCTCGACCCGGCGCGTGATCTTGCCGCCCTCGGTCACCCGGAACGCCGCCGGCTGCAACGCCGGCGCCACCCACACGCCGTCGCCGTCGCCCGCGATCCCGTCCGGCGCGATGCCGAACTCCTTCACATCGGCCCACAACCTGCGGTTTTGCAACGATCCGTTGCGGTCGACCGAAAACGAAGTGAGTTTGAACGCAACGGTCTCGGCGACGACGAGGATGTTGCCGCTCTCGGACTTGCCCGTCGGGTCAGGCAGCAGCGCCATGCCGTTCGGGAACTTGAGGTCCTCGGCGACGACGCTGACGGAGCCGTCGGGCTGGACCAAGGCGAGCGCGGCGCCCTGCGGGTCGAAGTCCGGTTCGAGCAGCCGCGGGATGCCGACGTCGTCGATCAGGCCGTGCAGGTCGAACCCGAAGTTGCCTACGTACGCGCGGCCCTCGGCGTCGACGAGCATGTCGTTGGCGTGGAAGGTCGCGATGTCCGACAGGTCGGCGTGCAGGACGAGGTCGTCGCCTTCGAGGCGGCGGACCGTCCGGTCGAGCATCGACACGACGAGCAGGCGTCCGTCGGGCAGCCAGCCGAGGCCCGAGGGCTGGCCGTCGAACGCGACGACGACCTCGTCCTCGCCCGTCGTCAGGTCGAGCGCGTGCACCTCGCCCGCGTAGAAGTCGGAGTAGAAGAGGCGGCCGTCGGGACCGCGTCGTGGTCCCTCGCCGAAGTGGAGACCGTCCCGCAGCACCGTGGTATCAGCCATGGGCCTCGACGCTAGACGTGGTCGGCAGGTCCCGCATAGACCGCAACGGCGAGAACAGCACCCACCCCATCCCGGCCACCGAGCCGATGAGCGAGATCCACAGCGTCGGCACGATCCCGATCCACGAACCGAGCCCGCCGCCCAGCAGCGCGCCGAGCGGTGTCGCGCCCCAGACCACCCAGCGGATCGAGGCGTTCATCCGGCCCAGCAGGTGGTCGGGGCAGATCGCCTGCCGGTAGCTCACCTGGCCGACGTTGTAGACGACGACGCCGAACGCGCTGACCGCGAGCCCCGTCATCGCGAACACGACGCCCCAGCCCGGCTTGGTGAACGGCATCAGCAGCACGAACGGCCAGGTCAGCATCGGTACGAGCCAGATCAGCCTGGCCTGTCCGATCAGCACTCCGAGCCGGTGCGCGACCATCGCGCCGAGCACGCCGCCGACACCGCTCGCGCTGAAGACCAGACCCGCCGTGCCCTCGTTCAGCCCGGCGACCCGCAACAGGAACAGGACGCTGACGGCGTTCTGGATGCCGTGGAAGAAGTTCGACGTGCCGGTGCAGGCCACGATCTTGCGCAGGGTGGCGTTGCCGAAGACGAACCGCAGCCCCTCCATGACCTCGCGGCGCAGGTGCGGATCGGGGTGGCGCTCCGGCACCGGCTCCGCGTTCCTGATCCGGAACAGGAAGAACGCCGAGCTCAGGTAGCCGAGGCCGGTCGCGAGCACGCCGTTGGCCGCGCCGAGGAACTGCGCCACGTAGCCGCCGATCGCCGGGCCCGATACCTCGGCCACGGACATGCTGGCCTGCAGTTTCGAGTTGCCCTCGACGAGCTGGTCACGTCTCACCAGTGACGGCAGGTACGACTGGTAGGCGACGTCGAAGAACACCGTGCACACGCCGATCGCGAGGCTCACGACGACGAGCTGCGGCAGGTCGAGGACTCCCATCCACCACGCGAGGGGCACGCTCAGCATCAGCACGGCGCGGACGACGTCCATCGCGATCATCAGCGGCTTGCGGCGCATCCGGTCGACCCAGACGCCCGCGGGCAGCCCGATCAGCAGGAACGCCATCGTGCTCGCCGCAGCGAGCAGGCCCATCTCGAACGGTGTCGCGTTCAGCACACCGGCCGCGAGCAGCGGTATGACCGTGATGCCGATACTCGCGCCGAACTGGCTGATGGTGTCGCCGATCCACAGCCGGCGGAAGTCGTGATGCCCCCAAAGCGCCATGCCGGGAAGTCTGCGCTGAGTGATTGGAAACTGTCAATCACTTAGACTGGGCCCGTGCCACTCTCCCGGAAACGACGTCCCGCGACGAGCGAGGAAGCCGCCGCGCTGAGCTCTGACCTGCGGCTGCGGATGATCCGCATGACGTTCGACCGCCCGCTCACCAACAAGGAACTGGCGCAGCGGCTGGGCAAGGACCCCGCCACGACGCTGCACCACGTGCGCAAGCTCGTCGCCGCGGGATTCCTGGAGGCGATGCCGCCCCGCGCGGGCAATCGGGGAGCGAAAGAGATCCCCTACCGGTCGACGGGGTTGTCGTGGCAGCTCGACAACAGCGAAAATGCGGTCGCCGTCGGCGAGGCGATGTTGCACGCTTTCCTCGGCGAGGTTGCCGACATCGGGCTCAGTGACGTGGATCAGAGCCGTCTGGTCGTCACCGTCGACCCCGAGGAACTAAAGCAGCGGCTCGCGTCGTTGATGGATGAGCTGGCCGCGCAACCGGTCAATCCGGATGTTCCCCGTGTGGCGATCTACCTCGCGGTGTATCCGGGGGACTAACTGTCCGTGGGACGATGAAGGGCAAATGACGGAAAACATCCAGAGCACAGAGTTCGACCCGGAGTTCGACGCCACCTGGGAAGAGGAAGACTTCTCGACGGGTGACTACGAACGCGTCGAGCGCGCCGCGCTGCGCCGTGTCGCGGGCCTGTCCACCGAGCTCGAGGACATCACCGAGGTCGAGTACCGGCAGCTCCGCCTGGAGCGGGTCGTGCTCGTCGGGGTGTGGACCGAGGGCACCGCCGCGGACTCCGACGCGTCGATGGCCGAACTCGCCCGCCTCGCCGAGACCGCGGGTTCCGAGGTGCTGGAGGGCGTCGTGCAGCGGCGCGACAAGCCCGACGCGGCGACGTACATCGGCTCCGGCAAGGTCTCCGAGCTGCGCGACGTCGTGCAGTCGACCGGCGCGGACACGGTGATCTGCGACGGTGAGCTCTCTCCCGGCCAGCTGCGCCAGCTGGAGGAGAAGCTGAAGGTCAAGGTCATCGACCGGACCGCGCTCATCCTGGACATCTTCGCGCAGCACGCGCGGTCCAAGGAGGGCAAGGCGCAGGTCGAGCTGGCCCAGCTGCAGTACCTGATGCCGCGACTGCGCGGCTGGGGTGAGACGTTGTCGAGGCAGGCCGGTGGCCGTGCCGGTGGCGGCAACGGCGGTGTGGGTCTGCGCGGTCCCGGTGAGACCAAGATCGAGACCGACCGCCGCCGCATCCGCGCGCGCATCTCCAAGCTCCGCCGCGAGATCGCCGCGATCGGCGTCATCCGCGAGACCAAACGGGGCCGCCGCACGGCGAACGAGATCCCGAGCGTCGCGATCGCGGGCTACACGAACGCGGGCAAGTCGTCGCTGCTCAATGCGCTGACGGGTGCCGGTGTCCTGGTGGAGGACGCGCTGTTCGCCACCCTCGACCCGACGACGCGCCGCGCGCTGACGCCCGAAGGCCTGCCCTACACGCTGACGGACACGGTCGGCTTCGTCCGGCACCTGCCGCACCAGCTGGTCGAGGCGTTCCGCTCGACGTTGGAGGAGGTCGGCCAGTCCGATCTGCTCGTGCACGTCGTCGACGGCTCCGACAGCATGCCGGAGAAGCAGGTCAAGGCCGTGCGCGAGGTCCTCGCCGAGATCAACGACGAGTCCGGCACGCCGATGCCGCGCGAGCTGCTCGTCGTCAACAAGATCGACGCCGTGGGCGACCTCGGCATGGCCCGGCTGCGGCACCTGTTCCCGGACGCGTCGTTCGTGTCGGCGCACTCGGGTCTCGGCATCGAGGAGCTGCGGGTCCGCATCGCCGAGCTGATGCCACGGCCCGAGGTCGTGGTCGAGGCTCTCGTGCCGTACGCGCGCGGCGAGGTCATCGCCCGCGTGCACCGCGACGGCGAGGTGCTGTCCGAGAAGCACACGGAGTCGGGCACGCTGCTCAACGCCCGCGTGCGCCCGGACCTCGCCGGCGTGCTCGAGGAGTTCGCGACGAACGGGACGCCTGCTTGATCCTCCCGCCTCCACCGGTGGACGTGTGCCCGGTAGCCATGCAGGAGCTCTCCGGGCTCACGTCCAACGGGAAACAGTTCTTCGCCGTCAGCGACAGCGACAACGGCACGCTGCGCATCCAGGTCATGGGCCGTGACTGCGTGGTGAAGCGCACGATCACGGCGCCCGTCGACCCGTACGACGTCGAGGACCTGGCGATGGCGCCGGACGGCACCCTCTGGGCGTCCGACACCGGCGACAACAACAAGTCACGCTCCACGGTCGCCTTGCACAAGGTCTCGCCTTCGGGCGCCGTGGAGCGGTTCCGCCTCACCTATCCGGACGGCAAACACGACGCCGAGGCGTTGTTCATCGACAAGTCCGGTACGCCGTACATCATCACCAAGGAACCCCTCGGTTCCGCGCTCGTATATCGCCCGACGGCACCCCTCCGAACCGATGCATCGGTGCCGTTGGAGCAGGTCACCCGCGTGTCGCTGACGTCGACGGACACTCCCGGCGGCCCGCTGGAAGGCACCCTCGACTCGCGCCTGGTGACCGGGGCCGCCTCGGCCGCCGACGGCTCCGTCATCGCCCTGCGCACCTACACCGACGCCTACCTGTTCCCGGTCCCCGACGGCGACGTCGTGAAGGCCCTGTCCGGCGACCCGGTCCGCGTCCCGCTGCCGAACGAACCCCAGGGCGAGGCCATCGCCTTCGACCCGGACGGCACCCTGCTCTCCGCCTCCGAGGGCACCGGCACCCCGATCCGCGCCGTCGCGGGCGCCGCGGCCCTGGCCCAGCCACCCCCGCCGACGACCACGGCACCCCCACCCGCCGCCCAGCCCGGGACGTCCCAGCCCAAGACGTCCCAGCAGGGGTCGTCGTCCTGGCAGAACTGGCCGCTGGCGCTGACCCTGGGCGGCATCGTGCTGATCGCCGCCCTGGTCATCGGCCTGCGTCTGCGCCGCCGCGCCTGACGGTTCAGTCCCAGGCGACGGGCATCCGCTCCAGGCCGCCGATCACCAGGCTCGCCCGATGCGGCAGCTCGCTCTCGGGAACGGCCAGCCGCAGCTTCGGGAACCGGGTGAAGAGCCCGGGAAAGGCGATCTTCAACTCGATCCGCGCGAGGTGCTGCCCGATGCACTGGTGGATGCCGTGCCCGAACGCGAGATGCCCGACGGCGCCGCGCGCCAGGTCGAGAACGTCCGGATCGGCATAGCGCGCCGGATCCCGGTTCGCCGACCCGAGCTCGACGAACACGGTGTCGCCCGCGCGCACGACGACGCCGTCGATCTCGACGTCCTCCAGCGCGGTACGCGCGGTGGCGGGCGTCAAGCTGATGTAGCGCAGCAGCTCCTCGACGGCCGCGCCGGGATCGGCGAGCATCGCCTCCACCCGAGCGGGCTCGCGCAGCAGTTCCAGCGTGCCGAGCGACAACATGTTCGTGGTCGTGTCGAGCCCGCCGCCGAGCAACGCCATGCCCATCGCCGCCATCTCGTCGTCGGTGAGCGGTGAGTCGCCCGCCTCTGAATTGACGAGGTCGCTCAGCACGTCGTCCGTCGGCTCAGCCCGCTTGGCCGCGACCATCCCCAGCATGAACTCCTGCAGCCGCCCGAACGCCGCGAACATCGCCTCGGCCTCGCCGGCCTCCGCGCCGCTCGCTCCGGTCAGCACCATCGCGTCCTGCTGGAACTCCGCCCGCCGCTCGTACGGAACGCCGAGCAGCTCGCAGATCATCAGTCCCGGCACGGGCACCGCGAAGTGCTCGACCAGGTCGGCGGGCGACCCCTGGGCGGCCAGCACCTCGAGGTGCTCGGCCGTGATCACCTCGAGCCGCTCGGCGAGCAGCCGCATCCGCCGCACCGTGAACTGACCGGTCAGCCTGCTGCGGTAGCGCGTGTGGTCCGGCGGGTCGTGATCGGTGAACGCACCGGGCGGCGACGGCGGAGCGTCCCCGGGGCTCCCCGGCCCGAACGGGTTGTGCATCAGATCCGGCCGGATGCCGAACCGGCCGTCCGCGAGCACCGCGCGCACAGTCGCGTGGTCGTGCGCCCGCCAGCCGACGTGCCCGTCCGGGTACGTCATCGGACTCAGTGGCATTGCTCCCCCTTGCAACGAGCTTCTTTCCCCTCCCTGCAAGCTAAAAACGTTTGCGGACGAAGTCAAAAGACTCATTGCAATGGCCTGCAGCGCAAGGCACCATGAGGTCGTGCCTGGTAAACGGCTGGACGAAGAAGAACGGCAGCTCATCGCCCAGTTCCTCTGGGACGGGCTGGGGTACTCCGAAATCGGCAGGCGGTTGCAAAGGCCGGCCTCGACGATTCAGCGCGAAGTGGTCCGCAACGGCGGCCACAACAACTACCGGCCGGGCGCCGCGCACCGTGCGGCGAGCGAACGGGCCATACGCCGGATGCCCGCTGTCGACGACCTCGACGTCGACGAGGAGGCGTACTCGTTCGACCGGAGTCCGGCGCGGGTGCAGGAGTTCCACCTGAGGCTGGTCGCCGTCTTCCGGCAGACCGGGCTGACGCGCACGGCGGCGCGGATCCTCGCGGAGATCTTCATGACCGACCGGGGCAGCCTGACCGCCACGGAACTCGTGCTGCGGCTGTCGGTGAGCCCGGGAACGGTCTCGCGGTCGACCGCCTACCTGCAGGAGCTCGACCTGTTGCATGCGGAGCGCGACGGCAAGCGCATGCGCTACTTCCTGGGCGACGACCTCTGGTACCGGGCATGGCTGTCGAGCGCCCAGCGCAATTCGGTCTGGGCGCAGACAGGACTGGACGGTGCCGAGATCTTCGGTCTCGGCACCCCGGTCGGAGCCCGTCTCAAGGACATGGGCCAGTTCTTCGCGTTCGTCGTGGTGGACATGGAGGCCACCAGGGACAAGTGGCTCGACTTCTTCGGCAAGAAGAAGCGGGCCCGCGGGGAAGTTACGGCAGACGCCTGAGCACCGTCACGACCTTGCCGAGGATGGTGGCCTCATCGCCGTTGATCGGCTGGTAGGCCGGGTTGTGCGGCATCAGCCACACGTGGCCGTCCTTGCGCTTGAACGTCTTCACGGTCGCCTCGCCGTCGATCATGGCGGCGACGATCTCACCCTGGTCGGCGGTGGGCTGCTTGCGGATCACGACCCAGTCGCCGTCGGTGATCGCGGCGTCGATCATCGAGTCACCGACGACGCGCAGCAGGAACAGCTCGCCCTCGCCGACGATCTCGCGCGGCAGCGGGAACACGTCCTCGATCGACTCCTCGGCCAGGATCGGGCCACCGGCCGCGATCCGGCCGAGCATCGGCACATACGCGGGCGTCGGCTTGGACATCGGGTCGAGGCCCGCGTCGATCTCGTTGGGCAGCATCCCCACCGCGCGCGGGCGGTTCGGGTCGCGGCGCAGGAAGCCCTTCCGCTCCAGCGCGCGCAGCTGGTACGCGACCGACGAGGTCGACGTCAGGCCCACGGCCTCACCGATTTCACGCACGCTCGGCGGGTAACCGAATCGGTCGACCCAGTCGCGGATCACGTCGAGCACCTTGCGCTGGCGCAAAGTCAGGCCGGCGTTTCCCGCGATCTCACTCACCTCTGCGCCCACAAGAGCTGGGTCCGGCTCGATCGTCTTGCCTGCCACGGTCGCTGTCCTCCTCGCCGCCCCCAGTTCGAATGGGATTCCGGCCTCCGTCGATCTTCGTGGTCGACGGTAGTCGTGTTTGCTGCACAGATCAAACACCTGTTCGAGGTATTTGCGGGCGTGTTGTGGCGTCAGAACGGCGGGTCTGGTAGAAATTCGCACGGACGTTCGATCGAACCCCTGTTCGATCATGGTGGTTGACCTGCGATGGAGGTCGTGATGGCGGTGCTCGTCGAGAAGCGGATGCGGGTTGTCGAGGACGCGGACGTCGCAGCGGGACGTCCACTCCGTTCGGGTCCTCGTGTCATGCCGCGCAGGCCTGCGACGAAGCCGCGCCCGCTCGTGGTGCCCTCGTCGCGCGAGTCGAGCTCGTGCGAGGTCCGGCCGCAGCGCGAGTCGCTGTTCGAACTCATCGCCGTCGGCGTCTTGAGCGCACTGACAGTGGTCGCGCTCGGCGTGCTCTACCTACAGCAGGCGGGGGCCACCCCGTAGACCTGCCCCCACATCTTGTGTTTTGGTGCCCGCCGTGACGTGAACGCTCCGTCACCGGCGGGCTTTTTTGCGTAATCGCCCCTGATCGGCGCAACGTTCCCCCGTTCGAGTGGTGTGTCGAGTTGCGTTGCCGTCCGCAGCGATCTAGGTTCTACCCCTACATCTAGTGGTTACACCGTCGTAAGTAGTCCACAGGTTGTGGGTAACCCAACCAGTGCGGCTGCTGCGATGGGTGCTGCGCTGAGAAGGGGGGAAGTGGCGTGCGGTGTCCGTTCTGCCGTCATTCGGACTCACGGGTGGTCGACTCCCGTGAAGTCGACGAGGGACAGGTGATCCGTCGTCGCCGCTCCTGCAACAGCTGCAGCCGCAGGTTCACCACGGTCGAAGAGGCGGTTCTCGCCGTGGTCAAGCGCTCCGGGGTGACGGAGCCGTTCAGCCGCGACAAGGTCGTCGTCGGTGTGCGCAGGGCGTGTCAGGGCCGCCCGGTCGACGAGGACGCGTTCCAGCAACTCGCCCAGCGGGTGGAAGAGTCGATCCGGTCGACCGGATGCGCGGAAATCGCCAGTCACGAGGTGGGCCTCGCCATTCTCGGCCCCCTGCGTGAGCTCGACGAGGTCGCTTATCTGCGCTTCGCGAGCGTGTATCGCTCCTTCTCGTCGGTAGAGGACTTCGAGAAGGAAATCCTTGATCTTCGCACTGCCCGTGCCGAGGACACACCGGCCGAGCAGTGATCCGAGTGCGCCCGAGCGCGCGCAGCCACCATCTTTTCTAAGCACCAGCACGAGGGAGATCCACCGTGACCGAGACCGTCGGCGGCTCAGCCAAGAAGACAGCCGCACGGGCGGCTGCGAAGCCTGCCGCGCTGAAGTTCCAGCGCGTCTACACCACCGAAGGCCGCCACCCCTACGACGAGGTCACGTGGGAGCGCCGCGACGTCGTCATGACGAACTGGCGCGACGGCTCGGTGAACTTCGAGCAGCGCGGTGTCGAGTTCCCCGAGTTCTGGTCGGTGAACGCCACGAACATCGTCACCAGCAAGTACTTCCGCGGTGCCGTCGGCAGCGAGAAGCGCGAGCAGTCGCTGCGACAGCTGATCGACCGCGTCGTGAAGACCTACGTGGGCGCAGGCAAGGAGCACGGCTACTTCACCGGTGAGCAGGACGCCGAGATCTTCGAGCACGAGCTCACCTACATGCTTCTGCACCAGGTGTTCAGCTTCAACTCGCCGGTGTGGTTCAACGTCGGCACGACCTCGCCGCAGCAGGTCAGCGCGTGCTTCATCCTCGCGGTCGACGACACGATGGAGTCGATCCTCAACTGGTACCGCGAGGAGGGCCTGATCTTCAAGGGCGGCTCCGGTGCCGGCCTGAACCTCTCGCGCATCCGTTCGTCGAAGGAGCTGCTGTCCTCCGGCGGCACCGCCTCTGGCCCGGTGTCGTTCATGCGCGGCGCCGACGCGTCCGCGGGCACCATCAAGTCCGGTGGCGCCACCCGCCGCGCGGCCAAGATGGTCGTCCTCGACGTCGACCACCCGGACGTCGAGGAGTTCATCGAGACCAAGGCGAAGGAAGAGAACAAGATCCGCGCGCTGCGCGACGCCGGGTTCGACATGGACCTCGGCGGCGCGGACATCGTGTCGGTGCAGTACCAGAACGCGAACAACTCGATCCGCGTGTCGGACGAGTTCATGCACGCCTACGAGAGCGGCGGCGAGTTCGGCCTGCGCGCGCGTCAGACCGGTGAGGTCATCGAGCGCGTCGACGCCAAGTCGCTGTTCGGCAAGCTCGCCCAGGCGGCGTGGGCCTGCGCCGACCCCGGCATCCAGTACGACGACACGATCAACGACTGGCACACCTGCCCCGAGTCGGGCCGCATCACCGCGTCCAACCCGTGCTCGGAGTACATGCACCTCGACAACTCGAGCTGCAACCTCGCGTCGCTGAACCTGATGAAGTTCCTCGGTGACGACGGCCGCTTCGACGCCGTCACGTTCGCCAAGGCCGTCGAGCTGATCATCACCGCGATGGACATCTCGATCTGCTTCGCGGACTTCCCGACCGAGCCGATCGCGGACACCACCCGCAGGTTCCGCCAGCTCGGCATCGGCTACGCCAACCTCGGCGCGCTGCTGATGGCGACCGGCCACGCGTACGACTCCGAGGGCGGCCGCGCGCTCGCCGCGACCATCACCTCGCTGATGACCGGTGTCTCGTACCGCCGTTCCGCCGAGCTCGCGGGCATGGTCGGCGCGTACGACGGCTACAAGCGCAACGCCACGGCGCACCAGCGCGTCATGCGCAAGCACGCCGCCGCCAACGACCTGATCCGCACCTACCACGCGAACGACTCGTCGGTGCACAAGGTCGCGACCGAGGCGTGGCAGCAGGCGCTGGAGATCGGCGCGAAGAACGGCTGGCGCAACGCCCAGGCGTCCGTGCTGGCCCCCACCGGCACCATCGGCCTGATGATGGACTGCGACACCACCGGTATCGAGCCGGACCTGGCCCTGGTCAAGTTCAAGAAGCTCGTCGGCGGCGGCTCGATGCAGATCGTCAACCAGACGGTGCCGCGCGCGCTGAAGTCGCTGGGTTACCAGGACGAGCAGATCGAGGCGATCGTCGAGTTCATCGCCGAGCACGGCCACGTCGTCGACGCGCCGGGCCTGCGCCGCGAGCACTACGAGGTCTTCGACTGCGCCATGGGCGAGCGCTCCATCGCGCCCATGGGCCACGTGCGGATGATGGCGGCCACGCAGCCGTTCCTGTCCGGCGCGATCTCCAAGACGGTCAACATGCCGGAGACGGCGACCGTCGAGGAGGTCGAGGAGATCTACTACCAGGGCTGGAAGCTCGGCCTGAAGGCGCTCGCGATCTACCGCGACAACTGCAAGGTCGGCCAGCCGCTGTCCGCCGGCAAGGGCGCGAACAAGGGCGGCGAGGCCAAGACCGAGACGGTCGTCGAGTACCGCCCGGTCCGCAAGCGCCTGCCGAAGAAGCGCCCGTCGCAGACCGTGTCGTTCACGGTCGGTGGCGCCGAGGGCTACCTGCACGCCGGCTCCTACCCGGACAACGGCCTGGGCGAGATCTTCGTCAAGCTGGGCAAGCAGGGTTCCACGCTGGCCGGCGTGATGGACGCGTTCTCCATGTCCATCTCGGTGGGCCTGCAGTACGGCATCCCGCTCGAGTTCTACGTCTCGAAGTTCCAGAACCTGCGCTTCGAGCCGGCGGGCATGACCGACGACCCGGACGTGCGCATCGCGACGTCCGTGCTGGACTACCTGTTCCGCCGCCTGGCGCTGGACTACCTGCCCTACGACAAGCGCGCGCAGCTCGGCATCTTCACCGCCGACGAGCGCTCGGCGCAGGTGGCCGGCGAGTACGGCGCGCCGTCGTCCGATGTGGACCTCGAGGGTCTGCGCGGATCGGTGGAGGCCGCTCCGAAGCAGGTCGAGGCCGCCGTCGAGGCGCCGAAGCAGGTGGGCAGCTCGACCGAGCTGCTGGAGCTGCACCTGGGCAAGGCCGCGGACGCGCCGCTGTGCATGACCTGTGGCACGAAGATGCGTCCGGCCGGCTCCTGCTACCTGTGCGAGGGCTGCGGCAGCACCTCCGGCTGCAGCTGATCCTGAGCGTCTTCTACAAGATGAAGTGACCGGTCAGAGCCGGGGCGTCGGTGGACGCCCCGGCTCTGCCTCATCTGCGGGGGAAGTCCTGATGGACGCGGATCAACTCCTGGCGGGCTACCTGGTCGTCACGAGAAGTGCCAGGAAGGACTGGCAGGACGCGGGGCTGCCGAGTGCCGGTCTGATCTCGATGAGCGACTGTGTCGCGGATCTGGTTCCGGCGAAGCGCGATGGCTGGGACGACTGGTTCGACGACCCGGTCTTGGCCGAACAGGCGCGCACTCGTGCGGGTCGATCAGAGCTGCACGTGCTCGCTGTCGGCTTCGCCGCGGCAGACGCTCCGGCCTTGCTCCAGGACATGGCCGATGGAGGCCGCCTCCCGGACATGGGCGGGGTCGCGGGCCGTCTGGCTCGACGCGAAGCCTTCCCCGGCCTCCACTCCGGTCGAGAGCTGGGCTTCGAGCTGGTCGGCTTCGACACCGGGGGCTGGCACACGTGGACCTGCCTAGGCGGCCTCGTCGACGACGTCCGGCGCGCGACGGGCGTTCGTCCGGGGAGATGGGGGCTGATCCAGGACGAGCGGGAGGCTCGCCGGGCCGCGGCGTGGCTCACGGCTTCCGGGCTCGGCGATCCGAAGGTCTTCCTGTGGGTTCCAGCCCTCCTGGTCGACGTCACGGCAACTTGATGCCGTGACGGTCCGCCAGCTTCTTCTCGATCTCCGCGATCACGCACGCGATCGTCGACGGGTTGAGCCGCCCCTCCCCGAAGCGGACGACGGTCTTCGCGAACTCGTCCGCCGCCAGCGCCCGGCACTCGGCGTTCAGCGACCGGTGGTTGACCGCCGCTTCCTCGAAGCACTCCAGCGGCTTTCGGCCGAAGATGACCTCGAACTCCTCCCACCCGCGCAACGTCCAGTACGTGTCGTAGGACGAGGCGGACGTCGCGCGCAGCCACCGCCACAGATACTGCGGGTCCTGGTGGCTCGGCGACTCGCTGACGCACCGCCCGCACAACAGCACGAGGTTGTCCGTGGTGCGGCTGCCACCCATCGACGCGGGCACGACGAGGTGTTGCTCGAGTGAGGACCTGTAACCGCAGCGCCAGCACCGTTCGTGGGCCGTGCTCCAGTCGATGACGAGCTCGACCTCGTGCTCGACCCGGTACGCGACGATCTGCTGGTTGCTGATGCTCATGTGACCCTTCCCCAGTTGCTGCTGCCTCCCCTGTCGGTCATGAAGGCGATTCTGTTTCGCCTGCCCGCAACTGATAGAACATCTCGCATTAAGGGGGAGAGATGCCTTCGTTCGACGACTTACGCCGGTACCTGCTCGGTCAGCTCAACGCGGCTGTCCGGCGTCCCGGCATGTACGGCGGTGAGGCGGTGATCCTCACCCTGCTCGACGCGCTGGCGTTCGCCGACGACCGCACGGACCGGTGGCAGACCGAGCTCGAGATGTTGGTCAAGCGCGGCGCGGCCAACGCGGCGATGGTCAGCGGCGCGGTGCACGAGGTGCTCGGGCACCGCAGCGAGGACGTCATGGCGTCGGTGTACGCGGACCTCGCGCACCGGCAGGGCTGGCTGTCCCTCGACGCCGACAGCCGGATCCCCGGTGTGCTGGGGGAGCGGGACTGCCTGCTCGACGATGTGATCGCCGAGTACGGGGAGCCGCCGCTGTGGCTGGGCGGCACGAATCCCAAGTACTCGAAGACGCTCGGCTACCCGGACCGGTCTGGTGCGCTGGTGTTCTTCCACTTCATGCCGGAGATGCGGCTGATGGCCACGAGGCGTGGTGACGGCGGCTTCCGCGACAGCTTCGTCTTCACGCCTGCCGGGCTGTCCCGGTGACCTCCTCGGTCACCGGCGCGTCCGCACGAGACACAGGAGCCCGCACAGACCCAAATCCACATGCCCGGGGTAGGGCAAACCGGTAAAATCGCAGGTGATGCGCATAGTTCTGCACACTCGTGCGCGCCTGGACCTCGCATACGCCTCGCTCGACGGGCTCTCCGTCGGCGACGCTCTGGGCGCTCAGTTCTTCATGGTCGGCCGCTCGTTGCCCGACCTCGTGGCCGGCAAGCCGCCACGGGGCCCGTGGGAGTGGACCGACGACACCGAAATGGCCTGCAACCTCGTCGCCGAGCTCCGCGACCACGGCGAGGTCGACCAAGCCCGGCTCGCGGCGACGTTCGCCGACCGGTGCGAGCCCTATCGCGGTTACGGCGCGGGTGCTTTCACCATCCTGCGCAAGATTCGCCAGGGCATGCCGTGGAAAGAGGCGGCCTCCAGCGCGTTCGACGGGCAAGGCTCGTGCGGCAACGGGGCGGCGATGCGGATCGCACCCCTGGGCGCGTACTTCGCCGACGACCCCCGAACCGTTACGGCGCAGGCGATCCGGGCCAGCGAGGTGACGCACCAGCATCCCGAGGGCGTCATGGGCGGCCTCGCGGTGGCACACGCGGCGGCCGTCGCGGCCAAGGCGCGGCTGACGGGCACACCTCCGCCGGACCTGCTCGGAACGGTGCTCGACCACCTCGAAGACTCGTTCGTGCGCAAGGGGATCGACAAGGCGCGCAAGATCGGCGACGCCGAAGAGGCCGCGTACGTCCTCGGCAACGGCTCGCGGGTGACGGCGCAGGACACCGTCCCGTTCACGCTCTGGGTCGCCGCCCATCACCTCGGCGACTACCGCGCCGCCATCACGGCGTGCGTCAGGGCGGGTGGTGACGTCGACACCACGGCCGCGATCGTCGGCGGGATCGTCGCGAGCCCGCCGGAGGAGTGGCGACGGGAGCGCGAGCCGCTTCCGGAGTGGGTGCAGCGCCCGTAATTTATTCATCGCTTGTTGAGTATTTGGCCGAATGCTCGTAACCTCCTCGTCAGGCGGAACCTGGAGGGGGCGGCCATGGCGCTCACCATCGGCTTCAAGTCCATCGACGGCACGATGCTCGCCGAGGTGGGCGGCAAGGCCGCGAACCTGGGTGAGCTCACCAGGGCCGGCCTGCCGGTGCCGCAGGGTTTCTGCGTCACCACCGACGCCTACCGCGCCGTCGCGCGAGCCGACGAGCTCGCGAGCGCCTCTCCGGAGAACGCCCGCAGGACGTTGCTGGAAACCGCTGTGCCGCAGGAGATCCGCGACGCGATCGTCGCCGAGTACCGGGAACTCGGCGACGATCGCGGTCCCGGGGTGCCGGTCGCGGTCCGGTCCAGCGCCACGGCCGAGGACCTGCCGTTCGCGAGCTTCGCGGGCCAGCAGGACACTTTCGTCAACGTCGTCGGCGAGGACGAGGTGGTCGACGCCGTCCGCCGGTGCTGGGCGTCGCTGTGGACGGACCGCGCGGTCAGCTACCGCGACACCCACGGCATCGACCACGCCACGACCTACCTGGCCGTCGTGGTGCAACGGATGGTGCGGTCCGCGGTGTCCGGCGTGATGTTCACGGCGAACCCGGTCACCGGCACACGCGATCAGATCGTCATCGACGCGAGCCCCGGACTCGGCGAGGCCGTGGTGTCCGGTGCCGTCAACCCCGACCACTTCGTCGTCGACGGCGGCGAGATCGTCGAGAAACGGCTGGGAGACAAGAGGGTCGTCATCCGCTCGCTGCCCGGTGGCGGCACCGAGCGCGTCGAGGTCGCAGAGAGTGGAGACCAGTGCCTCACCGACGGGCAGATCCACGGCCTCGCCGTCCTCGGCCGCAAGGTGCAGCGGCACTACGGCTCGCCGCAGGACGTCGAGTGGGCGATCGACGACGACGGCGAACCGCACCTCACGCAGGCGCGGCCGATCACGACGCTGTTCCCGGTGCCGGACAACCCGGACGGCAACGCGCACGTCTACTTCTGCTTCAGCCTCGCGCAGGGGCTCGAACGACCGATCACGCCGATGGGGCGCGCGGCGTTCCGGGAGATCTCCAAGTCCGCCTTCGAGATCGTGATCGGGGACCCGCGAAGCAAGTCCTATGTGGAGAACGGCGAGCGCATCTTCTTCGACGTCACCAAGGTTCTGCAGAGCAAGGTGGGCCGTGAGTTCGTCACGCGCCTGCTCGGCGTGATGGAGGCGCGCTCCTCCGAGGTGCTGCGCGGCCTGTTCGACGACCCGAGGTTCGCGGTCAGGAACTTCTCGCCGACGCCCGCGGTCAAGCGCGTTCTGAGGCTTGCCTGCCGCTTCCGGGTGCCCGTGACGGCGGTGAAGGCGCTGGCGAACCCCGAGAAGGCCGTGCGCGACGCGTTGCTGCTGGAACGTCAGATCCTGGAGAAGTCCGCGACGCTCTCGATCGAGCAGGCGTTGCAGCAGTGCGTCGTGCCGGTGTTGCCCCGCCTCGCGCCCACCGCGCTGATCGGGTTCGCGATGCTCGGACTGGTCGGCAAGGTCGTGAAGACCAGGCCGGGCGAGTTGCAGACCGTGCTGCGCGGCCTGCCGAACAACATCACCACCGAGATGGACCTGGCGATGTGGGACCTCGCACAGGAGATCCGGCATGACCCCGTCGCGCTCAGGCAGTTCCAGAACGGCGAACGCCCGGCCGCCCTCGACCGCTTCCTCGCGCGGTGGGGTCACCGCGCCGTCGCGGAGATCGACCTCGGCCTGCCGCGGTGGTCCGACGACCCGGCGCACGTGATCGGCGTCATCAAGAACTTCCTGCGCCTGGAAGGCGACCAGGGCCACCCCGACGCGGTCTTCGCGCGCGGTGCCGCCGACGCCGAGGCGATGATCGACACCCTTGCCCGCCGTGCCCGGGGCCGGGGCTGGTTCGTGCGCTTCGCGTTGCGCCGCACCAGGTTGCTGGCCGGCCTGCGGGAGTATCCGAAGTACCTGGTCGTCACGTTGTTCGGCGCGCTCCGGAAGCGCGTCGCCGCCATCGGTGCCGAACTCGTCGCGGCCGGTCGGCTGGACGCCGCGGACGACGTGTTCTTCCTGAACTTCGAGGAAATGCGCTCACCGCAGGGAGATCTGCGTCCGACCGTGGCCGCGCGCCGCGAGGTCTACGACCGCGAGATGCGACGCAGGCACATCCCGCGCGTGCTGCTGTCGGACGGCACGGAACCCGAAGCCGTGCACCACGGAGTTCCCGTGGAGGGTGATCTCGTCGGCACGCCGGCGTCGGCGGGCATGGTCACCGGCGTCGCGCGCGTCGTCATGGACCCCGTCGGCGCGCACCTCGAACCGGGCGAGATCCTCGTGGCGCCGTCGACGGACCCGGGGTGGACGCCGTTGTTCCTGACGGCGGGCGGTCTGGTGATGGAGATGGGCGGCGCGAACTCCCACGGCGCGGTCGTGGCGCGGGAGTACGGCATTCCGGCGGTCGTGGGCGTGCGCGAGGCCGTGACGCGGATCAGGACCGGTGAGCGCATCACCGTGGACGGCAGCACGGGCGCGGTGACCACGCCGCAGTCGCCGGTCGAGGTCTCGGAGAGCCGGCCGGACGCGTAATGTCGGGTTCGTGGCTGAGTCCAAGGGTGAGCTGAACAAGGCCCAGCAGGGCATCGCCGACTACCTGCTGCGCGCGGGCGTCGACGGCTTCGGGCCGTTCAAGAGCGCCCGCGAGGCGGCGTCCGACGCGCTCGTCAAGAAGGGCGACGAGACCGACGCGATCAAGCACCTCATTCGCACGCACGTGGCGCTGGCGGGCGCGCAGGGCTTCATCACGAACCTCGGCGGCCTGATCACGCTGCCGATCTCGCTGCCGTCCAACGTCGCCGCCACCTACGTCATCCAGACGCACCTCATCGCGTCCATCGCGTCGGTGCGCGGCCACGACGTGGACAGCGAGGAAGTGCAGATGGCCATCCTGCTGTGCCTTCTCGGCAATGCCGGAACCGAGCTGTTCAAGAAAGTCGGCATCAAGCAGTTCACCAAGAAGGCCGCGTCGGCACTCATCACAAAATACGGTACAAAAAAGCTCGGCACCGTCGCCGCGAAGGGCGTTCCGCTGCTGGGCGGCGTCATCGGCGGTGGCGTCGACGCCGCGTCCACCAGGGCGGTCGGCGCATTCGCGAATCGCTACTTCACCCACACGGACGTGTTGCCGAAGTTCATCGACGGCGAGGTGCTGTCCGTCGAGATCGAGGAAGCGGACGGAACGACCGACCCGCGCTAGCTCAGCCGGTCCAATGCGGAACTGAACGCGTCCGGCGGGATGAGCACACCGCCGCTGAACGGGTTCTGCAGCTGGTGGATCGCGAACAGCAGCAGGACCAGCGTCGAGCTCAGCGTGATCGTGATCAGCAGCTGTGAGGTCAGGGTCGGCCCGCCGAACAGGTACGGGAACAGCAGCGAGAGCCCGGTGCCGATCAGCAGCGCGAGCCACACGACCGGGTTGACCCCGTTGTCCGCCGCGTCCAGCCGCTCCTGCCTGGCCTGGTAGACCTCCCACAGCTGGTTCGCCGCCTCGGCCTTGCGGTCCTCCTGCCAGCCGCCGTCCGGCGCCGCCGTGGAGATCGTGTCCTTGAGCTGGTTCAACGTCGTCCAGCCCTGGTTGCCGACCTCCTCTCCTTCGCGCATGCGGGGCCACTCGTCGTCGACGACGATCGACACGTAGTCGCGGATGAGCTCGTCGACCTTCGTCTTCGCGGGATCCGGCAGCGAGTCCGACGACCAGTTGACGGCGACCAGCGCGTTGGCCTCCTTCTGCACCTGTTCCTCGGCACCGTTGGCCGAGTCGAACAGGGAGATCAGGATGAACGCGGCGAGCACCGCGTGCAGGCCGGCGACGATGCTGAACACCGACCCGCCCGCGCCGAGGTTCTTCTCGCCCACTTCGGCCGAGCCGAACCGGCGGGTGATGACGACGAGAACGGCGGAGATGGCGGCGGCACCGAGAACCCAGAGCGTGCCGCTGAGGTAAATGCTCAATTCGGCTCCTTTCTGGTGTGGGATTAGACCACGGTCTACTGTGACCGGTACAGCACGGTCCGGGTAACGAGTAATGGTCAGGTGGGAATGCGCGGCAACAGCACGAATACCCGGTTGTCGTATTGGGCTACTCCATACCGGTGGCGGCGGGATTCGCTCGCGTTGGGTGCCGTCTCGTCGCTATTGGTGCTTTCCGCGCCGTTCACCAGCGCCGTTGCTCAGGCCGCGCCGCAGAAGTGTGACGCTTATCAAGTGCGTTCATCCAATCGAGGACACTTTTCGATGTTCACGAAAGTGGACGTCTCATCCGGTGGGGTGACAGAAGTTGCTCACCTGGACTACACGGTGAATGCACTGGGGTACTCGCCGGCACTGGGCCGCCTGGTCGGGCTCACGTCCAAGGGCCACCACCGGTGGAAGAACCCGTCGCACGTCGTGCTGATCGACACCAAGGGTGTGGTCAACGACCTCGGACCAGTTGACGCGCACTGGTTCCGCACCGACGACGTGTCGGCGGGCGCGGTCGTCGGCAGCACGTTCTACGTGCGCGACCACGCCCAGTTGCACGCCATCGACATCGACCCGGACAGCCCGTCGTATCTCAAGATCGTGCGCTCCGTGGTGCTGGGCTGGCCCGCCCTGACGCTCGACGACTTCACCGCCGACCCGGCTAGCGGCAAGCTGACCGGGGTGTCGGCCGCGGGCGACGGGCCGGGCGAGGTCGTGTCGTTCGACCCGGCGACCGGCCGGGTGCTGAGCAGAACGGAGATCACCGGGCTGCCCGGCAGGTCCACGTACGGCGCCGTGCTGATCGACTCGGCCGGCACCGTCTACGCCATCAACAACGGTTACAAGGGCCGCAGCCGCGTCTACCGCGTCACGGGCACCACGGCCGAGGAACTCTCGACCGGCCCGCAGATGGGCATGATCGACGCGGCGGGCTGCCTGCCGAACCCGATGCCGCCGCGCGTCGAACCGCCGGCACCCCGCCCCGACGTGCCGCCGCCCCCGGCACCGCCCGCTCCTCCCGCACCGATCCCGGCTCCGGCTCCAGCACCCGCGCCGGTCGTGCCACCACCTCCGGCGACCACAGCCCCGCCGCCCCCCGTTCCGCCGCGGCAACCGGTGCCGGTGCGTGCCGCGCGCCAGAAACCCGAGCCCCGCAAGGAACTTGCGCTCGACCCGGAGACCACACCGATGACGAAGTCCCGCAAGTGGGCGATGGTGACCGTCATCCTCGTGATGCTCGGCGCCGGCGCGGCCGCCGCTCGGGTCCGGGGTTAGAGCCCGGTTTTAATTCGGTTGGCACAAGGCGGCGGCAGCACTAGCGTTGCGGACATGCTCTTCATCTGATGAAGCCCCGCAGCGCTCTAGGTGCTGCCCTCGCGACCTCGTCGTCGCGCTCGCCTCCGGTGACCCATGCGCGGGTCCATCTCTCACGGCCGTCGTTTCGCCGTGCCCTTTGCACGCCCTCTTCGCGAGGAGGCTTTCGCATGCCTGACACCACCCAACCCCAGCCCGAGCCGGGCAACCGCGCTGCGCGACGTGCGCAGAAGCGGGGCAAGCAGGACCAGAACACGCACTTCCAGCTGCCGCAGCAGCGTGTGCCGATGGTCCATCCGCGCCAGTTCGCGGCCCGTCGCCGCGGAGGATCCGCGTAGCCGACGCCGAACGAGGCGCGACACCGCGGGGGACGTGGCCGAACGGCTACGTCCCCTGCTCTCTTCGTGGGCTTGATCTCCCGTTCTGTCCGGATCCGATCTAGCCTGAGTTGCTACCGGACCGACAGGATCGGAGGCGCCAGGTGAGGATCGCTGACGTTTTGCGGACCAAGGGATCGGCGGTCGCGACAATCGACCCGGACGTCCCGGTGTCCGAACTGCTCAGAGCGCTCGCCGAACACAACATCGGCGCGATCGTCGTCGTCGGCTCGTCCGGCGTGGCGGGGATCGTGTCGGAGCGCGACGTGGTGCGCCGGCTGCACGAGGTCGGCGCGGACCTGCTGTCCTCTCCCGTGTCGGCGATCATGACCGCCGACGTCTTCACCTGTTCGCCGTCGGACACGGTGGACAGCCTCACGGTCGTGATGACCGAGCGGCGCTTCCGCCACGTGCCCGTGCTGTCCGACGGGCAACTGGTCGGGATCGTCAGCATCGGCGACGTGGTGAAGAGCCGGATCGGCCAGCTCGAACAGTCGCAGGACCAGTTGCAGGCCTACATCGCCCAAGGCTGACCGGATGCCTCCTCAGTACGCTGGATCGGGTGAAACCTTCTCCTGACCGGCCCGAACTCCTCCCAGAACTGGTGGAGGTCGCACCAGGGGTCCACGCCTACATCCAGCCCGACGGGTCCTGGATGATCAACAACACCGGCGTCGTCCTCGGCTCGGACGACACACTGCTGCTCGTGGACACCACGTCCACCGAGGCACGCAACCGCGCGTTGCTCGCCTCGGTGGCGTCGGTGTCCTCAGCCGCACCCAGCTATGTGATCAACACCCACCACCACGGCGACCACACCTTCGGCAACTGGCTAGTGCCGCCCTCAACCGTGATCGTCGGCCACGAGGCATGCCGCGAAGAGGTGCTCGCCGCCGGCCTGCTCGCCGCGCAGGTGCTGACGGGCCCGGACTACGGCCACATCGAGGTCCGCCCGCCGTCGCTCACCTACAGCACCTCGCTGACGCTGCACCTGGGCACCCGCGTGGTCGAACTGCACCACCCCGGCACAGCGCACACCCGCGGCGACACCGTCGCGTGGCTCCCGGCCGAGCGCGTCCTGTTCACCGGGGACCTGGTCTTCGCGGGCGGCCAGCCGTTCCTCGCCGAGGGCAGCATCCAGGGCTACCTCTCAGCACTCGAGTTTCTGCGCGCGTTCAACGCCGACGTGATCGTCCCCGGTCACGGTCCGCTACTGCGAGGACCCGAAATCGCCCGCGTGCTCGACGACCTGGTCGCCTACACGAACTACCTCTCGGAGCTGGCCACGTCCGGCCACGCCGCCGGCAAGACCCCGATGGACGTCGTGAGAGAGGTGGGAGAGTCGCGCTTCTCGTCGTGGCAGGAGTCCGAACGCCTCGTCGGCAACCTCCACCGCGCCTACCACGAACTCGACGGCAAGCCGCTCTCCGAGCGCCTCGAACTGCCTCGCGTGTGGATGGACATGATGGAACTCCACGGCGGCCCCATCGCCTGCCACGCGTAACTCATCCGCCCAACACCACCTCTGAACTGCAGCTTAGCAATGACTCGTTTGCCGTCGACATCAAACGAGTCATTGCTAAACCAGGTTTCATGTTCTAGACGGCGCGGTCGATGCCGGGCGGTTCGGGAACGTTCGCGGCCTTCGTGCTCGACGGCATCGCCCACATGAAGGCGCGCATCATCGCGTACTGGAACCTCAGGCCGGTGCCGACATCGCCGGACTCCACGACCTGCTTGAGCGCGGCGAGAATGCCCTTCCACGTCGTGTCGACCTTGTCGAGCCGCTTGGCTCCCTCAGGCCAGCCGGAGTTGCGCAGCGTCACACGTGTGCCGCCGTCAACCTCTTCGAGTTCCCACGAGACAACGGTCCACGGATCGTCACGCATGGTGAGCCTCTGGGTGTGAGAGAGCAGCCGGGGCGGGTCGACCTCGACCACGCGGCCGACGACGAAGACGCGCTTACCATCGGTCGACCGGTAGTACAGCGGCGCGCCCGGTTCGAGCGCGGAGTCGAGAACCGCGTCCATCATGGCGCGCTGCTTGCCGTCGAGTTTGGTGATCTCCGCCCACACCTTCTCGATGGGCGCGGCGATCACGATGCTGTGCACCAGCTCGGTGCTCGGTTCAGCCAACGTCCTCATCCTCCTGTTCGGCGCCTTCGACCGTGAGCTTCAAGCCGACCAGCGCCGCTGCCCAGTTCTCCTCGTAGTGCGAGACCCACCGCTGGTGGATCTGCTGGATGGGCACGGGATTCAGGTGGTTGACCCGCTTCCGGCCCCGCGGCTCCACGAGCACCAGGTCGGCTTCGCGGAGCACACCGAGGTGCTGCATGACGACGTGCCGGCTGGTCTCCAACGTCTCGACCAGTTCGCCCGTGGTGCGAGGCCCCGTGCGCAGAACGTCGAGAATCGCGCGCCTCAGGGGATTCGCGAGGGCGCGCCAGACGGCGTCGTCATCATGTGGCAACTTCATTACGTAAGCTTTCTAACACCTATCGGCAGGAGTGTCGAGCGTGGGAACGGCGCCATCGGCCGCGTGGCCAGCGCCCGTTCCCCGCTGCTCCGCGACCTCAAGGCCTATAAGTTCGAATCATGCTGCACGACGTCGCCGACGCCACGCGCCAATACATCAGTTTGCTGGCCGCTGACCAGCGCGAACACGCGATTCGGGCGGTCACCGACGACGACCTGAGGCACCGCTGGGCGTACACGCCAGGTACACGTCCAGGCCTCGCACTAGGCGAGCTTCAGCGAGACCAGCGCAAGGCGGTGCACAGCATGCTCGCGACCGTGCTCAGCCCACACGCCTACGCGCAGGCCGCAGCCGTGATGGCGTTGGAGGACGTGCTCGACCACCGCGAAGGCGGGCACCGCGATCGACACAACGGCGACTTCTGGACGGTCCTCTTCGGCACGCCCGGCGGTGACGACCCCTGGGGTTGGAGGGTCGAAGGGCACCATCTGTCGGTGAACGTCGTCGTCGCCGACGGCCGCGTGTCGGCGACACCGTTCTTCCTAGGCGCGAACCCGGCCCGCGTCACCTACCGCGGCCGCGTCGTAGGCCAGCCACTGCGGTTGGAAGAAGAACTCGCCCGCGAGCTCCTCGACCGCATGGGCCCGACCGCCCGCCGCCTGGCCGTCGTCTCGGACGCCGCGCCGGATGACATCCGCAGCGGCAACTCGCCCCGCATCAGCCCGTCCGAACCAATCGGCGTGACGCCGGCCCAGCTCGGCAAACCCGCTGCGGAGCTGCTCGTCGACATCGTTCGGTTCTACCTCGACCGGCTCTGCTACGAACTGGCCGATGAGGAGTTCGCCCAGCTCGACCCGGAGCGCCTGCACTTCTCGTGGGAAGGCTCGCTACGCCGAGGCGAAGGCCACTACTACCGCATCCAGGGCCCAAACCTGCTGATCGAGTACGACAACACTGCCAACGAGGCCAACCACGTTCACACGGTCTGGCGTCGCCATTCAGGTGACTTCGGCGATGACCTCCTCGCCGCCCACTACAACGAGTCACGGCACACTGTCGTCCGTGGAGTGGCCCAGAACGGTTGACGACGCTGTCGCAACGCAAGAACGCCTGCGCACCCAGGTGATCACCACAAGTGCCCCTGACCTGCACATAGACACCGTCGCAGGCCTGGACGTCGGCTACCGTAGCAATGACTCGGTTGTCGGCGTTTGCGTGGTGTTCGATGCAAAGACGCTGGCCGTCCTTGACGAGGTGGTCGTCGAGGACACGACGGACTTCCCCTACATCGCCGGGCTCTTCGCGTTCCGCGAGATGCCAGTCCTGCTGAAGGCGCTCGATCAGGTGACCGTCGCGCCCGACCTGTTGGTCGCGGACGGTCAGGGCCTCGCGCACCCGCGCCGGTTCGGCCTGGCGTGCCATCTCGGTGTGCACACGGGCATCCCGAGCATCGGTGTCGCGAAGAACCCGATGGGCAGCTTCGACCAGCCCGGTCACACCCGCGGGTCGATGAGCGACCTCGTCATGGACGGCGACAGCGGCGACGAGGTCGTCGGCAGGGCCCTGCGCACGCAGGACGGTGTGAAGCCCGTCTTCGTGTCGATCGGCCACAAGATCGACTTGGACCGGGCGTGCGCCGAGGTGTTGCGTCTGGCCCCGCGCTACCGGCTGCCCGAAACGACCCGCCGCGCCGACACGCTCACGCGGCAGGTTGCTTCGTCGGGGTGAAGCTCAGCAGTACGAGCAGGATCGCGCCGCAGACCAGCGCGATGTCCGCGACGTTGCCGACGAACCAGCCGTTGTAGTCGATGAAGTCGACCACATGGCCGCGCGCGAAGCCCGGCGGCCGGAACAGCCGGTCGAGCAGGTGCGTCGTCGCGCCACCCAGCATCAGCGCGAGCGCGGCCGCCCGCAGCCTCGTCTGTGGCTGCATGCCGTACCGCGCGAGCAGCACGACGGCGACGGCCGCGACGATGGTGAAGATCCACGTCGACCCCGCGCCGATCGAGAACGCGGCACCGGGGTTGTAGAGGAGCCGGAACTGCAGGAACTCCCCGAGCACGGGGATGGGCGCGCGGCCGGTCAGCGCGCTCTCGGCCCAGAACTTCGTGGCCTGGTCCAGCAGCAGCACGAGCACGGCAATGCCCACGACGAGCGGCACGCGGCGAGAGGTGGTGGTGTCCATTTGCAGACGAGCGTAGTTAAGAACACCACCACTCGGCATCAGACCCTCGTCACTCCTTGAACGCGTCGACGTCGTCAACGTCGATCGCCGCCCGAAACGCGTCGTCCGGCGTCCCTGATCGGTGCGCTCCACGAACAGGTACGAGATGCTCACCGAGCTGCTGCGGCCGGCGAGCCCATCGAACCACACCTCCGTCGGGCCACAGCTTCAGAACGAAGCGCCGAAGACGCCGGACAGGAGCGGATGCGTGTCGACGATCTTGCGGGCGATGTTCACGGAGTCAACGAGCGGATGTAGCGCCAACGCCTTCACCGCGTGTGCGCGCTCGCCGCTGATGGCGGCCTTGATGGTGGCGCGTTCGACGACCTTGAGCGAGGTGACCAGTCCGACGCCCTCGTCCGGCACCTGGCTGACCGAGACGGGCCGCGCGCCGTTCGCGTCGACGAGGCTCGGGACCTCGATGATGGCGTCCGCGTCGAGACACGTCAGCGTCGTCCTGTTGGGCACGTTGAGGATCAAGGTGGCCCGGTTGTCGGACGCGATGGCGTGCATCAGGTCGAGGGCGACCCGCTCGTAGCCTCCGCCGTCGAGGTCGTCGCTGTCGCGTTCGTCGTCGCGGGTCTCGGCCATGTAGGTCTGCTCGCGTTCGAGGCGGGTCCGCTCCCAGCTCTCCCACGAAGGAGCCGCGTAGAACTGCTTCTGCTGTTCCAGGAGGAACGCCCCGCGTGATGCACCGGCCTCCACCGCCTCACGCGTGAAGTAGTAGTAGTGCAGGTACTCGTTCGGAATGGCGCCCAACGTCCGCAACCACTCCGAGCCGAACAGCTTGCCCTCCTCGAACGACTCGAGCCGCTCCGTGTCCGCGAGCAGTTCCGGCAGCACGTCCCGCCCGTGCACGTGGACACCGCGCAGCCAGCCGAGGTGGTTGAGGCCGGCGTAGTCGAGCCACGCGTCTGCGAGATCGGCGCCGACCGCCCGCGCGACCCGCTTGCCGAGCCCGACGGGGGAGTCGCAGATGCCGATGACTCGGTTGCCGAGGTGCGCCGCCATCGCCTCGGTGACCATGCCGGCGGGGTTCGTGAAGTTGATGACCCATGCGTCCGGTGCGTGCACTGATATGCGGCGTGCGATGTCGAGTGCGACGGGCACGGTGCGCAGACCGTAGGCGACCCCGCCCGCACCGACCGTCTCCTGCCCGAGCACACCGCAGCCCGCCGCGACGCTCTCATCCGCCGCGCGTCCGTCGAGCCCGCCGACGCGGATCGCGGAGAACACGAAGTCCGCCCCGCGCAACGCCTCGTCGAGGTCGGTCGAGGCCGTCACGGTCGGCGCATCCGACACGTCAGCCGCGAGTTCGGCGAGCACGCCTCCGATCGCGGAGAGCCGGGCGGGGTCGAGATCGTGCAGCACTACCTCGGTCACGCGACCGGGCGAGCGATCGGCCAGCAACGCGCGATAGACGAGTGGCACGCGGAAGCCACCCCCGCCCAGGATGACCAGCTTCATGCCTTCACCACACCCATTCCAGCCTCTTCCGCAGTGGTGGCCGCTTCGCTGAATCCTACATTTTCAGGTGCGGTCGACGACGAATTACCGGATGTTGGCAGGCCCGCTGCCAGCAGATCGGTGCAGAGCACATGATCGCTCGTTGGCCCTGGTGAACAGGCCTGATCGGCTTCATTGCGGGCTCTCGCAAAGGGTGCCGCGCACGACTGAAGTGTGATACAAAGAATGGCTTGGGGATTCCGGAATTAGTTTTCCGGGAAGATAGCAATATTGTATCACAGGGGGCAAGGTGTTGGCGAGCGAACAGGCACGAATCACCTCTCTGTATGAAAGGCTCGACAAAGAACGGAACAAAGCGGCGGCCGACCTCGCGGCCGCGCTGCGGGACACCGCCACCCCGCGGCTGGACCGCGAGGCCCTGGTCGAGCTGCTGACCAGGCAGTTGGGGAAGTACCGCGCGGCGGAGGCCGGCCTGTGCTTCGGGCGCATCGACTCGGAGAAGGGCGACTGCGCCTACATCGGACGGGTCGGGCTGTTCGACGACGACTTCGAACCGCTGCTGCTGGACTGGCGCGCGCCTGCGGCCCGTCCGTTCTACACGGCGACCGCCGCGAACCCGGAGGGTGTCGTACTGCGGCGGCACTTCCGTGTTCGTGACCGGGAACTGTGCGATTTCCACGACGACGAACTGCTGACCGACACGACCGCGTTGCTCGACGCCCTCAACGCGCCGCGGACCGCGACGATGCGCGACATCGTCTCGACCATCCAGGCCGAGCAGGACGAGATCATCCGCTACTCGGGCCCTGGTGTGCTGGTGATCGAGGGTGGTCCCGGCACGGGCAAGACCGCGGTGGCCCTGCACCGGGTGGCATACCTGCTGTATACGCGCCGTGAACGACTGTCGCGCCACGGAGTGTTGATCGTCGGCCCCAACACCGGCTTTCTCCGCTACGTCGGCGACGTTCTGCCGTCGCTGGGGGAGACCGACGTCGTGTTCGCGACGCCGGGCGAGTTGTATCCCGGCATCGCGACCGACGTCGAGGACACCCCGGCGTTGCAACGGCTGAAGGGCGACACATCAGTTCTGGATCTCCTGGCCGTCGCGGTGGCCGACCGGCAGGAACTGCCCGACCAGCCCATCGAGATCGAGCTGGAGGACGTCGTCGTCCCGCTCGACGCGCACGTCGCCGCCGTCGCGCGGGAGAAGACGCGGTACTACGAACTGCCGCACAACGCCGCGCGCAAGTACTTCTTCCTAGCGCTCGCCGAGGAGCTCGTCGCGCCGGCGATGCGGCTGATCGGTGTCGACTGGCCGGAGATCGAGGAGGACGTCCGCCACGAACTCCGGCACAGCACCGCGTTGCGCGAGGCCGTGGACAGGCTGTGGCCGCTGCTCACACCGGAACAGTTGCTCGCCGACCTGTACAGGAGCCGCTGTTTCCGGATCGGCGCACCGGAGTTGCACCGGCCTGACGCCGAAGCCTGGACGGTGTCCGACGTGCCGTTGCTGGACGAGCTCGCCGATTTGCTCGGGTCTGACGGAGCCGCGGAACGCGCGGCGCGGCGGGAAGAGGAGGAACAGCTCGAATACGCGCAGGGCGTCATGGACGTCCTGTCGATCGACCAGCGCGCGGACTCCGAGGAGTACATCGTCTCGGACTTTGTCAACGCCGAAGTGCTGGCCGCCCGGCACGAGGTCCGCGACCAGCGCACTCTCGCCGAACGAGCCGCCGAAGACCGCACGTGGACCTATGGTCACGTCGTCGTGGACGAGGCACAGGAGCTGTCCGCAATGGACTGGCGTGTGCTCCTGCGCAGATGCCCGACCAGGTCCATGACCGTCGTAGGCGACCTGGCCCAGCGCCAGGCGGCGGGCGGCGTCCGGAGCTGGGGATCGGTGTTCGACCGGTTCACCTATCGCAGGCTGGAGGTCAACTACCGCACCCCCGGCGAGATCATGGCCGCCGCCACCCCGGTCCTGAAGCTCGTCGACCCCGACGCGTCGGCACCGGTGTCGGTGCGCAAGGCCGGAGTACGCCCATGGGCTCGTCGCGTGACTGATCTGTCGGCGGCTGTACGCGACGAACTCGACGCGCACGCTGACACGTGCAACGAACGCACGATCGCTGTCATCGGCGAAGGCTGGATGCCGCCGCGGGCGGCGAAAGGGCTGGAGTTCGACGTCGTGCTCGTCGTCGAACCGCAACGCATGTCGCCCAGCGAGCTGTACGTGGCGCTGACGAGGGCGACGCAGCGGCTTGGCGTCCTGCACACCGAGCCGTTGCCACGTCATCTAAGAGGTCTCCTCTGAGACCCACGTGAGGTACTCGTCGTTGCCCCCGGTCACGGGGGTGACGACGACCTCCGGCACGTCGTAGGTGTGGTTCGCCTTGATGTGCGCGACGAGTTCGTCGACGCGGAGGGCAGACGTTTTCACGACGCACTGCCATTCCGCGTCGACGCGCACTTCGCCGTCCCACCGGTAGACGCTGCGGATCGGCACGATCTGCACGCACGCGCCAAGCCGCGCCTCGACGATGCCTCTGGCCAGAGACTCCGCGGCCTCGGCGGAGTCGACCGTCGTCATCACCACGTTCACGCCACTCACAGGCCGTCGATCTCCTTCAGAAGTTGGTCCTTCAGGTCGTCGGGCGCGTACGACGCCCGCACCGCCGCCCGTGCGAGGTCGGCGAGGTCGTCGCGGCCGAACCCGAACCGCTCGTGGCAGAGCAGGTACTCGCGGTCGAGATCGGTGTGGAACATGCCGGGGTCGTCGGTGCTGATCGTCACCGGCACACCGGCCTCCACGAGCAGCGGCAACGGATGCCGGTCCAGCGACATCACCGCACCCGTGCGGATGTTCGACGTCGGGCACACCTCCATCACGACGCCCTCGTCGGCGAGATGCCGCACCAGGTCCGGATCCTGCACCGCGCTGACGCCGTGTCCGATCCGTTCGGCACGCAGATCGCGCAGGGCTGCCCAGATCTCGCTGGGCGGCGTCGTCTCACCGGCGTGCGGCACCATGTGCAGCCCGGCGTCGCGCGCCATCGCGAACGCCTCGCGGAACTTCGTCCTCGGCGAGTCCGACTCGAATCCGCCCAGCCCGAACCCGACCAGCCCTTCCGGCCGGTACTCGGTCGCGAACCGCGCACTCGTCATGCCCCAGTCACGGTCCCAGGTTCCGGGAACGTCGAAGATCCACTGCAACGTCACGCCGTGGACGGAGAGCGCCTCGTCGCGGCCCGCCTTCAACGCCTCGACGAGTTCGTCGGGCGCGATGCCGGCCCTCAGGTGGCTGGTCGCGCTGATCGTCAGCTCCGCATATCGGACGTTGGTCCGTGCGGCGTCACGGGCGTATCCGACGATGAGGGTGCGGACGTCCTCGCCGGTGGTGACGAGGTCGTTGACGATGCCGTACACGTTGATGAAGTGGCGGAAGTCCCTGAACTCGTAGAACTGGCGCAACGCGGCCTCGTCGGTCGGCACTCGCCCGCCCGGGTGGTGGCGTGCGAGCGCGAGAACGGTGTCGACGGAAGCCGCGCCCACGAGGTGGACGTGCAGTTCGGCCTTCGGCAGCGCGTGGACGAAGTCGGAAATGTGCACGGTCCATGCTCTCAGGTCAAGGGCCGTTCGACGGGTGACATGTCTTGCAGTCAAAGGAGAGGGTGCAGGGCGATCCCTGTCTCTGGCTTCCGCATTGGGGGTGCCTCGTGAGGGGCGCACGAAGAGTTGCACTGCTGACAGCGGTGCTGGTTCTGCCATTCCTGCCCGTGACGGCCCAAGCCGCCGAAGGGCCGGTGTTCAAGGACGGCGAGGCGCAACCCGTCTTCGATCCGAAGGACGTGGTGAAGGAGAGCCTCTGGGTCCGGGCGCCGGTCGACAGCGACCGCGACGGCAAGGACGACGAGGTCTACACCGAGGTCGTCCGGCCGCGCGCCACCGAACGCGGTCTCAAGGTCCCCGTCGTCTACATGGTCAGCCCGTACTTCTCCGGCGGTAACGACGTCGCCAACCACAACGTCGACGTCGAGTTGTACGTGCCGGACAAGCGCACGGGTCGGTTGCTGAAGTCCTCCTCCGACGAACGCATCACCGCCGCCCTCGGCCCGAACCCGATCACGTCGGGTCGCTACGAGGCCTACTTCATCGGACGCGGATACGCCGTCGTCTACGCCGAGTCGCTCGGCACCGGCAAGTCGACGGGCTGCCCGACGACGGGTGATGTCAACGAGACGATCGGCGCACGTGTCGTTGTCGACTGGCTTAACGGCCGTGCGACCGCACGCACCGCCACGGGCGAAGCCATCAAGGCGACCTGGTCGACCGGCAAGACCGGAATGATGGGCGTCTCCTACAACGGAACGTTGCCCAACGCCGTCGCCTCGACCGGTGTGCGCGGCCTCGAAGCCATCGTGCCGATCGCCGCGATCTCCAGCTGGTACGACTACTACCGCGCGGACGGCGCCGTCGTCGCTCCCGGCACGTTCCAGGGCGAGGACGCCGACGTGCTCGCCGAGTACGTCTACACGCGCGCTGACAGGGAGATCTGCAAGCCGATCATCGCCGAGATCGCGAAGGACCAGGACCGCGTCACCGGTGACTACAGCCGGTTCTGGGACAAGCGCAACTACATGAACGACGTCCACAAGGTCCGCGCGGCCGTGCTGGCGGTGCACGGGCTCAACGACTGGAACGTCAAGATGACGCACGTCGAGCAGTGGTACTCGGCGTTGAAGAAGGTCGGTGCGCCCCACAAGATCTGGCTGCACCAGTCCGGGCACACGGACGCCGACACGCTGCGTTCGGCCGAGTGGCGGCGCACGCTCAACCGCTGGTTCACCCAGTACCTCTGGGGTCACCGCAACGGCATCGACAAGGAGCCGAAGGCGACGCTGCAGCGCGAGGACAAGACGTGGGTCGACGAGAAGGACTGGCCGGCTCCCGGCACGTCCGACGTGCGGCTGCGGCTGTCCGCGGGCGGATCCACCAAGGGTGGCCTCGGGGTCCTGCCGGGCCGCGGTGTCGAGAAGCTGACCGACGACGCGACGAAGACGGCTGAGTCGCTGATCGACCTGGCGACCTCGCCGAACCGCCTCTCCTACACCTCGGAGCCGGCGAAGAAGCCGGTGCGGCTGTCGGGCAAGGCGACGGCGAACCTGCGGGTCGCGTTCGACCGGCCGGCGGCGAACGTGACGACGCTGCTCGTCGACCGTGCGCCGGACGGCAGGTCGCACGTCATCACGCGCGGTTCGACCGACCCGCAGAACCGGGTGCGGCCGGACAAGACGTCGCCGATCAAGCCCGGCAAGTTCTACGACGTCGAGGTGCCGATCGTGCCGGACGACTACGTCCTGCAGGCCGGTCACCGGCTTGAGTTCGTCGTGATCTCCAGCGACTACGACTACACGCTGCGCCCGCAACCGGGTGCCGGTCTGTCGGTGGACCTCACCCGGACGTCGGTGGAGCTGCCGGTCGTCGGCGGCTGGCGCACCGTTTTCCAGTCGTTCTGACGCGTTGCCGCGCTTCGGTCTCCCGAGGCCGAAGCGCGGCAACCTAGCACCCACCCCCGACAAAACCCCACTCGCGAGCACTCCAAGATCTGAACCTGTCCACAGCCGCTGAGTTGTCCACAACCTCCCGGCCGACCCGGTTCCCCACCCGGTCCCACCCTCCACAGTGGGCCCATGCCCTCAACCCTCTCGAAACCGATCCGAGTCCGCGACGCGGGCGATCTCTACGCCGCGATCCCGCACCTGATGGGGTTCCACCCGGCCGACTCGCTGGTCGTGCTGGTGCTGAAGGACCATCTGGTCAGCATGACCATGCGCGTCGACCTCCCACGCCCACGACATAGGGGCCTGCTCGCGGCCCAGCTGGAAGGCCCGCTGCAAGAACACGGCGCGACGGAAGTGATCCTCGTCGTCGTATGCGCTCCGTCCGAGCACATGCCCGAGGAACTGCCGCACGAGCCACTGGTCACCGCCCTCAGGCACCAGTTGGGCGGCGCGGGCATCGACGTCGTCGAAGCCGTGTGGCTACCGTCGTGCCAGAAGGACGCGCAGTGGCTGTGCTATCTCGACATCGACTGTCACGGCACCTTGCCGGATCCCCAGCTGTCCGCTGTCGCCGCCGCGTCGGCGCACGAGGGCAATGTGACGTTCGAGTCGCGCGCCGCCATGGCCGCGATCCTCACGCTGGATCCACCTGAGGCTCTGGAACGCAGATCCGCGCTGCTCGACGACCTCATGACGAGTTCATCCGACGCTGACCCGAGCACGGAACTGCGTCGGGTGAGCGACGCGATCGACGCTGTGGAGCACCGGAAGGGATCGTTGCCGGACAAGGAGATCGTCGCTCTGGCGAGGGCGCTGGCGGTGCCCGATGTGCGCGACGCGAGCATGGGGTTCGCGGCGCAGGCCAGGTCGAGGCTGGCCGAACGCCTGTGGCTCGAACTCACCCGAGCCTGTCCGGCACCGGAACGAGCGGAGCCCGCGTGCCTGCTCGCGTTCTACGCCTATCAACGCGGCGACGGCGGGATCGCGTCCGTCGCGCTCGACGTGGCCGAGGACGCCTGTCCCGGCCACGCGCTCAGCAAGCTCGTCCGAGCCGCTGTCAGTGCCGCGTTCCCGCCGTCGGAGATCCGGGCGCTGTCCGTGAAGTACCTGGACAGCGCCCTGGAGCTGCTCGCTGGCACTCAGAGCAGTTCGGGCCGCTCCCAGTCCTGATCCAGGACGTGCTCGGCCAGGAACGCCCACACCGTCTCGTACCAGATCCGAGAGTTTCCGGGGGTGAGGATCCAGTGGTTTTCGGTTGGGTAGTAGAGGTATTTCGCATTGACCCCGTGGCGGACGAGGTCGAAGTACAGGCGATGCCCCTCACCGATCGGAACCCGGTAGTCCTTGTCACCGTGGATGACCAGCATCGGGGTCTTGATGTCAGCTACCCGCAGGTGCGGGGAGTTCGCCAGGATCCGTTCCGGCTGGGTGAGGGGATCGCCCATCTCCCGCATCCAGAAGTAGGAGCTGTCGGTGGCGCCCGAGAAGGCGTCGAGGTGCCACAAGGACGCGTGGGTGACGATCGCGCGGAACCGGTCGGTCTGGGTGGCGATCCAGTTGGCCATGTAGCCGCCGAAGGATCCGCCCATCGCGGCGGTCCGGGACGCGTCGATGTCGGCCCGCTCGACCGCGACGTCCGTGATGGCCATGAGGTCGGTGTAGGGCTCGGCGCCCCAGCGGCCCCAGCCGGCCTTGATGAAGTCGGGCCCGTAGCCGGTCGACAGGGCGGGGTCGGGCAGCAGGATGGCGTAGCCGCGCGCGGCCATGAGCCACGGGTTCCAGCGCCAGGTCCAGCCGTTCCAGCTCATGACCGGTCCGCCGTGGACCCACAGGACGAGCGGGACGGGGGAGTCGGCGGAGGCGCCTTCCGGCAGCACCAGCCAGGAACGGACGGTCCTGCCGTCGGCGACGACCGTGGAGATCTCGGTGAGGGTGCCGGGCACGGAGGCGATGGCACCGGGCGCGCGCAGCCGTTCCGGGTCCTGATCGGCTCCGGTGGAGGCGAGCCGTACGGGCTGCGGTGGGTGGTCGACCGAGTTGCGCAGCGCGTACAGCGTCTTGCTGTCCGGGCTCACGACCAGATCGCTGTAGTAACCGGAGATCGTCAGCTTGGTGATCTCGCCGGTCCCCAGATCCAGCCGCCACAGCGGCTGGTGGCCGAGGTGGCTCGCGGTGAAGAAGACCGCCGAACCGTCCGGGCTCACCACCGGGTGGTCCGGTTCCTCCTGGAAACCGGGCGCCAGTGGCGTGATCGAGTCGCCGCTCAGGTCGATGCGCACCAGGTCGCGCCGGTGTGGGGAGTCCGGAGTGGACTCGCGGAACCGGATCGCGATCACGGCGGAGGAGTCGGGCGTGAACGTGGCGCCGTGGAAGGAGAAACCCTCCACGGAGGCGATCGTCCTCGACGCTCCACCGCTCGTGGCCACGAGCCGCAGTTCGGTCCTGCGGCCGTAGGAGGCGCTGACGTCCACGGCGTGGCCGTAGACGGCCCACTTCCCGTCTGGGCTGAGCGCGACGTCTTCGTCGCTGAGCCTGTTCTCGGAGTCCTGGCTCAGGTCGGTGACCGTCTCGGCGGTGACGTCCGAGACAGGGGCAGCGAGCAGCCGCGGATACGCCGGGCCGAGGTCCGCGTCCCAGTACCGGATCGGGTACGACTCGTGCAGGATCGCCGTCACGCCGGCGTCCTCGCGGGCCTTGCGCTTGGCGTTGTCGTCGTCGCCGAACTCCGTGAAGCGGTATGCCGACGACGTGAACAGCACCGTCTCACCGGCGGCACGCAGCTGACCGACTCCGCCACCGGGGCGCAGCACTTCGGCGGCCTCACCGCGGAGCGGAAGACGCCACAGCGCCTTCTTCTCCTTGGACTCGCCCGGCTTCGCGAGCGGGTCCGGGCGGGCCGAGAGGAAGAGCAGCGACCCGTCCGGCGCGAACACGGGGGAGGAGTCGCCCTTGGCGGAGCGGGTGAGCCGGACGGCCTCCCGCTCCCCGGTGGGGTCGACCTCCCAGAGAGCGCCCTGCCACGTCTTGCCGTCCGGCGCGAGCGTGGACACGACCGTGACGAGCCGGGTGCCGTCCGGGGACAGCGCGAGCGACGCGAGCCGCGGGGTGGCGTTGTAGCTCTCGAAGGAGGCGAAGTCGGTCATCCCGGCTCAGGCCTCGTGCCGGGCGCGGGTGAACTCCCACGCGTCGCGGACGATGCCGGTGATGTCGGCGCGCTCGGGCTTCCAGCCGAGGTCGGCGCGAGCCCGCTCGGCGGAGGCGACCAGCACGGCCGGGTCGCCGGCGCGCCGGGGGGCGACGACGGCGGGGATCGGGTGGCCGGTGACCTCGCGGCAGGTGTCGATGACCTGCTTGACCGAGAAGCCGGTGCCGTTGCCCAGGTTGTAGATCCGGTGCTCGCCAGCGGTGGCGTTCTCGAGAGCGAGGAGGTGGGCGTCGGCGAGGTCCAGGACGTGGATGTAGTCGCGGACGCAGGTTCCGTCCTCGGTGGGCCAGTCCTCGCCGTAGATCGAGATGTGCTCGCGCTGCCCGAGCGCGACCTGCAGGACGAGCGGGATGAGGTGCGTCTCGGTCGCGTGCCGCTCGCCGATGCTGCCGTAGGCGCCGGCGACGTTGAAGTACCGCAGGCTCGTCGCCGCCAGGCCGTGCGCGGCGGCGTACGACGTGATCGCGTGGTCGATGGCCAGCTTGGTGGCGCCGTAGGTGTTGGTCGGCGCGGTGGGGGCGGTCTCGGGGATCGGCACCTCCCGCGGCTCGCCGTACGTCGCGGCAGTCGAGGAGAAGACGAGCTTCGGCGTGCCGTGCTCCTTCATCGCGTCGAGGAGACGGATCGCGGTAAGGACGTTGCCCGTCCAGTACTTGCCTGGGTCCTGCATGGATTCGCCCACGAGGGACTTCGCCGCGAAGTGCAGAACGCCGTCGAACCCTTCCGCGAGGACATCGCCGATCACCTCGGCGATGTCACCCCGGATGAAGCGCGCTCCCGCGGGGACGGCATCCTCGTGGCCGGTGGAGAGGTCGTCGAGCACGACCACCTCGTGCCCGGCTTCGAGCAGCCTGGCAGCGCACACACTGCCGACGTATCCGGCCCCGCCCGTGACGAGCAGCTTCACCACAGTCCTCGCATTCCTGATCAAGATCGTTCTTGGCTACCGGTCCCTGCCCGCACCCGCGGACGGAACCGCCGTGAAGAGCCTCGGCCGCGTGAGCGAGCGCGAGGCGAAGCCGGCGAGCACGGACCGCTCGACCTCGTCGTGCCGTTCGACGGGCACGAGGGCGATGGCCGAGCCGCCGAAACCGCCGCCGACCATCCGGGCGCCCAGGGCACCGGCCGCCATCGCGGAGTCGACGGAGACGTCGAGCTCGAGGCACGAGACCCGGTAGTCGTCCCGGAGACTCGCGTGGGAACCGGAGAGGAGAGGCCCGACCTCGGCGAGGCGGCCCGACCGGAGCAGCTCGACGGTGCGCAGGACCCTGTCGTTCTCGGTCACGACGTGCCGCACCAGCGGACGCAGCTCTTCGGGCAGCCGGACGAGCGTCTGGTCGAGCTCGGCGATGTCGACGTCGCGCAGCGCGGGGACGCCGAGGATGCCGGCCGCACGCTCACAACCGGCCCGCCGGGCGCCGTAGCCGCCGTCGACGAGGGCGTGGCTGGCACGGGTGTCGATGACGAGCACCTCGAGCCCGCTGGCAGCCGCGTCGAACGCGACCTGCTCGGGCTTGCCGGAGCGCACGTCGTAAAACAGGGCGTGCGCTTCGACGCAGCACAGCGATGCCGTCTGGTCCAGGATGCCGGTCGGTGCGCCCACGAAGTCGTTCTCGGAGCGCTGCACCCAGCGCGCGATGTCCGCCCGCTCGGCGTCGACGCCGGCGAGGCCGAGCAGCGCGAGCGCGACAGCGCACTCGAGGGCGTGCGAGGAGGACAGACCGGCGCCGGCGGGCACGTCGCCCGCGATGACGAGGTCAGCGCCGCCGGTGACGGCGATCCCCTGCTCACGCAGGGCCCAGGCGACGCCACCGGGGTACGCGGCCCACCCCTTGACGGTTCCGGGGACTAGGTCGGCGACCACGACCGGGTCCGCTTCCTGCAGCCCGCCGTCGTCGCCCATCGTGCTGACGGTCATGACGCCGTCGGCACGGGGCGACGCCGCCACCGCGATGCGGTGGGGCAACGCGAACGGCAGCACGTAGCCGTCGTTGTAGTCGGTGTGCTCGCCGATGAGGTTGACGCGGCCCGGGGCCGACCAGACCCCGTCGGGCGCGCGTCCGTGCAGGCGCTGGAACGCCTCGGCCGCCTTCGCCGCCGGTGTCGTCGCCTGGGTCACCGGGCGAGCACCATGACGGCGTGGGCGACCGCGGGGTCGAGCTCTGCCGTGGTGCCGTTGCCGCCGCGCACCTGGATGACCTTGGCGCCACCGAGCGCCTCGACCTCCACCGTGCCGCCCGGCACCACGCCGGCGGACTTCAGCTCGGCCATGAGGTCCGGGTCGAGCTGGACGTGCTCGGCGATGCGGCGCACCTCGACGCGGCCGCCACCGCGGCGGGCCACCTCGTCCACGCGCACCAGGTCCGCCTCGGCGGGCGGGGCGGGCTCGCCGTCGCCCAGCCTGTCGAGGCCGGGGATCGGGTTGCCGTAGGGCGAGGTGGTGGGGTTGCCGAGCAGCTTGATGAGCTTGCGCTCGACAGCCTCGCTCATCACGTGCTCCCAGCGGCACGCCTCGCTGTGCACGTGCTCCCACTCGAGCCCGATGATGTCCACGAGGAGGCGCTCGGCTAGCCGGTGCTTGCGCATCACGGCGATCGCGAGGTTGCGGCCCTGCTCGGTGAGCTCGAGGTGGCGGTCCTCCGCCACGATCACCAGGCCGTCGCGCTCCATGCGGCCGACGGTCTGGCTCACCGTCGGTCCACTTTGGCCGAGGCGCTCGGCGATGCGGGCGCGCAGAGGTACCACGCCCTCTTCCTCGAGCTCGTAGATCGTGCGGAGATACATCTCCGTGGTGTCGATGAGGTCGTTCACACCCGCTCCCCTTCGTATGGTGTCGATGGTAGTCGTGCCGGGGGACACAGGTGTCCGCGCGGGTGCAGGATGTGAGCCGTGCATCCCTTGATCACTCCTGAGGCCCTCGCCGATGCGCTGAGTGCGCGTTCGGCCACCGTCGTGCTGGACGTCCGGTGGCGTCTCGGCGGACCACCCGGACGCCAAGACTACGAGGTCAGCCACGTCCCTGGCGCGGTGTACCTGGATCTGGACACCGAGCTGTCCGCTCCGCCCGGTGCCGGGGGCCGCCATCCCCTGCCGGACCCGGAGCGGTTGCAGGAGGTGCTGCGCGCCGCGGGTGTGCGTGAGGGCGCCCAGGTCGTGGCGTACGACGCGGGTGACGGGTCGGTCGCCGCGCGGGTGTGGTGGCTGCTGCGGTGGGCCGGGTTCGGTGAGGTCGCGGTGCTGGACGGCGGGTTCGCCGCTTGGGAGGCCGCCGGGCTGCCGGTGACCGCGGAGGTGCCGGCGCCGCTGGCGGGGGATGCCGCCGGGGACGTGGTGGTGCGGCCTGGGCAGATGCCCGTGCTCGACGCGGACGGGGCGGCGACGCTGGCGCAGGACGGCGTGTTGCTCGACGCTCGGGCGGCCGCCCGGTATCGCGGCGAGACCGAGCCGGTGGACCCCAAGGCCGGGCACATCCCAGGTGCCCTCAACGCGCCGACCACCGGGCATGTCGGGGTGGACGGGCGGTGGCTCGGGCCGGAGGAGCTGGCCGCGCGGTTCGCCGGGCTCGGGGTGTCGGGTGATGTGGCTGTCGGCGCGTACTGCGGGTCGGGGGTGACCGCCTCGTCCGTGGTTCTGGCGCTGGAGGTCGCGGGGATCACGTCGGCCGAGAAGCCGGCGGCGTTGTACGCCGGGTCGTGGTCCAACTGGTGTGCGCTTGACCGGGAGGTCGCGACCGGCGGCTGACCAGGCCGGTGGGGCCGGGTGCCAGCGTCAGGCGCCGGGGATGCGGTTGAAGCCCTCGGTGGCGAGCTTCAGGGCCGTGGCACAGGTGTCCATTTCCTCGATCGCGAGGACGTTCACCGAGAAGGCCGAGGTGATGACGGTCGGGTCGTCGGTCAGCATGACGGTGACCTGGCAGTCCTCCTTGGAGGCGCTGACCTGCCACGCGGTGTTGCCGCCGATCTCGATCTGCTTCTTCTCGCCGTCCTGGTCCACCGCGTCGGGGACGGTGACCATCTGGGTGATGACCGTCGACGGGCCGGTGGTGGTGTGGATGCAGCCGCCGTCCGCCGAGGACTTGCCGCCGGTGGCCGCCTCGATGTCCGCCGTCTTGAGGACGCCGCAGGTCTCCAGGCCGGTGGCCTTCTTCTTGGTGGTGATCTTGACGTCGCCCTGCTTCGGAGGGGTGGGGGCCGCCGGCTTCGAGACCGTGGTGCTGGCGGGTGCCTTCCTCGACGTCGTGGTGGGGTCCGCGGGGGCTTGGGCCGCGTTGGCGTCGGCTCGGGCCTGGCCCTTGACCTGTTCGGCGCAGCCCGAGACAGCGGCGAGGGTCAGGCCCAGTGCGAGGAGGACGGCCGCTGGTCGCAGGTGCATGTCGCCTATGACCCCTGTTCGGTGAGTTCGGTTCCCGGCTCGCGACTGTAGGTTGCTGGGCATGGGTAAGCCAGCCGCTGTTGTCTGGGACAGGTCCTTCCTCGGGTACGACCTCGGTGGCGACCATCCGCTGAATCCGGTCCGGCTCGATCTGACCATCAGGCTCGCCACCGCGCTCGGGGTGCTGGACGGCGTGGAGCTGCGGGTTCCCCGGCCCGCCGGTGACGACGAGATCGA
This sequence comes from Lentzea sp. NEAU-D7, assembly GCF_026242055.1. GTDB lineage: Bacteria > Actinomycetota > Actinomycetes > Mycobacteriales > Pseudonocardiaceae > Lentzea. Next base: position 68,163 of record NZ_JAPJDL010000021.1, on the reverse strand, counting down.
GCTGGTGCACAAGCCCGGATACCTGAGTGCCGTGCAGGCCGCGCCCACGGCCGGCTGGGACGTCGGGCACGGGCTTGGGACGCCGGACAACCCCGTGTTCGAGCGGATGCACGAGGCGTCGGCGTTGGTGGTCGGCGGGTCGCTGGAGGCGGCTCGGGCCATTGCGTCGGGCGAGGCGGATCGCGCCGTCAACATCGCCGGCGGGCTGCACCACGCGATGCCGGACAGCGCGGCCGGGTTCTGCGTCTACAACGACTGTGCGGTGGCCATCGAGTGGTTGCTGCGCAGCGGGGTGGAGCGCATCGCCTACGTCGATGTCGACGTGCATCACGGCGACGGGGTGCAGACGGCGTTCTGGGACGACCCGCGGGTGCTGACGATCTCGTTGCACCAGCACCCGATGAGCCTGTGGCCCGGCACCGGGTGGGCCGGTGAGGTCGGGGGCGCCGGGGCCGAGGGGAGCGCGGTCAACGTGCCGCTGCCCGCGGGGACGCGCGACGGCGCGTGGATGCGGGCGTTCCGCGCGACGGTGCCGTCGTTGTTGCGGGCGTTCCGGCCGCAGGTGCTGGTCACGCAGTGCGGTGTCGACACGCACAAGGAGGACCCGCTCGCGGACCTGTCGCTGAGCGTGGACGGCCATCGGGCGATCTACCAGGCGTTCCGCGACCTGGTCGACGAGCACGGGTACAAGTGGCTCGCGCTCGGTGGCGGTGGGTACGAGCTGCTCAGGGTGGTGCCGCGGTCGTGGACCCACCTGCTGGCCACGGTGCTGGACCGCGACGTCGACCCGAACCGGCCGTTGCCGGCGGACTGGGTGGCGCATGCGACGCAGATCGCACCTCAGTGGCCTTTGCCTGCGTCCATGACCGATGGATGCGACGCTGGGTACCAGCCGTGGGGCGGAGACGCGGAAGAGCCGGTGGACAAGGCGATCCGCGAGACCCGGCGCGCGGTGTTCCCGTTGCATGGCCTCGATCCCGACGACCCCAGGGACTGACAACAGTGCCGGACACCGTGCCTGAAGACCTGCCGGGCAGAGATCCGTTCGACTTCCCGCGGAGCTGGGAGGCGGACGTCGTCCTCAGCGACGGCGGTACCGTCCACCTGCGGCCGATCACGCCCGACGACGCCGAGAAGCTGCGGGAGTTCCACGGGCGGCTGTCCGAACGGACCCGCTACTTCCGCTACTTCGGGCCGTACCCGCGGATTCCGCAGCGCGACCTGGAGCGGTTCAGCACCGTCGACCACCACGACCGCGTGGCGCTCATCGCGCTCCTGGGCGACGACATCGTCGCCGTCGGCCGGTTCGACCGGCTCCAGGGCGACAAGCACGGCGGTGGCCACGGGGACGCCCATCGGGGCGACAGCGCCGAGGTCGCGTTCGTCGTCCAGGACGGCCATCAGGGGCGCGGACTGGGCAGCATCCTGCTCGAGCACCTCGCCGCCGCGGCCAGGGAGGTCGGCCTGGCCCGGTTCGAGGCCGAGGTGCTCGCCGAGAACGGGCAGATGGTGCGCGTGTTCCGCGACGCCGGCTACCAGGTCAGCAGGGCGTTCGAGGAGGGCGTACTGCACCTGGAGTTCGCGATCGACCCCACCGACGAGTCCGTCGCCGTCGCCAGGGCCCGTGAGCAGGCCGCCGAGGCCCGCAGCGTGCACAACCTGCTGCACCCGCGCAGCATCGCGGTCATCGGCGCGTCCACCGACCCGACCAAGATCGGGCACGCGGTCCTCAAGAACCTCCTCGAAGCCGACTTCAACGGGCCCGTCTACCCCGTCAACGCCGAGCACCGGGCGGTACGCGGCGTCCGGGCCTACCCGACCGTGCTCGACATCCCCGACGACGTCGACCTCGCCGTCGTCGCCGTGCCCGCGGCCAGCGTCGACGAGGTCATGGACGGCTGTCTCGCCAAGGGCGTGAAGGCGCTCGTCGTCGTCAGTTCGGGCTACGGGGAGACGGGGCCTGACGGGTTGTCGGCCGAACGCAGACTCGCGGCGGAGGCCAGAGCGCACGGCATGCGCGTCGTCGGTCCGAACGCACTGGGCGTGATCAACCTCGACCCCAAAGTCCGCCTGAACGCGAGCCTCGCCCCGCAGCTGCCCGCACGGGGCCGCGCGGGCTTCTTCTGCCAGTCCGGCGCCCTCGGCACGGCCATCCTCGCCAACGCCGCGGGCTGGGGCCTCGGCCTGTCCACGTTCGTCTCCGCGGGCAACCGCGCCGACGTCTCCGGCAACGACCTGCTGCAGTACTGGGAGACCGACCCCTCCACCGACGTCGTCCTGCTCTACCTGGAGTCGTTCGGCAACCCCCGCAAGTTCGCGCGCCTCGCCCGCAGGCTCGGCCGCACCAAGCCCATCGTCGCGGTGAAGTCCGGCCGGCACGCCGTCGTCCCCGGTCTCGCCGCGACCGGCGCAAAGGTCGACGAGGCGAGCGTCCAAGCCCTGTTCGAGCAGGCCGGCGTGATCCGGGTCGACTCGCTGGCGCAGCTGTTCGACACCGCGCTCCTGCTGGCCCACCAGCCGCTGCCCGCCGGCAAACGCGTCGCCGTCGTCGGCAACTCCACCGCGATCGGCCTGCTCGCCGCCGACACGCTCCTCGCCCAGGACCTCGACCTCGCGGGCGACCCCGTCGACGTCGGCGCCCAGGCCACCCCGGAGGAGTTCGCGAAGGCCGTCCAGGAGGCCCTGGACCGCTCCGACACCGACGCCCTCGTCGTGGTGTTCGTGCCTCCGATCGCCGTCCCCGGCGCCGCCTACGCCCGCGCGCTCAAGGAAGCCGCGCACCGCACGAAACCGATCGTGTCCACGTTCCTCGCGGTCGAGGGCATCCCCGACGAGCTGAAGATGCCGGGGAAGGGCTCCATCCCCAGCTACGCCAGTCCCGAACGCGCCGTGCTCGCCCTGGCCCGCGCCGTCCGCTACGCCCGCTGGCGCGCCGCGCCGCAGGGCACCTTCACCCGGCCCGACGGCATCGACCTCGACCGGGCGCGATCCATTGTGGACAACCCGGGCAGCGAGCTCCGCCTCGACGACCACAAGGCCGTCGAACTGCTGGCGTGCTACGGCATCGACGTCGTCCCGTTCCGCATCGCCCACAGCGAGGAGGAGGCCGTCGCGGCGGCCGACGAGCTCGGCTACCCCGTCGCGATGAAGGCCACCAGCGAACGCCTGCGCCACCGCACCGACCTGGTCGGCGTCAGGCTCGACATCGCCCAGCGCGAATCGGTCAAGGCCGCCTACCACGACCTCGCCGCGCTCTCCGGGAAGCCGGGCGTGTACGTGCAACGCATGGCGCCCAAGGGAGTGAGCTGCGTCCTCGGCCTGCAGGACGACCCGAGCTTCGGCACGCTCGTCTGGTTCGGACTGTCGGGTCTGGTCAGTGACCTCCTCGGTGACCGCGCCTACCGGGCGGTACCCCTCACCGACACCGACGCGGCGGAACTCGTTGCCGCGCCGAAAGCAGCGCCTCTGCTCACCGGATACCGCGGCGACGAACCAGCGGACCTGAAAGCACTTCAGGAACTGGTACTCCGTTTGGCGGCACTGGCCGAGGACCTTCCGGAGGTGCGCTCGCTGAAGCTCGAGCCCGTTCTTGCTTCTGCCGCAGGGGCTTTCGTCAGCAGCGCGCGCATCGTCATCGGCCCGCCCCCGTCCCTGCACGACGCCGGTCCGCGCCGTCTGCGGTGACCGCGGCACTGCCGAGTTACCGCAACGATTCCGATGTTTCATTCGCGCGCAGGTATGGACATGCGTCCTTTGGGCGCTTAGGTTTCCCGCATCACCGAGCAGCGCCGAACCAGGTGCGCAGGCGCATGCCCGTGGAATACGCGTTGTAGTTGATAACCGCTGTAAGAGGGAAGAATGACGCCGAGAGCACTTCTCCGCCTGGTGGCGACAACATGTGCGGCCGTGCTCCTGCTCGCCTCGTGTGCCGGCGGCGGCGGATCCGGCATGGCCAGCAAGGTCAGCTCGAGCGACCGCATGGTCATCGCCGTGTCGTACGACCAGCCGGGACTGTCGGTGCGCAGGCTCGACGGCAGCTACCGCGGATTCGACGTCGACGTCGCCAAGTACATCGCCAGCGAACTGGGCGTCCAGGAGCAGAACATCACCTGGAAGGAAGCGCAGCCGGGCAACCGCGAGACGCTCCTGACCAGCGGCGAGGCCGACATGGTCGTCTCCACCTACTCGATCACGGACAAGCGCAAGCAGATCGTCGACTTCGTCGGCCCGTACTTCGTCGCCGGTCAGGACCTGCTGGTGCGCATGAACGAGAACCGCATCGAGGGCCCGAAGTCGCTCAACGCCAGTCTCCGCCTGTGCTCCACCGCCGGCTCCACGTCCGCCGAGTACGTCCGCGACCAGTTCGCGAAGGACGTGAAGATGGTCGAGTACGCGAAGTTCAGCGACTGCGTCACGGCGCTGCTCGCGGAGAACGTCGACGCCGTCACCACCGACGACGTGCTGCTCGCGGGCTACGCCGCCCAGAACCCGGAGCTCCTGCGGGTCGTCGGCGACCCGTTCAGCAAGGAGGAGTACGGCGTCGGCCTGCACCGCGACGACCCGAGCAGCAAGGCCAAGGTCCAGGCCGCGCTGCAGAAGATGATCGACACGGGCGCCTGGCGCAAGTCCCTCGAAGTCAACATCGGATCTTCCGGCTACAAGATCCCGGATCCGCCCAAGCTGGCCCCTTGATCACACGGGGCGTCACGTAGGCTCACGCCACGTGAACCGCGTCCCGCCGCACCGCGCTGATCGTCCCGTTCGCGCGGGCATTCCAGAACACGGCCGAGTCCCGCGTTATTACGCGGTCAAGGCCGAGCTGTTCGACCTCGTCGAGAACCTCGGCGAGGGAACCGTCCTGCCGTCCGAACGCGAGCTCGCCGAACGGTTCTCCGTTTCGCGCGTCACGTTGCGTCAAGCCGTCAGCGAGCTCGTGCTCGAAGGCAAGCTCATCCGCCGCCAAGGCAGCGGCACGTTCGTCGCGCCGCCGAAGCTCGTGCAGCCGTTGTCCCTGGTCAGCTACACCGAGGGCATGCGCCGCCAGGGCGTCGAGCCGAACCGCACGGTGATCACGGTCGAGGAGCTCGGCGCCGACGACGGCCTGGCCCGCGACCTGATGCTCGAACCGGGCGACCCGGTCGTGCACCTCGAACGCGTGCTGCTCGCCGACGACGAACGCATCGGGCTCGAATCGACCTATCTCAGCTTCAGCCGGTTCCCGGACCTGCTGGAGAAGCTCGACCCGGCCGGATCGCTCTACGCGTGCCTCACCGAACGGCTCGGCGTCCGCTTCGCCGAGGCCGAGGAACGCGTCGAGACGGTGCTCGCCACGCCCCGCGAGGCGTTGCTGATCGGCACGAACCCGGCGCTGCCCATGCTGCTGCTGCACCGCGTCTCCTACGACGTCGACGGCCACCCGATCGAACGTGCCCGGTCGCTCTACCGCGGTGACCGGTTCAGCTTCGTCGCGAGGCTGCACGCCGACCGCTAGCCAGATTCGTTCGGCACGGAACACCAGCGGTCTCTGCAGCGTCTGAAGATCATGGCGCTGGAACCGGAGATCGGGCTCGTCGGCAGGGACGACATCACCGCACTGGTGGAGTCCCTGGTGGAACGCCGCGCGAAACACCCCCTGCCGGTGATCGTCGCGTTCGGTCCCGGCGGCAGCGGCAAGACGTCGTTGCTCGACCACGTCCACCGCCGCTACCGCGACGCGCCCACGGCCAAGGTCGACCTCGACAAGGCCGGATCCCGTTCCTGCAAGGACATCCTCGACGTCGCCGCCGAGCAGCTGCGGTCCTACCAGCACGCAGAGTTCGGCCGCATGCGGTTGCCGCGCTACGACCTCGCCCGGCTCGCGCTGTACACCGAGCCGGCCGACGATCCGCACCACCGCGCCCGCGAGCTCGCCGCCAAGCAGATGACCCGGCTCGTCGCGGTCGCGGACGCCGCCGAGGTCGTCGAGATGCTGCCGCCAGCCCAGGGGCTCGGCAAGGTGCTGCGGCCCCTGCTGCTGTGGCTCATCGGTCTCGCGGTCGTGGCGCCGCGGCCGTTGCGCTGGCTGCTGGGCGGGCCGCGCGTCGCGAGCGCGTTGCGCTGGTTCGAGAACTACGTCGGTGAAGAGCTGAAGGCCGGGCCCGGCAGCAGGCACAGCGTGAAGTTCGACGCCGCGCTCGTGCACACGTGGAGCCTCAACCGCGCCGGCGACACGCTGCAGATCGACCGCCTGCTCGTCGCGGCGTTCCTCGCCGACATCACGGCCGCCTACCGGTTCCGCCGCTACCGCAGGATGAACAGCCTCCTCCTGCTCGACGGCGCCGACCTGCTCGACGGCATCGACTCCTACCTGCCGCCGAAACGGCCGCGGCCCGCCGCGCGGGCGACCGACTTCCTCAGCCTGCTGGCCGAGCGGCGCGCCAAGGAACCGCACGTGCCGCTGCTCGTGATCGCCACCAAGCAGTCCGCGCCCTCGCTGGACGGCTCCGAAGTCTTCAAGCCGGTGCGCCTGGAACCGTTCACGCTCGCGCAGACGCGGCAGTTCCTCGCCGAGTGGAACCGCACCCGCAACAGCACTGTCGAGTCCGAGGCGCTCGTGGAGGAACTGCAGGAGGTCACGCACGGCCACCCGCTCGCGGTGCGGCTCGCCATCCAGCTCGTGCAGTTCGTGTTCGCCCGCGACCAGGTGCTGCCGTCCGTGCGTTCGGTCTTCGACGAACGGCTGCCCGTCGACGAGACCACGACGTTCCAGGACGCCTCGGTCGGCGACTACCTCCTTCTCCGCTTCTTCCAACGGATTCCGGGCACCGAGGAGATGCCCGAACGGGAGGCCGCGCGCGAGATCTTCGCCCGCCTCGCCGCTCCGCGCGTCCTCGACCGGCACGTGATCCGCGCGCTGCTGCCGCCGTCGTGGTCGGCCGAGAACATGCGAGCCCTGCTGGCACAGCTCAGTTTCGTGAGGCAGGACGGCGACAACTTCGTGCTGCATCCGCTGTTGCGCGACCTTCTCGTGCGCCGGCTCCGCGAGGTCCCGGCGGATCAGCCGTTCTCGCACGTGCACGTCCACCGCTTGCTGAAGGACCGCTATGAGAGCCTCGGGCAACGCGAGGACATGCTCTACCACGCACTCGCGCTCGGCCAGGTCCACCTCGTCGCTCATCGTCTGCGACCGCACGTCGACGAGCGCAGCGACCGCTGGATCGCCGAGCTCGCCGCCATCGCCGAAGCCCCGATGCCGCCCGGCGAAGGGGAACCGGAGCACGAGGAAGAGCCGCGCACGTGGTGGGAGCGCCTCAGGAGCGGCACCACGCGCAACCTGCACCGCCGTTACGACAGCGTGGTGCGCCCGGAGACCGGGCTGCTGGAGGACGCGGTGATCGCGACGTGGGAGCTGCGCTCCCGCAGCCGGACCCACCGTCCGACCGTCGAGATGTACGACCGGGTTCTGCGTGCTCATCAGGAACTCGACGGTGCCGAGGAACGCCTGACCTCCTACCGCGCGATGAAACGCGCACTCGAACACAACACTCCCGCATCGCCCCCGGCATCGCTGCCGAAACCGTCCACCGTCGGCAGGTTCCCGTATCCGCGGCGCTGGCCCGGCCGCAACTCGGTGCGCCGCGTGGCCGTCTACCTCGTCGTGGTGCTGCTTGTGGTGTACGGCGCGGCTTTCTACTTCCAGAACAGCACGCACTGCCTGCGCTACGGCGTTCTCGAGCCCGCCGAACTCGTCGCGGACCTCTCCGGTGAGCGTCCGCGCATGTCCAAGATGGACGGAGTGCAATGCGTCGGCCTGAGCGAGAAGCCCGGAAGGTTCGCCTACGGCGACCCGGCCGCGCAGAACAACGACGACGCCGAGGTCGGGGAGCTCGCGAAGCTCATCGCGGAGGAGAACGACCGCGCCGCCAAGGTGAAGGACCGCAGCGTCGTCACGATCGTCGTCGCCACGATGCTCAGTTCCAGCGAACGCGTGAAGCGCGACCTGTCCGCCGGTGTCAACGAGCTGCGCGGCGCCTATCTCGCCCAGCGCGACTGGAACCAGCTCGACGGACTCGGCCGCAATCCGTTGGTGCGTCTCGTTCTCGCGAACTTCGGCGGTGAGTCCAAGTACGCGGTGAAGGTCGCGGAGCAGATCCGCGCCTACGCGGAGCGCGACCGGTCGGTGATCGCCGTGACCGGCCTCGGGCAGAGCCGCGAGACCACGCAGTCCGCGCTCGCCGTGCTGGGGCCGTCCAAGGACCACTCGGCGGGGATCCCGATGGTCGGCTCGTCGTTGTCGTCGACGAACTTCAGCCAGAAGCCGTACTTCTTCCGCGTCGCTCCGGCCAACGACCGCCAGGCGCAGGTCGCCGCGCGCATCATCGAGCGCACCGAAGCGCTGCGCGGCCGCCCGATGCACCTCGTGCGCAGCCCCGGCGACGAATACAGCTCGGATCTCGCCGACCAGTTCCAGAACGTGCTCAAGCCCGAACGGCACGACTACGACGACACCGCCAACACCGTCACCACGCAGCTCGGCAAGGTGGTGACGGACATCTGCGGGAAGTCACCGAACCCGCTCATCCTCTACACCGGCCGCACCGCGGAGGTCGGCGGACTGCTGACCGAGCTGAGCCACAGCAACTGCACCGACCCGGTGGTGTTCGGCGGCGACGACCTGACCCAGCTCGAGACGACGAACTTCACGGATTTGGAAGACATCAAACGATTCGCCGACGGTCGGCTCTACTTCACGACGTTCGCGTGGACGCCGAGCCGTGAGCCGATTCCCCAACCGACGCAACAGTTCTTCACCACGTACGAGGCAGCTCAGAAGAAGCATGCGCGCAGAGCATTTCTTTCGGGCCCCAACGGACACGTCCTGCTCGCCTACGACGCCATCAACGTCGTCGCGAGGCATACCTCCGTTGGGGCGTCACGAGAAAACGTCTACGACAGGTTGCGCACTTTGCGTGACTTCCCGGGCGCGTCCGGGAGGCTGACGTTCGACCGGACCGGCGCGAGCGGCACGTCCGGCGCGGACCCGGTCGACAAGCTGGTCGTGGGGCAGATCGTCAAGCTGGACAACGGTTTCCTGGCGTCGCGCTACGTCTCCCACGAAGGAACATGACCAGCAGGTGAAGTGACTGCGGGTCACCAGGCCCCGTGCGGGCGCGGGAGAGATACCGCCCGTTCGCACTCGTTTCCCGCCCGAGTTGCGGAGGTACTGTTGTTGTCACGAACTTTCAGGACGTCCGCGACGGTGCGGAGGAGCGGGGTGTGCCGTGTCCTTCAAGGCGGAGTTCCTCGCAGAACTCGAGGACTGTCTGCGCGGTTACGGCGCGGTCCCGGTGAGCAATCCCGACGCACTCGCGTTGTTCATCGAGTTCGTGCGAGCTCTTCCGGCGACCGACCAGAGGCTGCGTTGCCTCGAAGGTGTCGACCAGGGATCCGGGTCGTTCTGGAACAACCCGGCGGTGTGGTGGGAGCAGGTGCCGAGGTTCGGCGCGGGACTGCCGCGTTGCGGATCGGCGGAGTGCCGAAAGTTGCTGGACGACATGCTCGACGAGGCGATCAGCGACGAGATCGACGTCCTCGAGATGGAGATCCGCGAACTTCCCAGCTGATCGGGGAAGTTCGGACACGCCTGCCGGCGCCGCCACCTGTTACGGCCACGGCGCCGGGGCTTCCAGCAGTTACTTGACGGCGACCAGCGACTTGAAGAGTTCCCGATACCGGTGGAGAGCCAGTCGCAGGTCCTCTGTCTGTGGATCACCGTTTCCCTCGAGCTGCTTGGTGAGGGAGCGGTGCCGCGTGTTCAGCTCCTCCAGCGCGCGAGTCACGAGTTCGTCTGCCTTGCGGACGGCCGCCTTCGGGTCGTCGACGAACTCGTACTGCACCGCCTGCCACTCGTCCTCGAGCTTGCTGGACGGCCGGGAGTCGGCGTGCTGCGAGCCGGTGTGCTGCTCGGCGCGGTTCTGCTCCATGCGGCGCTCGTCGCGCTCGTGTTCACCGCGCTGCGTTTCGGTGCGCTGGTGATCGGCGCGCTGGGCCTCGGTTCGTGAGGCTTCGGTGCGCTGGACGTCGGCACGCTGGCCCTCGGTCCTCTGCGCTTCGGTGCGCTGAGCATCCGTGCGCTGAGCGTCCGTGCGCTGAGCGTCCGTGCGCTGAGCGTCCGTGCGCTGAGCGTCCGTGCGCTGAGCGTCGGTCCGCTGTGCCTCAGTGCGCTGCGCGTCGGTCCGCACCGCATCGGTGCGCTGCGGCTGCTGCGGCATGCGCTCCGTCTGCGGGCTGCGCTCGGTCTGTTGCGGCCGAGCAGGAGTCGGAACCCCCGCGGCGTGAGTCGGTGCCTCAGACATCGGTCTTCTCCTTCCGCACGGCTTCCCTGTCCTTGCGCGGCTCTGCGCCGCGTTCCAGCAAATCGGTGAACAGCTCGCGGTAGTGCACCATCGCGGTGCGCAAGTCCTCGGTGCTCGCCTCGCCGATCTCCTGGCGCTCCGAGATGTCGTGCGCCTTGCGGTAGTGCTCCAGCGTCCGTGCGTGCTCGACGGACAGGACGCTCAGCTGCGCCTCGTACCCCTCAGTGGGGTAGCCGCGCTCGGCCATCAGATCGGTCACGAGGCGGTCGGCGTCGGCGATGGCGCTCTCCGGCGAGTCGACGAACTTCGTCTGCACGTTCGCCCAGTGGCGGCGGTAACTCTCCTGCGCCGTCTGGGAAAGCGGCTTCAGGTCGAACTCGCTGTGGCGGTGCTCCCGCTCGGCGAGTTCCTTTTCCGCGGCCGATCTGCTGTCGCTGTCCGTGACCGCGCGGTCATATTCGGGGCCGAAGCGGTCGCGCAGCTTCTTGCGCTGCATAGCGGGCCTCAGCACGAACGCGAGGACCGCCAGCACCACTAGAACCGCGACCACCAGGCCGATGATGGCGCCCGTTGACATGGAAAAACCTCCAAGACAGGCAAGAAAGACTCTGCTGTCCTGGAGGCTTCCCGTTCACCCACAAGGGAAACATCAACCCTTGATACAAACGACCTGCTTGAGCTTGGCGACCACCTCGACCAGGTCCGACTGGTTCGCCATCACGGTGTCGATGTCCTTGTATGCGCCCGGAATCTCGTCCACGACACCGGAGTCCTTGCGGCACTCGACACCACTTGTCTGGGCGGCGAGATCCTGCGTCGTGAACGTCTTGCGGGCCTTGTTGCGCGACATCCTCCGGCCGGCGCCGTGCGACGCGGACTCGAACGAGTCGGGGTTCCCGAGTCCGCGCACGATGTACGAACCGGTGCCCATGGAACCCGGGATGATGCCCAGCTCTCCACGGCCGGCGCGGATCGCACCCTTGCGCGTCACCAGCACGTCCTCGCCGAAGTGGTTCTCCTCGGAGACGTAGTTGTGGTGACAGCTGATCGGCTCTTCGAAGGCGATCTGCGGGAACTCGGCGCGCAGCACGTCGCACACCAGGCGCAGCATGACGGCGCGGTTGCGTCGCGCATAGTCCTGAGCCCAGTACAGGTCGTGACGGTACGCCGCCATCTCGGGCGTGCCCGCGAGGAACACGGCGAGATCCGGGTCCGGCAGCTCGGAGTTGTGCGCGAGCGTGCGCGCCACCGCGATGTGGTGCTGCGCGAGCTCGTTGCCGATACCGCGCGACCCGGAGTGCAGCATGACCCACACCCGCTGGTCGGTGTCCAGGCAGACCTCGAGGAAGTGGTTCCCGCCGCCGAGCGTGCCCATCTGGTGCATCGCCTTGTCGGCGCGCGCCTTCACGGCCGGCGTGAGGTCGTCGAACTTCCTCCAGAACGTGCCCCAGTCGGACGCGTCCCTCTCGGTGAACGCCGTCGCCTTGTGCTGGCCGAAACCGACGGGAACCACGGCCTCCATGCGGGACCGCAGACCGCGCAGCGTCTCCGGCAGGTCGCTGGCCGTGAGCGAGGTGCGCACGGCGGCCATGCCGCAGCCGATGTCCACGCCGACGGCCGCGGGGGAGACGGCGTCGCGCAGCGCGATCACCGAGCCCACCGTGGCGCCCTTCCCGTAGTGCACGTCGGGCATGACCGCGATGTGCTTCACGGCCCACGGCAGCGCGGAGATGTTCTGGAGCTGTCGCATGGCGAACTCCTCGACCTCGTCCGGTCGAGTCCACATTCGGATGTCCACGTTCTGGCCGCGGACCACAGTTGCTGCCATGCCTACGAGGTTAGGCCGCGTTTTGCTTGTTCCACAAAGGAGTTTCCCCGGCGCTGACGAACTCCCAGGTGCCCTTGCGCACCTTCGCCTTGCCGATGTCGCCGCCGATGCTGGTGACGAACGCCCGCACGGTCGGCAGGTCGCCCGCGTCCGCGATCAGGATCGCCTTGTTCTGCAACGTGACACTGCCGCCGCCCAGCTTCTCGCGCGCGACCGCGTCCTTGAGCAGGCCTTCGCGGACCTGCGTCGCGGTGACGCCGTCGACCTCGACCTGGACGGCGTCGACCTCCGGAGAGTTGGCGGGCAGGAAGCGGAACGTGAGCACCGACTCCTGCCGGAACTGCTTGCTGATCAAGGACGCGGTGTGGCGCAGGCTTTCCTCGTCGAGGGTGACGTCGAACTTGCGGGATCGCTCGAACGTCGTCTGCTGGGAGTCGCTCGACCAGAACACGCCGTCGAGCAGTGTCGAACGGAGGGTGACGCCACCGTTGGCGCGCACGATGCCGCGCACCTCGTGGTCGAACCGGACCAGTCTGTCCCGCAACCGCGGATCGGCGGGGTCGGTGATGATCGCGGTGTTGTTCGTCGCGAAGATCTCCGGGCACGGCAGCGGCGCGCCCGCCGCCGTGCCGGTGGAGACCGTGAACGCCAGTACCGACATGACTGCCACGACAAGATTTCGCATGGCGCACAAAGTATTGGGCGGACCCGGTCCGGCACACCCCGTTCCACTCAGCGGGCGGCCGCGCGACCGACCCGCGGCGTCTGACCAGGCCTTCGGTCACGATGATTGACAGCCGCTCTGAACGTGAAAATACTTCAGTCGCATGGAGCGTGTGTGCGTCATCGGAGCGGGTTCGTCGGGCATCGCCGCTTGTCAGGTCCTCGGCGCCCGCGGCATCGAGTTCGACTGCTTCGAGACCGGGTCGGAGATCGGCGGGAACTGGCGCTACCTCAACGACAACGGCATGTCGTCGGCCTACCGGTCCCTCCACATCAACACCTCGCGGCAGATGATGGAGTTCAAGTCCTTCCCGATGCCCGCGCACCTCCCCCCATATCCCTCCCACTTCCAGATCGCCGAGTACTTCGACGACTTCGTGAAGCACCACGGCTTCCGCGACCGCATCCGGTTCCGGACCGAGGTCACCTCCGTCGCCGTCGCACCGGGTGGCTACTCCGTCACGACGCGCGATCGCGACACCGGCGAGGAGACTTCGGGGGTCTACCGTTCGGTGATCGTCGCGAACGGGCACCACTGGTCGCCGCGGATGCCCGAGCCCGCGTTCCCCGGCTCGTTCGACGGCGAGCAGATGCACGCGCACTTCTACAAGACACCCGAACGGTTCGCGGACAAGAAGGTGCTGGTTCTCGGCATCGGCAACTCCGCCTGCGACATCGCGGTCGAGACGTCACGGGTGTCGGCGCGGACGTTCCTGGCGATGCGCCGCGGAGCGCACATCATGCCCAAGTACCTCTTCGGCATGCCGACCGATCACCTGACGACCTCGCCGCTCGCCCGCTTCGCGCCCGCGTGGCTGCAGGCGCTGTCCGTGCGGGTGATGCTCCGGCTGGCGCGCGGCAAGCTCTCCGACTACGGCCTGCCCGAGCCGTCGCACGGCATCCTCGCCGCCCATCCGACGGTGTCCGACGACCTGCTCACCCGGCTTGGGCACGGCGACATCACCGTGAAGCCGAACCTGTCGCGGCTCGACGGGTCCGGGGTCGTGTTCGCCGACGGGTCGCGCGAGGACGTCGACGTGATCGTCTACTGCACCGGGTACAAGGTGGAGTTCCCGTTCCTCTCCGCGGCGGAGTTCCCCGCGGTGTCGTCTCCCGACAACGACGTGTCGCTGTATCGCCGCGTCGTGGACCCGGCGCATCCCGGGCTGTACTTCCTCGGGCTGATCCAGCCGCTGGGGGCGATCATGCCGCTGGCCGAGGCCCAGTCGGAGTGGATCGCCGACCTGATCTCCGGGCGTGCGGCGCTGCCCCCGGTGCCGGAGATGAAGGCGGAGATCACCTCTTATCGGGAGAGGCTGCGGCGCCGGTACGTGAAGTCGAACCGGCACACGCTGGAGGTCGACTTCCTCGGGTATCAGCGGGAGTTGCAGCAGGAACGGCGAGCCGGCGCCGCTCGCCGCTGACCGCTTCCGCCGTCCGCTCCGGCCATGCCCGCCGCAGGGTCCGCACCCTCCGTCCGTTGGCCTTTGCAATGAGTCTTTTGACGTCGTCCGCAAACGTTTTTTGCATCCGGCGCACGGTGGAGACGATGTGGCAGTTGACGGGAGGGCTGTTAGCTGCGTCTTAGCAATGAGTCTTTTGACTTCGTCGGCAAAAGACTCATTGCCAAGGTGGTGATGGGCGAGGAACGAGGGGTGAGAGAAGAGGCGTCTGGGTACCGTCGGGACGTGTCGTCGAGTGCTCAAGTGATCGTTCTCAACGGTGGGTCCAGCTCGGGCAAGTCGGGGATCGCGCGGTGCCTGCAGGCGGTGTTGCCGGAAGCGTGGCTGGCCATCGGCGTCGACACGTTGATCGACGTGATGCCCGCGCGGCTGCGGCTCGGCTCGGAGGGCATCGGGTTCTCGGGTGGCGGTGAGGTCAGCGTCGGAGCCGAGTTCCGGGTGCTGGAGGACGCGTGGATGGCGGGCGTCGCCTCGATGGCGCGTTCCGGGGCACGGGTGATCGTGGACGACGTGTTCCTGGGTGGCGTCGAGTCCCGGCGGCGGTGGGAGAAGGCGCTCGACGGGCTGGACGTGGTGTGGGTCGGGGTGCGGTGTGATGCCGCCGTCGCCGCCGGGCGGGAGCTTGCTCGTGGTGATCGGGTCGCCGGCATGGCCGAGGCGCAGGCCGAGCTGGTGCATCGCGGGATGAGGTACGACGTCGAGGTCGACAGCGGGAAGTCCGAGGCGGTCGAGTGCGCCAGGGCGATCGCCGCGAGGATCGGCATTGCCCCGGCATCAGCCTGAGCGATCAGCCGCCGTTCAGAGACGCTTCATGAGGAAGCACGCGAAGCCGCTCCCGTGGGCGGGCTCGGCCAGGCGCTCGATCTCGAACGACGCCCCGAACAGCCGCTGCTCGTCACCCTCGGCGAGACCGGGGAACCGGCCGCCGCGGCGCTTCCACCACAGGATCTCGTCGTAGAAGCACCACATCAAGAACACCGAGCCGGGGTGCGACAGCCGGTGGACGGTCGCCGCCATCGCGTCCTGGGCGGGCCCTCGCAGGTCGTCGAGCACGCTGTAGTCGACCAGCAGGTCGAACGTCCCGGAGACGCCGGGGATCGAGGTCGCGGTCAGGTCTCCCGGCAGCCACTCGATCGACAACGACGGCGGCGTCGCGCGCCGGGCCTTCTCCAGGCCGACGGGGGAGAAGTCCACGCCCGTCACGTCGAAGCCGTGCTCGGCGAGGAAGATCGAGTTCGCTCCGCTGCCGCAGCCGAGGTCGATCGCGCGGCCGGGTTTGATACGTCCCGACGTCACTAGGTGCACGAGCTCGGAACGAGCTCCGCCCTCCCACGGCGCCCAGGTCCGGTACATGAAGTTGTAAGCCCGACGACCGACCATCGCACGTCCCTCCCACGAAAACGGGGCCGCCGACATGATGTCAGCGGCCCCGCTCATGCGGCTGCCCCTCAGTGCACGCCGAGCACACCGTCCACCCGGCGCGGGATGCCGAGCGGGTTCGCGTCCTGCAACTCCGCCGGCAGCAACGCGTCCGGCCACGACTGGTACGTCACCGGCGCGATCCAGCGGCGGATCGACGTGGCGCCCACCGACGTGTGCAGCGGGTTCGTCGTCGACGGCCACGGGCCACCGTGGTGCTGGCCCCACGCCACCGCGACACCGGTCGGCCAGGCGTTGAAGATGATCCGGCCCGCCACGTGTCGCAGGATCTCGGCGATCCGGCCGGCCTCCGCGTGGTCCGACTCGGCGGCGTGCACCGTGCCGGTCAGCGTGCCCGGCAGCTTCGCCAGCACCGAGTGCAGCTCCTCCGGCGACGAGTACGTCACGACCAGCGCGGCCGGGCCGAAGTGCTCCTCGGTCAGCTTCTCGAGGTTCTCCTCGAACACCTTCACCGACGTGCTGAACAGCAGCGGTGCCACGGCCCAGGCCTCGTCCGGGCGGACACCCGTCGACACCACGGAGACGAGGTCCGACGCGGCCAGCGCGTCCGTGCCCGCCTTGTAGGAGTCGCACATCCGCTCGTTCAGCATCGCGCCACCCGACGAGGCCGCGACGGCCTCGCCCAGCGCCGCCACGATCGACTCCGGCGCGAACACCAGGCCGGGGTTCGTGCAGAACTGCCCGACACCCATCACCAGCGACTGCGCGAAACCGGCGGCGATCTCCGGGGTCGCCGCACCGGGCAGGATCACCGTCGGGTTCACGCTGCCGAGCTCGCCGTAGAACGGGATCGGGTCCGGCCGGCCCTGCGCCAGGTCGAACAGCGCCCGGCCGCCCCCGGTCGAGCCGGTGAAGCCGACGGCGCGCACCGCGGAGTGCTTCACCAGCGCGACACCGGCCTCGGTGCCGTACACGATGCCGAACACGCCCTCGGGCGCACCGGCTTCACGCAGTGCGTCGACCACCACCCTGGCGGTCTCGCGCGACGTCGACGGGTGTGCCGAATGTGCTTTCACCACAACGGAACAACCGGACGCCAGCGCGGAGGCCGTGTCACCACCGGCGACCGAGAAGGCGAACGGGAAGTTCGACGCGGAGAACACCGCGACCGTCCCGAGAGGACGGAGCACGCGCCGCAGCACCGGCCGCGGCGGGATGATGTCCGGGTTCGCCGTGTCCAAAGTGGCTTCGACGTAGCTGCCCTCGCGCAACACCTCGCTGAACAGCCGCAGCTGGTTCGTCGTGCGCTTGAGCTCGGTCGTCAGCCGCGGCACGCCCAGCGCCGTCTCGCTGTCGGCCGTCTCCACGAGCAACGCCGACTCGGCGTCCAGCGCGTCCGCGACCTTCTCCAGCACCACGGCACGCTCCGCCGCCGGAACGACCGACCACGCCGAGAACGCGACGGCCGCGGCGGACGCGATGCGGTCGACCTCGCTGTCGGGGGTCTTCGCAACCGGTTCGCCGTACGGCTCACCGGTGCGCGGGTTGTATCCCTGCACGACGTGGCTCAACGCCCTGCCTCCTTGACTGCCGTGTCGAAATCGGGGCCGCACCAGGCTCCACCCACGTACCTCGCCGCGGGCGACGAGGGGTCGAGTTCGCCGTGCTGCTCCAGCACTGCGGCCGCGTACACCTCCGAGTCGTCCTGCGGCTCGTATCCCAGCGCGCGGGCCTCGTCCAGCGAGAACCAGCCGCGCTTGTTGTTCGAGACGCCCCACACGATCCGGAAACCGGGTGACGGGGCAGAGAGGCACGCCTCGAACAGGCGCGCGCCGTCGTCCGGCGACATCCACGTCGACAGCATCCGCACGTCGCGCGGCTTCTCGAAGCACGACCCGATGCGGATCGCGATCACGTCCATGCCGTAGCGGTCGGCGTACAGAGACCCCAGCGCCTCCAGCGCCACCTTGGACACGCCGTAGTAGGTGTCCGGGCGCGGGAACGCGTAGTCGCCCGCCTCACCGTCGGCGCGCTCGAGGTAGCCGACGGCGTGGTTCGAGCTGGCCAGGACGACGCGGCGGACGCCGGAACGCCGCGCGGCCTCCAGCACGGTGTGGGTGCCGTCGATGTTGACGCGCAGGATCTTGTCCCACGACTCCTCGAGGCTGTGGCCGCCGAGGTGGATCACCGCGTCGACGTCCTTCGTCGCGGCCTCCATCGCGGCCATGTCGGTCACCGAGGCCTCGACGAGCTCGACGTTCTCGCCGTCGGCGGCCGCGGGCAGCTCCGCGATGTCCAGCAGCCGCAGGACACGGCCCTCCGCGGCGAGACGGGAACGCATGAGCGTTCCCACCCCGCCACCGGCGCCGGTGATCAGGATGCGTGCGGTCACGGGTTGGAACCCTCCGTCTTGTTCAGGTGTTTCGGCAAGCTCAGCGACCGAACTGGCGGAGGAGCTCGGTGATCGTCCGGGCGGCGTCGAGCAGAGCGGAGATGACCTGCCGCTCGTGCTCCGGGGTCAGCCTGCCCAGCGGCACCGAGCAACTCATGGCGTCCAGCACGGGATTGCGGTACGGCAGCGCCACCGCGAAACAGCCCAGTCCGGGCGTGTTCTCCTCGCGTTCGTGGGCGTAGCCGACGTTGCGGAACCCGGCGAGCTGCTCGTGCAGCGCCGCCCGATCGATCACGGTGTTGGGGGTCAGCGGCGCCAGGTCGTGGGGGAGGATCAGGTCGACCTCCTCCGGCGTGCGCGTCGACAGCACGGCCTTGCCCAGCGACGTCGAGTGCGCCGGCAGCCGCCGGCCGACGCGCGAGACGACGCGCAGGTGGTGCTCGGACTCGCGGCTCGCCAGGTAGACGACGTCCGCGCCGTCCAAACGGGCAAGGTGCACGGTCTCGTTGATGTCCTGGCGGACCTGCTCCATCACGCGGATCGCCGCCCGCACGACGGGGTCGTGGTCCAGGTAGGACGTACCGACGAGCAGCGCGCGCACGCCGATGCCGTACGTGCCCCTGTCCGAGTCGACCTCCACCCAGCCGCGCGCGACCAGCGTCTGCAGCAGCATGTACAGGCTGGACTTGGGATAGCTCAGCTCGCGGTGCAGCTCCGTGAGCGTCAGCCTGCGGTCTGACGCGGACAGCACTTCGAGCAGCTCCACGGTGCGGTCGGCGGACTTCACCGCGCCCGGACGAGCCGTGCCCTTGTCGATCGGTGACGCCACCGGACCCTCCTCGAAACAGGAAAGCAACTTGCCCTTGACACGTCGCTGTCCTGATTCTTACAGTCCTGCACCAGGTTCACAAGTACGACCCAGGTTCACGTACATGAACGCGAAGGGCTTCGACGATGCGCCGTAGAACTGCCACAACACTCGCCACGCTGGGCGTGGCCGCGCTGCTCGCGGGGTGCGGCAGCGGTGGCAGCACGGCGACGTCGAGCAAGGACCCGAACAAGCCTCTGGAGGTGTGGACCCGCTCCACCGAGGCGACCGCGAAGGTGTACGAGAAGATCTTCAAGTCGTTCACCGAGAAGACCGGTGTGCAGGTCGACTACAAGCCGATCTTCAACGACTTCGACAAGCAGGTGCAGCAGCGCGCCGCGTCGAAGGACCTCCCCGACGTCGTCATCACCGACACCGGCTCGCTCGGCAACTTCGTCAAGCAGGGCTGGACGACCGAGGTCACCAAGGACGACATCGCGGGCGGCGCCGACATCGTCGACCGCGCGTGGAACAACGGGAAGGGCGCGGACGGCAAGTTCTACGCCATTCCCTACTCCACCCAGGCGATGGTCACGCTGATCCGCAAGGACTGGCGCGAGAAGCTCGGCAAGCCGATCCCCACCACGTGGGAGGAGCTCGACGACCTCGCGAGGGCCTTCACCCGCGACGACCCCGACGGCAACGGGCAGAACGACACCTACGGCATGCTCGTGCCGGGCACGACCGACCGCGGCTACCTCGGGTGGTGGGCGGCCAGCTACATCTGGCAGGGCGGCGGCGACATCCTCGAGGACGAGGGCGACGGCAAGTTCCGCGTCGGCATCGACTCGCCGGAGTCGACCAGGGCGGTCGAACGGCTGCGCAAGCTCTTCTGCGAGGACAAGGTCATGCAGCCCGGCTCGCTGACCCTGGGCACGAACGACGCGCACCCGCTGTTCGAGTCGGGCAAGAGCGGCATCTACCTCACCGGCCCGTACATGATCGGCCGCTTCGACAAGTCGGTCGGCAAGGACAAGTACGAGGTCGTCGCGTCGCCGAAGGGCCCGGCCGGCGCCACGGTGCTCGGTGAGGGCGAGAACATCTACCAGATGGCCGGCTCCGCCAAGACCGCCGACCAGAAGAAGCTCGCCGAGTACCTGATCACGCCCGAGGCGCAGCAGGCCGGCATGAAGGGCGACCCGCAGCCGGTCGTGCGCCTGCCCGTCAACAAGAGCGTCGACGTCAACGCGACGTACAAGGATCCGCGCTGGGCGACCGTGGCGGGCGTGTACTCCAGCGAGGCGCGGCCGTTCCCCAGCGTCCCGAACTTCGCGCCGTTCCGGCAGAAGACCTCGGAGGCCCTGAACTCCATCTTCGCGAAGTGCCCCGCTGACTCCTCGGCCGAGCTGAAGGCGCTCGCGGAGGCGCTCAAGAAGGAACTCGAGAACCAGAAGGCGTCGAAGTGACCGCAGTCCAATCACTCGGCGACACCCGAGACGTGGGCTCGACGGCTAGTGGCGGCGGTGCCGTCGAAACCCACCCCGTGAGGCGGCGCCGCCGGCGCCGCCTCACGGGAGCCAACTTCATCCCGTGGCTCTTCCTGCTCCCCGCCGCGCTGATCTTCCTGGTCTTCAAGTTCATCCCGATGGCGGAGGGCATCCGGCTCTCGCTGTTCGAGGTCCGGCCGTTCCTGGGCGACATCTTCGTCGGCTTCAAGAACTACGCGACGATCCTGCAGGACGAGAAGTTCCTGACCGCCAGCTGGCACACCCTCGTGCTGGCCGGCGGTCAGACCGTCGGCGCCATGGTGATCGGCTTCTTCCTGGCGCTGCTGCTCGAAGGCCACACCAAGTCGCTGTGGTTCGTGCGGTCCGCGGTGTTCCTGCCCGTCGTGGCGGCCACCGCGGTCATCGGTGAGATCTGGCGGCTGTTCTTCTACCCGGCGCCCGAAGGCTTCCTCAACGAGCTCATCTCGTGGGTAGGCCTCGGCCCCTGGGAGTACATCCACAGCACCGACACCTCGCTGGTGTCGGTCATGTTCGTGGGCATCTGGAAGCACGCCCCGTACGACATGGTGCTGATCCTCGCCGGGCTCGCCGGCATCGACCGCCAGCAGTACGAGGCCGCCGCGATCGACGGCGCGACGACGCCGCAACGGATCTGGAACGTCACGCTCCCCGCGTTGCGGCCCGTCATCACGATCCTGCTGACGCTGGCGGCTATCCGCGGGCTGCGCGTCTTCACCGAGGTGTACGTGCTCACCGGCGGTGGGCCCGCCGGGTCGACCGACGTGTGGATGACCCGCGTCTACACCACGGCCTTCGAACAGTCCGAAGCCGGACTCGCCTCGGCTGGTTCTGTGCTCTTGTTCCTGGTTACCTTGGTTTTGACGGTCAGCGTGCAGTGGTACCGCCGGTGGAAGGAGGCGCGATGAGCGTCAACTCGAGTCGCTTCGACAGCGCCATCGGCTGGTCCGCCCGCCCGGACGCGTGGCTCAGCAGGGGCATCCGGTTTCTTTTCAGCGCCCTCGCTGTAATCCTTTTCTGCGGACCGCTGCTGGTCATCTTCTCCGGCGCGTTCGACCACAACCCGGACCCGACCAAGCTGTCGGTGATCCCGGACAACCCGTCTCTGATCAACTTCCAGGTCGCGGCGGAGAACAAGATCTGGCACTACCTGATGAACTCGCTGATCATCGCTGGTGGTGCGCTGCTGCTGCAGCTGGCGGTGAGCGTTTTCGCCGCATACGCGTTGGCGCGCAAGAAGTTCCGCGGTCAGGCCATCGCCCTGTTGGTCATTCTCGCCACGATGATGTTGCCTGAGGAGGTCATCGCGATCCCGCTGTCGCTGGTGATCGGGGACCTGCCTCTGGTGCACGTGAGTCTCAAGGGCACCCTGCTCGGCGTCATCCTCCCGCTGGGGGCTTGGGGTTTCTCCATCTTCGTCATGACGGAGTTCATGAAGGAGATCCCCAACGAGCTGGAGGAGGCGGCCAAAGTGGACGGTGCCGGGGAGCTGCGCCTCTTCGCGCAGATCATTCTCCCGCTGTGCAAGCCCGCGCTCGGCGTCATCGCCGTGTTCGGATTCAACATGATTTGGGAGCAGTACCTGCTCCCCCTGATCGTCGCCGCTGACCCCTCCGATTACACGCTCACGGTCGCACTCCTCGCGCTTCGGTCCGACGACATGGTCGGAACGGGCATCGTGCTGGCCGGTGCGTTGCTGGCGCTGGTACCGAGCCTGGTCGTGTACCTGTCGCTGCAGAAGTCCTTCCTGCGTGGGATCACCACCGGAGCGATCAAGGGATGAGTCTGGTTATGCAACTCGATGGTGTGCTGTTCTTTCCGGTGACCCCGTTCGACAGCGAGGGGAACATCGCGTACGACGTGCTGGCCGAGCACGTCAAGCACGGTGTCTCCGCCGGGCCGGGCGCGGTGTTCGCCGCCTGTGGCACCGGCGAGTTCCACGCGTTGGAGCTGGGCGAGTTCGAGCGAGCGGTGGCGGTCGCGGTCGAGGCGACCGCGGGCAAGGTGCCGGTGTTCGCCGGGGCGGGCGGTTCGGTCGCGTCGACCAAGCAGTTCGTGCAGGCGGCGGAACGCGCCGGCGCCAACGGCATCCTGCTGCTGCCGCCGTACCTGGTGACCAACCCGGCCGCCGGGCTCGTGCGGTACGTGGCCGAGGTCGCCGGTGCCACCGAACTGCCGATCATCGTCTACCAGCGCAACAACGCGCGGTTCACGCCGGAGACCGCGGTCGAGGTCGCGCGGATCCCGAACGTCGTGGGCCTGAAGGACGGTCTCGGCGACCTCGACCAGATGCAGCGGATCGTGCTGTCCGTCCGTGCCAACGTTGACAAGCCGTTCCAGTTCTTCAACGGCCTGCCGACCGCGGAGATGACGCAGCTCGCGTACCGGGCCATCGGCGTCGAGCTCTACTCGTCGGCGGTGTTCTGCTTCGCCCCGGAGATCTCGATCGGCTTCTACAACGCCGTGCAGTCCGGCGACACCGAGCTCGTGAACCGGTTCCTCTTCGAGTTCTACAAGCCCCTGGTCGAGCTGCGGGACAAGGTCCCCGGCTACGCGGTCGCCCTGGTGAAGGCCGCGGTGCGCGCGAACGGTCTCGAGGTCGGCGGCGTGCGGCCGCCGCTGATCGACCCGCTGGACGAGCACCTGGCCGCGCTCGACAAGATCATCGCCGCGGGCAAGGCCCTGCTGAGCTGAGAGGGCGTCCCGCATGAAGATCACCGAGATCGTCCTGACACCGATCGCGTTCCGGGACCCGCCACTGCTCAATTCGGCGGGCGTGCACGAACCGTGGGCGCTGCGCACGATCGTCGAGGTGCACACCGACGAAGGCATTTCGGGACTGGGGGAGACCTACGGCGACCTCGGGCACCTGGAGCGCTCACGGTCCGTTGTGGACTCTTTGATCGGCCTCGACGTCTTCGCGTTGAACGAGATGCACGCGAGGGTCGCCGCCGCGCTCGGCGGCGAGGCCGGACCGGACAAGCACGGCCTGACCGGCAAGATCACGGCGGAGAGCACCGTCGACCGCGTGTACTCGCCGTTCGAGGTCGCGTGCCTGGACATCCAGGGCAGGGCGCTGGGACGCCCGGTGCACGACCTGCTGGGCGGCGCGGTCCGGTCGTCCGTGCCCTACTCGGCCTACCTGTTCTACAAGTGGGACGGACATCCCGGCGCCGAGCCGGACGAGTGGGGCGAGGCGGTCGATCCGGCCGGCATCGTGGCCCAGGCCACGAAGATGATCGAGCGGTACGGCTTCGGGTCGATCAAGCTCAAGGGCGGTGTCTTCCCTCCGGAGCAGGAGATCGAGGCGATCCGCGCCCTGCGCGAGGCGTTCCCGGACCACCCGCTGCGGCTGGACCCGAACGCGGCCTGGTCGACGGCGACGTCGCTGAAGGTCGCGGCGGAGCTCGACGGCGTGCTGGAGTACCTGGAGGACCCGACGCCGGAGATCTCCGGGATGGCGGAGGTGGCCGCGCAGGCACCGATGCCGCTGGCCACCAACATGTGCGTGGTCGCGTTCGAGCACCTCAAGCCGTCCGTGCGGCAGGACGCCGTGCAGGTGCTGCTGTCCGACCACCACTACTGGGGCGGACTGCAGCGGTCGCGTCAGCTGGGGATGATCTGCCAGACGTTCGGCATCGGCCTGTCGATGCACTCGAACTCGCACCTCGGCATCTCGCTGGCCGCGATGACGCACCTGGCGGCGGCGACGCCGAACCTCAACTACGCGTGCGACACCCACTACCCGTGGAACGCCGCGGACGAGGTCGTGGAGCCAGGCGTGCTGTCCTTCGTGGATGGTGCGGTGCCGGTTCCCGTGACGCCGGGACTCGGTGTGTCGCTGGACCGCGACGCGTTGGCGCGCATGGCCGAGAACTACGTCCGGTGCGGCATCACGGCTCGTGACGACACGGGCTACATGCAGAAGTTCGACCCGAGTTACGAGAGGAAGCGCCCCCGGTGGTGAAGTCGGTTGTCCACGCTTATCCGTGGGACCTGGTCGGAGACCCCGACGCCGTCGCGCGGTACCAGGACCTCGGCGTCGACGCGATCGCCCTCGCGGCGTCGTATCACACCGTGCGGGCCGCGACGCCGCTTCATCCCTCGCACCGGATGGTCGATGCGAGGCACGCGGCGTTCTACCTGCCGGTGCGGGAGTCGAAGTACGGCCGCCTGGTGCCCGCCGAACCGTCCTGGATGGACGGTCCGGACTCGTTCGGCGCCGCGGCGGCCCTGGTCCGGGCCGCCGGCCTGCCGGTCTACGCGTGGACCGTGCTGACGCACAACTCGCGCCTCGGTGACCTGCACCCGGACGTGACCGTGGTGAACGCGTTCGGGGATCGCTACCCGTACGCGCTGTGCACCGCGCAGCCCGACGTCGTCGAGTACACGTCGGTGCTGGTGTCCGAGGTGCTGGACCTCGGCGCGCCGGACGGGATCATCCTGGAGGCCTGCGGGCCGCTGGGGTTCTTCCACGGCGGGCACCACGAGAAGACCGACGGCACGGACTGGAACGCGGTGCAGCAGAAGCTGTTGTCACTGTGCTTCTGCTCTGCCTGCACCGCCCTGCACGCCGACCCGGATGCCCTGCGTGAAGCGGTCCGGGCCGGGGTCGATCGCGGCGCGTCCAGCGTCGAGGAAGCGCTGGGCGCGCTCGCGGAAGACGTTCAAGCGGTGCGCACCGGCGTGGTGCGGTCGTTGCGGCAGAGGCTGGTGGCGGAGATCCGCGCCGCCGCGCCGTCGATCCGGATCGGCATGCACGTGACGGCGGATCCTTGGGGCACCGGACCGTTCGCGACCGTGGCCGGTGGTGTCGACGCCGACGTCGACGTCCTGACCACGATGTGCTGGCCCGGCCCGGAGATCGCCGTCCCCGGCATCGAGGCCCTTCGTTCCGTCGCGCCGGACACGCGGATCGCAGCGTACGTGCTGGGGCTGCCGCCGAAGCCGGCCGACGGTGCCGCGTTGTCGAAGGAGTGGCTCGCGTACCAGGACGCAGGCGTGGAGGAGTTCCACCTCTACCACGGTGGTCTCGCGTCCGCGGCACGGCTGGAAGCTCTGCGAGAGGCTGTAGCGGCCGTTAGCCGCTAACTGTGAAGAGAAGTCACTGCAACCGGCTTTGAGCGCGGTTCCGTCCTCTTCACATGAGGCACATAGGAACCGTAGTTGGCACTGGCGTCCTGCTGCTGGTCATCTCGGCCTGTGGCAGTGCGCAGAACGCGGGCACAGGAGCAGGTGGCGGTCAGGAGCTGCCGATCGCCACCTCCTCCTCCGAGGTGCCCCCGAACATCGCACCCGGAGAAGTGCCGCCGGACGGCAAACCCGTGACGAAGCTCGACGCCAACGCGCTCGCGCCGGATCAGCCGCGCACCGTGTGGACGCAGGGCGACGGGAAGACCGTCGGAGTCGTGGCCCAGGAGGGCGGATGCGGCAAGGCGAGCGCGTCCGTGCTGGAGCAGAACGCTTCCACGGTGAAGATCGAGCTGCTCGAGACGCTGCCGCTGACCAAGCAGATGTGCACTATGGACATCCGCTTCCCACCCCTGACGGTGCAGCTGTCCGAACCCCTCGGTGAGCGCACGGTCGTGCTGACGTCGCGGCAGGAACAGAAGTAGACCTCCCTCCCCCCAGGTGCCCGGTCGGCAACTGCCCCGCCGGCCGGGCATCTCTCCTTGCGGACCTGTTTCTGGGGACCCGTCCGGGAAAATTCCACCGGACACATCGCGAGACATTTGACAGGGACTTCGTGTCCCGGTTTGCGAGGATGGTGCGCATGAGAAACGCCGTCGCTGCCGTTGCTCTCGCCGTCGTGCTCGTCGGTTGCTCGTCCGGCACGCAGTCCGGCGCGCCCGGCTCCAGTTCGCCGGGCGCCACGCCCACGGGCACCAGCGCGCCCGGTTCGAGCGGCACCCCCGGCTCGTCCGGCGCGAACCCCACCGCTCCCGTCCAGCCTCCGGTGTCGATCTCGGAGGAGAAGCCCGTCGTCCCGCCCGGCGTCACGCCCGTGGCGCCGGACAAGGTCGACACGACATCGTTGTCAGACACCTACCGCGACGAGGCCTACGTCTTCGGCGACGGCCGGGACGTCGAGGTCTTCGGCGTGGGCGGCGGCTGCAAGGAGGCGCGTGCCGAGATCACCGGCCAGTCCGCCGACGTCGTCCAGATCACGCTGGTCACGATCACCAAGCAGCCTCCGGGCACCCTGTGCACCCAGGAGGTCCGCCAGGTGCCGCTGACCGTCCGCCTGGACGCGCCTCTCGGCAACCGCCGCCTGGTCCTCGAATCCCGCGAGGAAACCGGCTGACCCGTGGATCCACAGCCTGTCGACCTGGCGCACGGCGACCGCGTACTGCGTGTATACGACGTGGGTACAGGTGTCCCGGTGTTCTGGCACCACGGGACACCCAACCTCGGTCTCCCGCCGGAACCGCTGTTCAGGCCCGGCATCCGCTGGGTGTCCTACGACAGACCCGGCTACGGCGGCTCCACCGCCGTCCCGAACCGGCCGGTGGCCTCCGCCGCCGCTGACGTGGCGCACATCGCCGACTCGCTCGGCATCTCGAAGTTCGCGGTCGTAGGTCACTCCGGCGGCGCACCGCACGCCCTCGCGTGCGCCGCCCTGTTGCCCGGCCGCGTCACCGCCGTCGTCGCCGGCGCGTCGCTGGCCCCCTTCGACGCGACCGGCCTCGACTGGTTCGCCGGCATGATCGCCTCAGGCGAGGCCTCACTTCGTGCCGCGGCGGCCGGTCGAGCGGCCAAGGAGGCCCACGAGGCGTCCGGTGCTCCCTACGACCCCGAGTTCACTCCCGCCGACCTCGAGGCGCTCGACGGCCCGTGGTCGTGGTTCGGCGAGGTCGTCGGTCCCGCGCTGGCCGGTGGCCCCGCCCCGTTGATCGACGACGACCTCGCCTACGTCACGCCCTGGGGCTTCGACCCCGCGTCGATCCGCGTGCCGACCCTGCTGCTGCACGGCGAGCGCGACGGCGTGGTCCCGGCCTCGCACAGCCGCTGGCTCGCGGCGCGGATTCCCGGCGCCGAACTCCGCCTGACCGCGGACGACGGCCACATCTCGGTCCTCGCCCACGCCCCGGCCGCCCTGGACTGGCTGCTGGCCCGCTGACGGTCCTGTCAGGCGTCCGCCGAGGAACTCGACGCGGTTGCCCACGGCGTCGAAGGTGTGGAACCGGAGCCTGCCGGGGACCTCCTCCGGATCGGCCCAGACGACCGGGTGCCCCGCTGCCGGTCCTCGGCTCCTGCCGGACAGGTGACCTGGACGGGGTGGATCAACGCGAAACCCCCGATCGAACGAATACGGGACAACCGTACTGTTTGATCGGGGGTCTCGGGAGAGCTAGCGGCGGAAGCTGATCTGCAGGGTCGGCGTGGACGTCTCCGCGAAGAAGTCGTTGCCCTTGTCGTCGACCACGACGAACGCGGGGAAGTCCTCGACCTCGATCTTCCAGACGGCTTCCATGCCCAGCTCGGGGTACTCGAGCACCTTGACCTTGCGGATGCAGTCCTGCGCCAGCCGCGCCGCCGGGCCGCCGATCGAGCCCAGGTAGAAGCCGCCGTGCGACGAGCAGGCGTCGGTCACCTGCTTGGAGCGGTTGCCCTTGGCGAGCATCACCAGCGAGCCGCCCGCGGCCTGGAACTGCTCAACGTAGGAGTCCATGCGGCCGGCGGTGGTCGGGCCGAACGAACCGGAGGCGTAGCCGTCGGGCGTCTTGGCCGGGCCGGCGTAGTAGACCGGGTGGTCCTTGAGGTACTGCGGCATCTCCTCGCCGGCGTCGAGGCGTTCCTTGATCTTGGCGTGCGCGATGTCGCGCGCCACGACCAGCGGGCCGGTCAGGGAGACGCGGGTCTTCACCGGGAGCTTGGTGAGGATCTCGCGGATCTCCGACATCGGGCGGGTGAGGTCGATCTGGACGACCTCGTCGGACAGGTCCTCGCCCTCGATCTCGGGCAGGAACCGGGCCGGGTCGCGCTCCATCTGCTCCAGGAACACGCCCTCGGCGGTGATGCGCGCCTTGGCCTGGCGGTCGGCCGAGCACGACACCGCGATGCCGACCGGGAGG
The DNA here is from genome assembly GCF_026242055.1 of Lentzea sp. NEAU-D7. Lineage (GTDB taxonomy): Bacteria > Actinomycetota > Actinomycetes > Mycobacteriales > Pseudonocardiaceae > Lentzea. The sequence goes on along the minus strand of NZ_JAPJDL010000021.1, from coordinate 39,634 downwards.
GACGCGCCGTGGCGGGGGAGTCGGATCACGCGCACGTCGTGGCAGAAGTACTTGCCGCCGAACTGGGCGCCGATGCCGAAGTTGCGGGTGAGCTCGAGGACCTGCTGCTCGAGGTCCGTGTCGCGGAACGCGTGGCCCGCGGCGGAGCCCTCGGACGGCAGCGTGTCGAGGTAGCGGGCGGAGGCGAGCTTCGCGACCTTGAGGTTCTGCTCGGCGGACAGGCCACCGACGACGACCGCGAGGTGGTACGGCGGGCACGCCGCGGTGCCGAGCGACCGCAGCTTCTCGTCCAGGAACGACGCGAGGCGCTTCGGGTTCAGCACCGCCTTCGTCTCCTGGTAGAGGAACGTCTTGTTCGCGCTGCCGCCGCCCTTGGCCATGAACAGGAACTCGTACACGGGTTCCTGGCCCGGCTTGTGGAACACCTCGATCTGCGCGGGCAGGTTGGTGCCGGTGTTCTTCTCGTCCCAGAACGTCACCGGGGCCATCTGCGAGTAGCGCAGGTTGAGCTCCTGGTAGGCCTCGTAGACGCCGCGGGCCAGGGCCTTCTCGTCGTCGCCGCCGGTCAGGACGGTCTCCGAACGCTTGCCCATGATGATCGCCGTGCCGGTGTCCTGGCACATCGGCAGCACACCACCGGACGAGATGGCGGCGTTGCGCAGCAGGTCCATGGCGACGAAGCGGTCGTTGCCGGAGGCCTCGGGGTCGTCGACGATCTTGCGCAGCTGGGCGAGGTGCGACGGGCGCAGCAGGTGCTGGATGTCCCGGATCGCCTCCTTCGCGAGCAGCGTCAGCGTCTCCGGGGCGATCTCCAGGAACTTGCGGTCACCGGCCTCGATGAGCTTGACCCCGTCGGAGGTGACGAGGCGGTACTCGGTCTCGGTGTCCTTCGCGAGAGGGAGGACGTCGGTGTACTCGAATGTGGTGGGCACGGGGTACACAACTCCAACGGTGTGCAGTTCGGATCAGAAAACCGTACCGCCATCAAAGGGACCTGCCGGTCCCCGTCCACCGTGTTCTTCGCAACGACGTCCTCGCGTGGCCGCGAAACGCGGAAGGCCGGGGCGGCCCCCGGCCGTCCCGACCTTCCTTCGCGTGCTAACCCGACTCACGACGGGCGTCGCGTGGCTCTGGTAACGCCCGACCGTGCCGTGAGTTGAGTCACAAGTCAATACTGCTCGGCAGGTGAGACCCGACCGTGACGCCTGCCGGTCTAGGAGGCGTACGCCCGCAGCTTCGCGGCGCGTTCGCCCTGGCGGAGCTTCGACATGACCTCGCGCTCGATCTGGCGGACCCGCTCGCGCGACAACCCGAAGCGCTTGCCGATCTGGTCGAGGGTGCGGGGCTGGCCGTCCTCCAGGCCGTAGCGCAGCCGGATCACGGCCTGCTCGCGCGGCTCCAGCGTCGCGAGAACGCGGCGCAGGTCGTCCTGCAGCAGCCCGGAGATCACGGCGCTCTCGGCGTCGGTGGCGTCCGAGTCCTCGATGAAGTCACCGAGGGGAGCGTCCTCCTCCGTGCCGACCGGCATGTCGAGCGATACCGGGTCACGGGCGTGGTCGAGCAGGTCGGCGACCTTGTCGACGTTGAGGCCGGCTTCCTTCGCGAGCTCCTCGTTCGTCGCCTCGCGGCCGAGCGTCTGGTGCAGGTCGCGCTTGATCCGCGCGAGCTTGTTCACCTGCTCGACGAGGTGGACGGGGAGGCGGATGGTGCGGCCCTGGTCGGCCATGCCGCGGGTGATCGCCTGGCGGATCCACCACGTCGCGTACGTCGAGAACTTGAAGCCCTTGGTGTAGTCGAACTTCTCGACCGCGCGGATCAGGCCCAGGTTGCCTTCCTGGATCAGGTCCAGCAGCGGCATGCCGCGGCCGGTGTAGCGCTTGGCCAGCGACACGACGAGGCGCAGGTTGGCCTTGAGCAGGTGGTCCTTGGCGCGGCGGCCGTCGCGGACGAGCTCCCCCATCTCGTCGCGACGCGTGGGGGTGAGGCGCTTGGCCGTCTCCAGGACGTGCTGCGCGAACACACCGGCCTCGATGCGCTTGGCGAGCTCCACCTCCTCTTCGGCGGTGAGGAGCGCGGTCTTGCCGATCCCGTTCAGGTAGACTCGAACGAGGTCGGCTGCTGGTCCTTGCGCGTCGAGTTCGTGCTCGACGACGGCGGGCGTGTTCTCTCCGACTTCACGGTCGGAGATCCTCGTGACGGTCATGGATCTCCCTCCCCCTGGTGCGGGCGACGCTGCTGTCGGTCAGGACAGTCGCGCGTGGCGGTCAAGGCGGCGCGGCGCTGCGCCCTGGTTGCCGGTTGCGGCGGGCCCGCTCGGGATCCCATCGCTAGCTGGCTGATACCTGGGTAACGAAGACGATTCCGAATTCGTTCCCGACTTCCATGACCTGAAGACGTCACCGCAGTCACAGCGGTTGCGCGACTAATCTGAGGATTACCTGAGAACCGTTTAGTCAGAGGTCGACGATCACCGTGAACGGACCGTCGTTCACGCTCCGTACCTTCATCTCTGCTCGGAATCGTCCTGTTTCGACGCGGGCGCCCTTTTGGCGTAGTTCCTGCACGACGGCGTTCACCAACGGTTCCGCGTGCTCGGGCCTGGCGGCCGCCGTCCAGGACGGACGGCGGCCTTTGCGGGTGTCCCCGTAGAGGGTGAACTGGCTGACGACCAGCAGCGGAGCACCTGTGGACTCGCACGACTGCTCGTCGTCGAGGATGCGCAGACCATGCAGCTTCTGCGCCATTTTGCGGGCGTGCTCGGTCGTGTCGTCGTGGTGGACGCCGAGCAGCACCAGCAATCCGGGCTCGTCGATCGCGCCGACGATCTCCCCTTCGACTTCGACACTCGCTTCTGTGACGCGCGCCACAACTGCTTTCACGCGGGAATCAACATTCCGTGCCGGACGAGATCACGAACGATCGGCAAGGCCGCTTCTGCATCGATTTCTCCGTACGCGAACTCGAGCAGTGCGAGCAGGTCCTCCAGCGGCAGCGCGCCGTTGCACCCGGCGACGAGCTTGGCGGTCGCCTCGTCGACCTCGTGCTGCCAGCCGGGCCCATCGGTGCGGTGCAGCCGGGCGACGACCTTGCGCCAGCCCTCGTCGCCCGGTTCGGACACCTCCTCGAGCAGCACGGTGTCGGCGACCCGGAACCGCTGGCCCAGCAGATCGGGGTTGGCGCGCAGCCACGCGACGTTGTCGAGCCAGCGCGCCGCCTCCGGGCCCAGCGGGTCGTCGTAGGCGTGGCGCAGGTCCTCGCAGATGACCTGGGAGTGCATCTCGTCGGTGCGCCGCAGCGTCACGTACCCGAAGCCGACGCCCTGGACGTCGTTCTCCTCGAACCAGTCGAGCCACGCCGCGGCCTTCTGCCGGCCCTCGGGGCTGCGCGGGTCGACGCCCGCGTCCTTGAGCCACGTGCCGACGTACAGGGCGGGCTCGGCGATGTCGCGCTGCACGAACCACGCGTCGATGCCGCCGCGCGGGAGCCAGCCGGAGACGCGCTCCTCCCAGTCCTCGCCCTTGCGGTGCACCCACGACGCGAGCAGCTGGCCGACGCCGCCCTCGTTGAGGAAGGCGGGCAGCTGCCGGATGACCAGCGCCGACGCGTCGTCGCCACCGAGGCCGGAGTCGCGGTAGACGAAGTCCACCCGCGGCGGGCCGACGACGAACGGCGGGTTGCACACGACGTGGTCGAACCGCCGGTTGCGGACCGGCCCGAACCACTCGCCCTGCAGCGTCTCCACGTCGAGCTCGTTCAGGCGGAACGTGCCCTGCGCGAGCCTCAATGCGCGCTCGGACAGGTCGGTCGCGGTGATCTTCTGAGCGTGCGTGCTGGCGTGCAGCGCCTGGACGCCGCAGCCGGTGCCGAGGTCGAGCAGCGTGCCGACGGGCGTGCGCTTGGTCGCGCGGGCGAGGCTGATGGACGCGTGGCCGACACCGAGCACGTGGTCCTCGGGCACGGCGCCGCCGCGCAGGTCGGAGTCGAGGTCGGCGACGACCCACCAGTTGTCCTCGTACGGCCGCACGTCCAGCCCGGCCTTCAGGCTGGTCGCGCCGGACACGGGGGACAGGACCTCGTTCTTGACGGCGTCGTCGATGTCGACACCGTCCAGCGCCTTGCGGACGTCCTGCTCGGGCTCGTGGTCGCCGAGCAGGAACATGCGGATCAGCGTGCCGAGAGACCCGGCGTCCTTGCTCGCGCGGCGGGCGGGTTCGGGCTCACCGCGGCCGAGTGCGGCGTGAGCCTGCGGGCCGAGCGCGTCGACGACGCCGTCCGCGGTGTAGCCGGTGTTCAGGAAGGCCTCGCGCAAACGGGCGCACAGTTCAGCGGAAAGATCGGGGTGCACGGGTGGAGATGCTTTCACGCCCCAGGACTCAGCGCGTGATCCGGAGGGCGATGGCCATCGCGAGCCGCTGGTCGGGATCGTCGAGGGGGAGCGGCGTCACCTCGGCCATCTTCTGCATGCGGTACCGCAACGTGTTCGGGTGCACGTTCAGCTCCCTGGCCGCCGCGCGCACGTCCCCCTGAGCCGTCAGCCAGGACTTCAACGTCGTCGCGTACTGCGTCCCGTGCTCGGCGTCGTGCCGCAGGATGTCGGAGATCGGTCCGCGGGTCGGCAGGCGTCCGGCCTCGGCGACAGCGGCCAGCCGGTGCAGCAGGACCTGCGCCCACGCGTCGTCGTACACAACCGGTACACCGGTGGAGAGCGCGAGGCATTCATCCGCCTCCTGCCGCGACGTCGGCAGCTGCGCCGCCTCGGCCGGCCCTCCGATGCCCGCCAGCACCGTCGCCTCCGCGGGCAGCTCGCGCACCAGCGAGCGCACCCACGCGACGGCGTCGTCGGCGGCCGGGATGACGGTGTAGAGGACGTTGCCGAACAGTGCGCTGCGCCCAGGCCGCGACCAGCCGAAACCGGCGGTCGCCCGCTGGAACGCGAGCACCGCCGCACCGTGCTCGCCCTCGCCCGCGTGGGCCTGCACCGCGATCACCCGCAGGTCCGCGGACGGCAGCCCGAGGCGCGCGACGTCGGCGGACTCGGGCTGGTCGAGCAGCCTGATCACCAGATCGGCCTCGGCCTGGCGTTCGAGGTCCGTCGACGCGCGCGACCGCAACAGGTGCAACGCCGCCGTGCGCGCACCGTCGACCAACGCGGCGCTCCGGGCGGCGTCCACCGGCCCCGTCACCTCGACCCACACGGACCCGAGCAGCTCACGGCCCGCCCGCACCGCGGCGACGAGCCGGTTGCCCAGTTGCGGGGTCAGCTTGGGCACGAAGATCGGCTCGTCCGAAGACGCGAGGTGCGTGAACACCCCGAACTCGTCGAGCGCCCGCCGGGCCTCCTCCGGCACCCGCCGCCCGAGGATCGTCTGCACGCGCACGGGGTCGACGTCCTCCTGGCGGTAGGAGTACGCGAGCACGCGGGACTGCTGGTCCTCGATCGTCACCGGCCCGCCCACCACGCCCGCGATCACGTCGGCCAGCCCGAACAGGTCCCCGGTCCGCGTACCGCCGTTGACCAGCGTCTGCGTGACGTTCGCCAGCTGGCTCCACGGCACGGACGGATCCACGAGCAGCACGGCCGCACCGGACTTCTTGGCCGCGGCGACCACCCGTTCGTCGAGCGGCGGCCTGCCGTGCAGGACCACCGCGGACGCCACTGTGGAGGACACGAGCCGCGCCGCCGCCGCGACCGACGGCGTACCGAGCCCGAGCAGCACGTCGCCCGCGGTCGCCGGTGTGTTCTCCGCCGGATCGTGCAGCGCGACCCCGCGGAGCTCGGCGTCGCGCCCTCTCGGCGCGCAGGCCAGGTGCGTGCCCAGGCTGCCGAGCACGTCCACGAGGCGATCAAGGGCGACCACCCGCGGATGTTAACCGCCGACCGGCCGTCCCCGGCGTCACTCGGACGTGGGACTATGGAAGGCGTAGCCGATGGAGTTGGACGAGGTGGTGTCGTGAGCAGTCCCGACCGGAACGACACCGCGGTGTTGATCACCGAGGCCGCTCCGTCCTACGAACAGCAGCACGCGGCCCGGCGCCGGAAGTACGCGATCATGATGAGCCTGCGGTTCCCGTGCCTCATCCTCGCGGCGCTGTTCGCCCACATCTGGTGGCTGGCCCTGTTCTTCATCGTGCTGTCCGTGCCGCTGCCCTGGATGGCCGTGCTGATCGCGAACGACCGGCCGCCGCGCAAGGCCGAGAAGGCCAACCGCTACGAGGTCGAGCGCCGCGCCATCGCCCCGAAGAGCACCACCGTCATCGACGGCTGACCGTCCCGCATCCGCTCTGCCCGGCCAGCGGATCGCCGCCGTCCAGCCCTTTGCAATGAGTCGTTTGTCGTCGTCCGCAAACGTTTTTTGCATCCGGTAACGCAAAACCGCAGGTCGAGGCGACCGGTATACCAGCCGGCAGCCGACATGCCGGTGGAGCCAGGAGTCAGCGGGGTGCTTGGGCTCCGACGACGCTGACCGCGCGAGAGCCCGCGCGGACGCCGCCGAGGAGGGCGTCGCGCTTCGATGCGCCGGACAGCCAGGCGGCGAGGAAACCCGCGTCGAAGGCGTCGCCCGCTCCCGTCGAGTCGATGCACTCGGTGACTTCAGCGGGAACTGAGATCAGCTCGTCGGCGTCGACCCACGTCGCGCCATCCGGACCCGAGGTCACCACCACGGTGCCGACGTGGGAGAGCAGCGACTTCGCCGACGAAGGTTCCGAGGAGCCGGTGAGGGCGAGGAGCTCGTCGGCGTTGGGGAGCAGGAAGTCGACACCGCGCACGTCCGCCAGGAATGCCTCGGCCGAGTGGATCAGGACGGCTGCCTGGGGGTCCACGGACGTCGTCCAGCCCGCGGCGCGGGCCGCGTCGAGCACGGCCAGGCCTGCGGGGCGTGAGGTGGCGTCGAGCAGCACGTAGCCGGACAGGTGCAGGTGGCCGTCGGGCTCGGCGAGCAGGCCCGGTGCGAGGTCCTCGGGGGAGAAGCGGGCGTTCGCGCCGCGGTCGGGGAGCATCGAGCGCTGGCCGTCCTCGTCGACGAGGACGACCACGCAGCAGGTGGCGAGCTCCTGGTCGACCGCGAAGGCGCACTGGACACCCGCCGTGGTCAGTTCGGAGTGCACCTGGCGGCCCGCCGAGTCGGCGCCGACACGGGCCACCAGGACCGGCGAGGCGCCGCAGGCCGCGAGCCACACCGCGGTGTTGGCGCCCGCCCCGCCCGGTTCGATGGTGACCTTGGCGCGGACGTCGCCGCCGTGGGCGATGGGGCCGGCGTGGCGGGCCACCACGTCGAGGCCCGCGTCGCCGACCACGACCACCGGCCTCACTGGAACAGCTCGACGGCGACGGCGGCGGCCACAGAGGCGTTGTTGACGACCAGTTCCTCGTTGGCGTCGAGGCTCACGCCCTCGCTCGCGGTGTGGAAGTGCTCCAGCAGAACGGGGGTGACGTCCTTGCCGCGCACGTCGGCGTCGACGAGCTTCTGCAGGCCTTCGGCGAGCAGGCGGTCGTGCAGGGCGGAGTCCATCTCGAACGCGGCGGGGATCGGGTTGGCGAGCAGCATGCCGCGGCCTCCCGCGGCGAAGACGGCGGCGGCCTCCCGGGCCGTCTCGACGCGCCACGGGACGTCGAACTCCGACTCGCGGCGGTAGAAGGCCGGGAAGCGGGACGTCTGGTAGCCGACGACCGGCACCGAACGTGTCTCCAGGACCTCCAGGGTCGCGCCCATGTCCAGGATCGACTTCACGCCCGAGCAGACGATGAGCACCGGCGTCGTCGCCACCACGTCGAGGTCGGCGGACACGTCCCACGTCTCGCGCGCGCCCCGGTGCACGCCGCCGAGGCCACCGGTCGCGAAGACGCGGATGCCCGCCTGGTGGGCGAGGGCCGTGGTCGAGGCGACGGTCGTCGCGCCGCTGCGGCCCAGCGCGTAGGCGGGCCCCAGGTCGCGCAGCGAGAGCTTCACCAGGTCGCCCTGGTTGCAGACGCGGTCGAGCTCGGCGGAGGTCAGGCCGATGTGCGGGACGCCATCGAGCACCGCGATCGTCGCGGGGACGGCGCCTGCCTCCCGCACCACCTTCTCCAGGCGTGCGGCGACGGCCAGATTGCGCGGCGCGGGCAGGCCGTGGGACAGGATCGTGCTCTCGAGCGCGACGACCGGCCGGTTCTCGGCGAGGGCGGCGGCAACTTCATCGGCGATGTGCAGCGTGGTCACGAGGGGACATCATCCCAGGTACCCTGGGCGGGTGAGCACCCAGACTCTTCCCGAGGTCGACGTACGGCCGGATGAGACCGACCAGTCCTCGGACGACACGCCGAAGATGTTCCACTACGTGCGCAAGGCGAAGATCGCCGAGAGCGCCGTGATGGGTACGCATGTGGTCGCGCTCTGCGGAGAGGTCTTCCCGGTCACGCGGTCGCCGAAGCCCGGTTCGCCGGTGTGCCCGGACTGCAAGAAGATCTACGAGAACCTCCCGCCCGGCGGCGACGGCGACTAGTCGCCCCCAGAAGCCTTCCGGCGCCCGCCGCCTCGAGACGACTCGAGGCGGCGGGCGTTGCTGTCTCGAACCGGTGTGGGGGAGTGACGTGGATCTTCTTGCCTCTTGGCGCGCCGTGCTGGGGGACGTCGGGACGCCCGCGCCCGCGGTGGACTGGCCGGCGGTCGAGTCCCGGCTCGGCACCGCGCTGCCGGCCGACTACAGGGTGCTGGCCGAGAACTACCCGGCCTTGTCCATCGACGGCTTCATGGGCGTCTTCCACGTCGTGAGCGAGAAGGACGACGAGTCCGACCTGCGGGAGTTCGCGGAACGGACGCTCGGCTACTGGCGGGCGCTGCGGGCGGACCTCCCCGACGCGGTGCCGCATCCGCTGTACCCCGAGTCCGGCGGCCTGCTCCCCTGGGGCGTCACCGACAACAACGACTTCCTCTGCTGGCTCACGAACGGCGAGCCGGACGAGTGGCCGGTGGTGGTCACGACCGTCCACGAGTGGTGGACGTACGAGGGAACGATGCTGAGCTTCCTCTCCGGGATCCTGCGCAGGGAGATCGTGTGCCCGGTTCTCACCGAGGACTTCCCTGGTGAGGACTACGAGGTGACGGCCGACTAGCCGCGCTGCTTCTCTTCCTCCGAGTGCGACCGCTGCTCCTGGATCTCCAGCGGAGTCGTGAGCTGCGTGTCGGCGGGGGAGGGCGCCGAGTACTCCGCGCCGTTCTCCTGCTGGGGCGCGGCGGTCTCCTCGCGGATGCGGGACGCCGCGCGCTCCATCTCGAGCCTGCGCCAGCGGCGGCGCTGGCGGCGGGTCATGCGGGCCGGCCACATGTCCTGCACGGCGCTGTTGAAGTACGCGCCGATCGTGATCGCCAGGCCGATGAAGAACACGAACAGCAGGAACGCGATCGGCGTCGCCAGCGCGCCGTAGGTGTAGCCGGTGGTGGTGATCCACTGGATGTACAGGCGCAGGCCGATGGACGACAGGATGAAGAACGCCATGGCGAGGATCGCGCCGGGCAGCACGCGGTGGTACGGCAGCCTGCGCGGCAGCGCGACCTTGTAGAGCAGCGACAGCGAGAGCACCAGCAGCAGCGCCACGCCGGGGTAGTAGAACCGGCCGACCCACGTCGTGATGTACGGCTGCCAGGACGCCGGGAACAGCTCCGGCAGGATGTCCGGGCCCAGCGCGAGCACCGGCAGGCCGACCACCAGCGCCACCAGCGACACCAGGTAGAGCAGCAGCGCGAAGAACCGTTGCCACACCTCGTTGCGCACGCCGTACTGGCCGTGGGCGACCGTGATCGCGTCGACGAACGACGACATGGCCGACGACCCCGCCCACAGCGAGATCAGGAAACCGATGGAGACGATCTCGCCCTTGCCGGTCGACAGGATCTCCGCGACGGTCGGCTGGATCACGCCGTTGACGACGTCCGCGCTGAAGATCGTCCGGGTGAACCCGATGATCTTCTCCTGGACGGAGAGCACGATCTCGGGGCCGAACCAGGTGCCGATCCAGCCCATCGAGCCGAGCACGCCGAGCAGCAGCGGGGGGAACGACAGCGTCTGCCAGAACGCGGCTTCGGCGGCTTCTGAGAAGATGTTGCCCTGCCATGCCTTCGACAGCGTGCGCGCGAGTAGACGCAGCGGCCCCTTGCGGCCGGACCTGCGCGCGTCGTTCTCGGAAGGCGAACCCATCGCAGTGACAAGCATGGTGCATACCGCCACGTTTCGCGGCATCGACGCCCGGAACAGGTAGAGTCGCAGTGCCCTCGGCCACGGTCTGCCTGAGGGTATTGCCATGTTTGACCTGCATAAATGAGGAGAAACACGTCTGTGACAGCGACAGCAGCAATGCGACCGCTGCGGGCATGGCAGCGGCGCGCGCTGACCAAGTACCTCGCCGTCAAACCCAAGGACTTCCTCGCCGTCGCGACGCCGGGTGCGGGCAAGACGACCTTCGGGCTCCGCGTTGCCGCCGAGTTGCTGGCCGACAGGACGATCGAGGCCGTCACGATCGTCACGCCCACCGAGCACCTCAAGCACCAGTGGGCGAAGGCGGCGGCCGAGCAGGGCATCCACATCGACTCGAACTTCCGCAACACCAACGCGATGACCTCCCGCGACTACCACGGTGTGGCCGTCACGTACGCACAGGTCGCCGCTCATCCGACGCTGCACCGGGTGCGCACCGAGAACCGCAAGACGCTCGTGCTGCTCGACGAGGTGCACCACGGCGGTGACGCCAAGTCGTGGGGTGACGCGATCCGCGAGGCGTTCACGCCGGCGGTGCGCCGCCTGTGCCTCACCGGCACGCCGTTCCGCTCCGACGACTCGCCGATCCCGTTCGTCACTTACGAAGAGGGTTCCGGCGGCTTCAAGACGTCCAAGGCGGATCACACGTACGGGTACGCCGACGCGCTGCGCGACGGCGTGGTCCGGCCCGTGCTGTTCCTGGCGTACTCGGGTGAGGCGTCGTGGCGGACCAGCGCGGGCGAGGAGTACACGGCACGCCTGGGCGAGCCGCTGACACAGGAGCAGACCGCACGGGCGTGGCGCACGGCGCTCGACCCGGCCGGCGACTGGATGGCGTCCGTGCTGCGCGCCGCCGACCAGCGCCTGACGCAGAAGCGGGAGAACGGCCTGCCCGACGCGGGCGGACTGGTGATCGCCACCGACCAGACGGTCGCGAAGGCCTACGCGCAGGTGCTGGAGCGCGTCACGGGCCAGATCCCCACGCTCGTCCTGTCCGACGACCCGAAGGCGTCCGGCAAGATCGCCGAGTTCTCGGCGACGAACGAACGCTGGATGATCGCCGTCCGCATGGTGTCCGAGGGCGTCGACGTGCCGCGGCTCGCCGTCGGCGTGTACGCGACGTCGTCGTCGACCCCGCTGTTCTTCGCCCAGGCCATCGGGCGCTTCGTGCGCAACCGGAAGCCCGGCGAGACGGCGACCGTGTTCCTGCCCTCGGTACCGGTGCTGCTGCAGCTCGCGTCCGAGCTGGAGGCCGAACGCGACCACGTCCTGGGCAAGCCCCACCGCGACAAGGACGGCTGGGACGACGAGCTGATGGCCGCGGCCAACGCGGTCAAGGACGAGCCCGGCGAGGACGAACGCGCCTTCACGGCCCTGGGCACCACGGCCGAGCTCGATCAGGTGATCTACGACGGCTCGTCGTTCGGCGCCCCGACCCACGCCGGCTCCGAGGAGGAGCAGGAGTACCTCGGTCTGCCGGGTCTGCTCGCACCGGACCAGGTGCGCACCCTGCTGCTCCAGCGCCAGGAGGAGCAGATGGCGTCGGCCGCCAAGCGGCCCAAGCCCGAGGTCGCCGTGCGCGAGGCACGGCCCGTGGGCGTGCAGGAACGCCTCACGTCGCTGCGCAAGGAGCTCAACACCCTCGTCGCGATGCACCACCACCGCACGAAGAAGCCGCACGGCAAGATCCACAACCAGCTGCGCGAGTACTGCGGCGGGCCGCCCACGGCGATGGCCACGATCGAACAGCTCGAAGAGCGGATCGCGACGCTGCGTTCCTGGTAGCGCTGAGTCAGGTGCGCGTGACGGCGACGGCCAGCGTGCTGTAGCGCATCGTGAACTCGCCGCCGATCGCGTCGATCGCGCCGCCGACGTCGTCGAGGAGCGCGGTGCCCTGCTCGCTGCTGAGCAGGGCCATCGGGCTCATGGTGCGCATCAGGTCGAGGTAGCCGGCCGTCGTGAAGGTCCGCTCCCAGTCCGCCTGCCACTGCTCGGCGTGCGCGAACGCGCCGGTGGCGGCGAACGCCTCGCCGGTGCGCACGGAGCCCGCCAGGTAGGACTCGAACGCCTCCTCGTAGGAATGGCCGATCCGGTACTGCGGCCGCGGCGCGAGCTTCTCGTACGCCGCGACGAAGGCGTCGGCGATCGGCTCCGGCGTCCCGTACACGTGCCACAGCGCCACGAAGACCCCGCCCGGCCGCAGCACCCGAGCGGCGTGCGCCGGACCCGCCTCCTGGTCGACCCAGTGCCACGACTGCCCGGCGACGACGGCGTCGAACTCGCGACCAGCCGGGTCCCAGGCTTCGAACTTCGACACCTCGACGGTCACTCCGGCGCCGCGCGCGAACTCCGCCATCCGCTCGTCGTGCTCCACGCCGAGCACGTCCATGCCGGCCGCGCGCAGCTGCCGCGACAGGACGCCGGTGCCGCACCCGACCTCGACCACCCGAGGCCCTGGGCTCGCGGCGACGAGCCTGTCGATCAGCTCCTGCGGGTAGGCCGGCCGGGTGCGGTCGTAGCGCGCCGCCTCGGCGCCGAACGAGTGCGCCAGTCTTTCGGCGGCTTCCTTGTCGACGGTCATGCACCCAACCTAGGGATGTCCGGGAGGTGACGGCCGGGTGTTCGCCGCGGGCGATGTCCGATATCTCGCCGTTGTAATCGGTAGCGCGGTGGTAACGCTCTCACGACTCTCCGTGACTAAATTTCGGCACGGTTACCGCATCGTTGCGACTTAATCGATCCAGTGTGGTTCCGGTCACGCATATGTCGGGCATACGTTGTGCGCCACAACATTCTCTGTGACACAGCGCAGTGAAAGGGATGGCGGATGCGCAGCAAGACTCTCGCTTCCATCGCCGTTACCGCGGGCCTCGCCCTGGCGGTTTCGGCGTGCGGCGCCAACACGTCCTCCGGCACCGGAGGAACCTCTGAAACGAACTCTGGCAGCGGCACGGGCGCGAAGGTCGGCGTGATCCTGCCCGAGACCGCCTCTTCCGCGCGCTGGGAGGGCTTCGACAAGCCGCTCCTCGAGGCCGCGTTGAAGAAGGAGGGGCTCGACCCCGACATCCAGAACGCGCAGGGCGACGTCCAGAAGTTCAGCACCCTGGCCGACGGCATGATCAACGCCGGCGTCAAGGTCCTGATCATCGCCACGCCCAACAGCGAGGTCGGTGCCTCCGTCGCCAAGAAGGCGCAGGCCCAGGGCATCCAGGTCATCGACTACGACCGCCTGAACACCGGTGGCACCTCGTCCTACTACGTGTCGTTCGACAACGTGAAGGTCGGCGAGCTGCAGGGCCAGGGTCTCGCGGACGCGATGAAGGCCTCCCCGCAGGGCGCGAACGTCATCGAGATCGAGGGCGCGCCGACGGACAACAACGCGACCCTGTTCCACCAGGGCCAGCAGAAGGTCCTCAAGCCGCTCTACGACTCGGGCAAGCTCAAGCTGGTCCAGTCCCAGCCGATCGACAACTGGGACAACCAGAAGGGTGGTCAGGTCTTCGAGCAGATCCTGACCGGCAACGGCGGCAAGGTCGACGGCGTCGTCGCCGCGAACGACGGCCTCGCCGGCGCCGTGATCACGATCCTCAAGAAGGTCGGCCTCAACGGCAAGGTCCCGGTCACCGGTCAGGACGCCACCCCGGACGGCCTGCAGGCCGTGCTCCGCGGTGACCAGTACATGACCGTCTTCAAGCCGATCAAGGACGAGGCCGAGGCCGCCGCCAAGCTGGCCGGCGCCCTCGCCAAGGGCGACACCGCCGCCGCCGACGCGCTCGCGTCCGGCTCGACGGACGACAGCAAGGGCAACCGCAAGGTCAAGTCCGTCCTGCTGTCCGCCCAGCTGATCACGAAGGACAAGGTCAAGTCCGTCGTGGACGCCGGCTTCGTCAAGGCGTCGGAGATCTGCGTGGCCGACACCCAGGCCGCCTGCACCGAGCTCGGCATCAAGTAAGACCGCTCGCGACGAGGGCGGGGTGCGCTTCGACGCACCCCGCCTCTCGTCACGTGTAACCACGGAGGAAAACCCAGTGAGCGAGCCGATTCTCGAGCTGCGCGGCATCAACAAGAGCTTCGGTCCCGTGCACGTCCTGCACGACATCGACCTCGACGTCCACCCCGGCGAGGTCACCGCCCTCGTCGGTGACAACGGCGCGGGCAAGTCGACGCTGGTCAAGTGCATCGCGGGCATCCACCCCACCGACTCCGGTGAGGTCCTGTTCAACGGCGAGCCGGTGCACATCAAGGGCCCGCGCGACGCCGCGGATCTCGGGATCGAGGTCGTCTACCAGGACCTCGCACTGGCCGACAACCTGGACATCGTCCAGAACATGTTCCTCGGCCGCGAGCGCACCAAGGGCGGTCTGCTCGACGAGACCGACATGGAGCAGGCGGCGCGCAAGACGCTGGCCTCGCTGTCGGTGCGCACGGTCAAGTCGGTGCGCACGCAGGTCTCGTCGCTGTCCGGTGGCCAGCGCCAGACCGTGGCGATCGCCAAGGCCGTGCTGTGGAACAGCAAGGTCGTGCTGCTCGACGAGCCCACGGCCGCACTCGGCGTCGCGCAGACGCGGCAGGTCCTCGACCTGGTCCGCCGGCTCGCGGAGCAGGGTCTGGGCGTCGTGCTGATCAGCCACAACATGAACGACGTCTTCGAGGTCGCGGACAAGATCGCGTGCCTCTACCTCGGACGCATGGCCGCCGTAGTGGGGTCCAAGGACGTCACGCACGGCCAGGTCGTCGAGCTGATCACGGCCGGACGTTCCGGTGACCTGGGCATCGCCCGCCCCGAGGCGGCGACGATCTGATGAGTTCCGAAGAGGGCAGCATGACCGACACCACCGAGACGCCTGCGCAGGACACCCCGCCGCAGGGCGCCATCTCCGACTTCGGCATCGACACGACGTCCCAGTCCACGGGCGAAGCGGTGCGCGACTACTGGGCCAGGGTCCGCGGCGGCGAGCTCGGCTCGCTGCCCGCGCTGCTCGGGCTCGTCGTGCTGCTCATCGTGTTCAGCGCGTTGTCCCCCACGTTCTTCACCCTCGGCAACCTCGCCAACCTGCTCCAGCAGGGCGCCAGCATCACCATCATCGCGATGGGCCTGGTGTTCGTGCTGCTGCTCGGCGAGATCGACCTGTCCGCCGGTACCGCGTCCGGTGTGACGGCGGCCGTGATGGCACTGCACCTCATCAACAACGGCAACCTGCTCGGCGGCATGGGCGACACGGTGTTCTACGTGTTCTGCGGCCTGCTGGTGCTCGCGATCGTGCTCGCGTCGATCATGAAGATCTGGGCCGGTGCCGCGCTGTCGGCCATCGCCCTGGTCATCGCCGCCGTCGGCATCCCCGCGAACGCCTGGCTGGAGATGCTGCTCGCGGTCTGCGTCGGCGCGGCCATCGGCTCCATCACGGGCTTCCTGGTCGCGAAGGTCGGCATCCCGTCGTTCGTCGTGACCCTGGCGCTGTTCCTGGTCTGGGGCGGTGTCGTGCTGCAGTTCATCGGTGACGGCGGCACGCTCGGCCTGCGCGACGACACGATCTTCAACGTCGCCAACGGCAACCTGAACTTCGTCGGCTCCTGGGTGCTGTTCGTCGTCGCCGTCGGCGGTTACGCGGCGGTCGTGCTCACGCGGCACTTCTCGCGGCTGCGCAGGGGCCTCGTGGCCCAGCCGACGTCGCTGGTGATGGCCAAGATCGGCGCCCTCGCGGTGCTGGCCGCCGTCATCACCTACGCGCTGTCGCTGAACCGCGCGCCGAGCAACCTCGTGGTGATCGAGGGCGTGCCGTACGTGGTGCCGCTGGTGCTGGTGCTGCTCGTGATCGGCACGTTCGTGCTCGACCGCACCAGCTACGGACGCCACGTGTACGCCGTCGGCGGCAACAAGGAAGCCGCCCGCCGCGCCGGTATCAACGTCGAGCGCATCCGGATGAGCGTGTTCGTGATCGCCTCCTCGGCGGCCGCGATCGGCGCGATCGTGTACTCGTCGAAGGTCGGCTCGGTCGACCCGAACGCCGGTGGCGGCAACACGCTGCTGCTGTCGGTCGGTGCGGCGGTCATCGGTGGCACGTCGCTGTTCGGCGGCAAGGGCCGCCTGCGCGACGCGGTCATCGGTGGCGCGGTGCTGGCGATCATCCAGAACGGCATGGGCCTGCTCAAGCAGCCCGCCGCCGTCGTGTTCATCGTGACCGGCCTCGTCCTGCTGCTCGCCGCGAGCGTCGACGCGTTGTCCCGCCGCCGGGCGGCCACCGCGGCTCGATGACGCGGTGACGGGACCCACGTCCGGCACTCGTCCCGATGAGATCCGCAGGCACAACAGGACGGCGCTGCTGCGCCGCCTGCACGTCGACGGACCGTCCACCAGGGCCTCGCTAGCGGCTGAGCTGGGGCTCAACCGCAGCACGATCAAGGCCCTGGTGGACGGCCTCGCCGAAGCCGGCGTGGTCGCCGAACGCGTGCCCGCTCTGCGCAGCGGAGCGGGCCGCCCATCCCTGCTGGTACTGCCCCAGCCGCACGCCGCGGTCGTCATCGCGATCGACGTGCGGGTGGAACACGTGGCGATGGGGTTCGTCGGCCTCGGCGGGGAGATCCTCGGACGGGACAGCTGGAACCTGCACCGGACGCGTGATCCGGGGGAGGTCATCACGCACATCGTCGAGTCGGCGCGCCTCATGGCCGACGACCTCGACGTCACCGCGGTCGGGGTCGGGGTCTCGGTGCCCGGCGTCGTGCGACGCGCCGACGGGCACGTCCACGAGGCACCCAACCTGCACTGGACCGGTGTCGCCCTCGGCAAACGCCTGGAGGCGGTGCTGAAGCTGCCCGTCCAGGTCGGCAACGACGCGGAGCTCGGTGCCCTGGCCGAGCACGTGCGCGGCGCGGCCCGCGAGTCCTCGGACATGGTCTACATCTCCGCGGACGTCGGCGTCGGCGGAGGAGTGATCCTGTCCGGGCAGCCGTTGCGAGGCTCCGGCGGCTACGTGGGCGAGCTCGGGCACATGGTGGTCAACCCGGCCGGGCGGCGGTGCTACTGCGGCTGTGACGGCTGCTGGGAGACCGAGGTGGGCGAACCGGCGCTGTGCCGGGCGCTCGGCCTTCCCGACGACGCTCCGCGCGGCGCCGTCGTCGCGGCGCTGCGGGCGCTGGACGACCCGTCGGTGCTCGACGAGTTCGCCGGCTGGCTCGCCCTGGGGCTCGCGAACATCGTCAACGTCCTCGGCCCGGAACTGGTCGTGCTCGGCGATCTCTACACCGCGTTGCCGGCCTCCGTCGTCGACGCGGTGAGCTCCGCCGTCCAGGTCCGCAGCCTCGTCTCCCGCGCTGTCGGCGGCACCCAGGTCGTGACCTCACCCCTGGGCCGTGACGCGAAGCTCGTAGGAGCGGCTGAGCTGGCCTTCGAGCCCGTGCTGGACGCCATCTAGAAAGCGAAGGGGGCGGAGACCCAGAAGGTCTCCGCCCCGAGCGGCTAGGTGGGGTGGAAGTCAGCCCTGCTGAATCTCAGCAGCGAGCTCGCGCAGTTTTTCGCTGTGTGCGCGGGAGTGGTGCCCGCAGAACAGCAGCTCGCCCCCGGACGGGAGAACGGCGCGAACCTGGGCAGCAGCCCCGCAGCGGTCGCAGCGGTCGGCAGCGGTCAACTCGGGGCGGGTGAGTGCTGCAGTCATGATGGATCTCCCTCCGTCCCAGCACCGGAAACGGTGTGTTTCGGTGCCCTCTTACCAAGCTGCGACCACAGCGCCCCTGGCCGGTGCGCGGTGCTCGCTGGCTCCACTCTGACAGACGTTTCGGCGATAGTCAGTGTTCCCGTGTACGTGGCGACTCGCGTCACTATGCGATTTACCCGCCTGCAGCACGCTCACACATGAGTTTGCTACCGGTTCACCGTCTTGACACGCACGCTGCGCAACCGAAAACCCGCTGGTGGAGCAGTGTGTTCGGGCCATCCGGTCGGTTGCGTGCGACCGGGAGTGTGATATCGGTTGCCCTTGTCCGCCCTCCGCGAACAGGTCACGAACGTCCCACGATTCGGACGCGGAACCGTGATCAAATTCCGCTCGAATGGTCGCTTCAGGCCTCTCCGACCGCCTCTCGAGGGCCGCGCTGATGGCTCGAACGGCATGCCTGAGTCGAATGCGGAGACGCTCGATTTCACAAACAGAACAGCCCCGCACCGAACCGGTGCGGGGCTGTCTGCGTATGTCTGGGTAAGACCTAGTCGAGGTAGTCGCGCAGAACCTGCGAACGCGACGGGTGACGCAGCTTCGACATCGTCTTGGACTCGATCTGGCGGATGCGCTCACGCGTGACGCCGTAGACCTGGCCGATCTCGTCCAGGGTGCGCGGCTGGCCGTCGGTGAGGCCGAAGCGCAGCCGGACGACGCCCGCCTCGCGCTCGGACAGCGTCGCGAGCACGGACTGCAGCTGGTCCTGCAGCAGCGTGAACGAGACGGCGTCGACGGCGACGACGGCCTCGGAGTCCTCGATGAAGTCGCCGAGCTGGCTGTCGCCCTCGTCGCCGATCGTCTGGTCCAGCGAGATGGGCTCACGCGCGTACTGCTGGATCTCCAGCACCTTCTCGGGCGTGATGTCCATTTCCTTGGCGAGCTCCTCCGGGGTGGGCTCGCGGCCCAGGTCCTGGAGCAGTTCGCGCTGGATGCGACCGAGCTTGTTGATGACCTCGACCATGTGCACCGGGATGCGGATGGTGCGGGCCTGGTCGGCCATCGCGCGGGTGATCGCCTGACGGATCCACCAGGTGGCGTACGTGGAGAACTTGTAGCCCTTGGTGTAGTCGAACTTCTCGACCGCGCGGATCAGGCCGAGGTTGCCCTCCTGGATCAGGTCCAGGAACGCCATGCCGCGGCCGGTGTAGCGCTTGGCCAGCGACACGACGAGGCGGAGGTTCGCCTCGAGCAGGTGGTTCTTGGCGCGCTCGCCGTCGCGGACGATCCAGCGCAGGTCGCGGCGCAGCTGCGGCGTGAGCTTCTCCGCTTCCTCCTCGGAGCGGCGCACGCGCTCGGCGGCGTAGAGACCCGCCTCGATGCGCTTGGCGAGCTCGACCTCCTCCTCGGCGTTGAGGAGGGCGACCTTGCCGATCTGCTTGAGGTAGGCGCGGACCGAGTCGGCCGAGGCGGTGAGCTCCGCGTCCTTGCGCGCCTGGCGCAGGGCCTCGGACTCCTCCTCGTCCCAGACGAAGTCACCCTTGTTCTCGGGGTCCTCCGCCTCCTCGGGCTCGTCCACGACGGGCTCGTCGACGATCTCGACGTCCTCGACCAGGTCCTCGGCGCCAGGAGCGCCTTCCATGTCCTCGGGGTCGTCGCCGTCCTTCTTGGCGGTGCCCTTCGCGGCAGGATCGGCCTTGCCGGCCGTCTTGCGCGGGGCCTTGGCGCCGGCTGCGGGCTTCTTCGCTGCCGCAGCGGTCGTCTTGCGCTTCGGCTTCTCCTCGGCCTCGCCGGCCGCGGTCGCCTTGGTGGTCTTGGCGGCGCTCGCGGCGGAGCTGGAGCGTCGGGTTGCGGTTTCTGCGGCTGCCACGTACGCCCTTTCGCGACGGTCGTTCAAGGCAAACCGGAGGGCGCGAAACCTCGGTCGCCAGAGTTCGGGGGATCTCCCCGCCGATCTTGCTTGGCGGGTGTGCGTTCCATTGTAACGACGTCCGTGACGCGGTGTTGCGCCCCGAGGTGCTTCGAGGCGCTCTCACCTGCGTTCCCGCAGCTAGATCTGGTCGGACACGTTTCGGTGTCGAACGCTCACTACGGCCTGACACCGTGCGAGGCGGCCCATGCGGCGCCCACGATGCCGGCGTCGTTCTTCAACGCCGCGGCGACGACCTCGGTGCGGACCTTGAGCAGCGGCAACCACTTGTGCGCCTTCTTGCTCACACCGCCACCCGCGATGACCAGGTCGGGCCAGATGAGGTCCTCGAGCACGTTGATGTACCGCGTGACCCGGGGAGTCCACTCCTCCCACGACAGGTCCTTCTCCTCCTTCACGGAGGCGGCCGCACGCGTTTCCGCGTCGTGCCCGTCGACCTGGAGGTGGCCGAACTCGGTGTTCGGGACGAGCTTGCCGTCGAGGAACACCGCGCTGCCGATGCCCGTGCCGAACGTCAGCAGGACCACGGTGCCGTTCTTGCCCACGCCCGCGCCGAACGTCATCTCCGCGATGCCGGCCGCGTCCGCGTCGTTCATCACGACGATGTCCTCGGGCCTGCGGTTGAGGCGCGCGGCGAAGAGCTGCTGGGCGTCGCAGTTGATCCAGCCCTTGTCCACGTTCGCGGCGCTGTGGGCGACACCGTGCTTGACCACGCACGGCAGCGTGATGCCGACCGGCCCGTCCCACTGGAACTTCTCGACGATCTCGGCGACGACCTCCGCCACCGCTTCCGGTGTCGAGGGCTGGGGCGTGGGGATCCGCATGCGTTCGCCGTCCAGTGCTCCTGCCTCGAGGTCGACCAGGCCGCCCTTGACGCCGGAGCCGCCGATGTCCACACCGAACCCGCGGGTGATGCCCATCCCCGTGGTCCTTCCTACTAGATCCAGCTGGTTTCGATTCAGTACACCTGTGGTGCGCAGACATTAGCCTGACGTTGCCCGATAGTCCCGTGCTAGTGACGCAGGAGGGAACCGGTCGTGTTCGATCCCCGGCCACTCGTCGACATCGCGACGGCGATCGGACGAGAAGCGGGTGCTCTTGTTCAGCGCATGCGCGCTTCCGCCGTCGTCTCGTTCGACACCAAGAGCACCTCGACAGACGTGGTGACCGCAGCCGACCGCGCCTCAGAACAACTCGTCCGGACGCGTCTGTCCGAGTTGCGCCCCGGCGAGCCCGTGCTCGGCGAGGAGGAGGGCGGCACCGTCGTCGAGGGGCTGACCTGGGTCGTCGACCCCATCGACGGCACCGTCAACTACCTCTACGGAATCCCCTGGTACTCGGTGTCGATCGCCGCGCAGCTCGACGGCGAGTCCGTCGCGGGTGCGGTGTTCGAGCCCGCCACCGGCCGCATGTGGACGGCCGCACGCGGCTACGGCTCGTTCCTGGACGGCTCGCCGTTGCGCGTCTCCGCGACGACCGAGCTGTCCCTCTCATTGCTGGGATACGGCTTCGCGTACCGGCCTGAGCGCCGTCAGCGGCAGGCCGACACGTGGGCCGGCATGTCCACGAGGGTGCGCGACATGAGGCGGGCCGGCGCGGCGTCGCTCGACCTGTGCTCGGTGGCCGCCGGACGGCTCGACGCCTACGCGGAGCACGGGCTGGGCCGCTGGGACTGGGCCGCCGGAGGACTGGTCGCCTCGGAGGCGGGCGCGGTCGTGCGGCTGCCGGGGTCGTCGCCCGAACTCGGGCAGGACGCGACGTTCGCCGCCGCCCCCGGCATCGCCGACGAGATGTACGACGCCCTCGTCGAGTCGGGCTTCGGCAAGGTCTGAACCCGCAGTTCAGAGCGGTAACGAGGTGCCTTTGCAACAGACGTTTGCGGACGTACGCAAACGTCTGTTGCAAAGCCAGCCCGGAATCAACGTTGAGTCAACGTTGATTCCGGGAGGCCCGTCAACGTCGACAGCAGGGTGACGACCTGGCGCACGTCCGGGACGTGGATCAACTCGGCGACCGTCCGGGTGCCGTAGCCGTCGGGCATGATCCGCCGGTCGAGCCGGATGTGTCCGGAGCCGTCCGGTTCCTCGGCGAAGGACAGGGCGTCGATGTCGGCGAGCTTCACCGACCGCGCTCGCCTTCCGGGAACGGACACGACGCGTTGGTCGGTGACGTAGTAGGTCGTGCGACGCAGCGTCCGGTAGCGCCAGAGGAACGGCTCGGCGAGGTAGAGAAGATCGAGCACGACGAACGCGCCGCACACCAGCAGGACGGTGGACCAGTCGTCGAAGAAGTCCGTCCACCCGTGTGCCAGAAGCGCCAGCCCCACCACGATCGCGATCTTGACGGCGTCGAACCTCAGGCTGAACCAGATCCACTTCGGATCGAGCCTCAGGAAGACCGAGTGATGTGCAGGCTCGCCCTGCCACAGGACGCGCTCGTCCGGAAGAAGATCTACCCCCATGCGCGCAAGGTAGCGCGCGGTCTCACGGAGGTCAGCAGGTCACGTCGCGTGCGCCGGCCAGGCTGTCGGCGTTGAGCGACGGCGGAGCCGCCGCGGCGACCTGACCGCCCTGCTGCTCCGGCTGCTGCGCCGCCCACTCGCTGAGCTGGTCGAGGACCTTGCGGGCGCTGCTGTTCGGCTTGACCTCGTCGAACTTCTTGCCGATCGCGATGTCGACGGTGGCGTCCTGGCGGTCGTCGCGCACGAGTTCCAGGCACGGCTCCAGCAACGACAGCGTCCTGGCCGCCGACGCGCCTGGCGCGCCGAAGCGGATCTGGCCGCGGCACGTCATGTCGCCCGCCGGGTAGATCGCGTCGTTGCCGGGGTCGGCCGCCTGCTTCAGGCCCAGTTCGGTGAACATCGTCGCGACGGCCTTGGCGTGGTTGCGCTGAGTCGAGGCGTTGACGACCTTGAAGTTGACCTCGCCGACCGGCACCGGGTTCGTGCGGTCCAGCGCGTCGTGCTCCAGGACGGTGCCCAGGGGCGGCGCCTGCGGCGTCGAGGCCGCGGCCGGATCGGCCGCGCCTGTCACCGATGTCGTGACGTTGCCGGGCGCGTTGCACTTGATGGCCGCGTCCACGTCGCTCGCGTTGCCGAGCACCTTCACCCACACGAACACGGAACTGACCAACAGCACCGCGAACAGGACGAGCGCGGGCACGGGCCGACGCCTCTTGTAAGGCGTCAAGCTTCCCGATGCGGATCCCACGTTCGAAGCCCTCCCCGTGATCCGTCCCTGAGAATCAGCCTAGGCCCAACCCGGCTGATGCGCGCCCTGGCGGGCGTGACCCACTGCACCGGCCTGATTGCTCACAGTCAGGACGGTACCGGCCCGGCGCCAGGTTGCACGCCACGGCACACGTGCTCCCGCACAGGGTATCGGTCCAGCGTAGAAAGGTTGTGTCACCCGTCCGGTCGGTAAGGGGTAACCCGATGTCGAGCCACTCGGGCAATGAGCTACCCTCTGCGCGCTCCGCACACATTTCGATCAAGCCGACGGTCACGTCAAGGGGGTTGGCTTGCCCGCCGGGTGTGGGAGACCTACGTCACCTTGACGTGGGGCACAAAAGAGGTCGCTGGAGCGTTAACCAGCGACACGAACAGTCTCCGTAGACCGCAGGGGTGAAGAAGATGGCGACCGACTACGACGCGCCGCGTCGCAGCGAGGCGGACGAACTCGCTGAGGACTCCCTCGAGGAGTTGAAGGCCCGGCGGAACGAGACGCAGTCCGGCGTCGTCGACGTCGACGAGGACGCGAGCGCGGAGAACTTCGAGCTTCCGGGCGCCGACCTGTCCGGTGAGGAGCTCACGTTCAAGGTCCTGCCGAAGCAGGCCGACGAGTTCACGTGCTCGAAGTGTTTCCTGGTGCACCACCGCAGCAGGCTCGCCGAGGACAACGGCGGCACGTACATCTGCCGGGACTGCGCCTGAGTTCAGTCCGCCGAAGAAAGACACTGGGCGCTCACCCTCTCGGGTGGCGCCCAGTTGTGCGTTTCAGGACTTGATCGCGGCGGCGAGCTCGTCGGGACGACGCGTGCTGATCACCCAGTAGGGCGTCGGGTCCTCCGGGTCGTTCACCCGCACCCGCACGAGCGGCTTGACCCAGCCCCGGTGCACGACGAACGCCGCGGGGTCGAGGTCGCGGCCCATGGCCCGGCGGCGGTCCTCGGGGGCGATGATCTCGACGTCGCCGAGCAGCTCCAGCGGGATGTGCGCGTCGCCCGCGCGCAGCTCGCCGTCGGCGACCTCCACCTTCGTGGAGCCCATCTTGGCGATCAGGACGGCCGTCAGCGGGAGCAGGATCACGTACGGCAGCCAGGACCTGACGCCGGGGAAGCCCATGTGCACCTCGGCGGCCAGCAGCGCGGCCGCGAGCAGCGGCAGCGGCCAGATCCACCACGTCACGTACAGGCGTTCGCGGAAGGTCGTAGTGGCGGTCACGGCAGTCTCACTCACGTCGTCAGGGTAATCTCGGCCGCCGTGTCCAGCGTCGAGGTGTTGCTGACCCGGCTCGATCCGGGGGTTCCCGTGCCCGCCTACGCCCGTGCCGGCGACGCGGGCGCGGATCTGGTCACCACGTCGGACGTGGTCATTCCACCAGGAGAGCGCGCCGTGGTCGGCACCGGTGTCGCCATCGCGCTGCCCGAGGGGTTCGCGGGCTTCGTGCACCCCCGGTCGGGCCTCGCCGCACGGGCCGGCCTGAGCGTGGTGAACACGCCCGGCACGATCGACTCCGGCTACCGCGGTGAGATCCGCGTTTGCCTCGTGAACCATGATCTCCGTGAGCCGATCGTGCTGTCACGGGGCGACCGGATCGCCCAGCTCGTCGTGCAACGCGTCGAGCACGCGGTGTTCCGGGAGGTCACCGAGTTGCCGGAGACGGAACGCGGTGCGGGAGGCTATGGCTCGACCGGCGGGCACGTGGTGCTCGCCCGGATGAAGGCGGAGGGGTAAGGGCATGTTCGGAAGGCGCCGCAAGCGCGGTCGTCACTCCTCGGGTGCGGTCGAGACCGGGCCGGAGCACGACGAGACGTTCGACGAGGACGTCGACGGCCCGTGGGACTCGACGGTGGCGCCCCACGACGACGTGCAGCGGCTCGACCTGGGATCGGTGCTGCTGCCGATGCCGGACGAGGCCCAGCTGCAGGTCGAGATGGACCAGCAGAACGGCTCCGTGCGCGCCGTGCACGTGCTCACGTCCGTCGGCCAGCTGACGGTCAGCGCGTTCGCCGCGCCGAAGTCGGGCGGCCTGTGGCGCGAGGTCGGCGCCGAGCTGATCGAGGGCCTCAAGGAGGACGGCGCCCGCATCAACCGCGAGAACGGCGAGTGGGGCGAGGAGATCACCGCGCGCAACCAGGGCGTGCAGATCCTCTTCGTCGGCGTCGACGGCCCGCGCTGGATGCTGCGCGGCGTCGCGGCCGGCCCCGAGGAGCACTTCGAGCAGAACTCGCAGGCGCTGCGCGAGATGTTGCGCGGCACCGTGGTCGTGCGCGGCGAGCAGCCGATGCCGCCCCGCACGCCGCTGCCGGTCGAGCTGCCGGAGGCGATCGCGCGGCACATCCAGCAGCAGGGCTAACGAGCCTGCTGCCACGCCTGCACCGCACGCCCCAACGCGTGCGGGTAGGCGTCCAGGGTCGTGGTGACGAGCACGGCGCGCGGGATGGCCTCGGCCCAGGCCCGCGCGACCGCGATCGGGTGCACCGGGTCGTCGGTGCACCCGACGATGCCCGTCGGCACGTCCAGCGACTTCAGCTCGTCGAGCGTGGGCGCGAGCGACTCGGCGGCCTCTTCGAGGTGCGGCACGAGCTGGTCGCCGTAGCCGTGCCAGGCCCTCGTCAGTTCGTCGTGCAGCCAGCCTGTGGTGCCGGAGAGCGCCGTCGTGAGGCCCTCGGTCCGGACGATCTGCGCACTCGCCCTGGCCGCGAGCGCCGCGGGCGCCTCGTCCGGAGTGCCGGTCCACGCCGGCAGCGCCAAGATCAGGCCCGCGCACCGGTCCGGGTTGGCCACCGCCCACCTCGCGGCGACGTGCGCGCCCAGCGAGACACCACCTACCACGATCGGGTGGCTTGCCGGGGCATTTTCGAGCGCCGTCAACCGTTCACGGAGTGTGCGGACACGTGGTGCGGCGAGAACGGCACCGACCTGCGACAACGGCTCTGTGAACACCGAACGGACGAACACCTCGTCAGAGGCGGTTCCGGGCAGGAGAAGCACAGTCTCGGCAGGCACGCCCGAGATTGTCGTTGCTCGTGCGTACCCTCACTGTCAGACGGTCCACACCACGGGGCCACTTGAGCAATGCAGGAGTCGGGGATGAGCGGCTATTGGCGCCGCTTGGTACGTCGCTTGACCAGCGACGTGACCGAGCTCGACGCGGACGACCTGTCGCGAAAAGCGGAGGCCGTCGGCGCGGTGAAGGCCTGCGACTGCAAGTCCGGTGAGGAGGTCACCGTCCTCGGAAGGCTCCGCAGCGTGGAGCTCTGCCCGAGGGACGCGGCCGCCACGCTGGAAGCCGAGCTCTACGACGGCACCGAGGGCGTCACCCTCGTCTGGCTCGGCCGCCGTCGCATCGCGGGAATCGAGCCTGGTCGGACGATCAAGGCCCGGGGCCGCATCGCCGTGCGCGACGGGCGCAAGGTGCTCTACAACCCCTATTACGAGTTGCAGAACGCTTCATGACTTCAGTCAAGACCGAAGAAAAGCAGCCCACCGTCCTCGAGCAGATGGGCGGCGTGAGCGGAATGCTCTACTCGTCGCTGCCCGTGCTCGTCTTCGTGATCGTCAACTTCACGACCAAGAACCTGATGGCGGCGATCATCAGCTCGCTCGCCGCCGCCGTCGTCATCGGCGTCGTCCTGGCCATGCGCAAGGGCACCATCCAGCCCGCGATCTCCGCCGTCTTCGGCGTGGGCATCGCGGCGTTCATCGCGTACAAGACAGGCGAGGCCAAGGGTTTCTTCCTCTTCGGCATCTGGCAGAGCGTCGTGTACGGCAGCGCGTTCCTGCTGTCGATCATCGTGCGCTGGCCGCTCGCCGGCGTGATCTGGACGTTCCTCAACGGCAGGGACCGCTCCTGGCGCGAGGACAAGGCCACGGTCCGCGACTACGACATCGCGACCTTCGTGTGGGCCCTGGTGTTCTTCGCCCGCTTCGTGGTCCAGCGCTGGCTCTACGACGAGGACCAGGTCGGCTGGCTCGCTGTCGCCCGTCTCGGCATGGGCTACCCGCTGATGGCCATCGCCCTCCTCGCCACGGTCTGGGCGGTCCGCCGCGCGGACAAGCGCCTCAAGGAGGCAGAGGAGGCCGCCGAGGCCAAGGCCAAGGCGGAGACCGAGGCGGCGACGGAGGCAGTGCTCGCACGCACGGCCGACGACCTGCTCACCCCGGACATGGACGAGCTCAAGCGCGTCGTCGACGCCGAGTCCCGCGACAAGTCCAGAGACTGACCCCGCTCCACGCTCCACGGCCGGTGCCTCCTCTCGGGGCACCGGCCGCGTCGTCTCCGGACCCGACATGGCGCTGCCGTGCGGGTACGCCGCGCACATCGAGCTACGCGCCGTGGCCGAACAACACGCGCAAGCCATCTCGTCCCGTGACACCCACCGCCGCGTAGGTCGTGTGCAAGTGGTTGTCCACGGTCCGTTTGGCGATCGCCAGCCGTTCGGCGATCTCCGCGCTCGTCAGCCCGGCCACGGCGAGACGGGCGATTTCCAGCTGACGTGGCGTCAACGCGGCGAGGGTGCTCGTCACCACGAGACCGGGAGTGGTCGCGCCGTCGAACGTCTCCGCGAGCGCGGACGCCTGCCGTTCCAGCCGATCCGCGTCACGAGGCCGGTCGTGCAGGCGCGACAGCCTGCTGGCCTCCGCGAGCGCCTCTGCCGCGTAGAGCGTGGCGCCGCACGCCGTGAACGCCGCCGCCACCTCCTCCAGCCCCGCCGGGTCGCGCAACGCGCGCGCCTGAGCATGCGAGGCGTACGCGGTCGTGAGCGGGTCCTTGCGCGACTTCGCGAGTTCCAACAGACGAGGCGAGGTGTCCGCACCGAACCGTGCGGCGTCGTGCAGCGACTCGATCTCTTCGGAATGCGCGCCGTGTTCCCTCGCCAAGACAGCGTTGTCCAGGGCGGCCTGCATCGCCTCGTTGACGTGCCCAGCGCCGGCAAGCACCCACGACCGTGCGGCCCCCACGGCGAGCCGCGCGATGCGCCACGCAGGCCGCAACCCGGCCTCCGCACGCGCCAAGGCTCGAAATGCGCGGTCCGGCTGCCCCTGCAACGCCGCACCGGCCGCGAGCTCGGCCAGCAGCAGCACGTCCCACATCATCGTCGGCGTGCCCAGGTCCGGCGCACCCTCGGCGGTGATCCGCACGGCCGACGCCGCCCTCCCGCGCATGCGCGCGCTCCGGCTCAGCAGCACCCGCGGCGGTACCTGCGCGCCCGTCCAGCGGTCCTCCTCGACCGCCTCGGCGAGCGCCTGCACGGCTCGTCTTTCCGCGCCCGCCAGGTCACCGCACCGCAGCATGCTCTCGTTGTGCACGCTGTTCGCCGCGTTCATCAACGACGGGAACCGCTCCGCCGTCGCCAGCACGGCCATGTGGTTGTCCTCGATCCGTGCGATGGCCTCGGTGTAGCGGCCCGCGAACTGGTCTGCGGACGCCAGCACCTGCCGTCCCGCGATCGCCGCCCAGCCGCCCTCCGCGAGCAGCAGCTCACCGCCCAGCCGTGCGAAACCCAACGGCGCGGCCTCCAGCGCGAACGTCAGCGCGAAGAACAGCACGGCGTGCTCCAGCTCGGCGGGCAGCTTCCGTGCTGTCACGAGATCCAGCACGGCGACGGCGGCGTCCTCGTCACCGAGGCCGAAGAACAGGTTGTACGCGCGCGTACAGCCGGCCTGCGTCAACGTCAGCACGTCGCTGTCCACCCTCATGGCGTCGGCGAGCACTTCCTCGGCCTGCGCGCATCGACGTTGGTACATCAGTACAAGACCCAGCACGAGCCCCACGCGCGATGTCACCCCACGGGCCAGGGCGGCACGCGAGAGCCGTTCGGCGAGTTCCCAGTCCTGAGCGGACAGCGCCTCCTCGGCCGCCCGCGCCAGCACGTCGGGCGACTCGGCCGTCCCGCTGTCGAGCCGCCACGTCGCGACGCGCACCGCGTCACCGGGACGGCCGGAGCCCGTCGCTTCGAGCCGATCGGCCAACGCACGCCTATGTGCCCGTGCGCGCAACGTCGGGCATGTGGCGCGCAGGCGCGCGCTGTAGAGCGGATGAGCGACACGCGCCCGTCCGTCGTCACCAATGCGCACGAACCCAAGGTCCACGAGGTCCTGCGGCACGGTCATCAGTGCGGCTTCGAGCGGTTCCCCGTACGCGAGCAGCTCCAACGCCCGCCGTTGCGGATCCGTGAGCCGTCCCAGCGCCATGTCGACGAGCTCGGTGAGCCGTCCGGACGGCTCCAGCGGTCCGCTCCAGCTCCACCCGGCCCCGGTCAACGCGCCGCGGTGCCGGCCCGCCGCGACGAGCTCCTTGATGTGCAACGGGTTGCCCCGGCTCTTCGCCCACACCAGGTGCCGCGTCGAGGCATCCACAGACCCGCCGAGAGCCGTCGTCAGCACCGTGTCCGCGCGTTCCCGATCCAGCGCGCCGACCGCGATGACGGTCGACCCCTCCAGGTCCCAACCAGGCTGTGCGGTGCACACGACTCGCATGAGCCGGTGACGCACGAGGTGCTGCAACACCAACAACGAGGCGTCGTCAAGCAGATGCGCGTCATCGACCAACAACACCCACCGGCCGCTACGAGAGAGGTGCTCGGCGACCGCGCGCACGGACGTAGACGGCAGGAGTGAACCCTGCGAGAGAGGCAGGCCGGTGGGTAAGAGCGACGCGATCGCGCCGAGGGGAATCCGGGACGTGGCGACCGTGGCGTAACAGCGCACGACCGGTTGCGTCACGGCGGCGAGCGCCTCCCAAGCCAGCCGTGTCTTCCCCACACCCGAAGGACCCGAAAGCAGCACCGCACCGTGCACGGCCAACGCCCGCAGCACGGTCCGCAACTCTTCCTCGCGCCCGACCAGGGGCAGCTGATCGCTCACAGGAAGTAGGTGCCCGCCTCCGCTGCGCAGATACGCGGCGGAGGCGGCCCGGCCTACGGCCTAGTACCCCAGAGCGCTCTTGATGTCCTGCTCGACGGCGGCGGTGGTGACGAACAGCAGCTCGTCGCCGCCCTCCAGCGTGTCGTCCGGCTGCGGCACGATGACCCGCCCGCCGCGCAGGATCGTCACCAGGGCGGCGTCCCGCGGCAGCGTCAGCTCCGAGACCGCCCGGCCGGCGAACGGCGTCGACTCGTCGAGCGTGATCTCCACGAGGTTCGCCTGCCCCTGCCGCAACGTCATCAGGCGCACGACGTCACCGATCGTCACGGACTCCTCGACCATGGCGGCCAGCAGCCGTGGCGTCGACACGGCCACGTCGACGCCCCACGACTCGGTGAAGAGCCATTCGTTCGTGGGGTCGTTCACGCGCGCGATGACGCGCCGGACGGCGAACTCCGTCTTGGCCAGCAGCGACACGACGAGGTTGACCTTGTCGTCACCGGTCGCGGCGATCACCACGTCGCAGAGCTGCATGCCCGCGTCCTCCAAAGAGGACAGCTCGCACGCGTCGGCCTGCACCCACTCGGCCTGTTCGACGGAGTTCGGGTCGAAGTGCGCCCGGTCCCGTTCGATCAGCATGACCTGGTGCCCGTCCGAGACGAGCTCCTGCGCGATGGACCGTCCCACGGCTCCCGCACCAGCGATGGCGACCCGCATCAGCTCTCCTCCGGTGCCTGCAGCGCCGCCGCCGCGACGTCGGTGATCGTGCCGGACAGCGCCGCCACGTAGATGGAGTCGTCGGCCTGCACGACGGTCTTGGCGTCCGGCAGCACGCCCGTGCCGAAGCGCATCACGAACGCCACACGCGCGCCGATCGCCTCTTCGAGCTCGCGCACCGGCCGGCCGACCCAGGCCTCGTCGACCTCGATCGGCAGCACCGCCACGGTGCCGGACGGGTCCCGCCACGCGGTCGACGCCCCTTCGGGCAGCAACATCCGCAGGAACCGGTCCGTCGACCACGGCACGGTCGCCACGGTCGGGATGCCCAGGCGCTCGTACACCGCGGCGCGCTTGTGGTCGTAGATGCGCGCGACGACGTGCTCGACGCCGAACGTCTCGCGCGCGACCCGCGCCGAGATGATGTTCGAGTTGTCGCCGCTGGAGACCGCGGCGAACGCGCCCGCGCGCTCGACACCGGCCTCGATCAGGACATTGCGGTCGAAACCGTTGCCGATGACCTGCTGGCCGTGGAAGTCGCTGCCCAGCCTGCGGAACGACTGCGCATCCTTGTCGATCACGGCGACCTGGTGGTCGAGTCGCTCCAGGGCCCTTGCCAGGGACGCCCCCACCCGGCCACAACCCATGATCACCACGTGCACGACATGCCTCCTCAGGCGAACTCTCCGCAGAACCTACCGAGCATTAGCCCGTCCCGGTGAGCGGACCCCTTACGCTCTGCCCGTGTCCAAGCTCGCCACCGCTGCCAAACGCCTCCTGGTCGGGCGGCCGTTCCGCAGTGATCGCCTCGCGCACACCCTCCTGCCCAAGCGCATCGCCCTCCCCGTGTTCGCCTCCGACGCCATGTCGTCGGTCGCGTACGCGCCGGAGGAGATCTTCCTGATGCTGTCGGTGGCGGGCCTGAGCGCCTACACCATGGCGCCCTGGGTCGGGGTCGCGGTCGTCGTGGTGATGCTCACCGTGGTGGCCAGCTACCGGCAGAACGTGCACGCCTACCCGTCCGGCGGCGGCGACTACGAGGTCGCGACGGTCAACCTCGGCCGCAAGGCGGGGCTCACGGTGGCGAGCGCCCTGCTCGTCGACTACATCCTCACGGTCGCGGTGTCGATCTCGGCGGCCGCGGCGAACATCGGCTCGGCGATCCCGTTCGTCGCGACCCACAAGGCGGAGTTCGCGGTCGCGGCCATCGTGCTGCTGACGGCGGTGAACCTGCGCGGCATCCGCGAGTCCGGCAGCGCGTTCGCCGTGCCGGTCTACGCGTTCATGATCGGTGTCTTCGGCCTGATCGGCTACGGCCTGTTCCGCGGCCTCGTCATGGGCGACGACATGAAGGCGGAGAGCTCGGGCCTCGAGATCCACGCCGAGCAGGACCACCTGATGGGCCTCGCGTTCGTGTTCCTGGTGATGCGGGCGTTCTCGTCCGGCTGCGCCGCCCTCACCGGCGTCGAGGCGATCAGCAACGGCGTGCCCGCGTTCCGCAAGCCCAAGTCCCGCAACGCCGCGACGACGCTGCTGATGATGGGCGGCATCTCCGTGGTCATGCTGATGGGCCTGATCATCCTCGCCCAGCTCACCGACGTGCGGATGGCGGAGTTCCCGCAGCAGCAGATCACCAACGCCCCGGAGGGCTACGAGCAGAAGACGATGGTCGCGCAGATCGCGCACGCCGTGTTCGACAGCTTCCCGCCCGGCTTCTACTTCATCGCCGGCGTCACCGCGCTGATCCTGGTGCTCGCCGCGAACACCGCGTTCAACGGGTTCCCGGTGCTCGGCTCTATCCTCGCCCAGGACCGCTACCTGCCGCGTCAGCTGCACACGCGCGGCGACCGGCTGGCGTTCTCGAACGGCATCGTGTTCCTGGCCGGCTTCGCGGTCGTGCTGGTGATCGCGTTCGACGCCGAGGTCACCCGGCTGATCCAGCTCTACATCGTCGGTGTGTTCGTGTCGTTCACGCTCAGCCAGCTCGGCATGATCAAGCACTGGCAGCGGCTGCTGAAGACCGAGACCGACGAGCAGGCGCGCAGGCGGATGCGGCGCTCGCAGTCGATCAACACGTTCGGTCTCGCGCTGACCGCGACGGTGCTGATCATCGTGTTGATCACGAAGTTCACCAAGGGCGCGTGGATCGCCATCGCCGCGATGGCCGCCATCTACGCGTTGATGACGGCGATCCGCAAGCACTACGACACCGTCGCCGAGGAGCTGCGCAAGCAGGACCGCGTGCGCACGATGCCCGCGCGCAACCACGCGATGGTGCTGGTGTCCAAACTGCACATGCCGACGCTGAGGGCGTTGTCGTACGCGAAGGCCGTGCGCCCGGACGTGCTGGAGGCCGTCACGGTCAACGTCGACGACGGCGACACCCGCAAGCTCGTCGCGGAGTGGGAGAAGGAGAACTTCAAGATCCCGCTGAAGGTGATCGAGTCCCCCTACCGGGAGATCACCAAGCCCATTCTCGACTACGTCAAGCGCGTCAGGACGGACAACCCGCGCGACGTTGTTACGGTGTTCATCCCCGAGTACGTCGTCGGCCACTGGTGGGAGCAGCTTCTGCACAACCAGAGCGCGTTGCGGCTCAAGGGAAGGCTGCTTTTCCAGCCGGGTGTGATGGTGACCAGCGTGCCGTGGCAGCTGGAATCTTCGGTGAAGGTCAAGGACAAGGACGTCATCGCGCCCGGCGCTGTCCGAAGGGGACTTGACGACCGATGAGCTCGACCAAGGAAGACTGGACCGGACGCAAGTTCGAAGTAGAGGTAGGGCCTGTCGCGCATGGCGGGCATTTCGTCGCACGGCACGAGGGCCGCGTTCTGTTCGTGCGTCACGCGCTGCCCGGCGAGCGCGTCGTGGTCTCCGTGTACGAGGACAACGGCGGGTCGTTCTGCCGCGCGGACGCCGTGGAGGTCCTGGAGGCGTCACCGGACCGCGTCGAGGCGCCGTGCCCGTTCAGCGGGCCGGGGCTGTGCGGTGGCTGCGACTTCCAGCACGTGGCGTGGGACGCGCAGCGGGAGCTGAAGGCCCAGGTCGTCCGCGAGCAGCTGGCGAGGCTCGGCAAGATCGAACGCGACGTGGTCGTCGAGGCGCTGCCGGGCGGCCCGCTGGAGTGGCGGACCCGCATCCGGATGGCCGTCGGCCGCGACGGGACACCGGGTTTCCGCAGCCTGCGTTCCCACGATGTGATCCCGGTCGACCACTGTGTGATCTCCCGGCCGGGCATGGTCGAGGCGGTGGCCGACCGAAAGTGGCGGGCGCAGGAGCTCACGATCGTCCAGGACGGTGACGGCAACCGTCATGTGGGTGAGGTGCGCGGCCGACACACCGTGCGACGCGCCGGAACCGGTACGGCCGTCGAGACCGCCGCCCAACGAAAGTGGCGAATCTCGGCGGACGGTTTCTGGCAGGTCCACCCGGCCGCCGCGGACACCTTCGCGTCCGTCGTGGGGGAGTGGGCCGCGGCCGGGCCCGGGCAACGCGCGTGGGACCTCTACGGCGGCGCGGGACTCTTCGCGTCGGTGCTCGGACGGCAGGTCGGCGAAAGCGGGTCCGTGCTGGTCGTGGAGTCTTTCCCCGGCGCCGTGGAGGACGGCCGGCGCAACCTCCGCCGCATGTCCCAGGTGGAGTGGGTGGCGGACAAGGTGGAGCGTGCCGTGACGCGCAAACTGCCCGTGGAAGACCCTCACGTCGTGGTCCTCGACCCCCCTCGCAAGGGCGCGGGCAAGGTCGTTGTGGCTGAAGTCGCACGACGCCGTCCGCAGCGGGTCGTCTACGTCGCCTGCGACCCCGCCGCGCTGGCCCGCGACCTGGCCGAATTCACAGTTCAGGGGTACCGGCTCGCTGATCTTCGCGCGTTCGACGCGTTCCCGATGACGCATCACGTCGAGTGCATCGCCCTGCTGGTCCCTGAGACGAGCTGAGGCAGCGTCTCAGCCGCGTCTCCGTAGACTGGGCCGAAGTCTTCAGGAGTGAGGTGGGCGTGGTGACCCTGCTGGAGTCCGTGCACGGACCAGCTGATCTGAAACGGATGGACGAGGCGCAGCTGTCGCAGCTGTGCGAGGAGATCCGGCGTTTCCTGGTCGACAAGGTGTCCAAGACGGGCGGGCACCTGGGCCCGAACCTGGGTGTCGTCGAACTGACCCTGGCGCTGCACCGGGTCTTCGACTCGCCGCAGGACCCGATCGTGTTCGACACCGGTCACCAGTCGTACGTGCACAAGATCGTGACGGGCCGTCGCGACGGCTTCGACCGGCTGCGCAAGCAGGGCGGGATGTCCGGCTACCCGTCGCGGTCGGAGTCCGAGCACGACGTGCAGGAGAGCTCGCACGCCTCGACGGCGCTGTCCTACGCGGACGGCCTGGCCAAGGCGAAGCAGATCAACGGCGCCCACGGCCACGTGGTCGCGGTCGTCGGAGACGGCGCGCTGACCGGCGGCATGTGCTGGGAGGCGTTGAACAACATCGCGGCGGACAAGACGCGTCCGGTCGTGATCGTGGTCAACGACAACGGCCGCTCGTACTCGCCGACGATCGGTGGTCTCGCGGACCACCTGTCGTCGCTGCGGCTGCGTCCCGGCTACGAGCGCGTGCTGGAGAAGGGCAAGAGCGCCCTGCAGCAGACGCCGTTCTTCGGCAAGCCCCTCTACGCCGCCCTGCACGCCGCCAAGCGCGGCATCAAGGACGCGCTGGCGCCGCAGGCGATGTTCGAGGACCTCGGCCTCAAGTACATCGGCCCGGTCGACGGCCACGACATGGCGACGCTGGAGTCCGCGCTGCAGCGCGCCAAGTCCTTCGGCGGCCCGGTGATCGTGCACGCGGTCACCCGCAAGGGCATGGGGTTCGCGCCGGCCGAGAACCACGAGGCCGACCAGATGCACGC
The DNA here is from genome assembly GCF_026242055.1 of Lentzea sp. NEAU-D7. Classification (GTDB taxonomy): domain Bacteria; phylum Actinomycetota; class Actinomycetes; order Mycobacteriales; family Pseudonocardiaceae; genus Lentzea. The sequence continues at coordinate 4,128 of NZ_JAPJDL010000021.1, read as the reverse complement.
CACCGGCGTCATCGACCCGATCACCGGCGAGGACGTCAAGCCGTCCAGCCGGACCTGGACGCACGTGTTCTCCGACGCGCTGGTCGAGGTCGGCCGCGAGCGGTCCGATGTCGTGGCGATCACCGCCGCGATGCAGGGGCCCACCGGCCTGGACCCGTTCGCCAAGGCGTTCCCGGAGCGGTTCTTCGACGTCGGCATCGCCGAGCAGCACGCGCTGACCTCGGCCGCCGGTCTGGCCATCGGTGGTCTGCACCCGGTCGTGGCCGTCTACGCGACGTTCCTCAACCGGGCGTTCGACCAGCTGCTGATGGACGTCGCGCTGCACAAGCAGGGCGTCACGGTCGTGCTGGACCGGGCCGGCGTCACCGGCCCGGACGGCGCGTCGCACCACGGCATGTGGGACATGTCGATCCTCGGCGTCATCCCCGGTGTCCACGTGGCGGCGCCGCGTGACGCAGGCACGCTGGTCGAGGAGCTGCGGGAGGCCGTGGCGATCTCGGACGCGCCGTCGGTGATCCGCTATCCGAAGGCCTCGGTCGGCCCGGACCTGCCCGCGCTGGAGCGCGTGGGTGCCGTGGACGTGCTTCGGCGGTCGGGTTCCGACGTGCTGCTGGTGACGGTCGGCGCGTTGGGCGGGCTCGGTCTTGAGGCCGCGCAACGGCTGGAGGACCAGGGCATCGGCGTGACGGTCGTCGACCCGCGGTGGATCTACCCGATGTCGGTGGACCTCGTGGAGATGGCGGCGTCGCACAAGCTCGTGGTGACCGTGGAGGACGGTGGCCGCCACGGTGGCTTCGGTTCCTCTCTCGCGGCCGCCCTGCGCGACGCCGACATCGAGGTGCCGTTGCGCGACATCGCCCTGCCGCAGGAGTTCCACGACCACGGTGAGCGTGGCGAGGTGCTGGCGTTGTGCGGCATCACCGCGCAGGACGTCGCACGCCGCGTGACGGAGTGGGCCGCCCGCCTGGAGTGCCTGCCCGTCGAAATTGACGAGCACGTCGAGAAGTAGGTCGGCTAACCTCCACCCCGACGGCGTTCGTTCTTGCGGCCCAGCAGGTTTCCCTCGCTCGGGTCCCGCGTTCTGCGAACGCCTTGGAGCCCTGTAACGGCACCAGGTTCAAACCCTGAACGCCACGACCCCGGTCGCACACGGGGGCGACGAGCTTTGCGAGTCCCTTGTGGAGTCCCGCTCGAAGCCCCGCCGGCCGGGGTCGTGGTCTACCCGGGCGGAGGTGGAGACGATGAAGCACACGTTGTACCCGTGGGAGCGGGCGGTCCAGTTCGATCGTGGGGTGCTGGTGGGCGAGGTCGGGCCCGGCGAGCACAAGTTCCCGCGCCACGTCGCGCTGCACCGCGTCGACCTCCGGCCGCGCACGATGACCCCGGCGGCGCAGGACGTGCCGACCGCCGACGGCGTGCTGGTCCGTGTCACCGTCGTCGTGCGTTGGGCCGTGTCCTCGGCCACGACGTTCGTGGTCGCGTCCGCTGGTCCTGAGGCAGAGCTCTACACAGCCGTGCAGCTGGCATTGCGCGGTGCGGTGGTCACGCGCGCACACTCGGCCGTTGATCCCGAGCGGGAGGCCATCGCCGCCGAGGTGCTGGCTGCCGTGGCGTCACGTGCGGCCGAGCTGGGTGCGGCGGTGACCGAAGTGGCTGTGCGCGACGTCGTCATGCCCGGCGAACTGCGCCGGGCCGCCCTGGCCGAGCTCGTGGCGGCGGCCGAGGGACGTGCGGCGCTGGAACGGGCACGCGGGGAGACCGCGGCACTGCGGTCGTTGCTGAACGCGGCCCGGCTGGCGGAGCAGCACCCGGCGTTGCTGGAGCTCCGGGCACTGCAGACGGCCTCCACGGTCGTCGTCGATCGGCCCGCGCGCGGCAAGTGAAGGTGTCGTTAAGCGCCTTCTCAGGTGCGTATGGCACCTTTGAAGCGTGCGGATTCTGGTAGTCGAGGACGAGGCGCCTCTGGCCGACGCGATCGCTCGCGGCCTGAGGCGCGAAGGCATGGCCGTGGACGTCGCCTACGACGGCGAGACCGGGCACGAGAAGTCGACCGTCACGCGGTACGACGTGGTTGTGCTCGACCGCGACCTGCCGGGGATGTCCGGCGACGAGCTGTGCAAGGAGATCCTCAGCTCCGGAGCGCTCACCAGGGTCATGATGCTGACGGCGAGCGGCTCCATCGAGGACCGCGTGTCCGGGCTGTCGCTCGGCGCCGACGACTACCTCGCGAAGCCGTTCGCGTTCCCCGAACTGGTCGCGCGCGTGCGGGCGCTGGCCCGGCGCGCGACCCCCGCGACGCCGCCGCTGCTCTCCGCCCAGGACGTGGAACTCGACCCCGCGCGGCGCACGGTGTCGCGCGGCGGGCAGCCGATCGAGCTGACCCGCAAGGAGTTCGGCGTCCTCGAGGTGCTGCTCGCGGCCAAGGGTTCGGTCGTCAGCAGCGAGGAGCTGCTTGAGCGCGTGTGGGACGAGAACGCCGACCCGTTCACCACGACCGTGCGCGTCACTGTGATGACGTTGCGCAAGAAGCTCGGGGAACCGGGCATCATCGACACCGTCGTGGGCTCCGGCTACCGGGTGCCGAGTGCTTCGAACGGATCTGCTGAGGACTGACCTATGCGAAGGCGCGGACCAGGGCTTCGCCTTCGGATCACGCTCCTCACCACCGCGCTCGTCGCGGTCGTGAGCGCTGTTCTGCTGTTCCTCGGGTGGACGCTGGTCGGGCGGGTCTTCGACTCGTCGCCGTCGTTCCCCTCCGACACCCAGGTCACCGTCGACGGCGTCACCGTCACCGTGAAGGTGCTGACCGACGCGTTGACGGCCACCGCCCGTCAGGACCTGCTGCGCGCAGGCCTGATCGCGTTCGCGTGCATGGTCGTGGCCGCCGCCGTCCTGACCTGGACGCTCACCGGCCGCGTCCTGAAACCACTGCACGACGTGACGGGGGCTGCCCGCCGGTTGTCCGCCGAGTCGCTGGGGTCGCGGTTGCGGCTGGAAGGCCCGCGCGACGAGGTCGCCGAGCTCGCGGACACGTTCGACGCGATGCTCGACCGGCTGGAAGCCGCCTTCGACTCGCAACGCCGGTTCGTCGCGAACGCATCGCACGAACTGCGCACTCCTCTCTCGGTGGTGCGCACCGAGCTGGACGTGACCCTCTCCGATCCCGATGCCGACGTGGAAGAGCTGCGGCGCATGGCCGGCGTCGTGCGTTCGGCGGGGGAGCGTGCCGAGCAGTTGGTGTCCGCGCTGCTCCTGCTCGCACGCACCGACGGGATCGGGCTCGCCGTGCGGGAGCCGGTCGACCTGTCCGCGGTGGTCGAGTCCGCGTGGAAGGCCACACGGGCCGAAGCCGAGGCACGCAACCTGCGAACGGTGTTCCGGTGCGCGCCGGCGCTCGTCGTCGGGGATCCCGCACTGCTGGAGCGGATCGCCGGCAACCTGCTGGAGAACGCCGTCCGCCACAACCACGTCGGCGGATGGATCGAGACCGCGGTGGAGACGGGGCCGCAGTGGTCCGTCCTGCGGGTGTCGTCGTCCGGGCCGGTGATCCCCCCGGACCGCGTGGAAGAGCTGTTCGAGCCGTTCCGCCGCGGGGTCAAGGACCGGACCAGCCAGTCCGGGACGGGGCTCGGGCTCTCGATCGTGCGCGCCGCGGTGGCCGCCCACGGCGGGTTTGCGCAGGCAGTGGCCGTGCCGACCGGCGGTCTGTCGGTCACCGTGCACCTGCCGGCCGCGCCTCGGTGAGACCGGATGCAAGATTGTCGGCGTGGTCCCGGTCACACTCTGCGTCGATCTTGGCGGGTTTGAGCCGTCTGCATGCCGCCTGACCTGCGGTTACGCCGTACGTGACCCCCGATTTGGATCTCGTGGGGGCCCCGTGTAAATTTCTCCATGCCAGCACGGAACGGGCCGGGAAACACAGCCGGAACGGAGTGCGGCGAAAGACTTCTAAGCCTGACACAGCCCCGGAAGTGACTCTCCTCGGAGATTAGCTGCGGTGTGCGCGTGTTCTTTGAGAACTCAACAGCGTGCCGAAACACAGCCAGTAATATATGAATTACCTCCTCGTCGAGGTAGTTCCTTTGAGGCAAGACTAGATTGATGCCAGACATATTCCGTCTGGAGCGA
>NZ_JAPJDL010000020.1 GCF_026242055.1 Lentzea sp. NEAU-D7 | reverse complement strand
GTCAACTCGACACGCTTTTCGTCGAGTTGACACCCCTTCTCTCATGTGGCCCGCTCTTGGCTCGGCTCGTGATGGGACCCCACCGCCAACGCACCCAGCTACTCAACCGGCGGCCGCCCAACACAACAGGCGTGCCATCAACCCGCGCACGGCGCGGGTCCCCTGATCAGATTGCCGGGGGTCTGGGGGCAGCGCCCCCAGGGGAAGCACGCAACGCGACCAGGCCGCCCGCAAGGCGACCACCCGCAAAGCCGCGGCAGGCAAAGGTGACCACCCGCAAGGTCGCCACCCGCAACCCAACCACCCGCAGAAGTCGCGCCCACTCAGCCAAGCAAAGTAGCCGCAGAAGGATCAGTGATCAGCGCGACGAACGTGTGCCGATCCCCCCACCGCCCGGAAACCCAGGCCAGCGCACGCCCCAGCCCTTCAGGCGTGTCGGCGGCATGGGGAACCCCGTCCACCATCCACCACTCAACCCGGGCCCCGTCGACCAGAAGCTCGTCGTGCACGACCACCACACCATCGGGCAGCGCGACCTCGAGCAGCTCACAGGCCATCCGCACAGCCCCGAGGTCCCGCCACTCCACGACCTCACCGACGTGGTCCGGCAACCCGGAGAACTCCTCCGAGGCCAACGCCAGGTCCAGCAGGTCGGCAAGCTCCTCGGACCCGTCGGCGAGCAGCACCCGGGAAGCCGGCACAACCCCCAGCAACCACGGGTGGTCCAGCACCACGACGTCGTCGGCGGCGACGACGGCCCCGGACAACACCCGAACCCGCTCAGGCGGCGAGAAGTCCCCCTCGGGCAGCCCCGCATAGGCGCGCAACACCACGGCGTCGGCGACGACACGGTCGGCGTCCCCGAGCCGCTCCAGCACGAACTCGGCGTCCTCGTCGTCCAAGATCTCCAACGAGGACCGGACGCCGGCCGCCCGCAGCACGTGCTCGGGCAACCCGAAGTCCGGCACGACGTCGAAGAGCCCGTCCAGCAACGAGGCACCGGGCAGCCGGTACGAGCGAGGCGCGGCACCGCCCAGCGACGCGTAGCGGGCGATCCACCAGCCCGTGTACCCGTCGGGCTCGGTCACGGCACGCCACGTCACCGGGTCGGAAGCCAGCAGCCGCAACGCCGCGGGCCAGTCGGCGACGAGGTCCAGGTCCCGGACGGCCACCACGCGACGGGGTTCGTCGGGCACGGACGACCACCACGCGGACTCGTCGGCGAGGTCGTGGTCCGGCCCGGAGGGCTCGTCGTCGACCACCAGCGAGAACGCGTCGACGACCCCGACCGCGACCAGGGCGGTACGCGGGTAGGTCTCGACGATCTCCTTGGACAGCAACGGGAAGGCGTCGGCCTCGACCACGCCCACCAAGGGGGAGTCGGGCATCAGCAACTCGTCCGCGCGGTGCCATTCGCCGTCGGCGTCCGGCAGGGCCAGCGCGCCCAGCCAGGGCTCCTCACCGGCCCGCACCCCGGCGAGGTCCACCAGCCGCAGCACGGTCTCGACCAGGTCCAAGCCGTCGAGGCCTGCCTCGGCGTCCTCCAGCGACCGGGCCACGTTCTCGCGCAGCGACGGGTCGGCGAGCAGCTCGGCGGCTCCTGCCTCGACCGCGCCCAGGCGCACCAGCAGCGGGTGCACGGCGTCCGGGTGCACGACCCTCAGGCCGGGCAGCGGTTCGTCGGCGATCAGGGTCGTGCGCGGCCCGGTCACGACACGGCCGTCGGCCAGCGGCACCGGCAGAGCCGCCAAGGCCTCGCGGACGTCCGGGTCCACCTCGGCCAACGGCGAGAAGGCGGCGTAGACGTCACGCCACCAGCCGGGGTCACCGGAGACACCGGCCAGAGCCGCCACGACCTCGGCGGTGCTCACCCGCGGAACTTCCAGCGCCGCCAGGGCGGCCGCGTGCACCGGAGCGGACAGCTCGGCGTCCAGCAGCCCGGGCAGGGCGTCCTCGACGAGGTCGACGAGTTCCTCGGAGCCGACGTCCAGGACGCGGGCGCGCGAAGGTTCGATCCACTCGCCGGAAGCCAGCGGCAGCCAGGCGGAGGCGCGCAACGAGCGCAGCACACCGGTCCGCAGCCGATCGTCCACTTCGGACAGCGGGAAGCCCGGCAGCGGCACGAGCGCGGTCCGCTCGATGGCGGGGACGCGGGCGACGAGGGCCGGGTAGGCGGCCGCGGCGGCGTCCAGCACCGTCCACGCGGCGGGGCCCGGCAGGATGCGGCGGCGTGACGGCTCGACCGGCAGAGTGGCGATCAGCCTGGCGGGCAGCGACAACCGCTCGTCGGTCGGGGTCGGCGCGTGCAGCACGTCCTCGCCCAGCTCCGAGTCGAGCGGGTACGCCCACGACACGGTCCACTGAGGACGGTGCTCGACCCCCTGGACGAGCTCGGAGGGCAGCTCGCCGACGGTCCGCTCAACGAGCCAGCGCACCGGGCCGACGGTGACCACGCCGTCGTCGGAGACGGAGCGTTCCCACGACTGCGTCCCGATCTCGATCCGCCGCAGCCCCGGCAGGGCCAGCAGCAGGTCCGGGACCTCGGCGGCCAGGTCGTCCAGCGACAGGTCGACCTTCAGCGGCAGCCGGACCTCGGTCGTGAACCCGTCCGGCACCTCCTCGACGACCGGCCAGACCAGGCGCAGCACCGGCACGTCGCCGCCGCGCTCGGACGCGAGCTCCGGCACCTCGGCCTGAGTCCGCGCCAGGGAGAACTCCACGCCACCCGACGTGGAGATCACGCGCGGTGCGTCCGACACGGTCAGCACGGCCGCGAACCCGACACCGAACTGCCCGACGCCGGACTCCTTCGAGGAGGCCCGCAGGGAAGCCAGGGCGGCGACGCCGGCGGAGGTCAGCGGGGAGCCGGTGTTGGCGGCACGCAGCTCACCGTCGACAAGGGTGATCCGCAGCACACCCGGCGAGGAACCGGCCGCGTCGGACGCGTTCTGCGCCAGTTCGACGAGCAGCCGGTCCCGGTAGCCACCGAGGCGGAGGTCTTCTTCGGCGTTCGCGTCTTCGCGGAAACGGGTGGGCGAACCACGCCACGCGGCGAGTACCGAGGTGCGCAGGGCCTCGGTGCCGAACGGGTCGGTCACTCCGAGACGTCCAGAACGTCCAGCTGGGCGTCGTCGTAGACGAGGTCGGCCACCGGCACCATCGGGCTGATGTCGACCTCGACCTGGGAGTGCGCGCCACAGCCGTACTCGACGTGCACGACGTGGCCGTCCGCGGGCGCGATCTCGTTCGCGCAGACGCCGAACGCCGCGCCGAACGCACCGGCCACGCGGGTGTAGAAGCCGCAGGTGCCGCAGTGCGCGGGGGCGCTGCGGGCCATGTCGGAACGCGGGCCGAAGTCCGAGGACGCCCAGCGGTCGGCAGCCTCCAGGCGGCCCTCGCGGGACAGGACGCGGGTGCGGCCGAGGCCGATCTCCAGCGCCACCTCCTCGACCGCGGGGTCGTCGGACTGCACGTAGGCCTCGACCAGGCGCGGGTCGTTCTCCCGGGGCGGCATGAGGTCGCCGACACCCAGGTCACCGGCGCGGACGCGTTCGCTCCACGGCACCCACTCGGGGGCGACCAGGGCGTCCGGGCCCGGCAGCAGCACGACCTCGCTGATCGAGACGGGGGAACCCTCGCCGGCGTGGGCGACGGTCACCGCCCAGCTCCAGCCGCGGTAGCCCGCGTGCTCGGCTTCGAAGAGGTGCGTGACGGAGTGCTCGTCCTCTCCGTGCACCCCGACATGAGCGCCGACGCTCTCCGCACCCGCCTCTTCTTCTGCGGCGGCGCGGGCGAGATCAACGGCGTCGAGGAGCATCTCAGTCGCGGTCACGTCATGAATTGTGCCGCAGGACTTCGCCGGGACGAAAACTCGTGCCACCCTCCGTTGGGTGCGCTCACCCGTCTGGCTGGTCGTCGTCGCGGTCCTGGCCGCCTGCTCGACGCCACAAGAAGCAAAACCGCAGGTAGAAGTCCTGCAGAAGATTCCGCATGACACAACGGCGTTCACCCAGGGGTTGGAACTCGTCGACGGCGTCCTCTACGAGGGCACCGGCCTGGAGGGCAAGTCGACGATGCGCGCGCTCGATCCGTCGAGCGGCGACGTCCAGAAGAAGGTGGACCTGCCTCCGGACTTCTTCGGCGAGGGCATCACCGTCGTCGGCGACACCATCTGGCAGATCACGTGGCAGAACGGCATCGCCATCGAACGCGACCGCAGGACGCTGGACGAGCTCCGCCGCGTCGAGTACCAGGGCGAGGGCTGGGGCATCTGCGACGACGGCCGGCGGCTGGTGATGAGCGACGGCACCGCGAAGCTGACCTTCCGCGACCCCAGGTCGTTCCAGGAGACCGGCAGCGTGCAGGTCACCCGCGACGGCAAGCCGCTGACCCAGCTGAACGAGCTGGAGTGCGTCGGCGGCAAGGTCTGGTCGAACGTGTGGAAGACCGACGAGATCGTCCGCATCGACCCGGCCACCGGCAAGGTCACCGACACCTACGACCTCGCGTCGCTCAAGCCCTCCGGCGACGTGGACGTCCTCAACGGCATCGCGCACGTCCCCGGGACCGACGAGTTCCTGGTCACAGGCAAGAACTGGCCGACCATCTTCCGGGTGAGGTTCAACGGGATGGGGCAGGATTGACGGTGTGACCGGCGACCGCGGACGGAGTGACGGACCGACTCCGAAGCGCTACCCGTGGCAGGACGACGAGTACCAGCCGCGGCAGCGTCGCGGAACACCGTCCGAGCACGGTTTCCAGCCACCACCGCGGCGTCCCCAGAACACCCGTCCGCTGCCCAACCAGGACCAGCAGACGACGCCGACGCCCAAGCCGCCGCGCAAGCTCACGGTCACGCGCGTCGCGTGGTTCCGCACCAAGCAGCTCTCGCAGCAGGCGGTCGCGGCGTTCCGGCGCGCGGCCCGCGCGGACGGTGCAGGGAAGTCCGGCATGACGTCGGTCACCTACGCGGTGATGATGAACTACGCCGCCGACGCCGCGATGGCCGTCGCTCTGGCGAACACGTTGTTCTTCAGCGCGGCCAGCGCCGAGTCCAAGACCAAGGTCGCGCTCTACCTGCTGATCACCGTCGCGCCGTTCGCGTTGATCGCGCCGGTGATCGGCCCGCTGCTCGACAAGATCCAGCGCGGCCGCCGGCTCGCCCTGTCCGCGTCCTGCGTGCTGCGGATCGGCCTGTCGGTCGTGATGGCGCTGAACTTCGACAACTGGCTGCTGTACCCGGCGGCGCTGGGCAGCATGGTCCTGTCCAAGTCGTTCACGGTGCTCAAGTCCGCGATCACCCCGCGCGTGCTGCCGCCGGAGATCACGCTGTCCAAGACCAACGCCCGCATGACGATCTTCGGACTCGCGGCGGGCGGGGTGTTCGGCGCGGTCGCCGCGGGCTTCGCGAACCTGTTCGGCTCACCGGGCGCGCTGTGGTTCACCGCGGCGCTGTGCCTGGTGAACGCGTGGCTGTGCATGAAGATCCCGTCGTGGGTCGAGGTGACCGAGGGCGAGGTCCCGGCGACGCTGACGGCCAGGCCCTCCAGGCAACGCATCTCCCGGCACGTCGCGGTCTCGTTGTGGGGCAACGGTTCCATCCGCATGTTGACGGGGTTCCTGACGCTGTTCGCGGCGTTCGTGGTCCGCGAGCAGACCGAGGGCGACGCGGTCCAGCAGCTGCTCCTGCTCGGCGTGATCGCCGGCGCGGCGGGTGTCGGCAGCTTCCTCGGCAACGCGATCGGCGCGCGCCAGCACTTCGGCAAGCCGGACGAGGTGGTGATCGCCTGCGTCGCCACCGCGCTGGCGGCCACCGTGGCCGCCGCCGTGCTGCCGGGAATGGTCACCGCGGCGATCGTCGGCCTGCTGGGCGCCACGGCGTCGTCGCTGGCCAAGATCAGCCTCGACGCGGTGATCCAGGACGACCTGCCGGAGGAGTCGCGCGCGTCCGCGTTCGGCCGCTCCGAGACGATCCTGCAGCTCGCGTGGGTCTTCGGCGGCGCGCTCGGCGTGCTGCTGCCCGCGACGTTCTGGATCGGCTTCTCGGTGCTCGCCGTGCTGCTCGCGCTGGGCCTCGCGCAGACGTGGATGTACCGCAACGGCACGTCGTTGCACAGGCTGGTCCGCAGGCCGGCGGCGGCGACCCCGTAGGCTGCTTGACGTGCGTCGACTTGCTTCTGTAATGGCTGCCAGTGTTCTCGTGCTGTCCGGGTGCTCGTTGCAGCGGCACGACCCCGAGGTCACGTTCTACGCGAACGGCAAGACCATCCGCATCGAGCCGACGATCTACTGCGACGTCGAAGGCGACAACTGCGCCGAGAAGAACGCGCCCGGCACGCTGAAGGTGCCGGCCGGCAAGGTCGTGCAGATCTCGGTGGACGGCCAGCTCGCGAGCGGCCTCTGGGAGGTCGTGTGCGTGTACGAGAACGCCGCCCGCGTGCAGGAGGGCTGCACCTCGCCGTTGCTCGGCAAGGGCGAGGACTACACGTACACGCTGGCCGTGCCGGACGACTCGGACCAGCTGCTGCGCATCGAGGTGCACGAGGCGGCCGGCGCGGTGCTGGAGACCGGCCAGCCGCTCATGCGCGGTTCGTGGGTCGTCGACGTCACCCGCTGATCACCGCCTGCCGAACGCTTCCCACCACTCGCTGGGAGCGATCCGCAGGGCGGAGTCCATCAGCGCCTTGCCTGTCTCGGTGACCACCGACGCCTGCATGGTCTGGATGAAGCGCTCCATCTTGGAGACCCCGGCGGCCTGGTACTCCCTGGCCTGCAACAGCAGTTCGAGCTTGTCCGCGTCACGCGAGCAGCGCGCCTCCGGCGTGTGGTCGAAGCCCTTGGCGGACTCGTGCTCGGTGACCAGTGCCTCGATGTGGGCGGCCAGGGGCGCGGGCAGGTGCTGGACCTGGTCGCGCGCCACGGCTTCCGGCGGCATCTTCACGTCGAGGTAGAGCTTGCCGACGTACGGGATGTCGCCGATGCGCGCCTCGGGCACGTCGTGGAAGAGGCCGAGGGTCGCCGCCCTGTCGGCGTTCGCGCCCTCCTGGACGGCGATCGCGTACGCCAGAACGCCCACCCGGAACGAGTGGGCGGCCACCGACTCGGGGTTCTGCACCCCGGCGAAGAGCCACCCCGCTCTGGGCAGGCGCTTGAGCTGGCCGACCTCGTAGACGAACTCGACGATCCTGTCAGCGTCAGACATGACGCTGATCCTTTTACGGATCGAGGTCCCGCGCCACCGCCCGGACGACCTCGGCGATGAGCTTCATGTTCTTCTTGTCGGACGGGTAGCGGCCGCGACGCAGGTCAGGCTGCACCTTGTTCTCGAGCAGCTTGATCATGTCGTCGATCAGGCCGTGCATCTCCTCCGCTGGACGGCGGCGGGCCTCCGCGACGGACGGCGCCGGGTCGACCAGGCGCACGGACAGCGCCTGCGGGCCGCGCCGGCCTTCGGCCATGCCGAACTCGATGCGCTGCCCGGCTTTGAGGCCCTCGACACCAGGGGGCAGGGCGGACTTGCGGACGTAGACGTCCTCGCCACCGTCCTGGGTGACGAATCCGAAGCCCTTCTCCGTGTCGTACCACTTGACCTTGCCGGTCGGCACCGCGCTCACCATTCCCAAGCTTGTCGCACAACGAACGCGCCCCGGGGCGTACCCAGGACGCGTCCCACCAGAGTAGCCAGAAGACCTCGGCGAAGGCACCTCCGTTAGGGCCTGCGTCGAAGTCTGGTCCGATGAGAGTCGCGCTTGAGGTGGTTCCTGGTGGTGCGGCCGGACGGCCCGCATACCGGTGTTGTATGTGGGCCGTCCGGCCGTGCCGCCAGGGGCCGCCTCGGGCCCGGCTATCGCGGGCCAGACTTCGACGCAGGCCCTATCGCACTATCCTGCTCATATGACCGCTCCGAAGTTGATGCCGCTGGCCATCGGCCTGTTCGCCGTGGGCGTACTGGCGATCATCGTGGTCTTCGTGCTGTTCGCCACCGGTCACAGCGATCTGCCCGTGGCGCTGAACGTCGCGGCCACCTACCTGCCCGCGATCGGGCTGGGCCTCGGGATCATCGCGGTGGTCAGGAAAGCACGCCAGAAGAAGTCCTGAGCCACTCCGGGAACTCGCGCAGGTCCTCCAGCACGACCGCGGCGCCCGCCTCCGCGAGCTCCGCACGCGAGCACGGCCCCGTGACGACACCGACGCCGAGCGCCCCGGCGGCCGCGGCCCCGCGCATGTCGCCGACGTGGTCACCCACGTAGACGGCGGCGCCGTGCAGCTTGAGCGACTCGGACTTGCCCGTCGCCCACAGCTCGCCGTAGAGGTGGTCGACCTCCCAGCCCATCGCCTCGAGGTGCAGCGCGGCGTTCTTGCGGTACTTGCCGGTGACGACCATGGTGCTGCCGCCCAGTTCCCGCACGCACTGCAGGGCCATCGCCGCTCCGGGCAGCGCGACGGTCGACGGGATCACGACCTCGGGGTACAGCGCGCGGAAGAGCGAGACCATGTCCGGGATCTCTTCCTCGGGCACGCCCCTCTCGCGGTAGATCATGTCGAGGGGCGGGCCGAGGTTCGACGCGAACTTCTCGCCGTCGAGGGCGTACCCGGTGCGGGCGCCGACCTCGTTCATCACGGCGGCCATTCCCGGTCGCGGGTCGATGAGGGTCATGTCCAGGTCGAAACCCACGGTGAACGGCACAGAACCCCACTCTACGTCTTTACAAGAACCACAACTGTGTAAAGGTGAGGTGGTGAGCGACATCACCGAGCTCCTGCTGGACTCGGCCGCCGACCTGTTGGCTGCCCGGGGCTTCCACGGACTGCGCATGATCGAGGTCGCCGGCCGCGCCGGCGTGAGCAGACAGACCGTCTACAACGAGTTCGGCAACAAGGAGGGACTCGTCCAGGCCGTCGCGGTCCACAAGACGGAGGAGTACCTGACCGGGATCGCGTCCCGGCTCCAGGAGAACCCCGACCCGTGGGAGGCGATGCGGTCGGCGTTCCGCTTCACCTTCGAGCAGACCGAGAAGGACCGGCTGGTCTCCGCCGTGCTGACCGGGCAGAACGCCGAGGACCTGCTGCCGTTCATCACGATCCGCGGCCACCCCGTCCTGTTCCACGCCACCGAGGTCGTCGAACAGCACCTCAGCAGGCACTTCCCCGGCAGGCACGTGCGGTTCACGGCGGAGACGACGGTGCGGCTCGCGCTGAGCCACCTGCTGATGCCGAGCGGCGACCTGGACGGGGCGATGGACGCCGTCGTCAGGGTCGCCAGAGTGACGATGGACGCATGATCGCCTGACCGCCGGCTCCTTGTTGCAATAATCCTGCAACAAGGGGAGGTGTCCGGTGGTCGCTGTCTCGGCGCGCCTGCGCGCGGGAGCGGCGTTGCTCGGTCCGGCGTTCGTCGCCGCGATCGCGTACGTCGATCCGGGGAACGTGGCCACCAACACCGCGGCGGGCGCGACGCACGGGTACCTGCTGGTGTGGGTGCTGGTCGTCGCGAACGTCATGGCGGGGCTCGTGCAGTACCTGTCGGCGAAGCTCGGCCTGGTCACCGGGAAGTCGTTGCCCGAGGCGGTGCGGGACCACCTGCCCCGCCCGGCGCGGCTCGCCTACTGGGGCCAGGCCGAGGTCGTCGCGATGGCGACCGACCTGGCCGAGGTGCTCGGCGGGGCGATCGCGCTCCACCTGCTCTTCGGCCTGCCGCTGCCGCTCGGTGGCGTGATCACCGGTGTGGTGTCGACGATTCTGCTGCTGGTGCAGGACAAGCGCGGGCAGCAGCCGTTCGAGCGCGTGATCACCACGATGCTGCTCGTCATCGCGGTCGGGTTCATGGCCGGGCTCTTCGTCGCGCCGCCGTCGGTTTCCGGGGCGGCCGCGGGCCTGGTGCCGAGGTTCGACGGCGCGGACAGCGTGCTGCTCGCGGCGGGCATGCTCGGCGCGACGGTCATGCCGCACGCGGTCTACCTGCACTCGGCACTGGCGCGCGACCGGCACGGGAGGAACCCGTCGGTGCTCGGCGCGACCAAGGTCGACGTCGTGGTGGCGATGGTGCTGGCCGGCGCGGTCAACATGGCGATGCTGCTGCTCGCGGCTTCCGCTCTGCAGGGGAAGGCCGGAGTGGACACGCTCGAAGGAGCGCACGCCGCGGTCGGCAGCACCCTGGGCGGCGGGATCGCGCTGCTGTTCGCACTGGGCTTGCTGGCTTCGGGTTTCGCGTCCACGGCCGTCGGCTGCTACGCCGGTGCGGTGGTGATGGACGGGCTGCTGCGCGTGCGGATCCCTTTGCTCGCACGCCGTCTGGTCACGCTCGTGCCCGCGCTGGCGGTCCTGGCGCTCGGCGTCGACCCGACGCTCGCGCTGGTGCTGTCGCAGGTCGTGCTGTCGTTCGGCATCCCGTTCGCGCTGGTGCCGCTGGTCTGGCTGACCGCGCGCCGGTCCGTGATGGGCTCGTTCACGAACCGGCGCTCCGTCACGTTCGCCGCGGGGGTGGTGGCCTTCGCGGTCGTCGTGCTGAACGCGGCTTTGATCTACTTGACGCTCGCGTAGCTGACACCGAGCTGGCGCAGCGCCTCTTCGAGCGTGCGCATGACCTCCAGGGTGTTCTGCCAGGTGATCCGCGGGCTTTCCGTGAGCCCCGCGGCGACGCACTCCTCGACCGCGCGGATCTGGTGCTGGTAGCCCTCGTCCTCGATCGAGTGCTCGACTCCGTTGATCACGACGGCGGTCGGGTTGAACATCGGGTCGACGAGCTCGATGCGGCCCAGGGTGCCGACGATCTCCGCGCGGGCCCCGGTGTTCGCGACGAGCGAGCAGCTGAGCAACGCGTGGGCGCCGTTGTCGTACGCCAGGAAGATGCCCGCGTCAGCGTCCACTTCGGTCGGTGCGAGGCTGCCGTGCGCGTGGATGTGCTGGGGCACGCCCAGGAACTGGTGGGTGAGCGCGACCGGGTAGACGCCGAGGTCGAGCATCGCGCCACCGCCGGCCTCCTTGGCCCACAGGCGATCGCCTTCGCTGAAGGCGTGCCGGAAGCCGAAGTCGGCGCGGATCATCCGGACCTCGCCGATCTCGCCGTCCCGCACCGCCTGCTCGGCCTTCTGGACCAGCGGGTTGAACCGCGTCCACATGGCTTCCATCAGGAAGAGGTTCCTGGACCGCGCCCGTTCGACCATCTCCTGCGCGTCCGCGACCGTGAGCGCGAAGGCCTTCTCGCACAGCACGTGCTTGCCGGCGTCGAGCGCGGCGAGCACGACCTCGTGGTGCTGGCCGTGCGGTGTGGCGACGTAGACGATGTCGACGTCGGGATCGGCGAGCAGGTCGCGGTAGTCGCCGTACGCGCGCTCGATGCCGAAGTGCGCCGCGAACTTCTGGGCCTTCGTGATGTCACGCGAGGACACCGCGAGCACCTCGGCACCCGCCTTGAGCATGTCGGCGGTCACGGCATGCGCGATTCCACCTGTAGCGATCACACCCCACGTCATGGGGTGAGCTTAGATGGAGGCATGCGCCTCATCCTGAACGTGATCTGGCTGGTGCTCGCCGGTTTCTGGATGGCCGTCGGCTACGCGGTCGCCGGTGTCATCTGCTGCATCCTGATCATCACGATCCCGTGGGGCATCGCGTCTTTCCGGATCGCGAACTACGCGCTCTGGCCGTTCGGGCGCGAGGTCGTGGACAAGCCGGGCGCGGGCACCGGATCGCTGCTGGGCAACGTCATCTGGATCGTCGTCGCCGGTCTCTGGCTCGCCATCGGCCACATCGTCACCGGCATCGCCCTGTGCGTGACGATCATCGGCATCCCGCTCGGCGTCGCGAACTTCAAGCTGGTCAAGGTCTCGCTGGTGCCGCTGGGCAAGGAGATCGTCGAGGTTCCGTGAGGGTCTCCCGCGCCTCGTCGGGGGCGAGGCGCGGGAGACCACTCAGTGGCGCGAGCCGTCAGACTTCGCTGTCCGGCAGCTCGTGCAGGCACAGGATGTTGCCCTCGGTGTCGCGGAACCACGCCGCGCGCTCGGTGCCCATGACCGCGATGTGGTTCGTGGTCTTGAAGTCGGGCAGGTCGTAGTCGTCGAAGCGCACGCCCCTGCCTTCGAGCTCGTGGATCTCGCCTTCGAGGTCGGGCACCTCGAAGCTGAGGACCGTGTGCCCGGTCTGCGCGCCCTTTTCCGCAGGCATCAGTCCCAGCGCGTCGCCCTGGCCCAGCGCGAAGATCCGCATGCCGTCGGGGTTCGTGGTGACGGGCTTCAGGCCGAGCACGTCCGCGTAGAAGCGGCCGGCGCGTTCGGGGTCCTCGACGGGCAGCATCGTCGTGGTTCTGGTGGCGGTGAGCATGCGCGCCTCCTTCGACGGAATCCATCGATGTTGCGCCCGTCACACCGCCCTGACAAGGCCTTTTTCGGTCACCCCCGGGTCACTGGGCGTGGCTGGTGCCGTCGTCGAGACCGAGCAGCTCCACCGATCTCGCCCGCATCTCCACCTTGCGGATCTTGCCGGTGACCGTCATCGGGAACTCCTCCACCACGTGCACGTAGCGCGGGATCTTGTAGTGGGCGAGCCTGCCGGAGCAGAACTCGCGAACGGCCTCGGCGGTCAGCCCTTCAACGCCCTCGCGCAGGCGCACCCAGGCCATCAGCTCCTCGCCGTACCTGGAATCCGGGACGCCGATCACCTGGGCGTCGAGCACGTCGGGGTGCGTGTAGAGGAACTCCTCGATCTCGCGCGGGTAGATGTTCTCGCCGCCGCGGATGACCATGTCCTTGATGCGGCCGGTGATGTTCACGTAGTCGTCGTCGTCCATCACCGCGAGGTCGCCGGTGTGCATCCAGCCCGCCCGGTCCACGGCCTCGGCGGTCTTCTCCGGCTCGTTCCAGTAGCCGAGCATCACCGAGTAGCCGCGCGTGCACAGTTCCCCCGGCTCGCCGCGCGGCACCGTGCGGCCCGTCTCCGGGTCCACGATCTTGACCTCCAGGTGCGGCCCGACCCTGCCGACCGTCCCGACGCGACGGTCGAGGGAGTCGTCGACGCGCGTCTGCGTCGACACCGGCGAGGTCTCGGTCATGCCGTAGCAGATGGACACCTCGCGCATGCCCATGCGTTCGACGACCTGCTTCATCACCTCGACCGGGCACGGCGAGCCCGCCATGATGCCGGTGCGCAGGCTGCTCAGGTCGTGGCCGTCCACCAGGTCGAGCATCGCGATGAACATCGTGGGCACGCCGTAGAGGCTGGTGCAGCGCTCTTCCTGAACGGCGGCAAGGGTTTTCGCCGGGTCGAACGCGGGTGCCGGGATCACGACGCACGCACCGTGGCTGGTGGCGGCGAGGTTGCCCATGACCATGCCGAAGCAGTGGTAGAACGGCGGCACCACGCAGATGCGGTCGTTCTCGGTGTAGTTGAGCAGCTCGCCGACGAAGTAGCCGTTGTTGAGGATGTTGTGGTGCGAGAGCGTGGCGCCCTTGGGGAAGCCCGTGGTGCCGGACGTGTACTGGATGTTGATCGGGTCGTCGCGGTCCAGCTCGACGTCCGGGACCTCCTCACCGGTCCACTGCGGATCGTCGACGTACACGACGTGGCGCAGCCCGGGACACCGCGGCCGCGCCTGTTCGATCATGGCCGCGTAGTCCGACGTCTTGAACGACCGCGCGGACACCAGCGTGTGGACGCCCGCCTGGTTCAGCACGTACTCCAGCTCGTGCACCCGGTACGCCGGGTTGACGTTGACCAGGATCGCGCCGATCCGGGCCGTCGCGTACTGCACGAACACCCACTCGGCGCAGTTCGGCGCCCAGATCCCGACCCGGTCGCCCTTGCGGACGCCCAGCGCGTGCAGACCGGCGGCGGCGCGGGAGACCTCCTGCGCGAGCTCCGCGTACGTCCACCGTCGATCTGTCGCCTTGTCGACAAGTGCCTCGCGGTCACCGAAGCGCGCGACGGTCGCCGCGAGGTTCGCGGGGATCGTGTCGCCCAGCAGCGGGGCGGTGGACGTGCCCGAGGAGTAGCTGGCGGTCATCCACCTGACGGTAGTCAGGCTCCGGCGTATGGCAAGGGCACGACCAGGCACGGACCGCCGCTGTAAAGGCCCGCGTCGATCGCCAGGACCTTGTCGCCGGCGTAGACGAGGGGCCCGTCGATCTGGTCCGGCGGCACCCCGAGCTGGTCGGCGATGACGCTGTGCCCGTGCACGATCGTGCTGCCGCCGAGGGTCGCGAGCAGCTCGTCCGCGATTTCGGGACCCTGCGGACCCCGGAACGCGTACCGGGTCGTCATCTTGCGCCAGCACTCCCACCAGTCGACGAGGTCGTCGCCCTTGAGCACGTGCCGGACGGCCTCGTTGACCTCTTCGATCGAGGACCCCCATTCGAGGTAGGCCGCAGTGTCGGAGTGCATCAGCAGGTGGTCGTCGCGCAGCTTCAGCACCGGCCTGGTCGTCAGCCACTCGACGTGCTCGTCGGTCAGCCGGTCCTGGTCGCTGCGCAACCCGCCGTTGAGCAGCCAGCTGCGCGCGAACGACCGCGGCCCCATGCTGTCCGGCACCTGCTCGTCGCCGAACCGGTGCATGCCGAGCAGCAGCACCTCGTGGTTGCCGATCAACGAGCTGACCGCGCCACCGGCCTCGGCCGCCTCCTCGCCGAGGCGCATGACCAGGTCGATCACGCCCACGCCGTCGGGCCCGCGGTCCACGAAGTCGCCGAGGAACCACAGCTCGGCCTCGCCACCCGTCCAGTGTCCGTCCTCGTCGCACAGCTCCGCGACGTGCAGGGCCCTGGTCAGTTCTGCGAGGTGCCCGTGCACGTCACCCACGACGTACATCGGGCGTCGATCCGTGTCCACCTCCGCGACGATAGGTGATGAACCCTCGCGCGTCAGTGGTCAGTCCAGTCGCCGAACGGGTCCGCAGAGTGACCGACGAGGTCCGCGATCGACTTCAGCACGCGCGTCGGCCGGTACGGGAACATCTCGGCGGACTCGGCGGTGAAGACCCCGGACAGCACGAGGATGGTCGACAGGCCCGCTTCCAGGCCCGACCGCACGTCGGTGTCCATGCGGTCGCCGATCATCAGCGCCTGCTCGGAGTGCGAGCCCAGGGTGCGCAGGGCCGAACGCATCATCAGCGGGTTCGGCTTGCCGACGTAATAGGGCTCACGGCCGGTGGCCCGCTCGATCAGCGCCGCCACGGCGCCGGTCGCGGGCAGCGAGCCCTCGCGCGACGGCCCAGTCGCGTCGGGGTTGGTCGCGATGAACTTCGCGCCCTCCTCGACCAGGCGGATGGCCTTGGTGATCGCGGTGAAGCTGTACGTGCGGGTCTCGCCGAGCACCACGTAGTCCGGGTCGCGGTCGGTGAGCACGTAGCCGATCTCGTGCAGCGCCGTGGTGAGGCCGGCCTCGCCGATGACGAACGCCGAGCCGTTCGGGCGCTGCGAGTCGAGGAACTTCGCCGTGGCCAGCGCCGAGGTCCAGATGGACTTCTCCGGGATGTCGAGGCCGGTGCGCTGCAGGCGTGCGCGCAAGTCCCGTGGCGTGTAGATGGAGTTGTTCGTGAGCACGAGGAACGGGGTCTCCGACGCCCGCAGCTCCGCCACGAACTCGTCCGCTCCCGGGATCAGGTGCTCCTCGTGCACGAGGACGCCGTCCATGTCCATCAAGTAGTGCCACATGGTCTAAGTATCGATCACGCGCTTGCGAAACGTCTCGGTCTGGAGCTTGAGATAACGCTCGATCACCTGAAGTTCGTCTTCGTCGAAGTGGCCGAGGACCTCGACGAGGCTGTCGCGGGCCCTCTCGAACGGCTCGCCGAACTTGTCCAGGTCACCGACCGTGACCTCGACCAGGACCTTGCGGCGGTCGTGTGGGTCACGGACACGACGGACATATCCGGCACGCTCCAGGCGGTCGATCACGCCCGTCACGGCACCGGTGGAGAGGCCGGACAGCTCGGCGATCCGGCCCGCGGTGAGAGGTCCCTCCGCCCGCATGGCGAGATCGAGGCACTTCTCGTCGGTCGCGGACAGGCCCATCTGCTCGGCGACCCGAGCGTGGAACATGACGGTGAGCGCGCTCTGCTCCCGCATGTACCAGGTGAACCTCTCCAGCACCTCAGGTTCCATGTTGAACATCTTAGCCGCTAAGACAATTCGTTGTGACAGTGCTCCAAACGGGCGGAACGTGAGAAACCTCGTTTGTGGAGTCACCTACAAGGAGTTGTTCATTAAGCTAAATAAGGTGACAGCAGTGGAGTTGGGACTACCCGTCGTGCGCGGCACGCCTGATGCGTCCGCACGCCCGGACACGCCGCTGCTCGTCGACAGGTTCGGACGGGTGGCGAAGGACCTCCGGGTCTCGCTGACCGACCGGTGCAACCTGCGCTGCACCTACTGCATGCCCGCCGAGGGCCTCGACTGGCTGCAGAAGGACGAGCTGCTCACCGACGCCGAACTGATCCGGCTCATACGCATCGCCGTGGTCGACCTGGGTGTCACGGACATCAGGTTCACCGGTGGCGAGCCGTTGCTGCGCCGGGGCCTGGAGCAGGTCATCGCCGCGACGGCCGAGCTCGAGCCGCGTCCGCGCATGTCGATGACCTCGAACGGCATCGGCCTCTCGCGGCGCGCGCAGTCGCTGAAGGACGCCGGCCTGAACCGGATCAACGTCTCGCTCGACACCCTCGACCCGGACCGTTTCGCGACGCTGACCAGGCGCGACCGCATCACGGACGTGCTGGACGGCCTCGACGCCGCCCGCGAGGCCGGCCTGGAGCCGGTCAAGGTCAACTCCGTGCTGATGCGCGGCCTGAACGAGGACGAGGCAGTCCCGCTGCTGCGGTTCTGCGTCGAGAACGGCTACCAGCTGCGGTTCATCGAGCAGATGCCGCTCGACGCGCAGCACGGCTGGACGCGCACGAACATGGTCACGGCCGACGAGATCCTCACGATGCTCTCGTCCGCGTTCACGCTGACCCCGTCGGAGGTCCCGCGCGGCGGTGCGCCGGCCGAACGCTGGCTGGTCGACGGCGGCCCCTCGGTCGTCGGCGTGATCGCGTCGGTGACCAGGCCGTTCTGCGCCGCCTGCGACCGCACCCGGCTCACCTCGGACGGCCAGATCCGCAACTGCCTGTTCAGCCAGGGCGAGACCGACCTGCGCACGCTGCTGCGCGACGGCTCCCCCGACGCCGTGATCGCCGACGCCTGGCGGGCCACGATGTGGGCCAAGGCGGCCGGTCACGGCATCAACGACGCGGGCTTCTCGCAGCCCGACCGCCCCATGAGCGCGATCGGAGGATGACGGTGACGGCCGTGAAGATCCGTTACTTCGCAGGCGCGCGGGCCGCGGCCGGGGTGGCTGACGAGGACCTGCAGCTCGACACCTCCGAGCCCACCGTGGCGCTCGTGGTCAGCACCATCGGCGAACGGCACGGCGCGAAGCTCGGCAAGGTCCTCGCCGCGTCGAGCTTCCTGCTGGACGGCGTGGCGGTGCGCGACACGTCGGTGCGCGTGCCCGCGGGGTCTCAGCTGGACGTGCTGCCGCCGTTCGCGGGCGGCTGAGCGGCCAGGAACGCCTCGGCACGAGCCACCACAGCGCCCTGCTCGCGTGCCTTCGCGAGTTCCAGCGCCTCCTGGGCCACGGCCGCGTCACCGGTCGCCTCGGCCAGTGCGAGCACCGCCTTGGACTCCAGCAGCAGATCCCCGTTGTCCCGCACGTCGCGCAACAGCTCCGCGGCGAGCGCCGGATCGTGCCTCGCGAGCTTCAGCTGCGCCTTCCTGCGGCCCACCGGGTAGTTGATCCGGTCCGCCAGCTCGACCGCCGCCTCCAGCTCGTCCAGCCTGATCAGGACTTCGACCTCGGCCCGGACGTCGCCGATCTTCCGCGCCTGCTCCAGCCCCCGCGACGCCCATGCCCGCTCCTGCTGGGGGTCACCGGTCTTCCTGGCCAGGTCGGCCAGGTTGGCCAGCACGTTCGGCCTGGACTCCCCCATGCCGGCCTCCTGGTACCCGGCCCACGCGGCGTCGAGGTGCCTGCGTGCCCCGTCGAAGTCCCCGAGCTCGATGTGGGCGACTCCGAGCTCCTCGTGGGTGACAGCGATCTTGACCTGGAACCCGTTCACCTCCCAGATCCGGAGGGCCTCCTCGAAGTGGGCGACGGCTTTGCGCAGCTCCCCGCGGGCGCCGCACACCGTGCCGAGGTTGGACAGCACGGTCCCGTAGAGGGTCGTGTCGCCGTGCTGCACCTGCCGCGCCTGCTCCATGTCCTCCAGCGCGCCGGAGAGGTCACCGGTCTCGCGCTTGACCAGTCCCATGTTGTTGAGCAACGCGCTCCTCATGAGATCCGACGGGCTCAGTTCGAGCGCTGCTCCGTACGACTCCAACGCCTCCGCGAAGGCGCCCCGCATCCAGTGCAGGTGCCCCAGCCCGTTGAGCATCGCCGTCTCACCCGCCGTGTCACCCGACTCACGCGCCGACGCGAGACCCGCGGCCATCACCGTGCCGAGGTCCGACCTGTAGGCGCTGTAGTTGAGGTACCCGCGCAACGAGTCGGCGAGATGGCTCGCGAACGGATGAGGCGCGACCTGCACGGCCGCCACGAGCACCACGCGTTTCGAGTCGAGCCACGCCTGCGCCTGTGCCGCGGTCGCGAACTCCCGGCCTTCGAGGTCGAGCGGCAGCGGATCCAGCCTCCTGACCGCGGGGCTCACGAGCTCCGCCGCGTGGCGGGCGGTGGCCAGGTAGAAGGACAACAGCCTGCGCAGCGCGGGCGGGCCGCCGGAACCGGCCTGTTCCGAGGCGAAGAGCCGGACCAGGTCGTGCATCCCGAACCGTTCCCCCGTCTGTTCGACGAGCCCGGAACGCACCAGCACGTCGAGCAGCCGCGTGCTGTCCTCAGTGGACAGGTCACCGATCACGGCAGCGGAACGCACGCCGAAGTCCGTGCCGGGGTGCACGCTCAGCAACCCGAACAAGCGGCGTGCGTCGGCCGGTAGAGCCCCGCAGGACAACGCGAACGCCGCCCGGACCGCCGCGTCGCCCTCGATCTCCAGCGCGTCCAGCCTGCCGTCGCCGCGCAACTCGGCGAGGTAGTCGGGCAGGTGCCGGTCGGCCAGGTGCGCGCCCGCGATGCGCAGCGCCAGCGGCAGGTTCGCGCACAACCTGATCAGCTCGGCCCGGTCGTCCGCCGTTCCGTCGATCTTCAGCCGGTCGAGCAACGCACCGGCCTCGTCGTCGGCCAACACGTCGAGTCTGGTCTGCTCCGGCAGTTCGTTCCTGCTGGTCACGATGGCCTTGCAGCCCTCGACGTCCGGCACGAGCGGGCTCAGGCCGGTGGCGTTGTCGAGCAGCACGAGCACCCGACGGCCCCGCAGCTTCGCCCGGTAGAGCTCGATCTGCTCGTCGCGGTCGAGCGGGACGTTCGCGGGCGGCACGCCGAGCGCGCGCAGGAACCGGCCGAGCGCCTGCTCGACGGTGACCGCCGGTCCCGTCGCGAACCCGCGCAGGTCGACGTGCAGCTGACCGTCGGGGAACCGGTCGCGGACGCGGTGCGCGAGCCGGACCGCGAGCGCGGTCTTGCCGACACCGGGAGGGCCGGTGATCGCGAGCACCGGGGCGTCCGAAGAGGACAGTGCGGCGAGCTCGTCCTCGCGGCCGACGAAGTCAGGGAGGTCCGCGGGCAGCTGGGCGGGGCCCGGCCTGCGCACGACGAGCCGGTAGCCGGAGGCGTCGGTGACGATCTCGTCCTCGACGGACTGCCGCAGCCTGCGCACGAGGCTGCGCAGCGCGGGCAGCGGTCCCGCCGGTGGTTCGTCGCCCCAGACCGCGCGGACGAGATCGCCGAACAGCACCGGCTGGCCGGCCTCGGCGAGCAACGCGCGGTGCAACGCCTCCAGACGCGACTCCTTGGTCATCGCACCATCATCGGGCAGTCGCCACCTGACGCAGTTCGTGGTCCCAGAGATGGCATTCGGTCTCTTCGGCGAGCTGATGAGCTTCCTGCGCCGTCTTGTCCGCGGTGTCGTGGTCGCCGAGTGAGCGCTGGATGGCCGCCGTGATGATGAGGACGCGCACGAGACGCACGCGCAGTTCGCCTGCCTCCGCGCGTTCCCGGGCCCGCACGGCGAGCTTCAACGCCTCTTCGAGGTCACCTGCCGCGTGGTGGTCGGCGGCGAGCCCCGCCAGGTTCTCCGCCTCGCCGCGCAGATAGCCGTTCCTCACGCTGAGCGCGAGGCCTTCGTTGTGCGCGCGGAACGCCTTGTCCAGCTCTCCGAGTGCGCGGTGCGCGTCACCGATGGTGTCGAGGAGGTCGGCCTCCTCGCGCTGGTTGTTCGCGTCCTGCACGATCTTCAAGGCCTTGAGCCAGGACTCCAGCGCCTCCCCCGGCCGGCCCTGGGCCAGGACGGCCGAGGCACCCAGGGCGACACCGCCCAGCGGGTGCGCCAACTCGGGCGGGAGCCCGCGCCGCACCTCGTCGGCCTCGGCGATCACCTCTCGGACGAGGTCGAACCTCCCGTTGTACTCGAGCACCTCGCTGAGCGCGTCCAGTGCGTACAACCGGACGTGCGGCAGGCCCTGCTTCTCGGAGAGTTCGATCGCGTGCCTGACGTTGGCCAGAGACTCGGACAGCGGTCCCAGATCGAGGTAGGCGCCACCCAGGTTGAACGCCACGGCCGTGTTGTCCGGTTGCAGCTCACGGGCCGCGGTGAACACCTCGACCGCGTCGCTCAGCCGGCCGAGCTGCTGGTAGGCGAGGCCGCTGTTGATCAGCAACGACACCAGCACGCGGTCGTCGGGGTGCTGCCGCAGCAGCTCGCGGGCGCGGGTGAACTCCGCGATCGCGTCCGTCAGCCGGCTGACGGAGAAGTGCGCGAGGCCGAGGCTGCCGTGCATCACGGCCTGCGCCAGGACGTCGCCCGCCTCGACGGCGGCCGCGAGTCCCGCCCTGGCCGCCACGAACCAGTCGACGCGGTAGGACTGGAAGTAGAAGTAGGCGCGCAGCATGTCCGCGAGCAGCCACGCCGCGGGCGCCGCACCCGCGTGCGGAATGGCGGCGACGATGTTGCCGCGCTCGGAGTCGAACCACGCGATCGCGTCGGCCTGGGTCTCGAACTCGTGCCGCGGCGGGTCGCCGGGGACCTGCGGGACAAGCATTCGCGCGAAGTCCGGGTTGGCCTTGCGCGCCGCCGCTTCGGCGTTGAAGAGGTAGTAGTCGATGAGCCTCGTCCTGGCGCCGGGTTCCTCGGCCAGCCGCAGCGCGTACATGCGGAGGAGGTCGTGCAGGCTGTACCTGTCGCCGTCGTGCTGCACGAGGTTCGCGTCCACGAGCTGCCGCAGCGGTTCGCCGGCGTCGCCCCCGCCGAGCAGCGCGGTGGCCGCCTCGACGCCGAAGTCCTGGCCGGGGATCAGTCCGAGCAGCCGGAACAACCGTTGCGCCACAACGGGTTGCGCTCGGTACGACAGGTCGAACGTGGCGTTGACGGCCGCGTCGCCCTCGATCTCCAGCGCGTCCAGCCGGTCGTCACCGCGCAGGTCCGCGAGGTAGTCGGAGAGGTGACCCGACGCCACGTTCGCGGCGGCGATGCGCAACGCCAGCGGCAGGTGGGCGCAGAGCCGGACCAGCTCGGCCTTGTCCTCGGAGCTGCCGGTGATCCGCATCCTGGCGAGGAGCTCCTGTGCCTCGTCCTCCTCGAACACGGCCAGCCGGACCTGCTCGTGCTCGGACAGGTCCGTGCGGCTCGTGACGATCACCCGGCATCTCGGGCCGTGCGGCAGCAACGGGCCGAGCAGCTCGCGCGTGGCGTTGTCGATCACAACGAGCACCGCGCGGTCCGCCGTCATCCTGCGGAACAGTTCGGACTGCGCACCCACCTCGACGGGGATGTCCTCGGCACCGAGCGCGCGCAGGAACCGGTGCAGCGCCTGGTCGGGCGTGAGCGCGGCTCCTTCGGCGAACGCGCGGAGGTTCACGTGGAGCTGGCCGTCCGGGAAGCGCTCGCTCAGCCGGTGCGCGACGTGCACCGCGAGCGAGGTCTTGCCGACCCCCGGCGGCCCGGTGATGGCGAGCACCGGCGCCTCACTCGCCAGAGCCCGCGCGATCTCCTCGTCGCGGCCCACGAAGTCCGGCAGGTCCGCGGGCAGGTGTCGCGGCCCCGGTCCCCGCACGACCAGCCGGTAGCCGGAGGGCTCGGTGATGACCTGCTCGGTGGCGCGCAACCGTTGCACGAGGTTCCGCAAAGCCTGCCTCGGGTTCGCCGGGCGGTCGCCGGGCCAGACGGCCGCGATCAGGTCGTCGAACGACACCGGCTGGCCGGGTGTGGCGGCCAGCGCCCGGCGGAGCGCCTCGATCCTCATACCCCGATCCTGGCAAGTGGATCTTCGTCAGTCGATCGGAAGGTGTCCGCGAGGGGCCGCCGACGGCCACCGCTCGACCGTGAACGGCGGTCTCCGATGGCGCAACACACGTGAGCCACGCCTCACTTTCCGTAATAGATCTCGGCGGATCTCAGAATGGAAACGGACCGATAACGGCACCTTTGAGCTGCCGTTTTGTAGGCTCCATACAACTTTTCAGGTCGTTACTGTGATGCGCATCACAGGTCGAAACATTTGGAGAGCGGCTCAGCGGTTACGTACGGTCGCTCCTCGGCTGGCCCGAACCAGCCACGAGCACCATCCGGAGGACCGCACACCGAACCCAGTCCGAGGGTTCTCCGGCACATACCCCGAGCGAGAGAAACCGCCGGACTGGGACGCAGGAACGCACCGGGCCCCGAACCCGAGTTCCTGGCAGCAGGTGAGGTGGACCGAGAGGCACATGGCTTTCAACCGAGGCAACAAGGGCAAGCAGAGTTCCGCCGCTCGCACTATCGCCAAGGTCGCGGCTGTCGGCATCATCGCCGGCGCCCCTCTGGGCCTGGCCGTTGGCACCGCCAACGCGGCCCCCGTGAACTGGGACGCCCTCGCTCAGTGCGAGGCAAGTGGTAACTGGGGCGCCAACACGGGCAACGGCTACTACGGCGGCCTGCAGTTCACCCAGCAGACGTGGAACGCCTACGGCGGCCAGGGCAACCCGGCCAACGCCTCGCGCGAGCAGCAGATCGCTGTCGCCGAGCGCGTCGCCGCCGGCCAGGGCGTGAACAACGCCTGGCCCGCCTGCAGCCGCAAGCTGGGCGTCAACTCGGCTCCGGCCGCCAGGACCGCCCCGGCCCCGCAGCAGCAGCGCAAGGTCCAGCCGCAGCAGCGCCAGGCCGCCGCTCCGGTCCAGCAGGCCCCCGCCGTGGTGCTCGAGGGCTCGAAGACGAACCCGAACGGCAACTACGAGATCAAGGCGGGCGACACCCTGTCGAAGATCGCGGACGCCAACAAGGTCGCCGGCGGCTACCAGGCCATCGTGGAGAAGAACAAGGGCTTCATCACGAACCCCGACCTGATCTTCCCGGGCCACAAGATCCTGGTCTGAGCCTCCCCGGCTCGGACCGATCTGATCGGTCGCACGAACGCCGGCCCGTACTAGTGGGCTGACACAGGACCAGGGATCTCACCGTTACCCCCCGACGGTGAGGTCCCTGCCTGCATTTCCGGGTGGGGCGGGCCCGCAGCGCGCCAGACGAGCGTGGGCGAGCCCGCCGAGTTGCCGGACCAGGCAGGGGCGAGCCAGTCAGGCGTAGTGTCGAGTCGACGCGACCTCTCCGCTGGAATCAGCACCGGCAATCGCAAGGCGACCCCTCCGCTGGAACAGGAACCAGCCGCCACAACCGGACCCGCGGTGCCACCAGGCACCCGCGAGGCGACCGAACACCAGGAACGCGACCCACCCCGCTGGAACGCGACAACCGCCCGCAAGCCGACCCGCACCCAAGCCCGGCCCGCGCACGGCAAGCCGACCCTCCAAGCCGACCGGACCAGGCCAACCTCAGGGGCAGTTGACCCACTCGTCCTCGCCGCCAGGAAAGACCTGCCTCTTCCACACCGGCAACCGAGCCTTGACCTCGTCCACCAGGTCGGAACAAAGGGAAAACGCTTCCCCCCGGTGCTCAGCGGCCACGGCACAGGCCAGCGCCACATCACCGATCTTCAACGGCCCGACCCGGTGCGAGACGGCGATCCCGTGCACCCCGGCGTACTTCGAGGCCAACGACTCCACGACCTCGGCCACCACGTCCGAGGCGGAAGGGTGCGAGTGGTACTCCAGCTCCAGCACTGTCCGCCCGCCGTCGTGGTCCCGCACCACACCGGAGAAGGTGACGACGGCACCGGCCCGGTCAGACGCGACCAGAGCCGCGTGCTCCTCCACCGACAGCGGTTCCTCGGTCACCACGGCCCGCAGCACCACGCTCATTTGTGGTCACCTCCACGCAGTTGGTCGAGAGCATGCTCGACGACCGAGGCGAGCACGTCCAGCCCGTCCCGCACGCCGCCGGTCGAGCCGGGCAGGTTCACGACCAACGTCCGTCCGGCGACACCGGCGACGCCGCGCGACAGCACGGAGCCGGGCACCCGCGGCCAGCCCGACATCCGGATGACGTCGGCCAGGCCGGGCACCTCGTAGTCCAGCACCGCTCGGGTCGCCTCGGGCGTGCGGTCGGTCGGGTTGATGCCGGTGCCACCGGTCGTCAGCACCAGGTCGGCGCCGTCGGACACCGCGGCCGACAGCGCCTCGCGCACCGGGTCGCCGTCCGGCACCACCACCGGCGAGGAGACCGAGAAACCGCGTGCGGTCAGCCACTCGACGATCAGGGGTCCGCTGCGATCGGCGTAGACACCGGCCGCGGCGCGGTTGGACGCGGTGATCACCACCGCCTTCACGGGCGCTCCCACAGGCCGGACTTGCCGCCTTCCTTGCGCTCCACCCGCACTGCGTCCAGGGACGCCGCGGGGTCGACCGACTTCACCATGTCGTGGAGCGTCAGGCCGGCCACGGAGACCGCGGTCAGGGCTTCCATCTCGACGCCCGTGCGGTCGGTCGTGCGGACGGTGGCGGTGATCAGCACGGCGGACGGTGCCAGTGCCAGGTCCACCACCACCGACGACAGCGCGATCGGGTGGCACAGCGGCACGAGTTCCCAGGTGCGCTTCGCGGCCATGATGCCCGCGATCCGGGCCGTCGCCAGGGCGTCGCCCTTGGGCAGGCCGTCGGCGCCCAGCAACTCAACCACTTCGGCGGTCGTGTGCAGGATCCCGGTGGCCACGGCAGTCCGGGTGGTCTGCTCCTTGCCGGAGACGTCGACCATCCGGGCCGCGCCTTGGGAGTCCAGGTGGGTGAACTGCTTGGTCATACGGCGATCGTATGCCGGACGCGCGCGGACGGCCTGTGCCGAAAGACGTCAGCGGGCACGCTTTTCGCCCCTGACGTCTTCCGGCTCGTGCTGGTGCCGCGGCCCTTACGAGGTGGCGGCGGCCTTGCGCACCGCGTCGGCCACCGCAGGGGCGACGGTGTTGTCGAAGACCGACGGCACGATGAACGACGCGTTGAGGCGGTCGCCGTCCACCACGTCGGCGATGGCCTGCGCGGCGGCCAGCAGCATCGCGTCCGTGATGGTGCGCGCGTGCGCGTCCAGCAGGCCGCGGAAGACGCCGGGGAACGCCAGCACGTTGTTGATCTGGTTCGGGAAGTCCGAACGGCCGGTCGCGACGACGGCGGCGTGCTGCTGGGCCTCCATCGGGTCGATCTCCGGGTCCGGGTTGGCCAGCGCGAACACGATGGCGTCCTTCGCCATGGTCGCGACCTGCTCCGCGCCGAACAGGTTGGGAGCGGAGACGCCGATGAACACGTCCGAGCCGACCAGCGCGTCGTGCAGGCGGCCGGACTGGTTGTCCTTGTTCGTGGACGCGGCGATGGACTTCAGGTTCGAGTCCAGGCCGGGGCGGTCGCGGTGCACGATGCCGTCGACGTCCACGGCGATGATGTCGCCCGGCGTCTGGGCCTGCAGCAGGCGGATGATCGCGGAACCCGCGGCGCCCACGCCGCAGACCGTGATGCGGCAGTCCTTGATGTCCTTGTTCACCACGCGCAGGGCGTTGCGCAGAGCGGCGACGACGACGATCGCGGTGCCGTGCTGGTCGTCGTGGAACACCGGGATGTCGAGCTTCTCGCGCAGGCGGGCCTCGATCTCGAAGCAGCGCGGCGCGGAGATGTCCTCGAGGTTGATGCCGCCGTACACGGGAGCGATGAGCTCGACCGCGCGGATGATCTCCTCGGTGTCCTGGGTGTCCAGGCAGACCGGCCAGGCGTCGACGCCGGCGAACTTCTTGAACAGCGCGGCCTTGCCCTCCATCACCGGCAGGGCGGCGGCGGGGCCGAGGTTGCCGAGACCGAGCACGGCCGATCCGTCGGTGACGACGGCGACGGTGTTGCGCTTGATGGTCAGGCGGCGCGCGTCATCCGGGTTCTTCGCGATGGCCTCGCACACGCGGGCGACACCCGGCGTGTAGGCGCGGGAGAGGTCGTCGCGGTTGCGCAGCGGCACCTTGGACGAGATCTCGATCTTGCCGCCGAGGTGCACGAGGAACGTGCGGTCCGACACCTTGCGGACGACGATGCCGGGCAGCGTCTCCAGCGTGTCGGTGATGTCCTTGGCGTGGTTCGCGGACAGCGCGTTGCACGTGAGGTCGATGACGACGCGGTCGTTGTGCGACTCCACGACGTCGAACGCCGTGATCACACCACCGGCGCGGCCGACGGCCGAAGTGAGGTCACCCGCGGCGCTCGCTGACGGCGGCGCCTCCAGACGAACGGTGATCGAGTAACCAGGGCCGGGGACCGGCATCGTCGTCCTCCCACGAAGTACAGCTCAAGCGGGAAACGAGCCTATCCCCGGGCCCTTTGCGGTACTCACCCGACTCGGCGAGTTTTAAGACCGGCCTGACAATCCACTCAGGACTTGTTGATCTCGGTCACCGGGTGCTTGTACGGGAGGTCCTCCGACGGCAGCGGGAACGTCACCGTGCCGAACGGGGAGAGCGCACCCTGCAGGTCACTGGTCAGTTCGGTGACGGGGTGACCGCCGTCCGGGCCATCCGGCCAGTGCGGGTCGACCCGTCCAGGGCGTCCTTTCGCCACGTTCTCCTCCTCGGTCGTGCCTGCTGACGGGCACAAGTGTGACAGAGCACGTCGTGTTCTCCGGCGGCCCATATACCGTGGTGAGAATGTCCGGCATCACACTCGCCGACTGGCTGCGCGCCCAGGACGACGTCGCTCTCGTCGCGCTGCTGCGCGCGCGCCCCGATCTGGCAACGCCCCCACCTGCCGATATGTCCGTGCTCGCGACGCGGGTCGGCACCAGGGCATCGATCGCGCGTGCCTGCGAGGACCTCGACACCTTCACGCTGACCGTGCTCGAGGCCCTGGTCGTGCAGGGTGCGGACGCCGGGCCCGTGGCGTTGCCCACACTCGCGCAGGTCCTCGGGCCGGACGTGAAGCCCAAGCCGCTCAAGCAGGCGGTCGCGAAACTGAGGTCCCTCGCCCTCGCCTGGGGCGACGACGACGCGCTGTCGGTCCCTCCCCTCACCCGCGAGGCGTTCGGCGCCCACCCCGGTGGCTTGGGCCGCGCGACCGGGCAGACCTACGACCTCACCGGCATCACCGAGGGCGAGCAGCGGGTGCTGCAGAAGCTCGCCGCCGGACCGCCCATCGGCGACACGAAGGACGCCTCCCGCGTCGTGCCGCTCGACAAGGCCGAGACCCCCGTGCAACGGCTGCTCGCCCGCGGCCTGCTGCTGCGGCGCGACCCCGGCACGGTCGAGCTGCCGCGGGAGATCGCCCTCGAACTGCGCGGCGAGCGCCCTCTCGGCCCGATCCAGGTCACCGAACCGAAGCTCAAGACCACCGCGCTCCAGCAGAGCAGCGTCGACGCCACCGGTGCCGGCGAGGCCCTGGAGCTCGTCCGGCACGTCGAGAACCTGATCGCGAGCTGGTCGGCCGAACCGGCGCCGGTGCTGCGGACGGGCGGTCTGGGCGTCCGCGAGCTGCGCAAGGTCGTCAAGGACCTCGACGTCGACGAACGCCGTGCCGCCCTGCTGATCGAGCTCGCGGTCGGCGCGGACCTGGCCGCGAACACCGAGGCCGCGGAACCCGAGTGGGTGCCGACGACCAAGGCCGACGTCTGGCTCGCCGCGACCACCGAGGTCCGCTGGGCCACGCTCGCGCACGCCTGGCTCGACCTGCCGCGACTGCCGGCGCTGATCGGCCGCCGGGACGAGAAGGACAAGCT
This sequence comes from Lentzea sp. NEAU-D7, assembly GCF_026242055.1. Taxonomy (GTDB): domain Bacteria; phylum Actinomycetota; class Actinomycetes; order Mycobacteriales; family Pseudonocardiaceae; genus Lentzea. The sequence goes on along the minus strand of NZ_JAPJDL010000020.1, from coordinate 172,014 downwards.
CTTCAACCCGCTCGCGGACGAGATCCGCCGCGCCCAGGCCCCGCGCGACCGGCGGTGGATCCTGGAGGCGCTCGGCGCGTTCCCCAAGGGCACCGCGATCTCGGCCCCCGCCGACCTGGCCGCCCTGCTCGGCTGGCGCGCGCCGCGCCGGGGCGGCAGGCAACGCGACGAGCTGGTGCGCTGGACGGTCGAGGAGGGCACCGCGGTCGGCGTGCTGGCCCTCGGCGCGATCACCAGCGCGGGCCGCGTGCTGCTCGACGAGGGCCCCGGCCACGCCGCGAAGTCGCTCGGGGACGCCCTGCCCGCGCCACTGGACCACGTGCTGCTGCAGGCCGACCTCACCGTCGTCGCCCCCGGCCGTCTCGAACCGGAGCTCGCGGACGAGCTGGCGCTGGTCGCGAACGTCGAGTCGGCCGGCGGTGCCACCGTCTACCGGATCAGCGAGGCCACCGTCCGCCGGGCCTTCGACGCCGGACGCACCGCCGACGAGCTGCAGGAACTGTTCAAGACCCGGTCGCGCACGCCGGTCCCGCAGTCGCTGACCTACCTGATCGACGACGCCGCGCGCCGCCACGGCAGGCTGCGCGGCGGGGCGGCGGGCTCGTTCCTGCGCTGCGACGACCCGGTGCTGATCAGCGAGGTCCTCGCGCACCCCGAGGCGGCACGGCTGGAGCTGCGCCGGATCGCTCCGACCGTGCTCGTCAGCCCGTTGCCGTTGGCGGACGTGCTGGACGGGCTGCGCTCGGCCGGGTTCGCCCCGGCCGCGGAGGGCCCGGACGGCCAGGTGCTCGACCTGCGGCCGGGCGGCCGCCGGACCACGCCGAGGCAGCGCAGTGTCCGCAAACCGGTGTCACCCGCCGTGCACCCCGACGAGCGACTGGGTGAGCTCGTCCGGCTGGTCCGGGCCGGTGATCGTGCCGCCGCGACACCACGGGGTGAACGGATCGCCGTTCCCGGGCACCTCGGTTCCGGCCCGTCCGCGACCCTGTCGTTGTTGCAGCAGGCCGCACGGGCGCGCCGCAGGGTGCTCGTCGGGTTCGTCGACTCCCACGGCACGGCGGCACAGCGCGTGATCGAGCCGCACGTGGTCGGGGGCGGTGTGCTGGAGGGCTACGACCACAGCTACGGAGAGGTGCTGAGGTTCCCGCTCCATCGGGTCACGTCCGCCGCTCTGGTGGACGAGGACTGACAGCCGGTCATCCCCCGATCGGGGATCCCGATCACTCTTACGTGAGTGTGTCGCGGCCTAGCGTCGGTTGACGTGGACGTACCCGAGAAACGTTCACCGACCTAGGAGGACTCCACAATGGTCAACACCCGGCGGGCGCTTCAAGTCGCCGCCACCCTCACAGCCCTGGCCTTCGCCCTGCCGTTCTCGTCGGGCACGGCGTCGGCCGCCCCGAGCACCCAGGACGACAACGCCGCCCACGTCCGGCTGGACACCGCGGCCAAGACCGATGACATCGGCCTGGGCCTCGGCCTCGGGATCAGCACCGGACACCACTGGCACGACTGGGACGACTGGGACAACGACTGGGATGACGACTGGCACGACGGTCATCACGGTCTGCTCGACGGCCTCTTCATCGGCATCGGCGTCGGCCTGCACATCGGCTGACAGCGGCAACGGCGAAGAACGGCGAAGGGACGACCACTTGGACCGACCAGAACCGAGCTGAGTCAGATCACGACGATGAGGCGAGCGCCGTTCCCGAAGGTGGCGCTCGCCTCGTTCAGTCGTGCGTCGCGGGTCGTACTCCGGCGGAAGGAGTTCAGCCCGCGCGGACGGACATCCACTGGCGCATCGCGTGCTCCACCAGCGTGATGAGCGTCTGCTTGGTCGACTGCCGGTTGCGCGCGTCGCACGTCACGATCGGCACCGACTCGTCGATCGTCAGTGCTTCGCGCACGTCCTCCAGCCTGTGGTGGAGGAGGCCGTCGAAGCAGTTGACGCCGACGACGTACGGCAGCTGCCGGTCGTCGAAGAAGTCGATCGAGGCGAAAGCGTCGGCCAGGCGGCGGGTGTCGACCAGCACGATGGCGCCGATGGCACCACGCACGAGGTCGTCCCACATGAACCAGAACCGGTGCTGACCCGGTGTACCGAAGAGGTACAGGATCAGGTCGCTGTCGAGCGACACGCGGCCGAAGTCCATCGCGACGGTCGTGGTGACCTTGTTGGGCGTGGCGGAGAGGTCGTCCACCCCCGCGCTGGCCTCGGTCATCACCGCCTCGGTGGTCAACGGGACGATCTCGGACACCGAGCCGACGAACGTCGTCTTGCCCACACCGAAGCCACCCGCCACCACGATCTTGGCGGACGTCGTCGGCTTCCGTGCGCCCTCGGCGCCCTGGGGACTAGAGCCTGCGAAGCCCACTGAGCACCCTCTCCAGGAATTCCATGGAAGGCCGGTCCCCCACGACCAGACCGCCCTGGTGAATCAAAACCAAACCCATGCTTGCCATGTCGCCGATCAACACCCGCACGACGCCAAGAGGCAAGCGTAGGAGTGCCGCGACCTCGGCCACCGACCGCGTGTCCACACACAACCCGCAGATCGACCTGTGCTCGGGAAGTACTGCGGCATCCCGTTCGAGGCCCTTTTCGCTGGTCGAAATCAGCGCCTCGATAGCAAGGTCGTAGTCGGGCCGTGTGCGTCCACCGGTGCGTGTGTAAGGCCGCACCAGTGAACCCGAGTCCGCAGAAGCATTCTCCTCCGGACGCACTTGAGGCTGCGCACCGGTGCTGTACGCCGGTTGGCCGCCAGTGCTGTAGACCGGATGCGGACCGGTTGTGTACGGCAGTTGCTCCGGCACCGCTTCCGGCATCTCGTGCTGGCCGAAGAGGTCCGCGCCGGGGCCACCGAACAACCCGGAGCCGTATCCGTCTATGTCGAACCGGTTCGGCACGTCGTCGTACGGATACGACGACGAGTCGTCCACCTCACGCTGAGACATATCGCCTAGCCCTTGCCCTGTAACCCGCTCATCGTGGGGCGCGTCCTCGGTTTCCTCTGGTTCTTGGGGTATCGCGTCAGGCTCGTCGAACTGGAACCCACCAGAAGCCCACTCCTGGTAGTTGAAGTTCCTACCGAAGCCCCGGCCTCTAGCGCCAGATCTACCAGCCATTTGTTCTCACCCCTGAACTTCAGATGAGGTCTAGCGACGGACCACACCCTGAAGCTGCGCGCGCAGCTCAGGGGTGAGTTGTTGACCGACTCTCTCCACCAACAGCGTCATCTCGTAGGCCACGAGGCCGATGTCGCAGTTGGGCGCCGCCAGGACGGCAAGGCAAGAACCGTCGCTGATGGACATGAGGAACAGGTAGCCCCGCTCCATCTCGACGACCGTCTGGTTGACCCCGCCTGCTTCGAAGCAGCGGGCAGCACCCTGGGTGAGGCTGACCAGTCCGGACGCGACTGCGGACAGCTGCTCTGCACGGTCCCGGGGCAGGCCCTGGGATCCCGCGAGCAACAGCCCGTCCGCGGACACCACAACGGAATGTGCCACTCCGGGCACCCTCCGCACGAAGTCGGTGATAAGCCAACCAAAGCTGCCTGGCTGCGCTGCGGTCGTCACTCCTGCTCCTCGTTCTGCCGGCTCGATTGGTCACCAGCGTATGCCTCGATCAATGCGTGCCGGCCTCGCTTGACACCACTCTGCAGGCTCGACATCCGTCCGCGCACCGCGTCAGCGGTACGGGGCGGCAGCGGCGGGCGCTGTGCCGTCTGCGACAGGGACTGCTGCTTCGGTGCTGCAGATCCTGGCACGAGCTGAGCCTTCGGTGTCCGTTTCGGCAGTCCTGCCGTGGTCTTCGTCTCCGGCGTCTTGTTCAACAACGCCTGAGCCGCGTGCCATCCCTCATCGGCAGGCGATTGCCAAGCCGACTCGGAAGTGGGTGCCGCCGCTGGAGTCTCCTCCACAACGGGCTCGGGTTCCACAACTCGCTCCTGCTCGGCGGGTGCGGGTACTTCCTCAGCCGCCGGCTGGACCTTCGAGCGCGGCGTGCGCACCGGAAGACCAGCGGCCGACGTGGTGGTGGGTGCCACCGCCGGTACAGGCTTGCGAGTCCGGGTCGGCAGCTCCGGTTCGGGCCCGTCCGAGAGCGGCGGGGTCGACGGCGGCTCGTCGATGTACTCGACGGAGCGCTTGTCGGTCCCGCCGAGCCTCGACTCGACGTGCCCGTTGGTGGCGGCCGGTGCGTCGTCCTCAGCGGCCGCAGGGACCGGCTGAGCGGCCGATGCGGACGTCTCACTGCCCACGGCCTGGAACCACTGCGACAGGACGGCCTCGTAGATCGGGAGGCGTTCGGTCGGGGCGTCCAGGTCGTGCTCGATCTTCTTGCGCGAGGCTTCCGAGGTCCCGTTGCGGTGACCCATCCCGATGTCGAGACGACCCTCGTCCGCCGAGGCGCGCGAGATGCCGTTGGACGAGGCGGGCTCGTCCTCGATCGGCGGGATCGGCACGAACTGGGTGGTCTCGTAGCCGGGCTCGAAGGAGATCTCGCCGGCTTCCTCGTTGCGGTCCTCGTAGGCCGTGAAGAGGGTGGGCTCGCCGAACGAACCCTCCGGCTCGACCGCCGCGAGCTGGTCGCGGCGCCACCGCTCGGACGGCGTCACGTCCTCGATCGGCGGGTCGCTGTACACGGGGATCGCCGTCGCGCCCGCACCGGTGTCGGTGATCGAGCTGGGCACGAAGTTGACCGGGATGCCCGGGTTGCTCGGGCTCGACTCGTCGATGCGCGGCGTGACACCGGTGGCGCCGCCGAAGGCGCCGGCGATGCCGCTCGCCCTGGCAGCGGTGGTGCCGATCTCCGTCGTGTGCTCGGCCGGGGACATCGGCGACGGCGACATCGGCGACGGCAGCGCCGGTGCCGGCGAGGACGGCGACATGCCGAACGCGGAGGCCAGCGAACCGGAACCGGACGGCGGCGTCGAGACGGGTGCCTGGCCGGGGATCGCGGTGAGCGTCTCCGGCACGATCACCAGCGCCGTCGTGCCGCCCTCGATGTCCTCGTTACCGCGCAGGCGGACCTTGATGTCGTGGCGCTTGGCGAGCCGCGCGACCACGTACAGGCCCATTCGGCGGGAGACGGCGACGTCGACGTCCGGCGGGTCGGCCAGGCGCTCGTTGGCGTCGATGATCTCCTGCTCGCCCATGCCCACGCCGCGGTCCTGGATCTCGATCGCCAGCTCGCCCTTGCGGGTCTTGGCCGTGCGAACGGTGACCTTGGTGACCGGGTCGGAGAACGCCGTGGCGTTGTCCAGCAGCTCGGCGATGAGGTGCACGAGGTCGTTGACCGCGCGGCCCTGGACCGTGAGGTCCGGGGTCTGACCGACCTGCACGCGGGCGTACTGCTCGACCTCGGAGACCGCGGCACCGAGGACCTCGGCGGCCGGGACGGGCCGGGTCAGGCGCCGCGACAGGTCCGTGCCCGAGAGGACCAGCAGGTTCTCCGAGTTGCGGCGCATGCGGGTCGCGAGGTGGTCCAGCTCGAACAGCGAGGCCAGCTGGTCCGGGTCCTGCTCGTCCTGCTCCAGCCGGTCGATCAGGTTCAGCTGGCGTTCGACCAGGGCCTGCGACCTGCGGGACAGGTTGACGAACATCGCGTTGACGTTGTCGCGCAGGAGGGCCTGCTGGGCGGCCAGTCGCACCGCTTCACCGTGCACCGCGTCGAACGCGCGCGCCACCTGACCGATCTCTTCCCGCGTGTGCACCGGCACCGGTTCGACGGCGGTCTTGGCCGCGTTCTCCGGGTTGGGGTCCGCGAGGATCCGCTCGACCGCGTCGGGGAGACCGTGGTCGGCGACGTCGAGGGCGGTGCGGCGCAGCGTGCGCAGCGGGTTGAGGATCGAGCGGGCGACGAACAGCGCCATCAGCAGCGCGAGCGCGAGGATCACGAGCACGATGCCGGACTCGACGTACGCCCTGGCGCGCGTGTCGCCCGCCAGGTCGTCGGTCTTGGTCTGCAGCTGCTCGACCAGCAGGTTCTCGACGTCACGGGTCAGGTTGACCGTCAGCGTGGCGGCGATGTCCCACTTCTCGGGCGTGACCTGCGTGAAGTCCTTCTGGCCCGCCTGCTGGTTGATCGCCGATTCCTGCATGTCGTTCGCGTTGTCGACGATGAGGCCGGTGACGGTGTCGTCGTAGATCTTGGCCTGCTCGGGCGTCGCGGACTTGCGGAAGTCGTTGCGGGCCGCTTCGAGCTCGGCGTCCGCTGCCTGCAGGGAGCGCAGCTGGGACGGCGTGAACGCCTTGCGCTGGAAGACGTCCAGGAGGATCGCCCGCTTGAGCGACTCCTGCTCCTTGATGCGCGCGATGGCGTTCGTGGTCAGGTGCAGTCGCACCAGTTCCGGGTCGTTGATCTCGGAAATCGTCTGCTCACCGAGGTTGATGAGCGTCTCGATGGACTCCGAGTAGGTGCGCTGGACTGCCTCGGCGGGGTACTGCGTGTCGCGCACCGAGTTGCGGAGGCTGTTCAGGCGGTCGAGCTGCTTGGCCGCGACCTGGAAGCGCTCGACGGCAGCCGAGTTCAGGTCGGAGCTCAGCTCGGCGATCCTGTTGCTGAACGCCTCGCTGGTGTCGTTCACGCGGCGCAGCTGCCGTTCGAGAACGACCCTGTCGACCTTCTTGTTCGACGCGACATAGCTGACCGACAGGTCGCGTTCGCGCTGCAGCTGCTGCACCAGGTCCGCGACCGCGGTCTCGAGGCGGATCTGGTTCGCGAGGTTGTTGAACTCCGTCGCGGCCTGGAGGTCGCTGCGGACTCGCAGACCACCCAGGGCGAGCGCACAGACCGTCGGGATGAGCAGAACGGCGAGCAGCTTCGTGCGCAACCGCCAGTTGCGCAGGCGCCATCCCGCGGATCGGGCAGATCCCGAACCGGGTCCGGCACCGGTGTCGTGGTTCACCGGGTCCGGTGTCACGTTCATCGGTCCGTTACCCAGCGCAGCCAGTCCGTCACCCGTTTCGGGCCTTTCGGAGCGTGTGGTGTCACCCACGCCAAACTGGCTGGGACCTCTCTCACGTCGGGCCACTCTGGGCTTCCTCTTCCAGCAGCAGTGTCCCGGTCTCTCCCCAGGACCGAGCATGGACTCGTCAAACGGGCCGAATTGCAGCACAGAGGTTGTTCGCCCGGTGAGGCGCCCTACCCCGTCTGAAGACACGTCGGTCTACTACGACCTGTGCCACCCGAGCCGGAAGGGTAATGGTCACCCCCTCCCCGGGGGAAGTCTCCAGAAGCACTCACCGTATCGAGATGGGGTGTCGTTTCATACGTTCAGGTGGTTAACATCCCCGGTTGTCGGCACACCCCACGTCCGTCCGAACTCGCAGTTGGGACTGCGGACGCCCTGGTCTGTGGCGACGCTCACTGATCAATTCGAAGCTACCCAAGCCCTACCGGCGAGAGGTGCCATGGCTACCCGAGCCAAAGCTCTGCGGCTTGCTGCAGTGCTCATCACGTGTGTTCTGACCGCGAGCTGCGGCCTGTTCGGAAGCTCCTCGAACGGCGGCAACGCGGACGTCGAGCGCAACGTCATCCGCATCGGCGTGCTGCCGGTCGTCGACGTGGCCCCGTTGCGGATCGCGCTGACCGAGAAGCTGTTCGAGAAGGCCGGTCTGCAGGTCAACCTGGTCACCCAGCCCAGCGAGGCAGAGGCCATCAAGCAGCTGGACACCACGCTCGACCTCACGTGGGCGACGCACGTCAGCCTCTTCCGCGCGGTCGCCGAGGGCACCGAGCTGCAGCTGCAGGGTGAGGCCTACCAGGCCGGCCCGAACTCGATGGCGCTGGTCACCTCGGCCACGTCGGACTACGACGACCCCGGCAAGAAGTCCCAGCCGACGATCGCCGTGAACAGCGAGACCGACATCGGCGCGCTGACCACGCGGGCCGTGCTGGACACCGCCGCGGTCGAGAAGCAGAAGATCAAGTTCAAGCCGATGGCGTTCGCCGACATGGAGGCCGCCCTCACCGCGGGCCAGGTCGACGCCGCGTTCATGATCGAGCCCTTCATCACGAAGGCGCAGCGCAAGATCGGCGCGAAGATCGTCACCGACACCGCCCGCGGCCCGACGCTGGACTTCCCGATGTCCGGTTACGCGTCGTCGAAGAAGTTCGCCGAGGCGAACCCGAAGACGCTGAAGGTGTTCCGGGACGTGCTGCGCGAGGCGCAGCAGCGCGCGCAGGCCAACAAGCTCGCCGTGCAGGACTCCCTGACCGGCTACGCGGACGTCGACGCACCGACCGCGGCCCTCGTGTCGGTCGGCACGTTCCCGTTGTCGCTGAACCCGATCCGGCTCCAGCGCGTCGCCGACATGATGGACACCGAGGACGTGCTTTCCGGGCGTCTGGACGTGCAGCAGCTGCTGCCACCCGGCACGACGAACTAGTCGCTTCGCGGCACGAGAAATGGCGGACCGGAGAACCGGCCCGCCATTTTTCGTGCGGTCACTGCCCGCCGGCGGCCGAGATGCAGTAGGTGATGCCCGGCGCGGGTTCCGCGTAGGCGATGGCCGTCGCCTCACCGCAGTCCGCGGTCGCCGCCCGGACGACCTTCTCGACCTTCAGGACCTTCTGGACGGCGAACTCGTTGTTGCCCTTGGAGCAGTCGACGGGCTTCATGCCCTCCATGTTCATCTTCACGAGCTCTTCCTCGTAGCACTTGCCCTCTTCGAGCTTCTCGACGAGGCAGAGCTTCAGCGACGAGCTGCGCCGGCCGGACTCGGTGTACTCGGCGTAGTCCTCGCTCGGGCACGCCTCCGACGTCGACTTCATGGCCTTGGCGATGAAGTAGTTCGCCTCGGCCGAGGAGCAGTCGACCTTCTTGTACTTCGGGCTGAACGTGGTGCCCGTGACGCTCGCGCAGTCGCCCGGCTTGGCCGACGGCTCGGTGATGGCGCTCAGGCCGCCACCGATCAGGGCCTTCGCCAGGAAGGCGACGCCGACGAGCACGACGATGGTGACGATCGAACCGATGATCTTGCCGGCGCCGCTCTTCTTCGGCGGCGGGCCGTAGGGCATCGGCTGGCCCAGGGGCTGGCCGGGCATCTGACCGGGAGGCGGGCCGTACGGGCCCGGCTGCTGGGCGTACGGGTCGCCGGGCTGACCGGGCTGACCCGCCTGGCCCTGGCCCGGGTAGCCCTGCTGGGGCGGCTGACCGTACGGGTTCGGCTGGCCGGGCTGGCCGTACGGCTGCTGCGGCTGTCCACCGGGAGGCGGCCCGTAGGGCCCTGGCTGCTGGGGGTAGTTGGGGTCGGTCACTGGATTCCTCTCGGATGAAGTCACGCAAAAGACAGCGAAACCGGAGCCGCTGACACAACTCCGGTTTCATGAGGTCAAAGCCCCGCTACGGGGTGGCGACAACGCCCTCGGCGCATTTCGGCGCGGACGTGGGCGAAGCGGATTCGGTCGTGCTCATGAAGCTCTCTCATTTCCCAATACCCCAGATGGCCCATGCCCCCCGACACGGCCGGAGCAGACAGTGCCATGCGGCGCGGGAAAACTCTCGGGCTTTACGGAAACGTTACGACCGCTTGGATCCGCTGGAGAGCTGCGTTCCACCTGGACGGTCGCGCGGAGCCGACCGGCGAAGGCCCGTGAACCTCAGAGCGGTCCGATCCGGACAGAGGGAACGATCAACAACGCGACAGGTGCCGACGGCATCGTGCTCGACACGCCGTCGCGCTGCTCCGGCGCGACACAGACCACCAGGGCCGGGGTCGACAGCTGGAACGACGGCGGCGGAATGAATGACCGCGTCCTGCGGCAACTTCTGAGCGCGCGACGGCGCCCAGGGGCGGGTTACTGCTTCTGGTCGCCGCGTTCCAGGCAGAAGGTGGTCGCGGGCACCGGGAAGATCGCAGCGCGCGCGGCACCGCAGGCGGCGCGGTCGGCCTTGCCGCTGACCACCTTGGCGACCTTCACCGAGTCCTTCGTGGAGCAGTCGACCCTGGCGATGCCGATCTCGGAGTCCTGGCCGTAGCAGGCGCCCTCGACGAAGTTCGGCATGAGGCACAGGGTGGATTCGCCCGTGTACGTCGAGTAGTCCATGCCGCCGGACGGGCAGGCCTTCTCGTTCCAGTCGAGGATCTTGGCGATCTTGACGTTCGCCTGCTCTGAGCCGCAGTCGAGCGCCTGGTAGGTCGGGTTGTCGAAGGCGCCGGAGATCCGCGCGCAGTCGCCCTCGCGTGCCGCTTCGGCCACGTCGCCGAGCTGGGTCAGCACGAACCCGCCGAGCAGCACGAGCGCGATGACAGCGGCAACACCCAGGCCGACCTTCTTCATGGCCTGGGTATCGGCGTCAGGCGGGCTTCAGCTCAACTGAGTTCACCCGATCAGGATCATTCGTGGACACCCATGCAGTAGACGGAGGCCGGCTCGCTGAACCGCAGCTCGCTGGAGCCCTCGGGGCACACCGAGCCCTCCTCGGGCAGGCCGTCGACCTTCTTCACGATCTTCACCGGGGAGTCCTTGGTGCACGGCTCCTTCTTGAAGGCGCCGTCGTCGCTCGACGTGTAGCAGTTGCCCTCGGCGAGGTTCGGCATCAGGCACATCGACTTGCCACCGCCGGACGACATCTGCTCGTAGATGCCCTCGGCGGGGCACTGGTCCTCGGCGTTGGCCAGCACGGCGGCAACGCGGTGCGTGGCGGCGGTGTCGTCGCAGCTCTTCGACGAGATGTCCCAGTCGCCGTCGGGCTTGTCCACGTCCTTGGGCGAGGCGCTCACGCAGTCGCCGACGCCGGTGGTGTTGAGCGCCGTCAGCGCCCACACGCCGCCGCCGACGAGCACGATCGCCAGCACACCGACGATGACGAACTTCAGCCAGCTGTTCTTCTTGGGCGACTCGTCGGTCTCGGTCTCCGCGGGTTCGGGGGTCACCACGGCCGGCGGCTCGACGGGATCGGTCGACTCGGTGCTCATGGGCGAGAACGTACGACACGGCCTGTTGGCTTCGTGTGTCGCCTCACAGTTGTCTTCACCAGTTGACGCAGGTCGAACGCATTTGGCGTCGTCAGGGAGACTTGTCGGCGTGACCGATGGCCCATTGATCGTCCAGTCGGACAAGACGCTGCTGCTCGAGGTCGACCACCCCCTCGCCAACGACGCGCGCACGTCCATCGCGCCGTTCGCCGAGCTGGAGCGGGCTCCGGAGCACGTGCACACGTATCGCGTGACGCCGTTGGCCTTGTGGAACGCGCGAGCGGCCGGGCACGACGCCGAGCAGGTGGTCGACGCGCTGGTGCGGTTCAGCCGCTACCCGGTGCCGCAGCCGCTGCTGGTGGACGTGGTCGACACCATGGGCCGGTTCGGGCGGCTGGTGCTGACCAACAGCCCTGCTCACGGGCTGGTCCTGCACTCCAACGACCGCGCGGTGCTCGAAGAGGTGCTCCGCAACAAGAAGATCGCGCCGATGTTCGGGGCCCGCATCGACGACGACACCGTCGTCGTGCACCCGAGCGAGCGCGGGCGGCTCAAGCAGCTGCTGCTCAAGGTCGGCTGGCCGGCCGAGGACCAGGCCGGGTACGTCGACGGCGAGGCGCACCCGATCGAGCTGGAGGAGACCGACTGGAAGCTGCGCGACTACCAGCGGATGGCCGCCCAGGCGTTCTGGGCCGGTGGCAGCGGCGTCGTCGTGCTGCCCTGCGGCGCGGGCAAGACGCTGGTCGGCGCGGCGGCGATGGCCGAGGCCCAGGCGACCACGCTGATCCTGGTCACGAACACCGTGGCGGGCAGGCAGTGGAAGCGGGAGCTGATCGCGCGCACCTCGCTCACCGAGGAGGAGATCGGCGAGTACTCGGGTGAGCGCAAGGAGATCCGTCCGGTCACGATCGCGACCTACCAGGTGATCACCCGCAAGTCGAAGGGCGAGTACAAGCACCTCGACCTGTTCGACTCGCGCGACTGGGGCCTGATCGTCTACGACGAGGTCCACCTGCTACCCGCGCCGGTGTTCCGGATGACCGCCGACCTGCAGTCGCGCCGCCGTCTCGGGCTGACCGCGACGCTGGTGCGCGAGGACGGCCAGGAGGGCGACGTCTTCTCGTTGATCGGGCCGAAGCGGTACGACGTGCCGTGGCGCGACATCGAGGCGCAGGGCTGGATCGCTCCCGCCGAGTGCACCGAGGTCCGCGTGACGCTCACGGACAACGAGCGGCTGCAGTACGCGACGGCCGAGCCGGAGGAGCGCTACAAGCTCTGCTCGACGGCCCGGACCAAGATCCCGGTGGTCAAGCGGGTGCTGGAGCGGCATTCCGGCGAGCCGACGCTCGTGATCGGTGCTTATCTGGACCAGCTCGACGAACTGGGCGAGGAGCTGGGGGCACCGGTGATCAAGGGATCGACGAAGAACAAGGAGCGCGAGGAGCTGTTCGACCAGTTCCGCAAGGGCGAGCTCCAGACCCTGGTGGTGTCCAAGGTCGCGAACTTCTCCATCGACCTGCCCGAGGCGTCCGTCGCGATCCAGGTGTCCGGCACGTTCGGGTCGCGGCAGGAGGAGGCCCAGCGCCTCGGCCGGATCCTGCGCCCCAAGGGCGACGGCCGGCAGGCGCACTTCTACTCGGTCGTCGCGCGCGACACGCTCGACACCGACTACGCCGCCCACCGGCAGCGGTTCCTGGCCGAGCAGGGCTACGCGTACAAGATCGTCGACGCGGACGACCTGGTCGGATGACGACCTGGTGGATGTGGAACCCGGCCGGGACCCCGCCTTCGCGGCGGTTCCGGTCGGAGGAAGCACTCGCCCGGTCGGCACCGGACACGCAGGTCGTCCGGTCCACCGACTTCACCTGCCCCGCACAACGCCGCCGCGCCACCGCCGCGCGTTCGGACTTCCTGCGCGTGACCGGCGACCCGGTGCAGGTCGCCCTGGTCGAGCGGCGGCTGTGGACGCTGCTCGTGGCGTTGCGCCGGGCCCAGCCCCTCCGCGACGCGCTGGCGAGCGCAGTACCGAGGCCGGGCCGGGCGGCGCTGGTCGCGGAACCGTCGCGCGAGCTGGCCGACTTCGACCGGCGCTTCGACCGGTTCGCCGACGCGCTGCGGGTCCTGGTCGCGGACCCGGCCCCCGAGCAGCTACGCCACACCGCCGCCCTCGACTAGACCGGGAACACCGGCGACGGACTCCAGCAGGTGCGTGTGCCGGACGGCGCCGAGCTCCTCCGCCGTCTGGCTGCCGCTGAGCACGCCGACGACGAACCCCGCACCCGCGTTGGTGCCCGCCTGCAGGTCTCGCGTGGTGTCACCGGCGGTCAGCACGCGCCGGACGTCCCTGACACCGGTCAGCTCCATCGCCCGGTGGATCATGTACGGCGCCGGACGGCCGGCTCGCACGTCGTCCACGCAGACCACCGCGTCCAGCACGCCCTCGCGCCAGCCCAGCACGTCGAGCAGCCCGTCCACGACAGGCCGGTCGAACCCGGTGGTCAGCGCGACCTTGACACCGTTGCTCCGCAGACGCGCCAACGCTTCCGGCACACCGGGGATCGGCGCGGGCGGCGTCTCGGCGTAGTACTTCGCCAGCCGCTCGTGGAAGTCCTGGAACTCGGCGTCCACTTCGGACTTGCCGAGCATCGACGAGATCGCCTCGTACTTGTCGGCCCCCATCCACTCGCCGACGTTCCGCGCCGATCCGCCGGCCGCGACCACGGTGTCCGCCAGCGCCCTGTAGACGAGTCCGTGCTCCTCCACCGTGGTGCCGGCGATGTCCAGCACCACCAGGTCGACCTTCATCGCGCCGTTCACGAGGCCCTCCAGTCCCGCAGCAGCGCCGGGTGCGCCTGCTGGGAGTTCTCGATCGAGAAGCTGACCATGTCCGGCCGGTAGCGGTCGTCGGAGTACTCGACCGGCCTTCCGTCCATTCCGGACGCACACCGACGTTCCCGCAGAAGTGGCGCCCCCAGTTCGACTTCCAGCAGCTCGCTGTCCTGAGCGTCGGCCGCGACGGCGTCGATCTGGTGCCGCGCAACGGTCATGTCGACGCCCTGCTCCCCCAGGTACGCGTAGAGCGATCCGCTGTCGCAGTCGAAGTCGAACAGCAGGCGCCCCACCGGTTCCACGAACGTCGTGCGCTCCAGCATCGTCGGCCTGCCGTCGATCAGCCTCTGCCTGAGCAGCTGCACGACCGGCGTGCCCTCGTCGAGTTGCAGGGCGTCGGCGATGTCGGCGTCGGCCGGACGGCGCGCGATCTCCAGAGTCCGTTGCCCCGGAACGTGTCCGAGGCCCGCGGCCCAGCTGGAGAACGACAGGAACGTCTCGAACGGCTGCGACAGCGTGTGCCGGCGCACCACCGCGGGCTTGCCGCGGCCGCCGCCGATCATGCCCTCGGCCCTGAGCGACGTCAGCGCCTGCCGGACCGGCGCGCGCGAGGCGTTCCACTGCGCGCCCAGCTGCGACTCGGACGGCACGGGATCTCCGACGGCCAGCTCACCGGAGGCGATGCGGCGCCGCAGATCGGCCGCGATGCGCTCGTGCAGGGGCATCTCCATGCCGCCGAGGATACATGTCATAACAAGTCTGAACTCCTAGTGAACACATCAGAACACCCATTGCTTCCGGGTTGGCGGCCGCTCATCGTTCTTGTCATGACAAGTGTGGACCTGGTGGTCGTCGGCGCGGGTGTCGTCGGGCTCGCGCATGCTTGGCACGCGGTGCGGCGGGGGCTTTCCGTCGCCGTGGTCGAGCGCGACGAGCACGCTGTTGGGGCTTCTGTGCGCAACTTCGGGCACGGGTGCTTCACCGCTCAGGACGGGGTGGCTTTCTCGTACGCGATGGCCGCTCGCGTTGAGTGGTTGACGCTTGCCCGGGAGGCCGGGTTTTGGCTGCGCGAGTCCGGGTCGCTCGTCGTGGCTCGCGAGGAGGACGAACTCGCGGTGCTCGAGGAGTTCGCCGAGGTCCGCGACGTCGAATTGTTGAACAATCCCACGCGCGGATCGTTCAACAAACGGCGTGTTGGATCGTTGAACAATGCCAATGTTGGATCGTTGAACAATGCGCGAGCCGGATTGTTCAACGATCCAACCGGAGGATTGTTGAACAATCCTTCGATCCTCGGCGCCGCGCACCTCCCCCTCGACATCCGCGTCAACCCACGCGAAGCCGTCCACGCGATCGCCAGGTTGCTGAAAGATCGCGGCGTCACGTTCCACTGGTCGACCAACGTGCTCACCGTCGAGCCCGGCCTGGTCCGCACCTCCCGCGGCGAGATCCGATGCCGCGCGACAGTCGTCGCCGTCGGCCACGACGTCGACAGGTTCTTCCCCGAGATCGCCGAAGAGCGCGACGTCCAGCGCTGCCAGCTGCGAATGCTGCGCGTCGCGCACGGCGGCGTGATCGACCCGGCGGTGCTGACCGGGTTCTCGATGCTGCGCTACGACGCGTTCGCGCGGTGCCCGAGCATCGAGAAGGTCCGCCGGCGCCTCACCCACGACCACCCCGAGCTGGTCGAAGCCGGGCTGAACCTGATGTTCACCCAGCTCCCCGACGGCTCGCTCACCATCGGCGACACCCACCACTACAGCCGCACGGTCGACCCGTACCGGACCGAGGACCTGGACGACCTGGTGCTCACCGAGACGGCTCGGCTGCTCGGCGTTCCCTCGCTGCACGTGCTCGAACGCTGGCGCGGCGTCTACGCGTCGGCCCCCGAACCCTTCCTGACCGCGACGCCCGTTCCCCTCACCAGGGCCGTCTCGGTCACCTCCGGCATCGGCATGACCACCGCGCTCGGCCTCGCCCCGGCCGTGCTCGACGACCTCCTCCAGGAGATGTGATGAGAACCCTCGGCGTTGTTCTCGCTGCGGCGTTGGCCCTGACGGCTTGTGGCACCACGAACTCCGCTTCGAGCGGCGGTGACTGTCCCAACGGCGGCAAGGTGCGGTTCGGTGTCGAGCCGTACGAGGACCCGGAGAAGCTCAAGCCCGCCTACGAAGTGCTCGCGAAGTCGTTGTCCACCAAGCTCGGCTGCGAGGTCGAGCTGCAGGTCGTCGACGACTACGCGGCCGAGGTGCTGGCTATGCGCAACGGCAAGCTGGAGATCGCGCAGTTCGGTCCGCTCGGCTACGTCTTCGCTTCGCAGAAGGCCAAGGCGGAGCCCATGGTGTCGTTCGCGGACGGGTCCGGGAAGCTCACCAGCTACACCGCCGGCATCTGGGTCGCGAAGGACTCCCCCGCGCGGACGATCGAGGACCTGGCCGGGAAGTCGCTCGCGCTGAGCAGTGTCGGGTCGGCGTCCGGTGACGCGCTTCCCCGCTACGGCTTGAAGAAGCACGGCGTCGCCGACGTGAAGCTCGACTACGCGGGCGGGCATCCCGAGGCGATGCTGTCGCTGATCAACGGCAAGGTCGACGCCGCCGAGATCAACAGCCAGCAGCTCGCGACCGCCAAGGGTGCCGGCACGTTCGACGAGTCGAAGTTCCTCCAGATCTGGAAGTCCGAGCCGATCCCGAACGACCCGATCACCGTGCGCGGCGACCTCGACCCGGCGTTCAAGGACAAGGTGCGCAAGGCGTTGCTGGGGCTCTCGCCCGCCGACGTCGAGAAGGTCGGCGCGTTCCTCGACGTCACCCCGCCCGGACCGCTCGTCCAGGTGGACAACGACACCTACAAGGTGCTCTTCGACCTCGCGACCACGCTGGGGCTCAAGGAAGAGGACGTCTGATGCTCACCATCCGCGGCCTGCGCAAGTCGTTCGGCGGCCGCACCGTGCTGGACGGCTTCGACCTCTCGGTCGAACCCGGTGAGTTCGTGGCGCTGCTCGGGCCGAACGGCTCGGGCAAGTCCACGGCGTTGCGGTGCGTGGTCGGGCTGGAGACGCCCGACGGCGGCGAGATCGAGGTGGGCGGGAACGCCGCGATGGTGTTCCAGAAGATCCACCTGGTCGGCCGCCGCAACGCCCTGGACAACGTCTGCTCCGGCGCTCTGGGACGGCTTGCGCTGCACCGCTCGTTCTTCTTCCCGCAGGACGTCCGGGAGGAGGCGATGAGCTGCCTGGAGAGGGTCGGGCTCGCGGACCGCGCGCTGGACCGGTGTGCGCGGCTTTCCGGCGGGCAGCAGCAACGCGTGGCGATCGCGCGGGCGTTGTGCCAGCGCGCCAACGTGATCCTCGCCGACGAACCGGTGTCGGCGCTCGACCCGCAGGCCGCGGTTCAGGTGATGGAGCTGCTCCAAGCCCTGGCAGGTGACGGGATGGCCGTCGTGGCTGTGCTGCACCAGCCTGAGCTCGCGCACACCTACGCACATCGTGTCGTCGAGATGAAGGCGATGGTGGCGGCATGAGTGTCACGGCTGCTCCTAAGCTCGCGGCTCCTCGCCGTCGCTGGCCCGCGCCCGTCGTCTGGGTCGCGGTGGCGGTCTTCCTCGCCGTGCACGTGCTCGCCTGGCAGGCGACGGAGTTCTCGCCCGCCACGCTGATCGCGGGCTGGGAGGGCATGGCCGACTTCCTCGCCGAGTCGCTGCCGCCGGACTTCTCGGTGCTCGGGAAGTCGCTGGAAGCAGCGGTGATCACGCTCTACATCGGACTGCTCGGCACGACGTTCTCGATCCCGTTCGCCCTGGCCCTGGCTCTGCTGGCGTCCCGCGCGACGACGTCGGCGGCGTGGGCGCAGCAGGCGGCCCGCGCGGTGCTGTCGTTCCTGCGCTCGGTGCCGGACGTGGTGTTCGCGCTGATCTTCGTGACGGCGGTGGGGCTCGGGCCGTTCGCGGGCGTGCTGGCGCTGGTGTTCCACAACACCGGCGTGATGGGCAAGCTCTGGGCCGAGGCGATGGACGAGAGCGACCGCGGGCCGCGCGACGCGCTGGAGGTCACCGGTGCGTCCGGTCCGCAGATCGCGCTGCACGCGGTGCTCCCGACCGTGCTGCCTTCCCTGGCGGGGCTTCTGCTCTACCGGCTGGACGTGAACGTGCGGTCGTCGCTCGTGCTCGGCCTGGTCGGCGCGGGCGGGATCGGCTTCCTGATCAACCAGTCGATCAAGCTGTTCCGGTTCGACAAGATGGTCACGCACATCCTCGTGGTGCTGCTTCTCGTGGTCGTGGTCGACCAGGCTTCCGGCTGGGTGCGCAAGCGGCTGGGTGCCTGACCGCGTCGTCGGGCCCGGCCGAGGGCAGTGCGACGGGCGGCGTACTGCGCACGGGCGGTCGTTACGCAACGATGACGTCGCACGAACGTCCCCATGAGACCCGTCGGGAAGGCTGGAGGGCATGCCGCGCGTACTGCTGATCGAGGACGACGAAGCGGTCCGCGAGGGACTGTCGCTCGCCCTGACCTACCAGGGCCACACCGTGGACGCGGTGCGCACGGGCGAGGAAGGCCTCGAACTGCTCGGCAGCGTCACGCCGGACGTCGTCGTGCTGGACCTGATGCTGCCGGGCGTGGACGGGTTCGAGGTGTGCCGTCGCATCCGCGCCTCCGGCGACCTCCCGATCATCATGCTGACCGCGCGCAACGACGACATCGACGTGGTCGCGGGCCTGGAGGCCGGCGCCGACGACTACGTGGCCAAGCCGGCCCAGGCCCGTGTGCTGGAGGCCCGCATCCGCGCCGTGCTGCGCCGTTCGTCCGCCTCCGTCACCGAGGTCGTGGCCGAGCGCCACGGCGACCTGACGATCGACCGCGAGGGCCTCGTCGTGACGCGGTTCGGCAAGCCCGTCTCGTTGGCGCCGACGGAACTGCGGCTGCTGCTCGAGCTCTCCTCCTCGCCCGGCCGCGTGATGTCACGACAGCAGTTGCTGGGTTCTGTGTGGGACCAGGGCTACCTCGGCGACTCGCGGCTGGTCGACGCGTGCGTGCAGCGGCTGCGGTCGAAGATCGAGGACGATCCGGCGGCGCCCGTGTACGTCCAGACCGTGCGGGGCTTCGGCTACCGGTTCGGACCGCTGTGACGCTCCGGCTGCGGCTGCTTCTCGCGTTCGCCCTGCTGACCGTCGTGACCGCCGCGGCCGTCGCCGGCGCGGGGTACGTGCGAGCGCGCGACGCGATCGTGCAGCGCGCCCAGGACAACGCCGTCATCGAGACCACGAACCGCGTCGAGCAGCTCTACCCGCTGCCCGCGCGGCCGGTGGACGTCGAGGTCCTGGAACGGGTCGCCGCCCGCGTCTCCGGGCGCGAAGGCCAGGCCTTGGCCTACGGCAACGGAACCGCCGCCGGCGGCATGAACCCGTCCGTGATCACGCCGGAGCTGCGTTCGCTCGTGTCGACCGGACGCGTCGGCTGGCAGCGCGTGTCGTACGCGGACGGTGTCTGGCTCGTCGTGGGAATGCAGCTGCGGGTGGCTTCCGGTACCCCGTCGGGCATCGAGGTGTACGTGCTGCGGCCGTTCACGTCGGAGGTCGAGTTCGTCGACGAACTGGCGCGCAACGCGTGGCTGATCGGCGGCGCCGTGCTGCTCCTGGCTCTGGGACTGGGTTTCCTGGCGGCGCGCGGCGTGCTGCGCCCCGTGCGGGAGCTGCAGCTGGCCGCCTGGAAGCTCGGCCAGGGCGACCTCTCCGCACGGGTGCCGGTGCGCGGGCGCGACGAGCTGGCCTCCGTCGCGTCGACGTTCAACAGCACCGCTTCCTCGCTGGAACACCACGTCGGCGAGCTGCGGCGGATGGAGGCCGACGCGCGGAGGTTCGTGGCGGACGTGTCGCACGAGCTGCGAACTCCGCTGGCCGCGATGACGGCCGTGACCGACGTGCTGGACGCTGAGACCGCGTCGCTGCCGGGCGTGGCGGGGCAGGCGGCGCGGCTGGTGAACCGGGAGACGCTGAACCTGACAAGGCTGGTGAACGACCTGATCGAGGTCACCCGGTTCGACTCGGGGACGGCGGCTCTCGCGCTCGACGACGTCGACGTGGCCGAGGTGGTGCGGACGTGCCTGCGGATGCGCGGCTTCTCGGACGTGTCCGCGTCGCTGCCGGACGGGGTGCGCGCCCGGCTGGACCCGCGGCGGCTGGACGTGATCGTGGCGAACCTGGTCGGCAACGCGCTGCGGCACGGTTCGCCGCCGGTGTCGGTCGCGCTGTCGGTATCGGAGACCTCGCTGGTGATCGAGGTGGCGGACTCCGGGCCCGGTCTGCCCGACGAGGTCCTGCCGCACGTGTTCGCGCGGTTCTACAAGGCCGACTCGTCGCGGGGGCGGTCGGAGGGCTCGGGACTCGGGCTGGCGATCGCGTGGGAGAACGCACGGCTGCACGGCGGCACGCTGGAGGCGGCCAACCGGCCGGGTGGCGGTGCTCTGTTCACGCTGCGGCTGCCGCTGGACGGTGCGTCGTGAGGCCGAAAACTGTCGGTGCCGCCTGGGAGAATGGAATCAGGGGGACCCCCTGGAGGGGACCCCTGCGTGAGCTTGGGCTCGCGGTGCTCGTCCTCGCCGTCCTCACCGCGTGCGGCATCCGCCCCACCGACCCGATCCCCGGCCTCGAAGCGCCCACCGGCCCCGTCGAGAACACCTCGCCGTCGCTCTACTGGGTCTCGGCTGGAGGCGGGGTGGTCCCCGTCGGGCGGACGGAGGGCAGCCTGAGCGGGTTCGACGTCGTGGCGTTGCTGGCGCAGGGCCCCACCAACGCGGAGCAGAGCCGCGGGTTGTTCACCGAGGTGCCGCTCGACGCCGCGCCGGCCACCGTGGACCGGGTCGCCAACGGCCTCGACGTGAACCTCTCGAGCGACGTCTCGCAGCTCAGCGCCTCCGCCGTGCAGCAGATCGTCTGCACGTTGCTCGCCGTCCAACCGGTCGGCACGGTGAACCTGCGCGGGGGCGGTCATTCGCTGGAGTTCCAGAAGTGCGCTTGAATCGGGCCGTGCACGTCTACTCCATCCCGATGCGCGTCCGGTTCCGCGGCATCACCCAGCGCACCGGCCTGCTGTTCGAAGGACCGGCCGGATGGGGCGAGTTCTGCCCGTTCGAGGAGTACGACGACGCCGAGGCCGCGGCCTGGCTCGCGTGCGCGCTGGAGGCCGCGAACGAGGGCTGGCCGGCGCCGGTGCGGGACCGCGTCCCCGTCAACTGCACGGTGCCCGTGGTCGGCCCGGAGAAGGCGCACGAGATCGTGGCGAGGTCGGGCTGCTCGACGGCCAAGGTGAAGGTCGCCGAGTCGACGCTGGAAGAGGACTGCGCGCGCCTCGAAGCGGTGCGCGACGCGCTGGGGCCTCGGGGCGCGGTCCGGGTCGACGCGAACATGCTGTGGGACGTCGACACGGCCGTCGCGGCGATCAAGGCCATGGACAGGGCCGCCGGGGGCCTCCAGTACGTGGAACAGCCGTGCCACACGCTGGACGAGCTCGCGGCCGTCCGCCGACGGGTCTCCGTGCCGATCGCCGCGGACGAGTCGATCCGCAAGGCCGAGGATCCGCTCAGGGTGGCCGTGTCCGGGGCCGCGGACATCGCGGTGATCAAGGTGGCGCCGCTCGGAGGCGTGCGGAAGGCGCTGGAGGTGGCCGAGGCGTGCGGGCTGCCGTGCGTGGTGTCGTCGGCGCTGGAGACCTCGGTCGGGATGGCGGCCGGGGTGGCCCTGGCGGCGGCACTGCCCGAGCTCGACTACGCGTGCGGGCTGGCGACGTTGCCGCTGCTGGACGGCGATGTCACGAGCGATTCGCTCGTGCCCGTGGACGGCTACTTGCCGGTGCTGGCGAAACCACCCGTTCCGGACCGCGTCGGGGAGTTCGAGAGCGACGCGCTCACGCAGGCTTGGACCGACCGGTACGACAGGGTGCTCAGCAAGCTCAATAGTTGATCGACCGACCTATACGATCCGGGCCATGGGCCAGTCGATCTCGTTCGCCGACACCAACTTCAAGCTCGCCGTAGTCCACGAGCTGATGTACAACCAGGGCCTCCTGCCGAAGTTCAGGTTGACCACGTACGCCGCCGAGCAGGGCTTCACCTACGACCCCTGGGGCGTCGAGGCGGTGCCGGAGGCCCTGGCCTACTTCGAGGCGCTCGAGGTCCCCGCCGAGCTCGCGGAGAAGATCACCGAGATCGAGATGGACGGCGGCAACCAGATCTACCTCGAGATCGCGCCGGGGTGGGACGGCGAGGACGACCTGTTCGACGTCGACGAGTTCGCCGACCTGCGGCACTTCCCCAACCTCAAGTCGATGACGCTGCTCTACACCGGCAACGAGGAGGCGCTGAAGATGCTGCGTGCCCGCGGGATCGACGCGGACTGGGTCTAAGGCTTGCCCCGGGCCAAGCCCTGCTCGGCCGCGCCCAGGCTGAACACGATCCCCTCGGTCCGGTTGATCGCCTCGGTCCGCCGCGCGGTGGGCGGCACCCTGGTCAGGTCCACCAGCCGGATGGGCGGCCCCAGCTCCACCAGGGTGGGCGTGTAGGAGGCCTCGACCACGGACCAGCCGGAGGGTCCCTGCTCGAACCTGAACCGCGCGACGACCCCCTCCTCGGTGACGCCGCGGGGTTCGGCGTGCCGGGCGACCTCGTTGCCGAGCCCGTACGCCACCCACTTGTTGCCGATCTTCTCGAACGGCTGCACCACGTGCACGTGCGTCCCGATGATCAGGTCCAGGGCCGGGTCGGCGAGCAGCTGCCGGGCCAGCGCCTTCTGGTCGGCGGTCGCCTCGTGCTGGTACTCGTTGCCCCACTGCACGGACAGCACGACGACCTCGGCGCCGGCGGCGCGCGCGGCCCGTGCGTCGGCCAGGATCTTGGCCGCGTTGATCTGGTTCGCGCGCCACGGCTGGGGCAGCGGGATGCCGTTGAAGCCGTAGGTGAACGACAGCTGCGCCACCTTCACGCCGTTCGCGTCCAGGATCAGCGGGGCCGCCGATTCCTCCTGCGTGCGGAACGAGCCGGTGTGCTTCAGGCCGACGGCGTCCATCGCGTCCAGCGTCGTCGTGATCGCCGAGACACCGCGGTCCAGCGTGTGGTTCGAGGCCGTCGAGCACGAGTCGTAGCCCACGTCGACCAGGCCCTTCGCGACCTCGGGCGGGGCCAGGAAGGCCGGGTAGCCGAAGAACGGCCCCTCCTTCGGGCCCAGCGGCACCTCGAGGTGGCACAGCGAGAGGTCGGCCTTCAAGGTCTCCTTGATGCCCGAGAACAACGGCAGGTAGTCGCGCCCGGCCGCGCCTCCGTCGGCGACCGCCTGGTCGGTCAGCGCCGGGTGGATCAGGACGTCCCCGCCGGCGGTGAGCACGAAGGAACGCGCCGGAGGCGGTCCCTGGGAGGTCGACGCCGGCGGCGGGGGCGCCGAGGTGACGACGACGGGCGAGCCGGTGCACGCGGACAGCAGCAAGCCGGTGGCCAGCACCAACGCCGGCCACCGGACCGCAGGCCTCAGCGCTGCCGCCTGCGTCGCAGGACCACCAACAGCACGACCGCCAGCGCTGCCACCGCGACGGGCAGCACGCGCTTCAACACCGGAACGCCTGCCGTGTCGATCAGATCGATCGGCTCGTCGGGTACCACTCGGAGATGCTGCTGTTGTGCCACCTCGTCAGGATCCACGGATCCCAGCGTGCTCGCCAGGCATTCCGCGAACTGGTCGACGAGCCTGCCGCTGACCTCGGCGATCAGGCCGCGACCGAGCTGGGCCGGACGGCCCGTGACCGACAGGTCGGTCTCGACCTCGACCGAGTCGCCGACCACGAAGGTCACCACGGCCGACGCCGTGCCGTTGCCGCGGGCGTCCTTGCCCGCGGCTTTCATGACGGCACGGCGCAGCACCGGGTCGATCTCGACGAACTCGCCGCTCCCCCGGTACAGCAGCTGCACCGGGCCGAGCTTCACCTTGACCTCCCCGCTGAACGTCTTGCCGTCCACCGAGGTCAGGGTGGCGCCGGGCAGGCACGGCGCCACCCGCTCGGGGTCGATCAGCGCCTCCCACACCTCCTCGGCGGGCGCCGGCGACGTGAACGAGTGCGTCAGCTTCATCCCGCGACCGCCGCGGTCAGCGCACGGCCGGTCAGCACCCGAGCCAGGTTGTCCTTGTACCCGTCACCCGAGGACGCGCGCAGGGCCGCCTCCGAGATCGCCTCGGACGACGGCGGCTGCCCGATCAGGGCCTCCTCCACCCCGGTGGCGCGCACCGGCCCGGACCCCACGTTGGTGAGGCCCACCCGAGCGGCGGAGATCGTGCCGTCGCGCACCTGCACGGCCGCCGCGACCGCGACGATCGACCAGGCCTGCGCGACGCGGTTGAGCTTCTCGTAGTGCGCACCCCAGCCGGTGTACTTCGGCACGCGGACGTCGACCAGGATCTCGTCGGCTGCCAGCGCCGTCGTGAAGTAGTCGACGAAGAACTCCGCCGCGGGCACCTCACGACGGCCAGAAGGCCCAGCGATGATCATCACGGCGTCCAGGGCGAGCACCGGCGCCAGGAGGTCGCCCGCCGGGTCCGCGTGGCACAGCGAGCCGCCGAACGTGCCGCGGTGCCGGATCTGCGGGTCCGCGATCGTGTCCGTGACCAGGCGCAGCAACAGCGCGTGGTCCTGGACCAGATGATCGCGCTGCACCTCGTAATGCGTGGTCATGGCACCTATGAGCAACGAGTCGCCGTCGTCGCGCACGCCCGTCAGCTCGGTCAGGCCGCCGATGTCGATCAACGCGGTGGGCGCCGCCAGCCGCATGCGCAGCACCGGCACGAGCGACTGCCCGCCCGCGATGACCTTGGCGTCCTCGCCCTCCTCGGCGAGCATCCGCACGGCTTCGTCCACAGTGGACGGGAACAGGTACTTGAACTCCGCCGGGATCACGACTGCCCTCCCTGCGCGTCGATCGAGCCGAGCCCACCTGCGGCCACGTCGCCCGCACCGGGGTCCGGACGCCCCTGCAGCGCGGTCCACACCCGTTCCGGCGACATGGGCATCTCGATGTCCCGGACGCCCAGGTGCCGCACGGCGTCCAGCACGCTGTTCACCACGGCGGGCGTCGAGGCGATCGTGCCCGCCTCACCGACTCCCTTGGCGCCCAACGGGTTGGAGGTCGCCGGCGTGGTCGTGCGGTCCGTGAGGAACGCCGGCAGGTCCGCCGCGCAGGGCAGGAGGTAGTCGGCGAACGTCGCCGTCGTCAACGTGCCCATCTCGTCGTGCGTGGCCTCTTCGTACAACGCCTGCGCGATGCCCTGCGCGAGACCGCCGTGCACCTGGCCGTCGACGATCAGCGGGTTCATGACCGTGCCCACGTCGTCCACGGCCACGTACCGGCTGATGCGCACCATGCCCGTCTCGGTGTCGACTTCCGTTGCGCACAGATGGGTTCCGTGCGGGAACGAGAAGTTGTCCGGGTCGAACGTTGCGTCGGCGTCCATGCCGGGTTCCATGCCCTCGGGCAGGTCGTGCGCGACGTGCGCGGCCAGCACCACGTCGCCCAGCGAACGGACCGTCGACGTGCCGCGCACGGAGAACGAGCCGGAGGCGAACTCCACGTCCGCCTCGTCGCACTCCATCATGTGCGCGGCCAGCGTCCGCGCCTTGGCCAGCACCTTGTCCGCCGCGTGCACCAGGGCCGTGCCGCCGACCGCCAGGGACCGCGACCCGTAGCTGTCCATGCCCTTGTGCGACGTCGCCGTGTCTCCGTGCAGCACCTCGACGTCCTCGAACGGCACGCCGAGCTTGTCGGCGACGATCTGCGACCACACCGTCTCGTGGCCCTGCCCGTGCGGCGAGGTGCCGGTGATGACCTCGACCTTGCCGGTGGGCAGCATGCGGATCGACGCGGTCTCCCAGCCGCCCGCGGCATAACGCAGAGCGCCCAGCACGCGGGACGGCGCGAGGCCGCACATCTCGGTGTAGGTGGAGATCCCGATGCCGAGCTGCACCACATCACCCGAGGAACGACGCCGCGCCTGCTCCTCGCGCAGCTCGTCGTACCCGAACAGTTCCATCGCGCGAGCCGTCGCGGCCTCGTAGTTCCCGGAGTCGTAGGTGAGCCCGGCGACCGTGTTGAACGGGAACTCCTCGTGCTTGATCCAGTTCATCTCTCGGATCTTCATCGGCTCCATGCCGAGCTCGACCGCCAGCTCGTCCATCATCCGCTCGATCGCGAACGTGGCCTCGGGCCGTCCGGCGCCGCGGTAGGCGTCCGTGGGCACCTTGTTCGTGAACACGTTGGTGCACACGAACCGGTAGGCGGCGAACTTGTAGATCGAGTTGAACATGAACGCGCCCAGGATCGGCACACCCGGAGTGACCAGGCGCAGGTAGGCGCCCATGTCGGCGAGCAGTTCGACCTTCAGGCCGGTCACGGTGCCGTCGCGGCGGGCGGACAGCGTGATCTTCTGGATCTGGTCGCGGCCGTGGTGCGCGGACAGCATCGACTCGGTGCGCGACTCCGTCCACTTCACCGGGCGGCCCATGCGGCGGGCGACCAGCAGGCACAGCAGCTCCTCCGGGGTGACCTGGAGCTTGCCGCCGAACCCTCCGCCGACGTCGGGCGCGATCACGCGGAGCTTGTGCTCGGAGATGCCCGTGACGGCGGACAGCATCCAGCGCAGGATGTGCGGGATCTGCGTCGCCGACCAGACGGTGAACATGCCCGCTGTCGTGTCCACGACGACCGACCGCGGTTCCATGAACGCCGGGATCAGCCGCTGCTGCCGGAACGTCCGCTCGATCACGACCTCGGCGGACGCGATCTCGTCCTCGACGTTCGTCCCCACCCCGGCCTCGGCGGAGTCGAAGATCCACGTCGCGCACTTGTTCGTGCCGAGATCGGGGTGCACCAGATCGTTGTCCCGCAAGGCTTCTTCCATGTCGAGCACGACCGGGAGGTCCTCGTAGTCGACGTCGATCGCCTCCAGCGCGTCCGCGGCGTGGTAGGCGCTGTCGGCGATCACCAGGGCGACGGCCTCACCGGCGAAGTTGACCTGGTCCACGGCCATCGCGGGCGCGGGCGGCGACTTCATGTCCTCGGTGATCGGCCACGCGCACGGCAGGGAGCCCTGCTCGGCGGCGAAGTCCTCACCGGTCAGCACCACGGCCACACCGGGCATCGCCGTCGCGCGGCTGACGTCGATGTTCGTGATGCGGGCGTGGGCGACGGGACTGCGCAGCACCGCCATGTGCAGCATGCCGGTCAGCTGGAGGTTGTCGGTCCACCTCGTCTGGCCGGTGATCAGCCGGGCGTCCTCCTTGCGGAGCCGGGCCTTGCCGATCTCCGGTTCGGCTGTGGCGGTCATTCGCCACCTACCGGCTGCTTGGAACTGACGTGCTCGTCGCTGTGCTGTTCCTGCTTCGGGCCCGCGCCCGGTTTCATCCGCTGGGCGGCGTCCTGGACCGCGCGCACGATGTTCTGGTAGCCCGTGCAGCGGCAGAGGTTGCCCTCCAGGCCCTTGCGCACGGTCTCGTCGTCGGGATCGGACTCGTCGGCGAGCAGGTCGATGGCCTGCATGATCATTCCGGGGGTGCAGAAACCGCACTGCAACGCGTGGTTGGACCGGAAAGCCTCCTGCACGGGATGCAGCTTGCCGTCGCGAGCGAGGCCTTCGATCGTGGTGACCTCATGTCCGTTCGCTTGCACGGCCAGCATCTGGCAGGACTTCACGCTGTGGCCGTCGAGGTGAACGGTGCAGGCGCCGCAGTTGCCGGTGTCGCAACCGACCACGGTGCCGGTCTTGCTCAATCGCTCCCGTAGGTAGTGCACGAGCAGGAGGCGGGGTTCGACCTCGTCGGCGTATGTCACTCCGTCGACGTTGACCGAGATGTGCATTGACCCCTCCCAGGATGGTGGGCCTTAAGTGACGAGGGTCACTCCAGCTTGCTCCCTGTTTGCGGGTTCAACAACCCGATCAGTGATGAATCGGTTCACCAAGATCGACGAGACGACGGCCGGATCCCTTCCACCGCAAGGAGATGATCTCGGCCGCGATCGACACCGCCGTCTCCTCCGGCGTCCGCGCGCCCAGGTCCAGGCCGATCGGCGAGGCCAGCCCCGACAGCTCGCCCTCGGTCAGACCCGCCTCCCGCAACCGCTGCAGGCGGTCTTCGTGCGTGCGGCGGGACCCCATCGCACCGACGTACCCGACCTTGAGCCGCAACGCGACCTCCAGCAGCGGAACGTCGAACTTCGGGTCGTGGGTCAGCACGGCGATGACCGTGCGTTCGTCGAGCTTGGACGCCTCGGCCTGCAGGTACCGGTGCGGCCAGGCGACGACGACCTCGTCCGCCTCGGGGAACCGGCTGCGCGTGGCGAACACCGGTCGCGCGTCGCAGACGGTGACGCGGTAGCCGAGGAACGCGCCGAGCCGGGCCATCGCCGCGGCGAAGTCGATCGCTCCGAACACGAGCATGCGCGGCGGCGGTTCGAACGAGTTCACGAAGACGCTCATGCCCTCGCCGCGCCGCTGACCGTCCGGCCCGTACCGCAGCACGCCGCTCCGCCCTGAAGCCAGCATCCCGCGCGCGTCGTCCGCGACGGCGTCGTCGATCCTCGAAGACCCGAGGCTGCCGTCGCGGCGGTCGGGCCAGACGACCATGCGCCGCCCGATGCCGTCCGGGTGCTCGACGACCGTCGTGACGGCCACCGGTTCCTCCGCGCGCACCGCCTCCACCACCTCGGCGAGCTGGGGGAACGTCTCGGCGTTGATCTTCTCGACGTAGATGTCGATGATGCCGCCGCAGGTCAGCCCTACCGCGAACGCGTCGTCGTCGCTGACCCCGTACCGCTGCAGCACCGGCTCGGCGGTCTCCTGCGCGAGCTCGTACACCGCGCCCTCGACACAGCCGCCGGACACGCTGCCGACCGCCTCGCCGTCCTGCGTCACGAGCATCGCCGCACCCGCGGGCCGGGGCGCCGAGCTGAAGGTCGCGACCACCGTGCCGACCCCGACCGTCTCGCCGTTCGCGACCCGTTCGGCGAGGTCGTACAGGACATCACGCACGGCGCACCTCCTTCAGCAGTTCTTCCAACGCGTGCACGCTGTGGCCCGCGACCATCGTGTCGACGTGCGGGAGCGCCGCCAGCACACCCCGCTGGACGGGCCGGTAGCCGGGCTTGCCCGCGTGCGGGTTGGCCCAGATGACCTTGTGGCTCACGCGTCCCAGCCTCGCCATCTCGGCCGCCAGCAGGCTCGGGTCGCCGCGTTCCCAGCCGTCGCTGAACAGCACGACCACCGCACCCCGCTGCCGCCACTGCTGGTTGAACCGCCGCAGCGCGTCACCGAGCCGGGTGCCGCCCTCGTAGTCGGGGATCGCCCGGCCGGCGGCCCGCAGCGCCCGGTCCGGGTCGCGTTCCCGGAGCTGACGGGTCACGCGGGTCAGCCGGGTGCCGATCGTGCGGACCTCGACGGGCATCGCGTGGGCGACGACGTGCGCGAACCTCAGCAGCGCGTCCGAGTAGGCGGCCATCGAGCCGGAGACGTCGATCAGCAGCACCAGCCGGCGTGGTTTCGAGCCCCGCCGGCGGTGGCGCGGCAGGGCGATCTCGCCGCCGGTCGCGATCATCGCGCGCACCGTCCGGGCCAGGTCCATCCGGCCGCGACGGGCCTTGCGGAGCCGGCGCGACCGCCTGCGCGGCGGGAGCGGGTTCAGCCGGGCGATCAGCGGCGCCGCGTCGAACTCGGAGATGTCCTTGTGCTTCAGCACTTCCACGTCGGACGCGGCCACGCCGACCGTCATCGAGTCGAACTCGACCTTCGTCCGCGAACGGGGCGGGGTGCCGCCGAAGTACGCCCGGTACGCGGCGTCGTAGCGCGGCAGGTCGTCCGGGTCGGCGCACAGCGTGAGGCGCCCGGCCCAGTAGAGGTCGACGTGCTCGGTGGCCCGCAGGAACGCCTGCACGCGGTCGGGCCCGCACTGCAGTCCGGCGCCCCGCAGGACGCGCGTGAACCCGACGCAGGCTTCCGTCACCCCACGATTGTGCTCCCGAGCACGCGTTCCGCGTCCTCCCGGTACTTCAGGACCGCGCCGAGGGTCGTCGCGTCCGGTTCCGCACGCCCCAGCGCCTGCAGCGCCCGCGCCCAGTCCAGCGACTCGGCGACGCCCGGCGGCTTCAGCAGGTCGAGCCCCCGCATCTTCCGCACGGCCTCCGCGACCCGGACGGCGAGCCGTTCGTCGATGCCGGGCAGGGTGCGGCGCAGGATCGCGACCTCGCGCTCCAGCGACGGGTGCTCCAGCCAGTGGTAGAGGCAGCGGCGCTTCAACGCGTCGTGCACCTCGCGGGTCCGGTTCGAGGTCAGCACGGTCAGCGGGGGCGTCGTCGCCCTGATCTCGCCGAACTCGGGGATGCTGACCGCGTTCTCGGACAGCACCTCCAGCAGGAACGCCTCGAACTCGTCGTCCGCCCGGTCGATCTCGTCGACGAGCAGCACGCACGGCGCGCTCTCCAGCGCCTGAAGCAGCGGCCTGGCCAGCAGGAACCGCCGCGTGTAGAGGGACGCCTCGTCCACCTCGCCGCGTGTCTCCAGCACGCGCAGGTGCATGAGCTGACGCGGGTAGTCCCAGTCGTACAGGGCCTGCGTGGCGTCGATGCCCTCGTGGCACTGCAGGCGGATCAGCGGCACGTCCATCGACTTGGCCAGCGCGAGCGCGAGCGAGGTCTTGCCGGTGCCGGGCTCGCCTTCGAGGAACAGCGGCCGCCCCATCCGGACCGCGAGGAACGCCGCCGTGGCGATCCCGCCGTCCGGCAGGTACCCCGCGCCGTCGAGCCCCGACGCAAGCTCCTCAGGGGACTGCATGGGCCTCAGGGTACGACTAACCTGGGCGGATGGGGTCGATCAAGAAAGTCCAGATCACGTTCGACTGCGCGGAACCCGTGCGCGTCGCCGAGTTCTGGAGCCAGGTGCTCGGGTACGACGCTCCGCCGGAGAGCGACGGTTCGTGGTCCGCGGTCGCCGACCCGACGGGCGAGGGCCCGCGGTTCTACTTCCAGCGCGTTCCCGAGAGCAAGGTCGTCAAGAACCGCGTGCACGTCTGCGTGCGGGCGGGCACCGGGCTCGTCGGTGCGGAACGCCTCGCCGCGCTCCAGGCCGAGCGTGCCCGGCTGGAGGCGATCGGCGCGGTGTGCGTGCGCGTGATGGAGGCCGACGGGGAGAACGAGTCCTGCATCGTGATGCAGGACGTCGAGGGCAACGAGTTCTGCCTCGACTGAAACCCTGGTGTCACCACCCCGGATCAGGGTCGGGTTCGGGGTGGTCACCGATGTGCCGGAGCCCGGAACCGGCGAATCTTGGTGCATGACGAACAACGTGCTCAACGACGCGACAGCCCAGGTCAAGAAGCTCCGCAGGAGCCGCAGCGACAAGATGCTCGCCGGTGTCTGCGGCGGCGTCGCCAAGATGATCGGGGTGGACGCCGCGATCCTGCGGATCATCCTGGTGGCGGCGACGCTGCTCGGGTTCGGCACCGGAGCCCTCCTCTACGTCGCCGCCTGGATCCTCATGCCCGAGGAAGACGCCGCGATGTGATCACCGCGGGAAACCGGGAACACCGGGCAGTCGCTGCCAGGGGTGGGGACCGTTGAGGGGCCGGTACTCCACCCCCAGGGCGTCGAGCCTGGGGAGGTGGTGCTCCTCGAGCCGCCGCACGAACCCGGGATCCTTCTCCGCCGGGGACCACACGACCTCGGCGAACGCGGCCAGCCTCGGGAACGCCGCGTAGTCCACCCGCCGGGCCGAGTCGAGGTGCTCGGTCCAGATGTTCGCCTGCGCGCCCAGCAGCCGTCCGGGCTCCTCGCCCGTGAGGCCTTCGGGCACCGGCTCCCACGCGTAGACGTCCTCCAGCGTCGTCACCGTTCCCACCGGAATCGGTTCGTCGGGCGAGTCCGACTGCCGGTAGTCCAGGTACACGTGCTGCTCAGGGCACATGACCACGTCGTGGCCCTCACCGAGCGCCGTGATGCCGCCCTCGACGCCGCGCCACGACGCGACGACCGTGCCGGCGGGCAGCGGACGGGCGTCCAGGACCTCGTCCCAGCCGTACGGCCGCCGGCCCTTGCTCACGATGTGCTCCGCGACGGCCCGGACGAGCACGCCGTCCTCGTGGCCGGGCGCCTCGTCGCCGCCGAGCCCGATGATCTCCGACGGGAAGACGTCCATCAGCTCGTCGAACACGTTCCGGTAGAAGTCCACTGTGGACTCGTCGGTGTTGAGCACGCGCTCGTTGACGCCCCAGTCGGTCCAGACGCCACCGCCGTGCACGCCCAGTTCCGGATAGGCCGCGATCGCCGCCTGCGAGTGGCCGGGGATGTCGATCTCCGGGATCACCGTGACATGCCGCGCCCGTGCGTACTCGACGATCTCCCGCAGGTCCTCCTGCGTGTAGAAACCGCCGTGCGGACGACCTTTCATGCCCGCGGAACGCCGGTCGCCGAACCTCGAGTCCTCCCGCCACGACCCGACCTCGGTGAGCTTCGGGTAGCGCTTCACCTCGAAGCGCCAGCCCTGGTCGTCGGTGAGGTGCAGGTGCAGGACGTTGAGCTTGTGCACCGACAGCAGCTCGACGTAGCGCAGCACCTCCCGCTTGGGCAGGAAGTGCCGCGAGACGTCGAGCATCACGCCACGCCACTCGAACCGCGGGTGGTCGACGACCTCGCACGCGGGGATGACGGACGGTTTCTCCCCCGCGGCCCGGAACGCCTGGGCGCCGAGCAGTTGCCGCAACGTCTGCAACGCGTTCATCTCGCCGGCCGCGTCGCTGGCCTCGATCAGCACACCGTCGTCGGACGAGAGCAGCCGGTAGCCGCCGGGAGGGCCGTCGACGAGGACGGTCTCCCAGCCCTTGTACTCGCAGAGCCTTCCACCGTCCATGTAGGACACCGGGCGTGGCAGCAGGTTCATCCCTTCACCGCCCCCGCGAGGCCGGACACGAGCCGGCGCTGCACGAGCACGAAGAAGATCAGCACAGGAATGGTCATCAGGGTGGAGCCCGCCATGATCGCGCCCCAATCGTTCTGGTCGGGTTTGACGAACACCTGGAGAGCCAGCGGCAGGGTCTGGTTCTCCACGGCCGAGATGATGAACGTCTTGGCGAACAGGAAGTCGTTCCAGGCGTGGATGAACGACAGCACCGACGTCGCCACCAGGCCGGGCGCGACGAGCGGGAACAGCACCTGCCACAGGAACCGGAACCTCGAGGCGCCGTCCAGGGTGGCGGCCTCCTCCAGTTCCACCGGCACCGCGGCGACGAAGCCCCGCAGCATCCAGATGGCGAAGGGCAGGCTGAAAGCGAGGTGCACGAGCACGAGCGAGCCGAGGTGGTTCAGGCCGAAGACCGGAACGCTGTCACCGACGGACCGCATCAGGAAGAACAGCGGCACGGTCAGCGCCTCGACCGGCACCATCTGCACGACCAGCAGCATGATCAGCAACGTCGTGCGGCTGCGGAACCGGAAGCGGGTCAGGGCGGTCGCCGCGAGGAACGAGATCAGGATGCTCAGTGCGACCACGATCAACGCGACGATGATGCTGTTCATGAAGTAGCGCCCGAAGTTCGCGACGGTCAGCGCCCGCGTGAAGCTGTCGAGCGTCGGCCGCGTCGTCCAGGGCACCGGGTCGGCCGAGATGATCTCGTCCTCCGGCTTGAACGCGGACAGCACCATCCAGAACAGCGGGAACGCCACCACGGCGGCGATGATGAGGACGAGGCCCTCGGTCAGCCAGCGCTTCACAGGACCTCCCCCGACCGCCGCAGCGCGCGGAGGTAGAACATCGTGATTCCCAGCAGCAGCACGGTCATCACGACACCGATGGCCGCGCCCAGGCCGTACTCCGACGCCGCGAACGCCTGCTGGTAGGCGTAGACGTTGAGCACGAGGTTGCGCCCGGCGATGCCGCCGCCGTTCGTCATCACGTAGATCTGCGTGAAGACCTTGAAGTCCCAGATGATCGACTGGATCGTCACCACGAGGATGATCGGCTTCAGCAACGGGAGCGTGACGCTCCACGCCGTGCGGAACGCCGACGCGCCGTCCAGTGCCGCGGCCTCCAGCACCTCGCCCGGAATCGCCTTGATGCCCGCGAAGAGCGTCACCATGACGAACGGGAACGAGCACCAGATCACCTGTGCCGCGACGAGCCCGAACGCCGTCCACTTGTCGAACGTCCAGGAGAAGCCCTGGATGCCCAGGACCTCGTTCACGAACCCGAAGTTCGCGTCGAACAGGAAGAGCCAGATCGTCGAGCCGGCGACGGCGGGCGTGGACCACGCGCCGAGCGCCGCCAGGAACAACGTCATCCGGACCCAGGTGCGGACCCTCGTGGCGAGGATCGCGAGAAAAGCGCCCACTAGCAACGTGCCGACCACGCAGACCGCCGCGAAGGCGACGGTCTGCCCGAGCACACCCCAGAACTGCTGGTTGCCCAGCAGGTTCTGGTAGTTCCCGAGACCGAGGAACTCGAGCGGCGCGCCGCCGCTGACCTGTTCCTGGCCGTAGTCGTAGAGCGAGATGAGCACCAGCTGGTAGATCGGGTAGGCCAGCAGGCCCCCGAGGACCAGCAGCGCTGGAGCCAGGTAGGCGAACGCGGTCCGCCCCTGGCCTTTGGCGGTCATGCTCACGACGTGAAGGCCGCGTTCATCGTCTTGGCGGCGTCCGCGGTGGCCGTGTCGACGTTCTTCGCGCCGGTGACGATCTCCTGGAGCATCGTCGGCACCACGGTCTGCGCCTCGATCTTCGCCCACGCCGGCGTGACGGGGACGAACTTCGTGCCGGACTGCAGCGTCTTCGTGAACGGCTCCAGGAACTTGTCGGACTCCGCGACCTGCTTCTGCACGTCGGTGAACGTCGGCAGGTTGCCCATCGCCGCATACATCTTCTGCTGGTACTTCTTCGACGCGAGCAGCTGCGTGAACTCGTTGGCGAGCGTCTTGCGCTGCGTGCCCTTCATGACGCCGAGCAGGTTGCCGCCGGCGAACGCGGGCGCGACCGAGCCCTTGGTCTTGCCGGGCAGCGGCACGACGCCGTACTTGCCGGCCGCGCTGGACGCGTCGACCGACTTGCGGTTGAAGTCGCCGCCGATGGTCATCGCGGCCTTGCCCGCGCGGAACGCCTCGACGCTCGCGTCACCGCCGTTGCCCGCGCAGGTGGCGGGCGGGCAGATGTCGTCCTTGATCAGCTCGGTGTACTTGGCGACACCGGCCCTGGACTCGGCGCTGTCGATCGCGGCGGTGAACTTGCCACCGTCGGACTTGGCGATCTCCCCGCCCTGCGCCCAGATGAACGGCAGCGCGGCGAACAGGTACTTGCCGCCGGCGGAGATGCCGATCAGCTCCGGCTTGCGCTGCCGGATCTCACGGGCGAGCGGCGCGATCTCGTCCAGCGTCGTCGGCGGCTTGAGGCCGAGCTCGGTGAACACGTCCGTGCGGTAGTACAGCGCGCGCACGCCGACGAACCACGGCACGCCGTACGTCTTGCCGTCGACCTTGGCCGTGTCGAGGATCGTCGGAACCAGGTCCTTCGACTCGTCCCACTTGCTCAGGTCGAGCTCGGAGAACCCGCCCGCGGAGACGTAGCCCGCCAGGTCGGTGTTGCCGAACTCGGCGACGTCCGGGGCGCTCTTCGGGTCGCTGAAGGCGGCCTTGAAGCGCTCCGCCCGGCTGGACACCTGGATGTACTGCACGTCGACGGTGACGCCGCTGTGCTTGCCCTGGAACTCGGAGATGGCCTCTTTGACCACCGCCTCCTTCGGGCCGCGGTTGACCTCGTCGAACAGCCAGACCCGCAGCTGTCCCGTCTGCTCGTCCGTGCCCGAGCTCGTCGGACCTGACTGCACCGGTGCGCAGGCGACCACCGCGCCCACGCCCAGCACGGCCACAAGTGCCTTCAGCCTCATCGCGCCCTCCGCATTGCATATAGTGCAACAGCCATTTCACATGGAGCAACGTGACTGTAGAACGGCGAAGGGCAAGGGTCTAGACCAGACGATTGACCCATTCCCGAACTGATGCCGAATCGACAGGTGAGTCCCATCCGGACGGACGGACCGCGCTGCCGACGTGAAACCCGTTCACGCCCGCGACCAGGAGCTCCGGGACGTGCCGGGCCTGCAGGCCGCCGCCGACGAGCAGCGCGGGCGGGGCCTGGGTGACGAGCTTCTTCAGGTTCTCGATGCCGTCCTCCACCCCCTTCGCGCTGCCGGCGGCGAGCACGGTGTCGCACCCGAGGGCCTGCACGGCCGCCCAGGACCGGAAGACGTCGTTGGAGTTGTCGAGCGCGCGGTGGAAGGTCCAGGCGCACCCCTCCAGCTCGGCGGCGAGGTTGAGCGTGACGCCCTCGTCGATCTCCCCTCCCGCGTCGAGGAACCCGAGGACGAACTCCTCGGCGCCGGCCTCCCTGAGCTCGGCCGCCCTCCGGCGCAGCTCCTTCAGGTCGCCGGGCGCGAACCCCTTGGCGTCCCTGAGCATCACGCGGATCGGGATGTCGACGGCCGCGAGGACCTCTTTGAAGGTGGCGACCGACGGCGTGAGGCCGTCCGAGGCCATGTCGGCGACCAGTTCGAGCCGGTCGGCGCCGCCCGCCTGTGCGGCCTCGGCGTCCTGCGCGTCCAGTGCGATCACTTCGAGAATCGGCATGGTCTAGACCATAACGGTCTTCGTCATGTGCTTTCGCGAATCGGGAGCGCGCGGGCCCTTCGGTGCGTCGGAGGCTGTATCTGCTCGCCTGAGTTCCGCTCTTCCTTGATGAGCGCTTGGTTCAGGCGTGGAGCGCGCGTCAGCCGGTTCGAGGGGTGCCGGCCGGGGCGAGCTCCCACCACTGGCGGCCCGTGACTCGGAGGGGGATTCACGGGCCGCTGGCATGCCCAGAGGAAGATGAGGGACATCCTGGCGGCGATACTGCTCCAATCGAGTGAATTTGGTATCTACCGCCCAGTTAGCCCTTCATGAGTTGGCGGACGGCGCTGACAGGGCGGCCGATCGGAGGTGCTGCATGGACGAGCTGCACACGGCGGATGACCGTCCGCCGTGGGACGGGCTTGAAGGCACCGAACGGCACGCGGTCTGCGTGGCGGCGGCACGCGAGGGCAACCGCCACGCGCTGGACGTCCTGGTGACGGAACTGACCCCGCTGCTGTGGCACGTGGCGCGCGGTCAGGGCCTCGACCGAGCCGCCGCGGAGGACGTCGTGCAGACCGTGTGGCTCGCGTTCTTGAAGAACATCGAGAACATCAACGAGCCAAAAGCCCTGGTGGGGTACCTGGTTGTCACGACGAGGCGTGAAGCACGCCGAACTTGGACACCCAACAAGCGGGAAACACACCTGTCCGACGAATACGCCGAACAGCTCGAGTCCGACACCGGCCTGCCCGAGGACGTGACGCTTCTGGACGACCGCGACCGCCGCCTGTGGCTCGCGTTCGGCCGCCTGACCACGAGGTGCCAGGAACTGCTGCGACTCACCGTGCTCGCGGGCCGCGCCGAGTACCGGGCAGTCGCCGAGGCACTGGCCATGCCCCACGGCAGCATCGGTCCGACCAGGGGACGGTGTCTGACTCTGCTGCGCAACTACCTGGAGACGGAAGGAGGATCGCGGTGACCGAGATCGACCCGCGCGACGACCGCAGGGGCCCCGAGGACACCGCAGTCCTCTCCGAACTGAACAGGCTCGTGGACGAACTGGACCCGCCGCCCGCCGACCTGGTGGACCGCGTGAAGTTCGCGATCGCCCTGGAGTCCCTGGACGTCGAGGTCGCCCGGTGGGAACGCGCCGGCTCGTTCGCCGGGGTCCGGGGCGGGCAGACCGGCACGATCACCTTCACCGTGGACAACCTGACGCTGATGGTGAACTTCACCTCGACCGGGTCGCGGCACCGCATCGACGGGTGGCTGGTGCCGGCCGGGGAGCACGAGGTCGAGGTCCGGGTGGCCGATCACCAGTCGTCCTGCACGCGGGCTGACGACGGCGGGCGGTTCGTGCTGCCGGACGTGCCGGCCGGGACGACGCAGATCCTGGTGCACCTGGTGAATTCACGCGGGGAGCCCGGACGGACCGTGGTCACGCCCACGATCATGCTTTGATTTTCTGCTTTCCACGGCGGCTTTAGGCGGATTACTGGGGTCCTGGGGTTTTCCACGCGTTCACTGGCGTGCTTTGCCGTGTTTTCCAGCGGGGTGGTCGTCTGCCTCAGCCCCGGCCACATCGCGCAGGTGGCCGGGGCTGAGGCTCACCACCGCAAAAGCTCTCAACGGAAGTCCTGAATGCCGAAAGGCCCGGCTCGCCGAAGCGAACCGGGCCTTTCGGTGGTACTGCGGTGCGGACGGACTCAGAAGTCCATGCCGCCGGCGTCCGGCGCGGCGGGCGCGGCGTTCTTCTCCGGCTTGTCCGCGACGACCGCTTCGGTCGTCAGGAACAGCGCGGCGATGGACGCGGCGTTCTGCAGCGCGGAGCGCGTGACCTTGGCCGGGTCGATGATGCCCGCGGCGATCAGGTCCTTGTACTCGCCGGTCGCGGCGTCCAGGCCCTCGCCCGCGGGGAGGGACTTGACGCGCTCGACCACGACGCCGCCTTCGAGGCCGGCGTTGATGGCGATCTGCTTCAGCGGAGCCTCGACGGCGACCTTGACGATGTTGGCGCCAGTGGCCTCGTCGCCCGTGAGCTTCAGGCCCGCGAAGGCGGCCTCGGCGGCCTGGAGCAGCGCGACGCCACCACCGGCGACGATGCCCTCCTCGACGGCGGCCTTGGCGTTGCGGACCGCGTCCTCGATGCGGTGCTTGCGCTCCTTGAGCTCGACCTCGGTGGCCGCGCCCGCCTTGATGACGGCGACGCCACCGGCGAGCTTGGCGAGGCGCTCCTGGAGCTTCTCGCGGTCGTAGTCGGAGTCCGACTTCTCGATCTCGGCGCGGATCTGGTTGACGCGACCCTGGATCTGGTCGGCGTCACCGGCACCCTCGACGATGGTCGTCTCGTCCTTGGTGACGACGACCTTGCGGGCCTTGCCCAGCAGCGAGATGTCGGCGTTCTCCAGCTTCAGGCCGACGTCCTCGGTGATGACCTGGCCACCGGTGAGGGTGGCGATGTCCTGGAGGATGGCCTTGCGGCGGTCACCGAAGCCGGGCGCCTTGACGGCGACGGACTTGAAGGTGCCACGGATCTTGTTGACGACCAGGGTCGCCAGGGCCTCACCCTCGACGTCCTCGGAGATGATCAGCAGCGGCTTGCCGCCCTGCATGACCTTCTCGAGGAGCGGGAGCAGGTCCTTGACCGTGGAGATCTTGGAGCCGAACAGCAGGATGTACGGGTCCTCGAGGACCGCTTCCTGACGCTCGGGGTCGGTCACGAAGTAACCGGAGATGTAGCCCTTGTCGAAGCGCATGCCTTCGGTGAGCTCGAGCTCGAGACCGAGGGTGTTGCTCTCCTCGACGGTGATGACGCCTTCCTTGCCGACCTTGTCCATCGCCTCGGCGATGAGCTCGCCGATCGTGGGGTCAGCGGCGGAGATGGACGCGGTAGCAGCGATCTGCTCCTTCGTCTCGATCTCCTTGGCGGCCTTCAGCAGCTGCTCGGCGATCGCCTCGACAGCCTGCTCGATGCCGCGCTTGAGGCCCAGCGGGTTGGCGCCGGCGGCCACGTTGCGCAGACCTTCGCGCACCAGGGCCTGGGCGAGAACGGTCGCGGTCGTGGTGCCGTCACCGGCAACGTCGTCGGTCTTCTTCGCGACTTCCTTGACGAGCTCGGCCCCGATCTTCTCCCACGGGTCCTCGAGCTCGATCTCCTTCGCGATGGAGACGCCGTCGTTGGTGATCGTCGGCGCACCCCACTTCTTCTCGAGCACGACGTTGCGGCCCTTCGGGCCGAGCGTCACCTTGACGGCGTCAGCGAGGGTGTTCATACCCCGCTCGAGACCGCGGCGGGCGTCCTCGTCGAACGCAATCATCTTGGCCATTGCGGTGTGTTCCTCCGCCTTTGTGGATTCCGGGGCCACTGCGGGCCGGCAGAGCCCACAGCGGAACACGATGCGAGTGACCAGGTTTGGTGCCCGCGACGGACGACCCCGAAGGGCCTCACCAGTCCTAGCCTCACTTCTTTGGCACTCGACGGTGTCGAGTGCTAGTTCGTGTTTAGCACTCGGGCACGGCGAGTGCAAGCGAACCCGGACTACTCCCAGGCGACTCTCAGCGTGATGTGCGCACCGGCACAGAGGTCGGCAGCGGCTTGTTCGAGGTCGTCTCGTCGCCGATGTTCAGCGACGGGGCCGAGCTCGTCTTGGGCTGCCTCGCGGGCTCGTCACCAGGCGAGAGGATGACCACCACGATGATGATCACCACGATCGCCACCGCGGCCGCGACGACCGGCGCGAACCACGCGGGACGCTCCTTCTTGCCGGTCGAGGTGAACGCGCTCACGCCCACCTGGTTCGGCGGGCGCAGCCGGACCGGGTCCTGCAGCTGCTGCTGGTAGCCGCCCTGGTACTGCCCCTGCTGCACCGGCATCGGCCCGGAGACCGGCGGTTGAGCGGGGAACGAGCCGGACTGCGGCCCGAGTTGAGCGGGAGCCGAGCCCTGCGCGACCCCGGCCAGGGCGACGCGGGCGGCGTTGATGAGCTCGGCGCAGCTCGCGTAGCGCTGCGCCGGGTCCTTCGACGTGCCCTTGCGGATGACCTCGTCGATCGCCGGCGGCAGCGCCACGAGGTGCGACAACGCCGGGACGACGTTGCTGAGGTGACCCGCGATGACCTCCTGCACGCCGCCCTGGAACGGGGGACGGCCGGAGAGGCAGGCGAAGAGCATGCAGGCGAGCGCGTACTGGTCGGTGCGGCCGTCGACGGGCTCGCCGCGCAGGTGTTCCGGCGCCGCGTAGGTCGGCGAGCCGAGGAAATCACCCGTTCGGGTGCGGTGGCCGGTGGCGCCGCGGCGGGTCAGGCCGAAGTCGGCGACGTAGACGTGCTCGCGCACGCCCTCCTTCTGGGTCACCAGCACGTTGGCCGGCTTCACGTCGAGGTGGACGAGGCCCTTGCCGTGCAGCATGTCGAGCGCTTCGGCCACCTGGGCGAGCAGCGTCAACGTGCGCGCGGGCGTGAGCGGCCCCTCCTTGATGTGCCCGGCGAGGTCCTGGCCGTCCACGAGCCGCATGGCGATGTAGAGCAGGCCGTCGACCTCGTCGAAGTCGTACAGCGGCACGATGTTCGCGTGATCGATCGCGGAGGTGTTGCGCGCCTCGTCGACGAACCGCTCGCGGAACTCCGCGTCGGGCGCCAGGTGCTCACCGATGACCTTGAGCGCGACCTTCCGGCCCAGTCTCACGTCCGTGGCCCGGTACGTCACGCTCATGCCACCGCGACCCAGCACACCGTCGATCCGGTAATGGGCGATTCGCCGTCCGCTCAGGTCCTCCGACACGCGAGGCAGCCTAACGTCCGGCCCGATCGGCTTGCTCCGGGTTCGCCGAAACCGTGATCAGGGGCTCGGGTGCGGGTGTCCCGCAAAGCGTTATCCGGCGCGTCGCACGTCCGAGGCCTGGCTGCGCCCGTCCCGCCCTGCCTGCACCTCGAACTCCACCCGGTCGCCTTCTGAGAGCGTCCGGAAGCCTTCCATCTGGATCGCCGAGTAGTGCACGAACACGTCGGGCCCGCCATCGGTTGCGATGAAGCCGTATCCCTTTTCGGAGTTGAACCACTTGACGGTACCGAGAGCCAAGACGTCCTCCTTCAGATCACGCATCTCACGCAAAGCGCAGAACGCAACGCTAAAAGAAGAAATCTCACGCGGATACCTCCTTACGGAGTCATGAACGAGGGCTGACTCCGTTGGCGCGCAACCAGGTGGTGAGCCGGCGCGGACCGCGCGCCTGGGTCAGCACGGCACCGGGACCGGCGAAGTCGAACACGAGGCCCTCACCTGTATGAATGGATTGCACGCCATCCGGCACGGAGGGCCGGAGACGGCATTGCACGGTGTCCGCGAACGCCACGACGTGATCGCTGCTGATGGTCACCGCTTCTCCCGCTTCCAGCGTCACGAGGTCGAGCGCGCCGTAACAGGCGAGCACCACCGCGCCCTGGCCGTGCGCGTAGTTCATGAAGCCCTCGGCGCCCCCGAAGATCGCCTGCATCGGCGGCGCTCCGGGGTTCATCGCGACGGTGCTGCTCGACGCGATCCAGCTGTGCCGGGCGAGGCACCAGCCGTGCGTCCCGTCGAGCTCGATCTGGTGCAGGTCTCCCGGCAGCACGGGCGCCGCGTCGATCCAGCCGCCCTCCGCGCCCGCCGTGCACAGCGCGACGGCCTTGACGCCCGCGCCCTTCACCTCGACGACGAGCCCGTAGCTGGTGGCCGCGATGGTCAGCGGGTCGGCCAGCACCGCCTCGCCGGGCGCGAGGACGAGTCTCGCCACGCCGAACGTCGGTGTGTGCCTGGTCCTGACCTGCACGAACAACACCTCCGGGAGGAAACGGGACAAGGCGGTCGTCACGATCACCGCGACGTTGGCAGTATGCAGTCGTGCCCCCCACCTCTGTCGCCGAACACCGCCAGCGCGTCGCGGAGCTCGTCGGGTCGATGCCCGTGCTGCAGCTCCCGCTCGAGGAGTGCCTCGGGCTCGTGCTCGCCGCCGACGTCATCGCGCCGCTCGCCCTGCCGCCGTTCGACAACTCCGCGATGGACGGGTACGCCGTGCGGGCCGCCGACCTGAAGCCGGACGAACCGGTCCGCCTCGTCGTGGCCGACGACATCCCGGCGGGCCGCACGGAGCTGACGCCGCTGGAGCCCGGCACGGTGCAGCGGATCATGACCGGCGCCCCGGTCCCGCCCGGCGCGGACGCGGTGGTCCAGGTCGAGTGGACCGACGGCGGCACCGAGACCGTGACGATCAACCGGGCGGTGCAGCCCGGCCAGAACATCCGCATCGGCGGCGACGACGTGCAGAAGGGCGACGCCGTGCTGGCCGCCGGCACCGTGCTGCGCCCGTCCACGCTC
The DNA here is from genome assembly GCF_026242055.1 of Lentzea sp. NEAU-D7. Taxonomy (GTDB): domain Bacteria; phylum Actinomycetota; class Actinomycetes; order Mycobacteriales; family Pseudonocardiaceae; genus Lentzea. The sequence goes on along the minus strand of NZ_JAPJDL010000020.1, from coordinate 129,254 downwards.
GGCCTCGCCTCCGCGCTCGGCCTGCCCGAGCTGCCGGTGCGCCGCCGCCCGCGCGTGCTGGTCCTGTCGACGGGCTCCGAGCTGGTCGAGCCGGGCCGGCCGCTGGAGCTCGGCCAGATCTACGAGTCGAACGGCATGATGCTCGCCTCCTCGGTGCGGGACGCGGGCTGCGTCGCGATCCAGCTGCGGTTCGTGCCGGACGACGTCGAGGCGTTCCACCAGGCGCTGAAGCCGTACCTGGGCTCGGTGGACGTGATCATGACGTCCGGCGGGGTCAGCGCGGGCGCGTACGAGGTGGTCAAGGACGCCCTCGCGGACCACGACGTGCAGTTCACCAAGGTCGCGATGCAGCCGGGCGGGCCGCAGGGCTCCGGTCGCTACGAGGGCGTGCCGGTGCTGTCGCTGCCGGGCAACCCCGTGAGCGCCCAGGTGTCGTTCGAGGTGTTCGTGCGGCCGGCGCTGATGGCGTCCATGGGCCACAAGCAGACCGAACGCCGCACCGCGCAGGCGAGGATCACGACGGGGCTGACGTCCCCGGCGGGCAAGACGCAGTTCCGCCGCGGCCTGCACGACCCCTCGTCCGGCCAGGTCGTGACGCCGGTCGGCGGTCCCGGATCGCACCTGCTGTCGGCGCTCGCGCTGTCGAACTGCCTGATCGAGGTGCCCGAGGACGTGACCGAACTGCCTGCGGGAGCAGAGGTCACCGTGAGATACCTGCAGTAGCGGCAGAACGACTTCTGGGGGAAGCGGGAAATGAGAGCGGCGCTGGCCTTGGTGATGCTCGCCGGGTTCTTCGTGCTCGCGGTGGGCATCGTCGCGGGGCTGGGTGTGCTCGCGGCCGTCCTCTTCGGCCGGGGAGAGACCGAGGGCGGCTGGTGGCTCCTGGCGCTGGCGCTCGTGGTGGGCGCGCCGATGCTGTACGCGGTCGTCGTGGCGGTCTGGGCGCGCCCGCGGGCGGAGGGCGTCCCGCTGACCCGCGCGACGCACCCGGAGCTGTGGCGGCACGTCGACGAGCTCGCGGCGATCGCGGGCACCCGCAGCCCCGACGAGATCCGGCTCGTCGACAAGGCGAACGCGGGTGTGTGGGAACGCCGGGGCACCCGGTACATGGAGCTCGGCCTGCCGTGGCTGGCCGGGATGACGATCGGCGAGCTGCGGTCGGTGCTCGCGCACGAGCTGGGCCACTACGGCGGTGGGCACACGCGGATCTCCGCGCTCACCTCCCGTGCGCAGACCGCCCTCGGGCTGGTGACGAGGGCGGACACCGCCTTCGTCGGCGTCCTCTACGCGTGGGCGAAGCTGTACGCGCTGGCCGCGGCGTCGGAGAGCCGCAAGCACGAGCGCTTCGCCGACGAGGTGTCCGTGGCGGCGGCCGGGAGCGAGGCGTCGATGCGGTCGTTGCTGCGCGGCGGCCCGCTGGGCGTCGCCTGGGAGGACTACAAGCGCTGGTACGTGTCGCTGGCCGTGCTGGCGGGGCGCACGCCTCCGTTGCTGGAGGGCTTCCGCGCCTACCTCGACCACCCGCGACGCGTGCACCAGCTGCGCGAGATCGAACCGCTGCTGGCCGCGCAGGAGCCGTCGTCGGTGTTCAACAGCCACCCGCCGATCCGGGAGCGGGTGGCCACCATCGCGCGGCAGTACCCGCGGACCGGAGGCGTCGCCGAGGCGGTCGACGAGCGCTCGTCGTGGCCGCTGCTCGGTGGCACCTCACCGGAGGAGGTCGCGGCGCTGGTCGGCGTGCAGGGGCCGCCGATCACCTGGGAGGAGCTCGCCCCGCTGGCCGGGCCGGTGCTGGTCCGCCGTCACGCCGACGTGCTGCGGCACGCGGGCCGGGTGAGCAAGGTCGGCGAGACGGTCGCCGACGTGCTCAGGGCGCTGGAGGGCGCACAGCTGCACAAGCTGACCGGGGCACCGGTGGACGCGTCGCTGACCCAGGCCGAGGTCCACGAGGCCGCCGTCGACGTCGTGACGGAACTCTTCGGGTGCATGGTCGCTGACATGCTCGTATCCACCAACCGCGCGAAGCTGGAACTCAACTGGGGCGGGCTGTTCGTGCTGCGGATGCCGGACGGAGCTGCGGTCTACCCGGAAGACCTGGTCGCACCGGCCGTGCGGGACGCCAACCAGGTGCCTGACGTGCGGTTCAGGCTGCGCGCACTCGGCATCGACGGACTGTGACGGAACGCTCACCCAACGACGTTGTTAACGCCATGTGACGGGGATTACACTGGCTGCAGGTGCCGGTGGGCCCGCGCATTCGTCGGGGGATGCACGGGCCTACCGGCCACTTGTCTTTCCGGCAGGCCCGATGGGCGGTTTGGCGTGTTGCCGTAGCGTGATGCCGCCCGACAATCCACGGAAGCTACGGAACCCACAGACACGATGAGCAGCGAGAAGCCCGTCTCACACTTCCTCGAACTCGCGCGCGGCATGGTGCCGCCGATGCACCCGGCTGGGCGCCCGTTCGTCGCCGGTGCGGCGATCGCGACCCTCCTCGTCCGGCTGCGCTTCAAGCGCCTGGGCGTCGTCCTCGCGCTGGTCACGGCGTGGGTGGCGTGGTTCTTCCGCGAGCCGAAGCGCGTGACGCCGACCCGTCCGAACCTCGCCGTGGCCCCGGCCGACGGCACCGTCTCGCACGTGGTCGACGCCGTCCCGCCCGCCGAGCTCGGTCTCGGCTCCCAGCCGATGACGCGCGTGAGCGTGTTCCTCTCGGTCTTCGACGTGCACGTGCAGCGCGTGCCCGCCGACGGCGAGGTCGTCCAGGTCTCGTACCACCCCGGCAAGTTCCTCTCGGCCGACCTCGACAAGGCCTCCGAGGAGAACGAGCGCAACACCGTGTGGCTGCGCACCGTCGACGGCCACGACCTCGTCGTCGTGCAGATCGCCGGCCTGGTCGCGCGCCGCATCGTGTGCGAGGTCGCCGAGGGCGAGAAGGTCACCGCCGGCCAGACGTACGGCCTGATCCGCTTCGGTTCGCGCGTGGACCTCTACGTCCCGCGGGGCAGCCGTGTCCTGGTCGAGGCCGGCCAGCGCACGATCGGCGGCGAGACCGTTCTCGCCGAACTCCCGGAGGCCTGATGGCGCCCAGCGGGCCCGGCGTTCGCCTCCTGCCGAACGCGATCACGGTCCTGGCCATGTGCTCGGGCCTGTCCGCAGTGCACTTCGCGAACGTCGGCATGTGGGGCGCGGCCATCGCCTCGATCGCGGCGGCCGCCGTGTTCGACGGCCTGGACGGTCGCATCGCCCGCCTGCTGGACGCGACGTCGAAGATGGGCGCGGAGCTCGACTCGCTCGCCGACGCCATCTCGTTCGGCGTCGCGCCCGCACTCGCGATCTACCTGTGGAAGTTCGAGGGCAGCCGCGCCGGCTGGGTCATCGCGCTGATCTTCGCGGTCTGCATGGTGGTCCGCCTGGCCCGCTTCAACACGTTGCTGGAGAAGGAACAACCGCCGTTCGCGAAGGAGTTCTTCGTCGGCGTCCCCGCTCCGGCAGGCGGCCTGTTGCTGCTGCTCCCGCTCATCATCGAGGAGCAGGTGCGCACCGACGGCTGGTGGAACTCGCCCGTCGTCGTCGGCGCGTGGACCGTCGTGGTCGCGATGCTGCTGGTGTCGCGCATCCCGACGCTGTCCGTGAAGACCGTGAAGGTGCCGCCGCGCGCGGTCGCGCCTCTGCTGGTCCTCATCGGACTGCTGGCGGCCGCGATCATCACGTACCCGTTGGTGGCGCTGATCATCGCGATGGTCATCTACCTGGCGCACCTGCCCTACTCGGTGCGCCGGTACATGTGGCTGTCCAAGCACCCCGAGGCGTGGACCGTCACGGGTGCGGACCGCCGCGCCATCAAGCGCGCACACGGTGTCGCCGCACGCCGTCTCGGCCTGCGTCAGCCGTTGCACGGCCGCGTCGCCGGTGCGGCCATGCGCGCGGTGCGCAGGCCACGGCGTGACGCTTCCACCGCTGCCGCGGCGGAAGGTGCGGTGCCCAGCGCCAACGGGCGCCGCCGTTCGTGGCGCCAGCTGGGACTCAGGCGCCAGCCGAAGCGCTGATCACCACTTCGAACGAACTGCGGGCCGGACACCGTCATGGTGTCCGGCCCGCTTTTCGTCGCTGACTCAGGCGCGGACGGCCTGCGCCAGGATCTGCTCCTCCGACAGCACGCCGGCGTACACGCGCACGTCGTCGATGCCGCCCTTCCAGAAGGAGTCCGCGCCACCGGCGGAAGCGCGGCGGCCGAGCTCCAGATCGGACTCCGTCTCCGCCGACCCGCCCGTGAACGGCGCCTTCGTGACGTACACGCCGTTGAAGTACAGCCGGATCTCGGAGTTGAGCTTGTCGTGGACGGCCGTCAGGTACGTCCACTCCTGCAGTTCTGCACGATAAGCGGTCGCCACGGTGGTGCCGGCGATCACGAACTCCCACTTCTTCGATGCTCCGCCGTACCTGACGTCGAGCAGCGAAGTGTTGTCGTGCACCAGGCTCACGACCGTGCGGGCGTTGTCCTCGTGCGAATCGAGGTCCAGCCTCGCCCATGCGGAAACCGAGAAGGAGCGGTCCGTGCGGATGCGCGGGCCGCGCAACGACACGTAGGACTCACCGTTGAAGCGCAACGACCTGTCGTCACCGTCCTCCTCCCACTCGACACCGGGACCGATCGCCGAGGACGTGCCGGTGACCTCGTCCGGGGTGAAGCCACCGCCTCCGTTGAGCTTGTGGTGGCTGCGCAGACCGGCGTCGCTCGCCACCTTCCTGATCTCCGCCTCGTTCAGCGTCCGCTGGTGCACCCTGACCTCGTCGACCGTGCGGGCGCCGTCGAGGTTCGCGCTGTTCCAGCCGTTCCAGCCGACCAGCAGCCGCGCCGCCTGCCAGCCCTCCACACCGGTGACCTCGGCCTGCTTGACGCCGTCGACGTGCAGCGCGAGGGTCCTGCCGGTGGTCTCGTAGGTCCCGGTCAGGTGCGTCCAGACGCCGACCAGTGCCGCGTCACGCGAGAGCGCCACGCGAGGAGCGGTCTTGTCCGCGGCCTCGGTCATGCCGAACGCCCAGCGCCCCGCCGCGGAGTCGTAGTACAGGCCCGCACTGTCGTCGAGGGCGACGATGCCTCGGGCACGGGCAGCGTCGTCCACCTTCGCCCACGCGGACACGGTGAAGTTCTTCGACGTGTCGACCGGCGCCACACCGCTGAGGTGGTCCTGCTGCCCGTCGAAGGCGACGGCCCGGTTTCCGTGCCCGAGCGCGTGGCCGTCGACGAAACCGTTGGACGTCAACGGATTGCGCCCGTTGGTGTCGACCCACGTGTAGTCCAGCGCCCAGTGCGCCACCGCACCCGCACCCGGCAGCACGAAGAACTCGTACCGCTGCTGGGCGGAGTGCTGCCCCGCGCTGTTCACCGACCGGGCGAACAGCTGCTGCACGCCCGAGGCACGCGGCGTCCAGTGGATCGTCGCCTTGCCGTCGGCATCGGCGGTGACCTCGTGGTCAAGAGCCTCACCGCTGTCGTGGCTGAACGAGTAGACGAACTTCACCACGTCGCTCGCCTGCAGCTCGAACGCGCCCGCCACACCGACACCACCACCGGGATGCGGTGCCGGCGGGTAGGTGCGGGAACTGATCAGCGGTGCCTCGGGCACCTCGGCGGCGTGGGCGGCAGGTGTGGCGAAACCGGCCGAAACGGCCAGTGCGAGAACGAGCGCGGGCAGGCGAAAGCCGCGCGCCGGTTTGTGGCGCATCAAGATGACCCCCAGGTCTGTGACGACCGGGCCCTGGCCCGGTTCAGGATCACCGTAGCGGTCGGGTCCGACAACTCCAGAAGAGTCCGTTCAGGTCAACTAGAGTCGTCGGCGTGATCACGCTGACGGCTCGCCTGTCCCCGTCCGCACTGGACACCCGGCGCGGCGTAGTCCGCCTCCACCCGGAGGTGCTCGACGCCCTGGGCCTGCGCGCGTGGGACGCGGTGAGGCTGACCGGCGCCCGCGTGAGCGCCGCCCTGGCCGCGGCGGGCGAACAACCGCCGGGCGTCGTCCTGGTCGACGACGTCACGCTCACCAACCTGGGCGTGGTCGAGGGCTCCGAGATCGTCGTGGCCCCGGTCCAGGTGACGGCCGCGCGCTCGATCACCGTCGCGGGCTCCCGCCTGGCCACCACGGCCCTCACGCCAGACCACGTGCGCATGGCGCTGACCGGCAAGGTCCTCACCGTCGGCGACAACGTCTCGCTGCTCCCCCAGGACCTCGCGCCGCCACCCGGCGCGAACGTCTCGGAGACGCGCCGCAAGTTGTCCAACGCCATCGGCATGACGTGGACCAACGAGCTCATCACCATCACCTCGACCGACCCGGCGGGCCCGGTGGCCGTGCAGCCGTCGAGCGTCGTGGGCTGGCGCTCCGCCCAGGCCCCCGCCGCCGAGGTGACCCCGGTCGTGGTGCAGGAGAAGCACGAGGCACTCCCCGTCGCCGACCTGGTGGGCCAGCGCGACCAGGCCCGCCGCCTGACCGAGTGGCTGGAACTGATGTTCCGCCAGCCCGACCTCCTCACGAAGCTGGGCGCCTCGGCCCGCCTGGCGGCCATGGTCAGCGGCCCGGAAGGCGTGGGCAAGGCAACGCTCGTCCGCGCGGTCGCCCGTCAACTGGACGCCTCGCTCGTGGAGCTGGCCGCCCCCAGCATCGCCGTCCTGGAACCGGGCGCGATGGCCAAACAGCTGGGCGACGCGATCGCGGGCGTCCCGGAACAGCCCACGGTCCTGCTCCTGACCGACATCGACGCCCTGCTGCCCACCACCCCACCCCCGGTGGCGACGGTCGTCCTGGACATCCTCCGCACGGCGATCTCCCGCCCGAACCTCGCCCTGGTGGTCACCTCGGCAAGGGCGGAGTCCGTGGACGCCCGCCTGCGAGCCCCGGATCTGGTCGACCGCGAACTGACCCTCCCCCTCCCGGACACGGCGGGCCGAACCGAACTCCTGCGCGTCCTGCTCCGCGACGTCCCGTTGGAGTCCGATGTGGACTTCGGCGAGGTGGCGGCCCGCACCCCGGGCTTCGTGGCGGCGGACCTCTGCGCCCTCCGCCGGGAGGCAGCGGTCAGGGCAGCCCTGCGCCAACGCGAGGTGGCAGAACCCCGAGTGGGCCAGGAAGACCTGCTGGGCGCCCTGAACACGGTCCGCCCGATCTCCATGTCGGCCTCGGACACGGTCCAGACCGGCGGCCTCACCCTGGACGACGTGGGCGACATGAAGGAGGTCAAGCAGGCCCTCACCGAGGCAGCCCTCTGGCCCCTGCGCTACCCGGACTCCTTCGCCCGCCTGGGAGTGGAACCCCCACGAGGCGTCCTGCTCTACGGCCCACCGGGATGCGGCAAGACGTTCCTCGTACGAGCTCTGGCAGGCTCAGGCCAGCTGAACGTCCTGACCGTCAAGGGCGCCGAACTGATGGACAAGTTCGTGGGCGAGTCGGAACGAGCAGTACGAGAACTCTTCCGCAGAGCGGCAGACGCAGCACCAGCCCTGATCTTCCTGGACGAGGTGGACGCCCTGGCCCCACGCCGAGGCCAGTCATCAGACTCAGGCGTGGCAGACCGGGTGGTAGCCGCCCTCCTGACAGAACTGGACGGCGTAGAACCGCTCCGCGACGTGGTGGTGATCGCCGCGACGAACCGCCCAGAGCTGATCGACCCGGCCCTGCTCCGCCCAGGCCGCCTGGAACGCCTCGTCTACGTGCCACCACCGGACGCAGAGGCCCGCACGGAAATCCTGAAGGCCTCGTCCCGCAACACACCGCTGTCCGAGGACGTGGACCTGCCCACCCTGGCAGGCGAGCTGGACATGTACTCGGCGGCGGACTGCGCAGCCCTGGTCAGGGAAGCAGCGCTGACGGCAATGCGGGAATCCCTGGAGGCGGCAGAGGTGACGCAGGCCCACCTGGCGAAGGCACGCACCGTGGTGCGCCCATCCCTGGACCCAGCACAGCTGGTGTCGCTGGCCGCATACGCGGCAAACCGAAGCAAGGCCTGACAAGCAAGCCGCCCACCCAAGCGATGCCGAAGGCGAGCCGTCTTTCCATAAGGCAAGGGCGGTGGGGTCCCATCACGAGTCGCGCCACAGCACTTGCTGCATGCGTGAGGGGGTGTCAACTCGACACGCTTTTCGTCGAGTTGACACCCCCTCACGCATGTGGCCCGCTCTTGGTGCGGCTTGTGATGGGACCCCACCGCCAACGCAACCCACGAAGCAACCGGCAGCCGCCCAACGCAACAGGCGTGCCATCTACCTGCTCAAGGCGTGGGCCCCCTGATCAGATTGCCGGGGGTCTGGGGGCAGCGCCCCCAGGGAAAGCACGCAACCCAAGGTCGCCGCCCGCAACCCAACCACCCACCAAGCCGCGGCACGCTGACGCAGGCGTCCCCCTGACCCGGGACCCCTACAACTCAACCTACTCAGCAGGTCTGACAGTCACGCCTACTTGCTCTTGGAAACACCCTGATAGTCATTGGTGACGATCAAAATGATCCCAGGCGCAGAAGACTGGATCCCGTCGAACCGGGGCTCGACCCGAGCCCGCAGCACCGAGGCAAGCTCCTTCGCAGAAGCCTCCTCCTCAGTCCCAGGCCGGAAGTAAACGGTGGTAGTGGGAATCGTCCCACCGGAGTAGTTGCCGGTCCCCTCGACCGTCCACCCGTTGGCCCGAACCTCATCAGAGGCCTTCGACGCCAACCCGGTGATCGTCGAGTTGTTGTAGATCCGAACCGGAGCCTTGGCCGTCCCGGGCTGGGTCACCGGCGGAGGCGGCACAGCAGCAGAAGACGTGGGCACCGTAGGCGAACCCGTGGTGGTCACGGCAGCGGACGACGGCGTGGTGGACGACGCAGGCGGCTGCTCAGAAGAGGCCTGCTCGGATGTGGTGGCCGCGGGAGGCGCTGTCGAAGACCCCTCGGCGACAGGGGGTGTGTCGGAAGACCCCCCGCTGAAGAGGCTCACTACGCCGATCACCAACGCGACGGCGGCGACGCCGAGCAGGGCGAAGCCGGCGGCCTTGGCCGGACGGGACGGGCTTGCGGACTCGGGGGAGGTCATCAGTCCTCGGTGCTCCTGGCGCGGGCGCGAACCCTTTGGCGGCCTGTCCGGACACCGCGCAGCCGTTTGACGAGCATCGGATCGGCGGCCAGGGCGGCTTCGGATTCGACGAGCGCGTTGAGCAGCTGGTAGTAGCGGGTCGCGGACATGTCGAACAGTTCCCTGATGGCCTGTTCCTTGGATCCCGAGTACTTCCACCACTGACGCTCGAACGCGAGCATCGTGCGTTCGCGGCTGGTCAGCCCGTCAGCGGAGGTGAGCGTCTCGGCGTGATCCATCTGGCTCCCCACGGTAGCCACACCATCTCAGGTGCGGGCAATTCAATCACGTGATCGTTCCAACCTACCGCGCGACACCGACAGTTTTGGACGGCATAAAGTTCAGCCATGGCCGTCCACCGCATCCGCATCGCCGGCGACCCCGTGCTCCACAACCCGACGCGCGAGGTCACCGAGTTCGACACCGAGCTGAAGACCCTCGCCGACGACATGTTCGAGACGATGGCAGCGGCTCGCGGAGTGGGGCTCGCGGCCAACCAGATCGGCGTCGACCTGCGGATCTTCGTCTACGACTGCCCGGACGACGAGGGTGTCCAGCACCGCGGTGCGATCGTGAACCCCACGCTCGAGACCTCCGAGGTCCCGGAGACCATGCCGGATCCGGACGACGACTTCGAGGGCTGCCTGAGCGTGCCCGGCGAGGCGTACCCGACCGGACGCGCCCAGTGGGCGAAGGTGACCGGCCAGGACCTCGACGGGCAGCCGTTCGAGGTCGAGGGCACCGGCTTCTTCGCCCGTTGCCTGCAGCACGAGACCGATCACCTGAACGGCTACCTCTACACCGACCGCCTGATCGGCCGGTACCGGAAGGAGGCCAAGCGGATGCTGCGCGACAACGAGTGGAACAAGCCGGGCCTCTCCTGGGACCCGTCCGACCCCGCGAACTTCGACGAGGACGACGAGGACTAGGACTGGGGCCGGAGCACCGACTCCACCTGCGCCAGCTCGTCCGCGCTCAGCGCACCGAACGCCAGCGCACCCGCGTTCTCCTCGACCTGCGCCACGGTCCGCACGCCCGGGATCGGCACCAGTCGGGGAGAGCGCGCCCAGAACCACGCCAGCGCACCCTGCACCAGCGTCCGCCCGCCCGAAGTCAGCACGTCCCGAACGGCCTCACGAGCCGCGAAGTACGAAGGCGACGGCTTCCCGTCGACGAAGAACCGCAGCCAGGACGGGTTCGTGACGCGCACGTCGTCCGCGGGCAGCTGCGGGAACGTCTCCCGCGCGAGCAGCCCCATCGCCAGCGGCCTGCGGCAGAGCACCGCGTAGTCCCCCGCGTACATCGCGGGGTTGTCGAACAGCAGGTTGATGTCGGCCTGCGCCGCGATCCCGTGCTCGCCCTCGCAGAAGAACCGCGCCCGTTCGACGTCGTCGGTGCTCCACCCGTAGGCACGGATCTTGCCGGAGGCGACCAGCGCCTCGCACTCGTCGCGCAGCAGCGCCGCCTCCTCCAGCCCCAGGTCGCCCACGTGCAGCTGGTAGAGGTCGATCCGGTCGGTCCCCAGCCGCCGCAGCGACCCCTCGACGGCGCGGCGCAGGTACTCGACCGAACCCTCGTTGCCGGTCATCCGCTTCGTAGCCGCGTCGAACCCGCAGCCCCACTTCGTGGCGATCAGCACCTGGTCACGCACGTCCGCAAGCGCTTGCCCCACGACGGTCTCCGCGTGCCCGCAGCCGTAGACGTCCGCCGTGTCGAACAGCGTCACGCCCAGCTCCACCGCCCGCCGCAGCGCCTTGACCGACTCGCCGTCGTCAGCCGGTCCCCAGCCGACCGGCAGCCCGTCCGGGCCCGAGAACGGCCCACCCATGGCCCACGTGCCGAAACCCAGCTTCCCCAGTTCCAAGGTCATGGCGATCAGCGAACATCCTGGAGCGCGCTCCAGGTCAACCCTCCGCTTCCAGCAAAAAGAAATTGCGGGCACCGGCGACCATCAACGCATGCCCATCGAAAACATCGTCGCCTTCGTCGCGGCCTCGTTCCTCATCGCGCTGTCGCCCGGACCTGGCACCGCCATGGTCCTGCGACAGTCGGTGCACGGGCGAAAGGCCGCGCTGGCGACGGTGTTCGGCATGGAGGTCGGCGTCGCCTGCTGGGCCGTGGCCGCCGCCCTGGGCCTGAGCGTGCTGCTCACGGCGTCCGAGATCGCCTTCCACGCACTCCGGATCGCGGGGGCGGCCTTCCTGATCTACCTGGGCGTCAAGGCCCTGATCAGCAAGAGCCTGCCCGACGCCGCGCCGCCGCCCGCCAGCCACGCGTTCCGCAGCGGCCTGATCGTGAACCTGGCCAACCCGAAGCTCGGCGTGTTCGCGATCTCGTTCCTACCGCAGTTCGTGCCTGCCGGGCAGGCCGGCCAGGGGGTTCTGCTCTTCCTCGCCGTCGGCTGGGTGGTGATCGACACCGTCTGGTACCTGATCATCGTCTCGATCCTGCACACGATCAGGGGCTGGCTCAGCCGGCCGCGCGTCCGCCCCGCGCTCGAGAAGCTGTCGGGCGGCGTGCTGCTGGCGCTCGGAATCCGGCTGGTACTCGACCCGCGTTGAGATCGGGTCGCCCCGGCGCCAGAAGAGCTCGGGCAGCCCGGCCAGCTCACCGAAGGTGTGGCAGGCCGCCATCGACGCGTAGCCGCCGGCCAGCACGTGCGCGCGGATCCGGTCCAGGCGGCCGAACTCGATCACCTCACCGGCGATCAGGAACGGCAGCACCAGCTGCCAGGCCTGCACGACGGCCGGACGACGCCGGTGGGGTGCGCGCAGGGCCGCGCGGGCGACGCGGAGCAGGTGCTCGTTCGCGCTCATCGTGTACGGGTGCGCCGCGTGGTCCCAGTTCCACCGGCGCTCCTCGGTGACGGCGCACCGGACGCACTCGACCGGTCCGGTGCCCAGTTCGGCACCGCAGCGCGAGCACGCCAGCAGCGTCATCGCCCAGTCGACGCAGGTCCAGGGGTACTGGCCGACGTCCGCGGAGGTGACCAGCTCGGCCAGCTCGCGGTCCGCCAGCTGGGACGACGTGCGCAGCGCCTCCCAGTCCGCGAGCCAGAACTGGTCGAGCAGCTCGGCGCAGAAGCCGCAGTCGGGGTAGCCCCGGCCTGCGAGCTCACCGCAGGAAGGGCATGCCGAGACCACGGCGGGGCGCTGACCGCGACGCGCGCCGGGCGGGAACGGCTGGTGATCAGCCACGAGGAAGAGATTAGGGGCAAACGACGCCCTTGGCAGCTGCGGCGCGCTCTGACTATGGTCGGTTCTCGACAACTCAACACAACGCGGGAGCTCGCGCCTGAGCGGGCTGAGAGGGTGACTGGCTGTGCAGCCGGTGTCACCGACCGCCTGAACCTGACCGGGTAATGCCGGCGTAGGGAGGAATGTCGTGACGGCACTTGACGACCGTTCGGTCAAGCCCAGTGTGACCACCGGCCCGATCTCGGGGTCTCGGAAGGTGTACCGCGATGGTGTGCCTTTCCGCAGGGTGGAACTGACCAACGGCGAACATGTCGATCTGTACGACACTTCCGGTCCGTATACCGACGACAACGCGACCATCGACGTCCACAGTGGACTCCCTGACCTGAGGTCGGGGTGGATCGCCGAACGGGAACCGATCAACGGAGCTGTCAGCCAGCTCGCGTACGCGAAGGCCGGGATCATCACCCCGGAGATGCGCTACGTCGCGACGCGGGAGAACCTCGACGCGGAGTTCGTCCGCCAGGAGGTGGCCATCGGGCGTGCGGTCATCCCGTTGAACCGCAAGCACCCCGAGGCCGAGCCGATGATCATCGGCAAGAAGTTCCTCGTGAAGATCAACGCCAACATCGGCAACTCCGCGGTGTCGTCGTCGATCGAGGACGAGGTCGAGAAGATGGTGTGGGCGTCCCGCTGGGGTGCCGACACGATCATGGACCTGTCCACCGGCAAGCGGATCCACGAGACGCGCGAGTGGATCCTGCGCAACTCGCCCGTGCCGATCGGCACCGTGCCGATCTACCAGGCCCTGGAGAAGGTCAACGGCGACCCGGCCGCGCTGTCGTGGGAGGTCTACCGCGACACCGTGATCGAGCAGTGCGAGCAGGGCGTCGACTACATGACCGTGCACGCGGGCGTGCTGCTGCGGTACGTGCCGCTGACGGCCAAGCGCGTCACGGGCATCGTCTCGCGCGGCGGTTCGATCATGGCCGCGTGGTGCCTCGCGCACCACAAGGAGAGCTTCCTCTACACGCACTTCGAGGAGCTCTGCGACATCCTGCGCACCTACGACGTGACGTTCTCGCTGGGTGACGGCCTGCGGCCGGGTTCCATCGCGGACGCCAACGACGCGGCGCAGTTCGCCGAGCTGAAGACCCTCGGCGAGCTCACGCACATCGCGCGGGCCAAGGACGTCCAGGTCATGATCGAGGGCCCCGGCCACGTGCCGATGCACAAGATCGCCGAGAACGTCCGGCTCGAGGAGGAGTGGTGCGGCGAGGCGCCGTTCTACACCCTCGGGCCGCTGGCCACGGACATCGCGCCGGCGTACGACCACATCACGTCCGCGATCGGCGCGGCGCAGATCGGCTGGCTGGGCACCGCGATGCTCTGCTACGTCACGCCGAAGGAGCACCTCGGCCTGCCGAACCGCGACGACGTGAAGACCGGCGTGATCACGTACAAGATCGCGGCGCACAGCGCGGACCTCGCCAAGGGCCACCCCGGCGTCCAGGACTGGGACGACGCGCTGTCGAAGGCGCGTTTCGAGTTCCGCTGGGAGGACCAGTTCAACCTGTCGCTCGACCCGGACACCGCGCGCTCGTTCCACGACGAGACGCTCCCCGCGGAACCGGCGAAGACGGCGCACTTCTGCTCGATGTGCGGGCCGAAGTTCTGCTCCATGAAGATCACGCAGGACGTGCGGCGCTACGCCGAGGAACGCGGACTGTCCACAGTGGAGGCGATCGAGGCGGGCATGGCGGAGAAGTCCGACGAGTTCGCCGACACGGGCAAGAAGGTCTACCTCCCGGTCGTGGAGACTTCGTGACCGAGCCACCCCCCAGGGTCCTCACCATCGCCGGAAGCGATTCCGGCGGTGGTGCGGGCATCCAGGCCGACCTCCGCACGCTCTTCGCGTGCGGAGTGCACGGCTGCGTCGCGCTGACGGCCGTGACGGTCCAGAACTCGCTTGGCGTCACGGGGGTCTCGGAGATCCCGGCCGAGACGGTGGCGGCGCAGATCCTCTCGGTCGCCGAGGACATCGGCGTGCAGGCCGCGAAGACCGGCATGCTCGCCTCGGCGGCGATCATCGAGGCCGTCGCGCCGGCGCTGGACCGCGTCGGCATCGGTTCGGGGAGGACCCCGTTCGTCGTCGACCCGGTCTCGGCGTCCATGCACGGCAACCAGCTCCTCGCCGACAACGCCCTGGACGCGTTGCGCGGCCTGCTGTTCCCGCGCGCGACGCTGGTGACGCCGAACCTCGACGAGGTGCGGCTGATCACCGGCATCGAGGTGAAGGACCGCGTGGACCAGCGCGTGGCGGCGGAGGCGCTGCACGCCCTGGGCCCGGAGTGGGTGCTCGTGAAGGGCGGCCACATGTGGGACGACCCGGAGTGCCTCGACCTGCTCTACGACGGCCGTGAGTTCATCGAACTGCCCGGCCCGCGCTACGACACCCAGAACACGCACGGCAGTGGCGACACGCTCGCGTCGTCGATCAGCGCGGCGCTCGCTCGCGGTGCTTCGGTGCCCGAGGCCGTGCGGTTCGGCAAGGACTTCATCGTCCGCTCGGTGGCCGCCGCCTACCCGTTGGGTGCAGGCGTCGGCCCGGTGTCGCCGTTCTGGAGCCTCGACAGGTAGCGGGCGTACATCGCCCTCAGGTCGGTCGTCTCGGGATCGAGCAGCCAGACCGTCAGCGCGCCTTCGAGGAACGCGATCAGCTCGGTCGCGGCCGCTTCGCCCAGTTCCGCGGCGAAGCGGCCGCGGAGCAGGCGGTTGCGGGCGCGGAACCGGTGCGTGACGTCGTCGTCGCGCGCCAGGTGCTCGGCCTGCAGCACCGTGTGCAGCGTCGCCAAACCCTTGTGCGCCATGGTGTGTTCGGCGTCTTCGAGCAACGCCTGGACCAGGTCGCTGCCGGCGACCCTCGCGGCCGCCCGCGCGTCGAACTCGTCCAGGACCGCCTTGAGCAGGTTCTCCTTGGACCCGAAGTGGTGGATCACCGCGGAGGGCGTCACACCGGCCTTCTTCGCGATGGCGGCGACGCCGGTGCCCGCGTATCCGTTGACGCCGAACAGGTCCATCGCGGCATCGACGATCTCGCGGCGTCGCTCGACGCCGCGCTGTTGAACCTGCCCCTTGATCCCGACGATGGAAAAAGACTAGCCGCCGTCATTAGATTGAACAACCATGCAGGAAAATGAGGTCAGGACAGAGCTGGTCGTGCCTGCGCCGATCGACGACGTGTGGCGGGTGCTGGTGGACTTCGCGGGCTACGCCGACTGGAACCCCGTCATGGAGTACACGCAGGTGGATGGCGCGCACACCAAGGTGAAGGCGGCCAAGGGCACGCCGTTCGAGCGCGACTTCGAGGGCGAGATCACCTCGATGGAGCCGTACGTGCTGGCTTCCCGGGGCGGTGACCCGGAGACGTTCTTCGGCCGCCACCGGTGGGAGCTCAGTGAGGCGGAGGGCGGCACACGGCTGGTGAACGTCGAGTCGTTCACCGGCACGATGGCCGCCGACGTGCTGGCGCAGACGCGTGAGGTGCTGGTCGCTGAGTTCAACGCCTTCAACCAGGCGCTGCTTCGCCGCTGCGCCGACGGAGGGAGTCCTTGATCTCGCTGAGCTTGGCCGCTGTGGCAGGGGTCCACTCCGCTGGTTGCTGACTGGCACGCAGGGCGTCGTCGATCTCGTCGAGTTTGGTGGCGGACACCGCGCCTGCCCGCTCCACCAGGTCTTCCCGGCGCAAGGTGGTCAGCCAGGTGCACGGGGTGGAGCCCGGCCGTGGAAACCCGAACCGCAGCACGCCGTCGAAGGGCAGTCCTTCCTGGACGCCGACCGCGACTTCGATCCCCAGGCCGGAGATGTCGGTGTCCGCCGGGGCGACGACCTGCATGACCCGGAAGCCGGACGGATCTTCCTCGGACAGCAGCACGACGGGCCGTCGCTCGTCGAACTCGGCCCACCAGACCTCGCCTCGCCGCATCTGGCCTCCTGGTTCTCCCGCCGTCGAGCGTGTGGTGACGCCGAGCCCGTACTCGCCACCGAGCACCAGCCGGGTACGCACCTCGTCGTGCCCGGCTCAGGCGGCTGCGGGATGACGACCTACTTCGGCTCCTCGCCCACCAGCGTCTCCAGCGCGTCGAGAGCACCCACCAGGGCCGAGATGTGCTCCGGCGTGAGCTGTTCGATCCGCCGCTGCAGCTCGCGCACCCTCGCGGACCGCACGCCGGACACCATCGTCTCGCCCTCGGGCGTGGGGGTGGCGAGCCAGGCCCGGCCGTCCTGCGGGTCGGGTTCGCGCTTCACGTACCCGGCCTCGACCAGCGCGGCGACGATGCGGGACAGCGTCGGGGGTGCCACGCCCTCCTTGTTCGCGAGGTCGCCCAGGCGCATGGGGCCGCAGCGCGCGAGCGTGGCGAGCGCGGAGACCGCGCCGGGGCCGAGTCCGGGGGAACCGGTGCGTCGCAGCAACCGGGCCAGCCGGCCGATCGCCAGGTACAGACGCGCGGTCGCGTCCTCGACCTCGGCGTCAATGGGGGCCGTCACGGCTAGTCGTCCTCCTCGGCGGATTTCAGGTAGTGCTCAATCATCCCCCAACACGTGAGTACCCAAGGTAGCGACTCAGAGACCCGGCGAAGACGCTTGGGCCCAAAAGCGCTGCGGAATCCGTCCGGCCAGGCGCGCCAGCCGTCCGCCCTCGACCGCACAACGCATGGCGGCGCCCATCCGTTCCGGGTCCTGGGCCCGGGTGACCGCGGTCGCCAGCAACACCGCTGAGCAGCCGAGTTCCATCGCCAGGGCGGCGTCCGAGGCGGTGCCGATGCCCGCGTCGAGGACCACCGGAACAGAAGCGCGGGAAGTGATCAGCTCGATGTTGTGCGGGTTGCGGATGCCGAGACCCGTGCCGATGGGCGAGCCCAGCGGCATGACGGTCGCGCACCCGATGTCCTGGAGCTTCAACGCCAGCACCGGATCGTCGTTGGTGTAGGGCAGGACGACGAAGCCGTCGTCGACCAGCCGCTCGGCCGCGTCGAGCAGCTCGACCGGGTCCGGCAGCAGGGTCTCCTCGTCGTGCACCACCTCGAGCTTGACCCAGTTCGTCTCCAGCGCCTCGCGCGCCAGCTGGGCGGTCAGCACGGCCTCGGCGGACGTGCGGCAGCCCGCCGTGTTCGGCAGGACCTCGATTCCAAGGCGCCGCAACAACTCCAGCACACCGGTCTGACCTGCGGCGTCGACGCGGCGCATCGCCACGGTGGTGAGCTCGGTGCCGGAGGCGACCAGGGCCCGTTCCAGCACCGAGAGGTTCGCGGCACCGCCGGTGCCGGTGATGAGCCTGGACCGGAACTCCCGGCCCGCGATGATCAGCGGATCGTCCACGTCAGCCTCCCTGGACCGCGGTCAGCACCTCGACCACGCCGCCGTCCGGCACGATCGTCCTGTCCCACAGCGCCCTCGGCACCACGGCGCCGTCGAGCGCCACGGCCACGCCCTTCTCGGGTGCTCCCACCAGCGTCACGACCGCGGCCACCGACGTGCCCTCGGCCAAGTCGCGGGAAGTCCCGTTCACCTGTGCCTTCACGAACTTCCTCCCTGGAGCAGGTCGACGACGAGACGAGCGGTGTGCGGCGCGAGCAGGAGCCCGTTGCGGTGGTGGCCGGTCGCCGCGATGACGCCCGGCTCCAGCCACCGCACGACCGGCACGTTGTCCGGGCTGCCCGCGCGGAACCCGACGGCGGCCTCGGTCAGCGCGTACTCGGCGATGCCGGGCAGCACGGTTTCCGCGTCCCGCAACAGGTCTCGCACGCCCGCGACTGTCACGTCGGTGTCGAACCCCGCCTCGTACTGGGTCGCGCCGACGACCAGGCCGTCGTCTCGCGGCACCAGGTAGACCGGGCGGCCCGAGACCAGCGCACGGATCGTGTGACGAGGTGGCGGCAACGCGCCGGGCCGGTGCGAGAGTCTCAGGATCTCGCCCTTGACCGGCCGGATCACGTCCCTCAGCGCCGGGTGCAGCCGCCCGCTCCACGCTCCGGCCGCGATCACCGTGACCCGTCCCTCCACTGAGGACACGACCCCGGCGTCCAGACAAGCCTTCCACAGTGAGGAAAGCAACACCCTGTTGTCGACGGCGAGGTCCCCCGCCGCGTACACGCCACCGCGCACCGCCGGGCCCAGGGAGGGTTCGAGCGCCCGGATCTCCCGCGAGGTCAGCAACTCCCCCGCGTGCCGCAGGTCGGCGAGGTCGCCCGGCTGCGTCCCGACCGCGAGCGTCCCGGCGTCGAACAGCGGAACGCCGATGGACGCGGCGAACTCCGGCCACATCGCCAGGGCCTCGACACCCTGCGCCACCACGGCTTCCTCGCCAGGCCAGGCCTCCGTCAGCGGTGCGAGCATGCCGCCCGCGACCCGCGACCCGGCATGCGGCGAGCCGTCGTCGAACACGGAGACCGAGAACCCGGCCCGTGCCGCGGCCAACGCCGCGGACAGCCCGATGACACCGCCACCCCGGACGGCCACTTCCACACTGCTCAAGGCATTCACGCTCCCTGCGCCGGCATGACCCGGATCAGGTTCGACGGTCGGAGCGAACCACGCTCCCTCTCAGCCCGGTGTTCTCCAGGCTCCCGTGCGGACCGCCTTCAACATAACGGTTAACGTGCGTGCGTGCCAGGACTCGACGGAAACCTGATCAGGCAACGACTCGCCGACGCGACCCTCTACCTCTGCACGCCGAACCGGCCTGATCTGGCCGAGTTCGCGGACGCGGTGCTCGCGGGCGGCGTCGACATCATCCAGTTGCGGGACAAGTCACTCGAGGCGAAGCAGGAGATCGAGGCGATCGAGGTCCTCGCCGAGGCCACCGAACGCCACGGCCGGCTGCTCGCCGTCAACGACCGCGCGGACATCGCACACGCCGTGCAAGCCGACGTGCTGCACCTCGGCCAGGACGACCTGCCCGTCCCGCTCGCCCGCCGGATCATCGGTGACGAGGTGGTGATCGGCCGGTCCACGCACGACGTCGAGCAGATGACCGAGGCGGCCGAGGAGCCCGGCGTGGACTACTTCTGCACCGGCCCGTGCTGGCCGACCCCGACCAAGCCGGGCCGCCCGGCACCGGGACTCGACCTGGTCCGCGCCACGAGGACGGACCGCCCGTGGTTCGCGATCGGCGGCATCGACCTCACGAACCTCCACGAGGTGAAGGCGGCCGGAGCCACCCGAGTGGTCGTCGTCCGGGCCATCACCGACGCCGAGGACCCCCGCAAGGCCGCAGAGTCGTTCAAAACTGAACTTACTAGTTGAAATTTGAACTAACGTGCGTACTCTCGGAGACGTGAGCGCACCTGTGCTGTACCTGAGCCACGGGGCTCCCCCGCTGGCTGACGACGAGACGTGGACCAGAGAGCTGAAGGACTGGTCCGCCACCCTCCCGCGCCCGAAGGCCGTGCTCATGGTCTCCGCGCACTGGGAGGAGGCGCCGACCACCATCGGCGCGACGACGACCGTGCCCCTGGTCTACGACTTCTGGGGCTTCCCGCAGCGCTACTACGAGGTGAAGTACGAGGCGCCCGGCGCGCCCGAGCTCGCGAACGACGTGCGCAAGCTCCTCGGCGGCCACGTCGAGCAGGACGAGCAGCGCGGGCTCGACCACGGCGCCTACGTGCCGTTGAAGGAGATGTTCCCGGACGCCGACGTGCCGGTGCTGCAGATGTCGATGCCCACGCTCGACCCGCGTGAGCTGCACGAGATCGGCCGCAAGCTCGCGCCGCTGCGGGACAGCAACGTCCTGATCGTCGGCAGCGGGTTCATGACGCACAACCTGAGCTGCGTGAACTTCCCCGCCGGACCGGACTACGAGCCGCCGTCGTGGTCGAAGGAGTTCGACGACTGGGCGCACCGGCAGCTCGCGAACGGCGACGTCGACGCGTTGCTCGACTTCCAGGTGAAGGCGCCGGCCGCCGGCATCGCACATCCGAGGACCGAGCACTTCGCGCCGTTGTTCGTGGCGCTCGGCGCGGCCAGCGACGAGAAGGCCCGCACCAGCGTCGAAGGCTTCTGGTACGGGCTCTCCAAGCGGTCTGTGCAGTTCAGCTAGGCCGTGTCCCGGAAGTTCGTCCGGTGGCAGGCGCGGGCGAGAGACCCGGAGACGGCGCCGCCGCGCCGCCCTCATACCGGGCGTATTCGGGCGTCGCGGCGGCGCCGTCTCCGGGGCCCTCGGCCGCTACTGCCGCCCGACGGCACTTCCGGGACACGGCCTCGCAGCGCCCTCCAGGAACAGGGTGACGAACCTCCGTGCGGCGGCGGGCGTCCCGGCGCGGACGCCCCCGCTGGCCATGAGGAACAGCACCATGTCGTCGACCGAGAAGTCGGCCCGCAGCCTTCCGGTCGCCTTGGCCCGGCGGATGAGCTCGGCGAGCGACCGGAACGCCCTGTCGCGCACCGCGGCGAAGTCGATCGCGTGCGGATAGGCGGTCGTGAACGCCGCCGAGAACCCGCGGTCCAGCACGTGGAGCAGGCAGATCCGCTCCACCGTCCCGCAGAACCCCCGCCACGGATCGGGATCCGCCAGGCCCTCGTCGACCGCGGCCGTGCAGACCGCCATCTGTTCCGAGAAGGCCTCCACCACGAGCGCCTCCTTGGTGGGGAAGCGGCGGTAGAGGGTCGCCGGGCCGACCTCCGCCCGGCGGGCGATCTCGCGCATCGGCACGTCCAGCCCCTCCGCGGCGAACGCCTCACGTGCGACCGCCATGATCCGGTCGCGGTTGTCCCGGGCGTCCGAGCGCAGGTTGTGAGTCAGATTTCCCGTCACCGTCTCAGTTTCGGCTAAGTGGACGCCCTGTTCCACTAATTTCGCGACCATGCGAGCACTTCAGTTCTCCCAGTACGGCGACGCCGACGTCCTGCACGTCGCCGAGATCGCCAAACCGCACGCGGGCGCCGGCCAGATCCGCATCGCGGTGCGCGCCTCCGGTGTCACCCCCTCCGACGCCGGACTGCGCGCCGGACGGTTCGGTCAGCGGTTCCCGCTCCCGCTCCCGCACGTGACCGGCCTGGACGCGGCCGGTGTCGTCGACGAGGTGGGCGAGGGGGTGACCGGTGTCCTCGAGGGTGACGAGGTGTTCGGCATGGTCGACCTCGCACGACTCGGAGGTGCCAACGCCGAGTACGCGGTGCTGGCCGCGTGGGCGCCCAAGCCGGCGGCTCTGAGCTGGGAGCAGGCGGGCGGTGCGGCAGGCAACGTGGAGACCGCGACGAGGGCGCTGGACCTGCTCGGGGTGCGCGACGGCACGACGTTGCTCATCGCCGGAGCGGCGGGCGGTGTCGGCACGGTGGCCGTCCAGCTGGCGATCGCGCGGGGCGCGAAGGTGATCGGCACGGCCGGGCCCGCGACCCAGGACTTCGTCGCGGAGCTCGGTGCGATCCCGGTCGTCTACGGCGACGGCCTGGCCGACCGGGTCTCCGGGGTGGACGCGGTCCTGCACTGCGCGGGCGCGGTGGCCGACCTGGTGGCCATCGCGGGCTCCCCCGACCGCGTCCTGACGATCGCCGACCTGTCCGGCGAGCACGGGATCCGGCTCTCCCACACGGCGGGTGGTCCCGGCTCCGACCCGCAGGCCCTGCACGGTCTCGCCATCGCGGCGGCACTCGCCGAGCAGGGCTCCTTCACCGTTCCGCTCGCCGGGGTGTTCCCGCTCTCCCGCGGCGCCGACGCGCACAGGCTGAGCGAGACCGGGCACGCCCACGGCAAGATCGTGCTCGTCACCGGCTGAGAACGCGAAAGCGCTGCGACACCGGGGTGTCGCAGCGCTTCACGGTGTTGCAGGCACTAGCCCCGCGTGAGGGTCAGGCCGTAGCGCGACAGGATCGGGTTGAGCGGCTGGAAGTACGTGGTGCCGCCGGACGAGCAGTTGCCCGAACCGCCGGAGGTCACGCCCTGGGCCTGGCCGAAGCCGGAACCCGCCACCCACGAACCACCCGAGTCGCCGCCCTCGGCACAGGCGTTGGTGCGGGTGAGGCCCCGGACCGAGCCCTGCGGGTAGTTCACGGTCTGGTTCTTGGCCTGGACGGTGCCGCAGCGCCACCCGGTCGTCGAACCGGAACGGCAGATCTGGGCGCCGACGGCGGCCTCGGTGTTGCCGCGGACGATCACGTTCGTGCCGTTGTAGCGGTTGACCCACGGACGCGGGGTCCAGTTCGCGTTGGTGCGCACCCAGGCGTAGTCGTTGCCGGGGAACACCGAGCCGGCGAACGTGCCCTGTGCGACGCGGTTGTAGCCGGAGACAGCGGTGCCCGTGGAGCCGCAGTGGCCGGCGGTGACGTAGCCACCGGACACCGAGAAGCCGAGCGAGCAACGGCCGCCGCCCATGTAGATGGCGTCACCGCCGCGCAGGTCGTACAGCGGGGTCGGGCTCTCGGTCACCTCGGCGACCTTGACCGCACCGCTGATCGACTTGGCGGTCGCGATCCACTTGTCCGCGGCCGCGTCGCGCACGTTCTTGTTGACCTCGACGACGACGCTGTTCGACTGCTCGTCGACGCGCCAGCTCGTGATCGCCGCGGGGGCGGTCATGAGGTCGAGGACCGACTTGGTCCCGGTCAGCTGGGACAGGGAGTTGGCGACGACCTTGGTGTCCGCGCCGGTCACGGAGAGTCCCGACTTGGTCACCGCCACCGTCAGTCTGCCGGTCGCCTGGTCGATCCAGGCTCCGCCGAACGCGTCGCCCAGGGAGGACTTCGCGGACTCCGCGATTTGGCCTGACTGGGCGTCATTGGCCAACCGGACGCGTGCCTGGTCAGCGTTCAGGCCCAAATCACGCTGGACCGCTTGGAGCAATTCGGCCGGGTAGCTCTCCGTATCTGAACCGGATGGGGCGACCGGTGCGGCAGGGGCGCCAAACGCCGGTACGCTGAGAGCAGTGACGACTCCGGTGGCGAGCAACACGGCACCGGTTACACGGGCCGCACTCGTGCGGTTCATCAAGCGTCTCCCTCACTTTCGGGTGCAGGGGAACCCGAGAGATCGGTTGCAGGGACCTCTCTCGGGGGCTCTAGGGGGACGGGTGGTGGGGCGGCGGCAGGGGTCGCCCCACCCCTCCCGTCCCGTCGAATCCGGTGCAGGCGCTGCGTCCTCCACCGAAGGCGCCGGGCTCAAGCGGACGTGCCACGAGCCTCATTGCGCCTCCTTCCGGTCTCTTTCGGACCGAGTCCTTTCGCCCGTTCGAGTGAAGTTGCGGAACTCTTGGCTATGACGCCCCGCCTCGAACGTGAACGAAGTGTGTCACAGCTCACGACAGATCAACTGCGGCGCGTAGCAATTGACAGTTAACTATCGCTCAACGTAGTGACGTGATCACCGAATGGGGTCGGTGGTGGACGGAGGCGTCGAGCTGTCCGTCGGCTGTCGGGATTCTGTCGAGGACGACGGGGGCGAGGTCGTCGTCGTGCTCCCGGACGGGGACTGGCCGGACGTGCCCGGAGGGACCGTCACCGTGATCGTCTCGGTCTTCGTCGTCTCGGTGTGCGTCTCGACGTAGGTGCTCGTGGACGGTGTGGCCGGATCGGCCGTCACGGGCTTGCCGGTCACCAGCTGGACGCTCGTCGCGGTGAGGACGGTCACCACGAACACGAGCAGACCGCCGACAGCGATTACCTGCCAACGCTTCTCGCGTTCCATGGAACGTTGGTAGAACACGGCGCCCACTGTGGTCACGACGCTCGCGAGGACCGCACCGACGATGGTGCCGACGAGGTTGAGGCGAAGGCTCAGCACGGCCGCGGTGGCGGCGGCGAGCACACTCGCGATGAGCTTGACCGGGGTGATCTTCTCCTTTTCAGACATGACACACGTAGGACGTTGGGCACAGTTCACCGGTTGTGCGCCGGTGACGTGCATCATCGACACATGCGCCTGGTGACTCTCGAAGACGTCCACGCGGCCGCCGCCGCGATCGCCCCGCATGTCGTCCACACCCCGTTGCTGCCCTTCGACTCCGGCCTGTGGATCAAGCCCGAGTCGCTGCAGCCGATCGGTGCGTTCAAGCAGCGCGGCGCGGTGAACGCGTTGTCCCGCATACCTTTCGAGGACCGGGCGCGCGGTGTCGTGGCGTACTCGAGCGGTAACCACGCGCAAGCGGTCGCCTACGCGGCCAAGATCCTCGGCATGCCGGCCGCGATCGTCGTGCCGGAGAACACGCCGCAGATCAAGATCGACGCGACGCGGGCGCACGGCGCCGAGGTCTTCGTCGTCGGCATCACCGAACGCGAGTCGCGCGCCTACGAACTGGTCGAGGAGCGCAAGGCGACGCTCATCCCGCCGTTCGACCACCCGGACGTGATCGCCGGGCAGGGCACCATCGGCCTGGAGATCTGCGCCGACCTCCCCGACGTGGCGACGGTCCTGGTGCCGGTGAGCGGCGGCGGGCTGATCTCCGGTGTCGCGGCGGCGGTGAAGTCGTTGCGCCCCAACGTCCGCGTGATCGGCGTCGAGCCCGAGCTGGCCGGTGACACCGCCGCGTCGTTCGCCGCCGGCGAGCTGGTCCGCTGGGACGCGCACGACCGCGCCCGGACCGTCGCGGACGGACTGCGCGCCGAGGCCTCCGAGCTGACGTGGGCGCACATCCGCGAGTACGTGGACGACGTCGTGACCGTCTCCGAGGAGGAGATCCGGGAGGCGGTGAGGCAGATCGCCCGCCGCACGCGGGTCGTGTCCGAGACGAGCGGCGCCGTCGCCGTCGCCGCCCACCTGAACCGCGAACTGCCGGCCGGTCCGGCCGTCGCGGTGGTCTCCGGCGGCAACATCGAACCCGCCCTGCTCGCGTCGATCCTCGGATGATCGCGCTCCCAGACGTCCGTTCGGCGGCGGCGGTCATCGCACCGCACGTGGTGCGCACGCCGCTGCTGCCGTTCGGTCCCGGCTGGCTCAAACCGGAGAACCTGCAGCCCGTCGGAGCGTTCAAGCTCCGGGGCGCGCTGAACGCGCTGGCACGCCTGGAGAACCGCGCCAACGGAGTAGTCGCCTACTCCAGCGGCAACCACGCGCAGGCCGTGGCGTTCGCCGCTCGCCTGCACGGCGTGCCGGCCGCGATCGTGATGCCGGACAACACCCCGGCGGTCAAGGTCGAGGCCACGAGGGCGCTGGGTGCCGAGGTCTTCATCGTCGGCATCACCGAACGCGTCGAGCGCGCCGAGGCCCTGGTGGCCGATCGCGGCGCGGCGCTGATCCCGCCGTTCGACCACCCCGACGTGATCGCCGGCCAGGGCACCATCGGCCTGGAGATCCTCGCCGACCTGCCGGACGTCGAGGCCGTCGTGGTGCCCATGTCCGGTGGTGGGCTGATCTCCGGTGTGGCCACGGCGATCAAGTCGCTGCGCCCGGACGTCCGCGTGATCGGCGCGGAGCCCGAACTGGCAGCGGACATCGCGGAATCGCTCAAAACGGGCGAACTGGTGCGCTGGGACCCCCTGAAACGGGCTCAGACGGCCGCTGACGCCCTGCGGGACGAGCCCTCGGCTCTCACCTGGGCGCACATCAGCGCGTACGTGGACGACGTGATCACGGTGTCGGAGGACGAGATCCTCGCGGCGGTGACCGGCCTGGCCCGGCGGGCGCGGCTGGTCGCCGAGCCGAGCGGGGCCGTCGCGGTGGCGGCGCAGGCGAAGATCGGCGGGGGTGGCGTCGCCGTCGTGTCCGGCGGCAACGTCGACCCCGCGCTACTGGCGCGCCTTCTCGCCGCCTGACCGGATGTGCGTCGGCGGGCCTTCCACGCCGCAGTGCAGGCATTCGCCGGGGTGCGGGGCCTCCTGCTGCTCCGGCGCCGCGGCGAGCACCCGGTTGTCCACGCCCAACGCCAGCAGACCGCCGATGATCGCGGCGACCGAGCACAGCACGAGGGCCGTCTGCCAGCCGTCCGTCATCACGGCGGGGTTCGTGTAGTCCTCACCCATCAGCCCCACCGCCGCGGGCAGCACGGCCATCGCGAGCAGGCTGCCGGTGCGGGCCACGGCGTTGTTCACGCCGGACGCCACACCCGCGTGGTGGTCGGGCGCCGAGGCCAGCACCGTCGCCGTCACCGGGGCGACGACCACCGCGAGACCGATGCCGAACAGCACCACGCCGGGCAGCACGCCGAAGACGTACGAGGCGCCCGGAACGGCGTTGCGCAGCAGCAACATGCCGAGGCCGACCAGGATCGGGCCGACGACGAGCTGCAGGCGCGGCCCGTGGCGCTGGGCGATCCGCCCGGACGTGGCGGACGCCAGCAGCATGATGATCGTGATCGGCACGCTGGCCAGGCCGGACGCCGTCGGCGAGTACCCGAGGGAGATCTGCAGCTGCAGCACGAGCAGCACCATGACGCCGCCGAGCGCCGCGTAGACCAGGAACGTCAGGACGTTGGAGACCACAAACGTGCGGTTGCGGAACAGCTCCGGCGGCACGAGCGGGTCGGCGGAGCGCTTCTGCACCACCCCGAACGCGATCATCGCGGCCACGCCCGCCGCCGCCAGCACGTACGACTGCTCGACGAGCCCGCCGGTCAGCAGGGCGAGGCCCAGCGCGCCGACCAGCGCGGACAGGTAGTTCGGGTGCCCCGCCGCCTCGTCCTTGGACTCCGGGACGAACCGCAGCGCGAGGTACACGCAGAGCGCGGCCACCGGCAGGTTCACCAGGAACGCGAGCCGCCACGACCAGGCCTGCACCAGCAGCCCGCCGACCAGCGGCCCGACCGCCGTGGCCACACCGGACAGTCCGGACCACGCGCCGATGGCGCGCGACCGGTCCTCCCGGTTGAACGACGACTGCAGGATCGCCAGCGCGCCCGGCGTCAGCAACGCCGCGCCCACGCCCTGCAGCACACGTGCCGCCACCAGCACCGGAACGTTCCACGCGGCACCGCACAGCAGCGACGCGACGCCGAACCAGACGACGCCGACCACGTAGACCCGCCGCCGGCCGAACCTGTCGCCGAGCGAACCGGCGGCCAGGATCAGCGAGGCCAGCGCCAGCAGGTACCCGTTGAGGATCCACTGCAGGTCGGTCACCGACGCGGAGAGCTCCGCGCCGATGCGGGGCAGCGCCACGTTGACGATCGTGCCGTCGAGCATGGCCATGCCCGACCCGAGGATCGTCGTCGTCAGCACCCACCGGGCTCGTGGCGTGCCCCAGGCGATCAAGACGGCCGGTTCAGCGTGGCGACGAACTTGTAGCGATCACCCCGGTAGACCGATCGGACCCACTCGATCGGATTGCCCTCGGTGTCGAACGAGTGCCTCGACAGCAGCAGCATCGGCAGGCCGATGTCGGCGCCGAGCAGCTCCGCCTCCTCCGGGGAGGCGAGCGCCGTCTCGATCGTCTCCTCGGCGTGGCCCATCTCGACGCCGAACCGCTCGGACAGCACCTGGTACAGCGAGGCGCCGGGTGCCAGGTACCGGCGCAGCCCGCGGAAGCGGCCCAGCGCGAGGTGCGTCGTCTCGATGGCCATCGGCTCGTTGTCGGCGAGCCGCAGGCGGTGCAGTCGCAGGACCTTGGCACCGGGACGGACGCCCAGGTACCGGGCCAGCTCGGCCTCCGCCGGCATCTCCGAAGCCTCGATCAGCTTCGACGACGGCACGCGGCCCTGGGCCCTCATGTCCTCTGTGTACGAAGACAGCTGCAACCTCTGGGCGACCTTCGGTTCCGCCGCGAAGGTGCCCTTGCCCTGCACTCGGAGCAACCGGCCTTCGACCGTCAGCTCGGCAAGCGCCTGGCGAACGGTCGTCCTGGAGACGTCGAACTCCGCAGCCAGCGACCGTTCCGTGGGGATCGGCGAACCGGGCGGCAACGCCCTCAACAGGTCGAGCAGGTGCCGCTTGAGACCCCAGTACTTGGGTTCGCGTTGCGCCCGCGTCCTGGCGTCCACGCCTGATGCAGGCGTCGTCTCCAGCATGGCCTCCTCCTCGCACTCCATGTCACGCATCACAAGGATGCCTTGTCCGTGTCGATTCGTGCGTTCGAACCCCCGACATCCGTCCCGAAATTCGTCCGATGACTTCGCAACGTCTTGGCAACGCGCTTGACAGACGCGGTGACGCAGCACACGCTGTTCCGCATTGGTCTACACCACTTGGACGTTCCGGCCGAGTGCCGGGCTTGGTGAAAGGGCGCGAACTGTGAAGGGCTGGAGAGGACTCGCTGCTGGTGCCGCCGCGCTGGCAGTGGCCGTGTCAGGCTGTGGCACGAGCACGAACAGCGGTAGCACCACGGAGACCAAAGAGATCACCGTGTGGCTCATGGACGGCTCCGCGCCGACGACCCTGACCGACGCCTTGAACAAGGAGTTCGAGTCGGCGAACGGGATCAAGGTGAAGTACGAGGTCCAGAAGTGGACCGGCATTCAGGAGAAGCTGACGACCGCGCTGGCCAGCAGCACGCCGCCGGACGTCATCGAGCTCGGCAACACCCAGATCGCGGGCTTCGCCGACCAGGGCACCCTGGCCGACCTGACCGCGGACGCGAGCCAGTTCAACAGCGGTGAGTGGCTCGGCGGTCTGAAGGACTCGCTGACGCTCAACGGCAAGCAGTTCGGCGTTCCGTTCTACGCCGCGAACCGCACCGTGATCTACCGCACGGACCTGTTCCAGGCGGCCGGCATCACCACGCCGCCGACCTCGCGTGCCGAGTGGATCGACGCGATCAACAAGCTCAAGGCCGCGAACGCGTCCAACCCGGACTTCCAGGCCCTGTACCTGCCTGGTCAGTCCTGGTACTTCCTGCTGTCCCTGATCTGGGACGAGGGCGGCGACATCGCCAAGCAGGACAACGGCAAGTGGACGAGCACGCTGGACAGCGCGCAGTCCAAGGCCGGCTTCGAGGCCTACAAGGCCCTCTACGACGCGTCGGCCGCCAAGAAGGCGCCGGCTGACACCGACGAGGCGAAGCCGCAGCAGTACGAGGTCTTCCAGACCGGCAACGTCGGCATGATGATCGGTCTCCCGTGGGAGCTCGGCAGCGCCGTGAAGGACAAGCCGGAGCTCAAGGACAAGACCGCGGCGTTCCCGATCCCGTCCAAGAAGGCCGGCACGACCGCCCCCGTGTTCCTCGGTGGCTCGAACCTCGCCATCCCGACGGCCAGCAAGAACGCCGCCGCGGCCAAGAAGTGGCTCGCGCTGCTGTCGTCCAAGAAGTACCAGGACATGCTCGCCGAGGGTGGCGCGGTTCCCGGTACCTCGAAGGACACCTCGAAGCTCGAGACCAACGCGGTCGGCAAGGCGCTCGCCGCCTCCGCGCCGAACGGCAAGGTCACCCCGAGCTCGCCGAAGTGGGGAGCCGTCGAGGCGGGCCAGAACCCGCTGAAGGACGCGCTCACCGCGTACCTGTCCGGCGCGAAGCCGCTGGACCAGGCGACGAAGGACGCGAGCGACGCCATCACCAAGGCCTTGGGCTAGCCCAGCTGAGATGACGGCCGTCAAGACGACCGAAACGGCAGCGCCGGCAGGGGACATCCCGCCGGCGCTGCCGCCTGCCGTGACGGGTGGGGCGCGCAAGCGCCGCCGCCGGGGCGGCGCCTTCGACCGGGCGCTGCCCTACCTGCTGCTGGCTCCCGCACTCATCGCGATCCTCTGGCTGATCGGCTGGCCGGTCGTCTCGGTGTTCGTGACGAGCTTCCGCCAGCTCAACCTCGGTGAACTGGTCCGCGGCGAGATCGTGTGGACCGGCTTCGACAACTACGTGACGGTGCTGCAGGACGAGCGCTTCTGGGACGTCTCGGTGCGCACCCTGGTGTTCACCGTCTCCGTCGTCGTCGCCTCGGTGGGCATGGGCCTCGGGATCGCACTGCTGATGCGCGTGCTCACACCGTGGGTGCGAGTCGCCCTGCAGATCGCGATGCTGTGCGCCTGGGCCATGCCGATCCTCGCGTCGACCACGGTCTACCAGTGGATGTTCGACCAGAACTACGGCATCTTGAACAAGACGCTGGTGCAGCTCGGGTTCGACTCGTTCGCCGGCTACTCGTGGTTCTCCTCCGGCACGTCGACGCTGTCCGTCGTCGGCCTGCTGATCGTGTGGCAGGCGATCCCCTTCCTCGCCTTCTCGCTCTACGCCGGTCTCGTCGGCATCCCCCGCGACCTCTACGAGGCGGCGGGCATCGACGGCGCGACGGGCTGGCAGACGTTCCGCGCGGTGACGTGGCCGGAGATCCGGTCGCTGCTGATGATGGTGACGTTCCTGTCGACGCTGTGGGACTTCAAGGTCTTCGCCCAGATCTGGGTGTTCCGCGAGGGCGGTCCCAGCGGTGAGAGCACGACGCTGCCGGTGCTGCAGTACCTGGAAGGCATCGCGAAGAGCCACTTCGGCGTCGCGGCCGCGATCTCCGTGCTGATGATGGTCATCCTCGGCCTGATCACGTTCCAGTACCTGCGCAAGCTGCTGCAGACCGAGGAGGGCAAGATCTGATGCTCAAGAAGTCTGCGGCGAACGTCGTGGGCCTCGCGCTCGCGCTGTTCTTCCTCTTCCCGACGTACTGGATGATCACGTCGGCGCTGAAGCCCAAGGGATCGACGATCACGTCGGACTACGACCTGATCCCCTTCTCGGTGACGTTCACGAACTTCGTGACGGCGTGGACGAAGCCCGGCTTCCTGTCCTCGCTCGGCAACAGCCTCCTGGTGACGCTGACCGCGGTCGTCGCGGCGATCGTCATCGGCATCACCGCCGCGGTCGCCATGTCGCGCTTCGCGTTCCGCGGCCGCAAGAGCTTCGTGCTGCTGATGCTGGTGGCGCAGATGGCGCCGTTCGAGGCGTTGCTGATCCCGATGTTCCTGATGATGCGGGACCTGCAGCTCTACGAACACCTCTCGTCGCTGATCCTCGTGTACTTCGCGGTGACGCTGCCGTTCTGCGCGTGGACGTTGCGCGGGTTCGTCAACGGCATCCCGATCGAGCTCGAAGAAGCGGCGATGGTCGACGGCTGCGGCCGGTGGGGCGCGTTCCAGAAGGTGACCCTGCCTCTGCTGGGGCCGGGTCTCGTGGCCACGTCGGTGTTCGCGTTCATCACGGCGTGGAACGAGTTCCTCTTCGCCAAGGTGCTGATCCGCAGCCAGGACAGCGAGACGCTGCCGGTGTGGCTGTCCGGGTTCCAGACCGCCTTCGGCACCGACTGGGGTGGCGCGATGGCCGCCTCGGCGCTGTTCACCGTGCCCGCACTGGTGTTCTTCCTGATCGTGCAACGCAAGATGGTCGCCGGCGTCACCGCCGGTGCAGTGAAGGGATGACGCGTGGATCAGTTGGCCGCAGCCGTTCTGCTTCCCGGCTTCACCGGAACGACCGCCCCCGACTGGTTGCTGCGGCGGGTCGCTGACGGTCTCGGCGGCGTTGTGCTCTTCGGGCGCAACGTCGTCGACGACGCCCAGGTGACCGAGTTGTGCACCGCGCTGCGTTCGGTGCGCCCGGACGTGGTGATCGGCATCGACGAGGAGGGCGGCGACGTCACGCGTCTCGACGCGGGCCGCGGCTCCGAGGTGCCGGGCAACCACGCCCTGGGCGCGGCGGACGACCTGGACCTCACGCGCTCGGTGGCCGCGTCCATCGGCGCGCGGCTGGCGAAGTGCGGGATCTCGCTGAACCTCGCGCCGTCCGCCGACCTGGTGCTGACGCTGGACGACCCGATCATCGGCGTCCGCGCGTTCGGCTCCGACCCGGTGCTCGCCGCGCGGCACGTCGCCGCGTGGGTCGAGGGCCTGCAGGCCGTGGGCGTCGCCGCCTGCGCCAAGCACTTCCCCGGCCACGGAGCGTCCACTGAGGACTCCCACGAGCAGCTCCCGGTGCTTCCCCGCGCCGAGGAACAGCTGCGCGCCGTGGAGCTCGTCCCGTTCCGGGCGGCCGTGAACGCGGGCGTCCGCTCGATCATGACCGGCCACCTCGTGATCCCCGAGTGGGGTCCGGCGCCGGTGACGCTGAACAAGCACGCCATCGACCTGCTGCGCACCGAGCTGGGCTTCATCGGCGCGGTGATCACCGACGGGCTGGACATGAAGGCGGTGGGCGGCGACCTGGCCGTCGGCGCCGTCCGGGCCCTGGCCGCCGGTGTCGACTCGTTGTGCCTGGGCGGCATCGCCCTGGACGACGACGACCTGCAGTGGCTGATCGACTCGATCGTCGCTGCCGTGAAGTCGGGCGAGCTGTCGGAGGAACGCCTGACCCAGGCGGCCGCCCGCTCCCTGGCGCTGGGCCTCCCGCCGTCCACGGTCGACGCGCACGACGCCGAGATCGGTCTCACAGCCGCTCGACGCGCTGTTTCCGCACGTGGCCGCGTTAGTGTCGGTGCGGACCCGGTCGTGGTGGACCTGGTGGTGGACTCGTCGATCGCGGTCGGCGACGTCCCGTGGGGCCTCGGCCCGTACCTCCAGGAGGTGCTTCCGGGCACCGAGGTGATCGCCGCGCGCGACATCTCGGCGGAAGAAGTTGCGAAAGCCGCAGGCGGCCGCACGATTGTCGTCGTCACCCGCGACGCCCACCGCCACTCCGGCGCTCGACAACTGGTAACAAACTTAACTAATCTGCAGCTGGACGTGGTGCACGTCGAAACCGGCGTGCCTGGTCCAGACCTGGGCAGCGCCGCCCGCATCGACACCCACGGCGGTTCTCGGGTGAGCCTCCGAGCCGCGGCCGAGCTGATCCTGAAAGGCACGACATGACCACGCCCCAGCCAGGCCGGCACATGGCAGCGGAGATCGCCGCGCAGCCGTCGATCTTCTCCGACCTCTACGCCTCGCGGTCCGCGATCGCCGAGGTGGCCGCCGTGATCCGCGAGCGCGCCCCGCGCTTCGTGCTCTTCGCGGCCCGCGGCTCGAGCGACCACGCCGCGATCTACGCGAAGTACCTGACCGAGATCCTGCTCCAGCTCCCCGCGGGCCTGGTCTCCGCGTCCACCACGACGCTGTACGGCGCGGAGCCCGACCTGCGCGACGTCCTGCTCGTCACGGTCTCCCAGTCGGGCGGCTCGCCCGACCTGCTGGAGGTGACGGCCTCATACCGCAGGCGCGGCGCCCTGACCGTGGCCGTGACCAACACGTCGAACTCCCCGCTGAACGCGGCCGCCGAGCTCTCGGTGGACGTCTCGGCGGGCGTCGAGCACGCGGTGGCCGCCACCAAGACCTACTCGGCCACGCTGCTGGCCCTCTACCTGCTGATCGACGCGGTGCGCGGCGGCAACGGCGAGGCGGCGGCGTCGCTGGGCGAGCTCGCCCAGGTGACCCTCGACCAGTCGGCGCCGACCGTCGACGAGGCCGTGCGCCGCTACCGCTTCGTGGACCGCGTCCTCACCACGGGCCGCGGCTACTCCTACGCCACGGCACTGGAGGCGTCCCTCAAGCTCGCGGAGACGTCCTACCTGGCGGCTCGCGCGTACAGCGGCGCCGACCTGCTGCACGGCCCGGTGGCCGCGGTGGACGGCGAGACCGCGGTCCTGGCCATCACCTCGCTGGGCAAGGGCGGCGACTCGCTGCGCGACGCCCTGGACGTGGTGCACCAGCGCGGTGCCGACGTCGTGGCCGTCGGCTCGGCCTCGGAGAAGGTGGGCGCGACGCTCGCCATCGCCATCCCCGAGACCGCCGAGGAGGTGGCCCCGGTGCTGGAGATCCTGCCCGTGCAGCGCCTGGCCCACGGGCTGGCGCTGGCGCGCGGCGGTGACCCGGACAGCCCGCGCGGCCTGAACAAGGTCACGCGCACCCTGTAGTTCCCCGCGGACGAGAGCCCGCCTGGTCCCCCCAGGCGGGCTCTTTCTCGTCCCTGCGACGGCAAAGGCCCGTCCAGTGACGACCGGGCGGGCTTTTGCCTTGCTGCGCTTACTGTCCTGCGGTGGCGTACCCGGCGACGACCGGCGCCACGGGCACCTCGGCGTCGAACACGACCTGACCGTCGACCCAGACCTTCTTGGGCCGCAGGTCGTCGTCCCACCACACCAGGTCCGCGACGGCACCCGGCGCGAGCCGTCCGAGACCGGACTCGCCGATGACCTCGGCAGGCACGATCGTCGCCGAAGCCAGCGCGTCGGCCACCGGAACACCCACGGACACGATGTTCCTGACCGCGCGGTCGAGCGTGAGCGCGGAACCCGCGATCGTGCCCTCCGGCGACCGGGGCACCCCGTCCTCGGTGAGCAGCACGTCCGCTCCTCCGAGGTGGTAGCGCCCAGGAGGCATGCCGGCGGCGGCGACGGCATCCGTGACCAGGGCGACTCGCGCCCCGGCGGCGTTGAACACGAGGCGGCACACGTCCGGGCCCACGTGGGCCAGGTCCGCGATGAGCCCGAGGGTGAAGCGCTCGTCCACCAGCGCCACCCCGGGAACCCCGGGTTCGCGGTGCCCCAGCGGACGCTGGGCGTTGAACAGGTGCGTCACCATGCGGGCACCCGCGTCGGCGGCGGCGCGGGTCTGCTCACCCGTGGCGTCGGAGTGGCCCACCGCGACGAGCACGCCGGCCTCGACGAGGCGGCGGACCGCCTCCAGGCCACCGGGCTGCTCGGGAGCCATCGTCACCATCCGCAGGGCGCGGCGGATCAGCTCGTCGTCGAGCAGGGCCGAGATCTGGTCAGGACCAGGCTCGACCATGAACGACGGGTCGTGCACCCCTGCCCGTTTGGGCGACAGGAAGGGGCCTTCGAGGTGCACGCCGAGGGGGCGGGCACCCACTCCGTCCGGCAGAGCCGCGGAGGCGGCCAGGACCGCCCTCGTCTGCCTCAGGATCACGTCGACCGGTGCGGTGATCAACGTGGGCAAGAACCGGGTCACACCGGTGGACGGCAGAGCTTCGGCCACGGAACGCATTCCGGCGGCGTCCACCTCGGCGAAGTCGACGCCGACGGCGCCGTTCACCTGCACGTCGACCAGGCCCGGTGTCAGCAGGCCGTCGGATAGGACCTCCGCGCCGGGTGGTGCTTCACCGGTGGTCACCTCGACGATGCGGCCGTCCCTGATCCGCACCGAGGCAGGACCGACGATCGTGCGACCGAGCAATGCGCGCGGTGCTGCGACAACGGCGTCCAAGATCCCTCCTTGAATGGTCCAGACCATTATGGCCACAACAGGGGTCCACGTCACCCTTCGTTAGGAGATAACCATCTTACATAACACTTGGTGAATCAGGTCCGAAATGACCGGGATGCCACGAAGATGACCATCCGTGGCGCATACTGGTCCCCAGACATCCGAGGTCTACGACGAGTTGAGGGTGCCGTGGCAGTCACTGACGATGCGATCCTGCGCGTCAAGGAGATGATCGTTTCGGGCGAGCTCAAACCCGGCGACCGTCTCCCGCGAGAGGCTGACCTGGCAGAACGTCTCGGTCTGTCGCGCAACTCGCTGCGCGAAGCCGTGAAGGCCCTGTCACTCGTCCGGGTGTTGGACGTCCGCCAGGGCGACGGCACGTACGTGTCCTCGCTCAGGGCCGACGACCTGCTCGGCGCGCTGTCCTTCGTGCTCGACCTGCACCGCGGCGAGGACTCGGTGCTGGAAGTCCTCCAGGTCCGCCGGATCCTCGAGCCCGCGGCGGCCGCGATGGCAGCCCAGCGCGTCGACGCGGAGGAGATCGTCAAGCTCCGCGCCCTCTGCGACGCCGCCGAGAGCGCGAAGTCCGTGGAGGAACTGGTCGAGCACGACCTCGAGTTCCACCGCGCCATCGCGCAGTGCTCGGGCAACGCCTACCTGGCCCAGCTCCTCGACACGCTGGCCGGCCCGACGGTCCGCGTCCGCATCTGGCGCGGCATCACCCAGTCGAACGCCGTGGACCGCACGGTCGCCGAGCACCGCGCCATCGTCGACGCGCTGGCCGCGCACCAGCCCGAGCTCGCGCGCAGCTGGTCCACCGTGCACGTGGCCGGCGTCGAGCAGTGGCTGTCAGACCTGGCCTGATCCCCCGCGGACGGTCACTTGAGGTCGAAGGTGTGCGAGGTCGCCTGGCCATAACCGCCGGTGTAGTAGCCGAAGGCTTTGACCATGACCTTCGCCGTGCCTCCGTCGGTGAACTTGACGATCTCCACTCCGCCGCCGTGGTTGGTCGGGTAGCCCACCCAGCTCACCGTCTCCGCCGGGGTCTTCCCCGGGGTCACCGCGCCGTGGGGCATCAGCGTGCCGGCCAGCAGCTGGAGAACGTGCAGTCGGTCGTCTCCCTCCTTGTCACCGAGTTCCTGCCTCACGAACGCGAGAACACCTTTCCAAGCCCAGCTGTCCAGCACCACGAACTCGCCGGAGTCCCGCACGCAGGCCAGCCGATCTGACGCCAGGTCGGCCGCTCTGGCGCGATGGAGGCTCACGAAGGTGGTGCCGGGCACCGCATGCCCGTAGACGGTTCTGCCGTAGAACCCGAAACCCTCCACGGACTGCTTGGTGAGCATCTCCGAGCTGGGTTTGCTCCAATTTTCCCAGAGCTTCTCAAAAACCCACTTGCCGCCTTCGACCGCCTTTGCCGCGACCTCGGCCCTGACCTCGTTGCCGAACTCGGCGAGCCACCCGGCGGCAGCCCCGCTCACACCTGCCACGACAGGAGCAGCCGCTCCGCAGGCCGCGAGCGCGGGCACACCGACCGCCAGCACGATGGCGCCGCGGCTTGTACCGATCAAGGCAGTTCTTCGGGAAATCGGCATCTGCCCACCTCGTCATCGGCTCGAACGGTTCCCCCACAAAGGTACGCCGGAATTGAACTTCTCACACATGAAAAACTTGATGCAACAATCCAGCAAAACGGGAACGCCGACGAGACATACAAATCATGCATAGATGACAAAAAGTGGAAATAAAACGCACGTGGCTGTCAGACCTGGCGTAGCTGCTCCAGCACCGCACGCACCGCGGGCTGACCGTCCGCCCGGTTCCGCACCACGGCCGAAACCGTCCGGAACACCTGCTGCTTCAACGGCCGCAACGCCACCCCGGGCCGCCGGGCCACGGACGGCACCAGCGCCACGCCCAGCCCGGCCTCGACCAGCCCGCACATCACGCCGAAGTCGTCGCAGTAGGCCTGCGCCCGCGGCACGAACCCGGCGGCGCCGCACGCCCGCTGGGTCAGCTCGTGGCACGACGCGTCGGTGCGCGGCATGATCCACGGCCGGTCGGCGAGCACGGAGAGATCCACCGAGTCCTGCTGCACCAACGGATCGCTCAACGGCAGTGCCACGTTCACCGGTTCCACGAACAGCTCGAACGACTCGCAGGACTCGGGCAGCGAGCGCGGCATGATGTTGTACGAGTGGATCACCGCGATGTCGATGTCCCCGCGCCGCAACGCGGGCAGGGACGCCTCGGGCTCCATCTCGTGCACGAACAGGTCCACATCGGACCCGTGCGCCGACCGCAGCACCTGGATCACGCGCGGCAGCAACGCGGCGACCGAGACGAACGCACCGACGCGCACGACGCCGGACACGGACGTGCGCAGCGAGGCCAGGTCCGCCTCCGCCGCGGCCAGCTGGTCGAGGACCAGCTGCGTGTGCGCGGCCAGCACGTGCCCGGCGCGGGTCAGGGCCAGCCGGCGCCCCTCCCGTTCGACCAGGGCGACGCCCGCCTCGCGTTCCAGCGCGGCCAGTTGCTGGGACACGGCCGGCGAGGTCACGTGCAGGGCCTCCGCGGCGGCGGTGACCGTGCCGTGGACCGACAGGGCGTGGAGCAATCGGAGCCTTCGCACATCCAACACAAAGCTCAGCTTAACGTTCCGAGCAGAACTTCTAACTGGAACTTTGCGAAGACTGGAGCCACGCTGGAGTCATGTTCGGACGAGTGCTGGTAGCGATGGTCACCCCGTTCACCCCCGACGGTGACCTGGACCTCAAGGGTGCGCAGGAGCTGGCGGCGCACCTCGTCGACAAGGGCGGCGCGGACGGGTTGGTCGTCAACGGCACGACCGGCGAGGCGCCCACCACCACGGATGCCGAGAAGGCGCAGGTCATCAGGGCTGTGAAGGACGCCGTCGGCGATCGCACGCAGATCCTCGCGGGTGTCGGCACCAACTCCACCCGCCACACGATCGAGCTCTCCCGCCAGGCAGAGGAGAACGGCGCCGACGGCCTGCTCGTCGTCACGCCGTACTACAGCAAGCCCACGCAGGAAGGCGTCGAGAACCACTTCAGGCAGGTGGCGAACGCCTCAGGCCTCCCGGCGCTGCTCTACGACATCCCCGGCCGCACCGGCACGGCGATCGACACCGAGACGCTGCTCCGGCTCGCCGAGCACCCGCGGATCGTCGGCGTGAAGGACTGCAAGGTCGACCTGCTCGCGACCGCCCGCGTGATCGCCGAGACCGGCCTCGACTTCTACTCCGGCAACGACGAGCTGATCCTGCCGCTGTACTCGATCGGCGGCGTCGGCACGGTCAGCACCGTCGGTCACGTCGTCGGCAACGAGATCAAGGCGATGCTCGACGCCTACGACGAGGGCGACAACAAGGAGGCCCTGCGCCGCCACCAGGCGCTGCTGCCGGTGATCACCGCGATCATGACCCGCGAACCCGGTGCCGTCGCCGTCAAGGCCGCGCTCAACCTGCTCGGCCTGCCGTCGGGC
Organism: Lentzea sp. NEAU-D7; assembly: GCF_026242055.1. GTDB lineage: Bacteria > Actinomycetota > Actinomycetes > Mycobacteriales > Pseudonocardiaceae > Lentzea. The sequence continues at coordinate 90,431 of NZ_JAPJDL010000020.1, read as the reverse complement.
CCGGTCCGCGAACCGCTCGTCGGAGCGACTCCCGAGCTGATCAACGAGCTGAAGGCGCTGTTCGTCTAAAGCGCGTAGACCCGGCGAGCAGTGCCCGAGAAGATCTGGGTCTGCTCGTCGGGCGACAGCTCGGAGACCAGCTCCCGAGCCGCACCGAGCCACTCCCCGTACGTGGCCGCCAGCAGGCACACGGGCCAGTCCGAGCCGAACATCAGCCGCTCAGGCCCGAACGCGTCCAGCACGACCTCGAAGTACGGCCGGAGCGCCGCCACGTCCCACGACTTCCAGTCGGCCTCGGTGACCAGCCCGGACAGCTTGCACGTCACGTTCTCGTGCGCCGCCAGCGCCCGGATCAGCTCGGCCCACTCCCCCAGGTCGGCACCGATCGCGGGCTTCGAGCAGTGGTCGACCACGAACTCGACCTGGGGCAACGCCGCCACGGTGCGGCGCGCGGCCGGCATCTGGTGCGGCAACGTCAGCAGCTCGTAGACCAGCCCATGAGCGCCCACGGCCGCGAGCCCGTTCCAGACGTCCTTGCGGCACAACCACTCCGGGTCCGGCTCGCTCTGCACCTGGTGCCGGATCCCGCGCAGCCACGAACCGTCGGGACGGTCCACCAGCTCCGCCAGCGCGTCGCCGACTCCGGCGGACGTCAGATCGGTCCAGCCCACCACCGCGCCGACGACGTCGGAAGAGGCCGCGATCGCCAGGAACTCCGGTGTCTCCTCCGGCACGCACACCGTCTGCACCAGCACGGATGCCGAGACCTCCGGTGCGGCGGCGATGAAGTCCGGTTCCAGGAACGACCGCCGGATCACGCCCATCGGCGGGTCGGTGATCCAGTCCTGGTCCCGGACCGAGAGGTCCCACAGGTGGTGGTGAGCGTCGACGATCACGGCGTCGGAACCTCCGGGTCGATGAGGTTCAGCGCCTTCAACTCGCTCCACAGGTCCTCCGGAATCGAGGCGGAGAAGTACTCGGCGTTGGCGGTCATCTGCTCCGCCGTCCGTGCGCCGACCACCACCGACACCACCGCGGGATGACCCAGCGCGAACTGGATCGCCGCCTCGGGCAGCGTCACGCCGTGCCGCCCGCACACCCCTGCGATCGCCCGCGCCCGCTCCACCAGCTCGGAGGGTGCTTCCTCGTAGTTGTACTTCGCGTCGGCGGCCACGACGGGCTTCGACAGCAGCCCGGAGTTGAACACCCCGCACGCCACCACCGAGACACCGCGCTCGACGCAGGCGGGCAGGAACGACGGCAGCGCGGGCTGCTCCAGCAACGTGTAGCGCCCGGCCAGCATCACCACGTCGATGTCGGTCTCGCGGACGAACCGCTCCGGCATCTCCCACTGGTTCATGCCGACGCCGATGGCGCCCACGACGCCCTGCGACCGCAGCTCCTCCAGCGCCGGATAGGCCTCACCGAAGGCCTCGTCCCAGAAGTCGTCCGGATCGTGGATGTAGACGATCTCCACCCGGTCGGTGCCGAGACGCTCCAAAGAGGACTCGAGAGACCTCTTCACCCCGTCTGCCGAGTAGTCCCGCACCCGCCGGAAGTTCTTCGGCACCGCGAAGCCCTCGTCGTCGAGCCCGGACCCGTCGAAGGGCTCCAGCAGCCGCCCGACCTTCGTGGAGAGCACGTACTCGGCGCGCGGCCGCCCGGCCAGGCCCAGGCCGAGCCGTCGTTCCGACAACCCGAGCCCGTAGTGGGGTGCGGTGTCGAAGTACCGGACGCCTGTCTGCCAGGCCGCCTCCACCGCGCCCAGTGCCTCCTCGTCGGAGATCTCCCGGTACAGGTTGCCGATCGGCGCGGCACCGAAGCCAAGACGAGAAACAGCGACCTTCACGGCAGCTCCCACACGAGTCGCACAGCGGGTTCGGCGCCGGAGTAGTCGTCCTCGACCTCCAGCAGTTCGGCCATCTGAGCCTGCCACGGAACGTTGGCGGGGTGTTCGGCCAAATACGCGCGCATCGCGCGGTAGTCGTCCACCTCGACGAGGTGGAACAGCTCGCGCCCGGAACGCCAGATCCGCCACGAGTGCACCCCGGCCTCGCGCAGCGCCCCGTCCAGCTCCGCCGGGATTGTCGCGTGTATGCGGTCGTAGTCGGCTTCACGTCCCTCACGAAGCCGGGTGTGCAGCGCAACGGTCTCCACGACTCACTCCTGCTTCTGCCCGGTGGCGAACCGCGTCACGATCAGCGCCAGGATGATCACCGCACCGTACGAGGCCTTGATGTAGAAGCCGGAAACGCCCTGCAACCGCAGGATCTGCTCCACGAGCCCCAGCATCAGCACACCGGACAACGCGCCGAACAGCGTGCCCTTGCCGCCCTGCAGCGAGATCCCGCCGATCACCGCCGCCGCGAAGACCTGGAAGATCATGCCCTCGCCCTGTGTGGCGGCCACGGAACCGAGCCGCCCGGTCATCAGGATGCCCGCGATCACGGCGAGCACCGAACCGATGATCAGCACGGTCCACACGACGCGGTCGACCCGGATGCCGGCGGCCCGCGCCGCCTCCGAGTTGCCGCCGATCGCGTACAACGAACGGCCCGCGCGCAGGTACTTCAGCACGAAGATGCCCGCCGCGTAGCAGACGACGCAGATCCACACCGCCGCCGGCAGCCCGAGCCACGTCGTGGAACCCAGGTACAGGAACGACTCCGGCACGTCGATCAGCGACTTGCCCTCGGTGATCGCGAGCTGCAGACCGCGCAGCATCGTCAGCATGCCCAGCGTCACCATGAACCCGGACAGCCCGACCTTGAGGATCAGGAACCCGTTCAGGCCACCGATCGCCACACCGATCAGCAGGCACAGCGGCAACGCCAGCCACGCCGCGAGCCCGACGTCCAGCCCGCCGGCCGACGACGGGATGATCAGCGCGACCGCCAGCGCGGGCGCGAGACCGACCGTCGACTCGAGCGACAGGTCCATCTTGCCGACGATCAGGATCATCGCCTGGCCCAGCACCAGCAACGACAGCTCGCTCTGCTGGGTCAGCACGGCGATCAGGTTGCCCGGCGTCAGGAAGATCGGCGACAGCACCGCCCCGATGACCAGCAGAATGATGATCACCGGGACCAGCGCGAGGTCCTGGTACCTCGCGAGCCGGAACCTCTGCTTGCCCGGCGGTGCGGACGCGGATACCGGTGGAGTCATGGCCTTGGTCATTCCGAGCTCATTCCTTCAATAGCCGCGATGAGTTCCTGGTCGCGCCAGCCGCGTGCGAACTCCCGCACGACCTGGCCGTGGAACAGCACCAGAACACGGTCGCAGACCCGCAGGTCGTCGAGCTCGTCGGAGACGACGATCGCGGCCTTGCCCCGGCGCGCCTGCGCGTCGACGACCCCGAGCAGCGACTCCTTGGACTTCACGTCGACACCCGCGGTCGGGTTGATCAGCACCAGCACCGACGGGTCGCCGGCGAGCGCACGCGCCATCACGACCTTCTGCTGGTTGCCGCCGGACAGGTCCGAGACCGGCTGGTCCGGCCCCGCGGCCTTGACGTCGTAGGACGCGATCGCCGTGCTGCCGGCCGACCGCTGGGCCGACGGCCACACGAACGCACCGGCCGTGCTCATCGTCGCGTTCTCCGCGATCGACAGGTCCAGCACGAGCCCCTGGTGGTGCCGATCCCGCGGCACGCAGCCGATTCCGGCCTTCAGAGCGGCCGGAACGTCACCGCCGCGCACCACCGCGCCGTCCACGGAGATCGACCCGGCGGACGGCTTGCGCAGTCCGTAGACGGTCTCCGCGAACTCGTGCTTGCCGGACGACGCACTGCCCGCGAGGCCGATGACCTCGCCCTTCGTCGCCGACAGCGAGATGTCCGAGAAGTGGTCGCCGCTCAACGCCGACACGGTCAGCACTTCCTCGGAGGAGGACGGCCTGTCGTCGCCGCTGGGCACGTTGAGGCCGCCCGCCTCGCCGGTCATCGCCTCGATCAGGTCGGGCTTCGACATCTCGGCCACCGGGGCGGTGACGATGTGCCGCGCGTCGCGGTAGACCGTCACCGTCTGGCAGACCTCGTAGACCTCCTGCAGGTGGTGGGAGATGAACAGGAACGTCACCCCCTTGTCCTGCAACGACCTCATCCGGTCGAACAGCCGCTCGATCGCCGGGCCGTCGAGCTGCGCGGTCGGTTCGTCGAGGATCACGAACCGCGAGCCGATCGACAGCGCCCGCGCGATCTCGACCAGCTGGCGTTGCTCGACGGTCAGCGTGGACACCAGCGAGTCCGGGTCGACCGCCACGTCGTAGGTCTCGAGCAGCTCGGCGGCCTGCTGCCGCAGCTTCCTCCACCTGATCAGGCCGCCGCCGAGGTCCTGCCGGTTGATGAACAGGTTCTCGGCGACCGACAGCTCGGGCACGACCGTCGACCTCTGGTACACGCATGCGACGTGCCGGCGCCAGGCCGCGCTGTCGGCGACGGGCGGCGCGGGTTCGCCGAAGAAGCCGACCTCGCCCGCGTCCGGCGCCTGCATGCCGGTGAGGATCGAGACCAGCGTCGACTTGCCCGCACCGTTGCGACCGACGAGTGCGTGCGACTCACCGGCCCGGATCTCGATGCCCACGTCGTCCAGCGCAAGCGTGCGCCCGAACCTCTTCGTCACGCCACGCGCGACAGCTGCCAGATTGTCGGCACCGCCGACGGAAGCGAAGTCGTCCATCAGATCTGATTGCCCCAGAACGCCTTGTCGTCGACGTTCTCCTTGGTGATCAGCGGTGCGGGGAGCTGGTCCTCCAGGCGGCCGCCGCCGGTGTCGACGATGGTGGAGTCGTGGTCGGTCTTGCCGGGGGAGAACGTCTTCCCCTCGACCGCGGCCTTCGCGTAGAAGAGCGCCCACTGCGCGTAGAGGTCGGCCGGCTGCGAGACGGTCGCGTCGATCTCGCCCTTGCGGATCGCCTCCAGCTCCTGCGGGATGCCGTCGTTGGAGACGATGAAGATGTGCTTGGGGTCGGTCGGCGGCACGATGAGGTTCTTCTGCCGCAACACCTGCAGCGTCGGCGTCAGGAACGCGCCACCGGCCTGCATGTAGATGCCGTTGATGTCCGGGTGCTGGTTCAGCCTGGTCTGCAGGGCCGCGGACGCCTTCGGGCCCTCCCAGTCGGTCGGCTCCTCGAACACCGTGATGCCGGGGTAGTTCTGCTTCATGCAGGCGGCGAACGCCTCGGAGCGGTCGCGGCCGTTGACCGACGCCAACGCTCCCTGGAACTCGACGACCTTGCCCTTGCCGCCCAGCTTGTCGCCGAGGAACTTGCAGGCCTTCTCGCCGTACGCCTTGTTGTCCGCGCGCACGACCATGTAGGTCTTGCCCTTGTCCGGACGGGTGTCGACGGTGACGACGGGGATCTTCGCCTTCTCCAGGCGGTCCAGGGTGGACGCGATCGCGCCGGTGTCCTGCGGCGCCATGATGATCGCCTTGGCGCCCTGCGACTGCAGCGACTGGGCGTTGGCGACCAGGTTCTCGACCTTGTTCTGGGAGTTGGTGGGGTTCAGCAGGTTGACGCCGAGGTCCTTGGCCTTCTCCGGGAAGTACTTGATGTAGGAGTTCCAGAAGTCGGTGTCGGCCCGCGGGTGGTCGGCGCCGATCGGGCCGACCCCGCCGGCACCGGTGCCGGTGGTTCCGCCGCCGCACGCGGACAACGTCAGGACACCGGCGAGCGCGAGGCACACCGCGGCGGAGAGGTTGCGACGCTTCATCGTTGAATCGCCTTTCATGACTGCTGGGGACGCAAGCGCAGGCCGTACATGCCACCGTCGACCGGGAGGATCGCGCCGGCGGTGGAACCCGAAAGCGGGCTCGCCAGGTAGGCGATGGCTCCCGCGACCTCATCTGCGGAGACGAGCCGGCCGTGCGGCTGGCGTGCCTCCAACGCGGCTCGTTCGGCTGCCGGGTCCGGCGCCGAGTCGAGCAGACGGCCCACCCACGGGGTGTCCGCCGTGCCGGGGGCGACCGCGTTGACGCGAATGCCTTCGCGGACGTGGTCGGCGGCCATCGCGAGCGTGAGCGAGTACACCGCGCCCTTGCTGGCCGAGTAGAGAGCACGCTGCGGGAGCCCGGCCCAGGCAGCGATGGAGCAGGTGTTGACGATCGCCGCGGACGGCGACTTCCGCAGGTGCGGCAGCGCGGCCCGCGAGACGCGGACCATGCCCAGCACGTTGACGTCGAGCACCTTCGCCCACTGCGCGTCGTCGTTGGCCGTGACGTCGCCCTGCGCGCCGATGCCGGCGTTGTTCACCACGACGTCGAGCCGTCCGAACCGCTCGACGACCTCGTCGATGGCGGCCCTCACGCTGTCGTCGTCCGACACGTCCGCGCGAATGCCGACGAGCGGCTCGTCGACGTCGGGGGTGAGGTCCAGCGCCGCGACCGCGGCACCGCGCGAAGCCAGCAGGTTCGCCGTGGCCAGGCCGATTCCGGACGCACCGCCCGTGACGACGGCGACAAGTCCTTCGAAGTCAGTCATTCCCGCCCTCCAGATCGGTCCACACAGGACCCCCGGGGTAGACGTAGTCGGCCAGCGTCTCGTCCTTGAGCTGGGCGGAGAAGCCCGGTGCGGCGGGGGCCAGGTAGCGGCCGTTCTCGACGACGGCCGGGTCCAGGAAGTGCTCGTGCAGGTGGTCGACCCACTCGATCACGCGCTCCCCGATCTCACCGGAGACGGCGACGTAGTCGAAGAACGACAGGTGCCTGACCAGTTCGCACAGGCCGACTCCGCCGGCGTGCGGGCACACCGGGATGTCGAACTTCCTGGCCAGCAGCAGGATCGCGATGTTCTCGTTCACGCCCGCGACCCGGCAGGCGTCGAGCTGCAGCACGTCGATCGCGCCGGCCTGCAGCAGCTGCTTGAAGATCACGCGGTTCTGCACGTGCTCGCCGGTCGCGACCCTGATCGGGGCCAGCGCGTCGGCGATCGCGCGGTGTGCGAGAACGTCGTCCGGAGAGGTCGGCTCCTCGATCCAGTACGGGTTGTACGGCGCCAGCTCGCGCATCCAGTGCACGGCCGTGTCCACGTCCCAGCGCTGGTTCGCGTCGACCGCCACTCGGGTGTCGTCGCCGACGACCTCGCGGGCGAGCTTCATCCGGCGGACGTCGTCGTCGAGGCTGCCACCGACCTTGAGCTTGATCATGTCGAAGCCGTCGGCCAGTGCCTGGCGCGCGAGTCCGGCGAGCTTCTCGTCGGAGTAGCCGAGCCAGCCCGGTGACGTCGTGTAGGCCGGGTACCCGTCGCGGGCGATGGCCTCCGCGCGCTCGGTCTTGCCGTCCTCGGCCTGGCGCAGGATCTGCAAGGCCTCGTCGGGCGTCAGGGCGTCGCTCAGGTAGCGGAAGTCGACGAGGCTGACGGTCTCCTCGGGCGACATCCGGGCGAGGAACCGCCAGACAGGCAGGCCCGCGCGGCGGGCGGCGAGGTCCCAGGCCGCGTTGACGACGGCGCCGATCGCCATGTGCGCGACGCCCTTCTCGGGGCCGAGCCAGCGGATCTGCGAGTCGCCGATCAGCTCGAAGTACAGCTCGGCCAGCGCTTTCGCGTTCTCCGGCACGTCCTTGCCGACGACGTGCGGCGCGAGCGCCTTGATGCCGGCGGCCTGCACGTCGTTGCCGCGGCCGATGGTGAACGCGAGCCCGTGCCCCTCGGGTCCGTCGTCGGTCCGCAGCACCACGTACGCGGCGCTGTAGTCCGGGTCCGGGTTCATCGCGTCGGAGCCGTCGAGCTCGCGCGAGGTCGGGAACCGGATGTCGAGGACGTCCAGTGCGGTGATCTTCGGCATGGGTTCAGGCCTGCCCGAGGGTCTGGCGCTGCTTGCCGAGGCCTTCGATCTCCAGCTCGACCACGTCCCCGGCGCGCAGGTACGGCTTGGGCTCCGGCTGGCCCAGCGCCACCCCGGCGGGTGTACCCGTGTTGATGACGTCACCCGGTCGAAGGACAAGGAACTGGCTGAGGTAGCGCACGATCTCCGCCACCGGGAAGATCATGTTTTTGGTGGACGAGTTCTGCTTGATCTCGCCGTTCACCCAGAGCCGCATCTCCAGGCTCTGCGGGTCGGCGATCTCGTCGGCGGGTACGAGGAAGGGACCGAGGGGGTTGAACGTCTCGCAGTTCTTGCCCTTGTCCCACGTCCCGCCGCGCTCGATCTGGAACTCGCGCTCGGAGACGTCGTGGGAGAGCACGTACGCGCCGACGCAGGCCAGAGCGTCCTCTTCGGACTCCAGGTAGCGGGCGGTGCGCCCGATGACGACACCGAGCTCGACCTCCCAGTCGGTCTTCACGGACCGGCGCGGGACGAGCACCTCGTCGTACGGGCCCACGATCGTGTCGGGCGTCTTGAGGAACATCACCGGCTCGCCCGGGATGTCCGCGCCGGTCTCCTCGGCGTGGTCGCGGTAGTTGAGGCCGATGCAGATGACCTTGCCCGGATGCGCGAGCGGTGGCCCGACGCGCACGCCCTCCGTGCTCAGGACGCCGAGCTCACCGCTGTCGAGAGCGGCGCGCACGCGGTTGACGCCGTCGTTCGCGAGGAACGCCCCGTCGACGTCCGGGGTGATCGGCAGAAGGTCGTATGTGGTCCCGTCGTCGGTCCTGACTGCAGGACGCTCGTCTCCGACCGGCCCCAGGCGCAAGAACTGCACGGCCGTTCCTCCTCTGCTCACACCCTACGAAATACATCGGATGTATAGCCCTGAGACACCACCTGCGTCTAGGCCCAAGCGTGAAGTCGTCCGATGAATAGGAGGAGTTGATCATGAATTTGGTAACCGCATCGCTCCTGGCAGGCGCACTGCTCGCGCCGGTGCCCGCGGTCGACACCGTAACCGTTTTCATCGAGCTGACCTCGGACGCGGCGGTCGATTCACGCACCGCCGCGCAGGCGCGTTCAGCGCGGGACCGGACGTCGGAGCACGCTTCCCGAGTCCTCTCCCGGTCCGGCGGACGGGAGGTCGCCCGAACGACCAACGCGGTGCCCGGAGTGGTGCTGTCGACGGACAGGTCGCGCCTGGCGGCCCTGACGCGCATGCCCGAGGTGCGGGCGGTCCACCGGATGGTTCCCAAGGATCTCGCCAACACGCACGCCGTCCGGCTCACCCGGACGTCCGACGTGTGGAAGTCGCTCGGGAGGTTCGGCGAGGGCGTGCGGATCGGCGTGATCGACACCGGCATCGACTACCGGCACGCGGACTTCGGCGGCGGCACCTTCCCGAACGCCAAGGTCGTCGGCGGTCACGACTTCGCAGGAGACGACTACACCGGCAGGCCCGGCTCGGTCCCGGAGCCGGACGCCGACCCGGTGGACTGCGACGGCCACGGCACGCACGTCGCCGGCACCGCGGCCGGGTACGGCGTCAACGCCGACGGCACGACCTACCGCGGTCCGTACTCCTCGATCGACCTGGACGCGATGAGGATCGGCCCCGGCACGGCACCGAAAGCGCAGCTCTACGCGTTGAAGGTGTTCGGCTGCAAGGGCGGCACGAACCTGACCGCGAAGGCGCTCGACTGGGCGCTCGACCCCAACGGCGACGGCGACTTCTCCGACAAGCTCGACGTGGTGAACCTGTCGCTGGGCAGCGACTTCGGCGCACCCGACGACCCCGACTCGCTGTTCGTGCGCAAGCTCGTCGAGCACGGCGTGGTGGTGGTCGCGGCGGCCGGCAACGGCGGCGACTTCTACGACGTGTCCGGCTCGCCGGGCAACTCCCCCGAGGCGATCTCCGTCGCGAACATCCGCGACTCGTTCTCGATGCTGGACGGGCTGGAGGTCGCCGGCCAGCGGTACGCGGGCCAGTACAGCCAGAACTTCAAGGAGCCGTTCGACCTCACGCTGCCCGTTGTGCGGCTTTCGTCCAACGTGGACGGGTGCCAGCCGATCTCGGAGCCGCTGGTCGGGAAGATCGTCTGGCTGGAGTGGGACGACAGCGACGCCACCCGCGCCTGCGGCTCGGGCGGCCGCACCGACAACGCCTGGAAGGCCGGCGCGGCCGGCGTGCTGCTGTCGACGACGTTGCCCGTGTTCGCGGCCGGGATCGCCGGAAACGCCCACATCCCCGCGTTCCAGCTGACGGCCTCGGCGTCCTCCGCGCTGCGGCCGGCTCTGGAGGCCGGGACGCTGACCGCGCGTCTGACCTCGGCGTTGAAGGTCGCGGTGCCTTCCGTGGAGCCGTCGATCCAGGACACGATCACGCCGTCGTCGTCGCGCTCGCGTTCGTCGATCGCGGTGGCCGCACCGGGTGACACGATCTTCTCCGCCGCCTCCGGGACGGCCTCGGACGGCGTGTCGCTGGGCGGCACGTCGATGGCGTCACCGCACGTGGCGGGCATCGCCGCGCTGCTGCGGGAGGTCCATCCGGAGTGGACGGTCGCGGAGGTCAAGGCCGCGCTGGTGAACACCTCCTCCGGCGTCGTCAAGGATTCGAAGGGCGTTCGCGAGGCCCCCATGCGGGTCGGCGCGGGCCGCGTGGACGGGCTCGGCGCCCTGTCTGCGGACGTGCTGGTGCTGGGCGACGCGTCGTTCGGCACGGTCGAGGTGGGCGGTCCGGTGCGGACGAGCCGCACCCTCGAGCTGGTCAACAAGGGTTCCCAGACCGTCCGGCTGCGCGCCGGCTACGAGCCGATCACCAGCGTGCCCGGTGTGTCCTTCCAGGTCAGCGCGCCCTACGTCGTGCTGCGGCCGGGCGGTTCGGTCTCGGTGCCGGTGCAGCTGCGGATCTCCGGCCCGGCCGCGCTGCGCAAGACGCCCGACCCCACCGTCTCGCTCGACGAGGGCCGCCAGTTCCTGGCGGAGGCGTCCGGCCTGGTGACGTTCACCGGCGACCGGTCTCTCCGCGTGCCGGTCTACGCGGCACCGAAGCCGGTGTCGCGCCTGACCGTGACCGGCGGTCGCGTCGCCGGACGCGGCCTCGACCAGCCCGGCTACCAGTCGCGGATGACCGTGCTCCAGCTCGGCGCGAGCTCCGACCGCCTCCCCGACTGCGGCCCCGGCGTGCAGACCGACTGCGCCGCGAACCGCACCGCGCGCGGCGGCGACCTGCGGTACGTGGGCGCGACGGCCACCCCGGACCTGCTGGCGTTCGGCGTCGCCACCTGGAGCACCTGGGCGAACATCGGCGCCAACACCAAGCCCGAGGTGCGGTTCTCGGTGGGTGGCAAGGACTTCGTGACCACCGCCGAGAAGCGGACGAACGACGACGGCGAGGTGACGGCCGACGTCTGGGTCGCCCGCACGGTGGTGGCCGGCACCGAGGACGTGGTGGACGAGCAGCCGCTGAACGGCTTCGACGGCTCGACCGACACGAACCTGTTCGACAGCGACGTCGTGGTGCTGCCGGTCGCGCGGTCGGCTCTGCCGTCCGGCCCGGTGACCTACACCGCCGGAGTGCTGAGCCGGTACACCGCGCCCGCCGACACCGACGACCTGGTCGACGTCGCTCCCGCGGCCACGTTCGACTACAGCTTCACCGTTCCTTCTCTGTCCACAGTGGCCCGTCCGGGTGATCCGGTTCCGGCCGGCAGCCTGGTGCTCTTCCACCACAACGCGACGGGTGACCGCGCCCAGGTCCTGTGACACCCGGTTGGGCGTGCCTCAGCCGCGTGTCTCTCGGCAATACTCGGTCGTTATGGATCTGGTCGTGGGACTCGACGCTGGCGGCACGTCCACCAGGGCTTTGGTGCTCGGACTCGACGGCGCCCGCCTGGGTCAGGGCCTGGCGGGCGGCGCGAACCCGAACTCGCACCCGCCCGCCGTGGCCGCCGCCCACATCGGTGAGGCGCTGGCCGAGGCGCTCGACGGCCTCGACTCCCGCAAGGTCCGCTCCGGCGTCCTCGGCATGGCGGGCGCCTCCCGCATGACCGACCCCGCGGTCCTCGACCTCTTCCAGGAGGCCTGGGAGCGCGCGGGCCTGCACTGCCCGATGCGCGTGATCACCGACTGCGAGGCCGCCTTCGCCACGGGCACCTCGTCAGCCGACGGCACGGTTCTGGTGGCGGGCACCGGTTCCATCGCGGGCCGCATCGCCGGGCACCGCATGGTGGGCCAGTCCGGCGGCTACGGCTGGCTCATCGGCGACGACGGCTCGGCGTTCTGGCTGGGCCGGGAAGCCGTCCGCGCCACGTTGAAGCTGCTCGACCTGGACGCACCGCTGGAAGGCCTGGCCACCGCCGTCCTGACCGCCGCCGGTGCTCGCAACCGGGGCCAGCTGATCACCGCCGTCAACGCGGCGGCCCCCATCGCGCTCGCCCAGTTCGCGCCTCTGGTGAGTTCCGCGTACCACCACGGCGACCCCGAGGCGCTCGCGATCGTGGCGTCCGCCGCCCGCCTGCTCGCCGACACGGCCACAGCCGTCCGCGAGCCGTCCGACACCTCGCCGATCGTGCTGGTCGGCAGCCTGATCAAGACCCCGGTCGGCACGCACCTGAAGCAGGAGCTGCTCACCCGCTGCGACGCTCCGGTGATCATGGCGACGGAGGGTGCGGCGGGTGCGGCCTGGCTGGCCGCCGTCGACGTGCTGGGGCCGGACGCGCCGAGGCCCAGCAGGTCATGACGCCAGCAGCCGGCCCGAGTGCGGCGTGCGCTCGTGGTAGGCGCGCAGCAGGCCGGCGTGCACGTCGTCCACGTGTTCGGCGGCGTCGGCGTTCCACACCAGCGTGATCCGCCGGTGCAGCGGGTTGCCGATGATCGGCTTGAGCAGCACGCCCGGCAGGTCGTGACCGGGGAAGAACCCCGCCACGGCGCCGGTCGACCGCACCAGGTCCGCGGCGACCGCGGGGTCGATGCCGAAGTGCGCGCACCGCGGCGTGAACCCAACCGCCTCGCACGCCAGTTCCAGGTTCAGCCGGCCGCCGTGGTTCTCGTCCGGGACGACCCACTCCTCGCCGGCGAGCTCCGACAGCAGCACCTCGCTGCGGCCGGACAGCCGGTGACCCACCGGGACGCCGATCAGCATGCGTTCCGTGACGACTCCGCGCAGACCGACCGCCTCCGGGAACCGCAAGGGGCTGCGCGGGAACTCCACCACCAGGGCCAGGTCGAGGTCGCCCGTGCGGACGAGCTCCAGCACGGCGTCGCCTCCGCGTTCGACGTGCGTGGTCTGCGGCAGGTTCGGCAGGATCTCCCTGACCACCCCGACCAGCAGCGCGGTCGGCGAGCCGGCCACACCACCGAGCCGGATGCCCGAGTCGCCGCGCTCGGCCAGCTTGCGCGAGGTGACGAGCAGGTCGTCGAACCGTTCGACCAGGTCCTGGGCCCGCAGCACGACGTGGCGGCCCAGTTCGGTCAGCTCGACGCCGTCGGTGCGGCGCAGGAACAACGGCCCGCCGAGACTCGCCTCGATCCGGCGCACCTGCGCGGTCAGCCCGGCCTGGGCGATCTTCATCTGGGAGGCGGCCCGGCTGATGCTGCCTGCTCGCGCGACGGTCAGCACCACGTGCAGATGTCTCAGCTCCATTCGCACTGAGGAAGCCTAGGACAGTTGCCGATCCACAAACACGGCCACGTGGGTGTCACCAGATGACGCTCCGTGGCCGTTGCAAGGGCGGTTGCTCTGTCAGGCCGATAACTCCGGAATTATCGGCACCTCACACCTGCCGCTGCGCGCGCCGCCTGCTCCACGCTGCTGTTGACACCAAACGATCGCAAGGGGTGTGAGCGCCATGAGGAAAGCGTTGCGGCTGCGACGCCTTTCCCGTCCGCACGACGACAGGTACCTCTTCGTGCCGTTGGACCACAGCGTTTCGGACGGTCCGGTGGTGCCGCAGGACCGGTGGCAGGAGCTGATCCGCGCCGTCGTGCAGGGCGGCGCCGACGCCATCATCGTCCACAAAGGACGAGTTCGCACCATCGATCCCGCCGTGCTGGGCGGATGCGCGCTGATCGTGCACCTGAGCGCGGGCACCGCGCACATGGCCGACGCCAACGCCAAGGTGCTCGTCGGCGAGGTCGACGAAGCGTTGCGGCTCGGCGCGGACGCGGTGAGCGTGCACGTCAACATCGGCTCCGACACGGAGGCCCGCCAGCTCACCGACCTCGGCACGGTCGCGGCCGCGTGCGACTCGTGGAACGTCCCGCTGGTCGTGATGGCCTACGCCCGCGGCCCGCGCATCGGCGACCCCAAGGACCCCGCTCTGCTGGCGCACGTCGTCAACATCGCAGCGGACCTCGGCGCGGACATCGTCAAGACCGCCCTCGCGCACCCGGCCGAGGACATGGCGGACGTGGTCGCCGGCTGCCCGATCCCCGTGGTCGTCGCGGGTGGTCCCGCCTCCGCGCACAGCCTCGCCGGACACGCCCGCGTGGCGATGGACGCGGGCTGCGCGGGCCTCGCCGTCGGACGGCGGGTCTTCACCTCACCGACGCCGATGCACCTGGTCGCGGAGCTGGCGTCGATCGTCCACGCGCCCACCGACGCCAGTCTCATCCACGCCCTGACCGCCACCTTGGAGAACCGGTGAAGTTCGCCTGGATCGACCTCAGAACCGTCCCGGAAGCGCACCGGACCGCCGTGGTCGACGCGGCCGTGCACAGCCGGATCGCCGGAGTCGTCGCGGACGACCCGTCGCTGCTGGACGGCCTGCCGCCCACGATCACCCGCGTGCTGCTCGCAGGCGACTCGGCCGACAGCCCCCACCTGGTCATCGTGGAGGTCGACGACCAGGACCAGCTGGACCGGCTGTCCTCGGGTTCCGCGTTCGTGACGGTCAGCGACGACCGCACGCTCAAGCTCGCCTGCGCCGCGGCGGAACGGCTCGACCACACCGTCGTCGCGTTCACCGACCCGACGAAGATCCCGCTGGAGATCGTGATCGCCGCCGCCGACGGCGCCCCCGGCAAGCTGGTCACCGTCGTCTCCGACCTCGTCGAGGCCGCGATCGTCCTCGAATGCCTCGAACACGGCTCGGACGGCGTGCTGATGGCACCGCGGGACGCGACCGACGTGTTCAAACTGGCCCGCCTGCTCGAAGTCACGTCCCCGCCGCTGACCCTGACCACCCTCACCGTGGAGGCGTTGACCCACAACGGCCTCGGCGACCGCGTCTGCGTCGACACCGCCTCGCACTTCCGCGAGGACGAGGGCATCCTGGTCGGCTCGTTCTCGTCGGGCTTCATCCTCTGCTGCAGCGAGACGCATCCGTTGCCGTACATGCCGACGCGGCCGTTCCGGGTGAACGCGGGCGCGCTGCACTCGTACGTGCTGGGCCCGGCGAACCGCACCAACTACCTGTCCGAACTGCGGTCCGGCAGCAAGGTCCTCGCCGTCGACGCCGACGGCCGCACCCGCGAGCTCACCGTCGGCAGGGCCAAGCTCGAGTCACGCCCGATGCTCACGATCACCGCGCGCTCGCCGGAGAACGTCGTGGTCGACCTGATGGTGCAGGACGACTGGCACGTCCGCGTCCTCGCACCCGGCGGCAAGGTCCGCAACGTCACCGAACTCCAGCCCGGCGACGAGCTGCTCGGCTACATCGCGTCCGAGCAACGGCACGTGGGCCTCCCCATCGGCGAGTTCTGCAAGGAGTCATGAAGTGCGCGAGTTCATCACCGACCTGTTGCACCGCAACGGCGACGAGGTGCCGGTCTTCAGCCATCGCAACACGGTCACGCACGGCCTCCTGCGCGCCGACGTCACCGCTCACGCCCTTCGCTTCGCCGCCGTCGGCATCGGTGACGGCAGCACGGTCGCCGTCCAGGTGCCGCCGAGCTTCAGCCAGCTGGAAGCCGTGCTCGCGTTGTGGAGCCTCGGCGCGCAGGTGATCTCGATCGACCACCGCCTGCGCCCGGCCGAAGCCCACGTCCTGCACGAACTCACACGCCCCGAGTTCCTCGTGCACCCCGGCGGCACTGCCGCTCAGGGCTTCCAGGAGCGGTACGGACTCGTGGCCGAGCGGGTCGACGGCCTCCCCGCTTCTTCGCCGCACCGGCTCGTCCAGTTCAGCTCCGGCTCGACCGGCCGCCCGAAGGTCATCGGCCGCAGCACGTCGTCCCTGGTGGACGAGGTGGCGCGGTTCGAGGCGTCCGCGGGCATGGCGCGCCGCGGCGAACGCCTGCTGCTGCTCAACTCCCCCGCGCACAGCTTCGGTCTGATCGGCGGCCTGCTGCACTCTCTCGCGGCAGGCGTGCACCTCGTGTTCGCCGCAAGCCCGACCGCAGAAGACATGCTCTCCTGCGCACGCACTCACGAGGTCGACTTCGTCACCGGCCTGCCGTTCCACTTCGACCTGCTGGCCTCCTCCCCCGACCGCGACGCGCTGCGCACGGTCCGCGGCGCGTTCGCCGGCGGCGAGATGATGCCGCAGGACGTGGCCGACAGGTTCCTTGCCGCATACGGCTTCCCGGTGGGCGAATGCTTCGGCACCACCGAAACCGGCGCGCTGACCATCGCCGTCTCCGGCACGGTCCGCCCGTCCGTCGGCAAGCCCATGCCGGGCATCACAGCACGAGTGCGCAACGGCCTGGTGGAAGTGGCTCTTCCGGAAACGCCCTACCCGTCCTCGGACGACCCGGCGCGCTTCTCCGGCGGCTGGTTCCGCACCGGCGACCGCGGCGAGTTCACCCCCGACGGCGAACTGCGCCTGCTCGGCCGCGCCGACTCGCTGGTAGTGGTGCGCGGCAACAAGGTCGACCTGACCGAGGTCGAACAGGTCCTGCGTGGACACCCGCAGGTGACCGAGGCCGTAGCCGTGGGCTCCGCGGAAATCCGCGCGTACGTGGGCACGCTGAGCGACACGCTCACCGCACAGGCGTTGTCGGAGTGGTGCACGGAGAGGCTTGCGGAATTCAAGCTGCCCCAGCACATCCACGTCATGGACACGTTACCCAGGACGCCCAGCGGCAAGATCATCCGAAACATGGAGCCGCTCCATGCGTCCTACCTTCAGGCACATTTGGCCGGAAGGAATGGAGAAGAATGACCTGCCGGGCCTAGCTTTCCGAGCATGCCCAAAAGATCGTCCAGTGTGGTGGGCCGGGAATTCGGTGGCACTGTTCGCGCCATCATCGCGAGGACCGGCCTCACCCATCGCAAACTCGCCGAACTCCTCGGCTGGCAGGAAGCCAAGATCTCCGACATGACGCTCGGCAAGGGCGGCGTGACGGAGGCGGACGTCTTGCTGCTGCTCGGCTACTGCCGGGCCACCGTCGAGGAACGCGAACACCTGCTGGCGCTGTTCCACGAGTCGGGCAACGCCTGGCTTCAGATTCCAAAGGACGTTGTGCCGGACCAGGTGCGCACGTTGATCGACCACGAGCAGGACGCTGAGGAGATCATCACCTGGTCGATGATCCTCGTGCCCGGCCTGGTGCAAACGCCGGACTACGGCTACATCGTCACCGAACGTTCGCCCGTGATCGAGGCCGAGGACGTCCCGGCAGTCGCCGCTGCCAGGGCGGCTCGCGCGTCCATTCTCGAACCTGCCAGGAAATTCGTCTTCCTCGTGCACGAACAGGCACTGGAGCTTCCAGTCGGCAGCGTTGAGGTGTGGCGCGAACAACTGGCCCACCTGCTCAGGATGTCGGTGCGAAATTACGTCAGCATCCGGATCGTTCCGCGGTCCGCAGGCGTGCACGCGGGCACCTGCGGTGACTTCTGCCTGATGAAGTTCCCGAAGTATCCGCCGGTCGTTTACGCCGACAGCGTCAACTACTGCCTGTTCTTCGACGACCCCGAGACCATCAAGGTCCACGAGGACATCCTGACGGCTCTCGCGGCCGTCGCTCTGACTGAGGAAGAATCGAGGGCGGTGATCGACAACATCTTGGAGGGCCTCCAATGACCGCCTGGCGCAAGAGCAGCTACAGCGGCAGCAGCAACAACTGCGTCGAGGTAGGCCGCAGAATTGGCATCCGAGACAGCAAGGCGCCGAACACCCACCTCCCGGTCTCCACCGAAGCCTGGTCCGCGTTCCTGCGCTTGACCCGTTTCGCCAGCGCAACGCGGTAACTCTCGGTAACGTCCCCGGCACGCACGTGCAAGGGGGGACCGCATGACCGATCCGAACCAGCTCATCGAGGACTACGAGCAGCGCACCGCCGCCCTGCTCGAACAGGCAGAAGAGGCCAAGTCCCGAATCGCAAGCCTGACCGGCGCCGCCACCAGCACGGACGGCGCCGTGACGGTCAGCGTCAGCGCAGGGGGAGCGCTGCTGAGCCTGTCGTTCGGCACAAAGGCCGACGACATGCCCAAAGACCGCCTAGCTGCTCTCGTGATGTCCACGGCCAAACGCGCCCAGGCCCAAGCCGTGGGCCAGATCACCACCATCATGGCCCCGCTCATCGGCGACAACAGCGAGGCGATGCAGTTCGTCCAGTCCCAGATCCCACCGATCGACGTCCCGGACGAACCCGCACCGCCGGCACCACAGTTCGTCGTGAACGAGGAACAACAGGACGCGGCCGCGTCCCAGCCGCCGCCCGCACCCCGCCCGGCCCGCCGCCCCGCCGAGGACGACGACACCGACTACGACCAGCGCAGCCTCTTCAAGAAGGAAGGTGGCTGGTGATGTCGGGCTTCCACGTCGACCTGGAGATCCTCGACGTCCACCGGCGCGAGCTGCAGGCGCTCATCGGAGGGCTTCCCGACGCCAAAGCGGCGGGAGCCGACAACCTTTGGAACTTCGAGGCGTGGGGTGTCGCGGGCCAGCCCTTCGCGGCTCTCATGAGCAACTGGACCGGAGAGGCGAGCGAGTACGTCGACGCCGTCAAGGAGGCGGGTGACGTGCTGATTCAGCGGTTCGCCGACATGTGCAAGACCTATGCCGACCAGGAGGAAGCCGCGGCGCAGATGTTCGAGAAGCTGCGCAAGGGTCTGGACGGGGAGGAGTCATGAGCGAGCCCGGCCCGAAGAACATCGGTGAGCTCAACCCGCTGAACGCGACCAGGGAACCCGAGACCGACGGGGTCGAGGTCTTCTCCAACTTCGACAGTCCTACCCAGGCCTGGGACGCGGCGGGTATCTTCAGCAGCTCCGCGAACCTGATCTACGACGGCATCAAGGGCGACTGGACCGCCGTCCTGGGTGACGCGGCCGGCTTCGGCATGGACCTGCTCGGCTTCGTGACGAACCCGCTCGGAAGCCTGCTGTCCGCAGGTATTGGCTGGTTGATCGAGCACATCGCGTTCATCAAAGAGGCGCTCGACCTCGTGGCAGGCGACCCCGACGCCGTCAACGCCATCGCCGAGACGTGGACCAACATCGCGAAGCGCATGCAGGAAACCGCGGACAAGTACACGAGCACGCTCAGTGCGCTGTCCGGGACACAGGGCGCCGCGATCGACGGCTACCGCAAGGCCGTGCAGGACTTCTCGAACGTTGTGGCGGGAGGCGCCAGCCACGCCACCTCTGCCGCGCAGGCGATGACCGTCGCCGCGTCCGCGGTGGGTGTGGTTCGGGGTGCGATCCGGGACGCCATCGCGACGTTCGTGTCCAACGCGATCATCAAGTTCGCCGCGGCAACGGCGTTGGCGCCCGTGACGTTCGGTGCGTCGGAGGCTGCGTTCATCGCCGACACAGTCGCGCAGGGCGCGATCACGGCGGGCAAGAACGCGAAGAAGGTCAGCAAGGTCGTCAAGCAGCTCGAAAAGGTGTCCGACGAGGCCAAGAACTCGCGGGACATGCTCAAGGGCACGACCAAGAACCTGAAGAAGACCGTCACGGACTACAACCGCGACGCCGCCGAACACGCCAACAAGGCGCTGCACATGGTGAAGAAGGCCGAAGCCGGCAAGTTGGACGCGGACGACGCCAAGCGGTTGAGGGAACTCGGTGAGCGCGGCGACGACTTGATGGCGGACAAGAAGAAAGCCATTGACTCCCTGATCGGAACCCGTGCCGACAACGTCCGCGACCGCGTGGGCACCGGCGACGAGCGGTTGGACGACGCGGCCGGTGTGCTGGAAAGGGAAGTCACCCCGAAGATCTTCGGACACGAGCTTCCGCCGCTCTCTTTGCCGAACTACCCCAAGATCTTCGGCAACGCGGTCGTCCAGGAGTGGAGCGACCAGACGCACCGCGAAGCGGACGCCGAGGTCAAGCAGGACGAGAAGGACGAGGCCTGGCGCCGGTACTGGGAGGAGCAGCGCCGGAACGCGGGGAGCGCCGAGCCGTTCAAACGCATGGAAGGCGACCTGTGATCGAGGTGTTCGCTCGCAGGACGATCGCGCTGATCCTCATCTTCCTGGCGGCGCTGCTGCCCGTCGTCGCCGCCGCCCGGCTGTCCACGTGGGAGAACGCGCTCGCCGGACGGAAGTCGGTGGAGCCGCTGGGAGTCGACGACGTCGCCGTTGTCGGCACCCTTCTCTGGGGAATCGTCCTGGTGGGCCTCTGGTGGCACCGGCGGCGGGTGACGATGTGGCCGATCTGGTCTCGCTGGGCGTCGCTGACCGGCCTGTTCGTCGCGTTGCTCGTTTGCCTGCAACTCGCGGCCGATCGGGGCAAGCCCGTCGCTCTGGCGATCTGGGCCGGTCTGGCGCTGGTGTGCTGGGCGCTCGGTGAGGTGGTGCGCCTCGTCATGACTCGTCCCGTCACGCCGCGCCTGATCGCCTCGAAGCTGGAGATTCCATTCCCCATCCGAGGACTCAGGGCAAGGCTGTGCGTCAGGGGAGATCGTCTTGTTCTGGACAGCCTCACCTCGCGGCGAAAACGCTCACGCGACGTCGTCGCGGTTCCGTGGCCGACCCTGCGATCGATCGACCTGGTCGAGGTCGAGCAGGAGATGACCTGCACGGTGTTCCTGCACTCCGCGACGAAGGAGGCGAACGCCCGCACGTTCGACGTGAAGCCGGGCCCCGCGCTGCACGTGATCGGCACCGCACGTGAGCTGCTCATCCCTGTGACCGCACAAGTCGGGCAAATGGCGCTGGCGGCGGTCAAGGCGCGGTCGGCGGGCGTCGAACTCGACGAGACACCGCTGACCGTGAAGCACTGGTGCCGCAACTCGGGTGTTCCGTTCTACGACGACGAACAGCCGCGCAGGGGTGCGCTGGCCAGGAGCTACAGCACCGACAAACGCCCCTACGTCCTGGGAGTTGTCGGGACGTTCCTGCTCATGCCGCTCGTCATGCTCTGCGGGACCGTGCTGTCGCTCATCACCGGTTCCGCGTACCTGCAGAAGCAGTTCAAGGTGGTCAACGGCGTGGTCGACCCGGTCTGGGTCGCGACGCTCGGCATCGGCAGCATCGTCTTCCTCTACCTGCTGAACCGCTTCGTGATTCAGGCGTTCCTCGGCGCGATGAAGGTCCAGGACTACATCGAGGCCTTCCCCGAGGCGCCCAGGACCGGGACGGTGCCCGGCTCCGGCAAGAAGCGGAAGAAGCACTGAAGCCGAGATGATCGAGCTGTTCCTGCGCCGGACGGCAGGGCTCGCGTTGCTCGCGTTCACCGCCCTCTTCACCCTGGTCGCAGCCACCCGCCTGGACGCCTGGGAGAACACCCTCGCGGCGCGGAGGTCGATCCAGCCCAACGACCTGGACGACCTGGCGGCTGGGGCGGTGGCGTTCTGGGTGATCGCCGTCGTCGGCCTGGTGTGGCACTGGCGCCGCCTGCCGATGTGGCGGATCTGGTGTCGCTGGGCGGCGTTCCCCGGTGTGTTCATGGGCATCTTCCACAGCATGCAGATCGCCGGTGATCACGATCGGCCGATCGGCTGGGTGATCGCGGTCGGTCTGGTCGTGGTGCCCTGGGCGTTGAGCGAGCTGGTGGTGCTGGTCATGAGCCGCCCGGTCACGCCCGCGCTGATCAGGTCGAAGCTGGAGATCCCGTTTCCCATGAGGGATCTCAAGGCGCGGCTGTGCGTCCGCGAGGACCGGCTGGTGCTCGACAGCCTGGTGTCGCGCCGGAAGCGGTCACGTGACGTGGTCGCGGTGCCGTGGACGGCGATGCGGTCGATCGACCTGGTCGAGGTCGAGCAGGAGATGACCTGCCAGGTGATCATCTACGCCGACGGTGACGTGGGGAGGCCGCGCACGTTCGACGTCACGCCGGGGCCCGCACTGCACGTCATCGGTACCGCCCGGGAACTGCTGGTCCCGGTGACGGAGAAAGTCGGCAGAACAGCGCTCGCGATGGTCCAGGCACGGTCTGCGGGCGTCGAGGTCGCCGAACGTCCGCTGTGGTCCTACCGTCCGCTGAGGAAGCACGAGCTCCGGCCGGCGAACTGGGAGTTCCGGACGGACAGCCGTCCGTACATCCTGCTGCTCGTCGGCGCGTTCCTGCTCATGCCGCTCTACATGCTGACGATGATGACGCTGTCGATCGTCACGGGTTCAGCGGAGCTCCAGAAGGACTGGGGCACTGTCGGCGGACTGGACGAGCAGGAAAAGGTGATCTTCGCCGGCCTCGGGCTCATCGCTGTGGCCTTCCTCTACCTCGCTTACCGGTTCTGCTACAAGGCTTTCCTGGACTTCATGGAAGGCCAGTACTCCATCGAGGCGTTCCCGGAGGCTCCGCCTCTGCCGCCCAAGACCGGGACGGTGCCGGGCTCGGGCAAGAAGCGGAAGAAGCGCTGACCTAAGAGGCGGACTCCGGCCCCCGCGGATGCCGGAACCCGGGGTGGTCCGCAGGCAGCGCCCGCCGCAGCATCCACCCCGACACCAGGATGCAGACGATCTGCAACGGCCAGGACAGGGCGAGCCGCAGAGTGGCCAGCCAGTAGATCTGCGCATCCAGCCACAGTGGAGTGAACACGGCCACACGCAGCGCGTACTGCCCGACCCACGGCCACGAGGCGATGGAGTAGGCGCGCAAAAGGGCAGGATCTCGGCGCCATCGCGCCTTCTGGCCGAGGAGCGTTCCCACCACTACGCCCAGCAACGGCCAGCGCACCGCGATGGAGCCTGCCCAGACCAGTGCCGAGGCCATGTTGGACAGCAGCTGGATGAGGAAGAAGTCCTCCGCACGGCCCGTGTAGAGCGCTACCAGCGATGCCGCCACCACGGCCAGGACCGAGAACACGACCGCACGGGGTTTCTCGCCTCGGACGAAGCGAAAGATGCCGATCGCGACACCGCACAGGACGGCTGCCACGGCGCCGGCGCCGATCGAGTGGTTCCAGATGAGCCAGCCCGCGACGAACGCCAGCGGCGGCAGGGAGGCGTCGAGAGCGCCGCCTCGGCCTCCTAGCAGTGATGCGAGCGACTCGTGGCGCACGTCGGTCATGGTTCCAGGGTGCCTTAGGCGAACCTAACTCAGGTAACGGACCCATATCGGGGATTGACCTCGGTGAACCAGGTCACTACCGTCTGGCGAAATCGTCTGGAAAGTTAACAGACAGGAGCGGACCTAATGCGTGCCGGAAGCCCACGACTGTTGCGGGAGATCAACGACCGCGCAGCCATCGAGGCTTTGCTGCGCAACGGGCCGCTGACCAGGTCGGAGTTGGAAGGCCTGATCGGCCTTTCCAAGCCGGCGACCGCACAGTTGCTCACGCGCCTCGAAGCCGGCGACTCCGTAGTTCGCAACGGACTGCGCGGCGGTGGACGCGGGCCTCGTGCCCAGCTGTGGTCGGTCAACGGGGCGCTTGCGCACATCGCCGCTGTCGATCTCACCCCCGAGACGGTCGACATCGCGATCGCGGACATCTCCGGTGCCGTGCTCACCGAGCACAAGGCTCCGATGCCCGCGAAGCACGGCGTGCTGGAGGCGTTCGTGAGCGCGGTCGGCAAGGCCTGCTGGCAAGCAGGTCTGAGCGCCGACCAGCTGCTGCACGTCGTGGTGGGCTGTCCGGGAGCGGTGAACCCCGCGAACGGCGAGCTCGCCTACGCACCACATCTGCCCGGCTGGAGCGGTTTCGACGTGCCCGGCCGGTTGCGGGAGCAGCTCGCGACGTCGGTGAGCGTCGAGAACGACGTCAACCTCGTCGCGCTGGAGGAGATGGTCGCCGGACGGGCCACCGAGGTGAGCGACTTCGTCGTCATCTGGCCCGCGGACCTCGTCGGTGCCGCCGTCGTCGTCAACGGATCGCTGCTGCGCGGCGCCTCCGGTGGCGCGGGCGAGATCGACGGGCTCATGATCCCGGACCGCGCGGCGGCCGACACCGACACGGACCGCTCCGGTGGCACGTTCGGTGAACTGCTCAGCAACACGTCGATCTGCAAGCTCGCACGCGCTCACGGGCTCACCGCGCGCAACGGCCACAGCGCCGTGCGCAAGGCGCTGGCCGCGGGTCCGGCGGGCCGTGAGTTCATGGCCGATCTCGCCAAGCGCATCGCCACGGGCGTGGCTAGCGTCGTCGCGGTGCTCGACCCGGAACTCATCCTCCTGTCCGGCGACATCGCGCAGGCAGGCGGAACCACGCTGAACGACCTCGTTGCCGCGGAACTGCGGCAACTGGTGGTGCCGCGAACACCGATCCAGCTGGCCCTGGTGACCGGGAAACCAGTGCGCAGCGGCGCACTGCACTCGGCGCTCGCCGTTGCCCGCGAACAGGTGTTCGGCCTCCCGGCAGCCACCACGGCTCCATTCCGCGGCCCAGTGGTCGCCGGGTCCCCACGTTGATCGAGAAGGAGTGCACATGCGCAAGCACACCCGTGCTGCCTTGCTCTGTGTCGCCGCAGCGCTGACCCTCACCGCATGTGCGGCGGGCAAGGGGGGTGGCGCGAGCTCCGACGCCGCGGCTGCTCCTGGCAAGGACGACAAGCTCACCCTCACGGTCTGGAGCAACTACTCCGACCGCGAGTACGAGGAAGTCACGAAGGCCCTCAAGACCTTCAACAAGAAGTTCCCGAACATCGAGATCAAGCACGAGGGCTCGCAGGACGACGACAAGATCACCGCGGGCATCCGTTCGGGCAACACGCCGGACGTCGCGCTGTCGTTCACGACCGACAACATCGGCCAGTTCTGCTCCTCGGGCGCGTTCCAGCCGCTCAAGGCGTACATCGACCGCGACAAGGTCGACCTGAACCAGCTCACCCCCGCCGTGCAGCAGTACACCGAGTACAAGGGCAACCGCTGTGCGATGCCCATGCTCACCGACGTGTACGCCATGTACTACAACAAGGACCTGCTCTCGACGGCCGGCGTCACGACCCCGCCGAAGACGCTGGACGAGCTGTACGACGCGGCCGTGAAGGCGACCAAGAAGGCGCCGAACGGTGACATCGAGGTCGCGGGCTACCTGCCCACGATGGGCTTCTACGCCAACCGCCCGACCATCCTCGCGCCGACGTTCGGCGCGGAGTGGGAGAAGGACGGCAAGTCCGCCCTCGCCAGCTCCCCCGGCTTCACCGAGATGATGACGTTCCAGAAGAAGCTCGTCGACTTCTACGGCTACGACGCGCTGGAGCGGTTCCGCGCGGGTCTCGGCCAGGAGTACTCGGCCGACCACGCGTTCCACCAGGGCAAGATCGCGATCATGGTCGACGGCGAGTACCGCACCGCCTTCCTCAAGGCGCAGGCGCCGCAGATCAAGTTCGGCACGGCCCCGTTCCCGACCTGGAAGCCCGCCGACTACGGCACCGCGTTCACCACGGGCACGATCATGGGCATCCCGAAGGGCGCCAAGAACCCCGGCGCCGCGTGGGAGCTGATCAAGCACCTGACGTTCGACACCGACACGATCGTCGGCCTGTCCAACGCCATCAAGAACGTCCCGAGCACCAAGGCCGCCATGGAGAGCCCGCAGCTCGAGGTGGACGAGCAGTTCAAGACGTTCATCGACCTGGCCAAGAGCGACAAGCTCAAGGGCAACCCGGTCACCCCCATCGGTGACGCCCACATCAAGGCCGTCACCGACTTCTCGGTCTCCTACCAGTCCGGCAAGGTCCCGGACCTGGCGGCAGGCCTCAAGGAAGTCGACAAGAACATCGACGACCAGATCGCCAAGAGCGGCAAGTAGGGACTCGCAAGATGACCGCCACGCTCGGCGCGCGGCCCGCCCCCGGCAAGGGGCGGGCACGTGCCCGCCACCGTCTCGCCGTGCTCGGGTTCATGGCCCCGGCCCTCATCGGCTTCGTCCTGTTCTTCGGTTATCCGCTGGTCGCCACGGTCATCTTCAGCTTCACGAAGTACGACCTGATCAACCCGCCGGAGTTCAACGGGCTCGCCAACTACGAGTTCATGTTCAAAGATCCCTTGCTCACCAAGGCGATCGCGAACACCTTGTGGTTCGTCGTCGTGCTCACGATCGCGCGGACGGTGTTCGCGCTGGGCGTGGCATCGGTCATCGCACGTCTCAAGTCGGGCGTCGGGTTGATCCGGACGCTCTGCTACCTGCCCTCGCTGGCGCCGCCGGTGGCCGCGACACTCGTGTTCTTCATGGTGTTGCGCCCCAACGGCGGCCCGGTGGACAGCGTCCTCGGCTGGTTCGGGGTCGACTCGCCGCTGTGGTTCTCGGACCCGGCGTGGGCCAAGCCCGGCATCACCGCGATCATGCTGTGGATCTCCGGCGACCTGATGATCATCATCCTCGCCGCGATCCTCGACGTGCCGCAGGAGCAGTACGAGGCCGCCGAGCTCGACGGCGCCGGCCCGATCCGGCGCTGGTGGCACGTCACGCTGCCGACGATCTCCCCGGTGCTGCTCTTCGGCATCGTGAACTCGGTGATCCTCGCGTTGCAGCTCTTCACGCAGGCGGTCGTCGCGGGGTCGGCCGGCTCGGGAGCGGCGGACGCGACGGGATCGACCAAGTACCTCGGGTTCCCGGACAACTCGACGCTGACGTTCCCGGTCTACCTGTACACGCAGGGCTTCCGCTACTTCGACATGGGCTACGCGGCCGCGATGGCCACCGTCCTGTTCGTCATCTCGTTCGCCGTGACCATCGTGCTGGTCCAGCGGATGCGCAAGAACTCCACGGCTGAGGAAGGGGGTCCGGGAGCATGACCGCCACGCTGACCAAACCACCGGTCGACGTCTCCGCGGAACCGGAGCAGCCGCGCAGGAAGCGCAACGTCGCCGGTTTCCTGAACTGGGTCGCGACGCACGCGATCGGCCTCGCGCTCGGCCTGATGTTCGCCACGCCCGTCGTGTTCGTCTTCCTCACCGCGGTGATGTCGGACAACCAGGCGTTCACGTCGAACCTCTGGCCCACCGAATGGCACTGGGAGAACTTCGTCGAGGTCTTCGACAAGGCCCCGCTCTTCCAGTACCTGGTCAACAGCCTCACGTACTCGCTGCTCGCGACGCTGGGCATGCTGATCTCGTCGATCCCCGCCGCCTACGCGCTCGCGAAGCTGAAGTGGCGCGGCCGGAACGTGGCTTTCATCCTCGTCATCGGCGCGATGATGCTGCCTCCGCAGGTCGTCGCCGTGCCGCTGTACGACACGTGGTCCTCGCTGGGCCTCACGGGCACGCTGATCCCGTTGATCGCGCCGTACTTCCTGTTCGACGCGTTCAGCATCTTCCTGCTGCGCCAGTTCATGCTGACCATCCCGCAGTCCTACGTGGACGCCGCACGGGTGGACGGCTGCTCGGAGTTCCAGGCGCTGGTGCGGATCATCGTGCCGATGGCGAAGCCCGGCATCGCGGCCACCGCGCTGTTCTGCTTCCTCTTCACCTGGAACGACTACTTCGGCCCGCTGCTCTACACCGGCGAGGTCAAGGACCAGTGGACGTTGTCGCTGGCGCTGGCGACGTTCAAGGGCATGCACATCGTCCAGTGGAACTCCTCGATGGCGGTGACGTTCCTGACGATGATCCCCGCCGTCGTCCTCTTCGTCTTCGCCCAGAAGTCGTTCGTCAAGGGAATCACGTTCACGGGGGTCAAAGGATGAAACTCACCGTCGTCGGTGGCGGGTCCACCTACACACCGGAGCTGATCGACGGCATCGCCGGCCGTCGCACCAGCCTGGCGGTGGACGAGATCGTCCTGGTGGACCCGGACGAGCACCGCCTCTCGCTGATCGGCCCGTTCAGCCAACGGCTGCTGGAGCACGCGGGCCACTCGGCGAAGGTGCGCACCACCACGTCGCTCGAAGAAGGCATCGAGGGCGCGTCCGCTGTTCTGCTGCAGCTGCGCGTCGGCGGGCAGAAGGCGCGTGCCTCGGACGAGACGTTCCCGCTGACCTGCGGGTGCGTCGGCCAGGAGACCACCGGCGCGGGAGGCCTCGCCAAGGCCCTGCGGACCGTGCCGGTGGTCCTGGACATCGCCGACAAGGTGCGCCGCATCGCCGGTCCCGACACGTGGATCGTGAACTTCACGAACCCGGTCGGCATCGTGACGCGGGCCCTCCTGCAGGAGGGCCACAAGGCCATCGGCCTGTGCAACGTGGCGATCACGTTCCAGCGCTGGACGTCCGCGCTGCTCGGCGTCGATCCGTCCACTGTGGAGCTGGAGCACGTCGGCCTGAACCACCTGACGTGGGAACGCGGCGTGTACGTCGACGGCGTCGACCGCCTGCCGGAGCTCCTCGCCGACCACGTCGAGGGCCTGGCGGAGCACATCGGCATCGACGGCGGCCTGATGCGGCGCCTGAACATGGTGCCCTCGTACTACCTGAACTACTTCTACAACCACGACGCCGTCGTGAAGAAGCAGCTCTCCGAACCGCCGCGCGCCGAGGTCGTGGCGGCGGTCGAGAAGGAACTGCTCGACATCTACGGCGACCCGTCGGTCGTGACGAAGCCGGAGCAGCTGTCGCAGCGCGGCGGCGCGTACTACTCCGAGGCGGCCGTGCAGCTGGTGCACGCGCTGACCGGCGGCGAAGGCGCTGAGAAGCACGTCGTGAACGTGCAGAACAACGGCTCGCTGCCCTTCCTGCCCGACGACGCCGTGATCGAGGTGTCATCCACAGTGGACGCGAACGGCGGCAAGGCGCTGCCGGTGCGTCCGGTGGAACCGTCCATCTCCGGCCTGATCTCGCACGTCACCGCGTACGAGTACCTGGCACTGGAAGCGGCCAGGCACGGTGGCCGCGACCGAGTGGCGAACGCGCTGCTCGCGCACCCGCTGATCGGCCAGCACGCCATCGCGGACCAGCTGGCCGACGAGCTGATCGCGCAGAACCGCGACCTGCTGCCGTGGGTGAAGGGAAACTGACAACGTTGGCTTCCTTTCCCTCTTCAACGAGGGGATTCCTACGGCTCGCGCCGCAGGGTTTTCTGCTTCGTCGCCGACTGCCCGCCCGGAGGGTTCCGTTGAGGTCTTACACCGGCTCCACAGACTGTCACCGCCAGCCCGGCGGCCAGAATGTTGCGTGCCGCGTTCACGTCCCGGTCATGGGTCGTGCCGCAGGCACAGGTCCACGTGCGCACCTGCAACGGCATCACTGCCGCGAGCTCACCGCAGACCGAGCACAGCTTCGACGACGGGAACCAGCGATCAACGACGATCACGTCCCGCCCGTACCAGTTCGCCTTGTACAGCAGCAATTGCCGGAACCGGCGCCAGCCCGCGTCATTGATCGCACGCGCCAGGCGATGGTTGCCGACCATGTTCGACACCGCCAGATCCTCGATCACGAGCGTTTGGGTTTCACGCACGAGCCGAGTGGTGATCTTGTGCAGGAAGTCGGATCGCCGATCGGCGATCCGGGCGTGGACACGGGCGACCTTGACGCGGGCCTTGTTCCGGTTGGCGCTGCCCTTTTGCTTGCGGCACAACGCCCGCTGCGCCTTCGCGAGCGCCGCGCGGTCGCGGCGCTCGTGGCGGGGATTGCCGATCTTCTCTCCGGTCGAGAGCACCAGCAGGTGGTCGAGACCGGCATCGACACCGATGACCGCATCGGTGGCGGGCAACGGTGTCACGCCGGGGTCGTCGCACAACAGGGACACGAACCAGCGCCCGGCCGCATCCCGCGACACCGTCACCGTCGACGGCACCGCGCCCTCGGGCAGAGGCCGGGACCAGCGGATGTCCAGCGGCTCGGCCATCTTGGCCAGCGTCAGCGCACCGTCACGCCAGCGGAACGCCGACCGCGTGTACTCCGCCGAAGCGCGCGACTTCTTCCGCGACTTGAACCGCGGAAACCTCGCACGCTTGGCGAAGAAGTTCGTGAACCCGGCCTGCAGATGCCGCAACGCCTGCTGCAACGGCACCGACGACACCTCGGCCAGAAACGCCAACTCCTCAGTGCGCTTCCACACGGTCAGCAACGCCGACGTGGCCTCGTAACCGACCCGCTCCCCACGCAGCGTCCACGCCTCCGCACGGGCCTGCAACGCCAAGTTGTACACCTTGCGGACACATCCGAACGTGCGCGACAACTCAGCCGCTTGCGCCTCGCTCGGATAGAAGCGGTACCGAAACGCCCGCTTCACCAGCCCGTTCACCGCTCACAGATTACTCGGCCACTGCGTGCCTCTGTGAGGCCGGATCGTGGACACCGCATCGCCCCGACGACGACACGGCCGTTCCCGCTCTGCTTTGCAGAAGCCCGATTCCTCCTCGTCTTGAACGACGAGGTCTCCTCGGAGGACTTCAGATGACCGACCGGGTGCTCGCCATCGACGGTGGGAACAGCAAGACCGCTGTGCTGCTGGTCGACGCGGACGGCAAGGTGCTCGCGCAGGTGCGCGGCCCTGGTGCCCCGCCTCAGACCGTGGGCATGAAGCGCGGACTCGACGTGTTCGAGGGACTGGCACGCGAGGCCGCAGCTCAGGCGGGACTGTCCCCCGACGAGCCGATCGCCTCGCACACGTCCGCCTACCTCGCGGGAGCGGACCTGCCCCGCGAGGAGGAGGACCTGACGCGGGCGATCACCGAGCGGGGCTGGTCGACCACGACGTTCGTCGGCAACGACACCTTCGCGCTCCTGCGGGCGGGCACCGCGGCCGCCGGCGGCGTGGCGGTCGTCTGCGGCGCGGGCATCAACGCGGTGGGCGTGGCCAGGGACGGGCGGACTCACCGGTTCCCCGCTCTGGGCGCCATCTCCGGTGACTGGGGAGGCGGCGGCCAGCTCGGCAACGACGCCCTCTGGCACGCCGTGCGCGCGGAGGACGGCCGGGGCAAGCCGACCCTGCTGCTGGACGCGCTTCTCGCGCACTACGGCGAGAAGTCGATCGCCAAGGTGGTCGAGAAGATCCACTTCGAGGAGATCGAACTGGACCCGCACGCGCTCTGCCCGTTGGTGTTCGAGGTGGCCGCGCAGGGCGATTCCGTTGCCCTGGAACAGGTCGACCGCCTGATCGAGGAGATCGTCCTGCTCGCGACCGTCTCCATGCGCAAGCTCGACCTGATGAACGAGCCCGTGGACGTGGTGCTGGGCGGCGGAGTGCTCACGCACACCGGCGACACGGTGGTCGGCCCGGTTCGTCAGCAGATCCTGGAAGCCGCCCCGCTCGCCCAGGTCCGCCTGGTCGACGTGCCACCCGTGGTGGGTGCGGCGCTGCTGGGCCTCGACCACATCGGGGCCTCGCCGGGCGCGGAGCTCAGGCTGCGCTCGGCCTACAACGACCACGTCCCAACGGCCGTCCTCGACGTGGCGGCGAGCGGCTAGCCCACCAGACCCCGTCTCAGGGGGCTGATCGGCGGCGGTGCCCCCTGAGACGGTCCCAGCCCCACTGCTCGGGACATCACGGCGGCGGCGTCCCGAGCAGTGGCCTCAGCCCTTTCCGGGGAGCAAGTCCGGCGGCGGCGCTCCTCGGAAAGGCCCGACGACCCCCGCAGCGACCTCACGCGCCGAGGTCGTTGCGGGGGTTTTCGGCGTTCGGGACAGCGGACGAAACATCTGTGGGCAACACTGCGGGCGACACCGCGGGCACCGCACCGGAAGGCACCACGGTCGTCGCGGCGACGCTCCCCGGAGGTGACCCGGCCTCCGGCGTGACCACCGGATTGGAATGAGGAGGCGGCGTGACCGAGCCACGCCCGTCGGCTCCGGGCAGGGCCGGACCGCTCAGCGCGACCCCGGCCAGCAGTGCGCCTGTGACAAGCGCGACACCGAGGAAAAGGAACGGAAGCGGCAAACCAGAACGCACCCGGCAGAAGGTAGCGACAGAATGAGACGAATCCCCCGGATCATCCTCCAGCTTCGCTCGATCGAGTGGTAAAAGAATCGTCACGCACAGCGACAAAACCTACGATGCCGTAACCGACGGTGGCGTAACCAAGGGTTCGTTGTGCATGCTAATTAGTCGTCTGCGGTCGGGAGCCCGCCGACGACCGACAGGACGAACGTCGTACGAGCAAGGGGGATGTAGTGCTGCTGCGATGGAACAGTCTCGTGTCCCTGGGGGACAGCTTCACCGAGGGCATGGACGACCCCGGCCCCGGCGACACCTACGTGGGCTGGGCGGACCGCCTGGCGGGCATGATCGCCCAGCGGGCACCTGAGTTCAGGTACGCCAACCTCGCGGTCAGAGGCAAGATGCTGCAGGAGATCATCGACGACCAGGTGCCGCTCGCGATGTCGCTGAAGCCGGACCTGGTGACGTTCTGCGGCGGCGGCAACGACATCATGCTGCCCAACAGCGACCCGGACGCGCTGGCCGAGGTCTACGAGGTGGCCGTGGCCGAGCTCAGGTCCACCGGCTGCGACGTCGTGATCTTCACCGGGTTCGACACGCGCTCGACGCCGCTGCTCAGGAGCATCCGCGGCAAGGTGGCCATCTACAACTCGCACCTGTGGTCGATCGCCGAGCGGTACCACTGCCGGATGGTCGACCTGTGGGCCATGCACCCGTTGCACGACCGTCGCGCGTGGAGCGAGGACCGGCTGCACCTCTCGCCGGAGGGCCACCAGCGCGTCGCGCTCAAGGCCGCCAAGGTGCTCGGGCTGATCGACGACGAATCCTGGAACGAGCCGTGGCCCGCGCTGCAGCAGATCGACTGGGTCACCCAGCGCAAGGCCGACCTCAAGTGGGCGCGCGAACACGTGGTGCCGTGGATCGGCCGCACGCTCCGGGGTGAGTCGATGGGTGACGGCCTGGCGCCCAAGCGGCCCGAGCTGCTGCCCATGGCGCGCTGCAGCGACGAAAGCCGCGTCGTCGGCTGAAGCAAAGCGGAAGGCCCGACCGGCACTCTCCCCCGAATGCCGGTCGGGCCCTCCAGACGCAGGCGCCTTACCCCCTCGGTAATCCCCCACTCGGCGGCCTGCTGCTCCAACATCCCATGCTTTGGGACCAGACGACTAAACGTCCGCTAAACCTCGGACGAGAGGGAGTCCAGCAGGGTCCGGACCTCCACCGCACGAGCCGAATTGACCTGCGCGTACAGGCGCAGCGCCTCCGTCAGTTCCGCCGCCGCGGCGGCCCATTCCGCCCGCCGGAGCAACACTCCGCCGAGCACGTGCCGCCCGAAACCTTCGAGGTACGTCACCTCGGCGACGGCCGCCTGGTCGACGACCTGGCGGGCCAGCATCTCGGCCTGGTCCAGCGCGCCGGCTTCCAGGTGCAGCTCGGCCAGGTTGGCGAGACCGCGGATCAGCGCGACGTTGTCGCCCGAGCGCCGGTACACCTCGACGGCGTGGGCCTGGTGCCGCAGAGCGACTTCCACGTGGCCACGGGCCTGTTCGACCTGCGCCACGTTGTTCAGGCCGTGTGCCTCGCCGACGACGTCACCGGACTGCTGGGCGAGCTGCACGGACTCCCAGAAGTGCAGCAGCGCCTCGTCGTGCTGCTCCAGCCGGAACAGGACGTCGGCGAGCTGGGCGAGCGTCAGCACGAGGTACTGGCGCTCCCCCAGCTCCGTCGCGAGCCGGTGCGCGCGGCGGGCGTCCGGCAGCAGGACGGGACGTCCCAGCCGGGCGTTCGTCGTGTAGGTCGTGTCCAGCATGAGGATCTGGCCGAGGCGGCTCCCCGTCACCTCGGCCGCGGCCAGGCCGAACCCGACCAGCGCCACCCACTCCCCGGTGAGTGCGCGCGCGGTCGCGTAGTGGTGCAGCAACCGGACCAGCTGCCACACCTGGTCGTGCAGGCCCCTTTCGGCGCACGCGTGCACGACCGCCACGATGTTGGGCCACTCACGGTCGAACCAGCCGATCGGGTCGCCGAACGCCGGCAGGGCCGTGCAACCGTTGTCCGCCAACGCGAAGTCCAGGCCGTCGCGGGCGGGCCGGATGGCCCGGCGCACGTGGTCGCACGCGACGAGGTAGTAGCTCACCAGGCGCCGCAACGAGTCCAGGTCCGCGTGGCCCGCTCCCCGCACGTACAGGCGCACCAGTTCGTGCATGGAGAAGCCGTCCGGCCACGGTTCGACCAGCAGGTTCACCCCGACGAGCTGGGCCAGCCGGGACCGGGCCGAGTCGACCTGGATGCGGTTCAGCGCGGCGACGGCGTGCGACGACATCCACGGGCCGGGCGCCAGGCCGACGGACCGGAAGACCTCGCCGAGGTCGGACGGGAGATCACGCGTCGAGAGGTCCAGAGCCCGCGACACGCCCATCCCCGCCTCCGGCAGGTCCAGGCCGCGCATCCGGTGGCCGTCGTCGGCCAGTTCCCCCACCAGTTCCTCGACAGTCCACTCCGGACTGATCACGAGCTTCGCGGCGGCCACCCGCAGCGCGAGCGGCAGCCCTCCGCACAGTTCGGCGAGCTTCTGCGCGGCCACCGGGTCCTCCTGGGACAGGGGCCTGCCCAGCACGTCGTCCACCAGGTCGCGCGCCGCCGAGTCGTCCAGCGGGCCGAGCTTGCGCACGCGGGCGCTGTTGGTGACGACGAGCCGTTCCATCTGGGACCGCGACGTCACCAGCACCACCGAGCCGGACCCCGGCGGCAGCAGAGGCTGGACCTGGTCGAACGCCGTCACGTCGTCCAGCACCACCAGCACGCGGCGGCGGTTGAGCAGCGAGCGGTACAGCCCGACGCGGTCCTCGACGCCGACCGGCACGCCGTCCGCCGGTACGCCCAGCGCCACCAGGAACCGGGTCAGCACCTCGCCCGGCTCGGTGTCCCCCAGCGCGGCGAACAGCACGCCGTGCGGGAACAGCTCGGAGTTCTCGTGCCCCCACGTGATCGCGAGGGCGCTCTTGCCGACACCGGGCGCACCGGTCAGCACGGCGACCGACGTCGCCAGCAGGTTCCGCGCCCCTACGACCACGTCCAGCCACGACCTGTCGTCGTCCCGGCCGAACAGCCGCGACGCGGAAGCGGGCAGCAACGCCGGTGCCACGATCCCCGCGCGCGGCGCGACGGGACGCGACTCGACCGGGCCGACCACGCTCAACGACGGGTCGTCGCGCAGCACCTGCTCGTGCAGCGCGCGCAGCTGCGGGCCGGGGTCGATGCCCAGCTCGTCCACCGCGCGGCGCTGGAACCGCTGGTAGGCCTCCAGCGCGTCGGCGCGCTGCCCGGAGCGGTACAGGGCGCGCATGCTGTGCGCGACCAGCCGTTCCCGGAACGGGTACTCGGTGCACAGCCCGCGCAGCTCGCCCACCAGCTCCAGGTGGCGGCCGAGCTCGAGCTCGGCGTCGATGCGCTCCTCCAGCGCCGACAGCCGCAGCTCTTCCAGATCGGACGTCATCGGGTCTCCGGGCACGTCCGCGAGCACCGGCCCGCGCCACAGCCCCAGCGCCTCGCGCAGCAGGCCCGCCCTGATGGCGGCGGGCTTGCCGCGGGACGACGCCACGAGCTGCCGGGCGCGGTGCAGGTCGAGACGCCACGGGTCGACGGTCAGCTGGTAGCCCGTCGGCGTGGTGCGGATGACCGCGGAGCCCGCGGGATCGGACTCCTCCAGCACCTTCCGCAACCGCGAGACGTACCCGTGCACGATCGTCCGCGCCGTGGCCGGAGGCGTGTCCGTCCACAGCGCGTCGACGATCTGGTCGATCGAGACGGGTCGGTTCGCCTCGACGACCAGCATGGCCAGCAACCCGCGCATGCCACGACGGCCCAGCTGGACGAGCCGTCCGTCCGCGAGCACCTGAAGTGGACCGAGCACGCCGAACTCGAGTCCGGTTTTGCTCCGCATGCCCCTCCTCAGGTGCGCTGACCTCGTCACTTCAACAGGTGCGCGAGCCCGAGTCTCAGATACAAGTACGACCCGGATTCGCGGGACGCTACTGTTCACACGTGCCGCGAGACAGGAACTCCGTGGTTGACCGCGGCGCCGGGTGCCTTCTCGGCGGCGCTCTCGGTGATGCGCTCGGTGCGCCCGTGCAGTACCTCGGCCTGGCCGACATCCAGCGCGAACACGGCCCCGAGGGCGTCATGGGGCCGCCGAAGCCCGCGCTGTTCACCGACGACACCCAGCTGACGTTGTTCACCGCCGACGGCTACCTGCGCGCCTGGGTGCGCGGCAAGCGCACCGGTGAGTGGGAACCGTCCCAGATGGTCTGGCACAGCTATCGGCGCTGGCTGATCACCCAGCAGCAACCGGCCCCCGAACGCGGGGCGACCGGGCTGCTCGCCGACGAACGGCTGTACGAGAGCCGCTCGCCGGGCCTGACGTGCCTGCGCGCGCTGGCCGCCGAGACACCGTCCACTCCGGAGAACCCGCACAACGAGTCGTCCGGCTGCAACGGCGTCACCCGCACCGCGCCGGCGGGCTTCGCGCCGTCCGCGGCGATCGCGTACGACCTCGGCTGCCGGTTCGCGGCGCTGACGCACGGCGGCACGGGCGGCTGGGTGTCCGGCGGCGCGCTGGCGCTGCTGGTCCACCTGCTCGCCGTGAAGGCCAGGCCGTTGCGCGAGGCCATCGACCAGGTCATCGGCCGGGTGCTGCGCGACGACACGTACACGGCGACGGTGCTGACGCGCGCCGTGGTGCTGGCCGACGAGCACGACGGTTCGTCACCCGTGCGCGTCGACCGGCTCGGCAGCGGCTGGACCGGCCCCGAGGCGCTGGCGATCGCGGTCTACACCGTGCTCACGCACCCGAAGCCGTCGCAGTTCGTGGACGCGATGCGCGCCGCCGCGAACCACTCCGGCGGCAGCGACGCCACGGCGGCGTTGACGGGCAACGTCCTCGGCGCGCTGCACGGCACCGAAGCACTGCCCCGCGACTGGCTGATGGGCCTGGAGATGGTGGACGTGCTGGACGCGATGGGCCGCGACCTCGGCATGTCGGCAGTGAACCTGGACTTCAACGAAGACCGCTACGCGTAACCCACTCCGTCCATGGCCCACGCGCCCAGCTCGTCAGCCAAGCGCGCGATGTTGCGAGTTCGCGCTGGTCGTCCGTTCGCCTCTTCGTCTCGATTCGGCGAAGCCCAATCGGGGCGAAGCGGCGGGCGGACGACCAGCTTCCCGGCGAACTCGCCGCCGTCTGCGGAGCAGCGGCCAACAAACACAGCGGCCAACAAACACAGAGAAGGCCTGCTGGGCGCGCTCCCGAATTCGCGCCACAGCAGGCCTTCTCGCACGAGTAGTTGGTCGACAGCAGGCCGGGTCTTGCCCCGAGCGCGAGCTCCGATCCAGCTCTTGATCAACGAAATCATGCCCCGGAGTCAAGGCTCCGTTGGGCGAGCATGTTAACAGATGTGTACGGGAAGTCCAGGGCTGGAGTACACGCGACGATCTTCGTCGACGATGAAGATCTCGCAGTCCTCCTGCTCCGCCGCCCACTCGATCCCGTCCCTGCCCAGCGCAAACGCTGCTGTGGCAGTGGTATCCGCGATAGCGAGGTCGTCGGAGAAAACCGTGACCGACAGGATTCCCGTGACCGGCTGACCGGTACGGCCGTCCAGGATGTGCTGGCCGCGTTCGTACAACGCTGACGTGGCAACGGCTCCGTCGCGCACGCCGAGCACGACGCTGAGCTGGTCGGCGAGATCGGGATGCCGAACGCCGACGCGCCAAGGCTTTCCGGGTTCGGGCTCGCCGGCCGTCACGACGTCGCCGCCGGCGTTGACGCAGAACGACGTGGCGCCGCCTTCGCGCAGCACGTCCGCAGCCCGTTGCACGGCCCAGCCCTTCACGACCGCGCACGGGTCCAGTCCGCGTCCCGGGACCCGTGCCGTGAACGCGCCGCCCGTCGACTGCTCGTACCAGTCGCACAGCGAGAGGACCTCGACGAGGTCCGGGGTGAGCTCGTCCCTGGTGAGCTCACCCCGGTCGAGCCGGGACACCTCGCTGTCGGGCTTGAACGGCGAGAACCGGGCGTCCGCCTCGCGCAGCCAGTCGAAGGCCCGCTCGGCGAGCGCGGCGTCGCCGTCACGCAGGTCCACCGAGATCGGCAGGCCCATGATGTGCTCGACGCGCCGCACGGCCACTTCTACTGCGCCCCGTCGATCGCGGCCTGCAGCGACTGCTTGTAGCCCTCGGAGGTCGCGGTCGCGCCGGACACCGTGTCGATGTCGGCGCTCTGCGCCTTCAGGGCCGACTCCCGCAGCAGCGGCAGCGCCATCCTGGTCGGGTTGCTGTTGGGTGCCCGCAACGCCTTCACGTCGACGATCTTGGTGCCCTGCAACGTCACCTGCACCTGCACGGTGCCTTCGGAGGTGTTCACCGCGGGCCCGGGCACGGTGCGGTTCTGGGCCTGCTGCTGGG
This sequence comes from Lentzea sp. NEAU-D7, assembly GCF_026242055.1. Lineage (GTDB taxonomy): Bacteria > Actinomycetota > Actinomycetes > Mycobacteriales > Pseudonocardiaceae > Lentzea. Next base: position 52,137 of record NZ_JAPJDL010000020.1, on the reverse strand, counting down.
TGGTCTGCTGCTGCGTCGTCTTAGGCGCGGCCCCGGTCGCCTTCGGCGCGGAGCCGGTGGTCTGCGGTGCCGTCGTCCGCGGCGCGGTCGTCTGCTGCTGGGTCTGGGCCGGTGGTGCGGCGGCGGCCTCGTTGATCTCGCCCTCGTGCGCGGCACCCGGCGAGTAGATCCAGACCGGAACCAGGCCGGCCACGCTCAGCGCCAGAACGGGAATTGCCCTCTTCACGTCGTCGGACCCTCTCAGTTGGCCAGCGCGAAGCGCTCGGCGTGGATCTGGTTGCTGGGCACTCCCAGTTCGTCGAGGCTGGTGATCACCGCGTCGGTCATGCCGCCGGGGCCGCAGATGAACACGTCACGGTCCTGCACGTCCGGCACGAGCGCGACGATGTTCTCCGGACCGAGCAGCGGACCGTTCGCGGTGATGGTCTTCGAGGAACCGGTGACCAGGCGCAGCACGGCGCCCTTGGCCCTGGCGAGGCCTTCGAGCTCGCGCAGCAGCACGGCTTCGCGCGGGTCGCTGACCCGGTAGAGCACCACGACGTGGCCCTTGATCTCCTCCAGCAGCGCGCGGACCGGTGTGACGCCAACGCCGCCCGCGACGAGCAGCGCGTTGGGCTTGATCTGGTGCATGGTCGTGAAGGCGCCGTACGGGCCCTCGGCGAACACGCGGGTGCCGACGGCGATGTTGCGGATGTCCGCGCTGCCGGTGCCCAGGGCCTTCGCGGTGAGGCGCAGGTACTTGCCGTTCGGCGCCGCGGACAGCGAGAACGGGTTGGCCTGCCACCAGCGGTCCTTGGTCAGGAAGCGCCAGAGGAAGAACTGGCCCGCCCTGGCGCCGAGCTGGTCGAGGTCCTTGCCCTCGATGTAGACCGAGACGACGTTGTGCGCCTCGGGCACCACGGCGGCGACCCGGAACTGGTGCCGCCAGTTGCGGTAGAGCGGGAGCACCACGCGTCCGATGAGGACGGAGCCGAGCGCGAACGCCCAGAGGCCCCACCAGTAGCCGGTCGCGAGCGCGGACTTGCGGAACGTGCTGCCCACCGCGACCTGGTGCGAGAACGCCAGGAAGATCGCGATGTAGGTGTACAGGTGGATGAAGTGCCAGGTCTCGTACGCCAGCCGGCGCCGCGCGAAGCGGGCCGAGACGACGCCGACGACCATGATGATCGCCCACGCCACGAGCGCGCGGAGGATGCCCTCCAGCTCGGTCGCCTGCCGGATGATCTCGGCGATCGGACCGTCGGGGCCCGCGTTGCCGAACGCGATGAAGACCAGGTGACCGACCAGGGTGAAGAAGATCGTGAAGCCGACCCAGCGGTGCCACGAGGTGAGCTTGTCCATGCCCAGGCGCCGGTCGAGCCACGGCAGCCGCGCCACCAGGAGCAGCTGGAACGCCATGGCGAGCGCGCCGTACAGGCCCGCGAGCCGGCCGAAGTTGACGAGCTTGTTCGAGCCGACGCCCGCCGCGTTGAACAGGTAGGTCACGAAGGCCGCGTTGGCGAGGAGGAACACGTAGAGGCCGGCTTTGGCCAGCACCTTGTGCGGCGTCGCCCGGCCGGCCGCGGCCGGTCGCACGGGGGGCTGCAGGGTGGTCGTCACGGCGGGCTCCTCGGTCAGGGCGGTCTCTGGCGGTCGGTCTCGATCCTTTGCGTTCGAGCTGTGGCTCTCCTTTGCCCGCGCTGTCGACTTCCTGTCGATCGAGCGGGAGGGCCATCAGGTGACGCACCATGAGCACGTGGACAAGGGGAATTCGGTTCGATTGCTCGTCGTGGACGACGAGCCGCACATCGCTGACCTGGTCGCGACGGTCGCCCGGTACGAGGGCTGGCAGGCCGCGACCGCGCTCAGCGGCGAAGAGGCCCTCAGAGAGGCCGCCGAGTTCCAACCCGACATCGTCGTGCTCGACCTCATGCTGCCTGACCTCGACGGATTCACCGTTCTCGATCGAATGCGAGCAGCCGGCGCGATGGTGCCGGTGGTCTTCCTGACGGCCCGTGACGGCACCGCGGACCGGGTGGCGGGGCTCACCAGGGGCGGCGACGACTACCTCGTGAAACCTTTTTCGGTCGAGGAGCTGATGGCCCGGCTCCGGGCCGTGCTGCGCCGCTCGACGGGTCCGTCGTGGAAGCGGTCGGTGCTGAAGGTCTCCGACCTGGTGATGGACGAGGACACCCGCGAGGTCCGCCGCGGCGGCAAGCTCGTGACGCTGACCCCGACCGAGTACGAGCTGCTGCGGTACCTGATGCGGCGCTCGCCGGCCGTGCTCACGAAGGCGCAGATCCTCGACCACGTGTGGGAGTACGACTTCGGCGGCCGTTCGAACGTGGTCGAGCTCGTCATCTCCCACCTGCGCCGCAAGCTCGACGACGGCCGCGAGCCGTTGATCCACACCGTGCGCGGTGTGGGGTACGTGCTCCGCCGAGCAGCGGAGTGAGCCCGGCGATGCGGTTCCGGCCCAAGCCCGTCCGCGAATGGCGGCTCGGCACCCGCCTCGCCCTGGGCCTCGGCGCGCTCGCGCTGACGGTGTTCGTGATCGTCGGCTGGGTCATGGTCGCGTCGATGCAGTCCTTCCTGGACCGCCGCCTCGACGACCAGATGGTGATCAGCCAGCAGGGCGCGGCCAAGGAGGTCGAGTACTACGGCAAGATCACCAAGATCCCGCCGGACTGGTTCGCCGTCGTCTACAAGATCGAGAACGGCGAGCTCCGGCCGCAGCCCGGCGACCAGCAGCCGGCGGACCGCGAGGAGTTCGACGCGCTCGCGCGGAGAGCGCTGACGACCGACGAGTTCCAGACCGAGTACCTGCGCGGCGAGGGCAAGTTCCGGCTGCGCGCCTGCCAGGTCGTCAAGGACGAGTGGATCGTGGTCAGCGCGGCCCCGATGCAGGACAGGGACGGCACGATCTCGCAGCTCGTCACGGTCGGCGTGATCGCGTTCCTGGCCGCCCTGATCGCCTTGGTGGTGGGCGGCCAGGCGCTGATCCGCAAGGGCATGCAGCCGCTGTCGGACATGGCCGACACCGCGCACGACATCTCGTCGCACGACCTGACCGACTCGGGTGACCTCGCCGTGCGCGTGGACGGACGGGGCGGCGGCGTCGAGGTCGAGGAGCTGCGCGAGGCGTTCAACAAGATGCTCGCGCACATCGACACCTCGCTGGCCGCGCGCACGGCCGCAGAGCAACGCCTGCGCCGGTTCATCGCAGACGCCTCGCACGAGCTGAGGACGCCTCTCACCTCGTTGCGCGGGTATGCGGACCTGTTCAAGTACGCGGCGGCCAACGAGCCGGGCGAACGCGAGAAGCACCTGGAGAAGCTGCGGTCGGAGGCGGCACGCATGAGCGTGCTGCTCGACGACCTGCTGCTGCTGGCACGCCTGGACTCCGCGGCGACCGAGCCACCGCTGCGCCCGGAGGAGCTGGACCTCTCGGTGATCGCGGAAGCGGCGGCGGACGCGTTCCGAGCGGGCAGGCCGTCGCACGTGCTGGACGTCGACGCCGACACGGTGACGATGACCGCGGACCCGACGCGGTTGCGGCAGGTGCTCGACAACCTGCTGACCAACGCGGCCGTGCACACGCCCGCGGGCACCTCGGTGGCGGTGAAGGTGACGGCCGAGAACGGCTGGGCGGTGATCAGGGTGAGCGACAGCGGCCCCGGCATCCCGGCGGCGGACCAGGCGCGGATCTTCGACAGGTTCTACCGCGTGGACGACTCGCGGACCCGCCAGCGCGGCGGCAGCGGACTGGGGCTCGCCGTGGTCCAGTCGCTGGTGGAGGCGCACGGCGGCACGATCGAGCTGGCCAGCCGGCCGGGGTCGACGGTCTTCACGATCCGCCTCCCCCGGCACCCGGCCTAGCTACTCCGCCTGGGACGACGGGGCCCACAGGTCGATGCCCGACTCGACGGCGTGCTTGTCGATCTCGGCGAGCTCGTCGTCGGTCAGCGGCGGCGCCTGCAGGGCCGCGAGGTTCTGCTCCAGCTGCTCGACCGAGGACGCGCCGATCAGCGCCGACGTGACGCGCGGGTCGCGGATCGTCCAGGTCAGCGCGAGCTGCGCGAGCGACTGGCCACGGGACTTCGCGATCTCGTTGAGCGACCGGATGCGGGCGAGGTTCTCGTCGGTGAGCAGGTCCGTCGACAGCGACTTGCCCTGCGAGGCGCGCGAGCCCTCGGGAACGCCGTTGAGGTAGCGGTCGGTCAGCATGCCCTGCGCGAGCGGCGAGAACGCGATGCAGCCCGCGCCGACCTCCTCCAGCGTGTCCAGCAGCTCCGGCTCGATCCAGCGGTTGAGCATCGAGTACGACGGCTGGTGGATCAGCAGCGGCACACCGGCGGACCGGAGCAGCTCGGCGGCCTCGCGGGTCTTCGCGGGCGAGTACGACGAGATGCCCGCGTAGAGCGCCTTGCCCTGCCCGACCGCGGACACGAGCGCGCCCATGGTCTCCTCGAGCGGCGTCTCCGGGTCGAACCGGTGGGAGTAGAAGATGTCGACGTAGTCGAGGCCCATCCGGGTCAGCGACTGGTCGAGCGAGCTGAGCAGGTACTTGCGGCTGCCCCACTCCCCGTACGGCCCGGCCCACATGTCGTAGCCGGCCTTCGTCGAAATGACCAGCTCGTCGCGGTACGGCCTGAGATCATCCTTCAGGATCTGCCCGAAGGTGATCTCCGCCGAGCCGTAGGGCGGACCGTAGTTGTTGGCGAGGTCGAAGTGCGTGACACCGAGGTCGAACGCCCTCCGCGCGATTCCGCGGCCCAGCTCGTAGGGCCGGTCACCGCCGAAGTTGTGCCAAAGACCGAGCGAGATGGCGGGCAGCTTGAGGCCGCTGCGTCCCGTCCGCCGGTAGGTCATCTGGTCGTAGCGCGCGCTATCCGCGAGGTAGGACATGGGTCCCACAATGTCACGTCCTGATGAGACAGAGCAGGACGAGAGACACATCTTCATGCGGGCAGAGGACGTCCGCGCGATGGTGCTCGAAGCACGGGACTCGCCCACCGGCCTCACGATCCACCGGACGTGGATCGACGGCACGCTCGACCTGGACTTCCTGACGATGGCCGGGCCGCTGACCCTGGTCGGCTGCCACCTCCCGGAAGAGCTGACCATGCGGCACGCGCAGCTCGCGACGGTCGACCTCAGCAGTACGACCGCGTGGGGCGTCCGGGCGGAAGGCCTGCGCACCAGGAGCTTCGAGATGACCGACGCGCGGTGCTCCGACGCGTTCGACCTCGACCACGCCCAGATCGACGGCACCCTCTCGTTGAACCGCACCAGCATCGGCTCGTTCAGCGCGTACGGCCTGAAGGTCGGCGGTTCCTTCATGGCGAGCGGCCTGCACGCGTGGCCGGGGTGGCGCGGCGGGTGCCCGTTGTTCCTGGAGGACATCGACATCGGCGGCGACCTGGCCCTCGACGAGGCGACCGTCACCGGCCTCGACGGACCCGCGATCATCGCGAACGGCGCCAGGGTCGGCGGCGTGGTCTTCGCCAAGAACGCGATCCTCCGCGGCGACGACGACGCGTTCCTGCTCCTCGAAGCCGACATCGGCGGGCTGCACCTCGGCGGCGCCGTGCTGCGCGGCACGCTGTGCACCGATGGTGCGCGGATCCGTTCCGAGGTGAAGCTCAGCGGGATCAACGCCGTCTCACGGCAGGCCGGGGCCACGATCCGCATGGTCGACACGAAGATCGGCGCGGGACTGGTGCTCTCGGGGCTCGTGCGCAACCGCGGCGGCAGGGCCGTGTCGCTGCACATGACGACGGTCGGGGCGAGCCTGACGATCAGCGAGGCCGAGATCGACGCGGACACCGCCGCGGCGGCCCTGGAGATCAGCAACTGCGACATCGGCAGCGAGCTCACGCTCCGCCCGGACAAGCTCCGCAACCGCGGCGACGGCCTGGAGCTCGACCTCTTCAGCACGAAGGCGGGCAGGGCGCTCGGTCTCGAACCCGCGACCCTGGTCGACGCCGACGCCTCGGTAACCCTGAACGGACTGTCCTATCCGGACGCCCCGGAGGACGCGGACGCGTGGCTCACGATGCTGCGCGAGCACACGTTCCGCTACGAAGCCCAGTCCTACCAGCAACTCGCCGCCGTCCACCGCACCGCCGGACACGAGCACACCGCGCGACGAGTCCTGATCGCACAGCAGGAGGACCTCCGCCGCCGCGGCGACCCCGGCAACAGGCTGTGGCACCGGTTCCTCGGCGTCACGCTCGGCTACGGCTACAAGCCGTCGCGGGCGGTGGCCGGTCTGCTCGCCACGTTCCTGCTTGCGCTTTGTCTCGTGTGGACAACGGGTGCCCACAACGGCCTGGCACCGGCCAAGGACCGCCCCGCGGACTCCTGTTCACCTGTGAACAGGATCAGTCTTGCGGCGGATCTGGCGATCCCCCTGGTGAAGCTGGGTGGCACACCGAGATGCGAACTGGCGAACGGACCAGCCGGACAGTGGGCGACCGGAGCAGGCTGGGTCGTGCAGGTGCTGGGGTGGTCGTTCGCCACTCTCAGCGTCGCGGGCTTCACCGGACTCGTTCGCAAAAGCTGACGAACAAGGCCGCGGTCGGCTGACCGCGGCCCGCCGTCATTTCAGTTGCCCGGATTCCGGATTCACGCGTTGCTGGAATGCCGACGCACCGTTAGCAGTTGCTCGCCGCGCTGACCGCGAGGCAACGGCCGGTGTTGATGTCGGTCCAGGTGTTGAGGCACTGAGCCGTCACGTCACCGGTGCGCTTGACGCAGGTGAAAGGACAGGACGAAGAAAGACATCCGCAATCCTCAGAACTGAACCGCATCAAACGACTACGCAGCGCACAGGCATAAGCGCGGATAGTGCTGGAAACCCCTGCCGCATGTCCCAGGAAGCAAGAAGGCTCCCCGACCAGCCGTCATGGCTGGTCGAGGAGCCGAAATGGAGCCGGCGAGGGGAATCGAACCCCTAACCTTTCGCTTACAAGGCGAGTGCTCTGCCAATTGAGCTACGCCGGCCGGTCCGTGTTCGCGAACATCGTAAGCGCCCGTTGCGGGTGCCACCTGCGGCGAACGGTCTGCTCTCAGTGTGATCGGATTGCTCCGACAGGAGTCAGACCAACCAACCGAGTGGATCAACGCGCCCCGGTGACCGCCTTGACCAGGTCAGGAGGGTAACCAACAGACAGTGATCATGTCCTCCTTTTCGGGTCGCCCGATCGGAGGTGGCAGACGACACAGCAACGGTCGAAGGCCCTGTCACGATCACACCACGGAGGTGCCCGAGATTTCCACGAACAGCCTGCACGGCCCCGCCCTGCCCGACGACACCACGGTTCACCTGGTACTCGATCTCGCCCTCAAGATCGGCGAGGTCCAAATGGCCAGTGGAGCCGGTGCGGCCGATGTGACAGCCACGATCCTCTCGGTCACCGAGAGCTATGGACTCCCGCACACCGAAGTAGACGTGATCTACACCTCTATCAGCGTGTCGTGCCATCGCGGCACGGAGGCGTTGCCGATCACCTCCATCCGCGTCGTCCGGCAGCGCGGTCTCGACTACACGCGGCTCGCCGACGTCGAGCACCTCGTGCGCAACCTCGGGCCGATCGAAGAGGCGCACGCCCGGCTCGAGGACATCACGAACGCCAAGCACCCGTACCCGCGCTGGGTCGCCACCGCCGCGTGGGGCGGCATGGCGGCCGCGGTCGCGTTCCTCGTGGGCGGCGGGCTGGTGCTCGCGCTCACCGCCGCGGTCATCACGGCCGTGGTCGACCGGGTCGGCCGGATCCTCAACCGCCGCAACCTGCCGTTCTTCTTCCAGCAGCTCGTCGGCGGCGCGCTCGGCACGGGTGCCGCGCTGGCGATCTACTCGACCGGGTTGCTGCCGGTGCGGCCGAGTCTGCTGGTGGCAGTCGGGATCGTCGTGCTGCTGTCCGGGCTCGCGCTGGTGAGCACCGTGCAGGACGCGATCTCCGGCTACAACGTCACCGCCGCGGGCCGCACGGTCGAGACCGTGCTGCTGAGCGCGGGCCTGATCGCGGGGGTCGCGCTGGCGATCCGCGCGGCCGTCCACTTCGGACTGGACATCCGGCTCAGCGACCCGTTGCCCGCCCTGATCTCCGCGGTGCCGATGCAGTTCGCGGCCGGCGCGGCGACGAGTGCGTTCTTCGCGCTCGCCTGTTACGCGCAGCCCCGGGCTCTCGTAGCCGCCGCCATCTCCGGCGCGATCGGCACGGCCTCCTACGGCCTCATGACGAGCCTCGGGCTGGACGCCCTGCTCAGCTCCGCCGTGGCCGCCGCGATCACCGGGTTCGGCGGTGCCACGATGACCCGCCGGTTGCGCATCCCGACGCTCGTCGTCGTCCAGGCCGGCGTCGTCCCGCTGCTGCCCGGCTGGACGACGTACCGAGGCCTGTTCCAGCTCACCGCCGAGGGCGATCCGGCCGGTCTGAGCACGCTCGTCTTCGCGAGTGGTATTGCTCTCGCTCTGGCCGGAGGTGTCGTGTTCGGCGAGTACCTGGCCCAGCCGGTGCGCACCGGACTGGGGCGTCTGGAGCGCAAGTTCGCTGGTCCGCGCATGTCCGGGCCGCTCAAACCCACCAAGCGTCGTTTGGAGTGAAACTCGCTGTGACGGGGGTTACACGACACGCCGAGAGCACGCGTCCGCACTAGCCTCTTTTTCGTGAGCATGGACATTGGCGAGAACGGGGCGGAATTCGTAGTCGTGGCCAACCGGTTGCCGGTTGACCTGGAGCGCTTGCCCGACGGCACGGAGCGGTGGAAACACAGCCCGGGCGGGCTCGTGAGCGCGCTCGAACCGTTCCTCCGCTCACACAGCGGCGCCTGGGTCGGCTGGCCCGGCGTCGCCGACACCGAGGTGCCGCCGTTCGAGGACGACGGCCTGCTGCTGCACCCCGTCGAGCTCTCGGCCAAGGAGGTCGAGGACTACTACGAGGGCTTCTCCAACGGCACGCTCTGGCCGCTCTACCACGACGTCGTGGCGCAGCCCGCCTTCCACCGCCACTGGTGGAACACCTACGTGAAGGTCAACCAGCGGTTCGCCGACGCGACCGCGAAGGTCGCCGCCCAGGGCGCGACGGTGTGGGTGCAGGACTACCAGCTGCAGCTCGTCCCGGCGATGCTGCGCGAGCAGCGGCCCGACCTCAAGATCGGCTTCTTCCTGCACATCCCGTTCCCGCCGGTCGAGCTGTTCATGCAGCTCCCGTGGCGCACGGAGATCATCCGCGGCCTGCTCGGCGCCGACCTGGTGGGCTTCCACCGGCCCGGCGGCGCGCAGAACTTCCTCTGGCTGGCCCGCCGGCTCGTCGGCCTGGAGCCCAGCCGCGGCACCGTGGGCGTCCGGACCCGGCCCGGTGTCGTGCAGGTCGGCGACCGCACCGTGCGCGTCGGCGCGTTCCCCATCTCGATCGACAGCGCGGGCCTCGACGCGGTGGCCCGGCGCAAGGACACGCAGGCCCGCGCGAGGCAGATTCGAGAGGATCTGGGCAACCCGAAGCGCATCCTGCTGGGCGTGGACCGTCTCGACTACACGAAGGGCATCGACGTCAGGATCCGCGCTCTGTACGAGCTGATCGCGGACGGACGCGTGGACCCCGAGGACGTCGCGATGATCCAGCTCGCGACACCCAGCCGCGAGCGGGTCGACCACTACAAGACGATGCGCCAGGACATCGAGCAGTCCGTCGGCCGGATCAACGGCGAGTTCGGCCGCGTCGGCAAGCCCGTCGTGCACTACCTGCACCAGTCGGTGAACCGCGAGGAGCTCGTCGCGTTCATGAGCGCGGCGGACGTCATGGTCGTCACGCCCGTTCGGGACGGAATGAACCTCGTGTGCAAGGAGTACGTGGCCTGCCGATATGATCTTGGTGGAGCTCTGGTGCTCAGCGAGTTCGCCGGCGCTGCCGCAGAACTGACCAGTGCGTTCCTGGTGAACCCCCATGACCTGGACGGTGTCAAGAACGCACTGCAGGCCGCCCTCGACATCGATCCCGCAGAAGGCCGCCGTAGGATGCGCGCGCTGCGCCGTCAGGTCCTCACCCACGACGTTGACCGTTGGGCAAGGTCGTTCCTGGAGGCGTTGGGCACGCAGACCTCGGTCTGAATCCTTTCAGATCCCACTGACCCATCGAGTGCTCCAGGAGGGGCGTTGACCGCCGAGGCCCTCCCCGCCGAACTGCGCCGTGCCATCGTGCAGCTGGCCAGGACCCCGCGACTGCTGGTCGCAAGCGACTACGACGGAACACTCGCGCCGATCGTGAGCGACCCGGAGCAGGCACGCCCGCTTCCGGAGTCGGTGAACGCGCTGCGTTCACTCGCGTCGTTGCACGAGACGACATCGGCCGTGATCTCCGGTCGCGCGCTGCGCGACCTGGCCACCCTTTCCCGCCTGCCGGGCGAGGTCCACCTGGTGGGCTCGCACGGCTCCGAGTTCGACGTCGGCTTCGTCCACGCCCTGGACGCGGACGCCAAGGCGTTGCTGCGGCGCATCGAGGCCGACCTCGAAGAGATCGTCGACGGTCAGGAGGGCGTGCAGCTCGAGGTGAAGCCCGCCTCGATCGCCGTGCACGTCCGCCGCGCGGCGAGCGAGGCCATCGGCGCCGCGGTGCTCGACGCCGTGCGCTCCGGCCCGTGCACCTGGGAGGGTGTGCAGGTCACCGAGGGCAAGGCCGTCATCGAGCTCGCCGTCGTCGAGACCAACAAGGGCCACGCCCTCGACATCCTGCGGCACCAGGTCGGCGCCACCGCGGCGATCTTCCTGGGCGACGACGTCACGGACGAGAAGGCGTTCGAACGCCTGCACGGCCCGGACCTCGGCATCCGCGTGGGTCCCGGTGAGTCGCTGGCCCAGCACTACGTGGCCGACCCCGCCGACGTGGCGACGGTGCTGGCGTTCCTGCTGGAGGAGCGCCGCGCGTGGCTGCACGGCGACCAGGCCGTGCCGATCGAGCGCCTGACCATGCTCGCGAACGAGCGGTCCGTGGCTCTCGTGACGCCGGACGCCAAGGTCAACTGGCTGTGCCACCCCGAGCCGGACTCCGCGGCGATCTTCGCGGACCTGCTCGGCGGCCCCGCCGCCGGCCACTTCTCGATCAAGCCGGAGCACGGGTCGCTGCCCCTGGGCCAGCGCTACCTGCCGGGCACGATGATCGTCGAGACCCGCTGGTCGCGCCTCCTGGTGTCGGACTACCTGGAGCACGACCTGGCCTCGCACCGCACGGACCTCGTCCGGCGGATCAGCGGCTCCACCAACGCGGTGATCACGTTCGCGCCGCGGCCCGAGTTCGGGCAGGTGCCGGTGCGGCTGCTGCGCGAGCGCGACGGCCTGCGCGTCGTCGGCACGTCGGACCCGATGGTGCTGCGTTCCCCCGGTGTCGACTGGGAGATCACCTCGGACGGCATGCAGGAGACCGCGCGCGCCGTCGTCCGGCCGCGTGAGGGCGCGCCGGTGCTGCTGGAGCTGCGGTGCGGCACCGACGACCTCTCCGAGCACGTCCAGCCCGAGTCCGTGCGTCGTGACCGCGCCGCGGGCTACTGGTCTGACTGGGCGGCGGGGTTGAAACTCCCGACCGTGCAGACGGACCTGGTGCTGCGTTCGGCACTGACGCTGCGCGGCCTGGTGCACAAGGACTCCGGCTCGATCATGGCGGCGGCCACCACGTCGCTGCCCGAGGAGCTCGGCGGCGTCCGCAACTGGGACTACCGCTACTGCTGGCTGCGCGACGGCGCGATGACCGCCGCCGCGCTGGTGTCGGTGGGCTCCTACGCGGAGGCCGACGGCTTCCTGGCGTGGCTGCACGGCGTCCTGGAGACCATTCCGGGCCCGGAGCGGCTGCACCCGCTGTACACGCTGCAAGGCACCCAGCTGGGCGCTGAGGCCGTCATCGAGTCGCTGCCCGGCTACGCCGGCTCCCGGCCGGTCCGCGTGGGCAACCTCGCGAACCAGCAGGTGCAGCTCGACGTGTTCGGCCCGGTCGTCGACCTGGTGGTGCAGCTGGCATCGGCCCGCGGCGCGCTTTCGGACGCCGACTGGACGATGGTCCAGGCGATGGCCGAGGCCGTCTCCCGGCGCTGGCACGAGCCCGACCACGGCATCTGGGAGGAGCGGCACGCGCCGCGCCACCACGTGTACTCGAAGGTCATGTGCTGGCTGACCATCGACCGCGCGATCAAGCTCGGTGAGCAGTTCGGCCGCGAGCTGGACCCGTCCTGGGTGCCGCTGCGCGACACTATCTCCAACGACGTGCTGAAGAACGGCTGGAACGACGAGGTCCAGTCGTTCACCACGGCCTACGACGGCGACGACCTGGACGCCGCCTCGCTGTTCGTGGGTCTGTCGGGTCTGATCGACCCGGCCGACGAGCGCTTCCAGTCGACGGTGACGGCCATCGAGGCGGAGCTGCGGTCCGGTTCCACCGTGTACCGCTACCACCGCGACGACGGCCTGCCGGGCGACGAGGGCGGCTTCCACCTCTGCGCCGCGTGGATGATCGAGGCCTACCTGCTGACCGGTCGCCGCACCGAGGCCGAGGAGCTCTTCGGCCAGATCGTCGCGGCCGCGGGCCCCACCGGCCTGCTGCCCGAGGAGTACGACCCGGTCGCCGAGCGTTCGCTGGGCAACCACCCGCAGGCGTACTCGCACCTGGGCCTGATCCGCTGCGCCCAGCTGCTCTCGCAGTGAGCTAGTCGTTTCTGCCGCCGCGGTCCTGGTTCAGGGCCGCGGCGGCACTTTTTCGATGATCTTCGCGGTGCCCGGCGAGCTGCCGAGCAGCGTGATCCTGTCGCCGCGGATGAGATGCGCCCACGCCGGCGGCACGAACGGCCTCAGCCGTGCCGTGGCGCGTTCACCAGGACCCAGCACGGGCTTGGACTCGATCCACAGCGCGGCCACCCGCTGGTGCTTGCCCGTGACGTCCCACGTCGGGCGTTCTCCCCTGGCCCGCAACGGTTCCGCGTCGACGGCCAGGGTCAGCTCGACCCGCAGCACGCCTTGGATGGACTCCACGCACCGCCACTGGAACCAGGCGTCGTCCTGCTCCATCTGGGCCGCTCCCTCGGCCAGGAGGGCCCAGTAGCGCGGTGTCTGCCAGGTGTGGCCGTCGAACTCCCCCAGCAGCTGGAGGACCAGCTCCCACTCTTCGAGCTCCAGGTAGTCGAGCAGGTCGGCGCTCCGCACCTCCGGGGGCACCATGGCCGCCGCGAACCGCAGCAACTCACCGATCTCGCTGTCGTGTCTCCCCCACACCCGCGTATTCGATCACAGTCGCGGTACCGGTCACCGGCTGTCCCTCGTGGAGGGTGATCATGTCGCCCGGTGTGAGGTGGTGCCAGGCCTGCGGCCAGGTGGGCAACAACCGGACCATGGCGTTGTCCCCGCACTCGGGTTCCAGCTTCGGCTCGACCCACACCCTGGATGACTGGCCGGAGCTGGTCCCCAGGTCCCAATGCAGCCACAACACGTTGTCGTGGGTGATCAGGTCTTCACCCGGTGCGGTTCGCAGGACCGCACGCAGCACCACGCGCTGGTACGTCTCGTACTCCCGCCAGCGGAACCAGTGGGAGGGCAGGTGCAGCTGCTCCGCCGCTCTCACCAGCAGCGCCCAGTACTGCCAGGGCTGCCAATCGATGCCGCCGAACTCGCCGAGCAGGTCGAGTGCGAACTCCCACTCGTCGCGGTCCAGGTGCGCCCGCACGTCCGCTGCCGATGCGCCGGACTCGCCGCGGGCGTCGTCGGGCACGAGCGCCAGAGCTCGGCGCAGGAGATCAGTCATCTTCGCTCTTGCCGCCGGACTCGTCCTTGCCGCTGCGCCTCCTGTTGAGCCCCAGCACCTCCAGCGCCGACACCAGGTCGTGCGCCACCAGCGCCCGCACACCGTCCGGCAGCGGCCCGTGGTCCGGCGGCACCAGTGCCTTCTTGAACCCGAGCCGCGCGGCCTCGCTGAGCCGCTTGCCGACGCCGTTCACGCGCCGGATCTCGCCGGCCAGCCCCACCTCGCCGAGCACCACCAGGTCGGCCGGCAGTGCGATCTCGCGTTCCGCCGACGCCACCGCCAGCACCACGGCGAGGTCCGCGGCCGGTTCGACCAGCCGCATGCCGCCCACGGTCGCGGTGAAGACGTCCTTCTGGAACAGGTTCACCTTGCCGCGCTTCTCCAGCACGGCGAGCGCCATGGAGATCCGCGCCGAGTCGAGCCCGCTCACCGCGCGCCGGGGCGCGGGCAGGTTCGTCTTGGCCACCAACGCCTGCACCTCGCCGAGCATCGGACGCTTGCCCTCGACGATCACCGTGACGCAGGTGCCCTCGACGGCCTTCTCGCGCCGCGTGAGGAAGAGCCCCGACGGGTCCGGCACGCACGCGATGCCGTCGTCGCGCAGCTCGAAGCACCCCACCTCGTCGGCCGCGCCGTAGCGGTTCTTGATACCTCGCAGCAGCCGCAGACTGGAGTGACGATCCCCCTCGAACTGCAGCACCACGTCGACCAGGTGCTCCAGAACCCGTGGCCCCGCAACCGATCCGTCCTTCGTGACGTGTCCTACCAGGACAACGGGAAGGCCGCGTTCCTTGGCCATCGCGATCAGTCCTGATGCGACGGTGCGCACCTGCGTGACACCGCCGGGCACACCCTCGACGCTCACCGTCGACATGGTCTGGATGGAGTCGACGATCAACATCGACGGCTTCACCTGGTCGACCTGCCCGAGCAACGCGCTGAGCTCGCTCTCGGCCGCCAGGTACATCTCGGGGTGCAGGTTGCCGGTGCGCTCGGCGCGCAGCCGCACCTGCCCCGCCGACTCCTCACCCGTCACGTAAAGACAACGCCCGTGGCTCTCGGCCCACCGGTGCGCCGTCTCCAGCAACAACGTCGACTTGCCCACACCGGGCTCACCGGCGAGCAGCACGACGGCACCCGGCACCAGGCCACCTCCCAGCACCCGGTCGAACTCGCTGACGCCCGTCGAGAGCGCCCGAGCCGACTCGATGTCGACCTCGCCGATGGGCCGGGCCGCCGACGTCGGCGCGCCCGCCACCACCCGCGTCACGGACGCGGTGCCCCGTTCCTCAATGCTGCCCCACGCCTGGCACTCGGGGCAGCGGCCGAACCACTTCGCCACCTCGTGCCCGCACTCGGCACAACGGAAGATCGGCCGCGCTGTCTTCGCCACGAACCGAACGTTAGAGCACAGCACCGACAGTGCTTGTTGGCCGCTGCTTCGCAGACGGCGCGCGAGTTCGCCGGGGAGCTGGCGCGAACTCGCGGACACGCGGCACCGCAGGTCAGGCGCGTGTTGCGGAAACTTCCAAGTTTTTTCGGCGGGTTTGTCGATCCGGCGTCGTGCCCGTTCGACGCATCAGTGGAAGGACACGACACACCTGGAGGACACAGTGAGCACCGCAACCGCTTCCGCGACGCAGACCCGCAAGTTCGCCTTCGGCCGCTACGCCACCGTCGTCACCCGCGTGCTGACCGGCCTGCTCTTCGCCACGACCGGCCTCAACGGCTTCATCATGTTCATGCCCGCCCCGGACCCCAGCACGATGGCACCCGAAGGTGTTGCCTTCAGCGCCGCGCTTTACGCGACCGGCTACATGTTGCAGCTCGCGTCCGGCGTCCAGTTGCTCGCCGGCGTCCTGCTGGTCGTCGGCAGGTTCGTGCCGCTGGCGCTGGCGCTGCTGGCCCCGATGGTCGTGAACATCTTCCTGTTCCACGTCTTCCTGGAGCCCAGCGGCATGGTGATGGCGCTGCTCGTGGTCGCCGCCGAGATCGGCCTGGCGTGGGCCTACCGCGACAAGTTCCGCCCGATGCTCCAGGCGTCCTGAACGAACGTGAAACGCCGCTCCCCAACCCAGGGGAGCGGCGTTTTCACGTTGTCACTTGCTCACGGTGTCGCGAGTTCGCGCTGGTCATCCGTTCGCCTCTTCGTCGTGATTCGGCGAAGCCCAATCAGGGCGAAGCGGCGGGCGGATGGCCAGCTTCCCGGCGAACTCGCCGCCGCGCCGGAGGCGCGGCCAAAGATTCAGTGGCCGCCGGACTCGTGGTTCTCGCTGGTGCGCTTGTGGTCCGAAGGCGCCACGGGCACCTCGAGCGTCAGCGAGCCGGCCTTCTCGAACAGGAACGTGATCTTGACCGTCTGCGCGGCCACGACCTCGCGGTTCAGCTTCTTGAGCGTGCAGCGGATCTGCAGCACCTCAAGGCTCGGGTCGACTGCCGTCGGCGCCGCGGAGGAGTTCGACGGACGGCCGGTCGAGGACGCGGCCGACGACGGCGCACCCGAAGAGGGAGCACCCGAGGACGGCGACACCGAGCCGCTGGTCGACGGCGCACCGGACGACGGGGCACCGGACGACGGCGTCACCGAGCCGGACGACGACGGGACACCCGAGGTCGGCACGACCGACGACGAGGCGGCGGAGGACGAAGGCGCGGAGGTCTTCGTCGGCGCCTTCGAGGCGTCGTACTCCGCGCGCAGCGCGTACTGCGCCGGGATGTCCTTCGAGCCGACGATCTCGGCCTCGGCCTCGGAGGCCTCCGACTTGATCGACAGCAGCTTGTCCGGGGTGGCCCCCGAGTTCGCGATGACGAAGGTCAGCGGCGCGTCCTCGCCGTCCTTGTACCGGTTGCCGTCCGCCGGGAAGGCGAGCATGGCGTTGCGCACCGCGATCGGGCCGGCATTGCCACTCGCACCGTCGACGGCGGCGACCTGGGTGTCGGTCTGGGTGACCTGACCGGCGCTGCAGCCGACCGCCACCAGGCCGAGGCCAGCGGCCAGCGCTGCCGTCACGATAAACCGGCGAGACACTCCTGAGTTCACGGCTCCAGCGTCCTTCCTAGGGAACAACCA
The DNA here is from genome assembly GCF_026242055.1 of Lentzea sp. NEAU-D7. Taxonomy (GTDB): domain Bacteria; phylum Actinomycetota; class Actinomycetes; order Mycobacteriales; family Pseudonocardiaceae; genus Lentzea. Next base: position 35,307 of record NZ_JAPJDL010000020.1, on the reverse strand, counting down.
CCAGGCAAGGAGCCTAACCGGGGCTCGAATCGAGGACGCGACGGGCTGCCAGTCGATCTTCGATGGGACGTACCTTGCACGCGAACAGGTGGTTTGTCAACCCCCCGCATGGCCCTGACCAGCACTAACGGATCTTCGAGCAGCAATCGGAGGGTTGCTGGACGTGTTAGGATGGAGGCATCGAAAGGGGCAGAGGACACATGGTTTTCAAGGTCGGAGAGACCGTCGTCTACCCGCACCACGGTGCCGCTCTCATCGAAGCAATCGAGACCCGCGTGATCAAGGGCGAGGAGAAGAAGTACCTCGTTCTCAAGGTAGCGCAGGGCGACCTCACCGTTCGGGTTCCCGCTGACAACGCCGAAATCGTAGGCGTGCGTGACGTTGTCGGCCAGGAAGGGCTCGACAAGGTTTTCGAGGTCTTGCGTGCTCCCCACACCGAGGAGCCGACCAACTGGTCTCGGCGGTACAAGGCCAACCTTGAGAAGCTCGCCTCCGGCGACGTGAACAAGGTTGCGGAAGTGGTGCGCGACCTCTGGCGGCGCGAGAAGGATCGCGGGCTTTCCGCCGGCGAGAAGCGGATGCTGGCGAAGGCGCGGCAGATACTGGTCAGCGAGCTGGCGCTGGCCGAGGGCACCGACGAGGACAAGGCCGAGGTTCTCCTCGACGAAGTTCTCGCCACCGCCTCGTAGTTTTCACCACATCACAAGAGCATCGGATGTAAGTCGCGAACATGAGTGTTGTCGCGCTCGTGCCCGCGGCAGGGCGAGGTGAGCGTCTGGGCTACGGGATGCCCAAGGCGCTCGTGCCGGTCAACGGTGTACCGCTGTTGACGCGTGCCGTTCAGGGTCTGTTCGAGTCGGGCCAGGTCCAGCACGTGGTCATCGCCGCTCCACCGTCCGATGTGGATCAAGTGCACACCGCAACCGCCTCGCTGGCCCCGGCCGGCGGGGCGGTGCACGTGCTTTCAGGGGGTGCCGAACGCACCGACTCGGTGCGGCTCGCCCTCGAACACGCGCTCCGCGTGATTCCGGACACCTCGATCGTGCTGGTCCACGACGCTGCTCGTGCCTTCACCCCTCCCGAGGTCATCGCCGGTGTCGTCGCCGCCGTGCGCGGCGGGTGCGACGCCGTCATCCCGGTGCTTCCGGTCGCCGACACGATCAAGCAGGTGGACGAGGTCGGAGTGGTCGTCTCCACACCTGATCGAGCCGGGTTGCGGGTCGTGCAGACCCCGCAGGGTTTCCGCGCCGAGACTCTCAGGACCGCCTATTGCGCCGGTATCGCCGCGACTGACGACGCTGCCCTCGTAGAGCAGAACGGTGTCGCGGTCCACACGGTTCCCGGGCACCCCCACGCCATGAAGATCACCACCCCGTTCGACCTCGCGGTCGCGGAAGCACTGTTCAGCGGAGGCCACGAGTGAGGATCGGCCAGGGCGTCGACGTTCACCCGATCGAAGCAGGTCGTGAGTGCTGGATCGCCGGACTGCTGTGGGAGGGCGTCGACGGCTGTGCGGGCCACAGCGACGGCGACGTGGCCTCCCACGCCCTGTGCGACGCGCTGCTCTCCGCGGCGGGCCTGGGCGACCTGGGCGCCGTCTTCGGCACGTCGGACCCGCGCTGGTCGGGCGCGCACGGCGTGGTCCTGCTGACGGAGGTGCGCCGCCTCGTCGAAGAGGCCGGCTTCCGTGTGGGAAACGCCACAGTGCAGGTGATCGGCAACCAGCCGCGCGTCGGCAAGCGCCGTGAAGAGGCCCAGCAAACGCTTTCCGACGCGGTCGGCGGCCCGGTTTCGGTGGCCGGCACCACGACGGACGGCCTGGGTCTCACAGGGCGAAACGAGGGCATCGCAGCGATCGCGACAGCCCTGCTGTTCCCCGTAGCCTGACGAACATGGCCACGCTTTCAGAAACGCAGCGCGAACTCCTCGACAGCCCGAACTACGCGACTGTCGCCACGCTGAGCAAGGACGGCAGCCCGCAGACCTCCGTCGTCTGGATCAAGCGCGACGGTGACGACGTGCTGTTCTCCACGGTCGTCGGCCGCGCGAAGGAACGCCACCTGCGCAACGACCCGCGGGTGAGCATCACCGTCATCAACAAGGACAACCCGTACCAGTACAGCGAGTTCCGCGGTGAGGCGTCGCTGACGACCGAGGGCGGCGCCGAGCTCATCAACGAGCTCTCGCACAAGTACCTCGGCAAGGACTACCCCGGCGACGTCGGCACGGACAACGTCCGAGTCATCGTCCGCGTGAAGGTCACCAAGACCACCGGCAACGCCTAACTGGGCCGCCGCTGCGCGGGCACCTTCAGCACGGCCGTGCCGCCGTCGAGGTCCACCCGGCTTCGCGGCGGCGCGTGATCGCCCTCGTCGTCGCGCAGCTGCCGTTCCTCCTTGCGGTACTCCAGTTCGTCGCGCTTGCCCGCCTCGAACGTGGCGCCGAGTTCGCCGATGCCCGCGGTGGCCATCGGCGTGCCCTTCTTCTTGTTCCGCACGAACCGCTCGACCACGGCGAGCAGGAACAGCGCCGCCACCAGAGCGGGTAACGACATCGCGAACAGGAACCCCAGGCTCATACCTGTTGAACTCCCCGCACAGCGGTGTGGTTCCCGCCACTACCATGCGCCTCGTGCCCAAGTACGACGTGTGCCTCTCCTTCGCCGGCGAAGACCGCCCCTACGTCGACGAGGTGGCCCGCCACCTCACCGAACTGGGCGTGACCCGCTTCTACGACACCGACGAGCAAGCCGATCTCTGGGGCAAGAACCTCATCGAGCACCTGGACCAGATCTACCGCCACGACTCGCGCTTCTGCGTGATGTTCGTTTCGCAGCACTACGCCAGCAAGATGTGGACCAAGCACGAGCGGCAGTCCGCGTTCGACCGCGCGCTGATCTCCGACTCCGAGTACGTGCTGCCCGTCCGGTTCGACGACACCGACCTCCCGGCGCTGCGCGTCGGCACCGGTTACCTCGACCTGCGCCGTCTCACCCCGCGCGAGCTGGCCGGGATGATCGCGCAGAAGGTCGGGACCGCCGTCGCCCCGCCGTCGGCGGGCTGGGAGTACCAGCTGTTCTCCGACACCGTGGGGCTGCACATGCGCAACCTCCAGGACAAGCGGATCAGCCACGAGATGGGCTTCGCCGCGGCCGGGCGGACGATCACCACGGACACCGACGCGCTGGACTACTTCATGGCACGTTCGCGCACGTTCGACCAGATCATCAACGGCATCGCGGACCTGCTCTCGCCGGGCAGGCAGCAGTGGGCGTTCGGTCCCGCCGGCCGTCCGGGCGACAAGGACAAGATCCGCCTGCTCGCGAACCGCTTCGTCGAGCAGTACGAGAACCTGCTCGACTGGTCGGCCGACCTGCGCGGCGCCACGACGCCGGACCGCTTCACCACCCTCTACGCCACCGCCGCGCAGCTCGCCGACCAGCCGCTCAAGCAGATCGAGCAGTTCGTCGAGGACTTCACGGCCGCCAGCGAGCGCGGCGCGGGCGACCTGGAGCTCACCCTGTCCTACGACATGTCGCCGGTGGAGGCCGAGCTCCAAAAGGTCCAGACCACCTAGCCGTTCGGCACGTAGAGTCGGGGGCGTGACGATCCGCGCCGCGCTCTTCGACTTCTCCGGCACGCTGTTCCGGCTCGAGCACCCCGAGCTCGAGTCCAACGGTGCCCTGTTGCGTGCCCTCACGGCCCCGGTCGGCATCGCCGACGGCATGGACCCGGAGCTCGTGGACGCCTGGCACCGCCGCGACCTCGACCCCGACGTCCACCGCTGGGTCCACGTCAGGGTCCTGGAGGACTCGCTGGTCGCGGACGCCGAGGCGTTCTACGACCAGCTGCTGGCCCCGGAGTCGTGGGTGCCCTACCCGGACACCAGGGCGACGCTGGAGCACCTGGCGGACGTCCCCGTCGCGGTGGTCAGCAACATCGGCTGGGACATCCGCAGCGTCTTCGAGCTCCACGGCCTCACGCACCTCGTCGACGAGTTCGTGCTGTCCTACGAAGAAGGCGTCGTCAAGCCGGACCCGAAGATCTTCACCACCGCGTGCGAACGGCTGGGCGTCGATCCCCGCCACGCCGTGATGGTCGGCGACAGCGAGGAGGCCGACGGCGGAGCGGAGTCGATCGGTTGCTCCTTCCGGCTCGTCAACCCGGTTCCGACGAGTGACCGCCCCAATGCTCTTTTGGATGTGGCCCGTACCATTCCCGTGTGAGCCTCCACATCTACGACACCGCGAGCCGGTCCATGCGGGAGTTCCACCCGCAGGTCAACGGAACGGCGTCGATCTACGTGTGTGGGGCGACCGTGCAGGGCGTGCCGCACATCGGGCACGTCCGCAGCGGCCTGAACTTCGACGTCCTGCGCCGCTGGCTCGCCCGCGACGGCGCTGACGTCACGCTGGTCCGCAACGTCACCGACATCGACGACAAGATCCTCACCAAGGCCGCCGAGCACGACCGGCCCTGGTGGGAGTGGGCGTACACGCACGAGCGCGCCTTCGAGGACGCCTACGACGCGCTGGGCTGCCTGCCGCCGTCGTACGCGCCGCGCGCCACCGGGCACGTCACGCAGATGGTCGAGCTGATGCAGCGGCTGATCGACAAGGGCCACGCGTACGACGTCGACGGCGACGTCTACTTCGACGTGCGCTCGTTCCCCGAGTACGGCGCGTTGTCCGGCCGCAAGCTCGACGACCAGCAGCAGGGCGAGACCGAGCTGCGCGGCAAGCGCGACGCGCGCGACTTCACGCTGTGGAAGGCCGCCAAGCCCGGCGAGCCGTCCTGGCCCACCCCGTGGGGCGACGGCAGGCCCGGCTGGCACCTGGAGTGCTCGGCGATGGCCACGACGTACCTCGGCAGCACGTTCGACATCCACGGCGGCGGGCTCGACCTGATCTTCCCGCACCACGAGAACGAGCAGGCCCAGTCGCGCGCGGCCGGTGACGGCTTCGCGAACTACTGGATGCACAACTACTGGGTCACCATGTCCGGCGAGAAGATGGCCAAGTCGCTGGGCAACACCGTGTCGATCCCGGCGATGCTGGAGCTGGTCCGCGCCCAGGAGCTGCGGTACTACCTGGTCGCGCCGCACTACCGGTCGCACATCGAGTACTCGGAAGAGGCGTTGCAGGAGGCGGTGACGTCCTACGGGCGCATCGAGTCGTTCCTGCGCCGCACCGCCGAACGCGTCGGCCCGATCGAGCTCGGGGGCGACATCTGCCGAGAGGCAATGGACGCGGACTTCGTCGTGGCGATGGACAACGACCTCAACACGCCCCAGGCCGTGGCGGCACTGCACAACAAGGTGCGCCAGGGCAACACGGCACTTGCCGACGGCGACCACGAGACGGCCCGTGCGGCCGCCGAGTGCGTGCGCCGGATGGCTGACATCCTCGGCGTCGACCCGTTGTCGCCGAAGTGGAACGACGCGTCGCCTGCCGACCTCGGCATGCGACAGGCGTTGACCACGTTGGTGGATCGACTTCTCGTCGAACGCCAGGAAGCCCGCAAGAGCAGGGATTTCGCGCGCTCTGACGCACTGCGCGACCAGCTGCACGACGCGGGCATCGCCGTCGAGGACACCCCCGACGGTCCGCAGTGGACTTTGAAGGACGACTGACTTCCGTGGCTGGCAATTCCAAGCGCAAGGGCGCGATGCGCAATCCGGGCTCGAAGAAGGGCGCGGTCACCGGCTCCGGCGGACAGAAGTCCAAGGGGCTGCAGGGCAAGGGTCCGACCCCGAAGGCGACCGAACGCCCGAACCACCCCGCCTACAAGCGGGCCAAGGTGGCGGCGAAGATCGACGCGAGCAAGACCCAGCGCCGGCAGACCAAGGAGAAGGCCACCGCGGAGACCGTGGCGGGCCGCAACCCGGTCGTGGAGTGCCTGCGCGCGGGCACGCCCGCGACGGCGCTGTACGTGGCTCTGGGCATCGACGCGGACGACCGCGTGGCCGAGGCCGTGCGCCTGGCCGCCGATCGGGGCATCTCCGTGCTGGAGGTGGCCCGCGGCGAGCTCGACCGGATCACCGGCGGCGCGATGCACCAGGGCCTCGGCCTGCAGGTGCCGCCGTTCGAGTACGCGACCCCGGACGAGCTGCTCGAGCTGGCCCAGCACTCCAGTGCGCCGCCCCTGCTGGTGGCGCTCGACGGCGTGACGGACCCGCGCAACCTGGGTGCCGTCGTGCGGTCCGCCGCGGCGTTCGGCGCGCAGGGCGTCGTGGTGCCGCAGCGCCGCAGCGCGTCGATGACGGCGGTCGCCTGGCGCACCAGCGCGGGCACGGCCGCCCAGATCCCGATCGCGATGGCCACGAACCTCACCCGGACGCTGCGCGACTGGGCGGAGGCGGGCCTGATGATCGTGGGCCTCGACGCGGACGGTGACGTCGACGTCGACGGTCTCGACCTCGCGACGGGCCCGCTCGTCGTCGTGGTGGGCTCGGAGGGCCGCGGCCTCGGTCGCCTGGTCAAGGAGACCTGCGACCAGACCGTGTCGATCCCGATGGCCACCGGCGTCGAGTCGCTCAACGCGTCCGTCGCGGCCGGCGTCGTGCTGGCCGAAGTGGCCCGCCGCCGCCGCGTCGAGGCCAAGCGCTGAAACCCTACTGACGGGTCTTGTCTGACGGTTGTCTGACGTTATCGGCCGGTTCGCGACGCTAAGCGCGTTCATTGCCGACGTTAGTGATCGTTTTCCCGCCTGCGAAACCGGTTTCGTCACGCAGGCGGGGAAACGAGATCTCCACACTTGCCAGATCTTCACCACTGATCGGGATGACAAACCGCGTGGCCTATTCCGCGCCACTCCCGAGCACGGGTACCTTCACCTGGGATCGCAATTGGCCTGTCCGGCCCCGCCGGAGTCGGTGCTGGTTGCACCGGTTGGCGCAGCTGCGGGCACCGTTTGGCACCAGCTGACACACAACGTGACCATTTGGGGTCCAATCAGGCGAACCTGAGGTCAACTGTGAAGAAGATCAGCTCTACGTTTCGCTATTGTAACTACTTTAGGTAACTGCCCTGCTCCGTTTAGGTACACACTGTGGTAGGACAGACGTTGAACGGTCAGGCAGCTTCTACCGTGATTGTCGATAGGAATTGATTACCACCGGCGGGGGCGACGTGACTCGGCGTAGGACGAATCGGGACGTGCCGATTCGCCGCGCGCGGGCAGCGGCTCCGCGAGGTCGCGCATGACGACCCGCGGCACCCTCCGCGAGCTCGTGGGTTTGCGCGAGTTCCGCGCCATGTGGATCGGTTCGACCGTTTCGACCGCCGGCGACCAACTCGCCGCCGTCGCGCTCTCACTGCTCGTATTCGAACGAACACGATCCGTTGCCGCGACAGCCCTCACGTGGTCGCTGACGCTCTTCCCGCCGTTGATTTCCGGCCCCTTGCTCGGCTGGGTCGCCGACCGGTTCCCGCGACGCACGGTAATGGTGACGACGGCCTGGTTGCAGGCCGCGCTCATGGCCGCGATGGCCATTCCCGGCATGCCGCTGTGGGCCATGATCGTGCTGCTGGTGGTGGTCCTGGCGATCTCCTCGCCGTACCTCGCGGCCCAGGAGGCGAGCCTCCCGCACGTGCTGCCGCCGAAGCGCTACGACGACGGCGTGGCGTTGTTCGGCACGTCCGTCGACATAGCCCAGATGGCAGGCCTCGCGGCCGCCGGCTTCCTCGTCGCGCACACCAGTCCGGGCGTGGCGCTGGCGGTCAACGCCGCCACGTTCGCCGCTCTGGCGATCCTGGTGCAGACGTCCGTCAAGCACCGCCCGGCCGCGGACCCGCTGGGCCGCAAGAAGAAGCCCGACGACGAACCGCGCGGCGTGCTGACGCTGATGGTGTCCGAGCCGCGCCTGAGGACCCTGCTGGGCGTCCGTCTGCTGGCGGGCCTCGCGATGGTCCCGGAAGGCCTCGCGGTCCCCCTGGCGGCCAGTCTGAACGCGGTCTGGGCCGTCGGCCTGATCCTCGCCATCGAACCCGCCGCGAACGTGCTGGGCGTGGCGCTGCTCTTCCGCCTAGTCCGGGATCCGGCGAAGCGAGAACGTCTCATCGGCCCGCTGGCGATCCTGTCGCTGGCGCCGTTGATCATGTTCGCTTTCAACCCGAACCTGACCTGGACGATCGTTTTGCTGGTGTTCGCCGGTATAGGCGGGGCTTATCACACACCCGCTCGTTCGGCGTGGATGCGGCTGCTACCGGACCAGTACCGCGGAAGGGCTTATGGCATTGGGCGAGCGGCGTTGCGCTCGAGCCAGGGCGGAGGAATGGCGCTGGCCGGTGTCGTCGCCAGTTCCATCGGATCGGTGACGGCCACGATCGCGGGAGCGGGCGGAATCGGACTGCTGCTGGCGACGCAGGCCACCTTCGCCTTGAGGCGTGCCCGGGGTCGCGACGACACGAAGGCGGTGGCAATCTGAAACAGAACGGTCACCAATAGCGATATCCGTCGTAGAGGCACCATGATGATCGGGGTGCGAGATTGAATCCGGGTAGAGGAAGGTGGCGTTCAGAAGTCTCGGTTGCACATGGAAGGACACCTCCTCGTTGCGACGAGCGGCAGCGTGGTGGTCTACGACCTGGTCAGCGGCGGCTTAGCTCATGAAGTGCCATGAGCGTAGGGGGTCGTGGTGAAGAACAGTTTGACTGATCGCAGGCGATCGCGGGCACTCGGCTTGACTCCGATTCGCAACTGGGACCTTTGGACAGTTGCGCCCAGTGCGATCGCATACTTCTTCGTGCTCGAAGCGGCTGTCGCCGTGGCCGCCATCTGGCTCCTGACGAAGCTCACCGCCGTTTCCACCGACGACTGGCTGCGCTTCGGCGCGCTCATCGCCGCGATCACCATCCACCTGACCGTCGTGCGCAGAGCCGAAGAGGCACGCCGCAACGAGGCCTCAGGCCCCCACATCGACCTCACCTCGGTCTGGACCTTCGCCGCCGCGGTGGCACTCCCGGGCGGCCTGGCCGTGATCGCCACGATCTGGATGCGCATCCTGATCCAGCCGATCGCCCGCCGTCAGCCCTACCGCTTCGTCTTCGGCACCGCCTCCATGCTCGCCTCCACACTGCTGTCGTGGGCACTGGTCCACCTGTCGGGTGTTTCGCTGGCGGCCACCGGAAACGTCCCGACGGACCTGAGCCTCGTCCTGATCCTCGCGATAGCCGCGGTCGTCTACTGGTTCGTCCAGGTCATGACCGTCGCGGCCGCGTTCAAGATCGTGACCCCGAACTCGAAGGTCCTCGACTTCCTCGGCTCCAAAGTCGACAACATGCTCGAGATGAGCACCCTCGGCGCCGGCGCCATGCTCGGCATGCTGATGACGAGCCACTGGGTCGGCCCGCTGCTGCTCACGGTCCCGGTCATCCTCGTGAACGCCCTGCTGTCCCGCGCGGGCGAACGCCGCACGCACCTGGAACGCCTGCTGCGCGAACAGGAACAGCTGCACCAACGCCTGGCAGCCGACGCCCACACCGACTACCGCACGGGCCTGCTGAACACCAACGGCCTGGCCGAGTACGCGGGCCGCCTGGCCGAACGCTGCCGCCTAGACGGCGAACCGATGACCGTCCTGGTCATCGACCTGGACCACTTCAAGCGCATCAACGACACCTGGGGCCACCCCGCGGGCAACGCCGTGCTGGCGGAGGTGGGCCGAATCCTCCGCGAGAAGCTCCGCCCGGGAGACGTGGCGGGCCGCGACGGCGGCGAGGAGTTCGTGGTGGCGCTGAAGGACACCCCGGTGGCGCAGGGTGTGACGATCGCCGAACGCATCCGCGAGGCCATCGGCTCCCTGGCCGTCCCGACGACCGACAAGCACCGCAACGTGGTCACGCTCTACGGCCGCGAGATCCAGCCCCCGGAACCGGAAGGCGAGTCGCTGCAGGCGATCTCGGCCTCCATCGGCGTGGCCGTCATCCCGGACAACGGCCCCGACATGGCCACGGCCCAGCACTCGGCGGACGCCGCCCTGTACAAGGCCAAGGAGAACGGCCGCAACCAGGTCCGAGTGGCAGGCCTGGACATCCCGCCGCGCCTGATGCCCGCCCCCCGTCAGGACGACGCGACCAAGCCGATCACCACCCGCACGGCCTGACAGCGAGCAATCCGCGCAGCAACAGCACCCGTCAAGCAGAACGCCGCTGAACCGCCCCGACCCCACGACAAACCAGGTAGATCACAAAGCTCACCGCGGTCACCAAAGCGGAAACCGGCAACCCGGGCTGCAACGACAACAAGATCCCGCCAACAGCGGCAACCTCGGCAAAGACCACGGAAAGCACAGTGGCCCGCAACGGCGAGGCCGTGACCCGCATGGCGGCAGCAGCAGGTGTGATCATCAGCGCCAGCACCAGAAGCGCCCCGACGACCTGCACCGACAGCGCCGTGGCGACACCGACCAGCACGGCGAACACGATCGACAGCGTCCGCACCGGAACGCCGCGCGACACGGCCACGTCGGGATCCACCGAGGCGAAGAACAACGGCCTGTAGATGACCGCGAGCACGACCAGCACCGCGACGGACGAGATCACCAGCAGGTTCAGGTCCGTCGAGTCGACGCCGACGATCTGGCCGGTCAGCAGGCCGAACTTGTTGGACGCGCGCCCCTTGTAGAGCGCGAGCATCAGGATGCCCATGCCGAGCCCGAACGCGAGGATCGCGCCGATCACCGAGTCGCGGTCGCTCTCGCGGCGCGACAACACACCGAGCAGCACCGCGGCGATGATCGACCCGGCCAGCGCGCCGTACCCGACGCCGATGCCGAGCAGCAACGCCGCCGCTCCACCGGTGAACGCGAGCTCGCTGGTGCCGTGCACGGCGAACGCCATCTTGCGGGTCACGACGAGCGGGCCCAGCACGCCGGCGACCAGTCCGAGCACGGCGGCCGCGATCAGCGCGGTCTGCACGAAGTCCAGTTCGAGCAGGTCGAGAAAGCTCACGACGCGGCCTCCGCCGACAGGTGGTGCGTCTGCTCCTCGCAGGCGCCGGCGCCGACCACCAGGATCTGGTCGCGCACCCGCACGACCTCGACCGGCGTCCGGTACAGCTCGGACAAGGTGCGGGAGTTCATGACCTCTTCCGGCGTACCGATGCGGAACCGCCCGCCCACCAGGTACAGGACCCGGTCGACGAGCGGCAGCACGGGATTCAGCTCGTGCGTCACGAAGAGGACCGCGGTGTCGGACTCGCGACGCCGCTTGTCGATCAGCTCGGACACGACTCGCTGGTTCGCGAGGTCCAGCGACAGCAGCGGTTCGTCGCACAGCATCACGGTCGGGTCGCCGACCAGGGCCTGCGCGACCCGCAACCGCTGCTGCTCACCGCCGGAGAGCACGCCGACGGGCGAGTCCGCGTACCGGGTGCCGTCCACGGCCTCGATGGCCGCGTCGACGCGGATCCTGCGTTCCCGGCGGCCACGCAGACCGAGGCCCCAGCGGTGGCCGTCGAGGCCCAGCCCGACGAGATCGCGGCCGCGCAACGTCATGGACTGGTCGAGCGCTCGCTGCTGCGGGATGTACCCGATGGCGTGGTTGCCGCCGGCGACCGAGACCGTGCCCGAGGACAACGGCTGCAAGCCGAGCAGCACGCGCATCAGACTGGTCTTGCCGGAGCCGTTGGGCCCCAGGACCGCGAGGAACTCACCGGGCTCGACGTCGAGGTCGAGCCCGTCCCACAGCACTCTGTCCCCGTAGGACAGCCGGGCCCCGCGCAGCGAGATCGCGCTCATGCCTTGAGCGCCCGCGAAAGCTCGTCAACCTGCTTGCTCATCCAGTCAAGGTAGCCGGTCACGCCCTCGGGCAGCGTCTCGGTGACCGCGACGACCGGCACGCCCGCCGCCTTCGCCTTCTCGACGACCGCCTTCGTGACCTGGTTCTCGGTCTGGGTGTTCTCCAGCAGCACGCTGACCTGCTTGCCCTCGACCAGCTGGTTCATCTCCGCGAGCGCGGCGGCCGGCACGTCCGACTCCTCCTCGACGGCCTTGCTGAACGCCTCGGGCGTCACGTCCTCGGCGCCGGACTCGTCGAGCAGGTAGTGCGCGATGGGCTCGGTGGCGGCGACCTTCTTGCCCTGGCCGATGCCCGCGACCTTCTTCTCCAGCTCCTCGAGCTTGGCGGTGAAGTCGGCCGTGTTCTTCTCGAACGTCGTCTTCTTCTCCGGCGCGAGGGCACCGAGCTCGTTCGCCGCGGCCTCGGCCACCGCCTGCACGGTGTGCAGGTCGTACCAGACGTGCTCGTTCACGCTGTGGTCGTGACCGTCGGCGTCGGGCGCCCCGGTCTGCGGCTCCGCGTGGTTGTCGCGCAGCGGGAAGGCCTCGACCTTCTTGGTGGTGTCGCTGGTGATCAGCTTGGCGAAGAAGTCGTCGTAGCCGCCGCCGTTGAACACGACGAGCTTGGCGTCCTTGACCAGCGCCGCGTCCGCCGGCTTGCTCTCGTAGGAGTGCGGGTCGGCCGACGGGTCGTCCAGCAGGGCCTTGACCTCGATCTCGTCGCCGCCGACGGCCTTGACGACACTGCCCCACACGTTCGTCGAGGCGACGACCTGGATCTTGCCGCTGTCCGCCGCCGGCGTGGTCGTGCCACAGGCGGCCAGGCTTGCGACGGCGAGAGCGCCGACCAGAGCGTTGCGGAGAGTCATCACGCCGTCCCTCGATCAGGTAATGGAAACCGTTGTCGAGTTCAGTTTACGACACGAAAAAACCCCCGACGGTCACGCCGGGGGCTTTTCGAAGTGACTCACGCCTCCAGGCGCTCGCCCGACTCGGGGTGGAACAGGTGGATCTCGGTGGTGTCGCGGACGGCCACCTTGACGTGCTGGCCCAGGGTCGGCGGCGTGCGGCCGTCGACGCGGACGACGAAGCGCTGCGACGCGTCGCCGATCTTCACCGCACCGTGCACGAGCGCGTCGGCGCCGAGCTCCTCGACCAGCTCGACCGTCATGTCCATGCCCGCGTCGGTCGACGGCACGATGCCGAGCGCCTCGGGACGGATGCCGAAGGTGACCTCGTCCAGCCCGCTGGCGGCGGCGAGCGCGTCGCGGGACAGCGGCACGACGATGCCGTCGAGCTTGGCACCCTCCGACGTGATCGGGACGGTCTTGAGGTTCATGGCCGGCGAGCCGATGAAGCCCGCGACGAACGCGTTGGCCGGGCGGTCGTACAGCGCGCGAGGCGTGTCGCACTGCTGCAGCAGGCCGTCCTTGAGCACCGCGACGCGGTGGCCCATGGTCATGGCCTCGACCTGGTCGTGCGTGACGTAGATCGTGGTGGTGCCGAGGCGCTGCTGGAGGGCGGCGATGTTCGCACGCGTCTCGACGCGCAGCTTGGCGTCCAGGTTGGACAGCGGCTCGTCCATGAGGAACACGGAGGGCTCGCGCACGATGGCGCGACCCATGGCGACGCGCTGGCGCTGACCACCGGAGAGCGCCTTCGGCTTGCGCTCCAGGTACTTGGTGAGGTCGAGCATCTTGGCGGCCTCTTCGACCTTCGCCTTGATCTCGGTCTTCGGCACACCGCGCAGCTTGAGCGCGAAGCCCATGTTCTCCGCGACGGTCATGTGCGGGTACAGCGCGTACGACTGGAACACCATCGCGATGTCCCGGCCCTTCGGCGGAACGTTCGTGACGTCCTTGCCGCCGATCTGGATGGCGCCCTCGTCGATGTCCTCCAGACCCGCGAGCATGCGCAGCGCCGTCGACTTGCCGGAACCGGACGGACCGACCAGCACCAGGAACTCGCCGTCGCTCACCTCGAGGGAGAGCTCGTCGACCGCCCGCACCGGCGGGTTGCCGGAGAAGATCCGCGACGCCTTGACGTAGGACACCTCTGCCATGTGACGCACCTTTCACCCTTGTCTGGACGCGACGTTAGGGATTGCAAGCGCTTACGTGAACAGACGTAAGCGCTTACGTTTCGGTACGGGGCAACGTAAGCGCTTGCGTTCAGAGGCATGAACCGGCGGACCGCTCGACGATCCGGATCTCACGCCGCCCAGCCGCAGGACCGTCCACTCCGGATCCGACCGCCTCAGGTCGCGAGCAGGTCGAAGGAGAACCCGATGACGACCAGCGAGATGCCGACGACCCGCAGCGAGCGGTCCGTGTTGGAGCCGCGCAGCAACAACAGGGTCGGCTTGACCAACAGGTAGTAGGCGACGATCGGCCACGCCCTGGACATCAGGTTGAGCAGGACCGCGAGCCACCCGCCGAGACTGGTGATCAGGAAGATCGCGGGGAACCACACCGCCATCAGCACCACGACCTCGACCAGCACCACCCACCACGGGCGATCGACCCCCGACCAGGGGTGCTCCAGCAGTGCCCACGACGTGAGCAGGGTGAGGCCGCCGTAGACGACCACCACCAGCAGCAGGAACGCCCAGATCGAGTACCGGTTCGCCCGTTGCGCGTCCTCGCTGAGGTCCGCCCCGGAGGGCGAGTGGCCGGTGGTTTCGGGCGTCAGCTCGGGCTGGGTCGTGTACAGCAGGAGCTCGGCCTCGTCGCCGGGGTTGCGCGGGTCCAGGTGGAGGTGCCGGTTCTCGTCGGAGTACCGCTTGCTCTTCCTCTCGTGGAGGCGGAGTTGCCAGAGCGTCTTCGAGAGCTGGCGGCGGCTTTCCGCGAACGTCTTGCGGTGGGTGTGGACCGAGCGTTCCTTCAGTTGTCTGCCCCAGGCCTCGACGCGGTCGGACCCGACGATGTCCAGTACGGCGACCAGCCCTCCGGCGAACTGGACCAGCTTGCCCGTTCTGCCCCAGAAGAGCATCTGCTGGCCCCACATCGTGGTGCCGGCGAGGGAGTCCCCCGCCCACCACCTGCCCCAGGCTTCCCAGTACGAAAGCGATTGCACCCGAACAGGCTAGTGAGGCCCCGGCCCGGACGTGGCCGGACCGGGGCGTCACCAGGTCAGCCCTTGACGGCGCCGGACGCGAGGCCCTGCACCAGGAACCGCTGCACCAGGTAGAACACGACGATCGCGGGAATCGCGACCAGGATGGACGCGGCGGCGAGGTGCCCCCACTCGGTCCTGTTCTGCTGCACGAACACCTGCAGCCCCACGGCCAGCGTCTTCGACTCGTCCGCGGCGGACAGGAACGCCGACGCGAACGCCACCTCGCCCCAGGCCGTGAGGAACGCGTAGAACGACGTGACGGCGAGGCCCGGCTTGGCCAGCGGCATGATCAGCCGCCAGAACACGCCGAACGGCGACAGCCCGTCGACCCGGCCCGCCTCGTCGATGTCCGACGGCACCGTGTCGAAGTAGCCCTTGAGCATGTACGTGCAGAACGGCACGGCGGTCGTGCAGTACACGAGCACCAGGCCGAGCGAGGTTCCGTTGAGCCCCAGGGCGATGAGGATGTTGTACAGCGGCACGATCAGCACCGCGAACGGGAACATCTGCACCAGCAGGAACGACATCATCAGGCCGCGCTTGCCGGGGAACCGGAACCGCGAGGCCGCGTACCCGGCGGTGGCCGAGATGAAGACGCCGATCACCGTGGTCATCAGGGCGATCACCACGGAGTTGCCGAACCAGGCGATGAAGTCGCCCTTCTCGCCCGACAGCACACGGGTGTAGTTGTCCCAGGAGGACTCGTTGAACAACTTCGGCGTCGGCTCGACCGCGCGGGCGTCCGGCTTCAGCGAGGTGATGAACACCCAGAAGACCGGGAACACCGCGATGACCGACGCGACGATCAGCGTGGCGTGCAGGGCGATGGAGGCGCCCTTGGAACGGTCGGTCCGGCGCAGCCGGTTGCCGGTGGCCTGAACGACTTTCAGGGACGAAGCGTCGAGCGTCATCACCACACCTCGCCCTGCTTGCGCAGCGCTCGCCGGTAGATCGTGGCGAACACCAACAACACCGAAAGGATCAGCACGCCGTAGGTCGACGCGATGGCGTAGTCGCGGGACGCGCCGGAGAAGAACCGCTCGAACGCGTAGGTGACCAGGATCCGGGCGTTCGGGTTCGGGCCGGCGATCAGGTAGATCACCGGGAACATGTTGAACGTCCAGATGATGCCGAGCAGCACCACCGTCGACGACACGGAACGCAGGCCGGGCAGGGTGACGTGCCGGAACCGCTGCCACGGCGTGGCACCGTCCATCTCGGCCGCTTCGTAGAGGTCACCCGGAATCGACTGCAGGCCACCGAGAAGCGCCACCATCATGAACGGAACGCCGAGCCAGACGTTCACGATGATCACCGAGACCAGCGCCCAGTTCGACTGGCCGAGCCACACCGGGTCGGGCAGGCCGACCGAGCGCAGGAGCTGGTTGATGATCCCGTACTGCGCGTTGAACATGTACTTCCACGCGAACGCGCTGATGAACGCGGGCACGGCCCACGGCAGGATCAGCATCACGCGGTAGAGCGCACGGCCGCGCACTTGGCGGTTCAGCAGCATCGCCAGGCCGAGACCGATGGTGTAGTGCAGGAACACGCACGAGAAGGTCCAGATCAGCGTGCGGACCAGCGTGCTCCAGAACGCACCGAACGACTCCCCGCCGGAGAGCACGTTGAGGTAGTTCTTGAAACCCACCACGTCGTAGGTGGCCGGCCGATCGAGGATCGGGTTGGCGATGTTGCCCTCGTTGATGTTCGTGAAGGTGAAGAACACGCCCTGTGCGAGCGGGTAGAGCACCAACACCGCGATGACCACCACGACCGGCAGCACCATCGCATACGCGTACCAGTACCTGTCCAGGAACCGACGCACCGAGACTCTCCTTCCGGCGAGCGGCCGGGGCGGTGAGGCCCCGGCCGCTCAACACGATCAGCCGATCGAGTACTCGGTGACGACCTTCTCCTTGTACGCCTTCGCGACGTCGTCAAGGGCGGTCTTGGCGTCCTTCTTGCCGGCCAGGAAGTCCGCGTAGCCGACCTTCAGCGGGTCGAACAGCTCGCCGCCCTCGGGGATCCACGGACGCTCGTGCGCGGTCTTGGTGACCGGCTCGAACGCCGCCACGACCTCGTTGGCCTTGACGTCGGCGTTCTGGTAGGCCGACTTGCGGGTCGGCAGCAGGCCCAGTTCCTTGGCGATGGTCGCCTGCGACTCGACCGAAGCCATGCACTGGATGAACTTGATGGACGACTGCTTCGCCTTGGTGCCCTGGCGGATCACGTAGTCGTGGCCACCGACCGGGGCGCTGCCCTTGCCGGCCGACGGGCCGGGAACCGGCGCGATGCCGAGGTTCGCCTTGTCGGTGAACGCGGCGCCCTTGAGGTAGTCGGCGACGGCCCACGGACCGTTGACGACCATGGCGGCCTCACCGCTGGAGAACGCGGCCTGCATGTTCGAGTAGGAGTTCGTCGCGTCGAGCGCCGTGGTGGCGGCCTTCGCGTCGAGCAGGCCCTTCGCGGTCTCCAGCGCCTTCACGTTCTGCGGGGAGTTCACGACGATCTTCTTGGCGGAGGCGTCGACCAGGTCGCCGCCCTCGCCGTAGATGAACGGCAGCGCGTAGTACGCGTCGTTGTTGAGGAAGAACGACTTCTCGCCACCCAGCTTGGCGGCCGCGGCCTTGAGCTCGTCCCACGTCTTCGGCGGCTCGACACCGGCGTCGGCGAGCTTCTTCTTGTTGTACAGCAACGCGAGCGAGTCGGTCACCTGCGGCACCGCGTAGGTCTTGCCCTCGTACTTCGTGGAGCCCAGCGCGGCCTCCAGGAAGTCGGAGGTGTCCTTCGCGAGGTCGGTGTCGGACAGGTCGGCGACGTAGCCCAGCTTCGCGAGCTGCGGCACCCACGCGACCTCGGAGCGGAAGACGTCGGGCCCCTGACCACCCTGGGCCGCGGTCTTGTAGTTGTTGAGCGCGCCGTCGAAGGCCTGCGTCTCGACCTTGACCTTGTAGCCGTCCTTGGTGGCACAGCCTTCCGCGATCTTCTTGAACACCGGGCTCTCGTTGGGACCACTGGTGTCCCAGAAGGTCACTTCGCCCGAGTCGGATCCGCTGTTGCTGCTCGATCCACCGCTTCCGCAGGCGGTGAGCACGAGGGCGACACCCGTCGCCATGGCGGTCACGAGGGTTGTCCGTCGCATCGTTGCTGCCGTTCCCTCCAGCTGGGGCCTCATCTCCGAGTGAGACGAGGGTCTTGCAAGGTTTTGCGAGAATGTTGCGGGCGATTTCACTACCCGAACCATGGTCAGGTCAAGACGTGGACCGTAACCAAGCCGTAACGGCGCCGTCTTGCAAACACGCGTTGCAAAATTTTTCCGAACGCGGCAGGCTTGCGCCGAACCTGATCTGAGCTGGGAGGCAACGTGTCCGGACTGTCCGAGATCGCGAGGGCAGCCGGGGTGTCCATCTCGACCGTCAGCCGTGTTCTCAACAGGCGCGCAGGTGTGAACGAGGAGACCCGGCAGCGGGTGCTGTCGGTCCTCGCGGAGATGCCGTACACCCCGCGCGGCCTCGGTGCGCTGCAACGCACCGGCGTGATCGGCCTCCTCGTGCCGGAGCTCTCGAACCCGGTCTTCCCCGCGTTCGCCGAGGCGCTGGAGACGCGGGCGGCGCGCCTGGGCTACTCGTCGCTGCTGTGCAACACCCGCAGCGGCGCCCCCATGGGCGAGGAGGAGTACGTGCGGATGCTCCTGGCCCGCGGGGTCGAGGGCATGGTGTTCGTGTCACCGGAGATCACCAACGTCGAGGTCCCGCTCGGTCAGGCGCCCCGCCCGAGCTACTACGCGAAGCTCCTGGCGGACGGCGTCCACATGGTCTTCCTGAACGGTGCCACGCCCGCGCTGGACGTGCCCGACGTGACGGTCGACGAGCAGCTCGCGGGCTACATGGCGACCAGGCACCTGATCGAGCTCGGGCACCGGCGGATCGGCTTCGTCTCGGGTCCCGCGCGTTCGCTGCCGTCCCGGCTGAAGCGCGCCGGCTGGGCCGCCGCGCTCGAAGAGGACCACCTGCCGGCGGGTTCGGAGTACGTCTCGCACGCGCCGTTCAGCGCGGAGGGCGGCGGTCAGGCCGTGGCGCGGCTGCTCGACACGGTGAGCCCGACGGCGGTGATCTGCTCTTCCGACCACATGGCGCTCGGCGTCATGCGCGAGGCACACCAAAGGGGGATCTCGATACCCGAGGAGCTGTCCGTCGTCGGGTTCGACGACATCCCGCTGGCTGCCTACTCCTCGCCCGCTTTGACCACGCTCGCGCAGCCGATCGAGGAGATGGCGGCGGCCGCGATCGACGAGCTCGTGCTGCGACTGGACCCGGATCGCCGCAGGCAGAGCACCGACAACTACACCCGCGTCTTCCGGCCGCGGCTCGTCGTGAGGGAATCGTCTGCGCCCGCGAAACAAGATGCCCGGTTGTCCTAATTGGTCTGGACCAAATTCTGAACAAGGCAGATGGGCCAACCAGCGCGGATGCGTCATTTGAGGGACGCAGGTCACCCTGACTTCACGAATTGGTTCTGAACCGTTACGGTCCTTTCATGGCGCGGTCGATGCATGTGCGACGTCCGGCAACGTTGGCCTCTCTGGCCGCTGAGCTGGGCGTTTCCCGGACAACGGTGTCCAACGCGTACAACCGGCCCGACCAGCTCTCGCCCGAGCTGCGTCGGCGGGTGTTGGACACGGCCCGAAGGCTGGGTTATCCCGGTCCGGATCCTGTGGCGCGCTCGTTGCGCACGCGCAAAGCCGGGGCGGTGGGCCTGTTGCTCACCGAGAACCTCTCCTACGCGTTCCGCGACCCGGCGGCCATCGGCTTCCTCGAAGGTCTCGCACTGGCGTGCGAGGACGCCGGCACCGGCCTGCTGCTGGTGCCCGCGAACCCCGAACGCGAGGACGTCGCGTCCGTCCACCGCGCCGGTGTCGACGGCTTCGTCGTCTACTCGGTGCCGGACGACGACCCGCACCTCGCCGCCGTGCTGGAACGCCCGGTGCCCACCGTCGTCTGCGACCAGCCGGACCTCGGCACCGTGGACCGCGTCGGCATCGACGACCGCGGCGCGATGTACGAGCTCGCGAAGCACCTGATCGGGCTGGGCCACCGCCGCATCGGCGTCGTGTGCATGCGTCTCGCGCGTGACCGCAACGACGGCTTCGTGACGCCGGACCGCCAGCACGCCGCCCACTTCCACGTGCAGCGCAACCGCCTGTCCGGCCTGGCCGAGGCGTTCAGCGAGGCCGGCGTCGACTGGTCGCAGGTGCCCGTCGTCGAGCGCTTCGACCACAACATGGCCTCCGGCGCGTCCGGCGCGGCCCAGGTCCTCGACCGCGACCCGCAGGTCACCGCCCTGATCTGCACCTCGGACGTCCTGGCGCTCGGCGCGATGACCGAGGCGAGCCGCCGCGGCCTGCGCGTGCCGCACGACATCACCGTGACCGGGTTCGACGGCATCCGCGCCGGCGAGGAGGCCGGGCTCACGACGGTTCGTCAGCCGGTTCTGGAGAAGGGCCGGGCGGCGGGCAAGCTGCTGCTCGACACGAACGAGCGCTCGCGGCCGCGGTCGGTGAACCTCGCGACCGAGCTGATCATCGGCAAGACGTCGGCGGGGCCGCGCGGCGGTGCCGAGGAGCGCTGGTTCGGACCGTGATCAACGCTCCAGCCTGAAGACGGTGGGTGAGCTGGCCTTCCCGGCCAGCTTCGCCACCAGCAGGTAGTCGCCGGGCCCGACCCTCGTGTGGGCCCCGCACCCCGGCTTCGAGGTGGAACCCGCCCACTTCGTGCCGTAGTTGAAGGTCTCCTTCGGCTGCATCACGCGGGTCTCCGTGCCCACCGCCGAGAGGCAGTGGTTGCTCGACCACAGCACCGTCGCGCCGTCCGCGGTCAGGACCGTCAGCTCGCGGTGCTGGCGCCCGATGTCCCTGATGCACGGCACCGGCCCGGTGTTGACGACGTCCATGGACAGTTCCGGCTGGTCACCGACGGTGTAGAAGGGCTTGTTCGCCTTCGCCACGACCCCGATCACGTCGTCCGGGCAGGGCTGCGGCGGCCCGGGAGGCGGGGGTGGCGGTGTGGTCTCCGTCGGCGAGGGCGGCGGGGTCGTGGAGGAGGACGACGCGGCCGCGGGGCTCTCGGACATGCTCGGCGGCGGGTTCGAGGAGGACGCCGCGGCGGCGTTCGTGGGCTGCCCGGTCTCGGCGTCGGAGCCGAACATCCCGACGATCCAGATCACGAGCAGGAGTGTGACCAGCGCTGCCCCGATCGCGGCGAGACGGCGGCGCCAGTACACCGTGGACGGCAGCGGACCTGTGGGCTCGATCACGGCCCGAACGTAACTTGACCAGGCCTGATCCAGCGGGAGGCGAGCATCGCTCGATCCGGTGAACGTGATATTGAGCGAAATCCCTTGTGAACGTGCGCTAACTCCGGTTCCAATCGACGCGGGGTCCGCCGGTAGGCCATGGAGGTGTGTCACATGACCGCGATCGACGAACTGCTCAAGCGGAACTACGAGCTCGGGAACGTGGTTCCCGGAGACCGTTCGTCCGCGAAGCCGTCCCTGCAGGTGGCGATTCTGACCTGCATGGACTCGCGCATCCGGGTGTTCGAGATCTTCGGTTTGAAGCAGGGTGAGGCGCACGTGCTGCGCAACGCGGGTGGTGTCGTCACCGACGACGCGATCCGCTCGCTCGCGCTGAGCCAGCGCAAGCTGGGCACGCGCGAGGTCCTGCTCGTGCACCACACGAACTGCGGCCTGGAGATGGTGACCGAGGACGACTTCAAGGACGAGCTGGAGGCCGACACCGGTCTGCGCCCGACCTGGGCCGTCGAGGCGTTCAAGGTCGTCGAGCAGAGCGTGCGCGGGTCGATGGCGCGGCTGCGGCGCAGCCCGTTCATCCCGCACACCGACAAGGTCCGCGGGTTCGTCTACGACGTGCACACCGGTGAGCTGCGCGAGGTCGACGCGGCGGAGTCGCAGGCCGCCTGAAGCTCTTCGTGAGGGCCCCCTCCGGGGGGCCTTTTCGTTGCGCGACAATGGCAGGCGATGAATCACGAGTTGCTGCTGGGCTGGTGGGACACCGCGGCCCGAGACCTGCCGTGGCGCCGTCCCGACTGCACCGCCTGGGGTGTGCTGGTCAGCGAGATCATGCTGCAGCAGACGCCCGTCTCCCGCGTCGAACCGATCTGGCACGAGTGGCTGGCGCGCTGGCCCGTGCCTTCGGCGATGGCGGCCTCCTCGCAGGGTGAAGTCCTGCGGATGTGGGGCAAGCTCGGCTATCCGCGGCGCGCCATGCGGCTGCACGAGGCCGCGACCGCCATCGCGCGCGACCACGGCGACGTGGTGCCGTCGGACATCGAGACGCTGGAGTCGCTGCCCGGCATCGGCAGCTACACGGCTCGCGCGGTGGCCACGTTCGCGTACGGGCAGAAGTGCGCCGTCGTGGACACGAACGTCCGTCGCGTCGTTGCGCGTGCCGTGCACGGGGCCGGGGATGCCGGGCCTCCGTCGACCAAGCGCGATCTCCGCGACGTCGAGGCGATCCTGCCGGAGGGCCAGGAGGACGCCGCGGTGTTCTCCGCGGCGCTGATGGAGCTCGGCGCGTTGATCTGCACGGCGAAGAACCAGAAGTGCGCGGACTGCCCCCTGTTCGCCGAGTGCGCGTGGCAGCTGGCCGGGCGGCCCGCCTACGCGGGGCCGGAGAAGAAGGTGCAGAAGTTCGCCGGCACCGACCGCCAGGTGCGGGGCAGGCTGCTCGACGTGCTGCGGGGCGCGCCCGGACCGGTGCCCAAGATCCAGCTCGACATCGTCTGGAACGACGTGACGCAGCGCGAGAAGTGCCTTGTGTCCTTGTTGAGTGATGGACTTG
This sequence comes from Lentzea sp. NEAU-D7, assembly GCF_026242055.1. Classification (GTDB taxonomy): domain Bacteria; phylum Actinomycetota; class Actinomycetes; order Mycobacteriales; family Pseudonocardiaceae; genus Lentzea. The sequence goes on along the minus strand of NZ_JAPJDL010000020.1, from coordinate 12,551 downwards.
TTGAACAATCCGCCGACGGTCTCTTCCACCTGCCGGGTGAAGGGATTGTTCAACAATCCAACAAGGGGACGACCTGATGCACTCGCTCGTCGCCTTCTTCGACGCGGAGGCCGAACGCAGGATCGTTGGATTGTTGAACGATCTGGGTGTTGAACAATCCCACAGGCCGCACCTGACCTACGCCGCCGCAAGCACCATCGGCCTCAAGGTGCGCAAGGAACTGCGCGAGGACCTCGAACGGCTCTGGATGCCGGACCTGTGGCTGCACACGCTCGGCACGTTCTCCACCACGGACAACGTGCTGATGCTCGGCGCGGTGGTCGACACCGAGCTCCTCGCCGTCCACTCGGCGATCCACGACGTCCTCGCGAGCAAGGTCAAGAACCCCAGCGCGTACTACCTGCCGGGCAACTGGATCCCCCACTGCACGCTCGTCCAAGGCCTCGACGACGAGCAGACGAAGGCCGCGTTCGCGAAGGTGTTCCCGGTCGAGCCGATCCGCGCGAAGGTCCGCGAGGTGTCGATCGTCGACACTCAGACCGGCGAGATCGACGTGCTCAAGAAGGCCTCCACAGCACCCCGGTAGACCCACGGCGCGCTGTCGTGCACGACGTGCCCGGCCTCCTCGACGTAGAGGTGCCGGCCGCGGGAACGCCGTGCCGCCTCCTGCATCTGCCCTGGTAGCTGGCCGCCCTTGCCCGCCTCGATCACCAGCGACGGGCACTCGACGGCGTCGATGAAGTCCCAGTAGGCGCGCGTGCCCCAGTGGCCGGCGATCTCGTAGAGGTCGTCCATCTCGGCGATCAGGTGCCAGCCGTCCTCGCGTTCCTCGAAGTACTCGGCGAACAGCGGCGAGCCGAAGTACGACGTCACGTGCCCGAGCGACTGGAACGGCACCGGCCAGGCGTCGAAGAGCCACTTCCACTCGTCGATCGTCCTGCCCCTGTTGTCCGGGGCGAAGTCCTCGACCACAATCGCGCTGACCAGGTCCGGTCGGGTCGCCGCGAGACACCACGCGTGCAGCCCGCCCATGGAGTGCCCGATCACCACGGCGGGCCCGAGGTCGAGGTCCTCGATCACCGCGGCGGCGTCGGCGACGAAGTCCTCGGTGCGGAACGGTCCCCGCCGCGGGTTGCGGCCGTGCCCGCGCTGGTCGAACCCGACGACGCGCCCGAACGGCCGCAGCCACTGCGCGACGGGCCACCAGGCGGTGGCCCTGCTCATCAGACCGTGCAGGAGCAGTACGCCTTGACCCGTTCCGCCGAACTCCACCACCGACACAGGGATGATTAACGCATGAAGGCCCGCCCGTACCTGATCGCCGTCGTGTTGATCGTGCTCGTCGCAGGTCTGCTCGTGGTGTTCAGAACGCCGGGCGGCGACCCCGCGCAGCAGCCGCGTCAGGAGACGTCACCGCAGGCCGCGGTGGAGGCAGGGGCGGGCGCGGGCGACGCGTACTACCCGACGGACGGCAACAGCGGCTACGACGTCACGCTCTACGACCTGGCCATCACCTACGACCCCGGGTCGAAGAAGCTCGACGGCGTCGCGACCATCACCGCGACCGCGTCGCAGGACCTCTCGCGCTTCAACCTCGACCTCGAAGGCCTCGAGGTGAGGGAGGTGGAGGTCGGCGGCCAGCCCGCGAAGTTCGTGCAGGAGGGCGACCACGAGCTGTTGATCACGCCGGCCGCGCCGCTCGCGAAGAGCAAGCCGTTCACCACCGTCGTCACCTACGGCGGCGAGCCCACGACGATCAACGACGCCTCGCTGGGCCGCAGCGGCTGGCAGATCTCGTCCACCGGTGGTGCCTTCGCCGCAGGTCAGCCGCACTCCGCGACGACCTGGTTCCCGGCCAACGACACCCCGCGCGACAAGGCGGCACTGAAGGTCGCGGCCCGCGTCCCGGACGGCTGGACGGCGATCTCGAACGGTCTCGAGGGCCCCGCGACCCGCGACGGCGGCTGGACGACGTTCACCTGGTCCGAGGAGACGCCGCTCGCGACCTACCTGGCCACGGTGGCGATCGACAAGTTCGAGGTCGTGCGGTCGAAGCTGCCCAACGGCACGCCGGTGGTCGACGCCTACGCGCCCGGCACGTCCGCCTCCAAGAAGCCGATCCAGTCGCAGGGCCCGGAGGTCCTCGCGTACCTGGAGACGAGGTTCGGCCCGTACCCGCAGCGCGCGGCGGGCAGCATCTGGGTCGCGGACCAGATCGGGTTCTCGCTGGAGACCCAGACCCGGCCGATCTACGCCGCCTGGGCCGACCTGGAGACGGTCGTGCACGAGAACGCCCACCAGTGGTTCGGCGACTCGGTGTCGATCGAGAACTGGGCGGACATCTGCCTCAACGAGTGCCTCGCGTCCTACGCGCAGTGGCTGTGGCTGGAGAAGGAGGGCACGGACCTCGACCAGCGCTACCGCGACAACGTCCAGCAGCGGCGCGACCGGGCGGCGTTCTGGGCGCCGAAGCTCTACGACATGGGCAAGGGCAACGAGTTCCGCGGTGTCTACGACAAGGGCCTGATGGGCATGCACGCGCTGCGCAAGCAGGTCGGTGACGACGTGTTCTTCAAGGCCCTGCAGTCGTGGCTGGCCGAGCACCGCGACGGCAACGCCTCCTGGCCGGAGTTCGAGGAGCACTTCAAGAAGGCCTCGGGGCAGCCGCTGGACGGGTTCTTCAAGGCGTGGTTCCGCGAGTCGGGCATTCCGGAAGATCAGTACCTGCTGCCTGCCGGAGTGCGGCGCTAGAGTCGGTGGCATGGCAGTCGTGAAGATCAACGCGATCAAGGTTCCCGAGGGCAACGGCCCCGAGCTCGAGAAGCGGTTCGCCGCCCGCCTCGGTGCCGTCGACAACCAGCCGGGCTTCCTCGGCTTCGAGCTCCTGCGCCCCGTGTCCGGCGACGACCGCTACTTCGTCGTCACGCACTGGGAGACGCACGAGGACTTCGTGGCGTGGCGCGACGGCCAGGCCGGTGCCGCGGCGCACGCGGGCGAGCGGGCCAAGCCCGTGGCCTCCGGCGCCGACCTGCTGGAGTTCGAGGTCGTGCTCGGGAGCAAGCCCAAGCAGTGATCGACGAGGCCTACGACAGAGCCGCCGAGCTGATCACCGGTGCGGACGCCGTTCTCGTCTGCGCCGGTGCCGGCATGGGGGTCGACTCGGGTCTTCCCGACTTCCGCGGCACCGAGGGCTTCTGGCGCGCGTACCCGCCCTACGAGCGGCTCGGGCTGAAGTTCGAGGAGATCGCCGACCCCGTGCACTTCGCCGACGATCCCGCGCTGGCTTGGGGTTTCTACGGCCATCGGCTCGCCCTGTACCGCGCGACCGTGCCGCACGGGGGTTTCGCCGTGCTGCGGTCGTGGGGTGCGCGCGTTTTCACGTCCAACGTGGACGGGCAGTTCCAGAAGGCGGGGTTCGCGGACGTCGCCGAGGTCCACGGGTCGATCCACCACGCCCAGTGCGTGGAACCGTGCACGGACGAGATCTGGGAGTGCTCGTTCGACGTGGACGTTGACCCCGCGACGATGCGGGCGACCGGCGAGCTGCCGTCGTGCCCGTTCTGCGGCGGGCTGGCGCGGCCCAACATCCTGATGTTCGGCGACTGGGGCTGGGTGCCGCACCGCAGCCAGCGGCAGCTCGACGAGCTGACGGCGTGGCGCAGGAACCAGCGCGGGCTCGTCGTGATCGAGATCGGTGCCGGCACCGCCGTGCCGACCGTGCGGCGTCAGGCCGAGCTGGCCAGCGCGGCGAACGGTGCGCTGATCCGGATCAACGTGCGCGAGCCCGAGATCCGGCACGGCCGCGGGGTGTCGTTGCCCGTGGGCGCGCTGGAGGCCCTCACAGCCTTGGCACGACGAACTGCGTGACGACGGCCCGGTGGTCGCTGCCGGGCACGTCGAACACGTCCACGGTGTCCACCAGGACCTTCGAGTCCACCAGCACGTGGTCGATGGTGACCGGCGGCGGCCAGAACCCGCTCGCGCTCGGCCATGTGTGGATCAACCCCTTGCCGACCTGGTCGGCCGCGTCCACGTAGCCCTTGTTCAGCAGCCGCGTGAGGCCGACGTGGTCGAGCGTGGCGTTGAAGTCGCCGGCGAGCACCCTGATCGCGCCGGTCGAGTCGGGTGCGGGCAGTCCCGCGAGCTCCCGCTGCCACGCCTCGGGTCCGGCGGTGACGACAGGCGGCAACGGGTGTACCGAGACGACCTCGATGTCCTTGCCGGGCAGGTCGACGAGCGCCCCGGCCTGCTGCAACGTGCCCGGCGGCGTCAGGTCGCGCGCCGAGAGCGGGAACCGGGAGGCGAGGCCGCTGCCCGACCCGCCCGGTTCGTCGAGGAAGACCCGGTTGGGCAGCACCTGCCGGAGACCGGCCCGGTCGAGGTCGCCCACCATCTGCGGCGTGAGCTCCTGCAGGGCCAGGATGTCGATGTTGCGCTTCCTGACCTCCTGCACGATGAACTGCGCGTCCGCGATGCCGGTGAGCACGTTCGACGTCATCAGCCTGACCTGCTGCCCCACCCCGTTCGGCCGCGCGTCGGAGAACGCCCGCGGCGCCACGTTCGCGACCAGCACGACCCCGACCAGGGTCATCGTCAGCCCGATGACCCACCTCTTGCGGAACAGCGCGAACAGCCCGATGAGCAGGCCAAGGACGGTGATGTACGGCGTCAGCGACGTCGTGGCGATCATGTACCGCGTGCCGTCGATGCCGAGCAGCCTGACCAGCGCCGCCGTGACGAACGCCATCGCGCACACGACCAGCAGGAACGTGGCGAAACCGCTTCGGGGCGGCTTCACCTCGGTGGTGACCACGTCGTGCAGTGTGCCCGAGCGCGCGTCGGTCTCCGGTGTGCTCACACCCGAAAGGACGGTCAGCGCCCCAGTCCCGTTGCCCGCCGAAATTGTCAGACCCCTCCGCCATGCTGATCCCAACCGACTCGAAGGGGGGCCCGATGGGAGCCAAGGACTGGATGCTCTTCTACGCATCCGACGACGTCAGCAAGGTCCTGCGCGCAGCACCGAAGATCGACCGCGAGGCCACGGCGGCCTTCGTGGAACGCCTGTACCCGGCACACGACATCCGCCCGATCGAGGACGGCAACCTCCACTACGGCAACCCGCCGGAGGGCACCGTCTACGCCGGCGTCTTCCCCGGCCTGTCGATCATCTGCACGCGGGACGCCGCTGGCGACTCCTACACCGACCTGCCGGAGCACTTCGTCCGCGAGGCCGCCGGCCGCACCCTGTACCTGCACGCCATGCACAGCGTCGTCGACTTCTTCTCGTACGCCATCTGGGAACCGGACGGCACGCTGCGCCGCGCGTACAGCCTCTCCCCGGACAGCGGCGTGATCGCCGACGTCGGCACTCCCCTGCCGTTCGAGGAGAAGTACCGGGCGGGCGATCCGGAGTTCCTGGAGTCGCTTGACTCCGACGACGAGTACCCGTTCCGCTTCCACCCGCTCGACCTGGCCGAGGCCGCCCTGCGCGAGCTGTTCGGCTTCAACTACGAGGGCGCGTACGAGGACGACGACCCGGAGCTGGAGGAGGTCGTCCTCGCGGGCTACGCCGTGACGCCGCGCTGACTCAGGCCGCCGCCGGGTGTCTGGGCCGCATGTCGGGCATCCGGTCGAGCAGTCCGACGATCGTGTCGACGATCGGCACCACGACCTCCTCCTCGACCGGCCCCTGCATCGTGCAGTAGACGACCCCGTCCTCGAACGTGAGCGACAGGAACATCCCGACGAGCGGGGGCAGCACTTCCAGGCGCGCGAGCAGCCAGTCCAGCGCCTCCGGGTTGAACGCCCTGGCTGTGCTGGAGAGGTCGCTGCCGAACACGGCGAACTCGCGGTCGACCCCGACCGGCAGCCTCAAAGGCAACCACTCGCCGTCACTCCTGACCACCGTCAGAGGCCGGGCGCTCAGCCAGGCGCCGAGGTGTTCCGGGCCGACCTGCCTACCGCGGAAGTCGACGTGCTGACGGCGTGTGAGCCGCATGGGGGCGAGCCGGGCGGTGGCCACCTCGAACCGGTGCTCGATCAGCCTGCCCACGCCCCTCGATTTCTGCTGCCTCATCGACGCCTGCGACACCCTCACGCGCCAAGGCCCGCGTGGGAAGTCCAACGCCAGGTCGAACTTGGGCACCGACCGTTGCAGCATCTTGTCGACGAATCCACTCACGTGGTTCGACAACGGCCCCCTCACCTCCGCCGACCACGCGGTCGCCCGGTCAGCACCCACCACCACGCCGCCGAGCTCAGCAGCCAGAGGTGCCAGCGAGAGGGCTTGGTCGGCGTCTGCCTTGCGGTTGCGGCGGATCTGCCACCAACGCCGCACTGCCACGACGCTGAGCGCGAACGCCACCACGCCGATGCTGGGCAGCAACTGTCTGAAGAGCTCCATCAGAGGTCCAGGTCACCTTCGATCCGCTGCTTGTTGTGGTCCGTGCCGGTGTCGTCGTACTCGTTGCTCTTTTGATAGGAGCCGAAGTTCCGGATGGGCTTGTCAACGCCCGCATTCGTGCCCTTGCCGACACCGAACTGGCCTCGCACCGCATCGAAGGCTGCCGTGCCCATCGCCTTCGGGAAGCCGCTCGCGACCCGCTCTCCGAGCATGCCACCTTCACTACCCCACAGTTTGGCAACCGCCGGGACCGGAACACCGGGGAAGCCGTTCTCCAGATCCTTCTTGCTGACCGCCTTGGTGAGATCCGCAAGCACTACGTTCGTCTTCTTGTCCGCCATGGACTTCTTGAACGCCGTCCCCACGTTCTTGAACCTGCCCGCGAGATTCCGCAGAAAAGCCACGATCTTGTCGAGGAACTGCCGCAGCTTGGCAACGATGCGAGCGACCCGACTGCCCGTGGTCGCCACCCGCACTCCGGTGGCAGCTCCCGCGGCGGCGGTCGAAGCACCGAAACTCGGCACTGCGGCCGCCAGCGCGGGAATCCAGATCATGACCAGCCAGGTGATCAGCTCGGTGAGGATTGCCTTGATGAAGTCCTCGACGATGGTCATGATCATGCTCGAGATCTGCAGCATGCGAGCGAGCTCACCGGCCTGCCCCGCGACGCCGTCGATGCCGTTGGCGAACTCGCCGAGCTTCGTGGCTGCCACCTCGGACGCCTGTCCGCCCCAGGTCTGCACCGCGTTCTTCAGGTCCTCGTCGAACTTCGCCCTCATGTCGGCGACGCCTTTGGCGATGTTGTTGAAGTTCTCGGCGGCCTGCTGCAACGCCGGACCATCACCGCTGACGAGGTGGATCGCGTCCTCCAGCGGCTGCACCACGCTGATCAGGAAGTTCAGGCCCTGTCCCACCAACCAGCCGATCGGGTCGGTCGCGATGCCGTAAGCCGACGTCCCGAGAGCGCCGAGCACCGCCGCTCCCTCCGAGACCAGTCCAGTCACCTCGGAGCCGTCTGCGCCGTCGCTGAACTTGCCCGCGGCCTCGGCGGTCTTGAGGTAGTTCCCGACGAACGGCGTGGCTTCCGCCATCTTCCTGCCGGTGGTCTTCTCGCCGACCGTGATCTCGACGCCACCGGCGGGGATCTTCTGTTCCACCATGCCCGCAGCCCTACTTCCGGTCGATCTCGACCTGGATGCCGTTGAAGATCTTCTTCAACGCCTCCTCCTGGCCCGCGTAGCCGTCCGCGGTGCCTCGGAACTTCTCCGCACCGGATTGCATGCCCGCCTGCATGTCGGCGAACAGGTCCTTCAGGTCAGCGAGCCTCTGCGTGTACTCGCTCTTGGTGAACCAACCCACCACACCCCAAGACTTGTCACCAACGTCCGCCTTGGCGACGAGACCGGCGATCTCGCCGGCCCGGCTGAGGTGGCCGTCCAGCTTGCCCGCGAACTGGCGGAGTTCGTCCGGGTTGACGTCGAAACCGCTCATCGGCCGCCGTCCTCGTCGTCGTAGAGGTTCAAGAAGCGGTCATCCTTTTGGGACGGCGGAGCCTGCTTGGCCGATCGTGCGTCCCACGAGTCGCCGCGAAGCACGTTCTGGTCCGAGAAGTCCTCGGCGGGTTCCGGTGCGGGACGGCGAGGGGGTGCCGGCGCACTGGGAGGTGCCGGCGGGCGCATCTGGCTCGGGGGCGGGAGCGTCGGCGAGGGCGGAGGCGCGGGGGGTAGCGGAACGGCTTCGTCCGCCGTCGCACGGCGCAGCTCGTCCGGTGTCATGCCGAAAAGCTGGGCCTGGGTCTCCAGCACCTGGTCCTTGAGGTGCATGTCGTCGCCCAGCGCACTCTCGACGATGCCGGCCTGCCGCCGTGCCGCTTCCGCTACCGCCTTCTGCAACGTCGACATCAGCTCGGCGGCGAGTGCGTGCGGCGGGCGGCGCATGGCCTGGTCGGTCAGCCTGATGTCCTTGATGGTCCCGGACGGACCTGCGACGACTGTCACCGCGCGGTCGGCCGATGTGGCGATCGCCTCCATCTCGGTCAGCTGCTGCTGCATCTCACCGATGTTGGCGAACTGCTGGTCAACGCGATGCATCTGCGATTGGAAACGCTCGAACTGAGCAACGAGCTGATCGAACTCGGCCGACACCGGGGCATCCTCCCCACAAGATCCATAAAGCCACGACGAGGACCGCCGTGGCCAGCCAATCGTGGCAGCGAAACCGCCATCACGCTGCGAAACCGGCAAATCCGTTCAGCGATGCAGCTCGCGCATGAGAACGGCCCCCAGGCCGGAAGCCTGGGGGCCGTTCTCACGTGCTGTCTTGATCAGTCGGTCTCGTTCGCCGGAGCGTCCTTCGGCTCGGCGGCCGCCGTGGCGGTGAGGTCGACGGGCGGGGCGTCGGGCACGCGGTTCGGCTTGGCCTCGCCGCGGAACACGAACTTCGCCTTGTCGTGCTGGTCCGACTCGCCGTCCCAGCCCTCGACGTCGGTGATGATGATCTGGCCCGGCTGGATCTCGCCGAACAGGATCTTCTCCGACAGGGTGTCCTCGATCTCTCGCTGGATCGTCCTGCGCAGCGGGCGGGCGCCCAGCACCGGGTCGAAACCGCGCTTGGCCAGCAGGGACTTGGCCCTGTCGGTCAGCTCGATCGCCATGTCCTTGTTCTTCAGCTGCGTCTCGACGCGGGCGATCATCAGGTCCACCATCTTGATGATCTCGTCCTGAGTCAGCTGGTGGAAGACGATGATGTCGTCGATGCGGTTGAGGAACTCGGGCCGGAAGTGCTTCTTCAGCTCGTCGTTGACCTTGTTCTTCATGCGCTCGTAGTTGGACGCGGTGTCCTGACCCGAGGTGAAGCCGAGGCCGACGGCCTTGCTGATGTCCGACGTGCCCAGGTTCGACGTGAAGATGATGACGGTGTTCTTGAAGTCCACCGTCCGGCCCTGACCGTCGGTCAGGCGGCCGTCTTCCAGCACCTGGAGCAGCGTGTTGTAGACCTCCTGGTGGGCCTTCTCGATCTCGTCGAAGAGCACGACGGAGAACGGCTTGCGGCGCACCTTCTCGGTGAGCTGGCCACCCTCTTCGTAGCCGACGTAACCGGGAGGGGCACCGAAGAGCCGCGACGCGGTGTACCGGTCGTGGAACTCGCCCATGTCGATCTGGATGAGCGCGTCGTCCTCGCCGAACAGGAAGTTCGCGAGCGCCTTCGAGAGCTCGGTCTTACCGACACCGGACGGGCCGGCGAAGATGAACGAGCCGGAGGGGCGCTTCGGGTCCTTCAGACCGGCGCGGGTGCGGCGGATCGCCTGCGACACGGCCTTGACCGCGTCGACCTGGCCGATGATCCGCTTGTGCAGCTCGTCCTCCATGCGGAGCAGACGCGTGGTCTCCTCCTCGGTGAGCTTGAACACCGGGATGCCGGTCCAGTTGGCGAGGACCTCGGCGATCTGCTCGTCGTCGACCTCTGCGACGACGTCCAGGTCACCGTCCTTCCACTGCTTCTCCCGCTCGGCCTTCTGGCCCAGGAGCTGCTTCTCCGCGTCACGCAGCTTCGCCGCGCGCTCGAAGTCCTGCGCGTCGATCGCGGACTCCTTGTCGCGACGCACGTCCGCGATCTTCTCGTCGAACTCGCGCAGGTCTGGCGGCGCGGTCATCCGGCGGATGCGCATGCGCGCACCGGCCTCGTCGATGAGGTCGATCGCCTTGTCCGGCAGGAACCGGTCGTTGATGTACCGGTCGGCCAGCGTGGCGGCGGCGACCAGCGCGGAGTCCGTGATCGAGACGCGGTGGTGCGCCTCGTAGCGGTCGCGCAGGCCCTTGAGGATCTCGATGGTGTGCTCGAGCGACGGCTCGCCCACCTGGATCGGCTGGAAGCGGCGCTCCAGCGCGGGGTCCTTCTCGACGTGCTTGCGGTACTCGTCGAGGGTGGTGGCACCGATCGTCTGCAGCTCACCACGAGCCAGCATCGGCTTGAGGATCGACGCGGCGTCGATCGCGCCCTCGGCGGCACCCGCACCGACGAGCGTGTGGATCTCGTCGATGAACAGGATGATGTCGCCGCGCGTGCGGATCTCCTTGAGGACCTTCTTCAGGCGCTCTTCGAAGTCACCGCGGTAGCGCGAGCCCGCGACCAGCGAGCCGAGGTCGAGCGTGTAGAGCTGCTTGTCCTTGAGCGTCTCGGGCACCTCGCCCTTGACGACCATCTGGGCCAGCCCCTCGACGACGGCGGTCTTGCCGACGCCGGGCTCGCCGATGAGGACCGGGTTGTTCTTGGTGCGGCGGGACAGCACCTGCATGACCCGCTCGATCTCCTTGGCGCGCCCGATCACCGGGTCGAGCTTGCCTTCACGGGCGGAGGCCGTGAGGTTGCGCCCGAACTGGTCGAGCACCAAGGAGGAGGACGGCGTGCCCTCGCCACGACCGGTCGACTCCGACGCGCCCTTCTCCGTCGAGTAACCGGACAGCAGCTGCAGCACCTGCTGCCGCACCCTGTTCAGGTCGGCCCCGAGCTTCACGAGGACCTGGGCGGCGACGCCCTCGCCCTCGCGGATCAGGCCGAGCAGGATGTGCTCGGTGCCGATGTAGTTGTGGCCGAGCTGAAGCGCCTCGCGCAGCGAGAGCTCCAGGACCTTCTTCGCACGGGGGGTGAAGGGGATGTGTCCACTCGGAGCCTGCTGGCCCTGGCCGATGATCTCTTCGACCTGCTGGCGGACGCCCTCCAGCGCAATCCCCAACGACTCGAGCGCCTTGGCGGCGACACCTTCACCCTCGTGGATCAGACCCAGGAGGATGTGCTCGGTGCCGATGTAGTTGTGGTTGAGCATCCGTGCCTCTTCTTGGGCAAGGACAACCACCCGCCTCGCGCGGTCGGTGAACCTTTCGAACATTCGCACTCCCTGACTGCTGCGTCGGCGGTCCTCGGCTCCACCGATCTACCCTGGTGAGCGCGGCACCGTGGCTCCACTGTAGTGGGCGGTCCCGAGGCCTGTGGCTCCCATCAGCGGCAAGCCGCGTCCGGCGAACATTGACATCGGCATCAACGCAGGTCGGACGCGACGGATTCCACAGATCGGGCGATGTCCGCTGAACGCGAACAACCGACCGTTGAGCGATACTCCTGTGATCGGGGACACCTGGGGAGGCGAACGAAGAGCGTCGTAGGTAAGGTTAGGCAAGCCTCATACACATGAGATTGGACTTGCGCGTTGACCGTACCTGCGAGGGTCTCACAGCAGAACCCGCGTGCGCTCACGCCACTGGCCGAATCCATCGCCCGCCTGCAGACCGGCACCGAGATCGTCTTCGGCACACCGTCTGAGGACTGGACGATCTGCTCGGACCTGCTGGCGGAGCCCACCCGGTTCGACCTGTGGCGCAAGGACCTCGCGGAGTGGATGGTCGAGCAGTACGGCGAATCCGACGACCGCGCGACGGCCGGCTACATCATGGGCTGGTACCTGCACCAGCCCGGCTACCTCGCCGGCCTCCTCTTCCACACGGCCCGCCGGGTACCGACGCTCAAGCCCTCGGACATGGCGTTCCACATCAACTCCACGGGCCGCCCGCACCCCGACGGCACGGCCTTGATGTGCGACGAGTTCGCCTGCCTGCCGGACGACCCGGCCTCGAACCACCCGGCAGCGACCGTGGTCGCGAACGAAGCGGCCCTGGCCGCAGTCCTGCGCGCCCGCTACGCGGCCCACGCAGCCCAGTTCGTGGCGTCCTTCGGCCAGGTGGTCCGCTTCGGCCGCCGCCAGCTCTGGGCAGCGGCGACCGACATGCTCGAATACGGCGCCTGGGCGGCAGGCCGCCAGTTCGGTGACGAGAACGCGGGCGTGACCGACGCGGCGATGATCCTCCCTGAAAAGCTGGACCCGTTCGTGGCGGCGTCGTCCCTGCACTTCACCGACGAGGGCTGGAAGCGCAAGCGCAACAGCTGCTGCTTCCACTACGTCCTGCCGAACGCGGAGCCGTGCACGGCCTGCCCGCGCACCTGCAAATAACAGAGCAGCCACCCCAAGCGAAGCCGAAGGCGAGCCGTCTTCCCATACGGGCTGGGCGGTGGGGTCCCATCACGAGTCGCGCCACAGCTCTTGCTGCATGCAAGGAGGGGTGTCAAGCGGACACGCTTTTCGTCCGCTTGACACCCC
>NZ_JAPJDL010000002.1 GCF_026242055.1 Lentzea sp. NEAU-D7 | reverse complement strand
CCCCGCCTCCGGTGGCGGAGCCGAGTAGCCATCAACGTCATCCGGCCACCCGCTAGTCCGCCTCTCCACCTCTCCGCTCTGCCAGTCATCCTGGCTGGCCTCTCACCGCAGGCCATCCGTCACCTGCCCCCGGCCTCCCTGGGCCCCTATCTCACCTAGCCGCCGGTCGTCCCGGTGCACCTGTCGCACCTAGCCGCCGGTCACCGTCAAGCCGCCTGCCTTCCCGGAGCAGCAGCCTCCGCCAAGCCGCCAGTCACCACGAGGCCTCCGGTCCCCGCGAAGTCGCCGGCCGACTGCCCTTCGGCCGCTCCAGGCCAGCCCGGCCCTCGGCTCCCCCGCCGGGTTCGGGCTGGCCTGGCTTCTGCGCCGAAGCGGAGGCTCAGGCCGCCTTCAGGGACCAGAGCGTCTCCTCGGAGAGTTTCCACAGCTGGGCCGCGGCCTCCGGGTCCTGGGCGTACGGGGCCACGCCGCGCATGTGCGAGCCGCCCGACACCGGCTCGGCCTCGTTGCAGTCCTCGAAGTACCTGCCCGAGATGCCGTCCAGCAGCGGGGTCGTGGCCACCACGAGGGTGGTCGCGGCGCCCTGTTCCGGGGTCTTGACGCGGCGGGTGGCGGCTGCGCCGCTTTGGCGGATGCGTTCCTGCAGTTCCTCCTTCGTGAGGTGGCGTTGGAGGTTGGTGGCGATGCTGCCGGGCATCAAGGCGTTCATGGTGATGCCCTCGCCCGCCCAGCGGGGGCCGGCCTCCACGCCGAAGAGGATGTTCGCGGTCTTCGACTGGCCGTAGGCCTGCCAGCGGTCGTACTCGCGGTGGGCGTAGTGGACGTCGTCGAACACGACCTCGCCCATCAGGTGGGCGGAGGAGCTGACGTTCACGACTCGGGCGCCTTCTGCTCGCAGGGAGTTGAAGAGGCCCAGGGTCAGGGCGAAGTGGCCGAAGTGGTTCGTGGCGAACTGGAGCTCCCAGCCCTCCGGCGTGCGCGTCAGCGGGGTGGCCATGACGCCCGCGTTGTTGATCAGCAGGTGCAGCGGGCCGTCCCAGGTGCGGGCGAAGGCCTTCACGGACGCCTGCGAGGCGAGGTCGAGCTGGGCCACCGAAAGGTGCTTGTTGCCGGTGGACCTGGACAGCGAGGCCGCCACGCGCTGCGCCGCGTCGATGTCGCGGGCCGCGATCGTCACCTCGGCGCCGGCCGTGGCCAGGGCCCGGACGGTCTCCACGCCGATGCCCGAGGCACCGCCGGTGACGATGGCCCGGCGGCCGGTGAGGTCGGCGGTCGCCGCCACGTCCAGAGCCGTCGTGTCGAAGCCGAATCCTGTCGTGATCATGCCTGCACCTTCAGCGTTTCCTCGGAGACCTTCCACAGCTGGGCTGCGGCCTCGGGGTCGGTCGCGTAGGCGGCCAGCCCGTTGCTCATGCCCTCGGCGTGCGGGAGTGCCTCGTTGCAGTCTTCGAAGTAGAGGCCCGAACGGCCCTCCACCAAGGGGGACACGGCGAGCACCAGCGTGGTGGCCGCGCCCTGCTCCGGCGTCTTGAGCCGCAGCGGGTTGTCGCCGCCGCGCAGCCTGATGCGCTCCTGCAGCTCCTCCTGCGAGATGTGGCGCTGCAGCGCCGTCAGGATGCCGCCGGGCATCAGCGCGTTCATCGTGATGCCGTCGCCGGACCAGCGGCGGCCCGCCTCCACGCCGAACAGCACGTTGGCGGTCTTGGACTGGCCGTAGGCCTGCCAGCGGTCGTACTCGCGGCGCTCGAAGTGGATGTCCTCGAACACCACCGGGCTGCTCAGGTGGCCGGCCGAGCTGACGTTGACGACGCGGGCGCCCTCGGCGCGCAGCGCGTCGAACAGGCCGAGCGTCAGCGTGAAGTGGCCGAAGTGGTTCGTGGCGAACTGGAGCTCCCAGCCCTCCGGCGTGCGCGTCAGCGGGGTGGCCATCACGCCCGCGTTGTTGATCAGCAGGTGCAACGGCCCGTCCCACGCCGCGGCGAAGGCCCTGACCGACTCCTGCGAGGTCAGCTCCAGCGGAGCGACCAGGACGGCGCTGTTGCCCGTGGTGGCGGACACGTCGGCGGCGACCCTGCGGCCCGCCTCGACGTCGCGCGCCGCGATGGTGACCTCGGCTCCCGCGGCGGCCAGCGCCCGCACGGTCTCCACGCCGATGCCCGACGCCCCACCGGTGACCACGGCGCGACGGCCCGAGAGGTCGACGCCCTCGACGACCTCGAGAGCCGTGCTCCCGAACCCGAACGGGGTGGTGATGCGCTCACTCATCTGACTTCCCCAACCTGTGTCGTACACTGAAACGGAGGTGCCTCCGGTTCGAGTTCCACAGTAAGCGGAGGATCCTCCGTTTAGCAAGTGGCGTGCCCCATAGGAGTGATGAAGTGCGTGCAGACGCGGTCCGCAACCGAGGGCTGCTGATCGAGGTGGCGCTCGACGCGTTCACCCACGAGAAGGACGTGACGCTCGGGGCCATCGCCAAGAAGGCGGGCGTCGGGATCGGCACGCTCTACCGCCACTTCCCCACCCGCGAGGCGCTGATCGAGGCCGTCTACCGCACCGAGCTGGAGAAGCTCTGCGACGCCGCGCCCGAACTGCTCAAGACGCACGAGCCAGCGGCGGCGCTGAGGGAGTGGATGGACCGCTTCATCGCCTACGCCGCGACGAAACGCGACCTCAAGGACGCGCTGCAGGCCGTGATCGCGCTGGGCCTGAACCCGTTCGAGCACAGCCGCGCGAAGATGACCGAGGCCGTCCAGACCCTGCTGGAGCCGCTGAACGCGCGCACCGAGCCCATGGACCTGATGGCGCTGCTGATCGGCGTCGCGCAGAACGGCGACCCGGACCAGGCGAAGCGGATGCTCGACCTGATCATGAACGGTGTTCTCCACGGCGCTGCCGCTCGAAGTGCTCCACCAGCATCGGAGCCTCGTTGAGCAGGAACGCTCCCGGTGCCCGCGCCCCCATCCGCTCTTGCTCGGTGGGAGACCACTCCGAAGCCGCACGCAATTAGGCGGGCCTTTACCCGCGTTCGGTAAGCCTGTGCGTCATGACCACGTTACGGAGACGCACCTTCATCGTGGGCGGCCTCGCGGGAGCGAGCGCCGGGGTTCTGCTCCCCGCACTGGCGAACGCCATCAGCTACCCGTTCACCCTCGGCGTCGCATCCGGCGAGCCGGCGGCCGACGGGTTCGTGATCTGGACCCGCCTCGCACCGAACCCGCTGAACGCCGACGGTCTCGGCGGAATGCCCAACACCAACACCGCCGTCGACTGGCAGGTCGCCACCGACGAGCGCTTCACCGCCATCGTCCGCACCGGCACGTTCACCACGACCCAGGCAAGCGCCCACTCCGTGCACGTCACCCTCACCGGCCTGGAGCCGGGACGTGAGTACTGGTACCGCTTCCGCACCGGCGGCCACATCTCCCCCGTCGGCCGCGCCCTCACCGCACCGGCGGTCGGCACGCAACCCGAACTGACCATGCTCTTCGCGTCGTGCTCGCACTACGAGGAGGGCTACTTCACGGCCTACCGCCGGATGGCCGAGGAACACCCCGACCTGATCCTGCACCTCGGCGACTACATCTACGAGGGCGGCGCCACCACCACGAAGGTCCGCCAGTTCGCGCCCGCCACCGAGATCAGCACGCTCGCGAACTACCGCGTCCGCCACGCCCAGTACAAGACCGACCCGGACCTGCAGGCCGCGCACGCCACCGCGCCCTGGCTCGTCGTCTGGGACGACCACGAGGTCGAGAACAACTACGCCGACCTCGTCCGCAACGACAGCAGCCCCGCCGGTGACTTCACGGCACGCCGCGCGGCCGCCTACAAGGCCTACTACGAGCACATGCCGCTGCGCAGCGCCCAGGCGCCGTCCGCGGAGAACATGCTGCTGCACCGCAGGGTCCGCTGGGGCAGCCTCGCCACGTTCCACATGCTCGACACCCGCCAGTACCGCAACGACCAGGCGTGCGGCGACGGCACGAAGGTCTGCCCGGCCGCCGACGACCCGGCCCGCTCGCTCACCGGCACGTCGCAGGAGACGTGGCTGATCGACGGCCTGCGCCAGAAGCTCGGCACGTGGGACTTCCTGGGCCAGCAGGTGTTCTTCGCGCAACGGCTCGCCGCCGCGGACGGGTCCAAGAGCATGGACGCGTGGGACGGCTACACCGCCAACCGCACGCGGATCCAGAACGCCTGGGACACCAACGGCAACAAGGGCACGGTCGTGCTCACCGGCGACGTGCACCGCAGCTGGGGCGCGAACCTCATGCAGAACTACGGGACCCAGAACCGGATCATCGGCACCGAGCTCGTCACCACCTCCATCACGTCCGGCGGTGACGGCAACGCGGCCGACAACAGCCTCAACCCGACGCTGAACCCGCACGTGAAGTACTTCAAGAACCTGCGCGGTTACGTCAAGACCCGCACCACCTCGGCCGAGATGCGCGTCGACTACCGCGCCGTCGACAAGGTCACCGTCCGCGACTACCCGGTCAAGACCGTCGGCAGCTTCGTCGTCGAGTCCACCAACCCCGGATTGCAGGCGCCGTGAAGACACTGCTGCTCGCGAGCCTGCTGCTCGCCCCGGTCCCGATGACGTGGTCCACGGTCAACAGCGAGGCGACCGGCGACCAGGACAACGCGTCCGTCTCGTCCTCCCGCAACGGCTACACCGCCGTCGTCTGGGAGGACGACCGCGACACCACCGCCCCCGAGGACCCGGTCCACTCCGACGTCTGGATCCGCCTCTACAAGGAGGGGACGTCGGTCTACGAGAAGAAGCTCTCCACCGGCGGCACCGGCACCTGGCGCCACTGGCAGCCGGACGTGTCGGTGCGCGAGGACGGCAGCGCCGTCGTCGTCTGGTCGGAGGACCCCGACGGCAACGGCTACTACAACATCGCCGTCCGCTCCGTCAGCGCCGGCGGAACCGTGTCGGGTTCCGGCACGGCCAACGCCAGCGCCGACGGCCAGCAGTACTTCCCCAGCGTCGCGGCGGACCCCGACAGCGCCGGCTTCGCGGTCACGTGGGAGGACAAGCAGGGCACCGCCGCCCCGACCGTGCGGGTGAGCGTGTTCGCGTCGATCAGCTCCAAGTCCTACGAGGCGCAGATCAACAACGCCGGCGGCACCCACGCCAAACCCCAGGTCGCGATGGGCGCGGCCGGGAACGCGGTCGTGGTGTGGGAGGCCGACGCGAACGTCGCCCGCAAGATCGTCACCCCGGCCGGGGGCGTGAAGCAGGCGCAGACCACGACGGGGCAGGGCAAACGCCCCGCCGTGGCGGCGAACTTCAACGGCGACTTCGCCGTCGCCTGGGAGCAGTCCGGCGTCCGCACTCAGTCGTTCACGGCGGCCGGGACCTCCCGCGGTGCCGTGGCGCAGACGACCGGCACCGATCCGCAGGTCGGCATCGACGACCAGCTCGGCGTCGCGGTGACCACGACGGAGGCCCAGGACGTGCACACCAGCGTCTACAACCCCGACGGGACCACCACGGGCCGCCCCGAACGGCAGCTCACGGTCTCGAACGCCACGGGCAGGCAGGACGAACCCGCCGTGGGGGTCGACCCGTGGGGCCGCGTCACCGTCGTCTACACCGACGACAACGACGGCAACGGGCACGACCAGGTCTACCTCGGCACCGGCCTGAGCACCCAGCGGTGGTGACTCAGCGCTGATCGAGCGGCCGGCGTCGCTGGTGGACCTCCAGCAGCGACGCCGGCTTCCAGAACCCGTGCACGTCGTAGGTGTCCACGCCGGGCGGCACGATCTCGTCGATCCGGTCCAGCACGTCGTCGGAGAGCACCAGCGACGCGCCCTCCAGCAACGACTCCAGCTGCTCCATCGTGCGCGGCCCGATGATCGCCGAGGTCACCGCCGGATGCGACGTCGTGAACGCGATCGCCAGCGCGGGCAGCGTCACCCCCATCTCGTCGGCGAGCTTCGCGAACTGCTCCACGGCCTCGAACTTCGCCGCGTTGCCCGGCAGCGACTCGTCGAACCGCTCCGGCGTGAGCGTCGCCCGGAACGCCTCGGCCGACGCGCCCCGCCGGTGCCTGCCCGACAGGAACCCGCTGGCGAGCGGGCTCCACACCAGCACGCCCATCCCGAGGCGCCGGGCCGTCGGCAGCACCGACCGCTCGATCCCGCGCGCCAGCATCGAGTACGGCGGCTGCTCGGTCCTGAACCGCATCAGCCCCCGGTTCAGCGCCACGTGGTGCGCCTCGACGATCTCCTCCGCCGGGAAGGTCGAGCACCCGAACGCCCGGATCTTGCCCTCCCGCACGAGGTCCGTCAGCACGGACAGCGTCTCCTCGACGTCGGTCCGGTAGTCCGGCCGGTGCACCTGGTAGAGGTCGATCCAGTCGGTGCCGAGCCGCCGCAGGCTGTCCTCGACGGCCCGCACGACGTGGCGCCGCGAGTTGCCGCTGCGGTTGCGCCCCTCCCCCAGCGGGAAGTGCACCTTCGTGGCCAGCACGACGTCGTCGCGCCGGTCCTTCAGGGCCTTCCCGACGATCTCCTCGGACTCCCCCGCCGAGTACATGTCGGCGGTGTCGACGAAGTTGATCCCCGCGTCCAGGGCGCGGTGGATGATCCGCACGCCCTCTTCGTGGTCGTTGTTGGCGACGGAGCCGAACATCATGGCACCGAGGCAGTGATGGCTGACCTCGATGCCGGTTCCCCCAAGTACGCGATAGCGCATGTTCATGGCGAGAACCTACGAAGTAGAGCCGACTCTAGGTCAAGCCTATGCTCGACGACATGGGGTTGAGCATCGGGCAGGTGGCCGAACGCACCGGGCTGAGCGTGCACGCGCTGCGGTTCTACGAGAAGGAGGGCATCCTCGCGCGCCAGGTCCAAAGAGGACCGGGAGGCCGCCGCGTCTACACGCAGCAGGACATCGACTGGCTGCGCATGTGCATCATGCTGCGCATGTCCGGGATGCCGGTGCCGGAGATCCGCCGCTACACCGAGCTGGTCCGCCAGGGCGACGGCAACGAACTGCAGCGCCTGGACATCCTGAAGGAACACCAGGAACGCGTCCAGCAGCAGATGGTGCAGCTGCAGGAGTGCATGGACCTGATCACCTACAAGGTCGGCAAGTACCAGGACTACGTCAATTCGATCGCCGCCAAGGCGGTCGGCCAATAGTCTCGTGCCCATGCCCGTCGTGCTCTCGCTGAACATCGCCCGCAGGGCGGTCCCGGTCGACTACGCCCGCGTGGGCGCCACCGGCATCGACAAACGCCCGGTCGACGGGCCGCTGCTGGTCAGCCCGCAGGGTCCCAAGGGATCGGCGGGCAGCGGCGTCGCCGGTGACTCGATCGCCGACCTGACCGTGCACGGCGGCGAGTACCAGGCCGTCTACGGCTACGCGCGCGAGGACCTCGACTGGTGGCAGTCCGAGCTGGACGTCCCGCTGCACAACGGCCAGTTCGGCGAGAACCTGACCACGCAGGGCATCGACCACACGACCGCGCTCATCGGCGAGCGCTGGCGGATCGGCTCGGCGCTGCTGGAGATCACCGGAGCGCGCATCCCGTGCCGCACGTTCGCCGAGTTCCTCGGGCAGCGCGGCTGGATGAAGCGCTTCACCCGGCACGCCCGGCCCGGCGCCTACTTCCGCGTGCTCGAGGAGGGCCTGATCGGGCCGGGCGACGAGATCACCGTCGTGCACCGGCCCGGCCACGACGTCACGGTCGAGCTGTTCTTCCGGGCCCTGACCACGGAGGCCGTGCTGCTGCCCCGGCTGCTCGCGGCCGGCGACTCCGTGCCACCGCAGGTCGTCGAGCTGGTGCAGAAGCGCTCCGCGGTCGAACTCGACTCCTAGGCGGGGAAGTTCCTGACCCACCGCTTCTGCCACGGCGTCTCGACGGCACGCCGGTGGTAGTTCGCGCGCGTCCACGCCACGGCCTCGGCCGCCGGGACCCCGGCGAGCACGGCCAGGCACGAGATCACCGTGCCGGTCCTGCCGATGCCACCGCTGCACGCCACCTCGACCTGCTCACCGGAGAGCGCCCTGGCGTGCAGGGAGCGGATCAGCCTGATCGCGGCGTCGTGATCGCGCGGGAGGCGGAAGTCCGGCCAGTCGATCCAGTCGTGCGGCCACGGCACGTCGACCGGCTTGGGCTGCAGGTACACCCCGTACTGCGGGTGCGGCTCCACGATCTTCCCGTCGCGCAGGCCGCGCCCGGTGATCACCGCACCGTCAGGTAGCTCGATCGTCTTCAAGAAACGCGCCCCCCGGCTCCTAAGCGAACAGCAACACTACCAACGGTGGAACCCCTTCCGCCGCAACGCCTCCCCACGCCTGGTTGCGCGGGCGGCTCAGCGCCAGCTGATCGGCCACCGCCAGCACGACGCTGCCCGCCAGCATGAACCACGACACGTAGAACACCAGCGTGCGGCCGACCAGTTCGTGCCCGCCGCGCACCGCGATCAGCCCGGCGACCAGGCCGCACGCCAGGAACAGGTTGTAGAACCCCACCCCGAACGCCCACAGCCGGATCGCCGGCACGTCCCGCGCGGGCTGCCCGAACATCGACTGGTGGACGCGCCCGATCAGGAACGCCTCGCACACCCACACCACGACGTGCACCAGGGCGGCGACCGCGGCGGCGATCTGGGCCACGACGCTCACAGCGTCACCCCGTGGCGGCCCAGCGCCTCCATTCCGTTCCCGGACAGGTCGCGGAGGAACGCACCCATGGCCTCTCCCACGGCGAACGCCAGGAACTGCACGGACGGCGTGTGCACGGTGAACGTGTGGGACGCGTTGGGCGGGATCGTGACGGCATCGCCGGGCGACAGGTCGAACAGCTCGCCGTCCAGGAACACCGCCATGCGTCCGTGCAGGACGTAGTAGGCCTTCGGCCACGGCGTTCGGTGCGGTGGCGCGGCCTCTCCCCGTGGCGCGTCCACCTCGAACAACTCGTAGGCGCCGCCCGTGGACTTCGCCGGGACCCGGACCGTGATCGTCGCGTCGGGCACGGTGAACACGTCGCCCTCGCCTGCGGTGGTCAGCATGCGCTGAAGCCTCCGCACGCCGGACGAGCGGGGGTATCCCGGAAAACTGGGATCCCGGACCGCCGGAAGCGGGCGCATACTGCCAACCATGTGGGAGGGTCGGGCGCTCGGCGTGCGACGCGACGTCACGGCACTGGCGCGCGCGGGGCTCGACGTCGCGCGACTGCACGAGGCGGCCATCGCCCTGGTCGACCGGGTGGTCCCGTGCGACCTCACCTGCTGGGCGTCGATGGACCCGGAATCGGGCGTGTTCAGCACCATGACCAGCGGCGTCAACCGCATCCCGCAGCAGTACGAACCGGTGCTCGCGACGTGCGAGTACTCGCCCGGTGAGCCGCACACCTTCGCCGCGCTGGCCCAGCGCGGCGACACGGTGGCGAGGCTCGAGGACAAGCGGTCGGCGCGGCTGAACGAGGTCTGGCGGCCGCTCGGTCTCAGCCACGAGCTGCGGTCGCTGTTCCGCGCCGACGACACCTGCTGGGGCGGGGCGGGAATGGTGCGCACCAAGGACTTCAGCGAGCGCGAACTGGAGTTCATGACCTGGGTGGCACCCGCTCTGGGAGCCGCCACCCAGGTCGCGGCGCGCACCTCCGCCCGCCGGACCGGCGCTCCTGCGATCGTCGTGGTCGCCGGTGACGGCACGATCCGGTCGTCGACCGCGTCCACCGCGCGGTGGCGCGACGAACTGGAGGACGTCGCGCCCGGCCGGTTCGCGGTGGTGCTGCGGGCCGCGGCGGCCGGGGCGCGTTCGGGGACGTTCAGGGCGAGGCTCCGCGACGCGCACGGCGGCTGGATCCTGCTCGAAGCGAGCGAACTCGTGGGCGACGATCCCGGCGACGGCGGGACGGCCGTCACGATCAGCCGCGCGTCGGGCGCGGACCTGCTCGGACTGCTGCTCAAGGCGCACGGCGTGACCAGCCGCGAGGAGGACGTCTGCCACGAGGTGCTGGCCGGGCAGCCGACGTCGGCGATAGCGGCACGGCTGGCCATCTCGCCCTACACCGTGCAGGACCACCTCAAGTCGCTCTTCGCCAAGTTCGGGGTGCGCAGCCGGGCGGAACTGGTCGCGAAGCTGTCCTGACAGGTGGCGCGAACACAGGACTCCTGGCGGGTCCCCCGGGAGGGGCGCTCTGCCAGCATGGCCGCCATGTACTCCGACCGCGCCCTGGTCATCGGCGCCGGCTTCGCGGGGCTGCTGGCGGCGAGGGTGTTGTCCGAGTCGTACGGCGACGTCGTGCTGGTCGAACGGGACACGATCACCACCGACACCGGCCACCGCGCGGGCGTTCCGAGCGCCCACCACCGGCACCCGCTGCCGGCGCGCGGAGCGCAGGCGCTGGAGTCGCTCTTCCCGAGGATCGTCAGGGAGCTGGAGAACGCGGGGGCCGTCCGCGCGGACCTGGGCAGCGACTGCCTGACCCACTTCCCGGCCGGCCCGGCACCGCGCGACCACCTGGGTCTGGACGTGCTCTCGGTGACGCGCGTGACGCTCGACCGGATCATCCGGCGCAGGGTGCTGCGGCTCGCGAACGTGTCCCTTGTGGACGGTGTGACGGTGAACGGACTGCTGCACGACCGCGGCACGGTCACCGGTGTGCACGGCAGGCGCGGCGACCGCCCGTTCACCGACTACGCGGACCTGGTGGTGGACGCGTCGGGCCGCGACAGCAAGCTCGTGTCGTGGCTCGCGGAACTCGGCGTGCACTGCCCCGCACCGAGGATCGTCCGCGGACACCTCACCTGCTCCTCCCGTCTCTACGAGGTGAACCGGGACCTGGAGCTCGACTGGAAGAACGCCTGCGAGCCCACCCACGCGCCAGGGAAGACGCGCGGCGGCTCGATGTCCTCTGTGGACGGTTCGCGCTGGCTCGTGACGCTGTTCGGCGACGCCGCGCCGGCGGACGACGACGGTTTCCTCGACCACGCCAGGAGCCTGCGGTGCCAGGACATCGCGGAGGTAGTCAAGACGGCCACCCCGGCGTCGGCGATCCACCACGCCGGCACGGCGCGCAACCGCTGGAACCGCTTTCACGAGGTCGCCGACTGGCCGCGCGGCCTGCTCGCGCTCGGCGACTCGGTGGTCTCGCTCGATCCCGTGCACGGACACGGCCTGACGGTCACCGCCGTGAACTGCGCGGACCTGCGCGAACTGCTGCGGGAACACGACCTTGCCGGCGAGCCGCTGGTGTTCCAGCGCGCGGTCGCCAAGGCCGCCAGGTTCCCCTGGACGTTCGCGACGACCGCCGATCTCGGGCGGGGCACGAGAAAGCTCCCGCTGCCGGGTCGCCTGCTGCGGTGGTACTCCGGCCTCGTGCTCGGGGCGATCCCCGGCGACCGGCGGGTCTACCGCGCGTACGTCCGCGTCTCGCAGCTGGCCGCCCGTCCCGCGGCACTGTTCAGTCCGGCGGTGCTGGTCCGCGTGCTGCTGGGGAGGACGCTCAGCGGACGGCGCCCTCGGGCCACAGCACCGTGACCGGCACACCCCTCGACCGCGCGTAGGCCACCACGTCGGCCGTCCCACCGGGGCCGCGTCCCGGCAGCCCGTCCCACACCGCGAGCAGGGAGTCGGACTCGTCGACCATCCGCTTGCCCGCCTCCATGTAGGCGTGCGGGTCCGGCGTGACGTGCTCGAGTTGGACGACCTTGCCCGCCCGCGCGAGCAGCCCGTCGTAGACGGGCCGGTAGGCCTCGGGCAGCGTCTCGCGGTACCGCGACGCCGGCAGCACCGCGACCAGTGCGCCGCCCGCGTCCAGCACGGCCTGCGCGAACACCGCGTCCGCTCCGTCCGCGAGGCACGACACCCCGACCACGGAGCCGTTCTCCGCCACCGCGGCGCGGATCATCCGGTCGATCTCGGCCTCCAGCTCCGCGGTGAGCCCACGATGTCCGGTGATGGCGAGCCGCGTCGTCATCAGCGGAGGATATGCGGACGGCGGACCACGCCGCCCGCGATTCCGGCTGCCCGTGTCATCCGTCGTGGCGGCCGGCCTGGTTCCGCTCGGCGATCGCCAGGTAGTGGGTGTTGGTCATGACCCCGAGGATGTTGCCGAACGGGTCGACCACCGACGCCGTCACGAAGCCCTCGCCGCGCACGCGGGGTTCGTCGTGGACTTTGGCGCCCAGCTCCAGCAACCTGGCCAGCGTCGCGTCGAGGTCGTCGACCGCCCAGTAGAGGATCTGGCCCGCCGGTCCGCCGGACGGCGTGACCTCGAAGCTGCGGTGCACGATGCCCAGTTCGGCCTGGTAGTCGCCGATGCGGAACTCGACGTAGGCGAGCAGGCCGTCCTGCGTGCTCCGCTCGAAGTACGCGTCGGCGCCGAGGAACGACGCGTACCAGTCACGGGCCTCGGTCAGGTCGTCGGCGAAGTAGGACACGGTCGACATGCCTCGCAACACAACTGCCTCCAGGAAGGTTCTCGTTCGGTTGTGTTCTCAGCTTCCGCCGTAAAGTGCTCATCCAATGAGCACTTTTAGCGGAACTCTGGAGACATGCGCGCAGACCGTCTAGTCGCCACCTTGCTGCTGATGCAGGCCCGCGGCCGGGTGACCGCCGCCGAGCTGGCCGAAGAGCTCGAAGTCTCCAACGCCACCGCGAGGCGCGACCTTGAAGCGCTGTCCGCGGCGGGCGTACCCGTGTACCCCCAGCCGGGCAGGGGCGGGGGCTGGTCGCTCGTCGGCGGCGCCCGCACCGACCTGAGCGGCCTGACCTCGGCGGAGGCGCAGGCGTTGTTCCTGGTCGCCGGACCGGCCGCGTCCGTCGCACCGGAGATCAAGTCGGCGCTGCGCAAGCTGGTCCGCGCGCTGCCGCAGACGTTCCGGGCCGAGGCCGAGGCCGCCGCGGACGCGACGATCGTCGACACGGCGGCGTGGGGCGAGGACACCAGGGACAGGCCCGCCCTGGCGGGCACGCTGCAGCAGGCCGTCGTCAAACAGGTGCGGGTGCGGCTGACCTACCAGAAGCGCGGCGAGGCACCGAAGGTGCGCGAGGTCGACCCGTGGGGACTCGTCGACAAGGACGGCACCTGGTACCTCATCGCCGGCACCGGCGACGGGCGGCGCACGTTCCGGCTCGATCGCGTCGTAGACGTCTCCCTCACCGGCACGCCGTCCTCCCGCCCCGCCGGCTTCGAGCTCGCCGGCGCCTGGGACGAGGTGGTCACGTCGATGGAGGCCAGGCGGTCGCAGACGTCGGCGACCGTGCTCGTGCCCACGAGGTTCCTGGGCGTCTTCCAGCACCAGCACGGACGCCACTGCACGGTCGTCGAGGAGCGGGGCGAGCACACGAGGGTGGAGCTGACGGCGCCGCGGCCGCTCGACATCGCCCGCAACGTCGCCGGGTGGGGCGGCCTGATCACCGTCGAGTCGCCCGAGGTCGAGGAGCACCTGGCGCGCATCGGCGCCGAGCTCGTCAGCCGATACCCGCGTGCTGCTCCAGCCGGGCCAGCCGCGACATGATCATCTCCAGGACCTTCGCCGCGTCCGGGGCGGCCTTCTGCTGCTTCTGCAGGTGGACGATGCCCGCGAGCGCCGTCTGCACGGCGCGGCGCGTGCCCTTGATGTCCGCGCCCAGCGCGCGCAGCTCCTCGCCGCCCTTGCCGTTCGGTTCGGCGACGATGCCGAGCAGCAGGTGTTCGCAGCCCACGTAGTTGTGCCCGAGTGCGATGGACTCAGTGACGGCGAGCTCCAGCGCTGCGGCGCCGTCGTCGGCGAACCCGGTTTTCCCGCCCGCGCCGGAGGGAATGGAAGAGGCGAGGCCGTCCGGCGTGATGTCGAGCGCGCGGAGCACGTCCAGCGCCAGGTTCCCACCCTCGTCGACGATGCCGCGCAGGAGGTGCGACGTGCCGATCCCGGTGCCCTGGGAGCACTCCCCGGCGAGCCTGAGCGCCTTCCACGCGCGGTCGGTGAAGTGGGGGAAGTCGTCGCGTTCGAGGTCGGCGACGGTGAGCGCGCGGATCGCCGTGATCCGCTTGACCGAGCCTTCGAGGGCTCTCTGGCAGATCGCCGAGACGGGAATGTTCATGTCCTTCACGGAATCGGCGAGCTCGTCGGGGAGGTACACGTTAATTTTTGGCATAACCCCATATATACCCCCATTAGGGGTTATGGTCAACGGTCCACGCGGCAACCGTCACACTTGTGAGTGATCAGAGGGGACGGGAGCACCCGCGTGGAGGAGAGCAGCAGGCTGATCGGAAGCCGCTACCAGTTGAAGAAGAAGGTCGGCCAAGGGGCGATGGGAGTCGTCTGGGAGGCCTATGACGAGCAGCTAGAGCGCGTGGTCGCGGCCAAGGAACTGCTCGCGCTGGACGGTCTCGACGACGCCAGGGTGGACAGGATGAAGGCCAGGGCCATGCGCGAGGCCCGCCTCGCCGCCCGGCTGGAGCACCCGAACGCCATCCGCGTCTACGACGTCGTGGAGGAGGACGGCCGCCCCTGGCTGATCATGGAGTACCTCCCCTCCCGCAGCCTCGCGGCCGTGATCGCCGAGCAGGGCTCGCTGCCGCCGCGCGAGGTGGCCCGCATCGGGTGCTACACCGCCGCGGCCCTGGCCGCCGCGCACCGCCACGGCATCCAGCACCGCGACGTGAAGCCCGGCAACGTCCTGATCGGCGACCAGGAAGTCAAGATCACGGACTTCGGCATCTCCCGTGCCACCGGCGACGACGGCACCGCCACCGCGACGGGCACCGTCGGCACCCCGGCCTTCTTCTCCCCCGAGGTCGCCCGCGGCGAGGACGCCGGCCTTCCCTCCGACGTCTTCTCGCTCGGCGCCACGCTCTACAACGCCGTCGAGGGCGGCCCGCCGTTCGGCACCGCGGACAACAACCTCGTGATGCTGCACCGCGTCGCCAGCGGCTCGATCATGCCGCCGGCCAACGCCGGTCCCCTGCTGTCCCCCGTGCTGTTCCGGCTGCTCGCGACCGACCCCGCGCGCCGCCCGACCATGCAGGAGGCCGTCCACCTGCTGGCCGCCGTCGTGAACGAGACGCCGCAGGCCTCCGAGGCGACGGTCGTCATCCCGGCGACGGTCAAGCTCCCGATCGAGGCCCAGCCGGAGGAGAAGGCGAAGCAGGAGGCCGCGGCCGCCGCGGCGGGGCTGGTCGCGGGCGCCGCGGCCGTGGAGGCGGCCGGGCTGACGGCCCCGCCCGCCAAGCCCGAACCGGACCCCGAGCCCACGCCCGCGACGGACGCCGATCCGGCCGAGGCGCAGGAGACGCCGGCGGCCGCACCGCCCGTCACCCCCGAACCACAGCCCGCCGCAGCGGAACCCCGGCCCACCACCCCGGAGCCCCAGGCAGCCCCGCCGGTCACCCCGGAGCCCGCTGCCGCGCAGCCCACCACCCCGGCCCGCCAGACCCTCGTGGCGGAAGGCGCGGCGACCGCTGCCTCGAGCCCACCGGCACCGGTGCCTCCAGCGGAACCGGACGAGAACCGTCGCAAGTTCCCGCTGGTCCCCATCGCGATCGTCCTGCTCGTGCTGGCCGTGGGCGTCGGCTCGTTCCTGCTGTGGCCCAAGGGCGACAAGCAGAACGCCCAGCCGCCCGGTGACGGCCAGTCGTCCTCGAGCACGCCGAACCAGCCCACGAGCGGGCAGACGACGGGTCAGACGGAGTCGCAGCAGCCGGGCACCGGCCAGTCGCAGCCGCCCGCGAGCTCCCAGACGACCCCGCCGGCCGGCACTCCGAGCCAGGTCCAGCCTCCGCCACCGGTCGCGCCGCAGACCGCCCAGCAGACGATCGAGAACTACTACGCGCAGAGGCCGGGCAACCTCGAAGCGGGCTGGGCGACGCTCACCGACAAGTTCAAGGCGAGCCGCAACCAGACCTTCCAGACGTATCAGCAGTTCTGGAGCCAGTTCACCGCGGTGAGGGTGTCGAACGCCGCGGCGGTGGGCGACAACGTGGTGACCGTGACACTGCAGTACATGCAGGGTGACAGCGTCTACACGACCGAAACGCACACGTACACGCTGGTGCAGCAGAACGGCAAGTGGATGATCGACAATCAGGCATGATCGCCACATGACTCGACTCGCTCTCGTCACCGGGGCCTCGCGCGGCATCGGCGCCGCCGTCGCCCACGCGCTGGCCCGGCAAGGCCACCAGGTCGCCGTCCACTACCGCTCCGGCGCGGACGAAGCCCAGGCCGTGGCCGGGAGTCTGCCCGGCGACGGCCACGTCACCGTGCAGGGCGACCTCGGCGCGGACCAG
The DNA here is from genome assembly GCF_026242055.1 of Lentzea sp. NEAU-D7. Classification (GTDB taxonomy): domain Bacteria; phylum Actinomycetota; class Actinomycetes; order Mycobacteriales; family Pseudonocardiaceae; genus Lentzea. The sequence goes on along the minus strand of NZ_JAPJDL010000002.1, from coordinate 704,410 downwards.
GCCGGGCAGATCGTCGAGGAGGCCGCCGAGAAGCTCGGCGGCCTCGACGTCCTGGTCAACAACGCGGGGATCTACTTCCACCACCCCATCGCCACGACGAGCTTCGAGGAGTGGCAGCAGGCCTGGCGCCGCACCGTCGAGCTGAACCTCTACGGACCGGCCGACCTCGCCTGGCACGCGGTCCGGCACATGACCCGCGGCGGTCGCATCGTCAACGTCGGCTCGCGGGGCGCCTACCGGGGTGAGCCCGACGCCCCCGCGTACGGCGCGGCGAAGGCCGGCCTGCACGCGATGACCCAGTCGCTCGCCCAGTCGCTGGCCCCGCAGGGCATCGCGGTCGCCGGCGTCGCGCCGGGTTTCGTCAGGACCGACATGGTCACCGACCTCCTCGCGAGCCCGGAGGGCGAGCGGATCCGGGCGCAGAGCCCGTTCGGCCGCGTCGCCGAGCCGGAAGAGGTCGCCGCGGCCGTCGCGTGGCTGACCACGGAGGGCGCGCTGTGGGCCAGCGGCACGATCATCGACGTGAACGGCGCCTCCTACCTGCGGTGATTCCCCGCCGGCAGACCGGAACCAGTTCCGGTCCCCAGTTGATCTTCCCGCAACCGGTCTAGACCACTAACGTCGCGGTGGGCGCTCGACGAAGTGGAAGGCCTCCCCTGCAATGCGTTCATTCCGCTCACGCCTCGGTGCCGCCGGCCTCGCGCTGGCCGCCGCCGCGGCGACCTTGACAGTCATGGCGCCTGCCGCGCAGGCCGCCTACCCCGCCGGGTTCAAGAGCGTCGGCTACATGCCGTCGTGGTCCGGCAACGTCAGCACGCTCCCGTACAACAAGCTGACGCACATCAACTACTCGTTCGTCCTGCCGAACTCCAACGGCACGCTCCAGGGCGTCCCCGACCCCGGCAAGCTGCAGCAGCTGGTGAGCCTCGGCCACCAGAACGGCGTCAAGGTCTCGATCGCCGTCGGCGGCTGGAACAACGGCAACGACGACAACTTCGAGATCTTCGCGGCCAGTGCCAACGGCCGCACGACGTTCGTCAACGCGCTGATCAACCTGGTCAGCCAGTACAACCTCGACGGCGTCGACATGGACTGGGAGTACCCGGATCCGGGCGTCGAGGGCGACAACTACACGCTGCTGATGCGCCAGCTTGGCGACCAGCTGCACAGCCGCGGCAAGCTGCTCACGGCTGCGGTCGTGAGCGAGGGCGGCACGGCGAACGGCGTGCAGCCCGCGGTGTTCGGCATCGTCGACTGGCTGAACATCATGGCCTACGACGGCGGAAGCCCGCACGCGAACTACGACTGGTCGATCGCGTCGGTCAACTTCTGGAAGAACCGCGGCCTTCCGGCCGGCAAGGCGGTTCTGGGTGTGCCGTTCTACAGCAGGCCGACCTACATCTCCTACCGCGACCTCGTCGCGCAGGACCCGGCCAACGCCAACCGCGACAGCTACAACGGCAACCACTACAACGGTCTCCCGACGATCCGTCGCAAGACCCAGTGGGCGCTGGCGAACGCGGGCGGCATCATGAACTGGGAGCTCTCCCAGGACACGACCGGCAGCACCAGCCTGCTCAACGCCATCTGGGAGACCGCCGGCGGCGGCACCCCGAACCCGCCCACCGGTGGCACCCTCACCGGGATCGGCGGCAAGTGCGTGGACGTGGCCGCGGCGAACTCCGCCAACGGCACCGCGATCCAGCTCTACACCTGCAACGGCACCAACGCCCAGCAGTGGACCCGCAACGGGGCCACGTTGCGCGCCCTGGGCAAGTGCCTGGACGCGTCCGGCACCGCCAACGGCGCGGTGACCCAGTTGTGGGACTGCACGGGTGCGGGCAACCAGCAGTGGACGGCCGAGGCCAACGGCCAGCTGCGCAACGCGGCGTCAGGACGGTGTCTCGACGCCACCGGCAACAGCTCCGCCGACGGGACCAGGCTCCAGCTCTGGGACTGCGCCGGCACCGCGAACCAGCGGTGGACGCTGAACGCCTGATCTCAGGAACTTCAGCCCGATGACGCAGGCGATGATCCCGGTGAGGAACACGATCTTCCACGCGGAGACCGCTTCCTCGCCGGTGATCATCGCCCACGTCACCGTCAACGCCGCTCCGACGCCGACCCACACGGCGTAGGCGGTTCCGACCGGAATCCGCCTCATGCCAACGGAAAGCCCGACCATGCTCAGCGTCGCGGCGATCACGAAGAGCACGTAGGCCCCTTGCGACAACGCCGTCGCCCACACCGCTTCGAGCACGGCGCTCCCCAGCAACACGGCCCAGTGCATCAGCTCACCACCTTCAGGCCCGCGACGCAGCCGATCAACGCGACCAGCAGCAGCGCCTTGGCCACCCCGAGCCTCTCCTCACCGCGCGCCACCGCGACGAGCACGGTGAGCACGGCCCCCACGCCGACCCACACCGCGTACGCCGTGCCGACCGGGATTCCTCGCATCGCCCAAGCCAGTCCGAGGACGCTCAGCGTCATCGACACGGCGAACACCACGACCGGCCAGAACCGGCGAAAACCCCTGGAGGCCGAGAGCGCCGTGGCCCACACGGCCTCCAGCACCCCGGACGCGATCAGCACCACCCAATACATTGGTACGACCGTACCAGAAAAGCCGGAACCGGGCGGCTACGATCACGTGATGTGGCCCCCAGCCTGGAGAACCTGCTGGTCGTAGGCGTCGCGTCGAGCGCTCTGTTCGACCTGACCGAGTCCGACGCCGTCTTCCACGCCGAGGGCGAACAGGCCTACCGCGCCTACCAGGAGACGCACCTGGACGAACCGTTCGCCGCAGGCGTCGCGTTCCCGTTCCTACGCCGCCTGCTGGGCCTCAACGCGCTGGCACCGCTGGTCGAGGTGATCGTGCTGTCGCGCAACTCCCCCGACACCGGCCTGCGCATCCTGAGGTCGGCGGCGCACCACGGCCTCGGGATCACCCGCGCGATCTTCACCGAGGGCCGGGCGCCGCACGAGTACATGCCGGCCCTGAACATGTCGTTGTTCCTGTCCGCCAACGAGAACGACGTCCGCAAGGCGACCCTCGCCGGTCTCCCGGCCGGCCAGGTGCTCCAGTCGTCGTTCCGCGACGACGACGATCCGGCGCTGCGGATCGCGTTCGACTTCGACGGCGTGCTCGCCGACGACGCGTCCGAGCGGATCTACCAGAGCGGCGGCCTCGACCAGTTCCAGCAGCACGAGGCCACGAACGTCGTCACGCCACTGGACCCCGGTCCACTGAGGAACTTCCTCGCGGGCGTGAACCGGATCCAGCGCCAGGCCGAGGACCGCGTCCGGGTCTCGGTGGTGACCGCCCGGTCCGCCCCCGCCCACGAGCGCGCGATCAACAGCCTCAAGGCGTGGGGCCTCACGGTCAACGACGCGTTCTTCCTGGGAGGGTTGAGGAAGGCGCCGATCCTGGACGTGCTCAAGCCGCACATCTTCTTCGACGACCAGCGCGGCCACCTGGTCCAGACGGTGCCGTGCGTGCACGTCCCGTTCGGCGTGACGAACGAGTGATCAGGCCCGCCGCCACCAGCGCTTGGCCCGAGGCGCCCGCACCGGGTCCAGGCCCATCCCCTCCAGCTCCGCCAGGTGGGCGGCGTGGGTCTTGGTGTTCAGCGCGATCGAGCCCAGCTGCGGATCCTCCTCGCCGAGCGACACTTCCTCGGCCAGCAGAACGTCCATCAGCCGCTTCGCCGACGGCGACGGGATCGGCTCGTCGACCGCGATGTGCAGCATCAGGTGTTCCACGCCGGTGTCGATCCAGCGGGCGTTCGACACCCAGACCGTCCTGACGGCGGGGAACTCCGCGATCCGCCGCACCAGCGCCTGCCGCAGCGCGATGGCCAGCGCGTGGCTGGAGGGACGAAGCTGCATCCGCTCCCCCGCCGCGTTCCGGCCGCGCTCCCGCATCGTGTGGCGCAGCAACGGCACCGGTACACGGGCCCAGCCGCCGAACGAGTGCAGCGACAGCGTCTCGACACCGGTCTGGCGCGCGATGTCCAGCAACCGCCCCGCGTCGCAGTGCACGGAACCGGCTGCCTGCGGCAACTGGTCGGAGCAGCACGCCTCGCTGACGAAGCCGGGAATGGCGGGACCACCGTCGGCGCCCTTGGCGAAGAGCACGGAGCCGCTCGCCTGCACTGGCACGAACACCCCGTGGTCGGCCAGCGCGGCCAGCAGCCGCTCGTTGTCGTCGGACTGGGCGTCGAGCACAGCGGCGAGCGCGGAGTTCACGATCATTTCCTCCCCCAAGGAAAAAGCCCGGCCACCCGAGAACGGGATGACCGGGCCTGATCCTAGGGGACTACTTCGCGAGACCGTCCTCGATCGCCTTGATGATCGCCGGCCGCAGCTGCGCGGCCGAGATGATCGCGTCGACCGCTCCGACCTCGACCGCGCGCTGCACGCTGTGCACCCGGTCGAACTCGGCGGCCATCTCGTTCAGCTTCTCGGTCCGCACCGACTGCCGCGTCGACGTCAGCTCGGCGGTCAGGGCCGACCGTTCGGCACCGGAGGCCTCGGCCACCGCGGACTCCAGCTTCTTCACGCGCGGGTCGTTGGCCGTGCGGCCGTCCACCTCGCGGGCGAACACCACGGCCGCGGCGGGCGCGCCACCGATGACCGAGGCGAACGAGCCCTCGACCGCGAGCACCGTCATGGACGGGTTCAGGGCCTTCGAGAAGACCACGAACGCGCCGCCGTGGTACCGCGAGATCACGGTGAACACGATCGGGCCGCGGAAGTTGACGATCGCGCGGCCGATCTCGGCGCCGTACTCCAGCTGCAGTTCCCGCATCGACTCCGGTGAACCGTCGAAACCGGACAGGTTCGCCAGCACGACGAGCGGCCGGTTGCCCGAGGCCGCGTTGATCGCGCGGGCCGCCTTCTTCGACGACTTCGGGAACAACGTGCCGGCGGTGTAGGTGTCCGGGCCGTCGGTGGGCGGGAAGCCGGTGCGGGCGACACCGCGCGACTCGACGCCGAGCAGCGTCACCGGGATGCCGCCGAGGTGCACGTCCTGGACGACGGCGGTGTCGGCGTCGGCCATGCCGGCCCAGCGCTCCAGCACCTCGTGGTCCTGGTCGGACAGGGCGCGCATGACCGTGCGGATGTCGAACGGCTTCTTGCGGTCCGGGTTCGACTCGACCGAGAAGATCTCGCCGACCGTGGTGAACGGGCTGTCGCCGACGACGTGCGGGTAGGACGAGACGTCGCGGTCCGACGGGTCCGAAGTGGACACCCGGCGCGGACCGGCCTCACCCGGCGCGATGTAGCTGTGCTCGTAGTGCGCGAGGAGCACGTCGAACGCCGACCGCAGGTTCGGGGCCCAGTACTGCGCCTGGCCGTTCGGGCCCATGACGCGGTCGTAGCCGCCGATGCCGTAGTTGTCCTCGGCCGAGACGCCACCGGAGAAGTCGAGCGCCTGCTTGCCGGTCAGCACCATCGCCGAGTCCGGCGTCATGACCAGGATGCCCTTGGTGTGCATGAGCATCGTGGCCTCGGCGTTCCAGTACGGCTGGGCGCCGACGTTGATGCCGTTGACGACGACGTTGATCTCGCCGCCGGCCTGCGTGAACTCGACGATCCGCTTCAGCGCCGCGGCCACCCAGTCCATGTTCTCGACACCGGAGCTCATCGAGATCTTCGCGCCGGAGGACAGCGAGAACCACTCCAGCGGAACGGAGAGCTCCTCGGCGAGGTCGATGGCGTGGATCACCCGCGAGCACTCGGGCTCGGCCAGCGCGCCCAGGGACTTCGTCGGGTCGCCGAGCAGCACCACGCGCTTCATGCCCTCGGGGTACGCGGGAGTCGGCGTCGTCACGACACCGACGACGATGCCGGCCTTGTTGCCACCGCGCGGGCGGTCGACCGGCACCAGCGCGCCGTCGACGAGGTCGTGCTCCACGAAGGACCCGCCGTCGCCGACGAGCATGTCGACCAGCTCGTACGGGTAGATCGTGCCGCGCGACTGGGCGCGCAGGACGTTCTGGCGGTAGTCGTCGAGCGGCTGGATCGGATTGGTCGGCGGCTGCACGAACGAGAACCGCACACCGGAACCGGCGTCGTTCGCGATCCTCACCGCGATGTCGGAGACGTCACCGGACACCGGGTCCCGGCGGCGCGCCAGGAACAGGACCTCTTCGAGGTCCAGGCCCGCGGTCGTCGGGAGGACGCGCTGGGCGACCGCGTCCAGGTCCTTGGACCCGAGCTCGGTGGGCGGCCACGCGTAGAGCACCACGCGGTTGGTGGCGAGACGGGTGCGGCCACCGGCCTGCGCGCGGGCCCGGCGGATGCCGTCCAGGCAGGTCGCCAGGACGTCCTCGGCGGCGGGCAGGGCCACGATCCGGCCCTCGTCGTCGCGCAACGGCGTCAGGTCGCGGACCTGGCCCAGCGCGACGAGGCGCTCGTCGGACTTGTTCGCCTTGGCCACGGCGCGGAACAGGTAGACGTCCTCGTCCACAGAGGACAACCGGGTGAGGTCGAACTCCCGCAGCCGCTCCAGCTGCATGCGTTCGGCGATGCGCGGGTGCAGCCCGCGCACCAGCCTCTCCTCCGCGAACCCGTTGGACGACGGGCGGAACGTGAAGTGGTGGTGCATCGACTCGCCGCGGCGGCCCGCCACCGTGGTGGTGATGCGGGTGATCGTCGGCGGCAGCTGGTGCGCGGCGAGCGCGGCACCGAGGCCCGCGGCCATCTCGTCCTGGTCGGACGGACCGCCGGGCCAGTTGACGTAGAGGTCCGCGACGACCGCGCTTCCGGTGCCGTGCTTGACGACGTCACCGATGGCGTCGACCAGCGACGGGAACTCCACCGCGGTCGAGACGAGGCGCGTCTGCTCCGGCTCGTTCTCCGCGATGAAGAACGCGCCGTGCACGCGCGGGTTCTCCAGCGCCTTCTTGGTGTAGTAACGGCGGGCCAGCACCTCGAGCAGCGGCGTGTTGTCCGCGCCGGGCTTGCCGATGCGCTGGCCGAGCAGACGCACCAGCGGTTCGGCCGACGCCACCATCGCGACGATCCGCTCCTCGCGGTCCGCCGCCCGCGGGTGCGCGTCGAGGTGGATCAGGTGCTTGCGGACCTCGCTGTGCACGCGGGCGCGGTTGCGGCGCACCAGCGGCTGGGCGAACCAGGTGAACACGACGCTGCGGGCGAGGTCGGCCACCGCCGGATAGCGGACCTGCGTCGCGGCGACGATGTGCTCCAGCACCAGGCCGATCCGGACGCGCTCCGACTCGACCGGCGGCGCCTCCTGCACCCACTGGCGCAGCAGGGTCGTCGCGACGGCCGCGTCGAACACGCCGCGGCGCAGCGCCACGAAGATGCGGAAGACGGCCTGCTCCAGCTCCGGCGTGCGGTCGAGCTCGGTGATGCCGTAGTGGCCGATCACGTTCTGCAGGCGGGCGCGGAAGCCCTCCGGCAGCGCCGCGCGGTCGGCGTCGAGCGTCTTCAGGTACGTGTGGAAGTGCTCGCGCGGAGAGTGGATGTGGTTCTCCGGCTTGGACTCCTCACCGGCGGGACGGTTGCGCGAGAGGTCGCACAGGTCGGCGAAGATGCTGAGCAGCTCGGCCTCCTGGACCAGCGGCCGCTCCGGCAGGTCGTGCCGCGCGCTCATGTAGTTCGCGAGCACCCGCTCGGTGTCGGCGGCCGTGGTGTCGAAGCCCAGCAGCAGGTTGCGCAGGTCGTCGATGCCGCTGGCGACGAGCTCCTCCGGCCGGACGTCCGTGCGCGGCGCGGGCAGTTCCAGCTCGACGGCCGACTCGGACTTCTGCACCTCGACGGCGCCGGAGGCGTCCTCGATCTCCTCGAGCTTCAGCAACGCGCCACCGGCGGGCACCTGGGTGCCGACGACGACGTTCAGCTCCCTCAGGCGGGCGCGGAACGGCGCGCGCAGCACCGTCTCCATCTTCATCGCCTCGAGCACCAGGACCGGCGCCCCGGCCTCGACCTCGGCACCGACCGCGAGCGGCGTGGCGACGACGAGCGCGGGCATCGGCGAGCGCAGGACACCGCCCTCGTCACGCGTGACCCGGTGGGTGACCCCGTCGACCTCGACCTGGTGGACCGGGCCGTGCGTGCCGGTGACGACGCGGAACCGCTCGCCGTTGACGGTGATCTGGCCGACGTGGTGGTCGAACCGCTCGACGTCGACATCACCGGTCAGCACGGTCTCGGAGTCGGCGGCGGACACACCGACGCGGTAGCTCGCGGCGCCGACGCGGGCGACGGTCACCACGTACGGCTGGCCGCGGAGCACGAACTCCAGCTTGACCGCGCCCTCGTGGTTCGTGCGCGGCTGGCCGCCGCGGGCGGAGGCCAGCAGTTCGGTGCGGTTGATCTGCTCCTCGTCCTCGTACACCTCGATGCCGGCGGCCGCCAGGGCGATCGCGGAGTGGCGGTGCGAGATGAGGCCGCCGTCGGCGCGGACGCGGTCGATCCACGAGGTGTCGGCGGAGCCGTCGATCACGGCGGGCTCGTCGAGCAGGTCGAGGACGAAGCTCTTGTTGGTCGTACCGCCCTCGATGATGACGGTCGTCTCGGCCATGGCGCGGCGCAGCTTGCCCAGCGCCTCGTCGCGGTTGCGGCCGTACGCGATGATCTTCGCGATCATCGAGTCGAAGTCGGCGGGGATCTGCGAGCCCTCGGCCACGCCCGTGTCGACGCGGATGCCGGGACCCGCGGGCAGTTCCAGCCGAACGATCGTGCCGGGGCACGGCGCGAAGTCGCGGTCCGGGTCCTCGGCGTTCAGGCGGGCCTCGACGGCGTGGCCGAGCTCGACCGGCTTCTCGCCTTCGAGCCTGCCGCCGCCCGCGACGTGCAGCTGGGCCTTGACCAGGTCGAAGCCCGTGGTGATCTCGGTGATCGGGTGCTCGACCTGCAGGCGGGTGTTGACCTCGAGGAACGCGAAGAGCTTCTCGCCGGGGTGGTAGAGGAACTCGACAGTGCACGCGCCGCGGTAGCCCACCGCGTTCGCGAGCCGTTCCGCCGACGCCTTCAGCTCGTCGACCTGGTGCGGCTCCAGCACGCAGGAGGCCGACTCCTCGATGATCTTCTGGTTGCGCCGCTGCACCGAGCAGTCGCGGACGCCGAGCGCCCACGCCGTGCCCTGGCCGTCGGCGATGACCTGCACCTCGACGTGCCGGGCGCCGGTGACCAGGCGCTCGAGGAACATCACGCCGGAGCCGAACGCGCGCTCGGCCTCCATGCTCGTGCGGTCGAAGTTCTCCTCCATCTCGGCAGGAGAGGTGATCTTGCGGATGCCCCGGCCGCCACCACCGGCGGTCGCCTTGAGCATCAGCGGGTAGGTGACCTCCTCGGCCACCTTCAAGGCGTGCTCGAGGTTCTCGACGGCACCGCGCGACCACGGCGCGACCGGGACGCCGACCTCCTCGGCGATCAGCTTCGAGCCGATCTTGTCACCGAGCTTGCGCATGGCCTCGGCGGACGGGCCGACGAACGCGACGCCGACCTTCTCGCACAGCTCGGCGAACTCGGGGATCTCGGCGACGAAGCCCCAGCCGACCCAGGCCGCGTCGGCCTTCGTCTCGACGAGAGCCCTCTCCAGCACCTTCAGGTCGAGGTACGGACGGTCCGCCGCCAGGCCGAGGTTGTAGGCGAGGTCGGCTTCTCTGACGAAGGGTGCCGACTTGTCGACATCGGTGTACAGGGCGACGGTCTCGATCCGTTCCCCTGACTCGGCGGCGAGTTCACGGACGGCGTGGATCAGCCGCATTGCGGCTTCCCCGCGGTTGACGATCGCTACACGACTGAACAACGACTTCTCTCCTCGCGGACAGACAACCTCAGCGGCAGTCGCCGCCCAATCGATGTACACACTCTCGTCTACTACCCGGTAACAAAACCGCTGGAGCGGAACGAGTTGAGCAGCGTGCTTTGTATGAAACCAACAAGGCACCAGGTCCTCGGCACAGCTTCACTTGAGCCCGTGTCCGACGTCACGACGAGGTGTGTCGGCGCGGTCACAGAGGTGGTCTGACCGAAAGAACGCGGGTCCTCCCCCTTGTCCGCGTCGGAGGAGGACCCGCGGGGTTCAGGCCTGCGGAACCCGGATCACGGTGCCGGGGGCGATCACGTTGGGGTCCGTGATGACGTGCGGGTTGGCCCTCACCAGGCGGGGGTAGAGGTTGCCGGCGCCGTAGAACTGCGTCGCGATCCCCCACAGCGTGTCACCGGGCTTGACCTCGTACTCCTGGTAGACCCGGTAGCCGGGCACGATCCGCGGCCCGTACACGACCGGCACGATGACCTTGTCGAGCTCGGCGCCGTCCTTGGGCGACACCCAGAACACCTCGACGTAGAGCCGGTCGAGCGCGAAGGACGCACCCGACACGTCGACCTGCACCTGGAACTGGCCGTGACCGCCGGCCCCGTCCCCGGCCATGAACCCGCCCACGACCTCGTCGTGACCTTCGTGGATCCGGTAGTTGAACTGAGCCTCGAACGCTCCGCCCGCGGTGCCGGCGATGTGGACGTGGCTTCCGACCAGGCCCTGCGGCCGGGGCTGCTGGATGTCGATGGACATGTTTCCCCTTCCTCCACCAGTAGGTCGCGGGAAGGAGGGGCGTCGTTGCCGGGTTCACCCCGGTGGCGCAACGGCTGGTGGTGGAGGTCGGAGTCGAACCGACTCTGCGCGAGGCTCCCGTTTTACAGACGGGCGGGGCTCCACAGCCCCTTCTCCACCATTGTCAGAACACTTCCGGGCACACGAAAAAGCCGCCCTCACCCGTTCTCACGGTGAGGGCGGCTCTCGACGTCGGCGAGGCCTTACGGCATCACGACGGAGAGCCTGAGCTGGGCGGACAGCTGCGATAGCGGCGCATGCGGATCACCTTGCCGGAGCGCGTGACCGGCGGTCAACCATTTATCGCGGCATTCGCGAGAAACGCGGTCGCGCGGTGGAGCGATGTCCAGTCGTGGAGGTCGTGGGGCGCGCTCGCGAACTCGCTGCGGCACGGTCGTGGCTGGCGGCGGAGACCGGACGGCTGGTGCTCTGCGGCGGCGAGCCGGGCATCGGCAAGACGAGGCTGGCCCAGGAGCTGGCCGGGCTCGCGCTCGCGCTCGGCCGGGAGGTCGTGTGGGGGCACTGCGCCGAGACCGCGGGCGCACCGGCGTTCTGGCCGTGGCGGCAGGTGCTGAAGGCGGCCGGTGCCGATCCCGACGGGGTGCTCGCGCACGACGCCGAGGTACCGCAGGACAGGTTCCGGGTGTTCGACGCGATCGCGTCCGCGCTGGACCGCGACGGCCTGGTGATCATCGTCGAGGACGTCCACTGGGCCGACGAGGCGTCACTGCTCGTCCTCGGCCACCTCGCCGCACAGCTGCGGAACGTGCTGCTGTTCGCGACCTTCCGCGACCCCTGCCCGGCGGTCGCGGACCTCATGCGCTCGGCCGACCGCATCGACCTGCACGGTCTGACCGCCGACGAGGTGGCCGAACTGGCCGGTGCCGCGCACGCGGCCACGATCATGGAGCTGACCAGCGGCAACCCGTTGTTCGTCACGGAGATCGCCCGTGCGCTCGAGGACGGCACGTGGCGTGCGGACCAGCCGCCGCGCAGCGTCCGCGACATCGTCACCGCCCGGCTCACCCGGCTGTCCCCCGGCGCCCGTGAGCTGATCAAGACGGCGGCGCTGATCGGCCGCGACTTCGACCCCGATCTCGCCGCCACGGCCTCGGGACAGCCGCTCGGCGCGCTGGACGAGGCGGCGACGCTGATCGACGCGACGGGGCACCGGTTCACGCACGCGCTGACCAGGGACGCGGTCGAGGCCGCGCTCACCCCCGCCGAACGCCGCGCGCTGCACCGCCGGATCGCCGAGGCGATGGCGGGCAGCACGCACTACGCGGACGTCGCCCGGCACTGGGACGCCTGCGGCGCGAAGGAGAAAGCCCGCACCTGGACGATCCGCGCAGCGCGGGACGCGGTCAAGCGGCTCGCCTACGAGGAGGGCGCACGCCTCTACCGAGCCGCGGCGGCTCTCGCCGACAGCCACGACCTCCAGGTGGCACTGGGCCGGGCCGCCTACTTCGCCGGGGACCTAGCGGGGTGTGTCCAGGCCGCCCAGCGCGCCGCCGAACTGGCCGGCACGCCCGAGGAGATCGCGGAAGCCGCCCTGGTCCTGGAAGCGGCACCCGGCGCGGGCGTCAACGCGATCGCGACCCCGTTGTGCGACAACGCTCTCCGCCACGACGTCAGCCCGGCCACGCGCGCCCGGCTGCTGGCCCAGCGCAGCCATCTCGCGTTCTACCGAGGCGAACAGCACCGGCTCGACGAGCTCAGCCGGGAGGCGCTGCGCCTGGCACGGGGGGACGACCGCGCGCTCGCGGAGGCGCTGCACGCCAGGCAGGAGGCGTGCCCCGGTCCGGCCGGTCGCGCCGAACGCCTCGGCCTCGCCGCGGAGATGATCGCCCTCGCGCACCGCACGCACAGCCCGCGCGGTGCGATGTGGGGATCGCTGTGGCGCGTCCACGCGTTGGTCGAGAGCGGCGAGCTCGCTGCCGCGCAGGAGGAACTGCCGGCGCTCAAGCTCGCCTGCGACCGCGTCGGCGGTCAGGTCCCGTTGTGGCACCTCGACGTCGTGACGGCGTGCATCGCCCAGGCGCAGGGCCGTTTCGCGGAGGCCCAGGAGATCGGGCGGCGGGGCTACGACCGGATGCGGGTGATCGAGCGCGAACCGGCGTCGGGCGCCTACTTCGCTTTGCAGTGCGGGCTCTCCTGCCATCTCTCCCCCACCGAGGACGGCCTGGCGCTCGCCCGCCACTTCCACGACCCGCCGCCGCGGTTCCGGCTGATGTCGAAGCTCACGCGGGCGTTCCTGCTGCTGCGCGCGGGCCTGCGCGACGAGGCCCTGGACTTCTACCGCCGCTGCGGCCCGATCGCCGAGTGGGACCTGCCCGCGTTCTTCGTGCTGCCGGGACTGGTCGACGCCGTCCTGGTGACGGCGGGGCTCGGCCTCACCGACGACCTGCGCCTGATCCTGCCCCGGCTCGCGGAGTTCCGCGGCGAGCACGCGGCCGGCAACGGCGTCGCGTACATGGGCCCGGTGACCCTCGCGCTGGGCCGCGGTCACCTGGCTCTCGGCGAGCACGAGAAGGCCGTCGCCGACCTCACCACCGCCGTCGACGAGGCCTCCCGGGCGGGCGCCCCCGCGTTCGCCGCCGAGGCCCGCTGGCACCTCGCGGCGGCGTTGCGCGCGCTGGGCCGCGACGCCGACGCCGTGCACCGCGCCGCCGACCGGGCGATCCGGTCGCTGGGCATGACGGCGTTCACCACGACCGAGCTGAGCAGCCGCGAGCACGAGGTCGCGACGCTCGTCACCGAGGGCCTGACGAACCGGCAGATCGCGCGCCGGCTGGTGATCTCCGAACGGACCGCCCAGAACCACGTCCAGCACGTCCTCACCAAGCTCGGCTTCCGCAGCCGCAGCCAGATCGCGGCGTGGATGAGTACCTCACCGAGTACTCCGGCGGATGGCTGACCAGCCAGAACTTCCTACCTTGGGAGCAATATCGACCGAGGAGGACCCCATGTGGCTCACCATCGCGACCCCGCCCACCCAGTCCCTCGACCAGCTCGACCAGGTGATGGGCTCGACCACCCCCGACGGCCTGCGCGCCCGCTACGCCTGCCGGGCGGACGGGGAGTTCCGGGTCATCGCCGTGTGGGACAGCAAGGACCACGCCGACCGCTTCTTCCGCGAGGTGCTCGGCCCGGTCCTGGCCCGCGTGCTCGGCCCCGAACCGGCCGGAGCACCCACGATGACCGGCATGGAGGTGCTCCGGGAGTTCATCCCGGCCGTCACCGGGTAGCCACCCAGCATGCGACCAGTTCAAACGGCAGCCTCAGTGGTGGGAGCGGCGTTCCTGCTCGTCGGCGTGCTCGGCTTCATCCCGGGCGTCACCACGCACTACGACGAGCTCAGCTTCGCCGGCCACTCGGGCGCCCTCCTGTTCGGCCTCTTCGCCGTCTCCGTGCTGCACAACCTCGTGCACCTGCTGTTCGGGGTGCTCGGCCTGCTCGCCGCGAAGCGGTCCCAGTTCGCCCGCGCGTTCCTGGTGGCGGGCGGCGGCGTCTACGTGTTCCTGTGGGTCTACGGCTCGGCCATCGGTGAGCACACCGCCGCGAACTTCCTGCCGATCAACACGGCCGACAACTGGCTGCACCTCGGCCTCGGCGCGGGCATGATCGTGCTCGGCATCGCGACGACCGCGGTCGAACGGGCCCGCAGCAACTCGCCCGTCAACTGAGCCCGGTCAGTTGAGGACGGCGATCGACAGGTTCAGGGCCGCCGCGAAGCTCACCCAGCCCAGGTAGGGCACGAGGAGCAGGCCGGCGGCCTTGCTGCGCCTGGTGAACGCCACGATCACCGCGACGATCGCGAGCCACAGCACCAGGATCTCGGCGAACGCCACCCAGAACCACCCGAGGCCGAAGAACAACGGCGTCCAGGCCGCGTTCAGCACGAGCTGCACGCCGAACAGGGTCAGCTCGCGCCGCGTCGCCCCGGCCCGCCACGCCAGCCACCCGGCGAACGCGATCATCACGTAGAGCAGCGTCCACACCGGACCGAACAGCCACGGGGGCGGCGCCCAGGAAGGCTGCTCCAGTGCCATGTACGTCGATCCCGCGGACACGGAGAACAGCGACCCGACCACGGCGGTCACCAGCACGGCCGCGGCGAACAGGCCGAGCGCGCGGAGCGGATGGCGTTCGGAAACCAGCGTCATGCCCCAGGTGATACCCGTTCACAGGGCGGGCGAAGCACGGACGACGCCGACCTCCGCTGCCGGTTGATCACCTTCGAGCGGCGGCAACGGCCTGGAACCGATCGACGGGAAGTACCGGAAATGACGGCCGCCACTTCGGACCGTCCACGACGAACGGTCCGAAGTGACCGTGCGACTACTTCCGCTTGCCCGTGAACAGGTCCTTGACCTGGTTGCCGCGGCGGCGCAGGCCCCACTTCGTCACGCGGATCAGCGCCTCGCGGACGATGTTGCCGCTCATCTTCGACTCGCCGAACTCGCGCTCGAGGAACGTGATCGGCACCTCGCGCACCCGGAAGCCCAGCTCCAGCGTGCGCCACAGCAGGTCGATCTGGAAGCAGTACCCGGCCGACGCGACCGAGGCGAGGTTCAGCTTGCGCAGGGTGTCCGCGCGGAACGCCCGGTAGCCACCCGTCATGTCGCGGATGTTCGCGCCCAGCGCGAGGCGCGAGTACAGCGAGCCGCCCAGCGACAGCAGCTTGCGCTGCGTCGGCCAGTTCACGACCTCGCCGCCCGGCACCCAGCGCGAGCCCAGCACCAGGTCGGCCTGCGGCAGGGCGTCGAGCAGCCGGTGCAGCTGCTCCGGGGCGTGCGAGCCGTCGGCGTCCATCTCGCAGATGACGCCGTAGTTGCGGTCGAGCGCCCACTGGAAGCCCGCGACGTACGCGGCGCCCAGCCCGGCCTTCTCGGTGCGGTGCATCACGTGGACGCGGTCGTCGGCGGCCGCCATCTCGTCGGCGAGCTGGCCGGTGCCATCGGGGCTGCCGTCGTCGACCACCAGCACGTGCACGTCGGGCAGTGCCGTGTGCAGCCTCTTGACGATCTTTCCGATGTTGTCCCGCTCGTTGTAGGTCGGGATCACCACCAGCACCTGCCCGAGTTCCTGGTCAGGCTGCTGCGCCATTCGAGTCCTTCCGTCGTCGGGTGAAGCCCAGCGCCAACGCCGCGAGGCCCGCAGCGGTCATCACCCACTCGGGCCAGGCTCCTAGCCAAGTCGCCAGCGTAGTCTGCGACCGCAGCGGCAGTGTCGCGACCAGGGCACCAGGCTCGAAGAGCCCAGTCTTCCGAGTGACGGAACCGTCGGGTTCGACGATCGCGCTGACCCCCGAGGTCGCCGCCACGACCACGGCCCTGCCGTGCTCCACCGCACGCAGTCTGGACATGGAAAGCTGCTGGTAGGTCATCTCCGTGTACCCGAACGTGGCGTTGTTCGTCGGGATCGCGATGATCGTCGCGCCGGCCGTCACGGAGTCGCGGACCACTGAGTCGAACGCCACTTCGTAACATGTGTCAAGTGCGACCTTCGCGGGCCCCATGACGAAACCCTCGGGGTCCGTGCCGGGCTGGAAGACCCCCGCCCGATCCACCTCCGAGGCGAACAGCCGGAAGAACGACCGCATCGGCATCGTCTCGCCGAACGGCTGCAGCTTGCGCTTCGTGTAGGTGTCCGTGGGCCCCTTGCCGGGCTCCCACAGCACCACGGTGTTGCGCGGCAGCCCGTCGTTCTTGTCGATCACCACGGCGCCCACCGCGATCGGCGCCTTGATCGCGTCGGCGGCGGCGTCGAGCACCGCGGCGGCGTCGGGGTTGCGGAACGGGTCGATGTCCGACGAGTTCTCCGGCCAGATCACCACGTCGGGCTGCTTCTCCCTGCCCGCGGCGACGTCGGCGGCGAGCTGCAGGGTGCGCTTGGCGTGGTTGTCGAGCACGGCCCGGCGCTGCGCGTTGAAGTCGAGCCCGGCGCGCGGCACGTTGCCCTGGATCGCGGCGACGGTGACGGTCCCGGCGGAGGCGTCCACCCCCACGGGCACCACCAGGCCCACCACCAGCGGCACCGCGAACAGCGGCAGGCCGAGCCGCCAGTTCTTCGTCAGCCAGAACAGCCCGAAGCCGGTCAGCACCACCGCGAACGTCACCAGCGGCGCCCCGCCCAGCGACGCGAGCGGCAGGAACCAGCCCTCCGGCTGTCCGAACGCGATCTTGCCCCAGGTGAAGCCGCCGAACGGGACCACGCCGCGCAGCGCCTCGTCCGCCACCCACAGGCACGCCGCCCACAGCGGCCACCCCGGCACGCGCGACGCGAACGCCATCGCGGCGGTGCCGATCGAGATCATCAGGGCGCACACCAGGGCGAGCGGCAGCCACGCGATCAGCCCGACGAACTCACCGGTCCACCTCAGCAGCGGCACCATGAACCCGAGCCCGAACAGCAGCCCGTACCCGAACCCGGCGCGCGCACGCCTGCCGTGGACCACGTGCGCGAGGAGCGCGAACCCGACCGGCGCCAGGAACCACAGCGGACGCGGCGGGAAGCTCAGGTAGATCAGCACGCCACCGGCGACGGCGAGCGCCACGCGCGACAACACCGGACGGCTCACTCTTCGCCTGCGCGCGGGCAGTTCCGCCGGCTCCGGCGCGATGGGGGGTGCGACCACCCGATCAGCGTACGAGCCCCGGGAGTACGCGGGACGTACGACCTGCGTCGACCTCGTGCCGCGGCGCCGTCACCGCCGGAGAGTCCTCACCCTCACGATCACCGGGCCGAAACGTGCGAAAAGCGCGCCGGCTCGCAGCCGAAAGGCGGACATCCCGTTGAGCGAAACGGCCGATGGCGGGTTCTGCACGGCGGTGCGGGCTATTTCGGCGACCGTCCGGGAACGGGAGGACCGGATGTCGATGTCGACAGAATTGGTGATTCGGCAGTGATCGAACTGGGTGCGCTTCACCAGCGCAGAGGGGGTGGCGGTCCTGCCGGGCTCGGTCCTGGCGAAAGTGGAAAAGGCCGACTGGCGCAGGCTGCGCTTCCCGTTTCGGTAAGGTTCGAGATAAATCAGGAGGTGACGGATGCCCCGTCCAAGCGTGGAAGCCGAACGCAAGGCGCAGATCCTCGCGTCCACCTGCAAGGTGATCGCGGCTGAGGGTTTCCGCCACCTCCGGGTGTCCGACGTGGCCAAGGACGCCGGCGTGTCCGGCGGCACGGTCCACTACTACTTCGAGACCAAGCGCGAGCTCACCGACGCGGCCTTCGAACACTGCTTCGAGGTCTCGGTGGCGCGCCGCCGCTGGATCCTCGAGTCCGACGAGCCGCCGCTCTCGCGCCTGCGCATGGTGGTCGAGTCGTACCTGCCCGAGGGTGCCGAGACCGTCGAGGCGTGGAAGGTCTGGGTCGAGCTCTGGGTCGAGGCCATCCGCAACCCCGAGCTGCAGGAGCTCAACGAGCGCTTCTACGGCGAGTGGCGCGACATCGTGGCGAGCATCTTCCGCGACGGGCAGGCCGCCGGCGACATCCACCCGTCCGGCGACCCGGTCGAACTGGCGAACATGATGGTCAGCATGCTCGACGGCCTCGCGCTCCAGGTGCTCGCGGGCTCGCGCGCCATGACGGTGGACACGATGCGCACCACGTGCCTCAGGTTCGTCGACCAGCTCTCGACCGCCAACGTCGGATAGCCCGCCGCTGTTGCAGTGGTGACCCCTGGTTTCGCGTGACGTGCCTCATCCGGGTCGAACCAGGGTTCGTCCCGATGCAGGAGACGGCTCACAGCGGGCATCCTGGGTACATGACCACGACAGTTGCTTTGAGCAGGCCCAGGACCAACCGGATGATCGCGGGTGTCTGCGCGGGGCTCGCCCAGCGCTGGGGGATGAAGGCGGGCACCGTGCGCCTTCTGTTCCTGCTGTCCTGCCTTCTGCCCGGACCGCAGTTTGTCGTCTACCTCGTGCTCTGGGTGATGCTGCCCGACCGCGGCTACTGACCGGCGGCCATCAGCTCGCGGTAGCCGGGGATCGGGGCGCCGCCCGCCTTCTCGAACAGGACCGCCTCGCTGAGGCCGACGCGCGTGCCGTCGTCCAGGCTCCTGATCGAGGTCCACAGGTTCGCGCGCAGTCCCTCGTCCTCGACGGACAGGACGTCCTCGTTGGACGGCAGCGGCTCGCCGGTGGCACGTCGCCACCGTGCGACCGCCGTCCAGAACTCGTCGACCGCGTTCCACACGACCAGGGAGCGCGGTCCGAGCACAGCGGTGATCTCGTCCGGCGTGCGCAGCTGCTCCAGGCCGTGCGAGCTGAGGTTCTGCAGGTTCTCGATCAACGCCACCACGAGCTCGTAGGCGGCTTCCTCGTGCAGGAGCTCCTCCGCGGCCATGGCGACCGACTGCGGCACGTCGGCGGGCGCCACCCGGTGCGCGGCCGAGCACGCCGCCAGCGTCGCGATGGTGAGCTCGCTCATCTCGCGCACGTGCCTCCACTTGAAGCCCGCCGACTCGGCCAGCCGCCGCGGCGCGGTCCAGCGTCCCCACATGTGCTTCCCCCCAGGTCCGGCTGCCCGGGAATCATCTCAGAGGCCGCGGTCGGCCGATGTCACCGGTTCTCCTCCACCGGTATGCCGGCCAGCTCCTCCGTGAGGCTCGTGAACGGCTCCGGCCGCACCCGGAACCACCCGTCGAACGGCTGGGTCATCCCGGCGCACAGCACGCAGACGAAAGCCAGCACGGCCGAGGTCAGGCACATCTGCAGGATGTGCCGCCTGCGCGCCGTGAACCCGATCAGCATCGGGAACACGATCATCGCGACGGCACCCGCGATCGTCCCGATCAGCATGATCCGGCCGGTGTTGTCGAGCCCCGCGGCCGAGTCCAGCCGGTCGCGCCTCAGGTCGGTGATCTCCCGCATCCGCTCCAGCGACCGCTCGCGCGCGCTCTTCACCTCGTCCGGCGACGCGGGCAGCGACAGGATCTCGGTGTGCAGCGAGTTCAGCGCCTCGGTCGTCGTGTCGTCGGGCTCCCCCACCGCCAGCTTGGGCCATTCCCTGTTCGCCACCAGCTTCGGGTACTCGGTGAGCAGCGAGCGGACGTGGTCGCGCTGCGGCTGCGGCATGACGGCGGTCTGCCAGTAGAGGTCGGCCACCGAGGCGGCCTCGCGCGCGGCGTTGTCCTCGGCGGCGCCGCCCTCCTCCCAGACGATCACCATGTAGAAGGCCAGCGCGACGATGAACAGGCCGCTGATCACCGCGCCGAGGAAGCCGCGCGAGTCCGCGTCCCTGTCGTCGGCCTGGTCGTGGGCACGGGAACGCCCGAAGAGCAGGAGGGCGACCGCCGTGACGACCACCGACGCGAGAACGATGACAAGCCCGGTCCACATGGCCTCCATCTCGCCACAGCGGGACACCGTTTGGCCACCAACACCACGCTTCCCGGCACTCTTCCCCGCCCATCAAGAGCAACGGCGGCGGATCGGGAACACAGCAGGTCCACTTCGAACCTCCGGCTCACAAGCCCGTGACACGAACAGGAGAACCGACGACGACAGTCCTCAACGGAGAGTGAGGACGTGATGATCAACGGGCGGTGACAACACCGTCCGGCCGTGCCAACCTGTGCGCCGACCCGACCGGAAGGCGTGGCATGCGTGTACCGATCCTCATCGCCGTCGTGCTGCTGGTTCCGCTGCTCGCCCCGGGACCGCCGGTCGCCGCGTCCGAGGTGTGGCGCACCCAGTTCACCGAGGCGGTCCACGGGGACGTCGCGGTCATCGGCAACTCCGTCCTGACCTGCCCGACGCCCGAGCAGGCGGGACCGGACCCCAAGTACTCCCCCCGGTCCTGTGTGGACGCGATGAACCGCAAGGGGCACGGGCCGTCCGCGCTGAACAACGGCCACCGCATGTCGTGGACCGACGTCGACGGCGACCCGGCGACGTTCACCTCGTCCAGCGCACGGCTCAGCATCCCGGCCGGGGCGACCGTCGCCTACGCCAAGCTCGGCTGGGCGGGCAGCGCGACCTGCCGTGACGGTGTGGCCCCGCCCGGCACGCCGCGTGACCCGGTCATCTTCAACGGCACCCGCGTCAGCCCCGGCCGGTTCGTCCTCGACGGCCCGGACGAGCTCTCCCACACCGACAACGCCTTCTACAGCGCCGAGGCCGACGTCACGCGGGCGCTGACGAGCGGCACCGTGACGGTCGGCAACGTCTGGGCGCCGCAGGGGTTCGACTGCTTCGGCGGCTGGTCGCTGACGGTCGTGTGGAAGTTCCCGCACGCCACCGCGGCGGCACCCGCCAAGCGGCACGTCGCGGTGCACGGCGGTCACGTGCGGCTCCCCACGGGGAAACCGGTGCTGCACACCCCGATCGCACCGACGCACCCCACCGGCGGCGCCATCCGCGTCGGCATCACCGCGTACGAGGGCGACTGGGCCACGGACGGCGACCAGATGCTGATCAACGGCTCGGCGGTCGGCGGGCGCAACGCGTTCGTGTCGTCCGCGCAGGGTGCCGCGCACCCCAACAACATGAGCGTCGACGCGCGCACGGTCACCGTCGACGCGAACGTCCTCGAACCCGGCACGAAGAGCGCCGAGCTGGCGTTCAGGAGGGCGGAGGACGCGTTCCTCGTCCAGAGCATCGCGTGGTCGTTCCCGCTCCCCGAGCTCACCCTCACCGTCGACCCCGCCAGGCCCGCCGCGCACCCGAAGGACACCGTCACGCAGACCGCGACGGTCACCAACGCCGGTGACGCGCCCGCCATCGGCGTGACCGTGTGCGGCCAGCAGGTCGGCACGATCGCCCCGCACGCCACGGCCACGCGCACGTGCTCGTCCACGGCGGCCGACGACGACTACCCCGCGACGATCGCGGTGAGCGGCGCCAGTCTCGCCGGCGATCCGCTCGCGGCACGGCACTCCTCGACCGTGGACGTGCTGCACCCGGCCTTGCGCGCGACCACCACGACCGAACCGGTGACGGCACTCGCGGGCCAGGCCGTGAAGTTCACGACGACGGTCACGAACACCGGCGACACCCCGCTCTACGGCCTCACCGCACGTGCGGCCGCCGGGTGTGACCCCATGCAGGGCCAGCTCGACCCCGGAGCCACCTCCGCGGTGGACTGCACGGCCCCCGCGGGCGACGAGAGCGGCGCGCTGACTGCGACCGTCTCGGCGGCCGACAGGATCGGCGGCGAGGTCGAGGCGTCGGCCTCCGTGCGGGTCGAGGTGATCTACCCGCGGCTGACCATCAGCGCGGCCTGGTCGAAGGACCGGGCGCGCGACGGCGAGGTCGTCACCGTCACGGTCACGGTC
This sequence comes from Lentzea sp. NEAU-D7, assembly GCF_026242055.1. GTDB lineage: Bacteria > Actinomycetota > Actinomycetes > Mycobacteriales > Pseudonocardiaceae > Lentzea. The sequence goes on along the minus strand of NZ_JAPJDL010000002.1, from coordinate 682,538 downwards.
GGCAACGCGTCCTCCCTGCCGATCGCCGACGTCCAGGTGAACGGCGAGCCCGCCGCGTGCCGCCGGACGTTCCCGGTGCTGGCACCGCGCGCCCGCGTCACCTACACCTGCCAGGTCACCGCCCCGATGAACGCCCGGCTGACGGTGTCCGGCGCGGGTGCCGGCGGCGCGGTCGGCGCGAGCGCGGTCGTCCGGATCGAGTCGGCGAGCGCGCCGGTGCCGCGCGATCCGGCACCTCCCGTGCCGGCACCGGGCGAACCAGCGCCGCCGCGCCCGGTCGCGCACGTCCAGCAGGTGTCGAAACCCGCGGTCGGCGGTGTGGCGGCGGTGATCGGGATGATCGGCATGGTGGTCGTCGCGAGCTCGCTGTCCGGGCTGGGACGTCGCTGAGTTCGGGACCGCTTCCCGTTCGCGGGCGTGTTGCTTCGGGGCCGGATGCGGTAGAAGGGTTCCTGTGGAAATCACCGCCTTCCTCGACCGCAAGCTCGCCCGCCGGTTCCGGACCTACGACACGGACGGTGACGGGTACGTCGAGCGGGAGGACTTCACACAGGCGGCCGAGCGCACCACGAAGGCGTTCGGGCTGGCCGTGGACGATCCGAGGGCGGTGCGGTTCCACGACGCGCTGATCGGGCTGTGGGAGCACCTGTCGTCGGTCGCCGACCAGGACCGCGACGGGCGCATCAGCGTCGACGAGTACAAGACCGCGTTCGCGAACGGGCTGCTGGAGACGCCGGAGTCGTTCGACGAGGGGTACGTGCCGTTCCTGGACGCGCTGATGTCGATCGCGGACGAGGACCACGACGGCAGGCTGACGCTCGAGGAGCACGTGAGGTGGACCGGCGCGTTGCTGCACCTCTCGGAGCGCGACGCGCGCAGCATCCACGACCTGCTGTCCGACGAGGACGGACTGCTGTCCACTGAGGCCTTGCTGGCGGCGATCCGCGAGTTCTACTTCTCGGAGGACCCCGCCGAGGCGGGCAACTGGCTGCTGGGGTCGTTGGACTGACGTGCTGCTGAAGACGCTGCAGGAGTGCGCGGCGCGCGCCCAGCCCGCCGCGCACGTCGAGGAGGCGGGCGGCTGGTGGCTGCGGCACTCCCCCGGCGACGCCTGGTGGGTGAGCGCGGTGCTGCCGCACGACCGCGAGGACCGGGTGGAGCGGGCGGAGGAGTTCTGCGCCGAACGCGGGGCCGGGGCGCGGTTCCAGATCACGCCGGGCGTGTGCGCGGACGATCTCGACCAGGTGCTGGACGCCAGGGGGTACGAGCGGGGTCACGACATGTCCCTGCAGATCGCGTCGACCTCCGAGGTACTGCGCCAGGCGCACTCGGACGCGGGCGAGGTGACGGCGCGGCCGACCGACGAGTGGCTCGCGGCGTGGCAGGCGGTGACCACGCGGGACGTCAGCGCCGAACGCGACCTGCTCAGCCGCGTGGAGCACCCCTCCGCCTACGCGCACGCCGAGGTGGACGGCGAGGTGGTGGCCGTGGGGCGTGCGGTGACCGAGGAGGGCTGGGCCGGGGTGTTCGGCATGGCGACACTTCCCCACGCACGAGGTCAGGGCGCCGCACGGTCCGTGCTCGCCGCACTGGCCTCATGGGCGGCCACGCACGAGGCGAACCACATGTACCTGCAGATGGAGAAGGCGAACACCACGGCGTTCCGGCTGTACGAGCGGACGGGGTTCCGCGAGGTGTGCACCTACCACTACCGGATTCGTTCATAACCGATCAGGAATCAAGAAGGCAGAGCCGAGTGGCGCGAGTTAGCTTTGCGCCATGACCAGGACAGCACCGGCGGCGCACGATGCCGACACCCACGACCTGATCCGCGTGCAGGGCGCACGGGTCAACAACCTGCGCGACGTCGACGTGGAGATCCCGAAGCGCCGGCTGACGGTCTTCACCGGTGTCTCCGGGTCCGGCAAGAGCTCGCTGGTGTTCGGCACCATCGCCGCGGAGTCGCAGCGGCTGATCAACGAGACCTACAGCGCGTTCATCCAGGGGTTCATGCCGACGCTGCCGCGTCCGGAGGTGTACCTCCTGGAGGGGATCACCACGGCGATCCTGGTCGACCAGCAGCGGATGGGCGCCGATCCGCGCTCGACCGTCGGCACCGCGACCGACGTGAACGCGATGCTGCGCATCCTGTTCAGCCGCCTCGGCACGCCGCACATCGGCGGCCCGCAGGCGTTCTCGTTCAACGTCGCCTCGATCTCCGGCGCGGGCGCCGTGACGATCGAGAAGGCCGGCCAGAAGGTCAAGGAGCGCCGCGAGTTCTCCATCACCGGCGGCATGTGCCCGCGGTGCGAGGGCCGCGGCCAGGTCTCCGACATCGACCTGACCGAGGTCTACGACGAGTCGAAGTCGATCCTCGAGGGCGCGATCAAGGTGCCCGGCTACAACGTCGACAACCAGTGGACCGTGCAGACGTTCACGCAGTCGGGTTTCATCGACCCGGCGAAGCCGATCCGCAAGTACACCAAGAAGGAACTGCACGACTTCCTGTACCGGGACCCGGTGAAGATCAAGGTCAACGGCATCAACCTGACCTACGAGGGCCTGATCCCGAAGCTGCAGAAGTCCATGCTGTCCAAGGACCGCGAGGCGCTGCAGCCGCACATCCGAGCGTTCGTGGACCGCGCGGCGACGTTCGGCACCTGCCCCGAGTGCTCCGGCACCCGCCTGACCGAGGCGGCGCGGTCGTCCAAGATCAAGGGCGTGTCGATCGCGGACCTGTGCGACATGCAGATCACGGACCTGGCCGACTGGATCCGCGGGGTGAAGGACAAGTCCGTCGCGCCGCTGGTCGACAAGCTCGCGCACACCCTGGACTCGTTCGTGGAGATCGGTCTCGGGTACCTGTCGCTGAACCGGCCGGCGGGCACGCTGTCCGGTGGTGAGGCCCAGCGCGTCAAGATGATCCGGCACCTCGGGTCCGCGCTGACCGACGTGACGTACGTGTTCGACGAGCCGACGATCGGGCTGCACCCGCACGACATCGAGCGGATGAACAACCTGCTGCTGCGCCTGCGGGACAAGGGCAACACCGTCCTCGTCGTGGAGCACAAGCCCGAGACGATCGCGATCGCGGACCACGTCGTCGACCTCGGCCCCGGCGCCGGGCGGGGCGGCGGCACGATCTGCTTCGAGGGGACGCTGGAGGGGCTGCGCAAGAGCGACACCGTGACCGGCCGCCACCTCGACGACCGCGCGTCGCTCAAGCCGTCGGTGCGGGAGAGGACCGGTGTCCTTGAGATCCGCGGGGCGTCCGCGAACAACCTGCGCGACGTCGACGTCGACATCCCCCTCGGGGTGCTGACCGTGGTCACGGGTGTGGCGGGCTCGGGCAAGTCGTCGCTGATCCACCGGTCGCTGCCGCGCGACGCCGGGGCGATCGTGGTCGACCAGACGCCCATCAAGGGGTCGCGCCGGTCCAACCCCGCGACCTACACCGGCCTGCTGGAGCCGATCCGCAAGGCGTTCGCCAAGGCCAACGGCGTGAAGCCCGCGTTGTTCAGCGCGAACTCCGAGGGCGCGTGCCCGAACTGCAACGGCGCCGGTGTGGTGTTCACCGACCTCGGCATCATGGCGACGATCGAGTCCCCCTGTGACGTCTGCGAGGGCAAGCGGTTCGACCAGGCGGTGCTGGAGTTCAAGTTCGGCGGCCGCGACATCTCCGAGGTGCTCGCGATGCCCGTCGCCGAGGCCGTCGAGTTCTTCGGCGCCGGTGAGGCCCGCACCCCGGCCGCACACGCGATCCTGGATCGGCTCAACGACGTCGGTCTCGGCTACCTGTCGCTGGGCCAGCCGCTCACGACCCTGTCCGGCGGCGAGCGGCAGCGCCTGAAGCTCGCCACGCACATGGCGGACAAGGGCGGCGTCTACGTCCTGGACGAGCCGACGACCGGCCTGCACCTGGCCGACGTGCAGCAGCTCCTGGCGCTCCTGGACCGCCTCGTCGACTCGGGCAAGTCGGTGATCGTGATCGAGCACCACCAGGCCGTGATGGCGCACGCCGACTGGATCATCGACCTGGGCCCCGGCGCCGGCCACGACGGCGGCAAGGTGGTGTTCGAGGGCAACCCGGCCGACCTGGTCGCGGGCCGCTCGACGCTGACCGGCGAGCACCTCGCGGACTACGTCGGCGCCCCGGCACGCAAGAAGAAGCGCTGACGGGGTACACAGGGAGGCATGAAGATCACGCCGTTCCTGGACCGCAGGCTCACCCGCAGGTTCGAGACCTACGACAGCGACGGGGACGGGTACGTCGAGCGCTCGGACTTCGAGCTGGCGAGCGCCCGGCTGACCTCGGCGTTCGGCCTGACCGACGACGACGTGCGCGCGAAGCGGTTGCACGAGCAGTTGCTGGGCGTGTGGGACCACCTCGTCGCCGTGACGGACACGAACGACGACGACAGGATCAGCCTGGCCGAGTACCGGACGGCGTTCGTGCTCGGCCTGCTGGGACGCCCGGAGGCCTTCGACGACGTCTACGTGCCGTACCTCGACGCGCTGCTGGCCGTCGCCGATCACGACGGTGACGGCCAGCTCGGCTTGGACGAGCACGTGCGGTGGTCCACGGCGTTGATGCACGTGTCCGAGGCCGACGCACGGGCCGTGCACGCACGGCTCGACCACGACGGTGACGGGCTGATCGGGACCGAGGACCTGCTCGCCGCCTGGCGGGCGTTCTACTTCTCGGAGGACGAGGACGGGCCGGGAGCCTGGCTGCTCGGCCCGCTGTAGCGCTGGGTCCGGCCCAACGCTAGGTCTGGCTCTGCTCGGCGACCTTCTTGATGGAGGCGGCCTCGGTCTCGACGTACCGCTTGGCCCGTGCCTTCGTCATCAGCCAGCCGATCCCCGCGAGCGGACCGGACACGCTCACCGCGAGGGTGAGCCGGGTGCCGCCGGGATGCGGCTCGACGACGTGCGAGGCGACGCCGAGGACACCGGGGGACCTCGACTCCCAGGTGTACGAGGTGCCGTCGGTCAGCTCGGTCACCGTCCACACGGCCTCGGGCAGCTTCGGTTGCCGGAGGCGGGCGCTGGAACCGACGGTGAACGGGCCTTCGTCGAGGCGTTCCACGGAGTCGACCGTCGGGATGTGCTCCGGCCAGCGCTCGACGTCGACGAGCACCGCCCAGACGCGTTCCGGAGGGGCCGCGATCGTGGTGGTGTGTTCCAGGCCTGGCATGTGCCGAGTCTACGACCGGTGGCGCTGCTCGATCTCCTCCAGCGCGGCGGCCGCGAGGTGCCGCGCTGCTGCTCGCGGTGACGGCTCGCCGATGATCGCGGTGACGAGGCGGCGCATGTTCGTGCCGATCTTCTCGAACGCGGACTCGGCCGTGGGCTCGATGTCGCCGAACAGGGTCCACCACCACCAGGAGTTCGTGGCGGAGTTCGCGACGACGTCCGGGATGACCAGCGCGTCGACCATCGCCTCCGCCTCGGGTGTCACGGGCATGTTCGCCGCTTCGACGACGAGCTCGGCCCTGACCCGTCCCGCGTTGCCGCTGTGGATCGCGTAGCTGGTCGCGGCGGGGACGAGGACGTCCGCCTCGACGTCGAGCCAGCTGTCGCCGGCGAGTTGCCGGTCCTGCGGGCGGAGTTTCGTCCTGTCGATGGCCCCGTGCGCGTCACGGGACAGCAGCAGGGTCTCCACGTCGAGCCCGGCCGGGTTGGCCACGACGCCGTGGACGTCCGCGAGGCCGACGACCCTGACGTCCGCCTTGGCGAGGTAGCGGGCGGTGGCGCCGCCCATCGAGCCGAAACCCTGCACGAACGCGGTGGGGTCCCGCAGGTGGAGGTGTTCGATGCCGGTCAGCGCGGCCTCGGCCACCCCGTAGCCGCCGACCAGTTCGTCGAGTCCGACGCCGTCGACGGTGACCTCGAAGGCGTCCGCGAGGCGTCGCCTGGCCTTCCGCTCGTCGTCGAGCAGCGGGTAGACGGCCTGGATGGACGACTGGAGGCCGATCTTCGCGATGGCCTCGTCGATGGTGGACTGCCGCAGCCCCAGGTCTTCGCCCATCGTCCAGAAGCGTTCGATGTAGGGGGACATGGCGTGCAGATAAGCCGTGAGGACGTCCTTCGCCCGCGGGTCGTAGGGGTCGAAGTCGATGCCGCCCTTGGCGCCGCCGAGCGGCACGTACCGTGCGTCCGGGTCGTAGTTGAGGGCTTCCTTGGCCGTCATCCCCTCGGCCAGCCCGCGCACCTCGTCGAGCGTGCAGCCCGCACGCATGCGCAGCCCCCCGCTGCTGACCCCGCGCACCAGCCGGTCGATGACGAGATAACCGCGTGCTTGTGTGGCCGGGTCGGTCCACGTGACCTGGAGGAGACTCATCGCCGCCAGTCAACCACCTGGAGCGTCACCTCGACATCTGCATGAGGAACTCCGCGTTGCTCTGCGTCTTGCGCAGCCCGTCGACGATCACGTCGATGTCCCGGTCCGCCATGGCCCGGCGCAGTGCGTCCGTGATGGTGAGCTCCTGCTTCGACACCAGCAGTTCCGCCTTGCGCGTGCTCGACTGCTGGAGGTCGATCGCGGGGTAGACCCGCCGCTGCGCCGCCCTGCGGTCGAGCTTCAGCTCGGCGTTGCCGGTGCTCTTGAGCTCCTCGAAGATCGCCGTGTCGGCGAGCGACCCGGTCTCGACGAGCGCGGTGGCGAAGATCGTGAGGCTGCCGCCGTCCTCGATGTTGCGCGCGGCGCCGAGGAACTGCTTCGGCGGCGTCAGCGCCCGGGCGTCGATCCCGCCGCTGAGGATGCGCCCGCCGTTGGGCTGCGCGAGGTTGTAGGCACGCCCGAGCCGCGTCAGCGAGTCGAGCAGGATCACCACGTCCTGCCCTTCCTCGACGAGCCGCTTCGCCCGCTCGACGGCGAGCTCGGCGACCCGGATGTGCTCGTTCGGGTGCTCGTCGAAGGTCGACGTGAACATCTCGCCCGGAATCGTGGTGCGCATGTCCGTCACCTCCTCCGGCCGTTCGCCGACGAGCGCGACGATGAGGTGGGTCTCGGGGTGGTTCTTGGCGATCGCGGCCGCGATCTGTTGCAGCACAATGGTCTTACCGGCCTTGGGCGGCGCGACGATCAGCGCCCGCTGCCCCTTGCCGACCGGCATGACCAGGTCGATCGCCCGGCTGGTGAGCTCGTTCGGATCGTGCTCCAGCCGCAGCCGCTCGTTGGGGTAGAGGGGCGTCAGGTCCTCGAACCGCCGCCGCTTGTGCGGCGCACGTCCGTTGACCGTGTCGACGCCGACGAGCTTGTCGTTCTCCGCTTCGCCGCTGATCTGGTCGCCGCGGCGCAGGTCGTACTGCCTCACGAGACTCTGCGGAACCTGCGGTCCGTCCACTAGGAACGCCTTGTTGTTGCGTACGTCGAGTACACCGATGTGCATCGGGTCTGTCCTTTCAGGAGGGTTGTTCGAAGCGCGCTTCGTCGACTCCGCGCACGAGGTGTGCGACGGGAGGAGAGCGCTGCAGATGCCGTTGATCCGACTGCATCTGATGTGGGTCCGCCGGCGTGAGAAGCCGGGGGTGTCGGCTGCGGCGTTGTGATCGTCCAGCAGCTGGTCGGAACTTATGTGCGCTCACCTGCGCACTGCCGGGTACGAACGGACTGTAGCAGAGAACGTCGACGGCGCGCTCGTTATTCCGCGCACTTCTTCCACGAGAGCCGGAACGTCGTGCTCACGCTCGAGTCGGTCGAGTCCATGGTCATGAAGCTGCCCGGCCCCTTGCCGGTGACCTTCAGCTCGGTCTCCACGGTCAGCGGCTTGCGGTCCTTGCACGGCCCGTGCGCCACCCCACTGGGCGTGTCGGTCACCTGCCAGTTGTCACTCATCGGCGCCTGGTACGTGCGACTGCTGTGCCGCGTGGGGAACCCCGGGAACCAGTAGTCGTTGCGCACCACACCGCGCGCCTTGTCGGTCAGGTGCGCGAACCCGCGGTAGTCGGTGGCCGCGATGCCGAACGTGTACCCGGCCGCGTGGTTGATGCGCAGGGCGATCGTGCAGCTCCGCTTGGCCTCGCTCCCGTTGCCCTGCACCAGGAAGTCGCTGTAGGTGACCGTGAACGCCTCGTTGTCGAGCGACATGGCGACGTTCGCCGTGCCCGCCGGGCATCCCGAGCCGCCGACGCTGACGACGTCGATCGTCACCGGGCCGGGCGGCGGCATGAGGAACGCCAGCAGTGCCACCACGACCAGCATCGAGGCCTCCTCACGTCACTGCAGGAGAACCTATCGGGGCCCGCAATCCCGCAATCGGAGCAGCCGGGCCGTCATGCCACGCGCTGTCCGCCCGTGCCGTCCACCGCTTCCTCCGAAGGGACGACCAGTGCGTCGACGGCCACCACGCCGTCGGGGCCCACGCGCACGGGGTTCAGCTCGATCTCGGCGAGGTCCGGTCTGGCCGCGAGCGTCTCGGAGACCTGGGCGATCACCTCGGCCAGCGCCGCCACGTCGGATGCGGGGGAACCGCGCCAGCCCGACAGCAGCGGGGCGGAGACCAGGCGGGCCAGCATGTCCCGCGCCGTGGCGGGAGTGACCGGGGCGAGCTCGATCGCGGTGTCGCCGAACAGCTCCGCGTGGACGCCGCCCGCGCCGACGAGGACGACCGGGCCGAACGAGTGGTCGCGCTTCGCGCCGATGATCAGTTCGACGGTGTGCTCGCGGGTGTCCATCTCCTCCAGGACGTACGTGCCGGGGCCGAGTTTTGCCCGCATCTCCTCGAACGCCGACTCGGGGTCGGTGAGGCCGATCCGCACTCCCCCGTGCTCGCTCTTGTGGGGCAGCCAGTCGGCCTTGAGCGCGAACGGGCCCCGCAAGGGCGTCGCGGTGACCTCGGCGGCGGTCGTGACGGCGTGGGCTCTGGGGAACCGCACGAAGTCCAGCAGTTCGCGGGCGGCGAGGTATCCGGGTCGGAACGGCGTGGTGGGCGCGGCGCGCGGCACGACCTCCAGCGAGGTCCTGCCCAGCCGGGTCGCGTGGCCCAGCGCGGCGACGGCACGTTCGACGGTGTGCTGCACGGGGACGCCACCCGTCCGCAGCACGCGGACCGCGGCGGAGTCCTCGCGCATGCTGTGCACGACGACCGTGACGCCGGTTTCCCTTGTCAGGGAACAGATCCGGGAGGCCACCGCCACTTCCGCCGGCTCCAGCGACGGCGCGTCCGGGCCGTAGCTGCCGAAGTAGCCCGACAGCACGACCGCGTCGACCTCGCCGCCGCGTGCCAGCACCTCGATCGCCCTGGCGTAGTTCGCCAGGTCCTGCTCCCCCGCTCCGGCGAGGTCGATCGGGTTCCGCTTCGACGCACCCTCCGGCAAACCGTCCACAACGGACAGCACGGGCAACGTCAGGCCGGCCGCCACCGCGAGGTCCGCCGCGATCGCGCCCTGCCCGCCCGAGTCGGAGACGATCCCCACCCGGCCTCCGCGAGGCGCCCCGGACGTCAGCACCGCCGCCAGGTCCACCAGAGCCGCGGGTGTCGTCACGCGGACCGCGCCCGCCCGGCGGCAGGCCGCGTCCACCACGTCCGACGACGACGTCAGGGCACCGGTGTGCGTGCGGGCGGCCTCGCGGGCCGCGACCGAGGACCCGACGGTCAGCAGCACCACGGGTTTGCCCGCCGCGCGCAGGTCCGACATGGCCGCCACGATCCCGGGGCCGAAGCTCTCCAGGTAGACCCCCACCACCGTGGTCAGGTCGTGGGACACGAGGTCCTGCAACGCTTCCGCCGCCGTCACGTCCGCCTGGTTGCCCACCGAGACGAACCGCGAGACGCCCGTGCCCGACGCCGCCGCGAGCCCGGCGATCTCCAGCCCGACCTGCCCGCTCTGCGACACGACGCCCAGCGACCCCGCCTGGAACCGGCCCCAGGCGAGGTGCAGCGACGTCGCCGCGTCGAACACGCCCAGGCAGTTCGGCCCGAGCAGCCGTGCGCCCGCGTCCCGGATCCGGCGGATGACGCGGTCGTCGATCCCCGAGGTGATGCCGACGAAGCCGCGCACGCCGGCCGCCAGCGCCTCGTCCACCACGGCGGGGACGTGCGCCGCGGGCACGGCGAGCACGACCAGCTCGGGCGCCTCGGCGAGTTCGGAGAGCGAGCGCACGGTGGGCTGCCCCAGAACGGCGCCACCGCCGCGGTTCACCAGGTGCACGGCGCGACGGTCATGACCGACGAGGGCGCCGCGCGCGAGCCAGTGGCCCCACTTGGCGGGGTCGTCGCTGGCGCCGACGACGGCGACGGACGCGGGATCGGAGAAGATCATCTCGCACCGAGGCCGCGGGAGATGATCAGGCGCTGGATGTCCGAGGTGCCCTCTTCGATCTCCTCGAGCTTCGCGTCGCGCATCCAGCGCTCGACGGGGTAGTCGCGGGAGTACCCGTTGCCCCCCAGCGTCTGCACGGCCGCGTGGGTGCACCACATGGCGTTCTCCGAGCCGACGAGCTTGGCCATCGCCGACTCCTGCGCCACCGCGTGTCCCGCGTCGTACAACGTCGCCGCGCGCACGGTCAGCAGGTGCGAGGTGTCGACGCGCGTGGCCATGTCCGCGAGCCGGAACGCCACCGCCTGGTGCCGGATGATCGGCACCCCGAACTGCACGCGCTCCGCCGCGTAGGCGGTGGCGAAGTCCAGCGCGGCACGGGCGAGCCCCGTCGTGGCGGCACCGATGAGGATGCGCGACGCGTCGAACGTCCGCATCAGCCCGGCGAACCCCTGCCCCTCGTCGCCGAGCCGGTCCTCCACGGGCACGCGCACGTCGTCCAGGAACACCTCGGCGTTGACGATCGCGCGCTGCCCCATCTTCCGCAACGGAGGCCCGACCGTCAGCCCCGCCGCGGACCGCGGCACGACGAACGCCGTGACACCGCGGGACCGCAGCGACGGGTCCACCGTCGCGAAGATCACGAACAGCTCGGCGTACGGAGCGTTGGAGATCCAGGTCTTCTGTCCGTTGAGGACGTACTCGTCACCCTCGCGCCGCGCGGACGTCTGGATGCCCGCCGCGTCCGACCCGCTGCCGGGCTCGGTCACGGCGACGGCGGTGAGCGGCGGGCACGCTGCCCCCAGCGGGCTGAGGAACCGGTCCTGCTGCTCGGGCGTGCCGAGGTGCTCGACCGGCGCGCTGAAGAAGCCGTTGGAGGTGACCAGGTTGCCGATGCCGATGTCGCCGTGGCACAGCTCCTGCTGGACCAGCACCTGGGTCAGCAGGTCGGTGACACCGCCGCCGCCGACCTTCTCGGGGAGCATGAACGAGGTCAGCCCGAGCTCGGACGCCTTCTCCCACACGTCGAGCGGAGACTCGGTGTCCGCCTCGTCGACGGCGCGCCCCCGCGGCCGGATCTCCCTGGCGGCGAACTCCCTGGCCAGTTCGACGAACTGGCACTGTTCGGCCGTGAGCCGCAGCCCGTCGCGGACGGTCCGCCCCATCGCGCTCTCCTAGTTTGACTGACGAATCAGTTATTCAGGATCCACGGGGCAGCCTAGCTGCGCCGAGGCGCGTGGGGAGGGTCGCGAACGGGTGACTACCAGGGCAAATGCACAACGGTGAGTCGGTGCGGCCGACCCGGCGCGAGCCCCGAAGGAGTACTGATCACCTGCATGGAGCAGCCCGAGGTCCAGCAGGACCGGACGTGGCACGAGTGCGATGCGCCGGCCTGCGCGGAGGAGCCGGCTTCGACTACCTCCGCGCGACGATCGGGCAGCGGTTCACGAACCGCGACACACCCAGGAGAGCGACTACGTCCGCAGGGCCGCGCGAACGATCTCCATCGCCTCCTGCGACGACAGGCCCAGCTCCGCGGACATCGCCGCGTACTGGGCCGCCGCCGCGCGGACGCGCTCGCGGTTGCTGTCGCCGTTGGCGCTGACCACGGTGCCGGCGCGGCCCCTGGTCTCCACGAGGCCGGCTTCTTCCAGCTCGCGGTAGGCGCGGGCGACCGTGTTCACCGCCAGGCCCAGGTCCTTCGCCAGAGCACGCACCGTGGGCAGTTTCGCGCCCACCGGCAGTTCTCGGTTCGAGATCGCGTGCGCGTAGTGCACGCGCACCTGCTCGTAGGGAGGTGTCTCCCCCTGGTGGTCGATCTTCACCACGCCGCATCCTCCCCGCATGTAGCTACTTCTGTATTGACCAACGGAAGAAAGCGGGGAAGGTTGCGGTCGATTCAGCGCGAATTGGTCTGATCCGTTCCGATCCGCACGCAGAGGCTGCGCCAGGCCTGGTCGCCGGATCGGTTCTCCGGGCTATTCGGCGGCTTTCGGGGCGACGACCGTGCCGCGGGCCCGCGTTACGACGATCGGCTCAGCGAGCAGGTCGGCCGCCGACGGACCGCGTTCGGGCGCCGAACGGCACACCACGCGCGCCTCGAACTCGATCTCACGCGACCGCTTCCCGATGCGCACCAGCGTCGCGGACGCCTCGATGACGTCACCGGCCTGGATCGGCGCCACGAACTCCACGGAGCTGTACCCCGCGAACAGCCCCTCGTCGGAGTCCGTGTGGATGAGCAGCTCGGTTGCGACGTCGCCGAACATGCCGAGCCCGTAGGCCCCGTCGACCAGACTGCCTCCGTAGTGCGCGTGGGAGTGCGGGACGTAACGGCGGTGCGTCACCGAGAAACCTTCGACCAAAGCCCCGCTCACGCGGCAACCCCCTTCTTCGCCTGCATCGCGTGCACCAGGTAGCTCGCGACCTCACCCGGAGTGGTACCCCGGGAGAACACTCGATCGACCCCCAGTTCGCCCGCCATCAACGGGTCGAACCGCGGACCGCCCGCCACCAGCAGCGGCCGGCGGTCCCCCATCGCCTCGCGGAACGCCGCCGACATCTCCTGCGTGTTCAGGATGTGCGCGTCGCGCTGGGTCACGACCTGGGAGATCAGCACCGCGTCGGCCTTCTCGGCGCGCGCGGAACGGACCAGTTCCGGTACCGAGACCTGGGCGCCGAGGTTCACGACCTTCAGCTCCCGGTAGTACTCCAGGCCCTTCTCGCCCGCGAAGCCCTTGATGTTGAGGATCGCGTCGATGCCGACCGTGTGCGCGTCCGTGCCGATGCACCCGCCGACCACGACCAGCTTGCGCCGCAACACCTTCTTGAGCACCGAGTTCACCTCGGCCGGCGTCAGCAGCGGGTACTCGCGCTCGACGACCTTGACCTCGTCGAGGTCCACGAGGTGCTTCACCGACCCGTAGACGACGAAGAACGTGAAGTCGTCACCGATCGGGTTCGAGTGGACCACCATCGCGGGGTCCATGCCCATCTTGTTCGCGAGCTGCAGCGCCGCGCCGTCCGCCTTGGGGCCGAAGGGGATCGGCAGCGTGAACGACGTCTGGATCATGCCGTCGCCCGTGGTGTCGCCGTAGGGCCGCACGTACCTCTTCGCGTCAGACACCCTGGGCCTCCAGCATCTCGCTCGCGGGGTTGAAGTAGCCGGGCGCCTTCTCGACGACGCCGTCCGCGCCCTTGCCCTTGTCCGCCGGGCGCTTCATGAGGCCGAACGTGCCGTCCGCGATGGCGTTGAGCAGACCGTCGTCGACGATGCGCTCCAGCAGGTCGACGGCCTCGCCGAGCACCTGGTGCGCGCGCTTGACGATGAGACCGTCCGGCGCGGGGCGGAAGTCCTCGGCGAGGCTGCCCGCCGCGTTCAGCACGTACCGGACGTTCTTCAGGGCCAGGTCGCGGTCCGACAGGAACGGCGTCACGACGGCCTCGGTCATCATGCCGACGAGCAGGATGGACTGTCCTGTGAGGACACCCGCGAGGTTGAAGAACCCGTCCAGCAGGTAGCCGTCGAAGACGTCGCCGGTCATGTGCTTGGTCGGCGGCATCCACTTCAGCGGCGCGTCCGGGAAGAGCTCGCGGGCCAGCAACGCGTGCGCGAGCTCGAGCCGGAACGAGTCGGGCACCTTCGGGTTGATCTCGAAGGCGTGACCGAGGCCCAGCAGGTGGTCGGGCAGTCCCGCCTCGTGGGCGAAGTGCTCGTTGAGGAGCTGGGAGACGGTGACGGTGTGCGCGGCGTCGACGGCGTCCGCGGTGGTGAGGTAGTTGTCCTCGCCGGTGTTGATGATGATGCCGGCGCGCGCGTGCACCTGACGGGAGAACCGCTGGTCGACGAACGTGCGGATCGGGTTGATGTCGCGGAACAGGATGCCGTACATCGAGTCGTTCAGCATCATGTCCAGGCGCTGGAGCCCTGCCAGCACGGCGATCTCGGGCATGCACAGGCCGGACGCGTAGTTGGTCAGCCGCACGTACCGGCCGACCTCCTTCGACACGTCGTCGAGCGCCGCGCGCATGATCCGGAAGTTCTCCTGCGTGGCGTAGGTGCCCGCGAACCCGTGGTGCGTGGCGCCTTCGGGGACGTAGTCGAGCAGGGACTGCCCGGTCGAGCGGATCACCGCGATGATGTCGGCACCCGCGCGGGCCGCGTTCTGTGCCTGGACCACGTCCTCGTCGATGTCGCCGGTCGCGACGATCAGGTAGATCCACGGGCGTTGCGCGGGGTCGCCGAGCTTGGCGACCAGCTTGTCGCGCTGGGCGCGGTTGCGGTCGACCGACTTGAGGCCCTTGGCGACGGCGGACGTCGAGGCCTTGCGCGCCGCCGTCAGGTCCTTGCCCGCGGGCATCCTGAACTGGATCTGGCCCGCCGCGGTGGCCTCGGCCAGTTCGGTGAGACTGCCGAGGTCGTGCTCGCGCAGCGCGTGGAACGCCGGCAGCACCACACCGTGCTCCAGCCCGCACTGCTCGCGGACCGTGTCGATCACGCGGTTGACCCACGGGACGTCACCGGCGCGGTGCGTGGAGTCCGCGCCGGTGATGCCCGCCAGGCGGAGTGTGGCGCGCTCGACGGCGACGGTGGTGTGCGCCTTCGCGAGGGACACCACCGGTTCGGCCGCCCGCGCCGCGAGTGCGCGCGCGGTGGCGACCACCGAGGGGTCGAGGTCGAGCAACGCCATGAGTCACTTCCTCTCGTAAATCGTCCGGCCGTTCAGGACGGTTCGCAGGCAGACCGGCGCCGGGCCGGTGAGGTCGGGCAGTCCGGGCACGCCCGAACGCGGGTCGGTCGACCAGCGCTGCACCCGCGCGTCGCTGCCCGCGACGACCAGGTCACCGGTCTCCCACACCGCGTAAGTCGCGGGCGCGCCGGGCTGCAGGGTGCCGGTCAGGCCGTCGTTCACGCCCGCCGCGCGCCAGCCACCACGCGTGTGCGCGGTGAAAGCGGCACGCGGCGAGACGCCGTGACCGTCGGTCTTGTGGTGCACCGCCGCGCGCACGGCGGCCCACGGGTCGATGGCGGTCACCGGGGTGTCCGAACCGAACGCGAGCACCACGCCCGCGGCGGCGAGCCGCGAAAAGGGGTTCAGCCCCACACCGCGCTCAGCACCGAGCCGCTGCGCGTACATGCCGGCCGGGCCGCCCCACTCGGCGTCGAACAGCGGCTGGACGGAGGCGACGACGCCCCACCCGGCCAGTTTCTCCGCCTGCTCCTCCGACACCATCTCGACGTGTTCGAGGCGGTGGCGGGCCGAGGCGAGCTCGGGGGTGCCGAGAGCCTTCTCCGCGAGGGAGAAGCCCTCGATCACGGCGGCCATCGCGGCGTCGCCGATGACGTGGAACCCCGCCTGCAGTCCCAGCTCGGTGCACTTGACCAGGTGGTCGGCGATCTGACGGCCGTCGAGGTAGAGCGCTCCGGACGTGTCGGCGTCGGCGTAGGGCTCGGTCAGCGCGGCCGTGCGGGAGCCGAGGGCGCCGTCGACGAAGTGGTCGCCGGCGAGTCCGCGCACCGGGACGCCCGGCAGGTCGTGCGCGCCCCAGTAGGCCACCACCTCGGGGCCTTCGGTGAGCGCGAGGAGCTCGCGCAGGTCGTCCTCGCCGGAGATGTCCGGGCCGGCGCACTCGTGCACGGACGCGATGCCGCGAGAAGCGGCGTGGTTCAGGAACGCGAGTTGTGCGGCTCGGCGTTGCTCGGGCGTGATGGCGGCTTTCGCCGTGCCGCGCACGTGGTGGTGTGCGGCACGCGAGAGAGGACCGTCGGCGGAGAAGCCGTCGGCCGCGCGGGCCTCGTCGCTGATCAGGTCCGAGGAGACCAGAGCCGAGTGCACGTCGATGCGCGACAGGTACACCGTCTTGCCCTGGGCCGCGTCGTCGATCTCGGCGCGCGTCGGCGGGCGGTTCTCCGGCCAGCGCGTCTCGTCCCACCCGTGACCCCACACCAGGGGGCCCTCGGCGGAGCGCACCCGGTCGAGCAGTTCGTCCACAGAGGACGTCTTCGTCAGGTCGAGGCCGGTCAGGAGCAGGCCTGCGGACGTGGCGTGCACGTGCGCGTCGACGAACGCGGGCGCGACGAAGGCGCCGCCGAGCTCGACGACCTCGGCGTCCGGGTGCAGCGCGTGCCCGACCGAGTCCTGTCCGATCCACACGACGACACCGTCCGTGACGGCCATCGCCGTCGCATCCGGTGCGTAGATGCGGCCGCCGACCAAAAGTTGCGTACTCACGTCACGCAGTCTGCCGTTGCTCGAACAACGCCCGCACACCCGCCTGGCTCCGGACCAGGTCGAGAGCGAACTGGGCGTGACCGGGCACGTACCCGTTGCCGACGAGCATCTCGACGTCGGCCGCGAGGCCCTCCGCTCCCAGGGCGGCGGCGCTGAACGAGGTCGCCATCGAGAAGAAGATCAC
Organism: Lentzea sp. NEAU-D7; assembly: GCF_026242055.1. Classification (GTDB taxonomy): domain Bacteria; phylum Actinomycetota; class Actinomycetes; order Mycobacteriales; family Pseudonocardiaceae; genus Lentzea. The sequence continues at coordinate 665,858 of NZ_JAPJDL010000002.1, read as the reverse complement.
GGTGCCGCCGTCCGCGGTCGCGAGGATGGCGCCGTGTTCGCACCCCGGCACGTCCACGCACACGACCGTGACGTCGACCTGCTTGCCCACGGCCTCGGCCACGGCCACCGGGTTGCGCGCGTCCGCGATCACGACCTCGTCCGCGAGGCCGGACTGGAGCACCTGCGCGGCCTCACGTTCCGTGGGGACCAACGCGACAAGGCGCGACGCACCGGCCTGACGCGCGGCCGCGAGAGAGAGTGACCCCGACTTGCCCCCACCGCCGAGCACCAGCACCGACCCACCGGGATGCTTGCGCACCACACGGTCGGTCAGCGCCGGTGCACCGCACACGTCCAGCACGGACAGCGCGAGCTCGTTCGGCATGTCGTCCGGGAGCACGGCGGCGATCGAGCGCCCGAACAGCACCGCGGTCCCCCGGCACGGCACCTGCTCGTCCTCGCCGTCCCAGTCCTGCAGGCCGTCGTTGATGCGCAGCGGCGTCAGCGTGAGGCTGACGAGCGTCGCGATCCGGTCGCCGGCCTTGAGCCCGAGCGGCGACTCCGGCCCCACCTCGAGCACGGTGCCGAGCAGCATGCCGCCCGAGCCGGTGACCGGGTTCTGCATCTTGCCGCGCTCGCCGACGATGTCGAGCACGGCCTGCCGGACCGCCGCACCGCTGCCGTGCTGCTCCCTGAGCTGCCGGAACGAGGCCGCGTCCAGGTTGAGCCGCTCGACCGCGACGATCACCTCGTCGGCAGCGGGCACGGGTTCCGCGTCGAGCCGCCAGGCCTGCTGCGGCAGAACACCGGCGGGCTCGATGACGCGGTGCAGTCCGTACGCGCTCACGCGAAAATCCTTCGGTCGACGACGCTGTCTCGAAGATATCTTCACGTGAGGCGTCAAGATTGCGCAAGTATCACTCACGCATCAGGCGATACCACCGGCAGTCGTACGGCGCGAGGTCGACCTTGGCGCCGATCTTCGCCGGCTTCACCCGGCCGCCCGTCAGCAGGTCCGCGAGCACGCCTTCGGCCGGGACCCGCACGGTGATCTCCTGATCCGAGAGGTTGTGCACGGCGATCACGGAGCCGCCGTCGCAGTCGGCGCGGTGAGCGAACACGCGCGGCTCTCCGGTGTCGAGCACCTGGAACGTGCCCCACGCGAGCTCCGGGCACTCCCGGTACCGCGCGATCATGAGCCGCATCCAGACCAGCAACGACTCCGGGTCGTGGCGCTGCTCGCCGGCGGCGTCCCAGTCCATCGGGACGCGCACCGCCATCCTGCCCTCCAGCGACAGGTCCTCCTCCAGCCCGATCTCCTCGCCGTAGAACAGCACCGGCGTGCCCGGCAGCGTGAAGAGCAGGCTGTAGACCATCCGGATGCGGCGCTGGTCGCCGTCGAGCATTCCGGGCAGCCTCCGGCGCAGACCTCGTCCGTAGAGCTGCATGGACTTCTCCGGGCCGAACGCGTCGAAGACCTCCTGGCGTTCGTCGGTGGGCAGCTTGTCCAGGGTCAGCTCGTCGTGGTTGCGCACGAACGTCGCCCAGTGCCCGTCCCGCGGCGGCTCCGGGCGTTCCTGCAGCGCCTTGACCAGCGGCCCGCTCGATCGGCGCGCCAGCGACAGGTACATCGCCTGCATCCCGACGAAGTCGAAGCACATGGTCAGCTCGTCGCCGACGCCCTGACCGTAGAAGGCCATCGTGTCCTTGTACGGCAGGTTCACCTCGCCCAGCAGCACGCCCTCACCGTTGCGGCGGTTGAGGAACGCCCTCAGGTCCGTCAGGTAGTCGTGCGGGTCGGGCAGCGAAACGGCGTCCGCGGGGTCGTTGTGCTCCAACAGGAACGGAACCGCGTCCACGCGGAACCCGCTCAGCCCCAGTTCCATCCAGAAGCCCATGATGCGGGCGATCTCGTCCCGCACCTGCGGGTTGGACACGTTGAGGTCGGGCTGGTGCTTGTAGAAGCGGTGCAGGTAGTACTTGCCCACCTCCTCGGAGTACTCCCAAAGCGAGTTCTCCTTGTCGGGGAACGTGATCCCCTGCGGTCCGTCGCTCTGGGGCTCGTCCGCCCACACGTACCAGTCGCGCTTCTCCGGGTCGTGGAACCACGGGTGCTGGTCGGAGGTGTGGTTGACCACGAGGTCGGCGATCACGCGCATGCCCCGGTCTCTTGCGGCGCGCACGAACTCCACGAAGTCACCCAGGGAGCCCAGGCGTGGGTCAACGGAGTAGAAGTCGGTGATGTCGTAGCCGTCATCGCGTTCGGCGGTCGGGTAGAACGGCATCAACCACACACACGTGACGCCCAAGGCGTGGAGGTGGTCGATGCGTTCGGTAGCGCCGCGGAAGCCTTCACTGGAGAACGTCTCCACGTCCAGGCAGTACAGAACGGCGTTCTTCCACCAGACGTCGGACGTGCGGATCACGCGGTCACCTCCGGCAACACGTGCTCGCCGAACGCGTCGACGAACGGGATCAGGTCCTGGCCCACGTGGTGCAGGTAGATCTCCTCGAACCCCAGCGACGCGTACTCGTCCAGCCGCCCGGCGTGCCACTTCAGGTCCGAGGACACGTTCACGACCTCGGCCACCTCGGCCGGCGTGACGCGTTCGGCGACCACGTCGAAGTGCTCGGCCAGTTCCAGGTCCCAGCACACCGGCGGACGGAAGATGTTGGTGCGCCACTGGTCGTGCGCGATCGCGAGAGCCGTGTCGTCGTCCTCGGCCCAGCTCAGGTGCACCTGCAGGTGGAGCTTGCCCTTGCCGCCCGCGTCCCGGTAGGCGTCCGCGAGCTCGCGGAGCCGCTCCGGCGGAGCGTTGACCGTGATCAGCCCGTCGGCCCACTCGGCGCACCAGCGGGCCGTCTGCGGGCTCACGGCGGCACCGATCAGCAGCGGCACCTCGTCGGGCAACGTCCACAGCCGGGCGCGGTCGACCGTGACCAGGCCGTCGTGGCTGACCTCCTCGCCGGACAGCAGCGCGCGGATCACGTCGACGCACTCGCGCAGCCGCGCGGTGCGCACGTCCTTGCGGGGCCAGCCGTCACCGGTGATGTGCTCGTTGCTCGCCTCACCGGTGCCGAGCGCGGCCCAGAACCGGCCGGGGTTCATCGCGGCCAGCGTGCCGATCGCCTGGGCGGTGATCGCCGGGTGGTAGCGCTGCCCCGGAGCCGTGACCACGCCGAACGGCAGTTCGGTGGCCTGCAGGGCCGCGCCGAGCCAGGACCAGGCGAACCCGGACTGCCCCTGACGTGCGCTCCAGGGTGAGAAGTGGTCTGAGCTCATCGCCGCGCCGAACCCTGCCTCCTCAGCCCTGCGCACGGCGGTCAGCAGGTCTGCGGGGTGTATCTGCTCGTGTGACGCATGGATGCCATAGACCGTCATGGGACTTCAGGTACCCAATGAAGAAGTTCAGGAAGCTTTGAACCGACTCCGGACGGCGCCCGTGTTGAGTGCAGCACCCTCACCGCGGAGGAGGAACGGCGATGTTCAACGAGACCCGGGTCGGCACAGCCACCGTCGTTGAGTTCATTCGGCCGGACGGCTCGGTGGAGCCGATGAACGTCGACTTCCAGTACCGATCGGACGATCCGCACGCCGTGACCTTGCGTTTTCAGGCTCGGGACCAGGAGTCGACCTGGCTCGTCGGCCGCGAGCTGCTCGCGGACGGGCTGCTGTCGCCGGCCGGGCTCGGGGACGTGCGGCTGCGGCCGGGCGACGGCGACGTGCTCGTGCTCGAGCTGCTGACCGAGGACTCGCACGCGGTGTTCCACCTGTCCGCGGCCGAGCTGCAGCGGTTCCTCGACTCGACCTACGCGGCGGTCCCGGCCGGGCGCGAGGTCGTCGACTTCGACCTGCTGGTGAAGGACCTCCTGGGCTAGAGCCTCAGTCCCAGGACGAGCTTCTCCGCGGAGTCGATCACGCGAAAGCCCAGGTGCTCCCAGAAGCCGACCGCGTGTGTGTTGTGGTGCCGCACGTGCACATGAACGCCCTTCTCCAGGCGTTCGAGCACGCTGCGGACGAGCGCGCCACCGAATCCCTTGCCCTGCGCGCGGGGCAGCAGGTTCGCGTGCATGTGCGCCGGGTAGTCGCTCGCGACCAGCAGATCGGCGCGGGCAGGGTGGTGGATCTGCTGCACGATCCGGTTCGCGTTGGGGGTCAGCGGGTAGCGGACGCGCAGGTCAGGCCACCAGTCCCGGTCGCAGCGGTCCTCGAAGGCCTCCGTGTCCGACGCCGCGAGCGCGTAGCCGCAGATCCCCTCGTCGTCCTCCGCCACGACCACCAGGTCGGGTTCGAACGCCGCGTACGGGCCGACGTAGGCGTGGCCCATCAGGCGTGGATCGTCGAACAGGTGACGCGCGCCGAGGCCACCGTTGCCGGTGTCGAGGCAGATGTCGTACAGCGCGTCCAGGTCGGCGGGCCGGTACGCGCGGATCACCGGATCTCGCGCCGCTCCGTGATGACGACCGGGTCGGTGTCGACGTCGATCACCTCGCCCTCGATGACCTGACCGGCGCCGAAGCGGCGTTCGTGCTCGAACTTGAGCGACGCCGCCTCCGCCTTGCGCGCGATCCGCCGGCTCACGAGCTTGCGCGTGGGCGGGAAGAGCAGGAACAACGCGGCGACGTCGCTGATGAAGCCGGGAACCATGATCAACGCGCCGGCGGCCGCGATCAGCACGCCGTCCGCCATCTCCTGGTGCGGCTGCTGGCGCTTGAACACCGACTCGGAGAACGCGGCCATCGTCTGCGCGCCCTGACGGCGCACCAGCGACAGCCCGACGAGGGTGCCGAGCAGGAGCAACGCGATCATCCAGAGCCCGCCGATGGCGTTGCCGACGGCGACCATGACCGCGATCTCGGCGAACATCCCGAGCAGCAGCAGCGCGAAGAGGGGCATGCCCGTTCAACGCACAACGGCGCGTCTTTGCTCCCGACCGGCCCTCCACCAGGGCTTGATCTGAAATATTTACGGCAGCCTAGCGATATGACAGGATATCTTTACGCGACCTCGACGCTGAGGAGTACGGATGACCGCGGTGCACGACGCCCCCACGGCGCTGGAGCGGCTGGACCGCCAGCCGTACACGTACGTCCGCCGTGAGCTGGTCGAACCAGACTGGCGACGCTTCCCCGGCTGGTCGCACGTGACCGAGACGCAGTGGCGCGACGCCCAGTGGCAGCGCGTGAACTGCGTGAAGAACGTGAAGCAGCTCCGCAAGGTCGCGGGCGACCTGCTGACCGACAGGTTCTACGACGACCTCGCGAAGGACATGGACGCCTTCGCGACGATGTCGATGCTGATCCCGCCGCAGATGTTCAACACGATGGCGGTCGACGCGGAACTGTCTCCCGACGCCTTCACCGAGGCGTTCCTGAACGACCCGGTCCGCCGCTACATGCTGCCGGTCTCCTCGGACCGCGACCCCGACTGGCCGTCGCACCCGCACTCCCAGCGCGACTCGCTGCACGAGGCGGAGATGTGGGTGGTGGAGGGCCTCACCCACCGCTACCCCACCAAGGTCCTGGCCGAGATGGTGTCGACCTGCCCGCAGTACTGCGGCCACTGCACCCGCATGGACCTGGTCGGCAACTCCACGCCGCTGATCGACAAGCACAAGCTCTCGCTGAAGCCGGTCGACCGCCAGGACCAGATGATCGAGTACCTGAAGAAGACCCCGGGCGTCCGCGACGTCGTGGTCTCCGGCGGTGACGTGGCGAACGTGCCGTGGCCGCAGCTCGAGTCGTTCCTCATGCGCCTGCTCGACATCGAGACCGTCCGCGACGTCCGCCTGGCCACGAAGGCCCTCGCCGGCCTCCCCCAGCACTGGCTCCAGCCGCGTGTCGTCGAGGGCCTGGAGCGCGTGGCCCGCACGGCGTCCCGGCGTGGCGTGAACCTCGCGATCCACACCCACGTGAACCACGCCCAGTCCGTGACCCCCCTCGTCGCCGAGGCCGCGCGCACCGCACTGGAAGTCGGCGTGCGGGACGTGCGCAACCAGGGCGTCCTGATGAAGGGCGTCAACGCGACGTCGGACGACCTGCTGGACCTTTGCTTTGCGCTGCAAGGGGAAGCGAACATCCTGCCGTACTACTTCTACATGTGCGACATGATCCCCAACGCCGAGCACTGGCGGGTGTCGGTGTGGGAGGCGCAGGAGCTGCAGCACGCGATCATGGGCTACCTGCCCGGCTACGCGACGCCGCGCATCGTGTGCGACGTGCCGTACGTCGGAAAGCGGTGGGTGCACCAGCTCGCGGAGTACGACCGCGAGCTCGGGATCTCCTACTGGACCAAGAACTACCGCACCGGGATCGAACTCGAGGACCCCGAGGCGCTGGACCGCCGCTACCCCTACTACGACCCGATCTCGACGTTGGGCGAGACCGGCCGGAAGTGGTGGGCCGACCAGACCTGACAGTTCACGACGGGGCCGTTTCCAGGACAACTTCCGGGAGACGGCCCCGTCGGCATGTTCCGCCTCGCCAGATCAGGCGGTCGTCCGTGGCGCCACACCGCAGTTGGGGCGGTACACCACTCGGTTCGCGCAGCGCGCGAGGTTCCAGTTCGTCGCGAGGAACGACCCCGCCGGTGGGTTGGGGTGGAAGTAGTCGTTGACGTTGCAGTCCCAGTAATGGTGAAGGGGCACCGGCCGTAGACCACCGCAATGCCGGGCGCGTTGTTGACGGCGTTCTCCACGCCGGGCCGGGTGTCGCCGCTGCCGTAGGCGACGCCGCCTCCGCAGCCGCCGTCGCGCCAGTACACGACGTTGTCCTGACCGGTGATCCGCTGGCCCTGCCGCGCGACTTCCTGGTCGATGGCGGCGATGTCGCTGTTGTCGTGGCCGCTGCGCAGGACGCGGACAGCGGGCTGACCCGAAGCGTCACAGGCGACGCGCAGCGACAGGTCGCCGCCGTACTCCGCGGCGCGGTTCGACACCATCGCGTTGGACTGGACGAAGTGCTGCCTGATCAGCGGGACCATCGTCGCCGACGCGCCGGGCGCACCGGCCGGGATCAGGTAGACCAGCTGGATCCGGTACGAGTCCGCGGCGCAGTGGTGCGACCGCGCGGCCACGGTCGTGATCGCCGGCGACTCCACCGAGTCCCGCACGCCCTTGTCCTCGGCGAGCGGGGCGTCGATGTGGGTCACAATGTCGCCGTGCGCGGTGCGCACCTTGAACTGGCCGTTGCCCAGCGCGCAGACACGGTCGCCCAGGCCGCGTTCGGACGTGAACTCGTCGGCACGGCGACAACGGTCCGCGGCCGACGGCCCGTGCGAGTGCGGAGCCGCGCCCTCGGAGTGAACGTGGTCGCCGAGGTGGCCACCGGCGACCTGAACCGGGGCGTCGGCGGTGATCGATGCGGCGCGGAAACGCTCCTGCGAGGAGGCTGGTCGCCGAAAACATTTTCGGCAAGACCTTCGACCACTCGAAGTCGAACGGCGCGACCCATTCGATTCGATTCGAACGGCGAAACCGCACGAATCCTCGAACTTTTCGGCGAGCAAATCAGCAGGCCAACGCTCCACAACCTACTCATTCATATCCGTGAATCAGCCGGATTGTCGCCGGAAAGCCACACCGCACGCGCGTAAACGCGGTGCCCGTTGTTCATGAACGTGAATTTTATTGCCCGTCGCACAATGGTGCGCAATACTCACTGGAAGCGTTCCCAGCGACGTTGATTCCGGCCGCCAACGCGATCAGAGTCGCCGGGAATGCCGTCAGACGGTCCTGCTCGCGCATAGGCGACGTAAGAGTCCGCGCACGGAAAACGCGCGACAAAAGCGGAACACCGGTGTTTCCGCCTCACGCCGCCAGCGAGTGCGACCACACCCGTCCCACCTTCGAAGACGCAGGAGACGAAATGACACGATCAGTCGCATGGCGGATCCCCGCAGTCGTGGCCGCGCTGGCCGTCGCGGCCTCGACCAGCGCGGTGCTGGCGACGTCACCGGCGTCGGCGGCGGCCGGCACCGCGACCGGCTACGCGTCCCAGAACGGCGGGACCACCGGCGGCCAGGGCGGGGCGACGGTCCGGGCCACCACGGGAACCCAGATCCACCAGGCCCTGTGCGGCCGGGCGAGCAGCAGCACGCCGATCATCATCGAGGTCTCGGGCACGATCAACCACGGCAACACCGCCAAGGTCTCGGGCAACAGCTGCGAGACCGCCGCCGGCGTGATCGAGCTCAAGCGGATCAGCAACGTCACCATCATCGGCGTCGGCGGCGGAGCCGTCTTCGACCAGCTCGGCATCCACATCCGCGAGTCCCGCAACATCATCATCAGGAACGTGACAGTCCGCAACGTCAAGAAGTCGGGCTCCCCCACGTCCAACGGCGGTGACGCCATCGGGATGGAGAACAACGTCCGCAACGTCTGGGTCGACCACGTCAACCTCCTGGCGTCGGGTGGTGAGTCGGAAGGCTACGACGGCCTGTTCGACATGAAGAACAACACCCAGTACGTGACCCTGTCCTACAGCACCCTGCGCAACTCCGGCCGCGGCGGGCTGGTCGGCTCCAGTGAAAGTGACCGCTCGAACGGGTTCATCACCTACCACCACAACCTGTACGAGAACATCGACTCCCGCGCGCCGTTGCTTCGAGGCGGCATCGCCCACATGTACAACAACCACTACGTGAGCCTGAACGAGTCCGGCATCAACTCCCGCGCCGGCGCCAAGGCCAAGGTGGACAACAACTACTTCAAGAACTCCCGTGACGTCCTCGGCACCTTCTACACCACCGAGGCCGGCTACTGGCAGGTCAGCGGCAACGTCTTCGACAACGTGACGTGGTCCGCCCCGAGCAGCGACCACAAGCCCGCCGGTCCCGACGTCAAGTCCACCACCACCGTCTCCGTCCCCTACAGCTTCACCCTCGACCAGGCCAACTGCGTGCCGAACGTCGTGAGCCGCACGGCGGGCGCCAACACGGGTCTGAGGGAGTCGGACGGCAGCTGCTAGCGGGACGCACACACTGATCAAGAGTGAAGTCCTTGGCCCGATCTTCCTCTGTCGCAAGAGGACTGATCGACCAAGGGCTTCACAGCAGTCCTTCCTCGTTGCCCGCTGGAGAAGTCAGGCCGTGCCGGCCGCCGCGAGGAGCCGGGCGAGCTCAGCGGGCTTGGTGAGCATGGGCCAGTGGCCGGAGTCCACGTCGACGAACTCGAGGTGCTCGACCCGGGCGAGCTCCGGCACGTCGCCCGCGTTGATCCACTCCTCGGCCTGGGCCGGGGTGAACTCGGGGCAGACGACCACGACCGGAATCTTGAAGCGCCGCTCGTCGGTCAGCCGCACGACGCCCGTGGCCACACCCTCGGGCACGGGGATCGCGGTGGCGGCGAACGCGCGCCTGGCGTCCTCGTCGAGGTCGGCCGAGTCCGGTCCCTCGAACGGCGCCCAGCCGGGGAACGGCATGACGCCGTCCCGCAGTGCGAAGAAGTCGGCGTAGGGCTTCCCGTCGGAGGCCGGGAAGCCACCGATGAGGACGACCGCGGAGACCTTGTCCGGTCGCGCGTCCGCGGCCGTCCAGGCCAGGGTGCAGGCGGCCGAGTGTCCGACCACCACCGGCTTGCCGGAGGCGGAGTCGACGGCGTCGAGCACGGTCGCCACCTGGTCGGCGAGTGTGGCGGAGGCAGATCCGTCCCCCTGCCCGGGCAGGGTCAGCGGCACCGGGCGATGACCGAGCGACCGGAGTTCGGACGCGACGTCGTCCCAGGCGGATCCGTCGAGCCACAGGCCTGCGATGAGCAGGATGTCCACGATCTGTTCCCCTCTTCTGCGCGGCCGGGTCACCGCGACGCGTCGTCACGCTAGAGCCAGTTCCGGACGATCTGCTTCCGGTTCATCGAGGCGATCTCCTACTCTGCGCAAGTGCCGAGTGACCTCAGCCCCACCTCCAGGGCTCTGCGAGCCCTGGAGATCCTCCGGACGCGCCCCGGCATGACGGCCGGCCAGCTCGCGGAGCGACTGGGCGTCACAGAACGCGCCGCCCGCCGCTACGTCGGCATCCTGCGCGAGGCGGGCATCCAGGTCGAGTCGAGCCGAGGCCCCCACGGCGGATACAGGCTCCGGCGCGGCACGAAGCTGCCCCCGATCGTGTTCACCCAGGCCGAGGCGCTGGGACTGGTCATGGCGGTGCTCGACGGCCAGCCGGCCGCCACCGAGGCCGACGACCCGGTCGGTGCGGCGCTCGGCAAGGTCGTCGAGGCGCTGCCTGAGAACGTCGGCCGGCAGGCAGCCGCACTGCGCGAGCACGCCAAAGCCGCGCCGGACAGGCATTCGGCCAGCCCGGATCCCGCCATCACCGGCGCACTGGTCGCCGCCGTCGCGGCCAGCCGCCGGGTGCTGATCGAATACCGGAGCGAAGCCGGCAACGCGTGGAAGTCCGAAGTGGACCCGTGGTCTGTGGTGGTCCGCCACGGGCGCTGGTACCTGTTGTGCCATTCCCACAGGGCGGATGCCATCCGCACCTACCGGATCGACCGGGTCCGCACGGTCGGGCAGACCGAGCACGAGTTCGAGCCACCCCACGACCTCGACCCGGTCGCGGCGTTGGAGGAGAACCTGGGCACGGGCTGGGAGTTCCCCACCCACGTCGTCTTCGACGCGCCGCTGACCGAGGTGCAGCCCTGGATCCGGCCTCCCATGGGACGGCTCCACCCGTCAGCGGAAGGATGCGTGCTGCTCGGCAGCACCAGCAATCCCGCGATGTACGCGCAGGAGTGGTTGGCGGCCGTGCCGTTCGGCTTCCGGGTCCGGGGTGGAGACGAACTGCGTGCCGCGGTCGCGGCCGTCGCGACGCGCTTCGCGGCAGCCCTGGTGCCGGCGGACGAATGAGTGCGAGCCTCGGGAATCGCAGATGAAGGCCGGATTGTCAGTGCTCGGACCTAGTATCCGGAGCATGACGCGGTATGTGGACGAGAACTTGCGCGATGCGGAGTTCCGCGAATGTGATCTGACCGGGGCACGTCTGATCGGCGTCGTCATGCAGGACGCCGTGGTCGACGGGCTCGTCACCAACCTCGTGGTGAACGGTGTCGAGGTCACCGAGTACGTCGAGGCGGAGCTCGACCGGCGTCATCCGGTGCGGGTGCTGATCCGCTCCGAGGACCCTGCCGATCTGCGCGAGGCGGCACGTCGGCTCCACGCCGGTTGGGTCGCCACGGTCGAGCGGATCCGCCGCACGCCCGGCATCGAGCACCGCAGCGTGAACGACGAGTGGTCTGCGGCGCAGACGATGCGCCACCTGGTCTTCGTCCACGACTCGTGGTTCCGCCGCTGCTGCCTGGGCTCGACGGAGCTGTTCACGCCGATGGGCATCGGGCCGTCCGTCGAGCCCTACCGTGAAGCGCACGGGCTTGACCCCTCGCTCGATGCGGCCCTCGACGAGATCGTGCGCGTGCGTGAAGCACAGGCCGCCGAGCTCGAGGCCTGGCTCGGCGACGTCACCGCTGAGCAGCTCGCAGCGCGAGCGCCGGTGCCCGACGACGACGTCTGGCCGCCCTACGCCCGCGGCCGCTCGGTGCGGAAGTGCCTCGGCACGGTGCTCAACGAGACCTTCGAGCACCACGGCTTCTGCGTCCGCGACCTCGACCTGATCGAGGCACAGGACGCTGAATGACGAGCACTCCTCTGACCGCCGTCACTCCCGCGGCACCAGGTAGCCGCGGGTGAACGCGGCCGCCACAGCGGCCGCCCGGTCGTTGACGCCCAGCTTCGCGTACACGTGCAGCAGGTGGGTCTTGACCGTCGTTTCGCTGATGTGGAGCCGTTTCGCCGCCTCGCGGTTCGTCGAGCCCTGGGCGATCAGCTCCAGCACTTCCAGTTCGCGCTGGGACAGCGGTGCCTGGGCTGGTTTGCGCACCTGGCCCAGGAGCCGGGTCGCGACGGTGGGTGAGAGCACCGCCTGGCCGCGTGCGGCGGCCTCCACCGCGCGGACGAGTTCCTCTCTCGGCGCCTCCTTGAGGAGGTAGCCGGTGGCGCCGGCTTCGACGGCCGGCAGCACGTGGCTGTCCGTGTCGTACGTGGTGAGCACCAGGACCCGTGACGGCACGCCGCGCTTCGCCAGCTCCCTGATGGCGGCGACGCCGTCCGTCCCCGGCATGCGCAGGTCCATGAGGATCACGTCGGGGCGGAGGCGCTCCGCTGCCGCGACGGCTTCCGCGCCGTCACCGGCTTCGCCGACCACCTCGAAGCGCGGGTCGGCGCCGAACATGCCCCGCAGCCCGTCCCGCACGACCGGGTGGTCGTCGACGATCAGCAGTGAGATCAACTCGTGCTCCCGACGGGGATCGCGGGCACCGTCACCGTGATCGCGGTACCTCCGCCCGGTTCGGACTCGACGTCCAGGCGTCCTGCCAGGCGCTGCACGCGCTGTCGCATGCCGGCCAGGCCGAAGCCGCCGTCGGCGGAGCCTCCTGTGCGCTTGGTGTCGGGCTGGAAACCCACTCCGTCGTCCAGCACGTCGAGCGTCACCAGGTCCTCCATGTACGACAGGGTCAGGGCGACCCGACCGGCTCGTGCGTGCTTGGCGACGTTGGCGAGAGCCTCCTGCGCGGTGCGCAGCAGTGCCACCTCGACCTCGGTGTGCATGGGACGGGCGTCGCCGGTCGTGGTCAGCACCGCCTCGACTCGGTTCACCTCCGACCAGCGCTTGGCCACGTCGCCGATCGCGTCCGGAAGGCGGGCCTCCGCCAGTGCGGACGGTCCCACCGCGTGCACCGTCCGGCGCGCCTCGACGAGGCTTTCGCGGGCCAGGTCCATCGCGTTCGCCACGTGCCGGTGCCGCACCGCCGGGACGTCGGACGCCTGCTCGGCGGCCTGGAGCTGGGTGAGGATGCCGGCCAGGCCCTGGGCGAGGGTGTCGTGGATCTCCCGCGCCATCCGCTGCCGTTCGTCGAGCACGCCCGCCTCGCGGGCCCGCACCAGCAGCTGGGCGTGCAGGCCCGCGTTCTCCGCCAGGGCGGCCTCCAGCTCGGTGTTGGCCCTGTGCAGCTCGGCCAGCGCCCGCTTCTGCCGGTGGTTGCGCCGGTCGGACATCACGTCGGCGTAGAAGCCCGCCGTGGCCATCACCGTGGTGAGAACGCTGACGGCGGGCCACTTCCACCACTCGTCGGCCGTGATGTTGTCCGCTCCCCCGACGTAGGAGACCGCCGAGACCGCGGAGGTGACGGCCACGCCGGCGTAGCGCCACCGGCCCTTCAGGTACTGGAAGGCGTGCACGTAGCCGATGAAGGCGAAGAAGCCGAACCAGGGCGTGAGCAGCACCAGGCCGGCGGTCAACACCACGAGCCCCACGTAGTACACGCCCATCAACGGGCCGTTGCCGTGCAAGTCCGCGCGGAACGTGTGGAACCACAGAACCCACGCGGTGAGCAGGGCCGAGAGCCCGAGCAGACCCGGGAGGTGCACCGGCGCGTCCCAGAGCGGCTGCAACAGGGCGAAGACGACGCTGACCGCCAGCAACGGGTACGGGAGCACCTTCAGGACCGCGGTCTCCTTGCGCTCCCAGCGGTCGAACTCCTCGCGCAACTCGGCCTCGACGCCCACGACCCGCATGATCGCACGCCCGCGCCCGGCTACACCGTTGCCCGGACGACGGGCACACGCCGCAGCGCGCCCGAGATCGCCCAGCTCGCGACCGCGGCGATCACCAACGTCAGCAGGAACTTCGGCACAGGTGCCGCATCGAGTGGCCGCAGCGCCGCCTCGGCGCCCACAATCACCGGCGCGTGCACGAGGTAGACGAGGAAGGCGTTGTCGGCCAGGAAGCGGCTGAAGCGCGACGTACCGGCGGCGAAGCGTTCGAACACGCGGAGCAGCACCAGGACGACCCCGACCGCGAACAGCGACTCCGACAGGGCCAGAGCCAGGTGGGCGAGGTCGTGACCGGCCAGCTCACCGGACACCCCGAAGCCCCGGTAGCCGCCCAGTGCCAGCGGCACGAGCGACACCACCACCAGGAGCACGCCGAACCAGCCCGATTTCCGCGGAAGCGTCGCGAGCCAGCGGTGGCGGTACGCCGCGACACCTACCGCGAACAGCAGCACGTACTGCGGCATGTAGGCGGGGCTGGGCAGTCCGAGCAGCGGCTCTTTGGTGCCGTGCGGGACCAGGAACCGCCAGGCGTAGGTGACCACGCTGAGAACGAGCACGAAGGCCAGCAGGTCTCGCCTCCGCAACGGTCGTGGCCGCCCAGGCTCCGCGGTCGCGCGCAAGTGCCGCAACAGCGCGTACGCGAGCGAGAAGATCAGCAGCACTTCGAGGAACCAGGCGGGCCCTACTTCCCAGGTGGTGAGGTAGTGGACCGCGAAGGACGGCCGGGTCGCGGCCGGGAGGTTGACGTAGTCCGGCAGCACGAACAACGGGCGCAGCAGCACGATGAACCCGAGGAACGGGATCCCGAGCCGCTTCAGACGTTCCACCGCGAACCTGCGCGGCCCTCTCCTGTCTACCGCACCGGGTGCGAAGTACCCGGACAACAGGAAGAAGAAGCCCATGAAGAACGTCTGGTTGACCAGGAGCAGCAGGTCCAGCGGCTCCGCCGCGGACGACGAAGCGGGTTCGTGCCACTTCGGCCAGGCGTCGAGGTTGCTGTAGGGAGCCGCGGAGTGGTGCGCGACCACCAGGAGTGTCAGGAAGACGCGGAGGTTGTCGATGTAGGAGATGCGCGCCGGGCGCTGCACCTCGATGAGGGCCATGCGAGGAAGCCTGCCGCCCATGGCGCCGCGCCGGATCGACCACGCGGGCGGGGATCACCGCGGACGCGGTAGAGCCTGCGCATCCTCCGATCGGAGGATGCGAAACGAAGAAGGGTGCGTGCATCAAGTGATGCACGCACCCTTCCGAGTTCTCAGATCAGCTCTTGAAGACGTCCTTGACCTTCTCGGCCGCCTCCTTGAGGTGGCCCTTGGACTGGTCGGTCTGGCCCTCGGCCTGCAGGCCGGGGTCGTCGGTCGCGTTGCCGACGCCTTCCTTGACCTTGCCCTTGAGCTGGTCGGCCTTGGCGTCGAACTTGTCGTCGGTGCCCATGTCGTCCTTCCCCGACACCTGACTCTCAGGTGCGACATCTGTCTCTGGGTGCCCACGCAGACGAACCTCAACCCTCACCGTGCCGATTTGTGCCCAGGTCACGAACTCCGCAGGACGACGTCGATCTGCTTGCCGAGCTGTGCGAACTTCTGCGTGTACAGGACGGGGAAGACGCCGGGCGGGTCGGCCGGCCGGACCGGGTCGGTGTAGTCCATGCCCAGGTTGCCGAACACGACGACGACGTAGTCGCGCTTGTTCTTCCCGGGCAACGACTTCACGATGCCCGCGTCGGAACCCGCGGTGGCGGTCCAGCCGGTCTTGTGCGCGAACGTCACCTCGGCGGCGTCGTTGCACGGACGCACGTCGCGGTCGTAGACCGCGTCGCCGACGGTCACGGTGCCGTCCGGCTTGATCCAGCGCGACGGCACCTGCTGCGGGATGCCCTGCACCGGGTAGTCGCGGCCGCACCAGTTCGGCGTGGACAGCATCTCGTTGTGACCCTGGGCCGCCAGGGTGTCCAGGAAGAACGTCCGCGACGACGGCGAGAGTTCGTGGGCCGTGACCGGTTTGCCGTCGTTCGTCGTCCACAGCACGTCCGCGCCGCCGTTGATCAGCAGCAGGAGCTTGGCGGTGTCGAGGCCGCTCATGTTGGAGCCGCCCCAGGCGCCCCCGTTGCCGGGATTCGTCCCGGTGACCATCAGCGTCGGCATGCCCAGGTCCGCGAACGTCCGGTTGACCTCGTCCCACGCGTTCAGGTCGTGCAGCAGCTTCACCAGCGCGCAGGTGGACTCGTTCTGCGACTTCGTGATCATCTCGTCGAAGTGCTGCCGGACCTTCTTCACCGTCGGACCGCCGCACACCTGGCGCGCCGGGTTGGGGTCGAAGGCGTAGTCGGCGTCGAGGTCGATCCTGCCGAGGTCCACCAGTCGCAGCACGCCGAAGCCCACGAGCAGCTTGAGCACGGACGCCGGGTACGGCGAGGAGAAGTCGATCGGCGCGTTTTCCCTCCCCGGCAGCACGTCCCGGGTGCCCCTGCCACCGTTGGTGTCCCACTCGGCGTCATTCCACCAGCGGTAACGGACCTGGTCGGTGGACAGCGACCGGGGCTGGACGGGCACGACCACGCCGTTCGGGTGCTGCGGGCTGAGCAGCACGTTCGCGACGGCCTGCGGCCGCCCGGCCGGGTCGAGCTTGATGACCGCCACGTCCAGGTTCGGCGTCTGGTGCAGAGGCCTGCCCTCGGAGCGCGTGCGGGCCCGCCTCATCAGCTCGGCAGGGGACGGGTCGTACTCCTCGTGCTGCGCCGACGGTTGCGCACCGGGCGGAGTCAGGTCGACGACGTCCTTGAAGTTCTGTGCCGCCACCGCCTCACGCAGGCGCTCGGCCAACGGTTGACCGTCCGCAGTGGCGACCGGCGTCGTGGAGGCCGCCACCACCGCGAGCGCCGCGCACACCAGACTGATCCGCTTGAGCTTCATC
This sequence comes from Lentzea sp. NEAU-D7, assembly GCF_026242055.1. Taxonomy (GTDB): domain Bacteria; phylum Actinomycetota; class Actinomycetes; order Mycobacteriales; family Pseudonocardiaceae; genus Lentzea. The sequence goes on along the minus strand of NZ_JAPJDL010000002.1, from coordinate 649,359 downwards.
TCGGTCCTCTACATCGGACGTCGATGGCTCGGTGCCCCGGCAGGTTCGAGTGAACCGGCGACGGGTCGCACCTCGTCGGTCTCACCCGGCCACTGGGGCGCCGTCGCGTCTCTCGCGGGCGTGCCCACGTACTTGGCGTAAAGCTCGTCGAAGATCGGTGTCCGGCTCATGCGGACCATGGTGAACAGCAGAGATGACAGATCACGTGACAACGCACCTAAACCGCTAGAAGAGGTGATGTGAGCGCTGCTTGCAAACCGTTGCGGCGCAACAAGGACCGGACATGCCGTGAAGCGCCCGGCTGCTTGTCGCAGCCGGGCGCTTCACGGAAGAACACATCGCCACCGCGCGCGTCGCGTCAGGCGTACCGGCCCCCGAAGTGATCAACCGGTAGGAGCCAGTGCGTCGACTACTTCGCGGGATGTGCCGCTGGTCAGCGGTCCGAGTCGTCGTCCTCGTGGTGGTGGTGGTGCACGTCCTCGATCTCGAGGTCGGGGTTCATGCACGGGCCGCCGTCGTTGTTGGAGAGGATCGGCACCGCGATGACGTTCACGTCGACGTGGCAGACGTTGATGTCGCTGAGCAGCTCGGAGTCTTCCATGTTGACCAGGCCGACCTGGTGGTCGTGGTCGTACTTCGAAGCGAGGTCCATCATGTCGTCCATCGCGCCGCCCTGCGTCGCGAAAGCGGGCGTGCCCATCATCAGGAAACCCGCGCCCACAGCAGCCGCGGCAATAGCCTTCTTCAGCATGACGTTATTCTCCTACGGGCCAGTCGTTATCTGCACGAGCAACAAGGAGAGGAACGGAACCGGCACCCCGCCGACTCCGCTCCCCTTTGTGAAAGAACGGCGCACCGCCGCAGCGGGCGCCGTCTCACGTCACTTGTCGTCAGGGTTGGCGCACAGGCCGCTGTCGTTGTCGGACAGCACCGGCACCGCGATGACGTTGACGTCGATGAAGCAGGCGTTGATGTCGCTGACCACCTCGGAGTCGTTCAGGTCGGCGACGCCGACCTGGTCCGTGATGTCGAGCTCAGGGGCATCGGCCAGCGCCGTGGAACCAATACCGAGGAAAGCGCCCGCGATAGCGACGGCCGCCCCTGCCTTCTTCAGCACAGAAATCTCCTTGTTCGAAAGCTGTCAAGAAAGGTTTGCGTCGGCAACGTGCCAGCCGCAAGTCCGACAGGACCGTATCCAAACAATCGATCGGAGACCAAATTGACGATCACGCGATGGTGTGAACACGACAGCCCCGCATCACACGATCGAGTGGTGCTCGAATGTTGATGTTTAGCGCCTCATCAGCGGATGATCAGGGCAGAACACGCGAATTCCACGTCCGCATCCCGCTATGGGGTGAATACTTCAGGCCGTCAGCGCCCGAGGCTCGGCCCGCGAGGCTCGGCCCGTTCTTATCAGCACGCTGACCAGGGCTTTTGCTTGAAACAGGCCGAATCTCCGCCTTGACGGCACGCGGTGGCGTCCCGGCCGCCGGGATCGACCACGCCGGTTGTGCGCCCTTGTCGCCGGCGGCGGCAGGCAATACGGTCGCCTGATCCACACCGGAACCCGTCGAGTTGAGCCGGCAGCTCGGAGTCGCGCTAGACGTCGAGGATGCGGCCGGGCTGATGCGAATCGCGATGGTGTCCGTACAGGCAGATCCACTCCCCGAAAACGCCGGACAGGGCGCACATGTGGCGGAGCTGTGCGCGGGGTTGAGCATTTCCGGGCACGACCCGGTCGTCTACACCCGGCGCGGCGATCCCACGTCGCCGGCGACTTCCGGCGCCGACGGCGGTTACGACGTCGTGCGCGTTCCGGCCGGACCGCCCTGTGCACTAACGGAGAACGAACTCGTCGAGCATCTCGGCGATTTCACCGAGTTCCTCGCGGAACAGTGGCGGGAGCGGCCTCCGGACGTGGTGCACTCGCACCACTGGACGTCCGGATTGGTGTCGATGATAGCCGCGCATCGCATTCGGGTTCCGGTGGTGCACTCCTTTCACGGCTTCGGCGAGACGGCGCTGGAACAGCGTTCCAACGCCGAAGCCCTCCTCGCGCGCCGGGCGGCGTGGATCTCGGCGACGAGTTCGGCGGAAGCGGCGCACTTGTCGCAACTGGGCGTGCGGCGCTCGCAGATGTCCGTGGTTCCCAGCGGCGTGAACTCCGATTTCTTCGATCCGGAAGGTCCGGTCGCGGTCCACGATGGACGAATGCGCGTCGTGGTGACCGGAGAACTGGCTCACGGCACCACTTCTTCGGCGATCGGCGCCGTCGTGTCCGCAATGGACCATGTCGAGCTGGTGGACGCGAACGCGGTTCCGCGCGCTGATCGGCCGGCGTTGCTGAGATCGGCCGATGTCGCGGTGTGCGCGCCGTCCGACGAGAGGTACGGCAGCGCGGCCCTGGAGGCGATGGCCTGCGGTGTCCCCGTGGTGGCCACGGCGGTCGGGGCGCTGAGCGACGTCGTGCTGCCGGACGTGACCGGCCTGCTGATCGGGCCGCGGGACGGCCGGCGGCTCGCGCAGTCGCTGAAGGCGTTGCTGGCCGACGAGACGCGGCGGGAGCAGTTCGGCATCGCCGCTCGCGACCGCGTTCTCGGCCGCTACTCGCGGCGGAGGCTCGCGAGGGAGGCGATGACCGTGTACGAGCGCGCCGGGGCCGGTCGCGCGGTCACCGGAGGAGCAGCTCCGGATCGCCAAAGGTGCCACGACGCCGGCGTGCGGACCTGACCCGAGCCGGACGGCGGGAGTCAGCTCTCGCGACCGGGCTACGTCGGCAACGCCACGCACACGCTCGCGACCTCGTTCCACGAGCTGCCGTTCAGCGGGCGCCGCCGACGCCGCGCACGCCGTGGCCGACCGTGCGATCACCAGAGGAGCGGCTCCGGGTCGCCAAGGGCGCCACGACGCCGGCGTGCGGACCTGAGCCGAGCCGGACAGCCGGAACCGACTCCCGCGACCGGGCTACGTCGGCAACGCCACGCACACGCTCGCGACCTCGTTCCACGAGCAGCTGTTCAGCGAGCGCCACCGACGCCGCGCACGCCGTGGCCGACCGCGCGGTCACCGGAGGACCGGCTCCCGGTCGCCAAGGACGCCACGACGCCGGCGTGCGGACCTGACCCGAGCCGGACAGCGGGAGTCAGCTCCCGCGACCGGGCTACGCCACGCACACGCTCGCGACCTCGTTCAACGAGCTGCCGTTCAGCGAGCGCCACCGACGCCGCGCACGCCGGGGCCGACCGTGCGATCACCAGAGGACCGGCTCCCGGTCGCCAAGGGCGCCACGACGTCGGCATGCGGACCTGACCCGAGCCGGACAGCCGGAACCGACTCCCGCCCCGGGCTGCGTCGGCGACGCCACGCGCACGCCAGCGTCCTCGTTCTGCGAGCTGCTGTTCAGCGAGCGCCGCCGAAGCCGAGCGCGCCACGGCCCTGATCCGGTCCTCGCACCGGCAGAGTGCCGTCAGGCGCCCGCTCCGCCGTCCACCGGCACGAGCGCTCCGTTCACCATCGACGCCCGGTCGCTCAGCAGCCACGCCGCCACCTCGGCGACCTCGCGCGGCTCCGCCATGCGCCCCACCGGGCTCGTGGCGGTGATGTGCGCCGTGACGCCGGGGGTCGCGGCCTCCCACTGGTCGATCATCGCCGTCGCGGTGCCGCCGGGGGTGATGCCGTTGACCCTGATGCCGTCCTTGGCCCACGTCACGGCCGCGGTCTCGGTGAGGCTGTTGAGTGCGCGCTTCATGGCGCCGTACGCGGGCAGGACGGGGTTGGCCCGGCGGCTGCCGATGCTCGACGTGTTCACGATCGCGCCTCCCCCGTGCCGCCGCATGAGAGCGGCCTCGGCGGTCATGGCGGTCCAGTGGGCGCGGAAGTTCACTTCGAACTGCTCGTCGATCTCGTCGTCGCTGGTCGTGTCGAGCGGGCCGGGCTGCTGGACGACCGCGGCGTTGTTGAACGCGCCGTCGAGGCGGCCGTGCAGTTCCCCGGCCTGGTCGATCGCGGCGCGGATGCCGGCGCGGTCGGCCAGGTCCAGGGTGATGGCGTCGGCGGTGCCGCCTTCGGCCCGGATCTCGGAGACGATCCTGGTCAGGCTGCCGGTGCTGCGGGCGGCCAGCACCACGGAGGCGCCCTCGTGGGCGAAGAGCCGTGCGGCGGCCTCGCCGATTCCCCTGCTGGCGCCGGTGATCAGCACGATCTTGCCGGTGAGAAGTCCACTGGTGTTCGTCATGGCACCAGCGTCGGTCGTGCCGGGCGGCGGAGACAGGCACAGGCTGTACCAGGCTGGGCCGCCACCCGCGGGCCATACTCGGGGTATGGACAAGCAGCAGCTCGGAGCGTTCCTGCGCAGCCGCCGTGAGCGGCTCCGGCCGGAGGACGTCGGGCTGACCGCGGGACCGCGGCGGCGGACGTCCGGGTTGCGGCGCGAGGAGGTGGCCGTGCTCGCGCACATCTCGACCGAGTACTACGTCCGGCTCGAACAGGGCCGGGCGCCGCGGCCGTCCACCGAGGTGCTCGCCGGGATCTCCGGGGCGTTGCGGCTCACCGACGCCGAGTCCGACCACCTCCACGTGCTCGCGGGAACGGCGCCCAGCCGCGACGGCAGGCACCGGCGCGACGTCCGGCCGAGCATCCTCGCGCTGCTCGAACGGCTGCCGCGGACGGCGGGGTTCGTCACCTCGGCGATCTTCGAGGTGCTGGCGTGCAACGACCTCGCGGCCGCGTTGATGGAGGACTTCCGCGAGCTCGCGCCGCGGGACCGCAACCTCGCGCGCCGGGCGTTCCTGGAAGAGCGGACGCTGTACGGGGTCTCGGACGCCACCGAGTTCCGCCACCACGTCGTCATGCAGCTGCGCAGCACGCTCGCGCGGTACCCGGCCGATCCCGCGGTGTCCGAGCTCGTCGACGAGCTGCGCGAGGGCAGTCCCGAGTTCGCCCGGCTCTGGGAGCGGCACGACGTGCAGTCGGCGGTGGTGCTCACGAAGACCTTCCGGCACCCCGTGGTCGGGGAGATCACCGTCGACTGCGACTCGCTCGCGCTCACGGACCACGACCAGCACCTCGTGCTCTACAGCGCGCCGCCGGGATCACGTGACGCGGAGGCGTTGGCGCTGCTGGACGTGCTGGGAGCGGAGAAGTTCGCGCCCCTGGGGGATTCCGCGGAGCACGGACAGTCCTGAGAGGACCAAGGCGTCGCCCGGTCCTCTCAGGACGGTGGAACAGGATCAGATCTTGCCCACCACCACGTCGGCGAAGTTCACGCGCGACGACTTGTAGTTCGTCACCGAGGGCTTGCCGTCCGATCCCGGCGCCGGGACGACCTCGGAGCGCATCGGCAGACCGTTGTCGGCGTTGACGGTCAGCACGTGCGAACCGGATCCGCCCTGCAGGGCGGGGCCCGCGGTGAGGGTCAGCGCGGGCTGGCCCTCGGCGTCGATCTTGCCGATGGTGACGTCCTCGATCGTCGCGAGCAGCTTCAGCACGCCCGCGCGGACCTCGGCGTTGGCCGCGCCGATGAACAGCGCGTACGTCGCGTTGCTCCACAAGGTGTTGTTGACGCCGTCCTCCAGCTCCTTGCCGGTCGGGCGCGGCTTGGGCGGGGGCACCGGCAGGCCCTTCTTGCGGTAGACCTCGGCCGTCGCCTCCTGGCGCAGCGCCCACGCCTTCTCCTGCTCGGCGGGGCTCTTGCCGAGCGCCCAGCCGGCGGGTGAGGTGTTGACCATCGCGTTCCTGGCCTGCTCGACGTCGCCGTTCGCGGCGAGGCGGGCCGCCTCCATCACGGTCGAGTCGAACTGGGTGGCCTGGTTCTCCCCCTTGGCGGCCGAGGCCGACAGGGTCTTCGTCGAGTCGCCGTGGAAGGTCTGCCCCCTGTCGGTGTAGACGGTGTAGAAGACGTACGGCGAGTTGTCCGGCGCCGTTGTCGACCGGATGATCAGCGACGCGTCACCGGACAGCGCGCCCGCCGCCTTGACGTCGGAGGCCAGCTTCACCAGCGGGGAGTCGACCACCTGCGGGGCCGCGACCGGGGCGGTGGGCGGAACGGCACCGCCCGTCGTGCCCATCACCACCGCCGTCGCCACGGCTGCCGCGCCGACCGCGGCGATCCCGGCCCTGGGCCACGAGAACCAGCGCTTCGGCCGCACGACCGTGGCGGTGGGCTCGGCCATCGCGGTGCTCAGCGCCGTGCGAGCACGGTCGTACGCCTCGGGGCGTGGAGACGGCACGTCACGCATCTTCTTCATCAGATCCATCTCATCCATGGGGTGTCTTTTCACGTTGTCGGGACTCGCAGCAGCGCGACCACCTCGGGGGCGTCACGCAGTGCCTTGCGCGCCTGGTGCAGCAGACGACGGGCCGTGCCCGCCGGGATGTCGAGCACCCGTCCTGCTTCGGCGACCGTCAGGTCCTCCCAGGCGACCAGGCCCAGCACCTCGCGCTCGTCCGGCCGGAGCCGTGCCAGTGCCCGCCGCAGCAACGCCTGCGTGTCCACGCGGGCGTCCACTTCGGGCCAGGGATCCCAGTCGGTCGCCAAGCGGGTGATGTCCGAGGCCGGCTCTTCCGCCGGTTCGGACCGCCAATGCCGCCGCAGCCTGTTCAGCGCGACGCCGTACAGCCACGGCCGGGCCTCGGGGTACGAGCGGTCGTAACTCGCCCGGGACTCGAAGGCCGCCACCCACACCTCGCCGAGCACGTCCTCGGCGGTCTGACGTCCCACTCGGCGCGCGAGGTAGTTCCCGATCGCGGTCTCGTGCCGGCTGACCACTTCGACGAAGGCATCGGTGTCTCCGCTCAGCGATCTGCCGATCAGTTCCGCGTCTGACGACATGAAGCTCCTCGGGTTCGCTTCGCCTTACACCCCGTCTTTGCCAACGCGCGCCGAAACCGTTCAGGTTGCGTCGGCAGCTGACGAAGATCGCTGGTCAGCGCGGGGTGGTGGGAGCGTCCGGGAGAGGAGGCAGATCGCTAGCCGTGGGCCCGCATCCGCCTGAGCAGGTGCTGTTCGGCGATGTCGAAGTACTTCCGCAGCGCCTCTTCAGCCTCGCCGGCGGCACCCCTGTCGGCGAGCTCGAGGATGTCGCGGTTGAGCTGCACGTAGTTCTCGTAGAACTCGCGCTGGTCGCCCATGTGGTGGAACACCAGGCGCATCTCGGCGAGCAGGCGGCGCACCTCCTCGTCGAGGCGGGCACTGCCGGCCAGGCCGGTGATCGCGAGGTGGAACCGCATGTTGCCGGTGGCGACGTCGCTCCAGCGTTCCGCCCGCGCGGATTCCTGCTGGAACCGCACGGCGTCGCGCACGGCCTGACGCTTTTCCTCCGGCGCCGTGGACCACGCGTTGAGCGCACCGCCCTCGATCACTCGCCGGGCGGCGTAGAGGTCCACGATGTCCGCCACGTCCGGCGTGCGCACGAAGACGCCGCGGCTGTGCTCGTGCACCAGCAAACGTTCGCGCGTGAGGAGCCTGAACGCTTCCCGCAGCGTGTTGCGCGCGACGCCCAGCGCGGTGCGCAGCGCTTCCTCGGACAGGCGGGTCCCCGGCGGGAGATCGCCTTCCATGACACGGGTCCGGACGAACTCGGCGACGCGCTCCGCCGTGCTGACCCGGCCGAGCTCGACGCCGTCGGCGGTCAGTGAGGCAAGCCAGTCCGCGCCCGTCATGCGATCACCTTATGTGCTCGGCGGTGCGGAAGCCCTTCGTCCAGTAGAACCCCGGCGTGGCAGCGGCGACGACGGCGAGCACCAGCATCGCCGGCGTCAGTCCCGAGATCTGGGCGAGCACTGTGCCGGCGACGGCACCGAACGGCACGGTGGCGACGGTGACGGCGTTGATCAGCGCGCTCACCCGGCCGAGCATCGCGGGCTCCGTCCGGCGCTGCCGCAGGGAGAGCAGGATCGTCGCCCACGCGGTGGCGGCGGCGCCGAAGAGGAACTGGTACACCAGCAGGACTTCGAAGGGCCTGCCCAGTGACGCCGCGGGGATGAGGAACAGGGCGGCCGCCGCCGCGGAGGCGCACACCGCGCACGCGAGTCCGGCGCCGAGCCGCCGGGCCGCCCAGGCCGAGGCCGCCGCACCGAGCACGGCGCCGAGGCTGAACGCGGACATCGTCAGGCCGACCTGGCCGGGCCCCAGCAGGAGTCGCTGGTAGGCGTAGACGAAGAAGAGCGCGCCGATCCCGCTGCCCGCGAAGTTCAGGGTCGCGGTGCCCAGCAGGCTGCGGCGGAGCACCAGGTCCTTGCGCAGGTAGGAGATCGCGTCGCTCAACTGCCGGTGCACAGGCTGCGCACCGGTCGTCTCGGCCTTGGCGCGCAACGCGGGCGCGGTCGCGGCGGCGATGACGACGGCCGAGGCGAGGAACGTGACGGCGGTGAGCATCAGTGCCAGGTGTGCCGGCGCCGCCGCGATGATCAGGCCGCCCAGACCCGGTCCGGCGATGCGAACCAGGTTCAGCAGGCCGGAGCGGGTGGCGTTCGCGCGGTCGAGGTCCTCGACCAGTTGAGGTGTAGCGGTTTCCGCGGCGGAGTCGAACACCGCCGACGCGATGCCGAGCACGGCCGCGAGGACGTACAGGATCCAGACCGACCTCACGCCCGACGCGATGGCGGCGGCCGCGCCGAGCAGCGCGCAGGCCCGGACGAAGTCCATCGACACCAGCACGGAACGCAGACGGGCGCGGTCGATCAGCACGCCGCCGAACGGGCCCAGCACCGCCGCCGGGAGGAACTCCGCCACCAGCAGCAGGGTCGCCGGGCCGATGCCGGAACCGAAGGCCAGGACGGCGACCGCGGGCAGCAGCACCACGGTGATCTGCGTGCCGGTCGTGCTGATCGCCTGTGCCACCAGCAGAAGCCACCAGTCGCGCGCGAACCCCGGCCGGACGCCCATCTAGGCGACGACCACCTCGACGCCCGCCGCGCGCAGCCGGTCCAGTTCCTCAGGGGGCGCCGAGGAGTCGGTGATCACCACGTGGACGTCCGTGATCCCGGCGATGCGCGAGAACGCGCGTTTGCCCACCTTGGAACCGTCCGCGAGCACGACCACGCGGTCCGCCGTGCGCAGCAGGCAGTGGTCGGTGTGCGCCTCGACCTCGTCGTGCGTCGTGATGCCGCCGCGCGCGTCGATGCCGTCGACGCCGAGGAAGACCAGGTCCAGACTGATGCCGGCGAGGGCCCGGTCGGCGATCGGGCCGACCAGCTCGTAGCTCTCCGGCCGCACGCCACCGCCGGTGACGACCAGGTCGATCGTGGGGCGGGGACACAGGTCCGAGGCGATGTTGAGCGCGTTGGTCACGACCTTCAGCTGCCTGGTCCCGGCGAGGAGACGGGCGAGCTCGGTCGTCGTCGTGCCGCCGTTGAGCCCCACCGAGTGGACGGACTCGGTGACGAACTTCGCGGCGGCCTCGGCGATCTGGCGCTTCTCCTCGCGGCGGCCCACCCGGTAGCGCAGCGGCAGCTCGTAGATGACCTCCGCCGCCACCGCCCCGCCGTGGGTCCGCTTGAGCAGCTTCTGCTCCTCGAGCGACTGGAGGTCCCGGCGGATGGACGCGACCGACGTGCCCAGGTCCTCCGCGAGCCCGGTCACCGTCACCGAGCCCGCGTCCGCGAGCTTCCCCAGGATCGCCGCCAGGCGCTGCTCTTGACGCATCCGATCAGCATAACGCACGAATCATGCTCGATTTGGCACTACTTGAGCCTAAATCACGCATCACGCGTGCTCGTTATCTCGACGTTCCGTGCCCACGCCGTCGCCTCGGCCCAGTCCGGCTGCGTGGCGACTCCCCCGGCGCCGCGCGTCGACAGCGCCCCCGCCGCCGCGCCGAGCGCCAGCGCCGCGCGCAGGTCCCCGTCCCGCAGCCACCCGGCCAGGAAACCCGCGTCGAACGAGTCTCCCGCGCCGACCGTGTCCACCGGCTCCACGACGGGCGGGCGCGCGGTGATCCGGTCGCCGCCCGACAACGCGACGCACCCGTCCCCGCCCATCTTGACGACCGGGATCGCGCCGCTGGCGGCGAGCACGGGCAGCGGGTCCCCGGCACCGGTGAGCGCCGCAGCCTCGGCCTGGTTCGGCAGCAAGACGGTGCACAGCTCCACCAGATCCGCGGGCAGCTTCCACTCCCCGGACGGGTCGTCGTTCGTGTCGAGCGAGGTCGTGGCGCCACCACCGCGCGCCGTCCGGAACACCCCGGACAGGCCGGCGGCGAGGCGAGGCTGCAGGAAGTACGACGCCGCGTGCACGTGTCGTGCCGCGATCCGGGGAACGTGCTCGGGACCGAAGGCGGCCAGACATCCCGGTGCGGTCAGGATCGCGCGGTCTCCCCCGGCCTGGTTGAGGCACACGGTCAACGCCGTCGGCAACGACTCGTGCCGGACGCACGCGCTGATGTCCACGCCCGCGGACTTCAAGGCGTCCAGCACGAAGTCGCCCGCCGCGTCCCTGCCCACCATCGCGGCGAAGCCGACCTCCAATCCCAGCCGCGCTGCGCCGTGCGCGACGATCGCGGCCGACCCGCCGAGGGCGAGAACCCCGCTGTCCACCAGCGTTTCCGCCTGTCCGTACGGAGGAACGCCGGGGGCGCCGAAGACGAGCACGTCCGGGTTCGCGTCACCGATCACGAGGAGGTCCATCAGGCGCCTCGCAGCGCGGCGGGCAGCAGGTCGCCGTGTGCGGCGGTCATCGCGGTGACGAGGTCGTCGATCTGGGTGACGGTCAGCGCGGCGGCCGTCGCCGGGTCGCACAGGGCCGCGTGCCGGACGTGCCGGGGATCGCCCTCGACCGCCGCCGCCACGGTCAGGTCGACCACGTTGAGGAAGCTCCGGTTCAGAGCCGCGAGCTGGCGGGGCAGGGCGCCGACGCGGTGCGGGTGCACGCCGAGCCGGTCCAGCGTCGCGGGCACCTCCACGGCGGCTCCCTCGGGCAGGTTGGCGATGAGGCCGTGGTTCGCGACGTTGACCTGGATCGTCCGCCGCTGACCGGTGACCAGGCTGTGGACCACCTGCGGTGCGTACTCGACGGCGTCGTCGGACAGCGGTGGCGGTGGGTCGCCGGCGGCCAGTGCGGCCCGGGTCTTCTCGTAGGTGGCCACGTTCTCCGCGCTGATCGCCGCGTAGTCGCGGACCGGGAGACGCAGACGCTCCACTTCGGACTGATGCCGCAGGTACCACGGCACGTACTCGGACGAGTGCTCGCTCGTCTCCGTCGGGTAGAAGCCGAACCGGCGGTACAGGTCGACGCGGACCCGCCGCGCCAGCCCCGGATCGGCCGCGATGGCGGCGTCGAGTGCCGGGTACAGGTCGCGCCCCTCGTGCTGCCACCGCAGGATCCACGCCTGGTGGTTCACGCCGGCGGAGAGGAAGTCCACCTCGTCGTGCGGGACCCCGACCAGCGCGCTCAAATCGTGGATCGTCCAATGCACGGAGTGGCACAGCCCTGCCACCTTGAGCCGCGGCGCGACGGTGGCGAGGTACTGGATGTTCATGGCCATGGGGTTGGTGTAGTTCAGCAGCCAGGCGTCCGGGCAGACGGCGAGCACGTCCGCCGCGAGCCCGTCCAGGAACGGGAACGTGCGCAGGCCGCGGAAGATCCCGCCGATCCCCAGGGTGTCGCCGATGGTCTGGCGCAGGCCGAACGCCTCCGGCACGTCGAAGTCGGTCAGCGTCGCCGCGTGGCCGCCGATCGCGACCATGTTGACCACGACGTCCGCGCCTTCCAGTGCTTCGCGGCGTGACAGCGAGACGCGGACGTGCGCTCCCCCGGCCAGGCGGGCCAGTGCCGCCGCGACCTCCAGCCGTCCGGCGTCGACGTCGTGCAGCGAGATGGTGGCGTCCGCCAGTTCCGGGAACGACAGCACGTCGCGCAGGAGCTGGCGGGTGAACTCGACGGAACCCGCGCCCACGAAGGCGATGGTGACCATGGATCAGCCTTTCAGTACACGGATGAGCCGAGCTACCTCGGCGGACACGGCCTCACGTCCGGCACCCAGGTAGCGCCGGGGATCCACCAAGGCGGGGTCGTCGTCGAGCGCGGTGCGCACGCTGGCGGTGAAGTGCTTGTTGAGCTGCGTGGCAATGTTGATCTTCCACATGCCCGCGCGCACGGCCGCCGCGAGGTTCTCGTCGGCGACACCGGACGACCCGTGCAGCACCAGCGGTACGGGCACCGCCTCGTGCAGCGACGCGATCAGCTCGAAGTCCAGCTGGGCGTCGCGGCTCAGCATCGCGTGCGAGGAGCCCACGGCCACGGCGAGGAAGTCCACCGCTGTCGCCTCCACGTACGCGGCGGCGTCGTCCGGGTCGGTGCGCGCGCCCGGCGCGTGCACGCCGTCCTTCCCGCCGATCTCACCGAGCTCCGCCTCGACACCGACGCCGGCCTCGTGGCACCAGCGCACGACCTGCGCCGTGCGGGCCACGTTCTCGTCGTGCGGCAACGCGGAGGCGTCGAACATCACCGACCCGAACCCGAGCTCGACGGCCTCCCGCACGAGTTCCTCCGAGGTGGCGTGGTCGAGGTGCACCGCGATCGGCGTGGCCGCCGCGGCGGCGACGGAGAGCGCGGCGGCACCGATCGGGCGCAGGGAACCGTGGTAGCGCACGGCGTTCTGGCTGATCTGCAGGACCACGGGTGCCCCGGTCTCCTCGGCCGCGGCGGCGATCGCCTCGGCGTGCTCGACCTGGATCACGTTGAACGCGGGCACCGGCGCGGGCCCGCCGATCATCTCGCGCAGCTTTTCCAACGGCATGTTCTAGTCCTCGGGAACTGGTCTGGGCGTGACGTCCGCCCGGTGCTGGTCGTAGAAGGCGCGGTCGAAGTCGCCGGCGAGCGGGGCGCGCACCGCCGCCGCCGACAACGCCACCGCCTCGGCCAGGCGTTCCGGCCACGGCAGGTGCCACGCGGCGACCAGCGCGGCGACGGCGGCGTCACCGGCACCGGTCGGGTTCCCGGTGATCACCTCGGGCGGAGCCGCCGACCACACGCCACCGGCGGTGTGGGCGGTCATTCCCCTTGCGCCGTCGGACACGAGTGCCGCGGCGGCACCGAGAGCGAGCGGATCGTCCACTTCGGACGCCGCCGCGAGCTCGCTCCGGTTCGGGGTGATGACGGCGGGCCCGGCGGCGGCGCCGAAGGCCAGCGCCGGTCCGTCCGCGTCCAGCACCACCGGCACGGCGGCGGCGCGCACGAGCGTCGCGTAGGCGTCGTCCGCAAGCCCCTGCGGCAGCGAGCCGGACAGCACCACGACATCGGCGTTCGCGGCGAGTTCCGAGTAATGGCCGAGAAATCCGGCCCACTCCCCAGGCGTGACGACCGGTCCCGGTTCGGCGAAGAGCGTCGCCTGACCGGAGCCGGTCACGACGGCGACCGTGCGCCGGGTCTCCCCCGCGATCGGGAACATCGCCTGCGGCACACCGGAGCGGCTCAGGTCCTCGCGCAGCACCGCACCCGCCGGCCCGCCCGCGAGCCCGGTCGCGAGCACCGGCACGCCGAGCGCCAGCAGCATCCGCGCCACGTTGACGCCCTTGCCGCCCGCGCGCACGGCCACGCCGGAGACGCGGTGCGTGTCGCCCGGCACGAGAGCACCGACGCGGTAGGTGACGTCGAGCGCCGCGTTGAGCGTGACGGTCAACGCCCTCACGGCGTGCCGTTCAGGATCACCGACCGGGTGAGGTTGCGCGGGGTGTCGGGGGTGAGCCCGCGCAGCAGTGCCACCTCCACGGCGAGCCGGTGCACCGCGACGAGCTCGGCGAGCGGGTCGCGGTCCCGGGCGATCCACCGGCCGCCCGCCCCGGCGACGTCGAGACCGAGGCCCTCGGGAGGGGTGCCGAACACCCACACCAGCGAGCCCTCGTCGGTGATGGCGATCGGCCCGTGCCGGTACTCGGCGGCCGGGTACGACTCGGCCCAGCTCAGCGACGCCTCGCGCATCTTGAGCGCCGCTTCGGCGGCGAGGCCGGTCGTCCACGGCGCACCGCCGAGGAACGTGAACTGGTTGCGTTCCACCAGGTCCGCGCCCAGCGGTTCGGCCAGGGCCTGCTCCGCGTCGCGGATCGCGCGGTCGAGCCGTTCGCCCAGGTGAGCGCGCAGCAGCACGAGCGCGGTGGTGGCGAACCGCGTCTGCACGACCGAGCGCTCGTCGGCGAACTCCAGCGCGACCACGTGGTCGGCCAGCTCGGTGACCGGTGTGCCGGGGGTGCCGACCAGGGCCGTCGTCGGCACCTCCAGCCGCCGCAGCACGTCGATCACCTCGGTGGTGGTGCCCGACCGGGTCAGTGCCACGACCCGGTCGTAGCGGCGGCCGAACGGGAACTCGGACGCGGCGAACGCGTCGGTCTCCCCCAGTCCCGCGTCCTCGCGCAGCCGGGCGTAGGCCTGGGCCATGAACCACGACGTGCCGCAGCCGACGACCGCGACGCGTTCGCCGTGCGCGGGAAGAGCGGCCACGACCCCGGGTTCGGCGGCGAGCGCGACCGCCCGGCGCCAGCAGGCCGGCTGGGACGCGATCTCGGCCGTGGTGTGCAGCTGCGCGGCGGAGGTGCTGTGCATGGCGGATTCCTTTGGTTGTTCAGTCACTTGATGCCCGCTGCGGCCACCGACCGCACGAAGAACCGCTGGGCGAAGAAGAACACGAGCAGGACGGGCAGCTGGCTGAGGACCGTGGCGGCCATGAGCTTCGGCCAGTTCGTCGTGTGCGCGCCCTGGAAGCTCTGCAGTCCCAGTTGGACGGTCATGGTGTCCGGGCTCTGCACGACGATGAGCGGCCACAGGAAGTCGTTCCAGGTCTGCAGGAAAGTGAGCACCGCGAGGGTGGCGAGCGTCGGGCGCATCAACGGCAGCAGCACCTGCAGCAACGTCCGCAGCCTGCTCGCCCCGTCGATCCGCGCGGCCTCCTCCAGCTCGCGGGGCAGCGTGGTGAAGAACTGCCGCATCAGGAACACGCCGAACGCCGTGGCCAGGTTGGGAGCGATCAGCGCACCGAGCGTGTCGACCAGCCCCAGCGACCGCATCATGATCAGCAACGGCAGCATGACGATCTGGAACGGCACCATCAGCGTCGCCAGCATCAGGAAGAAGGCGACCCTGCCGCCGAGGAACCGGATGCGCGCGAAGGCGTACCCCGCCAGCGAGCAGAGCAGCAGGTTGCCGGCCACGCAGACCGCGGAGACGACGAAGCTGTTGACCAGCCACGATCCGAGCGGCGCGTCCCGCATCGCCGCGAGGTAGTTCTCCCACTCGATGCCGCTCGGCAGACCGGGAGGGAACCGCCGCGACTCCTGCTGGGTGGACACCGACACCAGGATCATCCAGACCAGCGGCGTGACCATCACGGCGGAAAGCGGCAGCAGGACCAGGTGCAGAGCGCTGGGCCTTCTCATCGCACCTCGTAGTGGGACCGGCGGTTGAACCGCAGCTGCAGGAGGGTGAAGGCGGCGATCAGCACGAAGACCGCGCAGCCGATCGCCGCCGCGTACCCGCCGTCGAAGCTCACGAAGGCCTCGTTGTAGAGGTGGTAGACGAGCACGGTGGTCGCGCGCAGCGGGCCGCCCTTGGTCGTCACGTACACGGCGTCGAAGAGCTGCAGGCCGTTGATCGTGAGCCACACCAGCAGGAAGCCGGTGGCGGGTGACACCAGCGGAAGCTCGACGTGCCAGAACGACCGGGCGCGGCCGCAGCCGTCCAGGGAGGACGCCTCGATCAGGTCCTTCGGCACGTTCTGCAGCGCCGCGAGGTAGATGATGACGGCGAACCCGAGCCAGCCCCACACCGTCATCGCCACGACGGCGAACAGGGCCTGGCCGGGATCGGCGAAGAAGCCCTGCTTCGGCAGGCCGACGGCGTCCAGCGCCGCGTTGACCAGCCCGAACTGCGGGTTCGCCAGCCAGCTGAACATGATGCCGGTCGCGACCGTCGAGGTCACCAGCGGCACGGACACGGCGAGCCGGTACAGCACGACGCCGCGGATCCTCTGGTTGAGCATCACGGCGATCGGCAACGCGAGCGCGAGCGTGACCGGCACGAACAGCGCCACGTAGACGAGGGTGCGGCGGGCGGCGTCCCAGAACAGCGGGTCGGCGACGAGCTTCGCGTAGTTGGCGCCGCCCGCGAACGTCCCGGGCGAGGTGAGATCGGTGTGCTGGAAGGAGAGCACGAACGACCACACCACGGGGACGAGCCCGAACACCCCGATGAGCACCACGGCTGGGGCGGCGAACCCCCATCCGGCCGCGTGGTCGGCGAGCCTGCGCCGGTCGAGCGTCATGAGCCCGCCAGCGCCTGGTCGACCTCGCCGCGCGCCTGGTCGAGCGCGGCCGCCGGCTCGGCCTGGCCGAGCAGGACCGACTGCACGGCGGTGCCCAGCACCTGCGAGATCTTCGGGTACTGCGGGATGTTCGGCCGGGACTTCGTCACGTTCTTCGCGAGGTTGTCGACGAACACCTTCGTGCCGGGGTACCTGGCCTCGAACTCGGCGTAGCCGGAGAGGTCCACTTCGGACTGCCGGATCGGCAGGTGGCCGGTCTCCATCGCGAACTCCAGGTGGATCTCCGCGGAGAGCAGCCACTTCAGGAACGGCAGGGCGTTCGCGCGGCCGTTCTCACCGAACACGACGAACGTGTCCGGGCCCGCGATCGTCGCATGGGTGACCTTGCCCGGCAGGACCTGCACGCCGTACGACACGTCCTCGTTGATCGAGCCGAGGTCCCACGGCCCGGTCCACAGCATCGCGACGCGGCCGGAGTTGAAGAGGTTGAGGTACTGCTGGTCGCCCGCGTCGAGGTACACCGACTTGTCCGTGACGGCCATGTCGCGCAACAGCTGCATGGCCTGCAGACCGGCGTCCGAGGCGAACGCGGCCTTCTTCCCGTCCGCAGACAGCAGGTCGCCGCCCGCCTGCCAGAGCAGCGCGAGGAACCGCCACACCGTGTCCTCGGTGCCGTCGTTGACGTACGCCCAGCCGAACCGGCCGTCACCGCTGAGCCTCTGCGCGGCCGACCGGAAGTCCTCCCAGGTCCACGACTCGGTCGGATGGGCGATCTTCGCCTCGTCGAACAGCTTCTTGTTGTAGACGAGCGAGAGGTTGTCGACGAGCGCGGGAACGCCGTAGATCTTCCCGTTCACCGTCGCGGCCTCGCGGCCCGCCGGGAAGAGGTCGTCCCAGTCGAACGCCGCGTCGCCGCGCAGCAGGTCGGTGAGGTCCTGCGTCTGAGGGCGGCCGGTGAGGCCGGTGATCGAGGAGCCGTACTGGTAGGCGACCTCCGGCGGGTTGCCCGAGGCGAACGAGGCCAGCGTCTTCTGCAGCGCGTTGTCGTTGCCGCCGTTGAACACCAGCTCGACCTGCTGGTCGGGGTGCGTGGTGTTCCAGCGCGCGGCGAGCTTGTCGAACGCCGCGGCCTCCTTGTCGGTGTAGCCGTGCCACACCTTGACCTTGCCGTCGCCGCCGGAGCCCGTTCCGCAGGCCGCCGTCATGACGAGCGCGGCGCCCATCGTCAGCACCGTCCGGCGACTCAGCCCTCTGCCGTGTGCCATGTCGACTCCTCAGGGGTGGGGGCGGCTCTGTGGTCGGGGACCCTAAGCCGAAATCGCTCAAACAAGCAAGGCTTGTGACCGATTGAGATTGCTTTCTGGCCCTGAGGGCACCTTCTCGCTACAGTCGATCAGACCCAATCAACTTTCGTGAGCGATCAAGGAGTCAGGCGCTGATGACCTCCCCTGCGCGCGCCCTCACCGGGACCGCCCTCGCCGCACTCGCCCTCGTGGCCTGTGCCGCCGGGCCGCTGGCCCCGTCCAGTCAGGCCGGCGACGTGTCGGCCACGGCCTTCGAACTGCCCCCTGTCGGCGCGGCGCTCGACTACCAGCTCGGTGCCGCGTACACGCCGCCCCAGGGCGTGACGCTGGTGACCCGCGACAGCACCGCCTCACCGGCGGCCGGGCTCTACAACATCTGCTACGTCAACGGGTTCCAGTCCCAGCCCGCGGACCGCGACGTCTGGCTCAACCAGCGCGGCCACCTGGTGCTCAAGGACTCGTCCGGCAAGCCGATCATCGACCCGAACTGGCCCGACGAGTTCCTGCTCGACACGTCGACCGCCGCGAAGCGCACCGAGCTCGCCTCGATCATCGGCCGCACCATCGACCAGTGCGCGGCCAAGGGCTTCAAGGCCGTCGAGGTGGACAACCTCGACTCCTACCTGCGTTCCCGCGGCAGGCTGAGCGTGAACAACAACCTCGCCTACGCGAAGCTGCTCGCCGACCGGACGCACGCCAGGGGTCTCGCGATCGGCCAGAAGAACTCCGCCGAGCAGGCCGCCCGCGGACGCGCCGAGGTCGGGTTCGACTTCGCGGTCTCCGAGGAGTGCCACCGCTGGGAGGAGTGCTCGTCCTACTCGGACGTGTACGACTCGCACGTGATGGACATCGAGTACACCGATGACCTGCGCGGAACGTTCGAGGACGTGTGCGACGACCCGGACACCCCGGCCACGACGACGTTGCGCGACCGCTACCTCGTCGGGCCCGGCCAGTCCGGGTACGCGTTCGACCACTGCTGACGGGACCGGGGTGGCGGTGCGCGCCGCCACCCCGGAGCTCAGCAGGTCAGCACTTCACCCAGTGGTGCGGTGCGGTCTGGCGGACAGTGCTGGTGGTGAAGGTGTTCCACAGCCCGAGCGGCTGGTGGGAGCCCAGCGCGTAGGTCTGACCCAGGTTGGCGTAGGCGCGGCCGGCGACGGTGTGGGCGTAGTTGCTGGCGGTGACGCACTCGGAAGTCGGCGGCGTGGTGGTCGTCGTCGTGGTCGGTGGTGCTCCGGCGCTCAACGCCTTGACCATGTTCACCACGGCGGTCATCTGCGGGCCGGTCTTCAGCGCGTACTGGGGCGACTGGTAACCCCACCAGTCCCAGCAGCCGCGCGGGTTCCCGGTCATCGTGGTGGCCTGCGGGTAGAGCACGATCATGTTGTTGGTGTCGGCGTACTCGTTGAGGTACGCCTTGTCCATCAACGCGTTGCCGATCAGCCCGAAGTACTGGTAGCAGCCGTGGAGCGTCACCATCAGCTTGCACGGCCCCGTCTCGCACGACCGCGGCACGTAGGCGAACCCCTCGCGGCCCATGCTGATCGACGCCGCGTTGCCGCCGGGTGCGTAGGCGTTCTGGTCGAACTGGACGAGCCTGCCGGACAACGCCGAGGCGGCTGCGTTCACGGGACCGGTCAGGTGCGCCAGCATCTCCCCGACCACGTCGGTCCCGCACTTGTTGACGTACGGCGAAGCCGTGGCACCGCAGGCGTTGGGGCCGATCGGGCTGATCCAGGCGTGCCCGGCCGCGGTGGTGTTGTTGTAGGCGACCCGAGCGCCGAAGTCGCGGTAGTAGGTGGCGAGGTCGTCGTTCACCACGCGGGCGACGGTGTCGTCCGCGCTGCCGTGGAACAGCCAGACCGGGTCGCCCGAGAGGTTCTGCGGCGGATCGACGCTGCCCGCCGCCGCCCGGTTCCTGGTCAGCTGCTCCAGCTCGGCGGGCGTCCTGCGGGCTTGGAAGGTGTCCATGCACGCGAGCAGCGCGGTGTTCACGTTGTTCTGCGCGCAGTCGTAGGCCCCGGCGGAGAAGATGCCCGCGCCCTGGAAGACGCTCGAATACGCGACGTGGAGCTGGTTGGCGAGGTAACCGCCGGACGACACGCCGCTGACGTACGTGCCGGTGATGTCGTACTTGGTGAGCGTGCCGGGCTGCGGTGGCGGGACCGCCGCGAGCGAGATCGACAGGGATGCCGCGGCCAGGCCGGTGGCCGCCGCCAGTGCCACGAGCGCGTTCCTCAATCGCATGTGTTCGCCTCCGTCATTGCAGGCAGGACATGTGATCGAGGTTAAGAGCCGGTAACTGGACGGCACCACGTGTGAGGTCACCACCTCGCGCGCTCACCAGACGTCGTCCGTCCCCATTGACTAGCTTTGCCTCATGCGGACGTTCAGCCAGGTCGACGTGTTCACCGACGAGTTCACCAAGGGCAACGCGCTCGCGGTCGTGCACGACGCGGAAGGCCTGACCACCGAGCAGATGGCGGCGTTCGCGAACTGGACGAACCTCGCGGAGACGACGTTCCTGCTCCCTGCGGAGAACCCGGCCGCCGACTACCGGCTGCGCATTTTCACGGTGAGCCGCGAGCTGCCTTTCGCGGGCCATCCGACGCTCGGATCGGCCCATGCGTGGCTGTCCGCCGGGAACACCCCGCGTGACCCGGACCGGCTGGTGCAGGAGTGCGGTGCCGGGCTGGTGGAGGTGCGCCGCGACGGCCCGCGGCTGGCGTTCGCCGCCCCGCCGCTGCTGCGCGGCGGCCCGGTCGAGGACCACGCGGCCCTCGCCGCGGCGCTGGCGATCACGCCGGAGGAGATCGCCGGCGCGCGGTGGGCCGACAACGGGCCGGGCTGGGTCGCCGTGCTGCTGCACTCCGCCGCGGCCGTGCTGGCACTGCAGCCCGACTACCAGCGGTTCGGCGAGTTCACGGGCATCGGGGTGGTCGGGCCGCACCCCGACGGGGGCGAGGCGGCGTTCGAGGTCCGGGCGTTCATCAACGAGGGGGGCCGGTTCGAGGAGGACCCGGTGACGGGCAGCCTCAACGCCTCGATCGCGCAGTGGCTCATCCCGGCGGGGATCGCCCAGCAGCGCTACGTCGCGGCCCAGGGAACCGCGCTCGGCCGCCGTGGCCGGGTGCACCTCTCCCAGGACGGCGAGCAGATCTGGGTGGGCGGGAACTCCGTGACCGGCATCACCGGCAGGGTGATCTTGTGATCGTCCTTTGAGGACCAATACCCCCTCCTGAGCGTTTCAAACGTTGTTCTTGATCGGCTTTCGATGAGACAATTGGAACGTGGTCACGGTTTCCAGCTGGTTGCGTGCGCCGTGCCCCGCGCTAGTCGTCGACGCCGTCGGTGCGGTGCACGGCATGAACGACGCCGCCAAATCACTTCTCCCCGAAAAGGTCCTGCCGTCGCAATGGCGGCATGGCGAGTCCGTGCACATCGCGGAACGCACCTACACCACCCACCGGGTCGACAACGAGGACGATTCGGTCACCTGGTGGCTGCTCGACGAGACGGACCTGCTGCTGGAACGCGAGCGGGCCGCGCTGCTCACACGGGTGTCCAGCGCCCTGATGACCTCGCTCAACCCCGAGCGCTGCATGACCGTCGTGGCCGAGATGGCCGCCGATCACCTCGCGGACGAGGTCCTGGTGATCGCGCCGCGGTCGGGCGACGGGCACCCCGTCACGCGTTGCCGCCGCGGTGAGTCGCCGACGTACGAACTGCGGCACGTCGACGTGGATGCCGTGATCGGGCTCAGCGAGGCGCTGCGCGGGTTCCCGCCGGTGCCGTCGCGGTGGATCGACCCGGCCGCCGCGCCGGAGTGGCTGGCCGGCGACGTGGCGTCCATCGTCGTGACGCCCCTGCCCGGGCACGGTGTGCCCGCGGGCGCGTTGATCCTCATGCGCCGCGGCGGGCAGTTCAGCGAGGACGAGGAGGCGTTCGCCCGGCTGTTCGCCTCGCGGGCGGGGGTGGCGATCTCGGCGGCGAGCCTGTTCACCCAGCAGGCCGTGATCACCGACCGGCTGACCCGCGACCTGCTGCCGCCCACGCTGCGCCGGTACGAGCACGTCGAACTGGCCGGCCGCTACCGCGCGGCGGCCGACACCGAACGTGTCGGAGGCGACTTCTACGACGTGCACGAACTGCCGGACGACGAGCTGTTCGTCGTGCTCGGCGACGTCTGCGGCAAGGGCCTCGACGCGGCGGCCCAGACCGGCAAGGTCCGCACGGCCGTGCACGCGCTGCTGCAGGTCGTCACCGACCACGACAAGATGCTGCACGCCCTCAACCAGGCGCTTCTCACGACGGACAGGTCCCGCTTCATCACCACCGTCGTCGGCACCGTGCGTCCGGCTGGCGAGGGTCTGCGCGTGACGCTGACCTCGGGCGGGCATCTGCCGCCGCTGGTCGTGCGGGCGAACGGAGTGGTCGAGGCTGCCAGGACGAAGGGCACGCTCGTCGGCATCCTGCCGCGGATCATGACGTCGACCGACGAGGTGGTGCTGGCACCCGGTGACTCGTGCCTGCTCTACACCGACGGCATCACCGAGGCGCACGGCGGCCCCCTGGGTGACGAGGAGTTCGGCGAGGACCGCCTGCGCCGCGCCCTGGCGGCCTGCGGTGGCATGCCGGCCGAGGCGCTGGTCGAGCACGTGCACATGCTCGCCGCGCAGTGGGTCGGCCAGGGCGAGCACGACGACATGGCGGTTCTTTCGATCACCGCGCCGCGCAGGAGGTCTTCGTGAGCACGGTGACGACCACGGTCGACTCCCTCTGGGAGGCCGCGTTCGCCGGCGACGAGCACCGCGCCACCGACGTGGTGCTCGACGCCGCCGGCGAGCTCGGCGCCGAGACGGTGCTGCTCGACGTGATCGGCGCGGTGCAGCACCGGGTCGGCCGGGAGTGGGCCGCGAACCGGATCAGCGTGGCGCAGGAGCACGCGATCACCGCCATCAACGACCGCGCGGTCACCGCGCTGTCGATCACCCGCCCCCGGCGGCAGCCGGAACACGGGCGCGTGCTGGTGGCGTGCGTGGACGGCGAGTGGCACGCGCTGCCCGCGCGGTTGCTCGCGGAGGTCCTGTCGTTGCGCGGTTTCGCCATCGACTACCTGGGTGCGCAGGTGCCCACGCCGCACCTCATCACCTACCTGCACCGCACGGGCCCGGACGTGGTCGCGCTGTCGAGCTCGATCGCCACCCGGCTGCCGGTGGCGCACTCCACGATGACGGCGTGCCAGGCGACCGGCGTACCGGTGATGGTGGGCGGCGCGGCGTTCGGCGCGGACGGTGCGTACGCCCGGAAGTTCGGCGCGAACGCCTGGGCCGCCGACGCCCGGTCCGCGGCGGACATGCTGCTGTCCCGGACGCTGACGGCGCCGGGCACGCCCCACCAGCCCGTCGACGACCTGCCGCACCTGGCGGACCAGGAGTACACGCTGGTGTCCCGCAGCGCCCGCGACCTGGTGCGGTCGGTGTACCGCGGGCTCGAGGAACGCGTGCCCGCCATGCGGTCCTACAGCGACGAACAGCGGCAGCACACGGCCGAGGACCTGGCGCACATCGTCGACTACCTCGCGACCGCGCTCTACGTCGACGACGACGCGTTGTTCCACGACTTCCTCTCGTGGACCGGCGCCGTGCTCAACGCCCGCGGGGTGCCGGCGCAGGTGCTGGAACCCGCGCTGGAACTGTTCGCCGCACAGCTGCGCGACTTCCCGCGCGCACGGCGAATGCTCACCCAGCAAGCCACATCGCTGTCCGCGTAGACGCACAGTAGTCCTTTGTGGACGGATTTGGTGCACGGCGCGTACTCGGCTGATCGCCCTTCGTGTTAGTGGATTTCATTGTCCACAACAGCCTTGTGTCCATAGATTTGAAATGTTTTCATCTCGCGCATGGACATGGGGACCTTCACGCCGCTCGCCGCCTACGCCGTGGCGTTCCTCGGCTCCGTACTGGGTCTCCTGTCCGCGGAACGAGCACGACACGCGAGTAGGACGACGCGCAACTGGTGGATCGGCGTCGCCGCGGTCTCGATCGGCGGGCTCGGCATCTGGGGCATGCACTTCACCGCGATGCTCGGCACCTGGATGGGCGCGAACGTCGCCTACGACATCCCCATCACGTTGCTGAGCATGATCGTCGCCATCGTGGTGGTCGCCGCCGGCCTGTTCCTGGTGCGCCGCTACGGCATCAACGGCGACACGCGCTTCTGGCCGCTCGCGGCGGGCGGGCTCGTCACCGGTCTCGGCGTCGCCGCGATGCACTACACCGGCATGTCCGCGATCGTGATCAACGCCGACGTCAGCTACAACCCCGTCCTCGTGGCGCTGTCGATCGTGATCGCCGTCGTCGCCTCGACCGTCGCGCTGTGGTTCACGCGGAAGGTCAGCGGCCTGGTCGCCGTCGTCGGCGCCGCCCTGGTGATGGGCGTCGCCGTCACGGGCATGCACTACACCGGCATGTACGCGATGAGCATGGCGCACGACCACAGCGCGTCGATCGTCGTCGGCAACTCGCAGGAGCTGATCACGTCGCTGATCATCGGCGGGGCCGGCGTCAGCGTGATCATCATCTTCCTGCTCGCCCTCACCTCGTCCGACGAGGAGAGCCGCGAGGAGGCCGAGCTGCTCGACCGCGTCATGCGGCGCACCAGCCAGGGCTGAGCCTCACCTGAGGTGCACCAGCACCATCCCGTCGTTGCCGGGCGCGACCTCCACCCGCCGGTATAGCTTCTTCACGTGCGGCTGCTTCAGCATCGCGAGCACCCGGCCCTTGAGCTTGCCGGACCCCTTGCCCGTGATGATCTCCACCAGCGGCACCTTCAGCCCGGCCGCGCGGAACAGCGCGGTGCGGACGGCCTGGGCGATGTCCTGGTCGCTGCGGAAGATCGGGTGCAGGTCGACGGTCAGCTTCTCCAGGCTCACCCCACGCATTCTGCCTGAGCCGCGCGGGGCATCAGCGCGAGTCCCGCCAGCGCGCCGCCCGCGGTGACCACGCAGGCGACCACCACGGCGGCCGACAGCGACACCGCCTGCGCGAGCAGCGGTCCCGCCAGCGCGCCGATCAACGTCGCCAGCGCCTCCGCCGTCAGGAACACCGCGCTGATCCGGCCGAGAACCTCGTTCGGGACAGCCCTCTGCAACGCCGTTTGCGGTGTCACCAGCGTCATCGAGCCGAACATGCCGATCGCCACACCGGCGGGCACCGCGACGACCAGCGAGGTCGAGCTGAAGAGCACGAAGAACGCCGCGGCGGTCGCCAGCTGGGTCGCCGCGAGCAGAAAACTCGGCCGCACCCGGTCGACCAGCCCGCGGATCGCCACCGCGCCGAGCAGGAACCCGATGCCGAGCGCGGACACCACGAGCCCGATCTGTTCGCTGCCACCGAGTTGCCGGATGCCGAACGGCACGAGCAACGCGCTGAGCGAGGCGTTCGCCGCGAGGAACACCGCTGTCAGCGGCAACAGCGCCATCGCGATCGGCAAGCGGCGCACCGCCTGCCAGCCACCGGCGAGGTCGGCCGGCGCCCGCTTCCCCACCGCCTGCGCCGCGGTGCGCCCGGTCATCGCGATCACGGCCGCCGAGACGAGGTAGCTCGCGACGTCGATCCAGATGAGCGCGGGGAAGCCGGCGAAGGTCAGGACCACCGCGCCCAGTGGTGGCGCGACCAGGCGGACCGTGCCGTCGACGGCGGCGTTCAGAGAGTTCGCGCTGCTCAGGCCGCTGCCGGTGCCGACGACGGCGGGGATGTGCGCCTGTGCGGCCGGGCGGAACAGCACGGCGCCGGTGCTCTCGGCGATCAGCGCGGCGTAGAGCAGCCAGAGCGAGTGTCCGGCTGTCGCGCACAACATCAGCGCGACCGCGGCGGCGCGGAACAGGTCCGCGGTGATCATCACCCGCCTGCGGTCCCATCGGTCGGCCACCACGCCCGCGAACGGGCCGAGCAGCAGCGGTGGCAGGTACTCGGCGACCAGCGTGAGCCCGGTCGCGAGCAGGGATCCGGTCAGTGCGTGGACGTGGGCCGGGATCGCGATCACCAGCAGCCACGAGCCGAGCAGGCTCACCGTTCGTCCGGTCCACAGCAGCCGGAAATCGCGCACCTTCAGCGCTTCGAGCACCGCCCACCCCCAGGTAGTATTCTTGACAGAATAGAACTGCCCTAGAAGTGTTCTGTCAAGATAGGAGTGGCCGTGCCGAACGAGCCCATCGGGGCGAGACTGCGCGCGCTGCGGCAGGCGTCGGGCCGCACCGTCGCCTCGGTCGCCGCCGACGCCGGGCTGTCCGTGCCCTACATCGCGAACCTGGAGAACGGCAGGGGGAACCCGACCACGAACGCGTTGGGCAGGCTCGCCTCCGCGCTCGGCACCGAGCTGTCGATCGAGTTCTCGTCAGGCCCGCCGGTGACGACCGGGCCGACGCCCCAGAGCGTGGTGAAGTTGAGCAGGAGCAAGCGTTTCCGGGCGACCGCCGCCGCTCTCGCCGAGAGGTCGGGGCAGGATTCGCAGGACGTGGCGGCGCGGCTGATCAGCGCGTGCGTCCTGCTCACGGAGGCGCTCGGGCACGAGGCGAGCGAGCACGACTGGTGGCGGGTGCTCGACGCGCTGGTGCTCATCGCGGAGCACCCGGCGTGATCACTGGCTGCTGATGCTCGCGACCAGGTTGATCGTCGTGGCCAGCACACCGGTACCGAACAGGTACGACAGCAGGGCGTGCTTCAGCGCCGTGCGGCGCATTTCGCGGCCGGACAGGCTCGTGTCGGACACCTGGAACGTCATGCCGATGCTGAACGCGACGTAGGCGAAGTCGCCGTAGTCCGGCGGCTCGGGCTGGTTGAAGTCGATGCCGCCGTCGGCGCCGTAGTAGTAGAGACGGGCGTAGCGCAGCGTGAAGATCGTGTGCACCACAGTCCACGACAGCAGCACGGACACCACGCCCAGCCCAACGCGCAGCAGTTCGGACGCGCCGGTCGTGTGTGCCGCACGGGCCAGTACGAAACCCACGGACACCAGGCTCGCCAACGCCGCCACGATCAGCACGACCTCGGCCACGCGCCGGGTGGGGTCGTTGCGGACGGCGTGCTGGGCGGTCTTCTCGGCGTCCATCGGCCAGATCACCAGCCACGCCCGCACGAGGTACACCAGGGTCGCGACGTCCCAGCCGACCAGCAGGCCGAACTCGCCCTGGCCGGCCAGGGTGACGGCGACGCCGCAGACGAGGCCCGCCGCGATCGCCACCACGACCTTGGTGCGGTCCAGCACGAAGCCGTCCGGTACCGGACGGGCCGGCAGGTCAGCCGGCACGCAGCGCCGCGTCCACGTCGAGGTACAGGTCGAGGGTCTCGTTCAGCGTGGTGGCCCGCAATGCGCGCAGCACGCTGCCCCGCGGCGACACCAGGCGCAACGGGACGCCTCGGTCCTCGCCGCGCAGGTGGTACTCCACGAGCACCGAGAGGCCTGCGGACGCGAAGAACTCGACCGCGCTGAGGTCCAGCACGACGGGCACTCCCGCGCCGAACGCCTCGGAGAGCTTGTCCCGCAACAGTTCCGCGGAGTAGGAGTCGACCTCGCCCTCGGCGCGCAGCACCACCGCGCCGGGGAGGTTCTCGGACTCGACCTTCAACGGCGTCTCTTCCACCTCACGCCTCCCAAGCCTGCGTCAACGCCCGCCCGAACAGTTCGGCCGGCTGGGCACCGGCCACCGCGAGACGTCCGGCGACGACCACGAACGGGACGCCGGAGACACCGATCTCACGAGCGCGCTGCTCGTCGGCGCGCACCTCGTCGGCGTACATCGCGGGGTCTTCCAGAACGGTCTTCACATCGGCGGCGTCGAGCCCGGCCTCGGTCGCGATCTCGGTCAGCGACTCGGGCGTGAACAGCGACCGCGCCTGCCCGAAGTTGGCGTGCAGCACGGCGTCGAGGACCTGCGGCTGGACACCGCGCTCCCCCGCCAGGTGCAGCAGCCGGTGCACGTCGAACGTGTTGCCGACCTCGCGGTCCAGCCGGTACTCGAGCCCCTCGTCGCGCGCGAGCTGGGCGACGGAGTCCTCCATCTCGGCGGCGCGCGGCCCGAACTTGGCGGCGAGCATGGCCTGCACGGACTCGACGCCCTCCTTGTGCGGGTCCAGCTCGAACGCGCGGTGCACCACGGTGACCTCGGCGCGGTGCTCGAACCCGGCCAGCGCCTTCTCGAAGCGCGCCTTGCCTATGTAGCACCACGGACAGATGACGTCAGCCCAGAACTCGACCTGCATCGTTCGATCATGTCACGCCCGCGCCACCCCGTCCGTTCAGAAACGATAATCGTTGTCATGTAGAGTGCGGGGCATGGCAGCACGGGTCGTATTGGTAGCCGGGTTCACCCACCACGACGTGGCCGACGAGCTCTGGCGCGCATCACCGGAATCGTCGCTGGTCAGGCACGACCTGAGCAGCCTGGCCGACGGGGTGGTGCGGCGCTGGGCCGACGGCCGGCTCACGGTGCTGGAGCTCGCGCACGGGTGCGTCTCGTGCACGTTGCGACTGGATCTCGTCCCCCTGCTCGAAGGCCTGGACGGCCGGGTGATCGTGCAGCTCGACCCGATGCTCGAACCGGAGGCCGTCTGCTTCGCGCTGAGCGGGACCGAGGTGGAGGTCGAGGCCGTGGTGACAGTGATCGACACCACCACCTGGCTCGACGACGCGACCGGCACCGACTCGCTCGCCGACCGCGGCATGCGCGCGGCCGAGGGCGACGAGCGGACCGTCGCGCAGGTCGTGGTGGGGCAGGCGGAGTTCGCGGACGCACTGGTGCTGACCGGGCCGGGCGACCCGGTGCTCACCGCCGTGCTGGACCGGCTCACGCCCGGCGCGCCACGCCGTCAGCTGGACGGGCTCGACGTCGTCGACCTGCTGGCGGCGATCCCCGCCGGCGCGCGCCGGGGCGAGATCGACGACGGGTTCGGCTCGCTGCTGTTCGGACGGCCGTCGCTGGAGCCCGCGCACGGCGTGTCCGTCGTCCACTTCACCGACCACCGCCCGTTCCACCCCATGCGGTTGCACGACTGCATCGACGTGCTGCTCGACGGCGTGGTGCGCGTGCGCGGCCGGGTGTGGGTGGCGAGCCAGCCCGACGCGGCGCTGTGGCTGGAGTCCGCGGGCGGCGGGTTGCGCGTGGGCAACCTGGGGCCGTGGGAGGGCGAGCGCGACCAGGAGCTCGTCGTGATCACCAGGTTCGCCGACACCGCCGAGATCACCGCGGCGCTGCGGTCGGCCCTGGTCACCGACGAGGAGCTCGCGCTCGTCAGCGAACTCGACTTCGCGGACCCGTTCACGGACTGGCACGAGGAGATGGAGCTCTGACGCGCACTCCCTGCCCGTGCCGGCGTTCCACCGGCCTGAAAGCCAGCACTACCAACGCGATGACCGTCAGCCACACGTAGGTGTCGAATCCGTGCAGCCGGGTCACGAACACCAGGAACACGGCGGCGAACGCGGGCCAGGCGTTGCCGCGCAGGGCGAGGAACACCAGCACCGGCACGCACCACACCCAGTGGTGCAGCCAGGAGACCGGTGACGCCAGCAGCCCGGCACCCGCGATGACGAACAGGGCGACGAGATCGTCGCGGGTCCGCCGGGCCACGAGCACCGCGATCGCGACGACTGCTGCGGCGAGCACCGCCCACAGCAGCGTCTCGACGCCGGGGGCGAAGCCGAAGCCGCGCAGAACGCCCCGGATCGACTGGTTGGTCGACAGCGACATGTCGCCGATGCGGTCCGGGTTCAGCAGCGAGTGCAGCCAGTACTGCAGCGAATCCCTTGGCGCGACGAGGAATCCCGCGACCGCCAGGCCCGCGGACGTGGCCGTCGTCGTGATCGCCGCCCGCCAGTCGCGCCTGACGACGAAGTAGAGCACGAAGATCGCGGGCGTCAGCTTGATCGCCGCGGCGACGCCGATCAGCACGCCCCGCCAGCGCACGTCCTTCACCAGCACCACGTCGACCACGACCAGCACCAGCAGGTACAGGTTGATCTGGCCGTAGCCGTAGGTCGTCCACACCGGGTCCAGCGCCAGCGCGCCGATCGCCGCGAGCAGCCCGGCCGTCCACCTGAGATCGGGACGGACCTCGCCCGCGACGGCGACGCAGACCGCGGTGAGCGCGACGAAGCCGGACGCGACCACCAGCGGGGTCAGCAGCGCGCCCGGCACGAAGCTCAGGCCGCTGAACAGCACCGCCGCGATCGGCGGATAGGTGAAGGGCAGCTGGGGGTCGAGCGGCGGACCGGTGAACCCGACGTACAGGGACCGGCCCTCCAGCCAGGCGAGGCCGCCGAGCCGGTACACGTCCAGATCGATCGGGTAGTGACCGGACCACGTCACCAGCAGCCACGCCAGGGCGGCGAGCCAGAGCGCGGCGGCCAGCCGGGAAACAAATCTCCGCGGAACCAGAACGGATTTCCGCGTCGGGGAAGCGGTTGACACCTATTCGAAATTAGCGACGGCCGATGTCGTTCACCTTGTTGAACAACCGGCAGTTCCACCAGCAGAAGTGCTCTCGCCAGCAACGACGAACGTGCCCGGACGTCTGTGCGGAGGGACAATGCGCAGTGACGAAGAGGGGGTGCGCAGTGAGCACATCAGCGTTCGGGGACTTTCTCCGCTTTTACCGATCGCGTGTTCCGCTGACGCAGGAAGAACTCGCGGAACGGACGGGCCTGAGCACGCGGGCGATCAGCGACATGGAACGCGGCCGCACGCTCAGCCCGCAGTTCCGCACCGTGCAGCTGCTCGTCGGCGGGCTCGGGCTGAGCGACGAGGAGGCGGCGGAGTTCACGGCGCTCGCCCGCGCCAGCCGGGTCGCCGCGGTGCGGGAACGGCCGGACGCGCCCTTCGCCGTGGCGTCCTCCTCGCTGCCTCCGCTGCTCGTCGAGCTCACCGGCAGGGAGGCCGAGAAGGAGGTCCTGGACGGGTTCGCCGCGGACGCCGCGTCGTCGTCCCGGCTGCAGATCGCGGTGGTCCACGGCTCACCCGGCGCGGGCAAGACCGCGCTGGCCGTGGACGCGGGCCATCGGCTGGGCGCGCGGTTCCCGGACGGCTGCGTGTTCCTCGACCTGCGCGGCACCGACGCAGAACCGCTGACACCGGCGAAGGCCGCGCACCGGCTGCTGCGTTCGTTCGGTGTGGACGAACGGCAGATCCCCTCCGACCCCGAGGACAGGCTGTCGCTGTACCGGTCGCAGCTGCGCGACAGGACGGTGCTGCTGGTGCTCGACAACGCGGCGAACGAGGCGCAGGTGCGTCCGTTGCTGGCGTCCAGTCCCGGCACCCTCGTGCTGCTGACCAGCCGCCGCACCCTGACCGGCCTCGACGTCCGGCACCGCCTCGCCCTGGCGTTGCTGCCGCTGGACCGTTCCGTCGAGCTGCTGCGGGCCGTGACGGGCCCGGAACGGCTCGACGCCGAACCCGAGGCGGCCGAGCGGGTCGCGCAGCTGTGCGGTGGCACGCCGCTGGCGTTGCTGATCGCGGGCAACCGCCTCACGAGCAGACCGCAGTGGACGATCAGCCACTTCGCCGGGCAGCTCGAGGACGAGGGCCGCCGCCTGTCCGTGCTGCGGGCGGGCGACCTGCAGGTGCGGGCGGCGTTCGAGATCTCCTACGACCAGCTCAGCGAGGGCGCCGCCACGCTGTTCCGCAGGCTCGCCCTCCTGCCGAGTCCGGACACGAGCGCGGCCCTGGCCGGCGTCCTCGTCGACGACGCCGAGGAGGCGCTGGACGAACTGGCCGAAGCGGGCCTGCTCGGCATCAGCGACACACCCGGCCGCTACACCCGCCACGACCTGCTGCACGTCTTCGCCGCCGAACGCCTGGAGCTGGACGACGACCCGGCCGCCGCACTCGAAGCGCGCACGCGTTTGCGCCACTGGCTCCTCGACACCGCGACCAGGGCCGCGCTGTTCTTCGACCACGACGTGCCGGCCGAGCGGTCGGGTCCGGTGCGCGACAGGGAGTCCGCGTCCCGGTGGCTCGAACTCGAGCTCGACAGCTGGCGCACCGCGGTGAAAGCGGGGGTGGACGCCGGCGAGCACGACCGCGTTCTGGCACTCGCCCGCGCGATGCACTGGTACTCGGACCTGCACGGTGTCGGCGAGCTGTGGCGGGAGGTCTTCGCCGCCGGAGCTCACGCGGCCCGGATGCTGGGCAGCGCCAAGGACACCGCGGAGCAGCTGAACTACCTGTCGTGGGCGCTCTACGCGTTGTGCGGCCAGCCGCACGAGGCACTGTCCGTGCACGAGGAGGCCGCGGCGGTACAGGTCGACGACACCCTCACCGAGGCGTGGACCTCCTACTACGGCTCGGCGATCCGGCGGCGGGTCGGCGAACCGGACGCGGCGGTGCGGCTGGGCCGCCGCGCCGTCGGCCTGTTCGAGCAGGCGGGCTACCGGATCGGCGAGAACCTCGCGCTCTCCCTGCTCGGCGTCATGCTGCACACCACCGGTGACCTCGCCGAAGCCGTCGAGGTGCAGCAGCGCAGCGTGGACCGGCACCGCGAGGCCGGTGGCGACGACGAACTGCTGTCGATGCTGCTGATCCGGCTGGCGACGACCCTCGCGGCCGCGGGCCAGGTGATCGCCGCGATGGACCTGCTCGACGAGGCGGAGTCGTTGTTCCGCAAGCACTCCAGCACCGCCGGGATCGCCCGCGTGCAGCACAACCGCGGGCTGGTGCTGATGGACGCGGGCCGGTTCGGCGAGGCGCAGGAGCAGCTGCTGGCAGCCCTCGGCGAGGCGCGGCTGTCCGACCACCGGGTCGAGATCATGGCCCGGCTCGCCGAGCTCGCCGACGCCGCGGGGGACGCGGCGCAGGCCCGCGAACACCGGGTGCGGGCGCTGGCGGAGTGCGACCGCTACGACACACCGGCGGTGCGCGTCACGGCGGCGAAGCTGGTGGCCGCGCTGGGATGACGCCGCCCGGGCCGGGTCATCGCCTCTTCGGCCAGGGGATCAGCAGCATGACGCCGGCCGCGGCGCACAGCAGCCCGATGGTCGTCCAGAGCTGCTGCCCCGTCATGAAGCTGCCCTTGAGGTAGCCGAGCCCCTGCGCCGTCCACACCCCGCCGAGCACGAGCAGCACGACGCCGATTCCGACCACCAGTTTTCTGCTCATGGCGGCGCAGCCTACCGGCGGTGTTCTCGCTGGTCCTCCCGTCGGTCGCAGAGCGTGCTCCGCGCACGCCGAGAAAATCGGCGAAGTTTTCGTTATCGCCGGACGGGCCGGACATCTCCTGGTCAGAGGATCCCTGGACCGGCTGGTGAGCTGAACACCGGGCCGGAGTCCTCGTCTCCCTGTGCCAGCTGCCCGAAAGGATCTCCATGCCTCACGTCCCCAGTTCACGGTTGCGGCGGCGCGTGTGGATCGCCGCCCTCGCCGTGGCGGGCGTCGCGGCGTCCGCGGTGACCGCGAACGCGATGTTCTTCACCCCGCCCGCACCTCCCAGGGCGAGCCAGACGTCCTCGCCCGCGGCCGCGGCCCCGGTGATCGCGGACACCACGACGCCACCGCCGGCCGGCACGAGCACGACCACGCAGGCGGCCGAGACGACGAAGGCCGCCGTGGTCGCTCCACCGAAGCCCCAGGAGCCGATCCCGCCGAACGCGGTGCGCGTCGCGGAGTTCGTCGCCGAGTGCCCGTTCACGCACAGGCTTCCGGACGACCCGATCGTCATGCCGAACCTCCCCGGCGCCTCGCACATGCACAGCTTCTTCGGCAACGCCTCCACGAACGCCCGCTCGGACGTCACGAGCCTGAGCAAGGCGACCAGCACGTGCAGCCCGAAGGTCGACCTGTCGTCGTACTGGGTGCCGACGCTGCTGGTCGACGGTCAGCCGGTCGAGCCGACCGGCACGACGTTCTACTACCTCGGCGAGGGCGTGCGCGACGACGTGACCGCGCGGATCCAGCCTCTGCCGTACGGGCTGCGCATCGTGGCGGGCAACGCCAAGGCGACCGCTCCGGACAACACCACGATGTCGCGCTGGTCGTGCCTGCACGCCGGTCACGTCGGCGCGTCCAAGGACTTCGTGAACTGCCCGGCGGGCACGATGATCGAGTCCTACCTGGACTTCCCGCAGTGCTGGAACGGCAAGGACCTCGACTCCGCGGACCACAAGAGCCACATGTCCTACCCGGTCGCGGGCGACTGCCCGGCGACGCACCCCGTGCCCGTGCCGAAGCTGCGCCAGGTGCTGCGGTACCCCGCGAGCGGTGACCCGGCGCGCTTCAAGCTGTCGTCCGGTCCCGGGTTCACCATGCACGGTGACTTCTTCAACGTCTGGCCCGAGGCCGAGATGGCGCAGCGCGTGCGCGACTGCATCAACCGGATCGTCAAGTGCGGACCGGACGGCCGCCCGTAGTGCGAGCCCTCCTCCTCATCGCGGCCGTCCTGGTGGCGACGGGATGCGGAGCACCGGCCGGCGACTCCCCGCCGGCCAGCGCTCCGCCGGCCGGCCTCAGCGCCACGGACCTCGCGTTCGTGGATCTGGTGATCCCCCAGAACGAGTCCACGCTCGCCGCGCTCGATCTCACGGCGAGCCGGCCCGGTTCCGCGCTGCGCCCCGTGGCCGCCCGGCTGCAGGACCTCTACCGCGCCGAACTGGCGCAGGTGCGCGAGCTGCTCGCGCAGACCGGCAGGCAGGAGAGCGACCAGCACGACGGGCACGACATGCCCGGCATGATCACGGCCGCCGAACTCGCCGCCGTCGGGTACGCCGAGGGCGCCGCGTTCGACCGGCAGCTGACGGCGTTGCTGCGCACCCAGTTCGAGGAGGCCCGCACCGTCGCCCGCGCGGAGTTGTCGTCGGGCACGAGCAAACCGGTCGTGGAGCTGAGCGCACGCATCGACAGCACGCGCGCGGAGTTCCTCACGCTGCTGGAAGACGCTTCGTGAGCGCGGTGCCGTCACCACTCGGGTGACGGCACCGAACCCGCTCGCTAGACCTGCTCGCCCTCGGCCGTCGTCGTGGGCTGAGCGGCGGGCTCCTGGCGGTTCTCCAGCTTGATCCCGCACTTGCCCACCAGCGCGAGACCGGCTCCGATGGTCGTGGCCACCGGAGCGGCGAACGCCGCGACCAGCCCGAGAGCGACCGGCACCTCGAGCACCACGTCGTCCTTGCTGTCACGCACGACAACGCGACGGTTGATGCCCTCGCTGACCAGCCCGCGCACGGCGTCGACCATCGAGTCGACGGCGTTGCGGGCGGACTCGGACGTGGATTCGCTCATGACTCTCCTAGAAACGCGGATCTCCTTGACGACTCCAGCCTGCCCGCGGCCGGAGGTCCTGCCATCAGGGTTTCCCCTGATCCCTGCCTGATGTGACCCTCGGAGGTCCCGGTGGTCAGAGCTCGGTGTTGATGATGGCCTCCACGAGCACCTCTCCGTCCTCGGTCAGCGAGACTCCCCCGGCGTCGACGGAGACGAGGCCGCGTTCGGCGAGAGAAGCGAACTTCTCCCGCCACGGGCTGTTGTGCAGCGAGGTGCCGTACCGGGCGCGGTGCAGGTCCTCGCGGACCGGCTGCAACGTCGACAGCGCCATCTTGATGGCACGGGCCTCCTGCGCGGCCGCGTCGAACCCGGTGGCGGAGCCGAGCGGCACCCGGCCCGCCTCGACGGCCTGGGCGTAGCTCTTCCAGTTCACGTCGGTGATCGCCTCGGAGGCGCGGCAGCTGGAACTGCCGCCGAGACCGATCGCGACCTCGGCCTCCTGCTTGTCCTGGTCCACCATGATGGACTTCCACTTCTCCGGGCCGAGGCCGTCGCGGGCGAAGTACATCGTGGGGTGCTCGGTGTAGCCGGCGGCGCGCAGGCCGTCGGTCAGCACCTCGCGCATCCGGTACTGCTCCTGCAACGCCGGCCAGAAGTGCCCGTCGCGCACCAGCTTCTCGCGGTACTGCGGCAGCTGCCACGGCGCGGGCTGCTCCCCCGCCACCCCGGTCCTGGTCTCGGCGTAGGACTTCAGGTGCAGCTTGGTGCACACCACGGCGGTGACCTCGTTCTCCAGCACCACGTCGAGGTCGCGCCTGACGCTGTCGACGGTCTGGTCCAGCAGGCCGTACATCAGGTCGATGCTGATCCACTCGAAGCCCGCGGCCTGGGCGTTGCGCACGAAGTCGACGCACATCTGCGCGCTGTGCTCACGGCCGCACTCGCGCAGCACGTCGTCGTCGAACGACTGCACGCCGCTGGAGAGCTTGGTGCAGCCCAGTTCCCGCAGGGTCTCGAGCTTCGCCGGGGTGAACGTGCTCGGGTCGCCCTCGAACCGGATCGTCGTCTCCTCGGTGAACCCGAAGTTCTCGCGGTAGAAGCCGAGGAGCCGGCGGATGTCCTTCTCCGGCAGCAACGACGGCGTGCCGCCGAAGACGTTGAACTCGCCGACCGGGGCGTGCGCGAGCTCCGGCACCCGTCGCAGCCAGAGCTCGGCCTCCCTGATGTTCCAGTCCACCCACTGCGACAGCTTCTCCTCGTTGCGCCCGCCTTTGACGAGCACGACCGGGTACTGGCAGAAGCGGCACTTGTAGGCGCACGTGGGGATGTAGGACCAGAGGTGGATCGGCGCCGTGCCGGTGAGCTGGCCGCTCAGGTCGGCGAGGAAGTCGTCGACGCCGTACCCCTCGACGTTGCCGGGGAACACGTGCGCTCCGAACGGGTCCTCGGTGACGTAGTCGAGCAGGTGCGCGTTGGCGGGGTCCTGCAGCGCCGCCCACACCCTCGGCTCGGTCAGAACGCTGTCCATCAGAACACGCCTCCATTGCCGAAGTAGTTGTGCGCCTCCCCCGACTCGCGGTCCTCGCAGTAGTACTTCACGAACTCCGCGAACCGGTCCTCCGGCACCGCGTCGAAGCACTCCGGCAGCGGCGGCGGGTAGCCGATGTCCTCGCCGACCGCAGCGCGCAGCCGGGCGAAGATCTCGTCCCGGAACTCGAGGTAGAGCCGGTAGGACGGCGTCTTGTAGGAGTGGATGGGGAGGAAGTCGACGACGCTCATCTCGGCCTTGATCTCCGCGATGCGCGTGGCGAGCCTGGCCGCCAGGTCCTCGCCGAAGAACGCGACCACGGCGTCCTCGTCCAGGAAGGACGGTGTCAGCAGGACCGGGAGGACGGTGTTCTTCGGGGTGAAGTCCTTGATCGAGAACTCCCAGGCCTGCGCGGCCTCGGCCTCTGTGAGGTCGGCGGTCTTCGCCGGCGCCTCCGGCCGGATGTCCCGCATGACGATGATGCCGTCGTTGCCGTAGGCGCGGCCGGAGATGACCTCGTCGATCGCGTGGTTGACGCGCCGCGGGTTGATCTCGACCCGCGACTTCGGGGCGTAGGCGATGTCGTGACCGGAACCCGCGACCTTGATGCCGAAGTCCCAGTCGTCGGACAGGTGGTTGACGAACCTGCCGTCCTGCAACTGGTAGAAGATCTCGATGCCGCCGACGTCCTCGTAGGCCTCGCGCTCGACCGCGAAGCCCTTGCCGTCGGGAAACCCGCCGAACAACGCGAACGTCACCGCGCGGCACCGCAGCGTGCGCTGGATGGCGTCCCAGAGTCTCGGCCTGCCGGCGAAGTGCTCGGCGTTGTAGTAGTAGTCGCACACCCCGATCGCGGCCTTGTCCTTGTCCATCACCGCGAGGAGCTCGACGAGCCAGCGGCGGTCGACCCGGCAGTCCGCGTCGGCCGACACGAGGTAGAAGCGCTCGCCGGGGTCCTTGCGGTTGCGGCTGCGGCGCACCGCGAACTCCATGCCGGCTCTGCGCGCGCACGCCACGCCCTGCTCGCGTTCGCTGATCACGTGGATGGCGACCGGCGAGTCCTCGGCGAACCGGCGGGCGATCTCGACCGTGTCGTCCGTGGAGTTGTTGTCCACCAGCACGATCTCGTAGGTGGCGGGGTCGACGTCCTCCTGGTCGCGCAGGGACCGCAGCACGGTCTCGATGTTCGCCGCCTCGTCGAACACCGGCAGCACCACGCTCGCCCGGGCGCGCGGCCCCATCGCGGGCGGGAACAACGTGGTCACCAGGCCGGTCGCGGCCTCGCGGGTGTGCGTGCCGAGTTTGCTGTTGTGCGCCACCACTTCCGCCCGCCTCTCCGCGTTCGTCATGAGCTCGTGGACCTGCCGGGCGAACTCCGGCGTCGGCAGGTCGTGCTCCAGGATGTCGAGCACCGGCGCCCGGTAGCCCGCGTACACCGTGTCGTACAGGGCGTAGCGGCTCGCGATGTACGGCACACCGGCCGCGATCGCCTCGCCGACGGGGTTGCCGAAACTCTCGTAGTCGTAGGACGTCAGGAACGACACGACATCGGCGTGCGCGAGCAGGTCGCGCACCGAGAACCCCGGCCCCGCCGACTCGCACGGTTCCAGGACGCCACCGAAGACGACCGGCACCCCGAGCTCTGCCGCGAGCGCACGGAGCTTCCTGGTCTCGGCCGGGTCCTCCTCGGTGTCGCCGGCGACGAACAGGCAGGTGCCCGGCAGCTGGGCCGCCAGGTGCAGGTCGCGGTCGATGCGCTTCTGCGGGATGATCCTCGTGGACCTGGCGATGATCCTCGTGCCCGGCGTGATGCCGTGGTGCCGGAGGAAGTCGGGCCTGCCGGGGCGGTCCGGCGCCGTGAAGGTGTTCGGCAGCAGGTCGAGGTTGCGCAGCTGCGGCATCCACTCCAGCGTGCGCCGTCTCGCCTCCTCGTGCAGCGCGAAGTAGTGGATGTGCGGCGAGTTGACCATCGGAGGCGTTGCGGGATAGGGAAAGGTGCCGTACTTGGCCGGCTCGCTCTGCCACATCAGGTCGTGGTCGCGCCACAGCACGTAGCGGCCGAGGTCGTGCGCGGCGCCGTACCGGGCGATCGCGAGGTAGAGCGCCTTCGTGTAGGCGACGTTCTCCGGCAACGTGCCGTTCTCGACCATCACCAGCTCGACACCGCGGTCTTCCCAGGTGCGCACGATCGCATCGGCAAGGGCCTCGGTAACGCGATCCGTGTCCGGCACCTCGTCGCGGCGCACAGATTCCAATGTCGCCGCCACGAATTCGCGGTCATACCCGGCAATGCGCGCGATGCCGTCGACGCGGTCGAGTTCCACCCAGTCCGGCACGCGTTCGTACCGGTAATCCTGGAAGAATCTGCCCTTGTCGGCCTTGATGTCGTAGCCGAGGTCGAGATGAACGCGATAGCCCTGGTCAGCGAAGGTTCTGGCGGTCTTGAGAAACTCGACCACCACGCCGGACATGGCCGTGGCATCGAACGAGACACCCCAAAGAGCCGGCATAGGCTGCTCCGTTTCGAGTGATTCACTCTCACTCGAACCTAGCATGAAAGCGCTCTCCCGCCAGATCGCGTCTCAATCGGCTCCGAATCGGGCAAAGCTTGCGCGGCAAGGCATATCGCTCACCAAGAGAGCCACCCCCTCACCGACGACTTCCAGCACCGTCCATTGAGGACTCCAGTGTCGGCCGGCGCCGTCGAAGGCGGTGAACGGCCGGTCCGCGAGGTCGGCGGATCAGGCCCTGACCAGCACCCTCGTCTGGCACAATCCGCGACTCAGCGCCGCGGCGAGCAGCGCCGGACGACCAGGGGGACTTCCACCATGCACGTGCGAACACGAAGAGCCGCGCTCGGTCTCCTGCTGACCGCGGGCCTGATCGCACCGGCGTACGCGCCGGCGGCCGCCGCCGACCTGCCGACCAGCATCGGCGTCGGGGACAACCCGATCGCGGTCGAGATCAGCCCCGACGGAACCCGCGCGTACGTCACCAACGCCGCCGACCGCACGGTGTCGGTCATCAGCACCGCGACCCGGACGGTCACCGCCACCGTCACCGTCGGCACGCAGCCGGAGGGCATCGCCTTCAGCCCGGACAGCCGCACCGCCTACGTCGCGAACGCCGGTGACCACAACACCGACTGGGGCTCGGTCTCGGTGATCGACACCACGACCAGCACGGTGGCCAGGACCGTGTCGGTCCATCCGCTGAAGTCGCCGAGGGCCGTCGTCGTGGCGCCGGACGGCGGCAAGGCGTACGCCGTCGGGTCCGACCACCTGGCGGTGATCGACACGGCGACCGGAGTCGCCCACCCGGTTCACGTCGGCGGCAACGCGACCGACGTGCAGATCACCCCGGACGGTTCCCGCCTCTACGTCGCGGACTTCTACAACAAGCGCGTAGTGGTGGTGAGCACGGCGACCGAGAGCGTGATCGCCACCGTGCCGCTGCCCACCGCGCCCAACAACATCGCCATCACGCCGAACGGCACCCGCGCGTACGTCACCAGCTACTCGAGCGACAAGGTCTACCTGATCACCACCGCGGACAACCAGGTCAGCGCCACCGTGGACGTGCCAGGAGGCCCTCTGGGCGTGGCGGCCGCGCCGAACGGCGGCCAGATCTACCTCACCGGGCACCAGGCGCACACCCTCATGACGTTGAGCGTGAACACCAACACGATCATCCAGACCAGGTCTGGCGGCTGGTACCCGCGGTCCGTGGCCATCACGCCGAACGGCTTCGAGGCCTACGCGCTCCAGGCCCACTACGTCTCGGTCGCCGACATCTCCGGCGTGAACGAGCCCGGTCCCGACCGGCTGGTGCGCGGCGAGAGCCTCACCGCGTACCAGTCCAGGACCTCGCCGGACGGCAAGTACCGGCTGCTCATGCAGGCCGACGGCAACCTGGTGCTCTACGTCGCGGCGACCAACCAGGCGCTGTGGGCCACCCACACCCACGGCTCCGGCGCCACCCGCGTGACCCTGCAGCACGACGGCAACCTCGTCCTGTACGCCCCGAACAACGTGCCGAAGTGGGCCACCCACACCTGGGGCACCGCGGCCGACCGGCTGCTCGTGCAGAACGACTCCGGCCTCGCGCTGCACGGCCCCGGAGGCACCCGCTTCTGGTCGCGCTAGCGGCTACTTCGTCGATCCGGCCAGCACGCCCTGCACGAAGTACTTCTGGAACACCAGGAACACGCCGAGCGGCACGACCATCGACAGGAACGCTCCCGTCGAGAGCATGTCGATGTTCGTGCCGAACTGGCGCAGCTGGGCCCGCAGCGCCACGGTGATCGGCGCCGAGTCCTGGTCCGCGAACACCAGAGCCACCAGGAGGTCGTTCCACACCCAGAGGAACTGGAAGATCGTCAGCGAGGCGATCGCCGGCTTGGCCACCGGCAGGACCACCCGCTTGAAGATCACCCACTCCGTGGCGCCGTCCATCCGCGCGGCCTCGATGAGGTCGCGCGGGATGCCGGTGAAGAAGTTGCGCAGCAGGAAGATGGCGAACGGCAGCCCGAACGCGACGTGGAACAGCACGACGCCGGTGATCGTGCCGAACAGCCCCAGCGCGCCGAACAGCTTCGCCACCGGGATCAGCGCGACCTGGATCGGCATGACCAGCAACCCGACCACGACCACGGTCAGCGTCTCTCGGCCGGGGAACTCGATCCACGCCAGCGCGTACGAGGCGAGCGACGCCATCACGACGACCAGGACCGTGGCGGGGACGGCGATGTAGAAGGTGTTCAGGAACGACTGCCACACCGCCTGGTTCGCGACGAGCTCGGCGTAGTTGGCCAGCGTCAGCTCGGCGGGCTTGGTGAACACCGTCCACCAGCCGTCCGCGGTGTTGGCCGACTCGTCGCGCAGCGACGCGATCAGCAGGCCGAACACCGGCACCATCCAGAACACCGCCACCAGGGCGAGCACCACCTGCACGGCACCGTTGCCGAGCCGGGCGACGAGCCGCGTCAGCACGCCCCGCCTCGGCGCACCGGACACCGGCACGTCGATGCGGACCTCTTCGGCCACCAGGGTCATGACCGCTCCCGTCGGAATCGGCGGATGTTGAACAGCATGGCCGGGGCCACCAGCAGGAACAGGATCACCGCGAGCGCGCTGCCCGCCCCCTGGTCGCCGCCCGTGCCGAAGGACACCTGCCACATCTGCAGGGCCAGCACGTTGGCCTCGGACTGCACCGAGCCCGGCGCGATGACGAACACCAGCTCGAAGATCTTCAGCACGTTGATCACGAGTGTCACGAACACCACCAGCAGCACCGGGGACAGCAGCGGGATGGTGACGCGCCGGAACACCTGCCACTCGGTCGCGCCGTCGACCCTCGCGGCCTCCAGCGCGTCCCGCGGGATCGCCGAGAGGCCCGCCGCGATGAACGTGATCGCGAACCCGGTCATGATCCAGATCCAGGACGAGATGATCACCGGGGTGATCAGCGACGCCCCGAGCCAGGTGAGGCCGCGGAACGGCAGCGTGAAGTTCTCCGCGGGCAGCCGCACCGTCACGTCGCCCGCGCCGAGGTCGGGGAACGTGAACCTGCCGTCGTCACCGGTCGTCGTGCGGGCGACGACCTGGCCGTCCCGCACCGCCTCCACCGCGACGCCGGGCAGGCCGCGCTCGGTCGGGTCGACCGCGCCGGCCTTGCCGCCGACCGACACGTCGAGCCACAGCACGCCGCGCAGTTCGCCGGTGCCCGCGGTCGGCGGTGAGGCCCCCAGCGCCTGCGGGGGCACGTCCTGCGGCGGGTACCCGATGAGCGGCAACGAGATCGTGTCGCCCGCCCGCGACGGCCTGATCGAGGCGAAGCCCGCTTCCGTGGCGGCGTACCCGTCACGGGGACGCGCGCCGGGGTACCGCGACGCGGGGCTGAACATGTCGTGCACGCCGACGACGACCGCGTTCACGACGCCCTGGTTCGGCGCCTCGTCGTACACGAGCCGGAAGATGATGCCGGAGGCGAACAGCGAGATCGCCATCGGCATGAACAGCACCAGCCGGAACGCGGTGGCCCACCTGATGCGCTCGGTCAGCACCGCGAGGATCAGACCGATGCCGGTGACGGCCGCCGGGGCGACCACCACCCAGATGACGTTGTTGCGGAACGCGGTCAGCGTCCGCGGGTCGGTGAAGGTGTCGACGTAGTTGCGCAGGCCGACGAACTCGTCCCCGCGCGCGTCGAAGAAGCTGCGGATCAGCGAGAACACCAGCGGGTAGAGCACCAGCGCCGCGAGCAGGACCAGCGCGGGGAGCAGGAACGGGATCGCCTGCCGGGGCGAGCGCCCCGGCGCGGCGTCCACGTTCACGCGAAGCCTCATTTTCCGTAGGCCTTCGCCGCGTTGGCTTCGAGCCGCTGCATGATCCCGTCGACGTTCTTCGGGTCGGCCAGGAAGTCCTGCAGGTCCTTCCACTCCCCCGCGCCCTTCGTGCCGCCGAACGCGGCCGGCGCGAGGTCGGACATGTCGAACCGGACGTTGTCCCCCGCGTCGACGATCCGCTTGGCGAGCTCGCGGGTCACGGCGTCGGGGTAGGCGGTCTCCGGGATGTCCTTGTTGGGCGACAGGAACCCGCCCAGCCCGGCCCAGACCTTGCCCGACTCGGGCGAGGCGAGGAACTTCATCAGCTCGGTGGTCGCCTTGTCGTCCTTGAACTGCACGGCCATGTCACCACCGGCGACCACGGCGTCCTTGCTGCCCGCGACCGACGGGAACGGGAAGAACTTGGCGTCCTCGCCGACCTTCGCCTTGGTGTTCGTGGTGATGATGCTGGCGACGAAGTCCGCCTCGAACACCATCGCGGCCGTGGAGGGCTCGCCGAAGACGTTGGTCACGGACTTCGGGAACTCGGTCTGCAGCGCGCCGCCCGCGATCAGCGTCGGGTCGCCCCAGAGCTTCGCCAGTTCCTCCAGCGCCTTGCGCACGGTCGGGTCGGTCCACGGGATCTCGTGCTTCGCGAGCTTGTCGTAGTTGTCCGGGCCCGCGGTGCGCAGGTAGACGTTCTCGAACCAGTCGGTGAGCGTCC
Source organism: Lentzea sp. NEAU-D7 (assembly GCF_026242055.1). Taxonomy (GTDB): domain Bacteria; phylum Actinomycetota; class Actinomycetes; order Mycobacteriales; family Pseudonocardiaceae; genus Lentzea. Next base: position 605,977 of record NZ_JAPJDL010000002.1, on the reverse strand, counting down.
AGCCGTCCGCGCCGCCGACCGACACCGCGGCGAGCCCGGTCTCGGAGATCGCCCTGCTGGTGGAGATCAGGTCGTCCCACGTCGCCGGCGGCGTGGCACCGACCTGCTGGAAGGCCTTCTCGCTGTACCAGAACGCGGACTTGTTGGCGGTCTTGAAGGTGAAGCCGTAGAGCTTGCCGCCGACGCTGCCGAGCTGCTTCCACACCGCCGCGTTGTGGTCGGTGACGGCCTTCTCGACGTCGGCGTTCACCGGCTTGAGCGCACCCGCCCCGGCGAACTGCGCGACGAGACCGGGCTGGGCGATGAGGGCGACGTTCGGTGGTGTGCCGCCCGAGATTCTGGTCTGCACCACCGTCGGCAGCTCGTCACCGGCGGGTGTGTACTTGACCTCGGCGCCCGTCTTGTCGGTGAACACCTTCAGCACCTGCTCGAAGCTCTTCTGCTCGTCGCCGGTCCACGGGCCGACGACCTCGACGGTCTGGCCCTCGAGGTCCTCGGTGGTCCCGGTTCCCGCCGCACCGCCGGAGCACGCGGCGGCGGTGAGCGCGAGCAGCGCGATCCATTGCTTCCCCATTGAAGCTCTCCTCTACTTCCAGATCGAGGACCCGGTGGCCGGGTCGAAGAAGTGCAGCCGGGAGGTGTCCACCCAGGCGGCGACGGGTTGTCCTTCGTAGATGCGGGTGCGCGGGCTGAACCGTCCGACGAGGACGGTCCCCTTGCTCGCCCTGGGCAGGTCGTCGGTGCCGGTGTCCTTCGCGAGCTCCCGCGTGTCGTCGGTGACGACCGGAGGGACGTCGACCGGGAAGTGCACGAGGACGTCCGAGCCCATGGCCTCGACGAGGTCGGCGACGGAGTGGAGGATCTCGCCCTCGCGGGCGTCGGCGAGAGCGGTGTCCTCCATGTCCTCCGGGCGGATGCCGACCACGACGTCGCGGCCGACGTACCGCTTGAGCGCGGGTCGTTGCTGCGGGACGGACTCCGGCAGCAGCAGCGCGTCGGAGCCCAGCGAGACCCAGAACCGGCCGTCGGAGTCCTCGTCGAGCTTCGCGGACACGAGGTTCATGCCCGGCGAGCCGATGAACCCGGCGACGAACAGGTTGACCGGCCGGTCGTAGAGCTCCTGCGGCGGCCCGACCTGCTGCAACACGCCGCGGCGCATCACGGCCACGCGGTCGCCGAGCGTCATGGCCTCGGTCTGGTCGTGCGTGACGTACACCGTCGTCACGCCGATCTCGCGCTGGATCCGCGCGATCTGCGCCCGCATCTGCACGCGCAGCTTGGCGTCCAGATTGGACAGCGGCTCGTCCATCAGGAACGCCTGCGGCGCCCGCACGATCGCCCGGCCCATCGCGACGCGCTGGCGTTGCCCGCCGGAGAGGTTGCGGGGCTTGCGGTCGAGGTGCTCGGTCAGTTCGAGGACCTCGGCGACCTCGCGCACGCGGTGGTCGATCTCCTTCTTGGGGAGCTTGCGGAGCGTGAGTCCGAACGCGATGTTGTCGTAGACGTTCAGGTGCGGGTAGAGCGCGTACGACTGGAACACCATGGCCACGTCGCGGTCACGTGACGGCACGTTGTTGACGACGTTCTCACCGATGTGGATCGTGCCTTCAGTGATCTGCTCGAGCCCGGCGATCATCCGCAGCGCCGTCGTCTTGCCGCAGCCCGACGGGCCCACGAGCACCAGGAACTCGCCGTCGCGGATCTGCAGGTTGAGGTCGGTGACCGCACGGGTGCCGTCACCGTAGGCCTTGCCCAGCCCCGTCAGAACGACTTCTGCCACGCCCACTCCCCGGTTCGGTGTGGTGCAGACCGTAGGCCCGCCACCCCTAAGGGAGATTTAAGGACGAAACACGATCTCGATAAGCTCGTGACACCTCTCCCCATCGACCGGTTCGCTGCTTACGCTGCGTGTATGTCGAAGGTGCTGGTGGTCGAGGACGACCCGGTGGTCCAGGCGGCGCTCGTGCACGCGCTGACCGACCTCGGGCACGTCGTGCAGGCCGTCGGCACCGCCGTGGCCGCTCTGCGCGAGGCGGGGACGTCCGAGCTGGACCTGGTGATACTCGACCTCGGCCTGCCGGACCTGGACGGCGTCGCGGCGCTGCGGATGCTGCGCGGGGTGAGCAACGTGCCGGTGATCGTGGCGACCGCGCGGGGTGCGGAGGCCTCGGTCGTGAGCACGTTGAACGCGGGTGCGGACGACTACATCGTGAAGCCGTTCTCGGCCGAGCACCTGGCCGCGCGGATCAACGCCCTGCTGCGCCGCACGGGTGGTTCCTCGGCGCCGTCCGAGGTCGTGGAGCTCGGCGGGTTGCGCATCGACCTCGCCCAGCGGGCGGCGACGCTCGGCGACTGCGCTCTCGCGCTGAGCAGGCGGGAGTTCGACATGCTGGCCTACCTGGCGCAGCGGCCGGGCCGGGTGATCTCCCGGCGAGAGCTCATCCAGGCCGTGTGGGGCAATCCGTACGTGGGCGACGACAAGACGATCGACGTGCACGCGTCCTGGTTGCGGCGCAAGCTCGGCGAGACCGCGGCGCATCCCCGATACCTGCACACGGTCCGGGGCGTCGGGTTCAAGCTGGCGGCGCCCGAATGAGGGCTGTCATCACCCGCGCCCTGCTGCTCTCCGCCGGTCTGGTCGCCCTGGTCTTCGTGGCCACAGCTGGATTTCTGGTCTGCTCGCACGCCGCGGCCGCCGCCGCCGAGGCCGATCGGCGGGACGCGGCCGTCGTCGCCGGGGTGCTGGCGGTGTCCTCGGATCCCGACGCCGTCCGGGGAACGATCGCGCGCACCACCGCCGGTGCCGAGGGGCGGTTGTCCGTGGTGCTGAAGGACGGCACGCGGCTCGGGGCAGGCGGTGGCGCGCCGGTCGCTTCCGTCGGCGGGGCGGTGGTGTCGGTGGTGCCCGCCACCGTGCCGTTCCCGTTCTTGCCGGTGTTCCTGGTCTTCGGAGTCGCACTCATGGCCCTGGGCGCGGCGGTGTGGCTGGGGCACAGGCCTTTCACGCCCGTGCTGGCGGCACTGCGCGAGCTGACCACGTCGGTCGGGAGGCGGGTGCGGCTGCGCGGGCCGCGCGAACTGGAGGCGCTGGCGGCGTCGATCGACGAGGCCTCGTCGCGGACGTCGCAGCTGCTCGCGAAGGAACGCGAGATGATCGCGGACGTGTCGCACCGGCTGCGGACCCCGCTGGCGGCCCTGCGGCTGGACGCCGACGCGGTGGGATCGGGGCCCGTCGCCGACCGGATCCGCAGCGCCGTCAGCACGCTGGGGCACGACGTCGACCGGATCATCCAGTCGCTGCAGCCCGCCGAGGGCGAGCAGGCCGGCACGTGCGACGTGGCGTCGGTCGTGCGGACGCGGATGGCGTTCTGGTCCGCGCACGCCGCCGACCAGGGCCGGATGTGCGAGATCGACGCGGGCGAGCCCTGCTGGGTGCCGCTGGCGCCCGACGCGCTGGGCGCCGTGGTGGACACGTTGCTGGAGAACGTCTTCCGGCACACGCCTCCCGCCGCCCCGGTCGGGGTGTCGGTGGTGCGGCACGGCGGGTGGGTGACGCTGGTCGTCGAGGACGGCGGCACCGGGCTGGCCGATCCGTCCTCGGCGTTGCACCGCGGCAGCAGCGGCGGCGGGTCGACCGGGCTGGGCCTGGACATCGCCCGTGCCGCCGCGGAGGCGACCGGCGGAACCATCCACCTGGAGCGCGGGCGGCTGGGCGGTGCTCGCGTGCGCCTGCGGTTCGGGGAGGCCGACAGCCACCACGAACCGGCGAGCCCTCGCGCGTGGCGGCTGTGGCACGGCCACCCCTGACCCCCTCGGTCAGGGAACGTCGATCTTGAACGGGTCGTGGTCGGTGAGCAGCTTGTCCAGCCGGGCTCTGTCCACCCGGCTGGTGATGTAGGTGTCCTCCTGGCGGTCCCTGAGCACCTTCGCCAGCGTGAACGCCGAGGTGACGGTGTAGAGCATCGCGATGCCCAGGAACGCGCGCACCCATCCGTCGACGGGCAGGAACACGACTCCGATGCCGACCGCGGTCAGCGAGAGCCCGAACGAGAGGACCGCCTGCACGTAGAAGGCGGCGGTCGTCGGCGTGTGCGAGGGAGTGGCAGAGGTCATCATCCGAGAGTCCTGGGTCACACCCCGGCTGTCATGAGTACGGCTACTCATGTCCAGATCACGTTCCGTCCAGCAGCTCCGGAAAGCGCCTACCTGGGTTCGCGGGGTCGGGACCGCCCGGTCCAGTCCTCTGTGGATGACGGGCACCGGCGGCGGATTCCGACTGGACAACTTTCTGGTCAAAATCCGCACGGGGCGCGCACTTCACCACCGCGGCACCCGCCTTCGCCCGAAAGCACCAGTCCCGACGGTGAACCTGTCGGTAACCTGAGGACCCGTCCAGCGGGTTCGCGCGGACATGACGCCGGATGCGTGCCGTTGGCCCAGCGCGGCCTGGTTCCTTTGGGGCCACACCGAAAAATATCCGGCCTCACCGATTAGTTTCGCGAACAAAGCGGGCGGGTTCGGTGGGCCCGACGGCACGTCCGTGTCCGGCGTGACCAGGGCAAAGGCGTGGTCGGCGAGATCGGTGTCGCGGCTCCGGAGCCAGCCAGGTCAGGAAGTCCACGCAGGTAAGGCAAGTAGGCGCTAGGGCCATCGGTCCTGTGTTGGGTGAGACTTGGACGAGTCCTAAACCTCTTTTATTACATCGGATTCGGATGCGTGGATTGTTCGCGTTGAGTCATGTCGATAGGGTCCGCGTATCACCACAGGGCATCACGTTAAGAGGGCTTTCTTTGATCGGGCAGCGTGGACGACCGTCGTCGGATGCCGACCTGATCGATGCCGTGAGAGACGGCAAGGTCGAGGAGTACGGCAAGCTCTACGAACGGCACGTGCGCTCGGCGACCATCCTGGCGATGCAGCTGTCCACCTCGTCCTCGGACGCCGACGACCTGGTGGCGGAGGCGTTCGCCAAGGTCCTCGCCGCGTTGCGCGGTGGCGGCGGTCCGGGAACCGCGTTCCGGCCGTACCTGCTGACGGCGGTGCGGCACGCGGCGTACGACCGCACCCGCAAGGAGAAGCGGCTCGAGCTCGCCGGTGACATCGAAGAGGTCCCCGGCGCCACCAAGGCGACCAGCGTGCCGTTCCGCGACAAGGCGATCGAGGACCTCGACCAGGCGCTGGCCGCGACGGCGTTCGCGACGCTGCCCGAACGGTGGCAGACGGTCCTGTGGCACACCGCGATCGAGGGCCAGTCCCCCGGTGAGATCGCGCCGTTGCTGGGGCTGACCGCGAACGGCGTCTCCGCGATGGCGTTCCGCGCGAGGGAGGGCCTGCGCAAGGCGTTCCTGCAGGCGCACATCAACCAGGAGCCGACGGAGAAGTGCCGCGCCACGGTGACGAAGCTCGGCGCCTGGACCCGCGGCGGGCTCAAGGGTCGTGACGCCGTCCAGCTCGACGCGCACATGGACGACTGCGCCGAATGCCGCAAGCTCGCCAGCGAACTGTCCGACGTCAACGGCGCGCTGCGCGGACTCGTCGCCCCCATCGTGCTCGGCACGGGCACCGCCGGGTACCTCGCCGCCGCCGCGACCGCGTCCAAGGGCGCCGCGGTGACCGTCAGCCTGACGTCGTGGCTGGGCGTCGCCGCCTCCGCCGCGGCCGTCGTGGTGGTCGCCGCGTCCGGAGTGGTCAGCTCGGACGGCGGGCCGTCCTCGACGATCCCCGGCGCCGCGCCGGCGACGAGCACGAGCAGCTCGGAGGGCGCGACGCAGACCGGCCAGCCCGGTCAGCCCGGCTCGCCCCAGACCGCCGCCGGCGCGCCGACGGGCACCTCCGCCGGTTCGGCGGCACCCGGCGCGGGGACGAGCGGTGTCGCCGGACCGCCGACCACGACGAACAACAACACGGTCGCCCCGGCTGCGGCCAACCTGTCCGGATCGGCGCCCGAGGGCGTCGCCATGACGACCGACGGCCCGCCCAACGAGATGAACATCAGCGTCACCAACAACGGCACGGCGCCGACCACGGTGCCGACGTTGACGCTGACCATGCCCGACAAGATCAAGACTGTCGGGCCGGGCAAGACGGCGGCGGGCGTGATCGGGTGCCCGGCCGGCAAGGGCACCGTGACGTGCGAGGGCGGTCAGACGCTGGCGCCCGGCCAGACGATCACGTTCCGCGCCCGGCTGCAGGCCGGTCCCAAGGCCGGTGACGGGGTCATCACCGGCGTGGCGGGGCCGGTGCAGGTGAGCATCCCGATCACGATCGCCCAGGCGCAGGCCTGAGTCCACTTCGGACTGCGGGATCGGCACGGGCACCGCACCATGGGCGGGTGGAGGAGCTCACGGCCGCGCTGACGGAGCTGGAGGCACCGTTCCGCACGCTCGTCGACGACTCGGAGTGGGCGCACGCGAGCGTGGAGGGCCTCGTGCTCGACCTGGGCACCTGGTGGTCCGCCGACGCCCTGACCAGGCTGCAGCCGCAGGTGACGTTCAGCGACGCCTTCAGCGAGGCGAGCCGCAACAACGGCGGGACGTACGTCGAGGGGTACGTCTGGGCCGGAGGGCAGGCGGTCGCGGCCGCGTGGTGCGGACTCGGCGGCGCGGTGGTCTACGGGCCCCGCGCCGAGGCCTACCTCGGGGTGGCGTTGTCCCCGCACTTCTGCCGCCGGATCCAGCAGCGCAACGGCACAGCCGCGGTGCTCATGAGCAAGCACCCCAGGCTGTTGCCGTTGCTGCGGGACGGACTGCCACGGGGTGCGGTGCTGCCCGGCGGCAGGCCGGGCCCCCGCTCACTCGACGCCTAGCGCCGCGAACCTCTCGTCCGCCTCCTTGCGGTGCCGGGCGGCCTCGGCCGGATCCACGACCGCGCGGGCCAGGTGCTTGTGCGCGTTCGCGGCCTCACGCGGGTCGTCGATGCGTTCGGCCAGTTCCAACGCCTCACGCAACCGCACGACTGCCTCGGCGGGGCGTCCGGCCGCGGTCAGCACCTCACCGAGGTAGTTGAGCACCACGGTCTCCGTCGTGACGTCACCGATCGCGCGCACGGCGGCCAACGCCGATTCCAGCGCCTCCAACGCTTCGGAGTGCCGGCCCATGGCGTGCAGGATCATGCCCAGCGCGCTCTGGGTGTCGGCCTCGTCGCGACGGCTGCCCATCTCGCGCATCAGCGCGAGCGCCGACGTGCACGCCTGCAGCGCCTCGTCGTAACGGCCGAGCGCGCTGTAGATGTTGCTGACGTTGCTCATCGCCTGCGACTCGAGGTGCCGGTCGCCGAGCTGGCGGGCCACGGTGATGGCCTGTTCGAGCAGGTCAGCGGCCTCGGCGTGCCGTCCGAGGGTCCGGTAGACCAGCGAGAGGTTGTTCAGCGTGCCCGCAACCCCCTGCAGGTCGCCGAGCTCCCGGAGCATCTCGATCGCGCGCTCGTTGTAGTGGATGGCCTTCGGGTACTGCGCGGTCTGCCAGAACACCATCGCGTAGTTCTTCGTGGTGATCGCCAGCGCGACCGGCTCGTCCTTCGCGGCCTCCAGCGCCAGTTCGTTGATCGTGGCCCAGTCACGCGTGTGGCCGCGCACCATGCAGAAGAACGTCAACGCGCGCGCGAGCTGCCACGTGTGCGTGCGCCAGTCACCGTCGAGCGACAGAGCCACGGCGGCCACGAGGGTCTGGCGTTCGGTCTCCAGCCACTCGACCGCGTGGTCGTAGTCGCGCAGGACCAGCCTCGACTCAGGCCGGTAGGTGATGTCGACCTCGTACCTGCGCGCGGCGGGCGACATGAGCCGGGTCGCCTGGTTCGCCGTGTCGAGGAAGTGGTCGAGCAACCTGGTCAGCGGTGCACGGGAGCTGTCCACCTGGGACTGCGCGTACTGCCGGAGCAGGTCGTGCATCCGGTACCGGCCAAGCGTCGTCGACTCCAGCAGGTGCACGTCGACGAGGTCCTCGAGCATCCCGTCGGTCTCCAGCAGGTCGAGCTCGCCCAGCGCCGCGGCCTGGTGGACGTCGAAGTCGGTGCCGTGGTGCAGGCCCAGCAGGCCGAAGAGCCGCTGGTGAGCGGCGGGGAGCTGGCTGAACGACAACGCGAAGACGGCGTCCAGTTCGGATAATCGTCCCTCTCGCAGCCGCGTCGCGAGGTGGGCGGTGGTCCAGGTAGGACGGCTGCGGAGCCGTCCGGCGGCCAGGCGCACGGCCAGCGGCAGGCGTCCGCACAGCTCGACCACCTCGCGAGCGGCAGCGTCGTTGCCGCGCTCGTCGCCGACGATCGTGGCGAACAGCTCCAACGCCTCCGCCTCGGACAGCACGTCCAGCGTGAGCGTCGAGGTGCCCTCCAGCTCGACCAGCCGGGCACGGGACGTGACCAGCACCAGCGAACCCGGCACGCCCGGCAGCAGCGGGCGCACCTGGTCGGCGCTCACCGCGTTGTCGAGCACGACCAGCAACCGGCGCCGGGACAGCTCGGCCCGCCACAGGGCGGCCCGTTCGTCCAGGCTGACCGGGATCTCCTCCAGGCCGAGCGCGCGCAACAGCACGTCGAGCGCGTCCGTCGGTTCCACGGGCGCACGGCCCGCGGTGTGCGCGTGCAGGTCGATGAACAGCTGACCGTCCGGATACTCCAGGCGGTGCGCCAAGTGCACGGCCAGCGTCGTCTTGCCCACGCCCGGCATGCCGTCGATCGCCGAGATCACCACGGCCGCCTTGCCGGTGACCGCCCTGGTCAGCCGGTCCATCTCGGCGATGCGGCCGGTGAAGTCCGCGACGTCGCGGGGCAGCGTGTTCAGGGCCGGCCGCGGCTGGTCGCCGCGCAACAGCCGCGCGTGCAGTTCACGCAGTTCGCCGCCCGGATCGGTGCCGAGCTCGTCGGCGAGCAGCACCCGCACGTCCTCGAACGCCTGCAGCGCCTCGGCCGGCCGGTTGGCCCGCTGCAGCGCGTGCATGAGCTGCAGCCACAGCTGTTCCCGCAACGGGAACTGCTTGGTCAGCCGCCGCAGCTCGGGGATCAGCCGCTCGCCCTGGCCGAGCTCGATCGACAGGCGCGCGTGCTGCTCGGCGACGGTGAGCCGCCGTTCCTGCAGCAGCGTGAGCTCGGCCTCGAGCCGCGGCCCCACGACGAGACCGTCCAGCGCCGGGCCACGCCACAACGCGAGCGCTTCCTCGTACTTCGCGACCGCCGCCCTGTGGTCGCCCTGCTTCAGCGCCTCGTCGCCGGCCGCGCACAGCCCGTCGAAGACGCCGACGTCGACCTCTCCGTCCGGCACCTTGAGCCGGTAGCCGCCCGGAACGGTGACGAGGTCGTCCAGCACGAGCTTGCGCAAGGCCGCGACATAGGTCCGGATGTTCGATTCGGGAGCCGCGGGTGGGGATTCCCACACCGCTTCGCTCAGATGTTCAAAACTGACCGTCTCGTTGGCGTGCAGCGCCAACGCCGCGAGCAGTGCCCTTTGCCGGGGCCCGCCCAGCCGCAGTTCCACGCCCCCACGCCAAATCTGCAGCGGCCCAAGAAGCCGATACCGCACTAGCCCTCCTCGGGGGGCATGGTGCCAGAACTCGGGGGTGCTGTGCGGAATTTGTGCGGACGATCTTGGAAACTTGGCGCACGCCGCCGTGAAGAGGGGGAACGAAGATGGACCTGAACAGATCATGGTCCGGCCAGGCAGCCTAGGATGGCCGCATGACCGAGACGGCGAAGCGACGTCCCGGCCCCCGGATCGAAGAGGTCGCGCGGGTCGCCGGAGTGTCCAAGTCGACCGTCTCGCGCGTGATCAACGACGAGCAGTACGTCAGCGCCAAGGCCCGTGAGGCCGTCCACGCCGCCATCGCGCAGCTGGGCTACTCCCCCAACCAGGCCGCGCGCTCCCTCGCCGGCAACCGGGCGAACGCCATCGCCCTGGTCGTCTCGGAGCCGACCGGCCGCGTGCTGTCCGACCCGTTCTTCGCGGGCGTGCTGCGGGGCATCCACTCCGAGCTCGCCGGCCGCCACATGCAGCTGCTGCTGATGATGAGCCAGCCCTCCGACACCGGCGATCTCGTCACCTACCTGAGCAGCGGGCACGTCGACGGCGCGTTGCTGGTCAGCCTGCACGGCGACGACCCGCTGGTGCCGATGCTCGCCGAGATCGGCCTGCCCGTGGTGTCCGGCGGGCGGCCGCTGGGCACCACCGTCCCGTTCGTGGACGCCGACAACTTCACCGGCGCCCTGGAGGCCGCACGCCACCTGGCGTCGCTGGGCCGCAAGCGCATCGCCACCGTCGCCGGGCCGAAGGACATGGCCGTCGGCGCCGACCGCCTGAGCGGGTTCAAGCGCGGCCTGAGCGAGGCCAGGCTCTCCGCCGACCTGGTGGCGCACGGCGACTTCACGCCGGAGAGCGGCGCACGCGCCATGGAACTGTTGCTGCGCAAGGCTCCCGACCTCGACGCGGTGTTCGTCGCGGCGGACATCATGGCGCTGGGCGCGTTGCAGGTGCTGCACGCGCAGAGCAAGCGCGTGCCCGAGGACGTCGCCGTGGTCGGGTTCGACGACTCGGTGTTCGCCGCGACCGCCACACCGCCGCTGACGACGATCCGGCAGGACGTCGAGGAGCTCGGGCGCACGATGACGTGGCGGTTGCTCGCGGAGCTGGCGGGCGAGCACGGGCTCCCCCCGTCGCTGCTGCTGCCCACGTCGTTGGTGCTGCGCTCCAGCGCCTGATCGGGTCAGCCGAAAGGACTTACATCGGCGATCGTCGACCGTCCGTGACGATTCTGGCCGATTTTCACCCGTTCAGCACAACATCAGGGCACTTTCGGTAACACTCGCAGTGAGTTCTCGATGGTGAGGCGTACAAGCCCACCCTCGAGGGAGTTGCGACAGTGATCGAGAACTCGGCCGCCGGTCTGGTGATGGTTCCCGGCGAGGTGACGGTGACCGTCACCGGCGAGCAGCACCACCAGGACGTGCTGTCGCGGTACTCGGTTCCGGACGGCGTGACGCGGCACGTCGCCGTGAGCCTGACGTGGTGCGTGATCGCCGCGGGCAAGCACCGCGGTCAGCGCGGGATCGAGGTGCGGCTCGACGGCCACCGCGTGGGCGAGCTGACTTTCCTGATGTCGCAACGGTATGCGCCCGTGCTGATGCACGTGGAGTCCGGCGGAGGGTCGACCGGCTGCGCCGCGTTCGTCCAGCTCGGCGGCAACGGGCTGCTGCAGATCTCGCTGCGCATGCCCCGCGAGATCCCCCGCGGCGCGGTCGTGCCGGTCACGACGGCGCGCAAGTCGTGGGTGGTGCCCGTGGCCATCGGCGCGGCCAGCCTGCTCGCGTTCGTCTTCGTGATGGGCGTCATCGGGGCCGCCGTCGGCGGTGCGCCGGACAAGGGCAGTGCGGCCAGCCTGACCACGACGGCCTCGCCCACCACGACCACGACGACCGTGGCGCCGACCAGCACCACGACGTCCACCACCACGACAACGACCACCACTACGACGACCACCACCACCACCACTCCTGCCGCGGTCGCTCAGCCGAAGCCGCAACCCCAGCCACAGCCACAGCCCAAGCCGCAACCCCAGCCTCAGCCCGTTCCGCAGCCGCAACCCCAGCCCCAGCCGGCGCCGCAGCCCGCGTGCAACCAGAACTACAGCGGCTGCGTCCCGATCGCGTCCGATGTGGACTGCGCCGGCGGCAGCGGGAACGGACCCGCCTACGTAGCAGGCCCGATCCGCGTCATCGGCACCGACGTCTACGGGCTGGACAGCGACAAGGACGGCATCGCCTGCGAGTGAGCGTCAGCGCTGGACGAAGACACTGCCCGCCTGGAACGTGATGTCGGGCTGGCCGGTCTCGCCGTCGATCGGCAGGGCCGGCCGGTGCAGTCGTGTTCGACCAGGTCGACGCACGCCGAGGAGCCGATCGGCGAGACGGTGAACCTGGCACCCTCGTAGCTGGCCTGGTCCCAGGCGCAGAATCCTCCCCAGTCTTCCCCTTCGTCTCGACCATTCCGCTCTTCGCGTTGCCACGTCGAGGATTTTCGGCACCGGAACTCGGTTGGTCGGACGCCGCCCGCGCGGGGAGGATGATCGGGTGAACATCCCCGACGAGGTCCTGCGCGCCTCCGGTCCGGCCACCGCGTGGTCCGACGACCACGAAGGTCTGTCCGGTGACGTGTGGAGGGCCGGGTCCAGTTACGTGAAGCGTTCGGGCGTGGAGGAGCGCGACCGGTTGCTGTGGCTGGGCAAGCACTTCGAGGTTCCCGAGATCCAGGCGTTCGCCGAGGGCTGGCTGGTGCTGGCCGATGTCGGCGCACCCTCGCTGGCGTCCGCCGACCCGGTGCTCGCCGCTACCGCGATGGGCGCTGCGCTGCGGTCGTTGCACTCGTTGCCGGTGGCGTCGTGTCCTTACGACGCGACGATTCCCGTTGTGCTGGAAAGGGCTCGCCGCAACGTCGAGGCGGGCCTGGTGGACCCGGAGGACTTCGACGACGACAACCTCGGTGTCACACCTGAGGAGTTGCTGGAACAGCTGGTCGCCACCGCCCCTGCCGCCGAGGACCTCGTGGTGGCGCACGGGGACTTCTGTCCGGCGAACGTGTTGCTGCGCCCCGACGGCTCGACCGTGCTGATCGACGTGGCGCGCCTGGGCGTGTCCGACCGGCACCGCGACATCGCGCTGGCACACCGGGAACTGGGCGAAGAGGCCGCAGCCGCGTTCGACCGCGCCTACGGCCTCACCCCCCGCCCGGAGATGCTCGCCTGGTACCGGTTGCTCGACGAGTTCTTCTAACCGCGCTCGTACGGCGTCTTCTCCCCCGCCTCGACGCCGAACGGCAGGTGGTTGCCCGCGGGCGGCAGCGGGCAGGTGGCGAAGTCGGTGAACGCGCACGGCAGGTTCGTCGCACGGTTGAAGTCGAGCACGACCTCGCCGTCGTCCGGGGTGGCGGCGAGCTGCCGGTTGGCCGCGTAAGTGGTGACGCCGCTGGTCTCGTCGGTGAACAGGATGCTCAGCCCGCCGTTGCGGCCGTTGAACGCCGTCAGCGTGTGCTCGGTGCCGTTATACGTGAACCGCACACGGCCCGGTGCCTCGTACACGTGGCTAAGGCCTTCCACCACCGCACCGACGGTCGTGGGCACGGGCGCGTCGAATGGTTCGTACACGCCTTCCAGCACCCACTTCTCCTGCGGCTCGTACGACGGCACGCCCCTGAAGTCCTGCAGCACCGGGGCTTTCGGGTCGTGCACGCGGATCAGGTATCCACCGCGCCGGGCGATCTCGATCTCGACGTCACCCGCGGCGACCCGTGTGCCGGCGCCGCTCTGGACGAGGTCGAACCGCCGCGTTTCTCCCTCGTTGCGCCAGAACGCGGCGTCGTCGTCTTGCCACCACTCACCCGGTAGGCCGTCATAGGCGCGTGGGCTCGTCTCCAGCCAGTCGAGTGAGACCAGCGCCAACCACCCGTACGGGTCTGCCAGCGTGGTCTCCCGCTCCGTCTTCCAGGTCTGCCAGTCCTCCGCGAAGCTCATGTTCTTGCCAACGACGGGCGCACGGCGTCGCTTCCCTGTTCCACGCAGTGGGACACGTGGGCCTTCCTCGTTCTCCTGGTCGCGCGTCCTGGTGTCGAACCAGGCACCCCAGGCTTATGAGGCCTGGGTGATCGCCGGATCCCGCGCGCTGGAGTGACCGACCGGACTCGCACCGGCTTCGACCAGGACCACAACCTGGCGCCTCGACTGCTTCGGCTTCGGTCACGGCTGCCCGTCGAGGACTCGAACCTCGATCTCCGCGTTCAGAGCGCGGTGTCCGTGCCAATTGGACCAACGGGCATCAAAAAAGCCGCCTCGTCGCTGAGTGCGACGGGACGGCTCCCCGGAGACACGAGTCAGCTCATGCCGGGGAGCGCCAGATCTGCTGATGGCGCATGTGGTGCATCACGGCTGGCTCCCTCTCCCCGGTTCGTCGAGATCCACTCTGACGGATGGCGTGGCGCGCTTGCAACGCATTATTCGGGGCTGCAAAAGTTTGCAGACCTGGAGTCTCTTCTCTAGGAATCCTCAAGCCGACTTGCGGAAAACTTTTGCAACGTCTTTCCTGGTTCGCTGACACACCCCATCGGAAGGCAGGGACATGTCCCACGACTGGTGGCGCCACGCCGTCATCTACCAGGTCTACGTGCGCAGCTTCGCCGACTCGGACGGCGACGGTGTCGGCGACCTGCCCGGTATCCGCTCGCGCCTGCCCTACCTGCGCGACCTCGGTGTCGACGCGGTCTGGATCACGCCGTTCTACTCGTCGCCGATGGCGGACGGCGGTTACGACGTCGCGGACTACCGCGCGGTCGACCCGCAGTTCGGCGGACTCGACGACGTGCGCGCGTTGGTGGACGACGCGCACTCGCTCGGCATCCGGGTGATCGTCGACATCGTGCCGAACCACACCTCCGACCAGCACGCGTGGTTCCAGGAGGCGCTGGCCGGACGTGGCCGTGAGCGCTACATCTTCCGCGAGGGCGTCGGAGACCAGCCGCCCAACGACTGGGAGTCGGTCTTCGGCGGCCCGGCGTGGACGCGCGTGGCCGACGGGTCGTGGTACCTGCACCTGTTCGCCCCCGAGCAGCCGGACCTGAACTGGGAGCTGCCCGAGGTGCGCGCGGAGTTCCTCGACGTGCTGCGGTTCTGGCTCGACCTGGGCGTCGACGGGTTCCGGGTGGACGTGGCGCACGGGATGATCAAGGCGCCGGGGCTGCCCGACATCGGCCACGCCGACCAGCTCAAGCTGCTGGGCACGGAGCCGTTGCCGTTCTTCGACCAGGACGGTGTGCACGAGATCCACCGCGAGTGGCGTGCGGTCGTGGACTCCTACCCCGGCGAGCGGGTGCTCGTCGCGGAGGCGTGGACGCCTTCGGCCGAGCGGACGGCCATGTACCTGCGTCCCGACGAGATGCACCAGGCGTTCAACTTCCACTACCTCTCCGCCGAGTGGACCTTCGAGGCCGTGCGGTCGGTCATCGACTCGTCGCTGGCGGCCGTCGAACCCGTGGGGGCGCCTACCACCTGGGTGCTGTCGAACCACGACGTGCAACGGCACGTGACGCGGTACGGCGGCGGCGAGGCCGGACTGCGCCGTGCGCGCGCCGCGCTGGCGTTGATGCTGGCGTTGCCGGGATCGGTGTACCTGTACCAGGGCGAGGAACTCGGGCTGCCCGAAGTGCTGGACCTGCCGGACGAGGTGCTGCAGGACCCGATGTGGGAGCGGTCGGGTCACACCGAACGCGGTCGCGACGGGTGTCGCGTCCCGTTGCCGTGGGCGGCTTCCGGGCCGTCGCTCGGGTTCGGCACCGGCGGGGCGTGGCTGCCGCAGCCCGCGGACTGGGCGAAGCTCAGCGTGGAGGCCCAGACGGGCGACCAGGACTCGATGCTGTCCTTCTACCGCAACGCTTTGCGCGTGCGCCGCGAGAACCCCGCGCTGGGCGCCGGCCTCACCTGGGTCGACGGCCCGGCCGGTGTGCTGTGGTTCGAACGGGACGGGGTCGCGTGCGCGGTGAACCTGTCCGGTGCCGTCGTGGAGCTGCCGGATCCGGGGTCGGTCCTGCTGGCCTCGTCGTACTACGGGGTGCGCGACGGGCTGCTGCTCCTCCCGCCGGACACAGCGCTGTGGTGGAAGCTCTGACCAGCTGTTCCACCTGATCGACGAAAACTGTCAGACCCCCTGAGTACGGTCCGTGGACATCAGTTCCAGGTCGAACTCAGGGGGTCTTGCTGTGGGCAGGTGGGAGCTCGTTCCCGGCGGTACGGCGACGTTCTGGAAGGTCGCTGGGGCAGCTGCCGGGACGACCGTCCGGTTCGGACGGCTGGACCTCGTCACCGCCTCCGAGCTCCTCCCGGAACTGAACCCGCTGCACGCGTGATCGCGGGAACGGTTGATCGACCTCCAGCGTCAGACCGGCTCGGCACGATCGGCGCCGGACACCTCGTTTCGAAAGCAGGGAGCAGTCAGTGCGCAGGTGGGAGCTCGTCTCGGGCAGCGCGGCGAAGTTCTGGGAGATCGATCAGGACGGTGCCGCGGTCACCGTCCGGTTCGGACGTCTGGACACGCAGGGCCAGACCCAGACCAAGGAGCTGGCGTCCCCCGAGGCGGCCAAGGCACACGTCGCGAAGCTGGTGACGGAGAAGGAGAAGAAGGGCTACCGCCCGGTCGCCACCGGCGCGGCGGAGTCCCAGCCGGCCACCGCCACGCCCGTCGAGTCGGCCGAGGCGCCGGCCGCTGCCCGACCCGCGGCGGCTCCGGCGGCGGCCACCTCGCGCACCGCGGAACCCGTCGACGAGGACACCTGGGTGATGCCCAAGGTGTGGCTGCGCGACGTGGTGCGGCAGCGCGGCTTCCACCCCGCCCCGCAGTTCGCCGTCGACACCGGACTGGCCGAGGAGGCCAGGCAGCGGCTCGCCGAGCAGAAGGACACCGCGGTCGAACGGGTCCTGTCCGAGCCCGTCTCCGACTCCGACCTCGTCGAGGCGGCGCGCGACCACCTGGCCGGCCGGCCCAATCCGGTCGGTGCGGCGGCGATCGCCGCCGTCCTCGGCACCGGCGAGCAGTCCGTGCACGCCTGGATCGCCGACCACGGCCTGGTGTTCGCGACGGAGGCCACCGTCGAGTTCATGCGCCTGGTCTGCGTCCGCCAGTGGCTGGCGCAGCAGCACACCTACGGCAACGAATACCTGACGCCGCGCGGCGGGCCCGTCCACATCACCATCGGCAGCGTCGACAGCAAGATGCTCACAGCGGTCCGGTACGCGCTCGCGGTCGCGGAGGACGCGGAACGCGGCGCCGCGGAGGCCGCGCTGAGCAGGCAGGGCGAGGCCGACGCGGCCCGCACGAAGCTGATTCGGGCATTTCTGATGCCGGGCAGGCCCGGCTGGTTCGCGGAGGCCTGCCAGACGCCGCACACGGGCACCCGCTGGTGGCTGCTCCACTGCAGTGCCAGCACGTTCGAGGAGTTCGAGATGGCGCCGTCCTCGGTGTCCAGCCATTCGGCCGTCCTGCACACGGCGCTGTACGTGCTGGGCCCGGCGATCGCGCCGTTGCTCGCGAAGTCGCTCGACCACCAGTACCAGCGTGCGGACACCCGCAAGCAGGTGCTGAAGACCCTCTCCGTGCTGCCCACCGACGAGGCGTTCGCCCTGCTGCTCGACCGGATCGACACCAAGTACGTGCGCCCGGTGGTGCTGTCCATGATGGCGGCCTTCCCGGCGCGGGCGGCCCGGCTGCTCGGAGAGCGCTCCGCCCACAACGACGAGTTCCGCCAGCTGCTCAGCGTGCACCTGAAGACGTACCCGCACCTGGAAACGCCCGCGGGCTTCGTCGAGGTGGAGACGACGGCGGTACCGGAGGCTCCCGCGGAGGCGTTGCCGCCCGTCCTGGCCTCGCCTCCGTGGCTGAACCGCAAGCCTCCGGTGAAGCCGGTGGTGGTACCGGACCTGCCGGTGCCGAGTTCCTCGATCACGTGGCAGCCGGGTGAGCGGGAGGAGTGGCTGAGGGACGGCCACTGGGACACCCACCGCTACAAGACCTGGCAGCACTGGCTCGCGGAGTACGAGGCGGGCCGGATCGGGTACTACATGGCCGACCTGCTCATCGGGGCGCCCGAGGAGAAGGTGCGGCACCTCCTCGCGGACTGGCAGCCGAACCTGGGCTGGAGCGCGGAGTCGGCCGGCAAGCGGCTGGCCGCGAAGTTCGGCTTCGACGCGTTGCCCCCGCTGCTGCGCATCGCGGAGAAGAACTCGGCGTCGGCCGTCATCCTGCTGCCGTTCGCGACACCCGAGGTGGCCGCGCTGATGGCGGACTGGCTGGTGCGGCTCAAGCAGGTGCGCAAGACAGCGCTGAGCTGGCTCGCCCGGCACCGCGAGCAGGCCGCGCGCCTCCTCGTTCCCGCCGCGCTGGGCAAGCCCGGCGCCGAGCGGCGCAACGCCGAGACCGCGATCCGCCACCTGCACGGACTCGGCGTGGACGTGGTGGCGCTCGCACCGAGCCCGGCCGCGGCCGCCGCACTGGAGTCCTTCCTCGCCGTCGACCCGGTCGACGTGCTCCCCGCCAAGCTGCCCGTGGTCGGCGAGTGGGCCGACACCCGCCTGCTGCCCCAGGTCCTGCTGCGCGACCGCAAGC
The DNA here is from genome assembly GCF_026242055.1 of Lentzea sp. NEAU-D7. Classification (GTDB taxonomy): domain Bacteria; phylum Actinomycetota; class Actinomycetes; order Mycobacteriales; family Pseudonocardiaceae; genus Lentzea. The sequence goes on along the minus strand of NZ_JAPJDL010000002.1, from coordinate 587,860 downwards.
AGGCCCTGTCCGCCGAGACGGCGCGCCACCTGCTGATGACGGCCGCGCTGTCCAAGCCGGGTGACATCTACGCCGGGCTGCCGATCGCCCGCGAGGCGCTCGACGAGGACTCGCTGGCGGAGTTCGCGTGGGCGGTCTTCCAGCGCTGGCAGGAGGTCGGCGCGCCGTCGAAGGAGAGCTGGGCGCTGACCGCCCTCGGCTGGTTCGGCAACGACTCGACGGTGCGAGCGCTGTCGCCGTTGATCCGGGTCTGGCCGGGCGAGAGCCAGCACACCAGGGCGGTGGCGGGCCTCGACGTGCTCTCCGACATCGGCACCGAGGTCGCCCTGTCGCACCTCAACAGCATCGCCGAGAAGGTGAAGTTCAAGGGCCTCAAGACCAAGGCCCAGGAGAAGGTCTCCCAGATCGCCGACGAGCTGGGCCTGTCCCGCGACCAGCTGGCAGACCGCCTCGTGCCGCGCCTGGGTCTCGACGACGCGGCGAGCCTGGTGATCGACTACGGCCCGCGCCAGTTCACCGTGGGCTTCGACGAGCAGCTCAAGCCCTACGTCCTCGACCCGGACGGCAAGCGCCGCAAGGACCTCCCGAAGCCCGGCGCGAAGGACGACCAGGACCAGGCACCGCTGGAGCACAAGCGGTTCGCGGCCCTGAAGAAGGACGTCCGCGCCGTCGCGTCCGACCAGATCCACCGCCTCGAACGCGCCATGGTCGACCAGCGCACCTGGACCGCCGAGGAGTTCCACACCGTCCTGGCCGATCACCCGCTGCTGTGGCACATCGTCCGCCGCCTGGTGTGGATCACCGCTGACGGCCGGTCCTTCCGCCTGGCCGAAGACCGCACGCTCGCCGACTCCGCCGACGACGAGTTCACCCTCCCCGAGGACGCCACCGTCCGCGTTGCCCACCCGGTCGACCTCCGGTCGGAACTGGACACCTGGGGCGAGGTCTTCGCCGACTACGAGATCCTCCAGCCGTTCCCGCAGCTGGCCCGCCCGCTGCACCTGGTGCCCGAGGGCGAGGACCTCCTGCCCCACCTGAAGAAGTACTGCGACGTGGACGTCCCGGTCGGCAAGGTCCTCAGCCTCACCAAGAAGGGCTGGATCCGCGGCGAGCCCCAGGACGGCGGCGTGGAGTGCTGGATCACCCGGCCGCTGCCGTCCGGAGGCGCGCTGGTCGCGTCGCTGGACCCCGGCATCGCGGTGGGCGCGATCGACGTCTTCCCCGAGCTCAAGTTCACCGAGCTGTGGTTCTCCGCCGACGGGCAGGGCTACTGGTCCTCCCAGCGCAACGCGGCGAGCACCTTCACCACCGACGCCGTCTCGGCCTCGGAAGTGTTGTCCGAACTGGAGTCACTGCGGCCGTAGGCCTCGAACCAGGGGGTCTGACCAGCTCTTCCAGCCGGTGCGGAAGAATTGTCAGACCCCCTGGGTAACGTCCGGTGCATCAACTCCCTTGTGTGGCCCAGGAGGTAACGCAGTGCGCAGGTGGGAACTCGTCGCGGACGGCTCCGCGAAGTTCTGGGAGATCGAGCAGGACGGCGCGACGGTGACCGTCCGGTTCGGACGGCTGGGCACCACGGGCCAGACGCAGACCAAGGAGCTGGCCTCCGCCGAGGCCGCCGCCGCGCACGTCGCGAAACTGGTGGCGGAGAAGGAGAAGAAGGGCTACAGACCGGAAGGCGCGGCCGAGGCGCAGCAGCCCGCCACCGGACAGCCCGCCGCCTCCGGTGCACCTGCCGCCGCGCTGCCCGCCGCCGGCGCACCCGGCACCACCGAGCCCGCGACCCCCGCGGACGAGGACGCCTGGGTGATCCCCAAGGCGTGGCTGCGCGACGCGGTGCGGCAGCGCGGGTTCCACCCGGAGCCCGAGTTCGCGGTCGACGCGGCGAAGGCAGGGCAGGCGCGGCAGCTGATCACCGAGCAGGCGGCGACGATCGAGGAGGCCCTCTCTCGCAAGGGGACGAAGGCCGAGCTGGTCGGCGCGGGCCGCGAGTACCTGGCCGGGCAGCCGAACCCCGTCGGAGCGGCGGCGATCGCGGCCATCACGAGGGCGGGTGCGCCCGCCGTGCACGCCTGGATCGCCGACCACGGCCTCGCCTTCGCCACCGCCGCGGTCGTCGAGTTCACGGGCCTCACGTTCTCCGACCAGTACGACCAGAAGCGCGGCAGGTGGACCGGGATCCAGCTGCAGCACGCCGCCGGCCACTTCCACACGACGATCGGCGAACCGGCAGGCCTGATGCTCACGGCCGTCCGGTACGCGATCGCCGCCGCGAGTCCCGAGGAACGCGCGGCCGCCGAGAGCGTGCTGGAGAAGCTCGGCACGTCGATGACCGAGAAGGAAGTCCGGTGCTACCTGATGCCCGAGCGGGCGGACTGGTTCACCGAGGTGCGCAAGCAGCCGTACACGCCGAGCCAGTGGTGGATGCTGCCGAGCAGCGCCCGCAGCCTCGAAGACTTCAGGAAGGCCGACGAGTCGATCACGGCGTCGGCGTTCCTGCTCTACACGGCCGTGTACGTGCTCGGTCCGGCCGTCGCGCCGTTGCTCGCGGAAGAGCTCGACTCCGACAGCTACCACCAGCGCACGGGCGGCCGGAAGCAGGCGTTGGCCGTGCTCGCGGCGTTGCCGACCGACGAGGCGTTCGCGATCCTGCTCGACCGGCTGGACGAGAAGTACGTGTGGCCCGCCGTGGTGTCCGCGATGAGGGCGTTCCCCGTGAGGGCGGCGCGGCTGCTGGCCGAGCGCGCGTCGTCGAGCGAGGGCGCGCGCCGGCTGCTGAACGTCCACCTGCGGAGCAATCCTCACCTGACGGTGCCCGACGAGGTCGCCGCGCTGCTCGCCGAGTCCGCCGAGGCGATCGTGCCGGAGGCGAGCCCGGAGCAGCTGCCACCGTTGCTGGCCTCGCCGCCGTGGCTGCGCCGCGGCAAGCCGGTGAAGCCCGTCGTGCTGGCCGATCTCCCCCTGCCGGAGCCGGCGGTGAGCTGGCTGCCCGGCGAGCACGAGGAGTGGCTCGCGTCCGGCGCGGCCTACCGGCAGGACCGCCACGACTGGCGCAAGCTCCTCAAGGACTACCTCGCCGGCAAGGTCGGCTACTACGACAACGACCTGTTCCTCCTCGCACCCGACGACGAGGTGCGGCACCTGCTCGCGGACTGGAAGCCGTCCTACTGCTACGGCGTCGAGGAGTGGGGCAAGAACCTGGCCGCCCGGTTCGGCGTCGACGCGGCGCCCGCGCTGATCCGGCACGTCCAGTCCGCCCCCGCGGGCACCGGGATGGTGCTGCTGCCGTTCGCCACGGTCGAGGTGGCCACGCAGATGGCAGACTGGTTCGCCCGCACCAAGTCGGCCCGGCGCTGGGGTCTCGAGTGGCTGGCCCGGCACCGCGAGCAGGCCGCCCGTCTGCTCATCCCGGCGGCAGCCGGGAAGGCCGGTGTCGCCCGCCGCAACGCCGAGGCCGCGCTGCGCCACCTGCACAACAACGTCGGCGTCGACGTGGCGGCCGTCGCGAAGGAGTGCGGTGCCGAGGCCGCGATCGACGTCGTGCTGTCGGTCGACCCGATCGACGTGCTGCCCGCGAAGCTGCCGGCGATCGGTGAGTGGGCGGACGCGCGCCTGCTGCCGCAGGTCCTGCTGGCGGACCGCAAGCACGCCCTGTCCGCCGAGGCCGCCGGTCATCTGCTGATGACGGCCGCGCTCTCCAAGCCCGGCGACCTCTACGCGGGCCTGCCCATCGTCCGCGAGGCACTCGACAGGGCGTCGCTGGCGGCGTTCGCGTGGGCCGCGTTCAAGGCGTGGGAGCAGGCAGGCGCGCCGTCGAAGGAGAACTGGGCGCTGACCGCGCTCGGCTGGTTCGGCGACGACTCGACGGTCCGCTCGCTGTCACCGCTGATCCGCAGCTGGCCGGGCGAGAGCCAGCACGCCAGGGCCGTCACCGGGCTCGACGTGCTCGCCGACATCGGCACCGAGGTCGCCCTGTCCCACCTGAACAGCATCGCCGAGAAGGTGTCGTTCAAGGGCCTCAAGACCAAGGCCCAGGAGAAGGTCTCCCAGATCGCGGCCGAGCTCGGCCTGTCCCGCGACCAGCTGTCGGACCGGCTGGTCCCGCGCCTGGGCCTGGACGACGCCGCGACCCTGGTGATCGACTACGGCCCGCGGCGGTTCACGGTGGGCTTCGACGAGCAGCTCAAGCCGTTCGTGCTGGACCCGGACGGCAAGCGCCGCAAGGACCTCCCGAAGCCCGGCGCGAAGGACGACCAGGACCTGGCTCCCTTGGAGCACAAGCGGTTCACGGCGTTGAAGAAGGACGTCCGCACGATCGCGTCCGACCAGATCCAGCGGCTCGAACGGGCCATGGTGGACCAGCGCACGTGGTCCGCCGAGGAGTTCCTGACGGTCCTCGCCGCCCATCCGCTGCTGTGGCACCTGGTCCGCCGCCTGGTGTGGATCACCGGCGAGGGCACCTCCTTCCGCCTCGCCGAGGACCGCACGCTGGCCGACGCGAACGACGACGAGTTCACGCTGCCCGAGACCGCGACCGTGCGCGTGGCGCACGCGGTCGACCTGCGCGACGAGGTCGCGGCGTGGGGCGAGGTCTTCGCCGACTACGAGATCCTCCAGCCGTTCCCGCAGCTGGGCCGCCCGGTCCACCTGGTGGCGTCCGCCGAGGACGTCCTGCCGCGGCTGAAGAAGTTCTGCGCCACCCCGTACCCGATCGGCAAGATCCTCGGCCTCACCAAGAAGGGCTGGGTGCGCGGCGAGCCCCAGGACGCGGGCGTCGAGTGCTGGATCACCCGGCCGTTCCCGGCCGGTGGCGCGCTCGTCGCCTCGCTGGAGCCCGGTATCGCCGTGGGCGCCATGGACGTGTTCCCCGAGGTCGGTTTCAGCGACATGTGGTTCTCTCCCCACGGCCACGGCACCTGGTCCGCACCCTCGGACGCGCCCGCCACCTACGACATCGACCCGATCACCCTCTCCGAGCTCCTCTCCGAACTGGAGTCCCTGCAGTCATGACCAGCACCCAGACGATGCAGCGTCCTCCCGCCGAGGTCCGCTACGCCGACGAGCTCGCGCGCCTGCGGGACGCCGACACCGCACCCAAGCCGCCTGGCTGGGCGCTGAGCCTCGACGCCGCGCGCAAGTTCGTGGTGGGCGACGAGAACCGGGGCATCGTCAAGAAGTTCGTGGGCGATCCGTCCCTTGTGGACCGAGCACTGGTCACGCTCGCGACGAGCCGCGGCCTGATGCTCGTCGGTGAGCCGGGCACGGCGAAGTCGTTGCTGTCCGAGCTGATCGCGGCGGCGGTGTGCGGCGAGTCGACGCTCACGATCCAGGGCGGCGCCGCCACGACCGAGGACCAGATCAAGTACTCGTGGAACTACGCGCTGCTGGTCGCGGAGGGGCCGTCGCCGCGTTCGCTCGTGCCGGCGCCGATGCTGCGGGGCATGGCCGAGGGCAAGATCGTCCGGTTCGAGGAGATCACCCGCTGCCCGCTCGAGGTCCAGGACTGCATGCTGTCGATGCTGTCCGACCGCGTGATGGCGATCGGTGAGCTGAACGGCCCGGACGGCATGGTGTTCGCGCAGGACGGGTTCAACGTGATCGCCACGGCGAACACGCGGGACAGGGGCGTCAACGAGATGAGCGCCGCGCTCAAGCGGCGGTTCAACTTCGAGACGGTGTTCCCGATCGCGGACTTCGACACCGAGCTCGCGCTGGTCGAGCAGGAGGCCGCGAAGCTGCTCGATCGCTCCGGTGTGGAGCTCGCGCCGAGGCGTGACGTGCTGGAGGTCCTGGTCCGCACGTTCCGCGACCTGCGGGAGGGCAGCGACAGGCTCACGACCGTGATGAGCACGGCCGAGGCGGTCTCGGTGGCACACGCGGTGGGGCTGCGGGGCTGGTTCCTGCGCGGTGAGGTCGGTTCGGCCGCGGACGTCGTGGAGTGCCTGGCGGGCACCGCCGCGAAGGACAACGCGGAGGACCTGGCGCGGCTGCGGCGGTACCTGGAGCAGCACGCGTCGCGGCGCAAGGGCAAGCAGTGGCAGGAGCTGCACCGCGCACGCCACCTGCTGCCCGGCTGATGGGGGCCGTGTTCGTCGGCGTCCGGCACCACAGTCCCGCCTGTGCCCGGATCGTCGCCGCCACCATCTCCGAACAGCAGCCCGCGTACGTGCTCATCGAGGGTCCCGCCGACTTCAACGAGCGCATCGACGAGCTGCTGCTGGGGCACGAGCTGCCCGTCGCGTTGTTCAGCTACTCCGACGAGCACGCGTCGTGGTCACCGTTCTGCGACTACTCGCCGGAGTGGGTGGCGATCACCGAGGCACGCCGGTACGGCGCCGAGGTCAGGTTCATCGACCTGCCCGCGTGGCACGAGGCGTTCCGCGAGGTCAGCAACAGGTACGCGGACGCGGAGCTGCGCTACACCGAGGTCGTCGAGCGGTTGTGCCGGGAGTTCTCGGTCGACAACGTCGACGCGCTGTGGGACCACCTGTTCGAGTGCGAGACCGAGCCGAAGGGCATGGCCGAGTACTTCGACCTGCTGCGCGGCACGGCGACGGCGGACGAGGGCGATTCGGCGCGCGAGGAATACATGGCGCGCTGGGTGCGGGCGGCCGTGCACGCCGCGGGAGACCGACCCGTCGTCGTGGTCACCGGTGGCTTCCACACGGCCGCTCTCAAGGCACAGCTCGACGGTGGCACCGACTGGCCCGAGGTGCCCGAACGCGAGCGGGGCGCGAGCTATCTCGTGCCGTACTCGCACGCACGGCTGGACGCCTTCACCGGCTACCAGTCGGGCATGCCGTCACCCGGCTACTACCAGCAGGTCTGGGAGACCGGGGCGCAGCGCGCGGCGGACTGGCTGGTCGAGTCGGTGGCGACGAGGCTGCGCGGCAGGCAGCAGCCCGTGTCCACGGCCGACCTCATCGCGGCGCGCACCCAGGCCGGCGCGCTCGCGAGGTTGCGCGGGCACGAGAACCTGGCGCGCACGGACGTGCTCGACGGGCTGACGAGCGCGTTGATCTCCGAGGACCTGACGCAGCCGCCTCCGTGGACGAGGCGCGGCACGCTGCAGCCCGGCGCGCACCCGGCGTTGGTCGAGATGATCGGGGCGCTGCGGGGAGGCAAGGTCGGCCGGTTGCACCCGAGCACGCCCGCGCCGCCGCTGGTCAACGCCGTGCAGGAGCTGCTGCGGACGCACGGGCTCGACCAGGAGGGCAAGGTCGCGCTCGACCTCACGGACCCGCGGGCGCTGGAGCGCAGCAGGATCCTGCACCGCCTGCGGGTGCTGCGGATTCCCGGCTTCGAGCGCACGAGCGGACCGTCCGGGGGCGCACAGCCCCAGTTGGAGGAGCAGTGGACGCTGCGGCCCGTCGAGGAGCGGCTGGCCGCGTTGATCGAGGCCGCCGAGAACGGTGCCACGCTGGAGGAGGCGGCCGGGGTGGCGCTGGAACGCCGTTCCCGCAACGCGCAGCTCGAAGAACTGGCCGCGATCCTGTTCGACGCGGTGCTGTGCGGGATCTCGGCGTTGTCCGGCAGGGTCAAGCAGACGCTCAACGAGGGCGTCCGGGAGACGGGTGACCTGGCCGCGCTGGGCAGCGTGCTGAGCGGTGTGCTCGGGCTGTGGCGGCACGACAGGTTGTTCGGCACAAGGAAGGACCCGTTGCTGGGCTCGGTGATCGACATCGGCACCGCGCGGGTGCTGTGGCTGGTCGAGGGCCTGCACGGCGGCCCGGCGCCGGCCGATCCGCACCGCCTCAGGGCCATGGCGGCGACCAGGGACGCGGTGCTGCACGCCAGGTCCGCGCTGTCGCTGGACGTCGTGGACGTCACGGGCGTCGCGACCAGGGTGAGCAACGACGTGCAGGCGCCGCCGGACCTGCGCGGTGCGGCACTGGGGCTCGCCTGGACGCTGGGCTCCCAGCCGGACGTGCGCAAGATCCGAAGCATCGAAGCGCTCGGCGACTGGCTCACCGGGCTGTTCGCGGTCGCACGCGAGGAGGTGCTGGCGAGCCCGGAGCTGGTCGGGGTGCTCGACGAACTGGTGAGCGCCATGGACGAGGAGGAGTTCCTGGTGGCGTTGCCCGCGTTGCGGCTCGCCTTCAGCTACTTCCCGCCCAGGGAGAGGGAGACGATCGCGGCCACCGTCCTCGCGCACCGCGGCGTCGAGGGCAGCGCGAAGGGCGTCACCCGCCTCACGGTCGACCCGGTCACCGTGGCGGAGGCGATGGCGATCGAGAAGCGCGTGGACGCGCTGCTGGTGAAGGGCGGCCTGGCATGACGGACCTGGAACGCTGGCGGCTGATCCTGGGCGAACCCGCGTCCCGCTGCACCGGGGGCCTGCAGGGCGACGCGGCCCGCCGCGACACGGCGCTGGAGTGGCTCTACGGGCGTGATCCCGAGCTGGCCGAACGCGGTGTGCGCAAGGGCGGCAGCGAGGACTCGGTGCTGCAGACCGTCGACTGGCTGGACGAGGTGCACACCCTGTTCCCGAGGGAGACGATCGAAAGGCTGGAGCGCGACGCGGTCGAGCGGTACGAGATCACCGACGTCGTCACCGATCCCGAAGTGCTGCAACGGATCGAGCCGAACCCGGCGTTGCTGCGCGCCGTGCTGCGGACCAAGCACCTGATGAACCCGGCCGTGCTCGCGATGGCCCGCAAGATCGTCGAGGCGGTCGTCAAGCAGCTGATGGAGAAGCTGAAGACGGAGGTGCGCACGGCGTTCAGCGGCACGAAGTCGCGCAGGCCGAGCATCCACAAGAACTCGCGCAACTTCGACTTCCGCTCGACGATCAGGGCGAACCTCCAGCGCTACCAGCCCGATGAGCGCAAGCTCGCGATCGAGCACCCGAAGTTCGTCTCGCGCACCAAGCGGCACCTGGAGCAGTGGCAGGTGATCCTGCTGGTGGACCAGTCGGGGTCGATGACCAGCTCGGTGATCCACTCGGCCGTCACGGCGGCGTGCCTGTGGGGGCTGCCGGGGCTCAGGACGCACCTCGTCGCGTTCGACACCAACGTGGTCGACCTGACCTCGGACGTGACGGACCCGGTGGAGCTGCTGATGAAGGTGCAGCTCGGCGGCGGCACGGACATCGCCAAGGCCGTCGCGTACGGGGCCGAGCTGGTGGACAGCCCGCGCCGGTCGATCGTCGCGCTCATCAGCGACTTCTACGAGGGCGGCAGCGAGGAGCGCCTGGTGCGCACGGTCAAGGGCCTGTGCGAGCAGGGCACGCACGTGCTGTGCCTGGCCGCGCTGGACGACGAGGCGAACCCGGACTACGACAGGGCACTGGCCCAGCGCCTCGCGAACGTCGGTGCCCACGTCGGCGCCATGACCCCCGGCCAGCTCGCGGAATTCGTTGCGGAGAAACTCAGGTGACCCGACCCGACCTGCTGGCACTGACCCCGGACGCGCTCGCGGCGCTGGCCAACCGCGGTCTGGTGAAACGTGCCGTCAAGGAGCTCGACGCGGGCGTCGTCCCGGCGCTCGACACCGATCCCGCCGGTGCCGTCCAGGGCAAGTTCCCGGACGGCACCACGACCACGCTGCCGCCGGGCGTCGCGCTCGACGCGGCCGGGTGCAGCTGCGGAGCCGCGGGCGTCTGCCGGCACCGCATCGCCGTCGTCCTCGCCTACCAGCGCACCCAGGAGGCGAGCGCGCCCGCCGAGCTGTGGTCGCCGGGCTCGGTGACGGACGCCGATCTGGTGGCGTTGATGGGCGAACGCACGCTGCGTCGCGCCCGCAGGGCGCACCAGGCCGGCTACCGCGCGAAGCTCCGCCGCCCGACCGCCCAGGACCAGACGGCGCAGGCGGAACTCCCCACCTGCACGGTCACTTTCCTGGTGCCCGGCGACCTGTCCTACGTCCACACGGACGCGGTCAACAAGGACGAGGCGACGGCGCTGGCCGTGTGGGCGTTCCGGGAAGCGGACGAGCAGGGCGCCGACACGGTCGACGTGGGCGGATCTCCCACCACGGCAACGGATCTGACCGCTGTCACCGACCTGCTCGACCAGGTGCTGCTCGACGGCGCCACGAACGCGAGCGAGGTGCTCGACGTCGCGTGGCAGCGCCTGCACCGCGACCTGACAGCGCAACGCCTGCACTGGCCCGCCGCCGTGATCACCGACCTGCTCGCGCAACTGGCCGCGTACCGCGGCCGCAGCGCGGACTACGAGGCGGAGCGGTTCGCCGCCCTGCTGACGGAACTGCACGCGCGCACGACGGCCTCCGGCCCCCGAGCCGAGATCCTCGGCCCGGACGAACCCGCGGAGACCCCGCTCAAGCGCGTCCGCCTGACCGCACTCGGCGCCAGGGTGCGAGCCGAGAACGCGGTCGACGTCTACTTGGCGTCGGGCGACGTGGTGCTGGTGCAGCGCGACACTCCCCTGCGCACCGCTCAGCGGCTGGCGGCGTCGAACGTGGTGTCCGAGTCGGCGACCCGCAGCGCGAGCCGCGCGGTGACGCTCAAGACGAGCCGAGTGGCCAAGACCTCGCTCACCCCGGTCGGCACGGCCTGGGACCACCTCCCCCAGGCCCTGGTGATCGACGACTACGACGCGGCAGCCGCCCACCTCGCCGCACTGCCACCCCGCCAGGTCCGCGCGAGGGTAGAGGCAGAACTGGTCCGCGCGATCCGGGTGGCCGAGGTGTCCGACCTCGCCTACGACCCGGCCGCGCAACGCCTGACAGCGACCCTGCACGGCCCCACCGGCACGACGTGCCTGCTGGAGGCGAACCACCGCGCGGTGGCACCGCGAGCGTTGGACGCACTGACAACGGCGCTGCGCGCCAACCCGACAACGATCACCGGCACGGTCCGCAGACACCGCGGCACGCTGGTGGTCGACCCGCTCGCCGTCCTCACTCCCACAGGCGTGACCGTCCTCGACCTGGCGACGGACACGACACCGCAACCCCTGTCACCGGGCACCACGGCCTCCGACCCGCTGAGCGCGACGGTCGACAGCGCCCTGACGGTGCTGGCCGAGGCCGCCCACCGAGGCCTGGACCACCTGACGGACAGCCTGCTGGCCCGCGTGCGCGAGGTCGCCGCCCACCTGCACAACGCGGGCCTGCGCACAGCGGCAGCCCACGTCACGACGTTCGCCGACACCCCGGCCGCACCCACCTGGCTAGCGGCACACCTGCGATTACTCGTGACGGCAGACGCCCGCTGACAAGCAGGCAGCGGCTCTCGTCGGCAGAGCCTGTGGACAACTGACGAAGCCTGTGGACAGAGCGGGAACCAAATCCGGGGTTCGCGCGTTGCGTCAGGAGGAATCGCGCGGAGGAGCGGTGGGCATCGCGTCAGCCCACCACACAGGCCAGCCCACCACACAGGCCAGCCCACCACACAGGCCAGCCCACCACACAGGCCAGCCCACGCAGCCTCGTCCAACCTGCCCAGGTCAGCCCACAGCACACTCGGCACCGGGCACGGGCCGCTCGACCCGCCCCACCACCACCGACGAGGTCGGATCGATCCGCTGGGACAGCACGTAGTCCTCGGCGGCCTCCGCCACCCGCCCGAGCCGTTCCAGCACGAAGGCCCGGAGATGGGCAGCACGCGCCGCGCCCCAGCCGCCGAGCGCGATCCCCCGGCCGTAGGCGTCGAGCGCGGCCTCCAGCTGACCACACGCGGCCAGCGCGTCACCCTGCAACGCCCACGTCCTGTCGTCGCCCGGACTGAGCTCGGCCAGTTCGGCGGCGTAGCCGGCGGCACGCTGGCTCAGGCCCACGGTGAGATGCGTCCGCACGAGGAACGCGTACAGGGCGTAGGCCTCGTCCGCCCAGGCCAGGCGCTCCATCTCGGTGGCCGGGGTGATCGACGTCAGCGATTCCAGCGCGCGACCCAGGAGGCGGTGCGTCTCGGCGATGTCGCGGCGCACGAACGGCACCGCGGCGATCGCCCGGTGCAGGCGTGCCCGGTGCAGCCGGCCCGAGAAGCCCTGCTGGGGCAGTTCGGACGAGGCTTTGGTCGCCAGTGCGGCGGCGGCCCGCATCGAGGTGGAGTCGGCGCCGCGGGCGGCGTTGCGGAACACCACGAACAGGGCCAGGTCCCGTCTCGTCTCGGGCGGGAGGCCGGATCTGGCTCCGCGCAGTGCCATCGCCTCCACGGCGGAGGCCGGGAGGTGGCAGCGCAGGACGGCGAGCTGCTCGAGGGCGAGGTCGGGCGAGAGGACCTGTTTGCGCGGGTCGATGACGCTCAGGCCGATCACCGCGGCCGCGTGTTGCGGATATCCCAGGCGCAGCAGCAGGTCGCCCGCGACGCGGCGTTCGGCCGGGCGCAGCGAGCCGAGTGCTCGTTCGTGCACGCGCCACCACAGTTCGGAGGCCAGGTCGACCGGGAAGGTCGTCATGTCCGGTCCGGCGCCGTCGAGGCGGCCCCAGCTGGCGGCGGTCAGCAGGCGCAGCTGAGCGGAGGGCGGCGGTTCGAAGCGGGGCACGCTCGCCGACGCGCCGGTCACGAACGCCGAAGCCACGGCGTGGGTGATGCGCGCGTGCAACGCGGAAGCGTGCACAGGGGCGGAAAGTCCGGCGTAGACGGGGCAGACGACGGGGACGCGTGCGGTGCAGAGCGCGCGCAGCCGGGTCGCCAGCGCGCGAGGACTCGGGTCGGTGCGGTACCGCGGCATCGCGGTCATGCTGGCCTCCCTGGTGTCAGTTCAGCAGTTCCCAGCCGCGGCGGGTCAGGCGGTGGCGGACCGACCGGCCGTTGCGGTGGGTGGACACGAAACCCGCGGTGCGCAGGGCCGTCGCGTGCTGCGACGCCGTCGGCAGGCTGATGCCCACGTGCTTGGCGAGCTCGGTGGTGGTGCGTTCGGAGGTGAGCGCCCTCAGCACGAGGGTGCGGGTGCGTCCCAGCGCCAGTTCGAGGCTGGCGCCGCTCGGCTGCGGTGCGGTGACCGGGTAGAAGAGCAGCGGCTGCGGTTCGGCGAACATCGCCACCGCCGGGCGGGACAGTCCGTTGAGCACCGGCACGATCAACATCCCCGTGCCGCGCAACGAGATCTCGGTGTCCCAGCCCAGTTCGACGTGCAGGGCCGGTGAGGTCCACGAGATCGACGGGTGCAGGTTGCCGAGCAGGTCGCCCAGTCCGCGCGTCACCGCCTGCGACGACCGCAGCCGCACCTCGGCCTCGAAGGCTTGGCGCGTCTGCGACCAGTTCGGCCCGAGCAGGTCGCGGAAGCCCGACCGGAACGCCGACCTCAGGTCCTGGCGCGCGGCCGGGGTGCCGGCCGCGAACGACCGCAGCCACGGCGACGTGGTGCCCAGCATGCTCGCGATCTGGTCGCGCACCCGCGTGGAGGGCACGTCCAGCACCTGGCCCACGGCCTCGTCGAAGTCGGGCTTCGCCGAGTTGAAGAAGTCGGGGATGAACCGGCCTGGCCTGACCAGTTCGGCCAGCGGTCGGATGTGCGGCAGGAGCAGGCGGTCCCAGTCACCGCTGTGCACCGTGAACACCAGCTCGTACATCGGTAGCGGAGCCGGGGCGAACCGCGTGCGCGCGAGATCTTCCAGCTCGAAGAGAACGGTCAGACCGCGCCCTCTCGGCACGGATTCGGACATGACGATCGGCATGTGCTTCCCCCCGGAGTGCAACCACTTCCGAAGGTACGCAGACTTCGTTGTCCGGTGTCAGCGTCGCTCCACTTGACAACGTTCGGTGGACAAAGCTGAACAAGCGGGCCGGACTGCTCGGCGAGCTTCAGCAGCACTCGATCACCCTCTGACCAGGGGATTGCTCATTTCCGGTGCGGTTGTGATGTGCCGGCGGAACACCCTGGGCGGCACGGCGGACGACGCCGCCGGATGAGCGAGCAGGCGAGGCACCCACGTCGAGGACGTGGGCGGCAGCCACCGCCTCATCCGTTTCCTTGCCGGACAGGGGGATCAACTTGAACCAGGAACGCTCAAGGAGAACTACCGCCGCGCGTGTGATGACCGCACTCGCCGCCATGGCACTGACAGCAGGATTTCTGGCAGGGGGTGTGCAGCCGCAGGCCAACGCCGGCGCGTTCGAGAGCGACGCCTCGGTGTGGCTCATGCAGCAGATGCGCGCGATGCAGCCGGGAACGCTGAACGGTGGCATCTACACGAACAAGGAGGGCTATCACAACACGCGGGCGGCCAACGCTCCCAACGACTACTCGGTCGTGGACGCCGAGGACAAGGGCGGTCCCTCCAACCTGGCCGCGGCCTACGACTGGACCTTCGAGGACGCGCAGAACGGCAGCTTCGGCACCATCGCCAGGTATTCCAACCGGTTGCTGGCTTCGGGCAAGGACCCGAACGATCCGCGCCTGGACGGCTGGCGCGAGTTCTTCGGTCAGACGGACAACGACCGAGAGGTCGAGGGCTGGGACTTCCGCTACGACAGGGCGGCGAGCTCCGACAAGACCCACCTCTGGCACATCCACCTCAGCGAGGACCGCGACAAGGTCACCAGCTACGACAACAAGGTCGCGCTGCTCAGCGTCCTCAAGGGCGAGACGGTCAACCAGTGGCGCAGCACGCAGCTGTTCACGACGACCAGCACCGGCGGTCTCGTGCACACCATGCGCGGACGTGACGGCTCGTGGACCGGTTTCGCGGACGTGAAGTCGGCGACCGGCGCCGTCCTCACACCAGTAGACACGGCGTCGGCGATGGTCGCCGGCGAACAGCACGCGTTGGTGGCCGGCAACGACGGCGAGCTGTGGCACGCCATCAGGCGGGTCGACGGGCCGTGGACGCCGTTCGGCAACGTGGAGGACTTCGCCGGCGAGATCGGTGCGATCACCAGGGTCGCCGCCACGGAGGTCGGCGGTGCGCTGCACGTCGTCGTTCTCAGCGGCGAGAACACCATCCACCACTCCATCCGCTCACCCAACGGCTCCTGGACCGCTCTGCACAGCGTGGAACCGTTCGCCGGCGACCTGTCCGGGTACGTGGACGTGGCGGCGGCCGGTTTCCTCAACGGTGAGCTGCAGGTGGCCGTGTCGATGTCGACCGGAGGCCTGCTGCACACGTTGCGCCGCACCGACGGCAACTGGAGTCCCTGGGGTGACGTGGAAGCGTTCGCCGGCAATCCGGGGGCGGCGCAGTCGGTGAGCGCGACCGAGGTCAACGGCGTCTTCCACCTGGTGGCCAACTACGGCTTCGCCGGCGTGCGTCACTCCACTCGCCTGCCCAACGGCAACTGGACGCCGCTGCTGAAGATCGACGACTACACGGGCAACAAGACGGGCTTCGTCCTCGACGTCGCCACCACCGGGTTCACCAGCGGCGAGCTCCACGTCGTGGCGCTGGCGGCCGGCGGCTCGATCTGGCACGCCGCGCGCTACGCGAACGGTGGATGGTCGGCCTGGGGCGACGTGCGGGCCTACGCGGGCAACCCGGGCCTCGCCACACGGGTCGGCATCGCGGCCGGCTGGCGGTCCTGAACCCGATGCCGGTCACAACTCCGTTCGCGGCCGGCAGCTCGATCATCCGAACCTCCCGAGAAAGGACTTCTGCCATGCCCATCCGACAACCGATCACCAAGCGGACGCGACTGGCCGCGGTGATGACGGCGGCAGTGGCGGTGGCGAGCGTGGTGGTCGCCTCGCCGGCACACGCGAAACCGCTGCGGGCCGAGTGCTCCCGAGTCACCAACGTCGGTCTGACCATCCGCGACGGCAACCTCATCAAGGGTTCGGGAAGCGCGACTCTGTGCGGAAGCGGCTATCTCGTCGTCACGGTGCAACGGCTGCGTGCGCTGGGAAGATGGGAGTCCGTGGGCACCCCCGGCACCAGCGAGTCGGGCGCACCGGTGAGCGCCATCTTCAACTGCAGCGGATCGGGCACGTTCACCTACCGGACCGAGGCGTATCAGCGGGTACCGCAGATCAACGGCCGCTTCATCAGCGACTACTTCAACCACTCGAACAAGATCCGGGTGTCCTGCTGACCGGGCCCCGTTGACCGCGGCACCTGGCGGCGGGCATCGACTGCCCGCCGCCAGGTGCCGCGGCTGTCCTCGTAACACCGCACCGCCCGAGTGGAATCCCGCAACGCCAGCTCGATGAACTCCCCGCGCCGAGTTGACCGCCTCGCCGAGCCGGCCTGTCGTCAGGCGAGGTGACCGTCCGGCCGCACCAGCCCGGCCTCGGTCTTCACGTGCCTGCCCGGCCTCAGCCGCGTGAACAACGAGTCGTGGTCCGCCACCCGCCGCCCGGTGCCGTAGTCGACGTCCAACCCGGACAGCCGCTCGGCGAGGATCAGCGACATGTCCGGCGCCGCCGCGATGAGCCCGCTCACCACCGCACGCAACGCCTGCCCCTCCGGCGAGTAGCCGGTCATCAACGCGGTCTGCGCCCTGGTGTGCTCGAGCAGCGCGGCACCGACGGGATGACGCTCGGCGTGGTAGGTGTCGAGCAGCGAGTCTCCGGCCCGCCCGGTCGCCACGGCGGCGAGCTTCCAACCCAGGTTGTGCGCGTCCTGGATGCCGACGTTCATGCCGACACCGCCGGTCGGGAAGTGCATGTGGGCGGCGTCGCCGGCCAGCAGCACGGTGCCACTGCGATAGGTGGCGGCCTGGCGGGTGGCGTTGCCGAAACGGGACAGCCACCGGGGATCGCGCAGGCCGAAGTCGGTGCCCGCGATGGCCTTCACGGTCCTGCGCAGCTCGTCGAGGGTGAGCTCGCCCGGCCATTCGGCGGTGTTCGTACCGGGATCGCCGCCGACGATCCGGTGCAGACCGCCGGGCAGCGGCACGACCATCAACCCGCCTGACGGACCCGTGGCGCTCGCGAACCCGCGGTCCGGCGGCGAGTCGAGCACCACGTCGCCGAGCCAGCCCCACGTGGTGGCGTCGGTACCGGGGAACTCGATGCCCGCCGCCCGCCGCACCGTGCTCCGAGTCCCGTCACACCCGACGACGTACCGCCCGGACAGGACAGTCCCGTCGGACAGCTCCACACCGCCGTCGACCAGTCCGGCCACCGCGCGGCCGCGGAGGATCACCGCCCCGAGCCCGAGGGCGCGTTCCTCCAGCAGCTCCTCCGTGCGGGCCTGCGGCAGGGCCAGCGTGAACGGGTACGGCGTGTCGAGGGCCGCGAAGTCCATGCGGTCGGGCAGCCCGCCGAAGTGCCCGTTCGGGATGCGGACGCCCTCCGCCAGGAACGGCTCGACGACACCTCGGCAGTCGAAGATCTCGATCGTGCGCGGGTGGATGGTGAGTGCCTTCGAGTTCGGGTCCCGCACCTCCCGCTCCTCCACGACCGTGACGGAGGCCCCGCCCAGCCGCAGTTCCCCCGCCAGCCACAGACCGGTCGGCCCGGCACCCACGACGACGACGTCCACGTCCCACTCCCTTGGTCACTGACCAACACTTGACACCGAGTAGACTAGGTCAGTGACCAAGAGTCAAGCGGACGTGGTGCGCACCGCGCTGGAGATCCTCGACGAGCTCGGCGCCGAGGCCGTGTCGATGCGGGCCATCGCGCAACGGCTCGACGTGCGGATGAACACCGTGCTGTGGCACGTCAAGAGCAAGGCGCGACTGGAAGAGCTGATGGCGGACGCGATCGTCGCCGGCGTCTCGCTCGACGACCTGCCCCGGCACTGGCGCGAACGCGCCGCCGAGATCGCCCGCCGCTACCGGCACGCCCTGCTGGCACACCGCGACGGCGCCGCGGTCGTGGCGGGGACCTACGCCGCCGAACCGGCCACGTTGGACACCGCGGAGGCGCTTGTCGCGGCGCTGCTGGACGGCGGGCTGTCCGAGCGGGAGGCCGCGTGGACGTGCTGGAGCCTGATCTACTTCGTCCTGGGGCTGGCTCAGGAGGAGCAGGCGCTGCCCCGCGGGCCGCAAGGACTCGACGTGGGAGAACGCAGCGCGTTGCGGCGCGTTCTCCCCTTCCTCAGGGAAGAGTCGTTCGACGAACGCTTCGAGTTCGGTGTCGCCAAGCTCCTCGCATGAGGCCCCCGCACGCCAGCGGCCGGCGTGACGCGCCGAACCCCGCCGACGGTCCTGCCGCGATCACCCTCTCGCCGAGGACCTCCGGCCGACGGGCTTGCGACCAGGGGTACTGGCCCCCAGCACGACCTGGCACTTCTCCCGCCGGGTCCGCGGGGCGCCGCCCTCGCTCGACAAGATCATCTCCAGCGCGAGCCGTCCCAGCCTCTCGAGGTCCACCCGCACGGTCGTCAACCGGGGCGCCATGTCCCGCAGCGTGGAGATGTCGCCGAACCCGGCGACCGACAGGTGGCGGGGCACGTCGAGGCCGCGCGAGCGGATGGCCGCGATCGCCCCGAGCGCCATGACGTCGTTGACGGCGAACACGCAGTCGATCCCGCCGAGCTCCTCCAGGACCTGTTCCATCGCCTGGAAGCCGCCGTCCCTGCTGAACTCACCGTTGACGACCTGTTCCCTGGAGAGCTCGACGCCGGCCTCGGCCAGTCCCGTGCGGAAGCCGTCGAGGCGGTCCTTGGCGCTGAGCAGGTCGCGGGGGCCGGCGAGCACGGCGAAGTCGCGGTACCCCAGGTCGGTGAGGTCCGTCGCCAGCGCACGGGCGCCCTGCCGGTTCTCCACGACCACGGTGTCCACCGGGAGCTTGCGCTGACTCACCACCGCGACCCTGCCGCCCTGCGCCTCGAAGCGGTCGACCTCGGCCTTGAGGGTCTCGGTCTCGGCCCGGCTGCTGGTGCGGCTGCCCGCGAGGATGACCGCGCGGTTGCGCTGGCGGCGGAAACCCGCCACGTACTCGGCCTCCCGGCTGCTCTGCCGGCGCGTGCTCGCGATGGACACCATGAGGCCCTGCTCGTCGGCGGCCTTCATGACGCCGGAGGCGATGCCCGAGAAGTACGGGTCCGCGATGTCCGGGACGATCATCCCGACCACGTCGGCGTGGCCGCGCTTCATCGTCCGCGCGGCGGCGTTCGGGGAGTAGTCCAGCTCCTGGGCCGCTCGCAGCACCTTCTCGCGCAGTTCGGCACCGACCGTTCGAGCGCTGCCGTTGATCGCCCGCGACGCGGTCGCCAGGGACACCCCCGCCACCCGTGCCACGTCGAACAGTGTCGCGTTTCCCTCCACGGCCGTCGATCCTACGGACCGCGCCACACACCGGCCTGAGCAACCCCGGATCGGCGGCAGCAGGAGGCGCCGCACCACGGGGCACGGTGTCGGGGGTGAATCTTGGGAAAATGTTTTCCGTCGCGTCACCCTAACCACGCCGGAACGGCGATTTCAAGACAGGGCTTGACTTCCGGACGCAAGAGTCCACATCAGCCCGTTCGGAAGACTTGCACACCAGCACAAGGGACCACCCCCCGAACGACGCGGACAGCATCGGTTACGATCCCCGGCGTCACTCGGGAAAAGCTTTTCCCGACGGTGGCCACAACCAGGGATCGCGGAGCACAAGACCTTCCCCGACCAGCGTTCTTCCCACACCACAACGAACTTGCCCCTGCCGATGCCCCCGTGTGGATCCCTCCGAGTGGAGGGTTGCGGGAGCACCGCCCATTCGACACACTCGCGCCGTGCAGCCGGACTGGCGAGGACGCGAGCCGTGTCGAACCCAGGAAGGAAACACGTGAACTCTCTTCGCCTCTTACGACTCGCCGCCGCGGTGAGCATCGGCTCCGCACCACTGGGCCTGCTCGCCCTGGTCGGCACCGCGATCGCCGCCCCCACCACGTACTTCGTCAGTCCGTCCGGTTCGGACGGCAACTCGGGAAAGTCGGCGGACCAGCCGTTCAAAACGATTCAGAAGGCCGCCGACTCGACCAACCCGGGCGACGTGGTGCAGGTGATGGGCGGCACCTACCGGGAGACCGCGACGGGCCGTGACGTCGTCAACATCACCCGCTCCGGCAGCCCGGGAGCGCCCATCACCTTCGAGGCGTTCCCCGGTCAGAAGCCGGTGCTCAACCCGGTCACCGGGTGGCACGGCATCAGGATCACCGGCGCGTCGCACATCAGGATCCGCGGCCTCGAGGTGGCGGGCGACGCCGCGTCCATCAACCTCGACGAGGCCAGGAAGCAGGCCGGGCAGAAGAAGCCGGTCTTCAACACCAACTGCATCGGCGCCTACAAGGACGAGAAGACCGGCAAGGCCTCACACCACCTGGAGATCACCGGCAACCACGTGCACCACTGCCCCGGCATCGGGATCTCGGCCATCGACGCCGACCACGTGACGATCGACCGCAACTGGGTGCACTCCACGTCCTGGTACACCGAGTACGCCACCAGCGGGATCTCCATCCTGCGTGCCCTGGACGAAGGCCCCGGCGACCCGTCGCAGTACAAGATCCGCATCACCGGCAACGTGGTCCACGACAACGAGACCAAGGTCATCTGGACGCACATCGGCCGGCACTCGGACGGCAACGGCATCATCATCGACACGCTGAAGGACAAGGACAACTCCGATCCCGCGTACAAGGGTCGCGTCCTGGTCGCGAACAACATCTCGTTCGACAACGGCGGATCGGGCATCCACTCGTTCAAGTCGCAGCACGTCGACATCGTCAACAACACCGCGTACCTGAACTCGCGCAGCACGAACATGGAGCCCTACGCGAACATCTTCGCCGCGATGAGCGACGACGTGCGGATCCTGAACAACATCTCCGTCGTGCGCGAGGGCAAGCCGGTCAACTCGACCCACCGCAACACCAACGTCACCTACGACCACAACATCTACTTCGGAGGCAAGAAGCCGGAGGCCATGGGACCGAACGACATCGTCGCCGACCCGAAGCTCGCCAAGCCGGGCACCGATCTCGCCACCGCGAACTTCCGCCCTCTCGAAGGGTCACCCGCGATCGACTCCGGCACGGCGTTCGACCTGCCCGCGCACGACGTCGCGGGCAAGCAGCGGACAGCAGGACGCGCACTGGACCGCGGGGCCTTCGAGTTCCCGGTGGGCGGTGAGCCCGCGGCCCCGGCGACGGCTCCGGCCGTGGACAACGCCGTAGCGGCCGCTGCCGAAGCCGTCGGCACGCCCGGCAACACCCCTCCCGCGACGGGGACGACGAAGACGACCGAGGCCGGCGCCATCACCGGCTCCGGTGGCCTCGCCAGAACCGGGGCCAGCGTGGTCGCGCTGGCCGTCGGAGGCGCTGTCGTACTGGCGGCGGGCGGCGTGACCTTCTGGCTGGCGAGGCGCAAGCGCGCCCACAGCTGACCTGCGGCGAGTGGTCGAAGAAGCCGGTCCGGTGGCGGAGAACAGCGACGCCGCCACCAGACCGGGTGACGAAGAGTGGCCCGTCCCGCTATGACGTTCTGACAAAGTATGCATAATATGTCAGCATGTCAGTCAGAGATGTGGTCTCCGGTGATCCGCTGCTCGTCGCGGGCTTCGACGCTTTCGCCCGGCACGGCTTCAAACGGGCGACGATGGCGGACATCGCGGCCGCCGCGGGCATGTCCAGGCCCGCCCTGTACCTGAGGGTGAAGAACAAGGAGGACGTGATGCGGGCGGTCGGTGCCGCCCTGCTCGCCGACTCGATCACCCGGGCACGGGCCGCGGCGGACGACGAGACCGGCGACATCGCCACGCGCGTCGTGGCAGTCCTGGAGGCGAAGCTCGGCCTGACATTGGGTCTGGCCGAGCGCTCCGAGCACGCCCTGGAGCTGCTCGCCGAGTACGGGCGGGTCGCCACCTCCGAAGCAGCGCAGTACACCGCCGAGGTCGAACGGCTCACGGCACGGGTGCTCGCGGCCACCGACGCCGGCGCGGATCGCTGCGCCGTCATCGCCACCGCGCTGGTGCGCACCGTGCAGGGCCTGGAAACCGAGCTCGACGACGCACAGCGGGCGCGAAAGCTGCTCACAGCACTGGTGGACACCACCGTGGCCGGCCTCACCCGATCCTGAAGAACCGGAGAGAAGAAGCCATGAAGCACAACGACCCGATCCTGATCACCGGTTGCTCGTCCGGCATCGGCGAGGCGACCGCGCTGCGCCTGGTCCGGGCGGGCCACACCGTCTACGCCACCGCGAGGAAGTCCTCGACGCTCACCGCGCTGGCGAACGCGAGCGCGATCACGAGGGACCTCGACGTGACCGATGAGGAGTCCATGCGCGCCGTGGTGGACGAGATCGTCGCCGACCACGGCCGGATCGGCGCGCTGGTGAACAACGCGGGCTACGGGGCTTACGGCGCGGTCGAGGACACCCCCTTGGACGCGGTGCGCAAGCAGTTCGACACCAACGTCTTCGGCATGGCCAGGCTGATCCAGCTCGCACTCCCCTCGATGCGGAGTGCGGGACGGGGCCGGATCGTCAACATCTCCTCGATGGGCGGCCGCCTCACCTTTCCCTTCGGCGGCTACTACCACGCTTCCAAGCACGCCGTGGAAGCGATGTCCGACGCGCTGCGGTTCGAGGTGAAACCCTTCGGCGTCAACGTGTCCATTGTGGAGCCTGGTCTGATCACCACCCGTTTCGGCGACACCGCCGCCACCACGCTCTCGGCGTCCACACCGGACGCATCCCCCTACCGCGCCGCCACGGCCGCGCTCGACAAGTCCATGGCCAGGTCCTACGAGAACCGGCTCATGACGGCCGGTCCCGACGCGGTGGCCAAGGCGATCGAGCACGCCGTCAGCGCACGACGCCCCCGCACCCGCTACGTGATCACGCCCGCGGCGCGGAGCCTGATCACGATTCGCGCCCTGACTCCCGGCCGCACCTGGGACCGGCTCGTGAGCGGCGTCTTCGGCATGTGAACCCGTCCACCTCGCAGCAGAACCATCCACGGACTCGGTGATGACGATGCACGGCAACACGATGGCGATCTACGGCGCCACCGGCTACATCGGCGAACTGACCACACGGATCGCCGTTGGAAAGGGCTTGGAGCCCGTCCTGATCGGGCGGGGGAAACCCCAGGTCGAAGAAATCGCGCGAAGACATGACCTGCCTTGGCGAGTCGCCGCGCTCGACGACCCTCACGCGGTGGACGAAGCGCTGCGCGGGATCTCGGTCGTGCTCAACGCCGCAGGCCCTTTCGGCACGACCGCTGGTCCGCTGCTGGACGCCTGCATCCGCACGAGAACCCACTACCTGGATCTCTCGGGTGAAGCCGTCGACTTCGAAGCCGTGCGCCGGCGCCACACCGAACTGGTCGAGGCCGACGTCATGGCCATGCCAGGAGGAGGATTCGGTGTCGTTCCCACCGACGCCGTCGCGGTGCACCTCGCCGGGGTGCTACCAGGCGCGACGAGTCTGGAGCTCTCCTTCCAGACGGTGGGAGGGGTGTCACGCGGCACAGCCGGCACACTGGTGGCCGGGCTCCCGGCCGCGGGGTGGCAGCGGCGTGGTGGAGCGCTGGTCCCGTCAAGAGCCGCTGAGCAGCGCAGGACGATTCCCGACGGCCTGGGTGGGCATGTCACCGTGGTGACGAACCCGTGGCGTGCGGACGTCGTGAGCGCCGCCGAGTCGACGGGGATCTCGGACATCTCCACGTTCACGGCCATGCCGGGCCCGGTGACGGCCCTGGCCAGGATCGCACCCAAGGCGCCGTGGTTGCTCACCAGCCGCTCGGCCCGAGGCGTGCTGGGCGCCCTCCTCCGCAGGCTTCCGCCAGGCCCTTCTGACCAGCAGCTGTCCGCCGGACGCACTGTCGTGCACGGAAAGGCGACGGCACCGGACGGGTCGGCGGCCGAAGCGATCCTCATCGGGCCGGAGGCCTACCTGTTCACCGCCCACGCCGCGGCCGAACTCCTCGCCAGGACAGCCACCGGAGCGGCGGTGCCGGGATTCCGGACACCCGCCCAGGTCCACGGACCCGACCTCGCACTCGCCGTGCCCGGCACCAGTCTGCGTGATCTCGCCAGGAGAGCGTCATGACCATCCACTGGCCACAAGGTCTGTCACCCGAGGAAACCTCGGTCCACACCCGCAACGAACTGGTGGTCGCGACCGACGCCGACGTCATCTGGAAGATGCTGGTCGACGCGCGCTCCTGGCCGGACTGGTACCGGAACGCACGCAGGGTCGAACTCGACGACGTGGCGGAGCTCGGCCCGGGCACCCGGTTCCGCTGGACCACCTTCCACGTCCGCGTCGACTGCATCGTCACCTTCTTCGACCCGCACCGCGAACTCGGCTGGACGGGAACCGCGTTCGGCACTCACGGCCATCACCGCTGGCTCCTCACCCCGAGGCCCGACGGGACGACGCACGTGGCCACGGAGGAGACCCAGCGAGGACTCCTGCCCGCCATCGCGGGCAGATGGCTGCGCCCCTGCCTGCTGCACTGGCACCAGCGCTGGCTGGAAGGACTGGATCTCGGCGGGCCGGTCCGCCCCTGACGATCCGGCTCAGCCACGGGGGTCCTGCCTCCGCGTGTCGTCAGCTCACCAGAGGAAAGCCGCCAGCGCCACGCAGCAGGCCGGCACGAGCCACACCTGTCCGGTGTGGACATCAGCTGTGACCAGTCGTTCCACCGCCGGGAAACAAGGCGTTGGGCAGGTCAGCGCCCGTGACCACGACTCCCAGCGGCACCGCGGTCTGCACCGAGACCCATCTGGGCAACACCACGGCGGCGGGCGGCTGCGTGGTGAGGGCGTTGAGCAACAGCCCGTCCCCCACCAGGCGGACCACGTGCGCACGGGCGAGGTCGCCCAGCTCCGCCTCCAGCAGCCGGTCCCAGCGGCGGGTGGCCTCCCTCACCTCGGCGGGCAAGTCGAGATCGCCCGTCGCACGACACCGTGCAGCAGCGGCGGTGGCGCTTTCCCGGCGCTCGGCGTGCCCACGAGCGTGTGACCTGCCACCGCCCCACCTCCAACCTTGACCAGGACGGGACACTCAACCACTATTGAGTCAATGAGCACTGACTGGTCTTCGGAGCTGGTGGCGCGGGCCCGCGTTCACGCCGCGCTGGGCGAGCCCGCGCGGCTGGCGATCGTCGACCGGTTGGTGCTGGGAGACGCCTCACCGAGCGAAGTGGGTGCGGAGCTGGGGTTGCCCAGCAACTTGCTGGCGCACCACGTGAAGCTGCTGGAGCAGGCCGGACTGGTGGAGCGGTCGCGGTCGGAGGGCGATGCCCGCCGCACCTACCTGCGGCTGCGCACAGCGGCACTGACCGGGCTGGTGCCCTCCGGCGTGCGGCAGGCGCGGCGAGTCGTGTTCGTGTGCAGCCGCAACTCCGCCCGCTCGCAGCTCGCAGCGGCGTTGTGGGCCGCGCGCAGCACCGTGCCCACCACCTCGGCCGGCACCCGGCCCGCCGAGCAGGTGCACCCGCTGGCCGTGGCCACGGCCAGCGCCCATGGTCTGTCGCTGGCCCGTTCCCGTCCCCAGCACGTCGAGCAGGTCGTGGGTCCGGACGATCTCGTCGTGGCCGTGTGCGACAACGCTCACGAGGAGCTCGACCCCGCCGACCGGCTGCACTGGTCGGTGCCCGACCCCGCGCGGACGGGCACCGAGGAAGCCTTCGACTCCGCCTTCCAGGACCTGGCGGACCGGGTCGAGCGCCTGGCCCCCGCCGTGCACGTCCCCTGACGCCCCAACCCCGACAGCACAGTCCACGAAGGAGTCGCGATGACGCGGCCGTTGTCCCGCACGCTGCTGGCCGAGTACCTCGGCAGCCTGCTGCTCGCCGCGCTGGTGATCGGCTCCGGTATCGCCGCCCAACGCCTGTCCCCCGGTGACGTGGGCCTGCAGCTGCTGGAGAACGCCGCCGCGACCGCCGTCGGGCTCTACGCCATCATCCTGATCTTCGGGCCGGTCAGCGGCGGGCACTTCAACCCCGTGGTGTCCTTCGTGGACGCCGCGTTCGGCGGCCTGCCCTGGCGCCACTTCCTGGCCTACGTGCCCGCCCAGGTGCTCGGATGCGTCTCCGGGGCAGTTCTGGCGAACGTGTTGTTCGACGCCGCGCCGATCAGCATCTCCACCACCGCGCGTGCCACCTGGCCGCACGCCGTCTCCGAGGTCGTGGCCACGCTCGGGCTGCTGCTGGTGATCTTCTCCCTGGCCCGCTCCGGCCGGGCGGAACGCGCACCGGCCGCGGTCGGCGCCTACATCGGCGCGGCGTACTTCTTCACCAGTTCCACCAGCTTCGCCAACCCCGCCATCACCGTCGGCCGCGTCTTCAGCGACAGCTTCGCCGGAATCGCCCCCGCCTCGGTGCTCACGTTCGTCCTCGCCCAAGTCGTCGCGGCCGTGATCGCGCTGCCGCTGCTGCGCGCCCTGTACCCGAACGCCTCGGCGCACGCCGAGGACGTCGTCCTGCCACACCCGACCGAGCCCGCCGTCACCGCCAGCGAAGGAACCGTGTGATCGACATGTCCCGAACCGGAACGACCGAGACCGCCGCCGAGACCGGGGTGTCTTCGTCACGCAAGCCGTCGGTGCTGTTCGTGTGCGTGCACAACGCGGGCCGCTCGCAGATGGCCGCCGCGTGGCTGTCGCACCTGGCCGGCGACCGGGTGGAGGTCCGCTCCGCCGGGTCCGCCCCCGCCGACCAGGTCAACCCCGCCGTGGTCGAGGCCATGCGCGAGGTGGGCATCGACATCTCCGCCCAGACCCCGAAGGTCCTCACCTACGACGCGGTCCGCGAGTCCGACGTGTGCGTGACCATGGGCTGCGGCGACGCCTGCCCGGTCTTCCCGGGCAAGCGCTACCTGGACTGGAAGCTCACCGACCCCGCCGGGCAGGGCGTGGAGGCGGTCCGCCCGATTCGCGACGAGATCAAGACCTTGATCGAGGGCCTGCTCGCCGAGATCCTCCCCGCCGGGGGAACTGCGCCGTAGCCACGCCGATCCGGCTCGGCCGGGTGCACCGCCGCGGCGTCCTTTGTGGTCTACCGGCTCATTCCGGACGGGGCGCGGACGCCTCGGCCAGCCGCTGGTGCAGGCGTTCCCTGATTTGGTCGGGGGTGTAGGCGGCGCGGCGGCGCTGGTTGCGGGCGACGACCACGCCGCTCGCCGCGACACCCGCGAAAGCGGCCATACCGATCACCTTCCACAGCTTCATGTGCCTAGGCTACTGGGCCATGGCGACAACACTGGACAAAGCCGTCGAGATGACCCGCACCGGCGACGTGTGGGTGTTCCGGGGGCGCAGTGCGGCGGACCGGGCGATCCAGGCCATGACGAACAGCCCCGTCAACCACGTCGGCATGGCGATCGTGATCGACGACATGCCGCCGTTGATGTGGCACGCCGAGCTCGGCAAGTCCCTGAAGGACATGTGGAGCGGCACGCACCAGCGCGGCGCCCAGTTGCACGACCTGCGCGACGCGGTCGTGACGTGGCACGACAAGTACAAGCAGCGGGCCTGGCTGCGGCAGCTCGACCACGAGGTGACGCGCGAGATGGAGGACGCCGCGCTGCGGACGGTGGCGCGGCTCGACGGCACGCCGTTCCCCTCCACCGCGAAGCTCGCCTCGCGGTGGTTGCGCGGGCGGGTTCCGTTGGGGCCCAAGGGTGACGCGACGATCGAGAGCGCGTTCTGCGCGGAGATCGTGGCCGTGACGTACGAGGAGATGGGCCTGCTGCCCAAGCGCAGGCCCAACTGGTACGACCCCGGCCGCTTCTGGAGCGGTGACGACCTCGAGCTGCTGAACGGTGCCAAGCTCCGCAAGGAGGTCGAGATCATCGTGTGAGTGCCGCGCCGACCAGGAGCAGTCGCAGGGTGCGTTCCGTGGCATCGGTGAGGAGTTCCGCCGTTCTGGCCATCGCGGTGTCCAGCGTGACGGGTGCGGCGATGATGCTGGCGTAGGCGTCGATGCCGGCGTCGTGGTTGGCGCGGGCGTCCTCCCCGATGGTGCCGGCGAGCGCGATGACGGGCTTGCCGTGCTTCTTGGCCCGGCGCGCCACCTCCGCGGGCACCTTGCCGTGCGGGGTCTGGCCGTCGATGGCGCCTTCCGCGGTGATCACCAGGTCGGCCTCCGGCAGGCGGGCGTCGAGGTCGGAGTGCTCGAGGACGACGTCGAAGCGCGGCAGCAGGGTGGCGCCCAGCGCGTGCAGGCCGGCGCCGAGCCCGCCGGACGCGCCCCCGCCCGGCATGGTGCGGACGCCGGGACCGAGCAGGTCGGCCCAGTTGTCCAAGGCGTCGCTGAGCAGTTCGACCTGTGCCGGGGCCGCGCCCTTCTGCGGGCCGAACACCCTCGCCACGCCCCGGTCGCCGCACAGGACGTTGTGCTGGTTGCAGGCCACGGTGATCTCGGCCTTGTCGAGCCTGGGGTCCACTTCGGACAGATCGAGTGCGGCGGCGCCGGCCAGGGCCGCTCCCCCGCGTCCGATCTCGCGGCCGTGCGCGTCGGTGATGCGGGCCCCCAGCGCCTGCAGCGCGCCCGCGCCGCCGTCCGACGTGCCGGAGTCGCCGCACCCGACCAGAATGCGGTCGACGCCGAGGTCCAGGGCTGCGCGGATCAGCTCACCGACGCCGTACGTGGTGGTGGTCGCCGGGTCGCGGTGGTCCTTCGGGACGAGCCTCAGTCCTGCCGCCGCGGCCATCTCGACCACCGCCGTGCGCGGGCCGGGGCCGCCGAGCAGCGCGAAGTGGGACGGGATCTGCTCGCCGACCGGTCCGGTGACGAGCGCGGGGACGAGCGCGCCGTTCGTGGCTTCGGCGAGCGCCCGGGCCGAGCCCTCGCCGCCGTCGACGAGCGGTGCCTTGTCCACGATGGCGCCGGGCACCACGCGGTAGATGCCCCGTGCGATCGCATCGGCGACGTCGCACGCGTCCAAAGACTCCTTGAAACCGCTGGGAGCGACCAGGAAACGCATCGGTGACCTCATTTCAGTGGCAGGCCGAGATGCGGCCAGAGGAGAACGGCGCACGCGAGGACGAGCGCGCCGGTGATCGGCGCCAGGACCGCCGAGAGCTTGAGCAGGTCCCGCTGGCTGTAGGCGTCGGCGAAGAGGGCGACCGGTTTCGCGGACGCCGTGGTGGTGTGGCAGAAGCCGGCGGCCGCGGTGGAGATGAATGCCAGCGCGGCGGGGTTCATGCCCGCGGCCGCGGCGAGCGGGATGACGATCGGGACCAGGACCGAGGAGCGGGCCGAGCGGGACTGGATGACGAGGTGCGCGAGGAGGCTCACCACGATCACGGTCGGCAGCAGGTGGGCCGGGTTGATGAGGGTGGCGACGGTGTGCGCCGCGCCGGAGCTGACCAGGGCCGAGCCGAGCATCGTGGTGGCGGCCATGAAGAGCAGGAGCGACCACGGGATCTCGGCGAACGCGGCTTTGAGCGTCGTGGTGCCGAGGCGCGGCGCGGTGATGGCGACGGCGCCGGCGAGGGCGGTGACCTCGGGCGGGACGTGGTGCCAGGACTCGGTCAGCCACCCCGCCGAGACGACGCCGACGATGACCAGGGAGGTGATCTCGGGCCTGGTGAGCGCCGAAAACTGTCGGTGCTGTCTGGGAGAATCAGAACAGGGGTCCCCTGGGAGGGGACCCTCGCTCCGCGCTGCGAGGGCGGCTGTGGGCTCGTGGCTCACGTTCAGGGGCTGCGTGTGGCCGGTCAGCGGCTTCGCGCGGCCAGTCAGCGGCTGGGTGCGGCGGTTCAACGGCTGAGTGTGGTCGGCCAGCGGCTCCACTCGGCCAGTCAGCGGCGGGGTGCGGCCAGCCAACGGTTCCACTCGGTCAGCCAGCGGCGGGGTGCGGTCAGCCAACGGTTCCACTCGGTCAGCCAGCGGCTGGGTGCGGCCAGCCAACGGTTCCGCATGGCCAGTCAACAGTTGCGCGTGGCTGGCCGACGGCTGCGTGTGGCGATTCAACGGCTGAGTGTGGCTCGCGAGCGGCTCCATCCGGCCAGCCAGCGGCTGCGTGTGGCCAGCGAGCGGCCCGGCACGGCCAGCCAGCGGCTGCGGGTGGCCAGTCGACGCCCCCGCACGGCCGGCCAACGATTCCGCACGGCCAGCCGACCCCACACCGCCAACCAACGAATCCACACCGTCAGCCAGCGGCTCCGCATGACCGGTCAACGGCTCCCCATGGCCGGTCAACGGCTCCGCAGCGCCAACCAGCGGCTCCGCGCGGTCCGCACGGCTCGTGAACAGCCACAACACCACTTCGGCCGTCACGTGCGCGCTGACCACCGCGAGCGGGAGCCCGAGCAGCATCCACTGCCCGAACCCGATCCCCTGCCCCGTCGCCTGCTCCAGCAAAGCGCTGGTGATCAGGTGCGCCCCCGCCCCCACCAGCGTCGCCACCGCGGTCAGCAGGATCACCGACGGGAACAGCACCCCGAGCGCCCGCGACACCCGCGCGTTGACCCGCAGAGCCCGGTACACCGGCAGGGTCAGGGCGGCACGGCCCGAGGTGGACGGCACGAAGAACGCCGTGAGCAGCAAGGCGAACGCCGTCAGGTGCATCAGACCGCGCACCGAGCGGGCACGTCCCACCAGCGAGGTCGCCAGGCGCGTGGGCAGCCCGGACGCCGAGACGCCCGCGGCCAGCACGAACGCGGCGATGAGCAGCCACGTCGTCGAGCCTCCCAGCACCGCCAGGGCCGAGGCGGGCAGGACTCCGAACAGCAGCAGGGTCACGACGGCGGCGAGGGCGACGAACGTGTCGTCCAGCGGTGTGCACGTCCACAGCACCACCGCCACCGCGAAGACCACCAGCGTCAGCATCACGAGAACGATCGTGCGCGGCCACCCTGATCCACAGGTGAGGCCCGGATGAAGGACTCTTCATCTAGCTGAGGCGGTACCCCATGCCGCGCACGGTCTCCAGCCGCTCCGCGCCGATCTTGCGCCGCAACGAGCGCACGTACACGTCGACCACGTTGGACCCGGGGTCGAAGTCGTAGCCCCAGACGTGGGAGAGGATCTGTTCGCGCACCAGCACCTGCCCGGGATGCCGCAGGAACAGCTCCAGCAGGGCGAACTCGCGCGCGGTGAGGTCCACCGGGCCGGACGGCAGCACGGCCTGGCGGGTGCGCAGGTCGAGCGACAGCGAGCCGGCGGTGAGCACCGTCGCCTCGGGCACGCCGGGCGGGCGCAGGCGGAGGCGGACGCGCGCCAGCAGTTCCTCGAAGCGGAACGGTTTGGTCATGTAGTCGTCGGCGCCGCCGGACAGGCCCGCCACGGTGTCGTGCACCGAGTCGCGGGCGGTCAGGATGATCACCGGTGTGGTGACGCCCTGGTCGCGCAGGGACCGCAGGACGGAGAAGCCGTCGAGGTCGGGCAGTCCGAGGTCCAGCACCACCAGGTCGAACGAGGCGGCCCACGACAGCGCGTCGGCTCCCGAGGCCACGACGGACGTGGTGAAGCCGTTGGCCCGCAGGCCTTTCTCCACGAACGAGGCGATGCGCGCCTCGTCCTCGACGATGAGGATCCGGCCGGTCATCGGGGCACCTCCACCACGAACGTCGCGCCCTCGCCCGCCACCGAGCTCACCCGCACGGCGCCTCCGTGGGCTTCGGCGATGGCCTTCACGATCGGCAGGCCGAGGCCGGTGGAGCGGGAGAACAGCAGCGACTCGTCGCTCACGCCGGGACCGGAGTCGGCGATCCAGAAGGAGACGACGGAGTCCACAGAGGATCCGAAGCGGATGGTCGCGCCCGGGGTGGTGTGGCGGACGGCGTTCGAGGCGAGCTGCAGAACGGCCTGGGTCACGCGTTGCGGGTCCAGCACGGCCTCGCCTTCCGCGATCGAGTCGAGCACCCAGCGGCGGTCGCCGAGGGCGCGGAGGTGGGCGTCGATGTCGCTGGTGAGCTCCGGCAGGCTGACGGTGACGGGGCGCAGGAAGTCCGGGCGTTCGGACTTGACCAGCAGCAGCAGGTCCTCGACCAGGCGGGCCATGCGGTCGAGCTCGTCGGTGCACAGCCGCACCACGTCGGCGCGCTCCTGCGGCGAGTCGCCCAGCAGTTCCAGGTGGCCGCGGACGATGGTGATCGGTGTGCGCAGTTCGTGGGAGGCGTCGTCGAGGAACTGGCGCTGCAGGCGGAACGAGCGGTCGAGGCGGTCGAGCATCGAGTTGAACTGCTTCGCCAGCGCCGCCACGTCGTCGTTGCCCGACACCGGGATCCGGCGGGTGAGGTCGGCCTCGGTGATCTCGGCGGCGGCCTGGCGGACCACGCGGATCGGAGCGAGGACCACGCCCGCCACGAGCCACGCGATGAGGGCGGCGATCAGCAGGCCGGCCAGCGACACCAGCACCAGGACGCGCACCGTCGAGTGCACCGGCGCTCGGACACCGTCCTCGAAGTAGCCGGTGACGAACCACATCTCCGCCGGCGCGGCCGTGTGCACCTTCGCCCACCGGAACGGCCCGGCCGGGGTGGACGCGACGCCCCACGGCGTGCCGGCGGACGTGATCGCGTCCAGCACGGCGCGGTCCTTCTCCAGCGCGTAGGTCACCTCGGAGCGCTGCACCAGCACGTGGCCGGGCAGCACGGCCAGGTGGACCTCGTGCTCGTCGGGGTACTGCAGGCGCAGGTGGGCGTCGGCGACGGTGCCGGCGTCACCGGCGTGGTTCTCCGCGTAGGCGCCGAACTCGGTGGTCTCCTGCTCCAGGGCGCGGTTGACGCGGTCGTCGACGTCGACGAGCAGCAGGCGCCACACCACGACCACGACGGTCGCGAGGACGAGCGTCATCAGGCCGAGGAGCCAGCACATGATCTTCACGCGTGCGGGCACGTCAGTCGTCCTCGTCGTCGTCATCGACCGGCGGTGGCGGCGGCAGCACCGACCCCGGTGCGGGCACCGCCGGTCCCGGCGTGGGCACCACCGACTCGGGCGTGGGCGCCACCGAGGACGTCGTCGGCGGAGCGGAACGTCCTATCCGCACTTCCGGCGTGCGCACGTCCGGGGGCACCGGCCGCACCACGGTCAGCACGAGCAGCACGGCCGCGAGCGCGCACGCCACGCTGAGCACGGCCACGAGGACCGTGCCGGTGCGGGCGGACGGCAGCATGCGACCGAGCCTGCCGTCCCTCGCGAAGTGCCGCATGAGACCAAGATGAAGATCTCTTCATCTGTCCGCAAATCGACTGATAATCATCAGCCCCTTGACCGGGAACGTGCGGACCCACACGATGAGAGCGGTCCCACACCCAGGAGCTGACAACGATGTCACGACTGCTCGTACTCGTGCTCGCCCTGCTGTTGCCCTCCGCCCCCGCCGTGGCCGCGCCGACCGGCTGGACCGTGGCCGGACCGGGCCAGATCACCGCGAGACTATCCCTGAACAGCGGAAACCTGACTCTGGACGTGACCAGGCAGGGCAGAACCGTGCTCCAGCCGGCTGCCGTCGGTCTCACCACGACCACCGCGGATCTCACCAAGGACCTGACGTTCACGGGGCGCAGTGACCGCGTTGTCATCGATCGCTACACCATGCCCCACGGCAAGCGCGTGCAGCGTTCGGCCCGCATGACCGAGGCGCGGTTCGGCTTCCGCAACGCCTCCGGCCGCTTCGACCTGCTCGTGCGCGCCTCGGCGGACGGCGTCGCCTACCGGTACGTGCTGCCGGGACCGGCCGCGGTCACGTCCGAGGCGTCGAGCTTCCGCGTCCCCGCCGACTCGAAGGCGTGGCTGCTGCCCTACAACGCCTGGTACGAGGCCAACCGCGTGCGCACGACCGCGGGTGAGGCCACCGGCGACTTCGGCTATCCGTCGCTCTTCCAGACGGGACAGGACTTCGCGCTGCTCACCGAGTCCGATGTGGATGGCAGGTACGCGGGCAGCAGGCTGCGCAGGAGCGGCGACGGCTTCCAGGTCGTGCTGGCGGACGCGCAGGTGGCGTCGACCGGCACGACCCCGTGGCGTACCGCCATCGTCGGCGACCTGCACACCGTGAGCACCTCCACCCTCGTGGACGACCTGGCCAGCCCCGCGACGTTCACGGACGTGAGCTGGATCAAGCCGGGCAAGGTCGCGTGGTCGTGGCTGAGCGAGCACTCCAGTCCGGGCGACTTCGCACGGCAGAAGCAGTACGTGGACTTCGCCGCCCGCCACGGCTGGGAGTACGCGCTGGTCGACGAGGGCTGGAGCGCCGCGTGGGTGCCGGAGCTCATCCGGTACGCCCGCGCGCAGGGCGTGGAGATCCTGCTGTGGCTGCGCTGGAGCGACCTCGACACCCAGCAGGAACGCGACACCGTGCTGCCCAGGATCAAGCAGTGGGGCGCGAAGGGCGTGAAGCTCGACTTCATGGAGTCCGACTCGCAGGACCGCTACCGCTGGTACGACGCGGTGCTGCAGAAGACGGCCGACCTGAAGCTGATGGTCAACTTCCACGGTTCCACCATCCCGCACGGCCTCGCGCGCACCTGGCCGCACGTGCTCACGATGGAGGCCGTCCGCGGCGCCGAGAACTACCCGCCCGCCGCCAACAACCCCGTGCAGTTCTTCACCCGCAACGTCGCCGGCTCGATGGACTACACGCCCGTGTCGCTCGAAGTCGGCACGAAGGAGGCGTCGATCGCGCACGAGGTGGCGCTGCCGGTCGTCTACGAGTCGGGCTGGACGCACTTCGCGGACAAGCCCGAGGCCTACGAACGGCATCCGCAGGCGTTGCGCTACCTCGACCAGGTCCCGACGGTCTGGGACGAGACCCGGCTGCTCGACGGCGATCCGGACTCGCACGCCGTCGTCGCACGCCGCAACGGCGACAGGTGGTTCGTCGGCGGCATCGCCACCCAGGAGCGCACGCTGCGGGCGCCGCTGGAGTTCCTCGGCGGCGGGCAGTGGCTGGTCGAGACCGTGCGCGACCCCGCCACCAGGGCCGACGTCGTGCGCGACACGCAGGTCCTGCGCCACACCGACACCCTCGCGGTGCCGGCCAGGCGCAACGGCGGTTTCGCCGCGGTCGTCTGCCGCTACCGCCCCGGCCTGCAGACGTGCGACCAGCCGATCCGCCAGGTGCCGAAGACCACGCTCACGGTCGAGCCCACCGGCACGATCGACACCCCGCCGGGCTCGACGCTCGAGGTCGCCGGCACGTTCACCAACGGGGACAAGGCGATCCGCGACGTCAAGCTGACCGCGGTCGCCCCCGAGGGCTGGTCCGTCACGGGTGCCGCGGTCGGGCGGCGCACGCTCGCGCCCGGCGAGTCGGTCAGCGGACGCTGGCGGCTCACCGCCGGAACGGGCATCGGCCCGGTCGACGTGCCGATCGTCGCCACCTTCAGTCCCGGCGTGCACGTCGAGCAGGTGGTCAAGGCGTTCGTGCCGCCCCCGGTGCCGGTGAACGGGACGCAGGTCAGCGATCTGCCGTTCATGAGCGAGACCAACGGCTGGGGCCCGGTGGAACGCGACAGGTCCAACGGCGAGAACACCGGCGGTGACGGCGCGGTGCTGTCGATCGGCGGTGTCACCTACGCCAAGGGGCTCGGCACGCACGCACCGTCCGAGGTCTCGGTCTACCTGGGCCGCGGCTGCGAGCGGTTCACGGCCAAGATCGGCCTCGACGACGAGACCGAACAGCCCGGATCGGTCGTGTTCCAGGTGTTCGGCGACAACGAGCTCCTGCACGACAGCGGAGTCGTCAGCGGCAAGGGCGCGGCGGTGCCGATCGACGTCGACGTCAGCACCGTCCGGATGCTCAGCCTCCGCGTCACCGACGGCGGCGACGGCCGCAACTTCGACCACGCCGACTGGGCGGAGGCGGCCCTGACATGCTGATCAACCGCAGGACGTTCCTCTACGCCACGGGTGTGCTGGCGGTCGCGCCGAAAGTCTCGGTGGCGCAGCTGAAGGACACCTACTACGAGGTGCTGCTCAGGCACACGAGGTGGGCCGAGACGCAGTACGACGCCGCGGCCGGACGCTACCGTCGCACCGACTTCGGGTTCGCGGTCGTGCTCGGCAACGCCGTCCTGCTCACCAGGGGCGGCTACGACGCGGCACTGGCGGGCGTCGAGAAGGACGTCCTGCGCGACCACACGCTCGCCACGATCAAGCACTTCGCGGCGAGCAACGTGCTCGCGGGTGGCACCGAGTGGGGCAAGACCCTGTTCTGGGACACCACCTTCCAGTCCTACTTCGTGCTGGCCGCCCGGCTGCTCTGGCCGCACCTCGACGCCGCCACCCGCGCGCACGTCGAGGCGATCGCACGTGGCCAGGCCGAGTACACGACGTCGCTCGGCACCGGGAACGACCCGCGTTCCGGTTCCTGGACGCCGAACGGGCTCGTCGGCGGCCACCGCGGCGACACGAAGCTGGAGGAGATGGGCGTCTACGCCCAGGCGCTCGCGCCCGGCCTGGCCTGGCACGGCGACGGACCGGGCTGGCGCGAGGCGTTCGGGCGCTGGAGCCGCAACGAGGCCGGGCTGCCCGCGGCCGACCTCGCCAACCCGTCCGTCGTGGACGGAACGGCGATCTCCGCCAACACGGCCACGAACCTGCACGACACGTTCATCGTCGAGAACCACGGCTCGTTCGGCCCGCACTACCAGGAGGAGCTCTGGCGCACCTCGGGCCGCAACGCCGTGCACTTCCTGCTCGCCGGACGGCCGCTGCCCGAGGTGCTGACCAAGCAGCCCAACGGAGAACTGTTGTGGCGCACCATCCTGGCGACGATGAGCGACGCCGGTGAGCCGTTGATGCCCATGGTCAACGACCGCGAGCACCTCTACGGCCGGGACGTCATCCCGCTCGCCTTCCGCTCCACCGTCCTGCGCGACCCGATGGCCGCTCGCGCCGAGGCCGCGCTCGCGTCCCGGCTGCTCGCCTACCAGGCCCATCCGCCGGTCCACCGGCTCGCGAAGTTCTCCGGTGAGGCCAAGTACGAGCCGGAGGCACGCGCCGAGCTCGCGATCAGCTACCTGCTGCACGAACTGCGCCCGCCCGCGAACCCCGTGTCCGAGCAGGAGTTCTTCCGCGACGCCGCCACCACGATCGACCACGGCGCCGGCCCCGGTCTGGTGACCCACCAGTCGGCGGCCGCGTGGGCGGGCACGGTGACCAAGCCGGGGTTCACGAAGCTCGCGTGGCAGCCCTCGCACGACGACTGGCTGTTCAAGATCAGCGGCTCGACGCCGATGCTGTTGCCCCCGGCGGCCGTCCTCGGGCGCAACACCGTTGTCCACCACCAGGTGCGCGACGGCGTCGACGCCACGGCGAGCCTCCTGCGGTTCGCGGACGGGTTCGCCGGCACCGCCACCCTGCCGACCGGCACGATCGTGTGCGCGCTCCCCCGCCCTGGCCGGGTCGACGTGCACAACCTCGCGATGGCCGGGATGCCCGGCCTCACCGGGTCCCGCACCTACACGGGCTCGGCGGGCAGCGTCACGGTCCCGGCGCGCACGGGGTTCCGCGTCGACGACCTGACGTTCCCGGCGACGACCGCGCGGCACGTCCGCATGGTCGGCGTCACCCCGCACCCCACCTACGGCTACTCGCTGTTCGAGTTCGAGGCGGGCCGGGGAACGGTGACGGCGTCGTCGTTCGACCCCGGCTACGAGCCGGCGAAGGCGGTCGACGGCGATCCCGCCACGCGCTGGGCGGTCGCCCGTGCCGAACGCGGCCGCGCGGACAGCTGGATCGCCGTCGACCTCGGCACCGCCACCGCGGTGGACCGCGTGCGCCTGCGCTGGGAGACCGCGGCCGCGGTCGCCTACCGCGTCGAGACGTCGACGGACGGCAGCACGTGGACGACGGTGGCCTCGTACCCCCGCCCGGACGCGAGCACGACGGGCTGGCTCGACGTGGACGGTCGGGCCGGGTTCGTCGCGCGCTCGGCCGAGCCGATCACCGTGCAGGGCGACACGATCACCGTGCCGGCCGGGATCGTGGAGGGCTACGTCCGCGCGGACCTGCGGAAGATCGCGGCGGAACCGGTGCCCCGGTGCCCTCCGGGAGTGCTCGCGAGCACGGCGGACGGGTTCCTCAGCGCCTTCAACCTGTCCGGCGCCGACGTGGCCGGAACCGTCCGGCTGCACGGCTCCAGGCTCTACCGCGGCACGCAGGTCACGACCCGCGACGGCACCGAGTACGCGCTCACCCTGCCCGCGGCCACCGCGCGGGTCGAGGTGCCGTGGTTCACCGCCCGCGACATCCCGCCGGGCATCACGGCCGTCGTGCACGACGCGCAGCGGGTCACCTTCCGCGGTGGCCCGGCGATGTTCGTGCTGGTCCACCGCGACGGCCGAAGCCTCAAGGTCGCTCTGGGCCGTGCCGAGCGCACGGTCAGCATGCCGGGTGTGCGGGCGTTCCCGATCGACGACCTCGCGCTGGGGTGCGTCACGTTCCCGAACTCCGTGCTGCCGCCCGGCATGAGCGACCCGGCCGCCGCGGTCGACGGTGATCGGCACACCGCGTGGACGCCGGGCCGCGACGGCCGCATGGTCGTCGACCTCGGCGCGGTGCACGCCATCGGTGACGTCGATCTGGAGTGGACACACGGCGGGCGACCGCCGCACACCGTGACGTACAGCGTGGACGGCAAGACCTACGGCTCGGCCACCACCGCGAGGTACGTCGCCGTGTCGACCGGCTGGCGGCCCGGGCACGCCTCATTGCGCACGATCGTGGTGCGAACATGACGGTTTAGGTGCCGATCGGTCGGCAACCCACAGTCATGTTCGACGGATTGCGATCCGCCTCACGCGAAAGCGTGGTGAGGGCGGTGTGGGACGTGCCGAGGCTGCTGCGCCACCCGGTGTGGCGGAACGCGGATCCGCACCAGGGCAACGGACTCGGCGTCGTGCTCGTGCCGGGTTTCGGAGCCGGCGAGGCCAGCCTGGCCCCCGCCGCGTCGTGGCTGCGCGCCCGCGGTTACCGCCCGGCCCCCTCCGGGGTCGGGTTCACCGTGGGCTGCACCGCGGAACTGCTGACGAAGCTCATGCACAGCACCGAAAGGCATGCCGAGGTCACCGGCCGGCCGGTGGTGCTGTTCGGCCAGAGCCGCGGCGGCTGGCTCGCGCGGCTCGTCGCCGCCCGGCGTCCCGATCTCGTGCACGGCCTGGTGATGCTGGGCAGCCCCGTGCTCGACCCGATGGGCGCGCATCCCAGCGTCATGCGCGTCGCGCGGTTCCTGGCCCGGCTCGCCGCCGCGGGTGTGCCCGGACTGCTCGACGACGACTGCATGCGCGGACCGTGCTTCGACGAGCACATCAAAGCGCTCGCCGAACCGCTGCGCGTTCCCGCGGTCTCCGTCTTCTCGCGGCAGGACGGGGTTGTGCCGTGGGAGCTGTGCCAGGACCCGTGCGCGGAATGCGTCGAGGTGCGCAGCACGCACACCGGCATGGGGTTCGACCCGCAGGTCTACGAGGCGCTCGGCCCGCGACTCGCGGCCTGGGCGGGGCGCGAGGCCGAAGTCACCGCGTGACCGGCACGATCCGGGCGTCGAGCAGGACACCGTCCTCGATCTCCAGCAGCCCGACCGTGCCGTGCGGCTGACGCCGTTTGTCCGTGGGCGAGCCGGGGTTGAACACGCGGACCCCGTCCTGCTCCTCGTCCCACGGGATGTGCGAATGTCCGAACACGACGAGCCGGGCGGCGGGGAACCGGCTGCGCATCCTCGCCATCCTGCCGGTCTTCTGGCCGCTGTCGTGGATCATCGCGAACGGCAGGCCGCCGATGTCGGACTCGACCGTCTCCGGAGCGCCCCACGCCACCACGTCCGGGCCGTCGTTGTTGCCGCACACGGCGATGACGGGTGCGTACTGCGCCAGCTCGTCCAGCACGGGAGCGACGCAGACGTCCCCGCCGTGCAGGATCAGGTCGGCTGACCGCAGATGCTCAGCCACGGCCGGTGGGCACCGCTTCCAGAAGCGCGGTGCGTGGGTGTCGGACAGCACCACGACTCTCACGCCCGTGACGGTAGCAAGGCCGGACCTCCGCGGCCGATCGACGACTAACCACGCCGAGTCGTGGGTACCTGACCTGCATGGCGAGGGCGATCTGGAGCGGTTCTGTCAGTTTTGGACTCGTGAGCATCCCGGTGGAGCTGTACAGCGCCACCGAGGACCACACCGTGCACTTCAACCAGTTCCAGCGCGGCACGTCCGACCGGATCCGGTACAAGCGCGTCAACGAGCGCACCGGCCGTGAGGTGCCCTACGACAAGATCGTGAAGGGGCACGAGGTCGAGAACGGCGAGTACGTGGTCGTCGAGCCGGAGGAGCTGGACGAGATCGCGCCGGGCCGCAGCCGCACGCTCGACATCGAGGCGTTCGTGGACATCGACGAGATCGACCCGGTGCACTTCCAGAAGACGTACTGGCTGGGGCCGGCCAAGCCCGAGTTCTCCCGCCCGTACCTGCTGCTGGCGCAGGCGATGAAGAAGACGAACCGGGCGGGCATCGCGATGTTCGTCATGCGCGGCAAGCAGTACCTGACCGCGCTGACCGAGGACAAGGGCATCCTCGCCGTGCACACGCTCTTCTTCGCAGACGAGATCCGCAAACCGAAGGACGTTCTCGACGTGGTGCCGGAGGGCAGGGCACCGCGCGGCAAGGAGCTCGACATGGCGGTGTCGCTGGTCGAGTCGATGGCCGGCGAGTGGCGGCCGAAGGACTACCGCGACACCTACACCGAGCGCGTGAACAAGCTGATCAAGGCCAAGCAGAAGGGCAGCAAGGTCAAGGTCGAGGACGAGCCGGCGGAGGCCACCGGGGTCGTGGACCTCATGGAGGCGTTGCAGCGCAGCGTCGAGGCGAGCAAGAAGAAGCGCGGCAAGAAGGTCAGCTGACCACGAGCGCCGTCGCGTTGTCGGTGCCGCGCGCGTACAGAGCCGCACGCACCAAGCGCTCCGCCGAGCCGTGCCCGGACATGATCGCCTCGATCCCGTTGTACCCCAACGGCCCGTAGACGCCATCGGACACGAGAGCGAGCCGCGGAGACCGTGTCGCGGCACGGCCGATGTTCTCGGCCGTCGCGTGGCGAACGGTGTTGGTGACGACGTGGTCCATCCGCGGTTCGGCCTTGATGCCGCGCTCGCGGAAGTACTCGGCGACCGTGTGGTCGGTGGTGAGCTGGACCAGGTCCGAGCCGTCGGCGGCGTACGCGCGGGCGTCGCCTGCCCACGCCACGTCGAAGCCGCCGTCCGGACGGGCGGTGGCGACGACGATCACGGCGTCGCCCGAGTGCACCTGGAGGGCGTCGCGTGCGGCGAGGATCGCCGCGACCGGATCGGTCAGCAGGGTCGCGGCACGGGCGGCGGCCCACGCGGCCTCGGCGGCGGCCGCGGAGTCCCCCACCCCGTCGGTGACCACGAACGTGCGGCGGCCCGCGGCGAACGCGTCGGCGTTGTACCTGCGCGGTCCGCGGTCCGACGCGTGGGTCACCGTCAGCGCATTGCCCAGCGGAACCGTGGCCGGCGGAGCCGCGTGCAGCGGCCTCGTGTGATCGATCAGCATGGCGGACCTCCCTGACCTCCACTAAGCCCTGCCGGCCTGGGAGTCTGCTGTCAGGACCCTGAGAAATCCTCTAGAACTTCGCCGCCCGGCGGAACCGGTCCGCTGCTCGGAGCAACGCGGCGGAGAGCTCCGGCGGGGAGACGACCTCGAACTCGACGGTGATGCTCGCGAGCATGAACACCACGTCGTCCATCGTCTCGCCTCCGACCCGCACGTGGCACGAGGTTTCGTCCACAGCCGAAACCTCGCCGTAGCTCTGCCAGTCCACGGCCTGGGACGCGGGCACGCTCAGTCGCACGACGCCCTGCACCGGCCACCGATCGGCCACGCGCGCCGCCACGAACGCTCCCGCGTCACCGCCTGGGATCTCACGGGGCGTGAAGCGGGCCCCGAACGGGGTGCTCACGCTCATCCGATCGAGTCGAAATGTCCGCCAGTCCTCCCGCAGCACGTCCCAGGCCACCAGGTACCAGCGACGGCCCCACGTCACGAGCCGGTGCGGCTCGGCCTCGCGCCGGGACTCCTCCCCGGAGTGCCCGACGTAGGAGAACCGGATCCGCTGCCGGTCGCGGCAGGCCGTCCCGACCAGCGTCAGCAGCCCGGCGTCGACCGCGGGAGGCGCCGAGGTGTGCGGCACCGTCGCGATCTCCAGCGCCGCGACGCGGTGGCGCAGCGAGGAGGGCAGCACCTGCTCGACCTTCAGCAACGCGCGCACGGCCGTCTCACCGATGTTCTCGATGCCGCTCGCGGTCCGCAGCCCCACCGCCACGGCCACGGCCTCGTCGTCGTCCAGCAGCAACGGCGGCAGCCGCGCACCCGGCCCGAGCCGGTAGCCACCGCCGGACGTGCCCATCGACGCGTGCACCGGGTAGTCCAGCGAACGAAGCCGGTCGACGTCACGCCGGACCGTGCGCGTGGTGACGCCCAGCCTGTCCGCGAGCTCCGCACCGGACCACTCGCGGCGCGACTGCAGCAGACC
The DNA here is from genome assembly GCF_026242055.1 of Lentzea sp. NEAU-D7. Taxonomy (GTDB): domain Bacteria; phylum Actinomycetota; class Actinomycetes; order Mycobacteriales; family Pseudonocardiaceae; genus Lentzea. The sequence continues at coordinate 545,645 of NZ_JAPJDL010000002.1, read as the reverse complement.
GAGCAACTTCAACAACCGAGCAGAGGCCATTGTAGGACCATAACTGTCCTACAGTGGCCATAGCGTCGCCTGCATGAAGCCGTTCGAGATCGCCATCCCCCAGTCCGAGATCGACGACCTGCACCGCCGCCTCGACCAGACCCGCTGGCCCAGCGAACCGGCGGGCGCGAGCTGGGCGCAGGGCACACCCCAGGACCGCCTCAAGGAGCTCGTGGCCCACTGGCGCGACTTCGACTGGCGCGAGCGGGAACGGCGGCTCAACAAGATCCCGCAGTTCCTCACCGAGATCGACGGCACCCCGCTGCACTTCCTGCACGTGCAGAGCACCAAAGCGAACGCCGAACCGCTGCTGCTCACCCACGGCTGGCCGACCACGTGCTTCGCGTTCGAGCAGATGATCGAACCGCTGAGCCGCGACTTCCACCTGGTGATCCCGTCCGTGCCGGGCTTCGGTTTCCCGGGCCCCACGACGGAGCTCGGCTGGACCATCCCCCGCGTGGCCGGCGTGTTCGCCGAGCTGATGCGACGCCTGGGCTACGACCGCTACCTCGCGCACGGCTACGACTTCGGCGCCATGCTCACCCGTCAGCTCGGGATGTGCGACGAGGTGAAGGCCGTCCACGTCAACCAGATCTTCTCCGCCGGTGTCACCCAGGAGACCGCGGACATGAGCGTCGACGCCGAGCGCCGGTCCGCGGAGAAGGCCTTCCGGTACGAGTTCGAGCAGTTCGGGTACGTGTCGATGCAGAGCACGCGGCCGCAGTCGGTCGCCCACGCGCTCACCGACTCTCCGGTGGCCCAGCTCGAGTGGATCGAGTGGGCGTTCCACACGTGGAGCGACCCGGAGATCGGGGTACCCCTCGACGCGGTGCTGACGACCGCGTCGATCTTCTGGTTCACCCGGACCGCGGGCTCGTCGGCGCGGTACTACCAGGAGGGGGACGAGACGTGGGGCGAGCTGGAGCCGATGTCCGCGACACCGACCTCGGTCGTGGTGTTCCCGCACGACGTCGGGGTGCCGATCCGGCGGATGGCCGAACGCAACCACACCATCGTGCGCTGGACGGAGATGGCGCGGGGAGGCCACTTCGCGGCGCTGGAGGTGCCGGAGCTGATGGTCCGGGAGCTGCGGGAGTCGTTCCTCGTGTGAGGACGACGTGACGCTCGGCCGAGGTGCACGCGGAGCCGGAGCCACTACGGTGATCACCGTGCGGTACACGGTCTTCGGCGCGACCGAGTTCGGTCCGACGCGCCTCGGCGCCCTGCTCGGCGTGCTGCTCGCCGACGCGGGTCAGGTCGTGACCGCCGAAGAGCTGGTCGAACGGGTCCTGGGCGACGCTCCCCCGCCGCGAGCCCGTGCGATGGTGCAGACCTGGCTGACGAGGCTGCGGCAGACGTTGCCGGGTCTGATCGAACGCGACCGCGGCGGCTACGTGCTGCGCGTGGACCCGCTGGAGATCGACCTGCACCTGTTCCGGCACCTGGTGCGCGCGGGGAGGACGGCCGACGCGCTGGCGCTCGCCACGGCCGAGCCGTTGTCCACACTGGACACACCGTGGGCCAGGCAGCTGCGCGCGGGCTTCGCGGACGAGCTGCTCGCGGCCCGGCTCGACCACGTCGACGATCGGCTGGCCCGGGGTGAGCACGCGGAGCTGGTGCCCGAACTGCACGCCTTGGCCGCCGGCCGGCCGCTGGACGAGCGGATCGCCGCCCAGCTGATCGAGGCGTTGCACGGCAGCGGACGCGCCGCGGAAGCGTTGCGGCACTTCGAGGTCGTGCGCGCCCGGCTCGCCGATGAGCTGGGTGCCGAACCGTCACGCCACCTCGCGACCGTGCACCGTCGGCTGCGGGCCGCCTCGGCACCGCGCCAGCTGCCGGCCGCGCCCAAGCCGTTCACCGGCCGGGCGCTGGAGCTCGCCGAGCTCGACGACGCGCCGAACGGCGTCGTGGTGATCACCGGCACCGGCGGGGTCGGCAAGACCTCGCTCGCCGTGCACTGGGCGCACCGGGCCATCGACCGGTTCCCCGACGGCCAGCTCTACGTGAACCTGCACGGCTTCGGCCCGAGCGGCGCGGCGGTCAGCCCCGGTGACGCGCTGCTGCGGTTCCTCTCCGCGCTCGACGTGCCGCGCGCGCAGGTGCCGCACGACCTCGCGGGGCAGTCGGCCCTGCTGCGGGACGCGCTCGCGGACAAGCGGGTGCTCGTGCTGCTGGACAACGCGACGGACGCCGAGCAGGTCGAGCCCTTGCTGCCGCGCACGCCGAACGCGCACGTGGTGATCACGAGCCGCACGTCGCTCAAACCGCCCCACGCCAAGGCGTTGCCGCTGGGGCTGCTGCCGCCGGAGGACGCCCGCGAGCTGCTGGCCGCCCGGATCGGGCACGACCGCGCGCGGGCCGAGCCGGACGCGGTCGACACCGTGGTCCGCCGCTGCGCCCGCCTGCCGCTCGCGCTCGCGGTGGCCGGTGCACGGGCGGCGACGCAGCCGGAGTTCCCGCTGGCGGCGCTCGCGGACGAACTGGCGGATCTCGACGCGTTCGCCGACGACGATGACGTCACGGCCGACCTGCGCTCGGTGTTCTCCCACTCCTGCAAGGCGTTGAGTCCCGCGGCGCTGCGGCTGTTCCGGTTGCTGGGGTTGATGCCGGGCTCGGACATCAGCCTCGCCGGGGCCGCGTCACTGGCGGCGCTGGACGTGCGGGAGACCGGGGCGCTGCTCGCCGAACTCGCGACGGCGAACCTGATCGACCAGCCGGAGCCGGGCCGCTTCACCTGCCACGACCTGCTGCGCGACTACGCGGCCGAGCTGGCGCTCGAGGACGAACGCGACGAGGCCCTGAACCGGCTGCTCGACCACCTCGCGCTGACGGGCGTCGAGGCCGGTGTCGTGTACACGCCCAGCCGCCACCGACCGGCCACCCACCCACCGGCTCCCGGTGTCGTGGTCCTGCGCTTCGGCACGCACGAGGAAGCGCTGGCGTGGCTGATGGCCGAGCACCCGACGTTGATGGCGGCGATGCGCCACGGCACGCCCGCGCAGACGTGGCTCATGGGCTGGTCCCTCGCCGACGCCCTCGACCGCCAGGCGCGTTACCGCGATCTCCTGACGTCGCAGCAACTCGCGGTCGCCGCCGTCGAACAGCTCGACGACCCCGACGGCCTGGGCCGCACGCTGATCAACCTCGGCCGCAGCCTGAGCCGCATGCGCCGTCCCGACGAGGCCACCGCCGCGCTGCACCGGGCGTTCGACGTCTACGAGGGCAATCCGGCGGGCCAGGCAGGGGTGCTGCTGAACATCGCGATGCTGTGCCCGGACGACCGGATCGGCGAGGCGATGGAGCACACGCGGCGCGGGCTCGCGTTGTTCGAGGAGTGCGGCGACTCCTACGGCCAGGCCAACGCGCTGACCGGCCTCGCGTGGGGCCACAACAAGCTCGGCGAGTACACGCGGGCCGTCGAGCACGCCGAACGCGCGATGCGGAGGTGGCGGGAGATGGACCACCTGATCGGCCAGGCCGAGGCGTGGGACAACCTCGGCACCGCCCACCTGGGGCTGGGTGATCACGCGAAGGCCGCCGAGGCGTTCACCCGCTCGTCGGAGATGTTCCGGCTCGGCGGCGACCTCCCGCTCGGAGCCGGCGCGTACGAACAGCTCGGCGACACCCACGCTGCGGCGGGTGCCGCCGAACTGGCCCGGCAGGCCTGGCAGAAAGCCGTCGAGCTGCGCACTCAGGCGGGCCTGCCCACCGACGGGGTGCGCGCGAAGCTACAGGCCGAAGGCCAGTAGCACGTGGCCGTGCGGGTTCACGTAGCCCGACGAGTAACCGGACTGCACGTAGACCATGCCGTCCGACACCACCGCGCCCGCACCGGGCCCGGCCAGCGTGCCGCCGCGACCGGTCAGCCCGTTGACACCGCGGACGTCCTGGATGGTGTCGTGGGAGAAGATGATCTGGCCGGTCCTGGAGTCGTACGCGCGGAACTTGCCGTCGAGCGCGCCCAGCCACACCACGCCGGGTGAGCTGGACACCGGTACGCCATGCGCCTGGTAGCAGCCGGGCTGGCCCGCCGCGCCGCCCGTGGAGCAGCCGTCGGCGGGTGCCGCCGTCTCCCACAGCACGGTGCCGGTGGCGGGATCCACCGCGAACAGCTTGCCGGGATCGGCGTAGTAGGTCGCGATGTAGAGCCGCTTGCCGTCGTAGCTCGACCCCCACTGGATGCCCGAGATGCCACCGCTGGGCAGCGGCACGCCGAGCTGACGACGCCACACGACCTGCCCCGTCGCGGCGTCGAACACGTGGTACACACCGGACTTCTGGCCGACGCCGACGAGCCGGCGGCCGTTGACGGTGAAGAGGTTCGGCGTGGCCCCGATGTCGTGGTCGAGGTTGGTGCCGTCCTTGAGCCCGGGGCAGTAGCCCTCGGCGTCGGGCTGGTTGCACGCGTCGCGCCACGTGTCGGCGTCGGTGACCTGGTTGGTCCACCTCACCGCGCCGGTGCGGGCGTCGAGCGCCAGCAGCGAGTCGAACTCACCGCCCTTGCCCGTGTAGTTCTGGCCCGTGCCGACGTAGAGCGTGCCGGTCCGGCGGTCGATCACCGGCGAGCTCCACACGCCGACGCCGGACGGCTCGAACCGCTTGGCGCCGTTGGGCCAGGTGCCGACCTCGACCGGCTCCGGCACCGTGTAGTGGCGCCAGACCAGCGCGCCGGTGTCGATGTCGAAGGCGTCGATGTGACCCCGGAACGTGCAGCACGCGTGCGTGTTCGGCAGGACGTTCTCGCCGCTGGAGGTACCGACGTACACCAGTCCGTTGTGGACGATCGGCGAGCTGGTGGTCATCGACGCGATGCCGGTGTCGAGCTGCACCTGCCACCTCAGGCGGCCGGTGCGCTGGTCGAGCGCGAAGAACCTGCTCGCGCTGTCGCCGAAGAACACCTTGCCGTCGGCCACCGTCGGGCCGTCGGAGTTGAACGCGTACCGCTCGGCCTGCGGGAGCGTGAACTCCCAGCGGGACCGGCCGGAGCGCGCGTCACGGGCGTAGAACTTCCCGTCGGGACCACCGAAGTAGATCGTGTCCCCCACGACGGCGGGCTGGCTGCGGACGCCGTTGTAGGCGCCCTTGGGGTAGGCGAACGCCCACTCCAGCTTGAGCTTGCCGGCGTTGCCCGCGTTGAGACGCCATTCCGCGGCCTGGTGCCGCGTGCCGTCGAGGTCCTTCGCCCACCCGGTCCAGTCGCCACCGGGGTGCGCGGTGGCGGGTGCCGCGGTCAGCACCACCAGTGCCGCGGTGAGCAGCGCAGTTGTTCTGAGCATGGAATTTTCCCCCTTCCGCCACCCAGCCTGGCAGTGGCGGAAGCGCACCACGTCCCCCCAAAGTCTCTTCGAGGCTTAACCGATCGGTTGATGCGTCACGACGCCGACACCCGGAAAGCCCTTGCCGACGATCGGGTTCTTCCGGCCGCCGAGGTACTGCCGGAAGAACGCCGGGATGTAGGTGGTGGCGGCCCGGCGCTGCTGCTCAGGGGTCAGCGCGGTCGCCGGGCAGGTGCTGTCGTTGTCGTAGGACCATTCGGTGTTGAAGTAGTTGTGGTTGGCGTTCTCCGGCGTGACGGCGTGGATCGGCACGACGTTGCGGCCCTTGGCGTTCTCGATGTAAGAGGTGCCGCTGACGGCGCCGTCGCAGCTGCCCGTCATGACCGCGAACGGTGTCCTCGTGATGCGGTAGTCGAGGTTCTCGGGCGCCTCCGGGTCGGGCGCGTAGTAGTCCGCCGGCGCGAGCGGGAGCACGGCCTTGATCCGCACGCCGGCCGGTAGTTCGGCGGCGTGCTCGTCCGAGGCCTGGTAGACCGCGCCACGGCCACCGCGCGAGTGCCCGAGCGTGCCGACGTTGGTGAGGTCGACGTGCCCGCGGAACCCCGGCAGTCTCAGCGGCCCCTTGCCCTGGTTGAGATCACGCCACAACTCCAGGTGCCTGTTCATCACCGCGGCCCTGGCGACGTCCGCGATCTGGCCCATCTCGCCCGCGTTGACACCGTTCACGCTCACCGACACGACCACGAAACCCTGCCGCGCCAGTTCCTCGGCGAGGTAGTCGTACCCGCGGTAGCTCGGGAACGCGTCCCCTGACGGACACGGCCAGACCCACTGGTCGCCGGCGCACGGTTTCCAGTAGCCGTGTGCGAGCAGCACCAGCGGCCGTACGCCGACCAGCGTGCGCGGCGCGTGCACGACCGCGGTGAGTTCGAGGTCCGCGACGGGACCGCCCGGTCCGGTGTGAAAGCCGGGCACCTGGAACGCCCGATCACCGAGCGAGTACTCGACCTTCCTGACGCCCGAGCCGTACCCGCCGGGGGCTGCGGTGGCCGCCGGGGCGGCCAGCACCACCGCCATCACGACGGCGGCCGCGGTTCTTCCGATTCCCATGGGGTGATCCCATCGGGAAATTGTGGGCGTCCTGTGAGGACGGCGTCACGGTTCTGCCACAGAGAAGTGGCCGGCGAACCCGCCGAACCGCTCCTCCAGCGGCCCGGTGCCCGCACTCAGCTCACGCCACAGCTCACGATGCCGGGCCAGCGACGACGGGTCGTGCACCAGCACGACGACGGCGCCTCGTCGCACCAGCACCCGGGCGGAGACGTCGTGGGTGAGCACCAGCGGCCGCACACCGACGAGGGTGCGGGGCGCGTGCACCACCGCGACGAGATCTCCGGCTCGGTACGTCATCGTCGTGGTCGCGGAGCGGTCGTCGTCCGGAGGCGGAGTGGCCGCCGTGCTCGGCGCCGTCAGCACCAGGGCGCACGCGACGGCCACAAGGACTCTGACGATTGCCATGGCGCCGATCCCACCGAGCCCGTGTGCTCTGCACGTCCGGACTTCGTCACGGTTTCGCTACAGCGGCCTCGATTCCGTCGAGCAGGACCTTCAACCCGCTGCGGAAGTTCTCCACGGCGTCGTTCTCCAGATACGGCAGATCCGGGTCGACGGGTTCCCGATCGGACTCCAGCACGTGCAGCATCGGGAACTTCTTCTCCAGGTCGGGCTCGATCTCCAGCAGCACGGCCGACCGCGCGTACCACCACTCCTCGTCGCCCTCGCCGGTCGCGCCCCCCGCGGCACGGGCCTCGGCGACGGTCTGCGCCGCGCCGCGCACGAAGTAGTTGACGGCGCCTGCGATGCCGCGCAGCTCACGACCGGGCAGGCCGGTGGACACCAGGATCGCGGCCAGCGCCTCGATCACCGCGAACTCGTGCGGACCGAGCACCGGACGCGCCTGCGACACCTGCAGCATCCACGGGTGACGGCTGTAGAACTCCCACATGTCGTGCGCCCAGCGCGTGACCGCGGCCCGCCAGCCGTCGTCGAGCGGGTAGGACGCCGGCAGCTCGGCCATCGCGCGGTCGTACATGAGGTCGACCAGCTCGTTCTTGCCCGGCACGTAGGTGTAGAGCGCCATCGCGGTCCGCCCGAGCCGCTCCCCCACCGCGCGCATCGAGAACGCGATGCCCTGCTCGTCGGCGACCTCGACGGCCGCGTCGACGATCGCGTCCACGCTCAGTCCGGGCTTGGGGCCGGGACGATTCTCCGCGACCGACGCCCGCCAGAGCAGTTCGATGGACCGGCGCGGGTCGCCCTGACCTGCGTAGACGACCACGGTTGCAACTCCTTATGCCGTAAAGTACCCTCGTTGGTCGATACTTTACGCCATAAAGAATCAATGGGGGAAGCAGCCTTGAACGCTGTCGCCGACAGCCATGACGTGATCCAGGTCCGCGGAGCCAGGGAGAACAACCTCGCGGACGTGTCGCTCGACGTCCCCAAACGCCGGCTGACCGTCTTCACCGGCGTGTCCGGCTCCGGCAAGTCCTCGCTGGTCTTCGGCACGATCGCGGCCGAGTCCCAGCGCATGATCAACGAGACCTACACCGCGTTCCTGCAGTCCTTCATGCCGTCGATCGGCCGCCCCGACGTGGACGCGCTGCACAACCTGAGCGCGGCGATCATCGTCGACCAGGAGCGCATGGGCGCGAACTCCCGCTCGACCGTCGGCACCGCCACCGACGCGCACACGATGCTCCGGATCGTGTTCAGCCGCCTGGGCGAGCCGCACGTCGGCACGTCCGGCGCGTTCAGCTTCAACCTGCCCGAGGGCATGTGCCCGGCCTGCGAGGGCCTGGGCAAGGTCACCACCATCGACGTGGACGCCATCGTCGATCGGAGCAAGTCGCTCAACGACGGCGCGATCGACGCCCCGAACTACGGCGTGGGCACCTGGTACTGGCAGGTCCTCGCGAACTCCGGCCTCTACCCCGCCGACCAGCCGATCTCGACGTTCACCGAGCAGCAGCTCGACGACTTCCTCTACAAGCCGACGACGAAACTGAACATCGGCGGCACCAACGTCACCTACGACGGCCTGATCTCCAAGCTGCAACGCACGATCCTGAGCAAGGACCGCGAGTCCATGCAGCCGCACATCCGCGCGTTCGTCGACAAGGCCGTCACGTTCGCCCCCTGCCAGAGCTGCGGCGGCGCCCGGCTCAACCAGGCCGCGCTGAACTCGAAGATCCGCGGCGTGAACATCGCGGACTGCTGCGCGATGCAGATCAGCGACCTCGCGCAGTTCGTGCACGCCATCGACGACCCGTCCGTCGCCCCGCTGCTCGCCACCCTGCGGGGCACGCTCGACTCGCTGGTCGAGATCGGCCTCGGCTACCTCTCACTCGACCGCGAGTCCGGCACGCTGTCCGGCGGCGAGTCGCAGCGCGTGAAGATGGTGCGGCACCTGGGTTCCTCGCTCACCGACATCACCTACGTGTTCGACGAGCCCACCGTCGGCCTGCACCCGCACGACATCCAGCGGATGAACAATCTCCTGCTCCTGTTGCGGGACAAGGGGAACACCGTGCTCGTCGTCGAGCACAAGCCGGAGACCATCCAGATCGCCGACCACGTCGTCGACCTCGGCCCCGGCGCGGGCGCGGGCGGCGGCCACGTCTGCTACACCGGCGACGTGGCCGGGTTGCGCGCGTCCGGCACGCTGACCGGCCGCCACCTCGACCACCGGGCCAAGCTGCGCTCGGAGTTCCGCTCCCCTAGGGGTTTCCTGACGATCAGCGGTGCCAGCACCAACAACCTCAAGGACGTCTCGGTCGACCTGCCGCTCGGCGTGCTGACCGTGGTCACCGGCGTCGCGGGCTCCGGCAAGTCGTCGCTGATCCACGGCTCGCTGCGCGGGCGGCCGGGCGTCGTGACGGTCGACCAGTCGCCGATCCGCGGCTCGCGCCGGTCCAACCCCGCCACCTACACCGGGCTGCTCGACTCGGTCAGGACCGCGTTCGCCAAGGCCAACGGGGTGAAGGCCGCGTTGTTCAGCGCGAACTCCGAAGGCGCCTGCGAGAACTGCAAGGGCATCGGACTCGTCTACACCGACCTCGCGATGATGGCCGGTGTCGCCTCGGTCTGCGAGAAGTGCGAGGGCAAGCGGTTCACGCCCGAGGTGCTGCGCTACACGTTGCGGGGCAGGAACATCAGCGAGGTGCTCGGCATGTCCGTCGCCGAGGCGCGTGACTTCTTCCCCTCCGGGCAGGCCCACGCCGTGCTCAGCCGCCTGCACGACGTCGGCCTGTCGTACCTCTCGCTCGGCCAGCCGCTCACGACGTTGTCCGGCGGTGAGCGGCAACGGCTGAAGCTCGCCATCCACATGGCGGAGAAGGTCTCGACCTACGTGCTGGACGAGCCGACGTCCGGCCTGCACCTCGCGGACGTGGACCAGCTGCTCGGCCTGCTCGACCAGCTGATCGACGCCGGCAACACGGTGATCGTCATCGAGCACCACCTGGCCGTGATGGCGCACGCCGACTGGATCGTCGACATGGGCCCCGGCGCGGGCCACGACGGTGGCCAGGTCGTCTTCTCCGGCACCCCGGGCGAGCTCGTGTCCACTTCGGACACCCTCACCGCCCGGCACCTGAAGGAGTACCTGGCATGAGCCTGCTGACGGTGGCCTCCGTCGCACCGCTGACCCCGCGCATGACCCGCGTGACGTTCGACGGCCCCGGCCTCGACGAGCTCGAGACCTGGCCGGACCAGCAGCTCAAGCTCCTCTTCCCCCGGCCAGGCGGGTCCGCGCACGTGTCGGACTCCTCGGACGCCGGCACCTGGTACCAGGCGTACCTGGCGATCCCGGAACCCGAACGGCCGTGGATGCGCAGCTTCACCGTCCGGTCGCTGGCCGACGGCGTGCTGACCGTCGACTTCGTGCTGCACGGGGACACCGGCCCGGCGTCGCGCTGGGCCGCCACCGCTCAGGCCGGTGACGTCATCGGGCGGTTCGGGCCCTCCCGCGACTACGCCCGCCCGCTCGGCACCGCGGACCTGCTGGTGTTCGCGGGCGACGAGACGGCGCTGCCCGCGATCGCCTCGCTGCTGGAACTGCTGCCCGGCTCCCAGCGACGACTGGCGTTCGTCGAGGTCGCGGACCCGGTGGAGGAGCAGGACGTCCCCGGCGTGCGGTGGGTGCACCGCAGCGCCGGGGAAGACCTGGTCTCGGTGGTGACGGCGGCCGGGGTGCCGTCGTCGGCATGGGTGTGGCTCGGCGGCGAGGCCTCCGCGGTACGGGCGCTGCGCAGGCACTTCGTCGGCCTGGGCGTGTCCAAGCGGGACATCGAGTTCTCCGGCTACTGGCGGCGCGCGCTCACCCAGGACGACGCCCCCACCGCGGACGACCTCGCCGAGGCCCGGGAACGGCTCGCCGCGCTCAGCGAGTGAACTCCAGCAGGCTGCGCCCGTCGGTCACCTGAGTCACGGACTCCAGCCGGAGTCCGTGCGCCGACGCCAGCCGTTCGAAGTCGTGGAGCCCTCGGTCACGCCCGCCGAAGTGCACGAGCATGACGAGGTCGAACTCGGTGCTCTCGCCGAGGGACTCCACGACGAGGATCCGCCCGCGCTCCCCGGCGGCCTCCGCACACCGGGCCAGGATCCGGTGCGCCCGCTCGTCGTCCCAGTCGTGCAAGATGTCGAACAGCAGGTAGGCGTCGGCTCCGGCCGGCAGCGGGTCGAAGAAGCTGCTCCCGGTCACCTCGGTGCGGTCTGCGAGGCCGTACAGGCCGAGCACCGCACGGGCGCCTGCGGCGGTCTCCCCGAGTTCGACGAGGTGGCCGCGCATCGCCGGGTTCGCGGTGAGGATCGCGGCGAGCAGGCTGCCGTGCCCGCCACCGACGTCGACGAGCGTGCCGAACCGCGACCAGTCGTAGTTCCTGACGACCTGGGGCACCCAGTTCCGCATGCGGTCGGTCATCTGCCGGTCGAACGCGTCACGCAGGTGCCGGTGCTCGGCCAGGTCGGTCCAGAAGTCCTGGCCGTAGCGCACCGGGTAGGCCGGTCCGCCGGTGCGGACGCTGTGGATCAGGTCGACGAACGCCAGATCGGCGCGGCCGGCGGCGGAGTCGTGGTGCAGCAGGTTGTTCAGGCCGTTGCCCACGTTCACGCAGAGCAGCGCGCCGAAGTACGTCGTGCGGTAGCCCGACGCTGTTCGTTCGACCACCCCGAGGGTCGTCAGGTGGGCGAGCAGCAGGTCGAGCGCGAGCGGGTCGAGGTCCAGTTCCGGTGCGAGTTCGTGGGCGGTGGCGGGGTTGTCACGCAGGCGATCGGGCAGTCCCAGGGTCACGGCGACCCGGAGCGCCATCGGCGTGATCAGCCCGGACATCTGTCGAAGCCGTTCTACGTCGTGGTCCACGTGGATCCACCTTGCCACCAAGGACAACTCAATTTTGGTCAACACTGAAGCAATAGTGCAGTTCACTCACAGCGCTATGACGCCTAACGTGTGCATATGAGCACCAACTGGGCCGGCAACGTCACCTTCACCTCGGCCGAGACCGTGGCCCCAGCCTCAACCGAAGACCTGCGTGCGCTCGTGCGCGGCTCATCGGCCGTGCACGTCGTCGGCTCGGGACACTCGTTCAGCACGATCGCCGACACGACCGGCACGCTGGTGTCGCTGGCGGCCATGCCGGAGATCTTCGAGGTGTCCGGCCACGCGGTGCGGGTGAGCGCGGGCATGACGCTCGCCTCGCTGGCCGTCCGGCTGGAGGCGGCGGGCCTCGCCCTGCACACGCTGCCGTCGTTGCCGCACATCACCGTGGCCGGTGCGATCGCCACCGCCACGCACGGCTCCGGGTCCCGGTCGCTGGCCGGTGCCGTGCGGTCCGTCGAGGTCATGCGCGGTGACGGCTCGGTCGTCGAGCTCACCTCCGCGGGCGCGCCGGTGTCGATGGGCGGCCTCGGTGTCGTCACGACCGTGACCCTGGACGTGGTGCCGTCGTTCCAGGTCGCGCAGACGGTGTACGAGGACGTCGCCTGGACGACGCTGCTCGTCCGGCTGGAGCAGATCTTCGACGGCGCGTACAGCGTGAGCGCGTTCGTCGACTGGCAGGGCGGTGCGACGCTGTGGGCGAAGCACCGGGTGGGCGACGAGGAGTTCGCCTTCCCGGGGCGGCCGGCGGCCGAACCAGCGCACCCGGTGCCCGGTCAGCCCGCCTCCCGCTGCACGCTGCAGGGCGGCGTGCCCGGCCCGTGGCACGAGCGGCTGCCCCACTTCCGCGCCGAGTTCACCCCGTCGGTCGGCGAGGAGCTGCAGACCGAGTACTTCGTGCCGCGGACCCGCGCGGTGACGGCGCTGCGGGCGCTGGCCGAGATGTCGACGGTGATCTCACCGCTGGTGCAGGCCTGCGAGATCCGCACGATCGATGCCGAGCCGCAGTGGCTCAGCCCCGCCTTCGACCGCGACAGCCTCGCGATCCACTTCACCTGGGTGCCCGACACCCCGGCCGTGCTGAGGCTGCTGCCCCGCTTGGAGGAGGCGATCGCGCCGCGGCCGCACTGGGGCAAGCTCTTCACGGTGCCACCGGCCCTGCTGGCGGCCCGCTACCCGCAGTGGGACGCCTTCCGGGCCTTGCTGCGCGAGCACGACCCGAAAGGCGTCTTCCGCAACGAGTTCCTGACCCGCTACTTCGGGTCCGCCACGTCCGCGGGCCCCTTCTGACGCAGCGCCTCCAGCTCGTCGTCGGAGAACCCGTAGGTCGTCACGACGGTCATCTTCGCGCTGGTGACCACCAGTCCCGGACCGAACGCCCCGACCACGACGCCGCGCTGGTTCGCCGACTCGAAGAACGGACTGCCGCTCACCCCGAGGTCGACCTCGGAGGGCCAGAACAGCGTCCGGCGCTTCTGTCCGGGGTGGTACTCGTGCGCGAACTTCAGCTGGTGCAGGAACGTGATCCAGCCCTCGGTGATGTCGTCGTAGTAGTCGTCCCACTCGGGTGAGGTGCCCTTGGGCGCACGGGTCAGCACGACGCGGGTGCCTTCCGGAACGGTGCTCAGCACGAACGTGTCGTGGCCCTGGACGACCAGCGTGGTGCCGTCCTCCTCGGCGTTCGCGAAGTAGATCTCCTCGATCTCGGCGTCGAGCTCCGGGATGTCCCAGCCGTGCCAGTGGCGCAGTTTCTCCTTGTCGCGGAACGACTGCCACACTTCCGCCACCGGTGCGGCCACGGTGATCTCGATCTGGACGCCTTCGTCACTCATCTGCCGCTCCGGGATGGCCCATGGCGACCACCCGGTACGGGCGGCCTGCGTCGGTGTCGTACTTCAGCGCGATCTGCCGCACCGCTTCGGCGAGGTCGCTGGTGAACTCGTGGACGTCGCCGGGCGCGCCGAAGCGGACGGTCGTCTCCACGGTGAACGTGAGCAAGCGTTTTCCCGCCGAGGCCGCGGCGCCGGACATCCGCTCGACCTCGCGCGCCGCGTCCCCGGCGACCGACACCAGGTGCGTCGCGGCGAACTGGTCCTGGACACCGGCGGCGATCTCGCGACCGGGCTTCGCGCGCAGGACGCGCTCGACGCAGCCGCGCCGCTGCCGTTGTTCCACCAGTTCGACGAGTCCCGCCTGCTCCAGGGCTCGCACGTGGTAGTTGACCCGCTGCCTCGGCAGGTCGAGAGCCGCCGCGAGCTGCGTCGCCGAGGCGGGCGACTTCAGCAGTTCCAGCAGCGACAGGCGCAACGGCGACAGCTCCACACCCGCACGGTGCCATTTGACAAATCGATTTGGCAATACCGGAACGCGACCGGAAACAGTAAGGTTCGTTGACGGTTGCATCGAACCACCCCACCCTGTGACCGGTGAGAACCCCCCTGCTGGTGGCAGCGTTGGCAGCAGCGGCGATCGTTCCCGTGTGGACGGTCGCGGCGCAGGCCGACGTGGTGCCCGGAACCGCTTATCAAGTGACGAACGTCGGCAGCGGAAAGTGCGTGGAGTCGCTGGGAACGGCCAACGGCGCACAGCTCCGCCAACAAGGATGCTCAGGGCAGACCTGGACCTTCACGCCCACGAGCGACGGCTACTTCACCGTCGGCCAGGGTCAGGTCTGGGACGTCTCGAACGTCTCGGTCGCGGACAACGCCGCTGTCCACATGTGGCAGTCGTTCAACGCGAACAACCAGCAGTGGCGCCCCGAACAGGTCGGCACGGACACCTACCGGTTCGTGAACCGCCACAGCGCCAAGTGCCTCGACGTGCCCGGTGCGTCCACCGCCGACGTCCAGCTGGTCCAGTACACCTGCAACGGGACCAACGCACAGCTCTTCCGCCTCGCCGGCGGCACGCAGCAGCCGGGCCAGCCCGACTTCGGCCCGAACGTGCTCGTCTTCGACCCGTCGATGCCCGCGGCCACCATCCAGGCGCGGCTCGACGACATCTTCCGCCAGCAGGAAGAGGGTCAGTACGACGCGCGCCGGTACGCGATCATGTTCAAGCCCGGCAACTACAACGTCGACGTCAACATCGGCTTCTTCACCCAGGTCCTCGGCCTGGGCATGCTGCCGGACGGCGTGACGATCAACGGTCAGGTGCACGTCGAGGCCGACTGGTTCCAGGGCAACGCGACGCACAACTTCTGGCGCGGCGCGGAGAACCTCGCGATCCGGCCGCCCTCGGGCACCAACACCTGGGCCGTGTCGCAGGCGTCCGCGATGCGCCGCACCAAGACCTACGGCAACATGCAGCTCGACGACAACGGCTGGTCCAGTGGCGGTTTCCTCGCCGACTCCGTGGTCACCGGCCAGGTCCGCTCCGGTTCGCAGCAGCAGTGGCTGTCGCGCAACACCGAGTGGGGCTCGTGGACCGGCGAGAACTGGAACATGGTGTTCGTCGGCGCGCGCAACGCGCCGCAGACCTCGTTCCCCGAACCGCCGTACACGAACGTGGCGCAGACCCCCGTCGTGCGCGAGAAGCCGTTCCTGAACGTCGACGGCGGCGGCAACTACAACGTGTTCGTCCCGGCGCTGCGCTCGAACACCAGCGGCACCACCTGGGCCTCGGGCACCCAGCAGGGCACGAACATCCCGCTGTCGCAGTTCTACATCGCGAAGCCGGGCACCTCGGCGGCGACGATCAACGCGCAGCTCGCGGCCGGCAAGCACCTGCTGCTCACGCCGGGCGTCCACCAGGTGAGCGAGCCGATCCGCGTCACCCGTCCCGACACCGTCGTGCTGGGCCTCGGTCTCGCGACCGTCATGCCCACCAACGGGAACATGGCACTGGACGTGGCCGATGTGGACGGTGTGAAGATCGCCGGGATCCTCATCGACGCGGCCCCGACCAACTCGCCGCTGCTGATGCAGGTCGGCGCTCCGGGCAGCAACGCCAACCACTCCGCCAACCCGACGTCGCTGCACGACGTGTACGCGCGCATCGGCGGCTCGGCCGTCGGGCGGGCCACGACCTCGTTGGTGGTCAACAGCCACAACGTGATCGGTGACCACCTGTGGCTGTGGCGCGGCGACCACTCCATCGGCGTCGGCTGGGACCTCAACACGGCCGACACCGGCCTGATCGTCAACGGCAACAACGTGACGATGTACGGCCTGTTCGTCGAGCACTACCAGAAGTACCAGACCATCTGGAACGGCCAGGGCGGCCGGACGTACTTCTACCAGAACGAAATGCCGTACGAGGTGCCCAACCAGGCGGCGTGGATGAACGGCTCGACCCGCGGCTACGCGGCGTACAAGGTCTCCAACAACGTCACGACGCACGAGGCGTGGGGCCTGGGCAGCTACGCCTTCATGAACGCGAACCCGTCGGTGGTCGCCGATCGGGCGTTCGAGGTGCCGAACACCCCCGGCGTGAAGTTCCACAGCATGGTGACCGTGTCGCTGGGCGGCAAGGGAACCATCCAGCGGATCATCAACAACTCGGGTGGCACGGCGACCGCCGGTTCCACCGAGGCCTACCTGGCGAACTACCCGTGATCACGCGGTGAACCGACGGCCCCGCACTCTCCCTGGAGCGCGGGGCCGTCCCTTCGGTCAGCCCAGCCGCTTCGGCCGGTTGACCTTCATCTCGTCCATGTCGGTGACCTTGGCCTTCAGGCCCTTGAAGTCGACGCCGAGCGCGTCGAGCGCGGTCGAGGCGCGCCGCAGTCCCGCGTCGTCCGGCTTCTCGGCCGCGGTGAGGATCACGCGGTAGCTGAAGAAGTCGAGCTTCTCGTCGTAGGTCAGCGCGCCCTCTTCGCTGAACCCGGCGTCGCGCAGGAAGTCGAAGCCCTTCAGACGCTCCCGCAGCGTCACGCGCTGGTCGTCGGTGAGGTCGGCGAAACGTCCGCGGACGAGAACTCGGTAGGTGTGTTCAGCCACGAGCGAAGATGCTCCCCGATCCCGTGCCGGTCTGGCGAACGATTTCCCGTCTGCGGAAGAATCCGGACCATGAACGCAAAAGAGCTGGTCACGCGCATCCGGACCGAGCTGCACCCCGGTGAGCACGACAACCTCGTGGTCAAGCTGATCGAGACCGGACAGGCGCCGCGCGCTGTGATCGCCACGTTCGCCGCCGAGGAGAACCACATCGTGTCGTCGGACTGGCGAACATTCCTGGCGCTCGCGAGCAAGGCGGGCGAACCGAACGCGCGGGGGTTCTTCACGTTGCTCGCGGGCGGCGAGGAGCTGGTGCTGCCGATGCTGGAGCCGCTCGCGAAGGCGGCGGGCATGTCCGCCAAGGACTTCCACGCCTACGAACCGTTCCCCGGCTGCCAGGCCTACCCCGCGTACCAGGCGTGGATGGCGCTCAACGGCGAGCCGGCGGACGTGATCCTCGCGATCCTGGCGAACTTCACCGCGTGGGGCGGGTACTGCGCGCGGATGGCGAAGGGGCTGCGCGAGCACTACGGGTTCAGCGACGAGGCGTGCGCGTTCGTCGACTTCTTCGCGACGCCCGCGCCGCAGCTCGAGGAGCGTGCGATCGCCGCGATCCAGGCCGCCCTCGACGCGGGCTGGCAGCCGAAGCACGCGTGGCGCTATGGCCGCCTGCTGCAGGCCTACGAACTGCAGTTCTGGTCCACCCTGGCGTAAGGGATGGGGGCGGCGATGCCGCCCCCACACCGTCATCGGGGCAGGTAAGCCCGGTGGGCCTTGGAGAACTCGTAGTTGTTGTACTTGTCCCAGTTGATCGACCACGTCATGAGGCCGCGCAGGTTCGGGTACACGCCCTTCGGCTTGTAGGTGCCGCACCGGGTGCCCTTGGTGAGGCAGTCCAGCGCGGTCTGGACGTCCGCGACGGACGTGAACCCGTTGCCCGCGTACATTGCGGCGGGCAGGCCGATCGCGACCTGTTCCTGGCGCAGCGGCGCGAAGACCTTCGACGTGTCACCGCGCACCGGGAACCCGGCGAGCAGCATGTCGGTCATCGCCACGTGGAAGTCCGCGCCACCCATGTTGTGGTACTGGTTGTCCAGCCCCATCACGGGTCCGGAGTTGTAGTCCTGGACGTGCAGCAACGTCAGGTCGTTGCGCATGGCCTCGATCACCGGCAGGTACGCGCCCGTGCGCGCGTCACCGGTGCCCGTGCCGCCGTAGAACTGGTAGCCGACCTGCACGAAGAACGTCTCCGGCGCCATCGTGAGCACGAAGTCGGCTCCGTAGCGGGCCTTCAGCGTCCGCAGTGCCGAGATCAGGTTCACGACCACGGGCGTGGTCGGGTTCCTGAAGTCGAGGTCGCCGGGGTTCAGCGACAGCGAGTGGCCCTCGAAGTCGACGTCGAGCCCGTTCAGCCCGTACTTGTCGATGATGGCGCTGACCGAGCGCACGAACGCGTCGCGCGCCGCCGTGGTCTCCAGCCGGACCTGGCCGTTCTGGCCGCCGATGGAGATGTTGACCTTCTTGCCCTTCTGCTGCTGGGCGCGGATGCCGGCGATGAACTCGGCCTCGGACTCGACGTTCGGGCACTCCGCGACCGGGCACTGGCTGAACCGCAGGTCACCACTCGTCGCGCTGGTGGGTTCGGCGAACGACAGGTTGATGACGTCCCACTCGTCCGGCACGTCCTTCATCCGGATGTAGCCGGAGCCGTTGGCGAAGCTCGCGTGCAGGTAGCCGACGAGCACCTTGCGCGGCAACTGCCCCGTGGGCGGCTGACCGGTCGTGGTCGTCGTCGTAGTAGTCGTGGTCGTGGTGGTGGCCGTCGTGCTCGTGGTCGAACTGGTCGTCGGGCCGGTACCACCGGTGCAGACGGCGCCATTGACCGTGCAGTTCGACGGGTCGGCGGTGCCGGCGGCGTTGAAGCCGAACGTCACGCTGGCGCCGGGCGCGACGGAGCCGTTGTACTCCCGGTTGACGAACGTGTGGTGGTTGCCGCTCTTGGTGAGCAGCGAGTCCCAGTAGGCGCCGACGGTGGTCGAGGCCGGGTAGTCGAACTCGACCTTCCAGGAGCTGATGGCAGCGCTGGTCTCGTTCTTGATCGTCACCGTCGCGGTGTAGCCGCTCGCCCAGCCGTTCTTGGCGAACGTCGCCGTGACTCCGGCGGCACTGGCGGGGGCGAGGCTCACGATCACGGTGCCGAGCACCAGTGCGGCCACCGCGGATATTCGAGCGAACAACAGCATGGGTTCCATCCCTCACGCGTTGGCGGCCGGCAGGGGGTCACCCCGAATTGGACTAGACCATCTATCGGGAAGTCAAGGTTCTGGTCGCGGCACTAGACTTGGCGGTCGTGCCTCATGCTCGTGCCGCCGACGGAACCAGGCTCTTCTACTCGGTCGAGGGCTCCGGGCCTCCCCTGCTGCTGATCGCGGGCCAGTCGAACTCGTCGCGCTGGTGGTCACAGGTCCGGGAGGACTTCTCCGCGCGGTTCACGACGATCGTCACCGACCACCGCGGCACCGGTTCCAGCGACAAGCCCGACGTCCCGTACAGCACGCGGATGTTCGCGTCCGACTGCGTCGCGATCCTGGCCGACGCGGGGATCGGCAGGGCGCACGTCTACGGCACCTCGATGGGCGGGCGGATCGCGCAGTGGATCGCGGCGGAGCACGGCGAGCACGTCGACCGGCTGGTGCTGGGCTGCACCTCCCCCGGCGGCGCGCACGGCGTCGAGCGCAGCGCCGAGGTGCGCAGGTCGCTGGCGCAGGTCGAGCCGATGAAGGCGCGCAGGGCGTTGGAGGAGCTGATGTACACACCGGCCTACCGCGGCCCGTACAACACGCTCGGTGACCCGCAGATGCCGCCGTACGCGCGCAAGCGGCACCTCTTCGCGAGCGCGGAACACGACGCGTGGGACGTGCTGCCGTCGATCACCGCACCGACCCTGGTGGTGCACGGCACCGAGGACGTCTTCAACCCGACGGCCAACGCTCCCCTGATCACGTCACGCATCCCGGGCGCCCGGATGCACCTGATCGAGGGCGCGCGACACGGCTACTTCGAGGAGTTCGCGAGCGAAGCGACGCCGCTCGTGGTGAACTACCTGGAGGGCTAGCTCATCTCTGGGGGATGCATGCGCAAGGCACCTGTCGTCCTGCTCCTCCTGTCCCTGTTCGCGTTTCTGCCCGCCCCGGCGTCGGCCGCCGACCTGCCCGGCGGCAAGGCCAACTTCGTCGTCGCGCTCGGCTCGTTCAAGGCCGGGACCGCGAGGGACAACTGGGTACGGCTCGGGAACTACCAGTTCACGTCCGACGGCGGCGTGCGGGCGCGGACCTACCTCTGGTGGCAACGCCACCCGGTCGCTCGTCAGCGCACCGGAACGACACCCGACCCGACCTGTACGACCAGGTCGAACGCGGTCGGTCAGACCCTGGTGCGCGCGTGCGAAGTGCTGACCGCCGGGGGCTTCATGGACTCCCCTCCCGAGACGAGGACGGGCAGGTACTCGCTGGACGGCGACAAGCTGCAGATCACCTGGACCGATGCCGGCCAGGCCTGGTCGGAGCAGTGGATCATCGCGACCAGTCCGGACGGCAAGCTCGTCCGCCTCGACCAGGCGTTCAACACCCTGGCCACGGTCGGCTACGCCTACGGCAGCAACGCCTCCCTGAGCACCAGCCGTTCCGCGTCGACCGTGCGGGCCTTCCCCGGCACGCTCCTGCAGGACTACCAGGGCTGGACGCACGACGCGCTCAACCACGGCGTGGGCGGCGCGTTCAAGATCGGGTCGTTCCGCACCTGCGCCACCACGACCTGGTGCCTGACCTACCTGCAGCCTTCCTCGGAGAAGGCCTGTCAGGAACAGCCCAGCTGTCCCGGCACGGGCGGCGGCAGTGCGATCAACGACAGTTCGCTGCAGAACTACATCCAGCGCATCTCCAGCAGCGACCGCAGGGACACCCACTGGCACTGGTGCACGTGCCTCACGAGGAACTCGAACGGCACCGACATCGAATCCTGCTACACGGGCAACTCCCACGTGAAGCCGATGATGCAGATCATCGACGACGACGGCGCCTTCCGCGGTTGGGTGGGCGTCGAGGCGTCCTTCTACCCGCACAGCAACAACCCGCGCTTTCAGGACATGCTGTCGACCTTCCGGGTCAGCGACTTCCGCTGACCCTCAGCTCGTGACCCACCGCAGGCCGCGCATCAGCGCGTGGCCCGCGACCCGCACGCCGGTGGCCTCCGAGATCGGCAGGTAGGGCAGCCGGAGCGGCATCCGCGCCCACACCGGCAGCGTGGCGACCGCCGTGGCGCTCAGGATCGCGTACGGCCCCCGTGCCAGCAGCGGCAACGGTGCCTTGAACAGCAGGAACCTGGCCGCTTCGCGCGCCTCGGGCGTTCCCTTCAGCTCGGCCCGGTACGAGTCGAGCTTCGCTTCGAGCGCGGCGGTCGTGCGCGGCGGGTCGGGGATGCCCATGGCGTCGGCGATGACCGCCATGTCGGCGACGTAGCCGTCGTAGTCGTCGAGCGGCTTCTCGCCGTAACGCTGGTGGCAGCGCAGGAAGCTGTCGACCTCGGCCACGTGCACCCACCCCAGCAGGTGCGGGTCGTCGGCGCGGTACGAGCGGCCGTCGGGCGCGGTGCCGTGGATGTGCCGATGCACACGCCCGAGCCGTTCGACGGCCTTGAGCGCGTCCTCGGCGGTGCCGTAGGTGGTGACGCCCACGAACAGGCTCGTGCGCTGCAACCGGCCCCACGGATCGGTCAGGTAGTCGGAGTGCTGCGCCACCGCCGCCATCGCCAGCGGGTGCAACGACTGCAGCAGCAACGCCCGCAGCCCGCCGATGAACATGGCGTGATCGGCGTGCACGTGCCGGATCGGCCGGTCGTCCGCGAACAGCCGCGGGCCGGGCGCGCCGTGGATCCTGCGCGCGTGCTCCTCCCGCTCTGGACCCACGACCTTCTCGAAGAGACCCTGACTCACCTGCCGCCGCAATGCCTCCAGCATCACCCCATGATGCGCGCCGGTTCCTGAGAAAGGCACCCCGCCGGGGCAGGGTGCCTTTCAGCGGCCGACCGGTCGAGCACGTCCTCTCACCTAGGCAAGTGCGATCTGGTCCAGATCGGGAGCACCGGCGGTGTCGTTGCCGAACCTGATGGTGTTGGCACCGGCATTCAACGCCACCGGGATCTCGGCCACGTAAGGGGTGTTGTTGCCGACCCCGTCGAGCCTGACCTCGACCGGCGCTTCCCCGTTGACCGCCACGAAGTACGAACGCGGCCCGTTCACCGTGAACTGGACGAACAGCCGGTAGGACCGCGTCTCCGGCACCGTCACCTGAGGGAAGGTCACCGCGGCGTCCGGGCTGCCACCGATGTTGCGCACCTTCTCCGCGCCGGAGCACGCACCGCAGTTCGCCAGGCCTGTGCTGCCGAACTGGTTCGCCGAGTCCTCGGCCTCGCGCACGAACACGCGGCCGGCGGGCCTGGTGCGCATCGGCACCGCGCCCGAGACCTTCCGGTCACCGCCCAGCAACCGGAACGAGGCGGTGACGGGGATGCTCACCGAGCCCACGTCCTGCCCGGCGGGCGAGGTCGCGGTCCAGGTGCCTTCGAGCAGACCGGCGAGGCGCATCGACGTCCACACAGCGGGTGCGCCGGTCAGCGTCCAGCCGGCGGGCAGCGACGGTGCCAGCGAGACGTCGTCGATCTGGTCGTCGGCGTCGAGCCGGAGGCGCGCGGTGATCTTCACGGACTGCTGGCCCGGCCCGGTCCACTGCACGCCATGGGGCTGCACGGTCAGGGTCGTCTTCGGCGTGTAGTCCGACGGTGGCAGCCCGCCGACCGAGACGCGGTCCAGGCCGAACCGGCCGGCGCCGAAGACCTTCACGGTGTTGCGGCCCGCGTTCAACGGGACCGCGATCGACGCCGGGTCCGGCACGTCGGCGCGGTCCTTCGGCACCGCGACGGACACCGGTTCCGCGCCGTTCACGGAGACGGACACGGTGGACGCCTCAGCCGCCGTCACGTCCAGCCGCAAGGCGTAACTTCCAGTCGTGGCAACGGAAACGTCGTAGTAGGTCACGGCGTCGCGCTCACCGCCGCCGAGGCCGGCCACCTGCCTCGTGCCGGAGCAGGCCGCGCAGGACTCGGTGCGAACCGAACCCGACCGCGACGCGTCCTCGGCCTCCAGCGCGCCGTCCCCCGGCCCGCGCGGATAGCTGTGGCCGACGCGGATCTCGTCGATCTTCAGCTGCCTGGAGTAAGCCGGCGCCTGCGGTCCGCCCCAGGTGCCGAGCACGGTCAGCTTCAGGAACCGGGCCTCCTGCGCGCCGATGTCGATGAACTGGGTGCCACGGGCCGAGGGCAGCGCGCCGCTGCGGACGTGCCACCAGGTGCGGCCGTCGTCGGACGCCGTGAGCTGGTAGTCCTTGACGCGGCTCGAGTCCTCCGGCCTGCCGAACGACACGCGGGCGTGCGTCGGCGACGACTCGCGCTGGTTGATCGCGAGGAACGAGGCCTTCCTGCGGCGCCCCAGGTCGAGCGAGATCGACACGGGCTGGGCACCGGCCGCGTCCCAGTACGTCTCGTGGCTGCCGTCGGTGAGGTTCGAGGCGGGGAACCCGTTCGCGGACGAGGTCGCCGAGGCCTTCACGTCCGTGTGGAAGCCCTGCCGGCCAAGGGTGTCCACGGCGAACACCGTGTCGTACTCGTCCCACTGCGTGATGCCCTGGATCGTCAGGTGCCCTGCCGACTGCGTGAACCGCAGCCGCTCGCCGGTCCGCAGGTCACGGACGCCGGTGACCCGGTACCCGTTGTCCCGCAGGCGGACGAAGTCGGCACGTGGCCGGGTCACGACGTGGACGTACTGCCTGCCGGTCCTGGGGTTGATGGTGATCACGCCGTGCGCGCCGTCGTTCCAGAACCCCGGCTGCATGCCGCCGTACATGTACCCGCCGCCCTCGACGCCCTGGACCGACTCGCGGATCGGCGGCACCCACCGCGCCATGAAGTCGTTGTAGGCCTCCTGCCGCGCGGGCATCCTGCCGTTCACCATCGGCGTCTCGGCCATCAGCGACTTGATCGACGAGCCCGCGTTGGTGATGTAGCGGCCGGTGTTCAGGCGGGTGTCGACGGCGTGGTCGCCACCGTCGTACCACCAGTCGCCGGTGGTGGGCAGCTTGTAGCAGGCCTCGGACAGGCGCGGCATCGGCGTGAAGGTCGCCGCCGGGTAGTCGTAGGACGGGACCATGCCGGTCTTCTGCTCGTTCGAGACCGTGTCCATGATCGGCGTGTCCTCGTTGTTGTTGCTCAGCAACCAGGTCGGCCGCAGTGCCCGCACCTGCTCGTAGAGCCTGTTGCGCTCCCAGTACTCGTTGTCGTTGTCGATCCAGAACCCGGCGAGGTCGTCGTAGTTCTTCATCACCTCGAAGAAGAGGTCGTAGCTGTACCGGCCGAAGCCTTCCCGCGTGGTGAGGTCGACCTGCTCGCCCTTGTGCGCGGAGTAGGCGGCCGAGTCGAGCATCTGCACGCCCTGCTCGCTGTGCCACTGCGGGTCGTCGGTCATGTAGAGGACGACCTTGACGCCCTTGGCCTTGCCCGCCCGGACGAGCTCACCGAGCAGGTCGCGTCCGGTGGCGCAGCTCCCGGGGATCTTCGACGGCCACGGCCGTGCGTAGCCGAGCCTGCTGTGGAACGTCGCCAGCACGACGTAGGAGGCGCCGAGCTTGCGCGCCTCGTCGATCCAGTAGTCGGCGGTCCAGCCGCCACCGGTGACGTCCCGCTCCCACTCGGCGCAGTTCAGGTGCTTCGGGGCGGTGAACATGCCCCAGTGCAGGAACAGGCCCGCGGTGGACTGGCGCAGCCACTCCTGCCGCGGATGGCGCACCTCGGCCTGCGCGGGCCCCTGGGCCACCGCGGTGAGCAAGCTTGCGAGCAACACGGCCACCACGGCCGCACACACACGACGTACTCCCATGCGCCACGCTCTTCTCGTCCGGGGCGGCGGCGAGAAGATCCGATGATTGCAACCGGAACGAGGGCGGTCAAGTCCTCTTGTTGGCGCAAACACCCGAACTCATCGGATCAATTCAAGATCACCCTCGCGGTCCGGCGGCGCCGTGATAATCAAGCCGTGGGCTGACCACGATCAACTTCGGCGCACGAGAACAGGACATGATGAACGACGAGCACCTGCCCGGCTTCTACCACGACGCGGAGGCGGTCTCCCGGCTCGGTCAGCGGCTCACGCTGCTGTTCAGCAGGGTGCGGCTGATCGGCGCGGTGGTCGCGGCGGTGGGTGGTGCGTTCAAGTGGCAGCTCGGCGGCACCGGTGTCGACGTCTGGGCGTGGGTGGCGCTGGGCGGGTTCCTCGTCGCCCTGTTCGGCGAGCTGCTGCTGTGGGTCATGCACCCGGAGCTGAAGTGGAACGCGGGCAGGACCGTCGCCGAACGGGTCAAGTCGCTGGCGTGGCGCTACGCCGTGGCGGGCGCCCCCTTCCCCGGCGGCGCCCAGGACCCCCGCCACGCCCTGGAGCTCGCCATCGCCGACGCGGTCAGGGACCACCGCGGGGAGGTCATGCTCACCAGCACGAACGACGCGGGCGAGCGGGTCATGACCGAGCTGCGGGCCAGGCCGTTCGACGAGCGCAGGACCACCTACCGCGAGGCCCGCGTGCGCCCGCAGCTGCAGTGGTACCGCGACAGGTCCGCGATGAACGAGACCCGCGCGACGGTGTTCCGCGTCCTGATGATCGTCGGCGAGCTCGTCGCGATCGTCTTCGCCATCCTGCGCATCAACGGCGTCTGGGACGTCGACCTGTCCGGTGTGATGGCGGCGGCCGTCGCGGGCGGCGCGGCGTGGATCGGGCTGCGGCAGTACGAGAACCTCAGCGTCCGCTACGCGACGGCGGCCGGGGAGCTCGCGGACGTCGACCGGCGACTCCCCTACGCGGCGGAGAGCGACTGGGCCTCGGTGGTCGCCGAGGCCGAGGCCGTGATCGGCAAGGAGCACTCCGCCTGGCTCGCGACTCGGCCCAGCACGACCTGACCGGCCAGGCGGGTGCGTCCCGTCAGCCCAGCGCCTCGACGACCTTGGTCACCATCGCGCGTTCCGCCGCCGCCACCTCGCCGTCCGCACCGGCCACCGAGCGGCACATCTCCGACACGGCCGCGCGGAAGATCGGCACGTCACGCGGCTCGTGGGCGTTGATGATCGCCACGGAGTCGCGCAGCGCGGCCAGGACCCCGGACTCCACTTCGGACGTGGAGCCCTTCGGCAGCGAGGGCGGCGCGGCGGCGATGACGGCGCGCATGTCGTCCGGCAGCAGGGTGATGGCCCTGACGCCGGCCTGGCTCTCCTCGTCGACCGAGCCGGGGTCCGCAGTGGACACCAGCACCATGGCACCGAAAACGGCCGTGCGGAGGGTCTGCCCCTCCGCCTCCGTGTACGCAGTCATGGGTGCAAGCCTATGCAACGATCAGCGACCATGAGTGCGGGTCAGGTGCTTGGCGCCAACATCAGGGCGTTCCGCGAGCAACGCGGGCTGTCGCTGTCGGAGCTCGCGCGGCGGTCGTCCATCGCCAAGGGCACGCTGTCCCAGCTGGAGAGCGGCGCGGGCAACCCGACGATCGAAACGGTGTTCAGTTTGTCGAACGCTCTGGACGTGCCGGTGTCCGAGCTCGTGACCGAGCGGACGACACCGGACGTCGTGCTGGTGCGCGCCCGCGACGTCGAGGTGCTCAGCAGCAACGCCGTCGACCTGCGGCTGATGCGGCGGATGGACATCGGGGACACCGTGCTGGAGATCTACGACCAGCGGGTGCGGCCCGGCGCCGTCCAGACCAGCGAAGGTCATCCCGGCAAGGAGCACGTGCTGGTCACGGGCGGCCGCCTGCTCGTGGGGCCGGTGGACGCGCCGTACGAGCTGGGGCCGGGCGACTACGTGTGCTTCCCCGGCTCGGCGCCGCACTCGTACGAGACCATCGGCGGTGAGGTGAGCTCGGTACTGGTGCTGGAGTATCCGAAGCACTAACGTTCATTCTATTGAACGGAGGTGGCCATGCAGCCGGACGTGGTGGTGATGGGCGCGGGCATCATCGGGGCCGCGTGCGCCCAGGCCCTGCGGGCGCGCGGCCTCGCCGTCCTCGTCGTCGACCGCCACGGACCCGCGTCGGGCACCAGCGCGGCCGGCGAGGGCAACGTGCTGGTCAGCGACAAGGAGCCGGGCCCGGAGCTCGGCCTCGCCCTGGCGAGCCGCGCCCTGTGGCCGGAGCTCGCGGACGACGCCGAGTGGGAGGAGAAGGGCGGCCTGGTCGTCGCCACGACCCCCGAGGCGGTCGTCGGGCTGCAAGCCTTCGCCGCGGCCCAGCGCACGGCAGGCGTCGACGCCTGCGAGATCAGCGCGGCGGACGCGCTGGCCTGCGAGCCGCACCTGAACCCCGGGATCACCGCCGCCGTCCACTACCTGCAGGACGCGCAGCTCAACCCGGTCAAGGCCACCCGGACCCTGCTGCGCGGCATCGAGGTCAGGCGCACCGAGGTGTCCTCCGCGGACGGCCGGAGCGTGACCACGTCCGACGGCGTGATCAGCTGCGGCGCGGTCGTCAACGCCACCGGCCCCTGGGCGCGGCACTTCGGCGTCAACGTGCTGCCCCGGCGCGGTGTGGTGCTCGTGACCACGCCGATCCCCGGCAGGATCCGGCACAAGGTCTACGACGCGGACTACGTCGGCGCGGTCGCGAGCGGCGACGCGGACCTCCAGACGTCCGGCGTGGTCGAGTCGACCCAGGCGGGCACGGTGCTGATCGGGTCGAGCCGCCAGCGCAAGGGCTTCGACGACACCATCGAGAGCAAGGTGCTGAAAGCACTGGCGCGCAGAGCGATCGCGATGTTCGCGATGCTGGCGGACGTCCCGGTCATGCGCGCGTACGGCGGCTTCCGCCCGTACGCGCCGGACCACCTGCCGATCATCGGCGAGGACCCCCGCACGCCCGGCCTGTGGCACGCCACGGGTCACGAGGGCGCGGGCGTCGGGCTGGCCCCGGCGACCGGGCGCCTGCTCGCCCAGCTGCTCACCGGCGAGGACCCCCTGGTGGATCCCCGCCCGTTCCGCGTCGACCGGCCGGAGGTGATGGTGTGAAGGTGACGTTCAACGGCCTGCCGCGCGAGGTCGCGCACGTCGCGGAGTTGTTGCCGGGAAGGTACTTCTGCGGCATCGGCGTGTGCTTCGGCTGCGTCGCGGAGATCAACGGCGTGCCCGAGGTGCGCGCGTGCCGCCACCCGCTGCGCGACGGCGACGTGATCAGGACGACGTCGTGAGGGTCGTCGTCGTGGGCGCGGGTCCCGCCGGAATGGCGGCCGCCCGGACGGCCGCCGACGCGGGCGCCGAGGTCACGATGGTCGACTCGGAGCCGGAGGCCGGCGGCCAGTACCTGCGCGGCCGGGCCAGGTTCGGCCACGCCGGGGTGACGCACCTCAAGAACACCGAGGCCTGGCTGGTGGAGGGTGACGCGCTGCACCTGCGCGGACCGGGGCTCCTGCGGTTCGACGCGCTGGTCGTCGCCACCGGCGCCTACGACCGCCCCCTGCCGTTCCCCGGCTGGGACGGTCCGGGCGTGATCACCGCGGGCGCCGCCCAGGCCCTCGCCAAGCAGGGCGTCACGCTGGCCGAACGCGTGATCGTCACGGGCACCGGGCCGTTCCTGCTGCCGGTCGCGACCGCGTTGCAGGACCTCGGCGCCACCCTCGTCGGCGTCTACGAGGCCTCCTCGCCCACCCGGTGGCTGCGCGAGTCCCGGGCGGTGCTCGCCAACCGGCACAAGATCGGCGAGCTCGCGGGCTACCGGAAGGTGCTGCCCCGCCTGGAGACCCGCACCGCCGTCATCGCCAAGCACGGCGACCGCGTGACGGTCGCGAAGCTCGACAGCCGGTGGCGGCCCGTCGGCCACCGCACCGAGCACGCCGACCTCGTCTGCGTCGGCTACGGCTTCCTGCCCCGCACGGACCTGGTGCCGCACGCCCGCCGCACCGGCGACTTCCTCGACGTCGACGAACGCCAGCGGACGTCGATCGGGAACGTCTACGCGGCCGGTGAGGTCACCGGCATCGGCGGCGCCGACTTGGCCGAGGCCGAAGGCGTCGTCGCCGGAGCCGCCGCGGCCGGCCACGAACCGCCCGCGAAGGCCGTGGAGGCGGTCCGCAGGGGACGACTGTTCGCCGGTGCCCTGGCCAGGGCGCACGAGGTCCAGCCCGGCTGGCGGACGTGGCTGAACCCGGACACCACCGTGTGCCGCTGCGAGAAGGTCCGTCTCGAGGACCTGACCGACGCCACGAGCATGCGCGAGCTCAAGCTCACCAGCCGTGTCGCGATGGGCCGCTGCCAGGGCCGCATCTGCGCCCGCAACGCCGCCGAGCTGACCGGCGTCCCGTTCGACGGCCAGCGCCGCGTCATCGCGGTCCCGATCCCCCTTGGCGAACTCGCCGACCTCCCGGAGGAACAGTCATGACCGAACGCCTCGACGGCGTCATCGTCGCCACCGCGCTCCCCTACGCGGAAGACCCGAAGGCCCCCGCCGGGCTGCGTCCCGACCTGGACAGGTTCGCCGAGCACTGCCGGTGGGTCGTCGACAGCGGCTGCCGCGGCGTCGGCCCGAACGGCTCGCTCGGCGAGTACTCGTCGCTGACCGACGCGGAACGCCGTGAGGTCGCGCAGACCGCCATCGCGGCGGTCAAGGGCCGCGGCATCGCGGTCATCGGCGTGCACGGCGTGGGCGCGCACCAGGCCCGGCACTGGGCCGAGCTCGCGGCCGAGGACGGCGCGGACGGCGTGCTGTGCCTGCCGCCGACGATGTACCGGGCCAACCGCGGCGAGGTCGTGCACCACTTCCGCGAGGTCGCGAAGGCCGGGCTGCCGATCATGGTCTACAACAACCCGATCGACACCAAGGTCGACCTCACCCCGGACCTGCTGGCCGAGCTCGGCCAGATCGAGAACGTCGTGGCGGTCAAGGAGTTCTCCGGTGACGTCCGGCGCGTGCTGGAGATCCGCGCCGCCGCCCCGCACCTCACCGTCGTGGCGGGGGCGGACGACGTCGTGCTGGAGAGCCTGCTGATGGGCGCGAAGGGCTGGTTCGCGGGTTACCCCAACGTGTTCCCGGCCGAGAGCAAGCAGCTGTTCGACCTGGCACTGGAGGGCAGGCTCGACGAGGCGCGGGCGTTGTACGAGAAGCTCGTGCCGGCGTTCCGCTGGGACTCGCGCACCGAGTTCGTGCAGGCCATCAAGCGTTCGATGGACTACGTCGGCCGCTACGGCGGTCCGTGCCGTCCCCCGCGCGGCCCGCTGAGCCCCGAACAGCTCGCGCAGGTCGACGCCGACATGAAGCTGGCGACGTCATGAGGTTCTCGAAGTACTTCAGCGCCGTCGACTCCCACACCGAGGGCATGCCGACGCGGGTCATCACCGGCGGGGTAGGCGTGATCCCCGGCGAGACCATGGCCGAGAAGCGGCTCAACTTCATCAAGAACCACGACCACATCCGCAGGTTGCTGGTCAACGAGCCGCGTGGCCACGCGGCGATGAGCGGCGCGATCCTGCAGCCGCCGACCCGCCAGGACGCGGACTGGGGCGTGCTGTTCATCGAGGTCTCCGGCCTGCTGCCGATGTGCGGGCACGGCACGATCGGCGTCGCCACGGTGCTGGTCGAGACCGGCATGGTCGAGATGACAGAACCTGTCACGACCGTGCGCCTGGACACCCCCGCAGGTCTGGTGCTCGCCGACTACGACACCCGCACGAAGCTCGTGACGATCCGCAACGTCCCGTCGTACGCGCACGAGCTGGACGCCGTGGTGACCGTGCCCGGACTCGGCGAGGTCCGCTACGACATGGCGTACGGCGGCAATTTCTACGCGATCGTGCCGCTGGCGGACTTGGGCATCCCGTTCGACCGTGTGGAAAAAGAACGGATTCTGGCCGCTGGTCTGTCCATCATGGACGAGATCAACGCGGTGAACCGGCCGGTGCACCCCGTGGACGCGGCGATCGGCGGGTGCAAGCACGTCCAGTTCGTCGCGCCGGGGAACGACGGCGCCCACTCGCGCAACGCGATGGCGATCCACCCCGGCTGGTTCGACCGATCACCCTGCGGCACAGGCACTTGCGCCCGGATGGCACAGCTCCACGCGCGCGGGGACCTCGGCATCGGCGAGGACTTCGTGAACGAGTCGTTCATCGGCACGAGGTTCGTCGGCCGGCTGCTGGAGGAGGTCCCGCTCGGCGACCGCACGGCCGTCGTGCCCACCGTGGCCGGACGGGCGTGGATCACCGGCATGGGCCAGTACCTCCTGGACGAGACCGATCCGTTCCCCGAGGGGTTCGCGCTCTAGCCAGGCCGCCACCCCTTGTCACTAGAGTCAAGTGCGTGACAACGACGCCCAGTCTGGAAGCGCTGCTGCGCATCGGACCGTTCCACTCGGCGCTGCGCGCGGCCATCCGCCGGCGTGGCCTGACGCTGGAACGGCTCCGGCTGCGACTGCGGCAGCAGGACGTGGCGGTCGCGCTGTCGACGCTGAGCGACTGGCAGCAGGGGCGGGTGCGGCCGGTCTCCCCGAAGTCGCTGCGGGCCGTGGCGGTGCTCGAAGAGCTGCTGGAAGTACCGCCGCGCTCGCTGCTCGCCCTGCTGGAGCACACCGGCCCGAGCGGATGGCCGGACGTCGTGCCCGGCATGCTGCCCGGCTTCAACGCCAACGACCTGGAGATCCTCTCCCGGCACGACAGGGTGTTCGTGGACGCGGAACGGCACGCCTCGCGCGTCCACGCGCAGATGGTCGTCCGCGCCCGCCACGACGGCGTCGACAGGTTCTACGCGCACTACTTCTGCGACGACTCGGCCGAGACCGCGGAACTGCGGCAGGAGCCCGTCCGCAACTGCCGTCTCGGCCGGTCCACCCGTCACGAGGCCGAGCGCGTGGTCGTCCACGAACTGCTCTTCGACAAGCCGTTGCGGGAGGGCGAGACGTGGGTCTTCGAGTTCGTCGCGCACGACCCCACGCGGCTCGACAGCGTCGAGTACGCGCACGGCGTGCGTTGTTTCCTCGCGCAGAGCCTGATCGAGGTGCACTTCGACCCCGCGGCGCTGCCGGTCGACCCGCACGTGTACCTGCAGGACTGGGAGGAGCGGGAACCGCACCGGACCATCGACCTGGTGCCGGACCACACGAACTCCGTGCACCACTTCGAGACTGACGTGTCGGTGAACTGGGTAGGTATCCGCTGGAGGTGGGCCTAGGCCCCGTCCTGCACCGCCTCCAGGTCGCTCGCCCACCGAACGCACAGGACAGGACCTGGATGATCACCACCGAGTACGTCCCCGGAGCGCCGGCCTGGATCGATCTGGGCACCTCGGACGAGGCGAAGGCGGCCGAGTTCTACAGCGGCGTGCTCGGCTGGGAGTACCAGCCGCTCGACACGCCGGGCACCGGCGTCTTCACCCGCGAGGGCCGGGCGGTCGCCGGGCACGTGACCTCGCGGCCCGGCTCGTGGACCGTCCACTTCGCCGGGACCTCGCCCGCCGCGGAGATCCGGCTGACCGACCCGCACGGCGAGGAGTTCGGCGTGTGGCAGGGTCCCGCCGGGCTCGGCGCGGTGTCGATCCCGGGATCGCTGACGTGGCTGGAGCTCCACTCCCCCGCGCCCAGCGCGTCCGCGGCCTTCTACCGCTCGCTCTTCTCGTGGGAGATCCAGGTGATCCCCGGCGCGCCCGGCCAGTTCCTGCAGCCTGCGGGCACCGGCGCGGGCCGGATGTTCGGTGCGATCGTCGCGGACTCGCAGGCCTTCTGGCTGCCGTACTTCGAGGTGGCCGACGTGGACCAGGTGGCGGCCGCCGCGCCGGTGCTCCTCGCGCCCCACGACCTCGACGGAGTCGGCCGGATCGCGGTGCTCGTCGACCCGTTCGGCGGCCGGTTCGGCGTCATGCGTTCCGTTACCTCCTGAAGGCTCCCCAAATCGGGGAGCGGCGGTTAGCGTGCGCAGGTGCAGTTGCCGTGGAGAGCCGCGCCCAGGGCCGCGCTGTCGAGTCCGCTCACCCTGCTCGTGAGCATCGCGACGACGTTGCTGCTGGGCTTCGTGGTGGCCGCGGCCGCCCTGCACTCCTCCGCCGCGGGCAGCGCCGCTCTCGCCTACCAGCAGAGCAGGATGTGCCCGCATTCCGTGCACCCGTCGCTGGACGGGGACCGGCTCCCGCTGTCCACGGCCGTGTCGCTGGCGGCGCGCGGCGACCTCGGCGGGGCCTACTCGCGGATCGGCCGGCCCGACTTCAACGGCATCGCGACCTACGGCCGGTTCGGGTACCGGCCGGACGCGGTGTCGCACCTGACCGCCGTACAGGGCGGTGGCGCCGGGTTGTGGGTGCCCCAGACGATCGCGACGGCCGCCGAGGTGGAGGTCGGCGACCGGCTGACCGGCTCCTCGCTGGTGGTGACCGCGATCTACGCCGACCTCGCGCAGCCCGTGGACGGCTGGTGGTGTTCCGAGGCGAAGACCGTGGTGCCGAACCCGCTGGCCGGCGACGGCGCCAGCACGTCGGTCATCTGGGTGACCTCCGCCGCGGACCTCGCCGCGCTGCCACCGGAGTTCGCGTCGGACGCCACGGTGTCGCTGCGCTTCACGGCCGAGGCACCGGCGACGCTCGCCGAGGCGGAGGCGTTGCGGGACAACGGCAACGCGCGGCTGGCGGCGCTCGGGCTGCCGCTGACGAGGACCGATCTGCTGTCCGGCGCCGTCGCCGCGGCACGGACCGCGGAGCGCAACGTCTCCTCCTCGCTGCTGCCGCTGGTGATCATCAGCGTGCTGGTCGGGCTCGCGGGCGTGGGCACCGTGACCGTGCAGTGGGCGCAGCGGCGGCATTCCGAGCTGAGGTTGCTGTGGGTGCGCGGCGCGAGTCCCCTGGCGCTGGGCCTGCGCGGCGTGCTGGAGCTGGGCTTGCCGCTGGTCGTGGGCGGCGTGCTCGGGCTGGTGACCGCCCGGCTGCTGCTGCCGCTGTACGCGCCCGGTGTCGTGCTGGCCCCCGGAACGCTCTGGGTGGCGCTGGGGTTCGTGCTGGCCGTGGTGGCGCTGAGCCTCGCCGTGACGGTGCTGGTGGCGTCCTGGCGCGCGCACCGGACGTTCCAGGGGCGAGCCCGTTCCCGGCGGCTCGGGCTGGTGCCGTGGGAGCTGGTCGTCGCCGGACTGGCCGTGCTCGCGTGGGTCCGCCTGTCCCACAATGGACTGGGCACGTCGCTCAAGCCCGGCTCGCTGCCCCGCGTCGACGTGGCCGCGCTCGCGTTCCCCCTGCTCGTGGTGCTGGCGGCGGCGTTGCTCGCGACCCGGCTGCTGCGCTGGTCGCTCGGGTGGTCGCACCACGTGCGGTGGTGGCGGGTCCCGGCCGCCCAGTTCGCGTTGCGCCGGCTGGCCGCCGCCGTCGGACCGGTGACCGGCGTGCTGCTCGTGGGCGTGCTGGCGGTCGGCACCATCGCTGTCGGCAGCGCGGTCGCGGGGGCGCAGCAGTCGGCGCTGGACTCCAAGTCGGGCGTGTTCGTCGGCGCGAACAGCACGGTCCAGGTGTCGCAGGACATCGCGCTCGGCCGGGTCGCGCTGCCCTCGTCGTTGCGGGGCAACACGACTCTCGTCGGGGTGAGCACGGGCGCACTGGTCGTGGACCCCGCGACGTTCACCGACGCCGCGGTGCTGGACGACGCCGCCGAGGTGCGGTCGCTGCTCTCGGGCCTGAAACGCACCGGTGAGGTCGCGCCCGCTCTGCGCATCGGCCGCTCGGCGAACCAGGAGATCCAGATCGCCGGCCTGCCGCTGCTCAAACCCGTGGCGGCGCTGCCGTCGTTCCCGAAGCTCGGCACCCGCGGGTACGTCGTCGCCCGCGACTCGGTGCCCGCCGCCGAGCAGGTGGGCTCGTGGCACCTGTGGTCGACGCTTCCGTTGTCCGCCTTGACCTCCGCGTTGCAGGCCGACGGCATCCACTACACGAACGCCGCCGACCGCGCCCGCGTCCTCGACGGCCTGCCGTTCCTGACCGTCGAGTGGACCTTCGGCTTCGTGGCGGCGATCGGCGTCGTCCTGGCCGTGGTCGCCGCCGTGGCGCTGCTGCTGGCCGTCGAGGTCCGCCGCCGGCAGAACGCCGTGTCCGGCGCCCTGTCGACCCGCATGGGCATGCGCCCGTCCGTGCTGTGGTCGAGCCATCTGCTGGAGGTGGGCGCGCTGGCGTCGCTGGCCGTGCTGATCGGTGTGGTGGCTTCGTTCGCGAGCGCGGGGGCGGCCGTGCCGCGCCTGGACCCCGCGCCCTGGCTGAACCCGGCGCCGGTGCTGCCGGACCTGCTGCCGTTGCTGGGTGCGATGGTGACGTGCGGTGCCCTGGTCGTCGTCGTGGCGGCCTGGCTCGCGTTGCGCGGTGTGCGAACCGCGCGGATGGGAGAACTGCTCAGGTGATCCGTGCTTGTGGCGTAGGAGTGTCCTACGGTTCCGTGCACGCCGTCACGGACGTGTCGCTGTCGATCGCGCCCGGCCTCACCGTCCTGTCCGGACCGTCCGGCTCCGGCAAGTCGACCCTGCTGCGCGTCCTGTCGCTGGTCGAACGCCCTTCTCGCGGCGAGGTGTACGTGCACGACGTGCCGACCTCGTCGTTGTCGTGGTCGGAGCTGCGGGTGTTGCGGAGCAAGGAGATCGCGGTCGTCTTCCAGAACCCGGGCGACAACCTGATCTCGCACCTGACCGTGGGCGAGAACCTGCGCGCGGCCGGTGCCGCGGACCTCTCCCTGCTCGACCGGCTCGGGCTGGGCGCGTCCGCGACCTGGCGGATCGGCGCGCTGTCCGGTGGCCAGCAACAACGTCTGGCGTTCGGGTGCGCGCTCGCCCGCGGCGCCTCGGTCGTGGTGGCCGACGAACCGACCTCGCAGCTCGACGCGCGGTCGGCCGATCTCGTGCTGGAGACGCTCGAGTCGCTGCCGGTGCCGGCCGTGGTGGCGTCGCACGACCCGCGGCTGGTGGCGCTGGCGGACCTGTGCGTCCCGCTGGCCGCGTCGTGATCCGCGCGGCCGGGGTGCACCGGGCCTTCGGCGGGGTGTCCGTGCTGCGCGGGGTGGACCTCACGGTCTCCGCCGGCGAGCTGGTGACCCTGAGCGGGCCGTCCGGGTCCGGGAAGACCGCGCTGCTGTCCCTGTTGTGCGGGTTCGACCTCCCCGACAGCGGGTCGGTGTCGCCCGGACCCGCCTCGTGGTCCGCGTGCGCGGTTCTGCCGCAGTCGCTGGGGCTCGCCTCCGAGCTGACGCTGGAGGAGAACGTCGCTCTGCCGCTGCGGCTGGCGGGGCGGGAGGTGACCGGCGTCGCGGAGTTGCTGGCCGAGCTGGGGATCTCCGAGCTGGGGTCCCGGTATCCGGGGCAGGTGTCGTTCGGCCAGCAGCAGCGGGCGGCGCTGGCCCGGGCCGTGGTGGCGCGGCCCGCGGCGTTGCTCGCCGACGAGCCCACCGCACACCTGGACGCCGCCAGCGCCGAGGCCGCGGTCGGGCTGCTGCGGCGGGTCGCGGACGAGGGGGCCGCGGTGCTGATCGCGACCCACCACGACGCCGTGCACGCCGTCGCCGACCGGGTGCTGGTGCTCGCCGACGGACAGGTGCGCTGACGGCCGGTGCCGCGGCGGGTTCTCCCCCACCGCAGCGGGCGGTCCACCGTCAGACCGCGGGCGGCCTGTCCTCGTACGGCGTCGAGAGCACGACCGTCGTCCTCGTCGACACGTTCGCCGACTCCCGGATCTTCTGCAGGAGCTCCTCCAGCGCGACCGGCGAGCCGACCCGGACACGCAGCACGTAGGAGGCGTCGCCCGCCACCGAGTAGCAGGCCTCGATCTCCGGCAGGTGCTCCAGGCGCTTCGGGTAGTCGTCCGGCTCGGCCGGGTTGATCGGGAACAGCGAGATGAACGCCGACATCGGCAGGCCGATCTCGGCGCCGTCCAGGCGGGCCGCGTAGCCCTTCACGATGCCGCGCTGCTCGAGGCGCTTCACCCGCTGGTGCACGGCCGAGACGGACAGGCCCACGCGTTCGGCCAGGTCGGTGAAGCTGCACCGGCCGTCCGAGGCGAGTTCCTTCAGTATCGCTCTGTCGATCTGCTCGAGGGTCAAAGCACCACCAGGTCGTGAGGTCGGTTGTTGAAGGACTCGACGCCGTCCGGGGTGGCGACCACGATGTCCTCGATGCGGGCGCCCCAGCGGCCGGGCAGGTAGATGCCGGGCTCCACGCTGAACGCCATGCCTGCTTCGAGCGGCAGCGAGTTGCCGCTCACGATGTAGGGCTCCTCGTGCACGTCCAGGCCGATGCCGTGGCCGGTGCGGTGGACGAAGAACTCGCCGAACCCGGCGTCCGCGATGACGGTGCGGGCGGCCGCGTCCACCTCTTCACAGGTCACGCCCGGCTTCACCGCGTCCACGGCGGCCTGCTGCGCGGCCTGCAGGACGGCGTAGGTGTCCCGGACGTCGTCGTGGGCGGGCTCGCCCATCACGTACGTGCGGGTCGAGTCGGAGTTGTAGCCCTCGGCGACCGGGCCGCCGATGTCGATGACGACGACGTCGCCCGCCTCGACCACGCGGTCGGAGTCGCGGTGGTGCGGGGACGCGCCGTTCGGGCCGGAGCCGACGATCACGAAGTCGGCGACGGTGTGGCCCTCCTCGACGATCGCCAGCGCGATGTCGTGCGCGACCTCGCGTTCGGTGCGGCCCACGCGCAGGAACTCGCCCATGCGCGCGTGCACGCGGTCGATCGCGGCGCCCGCCTTGCGCAGGGCGTCGATCTCGGCGGCGTCCTTGCGCATGCGCAGTTCGCGGATGATCGGGCCGGCCAGCGACTGCGTGCCGCCGATCGCCTGGCCGAGCTTGATGGTGTGCAGGGCGGGCATCATGTCCGCCACGGCCGTCCGCGAGCCCTTGAGCGCGGCCTTGACCAGCGCGTACGGGTCCTCGCCGTCGACCCACGTGACGACCTCGACGCCGAGCTCGTCGGTGGGGATCGCCGCGTAGCCCGGCTGCTCCAGCTTCGGCACGACCAGCGTCGGCGTGCCGCCCACGGGCAGCGCGAGGCAGGTGAGCCGCTCGAAGGAGTCGCCACCGGCACCGATCAGGTACCGCAGGTCCGAGCCGGGCGAGATGAGGAGGGCGTCGACGCCCGCCTGCTCGGCGGCGGCGGAAGCGCGGTCGAGCCGCGCGCGCAGCGCGGACACGTCGATGGGCCCGGTGATCGTTGCCATGACGGAAAGCCTAGTGCGTGGACCGCACCGCCTGCCGGGCGCGTTCGGCTCCCGGCGGGACGCCTTTCGCGCACGGAGCGCGCCCGGCAGGCGTGAAAGGCCCCCGCACTAGTAGCTTGTCCGTTCGTGAGCTCTCCCCTGGTGCTGCTCGACTCCGCGAGCCTCTACTTCCGGTCGTACTACGCGCTGCCGGACTCGATGACCGCGCCCGACGGCACGCCCGTCAACGCCGTGCGCGGGTTCGTCGACACGATCGCCCGCGTCATCACCGAACGCGGCGCCGCCCGCCTCGTCGCCTGCCTCGACGCCGACTGGCGTCCCGAGTTCCGGGTGAAGGCGCTGCCGTCGTACAAGGCGCACCGGGTCGCCGAGGACGCCACCGACGGCTCGGAGGAGGTGCCGGACACGCTGACGCCGCAGATCCCGATCATCCTCGACGTCCTCGACGCCGCCGGCATCTGCACGGCCGAGGCTGCGGGCCACGAGGCCGACGACGTGATCGGCGCGCTCGCCCACCGCGAGACGAAGTCGCCCGTCGAGGTCGTCACCGGCGACCGCGACATGTTCCAGGTCGTGCGCCACGAACCGACGCCGGTGCACGTCGTCTACGTAGGCCGCGGCTGGAACAAGGCGGAGGTCCTCGGCCCCGAGGAGCTGGCCGCCAAGTACTCGCTGCCCGTCGAGAACGCGGGCTCGGCGTACGCCGACATGTCCGTGCTGCGCGGCGACCCGTCCGACGGCCTGCCGGGCGTCGCGGGCATCGGCGAGAAGACCGCGGCGAAGCTCATCACCGAGTTCGGCTCGCTCGACGCGGTCCTCAAGGCCGTGACCGACCCGATGGACCGCAAGCTCACCACCAAGGCCCGCAACGCGCTCATCGCGGCCGAGGACTACCTGGCGGTGGCGCCCGTGGTCGTCCGCACCGCGCTGGACGCCCCGGTCGTGCTGGACCGCGCCGACGACGTGCCGCGCGTGCCCGCCGACCCCGAGCGGCTGCGCGAGCTCACGCAGCGCTGGGGCCTCGGCAGTTCGGTGCCGCGTCTGGTGAACGCGATGGAGCGCCGTCCCTGACGATCAGGCGAACGCGTCCGGGTAGCCCACGTCCACCTGTGGCGAGATCGCCGTGGACCAACCGGTGCCGTCGAACCGATCGCACCGGACGCGGCCACCGTCGCCGACCCTTGCGCAGTACGACACCGTGCCGTCCGAGTTGGTGAGCCAGGCGCGGTCTTCGTAGCCCCAGTCGCCGCGGCCAGCCTCAGGTACGGCATCTGAGCACCGGCGGGTCCGAGGCGCCGATCGTCTCGGACCCGTCCACCCCGGTCTAGAAGAACGTCGAGCAGAGCGGGGCGACGGGGCCGGCGAACAACGCGTCGGCCTCCGCGAACCTCGTCCCCTCGATCCGCTTGGCCGCCGCCAGGTCGGAGAACCTCGTGTCACCGAGGTAGACGGCCCCGAGCAGGTCGACCGGAACGGTGATGTCGGCCTGCGCCTCGACGCGTTCGGCGCCGTCGGGCGAGATCCGGTACCGGCCGCTGTTCGCGGGCAGAAGCCCGTCGTGCACCTCGATGACGACGGACTCGGTACCGCTGTAGGTGCGGGCGGCGAGCATGCGCGGGACGTCCACGAGCCGCAGCCAGATCTGGTCGAAGACGTCCTTCGTGCACACGACCCGCGGGTCCTCGAAGAGCCAGTTCAACGGGTCGTCGAGCGCCGCGTCCACCTCGATCGTGTCGACCAGGTCCAGCCTCGTCAGGTAGATCCAGAGGTCGCGCCACGCGTCGGCGCCTGCCCACGCGAAGTCCTCGACCTCCATGTGGTGCTTGAAGTCCTTGTCCTCGGTCACCTTGTAGCGGACGTAGCCGTCGTCGCCGTCCGGTCCACTGTGGACGACGGTGACCCGGTTCTCGCCGTTGCCCTTGCGGTCGAGCTCCCTGGCCCACCAGCCCGGCCAGCGGGAGATCTGTCCCGGCCGGTTCAGCCCGAATTCGGAATGCAGTTCCGGCAGCAGCTTGTCCGCGGTGTCGGGGTCCAGCATCCGCACGCGCCCGGCCGGCGAGCCCGGGATCACGGCCTTGCGCGCGTCGATCCGCAGGAACCGCACGCGTCCGGCCAGGCCGTAGCCGAAACGGCCGTAGATGCGGCCCTCCGATGCCCGCAGCGTCGCGACGGGTTGCTGGAGCGTCGAGAGTTGCTCGCGCATCAGGGCGCTCAGCACGCCTCGGCGCGTGTAGTCCGCACGCACACCTACGCGCGACACGGCCGCGTGCGGCACGACGGCGCCACCAGGTACCACCAGGGTGCTGTCGAACGACTGGGTCGTGCCGACCATCTCGTCGCCCTCGAACGCGGCGAGCACCCGGCCGTCGCCGTAGGACGGCAGCACCGCCGGCCACTGTTCGTCCGTGGGCGGGCCCCAGTGCATCGCCCGGCGGAAGAGCGTGTTGTGGGCGCGGTACTGCGATTCGTCGGTGAGTACGCGGATCTCCGTCACGCCCGCGATCGTCGCTCAGGCCGACGGCGAACGCACCTCAGTTTCCACCAGACGCGAAAGGCGTCCCGAGGGAGACCCTGGGGACGCCTTCCGGAAGAGCGGGGATCAGCCGGTGGGCTGGCCGACCTCGTACTCGCCGTCCTCGGTCTTGACGACGATCTTGACCTTCTTGTCCTTGCCGCCGACCTGCACCTTGCACTCGAACGAGGTGTTGGGCTTGACCTCGTTCTCACCGGTGCACGTCGCCGCGCCGACGTCCGAGATCTTGTACTCGTCCTTCAGGATCTGGACGACGCCCTTCTGGACCTCGGTGTTGTTGAAGATCTTCTTCTTGAAGAAGGCCGGCGACACGAAGCCGGTGAACAGCACGCCGCCCACGAGCAGGACGACGACGACCGCGGCGACCCAGATCGCGGCGCTGGACTTCTTCTTCGGCGGCATCGGCGGGCCGTAACCCGGCTGCTGGCCGTACGGGTTGGGCTGCTGCTGGCCCGGCATGCCGTACTGCTGCGTCTGCTGGCCGTACGGGTCCTGGGCGGGAGTGCCGTACGGGCTCGACTGCGGCTGCTGGCCAGGGACGCCGTACTGCTGCGTCTGCTGCTGCGACGGGTCGAAACCGGGGTACGGCTGCTGCTGGCCCGGCTGGGGCTGCGGCGGGCCGTACGGGTTCTGTCCCGGGTTCTGCGCCGGGAAGCCGCCAGACGGCGTGCCGGGAGGGAAACCGCCTCCATAGGGCTGCTGCGGCTGTTGCGGCTGGCCCCAGGGCTGCTGCGGATCGTTCCCTCCGGACGGTCCGTACGGGCTGCTCATCTGTCGACCTCCGTGTGTACGACGTTGCGGCGAAATCCAATCACACCGTTGACGTCAGTCTTTACTCCGACTCGCAAAACCTTCGTCAGGGCTGGGTCACAACTCGGGGTCACATCATCGCCACCACTCCGCGGCGCAGCGCGTCGACGGCCTTGGCCGCGGCCGCGCCGACCGGGTCCTGGCGGCCGACCACGTCGCGGATCTGGTCCAGGAGGTCGATCACCTGGCGGCACCAGCGCACGAAGTCGCCCGCGCCGAGCTCGTTGCCACCGGCCTCGGCGGCGATCAGGACCTTCTCCAGCGACTCGCCCCGCGCCCAGCGGTACACCGGCCAGGCGAAGCCGGGGTCGGGCTGGCGG
This sequence comes from Lentzea sp. NEAU-D7, assembly GCF_026242055.1. GTDB lineage: Bacteria > Actinomycetota > Actinomycetes > Mycobacteriales > Pseudonocardiaceae > Lentzea. Next base: position 504,007 of record NZ_JAPJDL010000002.1, on the reverse strand, counting down.
GTGATGCGTTCGAGCTTGTGGCGGCGCTCGTCGTCCTCGATCTCCGCCCACAGCCGCACGGTCTTGAGCATCGCGTCGGCCACCGGGCCCTGCGGCAGGCGTGCCTCGACGGGACCGTCCCGGCGCGCCTCGTAGACCAGCGACGACACGACGGCGGCGAGCTCCTCCGGCTTGAGGCCCTTCCACACGCCTTGGCGGATGCACTCGGCGGCGAGCAGGTCCGACTCGCTGTAGAGCCTGGTCAGCCGCTTGCCGTCGGCGGTGACCTCCTCCGACTCGCTCAGGTAGCCGCGCTCGCGCAGCAGCGCGCGGATGCGGTCGAACTGGCGTGCCAGCGAGTGCGTCGTCGCCGCGACCTTGCGCTCCAGCTGCTGGTTCTCGGCCAGCAGCCGGTGGTACCGCTCTCCCCACCGGGCGTGGTCCTCGCGCTGGTCGCAGCCGTGGCACGGGTGGGCGCGCAGGGCGCGGCGCAGCGTCGCGAGCTCGGGGTCGTCGTCCGCCGTGGTCTGCCTGCGGCCCCGCGACGGCACGGTGATGCCCGTGTTGCGGATCGTGGACGCGAGGTCGCGCCGCGACTTGGGCGAGCGCACGTCGACCTGCTTGGGCAGCCGGATGTGGCCCAGGACCTCGACCGGCGACGGGAAGTCGGCCGACGTGAGGCGCCCGGACCAGCGGTCCTCGGTGACGACCAGCGGCTTCGCCTCGCCCATCGGCTCCAGGCCGGGGTCGACGACGACGGCGAGGCCGCTGCGGCGCCCGGACGGCACCGCGATCACGTCGCCCTTGCGCAGCCGTTCGAGCGACTTGGCCGTCTCGATGCGGCGCGCGTTCGTGTTCTGCTTCGCCAGCTGCTTCTCCCGGTCGCCGATGCGGCGGCGCAGGGACGCGTACTCGGTGAAGTCACCCAGGTGGCACGTCATCGACTCGGTGTAGCCCGCGAGCGCCTCCTTGTTGCGCTCGATGCGGCGCGCGAGCCCGACGACCGACCTGTCCGCCTGGAACTGCGCGAACGACTGCTCCAGGATCTCGCGCGCGGACGCGGCGCCGAGCTGGTGCACGAGGTTGACGGCCATGTTGTAGCCCGGCCGGAACGACGAGCGCAGCGGGTACGTGCGGGTGGACGCGAGCCCGCCGACAGCCTTGGGGTCGATCCCCGGCTGCCAGACGACGACCGCGTGCCCCTCGATGTCGATGCCTCGACGCCCCGCACGGCCCGTGAGCTGCGTGTACTCGCCCGGGGTGAGGTCGACGTGCGCCTCGCCGTTGTACTTCACGAGCTTTTCGAGCACGACCGTCCGCGCGGGCATGTTGATGCCCAGCGCGAGCGTCTCGGTCGCGAACACGACCTTGACCAGCCCGCGGACGAACAGCTCCTCGACCGTCTCCTTGAACGCGGGCAGCAGCCCGGCGTGGTGCGACGCGATGCCACGCTCCAGCGCCTCGCGCCACTCCCAGTACCCGAGCACCATCAGGTCGGCCTCGGGCAGGTCCCGCGTCTTCTCGTCGACGATCCGGCGGACCTGCTCGGTCTCCTCCGGGGAGTTGAGCCGCAGCCCGGCCCGCGCCGTCTGCGCGACCGCCGCGTCGCAGCCCGCGCGGCTGAACACGAACACGATCGCGGGCAGCAGCGACGCCGCGTCGAGCCGCTGGATCATGTCGATGCGCGACGGCGGCTTGAACCCGCTGTTGCGCGCCGGCCGCCCCGGGCCGCCGCCGCGGTTGCGCCCGCGGCTGAACGGCACGTGGTACCGCACGAGCTCCTCGGTCTTGCGCAGCACCTGGGAGTTGATCCGCGCGTGCGTCTGGTCGCCCTCGAACAGGTCGAGCATCTGGTTGCCCACCAGCATGTGCTGCCACAGCGGCACGGGCCGGTGCTCGTCGACCACGACGGAGGTGTCGCCGCGGACCTCGACCAGCCACTCGCCGAACTCCTCGGCGTTGCTGACCGTCGCGGACAGGCCGACCACCTGCACGTGCTCCGGCAGGTGCAGGATGACCTCTTCCCACACCGGGCCGCGGAAGCGGTCCGCCAGGTAGTGCACCTCGTCCATCACGACGTACGCGAGTCCGTCCAGAGTGGACGAACCCGAGTAGAGCATGTTCCGCAGCACCTCGGTCGTCATGACCACGACCGGCGCGCCGCCGTTCACGCTCGTGTCGCCGGTGAGCAGGCCGATGTTCTCCGGCCCGTACCGCGCGGTGAGATCGGCGAACTTCTGGTTGCTCAGCGCCTTGATCGGCGTCGTGTAGAAGCACTTGCGGCCCTCGGTCAGCGCGAGGTGCACGGCGAACTCGCCCACCACCGTCTTGCCGGCACCGGTGGGGGCGCAGACGAGCACTCCGTGACCGTCCTCCAGGGCCTCGCAGGCCTGGCGCTGGAACGGGTCCAGCTCGAACGAGATCACGGACAGGAAATCGGTCAGCTTGGGCCGCTGGGCGTTGCGCCGGGAGTGGGCGTAGGCCTCGGCCGGGGACCGCGAAGCACTTGACACCCCTCCAGGCTTTCACATCGCACCGACAATTGCCGTCGAGATAGATTAACTTCAACCCGCACTGAAACGACAGAGGGCGATGTCCCCAGGACACCGCCCTCCACCTGCGGTTTTGTCAGAAGGTGCGCTGCACCCGGTCCGCCACCAGCTTCACGAAACGGGACGGGTCGGCGAGCTCGCCGCCCTCGGCCAGCAGCGCCAGCCCGTGGATCAGCTCCGCGGTGTCGGCCAGCCCGTCGCGTTCGCCGGTCGCGAACGCCTTGTGCAAGCCCTCCACCAGCGGGTGCGACGGGTTGAGCTCCAGGATCCGCTTGATCTTCGGCAGCTCCTGCCCCATCGCCTTGTACATCTTCTCCAGCGTCGGGGTGATGTCGTACGAGTCACCGACGACGCACGCCGGCGAGGTCGTCAGCCGGGACGAGAGGCGGACCTCCTTGACGCTGTCCTCCAGCTGCTCCTTCATCCACGTGAGCAGGTCGGCGAACTCCGCGGCCTTGGCCTCGTTGGCCGACTTCTCCTCGTCGGTCTCCAGGTCGACCTGACCCTTGGCGACGGACTGCAGCGTCTTGCCGTCGAAGGACGGGACCGAGTCGACCCACATCTCGTCGATCGTGTCGGTGAGGATCAGCACCTCGAAGCCCTTGGCGCGCAACGCTTCCAGGTGCGGCGACTTCTCGACGGCCACCCGCGAGTCGCCGGTCATGTAGTAGATGTGCTCCTGGCCGTCCTTCATCCGCGAGACGTACTCGGCGAGCGTGGTCAGCGACTCCGACGACTCCTCGGAGTGGGTGGACGCGAAGGAGCACACCTCCAGGATCGCGTCGCGGTTGTCCGCGTCGGAGAGCAGGCCCTCCTTCAGCGCCGCGCCGACCTCGCGCCACAGCTTCGCGTAGTCGTCCGGGCGCGAGCCCATCAGCGACTTGATCGACGACAGCACCTTCTTGACCAGGCGGCGGCGCATCAGCTGGATCTGGCGGTCCTGCTGCAGGATCTCGCGCGAGACGTTCAGCGAGAGGTCCGCCGCGTCGACGACGCCCTTCACGAAGCGCAGGTACTCGGGCATCAGCTCGGCGCAGTCCTCCATGATGAAGACGCGCTTCACGTAGAGCTGGACGCCGCGCTTGCCGTCGCGCATGAACAGGTCCATCGGCGCCTGCGAGGGCAGGAACAGCAGGGCCTGGTACTCGAACGTGCCCTCCGCCTGCATGCGGATGGTCTCGAGCGGCGCGTTCCAGTCGTGGCTGATGTGCCGGTAGAACTCGGCGTACTCCTCCTCCGTCACCTCGGAGGCCGGGCGCGCCCACAGCGCCTTGCGCGAGTTGATCTCCTCGCCGCCCAGGCGCACCGGCCAGGTGATGAAGTCCGAGTAGCGCTTGACGATCTCGCGGATCTTCGCCGGCTCGGTGTAGTCCGGCAGGCGGTCCTCGTCGTCGGTCGGCTTGAGGTGCAACGTGACCGAGGTGCCCTGCGGCGCGTCGTCCACGTCGTCGATCGTGTACGTGGCCTCGCCGGTCGACTCCCAGCGCACGCCCTTCTCGGCGTGCGGGTACTTCGTCACGAGGGTGACCTTGTCCGCCACCATGAACGACGAGTAGAAGCCGATGCCGAACTGGCCGATCAGGTCGGACGCGCTGCCGGACTGCTGCTCCTTGAGCTGCTTCAGGAACTCCGCGGTGCCCGACTTCGCGATCGTGCCGATGAGCCGGACGACGTCCTCGCGCGTCATGCCGATGCCGTTGTCCCGCACGGTGAGCGTGCGCTCGGCCGGATCGGACTCGATCACGATGTGCAGGTCGTCGACGTCGACCTGCATGTCCTTGTCGCGGAACGACTCCAGCCTCAGCTTGTCGAGCGCGTCGGAGGCGTTCGAGACCAGCTCCCGCAGGAACGTGTCCTTGTTCGAGTAGATCGAGTGGATCATCAGCTGCAGCAGCTGACGCGCCTCGGACTGAAACTCCAGCGTCTCCATGAATCCCTACCGAAAACCGTGAAACGAACCGAACAGCCCATAATTTAGCGACCCACGACCGTGAGGGCGCCGGGAACCGTGTGAACCGAGATGGGCAAGGCTTCCTGGCGTTCGCCGTCGGCGTAAGCGACCCACCCGTTGCCGCCCGACAGCGAGACCTCGCGCGCGCGGAACGTCCGCACGGCCGGGTGCTCGGTGTGCTTGCCCGTGCGCAACGTGGGCAGCATCCGCATCAGCATCGTGCGGCTGGCGCCCTCGACGACCGTGACGTCGAACAGCCCGTCGCCGGCGTCGGCCGCCGGGCACACGGGGATGCCGCCGCCGTAGTTCGGGGTGTTGCCGATCGCGACCAGCGTCGCGTCCAGCTCGACCGTCCCGGACTCGGTGGTCACGACCAGCGGCGCGGGCTTCAGCGACGCGAGCTCCGCGACGATCGCCAGGTCGTAGCGGCGCGGACCGGCCGGCCAGCGCATCGCGTTCGCCCGCTCGTTCACCGCGGAGTCGAACCCGGCGCACAGCACGGTGGCGAACCACTGCCCCGTCGACAGCCGCCCGAGGTCGAGCCGCCTGCGGGTGCCGTGCACGACGTCCTCGACCGACTGCGAGCCCACGGCCGCGGCCAGGTCGTTGCCGGTGCCCGCCGGGACGATGCCCAGCGCCGTGGACGTGCCCGCGACCGCCTGGACGCCCAGGTGCGCGGCTCCGTCACCGCCCAGGACGACGAGCAGGTCGACGCCGTCCGCGACGGCCTGGTGCGCCATCGCCAGCGTGCCCTCGGCGTCGTGCGCGACCAGCTGCGTCAACGACGACACGTGCGGCCGCAGCGCTGAGGCGGTCGACCCGGCCATCCGGGCCGCCCGCCCCTTGCCCGACGCGGGGCAGACCAGCAACGCGGCGCGCGTCACGTGGCGTCGTCGTAGTTCACGCGCTTCGGGGGATCCGCGGCGATGGCCTTCTCGCCGGGGTCGTTGCCCTCCGCGTCGGACGCGACGTAGTGGAACGGCGCCGCCTCGTCGTCGTCGAGCGAGTCCCAGCCCTCGGCGGCGCGGAGCTTCGCCTTGCGCTTGTCGTGCACGCGGGAGATCTGGATCGCCATCTCGAACAGCACCGACAGCGCGAGGGCGAGCACGACCATCGAGATCGGGTCGGTGCCCGGGGTCGCGATCGCGGCGAACACGAACAGGCCCATCATCAGGCCGCGCCGCCACTTCGCCAGCCGCTCGTAGGACAGCACGCCCGCGCGGTTGAGCATCACCACCACCAGCGGCAGCAGGAAGCTCACGCCGAAGATGAACAGCATGGTGATGACGAAGTTGATGTACTTGCTACCGGTGAGCGCCGTGACCCAGTTGTCGCCACCGAAGCCCAGCAGGACCTTCAAGCCCTCCGGCACCACCAGGTAGGCGAGCACCGCGCCCGCGACGAACAGCAGCGCGCCGGCGCCGACGAAGACGCGCGCGAACTTGCGTTCCTTCTGGTAGAGGCCGGGCGTGATGAACGCCCAGATCTGGTACAGCCACAGCGGGCTGAGCAGCACCGCGCCCGCCGCCGCACCGACCTGCAGCTGCACGAGGAAGATCTCGAACGGCTCGGTCTGCAACAACGCGCACTCACCGTTGTTGGTGATCTTCGCGCGGTACTTCTCCAGGTCCGGCTGGCAGTACGGCCCCGTCAGGATGTCCCCGAGTGACGGGATCGGGCCGAGCCGCACCTGGAACCAGATGAAACCGAAGATGGCACCCACGCTGATGACCAGCATCGCGAGGCCGAGCCGGTACCTCAGCTCGTAGAGGTGCTCTTTGAGCGACATCGTGCCGTCGGCGTTGCCCCGACGGCGCCTGCCGCGTTCCCGGCGTTCAGCGACCCACCGGAACGGACTTGCCACCGCGTTGACCGTCCTTACAAGTCAGGAGAGGAGGAAAGTCAGTTGTTCGCGGCCTTGTTCTGCGTGGTCTGCTCGATGGGAGGCGCGACCTGGGGCTGCTGGACCGGCTGCGGCTGGGCGGGCGGGAGCTGCTGGACCGGCTGCTGCACGGGCTGCTGCTGCACCGGCGCGTCGTCCGCGTCCTGGTCGCGCAGGCCCTTGGTCTCAGCCTTGAAGATCTTCGCCGACTTGCCGAGCGAACGGGCCATGTCGGGAAGCTTCTTCGCACCGAACAGCAGAATGATCACCACTGCGATGATGATCAGCTCGGTGGGTCCGAGGTTACCCATTGGTGATCCTCCTGTCTGCCCCGCTACGACGATCGTACGCGGGGTTTGCCCTGGTGCGGGCCTGTTCCTTGGGCCGCCGTTCGGCGATGGCCACCTTCAGCGCCGCGGATCGCGCCTTGAGCAGACCGACGCCGTTGCCGACCCCGTCCCCCACCAGAGTGCGGGCGCGGGCGAATCGACGCAAGGATCGGATGACTCGGATCGCGATCGCGAGGAGCACGATCAGGCCGAGCGCGATCAGCGCCAGGGTCGGTGTGGACGGCACAAGCACACGTTATACGTCTTGGGTGGACAGCAGGTGATCTGCCCGGCGCAATGCTTCTGCCGCCTGGCGAACAACTTCCTCCGCGAGCTCCGACGGCTGTTCGACGTGCACGTCGCCGCCCAGCCCGAGGAGCAGGCGAACCATCCAGGAAGGGTCGTCGTAGCGCATGAGGACACGCGTGCGGCCGTCGGAGAGCTCGGCCGAGTGGTCGACCGGGTAGTACTCGGCGACCCAGTGCGCGTCCGGTTCGAGCAGAAGGACCGCGATTTTCTGATCGTCTCTCGGGTGGAACAACCCCTCCGATGTATCGGTCAGCTGGGCGTGCGGCGGAGGCGACGAAGGCTCGTCGAGCACCCGCACGTCGTCGATGCGGTCGAGGCGGAACAACCGCACGCCGAGCGCCGAGCGGCACCATCCTTCGAGGTAGCCGCGGCCTTCGACGAGCAGCAGACGCATCGGATCGACCACTCGGTCGCTCATCGCATCGTGCGACTGCGAGTAGTAACGGATGCTCACTGCCCGTTCGCGCTTCACGGCGTCCTGCACGGCGGCTCGGACCTCTGCGGTCTCCCCGCGTTCGAACGCGCCGAGCCCGACCACCATGCCCGCCGGCTGCGCCTTGCCGACCGCGGCCTCGATCTTGGCCAGCGCCCGCTGCACCGCGTCCGTGTCGACGACGCCCGGCGTGTCCGCCAGCGCGCGCAGCGCGACCAGCAGCGACGCCGCCTCGGCCGCGGTGAGGCGCAGCGGCCGGTCGAGGCCCGCGTCGAACGAGACGGTGATCGTCTCGCCCTCGAACGAGAGGTCGATCAGGTCGCCCGGCCCGTAGCCGGGAAGGCCGCACATCCACAGCAGCTCGAGGTCCTTGCGCAGCTGCTTGGGCGTGATGCCGAAGTCGGCCGCGGCCTCCTTGACCGTGATCGCGGGCCGGTTGAGCAGGTACGGCACGAGTGCGAGCAGCCGCGGCAGCCTTTCGTTCGACGCGGTCACCGCGCTCCTTCCAGTGCGCCCTGCAGGCGGTCGCGGACCGACTTGGCCAGGACCTCGGGCTCCAGCACCACGACGTCGGGCCCGAACCCGGCGAGCCACTTGGCCGCCGAGTCGGGGAACTTCAGGTCGATCTCGACGACGTCGCCGCCGTCGCGTTCCCCGACGACCTTCGCGTGCCGCCGCAGGCCCTGCGCCCGGTCCTTGGCCACCCAGATCTTGGCGGGCGCCGTGTGGTGCGGATCGGCCTGCGTGCGCGCGATGAGGCTCATCAGGTCCGTGCCCTCGGGCACGGTGAAGGCACCGGGCTTGCCGACGGTCCGGACCGCACCCACGACGCGGGAGAGCCGGAAGCACCGCGTGTCGTTGCGTTCACGGTCCCAGCCGACGAGGTACCACTTGCCGCGCCACGCGACCACGCCCCACGGTTCGACCGTGCGTTCCTTCTGCCCGCCCGGCGGCGGCTTGCGGTAGTCGAACGAGACGACCTGCCCCGCCTGCACGGCCTGCAGCAGCGGCGGGAACGCGGGCTCGTTGGCGCGCACCTTGGGCTCGACGGCGGCGGGCGTGTCCTGGTCGACGTCGACCCCGGCGGCCCGCAGCTTGATCAACGCGCCGTGCACGGCGCCCGTGAGCTGCGGCGAGTCCCACAGCCGGGCGGCCAGCGCCACGGCGGCGGCCTCGTCGGGTTCGAGGTCGATGTCGCCGAGCTCGTAGTCGCGCCGCGCAATCCGGTAGCCGTCCTCCGCTCCCTCGGCGTTGGACTGCCGCCCGGTCTCGAGCGGCACGCCGAGATCACGCAGCTCGGACTTGTCCCGTTCGAACATGCGGAAGAACGCCTCGTCCGTCGGCGCTTCGTGATAGCCGGGGACGATGGCGCGGATGCGCTCCGCTGTCAGGTACTGACGGGTCGACAGCAGGCACAGCACCAGGTTGACAAGGCGTTCGGCGCGTGCGATGGCCACGGAGAGACCCTAACGCGTGCGCGCGCCGAAACCTCATCACCACCTGTCGTCAACGGTCCGTTCAGAACAACGCACGTAACTCGCGGACCAGTTCGACGGGTGCCTCCTCGGCCATGTGGTGCCCGCAGTCGAGGGAACGAACGCGCACGTCGTCGGCCCATTCGGCCCAGATCGCCGGCAGGTCGCCGTAGAGGTCGCCGAGGTCGTCCTTGGCGGACCAGAGCGCGAGCACGGGACAGGTGATCCTGCGTCCCGCGGCCCGGTCCTCGTCGTCGTGGTGGCGGTCGACCTCCAGGCCGGCGCGGTAGTCACCGCACATCGCGACCACGGTCTCGGGGTCGTGGATGGCCCGCTGGAAGTCGGCCCAGTTCTCCACACCCATCGCGAGGGGCGTGTCGTGGTAGCGGCCGCCGTACCAGAGGTCGGGGTTCTCGTTGATCATCGCGGCGGCGAGTTCCTGCCGCGCCAGGAAGAACCAGTGGTACCAGGCCTGGGCGAACCGGTCGTCGCAGCGGCTCAGGTGGGCGCCGATGGGCAGTCCGTCCAGCACGGCCAGGTGCGTGACCCGGTCCGGGTGGTCGAGCGCCAGCCTGATCGCCGCGGCGGCCCCGCGGTCGTGGCCGACGACGGCGAACTCCTCGTGGCCGAGCCCCTGCATCAGGTTCACGAAGTCGCGGGCCATCGCCCGTTTCGAGTAGTCACCGGGTTTGCTGGATTCGCCGTAGCCGCGCAGGTCCGGGCACACGACCGTGTGGTCGTCAGCGAGCAGCGGCGCGACGCGGTGCCAGGTGGTGTGGGTTCGGGGGTGGCCGTGCAAGAGGAGGACCGGTGGCCCTGCACCACCGGTCCTCACTCGCAGATTGGCCTCGCCAACGTCCCTGCAACGCAACGAGAATCCGTCGAACACCTGCTTCGGCTACCCCGCGCGGGAGCGGCCGACACGTCCTTTTTCGCCACAGGCCCGGCGGGTGTTACACCGCGACGACGATCTCGGACTCGGAATCGTGGCGGAGCACGCCCGTACCCGCGACGACGACGGTCGCCCTGCGCCACGGCTGTTCGCGCCGCAGGAACGGCAGCTCCTCGGCCAGCCACGCGGCGACGTGGCGTCGTTGCTCGGCGGAGTCACCGTCGCGCGCGGACAACCGGCGTTCCTGTTCGTCCAGGTCGCCCTGCACCCAGATCGAGGCGTCGATCCACCCGGCGAGCTCCTCGCGGATGATCCCGGTGCCCTCGACCCAGACGATCCCGGCCCCCGCGGTGACGCGGATCGCGCCGGGCCGGTCGTGCTCGACCCACGCCGGCGGGCGGAACTCCACCGCCTCGCCCCGGTGCAGCGGCGCTAGGACGTTCTCCGCGATCAGCCCGCCCCAGTCGAAGTACGCCTGGTTCCAGGCGATGTCGTCGGTGTGCACGACATCCGAGCCGGGAACGACCTTCCGCAGCCGCGCGACCAGGGTGGACTTCCCGGCACCGCCCCGCCCGTCCACGGCGACGACGAGCGGACGCCCGGTGACACCGGGCGCCTCCTCAAGCAGCCGCCGCACCACATCGGTCAGCTTGAGGACCCGCCACCCCGTGGCCTCGACCTCTCCCGGGTGCAGACGCACGCCGGCACTCCCCTCACGTACGCCCGACGCGGCCCTTCTCGCCGGCCGCCCAGCAAATGTGTCCGACGCAGTCCACGGTGTCGAAACTTCCCGTGTCCGCGACCTTCCAGGACTTGCCGTCCTTGCTGGTGTCCGTCCCGGACGGACCGACCGCCACCAGGCCGTCGCCGCGGTAGGCGATGCCGGACCGGTAGCCGACCGGAGCCTGCTTCCCCGCCGTCCAGCCGCGCCCGTCGTTGGTCGCGAACGCCGGCGTGGGATCGGTCGGCTTCAGGTAGTCACCACCGATGGCCACTCCGCGCCAGGGCGTCTTGAACGCCACCGCGAACACCCCGGCCGCCTCACCGGACGGCAGCGGCACCTCGCTCGCCTTCCACGACCGGCCGCCGTCGCGCGACTCCAGCACCCGTGCCTTCGCGCCGCCGCCGGTCGCGATCCACGCGTGGTTGCCGCTGGTCGTCACGCACTGCCCGGACGCCGCGAAGGCGAACTCGCCCGGCAGCGCGTCCGGCATGCCCTTGGGGTCGTCGACCTGCCACGACCGCCCGCCGTCCCACGTCCGCAACACCCGGAACTTCCCGTCGACCGGGTCGCTCAGCGCCAGTCCGCGGAACCGGTCGAAGAACGCCATGCAGTCGTAGAACGCGTTCGGGTCGCTGTTGCGGAACTCCTCCTGCCAGGTCCTGCCGCCGTCGGACGTGCGGTAGATGCGCGACGACTCACCCTGCCCGATCGACAGCGCCACGGCGTTGCGCGCGTCGAAGGCCTCGATGTCGCGGAACTCGAGCGCCTCGGTGCCGGGCGGGCCGACCGACTCCCAGGTCCGGCCCGCGTTCACGGTGCGCAGGACGGTTCCCTTGGAGCCGCTCGCCCACGCGACCTGACCCGAGACGGCGGACAGGCCGCGCAGGCGGGCGTCGCTGCCGGTCGGCTTGAGTTCCCAGTAGGTGTCCGTCGCCGACGCCACCCCGGGCACGGCCAGAAGTGCGGCGAGTGCCACCGCGATGATCCTCATGCGGCCACTCTGGTCGAGCCGATGATCGCTTCCTACCCCCGATCGGCGGTCAGGGCGCGATCCGGGCCAGGTCCACCCTGGACCCGATGGCGAGCTTGCGGTAGATCTGCCGCAGGTGGAACCCGACCGTGTGCGGTGAGATGAAGAGCTCCTTCGCCACCTGGCGGTTGGTGAGGCCGTCCGCGACGAGCCGGGCGACCTTCTGCTCGGTGCCGGTGAGGCTGTCCCAGCCGGTGCGGGGCCTGGGTTCCTGCTCCTGGTCGTCCTGGCGCCGCACCGCGGTGCGGCGCCGCCGGACGCCGAGCCTGCGCAGCGTGCGGCGGACTCGGGCGGAGTCGAGCTCGGCCTCGATCTCGTCGTAGCCGCCCAGCGCGTGGTTGAGTTCGAGGACCGCACGCTCCCGGTCGGTGTCGAGGTGGACGGCCGCGATGTCTTCCGCGAGAGAGGCTTTCGTCCACGGGTCGGTGCACCTCTCACGCAGTTCCGCCAGCACGGCGGTGTCCTGTTCCACCAGTGCACGGCCGTGTGCGGCGGCGATGACCACCGACTCGTGCTTCGGGTTGGCGCGGGCCAGGTCCTCGGCCGTGCGCGCGAACAGTTCGGCGAGCGCGTGGTCGTCGGCGGCCAGGGCGGTGCGCACGCACCACGCCGTCGCGGTGGGTGCCTCCATCAGCAGCTGCGCGCACAGCCGGGGATCTTCGGCGTACGGGCGGATCTCGCCGATCGCCGCCGCCGCACCGTCACCGGCCGCGGCCACCTGACCCGCGATCAGCCGCAGTGTCACCGCGCACGGGTGGGGGTGCCCGGCGGGGATCGACTCCTCCAGCCTGCGCAGCCCGTCGGTGGCGGTGACCAGATCGCCGCGCCGGAGTGCGCAGAGCACCAGCACCGCGCCGAGCTGCGGCTGGAACAACGGCATCTCGGCGGTCTCGGAGGCCGCGAGACCGGTGGTCGCGGCCGCTTCGGCGGCGGTGACGTCGCCCTGGGCCAGCAACACCGCCGCGCGCAGCGTGAGCGGGACCGAGGTCATCACACCGTTCCCGTGCGCTTCCGCCGTGCCGCAGGCCTCGTCCACCGCGGCGAGCGCCTCGTCGAGCCGGCCGAGCCTGGTGAGGATCCACACCTTCGTCCACAGTGGATCGCTCTGCCAGATCCTGGTCAGCTCGTCGCGCTCGGCCACGGCCGCCTCGGCGGCCTCGATCGCCACGTCGAGGTCGCCCTCGCGCCAGCTCGCCATCGCCCGCACGGTCAGCGCGGCGGCCAGCACGTCCGGGCTGAACCGGCCGGCCTGCGCCAGCACCTGGTCCGCCATGCCGATCGCCGCGGTGAGGTTGTGCAGCGACAGGATGTTGAGCAGCAACAACTCCGGCGACAGGTCGTGCCCGCCGGCGGCCGCGCCGGCCTCCAGGCCAACGGTGCAGACCGTGGTGTCGTCACCGCGCAGCATCTGGGCGATCGTTTGCCAGGTGCGCAGCGCCGACGCCGGCTGCACGTGGGCGGGGTCGTCGGGGTGCAGCAGGTCCCGCGCGAGCTCCACCGCCTGGCTGAGCCTGCCCATCCGGACGAGGGCCGCGGCCGCCGTGACGCCGAGCGCGATCCGGTTCGGCTCGCCCGGTCCGGTGATCCTCAGGCCGTTGATCGCGAGTGCCGCGGCCGCCTCCGGGGACTCCGGCAGCAGGCTCTGCGCCGCCGCGTCGACGGCGCTGACGGCCTCCGCGTCCCCTGGGCGCGCGCAGTGCACGAGATGCGTCGCGACGGACACCGCGTCCTGGTGCTCACGGCCGAGCAGCATCGTCACCGCCTGCCGGTGCAGCGCCGACCGCATCGGCTCGGGCACGGAGCCGAGCACGGCCCGCCACACCGGTTCCCGGTGGAAGACGAACTCGGCACCGCCACCGCGCAGGAACCCGGCCGCGAGCGCTTCGCGCAACGGCCGCAGCAGCACGGCCACGGGTTCGCCCAGCATCTCCGCCAGGTCCTCGGGCGAGAAGCCGCAGCCGAGCACCGCCGCGACCTGGAGCACGTCCTGCGCCTGGGGCGACAGCGCGTGCAGCCGCTCGCCCATCATCCGCCGGAACGACCACGGCAGTCGCCCGGCGGGGTCCGGTGACACGGCGCAGGCGATGCCGCGCTCCATCGGGCCGCCCATCAGCCGGGCGACCTCGCTCACGACCTGGATCTGGTCGTCGCGCACCAGGTCCATGACGACCTCGACGACCTGCAGCGGCGTGGTGCCGGCGCTGTTGACCAGCGCGGCGACGTCCTGGTCCGGCACCGCGCCCAGCACGTCGGCGGCGATGGCCAGCGCCGCGTCGTCCGACAGTGGCGTGAGCGGCTCAAGCCAGTCGCACGGAAGTACGCGCGCCATGTCCTGCAACATCGCGCTCGCGGCCGTGCCGAACTGTTCGGCGTGCACGGTGAGAAGCCAGCCCACAGGCTGATCTTTGAACTTGGCCATCACCGCGCTCACGGCGCCGAGCACCGACGGCGGCGTCCGATGAGCGTCGTCGAGCGTGACCAGCACCGGTCCGTGCCGGAGCCGCCGGGCCAGCCGCGGCTCGATCTGGGCGGCGAGCGCGCTCATGCTGACCACGTGCGGGTGGTCCGCCCGGGAGCCCTCCGCCGGGAAGGCGCCCGGCGACAGGTCCAGCGAGGAGAAGCCGCGCAGCGCGGCCAGGGACGTTCCCTCGGCCACCAGCCTGGTGTTGCCCGTGCCCGCAGGGGACGCCACCACCAGCATTCGGGCCTGCCGGGACTCCGCCACCGCCTGGACGAATCGCTTTGTCCTCCGAGTTTCCTCGTCACGTCCGCGCAACGGGAGCGATACGGGGAGATCGGCCGACTGCTCCCACGCCACGAGATTCTCACCGAGAGGTGTGCACGACACTTATTTTCCCTGTCCTATGAGCGCAGCGGGAAAGATGAAAAGCGAACTTCTACGGCTCGAACAATTCTGGCTCACGCAGCCAATCAAGACGCCGATGTCCTCCGCGCGTGCAACTCACCGACTTCACCCGAGAACCTCCCACCTCGTCCGGTTGGAGACTCGCGCGACGTCACCCACCATGTCAACACCGTGAGAGATCGCGGACACGTGCGTTCTCGAAGTGCCGCTCCACGGCCCGCGGCAATCACGGCGTGGAATTCCGCTCCCCGTCAGGCGGGACCGACAATCGTGACCAGCACAATCACGGCCTGATCACCGGGCCGCCGCGATCGGAATCCGCGTAGAGCGCTCCCACCGGGACAGTGCCCGAGGCACGCCCATTCGAGACGCCGGACGCGGCTCATGTCAGCGAAAATTCGAGTCTCCGCGCGGCGCGGGTTTGTGAAACGTCCGGCCGGGTTGGCGGCGAACTCGGTAGGCGCTCAAGGGCGACAAACGTTTGCAGCCGAGCGATCAGGCTCGCCCCCGCCGACGGCCACTCCGGCCCGCAGGGTCGAGCGCGCGGAACCGCCGGCGATCAACACCTTCCCGGTCGCGTGCGGGGGTAGTGGTCACCCAGCACGGACATCCGGCCGGTCGCGCACGAGGTCGGCGCACGAGGCCTCGCCCCCGCTGGCGGCGAGGACGGCGAGGACCCTCGCAGCGGTCCGGCGCGACTCGGGATCGCGGTGCCGGCCGGCGCGACAGCTCCAGCGCCGCAGCTCGGTGGCGGCGTGCTCCGGCCGGAACGAGTCAGTCCTGCCGTGCACGGACAGCGCGGCCACCAGCGGCCGGTGCGGCCGGAGCACCGCCACACGGTGACGGAGTCTCCCCCGGCGGGCCGGTCTCCCGGCCGGCCCGCCGATCTCCGTCAGCGCAGGATCGCCGGAAGCACGCTCATCCGGCGGATCATCCACTCGGACTCCCACTCGTGCGGCGTGGTCGTGCTCAGCCGGGCCCGCGGGAAACGGCGCAGGAACCCGCTCACCGCGATCTGGGCTTCCAGGCGCACCAGCGACGCGCCGATGCAGTAGTGCATGCCCAGGCCGAACGAGAGGTGCCCGTGCCCGCCCCGCGCGGAGTCGAAGCTGTCCGCCCCCTCCCCCGGTTCCCGGTTGGCCGCGGCGATGCTGACCTGCACGGGGGCGCCTTTGGGGATCAGATAGCCGCCGAGCTCGATGTCCTCCAGCGGGAAGCGCCAGGTCGGGTGCGGGAACGGCGGGTGCACGCGCAGCGCCTCCTCGATCCACGACCTGATCTCGTCGTCGGTCTTCGGCCGCTCGTCCACCGGGCGCCGCAACGCCTCGAAGAGGGAGGCCGAGATCAGGCTGCCCGTCGTCTCGTAGCCCGTGATGATCATGCCCAGGGTCCACACGATCACCTCGCCCTCCGTCACGGCGGCGTCGATGCCGTTGGAGGAGGCCAGAAGTCCGGTGATGACGCCGTCGCGCAGCGGTGCGGGATCGGCCACCCAGCCCTCGACGGCGCCGTACAACGCCCGCACCGCAAGGGTCCTGGCCTCGTAGTCCGACGAGTAGAGCATCACGTCGGTGATGCTGCGCAGCTGCCGTTCCGCCTCGTCGGGCAGGCCCAGCATCTCGGAGATGAACGCCAGCGGGATCTTGTGGGTGTAGTCGGTGACGACGTTGACCTCGTCGTCACCGAGGGCACCGCGCCGGTCTAGCTCGTCGAGGAAGCCCTCGACCTTCACGCTGACGCGCTCGCCCCACTTCTCGGTGTTGCGCGGGCTCAGCACGGGCGCGTGCAGCCGCCTGATCCGCGCGTGGTCCTCCCCGTCACTCATGATCATGGCCCGCGCGTACTCGGGCGGCGGCTGGGAGCCGACCATCAGGCCCGGCTGCTTCATGAACTCGGGCACCAGGGTGATGTCCTTGCCCATCTTCGGGTGCGCGAGCGCGACCTTGACGAGCTCGCGGTCGCACACCACCCACGCGTGCCGCCCGAGGTAGGGAATCCGCACGACCGGGGCCACCCGCGCGGCGGCGAGCAGCTCCGGCATGCAGTCGAAAGGACCGGGGTCGATGGGCATGGTCGTCTCGGGGGCCTGCATCCCCGTGTTCGTCCCGTTCAACGTGCGATACCTCCGGTGGGAATCTGGTCCTGGAAAACGGCGGCGGACTCGATCAGGTCGGCGGCCCGCTTGGGCGCGTCGCTGTTGTTGAGGTCCACCGCGATCTCGGCGGCGCGACGCCGGTAGCGCTCGTCGGTCCGCACGGTGGTGACGGCGGCGCGCAGGCTGGACTCGGTGACGGCACGGGGTTTCACGACCACGCCGACGCCGGCGTACTCGACTCTTGCCGCCACGTCGGGGTTTTCCTCCGTGGCGGGAACGACGACCAACGGCACCCCGTGCGCGAGAGCGGCGTTGACGCCGTTGTAGCCGCCATTGGTCATCATCACGTCCACGTGCGGCAGCAGGTGGTGGTACGGCACGAACCGTTCCATGCGGACGTTGCGCGGCAACGGAAGCAGCCGCTCCACGTCCAGTTTGCCGCCGGTCGTGAGCACGACGAGGACGTCCTCTTCGGCGAGAGCGCGCACGGCGGGGACCAACATGCGTTCGACGTCGTTGGCGGTGGTGCCCTGCGTGACCAGGACGACCGGCCGGTCCCCGGAGAGCTCGTCCCACCACGACGGCGGGTCGAAGTGCTTCGGTGGCACGCCGAACAGGCCGCCGATGAAGTGCGTGCCCGGCGCCAGGTCGCGGCGCGGGAACTCGAACGACGCCACGGACCCGACCAGGTACAGGTCGGGGTACCGGGAGATGTTCTCCATCGCCCTCGTCCTCAACCGGGGCAGCCCGACCTGCGCGCGCACGCGGTCGGCCTCCGTGCGCAGGTCCCTCATGGACACCTGGTCGCCGACGAACCTCAGCGCGGCGTTGCGCAGGCGGTTCCACGGGGTGGTGCTCGGCCCCAGGCCCATCCCGAGCGGCCCGGTGTCGCGGCTGCCCAGGACGTAGATGGAGTTCGCCAGCCACACCAGGGGAATCCCCGTCTTCTCGCTGGCGAAGCAGGCGCCGTAACACATGTCGTCGGCGAGGATGCGCTCGGCGGGAAACCGTTCCAGCAACGCCAGGATGTCCGCGAGCTGGCCGGGGGCGGTGCGGTAGAAGATGTCGCGGACACCGACCTTGAAGCTCTTCAGCCCGGTCAGTCCGGCGTGCCCGGGAAACGCCTCCTCCCGGCTCCTGCCACCGAAGTCGAGCCCCTCGGTCATCGGCTCGAAGCGCGCCCCGGTCCGTTCGACCTGGTCCCGGAAGACCTCACCGGTGTACCAGCGCACCTCGTGACCGCGGCGCGTCAGTTCGGCGGCCGTCTCGAACAGGCCCACCACGTGTCCTGGGGCCGGTGTCGTCGCGATCAGCACTCGGGTCAACGTCGCCTCCAGCGGCTGCTCCGGGGTGGCCGCTGAGCGGCTCGCGTCAGCATCGCCCTGTTCAGGGCGCTGTCCGGCGTGTCAAGACAAACCCCGCGCACTTGCGCAGGGGCCGGTCGGCATCGGCTCCTCCCGGTACCGCTTCCGGACCTGCGAGGCCGTGCACGACCGGCTCTGTCGGGGGATACGGGCGCACCTCCGGCCACCCAACAATGGCGCCAGATCAATTCCCCGCCCGCCGCTAGCGCACCGGAAGGAAGTCCGCGGTGACAACGCTGCAAGAGGTCAACGGGCTCGACGCCATCGGTGAGAGGAAGAACGTCACCGTCATCGGCGCCGGTGTCGCCGGGCTGGTGACGGCGTACGAGCTGGAGCGCCTCGGCCACCGGGTGGAGATCGTCGAAGCCGGCGACAGGATCGGCGGACGCGTCCACACCCACCGCTTCACGGGCGAGGCCGGGCCGTTCGCCGAGCTCGGTGCGATGCGCATTCCTTCCGCGCACCGCCTGACCCTGCACTACATCGCGGAACTCGGCCTGCGCGACCAGGTGCTGCCGTTCCACACGATCTTCTCCGACGACGCGGCGTACCTGCCGAGCTCGTCCGGCTACCTGCGCGTGCGCGACGCCCACGACGTGCTCGTCAACGACTTCGCCTCCGGGGTGCCCGCCGGGCGCTACCGCGAGGGCACCCTGCTGTTCGGCGCCTGGCTGGACGCGACGATCAGGGCCATCGCGCCGCGCCAGTTCTACAACGGCATGCACGGCGAGATCGGCACCGGCCTGCTCGACCTGGTCGACGAGGTCGACCTGACGCCGTACCGCCGCGGCCACAACGGCACGATGATCGACCTGCACGCCTTCTACGCGGGCAACCCGCGCATCCGCTCGCTGGTGCCGGCGCACCTGGAGCGCTTCCTCGACGACGTGCTCGACGAGACCAGCTCCGACATCGTGCGGCTGCGCGACGGCATGGACCTGATCCCGCGCGGCCTCGCCGCCCGCCTGCTCGGCAGGATCACGCTCGGCCAGGAGGTCACCGGGATCGAGGTCCGCGACAGGGACGTGGTCCTGAATCTGAGGCAGGGCACCAGGTCCTTCACCAGGACGTGCGACTACGTGGTGTGCACGGTGCCGTTCACGGTGCTGCGCGGGATGCGTCTCAGCGGGTTCGACGACGAGAAGCTCGACATCATCCACGAGACGAAGTACTGGCCCGCCACGAAAGTCGCCTTCCACTGCCGCGAGGCCTTCTGGCACGAGGACGGCATCCGCGGCGGCGGTTCCTTCACCGGCGGGCACGTGCGGCAGACCTACTACCCGCCCGTCGACGGCGATCCGGCGCACGGCGCGGTGATGCTCGCCAGCTACAGCATCGGTCCCGACGCCGACGCGCTGAGCGAGCTCACCGAGCAGGAACGGATCGCGCTGATCACCCGGGAGCTCGGCGTCATGCACCCCGAACTGCGCCGCCCCGGCATGGTCCTCGGCGTCGCGGCGAAGGCCTGGGGCGAGCACCGCTGGTCCCTCGGCGCGGCGACGATCCGATGGGAACAGGACTCCGCGCTGCGGGAGGCGCAGCGCCGCGAGGCGACGAGGCCGCAGAAGGGCCTCTTCTTCGCCGGCGAGCACTGCTCCTCGAAGCCCGCGTGGATCGAGGGCGCGATCGAGTCGGCGATCGACGCGGCGCACGAGATCGAGTGGTGCGAACGGCGGACGGGCGTGGCGTTCCCCGCACGCCGCCTCACCCGCACGGAGAAATCCGCATGAGCGTCTTCGACCTGCCCAGGCTGCACTTCCGCGGTGCCGCCTCCACGCGCCTGCCGACGGGACCGCGCAACGGCCTCGCCGACCTGGCGACGAACACCGCCCTGACCGCGGACGGCGAGCCGTTCCCGGTGCACCGGCCGCCCGCCGAGTACCACGCCCACCTCGACGAGACGGGGCCGAGGTACGACAGCGCGGGCAGCGAGACGCCCGGCGGGCCTTTCAGCGGCGCCAAGGGCCGTGACTTCGCGGGCAACGGGCACTTCTCGATCGATGCGCGGGTCGTCAGCACCGAACGCGTGGCCGGGCTGCCCGACACCGCGGACCCGGCCGTGGGACGGGCCGTCGACTTCTGGGGCCACTACAACGAGTACCTGGCGACCACGGTCAACCGGGCGCGGATCTTCGACGTGGACCCCGCCTCCGACTGGACGACGACCCTCATGGTCGGCCAGCTCGGCTTCGGCCGCGACGGGCGCTCGCACGACGTCGGCTACATGGCGACCGGTGCGGTCAGGGGCTTCTCGCCGCCGCGCTGGCACGCGACCGGGCGTGGCTGCGGGCACTGGCAGCTGGGCCGCTCGGTGGTGCACCAGTTCGTCGTCACCGACGACGACCTGCGCTGGCTGGACGAGGCGGAGGTGTCGCCGGTCGCGCGGCTTCTGCGGGAGGCGGGGACGGGCGGTCTCGTCGTGCAGTTCGCCCTCGACGGCCAGTCCGCTCCCCGGGCACCGGATCAGCCCTCCCAGTGGCGTCTGCACGGCACGATCGCGCCGTGGCGGCCCGAGGAGCTGCGCACCTACCCCGCCGGACGGCTGCTCACACCGGATCGAGGCACCCGCAACCGCATGGGCAACCTGACCGTCGGGACCTCGCCCGGCCAGGTCACGCTGAACATGATCACGGCGCCCGCACCGGCGGCCGCGGCCCGGGACCTCGAGCTGCGCACGGTCCGCGACGACCGGCTGGTGGCCCGCGTCCCGGCCGCGGCGTACACCGAGGACGCGGCCCTGACCGCCGGTGTGGTCACGGTTCCCGCTCTGCTGTCCGAAGAGGACATCGCGGCTGACGCGCTGCGGGTCGTCGCCTCGGACGGCGTGCTCCTCCTGCGGGAAAAGGAGATCAACGTCCAGGTGGACGACGCGAGCGTGTTCGCCGAGCACCCCCGCAGTGCCGATGACACCGAGCACGACGTCGAGGTGGCGGTGCGGTCGTTCGTCCGCGGCCGTCCCGCCCCGGTGCGCGGCATCGCGCTGCGGCAGTTCACCAACCCGGCGGCCCGTCCTCGTGGCCCGGTCGACGCGGTCGTCTCGCTGGACACCGGCGTGGTCGACACCGATGACCGCGGTCACGGCCGGTTCACCCTGCGCGGCAAGGCGGCCGGCACCGCACGGGTGCTGCTGACGACCGTGCCGGAGCCCGCCGGGCTCGACTACGACAACGACGACAAGCTCGGCTTCTGGTCCGGCGCCGGGTACCTGAGCGTCCGCGTGCTGCCGGACGACTGGCACCTCGAAGACGTGCAGCAGGCGGACTTCGACCTCGTGTACCGCGAGGTGTTCGCCTACTACGAACACCTCTTCTCCTTCATGGGCGAGGAGGTCTTCAGCCTCGCGAACCGCAGCCGCACCGAGACCTACGCCAAGTTGATCTGGCAGATGTGCGACCCGCAGAACAAGACGAAGACCTACTACATGCCGCCGACGCGCGACCTCTCCGAGGCGAAGTCGCGGCTGCTGCTGAAGTTCCTGCGCACCCAGCAGGCTCCCGGCCACCTGCTGCTGCCGGCCGAGGCGACCACGCCCGTGCGCAACCGCATCGCCACGCGCGGCCGGTTGGTCGAGGTCCTGCGGGAGGCGGCCCTGATCGAGCTGGCCGTCATGCTGCAGTACCTCTACGCGGCCTACTCCGTGCCGACCTACGGAGCCGGCGCGGAGTACGTGCGGCTCGGCCTGTGGACCCCAGAACAGCTCCAGCTCGCCTGCGGCGACGGCGGGGAGACGCTCGACGAGGGCGTCCGCAGCTTGCTGCTCGGCGTGGCCCGCGAGGAGATGATCCACTTCCTGCTGGTCAACAACATCATCATGGCGCTGGGCGAACCGTTCCACGTGCCGCGGGTCGACTTCGCCACGATCAACCACGAACTGCCGGTACCGCTGGACTTCGCGCTGGAACGGCTCTGCCTGGGCAGCGTGGAGCGCTTCACGCAGATCGAGAAGCCCGAGCACCAGGTCGGTGATCTGCGGCCACGCGACGGTGAACACCAAGCGCAGCGCCAGGAACACGGCTACGCCTCGCTGAGCGAGCTGTACGCGGACATCCGCGAGGCGTTGCGGCAGATCCCGGACCTCTTCCTGGTCGAGAAGGGCAGGGGTGGCGGCGAGCACCACCTGTTCCTGCGCGAGTCGATCAACCACGAGCACCCCGACTACCAGCTGGAGGTCGACGACCTCCCGAGCGCCCTGCACGCGATCGACGTGATCACCGAACAGGGCGAGGGCGGGGTCCTCGACGAGGACGCCGTCGAGGACTCGCACTACACGTCGTTCCTGCTCATCGGTGAGCTGCTGCGCAAGGCACCGGTGACGGGCCCGCACGGCGAGCTGTGGAACCCCGCGTACCCGGTGGCCCGCAACCCGTCCCTGAACCCCGCGAGCCCCGCCGCCGAGGCGGTGACGGACCCGGACGCCCGCACGGTCATGCAGATCTTCAACGAGTCGTACTTCACGGCTCTGCAGCTGATGGCCCAGCACTTCGGCGAACGCCCGGACGCGAGCCTGCGCCGGTCCGACCTGATGAACGCCGCCATCGACATCATGGCCGGACTGATGCGCCCGCTGGCCGAGCTGCTGGTGACGCTCCCGTCCGGGCGGCGCGGCACGACGGCCGGGCCCTCGTTCGAACTCCCCGAGGTGCCCGCCGCGATCTCCCGTCCGGACGTGGCCCGGCGCTCGATCGCGATGCGGCTGGACGACATCGCGGCCCAGTGCGCCAAGTGCGCCCTCGTGCCCGCGCGCGTGGGCGAGCTGAGCACGTTCTGGGCGGACCACTTCCGCGCCCAGGCCGGAGGGCTGTGACATGCGATCCGCGACGCTGCCCCGGTTCAGCCTCCAGGGCTGGTCCACTGAGGACATCTCCGACCCCTACCCGGTGTACCGGCGGTACCGCGAAGTCCGGTCCGTGCACGAAGGAGCGGACGACGGCCCGCCCACGTTCTACGTCTTCGGCTACGAGGACGTGGTGAAGGTGTTGTCCGACCGCGACTTCGGCCGCGTGTCGCGTTCCACTGAGGACGGAGTGCCGCTGTCCCTGCCGGTGCCGCCGGAGTTCACCGCTCTGCGCTCGGTCGTGGAGAACTGGCTCGTCTTCCTCGACCCGCCCGAGCACACCCGGCTGCGGTCGTCGCTGCAGAAGGAGCTCTCGGCCGGGGTGGTCACCGCGTTGCGGCCGCGCATCGCCCGCATCGCCGAGGGGCTGCTGTCGCGGCTCGCGGGCCGGGCCGACCTGGTCGAGGGCTTCGCGGCACCGTTCCCGATCATGGTGATCTGCGAGCTCCTCGGGGTTCCGGCGCGCGACCACGAACGGCTGCGCGCACTGGCGGTGGCGTTGCAGGGCGCCAGCACCACCCGCACCGGCGCGACGAGGCACCTCGACGCGGAGGACGCCGCGCGGGAGCTCACGGTCTACTTCCGCGACCAGGCGCAGCGGCGGCGGCCGGGCCGGCACGACCTGATCGCGTTGATGCTCGGCATCCCGCTGAGCACGGAACGCCTCGTCGGCACGTGCGTGCACCTCCTGACCGCGGGACACGAGACGACCACCAACTCGCTGGCCAAGGCCGCGCTGGTGCTGCGCGGCCACCCGGATCTGGTCGCCGACCTGCGCGACCACCCGGACCTGGTGCCCACCGCCGTGGAGGAGCTGCTGCGCTACGACCCGCCGGTGCAGGCGGTGACGCGCTGGGCCCGTCAGGACGCCGTCGTCGGCGGCACGACGATCCCGGCCGGCAGCCGCGTGGTCGCCCTGCTCGGGTCGGCGAACAGGGACCCGGCCCGCTTCCCGCGCCCCGACACCGTGGACGTGCACCGGCCTGCGGACCGGCACCTCGGGTTCGGCCTCGGCGTCCACTACTGCCTCGGCGCGACGCTGGCCCGCGCCGAGCTGGAGATCGGCCTGCGCGCGCTGCTGGACGGCCCGCCGGGCTGGGAACAGGCGCCCTGCCGGGTTGAGTACGCCGCCGACATGGTCTTCCACGGCCCCGCCCGCCTCGTCCTCGACCTGCCCACCCGCCCGGAAGGAACGCACCCGTGACATCGCAGACCGACGCAGTCGGCGGCAAGTACGACCAGTTCGCCCAGGCCGGCACCACGGAAGCCCTGGGCGGCAACATCCACGCGGGCTACTGGGACGCCGGTGCCGAGCACGTGCCGATGGCCGCCGCGACCGACCGCCTGACCGACCTGGTCGCCGAGCGCCTGGCGCTGCGACCCGGTGACCGGGTTCTCGACGTGGGCTGTGGCAACGGTTTCCCGGCCGTGCGCATCGCCGAGACCCGCGAGGTGCACGTCACCGGCATCACCGTGTCGCGGCAGGAGGTGGCGAGGGCGGCCGGACTCGCGGCGGAGTCGGAGGCCGAGGACCGCCTGAGCTTCCGGCTCGCCGACGCCGCCGACCTGCCGGACGACCTCGGCACGTTCGACGCCGTCTTCGCGATCGAGTCGTTGCTGCACCTGTCCGACCAGGCCGCGGCGCTGACGCGGCTGCGCCGGTTCGTGCGCCCCGGCGGCAGGCTCGTCGTGGCGGACCTGTGCCGGCGCGCACCGTTCACCGGCGCGGACGAGGCGGTGCTGGCGGGCATGGTCCGCACCCTGGAGATCGCCGGCGTCAACAGCGAGCGGCAGCACCGGGCGAACCTGGAGCAGGCGGGCTGGAACCTGCTGGAACTGCTCGACATCGGCGAGAACGTGCGGCCGAGCTACGAGCAGGCGGCCGCCGCGTTCCGCCGGATCGCCGACTCGGCACCGCCCTTCGCGGCCGCGGACGTCATCACCGCCGCGGAGCTCATGGCGGCGTTCGGGGAGAACCCGAGCAGCGGCTACGTCCTGATCACCGCCCAGCGGCCGTAGGAGGGGGTCCCCATGACCGCCCAGCTGAGCAAACCCGCCACCCTGCGCGCTCGCGGGAGCGCCGGCCACCTGCACCGCGTCGCGTTGTCCGCCGCGACCCGCCAGGGCGCGCACATGCGCACCGAGGACGTGCGCACGTGGCTCGCGCAACGCCGCCAGGCCAACGTCCTGCGGGTCGAACGCGTGCCGTTCGCCGATCTCGACCAATGGCACTTCGTGCGGTCCACCGGCGATCTCGTGCACACGAGCGGCCGGTTCTTCGCGATCGAGGGCCTGCACGTGGTGGAGCACGACGGCCCGCACGGCGACGGCCCCTACCGCGAATGGCAGCAGCCGGTCATCAAGCAGCCCGAGGTCGGGATCCTGGGCATCCTGTGCAAGGAGATCGACGGGGTCCTGCACTTCCTGATGCAGGCCAAGATGGAACCGGGAAACCCCAACCTGGTGCAGCTGTCCCCGACCGTCCAGGCGACGCGCAGCAACTACACCGGGGCGCACGGCGGGTCGGGCGTGAAGCTGCTGGAGCACTTCGCCGACCTCGACCGCGACCAGGTCGTCGTCGACGTCCTGCAGGCCGAGCAGGGGTCGTGGTTCTTCCGCAAGTCCAACCGGAACATGATCGTCGAGACCTCCGCGGAGATCGCGGAGGACGAGGACTTCCGCTGGCTCACCCTCGGGCAGATCGCGGAGCTGCTGCACGAGGACGAGACGGTGAACATGAACGCGCGCAGCGTGCTGTCCTGTCTTCCCTACCACGACCCGAATCCGGGCGCGCTGCACTCCGACGTCCAGCTGCTGTCGTGGTTCACCGGCGAACGGGCGCGCCACGACGTGCGGACCACGCGCATCCCGCTGGCGTCCGTGCGGGGCTGGAAGCGCGGTCCCGACGCCGTCGAGCACGAGGACGGCCGGTACTTCAAGGTCGTGGCGGTCGCCGTGCACGGCAGCAACCGGGAGCGGATCAGCTGGACCCAGCCGCTGCTGGAGTCCGTCGACATGGGCGTCTCGGCGTTCCTGGTGCGCGACTTCGGTGGTGTCCGGCACGTGCTGGTGCACGCCCGCGCCGACGGCGGTTTCCTCGACACCGTCGAACTCGCGCCCACCGTGCAGTGCACGCCGCGCAACTACGACCACCTCCCCGCCGAGGACCGCCCGCCGTTCCTCGACGTGGTGCTGGGGGCCGAGCGCTCCCGCATCCGGTACGAGGCCGTGCATTCCGAGGAGGGCGGCCGGTTCCTGAACACCCGGTGCCGCTACCTCACCGTCGAGGCCGACCCCTCGCTGGTGCCGTCCGAGCCGCCACGCGGCTTCGTCTGGGCCACGCCCGCGCAGCTGACCACGCTGGCGCGGCACGGCCACTACCTCAACGTGGAGGCGCGCACGCTGCTGGCGTGCATGAACGCCGCCTCCGCCTGGCCACGGGGACTGGTGTGACATGAAGAGGATCACTGTTCTCGGCGCGACCGGGTTCATCGGCTCGGCGGTGCTGAAGACACTGGCACGTCAGGAGATCCGCCTGCGCGCCGTGGCCCGCAAACCCGCCGAGGTGCCGCCCGGCCCCGCCGAGGTCGAGGTGGTGACCGCCGACCTCACCGGCCGCGCCGAGCTGGCCAACGCGGTCGAAGGCTCGGACGCGGTCGTCTACCTGCTCCTCGGCGACGGCGGCTGGCGTGCCGCCGAGGAGGGTTCCGCCGAGCGCGTGAACGTCGGTGTCATGCAGGACCTGCTCGACGTGCTGGGCCGTGACGAGGGCGTCCGCCCGGTGGTCGTCTACGGCGGCGCGGCGTCCCAGGTCGGTGTGCCGCAACGGGAACCGCTCGACGGCAGCGAACCGGACAGGCCGGAGACCGCGTACGACCGGCAGAAGCTGCGCGCCGAACTGCTGCTGCGGCGGGCGACGGACGCCGGCCGGGTGCGGGGCATCAGCCTGCGGCTGCCCACCGTGTTCGGCGAGAGCACGCCGGGCGGCGGTCACGACCGCGGTGTCGTGTCCGCGATGGCGGCCAGGGCGCTCGACGGGCAGCCGCTCACGATGTGGCACGACGGCACCGTGCGCCGCGATCTGGTGCACGTCGACGACATCGCCGCCGCGTTCGCCGCGGCACTGGCGCACCCCGATCCGTTGTCCGGCGCGCACTGGCTGCTCGGCGCGGGCCGCGGTGACGCGCTCGGCGACGTGTTCCGGCTCATCTCCGCCATCACGTCCGAACACACCGGGGCACCGCCGGTCGAGGTCACCTCGGTCCAGGCCCCCTCGCACGCCCCCGTGACCGACTTCCGCAGCGTGACCATCGACTCCTCCGCGTTCCGGGCCGTCACCGGCTGGCGCCCGGAGATCCCGTTGGGGGAAGGGATCCACCGAACCGTCGCCGCACTCGCCCGAAAGGCTCGCCCATGACCACGCGTGTTTGGGACTACCTCCTCGAGTACCAGAACGAACGGCTCGACGTCCTCGACGCCGTCGAGAAGGTGTTCAACTCCGGGCAGCTCGTGCTCGGGGAGAGCGTGCGCGGGTTCGAGGAGGAGTTCGCCGCCTACCACGGCGTCGCGCACTGCGTCGGCGTCGACAACGGCACGAACGCGATCACGCTCGGGCTGCAGGCCCTGGGCGTCCAGCCGGGCGACGAGGTGATCACGGTGTCGAACACCGCGGCGCCGACCGTCATCGCGATCGACAACGCGGGTGCCACGCCGGTGTTCGTCGACGTCCGCGAGGAGGACTTCCTCATGGACACCGCGCAGGTCGAAGCGAAGATCACCGGCCGCACGCGGTGCCTCGTGCCCGTCCACCTCTACGGGCAGTGCGCCGACATGACGGCGATCCGGGCCATCGCGGACAAGCACGGCCTGAGCGTGCTGGAGGACTGCGCCCAGGCGCACGGCGCCCGCCAGCACGGCGAGGTGGCCGGCTCGACCGGTGACGTGGCCGCGTTCTCCTTCTACCCCACCAAGGTCCTCGGCGCGTACGGCGACGGCGGCGCGGTGATCACCTCGCACGACAACGTCGCCGCCCAGTTGCGCCGGCTGCGCTACTACGGCATGGACGAGATCTACTACACGGTCCAGACCCCGGCGCACAACAGCCGCCTCGACGAGGTCCAGGCGGAGATCCTGCGGCGCAAGCTGACCCGGCTCGACACCTACGTCGCCGGACGGCAGGCGGTGGCACGCCGGTACGAGGAAGGCCTGCGGGACACCGGGCTCAGGCTGCCCGCCACGAACCCGGGCAACGACCACGTCTACTACGTCTACGTGGTCCGGCACCCCCGGCGTGACGACATCATCGAGCGCCTCAAGTCCTACGACATCCACCTCAACATCAGCTACCCGTGGCCTGTGCACACCATGAGCGGTTTCGCGCACCTCGCCGAGCGCACCGGCTCGTTGCCCGTCACGGAGGCGCTCGCGGGAGAGATCTTCTCGCTGCCCATGTACCCCTCGCTGTCGCCCGACCAGCAGGACAAGGTCGTCCACGCGCTGCGCCAAGTGCTGTCCACGCTCTGATCCCCCGTTCGCACCGACCGCAGGAGCCCCCATGGAAGTCCGCACGCTCGCAGTCGAAGGAGCGCTGGAGTTCAGCCCGCAGGTGTTCGCCGACGACCGGGGGCGCTTCCTCTCCCCGTTCCAGGAGACGGCGTTCGCCGACGCGCACGGCGAGCCCCTGTTCCCGGTCAGGCAGACCAACCACAGCGTGTCGAGCCGCGGTGTGGTGCGGGGGATCCACTACACCGCCACGCCACCGGGCTGCGCCAAGTACGTCTACTGCGCGGCCGGGTCGGCGATCGACATCGTGGTCGACATCCGGGTCGGCTCGCCGACGTTCGGCCGGTGGGACGCCGTGCTGATGGACCAGAACCACCACCGCACCATGTACTTCCCGGTCGGCGTGGGACACGCGTTCGTCGCGCTCGAGGACAACACCGTCATGTCCTACATGGTGTCGAGCAGCTACGTGGCGGCCAACGAGCTCGCCCTCGACGTCCTCGACCCCGCCCTCGGGCTTCCCGTGCCGCAGGACGTCCAGCCCGTCCTGTCCGAAAGGGACGCTGTGGCGATCACCCTCGCCCAGGCCCTGGAACAAGGGCTGCTCCCCGACTACGAGCTCTGCCGGCAGCTCGAACAGGACCTGACGCGGCCGAAGGCCGGCTCGTTCCACTGATCCCAGACCGACCACGTCCACCCCCACCAGGAGAAGCACGCCATGACCCAGACCTTGCCCCAGCCGCACGAAGTCGGCGCGCTCTACGACAAGCTGACCCTGAGCGCGATGCGCGACGGCAGCTTCAACACCAACGTGCACATCGGTTACTGGGACTCGCCGGAGTCCACGGCCTCGATCGACGAGGCGATGGACCGGCTGACGGACGTGTTCATCGAGCAGCTCCAGGTGGGCGAGTCGTCGCACGTGCTCGACCTCGGCTGCGGTGTCGGCGGTCCCGGCCTGCGGCTCGCGGGGAAGACCGGCGCGCGGGTGACGGGCGTCAGCATCAGCGCGGAACAGGTCAAGACCGCCAACAAGCTCGCGGCCGAGACGGGCCTCGCCGCCAGGGCGGTCTTCGAGCACGCCGACGCGATGGGGCTGCCGTTCCAGGACAGGTCGTTCGACGCGGTGATGGCGCTGGAGTCGATCTGCCACATGCCCGATCGCGACCAGGTCTTCCGCGAGATCTTCCGGGTGCTCAAGCCGGGAGGGCGGGTGGTGCTGACCGACGTCTTCGACCGCTACCCGCGCAAGGAGGTCCGCAGCCCCGGCATCGACAAGTTCTGCCGCGACCTCATGTGCACCACGGCCGACATCGACGACTACGTCCCGATGCTGCACCGGGCCGGCCTGCGGCTGCACAGCATCACCGACATCACCGAGCACAGCACGCTGCGCCTGGCCGACGAGATCGAGAAGCTGGGCGGCTCCGAGGAACGGCCCGTGGCGATGGACGAGGGCAACTTCGCGTTCTCCGACGACGCCTTCAAGCCGTCCGACCTGACCGGCGCGGACGACTTCGGCTGCCTGCTGGCCGTCGCGGTCCGACCCTGAAAGCACCGGCGCGGCAGGGCGGTGCGACCGCCCTGCCCCCTCTCCGACGAAAGGCGCGGACACCATGACCGGCGAGCTCGAGCAGACCGACGTGCTGATCGCGGGTGGCGGCCCGGTCGGGATGGCACTGGCGATCGACCTGGCGTACCGCGGCATCGGCTGCCTGGTGGCCGAGGCCGGTGACGGCACCGTCCGCCACCCCAAGGTGAGCACGATCGGGCCGCGCTCGATGGAGCTGTTCCGGCGCTGGGGACTCGCGGACGCGATCCGCGGCGCCGGCTGGCCGGCCGACCACCCGCTGGACATCGCCTGGGTCACCAAGATCGGCGGGCACGAGTTGCACCGCTACCGGCGGGGCACGGCCGCGGACCGCCCGGTCTTCCAGCACACCCCCGAACCCGACCAGATCTGCCCGGCGCACTGGCTCAACCCCGTGCTGGCACAGGCGGTCGGCGTGCACCCGGCGGGGCCGTTGCGGCTGCGGACGTCGATCAGCGACGTGACGCAGGCCGACGACCACGTCCACGCCGTCCTCACCGACCTGGAGACCGGCACGACCTCACAGGTGCGCGCCCGGTACCTCGTGGCGTGCGACGGCGCCTCGTCACCCATCCGCCAGGCCTGCGGGATCGACGCCCCGGCCCGGTTCCAGCCGCAGATCTTCCGCAACGTGCTGTTCCGCGCCCCCGAGCTCAGGGCGCGGTTGGGTGACAACACCGCGCTCGTGCACTTCCTCGTCCGCTCGGCCACGCTGCGCTTCCCGTTGCGCTCCCTCGACGGCGACGCGCTCTTCAACATGGTCGTCGGCGTCGAGGACGAGACGGCACCCCGCGCCGACGCGCTGTCCCTGATCCGCGACGCGATCGCGTTCGAGACGCCCGTCGAGGTGCTGAGCGACGGCGACTGGCACCTCACCCACCGCGTCGCCGACCGGTACCGGGATGGCCGGGTGTTCCTCGCCGGCGACGCCGCGCACACTCTGTCGCCGTCCGGCGGATTCGGCCTCAACACCGGCATCGCCGACGCGGCCGACCTGGGCTGGAAGATCGCCGCCACGCTCGAGGGCTGGGCCGGTCCCGGCCTGCTCGACAGCTACGAGGCGGAGCGCCGGCCGATCGCCGAGGAGAGCCTGCGCGAGGCCAACGCGAACCTGCGGCGCACGATGGACAGGCAGGTGCCGCGGGAGATCGACCTGGACGGCCCGGAGGGCGAGCAGGCCCGCAGGGCCATGGCCGAGCGGCTCGCGTCGAGCGGCGCGCACCGCGAGTTCGACGCCCCGGAGATCCACTTCGGACTCCGCTACCGGTCCGCGGTCGTCGTCGACGACGCCGGCCAGCCGGTGGACGTCGCCGTGCCGGACGCGGCCTGGCGGCCCGGTGGTGATCCGGGCAGGCGCGCCGCGCACGCCTGGTGGGACGCCACGACGTCCACTCTCGACCTCTTCGGGCGCGGCTTCGTCCTGCTCCGGTTCGGCGGTGACGAAGGACTTCCGCGGTTCGAGGCGGCGTTCGCCGGTCGCGGTGTGCCGCTGAGCGTCCACCGCAGCGACGACGACGAGCTGGCCAAGCTGTACGAGCGGGCGTACGTCCTGGTCCGGCCGGACGGCCATGTGGCGTGGCGGGGCGACGAGCTGCCCGACGACCCGGGCGCCCTCGCCGACACGGTGCGCGGGGCCGTGACGACCGGGGAAGGCTCGTGAAGCCGGACGAGCCGTCCTGCCGCCCCGCGTGCGGTTGAACACGGCGTGGTCGCGGGTGGACTGTTAGCGGTGGAATGACTTCTGCGCCACGCCAGCGACGACACGAGGGGCGCGCTCCGGGCCGGAGCGCGCCCCTCGTGTCCGTTTGGTCAGAGCGAGGAGATCAGGCGCTCCACGCGCTCGTCCACGGCCCGGAACGGGTCCTTGCACAGCACGGTGCGCTGCGCCTGGTCGTTCAGCTTCAGGTGCACCCAGTCGACGGTGAAGTCACGACCGGCGGCCTGCGCGGCGGCGATGAAGTCACCGCGCAGCTTGGCCCGCGTGGTCTGCGGCGGGGTGTCCTTGGCGGCCTCGATCTCGCCGTCGTCGGTCACGCGCTCGACCTGGCCCTTGCGCTGCAGCAGGTCGAACACGCCACGGCCGCGGCGGATGTCGTGGTAGGCGAGGTCGAGCTGGGCGATGCGCGGGTTGGACAGGTCCATGTTGTGCTTTTCCATGTACCGGTTCATCAGGCGGTTCTTGATGGCCCAGTCGATCTCGCGGTCGATCTTCGTGAGGTCCTGGGACTCGACGGCGTCGAGCGTGCGGCCCCACAGTTCGAGCACGCGCTCGGCCATGGGGTCCGGCGAGCGCTTGGCCGTGTGCTCGACGGCCTTCTCGAAGTACTCGCGCTGGATGTCGAGCGCGGAGGCCTCCTTGCCACCCGCGAGGCGGACGGTGCGGCGGCCGGTGAGGTCGTGGGAGATCTCGCGGATGGCGCGGATCGGGTTGTCCAGCGAGAAGTCGCGGAACTGGACGCCCTGCTCGATCATCTCGAGCACCAGGTTCGCGCTGCCGACCTTCAGCAGCGTCGTGACCTCGGACATGTTCGAGTCGCCGACGATGACGTGCAGGCGCCGGTAGCGCTCGGCGTCGGCGTGCGGCTCGTCGCGGGTGTTGATGATCGGGCGGGACCGCGTGGTCGCGGACGACACGCCCTCCCAGATGTGCTCGGCGCGCTGCGAGAGGCAGTACACGGCGCCGCGCGGGGTCTGCAGCACCTTGCCGGCGCCGCAGATGAGCTGGCGGGTGACCAGGAACGGCAGCAGCACGTCCGCGATGCGGGAGAACTCGCCGGCCCGTGCGACCAGGTAGTTCTCGTGGCAGCCGTAGGAGTTGCCCGCCGAGTCGGTGTTGTTCTTGAACAGGAAGATGTCGCCGCCGATGCCCTCGTCGGCGAGCCTGCGCTCGGCGTCGACGAGCAGGTCCTCGAGGATCCGCTCACCCGCCTTGTCGTGCGTGACGAGCTGGGCCAGGTCGTCGCACTCGGCCGTCGCGTACTCCGGGTGGGAGCCGACGTCGAGGTAGAGCCGGGAGCCGTTGCGCAAGAAGACGTTGGAAGAACGCCCCCACGAGACGACGCGGCGGAACAAGTACCGCGCGACCTCGTCCGGGGACAGACGACGCTGCCCGTGGAAGGTGCAGGTCACCCCGAATTCTGTCTCAATGCCGAAGATCCGCCGCTGCATGCCTCAACAGTAGGCGACTCTCAGGCGGAGCAGGGTGATCCGTTCGGGCGGCACGCCGGTTGCGGTTTAGTGTCGGTGGCGTGTGGAAACGGGTCAGCGCTCTCGACAAGAAGCTCATGAGCTCCTCGGCCGGACTACGTCCGAGCAGGCTCGACACCGGTTTGAAGAGGCTTTCGAAAGCCGCCAACCACAGTCTGCTGTGGTTCTTGGTCGCGGCGATTCTGGCAACGGGCAAAGGGCCGTTCCGGCGTGGTGCGTTGCGGGGGCTCGCGGCCATCGCCGGGGCCTCTGCCAGCGCGAACCTCGTCGGGAAGTCACTTTTCCCGCGCCGCCGGCCCGCCGCCGATCTGATCCCGGTGGACCGCAGGCTGTCCAAGCGGCCGACGTCGTCGTCATTCCCGTCCGGTCACTCCGCGTCAGCGGCCGCTTTCGCCACGGCGGTGGCGATGGAATCACCCAAAGCGGGCGTGGTGGTCGCTCCGATCGCGGCCGCGGTGGCTTATTCACGCGTGCACACCGGCGTTCATTGGCCGACGGACGTCGCGGCCGGCGCGGCGGTCGGTGTCGGTGCCGCACTGCTGACCCGCCGCTGGTGGCCGCTCGGGCGCACCGAGCCCGCGTCGGCCTACGAGCACGCCGACCTGACGTCGTTGCAGGACGGCGACGGGCTGGTCGTGGTGGTGAACCCGCACTCGGGCATCGGGCCGGACCCGACGCCGCAGATCGCCGAGGAGTGGCCGAAGGCGCAGATCGTCTCGGTCGAGGAGCTCGCCGACCTGCCGGACGCGAAGGCGCTCGGGGTGGCCGGGGGCGACGGGACCGTGGCCGCGGTGGCGTCCGTGGCCGCCGAGCGCGACCTGCCGATGGTGCTCATCCCCTCGGGCACGTTGAACCACTTCGCGCGCGACGTGGGCATCACCGGCCTGCACGACACGGCGCAGGCCGTCGCGGACGGCGTGGGCGTGCGGGTGGACCTGGCGCAGGTCAACGACCAGTGGTTCGTCAACACGGCGTCGCTGGGCGGCTACCCGGACATGGTGCGCATCCGCGAGAAGCTGGAGAAGCGCTGGGGCAAGTGGCCCGCCGCCGGAATCGCGTTGTTCCGGGTCCTGCAGAGCGCGAAGCCGCTGCACATGACCATCGACGGTGACAAGCACCTCGTGTGGATGCTGTTCGTGGGCAACGGGCCGTACCGGCCGAAGGGCTTCGCGCCGACCATGCGGCCGCGGCTCGACGACGGGCTGCTCGACGTGCGCTACGTGCGGGCGGACCGGAAGTACTCGCGGACCAGGTTCTTCATCGGCGCGCTGCTCGGGGCGCTGGAGCACTCGCGCATGTACACGCACCTCGAAC
This sequence comes from Lentzea sp. NEAU-D7, assembly GCF_026242055.1. Taxonomy (GTDB): domain Bacteria; phylum Actinomycetota; class Actinomycetes; order Mycobacteriales; family Pseudonocardiaceae; genus Lentzea. The sequence goes on along the minus strand of NZ_JAPJDL010000002.1, from coordinate 469,678 downwards.
TGGCCTCGCTGAACGTCGAGGTGCACGGCGCGCCGATCTCGATCGCGACGGACGGCGAGGTGCGCGAGCGGGGCAACCACTTCAGGTTCCGGTCGCGTGCGGCGGCATTGGGCATCTATCGGCCGTAAGTGTTCGACATTGTCGAACGTGCGCAGCTAGAGTGGGGTGCGTGCCCGGACCCATTCAGTCCATCCAGCGCGCGGCCGAGGTCCTGAAGCTGCTCGCGCACGGCGGCGCCCACCAGCTGAGCGTCGGCGAGATCGCGCGCGCCCTCGACCTGGCGAAACCGACCGTCCACGGCATCCTGCGCACGTTGCACGAGGTCGGGTTCGTCGAGCAGGAGGTCGAGGGCGGCAAGTACCGCCTGGGCGCCGCGCTGTTCCAGATCGGCACGTCGTACCTCGACGGCAACGAGCTGCGCGCCAAGGCGCTGAACTGGTCGGACACGCTGGCGATGCGGGCACGCGAGGCGGTGCGCATCGGCGTGCTGCACGGCAAGCACGTGCTCGTCGTGCACCACGTGTTCCGCCCGGACAACAGCCGGCAGACGCTCGACACCGGCGCGCTGCTGCCGTGGAACGCGACGGCGCTGGGCAAGGCGCTCGTCGCGTTCGGCGACAACTGGCCCGACGGTGATCTGCAGGCCTTCACCCGGCACACGCTCGACCCCGAGCAGCTGCACGCCGAAATGAACGTGGTCCGCGACCGCGACTGGGCCTACGACCTGCACGAACTCGTCGAGGGAGAGGCGTCCGTGGCCGCTCCGATCCGGGACAGGCGCGGCGTGGTCGTCGGGGCGATCGGCATCTCCGGGCCGGTCGAGCGGCTGTGCGACTCCCCCGATCAGCCGCCGCGCCTCGAACTCGTGTCCTACGTACGTGAGGCAGCTCGCAGCGTTTCGAGGGAGCTCGGCGGGCTCTCCTGGTAGTAATGTGGAATCGTTCGACAATGTCGAATGGTTCACACAGAGGAGTGTGCACGGTGGCCTACATCGCGGCGATCGACCAGGGCACGACGTCGTCCCGGTGCATCGTGTTCGACCAAGCCGGCGGGATCGTGTCGGTCGCTCAGCGCGAGCACCGCCAGATCTTCCCGAAGCCGGGCCGGGTGGAGCACGACGCGTCCGAGATCTGGACGAACGTGCAGGCCGTCGTGCGCGACGCCCTCTCCCACGCCTCTCTCTCGTTCGGCGACATCGCCGCGTTCGGCATCACGAACCAGCGCGAGACGACGGTCGTGTGGGACAAGGCGACCGGTGAGCCCGTGCACAACGCGATCGTCTGGCAGGACACGCGCACGGACGCGTTGATCAGGCAGCTCGGCGACCAGGACAGGTTCCGCGAGCGCTCCGGCCTGCCGCTCGCGACCTACTTCTCCGGCCCGAAGCTGCGGTGGCTGCTCGACAACGTCGAGGGCCTGCGCGCACGGGCCGAACGCGGCGAGGTCCTGTTCGGCACCATGGACACCTGGCTGATCTGGAACCTGACCGGCCGTCACGTCACCGACGTCACCAACGCGTCGCGCACCATGCTGATGAACCTGGAGACCCTCGACTGGGACCAGGAGCTGGTGGATGCGATGGACGTCCCGCGCGGGATCCTCCCCGAGATCCGGTCCTCCTCCGAGGTCTACGGCACCTACGAGGGCGTGCCCGTCGCGTCGGCGCTCGGCGACCAGCAGGCCGCGCTGTTCGGCCAGACCTGCTTCGAACCCGGCGAGGGCAAGTGCACCTACGGCACGGGCGCGTTCCTGCTGATCAACACCGGTGACAAGCCGGTGCGCTCGCAGAACGGCCTGCTCACCACCGTGGGCTACCAGATCGGCGACCAGCCCGCCGCCTACGCGCTCGAAGGCGCCGTCGCGGTGACGGGCGCCCTGGTGCAGTGGTTCCGCGACAAGATCGGGCTGATCTCGTCGGCGGCCGAGATCGAGACCCTCGCGCGCACGGTGGACGACAACGGCGGCGCGTACTTCGTGCCCGCGTTCTCCGGCCTCTTCGCACCGCACTGGCGCAGCGACGCGCGTGGCGTGATCGCCGGCCTGACGGGCTACATCTCGCGCGGGCACCTCGCACGGGCCGTGCTGGAGGCATCGGCGTGGCAGACCCGTGAGGTCGTGGACGCGATGAACGCCGATTCCGGTGTGGACCTCACGACGTTGCGGGTCGACGGCGGCATGACGGCGAACAACCTGCTCATGCAGTTCCTGTCGGACGTGCTGGACGTGCCGGTGGTGCGCCCGATCGTGGCCGAGACGACGTGCCTGGGCGCGGCGTACGCGGCCGGTCTCGCGGTGGGCTACTGGGGCGGCACGGACGAACTGAAAGCCAACTGGCACAAGGCGGCCGAGTGGGAGCCGTCGATGGAACCGGCGGCGCGAGCTCGCGGCTACCGGAAGTGGAAGAAGGCGGTCGAGCGGACCGTCGGGTGGATGGACGAGGACGATGACTGATCTTTCTTCTGGCCTTTCGCAGCGGGACAGGGCTCGCGAGGAACTGCAACACGGCAGGTTCGACGTCGTCGTGGTCGGCGGCGGCATCCTGGGCATCGCGACCACGTGGGCCGCGGCCCGGTCCGGCCTGCGGGTGGCGCTGATCGAGAGCGGCGACTTCGCGGGCGCCACGTCGTCCGCGTCGTCCAAGCTCGTGCACGGAGGCCTGCGCTACCTCGCGATGGGCCCGTCGGCGGTGCCGATGGTGCACGAGAACCACAAGGAACGCCGCGCGCTGGGCGACCACCTGGCTCCCCACCTGGTGCGCCCGCTGCCGTTCCTCGTCCCCGTCTACAAGGGCGGCCCGCACAGCCGTTTCGTGCTGGGTGCGGGCGTCACGTTGTACTCCGCGCTGTCGGGCTTCGGCGACGGCATGGGGAAGGTGCTGTCGGCGCGCAGGGCTGCTGAGTGGGTGCCTGACCTGCGCGCCGACGGTCTGCGCGGTGCCGCGATGTACTACGACCACCAGATGAACGACAGCCGCGTGGCGATCACCGCCGCCCGCGCCGCCGCGGAAGCGGGCGCCGTGCTGCTCAACCACATCTCGGTCGTGGGCCTGCGCAAGACCGGTTCGAAGGTCACCGGTGTCGACCTGCGGGACTCGCTCGGCGAGTTCGGCGTGGACGCGAAGGTCGTCGTGAACGCGACGGGCCCGTGGCTCGACGTGCTGCGGCGCATGGAGGATCCGGCCGCGGACCCGTCGATCCGCCTGTCCAAGGGCTCGCACCTGGTGCTGAAGCAGACCTCGGAGTGGAAGGCCGCGCTGACGATCCCGGTCGACGACGTGCGCGTGTCGTTCGCGATCCCGTGGGAGGGCCACCTCCTGCTCGGCACGACCGACGAGGCCTACGAGGGCGACCCGGCCGCGGTCGCGTGCACCGACGCCGACGTCGACCAGATCCTCAGCGAGGCGGGCGTCGCCGTGTCCGGTCTGGACCGTTCGCGGATCGCGTACACGTTCGCGGGTCTGAGGGTCCTGCCCGGTGGTCCCGGCGACACCTCGCACGCCAAGCGCGAGACGGTGATCACGGCGGGCTCCGGCGGCATGATCAGCGTGGCCGGCGGCAAGTGGACGACGTTCCGCAAGATCGGCGCCACCGTGCTGGCCCGGGTGAACTCCGAGCTCGGCCGCACGTTCGACGGCCCGCTGGACGGCGTCGCGCTGCCCGGTTCCGCGTCGCCCGACACCGTGGGTTCGGTGCTGGGCCACGCTTTCGACGCGCTGCCCGACGACGTGGTCCGCCACCTCGCCACGCACTACGGCACGACGTCGCACGAGGTCGTCGCCCTCGGCCTGGAGAACCCGGCGCTGCTGGAGCGCGTCCACCCGGACGGTCCGGACATCTGGGCCCAGGTCGAGCACGCCCGCCGCACCGAGTGGGCGTCCGAAGTGGACGACGTGCTGCGCCGCCGCACCACCGTGATGGTGCGCGGGCTCGACTCCCCCGAGGTGCGTTCGCGGGTGTCGGAGCTGCTGGCTTCCTAAAGGGCCATGGCGCGTTCCACGAGGTACTCGGCCAGTTCGGGTTCCGAGTGGAACGCGCTGCGCACCGCCAGCGTCCCGTCGCAGCCGAGCACGACCTCCTCCCGTGGCACGGCGCGGTCTTCCAGGCGCAGCCCTTCCAGGTAGGCGTCGATGACCGCCTCGCGCACGGCAGGCAGGTCGGAAACGGCCATCCGTCCGGCCTGGGCGAGCCCCACGAGCAGCTGGCCGAGGTCCGCGCCGACCGGGTTCGGGCACTGCCAGGTCACGTCGATCACCACGAACGACTCCGGGTCGTCGAGCGGTACCAGCAGGTTCTGCGGGCACGCGTCGTTGTGCCCGTTCGCCTGCGGCAGCGCTTCGAGCCGTGCCAGGAGCCCCGGCATCCGTTCCGCGAGGGCCGCGCAGTGCGGCCGCAGGAACGCGTCCCGCACGAGCCTTCCCTCGTACAGCACCCGCAACGCCCTGCCCGGCGCGCCACCCCAGCGGCGTCCGGCCCAGCGCCCGAGTCCCAGCGCGGCCCGCCGGAAGCGGGGCAGGTCCCACTCGACGTCCGCGCAGCGCACGTCCTCCAGCCACAACGCGATCCGGTCACCGAAGTCGTCCACCCTCAGCACGCGCGGCCGGCGTATCCCCGGCGGCAGCACGAAGTCCGACAGCAGGAACTCCGCCTCGTCACGCCAGGGCAGCTCGCCCACCACGTCCTTGAACCGGTCGGGGACGTACGGCCGCCGCAGGACTTTCACGAACGCCGGCTCCCCCGCCGACACCACCCGGTAGACCGCCGCCGTCGTCGGCGCGACCGGGTTGAACGCCACCGGCACGACGCGGGTCAGCGGTACGGATCGGTGATCTCGCCGAGCATGTCGAGCGCCTCGCGCAGCTGGGCCATGCGGCGCTTGCCGATGTGCTGTTCCCATTCCGCCTCGATCCTGGCCATCTCCTCGTTCGCGACGGGGACGGCCTCCCTCGCCTTGTCCGTCAGCCGCACCAGGCGTGCCCGGCCGTCGGTGGGGTCGGGCACGCGTTCGACGTAGCCCACCTTCTCCAGCTGGTCCACCAGGAACCCGGCGGTCTGCTTGGTCACCTGCGCGGCCTCGGCGAGCTCCGTCAGCCGCGTTCCGTCCGGGCCGACGCGCATCAGCACCCGTGCCTGCGCCTGCGTGATCTCGAACCCCGCCGCGACGACCGCGGCCAGGATCCGGTTCTCCACCGCACGGCTCGGGATGAAGAGCAGCAGACCGATGTTCACCCGTCAGGCCCCCTTGTCTTAGTCAGATGCTCTGATTAAAGTAGTCAGCCTCTCGAACTAAATCAAGAGGAGAGGTCATGGACGACACCCAGATGTGGCAGACGATCGACTCCGAGCGCGCGGCGACCGCGGACCTGCTGGCGGGCCTGACCGACGTCGAGTGGACCTACCCGTCGCTGTGCGCGGGCTGGACGGTGCGCGAGGTCGCCGCCCACCTGTCGCTCGCGCACCGGGTCAGCGCCGGCAGGGCGTTCAAGGCGTTCGTCCGGGCTCGCGGCAGCTTCAACCGCATGGTCGACCAGACCGCGCGGGACGAGGCGCGCAGACCGGCCTCCGAGCTCGTGGCGGAACTGCGCGGCGCCGTCGGGCACCACCGGCTCGCGCCCGGCCAGACGCTCAAGAACGCGCTGATGGACACCATGGTCCACACCCAGGACATCGCGCTGCCGCTCGGCGTCGAACGCCACATGCCCCTCGACGCCGCCGTGGTCGCGGCCGACGACCTGTGGCGGATCGGGTTCCCGTTCCACGCACGCCGCAAGTTCGCCGGCCACCGGCTCGTCGCCACGGACACCGACTGGGCCGTCGGCGAGGGAGCGGAGATCAGCGGGCCGATCGAGGCGCTCGTGATGCTGCTCGCCGGGCGCACCGCGACGATCCCCCGGCTGACCGGCATCACGGTCTGAGCTCGCGCGCCATCCTGCGGCACACGTGGACGCGCTCGAACCGTTGGCGCATCTCGGCTTCCCGCTCGATCCGGGCGTGCAGGAACGCCCCGGCCGACACCAGCCCGTGCCTCGCGGTGAGCACCGTGCCGACCTCGTCGGCGGACGCGTGCACGTGCAGGCAGCTCTCCAACTCCGTGAAACCGTTGCGCGCGAACCAGTTCAGCGCGGGCACGTCCTCGCGGGTCCAGGCACCGAGCGTCCGCACCCCGCACCTCTCCAGCCGTGGCACCGCCTCCGCGAGCAGCGCGGTCGCGATCCCCTCGCCCTGACGGCCGGGATGCACCACCACCGTGTCGATGGTCGCCTCCGCGCCGGGCACCGACACGTCGAGGATGCCGGCCACTTCGTCGCCGTCGAGCGCGACGAGCTCCAGGTCCGTGCGGCGCTTGACCTGCCACACGTCATCGTAGGAGTTCGTCGCGAGGAACCCGAGCACCCGGCACCTCAGCCAGGACGCCTCGTCGGCCGGTTCGTAGTTCCTGATCTCCGCTGGCCGGTCCGGCGCTCCCCTGGGCCTGCCCGGCGCTCCCAGCAGGCGCACCTCCCCGGCTCGCCCGCGTGCGGCGTCCACCACGTCATCCCCCAGTCCACTTCCCTCGCCGGACGTCTCCGGCACGGTCCAGGGTTCCTGATGCCGGGACCGCACGCACTCCTGTTCCGCCGTCACCGTTTGCCAGGAACATACTCGGTATGCATGCTCAGCAGGCATGTCGGTCAAGCACGGTCTGCTCGCACTCCTGGAACGCGGGCCCATGTACGGCTACCAGCTGCGGGCGGCGTTCGACTCGGCCACCGGCGGCACGTGGCCGTTGAACATCGGGCAGGTCTACACGACGTTGTCGCGCCTGGAGCGCGACGACCTGGTGGCCGCTCTCCCCGAGAACGAGGGCCAGCGGCCCTACGAGATCACCCCGCACGGCCGGGACGAGCTGGGGAAGTGGTTCGCCACTGCCGTCCAGCGCGGTGACCGCCCGCGCGACGAGGTGACGATCAAGCTCGCCCTCGCCATCACCACGCCGGGTGTCGACGTCGCCGAGGTCGTGACGATCCAGCGCATGGCCACCATGCGCACGCTGCAGGAGTGCACGAGGCTCAAGACCCAGCCGGGCGACCTGCCGTGGCTGCTCGTGCTCGACGCGATGATCTTCCAGGCCGAGGCAGAACTGCGCTGGCTCGACCACTGCGAAGCGAGTCTGGTGTGACCGTCCTCGAACTGCGCGACGTGCACCGCGTCCCCGGCACCGGCGAGACGGCGGCTGACCGGCCGTGGCGATGCCGGGCGCGGCCCTCTTCACCCGTTCCCGCCTGCTGGTCGAGCGCCGGGCCTAGGCTCGCTGGATGACCACTTTCGCCATCGCGCACGGAGGGGGCGACGTCGGCTGGTCGTGGCACCTGGTCGCGACCGCCCTGCACGCCAAGGGCCACACCGCGGTCGCCCCTGACCTCCCCGTCGAGGACGAGTCGAAGGACCTGACGGACTGGGCGCGGGCGCTGACCGACGCCCTTCCGTCCACAGAGGACGTCGTGGTGGTGGGCCACTCGTTCGGCGGCTTCGTGGCCCCGCTGGCCGCGGCCGCCATCAACGCCAGGGCCCTGGTCTACGTGACGGCGATGCTCCCCGCGCCCGGCGAGTCCCCGGGCGACTGGTGGCAGAACACCGGCTACACCGACTCGGGCCTGGAGGACAAGTTCTTCCACGACGTCCCGCCAGACCTGGTGGCGGAGGCGCAGAAGCGCGAACGCGGCATGTCCGAGAGCTCGATGGCCAAGCCGTGGCCGCTGGACGCGATGCCGGACGTCCCCACGCACTTCATCCTGTGCACAGAGGACCGGTTCTTCACCGCGGACTTCATGCGCGCCGTGGTGGCCGACCGGCTGGGCGTCGAGCCGCTGGAACTGGCCGCGGGCCATTGCGCGTCACTCAGCCGGCCGAACGAACTGGCGGATCTGCTGGTGGCCTGCGCGGAGCAGGAACCTCGCCGCGGCTGAGCCCGGCACACCCGAGAACGGCGAAGGCCCCTGGGGAGAACATCCCCAGGGGCCTTCGCACAGCAGTAGAACTACTACTTGGACTCGTCGTCCGACGGCAGCTCGACGTCCTCGACGGCCTTGCCGTCCTTGGTGGGCGCGGGCATCAGACCGTCCAGCGCGGCACCGGCGATCCGCCGGAACGCCCGGCGCGGCCGCGACCGCTCCAGCACCGCGACCTCCAGCTTGGCGGCGGCGAGGATCTCCGCGGCACCGTTGCCGGTGGACGAGGACCCGGCGGACAGGGCCCGGACGGCGACCGGAACGGCCTCGGCCAGGGACAGCCCGTCGGAGAAGGAGTTCTTCAACGCCGTGTTGGCGGCGTCGACGGTGCCGCCCATCACGATGTACTGGGGCTCGTCCACGATGGACCCGTCGTACGTCAGCCGGTACAACGTGTCCGAAGCGGCGGTGTCGCCCACCTCGGCCACCGCGATCTCCACCTCGAAGGGCTTGATCTGCTCGGTGAAGTAGGTGCCCAGCGTGGTGGCGTAGACGTTCGCGAGCGAACGGGAGGTCACGTCGCGCGGGTCGTTCTGGTAGCCGCGGACGTCGGCGAACCGGATCCCGGCCTGGCGGAGGTTCTCGAACTCGCTGTAGCGGCCCACCGCGGCGAAGCCGATGCGGTCGTAGATCTCCGAGACCTTGTGCAGCGTGCTGGAGGGGTTCTCCGCGACGAAGAGAATGCCGTCGGCGTACTTGAGCACGATGACGCTGCGACCCCTGGCGATGCCCTTGCGGGCGTACTCCGAGCGGTCGCGCATCACCTGCTCTGCCGATGCGTACAGCGGCATCGTCATGGGTGGTGCTCCTGACGTCGAACCTGTGGGGGACTCAGCCTGCGGGGCGGGACCTGCGGCCTTCGACGACCGCGTCGGCGATCGTGGCGACCTGGGGTTCCGGGACCTCGACGGCACCGTCGGCGCCGTTGATGGTGACGACGATCGGGTAGAGACGGCGGACCGGGTCCGGGCCACCTGTCGCCGAGTCGTCGTCCGCCGCGTCGTAGAGCGCTTCGACGACGGAGCGGATCGCGGCGTTGACGTCCGCGTCCGGGTCGTACAGCTTCTTGAGCGCCGACTTCGCGAACAGCGAGCCCGAGCCGACGGCCTGGTAGCCCTGCGACTCCTCGTAACGGCCACCGGTGACGTCGTAGGACACGATGCGGCCGGCGCGGTCCGAGTCGGTCGCCGAGGTGTCGTACCCGGCGAACAGGGGCACCACGGCGAGACCGGCCATGGCCGCGTCGAGGTTGCCCCTGATCATCGCCGAGAGGCGGTTCGCCTTGCCGTCCAGCGACAGCGGCACGCCCTCGATCTTCTCGTAGTGGCGCAGCTCCACCGTGTACAGGCGCACGATCTCGATCGCGATGCCGGCCGTGCCCGCGATGCCGACGGCCGAGTGGTCGTCGGTCACGAAGACCTTCTTCATGTCGCGCTGGGCGATCACGTTGCCCATCGTCGCGCGCCTGTCACCGGCGATCACGACCCCACCCTTGTAGGTGGCCGCGACGATCGTCGTCCCGTGCGGGGCCTGGACGGTCCCCTCCGGGAGCTTCCGGGCGCCAGGCAGCATGTCGGGTGCCTGTGCCCGCAGGAAGTCCGTGAACGACGACGAGCCCGGCGTGAGGTACGCCGAGGGCAGCGCCGCGGCCGGGTAACGCCCGGTCGAGCTGTTGTTCATGTGTTGGTTGTTCTCCCGTCCCCGAGGTGGTCAACAGGCCCCCGAAGGCCTACTGACCACCCTTCTGCACGTATGCGCGGACGAAGTCCTCCGCGTTCTCCTCGAGCACGTCGTCGATCTCGTCGAGGATCGCGTCCACGTCCTCGCCGAGCTTCTCGCGGCGTTCCTGGCCCGCGCCGGCGGCGTCGTCCGCGCCGTCGTCGCCGTCGCCACCGCCCTGGCGCTGCTTCTGTTCCTGGGACATCTCGGCCTCCCACTTGCTCGCCTGACAAGAACACTACCCAGCGGCACCGACAAAAACCCTGAGCCACTCGGGTAGACGATCACCCGCGAGTGAGCGCGTCCACCAGCTGCTCAGCGGTGTCTGATGCCTCGAGAAGGGCTCCGACGTGCGCTTTCGTCCCGCGGAGCGGTTCCAGCGTCGGAATTCGCACGAGGGATTCTCGACCGAGATCAAAGATCACCGAGTCCCACGAAGCGGCCGCGACCGAGCTCGGGTAGCGCTCCAGGCACCGGCCGCGGAAGTACGCACGCGTGTCCTCGGGCGGCGTGGTGATGGCCGCGCGGACCTCTTCCTCGCTCACGAGCCGCTTCATCGAGCCGCGCGCGACCAGGCGGTTGTAGAGGCCCTTGTCGAGGCGCACGTCGGAGTACTGCAGGTCGACCAGGTTGAGCCGGGCCGCGCCCCACTCCAGGCCGTCGCGCTGCCGGTAGCCCTCGAGCAGCCGCAGCTTCGCGACCCAGTCGAGCCGGTCGGCGCACTCCGCGGGGTCGCGGGCCAGCGCGTCGAGCACCTCGCCCCAGATCCGCAGGACCTCGCGGTCGCCGACGCCTTCCTTCTCGACGAACGCCAGCGCCCGCTCGTGGTAGGCGAACTGGACGTCGAGGCCGGTGAACTTGCGCCCGCCGGTCATCTCGACCTTGGTCTTCAGGGTCGGGTCGTGGCTGATCTGGTGGACCGCGCGCACCGGGTCGACCATGCGCAGGTCGTCGAACCGCTGCCCGGCCTCGATCATGTCGAGCACCAGCGACGTGGTGCCGACCTTGAGGAACGTGGAGTACTCGGCCAGGTTCGCGTCGCCGATGATGACGTGCAGGCGGCGGTACTTGTCCGCGTCCGCGTGCGGCTCGTCGCGCGTGTTGATGATGCCGCGCTTGAGCGTCGTCTCCAGGCCGACCTCGACCTCGATGTAGTCGGAGCGCTGCGAGAGCTGGAAGCCGGCCTCCTCGCCGGACTGGCCGATGCCCACGCGGCCGGAACCCGTGATGACCTGGCGCGACACGAAGAACGGCGTGAGGCCCGCGATGACGGCCGTGAACGGCGTCGAGCGCTGCATCAGGTAGTTCTCGTGGGTGCCGTACGACGCGCCCTTGCCGTCGACGTTGTTCTTGTACAGCTGCAGGCGGGGCTGGCCCGGCACGGAGGCGGCCTTGATCGCGGCCTCCTCCATCACCCGCTCCCCCGCCTTGTCCCAGATCACCGCGTCACGCGCGTTGGTGACCTCGGGTGCCGAGTACTCGGGGTGCGCGTGGTCGACGTAGAGCCGCGCGCCGTTGGTGAGGATGACGTTCGCCGCGCCCAGGTCCTCGACGTCGGAGTCGGCGGGGTGCCCGCCGGGTGATCCCAGGTCGAACCCGCGCGCGTCGCGCAACGGCGACTCCACCTCGTAGTCCCAGCGCGCCCGCCTGGCGCGCGGTATGTCCGCCGCCGCCGCGTACGCGAGCACCACCTGTGTCGAAGTGAGCACCGGGTTCGCGGTCGCGTCACCCGGCACTGAGATGCCGTACTCGACCTCGGTTCCCATGATCCGCCGCATACGCAACACCTTATGACCTGACCCCGACGCAAGCGTGTGGGGAGCTTCGCGTTGAAGCTCCCCCCACCCTATTCACCCGGATGCCCGATCCGGAGGGTCAGCCGGAGGCGAGTCCGGCCGCCGGGCGGATCCGCGACGCGCCGCGGGAGGGCCCGAACGCCGCCAGCACCGCGAGCACCACGACCGCGATCGCGCCGATGACCAGCGGCAACACGACCTGCGGGCCCGGCAGCGTCATCTCGATGCCGGTCGAGAGGATCGCGATTTCCGCGTAGGCGAACCCGAGCACGCCGCCGCCGATCACGCCGACCAGGGCCAGCATGACCGCTTCGGCGATGACTCCGCCCTGCAGTCCGCCCCTAGTGACGCCCAAGGCGCGCCTTAGTGCGAGCTCCTTGCGGCGTTCCTGCACGGAGATGGTCAGCGCGGTGCCGATGCCGGTCACGGCGACCGCCACGGACAGTCCGAGCAGGACCATCATCAGCACGGTGCCCAGGTGCATGTACCGGTCCGCCTCGGCGCGCTCGTCCGCGTCGGTCTGGACGATCACGGTCGGGTTGTTCGGCAGCGCGGCCTGCAGTCCCGCCCGGAACCGGGCCGGGTCGGCACCGGGCTTCAGCGCGACGAGCACCTTCTCGGCGGGTCCCGAGGTGGGGCCGGCGACGATCGGCACGTACCCGGTGATGCTGCCGGGGATCGTGCCCACGACCTCGTACCGCGTGCCGCCGGCCTCGACGAACGGCCGGTCCTCCCAGTGCGGCGGCACGATCGCGGTCCCGGCGGTGAGCTGCTCGGCACCGGACACGTTCTGCGCCTTGAGCCAGGCCTTGAACTCCTCGGGGTCGACGCTCGCGGCGCTGTCCGGGGTCTTGTGCAGGACGACGCTCGCGGCCACGTCCGGCTGCGCGGGGATCTCCGGCAACGGCCTCTCGCCCGCGTCCACCACGGTCGCGTCCGGGCGTTCCTCGTTGGCGTACTGGTAGGTCATCTCCTGCGCACCACCCAGCACGACCAGGAAGAACGTCACCATCGAGCTGGCCAGCAGCAACGGCAGCGCGACCGACGCCGACCGCTGCGGCATCCGGCGCACCTCGGCGCCGGCGAGCTTCCACTGCGTGCCGCCGATCCTGCCGAACAGCCGCGCGATGAACGGCACGGTGACGGGGCCGAGGATCCAGAACAGGCCGGTCACCGCGGCGATCGCGGAGAACGTCACGGAAAGAGGCGCGGCGACCGTGCCCTTGGCTGCGATGGCCAGCATCGCGAGCAGCGCGGCACCACCGGTGAACAGAACACCGAACACGAGCCGAAGGCGGCGAACGGAGCGAGGCGGCACCTCGTTGTCCGCGTCACGCAGAGCGGCCAACGGCGACACACGCGCGGCGTTGATCGCGGGACGAACCGCCGCCGTCACGCTCAGCAGGGCGGCGACGACGACCCCGAGGATCACGTAACCGAGCGACGGCAGCAGCTCGGGGCTGAGCTCCACCGCGCCGAACAGCACCGAGATGCCGGTGGCGTCGAACGTCCGCGCCAGCAGCCACGCCATCGGCCCGCCGAGCAGCGCACCACCGACGCCCGCCGCCGCACCCGTCACGAACGCCTCGAACAGGCTCCTGCGCACCAACGGCCCGCGCTGGGCACCGATGCAGCGCAGCAACGCCGTCTGCCGCTGCCGTTGCGCGTAGACCGCGCGGAACGTGGCCGCCGCGACGAAGACCGCCGTGGCCAGTGCGAGCACGCTGAACGGCAGCAGGATGAACATCAGGTCGTTGCCGACGCTGTCGGCGTCGGGCACCGGGTCCCACACGACGTACGAGGCGCCCGCCGCGGCCTTGACGGCGTCCCGCGCACCGCCGAGCACCCAGATCTCCTTGACGAACGGCGCCGGGTCGAGAGACCGCGCCAGGTCCGGGCCGGCGACCAGGATCGGCCGTGCGTCGATCCCGCCCTTCTTCATGATCCCGCTGACGGTCACCTCGACCGCCTTGCCGTCCGCGGCGGCGAGCTTGATCCGGTCGCCGGGCTTCAGGCCCCGCTCGTAGGCGGTGATCTTGTCGACGGCGACCTCGCCGTTCGCCGCGGGGGCCTTGCCCTCGGACAGCGGCCAGCGCACCAGGTCGGGCTGCTGGACGTGCACCTCGGCGCGGTGCTGTCCCGCGCGGCCGGCCGCGTCCAGCAGGTCGGCCTGCGCCACCTGCACCGGCACCGCCCGGCCGACGGCGGACAGCTTGGCCAGCACCGCGTCGTCCAGCTTCGGCCGGTTCTCCTCGGCGGTGCCGTACTCGGCGGGTTTGGTGTCCACCACGTGACTCACCGACGACGGGGTGAGGGGCGCGCCCTCGTCGACCGACCGGGTGAGCGCGTCGCTCAGCACCAGTGCGGCCAGCAGGCAGGCCACGCCGACGACGAGCGCGACGCCGGGCAGCAGCGCGCGGCCCGGCCGGGCGCGGAACTCGGCGATGCCGAGCCGCAGGGAAGTGGACACGGATCCTCCTCGGTGACGTCTGACGTTCACGAAGGTAGGAAGGAAGGCGATCAGCGGGCGTCGGACTGGGGTAGCAGGCTCGCGTACGACCACAGGAGGACACGGGGATGATCAACCTCTACGACGAGGCCGCGAACGTGGTCGGCGAGGTGACCCGCGAGCGGATGCGCGCGGAGAACCTCTGGCACGGCTGCGTCCTGACCGTGGTGTTCTCCGGTGACGGCCAACGGGTCTACGTGCACCGCCGCACGGACACCAAGGACATCTTCCCCGGCCTGTACGACTTCTCGGCGGGCGGCGTGATCGACGCGGGCGAGACCCCGGACGAGGCGGCGGTCCGCGAGCTGCGCGAGGAGCTCGGCGTCGAGACCCCGCTGACGCCGCTCTTCCGGACCACCTACGTCGACGAGCTGACGCGCTACCACGCGTGGGTCTACGAGACGCGCAGCGACGGCCCGTTCACCCACCAGCCCGAGGAGGTGGCCTGGGGCGGGTGGATGGACGTGGCGGAACTGCGCGGCAAGATCGAGGACCCGGGCTGGCCGCTCGTGCCGGACGGCCGCGCGATCGGCCGCGAGTGGCTGGAACTCTCTAAGGGCGCTTGAACGTGTGGCTGCGCTCGACCTTCGCCACGTGCAGCGTGTAGCTCTGGTACCAGCTGTCGCGGCCGCGCTGCTGCGCCGCCCGGTGCTCAAGGTCGGTCCGCCACCGCGTGAGGGCGTCCTCGTCGCGGAAGTAGGCGACGGTGATGCCGAGCCCGCCGGGGTTCTGGGCGTGGTCCATCCCCAGGTAGCCGGGGACCTCCCGCACCAGTTCCTCCATGCGCGCGTTGGTCTCGCGGTAGCCGGTCTGGTCGTCGGTCCGCACGGTGGTGAAGACAACCGCGTAGTACGGGGGTTCGAAAGCCTCGACGGGCGCATCGCTCACGGCGTCACCGTAACTAGTTCCAGGTGAGCCCGGAACGGGTTTTCCAGTACTGCTCGGCGGGCTCGGCCAGGTCGGGCAGGTCCACGTCGACGCTCAAGGCATCCACATTGGACCGCAGCTGCGCCGGGCTCGCCGCGCCGGACAGCACCACGTCCGCCCACGGCTGCCGCACGATCGCCGCCAGGGCAACGGCGTCCGGACCGACTCCCAGCTCCTTCGCCTGTGCCGCAACCGCTTGCGGAGGTTCCACGACGAGCCGTCCGTTGGCCACGCCCTCCTTGACGATCACCCGCAGCCCGGCGTCGTGCGCCTCCCGCAACGCCTCCCCCGCCGAGGTCTCCAGCAGGTTCCAAGTGGACTGCACGGACCCGAAGATGCCGAGCTCCAGGGCCTTGCGGATCGTGTCGGCCTGCCGCGGCCCCGACGTCGAGAAGCCCAGCGGCACACCGGTCGACACCATCGCGTCCCGCAGCGCGCGATCGGCGAACAGCGGGCTGTCGGCCGTCAGCGAGTGCACCTGGTAAAGCGCGACCCGCGGCAGGAGAGCCGACGTCTCCCGCCACTGCTGGGCGAACCGCGCGAGCGAGTGCTCCTTGACCTCGTGCACCTCGGCGTCCGGCCGCCAGTCCGCGGTGTAGGCGTAGCCCCACTTGCTGGACACCGTCACGTCGTCGTGGCCGGGCAGCCACGACGACAGGAACTCCTCGGACAGCCCGTAGGACCGAGCCGCGTCGACCCAGCGGATGCCCAGCTCGTAGGCCGTGTCGAGGACGAGATGGCATTGCGCCCGCATGGACTCGACGTCGCGCACGGCGGGCAGCGCGTCCTCACGCCCGAGGTTGATGTAGGCGGGACGACCGAGCGAGGCGAGACCGAGTGCGAGTTGAGCCATGCCGACAACGGTAAACGGCGGCCCCGGAGGACCGCCGCTCACGTGACCCGCCGGGGCCGGTCGTCGCAGGAGAGGATCAGAAGTCGTCGGCCGTGCGGATGTGGTTGCGCACCCACTTGCCGGCGTCCTTCAGGGGACCCTCACCGGAGAAGCTGCTCCCGGAGCACGTGCCGCTCTTGAACACCGCACCCGTGCGGTGGTCGTCGGAGAAGTTCCAGTTGGTCCAGGAGATCTTCGCCTCCTTCATGAACGTGATGAACTTGTTCGCCATGGTGAAGTCGTTGGGACCGTCACCGGAGGCCTCCTGCGAACCGAACTCGGTGACGAAGACCGGCACCTGGCTCGAGACCGTGCGCAACGCGTTGAGGTACGAGTCGCGGTGGTCCTTCGCGTAGAAGTGGAACGTGTACATCAGGTTCGAGGCGTTGACCTTGTTCTGGCTGACCTCGTTGATGTTCTTGCCGTCGGACAGGCCGAACGTCGACCAGCCGTGCGTGCCGACGAGCACGAGGCTGTCCGGGTCCTCCGCGCGGATCGTCGGGATGACGGCCTCCGCGTAGCTCTTGACCCGCGCCCACGTCACGCCGTTCGGCTCGTTGGCGATGTCGTAGATGATGTTCGTCTTGTCCTTGTGCCGCTGCGCGATCTCCTTGAAGAAGGTCTTGGCGCGCGTGGTGTTGTGGTTCGGGTCGCCCGGCGAGAGCTGGTGCCAGTCGACGAGCGCGTACATGCCGCGCTTCGTGGCCTCCTCGATGTAGCCGTGCACCATGTCGGTGAACTTGCGAGGGTTGCTCTCGTAGCCACCTTCCTGGATGTACATCGAGATGCGGAGGACGTCCGCCTTCCAGTCGTTGGCGAGCGCGTCCAGGGACGCGGTCTTCACGCACTGGGAGTACCACTGGATGCCGTGCGTGCTCATGCCGCGCAACTGGATCTGCTTGCCGTTCTTGTTGCACAGCTTGACGCCGCAGACCTTGAGCTGGCCGTTGACCGCCGCGGGCGACCCCGGCGGCAGCGCGGCGGCGGCGAAGTCCCCCTCGGGAGCGGCGGCCACGGAGCTGCCCGCCATCGCACCGGTCAGCGGGAGCACGACCGCCGCGGCGAGCGCCACCACAGACTTCTGCCAGGACATACAGAGTCTCCTCTCGGAACTGCTGGCGGCGGATTAGTTAGGTAAGTTTCCTTACCGTTAAAGGTATAGATGACCATAGGGCCGGCCCCTGGGCGAGTCAAGCATCTCGTCGCAGAAGAGTCACAGTTCCGGCACCCAGAGTCACCAGTGCGTAAAAGATCAAAACTGCGACGGCGGCGAGCTGCCCCAGCGGCGCGTCGTCGACGACACCCGCGACCTCCCACACCAGGTACGGCACCATCACCGCGGACGCGTCCACGTTCCACGGTTCCGGCAGCATCGGCGTGATCGCGGGCAGGCCCCACAGCAGCACGCCCACCACGACGACCGTGACGGCCGTCGACCTCACCGCGAGGCCGATCCCGAGTCCGGCCAGGCCCGTCACCAGGATCGACAGCGCGGCGGCCCCGGCCCACGGCAGCACGTCGCCCAGGTCGTCCCAGGGAGCGATCGGCGGCGGCCGGTCCCCCATGATCAGCCAGCTGCCGCCGGTGCTCAGGGCGAGCGTGACGACGCCGATCACCGCGGCCGCGTCGGCGACGAGCGCGGCCTTGGCGGCCAGCAGGCGTTTCCGGTCCGGCACAGCGGTCAGCGCGGTCAGCCCCGGGTCGGAGGTGGCGACCAGGGCACCGAGCGCGGCGACGAGGAACTGGACGACCGGTGTGATCACCACGCTGTTGTCGGCGGACGCGAACCGCGCCTGTTCGGCGGCCGGGGACGTGTCGTAGTCCTGCACGATCAGCCACGACAGCAGCGCGCCCGCGACCACCATCAGGGCGACGGCGCCGACCAGCCCGTACGGCGCGCGGACGGTCCGGAGCTTCAGCCACTCCGCGGCGAGCGCGTTCTTCACAGTCCCCTCCCGGAGGTGAGTTCGAGGTAGGCGTCCTCCAGCGAACCGTTGCGGGTCAACGCCTCCATCGGCGTCTCCTTGACCAGCCGTCCTCTTGCGACGATCACGACGTGGTCCGCGGTCAGCGCCATCTCGCTCATCAGGTGGCTGGAGACGAAGACCGTGCGGCCCTCCTCCGCGAGTCCGCGCATCAGGTCGCGGATCCACCGCACACCCTCGGGGTCGAGTCCGTTCACCGGCTCGTCGAACATCAGCACCTGCGGATCGCCGAGCAGGGCCGCCGCGACCCCCAGCCGTTGCTTCATGCCGAGCGACAACGCCCTGATCCGCTTGTGCCGCACACCTCCCAGGCCGACCTGTTCCAGCAGTTCGGCCGCGCGCTCGCCGCCGATGCCGTTGCTCGCGGCGAGCCACCGCAGGTGGTCGAGCGCCCTGCGGCCGTGGTGCACGGCGGCGGGGTCGAGCAACGCGCCGACGTGCCGCAACGGCCGGTCCAGGTCCTGGTAGCGCCGGCCGCCGATGAGGGCCTCTCCACCCGTGGGCCGGTCCAGGCCGAGGATCATCCTCATCGTCGTGGACTTGCCGGAGCCGTTCGGGCCGAGGAAGCCCGTCACCAGTCCGGGGTGGACGGTGAACGACAGACCCTCGACCGCTGTCGTGTCCCCGTATCTCTTCGTCAGGTTTCGCACCTCGATCATGCGGACCAGAGTCGGCCGGATCCCGCGGGAAGGGATCGGCCCGCGCTCCGATCCCGGGAATCGGACCGTGGTCCGAGGCGGTCCGGGCGCACGCTCGTTACCGTCGTCGTCGTGATCGCGAGACTGCACCTCTACCTGGTCGACGCGACCGCGGCGCTGGTGATCGGCGTTCTCGTCGGCTACGCGATGCTGGAGCACCAGGAGAAGCCGTGGTGGCTCGTCGTCCCCGGCACCCTGCTCGTCGCGCTGCCCGTCGCGGTCCGCCGGATCTGGCCCGTGACCGCCCTGGTGGTCACCACGGCCGCCACGGCGGCGGTGGTGATCGGCCAGGTGCTGCCTACGGAGGCGCTCGGCGCCCCGGTCGGAGCCGTGTGCTTCGCGCTCTACACCGTGGCCGTCGACCGTCCCCTGACCTGGTCGCTCGCGGGACTCGCGGGCGCCGTGGTGGCGATCGCCGGCGTCTCCGGCGGCGAACCGGAGAACGTGCTGGTCGTCCTCGCGGCGACGAGCGCCGTCTGGGTCATCGGCTACACGACCCGGATGCGGCGGTCGTACTTCGCCCGTGCAACCGCTCAGCAGGCCGAGCAGGCCCTCTCCGACGAACGCATGCGCATCGCCCGCGAACTGCACGACGTGGTGGCGCACAACCTTTCCCTCATCACCGTCCAGGCCGCGAACGCCGCACACGTGCGGTCACCCGAGCACGCGTACGAGGCGCTGCGGGTGATCTCGGAGACGAGCCGGGCCGCGCTGACCGAGATGCGGGGGCTGCTGGGCGTGCTGCGATCCGACGCCGACCTGGCGCCCTCCCCCGGCCTCGGCGGGCTCGCGGACCTCGCCGACCGCGCGTCACTCGCGGGTGTGCGCGTCACGCTGGACGTGCGCGGCGACACCGCCGTGCCGGAGGGCATCGGGCTCTCGGCGTACCGGATCGTGCAGGAGGCGCTGACGAACGTCGTGAAGCACGCGGCGCCCGCGGCGTGCACGGTGCTGGTAGACGTGACACCGGAAGCCGTCCGCGTCGAGGTGACCGACGACGGTCCCGGTGTGAAGGAGCTCGGAGTGGGACACGGACTGATCGGCATGCGCGAACGCGTGGCCGTCTACGGCGGCACGTTCAGCGCGGGCCCCGGTGCCGAGGGCGGTTTCCGGGTCGTCGCGGAACTGCCCCAGCGATGATCCGCGTGCTGGTGGCCGACGACCAGGCGTTGCTGCGCGCCAGCTTCCGGATGCTGGTCGACCACGAACCGGACCTCGCCGTGGTGGGCGAGGCCGGTACCGGCGCCGAGGCCGTCGCACTGGCGTCCGCACTGCGGCCGGACGTCGTGCTGATGGACATCCGCATGCCCGAGATGGACGGCATCGAAGCCACCCGGCTGCTGGACGGGCCCCGCGTGCTCGTGCTGACGACGTTCGACCTCGACGAGTACGTCTTCGGGGCCTTGAGGGCCGGCGCCTCAGGTTTCCTGCTCAAGGACACCCCACCGGCCGAGCTGCTGGCCGCGATTCGCGTGGTCGCCTCCGGCGAGTCGCTGCTGTCGCCGACGGTGACGCGCCGGCTGATCGCGGAGTTCGTCCGGCACCCCGCCGCGCCCGCCGTGCGCGGGCTGGAGCGCCTGACCGAGCGGGAGAGGGAGGTGCTGCTGCTGATCGCCCGCGGGCGGTCCAACGCGGAGATCATGGCCGAGCTGCACGTCAGCACCGGCACCGTGAAGACGCACGTCGGGAACCTGCTGGCGAAGCTGCACGCCCGCGACCGCGCCCAGCTCGTGATCGCGGCCTACGAGTCGGGCCTGGTCTGAACAACGACACGGGTCGCGCGCCGCCGGCTCGTCCGGCGCGACCACAGGCAACGCGCTCCCACCGGCGAGCGCACCGACGCCCAGTGGCGCAGGGCCGCCGCGATCCCCGCGCCGAAGTTGCTCCCGCGAACGCGGAACCGCCCCGGCCGTGTGCAGCGACCGGGGCGGTTCCGTGTTTCCGGACCGAGCTGGTTACAGGTAGGTGCCGGTGTTCGTGGCCGTGTCGATCGCGCGGCCGGCGTCCTGGTTCTTCCCGGTGACGAGCGTGCGGATGTAGACGATCCGCTCGCCCTTCTTGCCCGAGATGCGAGCCCAGTCGTCCGGGTTCGTCGTGTTCGGCAGGTCCTCGTTCTCGGCGAACTCGTCGAGGATGGCGGCCTGCAGGTGCCGGACGGAGAGTCCGGGCTGCTTGGTGTCCAGCAGCGACTTGATCGCTGCCTTCTTCGCCCTGTCGACGATGTTCTGGATCATGGCGCCGGAGTTGAAGTCCCGGAAGTACAGGACCTCCTTGTCACCGTTGGCGTAGGTGACCTCCAGGAACCGGTTGTCCTCGGACTCCTCGTACATGCGCTCCACGGTGTGCTGCACCATGCCCTCGATGCAGGCCTTCGGGTCCCCGCCGAACTCGGCGAGGTCGTCGGCGTGCAGCGGGAGGTTGGGCGTCAGGTACTTGTTGAAGATGTCCTTCGCGCCCTCGGCGTCCGGTCGCTCGATCTTGATCTTCACGTCGAGTCGGCCGGGGCGGAGGATCGCCGGGTCGATCATGTCCTCGCGGTTGGAGGCGCCGATGACGATGACGTTCTCCAGGCCCTCGACGCCGTCGATCTCGGCGAGGAGCTGGGGCACGATCGTCGTCTCGACGTCGGACGACACACCCGAACCACGGGTGCGGAAGATCGAGTCCATCTCGTCGAAGAACACGATCACGGGGGTGCCGTCGGACGCCTTCTCACGAGCCCGCTGGAAGATCAGGCGGATGTGCCGCTCGGTCTCACCGACGAACTTGTTGAGGAGCTCGGGGCCCTTGATGTTGAGGAAGTACGACTTGGCCTGCTTGTCGGTCTCGCCGCGGATCTCCCGCACCTTCTTGGCCAGGGAGTTCGCCACCGCCTTGGCGATGAGCGTCTTGCCGCAACCGGGAGGGCCGTAGAGCAGCACGCCCTTGGGCGGGCGCAGCTCGTACTCGCGGAACAGGTCGGCGTGCAGGAACGGCAGCTCCACGGCGTCGCGGATCTGCTCGATCTGCCTGGAGAGGCCACCGATGTCGCTGTAGTCGATGTCCGGGACCTCCTCGAGCACGAGGTCCTCGACCTCGGCCTTGGGGACCCGTTCGTAGGCGAAACCCGCCTTCGAGTCGACCAGCAGCGAGTCGCCGGGCTTCAGCGGCGAGTCGAGCAGCGGCTGGGCGAGCCAGACCACCCTCTCCTCGTCCGCGTGGCCGACGACCAGCGCGCGGGAGATGGTGTCCAGACCGTCGTCGTCGGTCAGCACCTCCCGCAGAGAGCAGACCTCGCCTGAACGCTCGAACCCGCCGGCCTCGACGACCGTCAGCGCCTCGTTGAGACGCACGGACTGGCCGTAGGCGATCTTCTCCGGCTCGACCGCGGGGGACACGGCTACCCGCATCCTGCGGCCGGACGTGAAGACGTCCACGGTCCCGTCGTCGAAACGCGCCATGAAGACGCCGTACCCGCTGGGCGGTTGCGCCAGCCGGTCGACTTCCTCACGCAGCGCGAGCAGCTGGCTTCGTGCTTCGCGGAGGGTGTCTATGAGCTTCGTGTTTCGCTCGGTCAGCTGGCTGACGCGCTCTGTCGCCTCAGCCAAGCGCTGCTCGAGCAACCGCGTGTGGCGCGGGGACTCGGTCAGCTTGCGACGCAACGACGCGATCTCGTCCTCTAGGAACCTGATCTGCGCAGTCAGCTCAGCAGAATTGTTGCCTTGGTTCAGCTCGCCACCCTCATCGGGTTGGCTGCCGGGATGACCGTGCTGCATGTCGGCACCCTCCTCCCGTGTTCGTACCGATTACGGTACCGGCGATCACCGACAAAATGGGGTACTCACAACATCATCTTCGCTCGTGTGGTGCAACGGGGAGGCCTCCAACAGAGGTCAACTGCTCCATCTCGGTGTCCGGTTCGACCGCCCACCCGCTACGGTGCGTTCCAGAAACCACGACCGGCGTTTCGCGTCTCGACACGCCAGACGACCTGCGAGAAGTCCGAGGAGAGGGTCATGGGAGCACCAGGGCGGCGGCCCGGTCCCCACGGTCCGCGACCACCCTCGGACGATCATCGACACGCCTGGTGCGGCTCGCGGCCCGGTGACGGGCGGCAATCCGCCGCCGTCCCACCAGGTGGACCAGCGACTGGTCCGTTCGGTGGTCACGCACCGCAACCCACCCCGTTCGTGTCCGTCGGAGGACCCGCGCGAGCGGGGCTCCGTTGCGACCGGAGGGCGTGCCGCCAACCGGGTGGTTCCACCGGCGCGACCGGCGCACCACCCCGACAGCGCAGTGCATCGCACTCGATTCCCGGTGGAGTTGCCACAATCGTTATCAGACACGGCCTTCGCGTGACCAGATCGCGGCTCGAGAGCGTGTGCACGGCCACTCGCGGATGCCGATAGGCCCCATTCGCCCGCGAGTTACCGGGCGAAGCACCACAATGTCCAGAGATAGATCGCCTCATCCACATCGGGGGAGTTTCGATGACCTACCCGCCGCAGCAGCCCGGTCCCTACGGGCAGCAGCCGCAGCCCGGTGGGCCGTACGGGCAGCAGCCGCCGCAGCAGCCGGGTCACGGCCAGCCGCAGCAGCCCGGATACGGCCAGCAGCCGCCACCGGGGTACGGCCAGCCGCCCGGCCAGTACGGCCAGCCGCAGCAGGACCCGTTCGGCCAGCAGGGACCGCAGTCCGGCGGCTTCCCGCAGCAGGGCCAGCACGGTCCGCAGCAGGGCCAGTACGGTCCGCAGCAGGGCCAGTACGGCCAGCAGCCCGGTCAGCCGGGCCCGTACGGCCAGCAGCCCTACGGCCAGCAGCCGTACGGCCAGCCCGGCGGGTTCGGCGGTCCGCCTCCCAAGAAGAGCAACACCGGCCTGATCGTCGGCGTCCTGGTCGGCGTGCTGGTGCTCCTCGGAGGTGGCATCACCGCGGCCGTCATGCTCACCGGCAACGGCTCCAGCGACTCCAGCACCTCGTCGCCGGACTCCAGTGCCGGCGGTGGTGACGCCGCCGAGATCAAGAACGTCGCGAAGGAGTACTTCGCGATCAACAACGACATCGAGAAGGCCTCGAAGCTCGCCTGCAAGGAGGTCGTCGACGAGGCCAAGGAGCTGCAGGAGAAGTTCAAGGATCTCCCTCCTGAGCAGCAGAAGGCCGCCGAGGAGCTGGCCAAGACGCTCAAGCCCAAGGTGACGGTGGGCGACGTGGCCGTGTCCGGCGACCAGGCGACCGTGAAGGTCAAGGTCGAGATGACCTTCCAGGGCAAGAGCACGGTCACGGACACCGAGGTCAAGTTCAAGAAGATCTCGGGCGACTGGAAGTACTGCACGCTCACCAAGGACGCGCAGATCCAGCCGCCCAAGTGACCTTTCGCCAGATCCGCGACTCATCTTCGGGGGAACTCCCATGACCTACCCGCCACCGCCGCCTGGGCCGTACGGGCAGCAGCCGCCTCAGCAGCCCGGGTACGGCCAGCAACCTGGGTACGGGCAGCAGCCCGGCCAGCCACCGCAGCCCGGCTACGGCCAGCCGCAGCAGAACCCGTTCGGCCAGCAGGGACCGCAGAGCGGTGGCTTCCCGCAGCAGGGCCAGTACGGTCCGCAGCAGGGCCAGTACGGCCAGCAGCCCTACGGTCAGCAGCAGTACGGCCAGCCCGGCGGGTTCGGCGGTCCCCCGCCCAAGAAGAGCAAGACCGGCCTGATCATCGGTGTGGTCGTCGGCGTGCTGGTGCTCGTCGGTGGCGGTGTCACGGCCGTGCTTCTGCTCTCCGGCGACTCGGGCGGCGGCGACAACACCGCGTCGACGAACACGAACACGAACGCGGAGCCGACGGCCGGCAGCTCCACGAAGCCGGCCACCTCGTCGTCGAAGAGCTCGTCGAGCGGCGGTGACAGCGACGCCGAGGACGTCGCGAAGGAGTTCACCGCCAGGATCATCAAGGGCGTGCACGCGGGCAACAGCACCCCGAACGACGTCAAGGACCTCGTGTGCACGGCGGAGTTCCCCAAGCTGAAGCCCCAGACGGCCGCACCGAATCCGAGCGTCAAGGCCACCGTGTCGGAGGTCAGGACGTCGGGCAGCACCGGCACGTTCAGGCAGAGCATCACCGGGCTCCAAGACCCGAGCAACCCGGGCAAGGTGCAGTCGGGCGCCATCATCTACAAGCTGACCAAAGAGGGCGGCGACTGGAAGGTCTGCGGCATCGACAAGCTCGAGGGCAACTGACCTGACGCGCGAGGGCCCCGCACTTCGGTGAAGTGCGGGGCCCTCGGTGTTCCCGGGTCAGCCCTTGCTGGGGCGGCGCTGCGGCCTGGGCGCCGTGACGCCCTCCGCGAGCCTGCGCGTGGTCAGCAGGAACGCGGTGTGCCCGATCATCCGGTGCTCCGGCCGCACGGCGAGGCCGACGACGTGCCACGGGCGGACGAGCGTCTCCCAGGCGTGGGGCTCGGTGAAGCACGTCATCTCCCGCAGCGCCTCGGTGACGACCGAGAGCTGCGTGGTCGTGGCCACGTAGACGACCAGGACGCCGCCGGGGATGAGGTTCTTCGCGATCGTGGGCAGCACCTCCCACGGCGAGAGCATGTCGAGGATGACCCGGTCGACCTCGCCCTCGTGGTTCTTCACGTCGTCGACGGTGATCGACCAGTTGCCGGGGCGCTCGCCGAAGAACGTCTCGACGTTGCGGACGGCGTGGACCGCGTGGTCCTCGCGCACCTCGTAGGACTGGACGCTGCCCTTCTCCCCCACCGCGCGCAGCAGCGAGCACGACAACGCGCCGGAGCCCGCCCCCGCCTCCAGCACGCGCGCGCCCGGGAAGATGTCGCCGTACATGCAGATCTGCGCGGCGTCCTTCGGGTAGATCACCTGCGCGCCGCGCGGCATCGACAGCACGTAGTCCGGCAGCAGCGGGCGCAGCGCCAGGAAGTTCGTGCCGCCCACCGACTGCACCACGGAGCCCTCCGGCTGCCCGAGGAGCAGGTCGTGCGGGATGGCGCCGCGGTGGGTGTGGTACTCCTTGCCGGGTTCGAGGACAACGGTGTAGTGCCGCCCCTTGGGGTCGGTCAGCTGAACCCGGTCGCCCGGTCGGAACGGTCCACTTGCGCTAATCACCGCGCAATGGTGTCAAACGCCCTTCTCAATGGCCGCACGCAGGTCCTCCCTGTGCAGCACACCCGCCGGACGGCCCTCCAGGTCGACGACGAGGAACTGCCACGCGGCGGTGCCCTGGACCCGTTCGACGATCTCCTCGCCGGGCTCGTCGGCGAGCAGCACGGTCTCGGGCAGGATCGGCTCCGCCGCCTGCTCCGCGGGCGCGAAAGGGCTTGCCGCGGCGAGCTTCTCGGCCGCCGCGGCGTCGAGCAGGCCGGCCGCGACGCCGTCCGCCCGCACCAGGACCACACCCCGTCCGGCGGAGGTGCTCAGGGCGTCCGCGACGGGACTCTCCGCCGGCAGCTGCAGCACCGGGCGGATCAGGTCGGCGAGGGACAGGCCGGGCGGCCAGGTGCGGCGACGTTCGCTGGCGAGCTCGCTCCTAGCGCCGACGACGACGCCCCACGCCGTCAGCACGCACACGCCGAAGCGCAACCAACGGTCCTGTGCACCCTCCGCGACGCCGTACAGCGCCCACGCCACCAGTGCGATGGCCACGGCGATACCACCGACCACGGCGACACGCGTCCCCGTCGCCCGTTGCCCGGTCATGGCCCACACGCCGGCCCTGACGATGCGCCCGCCGTCCAGCGGCAGGCCGGGCAGGAGGTTGAAGACGGCGACGGCGGCGTTCGCGGCGGCGAGCTGGAAGACCAGCACCCACACGACGCCGTCCTGGTTCATGACCATCGCGCCGAGGCCGAACAGGATCGCCAGCACCACGGACACGGCAGGACCGGCGCCCGCGACAGCACCCTCGTGGCCGGGTTTGCCGGGTGTGCGCATGATCTCGGTGGACCCGCCCAGCAGGAACAGGTGCAGTCTCCTGACCGGCAGGCCGAGCCGCAGCGCCACGACGCAGTGACCGAGCTCGTGCGCGAGCACCGACAGCCCCAGGAAGAGCGCGAGCAGCACGGCCATCAGCAGGCCGACGCCCGGCGCCGTGCCGGGAGCGAGGTCGTCGACGAACGGGGCGTAGAACGCCACCACGATCGCCGAGCCGATCCACCACGACGGCGCGAGCAACACCGGGATGCCCGCCACCCGGAACAGCAGCAGGCCGCCCACTCGATCACTGATCCGCGCGGCCACGGAAGCACTCTAGAGGGGGTGGTGTGATCTCGCGGTTCGGTGCGAATCGCCCGAGGCGGGCGCTGTTTCGCGCGCCCGCCTTCGGAGATCGCGGCCGGTGAGGCGGTCCGTCCTGTCACGTGCGTCTCATCCGGACCGAGACCGGCACCGACGCGGCGCAGGGCGGCGGTACCCAGGTGGCGCTCCCGGGATTGTCAGACCCCTGTCCTAGGGTGCGAACCATGAGCACCACGTTGCGCAGGCCCGCGCTCTCGCCTTCCCGGGCAGGGGACTTCAAGCAGTGCCCGCTGCTCTACCGGTTCCGCGCGGTCGACCGGCTGCCGGAGAGGCCGACGAAGGCGCAGGTGCGCGGCACGGTGGTGCACGCGGTGCTGGAAGACCTGTTCGCACTGCCCGCGGCCGAGCGGGTGCCCGACCGCGCGCGGTCGATGATCGCGCCGGCCTGGGAGCGCGTGAAGGCCGAGCGCCCCGAGTTCGCGACGTTGTTCGAGGTCGAGGGCAGCGAGGAGGAGGCGGAGTGGCTGGAGTCCGCCACGAAGCTGCTCGACGGCTACTTCGGCCTGGAGGACCCGCGTCGCCTGGAGCCGGAGTCGCGCGAGCTGCTGGTGGAGTCCGAGCTGCCGTCCGGTGTGCTGCTGCGCGGCTACATCGACCGGGTGGACGTGGCCCCGACGGGGGAGATCCGCGTCGTGGACTACAAGACCGGCGCGGCGCCCCGTCAGGTGGGCGAGGCGAAGGCGTTGTTCCAGATGAAGTTCTACGCCCTGGTGCTGTGGAAGCTGCGCGGCGTCGTCCCCCGCCAGCTGCGCCTGATGTACCTCGCCGACCGCCAGGCCCTCGCCTACACGCCGGACGAGTCCGAACTGGCCCGCTTCGAGCGCACCCTCGACGCGATCTGGCAGGCGATCATGCGGGCCGCGCCGACGGGCGACTTCCGCCCCAACCCCAGCCGCCTGTGCGACTACTGCGACCACAAGGCCTTCTGCCCGGCGTTCGACGGCACTCCGCCGCCCTACCCGGGCTGGCCGGAGCCGGACGACACCGAGCCGCTGCAGGACCGCGACTGATGCCGGCCTTCTACCTGCCGCTGGACGAGGCCACGTTCCGCTCCACCGAGCACACCGTCGGCCCGTGGGGCCCGGACAGCCAGCACCTCGGCCCGCCCTCGGCGTTGCTGGTGCGGTCGTTGCTGGCGCTGGGCAACTCGTCGTCGGCGCTGGCGCGCGTCACGTTCGAGGTGCTCGGGCCCGTCCCGGTGGCCGACCTGACGGTGTCCACCTCCGTCGAACGCCCCGGCCGCTCGGTCGAGCTGCTGGCGGCGTCGCTGTCCCACGAAGGCCGCACCGTGCTCACGGCGCGCGCGTGGCGCATCGTCGGCTCGGACACGACTTCGGTGGCGGGCGGCGAGGTCCCCGCGCTGGCACCGCCGGAGTCCGCCGTGCCGATGGAGGTCCCCGAGCACTGGGGTGGCGGTTACCTGGCCGCCGTCGAGTGGCTTTCCGTGTCGGGCGGCATCTTCACACCGGGCGACGCACAGGTGTGGGCCCGCCCGCGCGTGGCCGTGGTCGAGGGATCCGAGCCGTCACCGGAGGAGCTGCTGTTCTCCGTGGTCGACTCGGCGAGCGGCGTCTCGTCCCGTGTGGACATTCGCAAGTGGTACGCCATCAACACCGACCTGACCGTGCACCTGCACCGCCGCCCCGTCGGCGAGTGGGTCGGGATGGACGCGCGGACGACCATCGGGCCGGACGGCGTCGGGCTCGCGACCAGCGTGGTGCACGACGTGGCCGGGCCGGTGGGCGCGACGGCGCAGGCGCTGTTCGTCCGCGAACGCTGATGTCCCACAGGGCACGACAGGAGTCGCAGCCGCACCAGCAACTCCGGTGATCGCAACGCCCCGCGATCCCTCGTCCCTCTGCCGGGCTCTACCGCCGCACCCGTGCGGGCAGCCGTGGTGACGGCGTGCCTGGTGGGCGCCCTGCTCTTCCCTGTCAGGTGCTCGGTGGCAACGAGGCAGGGCCTGCCCTGCCGGAACGCGGCGAACGGCGTCCTGTTCGGTTGCAGCCAGGCCGGCCACACGTGGATCGAGTTCCGCGCGCACTTCGGCCGGCACGAACGCGTCGCGATCACCGACGTCATCGGCCTGGCCGGGTGAGCCCGCAGGCGCGTAGCGTCAGCGGGACTGTGAAGAGGTTCACGAACCGGCAGGAAGCGGGCCGCGCCCTCGCAGCGCGACTCGCGGACCTCCCGTGGCACGACCCGCTGGTCCTCGGCCTCCCGCGTGGCGGCGTCCCGGTGGCCAAGGAGATCGCGGAACACCTCAACGCCGAACTGGACGTCGTCGTGGCGCGCAAGATCGGCGCCCCGGGCCACCCGGAGTACGGCGTCGGCGCCGTCACCGCGGACAGCGAGCCCATCTACGACCCGAGGGTGCTCAGGGCCCTGAACCTCACCGAGGAGCAGCTGGGCCGCACCTGCGACGAGGAACGCGCCGAAGCCCGGAGGCGCACGACCCTCTACCGCGGCGACAGACCGCTCGTCGTCAGGGACCGCGACGTGATCCTCGTGGACGACGGCCTGGCCACCGGCGTCACCGCCAGAGCGGCGCTCCACTGGATCGCCCAGCGCGCACCGAGGAGTGTCACGCTGGCCGTCCCGGTGGCCGCGAGGGAGTCCCTCGACACCTTCAGGACCAGGGTGGTCGCGGTCCTCACGCCGAAGCGCTTCCAGGCCGTGAGCCGCTGGTACGAGAGCTTCGATCAGACCACGGACGAAGAGGTGCTCAGTGCGCTCTCGAAGTGGGACACGACCGGGAACGGCGAGTAGAAGCGGTGCAGCAGGGCCGACCACCGCTCGTACGAGGGCCCCTGCCGGAAGCCCACCGTGTGCGACTCGACCGTGTCCCAGCGCACGAGCAGCAGGTAGCGCGACGGCGTCTCCAGGCAGCGCAGCAGTTCGAGGCCGCGGAAGCCCGGCGAGGCGGAGATCAGCTCCCGCGCCTCGCCGAACGCCCACTCGAACTCCTCGGCACACCCCGGCAGCACGTCCAGCAGGGCGTGCTCGGTGATCACAGCCGGCAGAACCTGATGTCCGAGGCCAGCACGGCCTTGGCGCCGATCGCGGCCAGCTCGTCCATCACCTTGTTCGCCTCCTTGCGCGACACCATCGCCCGCACGGCCGCCCAGTCCGGGTTGGCCAGCGGCGCGACCGTCGGCGACTCCAGGCCCGGGGTCAGCGCGATCGCGGCGTCGAGGAGCGAACGCGGGCAGTCGTAGTCGAGCATCAGGTACTGCTGCGCGAACACGACGCCCTGCAGACGGGCCGTCAGCTGCTTCTTGGCTGCCGTGAGCTCCGAGCCGTTGCGGTGGATGAGGACCGCCTCCGACTCGCAGATCGGCTCGCCGAACGCCACCAGGTCGTGCTGGCGCAGGGTGCGGCCGGAGCCCACCACGTCGGCGATCAGGTCGGCCACGCCCAGCTGGATCGAGATCTCCACGGCGCCGTCGAGACGGATCACCTTGGCGGTGATGCCGCGGGCCTTGAGGTCGCGGCCCACGAGCTTCGGGTACGCCGTGGCGAGGCGCTTGCCTTCGAGGTCGGAGACCTTCCAGTCCGTGCCGCGAGGCCCGGCGTAGCGGAAGGTCGACGAGCCGAAGCCCAGCGCGAGCAGCTCCTCGACGGACGAGCCGTTGTCGTCGGCGCCCGAGTCGGCGGCCAGGTCGCGGCCGGTGATGCCGAGGTCGAGGTCGCCGGACGCCACGTAGATCGCGATGTCCTTGGGACGCAGGAAGAAGAACTCGACCTCGTTGTTGTTGTCGAGCACGGTCAGGTCGCGCGGCTCGTGCCGCTGCCGGTACCCGGCCTCGGTGAGCATGGCGGAGGCGCGTTCAGCGAGCGCGCCCTTGTTCGGGACTGCAACGCGCAGCATGTGGAAGTCTTCCGTCAGAGGTACTTGTAGACGTCTTCGAGGGTGAGGCCACGGCCGAGCATGAGCACCTGGAGGCGGTAGAGCAGCTGCGAGATCTCTTCGGAGAGCTTCTCGTCGGACTCGTACTCGGCGGCGATCCAGACCTCGCCCGCCTCCTCCAGGACCTTCTTCCCCTGCGCATGGACCCCGGCCTCGAGCGCGGCGACGGTGCCGGAACCCTCCGGCTTGGTGGCGGCTCGTTCGGTCAGTTCTGCGAACAGGGAGTCGAAGGTCTTCACGGCACGACATCCTCCCATCCCGGCGACCCCCGTCCACACCGCGGTCGCATCTGTCCCAGGCCATGGACGTGATCTGTCCTGCACGGACACTCGGTAGCGTGAACTTCGTGTCTGAGTTCGCCGAGGTTCTCGAAGCGCTGCGCCGGGTGCGCGGGATCAACCCGTTCTTCGCCCTCGACGTGGGCCGTCCGGACGAGTCGTGGCTGCCGGGAACGGCGCTGCTGGAGGGCCCGGCGCTCAAGACCACGATCGACGCCGTCGCGACCCGGTACGAAGCCGGCGAACCACGCGTCGCGGCCAGCCTGTTCTTCCTCAGCTACACCGCACGGCTGCTCAGCCCGCTCACGGCCGCGAACGTCCCGATCGACGTGCGCCCGGAGAACCTCTGGTGGCACCACCACCCGGTGAACGGCCTGAGCGTCCGGATCGACCAGCCCCGGCTGGGTCCGGGCGCCGCCGAGGCGCTCGAACCGGTGGTGGAAGCGATCCAGC
Organism: Lentzea sp. NEAU-D7; assembly: GCF_026242055.1. Taxonomy (GTDB): domain Bacteria; phylum Actinomycetota; class Actinomycetes; order Mycobacteriales; family Pseudonocardiaceae; genus Lentzea. The sequence continues at coordinate 438,247 of NZ_JAPJDL010000002.1, read as the reverse complement.
AGGTCACCCCGGTGGCGCGCGGGCTGCTGTGGGGCAATGCGATGTCGAACATCGCGGGCGCGCTGAAAATGGTTGTGCGCGCACGCATGCTCACGGAGGAGGAAGCGGAAGAACGCGGCGAACGGCTCATGAGCGCGCCGCCGTTCGAACACGCCGGAGAATTCATCACGTTTCCCGGCGAGGTCGCGTTCCGGCGCAGGAGCTGTTGTCTCTACTACCGCGTCGCCGCAGGTGGGAAGTGCGGTGACTGTCCACTCGTGAAGTGAGGAACGCAACAACTCTTATGGCCGGTTGTGCTTAACGGGCGGATCAACTTACGGTGCACGCGCCGCAGTGACGGGAAGCCGGTGAGAATCCGGCGCGGTCCTCGCCACTGTGACCGGGAAGCGATCCCCGCCGAGCACGTCACTGGTCCCCGCCGGGACTGGGAAGACGCGGGGGCAGCGTTGATCCGGGAGTCAGGAGACCGGCTGCGGCGCCGCAAGGAGAGTTGACCTTCCACGAGGTATGGAGGAGCCCGTCATGACGAGCCCCGCAGCAAGCCTGTCCGCCGTCCGCGTGCCCAAATGGGCCTTCGCCGTCTCAGTGCTCGGCCTGATCGTCACCTACCTGGTCCTGCAGGAGAACGGCCTCGCGCTCGGCGCGGGTTCCGAGTTGCTGCACGAGTTCTTCCACGACGGGCGCCACGCGCTCGGCGTTCCGTGCCACTGATCCGATTCCCCGGATCAGGCACATGACGACGTACAAGTCTCTGGCGCTGCGCGGAGTCGCGGCCGGCGGTGTCGCCGGTGTCGCCTCCGCGCTGGTGCAGCTCCTGGTGACCGAGATCCCGATTCGTGCCGCGCTCGCGGTCGAGGAGGCACGGGCACCCGCCGGTGAGGAAGCCGGCCACTCGCACGGTGGCGGGGAAGAGCTGGTCGGCCGTGGCGCCCAGGTCGTGGGCGGCATGCTCGGCGTGGTGATCGTCGGCATCGCGGTCGGCCTGGTGTTCGCCACGGCCTACGCGCTGTCGAAGCGCTGGTTCACCGGCAGCACGCCGTTCAGCCGCAGCTTCGCGTTCGGTGCCGCGGTGTTCGGCGCCGTGGCGCTGCTGCCGTGGCTCAAGTACCCCGCCAACCCGCCCGCCGTGGGCGACCCGGAGACGGTGAACTACCGGACCGCGCTCTACCTCGGCGTGGTGGTGGCCGGTCTCGTGATCGTGTGGGCCGCGAGCTGGCTCGCCGAGCAGCTGCGCGCACAGTCGCAGCCGGTGCGCACGACAGCCGTGCTCCTCGCGGTGGCCGCGGCCACCGCGGTGGTGCTGCTGGCGTTCCCCGCGCCGCCGGACACGATCCCCGCGGACATGCCGGTGAACGTGCTGTGGCAGTTCCGCCTCAGCTCGCTCGCCCAGCTCGCCACGCTCTACGTCGGCATCGGCGTGGTGTTCGGCCTGCTGATCGACCCGGCCACGCGCAAGGCGAAAGCACGCGTGACCGAGGCCTCTGTCTAGAGCGCCTTCAGCACGTCCAGGTCGACGCCGACGAGGGAGTCGCGGAACACCCGCCGCTCCCCCGTCGGCACTTCCACGTCACACGGCACGACCAGCACAGTGCACCCGGCGGCCACAGCGGCCGCGACACCGGTCGGAGAGTCCTCGATCGCCACGCAACGCGCCGCGTCCACGCCCAGCAGTCGCGCCGCCTTCAGATAGGGCTCGGGCAGCGGCTTGTTCAGGCCGTCCACCTCGTCGCCGCACACGGTCACGTCGAACAGGTCACGCCCGATCGTGTCCAGTGCCACTTCGGTCAGCGAGCGCTCGGTCGAAGTCACGAGAGCCATCGGCACGCCCGACGCACGGACCGCCTTCAACGCCTCCTGCGCGCCCGGACGCCACGGCAGACCGGCGCGGAACACCTCCTCGGTGCGGCGCGAGATCCACGCGGCGCCGTCGGCCATGTCCGCCTCGGTGGGCTCGATGCCGACGTCGGCGAACAGCAGCTGCATCGTGGTGGGCACGTTGCTGCCGACCATGCGCTCGCGGGTCTCCAGCGACAACACACCGCCGAGCTTCTCCGCGTACTCGTAGAGCGGGATGTCCCACAGCTTCTCGGAGTCCAGCAGCGTGCCGTCCATGTCCCACAGGACCCCGTGAAGTTCAGGCACAGCCAGGTCAGACATTGAAGTACTTCGCCTCCGGATGGTGCGCCACGAAGGCGTCGGTGGACTGTTCCGGGTGGAGCTGGAGTTCCTCGGACAGCGAGACCCCGATGCGCGACGGCTCGAGCAGCTCGACGACGCGCCTGCGGTCCTCCATGTCGGGGCAGGCGCCGTAGCCGAACGAGTAACGCGCACCCCGGTAGCCGAGTTTGAAGTACTGCTCGACGTCGGCCGGGTCCTCGGCGGCGACGGTGCCGCCCGCGGGCCACACGAGCTCCTCGCGGACCCGCTTGTGCCAGTACTCGGCCAGCGCCTCGGTGAGCTGGACCCCCAGTCCGTGGACTTCCAGGTACTCACGATACGCGTTCTTGGCGAACAGCTCGGCCGCGTAGTCGGCGATCGGCTGCCCCATCGTCACGAGGTGGAACGCGATCACGTCGACCTCGCCCGCCTCCCGCGCCCGCCAGAAGTCGGACAGGCAGAGACGGCGATTCCTCTTCTGGCGCGGAAAGGTGAACCTGAAGCGCTCGGCGGAGTCCGCCGACGGCTCTTCCAGGATCACCAGGTCCTCGCCCTCCGACACGCACGGGAAGTAGCCGTAGACGACGGCGGCGTGGGCAAGAACACCTTCCGTGGCAAGGCGTTCCATCCAGTACCGCAGGCGCGGGCGGCCCTCGGTCTCGACCAGCTCCTCGTAGGTCGGGCCGCCGCCGCGCGCGCCCTTCAGGCCCCACTGGCCCATGAACGTCGCACGCTCGTCCAGCAACGCCGAGTAGTCCGCGACCGGGATGCCCTTCACGACGCGGCTGCCCCAGAACGGCGGCACCGGGATCGGGTTGTCCGCCGCCACGTCGGAGCGGCCGGACACCACTTCCTCTTCCGCCGCAACGGCTTTGCGGGCCGCCGCGATGCGCAGCGACCGTTCGCGACGGGCCTTGCGCTCCGCCGCCTTGGCTCGCGCCTCCTCGTCCACGAGAGGAGCCTCGCCGCGCTTGGCCGCCATGATCGCGTCCATCAGCCGGAGCCCCTCGAACGCGTCGCGGGCGTAGCGGACGTCGCCGAAGTACATCTCCGTCAGGTCGTTCTCGACGTACGCGCGCGTCAGCGCCGCGCCGCCCAGCAACACCGGCCACCGCGCGGCGACACCCCGGGAGTTCATCTCCTCGAGGTTCTCCTTCATGATCACGGTCGACTTGACCAGCAGGCCGGACATGCCGATCGCGTCCGCGCGGTGCTCCTCCGCGGCCTCCAGGATCGTGTTGATCGGCTGTTTGATGCCGATGTTCACGACCTCGTAGCCGTTGTTGGACAGGATGATGTCGACGAGGTTCTTGCCGATGTCGTGGACGTCGCCCTTCACGGTGGCGAGCACGATCCGGCCCTTGCCCCCGGCAGCGTCGTCCTCGGACCGCTCCATGTGCGGTTCGAGGTGGGCGACGGCGGCCTTCATGACCTCGGCGGACTGCAGCACGAACGGCAGCTGCATCTGGCCGGAGCCGAACAGTTCGCCCACGGTCTTCATGCCGGCGAGCAACGTGTCGTTGATGATCTGCAACGCGGGCCGCTCGTCCAGCGCGGCGTCCAGGTCGGCTTCCAGGCCGTTGCGCTCGCCGTCGACGATCCGGCGCTGCAGCCGTTCGAACAGCGGCAGCGCGGCCAGTTCCTCGGCGCGCGAAGCGGAGTTCGACTTCGTGGTGACGCCCTCGAACAGCTCCATGAGCTTCTGCAGCGGGTCGTAGCCCTCGCGGCGGCGGTCGTAGACCAGGTCCAGCGCCACCGCGCGCTGCTCGTCGGGGATGCGCGCCATCGGCACGATCTTGGAGGCGTGCACGATCGCGGTGTCGAGGCCCGCCTGCACGCATTCGTGCAGGAACACGGAGTTCAGCACCTGACGCGCGGCCGGGTTGAGTCCGAAGGAGACGTTCGACAGGCCCAGAGTCGTCTGCACGTCCGGATAACGGCGCTTGAGCTCGCGGATCGCCTCGATCGTCTCGACGGCGTCGCGGCGCACCTCCTCCTGGCCGGTGGAGATCGGGAACGTCAGGCAGTCGACGATGATGTCGTCGACCCGCATGCCCCAGTTCGTCGTCAGGTCCTCGATCAGCCGGGTAGCGACGCGGACCTTCCACTCGGCCGTGCGGGCCTGGCCCTCCTCGTCGATGCACAGCGCCACGACCGCCGCGCCGTGCTCGGAGACGAGCCGCATGATCTTCTGGAAGCGGGAGTCCGGGCCGTCGCCGTCCTCGTAGTTCACCGAGTTGACGGCGCTGCGTCCGCCGAGGCACTCCAGACCGGCCTGCAGCACCGCCGGTTCGGTGGAGTCGAGCATCACCGGCAACGTCGACGCGGTGGCCAGCCGCGAGGCCAGCGCGCGCATGTCCGCCTCGCCGTCGCGGCCCACGTAGTCGACGCAGAGGTCGATCAGGTGGGCGCCCTCGCGCGTCTGGTCGCGCGCGATCTCGATGCAGTCCTCCCACTTCCCGGCGAGCATCGCCTCGCGGAACGCCTTGGAACCGTTGGCGTTCGTGCGCTCGCCGATCATCAGCACCGAGGCGTCCTGTGTGAACGGCACGGCCTGGTACAGAGAGGACACACCCGGCTCCGGTCGCGGCCGGCGCGACGACGGACCGAGGTCGCGCACCGCGTCGGCCACCTGGCGCAGGTGCTCGGACGTCGTGCCGCAGCAGCCGCCCACGAGCCGCGCGCCGAACTCGGTGACGAACCCCGCCAGCGCCTGGGCCAGTTCCTCCGGCGACAACGGGTAGACCGCGCCGTGCGGGCCCAGTTCGGGAAGTCCGGCGTTCGGCATCACCGACAACGGGACGCGCGCGTGCTTCGAGAGCGTCCGCAGGTGCTCGCTCATCTCGGCGGGACCGGTGGCGCAGTTCAGCCCGATCAGGTCGATGCCCAGCGGCTCCAGCGCGGTCAGCGCGGCGCCGATCTCCGAGCCGAGCAGCATCGTGCCGGTCGTCTCGACGGTCACCTGGGCGATGATGGGGACGAACCGGCCCTCGGCCGTCATCGCGCGCTTGGCACCGACGATGGACGCCTTGGTCTGCAGCAGGTCCTGCGAGGTCTCGACGATGATCGCGTCCACGCCGCCGACGAGCAGGCCCTTGCACTGCTCCTGGTAGGCGTCGCGCAACGTCGCATAAGGAGCGTGGCCGAGCGTCGGCAGCTTCGTGCCGGGACCGACGGAGCCGAGCACGAACCGGGGGTTTGCGGACGTGCCGAACTCGTCCGCCACCTCTCTCGCCAGAGCGGCACCGCGCTCGGACAGGTGGAAGATCTGGTCCGGAATGTCGTACTCGGCCAGGTTCGCGAGATTCGCACCGAAGGTGTTCGTCTCCACGGCGTCGCAGCCGACTTCGAGATAACCGCGGTGCACCGCCTTCACGACGTCCGGGCGGGTGACGTTCAGGATCTCGTTGCAGCCCTCGAGACCGTTGAAGTCGTCGAGGGAGAGGTCAACGGACTGAAGCATCGTGCCCATGGCCCCGTCAGCGACGACAACACGGTTCACCAGCGCTTCCAGCAACGGCGACTCTCCGCGATCACGCATGGGCCAAGCCTACGATGAGTTGACTGACCGAACCCGTAGTCTGGCGCCGTGAACGATCCGTCCCAGGAATCCCCGACCCCCTCGAACCCGCGCATCCCGCTCACGGCTCCGATCATGGTCTGTGCGTTCGAAGGGTGGAACGACGCCGGCGACGCCGCGAGCACCGCGATCGAACACCTCCAACTCACCTGGGACGCCACCCCGCTCGCCGAGATCGACCCGGACGACTACTACGACTTCCAGGTGACGCGCCCCAGCGTCCGCATGGTGGACGGCGTCACCCGCAGGGTCGACTGGCCGACGACGCGGCTGTCGGTGTGCAGGCCCCCCGGCTCGGACGTGGACGTGATCCTCGTGCACGGCATCGAGCCGAACATGCGGTGGCGCAAGTTCGCCGCCGAGCTGCTGGGCCACATCGACGCCCTCGGGGTGACGACCGTGGTGACGCTGGGCGCGCTGCTCATGGACACGCCCCACACGCGTCCGGTCCCGGTCACCGGAACGGCCTACGACGCGGACGCCGCCGAGAAGTTCGGCCTGGAGCACTCGAAGTACGAGGGCCCGACCGGCATCGTCGGCGTGTTCCAGGACGCGTGCGTGCAGGCGGGCATCCCGGCGATCTCCTTCTGGGCCGCCGTGCCGCACTACGTCTCGCAGCCGCCCTCCCCCAAGGCCACCCTGGCCCTGCTGCACCGGGTCGAGGAGGTGCTCGACATCGAGGTCCCGCTCGGCGCGCTGCCGGAGCAGGCCGAGGAGTGGGAGCGCACGGTCTCCGAGATGGCCGACGAGGACGAGGACGTGCGCAACTACGTGCGTGCCCTGGAGGAGCGCGGCGACGCGGAGCTGCAGATCACCGAGGCGTCGGGTGACGACATCGCCGCGGAGTTCGAGCGCTATCTCCGCCGCCGGGGCCGTGGTCCCGGCTGGCCGTCGCCCGGTCCGCGCTAGAACTGCTTCACGCAGGTCAGGGCCGTCCCGGGTCAGGTGGACCGGGGCGGCTTCTTTTCACACTTCCGAGTGGTCGGGCCGTCGCGGAACTCCACCACCGGGCCGCGCGGCCAGAAACTTAGCGACAACAACCACTTTTCGGTGCTTCCCGCCGCTGCCCGCAACAGGGTGAGCGGCGGAGGTGTCCGTGGGACGGTTGGCACGCGCCGGGCTGTACGCGGGCGCCTTGATCGGGCCGTTCGGCGGCGCCGTGACGACCTCGATCCTGCCCGAGATCGGCGCCGGCTTCGGGCGGTCGGCGGGCAGCGCCGCCTCGACTCTCACCTACTACCTCGTGCCGTTCGCGGTGCTGATGCTGGCCTCCGGCACGCTCGCGCAGCGCTGGGGTCCACAACGGACCATCCGGATCGCCTACGTCGCCTACGCCCTGACGTCCGTGCTGGCCGCCTGCTCGTGGACCTTCGAGGTGCTGCTCGCCTCCCGCGCGTTGCAGGGCGCGGCGAACTCGTTCACGACACCGGTGCTGCTGGCGGTGATCGCCGCCTCGACGCCGAGGGAGAAGCTCGGCCGGGCGCTGGGGCTCTTCGGGTCGATGCAGGCGGCCGGGCAGACGTCCGCCCCGCTCGTCGGCGGGCTCACCGCCGAGGTCGACTGGCGGCTCGCGTTCGTGGTCATCGCGGTGGTCGCCGTCGCGCTCGCGGTCCTGGGCGTGCCGCAGACGGAGGCCGAGCCGGAGCGCGACGCGAGTCTGCGCAGCGCGTTCGTGCCGAGCACACTGCGGCCCGCGCTCATCGCCTTCGTCTGCTGGGGGTGCCTGGGCGGGCTGTCGTTCCTCGTGGCGTTCCGGCTGGACGACGTGTTCGGGCTCGGCGCGGGTGAGCGCGGCCTGCTGCTCACCGGCTTCGGCGTCGTCGGGTTCCTGACCGCGCGGCAGATCGGCAAGGCCATCGACAGGTTCGGCGCCGCCACCACGGTCGTCGTCGGCGCGACGCTGGGCGCGGGGCTCGTCGCCGCGGTGGGCACGACGCCGTTCGCGGCGGTCGCGGTCATCGCGTGGGCGCTGACCGGGGCCGCCGCGCAGGGCGTGCTGGTGAGCCTCAACGCGCTGGTGCTGCAGAACGGCAGCGCCAACAGGGGCGGCAGCGTCAGCGTCGTGCAGTCACTGCGCTTCATGGGTGCCGCCGCGGCCCCGCTGGCGTTCGTCCCGCTCTACCAGTCGCATCCGCTGCTGGGCTTCCTCGTCCCGGCGGCGCTGCTCGTGACCGTGCCCGCGGTCGTCACGTGGTCAGGTCGCGCCGGCGGAACCCGGCGAACCCCGCCGCCACCAGCGCCACCGCCACCGCTGTGAGCCACGCGAGCGGCCCGAAGGTGATGTCCGGGTACTTGGGGACGTGCGTGAACGGCGAGATGTTGATCATCCACTGGTCGAGCTGCAGCGCGGGGCCGAGCAGCGTGAGCACCAGCGCCGCCGACACCGCCGCCCAGCTCACGCCCGTGAACTGCGGGAACAACCCGAACAGGACGAGCGCCACGCCCGCGATCACCCAGGCGGCCGGGAGCTGGGCCAGAGCCGCGCCGAGCATCTGCGGCAGGACGGTGCCCACGTCGTTCGTCTGCGCCCCGTAGACGAGGCCCAGGCCCAGACCGGACGCCGCCAGCACGACCGCGCCGCCCACCAGGGCGAACACCGCGTGCGAGGCCACCCAGCCCCAGCGCGAGACCGGCGTGGCGAGGATCGGCTCCGCGCGGAACGACGTCTCCTCCGATCGCAGCCGCAGGACCGCCTGCACCAGGTAGATCGACGAGATCAGCCCGAGCAGCTGGGTGATGGTCGCGAAGAACGCGTCGACCATCGCGTCGGCCCCGCCGATCTTGCTGACGATCTGCCCGAGCGCCGGGTTGTCGTCCACCATCTGCCCGACGGCCTGCGCGACGCTGCCGTAGATCACGCCCACCGCGAACAACGCGAGGGACCAGCCGATCAGCGAGCCCTTCTGCAGCCGCCACGCCAGCCCGAACGGGCCGCCGATCGTGCCCTGCGGCGGGCCCAGCCGGGCGGGCAGCAGGCCGAGTCCCACGTCGCGGCGGGTCACGACGTACGCGGACACGCCCGTCAGCAGCACGAACGCCGCCAGCGGGAGCAGCAGCACCCAGAACCTGTTGTCCCCGAAGGACCGCACGTGCTCGGTCCAGCCGATCGGCGAGAGCCAGGTCAGCCACTGCGGCCCCGACTCCCCCGCCGCGTCGCCCGCCGCGCGCAGCAGGTAGACGACGCCGAGGAACCCTCCCGCGATGGCGTTGGACACGCGCGAGTTCTCCGAGAGCTGCGCGGTGAACGCGCTGACGGCCGTGAACACCAGCCCCACGCTCGCCGTGGAGAGGCCGAACGCGAACGCGCCCGCCGGGTCCAGGTCCTTGCCGACCAGCGCGAGCGCCTGCAGCAGCCCGATCAGCAGGCTCGTGCCGCCCGCGACGACCACCGCGGCGGCCAGCGGAGCATGCCGCCCGACGACCGTGGCGGCGATGAGCTCGGTGCGGCCCGCCTCTTCCTCCGCGCGCGTGTGCCGGGTGACGACCAGCATGGCCATGATCGCGATGAACAGTCCGGAGAAGACGCCCCAGCGCCACACCACCAGGCCGCCCAGCGACGACCAGTCGTGCAGCGGCCCGAGCATCGCCAGGAAGGCGGAGTTCGCGTTCGCGGTGACGCCGAGCAGGTCGCGGGACTGCTGCGTGGCGTACAGCTCCTCGAGCGCGGTCGTCGTCGAGTAGGTGACGCCGACGAGGAAGAGCACCCAGACCGGCAGCAGGATCCGGTCGCGGCGCAACGCCAGGCGGACGAGGTGCCCGGTGCCGATCATTTCGCGTCCTCGTAGTGCCGCAGGAACAGCTCCTCCAGCGTCGGCGGCTGGGAGGTCAGCGTGCGCACGCCCGTCGACACCAGGTGCCTGAGGACGGGGTCGAGCTCGTCGGAGTCGACCTCGAACCTGACCCGGTTGCCCTCGGCGACCAGGTCGTGCACACCGGCGAGGTCCACGAGGCCGTCCGGCGGGCCCGCAAGCTCGGCGGAGATCGACGTGCGGGTGAGGTGCCGCAGCTCGGCGAGCGTGCCGGTCTCGACGATGTGGCCGTTGCGGATGATGCTCACCCGGTCGCACAGGGCCTCGACCTCGGCGAGGATGTGGCTGGACAGCAGCACGGTGCGGCCACGCCGGCGCTCGTCGTTGATGCAGTCCTGGAAGACGGCCTCCATCAACGGGTCGAGGCCCGAGGTCGGCTCGTCGAGGATCAGCAGTTCGACGTCGCTCGACAGGGCGGCGACCAGCGCGACCTTCTGCCGGTTGCCCTTGGAGTAGGTGCGGCCCTTCTTGCGCGGGTCCAGTTCGAAGCGCTCCAGGAGCTCGGCGCGACGGGCCTTGTTCAGGCCTCCGCGGAGCCGTCCGAGCAGGTCGATGACCTCGCCACCGGTCAGGTTGGGCCAGAGGTTGACGTCGCCGGGGACGTAGGCGAGACGGCGGTGCAGGGCCGCGGTGTCCTTCCACGGGTCGCCGCCGAGCAGCCGCGCGGTGCCGGAGTCGGCACGCAGCAGGCCGAGCAGGACCCGGATCGCCGTCGACTTGCCGGCGCCGTTCGGGCCCAGGAAACCGTGCACCTCACCAGTGCGGACGTCCAGGTTCAGATCGTCCAGCGCGCGCGTCGGGCCGAAGGTCTTCACCAGGCCCGACACGGATATCGCAGATGTCATGGCGGGTAAGCTACACTTCTTTCACAACTTCGTGAAGCATGTAAATTTTGCCCGATCGGCTGACGAAAAGGATGATGCCGCCGTGACGAGTACTACGGAGCGTGACACGCAGGCGGTGAGCCAGTTCGTCGAACGGTTCGGCGGCATCCTGGCGGACACCGGCGTGCCCCGCATGCCGGCTCGCATCCTCGCGGCCCTGCTGACGACGGACTCCGGTCGGCTCACCGCGGCCGAGATCGCCGAACTGCTGCAGATCTCCCCGGCGGCGGTCTCGGGCGCGGTGCGCTACCTGACCACCGTCCAGATCGTCAGCCGCGAGCGCGAGCCGGGATCACGCCGCGACGTCTACCGGATGCGCGACAACGTCTGGTACGAGGCGACGTTCCGCAAGGACCAGATGCTGGGCATGATCGACGAGGTGCTCGCCGAGGGCGTCGAGGCGCTCGGTGCCGGCTCCGACGCGGGGGCGCGGCTGGACGAGACGCGCGAGTTCTTCCGCTTCGTGCACGGCGAACTCGGCTCGATGCTGGACCGCTGGCGCGCGCACCGCGAGAAGTGGCTGAAAGAGCACCAGGGCTAGTCACCACCATCTCGCCCCGATGACGTTCTCTGGGGTTCCGCACGGCCGTTCCGCGTGTTGACAGGGCCTGAGGGCGATGCCGATCCGGCGTTCCCCCTCCCGCCCGGCCTGGGGAACGCCCGTGCCGCTTCCACACACTGTTCGCACCGCGCAACCCCGCCGAGTTCCACCAGGTGCTTCGCCCGGCGACCGCCTGGTCGTGGCGCGGCCGGTGCGGTGGCACCCGGCCGAGCCGCTGGCCTCGGTCGCCGTCGATCCCGAGAACGAGGAACGCCTGCACCTGGCGCCGGAGCGGTACGTCGCGCTCGGCAGCCGGGGTTGCTGCGGCTGTCTTCGCGTCAGCCGCAGCGCTCACAGGAACTGCTTCGGGTCGTCCCACTCCATCCGCACGACACCGTCGGTGTCCGGCACCACCGCGTACAGCTCGGCCAGCGCGGCGCCTGCGAGGAAGAGGTCGAACCCGGCACCGGTCACCTCAGCCAGCTCGTCCTCGCCGTTCACACCGACCGGAAGCTGACGGTGTGCCAGTTCTCCCGGCTCCAACGGCGCGCTGAACGCCGTGAAGTCCTCGTTCAGCGAGCGAGTCCGCAGATCAGGATTCACCACGACGCTGACGAGCGAGCGCGGGCGGATCTCCGCGATCACCTGGTCGACGTTGTCCTTCGTCAGCAGGAACCACCTGCTGCCGCATTTGCCGAAAGCCCACCGTTCGCTCAGCAGCGTCGTCTTCTCCTGGGCCGCCACACGCACGGTGGCCCAGAACGCGTCATCCGCCACCGCCCTGACCGGGATGTCCGCCTTCATCACGTCCGGCTGACTCGACCGCCACCCGATCTCCAGGTGTTCCTCCGGCAAACCCTCCAGCGCGTCGTAGATCTCCCGCGTCGCGGGCAGAAAAACCCAACCGTCCCAGCTCTGCTCGATCCTCAGGACGTTTCCACCGCGCAGGCGGAACGACGGGCTGTCGCCACGGCCCAGCATCTCCACGAACAGATCAACGGCCTGCTCCGGCGAAACGCCGACGCCGTTGCGCAACCACGCGAGTTCCTCGGGCAGCGGCTCCCACACGTTCAACACGTCGATCTCCAGGAAGCTGACGCCACTCGCAGCTACGGCGGCGGCGAGTACGCCGCGGAGTTCCGCGGCGTACTCGAGCCAACCTGGAGCACCGTCGAGCTTCGAGCCGACGACCTCGTCGCGAGGAACCAGGACGATCTCCAGCGTCACGGGTACAACCATTCGAGACCTTCCAAGTCATTCGTCCCGTTGACCGGGCCGTAGCCGCCCAGCCTCGTCTCCTTGCTGTGGAGGTCCTCGAGCCTGTCTGCGGCCTTGTAGTAGGCGCCCGAGTGTCCGTTGCGGTCATAGCTGATGTACTCCGGCCGGTAGCTCTTCGGCTTGGGGTGCCGCCAGGCCGCGGTACCGTTCTTGGACCGGTTGCCACCAGGCACCTTCACGTAGCCGAGGCGCTTCGCGACCTCGTCCGCCACCCACTGCGGCGTCTCGTTCTCGTTGTTGACGCCGCCTTTCCGCTCGCCGCCGCCGTTGTTCTTGCCCTTCTTCTTGGCGCAGTTGTGCACCAGGACAGGCGTGTCACCGGCCGCCACGTAGAACGTGTGCACGCCCTGCACCGTCAGGTCGTACACCGGCTCGAAGTGAACATAGCGCCGAACCTCGGACACCACCGGCCGGGACCCGTCCGGCGACAACAGTGCCTGCCCCGGCTCGAGCTCGCCCATCTTGGTGAAGACGCCGGCGGAGTCCGCCCACACCTCGTGCCACGAGGTGCCGTCGACCGAGCCGGTGGAACCGTCGGCCGCGCGCACGACCAGTTCGGTCATGTCGCCCTCGTTCGTGTGGACGAAGCGGTTCTCCACGACGCGGTCGGTGGTCTCGCCGGTCTCGGGGTCGGTGGCCTTGACCGTGTCCCCGATGGCCACCTCGGAGATCGGCTTGCGCGTGCCGTCGGCCATGACGACCTTCGTCTCGGCGACGAAGCTGTTCAGGCAGTCGACGGCGTTGCGTTCTTCCTTGCGCGTCAGGTTGATGAGCGGTGCCGCGCGTTCCGCCTTCAACGCCGCCGCGCCGATCCGCCCCAGACCGCCCAGCGCGTACGGGGCGAGTGCCTCACCGCACCCCTTGACGGACGGGTCACGCACGCAGTCGATGACCGCGTCGATGCCGAGCATCATCATCATGAACTCGTCGGTCGTCATCTGCTGCGGCTTCACCGGGTGTTTCCGGTTCCACTCGGCCCGCTCGGCGCTCTTCATCGACGGCAGGTTGAACGCGGGCTTCTCCTTGGTGCCCTGTTTGGCTGGTGGTGGGCAGTACGCGACCCAGGGCGTCAGCGTCACCGAGATGACGATGAAGTAGATACCGGGCTGGTACAGGCGCGGGCCGATGAAGCCGTCGTTGATGGCCATCCAGCCGACGTAGCGGCTGACGCTCATCTGCATGCTGTTGCGGTTCGCGATGGCGAGGTCGCTCAGGGCGGTGATCGCGCGGAGGATGCCCTGGAGGCCGTAGCCCACGATCGTGTAGGTGCCGGCGGACAGCAGGCCGGTCGGGTCGCTCAGCGTCGTCGGGTTGTTGTCCGCGTAGACGTACCCGGTCATCTGCTGGGCGTTGTCGGTCTCCAGGATCGGGTCGACGCTGATGAACCGGCCGGTGGACGCGTCGTACTTGCGGGCGCCCACGTCGGCCAGGCCGGTCGAGCTGTCCACCGGTTTGCCGAGGAAACCCTTGTCGTCCGGCCAGTAGCCGCCGAGGACGTCACCGATCTCGTTGCCGTACGGGTCCATCGCCCTGCGGACAACGGAGAAGTCCACTGAGTCGACGGCGACCATCGCGGTGCCGTGGTGGTCGGAGACGAGGTACTTCGGGTTGGCGCCGCCGACGCGCACCGCCACGGTCACACCGTTGTGCGAGTAGTACCGCGTACCGGTGAGCTGGCCGGTGCTGTTGTCCCGGCTCAGTTCCTGGCCCGGCAGGTACACGGTCGTGCGCCCTGGGTCGCGGCGCACGAGCTGTCCGCCGTCGGCGCTGTAGGTGTAGCGGGTCGTGCCCCGCGGTGACGTGACGGTCTCCAGCCTGCTGTGCTCGTCCCACGTGAGGGTCTGCTGACCGTTCGGCAGGGTGCGGCGCACGGTGTTGCCGGTGGCGTCGTAGCCGTAGCTCGCCGAGATGGTGCCGTGCGACGACGTCGTCGTGGTACCCGTCAGGGCGTGCGGCTGGGTGCCACCGTCCGCCGGGTAGTCGTACGTGGTCGTGGTCTCCGGCTTCGCCGCGCCGGTGAACGCGTGCTGCGTCTGGCTCGCCCGCGTGCCGTTCGGCTTGAACGTCCACGAGGTCCAGTACGCCGCCCGGCCGCCGACGGTCTCCGCCGACGCGGGCGCGGCGCAGTCGTCGTTCGCCGTCCACGCCTGGTTGAGACGGCGCAGGGTGTCGTAGGTGAAGCACTGGGTGCGCACCGGCGCCTGGCCTTCACGGCCCTGCGTGTTCACCATCTTCGTCAGGTTGCCGGCCGGGTCGTACGAGTACTTCGTGTCGTCGATTTGAGCGTCCGCCTGCTGCGCCGAGAAGTTAGTGCGGGTCAGCCGGCGGGTCTGCGGGTCGTAGTCGTACGTCAGCCACGCACTGTTGTTGGACGGGCCGAGGGTGAACTGCCGCGAGTCGCCGAACTGGGTGTACTGCGACTGCAGCACGTAGGTGAAGCTGGAACTGCTCGTGCTGTTCGGCTTGCCGTACTTGTTGTAGGTGATGCCGATCGCCTCACCGGGCAGTCCGCCGACGGTCGGCTGCTGCACGGAGTTCAGCAGGCCTGTCGTCGTGTAGCCGTACGTGGTCGTGTACAGGCCGGCGAGCCCGGTCTCCGACGCCGGGATCTGCGTCAGCGACTTCGCGGGCAGGCCCTGGCCGTTGTACGCGCCGACACCGGTGACGTAGTTGCCGTTCGCGGTGTGCCGGATCGAGTGGCCCGGCAGGCCGACACCGTTCTGCGCGGTGTCGAAGGTCCACGACGCGAGCTTCACGCCGGTCTGCGAGCCGTCCCGCTCGGTGATCTTGCGGCCGAGCACGTCGTACTCGTAGGCGATCGTCCTGCCGCGGGCGTCGGTGGTGGTCAGCGCCTGTCCGGCCAGGTCGTACGTCGAGGTCGAAACGCCGGAGTCGGGGTCGGACTGGCGAACCTGGTTGCCCAGGAAGTCGTAGTCGAACGACCACACGTTGGCGACGTGGTCCTTGATCGTCTTTTGCTGGCCGAGCGCGGTGTAGGTGTAGGTCAGCGCTTCGAACACACCGCCGGTCACCGTGTTCCCGTCGATCTGCGGTGGCGTGCTGTAGCGACGCACCTCGGCGTCACGGCCGCGGGCGTCCACGATCTTGGTCGTCACCGGGGCGCCCTGCGGCGGCACGACGGTGACCCGGTCGCCACCGTGGACGGTCCGCGTGCGCCATGTCTCCGTCACGCCCCTGTAGGCGATCGTGAGCGTCTGGCGGCCCGCACCGTCGTAGGTGTTGACCGTGCGGTCGTTGACCGACTTCGGGTCGACGGAGATCATCGTGGTGGCCGGCGCGCCGCTCACCACGTAACCGTTGTTGGCGCTGATGACCTGGCCGTGCGAGTCGTAGAACGTGTCCTTGACCGCACGCCCGCCGTCCAGCGAGTCCACCTGGGACTGTCTGATGTGGCCGAAGGAGTCGTACAGCTCGACCGTGGTCAGGTAGTTCTTGCCGTCGCCGTAGTCGACCAGCTGCTTGCTCGTCACGGCCAGCGGGCCGTTGGTGCGCACCAGGTACTCGTAGGTGGCCGACGCCTCGTCGATGCCCTTGGTCCGGCCGGGCTGCCACACCGAGGCGAGCCTGCCGAGCGCGTCGTAGGCGGCGTCCGTGCGGCGCCCGCCGACGTCGACCTGCCCGGTGGTCTTGCCGGTCGCCGGGTCGATCTCGATCGACGACGTCTGGTTCTTCGCGTTGGTGCTGACGGTCTTGGTCAGCACACCGCCGTCCGCGGGCGTGTACTCGGTCTTGGCCGTGCGGTTCAGCGCGTCGGTCTTCGAGGCGATGCGGCCGGACGGGTCGTAGGTGGACGTGCCGGTCGTCGTGAACGTCAGAGCGTCATTGACGTTCACGGTCGCGGTGTCCACCCGCGTCGCGTCGCCGGCGGAGGTGATCTTGCCGAGCTCGGACTGACCGTCGTAGAACGTGCGCAAGCCTGCGAGGATCGAGGTCTGCGCCACGTCCTTCGCCGGGCACACCTGCGCCGACGTGATCGTCTCCGACACGCGGTTGCGGATCCACAGGTCGGTGTTGTCCGCGTACTTCGTGGTGGTGCACTGGTCCGGCTGCCCGTCGGCGGACTCCGTCTTCGCCTCCGGCCGTCCGGCGGAGTCGAAGCGCGTGACCGTCGACGTCGTGCGCGTGCCGCCCGTGACGGTCTCGATCTGGCGGATCTTGGTGGGCGCGACCTTGTTCGCGGTCAGCGCGGACAGGCCGGTGCGGGCCCGCGTCGCGGAGGCGGAGACGATCACGGCGGGATCGGTGATCGCGGATGAGATCCGCTCACCTCCGTCACCGTTGAAGACCTCTTCCTCGTACGGAACGTCAGCGAACAGCCGGTTGTCCACCGTCGACTCGCCGAGAGAGTTCGTCACCGAGGCGGAGCGCTTGGCGCCGCCGGGCATGGTGTCACCGTCCATGCCGCGGAAGTAGGTGGTGCGCCGCAGCGTCTGCTTGTCGTTGACCCCGTCGAAGCTGAACTGCTTGTCGCCGGTGCGCTGTTCCACCTTGCCGTAGCCGCGGAACTGGCCGTACGTGCGGTGTTCCGGCTTCACCAGCTCGAAGTCGTCGAAGTGCCACGCAGGGTCGCCCAGGTAGGCGTACTCGGTGGTCTGCGTCGGTGACGACGCGGTGGTGTCCTGCACGTCGACCCGGTCGACGACGTACTTGTGGAAGTACTCCAGCTTCGGGTTCTCGTTGTAGGGCAACGTCCAGTACACCGGGTAACAACGCCGCTTGTTGTTGGCGTGGTCGGTCGGCACAGACTCCGCGGTGCAGTCCGGCTTGCTGTAGGTGACGTTGATCGACGTGCCGGTCTCGGTGGCGATGTTGGTCACCCGCCAGTGCGGCAGCGTCGACGCCTGCTGGTGCGGTACGCGGTTCTCCAGCGGCTGTCCGGTGAACGTGATCGGGTTGACCGGCAGTGACGTGCCGTCCTTCGCGTACCCGGTGCGGGTGATCGTCTGCAGCCAGAGTTCCTTGTCCGCCACGGACTTGAACTCCTGGCCGAACTGGTACCGGTCGGCCTTGACCGGGCCGGAGCCCTGGTCGTAGAAGGTGTTGATCGCGGTCAGGCGCTTGCGGGACCAGAACGACGGGCCGCGGTTGTTGCAGGTCGCGCCCTGCTTGCACTCCTGGTCCTGCGGGGTGTCCGGCCAGTACTTGGCGTTGGCCGAGGTGAACTTCGCCGGGTCGCAGTCGAAACCGGCCTCCGGCAGGCAGCGTTCGGCGACGTCGAAGGTGACCTTGTTCGGCGTGGTGCGGCCGTAGATCGATCCGCCGATCTTGCGCAGGCCGTACTCGATCCGGTCGAGCGTGCCGCCCCGGACGTACTCGACGCCGACCGTTTTGTTGTTGGCGCCGTAGAAGTTCTTCTCCTGGTTGTAGTAGTACGCCGTGACGTTGCCGTGCGGGTCCTCCACGAAGTCGAGGTTCCAGCGCCACGCCTGGTCGCACTTGGACTGAGCGAAACCCGCGGTGCTGTAGCAGGGATCGCCGGCGCGCGGGCCGTACACCGGCACGGTCCACGCCGACTTCGTCTCCTGCTGGTCGGTGTACCCAGGACCCCGGTTGCGGCCGAAGTAGTAGCTCACACCGTCGGTGCTGGTGACCTTCCAGTGCTCGCCGTCGCGCACGCCGTTGACCGCACCGGTGAGGAGCTCGATGCGCGCACCGCCGTCGGTCGCGGCCTTCCACGTCTTGGTGGCGTCGTCGAGCACGAGCTCGGTGGCCTGGCCGTTGAGGTTCATCGTGACGATCTGGCCGGCCCAGCACAGGTCACCAGTGCGCTTCTCCTCCGGCAGCTGCTTGTCCTGCGCGCAGGTGCGGTAGCTGCGTTCGATGGCACCGGGTGAGTAGTCCCAGCCCTGGCCGAGCCAGGACGACTGGCTGCTCGTCGCGAGCGTCCGGCCGTCGACCGAGGCGGAGTTGTAGGCCAGCGTCACCTGAGGGGCGACGGACGCACCCGCCGAGGCGGGAGGGATCACGACCGGGTAGGCCCAGGTGAAAGCGCCGGAGCTGCCGGAGACCGCCCATGCGCCGGACGGTGTCAGCGAGCTCGCCTCGAACGTGCCGGTGGACCCCGAGGTCTCGGCAGTGGCGGCGAACACCATCGGCTGCGCCGCGGCCGTAAAGGTGCTCACGGTTCTGGTCTGGGGGTCGTTCTTGGACCTGACCGGCTTGGTGACCCGGCACTCCGGCTTCTCCGGCGTGCTCAGCACGCACGCGGGCAGCTCGGTGAGCTGGAGGCGGGAGCCGAAGTCACCGCCGACCGCGTTGCGAAAGCCGGTGTAGTCGAGGCCGATCTCGACCTCGCCCTGATGCTCGTCCTCGGGCTCCACCGCCACGATCACGCCGGTGATGCCGGCGCGCTGGGACAGGTCCTGCCCGGCGACCGCGACCTCGAAGGTGCGCTTCTCCTTGCCGGACACTGTGATCGGCAGGTCACCGGCCTTCACGGCGGAGGCGTCGCCGCTGGTGCGGGCGCCCGCCCTGCCGGCGCTCGGCCAGGTGGTGTTGGTCAGGTCGAGCGGGCCGGGAGGCTCCGGCTGTTTCTGCTGCGCGCCGACCACCAGGTCGGTGAACGGCACGCGCTCGTCGTGCCCCAGGACCGGTCCGGGACCGGAGTTCGCACCGTCGGCGACGACGCCCGTCAGCAGACCGGCGACCACCAGAAGCGCGACACCCACCGACGTGCCACGTCTGGAGAAAGGCGCACGCGAAGAAGCCCCACCATGCATGTTCGAACTACCCCCAGGCAACGAGGCCTCCTTGGCCTCGACGCGCTGACAATAGCCAGTGGGATCACTTCGGGGTAGTCGGAAAATCCAGTTCCGGGCAGCGGCCCGCGTTACATTCCCGAACATGGCGTGCATCACATCGAACTTCGCTTTGTGCAGGCGAGAGCGCCGAGTTAGGGTGCGCCGGGCTCAATCTGGTGGGCCGTACGGGGTTGCCTGGGGGAAGTTGTGCGTGGTGGATCATTTTGTGCTGCCTTTTTCAGGGCGGTTCGGCATAAAAGAACTGGAATTCGTGTGGCCGCCGCGACGGCGTTGCTGACGGGCCTCAGCCTGGCTGTGCCATCAGTCGCGGTGGCTGCTCCCACCACGTCCGTCACGTCACCCGCCGAGAAGCCGGTGCAGACTCCTGCGGAGTCCAAGGCGCTGGCCGAGGCCCAGCGGACCGGACAGGCGACCGAGGTGCCCGAACAGCTCACGGAGAACACCACGACGCTGGTGAACCCCAACGGCACCACCACGTTGCGCACCCATGCCCAGCCGGTACGGGTGAAGCAGGACGGCGCCTGGAAGGGCGTCGACCCCAAGCTGAAGCGCACTCCCGACGGCAGTCTCGTGCCGATCGCCGCGGCCACCGGGATGAAGTTCTCCGGCGGCGGCACCACACCGCTGGTGACGCTGGCCGAAGGCGGCAAACAGGTGTCGCTGAGCTGGCCCACCCCGTTGCCCTCCCCCGTCGTCGAGGGTGCGACGGCGACCTACCCGAACGTCTTCCCGGAGGTGGACCTGCAGGTCACCGCCGGTGTGGTCGGGTATTCCGAGGTGCTGGTCGTGAAAACCGCCGAGGCCGCGAAGAACCCGGCGCTCGCCGCGGTGACGTTGCAGGCGACCGCGACCGGCGTGACCCTGGAGACCAACGCCGACGGCGTTCTGAGCGCCAAGAGCGCGGACGGCAAGACGGTGTTCCACGGCTCGACACCAGTGATGTGGGACTCCACCGTGGACCCGAAGGTGGGCTCCAAGCCGAACGCCGTCGACCCCGGCAGCGGCAAGCTGACGAAGCTCGAGGTCGCGACCAAGAAGAAGGGCGCAGGTCTCGGGGCGAGGTCGGCGGCCGCCTCGACCACAGTGGACGTCGAGATCAAGACCGACGTCGAGGACCTGGTCGCACCGGGCGTGAAGTACCCCGTCTACATCGACCCGGTGATGTCGCGCTACTCCGAGGCGTGGGCCGAGGTGACCGACAACGGCTGGTACTACTGGAACGCCAACATGTTCGCGCAGGTCGGCTACTGCAGTGGCTGGACCGGGTGCGGAGGCTCGTGGCGGGCACGGTCGTTCTTCAAGTTCAACGTCGACGCGTTGAAGTCACGTGGCGGTCGCTCAGCCGCGTTGTTCGACGCCTACTTCTACGCCAACCAGGTGCACGGCACGCAGTGCGGCACGGCGCACCCGGTCGCGCTGTACCAGGTCAACTCGTTCGACTCGGGCACCCGCTGGCCGGGTCCGTGGGGCTTCGAACGCGCCAGGGAGTCCTCCGACGCCGGCGACCAGTGCGGCGGCGCGCGCGACGTGCGGTTCAACATCATTGAAAGCGCGCGGAACATGGTCGAGTGGAACAGCGACACGTTCCACTTCGGACTGATCTCGCCGGACGAGAACAACGCCTACCAGTGGAAGAAGTTCGCGAACAACCCGCACCTGGACGTGACGTTCTCGTTCCCACCCGGCCGCGCCACCAACACCGGCGTCTCGAACGCCGTGACGTGCAACGGAAAGCTCGTCACGCCGGACGCGCACCCGACCCTGTACGCCACGTCGTACGACAACAACAACCCACCGCTGAACGTCGCCCTGTGGTACGAGGTCTGGAACTCCACCGGCACCAAGCTGCACGCGAAGTCCACGACCGGCACGGTGATCGCGTCCGGCAGCACCGGTGCCTGGCCCGTCGACACGAACCTCGCGAACGGCGACTGGGCCTACCGGGTCTCCACGGAGAACCGCTATCCCGGCGATCCCGGCCGCAACATCTGGAACGGCGGCTGGTCGGACTGGACCTGGTTCACCACCAGGGGCGTGCCGATCACGACAGTGCCCGTGATCTCCAGTGAGGACTACCCGAAGGACGACTGGGGCCGTCCGCAGGACATGCCGGGCACCTTCACCTTCAACGCGGGCAACGCACAGAACATCGTCGGCTTCTCGTACACGTTCAACGGTTCGGGCACCGAGCGCACACCCACCACGAACGAGTGCGACTACAACAAGGTCTTCGGCAACGACGGCGGCTGGGTCGCGAACGACAACGGCAGCGCGACCATCACCGTGCCGAACACCCTGTCCCCCGGCTTCCACACGGTGCACGTGCGCAGCTTCGACGACGCGCACAAGCTCTCGCCGGAGTCGCAGGCCTACACCTTCTACGTGGCGCCAACCTACGTGCCGGCCGCGCAGAAGGAACGCATCGAGGACGACCTGCTCTTCACCGAGACCGCCGACATCGTCGACTTCCAGCGGGTCAGCGGTGCCGAGTACAGCGGCGGGACGGCTCTGCACATGCAGCCGCGCGACGGCACGAAACTGACCGTCACCACCACGTTCCGGGTGCGGGCCGAAGGCGACTACGAGCTGACGCTCGGCCTGCTCGGCGGGACGGCCCAGCACGGCAGGATCACGTACCTGGTCGATGGCAGGCAGGCCGGCCGGGTGTCCGAGAGCTGGACGCCTGCGTCCGCCACCACCACCGTGACCCGGCAGGCGCTCGGTGGCGTCCACCTCACCGCCGGTGACCACACGCTGACGCTGAAGGCGGAGAAGAACCCCGCGTCGACGGACTCGCGGGCGAAGACCGGGTTCGACTACCTGGAGCTCACACCGACGGTGAAGCTCGACGCCGAGCTGATGCCCCAGCTGGAGGCAACGCGCGCGCTCGGCGTCATGCCCGACTGCTGCTCCGCGAAGTGGCACGGCGGCGGCCAGCTCCGGTTCGAGGGCGACTCCAGCGGCCAGTACTTCAGCCTGCAGATCACCACGCCGATCGAGGCCGACTACGCGATCTCCGCCGGGCTGACCAAGGCGTTCCACTACGGCAAATACACGGTCAGTGTGGACGGCGCGCCGCTCGGCCAGACCGACACCAGGCCGATCGACGCCTACGACCCCAACGTCCTGCAGGTGCGCCAGCCGCTCGGCGGCGTGCACCTCTCCAAGGGCACCCACAAGATCACGTTCAGGGCTGTCGGCACGAACGACGCGTCGACCGACCTGCGCTACCGGCTCGGCGTCGACTACTTGACCGTGCAACCGATCAACAACGTCACCACGGCGAGCTTCGGCGACGCGATGAACAACCGGGGCATCGCAGACGACGGCGTCGCGGGTGCGGAGTTCGACCTCTCCAACGGCGGCCTGTCCGCGCAGACGCTGGCCGCAGCCGGCCTCGCGCCCGGCCAGAGCGCGGTCATCGGTGGCGCGAAGTTCACCATGCCCGCGCGCAACGCCGCGGGCTACGACAACGTGATCGCGATCGGCCAGACCATCCCGTTCGCGCCGGAACAGCGGGTGAAGGCGAACGCCGTCGGCCTGCTCGTGGCGTCGACGTGCGGTGAGATCCCGGCGATCCCCGGCACGGTCACCTACGCCGACGGCACGGTCTCGACGCCGACGGTGCCCAAGGTGATCGACTGGGCGGTCCCGCACCCGGAGCGTTCGGGCATCACGCTGCCGTACCGACTGCTCGGGGCGACCAAGGACCACGTGTGGCGCCCGACGCTCTACCCGGTCTTCCTCCCGGTCGACCCGAACAAGACGCTGAAGAGCATCACCCTGCCCAACTACGGCACGAACCCACTGCCTCGTGCCTGCCAGCAGGCGTTGCACGTGCTGTCGATGGCGCCGCGGGTGACCGAGCCGGGCTGGGTGGGCGCGTGGTCGGCGCCCGCCGACGCCCCGATCGGCACGGTCTCGTTGCAGGACAAGACGTTGCGCACAATCGTGACCCCGTCGGTGACGGGCACCTCCATTCGGGTGAAGCTCTCCAACGCCGGCGTCACCAAGCCGGTGACAATCGGTGCGGTGAGCATCGCCGCCGGTTTCGGCACCGACGCCTCGACCGGTGCGCCGACCGCGCTGAAGTTCGGCGGCAGCACGTCCGTCACGCTGCCCGCCGACGGTGAGGTGCTCTCCGACCCGGTGCCGTCACCGGCCGGTGGTACGTACGTCGTGAGCCTGCACCTGCCGGTCGCACCAGAGCACGTGCCGGCGCACGAGGGCATCAAGTCGTACGTGGCGTCCGGCAACCAGACGGCCGACTCGTCGGGAACGCCGTTCACCACGACGTTGCCCGGCACGTACTACCTGTCCCGAGTGGACGTGCAGACCGTTGACACCACGAAGGGCACCGTGGCCGTGGTGGGCGACCAGCTCAGCGCGAGCGCGCCCGGGGTCTCCACCTGGACCGACCTCATGCCGTCCAAGCTCTCCGCCGCCGGTGTGGCGTTGCCCGGAGGCCTGGTGAACGACAGCCGTCAGGGCATCGCGGACCGTTCGCGCTGGAGGTTGAACGACGGCTCCGGCACCACGGCGCGGGACGCCTCGGGACGCATGCCGCTGACCGCGAGCGGCGGTGTGGTGTGGAACTCCGAGCAGAACGGCGCGGCGGCGTTCACCAACGGCCTGCTCGCCGGCAGCGGTCCGGTGCTCAACAGCAGCCGCAGCTACAGCGTGTCGGCCTGGGTGAAGCTCAGGAACACCGGCCGCACGCAGGTGATCGTGTCGCAGAGCGGCGCCGCCAATGTCAGCTTCGCGCTGGCGTACCTGGAGGACGTCAAGAGCTTCGCGTTCATCACGTCCTCCGAGGACAAAGCTCCCGCAGCGGCTGTGCCCGCGGCGTGGAGCGGCAGCGCGTCCCCGGTGAACACGTGGACGCACCTTCTGGGCACCTTCGACTCGGCCACGGGCGCGATGCGGCTGTACGTCAACGGCCAGTACGCCGGTGCCGCGGTGAACCTCACGCCGTGGAACGGCACGGGCCCGATCACCATCGGTGGAGCGAAGCGCACCGGCGGTGCCGTCGGCGACTACTTCGACGGCGCGGTGTCCGACGTCCGGCTGCACCAGCACGCGCTGTCAGAGCGGGATGCCGCACTCGTGCACGCCGAACCGCACAACCGCCCTTACGGCGCCTACGCCAACGTCAGCGGTGTGAGCGCGAGCAATCTCGGGGTGGCCATGGAACGTTCGACGATGAGCGCGCCCGGCCTGCGTACGGTGATCGTCGCGACCGGTGCCCCCGACCTGCTGGCCGGTGTCCCCGCGAGCGTCGTCGCCTCGAACCTCACGGCCGCGTTGAAGGCGAACAGCCCGGTGGGGGCGAAGCGCTCGTTCCGGCCGGACGGCACGCCGTTGCACGTGATCCTGACGACTGTGCCGCCGCTGAACCTCAGCCCGTCCGACCCGCGTGAGCAGCAGCGCCGGGACCTCAACAGCAAGATCCTGTCGAGCTGGGCGGACTTCGGCGCGGACGACGTCGTCGACTTCGACGCGGCGGTGCGCTCGCCCTCCGACGTGAGCCAGATCGACGGTCAGTACATGTCCAACGGGGCGATCAACGCGAAGTTCCACGACCGGCTGGCCACCACGATGGCCGAAGCCTGTGCGGACTTCCCGCCTCGCGCGGAGCTCTGACGGTCGGACGACAAGAGGCGGCCTCACCCTTTCGGGCGAGGCCGCCTCTTTTCTTGTCACCGAGAGTGATCAGCCCGTGGTGAGCGTCAGGCCGTAGGCCTGGAGGATCTCGTTGACCGGCTGGTAGTAGGTCGTGCCGCCGCTGGTGCAGTTGCCGGAGCCACCCGAGGTGACGCCCTGCGCCTGCGTGCCGCTGACCCACGAGCCACCCGAGTCACCGGGCTCCGCGCACACGTTCGTGCGCGTGAGGCCGCTGACCGAGCCCTCCTGGTAGTTCACGGTCTGGCTCTTGGCCTGGACCTCGCCGCAGTGCCAGCCCGTGGTCGAGCCGGAACGGCAGATCGAGGCGCCGACCGCGGACTCGGTGTTGCCGGAGACGATCACGTCCGCGCCGCCGTAGTGGTTCACCTTGGCGGTGGACGTCCACGACGAGTTGGTCCTGACGAACGCGTAGTCGTTGCCCGGGAAGGAAGACTTCTCGAACTCGCCCATCGCCGTCTTGTCGACACCGGTCACCGCGTCACCGGGCGAACCGCAGTGCCCGGCGGTGACGAAGCCGCCCGCGACCGCGAAGCCGACGGAGCAGCGTCCGGCGTTGTTGATGTAGTAGGCGTCGCCACCGCGGACGTCCTTGAACAGCCGCGGCGCCTCGTCGGTCTCGACGACCTTCGCGACCGCGCCCGCCTTCTCCACCAGTGCCTGCGCCGCCTGCGTCTGACCACGCTTGACGGTGATCGTGACCGCGTTCGCCCTCGTGTCGACGTACCAGCCGGTGACCTCGGCCGGAGCCTTCGACGCGTCCAGCTTCGCCTTGGCCGCGTCGAGGTCGCTGGCCTTGTGCGCGACCGTGCGGGGCTCCGCGCCGAGCTGGCGGAGCCGGTCGGTCTTGGCCGCGTCGGTCACGCCCACGACGAGCTTGCCGGTGGCCGCGTCGAACCACGCGCCGCCGTAGCTCTCGCCGGCGAAGCCCTCCGCGACCCGCTGCAGGACCGCGGCCGCGCTCTCCTGGCGCAGCCTCTCCGCCGCCTGCGTGGCGTCCAGCCCGAGGTCGCGCTGCATCGCGGCGAGCAGGTCAGCCGACGGTTGCGCTGCGGCGACGGCGACAGGGGAGACCGTCGTCGCGAGTGCACCCGCCAGCACGGCCACAGCCGCGACAGCCATGCGCTTCATAGGCAGTTCTCCTTGATCTTCGGTTTTGTGCAGGGCCGGTGTAACGCCGGACCGGGCAACCGCGATGAGGAGATCAGCTGTGCTGCAACACAGCGCGCACGACACCGGATGAATGGCGTCCCCAGGCGGCGAACTGCCCGATCAGTTCGTTCCTCCGTCTGGGCGACGCTACTTCGGCATGTCTACCGGCCGGTAGGGTCGATCGAGGGGTGGACCTCGCGGCGTTCGGGTTGGTATAGGGAATCCAAATGCGTTCTCTCAGCCTATTCCCGTGACGCAGAGCAACCATTCGCCTTGACACGCAAAGGCAAATCTGTCAACAGTTCGCAACCGCTGGCGTATCCCTCTGACCTGCGGTTTAGGGCTAGCGTGCTGGACACCCTGTTCCCTGCACGAGGGAGAACCCTGCCATGCGAAGAGTCTTGAGTGCGGGACTCACAGCCGCTGCCGCCATGTGTTTGGCCGCCGCTGTGGTTCCGGCCGCGTCAGCTCAAGAAAACGTGGGGACGATTCTCGGCGCCGACCGCGCCGATGTCGTGAAGGACAGCTACATCGTCTCGCTGAAGGCCGATTCGGCGTCGAGGGCCGCCGCACCGGGCTTGGCGAGCAAGTACGGCGGCCAGGTCGGTCAGATCTGGCAGCACGCGCTCAACGGCTTCTCGGTGAAGATGACGGCCCAGCAGGCCGCCCGCCTCGCCGCGGACCCGAAGGTCGCGTTCGTCCAGCAGGACGCCGAGGTGCACGCGCTCGACGTCCAGCAGAACCCCCCGTCGTGGGGCCTGGACCGCGTCGACCAGCGAGACCTGCCGCTGAGCAACAGCTACCAGTACGACACCACGGCGTCCAACGTGACGGCGTACGTCATCGACACCGGTGTGCGCACGACGCACTCCACGTTCGGTGGCCGTGCGACGTGGGGCACCAACACCTCCGGTGACGGCAACAACACCGACTGCAACGGCCACGGCACGCACGTCGCCGGCACCATCGCGGGCTCGCAGTACGGCCTCGCGAAGGCCGCCAAGGTCGTCGCCGTCAAGGTGCTGAACTGCTCCGGCTCCGGCACGACCGCCGGTGTCGTCGGCGGTATCGACTGGGTGACGGCGAACGCGGTCAAGCCCGCTGTCGCCAACATGTCGCTCGGTGGCGGCGCCGACGCCACGCTGGACGCGGCCGTGCGCCGTTCCATCGCGGCCGGCATCACCTACGCGATCGCGTCCGGCAACTCGAACACCGACGCCTGCAGCACCTCGCCGGCACGCGTCGCCGAGGCGATCACGGTCAACTCCTCGACGAACACCGACGCGCGTTCGTCGTTCTCGAACTACGGTTCCTGCACGGACATCTACGCTCCGGGCTCGAACATCGTGTCGGCGTGGAACACCAACGACACCTCCACGAACAACATCTCCGGCACGTCGATGGCGACCCCGCACGTCGCCGGCGCGGCAGCCCTGTGGCTCGCCACGCACCCCACCGACTCCCCCGCCGCCGTGTGGAACGGCATCAACGCCGCCTCCACGCCCAACAAGATCACCAACGTCGGCGCCAACACGCCGAACAAGCTGCTGTACTCGCTCTTCGGTGGCGGCCAGCCGGGCGACCCGTCCGTGACGAACCCCGGCACGCAGAACTCCACCGTCGGCACGCCGGCCTCGCTGCAGCTCGCGGCCTCGGGCGGCACCGCGCCGTACACGTGGTCCGTCTCCGGCCTCCCGGCCGGTCTGTCGGCGAACGCCTCCGGCGCGATCTCCGGCACCCCGACCACGGCGGGCACCTACACGGTGACCGCGACGGTGACCGACGCGGCGAACAAGACCGGCTCGGCCACGTTCTCCTGGGTCGTCAGCGCGGTCGGCGGCAGCTGTGACGCCCGCACGAACTCCACCCCGGTCGCGATTCCGGACCAGTCCACGGTGACCAGCACGATCGTCGTCTCCGGCTGCGCGGGCAACGCGTCGGCCACCGCGTCGATCAAGGTCTCGATCACGCACACCTACAAGGGCGACCTCGTGGTGGACCTGGTCGCGCCCGACGGCACCGTCGTCAACCTGCACAACCGGTCCGGCGGCTCGGCCGACAACATCAACGAGACCTACACCAGGAACCTCTCCGGTGAGGCGGCCAACGGCACCTGGACGCTGCGCGTGCGCGACGCGGCGTTCCTGGACAGCGGCACGTTGAACAACTGGACGCTCGACGTCTGAGCCTCTACTCGCTGAACGAACCGCCCCCGGTGCTTCCGCCCCGGGGGCGGTTCCACGTTCAGACCTCGAACCACGCGCGCCGGTGCTCGAACCACTCCAGCAGGTCGTCCTCGTCGATGTTCAGGTCCAGCAGCTCCAGCACCGCGTCACGGTCCGGGTGGTCACTCGCCCGCACGTGACTGACGGTGGCCTCCACCCCGGCCGCCAGCAGGTGCTCCACGTCGTAGGCGCACCCGGCGTCGAAGTTGGCGCGCTTGAGCGCGAAGTGCCGCCAGACGTCCTCGGGCCGCCGGTGCTCCGCCAGCAGGAACCCCGCCAGCGCCGCCTGCTCCCCCAGCCCCTGGGAGTTGCCGCGGCACAACGCCTCCTGCTCGACCAGGAACCGCAGCAGCGGCAGGTCTTCGCGTGTGGACTCGAGGAGCAGCACCTCGCCGCGCGCCGCCTCGTTCACGTCCTCGCCGTCCGGGCCGCGCTCGTACCGCAGGTGCCGCCACGCCGTCGTCATCGGTCCATTGTGGTGTGCCGCATGCTCTGCCGGTGACTTCTGGGGATAGATGGCGAGGTCGACGACTGGCTCACCACCTTCGCGCAGTTGCGAGGGCTGCACCTGACGTGGACTCGGCGACCACGGCCAACGCCACGGTGTACAGCGATGTGCAGCACGCACTGGTGGCAGCCCTCGAACCGAGGGCCGCCACCGGATGGCCTCTCGGTTAGAGGTCCACGCCCAGAAGCGCGTCCACGGCGTCACGGATCTGCGACGGCCCGTGCCTGTCCGACCCGCCATGCGCCAGCGCCTCGTCGGCCCACGCGTCGATCGCGGCCAGCGCGCGGGGCGTGTCGAGGTCGTTGCCCAGGTGGTCGCGCAGCCGCGTGACGGTGTCCACAGCGGACGGTCCCGTGTCGAGGTCCGTGGCGCGGCGCCACTTGTCCACCCTGGCCAGTGCCTCGTCCAGCAGCGACTGGGTCCACGGGCGGTCGGCGCGGTAGTGGCCCGCCAGCAGCGCGAGGCGGACGGCGTTCGGGTCGACCTTCTGCGAACGCAGCTTCGAGACGAAGACCAGGTTGCCGCGCGACTTCGACATCTTCTCGCCGTCGAGGCCGATCATGCCCGCGTGCACGTAGTGGCGGGCGAACGGGTGCTGGCCGGTCTGGGCCTCGGCGTGCGCCGCGGAGTACTCGTGGTGCGGGAAGATCAGGTCGGAGCCGCCGCCCTGGACGTCGAAGCCGGCGCCGAGGCGGTTGTGGGCGATGGCGCTGCACTCGATGTGCCAGCCGGGGCGGCCCTCGCCCAGTTCGGACGGCCACGCGGGCTCGCCGGGGCGCTTCATGCGCCACAGCAGGGCGTCGAGCGGGTGGCGCTTGCCGGGGCGGTCCGGGTCGCCTCCTCGTTCGGCGAAGAGCCGGAGCATCTCCTCGGAGGAGTAGTTCGACTCGTAGCCGAAACGGCCCGTGGCGTTGTGCGAGAAGTAGATGTCCGGGTACTCGGAGTCGTCCGCGCGGTAGGCGTGGCCGTCGGCGAGCAGCTTCGCGACCACCTCCACGATCTCGGGGACGGCCTCGACGACGCCGACGTAGTCCTGCGGCGGCAGGACGCGCAGCGCCTCCATGTCCTCGCGGAACAGGGCGGTCTCGCGCATGGCGAGCACCTCCCAGTCGTCCTTGTCGCGCAGCGCCCGCTCCAGCAACGGGTCGTCGACGTCGGTGACGTTCTGGACGTAGTGCACGTTGTGGCCGTTGTCGAGCCACACGCGGTGCACGAGGTCGAACGCCAGATAGGTGGCGGCGTGGCCTAGGTGAGTCGCGTCGTACGGCGTGATCCCGCAGACGTACAACCTGGCGGTGTCTCCTGGAGCCGTCGGACGCACTTCGCCCGTAGCCGTGTCGAACAGCCGGAGCGGGCGGGGGTCCCCCGGAACCCGTGGCACAGGAATCGATGACCAGGTCTGCATGGTTCCGACACTAACGCGTGCCACCGGGTGCAGCGTGATTTCCGGGTGTTGGGACGACCACGCCCGATGGCGGCACACGGTCGGGGTCCCTCGAACGGGCCGTCGATCCCCACGGCGTCAACGCCCGTCTGAGCACCTGAAAATTGTCGGACCCCAGGCGTACCGTTGCAGCTCAAAGGCATTCGCCGGTGAAGGGCGGGGTCTCATGATCTTCTTCGAAGTCCTCGGCGGGCTGGTCGCGCTCGGCGGCCTCGGCCTCGCCATGAGCGCCAAAGTGATCAAACAGTACGAACAGGGCCTGGTGTTCCGGTTCGGCAAGCTCCGGCAGGGCGTGCGCGGGCCGGGGCTGACGATGCTGGTCCCGGGCGTGGACCAGCTCCGGAAGGTCAACCTGCAGATCGTCACCCTGCCCGTGCCGGCGCAGGACGGCATCACGCGCGACAACGTCACCGTGCGCGTGGACGCCGTCGTGTACTTCAAGGTCCAGGACCCGGCGAAAGCCGTCATCAACGTCGAGGACTACCGGTTCGCGATGCTGCAGGTGGCGCAGACGTCGTTGCGGTCGATCATCGGCAAGAGCGAGCTCGACGACCTGTTGTCCAACCGCGAGCGCCTCAACCAGGGCCTGGAGCTGATGATCGACACGCCCGCGCTGCAGTGGGGCATCGACATCGACCGCGTCGAGATCAAGGACGTGGCCCTGCCGGAGAGCATGAAGCGCTCGATGTCGCGGCAGGCCGAGGCCGAACGGGAGCGGCGCGCCCGCATCATCACCGCGGACGGCGAGCTGCAGGCGTCCAAGAAGCTCTCCGAGGCCGCCGGGACCATGGAGGCCACGCCCGGCGCGCTCCAGCTGCGGCTGCTGCAGACCATCGTGGAGGTGGCGGCGGAGAAGAACTCGACGCTGGTGCTGCCGTTCCCGGTGGAGCTCCTGAGGTTCCTGGAGAAGAACACGAACGTCGAACTGCCCAAGGAGTAGTCCATGTGAGTTACCCCGAGTAACGCCGTCTGCCGCAGAACGACGTCCGGGCAGGGGGTAGTGACGCATGCAGGAGAGGGTCAGAGGCAGGTTCGTCGGCATCGGCGTCGGCTCCTACGAGCTGGTGCAGCCGCTGCAGCACGCCGTGAGCGACGTGCGGGAGCTGCACGCCCTGCTCAAGGGCTACGAGGGCGAGCCGCTGGCCGATCCGACCGAGGCCGAGATCCGCGCGCACATGAAGGCCCTGCGCCAGCAGCCCCAGGACGGCGGCGCGCTGGTGGCGCTGTGGAGCGGGCACGCGATCCCCGTCGCGGGCAACCTCAGGCTCCTGGCCAGGGACAACGACGGCGTGGTCGACGGCGTCATGCTGCACGAGTTCGCGCTGTGGTGCGCCGCGTCGGGCGCCCACCAGGTGCTCATCATCGTCGACGCCTGCTACTCGGGTGCCCAGCTCGACGAGGCCGTCCGCACAATCGCCGCCGTCCAGGAAGAGCTGCTGGCGGGGCAGGCGCACTGGGCGGGCGTGCTGGTGTCGTGTTCAAGCGTCGAAACGGCCCGTGACGGCCTGTTCGGCGGGAAGCTCCGCAAGCTGCTGCGTGCCGGTCCCACGGCCGATGAGGACGCACGGCGGTGGAGCGACCGCATCGCGTTGATCGACGGTGGCGCGGTCGGCACGGCGTTGCTGAACGCGTGGGACAGCGACGTCCAACGGCCGCGCTTCATGCAGTACGGGTCCGCACAGCCGATGCTGCCCAACCCCCTCTACGCCGAGAACACGGTCGTCAAGCACCTCCTGCTCGCGGCACGTGGCGGTGACTCCGCGTCCGGCCGTTCGTGGTTCACCGGCCGTACCGCCCAGGTCGACAAGGTCGTGAGCTGGGTGAAGTCCGGGGTGGCCGGCCTGCGGGTGGTCACCGGGTCGCCGGGCACCGGCAAGTCCGCGGTCGTCGGCCGGGTCGTCAGCCTGTCCAACCCGGCCGAGCGCGACCTGCTGCTGACCGGCGGGCCGCCGTTCCGGCACGCCGACCCCGGACCCTGCTCGGTCGACGCGGCCGTGCACGCCCGTGCGATGGACGCCGACCGCGTGGCCGACCTGCTCAGCCGCCAGCTCGTCGCCGCCGGTCTGGTCCCCGCGCCCGAGGGCCCGCGCCGGGGCGCCGCCGAACTGGTGGGTGTGGTCAGCGCGCTGACCTCGCCGCCGGTGCTGGTGGTGGACGGCCTGGACGAGGCGCGCGGCGAGTCGTTCTCGATCGCCACCTCGCTGCTGACCAAGCTCGCGAGCTGCGCGGTCGTGATCGTCTCGACGCGGCAGGCGCAGCGGGTCGCGGGAGGTGCCCCGCTGCTGACCGAGCTGTCACCGGTCGAGGTGCTGGACCTCGACGACACCGACAGCGAGGCCGACGTCCGCGAGTACGTCGTGGCGCGGCTGGGCCCCGGCGCGGCGCAGTCCACTGTGGACGAGCTGGCGAAGCTGCCGTTCCTGACCGCGTGGATGATCACGGACCAGGTGCTGGCCGACGGCGGCGCCGACCTGAAGCTCTCGCTGGACGCGGCCTTCGACCGCGAGCTGGCCAAGGTGCCCTCGGCCCGTGCGCTGCTCACGGCGCTCACGTGGAGCTACGGCGCGGGATTCCCCGAAGCCGAGTGGCGAGCGGTCGCGCAGGCGTTGTCCGGCGAGGAGTTCACCCGTGACGACATCACCGCCGTGCTCACCGAACTGGGCCGTCACGTCGTGCAGGACGGCGAGGAGGGCACGGCGGTCTTCAAGCTGACGCACCAGACGTTCGCCGACCACCTGCGGCCGCCGTTCGCGCCGAGCCGGGACGAGGTGTTCGCGCCGGACGCGGAGAAGGTGGCCTGCGCGCTGATCGAGCTGTACCGGCAGCGCATGGAAGCCGGGGTGCCGCCGAACGTGCCCGGCTACCTGTGGAAGTACGCGTGGCGGCACTGCGGGCACGCGGGCACCCGGGCCTTGGACGGGTTGCGCGCGCTCGCGGTGATCAACCGGATGTTGTTGCCGGACATCGCCCTCGCGGCCACGACGGCGGCGAACGAGCTGATGCACTGGGGCCGCGGCGACGAGGCCATCCCGCCTCTCGAAGAAGCGGCCGAGCACTTCCGCGCGTTGGTGCCGACGCTGCGGATGTACCTGGCGGACCTGGCTTTCGTGCTGAACAAGCTGGGCCGCCGGTTCCGCGAGGCCGGCCGTCTCCAGCAGGCCGTGGCGCCCGCCGAAGAGGCCGTCGTGCGGTACCGCGAGCTGGTGGCGTCGACTCCGACGACGGCGGAAAGCCTTACGCACAAACGCCTTGCGCAACGCATCGCGAAGACGACGACGCACGGCGGCGACAACCCGACGTACGCGGCGCACCTCAGCGGCGCGCTGGTGGACCTGAGCGAGGTCTACGCGATGCTGGGACGCAGGAGGGAGGCTCTGTCCACGGCTCGTGACGCTGTCGCGGCCGTGGAGACCGACGCACCGCTTGCGCGCGCGATCAAGTGCCTCGCCGCGCGGTGCAGCGACTCAGGCCTGCGCTACGAGGCGATGCAACGGTCGAAGCAGGCCGTCGAGCTGTACTACTCGCTCGCGCAGACGAACCCGGTGTTCCTCGCGGACCTGGTGAGCGCGCTGGTGGAACTGAGCCGCGACCACCTGGCGCTGGGCAGGCTGTCCGACGCCGCGAGCATGACGCAGCAGGCCGCGGACATCAGCGGCACGCTCGGCCGGCACGCCGCGTTCCGCCCCCAGCTCGCCGACGCCGCGCTGAGCCTGAGCGTCGCGTACAGCATGGTCGACCGCGCGGACGCGGCACTGGACGCCGCCCGCCAGGCCGCCGACCTCGCCGACGGACTGCCCGTGCACGGCCAGGCGCTGCACAACCTGATGCGCCGCCAGCGCGACGCGGACAAGCCGCGCGACGCGCTGGTCACCGGCCTGCGGACGGTCGAGGTGTGCCTGCTGCCGGAGAACACCGACCGGCTGTCGACGCTGGCGGCGGCGTTGTTCACGCTCGACACGCTCTGCTCGGGGCTGAAGCAGCCCGAGATCGTCGACGAGACCTGGGAACGGGTGACCGCGCGGTTCACCGGCCCTCACCTCGCCACGCTGCTGATGCTGCGGGCTGCGGCCACGAAGGCCGGCGACCCGGCGGCGGCGAAGTGGCTGTGCCAGGCGCTCGCGCACGTCGGCCAGTCGCGGCAGGCGATCCACGACGTGCACGACATCGCCCGCCGCCATTACGACTCCGGCCCGTGGCCGTGGGACACCACGCCGGACTGGCTGTCGGTCGACCGGACGCTGCTGCGGACCGCCCGGTCGTGGGTGTTCGCGCGGTCGTACCTGGAGGAGCGCGACATCCTGCTGCGGCACCCCGAGCTGCTGTCCGCGGACGCGGACGTCGCCGTCACGGAGGCGTTGTACGGGACGAGCCTGATCGAGGCGCAGGTCATCCAGGCGCGCCGGGTGACCGCACAGCAGCAGGGCGTCTTGCTCGCCTACCGGCCGTGGCTGCTCGCGAGTCTCGCGGACGAGTTCGTGGACGCCACGCCCGCACGCCGGCGCGAACTGCTCGCCACGCGCCGGGAGGAGCTGCTGGACAAGGAAGTGCTGAAGAACGTCCGCGACAACCGGCCCGTGCACGCGTTGCTGCTGCTGGCGGCCGAGGACGCCGATGTGCTCGACCTCGTGCTGGACGCCGTGGAAGACCCTGCGCGCGTGACC
This sequence comes from Lentzea sp. NEAU-D7, assembly GCF_026242055.1. Taxonomy (GTDB): domain Bacteria; phylum Actinomycetota; class Actinomycetes; order Mycobacteriales; family Pseudonocardiaceae; genus Lentzea. The sequence goes on along the minus strand of NZ_JAPJDL010000002.1, from coordinate 403,544 downwards.
GACGTCCTGCGCGGCCTCGCGGCTCATGCGTCGCCTCAAGCGCTCACCCAGGCCGTGACGGCGTTGGAACCGCACGCGCTGGCAGCGCTGTACAAGGTGGTCGCGCGCGCTCGGGCAGGTGACTCGCGGCTGGCGTTGCCCGCGCATGGCCAGCGCCTGGCGTGGATCCACGAGCTGACCTATCTGGTGCCCGCGAACTTCGCGTTGCTCTCGCTCATCCGCACGCTCGCCGAGGAGTCCTGATGACCGATCTGGTGGTGGTCCTGCCCGGAATTCTCGGCAGCACGCTGCGCAACGAGGACGGCATGGTCTGGGAGGTGTCGGGCAAGGCCGCGTTGCGCGCGGTGCTGACGCTCGGCGGCAGCCTGAAGAAGCTCAAGCTCCCGGCCGGCGTCGGTGACGAGCACCCCGGCGACGGAGTCGAGCCGGTGGGGCTGATGGCGGACCTGCACGTCATCCCGGGCATCTGGACGCCGCTGAAGGGCTACGACCGGGTGACCAGGCGGATGAACTCGCTCGGGTACACCGTCGAGAAGGGCAACTTGATGCTCTTCGCCTACGACTGGCGGCTGTCGAACCGCTACAACGGCGCGTTGCTGGCCAGGCGGGTGGACGAGGCGCTGGACAGGATCGGGCCCGACGCCAAGGTCAGCTTCGTGTGCCACTCGATGGGCGGGCTGGTCGCGCGGTGGTGCATCGAGCAGTGCGGGATGGCCGAGCGGACCGCGAAGCTGATCACGATGGGCACCCCGTACCGCGGGGCGGCCGCCGCGCTGGACCAGCTGGTCAACGGCGTGCGCAAGGAGCTCGGGCCGCTGGCGGTCGACCTGACGGAGTTCGCGCGGTCGATGCCGTCGCTGCACCAGCTGCTGCCCGAGTACGCGTGCATCGAGTCCGCCGGCGGCCTGCTCAAGACCACGGAGGTGTCATTGCCCGAGCTCGACACGAAGATGGTCGCGGACGCGATGGCGTTCCACGGCTCGTTGACCGACTCGTTCGCCGACCGGACGTACGCGATCCTCGGCGGTAAGCAGCCGACGGCCACCACTGCTCGCATCGCCGACGGCAAGGTCACCTGCTACCGCACCTACGAGGGCGACGAGTTGTACGGGGACGCGACCGTGCCGATGCTCGGTGCCGCACGCCGTGGCCTGGCGTTGGACTCGAACACGCTGCACCGCGTGACGGAGCAGCACACGTCGTTGCAGGACAACGCCGCCGTGCTGGACGCCGTGGAGTCGTTCCTGACCGCGAAGCCCGTCGTCCCGCGCAACGTGACCTCGACCGAGCCGCAGGTCAGCGTGCCGGACCTGGCGCTGGCCGGGGAGGACCTGGAGGTCACCGTCGAGCTGAAGGACACACCGGCTCGGGCGCTGAAGGTGGCGTTGCTCGACGAGAACGGCAAACAGGTCGAATCGCGCAGTCCGGCGATCTCCGAGAGGATGTCGATCAGATTCGGTGAAATGGCCCCCGGCGCCTACTACGTGCAGGTCAGCGGCATTTCAGTGGGCGCTCCGGTGGTCCCGGTGACCAGTGCGGTGCTCGTCGTGGATTGCCCCTCGGTCTGAGCGGGAGGACGATTCACGTCTGGCACGGAGGAGGCGCGATGACCACGATCAAGCCCACGCCCGTAGTCCCCCATCCCGGGGCGGCGCGCGCACGGCCGAAAGGCTCGTACTTCCTCCAGCTGTTCAAGACCACGGATCCCAAGCAGATCGGGATCATGTACCTCACCACGTCGTTCGCGTTTTTCATGATCGGCGGCGTGATGGCGCTGCTGATGCGCGGCGAGCTGGCGCGGCCGGGGCTGCAGTTCCTGTCCAACGAGCAGTACAACCAGCTGTTCACCATGCACGGCACGATCATGCTGCTGCTGTACGCGACGCCGATCCTGTTCGGGTTCGCGAACTTCATCCTGCCGCTGCAGATCGGCTCGCCGGACGTCGCGTTCCCGCGCCTGAACGCCTTCTCGTACTGGCTGTACCTGTTCGGCGGCATCATCGTGGTCGCGGGCTTCGTGACGCCGGGCGGCGCGGCGGACTTCGGCTGGTTCGCCTACACCCCGCTGTCGTCGGCCGTGCACTCCCCCGGCGTCGGCGCGGACCTGTGGATCATGGGTCTCGCGGTGTCCGGTCTGGGCACGATCCTCGGCGCGGTCAACATGACGACGACGGTGGTGTGCCTGCGCGCGCCGGGCATGACGATGTTCCGGATGCCGGTCTTCACCTGGAACATCCTGGTGACGTCCGTGCTGATCCTGCTGGCGTTCCCGATCCTGACCGCGGCCCTGATGGGCCTGGCGGCGGACCGGCACCTCGGGGCGCACGTGTTCGACCCGGCCAACGGCGGCGTGATCCTGTGGCAGCACCTGTTCTGGTTCTTCGGCCATCCCGAGGTGTACATCGTCGCGCTGCCGTTCTTCGGGATCGTGACGGAGATCTTCCCGGTGTTCAGCCGCAAACCGTTGTTCGGCTACAAGGGCCTGGTGTTCGCGACCCTCGCGATCGCGATGCTGTCCGTGGCCGTGTGGGCGCACCACATGTACGCGACGGGTGCGGTGCTGCTGCCGTTCTTCGCGCTGATGACGTTCCTGATCGCCGTGCCGACGGGCATCAAGTTCTTCAACTGGATCGGCACGATGTGGAAGGGGCAGGTGACGTTCGAGACGCCGATGCTGTTCTCGATCGGCTTCCTCGTGACGTTCCTCTTCGGCGGCCTGACGGGCATCCTGCTGGCCTCGCCGGCCCTCGACTTCCACGTGTCCGACACGTACTTCGTGGTGGCGCACTTCCACTACGTGCTGTTCGGCACGATCGTGTTCGCCACGTACGCGGGCATCTACTTCTGGTTCCCGAAGATGACCGGCCGGATGCTCGACGAGCCGCTGGGCAAGCTGCACTTCTGGACGACGTTCTTCGGCTTCCACGGCACGTTCCTCGTGCAGCACTGGCTGGGCAACGAGGGCATGCCGCGCCGCTACGCCGACTACCTGCCCTCCGACGGCTTCACGTTCCTCAACACGCTCTCCACCATCGGCGCGTTCCTGCTCGGCGCGTCCGTGCTCCCGTTCGTGTGGAACGTCTTCCGCTCCTACCGCTACGGCGATCCGGCCCCGCAGGACGACCCGTGGGGCTTCGGCAACTCGCTGGAGTGGGCCACGACCTCGCCCCCGCCGCGGCACAACTTCACGGAGCTGCCGCGGATCCGCTCGGAGCGTCCGGCGTTCGAGCTGCACTACCCGCACATGGTGGAGCGGATGCGCGACGAGGCGCACTTCTCGCTGACCCATCCCGGCAAGCACAGGGCGGGCAAGGACGAGGTCACCGAGAAGGCGCTCGCGTCGACGGATCGGGACGGCACCGACGCCGACTAGCGGCGGCCGGGGACCATTCCCGCTTCGAGGACGGCCTTGCTCAGCGGCGAGGCCAGCTCGACGAACCGCTGCTTCTCCTGGTCCGACAGGACGTCGTAGGCCGGCGCGGCCATGTGGTCCGTGTCGTCCTCGATGGCCTGCCGCAGCTCGCGCCCCTTCTCCGTGAGCAGCTGGTCCTCGCCGACGAGCCCGCGCTCGCGGAGGTCCTCCACCGTCGCCGCCCACTGCTCCTCGGACCACGCACGCGTCTTGCGCAGCACCTCGGCCGGAATTTCCCCCGTCGCGACGTGCAGCACGAGCGCCTCGATGCCGGTGACGTTGTGCCTGAGCAGGGCCGCGAGGTGCCCGTCACCACGGAACTCGCGCAGCAGCGTCTGGGCGTGGAACAGCTGCAGGCGGGGCTCGTCCGGCCACGGCAGGGCGGCGTGCGCGGCGAACAACGTGCGGCCGTGCGGCATCTCCTTGGACCGCTCGGCGGCCCGCCTGGCCAGCTCGGTGATCTCCTTGAGGTCGTCCGGCAGCACCTTGGCCAGCGCCTCGTCCGCCGCCTCCCACCGCAGTTCGAGCATGCGCTGGGGCGTGACCTTCTCCCAGGCCTGGGGGATGCGCGCCCGCACGATCGCGGGGTTGAAGTTGTAGAACGTCGCGATCACGACCTCGGCCCCGACCGCCCCCAGCGCCGCCGCCCGCGACGCGAAGTACCCGCCGGGCCGGTCGAGCCCGGCGCTCGCGTACCGCGAGTCCGCCTCGGGCGCGAAGTAGATCATGCCGTGCACGGCCTCGAGCGAGCGAAACAGAGTCCTGATCATGTCTCCAACCTAGAACGTCCCGGCTCGTAAGTCAGGCGCCAAAAATTGTCAGACCCCTCTGTCAAGCTCCAGGACGTGGATCCGAAGACCTTCTGGAAGCTCATCGCCGATGCCAGGGCGAACGTCACCGACCCGTCCGACGGCGACGCCGTGGCGGCCGCGGCCACCACCCTGCTCGCCGACAGGCCGCCCGCCGAGATCGTCGCGACCCAGCAGGTCCTGTGGGAACTGCTGACCGTCTCGTACCAGAACCCGCTGTGGGCGGCGGCCTACGTGATCAACGGCGGCTGCTCGGACGACGGCTTCGACTACTTCCGCGGCTGGCTGGTGACCCAGGGCGAGGAGGTCTACACGACCGCCCTCGCCGACCCGGACTCGCTGGCGGCCTTACCCGCGGTCGTGGCCGCCGCCGAGTCCGGCATGGAGTTCGACTGCCAGGAGGCCCTGTCGATCGCGTGGAACGCCCACCTGAAGGCCACGGGCATGCAGCTGCCGCAGGACGCCTTCAGGATCCGCTACCCCGAGCTCGACCCGGACTGGGACTTCGACTTCGACGACAGCGCGGAGATGGCCGCCCGTCTCCCCCGCCTGGCCGCGCTCTACGACCTCTGAGCGACGAGGACGCCGAACGCCACGTGGTCCAGCCACTGCGGACCACGTGGCAGAGCGCGGATCTGCGCGTTGCAGCGCCCGACGACCTCCAGGTCCAGGTCGTGTCCAGGAAGTTCGTCCGGTGGCAGGCGCGGGCGAGAGACCCGGAGACGGCGCCGCCGCGATGCCCTCATACCGGGCGGCGGTGTCGTCTCCGGGGCCCTCGGCCGCCACTGCCGCCCGACGGGACTTCCGGGACACGGCCTGCGGCGATCAGCAGCCCTGCGACGGCTCCCGCCACGGCACCCCGCACTCGAAGCCGCGTCAGCGCGACCGTCCAGAACGCCGACACGGCGAGGTGCACGACCACGCCCTCACGCACCCCGCCGCCGACCAACGATCCTGCAGCCCTGGTGGCGCGCAACACGTCGTCGCCCACCATCAGAGCGTGCACGGTGGACGGCACGCCGCTCAGCACGACCGCGAGGAGGTACTTGCGCATCACCGCCGCCGTCGCCGCGACCTCAGGTAGTCGCTGACCACCGCGGCCCCGAGGCCTTCCTCGTCGGCCGACACCACCCGGCCACCACCCCGCCGGGCCACGATGTCGACGAAGGCGGCCAGTCGCGGATCGTCGCCGAGCTTGAACACCGAGATCGTCGCCCCGAGCCGGGCCAGCGCGTCGACCTCGTTCAACGTCTTGGCGAGCGTCCGCGGCAGCGGCGGGTAGTTGAACTCCGCGTCGCCCTCGGGTTCGAGGTGGGCGGTGGGTTCGCCGTCGGTCACGACCAGCACCACGGGTTGCGCGTCGGGGTGGCGGCGGACGTGGCGCCCGGCCAGCAACAGGGCGTGGTGCAGGTTCGTGCCCTGCTCCCACACGCCCTCCAGCGCCGTCAGCTGTCCGATGTCCACGGCCTCGGCATAACGCCCGAAGGTCACCAGTTGCAGGGCATCGGTGCGGAAACGGGTGCGCACGAGGTGATGCAGGGCGAGAGCCGTGCGTTTCATCGGCACCCAGCGGCCGTCCTGCACCATCGACCAGGAGGTGTCCACGCACAACGCGACAGCCGCACGGGTGCGGTGCTCGGTCTCGGAGACCTCGAGGTCCACGACGTCCAGGGACATCCTGCCGGAGCGCAGCACGGAGTTGCGCAGGGTTCGCGGCACGTCCCAGGGCTCGGTGTCGCCGAACTGCCACGGGCGCGTCGAGCCGATCAGCTCGCCCGCCGCGCCGGCCGAGGTGGTCTCGCGTGAGCCCTGCGACGAGCGCAGCTGGTCGACCACGCCGCGCAGAGCCGTCTCGCCTAGGCGCCGCAACGCCTTGGGCGTCAGCTTCAGGGAGCCGTCGGGGGCGCGTTCCACGATGTTCTGGGAGCGCAGCGCCTTTTCCAGCTCCGCGAGGCGGCGGGCGTCGACGGAGGCCGACTCGCCCAGCTGGCGTTCCAGCGCCTCCAGGTCGATGTCCTCCAGGCGGGCGCCCGGATACGACTGGGAGAGCTGCTCGGCCAGCGCGTCGAGCTCGGCGAGGTCCGCCATCGCCTGCGCGCCCTCGCCCAGGCCCAGCGGGTCCTGGCCGCGGAAGCGGGCGGACGACGTCCAGTCCTCCCCCGGCCGCAGCTGCTGCAAGAGGGAGTCCAGGGTGGACAGCTGGGACCCGATGCCGCCGAAAGCCTGCTGGGACAACGCGGACAGCTCGGCGCGCTGGGCGTCGGTCATCGAGTTCATCATGCGTTGCGCGGCGGCCGAGCGGGCGGCCAGGGCGTCGATGAGCTCGTCGACGTTGCGGGGCTTCTCGGGGAAGAACTCGCCGTGCTTGCGCATGAACTCGTCGAACAGGCGCGGCGTGTCCGGTGAGCCCGACGCGTGCGCCTCCAGCAGCGAGTTGAGGTCCCGCAACATGCGCTGGATCCGGCGCACGTCGTCGGAGTCCACGTTGGACAGTGCTTCCTTCATGCCCTGGAAGCGCTGGTCCAGCAGCTCGCGGCCGAGCAGGTCGCGGATCTGCTCGAACGCCTCGCGCGCCTCGGCGGAACGCCAGTCGTAGGAGGAGAGCTCCTGGACGGCCGCGGCGGTGCCCGGCGGCAGGGCGTCGAGCTGGGCCTCGCGGAAGCGCGCGTCGTCGGACGGGTCCGGGAACAGCGTGCGGCGCTCGGCTTCGACGGCCTGGTCGAGCAACCGCTTGACCTCGGTCAGCGTGCCGTCCAGGCGGTGCCGGCGCTGGATCGACGCACGGCGCTGCCACAGGCGCGAGGTCAGGTCGTCGAGGCCGCGGGTGCCGTCGACGCCGCGCCGCAGCAGCTCGCGCAGGGCGGACGCCGGTGAGGCGCCCTCCATGATCTCGCGGCCGAGCTCGTCCACGGCCGCGCGGAGGTCGACCGGGGGCGCCAGCGGATCGGCGCCGCCGCCCCAGCGCCCGTAGCGATATCTCATCCGTACACCGATCGGTCGTCGTCGGAGGAGTTGTCCTTCGACAGGTTGCGCGTCAGGTACAGCGACTCCAGGGCCAGTTCCACGGCGGAGGCGATGCGGCCGACGGGGTCCTTCGGGCCCGCGCCCAGCCGTGCCGCGACCTCGTGCAGGATCGGGAGCTCCGGCAACGCGGCCAGCAGGTCGCCGGCGTGCACGCGGTCGCCCGTGGCGACGGGGTGGCCGTCCGAGACGACCTCGGCCAGCGCACGCAGGTTCAGCCCGGCCAGGCGCGCCCGCGCGGTGTCGGCGATCGAGCGGCGCAGCAGGTGGACCAGGACCTCCTCCTCGCGCCCCTCCTCCCCCGCCTCGAACTCGAGCTTGCCGCGCAGCACGTCCGGCACCGACTCCAGGTCGACCGGACGGGCGATGGCCGGGGTCTCCCCGATCAGCGCGGACCGGCGCAACGCCGACGCAGCGACGGTCTCCGCCGCCGCGACCGCGAACCGGGCCGAGACACCGGAGCGCTGGTCGATCGACGACGACTCGCGCAGGTGCCGGACGAACCGGGCGATGATCTCCAGCAGGTGGTCGCCCACCTCGGCGACCAGGGCGGCCTCCTGGCGCACCAGGTCGACCTCGGCCTCGATCTCCAGCGGGTAGTGCGTGCGCACCTCGGCGCCGAAGCGGTCCTTCAGCGGCGTGATGATGCGGCCGCGGTTCGTGTAGTCCTCGGGGTTCGCGGTCGCCACGAGCAGCACGTCCAGCGGCAGCCGCAGCGTGTAGCCGCGGACCTGGATGTCGCGCTCCTCCATGACGTTGAGCAACGACACCTGGATGCGTTCGGCCAGGTCGGGCAGCTCGTTGATGGCGATGATGCCGCGGTGGGCGCGCGGGAGCATGCCGTAGTGGATGGTCTCCGGGTCGCCGAGCGAACGCCCTTCGGCGACCTTCACCGGGTCGACGTCGCCGACGAGGTCACCCACGGACGTGTCGGGCGTGGCGAGCTTCTCCGCGTAGCGCTCGTCGCGGTGCCGCCACACCACCGGCAGGTCGTCGCCGAGCTCGGCGGCACGGCGCTTCGACTCCGGCGTGATCGGGTCGAGCGGGTGTTCACCCAGCTCGGAGCCCTCGATGACGGGCGTCCACTCGTCGAGCAACGAGATCAGGCTGCGCAGCAGGCGGGTCTTGCCCTGCCCGCGCTCCCCGAGCAGGACGACGTCGTGGCCGGCGAGCAGCGCGCGTTCGAGCTGCGGGAGCACCGTGCGGTCGAAACCGACGATGCCGGGCCACGGGTTGCGTCCTTCGCGCAGGGCCGCGAGGAGGTTCTCCCTGATCTCGGTCTTGACGCCGCGCGGCAGGTGCCCGGCGGCGCGCAGTTCGCCCGCCGTGCGGGCCAGGTTCTGGGTCACGCAGACGACGCTACGCACCCGAACCTGACCCGTCGACGTGGAGCGACTCCAGCTGGGGAAGCCGAGCGGCGTTCACCGCGCCGAGCAGAATCCACAACATCTTCGGGTCGTGCGCGAGGACACCGTGGAAACACGGGGAACTCCCGCCGAACACCGGTCCAACGTTCGGCGTGGACAGCAGGCACGTCGCGGCGCCGTGCGCCTGTTCTCCTTGAGCGAACTGGATGCCGGGCGGCCCGGGTGCTTTCGTCATCCCCCGGATGCGGGCGGGCACCGTGCAGCACAATGCGAGGCGTTATGAGCAACTGTGTCGATTTCAGATGGGCCCCGTCACCCGCCGACTGGCGGGCCAGCCTGCGCGCGATGGTGCCGATGTTCAGGTGGGCGCCGTGGTTCGCGCTCGTGCTCGCGGCGTTCTCGCTCGTGCTGCTGCTGGGCTTCGAGGACACGCTGTTCGTGGCGCTCTTCGGCTTGGTGTGCGCGCTGGTCATCGGCTTCATGGAGCCGGTCGCGGTGTGGTGGCGCTTCACGTCCGACGAGATGATCAGCCGCACCGTCGTCGGCAGCGCCGACGCCCGTTCGTTCCGGATGGCCGTGGGCAACGCGGTGCGCGAGGACATCGCCTGGGAGGAGCTGCCGGGCTGGACCGAGACGCGGCAGGGCTTCGTCCTGGAGACGCTGGACGAGGGCGCGGCGTCGCTGTCCGTGCCACACCGGGCCTTCGCGTCCGATGAGGACCTGACGTCGTTCCGGTCGCTGCTCGAGGAGCACATCGGTCCGGCGAAGTAGCTGTCTCGGATCGGGCACACCGGGTGGGGCTCCCGGGGTCCGGCAACGTAATCTCGTCGGGTGTCCTGTGCAAGTGCCACGCTGGTCGTGTGGACGTCGGGCTGGCTGCACGGTCTAGCCGCCGCCGACGACGTCCTCGACGCCCTGCACACGTGGGCCGAGCAGCACGAGGTGGTGGCCGACGACGACGGCACCGCCACGGCGCTCGACCTCCCCGGTCCCGACGAGGCCCCCGTGGGCCCCGCCCTGCTGCTGGCCGCCCTGCGGCGCGCGGGAGCCACCTCCGCCCGGCTGGTGCTGCCGGTACCGGGCGACGTACGAGGTCTTGGCGGCAAGGGCCCCCTCTCGACGTGCGCGTTGCGCTCCGGTGAGGCGCTCGTCGTCCCGTCCGTGCACATCGGGCTCGTGCCGAAGATCGTGGCCGACGGCGTGATGCGCTGGACGGTGTTCGACCTGCCGTCGTCCAACGGCCTCGAACACATCCCGATCGGCGAGGCCGAGCACGGCCTGGGCGCGGCACTGCGCGAGGCGACGGCGGCGCTGGCGACGCTGGACGTGGCCAAGCACCGCCCGAACGTCCGCAAGGAGATCGCCGACCTCGCGGCCGAGAACTCCACGCTGCCGTGGCCGGACGCGATGCCACCGCGGGCGCTCCGGGTGCTGCAACGGGCCGCGGAGGTGGCCGCGATCGTGTCCGTGGCCAGCGCCGACTCCCCCGGCGGCGCGCTGTCGGCGTCGGCCATCACCGCCCGCACCGAGGCACTGCGCCCGGTCTCCGAAGCCGTGCGCCGCGCACGGTGCGCGGCGGTCGACGAGGCGGTGCGCGTCCTGGCGGACAGCGGCGCGGGCAGGCACTGACGCGGCCACGCCGCCCACCAGCGCGGAGAAGACCTCGTCGTGATCACTGGACGACCACTGGCCCAAACGAGTGGTTCTCCGCCCGCGACCCCCGCCTGAGAAGGCAACTCCCCCAGAACTGTCGGTGCCCCCGCATAGGGTGCCGATCGGGGAGGACGCGGAATGGAGGACGTCGACCAGCGCCGGTCGAGCACAGCGCCCAGGTACGCGGGCGCCCTCATGCTGACGGCGGTCGCCGGGCACCTGCTCTCCGAGACGGCCACCGGTGCGCTCTCGACCTGGCAGTCGTGGGTGCTCTACGGCATCGGCGCGACTCTCCTGGTGCTGTCCGCGTCCGCGATCGACCGGTTGAACCAGCTGCTCAAACGCATCCGGTTGCGCTGGGTGGTGTTCACGGCCGTGCTGGTGGTCGCGGCAGGGCTCCTCGCGGTCGCGGCGCCGCCGGTGATCGCGTACGGGCGGGTGCTGCTGCTCGGCTGTCCACAACCGACCGAGGTGCGGGTCCTGACGTCGCGGGACGCGGCGCCCGCGATCGGTGAGGTGGCGCGGAGGTTCGAACAGCACACGGCGGCGGCGAACCACGGGTGCCGCACGGCGCGGCTCTACGTGTTCTCCGCACCGGGCAACAAGGGCGCGCTCGCGCTGCGGGCCTCGTGGTCGTCGCAGGACCTGCGGGAGATCGGGCCGCACCCGGACGTGTGGCTGCCGGACTCGACCGCGGAGACGAACGAGGTGGTGCGCCGCACCGGCGGCATCGGGTCGGCGGTGCGCGTCAAGCCGGGCGAGTCGGTCGCGTTCTCGCCCGTCGTGCTCGCCGTGCCCGCTCAGATCGCGCAGGACGTCGTCTCCAGCTCCCCCGAGAACTGGGGCGACCTGCTGACCAAGGTCGGCAGGACCGGGATCGCGATCGGCAGGCCGAACCCGCTGACGGCGATCGACGGCAGGCTCGCCTCGGCGGCGCTGTACGACTCGCTCGAACCGGCCGTCGTCGAGCGCAGGGTCACGGAGGCCGACCGGCCGCAGCCGGGCTCCGCGATGATCACGACCGAGCAGGTCCTGTTGCGGCACAACAAGACCAGCTGCGCGGAGAAGCCGTGCCTCACCGCGCTGTACCCGTCGGACACCTACCGCGCCGACTACCCGCTGAACCTCGTCGAGTGGGACGCGCAGGGCGTGTCGAACCTCGCCGCCCGAGGGCCCGCGTCGGCGTTCCAGGCGTGGCTCGGCACGCAGGAGGGCATGACGGCGCTCAACGCCGCCGGCTTGCGTCCCGCAGGGCAGGCCGCGGGGGCCGAGTTCCGCGAGGAGCTGGGGGTGCGGGCGGGTCTGGCGCTCGACCGGGCCGAGGCGGCACCGGACGAGGAGGCCCAGGCCGCGTTCCTCAAGAAGTACGAACAGGCGAAAAGGGACGGCCGGGTCTGGCTGACGCTCGACGCGTCCGGGTCGATGGCCGAGCCGACGGCCACCGGTGAGCAGCGGTTCGCCGTGGCGGTCGAGGGTGTCCGCAAGGCGCTCACGCAGATGGGCGCCAGGGACACGTACGGCCTGTCGGTGTTCAGCGACACCGCGGTCCGGCCGCTCATCCCGCTCGGCAGGCGGGACAAGGAGGCCACGTCCGCCGCGCTGACCGCGGTGCGGCCCTCCGGCGGCACGCCGCTGCACCAGGCGATCCTCGACAGCCTCGACCGGGTCGGCGCCGACGACGCCGACCACGTGAGCGCGGTGATCGCCCTGACCGACGGCGAGGACACGACGAGCGCGCAGACCCGGCAGGACGTGGTGAACGCGGTGCGGCAGAAGGGGATCCGGGTGTTCGTGATCGCCGTCGGCGAGGCCAGCTGTGCGGCGCACGCGCTGACCTCGATCACGGACGCGTCCGGCGGCGAGTGCCGCGACTCGACCACGGACACGCTCGGCGACGACCTGGCGGCGTTGTTCCGCCGGGTGTGGGGAGGCACCGGATGAGGTGGTTGCGGCGCACGTGGGCGGCTCTGCCGAGGCTGGGCCCGCCCGGCGTGGTGTGGGCGAACCGGTCGTGGCTCGCGATGGGCGTGGCCGTCGGCGTCGTGCTGACGATCCTGTTCACCAGCGGCATCCAGCCGCTCTTCCGCGAGTCGACCGAGTGGGAGAAGGGCAAGCTCGTCGTGCTCAGCGGCCGCGACCAGAGCGACGGCGGCCAGCGGCGCGCGTTGATCAACCAGTGGAACTCCGAACACCCCGAACAGCCCGCGGAAATCGTCGAGCTGCCGACGGAGGCGGACGGCCAGCGCAGCGAGATGGTCGCACGGGCGAGGGAGAAGGCGGAGAACGCGGACGTCTACAACCTCGACGTCACCTGGACCGCGGAGTTCGCCCAGTCCGGCTACCTGCGCCCGCTGTCCGCTGTGGACACCAGCGGCTTCCTGCGCCGGCCGCTGGAGAGCTGCCGCTACCAGGGTGTCCTGTGGGCACTGCCGTTCAACACGGACGCGGGACTGCTCTTCTACCGCAAGGACCTCGTCCAGGACGAACCTCTCGGCCTCGACGACATCGCCGACACCTCCACCCGCGCGCTGCGGGCGGCGCAGGACGCCCGCCTCACCGCGGGCTACGCCGGTCAGCTGCTCGACTACGAGGGCCTCACCGTGAACGCCCTGGAACTGATCTGGGCGGAGAAGGGCGACGTGGTCGACGACACCGGCAAGGTCGTGATCGACTCCGACCGCACCCGCCGCGCCCTGCGCTGGCTCGCCGACGGCCTCAAGGGCGAGAAGCCCGTGGTGCTGCCCGAATCCCGCTCGCAGAGCGAGGAGCTCACCACCCAGGCGTTCCGCGACGGCAAGATCGCCTTCATGCGCAACTGGCCCGTGGCCCACCGCGTCCTGGAGGGCAACCGCACCGAGTCCGCAGGCCGTCCCGGCATCGACTTCGAGGTAGCGCAGCTGCCCGGCCCGAGCGTGCTGGGCGGCCAGAACCTCGCCATCTCCGCGAAGTCCACGAAACCGCGCGCCGCCCAGGCACTCATCGAGTTCCTCACCGGCCCCCGCAGCCAGCAGCTCCTCTTCGAACGGGGAGGCCTCGCCGCCACCCGCGGCATCGTCTACCAGGACAGCCGGATCGCCAGGGAGTACCCCTACGCCCGCACACTGCTGAAAGCGATCGAGGACGCCCGGTTGCGCCCGGTCACGCCGTACTACTCGCGCTTCAGCGACGAGTTCCGCGCCATCGTCCGCTACGCCCTCGACCACGACGGCGCCCTGCCCGCCAACGCCGAGGAGTCGCTGACCGCGGCCCTGCAGGGCCGGTGATCAGGGCGTACGCCTGCGCAACGTCACCGCGCCCAGCACCAGCGCCAGGAGTCCGCACGCCGCCACGACCGCGAGGTTGCGCACCAGTTCACCCGTGATGTCGGACGACGTCGTCACGGCCGTGAGCGCGTCAACCGCGTACGAGAGCGGCATGACGTTCGACAGCCACTCCAGCACGGGCGTCATCGCCTCCCGGGGCGCGAACAACCCGCACAGCAACACCTGCGGCATCACGAACAACGGCATGAACTGCACGGCCTGGAACTCGGTGCGCGCGAAGGCGCTCGCGAACAGGCCCAGCGCCGTTCCCAGCAACGCGTCCAGTCCCGCGATGGCCACGAGCAGCCACACCGAGCCACCGATCTCCAGGCCGAGCCACGTCAGCGAGATGCCGACCGCGACCAGCACCTGGACGAGAGCCACGATCCCGAACGCCAGCGCGTAGCCGAACAACAGGTCCAGCTTGCCCATCGGCATCGTCATGAGTCGTTCGAGCGTGCCCGTGGTGCGCTCGCGCAGGGTCGTGATCGACGTGACGATGAACATGATCGCGAACGGGAAGACCGCCAGCAGGGCCGGTGCGGCGCGGCTGAAGGCCTGGTCCGAGTTGAAGACGAACCGCAGCAGGACCAGCAGCAGCGACGGCATGAGCACCATCAGCGCCACGGTGCGGCGGTCGTGGCGGAACTGGGTGAGGATCCGCGCGGTCGTGGCCAGCAGGACCGAGGTGTTCACGCTGCCTCCCTCGCCCGGACCAGCCACAGGAACGCCTGCTCCAGGTCGCCGGCGCCGGTCCGCGACAGGAGAGCGGCCGGGGTGTCGTCGGCCAGCAGGGCGCCGTCGCGCATCAGCAGCAACCGCTCGCAGCGCGCGGCCTCGTCCATGACGTGGCTGGAGACGAGCAGCGTGACGCCACGATCGGCGAGCTCCCGGAACAACGTCCACAGCTCGTCGCGCAGCAACGGGTCGAGGCCGACGGTCGGTTCGTCCAGCACCAGCAACTCGGGCTTGCCGAGCAACGCGACCGCGAGGCTCGTCCGCGACAGCTCACCGCCCGACAACGACGACACGAGCTGGGACTCGTGCCCACCGAGCCCGACCTCGTCGATCACGCGCGGCACTTCGGACCTGGGCGCTCCCAGCACGGCGCAGAAGTAGCGGATGTTCTCGGCCACGCTGAGGTCGGCGTAGACAGCGGGGTTCTGGGTCGCGTACCCGATCCGGTTCCGCAGCCCGGGACTGCCGGCGGGCGCACCGAGCACCGTCACCTCGCCGGACTCCACGATCTGCACACCGACGACCGAGCGCATCAGCGTCGTCTTGCCGCAGCCGGACGGGCCGAGCAGCCCGGTGACACTGCCCCGCAGGATCGTGCAGCTCACGTCCCGCAGGACCAGACGCTTGCCCCGGCTCACCCGGAGCCCGGTGACCTCGACGGCCGCGGAACTGGTCATGAGACCAATTCTGCACCCGTTGAAAAAGCACTGTCTAGGTGCGGGCGGGCCTCTTGGCCGGTTCGCAACACAACGGCGCGCACGGCGCACCGTTCACCGTGCACCCCGCGACCACGAACGAGGACAGCTTCCGCACGGGCGCACCGGACGTGTGCTCCGCGACCAGCTCGGTCACGAGCTCGGCGAAGCGGGGATCCCCGTTCGGCGTGGCGGCGCGGGCGAACTCCATGCCGAGCTCCAGAGCGCGGTCCCGCGCCTCGGTGTCGAGGTCCCACACCACTTCGAGGTGGTCGGACACGAAACCGATCGGGCACACCACGACCCCGGTGACGCCCTTGGCGTGCAGGGCGTCGATGTGGTCGACGACGTCCGGCTCCAGCCACGGGATCTGCGGCGGGCCCGAGCGCGACTGCCACACGACGTCGTACTCGGTGACGCCCAGCTCCGCGGCCACGAGCCGGGAGGCCTCGACGACCTGGCGCGAGTAGCGGTACCCGCCTTCCGAGGGCGGCCCGGCGGCCTTGTCGGCGGACACCGGCACCGAGTGCGCGGTGAACACCAGGCGGTACGGGCCGGACAACGACGCGGCCGCGGCGCGCACCCCGTCGGCGAAGGAGGAGATGAAGAGCGGGTGGTCGAAGAACTGGCGCAGCTTCACGAGTTCCGGGCCGTCCGGCACGGCCTGCAGCGCACGCACGATGTCCTCGTCGTACTGCCGGCACGCGGAGTAGCCGCCGTACGCGCTCGTGGGGAACACCAATGCGCGCTTCACGCCGTCGGCCTTCATCTGCGCGACTACGTCCTCGGCCATCGGGTGCCAGTTGCGGTTGCCGAAGTAGATCGGCAGCTCGAAGCCGCGGGCCCGCACGGCGTCGATGGCTTCGAGGTTCAGGCGGTTGATCGGCGACACGCCGCCGAAGTGCTGGTAGTGGGCCTCGACCTCGTCCAGCCGCTCCGGCGGCACGCCACGTCCGCGTACCACGTTCTCCAGGAAGGGACGGACGTCCTCAGGACCTTCTGGGCCGCCGAACGACAGCCAGAGCAGCGCATCGAAACTCACCGCTCCATCCAATCAGACGCCCGAACGCCTCACATGACGAACAGATGTGACGTCAGAGACCGAGGAAGTGCACGCCGCCGTCGACGAACACCATCGAGCCCGTGGTGGCCGGGAACCAGTCGGAGAGCAGGCCGCAGACCGACTTCGCGACCGGCGTGGGGTCGTCGACGTCCCAGCTCAGCGGAGCCTTCTCGCCCCACATCTTCTCCAGCTCGCCGAAGCCCGGGATGGACTTCGCGGCCATGGTGCGCACCGGGCCGGCGGAGATCAGGTTCACGCGGATGCCGTCCGGGCCGAGGTCGCGCGCCATGTAGCGGTTGATCGACTCGAACGCCGCCTTCGCCGCGCCCATCCAGTTGTAGGCGGGCCACGCCTGGCGGGCGTCGAAGTCGAGGCCGACGACCGAGGAACCGTGCGACAGCAACGGGCGGACGGCCTGCACGAGCGCCTTGTACGAGTACGCGGAGACGTGCATCGCCACGGAGACGTCCTCCCACGGCGCGTCCATGAACGGGGCGCCGAGGCAGCTCTGCGGGGCGAATCCGATGGCGTGCACGACGCCGTCGAGACCGTCGACGTGTTCGCGCACCCGGTCGGCGAGCGTGTCGAGGTGCTCCTGGTTCTGCACGTCGAGCTCGACGACGGGGGCGGGCTTGGGCAGGCGCTGGGCGATGCGCTGCACGAGGCTCATCCGGCCGAACCCGGTCAGCACGACCTCGGCGCCCTGCTCCTGGGCGACGCGTGCGACGTGGAAGGCGATCGACGCGTCGGTGATCACACCGGTGATCAGCAGTCGCTTGCCTTCGAGCAGTCCGGTCACTTGATCCAACCCTTTCGCAGTACGGGAAACCAGCCGTGGTTCGTGAAAGTCAGTGGCCCATGCCGAGGCCGCCGTCGACCGGCAGCACGGCACCGTTGATGTAGCCCGCCTCGTTCGCCGCGAGGAACGTGACGGCGCGCGCGATCTCTTCGGCCGCACCGTATCGGCCGGCCGGGATCTGCTTGAGCGCCGCCTCGCGGACGGCCTCGGGCAGCTCCGCGGTCATGTCCGTGGTGATGAAGCCGGGCGCGATGACGTTCGCGGTGATGTTGCGCGAGCCGAGCTCCAGCGCGATCGAGCGCGCCATGCCGACCATGCCGGCCTTGGAGGCGGCGTAGTTCACCTGGCCGGCGCCACCGGTCAGGCCCACGACGGACGAGATGAAGACGATGCGGCCGAACTTCTTGCGCAGCATGCCGCGCGAGGCGCGCTGGGCGAAGCGGAACGCGCCGGTCAGGTTCGCGTCGACGACCTGGGTGAACTGCTCCTCGCTCATGCGCAGCAGCAGCGTGTCCTGCGTCATGCCCGCGTTGCAGACGAGCACCTCGACGGGACCGTGGGCGGCCTCGACCTCGGTGAAGGCGGCGTCGATCTCCTCGGAGTTCGTCACGTCGCACTTCACGCCGAGCAGACCTTCGGGAGCGCCGGACCCGCGGTGCGTCACCGCGACCTTGTCGCCCTGCGCCGCGAACGCCTGCGCGATCGCGAGGCCGATGCCGCGGTTGCCTCCGGTGACCAGAACGGACCGACTCACTAGCTCTCCTGAGAATCGCTGCTGGTTGACCGGGTGAGGCTATCGGCTACCGGCAGGTAGTCCGGCATCGGCGGAGCCATGTCACATCCAGCCGGGCATGATCGGGTGATGCGGGCCTTTCTCGATCAGCTCCGGCGCCAGGTGGACGGTGACGTCCTGGACGACCCGGCGAGCCGGGCCCTGTACTCGGCGGACGCGTCGAACTACCGGCACGTGCCGCGGGTGGTCGTCCGCCCGCGCACGACGGAGGCCGTGGTGACGGCGGTCGCGATCGCCGCCGGGCAGGGCGTGCCGATCACCAGCCGGGGCGCCGGGACGTCCATCGCGGGCAACGCGTGCGGCACCGGCATGGTGATCGACTTCAGCCGGTACCTGACCGCGTTCGAGATCTCCGGCGACCGGGCGCTGGTCCAGCCGGGAGCGGTGCTCGACAAGATCAACGCCCAGGCCGGCGACCACCTGTTCGGCCCGGACCCGTCGACGCACTCGCGCTGCACGATCGGCGGGATGATCGGCAACAACGCGTGCGGCGCGCACTCGGTGAGGTGGGGCAAGACCAGCGAGAACGTCACGAACCTGAGCGTCCTCACCGTCGACGGCCGCACGTTCGACACCACGAACCCGCCGGAACTGGCCCTGCCCGCGCACGACCCGGCGTGGTTTCCCCAGCTCAGCCGCCGCGTCAGCGGGTACGCGCTGGACGCCCCCACGCTGACGCAGCAGCTGGTCGGCACCGAGGGCACCTGTGTCGTGCTGCTGGGCGCCGAGCTGAAACTGGTGCGCAGGCCGGAACGCCGCGTCCTGGTCGTGCTCGGGTTCGCGGACACCTACGAAGCCGCCGACCAGGTCACCCAGATCGAGGACGCACTCGCGATCGAGGGCCTGAACGAGGCGCTGGTGCACAGCGTGCGGACCCGCCCCGACCTGCCGGAAGGTCGCAGCTGGCTGTTCGTCGAGGTCGAGGACAACCCCGAGCGGGTCGCCAGGATCAGCAGGAACTCGATGATCATCCACGACCCGGTCCACCAGCGCGCCCTGTGGCGGATCCGCGAGGACGGCGCCGGGCTCGCCACGCGCATGGCCGACGGCAGCGAGGCGTGGTCGGGCTGGGAGGACGCGGCCGTCCCGCCGGAGCGGCTCGGCACCTACCTGCGCGAGTTCGACCAGCTGCTGACCAGGTACGGGCGGCGTGGCATCACCTACGGCCACTACGGCGAGGGGTGCCTGCACGTCCGCATCGACTTCGACCTGGCCCGCGGGTACCGCGAGTTCCTGCAGGACGCCGCCGACCTGGTCGTCAGCCACGGCGGCAGCCTCTCGGGCGAGCACGGCGACGGCCAGGCGCGGTCCGAGCTGCTCGGCCGGATGTACCCGCCCGCGGCGATCAGGGCGTTCGGCGAGTTCAAGCGCGCGTTCGATCCGCGGAACCTGCTCAACCCCGGCCGGATCGTGGAGCCGCTGAAGCTCGACGACGACTTGCGGGTCCTCGTCGCGCCACCGAGGATCCCGACCCGCGCGGAGTTCGCGAGCGACACGCGCAGGTGCGTCGGCGTCGGCAAGTGCCTGAACACCAAGGGCGGCGTGATGTGCCCGAGCTACCGCGTGACCAAGGAGGAGAAGCATTCCACGCGAGGCCGCGCGCACCTGCTGTTCGAGATGCTCAACGGTGAGGTGGTCCAGGGCGGCTGGCGGTCGCCGGAGGTCGCGGAGGCCCTCGACCTCTGCCTGGGGTGCAAGGGCTGCAAGCGCGACTGCCCGGTCGACGTCGACATGGCGAGCTACAAGGCCGAGTTCCTGCACGAGCACTACAAGGGCCGGATCAGGCCGCGTTCGCACTACGCCATGGGCTGGCTGCCGACGTGGCTGAAGTACGGTCTGGTCAACAGGTTCACGGCCCGTCTCGGCCGGTTCGCGGGCATCACACCGGAACGCGAGCTGCCGCGCCGGACCACTCCCCTGGTCCGTCAGCTGCACCCTCTCGGCGAGGGTGATCCGGTGCTGCTGTTCCCCGACACGTTCACGAACTTCTTCGAGCCGGGCATCGGTCTCGACGCCGCGAACGTGCTGGCACACCTGGGAAACCACGTCGAGGTGCCGTCCGCGAACGTCTGCTGTGGACTGACCTGGCACTCGACCGGCCAGCTCGCCAGGGCTCGCCGCGTGGTCGAACGCACCGCGCGGGCGCTGCTCCCGTGGACGAGCCGGGGCGTTCCGGTGATCGGCCTGGAACCGAGCTGCACGGCGTTCCTCCGCGTGGAGGCGCTGAAGCTGTCCGCCGACCCCGCCGTCCAGGCGCTGGCGCGCGCCACGCGGACGTTCGCCGAGCACGTCGCGCCGAGGCTGCCCGAGGTGGAGGGCACGCGCGAGGCCGTCGTGCAGACGCACTGCCACCAGTACGCGGAACTGGGCTTCGACCCGGACCGCGAGGCCATGGCCAGGACAGGTCTGCAGCCGACGGTGGTCGAGGGCTGCTGCGGACTCGCGGGCAACTTCGGTTTCGAGAAGGGCCACTACGACGTGTCGATCGCGTGCGCCGAGCAGGACCTGCTGCCCGCGTTGCGGGACAACGAGGACGCGCTCGTGATCGCGGACGGCTTCAGCTGCCGCACGCAGATCCGCCACACGACCGAACGCGAACCGGTCCACCTGGCGACCGCGCTGGCGGCCCGCCTGGGTGTAGTCGGCTAGTCGCGGTCCAGCACGGAGTCCTTCGACGTCTCGCGCATGAACCCGTAGACCAGCAAGGAGATCAGCACGCACCCGGCGACGTAGTAGAAGAACACCGACTCCATGCCGGCCTGCTTGAACCACAGCGCCACGTACTCGGCCGTGCCGCCGAAGATCGCCACGGTCAGCGCGTACGGCAGGCCCACACCGAGCGCGCGGATGTTGGTCGGGAACAGCTCGGCCTTCACGATCGCGTTGATCGACGTGTACCCGGTGACGATCACCAGGCCGCCGAGCATCAGCAGGAACGCCGGGAACGCCTCGGAGGTCTTCGCGAGCGTCGACAGCAGCGGCACGGTCGCCAGCGTGCCCAGCACGCCGAACCCGAGCAGCAGCGGGCGGCGCCCGATCCGGTCCGACAACGCGCCCGCGACCGGCTGCAGCACCACGAACACCAGCAGCGCGGCGAAGTTGATCCAGCTGACCGTCGCGGCGTCGATCTTGCTCGTGTTCACCATGAACTTCTGCAGGTAGGTCGTGAACGTGTAGAACGCGACCGTGCCGCCGAGCGTCAGGCCCACGACGAGCAGGCATTCCTTGGGGTGCTTGAGCAACGCCCTGAAGGTGCCCTTCTCGTCGGCGCTCTCCTTCTGCTTCTCGAAGTTCGCCGACTCGTCCATGCCACGCCGAAGCCACATCACGACGACAGCCCCGGTCGCGCCGATGACGAACGCGATCCGCCAGCCCCACTCCATCATCTCGGTCCTGGAGAGGAACTGCTGCAACACGATCTGCACGCCCAGCGCCACGAGCTGACCGGCCGTCAGGGTCACGTACTGGAAGCTGGAGTAGAAGCCGCGCCGGGCGGGAGAGGCCACTTCGGACAGATAGGTCGCCGAGGTCGCGTACTCACCGCCGACCGACAGGCCCTGCAGCAACCGGGCGAGCACCAGCAGCACCGGTGCGGCGACACCGATCGACGCGTACGACGGCGTCAGCGCGATGATCAGTGAACCCGCGGCCATCAGCGTGACCGACAACGTCAGCGCCGCACGGCGTCCGCGCCGGTCGGCGTACCGGCCGAGCAACCAGCCGCCCAGCGGCCGCATGAGGAAGCCGACGGCGAACACGGCGGCGGTGTTGAGCAGCTGCGCGGTCTGGTCGCCCTTGGGGAAGAACGCGGCCGCGAAGTAGATGCTGAACGCGGTGTAGGCGTACCAGTCGTACCACTCGATCAAGTTCCCGACCGACCCGCGCAGCACGTTCGCCACGACCCGGCGCTCGCTGCTCTTCTCCTGAACGACTGTCATGCCGGACACCATTCCGACGGCGCCACACCACTCACAACCAGGGCTAAGGCTTCTTTACAGTCACTTAAGCGCGTCGGCACACCACAGAAACGACTTTCTGGGGCGATACTGCTCCCATGCGGGTGCTGTTGGTCGAAGACGACGACGGTGTCGCCGACGCCCTGGTGGAAGCGCTGCGGGCGAACGGCCACCGGCCTGCCCGCGTGCGCAGGGGTGCCGACGCGCTGATCGCCCACCGCGACGCGGACGTCGTGCTGCTCGACCTCGGACTGCCCGACCAGGACGGCCTGGAGGTGCTGCGCAAGCTCCGCAAGATCGACCCGGTGCCGGTGCTCGTGCTCACGGCGCGCGGTGACGAGCGCACGGTGGTGCGCGGGCTGCGGCTGGGCGCGGACGACTACCTGGTGAAGCCGGTGCGGCTGGCCGAGCTGCTGGCGCGCATCGACGCGGTGGCGCGGCGCAGCGCGGCCCGGTCGCAGGAACCGGGCGAGCTCGTGCGGGTGTCCGATGTGGAGATCGACCTGCAGAGCCGTCAGGTCGTGGTCGGCGGGCGCGAGATCTCGTTGACCACCAAGGAGTTCGACGTCCTCGCGGTGCTGGCGCGCCGGCCGGGCACGGCGGTGAGCCGGCAGCAGCTGATGGACGAGGTGTGGGGCAACGCGTTCGTGGCGGTGTCGCGGACGCTCGACGTCCACCTCACCCAGTTGCGCGCCAAGCTCGACCGGCCGGGGCTGCTGCACACGATCCGCGGTTTCGGCTACCGGCTCGGTGAATAGATGCGGCAACGGCTTCTGTTGGTGCTGCTGCTGTTCTCGCTCTCGGCCGTCACCGCGTTCGCGTTCCCGTTGCTGATGAGCACGGCCTCGGAGCGCACCCAGCAGTTCGTGATCAGCCGCACCGCCGACCTGGACCGCTTCGCCACGCTGCCGGTCGACGTCGTGGTGTCCGAGGCGGAGCGCTACGCCGAGGTGTACGGCGAGGAGATCGTGGTCGTCGACGCGTCCGGCACGCCTGTCGTCGAGTCGGGCATGACGGCCGGGGACGTGTCCGCGCAGATCGACGCGGCGCTGCGCAACCAGCCCGCCGCACCCGTGCCGACCGTGCTGCCGTGGAGCGGCGGCGACGTGCTGTTCGCCCGGCCCGTCGGCATCGGCACGAAGGTCGCGGGCGCCGTGGTGCTGCGGGCCTCGACGCGCGTGGCCGCCCTGGACGTGGCACGGCGGTGGGCACTGGTGCTGGCCGGGGCGTTGCTGGCGGCGTGCGCGTGCGTGCTGCTGGCGCTCGTCGTGTCCCGCTGGCTGCTGCGGCCGCTCAAGGAGCTGGACCGGGGCGTCCGGGCGGTCGCGGAAGGGCAGCGGCGCACCCATGTCGCCGACACCGCCGGTCCGGCCGAGCTGCGGGCGCTGTCGGAGTCGTTCAACCGCATGTCCGACGCCGTCGCCGAAGCCGCGGACCAGCAACGAAGACTGATCGCCGACGCCTCGCACCAGCTGCGCAACCCCATGGCCGCACTGCGGTTGCGCGTCGACATGCTGCCGTCCAACGGCTCGCTGCTGACCGAGGTCGAACGCCTGGAGTCGTTGCTGGACGGGCTCCTGGCGCTGGCCTCAGCCGAGAGCACCGCCACCGAACGCGCCGCGGGAGGCGTCGAACCCGAGCTCGCCGACCTCCAGGTCGTGGCGCACGACCGCGTCGACGCCTGGCGCGCGGCGGCCCAGGCGGAGGGCGTCACGATCACCGTGGACGACCACGCGCCCGGACTCGTGCGGTGCGCGGTGTCGGATCTCGCCCAGGTGCTGGACGTGTTGCTGGACAACGCCATCAAGTACGGCGGGACCGAGGTCGCCGTGATCTGCGACCGCGCCACGCTGACGGTGCGCGACAACGGACCCGGTCTGTCCAAGAAGGACATCGAGCGCGCCACCGAACGGTTCTGGCGCGGCGACGACTCCCGCCGCGGCACGGGCCTGGGCCTGGCCATCGCGGAACGCATCGTCACCGCGCACGACGGGAAGCTGCGGCTGCGCACCGACAACGGGCTCGTCGTGACGGTGGAGCTGCCGAAAGAGCCACTGCTGTGAGGCGCCGGACGTTCCTGCTCGGAGCACTCGCCCTGACCGCGTGCGGAACGAGCGAACCCACGGGCACGATCAGGATCGCCGGAGGCGAGCCGGGCGGTTTCTACAACGACTTCGCCGCGCTGATCTCCCGGCTGGCGCCCAGCCCGCTGACCATCACCCCGGTCGAGACCGGCGGCAGCGCCGACAACCTCCGGCACCTCCGCGAGGGCGGTGCCGACATCGGCCTCTCCCTGAGCGACAGCGCCCACATGGAACCCGGCCTGGTCGCCCTGGGCCGCGTGTACGAGAACTACCTGCAGCTCGTGGTCCTGCAGTCCTCGCCGTACACGACAGCGGCCGACCTGGTCGGCAAGCCGGTGTCGCTGGGTGCGGACGGCTCCGGCGCCGCGCTGCAGGGCTCCAGGCTCGCACTGGGCGTGCGGGAGGAGCACTACCCGTTGCGCAACGCGGTCGACGCCCTGAAGGCGGGCGAGATCGCCGCCCTGCTGTGGTCCGGCGGCGTCCCGACCCCGGAGCTCGACAGGGCCGGCGGCATCAGGCTGCTGCCGCTCGACGGCTTCCTGCCCAGGCTGCGCCAGGACTTCGGCAAGGTCTACGAGCGCGTGGACGTCCGCACGGGCGTCTACGGCTCCCCTGTCGACGTCCCCACGATCGGCACCCCGAACCTGCTGGTGTGCCGTCCCGATCTGAGCACCGAGTTCGCGGGCGCCGTCGTGCGGCTGCTCGTGGGCAGGGCGGCGGAACTCGTGCCGGAGCAGGCGCTCGGCACCCAGTACCTCGACGTGCGCAGTCTCATCGACACGGGCAAGGTGCCCCTGCACCCCGGCGCGGCGGCGGAATACCGGAGGCTCCACGGATGATCATCACGATGGCGTCGATCTCGCTGGACGGGTTCATGGAGGGTCCCGGTCACGACATCGGCTGGCACGTCGTCGACGACGAGATGCACGAGCACTTCAACACCGAGCTAGCGCGGATGGACAGGTTCATCGACGGCCGCCGCAACCACGAGACCATGCTCGAAGCGTGGCCGCACACCGAGGACCACCCCGAGTGGCCGCGGCCGATGCACGACTTCGGCCGGATCTGGCGGGAGATGCCCAAGATCGTCTACTCGAGGAAGCTCGAGACCACCGACTGGAACACCACGGTCAAGCGCGAGGTCGTTCCGGACGAGATCAGGGCGCTGCCCGGCGACAGCATGGTCGGCGGCGCGCAGCTCGTGGGCTCGTTCTTCGAGCACGACCTGATCGACGAGGTCCGGCTCTACCTCAACCCGGTTGCGATCGGCGAGGGCACACCGTTCTTCAAAAAGCCGATCGCCCTGGCACTCAAGAGCACCAGGGCGTTCGGAACAGGTGTGGTCGAGCTGGTCTACGGCAGGCGCTGACCCAGCAGCAAGGCCGCGGCGGCCGCGAACATCGCCGTCATCGTGCCGAGCAACAGCCACGGCTTCGACGCGTCCGCCTGCTTCTTCTCGTAGCCGATCTGCTCGCCGAGCGTGTCGTAGACGCGCCGCAGCTCCTCGGCGGAGGCGGCCTTGAAGAACTCGCCGCCGGAGATCTTCGCGATCTCCTTCATCGAGTCGTCGTCGACGGGCACCGACTGCTGCCGGCCCTCGATGTCGACGACGCCCTCCTCGGTGCCGAACGAGATCGTGGAGATCGGGATGCCGGCCTTCTTCGCGTCCTCGGCCGCGTCGAACGCCTTGCGGGTGCCCACGGTCTCCTTGCCGTCCGTCATCAGCACGATGCGGGCGGGCGGAGGACCTTCGGCGCCTCCGACGACCTTGCCGAACGAGTCGATCGACGCCATCGCGGCCACCAGCGCGTCACCGGTCGCGGTCGACTGGGCGAGCTTGAGCCCGTCGATGGACTGCGTGACGGCGGGACGGTCCGTGGTCGGCGCGACCAGCACGGTGGCCGAGCCGGCGAACGAGATCAGGCCGAGGTTGATGCCCGGCGTGAGACCCTCGGCGAACGACTTGGCGGCGACCTGCGCGGCCTCCAGCCTCGACGGCTTCACGTCGGTGGCCTTCATCGACAGCGACACGTCGACCACGAGCATCACGGTCGCCCGGTTGCGCGGGACCCGCTGCTCGGACGTCGGGCCGGCCAGCGCGACCGTCAGCAGCGCCAGCGCGGCCAGCAGGAACGCCGCCGGGACGTGGCGCGACCAGCGTTCCCGCTTGGGCGCGACCTTCTCCAGCAGTTCCAGGTTCGTGAACCGCAGCACCCGCTTGCGCCGCATCCGCTGCGCCACCACGTACCCGGCGGCGAGCAGCGCCACGGCGAGCAGCAGCAGGAACCACCACGGGGCGACGAAGTTCGAGAAGCTCATGCGACACCCCCAGACCAGCGGCGCTTGCGCGCCACCACGAAACGAACCGTGTCCGCGATCCAGTCCGAGTCGGTCCGCAGCACCAGGTGCCCGGCGCCCGCGCGCCGCAGGCCCGCCGCCACCTCGCCCCGGTGTTCCGCGGCCGCGGCGTTGAACTCCTTGCGCAGCAACGCGGACGCGGTCACCTCGCGCTGCCGCCCGCTCTCCGGGTCGGACAGCACGACGGTGCCGACCTCGGGCAGGTCGACGTCACGCGGGTCGACGACCTCGATGGCCACGATGTCGTGGCGCGCGGACAGGGCGCGCAACGGACGTTGCCACTCCATCTCGCCGAGGAAGTCGGAGATCACGACGATCAGGCCGCGCCGGCGCGGCGGGCGGCGCAGTTGTTCCAGCAGCGCGGCCAGGTCACCGCGGGTGCCCTCGGGCGCCCGCTCGATCTCGGCGATCTTGCGGATCATGCCGCGCGCGTGGGCCAGGCCGCCGCGCGCCGGGATGCGGACGTTCTCGGCGCCCGTCGAGACCGCGGCGCCGATCCGGTTGCCGCCGCCCCGCGTCAGGTGCGCGACCGCGGCCGTCGCGGCGATCGCGAGATCGCGCTTCTCGCACGCGGCGGTGCCGAAGTCGAGCGACGGCGACAGGTCGATCGCCAGCCACGTCTCCAGCTCGCGGTCGGCGACCGTCTCGCGGATGTGCGGGACCGTCGTGCGGGCCGTGACCGCCCAGTCCATCCGGCGCACGTCGTCGCCGGGCTGGTAGGTGCGGGCCTCGCCCGGTTCGGAGCCCGGCCCCGGCACGAGGCCGAGGTGGTTGCCCTGCAGCAGGCCGTCGAGACGGCGCCGGACCTCGAGCTCGAGCATGCGCAGCGCGGCTTCCATCTTGACACCGCGCAGGACGGGCGGCGCCCAGGACGGGCGCTCCTCCTCGGCCTTGTCCCTGCTCACGGCCTACCAGCCGGAACCGGCTGCTGCGGACGGGCCGACACCTGCGGCAACGGCACGATCTGCAGCACGCGGGTGATGATGTGGTCGATCGGCACGCCGTCGGCCAGCGCGTCGTAGGAGAGCACCAGGCGGTGGCGCAGCA
Organism: Lentzea sp. NEAU-D7; assembly: GCF_026242055.1. Lineage (GTDB taxonomy): Bacteria > Actinomycetota > Actinomycetes > Mycobacteriales > Pseudonocardiaceae > Lentzea. Next base: position 376,447 of record NZ_JAPJDL010000002.1, on the reverse strand, counting down.
CGTCCGGCACGACGTCCACGACGTCCTGCGGCAGCACGTAGTCGCGGCCGCGCACGAGCGCAAGGCCGCGCGCGGCGGCGATGATGCCGAGCGACGCACGCGGCGAGGCACCGTAGGCGACCCAGCCGGCGACGTCGGTGAGGCCGTGCTCGGCGGGCGCGCGGGTCGCGATCACCAGGCGGACCACGTAGTCGACGAGTGCGTGGTGGACGAAGACGCGCGAGGCGACGCCCTGCAGGCGCACCAGCTCCTCGGGCGAGAGGACCTGGTTCGGCGTGGGCGCCTCGACACCCATGCGGTAGACGATCTCGCGCTCTTCCTCGGCGGTCGGGTATTCGACCTGGATCTTGAACAGGAACCTGTCGCGCTGCGCCTCCGGCAGCGGGTACACGCCCTCGTTCTCGATCGGGTTCTGCGTCGCCAGCACCAGGAACGGGTTCGGCATCGGGAACGTGCGGCCACCGATGGACACGTGCCGCTCGGCCATGACCTCGAGCATCGCCGACTGCACCTTGGCGGGCGCGCGGTTGATCTCGTCGGCGAGCACGAAGTTCGCGACGACGGGTCCGAGCTCGACGTCGAACGTCTCGGTGGACTGGCGGTAGATGCGGGTGCCGAGGATGTCGGCGGGCACCAGGTCGGGCGTGAACTGCACGCGGGAGAACGAGCCGCCGACCACGCGGGCGAACGTCTCGACGGCGAGCGTCTTGGCGACGCCCGGCACACCTTCGAGCAGCAGGTGGCCCTTGGCCAGCAGACCCACGAGCATCCGCTCGACGAGCCGGTCCTGGCCGACGATGACCCGCTTCACCTCGAACACGGTGCGTTCGAGCAGCTGGGCGTCACGAGCCGGGGTGACGGGCGCCGATGCGTTCGGCGTTGCCTCGGCGGCGGGCTCGGTCACGTGCGGGCCTCCATGCGGAACAGGGTTTACCGATCGTTGAACAGTCTTACCCGCCGCCTGTTCAACCGCTGTGAAGGGTGTCCAGGTCGGCGGGCGTGTCGACGTCCCTCGCCTCACCGGGCAAAGCGGACACCTCGACGGGGTCGAGCCGCAGAAGAGTCTTGCGCAGCGGCAGGTTCCGCGGATCTCCGGGTAGGGCCTCGCGCAGGTCGGCCGTGTTCCAGCAGCCGATCAGCCACTGCACCCTGTCGTCCTTGAGCACGGCGTTGCGGCCCGCGGCGCGCAGCCTCGCGATGGTGCCGGGCGTGAGGCCGGGCTGGTCCACGGCGAGCACCACGACCTGGTCCTCGGTGATCTTCGCCAGACCGGCGGCCAGACCGGCGAGCGGTCCTCCGCCGGGCGGGTCCTCCCGTGCCCAGACGACGCCGGGGACGTCCTTCTCCGGCCCCACGACGACCTTCTGCGCCGCGTCGTCCACAACGGACAGCACGTGGTCGAGCAGCGTCGCGTCCCGATAGGACAGCGCCGCCTTGTCCACGCCGCCGAGCCGTTCGCCCTTGCCGCCGGTGAGGATGATCACCGCGTAGGTCATGCCCTGCCTCCGATGTGCGTGGCGACGCCCTCCAGGAACAGGTGCAGGCCGAAGTCGAAGTCGGCGGCGACGTCGTCGGCGTCGAAGAGGTCGTCCACGTCGAAGACGCCGGCCGCGACGATCTTCGCGAGCGCGGGCATCCGGCGCGGGTCGACGATCTCGCGCAGCCGCTGCCCGTACTCGCGGCTGAACTGGGCCGGGTCGTTCTCGAAGCCCTTCGTCAGCGCGACGCTCAGCCACGCCTCGCCGTGCACGAACGTCATCAGGCCCATCACCACGCCGACCTTCTCCCCCGCTTCCAGCGGGGTGCCTTCGAGCGCACCGAGCGCGCTGTCGAACCAGGCGAGGCTCTTGGGGCCGGTCGGCGGGCCGCTCATCGGGATCTGCAGGAACCACGGGCGCCTGCGGATGCCGCCGAGCATCGCCCTCGCCCAGGCCCCGAGCTTGTCGCGCCACTCGCCGTCCGGCAGCGCGGGCGGTTCGTCGAACGCGGCGTCGGCCATCAGCGTGAGCAGCTCGTCCTTGCTCTTCACGTGCCGATAAAGGGCCATCGTGGCGTTGCCCATCTCCTGCGCGACGCGTGCCATCGACACGGCGGCGAGCCCTTCGGCATCGGCGACCGCGATGGCGGCCCGCGTGATGTCGGCGGCGTCGATGGTCGGCTTGCGCCCCCTCTTCATGCCCCTCCCGATCTCATGCCACTAGTCAAACAGATGCGTATGCCATACGCTAATTCAGGTTTTGCGTATGAGGTACGCATAAAGGGGGTTCGATGATCGTCGAGACAGAGGGTCTGACGAAGAGATATGGCTCCACGACCGTGCTCAGCGGCCTGGACCTGAAGATCGCGGAGGGGTCCGTGCTCGCACTGCTCGGGCCGAACGGCGCCGGCAAGACGACCACGATCCGCATCCTGAGCACGCTGACCAGGCCCGATGGCGGCACGGCACGGGTGTGCGGGTCCGACGTGGTGCGCGAGGCCGCCGCCGTGCGCGGCGCGATCAGCCTGACCGGGCAGTACGCGGCGGTGGACGAGGAGCAGACCGGGCGCGAGAACCTGGTCATGATCGCCCGCCTGCGCGGTTTCGCGAGGCCGAAGGCGCGCGCACGGGCTCTCGGGCTGCTGGAGCGGTTCGACCTGACCGAGGCGGCGGACCGGCGGGTGCGCACCTACTCGGGCGGCATGCGCCGGCGCCTGGACCTGGCGATGAGCCTGGTGGCGCGGCCGCGGCTGCTGTTCCTGGACGAGCCGACCACAGGCCTGGACCCGGTCAGCCGCACGACGATGTGGGACGCGATCGGGGACCTGGTGCGCGACGGCGTGACGATCTTCCTCACCACCCAGTACCTGGAGGAGGCCGACCGCCTCGCCGACCGGATCGTGGTGCTGAACAACGGGGGCGTCGTCGCGGACGGCACCGCGGACGCGTTGAAGAGCTCGGTCGGCGGCACCCGCCTGGACCTGACCTTCCCGAGCGCGCAGGACGCGCTGCGAGCCCAGGCGGTGACCGGCGGGGTGGCCGACGGCGTGACCTTGAGCGTGCCGTCCGACGGCAGCGCGGTGCACCTGCACCGCGTGCTCGACGACCTGCTGACCGCCCAGGCCGGCGTGCTGCGGGTGTCCGCGCACCGCCCGACCCTGGACGACGTCTTCACGTCGCTGACGGCGGTGGCGGCATGACCGCGTCGCTGACGATGATCGGCCGCAGCATCCGGCTGAGCCGCCGCAACCTCGACCTCGTGATCATGTCGATCGTGCTGCCGGTGCTGATGATGGCGCTGTTCGTGTACGTGTTCGGCGGCGCGATCGGTTCCGTCCAGTCCTATGTGGACTACGTGGTGCCCGGCATCCTCGTGCTGTGCACCGGTTACGGCGCCACGTCCACCGCGATGTCCGTGGCCGACGACATGAAGAAGGGCGTGGTCGACCGGTTCCGCTCGATGCCGGTCAGCGGGTTCTCCGTGCTGACCGGCCACGTCGTCGCCTCGGTCGCCCGCAACGCCCTCGCGACGTCCGCCGTGGTGCTGGTCGCCCTGCTGATGGGCTTCCGGCCCGCCGCCTCGGTCACCGGATGGGTGCTGGCGATGGGCGTGCTGCTGCTCTACGTGCTGGCGCTGTCGTGGCTCGCGGCGGGCTTCGGCGTGATCGCGCGGACCGTCGAGTCGGCGAGCCTGCTCGGGTTCTTCATGCTGTTCATCCCGTACCTGAGCAGCGCGTTCGTGCCGGTGGAGACGATGCCGACCTGGCTGCGCGCCGTCAGCGAGCACCAGCCGATCACGCCGGTCATCGAGACGGTCCGGACGTTGCTGAACGACCAGCCGGTCACCTCGGGCTGGCTCGCGCTGGCGTGGTCCGGCGGGCTGCTGGCCGTGGCGTTCGGCTGGGCGACCTGGTTGTTCGGCCGGATCAACCGCCGCTGAGGTGCGCGGCGTCGAGGCGGGTCAGCTCCTCCGGGCCGAGGTCCAGCTCACCCGCCTCGACGTTCTCCCGCAGGTGCGCCGGGTCGCCCGTGCCGGGGATGACCAGCACGTGCGGCCCGCGCGCCAGCGTCCACGCCAGCCGGACCTGCGCGGGCGAGGCACCGCGGGCATGCGCGATCTCCGTGACGACGTCGTCCTCGGCCGACGTCCCGGCCTCCTGGTTGGCACCGGCGAGCGCGAAGAACGGCACGTACGCGATGCCCCGCTCCCCGCACACGCCGACGAAGTCGTCCTGCTCGGGGTGGTGCCCGAGCCCGTAGGAGTTCTGCACGCACACCACGGTCGCGATCCTCTGCGCCTGGTCGAGGTGGTGCGGCTTCACGTTGGACAGCCCGAGGTGCCGGACCAGCCCGTCCCGCTGCAGCTCCGCGAGCCGCTCGAAGTGCGCGCTGAGGTCGTCCAGGCCGCTGATCCGCAGGTTGACCACGTCGAGGTGGTCGCGGCCGAGCTGCCGCAGGTTCTCCTCGACCTGGCCCTTGAGCTGCTCCGGGGTCGCGAGCGGCAGCCACTGTCCCTGCGGCGTGCGGCCGGGCCCGACCTTGGTGGCGATCACCAGGTCCTCCGGGTACGGCGACAGCGCACTGTTGATCAGCTCGTTCGCCGACCGCGTGGCGGAGAAGTAGAAGGCGGCCGTGTCGATGTGGTTCACCCCGAGCTCGACGGCCCTGCGGAGCACCTCGACGGCCTGCCCGCGGTCACGCGGCTCGGCCCGGCGGTCGAACGCCGTCCCCCGCTGCGGCAGTCGCATCGCGCCGAACCCGACCCGGTTCACGGTGAGGTCACCCAGTCGCCACGTCATTCCTCCCACTGTGCCAGCCTTGGCGGCGTGGGACTGTTCACGCTCTCCGAGGCGCAGACCGAGCTCGCACGGCTGCTGCCCGTGCTCGACGAGATCGTGCGCCTGCGCGCCGACGCCGCCGAGCTGGCCGTCGGGGGCTCCCCGCTGGGCGGCCTGCCCGAGTTCAAGGCCGCGCAGGCCCGGCTGGACGAGCTGATGGAGACCGTGCAGAAGACCGGGGCGGAGCTGAAGGGCCTCGCGCCGTTGCTCGTGGACTTCCCTAGCGAGAGGGAGGGGGTTCCAGTCCTGTTGTGCTGGCTGGAGGGCGACCGGTCGTTGAGCTGGTACCACCGGGCTGATCTGGGGTTCGCCGGCCGCCGTCCGCTTTAGGGGGAGCCACGAGGCCCGCCAGGAGCAGTATGCCGATCAAGCCCGCGATGAGGCCGAACGCCGCTTTGTAGTGCTTCGCCGTGGCCTGGACGGGCATGCGGCGCAGGATGACCGCCGCGGCAACGCTCAGCGCGATCGCGATCGGCACCAGACCCCGCCACGCCGTGTCCCACGTGAACGGCAGGTAGTCGTCCGCGCCGTACAGCGAAAGGATCAGGGCGGGCAGACCGAGCCCGGCTGCCGCCACCGCGGCGAGCATGTTGAAGCGTTGCTGGGCCTCGCCCTCCTGTGCCACGGCGAACGTCGACACGCTGCCCAGCAACGACTGCAGGCGCGTCACCTCGTCCGAGAGCTCCACGTCCATCGCCTCGACGTGCCGCTTCGCACGGTCGTTCGGCTGCCACGTGTACTCGCGCAGGCACTCGAGGGCGCGGTCGCGAGCGCGGCTGAACGCCGTCGACAGCTCGACGAGCTGGACCATCACCATCCGCAACGCGGTCGCGCTGCGCGGTTGCCCACCGCTGCGTGGCGCGAGGAGCTCGGCGACCTGGCGTTCCATTGCGTAGCGCAGATCGCGCAACTGGCCGACAACGCTTCGGGAACCCTCCGCGATGGCCTTCGCGACGACCTCGGCGGCGTGCTCGTCAGCCGGCACACGGTGCCTGGGGTGTTTGAGGGTGTCCCCCAGGTAGTCGTTCTGCCACGGCACCTCGTGCCAGCGGCCTTCCTCGCTCCAGACCGCGCTGATGATCACGCTCAACCTCGTGTCCTCGACACGTGCCTGGCCGATCAGGATCTTCCGATCGCCTTCGGTGCCGACGAGCCGCACGAACGGCGCACCACGCCCGTCCCACCGCCCTCCGCCGGTCTCCACCGTCAAGGTGACTTCCGCACCGTAGTTGGGGTCCTCGGGGTCGCCCGCCAGCACGCGTAAGGCCATGACCCGATCATGGCACGGTGACCGGATCCGTCCGCTCCCCGGCCGGGTCGTGCCTGTCCCCACCCCCGCGAGCCCGCGAGGCTGAGGACATGAAGCGAGCATTGATCGTCATCGACGTGCAGGAGTCGTTCCGCCAGCGGGCCAACTGGGCCGAGGTGTCCGAGCCCGACATCGCCGGCAAGGTGAACCAGCTGGTCGACATGAGCCGCGACGCCGGTGACCTCGTCGTGTGGGTGCTGCACTCCGAGCCCGGTTCCGGCGACGTGTTCGACCCCGCGCTCGGGCACGTGCGGCTGATCGACGGGCTCAAGCCGCTCGACGACGAGCCGGTTCTCACCAAGACCGCGCACAACGCGTTCACCACGACGAACCTGCAGCAGACGCTGACGACGCGGGGTGTGCGGGAGTTGCTGATCAGCGGCATCCGGACCGAGCAGTGCTGTGAGACCACGACGCGGGTCGGGTCGGACCTCGGGTTCGACATGACGTTCGTGACGGACGCGACGGCGACCATGCCGCTGCCGCACTGGCGCACCGGGAAGGTGCTCGGGGTCGGGGAGATCATCGAGCGCACCGAGTACGTGCTGGCCGGCCGGTTCGCGCGGATCTCGGATGTCGCTACGCTGACCGGATCGTGACCAGAGTCGTCTTCCTGCTCATACCTGGTGTGCACCTGCTCGACCTCGCGGGGCCGGCGCAGGTGTTCTCCAGCGCTGCCGATCTCGTGAACGGGTATGCGTTGTCCTACGTGGGCGACGCGGACACCGTGCTCAGCCATCAGGGCGTGCCGCTCGGAGCGTCGCGTGAGTTGCCCTCTCTCGCGGTGGACGACCTCGTGTTCGTGCCGGGGTGGCGGTCGCCGAAGATCGCGGGGACCGGTCACTTGAGCGAACGCGCGTTGGCGTGGCTGCGCGCGCACCACGACGGCGGCGGCACGGTGGCGAGTGTGTGTGCCGGTGCAGATGCGTTGGGACGCGCCGGTTTGCTCGACGGCAGGCGTTGCACCACCCATCACGAGCTGCAAGAAGAGCTCGCACGGCGTTATCCGGCCGCGCAGGTCGTGCGTGACGTCTTGTTCGTGGAGGACAACAGGGTCGTGACGTCCGCGGGCATCGCGAGCGGTATCGACCTCGCGTTGCATCTCGTCGCCGTTCGTCATGGGCCCGCCGTGGCCGCCGCGATCGCACGGACGATGGTCATCTACGCGCGCAGGAACGGCGACGACCAGCAGGCCAGCGTGCTGATGCGGCATCGGTCGCACATCAACGAGACGGTGCACCGCATTCAGGACGTCATCGAGTCACGGCTCGCCGAGCGCCTTTCCCTCTCGGAGCTCGCCGTCCACGCCGGGTGCAGCGAACGGACCGTGACACGGTTGTTCGGCCGTGCGACGGGCATGACGCCGTTGAAGTACCAGCAGGCGTTGCGCGTCGAACGAGCCGAGCACCTGATCGGTCAAGGCGCCACGGTGGAGACGGCAGCGCGCAACGTCGGTTTCGAAGACGCGCGGATGCTGCGCAGACTGCGTTCCCGCTGAGCCGCACGCGTGCGGCCGTCCACAGTCGACGGAACACCCTTGCACGCCTTCGGAACCGGCCTAGGCTGGCCGGGTGACGACTCTGGCGAACCGCCCCAGCACCGCGTTGCTCGTGATCGACGTGCAGAACGACGTGGTGAACGACGCCCACAACCGCGACGAGGTCGTCGCCAACGTGGCCACCCTCGTCGACAAGGCGCGCGCGGCCGGCGTCGACGTCGTGTGGGTGCAGCACAGCAACGCCGAGCACATGCCCAAGGGGTCCGACGGCTGGCAGTTCGTGTCCGAGCTGAAGCCGGCCGAGGGCGAACCGGTGGTGCACAAGACCTACGCCGACTCGTTCGAGGCGACCGACCTGGAAGAAGTGCTGGCGGGCAGGGGAATCGGCAGCCTCGTGGTGTCCGGTGCGCAGACCGACGAGTGCATCCGCTCGACGCTGCACGGCGCCCTCGTGCGCGGCTACGACGCCCTTCTGGTCAGCGACGCGCACACGACCGAGGACCTGTCGGAGTACGGCGCTCCCACCCCGGACAAGGTCATCTCCCACACCAACCTCTACTGGGAGAACCACACCGCGCCCGGCCGCAGCGCGGGCGTCGTCAAGACCGAGGACGCGTTCAAGCCCGCGTGACCAGGTGCCCGCTCGGCAGGTAGTCGATCTTCCAGTCCTCGTAGACGCCGCACAGCCCGCACTTCAGGCACCGCAGCCCGACGGTCAGCCAGCGCACCTCGCCGTCCGGGCCGCACGACGACCCGAGCGCGGCGGCGAACTCCTCGCCGCCGCACGTGCACTCGCACTCCTCCGCGTCGTCGGGGTCCCAGTGCTCGTCGGAGTCGCCGATGAACTCCGCGAGCCCGCAGCCGAGGCAGGTCCGGCGCATCGCCTGGTCCTCGGTCAGCTGCACCGTGAACGACGTGCCGCCACATCCGCCGCACACGGACTCGACGACGTGGGTGACCTCGTGACCGTCTTCCTGGTACTCGCGGATCGCCTCGTCGAGCGTCATGCCGCCACCCCGTTGATCCCGTCGCTGCGCAGCACGCGGTCCGCGGGTGCGCCCTTGGCCAGCGCCACCATCGCGCGTCCCACGAGCTCGGTGGTCGTGACGTACTTCGGCGCCACCTTGCGCAGCACGGGGAACAGCCACGAGGACCACGAGTAGATGTAGCGGTAGATGCGGGTGCGCGACTTGATCCCGTGCAGTGGCTGGATGAAGCCCGGCCGCAGCACGAACACCGGCCGGTCCAGCGCCAGCAGCTCGTTCTCCGTCCGCCCCTTCACCCGCGCCCACATCGTCTTGCTTCCGGCGTCAGCGCCCTCACCGGACACGTACACGAAGGTGCCGCCAACGACCCGTGCGGCCTCCAGCGCGTAGTCGTGCGTCACGGGCGTGTACTCGGCCTCGGTCAGACCGGCGGACGTCACGCCCATGCAGTAGAAGCACGCGTCCGCGCCGGCCAGTTCCGAGGCGATCGGCGTCAGGTCGCCGAAGTCGGCGTGCACGACGTGCCGCAGCTTGGGATCGCTCGTGCTCGACGGCGAGCGTCCCACGGTCACAACGGATTCCACGGCGGGGTCGAGCAGGCTCTCGCGCAGCGCGCCCTGACCCACCATTCCGGACGCACCGAAAATCACTACCTTCACCCCGTCAAACTAGTCGGGTGAACGCAACGATCCACCGCCGCGCGCCGGGTCCGGTGCCGGATCTGCCGATGAACGGCGTGCGACCGGTCCGCGACGAGGACCACGAGGCCCTCATCGGCCTGCTGGGTGAGTCGCAGGTCGGCTGGTGGCGGCTCTTCGGCTGGCCGTCGTCCAGCTTCGTGGCGGAGGCCGAGGGCGTCGTGGCCGCGTCACTCGTCACCGCCCACATGGGCAGGACCTGGCTCTCCCACGCCTCGGCCGCACCCGGTCCGCTCGTCGCCGCGGCCGTCGCGGCCTCGTTGCGCGCGACGGGTTCCGGCGTGCTCGTCCAGGTCGACAGGGGCGACACCGACAGCGCGGAGATGCTGGCCCGGCTCGGTTTCACGGCCGAACCGGGCGAGCTGCCCGTGCTGGTCGTGGACGGCGCCCTGTTCACCGACTTCGACGGCTTCGCCCGGGAGTTCACCAAACTGCTCGACGACTACACGTGGGAAGGCAACCTCGACGCCTTCAACGACATCCTGCGCGGCGGCTTCGGCACGCCCGATCTCGGCTGGGTCTTCGAGTGGCGCAACTCGGCGCGGTCACGGGTCGCGCTCGGGCACCCCGCGACGGTCGAGTGGCTCGAAGACACGCTGCGGGGCTGCCACCCCACCCACCGCGACCGCCTCCGGGCGAGGATCGAGGCGGCGCGCCGCGGCGAGGGCCCCACGCTGTTCGACCGGATCGTCGAGATCATCGGGCACCACGGACCGGGCGGCGGCGAGTCCGCGGACAACGTCATCCTCGAACTGCGCTGAGGACGCGCTCCGCCTCCCCCGTCGCCAGCAGGTCGAGCAACGCACCCCGCAACAACGCGAGCTCACGAGTGCGCGCCGCCAGCCCCGCGTCAGTGTCGCGCACGTCCCGAGGCTGAGCGGCCCGCAACACCTCCAACCAGTCCTCCACGGTCGCACGCGCGAAGCCGGCCCACGGCCCGTCAGGCTCCACGAGAGAGCGTGCGTACGCCTCCAGCCACAAGGTCAGCAACGGCCGATGCGCGGGCGCGGACAGCCACTCCCACAACCGCGCGACCACGCCGGGCCCGGTGCCGATGTCGCCGAGCAGCGCCAGCTCGTCGGCACGCGCTCGCGCCAGCAGTGCCTTGACCAGGCCTTCCTTGCTGCCGAACAGGTAGAGCAGTACGCGCGTGCTGGACCCGATGGCCGCCGCCAACGGCCGCAGCGACACGTCGGCCAGGCCGTGGGTCAGGACGTACCGGTAGGCGGCTTCGAGCAGTTCGGTCTCGCGGGCGGACGGCATGGCGCTATTCTCGCATTACTGAAACACTCGTGTCAGTGGAGGCGAACCATGCTGATCCGCCCGCTCGGCCACCCCGGCGACCTCGGCTGGGTGGTGCAGGCGCACGGCGAGCTCTACGCGCAGGAGCACGACTGGGACACGTCGTTCGAGGCGATGGTGGCCAAGATCGTCGGCGACTACGCGGTGGACCACGATCCCGCGGGAGAGGGTGCGTGGATCGCCGAGCTCGACGGCCAGCGCGTCGGATGCGTGTTCTGCGTCCGTGAGGACGACACGACGGCGAAGTTGCGTGTGCTGCTCGTGCATCCGGACGCGCGTGGACACGGAGCGGGCAACAAACTCGTCAGCACGTGCGTCGAGTTTGCGCAGAAGGCCGGCTACGCGCGCATGGTGTTGTGGACCGTCGACGGATTGAAGTCCGCGCGGAAGATCTACGAGGCACACGGGTTCGAGCTCCGGGAAGAGACCCCGCAGCACAGCTTCGGCCACGCCGTGACAGGCCAGCTCTGGGCACGCGACCTGCGGATTTCATGATCACCGAACAGTCCCGCCGCCACGAAGGCGCACCCGCTGTGCCTCGGCGCCGCCTGACGAACTCCGGTGGCCTGCTCGCGCGAGCAGGCCACCGACCGGCATCGGCTAGGAACAGGCCCAGGTGGACGGTCCCCAGAAGTTGTCCTCGGCGCGCCACCGGCGGAAGCCCGCCAGCAGGCCGGTGTCCGTCACGCCCACGACGTGCAGGTCGGAGCTGGATCCGACATCGCCCACGAGCGTGCTGCCCTGCCACGCGCCGTACCTGTTGCCGGAGCTGAAGTAGCCGCTGGCGAGCAGGCCGTCGCGGTTGATGCCGATCGGGCTGCTCGGGTTGATCACGTAGTCGCGCACGACCGCGCCGGCCGGGGTCCACTCCCGCAACTTGGTGAACGCGCGGTCCACGCGGCCGATCACCCTGCCGCCCTGGAACTTCTCGATCTGCACGGCGGGATAGCCCGCGATCCGCACCGAGGTGCCGTCGGCCGACCGGATCACCCCGCTGCGGAACGCGATGCGGCCCTCGTCGTCGATCGCGACGGCGTTCGCGGTCTCGATCAGCTCGTACGCGCCGGGGTTCGTGGCCTTCCACACGATCGTCGTGTTCCCGCCGTCGAGGTACCCGACGACGTCGCCGAGCTCGTTGATGTCCTTGGCGTAGCCCTTGCGCCCGGCGGGCACCGGCAGGTGCTGCTTGCCGCCGTCGCGGTACACGAAGGCCCCGATGTCGTCCATGGCCGCGACGTGCCCGCTCCCGTTCACGCCGGCCACCCTCCAGGCGCTCTCCGTGCCCGGCAGCTCGATCAGCTCCCGGTCGTGCCAGAGCAGCAGCACGCCCTCCTCGACCTGCCCGGCGAAGTACCTGCCGTCCGGGCTGGCGGCGCTCAGCGTGCCGCTGGGCGCGGACGCCGGGAGCGGCAGATCGGTCGGTCTCCAGACACAACCGGACTGTGCCTGAGCCGGCACGGCGGCCGTCAGGACGGTGATGACGGCAGCGCACAACGCGGCCACGCGCATGATGAATCCCCCAGGTCCAAATGGTCCCGCTGATCGCGGAGCGACATCATGCATGACGAGATCACCACGCACCAGCGATATCGGGGATTCGGAACGCCGCCGTGCGAACGGGTCACAGCATCCGGGTCACGTACGGCATGATGCCGCCGTACCGCACGGGCGAGATCCGCACCACGGCACCGGAATGCGGCGCCTCCACCATCATCCCGCCGCCCAGGTACAACGCCACGTGCGTGCCACCGCCCGGTCCCCAGAAGATCATGTCGCCGGGGGCCATCTGCGACAGCGGCACCTTGCGGCCGGAGTTGTACTGGTAGCCGCTGTAGTGCGGCAGGTACACGCCGACGCCCGCGAAGGCGTACATCATCAGGCCGGAGCAGTCGAAGCCGATCTTGCGGAAGTCGCCGTACGAGTCGGCGACACCGCCGTCGCGCACGCCGTACGTCGGGCCGTTGTAGTTGCCGCCGCCCCACGCGTAGATGACACCGCGCTGGGCCAGCGCCCGGTTGATCACGGTCTGCACGCGGTTGCCGGACGGCGCGGGCGCCGCCGCGATCGGGCGGGGTGCCTGGGGCTGGGGTTTGGGCGCGGCCGCCGCGGCAGCCGCCGCCGCGGCGCGGCGGGCGTTCTCCTCGTCCTCGCGCCGCTTGGCCTCGGTCCACTGGTCGTACTGCTGGCGCTGCGCTTCCAGCCCGTTGACCGCGCCTCGCGCCGCGGCCAGCTCACGTTCGACGGCGTCCTTGTTCGCCTGCAGCTCCTCGGTCGCCGCGGCCTGCGCCGAGTGCGCGTCCACCGCCACCTGCTGGGCCTGCTCGGCGACCTTCTTCGCCTCGTCCGCGGCGGCCTGCTTCGTCTCGGCCTTGGTGAGCGCGGCGCGGGCGGCGGCGTCGAGGTTCGCGGCGGTGCCCTGGTCACGCGTGACCTGGTCGAGCCGGTTCAGGCTGGACGCCGACACCGCCTCCAGCATCTGGGCGCGGGCCAGCAGGTCCTCCGGCGACTTGGCGCCGATGTAGGCGGAGAAGGACCCGACGGTGGTGCCCTGCGCGTAGGAGGCCGCGGCGAACTCGTCCAGTTCGAGGCGGCTCTTCTCCACGGCGGCGGAGGCCGCGTCGGCCTCGACGCGGGCGGCGGCGGCCTCACGCCGGGCCGCCTCGGCCTCGGAGATCGCCGTCTCCAGGTCGACACGCGCCTTGTTGGCGAGCTCGCGCTTGTACGAGACGTCGTCGAACAGCTCCTGCAGGCGTGACTCGGCCTGCGTGAGCCGCCCGGTCAGCTCGCCCACGCGGGCCGCCTTCGCGTCCGCTTCCGCCCGCGTCGCCGAGATCTCCGCGTCGCTCGGGTTCGGCGGCGGGGGCGGCACGGCGGCCGCGGTCCCCGTGAGGACGGCCGTCATCAACACCGCGACCACGGCGGAGAGTCGTGTCAACACCGGACATCACCTCCAACCGCATTAGACCAATCAGACGCATCCGGCGCATCTGGAACTAACGCACCGTCAACCACTCGTGTCACAGTGGAACACGGTCGGTGGTCCTTTTGGGACGATCGGAGTCCGGCGTGTCGCCGGTGTGGACTAGTTCACGCCCCGGTCCCGGCCCGCCCAGTACGGCTCGCGGAGCTTGAACTTCTGGATCTTGCCGGTCGCCGTGCGCGGGATGGTGTCGCGGAACTCGATCGACGTCGGCGCCTTGTACCCGGCGAGCCGCTCCTTGCAGTGCTTGATCAGCTCGGCCTCGGTGACCTCGCCGGAGAGCACGACCAGCGCCTTGATCGTTTCACCCCACTTCTCATGCGGCACGCCGATCACCGCGACCTCGGCGACGGCCGGGTGCGAGAACAGGCAGTCCTCGACCTCGATGGACGAGACGTTCTCGCCGCCGGTGATGATCACGTCCTTCTTCCGGTCCGAGATCGTCAGGTAGCCGTCCTCGTCGAAGAAGCCGCCGTCGCCGGTGTGGAACCAGCCGTCCTCGATCGCGTCCGCGGTCGACTCCGGGTTCTCCCAGTAGCCCTCCATGACGACGTTCGAGCGCGCCATCACCTCGCCGTTCTCCGAGATCCGCAGCTGCGCTCCCAGAGCCGGCGCGCCCGCCCGCGACTGCTTCTTCGCCTTCTCCTCGCCCTGGGGCCCCGGCTGGGCGCGGTTGAAGGTCAGTAGCGGCGCCGTCTCGGTCAGGCCGTAGATCTGCAGGAACTCCCAGCCGAGCTCCTCGGTCACGCGCTGGATCGTGCGCGAGGGTGGCGGCGCACCGGCGCACACGATCCGCACGGTGTCACGGCCGGGGATCTCGCCGTCCCACGAGGCGGCGGCGTCCAGCACTGCGTTCCACACGGCCGGTGCGCCGCACATGAGCGTGACGCCGTGGTCGCGCACACGGCGCAGGATCTCGGCACCGTCGACCTTGCGCAGCACCACTTGCGGCACACCGAGGCCGGCGAGCCCGAACGGCATTCCCCAGCCGTTGCAGTGGAACATCGGCAGCACGTGCATGTACACGTCGCCCTCCCACGCACGGGTGTGCATGGCGAACGTGACCGCGTTGAGCCAGATGTTGCGGTGCGTCAGCTGCACGCCCTTGGGGCGCGCGGTCGTGCCGGACGTGTAGTTGATGGTCGCCGTCGCGTCCTCCGAGGGCGCGCTCCACGGCCGTGGCTCCACATCGAACCGAAGCAACGACTCCGACTCCTCGCCGAGCGTGAACCGGTGACGCGCCACGACGTCGTCCAGTTCCAGTTCCGGGTCGACGAACAACGCCGAGGCGCCGCTGTGCTCGACGATGTACTTCACCTCGTCGGGCCGCAGGCGGAAGTTGACCGGCACGCAGATCCGCCCGCTGCCGGGCAGCGCGTGCAGCAGTTCGAGCATCCGCGCGGAGTTGTGGCTGACGACGGCGACCCGTTCGCCCTCGCCGACGCCCAGAGCGTCGAACCCGGCCTGCCACGCGCGCACGCGGGTCGCCATCTCCGCGTACGTCGTCGTCGCGACCGGCTTCGCGGGCTGGTCCGGTTCGTCGATGGTCGCCGTCGTCGCCGCGAACGCGAACGACGCCCGGTCCAGGAAGTCGGTGGTGATCAGCGGTACGCGCATGGACCCGACCCTACGACCAGGTGCTCGGATCTCCCCAGGACGAGAATCGGCCTCCCCCGGATGGAGGAACGGAGCTCAGGTCCGGCAGCACCTCCCCGACGGGTTCGTGCAGCACAACGGCCGCCACGGCGTCGTACGGCGTCGGTTCGGCGTTGCAGATGATGACCTGGGCGCCGGCCTTGGCCGCCAGCGGCACGAGGCCCGCGGCGGGCTGCACCGACAGCGACGTTCCGGCCACCAGCAGCACGTCGCAGTCGAGGGCGGCGAGGCGGGCGCGGCGCAGCACCTCGCCGTCGAGCTCCTGCCCGAACGAGATGGTGGCGGACTTGAGGATGCCCCGGCACCGACGGCAGTCCGGCTCCTCCTCGCCCTCGGCCACGCGCTTCAACGCGTCGCGCATCGGGCCCGTGGCACCACACCCCAGGCACACGGTGGCGTGCAGCGTGCCGTGCAGCTCCAGCACGCGATGGGGATCGGAGCCCGCCTTCTGGTGCAGGCCGTCGATGTTCTGGGTGACCACGGTGCGCAACCGGCCGGACCGTTCCAGTTCCACCAGCGCCTTGTGCGCGGCGTTCGGCCGGGCGGTCCACACGGGACTGTCGAGCTTCGCCCGCCAGGCGAGCCTGCGCAGCTCGGCGTCGGCGAGGTAGGCCTGCAGCGACGACCCGCGCCCGGCGTCGGCGTCTCGGGTCCACAGCCCGGCTGGTCCGCGGAAGTCCGGGATGCCCGAATCGGTGGAGACGCCCGCCCCCGTCAGCACCGTGATCCGGTGCGCCGACGCGACCAGAGCGCGTGCCTCTGCGCACGCCTGGGAAGGCATCGGTTCACACTAGTCGCGTGCGCAGCGCTGTGGGAGCCGCGATCGCGGCAGTGGGCTTGGTCACCACCATCGTCGGGACTTTCCTGCCGTGGCTGAAATCCGGATCGACCACGAGAGACAGTTACGAAGTGCTCTCGCTGCGTGATCTCGCCGGGTTGGACGGGGTGGCGGGCACCGTCGTCACGTCGGTCTGGGTGGGACTGACGCCGCTGGCGATGATCACGATCGCGCTGTACGTGGTCCGATTTCCTCGGTTTGCCGGGTGCGTCGCCATTCTCTTTGGCACGATCGGGGGAACCGTGGCCCTGGTTGCCACAGTCCAAGGGGATAGCAAGGGTGCGTTGGTCGGAATCAGCACCTCCGGACCAGTCACGTCCCTTGCCGGTGCCGTACTGACGATCGTGGGGGCGATCACGGTGCTCACCTCGACCAGGCGCAGCGCAGTGAGAACCTCAGGAGGGAACCCGTGAGCTACCCAGGTGGTGGCGGCGACCAGTGGCAGCCGCAGAACAACCCGTACGGGCAGCAGCCCCAGCAGGGCGGCTACCCGCAGCAGCCCCAGCAGCCGGGTGGCTACCCGCAGCAGGGCTACCCGCAGCAGCCCCAGCAGGGCGGATACCCCCAGACCGGACCGCAGGGCTTCCCGCAGCAGGGCTTCCCGCAGACGGGCCCGCAGGGCTTTCCCCAGCAGGGTTTCCCCCAGCAGCCCTACGGCTACGCGCCGATGGGCGGCGAGCCGCCGAAGAAGAAGCGCACCGGCCTGGTCGTCACGGCCGTCGTCGCCGTGTTGCTGCTGATCGGCGGCGGTGTCACGTTCTTCGCGCTGCAGAAGGCCGCCCCCGGTTCGGGCCAGGACACCCCGGCCATCGCGGCGAAGAACCTCGTCGAGCAGCTGGGCAGCGGTGACGTCGTCGGCATCATGGCGTCGCTCGCGCCGGCCGAGGCCGCGCTGTCGAAGGACTACATGGACTCGATGACGAAGGAGATGAAGCGTCTCGAGATCCTCAAGCCCGAAGCCGACCCGAACAAGCTGAGCGGCGTCGAGTTCAAGAGCGAGAACATCAAGTTCGACGAGGCCAAGGCCGAGAAGATCAACGACCACCTCACCATCAACAAGCTGGTCGAGGGCAAGATCACGATCACCTCGGACGCGTCGAAGATCCCGCTCACCGACAAGCTCGTCGACGCGCTCGGTGACGACCTGAACCTCACCTCGTCGAAGTCCGAGACCTTCGACATCACCGCCGAGGTCCAGAAGCGCGGCACGCCGATCGGCATCGCGTCGATCAAGGTCGGCGACAAGTGGTACCCGAGCGCCTTCTACACGATCGCCAACGCGGTCCTGGAGGAGGACAAGAAGAAGTGGCCGGCTCAGGGCATCGCGCCGCAGGGCGCCAGCTCGGCCGAGGACGCCGCGAAGCAGATGGTGAACGCCGCCCTCGACGCCGACCTGTCGAAGGTCATCGCGCTGCTTCCGCCCGACGAGGCCGGTGTGCTGCAGGACCTCGGCCCGCTGCTGCTGGCCGAAGCCGGCAAGCAGAAGCCGACCGGCGCCAAGCTGAACGCGCTGGAGACCGACGTCAAGGACGTCGCCGGCGGCAAGCAGGTCACGGTCAAGAAGCTGTCGGTCACCGCCGAGGGCGAGACGGTGACGATCACGCGCGAGGGTGACTGCTACGCGGCCGACGTGCCTGGCCAGGGCTCGCAGAAGCTGTGCGCGGACGAGATCACGCAGCTGCTGCAGCAGCAGGGCGGCAAGAAGGTCCCCGCCGAGGCCGTCGAGATCATCGGCCGGGTGGCCGGGTCGGTCATGAAGACCGGCGTCGGCGTCGTCGCCACCGAGGTCGACGGCAAGTGGTACGTCAGCCCGGTCCGCTCCTACTACGAGCTGGCCCTGTCGCTGTTCCGCGGCTTCGAGCCCAAGGACGTCGACGCGCTGATCGAGCTGCTCAAGAAGTAAGTCCTCGCAGGTCCACCGAGGCCCTGTCACCCGCAACAGCGCGGTGACAGGGCCTTGGCAGTTCCGGGCCCGAACCTGGGCCCATGGACACTCAGGTTCTGATCATCGGCGCCGGCCCGACCGGCCTCACCCTGGCCCTCGACCTCGCCCGCCGCGGTGTGCCGTTCCGCATCGTCGACGCGGCGGCCGCGCCCTTCGCCGGTTCCCGGGGCAAGGGCCTTCAGCCGCGCAGCATGGAGGTCTTCCACGACCTGGGCGTGATCGAGCCCGTGCTGGCGTCCGGCCGGTTCGACATGACCATGCGCGCCTACCGGGGCCGTCAGGTGCTGCGCGAGTGGGACGTGCACGAGGGCCGCCACCCCACGGTCGAACGCCCGTACGCCCGCACGATGCTCATCCCGCAGTTCCGGGTCGAGCAGATCCTGCGGGAGGCGCTCCCCCGGCCCGTCGAGTACGGGATGCCGCTGACGTCGTTCGCCCAGGACGACTCCGGCGTGACCGCGGTGATCGGCCCGGAGACCGTGCGCGCGAAGTACCTCGTCGGTTGCGACGGCGGCAAGTCGTTCGTGCGCAGGGAGCTCGGCGTCTCGTTCGTCGGCGAGACCCGCGAGGACCTGCGGATGTACATCGGCGACGTCCGGGTCTCCGGTCTCGGCCGCGACCACTGGCACAGCTGGGGCAACCGCGCCGACCGGTGGCTCGCGCTGTGCCCGCTGCCCGGCACGGACCTCTTCCAGTTCCAGGCGACCGCCGAAGACGACGGCGAACCGTCGTTGGCGCTGTACCAGCGGATCGTCCGCGAGTGCACCGGCCTGGACGACGTGGTCCTGCACGACGCGACGTGGATGTCCCTGCACCGCACCAACATCCGCATGGTGGACAGGTTCCGCACCGGCCGGGTGTTCCTCGCGGGCGACGCCGCCCACGTGCACTCGCCCGCAGGAGCGCAGGGCATGAACACCGGCATCCAGGACGCCTACAACCTCGGCTGGAAGCTCGGGATGGAGACGCTGCTCGACACCTACGAGACCGAGCGCAAGCCCGTCGCCGAGTGGCTGCTCGGCATGACCACCGCGATCATGATGTCCGGCAACCCGTTCGAGCGCCGCGGTGACGAGACGCTGCAGCTCTCGCTGTCGTACCGGACCGACGACGGGCCCGGTCTGCGCGCGGGCGACCGCATGCCCGACGGGATCACCGAGCAGGGCCGGATCTTCGACCTGCTGCGCGGCCCCGACTTCGTGACGCTCGACTTCCCCGACGGCCCCGTGCTTGTCCGCCCGGACGGCTACGTCGCCGCGATCGGCCGGTCAGCGATCGACGCGTACTTCGGCGCGAACCCGGTCACGCAGCTGCACCACCGCAGGGTCGCTGCTCGGTCCGCCGCGTAGCCGTCCGGCCTCGTCCAGGGCGTTCCCCGCGCCGGCGGGATCGCCCTGGGCGAGCAGCCAGTCCGCGTACGCCTCCAGCACCGACGCGCGAGCGGGCCCGTCCGCGCTCTCCTCGACGGTGCCGAGCGCCCTGCGGTGCTCCTCCCCCGCCTCACGCAGGCGGCCGAGCCGGGTCAGCGCCAGCCCGAGTCCGGCGTGGACCGTCGCCCGGAACTGGCTCGCCCGCGAGCCCGCCGTGGCGTCCAACGCCCTGCGGTACAGCGCGACGGCCTCCTCGAAGTCGCCGCTGAAGAACGCGATCTCCGCGTGCGCCTGCTCGATCCGCCCCCGGTCCAGCGCGAACGCCGGCGCGGGCACCGTCGCGAGATCCTCACCGGCCCCGGCGAGATCTCCGATCCTGATCTTCAGCCGAGCCGTCTGCACCAGCACCGACATGGGCACCAGCACGCTCTCCGGCTCGCCGAGCTCCTCCGCGACCTCCCGCGCCTCGGCCACCGCCGCGAACCCCTCGGCGAACGCGCCCCGGTTGATCAGCAACATGACCAGGCACGACAACCCGAACACCACGGCCCACCGGTCACCGACGGCCCGGAACCGCTCCAGCGCCCGCCGGTACTGCGCCTCGGCCTCCGGCAACGCCCCCTCGCTGAACTCCCCGGCCACCACCCCGCGCACCAGCGCCGAGAACGCCCGCATCCACTCGTCCGGCGACCGCTCCAGCCGCTCGGCGAGCAACGCGAACCGGTCCCCCAGCTCCCGCACACCCCAGATCTGCCCGCTGGTCAGCATCAGCGCGCACAACGCCGTGGGCACTTCCTCCTGCCACAACCTCTCGGCCGCGACCACCGCCTGAGGCGTGCCGAGCGCGGCCAGCACCTCCGACAGCGCGTCCCCGGGAACCTGCGGAGCCCAGCGGCGGATCTCCTCGAACCTCTTGGTCATCACCAGCCAGTGCCACGTACGAGCGGCCATCATCCGCCGCGCGACCCCGACGTCGTTGCCCACAGCCCACGCCATGGCCGCGTCCATGTTGGCCCGCTCCGCGTCGAAGACCTGCAACGCCTCCAGCTGCCTCGGCCCGCGCAGCAACGGCTCGTACCGCTCGGCCAGCGCCACGTAGTAGGCCGCGTGTCTCTTGTGGTCCGATTGCCCTTGCTCCGACGCGTACTCGCGCACGGTCTCCAACAGCCGATAGCGCTCACCTGAGCGAACGACGAGCGACTTCTCGACGAGAGCGGCCAGCAGGTCCTCGGTGTCCCAGAGGTCCCGATCTTGTCGGACCTCGTGAGTACGTTGAGATGTAGGGGTTCCCGGAGAGGGGGTACCCCTGCGAGAGCCTGCCCCGCGCGCTTCGTACGCCGTCTCGGCGGCTGCGCCACCCAGGGCCGCTGAGTCCAAGCCCGGGCCACTTGAGCCGTCGGCGCCCAAGCTCGCGACACCTGAACCCGCGGCGTTCAAGCTCTCGGCACCTGAACTCGCGAAGTCCAAACCCTCGCCACCAGAACCCCTGGCGCCCAAGCCCGCACCACCTGAACCCGCGGAGTCCAAACCCTCGCCACCAGAACCCCTCGCGCCCAAGCCCGCACCACCTGAACCCGCGGAGTCCAAGCTCGCACCACCTGAACCCGCGGAATCCAAGCTCGCGCCACTTGAGCCCCCGGCGTTCAAGCTCGCGGCGTCCACACGAGCCGCGGCCACCACAGCGGCGGCCACCCCGCTCACGGCGGCCGCCTCCGAGTAAGCCCCGCACACCTCGTCCGCCACCGCGCTGGCCGCTCCGCCGGAGTCAGCCCTGCGAGCCTCGCTCATCACCGGAGCAGCCGCCCCACCCAAGCCAGCACCGCCCGAAACGGGCCCACCGGCTTCGCCCACCACCGACGCAGCCACTCCACCCGCGCTGGCCTCACCAACGCCGGTCCCGCGCACCTCGTGCCCGGAACCAGCAACCGCCCTGCCCGAACTGGCACCACCCACCTCGTCCGCCACCCCGGCAGCCACTCCACCCAAGCCGGCCGCTTCCAAGCCGGCCGCATCCACACGAGCCGCATCCGCACGAGCCGCACCCACCGAGGCGGCAGCCACCCCGCCAGCGGCGTCCGCGTCCAAGTCAGCCCCGCACACCTCGTGCACCGCCGCGGCGGTAGCGCCCCCCACGAACACGGCCAGCCGTGCCAGCAACGCGCGCTCCGCCTCGTCCAGCAGATCCCAGCTCCAGTCGATCACGGCCCTCAGCGTCCGGTGGCGCGCCGGTCCGGTCCGCGCGCCGCGGTCGAGCAACCGCAGCCGACTGTCCACACGAGACTCCAGCTGTGCCGCCGACAACGACCGGGCTCGGGCCGCCGCCAGCTCCAGGGCGAGCGGAATCCCCTCCAGCGCAGCACAAACTCGCCGCACGACGTCCGCATCCAGCGCGGTACCGACCCGCGCCGAGAACAACCGCACGGCGTGATCGAGGTCGAGTGGCGCCACGGGGCACACGACCTCGCCCGGGATCCCCAGCGGCTCGCGCGACGTCGCCAGCACGCGCGCGTCCGGCGCCTCGGCGAGCAGCCGGACGCACAGCGCCGCGGCGGCGTCCACGACGTGCTCGCAGTTGTCGAGCACCACCAGCGACGACCCGAGCCGCGAGAACACCGGCGCCGCCAACGGGTTCGGGCCCAGGGCGGCGTCCAGCGCCGCCAGCGGATCGGCCGCCGAGTCCAGCTCGACGAACCACGCCTGCGGTTCCGACGCGGCGTGCGTCAGCGCGAGGCGCGTCTTGCCCACGCCGCCGAACCCGGTCAGCGTCACCAACCGGTTGTCGCGCAACAACGAGCCCAGCGCGGCCAGGTCCGCGCCACGCCCCACGAACGACCCGACCGGCGCCGGCAGGTTGCCGCGCGCGACGCGCTCGCGCAGCACCGTCAGGTGGGCGGCCGCCAGCGCCTCACCGGGGTCCACGCCCAGTTCGTCGGCCAGGGCCGTGCGAACGCGCGCGAACACCGCCAGCGCGTCCGACCGCCGTCCGGCGGCGTTCAGCGCCAGCATCAACCGGGCCTGCACGTCCTCGCGCAGCGGATGCGCGGCCGCCAGCGCCTCCAGGCCCGCGAGGTCGTCGCGCAGCAACGCCAGCCGCACGGCCTCGTCCGCCGCGAACGGCGCCTCCTCGAACGCCGCGCCACGCCACAATGCGGCGTCACGCGTGCGCGCGAAGACCTCGGCGTCGGTCTCCGCCTCCAGCCGGTATCCCGTGGCGTGCGACGAGATCGCGGCCGCGCCGAGCACCCGCCGCAACCGCGAGACGAGCGACTGCAACGCCGCGGCACCGTCGACCGGCGGCTCGTCCGGCCACAGGTCGGCGATCAGCCGGTCCGGCGCGACGACGGTGCCAGGTTCCACCGCCAGCCGCATCAGCAGCCACCGCAGCCGTTTTCCGCGCACCTCGACCGGTGCGCCGTCCTCGGCCAGGACCTGCAGCGGCCCGAGCACGTTGACCCGCATCAGGCCCGCCGCACCCCGGCCACCACCGCGGCCGCCACGAGCGCGACACCGACCGCCGCCGTCCCCAGCAGGGACAGCGACACCCTGTTGTGGCCCAGCGCGTCCAGCACCCACCCGAGCGGGGTGGCCCGCCCCAGCGGGTACGTCAGCACCACCACCGAGAACACCGCCAGCACGGTGCGCCCGATGGAGTCGAGGACGGGACGGGCGAACAGCAGGCCCACCCCGACGCCGAGCAACGCACATCCAGTATGCGCGGCGAGTCCGACAAAAAATTCGCCCGCCGTGTACGGGTGGGGGTTCGTCACCACCGGCCACACCGCCGCCAGCACCGCCATGGCCATCGCGAACATCACCGCGACCAGCGCCGCCGCCGTCAGCACCCGCGGCCAGCCGCCCGCGTTCACCACGGTGATCTCGCGCCGCACCACGTCCTCGGACGTCGCCACCACGACGGCCATCCACGCCGCGATCGGGTAGAGCAGCGCCGACGAACCCGAATACGCCTCAAGAGGCTGCCCGGCGTCGCTGGCGAACAGCATCCCCATCACGCCGAGGAACACCAGCAGCGGCGCCAGATACCGTTGCCCGCGAAGGACGTCGACCGCGAGGTACCGAACGAGGGCGATCACCGCACGCTCCGCACCGAGCAGCCGAGCCGCAGCGCCTCCGCCAGCACCTGATCGCTTCGTTCCGGCGCCACGACCACCCGCACCGACGACCCGCGCGCCTGCACCGACCGCACGCCTTCCAGCACCTCCAGCGCATCGGGCGCGGAGACCCGGCTGAGCTCGATCGTCACGTGCCCGCCGGCGAGGTCCACGCGCGTCGCCGACGCGAGGTGTCCCTCGTGGTCGGACACCAGCGCCGTCCGTCCCTCCAGCAACGACACCAGTTCGGCGGCCGCCGAGGGGTCGAGACCGGTCCACGGCTCGTCGAGCACCAGCACGTCGGAGGCCGCCAAAGCCTGCGCCAGCGCCACCTTCTGCGTGTTGCCCTTGGACAGCTCGGACATCGGCGCCGTCATCGAGCCGACGAATCCCAGTCGTTCCAGCACATCACCGACCTCGGTGCCGCGGACGCGCCCCATGTGCGCGAGGTAGGACGAAGCAGACATCTTGACGTCCGAAGGGAACCGCTCGGGCACGTAACCGACCGAGGCGGGCCGCTCGACACGGCCGGACGTCGGCCTCAGCACGCCCGCGGCGATCTTGAGCAACGTCGACTTGCCGGTGCCGTTCGCACCGCTCAGCACGGTCAGGCCGGAGACCTCCAGCGTGAGGTCGCGCAGCACCCAGGGCCCGCGCCCGTACCGCTTCGAAACCTGATCCAGGAGCACCACGCCAAGATAACCACCCATGACACCGCTTCCGCTCGCTTTGGCGTGCATCTGGCTCGGCATGGTGCTGGCGATCTCGATCGAGGCGCCGCTGAAGTTCCGGGCGCCCGGCATCACGCTGCCGCTGGGACTCGGCATCGGCCGGCTCGTGTTCCGCGCCCTGAACTCGGCGGAGATCGTGCTCGCGGCCGCCACGGCGATCACGTTCGCGCTCGCCCCGCGCCCGGTGGCCGCGACCGTGCTGCTGGTGGCGCTGGCCGTGACACTGGCAGTTCAGGTGACGCTGCTGCGGCCCAGGCTGGAAGCCAGGGCCGCGGTCATCATCGACGGAGGTACCCCTCCCCGTTCCCGCGCACATCTCGCCTACATCGCGCTCGAATGCGCGAAACTGCTGATGCTGGTCACCTTCGGAATCATTCTCATGTTCGCCTGACGAAACTCTGCGTCACGCACATAGATGTCCTATAAATGCAACCGCGTTGCTTTTCACACGATCGAGTGAACAGCAGCGACAAAACGTCACCCGAGCAACAAAGATGAGTTCACGCAAGCGCGGCGGACGGAAACCGCACGGCTCATCCAGTACGGAATGCGGGTGACTCCCCTGACCAGCGGCACGCAAATCCCCTTCGACCTGTTCGCGGGTGCATTGACCGGGCGAGCCGCGGCAAAAGCCACCGGCACGGTGCACGTCCTGGGAAACCCGGGTGGACGAATTCACCTGCGCAATGGCGGCATCATCTGCGCGGAAAGCCCGGGATCGCCCGGGCCGGACGCGTTGTTGTTGCGCACCGGGCGCATCAGCGAGTCCGAGTGGACCGCCGCCCTCACCTCCGGCACCCGCGGCAACGTCGGCGACACCGAACTGCACGTCGTCGCCATGATGTCCACGCAGGACGCGGCGTTCACCATCGTGGCGGGCGACGTCGAGGACTGCGTGTTCACCCCGCAGACGCTCGACGTCGCCGTCGCGATGAGGACGGCGATCGAACCGGTCCGCCTGCTCCAGGAGACCTCGCGCCGGCTCTCCTCGCTGCTCGCGCTGAAGCGCCCGCTCGGTCCGCACCGCGATCGCCTCGCCCCGACCACGGGAGCCCGCCTGCTCCGGCACCGCCCGGTGCGCGGGGAGATCCTCATGCACGCCAACGGCCGGCGCACCGCGCGCGACATCGCGTTCGCGTCGGGCCGCAGCGTCTACCCGGTGACGATCGAGGCCTGCCGGATGGTGGCCGACGGACTGCTGACCGTCGTGCCCGGCACCGCGATCGTCGGCGCGCCGCCGCGCCACACAGCCCCGCTGCACCCCCGGCAGCCCCCTCCCCCACCCCACGACTCGATGGCCGGCGAGGAGGTGCCGCTGCCCCGGTCGTTGCGGCGCCAGCTGTTGCCGAAACTGTTCAAACAACCCGAGAGGAAAAAGCCGTGAAACACGACGTGCCGGCCGCCGAACCGCACGGTCTGCGCGAACGGGTCACCGGGACAACGGACACCCTGATAGCCGCGAGCGACGGCATCGTCATTCTCGCGAACGCTTCCGAGGACCTCGACGCGGAAGTCATCCCGGAGTTGTTCATCACCGGTCTCGGAATCGCCCGAAGAACCAGCGAGGGGGCCGGGCGGGTTCTTTCCAGCACACCGTCGTTCGCGCAGGAGTCGCAGCCCGCGATCGACCGCATCAACTCCGCCCCCTCCGCCGCCTGAACAGAAATGTGAAATGACGCAACCCAACACGAGCCCCAGAATCATGTCCGACCAGATGACCGCGATGGTCCGGCAACTGCGGCAGGAGGTGCCGGGCTGCCTGGCCGCCGGCGTCGTCGACATGGCCACCGGCATGCTGCTCTCGTTCGAGATGACCGACAGCCATCCGTCCGAGGTGCTCGACCTGCTCGCCGGTGCGACGCTCGACCTCTTCCAGGGCCGCACGGTGACCATGATCGAGGACGTCTTCAAGGAGCGGCGAGGCATCTCGAGCGCCGAGCACTACTTCCAGGAAGTCCTCGTCAACAGCAGCAACCTGACCCACCTGTTCGTCCGCAACAACCACGACGAGGACGTCGTCGCCGTCGTCGTGTGCCCCAAGTCGGTCAACATCGGCATGCTCTTCGCCTCGGCCCGCCGGGTCGTCAAGGAACACGGCGGCGCGTAACCACGCCGCCCTGCCCGGGTAGCCCGGCTCACTTCCCCCCGTCCCGGCCGGGCTACCCCTGGGCGCGCAACTCGTCGGTGACCCCGCAGATCACCTCGGCGAGATCCGCGGGCCTCGACAGGAACGGCGAGTGCGATCCCGGCAGGTACCGCACGACTCCGGCCTTCGCCGCCCGTTCCGCGAACAGCGGCGGGAAGATCGCGTCCTCGGTGCAGAGGATCGACGCGGTCGGCACCGTCTGCCACGCCGCCGTCGTCTGCGGCTCCTCGAACGCCTTCACGCTCTGCGGTCGCAGCCTCTCGGCCGCCCACCGCGCGACATCGTCCGGTACGTCGGCGAACAGCAGGTCGCGCGCCGGCTGCGGCACCTCGACCAGTTCGGTCCCGGCCTCGTACCAGGGCCCTCCGAGCGGCGTCACGACAGCCTCGCCCGGTTCGAGCACGTGCGCCGCCAGGTAGACGAGCCGGTCGGCCGTCCCCGCGGCCTCCGCGACGGGCACACCCGCGTAGGAGTGGGCCAGCACGGTCACCGGTCCGTCCAGTTCCGCGAGCGCTGCCCGCACGACCTCCGCGTCCTCGCGCACGCCCGCGGCCGGGTCGCCCGAGGCGCTCGGCAGGTCGGCCACCGAGGTCGTCCAACCTCGGGCGCGCAGTTCGGGAACCAGCAGGTCCCAGCACCACGACCCGTGCCAGGCACCGTGCACGAGCAGCAGGTTCCCGCGGTCCATCAAGATCTCCTTCGTCCGTGTGGACCTACGCTAGCCGGGCAAGATCAGCGACGACCGTCGTCAGAGTCCGCCCTTCTGTCGGGAGAGTCCGTGAGCCCGCTCGAGCAGGTCCTGTCGGAGCTGAGCGTGAACTGGGTCGTCACGACGCCCCTGCACGCCGGCGGGCGGTGGGCGCTGCACTTCGTCGGACGGCTGGACCTGCGGGTCGAGGTCGTCGTGCGGGGCCGCGCGCACGTGACGGTGGCCGGTGAGAGCTTCTGGGCGGAGCAGGGCGACTGCTACGTCATCGCCGGGCGGCGGCCCTACCGCATCGCCGCGGACCCGGACACGCCTTCGGTGTTCGCCGCTCCCTGCTACGAGGACGAGCACGGAAAGCCGCGCGACCGGGCACAGGTCGGCGAGGGCCACGACACGACGCTGGTCGGCGCGGGCTTCACCTGCGAACCGGAAGACGCACGGCTGCTCGGCGTCCTGCCGCCGGTGATCCACGTCCGCGCCGGTGCGGCGGCGGCGACCATCGACCTCATCAGGAGTGAGATCGGCGGAGGCGGGATGATCCTCGACCGCCTCTGCCAGGTCCTGCTGCTGCAGGTCCTGCGCGACCACGTGACGGACGACCCCGGGCTGGGACCGGCGTTCGAGGCGATGCGGGCCGACCTGCGGCACCCGTGGACGGTCGCGGAGCTGGCGGGGATCGCGGCGATGTCGCGGTCGACGTTCTTCGTGCGGTTCAGGGAGAACACCGGCCTGACGCCGCTCGACTTCCTGTACCGGATGCGCATGCGGCACGCGGCCCGTCTGCTGCGGGACACCACCGGCACCGTCGCCTCGATCGCCGCGGCCAGCGGCTACCGGACCGAAAGCGCGTTCGGCGCCGCCTTCAGGAGGTTCGCCGGACGATCTCCCGGCGAGTACCGCACCCGGATCGTGACTTAGGGCAACCTGGCTTGAACCGGCTTACAGGACAAGCGTACTGTTTGGGGTCGAGGGGCAGCGGTCGACCCGGTGAGGAAGACTCTCCCCCATCCCGAACTGACCACCGCGCTGTCACCAGTTATGGAGTTGCACGTGACTGCACCAGCTAGCAAGGACAGCTTCGGCGCCCGCGGCACGCTCAACGTCGGCGACGCCTCGTACGAGGTGTTCCGGCTGAGCGCCGTGGAGGGCGCCGAGCGTCTGCCGTTCAGCCTGAAGATCCTGCTGGAGAACCTGCTGCGGACCGAGGACGGCGCGAACATCACCGCCGACCACGTGCGCGCTCTCGCCAACTGGGACCCGGCCGCCGAGCCGAACACCGAGATCCAGTTCACGCCCGCCCGCGTCGTGATGCAGGACTTCACCGGTGTGCCCTGCGTCGTCGACCTCGCCACCATGCGCGAGGCCGTCACCCAGCTCGGCGGCGACGCCGAGAAGGTGAACCCGCTCGCGCCCGCCGAGCTCGTGATCGACCACTCGGTCATCGCCGACATCTTCGGCCGCCCGGACGCGTTCGAGCAGAACGTCGACCTGGAGTACGAGCGCAACCGCGAGCGCTACCAGTTCCTGCGCTGGGGCCAGACCGCGTTCGACGAGTTCAAGGTCGTCCCGCCCGGCACCGGCATCGTGCACCAGGTCAACATCGAGCACCTGGCCCGCGTCGTCATGGTCCGCAACGGCCAGGCGTACCCCGACACCCTCGTCGGCACCGACTCGCACACCACCATGGTCAACGGCATCGGCGTGCTGGGCTGGGGCGTCGGCGGCATCGAGGCCGAGGCCGCGATGCTCGGCCAGCCGGTCTCCATGCTGATCCCGCGCGTCGTCGGCTTCAAGCTCTCCGGTGAGCTGCCCCCCGGCGCCACCGCGACCGACCTCGTGCTCACGATCACCGAGATGCTGCGCAAGCAGGGCGTCGTCGGCAAGTTCGTCGAGTTCTACGGTGAGGGCGTCAGCGCCGTGCCGCTGGCGAACCGCGCCACGATCGGCAACATGTCGCCGGAGTTCGGCTCCACGGTCGGCATCTTCCCGATCGACGGCGAGACCATCGACTACCTGCGCCTGACCGGCCGCACCGAGGAGCAGATCGCGCTCGTCGAGGCCTACGCCAAGGAGCAGGGCCTCTGGCACGACCCGTCCCGCGAGCCGGTGTTCTCCGAGACGCTGGAGCTCGACCTGGCGACGGTCGTCCCGTCCATCGCCGGCCCGAAGCGCCCGCAGGACCGCATCGAGCTGACCAACGCCAAGGAGTCGTTCCGCCAGGCCCTGGGCGCCTACGTCGCGCACACCGAGTCCCCGGAGCTCTCCGGCGTGGACGAGGCCGTCGACGAGACGTTCCCGGCCAGCGACCCGGTCGCCATCCACGAGGGTGAGAACGGCTCCGGTGCGCCGAAGGTGTTCCAGTCCGCCGCCGAGGGCGCCACCGGCCGCGTGTCGAACCCGGTCAAGGTCACCCTCGACGGTGCCGAGTTCGAGCTGGACCACGGCGCCGTCGCGATCGCCGCGATCACGTCGTGCACCAACACCTCGAACCCGTCCGTGATGCTCGGTGCGGCGCTTCTCGCGAAGAAGGCCGTCGAGCGCGGTCTCGAGCGCAAGCCGTGGGTCAAGACGACCCTGGCACCGGGCTCGAAGGTCGTCATGGACTACTACGAGCGCGCGGGCCTCATGCCGTACCTGGAGAAGCTCGGCTTCCACCTGGTCGGCTACGGCTGCACCACCTGCATCGGCAACTCGGGCCCGCTGCAGGACGAGATCTCGGCGGGCGTGCAGGAAGGCGACCTCGCGGTCGTCTCGGTGCTGTCCGGCAACCGCAACTTCGAGGGCCGGATCAACCCGGACATCAAGATGAACTACCTCGCGTCGCCGCCGCTGGTCGTGGCGTACGCGCTGGCCGGTTCGATGGACAAGGACATCACCACCGAGCCGCTCGCGTACGACCCCGAGGGCAAGCCGGTGTACCTGTCGGAGATCTGGCCGACCCCGGCCGAGATCGCCGAGGTCATCTCGACCTCGATCTCCGCGGAGGGCTTCACCAAGGGCTACAAGAACGTGTTCTCCGGTGACGAGCGCTGGCAGTCGCTGCCCACGCCGACCGGCAACACGTTCGAGTGGGACAGCGAGTCCACCTACGTGCGCAAGCCCCCGTACTTCGAGGGCATGGAGATGGAGCCGAAGCCGGTCACCGACATCGCGGGCGCTCGCGTCCTCGCGCTGCTGGGCGACTCGGTCACCACGGACCACATCTCCCCCGCCGGTTCGATCAAGGCCGACTCGCCCGCGGGCAAGTACCTGACCGAGCACGGCGTGGAGCGCAAGGACTTCAACTCCTACGGCTCCCGCCGCGGCAACCACGAGGTGATGATCCGCGGCACGTTCGCGAACATCCGCCTGCGCAACCTGCTGCTCGACGACGTCCAGGGCGGGTTCACCCGCAACTTCCTGGAGGCCGACGCCCCGCAGACGACGATCTACGACGCGTCGGTCGCGTACGCGGAGGCCGGCGTTCCGCTGGTCGTGCTGGCGGGCAAGGAGTACGGCTCCGGTTCGTCGCGCGACTGGGCGGCCAAGGGCACCTCGCTGCTCGGCGTCCGCGCCGTCATCGCCGAGTCCTACGAGCGCATCCACCGCTCGAACCTGATCGGCATGGGCGTGCTGCCGCTGCAGTTCCCGGCGGGCGACAACGCGTCGTCGCTGGGCCTCGACGGCACCGAGACGTTCGACTTCACCGGCGTCACGGAGCTGAACAACGGCACCACGCCGTCGACGGTGCACGTCGTCGCCACCAAGGCGGACGGCTCGAAGGTCGAGTTCGACGCGGTCGTCCGCATCGACACGCCCGGTGAGGCCGACTACTACCGCAACGGCGGCATCATGCAGTACGTGCTGCGCAAGATGGTCCGCAGCTAGTCCTCGTAGTACCGGAAGGGCCGCTCACCACCCGGTGGGCGGCCCTTTCGCCGTCAATGCACTCGTAACGGTCGACGTGCACCCCGCGATGCCAAGTCACCCTGATCACCGCGGGAGACCCCTCATGAGCTTGACCGTGCTCGGCGACCTCAACTGGTTGGCCGTCGTCGTCGCCACGATCGCGTACTTCGCGCTGGGCATGGTGTGGTACGCGGACTACGCCTTCGGCAGGGCGTGGCAACGAGCGTCCGGCCAGGACCTCAGCCCGCCGGAGAACACCAGCGCGGCCGTCTACGCCATCCCGTTGCTCACGTGCTTCGTCATCACCCTGGCCACCGCGATGATCGGCAACGCGTCGAAGACCGACAACATCATGGAAGGCGTCCTGCTGGGACTCGTCGTCGGCCTCGGCGTCGCGCTGCCGGTCAGGTTCGTGACCGGCGCCTACGACATGACGAAGCCCGCCCCGATCACCTTCGCGGCCATCGGAGCGGGCTATCACATCGTCGGACTCACGCTCGCGGGCGCGATCCTCGGTCAGTGGGTCTAGGCGCGCGCCGCCTTGTGCAGCTCCCGCAACGCGCGCACGGACGAAACGGCGTACTCGCGGTCCACGGCCTGCACGGCCATCACCGAGATGTACTCGTCGTCCGGCAGCTCCAGCCGGGCCCACGCGGCGCCGTCCGGGAAGCTGACCGACAGCACGTCGTTCCAGTCGAAGTGGTGCGACGTCACGACGTTGCGCACGTCGACACCCGACGCGTCGGCGGTGACGCGCGGCCGGGTCAGCAGCAGCACACCGCCCGCGAGCAGGAAGCCCAGCAGGATCATGGCGACCTGGTCGGAGGTCCGGAAGATCACGCCGGTCGGCGTGTTGCCCAGCAGCAGCCCCACCACCGTGAACACCACGACCAGGCCGACCGCACACGCCCACGCGACGCGGCGGATCTTCTTGGGGCGCAGGACGAGCACTTCCGCCGTCATCATTCGAAGCCCCGCTCGGTCCAGGGCTGGCGCAGGCCGCGCAGCACCAGCGCCGTGTCGATCGCCGCGACGGTCGCCTCGTACCCCTTGTCCTCCACCGAGTCCGGCAGGCCGGCGCGGGCCAGGGCCTGCTCCTCGGTGTTGGTCGTCAGCACGCCGTTCCCGACGGGCGTGGACTCGTCGAGCGCGACGCGCGTGAGCCCGTCCGTCACCGAGTCGCACACGTACTCGAAGTGCGGCGTGCCGCCGCGGATGACCACGCCCAGCGCGACCACCGCGTCGTGGTGGCGCGCCAGTTCCTGCACCACGACGGGGAGCTCGATGGCCCCCGCCACGCGCACGACCGTGGTGTCGACGCAGCCGGCGTCCTGCGCTGCCTGCAGGGCGCGCTCGACGAGCTGGTCGGTGATCTTGGTGTGCCAGCGCGTCGCCGCGATCGCGACGCTCAGGCCCTTGCCGTCGAGCTTCGTCTGCTCTGGACGGCCCTCGCCGCTCATTCCTGGTCCTCCGTAGCGGAAACAACGGTCTCGTACTGCTCGAGCTGGTGCAGTTCGTGACCCATCCGGTCGCGCTTGGTGCGCAGGTACCGCAGGTTCTCCGGGTTCGGGGAGACCGGCAGCGGCACCCGGTCGAGCACCCTGAGACCGTATCCGGCCTCCAGCCCGACGCGCTTGGCCGGGTTGTTCGTCAGCAGCCGCATGGACTTGATGCCGAGCTCCACGAGGATCTGCGCGCCGGTGCCGTAGTCGCGCGCGTCGGCGGGCAGGCCCTGCACGAGGTTCGCGTCCACGGTGTCGGCGCCCTCGTCCTGCAGCTGGTACGCCTGCAGCTTGTGCATCAAGCCGATGCCGCGGCCCTCGTGGCCGCGCATGTACAGCACGACACCACGGCCTTGTGCCGCAACGGCTTCCATCGCCGCGTCGAGCTGCGGGCCGCAGTCGCAGCGCAGCGAGCCCAGCACGTCGCCGGTGAGGCACTCGGAGTGCACGCGCACCAGCACGTCCTCACCGTCGCCGATCTCGCCGTACACCAGGGCGACGTGCTCGATGCCGTCGAGCAGGCTGTCGTAGCCGTACGCCGTGAACACGCCGTGCGCGGTCGGGATGCGGGCCTCGGCGGCACGCACGACCTGGGTCTCGACGCGGCGGCGGTACGCGATGAGGTCGGCGATCGTGATGATCGCGAGGTCGTGGTCCGCGGCGAAGACCTCGAGCTCGTCGCGGCGGGCCATGTCGCCCTCGTCCTTCTGCGACACGATCTCGCAGAGCACGCCCGCGGGCGACAACCCGGCCATCCGCGCCAGGTCGACGGCGGCCTCGGTGTGCCCTGGACGGCGCAGCACGCCACCGGCCTTGGCCCGCAACGGCACGACGTGACCCGGGCGGTTGAAGTCGCTCGCCTTCGCGGTCGGGTCGGCGAGCAGCCGGATCGTGCGGGCGCGGTCCGCGGCCGAGATGCCGGTGCTGACGCCCTCGCGCGCGTCGACCGTGACGGTGTAGGCGGTGCCGCGCACGTCCTGGTTCGTGTGGAACATCGGCGGCAGGTCGAGGCGGTCGCAGTCGGCCTCGGTCAGCGGCACGCAGATGTAGCCGGACGTGTAGCGGACCATGAACGCGAGCAGCTCCGGCGTCGCCTTCTCGGCGGCGAAGATCAGGTCGCCCTCGTTCTCGCGGTCCTCGTCGTCCACGACGACCACGGGACGACCGGCGGCGATGTCCGCGATCGCACGCTCGATGTCAGCGAAGTCGGTGCTCACTGGGCCTCCTCGCCCGCGATGGCCCGCAGGTGCGGGATCGCCAGTCGTTCGACGTACTTAGCCAGCACGTCGACCTCCAGGTTCACCAGGTCGCCCGGAATGCGCCGCCCGAGCGTGGTGAGTTCGAGGGTCGTCGGGATCAGGCTCACGGTGAACTCGTCCTCGGAGACGGTCACGACCGTCAGCGAGACCCCGTCGACCGTGATGGAGCCCTTCTCCACGACGTACCGGGCGAGGCTCGGCGGGAGTCCGATGTGGACGATCTCCCAGTGCTCGGCCTTCTCCCGCGCGAGAATCGTGCCCGTGCCGTCGACGTGGCCCTGCACGATGTGGCCACCGAGGCGCTGGCCGACCGCGGCCGCGCGCTCCAGGTTGACCCGGTCGCCCGCGGCGACCTTGGCGAGGCTGCTGCGCGTGAGGGTCTCGCGCATCACGTCCGCGGTGAAGCTGTCGTTCTCGACTTCCACGACGGTGAGGCAGACGCCGCTCACCGCGATGGAGTCGCCGTGCTTCGCGTCGCTGGTCACGATCGGCCCGGTGATGCGGATCCGTGCCGCGTCGGGCAGGTCCTCAATCGCCTCGACGTGGCCGAGTTCCTCGACGATCCCGGTGAACACCGCTCCTCCTAAGTTCGCGGAACCGCGCTGATCCGCAAGTCCGGTCCGCTCATGGTGACGTCTTCCACGGTCAGCCTCACAGCGTCCGTGATGGTTGACACGCCCGCGTCCAGCACCGCCGCGGGACCGTTCCCGAGCAGCGCGGGCGCGATGTAGGCGAGGACCCGGTCGACCCTGCCGGCGCGCCAGAACGCACCGGCGAGCGTCGGGCCGCCCTCCAGCAGCACGTCGACCACGCCACGCTCGGCGAGCGCCGCCAGGACGTCGTCCGGCTCGTGCGTGCGCAGGTGCAGTGCGGTGGCCTGGAGCTTCGCACCCTCCGGCAGGTCGCTCGTGCCCACCACCACCGGCAACGGCTGGCGGGGCAGCGGCATTCCGCCGGCGTCCCTGGCCGTCAGCGCGGGGTCGTCGAGCCTCACCGTGTTCGTGCCGACGACGATCGCGTCGAGCTTGGCTCTCATGGCGTGGACCTCCTCGCGGGAGGTCTCCGAGCTGATCCACCGGCTCGTGCCGTCCTGGGCCGCGATCCGGCCGTCGAGCGAGGCCGCGTACTTCCACGTGACGTGCGGACGGCCCGTGCGCGCGTAATGCAGCCACGCCCTGAGGGGGCCTCGGCTGACTTCCTGCTCCAGCAGGCCGCTCTCGACGGTGACTCCGGCCTTCTTGAGGACCTCGACCCCGCCTGCTGCCTTCGGGTTCGGGTCACTCGTGGCGTGGACGACGTGCTTGATGCCGGCTTCGACGAGGGTTTCGGCACACGGCGGCGTGCGGCCGTAGTGCGAGCACGGTTCGAGGGTGACCACCGCCGTACCGCCGCGAGCTTTCGAGCCCGCCTCCCGCAGCGCCATCACCTCCGCGTGAGGCCCGCCGACCGGCTGCGTGCCACCGAACCCGACGGCGTGGCCGTTCTCGTCGAGGATGACGCATCCGACCGGTGGGTTGGGGCTGGTGGTGCCCCGCACCCGCTCGCTCTCCGCGATGGCGATCCTCATCGCGTCCTCGGGCGTCACCTCGCACCGGCTGCCTGGGCTCGCAGGGCCTCGACGGCCTTGCCGGGGTCCGCGGCGTCGTACACGGCGGACCCGGCGACGAAGCAGTCCACACCGGCCTGCGCGGCCTGTTCGATCGTGTCGGCGTTGATGCCGCCGTCGATCTCCACCAGCAGCGTGAGGTGCCCGGTGTCGACGAGGTGGCGGGCCTGGCGGACCTTGTCCAGCACGTCGGCCATGAAGCTCTGGCCGCCGAAACCGGGCTCGACCGACATGACCAGCAGCGTGTCGTAGTGCTTCAGCACCTCGACGTACGGTTCCAGCGGGGTGCCGGGCTTGATGCTCAGACCGGCCTTGCTGCCCGCGGCCTTCAGGTTCTTGGCCAGCGCGATCGGGTCGTTCGCGGCCTCGACGTGCACGGTCACGTTGTACGCGCCCGCTTCCGCGTAGCCGATGGCCCAGCGGTCCGGGTCCTCGATCATCAGGTGGCAGTCGATCGGGATGTCGGTGACCTGGAGCAGCGACTTCACCACGGGCAGGCCGAGCGTCAGGTTCGGCACGAAGTGGTTGTCCATGACGTCGACGTGGATCCAGTCCGACGTGGGTACCGCGGCGAGCTCGTCGGCGAGGCGCGCGAAGTCGGCGGACAGGATGCTGGGGGCGATCATCGGCGTGTGGACCACGAGGGTGAAGTCTAGGTGTCCAGCAGGTCGAGCAGCCTGCGGGGAGCCACGTCTGAGACCACTACGACACCCGCATTGGTGAGTGTCGTGACGTGCGTCTCCCACATGGGGTGACGGCGCTTGTCCGCGTTGGCCTGGGGCATGACGACGACCTTGCAGTTCTCGACGCCCATGGCTTCGTTCAGCGCGGTCAGCGCCTGGTTGTCACCGATGCCCAGGGCCAGCTTGGCCACGGAGTTCGCGCTGGCGGGGGCGAAGACGAACGCGTCCGGCGTCGGGTAGGGCTTGGGCTGGCTCGGCATCCGCGGCTCCCAGCGGACGGGGAGGTCGGTGAGCGCCTGCAGCTTGCCCAGCTCTCCGGCCTCCTCGAACCACGGGACGACGGTGGGCGTGAACGTGATGGCCAACCGCCACCCCAGTTGCACGGCCGGCTCGGCGAGCTCGGTGCGGAACCACGACTCGACACCGCCGCATCCGGAAGCGACCAATCCGAGCAATCCACGCGTAGTCACCGCTGCGATGTTAGGCGGTCTTTTTTGTCGGGGGCCGCCGATAACGTCCCCTACCGCGGGTGATCACCCGCACACTGAGGGGAGCAAGATGCGCAAGAGGAACCGGTGGCTCAGCGCCACCGCGATGACGGCCGCCTTACTGGCGGCCACAGCCCTTCCCGCGACCGCGGAACCGCCGCAGCGCACCGTGCCGCTGGCGCTCAAGTCCTTCTCGGACATCGTGGTCGACCCGACGCTGGGCCACGTGTTCGTGAGCAGCAAGACCGACAACGCCGTCGCCGTCACGGACCTGTCGGGCAACGCGGTCACCAAGCTGTCGAACCTGCCCGGCGCCACGGGTCTGGCGCTGAGCCCGGACGGCGAGACGGTCTTCGTCGCCCTGTCGCAGTACGGCGCGATCGCCGCGCTGGACACGCTCACGCTGACCGAGCGGGCTCGTTACCCGGTCGGTGAGGTGTGCCCGTCCGACCTCGCGATCACCAACAACCGCCTGTACTTCAGCTACGGCTGTGACACGTGGGGCGGCGGCATCGGCCGTGTCTCGTTCAACGGCGCGGACGCCCGCACGGGCCTCGTGACCGGGCACTACAGCCCGCAGCAGCTCGCGACGTCGCCCGCGAGGCCCGGTCTGCTGGCGGCGGGCCAGCCGAGCCTCTCGCCCTCGGACCTCGTCGTCCTGCGCGAGCAGGGCGACGGGCTCGCCGTCCAGGCGTCCCGCGAGGCGGGCAGCAACCTGGCCGACGTCGAGTTCTCGCAGGACGGCAGCCAGGTGCACGTGGCGAGCGGGGCGCCGTACCAGATCCAGTCGTACACGAGCGACACCCTCGCGGTGCGCGGCACCTACAACACCGGGCCCTACCCGGTGGCGGTGGCGGTGAGCGCCGACTCCGGTGCTCTCGCAGCGGGCGTCAACAGCGACACGTCCGTGCGCCTGTACCCGGCGGGCTCGCTCGACGAGTCCCGTTCGTACGAGGCTCCGTACCTGTACCAGGCGAGTCTGGCGTGGGGTCCCGGCGGCCGCTGGGTCTACGCGGTGGGCAACCGGTTCGGCCAGCCGGCACAGCTGCACGTGCTGAAGGCCTGACGCGAGTGGCCGGGCGAGCCGTTGCTCGCCCGGCCCGGCAATCACTCGAACCGGTGAACTCGGATGCCGCGGGGTCTGTGGAGGGGCGAAGAGGCCCGGCTCTGTCAGACCTCGTCGCTAGCGTCGTTCCCGAGCGCTCGAAGAGGGCGTCGCAGCACCACGCAGAACATCGCGTCGGTGCCGTGCAGATGGGGCCAGAGCTGAACGTGCGGTCCTTCCCCGAGGTCCGGAACTCCCGGGAAGAACTCCCGCGTGTCCAGCACTTCGGCCCCGGTCCGCCGCGCGACGTCCGTCACCACCCCCACGGTCTCCGAGAGATGAGGTGAGCACACGACATAAGCCACCACGCCGCCAGGGCGCACCAGTCGCAGCGCCTCGGTCAGCAGCTCGCGTTGCAGCTTCGTGAGCGTGCCGACGTCGGCGGGCTGGCGCCTCCACCGCGCTTCCGGGCGCCTGCGCAGGGCACCGAGACCGGTGCAGGGCGCGTCGACCAGCACGCGGTCGAACGCCCCTTCCAGGAAGTCGGTCTCGCGCCCGTCGGCCACCTCCACGGTGATCGGCAGGCCTGAGGTGATCTTGCGCACGAGCTCGGCGCGGTGGGGTGCCTTCTCGACGGCGATCAGTTCGCCGCCTTCGAGGCCGACCAGCGCGGCCAGCAGGGCGGCCTTGCCGCCGGGGCCCGCGCAGAGGTCGAGCCAGCGGTCGTCCGTGCCCCCGTCGTCGCCGCCTTCGAGCGGTGCGCGCGTGAGGGCCAGGGCACAGAGCTGGCTGCCCTCGTCCTGGACGTTGGCGAGGCGTTCCCGGACGGGCTCGAGATCGCCCGGGTCGCCCGCACCGGTCTCCAGGTGCACGCCGTACGGCGAGTACGGCGCCACGTCCCCGCCGACGATCGCGGCGAGTTCGTCGGCGCTGACCTCGCCGGGCCGTGCCACCAGGTGCACGGCCGGGCGCGCGTCGTCGGCCTCGAGGGCCCGCTTCAGCGGTTCCTCGCGGCTGCCGAGGGCCTCCGCGAACGCCTGCGCGATCCAGCGCGGGTGGGCGTGGGTGAAGGCCAGGTTGCCGATCGGGTCGGTGTCCGGGTCGGGTGCGAGCTCGTCGACCCACGCCGCCTCGTCCTGCTCCGCCACGCGGCGCAGGACGGCGTTGACGAAGCCCGCGATGCCGGACCCGAGCTCGGCCCGCACGAGGTCGACGGTCGAGGCGACCGCGGCGTGCGACGGAATCCGGGTGCGCAGCAGCTGGTACGTGCCCAGCCGCAGCGCGTCGAGCGCCGAGCCGTCCACTTCGGACAGCGGTCGGTCCGAGCAGGCCTCGATGACGGCGTCGAGCAGTCCCTGTGCGCGCGCCGCGCCGTAGGTCAGTTCGGTGGCCAGCGCGGCGTCGCGGCCGGTGATGCGCCGGTCGCGGAGCATCTGCGGCAGCACCAGGTTCGCGTACGCGTCCCGCTGCCGCACGGCGCGCAGGGTCTCCAGCGCGGCGAGGCGTGCCGGATCCTCCACGGGCGGCCTGGTGGGTCCGGTGCGCCGGCGCGGCGGGTGCGGCCTGCTCGGGCGGGAAGGCTTGGAGGCGCCTCGCGAGTGGTTGGTCATGCGATGCGCTCCCCTGTTTCGATCCGCACGCCGCGTGCCCAGTCGGTGGCGGCCATGCGCTTCTTGCCCTGTGCCTGGACCTCACCGAGGGCCACGGCGGTGGTCGCGGTGCCCACGAGCACGCGCTTGCGCTCGACGAGCACCTCGCCCGCCGGCAGCGACACGTCGGCCACCGGCGTCACGGGGCCGAGCTTGAGCCGCTCTCCGCGGAACTCGGCCCACGCGCCGGGCTCCGGCGTCACGGCGCGCGCCAGGCGGTCCACGGCCACGGCGGGTGCGGTGAAGTCGAGGCGCGCGTCCTCGACGGTGATCTTCGCGGCGTAGGTGACGCCGTCGGTGGGCTGGTCTACGGCGACCAGGCTGCCGTCCTCGATGCCGTCCACAGTGGACAGCAGGAGGTCGGCTCCCGAGACGGACAGCCGGGTCAGCAGGTCGCCGGAGGTGTCGCGGTCGCGCACCTTCTCGGTGACCACGCCGAACACGGGGCCCGCGTCGAGCTCCTTCACGATGCGGAACGTCGAGGCGCCCGTGATGTCGTCGCCGTTGCGCACGGAGGCCTGCACCGGCGCGGCGCCGCGCCACGCGGGCAGCACGGAGAAGTGGAGGTTGACCCAGCCGAACCTCGGCACGTCGAGCGTGCGCTGCGGGAGCAGGTTGCCGTAGGCGACGACCGGGCAGAGGTCGGGTTCCAGCGCGCGCAGGCGGTCCAGGAACTCGGGTTCTCCCGCCTTGGCGGGCGTGAGGACCTCGATGCCGTGCTCGTCGGCGAGCGCGCCCACCGGGGAGCGCTCGAGCCGGCGGCCGCGGCCGGAGGGCGCGTCGGGACGGGTGACCACGGCGACGACGTCGTGGCGGGGGGAGTCGATGAGGGCGCGCAGCGAGGGCAGTGCGACCTCGGGCGTACCGGCGAACACGAGTCGCATGGTCAGCTGGACCTGCCGAAGAGTGGGTGCGGGCTCTGCTTCAAGGTGGGGACCGTACCGTCGAACCACTCGGCCTGCCGGATTTCCCGCATGGCCCGCTTGCGGGTGTCGGCGTCGAGGCGGTCGAGGAACATCACGCCGTCGAGGTGGTCCGTCTCGTGCTGGATGCAGCGGGCCAGCGTCTCGGTGCCTTCGACCTCGACGGGCTCACCGTGCATGTTCCAGCCCTTGGCCACGACGTGCAGGTGGCGCCTGCAGTCCCACGACATGCCGGGGATCGACAGGCAGCCCTCGGAGCCGTCCTGCATCTCCTCGCCCACCACGTCCCACGTCGGGTTGACGAGATGGCCGGCGAAACCGTCGCAGTGGTACGTGAACACACGCAGTCCAACACCGAGCTGAGGCGCGGCGAGGCCTGCCCCGCCCGCGTTCTGCATCGTGTCCCACAGGTCCTTGACCAGGGTGCGCAGTTCCTTGTCGAAGTCGGTGACCTCGGTGGCCGCGGTGCGCAGCACGGGGTCGCCGAACAGGCGGATGGGTTGGACGGTCACGCAGTGCTCCTCGTGTGGACTGGAGGCCAGTCTACGAGGAGCGCGGTCAGTGCTCGGACGCGCTGCCGAGGAAGATCACGCCCACCAGCGCCACGACGAAGTGGCCGGTGAACCGCAGAGCCGTCAGCACGGGCCGCAGCAGCGCGCGGAGGTCGAGGTGGATTGCCGGGGCGTGGGAAGCAGTGGTCGTCGTCATGTTGTCAACTGTGCCGTTCGCGCAGGTCAGCCCACATCGGCTCGCGGTATCGAACCCGCGTCAGCCCATGGTAGGAAGATCGCTCGCCGCCCTCGGCCGGAAGGTGGATCCACCCAGGTCACGAGGCTGATGCGACGAGGCCGGGCGGTGTCGGCTAGGCATGACTCCATGACCTGGACGGCACCCGAAGTCACCCCGGCCGACGAACCGCTGCTCGGCGCGGAACGCCCGATGCTCGAAGCGTGGCTGGACCGCCACCGCGCCACCTTCCTGGCCAACTGCGCGGGTCTCTCCGGCGCGCAGCTCGCCACGGCGTCCACGCCGCCGTCGAACCTGACCCTGCTGGGCCTGATCCGCCACCTGACGGACGTCGAGCGCGTCTGGTTCCGCCGCCGCCTGGCGGGCGAGGACGTCCAGGCCCGCTACGGCGTGCCGGGCAACCGGGACGCCGTCTTCGAGCACCTGGACCCCGCCCGCGCCGAGGAGGAGTACGCGGGCCTCCTCGCCGAGATGGCCGAGTCCCGCGCGGCGGTGGCGGGCCGGGACCTCGACGACACCTTCGTGCACGAGCGCGTGGGCGAGATCTCGGTGCGCTGGCTCTTCATCCACCTCATCGAGGAGTACGCGCAGCACAACGGTCACGCCGACCTCATCCGCGAACGCATCGACGGACGCACCAACGAGTAGCGGTCGTCCGCTGCCGAGCGAGCGTGACCGGCCGGAGTGCGGGGCTTCCGCACTCCGGCCGGGCCGGTTCGTGCTCAGCCCACCTTCACCACGTGGGCGGCACCTCCGCCGCGCCGGGTTGGCTCGGCGACGGCACGCCAGCGGCCGTCACCGGCTCGTTCGACGGCCGTGGCGGCGCCGATCTCGGCGTTCTGGCTGAACCTGTGCCCGATGGCCTGCAGCCCCGCGGCGGTCGAGGCGGCGATGAACGCCGCCTCGGCCGGGGTGGTGGCCGCGTTGCGCTGGGAGGCGCGCGGGGCCGCCACCGCGTCGAGCAGGGACATCTTGCGGTCCAGTCGGGCGGTCAGGATCTGGGTGACCGTGGTGATGATGGTGGAGCCGCCCGGCGAGCCGACGGCGAGCAGGGGCTTGCCGTGGTCGAGGACGATCGTCGGGGCCATGGACGAGCGCGGGCGCTTGCCGGGGCCGGGGAGGTTCGGGTGCGGGACGCCGGGGGTGGGGGCGACGAACTCGAAGTCGGTGAGCTCGTTGTTGAGCAGGAAGCCGCGGTTCGGCACGACGATGCCGCTGCCGCCCTCCGCCTCGATCGTCAGGGTGTAGGCGACGACGTTGCCCCAGCGGTCGGCCGTCGTGAGGTGCGTGGTGCGTTCGGCGTCCTCGCGCTGTGCCACGAGACCGGCGGTGGCCTCGCAGGGCCGCGGGTTGCGCGGGTCGGCGGCGGGCTGCGGGGCGGGCAGCACGGCGTCGGGCTTGATCAGGCACGCGCGGCTGTCCGCGAACCTCTGCGACAGCAGGCCCTCGGTCGGCACGCGGGAGAAGGCCGGGTCACCGACCCAGCGCAGGCGGTCGGCGAAGGAGAGCTTGGTCGACTCGATGAAGCGGTGCAGGTACTCGACGTCGGAGACCTTCGAGAGGTCGGTCGACTCGAGGATGTTGAGCGCCTCGCCGACGGTGGTGCCACCGGACGACGGCGCGGCCATGCCGTAGACGTCGAGGCTGCGGTAGCGCGTGTGCGTCGGGTCGCGGCGCTCGACCTGGTAGCGGGTCAGGTCCGAGAGCTGCATGTCGCCGGCGCGGACGTTGCGGGTGGAGCCGGGCACGACCGGCGGCTTCCGCACGGCCTGCACCAGGTCGCGGCCGACCGCACCGCCGTACAGCGACGCGAGCTCGGTGCGCGCGAGCTCGCGGTAGGTGTCGGCGAGCTGCGGGTTGCGGAACGTGCTGCCGACCGCGGGCGGCTGCCCGCCGGGCAGGTAGAGGTCGCGGGTCGAGGTGAAGTCGGCGAAGCGGGCGGCGTTGTTCGCGATCTGCGAGTTGAACGTCTGGTCGACGGTGAAACCGCGCCGTGCCAGCGCTTCCGCAGGCGCCATGGCCTCGCGCAGGTTCAGCGTGCCCCACCTGCGCAGCGCCTGCTGCCACGTCTTGGGCGTTCCGGGGACGCCGACGGACTTGCCGCTGGTCATCGCCTCGGCGAACGGCAGGGGCTTGCCGTCCTCCACGAAGAGCTGGTCGGTGGCGGACCGCGGCGCGGTCTCGCGGCCGTCCAAAGTGGACACGCGGCCGGTGCGGGCGTCGTAGTGGACGAAGAACCCGCCGCCACCGATGCCCGCGCTGAACGGGTCGGTCACGCCGAGCGCGGCGGCGGTGGCGACGGCGGCGTCGACGGCGTTGCCACCGCGGCGGAGCACGTCGATGCCGATCTGGGACGCGTCGGGGTCGACGCTGGAGACAGCGCCTCCCCAGCCCACCTGCTCGGGCACGCGTGGCGATGACTCCGCCGCCCCTGCCGGAGCAGGAGCGACCAGTACGACGGAGAGCGTCAGTGCGGCAACCGTTCGCAACATGCGGAAACTTCTACTCCGTTGCGACCGGATGGCAACACTCCTTGAGGAAGGCCTAAGGTGCGGGCGTGTCGATCGATCTTGACCAGTTGCGAACCAGTTTCACGAACACCCCGCTCGACGAGGCCGACCGCGAGGAGGCGCTGCACCTCCTGCTGCGCGAACGCCGCGACGGCGACGCCGATCTGCTGCGGCACCTGCTCGCCCAGGAGACCGCCGCCCACCAGGAGGGCTGGGGCGTGAGCGAGGCACTGGGACTCGCCGCCCTCCTGCTCGCCGAGTGCGGCCGCGAGGAGGACGTCTGGGCCCTGTGGGAGGCCAAGAACGCGTCCTTCGACACCATGGCGGGCCTCGACGGCTTCCTGCTGTTCCCGGCGGGCATCGCGGGCACGACGGCGCACGTGATCGCGGGCGAGGACCACCCCGAACGCGGCGACCTCATGACGTACCTGAGCGAGTACCTCGAGTACGAGAAGCTCACCGACGAGGACATCCGCGAGCACATGGCGGGCCTGCGCTCCCACTACGAGGACTGATGCGCGGCAACCCCGGCGGGTAGTCCTCGATGACGGCGAACGGCCCCTC
This sequence comes from Lentzea sp. NEAU-D7, assembly GCF_026242055.1. Lineage (GTDB taxonomy): Bacteria > Actinomycetota > Actinomycetes > Mycobacteriales > Pseudonocardiaceae > Lentzea. Next base: position 332,494 of record NZ_JAPJDL010000002.1, on the reverse strand, counting down.
GTACTCCCGGTCACTCCACTGCACGGCGGTGATGACGTCGTTCTCCACGAAGATGTCGAGGTGGTCCTGGCCGTCTTCCGGGCCACCGCAGTGCGTGCAGCTGCTCGCCGCGATGCCGTTCGCCACGACGAGGCGGTGGCCCTCCTCGCCGTAGGTCAGTCCGTCCCAGTTGAGCTTGTCTCCCAGGGCGTACCAGGTGACGCAGTCGAGGGACCCCCACTTGTGCTGAAACTCGAAGCAGGACAGCCGGCCGCACGCTCGGCACTCGAAGTCGTGCAGCTCCAGCCAGGCGTAGGACCCCATGCACGAAGCCTGGAGACGGCCCGGCTCCAGCGAGTTGCGCCCTACAGGACCTCCAGCGGGTCGAGCTTGATGCGCACCAGGTCCTGTTCCTTGCGGGCCGTCCGCACGGCCTGCGCCTCGGCCAGCACGGCGGCCAGCTGACGGCCCTCCGCCCGGGAGACCCGGACCAGCGCGCGTTCCTTCGTCTCGTCGTCGCCCAGCGGTACCGGGCCGAGGATCTCGCCGGTGGGCGGCAGGCGGAGCTCGTCGAGCATGGCGTTCACCGCGTCCGGGGTGCCGTCGACGGTCGCCATCCGGACCGCCGGCGGGAAGCCGAGCTCGGTGCGCGCGGCGAGTTCGGTGGCGGCGTGCCACACCGGGTCCCAGCGGACCAGCGCCTGCACCGGGGTCAGGGACGAGTCGGCGATCACGACCACCCGCCCGTTGCCCGGCCGCACCAGGCCCGCGGCCGTCATCCACCTCCGCAGCGCCTCCTCCGAGGCCCTGAGGTCGGCCCTGCCGAGCAACGCCCACCCGTCGAGCAGGAGCACCGCGCCGTAGCCGCCCTCGGCCACCGGTTCGGCGCCCGGTGTCGCGACCACCAGCGCCGGTTTGCCCGGCACCTTCGTCAGCACCTCGGCGGCGCCGCTCGTCCGCACCGGATGCCCCGGGAACGCCCGGCCGAGCTCCTCGGCGGTGCGCTTGGCGCCGATGACCTGCCCGCGCAGCTTGCGCGACCCGCACGTGGGGCAGCGGAAACCGGCCTCCGTCGCCGCGCACCACCGGCAGTACGCGGGCTTCGGCAGCCCGTTCTCGGTGCCGCCGGGCAACGCCAGCGGACCGGCGCACCGGCGGCACCGCGCGGGACCCCGGCACTGGCCGCAGGCGAGCGACGGCACGTAGCCCCGGCGCGGCACCTGGATCAGCACCGGCGAGTCGGCCAGGGCGAACCTGGCGGCGTCGAACGCGATGGACGGCAGCCGGGCCGTGCGGGCGGCCGGGTCCTTGACGTCCTGCCACTCGTTGTCGCCCACGGAGATCACCCTCGGGGCGACGGACCTCAGCGTCTCGCGCGACGCCACGATCTCGTGCGCCCAGCCCGTCTCGACCAGCAGCTGCGCTTCGGCCGTGCGGGCGAACCCGCCGATGAGCAACGCGGCACCCGTCATGTGCGCGCGCTGCACCAGCACGTCACGCACGTTCGGATACGGCGAGCGCTGCTCGACGTGCAGGTCGTCGCCGTCGTCCCAGACCACGAGCAGACCGGGGTCCCGCACCGGCGCGAACGCCGTCGCCCGCGTGCCGACCACCACCCGCGCCAGGCCGCGGCGCACGGACAGCCAGCGCTTGTAGCGCTCCGACGGCCCGAGATCGGCCGACAGCGTCACCACGCCCTCGATCAGAGCGTCGCAGGCCTCGGCGACGCGGGTCAGATCGCGGTGGTCCGGCACCACGATGATCACCCCGCGCCCGGACGACGCGACCGCGGCTGCTGCCTCCGCGAGCCGGGCCGGCCAGTCCTCGGCGGGCAGCGCCTGCCAGACGGCGTGGGCGGGACGGCCCTCGTGCAGGGCCTCCAGGTACTTGGGGCCGCGGGGATACCGCGACCAGGCGTCGGCGGGAACGGGCGGCAGCCGCGATCGCTCGGGCCGATCAGCGCCGGCTTCGGCGGGCGGCTGGTCCACCCACGCGGGCGGTTGCGGCAGCGGCGGCGGTTCCCCCGGCGCCGCGGCCTCCGCACGGGCGTGCCGGGGCGGGACGGCCAGGCGCAGCACGTCGATCATGCCGCCCGCGTACCTGTCCGCGATGGCGCGCGCCAGCGCCGCGATCTCGGGCGCGAGCACCGGTTCGGGCGACACGACCTTCTCGATGAAGGTGAGCTTCTTGCCGTACTCCGAGGTCTCCACGCGCTCGAGCAGGTAGCCGTCGACCAGCTGACCCGCGAACCGCACCCTGACCCGGCAGCCGGGCACCGCGGCATCGTCGAGTTCGGACGGAACCGAGTAGTCGAAAGGCCGGTCCAGGTGGGCCAGCGGCACGTCCACCACGATCCGGGCGACCGGCAGCGACTCCGCGGGGACCCGCTCCCCTTTTCTCGCTCCGGTCTTCGCGTTCATGCCTCCTGGTGTATCAGACACCCCCGACAGTCACGCGTTGCGCCTCACCAATCCGGTGAAGCCCGCCACGAACAGGGTGGCGAACGCCCACGCCAGGACCTGCAGCAGCCACGTCGACGCCAGCACGAACCCGCCGGCGCCCGAGGCCCCGTCGACCGTGCAGCGCGCCGCGTCCACCTTGACCAGCGGTGTCGCCACGTTCAGGGCGTAACCGACCTGCTCGATCGTCGAGCACCGCACGGCACCGGAGACCAGCACCACGCCCACCGACACGGCGAGGACGCCGGCGAGCCAGACCAGGGCGAGGCCGGGGCGGTAGCCGTGCCCTACGGTCGCCCCGCGGACCAGGTGCCAGATCCGGCCCCACCGCGAGAGCAGGCCGCGCCGGCGCAGATCACGTTGTTGCGCAACGCGGATCCGCCGCACGTCGCGTTCATGCCCGGCGGCCTGGTGCGCCGAGGCCAGCTGGGTCCACGGCTGCGCCGAGTAGCGAAGAGTGCGCTCCGGCAGGAACGACAGCCATTCGTCCACTGTGGTGTCCCGCGGCAGCCCTTCGTAGGTGAGCCCTTCGAGCTGCACCTGGCCTTCGATCCCGTCGAACGGCATCAGCAGGTCCTTGCCGACCCGCACGTGACGCAGGTCGAGCGCGACGCCGGACGAGCGGAAGCGCCCCTCGCGGAAGACGATCTGCCCGTCCACGCGGGTGCCGCGCATGCGCACGGCGGCGTGCTTGTCGCCGCCCACGACCTCACACCCCGCGTTCAGGAAGATCGCGTCGCCGATCTGGAGGTCCACCAGGTTCAGCCCCGCCTCGAAGTGCCCGCCGCCGAACGTCAGCACGCCGGCCACGCGCGACCCGCTCAGCGTCACGGACCCCGCCGCGCGGAACCTCTCGTCCAGGTAGACGCTGCCGCCGATGCGCATGTGCATCGCGTCGACCGACTCCTCGGCGTTCAGCCGGGCACCGCTGAGCTGCAGGTGGTGGTCGACGGTCAGACCGCGCGCCTCGACGGACGGCGCGACCAGCCCTCGCAGGTCCAGCAGGGAGAACTGCGCCCGGCTGAGCAGCACCGGCCGCTCCGTCGTGCAGTCGCGCAGCACCAGGGGCTTCTTGGCGACGACGTCGGTCAGGTCGAGCTGACCGGTGATCGTCGCGCCGACGATCTTCAGGCCCCCGGGGTCCAGCGCCTCGTGCTCGATCATCCGCTTCCGGATCTCGTCCCCCGTGATCTCCACGGGGCCACGTTAGCCGGAGATCGACTCCTGGCCGTTCTCGATGTGACCGCACAGACGCCGGCGGAACTTCGGCTCCTCCTCCACCGTCACAGTCAGGTCGTACCAGCCCGAGTTCATGACGGTCAGCCACGGGATGACGTGCCGATGTCCCGGCCTCACGACGTAACGACGCCGCCCCAGCACGAACGTCAACCGCGTCGTTCCGCTGTTCTCGAACGTCAACGTCAGCACACGGCTGTATCCGCGCACTGACGACGAGACGCGTGCACGGTCGGAGGACGACCCGGCGAATTCACGGCGAAAACCGTTGGGCCCCAGCAGCACGAGGTCGTGCTCACCGGCGACCTCCAGCGAGGCCGACGACGCGACGTCGAAGTGTTGCGGCAGCGCGAACTGCCCGGAGTACGGGTACAGGGCGAAGTGCACGGAGGCCGCTCCGGAGTTCGACATCTCCAGCGAGGCCCCGCGCAACGACGCGTCGGGCTGGTACGGCAGAGCGCGCGCACGTCGCCGTCCGGGTTCCTGCTCCGGCATCTTCTGCTCGGAAGGGGGCGCGGGACGCCACCGCGGCGTCGCGGGCGGCACCGGCGCGGGCTCACCGACCTCGGGCCACGTCCGGCGCCGGTCGAAGTCGAACGTCGAGGTCAGGTCACCGGCGACGGTCCTGCGCCACGCGGAGATCTCCTCCGACCGCACTCCGGTCCACTTCTCCAGGAACTGCGTCATCGACGTGTGGTCGAACACCTGCGAGTTCACGTAACCGCCCACGGACCACGGCGAGACGACGGTCATCGGCACACGCGCTCCCAGGCCCAACGGCCGATCACCCACGTACTCGTCGGTGACGGACAACGGCGGGCGCGGCGGCGGCACGTGGTCGTAGAAGCCGTCGTTCTCGTCGTAGGTGATGAACAGGACCGTGGACTCCCACACCTCCTGGTTGGACGCCAGCGCGTCCAGCACCTGGTAGGTGATCGACGCGGACGCGGCGGGCGACGACGCGCCGGGGTGCTCGGAGTCCACAGAGGACGGAACCAGGTACGACACGGCGGGCAGCCGGTTCGCGGCGACGTCCGCGCGGAACGTCTCCCCCAGCCCTCCGGGCTTCACGCGGTGCAGTCCCCTGTCGTACAGCGACTTCTCCGCCGCGGAGAGCTTCGAGAGGTCCAGCGAGCCGATCAGGGCGGGGTCACCGGTGCCGTACAGCTTGTCCAGCGACTTGAACCCGGCGGGCAGCACCTTGCGCGCGATCTCCTTGAACCGCGTGTAGAACTCCAGGTTGTTGTCCTGGAAGTTGTCCCACTCCTGGTAGACCCGCCACGACTTCCCGGCGGCCTCCAGGCGTTCCGGGTACGTCTTCCACGTGTACCCCGTGTGCGTGTCCTCGCTGTAGGCCGCGTTGCCTGTGGCACGGCCACCGGAGGGCTCGAAACCGGTGTACCCGGACACCCAGTAGTTCCGGTTCGGCGAGGTCGAGGACGGTACCGAGCAGTGGTAGGCGTCGCACAGCGTGAAGGTGTCCGCGAGCTCGTAGTGGAACGGGATGTCCTGGCGCGTGTAGAACGCCATCGTCGCCGCGGTCTTCGCGGGCACCCAGTTGTCGTTCCAGCCGCCGCGCAGGGCCGAGTGCCCGCCGTTCCAGCTGTGGTCCAGGTCGCCGATGTACTGGATGTCCCGTCCCGACGCCGCCTCACGCAGCGGGAACGGCAGCACGCCCGACTGGTTGAACACACCCCTCAGCGCGTTGCGGTCGGAGAACCCGCGCACGCCACGCAGCGTGCCGTAGTAGTGGTCGAACGACCGGTTCTCCTGCATCAACAGCACGACGTGCTTGATCGCGCGCAAGCCTCCCGCACGGGGCTCACGTGCCAACGCGGCGTACACCGACGGCGGCAGCAGCGTGCCCGCACCAGCAGCAGCGACGGCAGCCATGAACCCACGACGAGAGAGCGACATGAACTGAGTTTGTAGTCTCGGTACATGGCGCGGAACCAACCCTCGTATGAACAAAGGCCCCGGATGACCAGGGCCTTGTTCACAGATCACACCGGGCGGCGGTGATGGCGCGCTCTGGTTAGCGTTCGGGCAACGCCCGGTAGCGACTCTCTCCTCAGGCAAGAAACCGAAGAGGGGAAACGACCATGAGACTGCGCATCGCCGCCGCCGCGCTCGCCATCGGACTGTGCACCGCCGGTGTCGCCCAGGCGGACGACGTCCCGCCGGAGTTCCAGAACAGACCCACCCCGGCGGCCTGCTACAACGCCGTGCCCACGATCGTCGGCGCGGGCTTCATCTCCGGTGGCCCCGGAGCGGACGTCATCGTCGGCAGCAACGGCCCGGACACCATCGTCGGGCTGGAGGGCAACGACATCATCCTCGGTCTCGGCGCCGACGACGTGATCTTCGGCGGAGAGGGCAACGACCTCGTCTGCGCCGGCTGGGGCGACGACAAGGTCCAGGGCGGCCCGCACCACGACACCGCCTACGGCGAGGCCGGCAACGACAGGCTGCGCGGCGGCGACGGGATGGACCTGCTGTCGGGCGACCTGAACGACGACGCGGGCGACGGCGAGGCCGGGTTCGACTTCTGCACCGCGTCCACGGAGACCACCGTCAGCTGCTAGTGACCGCCTGCCTCAACAGGATCGCCGTGGCGGGGTCGGGTCCGATTCCGAGCTCCCGCAACGAGTCCAGCACGCGCGCACGCGTCTTCACCATCCTTCGTGGATCGCGTGCGCGCAGTGCGGCGGCGAGCGCGAGCCGGTGTCCGCGCGGGTCGAACGGCTCCAGCGCCAGCGCCCGTTCCGCCAAGTGGTGGGCCTCGGCCGCATCACCCGTGACGAGCCCCAGCTCGCCCAGCTCGAGCAGGTTCTGCACGTGGCGCGCCCGGATCTGGGCGATCTCGGCCTCGCACAGGCCGGCGAGGTCCGTGAGCGGCTCACCCCGCCACAGCGCCACGGCCTCACCGGGGCCGAGCTCCTGGAACGACCACAGGTCCACGGTCAGCTGGTCGCCGCGGACGAGCCGGATCGTCTCGCTGTCGCTGCGCAGGAAGTAGCTGGCCTCGCCGCCCGCACGGCCCGGCTCCAGCAACCGCCTCAGGTGGGTCGTCGTCACGCGCAGGTTCCGCGCGGCGCTCGCGGGGTCGAGCCCGGGCCACAGCAGGTCCATCGCCTGCTCGCGGGACACCACGGCACGCAGCACGAGAAGGCCGAGGAGCTGGCGGACGCGTGCCCTCCGCAATTCGGGCGCGTCCGTCGCCACGCCGTTCCGCGTGACCCTCATAGGCCCGATCACCTCGATGCCGATCGGGTGGTCCGGTGGCGCGGGCACGGTGGCGAGCAGTCTGGCGGCACCGGCGGCGAGTTCCGGATCGCGGGCCAGATCGCGGATCTTGCGGTGCACCGCGGCGCGATCGGACAGCCAGGCTCCCAGCTCCGTCTTGCCCGTGGCAGCCAGGCGCGCGGCCAGTTCGACCGACCACGGCAACGGCAGGAAGCACAACGCGTGCGCTGCCGGCAGATCCGACGAGAGATCGCCTTTCCGGGCTCGCACGAACACACGCCCCGCTGCTCGTGCTTTCTGGTGTGACGGTCCCAGGTCTGTGTTGTCCCAACGCTCTCTCAGCTCGTCACTCAGCACATAGCCCAAAGTCAGGAACCGGCGCAGGTGCCGCTCGGCGACCTTGATGTCCGCGGGCCACTTCGCCAGATGCCGCTTGTAGGCGTCACGGGCCAGGTCCTCGTCTCCGCGCACGACGGCCACCGCCGCCTGAGCCGCGCACGCCAGGACCGCATCACGCGGGTTGTCCTTCTCGGCGGGATCACCGCACGGCAGTTCGGTCGTGGTGTCCCCGAACGACGCGGCGATGACCGTGTGAAAGGCACGCGCCACGAACTCGTCACGGGCCGTGCCGTCCACGCTGTCCGGTGTCGTCACGGGTTCGCCGTCGAACCACCGCGCCACAGCGGCGTGCCGGCGGGCGAGGTCGTCGTCCAGCATCCGTCCGGCGAGTTCGGCGGCCTCGTGTCCGCGTCCGCACATGGCCAGGCAATGCACGTGGAACCGAGTGGTGGACACGGAAAGCGCTCTGGGCACTTCGCTGGTCGGCGCTTGCGCGAGGTGGACGAGTGCCTGCTCCGGGTCGCCCGCGAGTTCGGCGAGCACCGCGTTCGCGCTGTGCCTCAACAACCTGAGCACGGGTGTGGACGCGTCGAGGTGCTGTGCTCGCTGCGCGATCCCGGCCAGCCTGACCAGGTCTCCCCTGGAGTGCGCGGTGATCACGGCCTGCCCCAGCGCCACCGCGGCCGAATCCTGGTCGCCCTTCTCCAGCATTCCTGCACACGCGCGATCGACCAGCTGATCGATGGACGGGTCGGTGAAGTCGCGTGCGTGCGCCACCGCGGCCTGGAGCAACAGGAACGCCGGCTCTTCCCGGTGGTGGACCGGCACCGCGTTCAGCCACCGCTGGGCCGTCGCGGCCGGCAACACCGACAGGGTGGACCGCACGAGCTCGACCGCGAGACGCGCGAGCAGCGGCCAGTCGTGTCCCCGGCAGGCGATCCGTCCGGCCCCGGCCAGCTCACCGCGGGCGACCAGCACCTCGACCGCCCTGGCGCGCAGGTGATCGGCGGGCACGATGCCGGCCCACAGGTCGTGTGCCCGGTACCGGCCGTCGTCGAGCCGGACGACCAGCGGAACTTCGCGAGCGAGCCGGTCGAGGTCGGCGGGCGCGCCGGCGACCGTGCTGACCTCTTCCTCGGTCGCACACCCGAGAATCACCAACGCGGCCAGCGCTCTGCGCACCGGTTCGGCGAGCAGGTGGAGCACCTCCTCCGCGGCGTAGCGCCAGGACGCGGCGGGGCCGGCGCACAGCGACAACCTGATGAGCGCGGGCCAGCCGTGCAGGTCGTGGGTGGGCTCGCGGCCGAACCTCGTGGCCAGGGCGGCGGTCTCGGCGTCGGTGAAGGCCAGGTCCTCGGTGCGGAGCGCGGCCAGCTCGCCCGCGGCCTCCCTGCGCGCCAGCGGGAGGTCCGGCGTGCGGCGCCCGGACAGCACCAGGTGTGCGGTGCCGGGCAGGGCGCGCACGATGGCAGCGAGCAGGACCGCGCCCGGTGAGTCGCCGGGGATCTCGTGGACGTCGTCCAGCAGGAGGCAGACGTCCAGCGGGGCCCGGCGCCGGAAGGCCTCGACCACGTCCGGCGCGCCGGGTTCGGGGCCGGGGACCACGTCGAGGGCGGCCAGGATCGTGCGGGCCAGACGGCCGGCGTCCTCGTGGCCGGGGCCGCAGGTGACCCAGGCGTCGATGCCGCGGGGTTCGAGGAGGTTCGCGCGGACGGCCTGGGCCAGCGCGGTGGTCTTGCCGAAGCCGGGACCCGCGACGACCAGCGTGACCGAGCTGGTCCAGCGCCGGCGCAGGCGGTCGACCAGCCGCAACCGCGGCAGCTCGACGTCCAGCGGCCGCGGCACCCCGTGCAACGGCAGGATCGTGTTGTCCCCCACGCACTACGGAGTCGCCCGGCACCTAGGAGATACCGCGAGCGCGCACACGGGCCACGAGAGGGTGCGCGCCGAGACCCTCGAAGATCGCGAGTGCCTCGGCCAGGTCGCCGGGGTCGTCGCTCTCGGCGAGGGCCACGGCGTACCAGTGGTCGCATCCGGCCTGCTGCCACCGCTTGGCGGCTTCGCGCCACCGGCCCGCCGCCAGCAGCGCGTGGGGATGGCAGGAGTCTTCCGCGGGCACGGGACGGCCCGCGATGCCCAGCCAGTAGGCCAGTTCCGCGACCAGCGCCCGCACGCCGAGCCGGCGCGCTTGTCCGTGCAGGGGTTCGAGCTCCGCGGCCACGACCTCGTCTCCGCGCAGCCACGCCGCCTCGGCCCTCGCCACGGCGGCCGGGCCGATGTTCTGCAGCTCCCCGGTCGCCCGCGCGAGATCCCAGGCCTGCGCGAGAGCGTCCTGTGCGCCGGGCAGACCCCGGCGCGCCCGCACCCTGCCCAGGGCGATGAGCGCGTGGCACCGCGTCGGCGGGTTGGCCGGCGGCCGCGCTCCGGCCACCAGTTCCGCGTCCGCCGTCGCCTGGTCCCAGTCACCCGCCTCGACCGCGATCGTCGCCCGGCACGTGTACATGCGGTTCAGGTACCGAAGCTCCCCCGCGCCGTCCGCCATCTCGAGCGCCGTCGCGACACAGCTCATCGCCTCGTCCAGGCGTGACTCCCAGAGCAGGATCTCGACGACGTTCACGGTGAACCTGCAGAAGTCGCTGACCGAGCCGGACGCCAGCGTCACCTGCCTGGCCTCCGCCAGCGTGGTCCACGCCTCCGCCAGGCCCAGGTCGGCCTGCGCGGTGCCGACGCTCGCCAACGCGTGGGCGAGGACCTCCTGGTCGCCGGCCGCGCGGGCGAGTGCGACGGCGCGCTCGCCCAGCGCCAGGCTCTCCTCGGTGCGGTAGAGGATCGACAGCAGGCCGCTCCGGTGGGTCAGGGCGCGGGCGAGCGCCCTGTCGTCGCCCGCGCTTTCCAGCAGTGCGACGGCCTCCTCCGCACTGCTGCCGCAGACGAGCTCCGGCATGCCGGCCCGCCAGCAGATCAGCGACAACCACACCAGGTCGCGACCGAGCGCACGGACGTCATCGAGGCCGCGCCGCAGTGCGACGACCTCCCGCTGGGCCTGCACGGCAGAGCCCATGTCCCCGATGACGCTGCTCTCGACCGCGTAGCGGTTCAGCAGGTCGGCCCGGCGCTCCTGATCGAGCAGTTCTCGTTGCCGCAGCACGAGACGCAGGTGAGCCGCCGCCTCCAGGTGCGAGCCGGCCCGGCTCGCCGCCTCGGCCGCCATGGGGCCGTAGCGCACGACCGCACCGGTGTCACCGGCCTCGGCGGCGTGGTGCACGACGCGCGCCAGGTCCACCCCGCCTCGTGCCACGAGTGCGGCGAGGACGTGGCGGTTCAGCTCGACCCGCCGGGCCACCGGCAACGCGTCCGCGACGGCGCGCCGGATGAGCTCGTGCCGGAACCCGGTGCGGGCCGGTGTCACGGTGAGCAGCCCGTGCCGTTCCGCGGCCACCACGGCGGCGACCCCGTCCGGCAGCAGCGCGTCCCGCAACCAGGGCTCCACAGTGGACGGAACGACGGCGAGCTGCGCCAGCGCCTCCTGACCACCGCCGTCCAGCCGATCCAGCCGCGCGAGCACCGCGTCGACGACCGTCGGTGGGACGCGGTCGAGGTGTCCCGCCGCGAGGATCTCGGTGACGAAGAACGGGTTTCCCCCTGTCACCGCGTACACCTCGCGCGGGTCGAGCCCGCTCGCCGTGAGCAGCCGTCCGACCGCCGCGGCCGACAATGGGGCCGGCTCGAACCTCCGCACCCGCGGCGCCGCGGCGACCTGCCCGAGCAGGCGCTGCAGCAACGGCCCCGCGGTGCGATAGGTCAGCATCAGCAGCACGGGCAGCGACGCCACCCGTCTGACCAAAAAGGACAGTGCGTCCACGGTGGCCTCGTCCGCCCAGTGCACGTCCTCGACGACGAGAACCGTCGGCCGCGTCAGCTCGCCGAGCAGCACCTCGAACACCTCGTCCCGGTCCCCCGCGGCACGCAGTCGTGGACCGAACAGGTCGCGGAACGGGCCGAGCGCGCGTGGCGTGGCCAGGTCGTCGCAGCACCCGACGAGCAGCCGGGCCTGTCGCGGCGCCCTCCCCCGCACCGCGTCCACCAGTGCCGACTTGCCGACGCCGGGCTCGCCGGACACCAGCACCACCGAACCGTTCCCCGCGACCGCCTCCCGTGCGGCGACGGTCAGCTCGGAGAGCTCGTGCTCGCGCTCGAGCAGCACGCCGGCCCGCGACGCGGGCCCGACTCCCGGAAGATCGAGTGCGGCGTCCTGACGCAGGATCGCCGCCTCCAGCTCCCGGAGGGCCGGGGTCGGGTCGATTCCCAGTTCCTCGCCGAGCACGTGCCGAAGCCGCTGATACGCCGTGAGCGCATCCGCCTGACGTCCGCAGCGGTACAGCGCGACCATCAGCTGTCCGTGCAGGTGCTCGCGGAACGGCTGCTCCCGGCAGCGCCACTCCAGCTCCGGCACCAGCATCGCGTGCTCGCCGAGCGCCAGCCGCACCTCGGTGAGTGCGTCCTCGGCCTCGGTCCTCAGCGCGGCGATGCGCTCGGCCTGTTCGTCCAGCCACGCGTGCCCGGTCACGTCCACCAGGGGCCGGTCCCGCCAGCACGCGAGCGCCGCCCGCAGGTGCGCCGCCCGACCGGCCGGATCGGCCTCGCTCTTGCTCTGGTCCAGCAAGCGTTGGACCGCAAGGAGGTCCGTGTCGGCGTCGAGCACATATCCCGGCGCACGCACCGAGATCGCCGCACGGTCGCCGAGCACGCGGCGCAGATACGACACGTGGTGCTGGAGCGTGTTCGCGGCCGTGCGGGGCGCGTGGTCGCCCCACACCACCTCGGTCAGCCGATCGGTGCTCACGATCTCGCCCGCCCGCAGCGCCAGCACGGCGAGCACCGCCTTGCGGCGCCGGCCTCGCACCTCCCTCGGCGCGCCGTCCACCGTGACGTCGACCGGTCCCAGAATCCGCACCTGCACACCAGGTAGTCGTCCGGCGACCCGGTGATGTCAGCCTGGAACGCCGTTTCCGTCAGGTTTCAGGTCCATGCCAGGCCCGACGGCCATGGTTCGGCCATGAGAATTCGAAGAAAGGTGCTCGTCGTGCTGGCAGCGCTCGGACTGGCGCTCACGGCGAGCGGCGGCGTCGCGAACGCCGCCGGTGTCTTCAAACCCATCAAGAACACGTGGAGCGGCCTGTGCCTGCAGCCTGAGGGCGGCAGCACGTTCGACGCGCGGATCGTGCAGATGCCCTGCGTTCCCGGCAGCGCCATCCAGAACTGGCACTTCGACAAGATCTCCGGCAACCACCACCAGATCATCAACGAGGCCAGCGGCCGCTGCTTCTACATGAACGGCCCGGTCCGCCGCGGGTCGCCCGTCGCCCAGGTGGCGTGCCTGCCGCGGGTCAGCAACCACGTGTGGAAGACCGTTCCGGCTCCGCCGAGCATCGCCGAGATCGAGTCGATGGCGGGCGGCGACCACAACCTGTGCCTCGACGTACCCGGTGCCCAGACCACCGTCGGGCTGGCTGTGCAGACCTGGGACTGCAACAACACACCCGCCCAGCGCTTCGTCATCGGTTTCTGACAGCGCGACGGCCCGCCTCCTGGAAGGGAAGCGGGCCGTTTCGATGAACGACGATCAGGCGCCGGCGGCGTTGCGCAGGGCCTCGGCGCGGTCCGTCGACTCCCAGGGGAGGTCGACGTCGGTGCGGCCGAAGTGGCCGTACGCGGCGGTCGGGGCGTAGATCGGGCGGAGCAGGTCGAGGTCGCGGATGATCGCGGCGGGCCTGAGGTCGAAGACCTCGGTGATGGCCTGCTGGATCTTCTGCGGGTCGACGGTCTCGGTGCCGAAGGTCTCGACGAACAGGCCGACCGGGGCGGCCTTGCCGATGGCGTAGGCGACCTGGACCTCGACGCGGCTGGCGAGGCCCGCCGCGACGGTGTTCTTCGCGACCCAGCGCATGGCGTAGGCGGCGGAGCGGTCGACCTTCGACGGGTCCTTGCCGGAGAAGGCGCCGCCGCCGTGGCGGGCCATGCCGCCGTAGGTGTCGACGATGATCTTGCGGCCGGTGAGGCCCGCGTCGCCCATCGGGCCGCCGATGACGAAGCGGCCGGTCGGGTTGGTCAGCAGGCGGACACCCGACGTGTCCAGCGACAGCGCGTCGATCTCGGGCTGGACGACGTGCTCGCGCAGGTCGACGCCGAGGAGCTTCTCCAGGTCGATGCCGTCGGCGTGCTGGGTGGAGATGACGACGGTGTCGAGGCGCACGGGCTGGTCGCCCGCGTACTCGATGGTGACCTGGGTCTTGCCGTCCGGGCGCAGGTACGGGACGGTGCCGTCCTTGCGGACCGCGGTGAGGCGGCGGGACAGGCGGTGGGCCAGCGCGATCGGCAGCGGCATGAGCTCGGGCGTGTCGGTGCACGCGTAGCCGAACATCAGGCCCTGGTCGCCCGCGCCCTGCTTGTCGATCTCGTCGTCGGCGCCCTCGACGCGGTTCTCGAAGGCGGTGTCGACGCCCTGCGCGATGTCCGGGGACTGCGCGCCGATGGCGACGTTCACGCCGCACGAGTGGCCGTCGAAGCCCTTCGCGGACGAGTCGTAGCCGATCTCGAGGATCTTCTCGCGGACGATCGTGGGGATGTCCGCGTACGCCTCGGTGGTGACCTCACCCGCGACGTGGACCTGCCCCGTGGTGACCAGCGTCTCCACGGCGACGCGGGAACGCGGGTCCTTGGCCAGCAACGCGTCCAGGATCGAGTCGCTGATCGCGTCGCAGATCTTGTCCGGGTGTCCCTCGGTCACCGACTCACTGGTGAACAGCCTGCTGCTGTGCTGGCTCACGGACACTCCTTAGGTGCGGGGTTGGTCTGAGGAAAAATTCTACTGAGAGTCAGTCAAACGAGAGCTAACCGCGTCCCACACCGCGGACGCCACTTGCGTCTTGGGCCCGTGGGGTATAGGGGTCTCGTCGCCGTCCGGCGACAGCAGCCAGCCCGCGTTGTCGTCCTGCTCGAACGCCTTGCCGTCGCCGACCGCGTTCAGCACCAGGAGGTCGCAGCCCTTGCGCCGCAGCTTCGCGCGGCCGTAGTCGAGCACCGACGTCGTCTCGTCGCCGGTCTCCGCGGCGAACCCGACGATCAGCTGACCCGTCCTACGTGCGGAAACGAGCTCCACGAGGATGTCGGGGTTCTTCGTCAGCGTGATCGGGTCGGGGTCGCCGTCGGTCTTCTTGATCTTGTGTCCGGTGAGCGAAGACGGCCGGAAGTCGGCCACCGCGGCGGCCATCACGACCACGTCCGCGTCCGCCGACACCTTGTGCATGACGTCGCGCAGCTCCACCGCGGAGCCCACGCGGACGAGGTCGACACCCGACGGCGTGGCCAGGTCCGCGGTGTTGCCAGCGACCAAAGTCACTCGGGCACCGCGTTGCGCCGCCACTCGCGCGAGTGCGTAGCCCTGCTTGCCGGACGAGCGGTTGCCGATGAACCGCACCGGATCGAGTGGCTCCCGCGTGCCACCGGCGGAGATCGCGACGTGCACGCCTTCGAGTGTCCGCCGCAGGGCGTCGGGCCGCACCAGCAGCAGCCGGGCGAGCTCGACGATCTCGGCGGGGTCGGGCAGGCGGCCCTTGCCCGTGTCCTTGCCCGTCAACCGGCCCGAGGCCGGTTCGGCGACGGTCACGCCGCGGCTGCGCAGCAGCTGCACGTTGTGCTGGGTGGCGGGGTGCTCCCACATCTCGGTGTGCATGGCCGGCACCAGCAGGACCGGGCAGCGCGCGGTCAGCAGGGTGTTCGTCAGGAGGTCGTCCGCGAGGCCGTGCGCGGCCTTCGCGATCAGGTTCGCCGTCGCCGGGGCGACCACGACGAGGTCGGCGTTCTGCCCGAGCTTGACGTGCGGCACCTCGTGCACGTCGTCGAACGGGTCGGCGGACACGACCTGACCGGACAGCGCCTCGAACGTGGCGGCTCCCACGAACTTCAACGCGCCCTCGGTGGGAACGACCCGCACCGAGTGACCGGACTCGGTCAGCCGTCGCAGAACCTCGCAGGCCTTGTACGCGGCGATGCCCCCACCAACCCCGAGAACGATCCGGGGTGTGACGGGGGCATCAACGTCAGATGCAGCGGAAGTCAACAGCTCTCCTGTGAAGGACAGACCGCGAGGTCACCCTCGCGAGAAGCACTCCCGCCGAGTCCAAGAAGAAGACCCGCTGGGTCCGGGGCGAAGTCCCGGGCTCTGAAGCCCCGGGGCGGAGCCCCGGGCTTCGGGGGTCCGGGGGCGAAGCCCTCGGCTGGGGTGTGGGGGCTCGGCCCCCACAAGACACCGGAAGGCGGTCTTGGTCTGCGCTTTCCGCAGACAGACCTCTCCCAGAGCCTTCTACCCTTCGCTTCCCTCGGTGTGCTCGAGGAGACCCGCGTGGATCTCGCGAAGAGCGATCGAGAGGGGCTTCTCACGCGGGCCCGGCTCGACGAGCGGGCCGACGTACTCGAGCAGGCCCTCGCCGAGCTGCGCGTAGTAGTCGTTGATCTGGCGGGCACGCTTCGCGGCGTAGATCACCAACGCGTACTTCGAGCTCACCTGCTCAAGCAGGTCGTCGATCGGCGGGTTGGTGATGCCCTCCGGAGAACCGGTCAGGTGACCGAGCTCGGTGTGGGTGATCACTCGTCAATCTCCTGAATTTCGTGGTCCGACCATCAAGGATAGCAAGTCGGCCGCGGCCGACTGCACGTCGGCGTTCACGACGACCTCGTCGAACTCCTTTTCGGCCGCCAGCTCCTCACGGGCGATGGCGAGCCGGCGTTCGACGACGTCCGGATGTTCGGTACCTCTGCCCGTCAGCCGGTCGACCAGGTGCTCCCAGGACGGGGGCGCCAGCATGACCAGCCGGGCGTCCGGCATGGCCACGCGGACCTGCCGCGCGCCCTGCAGTTCGATCTCCAGGAGCGCGGGACGGCCCGCGGCCAAAGCTTCTTCGACGGGCCTGCGAGGGGTTCCGTAGTGGTTTCCGGCGAACTCGGCGTGTTCGAGGAACTCGCCTGCCTCGACCATCTGCTGGAACTTCTCGTGGTCCACGAAGTGGTAGTGCACTCCGTCAACCTCGCCCGGCCTCGGCTTCCTGGTGGTCGCCGAGACGGAAAAGTAGACATCGGGCTGCTGCCTGCGCAGCTCCGCCAGAACGCTGGACTTGCCAACGCCGGACGGCCCGGACAAGACGGTGAGGCGGGAACGGACAGAGCCCGTTCCCGCCTCGGTGCCAATCACTCTCCGCTGAACTCGGAGAGCAGGGCCTTGCGCTGGCGGTCACCGAGACCGCGCAGGCGACGGCTGGGAGCGATCTCGAGGCGCTCCATGATCTGCTGCGCGCGAACCTTGCCGACGCCCGGGAGGGCCTCGAGCAGCGCGGACACCTTCATCTTGCCCAGGACCTCGTCGCTCTCGGCGGCCTTGAGCACGTCCGTCAGGGTCGTGCCGCCGCGCTTGAGGCGCTCCTTGAGCTCAGCCCGAGCGCGACGAGCGGCAGCAGCCTTCTCCAGCGCTGCGGCTCGCTGCTCCTCGGTAAGCTGGGGAAGAGCCACGATTTCCTCCGTGGTGTGGATTCTTTTCGGATCGGTGCCGCGACCGTACCGACCGCAATTGCCTGAGTACAACGTGACCCAGTCAGGTAAATCTTCAGCGGTCATGAGTGATGCGGCGGGTGGTAGTAGTACCAACACCCTCCGGCTGCCTGATCACTGCCTCCGGCAACTCGTCGCCCACTCTAGGTGTGCTATGAGGCCGGTGACCAGCGGGGCAGCCGGTGGCGTGGACCCTACCAACACATGTTTGCCCAGGTGAGCGCGCCACACCCCAAAAGACGCGGCGCGCCCCTCCTCAGAGGCTCTGCTGGACCCGCTGCACCGCGCTGACCAGCGACGATACGTCGGGGCCATGCTTGAGAACATCTCGTGAAGAAGTCGGAAAGACGTTGCGCATGTCGGGTCCGAAGAGCCGTTTTAGATCAGCCGCGGAGCCACCCTGAGCGCCGAAACCGGGGGCCAGGATCGGTCCGTTGAACCGGCTGAGGTCTACATCCGTTTCCCCGATCGTGGCACCCACGACGAGACCGACATCGCCGCACGGGGAAATGCCTGAATTTCGAGCCGCGGCGAAATCGATGATCGTCTGCGCCACGGTTCGCCCGTCCGGAGCAACCGACCGCTGAACCTGGGCGCCCTCCGGGTTGGACGTGAGGGCGAGCACGAACACGCCCCGGCCCGTCGCCCGCGCCGTGTCGAGGGCGGGCTGCAGCGAGCCGATCCCGAGGAACGGTGAGAGCGTGACCGCGTCACCGGCCAGCGGCGAGCCGTCGCCCAGGTACGCCTGGGCGTAGGCGGCCATGGTGGAGCCGATGTCGCCGCGCTTGGCGTCCACGAGCACCAGCGTGCCCGAGTCGCGCAGCTCCGCGATCACCCGCTCCAGCACGGCGACGCCCCGCGACCCGTAGGCCTCGAAGAACGCCGCCTGCGGCTTCACCATCGCCACCCTGCCGCCGAACGCCTCCACGGCGGTCAGCGCGAACCGCTCGAGGCCCTCGGCGGTCCCGGAGAGGCCCCAGGCGTCCAGCAGGCTCGGGTGCGGGTCGATCCCGACGCACAGAGGTCCGTGCGCCGCAACGGCTTTCGCCAGCTTCTCGCCGAAGGTCACGCGTCACCCCGCAGCGCGGCCTGGAGGGCCTGCAGCGGCTGCACCCCGATGTCACCCCGGATGAGCGCCTCGATGCCGTGCACGGCCGCGGCGGCGCCCTGGATCGTGGTCACGCACGGGATGTCCTTCGCCACGGCGGCGGTCCGGATCTCGTAGCCGTCGATGCGCGGGCCGCTGTTGCCGTAGGGCGTGTTGAAGATCATGTCGATCTCGCCGGCCAGGATCATGTCGACGACGTTGCCCTCGCCCTCGAAGTGCTTGCGCACCTCGGTGCACGGGATCCCGTTGCGCTTCAGCACCTCCGCGGTGCCCGAGGTCGCGAGGATCTGGAACCCGAGGTCGGCCAGGCGCTTGACCGGGAAGATCATCGCGCGCTTGTCGCGGTTCGCGAACGACACGAACACCTTGCCGGAGGTCGGAAGCGAGCCGTACGAGGCCGTCTGCGACTTCGCGAACGCCTTGCCGAACGACGAGTCGATGCCCATGACCTCGCCGGTGGACTTCATCTCCGGGCCCAGCAACGAGTCGACGCCGTGGCCTTCGGGCGTGCGGAAGCGGTGGAACTGCATGACCGCCTCCTTGACCGCGACGGGCGCGTGCTCGGGCAGCCGGGCACCGTCACCGGTGGCGGGCAGGATGCCCTCCGCGCGCAGTTCCGCGATCGTGGCGCCGAGCATCACGCGGGACGCGGCCTTCGCCATCGACACCGCCGTCGCCTTGGACACGAACGGCACCGTGCGCGACGCACGCGGGTTCGCCTCCAGGACGTACAGCACGTCGTCCTTGAGCGCGTACTGGACGTTCAGGAGCCCCTTCACTCCGATGCCCTTCGCGATGGCCTCGGTGGAGCGGCGGACGTTCTCGATGTCGGAGGCGCCCAGGGTGATGGGCGGCAGCGCGCACGACGAGTCGCCGGAGTGCACACCGGCTTCCTCGATGTGCTCCATCACGCCGCCGATGAACACCTCCTCGCCGTCGCACAGCGCGTCGACGTCGATCTCGATGGCGTCGTCGAGGAACCGGTCGACCAGCACCGGGTGCTCGGGCGTCACCTCGGTCGCGCGGGCGATGTAGCCCGACAGCGACTCCTCGTCGTACACGATCTCCATGCCGCGCCCACCGAGCACGTAGGACGGTCGCACGAGGACCGGGTAGCCGATCTCGTCCGCGATCTCCTTGGCCTCGTCGAACGACGTGGCGGTGCCGAACTTGGGCGCGGGCAGGCCGGCCTCGCCCAGCACCTTGCCGAACTGGCCGCGGTCCTCGGCGAGGTGGATCGCCTCGGGCGTCGTGCCCACGACGGGCACGCCCGCGTCGGCCAGGCGCTGCGCCAGGCCCAGCGGCGTCTGGCCGCCGAGCTGGACGATCACGCCCGCGACGGTGCCGGAGCGCTGCTCGGAGTGCACGACCTCCAGCACGTCCTCGAACGTCAGCGGCTCGAAGTACAGGCGGTCGGAGGTGTCGTAGTCCGTCGACACCGTCTCCGGGTTGCAGTTGACCATCACGGTCTCGTACCCGGCCGCCCGCAACGCCATGGCCGCGTGCACGCACGAGTAGTCGAACTCGATGCCCTGGCCGATGCGGTTCGGCCCGGAGCCCAGGATCAGGACCTTGGGCTTCTCCCGCTGCTCCGCCACCTCGGACTCGGCGTTCGGGTCGAGCTCGTACGCGGAGTAGTGGTACGGCGTCTCGGACTTGAACTCCGCCGCGCACGTGTCGACCGTCTTGTAGACCGGGCGCACGCCCAGGCGGTGCCGCAGCCTGCGCACACCGTCCTCACCGGCCAGCTCCGAGCGCAGCACGGCGATCTGGCGGTCGGAGAGACCCGCCCGCTTCGCCTTGCGCAGCAACGGCTCGTCGAGCACCGGCGCGTCGAGCAGCTCCTGCCGCAGCGTGCCGAGCCAGGCGATCTGCTCGATGAACCACGGGTCGATCTTCGACGCGTTGTGCACGTCCTCAATGGACGCACCGAGCCGAAGAGCACGCTCGACCGTGTAGAGGCGCCCGTCGTGGCCGCGCTCCAGCTGCTTCAGAGTGGACTCCAGGGTAGAGCCCTCCGGGTCCGGCTCGGTCCAGAAACCGACCGATTTCGTTTCCAGCGAACGCAGCGCCTTGCCCAGCGCCTCCACGAAGTTCCGGCCGATCGACATGGCCTCGCCGACCGACTTCATCGTGGTCGTCAGCGTCGGGTCCGCGCCGGGGAACTTCTCGAAGGCGAACCGCGGCGCCTTCACGACCACGTAGTCGAGCGACGGCTCGAACGACGCCGGGGTCTCCCCCGTGATGTCGTTGGTGATCTCGTCGAGCGTGTAGCCGATCGCGAGCTTGGCGGCGATCTTGGCGATCGGGAAGCCCGTCGCCTTGGACGCCAGCGCCGAGGACCGCGACACCCGCGGGTTCATCTCGATGACGACCATGCGGCCGTTCTCGGGGTGGATCGCGAACTGGATGTTGCAGCCACCGGTGTCGACGCCGACCTCGCGGATGACCTGGATGCCGACGTCGCGCATGTGCTGGTACTCGCGGTCGGTCAGCGTCATCGCGGGCGCGACCGTCACCGAGTCACCGGTGTGCACGCCCATCGGGTCGATGTTCTCGATCGAGCAGATGACGACGACGTTGTCGTTGCGGTCGCGCATCAGCTCGAGCTCGTACTCCTTCCACCCGAGCACGCTCTCCTCGATCAGCACCTCGGTGACCGGGGACTCCTCCAGGCCGATCGCCGCGAGGCGCTCCAGCTCGTCGGGGGTGTACGCCATGCCGGAACCGAGGCCGCCCATGGTGAACGACGGCCGGATGACGACCGGCAGGCCGAGCTCGGCGACCGTCTCGCGGACCTCGTCCATCGTCTTGCAGACGGCGGAGCGCGGGACGTCGGAGCCGATCTTGCGCACCAGGTCCTTGAAGATCTGCCGGTCCTCGCCGCGCTGGATGGCGTCGATGTCGGCACCGATCAGCTCGACGTCGTACTTCTCCAGCACACCGCGCTCGTGCAGCGCGATGGCCGTGTTGAGCGCCGTCTGGCCGCCCAGCGTCGCCAGGATCGCGTCCGGGCGTTCCTGCGCGATGACCTTCTCCACGAACTCGGCCGTGATCGGCTCGATGTAGGTGGCGTCCGCGAACTCCGGGTCCGTCATGATCGTCGCCGGGTTGGAGTTCACCAGGCTGACCCGGATGCCCTCTTCGCGCAGCACGCGGCACGCCTGGGTACCGGAGTAGTCGAACTCGCACGCCTGTCCGATGACGATCGGACCGGAGCCGATCACCAGGATGTGCTTGAGATCAGTCCTCTTCGGCATCAGCGGGCCTCATTCATCAGCGTCACGAACTCGTCGAACAGGGGCGCGGCGTCGTGGGGACCGGCCGCGGCCTCGGGGTGGTACTGCACGGAGAACGCCGGCGCGTCGAGCAGCCGGACGCCCTCGACGGTGCCGTCGTTCGGGCAGTAGTGCGACAGCACGGCGCGGCCGAACTCGGAGGAGAACTCCTCGCCCGGCGTGCCTTCCAGCGCGAACCCGTGGTTCTGCGAGGTGATGGCGACCTTGCCCGTGGTCACGTCGATGACCGGGATGTTGATGCCGCGGTGGCCGTAGCGCATCTTGTACGTCCCGCGGCCGACCGCGCGGCCGAGGATCTGGTTGCCGAAGCAGATGCCGAACAGCGGCAGCTTGCGGCCCAGGGCCTCCTTCGTCAGCGCGATGGCGTGGTCCTGCGTGGCCGGGTCGCCCGGGCCGTTGCTGAGGAACACCCCGTCGGGGCTGACCTTCAGGATGTCGTCGAACGTGCTGGTCAGCGGCAGGACGTGCACCTCGATGCCGCGTGCCGCCATCATCCGCGGGGTGTTCGACTTGATGCCCAGGTCGAGCGCGGCGACGGTGAACTTCTTCTCGCCGATGGCCTCGACGACGTACGGCTTGTCCGTGGTGACGTCGACCGCGAGGTTCGCGCCGACCATCTGCGCGGAGGCCTTGACCTGCTCGACCATCGACGCGTCGTCGGTGAGCTCGGAGCCGGAGAACACCCCGGCCCGCATGGCGCCCTGCTCGCGGATGTGGCGGGTCAGGGTGCGGGTGTCGAGGCCCGCGATGCCGACGACGCCCTGGTTGGCCAGTTCCTCGTCGAGACCGCGCTTGGACCGCCAGTTCGACGGCGTGCGCGCGGGGTCGCGGACCACGTAGCCGGCGACCCAGATCTTCGAGGACTCGTCGTCCTCGTCGTTCCAGCCGGTGTTGCCGATCTGCGGCGCGGTCTGCACCACGATCTGGCGGTGGTAGGAGGGGTCGGTCAGGGTTTCCTGGTACCCGGTCATGGCCGTGGAGAACACGACCTCGCCGAGCGAGACGCCGGTCGCTCCGTACGCCTCACCGCGGAAGACACGTCCGTCTTCCAGCACCAATGCCGCGTTCGTCACGCCTTGCCCTCCGTGTTGATCGGGTTGTGGCTCAGCGCCGCGACCCATTCGTCGTAAACGTCCTTGTCGTCACCGCGGAAACCAGTGTCGAACAGGTGGCCATCGTTTTCCCACTGGACCACCAACAGGCCTTCCTCGCTGAACATGACCTTCCCGGCCAGTCCCCGGTCCGTGCGGGCGTCCCGGACGGACCCGGCCGGGATGAAGATCGGTGACGCGCCGACGCGGTCGATGGCGACGCCCTCCGGAACCAGGTTCAGCGTGGCCTCGGCGCGGTGGCCGATGTCGCCCACCTGGATGCGGTCCTGCCAGTTGCCCGCGTTCGTCGTTCCGATGTAGACACCCGTGGTCGTGAGCTTCGGCGCGCCCAGCGCGGCCGGCGTCGAGGGGAACGCCGGCAGGTCGGCCTGCTTGCGCTGGCGCCGCTTCCAGCCGTGCCACATGCCGTAGGCGCAGAGCGCGAAGAACGCCACACACAGCAGGACGAGCAGTACGCGGGTCATTCCGCAATCCTCCCCGCCACCGCGGTCACCCGGCCACGCAAGATGGTGGCCGTCACGGCCGCGGGCAGCTCCATGCCCTCGAAGGGGGTGTTGCCCGCGATGCTCGCGAGCTGCGCCCCCTGCACCGTCCACGACGCGTCCGGGTCGACCAGCACGAGGTTCGCGGGCTCGCCGACGGCGATCGGACGGCCCTGGTCGGTCAGGCCGGCGATCTCGGCGGGCTTCTCGCTCATCACCCGCGCGACGCCGCGCCAGTCCAGCAGGCCGGTCTTCACCATCGTCTCGACGACGATGCCGAGCGCGGTCTGCAGGCCGAGCATGCCCGGACGGGCCGCCGACCACTCGCAGTCCTTGTCCTGCACCGCGTGCGGGGCGTGGTCCGTGGCGACGCAGTCGATCGTGCCGTCCGCCAGGGCCTGCCGCAGCGCGTCGACGTCAGCCTGCGTGCGCAGCGGCGGGTTGACCTTGTTGACCGGGTCGTAGGTGGAGAGCCGGTCGTCGGTCAGGATCAGGTGGTGCGGGGTGACCTCGGCGGACACCTCGGTGCCGCGGGCCTTCGCCCACTTCAGGACGTCCGCCGTGCCGGTGGTGCTGACGTGGCAGACGTGCAGCCGCGCGCCGACCTGCTTCGCGAGGATGCAGTCGCGCGCGACGATGGACTCCTCGGCCGCGGCCGGCCAGCCCTGCAGGCCGAGCCTGGACGCGTTCTCGCCCTCGTGCGCCTGGGCACCGACCGTGAGGCGCGGTTCCTCGGCGTGCTGGGCGATGACGGCGCCCAGGGACTTCGAGTACTCCAGCGCGCGGCGCATGATCAGCGGGTCGTGCACGCAGTGGCCGTCGTCGGAGAAGACGCGGACGTTGGCCTTGGACTTCGCCATCGTGCCGAGCTCGGCGAGCTTCTCACCCTTGAGGCCGACGGTGACGGCGCCGACCGGGTGGACGTCGACGAGGCCGACCTCCTGGCCGCGGCGGGCGACGTGCTCGACGATGACGGCGTTGTCGGCGACCGGATCGGTGTTGGCCATGGCGAAGACCGCCGTGTAGCCACCGAGGGCGGCGGCCCTGGAGCCGGTCTCGATGGTCTCGGTGTCCTCGCGGCCCGGCTCGCGCAGGTGGGTGTGCAGGTCGACGAAGCCCGGCAGCAGAACCGCTCCGTTGCCTTCGATGATCTCGGCGTTCTCGTCCGCACCTTCCGCGATCACGCCGTCGCGGATCAGCAGGTCGATCGGTTCACCCTCGCCGTAGGGCCTGACTCCCTTGAGAAGCAAGGGTTTCACGCGTTTTCCTCCTCGTGGGCAAGCAGGTGGTACAGCACGGCCATGCGCACGTGGACACCGTTGCGGACCTGCTCGGTGATGGCGGCCTGCGGGCTGTCGGCGACGACGGAGGCGATCTCCATGCCGCGCAGCATCGGGCCGGGGTGCAGCACGACGGCGTGCTCGGGCAGCAGCTTCAGGCGGCGCTCGTTGAGGCCGTACGCGATCGAGTACTCGCGCGAGCTCGGGAAGAACCCGCCGGTCATCCGCTCGGCCTGCACGCGCAGCAGCATCACCGCGTCCTGCGAGGCGAGCTCGGCGTCGATCTCGTGCGAGACCGCGACCGGCCAGTTCTCGACGCCGGTGGGCAGCAGGGTCGGCGGGGCGACCAGCGTGACCTCGGCACCGAGCGTGGTCAGCAGGTGCACGTTCGACCGGGCGACCCGGCTGTGCAGGACGTCGCCGACGATCGCGACGCGGCGGCCGTCGAGGCTGCCGAGCCGGTCGCGCAGCGTGGCGGCGTCGAGCAACGCCTGCGTGGGGTGCTCGTGCATGCCGTCGCCCGCGTTCACCACGGACGTGCTGGTGTGCTTGAGCCACCCCGCGAGCCGGTGGGCCGCACCGGACGCCGGGTGCCGCACGATCACGCAGTCGGCGCCCGCGGCCTGCAGGGTCAGCGCGGTGTCGCGCAGCGACTCGCCCTTGCTGACGCTGGAACCGGAGCTGCTGACGTTGATCACGTCGGCGGACATCCACTTGCCGGCGATCTCGAAGCTGACGCGGGTGCGGGTGCTGTTCTCGTAGAACATCGTGATCACCGTGCGGCCGCGCAGCGTCGGCAGCTTGCGGACCTCGCGGCCGAGCAGCGCCTGCTTCAGCCGGTCCGCGGTGTCGAGGATCGCGATCGCCTGGTCGCGGTCGAGGCCGTCGGTGGAGAGCAGGTGCTTCACTTCAGCACCACTCCGTCGCGGCCGTCGAACTCCTCGAGCATCACGACGACGTCCTCGGTCTTGGACGTCGGCAGGTTCTTGCCCACGTAGTCCGCGCGGATCGGCAGCTCGCGGTGACCCCGGTCGACCAGCACGGCGAGCTGGACGGCGCGGGGCCGGCCGTGGTCGCGCAGGGCGTCGAGGGCGGCGCGGATGGTGCGGCCGGAGAACAACACGTCGTCCACGAGCACGACCAGCTTGTCGTCGACGCCGCCCTCGGGCAGCTTCGTCGCCTCCAGCGGCCGGGTGGGGCCTCGGCGCAGGTCGTCGCGGTAGAGGGTGATGTCGAGCGTGCCCTCGTGCACCGTCCGGCCGGAAAATTCGGCGATCTTAGCGGCTAGACGTCGTGCGAGGGGGGCTCCCCGGCTGGGAATACCCATCAAGACGACGTCGGGTGCGCTGGGTGCATCGAGAGCGGTCTTCTCGATGATCTGATGGGCCATTCGGGCGACAGTGCGTGCGACGTCACCGGCCGAGAGAATCTCGCGATCCCCGGCCGGATCCGTCGCGCCACGTTGACGTGACGCCACGGCTGGACCTCCTTCCCCGCCTCACTGGACGGGTCCTTAAAGGACGTCGGACACCTAGTGACAACTAGGCTGACCTGCACCGTATCACCTACGGGCGGTCAACCATCCGAGTGGTAGGGCAGGCGTGGCGCGCGTCTCTCCGCGAGATCAGCTTGACCTGCCGACCACGGCGAGTAATCATTACTCTGCGTATCGATCTAAGCCTCCCCGCAGCACGCACGTACTGCTGACGGGGCGAATGAACGGAGAACCGCCACATGGGCGACTACGCCAAGGCGCTGGGGGCCAAGCTCCGCGCTATCCGCCAGCAGCAGGGACTGTCCCTGCACGGCGTCGAGCAGAAGTCCGGCGGTCGCTGGAAGGCCGTGGTCGTCGGCTCCTACGAGCGTGGTGACCGCGCGGTGACCGTGCAGAAGCTGGCCGAGCTGGCCGACTTCTACGGGGTTCCCGTCGCCGAGCTGCTGCCCGAGGGCCGGGTGCCCTCCGGTGCCGAGCCGGCCACCAAGATCGTGATCAACCTCGAACGGCTGCAGCAGCTGCCGGTCGAGAAGGTCGGTCCGCTGGCTCGCTACGCCGCGACGATCCAGTCGCAGCGCGGTGACTACAACGGCAAGGTCCTCTCCATCCGCACCGAGGACCTGCGTTCGCTCGCGATCATCTACGACATGACGCCGGGCGAGCTCACCGAGCAGCTGATCGACTGGGGTGTGCTGCCTCCCGAGGCCCGTCCCGCCAAGGAAGACTGAGCTCTCCGCTTTCCGGAGCAGTGGCTCCCCTGACGTCCTGCAAGTCGCCCTGAGGACGTCGGGGGAGCCACTGCTGCTTTTCGGGTGAGGTACCCAGCGTGACGACGTACCGCCAGGTCCTGCTGACTCCGCGGGTCGCGCCCCTGCTCGGCGCCGCGCTGTGCTCCCGGCTCGCCGAGCAGATGTTCACGCTCGTGCTGGTCTTCCACGTCCTCGACGTGTTCGGGTCCGCGGCACTCGCGGGTGTCGTGGTGTTCGCCGCGATCGCGCCCGGCCTGATCATCAGCCCGCTGGCGGGCGCCCTCCTCGACCGCGCCGGGGTGGTGCGGTCGGTCGTGGCCGACCTCGTGGCGAGCGCGGTGCTGGTGGCCGCGCTCGCGTTCGTGCCGGCCTCCGTCGCACTGATCCTGGTGCTGGCGGCGCTGTACTCGCTGACCAGCCCGCTGAACATCGCCGGGGTGCGCGTGCTGCTGCCGAGACTGGTGCCCCGTCCCGCCGCCGAACGAGCGAACGCGCTGGACTCCGGCCTGTTCAACCTGGTCGAGGTGCTGGGACCGGTGCTCGCGGGCACGGTGTTCGTGCTGACCGGTGGCCGGACGGCCCTGCTCGTCGTCGCCGCGCTCTACCTCGTGGCCTGCCCGCTCATGCTCCTGCTGCCGCCCGACCGTCCCTCACGCGCGGTGCACCCGCCGCTGCTGCGTTCCACCCTTGACGGCGTGCGCCACGTCCTGACGCACCCGGTGTTGCGGGCACTGGTCGTGTCCTACGGCCTCTACCAGGTCGCCTGGGGTGTGCTGGTGGTGGCGGTGCCGACGGTGGCCGGTGAGGCGCGGGCAGGTGCGTTGTGGGGTGCGGCCGGGCTCGCGGGACTCGTCGGCGCGCTGCTCGCGGGGCACGTCCTGCGCGAGGGCCGCGAACGCGCGGCGATGATCATCGGTACCGCTGCCACGGCGGTCGCGGTGCTGGTCGCGAGTGCTGGCACGATCGGGCTGGCCGTCGGGCTGGTCGTGGTCGGCCTCGTGTCCGGGCTGGTCAACGTGGGTCTGCTGACGCTGCGTCAGCGTCGCACGGACCCGGACAGGCTCGGGCGGGTGCTGGCGGTGTCGATCAGCCTCAACGTGCTGGGCATGCCGATCGGTTCGGCTGTCGGGGGCTTCCTGCTCGAAGGGTCAGCCACGCCGGCGTTCGCGACGGCGGCGGTCGCGGCGGTGCTCAGCGCGGTGGCGGTGTGGGCGCTGGTGCCACGAGCCGACGGACGTTCTCCCGGTCCGTGACCGAGGCGTCGGTGAACCGGGCCTCACGGAACGAGGGCGGCGAGCTGCTCCTTGTCCTGGATCACGTGGATCGCGACGATCTGCCCGTCGCGCACGGTGAAGGCCATGAGCGAGAACGGCACGCCGTCCACCCGCGCGATGAAGCCGGCCTCGCCGCCGATGACCGCGAACTCGGCGACCGCCGTGGTCGCGTACCTGCTGAACAGGGCGGCCCGGCCGGCGACGGTGCGTCCGCCGATGACCTCCAGGGCGCCCGCGCGCAGCACGGCGTCCGGGTGCAGCACCGCGACCAGGCCTTCGAGGTCGCCCTCCCGCGACGCCTTGAGGAACGCCCGCACCACTTCGCGCTGTGCCGGCAGGTCCACGTTCGGGCGTGGCCGGTCCTGCACGCGCTTGCGGGCGCGCGACGCCAGCTGCCGGGCCGCCGCCGGGGTCTTGCCGATCAGGGGCGCGATGTCGTCGAACGGCACGGCGAACATGTCGTGCAGCACGAACGCCAGCCGCTCGTCGGGCTTGAGCGAGTCGAGCACGATCAGCATCGCGAGGCCGACCTGGTCCTTCGCGACGGCCTGGTGCTCGGGCTCCTCCCCCGTCTCGACCACGGGGTCGGGCATCTCGAACGCGTGCTCCCGCCGGTCGCGCAGCATGTTCAGGCACACCCGCCCGACGACGGTCGTGAGCCACGCGGCCGGGTTCTCGATCTGCGAGGTGTCGGCGCGTTCGACGCGCAGCCAGGCGTCCTGCAGCGCGTCGTCGGCCTCGGCGAACGACCCGAGCATGCGGTGGGCGATGGCGCGCAAGCGTGTGCGCTCCTGCTCGAACTCCGCGATCACAGCTTCCCCCTGTGGCCTGGCGCACACCCCGTCACGTTCCCCGGTGCCACCGGGTCGGCGGTGCGACGACTCACTCGGGAGGGTAACCGTGAAGATCCTCGTGACCGGGGGCACCGGCACGCACGGCAGGCACGTCGTGCGCGACAACCTGGACCTGACGCCCGACGGCGAGCGCGGCACCCGCACGTGGGAGGAGTTCCTGGCCGATCGGTAGTGTCCTGGCAACGTGACAGGACTTCTCGCTGATCAGAACCCGCTGCCGTCCGGTGTGGACTCCCGGCTGCGCGAGCACCTCACGTTCCTCATCGAGGTCGACCGGCTCAAGACCGTGCTGCGCGCGTCCCCTCTCGCGGCGGCGGACAGGCGCGAGAACGACGCGGAGCACTCGTGGCACCTCGCGCTGATGGTCATGACGCTCGCCGAGTACGCCGACGAACCGATCGACGTCGGCCACACGGTGAAGCTCGTGGTGGTGCACGACCTCGTCGAGATCTACGCGGGCGACACGCCGATCTACGACACCGCGCTCGGGGAGAGCCAGCAGGAACGCGAGGAGGCCGCCGCCGATCGCCTGTTCGGCATCCTGCCCGACGACGCGGGCCGTGCGCTGCGGGCGCTGTGGGACGAGTTCGAGGCACGTGAGACGCCGGAGGCGCGGTTCGCGAAGGCCATGGACCGCCTGCAACCGTTGCTGCTCAACTGGATGGCGAAGGGCGGGACCTGGCGGACGCCGGGCGTGACGGCTCAGGACGTGCGCGCCCGCAAGGCC
This sequence comes from Lentzea sp. NEAU-D7, assembly GCF_026242055.1. Taxonomy (GTDB): domain Bacteria; phylum Actinomycetota; class Actinomycetes; order Mycobacteriales; family Pseudonocardiaceae; genus Lentzea. The sequence goes on along the minus strand of NZ_JAPJDL010000002.1, from coordinate 303,255 downwards.
GTGATCGGCGAGGGTTCGACGACGTTGTGGCAGGCGGCGCTGCAGCTGATCGACGAGGGCGAGCGGCGCGGCTGGGCCCGGAACTGACACCGAGGGGGCCACGTCGCCGTTGACGTGGCCCCCTCGGCAGCAGAACTACAGAACGGCGCGCAGCTGGTCCGCGATGACCGCGATCCGGCCGAGCACACCGTTCACGAACCGCGGCGAGTCGTCCGTGGACAGGCCCTTGGCGAGCTCCACGGCCTCGTCGATGGCCACCGCGTCCGGCACGTCGGACGCCCACAGCAGCTCGTACAGGCCGAGGCGCAGGATCGCGCGGTCGACCGCGGGCATGCGCTGCAGGGTCCAGCCCTCGGCGTGCTCCGAGATGAGGTCGTCGATGCGCGAGCGGTTCGCGGTGACGCCCTCGACCAGCGCGACGGTGTAGTCGTTCACCGGCGGGACGTCGGGGGACCCGACGCGCGAAGCCAGCAGCGTCACTGCGTCGCTGCCCAGCAGGTCGGCTTCGTAGAGGAAGTCGACCGCACGCTTGCGGGCCTTGCTCCGAGCACCCATCAGGACTTGTCGCTGATGCGGCCGAGGTAGCGGCCGTCGCGGGTGTCGACCTTGATCTTCTCGCCGGTCGTGACGAACAGCGGGACCTGGATCTCGGCGCCGGTCTCGAGGCGGGCGGGCTTGGTGCCACCGGTGGAGCGGTCGCCCTGCAGGCCGGGGTCGGTGTGCTCGATCACGAGCTCGACCGACGTCGGGAGCTCGACGAACAGCGGGACGCCCTCGTGCGTGGCGACCATCGCTTCCTGGTTCTCCAGCATGTAGTTCGCGGCGTCACCGACGGTCTCGGACGGAACCGGGATCTGGTCGTAGGTGTCACCGTCCATGAAGATGAAGTCGGTGCCTTCCTTGTACAGGTAGGTCATGCCGCGCTTGTCCACGGTGGCGGTCTCGACCTTGGTGCCCGCGTTGAAGGTCTTGTCGACGACCTTCCCGGTCAGCACGTGCTTGAGGGTCGTGCGCACGAAGGCGCCACCCTTGCCGGGCTTGACGTGCTGGAACGCGGTGACGGTCCAGAGCTGGCCGTCGAGGTTCAGCACCAGGCCGTTCTTCAGGTCGTTCGTGGTGGCCACGGTGGGATTTCTCCTGTGTAGGACGGGGGTGTCAGACGACCACGAGTTCCTTCGTGGTCAGGGTGAGGAGCTCCGGGCCGCTTTCGCGGACCACGAGCGTGTCCTCGATGCGGACCCCGCCCCGCCCCGGCAAGTAGACGCCGGGCTCGACGGTGACCGCCATACCGGCCGAAAGTGTACCGGCACCCGCCTTCGACAACGCCGGTGCCTCGTGGATCTCCAGCCCGACCCCGTGACCGAGGCCGTGCAGGAAGTCACCCCCGTGCCCGGCCTTCTCGATCACCTCGCGCGACGCGTGGTCGACGTCGCTCACCTTCACGCCCGGCTCGAGCGCGTCGCGGCCCGCCGCCTGCGAGCGCGCGACCAGGTCGTACAGGTCGCGCTGCCAGTCCGCGGGCTTGCCGAGCACGAGCGTGCGGGTCATGTCGGAGTGGTAGCCGTCGACCAGCGCGCCGAAGTCGAGCTTGATGAGGTCGCCTGTGTGCAGCGTCGCGTCCGTCGGCGAGTGGTGGGGTACGGCCGAGTTCGCGCCGAACGCCACGATCGAGGAGAACGACGGCCCCTCGGCGCCGTGGTCGAGCATGCGGCTCTCCAGCTCGCGCGCGACCTCGCGTTCGGTGCGGCCCGCCCGCAGGCCACCGTGCCCGATCAACGCCGCGAGCGCGCGGTCCGCCGCCGCGCACGCCATCCGCAGCGCCTCGATCTCGACCTCGTCCTTGACCAGCCGCAGCTTCTCGATCAGGCCACCGGCCTTGTGCAGCTCCACCTTGCCGGCGGCCGCCGTCAGCTCGTCCAGGCCGTCGACCGTGACGTGGTGGCTCTCGAACCCGAGCCTGCCCTTCGCCCTGCTCGCGAGCGCGGTGTCGCACGGCCGGTCGATCAGCCGTTCCAGGTCCGGCACCTGCTTCGCCGACTGGGTGAGGTAGCGGCCGTCGGTGCAGAACACCGAGGCGTCGTCGCCGCTCGCGTCGACCAGCACGGCGGCGTTCGACCCGGTGAACCCGGTGAGGTACCGGACGTTCAGCAGGTTCGTCACCAGTAGTGCGTCCAGGTCCGCGGCCTGGAGCGCTTGGCGCAGTGCGGTGCGGCGTGCGGCGTACGACGACATGTCTCGCAGCGTACGGCCAGTCCTAAGCTGTCCGCATGCGTCCTTGGTTCGTCCGTGCGTTGTGGATGGGGCTCCTGCACGGAGCCGTGCAGACCGGCGTGGCGGCCGTGGGCGTGCGCAGCCCCGAGGCCTCCTCGATCCGGCCGATCGCTCTCGGCCTGCTGATCGTCGCCGCGGTCCTCTGGGGCGCCGTCGACACGCTGCGCGATCTGGAGGGGCGTGGCATGCAGTGGTTCATCGCGTCGCTGATCGCGGGCCCGTTCGCGGGGGCGCTGGGCGTGATCGGATCCGCGTTGCTGGTCGACCAGACCGGGCAGGAGGCGCTGTGGGTGGCGCTGACGGGCGGGGCCGCGTTCACGGCGTTGCTCGTGCTGGCTCCGGCGGGACTCGGGATGCTGCTCGGCGGGTTCCTCGTGAAGAAGGACCCGGCTAGTCCGCGGAACTGACGGTCAGCAGGTAGCGCGCGGAGGTGCTGAAGTCGCCCGACGCCCCCTTGACCACCAGTTCGTGCTCGCCGGGCTTGAGCGGCGGGATCCACGCCCACAGCCCGCACCCCTGCGCCGCCACCCGTCCCTCGCGCTGCCCCACCACGTTGTCCTTCGCGGCCTGGTAGGTGATCGCGACCGGCGCGATCCGCCGCAGTTCCACGAGCTGTCCGTCGAGCGTGACCGAGCCCTTGGCGGCCTCCATGAACGCCGCGCAGTTCGCGTCCGTGGAGGCGAGGTTGAGCGCGGGACCGGCGAGCGGGCGCCCGGCGGGCACGGCGCACCGGCGGTTCACGGCGCCGCCGAACGTGCCCGCGAAGAACCACACGTCCTGCGGCTGGTTCTCGCCACACCACTGCCCGGTGTCGTCGACCACCGGGTTGCGGTTCTCCGGGCTCGACGCGGCCCACGTCCACCACTTCGACTGGAGTTCCTGGTCGGAGAGCTGTTCGCTCGTCCGCGTGCTCGCCTCGCTGCTGACGGGTGTGGGCTCCGGCGCGGTGGCACATCCCGCCAGGAGCAGGGCGAACGCGGCGATCAGCAGTCTCGGCACGTGCGGCATCTTCACACGTTCAGGTGGCTACCAGCTCGATTTCGAAGCCGTCGTCGTTCTCCAGGAACGCCGCGTAGTGATCCGGTCCTCCCGCGTGAGGATGCCGGTCGGCGAACATGAGCCTCCAGCCGTTCGCCTCGGATTCGCGGGTCAGGCGGTCGACGTCCTCGCGGGTTCCCGCGTGCAGGGCGAGGTGGTTCAGGCCCGCTCTCGTCCGGTCGTGCGGGCCGGTCATGGCCGGGGACTGCTCGACCACGACGTAGGTGCCGCCGAGCTTCCAGCTGACCCCGGCGTGCCAGCGCTGGTGCTCGGCCCAGCCGAGTTCGGTGAGGACCCACCCGAACGCGGCCTCGGCCCGGGCGAGGTCCGGGACCCACAATTCCACGTGGTGGAGCATCGGTTTCCCTTGTGTGTCAACAAATTGACCATCGCTGGAAGCGACCGTCCGGACGCTTGCGTGCTTAGCATCCCGCCATGCCCAACGAGTTCAAGGGTCGGGTGACCGGCAACAGCTTCCAGATCGGGAAGGTGCACACGCTCAACGTGGACGGCGGCTCCGCCGAGAAGAAGAGCAGCCCGACACCTCCGGACGACAAGCCGAAGCCGGCCCATGTCGTGGCCGTCGTCGTGGCGCTCTTCCTGGTCGGCGCGATCGTCAACTCGTGCGAGGGGAGTCCGGAGGACCCCGTGTTCCCGGCCGCCGACCAGGGCACCCGGCCCGCCTGGGTCAGTGACGACGCGGTCGCGCAGAAGGTCGCGGACAAGCTCGTGCAATGCGCGACCGAGGTCGTCCTGGAACCCGTGAACTGCCCGCAGACCCACTCCGCGTCCTCGCCGCGCAACGTGCGCTGGGAACTCGTCGGCGATCCCCGGGACGGCATGCAGGTCAGGTGGGCCGGCGACAGGTTCCTGGCCCGCGGCGCGGCGGTGATGACGGTCAGCTACGAGGCGGAACACGGCCGCGCCCTGGAGGTGAAGGGGTTCCACTTCCAGACCGAGGTGCCCTGGCGGGGCGACCAGACCAGGATCGACTCGATCCACCGGCCGAGTCCCGCACTCCCGGCGGGGACGATCCGCAAGGAGCGGTACGACCTGCCCGACGGCGACCTCGTCCGGACGGTGCGCGACGGGTTCACGGCCTGCGCGGCCGCGGCCATGCCTCCGATGTGCCCGCGCAACGCGTCCACGCCGAGGGCGAAGGACTCGACGTGGACGGTCGAAGGCGATCCGGCCGGCAACTGGACGAGCACGAAGGACGCGGAGTTCGGTCTGCTCCGGGTGACCGCCAACTACTCGCTCGTCGCGCGGTGGACCACCACGTTCTTCGCGACGTACGAGTCCTCGCGCACGCAGTCCGGGACCTACGAGGCCACGATCATCCGCACGGTCAACAAGACCCCGCGGCTCCTCGCCATCAAGCACGTCCGATGAGCGAGGACCGACCCGGTGAAGATCGTTTCGAACGCCTCGCGACCCGATCTGCAAGGCCCTGCCCAGGCCTCGCTGCGGGACGGCTGGCCCGCGTTCGTGCTGCGCGGCCAGATCCCCGCCGCCCACCGCGACGCCGTGGCGGAGCACTTCCCGCGCTACGACGTGCTGCTGCTCGATGACGACGACGCGGTGCTGGCACGAGCGACGGCGGTGGCGCTGAGGTGGGACGGTGAGACGGCGACGCTGCCGGACGGCGGGTACGACGGTGCGCTGGTCGCGGCGGTCACCGAGCACGAGAACAGCGTCGTGCCCGACACGTTGTGCGTCGTGGCGGCGACAGTGCGGGCCGATCGCACCGGAGGCGGGCTGGCGGGCGAGGTGCTCACCGCCCTGCGTGAGCGGGCCGCGGAGGACGGGCTCGCCCGCGTGATCGTGCCGGTGCGGCCGACGCTCAAGGCGACCTACCCGCTGACGCCGATGGAGGACTTCCAGCGGTGGACCCGTGCGGACGGTCTGCACCTCGACCCGTGGATCCGCACGCACCAGCGGCTCGGCGCCACGATCCTCGGGCCTGCGTCCCGGTCGATGGTGGTGACCGGGAGCGTCGCCGAGTGGGAGCGGTGGACCGGGAGCGCGACCAGGGCGTCTACGAGGAGACGATCCTCTGGATGCGCCACTATGGCCCACATCTGGCACATCGGAATGCGGAATGTCCGTTTATTGGTCCTTGATTGACGATCAACTGGGTGCATCTGGAGCCGGAATCGCCGCTAGCGTCCTGCACATCCCACTTCGAATCCCGGACCAAGGGCGGCCATGACCGACAACCCCCGCACCCGCAACAAGATCTCGGGCGATGTCCGGACAGGAAGCGCGGTCGTGCAGGTGCACAACCTGGTGGGCGATCTGCAGTTCGCGACGAGTCCCGAGCGGCCGGCGGCCGCGGTGCACCCGCGACTCGCCGCAACCACTGTGGAGACGCTCTTCATCAGTGCGACAGCACTCGCCGCCGTGGCTCTGCTGAGCTGGCGCTACTTCTTGAGCGACAGCCAGCGCAGGGCCAGCAGGTAGCCCTCGACGCCCAGCCCGACGATCACGCCGCTCGCGACCGCCGAGATGACGCTGTGGTGCCGGAACTCCTCGCGCTGGTGGATGTTCGAGATGTGCACCTCGACCAGTGGCGCGGTCAGCTGCGAGCACGCGTCGCGCACCGCGATCGAGTAGTGCGTCCAGGCGGCGCCGTTGAGGACGACCGGGATCGACGCGTCGGCGGCCTCGTGCAGCCACTTGACCATCTCGCCCTCGTAGGCGGTCTGGCGGACCTCGACGTCGAAGCCGAGTTCTTTGCCCTCGGCGACGCACATCTCGACGAGGTCGGCGTGCGTGGTGCTGCCGTAGATGAGCGGCTCGCGGCTGCCGAGGCGGTCGAGGTTCGGGCCGTTCAGGACGAGGACCTTCACAGCAGCACCTTTCCCGAGCCGGTGGTCGGCTCGGCGGCGACGGCCGAGTACGCGGCGGCGATCAGGGCCGGGTCCGGGCCTTCGAGGCGGCCGGGCTTGGCGAGGCCGTCGAGGACGACGAAGCGGAGCACGCCCGCCTTGTTCTTCTTGTCGACCTTCATGCCCTCCATGAGCTGCGGGAGGGCGTCCGGGTCGTACGTCGTCGGCAGGCCGAGCAGCTGCAGGACGCGCTTGTGGCGGTCCGCCGTCTCGTCGTCGAGGCGGCCGGCGAGGCGGGCCAGCTCGGCGGCGAAGACCAGGCCCACGCTGATCGCGGCGCCGTGGCGCCAGCGGTAGCGCTCGCGGCGTTCGATGGCGTGGCCGAGGGTGTGGCCGTAGTTGAGGATCTCGCGCAGCGACGACTCGCGCAGGTCCGAGGTCACGACGTCGGCCTTGATCTGGATCTTGCGGCGGACCAGCTCGGCCAGCACCTCGCCGGTCGGGTCGAGGGCCAGGGCCGGGTCGGCCTCGATGAGGTCGAGGATGACCGGGTCGGCGATGAAGCCGCCCTTCACGATCTCGGCCATGCCGGCGATGAGTTCGTTGCGCGGCAACGTTTCCAGCGTCGCGAGGTCGACGAAGATCGCGTCCGGCTCGTAGAACGTGCCGACGAGGTTCTTGCCCGCGTCGGTGTTGATGCCGGTCTTGCCGCCGACCGCCGCGTCGACCATGCCGAGCAGCGTCGTCGGGATGTTGACCAGCCGCACGCCGCGCATCCACGTGGACGCGACGAAGCCCGCGAGGTCCGTCACCGCGCCGCCGCCGAGGCCGACGACGACGTCCGAGCGCGACAGGCCGATCTTGCCGAGCACGTCCCAGCAGAAGCCGGCGACGGCGAGGTCCTTGCCGTCCTCGGCGTCCGGGACCTCGACGCGGTGCGCGTCGGCGCCCACGGCCTTGAGCTCGTCGACCAGCACCTTGGCCGTCTCGGCCAGGGTCGGCTGGTGCACGATCGCGATCTTGGCGGTGCCGCCGAGGAACTCGACGATGTCGCCGAGCAGGCCGCGGCCCACCACCACGTCGTAGGGCTTCTCCGCGGCGACCCGGATGCGCACGGGCTCGGTCATGCTTCAGCTCCCCCGATCACCGCGTCGGTGACCTGCTCCGGGTCCAGCGAATCCGTCAGGACCTCGATCGTCGCGACCTCGCGGTACAGCGGCAGGCGCGCGTCGAGCAGCGCCTTGAACGTGGCGCGCGGGTTCACGCCGGACAGCAGCGGCCGCGAGGACGACAGCCCGGTGCGGCGCACGCCCTCCGCCATGCCCACGTTCAGGAAGACGACGGTGTGCTCGCGCAGGCGCTCGCGGGTCGTCGCGGATAGGATCGCTCCCCCGCCCAGTGCCAGCACGCCCTCGTGCTCGACGAGCGCCTTGGCGACCGCTTCTTCTTCGATGGCGCGGAAAGCGGGCTCACCGTCGTCGGTGAAGATGTCCGAGATGGGCTTGCCGGCGAGCTCGACGATGTCCGCGTCGACGTCGCGGAACGGCACACCGAGCCGGCTGGCCAGCAGTTCGCTGACGGTGGTCTTCCCGGCACCGGGAGGACCGACCACCACGTACCGCGGGCTCACATGCCCTCCCAGCGGGCTTCCAGCGCCTTGAGGTACGCGTGGGCGTTGCGGCGCGTCTCGTCGAGCGAGTCGCCGCCGAACTTCTCCAGCGCGGCCTCGGCCAGCACCAGCGCCACCACGGACTCCAGCACCACACCGGCGCGCGGCACGGCGCAGACGTCCGAACGCTGGTGGATCGCGACCGCGGGCTCACCGGTGCGGACGTCGATGGTGGACAGCGCGCGCGGCACGGTCGAGATGGGCTTCATCGCCACGCGCACGCGCAGGATCTCGCCGTTGGTGATGCCACCTTCGAGACCACCGGCGCGGTTCGAGCGGCGCGTCACGCCGACCGGGCCGCTGCCGCGGTCGATCTCGTCGTGCGCCTGCGAACCCCAGCGCTTCGCCGAGGTGAAGCCGTCGCCGACCTCCACGCCCTTCATCGCCTGCACACCCATGAGGGCGGCGGCCAGGCGCGCGTCGAGGCGGCGGTCCCAGTGCACGTGCGAACCCAGGCCCGGCGGCAACCCGTACGCGAGCACCTCGATGACGCCGCCGACCGTGTCACCGGCCTCCTTGACGGCCTCGACCTCGGCGACCATCGCGTCGGTGCCGCGCTGGTCGAAGCACCGCACGGGCGACTCGTCGATCGCGGTCAGGTCGTCGGGCGTGGGCAGCGCGGCGTCCTCGGGCGTCTCGGCCTGGCCGATGGACACCACGTGGCTCAGGATCCGCACGCCGAGCAGCTGCTGCAGGAACTGCCGGGCGACCGTGCCCAGCGCGGTGCGGGCCGCGGTCTCGCGGGCGGAGGCGCGCTCCAGCACCGGACGGGCCTCGTCGAAGCCGAACTTCTGCATGCCCGGCAGGTCGGCGTGGCCGGGACGCGGCCGGGTGAGGGCCTCGTTGCGGCCGGTCGGCTTGAGCAGGCTCGGGTCGACCGGGTCCGGCGACATGACCGTCTGCCACTTGGGCCACTCGGAGTTGCCGATCGTGACCGCGACCGGACCGCCCTGGGTCTTGCCGTGGCGGACGCCGCCGAGGATCTCGACCTCGTCCTGCTCGAAGCCCATGCGCGGCGAGCGACCGAACCCGAGCCTGCGGCGCCCGAGCTGGGCGACTAGGTCCTCGGTGGTCACCTCCACCCCGGCGGGCATGCCCTCCAGGACGGCGACGAGGGCGGGGCCGTGTGACTCTCCAGCGGTGATCCAGCGCAGCACGGTCACAATCCTTTCACAGCGTCGTCAACGCCCAGGTGGCGGCCAGCAGGCCAGGTCCGTGCGGCACCGCGCGCCTGCGCCGGAGCGCGGCGACGGCCAGGGTGACCGCGCTGGACAGGATCGCGGCCGGCAGGAGTCCTGGCAACGGCAGAACCGCGCCGAGTCCGAAAGCGAGCTTGACGTCGCCGCCGCCCATCAGCGCGGGCCGCAGCCGCCGGACGGCGAGATGCGCGCCACCGAAGACGAGTGCCGACAGCGCCGCGGCTCCCAGGCCGCGGAACTGCAGGAGCAGCAGCGCCGCGCCCAACGGGAGGGTCAGCGCGTCCGGCAACCGGTGGTGTCGCAGGTCGATCATCGAGAGCACGATGCCGAACCAGGCCAGCAGGTACGACGAGGGTGGAGCGTCCAGGACGGCGGCGACCGTCCACAACGAACCCAGAGCGAACGCGAGCAGGACCGTGGTCATGACACCACGGTCCTGCTCGGGACGACCGGGTACAAGTTCCGGGCCGTCGTGAACGGTCCGTTCACGACAGCGCCTTCAGGCTGCCCCGGTCAGGGCTGGGAGAACACCCGGGAAGCGGTTCAGCGGGACCAGTCGAACAGGGCGTCGCCCGCCACCACGTCCGCGTCGAGAGCCAGGTCGGCGAGGACCTCCGCGGACGCGTCCAGCGCGACCACCGGGCAGATCGGCGCGAACCCGGCCGCCTCGACCTCGGCCGGGTCCCACGTCACGATCTTCTGACCGGCCTGGACCTGCTCGCCCTTGACGACGTGGAGCTCGAAGCCCTCGCCCTTGCGCTTCACGGTGTCGATGCCGAGGTGGACGAGGACGGCCGCCCCGTCACCGTTGGCGACCACGAACGCGTGCGGGTGCAGCGTGACGACGGTGCCGTCGAGCGGCGACACGACGTCGGCCTTCGACCGGACGGGCTCGACGGCCACGCCGGGGCCGACCATCGCCTCGGCGAAGACCTGGTCCGGGACCGCGGAGAGCGCGACCACCCGGCCGGCCACCGGGCTGCCCACGCGGAGGCTCACAGCAGGTCCTCGATGTCCGACGCGATGGTGTCCGCCTCAGGTCCGACGACGACCTGGACGACGTTGCCGGAACGCATGACTCCGTGCGCTCCCAACGCCTTCAGGGCCTTCTCGTCCACGACGGAACCGTCTTCGAGCTCGCACCGCAGGCGGGTGATGCAGGGCTCGATCTCGATGATGTTGTCGCGCCCGCCCAGCGCCTCGAGGATCTTCTGAGCCTTCTCGTCAGCCACGTTCGTACCTCTCGTTCCCGTAACAGCGGTTGACACCCGCTCGGTGCGCGGAGCATTCTCCCGCACCAACTGGTCTAGACCGGAAAGTACCACTAGCGAGGAGGTGAGCGAGTGAACGAGATCGTGGACGGCCCCAAGCCGAAGCACGCGCAGCTGCGCGAGATCCTGCGGCGGCTGGCAGAGCAGGAGCTCGCTCCCGGCTCGCCGATCCCGTCCGAGCGCGATCTCGCCGAGCGGTACGGGGTCTCCCGCATCACCGTGCGGGCCGCGGTCGGCCAGCTGGTCGCCGACGGCCTGCTCACGCGGGCCAAGGGACGTGGGACGTTCACCGCCAAGCGGCGCTACGACCTGCAGCTCTTCCTCGCCTCGTTCACCTCGGACATGAAGGCGCGCGGGGTCGAACCCAGCACCGAGGTGATCAGCTGCGGCCAGGCGGCACCCGGCTCGAAGGCCTCGCTGGGCCTCGAGTCCGACGAGTACGCGTACCGCGTCGTGCGGCTGCGCAAGGCCGACGGGGCACCGTTGGCGCTCGAAGCCGGCTGGTACAGCCCGCACATGCTTCCCGAGCTCGACCGCTGCGACCTGACCGGATCGATCTACGAGATCATCGCGACCCGGTACGGAATTCAGCTCGACCACGCGCGGCAGACCGTGTGGGCCGAGACCGCCGACGCGGAGACCGCGAAGGCGCTCGACGTCCGCAAGGGCAGCCCGCTTCTCGTGTTCAGGAGGGTCGCCAGCTCCGACGGGCGGCCCTGCGAAGACGTGACCTCCTGGTACCGGGGCGATCTCTACCAGGTGACCATGCAACTGGACCGGACCGTCCCGGGTACCGGACCCAACTCCGCCAAGGGAGGAACCCGATGAGCACGGACGCCGCAACCGGTGGTCGTGAGATCAAGGGCCTCGCCACGTTGCAACGCTTCGGTCGCAGCCTCATGCTGCCGATCGCCGTGCTGCCCGCGGCAGGCCTGCTGCTCCGCTTCGGTCAACCCGACATGCTGGGCAAGGACGGCCTGGGCTGGAACGCCGTCGCCTCCGTGATCGGTGCGGCGGGCGACGCGCTGTTCAGCAACCTCGCGCTGCTGTTCGCCGTCGGCATCGCCGTCGGTTTCGCACGGCGCGGTGACGGCTCCACGGCGCTCGCCGGCGTCGTCGGCTACGTCGTGCTGACGAGCGTCTTCAAGGCGATGTCGCCGCTGGTCCTCGACCAGCCGACCGACCCGGCCGCCAAGCCCGAGGTGATCAACTACGGTGTCCTCGGCGGTATCGTCGTCGGCCTGTTGACCGCCCTGCTGTGGCAGAAGTACCACCGCATCAAGCTGCCTCCGTACCTCGCGTTCTTCGGTGGCCGCCGGTTCGTCCCGATCATCGTCGCCGGTGTCATGACGATCGTCGGCGTCCTGCTCGGCCTGGTCTACCCGTGGTTCGACGCGGGCCTGACCGCCATCGGCGAGTGGGTCACGGGCAGCACGATCATCGGTGCCTTCATCTACGGTGTCGTGAACCGCCTGCTGATCCCGCTGGGCCTGCACCACATCGTCAACAACGTCGTGTGGTTCCAGTTCGGCGAGTACAACGAGAAGACCGGCGACATCCCGCGCTTCCTGGCGGGCGACCCGACGGCCGGCACGTTCCAGACCGGCTTCTTCCCGATCCTCATGTTCGCCCTCCCGGCAGCCGCGCTCGCGATCGTGCACACCGCACGTCCCAGCCAGCGCAAGCTCATCGGCGGCATCATGGGCTCCGCCGCTCTCACCGCGTTCATCACCGGTGTGACGGAGCCGCTGGAGTTCGCGTTCATGTTCGTGGCGTGGCCGCTGTACCTGATCCACGCGTTCCTGACCGGTACGTCGCTCGCGATCTCGAACGCGCTCGACGTCCACTCGGGCTTCTCGTTCTCGGCCGGTGCGATCGACTTCATCCTGAACTGGAACATCTCCCAGAAGCCGTGGATGCTGATCATCCTGGGCCTGATCTACGGTGCGATCTACTACTTCCTGTTCCGCTTCGTCATCAGCAAGTGGAACCTGAAGACGCCGGGCCGCGAGGACGACGAGTCCCCGGAGGCCGACGAGAGCATCGTCGGCAGCAGTGGTGACACGGCGGTGCGCGAGAAGCCGAAGCGCACCACGAACGACCAGCAGTAAGCGAAACCAGCTCTACCGGGAGGAACCATCATGGCCGAGCGACGGGTCACCGTGGCCAGCAAGGTCGGACTGCACGCCCGGCCTGCCGCACTGCTGGCGAAGGCCGCCGCCGACCAGCCGGTGACGGTCAGCATCGCCAAGGACGGCGGCGAAGCCGTTGACGCGGCGAGTGTTCTGGGTCTGATGACCCTGGGCGCCATGCACGGTGACGAGGTGGTGCTCAGCGCCGAGGGGGACGGAGCGGACGCCGCTCTGGACGCCATCGCGGAGCTGATCGCCACCGATCACGACGAGTGATCCCGGTCGTGAGCGGTCTTGATCGCCCCGACGGCCGAGACCGCTCACGACCCACCCGAAGTGCAGCACCACACCCGCGGTCACGACGCCGGCGAGAGCCGGCGGCGTGGCCTGCGGGTAGCTCACGACCAGCCAGACGCCTCCCACGGCCAGCGCGGGCGGCACGACCAGCCCCGCGGTCCACCTGCGCAGCACCAGGAACGCGAGCGTCGAGACCAGCAGCGCCGCGCCGAGCGTGTCGCTGAACCGGTGCCAGCCGAGCGACACCGTCTCCGCCGCGACCGCCCCCGCGCCGAGCGCCCCGGGCACCGCCACGACCAGCGCGAACCGCCTGGGCACCGCCATCGCCACCGCGATCACCGACGCCACCGCGGCCGTCGTGTGTCCACTCGGGAAGCTGTTGTGCACCAGGACCGCGTCGTCGTCGAGCGGCGGCCGCACCAGCACGTGGAGCTTCAGGACCTGCGCTCCCAGCACCGAACCGCCGAGCAGCAGCAACGGCGTGAGCGACTTCTTGCGTGCGAAGAGAACCACGAGGATGGCGGCGGCGATGATCGCTATGTCCATGTTGGACGCCCACGAGCGTTGGAGTGACAGCTCGGGCAACGCGGCGTTCTCCGCCTTCTGCCCGAACGACGTCCACACCAGCGCGAAGTACGTGAAGAGGAATCCCAGCAAGCTTCCGGCCATGGCTTCGACACTCCGCGAGCCGGTCCACGGGAACGTCCACGCCATGTCATGGTTCCGCTACAGATCCGGCGCCGGTGCGGTCTCCCGCAGATAATGGATCTCGTGGCGATGGTGTTGCTGGTCGAGGACGACCCCTCGGTGCGTGAAGGACTCGGGCTGGCGTTGCGCCGTCAGGGACACGACGTCCGAGCAGCGGGAACGGGTGAGGAAGGCGTCGAGAAGCTGCGCGAGTCCCGTCCCGACATCGTGGTCCTCGACATCATGCTGCCGGGCATCGACGGCTTCGAGACGTGCCGGCGGATGCGCGCGCACGCCGAGGTGCCGATCATCATGCTCACCGCGCGCGGCGACGACTTCGACGTGGTGGCGGGCCTGGAGGCGGGCGCGGACGACTACGTGGTCAAGCCCGTGGAACCGCGCGTGCTGGAGGCCCGGATCCGCGCCGTGCTGCGGCGGACCGTCGCCGAGCCGTCGTCGGTCGAACGGCACGGCTCGCTGGTGATCGATCGGGCAGGTTTGCAGGTGCTCAAGAACGACGTGAAGGTCGCGCTGACCCCGACCGAGCTGAAGCTGCTGCTCGAACTGTCCCGCACCCCCGGCCGCGTGCTGACCCGCCAGCAGATCCTCGAGGCCGTCTGGGAGCACGACTACCTCGGCGACTCGCGGCTGGTCGACGCCTGCGTGCAGCGGTTGCGCGCGAAGATCGAGGACGTGCCCTCCGACCCCGGTCTCGTCCACACGGTGCGCGGCTTCGGTTACCGCTTCGGCCCCCGATGAGGTCGCTGGTGCGCGGCCTGCGTCCCAGGCTGATGGCCGCGTTCCTGCTGCTGACGGTGCTCGGCGCGGTGGGAGCCGCGGGTGCCTCCTACGCGACCGCCCGCACGTTGCTGCTGGAGGACGCGCAGGACGGCTTCATGAACCCGCTCGTGCAGGACGTCCGCGACTACGCGCCCCGCCTGACCGTGCCTCCGGCGCAGGAGGACCTGGACGGCTTCGGCTCCTTCCTGCGCGGCTCGGCGGTCGTGGTCTACGAGGGCCTGCGCTCCACCAGCGGCCCCGATCCGTCGTTCGTCCCCGCCGAGATGCGCGAGAGGCTCAAGACGAGCAGGACGACCCTCTGGCAGCGGCGCACGGACCTGACCGACCCGTACGTCGTCGTGGGCATCCCGCTGGTCCGCGCGGACGGCACGCCCACGGGCGTGGAGGTGTGGGCGCTGCTGTACCTGAGGGGCCCGCAGACCGCCATCGACAGCTTCTCGACGGCCGCCTGGGTGGGCGTCAGCCTCGTGCTCCCCCTGGCCCTGGGCGTCGCGCTGTTCACCGCGCGAGGGCTCCTGCGCCCCGTCCGCCGTCTCGGCGCCGCCGCCCGCGCGCTGGGGTCCGGACGGCTGGACACCCGCGTCGACGTGCGCGGCTCCGACGAGCTCGCGGACCTGGCCCGCACGTTCAACCAGGCCGCCGAACAGCTGGAAGCCTCCCAGGCCGCCTCCCGCCGCTTCGTGGCCGACGTGTCGCACGAGCTCCGCACGCCCCTGACGGCGATGAACGCCGTGACCGCCGTGCTGGACGAGGACGCGGACGCGCTGCCGCCCGACACGGCCGTCGCGGCCCGCCTGGTCTCCGCCGAGACCCGCAAGCTGACCCGCCTGGTCAACGACCTGATGGAGATCTCCCGCTTCGACGAGGGCCGCAACCTCCTCGAACTGGACGACTGGGACATCGGCACCGCGGTCCGCGACACCCTGGCCGCCCGCGGCTGGGCCACGTCCGTCGAGGCGTCCCTGCCCGAGGGCGTGGTGGCCAGGGTCGACCGCCGCCGCCTGGACGTCATCGTCGCCAACCTCGTGGGCAACGCGCTGAAGCACGGCGGCGTGCCGGTGCGGGTGTCCGTGCGACCGGGTGTCGTCGAGGTGGCCGACCACGGCCCCGGCATCCCCGAGGACGCCCTCCCCCACATCTTCGACCGCTTCTACAAGGCAGACACGGCCCGCTCCCGTTCCGAGGGCAGCGGACTGGGATTGGCGATCGCATGGGAGAACGCACGCCTCCACGGCGGCACCATCGAAGCGGCCAACGCGCCCTCGGGCGGCGCGGTCTTCACCTTGCGCTTGCCCTCCTGACCCTCACGGCCTGCGGCATCCGCCCGACACCGATCCTCACCGGAGCCGAGGCGCCGACCGTCTCGTCGCACACGCTGACCATCTACCTCGTGACGGCCGCACGCGACGGCCTGGTGCGCCGCACCCGTGACCACACCGGCACCGTCGACATCACGACCGCGATGAACCTGCTGCTGGCCGGCCCGAACGACGAGGAGAAGAAGCTCGGGCTGGTGACCGAGGTGCCCGCGACGTCGTCCAAGGCGATCCCCGTGCTGGACGTGATCGTGATGCCGGAGGACATCGCGCCGCCGACCACGAAGTGGGGAGCCTTGCAGGTGCACTGCACAGCTCTGGCCAGCCGCGCGAAGGTGGCCGGGGTGGCCCCGGTTCCCGACGAGTACTGCCCCTAGGCCGATGAGTGTGGGGCAGGACGCACCGGCGGCCGTGGTGCCGGAACCGGTCGGCCCACGCCCAAGCGGAGCCCCCGGCGGACACACCCGTGCGTCCCGCCCGCCGGCCCTCCCAAGGCGAGGAACACCGGCATGTGGCGACTCCGGCCGAGTGGCACATCGTCCGGAGTCAAACGAGTCGTGTGCAGGCAACCACACGACCGACCCACGCCGGTACCGGACAGACCAAGATCAAGCCGAAAGTTACGACCGCGCGGCGAGTGCCCCGGCCAGCGCGGCACGCATGGCCTCCTGCGGCGCGGGCTTGCCGGTGAACTGCTCGAACTGCCCGAAAGCCTGGTGCAGCAACATGTCCAGCCCGGTGGCCAGGCGGCCCCCGGAGGCCTCGACGGCCTTCGCGACCGGCGTCGGCCACGGGTGGTAGATGACGTCCAGCACGTAGGGCGCCCGCGCCAGCGAGTCCGCCAGCGGCACGGTGGCCTCGGCCGGCACCGTCGACACGACCACGTCCGCGGCACCGGCGAGCACCGCGAGGTCCACAGAGGACAGTTCCAGCACCTCGACGGGGACACCGACCCGTGACGCCGTCTCCAGGGCCTCCGCCGCACGCGCGGGATCGCGCACCACCAGGGAGGCCGAGGAGATCCCGAGCTCGGCGAACCCGGCCAGCGCGGCCGTGGCCGTGCCGCCCGCGCCCAGCACGACGCCGTGCGAGCCGCCGGAGAAACCCTTCTCCCGCAACGCTCCCACGACACCGTCCACATCGGTGCAGTCGGCGTGCCACTCGGAACCGTGGCGCACCAACGTGTTCGCCGCTCCGACGGCCGCCGCCCGCGGGGTCACGACCGACGCGAACGCCAGCGCGGCGCGTTTGGTCGGCATCGTGCACGACAGGCCCGCCCACTCCGGCCCCAGCGACGAGACCAGAGCGGGCACGTGGGCCTCGGAGCACTCCAGGCGGGTGTACTCCCAGTCGAGACCCAGCTCCGCGTACCCGGCGTTGTGCAGCACGGGGGACAACGAGTGCTCGATCGGCGAACCGATCACAGCGGCCTTGCGCACCACTAGTAGACGCCGTCCTTCTGAGCCTTCTGGTCGTTCGCGTTGTGCTCCTCGAACGTGTTCGCGAAGCACGACGTGCCGTCCTTCTGGCACTTCACGAAGTACAGGATGTCGCCGCCCTCCGGCTTGATCGCCGCGGCGATCGCCTGCTGCGACGGTGAGCCGATCGGGGTCGGCGTCAGACCGGGGTTGATGTAGGTGTTGTACGGCTGCTGCGCGTTGCGGTCCGCGTCGGACGTGCGGATGTGGGGCTGGTTGTTCTTGTAGTTGATGGTCGAGTCGAACTGCAGGGGCATCGGCTTCGCGATCCGGTTGTAGATGACCTGCGAGACCTTGCCGAAGTCCTTCTCGATGGCTTCCTTCTCGATCAACGAGGCGATGACGAGGACCTCGTAGGGGCGGAAGCCGGTGTTCATGGTGCCGCCCGGGATGCCCGCGCCCTGCATCTTCTGGGCCGAGGACACGATGACGCTGCGGATCAGCTCGACCGCGGTGACACCGGGCTTGACCTGGTAGACGCCGCGCATGATCAGGCCTTCGAGGCGGAACTGGGGATCGGCGCGCTTCACATCGGCCAGCGCCCAGTCCGGCACACCGAGGGCGACCGGGTCGGTCTGCTCGGCGGCGGCCTTGATCTCGTCGGCGGTCAGGCAGACCTTCGCGCCGTCCTTCTCCGTGCAGCTCGCGGCGGCGAGCTTGGAGTAGATGCCCGGGACGGCCTTGCCGTCGGCCTGGATGTCGGTGAGCTTCAGGCCACCGACGATCTGGACGGCCGGGACCCTGGTCTTCGGGTCGATCATGCGGGCCACCGCGTTCTGGCCCGACATCTTCGTCTTCATCAGGTAGAAGCCGGGCTGGATCGACGTCACGCGGGTGTCGGTCTTGCTGGCCTCGACGAAGGCGCGCGCGGAGGCGACGACACCGTTGTCGTACAGGGTCGACGCGATCTTGCTGACCGGGTCGCCGTCCTGGACCTCGACGATGGCGTCGACCTCGCCGCCGCCCGCGAAGTCCTCGAACGAGCCGATGTCGCGCAGCTCGCGGTAGCCGTAGTAGGCACCGCCCATGCCCACGGTGAGGATCAGCGCGACGACGAGCCACAAGGCCGTCTTCTTGCGCTTCTTCGCCTTGGCGCGGGCGTTGTCACGCTCGCGGTCGCGCTTCCTGACCGGCTTGCGCTCGTCTGCTTCGGGGTCTGTGAACAACCCGAGATCGTCGCCGCTCACGCCTCGTCCTTTCGGGCGGGCACCGACCGTGCCCGTGCGTCCAGCCAAGATTGCAGGATCTCGACAGCAGCAGCCTGGTCGACCACGGCCCGCTGCTTCTTGCCCTTCACACCGCGCTGTGCCAGCACCCGGCTCACCACGACCGTCGTCAGGCGTTCGTCGCTGAGCCGCACCGGTACCGGGGCGATGCGTCCGGCCAAGGCCGCAGCGTACGCGGTCGCTGCCTCCGCCGCGGGGCCGTGCCTGCCGGCCAGTGTCTTCGGCAGGCCGACCACGACTTCTACGACGTCATGCTCGGCCACGAGACGTACGAGTTCCGTGAGGTCCGAGCCGTTCTTCTGGTCGCGTTGCAGGGTGACCAGCGGCGTCGCCAGGAACGGTGCCGGATCGCTGAGGGAGACCCCCACGCGAACCGATCCGACGTCGACGCCGAGCCTCCGTCCGAGGCCCGGATCGTCGACACCAGGAACATCAGCGCTGTTCAAGCACCTTGTCCAGTTCGTTGGTCAGGGCCGTGATGGCGTCGGTGACGCCGGCCGGGTTCGTGCCGCCGCCCTGGGCGAGGTCCGGCTTGCCGCCACCTCGGGCGGCGATGGCCGGGCCGAACACCGGGACGAGCTTGCCGGCGGCCAGCCCCAGGTCGCGAGCGGCGGCCGTGGTGGCCACCACGAAGCTGACCTTGTCGCCGTCGACCGAGAACAGGGCCACCACACCGGGCTTGCTGCCCAGGCGGTTGCGGACCTCGCCACCGAGGGTGCGCAGGTCGTTGCCCGGCACGCCCTCCAGGCCCAGGGCCACGAGCGACAGTCCGCGGATGTCGAGGGCCTTGTCGGCGAGGGCGCCGGCGTTGCCCAGCAGCTCGGCGGCGCGGACCTTCTCCAGCTCCTTCTCGGCGGACTTCAGGCGCTCGACCAGCGACTCGATCCGCTCGGGCAGGCCCTCGGAGGTGACCTTGAGCATGTCGGAGAGGTTCTGCACGATGGCGCGTTCCTTGGCCAGGAACCGCATGGCCTCGATGCCGACGTAGGCCTCCAGGCGGCGCACGCCGGAACCGACCGAGGACTCACCCAGCAGGGTGATCGGGCCGATCTGCGACGAGTGCTCGACGTGGGTGCCACCGCACAGCTCGCGCGACCACTCGCCACCGATCTCGACGACGCGCACAGTTTCGTCGTACGTCTCGCCGAACAGGGCGACGGCACCCATGTCCTGGGCACCGGCCATGTCGGTGTAGACGACGCTGACCGGCAGGTCCTTGCGCACGGCGAGGTTCGAGACCTCCTCGATCTCGCTGCGGGCCTCGGCCGACAGTCCACCGGTCCAGGCGAAGTCGAGACGCAGGTAGCCGGGCTTGTTGTACGAACCGCTCTGCAGGGCCGACGGGCCGAGCACGTGCCGCAGGGCGGCGTGCACGACGTGCGTGCCCGAGTGGCCCTGGCGGGCACCGACGCGCCACTCCGGGTCGACGCGGGCCTCGACGTGCTCGCCTTCGCTGACCTCGCCGGACCGGACGCGCACCTGGTGCACCCACAGCTTGCGGGCGACCTTCTGCACGTCGAGCACCTCGAGCTCGGCGTTGGCCGTGACGATGGTGCCGGCGTCGGACTCCTGGCCACCGGACTCGGCGTAGAGCGGCGTGCGGTCGAGGACGACCTCGACGATGTCGCCCTCGCGAGCCGACTTCACCCGAGCGCCGTTCAGCACGATGCCGCGCAGCGTGGCCTCGGAGGCGAGCTCGGTGTAACCGGTGAACTCGGTCGGGCCCTGTTCCAGCAGCTCGCGGTACACCGACTGGTCGCCGTGGCCGGTCTTCTTGCCGGCGGCGTCGGCCTTGGCGCGGGCGCGCTGCTCGGCCATCAGCTTGCGGAACCCGTCCTCGTCCACGGACAGGCCGGCCTCGGAGGCCATCTCCAGCGTGAGGTCGATCGGGAAGCCGTACGTGTCGTGCAGCTGGAAGGCCTTGTCACCGGGCAGCGTGGCGCGGCCGTCGGCCTTCACCTCGGCGGCGGCGCCCTCGAAGATCCGGGAACCGGCGTCGAGGGTGCGCAGGAACGTGTCCTCCTCGGCCTTGAGCACCTGCTGGATGCGGGCGAAGCCGCTGACCAGCTCGGGGTAGGCCTCGCCCATCGAGTCGCGGACGACTTCGGCGAACTGCTGCAGCACCGGCTCGTTCACGCCCAGCAGGCGGCTGCTGCGCACGATGCGGCGCAGCAGGCGGCGCAGCACGTAGCCGCGGGCCTCGTTGCCGGGCGTGACGCCGTCGCCGACCAGGAGCACGCCGCTGCGGGCGTGGTCGGCGATGACGCGGAAGCGGACGTCGTCGACCTCGCTGGTGCCGTACTTGCGGCCGGAGAGCTCCTCGGCCTTGTTGATGACGGCGCGGACCAGGTCGGTCTCGTAGACGTTGTCGACACCCTGCAGCAGGTAGGCGACGCGCTCGACGCCCATGCCGGTGTCGATGTTCTTCGACGGCAGCTCACCGAGCACCGGGTAGTCCTTCTTGGCACCACCCTCGCCGCGGATGTTCTGCATGAAGACGAGGTTCCAGATCTCCAGGTACCTGTCCTCGTCGACTACCGGGCCGCCCTCCTTGCCGTACTCCGGGCCGCGGTCGTAGTAGATCTCCGAGCACGGGCCGCACGGGCCGGGGACGCCCATCGACCAGAAGTTGTCCTCGACGCCGCGGCGCTGGATGCGCTCCAGCGGCATGCCGGCGACCTTCTGCCACAGCTCGATGGCCTCGTCGTCGGTCTCGTAGACGGTCACCCAGATGCGCTCGGGGTCGAAGCCGTAGCCGCCCTCGTCCTGGGACTTGGTGATCAGCTCCCAGGCCAGCCGGATGGCGTCTTCCTTGAAGTAGTCGCCGAGCGAGAAGTTGCCGGCCATCTGGAAGAACGTGAGGTGGCGCGTGGTCTTGCCGACCTCGTCGATGTCGGGCGTGCGCACGCACTTCTGGATGCTCGTCATCCGCGGGGCGGGCGGCGGGGCCTCACCGAGGAAGTACGGCTTGAAGGGCACCATGCCGGCGTTGACGAACAGCAGGTTCGGGTCGTCGAGCAGGAGCGAGGCGCTGGGGATGTACTTGTGCCCGGCGTTCTCGAAGTGCTCGCGGAAGCGCTTGATGATCTCGTGGGTCTGCACGGGAAGTTCCTTGTGTGTTGCTGGGGAAGAGTCAGGGCATGGTCACGAGGCGAACGGTGCTAGTGCTTCCCGTTCGCCCTGGGCGCTCGGCGCCCCGGCGTGAATCCCGTCTGACGTTCCACGGTGTCCTGCAACTCCTGTTCCCGTTCGGCCATTCCCGCGCGCACCTCGGCCCCGAAGGAACCGATGGCGCCGGCGAGTTCGCGCAGGCCTTCACCCACGTTAGCGCCGATGCCGGCAGGAGTCGCCTGTTTGGTGACCTCGGAGGCCTTCTTCGCGGCGAACAGCCCGGCCGCGGCACCCAGTCCGAACCAGAAGAGACGGCTCACTTCGCACCTCGCCTGGGACGGCGCTTGGAGTGCTTGTTCGGCTGTTCGGCGGCCTTGCGGCGGGCCTTGACGGCCTTGCTCACGCCGTAGGACAGCGCGGCGGCCTTGACCAGCGGACCGCCGAGAGTGGCGGTGAACAGGCTGGTGAGCGCCGAGACGTTGCCCGTGACGGCGCGCGCGTTGGCCGTGATGCCGTCGACGCGTTCGAGCTGCGTGTTCACGTGTGTGAGCGTCGTGTTGGCCTCGGTGAACAACGGGTCCGTGTTCTCATGCGCCTTGCGCATCGCGATCGTGGCCTCGTCGAAGAAGCGCGCGGCCTTGATCGCCACGACCCCGACGATGAGCACGAGCAGCACGAAAGCACCGGCGGCGAGCCACCCTGGCGACACGGATCCTCCTGGTGAACAGGCGTTCGGGCTTGGTTGCGGGTGAGATTACCGGGTGGGTCCGACACCCGGCTGGGCGGCACCATTCGTTGATCTTCAACGACCTGTGGCCCCACCTCAGCGACTTCGGCGCTCCGTCGACCGGGACCGCCGTCGGCGGCTCGGATCGCCCTGTGCTGTCCGCGATGGCGGCGCGGTAGTCCTCGTCACCGGCGAGGGTGCGGGTGAACCAGCAGCGCTCGGCTCCGGCGCTGGAACATGTCCAGTTCACCGGTGTCGACACGGGGCACCGGCTCGCGCTGGGTCTCCAGCATGACGAGAACATACGGGACCGCTCATTGACGCACGGCCGTCACAGCCTGTGAAATACCGGTCACCCAGGGCTTGACAGCGGCGGCCTTGCCAGTGGAAGTTAGGCAACCCTAAGTTGATCCGCTCAGGAGGCCTCGTGAAGCCGGTGTCGCACCTGGACTCCTATCGGCTGCAGCTCATGGCGGACGCCCCGCCGGTCCCTGACCTGCCGATGCCGTGGGACGCCCGCGTGGCGCGCGCGGACGGATACGACCTGCACCTGGTGCACCGCTGGAACCAGGCGCCGCACGTGGCGGCGTTCCGGCGGCAGGCATGGACGTTGCCTCAGTGGGAACGCCGGCTCGCGGAGCTGCTCGCGGGGGACGACGTCCGGCCGGTGCTGATCGGCTGGCACGGCCGTCCGGTGATCTACACCGAGATCTACCGCGCGGCCCGGCAGGCCGTCGCCCGCTGCTACCAGGCGAGGCCGCACGACCTCGGGCTGAACCTCGCCGTCGGCGAGCTGGCGATGACCGACCTCGGTCTCGTGCGGTCGCTGCTCCCCCGGCTCACCGACGCGCTGTTCGAGGCTGACCCGCACTGCACGCGCATCGTGCTCGAGCCGGACGTGCGCAACACGCGGGCCATCAGGTCGTTCGAGGCCGGCGGGTTCGTGGCCGCGGACGAGATCATGCTGCCCGGCAAGCTCGCACTGCTGATGGTCTGCAAGCGCTAGAACGCGGTGATGTCCTGCGGTGCGCGTTCCTTGCGGCTGAGCGCGCGCACCACGTCGATCGCACGGTGCTTGTTGAGCGCCATCCGGGTCAGCAGGTCGATGACCGTTTCGTTGACCTGGCGCGGGAACTCGGGTGTGTCGAGCCCGACGCTCACCGCGAGGTCGTCGGAGTGCACGACGAACTCCATCAGCCTGCTGACGAGGTACTCCTCCAGCGACACCGACCACGGGCCCCAGTGCGGCATGCGCACACCGCGGTTCTCCTGACCGGGCAACGACTTCGCGAGTTCGTCGAGGGTCTGCTCGAACCGGTCGCAGAGCGCGCCGTGCCCCTCCGCCGCGAGCTTCTCGCCGCCCGCGCGGATGCGGGTGTGGAACTCGGAGTCGATGTCGAGGTCGGTCCACTGGGCCCGCGCGTAGTGCTCCATCAGGGAGACCACCGGCTCGTCGCCGGGCGGGGTCCCGATCATGTCCGGCAGCGGCAGCGCCTGGTAGGCCACGTGCCCGGCCAGGCCGCTCACGCCGAACTCCGGCAGGGCGCTCGGCTGGTCCCAGTGCCGCGCGACCTGCTGGTGGCGCAGGAGTTCCAGGGCGATGCGGGCGGTGGTCAGGAAGTCTTCTCTGATGGTCACCTGAGCGAAGTTACTCGGGCGCGGCGTCACGCGGCCGCGATCACCTCGATCTCCACCAGCCAGTCGCTGACCAGCGTCGTGGCGAGGATGGCGCCGGGGTTGCCCGACGGGTCGAGACCCATGGTGCCCGAGACGAACAAGAACCGGTGCGGTACGAGTTCCACGCGTCGATCATGCGCGGACCGCCGAGCGGTTCATTCGCCCCTGATCACCCGGCGCAGCTTCGGCAGCCGCTCCGCCAGGGCGCGTTCGCCGCCGCGCCCGGTCGGCTCGTAGTAGTCGCGCCCCACCAGGTCGTCCGGCGCGTACTGCTGCGTCAGCACGCCCTCGGGCACGTCGTGCGGGTACCGGTAACCCTGTGCGTTGCCCAGCTTCGCCGCGCCCGCGTAGTGCCCGTCGCGCAGATGCGCGGGCACGGAACCGATGGCGCCCTTGCGGACGTCCTCGATGGCGGCGTAGATCGCGGTGGTGACGGCGTTCGACTTCGGCGCGGTGGCGAGGTGGATCGTGGCCTGCGCGAGGTTCAGGGCGCACTCGGGCAGGCCGATGAGCTGCACGGCCTGAGCCGCCGCCACGCACGTCTGCAACGCCGTCGGGTCGGCCATGCCGACGTCCTCGCTGGCGTGGATCACGAGCCGCCGCGCGATGAAGCGCGGGTCCTCCCCCGCCTCGATCATCCGCGCGAGGTAGTGCAGCGCCGCGTCGACGTCCGAGCCGCGGATCGACTTGATGAAGGCCGACGTCACGTCGTAGTGCTGGTCGCCGTCGCGGTCGTAGCGCACCGCCGCCTTGTCCACGGTGGACTCCAGCAGCTCCAGCGTGATCACGCCGTCGTTGGACGCCAGCGCCGAGTCCGCGGCGGCCTCCAGCGCCGTGAGCGACCGGCGGGCGTCACCACCGGCCAGGCGGATCAGGTGGTCCTCCGCTTCGGGCTCCAGCACCACGGACCCGCCGAGGCCGCGTTCGTCGGACACCGCGCGCTGGATCACCGCGCGCACTCCGTCGTCGGTCAGCGACTTGAGCTGCAGCACGAGCGAGCGCGACAGCAGCGGCGACACGACCGAGAAGAACGGGTTCTCGGTGGTGGCCGCGACCAGCAGCACGATGCGGTCCTCGACCGCGCCCAGCAGTGCGTCCTGCTGGGTCTTGGAGAACCGGTGGACCTCGTCGATGAACAGCACCGTCGCCTCGCCGGACCGGACCAGGCGGCGCCGGGCCTCGTCGATGACCGCCCGCACCTCCTTGACCCCGGCCGACAACGCCGACAGCGCGACGAAACGGCGGCCGGTCGCCTTCGACACCAGGGTCGCGAGCGTCGTCTTGCCGGTGCCGGGAGGGCCGTAGAGCATCACGGACGCCGGCGTGGCGCCCTCGACCAGGCGGCGCAGCGGGGCACCCGGCCCGAGCAGGTGGTCCTGGCCGACGACCTCGTCCAGCGCGGCCGGGCGCATCCGCACGGCCAGCGGGGCGTTGGCCGCGATGCGCTGGGCCTTCTCCTCGTCGGTCGCGCCGAAGAGGCCCTCGTCGAACAGACCTTCGCTCATGCGTTCGAGCCTAGGACATGTGCGAGGATCGCGTTCCGTGCCCATCCCTCGTGCCGTGCTGCTCGCCGGACCCTCCGGCTCAGGCAAGTCGACACTCGCCGCCCACCTCGGCTGGCCGGTGCTGCGCCTCGACGACTTCTACCGCGACGGCGACGACCCGCTGCTCCCCCGCGACGACCACGGCAGGGCCGACTGGGACGACGTCGGCTCGTGGAACGCCGACAAGGCGCTGCGGGCGGTCATCGAGCTGTCGGACACGGGCAGGGTCGAGGCGCCGGTCTACTCCATCAGCGAGGACCGCGCGGTCGGCACCCAGACGATCGAGCTGGGCGGCGCGCCCGCGTTCATCGCGGAGGGCCTGTTCGCGGACCTGCTGGTCCGGGGCGCGAGGGAGGCCGGGGTGCTGCGGGACGCGATCGTGCTCGCGCCGAGCCCTCCCGTCACGTTCGTGCGCCGGTTCGCCCGTGACGTGGCCGAGGCCCGCAAGCCGGTGCCGACGCTGGTCAGGCGCGGCCTGCGGCTCATGCGCGAGCAGCCGCAGGTGGTGAAGAGGTGCGTCAGCGCGGGCATGCGGCGCACGACTCCCGCCAGGGCGCGGACCGAGCTCGTTTCGTGATCGGGTTGCCGGGTGCCGGTGGCCCTGATCTGGCAGGATGCCGCTCACACCACGACCGGGGGTAGCCGAGATGTCCGAGACGCCGGGCTGGTCGTCACCCGACCAGCCGCAGAACCAGCCGCAGCAGCAGCCTCCGCCCCAGTACGGGCAGCAGCAGTACGGCTACAACGCCCCTCCGCCTCCGGCGCAGCCGACGATCAAGCCCGGTGTGATCCCGCTGCGCCCGCTGGCGCTCGGCGAGATCATCGACGGTGCCATCACGACGATGCGGCGCTACCCGAAGCTGATCATCGGCGCGGCCGCCGTCGTCGCCGCGATCACGCAGATCGTCGGCCTGCTCGTGCAGCTGCCGTTCCTGGCCGACCTCTCCACCGCGCTCGACCCGAACACGACGCCGACGCGCGACCAGCTGCTCAGCACGTTCGCCGGTGCCCTCGGCGGCACGCTGATCGGCGTCCTGCTGCAGCTGATCGGCACCGTGTTCCTCTCGGGCTTCATCACGGTCGTCGCGGGCCACGCCGTGCTCGGCAGGCAGGTGACGTTCGCGCAGGCGTGGGAGGAGTTCAAGCCCCGGCTGCTCCCGCTGCTCGGCGCGACGCTGCTCTACGGCCTGCTGATCATGGCCGCCCCGGTCGTGATGGGCCTGCTGGGCGTGCTGGCGGACTCCGGCTGGGTGCTCGCTCTCGGCCTGCTCGTCGCCTTCCTGGTGGCGGTCTGGCTGTGGGTGCTGTTCTCCCTGGTCACGCCCGCGCTGGTGCTGGAGCGCTGCGGCGTCGGCACCGCGTTCAGCCGGTCCAGGAAGCTCGTGACGGGCGCGTGGTGGCGCACGTTCGGCATCCTGCTGGTCGCCGGCCTGATCGGCGCGGTGATCACCTGGATCATCAGCCTGCCGTTCGAGGCGCTGGGCCTCGCGACCACCGGCTTCGACACCAACGCCGCCGTGCTGAGCGCGGGCTACCTGATCCTGGTCACGCTGGGCGCGATCATCGCCTCGACGATCGCGCTCCCGTTCAGCTCCGCGGTCAGCGTGCTGGTCTACGTCGACCGCCGGATGCGGTCCGAGGGCATGGACATCGAACTCCAGCGGGCCGCGGGGCATGGCGGCAGCTGACGTACCGGTAGATCTCGGCCGCGACGAGGCGAGGGACGCGGCCGTCCGGGAGCTCCGCGACCCGGCGTACGTCTCCGACGACCCGAACCCGCTGGAACGCGCCATCGACTGGGTGCTGACCCGCCTCGGCGAGCTGTTCGCCGGGGCGGGTGGCATGAGCGGCGTCACCGCGGTCGCGGTCGTCGTGGCCGTGGTGGTGCTGGTCGTGATCATCGTCCGGCTCCGGGTCGGGGCCACCGCCCGCGCGCTGCGGTCGGACGACTCCGTGTTCGGCTCGACCGCCATGACGGCGGCGGAGCACCGGGCCGCCTCCGAGAAGGCCGCCGCGGCCGGTGACCTGGCGGAGGCCGTCCGCGAACGCTTCCGCGCGGTCGTGCGCGAGCTGGAGCAACGCGGCGTGCTCGACGCACGCGCCGGTCGTACCGTGGACGAGGTCGCTTTCGAGGCGGGCCAGGCACTTCCGGTGCTCGCCGAGGACCTGCGCGGCGCGGCGGTGCAGTTCGACGACGTCTGGTACGGCGGCAGGCCCGCCACGGTGGAGGGGTACCAGAGGGTGGTCTCCGTGGACGGCAAGGTGCGCGGATGACGGCGGTCTCCCCGGACGCCCCGAGGATCTGGAGCGCGGCGCGCGGACCCGTGCTGATCGGTGTGATCATCCTCTTCGCGGCGATCGTGATCACGCTGCTGCGCGGCAGCGGCGAGGGCGGCGCGCTCGACCCCCGGTCGTTCCGGCCGGAGGGCAGCCACGCGGTCGCCCGGCTGCTGGAGCAGAACGGCGTGCGCGTCGAGCTCACCGACAGCGCGTCCGCCGTGGACGGTGCGACGCTGTTCGTGACGCAGCCGAACCTGATCGACCCGCAACGGCTCGAGGACCTGACCCGGCGGGCCTCCGCGACCGTGCTCCTCGCGCCCGCCGGGGGGAGGAGCCGGCTGGAGCCCGAGACCCGTCAGCCCGGCTGCCCGCTGGCGGACAGGGCCGGGCCGGCGACCATGGGCGGGTTCACCTACGAGGGCGAGCAGAGCTGCTACGACTCGACGCTGGTCCGCACCGGCACGGTCACGACGATCGGGTACGGCGGGATCTTCACCAACCGCGACGTCGACGAGGAGGGCAACGCGGCACTCGCGTTGTCGTTGCTGGGCCAGCACGAACGGCTGGTCTGGTACGTGCCGTCGGAGGCGGACAGGTCGCAGCAGAAGTCGCTGACCGGCCTGATCCCGGACGGCTGGAAGTACGGCGCCCTGCAACTCGGCGTCGCGGCCGTGCTGATCGCGTTGTGGCGGGCGCGCAGGCTCGGCCGCGTGGTGCCCGAACCGCTTCCGGTCGTGGTGCGCGCCGCCGAGACCGTGAAGGGCAGGGCACGGCTGTACCGCCGCTCGCACGCCGCCTCCCACGCCGCCTCGGTGCTGCGGCAGGCCACGCGTGACCGGCTGGCACCGCTGCTGGGGGTGCCGCAGGGCGACGATCCGTCCGAGGAGATCGCCCGCAGGACTTCGCGTCCCGTCACCTCGGTGCGGGCGCTGCTCTACGACAAGGAGCCGGTGGACGACCGGGGGTTGGTCGCGCTGGCTCACTCGCTCGATGCTCTGGAGAACGAGGTGCGCAAGGCATGACGGCAGTGGTCACCACCGAGGAAGCCCGTACGGCGCTGGTGGCGTTGCGCGCGGAGATCGGCAAGGCCGTGGTGGGCAACGACGCCGCCGTGACGTCGTTGATCCTCGCGTTGCTGTGCAAGGGGCACGTGCTGCTGGAGGGTGTTCCGGGCGTCGCGAAGACGTTGCTCGTGCGCGCTCTCGCGCGCGCGTTGGACCTGTCCACGACGCGTGTGCAGTTCACGCCGGACCTGATGCCCGGCGACCTGACGGGGTCGCTGGTCTACGACTCGCACAACGCGGCGTTCTCGTTCCGCGAGGGACCGGTGTTCACGAACCTGCTGCTCGCCGACGAGATCAACCGGACTCCGCCGAAGACGCAGTCCGCGCTGCTGGAGGCGATGGAGGAACGGCAGGTGTCCGCCGACGGCAGGACCCGGCCGCTGCCGGCGCCGTTCATCGTCGTGGCGACGCAGAACCCGGTGGAGTACGAGGGCACCTACCCGTTGCCCGAGGCGCAGCTCGACCGGTTCCTGCTCAAGGTGACGATGCCGATCCCGGCGCGGGAGCACGAGATCGACGTGCTGACGCGGCACGCCTCCGGCTTCGACCCGCGCGACCTGTCCTCGTTGAGCCCGGTCGCGAACGCCGCTCACCTGGAGGCGGGAACGGCGGCCGTGCGCGCACTGACCGTGGCTCCCGAGGTGATCGCGTACGTCGTGGACGTGTGCCGTGCGACCCGTCAGTCCCCGGCCGTGCGTTTGGGCGTTTCTCCCCGTGGCGCAACGGCTCTGCTGGCCGCCGCACGGGCGTGGGCGTGGCTCTCGGGCCGTGACTACGTGACGCCGGACGATGTGAAGGCTCTCGCACGGCCCGCGTTGCGGCATCGGCTGGAGCTGCGCCCGGAGGCCGAACTGGAGGGCGTGACGGCGGACGGCGTGCTGGACGGCGTGCTCGGCGCCGTTCAGGTGCCGCGCTGACGTGGCGCTCACGGGCCGCGCGGGGCTGCTCGCGCTCATCGGGGTTCTCGTCGTCGGGCTTGTTCTGCCCTCGTGGCAGGGGATTCTCGTCCTGTTCGGCCTTCTGGTGCTGTGCGTGGCCGTCGACCTGGTGCTGGCGGCCGGCGTGCGGCGGCTGACGTTCTCGCGCGCGGGCGCGACCGCGGTGCGCACAGGTGAGCCGTGTGTGGTGCAGCTGACGGTGCACAACCCCGGCCGTCGGCTGCGTGGCGTTCTTCGTGACGCATGGGCGCCTTCTGCCGGTGTGGTCGCCGATCGGGTCGCGGTCGACGTGCCCGCTGGTGGTTCGCGTGTGCTGTCCTTCGAGCTACGTCCTGTGCGTCGTGGCGATCGCGTTGCGGACCGCGTGACCGTGCGTTCCCACGGCCCGTTGGGCATCGCGGCACGGCAGGGCTCACACGTCGTGCCGTGGACCGTGCGCGCGCTGCCTCCGTTCCACAGCCGTCGTCACCTTCCTCCGCTGCTGGAACGCCTGCGCGAACTCGACGGCCGCCGCGCCTCGTTGATCCGGGGCGCCGGCACGGAGTTCGACTCGCTGCGCACGTACGTCATCGGTGACGACGTGCGCTCGATCGACTGGCGTGCGTCGGCCCGTTCGTCGGATGTCGTGGTGCGCACGTGGCGTCCCGAACGCGACCGGCAGGTGACGATCGTGCTCGACACGGCCCGCACCTCGGCGGGCCGCGTGGAGGGCGCTCTCGGCGGCCTGCCGCGCCTGGACACGGCGATGGACGCCGCGTTGTTGTTGTCCGCCTTGGCATCGCAGGCCCGCGACCAGGTCGACTTCCTCGCGTTCAGCCACCAGGTGCGCGCCTCGGTGCCGCGGGCGACGCTGCCCGTCCTGGTGCGGGCCATGGCACCGCTGGAGGCCGAACTGGTCGAGTTCGACGCCCGCGGCGCCGTCGCCGAGGTGCTCCGGCGCGCCGGTCGCCGCTCGCTGGTCGTGCTGCTGACGGCGCTGGAGCCGTCGATCGAGCACGGCCTGCTGCCGCTGCTGCCGGCGTTGGCCACGCGGCACCACCTGCTGATCGCGTCGGTGTCCGACCCTGCCGTGCACGCGATGGCCGCCGGACGCGGAGACCTGGAGGCCGTCTACGCGGCCGCCGCCGCGGAACGCACTCTGGCCGAACGCCGGCGTCTCACCGCGTTGCTCGCACGGCACGGTGTCGACGTCGTGGACGCACTGCCCGACGACCTGCCTCGCGCTCTCGCGGACCGCTATCTCGCGTTGAAGGCCGCGGGCAAGCTCTAGGTCCTGTTCAGACGGCGACGGGCGCGACGTCCTCGCGTTCGCTCGCGTCCATGTCGCCGGTCTCGCCCTGCCGCGCGGCTCGGCGTCCGATCACGAAGACGTACAGCAGGAACAGCACCTCGGCCACCGCGCCGATGCCGACGCGCGCCCACGTCGGGAGCCCGGAAGGCGTCACGAACCCTTCCAGCACACCGGACACGAGCAGCACCACGACGAGCCCGAGCGCCACCGCGACGACCGACCGCCCTTCCGTGGCGAGGGCCTGGGCGCGGGTGCGCTTGCCGGGGTCGATCACCTGCCAGCCCAGCCTCATGCCGATGCCCGCAGCGACGAACACCGCCGTGAGCTCCAACAGCCCGTGCGGCGCCAGCAGTCCGAGGAACAACCCTCCGCGGCCCGCGCCGAACATCAGACCGATGCCGACGCCGACGTTGAGGGCGTTGGTGAAGAGCAGGTAGACCGGCGGGATCGCGAACAGCACGCCGAGCAGCAGGCAGGCCGCGGCGACCCAGGCGTTGTTCGTCCACACCTTCGCCGCGAACGACCCGGCGGGATCG
Source organism: Lentzea sp. NEAU-D7 (assembly GCF_026242055.1). Classification (GTDB taxonomy): domain Bacteria; phylum Actinomycetota; class Actinomycetes; order Mycobacteriales; family Pseudonocardiaceae; genus Lentzea. Next base: position 271,871 of record NZ_JAPJDL010000002.1, on the reverse strand, counting down.
CTGGAGTAGTAGGACTCGTACCCGCCGCCGACCCTCGTCATCTCCCGGATCTCCTCCGGCGCGGCGATGCTCGCCTGCACGTCCGGGTTGGACGCGATCCACGCCGCGATGATGCCGGTGACCAGGTAGAACGCGATTCCAGCCGGCACCCACCACCGCCAGCCGAGGTAGACCGCGGCGGGGAACCGGTGCGTGAAGAAGCGCGTGAACGTCCGCCAGGCCGGCGTGTGCGTGCCCGTCAGCACCGACCGCGCCCGCGCGACCAGCGCCGAGAGCCGTTCGACCGTGGCCGGGTCCGGCATCTGGCTGCGCACGACCGACAGGTGCGTCGTCACCTGCTGGTACAGCTCGATCAGCTCGTCGGCCTCGGCCCCGCTGAGCTTCCCGGACTGCCTGACCAGGTGGTCGAGCCGCTGCCACGACTCGCGGTGGCGCTCGATGAAGACGTCCAGATCCACGATGAGTCACACTATCCGCGTGGGGGACCTCGTCACCGGTGAAGCCGTAGTTCTGGACCTGCGCGTCGCACAGCTGGCCAGCAGGGCGGTCGCGTTCGCGATCGACGTGGCCGTGCAGTTCGGCCTGCTCGTCCTCCTGTTCCTGGTCGCGCCGATCGACCTCGACAACGCGCTGCAGGACGCGGTGGCGCTCACGCTGCTGATCGCCGTGATGATCGGCTTCCCGACCGCGATGGAGACCGCGACGCGGGGCCGTTCGCTGGGCAAGCTCGCCATGGGCCTGCGCGTGGTGCGCGACGACGGCGGCGCGATCCGCTTCCGCCACGCCCTGGTGCGCTCGCTCACAGGCTTCATCGTGGACTTCTGGGTCCTCGGACTGGCCGGCGCGATCGCGCTGTTCGTCTCCCTGTTCTCACCGCAGGGCAAGCGGGTCGGCGACTACCTCGCCGGCACCGTGGTGATCCACACCCGCGTGCCGAGCCAGGAGGTCGAGCTCGCCACGATGCCGCCGCAGCTCGCGCAGTGGGCGTCGGGGCTCGACCTGTCGCAGCTGCCGGAGGAGCTGGTGCTGGCGGTGCGGCAGTACCTGAGCCGCTACCACGAGCTGAACGAGCAGGCGCGGTGGGATCTGGGGTCGCGGCTGTCGGACGACGTCGGCGCGGCGATCCGGTCGCCGCGGGTCGAGCAGACGCATCCGCACCCGTACCTGTCGGCGGTGCTGGCGGAGCGCCGGCGCCGCGCAGCCGCCTAGGCGTTCGCCAGACGCAGGCGTTCGGCCCCTTGCTCCCGCACGGCGTCACCCGACGGCGTCGGATCGCCGTGCAGGACCTCCCACCGCGCGTTGTGCAGGGCGGTCCACATGCTCCCGGCCCACGCGACCTCCAGCTCCTCCGCGGAGAACGCCCGCCCGCGCAGGAGCTGGTAGGTCTCGAGGAACGCCGCCGAGCTCTCGACCGGCACCAGGCCCGGCGGCGGCACGTTGGCGAACGCTCCGGAGGCGGCACCGGCCAGGGCCGCTTCCGGTTGCCACGCCAGGCTGTCCCAGTCGTGCACGGCCAGCACCTCGCCGTCCTGCCAGCGGAGGTTCTGCGCCTCGAAGTCGGCGTGGCCCAGCACGCACGGCAGCGAGGTGGCCAGCAACCGCTTGCGCACGCGCGAGGCCATCTCCGTGACGAGGGACGGCACCGCGCTCTGGTCCCGCGCGTCGAGGAAGCCGATCGCCGGCCACAGACCCTGATCGGTGTGGTCCCAGCGGGCCCAGCGCGGCGACGGGAGCGGCGGCGGGACGGAGACGCCGGCCAGCAGGGCCATCAGCCGGGCGAAGACGGCCGCGTAGCGCCGGGCGACGTCCGGGGTGGAGCCGAGCAGCATCTCCCCGCCGGGCAACGGTTCCTCGGCGTGCACGGCGAGCCCGCCCGCGACGACGACCGGCGTCAGCGGGCGGGGGCACGGGAACCCCCGCGACGCCAGCGACGCCTGCGCGGCCACGCAGGACGCGGCGCGGCCGTCGTCCGGGCGGGCCTTCACGTAGACCTCGCGACCGTCGGCCAGGCGCACGCCGGAGACCGTGGAGATCGACACCCTCTCGTAGAGGACCTCGGCCACGGGACTCCCCAGCTCCGACGCGCACCAGGCGGACAGGTCGAAGGTCATGCGCCGAGGAGTTCCTGCAGCAGCAACGGGTTCATGTAGTCGTCGTAGCGGACGATCTCGCCGTCGCGCAAGTGGATGATCCCGACGGCGGTGAACGTGTAGTAGTCCTGCTTCACCTTCGACCAGCCGCGGTGGGTGAACTCGGCGACGACGACGTCCGGGTCGTCGGTGAGCCTGGTGATCGCCTCCACGTGCTGGATCTCGATCTTCTCGCGGACGCGGGCGCCCCTCATCCTGTCGAAGTAGGCCCGGATCGCGTCCCGGCCCCTGATCTCCGGCTCCTGGAACGGCGCCGGGAAGCGGTAGGCCATCACCCCGTCCTCGGTGAACAGGTCGGCGAACGAGTCGTGGCCCTGCTCCCCCGCCACCTGCCGCCGGACGTGTTCCACGATCTGTGCTGGTGTGCGTGTCATGGTGTGCCCCTCGTAGAATCGGAACGGTGACCCCGGTTAGCAAGATACGGAACGCACGCCCCGGTTGGCAACGATGAGGGCCGATGCCGCTCGCAATCGCGAGAAGGTGCTGGTCGCGGCACGGGAGCTGTTCGCGGAACAGGGCTTCGACGTGCCGCTGGACGAGATCGCGGCGAAGGCTGGAGTCGGTCCCGGCACCGTCTACCGGCACTTCCCGACGAAACAGGCGCTGTTCCAGGCCGTCACGGAAGCGCGCGTGTCGGCCATGATCGCGTCGGCGGAACCGTCGGCCGACGCCGGCGCGGACCTGTTCGCGTTCCTGGGCAAGATGGCGGACGAGGCGACGGCGAAGCGGGACATGTCCGACGCGATCGCGGTGCCGTCAGAGCTGCGCGACAGCCTGCACGCCACCCTCGGCGGGCTGCTGGCCCGCGCGCAGGAGGCGGGGGCCGTCCGCGGCGACATCACGACGAGGGACCTCGTCGCGCTGATGAAGGGGATGCTGCAGAGCATGCACGAGGGCGCGAATCCCGCCGTGCTGCTTCAGATCGTGCTGAGCGGGCTTCAGTCGAGCCGGAAGCCGTAGGGCAGTTCGAGGCGGTGGCGGGCCAGCAGCGCGGAGTCCGCGAGGATCTCGCGGGTCGGTCCGTCCGCCACCACCACGCCGTCGTCGACCAGCACGCTGCGGGGGCAGATCTGCAGCGCGAACGGCAGGTCGTGCGTGACCATCAGCATGGTGGGCGCCAACGAGAGCAGCAGCTCGGCGAGCTCACGGCGTGCCACCGGTTCGAGGTTCGCCGACGGCTCGTCCAGCACGAGGATCTCCGGCGAGCAGGCCAGCACCGAGGCCAGCGCGACGCGGCGCCGCTGACCGCCGGACAGGTGCAGCGGCGAGCGGTCCGCGACCGCCTCCATCCCCACCGACCGCAACGCCTCCAGCACGCGGGCGTCCACATCGGACATCCCGAAGTTGCGCGGCCCGAACGCGACGTCCTCCCCCACCGTCGGGCAGAAGAGCTGGTCGTCGGGGTCCTGGAAGACGAGTCCGACGCGGCGGCGGATCTCGCGCAGGTTCTCCTTGCGCACCTCCAGCCCGGCGACCGAGATCGACCCCGAGCCGCCGCCGAGAACTCCGTTGAGGTGCAACGCGAAGGTGGTCTTGCCGGCACCGTTCGGCCCGAGCACCGCGACGCGTTCGCCGTGTTCGACGCGCAGGTCGACGCCGAACAGCGCCTGATGCCCGTCCGGGTAGGCGAAGGCGAGCTTCGAGACCTCCAGGGCAGCGGCGGCAGGGGTCTCGGGGACGATCGTCGCCGAGCCTCCCGGCCTGCCCGTCCAGCCGCGCGACACCATCGCGAGGTGCACCCTCTCTCCGCGTTCGTAGGACCGGATGAACAACGTGCCGACCGACCGGGCGACCGCGCCCGCCTGCCACAGGAATCGCGGGTCGTCGCCGCGGGAGACGCGGGCGACGCTCATGCGCCTCGCCTCGCCCACGACGACCTCGCCGTACCGCAGCATCAGCGTGGCGATCATGACCAGCGGCGCCGGCACGCGCAACGCCTGCAGACCGCGCAGCAGGTCTCCCGGCGCCGTCGTGGCGGCCAGGGTCAGGCTGACCAGGACGCCCAGCGTGCCCTTGGCGAGGATGTTCCAGCCCGCCAGCGAACCCTCGACCGACACCGAGAAGCCGAGGAAGTCGGTGCGCGGGTCCGTGCCGAAGATCGGCAGCAGGAACGCGAGCACCACGAACGGCACCTCGATCACCGCGCGCTTCACGAACCACAGCACGGGAACCCGCGCGACGAACCACACCGCGACGATCAAGAGCAGGTACAGGCCGAACAGCGGGAACATCGTGCGCGGGGTCGCGACGACGCCCAGCACCGCCCCGAACGCCACGAGGATCTTCACGTGCGGCGCGAGGCGGTGCACCGGCGAGTCGCCGGCGTGGTGCAAGACGTCGTGGGCGCCGCCCACTACGCGTCGGACTTCTTGCGCAGCACCCAGAACAGGCCGAACGACACGGCCAGCACCACGACCACGCCCAGCACGCCCGCGAGGCCGGTGAACTTGTCGTCACCGCCGAGCGCGTAGTCGGCGAACGTGCTGCCGGAGAACGGGTGCTCCTGCGCGTGCTCGGCGATGCCGGTGTCCTCGACGGTCTTGTCCAGGCCGTCCGGGTCGCCGGACGCGAAGTACGACAGCACTCCCGCGATCAGCAATGACACGAACGCGAACCCGATGAAGAACTTCTTCACGACCGGACCTCCAGCGGCTTCCGGCTGCCCTTGAGCAGGTGGACGAGGTCAGGCCGGATCGACGCGACCGAGGTGACCGTGACGGCGGTGATCAGGCCCTCGCCGATGCCGATCAACGCGTGCAGGCCCCACATCAGCAGCGCGACCTTGCCGATCTCCACGCCGCCCGCGCCGCCGATCGCGTACTCGACGACGAAGCCGGTGGCGGCCAGCAGGGTGTTGACGAACGCGGAGACGAACGCGACGGCCGCGAGACCGCCCTTGCCCCGCTCGGCGACCTTGCGCAGCGCGACGGCGACGAGGAACCCGCTCGCGGTGCCGATCAGCGCCATGTTGGTGATGTTGGCGCCCAGCGCGGTGAGGCCCCCGTCCGCGAACAGCAGCGCCTGCACGACGAGCACGATCGTCACGCACAGCGCGCCGACGTACGGGCCGACCAGGATCGCCGCGAGCGCACCGCCCAGCAGGTGCCCGGAGGCGCCGGGCAGGATCGGGAAGTTGATCATCTGGACGGCGAAGATGAACGTGGCCACCAGGCCGGCCATCGGCGCCGTGCGGTCGTCGAGGTCCACACGGGCCTTGACCAACGCGAACCCGACGCCGGCCGCCGCGATGGCGAGCAGGACGACCGACACCGGCGCGTTCAGCAGACCGTCGCTCATGTGCATGGCAACAGGTGACATGAGTCGTCACGCTAATTGCCGAACCTCGGCTACGGCTAGAACGTTGCAACAACGATTTGCGGGCAAGAACGCGGTGATGGTCACACCGCCCGCTAGTCATCGGATGACTTCTGCGGTTAGATCCGTTCCGCCGCCGCCACGGCACGGAGGGACGAACAGTGACAGAGCTGTCGCGTAGAACCTTTTTGTACGGGACGGGTGCGGCCGTCGGAGCCTCTGCGCTCGGGGTGGGCACCGCGGTAGCAGAGCTCGAAACATCGGGTCACAACGTGCACCGGGACGTCGTCCGCGACGCCCGCATGGAATGGAGGAGACTGCCGCAGAACTGGGGCGACAGTCCGTTCCTCGCCAACGGGTTCCTCGGCGTCCAGGTCTACGCGGGCCGCACCCCGGACGAGCTGAAGGTCATGCTCAGCCACTCCGAGGTGCAGGACCAGCGCGAACACTGGGAGGCGGCGGTCGGCCTGTCCCGGCTGCCGATCGGCTACCTGACCCTGCGGTTCGCCGGCGCCGTCACCGCCGTCGACTGGACGCTCGACCTGTGGAACGCCGAGCTCACCGGCTCCGTGACGACCACGCAGGGCAGCGCCACGTTCACGATGCTCGTGCACAACTCGCGCAGCACCTTCCTCGCCTCCGTGAAGGGTGACGTGACCTGGGGTTTCCAGCCGCTGGAGTCGTCGACGACCCGCCAGATCCGCAGGCCGGCGGACTACACGGCCAACCCCGCGCCGACGCTGGGCAGCGCCAACGGCGTCTCCTACGCCGCCCAGCCGCTGCTCGCGGGTGGTGGCTACACAACGGCCTGGCAGACCCGCAACGGCCGTTTCGCGGCCCACGTGGCGTACACGCACCCCGCGAACACCCACACGTCCGACGCGATCCGCGAGGTGCGTCAGGCGCTGGCGATCCCGTTCGAGGTGCTGACGCTGCAGCACCGCCGCTGGTGGAACGCCTACTTCGCGAAGTCGCTGGTCTCGGTGCCGGACAAGCTCGTGCAGCGCTTCTACTGGTTGCAGCTCTACAAGATGGCGGCGGCCACCCGCGCGGACGCGCCGGTCATCTCCGAGTGGGGCCCGTGGTTCCCCGAGCAGGGCAACAGCTGGACGGCCGTGTGGTGGAACCTCAACGTCCAGATCTCGTATCCGCTGGTCAACGGCTCGAACCACCACGAGCTCGACGCCGTGACGACGACGTTGAAGCGGTTCGAGCACAACCTCGAACTCAACGTGAACCCCGCGTACCGCGACGGCGACTCGTACGCGATCTGCCACCCCGGCGACCGCACGCTGCGCTCCGGGCCGCGCTACTGCGGCGTTCCCGGCGTCGCGCCGAACGACCATACGGGCAATCTTCTGTGGGCCTGCCACAACGTCTGGCTGGGCTACCGGCACACGATGGACCGGAAGATCCTCAAGGACGTCCTCTTCCCCATCCTGACGAAGGCGGTCAACTACTACGCCCGGTTCCTCGTCGAGGGCGCGGACGGGAAGCTGCACCTGCCGGAGACGCGCTCACCGGAGTACGCGAACGCCACGGACACGACGTACGACCTCTCGCTGATCCGCTGGGGTGTGCGCACGCTGCTGTCCATCGAGGAGAACGCGCGCTGGCGCGACATCGCCAACCGGCTCGTGCCCTACGCCCAGGGTCCGGACGGCGTGCTCATCGGCAAGGACGTCTCGCTCAACGACTCGCACCGCCACTTCTCGCACATGCTGTGGTTCTACCCGCTGCGCGAGCTGACCTACGACATGCCGGAGCACCGCGCGCTCATCGACAGGACGTTCGACCACTGGGTGTCGCGGCGGCAGGCGTGGGCCGGGTACAGCTACGGCGCCGCGTCCGCGATGGCGTCGGCGATGGGCCGGCCGGAGGAGGCGCTGTCGTTCCTGCGCCACTTCCTCGACCGCAAGCAGGTCGGCTCGAACGCCGTGCTGACCGAGAACACCTTCTACCGCGAGGGAGGCAACCTCGCGATCGAGTCGCCGCTGATGTCCGGCCAGGCGGTGCTGGAGATGATGGTTCAGTCGCACAACGACGTCGTGCGCGTCTTCCCGTCTGTTTCGTCCACTTGGGCCGATGCGTCCATCTCGTCGTTGCGCACGCAAGGAGCGTTCCTTGTGGACGCTTCGCGCTCCTCGGGCCGGACCGACTGGGTGAAGATCCATTCGGAAGCGGGCTCACCTTTGTTGCTGGAGCACGGAATCACGGGTGACATCGACGTCCGCGACACGAGGGGACGACGCCTGGACTACAAGACCCGCGGCTCCGCCGTCGAGATCCCGCTTCGCCGAGGTCAGAGCGCCGTGGTCTCCCGCCGCAGCACACGCCCCGACGTCTCAGCACGTGATGTGAAAGCCAACGGCTCGTCTTCGCGCTGGGGTCTGCCGTAACGTCCGAATTCGATCATTCGGAATGTGCGTGGGACGAGTGGGGTGTGTGCGGTGGATCTTCAACACTGGCTCAACGAGGCGCTGGCCAACCACGAGAAGTGGACGGCGGAATACGGCTCGTTCACACCCCACTCGTCGTCACAGGTCGACCCCGCGCTCTTCGGCTCGGCGCTCGCCGAGCTCCAGGACCGGCTGCGCGACAACTACCCGTTCTTCCACCCGCGCTACGCCGGTCAGATGCTCAAGCCGCCGCACCCCGCGGCCGTCGTGGGCTACCTGTCCGCGATGCTGATCAACCCGAACAACCACGCCCTCGACGGCGGCCCCGCGACCGCCGCCATGGAACGCGAGGTCGTCTCGGACCTGGCGGCGATGTTCGGTTACGGCGAGCCGCACCTCGGCCACCTGACATCGAGCGGCACGATCGCGAACCTGGAGGCGTTGTTCGTCGCCCGTTCGCTGCATCCGGGCCGTGGCGTCGCGTACTCCTCCGAGGCCCACTACACGCACTCGCGCATGTGCGGCGTGCTCGGGATCGAGGGATTCCCCGTCGCGGTGGACGGGGTGGGCCGCATGGATCTGGACGCGCTCGAAGACCTCCTGAAGACCGGCAAGGTCGGAACGGTCGTGGTCACTCCGGGAACTACCGCTTTGGGTGCCATCGAACCGGTGCATCTTGTGCTGGACGTAGCACGCCGCTACGACGCACGGGTGCACGTTGACGGCGCGTACGGCGGCTTCTTCACCCTGCTCGCGGGCACCGACCTCGCACCCGAGCCGTGGGCGGCCATCGGCTCGTGCGACTCCGTGGTGGTCGACCCGCACAAGCACGGACTGCAGCCCTACGGCTGTGGAGCGGTCCTTTTCCGCGACCCGTCCGTGGGCCGCTTTTACCTGCACGACTCCCCGTACACGTATTTCACGTCCGACGAGATGCACCTCGGCGAAATCAGCCTGGAATGCTCGCGTGCCGGTGCCGCGGCGGCCGGCCTCTGGCTGACCCTCCGCCTGCTCCCCCTGACCCGGGACGGCCTGGGCGAGGTGCTGGCGGCCGGACGGCGGGCAGCCGTGCGGTGGGCGTCGATGATCCGGGAGTCGGAGGCGCTGGAGCTCTACCAGGAGCCCGAGCTCGACATCGTCACGTACTTCCCGCGGACCGACCCGCTGACCCTGTCGGCAGTGGACGCGGCTTCGCACCGCGTGATGGAGACGGGCATGAACGCCCCCTACGACCCGGTCTTCCTGAGCGTGGCACGGGCGTCGAGGAGTGCGTTCGCCGCCCGCCACCCCGAGGTCGGGGCCGACGCGGACGGTGCTCGGGTGCTGCGCAGCGTGCTGATGAAGCCGGAGTCCGAGGACTACCTCGACACCATGCACGCTCGGGTGCTCAGCCTGCTCTGAAGGCCTGGTCAGGGGCCTTCCCTCTGACCGGCCAGACAGCGGACGAACGCCGAAATGGGCGACTCACCCCCGGTGAGTCGCCCACGTTCCGCGAAGATCAGCCGTGCTTGGCGCGCCGGCCGGACCGGCGCGGCGGCAGTGGCGTGTCTCCGCGCAGGTCGAGGCGGCGCTGCTCGCCGTTGGCCTCGAGGTGCGTCACCATGCGGCGCAGCATCTCGGCCAGCGACTGGGCTTCCGACGACTCCAGCGGGTCGCTGACGAAGACCTCTTCCTCGTTGAACTTGGGGAAGAGGTCGGCCATCAGTTCTTCACCCTCAGGGGTGAGACGCAGGACCGCGAGGCGCCCGTCGGTGGGGTGGCCCATGCGCTCCAGGAGGCCCCGTGACTGCAGCGTCTTGGCGACGCCCGTCAGGGTTCCCTTGGAGATCCCGGCCTCCTCGGCGACGTAGCGCGTCTCCATCTCGCCCCAGATCCACACGACCCAGAGCACGACGAAGCCGGTCCAGGTCAGATCGCTGGTGCGCAGCACCGAGTTCTCGAGGTGCTGGCGGATCGCGGTAGCGGCGCGGTGGATGTTCGACACCGCCGCCATCTGCTCGCGATGCAGCGGCACCGCACCGAGTTTGGCCTGGACGGCTTTCTCGGTCTCGGCAATCGTGTGGTGACCAGACAACTCAAAGTCTCCCGTGCTCGAGCTCAGGTGTTCCCGGCACAATACTTGCGGTTCCGAACTATGTCTGTGATGTGGTGCGAGTCGGTCCGCAACCACTTTGATCACGATCCCACATCGTGCATGATCTCGTGACGGTCGTCACCCGTCCAGTTACGGACTGTTGCCCGGTGGTGGACGATGAGTGTGGAGCACCCGACGGGGACCAATGACGGTCTTTGCTCCACGGACGGGTCGATAGCGTTTGCCCCTCAACGTTATCCCCTCCGCGCCAGCGACACACTGTGCCGGAAAGGTAGTTCGACGTGGTCGGTGAACAGGTGACACGGGAACTCGCGGCAAGACTGGGCGAGGACGGGATCGACGTGGTGCGCGTCGTCTTCCCGGACCTGCTCGGCACCGACCGGGGCCGTGACGTCCTCGTGGAGCACCTACCTGCGGTTACCCAGCGCGGACTGTCGTTCTGCCGGGCCGTGTACAGCACCACCCCCGGCGGCAAGACCACCGAGAACGGGGGTGTGCTCGACGCCGGGCTGCCCGACGTGATCGTGGTCCCCGACCTCGACACGCTGCTGCCCATCCCCTGGGAGCCGGGCGTGGCGTGGTGCATCGGCGACGCGGTGAGCCCGGCCGACGAAAGACCCGTGGACGAATCGCCCCGGCAGGTGCTGCGCAGGGCGCTGGAAATATTCGAGACCACGGGGCTCACCCCGGTCGTGGGACCCGAGCTGGAATATTTTCTCTGCGAACCGGACGAAGATCGCCCGAACGGGTGGCGGCCGTACTGTGACGAACCAGGCAACGTCTACGCGACCGGCCGCCGCGGCGATTCTGACGGTCATCTGTTGAGAACTCTTCGCACCCTCAGTTCGGCGGGCCTCCAAACGACCGGCGGCAACCACGAGTACGCCGGCGGGCAGTTCGAAATCAACCTCGTCCATTCGCCCGCCATGGACGCGGCCGATCGCGCGTTCCGCTTCAAGACGAGCGTGAAGGAACTGGCCCGGCGGGAGGGCCGCATGGCGACCTTCATGGCCAAGCCGTTCAACGACGGCGGTGGCAGCGGCTTCCACCTGCACCTGTCGTGCCACGAGAAGGACGGCCGCAACGCGTTCCAGGCGCCCGGCACCACCAGCGGCCTGTCGGACGAGGCGCGCTGGGCCATCGGCGGCATCCTCAAGCACGCCCCGGCGCTGGCCGCGCTGCTCAACCCGACGGTCAACTCCTACAAGCGGTTCGGGCCGGACTCGCTCGCGCCGTGGCTGATCGACTGGGGCCTCGACAACCGCAGCGCGATGCTCCGGGTGCCGGCCGAGCGCGGCGACACGACACGGCTCGAACTGCGGCTCGGCGACGCGAGCGCGAACCCGTACCTCGGCATCGCGGGGCTGATCGCGGCCACCTACCTGGGCATTCGCGACCAGATCGAACCGCCGCGGCCGTCCGCGGGCTACGGCTACGACCCGTCGAAGGCCCCGACGCTGCCCGCCACGCTGCCCGACGCCCTCGCCTACCTGGAGGAGGACACGGCGATGGTCGACGTGCTGGGCAAGGACTTCGTGCGGTCCTATGTGGACTTCAAGTGGGAGGAGGTGGCCCGGTTCCAGCGGTTCGTGACCGACTGGGAGTTCACCGAATACGCGTACCACCTATAGTTCACCTGCGATGACTGCACTCACGGACCGGCTCACCTCGATCGCCGACGAAGACGAACTGTTCGACGCCTTCTCCCACTGGGCGACCGAGCGCGGCCTCGCGCTGTACCCGGCGCAGGAGGAAGCGGTCATCGAGCTCGTCTCGGGGGCCAACGTCATCCTGAGCACGCCCACGGGCTCGGGCAAGAGCCTGGTCGCCATCGGCGCCCACCTGGTCGCGATGGCCGCGAACCAGCGCAGCTTCTACACCGCGCCGATCAAGGCGCTGGTCTCGGAGAAGTTCTTCGCGCTGTGCGAGGTGTTCGGGCCCGAGAACGTCGGCATGATGACCGGCGACGCCAGCGTCAACGACCAGGCGCCCATCATCTGCTGCACCGCCGAGATCCTCGCGAACATCGCCCTGCGCGACGGCCACACCGCCGACGTCGGCCAGGTCGTCATGGACGAGTTCCACTTCTACAGCGAGCCCGACCGCGGCTGGGCCTGGCAGGTGCCGATCGTCGAGCTGCCGCAGGCGCAGTTCCTGCTGATGTCGGCGACGCTGGGTGACGTCTCGTTCTTCGAGAAGGACCTGACCCGCCGCACCGGCAGGCCGACGGCGGTGGTCCGCTCGGCACAGCGTCCGGTGCCGCTGAACTTCCAGTACGTCTCCACCCCGCTGCACGAGACGATCGAGGACCTGCTGCACGGGCGTGAGGCACCGATCTACGTCGTGCACTTCACCCAGGCCGCCGCGCTGGAGCGCGCGCAGTCGCTGATGAGCGTGAACGTCGCCACGAAGCCGGAGAAGGAGCAGATCGCCGCCACGATCGGCAACTTCCGGTTCTCGTCCGGGTTCGGCAAGACGCTCTCACGGCTCGTGCGGCACGGCATCGGCGTGCACCACGCCGGCATGCTGCCGAAGTACCGCCGCCTGGTCGAGCAGCTCGCGCAGGCCGGTCTGCTCAAGGTCATCTGCGGCACGGACACCCTCGGCGTCGGCATCAACGTGCCGATCCGCACGGTCGTGTTCACGGCGCTGTCGAAGTACGACGGCACGCGCACGCGCATCCTGAAGGCCCGCGAGTTCCACCAGATCGCCGGCCGGGCGGGCCGCGCGGGCTACGACACCGTCGGCACGGTCGTCGTGCAGGCACCCGAGCACGAGGTCGAGAACATCAAGGCGCTGGCGAAGGCCGGCGACGACCCGAAGAAGCGCCGCAAGGTCGTGCGCAAGAAGGCTCCCGACGGGTTCGTGTCGTGGAGCGAGTCGACGTTCGAACGGCTCGTCGGCGCCGAACCGGAGCCGCTGACGTCGTCGTTCCAGGTCTCGCACGCCATGCTGCTGAACGTGATCGGCCGTCCGGCCGGTGGCGCGTTCCAGGCGATGCGGCACCTGCTGGAGGACAACCACGAGGACCGCCCGAAGCAGCTCAAGCACATCCGCCGCGCGCTCGCGATGTACCGGGCGCTGGTCGCGGCGGGCGTCGTGGAACGCGACGGCGACGACTTCCGGCTCACCGTCGACCTGCAGTTCAACTTCGCGCTGAACCAGCCGCTGTCCCCGTTCGCGCTGGCCGCGATCGAGCTGCTCGACCGCGAGGCACCGGGCTACGAGCTGGACGTGCTGTCGGTGATCGAGTCCATTCTGGACGACCCGCGGCAGATCCTGGGCGCGCAGGAGCACAAGGCGCGCGGCGAGGCGATCGGCGCGATGAAGGCCGACGGCATCGAGTACGACCAGCGGATGGAACTGCTGGACGAGGTCACGTACCCGAAGCCGTTGAGCGAGCTGCTCGAAGCCGCGTTCCTCACCTACCGCCGCGGGCACCCGTGGGTCGGCGACTACAACCTGTCCCCCAAGAGCGTCGTGCGCGACATGTACGAGCGCGCGATGACGTTCACGGAGTACGTGTCGTTCTACGGCCTCGCGCGCTCCGAGGGTCTCGTGCTGCGGTACCTGGCCGACGCCTACAAGACGCTGTCGCAGACGGTGCCGGACGAGGCGAAGACCGAGGAGCTCAACGACCTGATCTCGTGGCTGGGCGAGCTCGTCCGCCAGGTCGACTCGTCGCTGATCGACGAGTGGGAGAAGCTCACGAACCCGGACGCCCCCGAGCAGGAGGTCCGCGTCGACCTGCCGCCCGCGGTCACCCGCAACGTCCGGGCGTTCCGCGTCCTCGTCCGCAACGCGCTGTTCCGCCGCGTCGAACTGGCCGCCAAGCGCGACTGGTACTCGCTGGGCGAGCTCGACCACGAGTCGGGCTGGACGGCCAAGGAGTGGATGGACGCGCTCGAACCGTACTTCGAGGAGCACTCGGACATCGGCGCGGGCCCGAACGCGCGCGGCCCGGCGTTCCTGATCATCAACGTCGAGCGCGAGCGCTGGGTGTGCCGGCAGATCTTCGAGGACCCGGCCGGGGACAAGGACTGGGGCTTCAACGCCGAGGTCGACCTGGCCGCGTCCGACGAACTCGGCGAGGCGGTCGTCACGATCACGGACGTCGGCAGGCTGTAGTCCGCGCAACCAGCCGCTATTTCCACTCGAACCGAACGACGGAACTCGGCACGCGCGGACCGCGGCGCATTGCAGCAGAAGAGTTAATGCGCCTGCCGGGAAGTCCGTCGGCGGCGCAACTGAAAGCCGCGATTCCCGCGACGCGGGAACCCGTCGTTCGGCCCTAAAGCGACCCGTTCTACCAGGCACGAAGACCGACGCAGTGCCGAGTTGGCCCGCTAAACGCCGAAAACGCGTTCATTTCAGCCGGTCACCACAAGTGCGCGCCAGTTGAGACGAGTGCCAGTTGAGACGGAATGCGCAAACGATTGACCGACTGATCCCCTCCGGGCACCATGTATTGCGCCGAACCGCAACGGTCGGGATATGGTGGTGCCCAGTGGGGGAAATTTCTGGCGCAGCACGTCTGGAGGAATCCGTGGACCCGGCACTGGACGCCTTGCGCGACCGGCTGGCGGAGATCGTCGCGTCACCGCCGGACAACACCGACGAGCTCGTGGACACGCTGAGCGGTCTCGCCAAGCTCTCGAACCAGTGGTCGGAGGCGATCCAGGCGCTGCGCGCGCCCACCCGCAGACTGATCGGCCCGGCCGCCGCCGCTTCCGTGAGCGTCGCCGCCCGCCGCGCCGAGGAGTCGTTCATCGAGCTGGAGATCACCCTCGGTGACGCGCTGGCGGCCCAGCCCCGCGCGATCCGCCAGCCGTGAGACGGCCCTCCTCCACGCCGCCGGGCGGCCCGAACGCCGACGAAACGGCGTGACGGGCCTGACCAGGCAACTGCACTCTGTGTGATAGCTCTGCCGGTCTCCCACCCGAGACACACCCGATCGGAGGGTTCCCGCGCGTTCTCCGCCTGGCGGATGATTCGCCCGTTCGGGGTTTCAGGGGCGGGAGGGGGCACTCGTCGTACACACGCTGTGCAACCGGACCCCCGCGACGGGTCACCCTCCGTGAGCGGGCATGATCGCGTATCCGACGCCCTCGGCTCACCAGGCGCGCGATGACCGAGCGTGGTCTAATCGCCGCCACGTGAGGATCGGCCGTACACAGTTTGGACTCGATCTCGAATGACCTCAGGTCTGCCCTGCCCCATCTGCGAGGGGCCGGATCGACGTGGCAGCCTCGAGCGCTCCCTGAGGGTGCTCGCCGTCGACGACGAGGCACCCGCGCTGGAAGACCTCGTCTACCTGTTGCGCTCCGATCCGCGCATCGCTCACGTGGAAGCGGTCACCGACGCGACCAAGGCGTTGCGCGTGCTGCACCGCGCGATGGACGCCGGGCAGCCGCTGGACGCGGTGTTCCTCGACATCCGCATGCCGGGGCTGGACGGTCTCGACCTCGCCCGCGTGCTCTCTCGGTTCGCGCAGCCGCCGCCCGTCGTGTTCGTGACGGCGCACCAGCAGCCCGCCGTGGAGGCGTTCGAGCTCAAGGCGCTCGACTACCTGCTCAAGCCCGTGCGCCCGGAGCGGCTCGCGGAGTCCGTGCACCGCATCGTGCACGAGGTCTGGGACTCGAAGACCGCCACCGAGCAGGCCGCCCCGGCTCCCGCGCAGCCCGCGAACTCCACGCCGCCGGAGATGGGTGACGAGGTCATCCCCGTCGAGCTCGGTGGCGTCACCCGGTTCATCCGCCTCGCCGACATCCGGTACGTGGAGGCGCACGGCGACTACGCCCGCCTGCACACCGCGACCGGCAGCGGCCTGGTGCGCGCGGCGTTGAACGGCCTGGAGGAGCGCTGGCGCAGCGCGGGGTTCGTCCGCATCCACCGCAGCCACCTGGTGTCGCTCGGCCACATCGACGAGCTGCGGCTGGAGGACGGGCACCTGAGCGTCACGATCGGCGGCGCGGTGCTGCCGGTCAGCCGCCGGCACGCCCGGCACCTGCGGCAGCTGCTGGTCCGCCGCGCCCGTCCCACCCCCGTGGCGGGTCAGCCCGCCGGCGCCCTGCAACCGAGGAACGGGCTCGGGTCGTGACGACGCCGCCACCCCGGAGGCCGGTGGAGAAGCCGACCCAGCGCGTGGTGGTGACGAGCCCGCGCACGCGGGCGCCCCGTGCGCGCCGCCCGTACTCGGGCACGCGCGAGATCAACGAGCAGAGCGAGCTCGGCGCCGTCTACATGCGCACGCTGATCCGGGCGCAACGGCGGCTGGGCCTGTCGGTGTGCCTGGTGGCGACCGGGGCCCTGGCCCTGCTGCCGTTGCTGTTCGCGATCGATCCGGAGCTCGGCAAGTTCCGGATCCTCGGGCTCGGGCTGCCGTGGTTCCTGCTGTGCGTGGCGACGTGCCCGATGCTGCTGCTGGCCGGCTGGTTCTACGTGCGGCAGGCCGAGCGCAGTGAACGCGAGTTCGCGGAGCTGGTCGAACGTCCATGACGAGTGGTTACGCCGTCGTGGCGGTGCTGGTCGTCGCACTGGGCACGATCCTGGTCGGCACCTACGGACTGCGCGTCTCCCGCACCACGTCCGACTTCTACGTCGCCTCGCGCACCGTCTCGCCGTGGTGGAACGCCTCGGCGATCGGCGGCGAGTACCTCTCGGCCGCGTCGTTCGTCGGCATCGCCGGGCTGATCTTCGCCTACGGGCCGGACATGCTGTGGTTCCCGGTCGGCTACACCGCCGGGTACCT
This sequence comes from Lentzea sp. NEAU-D7, assembly GCF_026242055.1. Taxonomy (GTDB): domain Bacteria; phylum Actinomycetota; class Actinomycetes; order Mycobacteriales; family Pseudonocardiaceae; genus Lentzea. Next base: position 255,161 of record NZ_JAPJDL010000002.1, on the reverse strand, counting down.
CGTGCTGCTGACGATGGTCGCGGCGCCGCTGCGGCGTTCCGGTGCCTACACGCTGCCGGACTTCGCCGAGGCCCGCTTCCGGTCCCGCGGCGTGCGCGCGGTCGCGTCGATCCTGGCGCTGGCGATCGGCTGGCTGTACCTGCTGCCCCAGCTGGAGGGCGCGGGCCTGACGCTGAACACGGTGACGGGCGCGCCGGACTGGGTGGGCGCGCTGATCGTCACGGCGGTCGTGACCGTGAACGTGATGTCGGGCGGGATGCGGTCGATCACGTTCGTGCAGGCGTTCCAGTACTGGCTCAAGCTCACCGCGATCGCCGTGCCGATCGTGTTCCTGGTCGTCGCGTGGCAGGTGCGCGGTTCCGACTCGCTGACCAGGCCCGAGTACCCGGTCTTCCGGCAGGACACCGAGGTCTCGTTCCAGCGCCCGACCACGATCCACGCCGAGAGGTCCGTCTTCGTCAGGGGCACCGGCGAGATCGACGGCGCACGCGTCGAGAACACCGGTGTGGTGCTGACCGAGGGCTACCACCGCATCGGGCAGGGCTCGGAGTTCACGTTCCCGAAGGACGCACCGGTCCCGCATCTGTCCACAATGGCGCACAACACCAACGAGATGTGGTCGCTGCCGATGTCGAGCGGCCAGGACTTCCCGTTGTACGGCGCGTATTCGCTCATCATCGCGACGTTCCTGGGCACCATGGGCCTGCCGCACGTGATCGTGCGCTTCTACACGAACCCGAACGGCACGGCCGCGCGCCGCACCACGTTGATCGTGCTGGGCCTGCTGTCCGTCTTCTACCTGATGCCGCCGATGTACGGCGCTCTGGGCCGCCTGTACACACCGGAGCTGTTGATGACCGGCCAGACCGACGCCGTGGTGCTAGTGCTGCCGACTCGGATGATCGAGGGCGTTGGCGGCCAGTTGCTGGGCGCGCTGGTGGCGGGTGGGGCCTTCGCGGCGTTCCTCTCCACGTCGTCGGGCCTCGTGGTGTCGCTGGCGGGCGTGCTGTCGCAGGACGTGCTGCGCCTGGGCGGCGTGCGCGGTTTCCGGATCTCCACGGTGCTCGCGGGCCTCGTGCCGCTGGCGATGACGTTCATCTCCACCGGCATGCCCGTCGCGGACATGGTCGGCCTGGCGTTCGCGGTGGCGGCGTCGTCGTTGTGCCCGTTGCTGATGCTGGGCATCTGGTCGAGTCGCATCACGAAGGCCGGTGCCATCGCCGGCATGCTCGCGGGCGGCGTCCCGGCGCTGACCGCGGGTCTCGTCACGATGTTCACCGACACCGGCGACGCCTGGTACGAGATCCTGCTGTCGCGCCCGGCCGCGTGGACGGTCCCGCTCGGTTTCACGGTGATGTACGTCGTCTCGCTGCTCACCCCCCGGCACCTGCCGTCGGGAGTGCAGCGCACGATGGTCAAGCTCCACGCCCCCGAGAACCTCGGGCTGGACGGCTCCGGCTCCTCCTCCTCGGCCGACGAGCGAAGCTAGTGTCGAGCCACACCACTAGAAGGTGACGCGCCCATGCAAGACTTCCTCACCGCCGCCGCGATCCTGGTCGTCGGCGGAGCGGCCGTCCTCGTCCTGTGGCGGGGCACGCGCAACAAGCAGTCGCTCTCGACCGAAGCCCAGCGCGTCACCTACGAGACCCTCCACACGGCCTGGTCCGCCGCACCCCCGCTGCGCGCGGGCCTCGTCCCGGACGCGGCGAAGAAGTCGGCGCGGCACCTCCGGACGTTGCTGGACACCCCGGCGCTGGCGCTGACCGACGAGACGGAGGTCGTCGCCTGGGAAGGCGTCTCCGACCACCACGCGGCCGACGCCATGACCCAGGCCGAGGACGTCTTCCTGACCGGCCGCACCCAGGCGTTCGACATACGCTGCGCCGAACCGAACTGCCCGATCAACTGCGCCGTGGTCGCACCCCTGACCGTCGAGGGCCGCGTGGTCGGCACCCTGGCCGCCTACTCCCGCGAAGCCTCAGCGGGCCTCGTCCGCGCGACGAACCAGGTCGCCCGCTGGGCGGCGGGCCAGCTGGAGCTGGCCGAGCTGGACCGCTCCCGAACCCGCCTGGTCGAAGCAGAAGTGCGCGCCCTGCGAGCCCAGATCTCCCCGCACTTCATCTACAACTCGCTCTCGGCCATCGCCTCCTACGTCCGCACCAACCCGGAACGGGCCAGAACCCTGCTCCTGGACTTCGCGGACTTCACCCGCTACTCCTTCCGCCGCCACGGCGACTTCACCACCCTCGCCGAGGAGCTGCGCTCCATCGACCAGTACCTGGCCCTGGAACGAGCCCGCTTCGGCGAACGCCTGAAGGTCACCCTGCAGGTGGCACCCGAGGTCCTCCCGGTGACCGTCCCGTTCCTCTGCCTGCAACCTCTAGTGGAGAACGCGGTCCGCCACGGCATGGAGGGCAAGGTGGAACCGGGCCACATCCAGATCTACGCGAACGACGGCGGCGCCGAGGCCCACATCACGATCGAGGACGACGGCATCGGCATGGACCCGGAGAAACTCCGCCGCACCCTCGCCGGCCAGGTGGACGAGTCCGCCGGAATAGGCCTCGGCAACATCGACGAACGACTCCGCCGCGTCTACGGCGACGAGTACGGCCTGGTCGTGGAGACCGCCTGCGGGCTGGGCACGAAGATCACCGTGCGGGTGCCGAAGTACCACGCGGGCATCAACGGCATGTGACCGCACGCTCCCGCAGGGGTCCCCTCGGATTCCGGCTCCCCCGCGACCCAAGGTACCGACGAGGTCCGACACTTCCGCGAAGCAAACCGTCCCGCACCCCTCCGCCCGACCAACACCCCTGCCGCCCTACGCAACGGCGCGGCCGAGGCGTCCCTCCGCCACAATCGGCACCGGCGACACCGCGCCACCTGTGCCGCGGCAATGGCGGAGCCGAAGCCTCCCTCACAAGGAGGGCAACGGCATGGCGGGGCCGCCCTGCCGCTCACGGCAAAGACGAACCCAAGGCGCCCCGCCACGCGCCAGGGCAACGACCACGCCGAAACACCCCAGCCACCCACGGCGATGCCGCGGAGGCCGGGCCGTCCCTCCACACGCGAAGAGCGACAGTGGGACCGGGCTGCCCTGCCGCCACGGCAAAGGCGAAGCCGGGGCGTCCTTCCGCGCGAAACGCAACGGCGAAGCCGAGCCACCGTGCCACCCACGGCTACGGCGGAGCCGAGGCGTCCCACCATGCGCGCAGGGCGACGGCGGAGCCGAGCCGCCCTGCCGCCCAACGCAACGGCGAAGCCGAGGCGTCCCTCCAGACGTGCAGGGCAATGGCGGAGCCGAGCCGCCCTGCCACCCACACCAATGGCGAAGCCGAGGCGTGTGAACTAAGGCCTGCTGGTCAAGCGGTGGTGGCGCAACCCCGACGGCGATTGGGGCTTGACCTTGAGGGGGCGGGATGCTCCCCTCATGGGCACGGCCGGGCGCTTTTCAGCCCGGCCTTTTCCGGCCGTCAAGCATCCCGCCAGAGGCTCAAGGTCAAGCCCCAATCGCTATCGACGCGCAGCGGCGATGACCGGCACCGGCCCGGTACTGCCCGACCAACCACCCACGCAAGGTGACGTGACCGCACAGGTGACCACCCCGCTGGAACCGGCGCCAGCTAACGCAAACCGACCCGCACCGGTGCCAACCCGCAAACCCTCGCAAGGTGACCGCCCGCCCGGCAGGTGACCACCCCGCTGGAACCGCCACCAACCAACGCAAACCGACCCGCACCGGTGCCAACCCGCAAGCCCTCGCAAGGTGACCAGAGCGCACGGCAGGTGACCACCCCGCCGGAACCGCCCACCAACCAACGCAAACCGACCCGCACCAGTGCCAACCCGCAAGCCCTCGCAAGGTGACGTGACCGCACAGGCGACCACCCCGCTGGAACCGGCGACAAGCCAACGCAAGCCGACCCGCACGAGATGCCAACCCACCCAAGGCGACTGCCCAGCAGGCGGCCACCCCGCCCAAACCGGCGCCAACCACCCGAGGCCACCCCGCCGGCCGCCCTCAGCGACCACTCATCGCACATCCCCGCGACAAGCGGTCCCCCCAGCCCCCACCCGACCAACAAACGCCGGAGCCACCCTTCCGCAGGGTGACTCCGGCGAAGCCGAACACGACCCTCAGCTGGCAGCCTTGGCAGCCCGACGATCCGCGGCGTCCAGCACGGCCCGAACCCAGTCCAGCTCGTCCGCCCCGCAAGCCCCCTCAACAGCGGCGCGACGAAGCCGGACCCAAAGTCCCAGGTCGGTCCACTCCTGGAACCGGCGGTGCACGGTCGGCACGGTCACCCCGAACGAAGCCGGCAGGTGCCGCCAGGCGCACCCGGAGGTCAGCACGAACACGATCGCGGTGAACACCGACCGGTTGCAGACGCGGCCGCGCCCGCCGCCCTGGCGGCGCACCTTGGCCGGTGGGATCAGCGGTTCGACGACGGCCCACAGGTTCGCGGACACCAGGCGGGACGAGAGCTGTTCGATGACGTCACCGCGGCCGGGTTCCTGCTCCGGCTGCCACGCGGACGTGCGCATCCAGGAGTCCCGGGGCGTCATGTCGGCCGGGCGCGGGTCCTGGCGGGTGGACTCTGCGCGCTGGCGGGAGCGGAGCAGGGTGGCCAGGGCCGTGTCCTCGGCCGTGGTGCGGCGCTGGGGGACGGCGTAGGCCTGGTGCTGCTGGGCGTGGCGCGTGATCTCGGCGCCCACGGTGCGGCGGAACGACGGGTTGGCCGCCAGGCGCGGGTCCACGGGCTGGCCGTAGCGGACCGGGGCCTGGCCCACGGCCGCCTGGCGCGGCGGGACCTGGCGTGGTGGAACGACGGGGCGCCCTGGCACCTGACGGGGCGGGACCTGGCGCGCGAGGCGCGGGTCCGGGGTGCGAGCGAACTGCGAGTCGGTCATGGTGTGGTCCTCCGCCAGGACTTTTCCGTCAGGTGACAGCGCTCACAGTAAGAAAGCGGCCCGAAAACGGGTAAGTAGGTAGGCCATAAAAGGCGATGAGCGGCTGCGCCGTGGCGATGCGCGGCCCGCCCTGTTGAGACGAGTGGCGCACTGTCTGCGACGAACGGATAACCGGTCGTGGTACCGCTCTCACGATCGGGTGGTGTCGCGGTCGTGGTGATCCACCGTTGACGCCCCGGTTACCGTCGAGGACGTGAAGCTCTTGGCCACCAGCGACCTGCACGTCTCCTACCAGGACAACCGCGACGTCGTGGCGGCGATCGCCCCGCCGGACCCGGCTGACTGGCTGATCATCGCCGGGGACGTCGCGGAGAAGTTCGACTCGATCGAATGGACGCTGCGGACGCTGCGCCCGAAGTTCGCCAGGGTGATCTGGTCGCCGGGCAACCACGAGCTCTGGACCACCAAGGACGACTCCAACCAGTCCCGCGGCGAGATGCGCTACAAGCAGCTCGTGGAGCTGTGCCGCAGCCTCGACGTGATCACGCCGGAGGACCCGTACGTCACGTTCGACGGCCCGAAGGGACCGGTCACGGTCTGTCCGCTCTTCCTGGGCTACGACTACTCCTTCCGGCCGCAGGGTGCCACGGACGTGCAGTCGGCCCTCGCCATCGCGCACGAGGCGGGGGTGGTGTGCACGGACGAGTACTTCCTGCACCCCGACCCGTACCCGTCGCGCGAGGCGTGGTGCGAGGCGCGCGTGCGGGAGACCGAGGAGCGGCTCGCCCAGATCAGCGGGCCGACCGTGCTGATCAACCACTACCCGCTCGTCCGCGACCCCACGTTCGTGCTGCGCTACCCGGAGTTCGCGCTCTGGTGCGGCACGACGCTGACCGCGGACTGGCACCGCAGGTTCAACGCGGTCGAGATGGTCTACGGCCACCTGCACATCCCCCGCACGACGGTCTACGACGGCGTGCGGTTCGACGAGGTCTCGCTCGGCTACCCGCGCGAGTGGAAACCACGCGGCACCACCCAGGTGAAGCTGCACGACGTGCTGCGGGAGTCATAAGTGCTGGAACAGCTGTTTCCCGCGCCCATCGCGGTGGTGGAGCGGTACAACGACGACGAGCCGGTCGAGCTCTTCCCCGAGGAGGAGGCTCAGCTCGGCAACGCCGTGCCCAAACGCCGGTTCGAGTTCGGCACGGTCCGGGCCTGCGCCCGCGAGGCCATGCGGGCGCTGGACGTCGCCCCCGCCGCCATCCTGCCGGGCCCGAAGCGCGAGCCGCTGTGGCCGGACGGCGTCGTCGGCAGCCTCACGCACTGCGCGGGCTACCGGGCCGCGGCGCTCGCGAGGACGAGCGACTTCGAGACGATCGGCATCGACGCCGAACCGCACCTGCCCGCGCCGGACGGCGTGCTGGGCGCGATCGCGATCCCGGCCGAGCTCGGCAGGATGGCCGGCCTGAACGCCGACGACCCGAAGATCTGCTGGGACCGGTTGCTGTTCAGCGCCAAGGAGACCACCTACAAGGCCTGGTTCCCGGTCACCCGGCGCTGGCTCGGCTTCGAGGACGCGGACATCACGCTCGACCCCGACGGCACGTTCCACTCGCGCATCCTGCTGCCCGACTCCCCGATCGCCGGGTTCGACGGCCGCTGGCTCGTGCAGGGCGACCTCCTCGTCACCGCCATAGCCGTGCCCGCGCGGGGGTGAGGGGCGTGTCCTGTTGTTCCGGAACAGGACACACGAGTGTCGGATTGATCAACCATGGTGCACAGTGGTGGGGTGAACCCTCGACCGCCGGGAGGCAACCATGGGCGAGGACGTCGCGAAGCACGAGTTCACGCGCGAGGACCGCACGCGGTACCGCACCAAGGTGCGGCGATGCCTCGACGTGTTCGCGCGGATGCTGCGTGAGGCCCGCTTCGACTTCGAAAGGCCGATGACCGGCCTGGAGATCGAGATCAACCTCATCGACGAGCACGGCGATCCCGCCATGAAGAACCACGAGGCGTTGAACGTCATCGACGACCCGGACTTCGTGACCGAGCTCGGCCAGTGGAACATCGAGATCAACGTGGCCCCGCGCCGGCTCGCGGGCGGGGGCATCACGGCCTTCGAGGAGACCGTCCGCCGCAGCCTCAACTCCGCCGAGGAGAAGGCCCGCGAGGTCGGCGCGCACATGGTCATCAACGGCATCCTGCCGACCCTGCGCCCCAAGGACATCTCCCCCGACCTGCTCTCCGGCAACCCGCGCTACGCGTTGCTCAACGAGCAGGTGCTGGCCGCGCGGGGCGAGGACCTGCAGATCGCCATCGACGGCGTCGAGCGCCTGCACCTCACGGCGAACTCGATCGTCCCCGAGGCCGCCTGCACGAGCACGCAGCTGCACCTGCAGGTCAGCCCGGAGCAGTTCCCCGCCTACTGGAACGCCGCCCAGGCCATCGCGGGCGTGCAGGTCGCGGTCGGCGCGAACTCGCCGTTCTTCCTCGGCAAGGAGCTGTGGCGCGAGACGCGCATCGCGTTGTTCCAGCAGGCCACCGACACCCGCGGCGACGAGCTCAAGGCCCAGGGCGTGCGGCCGCGCGTGTGGTTCGGCGAGCGGTGGATCAACTCGATCTTCGACCTGTTCGAGGAGAACGTCCGCTACTTCCCGGCGCTGCTGCCGATCTGCGACGACGAGGACCCGCTGGCGGTGCTCGACAAGGGCGACACGCCCGCGCTGAGCGAGCTGAAGCTGCACAACGGCACCATCTACCGCTGGAACCGGCCCGTGTACGACGTGGTGCGCGACCGGCCGCACCTGCGCGTCGAGAACCGCGTGCTGCCCGCCGGGCCGACCATCGTGGACACCCTGGCCAACGCGGCGCTGTACTTCGGCCTGGTGCGCGCACTGGCCGAGGACGAACGTCCACTGTGGTCGCAGATGAGCTTCCAGGCGGCCGAGGAGAACTTCAACGCCGCCTCGCGCAACGGCATGGACGCGCAGATGTACTGGCCCGGCGTCGGCACGGTGCCGGTCGTCGAACTGGTGCTGCGGCGCCTGCTGCCGCTCGCCCACGAGGGCCTGATCCGGTGGGGCGTCGACTCGGCGGAGCGCGACCGTTTGCTGGGCGTCATCGAGCAGCGGTGCCTGAGCGGCGTGAACGGCGCCACCTGGCAGGCGCGTGAGTTCCACCGGCACTACGACCACACGCACATGGACAGGGCGGACGCTCTGCGCACGATGCTGCGGACCTATGTGGACCTGATGCACGCCAACGAACCCGTGCACACCTGGCCGCTGACGTGAGAACGAGGGGTGGCCGCCGGGGCGGCCCCCCCACTCACAAAAAGTCCGCGGGGCGGTGTCTGGGGTCCTGTTGCCCCCCCCCCCCCCCGGCCCCCCCGGGGCCGCGGCGGCGCCCCGGGGGGGGGCCCCGCCCCCCCCCCACCCCTCTCACATCATGACGTCGGGAAGTTGTCTGGCGTCCTGATGCGCTCCCGCACCCAGACACCGGCCGGCTTCAGGACGCCGGTGCCCGCGAACGTGGTGCCCGAGCAGGTGCCGGTCTTGAACACCGCACCCGTCAGGCCGTCGTCGGAGAAGTTCCAGTTGGCCCACGAGATCTTCTTGCGCGCCATCAGGTCGATGTACTTCTGCGACATGGTGAAGTCGTTCGTCCCGCCACCGGACGCGGCCTGCGTGCCGAACTCGGTCACGAACACCGGGACCTGGCTCGACACCTGGTCCAGCACGCTCAGGTAGTCGTCCCGGTGGGCCTGGGCGTAGAAGTGGAACGAGTACATGAAGTTGGTCGCGTTGACCCTGTTGTTCAGCACCTGCGACGGGCTCTGGCCGTCGGAGTGGCCGAAGGTCGACCAGCCGTTCGTGCCCGAGACGATGAGGCTGTCCGGGTCGATGTTGCGGATGACCGGGATCATCTGCTCGGCGTAGGACTTGACGCTCGCCCACGACGTGCCGTTCGGCTCGTTGGCGATGTCGTAGATGATGTTGGTCTTGTCCTTGTGCCGGTTGGCGATCTCCGTGAAGAACGTCTTGGCGCGGGACAGGTTGTAGTTCGGGTCACCGGGCGAGAGCTGGTGCCAGTCCACGAGGACGTAGATGCCGCGGCGCGTGGCCTCCTCGATGTAGCCGTGCATCATGTCGGTGAACCTGCGGGGGTCGGTCTCGTAACCGTCCTCCTGGATGTACATGGCGACGCGGATGAAGTCCGCGTTCCAGTCGTTCACCAGCGCGTCCCACCACTGGGACTTGGAGCACTGGTGGTACCACTGGATGCCGTGCGTGCTCATGCCGCGCAGCTGGATCGGGTTGCCGTACTGGTTGCAGAGCTGCACACCGCACACCCGCAGCAGGCCGTTGACGTCGTGCGGCCTGGTGCCACCGGGCGTGCCCGGCTGGGTGCGCACCGAGACGGAGTTCGACGCTCCGGACAGGTTGCCCGCCGCGTCACGCGCCTGCACGGTGAAGGTGTACGAGGTGTCCGGCGTGAGCCCGGTGACCGTGTGCGTGGTGCCGGACGCGGTCTGACCGTTGGACAGCACGTACCCGGTCACGCCCACGTTGTCGGTGGACGCGTTCCACGCCAGCGACACCGAGGTCGCCGTGGTGCCCGTCGAGCGCAGGCTGCCGGGAACCGAGGGAGCCGTGGTGTCCGGCGTGCCCGACTGGGCGTCGACGTCGACGCGGTCCAGGTTCGGACCGCCGTTGACCGTCGTCGCGACGGTCTTGATCTTGTTGGAGCCCGCGTTCAGGGTGACGGTCGTGGACCTGGTGGTCCACGACGTCCACGCGCCCGTGCTCGGGAACGAGAACTGGCTCGCCACCACCGAGCCGTTCACCGAGATGTCCATCGGGCGGTTCGCCGTCTGGCCGTTGGCGAACCGGAACGTGAGCGTCGCCGGACCGGCGGTGCCCGCGTTGACGGTGAACTCGACTGAGCTGCCGACCTCGTTGTCGTAGTTGACGAAGCCGGAGCCGGTGAAGCCGGCGTGGTTCGACTCGACGAGGCCGTTGGAGATGGTCGCGCTCTCCGCCTGGTACTGGACCGGAGCGGCGACCGCGACGGCCGGGACGACAGCGAGTGTCAACGCTGCCGGGACGACCAACAACAGGGATCTGGCCACAGGGTGCCTCCTGTGTAAGGGGGACAGCAGGGCGCGGCGGCGATTTAGTTAAGAAGGTTTCCTATCAGTGGTGGCTTGAATCACAGCACCAGACCACTGCTCGTGTCAACAAATTCGGGCGACCGGAACAAGCGGGATGAGGCATCCTCGATCACCTGATGCGATCCACAGTCACCGTGACACCAGCACAGCTTCCGGAGGTGCTGCTGCACGTCGCCGTCGTCCGACCGGTCTTCCTCTGGGGAGCACCGGGTATCGGCAAGTCCTCGCTCGTCCGCGAGTTCGCCACCGAGCTGGGCCTCGAGTGCGTCACGCTGCTCGGCACGCAGCTCGCGCCGGAGGACCTCATCGGAGTTCCGGAACTGGTCGGTGGCCGATCGCGGTTCGCCCCGCCGGAGGCCATCGCGCGGCAGGACCCCTACTGCCTGTTCCTCGACGAGCTGAACGCCAGCTCCCCCGAGGTGCAGAAGGCGTTCTACTCGCTGATCCTGGACCGCCGGATCGGCTCCTACGAGCTGCCGAAGGGCTCGATCGTGATCGGCGCGGGCAACCGGGCCGTCGACAACGCCCTGGCTCGTCCGATGGCGTCCGCGCTCGTGAACCGCATGATCCACGTGCACCTCACGGCGTCCGCGCGCGACTGGCTGGCGTGGGCGCGGGAGAACAACATCCACCCGTGGGTGCTGGAGTACCTCACGCAGCGCCCGGACCACCTGTGGAGCAAGGCGCCGAAGGTCGAGGAGTCGTTCTCCACGCCGCGCGGGTGGCACATGCTCTCCGACGCGCTGCACTCGTTCGGCGACGACATCTCCGAGGACCTGCTCGGGGTGCTGGCGTTCGGCACGGTCACCGCGAACCACGCGTCGATGTTCAAGGCGTACGTCAAGACCGTGCGCAACGCGTTCGGTCTGGAGGCCGTGCTGCGCGGTGACGTCCGCTGGCCGTCGGCGCCCCAGGACCGCGACCTGCTCTACTTCCTGGGCGAGGCGTTCCGCGCGCGGCTGGTGAAGGAGCTGCCGCACGACAAGACGCACGCGTCCGCGGCGGGCAAGCAGCTGGCGCACCGCGGCAAGGCGCTGCTGCTGGAACTGGCTGAGCTGTCGCTGGAGATCGCGCAGATGGTGATCGCGGCCGACGACGACGGCAACCCGGTGCTGCCCGCGTGGTTCCTCGTCGAGGTCACCCGCGACCTGCCCCGGCTGGTCGCGGCACGCGCATGAGCAAGCGCGGGAAGGCCGTCACCGACCAGGCCGCGCTGGGCTTCGAGGCCGCACGCGCGGCGATCCGCCTGCATCCGCTGTTCGCACCGTTGAGCAGTTACGAGAGCCGGAACTCCGACCACCCGTGGGCGGACATCTCGCTGGACGGGTCGATGCGTGCGCACCCGACGCGCAAGGCGAGCGAGGCCGAATGGGTGTGGGTGTTCGCGCACTGCTTGCTGCACCTGGGGTTCGGCACGGCGTCCTGCGACGACGTGCTGGACTTCCAGCCCGCGATCCGGCTCGGCACCCGGCCCGTCTCGTGGGAGCCGGGCCGGTGCGTGCGGGGCGGACCGGCCGCGGACCCGGAGAGGTGGGCCGCGCGGTTCGCCTCCGGCCTGTCCAACGCCGCCGTGGCCGCGATCGACGTGGCGGGCGGAGCGCGGTCGTCGTTGTCCGACTCGCGGCCGGTGCGCAGCGAGTGGGACCTCGCGCTGAGCTGGTTCGTGTCGAACTACCCGCTGCTGGGCGCGCTGGCGTCGACGATGAAGGTGGTCGCGGACGCGGAACTGGCGCGCGGCTGGGACATCTCCATCGCGGCGGTGTCCACGGCCTCGGCCGAGATCTACGTGAACCCCTTGGCCGGCCTGACGAAGCAGGAGTGGCGGTTCGTGCTCGCGCACGAGATGCTGCACGCCGCCCTGCGCCACTGCGACCGCGTCGGCGGGCGTGATCCGTACCTGTGGAACATCGCCGCCGACTTCGTGGTCAACGGCTGGCTCGTCGAGATGGGCCTCGGCTCGGCGCCGGAAGGCGTGCTGCACGATCCGGAGCTGCGCGGCCTGTCGGCGGAGTCGGTGTACGACCGGATCGCGGTGGACCTGCGGCGGTACCGGAAGTTGCTGACGCTGCGGGGCAACCACCAGGGCGACCTGCTCGGCGAACCGCTGCGCGGGCCCGCCGATGTCACGGATCTGGACGAGTTCTACCGGCGCGCCCTGCTCACCGGCCTGAGCTACCACAGCTCGTCCCGCGGGCTGCTGCCCGCCGGGCTGGTCGAGGAGATCCGGGCGCTGGAGCAGCCGCCGTTGTCGTGGGACGCCCAGCTGGCGCGGTGGTTCGAGGAGTTCGTTCCGGCGGTGGAGAAACGGCGCACCTACGCGCGTGCGTCGCGGCGGCAAGCGTCCACTCCGGACATTCCGCGGCCCGCGTGGGCGCGGCCGGAGTCGCTGGAGTCGCGGCCGACGTTCGGCGTCGTGCTCGACACCTCCGGCTCGATGGATTCCAAGCTGCTGGGCAAGGCGCTGGGCGCGATCGCGTCCTACGCCGCGGCACGTGACGTTCCCGCCGCACGCGTGGTCTTCTGCGATGCGGTGGCCTACGACGCCGGATATGTGCCCGTGGAGGACATCGCGGAGCGGGTGAAGGTGCGCGGGCGCGGCGGCACGCGGCTGCAGCCCGGCATCGACCTCCTCGAACGCGCCGACGACTTCCCGTCGAGCGGCCCGGTCCTCGTGATCACCGACGGGTTGTGCGACGTGCTGCGGATCCGGCGCGAGCACGCGTTCCTCATACCGGCGGGCGCCCATCTGCCGTTCCGCGCGCGTGGCCCCGTGTTCCGGATGTCCTGATGGAGATCGCCTGTGACGAGTCGGGGTCCGAGGGCGAGAAGCTCGTCGGCGGCGTCACGGCGGTCTTCGCCCACGCCGGGGTCTCCTTGTCCGAGGCCGAGGCCGCGCAGTGCGTCGAGTCACTGCGCCAGATGATCAAGTCACCTGCCCTGGAGTACAAGGCGAACCACCTGCTGCGGACGAAGAACCGCTGGGTGCTGCTGTGGTTCCTCGGCCGGGACGGCCCGCTGGCCGGCCGTGCCCGCGTGCAGCTGGTCGACAAGCGGCGGTACCTGGCCTCGCGGGTGCGGGCCGAGTTCGGCGCGGTGACAGGGCCCCTGGAGGTGTACAACGACCTGCTGCGCGCCCGCGGCCCGCGCGGGGCGCTCGACCCGTTGTTCCCGGCGATCCTGCGGACCGTCGCGCAGTGGGACGGGCCGGTGTCGATCGTGCACGACCAGCAGCTGTCGCTGACCGCCGGACGGATCCAGCGGCTCAGGGAACTGGCTCCACGGCTGGAAAGCCTGACGCTGGTCGACTCGCAGGACGACGCCCGCGTGCAGGTGGCCGACTTCCTGGCGGGCATCGCGCGGCGGGTCGCGGAGGAGGAACTGAACGGAAAGCCGGACCGAGAGGTGATCGAGTTGCTGATGCCGTTCGTCGTCGGGCCTACGATGTGGAATGCCTGACGCCATATTCGCCGACCCCAGGTTGGCAAAAATCTACGACGCCTTCGACGGGCCTCGCCTCGACCTGGAGTTGTATCTCGGGATCGCGGCCGAGGTCGAGGCGAGGAGCGTGCTCGACATCGGGTGCGGAACGGGGTCCCTGGCGGTGCTGCTCGCCTCGTCCGGCCGGGCGGTCGTCGGGGTGGATCCGGCGCTGGCCTCGCTGGAGATCGCGCGCGCCAAGGAGTCCCGGGTCACCTGGATCCACGGTGACGCCACCACGCTGCCCCCGATGTCGGTCGACCTCGCGACGATGACCGGGAACGTCGCGCAGGTGTTCCTCGGTGACGACTGGGAGGCCGCGCTGCGGGGTGTGCACGGCGCCCTGCGTCCCGGCGGGCACTTCGCGTTCGAGACGCGCCGGCCGGAGGAACGGGCCTGGGAGGACTGGGCGCGTGTGAAGCCGCGGGTGCTGGTCGGGGTGCGCGAGCAGTTCGACCTGCTCGACGTGAGCATGCCGTTCGTGTCGTTCCGCCACACCTACGGTTTCCCGGACGGCTCGGTGATCACCTCGGACTCGACGCTGCGGTTCCGCTCACGCGCCGAGGTCACTCACAGCCTGGTGCGCTGCGGCTTCGAGGTCGTCGACGTGCGGGACGCGCCGGACCGGCCGGGCCGCGAGCACGTGTTCCTGGCGCGCAAGGTCAGCTGACCAGCGCCGGCTGCTTCCAGGCCTGCACCAGCCACGGCAGGATCCTGGGCAGCCGGTCGGCCACGATGTCGTGCAGCACCAGCACTATCCGGCCGGTGCGCACGGGACCGGCGTCGAGCCACACGACGTGCATGAGGACGCCGGTCTGCAGATCGAGCCCCGCCTCCGCCTCCGCGAGGGCCGCGGGGGTGGCGGCGGCGGGATCCGCGACCTCGTGGTGCGCGAAGCCGGAACGACACAGCTCAGGATGCAGTTCCACCAGGGACTCCATGGCGGCGGCCAGACGTCCCACGCCCAGCCCTGCCCGAACCTGCACCGTAATGGTTCTCACGTTAGGAGAGCCTAACCTAGGTTCCATCCCGGATCACGCCCACTGAGTCCCAGGACACGGTCGAACAGAGTCGCGTTCGAGCCGACCTCCACCGCGGCTCCGAAAAGAGAGCCGTCCCGGTCGTCCGGGCCGATCTGCGACACGAATCCGTGGACGATCTGGAGCAGGTCCTCCTCGACCTCGAACGGCTGCCCGGTCGCCTTCGCGAGATCCCAGCCGTGCAGCACGACCTCGTCCAGCGCCACGGCACCGGCGACCTCACCGGGCAGGTCGACGCCGCCCGCGCGGGTCATGCCCTCCCAGGCCTCCGGCGCACGCCAGGCCGTCGCGAGCTCGGCCAGCCGGCGCGGGATCGACTCCCGGAAGTCGAGCGGCAGCCGGGACGCGTCGCCGGTGCCCGCACCCTCCAGCGGGGTCTTCAGCGCCGCCATCGTGAACGCGACCGACAGGCCGTTGACGTGGTCGAGCAGGTCGCCGACCGTGTAGTCCGGGCACGGGGTCGGCGCCAACAGGTCACCGTCCGCCACGTTCCGCACCAGACCGGCGAGCCGGTCCGTCGCCGGGGTCAGGTCGAACATCAGTAGCCGTCGCCTCCCCAGAACTGTTCTTCCAGCGTGTCCGCGGTACCGGCGAGCAACTGGAGCGGGTCGGTGAACTCGTGGATGTCGAGGTCCTTGAGCGGCAGCGAGTGCCGCACCACGACGTGCTCCCCCATGATCGCGAGGCCGCACGCGACGGTGGAGTTGCCCACCTCCGCCAGCACCGCCCGGAGGTCGACGTCCTTGGCCAACCCGCACGGGGAGGCGATCTGCACCCACTCGTGCATCTTGTCGAGCACTTCCCGGACGATGATCACGACCTGCGTGCGGTCGTCCTCGTCCTCCTCCACGTCCCCGAAGGTGAAGAGGATCCTCAGCTCCTCGTCCTCGTCGTGGATGACGTCGTACTCGGCGCGGACGTAATCCGCGAGGTCTCCCCAACTCGCCATGGCGCAACCCTACTGGCCGCGATGGCCCACAGCCCCACGACGAGCACGGCGCCCACCTCGGCGATGAGCAAGATCCTCTCTATGTAGCCCAACGGGAACACGCGCCACCACCGAACGTCGGAGACCATGCCCATCACAATGGCGTACAAGATCGGCATGAATGCGACAACGCTCAACAAACCGGACAACATCGTCCACTTCGCGTGCTTGCCCCACACGTGGTCCCTGAGCCACGGCCGCGCGAGCAGGATGACGGCGATCGGCAGGCTCACGAACGCGAGCATGCTGCCGAACCGGTGGATGCTGCCGCTGAGCTCGTTGGTGCCCATTGCCCAGTTCGTCTTCGGGAACACCACCACGAGGAACAGCCCGACCGACCAGAGCGCGAGCGCGATCGAGCCGCCGGACCGCCACCTCGCCAGCCCCTTGTGCACCAGCACGCCGAGGATCGCGAGCGACCCGGCGGCCAGCAGCACCACGGAGACGTCGAAGACCGGGCGGTAGTCGCCCAGCGCGTACTCGCTGATCGTGCGGCGCAGCGGGCCGACCGTCAGGTCCAGCAGACCGACCATGGTGATCGTCGCGACGACGGCGAGCGAGCCGCCGATGGCGGCCAGGCGAGGTATGAGCACATAACGGACAACGTCGAGGTGAACGCGCCGGGTTCCTGGGTTCAGGAACCCGACAGGTCGCACTCAGGATCTCGACAGGATCAGCCGAGGACGCTCCCGCACGTGATGTTGACCTGCGCTCCCGTGATGGTGCGCCCCCAGTCCGAGGCCGCGAACACCGCCGCCCGCCCGACGTCGCCGAGCGTCGCCGCCCGCCCGAGCAGCGTGTCGCCGACGATGTCCTGCTCGATCGGCGCCCGGTGCTCCGGCGGAACCGACTCGGGGATGCCGCCTGTCTGCAGGGTCACCACCCGCACGCCGTGTGGGCCGAGCTCGGCCGCGAGCTGGCGCCGCATCGACTCCACCGCGTCGAACGCGGCGAGCAGACCACCGAGCTGCCACTTGCGGTGCGCCGACGGCTCACCGGTGCCGCCGAAGAACAGGATGACGCCGGAGCGCTGCCTGATCATGTGCCGGGCCGCCGCCCTCGACGTGAGGAACTTCGACCGGACCGCCGACACGACGGGACTGAGGTAGTCCTCGACGCTCATCTCGACCATCGGCGTGCCCTGCACGTCGTTGTCGGTGGTGACGTTGACGGAGATGTCGATCCGCTCGAACGCGGCGGCGTGCCGGTCCACCGCCTGCTCGTCGAGCGCGTCGACCACGGCGTACTCGGCGCCCAGCTCGGCGGCCCTGGCCTTGAGCGTCGCCTCCGTGCGGCCGGCCAGGTGCACGCTCGCGCCCGCCTCGGTGAACGCGGCGGCGATCGCGCCGCCCACGTTGCCCGCACCGCCGTAGATGACTGCGGTCTTCCCGTTGAGGTTCATCGGATCGCCGGTCATGGTGTCGAGGCTAGTGCCTAGGTCGTGTCCCGGAAGTTCGTCCGGTGGCAGGCGCGGGCGAGAGACCCGGAGACGGCGCCGCCGCGATGCCCTCATACCGGGCCGTATTCGGGCGTCGCGGCGGTGTCGTCTCCGGGGCCCTCGGCCGCCACTGCCGCCCGACGGGACTTCCGGGAAACGGCCTAGCGCAGCGCGACGCCCGCCTCAGCCGCCACCGCGTCGGACACCGCCGTCAGCGCCGGCGAGTCGAGCTTCCACTGCTGCCAGTACAGCGGCACGGAGATGGTGCGGCCCGGCACGAGGTCGACGAGGCCGTCCTGGAGCTGTTGCGGCGGCACCATTCCCCAGCCGAGCCCCGCCACGATCGCCCGCACGTACACCTCGGACGACGGCACGTAGTGGCGGTGGTCCGAGGCGCCGCGGCCGCGGGTCAGCGTGCGCACGAAGCGGTCCTGAAGATCGTCGTTGCGGTCGAACACCACGACCGGCGCGTCCGGCAGCCACGTCTTCGGCGGGCCGTCCCCGTGGCGCTCCACAAAGGACTGCGAAGCCATTGCCGCGTACCGGATCTCGCCCAGCTTGGTCACCGAGCAGCCCGCCACCGGCTCGCGCGAGGACGTCACCGCCGCCATCACCAGACCCTGCCGCAGCAACGCCGTCGTGTGGTCCTGGTCCTCGCGGTGCAGGTCGAACGAGATCCGCAGCTCGGGCGGCACCCGCTGCAGGGCGGGCAGGAACCACGTGGCGAGCGAGTCGGCGTTCACCGCGATCGGCACCCGCACGACCGCGTCCTCGCCGAGCGCCGCGTCGAGGTCCTGGTCCAGGGCGAGCAGTTGCCGACCGTAGCGAACGATCACCTCGCCCGACGGCGTCAGCCGCACCGGGCGCGCCCGCACCAGCAGCACGCGGCCCGTTCGTTGTTCCAGGGCCTTGATGCGTTGTGAGACAGCGGAAGGAGTGACGTGCAGGGCGGTGGCGGCCGCGTCGAACGTGCCCGCGTCGACGACCGCGAGCAGCGTCCGCACCAGGTCGAGGTCCATCACGCTGGCTAATGGTACTTAAGAATCTTTAGCTGGTCTCATCAAGACGGCGTAAATACCGTGGACCGCGTGACTGACCTGCTGCTCGGCTTCGGCACCATGATGACCCTGATCGTCGCGATCGGCGCGCAGAACGCTTTCGTGCTGCGCCAAGGACTTCGGCGGCACGCGGTCGCGAAGGTCGTCGCCGTGTGCGCCCTCTCGGACGCCGTCCTGGTGGCGGTGGGCGTCGCCGGGTTCGGCGTGATCGTGAAGAAGTTCCCCCAGGCCCTCACGGTCGCGGCGGTCGTGGGCGGGATCTTCCTGCTGGGGTACGGGTTTCTGGCGGCGCGCAGGGCGTTCAAGCCGTCGGCGCTGAACGCGGGCACGGAGACGAACAGCCGGCCCGTGCTGACGGCGCTCGCACTGACGTGGCTCAACCCGCACGTCTACCTCGACACCCTGCTGCTCCTCGGCTCGATCGCGGCCGGCCGGTGGCTGTTCGGGGTCGGCGCGGTGACGGCGAGCATCACCTGGTTCGTCGCGCTCGGTTTCGGCGCGCGGCTGCTCAGCCCGTTGTTCGCGAAGCCCCGCGCGTGGCGGGTGCTGGACGGCCTGATCGCCGCCGTGATGATCACTCTCGGAGTGACCCTGATCGCCGGGTCGTGATCATCGCCAGCACGGCCGCGACGGCCAGGACACCGCTCGTCACGGGCGCCGCCGTTCCGGCGAAAAGGGACGCCGAAGCGAGGCCCGCACTGACCAGAGCACCGATGACGACCCGAGGCCGAAGATCACCCACGTTCTCGACCCTAGCCCACGACACGCGCATGTTGGGTGGTGATCCAGACCCCACCACCACATGTAGTATCTGCCGCGCCAGTGGTTCACCGACCCGACTCAACCGGGGCGGTGAGGCAAGAGGGAACCCGGTGGAAGTCCGGGACTGCCCCGCAGCGGTGAGTGGGAACGAAAGCCGTCAACGAAGCACTGGGTCGCGAGACCTGGGAAGCGACGGCCGGTAGGCGCGAGAGGTACGCCCACGAGTCCGAAGACCTGCCATTGGTGTGCGCGCAAGCCTGCGCGCACGACACGGTGCCCCGAGGGAGGGCGGCTGTGTGCACCAGTGGTGTCGGCCGCTGGCGCGCGCACGCGTTTCCTCGGGCAGATCTCGGAGGAGAGAGCGTGCCCGACCGCCCAACCCCATTGGATCGCCTGTCCGGGGTCGTCAACGAAGCTTGCGCCGACCTGCCCAATGCATCGGCCGAGGCGGTTCTGGCCGAGACCAAGCGCACCCTCTACGACGGCATCACCGACGCCGAGCTCGCGCTCGCGCCGATCATGGCCGCCCGCACGATGGTCGAGCTCGACCCGGACTACTCCTACGTCAGCGCCCGGCTGCTGCTGGACAAGCTCCGCACCGAGGCCTGCGGAATCCCCCTGTCGCACGCCGAGATGACCGAGCGCTACCCGGCGTACTTCGCGCAGTTCGTGCGCCAGGGCATCGAGTTCGGCCAGCTCGACCCGCGTCTGGCGGACTTCGACCTGGCCGGGCTCGGCGCCGCGCTCGACGCCTCCCGCGACCTGAACTTCCAGTTCCTGGGCATGCAGACGCTCTACGACCGCTACTTCCTGCACCACGACGAACGCCGCTACGAGCTGCCGCAGGCGTTCTTCATGCGCGTCGCGATGGGCCTCGCCCTCGAGGAGGACGACAGGAACGCGCGCGCAATCGAGTTCTACGAGCTGCTGTCGAGCTTCGACTTCATGTGCTCGACACCGACGCTGTTCAACTCGGGCACAACACGCCCGCAGCTCTCGTCGTGCTTCCTCACCACCGTGGACGACGACCTGGCCGCCATCTTCCACGGCATCAGCAACAACGCGCTGCTGTCGAAGTTCGCCGGCGGTCTCGGCAACGACTGGACCCCGGTGCGCGGCATCGGCGCGCACATCAAAGGCACCAACGGCAAGTCGCAGGGCGTCGTGCCGTTCCTCAAGGTGGCCAACGACACCGCGGTCGCGGTGAATCAGGGCGGGCGACGCAAGGGCGCTGTCTGCGCCTACCTGGAGACCTGGCACATCGACGTCGAGGAGTTCCTCGACCTGCGCAAGAACACCGGCGACGAACGCCGCCGCACGCACGACATGAACACCGCGAACTGGGTGCCGGACGAGTTCCTGCGCCGCGTGCGCGCGAACGGCCAGTGGACGCTGTTCTCCCCCGACGAGGTGCCGGACCTGCACGACGCGTTCGGCAGCGAGTTCGCCGAGATGTACCGCGCGTACGAGGAGAGGGCCGACAAGGGCGAGATCAGGGTCTTCCGCCGGGTCCAGGCCGTCGACCTGTGGCGGCGCATGCTGACCATGCTGTTCGAGACCGGCCATCCGTGGATCACGTTCAAGGACCCGTGCAACCTGCGCTCGCCGCAGCGGCACAGCGGTGTCGTGCACTCGTCCAACCTGTGCACCGAGATCACCCTGAACACCTCGGCCGACGAGGTCGCGGTCTGCAACCTCGGCAGTGTCAACCTCGCCCAGCACGTGACAGAGGACGGCATCGACCACGCCCGGCTCGAGAAGACCGTGCGCACCGCGGTGCGCATGCTCGACAACGTGATCGACGTGAACTACTACACGATCCCGGAAGCCAGGAACTCCAACCTCAAGCACCGGCCGGTCGGCCTGGGACTGATGGGTTTCCAGGACGCGCTGTTCACGCTCGGCACGCCGATGGCGTCGCAGGAGGCCGTCGAGTTCGCCGACCGCAGCATGGAGGAGATCAGCTACTACGCGATCTCCGCGAGTGCCGAGCTGGCACGGGAACGTGGGGCGTACCAGTCGTTCGAGGGATCGCTGTGGAGCCGGGGGATCCTGCCGATCGACTCGGTCGAGCTCCTGGCCGCCACGCGCGCCGGCGGTGAGCTGGAGCAGAACCGCGAGTCCACGCTGGACTGGGCGCCGGTCAGGGAGATGGCCCGCGGGGGCATGCGGAACTCGAACGTCATGGCGATCGCGCCGACCGCGACCATCGCGAACATCACCGGCGTGAACCAGTCGATCGAGCCGCTGTACCGCAACCTGTACGTGAAGTCGAACATGTCCGGCGACTTCACCGTGGTCAACCCCGACCTGGTGCGCGCGCTCAAGCAGCGCGGGCTGTGGGACGAGCGGATGGTCGCCGACCTCAAGCTGCACGACGGCAGCCTCGGCGCGATCGACCGGGTGCCGCCGTACCTGAAGGCCCTGTACGCCACGGCGTTCGAGGTCGACAGCTCGTGGCTCGTCGAGGCCGGCAGCAGGCGCCAGAAGTGGATCGACCAGGCGCAGTCGCTGAACCTGTACCTCGCCCAGCCGAGCGGCCGCAAACTCGACGAGCTCTACCAGCTGGCGTGGCTGCGCGGCCTCAAGACCACGTACTACCTGCGCACGCAGAGCGCGACGCACGTGGAGAAGTCCACGTTGCAGGGCACCGACGGCAAGCTCAACGCCGTCTCCCCCGTCGCCGTGGACCCGACCTGCTCCATCACCGACCCCGACTGCGAGGCCTGCCAGTGACCGAGAACCTCATCGACGCGGGCGCCGCGCGCGTCTCCGTCGACGACAAGGCGATGATCAACTGTCGCGCCGACGTCAACCAGCTGCTGCCGCTGAAGTACCACTGGGCGTGGGAGAAGTACCTGGCCGGCTGCAACAACGCGTGGATGCCGACCGAGGTCTCCATGCAGGCCGACATCAGCCTGTGGAAGTCGAACGACGGCCTGACCGACGACGAACGGCTGATGATCAAGCGCAACCTCGGCTTCTTCGCGACCAGCGAGTCGTTGGTGGCCAACAACATCGTGCTCGCGGTGTACCGCCATCTCACGAACCCCGAGTGCCGTCAGTACCTGCTGCGGCAGGCCTTCGAGGAGGCGGTGCACACCCACACGTTCCAGTACATCTGCGAGTCGCTCGGCCTCGACGACGGCGAGCTGTTCAACATGTACCGCGAGATCCCGTCCATCACGGACAAGGCGGCGTGGGCGCTGCAGTTCACGCAGCACCTGGAGGACCCGGAGTTCAGGACCGGCACGCCCGAGACGGACCAGGCGTTCCTCAAGGACCTCGTCGCGTTCTACGTGGTCTTCGAGGGCATGTGGTTCTACACCGGCTTCGCGCAGATCCTGTCGCTCGGCCGCCGCAACAAGATGGTCGGCGTCGCCGAGCAGTACCAGTACATCCTGCGCGACGAGTCGATCCACCTGAACTTCGGCATCGACGCGATCAACCAGATCAAGATCGAGAATCCGCACCTGTGGAACGACGTGTTCCAGAAGGAGGTGCGGACCATGCTCGCGGAGGGCTGCGAGCTGGAGATCGCCTACGGCCGCGACACCATGCCGAACGGCATCCTGGGTCTCAACGCCGAGCTGTGCGAGCAGTACATGCGGTTCATCACGAACCGCCGGTGCGCACAGCTCGGCCTGGAGCCGGTGTGGGAGCCGGCCGAGAACCCGTTCCCGTGGATGTCGGAGATGATGGACCTGAAGAAGGAGAAGAACTTCTTCGAGACCAGGGTCATCGAGTACCAGAACGGCGGATCACTGGAGTGGTGAGCTGAGCCTCACGGCTTCGGGGAGCCCGGCCCGGTCCGCCACCGGCCACGCCAGCGGATCGGGTCCCAGTTCCACCAGCGCGGCGACCTGCAGGCGGGACCACGGGGAGATCTCGCGCGTGCCGTCCAGCACGCTCGCGGCGAACTCGCTCCACGGAACCCGCTCGGTCGAGTCGACCTCGTCCGGGTTGGGGACCGGCTCGTCGTCGGAGAGCACGCGGAACACAGGGCACATCTCGTTCTCGACGACGCCGTCCATCTCCGCGCGGTAGCGGAAGGCCGGCAGCAGCAGCTCGGGCTCGGAGACCTTCATGCCGAGCTCGTCGCGCAGGCGCCGGAGCACGGCCTGGGCCATGTCCTCCTCCGGGAGGGGGTGGCCGCAGCAGGTGTTCGTCCACAGACCGGGGAAGGTCTTCTTGTGCAGCGCGCGGCGGGTGAGCACGGTGTTGCCCGCCGAGTCGAAGACGTAGCTGGAGAACGCCAGGTGCAGCGGGGTGTCCGCGTGGTGCACCACTGCCTTGTCCTCGACGCCGATGGCCGAACCGTCCTCGGCCAGGAGGACCACCTGTTCCACAGTCACGGACACCACGTAATCACACGCGGGCCAAGATCGGGAACTGCGCGGTCGGGTGAGCTTGAGCGAGGAGATAGCCGAACCATAGGTGTCGCAGGTCACTCTGGGGGCATGACTTCCCCGTTCGCACAGGCTCACACCATGTTCCTGGTGCTGGTCAGCCCGGCGGGCCAGTACTCGATCTGGCCCGCGGTGCTGCAGGTGCCCGCCGGCTGGCAGGTCGTCCACGGAGTCGCGTCCAGGCAGTCCTGTGCGGACTGCGTGGACGCGCTCCGGGCCGACGTGCCGATGGCGGCTTAGGCCGTGTCCCGGAAGTTCGTCCGGTGGCAGGCGCGGCCGCGAGACCCGGCGACGGCGCCGCCGCGATGCCCTCATACCGGGTTGTATTCGGGCGTCGCGGCGGTGTCGTCTCCGGGGCCCTCGGCCGCTACTGCCGCCCGACGGGACTTCCGGGACACGGCCTAGCGAAGTTCCACCACCACCGTCACTCCACTAGAGCAGTGCGATGTGCCCGTGTGCGGAGGCACCGCCGTGCTCGTTGTTGCCCGCGTACGAGGCCGTGAAGCCTTGCAGCAGCGTGGACAGACCGACCAGCAGCGACACCTGCGCGTCACAGGTGGCCTTGCCGTAGGCGTTGGTCGTCGCGGTGCAGAGCGGGTTGCCCTTCACCGTGCGGAAGACGACCTGCTGGCCGGCGACCGGCACCCCGGTGTGCTTGTCGGTCAGCGTCGCGTCGATCGAGCGGACCGTGAAACCGAGGAGCCGCAACTGCAGCTGGGCGGACCCCGCCACGAGCTTCGACGTGGCGGGCGGCACGAAGTTGATCGCGATGCCCACCGGGCGCTCGCCCACGGCGATGGTGCCGGTGACGGTGTTCGACGCCGTGTCGATGATCGACACCGAGTTGCTGTTGAAGTTGGTCACGTAGGCGCTCGCACCGTCCGGCGTGAGGGCCACGCTGATCGGGCGGTCGCCGACGAAGATCTTCTGCAGTTCGGTCATCGTCGTGAGGTCCACGACGGACACCGAGTCGAACTCGCTGTTCGTCACGTACGCGCGGGTTCCGTTCGGCGTCAGCGCGATGCCGTGCGGCGTGAAGCCGACGGACGCGGTGCCGACGACGGTGCGCGAGGCGACGTCGATGGCGGAGACGCTGTCCGATCCCTTGTTGACCACGTACATCCGCTTGCCGTCCGCCGAGGCCGCGATGGCGGTCGCCGCGTTGCCGACCCCGATCGTGGCGACGACGGCGTTGGACGTCGTGTCGATGACCGAGACCTTGCTCGGTCCTGGAACGTCGTGCGTCACGTAGACGGCGGAACCGTCCTTGGTGACGACGACGCCGTCGGCGTTCGAGCCGACCGCGACGGTCGCGGTGACCGTCAGCGTGGCCGTGTCGACCACGGACACCGTGCCGTCCAGGTAGTTGGTGACGTAGACGAAGCCACCGCCTGGGGCGACCGCGACGCCCGCCGGGTGGGTGCCGACGGGAACCGACTTGTCGACCGTGTTGGTCGGCGTGTCGATGACCGTCAGGGTGTTCTGCACGGAGTTCGTCACGTAGCCGCGAGTTCCGTCGAACGCGACCGCCGCCATGTACGGCGAACTGCCACCGCCGTCAGCGATCGTCGTGGACACCGCGTTCGTGGCCGTGTCGATCACCGACACCCCGCCGCCGTTGTTGGCGACGTAACCGAGCACCCGGCCGGCGGGTGCCGCCTGGGCCGGGGTCACCACCAGTGCCGAGGTGACGGCAACCGCCATCACCAGTGGACGCAACCGCATTTTCACTGCCTCCTGCGCGAGTCATCCCGACCCTTCAGGACATCGCGACCGGATGAGCGGACGTTAGCCTTTTCTCGAACCAGTGATCGGCGTACTCGGCTGCGTTGTACGGAGCAATCTCCACGAACCCGTGCTTGGCGTACAGGTTCCTCGCCTCCACGAGATCCTCGCGGGTGTCCAGCCGCAACGTCGTGATGCCGCGTGCTTCCGCCTCGGCCTCCACGGCGCCGAGCAATGCCGACGCGACGCCCTGACCGCGGAACGGCACGCGCACGAACATGCGCGTCAGCTCGCCGACACCGTTGTCCAGGAACCGCATGCCCAGGCATCCGACATCGTTGCCATCGCGCGACGCCACGAGGAACACCGGCACGTCGTGGTCCTGCTCGTCGCGTTCGTAGGCGTCGATCTCGGCGTCGCTCGCCGGCCGGCCCCAGTAGCGGCTGATCATCTCCGCGTTGTACTCGCGGTTGAGAGGCGACTGCGCGGCTTCGGCGGCCGTCACGGTCCAGTTGGTCATGGGACCATCATCGAAAGCCCGTCCACTGTGATTCAGGTCACTGCAACACCGGTGCCGCGGGAAGCCAACTGGGGGCGTGATGTTCGCGGAGCTGTTCGACGAGCACGCCCATCCGCTGCACAGATATCTGGCGCGGCGGGTGGGCGCCGACGTGGCCGACGACCTCGTCAGCGAGACCTTCCTGGCCGCCATGCGCGGCGAGGAGGGCTACGACCCGGAGAAGGGCAGTGTGGTCGGCTGGCTCTACGGCATAGCCACGAACCTGTTGCGCGGGCACGCCAAGCGCGAGACCCGCCTGCTGCGCACCGCCGAGCGGTACGGCGTCGACCTCGGCGTCGCCGAGTCGCTGGAGCACACGGTGGTGACCCGCATCGACTCGCGGGCGCACCTGCGGCGGATCGCCCGCGAACTGGCCAGGATGTCCCAGACCGACCGCGACCTGGTGCTGCTCGTGTCGCTGGCCGGTCTGAGCGTGCAGGAGACAGCAGAAGCCCTCGACCTCAACCCCGGTACCGCCCGGTCCCGTCTGCACCGCCTGCGCGCGAAGCTGAAGGAAGTGGAACATGCGTGACGTGCTGGACGACGACCTCGCCGAGCTGTACCCGGTGCGGGCGACGGACGACGTGCGGCTGGCGCGGTTGCGCGAGCAGCTGTTCGCCGAGAAGCCGCGGTCCCGCTCGCGGCGCTGGGTGGGCATCGCGGCGGCGGCCGTCGCGGTGGTGATGATCACCGGGCTCGTGGTGCTGCTGCGGCCGGTCTCGCGGGACGCTCCCGCGACGCTGCCGGTGAAGCCCGCGGCCTCGTTGCAGGAGGCCGCCACGCTGCTGGAGGTGGCGCGGCAGCCGACGGCGAAGTACCAGCGCATCACCTACCGCATCTGGCAGGTGATGGGAGTGGGCGACCCGTACGCGTCCTCGGCGATCGAGTTCGAGTACGTCGTGTGGCTGCCCACCGCCGCTGACGAGATGGTCGTCATCTACCGCAGGGCGACGGGCGGCCAGCGGCCGGTCGCGGGTGCGCGGCGCCCCGTCGAGGACTTCACCAACTACTCCCGCAACCCTTCGCTGTGGGAGTCGTTCTGCGCGAGCACCCCGTGCAAGGAGGAGACCGCCGGGCAGCCGCTGAGCACCGAGCCCGCGCGGAGGCTGGACGACGCCGCGGCCGCGATGCTCTCGCCGTTCACCACGAACGAGGAGAAGGCCGCGCTGTACCGCAGGCTCGCCGAGTCGCCCCAGGTCCGTTGGGACGACGGCAAGGTCTCGGCCGACGGCGGGACGACGATGTTCACCGTCGACCCGGCGACCGGCCAGGTCACCGGCATGGAGCAGCACAAGGCGACCGACCCGCGGATGCCGTCGGACACGATGACGACCTCGGTCACCGTCACGACCGAGTGGACCGATCAGCGGCCGTCGTAGCTCCGCGGCAGGTACCAGGCCAGGGCGGCGCGCAGCTCGGCGACGTCGCGCTCGCGCCGCCTCCTGGTGCGTTCGTGGGCGACCGGGAAGACCCGCACACCGCCGTGGTGCGCGCCGAAGAAGCGGCGTGGCGCCGGGTCCTTCAGCCAGACGACGACCCACGGCCGCTTCTTGTGCGGCACGACGCGCACCCGTGCGAGCTCGTACCACCAGTACTGGTGGAACTTGCCGTTGCGCGTCGTGGCGATGCCCTCGCGGCTGACCTCGATCACGACCTTGCGGCGCGCGGCGGCGCTGAAGTACCGCACCGCGCGCACGATGAGCACGCAGAACGCGGCCAGCGCCAGCAGCTGCGTGGCACCGTTCGCCTGCGCGGCCGGGTCGGCGATCGCGGCGGCGAGCAGCGCCACGGCGAGGTTCAGGCCACCCCACGCCATCGGCACGAACCGCGACGTCGAGAACGTCGCGGCGGCCGGCGTCATCGGGGCGGGCAGCTTGCTGGTCGGCGGCTTCGGCGTGACGACCTGCGAGAGCAGGCGCGTCACCTCGGCCGGTTCTGGGCGCTTGGCCGGGTCGCGGTGCATGCACTTCTGCACCAGCGGCCGCAGCGGCTTGGGCACGCCGTCGATGTCCGGTTCGCCGTGGGCGGCCTTGTAGAGCAGCGTCGCGGTCGGGCCCTCGCCGAACGGGCCCCGGCCCGTCGCCGCGTAGACCAGCACGGCGCCGAGGGCGAAGACGTCGCTCGGGGCGGCGACGTCCTGGCCGGTGATCTGCTCGGGCGAGAGGAAGCCGGGCGTGCCGAAGACCATTCCGGTCTCCGTCAGCGCCGTGTGCTCCATCGCGCGCGAGATGCCGAAGTCGATGACGCGGGGCCCGTCGGCTCCGAGGAGCACGTTGGACGGCTTGAGGTCGCGGTGGACGAGGCCTGCCCGGTGGATGGCGGTGAGCGCCTCGGCCAGACCTTCGGCGAGGCGTCTCAAATGGTGCTCCGGCAAGGGACCGTGCCGTTCGATGGCCTCCTGGAGCGTCGGCCCGGGCACGTACTCCGTGGCCATCCAGGGGCGGGGCGCGCGCGTGTCGGCGTCCACGACCGCCGCCGTGCCGGCGCTGCCGACCGCGCGGGCCATCTGCACCTCGCGGCGGAACCGCTCGCGGAAACGCGGGTCGTCGGCCAGTTCGGCGCGGGCGACCTTGACCGCGACCTGGCGTCCGTCGCTGCCTTGTCCCAGGTAGACCGTTCCCATGGCACCACGACCAAGCCTGCCCAAGAGCAGGTAGTCCCCAATGCGCTGTGGTTGGTCCACCTTCACCGGATCGAGGGTAGCGGGAACTCGGGCCGAAACCTCACATCTGAGTAGATCTACGTATCGTTGTCACCCATGGGTCGGACCCGCTTGTACCGCAACGGCGAACTCGTGGACAGGGACTTCCCCGTCGCGGAAATCGGCGGGCGTCTCGAAGATCACTCCGCCGTGGTGTGGTTCGACCTCTGTGCGCCGTCCGAGGACGAAACAGGCCTGTTGCGCGACGAACTGGGGTTGCACGAACTCGCGATCGAGGACGCTTTCGCCGAGCGGCAGCGTCCCAAGGTCGACCGCTACCCCACCCACCTGTTCCTCTCCGTGTACGCGGTCCGGTACGACGAGCACGAGATCAAGGCGTGCGAGGTCGACGTGTTCGTGACGCCGAACGCGCTGGTGACGGTGCGCGAGAGCGAGGACTACTCCCTGGAGGGCGTCGAGCGGCGGTGGGACAGCGCGCCGCAGCTCGCCAAGTCGGGCGTCGGGTTCCTGCTGCACGGGCTGCTGGACGACGTCGCGGACAGCCACTACGCCGCCGCGCAGGCCCTCGACGACGACATCGAGGCCCTGGAAGACCACATCTACGAGGAGAGGCCGCACGTCGGGCGCAGGGCGTTGCAGCTCCGGCGCGCCTTGGTGCAGCTCAGGCGTGTCGCGCTGCCGATGCGGGAGGTGCTGGGGTCGCTGTTGCACCGCGAGCACGACCTCGTGGACGACGTGATGATGCCGTACTACCTGGACGTGAAGGACCACACGCTGTCCACGGCCGAGCTGACCGAGTCGATGCGGGAGCTGATCACGAACCTGCGCGAGGCCGAGGTCGCCGTGCAGGGCAACCGGCTCAACTCGATCATGAAGAAGGTCACCAGCTGGGCCGCGATCATCGCGGTGCCGACGGCGATCTCGGGGTACTACGGCATGAACGTCCCCTACCCCGGCTTCGAGCAGAGATGGGGCTTCGGAGTCGCCACGGTGGGTATCTTCGGCCTCTCCTTCCTCCTGTACCTGATGTTCAAGCGCCGCGATTGGTTGTGAGCCAGCTGTGAAGATCCACCTGACCCGCCGCGACGAGCTCGCGATCATCACGATCGACGCGCCGCCGCTCAACCTCTACTCCCTCGACCTCGACGCGGAGTTCCACGAGGCCCTGGACGAGCTGGGTGACGCGCGGGCGTTGCTGGTCAACGCCTCGGGCCGGGTCGTGTCGGGCGGCGTGGACGTGTCGCTGTTCGCCCAGCAGGAGTACCGGGAGGAGGCGCAGCAGCTGTTCGACCGCATGATCCTGCTGCCGCAGCGCCTCGCCGCGCTGCCGATCCCGACCGTCTTCGCCGCGCACGCGTTGTGCCTGACCTGGGCTTTCGAGCTGGCGGTGGCGTGCGACCTGATCCTGGCCTCGGAGTCGGCGCGCTTCGGGCTGGTCGAGAAGGTGGTGGGCCTGACGCCGACGATGGGCGGCACGCAGCGGCTGGCGGCGCGGGCCGGCGTGGGCCGCGCGAAGGAGTTCGTGATGACCGGCGACCTTTACGACGCCGAGACGCTCGAACGCTGGAATGTGGTCAACCGGGTGTTTCCGGACGAGGGCTTCGCGCTCGCGGCCGAACAGTTCGCTTTGTCGCTCGCGGCCGGGCCGACGCAGGCACATTTTGCGACCAAACAGGTGCTCGCGCATTTCGAGAACGGTGGCGTCCCGGAGGCCGACGCTCATGTCACGACGATCGCGTCGGCGTTGTACGAGACCGAGGACCTGCCACGCGCTGTGCACAGCTTCCTCACGGACGGTCCGGGCCGCGCGTCTTTCACGGGTCGCTGAACTCACACATCAGGAATTCAGATGACTCGGTGATTGAAACGTGATCTACCAGCTCACACGGACGGGGCATTCCCTTCGAGGCGGAAGATGATGTTGCGCCACAAGGAGATCCGCTTGACTCCTCCCGTTGTGCCGTGCAGTGTGCTGACCGTTCAACGGCCCCGTACGAACTCCGTCGCGCGAGTTCGTGCACATTCCGCACCGGCCGACGACACAATCAGCGAGTTCACGGTCCCCCGTCGTGAACTCGCGTGGAGGTAGAAACAGCCGTGAGACTGAGATTGGCCGCACTGCTGACCGGTGGTGTCATCGTGCTGGCCGCCTGCTCCCCGACCGAGGCGGCCCAACCGACACCCGTGGCGGACAGCAGCACCAGCGCCAGCTCGACCAGCGCCACCAGCAGTTCCTCCGCCGCCCCGAGCAGCAGCTCGGCGGCCCCCAGCTCCACCGCGAAGTCCGCCACGAACGGCCCCGTGAAGCCCCCGGCGAACAGCCCCGCCCCGTCCGGCTCCCCCGGCTGGAAGCTCACCCAGGGCAACACCGGCCTCGCCGCGCACGGCCTGCACTGCGACTCCCTGCCGCTCTACACCGGCCCCGGCGCCCCCGCCGCGGGCACCGTGATCTCCGGCAAGCGCGTCGAGCAGGCCCTGACGCTGTTCGCGGGCAACATCACCATCGAGAAGTCGTGCATCCGCCCGAAGAACCTCGGTGAGACGGCTCCGCTGATCACGACGAACGGGCCGTGCGGCAGCAACTCCTGCCAGGTCACCGGTGCCCCCGTCACCATCCGCGACTCGAACATCGACGGCTCGGCCCTGCCGGCCAAGACCATCGCGGGCTCCTGCGCGTTCCTCGGCGTCGGCACCCTGCAGCGCAACTACATCAGCGGCATGGGCTCCGGCATCTGCTTCTACAACACCGGCGCCACCCTGAGCGGCCTGGCCGAGGGCAACTACGTCCGCGGCCTGCGCTCGGACGGCGAGTCGCACAACGACGGCGCCACCGTCCGCGACTTCCCGCTGGACAGGAACCCGGGCCGCACCCTGACGTTCCGCAACAACCGCATCGACTGCTCCACCGGCAACGACACCGGCGCCCTGTTCATCCAGACCTACGGCGGCGACATCGACAACGTCACCGTGGAGGGCAACCTGCTGGAGGGCGGCGGCTACCAGCTCGGCCTGGAGTCGGGCTTCGACAACCTCTACGGCCGCAACATGAAGTCCATCAACAACCGCTTCAGCGGCACCGGGTGGGGCGCGGCCTACGTGAGCCAGAAGGGCGCCTCGCACAAGTGGGCGGTTTGGCAGGACAACTTCCTGCACGACGCCGGCGCGCCGGACGCCAAGGGCAAGCCCGCGCCCACTCCGTAGTCGCCTGTGACCGCCTGCGCCGCCGAGCCCCCGCCGGCGGCGCAGGCGGTGCGCGGGCTCAGTCAGGCGATGCGGCGGAACGGCGCTCGGCCTGGGCGACGCGTTCCTCGAGGGCCCGGATGCGGTCGTAGAGATCGACCAGGGTCACGCCGTCGGCCACCACGCCGGGGCGCTGCCAGTGCCTCCGCACGAAGTCCTCCCGGCTCTCCTGCGGCGACTGCTGGAACCCGGAAAAAGGTCCGGCACCGGGTGCCGTCCCCGGCGTGGAAGCGCCCAGCTGTTCGAACAAGCCCTTCTGCAGCTTCTTCATGACGATCCCGACGAGCACGATCACCGCGATGACGATGACGGGTATCAGCAAACCCCAAGCGTCCGACACGAGAAACCCCCTGATCCTGGGACAGCGGAGATCGACCCTACCGGCCGGCGGCACCCGCTCAGCCGTTGTCGCGGAACTTCAACCACCGTCCGCTGAGCGAGTCCCAGATCTCCTGGTACCGCTCGAACATCTCCCGCACGCGCTCCGGATCGACCTCGTCGGCCGGAGTGGACGCCACGTAGTACGAGAGATCGTCCTCCAGCCGGTGGAACTTGTAGCTGGCCTCCTCCATCAGCACCCACAGCGAGCGCCACGCGAAGAACGGCTCCAAAGCGGACACCACGGTCACCACCGCGATCAGCGAGAACGCCGTTCCCGTCCAGGGGTCGAGGTTCTGCAGGCCGAGGATGATCGTCGACACCGCCGAAAGCACCAAAGTGGTCAGTCGGACAGTTACGGACTTCCACCTGAACCGCTGCTTGCGCGCGCGGGCGTACGCGTGCCCGCGTTCGATCTGTCCGCGCAGGTGTTGTGCGAGTTCGTGCGGCTTCAGGCCAGACGGCAAGTCGGTCACCGGAAAGACAATAGTTTCGAGGTAACTTCCCCGCGTGCAGTTCGATGGACCGAGAACCTTGCTGGCCGTCCACGCTCACCCCGACGACGAGTCGCGGTCGACCGGAGGGGTCCTGGCCCACTACGCCCGTCAGGGCGTCCGGATCGTCCTCGTCACCTGTACCAGTGGCGAACTGGGCGACATGCCCGGTGGCATCAAGCCCGGCGAGCTGAACCACCACCCGCAGGCGGTGGCGGCGCGACGCAGGGCACAGCTCTACGCCGCGTGCGATGTGCTCGGCATCACAGACCTGGAACTGTTGGGATATCACGACTCCGGCGAGACGGGAGAGGTGCCGCCCGGCGCCTTCTGCTCCATCCCCGTCGAGACGGCCGCGGGACGGGTCGCCGCTCTGATCGAGCACTTCCGGCCGCAGGTCGTCGTCACGCACGACCACCACAACCCGCACCAGCACCGCGACCACGTCCACGCCGCACGGGTCGCGCAGCACGCGGTCAAGGAGACCGGCATCCCGGCGAAGCTGTACCTGGAAGCCCACGACAGCCTTGCCACCACCACGGTCGACACCTCGGCGGTCGCCGACGTGAAGCGCAAGGCGTTGTACTGCTACGAGAGCCAGTCGCTGATCGGGAAGCTGACGGCGCAGCAGCGGTTCGCCGCGGAGTCCTACATCCGCGCGATCGACACGACCGGCGCGCCGTTGCCGGAGACCGATCTGTTCGCCGGCATCACCCACCACGGGCCGGATCTGCCGCGGTGGTGAGGACCCTGCTGGTCGTGCTCGCGGACGACCTCGCGCGCACGGCCGGGACGGTGACCCTCAGCCAGAACGAAGAAATCAGGTAGCAAACCGAAGGGCTCGGCGCCCTGGCGGGCGGACACGACCGGTCCTGGGATCCCGGACAAGTTCTACCTGACCGCCACCGGGGGTGCCACGGTCGTCGACGTCAGCGAGGAGACGTCCGCCTGCCGGAAGCAGGAGCACTACTTCCGGGACCTGGACAGGACGAACGTCCCGCTGCCGGAGACGGACCTGTTCTCAGGCCTGTGAAGCGGGAGCGCGCACCGAACCCCGGCGAACGCGCGCTCCCCGTCACACACCGTTGAGCTGAGAGGACAGTCTCAAGTGGACTAGCGACGGCCCAGCGACGTGCAGGTCAGGCCCGCGCGGCGCAGGACGTCCGGGTCCAGGAGGTTCCGGGTGTCGACGACCACGGGCTGCCGCACGGTCTCGGCCAGGCGCGCCCAGTCGAGCGAGCGGAACTCCGGCCACTCGGTCAGCACGACGAGGGCGTCGACGTCCTTGGCCGCCTGGTACGGATCGTCTACAACGGACACCGAACCGAGGTCGGTGCCGCCGGCGAGTGCCGGGTCGTAACCGACGAGCTCCGCGCCCGCCTGCTTCAGCAGCGCGGCCACGGCGAGGGCCGGGGAGTCGCGCAGGTCGTCCGTGCCGGCCTTGAACGTCAGGCCCAGCAGGCCCAGGCGCACGTGCGACAGCGAGCCGCCGCGCTTGCCGGTGACGGCGAGGCGGACCTTCTCGACCATCCGCTGGCGCTGGCGCTCGTTGGTGTCGATCGTGGCGCGCAGCAGGCGGAACTCGAAGTCGGCGGCGTCCGCGACCTGGAGCATCGCGTGCGTGTCCTTGGGCAGGCACGAGCCGCCCCAGCCGGGGCCGGGGTTCAGGAACGCCTGGCCGATGCGCTTGTCGTAGCCCATGCCCTCGGTGACGTCGGTGATGTTCGCGCCGAGGCGCTCGCACAGCTCCGCGACCGCGTTGACGTACGAGAGCTTCATCGCCAGGAAGCAGTTCGCCGCGTACTTGACCATCTCGGCGGACGCGGCGTCGGTCAGCACCGTGGGCGCGCCGAGGCGTGCGTACAGGGCGGCGACGCGCTCGGCGGCGTCCTGCTGGTCGCAGCCGACGACGATGCGGTCCGGGTTCAGGAAGTCGTGCACGGCCGAGCCCTCGCGCAGGAACTCCGGGTTCGAGACGACGGCGACGTCGTCGCGGCGCAGCAGCTCGGCGGTGCGGATCGAGGTGCCCACCGGCACGGTGGACTTGTTGACGATCACGGTGCCGGACGGCAGCAGGTCGCGCGTCTCGTCCACAACGGACTCGACGGCCGCCAGGTCCGCGATGCCGCCGACACCCATGGGCGTGGGCACGCAGAGGAAGACGACCTCGGCGTCGGCCACCGCGGCCGACGCGCCGAGGACGAACGACAGGCGACCGGAGGCCAAACCCTCGGCGACCAGTTCGGCGAGGCGCGGTTCGAGGATGTCGACCTCGCCGCGCGAGAGGCGCTCGACCTTGGCCGCGTCGACGTCCGCGCACACCACGCGGTGGCCCAGCGAGGCGAGGCACGCACCGGTGGTCAGACCGACGTAGCCGGTGCCGACGACAGCGATCCTTCTGACGAACATCATTCTCCCGTTCGGGTCACGGCGAACGCGCGGAGCACGGCGTCGTCGCTCACGTCGATCAACTTGTTGCCCCACTGGTCGGTGCCCGCGCCGAGCTCGGGCCTGCCGTCGGGGAACGGGCCGCGCGAGGCGAAGCCGGTGAGCCCGTCGAACACCGCCACGTAGTTCTCGGCCTGCGGCCGCCAGTCCAGCTCCGCCTCGCAGCGGCGCCGGCCCTCGAAGCCGAGGCGCGCGCGGCGTTCGGCGTCGTCGAGCAGGTCGAGCAGCGACGTGGTGAACGCCTCGACGTCACCCGGCTCGACGAAGACGGCGCACTCGCCCGCGGACACCACGGTCTCCTGCAACCGGTACGTGACGACCGGCAGCGCGTAGGCCATGTACTCCATGGTCTTGTTCATAGTGGACACGTCGTTCAAAGGCGACAACGGATCCGGGCCGAGGCCGACCGACGAGGTGGACAGGTAACGGGTGATCTGTTCGGGCCCAACCCGTCCCGTGAACTCGACGTACGGATCGAGCTTCCAGGCCGTGGCCTGCTTCTTCAGGTCTTCGAGGCAGTCGCCGAAGCCCAGCAGCGCGAACCTGACATCGGTGCGGCCGTGGTCGAAGACCACTCTCCGTGCGACTTCCAGGACGCCGTCGACGCCGTCCTGCGGTCCCATGATTCCGAGATAGGCCACCAGATGTTTGCCGCCGCGTCGGAGTTCGTCCACGCCCTCGACAGGCCGCATCACGGTGGTGTCCGGGCCGGAGCGCACGACGGTGGTGTGCTCGGGCGGCACGTCGCCGCGCGTCCACGCGATCTTCTGGTACGAGGTGTTGGTCGACGTCACCCGGTGGGCCGTGCGGAACGTGCGGCGCTCCAGCCACTTCAAGATCCGGTACTGCGCCTTGCCCGCGAGGCCCTTGGGCTCGCCGAAGCGCGACAGGAAGACCTCGGGGTTGAGGTCGTGGTGGTCGAAGACGAACTTCACGCCACCGAGCCGCCACAGCAGGGCGAGGGCCCAGTACGTGTCCGGCGGGTTGCACGCCTGCATGACGTCGAACCGCCTGCGGGCGCGCACCTTCACGCTCAGCAACGCCGTGCGCACCCAGCAGTACAGGAACTCCCACGCATAGCCCAGCGCGCCCTCGGCCTGGGGCGGCGGAGCGTACTTGTAGATGTGCACACCGTCGAGCAGTTGGTAAGCGGGATCACCCGGACCCTTGGGGCAGATCACCGAAACCTCGTACCCGGCGTTGGTCAGGGCACGGCATTCCAGCCACACCCGGCGGTCCAGCGGTACGGGGAGGTTCTGCACGATGATCAACACGTGAGGCGATGACGTCACGCTCTGGTTCTCGTTTTGGAGGGCAAAACGGTTACACCTTCGCCGATTGCGGCGGCGTGTCCGCCGGCGTTCGCCCCGCATTTCGTCGTTCAGACGGGTGCATCGTGGTGCCGGCCCCGCGTCCTCATATCGGGCATATGGGGGCGCGGGGCCGGTTCCGCGAGGCGCCCTGCTGAGCGATGAAAGGCGCGGTGAAGGTCGGCGGACACGCCGCCACGTAACGGAGGTTGCGAAGCACCCGATGTAGCGCGCAGAGACTCGAATGCGAGGAGCGGTTGTGGAGCGGTCACCTGTCGCGGTGGTCATCGTCACTTACCAGAGCGAACAGGTCATCGCGGGATGCCTGGACTCTTTGCCGGACGGCGTGCGGGTCATCGTCGTCGACAACGCCTCGACCGATGGCACTGTGGCGGCCGCCACTCGACCCGGCGTGGAAATTGTGCGCAGCCCGGTCAACGGCGGATACGCCGCCGGCGTGAATCTGGGCATCAAAGCCGCCGAAGGTCACGACGTCCTGATCCTGAACGCCGACATCCGGTTGCACCCAGGAGCCTTGGAATCGCTCCGCGCGGCGGACAAGCCGATCGTCGCGCCCCGCCTGGTCGACGAGGACGGCGCGCTTTCCTTCTCGCTGCGCCGCCGGCCCACCTCCGCCGGCGCCCTCGCGGAAGCCCTCATCGGCGGCACCAGAGCCGGGCGGATCGGCCTGGGCGAGACCGTCACCGACGCGAAGGCCTACCAGGGCGCGCACGCGGCCGACTGGGCCACGGGCTGCGCCTGGCTGGTCAAGCGGGAGGTCATCGAGAAGCACGGCCTTCTGGACGAACGCTATTTCCTCTATTCGGAGGAAACCGAGTACATGCTGCGGGCCGGTGGCGTCTGGTTCGAGCCCCGCGCGGTGGTCACGCACATCGGCGGCGAGGTCTCCACGAACGCCCGGCTGTGGTCGATGCTCACCTCGAACAAGGTCCGCCTGCACCGCGAGCTGCACGGGCGTCTCGCCGCGTTCTCCATGTGGTTCGCCATGGTCGTGAACGAGGGGCTTCGCGCGCGGTCGCCGAAGCACCGCACCGCGTTGAAGGGGCTTTTCCGCATGCGCCGCTGGCCGGAGGAAGTGGCCTCCGAGGGCCCGAGCTACCTGTGCTTCTCCGCGCAGGACTGGTGGTACCACAACCGCGCCCACTCGGACTTCCAGCTGCTGCGCCGCGTCGCCAAGCACCGCAAGGTGTTGCTGGTCAACAGCATCGGCCTGCGGATGCCGTCGCCCGGCAAGAGCACGCAGTTCCTGCGCCGGATCTTCCGCAAGGCCATGAGCGTCGCGAAGCTCGTGCGGCAGCCGATCGAGGACACGCCGAACTTCTACGTGATGACGCCCGCTCCCCTGCCGTTCTACGGCAAGCCGTGGCTGCGCAAGCTGAACTCCGTGCTGGTCCGCACCCAGGTGAAAGCGGTCTGCTTCTTCCTGCGGATGGGTACGCCGGTCGTCGTCGCCACGATTCCCACCGCGTGGGACGTCGTGGAGCCCATGAAGACCAAGGGGCTGATCTTCAACCGCTCCGACCGGCACTCGGCGTTCCCCGAGGCCGACCAGGGCACGATCGCCGCGCTGGAGAACCAGCTGCTGTCCAATTCGGACACCGTGCTGTACGTGAGCCGGGCGCTGCAGGAGGAGGAGTCGGCGCTGACGGGCGACCGCGCGCACTTCCTCGACCACGGCGTGGACGTCGACCACTTCACCCGCCGCACCGAGCTTCCCGCGGACATCGCGAGGGTGCCGGGTCCGCGCATCGGGTTCTTCGGCAGCCTCGACGACTACCTCGTCGACTTCGACCTGATCGAGAAGGTCGCGCAGGAGTTCCCCGAGGCGTCGGTCGTGCTGATCGGTGACGCGACCTGCTCGATGGAGCGCTACGAGAAGTACCCCAACGTGCACTGGCTCGACTTCCGGTCCTACGACCAGATCCCCGGCTACGGCTCGGGCTTCGACGTGGCGCTGATGCCGTGGCTGGACAACGACTGGATCAAGCACGCGAACCCGATCAAGATGAAGGAGTACCTGGCCCTGGGCCTGGCCGTCGTATCGACGGACTTCCCCGAGGTCGAGCGCTACGGCGACGTCATCCGGATCGCCAAGGGCGAGGCCGACTTCATCGACCAGATCCGGCTCACGCTCAAGGACGGCGGGCTGAAGACCCCGGCCGAGCGCCGTGCGGCCGTGCTGACCTCGTCCTGGGACTCGCGGGCCCGTGAGCTCATGCAGATCGCGGAGGATCGCTGATCATGTGCGGTATCGCAGGCATCAGGCGGTTCGACGGCGCGCCCGTCTCGCGCGAGGTCCTCGCCGAGATGGCGAAACGGCTGCACCACCGCGGCCCGGACGACAGCGGGTTCTGGTCGGACGGCTCGATCGGCTTCGCGCACACCCGGCTGTCGATCATCGACCTGGCCGGGTCGCCGCAGCCGATGGCGGGGGCGTCCGGCACGACGACCATCGCCTTCAACGGCGAGATCCTGAACTACCGGCAGCTGCGCACGGCGCTGCCCTACCCGTTCCGCACGAACGGCGACACCGAGGTCCTGCTCGCGCTGTACGAGCAGCACGGGCCGTCCGCGGTCACCAAGCTGCGCGGCCAGTTCGCGTACGCGATCCACGACGCCCACACCGGCGAAACGCACCTGTTCCGCGACCGGCTCGGCATCCTGCCGCTCTACTACTACGCGGACTCGGCGATGTTCGCGTTCGCGTCGGAGATCAAGGCGCTGCTGCCCGCGATCGGCGCGGCCGAGGTCGACCACGAGTCGCTGCACGACTACCTCGCGCACCGTTCGGTGCCCGCGCCGCACACGCTGGTCCGGGGCGTCCGGAAGGTGCCGCAGGGCCACCACCTGGTCGTGACGGCCCAGGGTCAGGTGCGGACCGAGCCGTACTGGGAGCTGCCGCGCGAGTCGGAGATCCGTTCCGTCACGCCGGAGGAGGCCGTGCGGCTCGTGGACGAGGCGCTCACGGCGTCCGTGCGCGACGCACTGGTCGCGGACGTGCCCGTCGGCGCCTACCTGTCCGGCGGCGTCGACTCGTCGCTCATCACGGCCCTCGTCGCGCGGGAACGGGGTGACGCCGAGCTGCACACGTTCTCCGCGGGCTTCGGCGACCCGCGCGTGGACGAGATCCACCACGCCGAGAAGGTCGCCGGGCTCGTCGGCAGCCGCCACCACAACGTCATCGTCACGGCCGACGACTTCCGCGACAGCTGGGCGAAGCTCTCCTGGCACCGCGACGCGCCGCTGTCCGAACCCGCCGACGTGGCCGTGTTCCGGCTGGCCGAGCTCGCCCGCCGGGACGTGAAGGTCGTGCTGTCGGGTGAGGGCAGCGACGAGCTGTTCGGCGGCTACCCGAAGTACCGCTTCGCGCAGGCCACCCGCCTCGCCGGCATCGCGCCCTCGTTCGCACTGCGCCGCCTGGAGAAGGCACTGCCCGCCTCGAAGGCACGGCTGGGCATCGCCCTGCGCGCCATCGCCGAACCGTCGTACGCCGAACGGATGCGCGGCTGGTTCGCCCCGTTCACCGTGTCCGAACGGGCGGAGCTGCTCGGCGGACCGGCGACCAGGTCGGTGCTGGCGCCGTACGAGAACGGGCGCGGGGACGCGTTGCGGCGCATGCTCTACGCCGACTCGCACACCTGGCTCGCCGACAACCTCCTCGAACGCGGCGACCGCATGTCGATGGCCGCCTCGCTGGAGCTCCGCCCGCCGTTCCTCGACCACCGCGTGGCGGAGCTGGCGTTCTCGCTGCCCAGCAACGTGAAGGTGCGCGGCGGCACGACGAAGTGGGTCGTGAAGGAGGTGGCGCGCCAGCACCTGCCGGCCGACATCGTCGACCGGCCGAAGTCCGGCTTCAAGGTGCCGCTCGACGCCTGGTTCCGCGACGGCCTGCGGGACATGGCCTACGACCTGCTGACCGGGCCCACGTCGTTCGTGGGCAAGACCTTCGACCGGGCGGCAGTGCGCTCGTTGCTCGACGACCACGACTCGGGTGACCGCAACGAGCAGCCGCGCATCTGGACGCTGCTGTCTCTAGAGGTGTGGCACCAAACGCTCAGCTGGTAGGACGGTCCATGAACAGGGATTTCGTTGCCGGGGCGGGTGGGTGACCCGTGTATGTCGCCTCCTCCCGCCCGTCCAAGACCGACTTCCGCAAGCGGTTGCCGGGCACGGTCTTCGCGCTCGGCACGGTCAGCCTGCTGACCGACATCTCCGCGGAGATGATCACCGCGTTCCTGCCGGTGTACCTGCTCTTCACGCTGAACCTGGGCTACGCGCAGTTCGGCCTGCTGGACGGCATCTACACAGGTGCCACGGCGGTGCTGCGCCTGGTCGGCGGCACCGTCTCCGACAAGTTCCGCAAGCCCAAGGCCGTCGCCGCGGCCGGCTACGGGCTGTCGGCCGCGACCAAGGTGTTCTTCCCGCTGGTCGGCGCCTCGCCGTTCGGCATCGGCGCGCTGATGGCGGCCGACCGCGCGGGCAAGGGCATCCGGACGGCGCCGCGGGACGCGATGATCTCCCTGGCCACGCCCGAGGACCGGCTCGGAGCCGCGTTCGGCGTGCACCGGAGCATGGACACGTTCGGCGCGCTGCTGGGCCCGCTCATCACGTTCCTGCTGCTCGTCCAGATCGGGACAGTGCCGGGGCCGATCTTCGCGGTGTCGGCGGCGTTCGCGGTCATCGGGCTGATCGTGCTCATCGCGTTCGTGCGGGACACGCCTGCAGACAAGAAGCCGAAGGGGCCGCGGCCGTCGTTCCGGGCCGGGCTGAACCTGCTCACCGACAGGCACTTCCGCCGGACGACCATCTCCGCCGGGATGCTGGGCCTCGCAACGGTGTCGGACGCGTTCGTCTACGTGCTGGTGCAGAAGGCCACGAACATCCCGCTCGGCTGGCTGCCGCTGCTGCCGCTCGGCACCGCGGTCGTCTTCCTCGCCGCCGCCGCGCCGCTCGGGAAGCTGTCGGACCGGGTCGGGCGCTGGCGGATGTTCCTCGCCGGCCACGCGCTGCTGCTCGGCGTGTACGCGCTGCTGTTCATCCCCGAGGGCGGGACGGGGGTCGCGATCGCGGCGCTGCTGCTGCACGGGCTGTTCTACGCGGCGACCGACGGCGTGCTGTCGGCCAAGGTGAGCGAGACGGCACCGGAGTCGCTGCGGGCGTCGGGGCTCTCGGTGGTGCAGACCGGGCAGGCGTTGGGCCGTCTG
Source organism: Lentzea sp. NEAU-D7 (assembly GCF_026242055.1). Lineage (GTDB taxonomy): Bacteria > Actinomycetota > Actinomycetes > Mycobacteriales > Pseudonocardiaceae > Lentzea. Next base: position 213,858 of record NZ_JAPJDL010000002.1, on the reverse strand, counting down.
GTCTCGTCCGTCGCCTTTGGACTGCTACTGCAGTTCTCGAGCTTCGGGACGAGCGTCACGGTGGCGCTCGCAGCACTCACCGTGACGCTTATCCTCGCTTACGGGATCAACCGCGAGCAGCCAGCTTCTGCTTGATCTTCTCGAAGCCACCCTTGCCGAGGACCTTCATGGCCGCGTTCTTCGCGGCCACCCGCCCCGAGTCGCGCATGAAGCGGATCGGTTGATCGACCAGGCGGTCCTGCGCGACGGCCAGCGAGCCCGGCTCGGGCACGTCGTCCAGCGAGTTCCCGAACGCCGCCTTGTAGGGCTCGGGCGAGACGAGCCGGCCGCGTGTGCGGTTCGACACGTTGCCGCCGTGCACGACCTGCAGCCAGCCCGGTGCCCCGCCCAGCTCCACCACGGGGAAGTGCAGGTGCATGTGGTTGTGCCAGTGCGCCCAGCACGTCACCGGCGAGTCCCAGCTCTCCCGGACCGAGACGAACGCGTTGTGCCGGTCCACCCGGTGGTACAGCCCGCCCGGCGACTTGATCAGGCCGTTGACCAGGTAGTACGCCGCCGTGGTCGTGGGACGGGGAGCCGCGCAGAGGCGTTCCACGAAGTCGACCGCCAGGCCGTCGTCGTTGTCCAGGTTCGTCGTGATGAGCTCGGAACCGGTCTGGGAGAAAAGCGACCGGATGTCCGACCTCAGTTCTTCCCGCGACACTTCCGGACGGTATACGGGCGTGTACGCGTCACCGTGTGAGGCGATTTTGTCCTTGAGCCATTGCGGTGATTCGGGGTCGAAATAGATGAGCCAACGCGTCCGTTTGTCCGTTTGGGCCACGACCGATGGCAGGCAGTAGCGCTCGAACAGCGCAACGCGTTCGGTCAGCCATCCTTCCTTTGCCCGGACGTAACTTTCGGCGCCCTTCGAAGGCAGGTTGAAGCGCGTCAGGATGACGTGGTCGGCCATGACTCCCCTTACTCCGGTCACGGCGTACATCGCCTGATGGGACCAAAACGTTGCGGCGCTAACGAATGCCGGGCGGTACCGATACTCAGGTTGTGCCAACGCTTCCCACAGTGGACGTCGTGATCCCCTGTTACAACTACGCCCACTTCCTGCCGGCCTGCGTCCGCAGCGTCCTCGACCAGCCCGGTGTGGACGTGCGGGTGCTTGTGATCGACGACACGTCCTCGGACAACACACCCGAGGTGATGGCCGAACTGATGGCCGCCGACAAGCGCGTCGAGGGCTACCGGCACGAGGTGAACAAAGGGCACATCGCCACCTACAACGAGGGCCTGCTGGACTGGGCGACCGCCGACTACACGGTGCTGCTGTCCGCGGACGACCTGCTGGCGCCGGGAGCGTTGCAACGCGCGGCCGAGGTCTTCGAGCAGAACCCCGAAGTGGGCATGGTCTACGGCCGCGTCGTGTACTACAGCGACCACAACGCGTTGCCGAGGGTCACTCAGCTTCCGACCACGTCGAAGGTCTGGCGCGGCGAGGAGTGGATCGAGAACCGCTTCCGCAGCAGCCGCAACGTGATCTCCTCACCGGAGGTCGTGGTGCGCACCAAGGTCCAGCAGAAGGTCGGCGGCTACCGCTCCGACCTGCCGCACGCCGGCGACCTGGAGATGTGGCTGCGCATCGCCGCGGTGTCCGACATCGGCTACGTCAGCGGCAAGCCCGGCGCGTATTACCGGGTGCACGAGAACTCGATGATGCGCACGACGTTCAAGTCGGTGTTCGCCGACCTCGAGCAGCGCCGTGACGTGTTCGACCTCGTGCTGGAGCAGAACCCCGGCCTGCCCGCGCGGCTCGGGACGCTGGCGCACAGGGCGATCGCGGCCGACGCGCTGTGGCGGGCGGTCCGGCTGCACGACCGCGACCAGCTCGACGGCACCGAGAAGGAGCTGCTCGACTTCGCCCGCGAGACCTACCCGGACCTCGAAGAGCTACCGGAGCATCGCGCTCTGTTGCGACGCCAGAAGTTCAGCCCGTCTTTCCTCAACCGGACGCAACTCTTCCTCGCTCCACACGCCTACAAGAGGGCGAAGTTGTTCGTGGGAACTCAGCGGTGGAAGTGGCGGGGCGAGTGGTGACGACGCAGGAGGACACGGGTCAGCTGGAGGGCAAGGTCTCCTCCGCGATCCGGTGGAGCGCGATCAACTCGCTGCTGCAACGCCTCTCCGCGGTCGGCATCAGCATCCTGCTGGCCCGCCTGATCGCACCCGAGCAGTTCGGTGTGTTCGCGGTCGCCCTGGTCGTGCTCAACATCGTGCTGAGCGTCTCCGAGCTCGGCGTCAGCGCCGCGCTGGTCCGCCACAACGGCTCGATCGACGAGATGGCGCCGACCGTCACGACGCTGTCGCTCGCGTCCGGCACGCTGCTGGCGTTGATCTGCGCGGTCGGCGCGCCCTGGTTCTCCAATGCCATGGACGCGCCCGAGGCCACCGGCGTCATCCAGCTCATGTCGATCGCCCTGATCATCGCGGGCGCGACCGCCGTGCCGGGCGCCATGATGCAGCGGAACTTCCGGCAGGACCACAAGTTCTACGCCGACACCGCCGCCTTCGTGTGCGGCACGGCCGTCGCGGTCGTGCTGGCGTTCATGGGTTTCGGCGCGTGGAGCCTCGCGTGGCAGCGGATCGCGCAGAACCTCTCCGCCGCGGTCATCATGTTCTGGCTCACCAAGGACAGGTTCCGGCCGGGCTGGAATCCCGCCCAGGCGAGGGAGCTGCTCGCGTTCGGGCTGCCGCTCGCGGGGTCGAGCCTGCTGATCTTCGGTGTGATGAACGTCGACTACATCGTCGTCGGCGCGATGCTCGGCACCGTCCCGCTGGGTTTCTACCTGCTGGCGTTCAACCTCGCGAGCTGGCCGGTGGCGGCGTTCAGCGCCCCGGTGAGGAGCGTGTCGCTGGCCGCGTTCTCCAAGGTGCGCGAGGATCCCGAGCTGTTCCAGAAGTCGTTCGGACGTGCGCTCGGACTCCTGGCGCTCGTCACGGTCCCCGCGTGCGTGCTCCTGGCCGCCCTGGCCGAGCCGCTCATCCGCGTCGTCTACGGCGAGCGCTGGGCTCCCGCGGCGGCCGCGCTGGCGTTGCTGGTGCTGCTCGGCGCGGTCCGGGTCGCCCTCGAACTGGGCTACGACTTCCTCGCCTCGGCGGGCCGGTCGCGAGCGATCCTCGTGATCCACCTGGTCTGGCTGGGCGCGCTGGTGCCGCTGCTGGCGCTGGGCGCGCACCTCGACGGGATCCGGGGCGTCGCGGCGGCGCACGTGGTCGTCGCGGTGCTGGTCATCACGCCCGCGTACCTGATCACCTTCAAGCCCTACGGCATCCGCGCCGGGGCACTCGGCACGCGCCTGCTCCGGCCGTTCCTCGGCGGTGTGCTGATGGTCGCCGTCGTGCTCGCGGTCCGGAACGCGGTCGACAGCCAGGTGCTGCAGATCCTCGCCGGCGGCACGCTGTCCTGCCTCGCCTACGCGCTCGTGGTGTTCCCGATGCGACACGAAATCCTTGCGGTGCTGAAGAAGAGGGCGAGCGCGTGAGACGACTGAGGCAGGTCACGAAGATCGTCCGCGAGCAGGGCGCCAAGCAGCTCGGCGTCCGGCTGCTGACCGCCGCGACCCGCAGGCTCGGCGCCGAGGGCGAGGAACTGCCCGTGCGGCTCGACGACGTCCGCAGGGCCGACGTCGAGACCCGCAGGCCCGTGGTGATCCCGCCGATCCCCCAGGACGGCAAGCTCGTCGTCAACTGGGTCACCACTCCCCCGTCGAAGGGATCCGGCGGCCACACCACGATGTTCCGGCTCATCCGGCACCTCGAGTCGCTCGGGCACGAGTGCAGGCTCTACCTGTACGACACGTTCGGCAACGCGGTCACCGACCTCGAACCCGGCATCCGCGCGGCATTCCCGTTCTTCAAGGGCTCGATCCACGACGTGACGGACGGGATGGCGGACGCCCACGCGGTGTTCGCGACCGCCTGGATCACCGCGTACCCGGCGTTCAACGACCCGTGCGCGGGAAAGAGGTTCTACCTCGTGCAGGACTACGAACCGTGGTTCTACCCGTCCGGAGGCCTCTACGCGCTGGCGGAGAACACCTACCGGATGGGCATGCACGGCTTCACCGCCGGCCGGTTCCTCGCCGACAAGGTCCGCGACGAGCACGGCATGCCGGCCGACCACTTCGACTTCGGCTGCGACGCCGACAGGTACCGGCTCGGCGACGAGAAGCGCGACGGCATCGTCTTCTACGCGCGGCGCAAGGCACCGCGGCGCGCGTTCGAGCTGGGTGTGCTCGCGCTCGAGGTCTTCGCCGAGGAGCACCCCGACGTCAAGATCCACGTCTACGGCGAGAAGATCGGCGACCTCGGCCCGCAGTTCCTCGACCACGGCCTGGTCACGCCGGACGACCTGAACGCCATCTACAACCGCTGCTTCGCCGGGTTGTCGCTGTCGATGACCAACGTGTCGCTCGTGCCGCACGAGATGCTCGCGGCCGGATGCATCCCCGTGGTGAACGATGCGCACTTCAACCGCGTAGTCCTGGACAACGACCACGTCCGGTACGCGACGCCCACCCCGCACTCACTGGCGCGTGCACTGTCCGAAGTGGTCACAACGCCGGACTTCGACGCGGTCGCCCGTGCGGCCGCGTCCAGTGTGGAGGGACGTTCTTGGGATGCGGCAGGACATGAGCTGGAAAAGGTGCTCCGCCGCGAACTCGCCGCATGAGCCGCGCGAGCGTTCCTCACATCACGGGGGACGGCGAGGTGGCGTCCGGGATCAGCACCCGCGCGGGCTGCGCGCCGTCGGCGGGCACCACGTGAACGGCCGGGAGCTTGGCGTCCTTGGGCACCGCGGCGAACGCGAGCTCGCCGGTGGTGAGCCAGGTCGCCTGGTCGTCGACGCCCGCCGTGCCGGGCAGCCGCGTCTCCGTTCCGGTCGCGAGGTCCAGCACCGCGAGGTCCCACGGCCCGAGGCGGCCGATGCGCTTCTTGTACGCGACCTTCGTGCCGTCCGGCGAGAGCGACGGGCATTCCGCGTCGCGTCGCAACGTCGTCACGGACTTGGTCACCAGGTCGCCCTTGACCAGCCAGGTGAAACCGCCGCTGGCGAGCGTCGCGTAGAAGGTCCTGTCGTCGGAGGCGACGGTCAGGCCCCAGTAGTTGACGTCACTGGCCGTGTGCGCGGCACCCTCCACAGTGGCGGCGAAGTGTTCGAGCGACTCGACCGTCTCGCCCGTGCGCAGGTCGTGGAAACCGGTGCGGGTGGAGAAGCCGCCGGGCACCGAGTACGAGTCGCCGGTGACGAAACTCGTCCAGGACACCACGTTCCCGGACTGCGAGACCTTCGCGCGGCTCGGGATGCCGGGCAGCGGAATGGTCCTGACCGGCTTGCCGCCGCGGCTCACCTCGGCCGAGTAGGTCGGGCCGGGACCGGACAGCTTCAGGCACACGCTCGTGCCACCGGCGACGTAGAACCGCTGGCAGACCTGCTCCGTCGGGGTGCGGGAGCCGCCACCGGCGAGCTTCTCGACCCGGTGCTGACCACCCGCGAGATCGACGAAGAGAAGATCGCCGGTCTTGGCCTGGGACACCTGTTCGGCGCCCGCCGGCCGGTTCGCGTCGGTGGCCGCCGTGACGACGTAAGCCGTTGTCCCACCGATGACCACGAGAATGGCCGCGATGGTCACGGTCAGTCGTCCTGCACGCATGCTGCCTCCTGGTTTCCTCTCCTTCATCGCTCGTCAGCTACGGCCTGTAACAGTTGGCAGCTCACCCCGATTTTCAAAGCAGGCGATACCCTACGAACATTGCGTTCGCAAGACCGAGCCGCGGATCGGGGATTTTGATGGACTTCTGGGGAACCGTACGAGTGCTGCGGCGGCGGTGGTACATCGCCCTTCCCGCAGTGCTGCTCACCGGTGTCCTCGCGCTCTCCGTCTACATCACCGTCCCCACGCGGTACGAGTCGAGCGGCGTGCTGGTCCTCACCTCCCCCGCGGCCGGCGGCCGGTACTCGGAGAAGACCAAGCCCGAGGACGTCGTCAGGGTCAACCCGCTGTTGCAGTTCGACGGCAGCCTCACCACCACCGCGCAGATCCTCACCCAGATCCTCGGCGACCCGAAGACGGCGGAGGAGCTGGCGGGTGAGAACTCCACGGCCGTCTACACCGCCAACACCGGTCCCGTCGGCGGCCCGCTGCTGTTCATCACGACCGAGGCCGACTCGGCCGAGGCGGCCGAAGGCCTCGTCGGCAAGGTGCTCGAGAAGACCGTGGCGGAGCTCGCGGCGCAGCAGAAGGCGTTGAGCGCGCCCGAGCAGACGTTCATCACCGCGCAGGTCCTGGTGAAGCCGACGACGGCCTCGGCCAAGATCGGCGGCAAGGTCCGGTACGTCGGCGCGGCGACCGTCGTGTTGCTGCTGCTGACCCTCGCCTCCACGTTCGCCGCCGACTCGATCATGCTGAAGGCCAAGCGCCGCAAGGACGGCAAGGACAAGGACGCGAAGGACCCGGCACCGTCCGAGAAGGACACCACGCCGGCCCCCGTTCCCCCGGTCCGGCCGAACCCGCCGGCCAACGGCAACGGGGGCGTGCCGCAGCGGCCCGCGCCCCCCGGTGTGCCGAACGCGCATCAGAAGACCGTCATCATCGCCGCCCCCAAGCCCCCGAACCCGGCATGGCCGACGAAAGACGACTGACCGCCCAGCGAGCCGACGGCGCCACTCTGCTCATCTTCTACATGGTGGCGCTGCTCGTCGTCCCGGCCAGGTTCACGATCGCGTTCGTCCCGATCACGCTGCCCCCGGCGTTGTTCGTGGCGATGTGCCTCGCGGTGGTGTGGTTCGCCGCCCACCTCGTCGACCACCTGGGCATGGCCAAGGGCCGCAACGCCGTCCGCACGATCCTCGCGATCTACGTGATCCTGCACCTGACGACGTACGCCCTCGCGACGCGGCGCTACCTGCCGATCGACGAGCTGTCGGTGTCGGACTCGGCGCTCATCCGGATCGTGTCGATGGCGGCGCTCGCGGTCTTCGTGTGCGACGCCGTGCGCAGCGGCGAGAGGCTGAGCCGCGCGCTGCGGGTGATGGTGGGCTGCCTGACGGTCAGCGCGTTCGTCGGCCTGTTCCAGTTCGGCCTGGGCCTCGACCTAGCGTCCTACATCACGCTGCCGGGCCTGCGCGTGCAGGACAACGGCTACTCGGCGCTGGAGTCGCGGTCGATCTTCTTCCGCCCGGCCGGCACCGTGAACCACCCGATCGAGTTCGGTCTGGTGTGCGTGCTGGGCGTGCCGTTCGCCGCGCACTTCGTGTTCCAGGCGAAGGACCGCGGCGAGCCCGTGGGCCGCTGGTGGACCGCCCTGTCGCTGCTCGCGCTGATGGCGATCCTGTCGCTGTCCCGCACGGCGATCATCGGCCTGGTGGTGACGGGCATCGTGATGGCGATCCTGCTGCCCCGCGAACGGGGCCTGCCGCTGCTCGGCGTCGGCGCGGTGTTCCTGGGCGGCGCGTCCATCGTCGTGCCGGGCCTGTTCGGCACCGTGACCTCGATGTTCTCCAACATCGAGGACGACCCGTCGTTCCAGGGCCGCACGAAGGACTACGACGGCGCCTGGCTGGAGATCGCCAAACACCCGTGGCTGGGCAGGGGCTTCGGCACCTTCCTGCCCTCGAAGTACACGATCCTCGACAACCAGTACCTGCTGACGATGATCGAGAACGGCTACCTGGGGCTGATCGCCTTCGTGCTGCTGTTCCTCGGCGCCATATTCGCGGCGCTGCGGGCCCGCGCGCTGTCCCGCGACGAGGGCGTGCGCGGCATCGCGATGTGCCTGGTGGCCGCGATGCTGACGTCCGCGCTGGGCGCCGCCACGTTCGACGAGCTCGCGTTCAGCGTCGCGACCGGCATGACGTTCATGCTGATCGGCGTGTCCGGCGCGTTGCTGCGCATAGCCAGACAGGAGGCCGCCGCACGCAGGGCGGCCGAGGTCAGTCCAGCCAGTTGAGCAGGCTCTGCCAGGCAGGGGCGGAGAACGCGAGGACGTCACCGCTCGCGTTCTTCGAGTCCCGCACCAACGCGTCCTGGGCCAGGGAAACCTCGACGCAGTTGCTGTCAGTCGTGGCGCCGCTGTAGGAGCTCTTACGCCAGGTCCGTTCGCCAGTCATGAGGGTCCTCTCGCAGTCCGCTGACGTACGTCGCCAGCATGCTCCGAGATTGTTCCTCATCCAGCGCTACGGCATCCAACCTCTCGAAGAGCTTCCTGCTCGCCGTGATGGCCGAGGTCTCCTGCGCGAACACCTTGGCCAGATCGGTCTCCGTGTAAGCCAGAGGCGACGCCTTGCCGAACTCGAACAACGTGAGCGGTGTCTTCAGCGCGAGGATGACGGCGTTCGCCGGCACGATTCGCACGATGTGCGCGTTGAAGAGAAGGCGCAGGTACTGGTCTTCCATGACCTTCGCGTCGCCGACCCGCATCCGCAGCGCGAGTTCGTGCACGTAGAAGACGCAATCAGGGCGGTAGGGCCGCCGCCAGATGCTTTGCCGGTCCATGCGGGCCGCGACGCCCTTCTCAATGGCTTCCAGTGACTCGCAGTCGGCAGCCGTGAACAGTGCACGCGTGTAGGCCTCCGTCTGCAAAAGCCCTGGGATCGACAAAATCTCGTACGCGAAGATCTTCGTTGCCATGTTCTCGACCATGGTGAGCGTGCGCAGGTTCTCCGGCACCTGGGCGAAGTACAGGTCGAACGCGTGCCTGTACCGGCTGGTGAAGTCCAGCAGGTAGTCGAGATCCTTACCGCACGTCGCGAAGTACTGGGCGAGGTCGACCTCGGTGGCGCGGGCCTTGCCGGTCTCGATGTTCGAGACCTTGCTCGGGTCCCACCCCAGTTGGGCGGCCATCGCACGGCCTCCGAAGCTGGTGCAGTTCTCGCGCAGTCTGCGCAGTTCGTCGCCCAGATCCCGGCTGTACGCGGTGGAGATGATCGCAGTCATGCTCTTGGACCGTAAGCGTTGAAGTAGCTCCATAGAACGGCTCGTTCGGGTGAAAACGGACCAGCTTTAAATCGGTGTCCCGCCACCGCGGCTCGGTGGTAGACAGCGGCGTGCACACGACTCTGCCGTTCCCCGACCTGCTGCGACTGATCGAGGAGCGGACCGCCGCCTTCTGCGCGGCCATCGCCGCCGCTCCCGACCTCGACGCACCGGTGCCGTCCTGCCCGGGCTGGACGCTGTACGACCTCGTCCAGCACCTGGGCGACGGCCGCCGCAAGTGGGCGGAAATCGTCGCCGCGGGCCCGGCCGACGCTCCCCCGGCCCGCACCCCGGCCGTGGCACCGCGCGAGGACCTGGTGGCGTGGATGACCGAGTCGTCGCGGCTGCTGGTGGAAGCGCTGGAGGAGTCCGGCCCGGATCGCGGCTGCTGGGCGTGGTGGAGCGACTTCCAGTCGCCGAGGACCACCGGTACCGCCGCCCGGCACCAGCTCCAGGAGATCGCGGTCCACACCTACGACGCGCAACTCACCACCGGCGCCCCGCAGCCGCTGCCGGCCGAGGTGGCGCTCGACGGCGTGGAGGAGTTCCAGACGACCTGCGTCGCGACGACGTCACCGTGGCCGCACGAGCCCACGATCGTCGACTACCACGCCACCGAGGGCCGCTCCTGGCGCGTGACGCTCGACGCGGAGGGCGCCCGAGTCGGTGACGTCCCGGGCACCGCCGACGCGTCGTTCACGGGCACGGCGAGCGACCTCGTGCTGTCCTTCTACGGCCGCAAGACCGCGGAGGACCTGAAGGGCGAGGGCGACCACCTGCGCGTCTTCGACCGGCTCGTGGCCTGGGAACCCGCGTGACCGGCTCAGCCGGTTCCGTACTCCAGGCCCACGGTGAAGAGCATGTCCTCGAAGTCGTCGGAGTAGTAGGTGGCCATGCCCGCGCCGTCGTGGTGCCCGACGGTTTCGAGCCCGCCCACGGGCAGGGGACGCCACCAGTACACCCGTGAGCTGAGCTGGTAGGCGCTGGTCGCGTGGCACTCGGCGGCGAGCCGCCCGACCTCGTCCAGCGCCGCCAGCACGCCCGCGGTGTCGCGGTCCCGGATGACGTGGAAGATGAACTGGTCGCGGGCGGGCATCGCGACCAGTGCGCCGTGCGGCGCGTCGGCCACCCCGGTCACGGCCTCGATCACCCACGGGACGATCAGCACCAGGGAGCCGACGTAGTCCGAGCCTTGCAGGTAGTAGACGCCGTCGGCCTCGAAGTACCCGTCCGGCAGCTCCCCCGCCAGGTTCTCCGCGCCGGCGTCGTAGAGCTGGTCGTAACCGTGCCGGAGCACGTGCTCGTCCTTCATGACCACGATGGAGTCGGGCCGGTCGAAGGCGAACACCTGGAGCAGGCCGGGCGTGATCTCGGCGGCGTAGGACGCGACCTCCGACACCCCGCTGTCCGAGGTGGCCAGGCGCAGGTAGGTGCGCTGGAGCACGGCGTCGGCCGGGCCGTCGAGGTCGGAACCGTCCGCCGTCCCGAGAGCGATGGCCCGCCGGAAGTGCTCGTCGACCAGATCCGCCCACTGATCACCCGGAACGCCGGCCAGGGCCGCCGACAGCGACTCGAAGCCGAGTTCGAGCTGCTCCGGATGACTGACCTCGACGTGGTCCTCGTGGACGACGATCCGCATGCCGATGAACGCCGGGCTGCGGCGGGCAAGGTGCCGCAACCGGTCCTGTTGCGCGGTGGTGAGCAAATGCACCGCCGGGACGTTACAAGTCCCGCGGCCACGCGTCCGGGTTTTGCGCGAAAGGCCGCCGAAGCCCTCGCTCCGGCGGCCCTGAACGCTTGCTCAGACGGCTTTCAGGCCGTCCGCGGTCTCTTCGTGCCGGATGCCGCACTCGGGGCACGACAGGTCCTCTGAGAGCCGCACCCCGCACGCGCAGACCCAGCCCTTCACCACGGCCGGATTGCCCGCCACGAAAGCGTGCGCGGGCACCGACTTCGTGACGACCGCACCGGCCGCGGCGAACGCGTGCTCGCCGATCTCGGTGCCGCACACCACGATCGCACCGGCGCCCAGTGTGGCCCCGCGGCGCACCAGAGTGGTCTCCAGCGCGTCGCCGGTCTTCTTGACGTGGGCGCGCGGGCGCAGGTCGTTGGTGAAGAGCACGTTCGGGCCGAGGAAGACGTCGTCCTCGCACGTGACTCCGTCGAAGACCAACGTCCCGTTCTTGACCGTCACGTTGTTGCCCAGCACCGCGCGCGACTCGACGAACGCGCCGTCGCAGATGTTGCAGTCACGGCCAATGCGCGCGCCCGGCAGCACGTGCGCGAACGCCCACACGCGCGTGCCGTCGCCGACGTCGTCCGACTCGCACAGGCCGTGCGGGTGCACGCGAACGCCGGTCATCAGAGCGCCGCCTTCAGCGCCTCGACCACACGGGCCTGCTGCGCCTCGGTGATCTCGGGGAACAGCGGCAGCGACAGGATCTCCGCGGCCGAGGTCTCGGCGATCGGGAACGAGCCGTCGAGGTGCGCGAACGCACCCGTCTTGTGCAGGGGCGTCGGGTAGTGGATGCCGGCGCCGATCCCCGCGGCGTGCAGGGCGGAGAGCACGCGGTCGCGCTCGGCCACGCGCACGACGTAGAGGTGCCAGACGGGCAGGTTGCCGTCCAGGACCACCGGAGTGCGCACGCCGGGAACGTCAGCGAGCATCTCGGTGTAGCGCTGGGCGGCGGCGCGGCGGGCCTGGTTCCAGCCCTCCAGGCGGCGCAGCTTGGCGGACAGCACCACGGCCTGCAGCGTGTCGAGGCGGCTGTTGAAGCCGAGCACCGGGTGCTCGTACTTGCGCGGCGAACCGTGCTCGCGCAGCAGCTTCACCGACTCGGCGATCGCGTCCGACGTCGTCAGCACCGCGCCGCCGTCACCGTACGCGCCGAGGTTCTTGCCGGGGTAGAACGAGGTCGCGGCGGCGACGCCGAGGCCGCCGACGGCGACGCCGTTGCGGCGCGCGCCCTGGGCCTGGGCGGCGTCCTCGATGACCGGCAGGCCCAGCGGCAGCAGCTCGACCGGGGCGGCCTGGCCGTAGAGGTGCACGGGCACCACGGCCTTGGTGCGCGAGGTGACCACAGAGGACACCTGGGAGGTGTCGATCAGCAGCGTGTCGTCCACGCAGTCCACGAGCACGGGCGTCGCGCCGCAGCGGGCGACGGCCTCGGCCGTGGCGATGAAGGTGTTGGCGGGCAGCACGACCTCGTCACCGTGGCCGACGCCCAGCGCGCGCAACGCCAGCTCGATGGCGTCGGTGCCGTTGCCGACACCGATGGCGTGCGGAACTTCCTGGTAGGCAGCGAATTCCGACTCGAACCGGGCGACCTGGGGGCCGTTGATGAAGGCCGTCGTCTTGAGCACCTCGGCCCAGCCGTCCGCCACCTCGTCGGCCACCTGCTCGTGCTGGGCACGCAGGTCCACCAGTGGAATCTCGATCACGCGCTCTCCCCACGCAACGGGCGGGCCGGCACGCCGGCCCACGTCTCTCCTGCGGGAACGTCCCGCAGGACAACGGCTCCCATGCCGATGACGGCACCGGCGCCGATCTTCACGCCCTCGCGCACCATGGCTCCCTGTCCCAGGTACGCGGCCTCCCCGACGTGCACCGACCCCGCGAGCGAGGCGCGGCCGGCGAACGTGACGCCGTCCGAGACCTCGTCGTCGTGGGTGATCAGCACCTGGGGCATGGCCACCACGTGCCGCCCGATCTCCAGCGGGGTCGTGATGACGACACCCGCGAGCAGAATCGACCCGGCGCCGACAGAAGCACCGGAGGTCACGGCCGCCGGGTGCACGATGGTCGCCCATCGCTCGTCCGGCAGGTCGAGCTTCCTGGCCACGCCCAGCCGGACCAGCGACCGCCGCGCACTCGCGATGCAGAGCACGACGGCCGCGTCCGGATGATCGGCCAGCAGGTCGAGCCCGCCCAGCACGGGCACCCCGTCGATCAGGGTGCCGTGCAGGGCGGTGGAGTCGTCGAGCGCCCCGAGGGGGTTCCACGTCTCCGGGAGGAGGCGGACCGCCGCGAGAGTCTCGCGAGCGAGTCCACCTGCCCCGATGAACAGCAGTGGCCTTGCGGTCACAGGTGCATCACTGGAACACCACGTCCACCCAGTAGTTGCCACCGTTGTAGGTCGTGGTCGGGAAGCCCGACCCGGCCGTGAACACACCGGCGGACGGTGCGGCACCCAGCGGCGGTGAGGTCACCGAGCCGAAGTAGCCGGCGTTCACCGCGTAGTGACCCGTGGTGGTCGTGTACGACGCCGTGTACGTGGTGCCGGCGGTGATCGCCACCGGCTGCGTGAACGTCAGCGTCTGCCAGCCGGACTCGGTCTCGTTCGAGAACGTGCCGGTGGCCAGGCGCTGGCCGTCCGCGGACCACAGCGATCCGGTGTGGGTGCCGGTGTTGCCCGCGCCCTTGTAGAACTTCACGCCGGTGATCTGCCCGTTCGTGCTCGACGTGAACTTGACGCCCAGCTCGTACGCGCCGTTGTCGTCAGCCGAGGTCACCGTCGGAACGGTGGCCGCGCTGAACAGCGAGCACGGGCAGGTCTGCGTCGTCGCCGACGTGAACGACCACGTGACCGGGTTGGCCATCATGTTGCCGAACGTGTCCGCGGCCTTGACGCTCACCGAGTACGTGGTGGACGCCGCGAACCGCGCCGCGGGGGTGAACGTGATCATCCTGCTGTCCGGCGAGAGCGCCCGCGTGCCGGCGATCTTCGCGCCACCGGGGTCGGTGACGTCGAACTGCGCCGAGTTGAGGTCCACGGGCTCGTCGAACGACACGGTGACCGTCGAGTTCAGGGCCACCTCGGACGCACCGCTCAGCGGCGTGTGCGACTGCGCCACCGGAGCGACGTTGTCCGCGTTGGGCTGGTAGACCACGTCGACCCAGTAGTTGCCGGAGCCGTACGTCATGGTCGGGAACCCGCTGCCCGGAGTGAACACGCCGTTCGTCTCCTGCGGCGCCGTCAGCGGACCGGAGTTGACCGGCCCCGTCCCGAAGTACCCGGCGTTCACCGCGTAGTGCCCGGTGGTCGTCGTGTACGAGGCGGTGTAGGTCTGGCCGGAGCTGACGATCACCGGCTGCGAGAACGTGAGCGTCTGCCAGCCCGTCGCGGTCTCACCCGTGAAGGTGCCCGTGGCGAGGCGCTGACCGCTCGCGTTCCAGAGGCTGCCGGTGTGCGTGCCGGTGTTGCCGGAACCCTTGTAGAAGCGGACACCGGTGATCTGGCCCGACTGGGTCGGGGTGATCCGGACGCCCAGCTCGTACGCGCCCGAGTCGTCGGCCGACGTCTCGTCCGGCACCGTCGCCGTGCTGAAGAGCGAGCACGGGCAGGTCGCGGTCGTCGTGGTCGTGAAGGTCCACTCCGCGGGGGCCGTCATCGCGATGCCGTTGACGTCCGCGATGCCCACGCGCGCCTGGTACTGCGTGCCGGGCACGAGCTTGCCGGACGGCGTCCAGGTGACCGTCTTCTGGTCGCCGGACAGCGACACCGAGCCGGACAGCTTGCCGCCCTTCGGGTCCTTCAGCCAGATCTGCGCCGACGCGGGGTCGACCGGCTCGCTGAAGGTGGCCGTCAGCGCGGTCTGGAGGCCCACGTTCGTCGCGTTCACGGCCGGCGTGCGGTTCGTGATCGTCGGCGGCGTGGTGTCACCGTTGAGACCGTTGCGGTAGATGACGTCGACCCAGTAGTTCGTGGCGTTGTACGACGAGTTCGGGAACCCGCTGCCGTACTTGTAGACGCCGTTGCCACCGTCCGCGCCGTTCTGCAACGCGTGCAGCGACTGGTAGCTCGCCTCCTGGCCGTTGAAGTAGCCGGAGGTGACCGAATACCGGCCGTTCGGGGCGTTGTACGAGACGACGTAGGTCGTGTTCGCCTGCACCTGGACCGGTGAGTTGAACATCAGCTTCTGCCAGCCGGACGTGGTCTCACCGGTGAACGTGCCGGTCGCGAGCAGCAGACCCGTGGAGGTCCACAGCGAGCCGGTGTGCGTGCCGGTGTTGCCGGTGCCCTTGTAGAAGCGGACGCCCAGCACCTCGCCCTTGCCGTCGAAGCGGACCTTCGTGCCGACCTCGACCTGGCTCGTGTCACCGGCGTCGATCACCGCGGGTGCCGCGAAGTCGTCCCAGACCGTGCACGGGCAGGTCGCCGGGCGCGGCGAGCCTGTCGTGAACGTCCAGTTCGCCTGCGAGGACAGGTTCCCCGCCGCGTCCGCCGCCCTCATCGTGACGGTGTAGGCCGTGGCCGCCGCCAGAGGTGCCGACGGCGTGAACGTGATCGTGCGGGCGTCGTTCGAGATCGACTTGGTGCCCGTGACCGCGCCGGACGGGCCGGTCACCGTGACCTGGGCCGAGGCCAGCGTGACGTTCTCGTCGAACGTGCCGGACACCGTGATGTTCAGCGCGACGGATCCGGCGTTGGACACCGGGGACATCGCGCTCTGGATCGGCGCGCGGGTGTCGGGACCGGGGTCCGTCGCCCACACCACGTCGACCCAGTAGTTGGTGTGGTCGAACGTCTGGTTCGGGAAGCCGGCGCCGAAGCGGAAGACGCCGTTCGGTCCGTCCACACCGGACTTGAGGCCGGTGATGGGTTCCATGTAGGCCTGTTGCTGGTAGAACCCGCCGGTGTCGTAGGCGAAGTGCCCTGTCGGCGTGTAGTACGACACGATGTAGGTCGTGTTGCCGTTCACCGCGACCGGCTGCGGGAAGAGCAGCGTCTGCCAGCCCGTCGGGCTCTCGTTCGTGAACGTGCCGGTGGCGAGCAGATCACCGTTGGAGCTCCACAGGCTGCCGGTGTGCGTGCCGGTGTTGCCGGTGCCCTTGTAGAACTTCACGCCGCGGACGTAGCCGTTGCTCGCGGCCCGCCACTTGACGCCGAGCTCCAGCTGCGAGTTGTCGTTGGCCGAGGCGACCTTCGGGACCTCCGTGCCGGAGAACATGCCGCAGGGGCAGGTCTTCGAGGTCACGTTCGGCGTGGCGGACACGGGCGCGGACAGGTTCAGCGAGTCGTCGACCGCGCGGACCCTGAGCTGTGCCGTGCCGGACTGCGACGGCGTGTAGGTGTAGCTCCACGACGTCTGCCCGGCCTGCCAGTTGGCGTAGTGCCAGCGCGTGCCGCCGTCGGTCGAGACCTCGACGCCCGCGACCTTGCCGGCGGCGTCGATCGCGGTGCCGCTGAAGGTGTAGGGCTGGCCGACCGTCGACTGCGCCGGCAGGGTCGTGATCTGCACGCCGGGCGCCGCGTTGTCGTTGATCGCGCCGGAGATGACGAGCTGGTCGGCACCCCACAGCTGGTAGGGCTGGACGCCCATGTCGGCGAGGAAGTTGACCGTCGCCTGCTTGATCCGCTTGTCCGACGTCGGCGTGTTGGTCGGGAACGCGTGCTCGTCGTCGACGCCCCACGCCCACTGGACCGTGCCGGCACCGAACACGAGGGCGCCGGAAGGCGCGCGGTAGTACGTGATCGCGTGCGTTTCGGTGCTGGAGCCGTACTCGTCGCCGTAGTTCTTCAGGGCGTAGTAGCCGTCGAGGTTCACCGTGGTGCGTGACATCTGCGCGACGCCGGCGGGCTGGAAGCCGTTGTCGTACACGGTGTTCCACTCGTAGCCCAGCGTGCCGGGCTGGAACGTGTACGTGGTGCCCGCGGCGAGGTTCACCAGGTCGGTGTTGCGCCAGAGCCGCATCTTGCCGTACGCGGCCGGGACCTGCAGGGAGTCGTCACGCCGGCCGTTGACCGTGAACATGTTGCCGAGCAACGCGTTCTCGGGTCTGCCGCCGTCCTGCGGCGGGCTGTAGCGCGGATCTCGCCACGTGCCGGTCCAGGTGTTCTCGCCGTCGTTCTGGGCCCCCTTCGTCTCCTTGTAGCAGACGATGGTGCGCCAGTCGGTCTGGGAGGAGTCGATGCTCTTCTCCCACTTGGTCTTCCAGAAGATCTCGTTGCCGGTCAGGAACGCCATGTGCACACCCGCGTCACGGGCGGCCATCACGTTGTTCCACTGCTCGTTCGACCAGTACTCGTCGTGGCCGACCGCCATGAAGACCTTGTGGTTCTTGATCAGGTTGCCGCGGCGGGCGGAGTCCACGTCGGTCGTGTAGCTCATGTCGTACCCGTTGCGCTCCAGGAACCTCAGCATCGGGTACTCGGCGTTGAAGATGAAGTTCTCGTCGCCGTCGCCGCCGGTGTAGGGGCGGTTGTAGCTGACCTTGTACGAGCTGCCGCCCTGGCCGGGGCCGTCACCGAAGTAGAGGCTGTTGCCGCCGTAGCGGTTGTAGGCGACCCAGGTGGCGTCGGAGGTCTGGAAGAAGATCTTCGAGGTCGAGCTGTCGTCGCGGACGACGAACGCCATCTCGTTCTCGGCGCCGGTGTCGTTGCGCGTCATGCGCACGTAGTAGATGCCCGAGACCGCGGTGGACGGGATGTTCCAGGTGACCGACACCGCCCAGTTGCCGCAGTCGACGAGCGCGGACGGCGTGTCCCGCAGACACGGTGGCTGGTTCTGCGGTGTGTTGCGGTTGACCGTGCCCATGTACCGGGCGCCCTTGCCGCCGTACCAGCCCATCCGGTAGATGTCGAGCTTGTACGAGGAGGCCGACGTCAGCATCTTGAAGCTGACGGTCTGGCCGATGTTGTAGCTGATGTCCGTCGTGTACCCGAGGATCGTGTCGTCCCGGTACTGGGCCTGCCAGTTGTCCGCACCGGTCTGCGTGTTCTCACACGCGACCTTGTTGGTGACGGGGAAGTCGCACGGAGCGGCGTTGGCCTTCGGAGGGTTGAAGACGCCGAGCACGAACATCGTCGATGCGATTAATGCCGTGATCACAAGCACCCGCACGAGACGCGACTGCTGAGCCACCATTGGGTTTCACCTCTCGGACGGAGTTACCGTGTGTGAGCCGCGCACTACGCTGGACAGCACAGGGCTGCTACTCCGAACGTCGGCGATCTGGTTAGAACTGTTACGTGTCAACACAAAAATGTTCCGGTGGGGGTTGAATCTTTACTTTTCAACCACGCAGGGTCAGATGGGATGTGTGGAGAGTTTCCGACAACGCTGACACGACGGTGTCCTGTTCGGACTCGGTCATGTCGTGGAAGAGCGGAAGGATCAGCGTCCGGGCCGTGAAGGCCTCCGTCACCGGCAGTTCCGCGCACTCGTGACCCTCGTAAGCGGGCTCGAGGTGTGACGCCATGATTCCGCGCCGTGCGCTCACGCCGCGTTCGGCAAGGCCCGCAAGGACTTCCTGGCGGTCCGCGCCCTCGGGGAGCCAGACCCAGAACGACTGGTAGTTCGTGGTGCCGTACTCGGGGTCGGCCACCGCGGTGAGGCCGGTGTCCGCCAGCAGCTCGTGGTAGCGGGCGGCCAGCTCACGGCGACGGGCGATGATCGCGTCCAGTTTGGACAGCTGGACCAGGCCGACGGCGGCCTGGATGTCGGTCATCCGGTAGTTGAACGCCGTCTCCAGGTACTGCTCGATCACGGCCGACCCGCCGTTGTGGCGGTCCGCGGCGGACACGCTCATGCCGTGTTCCCGCAGGCGCTTGAGCCGGACGGCCCAGTCGGGGTCGTCGGTGGTGACCATGCCGCCCTCACCCGTGGTGAGGAGCTTGCGCGGGTGGAACGACCAAGCGGCCAGCAGCGCGTTCGTGCCGACCGGCTTGCCCTTGTAGGTGGAACCCGCGGCGCAGGCCGCGTCCTCGATCACCGCGATGCCACGCGGTTCGCAGAACGCCTTGAGGGCGTCGACGTCGGCGGGCACGCCGGCCTGGTGCACGACCATGACCGCGCGTGTGCGCTCGGTGAGCACCGGCTCCACTGTGGACGCGCTGATGTTGCCCGTCCCGGCTTCGACGTCGGCGAAGACGGGGGTCGCGCCGGTGTAGCGCACGGCGTTCGCGGTGGCGATGAACGACAACGACGGCACGACGACCTCGTCGCCGGGGCCGATGCCGAGCAGGTGCACGGCGAGGTGCAGGCCGGTGGTGCACGACGACACGGCCACGCCGTGGCTCGCGCCGACCGACGCGGCGAACGCCTCCTCGAACTCGCGGACGCGCGGGCCCTGCGCCACCCAGCCGGACCGGACGGCCTCGGCGGCGGCGAGCGCCTCTTCCTCACCGAGCAACGGCCGCATAACCGGAATCACTGGTACTGCCCTTCATCGGTGGTGGACCTGGTGCCGGCGGACGCCGTCCTGCTCGACGGCGGAGAGGAGCAGAACGGCGTCCGCTGACGGCGGGGAGGTGACCGGAGCCCGACGGCGGCGGGTTCCGGCCGGTCCAGCGAACGTTCGTGCTGGAGGGTGCGGGG
The DNA here is from genome assembly GCF_026242055.1 of Lentzea sp. NEAU-D7. Classification (GTDB taxonomy): domain Bacteria; phylum Actinomycetota; class Actinomycetes; order Mycobacteriales; family Pseudonocardiaceae; genus Lentzea. Next base: position 194,512 of record NZ_JAPJDL010000002.1, on the reverse strand, counting down.
CGGGTGGGGCGGCGCGGCGCGGCGGCGTGGGGGTGCGGGGGGCGCCGCGGCCGCGGCTTTCGGGGGTGTTACCGGGCGTTCTGCTCGGCGGCGGCCTTCTCGGCACGCCACCACGCGACGAGGTCGCGCAGTCCGCCGTCCATCTCGATCTCGGGCTTCCACCCGAGCTCGGTGGCCGCGAGGCTGATGTCGGCGAGCCGGCGCGTCACGCCGTTCACCTTGCGCTCGGGGCCGTGCTCCAGCGGCAGGTCGGAGTCCATCGCGGCAAGCAACGCGAGGGCGAGCTCCTTGAGCGAGGTCTCCTGGGAGGACGCGATGTTGTACACCGTGTCCGTGACCGGCGCCTTGGCCGCGAGGATGTTGGCGCGTGCGATGTCGTGCACGTGCACGAAGTCCATCGTCTGGGCGCCGTCGCCGAAGATGAGCGGCGACTTGCCGTCGACGATGCGCTCCATCCAGCGGATGAGCACCTCGGTGTACAGACCGTGGACGTCCATCCGCGGGCCGTACACGTTGAAGTAGCGCAGCGCCACGTAGTCGAGGTCGTACATGGCCTTGAAGCTGCGCAGCATGCCCTCGTTGAACGCCTTCGCGGCGCCGTAGAAGGTGTCGTTGTTGTACGGGTGGTGCCGTTCGCCGGTGGGGAACGACTCCGCGAGGCCGTAGATCGACGCCGACGACGACGCGATGACCTTCTTCACCCCGGCGGCCGCGGCGGCCTCCAGGATCGTGAACGTGCCGTCGACCAGGCATTCCAGCGCCAGCCGCGGTTCCTCCGCGCACTGCGTGATGCGGATGGCGGCGAGGTGGAAGACGAGGTCCATGCCCTCGGTCAGCTCGCGCACCAGCGCCTTGTCGTTGATGTCGCCCTCGACGACGCGGACGACACCGGACTCGAGCGCGGAGGCCAGGTTCTCCCGGCGGCCGCGCACGAAGTTGTCCAGCACGACGACCTCGGCCGCGCCGGCCTCGACGAGCTGGTCCACGACCGACGAACCGATGGTTCCGGCGCCGCCCGTGACGAGCGCGCGCTGACCGGTGATCGGCTGGGCCAGACCCTCCTGGGCCAGATCCTTGGGGGCCGACATCAAGAAACCCTGCCTTCGACTTGTTGAACGGGAACGAAGACCCCGCCGGAGCGCAGCGACTCCGACGCCGCCTCCAGCACCGCCAGCACGCGCAGACCCGCGCGGCCGTCGGTCAGCGGGGCGCGCTTCTCGGTGATGGACGCGGCGAACTCCGCCATCATCGACCGCAACGCCTCGCGTTCCACCAACGCCGGCGCGACCATGTCGCCGGTGCGGTAGGAGATCTTCTGCTGCTCCGGGGAGAGGTCGACTCCCCGGTCGTAAATGGACAGTCGCTGTGCGGGATTGTTGTCGTCCCACACGACCGTGCGCTGCGAACCGCCGATGACCATCGTGCGAATCTTCGTCGGCGACAGCCAGTTCACGTGCACGTGCGTGATCGCCCCGTTGGACAGCCGCACCGTGAGGTGGCCGACGCACGCGACGCCCGCGCCGATGGGGTCGGAGCCGTGCGCCGAGACCTCGACCGGGCGCACGTCGTCGGGCAGGATCGCCTCGAAGATCGACAGGTCGTGCGGGGCGAGGTCCCACAGCACGTCGACGTCCGGCTGCACCAGACCGAGGTTGATGCGCACCGAGTCGATGTACTGGATGTCACCGAGGTCGCCGCCACGGATGATCTTGCGCAGGTGCTGCACCGACGACGTGTAGGCGAAGGTGTGGTCCAGCATCAGCGTGAGGCCGCGCTGCTCGGCGGTCTCGACGAGCTTGAGGCCGTCCTCGAAGTTGGCCGCGAGCGGCTTCTCCACAAGGACGTGCTTGCCGGCCTCCAGCGCCGCGAGGGCGACGGGCAGGTGCGTGGCCGCGGGGGTGGCGATGGCGACCGCGTGGACGTCGGGGTCGGCGAGGACCTCGTCCAGCGACGCGGTGGCGCGCACCGTCGAGTACTGGCCCAGCACGCGCTGGGCCTTCTCGACGTCGAGGTCGCACAGGTAGCGCAGGTGCAGCGCCGGCGTGGCCTGGGCGTTGCGAACGAGGTTCGGCCCCCAGTACCCGGCACCGATGACAGCAAGGCCAATCACGTCTTGGTTCCCCATCAGTAGGCCCCCTGGCCGCCGAAGACGGCGCGGAAGGTCTTCCACATGATCACGAGGTCGAGTGCGAGCGACCAGTCCTCGACGTAGCGCAGGTCGAGGCGGATCGACTCCTCCCACGAGAGGTCGCTCCGTCCGCTCACCTGCCACAGACCGGTCAGGCCGGGCTTCACCAGCAGGCGGCGCCGCACGTCCGAGGAGTACTTCGCGGTCTCCTCCGGCAGCGGTGGGCGCGGGCCGACGAGCGACATGCTGCCCGCGAGGACGTTGAACAGCTGTGGCAGCTCGTCGATGGAGTAGCGGCGCAGGAACGTGCCGACCTTGGTGATGCGCGGGTCCTTCTTCATCTTGAACAGCACGCCGTTGCCCTCGTCGACACTGGCGAGCCTGGCGCGCAACGCGTCGGCGTTGGTCACCATCGTGCGGAACTTGATGATCGTGAACGGCACACCGGTCTTGCCGACGCGCTTCTGGCGGTAGAAGACGGGACCGCGGCTGTCGATCATCACGAACGCCGCGACGGCGAACATGAGCGGTGCCAGCAGGACCAGGAGGACGAACGCTCCGACGCGATCGACGACTTCCTTGACCAGACGGCGGAATCCGCTCAGGGCCGGTTCGCTCACGCGCAGCAGCGGCATGCCGAGCACGGCGCTCATGTGCAGCCGCGGGCCGGCGACCTCCATGAGACCGGGAGAAACGACCATTTCGGCACCGGAGCCTTCGAGCGCCCACGCGAGCTGCTGGAGACGGCGAGGTGTCCAGTAGGCGTCGGGTGTGACGGCGACGATGCGGTACCCACCGCGGCGGACGTGCTCGGCGAGCTCGCGCAGCTGGCCGACGACGGGCACGCCGTCGACCTCGGTGCCGGAGCGGCCGCGGCCGTCGATCGTGCAGATCGCGTCCACGCGCCAGCCCAGGTGGGCGACGCGCTTGGTGCGGTGGATGAGGTCCTCGACGGTGTCCAGGTTGCCGGCGGCGAGGACCGAGAGCAGGAATCGTCCTTCACTGCGGCCGCGGTGCAGCGGGCGGCGCAGGAGGTAGCGCATGGGAAACGCGACCAGTGCGATCGCGGGAACTACGACGAAGATCCACAGGCGGGCGCCGGGGATGTCGACGGCGAGCGCTCCGAGGCCGAGCGCCACGACGGCACCGAACAAACCCCGGCCGAGTCTTCGGAACTCCTCGGCTCCCTGGCCGAGGACGGCCGGTGTCCACACGCGGTTGATGGCGAGGGAACCGACCACGACAACTACTGTGAGTATGTCCAGCAATGCAAGGGAAAGCGGGCCGAAGGCCGTGTGACGCATGCTCATGACGGCACCGACGGCGATGACGACCAGGACGACGGTCAGCACATCGGCCGTGATCACGGCGTATCGGTAGCGGCTTTCCCAGCGCGCTACGGGTGGATGGGTCTGTCTGTGTTCCGACAGAGTGTTGAGCGTGGAGCGCAACCCGTCGACGTCACGGGCAGCGCGGACCTGCTCACTCATCGTTTTGATCTCCCCGGCTCAGCGGCGATTCCGGACGTGCACGAACGCAGGTCACCCCGAGGACCTTGGAACTTCGGACTTCGCGATCTTCGGCAGAGCCGTCATCCGGGCTCGGCCGCCGAAGCTCGCAACCGGTGATTCGTATGTTCCGGCGTCCGCGTTACAGACCCTGGAAAAAATTTTCCCGGCGTCCGAACACCGGACGTGACGCGCGTCTCACAGTAACAAAAACGTGGCGCCACAAGACGATTCCCGGATGTCCACAAGGGACATAAAGGATACGTATGTCCCCGGGTATTCGTTCAGATCGGGTCTTCAGGCCCTAGTCTGATCGACTGCGCTTGTGCATGCACTTACCGCCGAACGGAGCAACCTCCTACGGCCGAACGGAAATGCGCACCTCGTCACCATTGACGACCACGATGTCGCCGTGGCGCAGCTGGGCACCGCGCCGCAGCTCCACAGAGCCGTTGACGTGGACTTCTCCGTCCTCGATGAGCACCTTGGCGTGCCCGCCGTCCTCGGCCAGCTGAGCCAGCTTGAGGAACTGCCCTAGCCTGATCGGCTCTTCGGAGATCTCGACCGTACGCATGAGTCACATCATCCCAGTAGGGCGCGCCCCACTGCTCGCTCGGGGGCGCGCACCAGCGCGTTCGAGTGAAGCCGTTGACAGGCTTGGGGCATGAAGACTTCGTGGGGGTACGCCGTCTGGTTGGCGGTGTCGGGACTGGTCTGCGTGGCGATAACGATCTTCGCGGCGAGCGCGTACGTCACGCTGGACATGGACCAGGCGAGGCCGGCGCTGCACGGGCCCGCCCATTACGGCGTCCTGGTCGCGCACATCTTCACCGGAACGGTCGCGGTCCTGGCGGGTGTATCGCAGTTCTGGCCGGGCCTGCGCGCCCGGCACCCGCGGGTGCACCGGGTGATGGGACGCGTCTACTTCGCGGCGGTCCTGCCGTCGTCGTTGCTCGGCATCGCGTGCGCCCAGCTGTCGCTGTACGGGCTGGCGTCGTCCGGGCCGCTGACGGTCCTGTCCGTGCTGTGGTTCGTCAGCGCGGTGTTCGGCCTGAAGACGGCACGGCGGCGCCAGTTCGGCGAACACCGCATCTGGATGATCCGCGGTTTCGCACTCACCGGCGCCGCCGTGACGGGTCGCCTTTGGGGCCTTGCTCTCGGCGCACTGGTGCCCGACGGGGACGGGCTGCTCCTGTTCGCCACCGCGAACTGGCTGTCGTTCGTGGTGAACCTGCTGGTGGCCGAGTGGTGGATCCAGTCGCGGGGTTACACCCGGACCTTGCCCTCCGTGGCGCTCAGGCCGAGCATCTCCAGCAAGTCGGCGCAGTCGAGCGCGTCCGTGGCGTGACAGGCCACGGTGCGTGCCGCCTTGCTGTTCTGAATCGTGCTGTGCTCCTTTTCCAGAGCCTTGGCCTCGGCGAAGGTGCCGGTTTCGGGCTCGGCGATCGCGGGACGCGCCCAAGTCATGTCGTGCCTGCTTCCGCATCGGGGGATGTGGTCATCATGACAACTAGGTGACCGAAACACCAGAACCTGTGCTTACCGTAATCGATCACCCACGCTGCGTGCCAAACCGCGGAAGCGATTTTTCCGAAGACAACCCGAACGATTCAAGCCGGGATTCGGCTTTTTACCGGCCGTACCTCAGCACCGACTCCACTTCGGTCACAAATGCGACCAGCCGCTCGTCGTCCACGTCGTCCGGCGTGGGGCCGTCCACCGCGAGCCGTTGCAGCGCAACGGAAGTGGTCGCACTCTCCCGCGCCAGGCGGCGGAACCCGAAAGTCGCCTCGTACAGCGACATGGCGGTGCCCAGAGCGGCGAAAGTGGTTGCCACGAAAGCCCACATGGCCCTGCGCGGCCCGTCCGCCATGCCGATCGCGGCGGCCGCGGCGGCGGCGATGAACATCGCCGCCGCGAGCGCGACCGTCCACGTGCGGGCACGGGCGTAGCGCTTGCGGCTGCGTTCGAAGTGGTCGAGCCGGTCCTGGAAGCGGTGGCGGAGGTAGGCCTCGACGAACTGCGCCTGCCTGAGTTTGTCGCTCATGTCCTGACCACCTCGTGCTTGCGGTTGCTGACCGCGGCTTCCAGGTCCGCCACCTTGTCCTGGCGCTCCTCCTCGGTGGCGGGCGCCACGGCGGCGAGGTGCGCGAAGTACAACGCCCGCAGGCGTTCCGCGCGCGACCGGGCCGTCAGGTACTTGTCGAGCGACTCGCGCTTGCGCGCCACGATCGTGATGGCCGCGGCGAACGCGCCACCCGCCACGACGAGCACTCCGGGCCACGGCGTGTCCTTCAGCCACGTCTGCAGCCCGGCGAACACCGTCGTCGTCAGGCCGCCCACGATCGCGAGCACGGCCGTGAGCCGGTAGCGGTTCTGCTCGACGTCGGCTTCCGCGTCGAGCTCCTGGAACGCCGGCGCGACGACCTGGTTCGCTTCGTGGATGGCGTCCGCGAGCATCGGGTACGCGACGACGAAGCCGGGGTCGACCAGCGGCCGCGCCTCGGGAGCCCGGTACCGGAGCTTGGGCAGGATCCTCGGTGGCTTGACGGGCTTCTCCTTGCCCAGCAACCGTTCCAGCGCGGTGACGGCCTTGCCGGCACCCTCGTCCACGTGGACGATGAAGATCTTGCCGCTGCGCACCAGCACCGCGAGGTCACCGGTGAGGTCGCCGGTCGCGATGCGGTCCGCGAGGCCGCCCGTGCCGGCGAGCACCAGCAACGGGTTGTCACCGCTGAGGTGGTCGACGACCTCCTGCTCGCTCTCGCCTCCGACGACGAGGGCGACGACGGGCTTCTTGTGGCGCACGGCGTCGATCGTGCGGAACAGCACCGGGGTCGCGTCCGTCCACTCCGAACCGGGGACGATGACGGCGACGCTGTGGTTGGGTTCCAGCGGGACCTGGCCGTTGGTGGAGCTCTCGGTCAGGTCGTGCACCTTGCTGCTCGGCGCGACCCCGACCACGACGGGCCAGCGCTGCTCGCACGCCTGCAAAGCCATGCCCAGCAAGTGGACAACGCCTCTGTCGGTGCCTTCGGTGACGAACACGGCGCCGTTGCGCGCCGCGGTCACGACGACGGATCTGAGCACCGGCAACAACTTCGCGGCGAGATCCGTCTCGATGTCTTCCGTGGAGCCGAAGACCGAGATCACCGTGCGCCCCCGGGGCAAGCCGAGGGCCTTGGGTTTGATGTCGGCGTCCGGCTGGGACAGCCGTTTGACTGTCGGGCCGCCTGCTGTGGGCATGCCGCGCACCATAACGCCGTGATCGATCGAGGGCCAGAGCCCGTTAGACCTCATCCTCGTCGTCGACGGGGACTTCCTGGCGCTGCTCGTGCGCGTCGGCCTCGTTCGCCTCCAGCGGCGTGTCCGACGTCTCGACCGGCTCGTGCGGGACGACCTCTCGCAGCTGCTCCTGCACGTCTGCCTCGGGTGCTTCGGGATTCATGCCGTGCGGTTTCCCTGCGGCGCGCTCCTCCACACCTGCCTGGTCAGCTCACCGAGGTCCGCCAGGTCGTCGAGCACGGTCCCGGCCCCGGCCCGCCGCAGGTCGTCCGCGTCGCTGCGGCCGGTGGCCACGGCGACCAGCCGGACACCCGCCTTCGTCGCCGCGTAGACGTCGTGCGGGGTGTCGCCGATGAGCACGACCTCGTCGTGGGTGAACGGCCGGATGCGCTGGGCGCGTTCGCGGGCGAACGTCACCAGCTCGGCCCGGTCGGCGTGCTCGTCGCCGAACGCGCTGACCTCCCAGTCGACCAGGTGCGCCAGGCCGAACTCCTCCAGCTTGATCAGCGCCACGCTCCTGAGGTTCGCCGTCAGCACGCCCTGGTGCACGCGCGGATCGTCCGCGAAGTGCTGGAGGGCCTCCAGCGCTCCCGGCAGCACCTCGCCGTGGCCGGGCAGCTCCGCGCGCCTGGCCTCGAAGGAGGTCGCGAGCGCGTCGGCGAGGAGCTGGGCCGCCTCCTCGGTGTGCTCGATGTCGTGCAGGCGCAGCGTCTCCTCGATGATGTCGGCCTCGGTGCGGCCGCCGAGGTCCACGGGCCCGCTCAGCTCCCTGCCGAAGGCGCTCCGGAACGCCTCGCGGTACATCAGTCCGCCGAAGCCGCGCGCCGAGATCAGCGTGTTGTCGATGTCCCACAGCACCAGCAGTTCAGGCCCGGTCACCGGACCACCACCCCTCAACGCGTAAAATCCCTGCTCATGACCTCGATCGACCCCGCAGAGCTGGAAGTCTGCCTGCGCGTGCTTGCCCAGGTCGAGGACCTGCCGGCCGAACACGACGACGCCGTGCGCGTCCGCCGGGCCACCGCGAAGATCTTCAAGGCCGCGAAGAAGTTCCGCAAAACCGAGCGCAAGGCCGCCATCGTGGCCAACGACCGCGCCGTCACCGCGCTGACGGCCACCGGGTCGCCGGACCGCATCGACGACGAGACGCAGGGGCTTCCCCTCGTGTCGACCGCTCAGGGCGCCACGGCGGGCACGTTGCTGCGCGCCCGGTCCTGCTACACGTGCCGCACGAGGTTCGTCGAGGTGGACGCCTTCTACCACAACCTCTGCCCCGCCTGCGCCGCCTTCAACCACAGCAAGCGCGACGCCCGCACGGACCTGTCTGGCCGCAACGCGCTGCTGACCGGCGGGCGGGCGAAGATCGGCATGTACATCGCACTGCGGCTGCTGCGTGACGGTGCGCACACCACGATCACCACCCGGTTCCCCAAGGACGCGGCGCGGCGGTTCGCCTCGATGCCCGACGCCGCCGACTGGATCGACCGGCTCAAGATCGTCGGCATCGACCTGCGCGACCCGGCCCAGGTGCTGGCGCTGGCCGACGAGGTGGCCTCGCGCGGGCCGCTCGACGTCCTGATCAACAACGCGGCCCAGACCGTGCGCCGTTCCTCGAACGCGTACGCGCCGCTGGCTCAGGCCGAGCACGAGGCGTTGACGGGGGATGCGAAGCGTCCCGAGCTGATCTCGTTCGGCGGGCACGGGCAGCTCGCGTTGCCCGGCACCGCCGTTCCCGAGGCGCACTCGGTGACGACGCTGGCGTTGATGGCGGGCTCGAAGGACATCGACGCGGGCGGCCTCGTGCCGGACACCGCGCCGGTCAACTCGTGGATCCAGAACGTCGACGAGGTCGACCCGGTGGAACTGCTGGAAGTGCAGCTGTGCAACTCGACGGCGCCGTTCCTGCTGATCTCGCGGCTGCGGGCGTCGATGGCGAAGTCCTCGTACCGCCGCAAGTACGTGGTGAACGTGTCGGCGATGGAGGGCCAGTTCTCCCGCGCCTACAAGGGATCCGGGCACCCGCACACGAACATGGCGAAGGCCGCGCTGAACATGTTGACGCGCACCAGCGCCGAGGAGATGCTGCAGGCCGACGGCATCCTGATGACCGCCGTCGACACGGGCTGGATCACCGACGAGCGTCCGCACCCGATGAAGATGCGGCTCGCCGAGGAGGGCTTCCACGCCCCGCTGGACCTGGTCGACGGCGCGGCGCGGGTGTACGACCCGATCGTGCGCGGCGAGGCCGGCGAGGACCTGTACGGCTGCTTCCTGAAGGACTACGCGCCGTCGCCCTGGTGAGCCTTCTGGATGACTTTCGTCGGAAACACGCGTCCGAGGTATCCGTCGGACGCGTCCGAACGAGCCCTTCCATCAGGTCTTATGCGTAGTTGAACACCTGTTCGAGTACTCATTTGTCATGAGGACTGTGTGGCGGGGAGCACTTCGGTTCGGGATGACGACGATGACGGTGCGGCTGGTGTCCGCGGCCACCGAACACCGCAGCAAGGTGCACCTGGTGCACCGCGAGGACAGCGGCCGCGTGCGTCACCAGCAGGTGTGCGGCGAGTGCTCGTTGCGGCTGGCGCCGGAGGACATCGGACGGGGTTACGAGCTCGACGACGGCAGGATCGTGCAGATCGATCCCGGCGATCTGCCGGCACCGGAGGACGGCGTGATCGACGTGCAGCAGTTCGCGCCGCAGGTCGACCTGGACCCGGTCGCGCTGCACCGCAGCTACTACCTGGAGCCGGACGACCTGGCCGTGCGGTCCTACGTGCTGCTGCGGGAGACGCTGGAGCGGACCAAGACCGCCGCGATCGTGAAGTTCGGGTTGCGGGGCAAGGAGACGCTGGCGGCCATCCGGCCGCAGCACGGCGTTCTGGTGCTGCACACGCTGCTGTGGCCCGACGAGGTGCGGGAGCCGCACTTCCCGTTCCTGCACCGGGACACCGAGGTGCGCACCGGCGAGCTGGCCGCGGCGGCGGCGCTGGTGCGGGCGCAGACCCGTCCGTTCCGGCCGCACGACTACCCGAACACGCACCACGAGGCCTTGCTGCACCTGGTGGAGGCGAACGTCTAGGCGGCACCTGATGGTGCGGGGGTGGGGGGGGGGGGGGGGGGGGGGGGGGGCGGGCGCGGGGGGGGGGGGGGGCGCGGGGGGCCCCCACGCCCGTTCTGTCAGGGGGCGGCGCTAGGGGTGTGGCTCAGGACGTGGCCGGTGTATTCGTGGTCAGACGGGTGCATCGTGGTGCCGCCCCCACGTCTTCGTACTGGTTGTACGGGGGCGTGGGGGCGGGGGCGTGGGGGCGGTGCCGCGAGGCGCCCTGCTGAGCGCGGATACGCCGCCCACGTTCTGAGCCACTCCACTAGCATCGGCAGCCATGCTCGCCAGCCCGTCCGATCTCGTCGACCTGCTCGAGTGCGAGCACCGCAGCTTCCTCGCTCGTGACGAACGGCGTGGCGACCCGTCCGAACTGCACCTCGCCGCTGCCCGGACGGCTGCGGAGATGCGTTCCGGCGCCGACCTGGTCGAGAACGCCGTGTTCTTCGACGGCGTGTTCCACTGCTCGGCTCAGACCCTCGTGCGCACAGCCGACGGCTACGAGCCGTGCGACGAGGCCTCGGACTTCACTCCTCTCGCCGTGTTGTCGCTGGTAGCGGCGGCGCAGGCCCTGGGCGCCACTCGGGCGCACCTGGTGGTCGACGGGCGGCGCAGGTCGTTCCGGATCGCCGACTTCACTCCCCTGCTGGGGCGCCTGCGGACCCGGCTCGCGAAGCCCTCGCCCGCACCGAAGCGGTCCTGGGGGGATGTGCGGGCGGCCTGCACCGGGTGCCGGTTCGCTCGTCACTGCGCTTCCGGCCGGGAGCAGGCGCGGGACCTGTCGCTGGTGGCCGGGCTGCGCGCCGACCAGCGGCGAAAGCTCGTTTCAGCCGGCATTGACACGATCGACGCGCTTGCGGCGACCGAGGAACGGCCCGCGACGCTGTCGCCTGCGAGCTTCACTGCGCTGACCGCGCAGGCCCGGCTCCAGGTGCAGCAGGAACGCACCGGCGTCATCACGTACGAGGTCGTGGCGCCGGAGGCGTTGGCGAACCTGCCGGAGCCCGCCGAGGACGACGTGTTCCTGGAGGTCGACGGCGACACGTTCCGGACGCCGGGCTGGGAGGGGACGTTCGAGGAGTTCGTCGACCGCACGCCGACCGGCACGGTCTACCACTTCGCGCCGCACGACCTCGCCGGGCGGGCCGCGCGGACGGCGACGCGTGAGTCCGAAGTGGACGAACTGGTGCGGCGTTGCGTCGATCTCGGCGCGCTGACGCGGCGAGTGCTGCGGGTGTCCACTCGGGAGTACACGCTGCCCGCGCTGAAGCCGTTGCTGGACGACGAGGTTCCCACCCGCGGACTCCGGGACCTCCTCGTGCGGATCAAGACCGAGCGCGAGATCGAGACGACGCCGCCGCAGGAGCGCGACGAGGCGGCGCTGGAGAAGGCGGCCGAGCGGGCGCGCCGGATGGCGGCGCTGACCGAGCCGTTGATGGCCGAGGGGCACGACCTGTTCGCGGCGACCGTGGGCTATCACCGGCGTGAGGCGAGTCCGGCGTGGGGCGACTTCTTCCGGCAGGCCCTCGCGCCGATCTCCGACCTGGAGACGGACTCGAACTGCGCGGTGCCGATCACGCTCAAGGCCGAGGACTGGGTGCCTCCCGCCGGGCGGGTCCGCACGCACAAGCGGCAGGTGCACGCGCGGATCGACCCGGAACGCCCGCACCCGTTCGGTTCGGGCGAGCAGGTCCGGTTGCTCTACCCCGGCAACGTCACGCGCAACGCCGTGGTGGCGGACGACAACCCGTACGAGCTGGTGCTGACCGAGAGCAACTCGCAGGAGCACTCCGAACTGCCGATCGCCGTGCTGCCGGGCAGCCCGGTGCCCGCGTCGCCCAAGGACGAGGCCGTCGCGGAACTGGCGGAGCAGGCCGTCGGCCTGCTGCCGCTGCTCCCCCGCAACCCCGGCATCGACCTGTTGCTGCGCACGCCGCCCGTGCAACCGTTGCCGCAGCACGACGACGTGGTGCAGGCCGTGATCAAGGCCGTCGACCAGCTCGACGGCGGGACGCTCGCCGTGCAGGGACCGCCCGGCGCGGGCAAGACCTACCTCGCGACCAAGCTCGTGCGGCACCTGATCGACCAGGGCAAGACCGTCGCGGTGACCTCGACGTCGCACAAGGCCGTGGAGAACGTGCTGTCCTCGGTCGACCCCGACATCCCGATGGCCAAGCGCCCCAAGGAGAAGAAGCCCGAGGAGGGCCTCCCGTGGGACCAGCCGAAGAGCAACGGAGCGCTGGCGCAGTGGCGTGAGGAGCACCCGCAGGGCCACTTGGTCGGCGGCACGGCGTGGACGTTCTCCAACGCCGTGATCAAGGCGCAGCCGTTCGACGTGATGATCATCGACGAGGCCGGCCAGTTCGCGCTGGCCGACGCGGTGGCGGTGGCGACGGCCGCGCGCAACCTCGTGCTGCTGGGCGACCCCCAGCAACTGCCGCAGGTCGTGCAGGGCGTGCACCCGCCCGGTTCGGACGCGTCGGCACTCGGCCACCTGCTCGGCGACGCTGACGTGATCCCTCCGCACCTGGGCTACTTCCTGGCCGAGACGCGGCGCATGCACCCGGCGGTCTGCCGTCCCGTGTCCGAGCTCTCCTACGCCGGACTGCTCCATTCGCACGAAACCGCGGCACACCGGTCGATCTCCGGCATCGAGCCCGGGATCTACCTGCGCGAGGTCGACCACCGGCACAACATCACGTCGTCGGTCGAGGAGGCCGAGGCCGTGGTGGACACGGTGCGCGCGATCGTCGGTCGCACCTGGACGGACAACGGCAAAACGCGCGAACTGACTGATGCGGACATTCTCGTCGTGGCGCCGTACAACCTGCAGGTGCGGGTGATCCGGCGCAGGCTCGCCGATGCGGGGTTCACCGAAACTCGGGTGGGCACCGTGGACCGCTTCCAGGGCCAGGAAGCACCCGCCGTCATCATGTCCATGACGTCGTCGTCCACCGTGGACCTGCCCCGTGGCCTGGACTTCCTCCTGTCGCGCAACCGGTTGAACGTGGCACTCTCGCGCGCCCAGACGCTCGCCGTGATGATCTGCTCGCCACGCCTGCTGGACGCCGACGTGCGCGGTGTCGAGCAGATGCGGCTGGTCGCGGGCGCGATCGGCCTAACAGAAAACATGAGGATCTTTCCGTGGTGACACCGTAGCGTTGTCATACGGTGACCTTTCGACCGCTCTCTGTTGCTAGCGTGACGCGGTTCACCCGGTCGGGTGATTCAGATCATGAATGTGTGCTCGGCCCCGCCACGCATCAAACAGAGCAGGAGAGATTCGTTGGCAAGGAGAGTTCTCGGCGCGTTCGCGGTGACCGCCACCGCCGCGCTGACCATGGTCGCGCTGGCCACCCCTGCAAGCGCTCACGACAAGTTCCTGTCGGCTGAGTGCGTCAAGGACAAGGCTGTGCTGTCGGTCAAGCTGACCCAGTACGCGGGCGGCAACAAGAACAAGCTGCTGATCAAGGACGGCGAGAAGGTTCTGGTCGACGAGAAGTTCGACAAGAACTGGGGCGAGAAGGTCGACAACAAGCTCGAGTCGAAGAAGTTCGTGGCCGACGGCACCGTCGAGCACAAGTTCTTCGTGAAGGTGACTGCCTCGGACGACTCGAAGTACAGCTTCGAAGAGACGCTCAAGACGCCCAAGTGCGTGGAGACGCCTCCGACCACGACGACCAAGCCGGCGACGACGACCACGACGCCGGTCGCCACGTCCCCGGAGGTGCCCTCGTCCTCCGAGGCTCCGCCGTCGACCACCCCGGCCGCTCCCGGCGGCAGCGCTCCGGAACCGCCCCTCGCGGCCACCGGTGCGTCCCCGGCGTGGCTGCTGCTCTCGGGTCTGGGTCTCGTGGGCGCCGGTGCCGGCACCCTGCTGTTCCTGCGTCGCCGCCGCAGCGCGTGAACTAGCCGGAGCATCGACGGGGGCGGTCCACTTCGGACCGCCCCCGTCGCCGTTCCTACAGGTCCAGCGCGGTCGCGGGTTCGTGGCCCTCGCGGATGAACCACTCGGTGCCGAACGCGTGCGCGAACGTCGGCTCGTCGAGCGACAGGAAGAACGACTCCTCGGTGATCTGCGAGGCGTGGGCGCGCATCGCCTGCCGCTTCACCTCCAGGTACTTCGAGACGTCGACACCGACGTTGATCTCCGACTCCGGCACCGCGCCCTCGCCGAGCGGCTGCGGCTCGTCGATGCCGGCCTTCCGGAACGCCTCGCGGAACTCCGACTCGCGCACCATCGCCTGGTAGACGGCCGGTGTGCCCGCGATCTCCGCGGCGCGCATGCCCACGCGGTGCGTCTGGATGTGGTCGGGGTGGCCGTAGCCGCCGAAGCTGTCGTACGTGGTGAGCACCTTCGCGTCCTCCTCGACGAGGATCGCCGCGAGCTTCTGGGCCGCCTCCTCGACGTCCGCGGTCCAGAACGAACCGGGCTGGTCGTTGAGCTCGTCGCCCATCATCCCGGAGTCGCGGTACCCCAGGAACTCCACGCGCGCGACGCCCAGCAGGTCCGCCGCCGCGTGCGTCTCCACGACGCGGCGCTGCCAGAGTTCCTCGCCCTCCTCCAGGAAGTCGGGCACCTCCCCCGCCTCGCCCCGCGTCGCGACGACGAGCACGACCCGATGTCCCTCCTCGAACGCTTTGCGCATCACGCCACCGGTCACGATGCACTCGTCGTCGGGATGGGCGTGAAAAGTCACCAGTGTGGCCATGCCCGCGACGTTACCCGCGACCGGGACGTGCCCGGCACGTGAAAGGGCGGCGCTCCCCCAGGAACAGGCTGGGAGGCGCCGCCCCTCGGCGAACTCGTGGAGCTATCGCAGGGTCAGGTTCCAGGCGTTGATGTACCCGGTGTCACCGGAGTACACGTCCTGGACCCGCAGCTTCCACGTGCCCGCCGCGACCTCGGACGAGGCGTTGACCGTGTAGGTCGCCACCACGTTGTCGGCACTGTCCGAAGAGGACGAGTTCTTCAGCCGGTAGGCGGTGCCGTCCGGCGCGACCAGGTCGATCACCAGGTCACCGCGGTAGGAGTGGACGATGTCCACGCCGACCTTGGTGGTCGAGGAGGCGTTGCCCGTCACCGTGGAGGTGATGGACGACGTCACGGCGGTGCCGCGGTCCGGGATGGCGACGTCGGTCGTGTTCTCCAGGCCACCGGAGGGCGGCGGAGTCGTGTCGAGGGCGGCCACGGTCTTCGCGGCGTCGGCGAGACCCGCGCCACAGCCACCCGAGCAGGTGCCGGGGAGCGGACGGGCGTTGGTCTTGATCAGGTCCTTGACCTGGGCCGGCGTGAGCGCCGGCTTCTTGGCGACCAGCAGCGCCGCGAGGCCCGCGACGTGCGGGGCGGCCATCGACGTGCCCTGGTAGGGCTTGTAGTTCTCGGCGCCGGGGACGGTGGTTCCCGCGTTCAGCGTCGACCAGATGCCGTTCTCCGGCGTGGTGATGGTGCCGGGGGTGTCGGTGCCGCGACGGGTCTCGCCGCCGGGCGCCGCGATGTCGATGCGGGTGCCGTAGTTCGAGTAGAACGTCCGGTTGCCCTCACGGGACGACGCGGCGACGGTGATCACGCCGGAGCAGTTGGCCGGGGTGTAGAGCGACGCGTTGTCGTTCGAGTTGCCGGCCGCGACGACGATCGTGGAGCCGCGGTTGATGGCGCCGTTGATCGCGTTCTGGTACGTCGTGGAGCAGGAGGACTTGCCGCCCAGCGACATGTTGATGACCTTGGCGGGCGTCTGGTTCGCGGGCACGCCGGTCACGGTGCCGCCGGACGCCCAGGTGATCGCGTCGGCGATGTCCGAGGTGGCGCCACCGCACTTGGCGAGCACGCGCAGCGGCTGGATCTTGGCGTCGTAGGCGATGCCCGCGATGCCCTTGCTGTTGTTCGTGGACGCGGAGATCGTGCCGGCCACGTGCGTGCCGTGCCAGGAGGAGCTGCTGTCCTGGGCGGGCACCGGGTTGCCGTTGGCGTCGGTGCCGCACTCGCCGCGCGCCGCCCAGTCACCCTGGTCGGCCGGGTTCGAGTCGCGGCCGTTGTTGTCACGGGCACGCGCCGCGTCGGAGACGAAGTCGTACCCCGCGACGACCCGGTCCGCCAGGTCGCTGTGCGCGACGTAGCCGGTGTCGATGACCGCGACGGTCACACCGGAGCCGGTGGTGCTGGACCACGCGCCGGGCACGTTCATGCCCGCGGTGGCCTCGAAGAGGTCCCACTGCCGGGAGTAGTCGGTGTCGTTCGGGTCGGCGAACGGCTGCATCAGCAGGTCCGGCTCGACGTAGGCGACCTTCGGGTCGTTCTTGAACGCCTGGATCGTGTTGTCGGCGTTCGTGGTCTTCGCGCCGAGGTCGACGACGACCGCGCCACTCGCCATGCGGCGGTGCACGGACTTGCCCTTGCTGCGGGCGTCGTCCGAGGCAGCGGAGTCGGACGAGGCTTCGGCGGTGCCGGGCTTGTAGCCGACGATCAGCCGCTCGAAGGGGCGGTTCACCTGGGTCGAGTCCGGCTGGGACTGGATCTGGGCGGGGGCTGCGGTCGCCGATGGGGCGACAACGCTGAGCACGGCGGCGGAAACTGCCGCGGCGCACACACTCGTGCGTCGCAATCCGTTCACGTGAGGTCCTTCCACGCAGGGCCTTCGCGTGCCGTTGAGGGCGTCAGTGTTCTGAACCGGCTGCGGAGGTGGGAGGACGGTAAGCCGGGCCACACCTGCGAAAACAGGTCTAGCGGAGTCCGTTTGACGACACTGGCGTGTTCACGACAGGGGTGTTGCGCCGAATGGCGCACAATGTGGCCGTGTTCGGACACTTGGGCGTCGCACCGGAGCTAACGGCCGTTTACGAGCTCCTGGTAACGGGAGGCAGCCGCACGACGGACGAGATCGGCGTCGCGGCCGAGGTGCTGGAGGAGATGCGGGAGCTCGGGCTGGTCAGGCACCTGCCCGGCGACGTGTGGCAGGCCGTGGCACCGGACCTGGCCGTCGAGGCGCTGATCGCGGCGCGCGAGGAGGCCAACCGCCGGGCCCGCGCGGACATCGGCCCGCTGATGGAGCTGTACCTGCGCAACCGCGACGAGGAACTGGCGGACAACGCGTTCGTCGAGGTCGTGTCCGGTGTGGACGCTGTACGGGAGCTGTGGCACGCCCTGCTGCGCGGCGCCCGCGGAGAGGTCTGCGTGCTCGACCAGCCGCCGTACGTGACACCGCTGGGCCAGCACGTCGCGCTGGAGGACGAGACGCGCGAACGCGACGTGCAGTGGCGGGTCGTCTACGACCGCTCGGCCGTCGACATCCCCGGCCGGGTCACCGAGATCATCGACCTGGTCGCGGCCGGTGAACGGGCCCGCGTCACGCCGACGCTGCCGTTCAAGCTCGCGGTGATCGACACGCACGCGGCCGTCCTCCCCGTCGTGAACGGCGACATCGTCGACAAGGTGCTGCTGATCCGGCCGTCGGCGCTGCTGGACGTGCTGCGCTCGACGTTCGAGCTGTACTGGGACAAGGGGATCCCCTTCAGCCCCGGCGGGATCTACGCGGCGGCGGCCGACGTGGACCCGAACCTGCTCGGGCTGCTCGCCGCCGGCCTGACCGACGAGTCGATCGCACGGCAGCTGGGGCTCGCGCCGCGGACCGTGCAGCGGCGGGTGCGGCAGCTGATGGACCGGTGCGGCGCGCAGACCCGGTTCCAGGCGGGCGTGCAGGCGATGCGGCGCGGCTGGTTGTAGTCCGACGCAACCTCGGATGATCATTCGGCGTCTTCCTCTGTGCAAGCAGGTACTCACAGGGGGATTCAAAGAATGCGCATGCGCAAGGTGATGGCGGCTGCCCTGACGGGCCTCGCACTGATCGGTCTCGCGGGCACGGCGTCGGCGTCGGCATCGGGCTCCGCGGACCTCACGTGGCCGCCGAAGGACGTCACGCCGGTCCACAAGACCAAGGCGGAGCTGGAGAAGCAGGCGGCCGGGTTCACCGCTCGCCAGCAGCAGACCTTCCCGAAGGTCTTCCGCGGCGCGCAGGACGTCTCGCCCGGCAACTGGGGTGGCGAGGCCGAGGGTCTGTTCGACGACATGCAGTACATGACGAACTGGACCGGGTTCACCGTCAACGGCCAGAGCAACACGGTGTTCATGCAGGTCAACGCGCCGGGCTTCTTCCAGGAGTCGCCCCAGCAGCTCTGCGAGCGCGACAAGTGCACGGCCAAGGTGAGCGACCACCGCGGTGGCGTGACGGTCTTCACCAAGAACGACCAGCACGGCATCACGGTCGCCTGGAACTTCCGCCGCAACGGTGAGGTGGTCTGGGCGCAGAGCTGGACGGCGGGCACCGAGGCGCAGCTGGCGGCCGTGGCCTCCGACCGCGCGTACACGTTCACCCGCTAGCGGGCAGAGTGAGCGGGCGCTTCCGGTCATGGAGTCACCGGAAGCGCCCGCTCGATCAGCTGGCGACCTTGCGCGCGGCCACCAGCTGCCCGTCCGCGAAACCCTCGACGCGCACCTCGCGGCCGGTCGCGGCCAGCGTCGCGGTGTGCGCGCCGTCGGTCACGTCCAGCGAGGTCGCCGGGCGGCCGTCCACGTAGACGTCCACCCGGTCGAGGTTCACGGTGTCCAGTGAGACGGTCGTGCCCGCGACCGCCACCCCGAGCCGCCGCACCGGCTGCTCCTTCAACAGCTCTCCCGCTCTTGCGAGGAGATCCACGTTGCCCTGCAACAGGTCCGCGCGCGTGAACTTGTGCTGGTGCGTCGGGCGCACCCCCAGGTCCTCGACCGGGGTGCCGGCGAGCTTGCCGACGCGCAACGTGCGGCGGATCGACACGCGCATGTTCGCCTTGTTGGGCAACGACTTGTACGGCGACTCGGCGTCGAGCGGCGCCGGGATCTTCAGCAGCGTCGACAGCAGGCCGTGCGTCCACACGTTCGCGCCGCCCGCGCCGGTGTTGTCGTCCACGCCGAGGATCGGGCCCAGGTCGTGGTCGGCCCAGCCCGCGGCGAAGATGTCGGTGGCCGAGTAGCAGCGCGCGTCGGTGATCAGCACGACGGGGCCGTGGTAGGTCTGGCCCACGGCGTTCGCGCCGTCGACCGGTGTGATCGTGTGCGAGCAGGAGAACGCCTGCCCCGTCTCGGTCGAGCTGTCGAGCGACGGGAACCACGGTCCGAGGTTGATCTGGCCGGTCGGGTCGTCGGCGTGGCGGCGGCAGATCCGCAGGTTCAGCGGCGTGCTCAGGAACTGCACGGGCTCCGGCGCGATCGGGCGCGGCGTCATCGTCTGCAGCAGGAACTCCGAGGCGAAGATGTGGCCGCCGCCGTTGTCGCGCACGTCGACGATGAGCCCGTTCTGCGGCAGCAGGGCCGCGAGCCGCACGAACTCGGCGAGGAACGCGTCCGGGTCGTCGACGCTGAACGTGAAGATCCGCAGGTGCCCGAACGTGCCGGACGGCGTGGCGACGGGACGGGCCCGGAACACGCCCGGCATCGTCGTCGGCACGTCCTGCGCGGACATCGCGACCGCGCCACCGGAGGCCTCGGCCTGCACGACTTTGGGCGCGTGCAACAACTTCTTGGCGCGTGCCTTCTCATCGGAGTCCAGGTCGACGCCCTGGGCGGCCGCCGCCGGCGACAGCTCGTCGACGTCCGTCATGGGCGGCAGGTTCTCGGTGACCTGCCAGTCGACGCGGATCTCGCCCGCGGCACCGGTCTCGTCGCGGTAGCTCACGACCACCCAGTCCTCGTCGGGCGGGAGCTGGATCACCAAGGGGCGCAACGTGAGCGACTCCAGGCCGCGGGCGAGGTTCGCGGCGGTGTTGCTGCCGGCGAAGATCGCGCCGTTCAACGCGACCGCGCGGGCGATCGGCGTGCCGTTCCAGTGCGTCACCTCGGTGCCGGCCGCGAGGCCGTCGAAACCGGCGACCGTGCGGGCGACGAGGTACTGCTCCGTGCCGTCCTCGGTGAAGCAGCGCTCCAGCTGGAACGGCAGGAAGGCGATCTTGCCCGCGAACGGCGCGGGCAGCAGGTAGTTCGTGTGCAGGTCGCGCACCGAGTGGAAGGTGCTCGACAGCTCGCGGTGGAACTGCCACTCGGGCTCGGCGGTGGCGTCGGTCTGCCGTTCGAGTCTCGCTCTCAGGACTCTGAGTCTCTGCACGGGGTTCACGGCGTGCATCGCGACTTTGAGAGGCAGGTGCGCGTAGTTCTGCTCCAGCACGATCAGCGCCTGGTCGACGATGAGCTTGCGCTGCGCCAGGGTGAGCGTGCCCGAGGTGGCGAGGAACTCGGCGAGTCCGACGGAGTTTGCGACGTTCGGGTGAGCGGTTGTGGTCATGGTGGGGCCTCCTTGCTCAGTAGAGGCTTTCCAGGGCGCCTGGATACACCTTTTTCACCCGTTCGGCCGCTAACTGGAGCAGTTTCACTGACGACAACTGGAGTAAAGGGGAGGCCGCGATGAGTCCACCCGTTCTGGAACTGCGCATCCACGGGGTCAACAACACGCCCCCGGACGCGATGCTGGCCCTCCCCGGCCACGCCGTCGAACAGTTCCGCGGCGACCGGTTCGGCAGCTTCTGGCGCCCGGTCCCGGGCAGACTCGCCGATCTGCCACCGGATCACCCCGGACAGGTGCCCGCCGGCGTGCGGCGCGAGGCGTACTCGTGGGGCGGCATGGCGCGCAGCAGCCCCGGTGTGCCGGGCAGCGGGGTGCCGTCGGTGCTCGCGAACGCGCTGGGGCGCATCGGGTGGGCGCTGCTGCTGCCGTTCGGGCTGGCGAACGTCGCGTACTGGTCCCGGAAGCTGCCCGACGACTCGGTTCCCTCGACGCGGCGGATGGTGTGGTGGAACGCCGGGCGCGGGGCGGCCTCGACGCGGCTGTTCGGGCTGGGGCTGACGGTGCTGCTGGTGCTCGCGGTGTGCGAGGTGGCGATCGACGTCTACGCGGTCCAGTGTTCGCTGCCGGGCACCGCGTGCAGGCGGCTGCCGGACTTCCTGGACGTGCTCGGTGACCCCGCCCGCCACGTCCGGGTGCTGGCCGCGTCCGCCGTGCCGGTCTTGCTGCTGCTCGGACTGCTGGCGCTGACCTCGTTGTCGCGCAGCAGGTACGAGATGACGACCGTGCGCACGCCGCAGCGGCGGGCGGGCGTGATGCTGAGCCGGGCGTCGATGTGGGAGGGCAGCCCGCGGATCCGCCGGCTCACGCGGCTGCACCTCTCCGCCGGGTGCTGCGTGGTGGTGCTGGCGACGAGCACACAGGTGTGGCGGCACGTGTACTTCCTCGTGCTGACCGTGCTCGCTGCCGGGATCCTGGCCGTCGTGATGGCACGGGTCGTGGTGACGGCCACCGACTGCCCGGACGTGCCGTCGACCGAGCAGGGCGGCCTGTGGTCGTGGCTGCTGATGATCTCGTCCGTGGTCGTGCTGGTGGCGCACGGGTTCGGGCTCTACGCGATCGCGCCGGTGTTCGACGGGCCGCTGTGGCTGACGACGTGGGGACCACCGGCGGTGACCGTCGCGCTGCTCGGGTCGGTGCTGGCGGCGTGGTCCTGGCGGCGCAACGACGCCAAGGGACCGCTGGTCCTGCTCGTGCTGTTCGCGGCGTGCATGGTCGCCACGCACTGGGTTCCGCTCGCCTGGATCGGCGCCGCCGCGTTCGGCGGGGTGCTGGCGTGGCGGGCACGGCCGCGCGCCGGTGACGAGTGGCAGGCCTGGCGCGGCGCCGGACCCGGTGTGCTGCTGGGGTTGTCGCTCGTGTCGTCGGTGATGCTGGCGACCGTGCTGGTGCTGACGTTCCGCGGCTGGGTCGGCACGGGCCTGCGGGTCCCGGTGTTCTACTCGTGGTTCAGCGCGGCGTTCGCCGTCGCGCTGGTCCCGCTGGTGCTGCTGGTCCTCGCGCAGGCCTTCGTCCTGCTGTCCCGGTTGATCACGCCCGCGGTGCTGGACGGCGAGGGCGAGGCGCTCGTCGTGCGGACGCGGCACGTGGTCGCGGTGACGCACCGGGCCGAGAACGTGGCCGGGCTGCTGTCGGTGCTGGGCGTGCTCGCGTTGCTGCTGACCTGCTACCTGACGTTCGCCTCGCCGGACTGGGGGCGGTGGCCCGCCGTCACGTGGGTCGTGGGCAAGGGCGACTGGGTTACCGGGCTCGCCGGGGTCGCGGTGATCGGGTCGTTCGTCGGCGCCGGGATGCTGACGAACCGGCGCCCGCTCGGGCTGCTGTGGGACCTGATGTGCTTCCTGCCGCGCACCGCCCACCCGTTCGCGCCGCCCTGCTACGCCGAGCGCGCGGTGCCGGAGATCGCCGATCGTGCGCGTGAGTTCCTGGACGAGTCACCCGGCCACCGCGTGGTGCTGTCCGCGCACAGCCTGGGCGCCGTGCTGGCCGTGGCGGCGCTGTACGCGTTGCCCGCCGGGTATCTGCGACGGGTTCAGCTGCTGACGTACGGCGTGCAGTTGCGGCCCTACTTCGGGCGGATCTTCCCGGAACTGCTGGGGCCCGCCGTGCTGGGCACGCCCGCGGTGCGGGCGGGCGCGATGTTCTCGTGCGATCCGTGGCGCCGGGACCCCGGTGAGGCACCGGATCGCGGGCTGGCGTCGTTGCTGGGCCCGAGCTGGATCAACCTGTGGCGCCGCACCGACTACCTGGGTTTCCCGGTGCACGGCTGGGAGGACAACGCCCTGGACCGCCGCGCGAGCGAGACGAACGGCTCACCGGACGAAGTGGAGACCCACGGCGACTACCACTTGTGCGCGGCCTACCGAGACGCGTTCACGGAGCTCGTCTCGCTCGACCTGAACCGGTCACCCGATCGTGGACGTGGAGGGGATGGGAACCTGGAACGCAGCTGACTCAAGGAGAAACATGCGCACGACTGTGGCGACCCTCGCGGGTGCCGTACTGCTCGCCGGAGGGCTGGCCGCCTGTTCGAGCGAGGCTCCGCCCTCCGCACCGCCCTCCGCACCGGCCGTCACACCGGTGGCCGAGACCGACGTGGCCGCGCCTGCGGCGTCCGGCGACCAGCCGAAGGGCATCACCTACGACGTCGCGCGGATCCCGTTGGGCGCCAAGCTCTCCACCGGCTCGTCCGTGGCGAGTGGACAGACGACGGTGGAGCTGGAGGTGTCGGGCCTGCTGCCGAACACCAAGTACGGCTCGCACGTGCACACCAAGCCGTGCGGAGCCAAGCCCGCCGACTCGGGCCCGCACTACCAGAACACGAAGGACCCGGTGTCGCCGAGCGTCGACCCGCGGTTCGCCAACGCCGAGAACGAGATCTGGCTGGACTTCACCACCGACGCGCAGGGTGCCGCGACCGCCAGGGCGACGGTGAAGTGGGAGTTCCGCAAGGGCGAGGCGAACGCGGTCGTCGTGCACGCCGCGCACACCAGCACCGAGCACGGCAAGGCGGGCACCGCCGGTGACCGCCTCGCGTGCCTGACCGCGACGTTCTAGACCGGCCAGGTCAGGGCCACGCCGCCGGCGAGGTGTGGCCCCGACGTCGGTTCCAGCACCGCCGCGCGCACGAGGTTCAGCACCTCGTACCGGGTTCCGGCACGGCGGACGAGCCCGCGCACGCACAGCTCCCCGACGTACGGGCTGTGCCCCGGGTCCTCGCCCTCGGCCATCCGCACCAGCAGCTCGCGCCCTTCGACGTCCAAAGTGGACAGCGAGCGGCGCAGCGAGTCGCGCAGGTGCGCCGACGTGGGGTCGAGCGGGTTGGACCGCAGCCGTTCGAGCAGGTGCTGCGGCGAGTAGACCATGAACCACCCGGCCGCGAACTCCAGCGCGGACGGCAGCCCGTCCAGTTCGTGGACGAGGCCCATGAGCGCCGCCTGGTTCGCCGGCTCCGGCCGGAACGCGGGCCGCACCCGGTGCACGTTGGTGAGCAGCAACCGCACCGCGGCGTCGTCGGCCAGCGCGCCCAGCGGGAACACCAGCTCGTCGGGCAGCCCGGCCGGCGCCAGCGCCGTGACGACGATCCGCAGCCGCGGATGCGCCTCCAGCAGGGACGGGTCGGGGCGGCGGTCGGTGACGAGGACGGTGTCCTGCTCGTCGTTGATCGACGGGACCGCCTGGGTCGGGTGCCACAGGACCGACCAGCCGTGCCGGAAGTGCAGCTCGCCGGCGACCTCCAGGGCCAGCCGGGTCTTGCCGACGCCGCTGACCCCGGTGACGGTGACCAGCCGCTGGGCCGCGTGACCGGCGCCCGGCCGTCCCTCGGTCAGCAGCGCCGCCAGCGCCGCCGCCTCCGCCTCCCGTCCCACGATCAGCCCGCCGGGCCCGGCCGGTGCGGGCGGTGCCACCGTGGACCGGCCGGCGGCACGCCCGCCCGCCTGCTGCAGGTCCGCGCGGCTCTCCTCGTCGAGCCGCAGCCCGTCCGCGAGCAGGCGCACCGTCTCCGCCCGCGGTGAGCGGGTGCGGCCGCACTCCAGGTCGCGGATGGCCCGCACGCTCACCATCGCGAAGTCAGCCAGCTGTTGCTGGGTGAGGCCCGCGCCGATGCGGTGCGTGCGCAGCAGTTCTCCGAACTCCCTCATGCCCGTCCCTCCTCGGACTCCGAGTCTCGGGGTGATCGGGCGGCGGAACATGGGTGGCGAACCCCCATATTCACGTCCGCGCGCAAATCTGGGGGATTGCTCCCCATGTGCCGCCCGCCCGCGCGTGCGAGGTTGGCCCGGTGACCTCCGCGGCCGAGACCAGCACCGGTGAGAGCTGGACAGCGGCTTTCGCCCACGCCCTGCGCCCGCTGATAGACGCGTCCCGCACGGAGGTCGCGCCGCCGTTCGACGCGGCCTTCGCCGAGCAGCTGGGACGCCGGCTCGTGGCGATCGCGGCGCGCACGCTCGTGCTGGAGCTGCACGAGGCGCGCGACACGCTGACCAGCCCCACGAGCGCCGAGAGGTTCACCGAGTTCACGCGCACGCTGAACCTCTCGTCCGTCTTCAACCGCTACCCGGTGCTGGCCAGGCTGCTCGCGCAGGCCTGCGAGCAGGCGGTGTCCACGCACCACGAGCTGTCGTCGCGGTTCACCCGCGACCGGGCGAAGATCGTGCGGACGATCTTCGCGGGCGAGGACCCCGGCGCGCTGATCTCCATCGAGATGGGGCAGGGGGACGCGCACCAGCAGGGCAGGACCGTCGCCGTCCTGACGTTCGAGTCCGGCCGGCGGCTCGTCTACCGGCCGCGACCGCTCGGGTTGCACGCGCGGTTCACCGAGCAGCTCACGTGGCTTTCCACTCGAACTGGAATCGAGCTGCGGGCACCGAGGCTCCTTCCCCGCGACGGCTACGGGTGGATCGAGCACATCGCCCACGAGCCGTGCGCGGACGTGGCGGGGGTCGCCGACTTCTACCAGCGGCTCGGCGCGCTGCTCGCGCTGCTCTACGCGGTCGACGGCACCGACATGCACTACGAGAACCTCATCGCGTGCGGTGCCCACCCGGTCCTCGTGGACGTCGAGACGCTGTTCCACCCCACGCTGACGCCGCCCGACGCGGACCCCGCCACACTCGCGCTGGTGCGTTCGGTGCACCGCACCGCCCTGCTCCCCCACGTGCTGATGGGCGACAACGGGGTCGCGGACGTGTCCGGGGTCGGCGGCGACCACGGTGTGCTCTCGCCGTTGAACGCGGTCGACTGGGCCGACGCGGGCACCGACCGGATGCGCCTGGTCAGGCGCCCCAAGACGTCGTCGGGGGCGTCGAACAGGCCGCTGCTCGGCGGTGTTCCCGCCGAACCCGCCGACTACCAGGACTCGCTGCTGACCGGGTTCCGCGCGGGCTACGACGCGATAGTGGCGCACCGGAACGAGCTGCTGCAGCTCGTCCGGAAGTGCGTCAACGAGGAAGTGCGGTTCGTGGCGCGCGCGACGCGGCAGTACGCGCGGTTGCTGGACGAGTCGACGCATCCGTCCGTGCTGGCCGACGCGCTGGACCGCGACCTGGCGTTCGGTGTGCTCGTGGCCGACGATCCGCTGCTCGACCGGCTGGTGCCGTTCGAGGTGTCCGACCTGTGGCGCGGTGACGTGCCGCTGTTCACGTGCCGGCCGGGGTCGACCGACCTGTGGACCGCGTCCGGGCTCCGGCTGCCGGGGATGCTGCCGGAGCCCGGACTGCACGCCGTGACGCGCAAGGTCCTGGGGATGAGCGAGGTCGACCGGCACGACCAGCAGTGGGTGATCACGGCGCTGCTGGCGTCGCGGCCTCGGCCCGTGTCGCACCACAGCGGCGTCGCGGCGCCCGGTCACGTCGCGCCGGTCGACCCGGACCCGGCCCGGCTGCTGGTCGCCGCGTGCGGGATCGCGGACCAGATCCTCGCGCACGCCGTCACCGGCGAGGACCGCGTCAACTGGCTCGGGCTCGAGCTGATCGACGACCGGCACTGGTCGGTGCAGCCCCTCGGCGCCGGTCTCTCCAACGGGTACACGGGTGTGGCGCTGTTCCTCGCCGAGCTGGGCGCGCTGACCGGCGCCGCGCGGTACGTCGACTTCGCGCGCGACGCGCTGCGGCCGTTGCCGGCGCTGCTGGAGATGTTCGCGTCGGAACCGGAACTGGTGACGGCCGTCGGCGGCGGGATCCACGGTCTCGGCGGGATTTGTCACGGGCTGGCGCGCCTCACGCGGCTGCTCGACCTCGATCCCGAGCTGCTCACGCAGGCCGTGCGGCTGATGCCCGAGGAAGATTCGTCGTTCACCGTCGTGGACGGGGTGGCCGGTTCCCTGGCCGCGATGCTCTCCGTGGGCACGCCCGAAGCGCTCGCGCTCGCGGACCGCTACGCCGCTGCTCTGCGCGGTGCCGTCTGCCCCTCGGACGGTTTCGCCCGCGGGCGTGCCGGAATCGGATGGGCGCTGAGGCGTTACGCGGCAACGGTTCGTGACGAGGTATCTGATGTGGCCGCACGGACGTTCCTGGAGAGCGACACCCTCGACCCGACCGACACCGGCTGGTGCTCGGGTCTGGCGGGTGCCGCGCTCGCCCGGGACGACGAGCGGCTGGCCGGTCTGCTGGTGTCCGGGGAACCGTTGCGGGACATGAGTCTCTGCCACGGTGAACTGGGCGTCGTCGAGGCACTGGCCGTCCACCACCCCAGCGCCGCGACCCGCCGCGTGGCGTTGTTGCTGGGCGCACTGGAGGAACACGGCGCGCGGTGCGCCACGCCGGGCGGTGTTCCCTCCCCCGGGCTGCTCACGGGCCTGGCCGGCATCGGCCACGGCCTGCTGCGGCACGGGTTCGCGATCCCGTCAGTCCTGCTGTTGCAAGCGTCACCCGACACAGAGGAGTCCACCCGATGAACGAGTCCCTGCACCGCACGGCCGACCAGCCCGAACCGGCCGAGCACGCGATCGGGGAGATGGAGCTCGCGCCGAAGACCTTCGCGGGTGCGCGCGCCCGTGCGTTGATGGGCCTGACGATGGCGATGAGCGCGTTCGTGGCGATCACCCCAGCCATCTCGGACACCACGGTGAGCGACAAGTAGGAAACTTTCGCCCCGAATACGCCTGGGCAGCCGATACGGAGACCCGACCGGGACCGTTAGGGTCCAGACATGCAGACCCGAGCGCCCCACGTGGTCGGCCGTGACCGTGAGGTCACGGCCATCACGGGGGCTCTCGCACACACCCGCGAGGCCCGCGGCGGCGCCGTCTTCCTCACCGGCGAGGCGGGGATCGGCAAGTCCAGGCTCGCCCGGTACGCGGCCGGCCAGGCGTACGACGAGGGCATGCGGGTGCTCAAAGGACGCGGCACGACCATCGGCCCGATGGTGCCGTTTCGTCCAATCGCGGAAGCGCTCCTGGGCCTGTTCCGGGGCGAACCACCGGACGACTCCGCGCTCGGGCCGTACAAACCGGTGCTGGGCACGCTGATCCCCGAGTGGCACGACCACCGGTCCACGAAGGAGTCGGTCGTCGTGCTGGCCGAGGCGGTGCTGCGGCTGCTCGCCTCCGTCGCGCGCAAGACGCCCTGCCTGCTCGTGCTCGAAGACCTGCACGAGGCGGACGCCGAGACGCTCGCGGTCGTGGAGTACCTGGCGGACAACCTGGAGGACCAGCCGGTTCTGCTGCTGGCCACGATCCGCACCGAACCCGGTCACGCGCTGGAGCTCGTGCACCGGATGGTGCAACGCGGCTCCGGCAGGCTGATGGAGCTGCACCGGCTCTCGCAGGCCGAGGTCGGCCAGATGACGGCCGCCTGCCTGGACAGCGCGCCGGTCCCGGCGGAGCTCGTCGATCGCCTGTGGACGGACAGCGCCGGGAACCCGTTCGTCATCGAGGAACTGTTGCACGGCATGGTGAGCGGCGGCCTGCTCGTGGCCGGGGCGGAAGGCTGGCAGGTGCTGGGCGAGCTCAAGCTGCCCGTGCCGGCCGCGTTCGTGCGCAGCGTCGCGCACCGCACGGACAGGCTGGGTCCGCAGGGCCGCGAGGTGCTGTCCATCGCGGCGGTGCTGGGCCACCGGTTCCCGCTCTCCCTTGTGCAGAAGGTCACCGGCATCGACGACCGGGAGCTGCTCAGCCACCTGCACGCGGGAGTCGCCGCGCAACTCGTGACCCCGGACGAGCCCGCCCCCGACTGGTACGCGTTCCGGCATCCGCTCACCGCGGACGCGTTGCTGGCCCAGCTGCCCCCGGCCGACCGCGTCGCCCTGTCGTCGCGCACGGCCGACGCGGTCGAGGACCTGCACCCCGGCCTGCCCGGCGACTGGTGCCCGCTCGTCGCGAAGCTGCGCTTCGACGCCGGATCCCGGACGCAGGCGGGAATCCTGTTCGCCGAGGCGGGCAGGCGGGCGCTGTCGGGCGGGGCGGCCGAGTCGGCGGTCACGCTGCTCGACCGCGCGCAGAGCCTGCTCACCGAAGACGTCGTGGTCCGCGCCGAGGTCCTCGACACGCTGCTGCCCGCACTGGCCGAGACGGGCGAGTTCGAACGCGCCTTCGCCCTGGAGATCAACGACCTGCACGGCCTGGAGGCCTCGCTGCGGGCGAAGCTCCACACGCGACTGTCCCGCGTCGCCTACCTCGCCGGCTGGTTCACCGAAGGCGTGGAACAGGTGCGCATCGCGCGGACGTTGCTCGGCCAGGACGCACCGGACGAACTGGCCGCGCAGCTGGACGTGAACTCCGCGTACCTCACGCTGAACATCCCGAGCGCCGACCGGATCTCGTCCGCCGCGCGCCTCGCCCGGCAGGCGGCGCTGGCGGCGGACCGGGCGCAGCTGCCGGCGGTGGCGTGCGAGGCGTGGCAGCTGCTCGGGATCATCGCGCGCGAGCACGACATCGACGAGGCGAACGCCTGCTTCGGCAAGGCCCTCGCCCTCGCCGGCACGCACCAGATGCCGATCCAGCACGTCTACGCGCTGGTCCGGCTGGCGGGCAACGAGTGGCTGCAGAACGGCAGCACCGCGTCCCTCGGCCGGACGCACGCCGAGGCGTGCCGGGCGGGCGCGATCACGGTGGCGCACAACGTGGACGCGATCCTGGCGCTGCAGTCGGTGCTGACCGGCGACCACGCCGCGGCCGCCGTGGAGATCGAGCGGTGCCTGCGCACCACCACGCGCCTGCGGTTCCACGCGCTCACCCGCTACCTGCTGATGACGAAGGCGGTGCTGGCCGGGCACAGGGGCAACCGCGCCGAGACCGAGGACGCCGTCAGTGAGTTCGAGGCGGTCGCGAAGAACGGGGCGCAGGAGTACCCGCTGTGCTTCGGGCTCGCCCGCGCGTTCTGCGCGCTGCTGGAGGAGAACCACGCGCTGGCGATGACGGAGCTCGACCACGCGCTCGCGCTGGAGTCGCAGAACCCCACGACGTTCCACCTGTCCGGCACGCACGGCATGCGGGTGCTGCTCGGTGTGCTCGACGGCCGGTTCGGCTGGCCGGACTACCAAGCGCTGACGGCGGCGTCCGCCTCGGAGATGCGGTGGAACCGCCAGTTCACCGAACTGGCGCACGCCGTTCTCCTCGGCCGCGACGACCGCTGCGACGAGGCCCTGGAAGCCTTCCAGCGCGCCCAGGAGGCCGCGGAGCTGTATCCGCTGGCGCGTCACCTCGGGCGGCGGCTCGTCGCCCAGGAGGCGGCGGCGTGGGGCGATCCGGTGTCCTGGCTGCGTTCCGCCGAGGAGTACTTCCACCAGGCCGCGATCCCGGCGGTGGCCTCGGCGTGCCGGGGGCTGCTGCGGCAGGCGGGAGCGCCGGTGCAGCAACGGCGCAGCGGCACGGACCAGGTGCCGCGGCAGCTGCGCGGGCACGGCGTGACCGTCCGCGAGTTCGAGGTGTTCGTGCTGCTGGCTGATCGAATGGGCAACAAGGCGATCGGCACGCGGCTGCACATCTCGCCGCGCACGGTGGAGAAGCACGTGGCCTCGCTCATCGCGAAGACCGGCCAGCCCGACCGTGAAGCGCTTTCCACCTACGCGGCCTCGCTGGGCCGCTGACGCCGATCTTTCGATCAGGGCCGAAACGTCGATGGGCATCGGCCGAAAGACCGATGCAACCTCCGGCACGTATCAGGTGTCCTTATCGGTAGGTTGGTCGAAACGACATGGGGGACGTTCGTGCGCAAAATTGTTCTCGCGCCGCTGTGCGCGCTGGTCACGGTGGCCGTGGCGGCGTGCAGTCCGTCAGGTCCGGAACAGACCAATCCGGAGCTGGCGCCGCGGGGCACGCCGATGACCAAGGCCAAGCCCACCCGGCAGGACATGACCACCAAGCTCAGCATCTCCGGCAAGGTCGAGATGAACCCGACGTTCGGGCTCGTCGCGCCGGTCGCGGGACAGGTGCGGTACTTCGACGTCCCCGCTCCGAACGGCACGCCGACGAAGCCGATCCGGGTCGCGACGGTGTGGAAGGACCAGCAGCCGAACTACGTGGAGGTCCCTGCGGGTTCCACGTTCAGCGGGCGGCTTGTCGACGACAAGGCGACGGTGACGGCGGGCATGCCGATCGCGTCGGCCAAGCACGTCGGCTACGCGATCGTCGGCGACATCGACGGCCAGCAGGCCTACAAGATCAACGGCGCGCTCACCGACGTCGTGGTGCAGATCAAGAACGGGCCCGGCCCGTTCCCGTGCGCCGTGCTCGGCACGATCGCCGCGCTGCCGCAGGGCACCGTCCCGGAGAAGCCACCGGTCACGCCGGACACCAAGGACGAGAAGAAGGACCAGCCGCAGCAGCCGCAACAGCCCCAGCAGCAGCCGCAGCAGCCGAGTGCCTCCACCGGCCTGCGCATCGTGTGCACCGCGCCCGCGGACGTGCAGATGATCAACGGCGCCGCCGCGTCGATCGAGGTCACCACGGGCAAGTCGGCGCAGGCGCTGGTCGTCCCGGTCGAGGCCGTGGCGGGCCAGCAGGGCAAGGGCAAGGTCGACGTCGTCCAGCCCGACGGCTCGCGCCGCACGATCGACGTGGTGCTGGGCCTGACCGACGGCAAGGTCATCGAGGTCAAGTCCGGTCTCACCGGTGACGAGGAGCTCGCGGTGCCGGGCCCGAACCTGCCAGAGGGCCAGCAACAGGGCGGCGACCAGACCAAGCCGACGGGACCGTGATGACGCAGTCCTTCGACCAACCCACGGTGCAGGTCCAGGCACCGCTGCTCCAGCTCAACGGCATCACGAAGGTCCTGAAGGGGCAAGGAGAACCGCGCACCATCCTGTCCGGTGTCGACTTCACCGTCCACCCCGGACAGAGCGTCGCGATCCTGGGCCGTTCGGGTTCCGGCAAGTCGACCCTGCTGTCGCTGATCGGTCTCTTCGACCGCGCCGACGAGGGCCAGTACTTCCTGCACGGCAACGACATCACGAAGCTCCCCGAACGCAGGGCCGCGGCGTTGCGCAGCGCGGAGTTCGGGTTCGTGTTCCAGCGCTTCTTCCTGCTCAAGCACCTCACCGCGGCGCAGAACGTGGCGATGGCACTGGTGAACGGCCAGGGCTGGTCCGCGCGGCGCAAGCGCAGGCAGCAGGTGATGGAGGCGCTGGAGCAGGTCGGCATCGCGCACCTCGCGAAGTCCAAGCCCACCAGGCTTTCCGGTGGTGAGCAGCAGCGCGTGGCGATCGCCCGCG
Source organism: Lentzea sp. NEAU-D7 (assembly GCF_026242055.1). Taxonomy (GTDB): domain Bacteria; phylum Actinomycetota; class Actinomycetes; order Mycobacteriales; family Pseudonocardiaceae; genus Lentzea. The sequence goes on along the minus strand of NZ_JAPJDL010000002.1, from coordinate 162,475 downwards.
CACTCGTGCGGCAGCCGCGCATCATCCTCGCCGACGAACCCACGGGCGCGCTCGACACCGAGACCGGCAACCTCGTCGTCGAGGTGCTGCTCAACACGACCAGGCAGGGCTGCGGCCTCGTGCTGGTCACGCACGACCACGACCACGCGGCCAAGATGGGCCGCGTGATGGAGCTGCGCGACGGGCGGTTCAACTGATGCTTTCCGGCAAGTTCCGGTCCGCCCTGGTCATCGGCGGACAGGGCATCCGCGCCCGAAAACTGCGCACGTTCCTCTCGATGGTCTCGCTGTTCCTCGGCGTTCTCGCCGTCGTGGCCGTGCAGGCGGGGTCCGAGATCGCCGAACGGGCGATGCTCACCGACGTCGAGCTCCAGGCCGGCAAGGACGGCACGATCATGGGTTACGTCCCCGGCGAGAAGGGCGCGCCGGGCATCGTCGAGTCCACGCTGAAGGGGCGCTCCGACGCGGTCGCGATGATCAGCTCCCGCGCGATCATCGGCGAGCCGGGCGTGCGGCCGATCAACGAGGGCGGCATGCCGTTCGAGTACGCCGGCAGGGGCGGCGACTACTCCGGCCCGATGGTCTACTGCGACGCCAACGGCACCTGCACCGAGCAGAAGCAGCAGGAGAAGAAGCCGGACGGCCAGGCGATCGAGGTCAGCATGGTCGCGCTGACCGGTGACATCCGCCCGTTCAAGCCGTTCCGCCCCGTCTCCGGCACGTGGCTGGAGTTCGGCACCGCGCCGTCGCTGGCACCGCGCATCGTGCTGAACGAGGAAGCCGCCAAGGGCCTCAGGCAGTACCGCGTCCCCGGCGAGATGATGATCGACGGCGCCACCCACCACGTGTCACCGCAGATCATCGGCGTCGTGCAGGACGGCAACATGCAGCCGCGCGTGTACATGCGCCTCGACGAGCTGCGCACGTGGATGCCGTCGGCCGCCGCGACCACCGAGGCCGACAAGTTCCGCGGCGGCGGCACCCAGCTGGAGCTCTACCTGCAGCCGGGTACCGACGACCTGCAGCAGCTGATCAAGGCCAAGCTCGCCGGCGCGGGCCTGCAGCAGAACCAGATGCACTTCCAGACCGTGAACTCCAAGGAGCGCATGCAGTCCGAGCTGAAGATCATGCGACTGATCTTCCTCGGCATGGCGTTCCTGGTGCTGCTGATCGGTGTCGCGGGCATCCTGAACGTCGGCCTGGCCACGGTCGGCGAGCGCGTCGAGGAGTTCGCCCTGCGCCGCGCGGTCGGCATGTCCCGGATGCTGCTCGCGGGCATCGTGCTCGCGGAGACGTTGCTGACGGGCCTGCTGACCGCCGCGCTGGCCATCGGCGCGGGCGCCGCCGGGTTGCAGGTGGCGCTGATGATGTTCGGCAGCAGGTTCCCGTCGTTGCAGGGCACCGCCTTCCCCTGGGAGGCGGGTGTCGCCGGCGTGATCGCGGGTCTCGTCGCCGGTGTGCTCGGCGGGCTGATCCCGGCCATCCGGGCGGCGCGGATCCCGATCGCCACAGTCATGCGGGCCTAGCACTTTCCGGCCCGTTGCCGGCGAAGCCCCGGTCCGCATGATGCGGGCCGGGGCTTCGTATTTCCCTGAACTGTTCGTACTTCCGTGAACTAGTTGAGCTCGTCCGGGTGCGGGCCGATGCGGCCGTCGCGGTCCAGAGTGGACAGCAGCTCGATCTCGGCCTGCGGCAGCTCGAAGTCGAACACGTCGATGTTCTCCTGGATCCGGGACGGCGTCACGGACTTCGGGATCACGACGTTGCCGATCTGCAGGTGCCAGCGCAGCACGACCTGTGCGGCCGACTTGCCGTGCGCGAGCGCGATCTTCTGCACGACGGGGTCGCTCAGCAGCTCGCCGCCCTGGCCGAGCGGGGACCAGGCCTCGGTCTGGATGCCGTGCTCGGCGTGGAACGCGCGCAGTTCGGCCTGCTGGAAGTACGGGTGCAGCTCGATCTGGTTGACCGCGGGCGTGACACCGGTCTCGTCGATCAGCCGCCGCAGGTGCTCGGGCTGGAAGTTGGAGACGCCGATCGCGCGGACGCGGCCCTCCTTCTGCAGCTCGACGAACGCCTTCCAGGTGTCGACGTAGTCGTCGCGCGCCGGGGTCGGCCAGTGGATCAGGTAGAGGTCGAGGACGTCGAGGCCGAGCTTGCGCAGCGACTCGTCGAACGCGCGCTTCGTCGCGTCGTAGCCGTGGTCGTCGTTCCAGAGCTTGGTGGTGACGAAGACGTCGTCGCGGTCCAGGCCCGACTGCGCGATGGCCGCACCGGTGCCGGCCTCGTTGCCGTAGGCGGCGGCGGTGTCGATGCTGCGGTAGCCGGCCTTCAGCGCCTCCGCGACGGCCGGGGTGGCCTCCGCGTCGGGCACCTGCCAGACGCCGAAGCCGAGCTGGGGCATGGTGACGCCGTTGTTGAGCTTCACGGTGTTCAAAACGAGATCCTCACGGTAGTGCTTACGGAATGAGCGTCGGGGCGGTGCCGCCGTCGACGCGCAGGGCGGCTCCGGTCGTCGCGGACGACAGGTCCGACGCGACGTAGGTGATGAGGTTCGCGACCTCGTGGGGGCGGATCAGGCGGCCCAGCAGCAACGTGGGGCGTTCGGTGCGGACGAACTCGGCCTCGCCGCCCTCGCCTACGCGGTCGCGGATGAACTCCTCGACACCGGGCGTCAGCGTCGGGCCGGGCAGCACCGAGTTCACGGTGACGCCGGTGCCCTTGACCTCCTGGGCCATGCCGCGCGAGATCGCGATCTGCGCGGTCTTCGTCATGCCGTAGTGGACCATCTCGGTCGGCGTGAAGACGCCGGACTCGCTGCTCACGAAGATCACCCGGCCCCAGCCGCGCTCGACCATGCGCGGCGTGTAGTGCCGGGCCAGCCGGACGCCGGACATGATGTTGGTGTCGAAGTAGCGCTGCCACTCGGCGTCGTCGATCTCGAAGACCGGCTTCGCGCCGTAGATCCCCAGGTTGTTGACGAGCACGTCCACGTCCGGCACCTGGCCGACCAGGTCGGCCGCGCCCTCGGCGGTCGCGAGGTCCGCCGCGACACCGCGCACGTCACCGCTGGCGCTGAGCTTGCCGACGGCCTCGGCCACCCGCTCCTCGGTGCGGCCGGTGATGACGACGGTGGCACCCGCCTTGAGCAGGCCCTCCGCCGCGGCGAAGCCGATGCCCGCGGTGGAGCCCGTCACAAGTGCCGTGCGTCCCGACAGATCCATGTCTCTCCCCGGTAGACTTGTTGAAGACGATTACAAGCGTACGCAATAGTTGCACACGCTGTCTATTCGAGAAGGGTTGAGCTATGTCACTGGACGACGACGCCGTCCAGGCGCGCGCGCAGGGCTGGCGCACGCTCGCGGCGTTGCACGCGCGCATCGAGGACCGCCTCGAGAGAGCGCTGCAGAAGGCACACGCCCTCTCGGTCAGCGAGTACACCGTTCTGGACGTCCTCAACCGCCAGGACGGGTTCCACCTCCGGATGAACCAGCTCTCCAACGCCGTGGTGCTCAGCCAGTCGGCCACGACGCGCCTGGTCACGCGACTCGAGGACCGCGGCCTGCTCGCGCGCTACCTCTGCCCCACCGACCGGCGCGGCATCTACACCGAGGTCACCGAGAAGGGCCACGAGCTGCTCGCGCTCGCCCGCCCCACGCACGACCAGGTGCTCGCCGCCTCCCTCGAGGAAGCCTCCGGCGCTCCCGAGCTGAAGCCACTCGTTGAGGCGCTCGCCAAGCTGTAGCCGCTGGAGCAAGATCGCGCGCATGGATCTCCACGCCCTGATCCGCGCCGAGGCGCCGTTGGCCGAGCAGCAGCGCTCCCTCACCGAACCGGTGCTGACCGCACTCGTCGACCGCGGCGTGCACCGCCTGATCGCCCCGAAGCGCTACGGCGGCGCCGAGCTCGGCCTGCCCGAGTGGAGCCGGGAGGTCCAGGAGCTGTCGCGATCGGACGCCTCGACCGGCTGGACGGCGATGACGACCACGATCTCGTCGTCGCTGGCCTGGTACCTGCCGGTGGAGGCCGCCGACGAGGTCTTCGGCGATCCGCGCGCGTTGATCGCGGGCACCGCGGCGCCACTGGGCAAAGCCGTGGAGACCGACGGCGGTTACCGCGTGACCGGCCGCTGGGGCTGGGGCAGCGCCGTCACCCATGCGTCGTGGGTCATCGGCGGCACCTTCACGCCCGTCGGGCCGCGTCTCGCCGTGTACCCGCGTTCGGACGTGACGATCCACGACACGTGGCACTCCGCCGGCCTGCGTGCGACCAGTTCGCACGAGTTCTCCCTCACGGACGCCTTCCTGCCGTTCAGGCGCGCGGTGTGGCCGATCGGCATCACGCCCGGCATCGAGGGCCCGATCACCGTGTTCCCGTACTTCAGCTTCCTGGCGGCGGGCGTCGCGTCCGTGTGCCTGGGCGTGGCCCGCCGCGCGATCGACGAGATCGAGGCGCTGGCCGCCGAGAAGACCCCGCAGTACGCGACGACCCGCCTCGCCGAGCAGACCGGCGTGCAGATCGAGCTCGCGCTGATGGAGGCCCGGCTGTCGTCCGCGGTGGCGTTCCTGCACGACACGCTGAGCACGGCCTGGGAGCACGCGGTGAACGGCGAGACCGCGCCGGATCCCGTGAAGGCACGGCTGCGGCTGGCCTGCTCGTTCGCCGCGGCCGAGGCCACCGACGTGGCGCAGAAGGCGTTCGCGGCGGGCGGCGGCAGTTCCGTGTTCGAGTCGTCCGCCCTGCAACGCTGCCTGCGCGACGCGCACGTGGCCGCCCAGCACACGGTGGTGTCGCGCCGGATGCTGGAGACGTACTCGATGCTCAAGCTCGGGCTCGGCCCGGACATGACGAGGTTCTGATGGACGCCCTCGAAGCGATCATGACCACGCGGGCCATCCGCCGCTTCACCGGCGAGCCCGTCGCCGAGGACGACGTGTGGACGTGCCTGCGCGCGGCCCAGCAGGCGCCGTCCGGCGGCAACGTCCAGCCCACCCGGTACCTGGTCGTCACCGATCCGGACGTGCGCGCCGAGGTCGGCAGGCTGTACCGCAGCGCGTTCACCCGCTACACCGAGACGGCCCCGGAACGCACCGACGCCGTCGGCCTGCGGATCGGCCGGTCCGCGAACCACCTCGCCGACACCCTGGCCTCCGTGCCGGTGATCGTGTTCTTCCTCATGCCACGCCTGCGGTCGCTGGTGGACGGCATCGACATCGGGCCGGTGCACGCGTCGGTCTACCCCGCCGTCCAGAACTTCTGCCTGGCCGCCCGCGCGCTGGGGCTCGGCACCACGCTGACCACGGTCATCAGGGTCCACCACGCCGAGGCGCTGGAGCTGCTCGGCGTGCCCGACCGGTGGGAGATCGCCGCGATGGTGCCGCTCGGGCACCCCGCCGAGAGGTTCTCCGTGGCCGTGCGGCGGGACGTGTCGGAGCTGACGGCGTTCAACCGCTGGAGTTAGGGTGCGGGCATGCCCGACACGCAGTACGAAGACCTGCTCCGCCACGTGTTGAAGGAAGGCGTGCGCAAGGAGGACCGCACCGGCACCGGCACGCGGTCCATCTTCGGCCACCAGCTGCGCTACCCGCTCGCCGCGGGCTTCCCGCTGATCACGACCAAGCGCGTGCACTTCAAGTCGATCGCCTACGAACTGCTGTGGTTCCTGCGCGGCGACAGCAACGTGAAGTGGCTGCAGGAGCACGGCGTGTCCATCTGGGACGAGTGGGCGTCGCCCGAGGGCGAGCTGGGCCCGGTCTACGGCGTGCAGTGGCGCTCTTGGCCCACCCCCGACGGCGGGCACGTCGACCAGATCGCCGAGGTGCTGAAGACGTTGCGGACGAACCCGGACTCGCGCCGGATCATCGTCTCGGCCTGGAACGTCGGCGAGATCGCGCAGATGGCGCTGCCGCCGTGCCACGCGTTCTTCCAGTTCTACGTGGCGGACGGCAAGCTCTCCTGCCAGCTCTACCAGCGCAGCGCGGACCTGTTCCTGGGCGTGCCGTTCAACATCGCCTCCTACGCGCTGCTGACCCACATGATCGCCGCGCAGACGGGCCTCGGCGTCGGCGACTTCATCTGGACCGGCGGCGACTGCCACATCTACGACAACCACGTCGAGCAGGTAGAGCTGCAGCTCAGCCGCGAGGCGCGCGACTTCCCCACGCTGAAGATGGCCCCCGCCGCCTCGCTGTTCGACTACGCCTACGAGGACTTCACGATCGAGGGCTACGACCCGCATCCCGGCATCAAGGCCCCGGTGGCGGTGTGATCGGGCTGATCTGGGCGCAGGCCGCGAACGGCGTGATCGGCCGCGACAACGCCATCCCGTGGCACGTCCCCGAGGACATGAAGCGCTTCCGGGAGCTCACCGCGGGCGCGGCCGTCCTCATGGGACGCCGCACCTGGGAGTCGCTGCCGCCGCGCTTCCGCCCGCTCCCGGGCCGTCGCAACCTGGTGCTGTCGCGCACGCCGCAGGAGGGTGCGGAGACGTTCTCCTCGCTGGAGAAGGCTCTGGCGGACGTGACCGGCGACCTGTGGGTGATGGGCGGCTCGGCGGTGTACGCGGCGACGCTGCCGTTCGCCGACCGCGTCGAGGTGACGGAGATCCGCGAGTCGTTCGAGGGCGACACGTTCGCCCCCGCCGTGGACCGCTCGCCGGTTCGCGTCGGCGAGTGGCTGGAGTCGAGCAGCGGGCTGCACTACCGGTTCGTCAGCTACTGAGAGCCTCACGCCCGTGGCGACTGAAACCGAGGTGGGAGAGCTGTTGCGCCAGCGCGGCTGGCGGACGGCGTTCACACTCGCCGAAAGGGTGCAAGCCTGGGCCGCCCTGGTGAGCGTCGTCGAGCGCGGCTACGGCGACAACATCTACGAGTACACCAATGACCTCTACTGCCGAAACTGGCTGCATGAGGCATGGCTTCTGCTGGACGAACACGTCGTCCAGCTCTGGACGCCGCAGATCAAGGCTCTGGACGACCGGTACAGGACCGCGACCGTCGACGACGACGGCCAAGCACTCGGCCAGTTCCACCGGCTGCCCGGCCCCGATCTGTGGTGGTGGCGAAGACACCCCCGCATCCTCACCGGAGACCTCGGGCGTTCGCTTCACTCAGTTGGCGCCATCGGCACGGACCCCGACGCAGCGTGACCCTCAGCCTCGTGGAGTCGCGGGACCACTCCTAGCGCCGGCCGCCGAACTCCCACTCGTGGACCTCGACGGCGTCGTACCGACCGGGCGTGAGCACCGACGCCGGGTCCGCCGACCTGACCAGCGCCGCCGTCCCCAGCCACGCGGTGCCGTCCCCAGCCACGCGGTGCCGTCGTCGGACAGCAGCGGCCCGTACGCGACCAGCTCCTCGGGCCGCGCCGGCACGAGGTCCACGGCCTCCCCCGCCCCGAAGCCGAGCACGAGGTGCCCTCCGCCCTCACGGCCTCCGGCGAAGTCCCACATGGTGCGCCCGAGCACGTTGCGCCACCGGCGCACCAGGACGTCGCGATAGCCGCCGGCCTGGTAGACGGGCTCCTCGAACGCGAACGCGCGGGCCGCCGCCGCGTCCGGCACGTCGACGACGTGCACGCTGCCCGTGAGCACGCCGTCGGCGAACGTCGGGCCGCGGGCGATGAGCGAGAACCCGTCCATGTAGGACCAGTGCTCCTCGAGCAGGCTCGAGCGCAGGGGCATCGAACCGGGCCTGTCCCGGTGGTAGCAGAGGAACTCCACTAGAGCCCGACCTCGGTGGTCCACACGGGAAGGACGAAGTCCTCGTCCGTTCCCGGCCAGGCGCCGGCGAGGTAGGCGCCGACGACGGCCGCGAGCGTCGCGTCCGGGTCGACCTTCGCGTCGAACGGCAGCGCGTCCTTCTTCGCGGAGGTCGTCGAGCACTTCAAGTGCCCTGCCTGCGCGTCGTACCAGACGTAGAAGGTCGCGGTCCGCTCCATCGCGGTCACGCGCTCACCGAGCCGTCGCGCGGTCTCCTCGAACGCGGCTACCACCTCCGCCGCCGCGGGTGTCTCCCCCTTGGCCCTGCCCAGCGACCAGGTGTTCTCCTCCGCCTGGGCCAGGAGGTCGCCTGTCAGCAGCAACGGCTCGTCCGCGACCTCGCGGATCCACTTCGTCAGCGTCATCGGCGTCGTGCCCTCGCGTGCCACGCTTCCACGATCAACTCCTCCAGCTCCCCCACCTCGATGTGCTCCAGCCGCACCAGGATCGCGGGGTACCCGTGGAAGTGCGGCGTCGTGAAGTAGACCGAGTGGTCGGAGGCCAGCAGGGCCTCCTTGGCCCCCAGGTCGGGCACGCGGGCCGCCAGGATGGGCCCGGAGGGTGCCGCGGCGCCCAGTGCCGACAGATCGGTCTTGCGCAGCGGCCGTTCCCAGACGAACAGCTTGTCCTTGACCCTCCAGTCGACGACACCCTCGCGCACCCGCTCCGTGACGTCGGGCATGGAGGTGGCGATCCTGTGCACGTCGTCCCAGGTGGCCATCACAAGCTCCTACAGGTGGTCCGGCGGACGCTGCTGCTCGGCCAGGAACCGTTCGAACTCGGCGCCCAGTTCGTCCGCGCTGGGGAGGTCGGTGTTGCCGACAGTCTGGATGAACGCGTCGTACTGCCGCTCGAGCGCTTCCACGACCTGCGCGACCTCCTCCGACTCCGCGACCTGGCGGTGGATCTCGGCGTCGGCGGCCTGGGCCGCGTCGACCAGCGAGCCGATCGGTAGGGCGAGGCCGGTGGCGCGGGCCAGTGCGTCGAGCAGGGTCACGGCGGCGGTCGGGTACTGCGACTGCGCCAGGTAGTGCGGCACCTGGGCGGCGAAGCCCATCGCGTCGTGGCCCGCCTGGCCGAGGCGGAACTCCAGCAGGCCGGAGACGTTGCCCGGCACCTGCACGCGGTTGAAGAACGGCTGGTACTCCGACACCAGCTCAGGGCGCGTGGCGTGGCCGATGACGTTCAACGGCCGGGTGTGCGGCACGCCCATCGGGATGCCGTGGAAGCCCACGGTCAGACGCACGCCCCAGCGGTCGATGAGCGAACGCACGGCCTGGATGAACGCCTCCCAACCGCGGTCCGGCTCCGGGCCCTTGAGCAGCAGGAACGGGTGACCCGCGCTGTCCCAGAGCAGGTGCACGACCAGTTCCGGGGCGGCGTAGTCCTCCCAGTGGTCGGTCGCGTAGGTCATCAGCGGGCGGCGCGAGCGGTAGTCGATCAGGCCGTCGATGTCGAAACGCGCGACGACGCGGCTCTCCAGCGTCTCCAGCAGGTGCTCGGAGAGCAGGCGGCCCGCGGCGCCGGCGTCCATGAAGCCCTCGAAGTGGTGCAGCAGCACCGCACCTGTCAGGTCCGGCACCTCCGAGTCCACCTCGTACAGGTTCTCCGGGTCCACCGCACGCCTCCTGATCAATCGCTCTCGTCTCGTCCAAGCCAACCACGTGGACACGGAACTGATTCCGCACGGGTCGATTAGCCCATACGGACCGTGTGCGCGCATCACCTCACGGGTACTCCAACGCGGTGGACAGGCGCTGGGTGATGCGTGGAACTGTGGTCGCGGCCGTCGTCATTCTCCTCGGCGCGGCGGTGTTCGTCTTCGGCCAGTTCAGGCCTTTCGGCGACGAATCCATCGATCGCAGCCAGCCCGCCATGCTCGAGTCGGTGCGGGACCTGAGCCAGTACCACGCCGCGGCCGGCGAGTTCCAGGTCGTGCTGGACATCGAGAACGACGTCAAGTGGGTTCCCGCGGCGCTGGCGGGCGAACGCACGCTCTTCGTCGCGGCCGGGTCGGTCAACGCGTTCGTGGACCTGGGGACGCTGAAGGACGACGGCCTGGTCGTGTCCGCGGACGGCAAGACCGTGGAGCTGCGCATCCCGAAGGCGCAGCTCGACAAACCGAACCTGCACCACGACCGTTCGTACGTCTTCAGCCAGGAACGCGGCCTGATCAACGACCTGCAGGCGCTCGCGGGACCTCCTGACCAGCAGCGTTTCTACGTCGCCGCCGAGGGCAAGCTGGCGGAGGCGGCCAAGCGGTCGGAGCTGCTCACCCGTGCCGAGGACAACACGAGGGTCATGCTCACCGGAATGCTGCAGTCCTTGGGATTCCAGGTGAAAGTGATCACCGACTGAGCCGAACCCACCACGTCCTTCTCGACGAACGTCCACCGGTGTCCCCCTCGCTCCGGGATAGGATTCGTTGGTGGAAGACGATCTGATGGCCTGGGCGCCCGCGCAGAGCGCCGCGCAGGCGCCCGAGATCGCGTTGCCCGGCTTCAGCGCCTTCCGCGTGATCGCGCAGGGCGGCGAGGGCACGATCTACCGGGCCCGGCAGGACGGTCTGGGCCGCGACGTCGCGGTCAAGGTGCTGCAGGTGACGGACCCGGCCACGGTCGCGCGGTTCCGCCGCGAGCTGGCGATCACCGTCGAGCTGGGCCGCCAGCACCCGCACATCGTCACGGTGCTCGACACGGGCACGCTGCCGGACGGCCGCCCGTGCATCGTCATGGAGTTCTACGAGCGGGGCTCGCTGCACGACCGCCTGCGCGCCATGGGTCCGCTGCCCGTGCAGGACGTGGTGGCGGCGGGCATCGCGGTGGCGGACGCGCTGGCGTTCGCGCACGGCCAGGGCATCCTGCACCGGGACGTGAAGCCGCAGAACGTCCTGGTGCTCCCGACTTCGTACGTGCTGGCCGATTTCGGCATCGCGCGCGGCGCCGACGCGGGGCATTCCGCGTCACTGCAGATGGTCAGCTACCGGCACGCCGCGCCGCAGATGCTGGAGGGCGCCACCCCGTCGTTCGCCGACGACGTCTGGTCGCTCGGCTCGACGCTGTTCACGCTGCTGGAGGGCAAGCCGCCGTTCGCCTCGGACAACCCCGACGAGGACACGCTGCTGTCCTACGTCGGGCGCGTCAGCAGCGGCGAACCCCGGCCGCTCACCCGGTTCGACGTGCCGGCGTGGCTGGTCGCCGTGATCGACCGCTGCCTGCGCAAGGACAGGGCCGAGCGCTTCGGTTCGGCACTGGAGCTGCGCGACGCGCTGATGGCGGCGACCTCCGGCACCGCGCTGTCCACTGTGGACCCGGATGCGACGGCGATGCTGGGCGAGCGCCCCGACTTCTACCCGGAGGGCCCGACCGAGGCACCCGGTTTCGGCCCGCGCGGCTTCCAGCCCGAACCGGAACCGGAACCGGAACCCGAGCCGGAGCGCGACGACTCGTGGCGGGGCAGGCTCGAAGACCTGACGTACCGGCAACACGACCTCGTCCCGCCGCCACCTCCGAGGCCTGTTCCGGTCGCGGTGCTCCCGAGCGTGGACCTCCCTCCCGTCGAACCGATGACGGCGCCGGTCCGCAAGAGCAAGCGCGGCGCCGTGCTCGCGTTGCTGGCCGTGATCGCCGTGACGGGCGGGCTCGCCGCGGGGATCGTCCTCAACAGGGGCGACGGCCAGCAGGCCCAGCCACCCGTGACGACGACGACACCGCCTGTGCCGACGTCGGACTCCGCCGACGCGGGCCCTTCGCCGAACACCGACCCGAAGTTCGTCCCGGTGCTCAAGCGCGCCGAGTACAAGGGCAGGTCGATCGAGCTGGAGTGGACCGATCCGAGCGGTGGTCAGGCCCAGTTCGTGGTGGTCGACGTGACCGGCACCAAGCCGAACGCGCTCACGACGGTGACGGGCGGCGGCACGAAGTACGTCGTCGAGGACGGCGGCGGCGACCGGCGGTGCTTCCAGATCGCGGCGCTCGGCTACAACGGCGAACGCGGCAGCTCCGCAAAGGTCTGTGCCAACAGGAACTGAATGTTCCGGGCCGATGTTGTTGCGGCCGCACGAACTGGCGTACGGTCCCCCGGTGCAGAGCGCTCGTTATGCCGGCCCACCGATGTTCGCTCGTGGACGAAAGCGCCGAACACTCGTGCTGGCGGTCGTTCCGCTCGTCGTCGGCATCGGGATCGGGATGCTGATCGGCGGCAACCTCCAGTCCCAGTCCCGTCAGAACTCCGGTGTCACCACCCCCTCGCCCGCTGTGCCCGATCAGCTCGAATACACGGACATGCCGTGCGATCCCGGTTCGTCCGTCCTCGTCCTGCACTCGCTGGAAGGCGCGATGCCGCAGAGCGAGGTCAGGGTGCTGCTGGACTACGAGACGATGTGGGTGCGGCACCGTGAGAGCGCGAACCCGGCGCTGCGAGGCCAAACCGCGCTGCTGAGCAGACGCGACGACGTCTGCCCGGTCATCGTTCCGGAGGACACCCGGTTCACGCAGTTCATCTGGCTCGGACCGTTCCCGTCGGACACCGCGCCCGCGCTGTGCGAGGCGCTGTTCAAGGTCACCGGCAAGAACTGCATCCCCGCACAGGTCGTCCGCTGATCCGTCAGCGCCGGAACAACGGCCGCGGGTCGACCGCCCAGACGACCCTGCGCCACCAGGAAGCCTTGCGCCGCAACGCTTTCTTCACCTGCCGGGCCAGCCGCCAGCTGTTCTCGTGCTCGACCGGCCGCGGCGCGAACGCGGCCTGGTCGACCAGAACGGCCAACCGTGCGCCCGCCTCGCCCCACTCGCGCGCGACGTCCGGCACGGTGCGGCTCGGCTTCGGCCGCAGCCCGGCGAGCTGCAACGAGTCGAGCACCTCGTTCCACGCTCCGACCGGGCCGGCCGCCCGCAGCCTGAGGCGGCGCGAGGTCCGTGCCGCGAACAGTCCGGCGAGCACCAGCACCGGTGTGAGCACCCAGAACGGGAAGCCCTTCGCGGCCTGCGGCGCGGCGGCCTGGTCGTCGCGCACGGCGGTCGGCTGCACGAGCGGCGGCACCGACGCGAGCGAGGTCGGCGACGGCTTCGCGGTGGTCGACGCGAGCCGGTTCAGCACCTCGCGCTTCGAGGCGGCGCTCGGCCCGCTTCCGTTGCCGGACACGGGATCGAACGCGACCCAGCCCCACCCGCTGAAGTAGACCTCCGGCCACGCGGTGGCGTCCGCGGCCCGCACGATCCGCTCGCCGTTCTGCTCGGGCACCGGCTGGAACCCGACCACGACCCGTGTCGGCAACCCGACCGAGCGCGCGAGCACCGCGTAGGCCGACGCGAACTGCTCCGCAGTGCCCGCGCCCGCACCGGACTCGCCCGCCGCGCCGAACAGGAACGTCTCCAGCCGCGCGTAGGACGACCCGACCGGTGCCTCCGCGTCCGGCCTGCGGTTGAGGCGCACGACCTGTTCCAGCGCCACGGCCTTCTCGTACGGTGTGCGCGCGTTCTGCGTCGCCTGCCGCGCGTACTCGGCCAGCGTGAACGGCAGCCGCGGCAACGCCGTGTACTTCGTCGCGGTGGCGGGGACCTGGGCCTCGGCGAGGTCCGTGTCGGCCGGCGTCTCGACGACCCCGCGCACCGTGTAGTTCAGCCCGGTCTTCAGCCCTTCGGCCACGACGAGCGATCCGGTGTCGGGGTCGACCATGGCGTTGCTCAGGGACACCGCCTGCGGCTTCCCGACACCCGGCAGCCACTCCCCCTGCAGTCCGGTGATCCGCAGTTCCACGCTGGCGTCCTGGAACTTCCGGCCGATGGGCAGGTCCGGCGCGTCGACCACGCCGAGCGGCCCGTACGTCGAGGCCGCCTCCCAGGACGCCCCCGAGTACCGGCTCAGCGTCACCAGCCGCACCGGCACCTCGGGCCCGCGCATCCGGAACAGCTCCGCGTCCCCCTGCGCCGCCCACGAGGCGAGCTGCGGCAGCGGGTTCGAGATCGCGATGTTGGTGACAGGCGGGGTGACGAGCTTGCGCGGTTCGAAACCGTTGGTGGGCAACACGAAAGCGAGCAGCGTGAGTGCTGCCAGGGCCGTGGCGAGCACCGCGGGAGGCAGCACGGGCCCGCGCCGGTCGATGATCAGCCAGCCCAGCGCCAGCAGCACGACCAGCGTCAGTGCGACGAGGCCGTACCGGTCCGCACGGCCGGTGGTGAGCAGCGCCGCCGACACGTAGAGGGTGGCCGCGCCGAGTGCGGGCACGAACAACGCCGTACCGCGCTTGGTCACCGAGAGCACCATGCCGGTGGAGACACCGATGATCAGCAGCAGGCCGGGCACGAGCAGTTCGGGTGTGGCGGGCGCGGGACGGGCCGCCGTGAGCAGCCTCGGCACGGTGTCGAGCAGCACCCACGTGGGATCGCGGTCCGGGGACGCGCCGCGGGCCAGGAAGAACCCGCCCGTCAGCGCGAGCACCGTGACCGCGAGCGCGGCGAGTCCCGCCGGGACGATCCGCTTCAGCGCCACGGCGAGGAACCCGGCGGCCGCGGCGAGTCCGAAGTAGACGGTGGCGCCGTCCCAGGCCTGGGAGAGCTGCAGCGCGCCGACGAGCAGGACGGCCGCGACCCAGCCGTACCTCAGCAGGGAGCCGTTCACCGCGCCACCACCGCGTTCCACGAGTCGACCAGGTCCTCCGCCCGCGCCCCGCTGATCAGCAGCACCGACCCGGCGGCGCTCACCGGCCGCTTCTCGTCCACCACGAGCACCACGCCGAACGCGGCCCGTCCCGCCTCCAGCACCAGGGCGGGCACCGGGCTCCCGCTGATCACGGCCACCACGTCGAGGTCGCGCACCGGCACGGTCGGCCGGCCGTCGACGTCGCGCAGCGCGAGGTCGGCCAGCGCGGACAGGATCGGCGCCGAGTCCTGCTGCTCCTCGATGTCGGTGCCGCCCGACGAGGTCAGCAGCCGCACCGGATGTCCCTGTTCCAGGGCCGACGTGACGAGCGACGCCGCCACCTCGACGGCCTCCTCGAAGCGTTGTTCCTCCGCGTACGACGACGCGTTGTCGTCCAGCAGCACGGCCAGGTGCGGACGGGCCGGGTCGGCGTCCTCGCGGATCATGAGCGTGCCGGTGCGCGCGGACGTCGCCCAGTGCAGGCGCCTCAGGTCGTCACCGGGCACGTACTCCCGCAGCCCCACCAGGTCGGTGCCACCGCGCTCGACGCGTTCGTCGGCGCCGACCTGACCCCGGCGGGCACCGGAGGGCAGGCCCCTGACCGGCAGCACGCGCGGCACCACCCGCACCTGGACGACCTCGCCCAGCACGGTGCGCGCCTGCGCCAGGCCGGCCAGGCCCCTGCGCCGCAACGTGAGCGGCCCGACGTCGAACACGCCGCGCCGTTCGGTCGGGATCGCGTAGTCGACGGCCTCGACCGCGCCGGGTGCCAGCAGCGGCACGTCGACGTCCATCGGCGAGCCCGCCACGACGTCGACGGCGTCGAGCGCCACCGGCCAGCGACCGGTGGAGGACAGTTCGAGCCTGCCGCTGCACCGCGCCAGGCGGGGCACCGTGCGCGGGCGGACCGTGCGCGAGACCGACAACGGCGAGGCGACGAGCACGGAGACGATCGAGGCGACGACCAGCGCGGTCAGCGCCAGGCCGAACGCCGCCATGCCCGCGTACCGCCACCACAGGCCGACCCCGAGCATCAGCAGGCCCAGCACCGCGGTTCCGGTGCCGCGCACGGTCAGTCTCATTGCGCCGCGGGCTTGGGCGCGGCCACGCGCGAGAGCACGTCGGCCAGCACCTCGGACGTCGTGACGCCCGACAGAACGCTCTCGCGCGTCAGCACCAGCCGGTGTGCGAGCACCGGGTCCGCGATGTCCTGAACGTCCTGCGGCACCACGAAATGCCGCCCCTTCGACGCCGCGTACACCTGTGCGCAGCGCACGAGCGTCCGCAGGCCACGCGTGGAGGTGCCGAGCCGCAGCCGTTCGTCGGTGCGGGTGGCCGTGCCCAGCGCGGAGATGTACTGCAGGATCGGGTCGGCGACGTGCAACAGCTGCAACCGGCCGCTGAACGCGCTGATCTCCCGCGGCGACGACACCGTGCGCACGTCGGCGATCCGGCCCGCCCCGCTGCCGGGACGCAGCACCTCGAGCTCGTCCTCCACCGACGGGTAGCCGATCGAGGTGCGCAGCATGAAGCGGTCGAGCTGCGCCTCGGGCAGCCGGTACGTGCCGTCGAGGTCGATCGGGTTCTGCGTGGCCACCACGAGGAACGGGTCGGGCACGGCGTGCCCGACGCCGTCGATCGTGACGGTCCGCTCCTCCATGACCTCCAGCAGCGCGGACTGCGTCTTGGCCGCCGCGCGGTTGATCTCGTCGGCCAGCACGATGTTCGCGAACACGGGGCCGGGCCGGAACCGGATCTGCCCCGTCTGCGGGTCGTAGACCGAGGTGCCCGTGACATCGGACGGCAGGAGGTCGGGGGTGAACTGCACCCGCCGCGACACCCCGCCCAGCGCGCCCGCGACGGCACGCGCCAGCGTCGTCTTGCCCGTGCCGGGCACGTCCTCGAGCAGCACGTGACCACCCGCGAACATCGCCACCAGCACGAGGTCGATCACGTCGCGCTTGCCGCGCACGGCGCTCTCGACCGCGTCCGCGAGGCGGGTGTGCAGGTCTCGGAAGGCGGAGACCTCACCGGTGTCGATCACTTTTCCTCTTCTCCACGACGAACACCGATGCGCAGCAGGAACGCGCACGCCAGCAGACCGAGCCCGCCCGCGCTCATCGGCGCGGTACCGGCTCCGGCCGGTGCCATCCGCGGGATGCAGTTCGGCTTGCCCGCGCATTCGTCGTAGGTGAAGAGCGCGTTCTTCTGCGCCGAGTCGACCTGGCCGGCCCCGGAGGCCGCGAAGGCGCGCACCACGATCGCGTTGCTGCCCTCGTCCACGTCGATGGTCGCCGACGTCGCGTTGCACGGGATCCCGACGGAGAACCCGTACGTCTTGTTCACGACCTCGCAGCGGCCGTTGTGGCTCGCCCAGTCGGCCGGTGGCGCCAGGGTGACCCGACGGGACGGGTTCGTGCGCACACCCGAGATCCCCGTGATCACCACGGCACCCGCGCTCGGCAGCGAGGGCGGCGGCGGAGGGGGAGGCGGCGGAGGCGTGGTCGTCGTCGTGACCGGCGGCGGGGGCGGGGGCGGAGGCGTGTTGGGCGGCGGGGTGTTCGGGGGCGGGGTGTTGGGCGGCGGGGTGTTCGCGGGCGGCGTCACGGTGAACGCGGCCATGCCCGCGGCACCGGCCGTCGACGCCGTGGAGGCGCGCACCGTCACGTCGAGCCTGCCGCTCGTGCAGAACGTGGAACCCGCGCACGGCACCGAGAGGTCGGCGGAGGTGCCGGCCGACTGCGCCGACACCGAGCCACCGCTGAACGAACCGGAGCCCGCGACGGTGTAGCCCACGACCGGATCGGCCGACACGGCCGCGGTCCAGCTCACCGTCACGACGAGCGCGGAGGCGGAGCGCGACTTCTCCCGCACCGTCACCCCGGCGGGCGCGGCCGGAGCCGCGCTTCCGGCGGAAGGCGGCGTGGAAGGAACCGACGGCGGCGGCGGGACCTCGCTCGTCACACCGGTGCCGTTGCCGTTGTTGCCGTTGTTGCGCGGCGGCTTCTGCGGCTCGTTGGGGTTCGGCGGCGGGGGCGGCGGCACGGACGGTGGCGGCGAGCGGTCCGGGTTCTTCACCGGGAGCTCGGGGCTGCGGATCGTCAGCGAGCGCGTCCCGCCGTCCGCGTCGACCAGCACGCCCGTGGACGAGCCGGGCACGTTCACGAAGAGCCGGCCGTCGTCGAACACGAGCTCGGGGTCGGCTCCACCGGACGTGCGGACGTCGTCGCCACCGCGGCTGCCACCGCGGTCGAGGATGATGACCTTGCCGGACCCCTTGCAGGGCACGTAGACCTTGTCGCGGAACACCGCGGGACGCCCCGGCTTCGGGCACCCCATCGCGCCGACGTCGACGCGCAGGACGTCACGGCCGACGACCAGCACGACGACCGAGGACGACGGCACCGACGCGGGCACCAGGTCGATCGGCGAGGACTGCGCGGCGATCACCTCGGCGTCCGAGCGGTCGGTGGACGAGTTCACGTCCTCCCCCGTGCCGTCGCGCACGACGACACCGCCGTCGAGACCGATGAGCGTGACGCCCTGGTCGTGCGGCACCAGGACGGTGCGTGGCCCGGCGCCGGTGACCTGGCGCTGCGAGCGCTCCTCGAACCGCTCCTCGTCGTCGGACCAGTCGAGCGAGCGCAACGTGCCGCCGTGGTCGACCAGCCACAGCACCCCGCGCTCGTCCACGACGGCGTCCGCGAGGGGCTGACCGGCCTGCCAGGTCTGCCCGACGTCGGCCAGCGTCAGCGGGTCGGCGGTGTGCACGGTGCCGGTCGCGCGGTCGACGACGAACACCATCCCGTTCGACACCAGCACCTTGCTCGTCGCACCGGGCGGCGCCTGCCGGCGGCCGGAGGCGAGCAGTGTGGCCAGGTCGATGACGGTGATCTCGCCGGTGCGCCGGTTCAGGACGATCAGCCGGCCGTCCTCCTGCGCGATCTCCAGCTGCGAGTCGGGGCCGCTGATCTGCAACCGCGTCTGGGGCTTGCCCGAACCGGGGTTGATCTGCACGACCTCACCGCGCTGGTCGTCGCCGAGCCAGGTGAGCCCGTCCGACACCGCGACCGACGTCCGGGAGATGCCCTGCCCCAGCGCGGCGCCCGCGAGCACCAGAACACCCAGCAGCGCCGCGACGAAACTCGCCGATTCCCGCCCTCCACCGGAGATAATGCGTCTGATCCGGTGCCACCAAGACATAACGCGCCCTCCCTCGCCCGCCGGGCATGCTAACCCCCGGCTCTGACAACTTCGGGCGGCGCATGGTTCCCGGTTCGCCCGATCAGCCAGCCGGCAGACATCAGGAAAACCGATCACGACGCGCGGCAGTTCCGAAAACCGAATGGCGTTACCCCGAACCGACCAACGCGTAAGGCAGAGTGGACGCATGGAAATCCCCGGCATGGGACTTGCCAAGCAGGCGCTCAACACCGCCCTCGACACGACAGTGGCCGTCGCGGCCGTTCCGGCCCGCGTGCTGAGCCTGCTCGGCGAGGTGGAACAGCTCGTCCGCAAGGTCAACGGCACGATCGACTCCGTCGACGGCATCGTCGCGAGAGCCGGCTCCCTGGTGGACCGCACGGCCAACGTCGTGGCGGACGCGGAGAAGGCCGTCGACGAGGTCCGCGCGATCACGGCGAGCGCGAGCGACGTCGCCGAGCGGGCCGGGCTGGTCGTCACGACCGCCGGCCACACCGCGCACACGGCCAACGAGCTGATCGGCATGTACGAGCCGCTCGCCAAGCAGGCCCAGCCGCTCGCGAAGCGGTTCGTGGACGAGCTCTCCCCGCACGAGGTCGAGGCCGCGATCAAGCTGGTCGACGAGCTGCCGGTGCTGACGGAGCACCTGATCAGCGACATCCTGCCGATCCTCGCGACCCTGGACAAGGTCGGCCCGGAGGTGCACCAGCTGCTCGAAGTCACCAGCGACATGCGCCAGGCGATCCTCGGCATCCCCGGCTTCTCGTTCATGCGCCGGCGCGGTGAGAAAAAAGAAGAGGAAGAAGGTGTGAAGGAGGTCGAGAACGGGTAGCCCACCCGAATGACTGCTCACTCGCCTGAAGACCGGCTGACCTGGTGGCTGCTCAGCAGCGTGTTCGGCCTGCTGGCCATGATCAACGCCGGCCTCGCCGTCACGGAGAGAACGACCTGGCCCTACGCGCTCGCGGCGGTGTTGCTCGCCGCGAGCGCGTGGAGTGCCAGACAGGCGCTCAGGCCTTTCCCGTCGTCTGGTGCGTCAGGTTCGACGATGGCCCGAACCGGAACGCCCGCACCCGATAGGTCGCGGTTTTCTCGTCTGGAAGTGTGATCACCCCGTACGAGGTGGTGTCCGGGTCGAGCTGCACGGCGACGCGGTAGTCCGCCGCGCCCGCGGGCCTCACCTCGATCAGGTACCCGTCCTCGTCGGATGCCCGGTCCTGCCAGGTGAACAGGATCCCGTTGGCGTGCTTCACCTCCGCCTTCACCTCCGACGCCGCCGCCTCGGGCGAGGCCACCGGCGCCTTGCCCCCGCCGGCCTTGACCGGCGCGGTCCAGTCCGGCCCCTCGATCTCCGGCACGTCGTCGCCAGGGGGCAACGCGACGTCCACCGTGGCCGAGGCAGGTCCGGTGTACGGCCGGACCCGGTAGTAGAACTCGGTTTCCGGGATCAGGTCCGGATGCTCGTAGGTGTTCTTCGCCGCCGTGGCGAACTCCAGGATCGTGTAGTCGCCGTCCCGGGTGTTCGCGTACTCGACGACCTGCCCGGCCGACCCCGCCTCCGGACGCCAGTGCAGCGTCACGTCGATCGGCGAGGTCAGCTCGGACGTCAGCACGGGGTCCCGCTGTTCCTGGCCACAGGCAGCCAGGAGCAGCAGGAGTACCGAAACCAAGCCGCTTCTCATCGAGGAAGACGGCTCACTTGCGCCAGAACCGGATGTTGCTCCAGGTGACCGTGGCAGGTCCTTGGCCGCTGGAGGTCCTGTACGCGCCGAACTTGTCGTAGAAACTCGTACCGGAGCTCGCGTAGGTGTGCGCACGCGAGCCGTTGATGTACGTGCGGTGCTCCGTGGCCGTGTTGTGCACGGTGTTCACGCGCACGGTCGCCCCCACGGTCGCGCCGGTGGCGATGGTGTCGCCCCCGTGCACGGCGTAGAGCCGGCCGCCGCGTTCCACGGCGAGCATCCAGAACGGTCCCGCGGTGGGGGCCTCCCGGAACGTCTGCTTGAGACTGATGCGGGTGCCACCGAGACTCGTGATCCGGAAGCTGCCCTCGAACTGGCGCGTGCCGCCGGTGTAAGTGGCGTAACGCCGCTCGGCACGCTGGTCACCGCTCGCGGTGGAGCAGGTGAGGTGGAACGTCAGGTTGTCGACGTTGCCACAGCCGCGTTCCTGAACGGTGAACGACGGCGAGTAGCTGGTCCACGGACCCGTCTCGACCTGGGCCTGTGCCGGTGAGACCGACACGAGCAGACCGGTCGCCAGCGCGATCCCCGCGACACTGCGGAGTCGTTCGGACATACCGATACCTCCTCAAAGCGTGCTGAAGACAGCACGTTTTCTCAGGGGGCGGTAGCGGGAGCGTAGCCGATAATGATCGGATGTTCGACCTCCACCGCCTGCGACTGCTGCGGGAGCTCTCCCAGCGGGGGACGCTCGCCGCCGTCGCGCAGGCGCTGAACTACAGCCCGTCGTCGGTGTCGCAGCAGCTCTCGCTGCTGGAGACCGAGGTCGGCGTGCCCCTGCTCGAACCGGTCGGGCGGCGGGTGAAGCTCACCCCGCAGGCCGAGATCCTGGTGCGGCACACCGAGGAGGTGCTCGCCCGTCTGGACCAGGCCGAGTCGGAGGTCGCCGCGTCGCTGCACGAGATCACCGGCACGCTGCGGGTCGCGACGTTCCAGACAGCGGCGCTGGCGTTGATCCCGGCGACGCTGGCCCGCATGAGGGACGAGCACCCGTCACTGCGCATCGAGTTCCAGGTGCTCGACCCGGCGGAAGCGCTTTCCGCGCTGCACGCCAGGGACTTCGACCTCGTGTTCGTGGAGGAGTGGCCGGACCAGCCTGAGGCGAGGCTCCCCGGGCTGGAGTACCGGGAACTGGTCCGGGACCCGATCCGGCTGGCCGTCCCCCGTGGACTGCCGGTCTCCGAGGTGGGCGCGCATCCGTGGATCATGGAGCCCACCGGTTTCCCGCAGCGGACGTTCAACGTGAACTGGTGCCGCCACCAGGGCTACGAACCCGACGTGCGCTCCTCCTCGACCGACGTGCTGGTGAAGCTGCGGTTCGTGGAGCGGGGCCTCGCGGTCGCGCTGCTGCCCGACCTCGTCTGGTACGACCGGGAGATCACCGTCGACCTGCACGAGCTGCCGGTGCCGATGTCCCGGCTGCTGTTCACCGCGGCACGGGCAGGACGAGGTCAGCATCCCGCGGTGCGGGCGTTCCGCGAGGCGCTGGCGCTGTCCGTAGCGCCGCTCCGACCCCGGCCGTGATCACCAGGGCCATGCCGCACAACGAGATGATGCTCAGGTGCTGGCCGAGCAGCAGCGCCCCGGCGAGCGCCGCCGCGGCGGGTTCGAGCGCGAGCACGACGCCGAACGTGCCGGCCTCCAGCGTCCTGAGCGCCTTGATCTCCAGCGCGTACGGGATCGCGGACGCCAGCAGCGCCACCAGCGTGCCGAGCAGCAGGATCCTCGGGTCGAACAACGTGGTGCCGGCCGCCGCCAGCCCGTACGGCAGGGTGAGCGCGGCCGCGACCAGGCTGGCTCCCGCGACCCCGCCGACGCCGAGTCCCGCGGTCGCGACCTTGCGTCCCGCCAGCACGTAACAGGCCCAGAACGCGGCCGCGATCAACGCGAGCGCCACGCCGACGAGGTCGAGCTTCGCGCCGGTGTACTCGCGCACGCCCAGCACGACGATGCCGACGAGCGCCAGCCCGACCCACACGAAGTCCCTGGCCCGCCTGCCGAGGATCGCCGCGAGCCCGAGCGGCCCGAGGAACTCGATCGTCACCGCCACGCCGAGCGGGATCCGGTCGAGCGCGAGGTAGAACGTGCCGTTCATGCCGGCCAGCGTGAGCCCGAGCACGATCGTCTCCTGGCGGATCTTCGGCCGGGCGATGACGGCCAGCATCAGCGCGGAGATGCCGAGCCGCAGCGCCGTGGCACCCGGCGCGCCGATCTGCCCGAAGAGCTGGCTCGCGAAAGCCGCGCCGAACTGCAGTGAGATGACCGAGCCGAGGACCATGAAGACCGCCATGCGCCCAGTCTCGGTTCCCCAGTCCATTCAGTACAGCGAACGTTTGTGAGCGATATCGTTCGCTTTTTCCGAACATTTAGACTGGCTGGTGCGATGAGACGCAAACCCTCCTCCCCTCTTCCCCAGCGCCACGGCCTGGACGCGGCCCGGCTGAAGCTGCCCTCCGAGGGCACCTGGCCGTCGTTGCGCGACCACCTCGTGGACCGTCTGCCGCGGGTGGCCGCCGAGCGCATCGACGAGATGCTGGCCGAGGAACAAATCTGGGGTGTCGCGGGCCCGCTGGGCCTCGACGCGCCGTTCGTGCCGGACTCCTACATCTGGTTCCACCGCGACCTGCCCGTGGAGGTGCCGGTCCCCTTCGAGGTGGGCGTGGTGCACCAGGACGACGACATCGTGGTCGCCGACAAGCCGCACTTCCTCGCGACGATCCCGCGAGGCGCGCACATCATGCAGACCGCGCTCGTGAAGCTCCGCGACTCGCTGGGCCTGCCGGACCTCTCGCCCGCGCACCGGCTCGACCGCGTCACGGCCGGGCTGGTGCTGTTCGTGGTGCGCCGCGAGCTGCGCGGCAAGTACCAGACGATGTTCCGCGACCGCTTGGTGCGCAAGGAGTACGAGGCGATCGCCCCGTACGACCCCGCGCTGGAGCTCCCCCGCGTGGTGCGCTCCCGGATCATCAAGGAACGCGGCGTCATCACCGCGTTCGAGGTCGACGGCGAGCCCAACGCCGAGACGCACGTGTCCCTTGTGGAGCGTCGCGGCGCGCTGGGCCGCTACCACCTGAAGCCGCTGACCGGCCGCACGCACCAGCTGCGGCTGCACATGTCCGGGCTCGGCGTGCCGATCGTGAACGACGACTTCTACCCGGTGCTGCGCGACCGTCCGCTGGACGACTTCTCCTCGCCGTTGCAGCTGCTCGCCCACACGCTGTCCTTCGTGGACCCGATCTCGGGCGCCGACCGGACGTTCACCTCGCGGTTGAAGCTGTCCGCCTGGTCATGAGACGTGCGTGCGCACGGTCCCGATCGGCTGCGGCGCCCAGATCCGCCTCATCCGGTCGAGCAGCCGCCGGGCCAGCGCGCTCATCTCCGGATGGGTCTCGGTGAACGTCGCCACGACCCCCGCCCGGAACATCAGCCGGCCGCGCGCCGTCGTGCTGTACCAGAACCAGTCCTCGTCGACGGCCCTGGCGAGGTGGTCGGTGCCGTCGCGCTCGGAGCGCTGCACCAGCGCGTCGCCGTTCACGAACCACCGCACGCACGCGTCCTCGAGCCCTGCGGTGAACCCGCGTTCCTCGAAGTAGGCCTGCTCGGCGGCCTCCCGCAGCTCCCGGGGCGTCTCGGTGACGGTCGCACAGGTCGGAAAGCCGATGCGGAGGTAGACGACCTCGGTCAGCCCGTCGCCCAGCGCCGCTCCTTCGAGGTCGACGAACCTCGCGCCCTGCGGTGAGTACATGTCGTTGCCGGGGCACGGGTCGCCGTGCACCAGGTCGAACTTCCCGGAGTCCTCGAACACCAGCTCGTCCTCGGCGCCCCCGACCTCCACCTCCAGCGCCCGCACGAACCGCAGGAACGGGACGAGGTCCGGGACCGCCTGGCGCGGCAACAGCCCGGCGTGCTCCGGGCCGGTGGCCATGTGCAGACGGGCGAGGCCGCGGGCGTAGGCGATCACCCAGTCCTCCCCGAACGGGTCGGAGCGCAGCCGTTCGAGCACCACGGTCCGCTTCTCGTGGTCGACGTCGAGGACACGCGGCACCACGCCGGTGTGCTCGGCGAGCCGGAGCGCGGTGATCTCGCGCTCGAATGCCACCTGGTCGCCGACCACCTGCTTGACGATCCGGTCGCCGTCAGCCCAGACGCGGGACCGCTGTCCGCTCTCGAGTCGCTCCACGGAAACCACTATTCCACACACGAAAAGAATATGTCACGAAAAGACTCTTCCATTCGGCGCAATGGTGTAACAATGGCCCGAAACCGCGCGAACCCACCGTCGTGCAGAACCACGGGACGGAAGTGAAGCCGGGGCGATTACCTTCGCTGACCGGCATGCGATTCATCGCCGCGTTCATCGTGTTCGGATTCCACATCAACGCCGCCGGGCTCTGGCCGTACCTCGACGTGCCCTTCCGGCAGGGCGCGACCGGCGTGAGCTTCTTCTTCATCCTCTCCGGATTCGTGCTCACGTGGTCCGCCAGGCAGGGCACGCCCGCGAGCACGGTCTGGCGGCGCCGGGCGGCGAAGATCTTCCCCAACCACGTCGTGACCTGGCTGGTCGTGCTGGTCGCCGGTGCCGCGGTCACGCCGGCCGCCGCCCTCGCGAACCTGTCGCTGGCGCAGGCGTGGTTCCCCGCGGAAAGCGTCTACTTCGGCCTCAACACGCCTGCCTGGTCATTGTCGTGCGAAATGGCGTTCTACCTCGCGTTCCCATTGTTGATCAAGTGGCGGATGCGCCGCCCGTGGCTGGTCGCCTCGGCGATGGTGATCGCGATTTTGACAGTTCCCGCGATTGCACTGTCAATGCCAGGCGCAATCGAATACTGGTTCGTCTTCGTCTTCCCGCCGGTGCGTGCACTCGAGTTCGTGCTGGGAATGGCGATGGCGCGGGTGGTCCAGCAGGGCAAGTGGATCGGACTCGGGCTCTGGCCCGCGACGGCGTTGTTCGTCGTCGCGTACGTCGGCTCGTGGTACCTGCCGGCGTCGTTCCCGTACGTCGCGGGCACGGTCATCCCGCTGGCGCTGCTGATCCCGGCCGCGGCGGTCGCCGACCTCACCGGCGCGTGGTCGCCGTGGCGCTCGAAGTGGATGGTGTGGCTGGGGACCGTGTCGTTCGCGTTCTACATGGTCCACCAGATCGTCATCCGGGTGAGCGAGAAGCTCCTCGACGTCCACGCGCATCCACTGCTCTCGGCGCTCGGGATGCTCGCGGTGTCAATGGTCGCCTCGTGGCTGCTGTACCGGCTGGTCGAGGTGCCCGCGGAACGGTTCGTCCGCGGGACACCCCGACCGGCTCGGATCAGGCCAGCGTCAGCGCGTACAGCTCCACCCGCGGATCGTCGGGCAGCGTGACCGAACGGACGGTCTTCGCGGCGTCGAGCCGCAGCGACTGGCCGAACAACCGGACCGGCGGCCCGTCGACGCCCTGGCCCGCCTTGATCCGGTGCGGCATCTCCAGCACCGCCGGGCCGCCGCCCGCCCAGTCCGCCACCGACGCCGCGACCTCGGCCGAGGTGCCGTCGGTGTACCAGACGGTGAAGGCGGCGGACACCGGTCCGTTGTGCGACGCGCCCACGACGTGCAGCCACGAGAACTGGCCGGTGGGCAGCAGGAGCCCCTGCCCGCGCGCCTCCACGAAGTTCGGCGCCGTCCCGGTGGGGTCGGGTGCCTGGTAGGTGATGCCGCCCCACGTCACGGGTCCGGCCGGCGGCAGCAGCGCGGCGTCGTAGCTCCAGCCGCCACCGTCGAAGTTGCCCGAGGCGGAGTCGGCGACCGTGGCGGTGCCGTCGTGGTTCAGCTCGGGCGTCACGTCCACCGAGCACGACGAGAACGCGCACAGCGCCGCCGGTTTCACCTCGACGACGGCCTTCACCGTCACCGACTCGACCTGCACCGAGACCTCGTACGAGCCTGCGGCCACACCGGCGGGCACGGACAACGTCAACGGCACTGTCTTCTGCGTGGGCAGGTGCCGCGACACGATGACGAACGGCTTGGCACCGCTCACCTTCCAGCCGGCCGGAGCCGTGACGACGGGCCGCACGGACGTCGCGCCGGGCGACTGGGCCAGCACGTCGAGCTGCAGCGTCAGCGACTGCTCGGACTCCGACGTCGGCACCACGATCTCGGAGTTCCGCAGCGACGCCGACAACGCACGACGCGAGTCCGCGTTGCCGTCGTTCAACGACGGCGGCTCGTCCCCTCGGCCGGTGCCCCACGACGAGGGCTTCGCCGCCACCTCGTGGGTCAGCTTCCCGCCGCGCTGCAACGAGGTCCAGGAGAGCCACGTCTTGCGGACGTCACGACCGCCGAACGACACGCTCTTGATGTACCGGTTGGTGTCGGACACCCCTCGTGCCGAGACGTTCAGGGTCCCGCCCTGCGAGCCGTGCTGTCCGATCCGGACGGTCGCGGACTCGAACTGCGGTGACGACAGCGCCAGGAAGTCCGCGCCGTTGAACGTCGGGTAGAGACCCAGCGACGAGAAGACGTACCAGGCAGACATCGTGCCCAGGTCGTCGTTGCCGGTCATGCCGTCCGGACCGGTCGTGAACAACGTCATCGCCGCCCGCACGACCGTCGCGGTCTTCGACGGCGTGCCCGACCACAGGTACATGTAGGGCGCGAGCAGGTCCGGTTCGTTGTTCGGGTTGTAGGTCGGCTTGCCGTAGTAGTCGTACGGCTCGGTGATCCAGTCGTGCCGCGCGGTGCCGGCGGGGTCCACCAGCAGCTTGTCGTAGGCGAAGAACGAGTCGAGCCGCTTCTCCGTCTCGCGGCGGCCGCCCATCAGCGACACGAGCCCGGCGGGGTCCTGCGGCACGAGCCACTGGTACTGGTAGGCACCGCCCTCGTGGAACTGGTGCGACGCGTCGACCGGGTTGTACGGCGCCAGCCACGTGCCGGCGGTGGTGCGCGGCCGGAACTGGCCGATCGACGAGTCCCACAGGTTGCGGTACCACTGGCCCCGGTCCGCGAACATGCGCGCGTCGGCCTTCTTGCCCAGTCCCTTGGCCATCAGCGCCAGCGACGCGTCCGCCGCGGAGTACTCCAGGGTCGCGGACGCCGGGTGCACGCAGTCGTTGTCGCCGCCCTTGTGCGCGCAGTCCTTGCCGAGCTCCAGGCCGGACGGGATGTACCCGCGCTCGGAGTAGTAGGTGACACCGGAGCGTCCGTTGTAGGGCGAGTCCGCGGGAGGCAGCGACGTGGCGTTGGCGCGCAACAGGTTGTACGTCTCCTCCTCGTACCCCTTCAGCAGGCCCTTCGACCAGGCCTCGACGAGGAACGGCGTCACCGGGTCGCCGGTCATGATGTTGGTCTCGGACGACGCGAGGGCCCAGCGCGGCAGCCACCCGCCGTCGCGCCCACTGGCCACGACGGACAGTGCGACGTCACGGGCGACCTTCGGTTCCAGGATCTGCAGCAGCTGGTTCTGCGGCCGGTACGTGTCCCACAGCGAGAAGTTCTGGTACGGCGTGTAACCCGACGCCGTGCGCACCTTCCCGTCGAAGCCCATGTACCTGCCGTCGACGTCACCGGCGAGGTTCGGGTGCAGCACCGAGTGGTAGAGCGCGGTGTAGAACGCGACCTGCCGGTCGCGCGGACCGCCGGACACCCGCACGGCGTCCAGCTGCTTCTTCCACACGTCCTTGGCTGCCGCCACCGTCGCGTCGAAGTCGTGGGAGGGAGCCTCCGCCGCGAGGTTCTTCCGCGCGCCCTCGATGCCGGTGTACGACAGGCCGAGCTTCAGCACCACGTCGCGGTCGGCGGTCGCGTCGAACGTGACCCAGGCGCCGTTCCCACCCGTGCCGGCGGCGTCCCGGACACCCGGCGTGGGAACGCTCCCGCGCCACGCGCCGAAGGAGGCGAACGGGCGGTCGAACGTGGCCGTGAAGTACACGGTGTGCTCGTCCTTGCCCGCGCAGAACCGGCCGTTGCGCACCCGGCCCTCGATGGTCCTGTCACCGACGACGTGGATCTCCGAGTCCAGCACCGTCTGGTTCGACCGCCCGGTGTTGAACAGGACGTTCGCCGCGCCCGAGGACGGGAACGTGTAGCGCTGCCAGCCGGTCCGCTGCGTGGCCGTGAGCTCGGCGTTCACGCCGTAGCGCGGCAGGCCGACGCGGTAGTAGCCGGGCTGGGCGGCTTCGTCCGCATGGCTGAAGTCCGACTTGTAGGCGTTGATGTCAACGTTGTCAACGGACCCGACAGTCGGCATCACCGGCAGCTCGCCCATGACGCCGCAGCCCACGCCCGACAGGTGCGTCTGCGAGAAGCCGTAGATGGAGGTGGCCTTGTAGTCGTACCCGCCCTGACCTCCCGTGTCAGGGCTGACCTGCACCATTCCGAACGGCACCGAGGCGCCGGGGAAGGTGTTGCCGAAGTTCTGCGTGCCCACGAAGGGGTTCACCAACGACGAAGGGTCCTCGTCGACCTGTGCCGCGTGCGCGGGGACTGCTAGACCCAGTAACAGCCCCGCTACAACCAGTGTCCGCATGGAAGGCAGTATTGTCCGATCACCGCCGCCCCGACACCCGTCGGAGGTCGCCGATGCGCGTGTCAGCCGTGGTGGCGCCGATTCCTGTCTCGTTTTGTCCTGGAACTAGCAGCGCTTGCTGGAGAACGCGGTGAAGTTGTCGTCCTGCTGGACGCTGATCATGCCGTAGGCGGCGGTGCACTTGGACAGGGTGGCGGCCGGCTTGCCCCACAGCTCGACGGGATCGAACTGGCTGCTGTTCCCGCCCTTGTAGGAGTCCGGCGTGCTGTCGCCGGAACTGCTGTAGACGGCGATCGCGGTCTGCGTGCCCCAGTGGCGGCCGGTGGCGCGGAAGCTCTCCCAGACGTAGACGTAGGAGTAGTTCGCGCCGCACCCGGCGAACTGCTTCACGGACGCGATGGTGTCGCCACGCCACTTGACGTGCCCGGTCGAGCCGATCTGCACGGCGCTCGCGCATCCCGGCGGCGTCTCCGCGCCGGCCACACCGGGGAACACGAAACCGAGCAGCACGAACGCGATGCCGATGATTGCCCTCTTCATGAGGGTGATCATCGATTTTTCCGCTGACAACTCGCTGACACGCGGGTAAGCAGGGACCCATGCCCGTACAGCTCAACCACACCATCGTCCACGCCAGCGACCAGAACCACTCCGCCCGCTTCCTCACCGAACTGCTCGGCCTGCCCGAGCCCGTGCGCTACGGCCCGTTCCTCGTCGTGGAGGTCGCGAACGGCGTCTCGCTCGACTACATGACCGCGCAGGGCCCGATCACCGGGCAGCACTACGCCTTCCTCGTGACCGAGGAGGAGTTCGACGAGATCTTCGGCCGCATCCAGGAGCGCGGGCTCGACTACTGGGCCGACCCGTTCCACTCCCAGCCCCGGCAGATCAACCGCAACGACGGCGGACGCGGCGTCTACTGGAACGACCCGGACGGCCACGCGCTGGAGATCATCACGCGCCCGTACGGCTCCGGCTCCTGACGAACCGGTTCACCTGTCCGCAGGGTATGGACCACCCTAGTGCTCGGACTTCCCGCCTGCGACCGTGAGAGCGGTACCACGCCATGGGTGCGCGAATCTCCCGCACCGTTCGATGTCGCAGCGGGATGGACCTCGTACTGCCGGTGACGAAACAGGTCTAGACCCTTGACTGGTCTGGACCATTGATGCCAACCTCAGCGTTGTTCACACACCTGATCCTCCGGGCGCAAAGACTCCAGGAGTGAGTGACCTTGCTGAGAAAACGAATTCTGGCGTCTCTCGCGGCGGTGGCGATGGCGGCGACCATGGCCGTCATCGCACCGACCGCGTCATCCCAGGCCGAAGTGTCCGCACAGGCCTGTTCGTTCACCAACTGGACAGCGGGCACGTGGTACCCCGTCGGTTCGATCGTGAAGTACACCAACGGCCAGTACTACCGCGCCAAGAACGAGAACCCGGGCTACGACCCGATCATCTCCACCTGGTACTGGGAGCCGACGAGCTGTGACGGCGGTGGAGGTGGTGGCGGCGGCACCTGCACCAGCGCCACGGACTGGGTAGCGGGCCGGCAGTACTACACGGGCAACATCGTGCGGTACAACGGTTCCTACTACATCGCCGAGCACGACAACCCCGGTTACGACCCGACGATCTCCACCTGGTTCTGGGAACCGCACAGCTGCGACGGAGGCGGCGGCGGGGGTGGCGGCGGCAGCTTCGTCGTCAGCCAGGCCCAGTTCGACCAGATGTTCCCGCCGTCGTCCCGCAACAGCTTCTACACCTACAGCGGACTCGTCGCGGCCCTGAGCGCGTTCCCGGCCTTCGCGAAGACCGGTGGCGACACGGTGTCGAAGCAGGAAGCGGCGGCGTTCCTAGCGAACATCTCGCACGAGACGGGCGGTCTCCGGTACGTCGAGGAGATCAACCAGACCGGGGACTACTGCGACGAGACCAGGCCCTACGGCTGCCCCGCCGGTGCCGACAAGTACTTCGGCCGCGGTCCGATCCAGCTGTCGTGGAACTTCAACTACAAGGCGGCCGGCGACTACATCGGCGAGAACCTGCTGCTGTACCCGCACCTGGTGGCACAGCGCGCCGAGATCGCGTGGAAGACGGGCATCTGGTACTGGATGACCCAGAACGGGCCCGGCCCGATGACCGGGCACGCGGCCATGACCAACGGCTCCGGGTTCGGCTACTCGATTCGCAGCATCAACGGCTCGCTGGAGTGCGACGGCCGCAACCCGGCGCAGGTCCAGAGCCGCGTCTCCAACTACCAGCGGTTCACCGGCATCCTCGGCGTGCCGACGGGTGCGAACCTCTACTGCTAGTGGTTGGCCTCACTAGGACTCGAGCGGTCCTAGTTCGGTCATAGCTTCACTGCATGACCATGGAACTCGACGATCTGCTGCACGAACTGAACGACCAGCGCAGGACCTTCCGCGTCACCGTGCGGGGTCTCACCGCCGCCGAAGCGGTGAAGCGCACCACGGTCAGCGAGCTCACGCTGGGTGGGTTGCTCAAGCACCTCACCTGGTGTGAGCGCGGCTGGACCCACATCCTGACCGAGCAGCCCCTGCCCCCACCGGGAATGCTGGACTTCGACCAGTACACCTGGACGGGCGAGGACTTCGGCGAACTGCTCGCGTCGTACGACGAGGCGGTGCGCGCGACCGATGAGGCCGTGCGCACCACCTCGCTCGACAAGCTCGTCCCGCTGCCTTCCGCGCCCTGGGACACGGACCCGCAGCCCATGTCGATCCGGCGGATCGTGCTGCACCTGATCCGGGAGACCGCGCAGCACGCGGGCCACGCGGACATCCTCCGCGAGACGCTGGACGGTCAGTCCACCACGGCGTCCCTGTACGAGGCCCAGGCCATGTCCTAGCCGGCCAGCTGTTCCTTCACCTGCGCCAGCGACGGGTTGGTGAGCGCGGTGCCGTTCGGGAAGTGGACGGTGGGCACCGTGCGGTTGCCGCCGTTCACGCTCATCACGAAGTCGGCCGCGCCGGGCGTCTCCTCGATGTTGATCTCGACGTACTCGATGCCCTCGCGATCGAGTGAGCTCTTCAGGATCCGGCAGTAGCCGCACCACGAGGTCGAGTAGACGGTCAGCTGGTCGGGAGCCATCAGGCGCACTCCTCATCGGTTCGGACGAAGTCGTCAGTATCAACGCTGGACGAGGGGCGCTTCTTCCCGGGCCGGGGAGAGGCGCCCCTCACTCGTCCGGAGCAGCCCGCGGCGATCGTCAGACAATCGTCAGGTCAATTCGGCACACCGCGGGTGAGCATGGTTCGCGCACGGCCGAAGATTTCGTCCGTGCAATTGGCCGTGCATTTGACAATGCGCTCCCGCCGAATTCAGTCACCCATTCGGCGGCCCGCCACCACGCAGAGTTTCCGATATCGTCTGAATTCCGCCGCCGCTACCCGCAGTCATGTTTAGAAAGGCTGGCCATGCTGAAAACGGTGGCGGCTGCTGCCCTCGCGCTGTCCGCGGTCCTGACCGCGCCGGCCGCCCACGCAGCATCCGATGTTCCCGATTTCGTGACGATCGACGTCGTCACCGTGAACGGTTCCGGCTGTCCCGCCGGCACCGCGGCCGTCGCGGCCGCGGACGACCGCACGGCGTTCACGGTGACGTACAGCCAGTACCTCGCCCAGGCAGGACAGGGCTCAGGCCCCACGGACTTCCGCAAGAACTGCCAGCTCAACATCAGAGTGAGCTACCCGCAGGGCTTCACGTTCGGCATCGCCCAGGCGGACTACCGCGGATTCGCCAACCTGCAGCAGGGCGCCACAGGTACGGAAAGAGGAAACTACTACTTCCAGGGCATGTCGCAGGGTGCGAGCCGCACCCACACGTTCACCGGCCCGAAGAGCGACAACTGGCAGGCCACCGACCGCGCGACGGTCTCGGAAATCGTCTACGCGCCGTGTGGAGAAGTCCGGCACCTGAACATCAACACCGAACTGCGCGTGAACGCGGGAACCGCGTCGAAGGCGAACAGCTTCATGACGATGGATTCCACGGACAGCAGCGTGAGCACGAAGTACCAGTTCTCCTGGAAGCGCTGCTGATCCAGGCACCGATTGCCGCCGCCCGTTCATTTCCTTTGGACCCCAGACGGAAAGGTGCCCCATGCTCAACACACTGGCCGCGGCCGTGTTCGCGATGTCGACCATCATCGTCCCGCCCGGCGGGGCCCCCGGTGACACCCCGCCTCCGGACCACATCACCATCGACGTCGTGACCATCAACGGCTCTGGCTGCCGGGCGGGAACCGCGGCCGTGGCCGTCAGCCCGGACAACAAGGCGTTCACCGTCACCTACAGCGAGTTCATGGCGCAGGTCGGGCCCCAGGCCCTGCCCACCGACTTCCGCAAGAACTGCCAGCTGAACCTGCGCGTCAACGTGCCGTCCGGCTTCACCTACGGCATCGCGTCGACCGACTACCGCGGCTTCGCGCACCTCGAACGCGGCGCCACGGCCCTGGAGAAGGCCAACTACTACTTCCAGGGCATGTCGCAGACCGAGTACAAGCAGCACAACTACAAGGGCCCGTTCAGCGACGACTGGCAGGCGACGGACACGACCGACGTGGCCGCCATCGTCTACCACCCGTGCGGTGAGAAGCGGAACTTCAACATCAACACGGAGCTGCGCGTCATGGCGGGCACGTCCGACAAGAAGCTCACCAGCTTCATCGCGATGGACTCGACCGACGGATCCATCGAGACGACCTACCACTTCGCGTGGAAGACCTGTCCGCCCAAGCCGTAGTACCCACCAGGTGCCGGGCATCCCGCGACCGGGGTGCCCGGCACGCCCCTTTCCTGGAATGATCGGCTCCTCACGGCGTCTGGGGGGACGATGAAGCTGCACGCACTGTCCGGAGTGGACCTGGGGCCGGAGTTCCACGCGATGGTGGACGCCATCGCCGAACACGTGCACCCGGTGGGCCGCTCGGCCTGCGTGCTGCTCGACGACCTGCCGGACACCTCCGCGCGGCTGGACGTGGTGCGGCTGGCCGTGGTCGTGGCGCTGGAACGACAGGCGGAGCACTTCCAGGTCCTCCCGCTGGCCGGCTGTTACTGGAACCGGGTCGGCCACGAGTGGTTGATCTCCCGAATCGGGCCGGCCACGCCGTTCACCTTCGTCGACGACGAGCCACAGCCGCCTGAGCGCACGGTGACCTTGTCCGACATAGGCCGCGGTGTCCGCGTCTCGCTGCACGACACGCTGATCGAGGTCAGCCCACCGGCCGAGCAGGAGTGCGCACGACTGCTGGGATCTGGAGTGCGCGGCACTCCGCTGCGCTTCCCGATCTTCTCGAGTTCGGCCGCGGCGATGATCGCGCGTGGAGAAGCACCGGACGAACTGCTGCTCTGGCGGTGCGGACTGCCCGCGTCCCGGCATCGGATGCCCGGTCCCGTGCTCGCCGCGGTCCACGAGTCGAACCTGTACTTCGAGGCACTGATCGCGGTGGTCCAGATCGGCGACGAGCTGGTGGTGCACGCCGAGGGCGACCAGAACTTCAACCTCGTCGACCTGCGCGTCCCGATCGACTTCGACGTCGCCGAGGAGGCCGGGAACGACCTGTCACCGTTGCACCTGGACCGGCCCGAGAAGCACGTGGGTCGCGGCTTCCGCTTCCGTCGAAGCGGGCACGCGTGGAGGGTGCGCGACCACTGCGGAACCATCTCGATCGAGCAGTCGTGCGCCAAAGCTCACGAGCAGGACCCCGGGCCCGTCAAGAACCCGGTGCTGCGTGGACCTGGGTTTTCGTCGGCGGCGGTCCGCGAAGCCGGCTGGACCGCATGGGGCCCCGGCTTCGACGACATGGTGATCCCGGTACCGGCCGGCGAGGACGTCGTGGGTCTGACCAAGCTCGCGGACGTCCCCGCGCTGCTGACCCGCGAGGGTGATTCGGTGCGGGCACGCACGGCGGACAACGTGCGAACGGTCATCGAGTTCGCCGGACCCGTGTCGATGCACGACTACCTGCCGTGGGTGGCGGTGCAGCGCTCAGCTCACCTGGTCGAGATCATCGACGTCGCGACCGGCGCCGTGCTGCACCGCGTGAACACCGACTAGTGGTGTGGCTCGGAAGGTTGCCGGGGGAATTCGCGGTCAGACGGGTGCATCGTGGTGCCGCCCCCACGTCTTCATACTGGATGTATGGGGGCGTGGGGGCGGTGCCGCGAGGCGCCCTGCTGAGCGTGGATTACCTCGCCAACGTTCCGAGTCGCGCCACTAGATGAGGAACCTGTACGCGGTGGAGCCGGGCTCCACGTGCTGGATCTTGAGCGGGGACTCCTTCATCCGCCCCCACAGCAGGTCGTAGTCCTCGCGGCGCCCCAGCTCGATGCACACCAGCGCGGCCCCGGTCTCCCGGTTGTCGCGCTTCATGTACTCGAACTGCACGATGTCGTCGTCCTTGCCGAGCACGTCGTCGAGGAACCGGCGCAGCGCGCCGGGTTCCTGCGGGAACTCGACCAGGAACCAGTGCTTCAGGCCGCGGTGGATCATCGAACGCTCGACGATCTCGGCGTAGCGCGACACGTCGTTGTTGCCGCCTGAGAGCAGGCACACGACCGTCGAGTCCGGCGCGACGGAGATCTCCTCCAGCAGCGCGGCCGAGGCCAGGGCGCCCGCGGGCTCCGCGATGATGCCGTCGATCTGGTACAGCTCCAGCATCTCCGTGCAGACCGCGCCCTCGGACACGGTGAGCAGCTCCGCGCCGCTGTCGCGCACCATCGGGAACGTCACGTCGCCGGCGCGGCGGACCGCGGCGCCGTCGACGAACGAGTCGACCTCGGGCAGCGTCACCGGGCCGCCCGCCTGGATGGCGGCGATCATGCTCGCGGCACCGGCCGGCTCGACGCCGATGATGCGGGTGCGCGGGAAGCGCTCCTTGAACCACGTGCCGACGCCGGAGAGCAGTCCGCCGCCACCGATGGGCACCACGACCACGTCGGGGGCGCCGCCGAGCTGCTGGACGATCTCCAGGCCGACGGTGCCCTGGCCCGCGACCGTGCGGGGGTCGTCGAAGGCCGGCACCAGGGTCGCGCCCGTGTTCTGCGCGTACTCCTTGGCCAGCGCGGCCGCGTCGTCGTAGGTGTCGCCGTCCACGACCAGCTGGACCATGCCCTGGCCGAGGGCGTGGATGCGGTCGCGCTTCTGGCGCGGGGTGGTCCGCGGGACGTGCACGCGGCCCTCGATGCCCAGGCGGCGGCAGGCGTAGGCCATGCCCTGGCCGTGGTTGCCGGCCGACGCGCAGACCGCGCCGCCGAACGCGAACTCGGTCTGGCACAGCAGGTTGAACGCGCCGCGCAGCTTGTACGAGCGGCCCACCTGCAGGTCCTCGCGTTTGAACCACACGCGCGCGCCGGTCCTCTCGGACAACCGCTGGTTGACCTCCAGCGGCGTCGTGCGTGCGACACCACCGAGCCGGGCTGCGGCCGCGGACACCTCATCAGCGAAGGACATGTCAATACATCTTCCGTGAACGACTTGGGTCTGGCACGCGTACCCCTAGAAGGACAGGGGAGGTACCTGTGTTTCGCCTTTTGGGCGTGCTATCGCTGCTCATGATGCTCTCTGTGGTTCCGGCGCACGCCCATGGCGCGCCCACCGACCCCGCGAGCAGGGCTTTCCTGTGTTCGCCAGGTCAGCCCACAGCATCATCCCCGCCCTGCCGCAGCGCCATCGCGGCGGGGTTGCCGTCCACGGAGTGGGACAACATCCGGCTCCCGGACGTGCGCGGCCAGGACGCGCAGAAGGTTCCGGACGGCAAGCTGTGCAGCGCGGGGCTCGCGAGGTACGGCGGGCTCGACCTGCCGTCCGCCGCCTGGCCGGCGACGAAGCTGAAGAGCACGGATTTCACGTACAAGGCGACGATCCCGCACCAGGGCTCGTTCCGGTTCTACGTGACGCGCGACGGCTACGCGCCGAGCCGGCCGCTGCGGTGGGCGGACCTCGACCTGTTCCTGAACGTGCCCTCTCCCCCGCTCGTCAACGGCTCGTACGAGTTCAAGGTGCAGCTGCCGAAGGACCGCACCGGACGCCACCTGATCTACACGGTCTGGCAGAACACGGACACGCCCGACACCTACTACTCGTGCACGGACGTGGAGATCGCGGCACCCGTGAAGCCCGTGACGCCGGCGGCCCAGCCCGCACCCGTCGCGGCGCCCCCGGTGCAGGCGCCGCCGGCCCGGACCAGTTCCGCGGCACCGTCGGCGAAGCCGTCCACGCCGGCGTCGAGCGTCCCGCGGCCCGTTCCCGTTGCGTCGAGTGCCGAACAGCCTCCTTCCAGCGCGACGAGGTTCGGCATGTCGGCGGTGGTGGCGGCGCTGGGCGGCCTGGCCGTGCTGGGCGGGTTCCTGTTGTGGCGCAGAAGAATTCTGTGAACGTCCCGGTCCCCAACAGGTCTAGACCTTCCCTACGATGATCTTCGGGCGCGCAACCCCTGCTACCGGAGGTGTGTACCCGAATGGCCAGAAAACTGTTGGCGTTGCTGGCATTGCTCGCCGCCACGCTCGTCCCGGTCTCCGTCTCGGCCACGAGCACGGCACAGGCGGCACCGTTCAAGGTCCTCGCGTTCTACAACGGCACCTGGGACGCGGCGCACATCGCGTTCGTCAACGAGGCGAACCCCTGGCTCACGCGTGCGGGCCAGGAGAACGGCTTCACCTACGAGTCCACCCGCGACTGGAACCGGCTGAACACCCTCACCCCTGCCCAGGCGCAGGTCGTGATCTTCCTCGACGACGCGCCCACCGGGGCCGCGGCGCGGACGGGCTTCCAGCGCTACGTCGAGGCGGGCGGCGGGTTCTTCGGCTTCCACGTCAGCGCGTTCACCCAGAACGCCGCCGAGTGGCCGTGGTACCACAACACGTTCCTGGCCAAGGGCAACTTCGTCAGCAACACGTGGGGCCCGACCACCGCGGTGCTGAAGGTCGAGACCCGCACCCACCCCTCGACCCTGCGCCTGCCCGAGAGGTTCACGTCGGCGGTCAGCGAGTGGTACAGCTGGGACCGCGACCTGCGGCAGAACCCGAGCATTCAGGTGCTGGCGAGCGTCGACCCGTCGAGCTTCCCGCTCGGCACCGACCCGAACCAGCAGTGGCGCAGCGGTTACTACCCGATCATGTGGACCAACAAGAACTACAAGATGATCTACGCGAACTTCGGCCACAACGCCATGGACTAC
Source organism: Lentzea sp. NEAU-D7 (assembly GCF_026242055.1). Lineage (GTDB taxonomy): Bacteria > Actinomycetota > Actinomycetes > Mycobacteriales > Pseudonocardiaceae > Lentzea. The sequence goes on along the minus strand of NZ_JAPJDL010000002.1, from coordinate 124,438 downwards.
GCGGCGAACCGGCCGCTGTCGTCCACGTTCGCGAGCGCCACCCAGAACGACTTCCTCGTCGACAGCCTGCTGTGGCTGGGCGGTGGCGGCACCCCGCCGCCGCAGGGCGAGTGGAAGACGGTCGTCAACCGCGGCAACGGCAAGTGCGTCGACGCCGCCGCCGCGGGCGTGAACAACGGCACCGTCATCCAGCAGTACACCTGCAACGGCACCACGGCGCAGAACTTCCGCGCGGTGGCGACCACCGACGGCCACTCCCGCGTCGAGTACCGCAACGACCCGGCCAAGGTGCTGGACGTGAGCAACGTGTCCACCGCCGACAACGCCGGCATCCACCTCTGGACCTACGGTGGCGGCACCAACCAGCAGTGGCGGGTGACCACGGGCGCGGACGGCTACTCGACGATCACGGCCCGGCACTCGGGCAAGTGCCTGTCGGCGCCGGCCAGTTCCGCCGACGGCGTCCAGCTGGTCCAGGCGACCTGCACCGGGTCGGCGGCGCAGAGCTTCAAGATCGGCTGACCAGGCTCAGGAGGACCGTGAGCGGTCCTGGCCGTCGAGGCGGCCGGGACCGCTCACGACCACCCGCTTCCCCGGCACCGGGTCGGCCGGGTGCGCCGCCCCGAGGAACCCGTACATGTCGTTGAGCTGGTGCAACGCCTGCATCGCGTCCCGCCACACCGGGCAGGGCCACGCGCGATGCCGCCCGTACCAGGCGCGGCACGACTTGCACCGATGCCGCTCGTTCGGCTCGTGCATCCTCAGCAGCCCGCGCCACCACGGGAGGGCGTCGCGAAGCTGCTCGCGCAGTTCGAAGACCTCGTGAGGCGAGTCGGTCCGTGCGAGCTGGTCCATGGTCTTGTAGACGACGTCGATCACCGACCGGTGAAACGACCCCTGTCGTTCAGCAAGCGCCATCTCCCAGATCCTCCGAAGTTGAGGCAGGCACTGGCCGGAGTCTATGTTGGCCATTGGAGGGCTTTCAACTGGTGAAAATCCACTCACCCAGATAGCCCTTTCCATGAGTGGAGACGCTCACTGCGCGCAACGGGGAGGCGGCAATGGCGGGGGAACGGTCCCTGGCTGACAAGCTCAACCACCTCTTCGCCCGGCACACCGCCCGGTCCGGCCAGGAGTACAGCAACGAGCAGGTCGCGGCGGCCATCGCCGAGACCGGCGTGACCATCTCGCAGAGCTACATCTGGCAGCTGCGCAAGGCCAAGAAGGACAACCCGACGTTCAAGCATCTGCAGGCACTGGCAGGCTTCTTCGGTGTGCCCGTGAGCTACTTCTTCGACGACGAGGTCACCGACCGCGTCGACGAGCAGCTGAAGTCGTTGCAGGACGAGCAGAGCAGGCTCAACGAGATCGCTTCGGGCAGCGACGCGCAGCTCATGGCGATGCGCGCGGGCGAACTGTCGCCGGACCGCCGCCGCCTGGTCATGGAGCTGCTCGACGTGGTCTACCGACAGGAACAGGCCGAGCGCGGTGAAGGATGACTCGTGGCCGAACGAGATTTGCGCAAGCGGTGCCGCCGCCTGCTGAACGAGCTGGACATCCAGCCGCCGCTCGACGTCGAGGAGCTCTGCCGCCGCGTAGGTGACCAGCGCGGAAAGCCGATCCGGCTGATCGCGCACCCGATCCCGGTGCCCGGCCCGTACGGGGTGTGGATCGCCACCTCGAAGGCCGACTACATCCTGTACCAGCAGGAGACGTCGAGAGCGCACCAGAACCACATCATCCTGCACGAGCTCGGCCACCTGCTGGCCGGTCACACGAGCGACGAGCAGGACGACGACCTGCTCGCGGGCCTCTACCCCGACCTCGAACCGGACGCCGTGCGGCGGGCGTTGCGGCGGACCTCCTACGACTCCGACCACGAGCGCGAGGCCGAGACGGTCGCGACGATCATCCTGGAGTGGGCCTCGGTGCTGGACAAGGTGGCGCCGCGGGCGTCGGAGGGTCCGGCACGCCGCATGTCCAAGTCGCTCGCGGACCGTCTGGGGTGGTTGTAGGTGGAGTACCTCAAGGAAACGCAGGGCATCGTCGCCTTCTCCGCGTTGGCCGTCGTGCTCTACCTGCTGGCGCGCAGGCCGTCCGACCCGCGCCTGCGCAGCGTCACCGTCCTGGTGGCGGGCTGGGCGATCGGCTACCCGTTCGGACGTTCGGCGGCCGCCGGACGCTGGTTCCTCGGGCTCGACCCGATGGTCTGCCAGCTGGTCCAGCACTCGATGCTGCAGGTCGGCGTGTACGGCCTGATCTGCTTCTTCATCTTCTCCGCCCTCGACGACGCCGGTGCGCGCCGGCAGGCGCTGCTCCAGCTCGCGCCGCTCGTGCTGTGCGTCAGCGCCATGACGTGGGCGGTGCTCGCGATCCCGGACGACCTGCGGGTCGCGGCGGCACGCGTGCCGAACTCGCTGGGCGGCGGCCCGACCGGCGTCCTCGCGATCACGGTGTTCTACGCGCTGGGCAACGGCTACCTGCTCTACGGCTTCGCGACGATGTTCGTGTGGGCGCGGCGCTACGCCCGCGGCGCCGAGCCCCGCCTGCGCCGCGGCCTGCTGATCACCTCGACCGGCCTCGCGCTGCTGGTGCCCGCCGACGCGATCTTCGTGTCCTCCAACGTCTCGCGCTACTTCGGCGAGCCGCTCCCCCGCTGGCTGCTGACCACCGCCGTGTGGTTCCTGCTGCCGGGCGTGCTCCTGTGCGTCGTCGGCGTGATCTACCCGATCGCCGCGATGCGGTTCGCGGCGACGAGGTTGTGGCTGCGGCACCTGCGCGCGTACCACCGGCTCGCTCCACTCTGGACGCTGCTGCACCAGTCGTTCCCCGAGGACGCCCTGCACCGCGTGCCGTCGAGGCGCGACGCGTTGTCGCTGAGGGGTGTGCACCGGCGCTACTACCGGCGCGTGATCGAGTGCAGGGACGGGCTGGTGCGGATCAGCCCGTACGTCGCCGAGACGCCCGCCGAGCTGCCGTTGTCCGACCGGCTGCGGGCGGGGCTGGAGACGCGCCGGTCGGGGGCGGTCACGCTCCGGCGGCCGATCGCGCTCGCGATCCCCGAGGACGACGGCATGGACGCCGACGTGCGCGAACTCGAAAAGCTCGCGGTGGCGTTGCGCTGACCTTATGGTCCCGGTGTGGACCTGCCCGTGATGCCGCCGGTGAAGCCGATGCTCGCGAAGTCCGTGCCCGAGCTGCCGCGGGGGGACGGACTCGCGTACGAGCCCAAGTGGGACGGCTTCCGCTGCATCGTGTTCCGCGACGGCGACGAGGTCGAGCTGGGTTCGCGCAACGACAAGCCGCTGACCAGGTACTTCCCCGAGGTCGTCGAGCTGCTGAAGGAGGCGCTGCCGCCGCGGTGCGTGGTGGACGGCGAGATCGTGCTGGTCACGCCCGACGGGCTGAGCTTCGACACCCTCCAGTTGCGACTGCACCCGGCGGCCTCGCGGGTGCGCAAGCTCTCGGTCGAGACGCCGGCGAGCTTCGTCGCGTTCGACCTGCTGGCCTGCGGCGACGACGACGTCACCGGGCTCTCGCTGGCAGAGCGGCGCAGGGTGCTGGAGGAGGTCGTCACCGAGGTCCCCGGTGTCTACCTGACACCGTCCACAGCGGACCCCGAGGTCGCGCAGGACTGGTTCACCCGGTTCGAGGGCGCGGGCTTCGACGGCGTCGTCGTGAAGGCCCTGGACGGCGTCTACGAGCCGGACAAGCGCGTGATGTTCAAGGTCAAGCACGAGCGCACGGCCGACTGCGTGGTCGCGGGCTACCGGTGGCACAAGGACGGCGAGACGGTCGGGTCGCTGGTGCTGGGGCTCTACCAGGACGGCGAGCTGCACAACGTCGGCGTGGCCAGCAGCTTCACCGCGGCGCGGCGGCGGGAGCTGGTCGAGGAGCTGAAGCCGTTGCTGAACCCCGCCGAGCACCCGTGGAGCGCGTGGGCGACGTACCAGGGTCCTGGCATGAACAGCAGGTGGAACCCCGAGAAGCAGCTTCAGGTCGTGCTGCTCGAACCGACGCGCGTGGCCGAGGTGCGGTACGAGCACGTGCAGGGCGGACGGTTCCGGCACACAGCCCGGCTGGTGCGGTTCCGCGAGGACAAGACGCCCGCGGAGTGCACGTACGAGCAGCTGGAAGAGGTGCCGCCCGCCGAGCTGGACGCCCTGTTCGGGGAAGCCGAGCAGCGCAGGCGCACAATCGAGCAGTGAGGGTGATCAAGCGGGACGGCACGCACGAGATCGAGATCCAGCGGTCGCGGTTCCTGTGCCACGTCGCCCGCGTCAGCTCCGACCAGGAGGCTGCCGAGTTCTTCGCGCGAGTCCGCAAGGAGCACTGGCAGGCCACGCACAACTGCACGGCCTTCCGCACCGCGGACACGCAACGCTCGTCCGACGACGGTGAGCCCGCCGGTACCGCGGGTGTGCCGATGCTGGAGGTGCTGACGCGCCGGGACCTCGTGGACACCGCCGTCGTCGTCACCCGCTACTACGGCGGCATCAAGCTCGGCGCCGGTGGCCTGGTCCGTGCGTACGGACGCGCCGTCTCCGAGGCCATCGACGCGTTGGGCACGCTCACCCGCGAACGGCACGAGAGCGTGCTTCTGGCCGTGGACCACGATCAGGCGGGGAAGCTGGAGAACGCGTTGCGCGCGGCCGGGTACCACGTCGCGGACACCGAATACGGTCATGACGTCACCTTCACCGTTCTGACGAAGGACCCGGACGACTTCGAGGTCTGGCTCGCCGCTCAGACCGGCGGCGCGGTCACCGCGATCAGGGGCGAGCCGGTGGACCTCGACACCTAGAACTTGTCAGCCCAGTTCAGGGCGTGGTCGGCGACCTCTTCCCAGCCCGCCGTGCCCATGACGAAGTGCGGCCGGTTCGGGAACTCCTTGATCTCGGTGATCGCGGGGCCCTTGTAGCGGCGGGCGTTCTCGCGGTTCATCGACGCCGGCACCACGTTGTCGCCCTCGCTCGCGATGAACAGCAGCGGCGCGCGGTCCGGGTTCCGGAAGTCGACCTTCGTCGCGTTGTGCGTGGTGAAGTTCGCGGTCGCGGCCTGCCAGAGCGGCCGTCCGGGCGCGGTGATCGCGAACCGCTGCCGCAGGGCCTCGGCTTCGCCGGCGGGCAGGGTGTTCGTGAAGGCGTAGTGCCACTGCTCGGGCGACAGCTCGACGTTGCGCTTCACGTTCGCCGGGTTCTTCAGCACCGGGAACGCCGCCTTGATGGACGAGAACGGCAGGCCGAGCGTGCCCTTGACGGGCGCGGAGTGGATCGCGACGCCGGCCTTGCCCAGGCCCCTGTCGAGGAGCTTCTGCGTGATCAGGCCGCCGAACGAGTGACCCATGATGATCGCGTCCTCCGCGTGGTGGTCGCGGATGAACTTCTCGACGTGGTCGGTGATCTCGACGACGCCCAGGCCGTTCGCGATCTCGGGGTGCGCCCGCATCTGCGCGACCTCGCCGTAGCCGGGCCAGGTCGGGGTGAGGACCTCGTGGCCGGCCTCCTCGAACCGCTCGGCGACGTTCTTCCAGCTGGCGGCGGTGAGCCACAGCCCGTGGATCAGCACGATCTTCGACATGTCCGTCTCCCTCAGCTCTGGAGAACGCTCGTTCTCCAGCATGGGTGCTAAGGTAGAGAACGAGCGTTCTCCACGGCAAGGGGTGATGGTGGTGACGACGGACACAGAGGCTCGGGAGCGGGTCCTGGAGGCCGCTGACCGGCTGTTCTACGCGAAGAGCGCGCACGCGGTCGGCATGGACGAGCTGCGCGCGGAGGCGGGCGTCTCGCTGAAGAAGCTCTACCAGCTCTTCGACGGCAAGGAAGCGCTCGTCGAGGAGGTGCTGCGCCGGCGGGAGGAGGCCATCACCGCCGAGACCATGAAGTACGTGCTGCGCGCGTCGACGCCGGAGGAGCAGGTCCTCGCGGTCTTCGACTGGATGGCGGACTCGTCGGGCACGACCGACTTCCGCGGCTGCGCGTTCATCAACTCGTACGCGGAGCTGGGGCCGTCCTCCGACCGCGTCACGGCGGTGGTGCGCCACCAGAAGTCCGGCGTGCGCGGGGCGATCGCGGCGATGGTCGCGGCGACGGGCCGGCCGGAGTGGGTGGCGGACTCGATCTTCCTGCTGTTCGAGGGGGCGATGACGAACACGGCGATCACCGTGTCGTCCGAACCGGCACGGCAGGCCCAGAAGGCGGCGCGTTTCCTGCTGGAGTCCACATAGGAACGCGCCCCCGCCTGGGGTGTCGGCGGGGGCGCGCGGGTCTACCTCTTCACGTGCGGGTGGTTACGTGCAGGGCAGGGCGTCCGGATCGGCGCCCGCCTTGGGCACCCACCTGATGTTCGCGAACGAGGCCTGGAACGCGCCGTCGGTGTAGACGAGGAACGGCGTGTTGATGTTCTCCAGGTCCAGTCCCTTGTCGGAGAAGCAGGAGACCGGGATCTTGACGGTCGACTTCTGCCCGACGGGGAGGTTGCGGAACGCCTGCGTGGCGTCGATCTCGGCCAGGCACGGGTACACGCAGTGCGAGCTGATGACCGTGCGGTTGGCCGGGGCCTGGTGCACGATCACGTCGAACTGCAGTGCCGCGTTGGCGTTGCCGTAGCCGCGCAGGTCGCTGCCCGCGGGACTCTGCAGGTACACCTGGCCGGGGCCGGTGCCGGTCCACGTCGTCTTGAGCGCGTCCTGCTGGACGTTGACGTCGGACTGCACGACGTTGATCTCGGCGTGCGAGGCCTGGCCGTCGGGCCCGACCACGGTGCCGCCCCAGTTCTCCGCCGAACCGATCATCGACTGGTACGGCGCGATGTCGGTGCGGTTGAAGATCTCCAGGTCCTCGGTCGCGGTGCCGCCGCCACCACCGGAGCACAGGGCGCCGGGGCTGGTCTCGTCGAGCTTGCCGACGCGGCCGGTCTCCCAGTCGCGCAGGCCGTAGCCGAGGTTGAACAGCGGCTTCTTGGCGGGCTCACCGGGCAGCGCCGGGCAGGCCTCGGCCGGCCACGAGTAGGACAGCTTGCCGCTGAACCCGTTGTGACGGCCCCTGATCAGCAGGTCGGCGATGCCGCCGCCCTCGGTGCCCGGCAGCCAGGCGGCCACGAACGCGTCGGAGCGGTTGATCTCCTTGTTCATGTACAGCGCGCGGCCACCGACGTAGACGGTGACGACCGGCTTGCCCTTGCCGGAGACCTTGTCCAGCACGGCGATGTCCTGCGGGTGCAGTCGCGCGGCCTCGAACGACCGCTTGCCGAGGTCGCCGACGCCCTCCGCGTACGGGGTCTCACCGATGACGGCGATGACGGCGTCGAACTGCGCCGGGTCCACGCCGTCCGCGGTCTCGGCGAACGTGACGTTCGCGGCACCCAGCGTGTCCTGGATGCCCTTGAGGATGCTGGTGGCGTTCGGGAAGTCGGCGTTGGTGTTGCCGGTGCCCTGCCAGGACAGCGTCCAGCCACCGGTCTGGTTGCCGATGTTGTCGGCGCTCTTGCCGACCACGAGGACCTTGCTGCGCTTGGACAACGGCAGCACGCGCTTCTCGTTCTTCAGCAGCACGGCGGACTCGCGCACGGCCTCGCGGGCGAGTTCCTTGTGCTGCAGCGCCTTCTGCTCACCCGCGTGCTCGCGCTGCGAGGGCTTGGGGGCGTCGAACGTGCCGGCGCGCAGCTTGACGCGCAGGATGCGGGTGACGGCGTCGTCGATGCGCGCCATCGGGATCTCACCGGACTCGACCTGGGCGATCGTGTTGGTGATGAACGCCTTCCAGTCGTTCGGCACCATGATGATGTCCATGCCGGCGTTGATCGCCTGCGGGCAGCTGGCGTTGGTGCAGCCGGTGACCTGGCCGATGCCGTTCCAGTCGGAGACGAGCAGGCCGTCGAAGCCCATCTTCTCCTTGAGGATGCCGGTCTGCACGTACTTGCTGCCGTGCACCTTGCCCTCGTTGATGACGTCGTTCGTCCAGCTGTTGAACGAGATCATCACCGTCTGGGCACCCGCGGCGAGCGCGCCGTAGTAGCCCTGGCCGTGCACGTTGATCATCTTCTGCTCGGTGGAGGGGTTGATGCCCTGGTCCTTGCCACCGGTCGTGCCGCCGTCACCGATGAAGTGCTTCGCGGTGGCGATCACGCCGTCCTCGCTGATGCGCTTCTTCGCGTTGTCCTGCAAGCCCTTGACGGCCTCGTACCCGTAGGCGCGCGTGATGCGCGGGTCCTCCGAGAAGCCCTCGTAGGTGCGGCCCCACCGGTCGTCCTCGACGACCGCGAGCGTGGGCGCGAACGCCCAGTCCTGGCCGGTCGCGCGGATCTGCTCGGCCGTGGCCGCGCTGATGTCGCGGACGAGGCACGGGTCCTGCGCCGCGCCGAGACCGATGTTGTGCGGGAAGACGGTCGCGCCGTAGACGTTGTTGTTGCCGTGCACCGCGTCGATGCCCCAGATGAGGGGGATCTTGGTGCGCGACTGCTTCGAGGCGTCGAAGTAGGCGTCGGCGAGCGCGAGCCACTCCTGCGGCGTCGCGTTCTTCTTGGCGCCGGGCCAGCTACCGCCACCGTTGAGGACCGAGCCGAACCCGTAGTTCGTGACGTCCGCGGCCGTGATCGCGGCGATCTCGGGCTGCGTCATCTGGCCGACCTTCTCGGCCAGCGTCATGTCCTTGAGGATCGCCTTGATGCGCGCCTCGTCCTTGCGGTCGCCCTTGAACTGGCTCTCGACCTTCGGCCAGTCCTTGAGCGTGGGCAGGGACCTCTCGATGCGGGCACAGCCGTGCTCAGTCCGGGGCTGGCCGATGACCGGCTGCTTCGGCGGCCAGTGCTGCGCGTCCTGCGCGACCGCCGCCGATGTCGTGCCGGCGGCGAGCGTCAGCCCCAGCACTGCGGCGAGAGTGCTTCTCCAATGCATGCCGCCGATCCTCAACGGCGTGTTACGTCCACGTCAATGGGAACGCTCTCACGACTTTGTTCCGGAAACTTCCAGGACGAATTCCCCATACCGGGCGGATGCGTCCGTCAGACCTCCCGGAGGGCCCGTCTGGCCGGGTTCCAGGAGATCCGTCCGGCGGCCTCCGGGTCGGTGAAGGCCAGCACCGATTCGTCAAGCCGATGGAAGTCCAGCTCGTCCGTCCACGTCTCGTACAGCTCGCCCGCCATGAGCAACAGCGGGCGTCCGCCGATCTCCAGGAGCACCTCGGCCAGCACATCCTCGTCGGCGTAACAGGTCACCTGCTCGACCTCACCGGCCGGAAGCTCGCTCAGCGTCCTCCAGCGGGTGCCGTGGCCGGGCTCGCCCCACATCCGCGCGTTCCGCAGCTTCGCCTCGAACTCGGGGTCCCGGTTCCGCCACAGCCCGCTGAGGGTGTCGTGGTCGAAGGTGCACACGCTGAACACTCCGCCGTCGTCGAACACCGCCTGCAACCCCCACAGCTGCAGGCAGGGCACCTCCGGGTCGTGGAACACGTGCGGGCCGCTCTCGGGCACGTCCTCGCGCAGCGCCCATTCCACGCCGACCCACGACGTCACGTGCCGGCCGCGCAGGTCCGCGAACTCCCGCGCCCAGTCGGCCAGCCGGCTCTCCCCCGTCACTTCAGCAGTATGTGCGGCGGCCCCGGCGGATCTCGCCCGAATTCTCACCGGACAGCGAACGGCCCCCGATTCCCGCAGGAACCGAGGGCCGTTCGAGCACGTGCGTCAGCCGGCGAGCGCGCGCACCCGGCGCAGCACCTCGTCGGTGCCCAGCGTCCGGGCGACGGCGTGCAGGTCCGGGCTCGCCTTCGACCCCGTCAGCGCCACGCGGATCAGCTGCGCGGCCTCACGGATCGAGCCGGGGTACGCGTCCGGGTTCTTCTTGAGCTCCTTGGGGTTCGGCGCGAAGCCGTGCTTCGCGGCGAGCTCGCGGATCTGGCCGAACCACTCCTGGCCGTCCTCGAGGTCCGCGTAACCGTCGGCGAAGTCCGCGGCGAACGCGGCGATCAGCTCCGGCGGAAGTCCGCCGAGGCGCTCGTCGGTGCGGTCGGAGACGAGCGGGAACAGCGACGGGAAGAAGAAGCCGTAGGCGGTGCGGAAGTCCGCCCACTTGCGGAGGTCCTTGCGCGGGTTCGCGACCTCCGGGCCGCGCTCGACGCGCAGCGCCGCCAGTGCCGCGTCGCGCTCCGTGGCCAGCACGGTGACCAGCTCGGGGTCGTAGGTCTCCGCCCACTCCGACACCAGCGAGATGATCTCCTCGCCGGACAGGGTGGCGACGTGGTCGGCGCAGATGTCGTCGAGCTTCACGAGGTCGACCAGCGGGCCGGCGACACCGCACTCGGCGAGCGAGATCGGCGCCTCCAGGGCCTCGGCCAGCGGCAGCTCCGCCAGGCGGGCGTTGACCAGGCCGCGCATGTAGTACTGGACGGCCGGCGCGGGGAAGCCCGCCTCGATGAAGAACTCGACGGACGCCTCGGGGTCCTTGCGCTTCGAGAGCTTGCGCCGGGAGCCGCCCTGCTGCTTCATCAGCGGCGCGATGTGGGCGTACTCGACGCGCTCGAAGCCCAGGGCGTCGAACAGCTGCAGGTGCGTCGGGACGGACGAGATCCACTCCTCGCCGCGGATCACCAGGTTCACGCGCATCAGGTGGTCGTCGACGGCGTGCGCGAAGTGGTAGGTGGGCAGGCGCGGCGACTGGTCGGACGCCTTGAGGATCACCACGTCGTTGCGGTTGGCGTCGTGCTCGAGCTCGCCGCGGATGGCGTCCACGAACTTCGTCCGCTCCCCCGCCTTGCCCGGCGAGCGGAAGCGCACGACGTACGGACGGCCCTCGTCCAGAGCGGCCTGGACGTCCTCGGCGGTCTTGTCGCGCCAGATCGCCCAGCGGCCGTAGTAGCCGGTCGGCAGCTTCGTGGCCTGCTGGCGCGCGGTGATGTCCGCGAGCTCTTCCTTCGTCGCGAAGCACAGGTACGCGTGGCCGGAGCGCAGCAGCTCGCGCACGTACGTCAGGTAGATCTGCTCGCGCTGCGACTGGTGGTACGGCCCGTAGGAGCCCACCTCGTCGGCCTCGTCGGGCTCGATGCCGAAGTACTTGAACGCCTTGGTGAACTGCTCGACGGCACCGGGCACCTCACGCGCCTGGTCGGTGTCCTCGACGCGCACGATGTACGAGCCACCGGAGTGGGACGCCAGGTCGCGGTCGATCATGCCGACGTACAGGCCGCCGATGTGCAGGAACCCGGTCGGCGACGGCCCCAGGCGGGTGACCTTCGCGCCTTCGCCCAGCCCGCGGGGCGGGTACTGCTCCTCCCAGTGGGACGGCTCGGGCAGGTCCGAGGGGAACAGGGCGTCGACGACGGCACGGTCGAGCATCGCTAGGGGTCTCCAAACCAGGGAAAGAAGTACGCCCAGGTTATCAACGTGCGCGAGCCGAAATGCCGCCCCCCGGATCATCCGCCTAAGCTCACCGGCCATGGCCAAGTACCTCGACGTCCACCCGGTCAACCCGCAGAAGCGCGCCATCGACCAGGCTGTGCGGATCCTGCAGGAGGACGGCCTGATCGCGTACCCGACCGACTCCTGCTACGCGCTCGGCTGCCGCCTCGGCAACAAGGACGGCATCGACCGCATCCGGGAGATCCGCAAGCTCGACGACAAGCACCACTTCACGCTGATGTGCGAGAACTTCGCCCAGCTCGGCCAGTTCGTGGTCGTCGACAACGCCGTGTTCCGCGCGGTCAAGGCCTCGACGCCGGGCGGCTACACGTTCATCCTGCCCGCGACGAAGGAGGTGCCGCGCCGCATGATGCACCCGAAGAAGAAGACGGTGGGCGCGCGCATCCCCGACCACGTCGTCACGCAGGCGCTGCTCGACGCGATGGGTGAGCCGCTGCTCACCAGCACGCTGCTGCTGCCCGACGAGGCCGAGCCGCTCGTGCAGGGCTGGGAGATCAAGGAACGCCTCGACCACGTGGTGGACGCGGTGATCGACTCCGGGGAGTGCGGCACCACGCCCACCACGGTGGTGGACTTCTCGAGCGGCGAGGCCGAGATCATCCGCTACGGCGCGGGTGACCCGGCCCGGTTCGAATGATCTCTAGGACACGACCAGCGCGTAGTCGGCGTCGGTCGCGGTGGTCTCGACGTGACCGTCCACGTTGACCGAGGTCGCGATCACCTCGACCGTCCAGTTGCCCGCGGCGGGCGTCTGGACGAGGACGTTCTCCACGGTGTCGACGGTGTTCGCGACACCGCCGGACGTGGACCAGTTGCCGGCCAGCAGGCCGTTGTTGCCCCAGTAGACGGTGCCGTTGGGGGCGGTGACCTTCAGCGTCAGGTCGTTGACGGTCGCCTTGGCCGCGGTCGGCGAACCGGCCGGGTCGGTGTAGGCCAGCGTCGCGCGCAGCGGCGTCTGGCCGTTGGACGCCACGGTGTACTTGCGCGACTGACCGGTGGTCAGCAGGTCGGTCTCGTTCACCAGGACCGGCAGCTTCCAGCCGCCCGCCTTCGCGCGGTCGTAGAGGTTGCGGACCGACGCCGTGCCCCAGCCCTGGTGCGTGCGGGTCTGGTCGTGCGTGGTGCCGGAGAACGCGTGCTGGTCCGCGGTGTTGATCAGCAGCGCCTTGGCGGTCGCGGCGTGGGGGCGGGACGCGAACACGTCGCGCTTCTTGCCGGGGGCGCCGTCGAACACGCCGTCGGACCACATCTGGAACAGCAGACCGGCGTTGCCGCAGGTGATCGGCGTGGCGCCGGACGTGCCGCCGAACGACGTCGTGTAGGCGGTGTCGCTGGTGGACGTCGTGGTGTCGATGCGGTCGTAGAAGTTCGAGAGCTCCGGCTTGATGCGGCCGTCGGCGGCGGGGCCGATGGACGCTCCGCCGTTCCACTTGTCGTCGGTGCGCGAGGCGGTGTTGTAGTGGTAGTGCCCGCCGACCGACAGCACGTTCTTCGCCCATGCCTGCGGGCGCGAGCTCCTGGTGCCCGCGTTGCTCTGCGACTGGCAGATCAGCAGGTCGTGGTCGAACACGATCCGGTCCATCTGCTGCGAGATCGAGTTGTAGGACGTGGTGAGCGCGTCACCCCAGCTGTTGGACTGGAACACCGCCCGGTACTGCCCGGCCGGGTCCACGAGCTGCTTGGTGTGGGCGTAGCGGTCGCCGGAGCCGTAGATCGCGAAGATGCCCTGCCCCTCGGGCAGCAGGCCGCGGTGCGCGGACGAGACGCCGGACGCGAAGATCTGCCCGTACGTCGACGTGCCGTGCGAGGTGCTCGTCGAGTTCCCGGTGTGCATCAGCGGCGGACGGGCGCGGAACTCCTGGTGCGTGGTGCGCAGCCCGCCGTCCATCACCTCGCCCCGCACGCCCTGGCCCTTGTAGCCGCCGGCGCTCTCGACGTGGTTGGCCCCGGACGACTCGCGCGAGATCGCCATGTCGGCCTCCGGCGAGGACACCGGGTCGATCGCGATCACGGCGGGCAGCTTCGCGAGCTGTGCGGCTTGCCCGGCGTCCAAGGTGGCCATGATGTGCTCACGGCTCTCGGAGATGACGTTCACCCTGCCGCCCAAGGACTTCACCTTGGCGGCGACGGCCTTCTGGTCGGCCTCGTCCTGCTCGACCAGCGTGATCAGGTAGTCGGACGAGCCGCCCAGCGCCATGATCCGCGGCTGGGCCTGGAACGGCTTCACCTCCCGCACGTAGCTCAGCCGCGCGACGCGCGCGGTGTTCGTCATGCGGGCGAGGTAGGTGCCGTCCTGGACGAACGCGCCGAGCCGCACGCCGAGGCCCTCGAGCTGGTGGCGCTGGCCGTCGGACAGGGTGGTGCGGAACTGCAGCAGGTAGGCGCCCTCGGCCGGGGCAGCGACGGCAGGAACGCCGCTGATCAGCGAGAACACCGTGGCGAAGCTCAACAATGTGCGCAGCACGAATACAACCTCCATCGGCAGGGTCGGCGGCCACCGGAGGAAGTAACCGCCCGTGACCAGCACGTTACCGGTGCGGAGCGGGTCGGGACATCAGTCGTTCGGCGGTGATCATCTCGTGAGACGGTGTAGAACAATCCCTTCCTCTGCCGACATTCACGTTCACCCGGATGGTGCATCCGGAGTAACGTCCGATCAGGTAAGCCCGACATGCCCGGCAAAGCATTTCCGCGCGGAGGACGGATGCCTGTCTCACCTGAGCAGCTGATGGAAGAACTGCGCACCCTGTGCCGAGGGCGCGGTGTGCAGACTCCCGGTATCGACTTGCACGTCGGTCCGGCGCTGCGCCAGGTCTGCGGCGTCGTCGAGACGGATGGCGCGGAAGCGGTGCGGACGAAACTGCGCGACTGGGTCGCGAACGCCGCGCGCGCTTTCCCGGTGGAGGTTCGCAACGCCGTTCTGGCGCCGCTCGGACTGCACGACGAGGCGCAGTTCCGGTTCCTCAACGAACGCATCGAGTGGCTCGCGAGACAACAGGACCGCGGTGCGCGAACGGTGCGCAGGAGGATGGACGCCGGACTGCAGCGCCTGGTGGAGGTGGCGCTGCAGCCGGCTCCTTCGACGACGCACGTGGCGCCGTCGGAACTGTGGCACGTCAAGGAGTTCGACGCGCTGCTGAAGCTGGACGGTCCGACGCCCGCGTGCACGGAACGCCGGACCGTGGTGGCCGACACCGACGGTGTCAACGAGATCGCGTGGTCGATCACGATCCCCTCCCCCACGCCCGACGGCGCTCCGGGCGACCTGGACGTGGAGGTGTTGCACGGGGTCGAGCTCATCGGCCACGAACGTCCGTCCCCGCGGCGCTTCTTGATGAAGCTGCGGTTGCCCCGACCCCTCAACGCAGGGCAAACACACCAGTTCGCACTCGAGGTGCGGGTACCGCGCGGACAATCGATGCGTCCGACCTACGTGTTCTGGCCGGAGCGGATGTGCGAGTCGTTCCGGTTGCGGGTGCGGTTCGACCGGGACGACCTGCCGGAGTCGGTGTGGCGCGTCGAGGAAGCCCTGGCGCGCGACACCGATGACCTGACGCCCTGGCCGCAGTCGTTGCCGCTGGACGAGATCGGTGAGATAGACGTGCAGTTCCCACACCCTCGTCAGGGCCGCGGCTACGGCGTGCAGTGGACGCCACGCGGATAGCCGGAGACACTCAGATCATCTCGATGCAGAAGTGCGGTTCCACGGCTGACACCTCCCTTTGATGGCCAGGGAGAACCGCAGTCCGAAGCGGAGTCAGATCACCGTCGCGATGAAGACGCTGCCGGCCATGAATCCCACGAAAAGGCAGATCGCGGCAACCTTCACAACGGTGGCGAGTGAGCAGATCATTCTCATCGAAGAATTCACCTTCTCATTCTGACTGGCTTTCGGGCTGATGTTCTCGCCGATGCACCAAGAGTGGCTTTTCGCCAGTCGAATGAGAACGGGTTTCCTGTTTCACGCTGAATGAGGAAACCCTCGGGGCATTATTTCTGGTTCGTGCGGCGCAACGCCATGACGAGCAGGGCGTGCGAACTGCCGGCGTGCGGGAGCATGCCCTGCCGGACGAGGTCGAGCGCGTGGCAGAACGGCATGGTCCGCACGCGCAGGTCCGCCTCACCGGGTTCGAGCGCCGGCTCGCCCTGGGTGAGCTCGGTGGCCAGGAAGATGTGGTCGACGTGGTTGCTCAGGCTGTCGGCGCCGTGGATCTGGCCGAGCCGCTCCCACTTCGCCGCCCGCAGCCCGGTTTCCTCGGCGAGCTCACGACGTGCCGCGGCCAGCGGATCGGGGTCCGCCTCGTCGACGGCGCCGCCGGGTAGTCGCCACTCGGTGCCGCCGTGCGTGTAGATCCACTGACGGGTCAGCACGACCTCGTCGTCGTCCTGGATCGCGAGGACGGTGACCGACGCCGGTGCCACGACGTGCGTGTAGGTGCCATGACCGCCATCAGGTCTGACGACGCTGTCGGCGCGCACCTCGAACCACTGCGACCGGTGGACCACGTTGGTCGCCAAGCGCTGCCAGACCATCACCACACCAGCCGCCTCGTCGAACCGCGTCATCACCATGACTCACATGGAACCACCGCCGACGGCTCCAGATAGGCCCAGTTGATCGTCAATCACAGGCCAATTAATGGACATTCCGCATTCGGGTGTTTGACGACCTACACACTTCTGGGGGAGGGGTGGTGAAGCCGTTGTCGCCCACGTTCGCCCAGGAGGTTCGCCGCCTGCGCAACGAGCGCGGCCTCTCACTCAGCCAGATGACCGGCCTCGTACCGTACAGCAAGGGACACCTCAGCAAGATCGAGAACGGTCAGGTTCACCCGAACCCCGAAATGGCCAGGCTCTTCGACAACGTCCTGCAGGCCGACGGTCACCTGATCGAGCTGGCGAACGCCCCGGCGCGCCCCATCCCGAGCGACCACGCCACGCTGCTCACCTTCGACTCGATGTTCGACCACCACCGCGCCCTCGGCCACCGCCTGAGCCCGGAGGTGGTGCTGTCGAGCCTGCGTCCGCAGGTCGACGCCCTGAGTTCCATGGCCCGCTCCGCCGACGACCCCGGCCTGGGCCGCGGCCTGTGGCTGCTGGCCGCCCGCTACGCCGAGTACGCGGGCTGGATGGAACAGGAACGCGGCGACGACGCCTCGGCGGCCGAGCTCACCCGCCGCGCGGTCCAGTACGCCGCGAAGGGCGGCGACCCGGACCTGGAGGCCTACGCGTACGTCCGCGCATCGGAGTTCGCGCTCTACCGCGGCGACGCCCACGCCACCGTCACCTTCGCCCGCAAGGCGGGCAAGTCCCGCTCGACCGCCGTGCAGGCCGTGGCCGCCCAGCGCGAGGCCCAGGGCTACGCCCTGGCCGGAGCCTCCGACCGCTGCCAGGCCGCCCTGGACCGCGCCGACGAACTCCAGCGCGCCGTGAGCGATTCCCGTTACGGCACAACGAGTCTGATCGACCAGGTGGCCATCGCGCGGGCCTGGTCGTTCCACGACCTCGGCCGCCACGCGGAGGCCGCCGCCATCCTCGACGACCAGATGCCGCTGATCGCCCCCACGGCCCTGCGCGCCCGCACCCGCTTCGGCCTGCGCAGAGCACTGGCCCACGGCGCGGCGGGCGAGGTCGACCACGCCTGCGAACTGGTCGAGGGACTGCTCGACGACATCCGCCAGGTGCAGTCCGCGACCGTCCACATCGACCTGACCGCGTTCAGCAAGTTGTTGTCCCGCTTGAGGCCGGCGGCCGGTCGTGAGGTGGCGGGCGAGATCGGCGAGATCCTCTTCGCCTAGTGGTGTAGTCGCGCCACTAGCTCGGCGGCTTCGACTGCTCGGGCTGCTCGAGGTCCTCCGGCATCTTCCGGAACCTCTCCGGGAAGGCCGGAACGGCGATCTTCGCCCACAGGATCAAGAACAGTACCGCGAACACGAACGTGCACAACCAGCCGACGAAGATGTGAGGCCGTTCGTCCGGCGCGGACTGCGCACGCCGCATGGTGTGAGCGGCGTACTGCTTGCCGATGTCCGACGGGTCGAGCCAACCGGTCACGATCGACGTGTTGACGGTGCCGCTCTTGAACCGGCGCTCGATCCTGCAGTCGTAGTAGTAGCCGAACCCTCGCAGGGCTACGGGGCCCTTGCGCTCGCAGGACTGCGCCACCGCGATCATGTCGGCGTTCTTCAGATCGCCGGGTTCGGCCTTGTCCCAGAAGAAGTTGAAGATCGTGGCTCCGAGCAGGTAGCCGAGGAACGGGACGAGCAGGAAGGCGAAGACGCGATGCAGTGCTGTCATGCCTTCTTCTCCTCGTCCTCTTTTTGCTGCAGCTCACGCCAGTTCAGCCAGCCACCGTTGTCCCAGACCTTCGCGACCTCCTTGCGGAACTCCTCGCCCATGGCGGGGCCGATGTCCTTCGGCAGACCGGTGACGCCGTCGACGACGACCTTCTTGGCTGCCTGGCCCGCCTCCGACGCCATCTCGCGGAAGTTGAACGCCCTCGTCTGGCGGGCGACGTCCGCGGCCTGGCCCGCGCGCAGCACCGTCACGAAGTCGTCGCCGCTCTTCGCGAGGTTCTTGCTGGCGCGTTGGCGAGGATGTCGTCGAGCTTCTTGAACAGGCCGCCCGCCTTGCCGAACGCGCTGGTCAGCTTGCGGCACCACTCGATGCACTTGTTCGCGTACCGCACCGCGGTGGGCACGCATTCGGCGACGGCTCCGGCGACACCCGCGCCGAACGCCGCCATCGCCGGAGCCCAGCGCAGGCAGATGCTGATCAGCTTGCCGATCGCCTCGGAGATCAGATCACGCACGATGTCGCGGACGACCTTGAGGATCGTCCGGCAGATCGTGACCAGGATGCCCATGCCGCTGGCCGCGGTGCCGACAGCGCCATAGGTGTCCGCGCGGTCCTCGCCGAACGCGCGGTAGGCGACCGAGTCGTCGCCCAGCCACTGGCCGGCGTCCTTGCTGACAGCGCTCTTGAGGTCGGTGGAGATCTCGTCCATGTAGCTGCCGACGGACTGCCACGTCTGTGCCATGCCGTCCAGCGTCTGCTGGTCGCCGGTCAGCCAGTCGAGCGGTTCCTTGAGGAAGCTGACGTGCTCGAACAACCAGCCGATGCCTGCGCTGAACAGGTACGCGAGCGGATCGGTGGCGAGCTTGGCGAAGTCACCGGCCGCGCTGGCCAGGTTCAGCAGACCCTCGGCCCAGTTGCCGTCGGCGAAACCCTTGACCGCTTCGGTGGCGTCGTGGAACATCCCCGCGCCCTCGGTGGCCGGAGTCTCGGAACCCTTGCGGATCAACGGGTTCGGGGCTGGTGCGGGCCCCACGCTCGGAGTGGTCATCAGTCCTCGACCTTGAAGCGGTCACGCTGCGTCTCTTCGTTGTTCTTCACGTCGTCGCGCCACGCGAGCACCCGCTTGTGGTGGTCGGTGGCGGCCTGAGCGGCCTCCTTCAGCACGTTCATCGCCATGTGCTGAGCGCCGAAGCAGATGGCCGCGAGCGGAATGCCGAGCAGCCCGAACGCCTCGGAGTTCTCGGCCGAGCTGCCCGCGCCGACGGCGGTGTTGATGCGCCCGCCGATCTCGTTGATCCGGCCTGCGTGGCTTTCCATCTCGCCGAGGTCGATGCGGTAGTTCATCGGAGGAATCCTCCGTTGCCGAAGTCGTCGTCATCGTCCTCGGCCGGACGGCGCCGGGGCGGCTGCGGAGGCTGTTGCGACCGGGTCTGGGGAGGTTGCCACGGGCGAGCCTGAGGCGGCGGCGGCACGCCGTCGTCCTCGATGGCGCCCAGGCGCGACTCGGCGGGGCCCCATCCACCGCCGCCGGGCACGTACTGCTCGGCCGGAGGCGGCGGCTGAGCGCTGCGCAGCTTGTCCATCATCATGCGCATGGCTTCGGAGTCGGCGCCCATCAACGGCGCCATGGCCTCCTGAACCGTGTTCGCGATCTTGCTCTGCGCGGCCTGCAGCGTGCGCAGGATGTCCTGCGCCACCGCAGCACCGTCCTTGCGCTGCAGCGCCTGCCCGAGCTGCAGGCCGACCAGGTTGCCCGAGTCGTTCACGGTCACCGTGATCTGCCCGTCCTGACTGCGTTCGGTGACCTGCAGGGTCGCGAGGTTCTCGCGGATGGCGTCGCTCTTGGCCTGAGCCTCGGCGAGCTTGCCCTCGTACTGGCTGAGCAGTTGCTCCGGATCGATCATGCGTCCCCCAGGATCGCCTTGGACATCACGCGATCAGAGGCTAGCGGAACGAGTTGCGCCGTACGGGCTAATCGCCTTGATCCGGGGATCAAGGCGATACGACCGCGTGCGGAACCGCCTAGACGGCGGTCCGCTGCCCTTCCCTCTCCAACGCCTCGGCCATCTCCACCCAGGCCTCCGCGCACCCGCGAGCCATGTCCGCCACCAGCTCCCGGCAGTGCGACGGCACCCCGGACACGACGGTGGCCCACTCGCCGGAGGACACCGCGTGCGCCTCCAGCCAGCGCAGCACCAGGCGCCCGTGCTCGTTGAACCGCAACGAGGGATCGCGCCGCAGGATCGGCAGGGTGGTGTCGGGGTCGCGGACCTCGGACCGCCCGGCGGGCAGCACGGCGTCGGCCCGTTCGGCGGCGCGCATCCGTTCCGGCACCGGGTCGAGGCCCGCGCTCAGGCGGCGGCGGACGTCCCGGACCGTTCCCGGTGACACGCCGGCCGCGCGGGCGATGTCGCGCAGCGAGGCGTCCGGGCGTTCCTGGATCATCCGGCCGGCCAGGCGGCGTCCCGCGGCGGAGTTGACCGGGCGGAGCTTGCCGTCCCTGCCGACTCGCACCGGGGCCTGACCTCCTACCGCGCGCCGCAGCACGCCCACGGACTTGGCGGCCAGTCCCGTGGACGCGGCGATCGCGCGGTCCGACCACTGCGGGTGCGAGCGCAGCAGCCTCCTGGCCGCCGCCTCGCGGTCGGCGGTCGACAGCGTCGACAGGTTGAGCGACACCGCCAGGCCGAAGAGGTCCTCCGCGGGGCCGTCGACGTACTCGACCTCGACGGAGCGGCAGCCGCGCAGCACGGCGGCCTTCAGGCGGTGGGTGCCGTCGACGACCTTCATCGTCGGGCGGTGCACCACGATCGGTGGCAGGTGGGCGCCGGAAGACGCCAGTGAACGGACGAAGTCATCGCTGAGGCCACGAAGCCGTGGCGAGTCCGCGGACCGCAGCGCGGTGATGTCTACGAGCATGCTGAATCGAGCCCCCCAGGCTGAGTCTCCCCGGAACCCCCAGGTGTCCGGAGACGACCAGAGCAGGTTAGCTACTCGTTCAACGGGAGCGCCACTCAATCGCGGGACAGACGTCCATCACCATGCGCAGGCCGGCCTCGCGCGTGCGCGCGTACGCCTCGTCGTCGACCACGCCGAGCTGGAACCAGACGGCCTTCGCGCCGACGGCGACGGCCTCGTCCGCGAACTGGCCCGCGTCCTCCGAGCGGCGGAACACGTCCACGACGTCGACCGGGAACGGGATGTCCGCCAGGGTCGGGTAGCCCTGCTCACCGTGCACGGTCTCGGCGGACGGGTGCACCGGGACGATCTTCTTCCCGCGCTGCTGCAGGAAGCGTGCCACGCCGTGCGCCGCGCGGGACGGGTTGTCCGAGAGCCCGACGATGGCCCAGACCTGGCAGTTCTCGAGGATCCAGTCGACGTCTTCCCTCATGCTGACCACCCTAATCCTGTGACCCCGGTCACAATCGCTGCAAGCCGGTCGAAACGCCGGAGTCCCCGATCGACGCCTGGGTACAAACGCACCTGACACCAGCCAGAGGAGATCGAGATGCGGTTCATGGTCATCGTCAAGGCGAACGAGGACACCGAGAACTCCGTCATGCCCACCACCGAGGAACTGGCCGCGATGGGCGACTACAACGAGGAGCTCGTCAAGGCCGGGGTGATGCTCGCGGGCGACGGTCTCTACCCGAGCGCGAAGGGCGCGCGGGTCGCGTTCGACGGCAAGGGCGGCACGACGGTCATCGACGGTCCGTTCGCCGAGACCAAGGAACTGATCGCCGGCTTCTGGATCTGGGAGCTGCCGTCGCTGCAGGACGCCGTGGAGTGGCTGAAGAAGGCGCCGTTCCAGACCGGTGAGGTCGAGATCCGGCAGATCCACGGCCCCGAGGCGTTCGAGAGCGTCGTCACGCCCGAGATCCAGGCGCAGGAGGACCGCCTGCGCGAGCAGATCGCCGCGCAGGGCCGGTGAGCGCGGGCCGGGGCCGGGCGGCGAGCGGCCGGCCCCGCGACCGCGGTCCGGATCAGCGGCCGCGGCGGGGTTTCGCGCGCTTCGCGGGCTGCTGCTTCTTCTGCTGAGGAGCCGGGCCGCGCCGCTGCTTCGGCGCCTGCTTGGGAGCCTGCTTCGGGGCGGGCTCGGCCGCGGGGCCGCGGGTGCTGTTGACCGTGCGGCCGCGCACGATGCCGATCATGTGCTCGATCAGCTCGGGGTTCTCGTCGCGGATCGGGAACGACAGCGCGACGCGGGACTGCGGCGCGTCGGACAGCGGCACGTACTTCAGGTCCTTGCGGTGGTGCAGGCGGGCCAGCGACTGCGGCACGACCAGCAGGCCCACACCCGCCGCCACGACCTCGATGGCGTCCGCGGTGGTCTCGGGGCGTTCGACGGGCGCCTGACCGGGCAGCTCGTCCCAGTCCAGCGCGTCGTCGAGCGGCTGCCACAGGACGTGCTCCGCCAAGTCCTCAAGGGACAGTTCGTCGGCCGCGGCGAACTCGTGGTCCTTCGGGAACACGACGACGGTGGTCTCGGTGTAGAGCGGGATCGCGTGCAGGTCCTCGCGGTCGCCCGGCAGCCTGAGCAGCGCGGCGTCGGCCTCGCCGGCGCGCACCTTCGCGGCCGCTTCGGCGACGGGTACCTGCACGAGGGTCAGCTCGGTCTCCGGCAGGCGTTCCTGCCAGACCCTTGCCCACTTGCCCGGCGTCACGCCTGGGACGTACGCGAGCGTGAACGATCCGGTCACGCGCTGAGGCTACCGGACGCAGCGGTTACTCTTTGCGCATGAAGTCGCAGCAGACCATGAAGCCCGCCACCGCCGCCAAGAAGCTCGGCGTGTACCTCGAGGCGACGCCCGAGGAGTTCCAGGCGGGCGTGGTGTCGCGCGACGAGCTGAACGAGCTGCAGGCCAACCCGCCGCAGTGGCTGGCGGACCTGCGCAGCAACGGCCCGCACCCCAAGCAGCTCATCGCGCAGAAGCTCGGCATCTCGACCAGTGGCCTGGTCCGTGCCGGCATCACCGAGGCGCTGACCACCGAGCAGATCAACGCGCTCAAGGAGGAGAACCCCGACTGGCTGGTGCGCGAGCGCGCCACCTACAAGGAGTTCAAGGCCGAAGAGGCGCGGCTGGCGGAGAAGGCACGCCTCGAAGCGGCGGAAGCGGAGTAGCGCTCAGCCCAGCACGAACGGGATCTCCAGCTCACCGAGTTCGGCGCGCTCCGCACCCGTCGGGGCGCGCCGTCCCGTTCCCACGAGCAGCACGTCCTCGTCGGACCACTGCGCGGGAAACCGTCCGGCGATCTGTTCGAACATCTCGCGGCACCGCGCCAGCGCCTGCGCGGACGGCCCGGCCAGGTGCGGCAGGTGCCGGACCAGGTCCAGGTGGTGCAGCGTCCACTCCCAGACGTAGGCGCCCAGGTAGCCGGACGTGGACAGCACCATGTCCTGGGTGCTCACCCTGACCGCCGGGTCGGCCAGCCCGGCCGCGCGCAACGCCGCCCGGCCCACGTCGTCGACGTGGTGCTGGAGCATCCACGGTTCTCCGTACGCCGCCGCGAGCCTGCGCGTCAGCGCGGCCAGCGGGTCGTCAGAGGGCGCGTGCGAGACCTTCCAGTAGGTCACCTCGTCGTGCGTCACGGGGTCCTCGGTGGGCGTCACCAGCGTGATCAGCACGTCCTGCGCGTCGATCACGAAGTGGCACACCAGGTCCCGCACCAGCCAGCCCTCGCACCCGGACGGCCGGGTGAAGTCGTCGTCGGTGAGCTCGCCGACCGCTTCGAGCAGCGCCCCCAGCGCGGGCGAAAACAGGTCCACCGCCGCAAACTACAACGATCGAGGGCGGACGAACGGTTAGGTTGGTGGGCATGGGCAAGTCCCCGGCTGTGGAGCTCGAGGTGGAGGACCGCGTCGTGCGGATCTCCAACCCCGACCGCGTCTACTTCCCCGCGCGTGGCGAGACGAAGCTGGATCTCGCGAACTACTACCTGTCCGTCGGTGACGGAATCGTCCGCGCGCTGCGGGAACGGCCGTGCATGCTGCACCGCTTCCCCGAGGGCGTCACCGGCGAGAAGGTGCACCAGAAGAGGCTTCCGAACGGCGCGCCGCCGTGGATCCGGACGGTCCGCGTGCACTTCCCGCGCTACAACCGCCACGCGGACGAGCTGTGCGTCTCGCACGTCGCGGACGTGATCTGGGCCGTGCAGATGTCCACTGTGGAGTTCCACCCGTGGAACTCGCGCGCCGCCGACACCGAGAAGCCCGACGAGTGGCGCATCGACCTCGACCCCGGCCCCACCTGCTCGTTCGACCGCGTGCGACGAGTGGCGCTGGTGGTGCAGGAGGTGCTGGCCGAGCTGGGCGCGACGGGGTTCCCGAAGACCTCGGGCTCGAAGGGCCTGCACATCTACGTGCGGATCAGGCCCGACCACGGGTTCCAGGACGTGCGCAAGGCGGCGCTGGCGTTCGCGCACGAGGTCGAACGACGCGCGCCGGACGACGTCGAGACCACGTGGTGGCGCAAGGACCGCGACCCGTCGCTGGTCTTCGTGGACTACAACCAGAACACGCGCGACCGCACGATCGCCAGCGCCTACTCCGTGCGCGGCTATCCCGAGGCGACGGTGTCCACGCCGATCCGGTGGGACGAGATCCCGGACGTCGACCCGCACGAGTTCACCATCGCCACCGTGCCGAAGCGCTTCGCCGAACTGGGCGACCTGCACGCCGGGATCGACGACGCGGCCTGGTCGATCGAACCGCTGCTGGAGTGGGCCGCCCGAGACGAACTCGAGGTTCCCGATGAGCAGTAGCCCGCTGAAGTTCTCCTCGCTCGACCAGCCGTTGTTCGGCGGCCTGCTCAAGGGCGACCTGGTGGAGTACCTGGACTTCGTGGCCGACCGGTTCGTTCCGGTGCTCGCCGGGCGGCAGCTGTCGGTGTGGCGGATCCTGCGCGGCCAGGACCCGTTCATGCAGAAGAACGTGCCCAAGTACACGCCGGACTACGTCAGGACCGTCGAGGTCTGGGCGGAGGCGTCGCACCGCAAGATCAAGTACGCGATCTGCGACGACGAGCAGACGCTGATGTGGTTCGCGAACCAGCGCGCGGTCGAGTACCACGTGCCGCTGTACCTCGGCGATCACTTCGGCGACGACCACCACCAGACCCACCTCGTGCTCGACATCGACCCGCCGGAGGGCGCCGGGTTCGACGTCGTGGTCGGGTCGGCGCTGCTGGTGCGCGAGGCGCTCGCCCAGGCCGGTCTCGAAGGCGCGGTCAAGACCAGCGGTGCCAAGGGCGTGCACATCTTCGTGCCGCTGGAGGAGCACTCCCCCGACGACGTGGCCGCGGCGACGCGCGCGGTGGCCGTGCGGGCGGAGAAGCTCGACCCCTCGCTCGCGACCACCGCCTACATCCGGGCCGAACGGGGCGGGAAGGTGTTCCTGGACTCCACGCGCGCCTGGGGTGCCACGGTCGTCGCCGCCTACAGCCCCCGCTTGCGCGAGGGCCTGCCGATCTCGTTCCCCGTGCCGTGGGAGTCGCTGGAGGACGTCACGCCGGCCGACTTCACGATCAAGAGCCGGTTCGACGGCGACCCGTGGGCCGAGCTGATGCCGAAGCCGCAACGCCTGCCCGCCGACCTGATCGCCGAGGGGCACACCATCCCGGTCGCCCGCGTGGCCGCCATGCACGAGGGCAAGCGGCGGAAGGCTCAGCGGGAACGCGAGAAGTAGGCGATCACCGCCGCCGCGAGCGGCAGCGCCACGTGGGCGACGCCGGTGAACGTCGGTTCGTTCGCGGACACGTAGTCGCTGGCGCGCACCAGAAGCCCTGCGGCGACGGCGACGCACGCGGCGAACCTGGCGGTGCCGGTGGTCAGGGTGACGATCAGCGGGACGACGACCAGCCCGGCCAGGCTCGCGTGGACGACGTAGGGCGGGGCGTCGACGTTCAGCGTGATCACCGCGTCCAGCAACAGCAGCGCGGGCGCGATCGTGCTGAGCCACCGCCCGTCCCGCCAGGTCCGGTACGCCGCGAGGCAGGTGAGCGCGGCCGCGGTGGCGATCACCGTGACGTCCTCGCCGTCGCCGTTGATCGACGTCAGTTCATCTGCCGCGGAGGCGACGACGTAGACGCCCAGCGCACCCAGGCCGCCGCCCGCGACCGCCAGCCACCACGGGGTCGTCGTGGTGGCGACGGCCAGTGCCGCCGCCGCCAGCGCGTACGGCACCCAGGTGAAGGCGTCGTAGCCGCTGAGCAGGCCTGTCGTGCCGGCCAGCAGGCCCAGCGCGGCGCCCGGTGCCCAGGGGTGGTCGCGGCAGGTGAGCACGAACAGCGCCGCGACCAGCGCCCACGGCCACACCGAGGCGAACACGAAGGTGTGGGGGCCGGAGTCGCCGAGGCGGCTGAGGATGCCGCCCGGGATCGCCATGAGGCTCATGACCAGGAGGGCCAGGGCCAGGCCCCCGGCGAGGCGGGGCAGCGCGGCGAGCAGATCCGGTGTCGGGCGGCTGGCGGCCTGTTCCGGCCGGGTCACGGGCTTGGCGGCCAGCGGTCTCGGGTCCGGAGGCCGAGGTCGCGCGGTGTCAGGTGCCGGGATTTTCAATTCCGGGACCTTCTCCTCCGGAGGCTTCTGCCGCGCCGCCTTCTGCTCCGGGTGCTTCGCCGCCGGAGGCACCGGCTTGGCCGGAGAGGCCGGCGCCCTCTCCCCCAGCGCCTCGCGCGCGGCCGACGCCACCATGCGGCTGTCGTCCTCCGTCAGCCTCCGCAACGCGAGCCGCGCCGCCAGCACCCGTCCCTCGTGCGCGACCGACAGCATCCGCCGCAGCTCGGGCACCGCGCCCGCCCGCACGCCGGGCAGCGAGTGGTCGATCGCCTCCTGCAGCTCCGCCGGCAACGCGGCCGGCACCGAGACCGGACGGGCGCGGCGGGCGATGCGCAGGTCACCTCGCACGTCGAGCATCCACTTGCCGGGTGTCTGGTGCGGGGTCACGCGGCGGACCCGGTCGTAGACGTACTCGTAGAGCTCGTCCAGGCCCACGTGGCCGTCCTGGTCGCGGTCGGCGTCACCCGACTCCAGGCCCTCCACCAGGGCCGAGGTGAAGACCGACGGCTCGCCCTCGGCCGAGTCGGCGACGGCGGCGCCCTCGAAGGCGTACTCCACGGCCGACGAGGCGGTGATGACGGCCCTGCCGCTGCCCCCGAACTGCTCCTCGATGCCGATGGAACCGCCCGCGCGGGCGACCATGCCCCGGCCGAACGCGCCGGAGTAGCAGCAGTCCAGCAGCAGCACGATGCGGCGGGAGCGGGAGCGGTTCATGCGGCGGGCCACGAAGTCCGCGGACACGGCGGTGCCCGCCAGGCGGGCGAGCTTGGTGCCGGACGTGGCGAAGTGGAGCTCGCCGGCCTCGTCCTTCACGCCGTGACCGGAGAAGTGCAGGACCAGGAGGTCGTCCGGTTCGCGGTCGGCGAAGAAGTCCTCGACGGCCTCGTTGACCTCGGCGGCCGGGGAGTTGATCAGGGTCCGCACGTGGAAGCCGCCGATGCGCGGGTCCGCGAGCACCTCGCCCAGGCGGGTGGCGTCGTGGGCCGGGGCACGCAGGGAGGACAGGCCGGGGTCCGCGAACTCGTGGCTCGCGATGATCAACGCGTAGCGGTGGAGGTGGCGGCCGAGCCACGCGGACCGCTGGGCCAGCTCGGCTTCCGACGGGGCGCCGGTCAGCTCCAGCGGGTCCCCGTCCGCCTCGACGGTCACCGAACGGTCGCGGCGCTGGCCGAGCCACGCCGACACCGCGTTGATCAGCGCGGCCAGCACGGTCGACTGGGAGACGGTGGTCAGCAGCGTGCCGAGCTCGTTCAGGTCGACGGCCTTGGCGCCCTCGGGAGCCTCGCCGGGGACGCCGGAGACGGCGACCAGTTCCGTCAGCTCCGTCCGCAGGAACGAGGTGAGCTGCTCGATGCGCTCGTCGTCGGCGCCGTCTTCGTGCACGCGCAATGTGACGTCGGTCATAGCTGCCTCCTACTGGAGGAGGTCGCTCACCGGGCACGAAGCATTACGAGGGGTCGGAACCCCGCAGGGCCGCCCACCACAGGCCCAGCACCGCCGCGATCACGGTGGCCGTGATCCAGCCGGTGAACCCGCTGCCGTCCAGGTAGGCCCAGAAGAGGCCGACGACCGGCGCGGGCACCATGAACACCGCGTCGACGCGCAGCTGGGCGGCCAGACCGCGTGGCGCGCGCGTGTCCGGATCGGGCTGCACGGGGTTGTCGAGCCGGCGGCCGCGCGGGTGCTTGGTCACCGGGCGGCCGGACGGGTAGACGGTCACGCCGTCGACGACGGCGACCCGGCCGCCGCGCAGTTCGACGTCCGACGGCGACGGCAGCGTCACGAGCACCGGGTCGTAGTAGACGGGCAGCCAGCGCTCGACCGGACCCTCGATCTCCAGCCACGACCGCACCATCAGCCCGGACTGCAGCCGGATCCGCCGCACGGACACCGTGGTCCCCTGAGCACGTGCCGAACGCACGGCCAGCAGAAGGCGCACGGCACCGGCGAGGACCACCAGCAGCGCCACCGCGACGGAGAACGTCACGCCACCCAGCGCCCGGTCGGTCTCCAGGAACAGGTCCGAACCGGGGATCACGGCACGCGACGGGTCCGCGGGGTCGAACGCCACCTGCGTCTGCCTCCCGACGATCCGCGCACCGTTCTCGTAGGCGACGCGGGCGCTCCCGGACGGCCAGCGCACCTCGACCGCGCCGTCGGAGAAGGACACGACCTCGCCCGTGTCACGGGACGTCAGCGACGCCAGCACGGCGCGATCGTCCGAATAGGACAGCCAGGAGAGCAACGCGACAACGAAGCACACGGCCAGAACGACCGCCGTCGTGAACAGGCCGTACCGCAGCGCGCGAACCCGGGAACGCAACAAGACAAGCTCCAAACAGGAAGAAACGGCCCGGCGGGAAGACCCGCCGGGCCGTCGACAGCCTGCTACATCACTCGGTGAAGCCCATGTTGATGTAGTCGTACGGACGGTTCGCGTACGCGACGGCGCCGAAGTTGGCGACGTTGCTCTTCACCGCGACCGCGCCGGGCAGCTGGTACAGCGGCAGCTGGTGGCCCAGCTCCCAGATCTTCTTGTCGGCCTCGTTGGCGAGCTCGAGACGCTTGGTCTCGTCGAGCTCACCGTTGGCCTGCTCGAGCAGCTTGTTGACCTCTTCGGAGCCGATCCGGCCGTAGTTCTGGTTGGTGCTGGCCGGGTCGAGCGTGTAGATGCCCTTGCTGTCCGAGATCGGCGTGGCCGAGGCCAGCCAGCGGAAGCCCGTCATGTCGAAGTTGCCGACGTTCACGAACTGCTTGAAGAAGTCGGTCGACGGAACGGCCTGGATGTCGACCTTGGCGCCGATCTCCTTCAGCTGCGACTGCACGAGCTTCGCGATCTGGTCGGAGGTGGGGTTCGGCGTCGGGATGACGTAGCGGACGACGAGCTCCTTGCCGTCCTTCTTGCGCGTCTCGCCCTCGAGCTTCCAGCCCAGCTCGTCGAGCTGCTTCTTCGCGGCTTCCTTGTCGAACGACGCCACGGACGAGTTGTCCTTGTAGCCGGCCGAGCCCAGCAGGAAGAAGTGGTTACCGGTGACCTGCGCGTCGCCCTTGATCATCTGGCCGAGCAGCGCCTTGGTGATGGTCTTGGTGTCGATACCGCGCTGCAGCGCGACGCGGAGCTTCGCGTCCTTGAGGATCGACGTGTCCGCACCGTTGAACGTGATGTGCGAGTAGTCCGGCGTGATCGCCTGGCGGATCGTCACACCCTGCATCGACTTGGCACGCGTGAAGTTGTCGATGCTGGAGCCGATGTCGAAGAAGTCGATCTGGCCGTTGGCGAGCGCGTCCGCGAGGGCGGGGCGGTCGACCTGGCGGAACGTGATCTTCTCGAGCTTCGGCTTCGGGCCCCACCACGCCGGGTCCTGCACGACGGTCACGAGCTTGGCGGTGCGGTCGATCGTGCCGATCTTGAACGGACCGGCGGTGATCTTCGGGGCGTCGGCCCAGCCCTTGTTGAACTCCTCGGGCGAGGAGGACATGGCCTTCGGGTAGAGCGGCGAGAACAGGCCACCCTGCCACTCGGCGAACTTCTTCTTGAACGTCACCTTGACGTCCTGGTCGGTCGCGCCCTTCTCGACCTTCTCGATGTCCTCGTAACCGGTGGTGCCGGCGACCTCGAAGGCCTTGTCGGTCCCGTTCAGGGACTTCCACATGGCCTCGAAGTCCTGCCAGGACAGCGCGGTGCCGTCCGACCACTTCGCCTTGGAGCTGATCTTGTACTCGACGACCTGCGGGTCGGAGGAAGCCAGCTTCGCGTCGTCGAGGACGTCCTTGTTGACGACGATCTTCGAGTCGGGCTGCTGCTTGAACAGGTTCGGCATCACCGTGTCGATCATGCGGCGGCCGTCGGCGTTGGTGCCGTCGAGCTGGTTGTAGTTCCAGTTGTCCGGCAACTGGTCGACCGGCCAGCGGAACTCGCCGCCGTCCTTGACCTTGGACGCGTCCTGCGGGTTGATGTCCGCCTGGCCGATCGCGTTCTCCGCGCCCTTGAGCCCGGAGTTCGCGTTGTTGCTGGGCCCCCCACACGCGGTAAGCGTGAGGGCGACGACGGCCAGCGCGGTCACTCCCACCTTGGTACGTCGACTCACTGTCGTGAACCTCCCTCGTGCCCGGACACCAGTTGCCGGGGACACTGTTCCTTCGTGCTCGCAGGTCTGCTGAGGCGACGGATGCATCAGAGAACCTGACGGATCTGGGCGAAGTGGCAGGCGGCCTCGTGGTCCTCGGCCTGCACCTCGCGCGGTGGTTCCACCTCGATGCACTGGCGCTGCTTCTCGGGCGGCAGCGACGCGTGCAGGAAGCAGCGGGTCCGGAAGCGGCAGCCGGACGGCGGGTTCGCCGGGCTCGGCAGGTCGCCGGTGAGGATGATCCTCTCCCGCTGCCGCTCCTTGACGGGGTCGGGGATCGGGATCGCCGACAGCAGTGCCTGCGTGTACGGGTGGCGCGGCGCCTCGAAGACCGAGTTCACCTCGCCGATCTCGATGATCTTCCCGAGGTACATGACGGCCACCCGGTCCGCGATGTGGCGCACCACCGACAGGTCGTGTGCCACGAACAGGTAGGCCAGGCCCAGCTTGGACTTGAGCTCCTCCAGCAGGTTGATGACACCCGCCTGGATGGAGACGTCCAGCGCCGACACCGGCTCGTCGAGCACGACGAGCTTCGGTTCGAGCGCGAGCGCCCGCGCGATGCCGATGCGCTGGCGCTGACCGCCGGAGAACTCACCGGGGTAGCGCGACAGCTGCTCGGGACGCAGGCCGACGAGCCTCATCAGCTCCGGCACGCGCCGGTTGATCTCGTCCTTCGAGTAGCCGTGGACCTGCATCGGCTCGGCGATGCAGTCGTGGATCGTGAGGCGCGGGTCGAGCGACGCCATCGGGTCCTGGAAGACCACGGACATGTCGCGGCGGATCGCGAAGCGGCGCTTGGCGTCCACTTCGGACGACTTCGTGCCGAGCACGGAGATCTCGCCGCCCATGGGCTTCTGGAGGTTGAGGATCTCCATCAGCGTCGTGGTCTTGCCGCAGCCCGACTCGCCGACGAGGCCCAGGGTCTCGCCCTCGCGGATGTCGAACGAGATGCCCGCGACCGCGTGCACCGTGCCGACGCGGCGCTTGAACACCACGCCCTTGTTGACCGGGTACTCCTTGACGAGGTTGTCGAGGCCCAGCACGACCTCGCGCTGCTCGCGCGGGATCTTCGCGACCTCGGGCTCGCCGGCCACCTCGGCACCGAAGATCTCGACCGCGGCCTCGGCGCCCTCGGCGTCGGTCGCCGCGATCTCGTTGGTGCGGATGCACGCGGCGGCGTGCTCGACGGAGCCGTCGACGTCCATCAGCGGAGGCTCCGCCGTGTGGCAGGCGTCGACGACCATCGGGCAGCGCGGCGCGAACGGGCAGCCGTCGGGCAGGTCCGTGAGCGACGGCGGCTGGCCCTTGATCGGCACCAGCGCCTGCTTCTCGCTGACGTCGAGGCGCGGGATCGAGCCGAGCAGGCCGAGCGTGTACGGCATGCGCGGCTGCTGGTAGATCTCGTCGACCTTGCCCTTTTCGACGGCGCGGCCCGCGTACATGACCATCAGCCGGTCCGCGAACCCGGCGACGACGCCGAGGTCGTGGGTGATGATCACGATGCCCGCGCCGGTGACCTCCTGCGCGGTCTCGAGCAGCTGCAGCACCTGCGCCTGCACCGTCACGTCGAGCGCGGTGGTCGGCTCGTCGGCGATGATCAGGTCGGGGTCGTTGGCGATCGCCATCGCGATCACCGCGCGCTGCCGCATGCCGCCGGAGAACTCGTGCGGGAACGCCTTGGCGCGCTCGGCGGCGTTCGGGATGCCGACGAGGTCGAGCAGCTCGACCGCGCGCTTCGCGGCCGCCTGCTTGGACACCTTGCGGTGCACCAGGATCGCCTCGGCGATCTGGTCGCCGACGGTGAAGACCGGCGTCAGCGCGGACAGCGGGTCCTGGAACACCATCGAGATGCGGCGGCCGCGGATCTTCGACAGCTCCGCGTCGTTCTGGCCGATGAGCTCGCGGCCCTGGAACTTGATGGAACCGGTGATGCGCGCCGAGGACGGCAGCAGGCCCATGACGGCGAGCGACGACACGGACTTGCCCGAGCCGGACTCGCCGACGATGCCGAGGACCTCGCCGGGCGCGACGTGGTAGCTCAGGCCGCGCACGGCCTGCACGCGGCCGGACTCGCTCGGGAAGGACACGTGGAGGTCTTCGACCTGCAGAACCGGTCCCTCGACGACACGGTCGGACGGCGTGTCGAACTGGAGCTCCGAGGTGGTCATCAGGCGGCCTTCTCCTTGGTGTCCTTCTTCTCCTTGCGGCGCACGCGCGTGGAGGTGGGGTCGAGCGCGTCACGGAGCCCGTCGCCGACCCAGTTCACCGCCAGCACGAACACGACGAGGAAGCCCGCCGGGAACAGGAACAGCCAGGGGAAGGTCGTCGCGGACTCGGCGTTGCCGCCGATCAGCGTGCCGAGCGAGACGTCGGGCGACTGCACGCCGAACCCGAAGTAGCTCAGGCCGGTCTCGGCGAGCACGGCGGATCCGACGTTGATGGTCGCGTCGATGATGAGCAGCGACGCCATGTTCGGCACGATGTGCTTGGCGATGATCTTGCGTGCGGGCTGGCCCATGAACTTGGCCGCCTTCACGAACTCGCGTTCCTTCAGCGTCAGCGTCATGCCGCGCACGATGCGGGCGGTGATCATCCACTGGAACGCCGCGAGCATCAGCACCAGCAGGAACCACGACTTGCCGCGGAACCACGGGCTCAGGATCGCGATGATCAGGAACGACGGCAGC
Organism: Lentzea sp. NEAU-D7; assembly: GCF_026242055.1. Taxonomy (GTDB): domain Bacteria; phylum Actinomycetota; class Actinomycetes; order Mycobacteriales; family Pseudonocardiaceae; genus Lentzea. The sequence goes on along the minus strand of NZ_JAPJDL010000002.1, from coordinate 91,359 downwards.
ACCAGCAGCAGGTCGACGACCCACATGAGCGCCTTGTCGGCGACACCGAGGAAGTAGCCGGCGGCCGCACCGACGATCGCGGCCACGGTCGTCGAGATCAGCGCCACGAGCAGGCCGATGATCAACGACTTCTGCAGCCCGCGCATGGTCAACGCGAACATGTCGGTACCGATCTTGTCGGTGCCGAAGATGTGCTCGGAGTAGGGAGGCTCCAGGAACGCGGTGTAGTCCTGGGTGTCGTAGCTCCACTTCGACAGAAGCGGGCCCACGAACGCCATCAGGTACATGCCGATGATGACCAGCAGGCCGACCAGCGCCAGCTTGTTGCGCATGAAGCGGATGAGCACCAGCCGGCCGCGCGTCATCGCCTTGCCCGGTTCGGGCGCCGCGTCGACTGGGCCACCGGAGGCGGCGCCGGTGGTTCCGGCGGCGTCCCCCTCGTTGAGGATCACGGTCACGTCGTCGTCACCTTGCCTAGTTCACGCGGATTCGGGGGTCGAGCGCGGCGTACAGCACGTCGGCGAGCCAGCCGGAGAACAGCACGCACACCGCGACGAAGAGCGTCACCGTGGCGGTGATGTTCGTGTCCTGCGCCGAGATGCCGGTGACGAGCCAGTCACCCATGCCGAACCAGCCGAAGATCCGCTCGGTGAACGTGCCACCGACGACGAGCAGGCCGAAACCGAACGCGAACAGGGTCGCCATCGGGATGAGCGCGGTGCGCAGGCCGTGCTTGAACAGCGCCTTGCGGCGGGTCAGCCCCTTGGCCTGGGCGGTGCGCAGGAAGTCGCTGCCGAGCACGTCGAGCATCGACGAGCGCTGGTAGCGGCTGTAGTAGGCGATCTGGCCGAGCGCGATCGCGAGCGTCGGCACGATCAGGTGCTGCAGCCGGTCGCCCAGGTGCTCGAACCAGTTGCCCTGGAATCCGGGTGTCGTCTCACCGACGAAGATCAGCACGTTCGTGCCGATCGAGTCGTTGATCCCCTGTGCGCCCATCTTCAGCAGCGTGCCCAGCACGAACACGGGTGTGGACAGGAGTATGAAGCTGAACAGGGTCGCGAAGTAGTCGCTGAACTTGTACTGCCGGATCGCGCTCACGACACCGAGCAGCACTCCGAACAGGATGCCGATCGTGATGCCGAGCAGGAACAGCCTCAAGCTCACGCCGATGCGCCTGCCGAGTTCGTCCGTGATCGGGCGATCGGTGATCGTGCGGCCGAAGTCGCCCTGCACCACCCCGCCCATCCACGTGACGAACCGCTGCGGGATCGGCTGGTCGAGGTGCAGGTCTCGTTTCTTCGCCTCGATCGATGCCGCCGGCGGCGGTGGGTTGCGTTGTTGCAGCACCCCGATCGGGTCAAAGGTGGCGGAGGCCAACGTGAACGCGAGGAACGTCGCCACTAGGGCGAGCACCACGTAGTTGACCAACCGCCGCAACAGAAATCCGGCCACCCGTGTTCAGTCCTCTCCCCGGTGGTTGCGACATCGGCACACTGGATTGCAGTGGACGAGTTGCAAGAGATTAACCGCCGATCTGGCGGACCGCTGCCCACCCCCACCAATACGCGGAGGCCCACTGACCGGGCCATAGTCACCCATGCGTGGAGGAAAGGGCGGCCGAACTGCCACATCAACAGTTGACTCTCGTCAATTGTGTGCCGAAGCGTGACCATTGCGCGGCCGGATCGCCGTATTCACCGTGAAGTTCTGTCTCACCACGGATGGATGTGACGCATCCGGGTGAATGCAATCGCCGGAAGACGTGGGACAAGCAGCGCAATGTGATCATAAACTGGACATCACTCTCTGAAGCGCTTCGGGTGTCCACCGTAACTGCATCGACGCGGAGCAGGGCCGTCGTCCGGGCGGCTCAGCGGCGGCTGCACCGAACGTCGTGAAGCACGTCACACCTGCCGGAGCAGGCTCACGCGGCGATCGACCGCGCGGGACTCATCGGCGACGCCGAGCGAGGCAGCCCGGCCTGACACCGTGTTCTCGGGCTTGGAGAAGCCACCGGTCAGCTGAGCCGCCACAGCCGGCCGCCCGCGATCACGAACACCTGGTCGCCGGTCTTCTCCACCGCCACCACCGCGCCGGACGGTCCGTCCGCCGGGCGCTCGCCCTTCTCCGACACCAGCTTCACGCCGCCGTGGTCGACGACCAGCGTCGGGACGCCGTCGACGGGGACGGGCGCGGCGAGGACGGCGTCGTCGCCGACGGGGACGTCCGGGGTGGTGAGCTTCTTCCAGTCCGGGCCCGACCACCAGGCGAGCTTGCCCTTGGCGCGGCCCACGACGTGGCAGGTGCCGTCCCAGCAGCGGGCGGCCAGCGCGGCGTCGCCGTCCGGGAGGGTGGCGGTGGTCCAGGTGGTGCCGTCGAACCGCCAGACCGCGGCGCTCACGGTGCCCTTCGCGATCTGCCAGCCGGTCACGAGCGCGCCGTCGCCGTCCGGGGTGACGGCCAGCGGGAACCGGAGGAGCTCCTGCGAGCTCTCGAGCACGGTGCCGGCCGACGGCTGACGGGTCCAGGTGCCGTCGGCGTAGGTCCAGGCCGCGATGTCGAGGCCCGCCTTGGCGCTCTGCCAGGTGCCGATGATCAGCGGACCCTTCGCCGTGCGCACCGGGCCGATCAGCTCGCCCGCGCCGTAGCCGCCGAACGTGCTGAAGGCCTGCGGTTTCTCGTTGACGGCACGGGTGTCGCCGGTCCAGGCGCTCCAGCGGACGTTGCCGTGCGCGCCGCCCCGTTCGCCGCCGACGCCGGTGATCGTGGTGCCGTCGGAGGTGAGGCCGTACCAGTGCGCTTCCTTGCCGTACGGCGTCGCCGGGGTCAGCCTGGAGTTCGACAGCGTGCCGTCTTTGGTCCGGGTGACGAGTTCGGGGTGGTCGGCCGGACGGGTGCCGATTACCAGCATGTCGCCGTGCGTCGCCAACGCTTCGGGTGTGGCCGTGAGGTCGATGGCGGTGAAACCGACGGTGTTGTCCGCACCGCCCGAAGAGCAGCCGGCGAGGACCAGCAAAACCGCGAGCGTCAGCCTGCGCATGCGGGCCAGTATGACCACATGCGGCCCGAACCCGGTCAGGTGTTGCACTTCTCCGAAGATCCCACGATCACCCGGTTCGTCCCGCACCTGGCGGCGACCGCGCGGCAGGCCGGCGAGTACGTGTGGGCGGTGGACGCCACGCGTTGCCCCGCCTACTGGTTTCCGCGGCAGTGCCCGCGGGTGATGGTCTGGACGAGCACGACCAGGGTGCACGCGATCGAGTACGGGTGGCTGGAGCGGATGCGGACCGTGGAGCTGTACGCCTACCGGTTCGACAGCGAGCAGTTCCAGCCGTTCGAGGACCACGCCCACGTCGCGACCGAGCCGGTGCTGCCGCTGGGTCCGGCCGAGCGCGTCGGCGACCTGTTCGCGTTGCACGAGAAGGCGGGGATCGAGCTGCGCGTGCTCGCGAACCTCTGGCCGTTCTGGGACGCGGTGACGGCGAGCCCCCTGGAGTTCAGCGGCATCCGGCTGCGCAACGCCCTGCCCCGATCAGTGGAATGATCTCCGCCCATGCGGGTGCTGCTGGTGGAGGACGACGAGCCGATCGCGGAATCGCTCACGCGAGGTCTGTCCCGCTACGGGTTCGAGGTCAGCTGGGTGCGCACGGGCGCCGAAGCGCTGACGGCCGGGGACTTCGCCCTGGTGCTCGTCGATCTCGGGCTGCCCGACATGGACGGCCTCGACGTCTGCCGTGAGCTGCGGGCGCGCGGGGACGTGCCGATCATCGTCATCAGCGCGCGGTCCGACGAGGTCGACCGGGTGGTGGGGCTGGAGATCGGCGCGGACGACTACGTCACCAAACCGTTCGGGGTGCGTGAGGTCGTCGCACGGATGCGAGCGGTCCTCAGGCGCGTGCAGCCCGCTCAGCCCGAACCGGAGACGCACGGGCGCGTGCGGATCGACCGGCGCGCGCGGCGGGTGCACCTCGACGGCGTGGAGGTCGAGCTGACGCCGAAGGAGTTCGATCTGCTCGCGTTCCTGGCCGAGGAGCCGGGCGCGGTGTTCACCCGCGAGCAGATCATGGAGGCGGTGTGGGACGAGAACTGGTTCGGCCCCACCAAGACGCTCGACGTGCACGTCGGGGTGCTGCGCCGCAAGCTCGGTGAGACGGCGTCGCTGGAGACCGTGCGGGGCGTGGGGTTCCGGCTGGTGCTCACGTGATCCGCCAGCTCGCCTGGAGCTACGTGCTCCTGGTGGCGGTGGCGATCGCGGCGTTCACGGTGCCGGTGGCGTTCACGCTGAACGCCCAGATCTACGGCGACGCCGAGAACACCGCGCGCCGCGAGGCCGAGACCGCGGCGCTGCTGCTCGCCTCCGGTGACACGCGGTCGCTGAGCGCCCTGGTGGACGCCTACGAACGCCAGACGCCCGGCCAGATCGACGTCCTCGAACCCCGGCCGGAGTCGAAGGTCTGGGACTCCGAGGGGCTGAAGCTCACGGTTCCGGCGAAGAAACCCGACGGCACCGTCGTCGGTGCGATCCAGCTGTCCTATCCGGACGGTCCGATCGTCGACCGGCTGTGGCAGATCTGGGGTTTCCGCGCCGCGCTCGCCGTCGGCGTGCTGATCCTGGCGGCGTTCCTGGGGCTGTGGCTGGCCCGCCGGGTCACCCGGCCGTTGCGGGAGCTGAACGCGATGGCGGGCAGGTTGCGCGACGGCGACCTGACCGCGCGGGCCGAGGAGACGGGGCCGCCCGAGACCCGCACGCTCGCCCGCACCCTCAACACCGCCACCGAGACGATCGGCACGCTGGTCGGCTCGCAGCGCGCGTTCATCGGCGACGCCTCGCACCAGCTCCGCACGCCGCTGACCGCGCTGCGGCTCAGCCTCGACAACGTCGCCGACGGCGTCGACGACCCGACGGTCCGCGAGGACGTCGAGATGGCGACGGCCGAGGTCGTGCGCATGTCGAGGCTGGTCAACGGGTTGCTGGCGCTGGCGCGCGCCGAGGCGGACGTCGCCCACCCCGAACCGGTGCAGGTGCTCGACGTCGTCGCGGAGCGGTTCACCGCGTGGCGCGCCGCCGCCGACGAACGCTCGATCTCCCTGGTGGCCGAGGGCTTCGACATCCGCGTGCTCGCCACGCCGGGGCACCTCGAGCAGGTGCTGGACAACGTGCTGTCCAACGCGCTGGAGGTGTCCCCGGACGGTGCCTCGATCCTCGTGCGCACCACGCGGCCGGGTCTGGTCGAGGTCATCGACGCCGGCCCCGGCCTGCCGGAGGCCGACCGGGCGCGGGCGTTCGACAGGTTCTGGCGCGGTCAGGGCCTGACCGGCAAGGGCGGGTCGGGCCTCGGCCTCGCGATCGTGAAGCAGCTCGTCACCGACGACGGCGGCGCGGTGTCGCTGGAGGAAGCGTCCAGCGGCGGGTTGTGCGTGCGGATCAGACTTGCTCCGGCATCGCCGACGAGTGGTGGTTCACGATGAGCCACTTCCCGTCGACCTTCTCGTAGACGAACGTGTAGCGCGCGTCCACGGTCGTCGCCCTGCCGTCCTTGGTGAGCGCGAACCGGTAGGTGCCCGCGTCGATCGCGTCGTCGGCGTCGAGGACGGCGACGTGCGAGTCGAGGATGCTGCCGCTCGGCTTGTTGAGCAGGAAGTGTTCGAAGTAGTCGACGATCTCGGCCCGCGTGGACCGCACCTGGTTCGACACCGTGGGCAGCAGAACCGCGTTCGGAGCGTAGCGATCGGCCACCTTCTGGGCGTCACCCGTTGCGAGGGCCGCGTTCCAGTCGGCGAACAACGCCTTGATCTGTTCGGTCGTCGGCCGCTCGTCCGATCCCGTGGAGGTCTGCGCTGGGGCGCTGGAACATCCGACGAGCAGGGCGGTCGCTCCGACCAGTCCGGCGGCTCCGGTGTAGTGCTTGCGCATTGTGTCGTTCTCCCCGATCGAGTGGCTGTTGAGATCCACTTTCGGGCTACGACCGGAAGCGCTCGGACAGGAGCGGCCCAGCACCGGGACAAGCTTTCGGAAAGCCTGGTAAACGTGGACGCATGGGACTTCTCAGCGGAATGATGGGGAACGCGTCGAAGCTCGACCCGCGGGACGCCGCGAAGGAGTTCGGGCGGCTGCTGGCGCAGGGGGAGCAGATCCACGCGGCGTACCAGCTGGTGCGCGACTCGTTCCTGTTCACCGACCGGAGGCTGATCCTGGTCGACAAGCAGGGCGTGACGGGCAAGAAGGTCGAGTACCACTCGGTGCCGTACAAGGCGATCACGCAGTTCTCAGTCGAGACGGCCGGTCACTTCGACATGGACGCGGAGCTGAAGATCTGGGTCTCCGGCGGCGGGGCGCCGATCTCCAAGCAGTTCGGCAAGGGCGTCGACGTCTACGAGGTGCAGGCGCTGCTGGCCGCGTTCCTCTCCCGGTAGCACCACCCGCGAGCCGAGCGCCACGGCGATCTCCGCCATCGCCACGAGGAGCGCGGTGACCACGTGGCCGGTGTCGAGCAGGAGGTTCGCCGCGGTCAGGGCCGGCGGCACCACCCGGCCGCGGACCAGCACTCGCAGGACGGCGGTGGCGCAGCGGGTGGTGGACATTTCCGTTCTCCTTCGACGTTTCCGGCTCTCACAGACACGTCGAACGGCGCCCTCCGGAATCGACCGGCCCGGACCGGAATCGTTGTCCCACAACGAAAAATCCCCCGCAGGCCCAGGGCCTGCGGGGGATGTCGCGGGTGCGGTCTAGCGGGCCTGCAGCATCGGGCGGAACTTGTCGCGGTAGGCCCAGGCGAGGCCGATCTCGGCGGCGACCACGAAAAGCGCCATGCCCATGCCCGACGGCTCCAGGAACAGGTGGATCAGGAAGATGTTCACGATCACCGGTGCCAGCAGCGCCAGGGCGAGCGGCACGAACCGGCCCGCGACCAGCAGCAGGCCCGAGACCAGCTGAACGCCCGACGACAGCTGCAGCATGTAGCCCGTCGCGTAGAGCGCCGTCGTGAACGCCACCCCGGCCGGCGCCATGGTGCTCGGGTCCGGTGCGGGCATGAAGTTCAGGAACCCGTTCAGGCCGGTCACGGTGAACAGCAGGCCCGTCAGCACACGGGTCACGAGCGTGGCGTGGCGGGCGGCGGCCGACTTGCGGGTGGCACGGGCGGGGGCGGCGATCGTGGCGGTCATGTCGAGTTCCTCCTGGGCTGTGGTGTCCTTCCACTGATGTGTCGAACGGGCAGCGGCCCGGATCGACACGACGACCCAGAATTCTTCGAAAAACTTGTTCGCGCTGGTCAGGCCCGTGCCGCGCGCACGTGCTCCGCGACGGGGCTGAGCTTGAGCCACCCCGGCAGGCCGCGCACCACCCAGCGCGAGCCGGTCAGCTCGATGCTGCCGGCGCGCACCGCGTCGAGCAGGTCGACCTCGCCCTCCCACATCCGGAAGAGCGTGGCGATGTCGGACGCCAGCACCGCGTCGACCTCCAGGCCGGGGTCGGTGTAGCAGATCGAGGCGTCACCGGGTTCGACGACGAGCCAGAACGTGCGGCGGCGGTCGTGGACGCGGACCTCGATGGTCGCGCGCTTGGTCAGCGTGCCCGTGTCGATGCGGCCGTGCATCCACCACATCAGCACCTCGGGGTCGAGCTCGTCGGCGCGAGGGTCGCCGAACGCGTAGCGGGCGCCCCAGTCGGCGAGGCCGAACACCAGGGGACGCAACGCCTGCCCGGCCGGCGTCAGCGCGTAGCCGTCACCGGTGCGCTGCACCAGTCCGGCGTTCGCCAGCTGCCGCAGCCTGCGCGACAGCAGAGCGCGCGAGAGCCCTGGCAGGCCGCGGGAGAGCTCGTTGAAGCGCGAGGCACCGACGAGCATGTCCCGCACGATCAGCAACGTCCACCGGTCGCCCAGCACCTCGACGGCGCGGACGATCGGGCAGTACTGCGCATACGTCCTCACAGGGGAAGTCTCCGTCGCGACGGGGGTTTCGTTACCGCCGTCCGGTTCACTTTCAGAACTACCCGCGGGGCTTGCGCGTTCCTACGTTTGTCGCATGACGACACTTGACGCACCACGGGTGACCAGCACGTTCCCCACCGTGACCAGAGACGGCGACGACAGGTTCGCGGAGATGGCCGCACGCATCGGCGCCATCGCGGCGGCCCACGCGTCCGAGCACGACCGCGACGCCACGTTCGTGAGCGAGGCGTACGAGGCCATGCGCGAAGAGGGCTACCTGGCGTTGGCCGTACCCGAGGAACTGGGCGGGCTCGGCGCCACGATGCGCCAGGTCTGCTACGCGCAGGCCGAGCTCGCGCGGCACGACGGCGCCACCGCGCTGGCCGTCACCATGCACCTGTACCTGACGCTGATGCAGGCCTACCGGCGCCGCAAGGGCGCACCGGACGCGGAGGGCGTGCTGCGGCGCGTGGCCGCGGAAGGCCTGGTCATCGCGACCAGCGGCGGGTCGGACTGGCTGTGGCCCACGACGACCGCGACGCCCGTGGACGGCGGCTTCCTGGTCAACGGGCGCAAGGCGTTCTGCAGCCAGTCGCCGCGCGCGAACGTCGTGGCCACCTCCGCCGTCCTCGGTGAGGAGGTGCTGCACTTCAGCGCCCCGCTGAACGCCGACGGCGTGCGCATCGAGGAAACGTGGGACACGCTCGGCATGCGCGGCACGGCCAGCCACGACGTGGTGCTGGAGGACGTGTTCGTCCCGGCCGAGAAGATCGCCGCCCGCCGTCCGTACGGCGAGTTCGGCGCACCCCTGTTCGCCGCGGTCGTCCACTTCGCACCGGTGTGCGGCGCGACGTACTTCGGCATCGCGGCGGGCGCGCGGGACGTGGCCGTGCGTTCGACGTCGAAGAGCGCCACCCGGCAGATCGGGCTGATGGACTACAAGCTGCGCACCGCGTGGTGGTCGCTGATGGGCTCGATCGACGAGCTCGGCGACGACTACACCGCCAACGCCGAGTCGACCGTCGCGGTGATGCTGGCCAAGCGCCAGGCCGTCGTGGAGGCGATCGAGGTCGTGGACCTCGCGATGGAGGTCCTGGGTGGACGGTCGTTCTTCCGGCGCTCACCGCTGGAGCGCGCCTACCGCGACGTGCGTGCCGGGACGTTCCACCCGCTGACGCCGGAAGCCACACTCATGTACGCGGGCAAGGTCGCGCAGGGTGACCCCGGAGTCACGCAGTAAGTTCAGGTTGTAGGCATGCCAAGGGTTTGCGAGGATTCGTGTCCGTCTTCGGAGAAGGAGCGATCCCGGTGGCCACTCGTCTCAACCCGTACATCAGCTTCGACGGTCAGGCCCGCCAGGCGATGGAGTTCTACCAGTCGGTCTTCGGCGGAGAGCTGAAGATGAGCACCTTCGGCGAGTTCGGAATGCAGGACACGCCGCAGGCGGACCAGATCATGCACGCGCAGCTGGAGACCTCGGCCGGATACACGATCATGGCCTCCGACACGCCGCCCGGCATGGAGTACGAGCCGGGCTCCCGCATCACGGTGTCGCTGTCGGGCGACGAGGAGATCCTGCGCGACTACTTCAACGCCCTCGCCGAGGGGGGCGAGGTCGGTACGCCGCTGGAGAAGCAGATGTGGGGCGACGAGTACGGCGACCTCGTCGACAAGTTCGGCGTGAGCTGGATGGTCAACATGGGCGGCCTGGGCTGACGTTCCGGCGGGGCCGCGGGAGTGGCCCCGCCCGCCGCGCTGACGCATGATGTGGACCATGAGCGAGCGTCTGCGGGGTGTGGTCGGCCAACTCGCCGTCCGGCCCGGTGACCGGGTGCTGGAGGTCGGCTGCGGCCAGGGCGTGGCCGCCACGATGGTGTGCCAGCTGCTCTCCACCGGCACGCTCACCGCGATCGACCGCTCCACCAAGATGATCGAGGCCGCGACCCGCCGCAACGCGGCGTACGTGGCGTCGGGCAGGGCGGAGTTCCTCATCGCGTCGCTGGAGGACATGAACCTCGGCGACCGGCGGTTCGACCTGGTGTTCGCGGTGCGGGTCGGGCTGTTCCACCGCGATCCCGGCCGAGCGCACGCGTTGCTGGAGCCCTGGCTCGCGCCGGGCGCGCGGGTGCTGTCGTTCTACGACGTACCGGTCTAGATCCGGCCGAACAGGTCGGTGATCAGCTTCTTGGACGGCTCGACGCCCGCGGGCGACATCACCTCGATCTGCGTCTTGCCCCTGCGCGCGACCACTGTGTGCTGGGCGGTCTCGGCGCCGCCCGCGCTGGACTCGTAGGCCTCGTCGAACAGGCCCTCGACGGCCTTGGCCTTCTCCGGCCTGCCCTTGGCGAACGTCGCGGCGGTCGCGTTGGTGGTGAACCGCACCTCGACCGGCATGCCCGCGCCCACGTAGGTGCAGGTCGTCACGGCCTTGTCGACGCTCTCCCGCTGGCCCTGCAGCCGCAGGTTGAGCGCCTTGCCCACGACGGAGGAGTTGGCGTTCGCACAGTTCGGGCCGGTGCCGGCGGGCTGCTCGACCGTCGTCGGGGTCTCGGGGGCCTGCGACGGGGCGGCCTGCGGCTCGGAGGTGCAGGCGGAGAGCAGGAACGCGGCGGCGGCGAGAAGGGTGAGGCGCACACCCCTTCATCGAGCCTGCCGCCGCCGCGTTACCCGGTCAGGCGTCCAGGGTCAGCCGGAGGATCTCGTCGACGCGGGCGTCCCAGTCCGCTTCCGCGACGGAGCCGTGGAGAACCGCCACGGCCGCGAGAGTCACGGTGCCCTCGACCTCCGCGGTCAGCACGGGGACCTTCGCGGTGGCGACGAACGCCGTGCCCTGCGGCGCGGTCCTCAACTCCGAGCCGGTCCAGCCCCGCACACCGGCCAACGGCGACCGCGGGTCCGTGGCCCAGCCGGTGAGCTCGGCCCTCGTGCCGGGCGGTGCGCCGATCACGCGGTGGATGCGCAGCTCCTGGTCGTCCCAGACCGCCGTGACGCTCTCGATCCGCAGGCCGGGCACGGTGGGCTGGTGCGCGTCGAACACGGGCCGGTGCCAGGACGCGGCCCAGTTGTCCCGCGCGCCCAGCGGGTGGATCCGCCTGCGCACGCTGTGGTCGCCCCTGACGACCAGGCTGATGTGGTTGTCGGAGACGTTGTGCCGCGCGGTCGGGCCGCTGGCGGTGGAGTAGGCGAAGCGGCTGTAGAGGGGGTCGTCCTCGGTCGCGTACTCGCCCTCGAACGGCCGGACGTGGTCGCTGCCGTGGTTGTGCAGCCGAGTCACACCGTTGTGCCGCTGGATCAGGAAGCCAGGGCCCGGCAGCGCGAGCGTCCGGTCCTCGTCCGCGTCCTCCTCCCGTTCCGTCCACAGTGGATGGTCCGGTCCGGCGAGCAGGCAGACGAACGCCTTGGACGCCCAGTACGGCGAGGCCGGTCCGGAGTAGACCTGCAGACTCGCCTCGTGCGGGCCGTGCCAGCCGAGGCTGAGCAGACCGCCGGACAGCGATCCCCGGTCGAGGAAGTACCGGAGGGTCCGGCTGATGAGCTGCCGGGAGTGGCCGGGACTCAACGGCGTCTCGCCGGTGACCGCGCCCAGCGCCACGGCCGCCGCGGCGGCGAAGCGGTAGGTGAGCGACCGTCCGAAGTAGACCGGGGCGCCGTCCGCGCCGAACAGCAGGGGGAAGTTCTCCAGGTGCTCGCGCAGGTGCGTGGTGACGGGGCGGCCGTCGAGGTGAGCGTCCAGCGCCGGGTAGAGGTGCAGCGCCCAGCCGTTGTAGTGGTCGAACGCGCGGCCGTCGCCGTCGGAGTACCAGCCGTCGCCGACGTACCAGCCCTGGAGCAGTTCCATCGCGCGGGCCTTCGCCCGGCGGGTCTCGTCGTCACCGCGTCCGGCCGACTCCAGGAACGACGCCACCGTGTACGGGAAGAAGTACCAGTTGTTGGCTGCGGGAACACGCCGCAGCGCCTCCCGCAGCCAGGCCTCGGCGCGGTCCTGCACCGCCTCGGGAAGCACGTCCCAGAGCCACGGCTTGGTGAGGCGCAGCCCCAGCGCCACGGAGGCCGACTCGACCATGGGCTGGCCGACGTCGAAGATCGCGGGCCACTCCCCCGCCGTGCCGGCCGCGAGCCCCGCGGCGTAGCGCTCCAGCCAGTGGTGCGGGTCCTCGCCGTGCGCGGTGCGGAACGCGGCGGCGAGGAACGTGCGGGCGTACCCCTCCAGGCCGTCCGACCGGACACCGCTGCGGGACGGCCTGCCGGGCAGGTCGAGGAAGGCCTGGTCGGGGGATGCGTAACGCCAGGCCGCGGCGAGCAGGTCGTCGGCGGTGGCCACCCAGTGCTCGCGGGTGAGACCGGTGCGGGGGCTGAGGACGTGGTCGGGGCCGGGCAGCTTCACGCGATGCGTTCCCTTCGATCAGCGGGCACCGGGGTCGCGAACGCCTCCCCCGCGATCCACCTGCGGACCTCGTCCACGGCGTGGCGGCCGAGCCGGCCCCACTCGTTGCCCTGCGACCCGGCCAGGTGGGGTGTGATGAGCACGTTGTCCTTGTGCCACAACGGGTGGTCCGCGGGCAGCACCTCGGGATCGGTCACGTCGAGTACCGCCCGGATCCGGCCGGCCTCGTCCGCGAGGGCGTCCTGGTCGACGACGGCGCCGCGGGCGGTGTTGATCAGCACGGCGTCGTCGCGCAGCAGGGCCAGCAGCTCGCGGCTCACCAGGCCCGTGGTCTCCGGCAGCAACGGCGTGTGCACGCTGACGACGTCGCTGCGGCCGAACAACTCCGTGAGGCCCACGGACGCGGCACCGTCCACTTCGGTCGCGAACGGGTCGTGCACCAGCACGTGGAAGTCGTAGGGCGCCAGCAGCTCGATCACCCGGCGGCCGACCATCGACGCGGACAGGATGCCGACCGTGGCACCGAAGTTGCCCACCGAGGCGGGCACCCCGTACACCGACATCCGCCTGGTCTCGCGGTAGTCGCGGGCGCGTTCGAGCACCCGCTTGCCGCTGAGCAGGATCATCGCGACGGTGTACTCGGCGACCGGCAGCGCGTTGGCCTGCGCGGCCGACGACACCGCGATGCCGCGTTCCCAGCAGGCGTCGGTGACGAAGCCTCTGACCGAGCCCGCGGTGTGCACGATCGCCTTCAGGCGGGGCAGCCGTGCGAGCACCTCGGCGGTGATCGGCGGGCAGCCCCAGCCCGTGACGAGCAGGTCGACGTCGGGGACCTCGGCGAAGTCGGTCCGGACGCCCGCGAAGTCGCAGACCGCCCGCAGATCGTGGAGCACGGGCGTGAGAACGGCGTCGGCGGCCTCCGCCGACATCACGCCCGCGGCCCTCACTTGACGGCTCCCGCGGTCAGGCCGGCCTTCCAGAACCGTTGCAGCAACATGAAAGCGAGGATCAGCGGCAGCACCGCGAGGAGAGATCCCATGATCACCACCGGGTAGTATTCGGGAGAGACAGTGGCCGAGCTGTTCCACTGGTAGAGGCCGAGGCTGACGGGGTAGAGCAACTGGTCGGACAGCATGACCATGGGCAGGAAGAAGTTGTTCCAGATCGTGGTGAGCTGGAAGAGGAACAGCGTCACCACGCCCGGTCCCAGCATCCTGAAGGCGACCTTGAAGTAGGTCGCGAGGTCGCCCGCGCCGTCGATGCGGGCGGCCTCCAGCACCTCGTCCGGCACGTAGCCCTGCGCGAAGATCCGGCCGAGGTAGACGCCGAACGGGTTGAACAGCGCCGGGATGAACACCGCCCAGAACGTGTTGACCAGGCCCGCCTCGGACGCCATCAGGTAGAGCGGCAGCGCGAGCACGGTCTGCGGCACCATGACCGCCGCGAGCACGAGCCCGAAGAGCTTCTCCTTGTGGCGGAAGGCGTACTTGTCGAACGCGTAGCCCGCGGCGATCGAGATGAACGCGCTGACCGCCGCGCCGACCACGGCGTACACGAGGCTGTTGAGGTACCAGCGCGGGTACAGGCCCTTGTCCATCGCGAACAGGTCCCTGACGTTCTCCACCAGAGAGAAACCGCCGAAGAGGTCGCTGTTGAACAGGGCGTCGACGTTCTTCGTGGCGGCGAGCACCAGCCACATCACCGGCAGCAGCGTGTAGAGCACCGAGATGCCGACGACCACGTTCACCGTGGTACGGCCGAGGAGGGTCATCAGGCGGCCTTCCTGTTCGTCCAGCGGGTGACGCCGTAGGACAGCGCGACCGTGAAGGCCAGCAGGATCACGGACGCGGCCGCGGCGAGGCCGTAGTTGTTGCGGGTGAAGGCGGCGTCGAAGATGTACATGCTCGGTGAGAACCGGGCGCTGATCATCGGGGTGGACTGGCTGAGCAGCACGGGTTCGGTGAACAGCTGCAGCGCCCAGATCAGGGTGAAGATGCCGACCGTGACGATCGCACCGCGCACCAGCGGGGCCTTGATCCGCAGAGCCTGCTTGACCGGGCCCGCACCGTCCACGACGGACGCTTCCAGGACCTCGCGCGGTACGGCCTGCAACGCGGCGTAGAAGATCACCATGTTGTAGCCGAGGTTGCTCCACAGGGCGATGTTCACGATCGACGGCAGGACGGTGTTGATGCCGAGGAAGCTGATCTGGACGTCGGCCTCGGCGAACAGGTCGATGATCGGGCTCAGGCCGGGCGTGTAGAGGTAGAGCCAGATCAGCGCGGCGATGACGCCCGGCACGGCGTGCGGCAGGTAGAGACCCATCTGCATCCAGCCGCGCAGCTTCGCCACGCCGGAGTCGAGCAGCAGCGCAAGGGTGAGCGCTCCGGCGACCATCAGCGGGATGTAGAGCAGGCAGTACAGCACGACGGTGAGGAGGCTGCCCAGGAACGTCGGGTCGCTGAGCACCGCGCCGTAGCTGCGCAGGCCGACGAACACCGTGTTCTCCGGGCCGAAGCCCAGACCCGGCTGGTCGGCGGCGAAGAAGCTGAGCCAGATCGCCGTGCCGGTCGGGACCAGGAACACCGTGACCAGCAGGAGGAAGAACGGCGCCATCAGGACGGCGCAGGCGAGCCTGCCCTTCACCTCGCACCCTCCTCAGTGGACAGTCCGAGTGCCTTCAGATCGGGCATCGTGCCGCTCTGGGCCTCCCGCACCGCGTCGATCAGGGTGCCGGCCCCGGCACCGGCCTTCGCGAAGCCGTCCTGCATGACCTTCAGGGTCGCGGTCATCCGCGGGCCCCACACCCAGCCGTCGCGGATCTTGTCCGCCTCCTGCTGGAAGAGCCGGTAGACGTCCTGGCCGCCGTAGTACTCGCCGGGGAACGCCTTGGCGCCCGCCTCGACCAGGCCGGGCGCGACCGGGTACTGACTGCTGGTGCCGCTCTTCAACCGGGCCGTCAGGGCGTCCGGATGGGTGCACTGCCACTCGATGAACTCCATCGCGGCCTCGGGCTCGCGGCAGTCCTTCGTGACGGCGAACGTCGAACCGCCGTGCGTGCCGACGACCTGCTCGTCCCAGACCGGCACGGGGGCGATGCGCCACTTGCCCTTCTGCGCGGGCCTCGCCCGCATCTGCGCACCCGCGTCCCACGCGCCGCTCAGCCTGGTGATCACCCGGTCCTGGCCGATCTGCGCGTCGTGCTGCTTGCTGTCACCGGCGTTGCGGAAGACCAGGTCCTCGTCGATCAGCCCCTGCCAGTAGGCGGCGACCTTGCGGGTCGGCTCGTCGGCGAGGGACACGCGCCACTTGCCGCCGCTGGTGTCGAACCACCGCGCGCCGGCCTGCCAGGCGTGGCAGGCGAACTGCGTGCCGCCGTCCGTGGGGAACAGCGTGAGCCTCTTGTCGGGGAACCTGGACCTCACCGTCCGCGCGAGGCCGGCGAACTCGTCCCAGGTCGTCGGGACCTCGAAGCCGTTCGCCTGGAACAGGTCCGCGCGGTAGTGCAGCACCATCGGCTCGACGTCGAGCGGGACGCTGAACACGCGGTTGTCGAACGTCGTGAGCTTCAGCGCCTGGGGCAGGAGCTTCTGCTTCACGCGGTCGGTCACGAGGTCGGTGATGTCCCTGGCCACGCCGTCGATCGCGAACCCCGGGACCTGCGGGTACTCGATCGTGGCGACGTCCGGTGCGTTGCCCGCGCGAGCCGCGTTGCTGAGCTTGGCGTAGCCGCCCTGCCCACCGGAGGGGATCTGCTGGAAGACCACCCTGATGCGGTTCTGCGAGGAGTTGAACGCGTCGACGACCTGCTGACTACCGCGCAGGGCCGACCAGAACGTGATCTCCACCGGACCTCCGGCACCGCGGCGTTGCGGAGTGGAGCAGGCCGCCAACGGTGCCGTGAGACCCGCCGCGAGAAGTGTGCGACGACTCAGGCGCATGGATCGCATCCTGATCGCCTGATCGGTTTGGCGTCAATAAACGTTCAAACGCTCAGTCGATGAGCGGATCTTCAACGTCGGCAGCAGCTCGATGCGTTCGGTGGCCGCGACCTCGCCTTTCAGCTTGCGGAGCAGCAGTTCGGCGGCGACCCTGCCGACCTCGGTCTTCGGCGGCGCCACGGCCGTGAGCGGGATGCTGCCGAGCGACGCGACCACGTCGTCGTACGACACGACCGAGCACATCCCCGGCACGTCCATCCCCGCGTGCATCATCTGCTGGACCAGCATCAACGCGTCCTCGTCGCCGTGCAGCACCGCCGCCGTGGCACGGTGTGCGCGCAGCACGTCCACGAGCCCGGTGTCCGGCGAGCTCCGCACCGTGACCGCGTCCTCCAGGTCCGCCGAGATCTCGCGGAACGCCCTGCGCAGCACCCGCGCCGTCGGACTGTCGTCGCGTGCGGCGAGCACGATCCGGCGATGTCCTAGGTCGGTCAGGTGCTTCACGGCCAGATGCATGCCGTACCAGTGGTCCGAGCACACGGAGTTCATCGCCCGCAGGCCCCCGCTCGGGCGGCGTTCCATGAGGACGGTCGGCACGCCCGTGTCCGCGAGCCAGTCGTCCTCGGCCTCCTCCTCGGACGTGCGCCACCGCGGCGCCATCAGCAGCCCCTGCACCGGCTCGGTCAGCGCCTTCTCGACGATCGGCCGTTCCGCGCCCCTGACCTGCGGCGCGATGTGCAGGACGACCCTCATGCCGGCCTCTTCGAGAGCCTGGCGGGCGCCGTTCATCGTCTCGTAGAGGTACGTGTGCCGCTCCGGCACGACCAGCGCGATCGCCCCGTTCGTGGCCTGCCTGGGCTCCGGCTGCTCGATCGGAGTGAGCGAACGCGCGACGCCGTGCCCGCGCCGCAGCTTGCCGAGCCGCGCCAGCTCCTCGACGTCACGTCTGATCGTGACGATCGAAACGTCCAGCTCCGCGGCCAGATCGCTCACCTTGACCGTGCCCCGCGACGCCGTGACGGCCAGAATCCGCTGCCGCCGCGCCTCGCTGGACTCACGCATGACCGACCGCCTGTTCGTTTGAGCGTTTTCCGGGAGCATAGCTGAAACGGTTCTCAGCGACCGGGGGCTAGCGTCGTCCGCGAGGGGGATGCGACGACATGAAGATCGTGATTCCAGGCGGTACCGGGCAGGTCGGCGGCGTGCTGAGCCGCGCCCTCAAGGCGGCGGGCCACGAGGTCGTGATCATCGGCCGCAGCGCCGGCGTGCGCTGGGACGGCCACACGCTCGGCGGCTGGGCCGACGAGATCGACGGCGCCGACGTCGTGATCAACCTGGCCGGGCGGAGCGTGAGCTGCCGCTACACCGCCGAGAACCTGCGGCAGATGATGCGCTCGCGGATCGACTCCGCGCGGGTCGTCGGCGAGGCCATCGCGAAGGCGGCCGATCCGCCCTCGGTGTGGCTGCAGATGAGCACGGCGACGATCTACGCGCACCGGTTCGACGCGGCCAACGACGAGGAGACCGGTGTCCTCGGCGGGCGTGAGCCGGACGTGCCGGGCTACTGGACCTACAGCGTCGAGATCGCCAAGCGCTGGGAGGCCGAGCTGGACGAGGCCGACACGCCGGCCACCCGCAAGGTCGCGCTGCGGTCCGCGATGGTGATGAGCCCGGACAGGGGCGGCGTGTTCGACTACCTGTCGTGGCTGGCGCGGCTCGGCCTGGGCGGGCCGGTGGCGGGCGGGCGCCAGTACGTCTCGTGGATCCACGACGACGACTTCGTGCGGGCGATCGCGCTGCTGATCAGGGAACCGATCGCGGGCGCGGTCAACCTCGCGGCGCCGAACCCGGTGCCGCAGCGGGAGTTCATGCGCGAACTGCGTGAAGCCTGGCACGTGCCGGTGGGTCTGCCCGCGACGAGCTGGATGGCCGAGATCGGGGCGTTCGCGATCCGCAGCGACACCGAGCTGCTCCTCAAGAGCCGCCGGGTCGTGCCGGGCAGGCTGCGGCAGGCCGGGTTCGAGTTCCACTTCCCGAACTGGCGGGAGGCGGCGCAGAATCTGGCTGAGCGCAGGAGGTGAGATGCCGAGGATCAACGACGTCGGCGGTGTGGACGGTTTCGGGCCCGTGGTCGAGGAGCTCGACGAACCGCCGTTCCACGCCGACTGGGAAGCCCACGTCATGGCCATGAACCGCGCGCTGATCAGGCGGGGCGTCTACAACCTGGACGAGTTCCGGGACGCCGTCGAGCGCACGATGTCGCACGAGTCGTCCTACTACGAGAACTGGTTCCGCGCGATCCAGGCGCTGCTGGAGGAGCGCGGTGTTGTCTGAGCGCTACCGGACCGGCGACCGCGTCCGGACGTCCGCAGTGGACCCCGACCACCACACCCGGCTGCCGCACTACGCGCGCGGCCGGCTCGGCACGGTGGTCGGTCACGACGGCGTTCATCCGCTGGCGGACCTGAGCGCGCGGGGAGTCCAGCAGCCACAACAGGTGTACCTGGTGCGGTTCTCCGCACGCGAACTGTTCGGCCACGGCGACCACAGCGTGACGCTGTCCCTCTGGGAGGACTACCTCAGCGATGAGTGACGACCACGACGACTCCCCGATCGCCGCGCGGGTCCGGGAACTGGAAGCGGTCCTCGAGGAGAAGGGGCTGCTGGACCCTCGAGAACTGGACCAGGTCCTGGAGGCGTTCACGCACAGGGCCTCCCCCGCCAACGGGTTCCGGGTAGTGGCCCGGGCCTGGACCGACGAGGGCTTCCGCACGCGGCTGCTGGAGAACGCCAACGAGGCGCTGCCCGAGCTCGGGTTGTCGATGGGCGGCGGCCTGCAGGTGCAACGGCTGCACGTGGTCGAGAACACCGAGGACGTGCACAACGTCCTCGTGTGCACCCTCTGCAGCTGCTACCCGCTCTCGCTGCTCGGACCGTCCCCCACCTGGTACAAGAGCCCGGCGTACCGCGCGAAGGTGGTCAGCCACCCGCGCGAGGTGCTGGAGCAGTTCGGCTTGACGCTGCCCGAGACCACCAGGATCGAGGTGTGGGACGCGAACGCCGAGTCGCGGTACATGGTGCTGCCGCGCCGTCCCGAGGGCACCGGCGACCTCACCGAGGCCGAGCTGGCGGCACTGGTGACGCGCAACGGGCTGATCGGCACCGCCGCCGTGTGACCGGCGGCGGTGCCGCACCGCGGACTACAGGTTCTTCATGATGGTGTCGATCGCCTTGCCGAGCTGCGCGTACTTCTGCGTGTACAGCACGGGGTACACGCCGGGCGGGTCGGCCGGGCGGTCGGCGTCCACGTAGTCGGTGCCCAGGTTGCAGAACACGACCACGATGTAGTTGCGGTTGTCCTTGCCGCGCAGGGACTTCACGATGCCCGCGTCGGAACCGGTCGTGTCGACCCAGCCCGTCTTGTGCGCGAACGTCACCTCGGCGGCGTCGTTGCACGGACGCACGTCGCGGTCGTAGACCGCGTCGCCGACGGTCACGGTGCCGTCCGGCTTGATCCAGCGCGACGGCACCAGCTGCGGGATGCCCTGCACCGGGTAGTCGCGGCCGCACCAGTTCGGCGTGGACAGCATCTCGTTGTGACCCTGGCCCGCCAGGGTCTCCTGGAAGAACTTCCGCGACGACGGCGAGAGCTCGTCGCGGGTGACGGCCCTGCCCTTGTCGGTCGTCCACAGCACCTTCGGGCCGCCGTTGATCAGCAGCAGGAGCTTCGCGGTGTCGAGGCCGCTCATGTTGGAGCCGATCCACCGGCCGCCGTTCTCGGGGAGGGTGCCGGTGACCATGAGGGTCGGCATGCCGAGGTCGGCGAACGTCTGGTTGACCTCGTCCCAGGCCTTGTGGTCGTGGATCAGCTTGATCAGCGAGCAGGTGGACTCGTTCTGCGACTTCGTGATCATCTCGTCGAAGTGCTGCCGGATCTTCTTCACCGACGGCCCGCCGCACGCCGGGCGCACCGGGTTCGGGGCGTAGACGTAGTCGGCGTCGAGATCGATCCTGCCCTGGTCGGCCAGGCGCAGCACGCCGAAGCCCACCATCAGCTTCAGCACCGACGCCGGGTAGGGCGAGGAGAAGTCGATCGGCGCGTTCTCCCGGCCGGGCAGCACGTCGACGGTGCCCTTGCCGCCGTTGACGTCCCACTCGGTGTCGTCCCACCAGCGGTAGCGCACCTGGTCGGTGGACAGGCCGTCACGCGTGACCGGCACGACCACGCCGTTGGGGTGCTGCGGGCTGAGCAGCACGTTCGCCACGGACTTCGGACGGCCGGACCGGTCGAGCTCGATGATCGCCGCGTCCATGTTCGGCGTCTGGTGCAACGGCTTGCCCGCTGCCGCCGCCATCCGCGCCTGGGCCTTGGTCATCAGCTCCGCGGGCGAGGCGTCGTACTTCTCCCGCTTGCCCGCCGACCGCGCGGCGGGCTCCGGCGGGGTCAGGTCGATGACGTCCTTGAAGTTCTGCGCGACGATCGCCTCGCGCAGCCGGTCGGCCAGCGGGCGGTCGTGCTCGCCGGCCGACGCCGACGGCGCGAGGGTCGCGCCGGACAGCGCGAGAACCGTGCCCAGCACGGCAAAACGCTTGGTTTTCATTCACTTCCCCAGTTGAAGTGGATCTAGCGGGGTCGACGGTACCGAAGGGCTGAAGATCAGCACCGCCTCCGTCCACGTACACGCGGCGGATTCCCGTCACGTTGCACCGATCAGCGAACCGGCTCGGCCACCGGGTCGTTCACGACCGTCCGCACGGACCGGGAGGCGAGCATCCCCGCGGTCGCGAGCAGGCAGATCGCGGCGCATCCGAGCAGCGTCGCCGAGGTCCCGAAGGCGTGCGACACCGGCCCGACGGCGATCTGGGCCAGCGGGATCGCCACGAACGACCCGAGCATGTCGTAGGAGTAGACCCGAGCGAGCCGGTCGGGCGGCACGTGGTGCTGCAGCGCCGTCTCCCACGCCACCCCGAACTGCTCCAGGCCGAGCCCGGACACGAACGAGGTGACGAGGAGCAGCCACGGCGCCGGGTGCAGGACCATCACCAGCGGCAGCAGCACGAAGCCCGCCGTGCACGCCACGCCGAGCAGCAGCTGCCGGCGCACCTTCACCCGCATCACGACGAGCGCCCCGGCGACCATGCCCGCGGTCTGCGCGGCGAGGATCAGGCCCCACATCTCGCGCCCGAACGTCGTGTCCGCCAGCACCGGCCCGAGCACCATCACGCCACCGGCGAGAGCCGCGTTGAGGAACGTGAAGGCCAGGACCACGACCCAGACCCATTGCCGTGCCACGAACTCCGTCCAGCCGACCTTCAGCTCGGCCAGCACCGACGGCTTCCGCTCGGCCGCGACGTGGGCGGCGGGCACGCGCACGAACGCGAAGAACACGCCGGCCAGCGCGAACGACAGCGCGTCCACGGCGAGACCCCAGCCGGGACCGGTGAACGCGATCAGCAGGCCGCCCAGCGCCGCACCGCCGATGCGGGCGAAGTTCAGCCCCAGGCGCAGCAGCGCGTTCGCCTGCAGGCGCTGCTCGACCGGCACGGTCTGCGGCACCAGCGCGGCGGAGGCGGGGAGGGAGAACGCGCTGGACATCCCGTTGACCGCCGACAGGACCACGAGCCACGGCACCGACGCCGTCCCGGTCAGCACGAGACCCGCGATCACCGCCTGGCTGGCGAAGCTGACCGCACACGACCCGGAGAGCACGAGCTGGCGCGGCAGCCGGTCCGCGACGACACCGCCCCACAGCAGGAACACCACGTTCGTGAGCGACCGCGCGGCGACGACGAGACCCAGCGACGTGATCGACGAGGTGAGGTCGAGAACGGCGAACGCCAGCGCGATCGGCGCCAGCGAGTTGCCGGCGATGGTCGTGAAACGACCTGCGAGAAGCCATCGGAAAGCAGGATGCGCCAATGGCGCCAGTGAATCCCCCATAAGGGAAACCTATAACGGCGGGAGCCGCCCGACCACGAGGATCGAGCGGCTCCCGTTCACCGCACCCTCGGGTGCGATGAGGCGATGACCACCGCGGCGGCGACGGTCACCAGGTTCTTCAGGATGTACTGGGCTTCGAAAGACGCCTGCAGAGGACCGGACCACATCTCGCCGGGGAACAACACCAGTGGTGTCGACACCAGCACGACGTGACCGATCAGCAGAACGGCGCACGACCGCGGTGCGCGGAAGCTCAGCACGACCAGCGCGATCCCGATCTCGCTGATCGCGGCACTCATTCTCGCCACGTCCCCGTGAACGACCCCGAACGTCAGCGCGGAGACCGTGCGTTCGACGAGGTCCTGGGCAGGACTTCCACCGGGAAAGAGCTTCAGCACGCCGAACCAGAGGTACACGACCCCCAGGCCGATGCGCAGCAGCGGAACTCCGGACTCCCGCGCAAAACGAGCCAGGCGTTCCCCTGTGCCTCCGTTGCGTGTGGTTTCTGGACTCGACATCGATCTCCCTCTCCTGTCTGACCGCCACCACCCGGTCAGACAGGACGCTCGAGGAAGATCATCCGACGGGGTCCCCCAGCGGGTTCAGCAGGTCGGCCTTGCCCTCGAAGGCGAACAGCAGCAGGTCGACCATGCGGAACGTGCTGGAGTCCGGGCCGAGCGTGGGCCGCCAGTACGGCGAGCGCACGATCGAGATGCGGCTGCCCTCCATCGCGCGGTGGAAGACCTCCGCGGTGATCCGGCCGCCGACGGGGCCCATCAGCCCGTTGCCGACCTCGGCCTCGCGCAGGACGTAGAACCACAGCGGGGTGGCGGCGACCAGCTGGGCCCGCTGCTCCTCGGACAGGCCCTCGACGACCGCGCCACCGTTGCCCACCAGGATCTGCTCGGCGGTGAGCGGCTCCACGCCGAACAGCTCGGCGATCTGCTGGCCGGTGGCCAGCTCCATCATGGAGGCCCTGGTGAGGTTGCGGAACGCGAGGTTGCGCTCGATCTCGCGGAACCGCGTGCCGCGCCCGCCGAACGTGCCGGCCGGCAGCTGCGTCAGCGGGTCGACCAGCAGCGTGTCGATCCGCTTGGCGAGGTTGCCGCCACCGGACTCCGCGGGCGGCACCAGGTCGTCCCGCTCGGCCTCGGTGAAGTCGTAGAGCCGCCGGAAGTCCGCGATCCAGTTGCTGGGCAACGTGAAGATCGGGCCCCGGTCGACGTCGTCGAGATCGTCCGGCGTGACCGAGCTGGGATCGAAGTTGCCGCTCACCCCGGTGAAGGTGAACAGCGCGAACAGCGTCGCGATGCCACCGGGCCCGGTCGAGTTGAACACGCGGTTCCACTGGTACGCGCCGCGGATCTGGCTGTGCCCGAAGCGGTACGAGGCGACCGAGAACTCGATCGGCATGGTCGGCGAGTGGTCGCGGCAGCGGCCGGGCACCTCGAAGAACCTGCGGCCGTTGGTGAAGACGTCGTCCACGATCGCCGGGTCGATGATCCGCGGCAGGTGGTCGGTCCTGAGCATCCACTGGTAGTGCCGCACCACGAGTTCCTTGGCGGCGCGGAACAGCCGCTCCCCCGTGAGGCCGGTGAGCGCGAGCTCGTCGACAACCCGGTTGTGGAAGCGGATGAACGCGAGGTGCGTCTGCGCCACCGCGAGGTTCTCGTCGTTGCGGGCGTCCGGGATCAGCGGCAGCCGCCGGTCCGCCGCCGTGCCGGCCGTCCCACCGCGGCGCGGCAGGTCGAAGCCCTCGAACGGGACGTTGGTGCCCTCGTCCGGGAACGGGACCGGCGTCGTGGTGCCGACCTTGAGCTTCACGCCGTCCTGGGCGTAGAAGGCCTGGTCGTCCTTGTCGCGCGGGCCGCGGCCGTAGACCGAGTCGAGGTCCAGCGCGGGCGAACGGCCCTGCGTCAGCTCGTCGAGGTTGACGTCCTGCCCGAGCTGCGACTCGGTCCGGTCCATGGTCAGGTCGTGGTCGACGAACTGGCCGAGGTAGGTGAACCCCGCCGGGACGGCCGGATCCGCCGAGTCGGGCTGCGGAACGTCCGCGGTGATCGCGGTCGCGAGGGCGACCCGCGTCTCCTCGTCGGTGCGCGGCCCCTTCGGTCCCAGTCGCGAGAACCGGAACCTGCGCAGCTCCTCCGCCGTGGAGGGCTGACGCGTGGTGGCCTCACCTCTGCCGTCGAATTCCAGTACGCCTTCGCCCACGACGAAGAAACTGTCGCGCACATGCCTCTTCATGTTTCCCCCTGTTTTCCCCTCATACAGGCGACCTGTTCTCCCCAACAAGCACCTGCCCCACCGCCAGTCTCCAGACGGACTAAATTTCCGTCGAAGCTTTTGGTCACACACAAAATGTCGTCACACAGCGGATACGAGGTGGTCAGGAATAGTCGTGAAATCCTCAAGATCGATCATTTGCGCAGCGAGGTTCTCAGCTGCCTCGTGATATTTTCTCGCGTTCAGCACGTGCTGGATCCGTTCGGCCAGAACGGTGGCGGTCAGTCCTTTCACGTCCACCCGCACACCCGCGCCGAGTTCCTGGACGCGGTCGGCGTTGCGCGGCTGGTCGGCGAACAACGGCAGCGCGACCATCGGCACACCGGCGGTCAGCGCCTCCCGCACGCCGCTGTAGCCCGCGTGCGTCACGAACACCTTCGCGGTGCCGAGGAGCCGCTGTTGCGGGATCTCCGGTTCGAGGCGGACGTTCGACGGGCGCGGGCCGGTCCAGTCGCCGTGGCCGATCGCGACGACGGAGGGTGCGGCGACCTCGCCCAGCGCCTCCACCACGACGTGCGGCAGCCTGGAGCCCTGCATCAGCCACCCGGCGTTGGTGCCGAAGGAAGCGACGATCTCCGGTCCCTCCTCGCCGCCCTGCTCGATCGGGACGCGGAAGTGGTGCTGGGCCGGGTGCCACGACGCCGGGGTCAGGCCGGCGACGAGGGCCGGTTCGGTCGCGCCGACCCCGAACCTGGCGCGGACCTTGTCGACGAGTTCGTCGAGCAGCGGGATCTCCAGCGGCGCGAAAGGGGCGATGTCGACCAGGGCGTGCGGGATGCCGAGCACCTCGGCGGCGATCTGGCCGCCGTACTCGCTGGTCTCGCGCACGACGACGTCGGGACGCCAGGTGCGGGCGAAGTCGAGGACGTTGGCGGCGGACGCGACTACGAGCGGGCTGGACCAGAGCGGCGCCTTCAGCACGCCGTCGCGTTCCGGGACCCACGGTGGCGGCGGCCCGAGCTCGGACGGCGCCGGGACGTCCCGCATCACGACGGTGTGCTCGACGTGCGCCATCGCGGGCCCGGTGGCGATCACGGCCTCGTGGCCCCGCTGCCGGAACGCCCGCGCGAGCGGCACCATCGCCGGCATCAGGTGGGAGTGGAGGGGCAAGGACGTCAGAAGAACTCGCACAAAAACAGTTTCCCGGTGGGCACCACCGGGTACAGCTGCGAAATGCTCGAAGTCACGGTGACGGAGTCGTCGCCTGCCTCCACCCTCGTCACGGTCTCCGGCGAACTCGCCGGCTCCGGCTCGGAACGACTGCTCGCTCGGCTGGACCGCCTGCTCGACAACGGCCACCGCTACGTCGTGCTGGACCTGACGGCCGTCACGTTCTGCGACTCCAGCGGGGTCAGTGCTCTCGTGCGCGGACACGCGCGCGCCTCGGCCGCGGCGGGCGGGCTCAAGCTCTCCGCCGCGTCCGAGCAGGTGACGCGCATCCTCGAACTCTCGGGGCTCGCGCGGATGCTCGGCCTTCAGTCCACAGTGGAGGCTTAGGCGCAGACGGTGCGCATCGCCTCGGCCAGCGCGTTCTCGTGCAACCGGTCGAGGCGGTGCAGCACCACCGCCGACCTTTCGGCGACCGTGGCGTGGATCTCGCACTTCAGCGTCGGGCGGCGGAGCTGCTCGGTGTCCTTGAGCTCGGCCAGGATGCCGGTCGTCAGCCGGTCGAGGACCGGCCGCACCTCGGTGGCGAGACCGGGCCTGTGCTGCGGGACCTCCTCCGGATGCTCGGTCCAGCGCGCGTGGAGGCCGCGCTGCACGAGCTTGTTCGCTTCGATCTGGGCGCGGAAGAACCGTGCCGCGTTCTCGGGGTCGACCCGCAGCTCCACGGCCCTGGCCCGCACACCGTCGAGCACCTGCTGTTCCCGCGCGGGGTCGTCGATCGGTTGTGCCGTCCCGAACTTGGCCGCCGCCACCAGGTCCGCGACCTGGACGCGCTGCACGGCGAGACCCGTGAGCTCACCGAGCGGTCCGGCGGGGGTGAGCGACGCGGCGAGGGTCAGTGCGACCGCCAGGAGCCTCATGATCTCCGAGAGTGCCATGATGGCGGGGTGGAGTCCACGCGCATCGACCGCTGGCTGTGGGCGGTCAGGCTGACGAAGACCCGCCCTGACGCCTCACAGGCGTGCAAGGGCGGCCACGTGCGCATCAACGACAAGCCCGCGAAGGCCTCGGCGACGGTGGTGCCCGGCGACCAGGTCAGGGCCCGTGTGGGCGACAAGACCCGCATCGTCGAGGTGGTGCGGGTGATCCAGAAACGGGTGGGCGCGGCGGACGCGGCCACGTGCTTCATCGACCGCACTCCCCCGCCACCGGTGGAGGCCCCGATCGCGCGGCGCGACCGGGGTGCGGGACGTCCGACGAAGCGGGAGCGGCGCGTGCTGGACCAGTTCCGGTCACAGCAGTTCTAGATCGGCGAGCTTCCCGGTTTCGAGGTGCGCGATGTCGCCGTCCGCGTCCATGGCGGCGTCCAGGAGATGAGCGAGCGAGGTGCCGAGCAACGGCACCTCCGCCGGGTCGTCGCCGTCGCGCAGCACCGCCCAGTGCGGTTCGGCGTCGCTCCACACCTGGACCTCGCCGACGTACCTCCCGTCCGCGAGCGCGAACCGGCCGTAGATCGTGTGCGGCCCGCAGTCCAGAAAAGTCGTGGCGTCGTGCGGGCGGAGTCGCCAGGTGCCGCCGAACAGCGAAGCGGTCCCGACGCGCTTGTACAGCGCGATCACCTCACCAGCGCCGGACGGGCCGTGGGGGTGCTCGATGGGGGGCGTCGTCTCGTGTTCCGCGATCAGCCGGTCGGTCACCGTCTCGATGTCCGTGGGCGCGTCGACCAGCGCCCAGCCCGCGACCGGCCGGAGCGCGCCGTCCGGATCCTGCACGACACCGATCAGTCCCGCTTCGAGCGCCACGACGCGATGCGTGTCGAGGTCGCTGACGTTGACCGTCGCGCGGCACAGGGTGGCGGGCACGGTGTCCGTCCTGATGCCCGGACCTCGTTCGCCGCGCGGTTCGCCGAGGCGCAGGCCCAGCATGGGGTTCGGCGCACCGTTCGTGCCTTGCAGCGCGAGGTACGGGTAGAACCGCGAGATCCAGCCGGTGACCACCTCGCCGCCGTAGGCGTCCGCCGGGTTGTAGATGCGCTTCCAGAACTCAGTGCGCGCGTCGCCCGATGCGGCCCGCACGAACTCATCCATGATCGGTGCGAGCGACCGCACCCACTGGCCGAGACCGAGCACGCCCAGGTCGTCGACGCGGGCGCGGATCTTGCGCCAGTCGTCGGCCGTACCGGTGAGCGTGACCGACGGAATTCCGCAGACGCACACCGCCCAGTAGGCGTAGTACGGCGAGTACGCGTCCATCATCGCGACGCGGCCCGCCATTCGCTCGATCTCCGTGCTGGTGCTGAAGTCGCACTCGAACGTCGTGTCGCCGATCTGCTTGCCGAACAGCTCCACGACGTGCGCCCACGATTCGGCGTCCACCGGCATCGGACCGTCGATCAGCACCGTCAGGCGCTTCTTGCCCTCGTGGCTGACCAGCAGCGGCCGCAGTTCCTCGGCGTGCAGCTTGACGTGCTGCGCGATTCCGCGTGCGATCGTCAGCCACACCGCGTCCGGGGTGAGGACGAGCGGCCGGTGCTGCGCGAACGCCTTCGCCACCGCGCTCAGCAGCGGGTGCACTCCGTCCGGTTCGAGCACGGCCCGATCGCCGGCGACGACGAGCGCGTCCGGGAACAGCTCGGCGATCGGGCGGGTGGGCAGCGCGTCGGTCACCGGCGTGACGTCGTCGACCGAGAAGGTCTGCATCCCTTACCCTACAACGACTTCAGCCAGCTCCGTGAGTGATTTCCCGAGCGGCAGGTCGACCCTCAGCGACGCGTGCGGATCACCCCGCGTCTCGCCGCGGTTGATGATCACGACCGGGATCCCGGCGGTGGCGGCCCGCCGCACGAACCTCAGCCCGGACATGACCGTCAGCGAGGAGCCGAGGACGAGCAGGGACCGTGCACCGTCGACGAGCGAGTAGCACTGTTCGACGCGGGGACGCGGCACGTTCTCGCCGAAGAACACGACGTCGGGCTTCAAAACGCCGCCGCAGTTCTCGCACGGGACGACGACGAAGTCCTTCACCTGCTCCTCGGGCAGGAAGACGTCGCCGTCCGGGTTGATCTCGTCGGTCGTCGCGTGGAAGTCGGGGTTCGCCTCGCGCAGGCGGCGGTCGAGGTCGATGCGCGGGGAGAGCAGCCCGCAGCCCAGGCAGATCACGCGGTCGAGGCCGCCGTGCAGTTCCACGACGTTCTGCGAGCCCGCGGCCTGGTGCAGGCCGTCGACGTTCTGGGTGATGACGCCGCAGAGCTTGCCCGCGAGCCTGGAGACGGCGTGGTGGCCCGCGTTCGGCCGCGCGCGGGCGATGGTGCGCCAGCCGACGTGGCTGCGCGCCCAGTAGCGCTGCCGGCCCGCCTGGCTGGTGGTGAACTCCTCGTAGGTCATCGGGGTGTGCTTGCGCAGGGACCCGCCCTCGCCTCGGTAGTCGGGGATGCCGGACTCGGTGGAGAGGCCCGCGCCGCTGAGCACCAGCACCCCGCCCTCCGCGACGATCGGCACGACGTCGGTGAGGGTGGTGGTGCGCGGCAGCGCGGGGCCCGGGTTCGACCAGCTCAGAGTGGGCCTAGTTCGCACTTCACCAGCTTACGTACCACTGTCGAACCTCGGCCTCCGCCGCCGCGACGTTGCCTGGCGACGGGGCTGTGACCAGCGCGAACTGCCTTCCCTGGCCGCCGCGCAGCAGGAGCTTCCCGCCCTCGACCGCCGAGGAGGCCGAGCTGACCACCAACGGCGAGCGCAGCGACTCGGGCAGGTGGAGCTCGGTCGGCGCGGAGCCCCCGTTCGAGTCCCAGACGAGCACGGCGAACGGCGCGGAGCCGACGAGCGCGCGGACGGCGGGCAACGGGATCTGCTGCCAGGTCTCGTAGGCGCGGTCCTCGTAGGTGAAGGCGAGCGTGGTGCCCGCGACGGCCTGCGGGTAGACGCGGTCGACGACGGCCCGATCGACGTTGAGCACCGCGGCGCCGGTCTCGTCGAGCCTGACCGCCGAGAAGTGCTCGTCGTTCATGGCGTCGCCGTCGGTCTTGACCTTGCCGGGGTTGTCGTTCATCAGCTCGCGGTGGCGGCCGTAGTTGGTGTCCCAGTGCCACTGGCTGCCCGAGATCACGCTGCCGCGCGGCGCCGACCACCAGCGCGCGCCCGGCGCCGCCGAGTCGAGGCCCTGGTAGATCGCCTTGAGCACGGACGGCGTCTTGTCGGAGGTGAAGCCCGAGACGGGGTGGCCGAACTCGGAGACGATCGCGGTGGTGCCGAGCGCCCTCGCGCGGTCGCGGATCGTGCCGAACGCCCAGGTGTACTGGCCGTCCGCCGCCTTGCCCGG
Source organism: Lentzea sp. NEAU-D7 (assembly GCF_026242055.1). Lineage (GTDB taxonomy): Bacteria > Actinomycetota > Actinomycetes > Mycobacteriales > Pseudonocardiaceae > Lentzea. The sequence goes on along the minus strand of NZ_JAPJDL010000002.1, from coordinate 61,452 downwards.
CATGAGGACGCCCGACTGCGCCTTGCCGTCGTAGAAGTGCGCGTTGAACACGAACCTCTCGCCCAGCGACGGCACGAGAGCGAGGCCGCCGGGTTCGGCGAAGAAGTCCACGTTCTGGTTCCAGAACACCAGCGGCTCCACGAACGCGGGCTTCGCTGCCCAGCCCGCCTCGTCCATCTCCGCGCGGAACCGGTGGTAGAACGGCATCAGGAGGTCGCGCTCCCACGTCTGCGAGGTCTGGCCCGTGTCGTACCTGCCGGCGTACGGCTCGTTCAACGGGTCGACGCCGACGACGAGCTTGAACTCGGTGGCGGGCAACGCCCCCTTGACGTGCTTGAGGGCCTCGCCGGCCGCGTTGACGAACGACTCCCGCACACCGTCGCGGTTGTGCCAGAAGTCGTAGGTGGCCGCGGTGACGGCGTTGTTGTTCTTCATGTTCTGGCCCCAGTGGAAGCAGAGGCCGCACGACTCCTTGGGGTACCCGCTCGCCGCCCACGCCGGTGCGCCGTCGCCGGTGTACCAGCTGTCCTTGTTGAACAGGTGGCGCGAGTAGAGGTCCTGGTGGAAGTCGAGGTAGACGCGGATGCCGAGACCGGTGAAGGCGCGGAGCTGCGCCGTCACGCCGTCGAGGTAGGCGTGGTCGATCTGGCCGCGCTGCGGTTCGATCCACGCCCAGGTCAGCAGGAACCGCACGGCGTTCGCGCCGGTCAGCTGCTTCATGGCCAGCGCCGACCTGCGCGCGTCCGCCGTGTTCGCGAACGGAAGCCCGCGGTGCTCCGCGAGTTTCGCCGTGCCGGAGACGTTGAAGCCGCGCAACACCACCTCGCGGCCGTGCTCGTCGCGGAAGACGCCGCCGGACACCCGGAGCTCGGAGCCGTCGAACGACTCCGCCCGCACGGGTGTGACCACCAGGGTGAAGAGGAACAGGACCACCAGCAGAACCGCTCGCCGCATCGCCGCCGCCTTTGGGAACGTGAACGAGATTCGCATTGCGACGGTAGCGGGTGCCCGCGCGTTCGACCAGCGTTTCGACGATCAGCCCTCGTCGTTCGACGAAATCGGCCTGGGGCGGCTCACGGGAACCGCTCCAGGCCGCTCGTGGGGCGGGCTTCAGGTCAGCTGAACGTCGCCGCGACGAGCTCCGCCGTCCTGGCGAGCAGCGGTTCGTCGGCCGCGCCGGTCGGCTCGTCCTTCCTGGTCGACAGGACGGCGATCACGATCGGCGCGCGGCCGGGCGGGAACGCGATGCCGACGTCGTTGGTCGTGCCGTAGCTGCCGGTGCCGGTCTTGTCGCCCCAGCGCCACGCCGACGGCAGTCCGGCGCGGATGCGGTTGCCGCCGGTCGTGTTGGCCAGCAGCCACTTCGTGAGCTGGTCGGAGTCGTTCGAGTTGAGGGCGTGGCCCAGCGTCAGGCGCGCGTAGCTCTGGCCGATGGCGCGCGGCGACGTCGTGTCGGTGACGCGGCCGGGTTCCGCCGAGTTCAGCTCCGGCTCCCAGCGGTCGAGGCGCGTGACCGGGTCGCCGATCGACCGGCTGAAGCGGCTGATCGCCGTGGGGCCGCCGAGTTCCTTGAGCAGCAGGTTGGCCGCGCAGTTGTCGCTGTAGGTGATGGTCGCCTCGCACAGGGCCGAGACGGTCATCCCGTTCGCGAGGTTCTCGGGCCGGCCGGTGACCGGGCCGTACCCCGACTTGTCCACATCGGACTGCGTGTACGTGATCACCTTGCCCAGCAGCGTTCCGTCGCGGTCCTTGCGCAGGACCGCCGCGGCCGCGATGGTCTTGAAGGTCGAGCACATCGGGAAGAGCTCGTCCGCGCGGTGCAGCACGGTGCGACCGGTGCCGGTGTCCGCGGCGAACACGCCCAGCCGGGCGTTGTGCAGCTTCTCCAGTTCACGCAGCCTGCCGGTGACCGTCGAGGCCTGCGCAGCGGCGGGCACGGCCACGGCCAGCGCCGCTCCGGCGCCCAGTGCCAGCACGGCACGTCGGTTGAAACTCAACGTCCTGTCCCCTTCTCCGGAAACCTCTCCACCGAACAGGACGCGCGGGAGATCAACTGGTTGTCACTCGATCCGGCGCCAGCACGCGAGGTAGGTGAGCGCGGCGATCAGCGACCCGGCCGACGCGAACGAGCCGGCACCCAGGTAGATCACCCACTCGTCGGCGTTCAGGCCCTCGCGGGCCAGCGGGAGTCCCCACAGGATCCCGCCCAGGGCGAGCGTCACCGCGGCGACGACCGACCAGAACACCACCAGGACCACCCGCCCGACCCGGCGAGGTCCGGTGTGGGGCCGCAGAGAACCCTTGCGCTGCAACCACCACGCGGCGAGGGCCGCGACGGCGAGCGCGATGCCGTCGGCGGCGAGGGTGTCGCTGAGGCGGTGCCACTTCGCGGTCAGCGTGTACTGGCCGATCGCGGTGGCCCACGGCAGCACGAAGAACAGCATGACGCCACGCCACTTCCAGGGCACCACGATGATCGCCGCGAACAGCACGGTCATCGCGATCGTCGTGTGTCCACTGGGGAGGCTGTTGTGCGCGTAGTCGCCGGTGACCTCGACGAGCGCCGGACGCGGCAGGACGAACCGCTTGAGCGCCTGCACGACGACCTGACCCGCGACGATCACACCGACCGCCGCGACGGTGAGGTCCCAGCGCTTCCTCAGCACACCGATCAGGGCGACCGCCACCACCGCCGCGGCCAGCGAGTAGACGGTGATCTGGCCGAGCGCGGCCCAGGCGGCGTCCGACTCGGAGACGTCGTCCTGGTCGGCGCCGCGCAGGGCCGCGTTCTCGATCGTCTGGCCGGTCCTCGTCAGCACCGCGAGGACGTACACGACCGCCGCGAAGACGAACCCCGCCGCCGCGACCACGGGCCACCGTCGACAGTTCACGCGAGGAAGTCTGCCGCCGTTCGGACTAGCGCGCAGCCTGAAGATCGATCCGCGCCAGCACGGCCGTGACCGCCAGGTCCACCGCGTACTCGAACTCGGCGTCGCGGTCGAACTCCGCCAGGTGCGGCGCCGTCCGCACCACCGCGGGCAATCCCGAGGCCTGGAGCGCTTCACGGCGTTCGCCGTCGTCGCCGCCGAACGCCGGTGCCGCGGACACCTCGCGCAGCAGCGTGCCGATCAGCGTGGCGAGCAGCATCCGCAGCAGGTGCACGGCCTCCTCGGCACCGGCGCCCGCGGCGAGCAGGACCTTCAGCACCGCGTCCACCGGGGCGAGGCCCTCCAGTGAGGACAGCTGGCGGGTGAGCACGAGCGGCGCGGCGCCCGGATGGGCCAGTGCGCGGGCTCGGAACGCCTGAGCGATCGCGCGCAGGTCGCGGTGCGCGTCACCGGTGGGCTCCGGCAGTACCAGGCCGCCCAGCAGGTGCTCGGCCACGGCGTCGAGCAGGCCGTCCTTGCCGTCCACGTGGTTGTAGAGGCTCTTGGCGTCGACCCCGAGCGCCCGCGCGACCGACCGCATGCCCACGCCCGCCACGCCTTCGGTGTCGATGACCCGCAGCGTCGCCGCGACGATCGAGTCGCGGGACAGCAGCGGCGTGCGGGGACGGCCTCGGCGCGGTGCGGTCACGCGGCCATTGTGCCTTGCGGATGTCCACGGTGTGGGTTTAACCTCCGAATTAACCCACAGCGTGGGTATTGGAGGGGATGATGAGCTTCACCCGGATCGACACGCTGGACAACATGGACGTCGAGGGCGGGCCCGGCGCGCGGCTGCGCGTCGCCCGTGCGCGGGGCGAGGCGTTCCGGCGGGAGTTCGCCACGACCGGCACCCCGGACAGCATCGTCACGCGTGACCTGGTGACGTTGCCGTACCCGACGCGGTTCGGCCTGTTCAGGGCCTCACGGGCGATCGCGCCGTTCCTGTCGATCACCAACCGGATGCTGGTGGTCCGCTGGCACGACGACGGCCGCGAGCGCATCCTGCTGTTCGAGCCGAGCGACCACGAGTACGGCCGGTACACGCCGTACTTCGAGGACCTGTCCGCCCGGACCCCGAACGTGGTCGAACGGCGCGTGGTCAAGGTCCACGGCACCGTGCCCGGCCACCTCGAACGGCTCGGCATCGCGCCCGAGGACGTCGACTACCTGATGTTCGACCACCTGCACACCCAGGACCTGCGGCGCTGGATCGGCGCCACGCCGTACTTCCCGAACGCCAAGGTGATCGTGCAACGCGACGAGCTGGCGGCCCTGAGCGACCTGCACCCGTTGCAGAAGCCCTGGTACCAGCCGGCGACCTATCGCGACCTGCCGGCGGAGGCGTTCCTGCCGATCGACGGCTCGGTCGTGCTGGGACCCGGCGTCGCGGTGGTCAAGACACCGGGGCACGTCTTCGGCAACCAGAGCCTCGTGGTCAACACCTCGACCGGCATCTGGGTGAGCAGCGAGAACGTGATCGCCGCCGAGGCGCTGACGCCCGAGCACTCGAAGCTGCCCGGCCTCGCGTCGTGGACGCGCCGGTGGCAGCAGGAGGTCGTGCTCAACGCGAACACCGTCGAGACCACCGCCGACCAGTACAACTCGATCATCCTGGAGAAGACGCTCGCCGACCGCAGCCAGCGCGACCCGCGGTTCCTGCAGTTCTTCCCCTCCAGCGAGCTCACCGGCGCCTGGACGAACCCCGGCACCACCCCCACGTTCAGCCACGGCCAGATCGTCCACTGAGGAGTGCCGATGCCTTCCCGTTTCGTCCTGCCGGCCGAGGAGGTCCTGCGGGCCCGCGAAAAGCTCGTGCTCGACCACTTCCGCGACGAGGTGGCGCACGACTGGGACGCCACGCTCTCGACGTTCCCGCACCCGCACTACGAGATCATCGCCCAGATGGTGGTCCACGACGGCGACAGCGCCGTCCGGCAGTACTACACCGACACGCGCGTGGCGTTCCCCGACCAGCACCACGAACTGATCTCGTTCCGGCACAGCGTCGACGCCGTGATCGTGGAGTTCTGGCTGATCGGCACGCACCTCGGGCCGCTGGGCAGGATCCCGGCGACCGGCGGCGGGCACCGCACGCGCATGAACGCCTACTTCATCTTCGACGAGAACGAGAACCTCGTCACCGAGCGGATCTACTTCGACCAGCTGACCGTGCTGAAGCAGGTGATCAGCGGGATCGACCGGAAGAAGCCGAGCGGGCTGCGCAAGCTGCTGCAGGTGCTGCGCGGGATGCTCGCGATGTCGGGCGGCCGGCCGGACGAGCGGCTCACGAGGACAACGCCTCCGGAGATGGACTAGAGCCGGATCAGCTTGCGTTCGACGGCGGTCGTCACGGCCGCCGTCCTGGTCTCCACGCCCAGCTTCACGAAGATCCGCACCAGGTGCGTCTTCACGGTGGCCTCGCTGATGAACAGCTCCTTCGCGATCTCCCGGTTCGACAGGCCGCGGGCGAGGTGCTCCAGGATCTGCACCTCGCGCTTGCTGAGCTTCGGCGCGGGGCCGCGGACCTGGCGCAGCAGCCGTTGCGCGATGTCCGGCGAGAGCACGGTCTGGCCCGTCGAGGCCGTGCGCACGGCCTCGGCCAGGTCCTCCGGAGCGCAGTCCTTGAGCAGGTAGCCGATCGCGCCCGCCTCGACGGCGCGCACGATGTCGGCGTCGGAGTCGTAGGTCGTCAGCACGACGACCTGCGGCGGGTTCTCCAGCGCGCGGATCCTGCGCGTGGCCTCCACGCCGTCGATGCCCTTGCCCAGCTGGAGATCCATCAGCACGACGTCCACAGTGGACGCCCTGGTCACCGACTCCTCACCGGTCGCGGCCTCGATCACCTCGAAGTCGCGCGACAGCAGGCCGGCGAGCCCGAACCGGACCACCGGGTGGTCGTCCACCACCAGCACCCTCATGGCGTCGGCACCGTCACCGCCACCGCGGTCCCCTCTCCCGGCGCGCTCTCCACGGACACCGTGCCGCCCAGCTCGGTGATGCGCCCGCGGATGGACGCCAGCCCGTAGCCGCGGCCGTCCGCCGCCTTCACCGCCGCCGGGTCGAAGCCGCGGCCGTCGTCCACGACGTCGAGCGTCACAGCGTCCCCGAGGTACGACAACGTGATCGCCACCCGGCTGGCACCCGCGTGTTCGGCGACGTTCGCCACCGCGCCCTGTGCGGCTCGCAGCAACGCCACCTCGGTCTGCACGCTCAGCGCGTACGGATCGCCGTCCACCTCCACGTGCGGGCAGAGCCGGTGCAGCGCGTCGACCAGTGTGCCGTGGATCGGCGACAGGTCGCGGACGAACCGCCGCGCCTCGCCCAGGTTCTCCCGCGCGACCTCGGCCGCCTTCCCGGTCTCGCCGAGCGACAGCAGCAGGTTGATGCTGGAGAAGCCCTGGGCCAGGGTGTCGTGGATCTCGCGCGCGAGGCGCTGGCGTTCCTCCAGCACCCCGGCCTCGTGCAGCAGGCGGGCGCGGTCGAAGAACACCGCCGCCGTCAGCACCGCGACGCCGACCGGGCCGAGCACCAGCGACGGGTCGAACGTCGCCGCCAGCCTGATCTGGGCCAGCACGACGGCCGCGGTCAGCACCGCCGCGATCGGCAGCGCCACGCGCGGCCTGAGCTGGCGCAGGCACTGGAAGAACAACGGGATCGCGCACCAGCCGAAGCTCGGCGCCAGCCACACCAGCACCAGCCACACGGCGAGCACGAGCGGCAGCGCCCGCGTCCACCGCACGCTCGCCGGATACCCGAGCCCCAGCGCGAGAGCGAGGCCGAGCACGAGGAGGTCGGCGCCGTGGTACGCGACGTACCGCGCCGCCGACGCCGTCAGCAGCACGTAGAAGCCCGCGTGCATCGCCCTGTGCAGCCACACGTCGGCGACTGTAGGCGAGCGGCGCACCGGCACGGGTCAACCGATGGGTTGAACCGAGGTTCAACCGTCACCACCAGGGAAAGCCGCCCCGGCCGGAGCACCGTGGTGGCCATGGACCTCAAGAAGATCGCAGTCGCCACCCTCGTCGTGCTGAGCATCGGCGGCGGCTACGCGGCAGCCGACCAGCGCACCACCACCCGCACGGAGAAGGTGCTGACCATCGACGCGGCGATCAGGGCCGCCCAGGCCACGCTCGACGCCGCCGAGAAGGAGAACCAGCGCGTCACGGTCGCCGTGGTGGACCGCGGCGGCGACGTCGTGGTGCTGCTCGCCGGCGACGGCGCGGGCCCGCAGACTGAGGAGTCGGCACGCCGCAAGGCGTTCACCGCGGTGTCGTTCAACGCCCCGACCTCGGAGCTCGCCGGCCGCGTCACCGGGCAGGGCGCGACGCTGCGCGACATCCCCGGCACGTTGTTCCTGGGTGGCGGTGTGCCGGTGACGGTCGACGGCACGTCCGTCGCGGGCATCGGCGTCGGCGGCGCGCCCAGCGGCGACCTGGACGAGAAGTACGCGAAGGCCGGTCTCGCGACCCTGAAGTGAGTCCGCGGGAGCCGATCGGCGCCGGTCAGCGGCGCCGGTCGGTCGCGCCCCAGCCGGGAGGAGCGATCCGCTCGGTCGCCTCGGGGTCGACGGCGTGCCGGGCCACGTGCCGGCCGGGCTGCGGCTTCTTGCCCATCAGCATGAGCGCGACGGCCACGATCAGGCCGATGGTGGCGAGACCGGCGGCGACGGCGCGGGCGGCCGGGTGTTCGAGGATCAGGGTGCTGATCGTCAGGGCGAGCACCAGCGCGGCGATCGGGCCGATGACGGCGAGGTCGGAGCGTTCCTCGGGCTCCGGGGCGGGCTCTGCCGGGACCGGTACCTGCGCGACGGGCGCGTACACCTCGATCGTCTCGAAGTTCCCGCGCGGCTGTTCGTAGGGCGGGGGCCGTAAGCCGGGAGGGACCGTCACCCCAGCCATGCTGCCCGAGGAAGGCGCGTCGCCGCAAACCTCCCATTCCGGTCTGCTACGTGTTCCCATGTAGCGCCGGGTGGTCAGGAGGTCCGACATGTGCAGGTGGCTCGCGTATTCCGGTTCGCCGGTCTTGCTGGAGGAACTCCTCTACGCGCCCGAGAACTCGCTCGTCATGCAGTCGAAGCACGCCCGGCTGGGCGCGACGGCCGTGAACGGTGACGGGTTCGGCATCGGCTGGTACGGCAGCACGAGCACGCCCGGTCTCTTCCTGAGCACAGAACCGGCGTGGAACGACCGCAACCTGCGGGAACTGTCCGCGCAGATCACCGTCGACCGGGTGTTCGCGCACGTGCGGGCCTCCACGGGCGGGGCGGTGCAGCGGTCGAACTGCCACCCGTTCCGGTACGGCAGCTGGTTGTGGATGCACAACGGACTGATCGCGAAGTTCCCGCTGGTGCGGCGCGAGCTGATGCTGGCGATCGACCCCGTGCTGTTCCCGTTGATCGAGGGGTCGACGGACTCGGAGGTCATGTTCTACCTGGCCGTCAGCTTCGGGCTGGAGCAGGACCCGCCGGCCGGGGTGGCGCGCATGGTGGAGTTCGTCGAGGACGTCGGCAGGCGGGCCGGCGTGGAGTACCCGGTCCAGATGACGGTCGCGGTCACGGACGGCTCGACGACCTGGGCGTTCCGGTACTCGAGCCGGGGCAAGTCGCGGTCGTTGTTCCACAGCACCGACGTGTCGACCCTGCGCCGCCAGTACCCGGACAACCCGGCGCTGCACGACCTCACCGACGACTCCCGGCTGATCGTGTCCGAGCCGCTGGGCGACCTGGTCGGGGCGTGGCGGGAGGTGCCGGAGTCGACGTGCGTGGTGGTCAGGACCGGCGTCGAGGAGGAGCTGCTGCCCTTCAAGCCGTGAATCGTCAGGGAACCGTCAGGCGCGTCGCCGCTACCGTCTGAGGCAGCCGCCGCCCCGACTCCCCGGAGAGGTTCCCCCATGCTCACCACGGCAGCGGCAGCACTCGTCGCCCTGTCCGCTCTGGCACCGGCCGAGCAGCCGGCGCCGTTCCTCGAAGTCGTCACCGTCAACGGTTCGGGCTGCCCGGCCGGCGACGCCGACGTCCAGACGGACGACAGAACGTTCACGATCGGGTACCACACCTTCCTGGCGCGGGCGGGCAACGGCTCGTCCCCGCTCGACCAGCGCAAGAACTGCCAGGTCAACCTGCGGGTGAACGCGCCGCAGGGCTACACCTACGGCCTCGCGCGGACCACCTACGAGGGCTACGCCCACCTGCAGGACGGAGCGACCGGGCTCAGCCGGATCAGCACCTACCTGCAGGGCACCTCCCCCACCGCGACGGTGACCCAGACGTTCACCGGGCCGTTCAGCGGCGACTGGCAGACCCGCTACCGCCCGGACGCGGCCGAGATCCAGTGGGTGCCGTGCGGCGAGAAGCGGAACATCAACGTCAACGCCGAGGTCCGCGTCGCGCTCGGCACGTCGGACCCCGACCGGCTCAGCTTCGTGATCGTGGAGTCGAGCCGGGGCGTCGTGTGGACCAGGCGCTGCTGAGTCCGGTCCCGGTGGTCAGCGCGTGACGGCGCGGTACAGCACCACCCAGATCTCGCCGGGCCGTTCGGTCGCGCCGGGGAACCACCTCGGCGCGACGACCCCGGCCAGTTCGTCCGCGCGTTCCAGCAGCGTGCTGACCGCCGGTTCGCCGACGGCGGCGAACCAGTCGACGTGGGCGAGCACGAAGTCCCGCGTCGCCTCCTTTCGGCGGGAGTCCCGACGCTGTCACAGATCGGTGGGTTGTGCGGTCTGTTCTGACATGAGCCACGAACACACCCATCAGCTCGACAACCCGGACAAGAGCGGCCCGCCGCCGAAGATCGAGGTCATCGGCACCGTGCCGGGAGCACCGCGGATCCCGGACGGCGCCGAGGCCATGACGATCCTCGTGACGCTGCCGCCGTCGAGTCCCGGCGCGCCGCCGCACCGGCATTCCGGGCCCGCGTACGGCTACGTCGTGAAGGGCGCCATCGTCTTCGAGCTGGAAGGCGAGCCGGAGCGGGTCGTCCGCGCGGGCGAGACGTTCTGGGAGCCGGGCGGCGACGTCATCCACTACCAGGACGGCAACCACCTGGCGGACGAGGAGTCCGCTTTCGTGGTCACGATGTTCTGCGCGCCCGGTCAGCCGATGCTGACCGTCGTGGAACCGGACGAGCTGCGGGCGCGCCGACACCTCAGGGCACCCCGGCCGTGAGGACGTCGCTGAACGCGCTGGCGCGCGACCACCTCGGCGTCGCCCGCGCGGCTTCGAGCGGGCGCAGCGCCGTCACCGTCCACGGTGGACACGAGGCGGCGTTGCGGCAGACGGTGATGGCGTTGCGCGCGGGCGAGCACCTGCACGAGCACGAGCACCCCGGTGAGGTGACCGTGCAGGTGCTGCTCGGCCGCGTCCGGCTGGTGGCCGGGCCGGACTCGTGGGAGGCGTCGCCCGGCGACCTGCTGACGATGCCGCGGCGCCGCCACCGGGTCGAGGCGCTGGAGGACAGCGCCTTCCTGTTCACCACGGCGTTGCGGCTGCCGTGACGAGCACGAGGGGCGGGGAAGGCCCCCGCCCCTCGACCGTCACTCGACCAGCTTGCCGGCCGTGTCGACCTCCCGCATCAGCGACGCGATCTCGTCCGGCACCGGAGGGATCTCCTCCCGGACGACCTGGCCGGGGCCCGCCCACACGAGGTTCACCTGCTGCGCGGGGTCGAGGTCCGGGTGGTCGGACCGGTTGTGGCAGCCGCGCGTCTCGCGGCGTTCGAGGGCGCACTCCAGGGTCGCGCGGGCGGAGAGCGCCGAAGCCAGCAGGTCGAAGGCGTGGGCGAGGTCCCCGAACCCGGCGAGGTCGGGGTGCACGCCGACGTCGCGGATGCGGTTCTCCAGCTCGTCCAGCTCGGCGAGCCCCTTGCGCAGACCGGCTTCGTCGCGGACGACGCCCGCGTGCTCGGTCATGGTGTTGCGCAGCGCGCGTTGCAGGGCACGGACGTTCTCCTGGCCGTCGGCGGCGAGCAGATCGTCCACTTCGGACCGCGCCTCGTCGACCGCGGCGCGCGAACGCCGTTGCGCCTGCAGGGAAGCCGAGTACCCGGCCGCGGCCTCGCCGACGATCCGGCCGTAGACCAGCAGTTCGATGAGCGAGTTGCCGCCGAGCCGGTTCGCGCCGTGCAGGCCGCTGGACGCCTCGCCGATCGCGTACAGGCCCGTCACGCCCGTCGAGTGGTCCTCGGGCGACACCCACACGCCGCCCATCGAGTAGTGGGCGGTCGGCGCGATCTCGACGGCCTCCCTGGTGATGTCCTTCATCTGCAGTTCGAGCAGCGTCTGGTACACCCTGGGCAGTCGTTGCATGATCTGCTCGCGCGGCAGGTGCGACACGTCCAGCCACACTCCGCCGTTCGGGGTGCCGCGACCCTCCTTGATCTCGGTGTACGCGGCGAGCGCGACCCTGTCGCGTGTGGACAGTTCCATCCGCTCCGGGTCGTAGCGGGCCATGAACCGCTCGCCGGACGCGTTGGTCAGGATGCCGCCCTCACCGCGAGCCGCCTCCGAGACCAGGGTGCCCGCCGCGTTCTCCGGTTCGATCAGGCCGGACGGGTGGAACTGCACCAGCTCGGGGTCGCGGATCCTGCCGCCCGCGAGCACCGCCAGCCGGAACGAGTCGCCGGTGTTCTCGTCGCGGCGGCTCGACGTGCGGCGCCAGATGCGGGTGTGCCCGCCGGCCGCGAGGATCACGGCGTCCGCGTGGAAGACGTACCGCTCACCCGTGTTCAGGTCGAACCCGTAGGCGCCGAAGACGACGTTGTCGTGCACCAGGATTCGGGTGATGTAGCAGGTGTCGTGGATCGGGATGTCGAGCTGCGCGGCCCGGTTCACCAGCGTGCGCTGGATCTCCAGGCCGGTGTAGTCGCCGGCGAACGACGTGCGGCGGAACGTGTGCGCGCCGAAGAACCGCTGCGAGATGCGCCCGTCGTCCTCCCGCGCGAACGGCATGCCCCAGCGTTCCAGGTCAGCGATTCCGCGCGCCGCCTGCTCGGCCACGACCCGCACGATCTCCGGGTTGGCGAGCAGGTAGCTCTCCTTGATGGTGTCCGCCGCGTGCTGCTGCCACGTGTCCGAAGGGTCCATCGTGGCCAGCGCCGCGTTGATGCCGCCGGCGGCGAGCGCGGTGTGCGCGTCGGCCTTGGGGCGCTTGCCCACGACCAGCACGTCGATGCCTCGTTCGGCGAGCTCGATGGCGGCGCGCAGTCCCGCGCCACCGCTGCCGATCACCAAAACCGATGTGGCTAGCTGATGTTCAGTCATCACGGCCTCCGTTGCCCGTCTCTTCCATTAAGTAGGACCGGGCAGCGGTTCGGCTTGTGACTGTTAGCCGCGCGACAGTGCGTCCGTGGCCACATCAGTAGGATCGGTGGTGTGTTCGTGAAGCTGTGCGGCCTGCGCACCGAGTCCGATGTCACCGTCGCGGTCGAGACGGGGGCCGACGCCGTCGGGTTCGTGCTCACGACAAGTCCGCGCCAGATCGACGTCGACCTGGCGGCGCGGCTCGTCGCCGAGGTGCCGGCGGACGTCCTGACCGTCGCCGTGGTGCGCGGCATCCCGGCCGCCGAGGCGGGCGAGATGGCGCTGAAGACGGGCGTGCGCGCGTTGCAGCTGCACGGCGACTACCCGAAGGAAGCGTTCGACGAACTGGCCGGGTTGCCGTTCGGACTGGTGAGGGCCACGGCGCTCGGCCCCGAGACCGACGTGCGCACCGGAGCGTTCGGCGAGGAACTGCTGCTGATCGACTCCCCCGTCGCCGGATCGGGCGAGCAGTGGGACATCACACGCCTCGCCGGCAACCCGCCCACCGGCAAGTGGGTGCTGGCGGGCGGGTTGTCGCCGGAGACGGTCGCCGGGGCGATCAGCGTGGCGCGGCCGTGGGGCGTGGACGTGTCCAGCGGCATCGAGTCGAGCCGCGGCGTGAAGGACCACGGCCGGATGCGCGAGTTCGTCCTGGCCGCGCGCGGCTGACAGCGAGACGCTAGGCCGGGTCCCGGAAGTCCCGTCGGGCGGCAGTGGCAGCCGAGGGCCCCGGAGACGACACCGCCGCAACGCCCGAATACGCCCGGTATGAGGGCATCGCGGCGGCGCCGTCTCCGGGTCTCTCGCCCGCGCCTGCCACCGGACGAACTTCCGGGACACGACCTAGGTGTACTGACCCGAGAGGTTAGGAACGCGGCTGGCGGGTGGTAGGCCTTTGAGTGCGGTGTGCCCGCGGTGGTGATTGTAGAGATGCAGCCATCGTGGGAAGGCTTCGCGGCGTTCGGTTTCGGTGCGGTAGGGGCGGGCGTAGGCCCATTCGTCGAGCAGGGTGCGGTTGAAGCGTTCGACTTTTCCGTTGGTTTGGGGCCGGTAGGGGCGGGTGCGTTTGTGAGTGATGCCGGCCGCGGCGAGGGTGTCGCGCCAGAGCCGGGACTTGTAGCAGGAGCCGTTGTCGGTGAGTACCCGGATGACGGTGATCCCGTTGGTGGTGAAGAAGAGCTGGGCTCGCTGCCAGAACGCGGCGGCGGTTTCCTTGCGTTCGTCGGGCAGGATCTCGCTGTAGGCCAGCCGGGAGTGATCGTCCACGGCGTTGTGCAGGTAGCTGTAGCCGACGTGGCTGTTGCCGTTGCGGTTGAGGGTCTTGCCGGGTGTGCGGGTGCGGTGACGCTGCCCGGCTTGCCTGCTGGTGACGCGGTGTCCGCCGCCGTCGGGGATGTTGCCCAGCTTCTTGATGTCGACGTGGACGAGGTCACCGGGGGTGGGGTGTTCGTAGCGGCGGATCGGCTGCCCGGTGGCCCGGTCCAGATGCCGTAGCCGGCTCAGCCGGTAGCGGCGCAGGATCCGGTGCACGGTGGAGGGGTTGAGGCCGAGCAGGTAGGCGATACGCGCCGGTCCCCACCGGCGCTCCAGCCGGACCTTGACGACTCGTCGTTCCCGTCGCGGACAGGTGCGAGCGGGGCTGGAGTGCGGGCGTGAGGATCGGTCGGTCATCGCTACCGCGCCGCCGGCGCGGTAGCGCGTGGCCCAGCGTTGCGCGGTGCTCACCGAGACCTGGAACCGTTCAGCGGCGCGCCGCAGCGGCCATTCATCGTCGACGACACACCGGGCCAGGCGCAGCCTGCCCAGCTCGGTCAGCGGTGCGTTAGCGTGAGTGATCGAGGGCCTCCTGGTAGCCGGTGCAGATGTCGCAATCCACACCGAACCCGGAGGCCCTCCCTCATTCCAAGATCATCCGATCACGTGTCGGACCGTTCGCAACGTCTCGGGTCAGTACACCTAGGCGGCGCGGTAGCCGGGGACGTCCTCGACCCGGTGGTAGACCGGCAGCCCGCGCTCGCGTGCGATCCGCACGTCCTCGTCCGCACCGGTCGACTCACCGGGCAGGCGCAGCACCGCCTCGCAGTGCCGCAGCAGGCGTTCCGCGGCCGGGTACATGATCTCCGACGCGATCGGGTCGGTCGGCGAGCTGCCACCGGCGCCGCGCAGCACGGGCAGCGCCACCCACTCGCCGATCATCGGGACGTGCCCGCTGCGGAACAGCGGCCACGCGGCCTCCTCCAGCCGTTCGAGGTTGCGCGCCATCAACTCGGGGTCGTCCCCGGTGCCGGAGCGGTAGGGCCCTGCGATCAGAATCAGCATGGCTCCGACCATAATGTGCAACACTCGGCAAAAACAAGGAGAAACGTGCATGTTGGCCGCCCAGCGTCGTGACCTGCTGCTCGAACGACTGCGCACCGACGGCCGGATCGTCGCCAAGGACCTCGCCGCCGAAGTCGGCATCTCCGAGGACACGATCCGCCGCGACCTGCGCGACATGGCCGCGGCAGGGCTCTGCCAACGCGTGTACGGCGGCGCACTGCCCGTCTCCCCCGCCATCGCCGACTACGCCACGCGTCAGGGCGTGCAGGTCGATGGCAAGCAACGGGTCGCACGGGCGGCGGCGGCGTTGATCGAACCGGGCAGCACCGTGATCCTCGACGGCGGCACGACCACACTTGCCGTCGTGCGCGCCCTACCGCTCGATCTGCACGCAACGGTCGTCACGCACAGCCCGACGATCGCGAGCGCGTTGGAGGAGCACCGGGACGTGGAGGTGTACGTCATCGGCGGCCGGCTCTTCAAGCACTCGATGGTCGCCTGCGGCGCCGCCGCCGTGGAGGCCGCACGGGGCGTGCACGCGGACCTCTTCTTCCTCGGTGTCACGGGCGTGCACCCCGAAGCGGGCCTCACGACCGGTGACGCGGACGAGGCCGCGATGAAACGCGCGCTCGCCCACCAGGCGGCGGACACCTACGTGCTGGCCAGTTCGGAGAAGATTGGCACGGCGTCGAGGTTCTCCGTGCTGCCGTTCGCCGACGTCGCCGGTGTGATCACGGACGCGGACAACGAGACGGTGCGCGCGCTGGAGGTACCCGTCGTCCAGGCCTGACGTCAGAGCACGATCCGCAGATAGCCCTTGGGAGAGCCGTAGGTCCGGCCGCACCGGGTCAGCGCGAGAACTCCGTGGCCCTCGACGTCACCCTCGAAGTAGCGCGGGTTGACCGACAGCTCCTCGCCGACGTCGGTGGCCCAGATGTCCTCGAGGTCCTCGTTCTCGTCGCTGGTGTCGTGCGGCAGGCACCAGCCGTCTTCGACGTCGAGTTCGCCGATCTGCTCGTCCTCCTTGAACGCGTCGTAGTAGCGGACGATCTCGCCCTGCCGCGCGACGCACCATGCCGTCCAGCCGTCGCCACAGCTCTCGGCGTAGTAGTGCGCCTCGCCGAACACCGCGCTCAGCACCGCGCAGATCTCGGTCACCGGACGGGTTCCGTGCTCGAACGGCTCGCCGAACACCAGCGTCCAGCCGTCCCACGCGCCCGTGACGTAGACCCTGGCGCACCGGACGTGCTCGCCGTCCTTCTCCCACGCGTGCTGGTCGTTGTTCCAGGCCTGGGCGCCCAGCACCTTCGTCACCGGCACCGGGTCCTGCAGACCGCAGACCCCGAGGACCGCCGCCTGGTCGTCGGTCCTGATCGCGTACCAGCCGCCGCAGAGGTGCATCTCGTCGACGCTGTACATGTCGTCCTCGAGCTTGTGGCCGATGAACCGGTCGACCACCCTGCGGTCCTCCGGCAGGAACGCGTCCGGGCCGGCGACCTCGGCGATGCCGATCAGCGCGCCCCTGCGCAGCGCGCCTTTGGCCGTGCGGCGCGTTTCCTGCAACAACGGCAGCACCTCCGGGCCCATGCTCCCGAACGCCCACAACGCTTCCCGTTGCGCGTAGTGGTCCTCGTCGGCGAGGAGGGGCAGGAGTGCCGTGGCGTGCCGGAACGCCGTCTCGCCCCGGAACATGCTCGCCGCCGCCCGGCGGATGCCGTGGTGCGGGTGCCGCAGCAGACCGAGGTAGACCTCGTCGTCCGCCTTGGCCAAGGAGAACACCCGGTACCCCCGGCTCACGACCTGGCTGTCGTCCGACGTGGTGATCACGTCCACCAGCTCGCCGAACGTCGAGATCCCCTGCTCGCGCACGAAGTCGTCGACCTCGCTCTTCCAGCTGTCGTGCTCCATGCGGTCGAGCAGCGCCCGGATCTCCATGGCGCGGCAGGCTACTCGGTGGTCCGAAGTGGACTCGCCGTTCGGCCGGACGGGCGAGACCTTGACTCACAGCGGCGTACTGGGCACGCTGGCGAACCGTGACGAGCCTGGCTGAGGAGCACGTCAAGCCGGCGGTGCGCTGGAGCATCGGCCACGCCCTGCCGCGTGCCGTCCTGCGCCTGGCCGCCCGCCGCGGCGACCTGCAGGGCCGCATCACCGTCGAGGCCTCCACCGGCGCCGACCTGACGGGCCTGTTCGACGAGATCCGCGCCCGAGGCCCCCTCGCCGCCACGAGGATCGGCCACACCACCACGCGGCACGAGGTGGTCAAGGCGGTCCTGTCCGACGACGCGTTCGTGACGGCCCGCCCGCGCTTCGGCGCCGGCATCCTCGGCAAGCTCGCCGCGTGGTCCGCCACCGAGGTCCTGCACCCGGTCCAGCCACCGTCGCTGCTCGCCGTCGAACCCCCGGCGCACACCCGCTACCGCAAGCTCGTCACCCGCGTCTTCACCGCGCGCGCCGTCGAACAGCTCCGCGTCCGCACCCAGGAGATCGCCGACGAGCTGCTCGACGGCCTCGACCCCGCGCGCCCGGTCGACCTGATCGAGACCTACTGCGGTCTGCTGCCGGTCACCGTGATCAGCGAGATCCTCGGCGTGCCACCACAGGAACGCGCGACGGTCCTGGCCCTCGGCGCGGCCGCCGCACCCAGCCTCGACCTGGGCCTGTCGTGGCGCGTGTTCCGCAGCGTGGAGACGACGCTCAGCTCGTTCGACGCCTGGCTCTCCCGACATTTGGAAGCCCTGCGCGCCCACCCCGGCGACAACCTGCTGAGCCGCCTGATCACCGCCCGCGAGGACGGTGAGGGCCTGTCCGAACGCGAGCTCAAGGCCACCGCCGGCCTGGTGCTGGCCGCCGGTTTCGAGACCACCGTCAACCTCCTCGGCAACGGCATCTCGTTGCTCACCAGGCACCCCGCCCAACTGGAAGCCCTCCGCGCGCAACCCTCGCTGTGGGCCAACGCCGTGGACGAGGTGCTGCGCCACGACCCACCGGTCCTGCTGACCGGCCGCATGTGCGCCCGCGACACGACGATCGCCGGCATCCCGGTGCGCCGGGGCCAGCTCGTCACCACCGTGCTCGCCGGGGCCAACCGCGACCCGTCCGTGTTCGAGAACCCGTCGGCGTTCGACGTCGGCCGCGCCAACGCCCGCGACCACGTGTCGTTCGGCGCGGGCCGCCACTACTGCCTCGGCGCCCAGCTCGCCCGCATGGAGGGTGAGATAGGACTGCGCACGATCTTCGACCGCTTCCCTGACCTGGCACCCCTTCCCGGCGCGCGCCGCCGGCCGACCCGCATCCTGCGCGGCTTCGAACGCCTGCCCACCAGCCTCACCGCGATCGGCCGGTGACGCGGACCCGGCCGGACGCATCGGCGGAGTGCTCCGCTGCTGTCACGGCGTCCTGAGGGAGGGCTCCAGAAGTGTGGCGGCGACGACCGACGCGGCCAGGACCGAGTCCTTCTGCACGCCGAGGTCGGTGAACGCCTTCTTCATCGCCATCCGCAGGCTGTGGAAGGTCAGCGGAATGGCCGGGTTCAGCAGCCGTTGCCCCACTTCGGGGTCCACTCCCCAGCTTTCGAAGGCCTCCGCCGCACGTCCGGCGGCCGCCAGCCGCGTTCCCCCGGCCAGCCGCGGTGTGGCCGGGTCCAGTCGTTCGACGCCTTCCACGAGTTTCTGGTGCGGATGGCTCATGAGGGCGTCGAACAAGGAGATCTGCTCGAGGTAGCCCCGTGTCAGCGGAGTGCTGACGAAAGGGGACGCCAGCACCTGATCACCGTCGAAGAGCTCGGCTCGCACCGCGAACACGGTGGCGGCGTCCGTCGCCTCCAGCAGCGGCCCCAGCAGCATCCGGGCCCGCCCGCGCACGCTCTCGCCGACCTGGGCCAGGAGCATCCGGATCCTGTCGAGCGCGGGAGGATGGGTGCCGCCGTTGCGGACGAACAACGCCTTCTCCGACGAGTAGACGGCGAGCACAGCCGCGAGCGCGCCCCACAGGGCCAGCGCCTGCGCGTCGCCGGCTTCCTTCTCGCACGTCCGCAGCAGCGCCGTGTGGGCTCCGGCGTCGGCCTGGTACTCCCGGAGCTGGTCGCCCGAGCACACCGGGAGGTGTTCGCCGGGGTGGAACCCGGACAGCTCCGAACCGTGCCCGAGCGCGTGGTGGACGAGCTCGTGGCCCGCGACGAACCGCGCCGCCTGGGTCACCAGGGCCGAGGTGAGTTCCGCGGCCCGGCCCGGCACCTCGAACGCGAGCATGCCCGCGAGGCCGTGAACCCGCTGCTGGACGTGGTAGTAGCGCAACATCCCGGCGATGGTCGCGGCGTCCAGGCCGTCCTCCCCGCTGAGCACCAGCCCCGCGCACCGGCAGTAGAAGGCGCACAACGTGAGCAGCGAATCGGACACCACGACGAGCGACGAGCCGTCGTCGAACGGTCGTGTCTCGGCACAGACGTCGTTCCTCGACGACAGCAGGAGATGAGCGGTGGAGAGCCGTCGTGCGTCGAAGCCGGTGTCGATCATCCCGGCGATCACGTCCTCGGTGGCGGCCTCCAGGAATCCCGCCACCGGGTTGACGACGCCCGGCCGGCCGGGCGTCGCGAGATAGCCGGCGAGCGCCGCCTCGAGCGTCGCGACACCGGAGGTGTTGCCCGCCTCCGCGTGCCGGTGCGCGAGGTCGGCGTGGATCTGGTCCCAGTCGTGGTCGAACAGGCGGGCCCGGCGCGCGGCCTGCGACTCGCCGGTCATCGGAGCTCCCGTTGCGCGTCGTGCACGACGGCGCCGAAGTCGCGGGCCGCCATGCCGCGCCGCCGCGAGTCGTCCACCACGACCCGCATGTGGGCGGCGAGCTCCTCCGGCGAGTGGTCGTCGGCCCGCATGACGCCGATGTGCGGCGACAACAGCTCCGGCGGCACCGCGACGTCACCCACGAGGACCGGGAGGATGTACCGGTCGCCGCGTTCGATCGCGCGGACCATCGCCGCCGAGAACCCGTCGAGCGGTATCCCGTCGCTGAGGTACTTGGTGGAGATGAACGGCACGAAGTGCAGCGCGCGCTGGCCGTAGACCTTGCGCCGCTCCTGCACGAAGTTGAGTCCCCACCAGGCGTTCGTCATGTCGGGCTCGTAGAACACCTTGAGCGCCAACGCCTTCGCGGCCACCACGAGCGCGTGCACGTAGTCGCGCTGCTCCTGCGCGAACGCCACCGCGATGTCGTAGGAGCCGACGACCTCCGCGCACTTCTCCCGCACCAGCAACAGGGCCAGCACGGCCGCCGGGCGCGGGTCCCAGCCCTCCTGCTCGCCCAGGACCCGGTCGACGGTGTCGGGGTCGACGACCTGGCCCGGTCCCGCCGAGTCCAGCCACAGGCGGTAGGTCTCGCTCCCCTGGATCCTCCGCCACAGCTGCGACCTCTTGTTGTCGAGCCAGGTCCGGGCGAACCGCTGGTAGCGCTCGCGGTCCGCGGGCGAGATGCCCACGCCCGCGCCGTCGAGCTCGGCGCCCAGCAGGACGTACAGCTCGTCATCGCTGCTGGACCCGAGGTCGAGGGGGAAGCCGTCCGTCATGCGCTCATTCCTCCCAGGGCCCATCACCGGTGCGTCTGCTCGATGTACAGCACGACCTTGCGCCACAGGGCGTCGAAGAACCCTTCGGCCGTCAGGAGCGTGCTGCCCGCGCCCTGCAGGCCGTCGATGAACTTCAGCCGCGCCTCCTCGTGCTGCTTGTCCCACTCCGCCGTGGCCCAGCCGTTCTTCGCGCTCCCCCGGTACGAGGGCGCGCCGTAGCCCACCGCCAACTGGTCCTGCCGGTAGGACTCGTCGAACCACACCTGCAGTCCGTACACCGGCGTGCCGCGCTTCTCGACTCGCACCTCCACCGCGTGGTCGGGAGTCCGCACCCTGCAGGTGTACCCGTACTGCTCCAGCGCGCCGGCGTTGGCCTGGAACCGTTCACCCACAACGGAGAGCGCGTTCTCCAGGGTCTCGTAGGGGCTGAAGCTGCCCGGCGCGATCCGCGGCAGGAGGACGCCCCGGGCAGGCGTGGCGGGAACCGGCGCGGTGGCGGCGGGCACGGTGCTGCGGACGCGTTCGGCGGTGATCTTCGCGAGTTCCTCCGGCGTCCAGTCCTCGGCGCGCAGGTGCGCGGTGGCCGAGCTCAGCAGTTCCTCCGGCACCCGCACGTCCCCCACCATGATCGGCAGGATGTACGCGTCCTCGCGCAGTTCGATCGACCAGGTGAGCGCGGCGTTGTACTCGTCCATCGGGTAGGAGCCGCCGAGGTACTCGCGGGAGAAGAACGGCACGACGTACCGCGCGATGCCCTTGCCGTAGATCCTGCGGAACTCGACGATGAAGTTGCGCCCCCACATTTGGGCCGAGACGTTCTTGTCGTAGAAGACGCTCAGCCCAAGGGCCTCGCAGGCACGCACATAATTCTCCGCCAAGCTGCGCTGCGCGCCAGAGAACGACACAGCGACGTCATAGGTTTCACGATCGGACATCAGCACCTCGTCGACCTTCCGAGTGAACAACGACCGGGCGCCAAGCATTCCACATCCCACAATCCAGAACGCACACGACTCGTTCGACCGCCGATTCGCTCACGAGCGAAATTCGGAGCGATCAAGAATACTTCCGGTACCTGCGAAAACAGGGCGTCACAGCACCTCGTCCACGCCTGGACCAGCCGCTTTTCGATCACTGACCAGTCCTCGTGTCCAGTTCGAACCCGACACGACAAATACTGGACGCTTTCATGACAACGTCCACACCCACCTCTGTCAACCGGTAACGGCTTCCCCGTGCCTCCGATGTTCACAACGCGTTCGACAGTCGCCGTTAAATCACCGGCGATATCCGTCGGCCAATAGCAGAAGCCGTTCTGAAGGCTGCCGTGAACAACAGGAGGAAGCAATGACCGTAATGCTCACCAAGGGTGGCAACGTCTCGCTCACGAAGCAGGCCCCCGGCCTCACCGCGGTTCTCGTCGGGCTCGGCTGGGACGCGCGGTCGACCAGCGGCTCGGACTTCGACCTCGACGCGAGCGCACTGATGTGCAACGCCTCCGGCAAGGTCATGTCCGACGCCCACTTCATCTTCTTCAACAACCTCAAGAGCCCCGAGGGCTCGGTCGAGCACACCGGCGACAACCTGACCGGCGAGGGCGACGGCGACGACGAGTCGTTGAAGGTCGACCTCGCCGGGGTGCCCGCCGAGTGCGACAAGATCGTGTTCGCGGTGTCCATTCACGACGCCGAGGCCAGATCGCAGTCGTTCGGCCAGGTGCGCAACGCGTTCATCCGCGTGGTCAACCAGGACGGTGGCGCGGAGATCACCCGGTACGACCTGAGCGAGGACGCCTCCACCGAGACGGCGATGCTCTTCGGCGAGCTGTACCGCGCGGGTGCCGAGTGGAAGTTCCGCGCCGTCGGTCAGGGCTACGCGGCCGGTCTGTCCGGCATCGCCCGCGACTACGGCGTGAACGTGGCCTGACGGTCCTTTCCGCCCCTCGCGCACGAAGGCGGTGGGCCGCGCCCCGCGCGGCCCACCCACATCCCGTCGGAGAAACCCATGTGGCTCAGGACGTTCGGCGGCTCGCTCGCCGTCACCGCCGTCGGACTCGTCGGCGCCTACCTCTACGCCGGCCCGGCGGGCCTCGCCCTCGCCGCGATCCTCGGCGTGCTGGAACTGACGCTCTCGTTCGACAACGCCGTCGTGAACGCGACGGTGCTCAAGACGATGAGCGCCTTCTGGCAGAAACTCTTCCTCACGGTCGGCATCCTGATCGCCGTCTTCGGCATGCGCCTCGCGTTCCCGTTGCTCGTCGTGGGCGTGACCGCCGGCCTCTCCCCCACGTCGGCGATCTCGCTGGCGATGGAGGGCGGTGATCCGCACACCCCGGGAACGTACGGCTACATCCTGCACGACGCGCATCCCGCGATCGCCGCGTTCGGCGGCATCTTCCTGCTGACGTTGTTCTGCGACTTCGTCTTCGAACGGCGCGAGATCACGTGGATGGGCTGGGTGGAACGGCCGCTCGCCCGCATCGGCCAGCTCGAACAGCTCTCGATCGCGGTGGCCCTGCTGGTGATCGGCGTGGCGGCACTGGAGTTCGCACCGGAAGGCAAGTCGACCACGGTCGTGCTGTCCGGGGTGTTCGGACTGCTCACCTACGTGCTCGTCAAGGCGCTGAGCTCGAGGTTCGACCCGGACCGGCACGGCGGCGGCTCGCTGAGGGTCAAGGTGGGCAAGGCCGCGTTCATGTCCTTCCTGTACCTGGAAGTGCTCGACGCGACGTTCAGCTTCGACGGTGTCGTGGGCGCCTTCGCGATCACCTCCGACCCGATCATCATCGCGGTAGGACTCGGACTGATCGGTGCCACGTTCGTGCGCTCGCTGACCGTTTTCCTGGTCCGGCAACGGACTCTGGAGGAGTACGTGTACCTGGAGCACGGCGCCCACTGGGCGATCGGCGCGCTCGCCGTCCTCCTGCTGGGCACCATCAGGTTCGAGATCCCCGAACTGGTGACCGGCCTCATCGGGATCAGTTTCATCCTGCTCGCGTTCGTCTCCTCGGTCGTCCGCAACAAGCGCGCCACAGCGGCCGGCCGATCCCTGGAAACCGCCGGAACCTGAGGTGTGTCATGGCAATCGACTACACGAAACGCCCCGCGGGAGGGTCCACCGGAACCGTCCTGCTCACCAAGTCCAAGCCGAGCGTCTCGCTGCACAAGCAGGCGACGGGCGTGCTGCGGGTCAACCTGAACTGGAACGCCCGCCCGGCACCGAAGAGCGCGGGAGGACTCCTGCGCCAATGGCTGGCCCCGGCCGCCATCGACCTCGACCTCGGTTGTCTCTACGAGTTCACCGACGGCTCCAAAGGCGTCGTGCAGGCACTCGGGAACTCGTTCAGCGCGAGCCCGGAAGGCGTGTGGGACAAGGTCGTCTGGCTCGACGGTGACGACCGCTCCGGCGCCGGCACCGCGGGCGAGAACCTGTTCGTGGACCTCGCGCACGCCACCCGCATCCGGCGCATCGTCGTGTTCGCCTTCATCTACGAGGGCGTGCCCAACTGGGCGGCGGCCGACGGCGTCGTGACACTGCACCCGGCGACGGGCCCCGCCATCGAGGTACGGCTCGACGAACCCCGTGACAACGCACGGATGTGCGCCGTCGCCATGATCGAGCAGTCGGGTGAACATGGTCTCACCGTGCGCCGCGAGGTCCGCTACCTCGACGGCGGGCAGCAGCGGCTGGACCAGGAGTACGGCTGGGGCCTGCGCTGGACGGCAGGCCGCAAGTGACACCGAGCCAACCACCACCGAAAGGCAGTCCGGCATGACCATCACCTTGACCAAGGGCCAGAAGGTCTCCCTGCGCAAGCAGGACGGCGGCACGCTCACGAACGTCCGCATGGGCCTCGGCTGGGACGCCGTGAAGAAGAGGGGCCTGTTCGGCCTGCGCGACCAGGACATCGACCTCGACGCGTCAGCGCTGCTCTTCGACGCCGGCGGCAAGCTCGTCGACCAGATCTGGTTCCGCCAGCTCAGGAGCAGGGACGGGGCCGTCGTGCACACCGGTGACAACCGCACCGGTGCGGGAGACGGCGACGACGAGTCGATCCGGGTCGACCTCGCACGGGTGCCCGCCGAGGTGAAGACCCTCGTGTTCACCGTGAACTCGTTCACCGGCCAGGACTTCTCGCAGATCGAGAACGCGTTCTGCCGCCTGGTGGACGAGGCGGGCGGCGGTGCCGAGGTCGCCAAGTACAGCCTCTCGGGCTCCGGCAGGCACAACGCCCAGATCATGGCCAAGGTGACGCGGGAGGGTTCCGGCTGGTCGATGACCGCACTCGGCATTCCCGCCTCGGGACGCACCTTCCACGAACTGCTGCCCGCGATCGCCGGTGCCCTCTGACCGGGCGGGCGGGGAGCCGCGGGAACCGGCTCCCCGCCCGCTGATCCGATCGAGTGATCGCGTAACGGATCCGGCGGCATCTCCGACCACCAGTACGCGAAACGACGGCCCCGGAGAGAAAGTGCTGACACCGCACCGATTCGTGGATGAACGATCACACACGGCGCCAGGAATCTGACGGACTTCTGTCATCTTTTCGCCTGGCTTGTGTCGTGTGCCCGCGGGCATGGTTGGTGGGACGACGAGCGGAGGCACGCAACGATGACCGCAGCACGACCGCGGATCTTCCTGAGCTACACGTGGGCAGACGAGGCGGCTGTCGACGTCATCGAGGCGGGCTTGAACGCCCGCGGGATCGACGTGTTCAGGGACCGCGACATCCACGTGTTCGACCCCATCACGGAGAACCTGCGCCGGGAGCTCGACAGGTCCCACCTGCTGGTGGCGTACTACTCCCGCCGCTATCCGACGCGCTACGCGTGCCAGTGGGAGCTCACCAGGGCGTTCCTGTCCGCGTTGCACCACGGCGAGCACCCGGCGGCCCGGATCGCCGTGGTCAACCCGGAGGGCGACGACCGGCACATCCACCCGGTGGAGCTCACCGACGCCGCCTACCTCGCGTGGCGGCACGACTCCGATGTGGACGCGCTGGCCGAAGCCGTGCTCGGCAAGGCGAGCCGGCTGACCGCGCCGATGGGAGGCGTCCCGGACGCCTCCGCGCACGAGTTCCACGAACGCCTCCGCCATCCCCGGCGCTTCGTCGGCCGCTACCCCGCGCTGTGGGACGTCCACAGCGCCCTGCGGGGCAACGACCTCTTCGCCGCACAAGCACCGAAGTCGCACTCCGTCGCACTGGTCAAGGCACCGCCCGGCATGGGCAAGACCGCGCTCGCGGAGCAGTACGGGTTCCTGTTCCGCGACGCCTATCCCGGTGGTCAGGAGTGGACCGGGTTCGGCGACCTGGTCGGCGACGTCCGCGCGCACTGGGCGGCGGAGCTGAACCGCGTGGCGCGCGAGCGCTTCGGCACGGGCCTGAACGGCCTGGACCTGCGGCAGGCACTGGCCACGGTGGGCGAGAGGATCACCGCCGCCAGGAAGAACGTGCTGTGGGTGATCGACGACGTGCCGGACGGATTGGCCAACGACGTGCTCGACGAGCTGATCGTCCCGTCCCCGTTCGTCCGGACCGTCCTCACCAGCCGCACCGCGAGGCCGGACTGGCCGGTGCCCGCGGTCCCTCTCGACGGCATCACCCAGGTCGAGGCGGAGGAACTGTTCGCCGCGCAGTGGCCCGATCTCGGCGACGGCGAACGGTCGGCGATCGCGGAGCTGGTCGAGCGCTCGCACGGCCACCCGCTGATCATCACCGCCGCCGTCCGGTCGTTGCGCAGCGGGCAGGGGACCGGTGCGCTGCACCAGTTCCAGGAAGACGCGGACTCGATCGTCGACACCCTCACACCGATCGTCCGGGCCCGCAGCCAGCACGCACGAGTGCTGCTCGGCTTCGCCTCCCTGCTCGCCAGGGCGCCGTTCGGCGGCGACCTGCTGGTGCAGGGCCTGTCCGCGCTGCTGGGCGAGCGAGCGCCGGTGCTCGTGGCCGAGGCCCTCGACGAACTCGACGCGTACTGCCTGCTGCACCGCGTCCACCACGGTGAGGGCACGCGCAGGCAGCTGTGGCAGCTGCACGCGCTGGTCGCCGGCGCGGCACGGCAGGACCTCGACCACTCGCTGCTCGACACCCTGGCGCACCAGGCCTCGGGTGTCGTGCTGTCCGCGTTGAAGACGAAGTCGGCCGACATGTGCGCACACGCGGTCAAGATCGCCGAGCACCCGGCCGTGCCCACGAGCCGCCGGCTCGAGCTGCTCCGCGCGGTCGCGGAGGTGTACGAGGAGCACGGAGACCTGCTCGCGGCACGAGCGGCACGGCGTGCGGCCGTGGGGGGGGGGGGGGGGGCGGCGCCCCCCCGCGGGGGGGGGGGCGCCGCCCGCCGGGCGCGGGGCCCGCGCGGCCCGGGGGCCGGCCGGGCGCGCCCGTGGCCCCCGCCCCCGGGCCCGCGACGTGCTCGCCGCGGCCAGACTCGCGGTGGAAACCGGTGACACGCAGGAGGTTCTGCGGCTCACCGGAGGACTGACCGGGGGCTCCGACGGCCACACCGAGTACCGGGCGCGTTTCCTGGCCGCCCGCGCACACGACCTGGACGGGGACATCGCCAAGGCCGACGAGGTCTTCCACGAGCACGAACTCGTGGGGCAGTTCGGCTTCGCGCCCGTCTGGATGCCGGAGGAAGAACGCAACCACACCGTGCTGATGCGGATGGCCGCGCTGCGCAGACGTGGCCGGTACAAGGAGGCGTTCGAGGGGATCACGGGGCTGTGGTCGGCACTGCGCGCCGAACACCCGACCGGTACCCATCTCGGGCCCTGGCCCCGCGTCGCGATCGAGGCGGCGAGGCTCCAGCTCCTCACCGGGAAGGTGATCGAGTCGAGGGCGACGGCCGACCAGGTCGTCCGCGTGCTCGGGGAGGCCGGTCTTCCACGGCACCACCTGGCGCGCGACGCCGTCGCCGTCGAGGCGGAGGGCGAGCTCGTGCTCGCGTGGTCGGAGCGCAAAGCCCGGCCTCAGGAGTGGCAGCTCGCCACGAAGAAGGTGGCCGGGGCGCTCCGCGAGTCCGTCGAGTGGTACGGCGAGAACAACCCGCTGACGCTCGACCTCCAGGTCCTGCACGGGTTGACGCTGCACAACAACTCACGCCCGGGCGACGCCCTGGAGGTGCTCACCGACGCCGAGCGGCGCATCCACGCCCAACTCGGCCCTCGGCATCCCCTGGCGATGCGGGTCAGGCTCTACATCGGCCTGGCCACCGCGAACAAGGGCGACTGGGCAGCGGCCAGGAAGATCTACGAAGACCTGCTGCCCCGCCACGTCGAGGTGCTGGGCCGGCAGCACCCCGAGGCCCAGCTGACCCGGTTCCAGCTGGGCGTCTGCCTGCTGAAGGCGCACGAGCTCGACCGGGCTCGGACGCTGATCGACGAGGCGGCACCCGTCCTCGTCGCCCAGCACGGGGCCTGGCAGCAGTGGGCGTCGATGGCACGGGTCGCGCAAGGGCTGCTCCGGCTGCCCAGCCCGCTGCTCCGTCTCGCGAGCACGATCGAAAGCCTCACCCGCAAGACCGGAGGCTGATCCAGGTCCCCCCGTTTCCCGCGGTCGCGGGAAACGGCAGCTGAAAACGGGTTTCCCGGTTTCCAAGTGTTTCTTTCCAGCGGAAACCGGTTCCTCGCGGCACAGGACGGCTCGCACGATCTCCACATCGATGCGAAACGCCTCGCGAGGACCTGAAACCCGAATCGACTGAAGGGACCTGTCATGCACACGCACTTCATCATCGTCGTGCTGAGCACCCTGCTCGGCTGAACGGGAACGGCGGACCTGCGGGCCTCCCGCCCGCAGGCCGCCTCACCGGTTCGCGGTTCGAAAAGAGAGCGACAGGCATGGTGGAATTGGGACCCGAACTCAGGCGCAGACGCGAGTCGGCCGGCTACTCACTGGACAAGATGGCCAAACTGGTGCACTTCACCAAAGGCCACCTGAGCAAGGTCGAAACCGGCCGCACCCAGGCGAACCGCGAACTCGCCGCCGCCTACGACCAGGTCCTGGGCGCGAACGGCGAGCTCATCGCCATCGCGGACGCCCAACCGGCCCGGCGCAAGCCCCGCGGCCTCATGGGCCTGCCCGCGCACACACCCCACTTCGTCGGACGCGGCCCCGAGCTCACCGCCCTGGGCGCGGTGCTCGGCGAGCGCCAGAACATCAGGGTCGCCGTCATCAGCGGCATGGCGGGATCGGGCAAGACGGCGCTCGCCGTGGCCGCGGCCCGGACGGCCGCGGACTCCTTCCTGGACGGGTGCCTGCTGTTCGACCTGCGCGGGCACAGCCCCGGCATGCACCCGCAGTCACCCGCGGAAACGGCCTACCACCTGCTGCAGTCGCTCGACACGACGCACGACCTCATCCCGGCGGACCCGGACGGCCGCGTCAACCTGCTGCGCGACACGCTGCGCAACCGGGACGTGCTGGTCGTGCTGGACAACGTGCGGCACGCCGGCCAGGTGCGGCCGCTGCTGCCCGCGGAGGGCCGCAGCCGGGTGATCATCACCAGCCGGTGGCGGCTGCCGGCGCTGGACGACGCCTGGCACCTCGACATCGACGCGCTGTCCCCCGCGGAGGCGTTGCGCCTGTTCCAGTCGTTGATGCACGGCACGACCACGGTCGACGAGCCGGACGCGGCCGCGATCGTCGCGCACTGCGGGCACCTGCCGCTCGCGATCCGGATCGCCGCGGCCAGGATCCTGCGCGGCGGCTGGAGCGCCCGGCGGTTCCTGCAACGGCTGGCCGACCGCTCGACCAAGCTCACCTACCTCGAGGAGACCGAGCGGGGCGTCAGCGCCGCGCTCGCCATCACCTGCGACCTGCTGCCTCCCGAGCAGCGCGAGCTGCTCGGGCTGATGGCGAACCACCCCAGCACGACCATGCCGGTGCCGTCGGTCCAGGCGGTCGCGGGGCTCGCTCCGGGAGACACCGACCTGCTGCTCGACGGCCTGCACGAGGCCCACCTGGTCTCCAGGTCGGAGGACGAGCAGGTGCGCCTGCACGACCTCGTGCACACCTACGCCATGCAGCACGTGCGCCCGGCGGACGAGGTGTCCCGCCTCGCGTTCGACCGGCTCACCGACCACTACCTGGCCGCCGCGATCGCCGCCGACAAGCTGCTCGAACCGGCACGTCACCGCCCCGCGATCGAGGCGACCCTGCACTCGGAAGCCCCGTTCGAGGACGCGGCCGGCGCGCTGGCGTGGATGCGGTCGCAGTGGCCGACGCTCGTCCGGCTGACCGACCTGGTGACCGACCGGCGCTGCTGGCAGCTCGCTCTCGCGGTGAGGGGCTTCTTCTTCCAGGAGAAGCTGTACGACTCGTGGATCCACATGCACCTGGCCGCGCTGACCGCCGCGGCGGGTGATCCGGCCGCCACGGGCAGGGTGCTCAACGGGATCGGCATGGCCCGGCTGGAGATGGGGCAGGTGGCGGAGTCCGTCGACTGCCACGAGCGGGCGCTCAGGTCGTTCGTCGAGGCGGGCGACAAGCCGGGCGCGGTCGACGCCTCGGCCAGCCTGGCCTGGGCCCGGATGCACCAGGACGAGGTCCCGGCGTCGCTGGAGGGGCTCACCGCCGCTCTCGCCGAGTACCGGCGGACCGGACGGGACCGCAACACGGTCATCACGCTGCGCGGCATCGCGTTCGCGCTGACCTGCCTGGACAGGTTCGACGAGGCCCGCGCGCACGCGACGGAGGCCCGTCGATCGGCGGCGGCGCCGATCGACGTGGTCAGGGGCATCAACTGCCTCGCCTGGGTCGAGTACCGCGCGGGGGCCGCGGCCAGGGCGCGGGACCTGTACGCCGAAGCCGCCGACCTGGCCGAGCTGGCGGACAACGGGTACGAGCGCGCCCGTGCGCTGACGGGGCTGGGCAACCTGGCCGGACGCGCGGGCGACCACGACGGGGCGGCCGTGTGGTGGGCGCAGGCGGCCGAGCACTACGCGGACCTCGTCCCGGTGGTCGTGTGGGAGGCACGGGCACGCGAAGAACTGACCAGGGCGTGATATTCGAATTCGACTGGCATTATTGTGCCCGACGCCCCGAATATTCTGTCCACTATTTGTCCTCTTCCGCACCCGAGGACACGACTCAACAACCACGCCCTTTTATTCGTAACGCTCGAAGACGACTTCACGATGGTCGTTCAGGATGTGTTCTTCGCCGGTTCCGGCATCCCGTTCGCCGATACCGTGCGCGCCATTCGGGCAGCGGCGGAGAACGAACGCGGCAGGAACAACTCGCAATGACGGGAATCCACGGACATGGACGAACAACCTCTCGGCAGCAACTACCGCCTGGGTGAGCAGATCGGCGCCGGCCGGATGGGGCGGGTGTACCTGGGCAGGCACGTCGACGGGCGCGAGTTCGCGGTCAAGAAGCTGCGCAGCGACCTCAGCGACGACAGCGGGATCATCGCGCGGTTCCACCAGGAGTGGGCCATCCTGCAGAAGCTGGAGGGACCGAACCTCGTCCGGGTGCACGACCTGGTCGTCGAGGGCGAGACCGTCGCGTTCGTCATGGACCTGGTGCCCGGCGGTGACCTGAGGCAGGTGCTGGAAGCGGCCGGGCGCCTGCTGCCGTCCGAGGTCGCGCGGATCGGTGCCGGCGTCGCCAGGGCGCTGGCCTCGGCCCACGCTCGCGGGATCGTGCACGGGGACGTCAAGCCGGAGAACGTCCTGATGGACTCCAGCACGGCGGAACGGGTCCCGAAGCTGACCGACTTCGGCATCGCGACGGTGGTGGCGTCCGCGGGCACGCGCACCAGCACCTCGCGGGTCGGCACGGTCGAGTACATGGCGCCGGAGACGGCCGCCGGAGGACCGGTGTCCCCCGCCGTCGACGTGTACGCGCTGGGCGTCGTCCTCTACGAACTGACCTGTGGTGTCACGCCGTTCGCGTCGCCGTCGATCCCGCAGACCCTCATGGGGCACGCGCAGTTGTTGCCGGGCAAGCCTCCCGGCATCACCGAGGAGCTCTGGGCCGTCATCGCCCAGCTGCTGTCGAAGAACCCCCTCGCACGGCCGGACGCCGCCGTGGTCGCGGGCCGGCTGGACGAGCTCGCGACGGTCCTGTACCAGCGCAACGCCCCGGTGGCGGAGCACCTGGTGGTGCCGCCTCCCGGACGGCCGATGGGCAACGAGGCGGAAACGTTGCTGCCCGGTGCCTTTCCCCGTTCCGCCACGCCGCCTCCCGCGAGGAGATCGATCATGCGCAAGCTGCGAGTGGCCGGGGCGATCGTGGTGGTCGCGGCCGTCGCCGCCACCGGCACGTACCTGTTCGCGTCGAGCAGCGAGAAACCGGTCAACACGAGCAGCTCAGGTGATGACGGCGCCGCGACGTCGGTCACCGTCACGACGACGAAGAGCACCTCCAGCACGCCGACGTCCACCAGGGTCACGCAGCTCAGCGAGATGCCCAACCTCGTGGGGAAGCTGCTCGGCGCCGCACGGGACGAGCTGCCGGCCAGCCTCGACCTGGTCGTCGAAGAGGTCTTCGACAGCACCAAGCCCGACGGCACGGTGACCAAGCAGGACCCGGAACCCGGTGGCGCGGTGGGCAAGAAGGTCACGCTCACCGTCGCACGGCCCGCCTTCACGACCTATTTGGACGCTCTGACCCCCGCGTCCGGGCGGTGGACCGACAGCGACGGCGAGGTCGTCGGGATGAAGGACAAGTCCTACCCCCACTCGGTCTACGCCTCGGTTGACGGCTGTTCCAGCAAGGACAGCGTGGAGTACAACCTGAACCAGGGCTACCGGCGGTTCGTGGCGACGGCGGGCATGAGCAACGATTCCGCCGCGTCCGGACTTCAGGTGCAGTTCGAGGTCTTCGCCGACGAGGGCCGGCTGCTCAAGACGGCCACGGTCAAGCTCGGCGAGGTGGTGGACTTCGACGTGGACGTCACCAAGGTGCTCAGACTGAAGATCCAGTGGCAGCCACTCCGCAACCGGGAGACCTGCTACACCGCGAACGCCTGGGTGCTCGGTGAGGCCAAGCTGCTCGGCGTCGCCGGCGAGGTGCCGACCTCCGGCCTGCCGCCGACCTCCACCCGAAGCGCGACCACCACTACCACCACGACGACGAGGTAGACCGTGCTCGAGGTCAGCTCCGGCGGTCGCACGTGGACGTTCCCGGCGGGCACCGGCCTGGTGATCGGGCGCGGCAAGGAGTGCGACGTCGTGCTCGACGATCCGCGGGTGTCCCGCGTGCACCTGCGGATCGGTTACGACAACGGCTGGGTGCTGCACGACGACGACAGCACCGGCGGTACGCGGATCGGCGACCAGCCGGTCCGCGAGCACCGCCTCCGCGGCGCGGTGAAGGTGCTGCTGTCGAGCAGTTGCGAGGTGTCGCTGCGGGACCGCGGCACCGGTTCGGTCAGCATCGGGCGAGCGGCGGACAACGACGTGGTGCTGGACGACCCGCTGGCGTCACGCCGGCACGCGGTCGCGACGAGGGAGGGTGCGGGGTGGCGGATCACACCGCTCGGCATCAACCCCGTGCTGCACCACGGGCTTCCGGTCGGTGACGAGCTGGTCTCCCCTGGCGCCGTGCTCACGTTCGGCGCCACGGACGTCGCCGTCACGGAGGACGGCTTCTCCCCCGCGGCGGGCGCCCACCGGCTCGTCGTGCGGGACGTCGAGCACCAGCTGCCGGGCGGGAAGCGCTTGCTGTCCGGTGTGGACCTCGACGTCGGTCCGGGCGAGCTCGTCGCGGTGATCGGCCCTTCCGGTGCCGGCAAGTCGACGTTCCTCAAAGTGCTGACAGGGCAACTGGTTCCGAGCAGTGGCACCGTCACGTTCGACGGCCACGACGTGCACGCGGGCGGTGACGAGGTGCGGTGCCGCATCGGCGTGGTGCCGCAGGAGGACGTCCTGCACACGAAGCTCACCGCACGGCACGCGATGCACTACGCGGCACGCCTGCGCCTGCCTCCCGACACATCGCGTGGCGAGCGGCACACCCGCGTGGGACAGGCCTTGTCCGAAGTGGACATGGACGCTCACAGGGCCACCCGGCTCAGCAAGATGTCGGGCGGCCAGCGCAAGCGGGTGTCGATCGCGCTGGAACTGATCACCGAACCACCGCTGCTCCTGCTGGACGAGCCGACGTCGGGACTCGATCCCGCTCTGGACCGGCAGGTCATGTCCGGGCTGCGGAAGATCGCGAACGCGGGGCGGGCGGTCGTCGTGGTCACGCACAACCTCTCGTGCCTCGACCTGTGCGACCGGATCCTCCTGCTCGCCCCCGGTGGCGTGCCGGTGTACTCGGGGCCGCCGGCTGAGCTCTTCAGCCACTTCGGCACCCACGACTGGGCCGACGTGTACGAGGCCGTCCTGCTGCACCCGCCCGCGGCTGCGGCGACACCGTCCGAACCGGCGCCGCCCCGTCCCGCCGCGGCTCCTCACACGATCGCGCGTCCGTGGTCGCACCAGGCGGTGACGCTGGTGTCACGGCACTTCCGGCTCATCGCGGCCGATCCCGGCTACGCGTTGTTCCTGCTGCTGCTCCCGGTGGTGCTGGGGCTTCTCGCACTCGTCGTCCCCGGAACCGGAGGCCTCGGGCCTCCCGACGCCGCGGAACCCCAGGAGGCGGCGCAGGTCCTGGTGCTGCTCTTCGTCGGCGCCGCGTTCGCGGGCGGCGCGGGCGCGGCCCGCGAGGTGGTGGCGGAGCGGGCGATCCTCGCGCGCGAACGAGCCGCCGGCCTCGCCCCTCGGGCTTACACGCTGAGCAAGGCGGTGGTCTTCGGGATCGTCAGCGCGGTCCAGGCCGCCGTGCTGGTCGCGGTCGCCGTCCGGGTCAAACCCGGTCCGGACGACCCGGTGGTGCTGCACCACGCCGTGCTCGAACTCGGCCTCGCCCTGTGGTGCACCGCGTTCGCGTCGGCCGCCATCGCGTTGTTCGCCTCGGCGGTGGTCCGCAGCGCCGAGCAGGTGATGCCCGTGCTCGTCGTGACGGTGATGCTGCAACTCGTGCTGTGCGGCGGGATGATCCCGGTGGCGGACCGCCCGGTGCTGGAACAGCTCTCCTGGTCGGCGCCGAGCCGGTGGGGTTACGCCGCCGGCGCGTCCGTGGTCGGCCTGACCGAACGCGCGTCGCCGTCGCCGAAGGACTCGTTGTGGGAGCACGAACCCGAGTCCCTGGCGCTCTCCGCCTCGGTGTTGCTCGGCATGACGCTCCTGCCGCTGTACGGGCTGGGACGCCGGGTGCGCAGGGTCCGTCAGGGCTGATCGGTGCCCCACCCGAAACCGTAGGACAGCTGCGGTTCCAGGTCGTCGAAGCTCGTGTGCACCTCGCCGAACCTGTTCGGTTCGACGAGGTCGCCGGTCCACACCGGATCGTCCAGTTCCAGCGGGGGAACGCCGGTCAGCCGCCACACCCGCTGCGGGCGCAGCGCCGCGCCGAAGCGGACGTGCAGGGAGAACCTGTCGCACTGGTAGCGCGGGGTGCACACGTAGTGCGGGGCGATGCCGCGTTCCACCGGCACCTTCACGCGGAACGCGTACTCGTGCTCGTCGCCCCGGGCCAGCGGCTCGGGCAGCCGCAGCACGAACCCGATGCGGTTGCGCGCCTTCATGATCCCGTCGCTGAGCTCACCGCCGTAGAGCAGGTCGACGCCCAGGTCCTCGATGCTGCCGGAGCCGGTCCAGTCCGGGGGCGGGGTCAGCGTCAGGCCGACCTCGACCTCCTCGACACCGTCCTGCCCTGCGACGATCCGGCGGGTCTCGTACACCTCGGGCACCCGCAGGTCGAAGCTCATCACGACCCGCAGGTCGAGGGTGTGCCAGGGAGGGCGCTTGCGCACGTCCACCAGCCGCCGCGTCTCGAGCGCGAGCTGGGTGAGCCGGACGAGGGCGCTGTCGATCCTGCGCTGGACGGTCCGCGGGTCGACGAACGCCGTCTCCGCGATCTCCTTGATCCGCTCCTGGTACATCCGCGGTGCGGCGGAGTCGAGCCCGAGTGCCGCCCGCAGCAGGTTCTGCTGCTCCGGGTGGCACTGGTCGATCAGCGCGTTCAGCTGGTCGCGCACCTTGCGGCGGACGCGCTCGCCGGTGTCGCCGTCCTCGACACCGCACACCCGTTGCAGGGCGCGCCCCACCCGCGCCCCGATGTCGTCCGTCTCGACGCCAAGGCCTTTGCGCAGAGCCTTCAGCTCGTTCACGAGCTGTTCGGCGGGGACACCCATCACACCTCCGGCACGCCAACGGGCGTGGAGTTTAGCCCCGTTGATCACGGCGCCCTCCGGCTCGTTGTCCAGTCCTGCATCCACATCACCCGAACGGATGGCTCATCGAGCCGGGGTCGTGTCCACTTCCCCGCGCCTCACTCGGCGTCGCCGGGGATCAGATCGATGAACTTCTCGGCGTCGTAGGCCTCCTGCGCACCGAGCCCGGCGTAGAGCTCCTGCGCCCGCAGCATCTCCTGCCGTGCCGCGGTGTTGTCCCCCGTGGCCAGCGCCGATCTGCCGAGGCCGAAGTGCGCACGCGCCAGTTCGTAGTCGCTTCCCAGCTGCCGCGCCAGCGTGAGTGCTCGCCGGTGGGCACCCGCGGCCTCTCCCGGTTCGCCCGCCTCGTTGTGCACCTCCCCCAGGGAGTTGAGTGCCATCAGCACGTCCAGTTCGGCGCCGGGCGCGGCGAACAGCTCCATCGCCTCGGCCAGGTGTTCCCTCGCCTGCTCGAACAGGGACAGCTTGGCCGCGAAGGTCGCCATGCCGCGCAACGTGATGCCCGCGTTGAGGTGCGCGCCGAGCTGCCGGTAGTTCTCCAGCGCCTGTGCGGCGACCTCCAGTGCCTCGGCGTGCTTCTGGCGCTGGTGCAGGACCCACGCCTCGTTGCCGAGGGCGTTGCTCACGCCACGCAGGTCGCCCGCCTCTTCGAACAGTTCCCGCGCGCGGACGAAGTGCGGCTCGGCGGCCTCGCCGTCGCCGCGTTCGAGCAGGGCCATGCCGAGGTTGTTGTGCGTCAACGCCTCGGCGCGGCCGTCACCGAGCCGCAGGGTCGCGGCGAGCGCCAGTTCGTGCGTGTCGATCCACGCGTCCCAGTCCTTGGTGAGGAAGAAGAACCCGCGCAACGTGTAGGCGAGCTGCCACCGCCGCCCGTCGAGTTCCGGGTCGCCGGCGCGGAGCAGCCCGACGAAGGCCTCCCGGCCCGCGTTCAGCCAGGCGAGCGCCTCCTCGCGGGTGGCGAAGTTCGGGGTGTGCCGCGGCGTGCCGTCGAGGGTGAGGCGGTAGCGGTGCGGGGTGAGCAGGCGGTCCGCCAGTTCCGCCGTGTGCAGGTGGTGGTCGAAGTAGCGCGTCATGGCCTGGTCGCCGTCGGTGTCCTCCTGCCGCGCCAGCTCCGCCGCGTAGACCCGCAGCAGGTCGTGCATCTCGACGCGGCCCTGCGACCGTTCGCGCACGAGCCGTGCCCGCGCCAGCGCACCGGCGGTCCGGCTCGCCGCCGTGACCGGGACGTCCAGCAAGGCGGCCAGCGCGCGCTTGTCGAACTCCCTGCCCGGCGCGAGGCCGAGCAGCCGGAACAGCCGCGCCGCGTCCGCGGGCAGCTGGCGGTAGGACCAGGAGAACACCGAACGCACCGCGGTGCGCGGGTCGTCCCCGGTGTCGAGCACGTCCAGCCGCACCTGCTCGTCGGCGAGCTCCTCGGCGAGTTCGGCGACCGTCACGTCGTGCGAGTTCAGCACCAGCCCGGACGCGATCCGCAGGGCCAGCGGGAGGTACGCGCACCGCCGTGCCAGGTCCACCGCGGCCGCGGGTTCGGCCCGCAGCCGCGGCCCGATCAACGTGTGCAGCGCCTCCAGGGCTTCCTGCTCGCTGAACACGTCCAGCCGCACCTGCTCGGCGCCGTGGTCCACGACGAGGCCGGTCAGCTTCGCCCGGCTGGTGATCACCACGGCGCACGACCCCGTACCGGGCAGCAACGGCCGCACCTGGTCCTCGGAGCGGGCGTTGTCCAGCAACAACAACAGCCGCCGCCCGCTCACCAGCGACCGGAACATCGCGGTCCGCTCGGCCACCTCGGCCGGAATGGTCTCCGCCGGCACCCCGAGCGCCCGCAGGAACGCACCCAGCGCCTCACCGGGCGTCACCGGCACGCCCACCCCGTACCCGGACAGGTCGACGTACAACTGCCCGTCGGGGAAGTCCTCCATCGCCTTGTGCGCCCAGCACACGGCGACGGTCGTCTTCCCCACCCCGCCCATGCCGGACAGGACCACCAGCGGCAACGTGCCGGAGCCACCCTCCGCCGCCGCGTCGAGCGCCACGAGCACGTCCTCGCGTCCGGTGAAGCCCCTCGGCACAGGCGGAAGCTGCTTCGGCACCACCGAATGCTCACCGGGTGCCGCGTGCAGGTGCAGGTCGCCGGTGATCGTCCCGGCCTGCACGACGACGCCGGACGCCGTCCCCGTCACCACGTTGCGCGTCGTCATGAGCCACCCCCCGCCACCGCCACGGTGATCACGACAACACAGGTGGGCCTGGTAGGCACACCGCCGGACGTGCACTGCGGGTTCAACGATCGGGCGCCGGGAACTTCGCGAGCAGCTGTTCGGCCAGCTCGACCGCGATCTGGCCGGTCATCGCGACGAGGTCTGCCGAACTCACGGCCTGGTCGGCACGAAGCCTGACCACGGACGATCCGCTCATCGGCATGCTCGCATGATTGCTGGTGAGGTCGTGGACCTCGCCTCGTCGGACAAGACCGACCGGATCGATGCCAACAGTCGGCACCACCACCTCGGGGAGACCAGGACCGAGTTCCGCGAGCGCAGACAGCATGAGCTGGATCTTGCGCACGACGTCGTCGCGAATCAGCACCTCGCCGATCTGTCCTCGCGGCAAGGCCATCCACGCCGAACGCTGGCCGCTCCTCAGCACCGCCATGCCGCCACCGTCCGTGCGGAACGGATCTCGCGACGAAACCCGGACGACCTCCTCTCCGGAGAAGGTGTCGACATCAGCATGCAGATTGAGGATCCCCCGCTCAGCCACGTACACCGGCAACCGGTGTTCAAGGCTGCGCAGTTGACTCATCGAGATCCTGGCGTTGGCAACCGGAACCAGATGCACCTCGAGCGTGCCCGGCCACTGGCTTGGCCACGACCTCGCCAAGGCTTCAAGGTCCTTGCGCCACAGAACTTCGACCGGGTCAGGCAGAACCTGCCACGACGGCTCGGCTGTCCGAGGAGGGGGCGCAACCGCACCGGGAACCCGCTGGGAGAAGACAGGCCGCTGCCCGAGAGCCGGACGGAGAACTCGCGGCTCCCCGTAGATTGTGCGGAGCAGGTCTTCGATGCCCTCGTTCGTCAGCTCGACCAGGTAGTGATCAGCCGCGCGAGGCTGCAGGAACAGCGGAATCTCGGCCACGTCACGCCCTGGCAGGACGACCGGCAGCAGCCTCGGCAGCCACTTCGCACGATCGTCCTGGAGGAGATCGCGGATCACGGCCATCTCGGCTCGCGCGCCGCGGTTCTCCGTGGCAGGGCCTCGTCCGTCGCCGACGATCTTGCACTGCGGCGACGCGACGATGATCGTGTAGTCCGAAGCGGGGATGTGTTCGAGCGCCCAGGCGTACCAGTCCTGCCGCCGCCCCTCGGCCCACTGGTCGAGCTCGACTTGGACGCCGTTGTGCACCAGCAGCGTCGCAAGGGCGAGCACGTCATCCTTGTGCTGCTGTGAATCGTGGGTGTAGGCGATGAACGCCGTGAACGCGTCCGGCTCTGGTGCAACCATCGCCACGAAGCTTAATCCGCCAGTTTCGCCCGGCCCCGAACGACCCGGCGGCCCACGCCTGACGTGCGACGTTCGTAGTGAGCCGAACGGGGCATCTTCGAGTTGCCGCGTCCCGAACGCCCTTCAAACTCCTCTAAGGACTTCGACGGGCCCCTGCACCCGCGCGAAGTGCGCGGGCATCGCCCGCTTAGGAGTTGGAGGAATCCGTGTTCCTGGGTTCACGATCTCGTCTGCGCGCCGCGGTCATCGCCGCGGCCGTGGGCGCCGGTGTGCTGGTGGCGGCCACCCCCGCCGCTGCCGCACCCGCCGCGGGTACGCGTGCCTATCTCGTCATCACGGCGCCCGGTGCCACTTCCGGCGCCGAGACGGCTGTGAGCACCAACGGTGGCACTGTGTGGACGAAGTACGACGCCATCGGTGTCATCGTCGCGCACTCGGGCG
Organism: Lentzea sp. NEAU-D7; assembly: GCF_026242055.1. GTDB lineage: Bacteria > Actinomycetota > Actinomycetes > Mycobacteriales > Pseudonocardiaceae > Lentzea. The sequence goes on along the minus strand of NZ_JAPJDL010000002.1, from coordinate 22,183 downwards.
CCGCTGACTTCGCCAGCAAGATGCGCACCGTCAGCGGTGTGCAGAAGGTCGGTGCCACGCGCACCAGCGACATCCCGGCCGAGGCGGCGAATCCGCCGGTTCCCGCGGCGCCGTCGCAGGCCGCGCAACCGACCACTGAACCGCTGCGCGCGGACATGAGCCAGATCGGCGCCGACAAGGCTTGGCTGGTCAACACGGGGTCGCGCGACGTCACGGTCGGCGTGCTCGACACGGGTGTCGACGACCTGCACCCCGACCTGAAGCCGAACTTCGACACCGCCAACTCCGCCTCCTGCGCCTACGGCAAGCTCGACACGCGTACCGGTTCATGGCGTGACAGCGACACTCACGGCACTCACGTGGCCGGCACGATCGCGGCGGCCAAGAACGGCAGCGGCATGGTCGGTGTCGCTCCCAACGTGAAGATCGCCTCGGTGCGCATCGCCGAGAAGCCGTCCGGGTTGTTCTTCCCCGAGAACACGATCTGCGCCATGGTCTTCTCGGGTGACCGCGGCTTCGAGGTGACCAACAACAGCTACTACACCGACCCGTGGCTGTTCAACTGCCCGGACAACGCCGACCAGGACGCGATCCTCGAAGGCGTGAAGCGCGCGGTGGCCTACGCCGAGGGCAAGGGCGTGCTCAACGTCGCGGCGGCGGGCAACGAGAACTACAACCTCGCGAACAAGAGCAGCGACTCGACCAGCCCCAACGACTCCACGCCCGCGCAGCGCACCGTCACCAACGCGTGCCTGAGCGTTCCGACCGAGGTCGCCGGCGTCGTCAGCGTCGCGTCGATCAGCTCGACGAACAGCAAGTCGTCGTTCTCCAACTACGGCACCGACAAGATCCACATCGCGGCGCCCGGCGACAGCGTCTACTCCACGGTGCCCGGTGGCCGCTTCGGTACCAAGTCCGGCACGTCGATGGCGTCCCCGCACGTCGCGGGCGTCGCCGCGCTGCTCAAGTCGGCCAACCCCACCGCCACCCCTGCCCAGCTGCGCACGCTGCTGGCGACCCAGGCGGACGACCTCAACTGCACCGACAGCCGGTGCAGCGGCACCACGGCGAAGAACAACTTCTTCGGTGAGGGCCGCGTGGACGCGCTGGCGGCGGTCGGCGGCACCCCGCCCGGCGGCAAGGAGTTCGAGAACACCGCCGACGTGCAGATCCCGGACAACGGCGCGGCCGTGACCAGCTCCGTCACGGTCTCCGGCGTCACGGGCAACGCCCCGGCCACGCTGAAGGTCGACGTCAACATCGTGCACACCTACCGAGGTGACCTGGTCGTCGACCTGGTCGCCCCGGACGGCACGGCGTACCGGCTCAAGGGCTCCAGCAGTGATTCCGCCGACAACCTCGTCGCGACCTACACGGTCAACGCGTCGAGCGAGGTGGCGAACGGGACCTGGAAACTGCAGGTCAAGGACGTCGCGGCGCAGGACGTCGGCTACATCAACTCCTGGAAGCTGACCTTCTAGAACGGCATTCGGAGGAACCTCGGCGGCCACGGCTAACTAACGTCCCTGCCTGCAGCGATAGCAGTGACGTGGAACCCGATCTGTGGTCGGCGGCCGCCGAGGCCCTCGACGAGCACGAACACGCCCTCGTGATGGCCCGGCTGGCAGGCACGATCGTCGGTCCCGGCCAGACCGAGCGCCTGGCCAGGGGCGAGCGCGACGTCGTGTTCCTGCTGCCCGACCGGCTGGTGCTCGTGCGGCCGGAGCCGTTCTGGTCGGGTTCGTACGACCGCGGGCAGATCGTGCGCATCATGCTCGCCGCCGGGCACGTCCAGTTCGACGTGACCGGCGGCGACAGCCTCGAGTTCTGGATCGACACCGACCTCTCCCCCGCCGAGCCGTTCGTCGAGCAGGCCCAGAACTGGCTCGCCCCGCGCAAGAGCTCCGCCAGCGGCGCGGTCATCGGGTTCGGACTCGCGGTCATCATCGCGTTCCTGTTCGTCCTCGGGCCGGTGGACCTGATGCCCTCGGACGGCCGGCTCACCGTCAAGTCCAGCTGCGGCGACTTCCTCCGTGCGGGCGCCGACGAACAGGTCGAGCTGCTCAGACGGCTCTTCGGGCAGGTCGGCACACCCGCCGAGGCGGACAAGCCGACGACGCTCGACGCCTCCCGGCGGCACTGCGGTGAGCACAACGGCGCGACGCTCGACTCGCTCGTCACCGGGAAATAGAGCCCTACAGTGCGAGGGTGTTCGACACCCGCCAGCTCGAGGTCTTCGCCACCGTGGCGAAGACCGGCTCGTTCAGCGCCGCCGCGCGCCTGCTGCACTGCTCCCAGCCCGCCGTCAGCCAGCAGATGCGCGCGCTGGAGCGGCAGGTGGGCGGGCCGCTGTTCGTGCGGACGGGCCGGGGGCTGCACCTCACCGAGGCCGGCCGGATCCTGGCGGAACGCGGGTCGGACCTGCTGGACCGGCTGGCCACGACCCACCAGCAGGTCAGCGCGATAGCCACGCACGACATCGGCACGATCCGGATCTGCGCGTTCCCGAGCGCCAACGTGTCACTCGTGCCCGCGGCGGCGGCGATCCTGGCCGAGGAACGGCCTCAGCTGCGGCTCGAACTGGTCGAGGAGGAGCCGCCGGACTCGTTCGCACTGCTGCGGCGCGGCGAGGTCGACCTGGTGCTGAGCTTCAGCTACCTCGACGAACCGCAGGACGAGGCCACCGTGAACGGCATGCTGAGCGTGCCGTTGCTGCGGGAGCCGCTGGCGTTGCTCGTGCCCACCGGTCACCGGCTCGCCGGGCGTGAGCGGGTGTCGCTGGCCGAGGCGGCGGAGGAACGCTGGATCGCCGGTTGCGTGCGCTGCCAGCGCGCGTTGCACCAGGCGTGCGGGGCGGCCGGGTTCGTCCCGGACATCACCTGCTCGACCGACGACAACCTGGCCATCCAGAGTCTCGTCACCGCTGGTCTGGGCGTCGCGCTGGTGCCCAGGCTGCTGCTGTCGTTCCTGCAGCACCCCGGTCTGACCGCGGTGGAGGTGGAGTCCGCGGCGCAACGGCTCACCGCGCTCTACACCTGGCCGGACCTCATCCGGCTGCCGATCATGCGCGCGACCGTGGACGCGCTGATCTCCGCGTCGGCCAAGGCATAAGCGCGCCTTATAGGCCTCCAAGAAATGGTCATCTACTGCGCATAGCCCGTGCTGGCCATCGTTGTCGGTATGGGCATCGTCAGGACGACTCCGCGCACGGCCGACTCGGTGTTGCCCGGCCTCGCGCTGGTCGCGGCCGGTGTCGCGGTCGCGATGGTCGTGTCCTGGCTGCAGCCCTCGGTCAGCGCGCTCACCGTCGCGGTGCTGCTCGGCGCCGTCGTGGCGAACGTCGTGACGCTGCCGCCGTCGGTCGCCCCGGGGATGAAGTTCGCCGGACGCCGCCTGCTGCGCCTGGGTGTCGTGCTGCTCGGGTTGAAGCTCGTGTTCCAGGACGTGCTGAAGCTCGGCTACGAGATCCTGGTGCTCGCGGTGGTCGCCGTGGTCGTCACGTTCGTCGTGACGCGCTGGCTCGGGCGGGTGCTCGGGGTGAGCGAGGGCCTGTCGTTGCTCATCGCGACCGGGTTCTCGATCTGCGGCGCGTCCGCGGTGGCCGCGATGAACAGCGTCCGCCGGCAGGACGAGGAGGACGTGGCGAAGGCGCTCGGCCTGGTCACGCTCTTCGGCACCGTCGCGATGTTCGGCCTGCCCGCGCTGTTCGGGCCGACCGGCCTCACGCCCGCGCAGTACGGGGTGTGGGCGGGCGGCAGCGTGCACGAGGTCGCGCAGGTCGTGGCCGCCGCCGGACCTGTCACCGGCGCTCTGGCCATCGCCGTCGCGGTGAAGCTGACGCGGGTCGTGCTGCTCGCGCCGATGCTCGCCGCCGTCAGCTTCGCCGAGCGCCTCAAGTACCCGGCGTCCGGGCAGCGCCCGCCGATCGTGCCGTTGTTCGTGCTCGGTTTCCTCGCGATGGCGGCGGTGCGGGCGACCGGCCTGCTGCCCGACGTCGTGCTGTCGGCGGCGACGTTCGTGGACACCGTGCTGCTGGCTGCGGGCATGTTCGCGCTCGGCACGGCGGTGCGCCTGCGTTCCCTCATTCGCTCCGGCCCGGCGGTGCTGCTGCTGGGCCTGCTCTCGACCACGGTGATCGTCGTCCTGGTGCTGACCGGCACGGTGTTGATCGGCTGATCTCCGCTTTCCTCAGAGGAGGACCCGCTCATGACGCACAGCCTGCTCTCCCCCACGGCCACGCTTCTGGTGGGCTCGCTCCGGGCCGCGATCGCCGGTGGTGGCGACGACGGGGCCGTCGCCGCTCGGGTGGCGCGGACCCTGGAGGGCCACCTCACCGACCCGTTCCTGCTGAGCGCGGCGCAGCGGGAACCCGACCCGAACGCCTACCGCCAGCACGTCCTGCACGTCGAGCCGGACGGGAGTTTCTCGGTCGTCGCACTGGTGTGGCTGCCGGGTCAGGAGACCTGCATCCACGACCACGTCTCGTGGTGCGTCGTCGGCACGTACGTCGGCGAGGAGGAGGAGACCACCTACCGGCTGCACGGCGATCGGCTGATCCCGTTGCGGGTCAACAAAACCCCGGAGGGCGTGGCGTCCTACCTGGTGCCTCCGGGCGACATCCACAAGGTGTGCAACAACTCCAGCTCCGTGGCGATCTCGATCCACGTCTACGGGGCCGACGTCAGCGTCCTCGGCACGAGCATCCGGCGGCGCTACGACCAGCCCGTCAGCGGGCGATGATCCCCCGCTCGATCGCACCGGTGGCGAACTCGACCAGCTGAGCCGGCTTGACCCGGTTGATGCGGGCGCCCTGCAGCAGCAGGTCGTCCGCCAGGCCGATCAGCGAGTCCCAGACCCAGTGCGGCAGCGCGGGATCGTCGATCAGCTCCTGGCCGCACGCCTCGGCGGTCTCGGTCAACGCCTTCGCGAGCGCCTTGAGCGTCTTGCGGTAGTCCTGCGCCGATCCGGCGACCTCCTTGCCCCGGCGGCCGCCGGAGAGCACCTTGGCCTCCCACTGCGCGGCCGACCGGCCGAACCGCCGCCACAGTTCGGTGATCTGCGGCTCGACCTCCTTCAGCACGCCCGCGATGCCGAGACCGCGGTCGACGGTGGCGAGAGTGCGCTGCAGCTCGTCCAGGCGCCGTTCCATCAACGCCGCGAAGACGTCCTCCTTGCCGGAGAAGTACTGGTACACGGTGCCGGAGCTGACGCCGGCGCCGACCGCGATCGCGCGCATGGTCAGGCCCGCGTAGCCCTGCTCCTCGAGGATCAGCTCGGCGGACGACAGGATGTCGCGCCGCCTGCCCTCCGCGTCACCCCAGGCCGTTTGCTCGGTGCTCACGGCGTTCAGCCTACTTTGAACAACGTTCAGAAGCATATTGAACGTTGTTCGGTTTGGTCGCTACGCTCGGGTGCATGGCGGAGACCGATGCGGAGCTGGCAAGACGACTGGTCACTGAGACGGGCCGTTTGCTGCTCAGCGTGAGACCGCACGACGGGGACCACGTCGCGCAGATCTTCCTGGCCGCACAGCTGGGTGAGCACCGCCCGGCCGACTCGGTGCTGTCGGAGGAGGCACCCGACGATCCGCGCAGGCTGGCCGCCGACCGGGTGTGGATCATCGATCCGCTGGACGGCAGCCGCGAGTACTCCGAGCCCGGCCGCACCGACTGGGCCGTGCACGTGGCGCTCTGGGAGCGCGGCGAGCTCGTCGCGGGAGCCGTGGCGGTGCCCGCTTTCCGGCCCGTCCCCAGGGTGTCGCACCGGCGGATCCGGATCGTGGTCAGCCGCACCCGGCCGCCCGCACACGCACGGCGGATCGCCGAGACGATCAACGCCGTGCTGGTGCCGATGGGCAGCGCGGGCGCGAAGACGATGGCCGTCGTGCGCGGCGAGGCGGACGCCTACCTGCACGCGGGCGGCATGTACGAGTGGGACTCGGCCGCACCCGTCCACGTGGCCCGCGCGGCCGGGCTGCACGCCTCCCGAGCCGACGGACGGCCGCTCGTCTACAACCAGCCCGATCCCTGGCTGCCGGACCTGCTGATCTGCCGGCCGGAACTCGCGGGGGTGCTCACGTGAACCACCTCGACCAGCTGGAGGCCGACAGCATCGACATCTTCCGCGAGGCCGTGGCGGAGAGCGAGCGACCGGTGCTGCTGTACTCGATCGGCAAGGACAGCTCGGTGCTGCTCCACCTGGCGCGCAAGGCCTTCTACCCGTCGAAGCCGCCGTTCCCGTTGTTGCACGTCGACACCACGTGGAAGTTCCGGGAGATGATCGAGTTCCGGGACGCGACGGCCGCCTCACTCGGGCTGGAGCTGATCGTGCACCGCAACCCGGACTGCGTGGCCGCGGGCATCAACCCGTTCGACCACGGTTCCGCGCGGCACACCGACCTGTGGAAGACCCAGGGGCTGCGGCAGGCGCTGGACGAGCACCGGTTCGACGTCGCCTTCGGCGGCGCGCGACGCGACGAGGAGGCCTCGCGCGCCAAGGAGAGGGTGTTCTCGTTCCGGACCGCGCAGCACCAGTGGGACCCGAAGAACCAGCGGCCCGAACTGTGGCGGCTCTACAACACGCGGGTCGCGCCCGGCGAGAGCATCAGGGTCTTCCCGCTGTCGAACTGGACCGAGCTCGACGTGTGGCGCTACGTCGAGCGGGAGCGGATTCCCGTTGTGCCGCTGTACTTCGCGGCCGTGCGCCCGGTGGTCGACCGCGACGGCACGCTGATCATGGTCGACGACGACCGGATGCCGTTGCACGAGGAGCCGCGCCACGAGCTGATCCGGTTCCGGACGCTCGGCTGCTATCCGCTGACGGGCGCGGTGCGCAGCGAGGCGCGCACGGTCGCGGAGATAGTCGAGGAGATGCGGGCCGCGACGACGTCGGAGCGGCAGGGGCGGGTGATCGACCACGACCAGAGCGGGTCGATGGAGCGCAAGAAGCGGGAGGGGTACTTCTGATGGAGCTTCTGCGGTTCATCACCTGCGGCAGCGTGGACGACGGGAAGAGCACGCTGATCGGGCGGCTGCTGTACGAGTCGAAGCTGCTGTACGCCGACCACCTCGCGGCCCTGGAGGCGGACTCGCGCCGGGTCGGCACGCGCGGCGGCGAGCTGGACTTCGCACTGCTGGTGGACGGGCTGGCCGCCGAACGCGAGCAGGGCATCACGATCGACGTCGCCTACCGGTTCTTCGCCACCGAGGCGCGGCGGTTCATCGTCGCGGACACCCCCGGGCACGAGCAGTACACGCGCAACATGGTCACCGGCGCGTCCACCGCCGATGCGGCGGTCCTGCTGCTCGACGCCCGCAAGGGCGTGCTCAGCCAGACGCGCCGGCACGCGCGCATCGTGTCGTTGCTGGGCATCAGGCACGTGGTTCTGGCCGTGAACAAACTCGATCTCGCGGACTACTCGCGGGAGCTGTTCGACGAGGTGAGCGCGTCGTTCGCGGAGTTCGCCGCCGACCTGGACTTCGCGGAGATCACCTGTGTGCCGATGTCGGCGACCGAGGGCGTCAACGTGGTCGGTCGCAGCGAGCTGACGCCCTGGTACGTCGGCCCGACCCTGCTGCAGTGGCTGGAGTCGGTGGACCCGCACACGAGACGGGACGCGGCGTCCCGTTTCCTCGTGCAGTGGGTGAACAGGCCGGACGCGACGTTCCGCGGGCTGTCCGGACGCGTGCTGGGCGGGACGCTCCGGCGAGGCGAGACGGTCGGTCTCGGCAACCGGACCACCAGCGTGGCGCGGATCGTCACCATGGACGGCGACCTGGACGAGGCGCCGGCCGGATCGTCGGTCACCGTGGTGCTGGCGGACGACGTGGACGCCAGCCGGGGTGACGTCCTGGGCGACGCGCAGGACCCGCCGCGCAGCGCGGACTCGTTCCAGGCGCGGCTGGTGTGGCTGCACGAGAACGGACTGCTGCCCGGCCGGCAGTACCTGGCGAAGATCGGCGCGCGCACGGTCGGCTTCACGGCCACCAAGGCGTTGGCGCTCAACGAGATCGGCGTCGACAACGTGCACTTCGACGCGCCAGTGCCGTTCGAGACCTACCGCGCGAACCGCGATCTCGGCTCGTTCGTGGTGCTCGACCGGCTCTCCAACGCCACGGTCGGCGCCGGGATGATCGACTTCGCACTGCGCCCGGCGAACGTGCGCTGGCAGACGCTCACCGTCGACAAGCAGGCCCGGATCGCGCGCAACGGGCATCGTCCGTGCGTGGTGTGGCTGACGGGGTTGTCCGGCGCGGGCAAGTCCACGATCGCCGACCTGGTCGAGAAGGTGCTGCACGCCGAGGGCAGGCACACGTTCCTGCTCGACGGCGACAACGTGCGGCACGGGCTCAACTCCGACCTCGGGTTCACCGACGCCGACCGCGTCGAGAACATCCGGCGCATCGCCGAGGTAGCCGCGCTGATGGTCGACGCCGGGCTGATCGTGCTGGTCTCGTTCATCTCACCGTTCCGGGCCGAGCGGGCGCTGGCGCGGGACCTGGTCGGCGAGAACGAGTTCTGCGAGGTCTTCGTGGACACCCCGCTGGCCGTGGCCGAGGCACGAGACCCGAAAGGCCTCTACCGCAAGGCCCGCAGGGGTGAGCTGGCGAACTTCACCGGCATCGACTCGCCCTACGAACCACCGCTGGAACCCGAGGTGCGGCTCGACACGACGACGTTGAGCCCGCAGGCCGCCGCCGACGCCGTGGTGGCCCGGCTGCGCACGCTCGGCGTCTGTTGAACGTTGTCCAGAATCGTGTACGTTCAGCTAGAACACGTTCTAAGTTCGGGAGGCTTCCGGTGCCGGATCAGGCGTGGTCGCAGTTCTGCCAGGCGTTGGAGAAGGCCGGTGAGGTGATCGGATCCGACCAGGCGCCGGACACCCCGCTGGACCGCGCGGAGGGCTACCGGTACCTCGCCCGGCTCACCCGCGAGATGCTGTACTCCTGCCTGGACAACGCCGATCCCGACTTCCCGCGCTTCCACGAGCTCGACCTCGTGAAGATCGGCGCGGACAACCCGGACAACGTCTACCTGTCCGCGAACATCCGCGGCGACCGGACCTACCGGATCACCGGGACGCGCGGCACCATCGCGTACTTCAGCATCGGGTCGAAGGCCAACCGGTACGCCAAGGACGGCACGATGGCGTCGACCGGTGAGCTGTCCGATGCCGACCTCGCGCTCGCGCCGGACGGCACCGTGGAGATCATCGCCAGCGCCGAGCCCCAGGCCGGGAACTGGCTGCCGCTCGCGCCCGACTCCACCGGCCTGGTGGTGCGCCAGACCTATCTCGACCGCACCACCGAGACACCCGGCCGGTGGCACGTCGAACAGATCGGCGGGCCCGCGGAACCCGCTCCCCTGACGCCGGAGTTCCTCGCCAAGGCGTTGCGGCGGGCGGCTTTGTCGGTGCACGGCACCGCGGCCACGTTCGCGCACTGGACGCGCATGTTCATGACGCGCCCCAACGAGCTGCCCGACTTCGGCCAGGAGATGTTCCAGCGCGCCGGCGGCGATCCGGAGATCTTCTACCTGCACGGGTACTGGACGCTGCGGCCCGGCGAGGCGTGGGTGATCGAGACCGACGTGCCGGACTGCCCGTACTGGAACTTCCAGCTCGGCAACTGGTGGATGGAGTCGCTGGACCACCACCGCAGGATCACGCTCAACAAGCACACGGCGGCGTTGTCCGGAGGCCGGCTGACGATCGTGGTGGCCGCAGAGGATCCCGGTACCGGCAACTGGATCGACACCTGCGGCCACAGCTCGGGCACCGCGTTGCTGCGCTGGCTCGGCGCGTCGGCCCACCCGATCCCGAAGTGCCGGGTGGTCCCCCTGGAGGAGGTTCGATGACGGTCACGACCGCGCTGAACGTGCCGGAGCTGCTCGACGGGGCGTGTGCCAAGACGGGGCTCTCGGACTTCGGCGACGACTGGTTCCGCGAGCCGCTGGACGTGCTCGTGCGCAGCCTCAACACCGAGGCCGCGCTGTCGCCACTGGGCTTCGAGCTGACCCGGAACAGGCTGACCGCGCTGCTGGCCGACCGCCTGCGGTTGCGGGAGCTCCAGCGCCGCAACCCCGAGGTGCTCGACGTCGAGGTCCGGGTGGCCGCCGAGATCTGCGGCCTGCCCCGCACCGGCTCGACGCTGCTGCACCGGCTGCTCGCCGCCTCGCCCCAGGTGACGTCCACGCTGTCGTGGGAGGTCGCGTACCCGCTGCCGTTCCCCGGCGAGGGCCCGGACGCCGAGCAGCGCAAACGCCGCGCGCAGGAACGCATGAAGATGTTCGCGCAGCTCTCCCCCGACTTCGGCGACCTGCACACGGTCGTCTGGGACGGGCCGGAGGAGGACGTGATCCTGCTGGACCGGACGTTCGTGTCGATGAGCTTCGACTCGTTCTACTGGGTGCCAGCCTACGGCGACTGGCTGCGCTCGGCCGACCAGAGGCCCGCCTACCGGGAGCTGCGCGAGTGGCTGCAGGTGTTGCAGTGGCAGAACACCTCCCGCTCGATGCCGTGGGTGCTCAAGTCGCCGCACCACCTGACCGCGGTGGACACCGTGCTGGACGAGTTCGCCGGCTGCAAGATCGTGATGACGCACCGCTCCCCCGTCAACGCCGTGCCGTCGTACGCGTCGATGGTGCGCGCGATGTCCTCGCAGTACAGCGAGAACGTCGATCCGGTCCGGATCGGACGGTACTGGTCGCGCAGGTTCGCCACGACGCTGGAGGGTTTCGCCGCGGCCCGGTCCGCACGTCCCGAGCGGTTCGTGGACGTGCGGTTCGCCGACACCGTCAGCACACCGCTGGAGGTCGCCCGCCAGGTGCTGGAAGCACTGGGGCTGCCCGCCGGTCCCGCCGACGACACCGCGTTCGAGGCCTACCTGGCGCAGAACCGCACCGAACGGCACGGCTCGCACTCCTACGCGCCACCGGACTTCGGGCTGTCCGAGGACCAGCTGCGCCGCGACTTCGCCTTCTACTCGGAGGTCTACCTGTGATGCTGCAAGACGAGGTCGTGGTGATCACCGGCGTCGGCCCCGGCCTGGGCTCGAAGCTCGCCGTCCGCGCCGCCGCCGAGGGGGCGAAGGTCGTGATGGCCGCACGCTCCGCCGAGGTGATGAAGCAGGTGGAGAAGGACGTCGCCGCGGCCGGTGGCGAGGCCGTCGGCGTGCAGTGCGACGTGCGGCGCCCCGAGGAGGTGGCCGTGCTGGCCGAGACCGCCGTCGAGCGGTTCGGCACCATCACCGGGCTGGTGAACTCGGCGTTCGGGCACCCCGGCTGGTTCGACCTGCTGGACACGCCGGAGAAGGCGGTCCGCCGGTCGATGGACATCATCCTGTTCGGCGCGCTGAACGTGACCCGCGCGGTGGTGCCGCACATGAAGGCCGCCGGACGCGGTTCGATCGTCAACGTGGGCACGATGACCACCCGCAAACCCATGCGCGGCGAGGGCGGGTACGCCGTGGCGAAGGCCGCGATGGCGACCGCGACCCAGTTCCTGGCGCTGGAGCTGGGCGAGCACGGCATCCGCGCGAACCAGGCCGTGATGGGCTGGCTGGACGGACCGGGCGTGCGCTTCTACCTCAAGTTCACCGCCGAGGCGCGCGGGACGAGCGAGCAGGACGTCTACGACGAGATCGCCGCCCGCAACCCGCTGGGCCGCATCCCGACCGACGACGCCTGCGCCGGAGCGGTCCTGTTCCTGTTGTCCCGGCACGCCTCCGAGGTCACCGGTGCCGTGCTCGACGTCAACGGCGGGGAGTACATGCCGGCATGAGCCACCTGACCGAGAGCCACGTGATCGAGTCCGTCGTCGTCGAGATCGACGCGCCCGCCGCGTTCGTGTGGGACGTCCTGCTCGACTACCCGCACTATCCACAGTGGAATCCGTACACGCTGGCCGTGTCCACGACGCTCGCCGTCGGCGCGCCGATCGACCTCACGCTGCCCCGCCCGGACGGCGGCGAGGGGACGTTCGTCAGCCGCGAGTACATCCGCGTGGTCGAACCGCCCCGGTTGCTGCGCTACGACACCGGCGACACCTTCCCCGGCCTGCTCGGGGTGCGCGACCAGCTGATCACGCCGCTCGGGCCGGAGCGGTGCAGCTACCGCACCTTCGAGACGTTCACGGGCAAGTACGCCGACGCGGTGTTCGCGGCACAGGGCGCCTACGTGAAGAACGGCTTCGACTCGGTCGCGCACGCGTTGAAGGAGCGAGTCGCTTCCCTGCTCGAAGTGTGAGTAGTTGTACCGATGCCGCCGCACACCAGCGGCGGCACTCTCGACGTGTGACCGAAATCGACCGTGGCCGCCTCGCCGCAGGGGCCGGGTTCGCCACCACGACCGTGCTGCTCGTCCTGACCGTCGCCGCGTTCCTGAACGACGCCCTGGACTCGTTCGGCTGGCAGGGCGGTGAATACGCCTACTCGTTCATCTGGATCGCGCTCGGCTCGCTCATCGCGGGCCTCGTGGTGAAGGTGGCCGCGCCCGCGCCGTGGCGCTCCGCCGGGACGGGCATGGCTCTGGCCGGCACGGTCGGCGTGCTCGTCGTGATCACGCTGGTCGTCGTGTTCCTGTGGGCGCTTTCGAACCTCACGGTGTAGGCCGGGTCTCTCGCCCGCGCCTGCCACCGGACGAACTTCCGGGACGCGACCTAGAGCATCTGCGACAGACCGCGCAGCGCGGCGGCGATCTGCTCGCGATGCCCGTCGAGGGTCTCCCTCGTGACGCCGTCCGCCGCCGACCTGGCCACGTCGTCGGTGGCGACCTTGAGCACCGCGCTCATGGCGGCGGCCTGCACCCTCACCTCGATGGCGTCCCGCGACAGCCCCGCCCGTTCGGCGAGCACGTCCGCGAGCGCGTCCTCCGCCCGTTCGCGCAACATCAGGTAGGCGGCGCGCAGCGCCTGTTCGCCGTGGGTCAGCCGCACGACGGCGAGGACCGCTTCGATGTCCTCGTCGGACGCCGCGTCCAGCAACGGGCTGTACGCCTCGCGCAGGTGGTCGATCAGCTCGAGTTCGCGCGGCCAGGCGCGCACCACGGCGCAGAAGGCGTCGACCATCTTGGTCAGCAACGGTTCGACGCAGCTCTCCTTGTGCGGGAAGTAGCGCCAGAACGTGCGTTCGGAGACGCCCGCGGCCTGGGCGATCTGCTCGCCCGACGTGGCGGCGACCCCCTGCTCGGCGAACAACCGGACCGCGTGCCGCGAGAGGTCGAGCCGCTGACGCTGACGTTGCTCGGCGCTGACCGGCGGCCTGCCCCGGCGAGGCTTTTCTGTCGCAACGTCCGTCATCGGGCGATTCAACCACGTCACCTGACCGCGAACATTTATTGGCACCATCTGCCATTAAGCGCTACGGTCAGTGCATGAGCATTGACGCAGAGCGCCTGAAGCTGCCGCTGGCCAGGCCGAACGTCCTCGAACTCGCTCCGCTCTACGAGGTGCTGCGCCGCGAGGCGCCGATCGCGCCCGTGACGACACCGGCGGGTGACCCCGCCTGGCTCGTGACCCGCTACGAGGAGGTCCGCCTCCTGCTGGGCGACAAGCGCTTCGGCCGTTCCCACCCGGAGCCGGAGAAGGCCTCCCGCATCTCGACCGCCGCCGTGCAGGACGGCCCGACCGGCGAGTTCACGACGGAGGAGGCCGACCACACGCGCATGCGCCGCCTGCTCACCCCCGCGTTCTCCGCCAAGCGGATGCGGTTGCTGGGCGAGAACATGGAGCAGCTGGTCGACAGCTGCCTGGACGCGTTGATCGCCGAGCACGAGAGGACCGGCGTGGTCGACCTGCACCGCGGACTCGCGTTCCCGTTGCCGGTGGCCATGATCTGCCGTCTGCTCGGCGTTCCCGAGGAGGACAACGAGCTGTTCGCGTCGCTGTCCGAGCGGATGGCGGGCACCGAGATCGGCGAGGAGGCGCACAAGGCGCGCGAGGAGTTCTTCCGGTACATGGTCGGGCTCGTCGAGACCAAGCGCGGCGCGCTCGGCGAGGACGTGATCTCCGACCTCGTGCGCGCGCAGGCCGAGGACCCGTCGTTCGACTACGTGGAGATGGTCCGGCTGTGCGTCGGACTGCTGTTCGCGGGCCACGAGACCACGGTCAACCGCATCGGCCTGGGCGTGCTGTTCCTGCTCACCGAGCGGTCGCGCTGGGACGCCCTCGTCGCCGACCCGGACGGCCGCGTCGACGCGGTGGTCGAGGAGGTCATGCGCCTCGGCGCCCCCGGCGACCTCGGCCTGCTGCGGTACGCGCGTGAGGACGTCGACATCGCGGGCGTGACCATCAAGGCCGGTGACGCGCTGGTGCTGTCGACCAACGCGGCCAACCGCGACGCGACCGTGTACTCCCACGCCGAGGAGTTCGACCCCGACCGTCCGGAGAGGACACACCTCGGCTTCGGCCACGGCGCGCACTTCTGCATCGGCGCCTCGCTCGCCCGCACGGAGCTGCGCGTGGTGTTCGCCGCGCTCGCCAAGCGCCTGCCGTCGATGCGGCTGGCCAAGGAACTCGACCAGCTGCAGGTCCGCGCGACGCTCACCGGCGGCGTGGCGGAGCTGCCCGTCACGTGGAGGTCGGCGTGAACATCGTGGTGGACCAGGGGAAGTGCGTCGGGGCCGGGCAGTGCGTGCTGGCCGCGGACGACGTGTTCGACCAGCGCGACGACGACGGTCTGGTCGACCTGCTGAACGCGAGCCCTCCGGCGGAGCGCCTGGCCGACGTCCGGCACGCGGCGGCGGTGTGCCCGGCGTCGGCGATCCAGGTCGAGGACTGACCTCAGCCGGCCGCGAAGTACGAGTCGTGCGGCGCACCGGGCGTGAACAGCCGGCCGGTGCGCCGGCGTCGTCGTGTCGACAGGGGTGCTCGCGGACCGGGAGCGCCCGCAGGCGGATGTGACGGTCAGTCCTTCATGAGCGGCTCGACCAGCTTGGCGCCGTCCGCCCGCCCCACGAAGCAGTGGATGAGGCGACTCGACGTCCGGTACCCGTTCTCCGTCTTGACCTTCCAGGCCTGTGCGGTCGGGATGATCACCCAGTACCGCAGGGTCTTCTCCTTGTCCTGGCCGTTCACCTCGTCCGACAGGAAGGTCCGCGTGCAGCCGGTGCCACCGACCTTGGTGAGCTGCTCGACGCCGGGGTACGGCACGTCCTTCTCGGTCTCGGTGTCGGCCAGGACGGTGTCGAGCAGCTCGACGTCGTGCTCGGCGTAGCAGCCGACGCGGTTCCTGGCCTGGATCTTCGGGGCGTCCTTCGCGGGTAGCCAGGTGAGGCAGGAGTTCCGGAACGCCAGCGAGAGCGTGCCGTCCTTCAGGTCGCCGTCCGGGCCGATGGTCAGGACCGGCTGCATCGCGGCGGTGCTCGCGGGCCCGTCAGGCACGCCTCGGCCGATGTTCGCGAACATCGGCTTGAAGACGGTGAAGTACACCAGGACCAGCGCGCCGACGAGGAACAGCGGGACCAGTGTCGCCGACAGGACCAGGCCCGCGGACCGCTTGCGTCGAGGGGGAACCGGGAACACCGGGGCGGGAGCGAACTGGCCGATGGCCACCGGTCCGGAGGTGGGCAGGGCCGCACCGCCGGACAGCGCGCCGAGCGTCGGGCCCGCCACGGTCGGTCCGCCATCACTCACGGGACCGGTGACCACGGGCGGCCTGGCCGGGTGGAGCTCCGCGGAGGCCAGGGCGTGCTCGACCAGCTCGTGCGCCCTGGCGACGCCGGGGCGGCGTGCGGGATCGGGTTCCATCAGGCCGGTGATCAGCTCGCCGAGCGGACCACCGACCCGCGGCACCGGGCGTTCGTTCATCACCGCGAGGATCGTCGCCGAGGTCGTCGGGCGGTCGAACGCGCCGCGCCCCTCCACGGCGAAGAACAGCGTCGCTCCCAGCGCCCAGAGGTCCCAGGCGGGCGAGGCCTCGCCGCCCGCGAGACGTTCCGGGGACATGTAGGCGGGCGAGCCGATCAACGTGCCGGTGGCCGTGAGCCGGGGGTCGTCGACGGACTGGGCGATGCCGAAGTCGGTGAGCTTCGCGGTGCCCCTGCCGGGCACCATCACGTTGCCGGGCTTGACGTCCCGGTGCACGACGCCGGACGAGTGCGCCACCTCCAGCGCGCCCAGCAGCTGCCGGGCCAGCGTGGCCGCCTCCCGCGTCCCGAGCGGCCCGTCGAGCTCGACCGACTCCTCCAGCGTGGGGGCGTTGATCAGTTCCATCACGATGAACGTCTGGTCGTCCTCGGAGATGAGGTCGTAGACGGTGACGACGGCGGGGTCCTGGAGTTGCGAGGCGATGCGTGCCTCGCGCAGCACCCTTTGCTGATACACGGCGCGTTCCGCGTCCGGCACGTTGCCGGCCAGCAGCAGTTCCTTGACGGCGACGTCGCGGCCGAGGACGGTGTCCTGGCCGAGCCACACGGCCCCCATGCCGCCGCGGCCCAGCTCGCGGACCAGCCGATAGCGTCTGTTGCCCACCTCGCGCATGCGCGGCAGTCTGTCACCCGGTCCAGTGACGTACACGGGCAGCGTCACCTGACGGGCGCGACGCCGTGACGAGCCCGCTTACCGTCGCGCGGCGTGAGACGACTGATGAAGCTGTTGGCGACAACGCTGCTCCTGACAGGACTGGTGCCGCTCGCGCCGGCGTCGGCGAGCACCCAGAACTGCACGACGGTCGCGGTCACCGCCCCGGCCGGTGCGAAGATCGAGTCCGTGGACGCCGTGAGCCGTCCCGGGCACTGCGAGATCACCGTGACGCTCACGCACACCGACGACCACGTGAAGGTCGTCGTCGGCCTGCCCCAGAACTGGACGGGCCGGCTGCAGGGCGTCGGCGGCAGCGCGTACGCCGCGGGTGACACCGGGGCGCCGTTCACCCAGGCCCTGCAGGGCGGTTACGCGGCCGTGACGACCGACGCCGGTGTGCTGGGCGGCCTCGACACCAGCTGGGCGGTCGAGAACGGCGAGATCGACCAGACGCTGCTGACCAACTTCGCGAGCCGCTCGGTGCACGAGGCGGCCGTGATCGCCAAGCAGGTCGTGCGCCAGCACTACCAGCGCCCGGTCACGTACTCGTACTGGAACGGCTGCTCGACCGGCGGCCGCCAGGGTTACCTGGAGGCACAACGCTTCCCGGACGACTACGACGGCATCCTCGCCAACGCGCCCGCCGTGAACTGGTCCCAGTTCGCCGTCGCGACGCTGTGGCCGCAGATCGTGCAGAGCAACGACGGGCACGTCGTCGGCAACTGCGTGCTGGACGCGTTCCGCAAGGCCGCGATCGAGGCGTGCGACCCCCAGGACGGTGTCACGAACGGCATCGTCGACCGCCCGGACCGCTGCAGCTACGACCCGCGGCAGCTCATCGGCAGGAAGATCGTGTGCGAGGGCGTCGAGGTCGTCGTGACGAAGGCCGACGCCGACGTCATGCGCAAGATCTGGGACGGCCCGACCGATGAACGCGGCCGCAGCCTCTGGCCGGGCCTGCCGAAGGGCGCCGATCCGGTGTGGCTCGCGGGCACGATCCCCGGCTTCCCCGGCCCCGGCTTCCCCGTCGCCGCGCAGTGGGTGCAGAGCTTCCTGTTGAAGCAGCCCGGTTTCGACACCTCGAAGCTCACCTACGCGCAGTACCGCGACCTGTTCCGGCAGTCGGTCCGCGAGTTCGACGGCGTCATCGGCACCTCCGACCCCGACCTGTCGGCGTTCCGGCGCGCGGGCGGCAAGCTGATCACGTTCGTGGGCACCAACGACCAGCTGATCCCGCCCGGCGGCACGCTGAGGTACCGCGACCAGGTCGAGCGGCGCATGGGGTACGTGAACGACTTCTACCGCCTGTTCACCGCTCCCGGTGTCGACCACTGCCTCGGCGGCGGCGGACCGCAGCCCACGAACGCCCTGGGGCAGCTCGTCGACTGGGTCGAACGCGGTAAGGCACCCGCCACCCTCACCGCCGCGACGGCCGACTCGGCCCGCAACCTCTGCCCGTACCCGCGGACGTCCCGGTACGTCCACGGCGACCCGAAGGCGGCGTCCAGCTACCGCTGCGTCTAGCCGGGCTTCTGGCCCAACCGCACGCGCACGGCCGGCGCGACCTCTTCACCGAAGCGGCGCGCCTGGTCGGCGGCGTCGTCCTCCGGCCACAGCACGAAACCGGTGAACGACTGGGCGGCGAGCCGGGTCAGCACGTCCGCCCAGCCCCGCGCGTCCGTGCGGATCGGCTCCGCCCCGTGGAGGACGACCGGACCGGCCGTGTCCGTGACGGTGCCGACTAGCTGTGCGATCCGGCGCACCTGCCCCGGCTCACGGCCCGCGTCGGTGGCCACCCGGTCGATGAGCGCATTGCTCTCCGCCCACTTCTCGTACGGCAGGTAGGACGGGATCGGCGCGGCCCAGCCGTCCGCCACCCGTCCGGTCAGCGCGAGGCTGCGCGGCCCCTGCGCGCCGATCCAGATCTCGACACCGCCGGGACCGGGCTCCTGCGAGGCCATGTGGTCGACCGAGTAGTAGTCCCCGGACGCGGTCACGTGGTGGCCGCGCGGCTGCCAGAGCCCGCGCAGCAACGCGATCGCCTCGGCCTGTGCGTCCAGCGCTTCTTTGGGACTGCGCCGGGGCACGCCGAGCTTGGTGATCGCGTCCCAGTACCCGCCCGCACCGAGTCCGAGGTGGAACCGGCCGCCCGACAGGCGGCTGAGCGCGCTCGCCTGGCGCGCCAGCATCGGCGCGGGCCTCAACGGCAGGTTCGCCACGTCGGGAAAGAACGAGATCTTCCCGGTGCGCGCGATGAAGTCCCCGATGAGGGCGAACGCGTCGAGGTGGTCGGCGACGTACGGGTGGTCCTGCACGCCGACGAGGTCGAGCCCCGCCTGCTCGGCCGCCGCGACGACGGCCCGGTTCTCGTCGATGTCGACGGTCGGTACGACCGAGACGCCGAAGCTGAGTGCCTGCAGCACTGCTGTCTCCCCCTGTCCGGACGCGCTCCCCTACTCGGAGAGCACGCCTTCCTCCGCGGTGACGAGCGAGTCGATCGCGTCGAAGAACGCCTTGACGCCGGGCAGGTTCGGTCCCTTCCGGCTGGACGCGGCGTAGTCCTCCGAGGATCGCCACTCGACGATGTCGAGCCATTCGCCGCCGGGCAGCCGCACCAGCCGGGCGCCCAGGAACCCCTCCCGGTCGGCCTCGAAGTCGGCGATCATCCCCGGCCGGGCGGCGAGCAGCGCCTCGACGTTCTCGGGCGCCACGCGGAAACGGGTCAGCTCCACAGCAGTGGTCATGACCTTATGATAGTCAAGATTTGTTACTAAAACCAGAGCGCCGTTCAGTCCTTTGAGGACTGAACAGCCAGGCGCTGGTGCTCGGTGATGTCCGCCAGCACGCGCTTGAAGCGCGTGTACTCGCCCTTGCCGAGCCGTGCGGCGTGCCGGTCCTGGATCGCGGCCATGACCTGGTCCGCGGCACGCATCTGCGCGAGGCCGCGTTCGGTGGGGCAGACCAGTTTCGCCCTGCGGTCGCGCGGGTCCGGCCTGCGCTCGACGTACCCGAGCGCCTCCAGCTCGTCGATCAGCGTGCCGACGATCTGCTTGTGCTGCCCGGAAAGGTGCGCGAGATCCGTCGCACGCACCCCGTCGGGGTCGAGGTAGGCGAGCACCGCGCCGTGCCGGTGCTTCAGGTCGCCGAACCCCATGTCGGCGAGGGTCTGGAACAGCTCGCGCTGCACCGCGAACAGCAGGCGGCCCGACAGGACTCCCAGATCGGGGTTCGAGGCGTTGCGTTCCGCGCGGGTGACCATCAGCCCACCCTAGGCCGTGCGGCGCACGAGGTGACGCCCGAGGACCTCCCGCAGGTGCACCTCGACGAACACCCTCAGGTAGCGGTCGCTCGCCAGCTCGTCGAACGCGGCCGCGAGAACGGGATCGAACTCCCCGGTGAGGTTCACGATCCGCCACAGGTTGAGCGGGGCCGCCTCCGTGCCGCCCACCGAGTGCTCGACGTGGAAGACCGGCTGTCCCGCCCCCGCCGTGAACACGCGCCCGTCCGGAGCCTCCCAGCGCTCGTCGCCCAGGAAGAACGCGCGGCGGTTCGCGTGGTCCAGCCGCACGTGTTCGACGACCCGCGCGGTGCGCGAGGGGTCCGCCCACAGCCGCTGCTCGGACACCCGCGTGAACTCCTCGACCCGGCCCCGCCAGACGCTCGGGAACCTCTCCGCGCCCGGCAGGACGACCGTCGGGATGAAGACGTCCGGCGCCTTGGCCTTGCGCACCTCCATGTCCCAGAGCAGCGTGCCGGTGTACTCGACCGGCGGTGTCACCAGGTAGCGCTCGCGCAGCACCTCGTTGACCCGCACCGCCGGCAGGTCCGCCCTCGTGTGGCCGGGCGCGGCCCAGGCGTGCTCGAACACCGCCTCGTGATCGAGCGTGGTGGTGGTCATGACAGACTCCCAGCTAGTCATTGATCGTGATAGTCACAATCAATGACTATACCGGCACCCCGGAATCAGGCGCGCTGCAGCGCCCTCGGGTACAGCCAGCTGCCAGGCGTGTCCTCGGCCGGGTTCGTGTAGTAGTCGCGCACCGCCGTCACGTACTCGTGCACGCTGATCGCACCGTCACCGTCGGTGTCGAGGTGCGCGAACGCACGGCCGCACTCCTCCTCCGAGAGACCACGCGCCTTGAGGAGAACGCCGAACTCGGACGCGTCCACGCGGCCGTCGCCGTTCGTGTCCATGAGGTCGAGCAGGGACTGGACGACCTCGAGGAAGTCCATGTTGATCGGGCCGCCCTCGACGAACGCCTCGGTCATGGCGTCGCGGTACTCCACCGGGCCGATCTTGCCGTCGCGGTCCGTGTCGCAGTGGCCGGCCAGCATCTCCCAGAACCGGTCGTAGGCCTCCACGAGCTCGCGGCCGCGTTCCGAGGACGCCGGTTCGCCGAACGCCCGCAGCAGCCGGTCGGCCAGCGCGTAGACGTCCGCCAGTTCGATGACGCCGTTGCGGTTGACGTCGTAGTGGGCGAAGGTCGAGTCGATCCTGTGCTGCAGCACCTGCTTCATGACCAGGCACTGTGGTGACCTCGCCGCACGCGCGCAACGCGCATCCCCCACCCGGGTGGTGTTCTTCAGCCGCCCGGTACCGGGGCCCGCGGGAAGGCGTTGACCCCCGGCCCGCGAGCGCGCATGGTGGAACAGCGGACCGACCCCTTGAGCAGCGCACCTCCCGCGCCGGTATAGTTATACCGGTACCCGCTGATGGAGGAACACGTTGATCGAGCTCAAGTCACCCGCCGAGATCGAGCGCATGCACGTCACCGGCCAGTTCATCGCGGAGGTGCTCGACGAGCTCTCCTCCAGGGCCGCGGTAGGGGTGAACCTCCTCGACCTCGAACACCACGCGCGCCACATGCTCGAAGAGCGCGGCGCGGTGTCCTGCTACTGGGACTACTCGCCATCGTTCGGCCGCGGCCCGTTCCGCAACGTGACCTGCCTCGCCGTCAACGACGCCGTGCTGCACGGACTGCCCAAGAGCTACGTGCTGCAGGACGGTGACGTGCTGACCATGGACATCGCCGTCACCATCGACGGGTGGGCGGCCGACTCGGCCATGACCGTCATCGTCGGCACGCCCCGCGAGGAGGACCAGCGCCTGGTCCGTGCCACCGAGGTGGCACTGGCGGCGGCGATCGAGGTGGCGCAGGCGGGCAACAAGCTCGGCGACATCTCCGCGGCGATCGGCGAGGTCTGCGGCCAGTTCGGCTACACGCCCAACCTGGAGTTCGGCGGGCACGGCATCGGCCGCACCATGCACGAGGCCCCGCACGTGGCGAACAACGGCAGGCGCCGGCACGGCATGAAGCTCAAGCCCGGCCTGACCATCGCCATCGAGCCGTGGCTCGCCGCGACGACCGACCAGATCATCTACGACGAGGACGGCTGGACGCTGCGCTCGGCGGACGGTTCGCGCACGGCCCATTCGGAGCACACCGTCGCGATCACCGAGGACGGGCCGCTCGTGCTGACCCGCCGCAAGAGCGAGCTCAAGGCCCAGACCGATTCTGGCGCATCGCAGGCACGCCTGCCCTAGGTGTACTGACCCGAGACGTTGCGAACGGTCCGACACGTGATCGGATGATCTTGGAATGAGGGAGGGCCTCCGGGTTCGGTGTGGATTGCGACATCTGCACCGGCTACCAGGAGGCCCTCGAT
>NZ_JAPJDL010000019.1 GCF_026242055.1 Lentzea sp. NEAU-D7 | reverse complement strand
TCGCTCCAGACGGAATATGTCTGGCATCAATCTAGTCTTGCCTCAAAGGAACTACCTCGACGAGGAGGTAATTCATATATTACTGGCTGTGTTTCGGCACGCTGTTGAGTTCTCAAAGAACACGCGCACACCGCAGCTAATCTCCGAAGAGAGTCACTTCCGGGGCTGTGTCGTACTTAAGCTTTGTGTTTGAAACTTCCGACGCCCTTGGCCTCTGAGCTCAGACGAGCTACCGGCTGGGTCTTCGTCGTTTCCAGGTCACCCACTCTACCACAGTCCGTGGAAGCTTGGTTCGTGATCTGTGTCGCGCTCCGTTCCGGTGTTCCCGGCCCGTTCCTCGCTGACATGGAGAAAGTTACACGCACGCCAACGCAGGGTCAAATCGGGGGCACCACGGCCGCCTGCGATTAGAAACCGCAGGTCAGCAGCCCCGTACAGGACTCAGGACCAAGCTATCGCAGGCCAGATCGCCGCACACTGTGACCGCGATCACAGTTAGAAACGTCGAAGGCCGCCGGTCCCGAGTGGGACCGACGGCCTTCAGAGACCTGAACTCGCAGGTCAGAGCTCTACCTCGACGCCGGCGTTGTTCCGCTTGCCGCGACGGAGCACCAGCCACTTGCCGTGGAGCAGGTCCGACGACGCCGGCTTCCACTCCTCGTCGGTCACCTTCGCGTTGTTCACGTAGGCACCGCCCTCGTTGACCGTCCGCCGCGCGGCACCTCGGCTCTCGGCCAGGCCCGACGCGATCAGCAGGTCGACGATCGTGGGCTCGTCCGCCAGCCGCGCCTTGCCCTTGGGCGCCTCGGCCAGCGCCGCCTCCAGCACGGACGCGTCGAGATCACGCAGCTCGCCCCGGCCGAACAGCGCCGACGACGCGAGGATGACCTGCTGCGTCGCGCGCTCCCCGTGCACCAGGTCGGTGAACTCCTGCGCGAGGCGCTTCTGCGCGGCGCGCTGGTGCGGTGCCTCGGCGGTCTGCTTCTCCAGCTCGTCGAGCTCCTCACGGGTGAGGAACGTGAACAGGCGGAGGTACTTGAGCACCGTGACGTCGTCGACGTTCACGAAGTACTGGTACCAGGCGAACGGCGAGGTCATCTCCGGGTCGAGCCACACGCGCCCGCCGCCGGTGGACTTGCCGAACTTGCGGCCCTCGGCGTCGGTGACCAGCGGCGCGGTCAGCGCGTGCACGTGCTTGCCCTCGACCCGGCGCACCAGGTCGACACCGCTGACGATGTTGCCCCACTGGTCCGAGCCGCCGATCTGCAGCGCGGTGCCGTAGCGGCGGTTGAGCTCCAGGTAGTCGTTCGACTGCAGCAGCACGTAGCTGAACTCGGTGTACGACATGCCGTCGGTCTCGAGGCGGCGCTTCACCGTCTCCCGCGACAGCATCACGTTGACCGAGAAGTGCTTGCCGACGTCGCGCAGGAACTCCAGCGCGCTGACCTGGCCGGTCCAGTTGAGGTTGTTCTCGACGACGGCGCCCGTGGGCGAGTCGTCGAAGTGCACGAACCGCTCCAGCTGGCCGCGGATGCGGTCGGCCCACTCGGCGACGGTGTCGAGCGAGTTCAGCGTGCGCTCACCGGTGTCGCGCGGGTCGCCGATCATGCCCGTGGCCCCGCCGGCCAGCACGATCGGCCGGTGACCTGCCATCTGGAAGCGCTTGAGCATGAGCAGCGGCACCAGGTTGCCGGCGTGCAGCGACGGCGCCGTCGGGTCGAAACCGCAATAGAGGGTGAGCGGGCCGGCGTCCAGGTCCTTCCGGAGTGCGTCGAGGTCGGTGGACGTCGCGATCAGGCCGCGCCAGGAAAGTTCGTCAAGGATGTGCTCGCTCACGGCTCTCATTGTCGCCTACCTGGTCCAACGGGTTTCGACCTGGTAGGCGGACGGGTATGCGGAGGCCATGACTGACCCACGTGACTCGGAGTTACGCCGACCTACCGAGCGGATGCCGCGCGTGAACGAACCGGTGGTCGAAGAAGTCGTCGAGCGCGACGACGACTACCGCAGGGTGCGGACGGTGCGAACCGTCTGCGCAGTCATCGACATCGTGTGCTGGACGTTCGCCATCGTGCTGTTGGTGCACATCTTCCTGGTGATCACGGGTGCGAACGCCGGCAACGGGTTCTTCCAGTTCGTCGCGGGCTGGGCGGACGGGATCACGCTCGGCCTGGACGGTCTCTTCACACCTGAGAACGCCTCCGCGGCGACGCTCCTCAACGAGGGCCTGGCCGCTCTCCTGTGGCTGATCATCGGTGCGCTGCTGACCAACCTGATCACCCGAGTCGCACTGCCCTCCGGCCACCGGCGCGCCTGGTACCGCAGGACGATGCGCGGCTAGAAGAATGACGGGGTGGCCGAGTACGAGTTCGACGTCGCCCCTTCGTTCGCCGAGCAGGACCGCGCCGAGGTCGAGCCGATCGTCCGACGGTTGGAGGACCTCGGCGTCAAGGTCTACTACGACGAGGACCAGCTCGTCACGCGGTGGGGCCTCGACCTGATCGAGCACACCGCGGAGACGTTGACGCACAAGGTTCGCTACGTGCTGATGTTCGCTTCAAAGCACTACGTCGAACACAACTGGGCGCGGCACGAACGCAAGACCGCGCAGGCACGGGCTCTTGGGCAGCAGAACGAGTACCTGCTGCCCATCAAGCTCGACGACACCGAGGTGCCGGGCCTGCTGCCCAGCATCGGTTACCTGGACCTCCGCGTGCACGATCCCGAAGTGATCGCGCAGTCCGTCGTGCAGAAGCTCGCCCAGCACCGCGCCGAGTTCACCCCGTCGACCCCGGTCACCGCCAAGTCGGTGGCCGCTCTGGTCAGGGAGAAGCCGCGCGGCTGGGAATATCTCCTCTACGCGACCGTTGTGGCACAAGGGCTCGCCGATCTCCAGCAGAAGTACCGCGAGCACTTCCTGCGCTACGCCCCGCGCAACGGCATCGTCGAGCACGGCGACGGCATCGACCTGATCCGCGACCGCAACGTGCTGCTGAGCGAGATCATCAAGGTCGCCGTCGAGTCCGTCTTCACCTCCGGCACGCAGGAAGCCGCGTTCGGCAGGTCCGGGGTTCCGGGCGACGCGGACCAGATCGTGCACCTCGGCGAGCTGTTCGTGCGCACTTTCGAGGAGATCCTCGACTGGGCGCGGGGGATCTACGGCACCAGCTACGCGAACGGGCCCGCCCGTGCCGCCGCTCGCGTGCAGGCGCGGTTCGCGGACCGGCAGCTGGAGGCGATGCACGCGGTGGCGCGGGATCTGCGCGAGGTGGCCGACACGCTGGTCGAGCGGTTGACCGCCGGGGAACAGATCGACATGACGGTGCCGCTGGTGTTCGAGGTGGAGCCGTCGCTGGAACGGGAGTTCACGG
This sequence comes from Lentzea sp. NEAU-D7, assembly GCF_026242055.1. GTDB lineage: Bacteria > Actinomycetota > Actinomycetes > Mycobacteriales > Pseudonocardiaceae > Lentzea. Next base: position 215,634 of record NZ_JAPJDL010000019.1, on the reverse strand, counting down.
CGGCGATGGCCAAGCTCTCACGCTGACGAGCGGCGCTTGCCGCCTCTCTTGTAGGTCGACACGGCCGGTGAGTCGATCCAGAACCGCCAAGGCACGTCCATCGCCACGGCGACACCCACGCGCGGACCCGCGTGCACCTTCTCCACCGGCTCACCCGCGTACAACCGCACGGGCGAGTCAGGAGAGGTCAGGTCGACGCCGTTCTGCGAACGGTCCAGTCCGAGGACCTTGCACAGCCGTGCGGGCCCTTTGCCCAGTTCGGCCGCGGAACGCGAAGCGGGGCGGCGGGAGAAGGCGATGTCCTCGCCCGAGACGACCTCGGCCGCGCGCAACAGCACGGCGCCCGGTACGCCGTCGGTCAGCGTCACGACGTTGGCGCAGAAGTGCATGCCGTAGACGAAGTAGACGTACAGGAAGCCGGCCGGGCCGAACATCACCTCGTTGCGAGGGGTCTTGCCGCGGTAGCAGTGGGACGCCGGGTCGTCGCCTCCCCGGTACGCCTCCACCTCGACGATGCGCACGCGCACGCCGCCTGCTTCGAGGAAGGAACCGAGGAGGAGCCGGGACGCGTCGACCGGGTCGACGGCCAGCTCCTCCTTGGTCAGGAGCCTAGAACTCACGTGCTGAAGCAGCCTTCGCCACGAGTGCGTCGAGCTGTTCGCGGACGCGCGCGGGTGCCGTGCCGCCGTGGGCGTCGCGCGACGCGATCGAGCCTTCGACGGTGAGCACCGACCGGACCTCGGGGGTCAGGGCGGGCGAGATGGCGCGGAACTCGTCGTCGGTCAGGTCTTCCAGGCCGACGCCGCGGGTCTCGGCCGCGCGGACGCACGCACCGGCTGCCTCGTGGGCCACGCGGAACGGAACGCCTTGGCGCACAAGCCATTCCGCGATGTCCGTGGCCAGCGTGAAGCCGGCCGGGGCCAGCGACGCCATGCGGTCGACGTCGAACTTCAGGGTCGCCACCATGCCCGCGAAGGCCGGGAGGAGCAGTTCGAGCTGCTCGACCGAGTCGAACAGGGGCTCCTTGTCCTCCTGCAGGTCGCGGTTGTAGGCCAGCGGCTGGGCCTTCAGGGTGGCCAGGAGGCCCGCCAGGTTGCCGATCAGGCGGCCCGACTTGCCGCGCGCGAGTTCGGCGACGTCCGGGTTCTTCTTCTGCGGCATGATCGAGCTGCCGGTGGACCAGGCGTCGTCGAGCACCGCGAAGCGGAACTCGGCGGTGGTCCAGATGATGATCTCCTCGGCCACGCGGGAGAGGTTCACGCTGATCATGGCCAGCACGAACGCGATCTCGGCGGCGAAGTCGCGGGAGGCGGTGCCGTCGATCGAGTTCTCGACCGGGGCGTAGAAGCCCAGGTCGGCGGCCACCTTCGCCGGGTCCAGCCCCAGCGAGGAGCCGGCCAGGGCACCGGAGCCGTACGGCGAGAAGCCGGCGCGCTTGTCCCAGTCGTGCAGGCGGTCGACGTCGCGCAGCAACGCGTGGGCGTGCGCCAGCAGGTGGTGCGAGAGCAGCACGGGCTGGGCGGACTGCAGGTGCGTGCGGCCCGGCATGACGGCACCGAAGTGCGTCTCGGACTGCGCGGCCAGCGCGTCCACGACGTCCAGCACACCGGCGGCGACCCGGCGGGCGGCGTCGCGCAGCCACATGCGGAACAGGGTGGCGACCTGGTCGTTGCGGGAACGGCCCGCGCGCAGCTTGCCGCCGAGTTCGGTGCCGGCGCGGTCGATCAGGCCCCGCTCCAGCGCCGTGTGGACGTCCTCGTCCTCCAGCACCGGGGTGAAGGCGCCGGACTCGACGTCGGCGAGCAGCTCGTCCAGCGCCTTCTGCATGCCGGAGAGCTCCTCGTCCGACAGCAGGCCCGCGGCGTGCAGCACACGGGCGTGGGCGCGCGAGCCCGCGATGTCGTACGGCGCGAGCCGCCAGTCGAAATGCGTCGACAGCGACAGCCGCGCCATCGCCTCGGCCGGTCCCGACTCGAACCGGCCACCCCACAAAGAACTCATCACACGCAACTTTCAGCTGGCGAAGTCGTAGAGAGATTCTTCCGAACGGGCCACCAGCCCGACGACGCGCCCCTGGTACAGCGCGACGTCGACCTCACCGGAACCCGACGGCAAAGCCATCCGCGCGACGCGTACGGCGACCGAGCCGAGGCTGGACCTGACGACGCCGGCGCGGAAGTTGAGCTCGCGGACGGCCTCGGCGACGGAGACGGTCTCGCCGTCCACCGCCACCGGGACACCCGCGTCGAACGTCAGAACGGCGTGCACGGGCTCATTCATCGACCGAACCCGAGGCCAGCGCGGTGATCCGGTCGGCGAGCTCGGCTCCGGTCATCGGCTCGCGGGCCACGACGAGGATCGTGTCGTCGCCCGCGATCGTGCCGACGACCTCGTGCAACGCCGCGCGGTCCAGTGCGGAGGCCAGGAACTGCGCGGCACCCGGCGGAGTTCGCAGCACCGCGAGGTTTCCGGAGTGGTCCGTCGACACCAGCAGCTCCCCCAGCACGCGGACCAGGCGCGTCGTGCCGCCCTGAACACCGCGCACGGGACTGCCGTCCTCGGGGATCACGTAGACCGGCGCACCGCCGTCAGGGCCGCGCAGCTTGACCGCGCCGAGCTCGTCGAGGTCGCGAGACAGGGTGGCCTGCGTGACGTCGATGCCTTCCGCCGCGAGCAGCTTCGCGAGCTCGGACTGGCTGCGCACGGCTCGCTGCGACACCACCTCGACGATGCGGCCCTGGCGGGCGGTGCGGGTCACGACGACTGCTCCAGCAACCACACGAGCAACGCCTTCTGGGCGTGCAGCCGGTTCTCCGCTTCCTGCCACACCAGCGACTGCGGGCCGTCGAGCACCTCGTCGGTGATCTCCCAGCCGCGGTGCGCGGGCAGGCAGTGCAGCACCGTCGAGTCGGGCTTGCCCGTCGCCTCCAGCAACGAGGCGTTCACCTGGTACGGGCGGAACGGGCCGACGCGGTCCTTGCCGTCGTTCTCCTGCCCCATCGACGTCCAGGTGTCGGTGACCAGCACGTCCGACCCGTCGACCGACTCGCGCGGGTCGCTGATCAACGCAACCGAACCGCCGGTCTCGGCGGCCCGCTTCTTGGCGTCCTCCAGGAACTGCGGGTTCGGCACGAAGGAAGCCGGTGCACCGATGCGAACGTGCATACCCGCCGTGGCACCGCCGAGCAGCAACGAGTGCGCCATGTTGTTGGCGCCGTCGCCCAGGTACGTGAGCGTCAGGCCGGCCAGCTTGCCGTACCGGCGGCGAATCGTCTGCAGGTCCGCGAGCACCTGGCACGGGTGGAACTCGTCGGTCAGCGCGTTCACCACGGGAATGCGCGACACGGAGGCCATCGCCTCCATGCGGGCCTGGGCGAACGTCCGCCACACCACGGCGTCCACGTACCCGGACAGGATCCGCGAGGTGTCCTCGATCGTCTCCTCGCGGCCCAGCTGCATCGACCGGCCGTCGATGATCACCGGGTTGCCGCCGAGCTGCGCGATGCCGACCTCGAACGACAGCCGGGTGCGCGTGGAGTTCTTCTCGAAGATCACCGCGACGGACTTGGGGCCCGCCAGCGGCTTCGCGGTGAAGCGGTCCGCCTTGTAGGTGTCCGCCAGGTCGAGGACGGCGGCCTGCTCCGCGGTGGTCAGGTCGTCGTCGCGCAGGAAGTGCCTCGGGCTCACGGCGTCTCCTCGAAGAAGGTGGGGAGCGCGGCGACGAAGGCCTGCGCGTCGGACTCCTCCAGCACGAGCGGCGGGGCGAGCCGCAGCACGTCGGGCTGGATCGGGTTGATCAGGTAACCGGCCTTCTGCGCGGCCGCCGCGGCCTTGGCCGAGACCGCTTCGCGCAGCGTGATGCCGAGCAGCAGGCCTGCTCCCCGGACACCGGTGATCGCGGGGTGGTGCAGCGCCTCCACACCGGCGGCGATCTCCTTGCCCACGGACGAGGCGTGCTCCAGCAGGCCCTCCGAGGCGATCGTGTCGAGCACCGCGAGCCCGGCCGCGCAGCACACCGGGTTGCCGCCGTAGGTCGTGCCGTGGTGGCCCGGCTTGAACAGCTCCGCCGCCGCGCCGAAGCCGATCGTGGCGCCCAGCGGCAGGCCGCCGCCGATGCCCTTGGCGAGCGTCATGACGTCCGGCACGATCCCGGCCTGCTGGAACGCGAACCACGTGCCGAGGCGGCCGACGCCGGTCTGCACCTCGTCGAGGATGAACAGCGCACCGTGCTCGGAGGTGATCCGGCGGGCTTCCTGGAGGTAGCCGGCCGGCGGCACCACGACGCCCTGCTCGCCCTGGATCGGCTCGACGATGAACGCCGCCGTGTCGTCGTCGATCGCCGCTTCCAACGCCGCCACGTCACCGAACGGGATGTGCGAGACGCCGGGGACCAAGGGCTCGAACGGTGCGCGCTTCGGTTCCTGGCCGGTGAGCGTCAGCGCACCCATCGTGCGGCCGTGGAACCCACCGATCGTGGAGACGATCTTGGTGCGGCCGGTGAGGCGGGCCATCTTGAGCGCGGCCTCGTTGGCCTCGGCGCCGGAGTTGCAGAAGAAGACCTTGCCGGGCTCCCCCGCGAGGTCGAGCAGGCGTTCGGCGAGCTTCAGCGCGGGCTCGTTGACGTACAGGTTGCCGGTGTGGCCGAGCTTCGCGATCTGCGTGGACACGGCCTCGACGATCGCCGGGTGGGCGTGGCCGAGGGCGTTGACCGCGAGACCGGTCAGCAGGTCTACGTACCGGTTGCCGTCGGCGTCCCAGACGTGCGCGCCCTCACCTCGCTCCAGTTGCAGCGAAGGTGTGCCGTAGTTGTCCATCATGGACTGTTGCCACCGCGTGGTCACTTGTCCCCCAGAACCATCGTTCCGACACCTTCAGTGGTGAAGACTTCGAGCAGCACCGAGTGGGCCAGCCTGCCGTCGATCACGTGCGCCTGCGGGACCCCGCCGCGCACCGCGCGCAGGCAGGCCTCCATCTTCGGCACCATGCCGCTTTCCAGGTCCGGCAGGATCTTCTCCAGCTCGGCGGCGCGGATCTGGTCCACCAGCGACGACTTGTCCGGCCAGTTCGAGTACAGGCCCTCGACGTCCGTGAGCACGACGAGCTTCTCGGCACCAAGAGCGACCGCGAGAGCGCCGGCCGCCGTGTCCGCGTTCACGTTGTGCGGCACGCCGTGGATGTTCGGGGCGACCGACGACACGACGGGGATGCGGCCCGCGCGCACGATGTCGAGCACCGCGTCCGGGTTGACCTCGGTGATGTCGCCGACGAGGCCGATGTCGACCTCCTCGCCGTCGACGATCGCACCACGACGGGTGGCCGTGAACAGGTGCGCGTCCTCACCGGAGATGCCGACGGCGTAGGGGCCGTGCTGGTTGATCAGGCCGACGAGCTCGCGCCCGACCTGCCCGACCAGGACCATCCGCACGACGTCCATGGCCTCCGGCGTCGTGACGCGCAGGCCGCCGCGGAACTCGCTGTGGATGCCGAGCCTGTCCAGCATGGACTTGATCTGCGGGCCGCCGCCGTGCACGACGACCGGGCGCAGGCCGCACAGCCGCAGGAACACCATGTCCTCGGCGAACGCCTTCTTCAGCTCGTCGTCGACCATGGCGTTGCCGCCGTACTTGACGACCACGAGCGCGCCGCGGAAGCGCTCCAGCCACGGCAGCGCTTCGACGAGGACCGCCGCTTTCTCTTGTGCGTTCATGAGGAGTAAGCGCTGTTCTCTTCGACGTAGTCGTGGGACAGGTCCGTGGTGAGCACCGTGGCCTCGGCCTCGCCGACGTTGAGGTCGATGACGATCTCGATGTCACGTCCGGACAGGTCGGCCTCGCTGCGGTCCCGGTCGCGGGTCCCGTTGCGGTACAACGACACGCCGTTGATCAGGATCTGCAGCACGTCCGGGTCGATCTCGGCGTCCGCGCGGCCGAGCGCCATCGCGATGCGGCCCCAGTTCGGGTCGCTGCCGAACAGCGCCGTCTTCACCAGGTTGTCCTCGGCGACGGTCCGTCCGATGAGGACGGCCTCGGCCTCGGTGGCGGCCTGCTTGACGGTGATGCTGATTTCCTTCGTGACGCCCTCGGCGTCGCCCTGGAGCTGCTTGACCAGGTCGCCCGCGACCTCGGTCAGCAACGCGACGAAGTCGTCGAACGAGGGCTCGACGCCCGAGGCGCCCGAGGCCAGCACCAGCACCGTGTCGTTGGTGGACGTGCCGCCGTCGACGTCGAGCCGGTCGAACGTGCGGCCCGTGGCCAGGCGCAGCGCCTTGTCCAGCGAGTCGCCGGAGATCTTGGCGTCGGTCGTGATGACCGACAGCATCGTGGCCATGTTCGGGGCGAGCATGCCCGCGCCCTTCACGAACCCGCCGACCGACCAGCCCTGCTCGGAGGCCTTCCACGACTGCTTGGGGCGGCTGTCCGTGGTCATGACGCCGGTGGCGGCGTTGAGCCCGGCCTCCACCGTGGAGTCCAGCTCCTTCGCGACGTTCTCGACGCCGGTCAGGACCTTGTCCATCGGGAGGCGCTCGCCGATCAGGCCGGTCGAGCAGACCGCGACGTCGACGGCGCCGGTGCCGAGCACCTCGGCGACCTTCTCCGCGGTGGCGTGGGTGTCCTGGAAGCCTTCGGGACCGGTGCACGCGTTGGCGCCGCCGGAGTTGAGCACCACCGCGGTCAGCCGCCGGGACTGGATCACCTGCTGCGACCACAACACCGGCGCGGCCTTCACCTTGTTCGTGGTGAACACGCCCGCGGCGGCGTCGGAGGGCCCGTCGTTCACGACGAGCGTCAGGTCGAGAGCGCCGGATTCCTTGATTCCGGCGGCGATCCCGGCGGCCCGGAAGCCCTGGGGTCCGGTGACGCCCTTGTTGCGGTTCACGGAGCGACTCCAACGGTCGAGAGGCCGGTCGTTTCCGGCAGTCCGAGAGCGAGGTTCATGCACTGGACAGCGGCACCCGCGGTGCCCTTGGCCAGGTTGTCGACGGCGGCCACGACCACGAGCCGGCCGAGGTCTTCGTCGACGGTGACTTGCAGCTGGACGGCGTTCGAACCGAGAACGGCGTTCGTCGTCGGCCAGAGGCCTTCGGGTAGGAGGTGCACGAACGGCTCGTCCGCGTACGCCTTCTCGTAGGCCGCGCGAACGTTTGCGCCGTCGGTCTTCAACGAAGCCGTGCAGGTCGCGAGGATGCCCCGGGACATCGGGGCGAGCACCGGCGTGAAGCTGACCTTGATCGGCCGGCCCGCGGCGGCGCTCAGGTTCTGGGTGATCTCGGGCGTGTGCCGGTGGGCGCCGCCGACGCCGTAGGCGCTGGCCGACCCCATGACCTCGGACCCGAGCAGGTTCGTCTTCAGCGACTTGCCGGCACCGCTGGTGCCCGACACGGCGACGATGACGACCTCGTCCTCGATGAGGTCGACGGCCGGGGCCAGGGCCAGCGAGGACACCGTCGGATAGCAGCCGGGAACGGCGACGCGGCGCGCGCCGACGAGCGCGTCCCGCCCGTTGGGAAGTTCGGGAAGTCCGTACGGCCAGGTGCCCGCGTGCTCACCGCCGTACCACCGCTTCCAGTCGTCCGCGCTGGTCAGCCGGTGGTCGGCGCCGCAGTCGATCACGAGCGCGTCGTCGCCGAGTTGCTCGGCCAGCGCGGCTGAGTGACCGTGGGGAAGTGCGAGGAACACCACGTCGTGGCCCTTGAGCGTCTCGGCTGTGGTGTCTTGTAGTTCCCGGTCGGCGAGCGGCAGGAGGTGCGGCTGGTGCTTGAGCAGCCTGTCACCGGCGCTGCTGTTGGCCGTCAGCGCGCCGATCTCGATGTCCGGATGGCCGAGTAGCAGGCGGAGCAGCTCGCCACCCGCGTACCCGCTGGCGCCCGCGACCGCGATCCTCACTGTCATACGCATGATTATGCACAGACATGCAAACTCACTCAACAGGAGTTTGGCCACCTGGCGAACCGATCGGAGCCACCTGGCGCTGTGGGGCGCTGAACGCGGTCGACGATGATGTTGCGCGTGAACGTGAAGGTGCGCGACGGGTGGTGGGCGGCAGGTGCCCTCCTGCTGGCGTTGGTGACGCTGTTCGCGCCGCTCGGCAGGCCAGTGCACTGGTGGCTCGTCGTGGCGTCCGCGGTGTGGGCGGCGGCGCTCGTGCCGATCAGCGCTCGCTGGCCGCGGTGGGCGATCGTGCTCACCGCTCCCCTCAACGGGGTCAACAACCTGCTCGCCATCGCCCCGACGTCGCTGGTGGTCTTCCGCTCGGCGCGGTCGATCCGGTCGCAGGGGCAGCTGTGGGCGCTGGTGGGCGTCACGGCGGTGCTGCAGGCGGCGTTCGGCGGCCTGCACGCGTGGCGAGCGGGCGACAGCTTCTTCGAATACGTGCTCGGCACGCTGTTCTCGGTCGTGTTCCTGCTGATCTTCCCCGCGGTGTCCGGTGCGCTGATCGGGCGGCGCAAGCCGTTGACGCAGGTGCTGATGGAGCGCAACGACTACCTGGAACACGCGCGCGCGTTGACGGCGAGCACCGCTCGTTCGGCCACACGCGCACACATCGCCAGCGAGATGCACGACACTCTCAGCCACCGGCTCCGGCAGCTGACCACGCACGCGGACGCGCTGGAGCAGTCCGCCGCCGAGCACGCGCCCGAGCTGCGCGAGCAGGTCGAACTGATCCGCAAGACGTCCGCGGTCGCGATGGAGGAACTGCGCGAGATCCTCGGCGTGCTGGGCACCTCCTCCGAGCACGACGAGGACGCCGGCACGCGCGCGGACGTCCAACGACTCGTCGCGGCGTCTTCCGCGGCAGGCCTGTCCGTGCACCTCGACTGGTCAGGCGATGACCTGGCCGATGCCGACGCACGCCTGCGCAGGGCGGTGCACCGGGTCGTGCGCGAGGGACTCACGAACGTGCACAAGCACGCCCCGTCAGCCCGGACTCGGGTGGCCGTGACCGTCGCCGACCGGGTGCGGGTCGAGATCGTCAACGGTCCCAGCGCGGCACCGAGGGGTGCCGGCACCCGGCGCGGGCTCATCGGCCTGGAAGAACGCGTCGAGCTGATCGGCGGCTCGTTCCTCGCCGGGGTACCGGCGGGCGGCGGGTTCCGGGTGCTGGCCGACCTGCCGTCGCACCCCGTCGTGCAGGAGGAGACCGGTGCTGCGGGTGCGGTGGCGGAGGCGCCGCCGCCGATCACCGCCGAGGTCCTGACGATGCCGCGCGTGGTCGGCGGCGGCTGTCTGGCCACGCTCTCGCTGGTTCCGGCGCTCGGCACGGTGCTCGTGCTGCTCGCGGTCGCGGTCTTCAGCCGCAGCGAGATCAGCCCGGAGGAGTTCGAGAAGTTCCAGGTGTCGGTCACGCACGAGGAGGACGTCACCGAGAAGTTCGGGTTCGGCGTCCCCTCGGACCACACGGGGTGCTACCGCTACCACGTCGAGGGCTCCGACGACCGCGACTTCGAGGTCTGCTTCGACCGGAACAGCGCGCTCATGACCGCGAAGAGGGAGCTCGCCCGATGAGGTACGTCTGGTCGCTGCTCGCGTTCCTGGTCGGCCTGGTGCCGCTGATCGCCCCGCTCGCGCCGGTCCCCCACACCGCGCTGACGGTCGCGACCGCGTTGTGGATCGCCGCGCTGGTGTGGATCGCTCCGGACAGGCCCGAGTGGGCGCTGCTGCTCACCGCGCCGCTCTTCGCGGTGAACAACCTGTGGGCGCAGGCCATCACGACGTTCGTGGTCTTCGCCGCGTGCCGCCGCCTCCCGCGACTGGGCCGGTTGTGGGCGTTGCTCGGCATCATGACGCTGCTGCAGACCGCGTTCAGCCAGTTCCAGGAGAGCTACCGGAGCATGCCGCTCTGGGAGGCCGTGGTCGGCGCGATCATCAGTTCGGTGTTCTTCGTGCTGTTCCCCGCCGTCTCGGGCATGCTGCTCGGCCGCCGGAGGCCGATGGTCCGGCTGCTGCAGGAACGCAACGAGTACCTCGAGCGCGCCCGCGCCCTGACCGCCGCGTCCGCCCGTGCCGACGAACGCGCGCACATCGCCGGCGAGATGCACGACATGCTCGGCCACCGGCTCAGCCTCATCTCCATCCACGCCGGGGCGCTCGAGCTCACGACCGCCCGCAAGGCGCCCCAGCTGCACGAGCAGGCCGAGCTGATCCGCACCACGTCGTCGCTCGCGATGGCCGAGCTGCGCGAGATCCTCGGCGTGCTGCGGACGAACCCCGAGCCCGAGTCGCTCGACGAGGACACCGGCACCCGTTCCGACATCACCGCGCTGGTCGAGGGTTCCGGACTCGCCGCGACGCTCGACTGGTCCGGTGACGACCTGCACGGTGCCGACCAGCGCACCCGCCGCGCGGTGCACCGGGTGGTCCGCGAGGCCCTGACCAACGTCGCCAAGCACGCACCGTCCGCCCGCACGCGGGTGCAGGTCGCGGTGCAGGGAGGCCGGGCCCGCATCCAGGTGGTGAACGGCCCGTCGGCCGCCCCTCCCGGCCAGGGCACCCGGCGCGGCCTGATCGGTCTGGAGGAACGAGTCGGGCTGCTCGGCGGGTCGTTCAGCGCGGGTGCGCCGGTCGAGGGCGGTTTCCGGGTGGCGGCGGACGTGCCGCTGAACCCGCCCGCCCAGGCGGAGCTCGCCACCGCCGAGGTCGTGGAGGTGCCTCCGCCGCTCGCCGCCGAGGTGCTGACCGTGCCGCGCGTGCTGGGCGGCGGCTGCCTCGGGATGCTGGCTCTGCTGCCGATCGTGGGCGCCCTGACCGTGTTGCTGCTCTTCGCGTTGTTCAACCCGACGCAGATGAACGCGCCGTACTTCGACTCGCTGCGGGTGGGTGTCACGTCCGAAGGGGACGTCTACGAGGAGTTCGGCGTGGGGCAGCTCGGCGTGGACGGGTGCTCGCGGTTCCGGACGTCGCACAACCCCGACCTCGCCTACAAGCTGTGCTTCCGCGACGGCAAGTTGTCCTCGAAGGAGCAGGAGCGCCCGTAGGCTGCTGGTCGTGATCCGAGTTCTCATCGCTGACGACGAAACGCTCATGCGGGCCGGCATCCGGCTGATCCTCGAGAACGACCCCGAGATCACCGTGGTCGCCGAGGCCGGCGACGGCAGGCAGGCCGTCGAGCTGACCCTCAAGCACACGATCGACGTCGCGTTGCTCGACATCCGCATGCCGGGTGGTGACGGGCTCAAGGCCGCCGAGCAGATCGCGGCCAGGGCCAACGTCGTCATGCTCACGACGTTCGGCGAGGACTCCTACGTGGCCCAGGCGCTCAAGGTCGGCGCGACCGGGTTCCTGCTCAAGGACACCCCGCCGCAGGAGCTGATCAACGCCGTCCGCAAGGCCGCGCGGGGCGAGCCGATCCTGGCCCCGCAGATCACCCGGCGCCTGATCGAGAAGCACCTCATCGCGCCGAACGAAGGCCCGGAGGCGCGCCGCAAGATCGACGCGCTCACCGAGACCGAGCGAGGCGTGCTGAAGCTCGTGGGCGAGGGGCTGTCCAACACCGAGATCGGCGAGCAGCTCTTCATGGCGACCGGCACGGTGAAGGCGCACATCAGCCGGATCCTGCCCAAGCTGGAGTGCTCCAACCGCGTGCAGGCCGCCATCGTGGCCCACGAGGCCGGCCTCACGAGGTCGTGAAGCGGTCCAGTGCGCGGATCTTGTTCGTGGCGTCCAGTGCGGCGACCTTGTAGGCCTCGGACAGCGTCGGGTAGTTGAAGACCGTGTCGACCAGGTAGTCGACGGTGCCGCCGCAGCCCATCACGGCCTGGCCGATGTGCACGAGGTCCGTGGCGCCGGTGCCGAAGACGTGCACACCGAGGATCTTCCGGTCCACAGTGGACACCAGCAGCTTCAGCATGCCGTACGCGTCGCCGACGATCTGGCCGCGCGCGAGCTCGCGGTAGCGCGAGATGCCGACCTCGTACGGCACCGCGGACGAGGTCAGCTCGGCCTCGGTGGCGCCGCAGTAGGAGATCTCGGGGATCGTGTAGATGCCGATCGGCTGCAGCGAGGTCAGTTCGTGCACAGGCTCGCCGAACGCGTGGTACGCGGCCAGGCGGCCCTGGTCCATCGACGTCGCGGCCAGCGCGGGGAAGCCGATCACGTCGCCGACGGCGTAGATGTGCTCGACCGGCGTGCGGTAGTGCTCGTCGACGGACAGGCGGCCGCGGTTGTCGGCCTCGATCCCGGCGGCGGCGAGGTTCAGCTTGTCGGTCGTGCCCTGCCGGCCAGCCGAGTACATGACGGCGGCGGCCGGGATGCGCTTGCCCGACGCCAGCGTCGTGATGGTGCCGCCCTTGGACACCTCGACGTTCACGACCTTCTCGCCGAAGCGGAACGTGACGGCCTGGTCGCGCAGGTGGAACTTCAGCGACTCGACGATCTCGGGGTCGCAGAAGTCCAGCATCCGCTCGCGCTGCTCCACGACCGTCACGCGGGTGCCCAGCGCGGCGAACATCGAGGCGTACTCGATGCCGATCACGCCGGCGCCGACGACCACGAGCGACGCCGGGATCTCCTGCAGCGCGAAGACCTCGTCCGAGTCGAGGATCCGCTCCTCGTCGAAGTCCACCACGGAGGGACGGGCCGGTGTCGTGCCGGTCGCGATGACGACGTACTCACCGGTGATGGTGGTGTGGTCGCCGCGGTGGCTCCCGTCGACGGCGACGGTGTGCTCGTCGACGAACCGGCCCCAGCCGTTGAGGAGGTCGATGCCGTTGCGGTGCAGTTGCGCGCGCACGACCTGGACCTCGCGGCCGATCACGTGCTGCGTGCGGGCCATCAGGTCGGTGATCGTGATGTCCTGCTTGACGCGGTAGCTGGCGCCGTACAGCTCGCGCTGGCTCATGCCCGTCAGGAACATGACGGCTTCCCGCAGCGTCTTCGACGGGATGGTGCCCGTGTTCGCGCAGACACCGCCGACCATCTCCTGCTTGTCGATGATCGCAACGCGCTTGCCCAGTTTCGCACCCGCGATCGCCGCCTTCTGGCCGCCAGGACCAGAGCCGATGACGATCAGGTCGTAGTCGTACGACGTCATGGTCGTCAGACTACTTCGACGGATGCGATTCCACTCCGGAACTCCTGAACGGCAGCAGATCCAGCAGGCGGGCGGTGGCCCGGTAGTCCGCGACCCGCTCGGCGAACGGCCGCTGCACGATCCTGTGCACGGCGTCCCTGCTCAGCCGCTCGTAGGCGGGCACCGTGTCGTTGCTCAGGAAGTCCCAGCGCGCCACCCGGTCCGCGTAGTTGAACGCGGGCAGCGGACCGCCCAACAACGGCCGGTACTGCGCGGGCGTCTTGCCACCGGGAACGGGCATCGGCCCGGCGACCGTGATCGCGTACGTCACCATCTCGCCGGGTGGCAGGAAGCGGGACCGCATCCGGTCGAACTGGTCCGCGATCACCAGGTTCTGCTCGCGCGACGAGAACTCCATCACCGCCTGCGCCGGATCCGCCCACGCCGCCGTGGTGTCGGCGTCGATGATGCCCGCGTCGCGCAGCTCCTCCACGGCTTTCACGCCACCGTGCAGATAGGCGGCGTGCATCGCGCCCAAGTCCATGAAGATGTGCTTCTGCATCGACATCAGCATCGACGAGAACCAGCGCAGTTCCGGGAGCGTGCCGAGGTCGAGCATGCCGGCGGCGAACGCGGGCGCGCCGATGTTCGCGAATCCCATCCACCGCAACGTGTCCGGGTGCGTCAGGTAGAGCTTCGCGTAGAAGTCGTAAACGGCGAAGATCACCGCTCGGTTCGAGTCCGCGGGGCGCTGCGGGTCCCACTCGGCGAGGTCGACGCCCGCGTCCTCGGCGGCGCGGACGATCCAGTACTGCCACAGCAACGCCCTGAACCGCGTCGGCGCGATGCCCTTGGCCCGGTACGCGGTCAGCGCCTGCTCGATCGCGGCGCGGTCGGACGGCAGATCGGGGTGCACTCCACCCCGCTGTTCGCCGTTTCCGTTCACCAGCGGCAGATCGAGATAATCCACCGTGTCCGCTTTGGTGGCACCCATGCTGCCGAGCACGAGCGCCGCCACGACCATGAGCACGCGCATGAACGCGAACTGTATCCGGATCAAGCAGCCTTTCCGTTCACATGTACACCCGGTCAAGTGATGCTTTGCGCATTCGTTAGCACTTCCGGTACCGATGGGGCCATAAATCTCAACAGGGCTACTCCTTATGCCTATAACGTTTGGGCGTGACTCTTGAGGTTTCCTTGATCGAGGCGGTTCGAGCGGGACTCCAGGAACGCGCGGATCCGGTGAAGGCACTGGAGATGCAGGCGTACATGAAGTCCGGCATGCCGTTCCTGGGCGTGCAGAAACCGGGACGGGTCGCACTGCTGAAGTCGCTGCCCCAGTTGCACGACCGGGACGCGTGGTTCGACGCCATCCGGACGTTGTGGCGCGAGGCGACCTATCGCGAGGAGCGCTACATCGCGTTGTCGCTGAGCGGTGATCGCCGATTCCAGTCCGTCGATCTGCTGCCGTGGTTCGACGAGATGATCGTGACCGGCGCGTGGTGGGACTACGTCGACGAGATCGCGTCGAAACGGATCGGGCCGTTGCTGCGTTCAACGCCTGACGTCGTGCGGCCGTTGATGCTGAAATGGTCCGCCGACACGGACAGGTGGCGCCGCCGGACGTCGGTGATCTGCCAGCTCGGGTTCAAGGGCGCGACCGACGTGGAACTGCTGACGGCGTGCATCGACGCCAACGTGGACGATCCCGACTTCTTCCTGCGCAAGGGCATCGGCTGGGCACTGCGGGAGTTCGCGAAGACCGAGCCGGGCTGGGTGCGCGCGTTCGTCGAGGCGCGGCCGGGGCTGTCACCGCTGTCGCGGCGCGAGGCCCTCAAACACCTGCACGGCTAGCCGTGCTTCGCGCGACCCGAGTAGGTGAGCGGGAAGACGAGCTCGGCGCACGCCGCCGGGACGTCCGCGGCGACCTCGACCTTCATGGCGACCTCGACCGCGCCTCCGGCGGGGATCTCCACGATGTCGGTGAGCGGCACGACCGTCAGCACACCGGACGGGCAGCCCTCGACGCGCTGCTGCGTGCCGTCGAGCGGCTGGCCGGGCACCGCCGAGAGGCTCTCGACGATGATGACGACGGGGTTGGGGTTGGACAGCCGCACCTTGCGCTCGCCCACGGCACCCGGCGTGAGCTCCACGGGAGCGCCGGAGATGTCGTTGATCTCGAACGGCTTGAGCTGTTGCATGCCCGACTCGCCGCTGCTCACGGAATACGCCATGGCGGGCGACTGCGGCTCAGGCCAGGTGAGGTGCATGGCCGCCACGACCGCCGCGCCGACCATGAGGATCGTCAAGGACACGGCGATCTCAAGGCGCGGACCCAGACTACGCATGGCGCAACTCTCCAGAGTTGTTGCTCCCAGGCGGTGGGTTCGCCTCTAGCTCCCCACCGGACCGGCGACCAGACTCGCCCGGTGGTTCATCGCTTCGCCCCTCGGCCCTAGCGGGCCGCGCCGCCAATCTTGGAGAAGCTTCACGTACTGCGCAAGCGTCTGACGGGCGCCGATTTCCCCTTGTAATGAGGGACTTTTGGCACCTTGACAGCTACGCAGGGCTACCACCTGCTGATTTGATCCCAAATCCCGATGTCCGGGACTCAGCCGATCGAGCGAACTTTCACGGGCAATTTATCTGAGTGTGACTCGTGGACCAGCTGCCGACCGTGGCTTGGACTCGTACGCGGTCGATCGGCGCGGGCACGTTGTAGGTCAGGTCGGGGGTCGTGGCGCTGTTCCTGAAATCGGCGTTGGACCCGTTCCCCTGTTGCCACAGTACTGTGTACAAACTGGCGCCCGGCACCGCCTCCCACCTCACGGTGGTCGAGTTGCCGGCCTTCACGCAGGACGTGATCACCAACGGCTCCACGGTGCCCGCCTTGGCCTGCGCCGTCCCCGTCCTCGACGTCTGCCAGGCCGCCGAGGCGGGCTGCGCCGCGAGCAGGCACAGCACCGCCGCCGCGATCACCGGGCGCTTCATGCCCCGGTCCCGCTCGCGATCGTCACGACGACGGGCACGTCGATCGAGGCGCCCTGGCAGGAGTTCGGCGCGTTCGAGGCCATCGACACGCTGAACGTGATGGTCACCGGAGCGCTGTTCGCGGCCAGCTGCGTGCCGGGGAACCGCTCGGCGAACGAGACGCCGCACGTGCCGGCGCCGTTCGGCGCGATCGAGGTGACCGTCACCGGGTACGGGTTGGGGTTCGCCACCGTGACGACCGCGTTGCCCGAGGTGCCGGGGTAGAGCACACCGGTGGTGACCGCGCCACCGGTCACCACCGGAGCCAGTGCGGTGCCCGCCTTGGTGGTGGCACTGCCGGTCCCGGAGCTCGTCCAGGCCGCGTAGGCGACGCCGGAACCGAGTGCGGCCGTCGCGACCGCGAGGACGATGACGCCCCGGCGGACGTACCGCCGCCGGACGAGTTCCCTGAAGCTGATCATGGCTTGATCGCCGTTCCCGAGTAGGTGAGGGGGAAGGTGAGGTTCTTGCAGGCATCCGGTGCCGACGAGGCCATCCGGACGGTCAGCGGCACGTCGGCGTAGCCGTTCTTGACGACGAGGACCGGCGCCTTGAGGGCGTCGACGGTCACGGTCTTCGCCGGGCAGTGCGGGGAGGGCCGCCCGACCGAGGTGTCGAGCCGGGTGACCTTGATGTCCTGGTTGTTGGGGTTGGTGACCCGCACCGCGCGGGTCACCGTCCCACCGGGGACCAACCCCGTCGCCGCGCCGGCGTCCGCGATCGTGAACGCCTTGGCGGGGTTGTCCGCCGCGCTGCTGACCGGTGAGAGGACCAGCAGCACGGCGAGCACGATCAGGGCGCGGCGCATGGCTCAGGCAGCCGAGACGAGCGTTGCGGTCAGGGGCAGCGAGAAGGCCTTGTTCTGGCAGGCGTCGGAGGCGTCGGCCTTCATGGTGGCCTGGAGCACGTAGGTGCCGGACTCACCGGTGGCGATCGTGCCCGCGGGGTTGCTCACGGCGACGCTGGTGACGGTGGCCTCGGCGCAACCGCCGATCTCCTGCGACTCACCCGCGCTGATCGACGTGACCTTGACCGGGTAGCCGTTCGGGTTGTTGATCGTCACCGAGAAGCTGACGGTCCTGCCGGGGTACAGGCCGCCCGCGCCGTCGACCGGGTTGATGGTCGAGTTGACGCTCGTGGTGGAGCCGACGGAACCGGAGCCCGAACCGCTGCTCGACCATGCGGCGTAGGCGATCCCGCCACCCACGGCGACGATGGCGACTGCGGCGATGACGGTGGTGCGCTTGCGCATGTTGTTCTCCTGAGGCGTGGTGCTCGGTGGGACGGCACCAAGTTTGGAGAACCTTCAATCACTACACAGCGTGCACAAGACACAAGAACGAGGACCCGGGAGGCACTGTTGTCAACCAGCATGGATCGGTTACATGCGCACGCGGACTGGAGGTCAGGACTGTCCTTACGCGAATAGGCCCGGGATTCTCGAAGAATCCCGGGCCTCACGCGGTGTGACTGATCAGGCGCGGAGAGCCGCGCCCAGGCGCTCGCCGGCGGCGGCAACGGCGGCGTCGCGGGCCGAAGTCGCCTCCTCCACCGTCAGCGTGCGGTCCGGCGCGCGGAAGCGCAAGGAGTACGCGAGCGACTTCTTGCCCTCGCCCACCTGCTCACCGGTGTAGACGTCGAACAGGCGGATGTCCTCCAGCAGGTCGCCGGCGGACGCGCCCAGGACCTCGGACACCGACTGCACCGGCACGGAGGCGTCCACGACCAGGGCCACGTCCAGCAGCACCGGCGGGTAGGCCGACACCATCGGGGCCGGGCGGTGGTCGTCCAGCGGCAGTGCGTCGAGGTCGAGCTCGAACGCCACGGTGCGCTTGGGCAGGCCGAGCGCCTCGACCACCTTCGGGTGCAGCTCACCGGCGTGGCCGACGGGCCAGTCGCCGACCCGCAGCTCGGCGCAGCGGCCGGGGTGCCAGGGCAGCAGGTCCGACGCCACGACGCGCAGCTGCACGCCGTAGGCCTGAGCGGCGCGACGGGCGGCCTCGACGGCGTCCGACCAGTCGGCGATGCGGCCCTTGCCCCACCAGCCGGCCAGTTCGCGGTGGCCCGTGAGGACACCCGCGACGTGCAGCGGCTGGTTCGGCAGCGCGGCCAGCAGCGAGGCCACCTCGGCCTCGGTCGGCCGGCGGTCCACGCCCAGCGACGGCACGGGAACCTGCTGGGCGCGCGGCAGCGTCACCTGGGCGACGTTGTAGAGCGAGACGTCCTTCACACCACGGGCGAGGTTGCGCTGGAGGGTCTCCAGGAGGCCCGGCAGCAGCGTCGTCGCCAGGACGTTCTTGTCCGCCTCCAACGGGTTCAGCACGCCGACCGCGTTGCGGCGGATGTCGTCCGCCGGCAGGCCGAAGGCGTCGAACACCGACGGGTCGATGAACGGGAACGGCTTGACCTCGACGAACCCGTCCTCGGCCAGCGTGCGCCACACCGTGCGGCGACGGCGCTGCTGCTCGGTCAGGCCGCGACCGGCGGGAGCGGGCGGCAGCACCGACGGAATCGTGTCGTAGCCCTCCAGGCGCAGCACCTCCTCCACCAGGTCGGCGGGCTGCACGAGGTCGGCACGCCACGTCGGCGGCACGGCCGTGACGATCGTCTGGCCCTCCTCCGAGGTGGTCACCGAGACCTGGCAGCCGATCTGGCCGAGACGGCGGGCCGTGACGCCCCGCGCGTAGCGGACGCCGGCGATGCGGTCCGGCAGGTCGATCGGCATCGACACCGGCTCGGGCAGCGCGGGCGTGCCCACGTCCGTGCGGCCGGGCTTGATCTGGCCCTCGGCGTAGTGGTTGAGCAGCTTCGCGGCCCGCTCCAGCGCGACGGGCGCGAGAGCCGGGTCGACCGTGCGCTCGAAGCGCTTCGCGGCCTCGGACGGCAGCTTGTGCCGGCGGACCGTGCGCGCGATGGACGCCGGGTCCCAGTTCGCGGCTTCGAGCAGGATGTCCGAGGAGGCGTCGCCGACCTCGGTCGACGCACCGCCCATGACACCGGCCAGCGAGATCACGCCGGAGTCGTCGGCGATCACGATGTCGTCCGTGTCGAGCGCGCGGACCTGGTCGTCCAGCGTCGTGAGCTTCTCCCCCGCCAGCGCCCGGCGCACCGTCAGCGCGCCGGACAGGGAAGACGCGTCGAACGCGTGCAGCGGCTGACCCAGTTCGAGCATCACGTAGTTCGTGACGTCGACCGGCAGCGAGATCGAGCGCATGCCCGCGAGCATCAGGCGGCGGCGCATCCACCACGGCGTCGGCGCCGTGGGGTCGACACCGGTGACGCGGCGCGCGACGAACCGCGAGCAGCCGGGGCGGTCATCGACGTGGACCGGCCACGCCTCGCCCTCGGGCTCGGGGATCTCGACCACGCCGGGGTCTCCGAACGGCACGTCCAGCGCGCACGCGATCTCGCGGGCGAGGCCGCGGACCGAGAACGCGTAGCCGCGGTCCGGGGTCGGCGCGAGCTCGATGACGCTGTCGTTCAGGCCGAGCAGCTCCAGCGCGTCGTCGCCGGGCTGCGCGGTGCCGGTGGGCAGCACGAGGATGCCGGAGTGGTCGTCGCCGATGCCGAGCTCGTCGGAGGCGCAGATCATGCCCTGCGACACGCGGCCGTACGTCTTGCGCTCGGAGATCGCGAAGCCACCGGGCAGCACGGCGCCGGGCAGCGCGACGACGACCGAGTCGCCCTCGACGAAGTTCGTGGCACCGCAGATGATCTGGTTGACCTGCTCGGGGCCGACCTCGACCTTGCAGTAGCGGATGGGCTTCTTGAACTCGGTGAGCTCCTCGATCTCGACGACGCGACCGGCGACGATCGGGCCGGTCACGGGACCGAGCGGGCTCACCTCCTCGACCTCGATGCCGATGCGCGTGAACGCCTCGGCGAGCTCGTCGGGCGTGGGGACTTCGTCGAAACCGAGGTGTTCGACCAGCCAGCTGACCGGGACGCGCATCCGGATCAGGCCTCCGTTCCGAAAGGCTGGGTGAAGCGGACGTCGCCCTCGACCATGTCGCGCATGTCGGGAAGGCCGTTGCGGAACTGCAGGGTGCGTTCCAGGCCCATGCCGAACGCGAAGCCGGAGTAGACGTCCGGGTCGACGCCGGTGGCGCGCAGCACGTTGGGGTTGACCATGCCGCAGCCGCCCCACTCGACCCAGCCGGCGCTGCCCTTCTTCTCCGGGAACCAGACGTCGACCTCGGCCGACGGCTCGGTGAACGGGAAGAAGCTCGGGCGCAGGCGGGTCTTCGAGTCCTCGCCGAACATGGCGCGGGCGAACGCGTCGAGCGTGCCCTTGAGGTGGCCCATCGTCAGGCCCTTGTCGACCGCGAGGCCCTCGACCTGGTGGAACACCGGGGTGTGCGTCGCGTCGAGCTCGTCGGTGCGGAACGTGCGGCCGGGGCACACGACGTACACCGGCAGGTCGCGCTCCAGCAGCGTGCGGGCCTGCACGGGAGAGGTGTGCGTGCGCAGGACCAGCTGCGAGTCACCCGGCGCGATGTAGAACGTGTCCTGCATCGAGCGGGCCGGGTGGTCCTTGCCGAAGTTCAGCGCGTCGAAGTTGAACCACTCGGTCTCGAGCTCGGGGCCTTCGGCGATCTCGTAGCCCATGGCCACGAAGACGTCACCGATGCGCTCGGCGAGCGTGGTGATCGGGTGGCGCGCGCCGCGCGGGAAGCGGTCCCAGGGCAGCGTGACGTCGACGGACTCCTCGCGCAGCACCCGCTCGTCGCGCTCGACCTGGAGCACGGCGAAGCGCTCTTCGAACGCGGTCTTGATCGCGGACTGCGCCTCGTTCACCCGCTTGCCCGCCTCGGCCTTGGCCTTGGGAGGCAGGGCACCGATCTCGCGGCGGGCCAGCAGCACGGGCGACCGGTCACCGAGGTGGCCGGGCTTGACCGCGGCCAGTGCCTCCAGGTCGGCTGCTCCGGCGAACGCCTCGCGCGCCTTCTGCACGGCGGCGTCGAGGTGCTCGGCCGACAGCGCCGCGACCTGCTTCGGGTCGTACGGGTCGTTGGCTCCGGACATGGTTTGTGGACAGCTCCCAGTTTTGATCCACACAGCGGACCTCGGTAATGAACAGGCCGATCCTAGTCGGTACCGTCTTGACCGCTCGGGCCGCTTCCGTTAACGGCCCTGTACCGCGCTCGCCAGCGCTGCACGACGGGCGGCAGCACCACCAGCGAGACCGCGAGCAGCAGGTACACGTCCCAGGGATCCCCGAGCAGCCGGCCCAGCAGCACCGTCGCCGTCACGCAGCCCAGGAGCACTGCCGATCTCCACGCCCAGAACCACATCGCGTCCCCCAGGTGCTCATAAAAAGCGGCATCAACCACGCGGTCGTACCTAGGATGGGCGGCATCATGTCGCACACCTTCCGCGTCGACCTGCGCGGCATCATCGACCTCCTGAGCCACCACCTCTACAGCAGTCCGCGCGTCTACGTGCGCGAACTGCTGCAGAACGCCGTCGACGCGATCACGGCGCGGCGCGAGCTCGACCCGTCGTGCCCGGCCGACATCACGATCACCTGCGGTTCCGCGCTGACGATCACCGACACCGGCGTGGGGCTCACCGAGGACGAGGTCCACGAGCTGCTGTCCACGCTCGGCCGCACGTCCAAGAGGGACGACCTGGGCTTCGCCCGCGAGGGGTTCCTCGGCCAGTTCGGCGTCGGCATGCTGTCGTGCTTCCTGGTCGCCTCGTCGGTGACGGTCGTCACGCGGTCTGCCCGCGGCGGTCCTGCCGTGCGGTGGGAGGCGGACTCCTCCGGCAACTACACGGTGTCCGAAGTAGACACTGCGGACGGTGCGCCGGTCGGCACGACGGTGCGGCTGAGCGCGTCGCGGGGCAACGAGCACTGGCTCGAAGCCGACGTCGTGCGGCCGCTGGTGAGCGACTACGGCGATCTGCTGCCGGCCGTCGTGACGCTGGACGGCGCGGCGGTCACCCGTGGCGAACGCCCCTGGGACGACGAGGACGCGGACCTCTCCGAGTACTGCGAGCAGGTCTTCGGGTTCAAGCCCTTCGAGGCGATCCCGATCGAGGTCGAGGCGGCGGGACTGACCGGTGTCGCGTTCGTGCTGCCGTCCGGGGTGCACCCCGGCACGCGCCAGACGCACCGGGTGTACCTGAAGCGGATGCTGGTCGGCGACAACGTCGAGGGTCTGCTGCCGGACTGGGCGTACTTCGTGCGGTGCGTGGTCGACGCGTCCGCGATCCGGCCCACGGCGTCCCGCGAGTCGCTCTACCAGGACGAGATGCTGCTGGCGGTGCGCGAGGAACTGGGCGAGCAGATCCGCGACTGGCTGATCCGGCTGGACGCGATCGAACCGCGCCGGGCCGGTGAGCTGCTGGCCGCGCACCACCTGGGCATCAAGTCGCTGGCGCGGTCGGACGACGAGATGCTGCGGCTGGTCGAGCGGTGGCTGCCGTTCGAGACGACCGAGGGCGCGATCCCGTTGCGGCAGTTCAAGCGCAAGCACGGCGCGATCCTCTACATCCCGGACGTCGACGAGTTCCACCAGCTCGCACCGGTCGCGGCCGCGCAGGGGCTGGGCCTCGTGAACGCCGGCTACGCCTACGACATGGAGCTGCTGAACCGGCTGAGCGCGCTGGACGGCCCCGCCGTCGCACGCCGGGTCGCGCCGTCGGAACTGCTGGCGGCGCTGGCCGATCCGGAGCCGGACATCGAGACGGCGCTGCGGCTGCGGCTCTCCGAGGGCGCGGCGGCGCTGGACCGGCACGACTGCGACGCGGTGATCCGCGACTTCGACCCGGTCTCGTTGCCCGCCCTGCTGATCACCAACGCGGAGCAGCAGCGCAAGCTCGACACCGAGCAGACCGCGGAGGAGGTGACGGACCCGTTGTGGGCGGAGCTGCTCGGGCAGCTGACCGCGGGCTCCGGCTCGTCGCGCGCCGAGCAACTGGTCCTCAACTGCCGCAACCCGCTGGTGCAGCGGCTGGCGCGGCTGACCGACCCCGCCCTGGTGGAGCTGACGCTCGAATCTCTGTACGTGCACGCCGTTCTGCAGGCTCGGCGAGCGATGCGACCGAAGGACACGGCGGCGCTGAACCGCTCGTTCCTGGAACTGCTGGACCGCGCCGTTGGGGGCAAGTGAACATGGCCGACTTCACCGCAGAGGACGCGGAGCGGGCGTTCCTGGAGGCGTACAACATGCCCACGGGCATGCCGAAGCACGAGGCGCTGGAACGGGCCGCGCGCATGTCCGACGCGCTCGGGCACCTGCCGCTCGGCGTCTCGTGCCGGACCGCGCTGATCGACTCGGCGTACTACCTCTCGCGCTACGACCTGATGCTCGCGCCGTTCGCGTGGGTGCGGGCCGCCGAGGAGAAGGACCCGGAGGCGTTCAACGAGTACGAGGTGCACTCGCTGAACTGGGCGCACAAGTGGATCGCGACGGGGCTGCGCCGCGACCCGAAGTTCTCGCTGGAACAGCTGCAGGCCGTGATCGGCCAGCTCGCGGACCGCTACGGCAGGCTCGGGTTCTCGGTGCAGCCGGTGCACGGCGCCCGCGCCGAGTACGCCTACCACGTCGGTGACATGGCGGGCCTCGCCGAGCACCTCGGCCGTTACCTCGCCACGGAACGCGGGCCGATGGCGGACTGCGAGGCCTGCGTGATCGAGGAGCAGGTCTGGATGCTGGCGCGCCTCGGCCGCCACCAGGAGGCCGCCGCGCACGGCTGGGAGGGCCTGTCGGGCGACTCCGGCTGCGCCACGCAGCCGCAGGGCATCCTGTCCGCGCTGCTGTGGCCGTTGCTGGAGATCGGCGAGCTGGAGAAGGCCGCGCACGCGCACACCACGGCGTACCGGCTGATCAAGGACGACGAGATCACCTCGTACGTGCACGAGCACATCCGGTTCTGCGCGCTGACGGGCAACCTCTCGCGCGGCGAGGACATCCTGCGCCGCTCGCTGCACAAGGTGACGGCCGTGCAGCTGCCGGCCGACGAGATGTCGTTCGCCGAGTGCGCTTCCGTGCTGCTGCAGCGCCTTCCGGCCGACACGGTGTTCGAGGTCCCCGCCGTCGGGTCGCGGACGGCCGCCGAGCTCCTCGACCGGCTGTCGAAGCGGGCGATCCAGCTGGCGAAGCAGTTCGACGAGCGCAACGGCACGCCGGCGTGGCTCGACCGGATCACGAAGTCGCTGGAGCAGAAGGACTACCCGGCGGTGGAGCTCGCGGTGCCGGCCGCACCCGTCTCCGCGACCGCCGAGGAGCCGGTCGTGTCCGGCGACCCGGTGGAGATCGCCGAGTCGATGGTGGCGCTGTACGAGCAGGGCGACTTCGTGAAGGCGCGGCGGATGCTCGACTCGCTGCCCGCGGACATGGACTCGTTGCTGCCGCCCGATCTCGCGGCGCACGCGGGCATCCGCCGGATGACGACCGGACTCGTGCCGTTCGACCCGGCCGTGTTCGAGGAGCTGCTGACGGCGCTGCCCGCCGACCTCGCGCTGCGCTACCAGGCGCGGCTCGCGATGGGGCTTCCGGAAGGCCAGGCGCTCGCCGAGCGGTGCCTGGCCGAGGCGACGACGGACTACACGCGGACGGTCGCGGCGCTGTCGCTGGCCGAGCTGTACGACAACGCGCACGCGCACGAGCAGGCGAACGAGATGATCGCGCTCGCGTCCTCTTTGGACGTTCCGGAGCTGCGTGGCCGCGTCGCGGTCGAGACGGCCGAGCACAAGGCGCGGCAGCAGGACCTCGAAGGCGCGTACGCGGACGTCCTGACGGTCATGGCGGGCAAGCTCCCGCTGAACGCCCGGTTCGAGGGCTATCGGCTGCAGCTGCGGCTGGAGACGTTGCTGCACAAGGTGCCCGAGGCGGTGGCGACGGCGCGGGCGTTCGTGTCGGCGTTCCCGCTGCCGGAGTCCGCGGAGGCCCGCTGGTACCAGGTCGCGACGATCCAGGAGCTGGACCAGGAGGGGGCCTGCCTGGGTGATCTGCGCGAGGCCGTCGCGATCTCCCGCGTGCACCTCTCCCCCGGCCACACCGCGCACTTCTGCTTCGCGCTGAGCGGCGGCTACGTGCAGACGGACCGGTTCGTCGAGGCCGCCGAGGTCCTGGAGGAGTCGTTGCGGCTGCTGCAGGAAGGCCAGGAGGACCTGCGGCTGCAGGTGGTGTTCCGGCTCGGTCAGGTGTGCCGCAAGCTGGGCGAGCTCCCGGCGGCCGAGCGCTACCTGCGCGAGGCGGCCGACCTGCTGCCGCCCGAGGAAACGGGCCGCCGGGCGTTCCTGCTCGACGCGCTCGCCTCGGTGCAGGGCCGGCTGGACAAGCACGACGAGGCCATCGCGTCCTGGCGCGCCGGTGCCGCGCTGTGGCAGCAGGAGGGCAACCTCTCGGAGGCGATCGGCTCGCTGGTCGAGCTGGCGTCGAGCCTGCCCGACGACGAGATCACCGAGACCCGTGCGGCCGTGGACGACGCCGAGGCGTTGCTGCCGTCGCTGGACGAGCCGGCCGAGGTCACCCGGCGCCAGGCGGAGATCGCCGCCATCCGCGCGTGGGTGCACGGCCAGGCCGGTGAGTTCGCGCTGGCGATGAAGCAGTACCGCGACGCTGAGGCGCTGGTGGTGTCGCTGGGCGACGAGGGCTGGCGGGTGTTCGTCGTGCTGAAGGCGGCGCACGTGCTGCTCATCGCCGACGACGCCGCGGGCGCGGAGGCCGAGGCACGCCGGGCGGCATCGCTGCTGCCCGACGACAGCCAGGTCTCCAACGTGCTCTCGATGTTGTCGGAAGCGTTGCGGCGCCAGAACAAGCCTTCTGGCACCGATCCGCTGGTGCGCGAGCTGACCGCCCGGCTGGACTAGCCGGTCTTGTTCGAGGTCGCCTTCTCGTAGGCGACCTCGAACGCTTCCTCCGCGGGCACCTGGATGTGCGGGACCACTCCGACGCCCTCCCAGTTGGTGCCGGAGATCGGGTTGATGGCGCGGCCGTTGGGCACGGCGGACTTGAGGTGCGGGCCGACCCGGTAGCGGTCGCCGGGGTGGGCGCCGCCCTTCGTGGTCTCGCCGATGAGGGTGGCGCGCTCGTTCTGCTGGAGGTTGTAGCTCAGTTCCTCGGCGCCGGAGAAGGTGCGGCTGCTCGTGAGGACGTAGACGGGCTTCTTGCCGCCGAACTTCGGGCCCGGCACGTGCGGCAGCGTCCAGAACTGCTGGGTGGTGTCGTTCGGCCGGTTGTAGATGTCGTTGAGGTGCACCGGTTCGTCGAACAGGTAGCTGCAGATCAACGCGACCGTGTGCGGGTCGCCGCCGCCGTTGTTGCGCAGGTCGATGATCAGCGCGTCGGTGTGCGCGATGAGGTTCATGGCCGCGACGACGGCCGGGGTGGCGATCTCGGCGTCGTGCAGCAGGCGGAGCTCGAGGAGGCCGACGTTGCCTTCGAGCCGCTCGACCCTGCGCACGCCGAACGCGTCGAGCTCGGCTTCCTTCTTGTACGCCACCGGGTCCCAGGCCGACTCCTGGCCGGTCTCGGGGACCTCCTCAGCGCTGTGGAGCAGGCGGAGGTGCTTGTCGCCGTTGACGCTCTGCAGGTCCGCGGTCACCCTGGCCGCGAACTCCTCGTCGTCCACATCGGAGTAGGCGCCCTCGGCGAGGCGGGCGCGAATGACCTTCGCGATCTCTTCGGCCGTGTCGGGGAAGACGTAGTAGGCGGAGAGCTGGGAGCACAGGGTTTCGATCTCGGGTTCGCGCACGGGGCGCACAGTAGCCGCGCGCCCGGCGCCCGTCAGCTCAATTCCGCTGGTCCCGCGCGGAGGCGTAGAGGCACACCGCGGCGGCCGTCGCGAGGTTCAGGCTCTCGGCGGCTCCGTACAGCGGCACCTTCAGCGAGGTGTCCAGCTTCGCGACGACGGCGTCGGGCAGGCCGTGCGCCTCGCTGCCGAAGACCCACGCGGTGGGCTGCCGCAGGTCGCCGTTCGCCGATGCCTCGACCAGGTCCTGCTTCGCGTAGCCGTCGGCGGCCACGAGCCTCAGCCCGGCCTGGCGACACGCGGCGAAGACCTCGTCGGCGTCCCGGGAACGAGCGATCGGCAGGTGGAAGAGCGAGCCGGTGGAGGCGCGCACGCACTTGCCGTTGTGCGGGTCGACCGTGTCGCCCGCGAAGATGACCGCGTCCGCTCCGGCCGCGTCGGCCACGCGCGTGACGGTGCCCGCGTTGCCGGGGTCGGAGACGCCGTGGAGCACGGCGACGAGCCGCGGCGTGCCCTGCAGGGCGGCTTCGAGGGACTGCGGGACCGCGTCGCACACCGCGACGATGCCTTGGGGCGTCACGGTTTCCGACAGCGACTCGGCGGCCTTGTCGGTGACCTCGCTGATCCGGATGCCTCGCTCGGAGGCGCTCTGGAGCAGCTCGGTGTTGCGTTCCGCGGCCGTCGCCGTGACGAAGAGCTCGTGCACCTCGCCGCCCTGCCAGGCGAGTGCCTCGCGCACGGCCTGGGCGCCCTCGACGAGGAAGCGGCCTGCCTTGTCGCGGCCCTGGCGGCGGGTCAGGTGGCGAGCAGCAACGACCCGAGGTGTCCGTTCGGTGAACGGAGCTGCCTCGGGTCGGTTGCTGTCGCGAGGGTGCTGGCTCAGGCCTGGTCCCCGGCAGGAGCGTTCACGTCGGCCGGGAGCGCCGCGCGGGCGATCTCGACGAGCGCCGCGAAGGCGGTGGCGTCGTGGACGGCGAGGTCCGCGAGGATCTTGCGGTCGACCTCGACACCGCCCAGGCGCAGGCCCTGGATGAGGCGGTTGTAGGTCATGCCGTTCGCACGGGACGCAGCGTTGATGCGCTGGATCCACAGCTTGCGGAAGTCGCCCTTGCGCGCACGGCGGTCGCGGTACGCGTAGTTGAGCGAGTGGAGCACCTGCTCCTTGGCCTTGCGGTACAGCCTCGAGCGCTGACCGCGGTAACCGCTGGCCAGCTCAAGGGTGGTACGACGCTTCTTCTGGGCGTTTACAGCCCGCTTGACGCGTGCCACGGGTCCATCCTGTCGATCTCATGGGGAACCGGCGTCGGGGGCCGGTTCCCGAATTAGCTAGGGGATTCGAAGCGGGTCAGAGACCGAGCAGCTTCTTGATGCGCGGGGCGTCGTTGTCGGACACGACCGCGGTGCCGCTCATGCGACGCGTCACCTTGCTGGACTTCTTCTCCAGGATGTGGCGCTTGCCGGCCTTCTCCCGGAGGATCTTGCCGCTGCCGGTGACCTTGAAGCGCTTCGAGGTCCCGCTGTGCGTCTTGTTCTTCGGCATTTCCGTCCTCGTCTCGTGCTACCCACCGGGTCGGGGGCGGGCGTGCGTCCTACGCCTCTTCCGAAGCGGTGTCGGCCGCCTCGGGCGCGTCGTCGTCGTGCTTGACCACGCGCGGCTTGATGTTCTTGTGCGGCGCCAACACCATGATCATGTTGCGGCCGTCCTGCTTGGGGTTCGACTCGACGAAGCCCAGCTCCGCGACGTCCTCCGCCAGCTTCTGCAGAAGCCTGTAACCGAGTTCGGGGCGCGACTGCTCGCGACCGCGGAACATGATGGTCACCTTGACCTTGTTCCCGTGCGAGAGGAAGCGGGCCACGTGGCCCTTCTTCGTCTGGTAGTCGTGCGGGTCGATCTTCGGGCGGAGCTTCTGCTCCTTGATGACCGTCAGCTGCTGGTTCCGACGCGACTCGCGAGCCTTCTGCGCGGTCTCGTACTTGAACTTGCCGTAGTCCATGAGCTTGCAGACCGGCGGGCGAGCCTGAGCGGCGACCTCGACGAGGTCGAGATCCGCTTCCTGCGCGAGTCGGAGCGCGTCCTCGATGCGAACGATCCCGACCTGCTCACCATTAGGCCCGACCAGACGAACTTCCGGCACCCGGATGCGGTCGTTGATGCGCGGCTCGGTGCTGACGGGTGCACCGCGGTTCGAGGGACTTGTCATTCACGTCCTTTGAGACTCGGTTGCGCCAAAAACAAGAGCCCCGTCACCGTCTCCCGGTGAAGGGGCCCGCTTCCGACCGATCGCACCTCAGGACTACGGACACCCGTGTGCCAGTAACCTGGAGGACCGGACCCGGCCACCTCAAGAAGCGGTGAACGCGGGTGGGAGCGGGGCTCCACTTGCCGCTCTCGCACTAACGAGAGCTGGTCGCGTCCGAAATACTAGCAGACGCTCTTGTCAACCCCCGAATCGCGGGCCTGTGACGTAGGCCCTCCCCGGCGGCTTGCTTGAATGGGGCGTGACCGATCCGCTTGAAGACAGCATCCGCGACCTGGGCGATGTCCCCAGCATCGAGGTGATCAGCCGGGCCGCCGTGATGCTGCTGTCCGCCTCCGCGGAGCGCCTGGGCCTCGCAGACCCGGACCCCGACAACTCCCCGCGCCGCGACCTCGACGAGGCCCGCCGCCTGATCACCGGCCTGGCCGGCCTGGTCACGGCGACGTCCGAGTACCTCGGCCCGCACGCCGCCCCGCTGAAGGACGGCCTGCAGTCGGTGCAGCGCGCGTTCCGCGAGGCCTCCGCCGTGCCGGACGAGCCCGGCCAGGGTCCCGGCGAGAAGTTCACCGGCCCCGTCTACTGATCGGCGCTTCCAGGTTCAGGACGCCGGCTACGAGCGTCGGCTCCACGCAGGTGCCCTCGTAGCCGGCGCCTCTCAACGCTCGCGCCGCTTCCCGAGCCTCCTCGACGGAGAACCCGGGCGCGTCGCGGGCGCACCTGCTCCCGGTCGCACGAGGCGGCGCGGCACTCCGCGCACTCCCCGTCCCGCTCCCACCGCAGGTCCCGCAGAGCGCGTCGAGCTCCGGCGCCTGGCTGATCACTCGGCCCGCACCACGACCGGCTCCCACGGCTCCGCCCTGACCTGGAACACCGCGCTGGCCCGCTGCCCGGTGGCGGCCCGGAAGGTGATGGCGGAGCCGTTGTGGAGCGGCCCGACGTCGAGGTGCTCGGCCGGTGGCTCGTCGTACTGCGAGAGCCCGAGCACCCGCGACCCCGGCACCACCGACACGGTGAGCTGCTCGATGACGGCGGGCCCGCCGAAGTAGCTGAGCCGGAACTCGTCCGGCGCGTTGGGCGTGATCGAGAACGTCGGCATGCCCCGCTTGCTGCGCTCGACGGCCAGCAGCTCGGTGATCCCGTTGATCTGAGCCGTCATCTGCTGCGCCGTGAACTGGGCCTCGTCCGCCAGCATCCGGGACGCCGCGGCCTCCTCGGCGGCCTTCCCGACGGCCTCCTCGGCCTTCGCCGCCGCCTTCTTGGTCTCCTCGGCGGCGTTCTTGGCCTGGAAGGCACTGGCCGTGGCCTGCTCGACGGCCTTGCGCGCGGCCTGCGCCTCTTCCTGCGCCTTCGTGGCGGCCAGTTCGGCGGC
The DNA here is from genome assembly GCF_026242055.1 of Lentzea sp. NEAU-D7. Taxonomy (GTDB): domain Bacteria; phylum Actinomycetota; class Actinomycetes; order Mycobacteriales; family Pseudonocardiaceae; genus Lentzea. The sequence goes on along the minus strand of NZ_JAPJDL010000019.1, from coordinate 185,265 downwards.
CTTCGCGGCCGCCTGCGCGTGCTTGGCCTCACGTGCCTGCCACAAGGCGACGGCCATGGCTCCCATCGCCACCACCGCGGCGATCACCGCGATCGCGATCATGCCTTCACCCCCACCGAGGCCAGCTGACGCCGTGCCAGCTCGTCGATGACATCAGTGTCCCCGGTCCGCCACGCCACGGCGGGATCCCCGTCGAACTTGCTCAACTGCCTGGGGCTGAGGCTTGTGAGCGCTCTCAAGGCCAGCAGATCCGGCTTGTCGCGCAGCCGCGCGGTGTTGGCCGCCTTGCGCGCGTACCGCAGCCGCACCGGCAGCCAGGTGATGAGCAGGAACAGGACCGGGACGACGACGAGGGCGGTGGCGAGCCAGAAAGCGCTGTCCTGCACCACGCTGATCTGCGCGTTGCCCGCACTGGTCAGGGTTTCGCCGGCCTTGGTGCCGTTGCCCAGCGCACCCGCCAGGTCCTCGCCCACGAAGGGCACGCCCCTGGCTTTGGCGGCGGCGTTGGTGAAGACGTCGCGGATGTCGCCGCCCGCGTTGACCAGGCCGTCTCCCGGGGCCCTGAGCTGCAGGACCCAGTCGTGGACGGTGGTGGCCACCCAGATCCAGAGGGCGACCCAGGCCAGGGCCAGGAGGTCGGCGATCAGCTGACGCGTGAACCTTGCCGGTCTGTCCGCGTACCACTTCATGTGGCCGATGGTTTCACGGGGTGAGCCGCCGCGATGCAACGGCTCACCCCGAGCTGAGCCTGTCAGCGCTTCTCGTCGCGGCCGGAGAAACTCCGTGATGACGACGCATTGGTCTTCGATCGTTTTCGCTGGCACTGCGGAACATCACGCGCACCCGGCACGAAGCACGACGACGGCCCCGCGGATCGCTCCGCGGGGCCGTCGCCTTCCTGCGCACGATCAGTCGACGACGGCCAGGGCGTCGATCTCCACCAGCAGGCCGGCGGGCAGCCCGACGTAGACGGTGGTGCGGGCGGGCGCCGGGTCGGTGACGAACTCGCCGTAGACCTCGTTCAGCTCGGCGAAGTGCGCGGTGTCGGTGAGGTAGACGCGGATCATCACGACGTCGTCGATCGACGCGCCGCCGGCGGCGAGGACGGCGTGCAGGTTCGCGAAGGTCTGGCGCGTCTGCTCGGCGACGGTGGTGCCGACGATCTCGCCCGACTTCGGGTCGAACGCGACCTGTCCTGCCACCTGCAGGATGTTGCCCTTGCGCACACCCTGCGAGAAGCGGGCCACCGGCTGCGGAGCGTCAGCGGTCTTGATCTCTACCTTGGACAACGGATTTCCCCTTTACCTTGGAACATAACCGCATTCGACTGATGCAGCTTCGGCGGTGGCGAGCAGGTCTGGCAGGTGTGACAGCAGGCCGTCGTAGTCGAGGAGCACCTTCGGCACGGACATCGACACGGCCGCGAGCACCTCGCCCCGCGCGCCCTTGATCGGGGCCGCGATGCAGTGGATGAAGTCCTCGTGCTCGGAGTTGTCGACGGCGTACCCGTTGGCGCGCACGCGGTCCAGCTCGGCCAGGTACGCGGCCGGGCTGAGGATGGTGTTGTCGGTCAGGCGCGGGAACTCCATGCCGGACACCACCTTCTGCAGCGCGGCCGCGGGCAGGTCTGCCAGCAGGATCTTCGCCACGGCCGTGCAGTGCAGCGGTGCGCGGCGGCCGATGCGCGAGTACATGCGCATCTGGTGCCTGGACTCGTACTTGTCGATGTAGATCACCTCACCGTCCTCGTAGGACGCGAGGTGGACGGTGTGGCCGAGGCGGGAGTTGAGGTCCCGCAACGCGGGCTCGGCGGCGCGGCGGACGTCGCGTTCCTCCAGGGCGCGGTTGGCGAGGTCGAACAGCGCCGTGCCCAGGCGGTAGTGGTGCACGCCGTCGCGCTGCACGAAGCGGTGCGACTCGAGCGTGCGCAGCAGCCGCAGCGTCGTCGACTTGTGGACGTCGATCACGCCGGACAGCTCGTCCAGCGTCTTCGGGCCCGTCGCGAGCTGGCTCACCAGGGTGAGCGCTCTGTCGAGACTCTGGCTCATCTACACCTCCAGGCGGGCGGACGCCCAGGTCTGCGGGTCGGCGTGCAGCAGCGGTACCGTCACGTCGTCCGGCAAAGGATCTCCGACGTCCTCGGCGGTGAGCAAAGCGGAGGCCGCCTGCAGGTGCCCGGCGCGCAGCCGGACCGACGGGGACTCCCCCGCCAGGGTGGCCGCGAGGAAGCCCGCCGCGAACGCGTCGCCCGCGCCGACCGGTTCCACGACGTCGACCTCCAGGGCGGGTTCGAAGTACGACGAACCGCCTTCCAGCAGCGTCGCACCGTCCGCACCCTGCTTGACCACGAGCGACGCCGGACCGGGCAGCAGCTTCCGCAACCGGGCGGGATCACCGGTGCCCCACACCAGTTCCGCCTCGTCGGAGCCCGCCAGCACGACGTCCGCCATGTCGGCGAGCTCGCGCAGCACGCGCGGGTCGCGGTCGGTCCACAGCGCGGGCCGCCAGTTCAGGTCGAACGAGATCCGGAACCCGTGCCGCGGCCGGCGCAGCAGCTCGCGCATCATCGCGAGGCACGAGTCGGACAGGGCGGCCGTGATGCCGCTGAGGTGCACCAGCTCCACCTCGCCGAGGCCGAGCCGGTCGATCATCTCCATCCCCATGCCCGACGCCGCCGATCCGCGCCGGTAGTAGCGCACCGGGCTGCCGTGCGGCGAGGCCTCCTTGACGTAGAGGCCGGTCGGACGCACCGGGTCGACCCGGACGCGTGAGACGTCGACGCCGAGGCCGCCCACCGCGTCGAGCACCGCCAGGCCGAACGAGTCGTCGCCGACCGCGCTGACCCACGACGACCGGACGCCCAGGCGCGTCAGGTGCACGGCGACGTTGGACTCGGCGCCACCGACGGCCCTGTGCCAGGTTCGCACCAGGTGCACGGGACCGGGTTCAGCCGGAACCATCATCACCATGGTCTCGCCGAGACACACGACACCGCCGACGTGATCGAACCGCATGCGCGCTCCAGAGGTGTTCGTTGACGGCGGCGAGACCGAATGCTACACAACTCAGCATCACATCGCGCAATGGGAGTTGCAAAATATGCAACATCTGATGGAGATGGACCTAGCGGCCGTCGCGGACATCAGGTCGGAACAGGTCAGCTGGCGCTTCAAGGGCCTGCCGTCGAGCACGTTCGGCTCGACCATCGGCGAGGTCGCCGACCAGCGACTCGACCTGTTCGGCGACGAGTTCGTCGGGCCGCTCGTCGTGCTCGACGCGGACGCGCTGGCGCACAACCTGACAACGATGGCGAAGTGGTGCGACAACCACGGGGTCAAGCTGGCGCCGCACGGCAAGACGACGATGGCTCCGCAGCTGTTCCAGCGGCAGGTCGAGCACGGCGTCTGGGGCCTCACCGCGGCCAACGCGTCGCAGCTGCGGGTCTACCGGGCGTTCGGGGTGAACCGGATCCTGCTGGCGAACCAGCTCCTCGACCCCGCCGCGCTGCGCTGGCTGGTCCGCGAGCTCGACCGGGACCCCGGCTTCGAGTTCAGCTGCTGGGCCGACTCCGAGGCCGGAGTCGCGCTGATGACCGAGACGCTGCAGGAGCTCCAGCCGTCCCGGCCGGTCGACGTGCTGGTCGAGCTCGGCGCCCCCGGTGGCCGGACGGGCGCGCGCGACCTGGAGACCGCGCTGGCCGTGGCACGGGCGGTGGACCAGAGCCCGGTGCTGCGCCTGGTGGGCGCCGGCGGCTACGAGGGCGCGCTCGCCCACGACGCGTCCGAGTCGTCGCAGGCCGTGGTGGACCGCTACCTGACCGACCTGCGCACGCTCGTGCTGCGCCTGGCCGACGGCGGGCTGCTCGACGAGCTGGACTCGGTGATCGTCACCGCGGGCGGCAGCGCGTACTTCGACCAGGTGGCGGCGACGCTGTCGCAGCCGTGGCCGATGCCGGTGACCCCGGTGCTGCGCAGCGGCGCGTACATCACGCACGACGACGGCTTCTACCGCGGGATCTCGCCGTTCGCGCGGATCGACGGCGTGGAGCCGTTCCGTTCCGCGCTGCGCGCCTGGGCCCAGGTGACGTCACGGCCGCAGCGCGACCTGGCGCTGCTGACGATCGGCAAGCGCGACGCGTCGTTCGACGAGGGCCTGCCGGAACCGCGGCTCGTCCGCCGCGGCGACGGCGCGATCGCCCCGCTGGCCGGGGCGAGGATCACCGCGCTGAACGACCAGCACGCGTTCCTCCAGCTCGGCGCGGAGGCCACGGTCCGCGTCGGCGACTGGGTCGGGCTCGGCCTGTCGCACCCCTGCACGGTGTTCGACAAGTGGCAGCTGATCCCGGTTGTGCAGGGCACGACCGTGGTCGACCTCATCCGCACCTACTTCTAGAAGGAGTGCACCGATGGACGACGTCGTCCTGCGCGGCCCGCTGATCGCCGACGGCACGGGCGCACCCGCCTACCAGGCGGATGTGGGGATCAAGGACGGCGTCATCTCGTCCATCGGGACTCCGGTGAGCGCCACGAGGTCGATCGACGCGGACGGGCTGGTGCTCGCGCCGGGGTTCATCGACATGCACTCGCACTCGGACCTGCGGGTGCTCGCCGAACCCGGCCACCTGGCGAAGGTCTCCCAGGGCGTCACGACCGAGGTGCTCGGTCAGGACGGCCTGTCCTACGCGCCGGTGGACGACGAGGTGCTCGCGACGCTGCGCGGCCAGCTCGCCGGGTGGAACGACGACCCGCCGGGCTTCGACTGGAACTGGCGCTCGGTCGGCGAGTACCTCGACCGGCTCGACCGGGGCATCGCGGTGAACGCCGCGTACCTGGTGCCGCAGGGGACGCTGCGGATGCTCGTCGTCGGCTGGGACGACCGGCGGCCGACCGAGTCCGAAATGGACACGATGAAGTCCGTTCTCGCGCGGTCCCTCGCCGAGGGTGCGATGGGCATGTCGTCCGGGCTCACCTACACGCCCGGCATGTACGCGGACACGTCCGAGCTCGTGCAGCTCTGCGAGGTCGTCGGGCAGCACAACGGCTTCTACAGCCCGCACCACCGCAGCTACGGCGCCGGCGCGCTGGAGGCCTACGCCGAGATGGTGGACGTCTCGAAGCGCTCGGGCTGCGCGCTGCACCTCGCGCACGCGACGATGAACTTCCCGGTCAACAAGGGCAAGGCACCGGAACTGCTGGCGTTGCTCGACGACGCCATGGCCGGCGGCGCCGACATCTCGCTCGACACCTACCCGTACCTGCCGGGGGCGACGTACCTGAGCGCGCTGCTGCCGTCGTGGGCCACGGAGGGCGGGCCGGACAGGGCGTTGGCGAGGTTGTCCGATGTGGACACCCGTGAGCGCATCCGGGCCGAGATCGAGGAGACCGGTTCGGACGGCTGCCACGGCGTGCCGGTCGACTGGGACTCCATCGAGATCAACGGCGTCCGCAATGACCGCAACGCGCACCTCGTCGGCGCCAGCGTCCACGCCTCCGCGCTGCGACTCGGACGCGCACCGGCCGACCTGTACTTCGACGTGTTGATCGACGAGCGGATGGGTACGTCCTGCCTCATGCACGTGGGCCACGAGGAGAACGTGCAGGCGATCATGAAGCACCCGGCGCACACCGGCGGCAGCGACGGGCTGCTGGTAGGCGACCGGCCACATCCGCGCGCGTGGGGCACGTTCCCCCGGTACTTCGCGCGCTACGTCCGCGAACTGGGCGTGCTGAGCCTGGAGGAGTGCGTCGAGCACCTCACCGGCCGCGCCGCCAAGCGTTTGCGGCTCACCGACCGAGGTCTGGTCCGCGAGGGCTACGCGGCCGACCTGGTGCTGTTCGACCCCGAGACGATCGCCGACACGGCGACGTTCGACGAGCCGCGACAGCAGGCCACCGGCATCCCGTACGTGTTCTGCAACGGGGTGACGGTGATCGACGACGGAACCGCCACCGGCTCATTGCCAGGCCATTCACTCAGGAGCCGCCCGTGATCGACTGGTTGCAACATTCAACAGGGGGCTTGCTCACCCTCGCCGTGGTCAGCATCGCGGTGCTGCTGCTGCTGATCATCAAGTTCAAGGTGGAGCCGTTCATCGCGCTGATCGTCGTCGCGCTGCTGGTCGCGCTGCTGGCGGGCGTGCCGGTGGACCAGCTGGTGGGGTCGGCGCAGAAGGCCTCGGACTCGTTGCTGGAGAAGGGCTTCGGCTCGATCCTCGGGCACATCGCCGCGATCATCGGGCTCGGCACGCTGCTGGGCGCGATCCTCGAGGCGTCCGGCGGCGCGCAGGTCCTGATGGACAAGCTGATGCACGCGTTCGGCGAGAAGAAGGCGCCGGTCGCGATCGGCCTCGCCGGCCTGATCTTCGGCGTGCCGGTCTTCTTCGACATCGGCATCTTCGTGCTCGCACCGCTCGTCTACGTGGCGGCCAAGCGCAGCGGCAAGTCGATCGTGCTGTTCAGCATGCCCCTGCTGGCAGGCCTTTCGGTCATGCACGCGTTCATGCCGCCGCACCCCGGACCGGTGGCGGCGGCCGGTCTCCTGGGCGTGTCGCTCGGCTGGATCATCATCATGGGTCTCGCGGTGGCGCTCCCGTCGTGGTTCGTCGGCGGTGTCCTGTACTCGTACTGGATCGGCAAGCGCATCAACGTGCCGGTGCCGGAGGAGATGCTGGCGGCGGCCGAGGCCGCGCGCGAGGACAACGGCGACCGCGAACCGCCGTCGCTGGGCCTGGTGCTCTCGATCATCGGCCTGCCGCTGGTGCTGATCCTCGCCGGCACGTTCGGCTCGATCCTGCTGACCAAGGGCACGCGGCTGTACTCGGTGGCGACGTTCTTCGGCACGCCCGCGGTGGCGTTGACCATCTCGGTGCTGCTCGCGTTCTGGCTGCTGGGTTTCCGGCGCGGCATGACGCGCGAGAAGGTCGCGGAACTGTCCGCCGCCTCGCTGAAGCCGGTCGCGATGATCCTGCTCGTGGTCGGTGCCGGTGGCTTCTTCGGCGCCGTGCTGGCCGCGACGGGCATCGGCAAGACGCTGGCGAGCGAGCTGTCCGGCATCGGCCTGCCGGTGATCGCCCTGGCGTACGTGATCAGCTGCGTCATCCGCATCGCGCAGGGTTCGGCGACGGTCGCGATCGTGACGACCGCGGGCATCGTCGCACCGGTGCTGGCGGACCTGAACTACTCGCAGCCGCAGCTCGCGCTGGTCGTGATGGCCATCGCGTCCGGTTCGATCATCGCCTCGCACGTCAACGACGGCGGCTTCTGGATCGTGTCGCGGTACTTCGGGCTGTCGGTGAAGGAGACGCTGCAGTCGTGGACGGTCCTCGAGACCATCCTCTCGGTGGTCGGTTTCGTGGTCGCCGCGGTGCTCAGCCTGGTCGTCTGACCAGACAGAACTCAACATTCCCCAACGCTTGACAACACCCCGCCCGCATCTGAGGATCGGCGCAATGTTCATTTGTGTTTGATGTGGACGGGGCCCGCATGAGCAACACGGAGGTCGTGCACCTGCACGACGACACCTCCAGCGTCGTCATCACCCTCGAGGGCGCGAGCCTGCCGGTCGTGACGCACTGGGGTCGCACGCTCGGAGACCTCGACCAGGCCGCACTGCGCGGCCTGGTCGACGTCGTTTCGTGGACCAACCCGAACAACGCGCCGGACGTGCCGGTCCCGCTCGCGCTGCTGCCCGACGCCGGTGCCGGGTACGTCGGCCGTCCCGGACTGCGCGGCCACCGCGGCGGCGAGCACTTCGCGCCAGCGCTGGAGGTGACGTCGTTCTCCGGCGAGGACGGCTCGATCTTCCGTTACGTCGCGTCGGACGAGGCCGCCGGGCTGACCGTGATGGGCACCGTGGAGCTGCTGCCGTCCGGCATGCTCCGGCTGCGGCACGTCGTCCGCAACGACGGCGAGACGCCGTACTCGCTGGAGGGCCTGGAGACCGCGCTCCCCGTCCCCTCGCAGGCCACCGAACTGCTCGACTTCACCGGACGCTGGAGTCGCGAGCGCTCACCGCAGCGGCAGGCGCTGCAGTACGGGTCGTGGGTGCGCGAGAGCCGGCGGGGCCGCACCGGGCACGACGCGACCATCGGCTTGCTGGCGGGCACGCCGGGGTTCTCGTTCCGCGACGGCGAGGTGTGGGCACTGCACGTGGCGTGGAGCGGCAACCACGTGACGTACGCGGAGAACCTGGTCGACGGCTTGCCCGTCCTGGGCGGTGGCGAACTGCTGCTGCCGGGCGAGATCACGCTCGCACCGGGCCAGGAGTACGAGTCGCCGTGGCTCTACGCGGCCTACTCGTCCAGCGGTATCGACGGCATCAGCGCCGCGTTCCACCAGCAGCTGCGGGAGCGTGCGCTGCGGCCTCGCCCGGTCGTGCTCAACACGTGGGAGGCCGTCTACTTCGACCACGACCTCGCGCGGCTGACCTCGCTCGCCGACACCGCCGCCGCGATGGGCGTCGAGCGGTTCGTGCTGGACGACGGCTGGTTCCGGCACCGCCGCGACGACTCCGCCGGCCTCGGTGACTGGTACGTCGACGAGACGGTGTGGCCGGACGGGCTGACGCCGCTGATCAAGCACGTCCGCGCGCTCGGCATGGAGTTCGGGCTGTGGTTCGAGCCCGAGATGGTCAACACCGACTCCGACCTCTACCGCGCTCACCCGGACTGGGTGCTCGGGCCGCGTCCCGGCGTGCTGCCTCCGCCGTCGCGCAACCAGCAGGTGCTGAACATCGCGCACCCCGAGGCGTACACCTACATCCTGGATCGCGTGTCGTCGGTGTTGTCGGACAACGACATCGCGTTCGTGAAGTGGGACCACAACCGCGACCTGATCGGTTCGCGCGTGCACGAGCAGACGGCCGCGTTCTACCGGCTGCTCGACGAGCTGCGGCTGCGGCACCCGCACGTGGAGATCGAGAGCTGCTCGTCCGGTGGCGGGCGGATCGACCTCGGCGTGCTCTCGCGCACCGACCGGGTGTGGACGTCGGACTGCAACGACGCCCTGGAACGCCAGCTGATCCAGCGGTGGACCGGCGTGTTCCTGCCGCCGGAGCTGATGGGCGCGCACGTCGGCCCCACGAAGTCGCACACGACCGGGCGCGTGCACGACCTGTCGTTCCGCGTGGTCACGGCGATGTTCGGGCACTTCGGGATCGAGTGGGACATCAACTCGGCCACGGACGAGGAACGCGCCGGGCTGCAGGCCGCGATCGAGTACTACAAGGACGTGCGGTCGTTGGTGCACACCGGTGTCACCGTGCACTCCGACCACCCGGACCCCTCGGCGTGGGTGCACGGAGTCGTCGCCACCGACCGGTCCGAGGCCCTGTTCGGGTACGTGCAGCTCACGACCTCGGTGCAGAACAAGCCGCGCCGGGTGCGGCTGCCCGGGCTCGACCCCTCCCGGACGTACCGGCTGTCGTTCGACGCTCCGGCCGGGCGGCCCGGGCTGACCCAGCGGCTTGCCCCGGACTGGGAGCCGGTGGAGCTGCCCGGTTCCGTGCTGTCCGAGGTCGGCATCCAGCTGCCGGTGCTCGAACCGGAGCAGGCACTTCTGTTGCGCCTCAAGTAAAGAAGAGCCCCGGCGGGACGCATCCCGCCGGGGCTCCTCCTCTCCCCTTTTACCGGCCGGCGCGACTTCCGTCGGCCTTGGTCGCCCACCACTTTCCGCCAACGCCCTGCCCGTTGGCATCACCGCAGACCTCGTCCCCTGCGAACAGGTACTGCGGCCACCCCGCGATGGTGAGCTGTTTCTTCCCGTCCCGCTCGATCGTCCCCACGAGTGCGGCGTCCACGCCCTGCACCTGGAAGCCCTCGCTGACGAAAGCGGGCGGCCACTGCACCGCGCAGTCGCCGGAGCAGTTGCTCGCCGGCGGTTCCGCGGTGTCGTCGTCGAACCGGTAGAGCGTCATGCCGTCGGAGTCGGTGGCGACGACGCCGAGGTCCGCGACAGTCGCGCTGGTCAGCGCGATCGCCTTGTTCTGCTGGGCCTTCTTGCCGTCGGTGGCGGTGGCGGACCACTTCGGCACCGTGACGCCCTTGGCCTCACCGGGCTTGCCGTCGTTCTTGAAGGTGTACTGCGGCCAGTTCGCAACCGTGAGCTGCTTCTTGCCGTCCTTGCGGGTGACCGTGCCGAGCAGCTTCGGGTCGACGCCCTTCACCCTCGGCGTGTCGCCCTCCACGACGACCGGAGGCCAGTTCTCCGCGCAGCCACCGTCGCAATTGGACACCGGTGGCTGGGCCGTGTCGTCGTCGAACCGGTAGAGCGTGAGGCCCGCGTTGTTGGTCAGCACCGCGCCGAGCCCCGCGACGACCCCCGTCCGGGCGGCGAGCTGGGTGCGGGTGCCGTCCGTGCCGGTGGCGAACCACTTGCCCTGCAGGCCCTGCCCCTTGGTCTCACCGGGCTTGGTGTCCTTGGCGAACCGGTACTGCGGCATGCCGCCGACGGTGATCTGACGACTGCCGTCCTTGCGGACGATCGAGCCGACCAGGCCCTGGTCGACGCCGTTCACCGAAAAGTTCTCGCCCGGCACGGTGGCAGGAGGCCAGGCCGCCGCGCACTCACCGTCGCAAGTGGACTCACCCGGCTTGTCGCCGTCGAACCGGTACAGGGTGAAGCCCTTGTCGTCGGTGACGACCGGGCCGAGGTCCACGATCTCCGCGGTCTTCAACGCCACGACGCCCTCTTGCTGCTGCTGTGCCACCGGCTTGCTCTCCGGCGCACCCGCGCAGGCGGTCAGCGAGATCAACCCCAGCGCGACGACCGCGACACGCTTGCGGATCATCCTGCACCTCCTGGCTAGTGCCTCCGACGCCCAACACACGCAGAGCGGGCCAGAACGGTTCAAACTGATTTTCAGAACATCGCGCGCTTCAGGGCGGGCACGGCGCTCGCGGTCCTGAGCACGGTCTTGAAGATCGTCCGCGCGACCGGGCCACCGTCGGCGAACTGGCGGGCGGCCCGGAGCGAGTCGCGCACCGCCGCGAAGCCGTAGTCGTACATCTCCTTCTCGTACCTGGCGACGGCGTCGCCACCCTCGGCGATGCACCGCGCGAGCAGTTGCGCGTCCCTGAGCGCGATGTTCGCCCCGATGCCCCTCATCGGCGTCATCGCGTGGACGGCGTCGCCCAGCAACGTGACGTTCGTCGGCTGCCAGCGTTCGATCGGCCTGGACGACCGGATGCGCCACTCGCTGATCGTCTCGGCGGGCGAGTCCGCGACGATCCTGGTCAGCTCGGGGCTCCACCGCGCGATCCTGGCGAGCACCTCGCGTTGCAGGTCCTGTCCCTCGTGGACGGTCAGGTCCGCGGCCGCGTAGGCCCACATCAGGTAGGGACGTGCGTTGTCGAACAACAGGTCGTCGTGGTCGGTCACGCCGAGCCCGTCGTGCGCGGCCAGGAACATGCCGGCCCGCGACGTCGGGACGACCGTGTTGGCCCGGTCGACCAGCTCCCGCGGCACCCAGTCGTTGTCGTCGAGGAACAGCTTTCCCGCGATCGCGGTGACGCCGATCTTCTCCGTGCCCGCGTGCGGCAGGTACTGCGCGCGCACCCGCGACCGGATGCCGTCCGCACCGACCAGCACGTCACAGGACTCGGTCGTGCCGTCCTCGAAGTGCAGCTTGATGTCGTCGCCCTGCTCGTAGCGCTCGAACCGCTTGCCGAACCGGACGTCCAGTCCGTCGAGCAACACCTGCCGGAGCGTGATCCGGCTGGCCGAGTAGTGCTTCTCCTCGTCCGGTTCGAGCACGAGCAGCGGCTTGAGCTGCTCGGTCAGGAACCCGAAGCCGTTGCCGCCGGTCCCCGCGCTCCGCTCGAACCGCTCCCAGTTCGCCGCGGGCAGGCACTCCCTCAAGGCAGCGGCACCGTCCGGGTTGATGTGCACCCGGTACCCCTGCAGGCGATCCGTGCGCGAGAGGTCGCGCTCGTACACCGCCACGTCCACGCCGGCCCCGCGCAACCCGTGCGCCAGGCACAGCCCGCCGATTCCCCCACCGATCACTGCGATCCTCATGCCGACAAGTTTCAACCGCTTGGTTGATTAAGTCAACCCGTTGGTTGAAAACAGCCGGTCGGCTACCGTGTCGCCGTGGATCAACGCCGTTCTCCCCGCGCCTCGGAACGCAAGCGCGACCCGGAACGCACGCGGGCCCTGCTCCTGGAGGCGGCCGCGGCGGAGTTCGGCGCGAAGGGGTACGCGGCCACGCGCACGACGGACATCGCGGCGCGGGCAGGCGTGAACAAGCAGCTGATCTCGTACTACTTCGGCGGCAAGGAAGGCATCTACAAGGAGCTCGCCACGAGCTGGCACTCCTCCGCCGCCGAGCTCGCGAGCCAGCACCAGCCGCTGGACGAGGTGGTGGCCGGGTTCGTCATGACCACGCTCAAAGACCACAGCCGCATGTGGGCGTGGGCGAACCTGGCGGGTGACAGCCCGCCGACCGACGGGGAGTTCTTCCAGGGCCAGGTGGAGGAGATGCGGGCCCGTCAGGCCGCCGGCGAACTGCCCGCGGACCTGGACCCCGCGTTCCTGCTGCTGGCCCTCATGGCGGCGGCCTCAGCGCCGTTGACGCTGCGGCAGAGCGCGGGCCAGATCACCGGCCAGGACCCGGCCACGCCCGAGTTCGCCGCGAAGTACGCGGAGCAGCTGGCGTTGCTGGTGCGGCACCTGTCCGGCCGCGCCTGATCAGGACTCGTGGCTCGCGGCCTTCGCCTCGAGGACCTGTTTCAGGCCCTTGAAGCCACCGCGCATCATCAGGTCGTGGTTGCCGCGGAAGAACGGCTTGGCGATGAGCACCAGGCGCCGCAACAACGGCTTGTTGACCACGACCTCCTGGTCGAACACGAGATCGGTGCCGCCGTCGCGGCCGATGATCTCCCAGCTCGCATAGCCCTCGAGATCACCGGACAACGTCGCCCGCAGCAGGCCCGCCTGCTGGTTGCGGATGCTGTGCCTGACCTGCACGACCAGGTCGAACGGCAGGAACGACCGGCACCTGAGCTCGCCGGTCTCATCGTCGATCTTCGTGGCTTTCCGGACCTCGTGCCACCACAGCGGGTAGTTCGCGATGTCGGACAGCACCTCGTACACATCGTCCGGGGACGCGTCGACGTGCCACACGCTGCGGAAGCGATAGCGGTTCAGTGACACGGCCGCCATCATCCCGGATCCCTCGCCCGAGTGACAGCTCCTGGGCACATCTCACAGGGAACCGGGAATTCCTCACCGCGTGTACTGCGGCTCTAGCGGGACTCCACCGTCACACCAGGCCGACCGGGTTCACTTGTCGACTAGATGAGGAAGCCGTTCCAGGGCCCGCAACCAACCGACAGCCGCGACGCGGCGGAGTGCCTGCTCCGACGAGTCGAGCACCTCAACGAGGCTGAAGGGGTACGCCGTGGGCTCGCCGCGCGACGCCTGAAGGGCGCGCTCGCGGTGGGCCAGCGCATCGAGTGGGATCATCACCCTGCTGCTGACACCTCCTCATTTTCGAGCACCTGCAGCAAGAACTGCCCCGTGTAGCTCTTCTCGACCTGAGAGACCTGCTCGGGCGTGCCCTCTGCTACGACCATACCGCCGCCGGAGCCTCCTTCGGGACCCATGTCGACGATCCAGTCGGACGTCTTGATGACGTCGAGGTTGTGCTCGATGACGATGACGGTGTTCCCCTTGTCCACCAGGCCGTTGATCACGCCCAGCAGCTTGCGGATGTCCTCGAAGTGCAGACCCGTCGTGGGCTCGTCGAGGATGTAGACCGTCTTGCCCGTCGAGCGCTTCTGCAGCTCCGACGCGAGCTTCACGCGCTGCGCCTCACCACCGGACAGCGTCGGCGCGGGCTGGCCCAGCCGCACGTAGCCGAGACCCACGTCGACCAGCGTGCGCAGGTGGCGGTGGATCGCGTTGATCGGCTCGAAGAACGTGGCCGCCTCCTCGATCGGCATGTCGAGGACCTCGGAGATCGTCTTGCCCTTGTAGTGCACTTCCAGCGTCTCGCGGTTGTACCGCGCGCCCTTGCAGACCTCGCAGGGGACGTAGACGTCCGGGAGGAAGTTCATCTCGATCTTGATCGTGCCGTCGCCCGCGCACGCCTCGCAGCGGCCGCCCTTGACGTTGAACGAGAAGCGGCCCGGCTGGTAACCACGGACCTTCGCCTCCGTGGTCGCCGCGAACAGCTTGCGGACGTGGTCGAACACGCCGGTGTAGGTGGCCGGGTTGGACCGCGGGGTGCGGCCGATCGGCGACTGGTCGACGCGCACCAGCTTGTCGACCTCGTTCAGGCCGTTGATGCGGGTGTGGCGGCCCGGCACCTGACGCGCGCCGTTGAGCTTGTTCGCGAGCACCGTGGCCAGGATGTCGTTGACCAGCGTCGACTTGCCGGAACCGGACACGCCCGTGACCGAGGTGAGGGTGCCGAGCGGGAACGACACGTCGATGCCGCGCAGGTTGTGCTCGCGCGCGCCGACGACCGTGATCTGGCGCTTCTTGTCGATCTTGCGGCGCTTCGCCGGCATCGGGATCGACTTGCGGCCGGACAGGTAGGCGCCGGTGATCGACTCCTTGTTCGTCAGCAGCTTCTTGTACGGGCCGCTGTGCACGACCTTGCCGCCGTGCTCGCCGGCACCGGGGCCGATGTCGACCACCCAGTCCGACGTGCGGATCGTGTCCTCGTCGTGCTCGACGACGATCAGCGTGTTGCCCAGGTCGCGCAGCCGCGTCAGCGTCTCGATCAGCCGGTGGTTGTCGCGCTGGTGCAGGCCGATCGACGGCTCGTCCAGCACGTACAGCACGCCGACCAGGCCGGAGCCGATCTGGGTGGCGAGCCGGATGCGCTGCGCCTCGCCGCCGGACAGCGTGCCGGACGCGCGGTCGAGCGAGAGGTAGTCGAGGCCGACGTCGAGCAGGAAGTGCAGGCGGGCCTGGATCTCCTTGAGGACCGCGCCCGCGATCATCGACTCGCGCTTGCCGAGCTTCAGGCCGTCGAGGAAGTCGGAGCACTCCGAGACGCTCATCGCGCAGACCTCGGCGATGGACCTGTCGCCCTTGCGGCCGTGGTGCAGCGTGACGGCGAGGATCTCGGGCTTCAGGCGGGTACCGGCACACGCGGGGCACGGGACCTCGCGCATGTAGCCCTCGTACTTCTCCCGCATGTAGTCGGACTCGGTCTGCTCCTGGCGCCGCTCGAGGAACGGGATGACGCCCTCGTAGTTGGCGTAGTAGGAGCGCTCACGGCCGTAGCGGTTCTTGTAGCGGACGTGCACCTGCTCGTCGATGCCGTGCAGGATCGCCTTCTGCGCCTTGGCGGGCAGGTGCCGCCACTGCGTGTCCATGCGGTAGCCGATGGTCTCGCCGAGCGACTGCAGCAACCGGGTGAAGTACTCCGCGGTCTGCCCACCGGCCCACGGCGCGATGGCGCCGTCCTCGAGGCTCAGCTCGTCGTCCGGGACCACGAGCTCCGGGTCGACCTCCTTGCGCACGCCGATGCCCGTGCAGACCACGCACGCGCCGTAGGGCGAGTTGAAGGAGAACGACCGCGGCTCCAGGTCCTCGATCGCGAGCGGGTGGCCGTTGGGGCACGCCAGGTTCTCCGAGAAGCCCCTGATCCGCTTCGGGTCGGTCTCCGGCAGGTCGACGAACTCCAGCTCGACCAGGCCGTCCGCGAGCCGCAGCGCCGTCTCCACCGAGTCGGTGAGGCGCTGCTTGGAGGAGGCCTTGACCGACAGCCGGTCGATGACGACCGCGATGTGGTGCTTCTCCTGCTTCTTGAGCTTGGGCACCTCCGCGAGCGCGTAGACGACACCGTCGACCTTCGCGCGCGAGTAGCCCTGCGTCTGCAGGTTCTGGAACAGGTCGAGGTACTCGCCCTTGCGGCCGCGGATGACCGGCGCGAGCACCTGGAACTTGGTGCCCTGCTCCATCGCGAGCACCTGGTCGACGATCTCCTGCGGAGTCTGCTTGCCGATCGCCTCGCCGCACTGCGGGCAGTGCGGCTTGCCGGCGCGGGCGTAGAGCAGGCGCAGGTAGTCGTAGACCTCGGTGATCGTGCCCACGGTCGAGCGCGGGTTGCGGCTCGTGGACTTCTGGTCGATCGAGACCGCGGGCGAGAGGCCCTCGATGAAGTCGACGTCCGGTTTGTCCATCTGCCCGAGGAACTGGCGCGCGTAGGCCGAGAGCGACTCGACGTAGCGGCGCTGCCCCTCGGCGAAGATCGTGTCGAAAGCCAGGCTCGACTTGCCGGAGCCGGACAGCCCCGTGAAGACGATCAGGCTGTCCCGCGGCAGGTCGATATCCACGCCGCGCAGGTTGTGCTCGCGGGCGCCGCGAACAACAAGACGGTCTGCCACTGGGGTCCCTTCGGCTGCGATTGGCGGGTCACTCACGCCACACTCTTCCGAACAAGCGTTCGAAGAGTACTAGCATCGGTTCGGAGGCTGCGACCGACCCGCCGACCATGCTAGGGCGGACCCCTGACAAAAACGGTTCCGAGGCCTATCGCATTCCCCTGAGCTGGGTTTACTCATAGGCTGGTCACTTCGATCAGAGCCTCAACGTCGGGGAGAGGCAGCACATGACCTACACGCCGTCCACGCAGCACACGTCCGTACCTGCACCGCGAGGGGTGCCTGACCGGCACATCACGGCGGTGCGGGAGGCGACGGACGTGCTGTACGAGGTCGTCGAGGAGCTGGACGAGGCCGCGGTGCGCGGCCAGAGCCTGCTGCCCGGCTGGACCCGCGGACACGTCATCACCCACCTCGCGCGCAACGCCGACGCGCTGGTGAACCTGCTCACGTGGGCGAAGACCGGGGTCGAGCACCAGGCCTACACCTCTCGCGCGGACCGCGACGCGGACATCGAGGAGGGCTCTCACCGGCTGCTGCAGGTGATCAAGGCCGACCTGGACTCCGCGTGCCAGCGGTTCGACGTCGCGTGCCGCGAGTTCCCCGCGCACGCGTGGCGTTCGGAGGTGACGGCGCCCAAGGGCCAGCCGATCCCGGCGTCCGTCGTGCCGCTGTTCCGCCTGCGCGAGATCTGGATCCACCTCATCGACCTGAACGCCGGTGTGGGGTTCGACGACCTGCCCGCCGACTTCGTGGAGGAGTTCCTCGACGACGCGGTGAAGCAGTTCGAGGGCAGGGTCGACCCGTTCGGCGTCGAGGTGACCCTGCCCGACGGCACTCAGCGCAGCTGGACGCTCAACGGCCCGGCGAGCCGCAGCTCCGTCAGCGGGTCGGCGACCGCCGTCCTGGGGTGGCTGACCGGCAGGACCGACGGCTCGGACCTGCGCGGGGAGTTGCCGGACCTGCCCGACTGGATCTGAGTGAGCAGCCTGTAGGCGGGGCGTTCGACGAACTTCGTCATCGCCCAGCCGAGCACCAGCGCCGAGGTGACGAAGCCGGCGAGCAGCCACCAGGACCGCAGCCCAACGGCGTGCATGCGGTCCATTACCACGGTGCCGATCTGCTGGTGCACGAGGTAGACCCCGTACGAGATGCCCGCGAGCCACGTGACGGGCCGCGCGACCGGTTCGAAGAACAGCCAGTCGGGGCCGGCGGCGGCCGCGCACACCATGAGCAGCAGCACGGCGAAGCCGAGCGTCGACCCGTACTCGGTCGTGTGCACCGCCTGCGCGACCAGCGCGGCCGTCAGGAGCGCGACGAGGTGCGGCGTCCTCAGCCTGTCCTTGTGCCACAGCCAGATCGCGATGCCGGCCGCGAACAGCTGCGCCCTGTGCAGCGCGAGACCGTTGTAGACCACGAACAGCCCGTGCGAGTGGTCCAGCAACGGCCTCAGCAGCAGCGGCACGACGACGAGCGCCCACAGGAAGACCCGCAGCCGCGTGCCTCTCAGGAACTTCACGAGCACGGCACCGGCGATGAACGCGGCGAGCTGCACCGGCACGGTCCAGTAGGCGAAGTCGACGATGTCGACGTCCGGCATCCACTGGTTGATCAGCAACAGGTTGTAGACGACGTCTCTGCCGTCGAGCTGGCTCCACCCCTCCGGCGCGATCCACCTCTGCACCGAATACGTGAGCAGGACCGCCGCCATGTACGCGGGCAGCAGTCTGGCGAGTCTTCTCCACAGGAACCGTCCTGGCTTGCCGCTGTCGAGCGACACGCAGGCGAAGAACGCCGAGACGACCATCAACGTGCTGGCGCCCATCGACATCGGGAAGGTGAACGGCAACGGCCCGAGGTCGGGATGGCTGCTGACGCTCGTGAGCGTGGCGTGGTGGAGCAACACGCACCCGATGGCGACGACGCGGAGGACGTCCCAGCTGACCCTGCGGGCCGTCCGGGGCTTCTGTCGTTGCTCTGGAATCACGAGAGGCGGGGACCTGTTCGTTGGTGCTTTCGGGGTAAGCGGCGACTGGGTGTTGACCTTTACTTACCCTATGAGTGCAACCTGTATGCAACCTGAAGGTGTGCGCTGGACCGCTTCGACCGACTACCGTCTGCCACCGTGGACGTACACGAGAACTACACCGGTCACGTCGATCCAGAGGGTCCCGCGGCCCGCCGCACCCTGGACGCGCTGACCATCACGAAGATCTCCGTCGGTCCGATGGACAACAACGCCTACCTGCTGGTTTGCCGGTCCACGAACGAAGCGTTGCTCATCGACGCGGCGAACGACCACGAGCGCCTGTCGGACCTCCTGGACTCCCTCCCGGAGCGCCCGCGGCTGCGCACGATCGTGACGACGCACCAGCACGCCGATCACTGGCAGGCACTCGAAGCCCTCACCGGCGCCCACAGCGCGAAGACCGTCGCCCACGAGCTCGACGCCCCCGTCCTCCCCGTCGCGCCGGACGTCCTCGTGGAGCACGGCGACACCGTCAACGTGGGAGAAGTCCCGCTGTCGATCATCCACCTGCGCGGCCACACCCCGGGCTCGATCGCGGTCGTCTACGACGACCCGAACGGCCACCCGCACCTCTTCACCGGAGATTCACTCTTTCCGGGGGGTGTGGGGAAGACCACGTCCGCGGACAACTTCGCGTCGCTGATCAACGACGTCGAGGACCGGCTGTTCGCGGTGCTGCCCGACGACACGTGGTTCTACCCCGGTCACGGTGACGACTCGACGCTCGGCAAGGAGCGCCCCACGCTTCCGGAGTGGCGTTCGCGCGGCTGGTAGAGACCGAGCAGAAGCGCCGGCACGGCGAGCACGAGCAGCACGACCCACACGGAGGTGTAGTACTGCTCCGGGAACTGGGTCGTGCTCTTCTCGTACGCGAGCCACGGCTGGATCAGCTGCCGGAACGCCAGCTCGAAGCCGATCAGCAACGGCCCGAGCGCCACGGGCAGCGCGCGGAGGTCCACGAGTGCGGGGGTGGCCGCGGCGACGGCGGAGGTCACGGCCAGCACGCCCAGCGCGACGATCAGCGAGCCGAGCGCGCTGTGGGTCATGTCGGCGTGCGTGCCGGTGACCTCGACGACCAGGCCCATGACGGCGGCGAGCGCGGCGCAGGCAGCGGCACCGGCCACGGCCGACCGGCCGAACCGGGCGGCGAGGATCCCGGCGCCCAGGCCGACCAGGGCGGCCGGCGCGTACGTGCCGAGCTGGCTCGCGGAGAAGTAGAGCCCGAAGTTGAGGGGCGCGGCGACGGCGAGCAGGACGAAGCCCGCGGTCGCGGTCTTCAGGAACGCTCCCCTGCCCAGGGCGAGCGTCAGCCCCGCGGTGCAGAGCAGCAGTGCCACGCCTGCCGCAGCTTGGGCCAGCGGCAGCACCAGCGCCTGCCGCAGCAGGATCCCGGCTCCGAGGAGCACGAGCGGCACCAGCGCCGCCGCGGTTCCCGCGATCGCGGCACCTCGGCTGACGGGTTCGGACCTCGGCGCCTTGCCGGTGCGCACGGCGTGGACCGCGAGGGCGGCGCCGAGCACGCCGAGGGCTGCCAGCGCGAACACGACGGGCGCCGGGAAGATCGTGCCGTCCAGCCAGTCCATGCCGCGGAACAGCGCGGCCAGCACCTGGACGCCGACCGCGGTCGCGGCCATCGCGGCGTCGCGGGTGACGGCCAGCGCCCCGATGACGATCAGCACCGCACCGGCGGTGCCCAGCGAGTCGATGATGCCCGAGGTGCCCGGCCTCAGGCTGAACAGGTGCGCCTGCGACTCGACCGACGCGACCAGCACACCGGCGCTGCCCAGGACGAGCAGCCACTGCCAGTGCCTCGTGAGCCAAACGCCGACGATCACCGCCAGCGCCGGGAGGGCCAGCGCCGCGACGGAGTACTTGCTGACGCTGAAGTGCGCGCCGTGCGTCGACAGCAGGGCGTGGTCGCTGACGTTGAAAAGAGCGAGGAGCGCCAGCGTCACCGGGCCCCAGATCCATGCGAGCTCGCGGCGGTTGTTCTGCACAGCGCGCAACCTAGCGCGGCGCACGGCTCGCCCGTGGTGGTTTCGGCGTCAGTTGACCACGTCGAGCAGGTCCAGGTACCCGGTGGTCGTGCGCCACAGCGCGTCGGAGTGCGGCGTGAGCTTGCCGGGGCTCCAGCGGTGGTCGGTGTAGGCCTGGTTCACGCGGCGCAACGCCCTCAGGCTCACCTCGAACTCGTCCTGGACGCGCCGGCTCAGTTCCTCCGGCGACGGCGCGGCCTGGCGCACCAGCTCACCCGTGCCGTCGCTGACCGCCACGAGCGCTTCCTCGTTGACGCCGTCCGCCGCGCTCCAGACCAGCGCGGGCCGTTCGATGCGGTGGTTCCACACCGGAGCGTCCCCGGACCGCCACCGCGCCTCGAACGGGTTGCGCGACAGCCGCGTCGAGTTCGCCCAGTGCTCGGCCCCGACCGGTTCGGTCAGCCACGGCACCTCGTCGACCGGCAGGTCCGTGACCAGCGCGACCTCGATGGCGTCCACGTCCCGGGGAACGTCGAGCAGCGCGCCGAAGACCCACACCTCGACCACCTGGAACCGGAAGAACGAAGCCGGCAGCTCGCCGCACTTCTCAGCGAGTTCGGCCAGGTGGTGCACAGCACGAGTCCACTTCACGGGGTGGATCATGCCTGACCGGGTGGCCGGGGCGCTGGCACGGCTGGCTCTCGTGGAACCCGCGCTGTGTGCGTTCCACGAGGTCTTCCGCCCACCCTCTCTCAAGGTGGACTCTTCGCTGCCGTTCGCGGGCATGCCCATCGCGGTGAAGCGAGGCGAACGCCGAAGCCACCGGGAAGCGTTGGTGGCCATGGGTTGCGTGCCCATTGGCCTGACCACCACGCCCGATGGCAGCACTCCGTGGCAGACGTGGGGCCGCAACTCTCGCGGTGTCACACGCAACCCGTGGAACCTGGACCGCACACCGGGCGGGTCGTCAGCGGGTTCGGCGGTCGCGGTGGCGTCCGGCGTCGTACCGCTGGCCACGGGCGTGGACGGGGCGGGCTCGATCCGCATCCCGGCCGCGTGGTGCGGCGTCCTCGGCCTGAAGACGACCTCGGCCGAGCGTGCCGCGGTCGGCGTCTTCACCCGCGACCCGTCCCTGCTCGCGACCTACCTCGGCATCGCGGAGACCGGCTCGCCCTCCGCCGTCTGGTCCGCGGACCTGGGCTTCGCCGAGGTCGACGACGAACAGGCGTCGATCGCCTGGCAGGCGGCCACCGCCCTGCGCCCACGGCCCGTGTCGTTGTCCCTGGAGGACCCCGCGCCCGACTGGTTCGCGGGGCGCTGCGGCCCGAATCCGGCTTTGGACGCGGTGTTCGAGACCGCCGACCTGCTGCTCACCCCGACCACACCCGGCCCGCCGCACGGCCACGACGGTCCGGGGTCCCGCATCAACACCGCCTTGACGTGGGCGTTCAACCTCAGCGGGCATCCGGCGATCAGCATTCCGGCCGGGTTCGACTCGTGCGGCCTGCCGGTCGGGCTGCAGGCCGTGGCGCGGCACGGCCGGGAAGCGGACCTGGTCGCCGCCGCCCGCGCCGTTCTGCGGAATCACCCGATCGAGTGCTTTGGCCCCAATCCACCTCGTTGATCACGGTCGGTGCGGTGTCCTCGTCGCCCGGAGGAGGGGGACTGATGGGGCGCAGAATCGGCGGTGCCGGAGGCGGATCGGATCCGGGGACGGGCAAGGCGGGAGCGGTGGTGGCGGCCGGGGTGCTGGCGGTGTCGCTCACCGCCGGCGGCGGGCTGTCGCTCGGCGGCGGGGCCTCGACCACCGTCGCCGAGTCGGCCGGGGTGAACCTCACCAGGGCGAAGTCGGAGGGCAGGAAGTCCGCGCGCAACGGTGACGCGGACGGCGCGTGGCGTCAGCTGAACATGCGCACGCTCAAGCGCACGGCCAAACCCGCACTGGAGTGCGTGTCGCATTCGTTCGGTCAGGTGCGGGACCACTTCGTCCGCAACCCGTGCAGGTCGCTCGACCGGACGCTCTTCGCGGTCGGCGACGACCGGGGCAACGTGGCGGTGGTGTCCGTGGCGTGGGTCGGCTTCCGGAACCGGCGCGACGCGGGAGAGTTCAAGAGGCTGATCGACGTGCACGGCACCGGCGACATCAGCCCGCTCGCCACCCCGCTGCTCGGCCTGGCGGACATCCGCTTCACCGGGCTGAACTACCACTCCCGGACGGACGGCACCACGGTCGTGATCGCGGAGACCGAGTCCGCGTCGGGGCGGGTGAGCCGCGAGACGCTGGACGCCATGGCGGACATGGCGAGCTGGCTGCCGCGCTAGGGGGCACGATGTCGAGAACCGGCGAAGGGCTGCGACATAGGGTCATGGACACACGTGTGGACGACTACATCGCCGGGCTGCCGGACTGGCAGCAGGACATCTGCCGCGAGGTGCGCCGGCTCGTGCACGAGGCCGACCCGGACGTCGAGGAGACGATCAAGTTCACGAACCGGCCGTACTTCGTGCTGGACGGCAACGTGTGCGCGTTGCTCGGCACGAAGGACCACGTGAACGTGATGCTCTACGACAAGGCGATCGTGCCGGACCCGCACAACATCATCACGAGCGGCCACGGCAACAAGACCGCACGCATGATCTCCGTGTACCGCGACCAGCCGATCAACGGGCCCGCGCTCGTCGAGATGTTCCGCTGCATCATCGCCAACAACCGTCAGCGCAAGGCCGCCGGACCGCGTCGGTAGCCTCATGCCGCATGGAGGTCGAGATCTACACCGACGGTGCGTGCAGCCCCAATCCCGGACCGGGTGGCTGGGGTGCTGTGCTGCGTTACGGCGCGCACGAGAAGGACATGTACGGCGGTGACATCGGCCCGACGACGAACAACCGCATGGAACTGATGGCGCCCATCATGGCGTTGGAGAGCCTCACGCGCCCGTCCACCGTGAACCTGTACACGGACAGCACCTACGTCCGGAACGGCATCACGTCGTGGGTGCACGGCTGGAAGTCGAACGGCTGGCTCACCAAGGCCCGCGAGCCGGTCAAGAACTCCGACCTGTGGCGCCGCCTGGAGGAAGCCGCCGACCGGCACAAGGTCGAGTGGCACTGGGTCAAGGGCCACGCGGGTCACCCGGAGAACGAGCGCGCCGACCGCCTCGCCGTGCGCGGCGTCGAAGAGGTGACGGGCCGCGAGGTCAAGCAGCCGCAGGCGAAGCCGAAGAAGGCCGCGAAGCCCAGGCAGCCGCGCGAGCTGAGCGGCGAACCGTGCGGCGCGCCCACGAAGAAGGGCACGCCGTGCCCGATCACGGCGGGCTCGAACGGCCTGTGCCACATCCACGACCCGGCTTTGCAGTGCGGTGCCACGACGAAGAAGGGCACGCCCTGCACCATCGCGACCGGCGGCGGCCGGTGCGACCACCACCAGAACGCGCTCGAACTGTTCGGGTGAGCGAACCGGCGTAGCGCCGCCGTGCTCGGGCCGGAGCTGAGGTTCCCGCCGATGGACGACCCGCCGCCGGGGTTCGCCGCGCGCGTCAAGGTCGACCGCGTGGCGCGCGTCGGCCCCGGTGCCTCGTAACGGCCTTGGGCAGGCCCTTTCGCCGCTGCCGCGCGGCGCCGCCGAACAGCCGCGTCCGTGTGCCTGCGCCGACCGGAGCGCAGGTCCGTGGTCTCCCCCCTGGCCGTCGGCACTCTGCAGAAACCCAGCTCGCCACGCGTCGGCACAGTGCGGTCGCACCGAGGTCGCCTCGAAGCCGCCCCGGTGGCGATCACACCGTCCACGGCAGGCCAAGCCACTTCGCGGACACGTTCCCCGCGGCTCGCCACGCATGGGTTTGCCGCTTCGAGCACGCTCGCGCAGGGGTACCCCCGAATCGGGAACCCCTGCGTTTCAACGTACTCACGGGGTCTGACAGTCCTCGCCGTCCACGTTCACAGCAGCACCTTCGCCAGGCGCGCCATGCCCTCCTCGATCTCCGTCACCGTGTTGGTCGTGAACGACAGCCGCAACGTCGCGTGGTCCGGCGTCGTCGCGAAGAAGGCCGCACCGGGCACGAAAGCGACGTCGTGCAGCAGGGCGTCCTTCAGCAGCACGGCGCTGTCCACGTCGCCTGGTAGCCGCAGCCACACGAACATGCCGCCGTCCGGGTCGCTCCACGTCGTGCCGGCGGGCGTGGTGGCGGGCAGTGCGGCGAGCATCGCGTCGCGGCGGGCGCCGTACTCGGCGCACAGGCGGGCGACGTGGGCGTCGAGGTCGTTGTCCGCCAGGTACACTGCGGCGGCGGCCTGGTCCACTGTGGACGTGTGGAGGTCGGCCGCCTGCTTCACGATCGTCAGGGTGCGCAGCAGGTCGGCGGGCGCCCTCAGCCAGCCGAGGCGCATGCCGGGGGCGCCGATCTTCGAGAAGCTGCCCAGGTAGATGGTTCTGTCGCTGATCGATGCGAGCGGGGGCACTGCGGTGCCGCGGTAGCGGAGCTCGCCGTACGGGTCGTCCTCCGCGATCCACAGGTCGTGCGCCGCGGCGATCTCCGCGATCTCCACGCGGCGCGCGGCGGAGAGGGTGCGGCCGGTCGGGTTCGCGAACGTCGGCACCAGGTAGAGCAGGTCCGGCTTCTCGGTGGCGACGACGGATCTCAGCGACGAGGGCACCAGGCCGTCGGCGTCGCTCTCGACGGGAACGATGCGGGCGCCGGTCATCTTGAAGCACTGCAGTGCCGCCAGGTACGTCGGTTCCTCGACCGCCACGACGGCGCCTGGCCCGAGCATCGCGGTGGCCACGAGTGCGAGCGCCTGCTGGGAGCCGGTGGTGATCAGGACGTCCGAAGTGGGCAGTCCGCGGGCGGTCAGGCGCGCCGAGACCAGCTCGCGCAGCGCCGCGTTTCCTTCTGTGGGCGCGTATTGCAGGACGGAGCGGTCCCGCAGGGCGAGGTCGTAGGCGGCGCGCACACCGTCCAGGTCGAACAGTTCGGGGGCGGGAAGACCGCCGGCGAACGAGATGACCTCGGGGCGGGAGGTCAGCGCGAGCAGGTCGCGCACCGGGGAGCTGGCCACGGAGAGGGTGCGGTGCATGAACTTCACGTTAATCGGGGCTCTCCCGGTCCGGACGCCCATTTTTCTGTCGGTGGGCGTGGCGGGCATGGACATCGAGACACGTGCGAAGCAGCCCTGCGCAGCCGTCCGGGGGACGGTGACGCCGAAGTCGTCCGGCAAGA
Source organism: Lentzea sp. NEAU-D7 (assembly GCF_026242055.1). Classification (GTDB taxonomy): domain Bacteria; phylum Actinomycetota; class Actinomycetes; order Mycobacteriales; family Pseudonocardiaceae; genus Lentzea. Next base: position 159,708 of record NZ_JAPJDL010000019.1, on the reverse strand, counting down.
TCGCCGATCGTTTTCCCGAGGTCATGCGGTGGCTGGCCGATCGCAAGTTACTGGCCACCGGAGCGCCGTTCCTGCGCTGCTCACGCGTGAGCGCTGACGAGTTCGAGGTGGAGGCCGGGATTCCGACCGTCGCCGAGGTGCCCGGTGGGGGTGAGGTGTTCACGGCCGGGCTGGCGGCCGTCACCGAGCAGGTGGACGACGGAGGTCGCGATCCGCCTCGCGGGCTGAGTGGCGCCTATATTCCGATCGAGCTATATTGCTGGCATGGCATCTACATTCGCCGTGCTGGCGGATCCGAGTCGCCGGGAGATCCTCGACCTGCTGCGTGAACGCGAGCGGCCGGTCGGCGACCTCGTCGACCGGCTGACACTCACCCAGCCGACCGTCTCGAAACACCTCAGGGTGTTGCGCGAGGCCGGTCTCGTCGAGGTGCGCACCGACGCCCAGAAGCGCTGGTACCGGGTCTCGCCGGGGCCGCTGGCGGAGATCGACGCCTGGCTCGCGCCGTACCGGCGGATGTGGGAGAAGAGCCTCGACGCACTGGAGCGCCGGCTCGACGAGATCGAAGGGGACTGACCGTGGACGCCGAACTGCGGATGATCGAGGGCAAGCCCGTGCTGCGCTTCGAGCGCACCCTGCGGCACTCGCCGGAGAAGGTCTGGCGGGTCGTCACCGATCCGGCCGAGATGAAGCACTGGTTCCCGGCCGAGGTCGAGGTCGACGGCACGAAGATGCGCTTCACGTTCCCGGACGAGGCACCGGTGGACTCCGACGGCGGCGAGGGCGAACTGCTGGAGTCCGACCCGCCGAAGGTGTTCGCCTTCCGCTGGCTCGACGACGTGCTGCGCTTCGAGATCCTGCCGCGCGAGGACGGCTGCCTGCTGGTCTTCACGGCCGTCGTCACGAACAGGCTGTCGGTGGGCCGCGACGCCCCCGGCTGGGCCACCTGCCTCGACGCCCTGGTCGCCCGCGCCGACGGCACGGAGTTCGAGCCACCCGCGGAGTGGCTGGCGCGCATCGAGCACTACGTCAGGCTCTTCGGCCTCGACGAGGGCACCGACGAACCGGAAGGCGTGCGCTTCGAACGCGATCTGGTGTGGACGCCGCTCGACGACGTCTGGAAGGTCCTCACAGAGGGCACCGAGAGCGGTGTGCCGGTGCGCGCCGCGCATCCCGGGATCACGCCGGGCGAGGTCACGAGGTCCGAGGCACCGCGCCTGCTGGAGTACGAGTGGCTGCGGGACGGCGAGCCGAAGGGCAAGGTGCGCTGGGAGTTCGAGCACGTGCCGTTGCAGGGCACGACGGTCACGCTCGTCCAGGAGAACGCCCACGGCCCCGAAGCGCTCGCGGCCTGGCACGTGCACCTGGAGCTGTTCTTCGCGGCCACCCAGGGCGAGATCCGCTGCCCGTGGCCCGCGGACCGGGAGGAGGAACTGGCCCGGCGCTACGCCGGACGGTGACCGGACGTCACGAGCGCGGCCGCACCCGAACCGGGTCCGGCCGCGCCGAGGACGTCAGTCGTGCTGCACGCGGTCGACGAGGCAGACCCAGTCCGGCGCACTCCGCCGGACCAGCCGTCTTGGTGTCCTCAACTCGTGTTCCAGGACCGCGCGCCGCCGATCTCCCGGGTTCGGCGCGAGTTCCTCGAGCCGGTCGAGATCGGCTGGGGTGAGACGGACGTCGGTCACCTTCGAGGCGTCGTACCTCGCGATCGTCCACCAGCAGGTGTCCGCGGCACGCTCGCAGCCGAGTCGCCTATACGACTCCTCGGCGGCGAGCAGGTCGCGCAGCGCCGCGGCCTTCTCCCTCGTGGCCAGCAGGAGATCGGCTCGCACCTGCCGGGACTTGGCCACCACCTCGGGGAAGTCCGCGGTGGCGATGACGGTCGTGACCAACTCCTTGCCCTCGTTGTACTTCTTGTCCGCGAGGCACAGCCGCGCCTGCAGCACCGCGAGCCAGTGGTAGGGCTCCGTTCCCGGCGTCAGCACCGTCTCGGCCGCCTGAGCCCGCCGCACCGCCGCCGCGAGCTCCTCGGGACATCCCGTCGACTCGTGGCGCAGCAGTTGCAGTTCCGCGTGCAGCGAGGCGCACACCCCGAGCTCCTCGCTGGTCGGACCGCCGATGGAGCGGAACAGGTCCTGCGCGATCATCAACAGGTGCTCGCCCTTGCTGAGGTAGTACACGCGGTCGTACCCGACCGACTCGGCGGCGAGGTGCAGGAAGACCCTTGCCTCGGCCCGCTTCCCCCGCGCGGCCGTCTTCAGGTCACGGACCTTCTCCGCGATGTGCGTCCCGTCCTGGGCCATCAGGGTCGCCTCGCTGAAACGGTGCTCGCGCAGCAGATGCCACGCGTGCCCCGCGACGAGCACCTTCGCCTTCAGCTCCTCCTCTCCCCTGAGCTGTGGCCCGGACGCCAGCGTCCGCAGGCACACCTCGGACAGTCGCCGGACCAGCCGGACGTCACCGCGCGCCTTGGCCACGGCCGCGACCGACTCGAACCCCCTGACCAGTTCGAAGTCACCGGCACCGCGCTCCACCAGCTCCCGCGCCAGCAGGTAAGCCTTCTCCGAGGACAGGGGCTCGGCCTGCAGAGCGCTCAACGCCGCGCGGGTGCGGTACACCTCGTCGCCGTCCTGCACCACGGGCGACGGGCGGCCGCGGTTGCCCTCCTCAAGCGCTTTGAGACTCCGCACCAGCTCCTCCTCCCCGTCGCGGGTGTTCGGATCGAACCGATGAACCACGAGCTGTTGCAGCAGGGCCGGCAACGAGTTCACCTCGGTCCCCGGCGGCACGACCACCACCACCGGACACCTGTCCGCACCGACGTGGTGGTAGAGCTTCTGCCGGATCAGCCCCAGTTCGTACCGGACACCGAGGCGTTCCATGAAGTCGTTGGACAGCAACGCTTTCAGGTAGGAGTCCGACACGACGACCACGACGATCCGTTCCCGGACCGCGTTCTCCATCCAGGCCTGGATGGACATGGGATGAGTGGAACTGAGATCGGCGTCCCAGAGAACGTCGAAACCGTGGCCCCGCAACACTTCGACCAGAGGGGCCGCGATCCGTCCTCCGTCGCTGCAGCTGTAGCTAGCGAATATGCCCATCTCGGTGACCTCCCCCGTCTCGCGCGCAGGGGACGAGGGGAAGGATGGGATTTCTGGTGCTGCTGCACATCGTGCGCCTCCTGGGGACTGGGTCGACGAACAGATCCGGGCTGGATCAGTGCGGCGAGGGCCAATCACCTGAAGGGGACCTGGATGGCGGAACTCATCAGGGGTCGAACGTCATAGGCTGACGGACGGCGACATTGCCTCGCCTCATGGGACTTGGGGTCGGTATTGGTTGCCATCGGGCAGGTGGCTGTTCCAGCAGCCACCCGCCCGGCCACATCGGTCAAACGCCTCCCAGCTCTTCCAGTCGCCGGTCGATCACGTTCGGGGTCTCGCTCGCCGGCAGGGCGAACTTCTCCAGTTGGTAGAAGTAGCTCAGGTACTCCTTCATCTCCGGCCCCGTGGTGAACAAGGTGTCCTTGTACGGCTGCTCGATCAGCAACGCGAAGTCGTTCTCGTCCTCGGAGAAGTCGAGGATGGAGAACGAGTTCTTCATGGCCGGGTGGATGCCCTTGGCGAACGGCAGGATCTGGATCGTCACGTGCGGCAACGCGGCGATCTCCTTGATCCTCACGAGCTGGCGCCGCAGCACGTCCTCGGTGCCTATGACCCGGTGCAGCACGGCCTCGTCCATGATGATGAAGATCTCGGGACCACCGGCCTCCAGCACGGACTGGCGGTGCAGGCGGATCTCGACACCCCGCGCGACGCTGTCCTCGTTGGGGGCGTTGGCCGCAACCAGGACGCGCGCGTAGTCCGAGATCTGCAGCAGTCCGGGGACGACGTTCAGCTGACACTGACGAATCCGGACCGCGGACGTCTCAAGCTCGAGAAACCTGGCGAACTGCTCCGAGAAGAAGCCTTTGTACTTGTCCATCCACGCGGAACGCGAGCGCTTGATGGCCCTGGCCATCCCGACGAGCTCGTCGACACGCGCCTTGTCCGTCACCCCGTAGTGGAAGAGCAGGGCCTGGACGTCGGTGACCGAGACCTTGTTCTCGCCCTTCTCGACCCTGATCAGCTTCGAGACCGACCAGTCGAGCGCGTCCGCGACGGCCTGCTGGGTGAGTTCTAGATCGTCCCGCATCTGCCTGAGCTCGTCGAGCAGGCGTTTCTGCAGAACAACGGGACTGTTCACGGCGGTACACATCTCCCCTCATTCTGCGAGGTAGCAGAATGGTAGCGCGCTTTTAGCGCATACTCGTACTGCAGTCAACCATTTGGCCGACTGCAGAGGGAGAGATATCAGGAAAGTGCGCCTGCGCACCGATATGTGATCAAGAATTGACCACACTTTCAGGCGATTGACTCAGGTGCGGGTTACTGCTGTGACGAACGCGAGCCAACTGAAGAGCGACACTTCGAATCGTCGACGGGCATCCTTGGAGTCTCTGACCCACACGGCCGCGCCATTGCTCGCACACTCGACACAGGCCTCGGCACCGCCGCTGCTGTACGAGCTACGGATCCACCTGAGCTCTGAAGCCATTCGCCGCTCCCATCGCACGGGTCCCCGACCGAACCCACCGTCCTCGGCCCGGCCCACCCGCGCGCACCCCGGGAGAGCGGCGGAGGGAACGCCTCCAACCCGACGAGGCCACGACTCAGGGTAAATCAACTTGGACGGTCATCAACACCGCCAGAGGTACGCCGCAGCAAGGGAAAGAGGAGATATTAAGGACACCGCACGTGCAAACTCGTTGACATCACTTGGAATCAAAGCGAGAAGGGTCGGGGCCATGACCGACAGCCAGGCCGTCCGGGAAGGCGAACTGTGGGGCCGCGCGGCCGCGCAGCGAGCGGCACTCGGCGCGAAGATGTCCATGCCCGCCTGGAAGATCGCGATCGAACGCACGGGCATCACGGTGGGCACCAGGGTGCTCGACCTGGCGTGCGGTAGCGGGGAGTTCTGCGCAGCCGCAACGGAAGCGGGCGCCGAGGCGACCGGCATCGACATCTCGCCGGCGATGATCGCGCTGGCGCGGCGGGCGAGCACGGCCGAGTTCCACGAGCTCGCGCTGGGGCGTTTGCCTTGGCAGGACGGCACGTTCGACGTCGTGACGGCGTTCAACGCGCTGTTCTTCGCGCAGGACCCCGACGAGGCGTTCGCGGAGGCGGTCCGGGTCAGCAGGGACCACGTGGTCGTGTGCCAGTGGCACCCGGAGATCCCGAGCGATCTGCTGGTCGTCGGCAGGGCCGTGCGCGGGACGAGCGGGCGCAGGGGCGCGAAGCTGCCCGAGCCTCAGGAAGAACTCACGATCGACATTCCTCTGGTGCATCCCGACGAGGCCACGATGCTGCGCAGCTTCCTGAGCGTGGGCAGCTACCAGCGCATCATCGAGAAGGAGGGCGAGGAGGAAGTCGCAGAAAAAATCAGGGCCGCGGTGGAACCGTTCCGAACCGCGGACGGCGGCTATCGCTTTTCGAACAAGTACCTGATGTCGGTCTTCCGCAAAGATCAGGCGGCGAGCATCTCGTAGCCCGCCGAGGTCAGTGCCGCGGGCCCGGGACGGGTGCTGATCAGGCCCGCGGTCCTCAGGCGCAGGCCCGCGAACTGGTCGGCACAGCACAGGCCGTCGACGAGCAGAGCGCTTCCGGCGATCTCGCACCGGCCGTCGGCGACCGCTCTGAGAACGGCCCGGTCGCGGTGTGTGAGCGATGAATCGGTCATCTTCTTCTCCTAGCGGTGAATCCTCTACTTACTGATACGTCGAAGGAGAAGGTTTCGGTTCGACATCATCGCCGGAGAATTCCGCGCGCACCCCGAGAAGGCGAACGGCCCGGCCGTGGTCGAAGCGGTCCAGCACGACCAGGGCGGCCGCCGCGAGCTCGTCGGCGGAGGACGTCGGCGCGGGCAGCTTCATCAGCCGCACCTTCGTGAAGAACGGCACGAACCGCACCTTCACGCCCACGCGCACGGCAGGACGCCCCTCGGCGACCACGTCCGCGGCCACCTGGTGCGCCAGCGCCACGACCTCTCGGCGGATGTCCTCCAGCGAGGCCAGGTCCTGCTGGAAGGTCTTCTCGTGGGACCGGGACTTCACCACCCACGGCGTCGCGCTCACGACCGTGTCGCCCGCGCCCTGGGCGACGGTCCGGTAGTACGGGCCCATCCGCCGGCCGAAGCGGGCGGCCAGCGCGTCGACCGGTGCCGTCGCCAGGTCCGTGACGGTGACGAGGCCGAGCTCGGCGAGCTTGCGCTCGGTCTTCGCGCCGATCCCCCACAGCGCGGACGTCGGCCGGTGCCCCATCACCTCGGCCCAGTTCTCGCGAGTGAGCTGGAAGACGCCGGCGGGCTTGCCGAACTCCGTCGCGATCTTGGCCCGCAGCTTGTTGTCGCCTACGCCCACGGAACAGTGCAGACCGGTCTTCTCCAGCACCGCCGCCTGCAGCGACCGCGCGAACGCGACCGGATCGTCCGCCGAGGTGCCGACGAACGCCTCGTCCCACCCCATCACCTCGACGACCACGGGGAACGAGCGCAGCACGGCCATCACGTCCGCCGACGCGGCCTCGTACAGCGCGTGGTCGACCGGCAGGTAGACGGCGTCGGGCAGCTTCTTGAACGCGGTCCGCAGCGGCAGGCCCGAGCGCACCCCGAACTCGCGCGCCTCGTAGGACGCGGTGGCCACGACCGCGCGTTCGGTCGGGTCGCCGTTGCCGCCCACCACCACGGGCCTGCCGCGCAACGACGGATCGCGCAGCACCTCGACCGCCGCGATGAACTGGTCGAGGTCCACGTGCAGGACCCAGTCCGCCATGCTGGCCAGAATAGATAATGGGGAGCATGAAACGGTCGGCCGGAATCCTGCTCTTCAGAAAGAACGTGCAGCTGGAGGTGCTCCTCGGGCACATGGGCGGCCCGTTCTGGGCCCGCAAGGACGCGGGCGCGTGGTCCGTGCCGAAGGGCGAGTACACCGAGGACGAGACGCCCGAGGCCGCCGCGCGCAGGGAGTTCGAGGAGGAGCTCGGCCTGCCCGTGCCGGACGGCGAGCTGGTCCCGCTCGGCGAGGCCAAGGGCTCCGGCAAGGTCATCACGGTCTGGGCGCTCGAAGGCGACCTGGACCCCGGGACGGTCACGCCGGGCACGTTCGAGATGGAGTGGCCGCCGAAGTCGGGTCAGCGCAAGACGTTCCCCGAGGTCGATCGCGTTCAGTGGTTCAGTGTGGAAGAGGCGAGCGCGAAGATCGTCTCCGCGCAGCGCCCCTTCCTCGAACGCCTCACGGCCAGATGGAGTTGACCCACAGGTGGTTGTCGATGAACGGGTTCCGGTTGCGCTGGTAGCTGTCGAAGATCACCTGGTTGCGGCGCTTCTCGGCGGCGTCCGGCGGGTCCTGCTGGTTCCACTGCTTCAGCACTGAGAGCTTGCCCATCAACGGCCGCGAGCCGTTGGACACCGAGTCGTTCAGCTCGAGGTCCAGCTGGTCGCCGCTCTCGTAGCGCACCGCCATGTAGAAGAGCATCCGCGCGACGTCACCCTTGACGGCGTCGCGCGGCTGCCAGGAGTCGGAGTCCCAGTAGTTGCCGGGAGCGTTCGGGTAGGCCGAGCCACCGTTGTCGAAGTCGAGGTTGCCGCGGTCGGCGTTGACGCGCACGTCCTCGGGACGCAGGTGGTGCAGGTCGGTGCCGATGCTGTCCGTGGTGTCGAAGCCGCCGTGCGACTGGGGCCAGACGTGCTCGCGGTTCCAGTCACCCGCGTCGCCACCGTTCAACGACTTCGAGCGCGAGATCCCGCTGTAGATCAGGATGACGTTCGCGGAGTTGTTCGGATCCTGGTCGGTGGCCTTCAGGGCGTCCCAGACCTGGGTGTAGCTCAACGTGGTCTGGTTGCGGATGATCGAGTTCAGCGCCGACTTCAACGCCGCACCCTGCTTGTCGCAGGCCGTCGCGTAGTAGGCGATGCAGCCCGAAGGCGGAGCGCTGGTGGTCGGCGGGGTGGTCGTGCTGGTCGGCGGCGTCGTGCCGGCGAACGCGAACGCCGTCGGCGAGGTCAGCCCGGCGTGCGAGAAGTACGCGCTCAGAGAGCCCGTCACGTCGATCTGCTTGCCCAGCAGCGACGGGTTCGTCCTCATGCCCCACGCCGCGCGGAAGGCCGACGGGATCTGCACGTAGACCATGCTCGAAGTGCTGGTCGTGGACGCCGAGTCGGCCAGGGCCAGCGCGTAGTCGTTCGGATAACCCGAACGTATGACGGTCGTCGTGGCCGTGGGCTGGCCGACGACGTAGCCGCGAACGGTGGCCGACGACCCGTTCTGGGTCGCGATCGCCTGCGCCACGGTGAGCGGAGCTGCTGCGACAGCGGCGGTCGACCCGTACAGGCCGACCGCCGCCAGCAGAACGACGACTAAAGCAAGTGGACTCCACCGTGCCATGAGCACTCCCCGATCGTGTGGATGTTTCGCACACGATCGGTGTACATGGTCAACGAATGGTTAACGAGGGGTCACGGCACCAGGACGAGCTTGCCCGTCGTCCGGCCGGACTCGACCAGTTCGTGGGCCTTCGCGGCCCCGGCCAGCGGCACAGCGTGATCGATCTGCACCTTGAGCTGCGGCAACGCGGCGAGATCGGCACCGGACGCGGTGACGCTCAGCAACAGCTCGAACCGGATCCCGAGCTCGGAAGCTCGGTCAACGTCAAAACCCGGGTTGCCGGGAACGACCGACACGAGCACCCCACCGGGCTTGATCACCTTGGCGGACCGCTCGGCGTACTCCCCGCCGATCGTGTCCAGCACGACGTCGACCGGCTCGATCTCGGTGAAGTCCTGGTGGCGGTAGTCGACGACCTCGTCCGCGCCGAGCGAGCGCAGGAAGTCGTGCTTGGCGGCCGACGCAGTGCCGATCACGTACGCGCCCCTGGCCTTGGCGATCTGCACCGCGACGTGCCCGACGCCTCCGGCCGCGGCATGGATGAGCACCCGCTGGCCGGCCGACACCCCGGCCCGGCCGACGAGCGTCTGCCACGCCGTCAGCGCCACCATCGGCACCGCGCCCGCCTGCTCCACGGTCAGCCACGACGGTCGCTTCGCCAGGTTGGACGCCTTCACCACGGCGTACTCGGCGTAGCCGCCGCCCTCGCCGGGGAAGTCGAGCATCCCGTAGACCTCGTCGCCTGCCGCGAACCCTTCACCGTCCTGCTCGACGGTGCCGGCGACGTCCCAGCCCAGCGTGAACGGCGGCTCGCCGAGCGCGGGGAACCCGCCGCCGCGGATGTAGGTGTCGACCGGGTTCACGCCCGCCGCACCCGTCTTGACCAGCACCTGACCCGGTGCGGGCACCGGCACCGGCGCTTCGGCGACCTCCAGCACGGACGCGTCGCCGACGGTGTTCTGCGTGATGACTCGCACGATGATCCCCTTCGATGTTCTCGATGGGCACCATCCTGCAGTTAGCGCCAACTTATCGAAAGTAGGCACTTGAAGGTGACTAACTCTCCCTCAGATACAGGTCGCGGAGCAGTGCGATCTCTGCGAGGTGGTGGATCACCTCGCGGTTGATGTGCAGCACCAGCGTCGCCATGGGCTCCGCCGCGAACGGTCCTTCCGCCGGACCCACGGCCTTCGACAGATCGGCCGTGCGCGCGCCGGCCATCCACGCCTCGTAGGCGTCGTCCAGCTGCTTCAACGCCTCGTCGGCACTCCGAGCGAACTGCCAGGTCGCGTAGTCGGCCGGCGGGCCACCGAAGTGCGACGCCGTGCGCGCGTTGAACACGCCCACGATGATGTGCGCCATCCGCCACGCGATCGTGGTGACCGGTGGCGGCTCGGGCGTCGGGTACTGCCAGTCGATCGAGTTGTCCTCGTGGACGTTCCACGCGCCAGGCACGGGCTCCCAGAAGTACTCCTCGTCCGTCAGCCCTTCGAGCCGCGGCCGCGCCTGCACGGTCCAGTGGAACTCGAGCTGGTCCGTCAACTGCTTGTTCCAGTCCATGCCCCGACCGTAAAACCGTTTGCGGACAACCACCGCCCTGGAAACACTCCGTTCGTGGAAATCCGCACCTCGCGCCCGGAGGACCTCCCCCAGATCGAGAAGCTCCTCGTCTCGCGCATGGACCCCAGCGACGGTGTCGACGCCCGCCTGCTGATGACCGACCCGGACGCGGGGTGCGACTGGGTCGGGGTCGCCGACGACGACGGCCGGATCGTCTCCACCCTCACGCTGATGGACGAGACGATGACGCTCGCCGGCCTGGACATCCCGGCGGGCCAGGTCGAACAGGTCGCCACCGACACCGAGTACGAGGGCCGGGGCCTGGTGCGGCAGCTGATGAGCTGGGCGAACGACAGGTCCGCCGAACGCGGCCACCTGGTCCAGTTCGTGATGGGCGTCCCGTACTTCTACCGCCAGTTCGGCTACACCTACTCGATCCCGATCAAGCAGACCCGGGCTCTCGCCACGAAGCCCGAAGCCGTCGCGGGACACACGATCCGGCCCGCGACCGAAGACGACATCCCCGTGATGAACAGGCTTCAGGACGCCGCCCAGCAGGCCGCGGACCTGCGCATGGGTCACGACACGCCGTGCTGGCGCTGGCTGATCGACCGCACCGGCTCGACCACGTGGATCGTCGAGCGCGACGGCACCGCGGTCGCCACGGGCCGCAGCACTCCGGAGGAGGAGGGCGACGTCGTGCTCGGCGAGATCGCGGGCATCGACGACGACGCCGTGAAGGCCCTGGTTGCACTGGTGAACCCGGCCGAAGTCGGGGAGCGGCACCCGGCGCTGGAGGAGCACCTGGCCGCCAGGCGGGCCGACCTCGACCAGTACCTGGTGCGCATCCCGAGCGTTCCGGAGCTGTTCGAGCACCTGCGGCCGGTCTTCACGCAACGCCTGCGCGGCCATGATCCCGTCGACGTGGTGCTCGGCTTCTACCGCACGCACGTCCGCTTCCGCTGGGACGGCGAGGAGATCGGCCCGTACGAGTGGGGCGGGACGATGCTCGGCCCCGGCTCGCAGGGCGGCGCGGGAATCGCCCCGGACCTGCTGGCGCCGCTGCTGTTCGGCCCGCACGGCATGGACGGGCTGCGCCGGCGGTTCTCCGACGTCTACCCCGGCCCGAACGAAGACCTGATGACCAGGCTTTTCCCGCCGGTCACGAGCGATCTGCTGACCTTCTACCTGGGCTAGCCCAAAATAAACCGAGCGCTCGGTCTAGTATTGGCCGCATGACGACTGTGCAGGAGGCCGCGGCGGTCCGGTACGGCATCTGGGTCGCGTGCCCGGCCGTCGGCGCCGCCGCGGCGTGGGGGCTCTCACTGGTGGCCGGGTGGGTCACGACCCTGGGCTGGTTCCCGTTCCAGGGCGTGTTCGAGCTGGTCACGGACGTGGCGCAGCCGTGGCGGACGATCGGCGCGCTTGCCGTCGGCGCGGTCGCGGGCTTCGTGTTCGCGCTGTTCTGGGCGAGCGAGATGATGTCGGTCGAGGTCTCGCACGCGCGGGTCACGCTGCGCAAGGACGACAAGACGTTCGACTTCGGCCGCGACGAGGTCGAGTCGGTGTTCGCCGACGGCAAGCACCTCGTGCTGCTCTCCCCGAGCGGCACCGAACTGGCCCGCGAGAAGTCCGACCTGAGCACGGCGAGGCTCGAACGGGCGTTCACCGAGCAGGGCTACCGGTGGCGCGCCGCGGACCCGTTCGCGGGCGAGTTCCGGATGTGGGTCGAGCACGCCCCCGAACTGCCGGCGGAGGTGAACGCGCTGTTCACGGCACGCCGGAAGGCCATCTCGAAGTACGAGCACGAGGAGGCCGCAGAATTGGCGCGGGAGATCCGCAAACGCGGCGTCTCCGTGCGGGACGAGAAGAAGAGGCAGTACTACAGGTGCGAACGGTAGATCCGGTCAAGCACGCGGAGAAGAAGCGGCACATCACCGACACCGCGGCGGGGCTCTTCGCCCAGAAGGGCTTCGAACGCACGACCGTCGCGGACATCTGCAAGGCCGCGGACATCAGCACCGGCAGCCTCTTCCACTACTTCCCCACCAAGCGGGCGATCTTCCGCGAGATCTTCGTGCAGGACGCCGAGGACAACGCGGCCGTGTTCGCCAGAGCCCGCGAGCTGAGCCCGTGGGCCGGTGTGCTGCTGATGGTCGATCATCTGTGCGCACCCGCCCTGGACAGGTCCGTCGCCGGGCTGGTGCTGGAGGTCGTGGCTCAGGCCAGCCGCGACCCGGAGCTGTGGGAGCTGGCCGGCGGCAACGAGCAGGTCGTGCGCGACGAGCTGGCCGCCCTGCTGCAACAGGCGCACGACGAGGGCCAGATCGCCCTCCCCGTGAGCGCGCTGACGGCCGCGAGCTGGGTCCAGGGTCTGGTCGACGGCCTGTACGGCAGGCTGATCAACCCCGACTTCGACCCGAACGAACAGGTGAGCACCCTCCGGTTGATCCTTTCCCGATTCGTGGGTGCTCAAGCACCATGAGGGCATGGCTTACGACGTCGCTGCGGTCCGCGCCCACTTCCCCGCGTTGCGCGAGGGTGCCGCGCACTTCGACGGACCCGGCGGCGCGCAGGTGCCCGACGTCGTGGCGGACGCGGTCAGGAACACCCTGATCTCGGCCGTCTCCAACCGGGGCGGCGTCACGGCCGCCGAGCGCCGGGCCGAGGAGATCGTGCGGACCGCGCGGCGCACGATGGCGGAGTTCCTCAACGCCGGCAGCATCGTGTTCGGGCGCAGCATGACGCAGCTGACCTACGACTTCGCGCGCACGCTGTCGAAGAACTGGCGGCCGGGCGACGAGATCATCGTGACCAGGATCGACCACGACGCGAACATCAGGCCGTGGGTGCAGGCCGCCGAGGCCGCGCGGGCCACGGTGCGATGGGCACCGTTCGACCGCACGACCGGTGAGCTGCCCGTCGAGGCGGTGACGAAGCTGCTGTCCGACCGCACCCGCGTCGTCGCGATCACGGCGGCGTCGAACCTGCTCGGCACGCGTCCGGACATCGCGGAGATCGCGCGGGCGGCGCACGAGGCGGCGGCGTTCGTCTACGTGGACGGCGTGCACTACACACCGCACGTGCCGGTCGACGTCGAGGCGCTGGACGCCGACTTCTTCGTGTGCTCGCCGTACAAGTTCCTCGGCCCGCACCTCGGCGTGCTGGCGGCGGCGCCGGAGCTGCTGGAGACGTTGCGGCCGGACAAGCTGCTGCCGTCGACCAACGCCGTGCCGGAACGGTTCGAGCTGGGCACGCTGCCCTACGAACTGCTCGCGGGGACGACCGCGGCGGTCGAGTTCATGCGGTCGCTGGAAGGTCTGGAGGAGTACGAGCTCGGCCTGCGCCAGCAGCTGGAGACCGGGCTGCAGGAGCTCGGCGTGCGCATCTACAGCAAGGCCTCGTCGCGCACACCGACCGTGCTGTTCTCCGTCGACGGGCTGGACCCGGCCGAGGTCTACCGCCGGCTCGGCGCCGAGGGCGTCAACGCGCCCGCCGGCCACTTCTACGCGATCGAGTGCTCGCGGTGGCTCGGTCTGGGCGACAAGGGCGCGGTGCGGGCGGGCATCGGGCCGTACACGGACGAGTCCGATGTGGATCGTCTGCTCCAGGCCGTGGCCAGGCTCAGATGAACAGGACCAGCGCGGCGTAGGCCGCGCCGACGAGCACGCTGACGTTGAGCTTGCGCGTCACTCGTTCGCCGGGGTGTTCGGCGACCAGCGACCGGGCGCGGGCCCACATCAGCTTCTCGCCCGCCTTCTCGTCCGGCAGGTGCGGTGTGGTGAGAACGTCGCCGTGCGGCCCGAACGCGAGCATGAGCTGAGGGCCGGACCGCCGCACGCCGTGCAGCTGCGCCCACGGGACCCGGTAGGTGAAGATGCCGGTGTAGAGCACGACCGAGTTGTGGTCCAGGCGCAGCATCGGCTGGAACCGCGTCACCGCCGACAGCACGCACTGCACGCCGATCAGCCCGAGCACGATCAGCTCCGGGTAGTGCTTCAGCGCGATCAACGCTCCGGCGGCGCCGAGCAGCAGTGCCACGCCCTCGACCCGGCGCCGGTCACCCGGCCAGATCGCGTGCGGCAGGTCGACCGGCGTGCCCGCGGTGACCGGCACGCCGGGCAGGTGTGCACTGTGGACGGTGTGGCGCGGGCGGACGCGGTTCAGCGTGCTCGTCGCCACGACCTCGCCCTCGACCAGCAACGCCACCTGGCCGCCGTGGTGCCACTCCCCCGCGACGAGGACCTCGGCCGGGTCGAGCCGCGGCGGCGGGTCCTCCTCTCCGCGCCACACCCGGCCGAACTGCTCGGTGTCGTGGTAGAGCGGCTCCTCCAGCCCGAGGTCGGCGAGGGTGGTGACCGTGGCCACGTCGTCCTTGCCGTACCGCAGCAGGATCCGGCGCGGCCCGAGCGGACGCGCCTGCACCCGGATCGCCTTCACCGGGCCCGCCCACAACGCGCGGCGGCGGCGTTCCCGGGCGGCCAGCATGATCGCGAAGAACACGGCGGCGCCCCCGATGGTCAGCCACCACGTGACGTCCTCGGGCTCGTTCTCCATCCGCACCCAGGTGCCGTCCGCGAGCACCGGCACCTCGTCGCCGACCCGGTAGGACTCCGGTGCCAGCGGCTGGAACGCGGTGCGCCGGCTGTCCGGCAGCTCCACCCACACCTCGTAGGCGTCCTTGATCTCGACGACCTCGGCGTCGACACGGCTGGCGTTCGCGATGTGCTGCTCGATCGCGTCGTTGGCGAGGCCGTACTGCACGAAGGTCAGGAACCCGAACACGACCAGCAGCACGGCGACCACGCGCAGAACTCCGCGCGGCGGCGGGCGGTCCGGCAGGGAGACGATCGTCGCGCCGGCCGCGTCGTGCTGATCGGCACGCGCCCGGACCGTCCACACCGCGACCAACGCGCACGCGCCGGCGTGCAGCCCGAACGCCAGGTTCGCCGCCGCGCTGCCGTCGAGGGCGATGTCCAGCACGCCGAACAGGACGCCCATCGCACAGCCGGTGAGCACGCGGTTGAACAACAACAGCAACGGTGTCGCCAGCAACGGCACCACCGCGAGGGAGAACAGCGGGTCCGGCGGGCACGGATGCGCGGCGGTGCACGGCGCCTCGTTCGCGCTCGCGGCGAAGTAGAAGGCGGCGATCCACCCACCGACGAGCCCGACCTTGGTCACCCACCACGGAACCGCGGCTGCTTGCCAGCGCTGGACGTCCACGGGACCGATCATGGCACGTCCATTGCTCCGAACGGCGCGGTTCCCCGGCAACGAAGTGGGTATCCGCAGCTCAACCAACACGGAGGTGGACACATGCTGGCCATCATCGCCGCAGTCTCGTTCGGGCTCGCCCTGATCCTGGACCTGGCGAAGGCAGCACTCGGTGAAGTGATCACGGTCAACACCCTGGTCGTGCTCGGACTGTTGCTCCTCGCGTTGCACCTCGCCGGTGTCGGCACCGGCACTCGTTCTTTTGGATGGCGCCGTGCCCGCAGGTAAGACCGTCAACAGCCCCACCAGGTTGCCGAAAGGCGCCTGGTGGGGCGTTCTGAAGCGGACTGTCAAAGAGTTCAACGACGACAACCTCACGGACTGGGCGGCCGCGCTCACCTACTACGCGGTGCTGTCGTTGTTCCCCGGCATCATCGTCCTGACGTCCGTGCTCGCGCTGCTGGGCGACTCGACGACGCAGGAGCTGATGAAGTACGTCGACCAGGTCGCGCCCGGTCAGGCCGGCGACGTGGTCAAGTCGTCCATCGAGGAGCTGCAGAAGAGCCAGAACGCCGCCAGCCTGCTGGGCATCATCGCTCTGCTGACCGCGCTCTGGACCGCGTCGGGCTACCTCGGTGCGTTCATGCGCGCCTGCAACGCCGTCTACGACGTCGAAGAGGGCCGGCCGATCTGGAAGACCGTGCCGCTGCGCCTCGCGCTGACGCTCGGCTCGGTGGTGCTGGTGTCGCTCACGCTCGGCGCGCTCGTGCTGACCGGCGGCGTCGCGGACGCGGTCGGCAACGCGATCGGCCTCGGCGACACCGTGGTCACGGTCTGGGACATCGCGAAGTGGCCGGTCATCCTGCTGCTCGTGAGCCTGGCGTTCGCGATCCTGTACTGGGCGGCGCCGAACGTGCGGCAGCCCGGCTTCCGCTGGGTCAGCCCCGGCAGCCTGCTCGCGATCGTGCTGTGGGCGCTCGCGACCGTCGGCTTCGCGATCTACGTGGCGAACTTCGCGTCGTACAACAAGACCTACGGCTCACTCGGTGGTGTGATCGTCTTCCTGGTGTGGTTGTGGATCTCGAACATCGCCGTGCTGCTGGGTGCCGAGTTCGACGCGGAGCTGGAGCGCGGCAGGAGGCTCGCGCAGGGCGAGAGGGACCCCTCACCCGAGCCGCGTGATCTCCCCGGGTAGCTCGGCCTCGACCGCGGTCCACACCCCGTCGGGCCCGGGCTCGATGCGCTCGCTGGTGTCTCCGGGGACCAGCACCCACAGCTGGTCCTCCTTGGACAGCCACACGACGCCGATGCCGTCGGCCCGGGAACTCGTCGCGTACTCGTAGGACTTGCGGAACACGTCGCCGCCGTTGCGGTCGGTGACCCGCACCTCGCTGGAGCTCTCGGCGTGCGCGACGAACTTCCCGCTCGGCGACTGCTTGGGCGCGCCCGGTCTCGCGAACCGGTCCTCGCCGTCGCCACCGCAGCCGGTGAGGACCAGGAGCAGGGCGACGAGCGCCGCCAAGGCCCTCATGACGGTTCGCTGCGGGAATTGCCGTGCCTCATACCGCCAAAGGTAGCCAGGGTGATCTTCCGTGCGGGGGTGTTCCGGAAGAGCTTTACGACTCTGTGGCCCGACCGGGATCTCCCGTTGAGGTGTCGCGAGGCGCGGGCACGCGGAACAGGCAGCCGACGCACGGCATCCCGGAGGGCTGGTCCAGCAGTTCGGCTTCGCCCTCGTGGATGAGCTCGCCGCAGTACGCGGTCAACGCCACGTGCGTGTCGTTGTCGGGCACCGGTACGAGGTGGCAGGTGCGTTGCGTCTCTCCTACGACGCCCGCACGCTTGCGGACCAGCAAGACGGGCATGCTCATGTCTTCACCTCAGCGTCGTCCACTACACACACGACGGCGTGCGTGGTGGCGTAGAACTTGAGCCTGTACGGGCCGGAGTTCTTCTCTGCCGCTGCCGCGCAGAACAGTTCGGGGCTGACCTCGTCCGAGCGCGGCGTTCGCTCTGCCAGGTCGATCATCCCTGCATCGTGCGGGCCTCCCGACGAAATGGGGAGGGTTCTATACGATTTGCGGGTGCTGTATGCGGAACCCGCATACAGCGGCTACCGGAGCTGGGCGGTGAGTTCGGCGATCGCCGGTGCAGCGGCCCACGGCCCGAGCCTGGCCAGCTCGTTCACGATGAGCTTCGACCCCGTAGCACGGGCCAGGTCCAGCGCGACGAACCCCAGCTCGACGGCCCGGTCCACGTCACCGCTGGCGGCGTGGGCGTAGGCGAGGGTGGCCGTGTGCACGCCCTGTTCCCACTGGCAGGCGCTGCCCCACCGCGGCATGAGCTGCGTGTAGACGTCGATGGCGCGGCGGTGGTCGGCGAGGTCGACGAGGCTCGCGGCACGTTGCAGCTGGACGTGCAGGCCGGTGAAGCAGTAGCCGATCGAGTACTCGTCGGACTGTGGCGGACGCACGTCCAGCACCAACGCCTGCGCGAGGTCGAACCGCGCCATGCACGCGTCCTGGCCCGCCCGTGCGAGACCGCGCGCCTCCTGCCGCAACGCCATCGCGCGCACGACCGGGCTCACCCCGGTCTCGCGCTGGGCGGCGCGCGCCAGGCCGATGACGCGGTCGTCGTCGCCGTCCGCCTCCGCGAGCTGGCTCAGCCGCACGTAGCAGTACGCGACGACGTCCCTGTCGTCCGCGGCCTGCCCCTGCTCCAGCGCCCGCGACGTCCACGCGGTCGCGTTGCGCATGTCGCCGACCTCTTCGTGGAGCCAGCCGTAGAACTCCGCGTACATCGCGCCCGTGCCGAGCAAACGCCGGCGGATTTCGCCACGCGCGTTGCGCCGCAACGCGTCGATGACGTCGTACATGCTGCGGACAGCGGGCATGAGAGCGCCGGTCGCACGCCAGTTGTGCGCGTCGTTGACGATCCGGCGCAGCACGAGCAGCTGGCTCACCGCGTCGTCATCGCTGTCCGCGTTGAAGACAGCGGAGGCGCACAACGTCATGAGCGCCTTGCCCTCCATGCCGACGACCAGGTCGCCCGACCGCATCGGCACCGTGCGGTCGGTCAGCCCGAGCAGGTGGGCGGGAACGCCGAGCAGTCGTTGCAACGTGCGCAGGACACGCAGGTCGTAGGCGATGTTGCTGCCGGACTCGAGCCGCGAGATCGCCGACTGGGAGAACCCGGCCAGCGCCCCCAGCTCGTCCTGGCGCAGACCGTGGGCCTTGCGGGCGATCGCGATCACGGCGCCGGGCGACTCCGCGGCGACCGCGTCCCGCACGGCCTGCGACTCCCAGGTGGACGGCGGCAGCACCGGCAGCGGTCCGTCCGGGACGACGACGCCGTTCACAGCGGGGTTGCTCAACCTCAACGCCTCCCACGGTCGGGTCCGCCATCATGCCGCTCGCGGCGAAATCGCTCCACCTCGTCTCGGCAGCCGGCGAAACCGACTATCCTGCGCCCGTGATCAAGGACTTCGGTGCCGGTGTCGGACTGCTGCTGCGCGGGTTCAGACTGGTGTTCAGCTCCCCCAAGCGCGTGCTGGTCGGCGCGTTGCCCGCGGTCATCACCGCCGTGCTCATGATCACCGGGTGGGTGTTCCTGTTCACGAACATCGACTCGATCGCCGACTGGCTGACGGGCTTCGCGGACTCGTGGAGCGGCACCTGGAAGAGCGTCGTCGAGGTCGCCGTCGGAATTTCGGTGATCGCGGCCGGGCTCGGCCTGAGCGTGCTGCTGTTCACCGCGATCACGATCATGATCGGCGGCCCGTTCTACGAGTACATCTCCGAAGAGGTCGAGGACGAGCTCGGCGGTGTGCCGGAGGCGGAGCAGATCGGCTGGTGGCGCGGGTTCGTCGTGGGGCTGCGCAGCACGATTCTGCTCGTCGGCACGTCGATCCTGTTCGCCGTCCCGCTGTTCCTCTGCGGGTTCATCCCCGTCATCGGGCAGACGGTCGTGCCCGTGCTGGCCGTGTGCATCAACGGCTACCTGCTCGGCATCGAGCTCACCGGCATACCGTTCACCCGCCGCGGCCGGTCGTTCAAACAGCGCAGGCAGATCCTCGCGACGCGGCGCGGGCTGGTGCTCGGGCTCGCCGTGCCCACCTACCTGCTGTGCCTGGTCCCGCTCGCCGCCCTGGTCGTCATCCCGGCGGCGATGGCAGGCGGCACGGTGTTGTCGCACCGCCTGCTCAACGGGAACCGCGCTACCGCGTGAACGGCAGCCAGGCCTGCTGGGCGAGGCCGTTGCGCGCGTTGACCTGCACGCCGGCGTTCGAGATCGACCACAGCTGGTCGCCGATCACGATCGTGCGCCGCTGCCCGCCGCCGTAGTCCTGACTGGACGGTTCGACGATCTTCCCGCTGTCGCGCAACTGGTTGCCGTCGACGCGCAGCACCAGCGAGGAGACCTCGTAGTAGGTCTTGTTCGACGCCACGGGGATCACCAGGGTGCCGTCCTGCGGCCAGAAGAGGAACGCGTGCGGGTCGAACTGGGCCTCGGAGCTGGTGCCGGGCAGGTGGTACTGCGCGACGCGCTGCGGTGACGCCGGGTTGGCCACGTCGAACAGCGACACCTGGGTGCCCGTCGTCCGGCCCTGGTCGGTCGCCTCCTGGCCGACGCCGATGAGCTTGCCGTCCCCCGCCGGGTGCAGGTAGGCGGAGAACCCGTTGATCTTCAGCTCGCCCAGCACCCTGGGCTGCCTGGGATCGCTCAGGTCGAGCGTGTAGAGCGGATCGGTCTGCCGGAACGTGACGACGTAGCCCATCCTGCCGATGAACCGCACGCTGTAGATCCGCTCGCCCTTGCCCAGTCCGCCCGCCTGGCCGAGCTTCGCGAGCTGGTTGCCCTCGCGGCGCAGCGTGGTGACGAAGCTCTCCGACTGCCGCGGTGCGGGTTGCTGCTGGGGCAGCAGCTCCGTCGGCATCCGCCGGCAGCACCGGGTCTCGGTGCCCGTCGTGGTGGCGACGCGCAACACGCCGTCGTGCTCGGACAGCGAGTACTGGTTGAGCAGCGTGCCGTTGACGTCCCCGGACGCGACGTGCTTCGGCGGTCCGGGCGCGCTGATGTCGAACTGGTGGATCGCGGTCGTGATCGGGCGCTGAACCGGTGGCCGGGACGGGAGTTCGGGCAACAACCGGTGGTCGTCGGCGATGTAGAGGCTGCGGTCGGTGCCGTAGACGGTGTCGCCGTCGGCCACGATCGACACCGGCTGACCGGTGCCGAGCTCGCCGGAGAGCTCGAACGTCAGCACGGTCAGCATCGAGGTGCCCGAGTGCACGACGGGGTGGCTGACGTTCGCGCAGTCCACCAGGGTTCCGCTGGACTTGGCGCCGCCCTCGTTGAGCTCGTAGCGCGGCAGCCACGACGTGATGGGCTCGCTCTGCAGGATCTCCTTGTTGCGGCGCAACGACCCTGCTTCGTTCGTCGTCTGGTCCGGGTACACCCAGGGCATGCGCGGCTGCGAGCGGACGACGACGCGGGCGGTGCCGCCGATCTGGCGGGCGTCGAGGTAGAAGCCGTCGGTCTTGAGGCTGCTGATCTCCTTGAGCCCCTTGAGGTCCACGAGGATCAGCTCGGTGCCGGACTGGGGGATGAACGACGGGGGCTCGGGCCTGGGCGTCGGCTTCAGGACCGGCATGGGGCCCTCGGTGACCACGAGCGCGCGGTCGCCGGAGACCAGCAACTGGCTCGCGCGGCGCTCGCCGAGGTCGACGGTGCCGGTGAGGGCCTTGCTCGCGACGTCGATCACGCGCAGCTTGCCGTCGGCGATGGAGACGACGCGTTTTCCGTCCGTCTTCACGATGTCCGGCTCGTCGACGCCCTGCTCGTGGACGTTCGTCGTCGAGTGGCCCTGCTGTTGAGCGGGCGGCGTGGCGGCCGTGGGCGCGTCCGGCGTGCTCTTCTGCGCGACCCCCGCGCTGCTGTCCGTCGCCATGCCCTCGGCGAACATGATGTTGCCGCCCCCGAGGCCGTACGCGCTGACGTAAGGGGCCATGGCACGGCGCAGTTCGGCCACGGCGTTGTCGCAGGAGTCGAACGCGACGAGACGCACGGGCCCGTAGTCCACGATCGGTGGTGGCGCGGGGGTTTCGTCCCGCACCGCGGAGCTCACGCACACTCCGGCGACGGCCAGCACGGCGGCACCGGCCAACAGCTTCTTGCCGTTCATGTCATCAGGACGTAAGCGAGGCCGGGAAGGGTTGCCGCCCTTCCCGGCCTTTTCTCTACAGCTGGGCCTGGATCTGCGCCGCGTAGGCGGAGACGCGGGCGTAGACGCCGGGGTAACCGGCGGCCGCACAGCCTTCGCCCCACGACGTGATGCCGATCAGCTTGCCGCCGGCCACGAGCGGGCCGCCGGAGTCGCCCTGGCACGTGTCGGTGCCGCCCTGGGGGTAGCCGGCGCACACCATGTGCGTGGCGTTGAAGTCGCTGCCGTACGAGCTGGAGCAGCTGGAGTTGCTGGTCAGCGGCACGGTGGCCCGCAGCAGGTAGCGCGAGGCCGAGCCGCCGGAGGACGTGGTGCCCCAGCCGAGGATCGTCGAGCTGGTGCCCGCGGCGTAGAGCGCGCTGTCCGCCGAGGTGGCGAACGGGATCGGGGTCTGCGACAGGTTGCGGTCGAGCGTGAGCACCGAGACGTCGTAGCCGAGGGTCACGTCGCGGTAGCTCGGGTGGATCCAGATCCTCGTGACGCGGGCGACGGTGCCGGCGGTGGAGTTCTTGTCGTCGCGGCCCGCCACGACCCGCACCGCGGACGCGGAGTCGCCCTGGGTGCAGTGCGCGGCGGTGACGACCTTGTTGGGAGCGACGAGGGTGCCGCCGCAGTACTGGAAACCGCTGCTCGTGGCCAGGTAGACGACCCAGGGGTAGGTGGACGTGCTCGCGCGCGTGCCACCGACGATCTGGGTGCCGAACTCGCCGTCGGCCGTGGGTTCCGGAGCTGCTTCGGCCACGCTGACGCAGGCCAGGGACAGCGTTGCCGCCGCCAGTGCCGCGCCGAGCAGTGACCGGAGGCGGTGCAGGGTTGCCGCCATGATCGTCTCCTTCTTCTGTTGTGCCGCCGGCTGCAGGGCCGGTGGTGATTAAAGAAAGACATGAGTCCATCCGGACGGGGTAGGGCTGGTCCGCGTAGGCCATTCGGCCGCGCACACCCGCGCGTGATTGGATCGACCGCGAACAACCCCGTTCCGAGAGGAAGTTGTGATGGCCCCCACGAAGCCTGAGGTCGACCCGCACGACGGCCCGGCGCCCGCCGACCTGCTGATCGAGGACATCACCGTTGGCGACGGTGCGGAGGCCACGGCCGGTCAGTTCGTCTCCGTGCACTACGTCGGTGTGTCGCACTCGTCCGGCGAGCAGTTCGACGCGTCCTGGGACCGCGGCGAGGCGTTCCAGTTCCCGCTCGGTGGCGGCCGTGTCATCGCCGGCTGGGACAAGGGCGTGCAGGGCATGAAGGTCGGTGGCCGCCGCAAGCTGGTCATCCCGCCGCACCTGGGCTACGGCGACCGCGGCGCCGGTGGCGTCATCAAGCCCGGCGAGACGCTGATCTTCGTCGTCGACCTGCTGGGTGTGAACTAGCTCGTCGACTCGGGCGGGACGAGCAGGCTCGCCCCGCCCGGTCCTTGTGCTCGTGTGATTGACACAGCGGCGTTCCACTGGTCCGATCGGTGGAACGCCGCTGCTTCTCACGGCCGATTTGGTCCCGGGGTGGAACTGGACCGGATCGGGCTGCGTCATCCTTTGAAGTCCGCCGTCACCTCAGGAGGGAACACCGGTGCCCGAGGACATCGCCGGATCCGAGCAGATGCTCGCGAACTGGAACCAGAAGATCCAGGAACGCGCCGCGCGCTACCAGGAGATGGCGACGCGCGTGCAGGGGATGACGATCTCCGAGCGGTCCTCGGACGGTTCCATCGAGATCCTGGTCGGGTCCAACGGGATCCTGCAGAACCTCGTGATCGCCGAGTCCGCCTCCGGCAAGCGCATGTCCGAGGTGAGCGGCGAGATCATGAGGCTGTTGCAGCGCGCGCAGTCGCGGATTCCCGAACTGCTGCAGGAAGCCATGGCGGAGACCATCGGCACGCAGGACGAGACGGCCAACGTGTTGTTCAACGAGGCCAAGAAGAACTTCCCCGCGCCGCCCGCAGAAGAGCCTGCGCGCACGCCGTACGACCGCAACGAGATCAACTTCCGGGTCGAGGAGGACGCACCGCCGCCGTCGCGGCCGGCGCCGCCACCGCCTCCCCCGCGCCGCCGCCGTCCGTCGGATGACGACGACGACTTCGGCGGCGAGTCCGTGCTCTCCTGATCTTCCTGTCCGTTGCTCGAACTTGAGGGGGTTCGATGACCGCCGGTGGTTTCAACGTCACCTCGGACGTGCTGGAAGCGCACGCCAAGGCCCTGGAGGGTCTGCAGGGGCGCTTGCAGGGAGCAGTGGACGCGGCGAACACCGTGTCGATGCCGACTGACGCGTACGGCATCATCTGCCAGCCGTTCCGCATGCTGCTCGACCCCGTCGAGCAGTGGGGCCTGGACGCGCTGAAGGGTGCGGCGCAGGCCATGGAGGCCACGGCCAAGAAGGTCACCGAGACCGCCAAGCACTACCAGGAAGTCGAAGACCAGATCTCGCGCACGCTGAAGGGCGGCGCCTGATGTCGTCACCGAACCCGCTGGTGGCACAGGCCCCGGCCGAGCCGTCCGGGTTCTTCAACGCCGGCACCGGTGACAACGGCTGGGCGACCGGCTTCTCCATCGCCGACTCGGCGGTGGACGCGTACAAGGGCATCTCCGAGGGCAACTGGGTCGAGGGCGGCCTGGGCATGGTGGGCCTCGTCGCGGACGCCGCGTCGATGGCGATCGACCCGTTCGGCACGCTGCTGTCGTCCGCGGCCTCGTTCCTCATGGAACACATGCAGCCGTTGAAGGAGGCCCTGGACTGGCTGGCGGGTGACCCGCCGGTGATCCAGTCGTACTCGACGACGTGGGGCAACGTCTCGCAGGAGCTCGGCAAGATCGCGGGCGACTACAAGGCCGCCGTCGACGGCACCGGCGAGTGGACGGGTGCCGCGGCCGACGCCTACCGCAGGTCCGCGGGCGAGCAGCTCGACGCGTTGTCCGGCGCGGCCTCCACCGCGGGTTCGGTCGGCACCGTCGTCGGCGTGATGGGCATGGTCGTCGGCTTCGTCCGCGAGATGGTCCGCGACCTGATCGCCGACCTGGTCGCGAAGCTGATCACCTGGGTGCTCGAAGCCGTGTTCACGCTCGGGTTCGGCACGCCGGTGATCGTGGCGCAGGCCGTCACCGCGATCTCCAAGTGGGCCACCCGCATCGGTGAGCTCATCCAGAAGCTCATCAAGACCATCAAGAAGGTCTCGCCGCTGCTGGGCAGGCTGGTGGAGATCTTCACGAAGATCATGAAGGTCGTCGGCAAGCTGGTCGGCAAGGTGACCGGCCTGGACGTCATCTCGACGAAGTCCATCAAGCCCGGTGGCCTGTTCCAGTCCACGAGAACGCCGGACCTCCCGAACGCCGGCGGCACGCCCTCGTCCCCCGACGGCTCCCCTTCGTCCACTCCGGACAGTTCGCCCTCGTCGAACTCGCCGTCCTCCCCGTCTTCCCCCTCGTCGCCGTCGTCACCGTCCTCTCCGGACAGTTCGCCGTCGTCGCCCTCCTCGCCTTCGTCGCCCTCCTCGACGCCGGACGCGCCTTCGCGGGCTCCCGACAGCTCGTCGCCGTCGTCCGCGACGCCCCCTTCCGCGCCGTCGGCCCCGCGCACGCCCGACAGCCCGTCGGCGCCGGACGCCCCGTCGCGCACCCCGGACGGCTCCGCTCCCGACGCGCCCTCACCGTCGCGGACGCCCGACAACGCCGCCGCGCCGTCGGCCCCGCGCACACCGGACGGATCCTCGTCCGCGCCGTCGGGTCCCAGCGCACCGCCGCACGCCCCGTCCCCCTCGTCCACGCCGGACGCGCCGCCCCGCAACGCGGGCCAGACCGTCCAGTCGTCCGTGGCACCGCCCGAGGCCCCGCCGCGGGCGGACGTCCCGCACGCCCCGTCCGCGCCGCGCACCCCGGACGGCTCGCCCTCGACCCCGGCCCAGGCGGGCCCGATGGGCGGCGGCGCCCCGAACGCGGGCGGCGGCGCCCCGTCGTCCCCGGCTGCAGGTCGTCCCCCGGCCGGTGGCCAGGGCTGGACCGGCACCCCTGGCAGCCGCGGTGACCTGGGCTCAGGAGCCCCGGCACCGCGCACCCCCGACGCATCGACGTCGGCGGCCCGCGCGGACGCGCCGGCCCGCCCGTCGGCCCCTTCGGCACCTTCGGTCCCTTCGATGCCGTCGATGCCGTCGATGCCGTCGTCGCCGTCGATGCCTTCGAGCGGCGCACCGTCCGGCGGCATGCCGCACGCGCCTTCGGCAGGCGCACCGCACGCCCCGTCGGCCAACGCCCCGCACGCGGGCCGCCCCGACGCGACTCCTCCGAGCCGCGCCACCTCTCCTTCGGCGGTGGCACCGTCCACCCCAACCCCGCACGCTCCCTCGGCAGGGACACCGAACGCACCGCACTCCCCCTCGGCACCTCCAGTGCGCCCGGACGCCCCGCAGAGCCGTCCCACCGGCCCGTCCGGTCCCCACGGCGGCCCCAACGCCCCGTTCCGCCCGGACGCGCCACACCACGGCCCGAACACGCCGTCCCGGCCGGACGCACCGCAGGGCCGCCCAACCGGCCCGTCCGGCCCTCACAACGGCCCCAACGCGCCGCACAACGGTCCCCATGCACCGTCGCGCCCTGACGCACCCCACGGCCCGAACACGCCGTCCCGTCCGGACGCACCGCACAGCCCCAACGCGCCACACGCCGGTCCTCACGCGCCGTCGCGCCCTGACGCACCGCACAGCCCGAACACGCCGTCCCGCCCGGACGCACCACACGGCGGCCCTTCGCGCCCCGACGCGCCCCACAGCGGCACCACGGCGCCGTCGTCGCGACCCGACGCACCACACGCGCCGTCGCGCCCCGACGCACCAAATGCGCCGCACGGGCCGAACGCTCCCCACAACGGCCCGAACACGCCCCACGGCTCGAACACCCCGCACGGGCCCAACACCCCGTCACGCCCGGACGCACCACACGGCGGCCCCAACTCGCCGTCGCGCCCGGACGCTCCCCACCGCCCCGACGCCCCGTCGCGTCCGGACGGCAGCGGCCCCGGCAACCGTCCGGACGGCTCCCGTCCGGACGGCGGCTCCCGTCCGGACGGATCGCGGCCGCACAGCCCGGACACCGCCCGCTCCCGCGGCGCCGACACGGCGGCACCCCCGCACCGCCCCGACGCGGACGCCCCGCACAAGCCGGACGCACCCGGTCACGGCCCGGACGCCGACAAGCCGCGCGACACCACCCCGGACAAGCCGCACGACAACGACCCGAACAGCCCCGACGGCCGCGACCCGGACGCCCCGCCCGCGGACCGCCCGAGCCCGGCGGAAGCGCACGCCCGGCACGCGGAAAGCACCCCGGCCGGTGTCTCGCACCACGGCGGCGACCCCGACATGGGCGACCTGCCGCACCGCGTGCCCAACGATCCGCGCTACTTCACCGCGGACGTCCACATCACCCCGGACGGCAGGGCCCGCATCGGCGGCCACGACTACACGCCCGCCGAGTACGCCGACATGCTCCGGCGCTCCGGCTACGACGGCAGCAGGCCCGTCCGGCTGATCGGCTGCGACGCGGGCAGCAACGACTTCGCGCAGCAGCTCTCCCGGCACCTCGACGCCCCGGTCCTCGCCCCCACCAAGCCGGCCTGGACCGACAGCCACGGCCGCGTCTTCTCGAGCGACGCCGACGTCCTGCCAGACGGCACCCGTCAGCCCAGGATCCCGCCGAACGGCGAGTGGGAGACCCACCACCCCGACGGCTCCAGGTCGAGGACCGGCGACGACGGCTTCGCCCCCGGCACGCACGACAAGGACAAGGACGTCGACCCGTCCGACGCGCGCGACCGCATGGCGCAGCGCAACATCCCCGACACGCCGGTCGACATCGAGACCCGCAACCCTCCTGCCCTGATGGAGGAGAAGCTCAAGGACAAGGACTACCGCGACAAGTACTACGACGGCCCGGACAAGAACGGCGACTACAGCCGCAAGAACGCCAACCAGGTCGACGCCAACGGCGAGGACGTGCCGAAGCTGGTGGAGAACCCGAGGGGCTCCGGCAACTTCGAGGCGTCCACCGACGCCTACACGCCCGCGAAGTTCCGCGACGACATGCCCGAGGTCGAGCACGCGGCCACCCCGGAGCAGAAGGCCGCCGCGAAGGACATCATCGAACGCCGCGAGGCGTCGCTCGAGCGCACCAGGACCGCCGAAGGCGACTACCAGAAGGAGATCGCGGGCGGGCGCGAAGCCGACCCGGCCACCGTCGACGAACGTCGTGCGGCGCACCACGAACGCACGGAGGTCGGCGAGGAGCTCGGCGAGCACGCCGCGGCCGACGCGATGCGCGACAGGTTCCCGGCGGAGGACTTCGACGTCACCCCGAGGCACGATCCCGACGTGAAGGGCTCCGGCCGCTTCGACCAGGTCTACGAGGTCACCGACAAGAAGACGGGCGAGACCCGGATGGTCGTGGTGGAGGCCAAGGGCCCCAACGCCGACCTCGGAACGCGCAAGGGCCTCGACGGGCAGAACTACGAGCAGGGCCATCCCAAGTACGTCGAAAGCGTCATCCAGCACATGGCCCAGCACGGCACCGATACCGAAAAGGCGCTCGCCAAGGAGCTCAAGAGGGCCATGGCCAGCGGCCAGCTCGACTTCACGGTGGTCAAAGCGAGGGTCAACGGCAGCGGCCCGACGGCCGAGTACGGTGGCTACAACGAGAAGCACTTCGACATGTCGCTGTGAACGAGAGGACGGTCCGGACCCGTGGTCACCATCGCCCGGCATCAGATCGATGTCGCGAAGGCAGAAGCGCAGGCGGAGTACTACGCGGATCCCCTCGACGACCGCCTGGTGGGGATCGACCGCAACCCGCACGTCGTCTTCTCGTTCCTGCACCGCGACTCCAAGAACGAAGCGGCCTGCCGCACCGCGGGTGATCCTCTCGCCGCCGGCGCCACGACGTGGAACGCCGTGGCGCTGTCCATGCAGGCAGGCGGCGCGATCTTCGCGCTGACCGGGCAGACCGAGGGCGAGGTGACCTTCCGGATCGGGGACACCGACATCACCCTCCCCGCGACCGGCCCCAAGTCCTCGGCCAACGCCGGCGAGTGGACCACCGCGATGGCGCTGGCCATGATCTGCCGCGACCGGCCGCGCATCGATCTCCTCGCCGGGTTCCCCGTCGACGTGCTGCGCGCCTCCGGCGGCCAGGCCGACGAGTTCCAGTACGACTGGATCAAGACCCTCCAGCTCTACTGGCGCGCCGAAGAGGGTCTGATCGACACGCTGCTGCGCGCGATGCAGGGTGCCGACCCGGAGGCCGACACCATCGCGGGCGCGGAGATGGTCGCGAAGCTCCTCTACCCGCCCATGGAGCTCTTCTACCTGCTCACCCAGCGCGAGGACGCGAGGTTCAACGACTCGCTCGCCAAGGCCCTCGAGCTCCACAGCAGCTACTGGACCGAGACCTCGGAACGCACGAACGACCCCGAGGGGTTCGTCGCCTGGCGGGTGCTCGCCGTCGCCTGCCTCGCGAAGGACGCCGGCGTCGAGATCACCGTCGAGTCCGACTACCTCCCCCGGAACCTCCTCGACGGGACCTGGGTCGGCGAGAAGGAACTCTGAGGCGCCGGCCGGCTCGTCTCGTTCCCGGCGATCGCCGCACGCGCACGCACCCGTCCCCTTGACGGCTGTGCGTTCATCGCCGCTGTGAGCACCGGCTTCGACGAGTCGCCGGGGCCGGATGAAGTGGGACGTCGACTGGAACCACCGGGCCGGACGCCCACTCAGAGTGTGGTGAACGACGCGGGGTGTCCGACCGGCCCGCGCGCGTCACGGTGGCCCGATAAGATCAGCGGGCTTTCACGGGGAGAGGGGCGAGAACCACATGAGCCAGCCGGCTACACCGCTGAGCGAGCAGGACCAGCAGCAGCTGGTGCGGCAGATCGGCCGTGCCATGCTGCCGGCCGTACCGCAGGGCTGGCAGCGCATCCGGGCCGAGTACCGCGCCGCGGGCAGGCACATCGAGGTCGACCTGGCGTTCGCCGGGCCCGATGGCCAGCTGCGACCGGTGCGGCCGCCGATGGACGTCGTGCAGATGTTCGGGCACCTGCGCGGGGGCATGTACCACCCCGAGCGCGGCACGTGGCTGAGCGCGACGTACGAGATCGAGGCGCCGGCGGCGTTCACGGTGGACTTCAACGCCGAGGACGAGCCGCGCTGGCGCAACGCGCCGCCGCCGATCGGCTTCCGCGACGAGCTGCAGACGTTCCCGAGGCCGGACCGGCAGATCCCGGACTGGTGGCGCCAGCGCATCGGCCTGCCGCCGCTGCCGGCACCCGAGCCGGAACCCCAGCAGCCGCCGCAGCCTCAGCAGCAGGAGTACCAGGTCCCGGCGGCCCAGCCGCAGGCCGGACCGGGAGAGCTGCGCACGGCACGCGTGTACGACGGCAAGAACGACGACGGTCGCATCGTCGTGAACCGCCAGCCGGTCGACCCGCAGCTGCTCGACGGTCTGCTGAACTACCTCGAGTCGGCGCCGGTCGTGCTGGCCGCGCGCAGCTACGACCTCGACGAGTTCTCGCAGAGCGGTGAGCAGGACGTGCCGCTCAACTTCCGCACCGACGGCACGTGGATCTGGGCCGGCGCCGTGCCGCACTACCTGCGCAAGTACGGGCTGCCGCCGGAGCCGGAGCTGGTGGCGCACGTGGTGGCGCGCGGCTTCCAGGTCGCCGAGGTGAACGAGCAGACGCAGGACCGCGCGGTCTCGATCATCACGGGCCAGAACTAGCCGAGGGTCCGCAGGTATCGCCTCTCCCCGCGGGGAGAGGCGATACCCCACTTCGAGCGACTCGGTGAGCCCCTCGGCCTTGGGCTTGCGGACGTCCGCCCTCAGCTCCAATCCGTCCACATCGGACGACGAACGCAGCTCGACGCGCGGGTCCTCGCCCACGAAACGCAGGCGGATCCGGTGAAGCGAGCCCTCCCGTCCCTCCACTGAGGACTTCAGCGCCTTCACGGTCGGGAACTCGGCCGGTCTCAGGTTGCAGACACCGGCGACAGCCGAGACGATCCCAGACCATGCAACGCTGGTGGCTCTTCACGGTGCGCGGGGTGTTCGCCGTCCTGTTCGGGCTGGCCGCCCTCGTCTGGCCCGGCCTCACCCTGCTGGCTCTGATCATCCTGTGGGGCGCCTACACGCTCTTCGACGGCGCGATGATGCTCTACCTGACGCTGACCCACGAGGAGTGGCCCGCGCGCTGGGCGCTCGGTCTCATCGGCGTGCTCGGCCTGGTCACGGGCTTGGTCGCGTTGTTCTGGCCGGGCATCACCGCGACGGCGCTGCTGCTCCTCATCGCGGTGTGGGCGCTCGTCGCCGGCGTGCTGCAGATCGTCGACGCCGTCCGCCTGCGCAAGGTGATGACGAACGAGTGGTTCTACGTCGTCACCGGCGCGCTGACGGTGCTGCTCGGCGTCATCCTGCTCGTGAACCCGGCCGCGGGCGCGCTGGCGTTCGTGATCACGATCGGCGTGTTCGCGATCCTGTGGGGTGTGGTGCTGGTGCTGTTCAGCCTGCGGTTGAAGCAGCTCGACGGCGGTCTCGCACCACGCGCACCGCGAGCGTGACCAGCACGGCGACCCCGACGAACACGTAGAGGTTGCCGATCACCTGCTGCCACCACGCCCAGTCCCGCTCGACGTCGTTGTCGCGCGGGAACAGCCAGTGCGGCCCGACGGCGAACACCGCCACGATCGCCCACGACGCCCAGTGGCGGCGCAGCGCGGGCCGGGACAGCAGCACGAGCGCGGGCGCGATCCACACCCAGTGGTGGCCCCACGACACGGGTGAGATCAGCAAGCCGCCGATCGCCACGACGAAGAACGCCTCGATCTCCCCCAACTGCGAGGCCAGCCACCACACCGCGCCGACGACCAGCAGCGCCAGCACGAGCCACACGCCGACCTGGGCACCGTTCTCCAGGCCGAAGCGGGCGAGCGTGCCGCGGATGGCCTGGTTCGACGCGTAAGTGAGGCGGCCGACGCGGCTCGGATCGAGCAGCGCGTGCGTCCAGTACTCCTTCGCGTCGCCGAACGACACGAGGAACCCCACCAGCACGAAGAAGAAAAACGACCCGATGGACACGAACACGGGCTTCCACTGCCGGCGTGCCACGAAGAACAACGCGAAGAACGCCGGCGTCAGCTTGATCGCGGCGGCCAGCCCGATCAGCGCGCCCCGAGGCCACCAGCGGGTGCGTTCGAGCAGGCAGTCGGCCATCACCAGCAGGCCCAGCAGCAGGTTGATCTGCCCGAACCACAGCGTCTCGCGCAGCGGGTCGAAGATCGACGACACCGCCGCCGCACCCAGGCCCCACTTCACCGCGTCCGGGCCCCAGCCGACCACCCGTCCCGCCGCGATCAGGCACAGGCCCGTGAGCATCGCGAGGTTCGCCACCGCCACCGCGAAGATCGCGACACCGAGCGGCACGAGCGCCAGCAGGCTGAACAGCACCGCGGCGATCGGCGGGTACGTGAACGGCAGGTCGGGCCCGCCGAGCGGCTTGGCGAAGCCTTCGACGTAGAGGGGGATGTCCTGGAGGAACGCCGCGCCGCCGTTGCGGTAGACGCGCAGGTCGAGCGACCACCCCGGCGGGCGGAGCATGACGTAGGTGACTGTGGCGACCATGACGGCGGACCACGCCACCACGACCCGCTTGGCGGTGCGGTCGAGCTGCATCGGGGAATGGTATCGATGTGCCACATGAGGCCCACGTCACCGGTCCGGACCGGGAATTCTCACGTAGCGTCGTCGCGTGAGCGCACAACGTCGATCGTTCCTGCTTAAACCGTTCGTAGGGCGCACAGATGCGCACGCACGAGCTATTCTGTGCGCATGAGTCCAGCCTTGGAGACGGTGCTGGCCAAGGCCGGCCTGCAGGTGAGCCCCGACGAGTTCCTGGCCCTCGTGGCCGACGCGGCACGGAGGCTGGCCCCGCCGCACCCGGAACCGGCCACCTACTTCACGCCCGACCAGCAGGCGGCGCTGACCGACGTGGGCCTGGACCTCTCACCGGCGGGCCCTTCGGACGCCAAGCCGCGCACCCGCACGGTCGTCGCCCACGCGGTGCTCCGCGACTCGGCGCTGACGGTGAACGAGGCCGCGCGCCAGCTCCAGGTCGACACCAGCCGCATCCGGCACCGCCTCGGCGTCGGCAGGCTAGTGGGCTGGAAGGACAGGGGCAGCTGGCGCCTGCCCGCGTGGCAGTTCGCGGGCACCGGCGTGCTGCCGGGCCTCGAAACCGTCCTGGCGGACATCCCGTCCGACCAACCGGCACTCGTCGTCGCCGCGTTCATGACCACCCTCCAGGAGGACCTGCCCGTCGACGGCAAGCCCGCGACCCCGCGCGACTGGCTCCTCGCCGGAGGGGACCCGCGTCGCGTCGCCACCCTGGCCTCCACGCTCGGCACACCTGCCTGAGCGTTCCCGAACACCCGACAGGACCCGAATGTCACGGCTTCCGCAGCCGCCTGCCCCTGCCGTGCTCCAAGCGCACCTGCGCCGCACCGAGGACGTGGTGGCGGTGCATCGGGCGACCCGCCTGGTCCGCGTCTTCACCGCGAAGGGCTCCCACCCCCAGCGCTGGAACACGTTCCGCTACACGGGCCCACTCCCCCACGCACGCTTCGACGCGCAACAACCGGCGGACGACGGCAGCCCGGTCCAGGACCACGAGAACGGCGTCCTCTACTTCGGCCTGTCCGTCCGCACCTCGATCGCCGAGGTCTTCCAGGCCACGTCGATCGTGGACCGCCGCACCCGCTCGCCGTTCCTGGTGGTGCTCCGCCCGCGACGCACCTTGAGGCTGCTGGACCTGGGCGGGCTGTGGCCCACGCGCGTCGGGGCCTCGCAGGAGATCTCGACCGGGCCGAAGCTGGTGACGCAGGCGTGGTCGCGGGCAATCCGGGCGGCCTACCCGGAGCTGGACGGGCTCTGGTACCGGTCGTCGATGGACTCCGGCGACCCGGCGATCTGCCTGTGGGACCCGCCCGGCGCTTCCGGGCTGCCCGCGGCGCCGGACGTGCTGCTGCCTTTGGACCATCCGGGTCTGGATCTGCCGTTGGCGCGCGTGTGCGAGGAACTCAACTACACACTTCTGGGCTGATGCCGGTGAGGTCCGCCTGGATCGCTGCCGCTTCTTCCCGCGCGAGGCGCGCGTCGTCGTGCCGGCCGAGCTTCTCGCACGCATCACCGATGTGGAACAACGCCTCGACGATTCCCGGCCTGTTGCAGAGGTACCGGTGCAGCGTGAGCGCGCTCGTCGCGCTTTCCAGAGACAGGCCGAACTCGCTCTTGCGGAGGTAGATGTGGGCCGCGCAGTTCAACGCCTCGGCCTCGCCCGTCTCGTCGGGTGTCGCGAGACCGCGATGCAGCTTCAACCCGGTGGCGACGGCGACCAGCGCCTCGTCGAACAGGTTCAGCGCCGCGTAGCAACGGGGCTTCAGCACCCAGGCTGACGCCAGCCAGGCGTCGTCGTGCCGGGGATGCCACTTCTGCGATCCGTTCGCATGCTGCAACGCGCGTTTGTGTTTGCCCTGAGCCGAGCACAACGCGGACAACGCCTCGTGGCAGTGCGCTTGCTGTGTGCGGTCACCGGATTCCTCGGCGAGGCCGAGCGCCAACCGCAGCACGTACTCCGCCTCCTCCCACTGCGACAGGCGGGAAAGCGCGCGACCAAGTCCTCTGTGGACACGAACGCGAGCGACCAGGTCGGCGTGCCGGTTCACCGGCCCCACCGCTGTCCGGTACACCGACGCGAAGTC
Organism: Lentzea sp. NEAU-D7; assembly: GCF_026242055.1. Classification (GTDB taxonomy): domain Bacteria; phylum Actinomycetota; class Actinomycetes; order Mycobacteriales; family Pseudonocardiaceae; genus Lentzea. Next base: position 125,454 of record NZ_JAPJDL010000019.1, on the reverse strand, counting down.
GCGCCAATGTCCCTGCGTGTCCAGGTAACTGCGCATCGTCAGCGCCAGTTGCCACGCGTACCGGTCGAATCCGGCCGCCGCAGCGTGCCCGACCAGACCCTTCAACACGGCGTGCTCGGCTACGAACCACTCGCGTGCATCGGACGGGCCGGTGAACCTCAACGGCACGACGGAGGGGCGTAGCGGCGGCAGGTCGACACCTATCCGTTGCGTCACCAGCGCTCGGTCCGCTGCCCATGCCGTGTGCAGGTAGAAGCCGAGCATCCGGTGCCGGGCCTCGTCATCGGAACCCGCCAGCTCCTGGGCGAACAGCCGCAACAGATCGTGGAAGCGGAACCGCCCGGGCAGGTACTCCTCCAGCAGCGAGGCGCTCACCAGCTCACGCAACAGCTTCCTGCAGTCGCCACGACCGGCGAGGGCGGCCGCGGCGTGGGCGTCGATGTCCGGACCGGGGTGCAGTCCGAGCAGCCGGAACAGCCTCGCCGCGGGCTCGCTCAACGCCCGCAACGACCACGAGAAGACCGACCGGACGTTGACGTGCTCCTCACCGAGATCGAGCGCTTCGAGTCGTTCCGCGCGCAACTCCGCGATCGACGTGTTCGGCTCCAGCGCGACACGGGCGGCCACGATGCTCAGCGCGAGCGGCAGGCCGGAACACAGCTCGACCAGCGCGTCGGTGTCCACGTCACCCAGCCGGTCACGGAGCAGCGCGGCGGCTTCGTCGTCGGAGAGCAGATCCAGGCGCAACGGTCGCGCGCCGTGCTCGGCGACCAGTCCCGCGAGGCTGTTCCGACTGGTGATCAGGACGAAGCAGGAGGAGTCCCCCGGCAGCAGAGGCCGGACCTGCGCGGCGTTGTTGACGTTGTCGAGCACGAGCAGGACCCGACGTCCCGCGATCTTGCTGCGGAACAGGGCCGTCTGGGCGTCCAGGCTGACCGGGATGGCGTCACTCGGCACCCCGAGCGCGTCGAGAAAGCCCCGGACCGCCTCGGCGACCGTCATCGGTTCGCGGTCCGGATCGAACCCGCGCATGTTCACGTACAACTGACCGTCCGGGAACCGGTCGGCCGCCCGGTGCGCCCAGTGCAGCGCCAAGGCGGTCTTGCCGACCCCCGCCGTGCCGTTGACCGCCGAGATGACGACGGCACCCGAGCTCAGTGCCGAATCGAGCTGCGACAGCTCCTCGCGCCGCCCGCTGAAGGTCGCGACCACCGCCGGCAGTTGACGGGGCACCGCACCGTCCGGCGACACCGGTGGCAGGCCGCCCTGCCAACTGGCCCGCACCACTGCCCTGGAGGGTGTGTTCTCCACCCGACCACCTTCACTCCGGACAAGCCGGCGATCCAGCGGCCGAACGGGTCAGGCCTCCTGACGTGCGCCTTGCAAGCACCGCCGGGTGAGGCTGCTCCGGCGGGAGATCGGAGCAGCCTCAGCCCGGCCTTCAGGCCTTGAGGTAGCGGTCCCACCACTCCAGCACCGCGTCGAAGCGCTGCTTGCGGTGCCGCGGCTGCCCGGACCGGGTCAGCTCGTGCCCCTCGCCCGGGAAGATCAGCATCTCCGTCTCGACGCCGCGGCGCTTCAACGCCACGAACATGCGCTGCGCCTGCTCCAGGGGGCAGCGCCAGTCGTGCTCGGAGTGGACGACGGCGAACGGCAGGTTGATCTTCTCGGCGTAGGTCAGCGGTGACATCGCGCGCTGCGCCTCGGGATCGGTGCCGCAGTAGGCGTCGGCGAAGAAGTAGCCGATGTCCGAGGAACCGCCGAACGAGTCCCAGGCGTTCACCGCGCGCTCGCTCCAGGCCGCCTTGAAGCGTTCGCCGTGGTGCGCGGACAGCCACGACGTCATGAAGCCACCGTAGGAGCCGCCCATCACGCCGACGCGATCGGCGTCGCAGTCCTCGCGCGCGAGCGCCACGTCCAAAAGGGACAGGACGTCGTCCACGTCGACCGTGCCGAACCTGCCGACCACCGCCTGGCCGTGGGCCTGGCCGTAGCCCGCCGAGCCGCGCGGGTTCGGCAGCACGACGGCGTAGCCGGCGGTGGCGTAGACCTGGGCCTCGTCGAAGAAACCCCAGCTGTGGTACATGAACGGGCCGCCGTGCACGGCCATGACGACCGGGTGCGGGCCGTCGCCTTCAGGCAGCACGAGCCAGCCGTGCACCGGGTAGCCGTCGGAGGCGGAGCCGGTGAGTTCCACGACCCGGCGCGTGGAGACCGACGAGAACGCCGTGCGCACACCGGTTCCGACGAACTCGACCTGACCGGGGCTGTCCGGAGTGGACACGACCGCGACGAGGGTGGACCCGTCGGTGGCGAACGACCGGACAGCGGCCGAGGAACCCGCCAGGACCTCGCCGGGCCCGCCGTCGAACGGGATGCGCCGCAGCTCCAGCGCACCGCGGTTGCGCACGACCAGGAGCACGCCGGACGAGTCGGCCACGGGCTGACCCGAAAGCCGTTCCACGTCGACGGTTTCGACGTCGGTGAGGCGGACGGGAGCGGAACCGTCCACCGGGGACTTCCACAGGCCGTGGTTGCGCGCCACCGCGTCGATCCCGGTGAACTCGGTGCCCAGCCAGTAGAGCGACCCGTTGGCCACGAACGGCATCGAGACCTCACCGGCGCCGCGCACCAGCAGCGAGACCTCGCCGCCGGTGGCGGGAACCGTGTACAGGTCGGAGTGCAGGGTCTCGGAGACGCCCAGGTCGCGCGGGGCGACGAACACCAGCGTCGAGTCGTCGAGCCAGGCCTGGTCGGAGACGTCGTGCGCTCCGTCGGTGACCTCGGAGACGGCACCGTCCAGGTCGACGACGTGCAGGCGCGGGCGGCGGTCGGCGAGGAAGCCGACGTCGTCGACGCGGTAGTCCAGGCGCGTGATGCGGCGCGGCGGCTCGGACTCGGGGCCGTCGTCCGTGGTGCCGTAGCGGCCGGCCTCGGGCACGCGGGCCACGAAGGCGAGCCGTGACGAGTCCGGCGACCACACGGGGGCACCGGCGCCCAGCGGCAGATCGGTCAGCCGGCGCGGCTCGCCGCCGTCCACCGGAACGACGTAGAGCTGCGGCTTCGACTTTCCGCTGACGCGCAAGAACGCGACCAGCCTGCCGTCGGGAGAAATGCGCTGCGCATTGTCACGATCACCGTGCGTCCACGGTGTTGTCGTGCCGTCCGGGAACACCCGGTGCAGACCGCCCCGGTAGGTGTTCTTGTCGAGGTCGGGCGTGGTGATGCTGACCAGCACCAGGTCTCCGGACACGGCGACGGTGCCGGGCGTGGTGAGCAGCTGCAGGTCTTCAGGGCGCACGGCGTGGACGCTAACAGAACTTGTTAGCAACGCTCAGAGTTATTTGTTGACCGATCACAAAAATTGACTCAGCGCATAGATTCCCGCGTATGACGCGCATCGTGTTCTCCGGGGGCAGGGTCTTCACCGGCCGGGCGACAGAGCCCGGCGACGTGGTGGTCGAGAACGACCGCATCGTCGACGTCGGCATCGGGCTCGACGGCGACACCAAGGTCGACGCGACGGGCCACACGATCCTGCCGGGGCTGTTCGACTGCCACGTGCACTTCATGTTCAGCGGCGCCGACCTGGTGAGGTCGCTGAACACGCCGTTCTCGCTGCCGTTCTACGAGGCGATCGGCAACATGAAGGCCACGCTGCAGTGCGGCATCACGACCGTCCGCGACGCGCTCGGCGCCGACCTCGGTGTCGCCGAGGCGGTCCGGCGCGGTCTGGTCCAGGGCCCGCGCATGCAGATCGCGGTCAACATGGTCTCGCAGACCGGCGGCCACAACGACGACTGGATGCAGTGCGGCGCCCACATCTCACCGCCCCTGCACCCCGGCCTGCCGGACACCGTCGCCGACGGTCCCGAGGAGCTGCGCAAGGTCATCCGCACGCTCGTCCGCCACGGCGCCGACATCATCAAGATCGCGTCGAGCGGCGGCGTGATGTCCCCGCGCAGCAACCCCAGGCACGCGCACTTCCGCGACGAGGAGATCGCGATGATCGTGCAGGAGGCCAACGCCGCGGGCATCGCGGTGATGTCGCACGCCATGAGCGGCGACGGCATCCTCACGGCCGTGCGCAACGGCGTGCGGTCCATCGAGCACGGCGTGTTCCTCACCGACGAGGGCGTCGAGGAGATGCTCAAGAACGGCACGTGGCTCGTGCCGACGCTGATGGCCCCGCGCATGGTGCTCGACCAGGCCGCCGCCGGCGTGGCGATCTCGGACGTCATCCTCGACAAGGCCAACGCCGTTGTCTCGCAGCACTTCCAGTCGTTCCAGAAGGCGTACGAGGCGGGCGTGAAGATCGCGATGGGCACCGACTCCGGTGTCGGCCCGCACGGCGACAACCTCAAGGAGCTGACGCTGATGGTCGAGTACGGCATGTCCCCGGCCGAGGCGCTCCACGCGACCACGACGTCCGCCGCGGAGCTCATGCGCCTCGGAAACGAACTCGGCGAGCTCGCCCCTGGCAAGCTCGCCGATCTCGTTCTCGTGGAGGGTGACGCCGAACAGCACGTGAAGGCCGGAACGCTGAAGCAGGCCGTTCGCGCCGTCTACCAGAACGGCGTCTCCCAGTTGTAGCTAGTGGTTGGCGTCGGCGCCGATGTGCTTCGCGGAGTCCGGGTCGCGGCGCACCTTGAGCAGGCTGGCGATCGTCGTGATCGCCAGCACGCCGATGATCACCGACAGGGAGACCTCGATGCCGATCGTCGGCACGTGGAAGGGCTCGCCGCCGTTGAGGAACGGCAGGGTGTTGGTGTGCAGGGCTTCCAGGATCAGCTTGATACCGATGAAGCCGAGGATCACCGACAGGCCGATCGACAGGTAGACGAGCTTCGCGAGCAGTCCGCCGAGCAGGAAGTACAGCTGGCGCAGACCCATCAGCGCGAACGCGTTGGCCGTGAACACCAGGAACGGCTCCTTGGTGAGGCCGAAGATCGCGGGGATCGAGTCGAGCGCGAAGAGCAGGTCGGTGGAGCCGATCGCGACCATGACGATGAACATCGGGGTCACGAAGCGCTTGCCGTCGATCTTGATGAACGACTTGGAGCCGTGGAAGTCGTTGGTCACCGGGAAAACCTTGCGCACCATGCGCAGCATCAGGTTCTCCTTGTACTCCTCTTCCTCGTCGTGGTTCTCCCGCGCCAGCTGCCAGCCGGTGTAGATGAGGAACGCGCCGAAGATGAAGAAGACCCAGCTGAACTTGGCGATGAGCGCCGCGCCGGCCGCGATGAAGATGCCGCGCATGACGAGGGCGAGCAGGATGCCGATCAGCAGCACCTTGTGCTGGTGGATCGCGGGCACCTTGAACGTCGTCATGATGATCAAGAAGATGAAGAGGTTGTCGACGCTCAGCGAGTACTCGGTGATGTACCCGGCGAAGAACTCAGTGGCGTACTGCCCACCGGAGAAGTACCAGATGCCGAGACCGAAGACCGCGGCCATCGCCACGTAGAAGATCACCCAGCGGGCGGCTTCACCGATCGTCACCTCATGGGGCTTTCGATCGACGATCACGAGGTCCACAGCCAGCAGAACGAGCAGACCACCGATCGTCGCGATCCACATCCATGCGGGGACGTTCACAACCCAACCTCCGGGATTCTCAGCGCATGCCAGATAAACCCGGAGGTCTCCTCCGCCGCCGAGACGAGCTCTCGAACGACCAACGGCACCGGGAGCTCCACGCCGAGCTCCGTACTGACGACACCGCTGCTTAGGGAGTACTCCCCTCCATGCTGCGTCAATATTGTGCTCTACGAGGAGCGGTTAGCGCCACACAGGGTGAGCAGACCCACGCAACCAGGTGCGATGGGAATACGCAGCGTGTCGTTCGGGTTGAACCGACCACTACCTGAAGGCCTGCTGAAGATCCACTGATGCTGAGACCGCGGGCGGATCCCAACAGGTCGTTCTCAGCGAAACTCGCATATCGTCATCGACGTGTCCCGCCTCTCCCGCCTTCGCGGCAGGTGGACGATCCCCGCATTGATCGTGGTACTCGCCCTCGTCGCAGGTGGCGTGTACTTCACTCGATCCGGAGACGACCCCGTAGCCGTTTCCTTCAAAGAAGCGAACATCGACGCACCCGAGAGCGCTGACAGCGCCCAGACGGTGACGATCGAGACCCGCCTCTACCTCCCCCAGCAGACGCCCGCGCCCGCGATCATGCTCGCGCACGGCTTCGGCGGCAGTCTGCGCAGCGTGCACACGCAGGCCGAGGAGTTCGCCCGGCGCGGATTCGTCGTCCTGACGTGGTCCGCACGTGGTTTCGGTCGCAGCACGGGCCAGATCGCGCTGAACTCCGTCGACCGCGAGGTCCGCGACGCGCAGAAGCTCCTCGACTTCCTCGGCACACGTGACGAGGTGGAGAAGGACAGCGGCGGCGACCCCCGCGTGGGCGTGACAGGCGCGTCGTACGGCGGTGCGCTGTCACTGCTGCTCGCGGGTGTCGACAAGCGCGTCGACACACTCGTCCCCGTCATCACCTACAACGACCTCGCGCAGGCGCTGCTGCCGAACTCGGCACTGGCGACACCGCGCGCGGACGCCACCCCGTCCGCCACGGCGTTCGGCGAGGACGGCGTCTTCAAGCGTTCGTGGGCGGGCATCTTCTTCTCCGCGGGCATGACGTCGATCGACCTCTCGTCGCCCACGGGTGACGCGCCCGAGCAGGGCCAGCGGGAGCCGAGCCAGAACTCCGTCCAGGCACCTCAGCAGCAGCCGGGCGGCAACTCCGGCGCCCAGGGCCTGCAGCCGCCCACGCCGTCCCTGGGCGCGTGCGGCCGCTTCACGCCCGAGGTCTGCGCCGCCTACACCGAGGTCGCCACGACGGGCCGCGCCTCGCAGCAGACGCTCGACCTGCTGCGCAAGTCGTCCCCCGTCGCCGTGACCGACAAGATCAAGCAGCCGACGATGCTGGTGCAGGGCGAGCAGGACACCCTGTTCGGCCTCGACCAGTCCGACGCCACCGCGCGTCAGATCGCCGCGGCCGGCGCCCAGGTCAAGATGGTCTGGTACGCGGGCGGCCACGACGGCGGCAACCCCGGCACCGCGCTGCGCGGCGAGATCGCCGACTGGATGGACTTCCACCTGCGCGGCAAGGGCACCGACCCCGGCACGGGCTTCGAGTACACGGTGCAGGGCGCGTTCCGCTCGTCCGGCCAGCCGTCGCTGCGCACGGTCGTGGCGCCGTCGTACCCCGGCCTCGCCCCGGGCTCCTCGACCGAGCGCAAGACGCTGAAGCTCAGCGGACGCGAGCAGGTCGTGGTGAACCCGGCGGGCGGCAACCCGGCGTCGATCAGCAACCTGCCGGGCCTGGGTTCGGCGCTGTCGCGGTCGTCGGCGATCTCGTCGCGGCTCTCGCTCGACATGCCGGGCCAGGCCGCGGTGTTCACCTCGGACGTCCTGGACTCGCAGGTGCTGCTGACCGGTTCGTCCACGGTGAAGCTGCGCGTCGCGCGCGCTGACCAGACCTCCGGTGAGGCGATCCTGTTCGCGAAGCTCTACGACGTCTCCGGGGACGGCACCCGCACGCTGCCCGGCTCGATCGTCGCGCCGTTCCGCGTGGCGCTGCCGCCGGACGGTTCCGCGGCCGAGGTGACCGTGACGCTGCCCGGCACGGTCCGTCCCGTCGAGAGCGAGCACAAGCTGGCTCTCGTGGTGTCGACGACGGACCAGGCGTTCGCGAACGCCGAGCAGCCCGCCGCGTACCGGATCTCGCTGGCCTCCGACGAGATCTCGGTGCCCGTCGTGCCCGGCCGCAACGTCACCGAGGGCTTCCCGACGGGAGCCCTGTGGGGCATCGCGATCGCGCTCCTCGTGCTGATCGGCTCCGGCGTCATCGCGATGTTCCGCCGCCGCATGGCCCAGGACTCCGATCCCGACCTCGCCGGCGTGCCGCTGGTCATCTCGAACCTGACGAAGGCCTACCCCGGTGGCGTGACCGCCGTGAAGGACCTGTCGTTCCGCGTCGAGCACGGCATGGTCCTCGGCCTGCTCGGCCCCAACGGCGCCGGCAAGACCACGACGCTGCGCATGGTGATGGGCCTGATTCACCCGTCCGAGGGCCACATCCGGGTCTTCGGCCACAAGGTCACGCCGGGCGCCCCGGTGCTGTCGCGGATCGGTTCGTTCGTCGAGGGCTCCGGCTTCCTGCCGCACCTCTCCGGCGCCGCGAACCTGCGCCTGTACTGGGCGGCGACGGGCCGGCCCGAGGAGGAGGCGCACGTCGAGGCGGCGCTGGAGATCGCGGGCCTCGGCAACGCGGTGCACCGCCGCGTGCGCACGTACAGCCAGGGCATGCGCCAGCGGCTGGCGATCGCCCAGGCGATGCTCGGCCTCCCGGACCTGCTGATCCTGGACGAGCCGGCCAACGGGCTCGACCCGCCCCAGATCCACCAGATGCGCGAGGTCCTGCGCCGTTACGCGGCGGCGGGACGCACGGTGGTCGTGTCCTCGCACCTGCTGGCCGAGGTCGAGCAGACCTGTTCGCACGTGGTCGTGATGCACAAGGGCCAGCTCGTCGCCGCCGGCGAAGTGGCCGACATCGCGGCGGGAGGCGGCGAGGCGACGTTCCGCGTCGACTCCCCCTCGAAGGCAGCCGATGTCCTGCGGGGCCTCGAAGGCGTGCACGACGTGCACGAGGACGAGGGTGCCGTGCACGCGTCGATGAACGGCGTCCCGCGCGCCGCCGCCCTGTCCGCCCTCGTGGCGGCCGGCGTGGCGGTGGACCAGGCGGGCCCGCGGCGCAGGCTGGAAGACGCGTTCTTGGAGCTGGTCGGTGAATGACTTCCTGATGGCAGCGGCGTCCGCCACGGCGGACGCCCCGAACCCCGCCGCCGTCGAGGTGCTGGCCGAGGCCGGCCTCGACGTGGCGGACGAGATCGCGGTCACGCCCGCGTTCGCCCCCGTGCGGACCGCGAACCCGAACCGCACGAAGGCACCAGTCCCGCAGGAGGTGGACCGATGAACGACAACAGCGTCCACACCGATCCGGGCGCGCTCGAGGACCTCACCGACGCGGCCGCCCAGCAGCACACCAAGGTGGCTCCGGACGGTTCGTCGGTCGGCTACAAGGCGCGCCGCACCCTCCGCATCCACGTGGAGCTGCAACGGCAGATCCGCCGCCGCAGGACCCAGCTCGTGCTGGGTTTCCTGGTGCTGCTGCCGTTCATCCTCGCGGCGAGCTTCGAGATCGGGCAGTCCGACCCGAACCGCCGCTCCGGCGGCTTCGTGGACCTCGCGACCGCCAGCGGCATCAACTTCGTGGTGCTCACGCTGTTCGTGAGCAGCAGCTTCCTGCTGCCGATGATCGTGGCGCTGTTCTTCGGCGACACGATCGCGTCCGAAGCGTCGTGGTCGAGCCTCAAGTACCTGCTCGCCGCGCCGATCCCGCGACACCGCCTGCTGCGCCAGAAGGCCATCAGCAGCGGCCTGCTCAGCGTCTTCGCCCTCGCCCTGCTGCCCGCCGTGGCACTGGGCGTCGGCGTGGCCTGGTACGGCACGGGCGAGGTCGTGAGCCCGACCGGCGAGGCGGCCCCGTTCGGCGACGGCGTGCTCGCCATGGCGTTCGCGGTCGTCTACATCTCGATCAACCTGTTCTGGGTCGCGGGCCTCGCGATGTTCCTGTCCGTGTCCACCGACGCGCCTCTCGGCGCGGTCGGCGGCACGGTGCTCGTCTCGATCGTGTCGCAGATCCTCGACCAGATCGAGCCGCTCGGGGACCTGCGCAACTACCTGCCGACGCACTACGCGATGGCGTGGGCCGACCTGCTCTCGACCGACATCGACTGGTCGGAGATGGCACGCGGCACGTTCTCGGCGCTCGCCTTCGGCGGCATCTTCACGCTGCTCGCGGCACGGCGGTTCAAGACGAAGGACATCACTAGCTGACGCAGAACTCGTTGCCCTCCGGGTCGAGCATCACGACCCAGTGGCCCGTCTGGTCGTTGTGCTCACGCACCCGCGTGGCGCCCAGCGAAACCAGGCGGGCCACTGCGTCGAGACCCGGCCGGATGTCGAGGTGGACGCGGTTCTTCGCGGTCTTGCCCTCGGGCACCCGCTGGAACAGGAACCGCGGTCCCTTGCCTTCCGGGTCGATGATCGCCGCGTAGTCGTCCACCGAGTCGAACGGGATGTTGTTCTTCACCGCGAACTCCTCCCACGTGGCGAAGCCGGGAGGCGGCGGCTGCTGGACGTACCCGAGCGCCTGCGCCCAGAAGTCCGCGAGCTTGGGCGGGTCACCGGCGTCGAACGAGATCTGGATTTCGGTTGCCATGCGGACACCGTAGAGACCAATGCGGACAACCACTGTCCGGAGTAGCGTGCCCTCTCATGTCACGTCCTGTGCACTTCGAGATCCACGCCGCAGATCCCGAGCGGGCGCGGAACTTCTACTCCTCGGTCTTCGGCTGGAAGATCGAGCAGTGGGGCGACATCCCCTACTGGACCATCGTGACCGGCGACGACGACCAGCCCGGCGTGAACGGCGGCCTGCTCCCCCGCCGCGGCCCGGACCCGGCCCCGGACGCACCGGTCCACGGCTACGTCATGACGATCAGCGTGCCCGACATCGACGTGACCATCGCCGCCATCGAGGTCAACGGCGGCACCGTGGCCCTGCCCAAGGACAAGATGCCCGGCGTCGGCCTGCTCGCGTACTACAAGGACACCGAGAACAACATCTTCGGCATCCTCCAGCCGGAAGAACGCTAGACGGCGGGCCGCCTCCCCTTGGGCAACCGCGCGACGACGGCCTCGTAGGAGCCGTCGACCAGCTCCAGCAGGTCGTCGTCGGGCACGGACCCCTTGAGCGAGATGGTGTTCCAGCCGTACCGGCCGACGTACCCGCTCACCGTGACGTCACCGGGAAAGCGCTCTCGCCACACCGAGGCGGCCTCGGCGTCGGCACCGCACTTCAACCCGACGGTGTGCGCGTCGAGCCCGATGAAGGCGAACGCCTTGCCACCGACCTTGCACACCAGCTCGGCCTCGCCCCACGGATACGTCTCCTCGGCACCGGGCTTGCCGGCGCAGTAGACGATCAACTCATCCAGTGTCACAACAGGATTATCGCGCGCCGAACACCGCGACGAAACGAGTGAGCAGCCGGGCGAACACCACCCGCTCCTCCTCGGTCCAGTCCGCCATGGCGACAGCACAGGCACTCTGACGGGCCCGGTGCAGCTCAGCGGACGTGGCCCGCCCCCGAGGCGTCCGCACGAGCAACACCCGCCGTCCATCGGCCTTGTCGGCGACACGGGCCACCAGCCCGGCCTCGACCGCACTCGTGACGAGCTTGCTGGCCCGGGGCTGATCAACGTGCAAAGCCAAGGCCACACTGGAAACCGTGGCCTGAGCACCGGTCCGCTCAGCTGTTTCCACGACATCGAGCACGTCGAAGGCAGGCACAGCCAACTCGGCCAAGGCCCGACGAGACTGACTGCGCCGCACAGCGATCAGCGCCTGCTCCACCGCGGCGAGGTGGGAGTCCACATCCACCCCGAGATCATGGCGGGCCACGGCCCTGACGAAAGCAGTCCGCGCACATCTCACCCCAGAGGGCGATTTACGGGAAGCGCGCAAATCGTTACAAGCGCACGAGATTACGCACCGAGACGGCGATCTAACCCACCGCACGCAACGCGCCTCCACAGTGGACACGCCGACCACGCGCGGCGCCGCGAGAGAGCCGGGAGGCTGAGGGCAAAGCCCTCAGCCAACGCGAACCCATCGCACGCAGACCGGCCTTGGGGTCACTTGACCCCGGCCGCGTCCATCCCCCGCAACTCCTTCTTCAGGTCCTGGATCTCGTCCCGCAGCCGGGCGGCCAGCTCGAACTGCAGATCCCGGGCGGCGTTCATCATCTGGTCGGTCAGCGACTGCACCAGATCGGCCAGCTCGGACCGGGCCATCCCGGCCCGCTCGGCCGAAGCCACCACGCCGGAGGACCGCCCGCTCTCCCCCGCGGCCCGCTTGCCCCGGGACTGGTTGCGCCCGGACCCGCCGACCGGAACCTCGTCCTCGATCTCGGAGTAGACCGCCTCCAGGATGTCGGTGATCTTCTTCCGCAACGGCTGCGGGTCGATGCCGCGCTCGACGTTGTACGCGACCTGCTTCTCACGCCGCCTGTTGGTCTCCTCGATCGCGTGCCGCATCGAGTCGGTGATCCGGTCCGCGTACATGTGGACCTCACCGGACACGTTGCGAGCGGCACGGCCGATCGTCTGCACCAGAGACGTCCCGGACCGCAGGAACCCCTCCTTGTCGGCGTCGAGGATCGCCACCAGCGACACCTCGGGGAGGTCGAGGCCCTCCCGCAGCAGGTTGATGCCGATCAGCACGTCGTACTCGCCGAGACGGAGCTGGCGCAGCAGCTCCACCCGGCGCAGGGTGTCGACCTCGGAGTGCAGGTACCGGACCCGGATCCCCAGCTCCAGCAGGTAGTCCGTCAGGTCCTCCGCCATCTTCTTGGTCAGCGTCGTGACCAGGACCCGCTCGTCGCGTTCGGCCCGCTCGCGGATGGAGTGCACCAGGTCGTCGATCTGGCCCTCGGTCGGCTTGACGACGACCTCGGGGTCGACCAAGCCGGTGGGGCGGATGACCTGCTCGACGAACTCCCCGCCGGTCTGCCCCATCTCGTACGGGCCCGGGGTCGCCGACAGGTACACGACCTGGCCGATCCGGTCGGCGAACTCCTCCCAGGTCAGCGGGCGGTTGTCCAGCGCGGAGGGCAGGCGGAAGCCGTGCTCCACGAGGTTGCGCTTGCGGGACGCGTCGCCCTCGTACATGCCACCGATCTGCGGCACGGTCACGTGCGACTCGTCGATGACCATCAGGAAGTCGTCCGGGAAGTAGTCGAGCAGCGTCGCCGGCGCCGTCCCCGGCCCGCGGCCGTCGATGTGGCGCGAGTAGTTCTCGATGCCGTTGCAGAAGCCGACCTGCTTCATCATCTCCAGGTCGTACTGGGTGCGCATGCGCAGGCGCTGGGCCTCGAGCAGCTTGCCCTGGCGCTCCATCTGCGCGAGCGTCGTCTCCAGCTCGGCCTCGATGTCGCGGATCGCGCGCTCCATGCGCTCCGGGCCCGCCACGTAGTGCGTCGCGGGGAAGATCCGGAGCTCGGAGACCTCCTTCACCACGTCGCCGGTGAGCGGGTGGAGGTAGTAGAGCTTGTCGATCTCGTCGCCGAAGAACTCGACGCGGACGGCGAGCTCCTCGTAGGACGGGATGATCTCGACCGTGTCGCCGCGCACGCGGAACGAGCCGCGGGTGAACGACATGTCGTTGCGGGTGTACTGGACGTCGACCAGCAGGCGCAGGAACGCGTCACGGTCGACCTCCACGCCCGTCTCCAGCGGGATCGAGCGGTCGAGGTACGACTGGGGCGTGCCCAGGCCGTAGATGCACGACACCGACGCGACCACGATGACGTCGCGCCGGGTCAGCAGCGACATCGTGGCCGAGTGGCGCAGGCGCTCGACGTCCTCGTTGATCGAGGAGTCCTTCTCGATGTACGTGTCCGTCTGCGGGATGTACGCCTCGGGCTGGTAGTAGTCGTAGTAGCTGACGAAGTACTCCACCGCGTTGTGCGGGAAGAGCTCCTTCAGCTCGTTCGCCAGCTGGGCGGCCAGGGTCTTGTTCGGCGCCATCACCAGGGTGGGGCGCTGCAGCTTCTCGACGAGCCACGCCGTGGTCGCCGACTTGCCGGTACCCGTGGCGCCGAGCAGCACGACGTCGCGCTCACCGGAGCGCACGCGCCGTTCGAGCTCGGCGATCGCCGCCGGCTGGTCGCCCGCCGGCTGGTACTCGCTGACCACGCGGAACTGCCCGTCGGAGCGGACGATGTCGCCGACGGGACGGTGCTCGGAGTGCGCCTTGACGGTGCTTTCCTCTGGCGGGAGCTCGGTTGCGAAAGCCACGGGAAGCACGGTACGCCGGGGGTCTGACAATTTCCGATTGTGCCTGGTCAGACCCCTCCGGCAACCTCAGTCGCAGGGGCAGCAGTTGCAGTCGCAGTCACAGTTCGGGCCGCAGTCGGGACCGGGGTCGCAGCCGTCGCGCCGCTTGTCGCTCCACGGCCCGGGGAACGGGTCGCGGCAGCAGAACTGGCAGGTCCCGCACATGTAGAGGAACGCGCCGCAGCCCTCGAAGCACCCGCGCGGCTGCCGCTGCCAGTTGAGCCGGGGATACGACCACAGCCCGCTGCCGGGGTCCGACCAGCGGGGCTTGCCCGGCGGGTAGTCGTGCCGCTTGCGCTTGCCGAACACCCGGATGATCGACTCCTCCAGCTCGTGCACCAGCAGCTTGTGCACGAGCCGCGCGTCGGTGAACTCGACGTCGCCGAGCGCCAGCCTGATCCCCGCCACGGCGTCCAGGCACAGCCGGTGTGCCTCGTCGACGGGCGTCCCGGTGGCGAGCAGCGGGTTCCACGCCCCCGAGGCGCGGTCCTCCTCCAGGTCCTCGACGGCGTCGATCAGGTGCGCCACCCGCCCGAACAGCCGCCCCACCTCGCGCAACGGCTCGACGTTGTGCGGCCGCCCGGCGATCACCGCGGTCTGCCCGACGGCGAACGCGGTCGCGGTCTCCGTGGGTTCGGTGACCACCAGCACCGAGCTGCCGAGCCCCGCTCCGGCCTCCACCTCGGGCTGCCGCCGCACCGCGTCCACCATCACCGACGCGTCGAACCCGAGGTCGGACGCCGTTCCGAGGCCTTTGGAGGCCCAGCGCTGCGCCACCGCGCGCCCCGCCCACCCGAGCCGGCCCGCGAGGCCGTCACCGTCGTCCACGTGGTCCTGGATCTTCAACGACGCGAGCACGAGCGACACCGAGGCCGCCAGCCGCGCTCCGTCGCCGATGGCCACGTCCGCGGACTTCATGCCGCGCAGCGCGCACGGCCCGGCGGTCCGCCGTGAGACGCCGGACTGCGCCTCCACCGCGGCCGAGATCATCAGCCCGTCGTAGTTGGTGACGAGGCGCGAGAGATGACCGTGCTCGTCGCGCAACGACAGGCACATTCCACAAAGGTGTGAGAGCCACGCGGACCGCAGCTCAGCGCCCATTCTGTTGCGACAGGGGCGGATGATCCCGAACATGCGCGGCATCCTAAGTGGCCGCGGCGCCCGGCGATGGCAGTATCGCGGACGTGGCACACATCCATCCGCCGAAGATCGAGTACTTCGACCTGGACGCCAAGAGCAACACCGACCCCAAGGGGCAGCTGAGGAGGGTCGACGAGTTCCGGCTCACACCGACGGGCCTCTACATGTTCCGGCCGCTCGCCGGGCATCCGAAGATCAGCCACTTCGAGAGCTGGTTCCTGCCGAAGCTCAACATCCGCGTGACGCGCCAGTCCTGGCACCCCGGCCACCAGATCGACTTCGACTTCTACGTCGACGTGGTGGAGATCAACGCGATCGGCAGCGTCTGGAAAACGACCGACCTGTACCTCGACCTGATAGTCCGGACGGGGCACAGCGTGACAGTTCTGGACACCGACGAGTTGATCTCCGCGGTGCAGCAGAACCTGATCTCGGCGGAACGCGCGCAATGGGCGCTGGAAACCACCTACTCGGCGGTGTCCGGTATTTCAGCGCACGGTCACGATGTGGTCAGGTGGCTCACCTATTCGGGTTGTCCCACGACCTGGCGCTGATACACAGAGCGTGTTCGTCACCTGACCGTGACGTAACAAATCGACCCGGCGTGTAACTGGGAGCACATATTTGACTACGCTCGGCGGCGTGGGAGCGGTCACTACACCTCAGTTGGTCGATGTCGTCGACACCATTTCGGGCGTGCGCTCGTATTCGTCGGGCGGCTCGCGAACTCTCAGTTCGTGCTATGCCGAACGGTGGGGTCTGCGAATCGAGCACCCCACTCCGGAGGATCCTTTCTCGGACTCCGAGGTCACCTGGCTGATGCCCGAACTGGGCCTGCGCCTGACCACCTACCGCCCGCGTTCCCGGCACGCGCGCAGCAGCCCGAGCGTGCTGTCCGCCGTGCGGGTCGAACGCGACCACCGCCACTGGCAGACCACCGACCTGCTGCTGGGCCTGGCCGTCCCCGGCGGCACCACGGCACGCATCGTGCGCAGCGAGGACTTCGCCGCCGCGGTCGCTGGCCGCGTGCTGCGACCGGGCGACGCCGACCAGGCGCTGCGCACCGTCCACCGCACCCTCGAAGAGCTCAGCAACGTCAACCACAACCTGACGTCGTGGTTGACGTGGCACGGCATCTACGACTCCTGGCCGCCCCTGTAGGCCTGGACGCGCCTCGCGGCCGCCTCCATCCACGGCTCCTTGGCCTCGCCGTAGGCGAACCCGTTGCCGTCGGCCGCGAACCGTCGTGACAGTTCGAGCTTGACCTTCGCGTACTCGTCGCGCGCCGCGGTGTCGTGCCGCAGCCAGTCCCGGAAGTCGATCGCCCACCGCCAGTTCGCGGCACCTTCCACGCGCAGGTGCAGGTTCACCCGGCGCCCGGGATCCGCCCCGGCGTGCAGCCGCTTGCTCCAGTCGCCTTCCCCGCGCGGCGTGTCCACGTACGGCCCGACGTACGGAAAACCGGCCTGAGCCAGCGGTTCCCGCAGCTCGTCGGCGGTCTCCATGTCCTCGACGGCGAGCTGGAAGTCGAGCACGTCCTTGGCCGCGAGCCCCGGCACCGCCGTGGACCCGATGTGCTCGACGCGCCGGCCACCCGCCGCCACGCTGATCCGCCGAGCGATCCGCCGGGCCTCGGCGGGCCACCGCTCGTCGTAGGGCACGACCAGCGGCGACCCGGACGCGTACGACCCCGTGCGCAGGTTCTTCTCGAACCCGACCAGCCGATCCCACAACGCCGTGATGTCCGGAACCTCACCGCTGTTGTCGAGCCACACGTCCGCAACGGCCCGCCGCTGCTCGTCGGTGGCCTGCGCGGCGATCCGGTTCTCGGCGTCCCGCCGGTCCATCCCGCGACTCGTCACCAGCCGCTCCAGCCGCGTGGCCGAGTCGGCGAAGACGACGATCACCAGGTGGTAGACGGCCGCCATGTCCCGCTCCACCAGCAAGGGGATGTCGTGCACCACGATGGCGTCCTCGGGGGCCTCCGACATCCGCTGCCCGGTGAGCGCACCGATCCGCGGGTGCGTGATCCCGTTGAGCGTCTGCCGAGCCTCCTCGGTGGCGAACGCCTTGGCCGCCAGCGCGGCCCGGTCCAGCGTGCCGTCCGCGTTCAACACGTCCTCACCGAACGCCTTGACGACCTCGGCAAGCCCGTCGGTACCCGGCTCGAGCACCTCCCGGGCAAGCTTGTCCGCGTCGATGACAACGGCACCGTTCTCCGCCAGCAGCCGCGCGATCGTCGACTTGCCGGACCCGATCCCCCCGGTCAACCCCACCCTGAGCATGCGGGTCAGGTTAGCCGGACACTCACACCGGCGGCGTCATCGACTGCACGGCCAGCACCGGCAGTATCGCGATGAGCTTCTCCTTGGGGATGAAGTTGTGCCGGTTGCGCACCACGAACGTCGACTTCCCGAGCGACCCGATCAACAGCTGCTCGTCCTTGCCCTCGACCAACGTCCCCTTCTGCTTGCCGACGTCGACCTCGGTGATCTTCGCGCCCTCGCCCCGCTCGGCCTCGACGCTCTCGGTGACACGAGTACGAGCCGTCAGATCGTCGTTGTAGGTGGACAGCCCGATGACGATCTTGGCGTCCGGCAGCCCCTTCTTCTCGGGAATGCCGTAGTAACAATCGATCTTCCCGGTCCGCCCGATGGCAGGCTCCTTGATGCCGACGATGATCCGAGGCTCCCCGGGAAGCTCCTGCCCGAGCGTCGCATTCATGACGTCGACGGGCACCACGAGCTCACAGTCGTCGGGCAAAGCCCGGTCCACCATCACAGGCACCCGAGAGGGAGTCGTGGACGGCGTGATCTTCGGAATCTGGGGCGGCGGCGCCTGAGTCTGCGGCGCGGCAGCCGAGCAGGCGGCGCAGACCGCCAGCACACCCACGCCCAGTGCCACGAAGAATTTGTTCCCACGCATAGGTTTAGCAACCTACACAACGAGGTTCAGCCTCCACCACAGAGTGGACAACAAGCACCCGACAGCGCGACAAAGACAAGCCACCCAAGCGAAGCAAAGACGAGCAGCAGCCCACCCAAGCGAAGCCGAAGGCGAGCCGTCCTTCCACAAGGCAAAGGCGGTGGGGTCCCATCACGAGTCGCGCCACAGCACTTGCTGCACCTGAGGGGTGGGGTCAAGTCGACACGCTTTTCGTCGACTTGACCCCACCCCTCAGGTGTGGCCCGCTCTTGGTGCGGCTCGTGATGGGACCCCACCGCCAACGCACCCAGCAACGCAACAGGCAGCCGCCCAACGCAACAGGCGTGCCATCAACCCGCGCACGGCGCGGGCCCCCTGATCAGATTGCCGGGGGTCTGGGGGCAGCGCCCCCAGGGAAAGCACGCAACCCAAGGTCGCCGCCCGCAAGGTGACCACCCACAAGGTCGCGCCCCACCGGGCCACCGCCCGCCACCCACAAAGCCAAACGACAAAGGCCCCCACACCCAAAGGGTGCAGGGGCCTTCGAAGGTCTAGCTAGCGACTCACATGCCGCCCGACAGCTTCTCGCGGAGAGCCGCGAGCTGCTCGTCGGAAGCCAGCGTGCCACCGGACTGAGCCGGCGCGCCCACGGACGTGGAAGGAGCGTCGCCACCGGAGGTGTAGTTGCCCGCACCCTCGGCCGAAGCCTCTTCCTCGGCCTCGGCGGCCTTGCGGATCTGCTTCATGTGGGCCTCGTAACGAGTGTGCGCCTCGGCGTACTGGCGCTCCCACTCCTCACGCTGCTTGTCGAAGCCGTCCTGCCACTCCTGGGTCTCCGGGTCGAAGCCCTCGGGGTAGATGTAGTTGCCCTGGTCGTCGTACTCGGCGGCCATGCCGTACTGGGTCGGGTCGAACTCGGTGTCGACCGTGAAGCCCTCGTTGGCCTGCTTGAGCGACAGCGAGATGCGGCGACGGTCGAGGTCGATGTCGATGACCTTGACCATGACGTCGTCGCCGACCTGGACGACCTGCTCCGGGATCTCGACGTGGCGCTCGGCCAGCTCGGAGATGTGGACCAGGCCCTCGATGCCCTCGTCCACGCGGACGAACGCACCGAACGGAACCAGCTTGGTGACCTTGCCCGGCACGATCTGACCGATCGCGTGGGTGCGGGCGAACTGACGCCACGGGTCTTCCTGCGTCGCCTTGAGCGACAGCGACACGCGCTCGCGCTCCATGTCGACGTCGAGGACCTCGACGGTGACTTCCTGGCCGACCTCGACAACCTCGGACGGGTGGTCGATGTGCTTCCAGGACAGCTCCGAGACGTGGACGAGACCGTCGACGCCACCCAGGTCCACGAAGGCACCGAAGTTGACGATCGAGGACACGACGCCCTTGCGGACCTGGCCCTTCTGCAGCTGGTTGAGGAACTCGCTGCGGACCTCGGACTGGGTCTGCTCCAGCCACGCGCGGCGGGACAGGACCACGTTGTTGCGGTTCTTGTCCAGCTCGATGATCTTCGCCTCGAGCTCACGGCCGACGTACGGCTGGAGGTCGCGGACGCGACGCATCTCGACGAGCGAGGCGGGGAGGAAGCCGCGGAGGCCGATGTCGAGGATGAGACCACCCTTGACGACCTCGATGACCGTGCCCTTGACGGGCTCGTCCTTCTCCTTGAGGGCCTCGATGGTGCCCCACGCGCGCTCGTACTGGGCGCGCTTCTTGGAGAGGATCAG
This sequence comes from Lentzea sp. NEAU-D7, assembly GCF_026242055.1. GTDB lineage: Bacteria > Actinomycetota > Actinomycetes > Mycobacteriales > Pseudonocardiaceae > Lentzea. The sequence continues at coordinate 105,680 of NZ_JAPJDL010000019.1, read as the reverse complement.
ACGGCCTTCCTTGTCCTCCTTCTGGAGAACAAGCGCCTCGACCTCGTCACCGACCTTGACGACCTCGTTGGGGTCGACGTCGTGCTTGATCGACAGTTCACGCGAGGGGATGACGCCCTCGGTCTTGTAGCCGATGTCGAGCAGGACCTCGTCCCGGTCGACCTTGACGATCGTGCCCTCAACGATGTCGCCATCGTTGAAGTACTTGATCGTCTTGTCGATAGCTGCGAGGAAGTCCTCCTCCGTCCCGATGTCGTTGATCGCGACCTGCTTGGGAGCAGCGGCAACGGGGGCGGTGGTGGTGTCGGTGGACATTAGGTAGGTGGCTCCGGTACGGATTGGCATTGATTGGCTGGTAGTGGTGCGCGCGCAGCGTCGCAGCGACCTGGAATCCGGCGGGTCTGGATCATGGGCAGCACTAACCCACTACGCACGCGATATCGTACGCGGCCGCGAGACGCGCAAGCAAACCAGCCCCCATGTGAAGGAGCAGTGTGTCCAACCAGCACGCGAGCGCGGAACAAGCGCTCGGCACCGCAGGCATCGTCAAGCGCGGGGCGGACGCCGCCGAGTCGCGCGTGGCGAACCGGATCTGGTGGGACGCGGACGCCGACGACTACCACGAGACGCACGGCGAGTTCCTCGGCGCGGCGGACTTCGTGTGGTGCCCGGAGGGCCTGCGCGAGGCCGACGCCCGGTTCCTCGGTGACGTCGCTGGTCAGCGCGTCCTGGAGGTGGGCTGCGGCAGTGCGATGTGCGCTCGCTGGCTCAAGGACCACAAGGCCGAGGTCACCGCCTTCGACATCTCCGCCGGCATGCTCCGCCACGCCCGCCGCAACAACGCCGAGACCGGCATCGACGTGCCGCTCGTCCAGGCCAGCGCGGACCAGCTGCCGTTCCGCGACGACTCCTTCGACGCCGCCTGCAGCGCGTTCGGCGCCGTGCCGTTCGTGGCGGACGTCCAGGAGGTCTTCGGCGAGGTCGCCCGCGTGCTCAGGCCCGGCGCGCCCTGGGTGTTCGCGGTCAACCACCCGATGAGGTGGATCTTCCCCGACGACCCCGGCCCTCTCGGTCTGACCGTCACGCAGTCGTACTTCGACCGCACGCCCTACGTGGAGGTGGACGAGGAGGGCAAGGCGACCTACGTCGAACACCACCGCACGCTCGGCGACTACGTCCGGGCGCTCACGAGCACCGGTTTCGTGCTCGAGGACCTGGTCGAGCCCGAGTGGCCGAAGGGCCACACCCGCAACTGGGGCCAGTGGAGCCCGCTGCGCGGCAAGCTCTTCCCCGGCACCGCGATCTTCCGGACCCGCCTGACGTCGTAATCTCACGTGCCATGACCACGGCACGCGGACTAGTGGCGGCCCAGTCAGCCCGTTTCGCCTCACTGGACCCGTTGCTCCCGCCCGCCACCGAACCGCCCTCGGACGGCCACGTCCTCACGGCGGCGCTGGCGGACGGCACGCGCGTGGCCGGGGTCGTCAGCCACCAGAGCTTCGAGCCGCACACGACCACGCGGCTGTGGTCGGCCGCCGAGGTGTGGGAGATGCTGCCGCTCGTCGGCGACTCGCAGGGCATGGACGCGCTGCTCACCCGCTTCCGCCGTCATCTCGACACGCAGGAACTGCACGACGACACGGCGTGCGTCGTGCACTGGCCGAGCCGCGACGTCAAAGCCGCACGGGCGTTCCTGGACCACGGACTCGTCCCGCTGTCCGTGCTCGCCGTGCGCCTGCGGACGCCGGCCCAGCACATCTCCCGCACGCTCACGATGCGCCGTGCGACCCCGCACGACCTGGAGACCGTGCTCGAGCTGTCGCTCGCCGAGCTGGAGTACTCCTCCTATGTCGGCTCGACGATCGTGCGCCCGAACGCGGCCCACGTGAAACGCCGCGCGCTGGTCGAGCGCCTCAAGAACGCGAGTCCCATCTGGCTCGCCGAGCGCGACGGCATCGCGGTCGCGCTGGCCGAGTGCGCGATCGTGTCGTCCGAGCCCGGCACGCCCGCGGCGGCACGGCTGCCGCGCGGCCGCTGGGGCTATGTGAACTGCGTCTCGGTCCTGCCGGGCGCGCGCGGCTCCGGCATCGGCCAGCAGCTCCTCGCCTATGCCCACCAGGAACTTCACCGGATGGGCACGGTCGGCACGTACCTCTACTACAACCCGCCGAACCCGCTGAGCAGCGTGTTCTGGCCTCGTCAGGGCTACCGGCCGCTGTGGACCGTCTGGGAAGTACGCCCCGCCGCCGCCCTTAGGTGACCTATGTCCGAGTTGCAGGGCGCCGACGACTGCGCGAGAATTTGTACTGACCGGTCAGTTTAAACGGAAGGTAAAGACGTGGAGATCCACGCAAGTCGCGCAGGCGTCAACGGGGGCCATGGTCCCCTGCTCCGGCCGACTTCGCTGACCGTGAAGCCCGGAGAGCTGACCCTGGTCGCGGGCGAGCCCGGCACCGGTCACACGGCGTTCGGCCTGCTGCTGTCCGGCCGCATGAAGCCCTCCACGGGCACCGTGTCCCCGGACGCGAAGACGCTGCGCAAGCGCGTCGTCCTGGTCGACGCCCCCGAGGTGAACGAACCGGAGGAAGCGCTGAGCCTGTCCGCCGTCGTCGGCGAGGAGCTCGCGATGAACGGCATGCCGTCCGGCAAGAAGGCGGTGCACGACTGGTTGGTGGAGCACGCCGCCGATGAGCACGCGGACAAGCGCTTCGAGCACGTCCCGGCGCAGACCCGGTGCGCGGTGCTGCTCGACCTGGCCGCCTCACGTCCTGGCGTGACGGGGCTGGTCCTCGACTGCCCCGACCGCTACCACCCCGACCCGCGCGAGTGGCTCGCACTGGCCCACGACCACGTGACCCCCGAACGGTCCGTCGTCGTCCTGTGCTCGAACTCCTCCGCTCACATCCTCGACATCCCGCACGCGCGCCTTGGTGAGGACAACGACACCAAGATGGAGATCACCGCATGAGCGCCCTTCGCATGGCCTTCAACGAGCTCCGCCGGGTCACCTCCGGCAAGCTCCCCAAGCTCGCCGTCCTGGCTCTGGCGCTCGTGCCCCTGCTGTACGCGTCGCTGTACCTGTACGCCAACAAGGACCCGTACGCGAACCTCAACCACGTCCCCGCCGCGCTGGTCGTGAAGGACAAGGGCGCCAAGGACCTCAACGCCGGCAAGGACGTCGCGGACGAGCTGCTCACCGGCAAGAAGTTCAACTGGAAGGTCGTCGACGACGCCGACGAGGGCGTGCGCAAGGGCGAGTACATCTTCGCGCTCACCCTGCCGGAGGACTTCTCCGAGGCGCTGACGTCCGCGGAGCAGAACAAGCCGCGCCAGGGCGTGCTGACCCTGACGACGAACGACGCCAACAACTACCTGGGCAGCACGATCGCGAACCAGGTCGTCAGCGAGGTGCGCCGGGCCGTCACGGCGAAGGTCTCCACCGAGGCCGCCGACAGGCTGCTGCTCGGCTTCTCCACGATCCGCCAGGAGACCACCAAGGCCGTCGACGGCGCCACGCAGCTCGCGGACGGCAGCACGACGCTGCGCGACAAGCTCGGCGAGCTCGACAGCGGCGTCCAGCAGCTCTCCACGGGTGCGGTGACGGCGGCCACCGGCGCCGCACAGCTCCGCGACGGCACGCATGAACTCCGTGCGCAGACCGCGCCGCTGCCCGAAGGCGCCCAGAAGATCGCCGACGGCGCGCGCCAGGTCGCCACCGGCAACGAGACCGCCGCGACGCAGGCCGAGGAGTACGCGAAGAAGGCGCAGGCACTCGTCGGCGTGCTCGACCAGGCCAACGGCGACATCGCGAACCGTTTGCGCGCCTTGGGTTTCACCGAGGAGCAGGTGCAGCGCGTGCTGACGACGATCGGGCAGGTGCGCCAGCCGGTGGACGACGCCAACGGCAAGGTCCAGGGCGCCGCGGGTGATCTCCGCAAGCTCGCGACCGGCGCGGACCAGGTGGCCGACGGCGCCGAGCAGCTCTCGTCCAAGATGCCCGGCCTGGTCGCCGGCATCGGCAGGCTCGACGACGGCGCGACCAAGCTCGCCGACGGCAACGCCCAGCTCCGCGACGGCCTGCAGAAGGCGGCCACCGGCACTCCGCAGCTCAGGGACGGCGCCGCGAAGATCGCCGACGGATCGGCGCAGCTGCGCGACGGCCTGTCCGGCGGCGTGAACAAGATCCCGAACCAGGACGACCCGACGCGGGCGGCCATCGCACAGGCGATCGGCGACCCGGTGGCGGTGCGCGGCCTGTCCCAGACGAAGGCCGCCACGTACGGCGCCGGCCTCGCTCCGTTCTTCCTGGGCCTGGCCACGTGGATCGGCGCGTTCGTGCTGTTCCTGCTGCTGCGCCCGCTCTCACGCCGTGCTCTCGCCGCCGGTCAGTCAGCGCTGAGGGTCGCGGTGGGCGGTTGGCTACCCGGCGCGTTGCTCGGCATCGTGCAGGTGCTCGTGATGTTCACGGTCGTGCGGTTCGTGGTGGACATCGAGCCGTCGAACCCCATCGGCACGTTCGGATTCCTCGCACTCATGTCGCTGACGTTCGTGGCGATCCTGCACGCGCTGAACGCCGCGTTCGGTGCCGTCGGCAAGTTCCTCGGCCTGATCCTGCTGATCCTCCAGCTGGTCAGCGCAGGTGGCACGTTCCCGTGGCAGACGATCCCGGTGCCGCTGTACCCGCTGCACTACGGCCTGCCTATGGGGTACGCGGTCGACGGCCTGCGGCACCTGATGTACGGCGGTGACCTCGGCAGCGTCGGAAAGGACGCCCTGATCCTTCTCGCCTGGCTCCTCGGAGCCCTAGCCTTGACGTCCGTGGCGGCCTACAAGCAGCGCGTGTGGACAGCGTCCAAGCTGAAGCCGGAGCTCGTGCTGTGAGCGCGCGGACGACGGCGACCAGGCAGAAGCTCTTCGACGCGGCGTTGAAGCTGGTCGGCGAACGGGGCGCGGCCTCGGTGACGGTCGACGAGATAGCCGCGGAGGCGGGCGTCGCCAAGGGCACGATCTACTACAACTTCGCCTCGAAGGACGCCCTGGTCGAAGCGCTGCTGCACCACGGGGTGGAGATCCTCGCGGGCCGGCTGCGGTCGGCGGAGGGGTCCGAGGACTCGCTGGAGGCCTTGGTCGACCAGATGCTCGGCTTCTGGGCCGAGTACCCGGCGTTCGGCCAGCTCCTCGTCTCGGAGCTGTGGCGCACGCCCGGCCAATGGCACGGCACTCTCTCGTTGCTGCGCGACGACATCGTCTCGATCGTGCGCGGTCAGATGAAGCGCCTGGCCGACGCGGGCCGCCTGCCCGAAGGGGTCGAGGTCGGCACCGCGTCGGCGGCGTTGTTCGGCACGTTGCTCGTGATCGCGCTGGACTGGCAGGTGTTCCAGCCGGAGCGGTCGCGGGCGGAGGTGCGCGAGTCGGTCATGCTGCTGGTGCGGGGGATGCGTTCGGCTCGGTGAGCGTCAGTGGGCGTCCTCGTGGTGCAACGAGGGCGCCCGGCCTTCCAGCCCTCGTTCGACGGCCTTCAGCACCGCGCGGTTCGTGCGCAGCGTGGCGTCGTGGGCGAAGTGACCGAGCAACACCTGCTGCGTCGGGTGCGGGAGCACCGGGTCCGGCACCGGCGCGCACGTGTGCACCTCCACCACCGGCGCTCCCTCTGCGAGAAGGTGCCGCACGGCATTGAGGACGCTCACGCGATAACTGTCGTGCACCCACGCCACCAGCAGGTTCACCAGGTGGCCGTCGAGCTCGTACTCGACCTCCGACGCGAGCTTGGCGGGCTCGGCCCAGTCGGCCCTCACCCACGTCGGCCGATGGCCCCTCGAGATCGACGCCCTCGCGGCCCGTCCTGGGCCGTCGTCGGCCATCAGCGGCTGCGTGCGCGACGGCAGCACCACCCGCCATCCGCGTGCCACGAGTTGGCCCGCGCAACCGGTCAGCATGCCTGTGCCTCCGAGCACCAGCGCCGTTCTCACCGAGCACGCTCCTCCCCGACCGAGGCGAGCGGTCCCGAGAGCCACCGCTCCACCTGCCCCTGCCCGCGCAGCCGCACGACCACCACGTCGTCGACCAGGGCGAGCACCCTGGCCCGGTTGCGCCGGAAGCTCTTCCAGCCCCAGCGCAGGATGTGCCCGGGGTCGGTGAACGCCGACCACAGCGACGACTCCCGATTACCGTTCCACAACTCCACGCCTGCCGCGCGACGTCTGATCGTGCGACCCACCAGCCGTCCCATCACGACCGGGAACCGGTGGTCGAGCCACACCACCGTGTCCGCCCTGGCGAGCAGCACCGGCCGCGCCGCCTTGTACTGGTACTCGGTGACCCAGTGGTCCTCCTGCGCGAACGCGGCGACCTCCGCGAAGAACTGCGGGCGCGGCGTCCACTGTGGACCCCAGTAGAGGCTGTCCAGCTCGACCCGCCGCAGCGCGTGCTGCTCGGCGATGCGCCGGCAGAGCGTCGACTTGCCGGATCCGGCGTTGCCGGCGACGAGGATGCGCCGGGGCACGTGCGGCAGCGGATCAGCTGGTCCGAGCAACGGCATCGGGTCAGGCTAGCGAAAACCCCATGATCACGACACGTGTGCGGAGCGGCCCTGGAAAAGCCCGAAGGGCCCCCGGAACTCCGGAGGCCCTTCGGGGTGGGACAAAGTCAGAGAGCGGTGACGTTCGTCGCCTGCGGGCCCTTCTGGCCCTGCGTGATGTCGAACGAGACCTTCTGGTTCTCCTCGAGGCTGCGGTAGCCGCCGCCGTTGAGGGCCGAGTAGTGGACGAAGACGTCAGCGCCGCCGTCCTCGGGGGCGATGAAGCCGAAGCCCTTTTCAGCGTTGAACCACTTGACGGTGCCGTTTGCCATGTACTGCTTCTCCTTGATTACTGAAGAGCGAGCCGCACTGTGCAGCCGCTCCGTGGTTGGTCATGAGCCTTGCCCCAACCGTGAAGAAGGAGAAGCGCTCGCAACTGAAGTTTGGCGAGCGTGAAAGACACGAACACGAAACTGCAACCAACGAAGAACTATACCCCAACTCAGCCGCGTTTGCGCTGAGGTACCGCGAACCGCTGCTGCATGAGCGAGATGCGGAGGACGAGGAAGCACGCGAGCCCGCCCGCGCCGATCGCGCACAGCGTCGACAGAGTGGAGAACACCACGTAGAAGGGGGTGTCGAGCAGCAGCGACTCGACCACGTCGCTCAGCACCATCGCGAGGAACGCGTACTGCCAGGGCCTGATCAACGGGCTCGCCACGCGCTGGGCGAACGGCACCTCGCGCTGCGCCGGGTCGCTGGCCTTCCACACCTGCGAGACCGTCCGCACCCCGTGCAGCGCGATCGCCTCGGCGTTGTGGGTCACACCGCGGAACCACATGACGGACGCCACACCCGCGGGCACCATCAGCATGATGGCGAGGAAGCTCCACGTCGACGAGCCGCCCCGCCAGTCGTTGATCGTGCCCCAGATCGACTCGGCGACGACCAGCGCGATCAGGCCCGTGCTGACGTAACCGGTGACCCGGACGTCCTTCAGGTCGATGTAGGTGTCCAACGCAACTCTCCCCGAACGCGGCGAACTGCGCGGCACACTACCGTCCGAAACCGCAGCCCAGCTCCGTGAAGGTCGCGATCTTCTCGGCCGCCCGCACGACGACCTCGTCTATGCCGTCGAGCACCACCCGTTCACCGACGCGGCGGGCGGACACCAGCGGCACGTCGGCCTTGCCGCACTGCTCGGCGATCGACGTGAACGCCCGTGCGGCGGCCAGCGGCGCGACCAGGGGCTCGCCGGTCTGCCGGTGCCGGATGAGGTTCTCCAGCAGGTCGGCCGGCGGCGCCACGGCCATGCGGTGGTCGTTGACCGTCAGCCTGTCGTCGTCGTACCACCAGACCGCTTGCCCGAGCGTTCCGTGCACCAGGACGACCGGTGGCAACGATGTCGTGGCACAGAGCGTGGTGGCGACTACGACCGGTGGCGCACCATCAGCCGTGACTCGGACACAGGCAGTGTCGTCCGCACTGATCGTGTCGCGGCACCGGTACAGCTCCAGCTCGACGGTGATGTCAGCGCGTTCCTCGACATCGGCGAGCAGCAGCGCGTTCTGCAGGGCGTGCGCGAACGGGTTGACGAGCGTTCCGTCCTCGCCCTGCCGCCCCGCCCACTCGGAGCGCTCGTAGTAGGAGTCCGAGCGCACCCAGCGCCCGGCGGCGCCGATGCCCGTGATGTCGCCCAGCGCGCCGGAGCCGATCAACGAGCAGAGCCGCCGGTACGAGCCGGTGCCCTGCGTCTGGAAACCGACCTGGCACACCAGGCCCCGTTCCAGCGCCTTCGCGGAGATCTCGTCGAAGTCGGCCACCGACAGCACCGCCGGCTTCTCGACGAGCACGTCGCAGCCCAGTTCGAACGCCGTCAGCACGAGGTCGCGGTGGGTCGAGGGCGGCGAGGAGACCACGACGACCTCGGGGTGGAGCTCGGCGGCCAGCGACGGCAGGTCGGGGTAGGACGGCACCGGCACGTCGACGTCCGCCACGTCGACCACCCCGACGAACGTGGCGAGCCCGTCGTGGCCGAGCCGGACCAGGTTCGCCACGTGCCGCGCCCCGTGTCCCCGAGCACCGACCAGCGCAACACGCATCGCGATCACCCTTCTCGGGCGGACTCCGCCACCAACGCGGCCACCAGCATCAGGCGAGGTGCCGGTAATTTCAATGCGCCGCGCCAACCAAGACTCGTTTGCGACAGCATCCCGGTACCAACGGCATCCGAAGCGTCAACACAGCCACCCGAACGGGCAATGGCGCCGGGAGCACGGTGACCGCTATCGGAGGTCGATGAGGTCGGCGACGCGGACCGCCTGCCCCGTCTCGAAGCTGCGGTTGGCGGCGAACCCGGTCAGCAGGGAGAGCACGCCGTCGCGGTGCGTCGCCTTGCGACCCAGCGGGTCCCGCTGTCCTGGAGGTCCGTACAGCGCGTCGACCATGCGCTGGTCCGCGCCGCCGTGCCCGTCCCTGTCGTACTGCAGCGGGATGTTCTCGCGTTCGGCGAACAGCCGTTGCACCGAGACCTTCGCCCATCCCCGTTCGGGGCTGGCGCTGACGCCGTGCACCGAAGGGTCCTGGCCCGACACCCAGGAGTTCTCCACGACCTCCAGTTCGAGCCGGCCTTTGCTGCCGTTGACCATCAGCCGGTAGCCCTCCCACGGCGAGTAGGCCGTGAGGTGGTAGGTCAGGTTCGCGCCGCTGGCGTAGCGGACGAGCACCGCCATGTCGTCCTCAATGGACACACCGGGCTCGAACGGGTTCTGGTCGCGGCGATAGCCGTCCTCGTGCCGTGCGTCGACGTAGAGCTTCTTGAGCCAGGCGTTCCGCTCAAGCTCGATGTCGAACCTGTCGTCGTGGGTGTAACCGTGGCGCTCGCCGTTCTCCTTGCCGTAGAAGAACAACCGTCCTTGCGCGTACACGGTTTCGGGAACCGAGCCGACCCACCAGTTGAGCAGGTCGAAGTGATGGGTCGCCTTGTGGACCATGAGACCGCCGGAGTTGGCCTTGTCGCGATGCCAGCGGCGGAAGTAGTCGGCGCCGTGCCGGGTGTCCAGCAGCCATTCGAAGTGGACGGACCCGATCTCGCCGACGGCGCCGTCCGCGAGCAGCGCGCGCACCTTCTCGTGGATCGGGTTGTAGCGGTAGTTGAAGGTGATGGTGACGCTGCCTTCGTTGCGGTGCACCGCGTCCAGGATCTTGCCGGCCGACGGGACGTCCGTCGTCATCGGCTTCTCCGTCACGACGTCACGACCGGCGTCCAACGCCTCGACGATGTACGTGTCGTGGAAACGGTCGACGGTGGTCACCACCACCACGTCGACCCGTTGCTCGTCGAGCATCTTCAGGAAGTCTTCGGCGTCGTAGACGGGGACCGGCTCGACCCCCTGTTCCGCGAGGCGGTCGTTGTGGACGTTCATCCTGGTCCGGTTCACGTCGGCGAACGCCACGAGCTCGCAGGTGCCGGCGTGCTCGACCGCGATGGCGTGAACGTGCCGCTCCGCCCGCGAGCCCGTGCCGACCACCGCGTACCGCCTGCGCGCCATCCCCAGCCTCCCCTGCAAACGTTTTCTCCACGCTAGCGGCACCGGCCACGACCTCGTCAAGATGAGGACATGCCGACTCCTGTGGTGCTCGACTGCGACCCCGGCCACGACGACGCGATCGCGATCCTGCTCGCGGCCGGCTCACCCGAGATCGACCTGCGCGCGATCACCACCGTGGCCGCGAACCAGACGCTGGACAAGGTCACCGCGAACGCCCGGCGGATCTGCTCCGCCGCGGGCATCTCGGTGCCGATCGCGCGCGGGTGCGCACAACCGCTGGTGCGACCGCTGCACGTGGCGGAGGACATCCACGGGGAGTCCGGAATGGACGGCCCGGCGCCCGGCCCGCTGACCGTCGGCGTGGTCGAAGAACACGCGATCGACGTGATGCACGCCCACATGCCGGCGACGCTGGTGGCCACCGGCGCGCTGACGAACGTGGCGATGTACCTGCGGCGGTACGGGCCTGCCGCGGTGCGCGAGATCGTGCTCATGGGCGGGTCGACCGAGCGCGGCAACACCACGCCGTACGCGGAGTTCAACATCCACGTCGACCCGGAGGCGGCCGCGATCGTCTTCGGCAGCGGCGTGCCGATCACGATGGTCGGCCTGAACGTGACGCACCAGGCGTTGGTGACGCCGGAAATCGTGGCTCAGTTGAACGCGCTGGGGCCGCTCGGGCGGACGTGCGGGGAGCTGATGACGTTCTTCGCGGCGACCTACCGCGACGTGTTCGGGTTCGCGGCACCACCGCTGCACGACCCGGTGGCGGTGGCGCGGGTGATCGACCCGACGCTGGTGACGTGCGTCGAGGCGTTCGTGGGAATCGAGACCGCGGGGACGTTCACCCGCGGCGCGACGGTCGTGGACCTGCACGGCAGGCTCGGCCGGGAGCCGAACGCGCGGGTGGCCGTCGGGCTCGACGTGGACCGGTTCTTCCCACTGGTGGTCGATGCCGTGTCCCGGCTCACGCAACAGCGTTGACGGCCGGGCGATGACAAGCCCAGGGGGACTTCCTTGGGGGAAATCATGACCAATCCTGTTTTCGATCCGCAGCAGTCCGCGGACACCACCGTGCAGCAGCGGGACAGCGTGCCCGCCGGGCCGGAGTTCGAGGTGTACACGCCTCCCGCGTTCGCGCCGCCACTGCAGCAGCAGCCCGTCGCGCCGGCACCCGTGGCGCCGAAGCCGAAGAAGACCGGCATCGTCGTGTTGTCGTTGTTCGTCGTGCTGCTGTTCGGCGCCGGTGCCGCGTTCGGCGTGCTCTTCTTCCAGGAGAAGGACCGCTCCGCCGACCTGTCGAAGCAGGTCGAGGGCAAGGACCGCGAGATCACGGACCTCACCAAGAAGGCCGAGAACAGCGCGGAGGACACCGACCGGGCGGTGGCCGCGCAGAAGAAGGCCGAGGCCGACGCGGTGAGCTCGCAGAAGTGCAGGGACGCGGCGAAGGAGATCAAGTCCGCGCTCGTCGCCAACGACGAGACGAAGGGCGAGGCGGCGATCAAGAGCCTGCTCGTCGAGTGCTGATCTCCGGCTGAGACGGAACGGGGCGGCGACTCATCCGAGTCGCCGCCCCGTTCGTCCAGATCAGGAACCGGCCTTGTCGCCGAGCCTGGCCCACTGGCTCCAGCCCGCCTTCTCCTTGTAGAAGCGGCGGATCAGCTCGCCGTCGTCGGTGCGGGCGAAGACCTCGACGGTCTTCGTCTGCGCGTGGTACATCGCGGTCGGCGTCCCGGAGACCTTGGTGGTGCCGAGCTTGGCCCACGGGGACCAGCCGCCGTCGGTCGCGCGGGAGTGCTCGACGACGCCGCCCTCACCGAGCTGCACGACGTCGATGGACCCGGTCGTGGAGTTGAAGACCGCCGACGGCGCGCCGGTGCCCTTGCCGCCCAACGACTTCCAGACGCCCGCCGCGTACTGCTCGACGCTGCCGGACTCGGTGCGCACGAAGACCTGGTCGACGGCGACGCTGGGGTCGCTGACGATCTTCTTGTCACCCTGGTCCGCCCAGGTGGTGCCATCCCACTTCACGAGCTTGCCGTCGGCGGAACGCGCGTAGACGTCCTTGTCGGCGACGGCGGGGTTGCCCTCGATCTTGCGGTCGCCGACCGGCGCCCACCTGTCGGTGAAGCGGAGCAGGAGGCCGTCCGCGCCGCGGGCGAGGACCTCGACGGCCTTGGTCTTGTCGTTCCAGAACAGCGTCGGCTCGCCCGCGACGGCCGTGTCGCCGAGCGCGAGCCACTTGCCGTCGACGCGGCGGTAGATCTTGTCGTCCGTGCCGCGCGCGAACACCTCGACGAGCTTGGTCTGCGGGTTCATCAGCGCGACCGGGTCGCCGGCGAAGAGCTCGGGGCCGAGCTGCTGCCAGCCGTTCCAGCGGCTCGACTTGTGGAAGTTCATGGCGATCGTGCCGTCGGTGTCGCGCGTGAAGATCTCGAGCCGCTGCTGGCCGGTGTTCGAGATCTGCGGGCCGGCGCTGACGACGAGCTTGTCCGTCACCGGCGTCTCGCTGGTGGTGCCGCCACCGCCACCGGCTTCGAGGATGTTGTTGTAACGCAGGGGCACGTACCGGCGAGCCGTGCTGGCGCTCCACACGCGCTGCACCGGCCTGCTGCCGTCCGGCCCGGCCTGCTCGCGCACGATGGGCCGCGTCTTGGCCGCGTCCGCCCAGCCGATGAACAGCGCGACGTGGTTCTCGCGGTCGTTGAGCGCGTCGCCGGGACGGAGGTCCTCCCAGTCGATGCGGTGCGCGACCTGCTCGAGGATGTGCGTGGTGTAGGAGATGCGCAGGCCCCAGGCCATCGAGACGAAGCCGGAGCAGTCGGTGCGGTAGGCGCCGTACTTGTTGCCGAAGCAGTCGCTCTGGCTGTAGGGCACGCGGGCGCTGATCCACGTCCGGGAGCGGGCCAGGACCTCGCTGCGCGTGATCTTCGAGTTGGCCTCGTACGTTCCGCAGACCACCCCGCCCTCGGCAGCGGCGACCGCGACGTCCGGCATGGCCAGCGTCGAGCCGAACGTGATGGCCGCCGCGGCGACCGCCAACATCCCCCACGATCTCATGCCGGTCACCGTAGCAAGACGATGTGAAGTTTTGGTCCGGTCGAACGTCCCATCTTCCGGCCCCTCCTGGCTTTTCGGCGCCGCGCAAACGGTCAACGGTGAACGCGCGGCTGGGCCCGTGTGGACGATCGTCACGCTTCGTCGTGCACGCTCAGATACCGGCGCGGCACGTACAGTTCCGCCCCGGTCTCATAGGGATAGGTGAGGACGCGCAAACGCGTGCTGCGCCCACCGGCCTGCTCGTAGGCCCAGTACCGTCCCGGCTCCTCCGCCCACGCCGCGAAGATCACCACGTGCCGCGTCAGGTTCGTGCCGTCCGCGCGGATGACGACGTCGCCCGCCCGCAGTTCGTGCGCGGGGATCAGGCCGCTCACCAGGACGAGGCCTGGGGTGTCGAAGCCGCCGTGCCGGTCCTCCGGTTTGCCGGGCAGCCCCCACGCCATGGACACGAAGCCCGAGCAGTCGGCGCGGTAGATGCCGTGTTCGTTCTGGTGGAACCTCTTCTGGCTGTACGGGACCGAGTCACGCAGCCATGAGCACGCACGCTCCACGATCTCGGAACGGCGGATCAGGCGGCCGGCGACACGTGCGGTGATCACGCGGCCATGGTCGGGACAGGATCTCTAAATTCCCTGCAAACTCTCTACAAGGTCGGCGTCGCTGATCTCGGCGGTGACCCAGGCGAGCGGGTAGCTCAGTTCGATCGTGTCGACCTCCCTGGTCAGCCGCACACCGGGCAGCACCTTGCGCACGAGCGCGAGCATCGCGCGGTTGTCGGGCAGGACGTTGCCGTGCAGTTCGGCGACGCCCATCCGGGCCGCGATCGACGTCAGCTCCTCCAGCAGGAGACGGCCGACGCCGCGGCGCTGCCACAGGTCGATCACGGCGACGGCGATCTCCGCGCCGCACTCGCCGGTCTTGATGACCCTCGCGATGCCGATCGGATCACCGCCGACCGTCGCGCACACGGCCGCGTGCCGTTCGCCGTCCACGTCGGTCAGCACCCGGCGCGCGGACGCGGTCAGCCGAGGCGTCGGCGAGTGGAACCGCAGGTAGCGGCTTCGCGCGGACAGTCCTTCGAACACCGCGTCGACAGCTTCCGGCGCGGTGTCGCGGTTGAGCTCGGTGACGCGCATGAGGATCGACCCCTCTGAGTTCGGAATCCGAACTGTAGCTGAGTTCGAAAATCGAACGCAAGGGATATCCTTGTCCCATGCCGTACTCGAGTTTCGCGAGCATGCCCTGCACGCTGAGCCGCCCAGCGGCGCTGCTGGGCGAGCGCTGGACGCTGCTGCTGCTCCGCCAGATCTTCCTGGGCACCCGCCGGTTCGAGGACTTCCAGGCGACGATGGACATCTCGCGAAGCGTCCTGACCGACCGGCTGAACGTGTTGCTGCAGGAGAACGTGCTCAAGCGCGTGCCCTATCACGAGGATGGCCGCACACGGCACGAGTACCGCCTCACGGAGAAGGGGCGCGACCTCTACCCCGTGCTGATGGCGCTGCGGACGTGGGGCGAGAAGTGGATGGCTCCAGAAGAAGAGGAGTCGTTCCACCTGCACCACCGCGACTGCGGCGGAGGCGTGCGGGCGAAGGTCGAGTGCACTGAGTGCGCCGCCGAGCTGACCGCGCGCGACGTGCAGGTGACGGCCAAGCAGTGAACTTGTACTGACAACTGCCGAAGCCCGGGTGAACACCAGGCCGCAACCGTTGCTGAAGACGTTTGCAGGCCGCAAGTCTGCCTGTCATGACAAGAGCTGCTCTTGCGGTACTCCTGCCCCTCCTGCTGGTGACCCCGGCCGCGGTCGCGGCGCCGGCGAAGACGCCCAAGGTGCTCGTGATCGGGCTCGACGGCGCCCGCTACGACAAGCTGATCAACGGTGACACCCCCAACATCAAGGCGCTGCTGAACCGCGGTTACGGCGCCCGCAGCGCGCTGTACGGGTCAGGCATGGCCCAGACCTCCAGCGGCCCCGGCTGGTCGACGGTCCTCACCGGCGTCTGGCCGGACAAGCACAAGGTCAAGGACAACTCGTTCGCCGGCAACGCCCTCACGTCCTACCCGAGCTGGCTGGAGCGCGCGAACACCGCGAACCCGGCCCTCTCGACGTACGCGGCGGTGGACTGGAAGCCGATCAGCGACCAGGTCCTGCGCTCCGGCCAGGACCGCAAGTACGTCCTCGACGGCGACACGGCGGGCTACACCGGCTCGGACGAGAAGATCACCGTCGACGCTGAGCAGCACCTGCGGACCGATGCCGCCGACGCGTCGTTCGTCTACCTCGGCCAGATCGACATCGCTGGCCACAACAGCGGTGCCGACTCCTCCCAGTACGCCGCGGCGATGCGCACCAACGACGCGCAGATCGGCCGTCTGGTCAAGGCGATCGAGTCGCGGCCGTCGTACGCGTCCGAGGACTGGCTGATCATGATCACCACCGACCACGGCCACACGGCGGCGGGTGGCCACGGCGGTGACTCGCCCGAGGAGCGGATGACGTTCGTGATCTCCACGGGCCCGGCGCGCCCCGCCGTGGCACCGAAGCTGGTCGACGTGGCGGCGTCGGCGTTGCGGCACCTCAACGTCCCGGCGTCGCTCGACGGCCACGCGCTGGGCACCGCGCCGGTCGACCCGTTCGACTCGGTGACGCTGAAGCCGCGGCAGGACGAGACCGGTGTGCCCGCCTCGGTCCTCGGCTGGACGCACCAGGGTCCGGCGGGCTGGTCGGTGACCACCGCCTCGTCGATGCCGCAGGGCGTCGCGGAGTGGCAGGGCTGGTCGTTCACCACCGACGACTTCTGGACCCGCACCGCTCCCTCTCAGTGGCGTGAGGCGAACGTGCGCGCACGCGGCGTCTTCGCGGTCGCCGACCCCGACGAGTGGGACGACAAGGGTTCGCCGTCCGCGCTCGGCAAGTTCGACTCGACGCTGACCTCGCCCGCCTACGACGTGACGGGCAGGGCGAGCGTGAAGCTCGACTACTTCTCGCACTACCGGCAGGAGGGCACCCAGCGCGGCACGGTCAGCGTGTCGTTCGACGGCGGCCCGGCGCAGGTCGTCCGCACCCACGACGCGGACGGTATCGCGCAGCAGGTCTCGCTGACCGTGACCGTCCCCGCGGGCGCCCGCACGGCCCGCGTCTCCTGGCGCCTCTTCGACGCCGGCAACAACTGGTACTGGGCGGTCGACGCCCCGCGCGTCTCGTAGTCAGGCGAAGGCGCGCTTCAGGGTGCGCAGGACCGGAGCCGTCTCCAGCTCCCCCACCCCGCCGAGGACTCCGACGCGCTCGGTCTGGTAGCGGTGGAGATCGCCGCTGCCGCGACAGGTCACGCCGGCGACCAGGTTCGCCGGGCCTGTCGTGGCAGCGGCGAAGCACACCTCGGGATGGGTGGCCAGGGCGGCTCCGGCTGCGGCGAGGTGCCGCGGCTGCACGCGCATCCACAGCCTGGCCTGCGTGGCGAAGCCGAACCGGACCGGGTCGGCGTCCAGCTGCAGCTCCAGCACCCCGGTTCTCCTGAGGTGCTCGACGCGCCTCCGGGCGGTCGACTCGGAGGCGCCGGCCCGAGCGGCGAGCTCGGCAAAACCCGCGCGGCCGTCGGCTTCGAGAGCGGCGAGGAGCTGCTCGTCGAGAGGCGTGAGTTCGGTCGGTGGCTCCAGTGCGAACTCCGGCCGCAGCGCCGCCACTCCTTCCTCGGTGAGGCACGCGTGGACATGGCGCCGACCGCGATCGAGATCGCCCGCACGCGCGGTGAGGGCGTCGAGTGGGTCGTCGGCTCCACGTTCACGGGTGAGTTCGGCACGGTGCTGGCGAGTGCGTCGTTCCACTGCCTGCCACCGGACGAACGTCCCGGTCTCCTGGTGGCGCTGCGGGACGTGGTCGTCCTGAGCGGCGTCGACGGCGTGCCCGAGCTGCCGGTGTGGGTGGTGGAAGCTACCGCAGCGAGTCGAGGTGCCGGCGCAGCAACGACACCGTGAGCTCCGGCGTCATCCGGTCCGGGTGCAGCACCCCGTCGACGGTGAGGCCGTTGAGCAGCGACGCGAGCCGCTCGGACTCCAGGCCGAGGTCGTGCGAGGCCTCGACGGTCCCGGCCTCGGCCATCACCGTCAGCACGCGGCGGCACAGCATGCGCAGGCCGTCGTAAAGCCGTTCGGCGTGCGGCACGAGCGACGGCCGGGTGCGCGCGGCGGTGACGAAGGCCAGCCACAGCACGGCTTCGTCGCGGCGGCGGTCGTCGAGCGGGAGCACCTCGGAGAGCACGCGTTCAGCCGGCCGGCGCGGGTCACCGCGGTCCTGCAACGCCTGCACCTGGGCGAGGACACGCTGGTCCGTCGAGTGGATGAGGGCCTCGACGGCGAAGATGATCATGTCGTCGTGGCTGTCGAAGTAGTGGCGGATCGAGCCGATCGCGAGGCCCGCCTCCACCGCGACGTTGCGCAGCGAGGCCTGTTCGACGCCGTCGCGCACCACCACGCGGAACACCGCCTCCGCGACGGCTTGGCGGCGTGCGGCGGGATCCACGACTCTCGGTGACACCTCCATTTTCTAGCATGACCCTGCTAGTTTAAGTAGCAGGGTCATGCTACTTAGGGGGAAGCAATGACGTATCTGCTGATCGCGGCCGGTGTGCTGTACGTGCTCGTGCGCCGTTTCAGGGGAGAACCGCTCAACGCCAGAGACCTGCTGGCGCCGCCCGCGTTCCTGCTGTTCTTCGGCATCCGCGCGGTCGACGAGTTCCACCTGGCCTACCTGCTCCCGCTCGCCGCCGGCTTCGCGTTCGGCGCGCTCCGGGGGATGACGATCAGGCTGTTCGAGCGCGACGGCCACCTGTGGCAGCGGTACACGCCGTGGACCTTGCTCGTGTGGGTGGCGTCGATCGGCGCGAGCTTCGGCTTCGTGGCGCTGCTCGACCACCACGCGCCGACGCAGCTCTCCATCGGCGTGAGCATGCTCGGCGAGCTGTGCGCCGTGGGCGCGAAAGCGTTGACCAGTGGCCTGCCGTTCGCGCCGGAACGGGTGTCCAATGGCGGGCATGGAACGTCGTGACTTCCTCGTGGGTGCAGGGCTGCTCGCCGTCGCGCCGACCGCGTCGTCCGCCGCGCGGGAAGTGGACTGGTCCGCCGTGCGCCGCGAGTTCCGGCTGGACCCGGGCCTCACCAACCTGGGGCTGTTCTACCTCGCGTCGAACCCGCGCGAGGTGCGCGACGCGGTCGAGGAGTTCAAGCGCCGGCTCGACGCGAACTCGCACGACCTGATGCCCGAGCAGGCGCAGGAGGTCGCCGTCGCGCTCGGGCAGTACGTCGGTGGCGCGGCGGACGACATCGCGTTCGTGCCGAACACGACCATGGGGCTCTCGATCGTCTACGGCGGGCTGAAGCTGCGTTCGGACCAGGAGCTGCTGCTCAGCGACCAGGACCACGCGTGGCACCAGCAGGCGGCGAGGCTCGCGGCGGGGCGGATGGGTGCGAGGGTCCGGATCGGCACGCTCTACGAGAACCCGGCGAAGGCCACCGAGGACGAGATCGCGACCCGGCTGCGGAACTCGATCACGCCGCGGACCCGTGCCGTCGGCATCACGTGGGTGCAGTCGAGCACGGGTCTGCGCATGCCTGTGCGAGCTTGCGCGCAGGTCGTGGCCGAGGCGAACAAGGGCCGCAAACAGGAAGACCGCTGTCTCCTCGTCGTAGACGGCGTGCACGGACTGGCGGCCGTGCACGACGATGCGGCGCGCATGGGTGCGGACGTGTTCGTTTCCGGTACGCACAAGTGGTTGTTCGGGCCGCGTGGCACCGGCATGGTGTGGGTGAATCCCGAGGTGCGCGGCGAGATCGTGCCGATGCTGCCGAGCCTGAGCGACCGCAGCGAGACCGCGTTGCTCGGCCCCGGCGGCTTCCACGCGTTCGAGCAGTACTTCGGAGTGCAGGCGGCGGTGCGGTTCCACCAACGCCTCGGCCGCGACCGCGTGGCGTCCCGGATCGCCGAGCTGTCCGGGCGTTTCTCCGACGGGCTGGCCGAGGTCCCCGGCGTCGTCGTGCACACTCCACGCGACCCGGCGACGTCCGCGGGCATGGTGTGCTTCGACGTCACCGGCCACACGGGTCCCCAGGTCGTGGAACTGCTGGCGCGCAAGCAGATCCAGATCACGACGGCGTCCTACCGGATCCCGTACGCACGAGTCGGCACGTCGATCCTCAACACCCCGGACGAGATCGACCGGACGGTGCGGGAGATCAGCGCCCTGGCTCGGTGATGCGGGGCAGCTCGGCCGTTCCCGGCGGTTCGAACTGCACGCTGGTGTTCTCCATCCTCACCTGTGGCTGGTTCATCGCGTCGTGCGCGAACCACCCTCCTCCGAGAACGAGCACGAGCAACCCCGCCGCGATGAACGGCGTGGTCGGGATCCGCTTCTCCTGGTCTTCCTGGCGCGGCAGGGGAACCTCGACGGTGGACTGCTCGGCGGGTTCTGGTTCCAGCTGCCTGGCTTCGAGATAGGCACCCGTCGCGGCCGCACCGTCCGGGGCCCTCATCACCGGGATGCGCAGCCGTTCCGTGATCTCCCTCGCCACCAGGGGGATCCGCGAAGACCCGCCCACGAGCAGGATGACGTCCGGCAGGCACAGCCCCGCACTGCCCGCCACGCGTTCCAGCGCGTCGATCGCCATCTCAACCGACGGCCGGATGATCGCCTCGAACTCCAATCGGCTCAGCCGGACCTCGCGCACCTCACCGTTCGTCGCGACATAGGGAATCCGCACCTCCGGATAGCTGCCGAGCAGCTCCTTCGCCTCGACGCAGCTCCGCACGAGCTCACGGCTGTGCGTGCCGATCTTCGCGATCACGTGCTCCGCCACGAGCTCGTCCAGGTCGAAGCCGCCGACCTCGACCCGTTCCGGCTGCCCGGCCAGCAACAGCACGCCTTGCTTGCGCAGCAGCGTGACGTCACATCCGGTGGCACCGAAGTCGAACACCGCCACCGTGCTGTGTTCGGGCATCTGCACGTCGGCGTCGAACGCGATGGCGGCGGCGTGCGGCGCGGGCACGAACAACACGTCCGCGCGCCCCTCGTTGATGAGGTCCTGGCGCAACTGCTCAAGGTGCTCGTGCGGCCAGCACAGGGGATGCGTCATGGCGACGCGGCTAGGCGGCTCCCCGTGCCGATGCGTGAAATCGTCCAGGACGCACGCGACTTCCCCTGCCTGCGCCTGCTGCCGGCGACTGCTGGTCGTGACGCCACTGCTGGTGGCGACGGTGGTGCCTGCGGATCCGAGATCGAGCCCAACCTGGTACGACATTGCGGGTCACCCCTCACTGCGGACACCCACAACACGTACGTCCCAGCTCGCGCGGTTCAGTTCTTCTCGCCGCCGTTGTGAAGCCGGGGCATCAGCGCGTCCAGTCGCGCTCACCTCGGCGAGGAGGTCGACGCCCCAGACGCACAACGAGTTCCGCTGTCCTGGATCATCGGCCGACCAGTTGCCTCGCGAGCTGATCGGCCTGGTCCGCGGTGAACCGGCCGGTGATCTGCGTGGTGCCACCGGTGATGGGCGACTGGATGCTGGGCGCGCTGAGCACCCGTCCGTTGATCAGGATGGCGACCTGGTTCCCCACGTTGGCGGTCGTGAAGTCGCTCCAGGTGCGTGCGCCCCCGTCGTCGAACTCGACCGTCACCACGTGGCCGCCGCCGTACTCGCTGGGGCTGGCCTTGGCCTTGACGACGCGGTCACCGTCGAGGAAGACCGGGCCGAGGTCGTACTTGGCCCCTTCGGCGTCGCAGGTCACCAGCGGGGCGGCCGCGTCGTCGTTGCCGACGAGCGGATCCGGGGCGGCGCAGTCCAGCGTGCCGAGCGCCAGCTCGCGGACGGTGGCGTCCGGGCTCTGCCGGGTCGCCCGCACCGTCTGGACGGCCGGGTCGCCGGCCTCGCTGCGGGGCACGGGGTGACCGGATGACGGGGAGGGCGTCGGGGCGGACCCCGGCGTGACGCTCTCGACCTTGCGGAAGGTCAGCTTGCCCGTGAGCCACGCTTCCTGCTTCGGCTCACCCTGCGGGGTGGGCGTGCAGGCGGCGATGGCGAGGAGCAGCAGCACCACGGCAAGGATCTTCATACCGTTGACATACCACGCGGCCACCGCCCGGATCTGGCGAATCACAGCGCCATCAGCCGTTCCGCCGCGACTCTCGCACCGTCCGCACGCACCTGCACGGCGTTCTTGGCTGCCTGCTCGGACAGCGAGGGAGATGATTCCCCGGCTTTCACCACGACAGCCCGCCCGAGCACTCGGCTCGGACGGGCTGCTTCGCGTTGTGGCCCTAGTGGGCGGCGTCGTCCCAGGAACGACCCACGCCGACCGAGACCTCCAGCGGCACCAGGAGCTGGTAGGCGTTGCCCATCTGGTCGCGCACGAGCGCCTCGACGGCCTCGCGCTCGCCCTCGGCGACCTCCAGCACCAGTTCGTCGTGGACCTGCAGCAGCATCCGCGAGCGCAGGCCGGACGACTCCAGCGCGCGGTAGACGCCCAGCATGGCCACCTTGATGATGTCCGCGGCGCTGCCCTGGATCGGCGCGTTGAGAGCCATGCGCTCGGCCATCTCGCGGCGCTGGCGGTTGTCCGACGTCAGGTCCGGCAGGTAGCGGCGACGGCCGAGCACCGTCTCGGTGTAGCCGTCCTTGCGGGCCTTCTCCACGATCTCGTTGAGGTAGTCGCGCACGCCGCCGAAGCGGGAGAAGTACGCCTCCATCTGCTCGCGGGCCTCTTCGGTCGGGATGCGCAGCTGCTGCGACAGACCGAACACCGACAGGCCGTACGCGAGGCCGTACGACATCGCCTTGATGCGGCGGCGCATCTCCCCCGTCACCTCGGAGGTGGGGATCGAGAACGCCTGCGAGGCCACGTAGGTGTGCAGGTCCTCGCCGCTGTTGAACGCCGCGATCAGGCCCTCGTCGCCGGACAGCGTCGCCATGATCCGCATCTCGATCTGGCTGTAGTCCGCAGTCATCAGCTCCGCGTAGCCCTCGCCGACGACGAACGCTTGGCGGATGCGGCGGCCCTCGTCCGTGCGGATCGGGATGTTCTGCAGGTTCGGGTCCGTCGAGGACAGCCGGCCGGTGGCCGCGATCGTCTGGTGGAACGTCGTGTGGATGCGGCCGTCGTCGGCCACCGACTTCAGCAGGCCGTCCACAGTGGACTTCAGGCGCGTGACGTCGCGGTGCGAGAGCAGATGCTGCAGGAACGGGTGCTCGGTCTGCTCGAACAGGTTCTGCAGCGCGTCCGCGTCCGTGGTGTAGCCGGTCTTGGTCTTCTTCGTCTTCGGCATGTTCAGCTCGTCGAAGAGCACCGTCTGCAGCTGCTTCGGGCTGCCGAGGTTGATCTCCTTGCCGATGACCGAGTACGCGTCCTGCGCCGCCTGCTTCACGCCGGCGGCGAAGTGCGCCTCCAGCTCCGAGAGGTGGTCGACGTCGATCGCGATGCCGATGGCCTCGACCTCGTCGAGCACGTTCATCAGCGGCAGCTCGAGGTTCGCGAGCAGGTCGGCGCCGCCGATCGTGACCAGTTCCTCGTCGAGGCGGTCGGCGAGCTCGGCGACGGCACGCGCGCGCAGGATCGTGCTGGTGGCGACCTTCTGGGCTTCCTCGGACTCGTCGGAGAGCAGCGACAGCTGACCGTCCCCGGACTCCTCGGCCCGCAGTTCGCGCTTGAGGTAGCGCAGCGCCAGGTCGTCCAGGGCGAACGACCGCTGGCCGGGACGCACCAGGTAGGCGGCCAGCGCCGTGTCGGAGGACAGGCCGCGCAGCTTCCACCCGCGGGCGCGCACGCGCCGCAACGGCAGCTTCAGGTCGTGGCCCGCCTTGGACACCGACTCGTCGGCCAGCCACGCGGCGAGCGCCTGCTCGTCGGCCTCGTTCAGCTCCTCGACGGCGACGTACCCGCCCTCGCCGGTGGCGGTGCACAGCGCGACGCCCTCCAGGTCGGTGGTGATGCGCAGCGCGACGCCGACCCGCGTCTTGCGGGCGTTCTGGTCGAGCCACTTCGCGAGCGTGCCCGCGGGGATCGCGCCGCCGGAGACCTCGAAACCCTCCTCGGCCTCGGGCTCCGCGGTGGACAGCGTCTGGAACAGACGGTCGCGCAGGACGCGGAACTCCAGCTCGTCGAACAGGCGGTGCACCGCGTCGCGGTCCCACTGCTGCACCTCGAGCCCGTCGATCGTGTACGGCAGCTCGACGTCCTTGATCAGCTCGGTGAGCTGGCGGTTCATGATGATGTTCGCCAGGTTGCCGCGCAGGGCCTCGCCGACCTTGCCCGGCACCTCGTCGATGCGGTCGACGAGCTCGTTGAGGCCGCCGAACTGGTTGAGCAGCTTGATGATCGTCTTGGGGCCGACACCGGGGGTGTTCGGCAGGTTGTCCGACGAGTCGCCGCGCACCGCCGCGTAGTCCGCGTACTGGTCGGGCCGCACACCGTGCTTCTCCTCGACGTAGGCCGGGGTGAAGCGGCCCATCTCCGAGACGCCCTTGACCGGGTACAGCACCGTGACCTTGTCGTTGACCAGCTGGAACGCGTCGCGGTCGCCGGTGACGATCTCCACCTCGACGCCCTGCTCCACGGCCTGCGTGGTCAGCGTCGCGATGATGTCGTCCGCCTCGTAGTTCTCCTTCTCCATGGTGGGGATGCGGAGCGTGGCCAGCACGTCCTGGATGAGGGAGACCTGGCTGCGGAACTCGTCCGGCGTCTTGGAGCGACCGGCCTTGTACTCGGGGTACTGCTCGGAGCGGAACGTCTTGCGCGAGACGTCGAACGCCACCGCGACGTGCGTCGGCTTCTCGTCCCGCAGGATGTTGATCAACATGGACGTGAACCCGTACACGGCGTTCGTGACCTGGCCCGTCTTCGTCACGAAGTTCTCGGCGGGCAGGGCGTAGAACGCTCGGTAGGCCATCGAGTGACCGTCGATGAGCAGGAGCCGCTTCACGTCTGAGGTAGTCACGGGCCCGAGTCTAGGGTGGGGGTCTGACAGTTTTGCTTGAGCCCTTGGAGCACGTGTGACCCCCGACCTGCCTATCGAGTTCGCCGACGAGCAACTGCACGTCCGCATGGGCATCGAAATCACCCAATGGGATGTGCAGGAGATGATCGGCACCATGCCGGTCAAGGGCAACCGGCAGCCGTTCGGCCTGCTGCACGGCGGCGCGAACGCGGTCCTCGCCGAACAGCTGGGCTCCGTCGCGTCCGCGATGCACGCCTCCCAGTTCGACTGCATCGCCGTCGGGCTCGAGCTGTCCTGCACCCATCACCGAGCGGCGCGCGAGGGCACCGTCACCGGCGTGGCGCGCCCGATCCACCTGGGCCGCAGCACCACGACGTACGAGATCGTCGTGACCGACGACGAGGGCAAGCGCACCTGCACCGCCCGCCTCACGTGCCTCATCCGCCCGAAGCCTCCCGGCGCCTAGTACTGGGGTAAACCACACCCCTGTTGTGCGGTCAGCCCCAGTGTGCGACCAAGATCAGCGCGACATCGTTGGCCGCATGACCCTCACGACTCGACTGACAGCAGCAGTCCTGTGCGGCGCGGTGGTCGCGGCCTCGGTCCCGGCCACCGCCTCGGCCCGCCCGGTCCGCGGCAGCCTCCTCGACGTCGTCCCGGTGTCCACGATGGACACCAACCAGCTGGTCACATACCTGGGGGACCACGCCTTGGACGCCTCGCGCGTCCGCTTCGCCGTGGACGCGAAGCGCATCACCTACCGCACCGTCGACGCGTTCGGGAAACCGACGACGGCGAGCGCCCTGATCGCCCTGCCGCGCAACGAGGACAGAACGCCCCGGCAGGTCACCTGGCTGCACGGCACCACCGGCTACCGGGGCTCCGTGGCGTCGGTGGCGGACGGCAACGACAGAGCCGCCACCTACCTCTTCGCCGCCGCCGGCTACCTCACCACGGCTCCGGACTACCTGGGCCTGGGCACGGGCCCCGGCCACCACCCGTACGTCGACGCCCCGTCGACCGTCACCGCCTCGGTGGACGCCCTGCGCGCCACCCGCGAGTTCGCCGCCCGCCGAGGCCTCCGCCCCGACCCGCGCGTCATGATCACCGGCCACTCGCAGGGCGGCCACGCCGCCATGGCGCTGGGGCAGGCCCTGCACCGCGGCGCCGACCCGCGGCTGGAAGTGGGCGCTCTCGCCCCGATCGGCGGTCCGTTCAAGCCGAGCCTGCTCGTGGCCAGGGCGATGAACGACGAGATCGCCAACGGCGTGGCGTACATGGCGTACTGGACGGTGGCCTGGAACCGCCTGCACCACCTCTACGACGACCCCGCCGAGGCCTTCCGCGACCCGTCGGTCGAGGCGCTCTTCGACGGCGACCACCGCAACGAGGAGATCTTCCGGCACCTGCCGGCGACCATGGCCGAACTGCTGACCGAGTCCTACCTGGAGCGCGTCAAGCACCCGTCGGGCGTCCTGCGCGCGAAGCTCCGCGAGGCCGACGGCTACTGCGACTGGCGCCCCGCGGTCCCGGTGACGATCTACTCCTCGGCGGGGGACCGCGACACGCTGCTCGAGACCTCCGCCTACTGCGACCAGCGCCTGAAGCGGCACCACGCCCGCAGCACGCTCGTCGACCTGGGCGCGGACGTGAACCACGGCAGGGCCGCCAAGCTGGCCCTGCCCCGGATCCTGGCCGACTTCGACCGCTCGTAGAACGACAGCGGGGCGGAGGGAAAGTCCCTCCGCCCCGCTCCCGCAAAACCGAACCTCAGTGAGCCTCACCCAGGTACGCGTCGCGCACCCGCTGGTCGGCCAGGAGCGAGTGCCCCGGACCGTCCAGAGTGGTCTTGCCGAGGTCGATCACGTAGCCGTGGTCCGACAACGCCAGCGCCGCGAGGGCGTTCTGCTCCACCAGGAGGATGGTGGTGCCCAGCGACTGCAGTTCCTTGATGGTGTCGAAGATCCGCTGCGTCATGATCGGCGAGAGACCCATCGAGGGCTCGTCGAGCATCAGCAGGCGGGGCTTGGACATCATCGCGCGACCGATGGCCAGCATCTGCTGCTCACCACCGGAGAAGAGCCCGGCCTTGTTGTGCCGCCGCTCCCCCAGGACGGGGAAGAGGTCGTACACGCGCTGCATGTCGGCCTGCACGCCGTCGTCCTTGCGGACGTAGGCACCGAGCTGCAGGTTCTCCTCCACGGTCATCCGCGGGAAGAGACGACGGCCCTCAGGCGAGTGCGAGATGCCCATGCCCAGGATCGCGTGCGCCGGTTCGCTGTGGATCGGCTTGCCCTGGAACAGGATCTCGCCGGACTTCGGCCGCAGCAGACCCGAGATGGTGCGCAGGGTCGTGGTCTTGCCCGCACCGTTCGAGCCGATCAGCGACACGATCTGGCCGGCCTCGACGGTGAACGAGATGTCGCGGACGGCCTCGATGGCGCCGTAGGCGACCGAGAGGTTGCGGACTTCGAGCAGCGCGGTCATGCCTGCTCCTCCTCAGCTGCAGCAGCGGCCTCGACGTCGTGCTGGACTTCCTCCGGCGGCTTGCCGAGGTAGGCCTCGACCACCCGCGGGTCCGCCCGCACGACCTCGGGGCTGCCCTCGACGAGCAGTTCGCCCTGCACGAGCACGGAGACCGAGTCGCACAGCCCGAAGATGAACTTGATGTCGTGCTCGATGACCACGACGGACACACCCGTGTCGCGGATGCGGAAGATCAGCTGCTGCGTCGCTTCCGTCTCCTGCGGGTTCATACCCGCGGTGGGCTCGTCCAGCAGCAGAACCGCCGGGTCCGTCGCCAACGCGCGCGCGATCTCCAGACGGCGCTGGTCGCCGTACGGCAGGTTGCGCGAGAGCTCGTCCTCGACGCCGTTCAGGCCGACGAACGCGAGCAGCTCCCGCGACCGCTCGCGGGCCGCCTTCTCGCCGCGCTGGTAGGCCGGGCCGTGGAACAGCGAGGCCAGCGGGCCCTGCTTCATCCGGACGTGGCGGCCGACCATGACGTTCTCCAGCACGGTCATGCTGGGGAACAGGCGGATGTTCTGGAACGTGCGGGCCACGCCCGCGTCCGTCACCTTCGCCGGGTCGCCGGGCAGGACGTTGCCCTTGAGCAGCACCTCACCCGTGGTCGGCGTGTACA
Organism: Lentzea sp. NEAU-D7; assembly: GCF_026242055.1. Classification (GTDB taxonomy): domain Bacteria; phylum Actinomycetota; class Actinomycetes; order Mycobacteriales; family Pseudonocardiaceae; genus Lentzea. The sequence continues at coordinate 78,431 of NZ_JAPJDL010000019.1, read as the reverse complement.
GACCCGTCAGGCAGTTGAAGAACGTCGTCTTCCCCGCGCCGTTCGGACCGATCAGGCCGACGATCTTGCCTTCTTCGAGCGTCAGTGTGACGCCCTTCAACGCCTTGAGGCCACCGAAGACCATCGAGACGTCACGCGCTTCCAGTACAGGCGTGCTCATGCCTTCTTCGCCTCCACATGCGCCTCTTCGGCGTTCTCATCAGCGCGCTCGACCATCTCAGCGCGCCTGTGCGCATCGGGGATCAGCCCCACCGGGCGGAACCGCATGATCAGGATCAGCGCGAGGCCGAAGATCATGAGGCGGTAGTCCTCGAAGTCGCGGAGCTTCTCGGGCAGCACGAACAGCAGCGCGGCACCGAGAACGGCACCGGGGATCGAGCCCATGCCGCCGAGGATGACCGCCGCGAGCAGCGTGACCGACTCGAGGAACTTGAACGACTCGTACGAGACGGTGCCGTTCTTGTGCGCGAACACCGCGCCCGCGAGACCCGCGAGCATGGCACCGATGAGGAACGCGAGGATCTTCATCTTGCCGGTGCGGATGCCCATCGCGCGGGCAGCGTCCTCGTCCTCCCGGATCGCGATCCACGCACGGCCGATGCGGCTGAACTTGAGGTTCGCGAACACCGCCATCGTCGCCGCGACGAGCAGCACGATGAGGATGTAGTAGAGGACACCGGCGGGCAGCTTCACCGCGCCGATCGTGAACGACTTGTTGAACTCCGCTCCGAACAACGACAGCGCCGGGATGCCCGGGATGGCGTTGGAGCCGTTGGTGAAGCCACCGATGTCGTTCTGCGCGGAGCGGGTGAAGATCTCACCGAACGCCAGCGTCACGATCGCGAGGTAGTCACCGCGGACCCGCAGCGTCGGCGAACCGACGATCGCGCCGAAGATGCCGGCCACGACGGCCGCGATCACGGCGGCGACGGGGAACGGCAGGTCGAAGCCGAAGTACGCGGTGGCGGCACCGGAGAAGTTCGCTGCCACGAGGGCACCGATACCCATGAACGCCACGTACCCGAGGTCGAGCAGACCCGCGAGACCGACGACGATGTTCAGGCCGATCGCGGTGGCGGCGTAGATGCCGATGTTCGCCGCGACGGTCATCCAGTACTCGTTGCCCGCCTCGGTGAACGGCAGCAGCAGCGCGCACGCCGCCAGCACGACCACGCTGAACACGCGGTGCTGCTCGGACAGCGCCGAGAGCCAGCGGATGTAGCCGACGCCGCTGAGCGCGCCGAGCACACCCGCGGCGAACCCGAGGAACGACAGGAAGATCGCACCCGCGTACGGGTTGGCCGAGCCGACACCACCGGTGGTCAGCATCGCGGCGACGGCGTAGAGCACGGCGCCGAACGACAGCAGCAGCACCAGGTACGCGAGCGGGGTGGAGAGCTTGAACTTCCACTCGCCCACCGGCTCGATGCCGATGCCGTACCCCGCGAGGATCGCCAGCACACCGGCCACGAGGCCGACGACGCCACCGAACGCGGTGGCACCGTCGAGGGCCGTGATGGCACCGAGGCCACCGCCCTTGACCGTGATGTACGCGGCGTTGACGAACGACACGAGGGTGAGGCCCCAGCCGAGCGCCCGGACGACGCGGCCCTTGGACGGGACCGGCGCGAACGCGGCGACCAGGATGAGGACGCCCAGCAGCAGGACGTGCCAGCGGAACCCGGTGACGAGGAACGGCGCGTCGAAGAACTGCAGCGTCGACTTGTCCGGCCAGTTGCCGTCGTTGAGACCGAACGTGACCCACGGCAGCAACGCCGCGACGATGCCCAGGACGCCGCCGGCGGCCGCGAACGGCTTGCCGAGGGGTGCGAGCGCGGAACGCTTCGCAGAAGTGTCGACCGTACTCATGCGCGCACCCTTTCCGGCTCACCGAACAGACCCTGCGGGCGGAAGACGAGCACGAGGATCAACACGACGAAGATCCACACGTAGTCGTACTGGGTGCCGCCCGGCATGTACTGACCGGCAACGGTCTTGATCAGACCGATGATGAACGCGCCGATGACCGCGCCGCGGATGCTGCCGACGCCGCCCAGGACGGCCGCCGTGAAGGCGAAGATGCCGTTCTGGAAGCCCATGTCGATGTTGATGTTGTTCAGGTAACCGCCGAACATGATGCCCGCGACACCGGCGAGGACAGCGCCGATGATGAACGTCAGCACGATCACGCGGTCGGGGTTGACACCCATGAGCTTCGCGGTGTCGGGGTCCTGCGCGGTCGCCCGCATCGCGCGTCCCATGCGGGAGCGGTTGATGTAGGTCTGCAGGATGACGGCGAGGCCGACCGAGAGCACGACGAGCAGCACACCGGTCCACGAGATGTTGACCGAGCCGATCGTGAGGTTGCCCTCGGGGAAGACCTTCGGGTAGGGCAGGTTGGACTTGGCGTTCGGGTAGAAGACGCGCACGGCCTCCTGCAGGAACACGGACACGCCGAGCGCTGTGATGAGCGGCGCCAGCCGGGGCGCGTTGCGCAGCGGCCGGTAGGCGAACCGTTCCATGATCACGGCGACGACGACCGCCACCAAGATGCCGCCGACGAACATGAGCGGCAGGGCCACGGCAGGCGACTTCTTGAGGTCGTCAGGAAGAAGCGTGAACGTGGCAAGGCCTCCGTACGAGGCCACCATGAAAACCTCGCCGTGGGCGAAGTTGATCAGCTGGATGATGCCGTACACCATCGTGTACCCGAGGGCGATCAGGGCGATCAACGCACCCTGAATGACCCCGTTGGCCAGCTGTTGGAGCAGGACTGACACGACTACCTCCGTAGACGGCGGGGGCGAGCAAAGAACGCCCGCCCCCGCCGTGGCTCAATCAGTTTTTCGGTAGTCGTCAGCCGGTGAAGGTGCCGGTCTGAACGTCCTTCCACTTGGCCGAGGTGACCTGGTAGACGGTCAGCACCTTGTTCGTGCTGTCGCCGTACTGGTCGAACTTGACCTCACCAGTGGCACCGGAGCCGGAGTAGGCACCGACGTTGGTCAGCATGGCGTCACGCTTCGAGTCGTCCCACGCGGCGCCGCCCTCGAGGGTCTTGCCGAGGGCACCGATGATCGCGTTCGCGGCGTCGTAGGAGAACGCACCGTAGGCGGCGTAGTCCTCCTTGCCGAACTTGGCCTTGTACGCGTCGACGAAGGCCTTGGCCGTGGCCAGGGACTCGGTCGGGGCACCGACGGAGGTGGCGAGGTCGCCCTCCTTGCCGCCGAGCTCGATGTACTTGCCGTCGAAGATGCCGTCGCCGCCCATCAGCGGAACGTCGAGACCGGCGTCCTTCATCTGCTTGGACAGCGGGCCGGCGACCGGGTACTCACCGCCGTAGTAGACGGCCTCCGGGCCGAGGGCCTTGATCTTGGCGATGACGCCGGAGAAGTCGGTGTCCTTCTCGCCGACCTTCTCGGAGCCGACGATCGTGCCACCCTTCTTGGCGACCTGCTTCTGCAGCTCCGCCGCGAGGCCCTCACCGTAGGTCTTGCCGTCGGTGATGATGGCGATCTTCTTCTTGCCGGCCTTCTCGACGAGGTAGTTGGCCGCGTACGGGCCCTGCAGGTCGTCGGTGGTGCAGACGCGGAAGTAGTTGTCGAACTGGCGCTTCGGGGCCGTCAGGAAGTCATTGCCCCTGGTCAGCGACGGGTTCGTGTTGGCGGGCGACACCTGGGGGATCTTCTTGTCCCGCAGGATCGGCTGCACGGTCTGGGCGACCGACGAGTTCAGCGTGCCGACGACACCCACGACGTTCGGGTCGGTCGACAGCTTCGTGGCGGCCTGGGCACCCTTGGCGGGGTTGGCCTCGTCGTCCTGGGCGGACACGGTCAGCTTGAAGCCCGGAACCGTGCACTTCTTGTTCGCCTCGTCCACGGCGAGCTCGGCGGACTGCTTGATGCCGACGCCGAGAGCGGACAGGTTCCCGGACAACGGGGCGACAACACCGACGGTCAGAGTGCCCTTCGACGTGTCGCAGCTGCCCCCGGTGGTGCCGCCGCCCTCGGTCTTGTTCGAGCCACAGGCTGCAAGAACAAGCAGCGAGGCGCCGACGATCGCTGCGGACTTCACAGAGTGCTTACGCACGTGATGTCCCTCCTATATCCCTGCTCCCGGCTACGCGAGATCTCCGCGCACCGCTCCATCACCCTCTCCTGAGGGATGGCCGGAACCTAGGCGATGACTGTGACCGCAGTCATCAAAGCCAATGGGCTCGTGACCATAACGCAACGCGGCGTTATGTTTTACTTAAGCAATGTCACAGACCGTAGCCTTCGTTCACTCTTTGGACGGCTGCCATAACGTGGACGTATGACTCCGCGTCGTCGGGTGATCACCGCGATGAGCATCGTCGCGGTTCTGGTCGGTTCGGTCCTGGTTCTGCGCGCTACCGATGATGCCTCGAAGAAGCCCAGTTCAGAGGCCATTCGCTTAACTAAGTACACAGCAGATTTCGTCAAGGTTTCGTCGCCGCCGGCGCAGCCCGGCCCCCCGTCCACCGTTTGGAGCAGTGACGGACGAGTCCAATGGACTCCCGTGGAAGGCGCGGCGGGCTACGAGGTCGCCGGGAAACTCGTCGCGTCGCCCGAGGTCGCGGGCTCCGGAAGGCCCGAGGTGCGCGCCGTCGACGCCTTCGGCCAGCGGTCCCGGCCGGTCAGGGCGGAGGAACGCCCGAGCGACGACAGCTGGCGCCGGAAGATCAACGGCTGGATCGACGACTTCGACGACACGTTCCTGGAGCGCCGCTACCACCTGAGCGGGCGGCGGGGGTGCGTGAACCCCGGCTCCGGCTCGGGAGGCCGCCTGGTGCTCGACATGCCGTGCGGCAACGACACGGCCGTGCTGCGCGCGAGGACGCTTCTGAGCTTGAACGAGTCGGGCGAACTGGGCCGTGTGGCCGTGGTGACGGACGCGGCCGGACCGCGCGGGAAGCTCGTGCTCGACCTGGTCCCCGGAACCCCCGATCGCCTCGGACCCATTCCTCCTGCCGATGCGATCCGCGTGGTGGTGGACGACTCCGTGGCGCCGGGAACGCGCGGCGCGGGCGTTCTGCATCGATTCGAAGCGGTGCTGACAGATAACGATGTGCGCGTTGTGCAAGATGGCGCCGAGATCGCGACGCTGCCGGTCGTGCCGAGGTGGCGCGAGGCGAGCGTGCTCGTCAGCGTGACGCCGCCGCCCGGCTACCCCGGACGCGTGGAGATCGACGCCGTGGGCATCACCGGTTCACGCGGCCCGGCCGACGAGGTGATCGAGACACAGCTGGTGGCGGGGACGTTGCGCGTGCTCGAACCCGAGGAGGAGGCGCCGGGCATCGGCGTGGCACGCGCACCGTTGCGCACGGCGCCTTCAGCGCGTCTGCGGACGACGGTGCGTTTCGGTGACGGCGGCGACCCGAACGGGCTGGTCGCGCAGCTCGGGCCGGCGCGGCTGCCGTTGCGGCCGGCGGTGAGCGGCTGGTCGTCGGCGGAGAACAGCGAGTTGACGCTGGTCGGGGACGTGCCCGCCGAGCTGCTCGGGGAGTCCGGGCCGAACGCGCTGACGCCGTTAGTGCTGCGGATGCCCGGCGCGTCGCAGGCCCAGGTGCTGGAGAGCTACCTGGAGGTCCCCGGCCGGTCCGAGGTGAAGCTGGAGAACGCTCCGGGCGAGCCGCCGCCCGTTTTGCCCGTCATGACCGCTGAGTTCGCCGCTGCGGACCCGAACGACGCACGACTGGTGATCACCCTCGACGCGGCCTCCGCGCGCTCTGTGGCGCCGATAGCGGGCTTCGAGGTGTACGTGGACGGCTCTCTCGCGGCGACCGTGCCGATGCCGGGTGGCATAGGTGGGAGGCACGAGCTGCTGCTTTCGCTGAAAGGCAGCCACAACGCCGAAGTCCGCCTGCGCCCCGAGGATCCGGGACGGCAGACGGACTCCGTGCTGCTCGAACTCAGACGCTGATCAGCCGAAGTTCTCGATGACGGCCTCTGCGACGGCCTTCATCGTCGTGCGGCGGTCCATGGCGGTGCGCTGCACCCAGCGGAACGCCTCCGGCTCGCTCAGACCCTGCTTGGTCATGAGAATGCCCTTGGCCCGCTCCACGACCTTGCGGGTCTCCAGGCGCTCGGTGAGCCCGGCGACCTCCTGCTCCAGCGCGGCCAGTTCGTTGAACCGGCTCATCGCCAGCTCGATCGCGGGCACGAGGTCCCGCTTGGCGAACGGCTTGACCAGGTAGGCCATCGCACCCGCGTCGCGGGCGCGCTCGACCAGGTCGCGCTGGCTGAACGCGGTGAGGATCACGACCGGCGCGATCCGGTTGCCCGCGATGTGCTGCGCCGCTTCGATCCCGTCGACCTTGGGCATCTTGACGTCCAGGATCACCAGATCGGGGTCGAGTTCGGTCGCGAGCTTGATGGCCTCTTCGCCATCTGCGGCCTCGCCCGCCACGTCGTAGCCCTCTTCGCGCAACATCTCCACGAGGTCGAGGCGGATCAACGCCTCGTCCTCGGCGACGAGCACGCGGGGGGCCTTGCGCGTGGCATCGGACTGGGCCTCGGCAGCCTGCTGGGTCACCGGGGTCCTCCTGACGATCGTTCCTGCGGGCGAAAGCGCAGTCTACCGGCGGCCGGGCCGCTGATCGGGCTGACCAGCCGTGACGGCAGACACGAACTCCTCCGGCCACGGATAGGTCCGCATGCCCTCCTCGACGTCCTCGGTCGGCGCGTCGATGCGGCGCAACGTGACGGCGCGGGTGGTTCCGAAGTCGGGGTGGCCGAGCTTCTGCCGGATCTCGTCCTCGGCCGGACCGCCGGCCCATTCGACGAACCAGGCCCCGCCCATCGGGAGTGCTCGCAACCAGCTGGCTTCATGCCACAGGTGTACCCGGCGCAGAAGAGCGCTCCCAGTGGCCGGTTCCGCGATCTCGTCGTCGTTGCCGCCGCCGTCGGTGTACTCGACACCGCGGAACTCGTGCATCCAGCGCACGTAACGCATGCCGAGGTCCCACGCCTGCTCGTCGACCCCGGCCAGCACGACACCGGCGTCACCGGTGGTCAGCTCGGACGACCTGCGGTACTGCCGGTGCTCGAGACCGGCGACGCCCATGCCGAAGCCGCCCTCGGTGCGCGGCAGGAGCTCGAACAGCAGCGGGCCGAGAGCCCTGTCGCTCAGGTGCAGCCGCAACGTCTCCCCCGGTTCCACCGTCTGGAACGCGTGGGCGGGCCTGATGATGCTCGCGGGCGGCATCAGCTGGAGCACGCTCGCGGCGGCACACCCAGCCGTCAGGACCTCGGCCTCCAACCGCTGCTGGGACCCGGTGGTGGCGTCGGGCAGCACCGAGTCCCCGTCGCGGACGGCCGGGACCACCTGGGACAGGTTCTCGCCGGTGTAGGTGCGCCGCAGATCGGCGAGCTGGTCCGTGGTGGACAGACGTGCCATGACAGCAGTCCTCGTTTCCGCCGCCCGGCTCGGCCGACAAGGACGCATGTGTCACGCGTCTACGTGGTCAGTTCGCTTCGGCGAGCAGGAGTTGCTGAACACTGCGGCGGAGAGTGCCGCTCACTGCCGGGGAGCGGCTCCAGCCTCACGTCTGCTCGGACGCCACCCACCACGTTACCGGACCGGCGCACCTGGTTTTCCGCTCTAGTCGGCTCCCACGATGAGCTTGTACCTCACGTCGACCTCGACACCGCCGGGCGCCGAGCCGCGGATCACGAGCTCGTGCTCACCGGAGGCGGGCGCGGAGATCCACGCGTAGAGACCGCAGCCGACGGAGTTGATCCGCCCGGCCGAGGTGCCGTACGGGTTGCCCGCGCGCGCTTCGTAGGTGAACGGCGTGGCGGGCACCTTCGTGAGCGCCTGGGTGGAGCCGTCCAGCAGCACCTCGCCCTGCGCGCTCTTCATGAACTTCTCGCAGGACGCGACGTCGCTCGCGAGGTTCACGACCGGGGCGAGCAACGGCTTGGAGGCGGGGACCCGGCACTGCCGCTCGACCGGCTCCTCGCCGAGCGTCCCGGCGAGCAGCCAGACCTCGACGGGCTGGTCCCGCATGCAGAAACGCCCGGAGGTGTCGGACACCGGGTTGGTGCCCGAGGGCTGGGAGGCCCAGGTCCACCAGCGCGCCTGGAAGTCGGCCGGCGCGAGCTTGTCCGAAGTGGACGATGGAGAGGTGGGGGGTTGTGCCGCCATTTGCGCGTTTCCGCCACAACCGGCGAGCAGTAAAACCAAGAACAGCAGGACAATCCTCACTGGTTCTCGCGTCCCTTGCGTCGTTGTTCCTCCGCGCGCTCACGGCAGCGGCGCAGGAACTCCTGATCGTCGTCGGCATCGGTGGCCGAGAACCGTCCCGGCCGGTCGTACTCGGAAAAAGCGGGAGCACCTCGTTCATGCGTTCCGAATCGCGCGCGTCCAGTCCCCACCACCGGACGGCCCGCAACGAGCCACGCGATCGATCCCACCAACGGGAACAGCAAGACCAGGAGAAGCCACATCATCTTCGGCAGATTGCGAACCGAGCCTTCGTCGGTCGTGATCACATCCACGACAGCGAAGATCAACAGGCCCATCATCAGCACTCCGAACAGCCCACCGAAGTACAGCATCTCCACCCCCAGGTCGCGCGGTCGCCGCACATGGTGGCACAAGGGGCCACTCCCTGAACACAGTTCACTCGTCAATCATCTCGAGGCCAATTCACGAAGCCGTGAATCCGCCGAAACAAAGGCGCGAGAAGGCCGGAAATGCCGTCCCGCCGCGCGAGGTCCGCACCAGACCGAACCTCACGCGCACCACGCCCCGTTCGGCCGTCAGGTCCACCCGCGCTGACGGCCGAGCCGCCCAGCCAAATCGCCCTTCAGGACGAAAAGGCGCGGTGACGCGTCGAAAATCGACAAGTCTCCGCACACACCTCAATTGCGTTTCAGCGGAATCGATCGAGATTTCGCGGACCGGAACGTTCACACCGTCCCAGTTGGACTGAACTCGTGAGTGGAGCTGACGCTGAGCACCAGAACTGCTGCACGCCCGTTGCCGCCGCGGTAAGCGGCCCTTAGCGTCGAGGCCATGCCGAAGGGTGCCGAGAGCTTGCTGGCAGTGCTGGCCGCGCACGACGTCGAGGTGGTGTTCGGACTGCCCGGCGTGCACAACCTCGCCATCTGGGAGGCACTGCGGAAGCACCCAGGCATCCGCATGATCGGCGTGCGCCACGAGCAAACGGCGGTCTACGCCGCAGACGGCTACGCACGCGCCACCGGCAAGCTCGGTGTGGCGGTCGTGACCACCGGCCCCGGCGCGGCGAACACCCTGGGCGCCACGGGCGAGGCATGGGCGTCCGGGAGCCCGGTGCTCGTGATCGCCACGGACATCCCCTCGACGCTGCGGCGGCCCGGCGTGCACCGCGGCGTGCTGCACGAGACGCGCGACCAGAAGGCCATGTTCGCGCCGGTCACCAAGGCGTCGTTCGACGTGCCGTCCGCCCAGGATCTCGGCGCGTACGCCGACAAGGCCGTCCAGCAGGCCACGCGAAGCCCGCACGGCCCGGTGTACCTGGGCGTCCCGACGGACTTCCTGTCCGCCGACGTTCCGCACCACACCGTGACGAAGGCCGAGCCCGCGCACCTCGTCCCCGACCTCACCGAGGCCGAGAAGCTCATCGCCGGGGCGTCGAGGCCCCTGATCTGGGCCGGCGGCGGTGCGGCGCGTTCAGGCGCAGGAGCAGCCATCGGTGCGTTGGCCGCCAAGCTTCAGGCACCGATCATCACGACGTACGGCGCCCGCGGCCTGACGGACAGCCCTTACGTCGTGCGAGGTCCGGTGCACGCACCGCCCGTCGGAAAGCTGTGGGACGACGCCGATCTCGTCATCGCGGTCGGCACCGACTTCGACGGCATGATGACCCAGAACTGGTTGCAGCCGAAGCCGCGCACCCTGCTCGCCATCAACATCGACAAGGCCGAGGCGACCAAGAACTACCCGGCCGACGTCACGCTCGAAGGCGACGCCGCCGCCGTCACCACCGCCCTCGCCGCAACGGTGATGGCCAAGCCGGCCAGCGTCGACATCGAGTCCGTCAACGCGGAGGTGCGCGCACTGGCCGAAGCCGACTCCCCCGAAGCCGCGAAGCTGTTGCGGGCATTGGAAGACACCGATGCCACGATCGTCGCCGACATGTGCATCCCCGGCTACTGGATCGGCGGTTTCCACCACGTCACCAGACCGCGCGGCCTCGCCTACCCGGTCGGCTGGGGCACGCTCGGCTTCGGTTTCCCGGCGGCCATCGGCGCGGCCGTCGAACACCGCACGATCGCGGTCGTCGGCGACGGAGGTTTCCTCTTCGCGTGCGGCGACCTCGCGACGTTGAAGCAAGAAGGCCTGCCGCTCACCATCGTGCTCGTCGACGACGGCGGCTACGGCATGCTCCGCTACGACCAGCAGATCGCGAACCACGCCATCAGCGGCGTCGACCTGACCCGCCCGGACTTCGCCAAGCTCGCCGAGAGCTTCGGCATCCCCGCCGTCACCCTCGACGGCTTCGACGACCTCAGGTCCGCCCTCTCCGCCGCCGACGGCCCCACCATGATCGTGGTGAACGCGAGCCTCAAGCCCCCGATCAACACCTCCCCGCGCTGGTACCGCAAATCCGCCTCCTGATCAGGAACGCGCCGGGTACCGTCCGCACAGGGGACGTGGACGTTCGTCCCGGCCACCAGGAGCACGCCAAGCCCAGGAATGGTTGTCCCGCCACGACTGCAAACTCGTTGAACGACACCAACGGAACCATGGGAAACCGTCTGCCCCAAGCTCCGCCAGCACCACTGGAAGAACACCGGCCACTTAGGACGTTGGAGCACTTCCAACACGAACCCCTCTTCGGCTGAATTCGGCCGAACCTGGTGGAATCACACGATGTGTGGCTCTAGCTTCATTTCATGCCAAAGAGAGACTCCACGGTACGAGGACGTGAGTTCGGCGCGGGCATACGCGCGGCCATCGACAAAGCGGGCCTGACCGGACGCGGCGCCTCGCAACTCGCCGGCTGGGACCCCGCCAAGCTGTCCGACCTGATGAACGGCAAGGGCGGCATCAGCGAACACGACCTCATCCGGTTGCTGGGCGTGTGCCGCACACCGCTGGAGGAATCTGACCACCTGCTCACGATGTTCCGCGAGGCCGACCGCTCAGGCTGGCTCCAGGTGCACGGCGAGAGGTCTCCCGGCTGGCCGCGCACTCTCGGCGAGAACGAGAAAGTCGCCACCGAATTGCTGTGCTGGAGCATGCACCTCATCCCAGGCCTGCTCCAACTCCCGGACTACTTGCGCGCGCTGATCGAGGGGAACCCGAACTCGCCCGCGAAAGAAGCCGACGAACGCGTCGCAGCCCGAACCGCGCGCCAGCAACAGCTGATCAACCGGCGGTGCGTGATGACCTTCTTCATCCACGAACAGGCGCTGCACCTTCCCGTCGGCAGTTCTGAGCTGATGTCGGATCAGCTGCATCACCTCATGACCATGGGGCTCCGGCCGTACATCACTTATCGGATCGTGCCCACGTCTCTTGGAGCCCACGCGGGCACAGCAGGCTCGTTCACCTTCCTCAAGTTCGACAAACTGGAATCAGTCGTCTTCATCGACGCCGAGAACCACGGCGTCTACCTGGACGACAAGGCCTCCATCGAGGCTTACTCGCGCATCCTCAAGTCACTCGATCAGACCGCGCTGAGCGTGGAAGAATCGCAGGAGTTGATCGCCAGCATCATCTCCTGAGGAGCCGATCGCGATGACCGAATGGCGCAAGAGCAGCTACAGCCCCAACGGCACCGACTGCGTCGAGATCGGACGCGGCGTCGGGCTGCGGGACAGCAAGGCTCCGGCCGCCCACATCGCGCTCGGGACGGACGCCTGGTCCGCGTTCCTCGCGGCGGCGAAGGCTGACAAACTCGCCCGGTGACCCGAACCTGGCCCGAGAAGCGCGCCACCGACGAAAGCGTGCTCGCCTGGGAGTTCCTCGACTTCCTCCGCAAGACCGCCGTGCTCAAGGTCGACGGCCTGACCCGCGACCAGGCCGCGGCGGCCCCGATCGCCACGTCCCCGAAGCTGACGGCACTCGGCGTCCTGAAGCACCTGACGGCCGTCGAGCGGTACTGGCTGTGCATCGCGGGCGCGGGCCTCGACCTGCCGTCGCTGTGGGAGGGCGACCCGGACCCGTCCTGGGAGCTCGAAGACGACGACACCCCGGAGTCGCTCGTCCAGGCCTACCGCGAGGAATGGACGAACGCCGAGGCGCTGAAGAAGCTGGCCCCCGACGCGATGGCCGCCGACGGCGAACGCACCGTGCGGTGGATCCTGGCCCACGTGGCGCAGGAAACCGCGCGCCACGTGGGCCATCTGGACCTCCTCCGCGAACTCGCGGACGGGCAGACCGGCGAGTAGAGATCAGTCGGCGCGGGCCCGGCGGGCCCGCCACCGGTCGCGCAACTCGACGACCACGGCACCGACGAACATCAGCACGAACTGGCCGACGAACCACGCGAACGCCACCCAGAAGGTGGTCCGCAACCACAACACCAGGCTCGTGACCAACCAGACGGCGATCACGATCAAGAACACCAGCCCACGCTTCATGAGAACGTCTGGCCGCCTTTCTCCTTCACGGCTGGTACAGGTGACCTGCCACGGCGTTCCGGCACACCTCCTGGAGTGCGTTCACCGCGTCGCGCAGCAGGGGATTGGTGTTCGCCGTGCGGTGCACGACGTGCACGTGCCTGCGCAAAGGCTTGTGGCGCAACGGCATCGCATGCGTGCCGGACAGCTTCCTGTGCCCGAGCGCGGGAACGAGTGCGACACCGACACCGGCCGCCACCAGCGACTGCACAACCTCGTAGTCGTTGCTCCTGAAAGCGATCTTGGGAGCGAAGCCCGCCGCCGCGCACAGGCGCGTGAGACAGGTGGCACCGGAGGTCCCGTCGCGTGACGCGATCCAGCGTTCGTCCTTGAGGTCTTCGAGCTTGACGTTGTTCTTCGCCGCTTGGTGCCCGGCCGGCACCATGACCAGCAGGGACTCGTCGAGCAACGGCAGCACGGTCAGCTCTTCCGGCCACGTGCGCGGCACGAGGTCGTACGCGTAGACCAGCGCGAGGTCGAGGTCGCCGGACAGCACGAGCGGCAGCACGTCGTCCGGCTCCGCCTCGTCCAGGCGGATCTCGGCGCCCGGCAACTCCGCCTGCAGCTTCGCCAGCGCCTTCGGCACGACCCGCGCACTGGCCGTGGGGAACGTGCCGATCCGCAGGCGCCCGCGCAGGCCCTGCACCATCGCCTTCACCTCGTGCTCGAACCCGTCGAACGCCGCGAGCAACTCGCCACCGCGGTCGGCGATCAGCAGAGCGGCGGCGGCCGGCCTGATCGAGTGCGCCTCACGTTCGAAGAGCGTCACGCCGACCGCCCGCTCGAACGCCGAGATCTGCTGCGACACGGCCGACGACGTGTAGCCGAGGCGGCGGGCGGCCTCGGCGAAGGAGCCCGTCTTCACGACCTCGACGAGCGTGCGGAGATGGACCGGGTTGAGCACCAGGCCAGCTTATGCTCGACGTCGCGAGGTTTCGTTCTGCGACCTCTGGCGCATCCACGGCCCACCGACCAGGGTGGATGCATGCCCTACATCTCCACGAACCCGTCGAACACCTCCGACGTGGTCGCCGAGATCGAGCTCGGGACCAGCCGCGACTTCGTCGACGCCGCTCAGCGGGCCAAGGCCGCCCAGCGCGCGTGGGCACGCGTACCCGCGCCGGTGCGCGGCCAGGTCATCGGCAACATCGGCCGCCTGGTCGAGGCGAACTTCGAGCCCCTCTCCCAGCTCGTGACCCGAGAGATCGGCAAGCCGATCGCGGAGGCCCGCGGCGAGGTGCAGGAGATCGTCGACACCGCGAACTTCTTCGTCGGCGAGGGCAGGCGCCTCTACGGGCAGACGGTCCCCTCGGAGATGGCGGACAAGCAGCTCTTCACGTTCCGCAACCCGGTCGGTGTCGCGGCGATCATCACCGCGGGCAACTTCCCGGTCGCCGTGCCGTCCTGGTACATCATCCCGGCGTTGCTGTGCGGCAACTCCGTCGTCTGGAAGCCCGCCGAGTACTCCGCCGCGTCGGCCCAGGCCTTCTACGACGTGTTCCAGGCCGCCGGCATCCCGGACGGCGTGTTCGAGATCGTCTTCGCCGAGGGCTCGGAGACCTACGACGGACTCGAACAGTCACTGCGGCAAGGGCTGGTCGACAAGGTCGGCTTCACCGGGTCCAGCGAGGTCGGTGTGCGCATCGGCGAGCTGTGCGGACGCCACCTCCAGACACCGTGCCTGGAGCTGGGCGGCAAGAACCCGATGGTCGTCACCGAGGACGCGGACCTCGACCTGGCCGTGCAGGGCGCGTTGTTCGCCGGCTTCGGTTCCGCGGGCCAGCGCTGCACCTCGCTCGGCACGGCGATCGTGCACGAGTCGGTGCACGACGAGTTCCTGACCCGGTTCGTCGAGGCCGTCGCCACTGCCACCGTGGGCGACCCGACCGGTGATGTCCTCTACGGACCGTTGCTGGACGAGAAGTTCGCACTGGCGTACGAGAAGTACCTCGGCTGGATCGGCGAGCACCACGTGGTGCACGGCCCGACCGGCCGCATCTCGGCCACCAGTCCGCGCAACGGTTTCACTGGCGAGAACGGCTTCTTCTACCACCCCGCAATCGTTTCCGGTGTGCGCGACGACGACGAACTGTTCCTGCAGGAGACGTTCGGCCCGCTCGTCGGCGTCATGAGCTACTCGGACCTCGACGAGGCGATCGAGCTCGGCAACAAGCCGGGCTACGGCCTCTCCTGCTCGATCTACACCACGGACCCGAACAAGGCCTTCCGGTTCCGCGCCGGCATCTCCGCCGGAATGGTCAGCGTCAACAACTCGACGTCCGGGGCCGAGGCGCACCTGCCGTTCGGCGGCAATGGCAAGAGCGGCAACGGCTCCCGGCAGTCGGGCGTGTGGGTGCTCGACCAGTTCACCCGCTGGCAGTCCATGAACTGGGACTACTCCGGGAAGCTGCAGAAGGCGCAGATGGACACTCTCGCGATCGAGGCGAACCTTGACTTCCGCCTCGCCTGAGCTGCCCGCTCAAGCAGAGGTCGTCGTCATCGGCGGCGGGGTGATGGGCACATCCATCGCCTTCCACCTCGCCGAGGCAGGAGTCCGGGACGTCGTGGTCGTGGAGAGGGATGACCTGGGGTCCGGCTCCACCTGCAAGGCAGCGGGTGGAGTGCGCGCCCAGTTCTCCGACGAACTGAACATCAGGCTCGGAGCTCGATCCATCGAACTGTTCCAGCGCTTTCCGCAGCGCCCCGGGCAGGAGATCGATCTGCACCAGGTCGGCTACCTGTTCCTCCTTTCCTCTCGGGAACACGTCACGGCGTTCGAGCGCAACGTCGATCTCCAGAACTCCCTCGGCGTGCGCAGCCGCATGCTGACTGTCGAGGAGGCCCGGCGGATCTCGCCGCTGATCGAAACGGACGGCCTGCTCGCGGCGACCTTCTCGCCCGACGACGGACACTGCACGCCTGAGTCCGTCGTACTGGGCTACGCCACCGCTGCCCGCCGATCCGGTGTCCGCTTCCACACCAGAACAACCGTGAGATCGATCGTAGGGACGGGGTCTGACACTTTTCGCGTCGAAACCGACCGCGGGGCGGTTTCAGCGCGGACTCTGGTCTGCGCGGCGGGTGCCTGGTCGCGGGAGATCGGCCAGATGGTGGGCGTTGACCTGCCCGTTTCCCCCTTGCGGCGGCAGATCATGTTCACCGAACCCATGCCGGAGCTACACGATCGGGTGACTCCCTTCACCATCGACTTCGGCAGCACCTTCTACTTCCACCGCGAGGGCCGGGGACTGCTGTTCGGCATGTCCGATCCCGACGAGACACCGGGTTTCAAGCTCGACATGTCGGACGCGTGGCTGCCCCGCCTCACCGAGGCCATCGCCAGGCGGGCACCGAGACTGCTGGACGTGGGCGTGCGCGACGGGTGGGCCGGGCTGTACGAGGTGACGCCGGACCACAACGCGCTGATCGGTTCAGCGGGCAGGTTCTTCTACGCCACGGGCTTCTCGGGACACGGGTTCCTGCAGGGGCCCGCGGTCGGCGAGGTCGTGCGCGATCTCGTGCTCGGACGCGAGCCCTTCGTCGACGTGTCCAGTCTGGACGCCTCCAGGTTCGCCGCCGACAAGGCACGGCCGGAACTCAACTGCGTGTGAGGAATGTGATGGACGTTCTCGAGCTCATGGACGAGTGGGGGCCGGAGAAGGTCGTCTGCGTGTCCGACCGGCGCACCGGCATGAAAGGTGTGCTCGTCATCGACAACACCGCGCGCGGCATGGGCAAGGGCGGCACGCGGATGAGCCCGCACGTGACGGTCGCGGAGATCGCCCGTCTCGCGCGCGTGATGACGTGGAAGTGGGCCGGCGTCGACCTGTTCTTCGGTGGCGCGAAGGCGGGCATCGTGTTCGATCCTTCTTCTCCTGACAAGGAAGCGGCGCTGCGGGCGTTCGCGCGCAAGCTCTCCAACGAGGTGCCGCGCGAGTACGTGCTCGGGCTCGACATGGGCCTCACGGAACGGGACGCCGCGATCGTCCAGGACGAACTGTCGGACCGCGGCGCTATGATGGGCGCACCGGCTCAACTCGGTGGTCTTCCGTACGACGAGCTGGGCGTCACCGGGTACGGCGTGGCCGAGGTGGCGGACGAGTTGGTGGTGCTGCGCGGCAAACGCGTGGCGATTCAGGGTTTCGGCGCGGTGGGTGCCGCGGCGGCGAAGCGGTTCGCCGAACTCGGCGCCGTCGTCGTCGCCGTGTCGTCGATGCACGGGGCGCTGGTGGACCCCGGCGGCCTCGACGTCGCACGACTGCTGAAGCTGCGAGGCGAGTTCGGTGACCTCGCGGTGCAGGAGTACGGCGGCGTCCGCGCGCTCGGTGCCGAACTCCGGGTGCCGTGCGACGTGCTGGTGCCGGCCGCCCTGCAGGACGTGATCGACGCGGAACTCGCGGGTGAGCTCGACACCGCCCTGGTGGTGGAGGGTGCGAACCTGCCGACTTCCGCTGCGGCACAAGAGGTCCTCGCAGCACGCGGGATCACGGTCGTGCCGGACTTCATCGCGAACGCCGGCGGCGTGGTCGCGGCGGCGTTCGGCATGGACGCGCGGTACTCGCCGTTCCCGGTCGATCCCGCGACAGTGCTGGAGGCCGTGTCCTCGAAGCTGAGGGCGAACGCGGTCACCATCATCGCCGAGGCGCGAAGTCGTGGCACCACGACACATGTGGCGGCGCGTGAGCTGGCGCAGGAACGCGTGCTGGCCGCGATGAAGCTGCGGGGACGGGTCGCATGAGCTCCCTCGAAGGCGTGGTGATCGCGGACTTCAGCCGGGTGCTGGCGGCGCCGTACGCGACGATGGTGCTGGGCGACCTCGGTGCCGAGGTGGTCAAGGTCGAGCAGCCCGGCAAGGGCGACGAGACCCGAGCTTGGGGTCCGCCGCACTACGAGGACGAGGCGACGTACTTCCTGTCCGTCAACAGGAACAAGACATCGGTGCAGATCGACCTGTCGACCGAGGCGGGCCGGGAGCAGGCGCGTGAGCTGATCGCGCGGGCGGACGTCGTGGTCGAGAACTTCAAGCCGGGCACGATGAAGAAGTTCGGGCTCGACTACGAGTCGCTCGGGCGGGACGACCTGGTCTACTGCTCGATCTCGGGGTTCGGTTCGGGCAAGGGCGCCGACCTGCCCGGCTACGACCTGCTCGTGCAGGCCGTGGGCGGGTTGATGAGCGTGACCGGGCCCGGTCCGTACGAGCCGGTGAAGACCGGCGTGGCACTGGTCGACGTGCTGACCGGGTTGCACGCGTGCGTCGGCATCCTGGCGGCGTTGCGGCACCGGGAGGCGACGGGGCTGGGACAGCTCGTCGAGCTCGACCTGCTAACGGTGTTGTTGTCGAGCATGGTGAACCAGAGCGCGGGCTTCACGCTGGCCGGGTCGGTGCCGAAGCCGATGGGCAACCGGCATCCGTCGATCGCGCCGTACGAGGTGTTCCCAACGGCCGACCAGCCGATCGTGCTCGCGGTGGGCAACGACCGGCAGTTCCGCCGGTTGTGCTCGGTGCTGGACGTGCCCGAGCTGGCCACGGACCCGCGGTTCGTCACGAACTCCGACCGGGTGGAGAACGTGGACGAGCTGTTCGAGGTGCTCGCGGCGAGGCTGCGGGCGCGCCCGGCGCAGCACTGGTTCGAGACGCTGACGCCGCTGGGTGTCCCGTGTGGCCCCGTCAACGATGTCGCGCGCGCGTTCGCGCTGGCGGAGTCGCTGGACCTCGGCCCCACCGCGACGATCGACGGCATGACGCTCGTCGCGAACCCCATCCGCCTGTCGCGCACGCCGGTGACCTACCGGCTGCGCCCGCCGAAACTGGAGCAGTGACGTGCAGGACCCGTTGGAGCTGCTGGACATCCCGTCGTTGTTGAGCGACGAGGAACGCGACATCCAGGCCACGGTCGCGGCCTTCCTTTCCGACCACGTCCGGCCGCACATCGCCTCGTGGTTCGAGGCGGGCGTCCTGCCGCGCGAACTGGCGCAGGAGCTGGGCAAGCTCGGCGTGCTGGGCATGCACCTGGAGGGGTACGGGTGCGCGGGGACGTCCGCGCTGGCGTACGGGCTCGCGTGCCTGGAGCTGGAGGCCGTCGACAGCGGCATCCGCAGCTTCGTGTCCGTGCAGGGCTCGCTGTCGATGTACTCGATCTGGAAGTACGGGTCGGAGGAACAGAAGCAGGAGTGGCTGCCGCGGCTGGCCGCCGGTGAGGCGATCGGGTGCTTCGGGCTGACCGAACCGGACTTCGGCTCGAACCCGTCCGGCATGCGCACGCGCGCCGTGCGCGACGGCGCGGACTGGGTGTTGAACGGCACCAAGACGTGGATCACCAACGGTGGTCTCGCGGACGTGGCGACGGTGTGGGCGCGAACCGAGGAGGGAATTCGAGGATTCCTCGTTCCCCGCGGCACGCCCGGATTCACGACGCGGGACATCAAACAGAAGCTGTCGATGCGAGCATCCGTCACCTCCGAGTTGGTCCTCGAGGACGTGCGGCTACCGGAAAGCGCCCGGCTGCCGCTCGCGACTTCCTTGCGCGCACCGCTGACATGTCTGAACGAGGCGCGGTTCGGGATCGTGTTCGGCGCTGTCGGTGCCGCGCGGGATTCGTTGCAGGCGGCTCTCGACTACTCCGGCACGCGTATTCAGTTCGACCAACCGATTGCCTCCTTCCAGCTCACCCAGCGCAAGCTCGCGAGCATGACGGTCCAGGTCAGCAACGCGATGCTGCTGGCGTTGCACCTCGCGCGGCTCAAGGAGGCCGGCACGCTCAAGCCCGAGCAGATCAGCGTCGGCAAGTACAACAACGTCGAGTCGGCCATCGCGATCGCGCGGGAAAGCCGGACCATCCTCGGCGCGAACGGCATCTCGCTCGAGTACTCGCCCTTGCGTCACGCCAACAACCTGGAATCCGTACTGACTTACGAGGGCACTTCCGACATCCACCTGCTATCCATCGGCCACGCGTTGACCGGAATCGCCGCTTTCCGTTGATCGTTCGCCCTATCCTGCACTCCGCAACGGGGTTCGCGGGTGGGAGGACGTTCTGCCGGAGGAGACAAACAGCCGCAGTGACGCGCGTCGCAACCGCAAGCGATTGCTGGATGCCGCGACGCACGTTCTGCGGGCTGAACCAGCAACGGCGACGATGCAGTCGATCGCGCGCAAGGCCGCGCTTTCGCAAGCGACGGCGTATCGGCACTTTCCCTCCGTGGAAGCGCTCGTGGCGGCCTACCACGAAGACGTCATAGCGTCGTTGGCCGAACACGGCGAACGGTCTCGCAAGACGGGCAAAGAACTGTTCGAGCACCAAGTTGCGCGGTGGGTGAAGCTGCAGAACGTGCACGGCCCGGTGATAGCGCGGTTCTCGTCGCAGCGCGGGGTTCTGGAACGGATGCGCAACGCCGAGAACTTAGCGGCGCTGACGTGCAGCGCGTGGGACCCGGCGTTGCGCGGCGTGCTGATCGACCTCGCGCTACCGGACGCGATGCTGAACGTGGCGCGGTTCCTGCACCACTCGTTGTTCGACTCGCGGGAGATCCTCGATCTGACGAGAACCGCCGGGCTGCCTGACGAACAGGTGGTCCGGCGGCTCTCGGACGCGTTCTACGGCGCGTTGAAGGGCTGGGCGCGCTCAGACGCGTGAGGCTTCCTCGATGAGGTCGACGATCTCCGCGGGGTGCGAGGCGAGCGACACGTGGCTGGACGCGAGCTCGACGGTCCTGAGCGGCTTCATCCGCTCCGCCATGCGGCGCTGGTTCTCCGGAGCGATCATCCGGTCCTCCGTCGACACCTGGTACCAGGACGGCTTGGTCCGCCACGCGGGCTCCGACACCTCGGAGCCGAACGCCACGCCGAGCGGCGCCTTCTGCGTGACGGCCATGACCAGCGCCTCGTCCTCGGACAGGTCCTGGCAGAAGCTCTCGTGGAACCGGTTCTCGGCGATCCACAAGTGGCCGTCCGAGTCCGGCGCGACGACGTCGTGCGCGGCCGGCGGATGCACCGCGCTGATCGCCGCCAGGCTCTCGCCCGCGTCCGGCGCGAACGCCGCCACGTAGACCAGCCCGATGACGTTCGGCAGGTCACCGGCCTCGGTGATCACGGCGCCGCCGTAGGAGTGGCCGACCAGGAGGACGGGGCCGTCGACCTGGTTGATCATTTGACGCGTGCGCGCCGCGTCGTCGGCGAGCGAGGTAAGCGGGTTCTCCACGGCCTTGATCGACGAGAACCCGCGCGCACGCAGTTCGACGATGACCTTGGCCCAGTGTGCTGCGCCGCCCCAGAACCCGTGCACCAGCAGCACGGTCGGCTTCGTGGACATGAAGTCGGTCTCCTCACCGTTCACACAGGACATACTTGCCGTGCGAGCTTATGAGAACAGTGGAGTACCGGATATGACCGAGAAGCCGAGGAACTTTGCCGTTCCCCCAGAACCGCTCATCCGGTCGGAGCACGGCGGCCGGGACGCGCTGTCGGACGTCCTGCAGTCGATTCATCTGCGGGGCGGTGAGGTCGTCCGCAGTTACGACACCACGGCGCGATACCCGTCCGGCGCGCGCTTGGTGCATCTCGTCGAACACGGCACCGTGCGCGTGGAGTCGTCTGACGGGCCGGTGGAACTCGCCGCAGGTGACATGGCACTGCTTGCGCGCGGGGACGCCCACACCGTGCGTGGCGGCGCCAAGGCGTCGTGGTTCACCGGCGAGTACCTGGCCGAACCGGTGGCTGCGGCGCCGCTGCTCGGGGTGCTGCCCGGCGCGATCGTCGTGCGCGGCGCCCTGGAGGACGCCCGATGGCTGCCGCTGGGACTCACGTTGATGATCACCGAGGTGAACGAGCCGCGACCGGGCTCCCGCGTGATGGTGTCGCGGCTGCTGGACCTGCTGTTCATCCAGGCCCTGCGCCTGTGGTCCGACTCCGGCAGGCAGACCGACCCAGGCTGGCTGAGGGCCGCGCTGGATCCCGCGCTCGGCGCGGTGCTCTCCGCGATCCACCGCGCTCCCGAACGGGACTGGCAGGTGGAGGACCTGGCACGGATCGCCGCGCTGTCGCGGTCGGCGTTCGCCACCCGATTCACCGAGGTGCTCGGCCAGTCCCCCGGCGCCTACGTGCTGCGGCAACGCCTGGAGCACGCGGCACGCCTGCTGCTCACCACGACCGAGCAGGTCGGACGGATCGCAGCAGGCGTGGGGTACTCGGAGGCAGCCTTCAGCCGTGCGTTCACACGCGCCTACGGCAGTTCACCGCGTGCTTGGCGTGCCTCGGTCAGAGCCCGAGGGGAAGCACCCACTTCAGCTCCGACTTGATGTTCGGGCGGCCGTCGAGCGGGTTCTCCCCGGCGATGCCGCCGGCCGCGATCTTGTCCAGGGTCTTCAGGCCCTCCGGCAGGATCTGGCCGAACACGGTGTAGTTGGGCCGCAGGACCGAGTCGGACTGCACGAGGAAGAACTGCGAGCCGTTCGTGTCCGGGCCGGCGTTCGCCATGGCGAGCGTGCCGCGCGGGTAGATGCGGCGCTGGCCGGTCGGGTCGTTCGGCGCGGGCTGCAGGTCGGTCGGCAGCTCGTCCTCGTACTTGTAACCGGGGCCGCCCTCACCCGTGTTGGACGGGTCGCCGCACTGCAGCACCTTCAGCGTCGGGTAGGCGGTGAGCCGGTGGCACTCGGTCTGGTTGTAGAAACCGCGGTGTGCCAGGTGGATGAAGCTGTGCGTGGTGCACGGGGCCTTGGCGCGGTCGAGCAGCAGCGGGACGTCGCCCTGGTTCGTCTTCACCTTGACCAGGACCTTGCCCTTGGTGAACCACGGGTCACGCGGGATCGACACCGGACGCGCGGCCGGCTCCTCCGGGGTCGCGGTGTAGCCGCAGTCGGGCCGGGCCGTCTGGACCTCGGCGGACGCGGTGCCCGTCGTGATGAAACCCACGGCCAGCGCCGCCACTGCCAGTCCAGCTGCGATTCGCCTCATGCGCGTTTCCTAGTGGAGCAGGAGGGAGCGGGCAAGGTTTAACGGATCACTCAGTTGTCCGTGGACTCGGTGATCTCCACGCGGAGCCTGCACGTCGCCTGCCCTGTCTGCGGCTTGACCATCAGCGTGATCCTGCCGAGCGCGTTGGCGAGCAGACCGGTTGTGGGTCCTACTATTTGACCGACCAGCCGGGATTCCCGGGCCCAGGCGGCGATCTCGACGCGGTTGCGAGCGTCCAGTTTGGTCTGAACGCTCGAGGATCTGCTGCTGTGCACCACCGTCAGCGGTGCGCTGGCGTTCGGCGCGTTGATCACGCTCGGGCCCGCGTTGATCTCACCGGTGCTAAGGCTGATCGGCCTTCCGTTGCGGTGCGGCACCATCGCCTCGCTCGCGGTGAGCGGTGTCAGTCTCGTCATCGCGACGCTCACGGGCGCGAACACGTTGCAAGGGCTGGGAAAGGCGGAGATGGCAAGTGCTTTTTCGCCGACCTGGAGATAGTCGGTCCGGTCGACGCCGGGCCGTTGAGAGCCGCCGGTCTCACGGACGTGCTCCCCTACCGACGCACCGAGATCACCGTCAACAGCACGCTCACGATGCGCGCCACCGACCTCGACATGACCAAGCTCCGCGATCTCACCGACTTCCGCGTCGACTCCGGCGCTCTGGCAGACATGGGGCCACGCAGGATCATCCTGTCGAACTCCACCGCGAGCCGGCTCGGCTCGACCACGGCGCTGTCGGCGCTCGAACGGACCCGTGAGTCCGGTCTGTTGCGGGCGATCGGCCTGACCCGCGGGGAACTCGGCCGCATGGTCACGACCGAGGCCGGCCTGTACGGGGTCGTGGGCTCGGTGAGCGGACTCGCCATCGGCATCCCCTACGCGTGGCTCGCGATCATCTCGCTCGGCGTCGAATGGCCCCTGCAGGTGCCTGTCGTGCCCGTCGCCGCGGTGGTGCTCGCCCTGGCCGCGCTCACCGCGGCCGCGGGGTTGCTGCCCGCCCGCCGCGCCGCGCGGGTCAGTCCGGTCGCGGCGCTTCACTCGATCCAGTGACGTGTACCGGATACGAGACGGGGTACCCGAACTGCATAGGGAGGTAATGCAGTCATGGGATTCGACGAATTGAAGAACAAGGCCAAGGACCTCATCGGCCAGCACGGAGACAAGGTCGACGACGGTGTCGAGCGCGCGGGCCAGTTCGCCGACGACAAGACCGGTGGCAAGCACAGCGAGCACATCGACAAGGGCGAGGACAAGCTCAAGGAAGGCCTTCGGAACTTCGGCGGCCAGCAACAGCAGTGACGGGACCTACTCAGAGTGGGTTCCTGAGGCTTCGCAGGCGATTGGTTCGCGTGTGAGTTAAGCCTGATCGGATTCACTTCCGCGATCCCGGCGGCACGGTTACCGTCGTTCGCCGGGATCGCGGAGGTGAAGGTGGATCCGAGCGGGGTGACGCGAGCTGCACGGCTGACCGCGTTGGCTGCGTTGTGCCTGGTCACCGTCGTTCTGCTGCTGCCGGCGGCCATCAGCGTGAGCACCGGCGGGGCCGTGCCGGGGTTCATCGGCGAGCTCGGATGGTGGTTGTGGCCCGCGGTCGGCGTGATGGTCCTCGTCGCGGTCGGGCTCGCTCTCTGGGAACGCGGCCGCGGGCACGAGACCAGCAACCGCACCGCCGCCCTCGCACGGGTCGAGTCACGGGTGAAAGCGCTGCTCGCCGCCTCGCTGGCCGCCCAGACGCAGATCAAGCTCGGTGCCCTGAAGCAGCCCGCGATCGCCGTGCGGGTCGACGGCGAAGAGATCTCCTCACCGGACCTGGAGGCCGTCTACGACCGCCTCGGCCACACCATGGTCCTCGTCGGACCGGTCGGCAGCGGCCGGTCGACGTTGCTGCGTGAACTGTGCCTGACGCTGGTCGAACGGGCGCGCAACGACCCGCAGGCGCCGATTCCTGTGGTCGTGGACCTGGCGACGTGGCGGGCGTACGGCGCGCGCAAGCCGACCGAGTTCACCGCGTGGCTGTTGCGCGAGATGAACCGCCGCTACGGCATCAGCCGCTCGGCCGGAACGATCTGGCTGCGCCGTGAGCGGGTCGCCGTGCTCATCGACGGGCTGGACGAGGTGCCGCGCGTCGACCGCGCGCTCTGCGAGTCCGAGCTCGCGCCGTTCGCCTCCGTCGTCAGCTCGACGGGTCCGATCGACAACCTGCCTTCGGTGTTCGTCGAGCCGTTGACCCGCGGTCAGGTGCTCGAGTACATCGCTTCGGTGAGTCCCCGGCTCGACAGCCTCGAGTCGGCCCTGACGCCGGAGATCTGGGAGCGGCTGGACTCGCCTCTGGCGTTGAACCTGCTGGCGCTGACGCACCTGGACAAGCAGGTCGACACGATCGGCTCCGACTTCGTGGGTTCCTTCGTCGTGGAAAGGCTCTCCGGTCAACGCGGCGCTGGCCCCACCATCCGGGCGTTGAAGTTCCTCGCGCGGCTGGGGCGGCCCGACCTCGGTGCGCCGGTGCACATGCCTCACCGCCGTGCGTGGCTTCCGCTGCTGCCCACTCGCCCGTTGTGGTTGCTATTCGTACGCGCGGTGCCTGCCGCCTATGCCGGTGGTGTGTGTGCCGTGTCGTTCATAACGGCGCTGCGCTTCGGATTGTGGCCCGCTTCGGTTTTCGTGGTCGCCGCTTCTTCGTTGCTCGTGCTGGTGAACAAAGTGCCGCGTGTCTTCCACCCGCCCGGACGCGCGCACGGCATTGTGACCGCCGCGCTGGGATTTCTGGCCGGTGTGTTCGGGGGACTGCTGGTCGGTCTGGCCGGTTTGTGGCTGGGGGCGATCGGCACGCCGTGGCCCTACCTCGTGGCGTACGTGTTCGTGGTGGTGGCGTCGTTCTTCTTGGCGTTGGGTTTCGTCCCGGGTGACGCACCCGTGCCGTGGGCACTGCTGATCGCCGCAGCGCCGGGCATCTCGATGATCTGGACCGGTCCGTACGTGGTGCTGGCGGGCATGGGGGTCGGCTTCTCCGCAGGCGTGGCGGGCGGGATCTTCGCCGCCGCCGTGGGGCGCGTGTGGCGCACGGTGATCCCGGTGCAACGACAACGCATGCGGCAAGGGCGCCCGTGGTGGGTTCAGCCGGCCGTCCCGGTGCTCGGCACTGTCGGTCTGCTGGGCGGGATCGGCGCGTTGGGGTCCTGGGGAACCGCGCTGGGGGTGGCACTCGGGTTGCTGGTCACCCCGACCGCCGCCCGCGACTACGTCTGGCCGTTCGACTCGCTCGCCGAGGTCGCCGCCGAGGGCATCACACGGCCGCTGTCGCTGGGCGAGTTGTCGTTCCGCCGCAAGGCTTTGCTCCACCTCGCACAGGACCGGCTGCTGCTCACCCGCGTCGACGGCGAGTACCGCTTCCCTCACGTCGCCCTGCGCGACCACCTGGCGTCGTGCGACCCGACGGCGCTGGTTCGGGCCACGCGCCGTTGAACCTTCCCGATCTGCGGGCCGTACGGCCTGGAAGAAAGGTCGGGTGTTGCGCATGCGCTGGTCGAAGGGCTGGATCGCGGGTGCCGGGGTCTTCTCGGTCGTCGCGGCCATCGGGGGTACGGCCTTCGCTCTCGCCGGTTCCGGTGGCTCGTCGTCGCAGCCGGGGGTGGCGGGCAAAGAGGTGTGCGGTGGGCAGCAGGTGAGGACGACGAGCGCCAAAGGGCCGGCGACCGCACTGTCGGACAAGTTCCCCGTCGGCACGCTGCTGCGGGTCACGAATCCCGCCAACGGGCGGGTGATCACCGTCTCGGTCACCGGTCGCTCGACCGGCTGCGCTGTTCTGAACGCAGCGGCATTCGACTCGCTCTCGTCCGCCGAGACCAGCGACGCGGAAAGCGTTCTCCGGCGCATTCGGGTGGAGATCGTCGGAAACGCGCCGGCACCGGTACCCACCACCCGCACCCCCGTTTCTCGGGTGCGGGCTTCAGGAACAGTCGGGCAGGTCGTCTGCGACGGCGCGACCGTCGGGTTGTCGGCGGTCGGCGGGGCGCCTGGCGCGTTCTCGGCGCAGCTCCCGATCGGAACCTCGGTGCGGGTCACCAATCTCGACAACGGAAAGCAGACGACCGTTCGCGTGATCGGCGTCGGGCCGGCCTGCGTCGTGTTGAACAGCGCTGCCTTCGACCTCGTCGGCGAGCCGGGGAAGAGCGTGATCAAGCGGGTGCAGATCGAGAAGGTGACCTGACCCGGTCACCAGTCCATCGGCTCGTCCGGCTCCTCCGGCTCCGGCCACTCGTCCACGGCGTCGCCCGAGCCCCATGCGGCACCGCCGGAACTCGGAGGCTTCGGCTTGGACCTGGGGGCCTGGACCGCGGCAGGCGCGGCGGCTTCCGGTGCGGCACCGCCGGCCGCCACCACCTCCAGGATCTGCTCGCCGTACTTCGTGAGCTTCGCCTGGCCGACACCGCTCACCGCGCCCAGGGCGGTGAGGGAGCCGGGACGCGACGCCGCGATGGACTTCAGCGTGGCGTCGTGGAAGATCACGTAGGCCGGGACGCCCTGCTCGCGGGCTTGACCGGCCCTCCACTCGCGCAGCGCCTCGAAGAGCGGGCCCGCGTCGGCCGGGAGGTCGATCTTCACCTTGGCCGCGCCGGACGGGGAGGACGCCGTGCGCGTCGTCGAGCGGGTGGGCGTCGGGTCCTTGCGCATCTTGACTTCGCGCTTGCGGCTGAGGACCTCGGCGCTCGCCTCGGTGAGGACGAGCGTCGAGTACTCGCCCTCGACGGCCAGCAGGCCCTGTGCGAGGAGCTGGCGGACCACGCCGCGCCACTCGCCCTCGCTCAGGTCCTCGCCGATGCCGAAGGTGCTGAGCTGGTCGTGGTCGAACTGGATGACCTTGGCGGTCTTGCGGCCCAGCAGGATGTCGATGGCCTGACCGGCACCGAACTTCTGGTTGCGCTCCTTGCGCAGCCGGTAGACCGTGGACAGGACCTTCTGCGCGGCGACCGTGCCGTCCCACGCCTCGGGCGGGGTCAGGCAGGTGTCGCAGTTGCCGCACGGGACACCGGACTCGTTGAAGTACTCCAGGAGCCTGGTGCGGCGGCACGTGACCGTCTCGCAGAGGGCGAGCATCGCGTCGAGGTGCATCTGCGATCGGCGGCGGAACGCCAGGTCGCCTTCCGACGACTCGATCATCTTGCGCTGCTGCACCACGTCCTGCAGGCCGTAGGCGAGCCAGGCGGTGGACGGCAGGCCGTCGCGACCGGCGCGGCCCGTCTCCTGGTAGTAGCCCTCGACCGACTTCGGCAGGTCGAGGTGGGCGACGAAGCGGACGTCCGGCTTGTCGATGCCCATGCCGAACGCGATGGTGGCGACCATGACCAGGCCGTCCTCCCGCAGGAAGCGGGCCTGGTTGCGCTGGCGGACCGACGAGTCGAGCCCCGCGTGGTAGGGCAGCGCGGGAATCCCGTTGGCGACCAGGAACTCCGCCGTCTTCTCCACCGAGGCGCGGGACAGGCAGTAGACGATGCCCGCGTCGCCCTGGTGCTCGCCGCGCAGCAGGTCCAGCAGCTGCTTCTTCGGCTCCTTCTTGGGAACGATGCGGTACTGGATGTTCGGCCGGTCGAAGCTGGAGACGAACTGCCGCCCGTCGGTCAGCTCCAGGCGCGTGAGGATCTCCTGGCGCGTCGCCTCCGTGGCCGTGGCGGTGAGCGCGATCCGCGGCACCTTCGGCCAGCGCTCGTGCAGGTGCGTGAGCGAGAGGTAGTCGGGCCGGAAGTCGTGGCCCCACTGGGAGACGCAGTGGGCCTCGTCGATCGCGAACAGCGCGATCTCACCCTGTTCCAGCAGGCGCAGCGTCGCCTCGGACGTCAGCCGCTCCGGCGCCAGGTAGAGCAGGTCGAGCTCGCCGGCCACGAACTCGGCCTCGACCGTCCGGCGTTCGTCCCAGGACAGCGACGAGTTCAGGAAGCCCGCGCGCACGCCGAGGGCCCGCAGCGCGTCCACCTGGTCCTGCATCAGCGCGATGAGCGGCGAGATCACCACCCCCGTGCCGGGCCGCACCAGCGAGGGCACCTGGTAGCACAGGGACTTGCCACCGCCGGTCGGCATGAGCACGAGCGCGTCGCCACCCGCGACCACGTGCTCGACGATGGCGGCCTGGTCGCCGCGGAACTCGGGGTACCCGAAGACGCGCTGCAGGATCTGCAGCGCGTCCTCGAGAACGACGCCGTCGGTTGAACCCATGGCGCCGATGCTAGCGAGCAGCACCGACAGTCCGGTTCGCTAGCCCAACGCGCCCTTCGTACCAGCGGAAACGCTGTCGGCGACGAGCGGAGCGGACGAGGCGGCCGGCACCGAGCCCTTCAGCGGGATCCGCACCGACGTGTCCGCCAGGTCGACGGTCAGCCTCGGCAGCTGGCTCGGCCGCACGATCGCGGTCGAGTCGGTACCGCCGACGACCAGGCCGAGACGATGTCCCGCCTTGACCAGATGGTCCGTTGTGGACAGTCGGAACGTCATGCGGTACTTGGTTCCCGGCGTGATGGTGCTCGGAGCCAAGAGGGACTGGTAGTTCGCGAGATCCGCCCAGCCGCGCGCGATGATCTGCGCGTCGACGTTGCCCGTCGTCGCCTCCGTGTCGCGATAACAGGCGTCATCGCCCGTGCGGCTCTCTCCCCAGCACGACTCCGTGGTCAGGGTCCGGATGCCCTCGCCGGTCCGCACCGTCGCCGGCCCGTAGTCGACGAGGTACGCCGTGAGGTGAGCGGTCGGCGTCGAGGACGACACCCCCACCGTGATCGAGGACGTGCCCGCGATGCGCAGGTCGGAGGTCAGCGGCGCCGTCGAGTAGATCGCCCTTCCGGTGTTCGAGCCGGAAAGCCAGTTCGACGGCGTACCGCTGCCGTTGTCGGTGAACGCCGACGTACCCGTGCCGGGCGTCGTGCCGAGTCCCGAAGAAGAAGGACGCAACACGGTGCTGACGGTGCCCGCGGGGGGCCACGTCTGGTCGTCCGCCCACTGGTTGGGCGCGCGTTCCGCCGACACCTGCGGTTCGTTCTCGATGCCGTTCTGCACGTTCAGCAGCCAGCGGTCGAACCACCGGTGCAGCGTCGGGACCCACTCACTGCGCCGGAAGTCGAACGGGTCGACGTGCGCCGTCTGCGAGAACCACAGCTTCTTCGGCACCGTCGCGGGCACCGCGTCCCAGAACTGGCCGTACTGCAAAGTCTTCACGTTGAGGTCGTTCAGCCCGTGGATCGCAAAGATCGACGCCTTCACGTTCGACGCCTTGCGCACGAAGTCACGCGCTTGCCACATCGCCGTGTAGTCGCCGTTGGCGGGCGAACCGTTCGTCATCTGCGTGCGCACCGCACCACACCGTGAGCGCGCGTTGGTGTTCTCGAACTGCGAACCCAGGCCGGTCGGCGAGCTGTAGCCGGGGTAGGCGACGCCGTCCGAGCGGAACCAGTCGTACCAGGAGCTGATGGCCGCGATCGGCACGATGGTCTTCAGCCCGTCGACGCCGGTCGCCGCGACGCCGTTCGCGATCGAGCCGTCCCACGACTTGCCGATCATGCCGACGGCGCCGGTCGACCACGACGCGCTCTTCGTGGTGGTGCCGGTCAGGGACGAGTAGCCGGTGCGCCGGCCGTTCAGCCAGTCGATCACGGCCGTGCCGGAGGCGATCTCCGACTGACCGCCGACGTCGACGCAGCCGCGCGACCGGTTCGTGCCGAGGAAGTCGACCAGCACGACCGCGTAGCCGCGCGGCACGAAGTAGTTGTCGTAGAAGAGCGGGAACTTGACCGGCACCCCGGCGGAGTCGTAGGTCTTGACCTCGCTCTCGTTGCCGCGCCCGGCGCTCTGGTAGTAGGGGCTGGCGTCCATGATCACGGGCACGCGCCCGGTCGTGGACGGCCTGATGATGTCGGCCGCCACCCGGTCCCGGGTGCCGTTGCCGTCGAGGTCGAGCCCGGAGTCGACGTAGACCGTCTCGCGGACCGCGTCGGCCATCGAGTGGATCGGCGTGGTCACGCCTCCGGACAGGCTGAACGCTGGTGTCGCCGCTGTGGCAGGGATTGGCGTCAGGGTCAGGGCCCCTGCTAACGCCACTACAACACGAACACGCTTCATGAAGATTCACGCTAAGGAGTGACGAAGTCTCCTCGTCAGAGCCGAAAGGCTTGACCCTCCGGTGTTGCGCCGGGGACTCCGCTCACGAATATTCGTTCCTCGTGAGCTTCACCTTCGAACCCGGCCGCACCCGCGTCGTCTTCGGCCGCGGCACCGTCTCCTCCGTGCGAGCCGAGGCCGAGCGCTTGGGGGCGCGGCGAGTGCTGTTGATCGCCCGGCACGGTGGCGACGAGGTGGCCGCCGAACTCGGCCCGCTGCTGGCCACCCGGTTCACCGGTGCGGTCATGCACACGCCGGTCGAGGTCACGGAGCGCGCGCTCGCGTCGTTGGACGAACACGGCGCGGACTGCATCGTGTCGGTCGGCGGTGGGTCGAGCACCGGGCTGTCGAAAGCGCTCTCGGTGCGTGCGGGCGTACCGCAGATCATCATCCCGACGACCTACGCGGGCTCCGAGGTCACACAAGTGCTCGGCGAGACGGCGTCGGGGAGGAAGAAGACGCGGCGCGACCCGGCGATCCAACCGGACACGGTGATCTACGACGTCGACCTCACGCTGGACCTGCCGCTCGACGTCACGGTGACGAGCGCGCTCAACTCTCTCGCGCACGCCGTCGCCGCCCGAGGGAACGAGAACCCGCTGATCGACGCCATCGCGACCAGGGCGATCGAGGGCGTTTTGCACGCTTTGAGCGGAAACCCGTCCACTGTGGAGGCGCGGACCGAGCTGCTGTCCTCGGCGTGGCTCGCGGGCACGTGCCTCGCGTCCGTCCCCATGGGACTGCACCACAAGCTCGCGCACGTTTTGGGCGGTACGTTCGGTTTGCCGCACGCCGCCACCCACACGGCGCTGCTTGCCCACACGGCACCGTCCGATCTGGCCGCCCGCGTCCACGAGACGGCCACCCGGTTCGGCGCGTCGACCTCGTTGCGGGAACTGGGGATGGCGGAGTCCGATTTGTCCCGCGCCGCGGAGATCGCCGAGCATCCGGACGCCCTGCGGGTGCTGACGAACGCGTGGCGCGACGCGTCGAACGGCTGAGGGGTTGTCATTCTTCAGGCTGATGTTCACGGCTCTGAACGAGACCAACATCCGATGTGCTTCCTGAAGACTTCCTGAAGCATCGAGGGCATGATCAGCCCGTTGGATCTGTCTCTGATAAACGGACCGATCCCCAAGCTCGCCACGGCCGCCGCCGTGCTCGCCCTCACGTACCTGGCGATCCGGAGGAACCGGACGTGGTGGGCCCGTGTGCTGCCGATAGCCGTGCTGACGTGCGCACTCGTGACGACCGGGCTCGTGCTCGTCGTCGACCACGTGTGGAAACCGTGGCCGGAGCCGCTGCCGACCGTTCTGGCGGTGTGGCTGGGCGCGGCGCTGGTGGCGTTGACGCTGGCGGCGGTGCGGCTGCGCTCCGGCCGGTGGTGCGGACGGGTCTTCGGCGTCCTCCTGGCGCTGAGCGTGACGGCGAGCGCGGTGGTCGCGACGAACGCCCACTTCGGGCAGTACCCCACCACACGTGCCTTCCTGGACGTTTTCAAGAACAACAGGGTCGACCTGAACGACGCCGCTCCACCGCCCACGGGTGTCGTCGACGTGCCCGCGGGTCAGAAGCTCGCCGACGTCTGGAAGCGGCCGGATGGCCTCCCGGACAAGGGCGTGGTCACCGAGGCGGAGATCCCCGGCGCGTTCAAGGCGCGGCCGGCGTGGATCTACCTGCCGCCCGCCTACAACACGACCCCGCGCCCGCGACTGCCCGTGATCGTCCTGATGGCGGGCCAGCCGGGCAGTCCCCGCGACTGGTTCGACGGCGGACGGATCCTCGACAACCTCGACGCGTACGCGCGTCAGCACGACGGGCTCGCGCCGATCGTCGTGGTGGTCGACCAGCTCGGCACGTCGACCGCGAACCCGCTGTGCCTCGACTCGAGGCTGGGCCAGTCGGAGACGTACCTGGCGCGGGACGTGCCCGCGTGGATCAAGCAACGGCTGACCGTGGACGAGCGCCGTGAGTCGTGGACCGTCGCGGGCTTCTCCCAGGGCGCCACGTGCTCGGTGCAGCTGGCCGTGCGCGCGCCGGACGTCTACGGCAACTTCGTCGCCCTCGCTCCCCAGCCCGAGCCCTCCCTGGGCACGCGGCAGGAGACGGTCAAGGCGGCTTTCGGCGGCGACGAGGCCGCGTTCGTCCGGGTCAACCCGATGGACGTCCTCGCGCGCCAGCGATTCCCGCAGACCGCGGGCATGGTCGTCGCCGGACGCGACGACGTCACGTACCGCAAGGCGGACGCCGAGGTCTTCGAGGCGTGCCGGAAGGCCGGAATGGACGTGCAGTGGAAAGAACTGCCGAACAACCACGACTGGAACATGGCCCGCGAGGGCCTCTTCGGGTCGCTGCCGTGGCTCGCGCAGCGAACAGGGTTGGTCAGATGATCGCCAGGCTGTTCCGCACCGCACCTCTGACGTGCGCGTTCCTCATCGTCTTCTGGACGGCCGGGGCGTTGACCGGGGCGATCGGCGGCGCGAGCGACGAGCTGCTCACGCGGACCGGGTTCGGCACCGGGAGCCCGTGGTGGGCGGTGCTCACCTCGGCGCTGTGGTCGATGGACCTGCTGGGCTACCTCGCGACGACGGTGCTGCTGGCCGTCACCGGACCGCTGGCGGAGCGCGAGTTCGGCGCGCTGCGGACCGCGGTGATCTTCCTGACCACGCACGTGCTGGGCTCGTTCCTCGGGCTCTGGCTGGTGCTGGTCGGCGGTGACCTGCACTGGGGCTGGATGGAGTCGCTCATCGGCGAGTCGGCGGCGGGGCCGTCGATCGGCGGGGTCGGGCTCGCACTCGCTCTGACGTTCCGGATGCCGCCGCTGTGGAAGCGTCGCGTCCGGCTGATGACGATCTTGTCGGTGCTGGTCCTTACTCTGTACTCGGGTTGGCTCGAAGATCTGCTCCGACTGTCCGGTGGCGTGGCCGGTTTGCTGGTCGGGGCGTTGTTCCTGAAGCGCGGGCCGGTGCACAAGGCGCGTTCGCTGCAGGAGACGCGGGTGCTGGTGGCGTTGCTGCTCGCGGCGTCGGCGCTCGGGCCGGTGGTGTCGATGATGTCGCCGTACCCGAACGGGCCGCTGTGGTGGTTCGCGGACGTCGTCGCGGTCGCACAGCCGTCGCAGGAGGACGTCGAGGCGGTGTGCGCCTCGGACGCGGTCGAGCTGTGCCGGACGATGGTGGTCCAGCTGTCGTACGGCCGGTTCCCCGCGCTCGTGATGTCGTTGCTGCCGGCGTTGCTGCTGCTCGTGCTGGCGGAAGGGCTGCGGCGCGGACGGCGGTTCGCGTGGCGGGCGGCGCTCGTGTTCAACGTGGCGTTCGCGGCGTTCATCGGTTCGTACGTCGTGCACGTCGCGCAGTTCCCGGACGCGAGCGTGCTGGAACTGGCGGTCTCGTTCGGTGTGCCGATGCTCGCACCGCTCGCGATCACCGCGGTGCTGTTGTTGACGCGCAAGCATTTCGACGTGCGTCTTCCTCGGCATGCCGTCGTGAGGTTCTGGCGGTTCACGGCGATCAGCGTCGCGTCGCTGTCGGCGCTGTACGTCTTCGGCGGGTACCTGGTCCGCGACCAGTTCACGCCGGAGCCCGGGTTCGGCGCGCTGCTCGCGGACCTGCCGACGCGGTTCCTGCCGCCCGGCTACCTCGACCTGGTGCCGCTGCGGTTCTCCGCCGAGGGGTTCGCCGGCACGCTGCTGTTCGAGTACACCGGCGTCGTGTTCTGGCTGATCGTGCTGGCCGGTCTGCTGATGGCGTCGTGGCGGACGTGGCCGTCGTCGTGCGAGGAGTCGGCGGAGCACGCCCGTCAGCTGATGCGGCGTCACGGCGGCTCGTCGTTGTCGTACATGACGACGTGGCGAGGCAACCAGTACTGGTTCACGCCGGACGGGGAGACGGCCATCGCGTACCGCGTGGTGGCGACCATCGCGCTGACGGTCGGCGATCCGATCGGGCCGGCGCGGCTGGACGCCGTGCGCGGGTTCGCGGAGTTCTGCGCGCACAACGGCTGGACGCCGTGCCTCTACAGCGTGGGCGCGGAGACGCGGGCCGCGGTGGAGACGCTCGGCTGGTCGGCGGTGCAGGTCGCCGAGGACACGGTGATCGAGCTCGACGAGCTGAGCTTCACCGGCAAGAAGTGGCAGGACGTGCGCACGGCGTTGAACAAGGCCGCCAAGGCCGGGATCACCGCCGAGTGGTGCACCTACGCCGAGGCGCCGTACGCGATCACGGACCAGATCCGCTCGATCTCGGCGGAGTGGGTGGCGGACAAGGGCCTGCCGGAGATGGGTTTCACTCTGGGAGGCCTGGAGGAGCTGGCCGGCGACGGGTCCGCTGCCTGCTGGCGGTGGACGGCGACCGGACGGTGCACGGCATCACGAGCTGGCTGCCGGTGTACGCCGACGGCGAGGTCGTCGGGTGGACGCTCGACTTCATGCGCCGCCGCTCGCACGGCTTCCGCGGTTCGATGGAGTTCCTGATCGCCTCGGCGGCACAACAGCTCCAGGCCGAGGGCGCGAGGTTCCTGAGCCTGTCCGGGGCACCGCTCGCGCGGCTGGACCGCGGTGAACGGCCGCGGGCGTTGCAGCGCGTCCTGGACCTCACCGGGCAGGTGCTGGAGCCGGTGTACGGCTTCCGCTCGCTGTTCGCGTTCAAGGCGAAGTTCCAGCCGACCTACCAGCCGATGTTCATGGCGTATCCGGACTCGGCGGCACTGCCGCGCATCGCCAACGCGGTGAGCCGCGCGTACCTCCCGCACCTCAACGCGCGGCAGGGACTTCGGCTCGCGACCAAGATGATCATCCGGACTCGCGAGCGCGTGACCACGCCCGGTCGAACTCGCTAGTGGCGCGGCCCGGAAGGTTGCCGGGGGAATTCGCGGTCAGACGGGTGC
Organism: Lentzea sp. NEAU-D7; assembly: GCF_026242055.1. Taxonomy (GTDB): domain Bacteria; phylum Actinomycetota; class Actinomycetes; order Mycobacteriales; family Pseudonocardiaceae; genus Lentzea. The sequence continues at coordinate 42,825 of NZ_JAPJDL010000019.1, read as the reverse complement.
GAGGTGCCTTGCTGAACGCCGATCACCTCGCCAACCTTCCGGGTCACGCCGCTAGTCCGAAAGGGTGGAGAGGTGATGCTCGTCATCACACTCCCGCGCCACTAGGCGAAGATGCGCCGATGACCGTGCGGGGCGATCTGCCTCCCCAGACCACGACGTTCATCGGCCGCCGGGCGGTGCTCGCCGAAACCGGGGCACTCCTGCGCCGGTCCCGGCTGGTCACGCTGGCGGGTGCGGGCGGCGCGGGCAAGACCCGGATCGCCGTGGAGACGGGACGCGCGCTGGCTCGCGCGGGAGCGTTCCAGCACGGCGTGTGGCGGGTGCGGCTCGACGACCTCCACGACCCGGCGGGGCTGTCCCGCGCTGTCGCGGCCGGGCTCCGGATCGTCGACAACTCTCCGGCGGCTGGGCTCGGCAGGCTTGTGGAGGCCTTGTACGACAAGCATTTGCTGCTCGTCCTGGACGGCTGCGAGCACCTGCTGGAGGCGGTCCGGCACCTTGCGCACCACCTGTTGCGCGACTGCGAGGGGCTGACGGTCCTCTCGACCTCGCGGGAGCCGCTGGGCGTGTACGGCGAGCAGTTGCTGCGGGTTCCTCCGCTGAGCCTGGACGACGCGGTGGAGCTGTACCTGGACCGGGCGGCGCTACCGCCCGGCTCACCGGACGTCACGACGCTGTGCCAGGCGGTCGACGGGTTGCCGCTCACGATCGAGCTCCTGGCCGCGTCACCAGCCGATGCGGTGCTGTCCGAAGTGCCGCAACGGCCTGCGTCGCTGGAGCAGGTGCTCGAGTGGGTGGCGCGGCGGTGCACGGACGAGGAACGGCGGTTGTGGGCGCGGTTGTCGGTGTTCCGCGCGGACTTCGACCTCGCCGCAGCCAGAGCGGTCGCGGACGTGCCGGAACCGTTGTCCGCGTTGGTCCTCCGGTCGATCGTGGCGACGACGACGAGCCCCGTCACCGGTGAGACCCGCTATCGATTACCGAACGCTGTGGCGCAGTTCGGTGCTCGTCTGCTGACGGACGCGGACGAGCCGTTGCGCCGCCATGCCGTGCATTACAGCGAGTTCGTGGAAGAGGCCGCCCGCTCGTGGTTCGCGCCCGGCGAGGCGGTGTGGATGGGCCGCATGTGGGAGGAGTGGCCGAACATCCGCGCCGCTGTCGGGCACGCGCTCCGGACGCCCGAACTGGCCGCGGCCGGCGCGGTCGTGACGATGAACGTGCAGCGGTCGCGCTTCACGTCGTTCGCGGGGATGCTCGGGCAGGCGTGGGACATGCTCGCGGCGGCCCGCGAGGTGATCACCGAGGCACCGCTGCGCACGTCGTTGCTGGCGCACAGCGCGTACATGGCACAGGTGCGTGGTGATTCGGCGGTGGCGTTCCCGTTGATGAGCGAGGCACGTGCGTTGCCGCGGCTGCCGACCACCGACGTGCACCTGGTTCTCGCCGAGGCCACGCATCTCTTCTTCGTGGAGGGTTCACCGGACTGCGTGCCGTTGTACGCGCACGTCGTCGAGCTGTGCCGTCAGTACGCGTCGCCGGGCGACGTCTACGTCACCGAGCTGATGCACGCGATGGCGACGTGCTTCCTGCTGGACGCCGAATCCGCGGACAAGGCCACGACAGCACTCGCCAGGCAGGCCGAGAGCAACGGCGTGAACTGGTCGCACGCCTGGGGACTGTGGCATCGCGGCCTCTACGAACTGCTGCACGGCGACCCGGCACAGGTGCATCCGCCGGTGATCGAGGCGTTGCGGATCCAGCTGGCGCTCGGCGACACGTGGGGTGTGCCGTTCAGCCTGTGGCTGCTCGCCTGCGCCTGCGCGGAACTCGGAGCGTTCGACCGCGCGGCGCGTTTGCTCGGCGCACTGCGGTCGCAGGAACGGATCTCGCGGATCTCGTTCGGCGGCATGAGCCCGTTCCACAGGCTGCTGGACCGCGCCGACCGGACGGTCCGCCGCTCGCTCGGCGACGACTACCAGGTGATCTCGACGCTCGGCGCCGACCTGCGACCGGAGCAGGCGATGGCGTTCGCGCTCGAACCGGTGCCGGACTCCGAGCGCCGCCGGGCGAAGCCGCAGCTGCCCGGCGGGCTGACCCGGCAGGAGTTCACCATCGCCGGGCTGGTCGCGGACGGGTTCACGTCGAAGCAGATCGGGACGCGGCTGTTCATCTCACCGCGCACCGCGGACCGGCACGTGGTCAACATCCGGGTGAAGCTCGGCCTGCCGAGCAGGGTCGCGCTCGCAGCCTGGCACCGCTCGGTCACCGGAGAGCGTTAGCGCGCCTCGAACGCCAGCTTCAGTCCCAGCGCGACGAACACGGACGCCGTCAACCGGTCCAGCAAAGCCCGCTGGCGCAACAGGAACGCGCGAGCGCGACCGGCCACCACGACCAGGATCGGCAGCCACACGAGGCCCAGTCCGAGGTGGACGGCGACGAGCGCCGCGCCCCACGCGGGCTCACCGGCGGGCATGAACTGCGGCAGCAGCGACAGGTAGAAGACGCCGACCTTGGGGTTGAGCAGGTTCGTCAGCAGTCCGACGCGCAACGACGCCCCCGCGCCCGGCACCGGGCGGGAGTCTCCCAGGGACACTGACTTCCGTGAGTTCCACAGAGCCTTGGCGCCCAGGTAGATCAGATAGGCGGCGCCGAGCCAGCGGACGACGTCGTAGGCCAGCTCGGACGCCTGCAGCAGTGCGGTGAGCCCCGCGAGGCTCGCCACCGCCCAGACCAGGCACCCGAGTGAGATGCCGAGGACCACGCCCATCGCCGCGCGCTTGCCGCTCAGCAACGCCGTGCGCAGCACCATCACCGTGTCCAGGCCGGGCGTCAGGACGGTGAGCAGCGCGACGAGCGAGAAGCTCAGGAGTGCGGCGGTCGACATGCGGACATGACATCACACGTCAGCGCGCGTCCGCCGCCGTTTTCAAGCCGAACGCGATCAGCGCTGAAGCGGACAGCCGATCCAGCAGAAGCCGTTGCCGCAGCAGGAAAGCACGTGCGCGGCCGGCCGCCGTGATCAGGATCGGGAACCACACCAGCCCGATGCCGAGGTGGATGGCCACGAGCACCGCGCCCCACGCCGGCTGGCCGACCGGCAGGAACTGCGGCAGCAACGAGATGTAGAAGACGCCCGGCTTCGGGTTGAGCAGGTTCGTCAGCAGGCCGACCCGCACGGCCGCGCGCACCGACGGCACGGGCGCGGGTTCGTCGACCTCGACGGGACGCCTGGACTGCCACAACGCCTTGACGCCGAGGTAGACCAGGTAGCCCGCGCCGAGCCAGCGCACGACGTCGTAGGCCAGTTCGGACGCCTGCAACAGCGCCGTCAGCCCGACCAGACCCGCGACCGCCCACACCAGGCAGCCCAGCGTGCTGCCCACCACGACGCCCATGGCCGTGCGGCGGCCGACCAGCAGGGCCGTGCGCAGCACGAGCAGCGTCTCGAGGCCCGGCGTGATGACCGTCAGCAGCGCGACGAGCGTGAAGCTCAGGAGGGCGGTGGTCGACATGACGCCATGAGAACACGGAAGTGCCGCGCCACCACAGGATTTAACACACCCGACACGACGGCGTCCGGTCAGGAGACCGGATTTCCCCGCACGGGCTTGGTGTAGCGGTGGGCCGGGACCGGGATCGGCCCGTCCGGGTACGGCGCCCGGTGGTCGAACAAGCCCTCGTCGGCCCAGCCCTGCCGCTCGTAGAAACGGCGGGCACGGACGTTCCCCGCGACGACCGCGAGCCACGCGCGGGAGTGCCCGTTCGCCGCCACCTCCTGTTCGGCGGCGGCCAGGAGTGCCTGCGCGACACCGGATCCGCGGTGGTCTGACGAGACGTAGACCTGTTCGACCTCGTCACCGACGACCATCACGAACCCGGCGACCTCGCCGTTCACGGTCGCGACCGTGGTCTCGCCGACGTGCTCCAGCGCGCGTGGCTCGAAGGACTCCTCCGGCCGCGCGTCGACGAGCCGCCGCGGCACGTTGCCGAGGTGCGCGTCGCACCAGCCCGGATACCAGATCCGGGCCACCGCGGCGGCGTCGTCCGGGGTCGCGCGCCGGAGCTCGATCACGGGCGGTGCCAGGCCTGGACGCCGATCCGCCCGGTGCTGCCCAGATCGATCGAAATGCTGCCCTGCTGCGACGTCGGCACCAGCGGCTGCCACGTGTCCCCCGCCACCGCGGCGATGTCGACGTGCTTGCCGACCAGCGGCGGTTCCTCGGACGCGTGGGTGTTCCGCCACAGGAACGCGCTCTTCGCGCTCTCCCCCGGCGGCACCGTGATCGGCTGTGGCGCGGCGTCGAACCCGTCGACCGCCGCGATGCCACCGGACCCTTCGAGGATCGCGACGTCCAACTGCTCGTGCTGCGCGTCCAGCACCTTCACCTGCGGATACCCGTTGAGCTCCAACGGCTCGCTGCCGCAGTTCGTCACCTCGACCGACATCAGGCGCAGGCCCATCGCCGCGCTGGTGCCGTTCGCGGTGAACCGCAGACCTGTCTCGCACGACGGTTCGTCCGCCTGCGACACCGTTGTGCCCGCGGCCAAGCCGGCGAGCACGGCGATCATGACGAGAATCCTGCCCCCAGTTCTCATGCGACCGATACTGCCACGGGTCTTGGATCTTCCGCCGAAACCTTCACAAGCGGAGCGACGTCCGCTGGCCCGGCACATCGCGCGATGGGCTCATGCACCCCTACGAGCTGGGCGAACAGCTCAAGGACACTGGGCAGTCAAGTTCAACTGCGGGTCGCTGCACATGGTCGTCGAGCAGCGCGCATGGTCCTGGCGGACAACAGAGGCCGGATAAGGTCGAGCGGCAAGCGCCTGGTCGGCGTGCGCATCGACTGGGACGCTCAGGTCAGCCGGTAGCCGTGCGCCGGGCGGTTCGCCATGCCGTACCGGGGCTGCACCTCCGCCTTGCCGATCGTCACCAGGTGCTCCAGGTAGCGGCGGGCACTCACGCGGGACAGCCCCGCACGGTCCCCGACCTCCTGGGCCGACAGGTCGTTCTCGCTGGCCCGCAACGCATCCGTCACCAGCCGCAACGTCACGGCGGACAGTCCCTTCGGCATGGCCGGGGTGCGGGGCCGGTGGTGCATCAGCGAGTCGACCTCGTCCTGGTCCAGCACCTGCCCCAGCCGCTGCACCTCGATCCGCTGCGCGAGGTACTCCCGCATCCGGTCGAGGAACGCCGTGCGCGTGAACGGCTTGACGAGGTAGTTGTCGACCCCGCGGGACATGGCCTGCCGCACGGTCTCCCGTTCGCGTGCCGCCGTCACCGCGATGACGTCGACCGGCGGCCCGCCGCGGGCACGCAGCCGCGACAGCACCTCCAGCCCGGACATGTCCGGCAGGTGGATGTCGAGCAGCACCAGGTCGGGACGCAGCGCCTCCACGGCCCGCAACGCCTCGCCGCCGCGGTGGGCCTCGCCGACCACCTCGAACTCGGGCATCGCCTCCAGGAACCCGCGGTGGATCGCCGCCACGGCGAAGTCGTCGTCGACCACGAGCGTTCGCACGCTCATCGGTTCCCCGTTTCCGGCAGCCACACGTCGAACGACGCGCCGCCGAGTTCCGAGTCGGTGATCGCGACCCGGCCGCTGCGGCGGGTCACCACCCTCGACACCAATGCGAGACCTATTCCTCTGCCGTGCGCGCCCTGGGCGTCCTTCGAGCTCACGCCCAGGTCGAAGATGCGACCGCGTTGCGACTCCGCGACTCCTGGCCCGTCGTCGTCCACGACCACCCGCACCCCGGTGACCGACGAGCGCACGAGCACCCGCACGGTCCCACCGGTCTGCACGGCGTCGACCGCGTTGTCGACCAGGTTTCCCAGCACGGTCAACGCGTCGTCGCCCGCACGAATGTCGACGGAGCTGCCGGGATCGAGCCGGAGCTCCACACCTCGTTCGTGCGCGGTGGAGGATTTTGCCAGCAACAACGCCGCCAGGGCGGGATCGGCGTTCGCTCCGTCGATGATGTCAGCAGTGACCGAGCCGGCGCCGCCGACCCGTTCGATGTAGGCGACGGCGTCCGGGCCGCGGTCCAGGTCCAGCAGACCGCCGATGACGTGCAGGTGGTTCGAGAACTCGTGGGCCTGTGCGCGCAACGCCTCCGTGACGGTGCGCTGGCCGTCGAGCTCGCGCAACGCGTCGTGCAGCTCCGTCCGGTCGCGCAACGTCAGCACGACGCCGACGGCGCGTTCGTTCGTCTTGGCCGTCATCCGGTTCGCGACCAGAACCCGTTCCCCCGCGAGGACGAGCCGGTCCGCGACGTCGTCGTCACCACGGGCGAGGTCCAGCAGACCGTCGTCGAGCACCTCGGCCGCCGGGCGTCCGCTCGGGTTCTCGTCCAGGCCCAGCAACCGCAGCGCCTCGTCGTTGACCAGTGCCAGCCGCTCCTGGTCGTCCACGGCGACCACGCCTTCGCGGATGCCGTGCAGCATCGCGTCCCTGGTCTCGAGCAGCTGCGCGATCTCGGCCGGTTCGAGCCGGAACGTCCGCCGCCGCACGTGCTGCGTGATCAACGCGGCCCCGAGCACGCCGACCAGCGCGGCCGCCGCCAGCCAGCCGATCAGCTCCGGCAGGTCCTCGGCGAGGTCGGCCGAGAGCTGGCTCTCCAAGATGCCGACCGACGCCATGCCGATGATGCGCCCGTCCGCCGCCCGCACCGGCACCTTCGCGCGGAGCGACGTGCCGAGCGTGCCCGTCTCCGTGCCGACGAAGACCTCACCGGACAACGCGCTGGTCGGGTCGGTCGACACGCGCTCGCCGATGCGCTTCGGGTCGGGGTGGGCGTAGCGGACTCCGTTGTAGTCGGTGACCACCACGTAAGTCACGTTGGACGCCTTGCGGATCAGTTCGGCCAGCGGCTGGACCGTCGCGGGCGGGTCAACGGAATCGAACGCCTCGATCACCGTCGGTAGCCGCGCCACGCTTTCCGCGACGGACAACATCCGGTCCTTGTAGGAGTCTCTGATCCGGTCGCTCTGCAGTTTGGCGGCGAACAGCCCGGCGGCGCAGGTCGTCATCAGCACGATGACCACCTGCAACGCGAGCAGCAGGGCTCCAAACGAAACAGACCGACGGAACATGGATGGAATTCTGACGCATCAGCTGTGAAACAGGTCACGAACTAAACGACCAATACGGAACTTACGACCTAACCCTTACGAGCCGCCCGGCCGTTACCTAGCGTCCCCGCCCAACGTTCGCAACGAAGCGAGGAGTACTCGATGGGCACGGCATGGAGACGAGTGGTGGCGGTCGCCGCCGCCGGACTGGTGCTCGCAGGATGCGGTCAGGGGGCCAAGAGCGCGAGCAGCGGTGACTCCATCGCGAAGCTGGAGATCATGGCACCCGCGGACCCCGGCGGCGGCTGGGACCAGACGGCGCGGTCGATGCAGTCCGCGGTGAGCGGTGCCAAGCTCGCCAACTCGGTGCAGGTCACCAACGTCGGTGGCGCGGGCGGGACGGTCGGTCTGCAGAAGCTCCTCAACGAACGCTCCGAGTCGTTCCTGATGATCACCGGCCTGGTCATGGTCGGCGCGGTGGAGACCAACGCGTCGCCGGCCCGGCTGGAGGAGACCACGCCGATCGCCCGGCTGACGGCCGAGGACGAGGTCGTCGTGGTGCCCGCCGACTCGCCGCACAAGACGATCGACGACCTGCTGGCCGCGGTCGCGGAGAAGGGCAAGGGCGTCTCGATCACCGGCGGTTCGGCCGGCGGCACCGACCACATCCTCGCCGGGATGCTGCTCAAGGCGAAGAACATCGAGCCGGCGAAGCTGAACTACGTGCCGTACTCCGGCGGCGGTGAGTCGCTGGCGGCGCTGCTGGGCAAGAAGGTCGACGCGGGCATCTCCGGCGTCGGCGAGTACAAGGAGCAGATCAAGGCGGGCAAGCTGCGCGCGCTCGGCACGTCCGGCCCGAACCCGGTGCCCGACCTCAACGTGCCCACGTTCAAGGAGCTCGGCGTCGAGCTGATCAACTGGCGTGGCGTCGTGGCGCCCGCGTCGATCTCCGCGGAGGCCAAGGCCCGGCTGACCAAGCTGGTCACCGACATGCACGCGAGCCAGCAGTGGAAGGACGAGCTCACCAAGAAGGGCTGGACGGACACGTTCCTGACCGGCAGCGAGTTCTCCACGTTCATGGCCAAGGAGATCGGCCGTGTGAAGCCGGCGCTGCAGGACATCGGGCTCGTCAAGTGATTGCTGCAAAAGTCGAGGAGTACGCGTTCGGCGGTCTGGTCGCGGCGGTCGGGGTCTTCACCCTGGTCGACGCGACCACGATCGCCGGGCGCGACGACAACGTCGTAGGACCACGCGCGTTCCCCTACGCCGTGGGCATTCTGCTCGTCGTCACGGGCATCGCGGCGATCATCGCGACCGCCCGCGGCAAGCTCGGCCAGGCCGAGGAGGCCGAGGACGTCGACGAGAACGTCCGCACCGACTGGCTCACCGTGGCCAAGCTCGTGGCCGTGCTGGTCGCGCACCTGGTGCTCATCGACGTGATCGGCTGGCCGGTCGCGGCCGCACTGCTGTTCTTCGGCGCGGCCTGGACTCTGGGCGCGACCTGGTGGCGGGCACTGCCGATCGCGGTGGTGCTGGCGCTGCTCGTGCAGGTGGTGTTCGCGTACGGCCTGGGCCTGTCGCTGCCCGCCGGGATCTTCGAAGGGGTGCCGTTCCTCGATGGATAGCATCACCATGCTGCTGGAGGGTTTCGCGACCGCCGCGCAGCCCGAGTACCTGCTGTACGCGTTGCTGGGCGTCACGCTCGGCACCGCCGTCGGCGTGCTGCCGGGCATCGGACCGGCGATGACGGTGGCGTTGCTGCTGCCGCTGACGTACACGCTGGAACCGACGGCGGCGCTGATCATCTTCGCCGGCATCTACTACGGCGGCATGTACGGCGGGTCCACGACGTCGATCCTGCTCAACACCCCTGGCGAGTCGGCGTCCATCGTGACCGCCCTGGAAGGCAACAAGATGGCCAAGGCCGGGCGCGGCGCTGCCGCGCTCGCGACGGCCGCCATCGGCTCCTTCGTGGCGGGCACGATCGCCACGGTGCTGCTCACGTTGCTGGCGCCGGCCATCGCGGACCTCGCGGTGCAGCTGGGCCCGGCGGACTACGTGGCGCTGATGGTCGTGGCGTTCACGACCGTGGCCGCACTGCTCGGCTCCTCCCCCGTGCGCGGCCTGGCGTCGCTGGGGCTCGGCCTGTTCATCGGGCTCGTCGGCACCGACACGCTGACCGGTCAGCAGCGCTTCACCCTCGGGGTGGCGACGATGTCCGACGGCATCGACGTGGTCGTGGTGGCGGTCGGCGTGTTCGCGGTCGGCGAGGCGCTGTACGTGGCGTCGCGGCTGCGGCACGGGCCGATCGAGGTCATCCCCGTGGGCGGCAAGTGGATGACGCGCGGTTTCTGGGCGCGCTCCTGGAAACCGTGGCTGCGCGGCACGTTCATCGGCTTCCCGATCGGCACCGTGCCGGCCGGTGGCGCGGACGTGTCGACGTTCCTGTCGTACGCGGCGGAGAAGAAGCTCTCGAAACGCCCCGAGGAGTTCGGCAAGGGCGCGATCGAGGGCGTGGCGGGCCCGGAGGCGGCCAACAACGCCGCCGCGGCAGGCGTTCTGGTGCCGTTGCTGACGCTCGGGCTCCCCACGACCGCCACGGCGGCGGTCATCGTGGCCGCGTTCCAGAGCTACGGCATCCAGCCGGGGCCGTTGCTGTTCACCAACAACGGCCCGATGGTGTGGGCGCTGATCGCGTCGCTCTACATCGGCAACGTGATGCTGCTCGTGCTGAACCTGCCGCTGGTGAAGATCTGGGTGAAGGTGCTGCAGATCCCGCGGCCGTACCTCTACGCGGGCATCCTGCTCTTCGCGGCGCTGGGCACCTACGCGGTGAACTTCGTCGTGGACGACCTGATCGTGCTGCTGGTGATCGGCCTGATCGGCTTCTTCATGCGGCGCCACGGTTATCCGGTCGCGCCCCTGGTCGTCGGCCTGATCCTGGGGCCGATGGCGGAGGAACAGGTCCGGCGCACCCTGCAGATCAGCGAGGGCGACCTCAGCGCGCTGGTGACCAGCCCGTTCGCGGCGGTTGCCTACGGCATCCTCGTCGTGCTGCTGACGGTCGCGGTCGTGCTTCGGTTGCGCCGCAAGAAGACCGAGGTGATGGTCTAACCGCGCACGGCGGCAAGAGCCTGTTCGTACAGCTCGAACGCATCAGCCTTGCCGCCGTGGCGGACCCACAGTTCCGAAGCGGTGTCGACGCACGCGAACACCGTGGCGATGACACCCATCGCGCGGGCGTCCGGGATCTCACCGGACTCGATGCCCATCCGCTTCTCGACCACGGGTGCCAGCGCCCGCTGCCACCTCAGCCGCTTCTCGAAGTACCGCGAGCGCAGCGGCGGGTTCTCGAAGATGAGCGTGGAGATCTCCAGCACCCGTTGCGGGGTGTGGTTCGACGCGGTGAGGATCGTGGTGAACCCGGCTCGCAGAGCGTCCCAGGTGGACACTTCAGGCGGCTGCGCCTCGACGGTGGCGACCAGCAGGTCGCCCAGCGCGTCCTGGTCGCCGCAGACCAGGTCCTCCTTGGTGCCGAAGTAGCGGAACAGCGAGCGCTGCGACACTCCCGCGCTGGTGGCGACCTGGGCCATCGTGGTCGCCTCGTACCCCTGCTCCGCGAACAACTTCAGCGCCGTGTCGACGATCTCGGCGACCACGGCCTGACGCGACCGGTCCCACAGCGTCGACGGCTTCTCCATGAACCCCACTCTAGCTCTGCCGCACCATCCGCCCGATCATCCTGGCGCCCATGGCACGCGAAGCGAAATGACGTCCGGCGAACGCCAGCACCCGGTTCATCCGGCCTGAGATGACGCCCACCGGCGTGACGCGGCGGTCCAGCGCGCGCATCGCCGTCGCGACCACCTCGCCGGCGGTCTGCATCCGGAGGTCTGCCGCCATGTCCTCGCTGCCGGAGACCTCGAAGAACTCCGTGCGCGTCGCACCGGGCGACAGCACCATGACGCGCAGGCCCGTACCGCGCGACTCGACCCACAGACCCTCGGTGAAGCTCACCACGAACGCCTTCGTCGCGCCGTAGACCGACGACCAGGGCGTCGCCTGGTAGGCCGCCATACTCGCCACGTTGACGAGGAAGCCGTGACCGTTGGCACGCAACGGCTCGATGAACGCCCTGCTGATCTCGACGACGGCGTTGACGTCGACCGCGAGCTCCTGCCGCAACCGCTCGGGCTCCTCCTCGTGGAACGCCCCGAAGGTGGCGAAGCCGGCGTTGTTGACGACGCTGGTGACGCCGAACCCGGCGACCTCCGCCGCCAGCCGCTCGCCGACGCCCGGCTCGGCGAGGTCCGCCGCCACGACGTGGACCGCCACGCGGTGCGCCGCCCGCAACTGCTCAGCCAGCTCCTCCAGCCGGTCCTTGCGGCGTGCGACCAGCACGAGGCTCGAACCACGCGACGCGAGCTGCCGCGCGAACTCCGCACCGATACCCGAACTCGCCCCGGTGACCAGCACCGTCTGCTTCTTGAAGTCGACTCCCATGTCGACACCGTACGCCAGAGTGGCAGTCACTGCCAACCTGTCGTAATCTGACTACCTAGGGCCGATGCCGTTCTGCTCCTAGCAGAACGCCCCTTTCCCGTGGTCGGCGTGCTGTCACCATGACGACATGGCGGAGATCCTGGACTTCAAGCGCACCCCGGAACCCCTGTGGCGTGAAGCCCTGGGCCGCAAGCTTCGCGAGACGCGGGAGGAGCGCGGCGACCGTCTGGTCGACGTGGCCGACCGCGCGGGCATCTCGGTGCAGTACCTGTCCGAGATCGAGCGCGGCCGCAAGGAGCCGTCGAGCGAGATGATCGCGGCGGTCGCCGGCGCCCTGGGCGTCGACCTGGCCGACCTGCTGATCGGCATCGCCGGTCAGGTCCGGAATCTCCGCGCGTCCGGCCACCTGCGGACGGGCAGCCAGTTCCACACCTCACGCCCGACGGGCCGCCCCTCGGGCCCGGTGGCGATGGTGGGCGCGTTGATGGCCGCCTAGGGCCGCCGCGCCCTTCCAGTCACGAGCACGCTCCACAGCTCAGGCTCGCTGGTCCAGCACCTGGTCCACGAGCCCGTACTCGACGGCGCCCACCGCGTCGAACACGCGGTCCCGGTCGGTGTCGTGGCGCAGTTCGGCCACGGTCCGGCCGGTGTGCCTGGCCAGGATCGCCTCCAGCTGCGTGCGCACCCGCACCACCTCGTCCGCCGCGAGGATGAGGTCCGGGATCGTGCCGCGCCCCTGCGCCGCGGGCTGGTGCAGCACGACCCTGGAGTGCGGCAGAACCGACCGGCGTCCTTCCGCGCCCGCGGCCAGCAGCACCGCTCCCGCGGCGACCGCCTGCCCCACGCACGTCGTCGCGACCGGTGCCTTGATGTAGCGCATGGTGTCGTACAACGCGAGCATCGCCGACGGGTCGCCGCCCTCGCAGTTGATGTAGAGGTTGATCTCCAGGTCCGGGTTGTCCGCCTCGAGGTGGAAGAGCTGCGCGATCAGCGCGTTGGCGACGCCGGAGTCGATTCCGGTGCCCAGGTAGACGATCCGCTCGGACAGCAGGTGCGAGTAGACGTCCATGATCCGCTCGCCGCGCGCGTCCCGCGTGACGACGTTGGGGATGGTGTAGGTGCTCATGCGACGGCTCCCGAGTGCAGTCCCAGCTTGTGCATGCGGACGGGGACGACCTGTCCGAGGTCGCTGACGACGTGGTCGATGAACCCGTACTCGAGGGCCTGCTCCGTCGTGAACCACCTGTCGTGCAGCGAGTCGGTGAAGATCCGTTCGAACGGCTGCCCGGTGTCCTGCGCGATCAGGCCGAGCACGGTGTCCCTGGTGTGCCGCAGGTCGTCCGCCTGCACCTCCACCTCGACGGCCGAACCGCCGATGCCCGCACTTCCCTGGTGCATCAGGATTCGCGCGTGCGGCAACGCGAACCGCTTGCCCGGCGTTCCCGCCGACAGCAGGAACTGCCCGGCGCTGCAGGCGAGGCCCAGCGCGAGCGTCGCCACGTCGCAAGGCACGAGCCGCATCACGTCGCGGATGGCCAGCATCGAGGGCACCGAGCCACCCGGCGAGTTGATCCACAACGCGATGTCCTGGCGCGGGTCCTCACTGGCCAGCGACAGCATCTGGGTCGCCAGCACCGTGCCGTTGTCGTCGTCGAGCGCGCCGTCGAGAATCAGCACGCGCTGACCGAAGAACCGTTCTCGCAGCCCTGGGCTGAAGAGCTTCTCGCTGTTCGTCATGGCACCGACGATGCCCGCCGCCCCGACGAGTTCGCCGCTTTCTCTGCTGAGGGCAGATCAGCTCACAGCAGGCGCAGGTCAGCCGGTCGCGCAGGCCGTCCCGTCGAGGGTGAACGACGCGGGCGCGGTGTTCCTGTCGCGGAACGTCCCGAGGAACCCGATCTCCACCTGACCTCGCGGCGAGATGGACCTGGCCTGGTCGACGCCGGTCGCGGCGACGGCCGAGCCCCGCTGCGACACGGAGGCGTTCCACATCTGCCGCACGCTCTGCCCGTCGGCGAACGACCACCGCAAGGTCCAGCCGTTGATCGGCGTCCCGCCGGTGTTCCTGATCGTGATCCTGCCCTGGAACCCGTCCTGCCACTGGCCTTCGACCCGATAGGCCACCGCACAGGTCGGCGCCGGCGGAGTCGTCGTCACCACGGGAGACGGTACTGTGGTCGCGGGCTTGGACTCCGTCGACTCGACGCGCTGCGCGGAAGGAGCAGCAGTCGTAGTGGTGGTGGTCGTCGTCGGCGTGGCGTCCATGCCGTTGCACGGCGCTCCCCACAGACCGCGGTCCTCCCGCGCGGCACCGAGTTCCGCCTCCGCGAGCGACCCGGCCGCGGTCTGGGCCCTCAGCACGCCCTCCCGCACGGCGAGCGAGGCGTAGTCGGTGCCGTCCTCCAGCCGGAGGTTCACCTCGCCGGGCGTCAGCGCGGTGACGCGCACTGTCTTGCCCAGCAACCACTTCTCAGCGAACGCACGTGCTCCGGCAGCCCAGCAGGCCGCGGGCTGCGCCAGCAACGAGACCTCGACGCGTTCACCGCTGTCGAGCTCGACCGTGCGCCCGTCAACCACCGCGCGCACCACAGCCGGCACGTCTCCGCGTGACTCGTTGACCAACGTCGGCTGACGCACCTGCGCCGGAGCGGACACGGAACGCGACGGACTCTCGGTCGCGCAAGCGCACACCAAAAAGACCAAGACAACAGACAAGGACTTCCGCAACACCAGGGACTCCCGCGCACGATCATGCAACCCGCACGACCGTAGCGGTCTCCGGGCGCCGATCACATCCACCGTTCGGCCTTGATCAACGCCCGGAGTCCTGTTCCTATGAAACGACGCCCTGCAGCGCCTTCAGTTCGTCGATCCCGCCGACGAACGACGTGCCCGCGGTCAGCACACCGTCCGAGTTCCAGCCGGCCACCCGCGCGACAGTGCTCTTCTGCACGTCGGGCGTGTCCTGATAGCCGACCGAAAGGCTCAGCGTGCGCGCGTTCGCGTCGTACGTCGCCACGAGGTGAGTCCACTTGCCCGCGACGGCGTCACCCTTGGCCCGCCACACCTTCGTCGGGTTCACCGCGGCGTTCGGCATCTCCGCGCTCCACTGCGCACCGTCGTACCTCAACGCGAACGGGTCCACATCGGACGGCCCGCGCTGCGCGACGACCGTGCCCGGCGTTCCGGTGCCGTCGAGCTTGGCCCACACGTCGACCGTGAACGACTGGTCGGTGTAGAGCACGGCGTCACTCGTGCGCGCGGAGCCGCCGCCGTCGAATCGCAGTCCCGACGAGCCGACACCCGGTCCCCACGTGGCGCCGCTGAGGGTCATGTCGTGCGCGTAGTTCGTGGAGTCGACCGCCACCGTGTCATTGCCGTCGTTGAACAACCAGTAGCCGACCCGGGCGACCACGGCCAGCTCCCGCACTTCCCGCGGAGTGACAGCGCGGTTCCACGCCAGCATCTCCGTCAGCTCGCCGTGCCACGCCTCGGTGGCCGCGGAGCCGCGCAGCGCCTTGCCGATCCACAGCTCGCCCTCTGCCGCGAACCCCTTCTCGACCACCGCGACCTTCTCCTGCACGACACCGTCGACGTACAGGCGGACCTCACCGCTCGCGTCGTCGTAGGTACCGGTCAGGTGCGTCCACACCCCGGTCACGGCCCGGGCCTTCGACCGCACGGTCCGCTGGGCGGAGTTCGCGGCGTCCTTCTCGGCCAGCGCGAACGTCCACCTGCGCGTGCCGGCGTCGTAGCCGAGCCGGAACGCCGACTCCACCGCGCCCTGCTGGCTCACCGCGGTCCGGTCCACCGAGCCGTCCGTGAGCCGGACCCACGCCGACACCGTGATCCCCCGGGTCGTGTCGAGCACCTTCGCGGTGGTCGCGCCACCGGCGGCCGCTCCGTCGAACCCGACCGTCGGCGACCCGCCGACCGTCCGCCCGGCCCTGGCGACGTCGAGCCCGCTCAGCACCAGGTCGTGACCGTTCCCCGACCCGTCGAAGGCGGGGTCGTCACCGCCGAACCAGTACGCCTCACGCGGCTTCGGCGCTCTCACGTAGAAGTCGAACGTGCTGAGCGTGGACTCCCCGGCGCTGTCGACCGCGTAGACGTGAAGCCGCTTCGGCCCGGCCTCCGCGGGCGCCCAGCGCACCGGCACGCCGACCGCCACCTCGTCGGTCGGGAACTCCGTGAACCCCCAGCGGAACTTCACGACGTCGGCCGAGGCGCTGGAGAACAGGAACGTGTCCTCGACTCCGATCCCGCCGCACCCCTCGGGAGCACAGCCGGAGGTCTTGTAGACGGACGACGTGTACGAAGGCGCGTCCGGCGCGGCGACAGCCACCGGAACCGCCACCCCTTGCAACAGCGCGGCCGCCGCGATGATCACGCCAACGCGCAGCCCGAAGAGACGTCTCAAGCCAAAGCCCCCAAGCAATCCGCGCGCGCCCCCCGACAACACGCGAACGTCAATGCGCGGCAGCCTTACACGCTCCGCCTACCAGCACAACAACATTCACCGATTCCACATTGGAATCACAAGACGAAGCCAACCAAACGAAGCGAAGACCAGGTGGGGTCGAGCGAAGCGAAGACCAGGCGGGGGTCCGGGGGCGCAGCGCCCCGGCTGGGGTCTGGGGGCTCGGCCCCCAGAAAACACCACGGGCGAGGTACGGTCTGCGCTTTCCGCAGACATACCTCGCCCGAAGGTCGTGCCCCCGGTGCGACTCGAACGCACACTGGACGGATTTTGAGTCCGCTGCCTCTGCCGATTGGGCTACGGGGGCGTAGCTGGGTGAACTGTAGCGGATCACCCCAGCGAGTTTCTGGTGGGGACCCCTACGACTTGACGAGCCTGCCGATGGCCGCCGAGGCCTCTGCCAGCTTCTCCTCGGCCACGGCACCGCCTTCCGCGGCGGCCTGTGCGACACAATGCTTGAGGTGCTCGTCGAGCAAGCCCAGCGACACCGCTTGCAGTGCCTTCGTGGCGGCGGAGATCTGGGTGAGGACGTCGATGCAGTATTCGTCGTTCTCGACCATGCGCTGGAGACCGCGGATCTGTCCCTCGATGCGGCGCAGTCGCTTGAGGTATGCGTCCTTGTCCGCGGTGTACCCGTGCATCGGCCCCTGACCTTCCCTACCCCTGGCGGGTATGTGGAGGATACCCGCACCGGATCGGGGTGCGTTATGTCCGGCGCTGCTCCGTCAGCGGGAATGAGGAAGCGTCCGGCAAGCCCAGCAACGGGTCGAAGTGAGACGACTAGCAGCACATTTTGGACCCATAACACCCGTGTGGTTTACCGGGTAAATGCCCCGACCGGGGGGTTGGGGTCACATTTTAGCTGCGAAAGGTTCGCCGTTTTTCGTCGTGTGTACTACGGTGTTGTCGAAGCACGTGGTTACGTCGAGGATCCGCGTGCTATGTGAGTACCCAACGGAGGAACAGTGGCACAGCAGACCGTCGTCCAACTCATCGACGACCTCGACGGCGGAGAAGCCGACGAGACCGTGACCTTCGCACTTGACGGTGTCGAGTACGCCATCGACCTGTCGAAGGGAAATGCGGAGCGGCTTCGCGAGTCGCTGGCGGACTTCGTCGGCAAGGCTCGCCGTGCGGGTGGCCGCAAGCAGCGCAAGGGCACCGGCAAGTCCACGGTCAAGGCCACCGACAAGGCTGAGGCGCAGCGCATTCGTGACTGGGCTCGCGCGCAGGGGCACCAGATCTCGGACCGCGGTCGCATTCCGCAGAACCTGGTTGTGCAGTTCCAGGAAGCGCACGCCTCCTGACCTGCGCGAACACGCGAGGTTTCCACACGTCGGCCGGTTCGCCGGCCGACGTGTTAACCCAAAAGAACCAGCACATCCCGGTTCGTTCACACCATCCCCGGAACGCGGGATCAACGGCCTGGAAAGTGCGCTCCGAACAGGCGTGACACGGCAGTTGCCTTGACCGCCGTCTCCTCGAATTCCTCGTCGGGGTCGGACAGCGAGATCACCGCTCCACCCACACCGAAACTCACCTGGTCGCCGTTGCCGACCAGGGTTCGGATGACGATGCTGAAGTCGGCTGCTCCGTTGAGCGAGAAGTAACCGAGCGCTCCCGAGTACACCCCGCGTGGACCGGCTTCCAGCCCATCAAGGATCTGCATGGTCCGGATCTTCGGCGCACCGGTCATGGATCCTCCGGGAAACGCGGCTCGAACACATCGGACGGCAGAACTGTCCGGCCGAAGTCGAGCCCTCACGGTGCTCACCAATTGGTGTACGGTCGCGTAGGTCTCGACGTCGAACAACCGCGTCACCTCGACGGAACCGACTTCCGCGCACGTGCCGAGATCGTTGCGGACGAGGTCCACGATCATCAGGTTCTCCGCGCGGTCCTTGACAGATCGCGCCAACGTTGTGCGCAACATCTCGTCGTCGGACGCATCAACACCTCGCGGCCGCGTCCCCTTGATCGGCGATGACTCCACGACGCCATCTCGGTCCACCCTGATAAATCGTTCGGGTGACGTGCTGAGCACGGAGAGGTCACCGAAACGCAGCAGTGCCCCGAACGGAACGGGATTAGCGGCGCGAAGCAGCCGATATGTGTCCCACGGGTCGAGCGACGCGCGCCAGGACATCATGTTCGTCAGGCACACCTCGTAGGTCTCCCCCGCCGTGATCGCTTCCTGGCAGGCGCTGATCAGCTTCAGGTAGTGCGCGCGCGGATGACGCAACGTCACGTCGGAGACGACCGGCCGTGAAGGTTCGGCCAATGGTGTCAGCTTGGACAGAACCGCCGAAACCTCGCCGAACCACTCGTCATCGGACAGTGACAGCAAATAGACGCAATCGCCGGCGTGATCGATCACCACGGCGCGGTCGGCGAAGACGAACGACGCGTCCGGTTGTTCCGCGCGGTGGGCGAAGTCGCCACCGCACTCCGCCTTCAGCTCGTAGCCGAGGTATCCGACCCAGCCCAGGGCGAATTCGAACGGGACGTCCGGCTGCTCGACGACCCACGACGCGAGGTCTTCGTCCAGCCAGGAGAAGAAAGAAGGACAGGGCCGCGGTGTGCCGTCGAGCGTGAGCACCTGGTCCTGCACCGAGTACTGCGCGACGCGCGCGAGAGGTCCCGAGGCGTCTCCCATGAAGGAGAACCGCCCGCCGGCCCCGCTGTCCAGCCAGAACGCGGTCTCAGAGGCCCCGTGGAGCGCCGCGAAGGCCTCCTCCGCGTTCACGGCCACGGCGAGCTTCCGGACGTGCACAGGGCGCTTCTGAGCCGCCGGGCGAACCAGCACCGGTTCCGGCACGGCGGCGGTCCTGGTCGGGGTGAGGGCGGCGAAGTTCGCGAGCATCTCGCGGCCGAAGTCCGTGCAGATCGACTCGGGGTGGAACTGCACGCCCCACGCGGGCCGGTCGAGAGCGCGGACACCCATCAGCACCGAGTCGTCGCTCCACGCGATCGCCTCCAGCGAGGAGGGCAGGTCCGTGACCGCCAGCGAGTGGTACCGCACGACGTCGAAAGGCGAGGGCAGGCCCGCGAACACGTCGACACCCGTGTGCGTGACCGGGGAGACGATCCCGTGGCGTGGCACGGGCGCAGGCCCCACCACAGCGCCGTACGACAGGCACAGGCCCTGGTGCCCGAGGCACACGCCCAGCAACGGGATCTCGGCGTGGTCGATCACCGCGCGGCAGATGCCGAAGTCGGCGGGGTTGCCGGGCCGGCCGGGGCCGGGCGAGATCACCACGTGGTCGAACGACCGCAGTGAGGCCAGCCGGAAGCGCGGGTCGTCGTTGTGGACGACCACGGGCTCGGCGCCGTTCACCTCAGCGAGGTGCTGGAAGAGGTTGAACGTGAACGAGTCGTAGTTGTCGATGAGCAGAGTCCGCATTGCAGGACGGCACTCTACCTGGCAAAACACCCGAAAAGAGCAACGAGAGAGGGCGGCCACAAATCGTGACCGCCCTCGACCCGCGACGCGAACTCAGCTGCCGAGCAGGAACTTCGGATCAGCCGCCAGGGCGGCCAGCTCCGGCGACAGGAAGGGCTGCCCGTCCAGCGCCGGGTAGCCGCTGTAGGGGTACTCCCCCTCCTGCATGACCGTGACCGTCCAGCCGTTGGCCGCCCGGTACGACGCCCAGGTGCCGGTACCGCGTTCGGGGCTCGCGGGAGAGGCGACCCCGATCTGCTTCCCAGCGACGTCCACGATCTTGCACTCGGCGTCGTTCATGCCCTGGAACCGCTTGGCCAGCGCGCACGGTTCAGCCGGGTCCTCAGGACTCGGCATCGACACGTGCACCGTCAGCTTGCCGACCTTGTCCCCCTGTCGCATCGGCACGTACGCCGTGTACTGCCAGACCTCGGGCGTCTCACCCTTGTCGGTGGAGATCTGCGCCTGTGCGCGGAGCATGCCGCCGTGCATGCCGGGGTCCTTGTACTTCAGGTCGGGCGTCTCGTACCCGGCGGGCACGGACGCCTTGGCGAGGTTCAGCAGCTGCGTGCCGCGGTCGGCCTGCGGGCCGTTGGTGGCCGTCCGGTCGGACTGCCCCACCGGCCAGTCCTCCCCCCACTGCGTGTCCGGCGCGCCGGGGCGGGAGCTGCTGCTCTGCCCCGCGCCCACCAGGTAGTCCGTCGTTCCCTGCGGGTTCAGCGCGAACGCCGACCCCAGCCCGACACCGACCACGAGCACGGCGACCGCGGCCCCCGTGATGGACGCACGCCGCTTGGAACGGGCCTTGTGCGCCCGGTCCAGCGCGATGCCCGGATCCATCGGGGGCGGCGGGCTGCTCGCCACCACCACGTCCTGAAACGCTCTCTTCAGGTCCTGTTCGTTCATCGAACCCTCTCCTGCTCCAAGAGCAGGCCGCGCAGCGTCTGCAGCCCCCGCGCGGCCTGGCTCTTCACGGTTCCTTCCGAACACTTGAGGACCACGGCCGTCTGCTCGACGGACATGTCCTCCCAGTACCGCAGCACGAGGCACGCACGCTGCTTCGGAGGCACCTTCGCCAGAGCCTCCAGCAGCACCATCCGTTCCTCGGGGTGGACGCCGGGCGGGGCGGCCGAGTCCGCCACGTCGTCCGTCGCCGACTCGAACCGGAACCACCCGCGCCGTCGCTCGGACAGGAACGTCCGCACCACGATCTGCCTGGTGTAGGCGTCCAGCGACTCGTGCCGCTCGACCCGTCTCCAAGCCAGGTACAGCTTGGTGAAGGCCTGCTGCACGAGGTCTTCCGCGCGATGCCAGTCGCCGCACAGCAGGTATGCCGTGCCTCGCATGGCGTCGGAACGGGCCGCGAAGTACTCCTGGAACGCGGCGTCCCGGTCACTCATCAGGTCTCCCCTTGTCTGCGGTGCCGGGTTAGTCACGCCACGCGGGGCCTGGGGGGTTGCACGGAGTTCTCGAAACGCATACTGATGTCGTGATTTTCCTTTTGCTCCTCGGCGTCCCGGTCGCCTTGGGCCATCTGTACCTGTGGCGGCGGCTGGTCGTGGACACGACGCGGCCCCGCACGCTGGGGCGCCGCGTCGGCGGGGTCGCGATCGTCGGCGCGTTCCTGATGCTGATGAGCGCGCTGGTCGTGACGCGCAGGGTGCCACCGGAGTACGGGAAGTTCTTCGCCTGGCCCGGGTTCATCTGGCTCGCGGTGCTCTTCTACCTGGCGATCGTGCTCGGTGTCGCGGAGGTGCCGCGGCGGATCCTGCTCAAGCGCGCCACGCTCGCGCCGGTGCCCGTCGCCGCCGGTCCCGCGCCCGCCGAACCGGTCGAGATCGTGCCGGACCCGTCGCGGCGGCTGTTCATCTCGCGCTCGGTGGCGATCGGATCCGGCATCGCTGCGGGCGGGATCGTCGGCTACGGCATGACGCAGGCGCTGGGCGCCCCGCAGCTGCTGAACGTGCCGGTGACGCTGGACAAGCTGCGGCCGTCGCTGTCGGGCTTCCGCATCGCGGTCGTGAGCGACATCCACCTCGGACCGCTGCTCGGGCGTTCGCACACCGAGCGGATCGTGCGGATGATCAACGAACAGGAAGCGGACGTCGTCGCGATCGTCGGCGACCTGGTGGACGGCACCGTGGCCGAGCTGGGCGAGGCCGCGGCACCGTTGCGGGACCTCGTGTCCAAACAAGGCAGCTTCTTCGTCACCGGCAACCACGAGTACTTCTCCGGTCACGAACAGTGGATCGCGGAGCTCGACAGGCTCGGCGTGAACCCGTTGCGCAACGAGGGTTTGACGGTCGCCGGCGGCATCGAGATCGTGGGTGTGAACGACGTCACCGGCAAGTCTTACAACGACGGACCGGACTTCGACCGCGCCCTCTCGGGACGAGATCGCAACAACCCCGTAGTCCTGTTGTCACACCAGCCCGTGCAGGTGGCCGACGCGTCTTCACGAGGCGTCGACCTCCAGTTGTCCGGCCATACACACGGTGGACAGATGGTCCCGTTCAACTTCCTCGTGCCGTTGCAGCAACCCAGCACCGCCGGGTTGTCGAAGGTGGACGGCACCTGGCTCTACACCAGTCGTGGCGCGGGTTTCTGGGGTCCGCCGGTGCGCGTGGGCGCCCCTCCGGACATCACGATGATCGAGCTGCGTTCTGCTGGGTAAATCACACTCGCCTGGACTGGCTTGCGCACTTCCGGTGTCCAGGCCGTAGAGTGGACGGCCGTGCCCGCGTACGGAACGCGAGGCGGATGAAGGGGGACCCCTGGGGAAATGACCGAGAGCTTCGCCGTTGATCGGCGCAACGAGGCAGAGGCTCGTATTCGGCGTTTCCTGAACCAGGAGAACCCGTCGACACCATGTCTGGTGATCGACCTCGAGACGATTCGCGCGCGCTACCAGGCGATTCGCGCGGCACTGCCGTCCATCGACATCTTCTACGCGGTGAAGTCGAACCCGGAGCCCGACGTGGTCGGCACGCTGGTCGCGGAGGGTTCGCACTTCGACGTGGCGTCGCCCGCGGAGATCGACCTGTGCCTGGCGCGCGGCGCCGAGCCGTCGTCGATCTCCTACAGCAACCCCATCAAGAAGGCCGCCGACATCGCGTACGCGTACTCGCGCGGTGTGCGGATGTTCGTGTCGGACAGCGAGCAGGACGTCCGATTCGTCGCTTCCCACGCGCCCGGTTCGTCCGTGCTGGTGCGGATCCTCGTCCACAGCAAGGGTTCCACCTACCCGTTCGGCAACAAGTTCGGTTGCGATCCGGAGATGGCGACGGATCTCTTGCGGCTGGCGCACGAACTGGGACTCGTTCCTCTCGGAGTCGCGTTCCACGCGGGTTCGCAGCAGCTCTCCGTCGAGGGCTGGGACTCCGGCATCGCCGACGCGGCGCTGATCGCCGCGAAGCTGCGCGCGGAAGGCATCGAGACGTCGACGGTGAACCTCGGCGGCGGCCTTCCGGCCGTCTACCAGGAGGCCACGCCGTCCCTGGAGGCCTTCGCCACCGCCATCGAGGCTTCGGTCGCGCGGCACTTCGGCGCCGCCCGCCCGAGGGTGATGATCGAGCCGGGCAGGGCGATCTCCGCCGAGGCGGGGATGATCCGCTCCTCCGTCGTGCTGGTCTCCCGGAAGTCCTATTCGGACGAACGCCGCTGGGTGTACGTCGACATCGGCCGCTACCAGGGTCTCGCCGAGACCGAGGGCGAGGCGATCGCGTACCGGCTGCGGACCTCGCGCGACGGCGGCCCCGTGGGGCCGATCGTGCTGGCGGGCCCGACGTGCGACGCGGACGACGTGATCTACCAGCACACCCGCTACGACCTGCCGCTCGACCTGCAGGCGGGCGATCACGTGGACATCCTCCACGCGGGCGCCTACACCTCCTCCTATTCGTCCGTGTGCTTCAACGGCTTCCCGCCGTTGGCCACGTACTGCGTCTAAGCCCGTCTGCAATTCACATAGTTTGGAGTGATTGATGTCCGAAGCGCCCTGTCAGACCGAGGAGACCGTCGGTTTGTTCGCGGGACAGCACGTACTTGCAGAGCTCTCGGGTGTGAGTGCCGATCTGCTCGACGACGAGCAGTTCCTGAAGCACGCCCTTGGTGAGGTTCTCACGCAGGCCGACGCAACCGTGCTGGAGGTGATCTCCAAGAAGTTCGATCCCCAAGGAGTCACCGTGCTGGCTCTGCTGTCGGAATCCCATGCGTCGATCCACACGTATCCCGAAGTGGGTTCGGTGTTCGTCGACGTCTTCACCTGCGGTACGCGTGCGAAACCCGCACTGGCCGTCCAGCTACTCGCTGACGCTCTGGGCGCTGCTCACGTGAGCACGGACCTCGTCACTCGTGGCGTCAAGGAGCATGTCGCGTGAACACGATCAACGAGCCGCTCGCCGATGGCATGACCCGCCACTGGCAGGTGGACGAGGTGCTGGTCGACACCAAGACCGACTTCCAGCACCTGGTGATCGCCCGTACGGCGCAGGGCGTGTCGCTCTTCTGCGACAACGACCGGCAGTCGACGGAGTTCAGCCAGCTGACCTACCACGAGGCCCTGATGGTGCCGGCGCTGCTGCTGGCCGACACCGTCGAGCGCGTGCTGGTCATCGGCTCCTCCGAGGGCGTCGTGTGCCAGATGGCCGTCGAGCACGGTGCGACGGTCGTCGACCACATCGACATCGACGAGCAGGCCGTGAAGCTGTGCGCGGAGCACCTGCCGTACGGCTACACGCCCGAGGAGCTGGCCGAGGCGGAGAAGGGTTCCGGCCCCATCCGCGTGCAGTACATCGACGGGTTCGAGTACATCCGCACGACGTCGGAGAAGTACGACATCGTGCTGGTGGACCTGCCCGACGAGCGTGAGGAGGAGGCGCAGCACAACCGTCTGTACGGCGCGGACTTCCTGCGCATGTGCAAGGCCCTGCTGCGTCCCGGCGGCGTCGTCGTCAACCAGTCCGGTTGCCAGACGATGTGGCGCAACACCACGCTGATCCGCTCCTGGCAGCGGTTCAACGAGGTGTTCGACACCGTCGCCTACTACGGCTCGGACGAGCACGAGTGGGCGTACCTGTTCGGCCGCGCGGACGTGGTCGAGGACCCGACGGCGTTGATGGTCGAGCGGCTGAAGACGGCCGGGTACCAGCCGGAGTCGATCGACGACCTGGCGCTGGTGGGCAACAGCATCCCGCCCTACCGGGTGCGGCACTCGCTGGCCTGATCGAAGGCTTCCCGGAAGGGGCGCTTCCCGTTGCGGGAGGCGCCCCTTCCGCTGTTCTCCGCCGATGTCAGGCGAGCGACTGCTTGAGGAACTCGACCTGGAGCAGGAGCAGGTTCTCCGCCACCTGCTCCTGCGGGGTCATGTGCGTGACGCCCGAGAGCGGCAGCACCGTGTGCGGGCGGCCGGCGGCGAGCAGGGCGCTGGACAGGCGCAAGGTGTGGGCGGCCACCACGTTGTCGTCGGCCAGGCCGTGGATGATCATCAGCGGGCGGGAGAGCTTGTCCGCGTCGGCGATGAGGGAGTTCGAGTCGTAGACCTCGGGCCTGTCGTCCGGGTGGCCCAGGTAGCGCTCGGTGTAGTGGGTGTCGTAGAGGCGCCAGTCGGTCACCGGGGCGCCGGCGATGCCCGCGTGGAAGACGTCCGGGCGGCGCAGGACTGCCAGGGCGCTCAGGTAGCCGCCGTAGGACCAGCCCCGGATCGCCACTCGGGTGAGGTCGAGGTCCGGTTCGACCGCGGCGGCCGCGTGGAGCGCGTCCACCTGGTCCTCCAGGGTGGCGCCGGCGAAGTCGAACGCGATCGCGCGCTCCCAGGCGAGGCCCCGGCCCGGCGTGCCGCGGCCGTCGGCGACGAGGACCGCGAAGCCCTGGTCCGCCAGCCACTGCGAGGCCAGGAAGGCGTTCTGGGCGGACACGACGCGCTGGGCGTGCGGGCCGCCGTACGGGTCCATCAGCACCGGGAGCTTGGTGCCCGGGACGTGGCCGGTGGGCAGCAGGAGCGCGGCGCGGATCGAACGTTCGCCGAGCGTCAGCATGCGCGGGGACGCCTTGAGGACCGGCGTGTCCGCCCACGACTCGATGACGTGGTCACCTACCCGCACCCGCGCGCCGAACCAGTCCAAAGTGGCCGATACGAGGACAACCTTGCCACCGCCACGAACAGCGGAGTGCACACCGTCCTCAGAGGACAGCTGTTCGACGTGCTCGCCGACCGAGTAGACGTGCGTCTGCGTCGGGTCGGCGGCGGAGGCGGCCACCAGAATCGAGTCGTCGGTGATGTCGAGCACGCGGCGCACCTGCAGGCCGTGGGTGAGGACGTCGTCGCCCACCTGGAGCGCGTACTCGTCGCCCTGGCCGACGATCCGCACGAGACGGCCGTCCGGGGTCCACGCCGGAGCGCCGTCGCTGACCTCGAGCCACGTCGGGTCGGTCTCGACCGCGAGCTCGGTGACGGCGCCGGTGTCGGGGGACAGCGCGTAGATCCGGCGGGTGCGCTGGTCGCGGGTCTGCGTCGTGATCAGCGGCGCGCCGCCGGACGACCAGTGCACGTCGTTGAGGTAGTCGAACTCCAGCAGCACCGGGACGAACGTGCTGTCGAGCGACACCACGTGCAGCGACACCGTGGCGTTGGCCGTGCCCGCCGCCGGGTAGGCGATCTCGGTCGCGGCGGTGCCGGGGTTCGCCGGGTCGGCGATGTACCAGCGCTGCACCGGCGCGTTGTTCACGCGTGCGGCGATGAGGCGGTTGCCGTCCGGCTCCCACCAGTAGCCGCGGTAGCGCGACATCTCCTCGGCCGCGATGAACTCGGCGAGGCCGAACGTCACGTCCTCACCGTCCGGCTCGGCGACGGCGTAGTCCTCACCGGAGCCCAGCTCGACCACGCGCAGCGTGCCGCTCGTGACGTACGCCACGCGCTGGCCGGTCGGGTCGACGCGCGGGTCGACGACGCCACCCCGGGTCGGCAGCTCACGGGCGGTACCGCTCACCAGGTCGGCGACGAACAGGCGACCGGACAACGCGAACGAGGCCACCGACGCATCACGGGAGAGCGCGTAACCGACGATGCCCGCACCGGACTCACGCGTGCGCTCGCGGCGCGCCTTCTCCTCCGCCGGCAGATCCTCCGGATCGGACAGCAGCGTCGCCGGATCGACGAGCAGCCGTTCGACGCCGGTGGCCGTGTTCAGCTCCCAGAGCCCGTTCGCACGGCTCGTGGCCGTGGCCGGGCGCAGGAAGAAGACACGTGCGCCGTCCGCCGACACCGCGAAGGTCCTCGGTGCGCCGACGGTGAACCGCTGGGTGCGCGCCTGTTGGCGCGGGAAGGAGATGTCGTTGCCCACGCTCCAACATTAACCCGCGCACGCGTGCCGCACGGGCGCTGTGACGTGCACTGCTTCGAACGACAGCCGCCGTCGGGGCGCCGGGCACGGCGCTCTTCGCGCCGCCCGCGGAGGGCGCGGCCGGGCTGCCCGGCAGGCTGTCCGGGTGGGTGCGGGACAGGCGGCGTGCTTCGGGCGGGGCGAGGCGTCGGCACGCCGCCGGGTGGGTGCGGAGCAGGCTGCCTGGCGGAGCCGCCGACACGCCGCCGGGTGGGCACGGAGCAGGCTGCCTGGCGGAGCCGCCGACACACCGCCGGGCGGGCGCGAGACAGACCGCATGCCCAGGCTGCGGTTAGGCACCAGCACACCGGCAGGCGGACACGAGGCCAGCTGCCAGCCGAAGCCGCAGCAAGGCACCGACACCGCCGGGTGGACGTGAGGCTGGCGCCTGCTGAGGCAGTCGCGAGGCGCCCGGCCACTGCCGGGTGGGTGCGAGGCGGGCCGCCTGCCGGCGCCGGAGCGAGGCACCGGCACCCCACCCGGCGGACGCGAGGCAGGTTGCATGCCGCGGCCGTTGCGAGGCGCCAACACGCCGCCAGACGGACACAAGGCAAGCTGCCTGCCGAGGCCCATGGCGAGGTCTCCGCACGCCGCAGGGACACCGTGGCAGGCCGCCCACCGACGCCACGCAAGGCGCCCGGCCTCTGCCGGGCGAACCCTGCCGACGCAACGCACCGGCACACCGCCTGGCGGACACGAGGCAGGGTGCATGCCGCAGCCGTTGCGAGGCGTCAGCACGCCGCCAGGCGGACACAGGGCGAGCTGCCCGCCGACGCCGTGGCGAGATGCCGCAGAGACACCATGGAGGCCACCCGTCAGGCCGGAGAGACCGCCGACACGGTCCGCAAAGGGCTACGGGCTCCGCGGCACGCAGCGAAGTGCCGGAACCTCAACTTCCAGCCACCGCGCCCCAGCAGCCCTACCCCACGCGACTCTTCGGAGGCAGCGGGAAGAAGCCGCTGGTGCGCCGCACGTACTCGGCGTAGCCGGGACGGCGCGACACGATGTCCTTCTCCAGCAACGGTTTGCCGCTGCCCTTCGCGAGCAGCCACGTCATGACCACCGGGCCGATGATCGTGAGCGCGGCGAGCCACGAGTGCAGCGCGAACAGGTACAGGCCCCACCACACGACGGAGTCGCCGAAGTAGTTCGGATGCCTTGTGTAGCGCCACAAGCCGCGGTCCATCACGGCGCCCTTGTTCGCCGGGTCCGCGCGGAACCGGGAGAGCTGCCAGTCACCTACGGCCTCGAAGACGAAGCCGACCATCCACACGCCAGTGCCCAGCCAATCCAGCACTCCGAACGGGGCCGAAAGGTGCTGTGCGGCCTGGACCGGCAGCGACACGATCCACATCAGCACGGCCTGGAGGAGGTAGACGCGGTACATCCGCAGGCGCGGGTTTCCCTTGGCACGCTTCAGGATTTCCTGGTAACGCGGGTCTTCGTCCTTGCCCCGGTTGCGCGAGTGGATGTGCACGCCCAGGCGTACGCCCCACACGACGGTGAGGACCGTGACCACCCACTGCCGGGTTGGTTCGCCTTCCGCGAACAGCAGCGTGATCACCGCGATCACGGCGAAGCCGGGGCCCCACACCGAGTCGATCAGGTCGTAGCGCTTGCGGGAGTCCGCGTACAGGAACAGGGCGCTGAGCAGCGCCAGCACCACGACGAAGCTGATCAGGAAGCTCACCGGGCCACCAGCTCACGACGTACCCGCGGCATGCCGCTGCGGCCGTTCTCGCTCCTGCGCACCGCGAGGATCTGGTCCACGCCCATCCGGCCCTCCTCGAACGTCAGCGCGCCGCCCGCGAGGTACAGCCGCCACACGCGTGCCTGGCCTTCGCCGACCAGGGCGACGACCTCGTCCCAGCGCTCCTCCAGGGTCTGCGCCCACGCCCTCACTGTCCACACGTAGTGCTCGCGCAACGCGTGCACGTCGCGGATCTCCAGGCCGGCGTCTTCGAGGAAGCCCGTCGTCCGGCTGACCGGCCGCATGTGCATGTCCGGCGCGACGTACGACTCGATGAACGCACCGCCGCCCGGCGCGTTGCGTCCGCGCGACATCTGCTGCAGCAGCAGGCGGCCCTCCGGCTTGAGCAGCCGGTGCAGCGTCGAGGCGTACTCGGGGTAGTTGCTCTCGCCGACGTGCTCGCCCATCTCGATCGTGGAGATCGCGTCGAACGGCTCGTCGCGCACCTCGCGGTAGTCCTGCAGCCGCACCTCGACCCGGCCGGTCAGGCCTTCGGCCTCGATCCGCTCGAGGATGTGCGCGCGCTGCTGCGCGGAGATCGTCACGCCGGTCGCGTGCACGCCGTAGTGCTTCGCGGCGTGGATGATCATCGAACCCCACCCGCAGCCGACGTCGAGCAGGCGCATGCCCGGCTCCAGGCCGAGCTTGCGGCACACGAGGTCCAGCTTGTTGTGCTGCGCCTGCGCGAGCGGCTCGTCCTCGGACGTGAAGTACGCGCACGAGTAGGCCATGCTCGGGTCGAGCACGAGCCGGTAGAAGTCGTTGCTCAGATCGTAGTGGTGCGAAATGGCGTCGCGGTCGCGGCTCTTCGTGTGCAGCGCGCCCCGCAGCCGGGCTTCCTCCTTCGGCGCGTCCGGGTTGGGTCCCAGGACCTTCAACCGCCACGCGAGCTTCGCCACCTCCGAGAGCCGCGGCCGCCGGGTGACGCCCTGGCGCACGAGTCCCCAGATCTGCGAGAGACCGGTCGCGAGATCACCCTCCACGTCGAGCTCGCCGCTCACGTACGCGCGGGCGAGCCCCAGTTCGTTCGGGCTCCAGACGAGCCGCCGCAGCGCGTCACGCGATCGGATGACGAGCACCGTCCCGTCCTGCGGCCCGGCCACACTTCCGTCCCACGCCCGAAATCCGATCGGCAACGGTGCACCCAGCACTCGTTCGGCCATTCCCGCCAGCTGACCTGCGACGACCACCCTGCACCTCCTGCGTGACCTGACTCCGCCAGACGTTCGAGACGGGATGAGGTTCGGTTCGTTTCTGAACCGAGACGCAACCCCGGCCGTATGGCCTGGATAGAGCGAACGGATGGACGAGGAGGACATGAGTGTGATCCGACGTAACCGCATTGCCATCGGGCTCGCCGCGGGACTGGCAGTTGTGCTGGGTCTGGGTGTCTGGAGCGCCACTGGCAGTGGCACGAACTCCAAGCCGGTGGCACAAACCGAAACCGACCTGGGCGTCCTCGGTGACTACGGCGACGTGGGTCAGCCCCCGGTACTCCAGGAGCCCGCGCAGGCCCCCGAAGCCCCTGTCCAGCAGCAGGCCCCGGAAGTTCCGGCCGCGCAGCCCCCGGCAGCGCAGCCCCCGGCAGCAGCCCCTGTGAGTACGTTGAAGCTGGTCGGCAAGCCCGTCGACAAGATGGGCCTCGTGGTCCAGGACGGCGACGGCCGCACCCTTTACCGCTTCGACAAGGACACCCCGAAGCCCGAAGGCAAGTCGAACTGCAACAACCAGTGCGCCGTCACCTGGCCGCCGCTGCTGGCCGACACGATCCCGCAGGTCGAGGGCGTCGACGCGAAGCTGGTGTCGCTGATCACCCGCGCTGACGGCAAGAAGCAGGTCGCCATCGACGGCTGGGCTCTCTACACGTACTCGCAGGACCCGAAGCCGGGCGCCTGGAAGGGCCAGGGCGTCGGCGGTACCTGGTTCGTGATCCAGCCCGACGGCAAGCGCAACGTGGAATGCCTGCCCCCCGGCGTCACGGCGCCCGCTGCGTAACCCCCGAGCATCCCAATAGGACGGTCCATCTGAAACACACAACACCCTGACACGGTGAAACCCCGGCCCTGGGGAAGGGGCCGGGGTTCCCGTCGTTTCGCTCTCGGGTCGCACAACGCAAGGGGCGCCACCGGATCTCCGGTGGCGCCCCTTGTGGTTGAGCGTCAGAGCGTGGAGTACAGCGGGTGCTTCGCCGCCAGCACCTCGACGCGCGCACGCAGCTCGTCGATCGCCGCGCCCGGCTTCAGGGCCTCCGCGATCACGTCGGCGACCTCGGTGAAGTCCACCTCGCCGAACCCGCGGGTCGCGAGCGCCGGCGTGCCGATCCGCAGACCGGACGTGACCATCGGCGGACGCGGGTCGTTCGGAACGGCGTTGCGGTTGACCGTGATGCCGATCTGGTGCAGCACGTCCTCGGCCTGCTTGCCGTCCAGCTCCGAGCCGACCAGGTCGACGAGGACCAGGTGCACGTCCGTGCCGCCGGTCAGCACCTTGACGCCGGCCGCGGCGACGTCCGCCTGCGACAGGCGCTCGGCCAGGATCCGCGCGCCCTCGAGCGTGCGGCGCTGGCGGTCCGCGAACTCCGGCGAGGCGGCGTGCTTGAACGCCACCGCCTTGGCCGCGATCACGTGCTCCAGCGGGCCGCCCTGCTGGCCGGGGAACACCGCAGAGTTGATCTTCTTGGCGATGTCCGCCTCGTTCGACAGGATCACGCCGCCGCGGGGACCGCCGAGGGTCTTGTGCGTCGTGGTCGTCGTGACGTGCGCGTGCGGCACGGGCGACGGGTGCAGGCCCGCGGCCACCAGGCCGGCGAAGTGCGCCATGTCGACCATCAGGTAGGCCTCGACCGAGTCCGCGATGCGGCGGAACTCGGCGAAGTCCAGCTGGCGCGGGTAGGCGGACCAGCCGGCGACGATCAGCTTCGGCCGGTGCTCCTGCGCCAGGCGCTCGACCTCGGCCATGTCGACGCGGCCGTCGGAGTCCGCGACGTGGTACGGCACGACGTTGTAGAGCTTGCCGGAGAAGTTGATGCGCATGCCGTGCGTCAGGTGGCCGCCGTGCGCGAGGTCCAGGCCCAGGATCGTGTCGCCGGGCTGGAGCAGTGCGAACATCGCGGCCGCGTTGGCCTGCGCACCCGAGTGCGGCTGGACGTTCGCGAAACCGGCGCCGAAGAGCGACTTGATGCGCTCGATGGCGAGGCGCTCGACGACGTCCACGTGCTCGCAGCCGCCGTAGTAGCGGCGGCCGGGGTAGCCCTCCGCGTACTTGTTGGTGAGGACGGAGCCCTGGGCCTGCAGCACCGAGACGGGCGTGAAGTTCTCCGAGGCGATCATCTCGAGCGTGCCCTGCTGGCGTGCCAGCTCGGCCGCAACGGCCTCGGCCACCTCGGGGTCGTACTCCGCGAGGGAAGCGTTGAACTGGTCGGACATCTGGAGGATCTCCCTACTTGGCGCGCTTGTAGAACGGAAGTGCGACGACCTCGACCGGCTGCTTCTTGCCGCGGACGTCCACCAGCAGTGAGGTGCCGGGCTCGGCACTGGCCTTCGACACGTAGGCCATGGCGACGGAGTAGCCGAGGGTCGGGGACAGCGCGCCCGACGTCACCTCGCCCACGACCTCGTCGCCGTCGAGCACCGCGTAGCCGTGGCGCGGAGCGCGACGCTCGGGGGTCTTCAGTCCGACGAGGACCGAGTCCACCCCGGACTCGGCGACCTTGGTCAGCGCCTCGCGGCCCACGAAGTCGCCGGGCTTGTCGAGCTTCACCACGCGGCCCAGGTTCGCGTTGTAGGGCGTGAGCGACGTCGTGAGCTCGTTGCCGTACAAGGGCATCCCGGCTTCGAGACGCAACGTGTCGCGGCAGCCGAGGCCGCACGGCTTGAGCTCGTGCGCCTCGCCGGCGGACAGCAGCGCCGCCCAGACCGCGGGTGCGTCGGCAGGTGCGACGAAGAGTTCGAAGCCC
This sequence comes from Lentzea sp. NEAU-D7, assembly GCF_026242055.1. Classification (GTDB taxonomy): domain Bacteria; phylum Actinomycetota; class Actinomycetes; order Mycobacteriales; family Pseudonocardiaceae; genus Lentzea. The sequence goes on along the minus strand of NZ_JAPJDL010000019.1, from coordinate 10,241 downwards.
TCCTCGCCGGTGTACCCGGTGCGGGCGAGCAGCGCGTCGACACCGGCCACGGTGGACGGGTACGAGGCGTAGTACTTGACCGTCGACAGGTCGGTGTCGGTCAAGCCGGAGAGGATCTCGACCGACTTCGGACCCTGGATGGCGATCAACGCGTAGTCGGTCGACCTGTCGGCGACGACGGTGTCGAAGCCGGCGGCGCGCTCGACCAGAGCCTCGGCGACGACCAGGGCGTTCGAGGCGTTCGCGACGACCATGAACTCCTGGTCGCCCAGGCGGTACACGATCAGGTCGTCGATCACGCCGCCGTCGGCCTGGGTGATCATCGTGTAGCGGGCCTTGCCGACGGCGAGTGCCGAGATGTGGCCGACCAGCGCGTAGTCGAGGGCCTCACCGGCCTGCGGTCCGGTCAGGACGATCTCACCCATGTGCGTGAGGTCGAACAGGCCCGCGGTCTTGCGCACCGCGTGGTGCTCCGCGAGCTCGGACGAGTAGCGCAGCGGCATCCGCCAGCCCGCGAAGTCGGTGAACATCGCGCCGAGCTGCTCGTGCTCGGCGTTCAGAGGCGTGAGGCGGGACATCAGAACGCTCCTCCAGGGTGCGCCGAAGAGCCGGACGCGGCCGGCTGAGGCATCAGAAGAATGACACGGTCCATCGGAGACTCCTCACTAGAGCGAGCCTCCCCCTCTGTCATGAGCCTGAGAGCTTCGCCGCGCTGAGCGCGACTTGCACCGTGGGCGAGGCTGCTGATGAGCCTGCTTTCCAGAGTTGCCTTCGTCGTGCGGTATCTGTGCCTGAGAGATTCCGGGGAGGGATTGCTCCTTCGGCGCCCCTTCTGCAGGGGTCTCTTCCGCGCGACATCGACGGCCGTGTTCAGTTGTCAGCCCCAGACGCTAGCAGGCCAAACGTCACAGCGGGACGCCCTGAGCAGTCTTCTCGACCACCTTGCGCTCCGCCCAGAAGGACAGGAACGGGATCGTGCCGGCGATCAGCACCAGCAGGGTGCCCTTGATCGACCAGCGCAGCTTCAGCGCCAGGTCGACGGAAATCACCAGGTAGATGGCGTAGAGGAAGCCGTGGATCGGGCCGACGACCTTCATCGCGCCACCCATGTCCGCGGCGTACTTGAGCACCATCGCCACGACCAGGAGCAGCAGGAAGACTCCGACCACGTAAGCCATGACCCTGAACCGGGTCAACGCACCCTTCATCTGCCCGCCTTCGCTCAACGACCGTCCCGCGCGTTGAGGTCCGCGAGCATGCGGTTGTAGGCCGCGAGCTCCGCGTCTTCTTCATCGTCGAAGTGCTCGACAGGCGCGGGTTTGACGGCGTCAACGGTAGCCACCGGGGCAGGAGCGGGCGCAACCGGCTCCGGTGCGAGATCCGCGTCACGGTTCTGGCGCGTCAAACGGCGGAAGCGCCACACCATGAAGAGGGGGAAGAGGCCGAAGAGCGGCCACTGGAGCACGTAACCGAGGTTCTGGAACGTGCCGCTGGCGGACTCGAAGCGCTGCCACTGCCACCACGCGAGCCCGCAACAGGCGACCAGCGCCGCCAGACAGGCGAACGCGATCAGCACACGCTGGGGAGTAAGGAGGCCGCGCACGACCTCCACACTACTTGGGTGAGGCCTCCTGGCAGGAGGCCACCCGTGAGGGGATGGGAACAACAGGGGTCCGGGGGGTCGCCCCCGGTCAAGCGCGGCGAACGAACACGGCGAGCGCGCTCCGCGAGCGCGCGTGCCTGCTCTTGGGTGGATGCAGGGCTGCCGCCTCCGACAGCCCGTTCCCCGCTACGCCACGCCGTCCCGGCGCTGCCTCTGCAGACGTGCGACGCACCAGGCTGCGGCGGAACCGCGGCGAAGGTGCTGGAGAACCGTCATCGGTCCCAGGCGCCGACCGAGGTCGGCAGGAGACAGGCCGGCCGCGCGGTAGTCGAGCGCGCGCTGGTCCAACGGGCTGATGCCCGCGTCCCACCACTGCTCGGCCTCGGCGACGTCGCCCACCAGCTGCCAGTAGCTCGCCGCGGCGGCGAGCAGTGCCTCGGGTGCCTCCGGCGCCCGCTTGCGCATCGCGGCCACGTAGGCCGGATCCGCCGAGTCGACCTTGACCAAGCCACGCGACCCGCTCCTGCCTCCCCGCTGCACGGGGATGCCTGGCGCCGAGGGGGGAGCCTCCGCGAGCCATGCGTTCTTGATCCGGTTCACCTCCTGCATCTCTGCGTCATCAGACCGTTCAGCCGCCCACTGCTGCAACAGCTCGTGGACCCCGGAGTCCTCGACCATATGTGCCTCCTCGTCGGTCGGGGATCGGCCATTGCAGCGGAAGGTATTCGGTAGGTCTGACAATCGCCAGACCCTGAATCCCCGGAACACCCGTTACCAGTGCGTGATTGGCCTCATTCCACCCATCCGGCTCAACGCGAACGGCCGAGGATCACCGGCTGTCACTAGCTGAGCGGGGTGGCCGTGCCGAAGAGGCTCCTGACGAAGGTGATGATCGACTCCGCGCCCTGACGCAGCCAGCCGAGCACCTGCTGCACCGCCGAGGCGGACTGCTCGGGCTGGGTGATCAGGAGGAACAGCACCAGCGCGACGCCCGCCAGCACTAGCACCTTCTTGAGGTTCACAGGTACCTCTCCGTCCGTGTGGTTCACCGGTCGAGCGGCGGACCGCCCGTGTCACCCGTCATGGTCCCTCATTCACCCTTGCGATGAACAACGACCACGCCAAACTCCTCCCGGGATCCACCGGCGACGCACGCCTGCACGACGGCCAACGTCACCCGAATGGCGGCTAAAGAAGGGTGTCAGCAGCGCCGATGTCCTGGGCACGAGGTGAACACGAAGCCCTCGCATCCCACAGCTTGGAAGAGAGACTGTTGCACCGGCCCTCACCCGGATGCCGATCGTCCCCCATCACGCACCGTCACGCCCTCGTGGCGTTATTAATGCGCACCCGAACATTCATCCAATTACTCCAGACCGCCGCAGTTCACTAATGCGGGCGTCCGCCACACCCATGCCGGCAAGCACTTCCCCGGTGTCGGCCCCGGCGGAAACCGGCGCCGTGGGAACGGCCGCGGGAGTGCGGTCGAAGCGAGGCGCCGGCGCCGGATGGGGCGAACCGGACACGTCCACGAAAGTGGAGCGCGCCTCGTTGTACGGATGCCGTGCCGCCTCCTCAGGGCTCAGCACCGGCGCCAGGCAGGCGTCCGTGTCCCGCGCGAGGTCGGCCCACTCGTCCCGCGGCCTGGTCTTCACCGCCGCCGCGATGCGTTCCCGCAGCTCGGGCCAGTTCGCCGGATCGTTGCGCGAGGGTGCGTCCTCCAGCCCCAGCACGCGCACGAGGTCCGCGTAGAACTTCTCCTCCAGCGCGCCGATCGCCACGTACTTCCCGTCCGCGGCCTCGTACACGTCGTAGAACGGCACCCCACCGTCGAGCATGTTCTCGCCGCGCCCGCCCGCCCACATGCCCGCGGACCGCATCCCGTGCAGGAACGTCGTCAGCAACGCCGCCCCGTCGACCATGGCCGCGTCCACGACCTGGCCACGTCCGGACCTCTCGCGTTCGTACAGCGCGGCGAGCACGCCGAGAGCCAGCAGCAGCCCTCCCCCGCCGAAGTCGCCGAGCAGGTTGATCGGGAACGACGGCGGCCCGCCGGCCCGGCCGAGGGGCTCCAGCGCACCCGCGACGGCGATGTAGTTGATGTCGTGGCCGGCGCGGTCGGCGAGAGGCCCGTCCTGGCCCCAGCCGGTCATGCGCCCGTAGACAAGGCGCGGGTTGCGGGCGAGGCACTGCGCGGGGCCGATGCCCAGCCGTTCGGTGACGCCCGGCCGGAAGCCCTCGATCAGCACGTCCGAGCGCTCCACCAGCTGCAGCACCAGCTCGGCGCCCTCAGGCCTGCGGGTGTCGATCGCGATCGAGCGCCGGTTGCGGCCGAGGAAGTCGCCGGGGATCGTCGGCACGCTCCCCGGCTTGTGCACCTGGATCACGTCCGCGCCGAGGTCGGCGAGCACCATGCAGCCGAACGGCGCGGGCGCGAGGCCGGCGAGCTCGACGACGCGAAGGCCTGCGAGAGGCCCCTTCCCAGAAGAAGCAGTCACAGGGACCTCGCGATGATTTCCTTCATGATCTCGTTCGTGCCGCCGTAGATCCGCTGGACGCGGGCGTCGGACCAGGCACGCGCGATCGGGTACTCGTTCATGTAGCCGTAGCCGCCGAAGAGCTGCACGCACTCGTCGACGACCTTGCCCAACCGGTCGCTGGCCCACCACTTCGCCATCGCGGCGGTCGGGATGTCCAGTTCACCGTTCAGGTGCTTCTCCACGCACTCGTCGATGAACGCCCTGGTCACAGCCGCCTCGGTGGCGCACTCGGCGAGCTTGAAGCGGGTGTTCTGGAACTTCATCAGCTCCTTGCCGAACGCCGTGCGCTCCTTCACGTACTTCAGCGTCACGTCGACGGCCGCCTCGATGCCCGCGATGCAGCAGACGCCGATGATCAGGCGTTCCTGCGGCAGCTGCTGCATGAGCTGGATGAACCCGAGGCCCTCCTGGTCGCCGAGGAGGTTCGTGACCGGCACGCGGACGTCGTCGAAGAACAGCTCGGCGGTGTCCTGACCCTTCATGCCGACCTTGTCGAGCACGCGGCCGCGCCGGATGTCGTTCTCCACGACGAGCAGCGAGATGCCCTGCGCGCCCTGCGCCGGGTCGGTCTTGGCCACGACGATCACCAGGTCGGCGTGCACGCCGTTGGTGATGAACGTCTTCGAGCCGTTGATGACGTACTCGTCGCCGTCCCTGATCGCCTTGGTCCGGATGCCCTGCAGGTCGGAGCCCGCGCCGGGTTCGGTCATCGCGATCGCGCCGACGTAATCGCCGGACGCGAGCTTGGGCAGCCAGCGCTGCTTCTGCTCCTCGGAGCCGTAGGAGTTGAGGTAGTGGGCCACGATGCCGCTGTGGACGCTGTTGCCCCACGCGCTGTCGCCCGCGCGTGCCTGTTCCTCCAGCAACACGGCCTCATGCGCGAAGGTGCCGCCACCACCCCCGTACTCCTCGGGGATGCTCAGGCACAGCAGGCCGAGCTCACCGGCCTTGCGCCACAGTTCGCGGTCGACCTGCTTCTGCTCGGCGAAGCGCTCGACGTGCGGTGTGACCTCCTTTTCGAAGAACGTGCGTGCCAGCTGGCGCAGCTGGTCCAGGTCACTGTCCATCCACCGCGATCGACGCTCTGCCATGCGGTCCACGAAACCACCGGGTGGTGATCCACGCCATGACCGCCGCGCCTGCGCAGCCCGGAAAAACTGAGCGAAATTCCCACCCCGGTCGTACAGACTGACGGGTATGCAGATCCACCAGGTCACGCCGGACGACTGGGAGCTCTGGCGCGACATCCGGCTCGACGCACTGGCCAGCGACCCCGAGGAGTTCGGCTCCACACTGGCCCGCGAGCGGTCGTTCAGCGAGGACGAGTGGCGTTCGCGCGCGGCGGAAGGCCTGAAGCTCGTCGCGCTCGCCCCTCGACCGGCCGCCCTGGTCGCCGCCACCGCGAAACCCGAGGGCCTCTACCTCTACTCGATGTGGGTGCGTGACTGCCATCGCGGCCAGGGGATCGGGGAAGCCCTGGTCAGGACGGTGCTGACGTGGGCGGTCGAGGAGGGCTGGAAGGTCGTGCGGCTGCGAGTGCACGACCACAACCTGCCGGCGCGACGCCTTTACGAGCGTCTCGGGTTCGTGGACGCCGAGGAACCCGAGCACATGGAGTTCCTGGTGAGCTAATCGGTCACCCTTCGCGGTCATGGCCAGCTCCGACACGCGGGCCTAGCGTGGTGTCATGAGCGAAGCCTTGATCTTCGACGCGGTGCGCACGCCGCGCGGCAAGGGAAAGCGCGGGTCGCTGCACAGCGTGAAACCCGTCGATCTGGCCGCCGGTGTGCTGCGCGCGCTGTCCGAACGCAACTCCCTCGACACCTCCGCGGTGGACGACGTCGTGTTCGGCGTGGTGTCCCCGCTCGGTGAGCAGGGCGGCGACATCGCCCGGACCGCGGTGCTGGCCGCCGGATGGGACCAGCGCCCGGCCGGGGTGCAGCTCAACCGGTTCTGCGCGTCGGGCCTCGAGTCGGTGAACCTCGCCGCGGCCAAGGTCGCGTCCGGGTTCGAGGACCTGGTGGTGGCGGGCGGCGTCGAGTCGATGTCGCGCGTGCCGATGGGCTCCGACGGCGGCGCGTGGGCGATCGACCCGCAGACGAACTTCGACCTGTCGTTCGTGCCGCAGGGCGTGTCGGCCGACCTGATCGCGACGCTGGAGGGCTTCTCCCGCACGGACGTCGACGCGTGGGCCGCCCGGTCGCACGCACGCGCGTTCGAGGCGCAGAAGGACGGCCGGTTCGAGCGGTCCGTCGTGCCGGTCGTCGACCAGAACGGCACGGTGGTGCTCAAGGAGGACGAGACGATCCGTCCGGAGTCCACTGTGGAGTCCCTGGGCCGGTTGAAGCCCAGCTTCCAGTTCCACGGCGACCTCGGCTACGACACCGTCGCCATCGACCGCTACCCCACCGTCGAGCGCATCAGCCACGTGCACACGCCCGGCAACTCGTCGCAGATCGTCGACGGCGCCGCGGCGATGCTGATCGGTTCGGCGGCGACGGGCAAGGCCCTCGGCCTGACGCCCCGCGCCCGGATCGTGTCCGTCGCCGTCGTGGGCACCGAGCCGACGATCATGCTCACCGGACCGGCTCCGTCCGCGCGCAAGGCGCTGGACAAGGCAGGGCTCTCGGTCGAGGACATCGACCTGTTCGAGGTCAACGAGGCGTTCTCCTCGGTCGTGCTGAAGTTCCTGCGCGACATGGACATCCCCGAGGACAAGGTCAACGTCAACGGCGGCGCGATCGCGCTGGGCCACCCGCTCGGCGCCACCGGCTGCATGATCCTGGGCACGCTGCTGGACGAGCTGGAGCGCCGGGACCTGCGCCGCGGCCTGGCCACGTTGTGCGTGGGCGGCGGCATGGGTATCGCGACGATCATCGAGAGGGTCTGAGGCATGCCGTTCCACTACGACAAGGACGCGGACGGCATCGTCACCCTGACGATGGACATGTCCGGCTCCGCCAACGTGATGAACGACGAGTACCGCGAGCTGATGGGCGACGCGGTCTCGAAGCTCGAGGGCGACGACATCACCGGTGTGATCATCACGTCCGCCAAGAAGACGTTCTTCGCCGGCGGCGACCTCAACGTGCTCATCGCGATCACGCCGGAGAACGCCTCGCAGGCACTCGACGGCGTCGAGGAGCTCAAGTCGCAGTTGCGCCGCCTGGAGAAGCTCGGCAAGCCGGTCGTGGCGGCGATCAACGGGACCGCGCTCGGCGGCGGGTTCGAGATCGCGCTGGCCGCGCACCGCCGGATCCTGTTGAACGACAACAGCATCCGCGTCGGCCTGCCCGAGGCGACGCTGGGCCTGCTGCCCGGCGGCGGTGGCGTCACGCGCATGGTGCGCCTGCTGGGCGTGCAGAAGGCGTTGCCGTTGCTCATGGAAGGCAAGCAGCTGCGGCCGGAACGCGCGCTGCAGGCCGGAATCGTGCACCAGGTCGTGGACACGCGCGAGGAGCTGATCTCCGAGGCCCGCGCCTGGATCAAGGAGAACCCGGCGCCGACGCAGCCGTGGGACGTGCAGGGCGCGGGCGTGCCGGACCTGAAGTTCGGCGACCCCACCAGCTACGGCCTGCTCGCGGCGGCTCCGGCCGTGCTGAGCAAGAAGTCGCACGGCGTGTACCCGGCGCCGGAGAAGATCATGGCGACGGCCGTCGAGGGTGCCTACGTCGACTTCGACACGGCGCTGAAGATCGAGGGCCGCTACTTCGTGGAACTGGCGTCCGGCCAGGTCTCCAAGAACATGATCACGGCGTTCTGGTTCAACCTCAACGAGGTCAACGGCCGCGCCTCCGCCACGGGACGTCGCGTGGCCAAGCTCGGCGTGCTGGGCGCGGGCATGATGGGCGCCGGAATCGCCGAGGTGTCCGCGAAGGCCGGCATCGAGGTGGTCCTGAAGGACGTCAGCCTCGAAGGTGCGCAGAAGGGTGCTCAGGGCCTGGAGGGCATCACGCCGACCGACTCCGACGACGACCTCGCGGGCTGCGACCTGATCATCGAGGCCGTCTTCGAGAACCGCGAGCTCAAGAACAAGGTGCTGCCCGCGGCCGAGGAGAAGGCGTTGCCGGACGCGGTGATCGCGTCCAACACCTCGACGCTGCCGATCACCGGCCTCGCGTCGGCGGTGACGGCGCCCGAGCGGTTCATCGGCCTGCACTTCTTCTCTCCCGTGCCGAAGATGCGGCTCGTGGAGATCATCCGCGGTGAGAAGACGTCCGAGGAGACGCTGCAGCGCGCGCTCGACTACGTGCGGCAGATCGGGAAGACGCCGATCGTGGTCAACGACTCGCGCGGCTTCTACACCTCCCGGACGTTCGGCACGTACGTGATCGAGGCGATCACGATGCTGGCCGAGGGCGTGGCGCCGGCGGTGATCGAGAACGTGGCGAAGAAGTCCGGCATGGCCGTCGGCCCGCTGGCGGTGTCGGACGAGGTGACCCTGTCGCTGCAGCTCAAGATCCACGACCAGACGCTCGCCGACGACCCGTCCCTGGTGTCGGAGAGCCCGGCCTACGACCTGATCCGCGAGATGGTGTCGCTGGGCCGCAGCGGGAAGTCGACCGGAGCGGGCTTCTACGAGTACCCCGAGGGCGGCAGGAAGTTCCTGTGGCCCGAGCTGACGACCCGGTACGCGAAGGCCGACGCCGGGGTGTCCGAACAGGACGTGCGCGACCGGCTGCTGTTCGTGCAGTCGCTGGAGACCGTGCGGTGCCTGGACGAGGGCGTGCTGACGTCCGTGGCGGACGCGAACATCGGCTCGATCTTCGGGTTCGGCTTCGCGCCGTGGAGCGGTGGCACGCTGCAGTTCATCAACTCCTATGGCGTGCAGGCGTTCGTGGAACGCGCGGACTACCTCGCCGACACGTACGGGGAGCGGTTCCGCCCGCCCGCCTCGCTGCGGGAGCGCGACAAGTTCTAGGCGCGGTAGGAGCCGGGTGAGGACCCGGTCCAGCGTTTGAAGGCCCGGTGGAAGGCGCTCGCCTCGGAGAACCCGAGGCGCAGCGCCAGTTCCTCGACCGACTCCCCGCCCCGCACCAGCGAGGCCACCGCCTGGTCGCGCAGCAGCTGCTCGCGCACCTCGCGGAACGACGTCCCCTCGGCCGCGAGCCTGCGGCGCAACGTCGGCGCCGACACCCCCAGCTGGGCCGCCACGGCCTCCAGCCCGGTCACCCCGCGCCCGAGCAACCGCCGCACGTGTCCCGAGGTGTCCGCGCCGTGGTCGCGGCGGGACAGCAGGTCCGCCGGCGAGTGCCGCAGGAACCGCTTCAGCGCCGCCTCGTCCTGCACCACGGGCATGCGCAGGAACTTCGGGTCGAACTCGATCGTGGTGGCGCGCGCGCCGAACCGCAGCGGGCACCCGAAGATGAGGTGGTACTCGGCGGCGTGCGCCGGTTCCGGATAGCCGAACTCGGCGCTCTGCAACGGGATGCGGCGGCCGATGAGCCACGACGAGAAGCGGTGCCACAGCACGAGGAGCGACTCGGTGAGGAAGTGGTCGGGGTCGCTGGGAACGTGCAGCGTGAAGCGGCCGCCGTCGAGCGACAGCTCCAGCGGCTCGTCGAAGAGCGCGTAGAAGGCGAGGCCGCGCTTGAGCGCCGACTCGAGGTCCGGGCAGTGCACGGCCAGCAGGCACATCATCGCGAACGTGCCGCGCTTGGACGGCCGCGGCCCGAAGCCCATGAACTCGTCGTCGAGGACTTCCCAGAGCGTCTGGATGAACTTCGTGTACTGAGCGGGCGTGACGCGCGCACGGTCGTCCGCGAGAAGGCTCTGGGGGATGCCCGCACCGAGCAGGACGGCGGACGGCTCCGGGCACGCGCGAAGCGCCGCACGCACGTAGTGGATCGCCACGGTCCTGGTGTGCACGACCCACAGTAAACGCCACCGGCGGGGGGGGGGGGGGGGGGGGGGGGGGGGGGCGGGGGGCCCCCGCCGGGGGCCCCCGCGGGGGGGGGGGGGGGGGCGCGCGGGGGGGGGCCCCCCCCCCCGGGCCCCGCCTCGGCCGGGGTGAACCTCACCAGGGCGAAGTCGGAGGGCAGGAAGTCCGCGCGCAACGGTGACGCGGACGGCGCGTGGCGTCAGCTGAACATGCGCAC
>NZ_JAPJDL010000018.1 GCF_026242055.1 Lentzea sp. NEAU-D7 | reverse complement strand
CCCCCGTACAACAGCGGTATGCAGGCCGTTCGGCCGCACCGCCAGGAACCACCTCAGGCGCGACTCTCATCGAACGGGACCTCGACACAGGCCCTAGACCGCCGAAGTGAGCGCGGCGCGGGTCATTTCCACTTCTGCCAGCAGCTGGGCGGACTCCTTGGAACTGACCGTCGAGAGCAGGTCGGCGGCGCGGCGCACGGCCGCCAGCGCGTCGTCGCCCGCCTCGCAGGCCTCGGACAGCGCGAGGAGGGTCTTCGCCTGCCAGAGCGCCGAACCCAGGTCCTCGAACAGCTGCCGCGCACGCTCGAGATGCGTGGTGCCCGCCGTGCTGCCGCCGCGAGCCAGTGCGATCTGCCCCAGCGAGTACAGCGCCTTGGCCTCGATCAGCCGCTCGCCCATCTTGCGGGACAGGTCGAGCGCGTGCACCAGGGTCGTCTCGGCGTTGTCGAGGCGGCCTTCCTTGTGCCGCACGACACCGAGGCTGTAGAGCGCGTAGGTCTCGCCGATGCGGTCGCCGGTGTCGCGCACGATCTGCAGGACGCGGTGCAGCGACTTGCGCGCCTGGTCGATCTGGCCGGTCACCACGTGCAGCTCGGCCACGCGGTGCTCCACCTGGGCCTCGGCGCGCAGGCAGTTGACCTCGCGGGTGATGCGCACCGCGTCGTCGAGCAGCTCCCGCGCGGTGGTCGTGTCGCCCTCCTCCAGGTGGTGCTTGGCCAGGCTGCGCAGGATGTGCGCCTCGCCGATGCGGTCGCCGGAGGCGCGCATGGTGACCAGCGCCGCGGCGTACTTGACGAGCATCGACGCGACGTCACCGCGCAGTCCGTCGACGTGGGCGTCGTTGCGCAGCACCAACGCCTGGCCGTGTTCGTGACCCGCCACCCGGAAGCCCGCCAGCGCCTCGCCGAAGCACTGCGCGGCCTCGTGCAGCCGGGTCTGGAACATGTGCAGCGTGCCGAGCGAGTACCGCATGGCCGCCACGCCGATGTCGTTGCCCGCACACCGGGCGACGGTCTCGGCCGTCCTCGCGCACTCCAGCCAGTCGTCGAAGTAGCCCTTGGACTCGAACAACGTCACCGACGTCAGGGCGAGGTCCCAGCACAGCTCGTCCATGCCCGCCTGAGCGGCCTGGCGGACGGCGGCGACGAGCGACCTCCGCTCGCTGTCGAGCCAGTCGATGGGGTTCGCGGTCAGGCCCACGTTCGCCCAGGTGGCGTCCGCCCAGCGGGGAGCGTCGCCGTGCATGATCGTGTAGTCGCCGCCGTACTCGCGCCGGTGCGCCTCCTCGGCGAGCGCGAGCCACGCGCCCAGCAACCGGGCGAGGGCCTCGGCGCGTTCATCCTCCGTGGTGGATTCGGTGAGCTTCTCCCTGGCGTAGACCTGGATCAGGTCGTGGAACCGGTAGCGCGGGGCGGTCGCGTCGGCGTACTCGACGGTGTCGACGAGCTGCGCGTCCACGAGGCTCTCGAGGATGTCCTCGGCGTCGTAGATGTCGATGTCCAGCAGCGCGGCGGCCGTCCACGCCGGGAACTCGGGTGCGCGGATGAGGGAGAACAACTGGAACAGCCGCTGGGCATCGGGACCGAGGCCCTTGTAGGTCAGGCCGATGTTGGACCGCAGCTCCAGCCCGTGGTGCTCGAACTCGTCGAGCCGGCGGGCCTCGTCGCGCAGCCTGCGGACCAGTCCGTCGATGCGCAGGTGCGGCCGCGACGCGAGCCGCGCTCCCGCGATGCGCAACGCCAGCGGCAGGCCGCCGCAGAACGTGATCAGCTCGATCGCCGCGTCCGGCTCGGCGTTCACCCGTTCCTGGCCGATGATCCGCGCGAGCAGGTCCGCGGACTGCTCGACGTCGAACACGTCCACGTCGAACCACTGGGCGCCCGGCAGGCCGGACAGCCGCACCCGGCTCGTGGTGATCACCGCGCAGGACGCGCTGCCCGGCAGCAGCGGCAGCACCTGGGCCTCGCTGGTGACGTCGTCCAGCACGAGCAGCAGCCGCTTGCCGGACACCTTGCTGCGGTAGAGCTCCACCCGTTCGTCGACGTCGTCGGGCACCGCCGTGCCGGGCACTCCGAGCGACCGCAGGAACCGGGCGAGCAGCTGCCCGGTGCGGTCGTCGCCGCTGTGCACGCGCAGGTCGGCGTAGAGCTGGCCGTCGGGGAACCGGTCGGCGACCTCGTGCGCCACCCGCACCGCGATGCTGGACTTGCCGACACCGCCCTTGCCGGAGATGGCCATGATGGGCACGGCGTAGCGCGCTGCGTCGGAGTCGGTCGCGAGTCCCGCGCGCAGCACCTCGATCAAGTCGTTCCGGCCGGTGAAGTCGGTGATGCTCGCGGGCAGCTGACGCGGGATGGTCGTCGGGGCGGCCTCGGCCGCGGGTGCCGCGGCCTGACCCGCCGGGGCCTTCTGGCGCACCGCGGGAGCGTTGAGGGAGGGGGAGCGGTTGAGGATGGCCTGTTCCAGGTCCTGCAGCTCCTGGCCGGGCTCGATGCCGATCTCCTCGATCAGCACGGTGCGGGCGGCGCGGCCCACCTCGAGCGCGTCGGCCTGTCTGCCCCCGCGGTAGAGGGCGAGCATGAGGAAGCCGTGCAGCCGTTCGCGCAACGGGTTGTCGTGCACGAGGGTGCGCAGTTCCCCGCAGATCTCCTCGTGCCTTCCCAGCACGAGGTCCAGCCGGATGCGTTCCTCCACGGCCGCGAGGCGCTGGTCGTCCAGCGGCAGTGCGGCGCGCTGGATCATCTCGCTCGCGACACCGGACAGGGCCGACCCCCGCCACAGCGCCAGCGCGGTGCGCAGGGTGGAGGCCGCGACCTCGATGGAGCCGGCGTCGTTCTCCTCCCTGGCGCGCGCGACGAGCGCGGAGAACTGGAGGCTGTCGAGGTTGTCGTCGGAGATCTCCAGGATGTAGCCGGGGGGCCTGGTGCGGATCGCCTCGGCGATGCCGGCGTCGGTGAAGACCTTGCGCAGGGCCGAGATGCAGATCTGGATCTGGCCCTTCGCGGTCGAGGGAGGGGAGCTGTTCCACACCGCGTCGATGAGCTGGTCGACCGGCACGACGCGGTTGGCGTTGAGCCCGAGCATCGTCAGCACCACCCGCTGACGCGGTCCTCCCAGATCGAGCGACCGCTGGTCGATCACCAGTTCCACTGGTCCCAGAAGTCTCAGCATCACTGGCCCCCTCAACTGCCCCGCCACGGCAGTCCGATTTGTCGTTTCGGTTCTGAATGAACCGGACACGCGTTCAGCCCGTGACACGGTGGTTACCATCCGCTCACGGTTGTCAGCTGTTGTCCCGAGTGATGATGTCATGTGACGAGGAAAAAGGAGCACGATGTTAAGGAAATTGCTCCCTCCGGCCGGGCCGTCTCATAGTTTGGCCGTGGCACAGCTGACCAATGCGATTGGTGATGGTGCCTATTACGTTTGTTCAGTCTTGTATTTCACCCGAATAGTCGGCTTGACGCCCACGCAGGTGGGTCTCGGGCTGACCGTGGGGTGGACGCTGGGAACGTTTGCGAGCGTTCCGCTCGGACATTTGGCCGATCGGCGTGGTCCGCGTGGCGTGGCGGTGGCGCTCGCGGGGGCCACGGCGGTCGCGGTTGCGGCATTCGCACTGGTCCGCTCCTTTCCCGCGTTCCTCGTCGTGGCGTGCATCTATACGATTTGCCAATGCGGGTTGGTCGCCGCCAGGCAGGCGCTTCTGGCGGGAGTGGTCGACGCCGCCGGACGGACCAAGGCGCGCGCATACATGCAGTCGACGGCGAACGCAGGTATCGCCATCGGTGCCGTGATCGGCGGTGTCGCGCTGCAGTTCGACACCGAGGCCGCGTATCTGACCGCGTTCGCGCTCGACGCCGCGACCTTTCTAGCCGCCGCACTCGTGTTGCTGCGCCTTCCCCGGGTACCGGGTGCCGCCCGGCCTGAGAAAGGCGAGCCGGTTCTCGTCGTGCTGCGGGACCGCCCCTATGCGGTGCTGACGGCGCTCAACTCCGTTCTGATGCTGTACATGCCGTTGTTGAGCGTCGTGCTGCCCCTGTGGGTCGTCGGGCACACCGGGGCGCCGCGCTGGATGGTGTCCGTGCTGATGGTGATCAACACGGTGGCCGTGGTGCTGTTCCAGGTCTCGGTGGCGAACCGGGTCCACGACCTCACCAGCGCGGTCCGGATCGTGCGGCTGTCGGGGCTGTTCCTGCTCGCCTCGTGCGTGGTGTTCGCGTTCTCGTCGGGAAGCCAGGCGGCCTGGGTCGCGGCGGTCGTGCTCGCGGCGGGCGCCGTGCTGCAGGTCGCGGGCGAGATGATGCTGGCCTCGGGCTACTGGGAGATCAGCTTCGGTCTCGCGGTGGAGGGCAAGCAGGGGCAGTACCAGGGGTTCTTCGGCAGCGGCATCGCGGTCGCGAGGACGCTCGGCCCGCTGGCGCTGACCGCGCTCGTGATCGACGGCGGTGCCGCGGGCTGGCTGGGGCTCGGCGTGCTCTTCCTGGCCGCCGCGCTGGCGACCGGACCGGCGGTCGCCTGGGCCCGCCGCACCCGTCCCGTGCCATCTGACCAGGCAAGTTAGCTCTATCGATCCGCTATCGGCCGGCGCCCCGTGAGGAAAAGCCGACCCAAAGGGCCTCCGCCCACCCTGAGGTTGCTGACAACCGACGGATGGGAGGAGGCCCTCAGATGGAGCGGGTCACCACAGCCGCGCCGGCGCCGGGCACCGAGCTCGGACTGCTGCGCCTGTGCGGCGAGGACTGGGACACCGTGGTCGAACGGGATCCATCGATCCGCGGCCACGTGGAAGGGTTGCTGCACCCGGCGTTGCCCGCGATGTGGGCACACCGCGTAGCGCACCACCTGCACAACCGCGGACTTCGGCTGACCTCCCGCGCGCTGATGCTGCTCGTGCGCGCCGTGACGGGGGTGGAGATCCACCCCGGCGCGCGGCTCGGCCGCCGGGTGTTCATCGACCACGGCACGGCCGTCGTCATCGGGGAGACGGCCGTCGTCGGCGACGACGTCACGATCTACCACCAGGTGACGCTCGGCGCGGTCGGCTGGTGGCGCGACAACCTGCGCCCGTCCGGCGAACGCAGGCACCCCGAGATCGGCAGGGACGTCGTCCTCGGCACCGGTGCCACCGTGCTCGGCCCGATCAGGATCGGCGACGGCGCCGTCATCGGGGCCGGCGCTCTCGTCGTGAGGGACGTGCCCGGCCGTGCCGCGGCACTCGCGCCGACAGCGGCCGTGTCCACCGGCCACACCCTTCGGAGGACGGCGTCATGACCGCGACCCTGGGCACCCAGCGGGTGGCCGAATCGATCGACGACCTGGTCGGCAACACGCCTCTGCTGCGGCTGCCCACCGCGAACGCGAGGGTGCTCGCCAAGCTGGAGTCGGCCAACCCCGGCTCCAGCGTCAAGGACCGGGCGGCGCTGTGGATGCTGCGCGGTGCCGAGCGCGACGGCCTGCTCACCCCCGGTTCCGGCACCGTCATCGAGGCGACCTCCGGCAACACCGGGATCGCGCTGGCCGCGCTGAGCGCCGCCCGCAGCTACCGGTGCGTCATCGTGCTTCCCGACAACGCCACGCGCGAGCGCATCGGACTGCTCCGGGCACTGGGTGCCCAGGTGGTGCTGACGCCGGCCGAGCTCCGCTACCAGGGCTGCATCGACCGGGCCAGGGAGCTGCACGAGGAGACGCCCGGCTCGTGGTTCCCGCAGCAGCACGCCAACCCCGACAACCCGGCCGCGCACTTCGAGTCCACCGGGCCGGAGATCTGGGCCGACACGGCCGGCACCGTCGACGTCCTCGTCGCCGGCATCGGCACGGGCGGCACGCTCTGCGGCACCGCGGCCTACCTGAAGTCCCGCAACCCGCTGGTGCGGGCCGTCGGCGTGGAGCCGGAGGGTTCCCCGCTGCTGTCCAGGGGGTACGCGGGCAGCCACGCCATCCCCGGCCTCAACGGCGGGTTCGTCGCCGACACCACCGACGTCGCGCTGATCGACGACGTGCTGACCGTCAGCGACCAGGACGCCGCGAACACCGCGCTGTGGCTGGCCCGCCAGGCCGGCGTGCTGGCCGGGATCTCGTCGGGAGCCGCCGCCTTCGGCGCGCTGCGCGTCGCCGAGAGACCGGAGAACGAAGGCAAGACGATCGTCACCATCCTGCCCGACACCGGTGAGCGCTACCTGAGCGTGCTCACGTCGGCCGACACGAGGGGAACGGACCGATGAGCACGCTACTGCTGGTCGGAGGAACCGACGACACCGTCGTCAAGGCGAAGGAGCTCGGCATCACCGTGCTGCTCCTGCAGCACCCGACCAAGATCTCGCCGATCCAGGAGGCGGCCGCGGACGCCGTCCGCGTCGTCGACTTCACCAGCTGGGCCGCGGTCGAGCCGGTGACCGAGGAGCTGTGGGACCTCCACCACTTCGACTTCGCGTTGTCGCTGACCGAACCGGGGCTCGAGAACGCGGGCCGGATCAACGACAGGTTCGGTCTGGGCGGCACGGGTCTCGCGATCACCCGGCTGTTCCGCGACAAGCTCGCCATGCGGGCGCACCTGGCGCTGCACGACCCCGCGGCGGTGCCGGCGGCGCCGTTGGCGGAACGCGGCGACCTGGACGCCTACGCGGCGCGCCACGGCTACCCGTTCATCGTCAAGCCGACGGACGCGACCGCGGGGATCGGGGTGCTGAAGGTCGACGGGCCGGGTGAGCTCGACCGGGCGTGGGAGCACGTGTCGCGCCTGCGCGGGACCCGCACCGACCGCGTCTCGACGCTGTTCGTCCTGGGCGAGTTCCTGATGGAGCGCTACATCGACGGCGCGGAGTACAGCGTCGAGACGTTCAGCTTCAACGGGCGTCACGTCGTGGTCGCGGTGACGGAGAAGTGGGTCGACCCGCGGTCGTTCGCGGAGATCGGGCACGTCGTGCCGGCCAGGACCAGCGAGGCCGACGAGGAGCTGATCCGGGCGGAGGTGCCGCGGTTCCTGACCACCATGGGGTTGCGCGACGGCGTCGCGCACACCGAGGTCCGGGTCGGCTCGCGCGGGCTGTCGGTGATCGAGAGCCACAACCGGATCGCCGGTGACGCCATCACGGACCTGGTCGAGGGCGCCTACGGGATCGACCTGGTCACCTACTCGGTCGGCTGGCCGTTCGGGCTCGTGCCCGAGCTCCCGGAACGGCCGGTGGCGCGCGCGGGCGCGAGCACCCGGTTCGTCGTCGGCCCGCCCGGCCGCGTCGTGTCGGTCGCGGGTGCCGAGGCCGCCGCGGCCGCGCCCGAGGCACTGGTCGTGCGGCTGAGCGCCCGGCCGGGCGACGAGGTCCGCTCCCTGCGGGACAACTGGGACCGGCTCGGCCTGGTCGCGGTCACGGGCGTCGACGCCGACGACGCCGTCGCCAACGGCGCCCGGCTGATCGACGAGGTGATCGACGTCCAGGTCGAGGTGGAGGACGGCACCGTCGTGCGCGCGGGTGCCGCGGAGGTCGCCGAGGCGGTGCCGGCATGAGCGCGCTGATCATCCACCGCAACCCGTTCGAACCGTTCCCGTACCGCGCGTGGCTGGCCGGGTACGACGCCGACGTCGTCGTCCTGGCCGCTCGCGACCGGATCACGCACGCCGGCGAGGAGGTTCCGGACGACCACCTCGGACTGACCCACCTCGAGGTCGTGCAGGACTTCCACGACGAGGAGCTGGTGTTCGACCGGGCGCTGGCGCTGGCCGAGAAGTTCGAGGTGACCCACGTCGTCGCGCACCACGAGGCGGACCTGCTGGTGGCGGCGCGGGTGCGCGAACACCTGGGCCTCGCGGGCGCGTGGACCGCGGACACCGTGCCGTACCGGGACAAGGCGGTCATGAAGCGGCGGCTCACCGGCGCCGGGATCGAGGTCGCGCGGCACGCCGTGGTCTCGACCGCCGCGGAGGTGTGGGCGTTCGCCGCGGAACACGGGTTCCCGGTCGTGGTCAAGGACATCGCCGGGTTCAACTCGATCGGCCTGCGCGTGCTGCACGGCGGGGAACCGCTGGAGCTCGCCGGTCCGGCGCTCGTGGAGTCGTTCGTGCCGGGCAGGATGTGCCACGTCGACGGCCTGGTCGTCGGCGGGCGCGTCGTGCTGGCGTGGGCGTCGCAGTACCAGTACTCGCTCTCGTCGTTCGGCTCCGATCCGGGTGCGCGCGTCGACCTGACGCTCGACGTGTCCGATCCGCTGTCGGCGCGGCTGCTGGAGCTGACCGGGCGAGCGGTGACCGCGTTGCGGACGTCGGACCGGCACCTCGACCACGCCTTCCACGCCGAGGTGTTCCACACGCCCGACGACCGGCTGGTGGTGTGCGAGATCGCCGCCAGGACCGGCGGAGCCAAGATCCGCGAGGTCGGTGCCGCGATCTTCGGCATCAACCACGGCGAGTACGTCACGCGCGCACAGCTGGGCCTGTCCCTGCCGTTGCTCGCCACGACCCTCGCCGGCGGGCCGCCGCCCGTGCCCGCCCGGATGTCCGGGCAGGTGCTGATGATGAAACGGCCGGGTCTCGTGGAGGCGCTGCCGTCAGCGGTCGTCGAGCCCTGGGTGGCGCGGTTCTGGCGCTACGCGGCGGTCGGCGACGTCATCCCGCCGGCGGCCGGGTCCGCGGACTTCCTGCTCGCCGCCGTGGCCACCGGCGCCGACCGGGTGGAGGCGGAGTCCCGCCTGCGCGCGCTCGGGGCCAGGTTCGAGAACCAGACCCGCATAGTCCAGGAGGGATCGTCGTGAAGAAGCACACTCCTCAGGAGATGGACGTCCTCAAGCCCGTCGACCTCGTGCTCGTCGTCGCCAACCCGAGCGGTGCCCGCGTGGTGCGGCCCGGCGGGCGGATTCCCGAGCAGCGGAGGAAGGACCGGCGATGAACGGCTGGCGGACCCGGTACCTGACCGGGATGGTCGTCGACGCGACCGGCGCGGGCATGTACCTGCCGTTGTCCCTGCTGTACTTCCACCACGTCACCGGGCTGCCGATCGAACGGGTCGGCGTGCTGATGACGGCGGGCGCGCTGTTCGCGTTGGTGGGCAACCCGATCGCCGGGGTGCTCGTCGACCGGTTCGGTGCGCGCTGCGTGGTCGTCGGCGGCTACCTGCTGCGGGCGGTCGGGTTCGGCCTCTACCCGTTCGTGGACTCGGCGCTGGGGATGTTCCTCGCCGTCGCGCTGGTGGCGGTCGGGGACGGCTCGTTCTCCCCGTCCGTCCAGGCGCTGGTGGCCGACATCACCCAGGGCGCGGAACGCGACAAGCTGCTTGCCGCGCAACGGAGTCTGCGCAACGCGGGGCTCGGTGCGGGCGGCCTGGTGGCGGCCGGTGCGCTGACGCTCGGCAGTGACGCGGCGTACCAGGTGATCGTGCTCGGCACGGGCCTGGCGTTCGTGCTGGCCGCGGTGATCGTCGGTTCCATCCGGTACCGGCCGGTGGCGCCCGCGGTGAGGACCGTGGCCCGCGGCGGATACCGGGCGGTGCTGGCGAACCGGCCGTTCCTCGCCCTGACGGCGCTGAACGTGCCGATCGCGTTCGGCTACATGGTGCTGGCGGTGGCGTTGCCGGTGTACATCACCACCCAGCTCGGTGCGCCGACCGGGCTGGTGGGCACGCTGTACGCGGTGAACACCATCGGGATCGCGTTGCTGCAGATCCCGGTCACGCGGTACCTGGTGCGGTTCTCGCGCACCAGGACCACGGCCGCGGGCGCGGCGGTGATCGGTGTGTCGTTCGTCGTGTTCGCGGCGCTCGGTGTGGTGTCGTCGTCGGCCGCGGTGCTGCTGGCCGGCGCGTTCGCGGCCACGGCGCTGTTCACGCTGGGGGAGCTGATGCACGGGGCGACCGCCTCGGCGCTGGTGTCCTCCGCGGCGCCGGCCGAGACGCGAGGGCGGCACCTCTCGGTGTACCAGTTCTCCTGGGCGATCCCGACCGCCACGGCACCGGCGGTCCTGACGTGGCTCATGACGTTCTCGGCGACGGGCATGTGGCTCGTGCTGGCGGCCGGGGTGACCGCGTCCGCGCTGGCCCTGGTGCGCCTGGAACCCAGGCTGCCGCAGGAGGCGGTGCGCATCGCCGCGCCGGTGCCGATACCGGCTTGACATTCCTTTGTGGACGTACAGCGCCCGGCGGGTTCTCCCGCCGGGCGCTGTCGTTTCTCCGCCGTCCATACCGGACCGATAGCGCATCGACAGCGTTCTTTCTGAACCTGACAGGGAGAAGGGCCGCTGCAACGAAGGGGGTCGACGTGAAACGCGCCTTGCTGGACGCCGATGCGCACACGCGGGAGTTCAACCGGACCCTGCGGGAACTGCCGGACCGGACGCTGGTGGACCTGCTCGACGAGCAGGTGCGCCTGCGCGGTCCTGACGTCGCGGTGGTGCACGGTGACGAGCGGCTGACGTTCACGGACCTCGCGGCGCGGGCCCGAGGGGTCGGGGCCCACCTGAGGAACCTCGGTGTGCGCCAGGACGACTGCGTGGGACTGTTCGTGCACCCGTCGTCCGATCTGGTCGTGGGCGCCTGGGGCGTGCTGCACGCGGGCGGCGCCTACCTCCCGCTGGCACCGGAGTACCCGGAGGACCGGCTCCGGTACATGGTCGAGGACTTCGGCGGCGACGTCGTCCTCACGCAACGGGACCTCGCCGGCAAGCTGCGCCGCATGGTGCCGCCGCACACCACCGTCGTCGTGCTCGACGACATCGGCGCACCCGAGGGCGACCCGCCGCCGCCCGCGCCGGGGGATCTCGCCTACGTGATCTACACCTCCGGCAGCACCGGCAAGCCCAAGGGCGCGATGATCGAGCACCGGGCGATCGTGAACCAGCTGTGCTGGCTCGCCGAGACGCACGGCATCGACCACCACCGGGTCGTGCTGCAGAAGACGCCGATGAGCTTCGACGCGGCCCAGTGGGAGATCCTGGCGTCCGCCTGCGGCAGCACCGTGGTCATGGCCGCACCCGGCGTGTACCGCGACCCGGAGGCGCTCGTGGACACGATGAAGGCGCACGGCGTGACAACGCTGCAGTGCGTGCCGACGTTGCTGCAGGCCATTGTGGACACCGAGCGGATCACCGAGTGCACGACGCTCCAGCAGGTCTTCTGCGGCGGTGAGGCGCTGTCCCGTTCGCTCGCCCAGCGGTTCTTCGCCGAGCTGCCCGACCGCGAGCTGGTCAACCTCTACGGACCCACCGAGTGCACGATCAACTCGTCCTCGCACCGGGTGGACCCGGCCGTGGTCGCGGACGGGCCGCCGACCGTGCCGATCGGCACACCGGTGCACAACACGCAGTACTACGTCCTGGACGGCGATCGCAGACCGGTCGCCATCGGCGAGATCGGCGAGCTGTACATCGGCGGGCTGCAGCTCGCGCGCGGCTACGTCGGCAAGCCGGACCTGACCGCGGACCGGTTCGTGGACAACCCGTTCCACGCGGACTTCGGTTCGCCCAAGTTGTACCGCACCGGCGACCTGGCGTACTGGAACCCCGACGGCACAGCGGTCTTCGTCGGCCGCACGGACAACCAGGTGAAGCTGCGCGGGTTCCGGGTCGAGCTCGACGAGGTGCGCCTCGCGCTGGAGACGCACGAGTGGATCAAGCACGCGGCCGTGGTGGTGCGCGACGACCCGCGCACGGGGTTCCAGAACCTCCTGGCGTTCGTCGAGCTGAACCCCAAGGAGGCCGCGCTGATGGACCAGGGCAGCCACGGCGCGCACCACCAGTCCAAGGAAGGCCGGGTGCAGCTGCGCGCGCAGCTGTCCAACCTCGGGTGCCGGGAGAAGGGCGAGCTGAGCGGCAAGCCGCCGCTGGACCTGCCCGGCCGCGAACCGACGGCGCTGCAGCGCCGCACCGTGTTCGCCCGCAAGACCTACCGCTTCTACGAGGGCGGAGACGTCACCAGGGACGACGTCCTCGAACTGCTGCGGACGCGGACGACCGCGACGACGTCGCGCGACCCGGCTTCCGTGGGGCAGGAGGAGTTCGGCCGCATCCTGCGGTACTTCGGGCAGTTCCACAGCGTCAAACGGCTGCTGCCCAAGTACGGGTACGCCTCGCCCGGCTCGCTCTACGCCACCCAGCTGTACCTCGAGATCGACGGCCTGTTCGGCCTCGGGCCGGGGTTCTACTACTACCACCCGGTCGAGCACCGGCTGTACCTCGTCCAGCCGAAGGCGGCCGGTCCGCGGCAGCGCGCCCGCGTGCACTTCGTCGGCAAACGGCGGGCAATCGAACCGGTGTACCGCACCAACATCCTGGAGGTCCTGGAGATCGAGGCGGGGCACATGGTCGGCCTGTTCGAGCAGATCCTGCCGGAGCACGGCCTGACCCTCCGCGCGGCCGATCACGCCCCCGAGGTCGTGGAGCACCTCGAATGCGCCGAGGAGGACTACTACCTGGGTGCCTTCGACTTCGTGCCCGCGTTGCCGGCGCCGGCCGAGGAACCCGTGGACGTGTACGTGCAGGCGCACGGCGACCGCGTCGCCGGTCTGCCCGCCGGCCTCTACCGGTTCGAGGAGAACGGTTTCGAGCGGGTCGCGGACGGCGTGGTCGAACGCAGGCACGTCATCGCCATCAACCAGCAGGCCTACGAACGGGCCAGCTTCGGCGTCGCGCTGGTCAGCCGCACCGAGCGGGAGTGGCTCTCCTACCTGGAGCTCGGCCGGGTGCTGCACCGGTTGCAGGCGGTGCGCGGCCTGGGACTCATGTCCTCCGGCTACAGCTCGAAGAGCGGCCACGACCTGCCCTCGCACCGCCGACTCACGGCGTTGCTGGGGGAGCGGGGACTGCCGGTGGGCCCGTCGTACTTCTTCATCGGGGGCAAGGTCAGCGCGGAGCAGATCCGCCACCGCGGCATGAAGGAGGACGCGGTGCACATGAAGGGGCCGACCGAGATGATCCGCGACGACCTGCGCTCGTTCCTGCCGGACTACATGATGCCGAACAAGGTGGTCGTGCTCGACCGGCTCCCGCACACGGCGAACGGCAAGATCGACACGCGGTCCCTGGCCGAGTCGGCACTCGCCGAGGCGGACCTCTCCGACCAGCCGGTGGTCGAACCGCGCACCGACACCGAACGCCGCATCGGCGAGGTCTGGCGCAGGCTGATGAAGGTCGAGGTCGTCTCGGTGCAGGCCGACTTCTTCGCCTCGGGCGGCAACTCGTTGCTGGCGGTGGGGCTCGTGAACCGCATCAACCGGGACTTCGGCCTGTCCCTGCCCCTGCAGGTGCTGTTCGACGCGCCGACGGTCGAGGCACTGGCGAAGGTGGTGGAGGGCGGCACCGCGGACGCGGCGTCCAGGCTCATCAGGCTGAACGCCGCGGGCACGCTGGAACCCGTGTACTGCTGGCCTGGCCTGGGCGGCTACCCGATGAACCTGCGCCAGCTGGCCGCGCGGGCCGGCCGCCCGTTCTACGGCGTGCAGGCGCACGGCGTGAACGCGGGCGAGACCGCGTACCCGTCGATCGCCGAGATGGCGGCACGTGACCTGGAGCTGATCCGCCGCACGCAACCGCGAGGCCCGTACACCCTGTGGGGCTACTCCTTCGGCGCGCGCGTCGCCTTCGAGGCGGCCCACCAGCTGGAGCGGGCGGGAGAGCGGGTGGAGCGGCTCTTCCTGATCGCGCCGGGCAACCCGAGAGCCGGCGGCACCGACCGCACCCCGAGCTGGCGCAGCCGCGGCTACGTCACGATCCTGTTCTCCGTCTTCGCGGGTGCTGTCTCCGGCGAGCTGCTGGAGGACTGCCTGCGCGCGACCAGGGACGAGGCCACGTTCACCGCGTTCGTGAGCACCCGCCTCGACCTGGACCAGGAGCTGGTCCGCCGCATCGCCCGGGTGGTCCACCAGACCTACCGCTTCGACCACACCGACCACGACCTGGCGATGCGCTCCATCGCCGCCCCCGTGACCGTGTTCCGGGCGGCGGGGGACCAGCCGTCGTTCATCGAAAGGCCCGCGGTCCGCGCTTCGGTGTCCTTTGTGGACTTACCGGCGGACCACTACGGAATGCTCCGCCTCCCGCTCGTCGAGTCGCTCGTCGATCACATCCGTTCCGTCCAAGGAGACCTGCCATGCCGCACGTGACCGTCAAACACTTCCCCGCCACCCTCTCCCCGGACCAAGCGGCCGCGCTGTCGGGCGCGCTGACCGCGGCCATCACCGAGGCCTTCGGATGCCCGGACGACGTCGTGTCGATCGCGCTCCAGCCGGTGCCGGCCGAGTCGTGGAACGAGCAGGTGTACGAGCCGGAGATCGCCGGACGCGACTCCTTGCTCAAACAGCCGCGGTACTGACGCTCGCCGGGCTTCGGGGACCGGTCGACCCACGATGCTGTTCTGCGGGAAGCGGGAGGTGAGCGCCTGCCACAACCGGCTCGGCCGCTCACCGACCGTCCTGACCTCACCCGCGCCGCGTCGGTCACATCGACGTCTGCCTCCGCCAGGGCCTCTTCCCAGGTGTCCCGGGATGCCTCGGGCGCCGGGCCACCGGCTGACGGCACCACCGGTGCCGGTGTTCCCGTGATCACCGGCGCCGGGACGTCCGTCCGACTCGGGCGCTGATCGTCGCTCCGGCTTCCTTGCCTTGTTTTGACCCGCGTGCTTAGTATGACGATTAGTCATACACCTGCGGGTGTGTTGCTCGAGGTGAGGGGCGAGCATGACGGAGTTGTCGGACGTTTCGACGCAGCGGACGTCGCGGGACAGCGGCATCCCGCGACTGACCTTCGCCGATGGCGGGACCGCGGTTCTCGCCTGGCTCAAGGGGATGCGCGACGATCAGCCGGCCTGGTTCGACGAGTCGAACGGCACGTGGAGCCTGTTCCGCTACAACGACATCGTCCAAGCGCTGCGCGACACGGACACGTTCTGCTCCGACCCGTCTCGCTCGTTGCCGCCGGAAGTGGCGGAGAACGCCGAGGGGAGCATGGTCTCGATCGACCCGCCGCGGCACGGCAGGTTGCGCGGACTCGTGTCCCACGCGTTCACGCCCCGGCTGGTCGAGCAACTCGGCCCGCGGATCGAGCAGATCGTCGACGACCTGCTCGACCGGGCGCTGGCCGGCCGGAGCGGGCGGTTCGACCTCGTGGGCGACCTCGCCTACGAGCTGCCGGTGATCGTCATCGGCGAGTTGCTGGGACTGCCGGCGTCCGACCGGGACTTCCTCGTGCGGTGCGCGGACGAGTTCTACGCGATCGAGCACGACGACCCGTTCAACGGCGAGTACATGGAGTCCATGCAGTCCACTTTGGACGAGTTGAACGCCTACATGCTCGACCACGCGCTGCTGCGCAGGCGCGAGCCCGCCGACGACCTGATGACGGCGCTCGCCCTGGCGGAGATCGAGGGCGAACGCCTGACCGACAGGGAGATCCGCAACTTCGCCGTGCTCCTGCTGACGGCGGGCCACATCACGACGACCGCGTTGCTGGGCAACACCGTGCTGTCGCTGGGGGAGAACCCCGAGGTGATGGCGGCCTGGCGGGCGGGCACCGCGGACCCCTCCTCGGTGATGGAGGAGGTGCTGCGCCACCGCAGCCCGTTCACCGAGGTCTACCGCTTCACCACGACCGACGTGGAGATCGGAGGCGCGGTCATCCCCGCCGACCAGCTCGTGCGGGTGTGGCTCGTGTCCGGCAACCGCGACGAACGGCAGTTCGCCGACCCCGACGAGTTCCGGCTCGGCCGGACGACCGGCAGGCACCTCGGTTTCGGCATGGGGATCCACTACTGCCTCGGAGCGGGGCTCGCGCGGGTGGAGACGACCGCCGCGCTGCGGGTGCTCGCCCGGCGCACCGAGGAGATCACCCCCGTGCTCGACGAGCTGAAGTTCTACGACGCCCCCGGAATCTTCTGCCTGCGGAGCCTTCCGGTCACCTTCCACCGCTGACGGACCTCACGAGGAAAGCGAGCAGCGCCGATGTCGACCACCGACGACCAGGCCGCCGAGGCGAAGTACGACTACAAGGCCGACGAGGACATGCGCACCGACGTGTGGGACGAGAACCTCCACGTCGGGTACTGGTCGGGACCCGAGGACACCAGCGCGGTGGAGGTGGCGACCGACCAGCTCACCGACTTCGTGATCGAACGCACGCGGATCGCGGCCGGACAGCGGTTGCTCGACGTGGGATGCGGGCTCGGCAAACCGGCGCGGCGTGCCGCCGAGCGGACCGGTTGTGCTGTCGCCGGCATCTCCGACGACCCCGCACAGGTCAAGCGCGCCAACGAGGCCGCGGAAGCAGCGGGTGCGGCCGATCAGGTGAGGTTCCTGCACGCGGACGCGATGGAGCCCCTGCCGTTCGGCGCCGGGGAGTTCGACGCCGCGTGGGCGATCGAGTCGCTCGTGCACATGCCGGACCGGGAGAAGGCGTTCCGCAACATCGCCGCGGTCCTGAAGCCCGGAGCCACGCTCGTCGCCACCGACTTCTTCGAGAACGTGCCCCTGGACGGTGCCCGCAAGGAGGCCGTGGACGCGTTCCTGGGCGTCGCCAGCCTCGGGCCGGTCCTGCGCATCGACGACTACCCCGCGCTGCTGCGGTCGACCGGGTTCGAGCTGGTCGAGTTCCTCGACATCACCGAGAACACCCACCGCACGTACGCGCTGTTGCTGCAGTCCCTGTACGACACCGAGAAGGAGCTGCGCGCCGACCACGGCGACGCCGTCTTCGAGGGGTTCGTGAAGGCGTTCAAGGGCTGCGCCGAGTCGCTGGTCCCCCGCTACATGCTCTTCGTCGCCAGGCGCTCCGCCGACAGCTGACCCCGCAGCACGGCAACCACTTCCGCGCGCCCGTCCGGTCGCGCGTCGATGACGCACGCGCTCTTCCCCTCCCCGACAAGGAGAAAGTCATGAAGAAGTCATCGCTCGCCGTCTCGTCCGTCCTGCTGGCCCTCGCGGCGACGCTGGTGCCGGCGTCCGCGCACGCCGGCACCCCGTCGGTCGTCGTCACCTCCGAGGGCGACTGCCTGGAGTTCGGCGAGATCACCCAGATCACCGCGGACCAGGCCCGCGCGCTCGTGCCGTCGCGCTACAAGGTCCGCGAAGCCGAGGGCACACCGGGCAAGGTGAACGTCTACATGGGCGACTACTCGTGCTCGGGCATCTCGGTCAACGGCGGCCGCGCGAAGCCGACCATGATCACCATGGCGACGGTGGAGATCTCCCACCGCGACGGCGTCGAGCAGCCGTGGGGAACGACGCAGCCGCTGTGGTGGGGCACGAACCAGCCCGCGCTGACGAACGCCGTCCAGCGGCTCGGCGCGCCCGCGCGGCACGTCCAGGCCACAAGAAGCATCACACCCATGGCCAACGGAATGTTGTTAGTGCACAACAAGTACACCGGGTCCAAGGTGGACCACGAGCGCTACGCCGTCGTCGAGGACATCTCGTCCGAGCCCGTGCAGAACTTCCACACGCCGACCGGGTACTACACCGGCACGAAGGGCGAGATCCAGTTCGTCTACGACATGCAGTTCCGCGCCAGGGAGCAGGCGGCGAACTCGATCCTCGTCTCCGGCCGTGACACCGACCTCGTCCACAAGTACGGGTTCCCGATCACGCTCACGTCGAAGAACACGCTGATGACCGGGAAGTGGACCATGCGGGCCGAGCTCAAGCGCTGACCCGGCCCGGGCCCGGAGGCACCGATGAACAACGAGGCAGTGCGCGAAGCCGTGCACGGAATCCTGCGGCACATGTCCTACGGGGACGCGGAGGAGCTGTCCGACGAGGCGCGAATCGCCACGGACCTCGGGTTCGACTCGTTGCGGCTGCTCGAACTGGCCATCGTCATCGAGGAGAGGTTCGAGCTCGCCGCGGTCGACGTCGACGAGGCCCTCACCGTGTCCACGGTGCGGGAGCTCGTCGACCTGGTCACCGAACGCGTCGCGGGGAAGGCGGCGTGAGCGGGCTGCGCGTCCTCGTGACGGGTGCGGCCGGGCTGGTCGGTGCCGAGGTCGCGGCGAGGCTGGCGAACGAGGGGCACACGGTCCTCGCGCTGGTGCACACGCGGCCGGAGATCGTGCGCAACGACGGGCGAGTCGTGCGCACGGTCCCGGTCGAACGGTCCGGCCCGGGGCTCGTGTCCTGTGTGGCCGGTGACGTGACCAAGCCGATGCTGGGCCTCACGGCGGAACGCCACGAGTACCTCGCCACCGGTCTCGACCGCGTCGTGCACGCCGCCGCCACGACCGACTTCGGCCGGCGCTGGGAGACCTACGAGTCGCTCAACGTGGACGGCACCCGCAACGTCGTCCGGCTCGCCGCGGAGCGTGCGGTACCCCTTGTGCACGTGAGCACGGCGTACGTCTGCGGGGAACGCACGGGCCGGGTCCTCGAGGACGAGCTCGACGTGGGGCAACGGTTCGGCACCGACTACGAGCGCAGCAAGTTCCTCGCCGAACAGGAGGTCGCGGCGGCCGCCGCGACCGGGCTGCCCACCGCGGTCGTGCGGCCGAGCATGATCGTCGGCACGCAGACGTCCGGGGAGATCCGGGACTTCAAGAACATGTACGTGGTGCTGAAGCTCTTCACGCAGGGGCGGGTCCGATCGGTGCCCGGCTTCTACGACGCGCTGCTCGACCTCGTGCCGGTGGACTACGTCGCGGCGTTGATCTGCCAGGTGGTGAACCGCTTCTCCGAGGCGGAGGGGCGCACGTTCCACGCCGTCGGCGCGTCCCCGCACACGTTGCTCGACGTGAGCAACGCGCTGGCGGAGTACCCGATGTTCCAGGTGCCGCACTACGTGTCACCGTCCTCGTTCGACGCCGGCGCGCTCCCGCCGGACGAGCGCGTGTACTACCGGCGGATCATCGCGATGTACGAGAGCTTCTTCCGCCGGCGCGCCAGGTTCGACGACGCGAACGCGGCGTCGCTGGCGCCGTGGCGGCCGGCGGCCACCGGGGTGGAGTACCTGCGCACGTTGTTCGACCACTGCGTGCGGGTGGGCTACCTCGGCCGCCCGGAACCCGGCATCGGCGAGGTGCTCCGGCGCGCAGGCAGGCGGGAGTGATCGCCGCGGCCCGGTACGTGCGCCTCCGGTTCCCGCCGCGGACGCACGGTCTCGCCGCGCTGCTGACCTACGCCTGCGTCGTCGCGCTGTGCTCGGGAGCCCGGCTCGGCGTGGTCGCGCTGGTGGCCGGCGGGCTGACCTTCGTGCTGCTGTTCCTCTTCCTGCGCCTGGTCGACGACCTGGACGACGGAACCGGCGGTGCCCCGGCGGGACTGCGCGCCGGCATGGTCGCCGTGGCAGGCGCCGTGGTGCTGTTCAACTTCCACGACCTCCTCGCCCTCGCCCTCGCGGGCGGGGCATGCGCCGCCGCCCTCGTCGCCCCGCTCCTGCCCCGTCACGGCATCACGCATCCGGTGGTGCTGTTCGTCGCCTACGAGGTGGCACCGCTCCTGGTGCTGGGATACGGCGGCGTGACGGCGGGAGCACCCCCGATGGTGGTGGTGGGGGCGGCGGTGGTGCTCTGGAGTGCTTACGAGTACTGGAAGTTCACGAGGAAGCTCGACGAACCGGGCTACCGGCCGTTCGGCCTCGGCCTGGGCGCCCGGCTCGTCGCCGCGACAGGGCTGTCGGCGGTCGCGGTCGTGGCGGCGGGGGTGATCGCGGCGGCCGGCGCGGTGCCGTGGGCGGTTCCGGTGGGCGTGGCGCTGATCGCCGCGAGCTGCGCGGTCGCGATGCGTTCGTGGTGGCGGGCGGGTCGCGGTGGGCGGGCCTGGTGGTCCGGGCTGACGTTCGTGCTCGCCGTCGACGTGACGGTCCTGGTCTTGTGCGCGGCGTGGGGAGTGTGGGGATGACTGTCGTGACACGGGAAAGCGACGTGGCCGGTGCCAAGGCACGAGGTCTGCGCGAACTGGCCGGCGCCGGGTTCGCGGTGCCGCCGTGGCGCGTGATCGGCGCGGACGTCCTGCACCGGCACCTGGCCGCGACCGGGCTGGCCGAACGGATCGACGCCGCACTGCGCGACCTCGCCGCGGATCGCGCGGAGGCCGCCGCCGAGACCGTGGCGCGCGCGGTCCTGGAGACGCCGCTGGCACCGGAGGCGCTGGCCGAGATCACGGCCGCCGTCGAGGCGGTCGGGAAGGGCCCGGTCGCGGTGCGGTCGTCCGGACTGGACGAGGACGGCCCGCGGTTCTCCTTCGCCGGGCAGTTCGACACGTTCCTCAACGTCGAGGGGATCGACGCGATCGCCGACCACGTGCGGCGCTGCTGGGCGGGCGCGTACTCGGCCCGCGCGCTCGCGTACCGGCTCGCGCACGGTCTCCCGCCGGGCGGCGCCGGGATGGCGGTGATCGTCCAGCGCCTGGTGGCGGCGGAGAAGAGCGGTGTGCTGTTCACCGCGAACCCCATGTCGGGCGAGCGCACCGAACGCGTCGTCAGCGCGGTGTTCGGGCTCGGCGAAGGACTGGTCGGCGGTGCGGTGGACGCCGACACCGTCGTGCTCGACGCGGCCGGCCGGGTCCTGCAGGTCACGGTGGGGGAGAAGCGGGAGCGGTACGACCCGGATGCCGCGGGAGGGTGCCGGGTGACCGAAACCGCTGTCGAGGCACGAGAAGAACTCGCCGTGACCGACGCCGAGCTGCGCGCGCTCAGCGACCTGGCCGGGCGGATCGAGAAGGCGCGCGGCGCACCGCAGGACGTCGAGTGGGCGATGGCGGACGGTGTCCTGTGGGTGCTGCAGAGCCGGCCGATCACCGCCGGTCTCGACGAGCCGGGCGAGCTGCACGTCTGGGACAACTCCAACATCATCGAGAGCTTCCGGGGCATGACCTCGCCGCTGACCTACAGCTTCGCGCGCCGCGTGTACCAGCGCGTCTACGAGGAGTACTGCCGCGAGCTGAAGGTGCCCGACGCGCAGCTGGCCCAGGCGCAGGAGTGGCTGCCGTCGCTGCTCGGCTACTTCCACGGGCGCGTCTACTACAACCTGCTGAACTGGTACCGGCTGGTGCGTCTCGCGCCGCTGTACCGGCTGGGCCGCCGCAGCCTCGAGCTCACCCTCGGCGTGGAGGAGACGCTCGATCCCGAGCTGGCCGACGGGCTGCACCCGTTCACGTTCGGATCGCGGGCGGAGGAGATCCGCGTGACCGTGCGGTCACGACTGCGGTTCGCGAGCCGGTTCGCCCTGATCGAACGCACCGGCGAGCGGTTCATCGCGGACTTCTACCGCACCTACGAGGAGTTCGGCGCCACGGACTACGACGCGCTCACCGCCGACCAGGTCTACCGCCGCTACCAGGCGCTCGAACGCACCCTCGTCGCGCGCTGGGGCAGGGTCGCGGTGCTCGACGCCGTCATCGGGCTGTCCTTCGGGACGCTGCAGCTGCTCAACCGGCGGTGGCTGCCCGACGCCCCGCTCTGGTTCACGTGGGCGGTGGCGGGTCCGGCGAACTCGGTCGAGTCGGCGGGGCCCGCGCACCGCATCGCCGAGCTCGCCGGCGTGGTGCGCGCCGACGACGAGCTGCGGCGCATCGTCACCGAGTCCGAACCCCGGCAGGCCAGGGAGACGTTGCTGAGCGGCGGGCACACCGCGTTCGTGTCCGAAGTGGACGACTACGTGGCGCGCTACGGCGACCGCAGCCTGGACGAGCTGAAACTCGAGGCACCGAGCCTGCGCGACGACCCGTCGACGTTCTTCCCGATGCTGCGCGCGGCCGTGGCGTCGGTGGAGAGCATGACGGGACGGGCGGACGCCGACGCCGTCCTCGAGTCGTTGTCCCCCCTGCGGCGCCAGGTGTACGAACGGGTCCGAGGCAAGGTGCGCAGGGCGCTGGAGCTGCGCGAGCGCATCCGCTTCTGCCGCACCCGCGCGTTCGGCACGGCGAAGGTGATGGTGCGGGCGATCGGCCGCCGGTTCGCCTCGCTCGGGCTGCTCGACGCGCCCGAGGACGTCTTCTGGCTCTACCTGGAGGAGATCGGCGGGTGCTTCGACGCCTCCACCGCGGACGTCGACCTCCGTGCACTGGTTCGTTCGCGCAAGGCGGTCGCCGAGTCGGACCGCCTGCTGACCGCACCGTCCCGCTTCACCACCCGCGGCGCCGTCGGCACCAAGGCGAACCGGGTGGCGTGGGCGCGCGCTGTTCCCGGACGCGCCGCGGCGGCGGGCACGGAGCTCACCGGCGTGCCCGCCGGACCGGGCAGGGTGCAGGGGCGCGCGAGGGTGGTCGACCTGCCGTCGGAGGCCGAGGGCGACATCCTCGTCACCTACCGCACCGATCCCGGCTGGGTGGCGTGGCTGCCGTCCGCGTCGGGCCTGCTCGTCGAGCGCGGCAGCCCGCTGACCCACGTCGCCATCGTCGCCCGTGAACTGGGTGTGCCCACCGTGGTGCAGGTCCCCGGCCTCACGAGCCGCGTGCGGGACGGCATGCGACTCGACGTCGACGGCGCGACCGGGACCATCCGCGTGCTGGCAGGGCCGGAGGAGTCGTGATCATCGATCGCGCGGAGCTGGCCGCGCTGCTCGACGAGACGCTGGACCTGGTCGACGCGCCGCCGGGGTGTGGTGCGGTGCTGGAGGGCTCGATCGCCGAGGGGTTCGGCAACTCGGCGTCGGACGTCGACTTCCTGCTGCTGGCCGACGACGACCACGACCACCCGACCATGCCCA
The DNA here is from genome assembly GCF_026242055.1 of Lentzea sp. NEAU-D7. Lineage (GTDB taxonomy): Bacteria > Actinomycetota > Actinomycetes > Mycobacteriales > Pseudonocardiaceae > Lentzea. Next base: position 196,827 of record NZ_JAPJDL010000018.1, on the reverse strand, counting down.
CGATCGTGTTCGTGCGGGGCCGCCGGGTCGAGGTGCGCACCCGGTCGTTGCGCCAGGTCCGCGCGCAGGCCGACGCGGTCTGCGCGCACGTGGCCGCCGGGTTCGGCGAACTGCCCGCGGCGTTGCTCGACCGGTGCCAGCGACTGCGCGGAGCCGTGGTGCTGCGCGAGGAGGACGTCGTGCGCCGGGCGCGGAAGTGGCCCCTGTCCCTGACCGAGGTCGTCTCGGGCTGGTACGCGCACCACAGCAGGCAGGCCATGCGGCACGCGGTCGCGTCGCACGTGCTGGAGGAGGAGCACGAGGCACTGGCGTGGGCCGGGATCGCGGCGAGGCACGCGGCGAAGTCGTGGGTGGCCGCGCGCGGCGAGACCTACCTGGAACCCAAGTGGCTCGACCGGCAGTTCGACCGGCTGGTCGCCGGTGGTGACGCCGAGGCGGCGCGGTTGCGGGACCGCCTCGCCGAGGTGCGGCGAGGGCCCGGGTCCGGCGAGCGGGCGATCGCGTCGCACGCCGCGCTGGTCGCGGACTTCGGGGTCGGCGGCTGTCCGGCCGCCGCGGACCAGGTGCTGCTCGGCCTGCGTGCGGGCGTCACCACCTGGCCGATCGGCGACCGCGTGCACGTGGTGCGCGACCGGGCCGACGTCTTCGTGCTGGGCCCCTCCGCCGCGAGGGCATGGCGTTCGATCGCGCCGGGACGTCCGGTGGCCGAGGTGCTGAAGGGCGCGGAGGAGCCCGCGGTGGCCGCGAGCGCGCTGGCCGAGTTCCACCGCATCGGACTGGTCGAGCTGCGGTGGCGTGACGGCGGGCCGATCGCCTCGGCGCAACCGTGGGCGCCCGCGGAACCGATCACGCCGCCGCCGTCCACCCGGATACCGGTGCTCGGCCTCGCCGGGGGTGCCGCGGACGGGCACGTGTCGCTGGTTCCCCTGCCCGCCAGGCGGTTCGCGGCGGCCGGGATGGCGCAGGTGTGGTCCAACATCATGGTCGAGAACGCACGGGAGGACCTGTCCGGAGCGCTCGACGGCGGGCAGCGGGAGGTGGCGCGGACGAGCGGGCTGCGGCTGCTGCACCACGCCTGCCGCGCGTTGCTGAGCGCGTGCGGGATGAGTCCGTTGCCGCCCGACGCCGCCATCGTGGCCCGGCTGGCCGCGCTGACCGCCGTGCCGGCGGACCTGGCCGCGCTGGCCGCCGCCGTCGAGCGCGACCTGCGCGGCGACGAGCCGGAGCTGTGGCCGCGACGCCTGGACGAGCTCGTCGACGGGGTGCGCGATCTCGTGCGGGCCGAGGTGTTCCCGGCCTCGTTCGACTCGGCCGCGGCCTGGGAGGCCACGCTGCGGATCGGGCACGACTGGATCCGGCTGGGCGCGTACCTCGACGCGGACTTCCCGATCGAGGAGGCCCGCGACCTCCTCACGTCCGGTGGGGCCCAGCCGCACCGGCGTGGTGGCGGGTGAGCGGGTGTTCGTCGCGCTGGAGGGGATCGACGGGGCCGGGAAGTCGGCCACCGCCGCCGTGGTGGCCGCCCGGCTCCGCCGGCAGGACGAGACAGTTCGCCTTGTCCGGCACAACGCCGCCGAACCGGACGACCCGTTCGTCGCCGAGTACCTGGACGGGCTGCGCGCGTTGCAGCAGATGTCGTTGCGCGGCCCGTACTTCCGGCTCGGCGACCCGCACTGGGTGCTGATCAGGGCGAGCTACTACGCGCTCGTCGACCGGTGCGTGATCACCCCGGCGCTGGAGCGCGGGCACGTCGTCGTCGCGGACGGCTGGTTCCACAAGTTCGTCGCCCGCATCGCCGCGGGGGGTGTGCGCGCCGGCGGCGACTTCGACCGGCCGGAGCAGATCCTGCCGCTGTTCGCGCCGGTGCGGCGGCCCGACCGCGTGTTCCTGCTCGACACCCCGGTGGCGACCGCCGCCGCGCGCCGGATGGCCGACGTGAACCCCGGGGAGCTGGGGCCGCAGAACGCGGAGACCACGACCCCCGAAACGGCCTTCGTCACCTACCAGAGCGCGGTGCGCGGGCACCTGCTGTCGATGGCGGTGTCCGGCAGGTGGCGGGTCGTGCGCACCGCGCTGCGGGACGTGGCGGGCATCGCGGCCGAGGTGTGCGCCGACCTGGAAGTGCTGCGGGAGGCGGGATGAACGTGGACGACTACCGCGCGGTGGTCCGCCGGGTGATCGCCGGGTTCGTGCCCTGCATGCCGTCCTGGGAGGAGGACGGGCACCTGCCGCGCGAGCTGTTCCGCGCTCTTGCGGCGGCCGGTGCCTTCCGCGAGCGGTGGGCGCTCGGCCCGGTGGCGGGGCTGCCTCTGGCGCGGGTGCTGGTGGAGGAGCTCGCCGTGCACAACGCGGGCGCGGCGCTCGCGGTGTCGTTGCACAGCGAGGTCTTCCTGCACGCCCTGCACCGCGCCGGTGGGCAGGCCGAGATCGTCGAAGGCGCGCTCGACGGGTCGGTCATCGGGTGTGCGGCGGTCACCGAGCCCGGCGCCGGGTCCGACGTGCCCGCGGTGACGACGTCCGCCCGGCTCGAGGGTGATCGGTGGCGGGTGCGCGGCACCAAGTGCCTCATCACCAACGCGGGCCGGGCGACGCACGTGCTGGTGCTGGCCAGAACGGGCGGCGCGATGTCGTTCGGGCTGTTCGTGGTGCCGCTCGCCGACGTGACACCCACCCGGTTCGTGCCGACGCTGGGGGTCCGGTCCGCGGACACCGCCGTGCTCGACCTCGACGTGACCGTGCCCGGCGCCGCCGCGGTCGGCAGTCCCCGAGCCGGTCTGGTGCAGCTGTTGCGCGTGCTCGACTTCGAACGCCTGGCGGCCGCCGCCGGGCTGGTCGCCACGGCACGGGCGGCCATGGCGCTGGCCCTGGCGCACATGCGCGACCGCACCGCGTTCTCGGCACGCCTGTTCGACCACCAGGCCCTGCGCCACCGGATGGCGTGGCACTGGGCACGCGTGTCGGCGGCCGCCGCGCTGCTCGACACCGCGATGACGCCGGGGCACGGCGGCGAGGTGTCGCATTCCGCCGCGGCGGCCGCGAAGCTCATCGCCGCCAGGGACTGCGCCGACGCGGTCGACGCGGCACTGCAGGCGTTCGGCGGCCGCGGCTACGTGGAGGACTTCCCGCTGGCGCGGATGTACCGCGACGTGCGGCTCACCCGGATCGGCGGCGGCACCGACGAGATGCTGTGCGAGGTCATCGCCGCCAACCTCGACGTCGACGACCCGCCCAGCGCCGCGCTGGTGCGCGAGATCGCCGAACGGGGCGGGTGGTGACGGTGCCCGCCACCACCCGCCGAGCCCTACCGGCCGTCGTCCCCGTCCGGGTAGGGGTTCTGCATGAGCGCGAGCGTCGCCCCGGCCGGATCCCTGATCAGCGCGAAGGCACCCGGTCCCGCGCCGCCCGGGCCGCGCACGACCTCGCCGCCCCGCGCGGTGACCTTCTCCAGGCTGGCGGGCAGGTCGTCGACCGCGACGTAGGTGATCCACTGGGGAGGCAGGTCGGCGTTGCCGCCCGCCTTGTGGCAGATTCCCGCGACGGGGGCGCCGTCGGGCGCCAGCATCATGTAGTCGTCGTGCGTGCCCATGCTCAGCGGCTCGGGCTTCCAGCCGACGACCTCGGCGTAGAAGTCCCGGAGGCCGGGCGCGTCGGAGATGGTCAGGTCGAGGCCCACGATCGTGCCGGCCCGGTTGCGCTTGTCAGCCATGAGAGTCCTCCTCGCTCACTTGCCGGTGTTCTCGGCCCACCACTGGGACCACCGCTTGTCGAGCAGGGAGTACACGTCGTCGGCCAGGCCGTAGGTGCTCAGCAGCGCCATCGACGTCCCGGCCGGGTCGGTCGAGGAGGGGCCGGTGCCCGCGATGATCAGCAGGCCCTCGCCCCAGGAGTCGACCGTGACACCGAGCTGGTGCTCCGAGCGGAACCACACCTCGCCCTCGACCGCCTCACCGGCGAGGGTGGCGGTGTAGCGGCTGCCCGGCTCGCCCGCGGAGTCCAGTTCGAGGCGCTCGACGACGGTGCCGGAGTAGGTCTGGCGGTTGCCGAAGAAGAGCGTGCGCCGCTGCTCGCCCGGCTTGCGCTCCAGGGCGAACCGCAGCTGCTGCAGGAACGAGGTCCAGCCCTCGGTGACGTCGTCGTAGTACGCGTCCCACTCGGCGTCGCCGCTCAGCGGGGCGCGGACCAGCGTGATGCGCACGCTGTCACCGTCCTCGTGGATCTCGAACCGGTCACCCCCGTTGGGGACGAGCGTGTGGTTCTCGGCGTCCTCGACGACGTCGGTGAAGTAGATCGAGTCGAGCTCGGCCTCGAGCTCGCCGGACTGCCACGCGTGCCACTGCCTGATCACGTCCTTGTCCCGCAGTGCCCGCCAGGCGGCGTCGACCGTGGTCGCCACCCGGATCTCCAGCCGCGGGGTGTCGGTGGCCTGGACGTCACTCATCGGTTCTCTCCCTGTTCGTTCGACTTGTCAATCGGCTTGGGGGTCGGGTGACCGGCGACCACGACCCGGTACTGGCGACCGTCCCGCGTGTCGTAGCGGGCCGCGATCCGGCGCAGCGCCTCGGTCAGCTCGTCGGTGAAGCTGTGCACGTCCGCGGGGCTCGCGAACCGCACGTCGGTCTCGGCGGTGAAGGTGAGCAGGCGCTTGCCCGCCTCGTCCGCCTTGACCTGCATCCGGGCGAGGTCGCGGACGGTCGCGGCGGCGACGTCGATGAGGTGCTCGGCCGCGTACTGGTCCTGGATCAGGCTGAGCTGGGTCGGCGAGTCCTCGTCGTGGCTCACCACTGTCGGATCCACGACGATCGCGCCCGGCCTGGCCCGCATGATGCGCTCCACGCACCCGCGGCGCCGGCGCTCCTCGACCAGCTCGACCAGGCCCGCGGTCTCGAGCGCCCGCAGGTGGTAGTTCACCTTCTGCCGCGGCAGGCCCAGTGCCGCCGCGAGCTGGGTCGCCGACGCCGGTTCGCGCAGCCTGGCCAGCAGTTTCCTGCGCAGTGGGGCCAGTGCGGCCGCCACCGCGCCCGGCTCGTCGAGGTAGTTGATGCCACCGCCCATGGACCCATCGTTCAATTGACAAATTCATTTGTCAAACGGGGTCACACGTTTGGAGGAACGGGCGAAACGGACAGGTCAGCGGACGACGACGAGGTGCTCGCGGCGGGGGACCAGCTCGCCGACGACGGGTGCCCCGGGAATCTCGCCGGCCAGCAGCAGGCCACCGGACGTCTGCGCGTCGGCGAGCAGCACCGCGGTGGTCTCGTCCACGCCGCCGAGGTCGCTGTGCGGGCGCACCCAGTCCAGGTTGCGCCGGGTGCCACCGCTGACGAAGCCGTCGCGCACCGCTTCGGACGCGCCGTCGAGCACCGGCACCGCCCCGCTGTCGATCACCGCGGTCACGCCGCTGGCCCTGGCCAGCTCGAGGGTGTGGCCGAGCAGGCCGAAACCGGTGACGTCGGTGCCGCACCGGATCCCGGCGGCCACCGCGGCTCGTGACGCGATGGCGTTCAAGGCCACCATCGTGGCCACGGCGTTGGCGAACACCTCGCCTGTCGCCTTGTGCCGGGTGTTGAGGACACCGATCCCCAGCGGCTTGGTCAGCGACAGCGGTGTGCCCGCCTCGCCGGAACTGTTGCGCAGCAGGCGATCCGGGTGGGCGATGCCGGTGACGGCCATGCCGTACTTGGGTTCGGCGTCGTCGATGCTGTGGCCGCCCGCGACCGGGCACCGCGCCTGCGCCGCGATCTCCGCCCCGCCGCCCAGCACTTCGGCGGCGAGCTCCATCGGCAGCTTCGCGCGCGGCCAGCACAGGAGGTTCACCGCCAGCACCGGTTCCCCTCCCATGGCGTAGACGTCCGACAGGGCGTTCGCGGCGGCGATGCGTCCCCAGTCGCGGGCGTCGTCGACGACGGGGGTGAAGAAGTCCACAGTGGACAGGACGGCGCGCTCGCCGTCGATCCGGATCGCCGCCGCGTCGTCCCCGGTGCCCACCAGCAGCCCGGGGAAAGCGGGGACGGCCCGGGCGAGGAGGTCCTCCAGCTCGCCGGGAGGGAGCTTGCACGCGCAACCGCCACCGGCGGCGGTCTCGGTCAGCCTGGAAGTGGTCATGATCGACCTTGGCAAGCCAGGAGAAGCCGATGTTCCGATGGCTTGCCGATCCTGGAACGCGCCGGGGAGGCGTATCCGGTCTGGTGGCCGGCGCGGTCTTCAACACCGACGGGCGGCAGGACCTGCCGCCGGCGGGTTCGATTCCCGTCCGCCTCCGCCACAGACGACGGTGGAGGCTGCATGTCGTGGCGGACCATCCCGAGCACGGGTGCGCTGCTCGCCTCCTCGCCGCTGCGCGAGGCCGTGGCGGTGTACGGCCGTGCCGCGGTCAAGGCGGCGATCCACGCGGCCCAGCAGGAGGCCCGCGGAGGCCGGCTCGGTCCCGCGGAGGTGCCGGAGGCCGCGATGGCCGCGCTCGGCCGCCTCGCCGCGCGCCCGGTGCTGAACGCCACGGGAGTGCTGATCCACACCAACCTCGGCCGCGCGCCGCTGTCCGCCGCCGCCCGTGCGGCGCTCGCCGCCGCCGCGGGGTGGACGGACGTCGAGTTCGACCTCGCCACCGGACGCCGTGCCGCGCGTGGCAGGGGAGCCCTCGCGGCCTTGCGCGAGGCCGTGCCGGACGCCGGGGCGGTCCACGTCGTGAACAACAACGCCGCCGCGTTGTTGTTGTGCGCCTTGGCATTGGCGCCGGGACGCGAGATCGTGATCAGCAGGGGTGAGCTGGTCGAGATCGGCGACGGGTTCCGCATCCCCGAACTGCTGACGGCCGGGGGAGCGCGGCTGCGCGAGGTCGGCACCACCAACCGGACGACCGCCCGCGACTACGCCGCCGCGATCGGACCGGACACCGGGTTCGTGCTGAAGGTGCATCCGTCGAACTTCCGCGTCGAGGGCTTCACCTCGGCGGCGAGCGTGGCGGACCTGGCGGGCCGCGGGGTCCCGGTGGTCGTGGACATCGGCTCCGGCCTGCTCGCGCCCGACCCGCGGCTGCCCGGCGAGCCGGACGCGAGGACGGCCCTGCGTTCCGGCGCGGCGCTGGTGACCGCGAGCGCGGACAAGCTGCTGGGCGGACCTCAGGGCGGGTTGCTGCTGGGAGACCGGGAGATCGTGACCTCGTTGCGCAGGCATCCGGCGGCACGGGCGCTGAGGGCGGGCAAGCTGGTGCTGGCCGCGCTGGAGGCGACGCTGCGCGGGCCGGAGTCCCCGGTCGAGGCGATGCTGTCGGCGGATGTCGTCTCGCTGGAACGCAGGGCTCGAGCGCTCGCCAGGACCGTGAGCGGTGCCGAGGTGGTCGCGACCACCTCGGTGGTCGGTGGCGGTGCCGCGCCGGGAGTGCGGTTGCGCAGTGTCGCCGTCGCGCTGCCGGAACGGTTCGCCGCGCCGCTGCGCGCGCAGCGCGTGGTAGGACGGGTCGAGGGCGGGCGGTGCCTGCTCGACCTGCGCACGGTCGACCCGTCCGACGACGACGCGCTGGCGCGTGCGGTTCTCGCGGTGGGCGACCTGCCGTGCCGGTGATCGTGACCGCCGGACACATCGACCACGGCAAGTCCGCGCTGGTCAGGGCTCTGACGGGGAGGGAGCCCGACCGCTGGGCGCAGGAGCGGGAGCGGGGGATGAGCATCGGCCTCGGCTTCGTGTGGACCCGGCTGCCCAGCGGGACCGAGGTGTCCTTCGTGGACGTGCCGGGGCACCGCAGGCTGGTGGCCACGATGCTCGCCGGGGCCGCACCCGCGCCGGCGGTGCTGTTCGTCGTCGCCGCGGACGAGGGCTGGTCCGCCCAGTCGGCCGAGCACCTGGCGGCGCTCGACGCGCTGGGCACCGGCCGCGGCGTGCTGGCGGTCACCAAGTCCGATCGAGCGGACCCGCGGCCGGCCGCGGCCGAGGCACGCCGTGAGCTCGGGGGCACGTCGCTGTCCGGCCTCCCCGTGTTCGCGGTGAGCGCCGTGACCGGTGCGGGCCTGCCGGAGCTGCGCGCGGGCCTCGACGCGGTGGTGGCGGGCCAGGACGACGCGGCGGACGACAACGCGGACGTGCGGCTCTGGGTGGACCGCTCGTTCACGGTGACCGGCGCGGGCAGCGTGGTCACCGCGACCCTCGCGGAGGGCACGCTGCGCCTCGGCGACCGGCTCAGGTGCGCGCGCACAGGTCAGCTGCTCCGCGTGCGGGGCCTGCAGGTGTGCGAGCGCCCGGTGGCCGTCGCGCGCCCGGTCCGCCGGGTGGCGGTGAACCTGACGGGTGGCCGGGTGGAGGTGCGCCGTGGTGACGCACTGCTCGCGCCGGCGGACGCATGGCGCGCGGTGGACGAGTTCGACGTCCTGTGGTGCGGCGGTCCGCCGCGTGCCAAGGCCCTGGTGCTGCACGTCGGCACGGCGGCGGTGTCCGTGCGGGTGCGCGCGCTGGGGCCGGGAGCGGCGAGGCTCCGGACCGCGTGCGAGGTGCCGGTGCGGCCCTGCGACCGGCTGCTGCTGCGTGATCCGGGAGGCGCCGGTCCGCCGGTGGGGGCGGTGGTGGTCGACGTGTGGCCCGAGGAGCTGGCGCGGCGGGGCGCCGGGGCGCGCAGGGGTGCGGAACTGGTGGGTCTGGCAGGGCTCGCCGGCGGCCGCGGCACGGCGGAGTCCCACCCGGACGGCGCCCAGGTGGGCCCCGGTCTTGCCGCGGATCTGTTGCGGCGCAGACGTTTCCTGAGCGACGGCGACTTCCGGGCAGCCGGCCTGCCCGTCACCGGACGGCCGGTCGCCGGTGGGTACGCCGACCCGGCCGCATGGGAGTCGCTCGTCGGGCGGGTGGGGGACGAGGTGGCCGCCTGGTGCGCGGAACGGCCGCTGGCGCGCGGGATGCCGTTGCCGGTGCTCGCCGATCGGCTCTCGGTGCCGTCGGCCGAGGTCACCCGCGAACTCGTCCGCGCCGCCGGCCTGAACTCGGAGGACGGTGTGGTGGTGGGACGAGCCGCGCTGCCGGTCTCCGTCGAGAAGGGACTCGCGGTGATCGGGGAGCTGTTGCGGCAGAACCCCTTCCGCGCTCCGGAGGCGCGCGACCTCGCGCGGGCGGGCCTGGGGCCGGCGGAACTGGCCGGCGCGGTCCGGGCGGGCAGGCTGCTGCTGCTCGCACCCGGTGTGGTGCTGCTGCCCGGCGCGGACCGGCTCGCCGCCGAGGTGGTGCGCGGCGTCGGGAGGACCTTCACGGTCAGCCAGGCGCGCCAGGCGTGGAGGACGACCCGCCGCACCGCCGTGCCGCTGCTCGAGCTCCTGGACCGAGCGGGTGTCACCCGGCGGCTGCCGGACGGCTCGAGAGAGCTCTCGTAAGCATTTTTCGACGTTTTTACGCTCGATTGCTCGATTGGCGCACCGCGTTGACTGCGGCCGTGGATCCGGCTTTAGTGGAGACAGCGTCGAAGGGCAGCCCGGAATTCATCCGCTCACCCGGGATTAATGCTCTCAACGTGGTTGTCCGAAGCGGAAAATGGATCGTCGAGTAGCTGGCCAGCGCGCTCTTCCAGCTGGTCAGGGCTTACTGGCGTCCACAGTTAGAGCCAATTTTGCTGATCGGTTCGGAAAGGATGACCGGCATGGCACTTGAGTCTGTCGATCTGGGACAGGTAAGCGGTGTAGAAGCACAGGCTCCTGTCTGGGATCACTACCTCCAGGGTGACCCCGCACGTCTCAACAGTGATTTCGGGGAGTTCCTCAAGCGGACCGCGATCCGGCTCGACGTCCGCACGGACGACCAGGTCGCGCAGGAGGCGCTGAACCACCGGGACCCGATGATCCGGGAGCAGTCGCTGTTCCAGTACGTGGATCGCGGCCTGCCGGGCGCCGTCGACCTGCTCACCGAAGCGGTGAAGACCGACAGCGTGCGCGAGGTGCGCTGGAACGCGCTGTGGGCGCTGGAGAAGATCGGCGGCCCCAGGGCGCTCAAGGCGCTGCAGGGCTTCGTGAACGACGACGACGCCGACGTCGGCGAGTGGGCGCGCCTGTTCGCGTCGGAGCTCACCACGGGGCTGCCCGCGTTCGACAGCCGTTCGTGGAAGCAGGACCCGGACCGCACGTTCGACGAGACGATCCTGCTCAACATCGACGTCGACGTCTACGTGCGGCTCGACGACACCGGCCGGCACTGGGGCAAGATCTCCCTGGCGCCCCAGGGCCTCGCGCGGAGCTACGGCCAGGCGCACGCCTGCCCGAACTCGGCGACGCGCGACCACCAGCTGGTGATCAGCAAGAACCTGGCGGGCCTGCACGACGACGGCACGCCGCACGTGGAGAACTTCCTGTTCCGCGGCGTGACCAACCACGCCAGCGCGGGCCGGGGCAGCTTCTTCTTCGAGTCGCGCGGCCTGCGGCCGATCTTCATGTCCGGCCAGGCCGACAACGACTCGCTCGGCCACCGCAACGAGATGGTCTCCGCCAAGCGTTCCGGCGAGTGGACCACGGACCCGCTGATGGAGATCAAGGGCAAGCCCGCGATCCGCTACGTCCGCGGTGCGGTCCAGACGTGGGGTTACATCAACTTCGAGACGATGCGCGGCAGCTCGCTCGAGGAGATCCTGTTCCCGGGCAACAGCATCCTGGGCACGCTCGACACCCCGACCGGCCCGCTGGCCAACGCCTACATCACGGGCACGTTCAAGGGCAAGCTGGTCGACTGGGACGGCGACGGCAAGATCGACGTCAACTCCCTCGACATCTACTCGACGCACGAGGCCGAGGTCGACACGAACCAGGACAACATCGCGGACGAGCCGGGTGTGCAGTTCTGCACCCGCACCGGCTGGATGCACTCCTGACCCAGCACGGCGAAGCGGGGTGAGCGGTTGCGGCCGCTCACCCCGCTTTTTCAGCTCGGAAGTCCGCTGCGGGGTCAGGTCACCCGATGGCGGGAGTGGAGTGGGAGATGCGCAGAACGCGCCGGCGTGCGAGCGACAGCAGCGGCCGGGTGAACTCGATCGGCGGGTCGAAACGGCGTTGCCTGCGCAACGCGACCTGGAACGGGTGGCGGCACCGGCCGCCGGCGACGGTCACGGGCGAGTAGCCGAACCCGATCCGGCCGAGCACGCCGATCGGGGTCGCCAGAACGTCACGCACCGTGGCGTTCGGTAAGGCCGCGAGCGCGATCGGCTCGTAGTCCCCGTCCGCCACCGGGGGAAGGGCGACCAGCCGGTTCGTCGCGATGACGTGGAACATCGTCGGCAGCTCCTGCGGCCGGTTCAGCCGGAAGAGCCCGAGCAACGCGTTGCAGGCCTCACCGTGCAGGCCGGTTACGGCGCCGATGGGTCCGGAGGCCGCCGCCAGCTCCGGGCCCGCCTCGACGAGCTCCTCGACCGGAATGTGCCCCAGCTGCTCGACGACGCACCGGAACCTGCGCGGCGACAGCCCGGTCAGCTTGCCGAACTGGCTGATGAAGGTCCCGAGGCTGGAATAGCCGATCGAGGTGCACACGTCGGTCACGGTCTTCTGCGTGACCAGCAGCAGACGACGGGCCTCCGCCATTCTGAGCGAGGTCAGGAACCTGGCCGGCGTCGTCGTGGTGACGTCTCGGAAAACGCGGTGGAAGTGAAATGGGCTCAACGTGCCCGCTCGTGCCACGTCGCTCAGCTGAATTGGTTCCGGCAGATGTTCGATCATGTAGTCGACCGCCTTGGCGACCGACGTTATCCGGGCGGCTCCGGTGCTCTCGGCCAGACATCGGCCGACGGTGGAGCACAGCCCGATCTTGTCGCACTTGAGGCAGTTCGCCTCTGTTCGCCATTGGATTGATGAATGGCCTTTCAAGGTGAGTCTCCTACCCCTTGGTCAGAGCCCCGAACAAAACCCCCGACGCGGATGGCCCCACCCGCGGCGAATGTGCGGTACCTGTCCTGCGCGAGGGCTGCTGGGTCAGGAGCACCGGCAGCGGAGCGAGAGTCTCGGCTATGCGAACGGGACGGAACAGATACCGTACGACGGTTGGCCCTCTTCTTTGTTTGTCAACCTGAGCTAACCGTCTGTGACCGCGCGGAGGGTAGTCGCGATCTTGCTATTTGTCGGGATTGTGGTGATCGAGAAGTAAGGGCTGCTCGCCCGTTCGGTCGGTACTGCTTCATGCTCAGTCAATTGCGCGACACTCGTTCGCCCTCAGGTGGAATGATATGTCACGCACGGTCGTTCTGGTCTTTCTGGGCGAGAGTGGAATGATCGATCTGACCCAACGTAGCAACGAAAAAGCCCAGATGCGCCGTCGGAGTGACGCTCTGGGCAGTTTCGCTGGTTCCTTTGGGGGTTGCCCCTTGAATTGACTACACTACGGTGATCTTTCCGTCGTCGCCCAGCAATAGCGAATGGCTGCCGGAGGGAAGCACGATCCGTTCGGTTCGCGGACCTGACGAAGTCCGCCAGCGGATCGTGTATTCGGCGTGTTCGTTAGAACCCGTCGCGAAGAAGAGCTCGGTGGACGAGACACCCGTGTGCCCATTCGCCGGATAAAGCTGAGCACGTTGTGCGGGCCGGTTGTCGATCTGTGCGACGACCTGCGCGCCAATCGCCGCGGTGGTCGAAGTCCCGGCGCCGGGCCGGCGCAGGCTCAGCACGGTCTGGCGGGGTTCCGCGGTGGACGTGTTGAGCAACAGCCGGGAGTCCTGCCACTGATTGGCGACGAGGGCGTCCGGCCGGCCGTCGGCGTTCACGTCGCCGATCGCTATCCCGCGGGAGTTGCCAGACTCGTCAAGGTGAAGATGTTTCGCCATGTCGGCGTAGCGACCGGACTCCGTTCGGGCCCAAAATGGGTTGTGGTCGTCTCCGGAGAGATTGGACTCGGGGCCGAAACGGGGCCAGGCGGACGGGTACTGGAGCAGCTGGTCATTTCCGAGTGCCAGTTCCTGCAGCAGTGCCCAGTGCCATTTCTCACCTTTCAGGAACCCGGTCGCCTGCATTATCTCGTCGGTTCCGTCGCCGTCGAAGTCGGCGGCTTTGATGTCCCACCCCCAGCCGCTGCGGGCGAGCCCCAGTTCTTCGCTGCGATCGATGAACGGAACATCACCCGAAAGCAGGTCCGAGCCGGGACCGGTCGGCGTGAACGCGAAGTTGCTCTCCTGCAGACCCCATTCGGCGGTGATGTTGCTGACCACCATCGTTGGCATCTCGGCGCCGTCCGGATAGGTGAAGGTGACGCCCATGCCCTTGAACGAGTCCTGCCCGAGGACCGTCGACCGGGGCGAGGTGAGATCACGCGCGCCCCTCACCGTGCGCAACCGCACGTTCCCCGGCGTCGACAGGTTGACCATCAGGTGGTCGGGGCCGAAGTCCTCGGCCTGGTAGATCTCCGGCAGGTGGTCGCCGGTGAGGTCCTGCAGGCCGATGGCCAGCGTCCACGCCTGGGCGGCCTCCGGCGGCAGCGCCGCGCTCACGTCCGTCCACGCGGGTGCCTGGTCGGCGCCCCGCGGCCGGGACAGCAGCAACCGGTTCGTGCCGCCGTTGAGGGCGCGCGCCATGCTGTCCTGCATCCGCATCCGCTCGTCCGGGCCCGCTGCCGGGTCGAGCACCTTGGCGTTGTCCGGGAAGTAGTTCGCCACCAGCAGGTCCAGGTTCCCGTCACCGTCGACGTCACCGACGTTGAGCGTCGTGGAGTTCCACACCTGCCGCGGCTCGACCAGCTCCACGACGCGGAACCCGGTGCCGGTGTTGAGGAACTGCACGGGGGAGCGGCCCCAGTAGTGGACGACGTAGTCGGTGTCCCCGTCCACGTCCAGGTCGACCGGCACGCAGCCCATGGGTGCCATCGTGGCGTCGTAGTCGCGGTCGGGGACGAGGACCCGCGGTGCGAACCGCGCACCGGTGCCCGGCGCGGGGAAGAGCCGCACCGAGTCGTCGCGCGGGTCGACCAGGCAGACGTCGTCGGATCGGCCGTTGCCGTCGTGGTCCGTCACCGCGACCGCGGCGCCGACGGCGGAGATCCACGATTTGATGTGCTCGACGTCCGGGCCGACCTCGCGCAGGCCGCGCGCTCCTGGCGGGGACTGGTTCAGGGCCTTGACGGTGAACCCGTACCGGGAGGCGAGGCTCGCCGCCTCGGCGTCCGGGAGCACCGGCCGGGCCGTGGCGAAACCGGTGGCGGCGATCAGCACGACCGCGACCGCCGCCGGCAGCAGACCGGCGGCTCGTGACTTGGGGACCGTGGGTGAGGTCATGGCGTTGTCTCCGAGGTGAGTTGGTCAGACGTGCCGGGCCGCTCGTTCGCGGATGAGGTGCTGCCACTGGCGGTACGCCGCGATGTCGGGCTCGTCCGCGGACACCACGTGCGCCGCGGCCACCGTCCACTCGACGGCCTCGTCGACCGGCACGCCCGCCAGCTCGCGCACCCCGACGGCGGTGTGCTCGGGCACGTGCCCCGAGGCGCTCCTCGCCCCCGCCGCGAAGGCCGCTCCCTGGGCGAGGGCCACCCGGTCCGGCCCGGTCAGCGACGTGAGGTCGTCGAGCGCGGTGTGGCCGGCCCCGCCCGCGTAGCAGACGGCCAGGCCGACACCCGACCAGAGCTCGGCGTGCGCCTGTGGCGGGAACGCCGCGATCCGCCGCCGGATCGCGGCGGGGTCGGCGCACTCCATGAACCACATGGCCCGGCCGACCCCCTGGTGCAGCACGGTGTGCGAGGGGGCGGGGGACCAGGCGGCGCGGCGGAACCGCTCGTTCCACCTCCTGCCCCGCAGGAAGGCCCTGGAGAACCCCGCACCGTCCAGGGTGAGCCAGCGCAGCAACGGGTCGAGCTTCGCGCGCCGGAGCACCGCCGACGGCGGGGCGACCAGACCGACCCAGCCGGCGCCGACGTGCATGAGGTGCGGATACCGGTCACCGGCGAGGGCGAACAGGTCGTCCAGCGTCGAGTTCCGCTTGCGGCCCAGCAGCATGTCGTGTGCGGTGGCGGCGAACGCGGCGCCCTCGTAGGCGAACCCCTGGTCGTCGAGCGGCAGCGGGTCGAGGCGGAACGGGAGCTCGTCGACGCCGTGCCGCCGCAGGGTGTTGTAGCCGGTGAGGAACGCGCCGGCGCGGCGTTCCAGCAGCGCTCTCGCCGCCGTGTCATCGGTGCGGAAGCCGCGGCTCTCGAAGTCCACCAGCCCGGACGGCAACGGTGGCAGCACCCGCGCGCTCACGGTTTCTCCTCCAGTTTCGAGACCGGCGTGACCAGCCGCCGCGCCCACAACCCGAGCAGGGCGGCGAGCATCCCGACCAGCGCACCGGTCTGCTCGGCGGTGAGCTCGACGAGCCCGAACGCGACGACGAGGTTCACGAGCGCCAGGAACGCGGCCTGCAACAGCACGGGTTCGCGGCGCAGGAACGCGATCACGAGTCGTCCTGTGCCGGGCGGCGTGCCGTGAACCGCCCGTAGGACAGTTCCCGGCGGACGAAGCTGTCGAGGTAGAACTCCGTCGACTCGCACCAGTGCTGGTACTCCTCGGCCGTGCAGACGTCCTGGATCGCGCGCTGCCGCACCGTCAGCGCGCCGGAGATGATCCGGAAGCAGTCGACGGCCGCCGCCGAGATGTCGGTGTGGACGATGTCGACGAAACCCAGGTGGCTCAACAACTCCGCGGTGTCGGCGGGCTGGGGCAGCGGCCGGATGCCGTCGTACTCCCAGGCCGTGCCGCGCACCCGGTCGCTCAGCTCGCGGCCGGTCAGGATGTCGGCGAAGACCAGGTGGCCGCCGGGACGCAACGCGGCGTGCGCGACGGCGAGCGCGTCGCCCGGGTCGTTCATCAACGCCAGCGAGTCGACGGCGACGACGAGGTCGTAGGCCCGGTCGGGCATCCACGTGTTGACGTCACCGCGCAGGTAGCGGACCCGCTTCTGGACGCTGGTCGGCAGCTGCCGGTGCTTGAGCCTGGCGTGGTCCAGCTGGGACGGGTTCAGCTCGATCCCGGTGATCTGGCAGTCGAAGCGGCCGGCCAGGTAGCGGCACACCTCACCGGTGCCGGAGCAGAGCTCCAGCACGTTGTGGCCGGCGCCGAGACCGAACTCGGTGCCGATGCTGTCGAGCAGCGCGGCGCCCGCCATGTTGGTGAACTCCCGGCCCTCGTGCACCGGTTCGTACACCGCGAGGTGCCACAGCGCGCCCGCGGCGGTGTCGTAGATCTTGTTCTGGGCCGGCAGGGAGGCGGAGAGCCTGCCGGGGTCGGTGGAGTTGCCGTGCATGCGAGATCTCCTCGTGCGTGTGAGCGGGACAGGGTGCGGGCCACCCGACCGGGTGGGCTTCACATGCGTCATCTGCGCCGGGTGTCGACCGGGCTGCGCACCGGCCCCATGCTCCAGGGGGCGGGACCGGGTTCAGTCTCGAGTGGACGGTCGAAGTCGCCTGCCAGGTCGGCGATCGGTGAGCCGGGAGCCCACACGTTCTCGGCGAGCCAGTACTCGACGGTGCGGTACGTGCGGGTGAACACCACCAGGGAGCCGTCCCGCGACGGCACCGGGTAGCGGACCGAGGGGCCGGCGGCGGAGAGCACGCGGCCCAGGCCGTCGGGCTGCTGCTCGTGCAGCTCCTCGGCTCCCGACGCCACGAGCGAGCACAGCAGGGTGCCGTCGGGCAGCAGGTGCGGGTTGTTGCGCTCGACGTAGTCGGGCCCCGCGAGCGTCGTGATCTCGCCGGTGTCCAGGTCCTTGCGGTAGAAGCCCCACGTCCAGTCGCCACCCCGGGTCGACATGAACACCACGCCGCGCCCGTCCGGGGTCCACGACGGAGCCTCGTCCCACCACGGGTCCTCGGTCAGCCTGTGCACCTCACCCGTGCGCACGTCCAGCACGCACAGGTCGGCCTCGAACGGCTCGGTGTCGGACTTGAAGACCAGCCTCGTGCTGTCCGGGGACCAGTCGAGCGGACCGTGCATCCCCTTGAGCCGGTCCATTCCCCGTGTCCACACGCGACTCACGCCCTCGGCGAGGTCGTAGGTCGCGATCTCCCACCGCGGCCGCGCGGCGTGCCGGGACAGGTGGGCGATCGAGCGGCCGTCCGGAGACCAGGCGGGGAAGGCCGCCTCACCGAGCGGGAGCAGCCGGGGCGGCCCGCCGGCGAGGTCGCGGATCTTCACCACAGAACGCCCGGAGTCCTCGGCCGCGTACACGAGCCTGGTGCCGTCCGGGCTCAGCGATCCGTACCGGGGCTGCTCGTCGGCGCCGACGAGCTGGTGCACGCCTCCGGTGCGGCGGTCCAGCACCCAGATGCCGACACCGCGGTCCACGAGCCGGTGGAAGAAGAGGTTCTGGCCGTCGGCGGTCCAGTTGGGCCACCGGTCGTCGGCGGCCTCCGTGACGAGCGCCCGGCCGGTGCCGCTGCCGTCGAGCCGCTGCACCCAGATCACCGAACGGCCTTCGAAGCTGCGGGAGAACGCCACGACGGGGTGGGCGCTCGACACCGACGGCTTGTAGTCCCACACGCTGCCGTCGGTGACCTCGACCGGCGGGGAACCGTCGAGCGGCAGCACGGAGATCGCGCCGGCGCCGGTGTCGTAGGAGTGGCAGACGAGAGCGTGCCCGTCGGGCAGGTAGGAGCAGGCGCCCGCGCGGCCGGGAGTCCTGGTGACCGCGCGGGGCCTGCCTCCCTTCGCGGGGACGACGTAGAAGTGCCGGTGTCCCCACGGGCCGCCGGCGTACGCGATCTGCGTGCCGTCGGGGGACCACTGCGGGTACTCCTCCTCGTGGTCGGCGTAGGTGAGCTGGCTGATCCGGCCGTCGCGGGCCCGGTACAGCCAGATCGCCTTGTGACCGCCCCGCGACGAGGTGAAGGCGAGGCAGCTGGAGTCCGGTGACCACTGCGCCTCGATGTCGTCGCCGGCGCCGCGCGTGCCCTGGTGCCACTGGTCGGTCGCGAGCTCGTAGAACCACAGGTTCAGCGATCCCGCGCGCCGCGACGAGGCCACGAAACGGGTGCCGTCGGGGGAGATCGCGCCGTCGCCCGCGCCCGCGGGGTCCTGGGTCAGGCGGCGCAACCGGAACTCGGGTCCGTGAGAACGCATGGGTGGGAGGTATCCGCTCACGTGTTCTTCCATCGTCTCTCCCCGATTGTCGAATGCGCGCAGACCGACTACTGGGACAGTAAGTTTGATCAGCTCGGACTCCTTCTCATCCCTTGCGGGGAAAGTTCGCGAAATCCAGCAAGGCAGAAGATGGACATGTCCGGCGAGGCTGCTGGAATGACTTCAGAGCAACAGAGGAGAAGTCATCGCACTCTGCGGGTGACTACAACGGACACCGAGGAAGAGCAGTCCGTCGCTACGGTCGGTCGGCTGGCGACGCTATTGATCGGAGAGTTGATTGTGACTGAGATCCAGGATTTCGGCAGGCAGCTGAGCGAATTCGCGCGAGGCCTCCTCGGTTCCTCCGCCGGTTCGGGTGAGGGTGAAGTTTTCGAGTCGGACGCCAACGCCGAGCTCGAGATTCGCGGATTCTTGGCCGACTTGCAGGTGGCCTATTCGCGAGGCGACATCGACTACATTCTCAACACCATCGCCGACGAGTTCACGACCTACGAGCTGGTGGCGGTGAACGGTCGCCCGTTGAAGATCACGGGCCGGGAGAACATGCGGACGTACCTGTCGACGCTGTTCCCCGCGAGCACCGACAGCCAGGTCAAGACGATCTTCGCGACGCAGGCCATCGCGACGCCGACGCTCGGCCTGGTCAACGAGGAGGGCGACGTCATCATCACGCGCGCCGACCACAAGGAGCACCAGCCGCTGTACTCCAGCGCGCTCGCGGTGAAGACGGCCGACGGCTGGAAGTGGCGCCACTGGCACATGTCCGAGGCCGGCCCGCGCTTCCGCGTGAACCTGGGCGGCCAGCCGATCGACGACAACGGCCGCGTGATCCCCGGCGCCCGCGTCGTGATCGAGAACGGCCTGGGCCGCGTCGTCGTCGACGGCCAGACCGATGGCGGCGGCACTGCTCCGCGCGACTAGGACCGTTCGCCGCGAACGGCCAGATAGGACGAGAACATGAGTCCACCTGTCGATCGGTCGACCAAGTCCGACGCGGACGCGCTGCCGGTGATGCACGTGAGCAACGGCGAGGAGAACCTCTACCCGAACTACCTCGGCAACTACAGCAAGGGGTTGTCGCACAACGAGTTCGGCGAGGTCGACCCCGTCGTCTACCGGCAGTACCTCAGGGCTCTTCTCAGTGAGAACCCCGACGAGATCGACCGCATCCCCCTCGCCGAGGGGCGGCCGCTGACGAACCCGCAGGCCGGGCTCGCGGTCGACGCCGTCGGCCCTCCGAGCCACGCGATGACGATTCCGCCCGCGCCGAGGATGGACTCGGCCGAGCTGTCCGCGGAGGCGACCGAGCTGTACTGGATGGCGCTGTGCAGGGACGTTCCGTTCACCAGGTTCGCGGACGACCGCCTGGTCGCGGCGGCGGCCGACGACCTGAGCAGGTTGTCGGACTACCGCGCGGCCAAGCGGGACGGCCGGGTGGAGCCGGACCTCGTGTTCCGCGGCGACACGCCGGGGGACCACGCGGGTCCGTACATCTCCCAGTTCTTCTACCGGCCCGTCCAGTTCGGCACCTACCGGACCGAGCAGCGTCAGGACACGGTGCGGCCCAACCACGACTACGCCACCACGTTCGAGACGTACCTGCGGCTGCAGAACGGGTGGAACCGGTCGCTGGCGGCGTCTGACCGCGACCAGGCCAACCGCCGGTACCTGGCCACGCCGAGGGACCTGACGCACTGGGTGCACTACGACGCGGGCCCCACGCCGGCACAGGCGTTCATCAACGCCGCGCTGATCATGCACTACGACAACGTGCCGACGGACGCGGGAAACCCGTACGTCGACTCGAAGACGCAGCTCGGGTTCAGCACGTTCGGCATCCCGCACCTGCTGTCGCTGGTGACCGAGGTGGCGAACCGGGCGCTGCGCGCGGCGTGGTTCCAGAAGTGGTACGTGCACCGGCGGCTGCGGCCGGAGGCGTTCTGCGCCAGGGTGCACAACCGGATCACGGGCACGCGGGAGTACGGGTTCCTCGACCGCGAGGTGCTCGACTCGGACGCGGTGGACCGGGTGTTCAGCAAGTTCGGTTCCTACCTGCTGCCCCAGGCGTTCCCCGAGGGATCGCCGACGCACCCGTCCTACGCCGCCGGTCACGCCACCGCGGCGGGAGCCTGCGCGACGATCCTGAAGGCCTGGCACGAGGAGACGGCGATCATGCCGGATCCCGTGCAGGCCAACGACAGCGGCACGGAACTGGTGCCGTACACCGGCGCCGACGCGGACCGGCTGACCGTCGGCGGTGAGCTGAACAAGCTCGCCGCCAACATCGGAGTCGGCCGCAACATGGCGGGGGTTCACTGGCGGTCCGACTTCGTCCAGTCGGCGAAGCTGGGCGAGAGTCTGGCGATCGAGCTGCTCCGTGAACAGAAGTCGTGGTTCAACGAGAGGCACCGCTTCTCGGTCACCCGTTTCGACGGCACCACGGTGACCATCTGATCCCGCCGCCGCCCTCCTCTTCCCTCCCTGCAGCCCCACTCCCCGGACGGTGACCTCGCGATGACCACGACGCCCGCTGACACCACCCGACCGTCGCCGAGCCACCGGCTCGCGGCCCGGCCGCCGGACAAGCGGCTCATGGCGTTGCGCCGCTTCGCCATGTCGATCACGGCGTTCAACGTCATCGGTCACCTGGTCCTCGGTTTCGAGCAGTCGCCGATCACCCCGATCACGACGGTCCTCGTGGCCTACGCCGTCGACCTGCTGCTCGAGACCGTGGACGCGCGCGCCCACGGCCGCACGCCCGGCTACGCGGGCGGCTGGCTCGCACTGCTCAACTTCCTGCTGCCGAGCCACATCGGCGGCCTCGCCGTGGCGATGCTGTTGTACGGCAACACGTCGCTGTGGCCCTACATCTTCGCGGTGACCGCCGGAATCAGCACCAAGTACGTGTTGCGGCTGCGCGTGCGCGGGCGGAAACGGCATTTCCTCAACCCCTCCAACGCGGGCATCGCGCTCACGCTGGTGCTGTTTCCGTGGGTGGGCATCGCGCCGCCGTACCACTTCACCAACGAGCCCACCGGTGCCATCGACTGGATCCTGCCGCTGGCCATCCTCGGCGCGGGCACGATGATCAACGCCAAGCTGACCGGCAGGCTGCCCCTGATCCTGGGCTGGGCCGGAGGGTTCGCCGCCCAGGCGGTGCTGAGGTGGGCGATCTTCGACCACGCGCTGCTGGCGGCGCTGCTGCCGATGACGGGGCTGGCCTTCGTGATCTTCACCAACTACATGATCACCGACCCCGGCAGCACCCCCCAGGGCAAGCGGAACCAGGTGCTGTTCGGTCTGGCCACCGCGTTCACCTACGGCGTGCTCGTGCTCGGCGGAGTGGTGTTCGGCTTCTTCTTCGCCCTGGTGATCGTCTGCATCCTGCGCGGAGCCGTGCTGCTGGTGGCGGAACTGCGCTCGGCCTCGGCGGAGCGCGCGACGGGAAGGGCCTCGCTCGCGGGCGTTGATGGGCGGTGAGCACCCCCAGGATCGCCATCGTCGGCATGGCCTGCCGGTACCCGGACGCCTCGACCCCCGAGGAGCTGTGGCAGACGGTGCTCGGCCGCAGGCGCGCGTTCCGCGCCATCCCGCCGGAGAGGCTGGACCTGGCCGACTACGGCGGCGGACCGTCCGAAGTGGACAAGACGGTCGCGCGCCGGGCGGCCGTGCTGCGCAACTGGTCGTTCGACCGGGCCGGGTTCCGCGTTCCCGGAGCGCTGTACCGCGCGGTGGACCCGACGCACTGGCTCGCTCTCGACACCGCGCGTGCGGCCCTCGACGACGCCGGTGTCCCCGGTGGCGAGGGCGTCGACCGCGACCGAGCCGGCGTCTTCATCGGCAACTCGCTGGCGGGCGAGTTCAGCCGCGCCTCGCTGCTGCGGCTGCGCTGGCCGTCGCTGCGGCACGTCGTAGGTGCGGCACTGGAGGAGTCCGGAGTCGCGGGCGACACCGCCGCCAGGGTCCTCGCCACGGCCGAACGCGTGCTGAAGGAACCGTTCCCCGCGCCCGACGACGAGATGCTCGCGGGCGGGCTCAGCAACACGATCGCCGGCCGGGTGTGCAACCACTTCGACTTCCACGGAGCCGGCTACACCGTCGACGGTGCGTGCTCGTCGAGCCTGCTCGCGGTGATCACCGCGAGCGAGGCGCTGGCCCGCGGCGAGCTCTCGTTCGCGCTCGCGGGCGGCGTGGACCTCTCGCTGGACCCGTTCGAGCTGATCGGGTTCGCGCGGGTGGGCGCGCTGGCGTCCGGTGAGATGCGGGTCTACGACGCGAGTCCCACCGGGTTCCTGCCGGGGGAGGGCTGCGGGATCGTCGCGCTGATGCGCGCCGAGGACGCCGAGGCGCGGGGACTGCGGATCTACGCGCACCTCGTCGGCTGGGGCATGTCCTCCGACGGTGCCGGCGGCGTCACGCGACCGGCCGTCGGCGGGCAGACGAGGGCGTTGCGCCGGGCCTACGCGCGGGCGGGCCTCCTGCCCGCGGCGGCCGGGTTGGTCGAGGGCCACGGCACGGGCACCGCGGTGGGGGACCAGGTCGAGCTCGAGGCGCTGCTGTCGGTGCGGGGCTTCGGCTCGCCCGTCGCCGCGCTCGGCAGCGTCAAGGCCAACATCGGTCACACCAAGGCGGCGGCCGGTGTCGCGGGACTGATCAAGGCGGCACTCGCCGTGTCGCACCGCGTGATCCCGCCGATGACCGGGGTGCGCGAACCGCACCCCCTGCTCGCCGGACCGTCGGCCGGTCTGCGGTTGCCCGGCGAGCCCGAGCCGTGGACGCACCGCAACCCGGTCGCGGGCGTGTCCTCGGCGGGGTTCGGTGGCATCAACACCCACGTGGTGCTCGACGCCGGGGTGCGCACCGCAGTGACGAGGAGGGCGCCGCGCAGGCTGGTGCCGGCGGCCCCGGAGCCCGTCACGACCCTGCCGGACTCCGCCCGCCACTGGTCGGCGCCGCTGCCCGAGTGGGAGCCGTTCCTCATCACCGCGGGCGACCTCGCCGAGCTCGACGGGCGGCTCGGCGCGGTGAGCGAACGGTGCACGGCCATGAGCGAGGCCGAGCTGCACGACCTCGCGGCGACGCTGACGGCGCGGCACGACCCGCGCGCCGCTGTGCGCTGCGTGCTCGTGGCCGCCGATCCCGCCGGGCTCGCCGCGGCCGCCACCGCCGCGCGCAAGCGGTTGCCGGGATGGGACACGAACCTGCTGGTCGACGAGACCGCGGGAGTGGTGGTCGGACGTGGTCCGGGTGCCCGTGTCGGCCTCCTGCTGCCGGGACAGGCCGCACCCGTGCGGGCCGCGCTCGGCCTGCCGGGTCGCCTGCTGCCGCACCCGCCGTCCACTCCGGACGGTCTGGTGGACGGCGCCGCGGACACCGCGATCGCCCAGCCCGCCGTGGTGTGGCAGTCCCTGGCCGGCCTGGCGTGGCTGCGGCACCTCGGGTGTCACCCGGTCGCGGCACTCGGGCACAGCCTCGGTGAGCTGACCGCACTGGCCTGGGCGGGCGTGCTGACCGAGGAGCAGGTCCTCGACCTGGCCGCGCGCCGCGGCCGGTTGATGGCGGAGCACGGCGCCCGCGGCACCGGGATGATCTCGGTGGCGGCGTCGGCGGACGTGGCGCTCGACCTCGCGGAGAGCACGGAGGCGGTGCTGGCGGCCGAGAACGGGCCGCAGGCCGTGGTGCTCGCGGGACCGAGCGCGGCGCTCGACGTCGTGGCCGTGCGGGCGGCGGCGGCAGGCGTCCGCGTGGCGAAGTTGCCGGTGTCGCACGGTTTCCACAGCTCGGCCATGTCGGCCGTGGCCGGACCGTGGCGCGAGTGCCTCGGCGAAGTGCCGATGGCCGCGCCCGACAAACCCGTCTTCTCCACGGTGACCGGCACGCGGCTCGGCCCGTTCGACGACATCGCGGCGTTGCTCGTCGAGCAGCTGACCGAGCCGGTGCGGTTCCTGGAAGCCGTCCGCGAGCTCGCCGCGAGGTGCGACCTGCTGGTGGAGGCGGGGCCCGGCACGATGCTCGCCACCCTGGCGGCACCGGCGGGAGTTCCCGCGGTGAGCCTCGACTGCGGCGGTTCCGCCCGGCGCACTGCGTTCGCCTCGGCGGCCCTCTTCGCCTCCGCGACGGCCAAGCCCCGGGCGTGGTTCGGTGACCGCGCGCACCGGCTGGTCGACCTGGACACCCCGCTCGAGTTCCTGGCCAACCCGTGCGAGTCGTTGCCCAAGAACGGGGTGCGGCCTCAGGTGGTGGCGACGGTGGACGTACCCGAGGTGCCGGCCTCACCGGTCGCGACGGGCACGGACCTGCTCACGGCCGTCCGCGAGTACCTGGCCGACGAGCTGGAGCTGCCGGTCTCGGCGATCACCGACGACACGATGTTGCTGTCCGACCTGCACGTCAACTCGCTGCAGGTGGTGCGCCTGGTCAGCGAGATCGCCGCGCGGCACGGCCGGCAGCTGGTGCTGGACGAGTCGCTCGACGGCGTCACCGTGGGCGGCTTGGCGCGGCGGCTGGGGGAGCTGCCGGAGGACGGCCCCGACGGTCAGGCGGAGCTCGGCGGGGTGCGCCCCTGGGTAGGGCTGTTCAGCCACCACTGGGCGCCCCTCGGGCCCTCGCTCGAGCGTCCCGCCGCCCACGACCCGGCGGAGCTGGTGGTGGAACTGCCCGGCACCGCCGGCACGGGGGAGATCGCGCGGCTGCTGCGCGAGATCGCCGGGAGCGCGCCGCGGCGGTTGCTCGTGACGCACAGCGGACACCCGGCCGCGGCGGCGGTGGGCAGGGCGGTCTCGGCCGAGCTCCCCGGCTGCCCCGTGACCGTGCTGGACGTGCCGCCTGGGGAGAGCGCGCCGGCCGTGACCAGGGCGGCCTCCGTCACGCCGGCCTCCGGGTACGCGGAGCTCCGCGTGCGCGGGGGAGTGGTCGAAAGGCTGGTGACACGGCCGCACGCCGGCTCGCCGGGATCGGTGGCGTTGCCGCTCGGACCGGGAGACGTGTGCCTGGTGAGCGGCGGGGCCACCGGCATCACCGCGCGCTGCGCCGCCGCGCTCGCGGAGCAGACGGGTGCACAGCTCGTCGTGCTGGGCAGGCGACCCGCCGACGACCCGGACGTGGCCGAGGCGGTGGCGGCGCTCGGTGCCGACTACCTCAGCTGCGACCTGACCGACCCGGCGGCCGTGCGGGCGGCGGTGCGCGAGGCCGCCCGGTTCGGCCCGGTGCGCGGCCTGCTGCACGGCGCGGGGGTCAACCGGCCGCGCCGGCTCGCCGAGGTGGGCGAGGAGGGCCTCGCCGCCACGGTCTCGCCGAAGGTGGACGGCCTGCGGGCGTTGCTCTCGGCGGTCGAGGACGTGGTGCCGGGCGAGGAGCTGCGGCTGGTGGTCGCCTTCGGGTCGATCATCGGCAGGCAGGGCCTCGCCGGGCAGTCCGAGTACTGCGTGGCGAACGACTGGATGCGCGTCGAGCTGGAGCGGTGGGCGAGGCGCAGCCCCCGTTGCCGCACGCACCTGCTCGAGTGGTCGGCGTGGTCCGACGTCGGCATGGCCGACCGGATGCGCGTCACCACGCGACTGAGCAGGCTCGGACTCGCGCTCATCGAACCGGAGCAGGGCGTGACGGCGATGCTCGACGCGCTCACCGACCCGAGCGCGCCGGTCACGCTGCTCGTCGCGGGCCGGTTCCCGTCGTCGCCGACGTTGCGCGTCGAACCGGAACACCAGCCGTCGCCCGCGGGGCTGCGGTTCGCCGAGGAGCTGCGGAGCTGGGTGCCCGGGGTGGAGACGATCGCCGAGGCGACGCTCAACACGGGAACCGACCCCTATCTCTCCGACCACCGGGTGTCCGGGGTGCTGGTGCTGCCCGCGGTGATCGGGGCCGAGGCGATGGCCCAGGCCACCGCGCTCACGACCGGGCCGCGCGGGTCGTGGACGTTCCAGGACCTCCGGCTGCACCGGCCGGTGACCGTGGGCGAGCGGTCCGACCGGGTCATCCGCGTGGCGGCGCTGGCACGGCACGACCGCCAGGTCGACCTGGTCGTGCGCCAGGACGGCGACGGCTTCGGCACCGACCACCTCAGCGCGAGCCTCGTGCCGTCGGCGCCACCGCCCGCCCGCCGGGCAGCGGTCGGCGCCGTGCCCGCCGGTCCTGCCCACCACGCCTACGGATCAGTGCTGTTCCACAGTGGACGGTTCCGGCGGGTGGTGCGGTACGACCTGCTCTCCGCGTTCACCGTCACGGCCTGGGTGCAAGCGCGTGAGGACACCTGGTTTGCCGAGTACCACGGCTCCCGGCTGTTGCTGGGCGATCCGGGCGCGCACGACGCCACCATCCACGCGTTGCTGCCGTGCGTGCCGCACAAGCGGGCGCTGCCGGTGGAGGTGGAGGAGTTCAACGTCTGGCGCAGGCCGAAGGGCATGCTCCTGGTGCACGCGACCGAGACGTGGCATTCGGTGGACGAGTTCCTGTTCGACGTCGACCTCGTGCAACCGGACGGCCTGCCGGTCGCGCGGTGGACCGGGTTGCGGCTGAAGGCGGTGGGGGAGAACGACCTCACCGGTCCGCTGTCGTGGGACCAGACCGGGCCCTGGCTCAGCCGCCGGATGGTCGAGTGCGGCTGGGCGCACCGGATCGAGCTGTGGAGCGACGGCGACGGGCTCGTCGCCGACCGCTCGGCCGGCCTGCACTGGTCGGCGGGGGACGAGGACCCCGGAACCGCGGCGGGCCACGCGCTCGCCCGGCTGGGCGCGTCCGGTCCCGTGGTGTTCGACGAGATCACCGAGGACGGCCTGATGTCCGGGGTCGTCCGCGGGATCCGGGTCGTCGTCGCCAGGCGGGTGACCGGCATCGGGCCCGTGACGGTGGCGCTGGCGTTCGGTGAGGAGCCTGACCATGCCTGAGCACTACGTCCACCGGCACGTGGTGACGCTGGACGAGACGAACCTCGTGGGCAACGTCTACTTCGCGCACTACCTGCGCTGGCAGGGACATTGCCGCGAGCACTTCCTGGCCGACCACGCGCCCGGCGTGCTGCGGCGCCTGACCGCGGGGGAGCTGGCGATGGTCACCGTGTCCTGCCGGATGGACTACTTCGCGGAGTGCTTCGCGCTGGAGGAGATCGAGGTCCTGATGTCCCTGTCCGGCGCCGCGGGCAGCAGGATCGTGATGGACTTCGAGTTCCGCCGCGGCGGGGCGGTGGTCGCGCGGGGCGGGCAGACCGTCGCGTGCATGCGGCGGACGGAGGACGGCGTGGCACCCGTCGAGGTGCCCGCCGAGCTGGCGTCCGCCCTGGCCGCCTACTCAGGCTAGTATGACTATTAGTCATACTAGCGGGGAGGCCGCATGGCTCGTCGGATCGTCAAGGAGGTGGAGGTCGAGGCGCCGTTGGAGCAGGTGTGGCAGGCGATCTCGAGCGGTCCGGGCTTCGCCACCTGGTACGTGCCGCACGCGATCGACCCGACACCGGGTGGCCTGGTGCGCACGGACTTCGGGCCCGCCGGGGTGCGGGAGGGCGTCGTGCTGGACGCCGAACCGCCCCAGCGGCTCGTGTACGGGGGGTTCGGCGAGCCGGAGGACCCGGTGTACTGCTACGAGTTCCTGCTCGCCGCCGCCGGAGGTGGCCACACCGCGTTCCGGTTGGTGCAGAACGGCTTTCTCGACGACGAGGTCTGGGACCAGGAGTACGACGCGCTGGACGCGGGCTGGGACCTCTTCCTGCACAACCTGGTCGTGTCCCAGCGGTGTTTCGCGCGCCTGCCCGCGTCGGTCGCGATGGCCATGGCGCGGTCGGCGTCCGGCGGTGAGTGGGACCGGCTGCTCGCGGCGTTGCGCGTGCCCGCGGGTGTGGCCGTGGGAGACCGGGTCGTGGTCGCCGCGCCGCGGGGCGAGCCGGTCGAGGGCGTGGTCGACTTCCTCAACCCCGGCCGGCACCTCGGCGTCCGGTCGGACCGCGGGTTGCACCGG
This sequence comes from Lentzea sp. NEAU-D7, assembly GCF_026242055.1. Lineage (GTDB taxonomy): Bacteria > Actinomycetota > Actinomycetes > Mycobacteriales > Pseudonocardiaceae > Lentzea. Next base: position 168,851 of record NZ_JAPJDL010000018.1, on the reverse strand, counting down.
TTCAGCGCCGAGGGCGTCGAGCTGTGCGGTGTCAGCGTGTACCAGTACCGGTACGGGAGTCCGCCGCTGCGCGAGGACGTCTCCGCGTGCTGGCAGCGGTGGCTGGACGACCGGTTCGCCTGACCCGGGGCGGTCAGTCCGACGGGAGGGTGCGGCGTCGTCCCGGACGGACGCTCGGGTGCACGGCCACGACCATGCGGTGCGGCCGGCCGCCGGGTGCGTTCTCGTCGTGGTACTTGGCCGCCAGCGTCGTCACGGCCGCCGAGAGCTCGGTGGCGAACTGCGTGCGCGCGGCGGCGGAGGCGAAGCGGATCTCGCCGTCCAGGGCGAACGTCGCCACCTTCCTGCCGGCCCGGCGCGAGCCGATCAGCAGCTCGCCCAGGTCGCGCATCAGCTGGGCGGTCACGGCCAGCAGCCAGCCGAGCGAACGGTGGTCCTGGCTGTGCCGGGGGTCGGGCTGGACCTGCTCGAAGACGTCGGGGGAGATCACGTACGAGCTGGACGCCTGCAGGAAGCGCTCGGTGGTGTTGCGGACCCGGCGTTCGGAGACCAGCTGGATCAGGCCGTGCTCCTCGAGCGTCCGCAGGTGGTAGTTGATCTTCTGGCGCGGGATGCCGAGCAGGGGCTCGAGGGTGGTGGCCGACTCCGGGGTGGCCAGCTCGGCCAGCAGCCGCAGGCGGATCGGGTCGAGGGCGATGCGTGCCGTGCTCGCGTCGCGGATGACTTCGATCTCGTTCACGTGCGGCTCCCCACCGGATGATCGGACAACTTCGCCTTTATATACGAACCTGGGTGTGGAAACACGGGAAGCCGCCGCCGGGGGATGACGACGGCTCCCCGCTGTCGGGCTCAGCCGGCGCTGTGAGGGGTGAGCGCCTTGCCGGCCACGACGAGGGCGGCTGCCACCAGCACGATGTCCTTCAACACGTACTGACCGGTCAGCGTGGGGGTGAACGTGTCGGGCTCGAAGAGGAGCCCGGGCATCAGGACCAGGGGCGAGAGGATGCCCGTCAGCGCCACGCCGAGCACGGCGAGCCCGGTCCTGCGCAGCTTTCCGGTGATCAGCGACAGGCCGATGAACGTCTCCACCAGCGCCACGAGCACCACCGCGCCACGACCGGGCACCAGGCCGAACGTCAGCATCTCCACCGTCGTGCCGGCGATGTGCTCCGCCGGGCTCATGCCGGGGAAGAACTTCAGCGCGCCGAAGCCCAGGAACACGAGGCCGAGGCTCAGGCGCAGCAGCCCCACGCTGTGGCGGGTGAGCCAGCGGGAGGCGACATCGGTGGCGCGGGTGGTGACGCGTAAAGGACCTGTGGTGATCGCGATGCTCATGGCGCTCCCCCTGGGGCGGTGTCCGGGTCTGCCTCCAAGGTGACACGAGCAACTATGACTGTCAATACAAAATTATTTGTCCCATCAGAACCGTTGGCGCACAGGGCTTCTGTCAGAAGCCGAGCTGGTCCGCCATGCTCAGCGCGTCGTAGTACACCGTGCAGCTGGCGATCCGCCCGGCGCGGAACCGCAGCACCTCGCAGCCGCGGACGTCGAGGCGGCGTCCGGTGGCGGGGTACACCGTGCCGTCCGGCATGGTGAGCGTGCCCGTGTGCGTGCCGTGGTTGCGGATCTCCGCGACGACCACGTCGCCGTCCTGGTGCAGCGCCATCACCTCCGCCACGGCGTCCGGCAGCCCGGAACGGCTGCGGCGCATCCACTCGCGGAACCCGTCGTGCCCGCGGATCGACTCGCCGGTCGCCATGTCGGCGAGCTCGTAGTCCTCGGCGAGGAGCTCGACCACGCCCTCCACGTCGTTCTTGGTGAAGCGCCGGTACATCGTCCGCGCGACGTGCGCGTTGGCCTGAGGTGTTGTCATGGCGGGGTTCCCGTCTGCCGCACTGCGTTCACCTCCTGGTCTACCGCCGCGGCGCGCACCGTCCTTCTCGCAGGTTGCCGCATCTTCCCCGGTGGTCGAGAAGGCGCCGCCGGCCGACGCAGCATGGAGCTGACGACGGGAGGTGCCAGCGATGGCAGACAAGGTGTTCGTGAAGGCGATGGTGTTCGCCCCCGCGCCCGCGGTGTACCGGGCGATGACGACCGAGCTGTCCCTGTGCACGTGGTTCGCCGAGCACGTCGACGTCCGGCTGGAGGACGGCAGGTTCGACTTCTGGGGAAGGCACACGCCGTTCGGAGACGTGCCGCGGCAGACGAACGTGTCGGTGGAGCCGGGCGGGAAGCTGTGCTTCGACTGGGAGATGGAGGGCACGACCACGGCGGTCGAGATGTCGGTGCGCGGGACCGTCAGCGGCGACACGACCGTGTCGGTCCGGCACGAGCCGGTGCCGTTCTGGGGGTTCGACCGGGCGAGCATGAACGACTTCTGGGGCATCGCGGTCGGCAACCTCGCCAACTTCACCGAGGGGCGGAACCTCGCACCGCGTCCCGACTACACGGTCGCCTGCGAGGAGACCGCTTTCGCGACGATCGTGGTCGACACGAGCCCCGAGGACGTGTTCTCCGTGCTCCTCGACCCGGCCATGATCGACAGGTGGCTGCCCTCGGCCTCGGTCGTGGAGCCGTGGGAGGGCGGGCGTTACGACTTCGGCTGGGACCACGGCCCGGTGGCGGTGGTCGACCTCGACGCGCCGCACCGGCTCGCCTACACCTGGCACAACGAGGGCTGGCCGGACACCCTCGTGAGCTGGGAGGTGGACGAGGAGCCGGGGGAGGGGACGAGGATCAACCTGCGCCACAGCGGTTTCGTCGACGGACGCCCGTCCGACGGCTACCAGCTCGGCTGGCAGAACCTGCTGATCAACCTGCAGCGCATGGTGGAGATCGGCGAACGCTGGCAGGCGCCGCAGTGGCGGCACCGCTGACGCTCAGCCGGCGGGACGCCAGCCGAGCGCGGTGGCCATCGCCCTCAACGTGGTGGTCGCGTTGTGCAGCAACACGGTGCGCCGGAACTCGTAGAGCGCGTCCGCGTGGTCCGGCCGCGCCCGCATCGCGTTCACGAGGTGGCTGCCGCCCGGTCCGTGGCGGAACGTCTGCGTGATCAGGGTTCCGCCACCCGGACGTCCGGTGAGCCGGTAGCGCCAGGTGGAGGAGGGCAGCGACGGATCTCCCGCGAAACCGATGACGATCCACGAGAAGCTCTCCGGCCGGCTCACCTCGACCACCTGGCAGGTCACCTCCCACTCCCACTCGCCGGCGCGGTTGCGCGCGTGGAACCGCGCGCCCGGTTCGGCACCGCGTGCGCCGTCGAGCCACGCGACGTGGACGCACTCGGGACTCCACTCGGGCACGCGGGTCGGGTCGGCCACCGCGTCGAACACCTCGGTGGCGGGGGCGTCGACTTCGAGCTCGACGGTCATGGCGAGGGTGGTCACGTCCACGGGGCGCACCTCCGGTCGATGAATCTCCTTGCAGGCTAACGCAAAGGGGATCAGCGCAAGCTGGGACAAGTGTTGTCCTGTCCTGGCGTCCTATAACCGTAGGCATGTTCCAGAGCCTTCAGGTGGTCCCGCGCTTGATCTCCGTGGTCTCGATCTCCCTGTGGCACACGGTGATCGCCGTTCCCGCGGTCGTGGCACGCGCCTGCGTGAGCCGTGCGGAGGCGGGAGTCGTGGTGCGCCGCCGTGCCCGCCGGCTGGTGGTCGCGCTGGGGCCCGCGTTCGTGAAGGGCGCGCAGTTGCTGAGCTCCCGGCGGGACGTGCTGCCCGCCGCCTGGTGCGAAGCGCTGGTGGACCTGCACGACCGGGTGCCGCCCATGCCGGTCCGCGTGGCCAGGAGGGTGCTGCGCTCGGCCTACGGTGGTGATCCGCCCGTCGCCGTCGACTGGGACAGCGTGCGCAGCGGCAGCATCGCCTGCGTCTACCGGGGCGAGCTGGACGGGCGAGCCGTGGCGCTCAAGGTGCGCAGACCCCGTGTGCGCAGGCTGATCGAGCAAGATTTCGCGATCATGCGCGCGGGGGCGGCGGTGATGCAGCGACTGCCGTGGTTTCGCGGCCTGCCCGCGGTCGCGGTGCTGCGCCAGATCGGTGCCGCGGTCGCGGCGCAGGCGGACTTCGACGCGGAGGCCGGCGCACTCGCCGAGCTGCGCGCGTCGCTCGCCGACGTGGACTACCTCCACATCCCGCGCCCCCTGCCCGAGCACAGCGCGCAGGGCGTGCTGGTGATGGAGTTCGTCGACGGACTCGCCCCGCTCGTCACCGCGAGCACGGCCCCCGCGCGACGCGCCGAGCTCGCCCGCCGGGTGCTGTTCTGCGTCTACCGCATGCTGTTCCTCGACGGCCTGGTCCACTGCGACATGCACCCCGGCAACCTCTACCTGGGGCGCGACGGCCGGATAGTGCTGCTCGACGCGGGGTTCGTGGTCCGGCTGGAGCCGAGGGTGCGCAGGCTCTTCGCCGAGTTCTTTATGCACATGGCGCGCGGCGACGGCCCGCACTGCGCGGAGATCCTCCGGGACAGCGCGGAGGGCGTCGCCGAGTGGGCCGACGTCGCCGCGTTCCGCCGGGGGACGATCGCGCTGATCGAGGAGTCGAGCGGCCGCGCGGCCCGTGACTTCAGCCTGGTCCGGTTCGCCACGCGCCTGTTCGACCTGCAGCGCGTCAACGGACTGTTCGCGGCACCCGAGTTCATCTTCCCGTTGCTGGCCCTGCTCGTGCTGGAGGGCCGGATCAACGAGCTCGACGAAGAGGTCGACTTCCAGGCCGAGTCGATCCCCGTGCTCACCAAGGCGGTCATGTCCGGCCTGCTCAAGACCGGTTCACGGGAGCGGGCCTGACGGCCTGTCCCGCCCCACAGGAGGCACCATGCACCCGACCTTCCTCCACGCGTCCCCGCCGTCGATCCCGAAACGCGGACGGCTGGTGGCGCTCAGCGCGCTCGCCGGGTTCGTGCTCACGGTGATCTGGTCGGCGCCGTTCGTCGACCGGGTCATCGGCGACAGCGTCGCGAACTCCGTGCTCGGCCACGACGCCAAGGCCACACCCCTGGACGGAGTGCTGGCGGGCATCGCCTTCGCGTTCGTCACCGGACTGGCCGGCTCCTTCACCGCGTGCAACATCGCGGTGTTCGGCGTCGTGACGCCACTCGTCGGCGACCGGGGCGCGGCCAGGCCGCGCTGGCGCGACTCGCTGCGCGCGCTGGGGTGGATCTGCCTGGGAGCGGTGGGCATCTCCGCCGTCTACGGTGCGCTGGTCGCGATCGTGGGCACCTCCATGCCGCAGTTCGCGACCACGGCGAGCGTGGCCGGTGTGCTCAGCCCGCGCCAGGTCCAGTCGATGATCGTGTTCGGTCTCATCGGCGTCGCGTTCATCTACCTCGGCCTCGCCGCGCTGCGCCTCGTGCCCGACCCGTTCGCCCGCGTCCGGCTGCGCCACCCCGCGGTGCCGCTCGTCGTGATGGGGGTGCTGGTCGGTGCCCTGCTGATCGGGCGGCCGTTCCCGTTGTTCCGGATCATGTTCCGGCACGCGGCCGAGAGCGGGAACGTGCTCTACGGGATGTCCGCGTTCGTCCTGCAGTCGCTGGGGAACCTGGTGATCGCCGCCGTGGTGTTCCTGGTGCTGGCACACGGCACCGGCGGCCGCGTGCAGCGCTGGCTGGCGGCCAGGCCCGGACGCACCGAGCGGATCACCGCCGTCGCGTTCCTCGTGTTCGGCACGTTCACCCTGCTGTACTGGGACCTGCGGTCCCTCGGCCGGGCCGGGCTCATCTGGTACCCGGCCGTGGGGTGGTGAGGGCCGGATGTCGACGCGGCTGAACACCCGCCCGGTGCTGACGGTCGTCACCGCGGTCGTGCTCGTGTACTGGGCCGAGCTCCTGATGAGACTCGGGCAGACCTACCTGCTCCACCTGCCCGAGGCGTATGCGCGAGGGCTGCTCGGCCTGGTGTTGCCGTGGCTGGCGGAATCCGGGTGGGTGCACCACGGCTTCGCGCTCGTCGCCCTCCTCGGGTGCCTGGTGTCGCACCGCGAGGCGGCGCGCGCCGAGGCGACCTGATGACAGCCGCATCCGGTCCGGGCATTCCGGCCGAGACGTGTGTGCGGCTGTTCGACGCGGCCCGTTCGTCGGAGTCCGCCTGGAACCGGCAACCGTGGCGGTTCGTCCTGGGCAGGTGTGCGGACCCGACCTTCCAGACGTTGTTCTCGGCACTCGCCGAGGACAACCGCCTCAGGGCGCACACCGCCGTCGCGTTGGTCCTGGCGGCCGTCCGCACCACCGACGAGACGGGCAAGCGGATGCGCGGCACCGAGTACGAGCTCGGCCTGGCGGTCGGAGGCCTGACGGCCAGGGCGCGCGCCGAGGGCCTGCAGGTGCGGCAGTACGGAGGGTTCGACCGCGCGGCGGTCCGCGACGCGCTCGCCGTACCGGACACGCACGACCTCGTCACGGTGGTCGGGCTGAGGTGGGCGCGGCCCGGCCACGTCCGTCCGGCCGCGCGAATGTCGTTGTCCGACATCGTGTTCTCCGGCCGCTGGGGCTCACCCGCCGATCTCGCAACCGGGAAGAGACGCTTCTCCGCCGAATCACGATACTGAGGAACAGCGATGTTTCCTCACCGGCCGGAGAATGGCGTGCAATGGAGTTTCTGCAACTGGGTGGGCCCATAGCGGCGGTCATCACCGCGTTTCTGAGCTTCGTCGGTGCACGGCGGATGATCAGGCACGAAAGAGCCAAGGAAGAGCTGCGGCACGCCGAACAGCAACGCGCGGAGGAGCTGGTCCGGCAGCGGGCCGCCGACAACCTGGTGGACCAGGCGAGAGCGGCGGTGGCGGCCGAGCGGGACCAGTTGCTGGGCCGCTGGCAGCAGACCCTCGACGAGGCCCACGAGGAGCGCCGGCGCCTCGTCGAGGACCACCGCGTCGAGATCGAACGGGTGCGTCAGCAGGCGCGCTGGGAGGTGGACCGGGTGCGTCGCGAGTCGGCCGTCATCGTCAGTCAGCTGCGCGCCCAGTTCGCCGAACGGATCGGCGACCGCGACGAGCCCCGGCGCATCGAGCAGAAACGCTAGGCCGTGTCCCGGAAGTCCCGCCGGGCGCCTGTCACCGGACGCACTTCCGGGACGCGGCCTGGCGGCGCTTGCCCGCACGTTCCGCCGGGCAGCACCACCGGTCGCAGTTCGAGGGCGGATCAGTGCCCGCCCGCCGGTCAGTCCTGCTCCCGCGGCCCGGTCTCCATGCGGTCGAGGTCGGCCAGCACGGTGTCGATCGCGGTGATCTCGGCGGCGAAGTAGGCGGAGCCCCAGGTGGCGACCAGCGCCGGGTACGGCAGCGTCTGGTCCAGCTCGGTCCTGAGCAGGGTGAGCCCGTTCGTCTGCTCCACGGCCCAGTCGCGGTACTCGGTGAGGACCTCGCGCAGCCTGTCGTGGTTGGTCTGGTGACCGAAGAACAGGCGCAGCGCGACGGAGTGCTTGAGCAGCGGAGGCCCGACGGGGGCGTGGTTCAGCCATTCGCGGAAGACCTTCAGACCGGCGTCGGTGATCCGGTACAACCGCTTGTCCGGGCGGCTCTTCTGCTCTTCCAGGTGCACCTCGACGAGCCCGTGCTCCAGCAGCCGGCGCAGCTCCAGGTAGATCTGGCTCTGCGCGGGGCTCCAGTAGAAGTAGCGCATGTTCATCGCCCACTTGCGCAGGTCGTACCCGGTCACCTCCTGACCGAACGACAGCAGGCCGAGCACTGCGTACGCCGTCGCGGGCAGCGCCGGGTCCTGGCTGGGCACTTCTTCCTGCGCCACGGTGTCTCCTGCGTCCTGACGTGCGGTGAGCGGTTCCACGACAGTCTGCCATCCCGCCGTTCGTCCTAAGCGGACCCGCGGTGCCGCGAGGGTTTGGCAAGACGGGATAAGCGACTCCGGCGGGGCGCGGGCTATCAATCGAGTAGAGCGAAAAGGCACGCCACCGCAAGGAGAATCCCGATGGCACATCCCACCACGGCCCGGCACGCCAGGAGCAGCTCCGCGGCCGTGATCGTGTTCACGGCGGCTCTCATCGTTTCCTGCACGGGCGGAAGCGACAAATCGGGCCAGCCGCCTCCCGGCACCCCGCCCTCGCCCACGGCCCCGGCAGGACCCGCGCTGTCGTTCACGACCTCGGCGAGCAGCCCGGTCGGCGACAACCCGCGGGCGATCTCGGCCGCGGACTTCGACCGCGACGGCGCCCTCGACCTCGTCACGGCGAACCTCGGACCGGGCGACGCCTCCGTGCTCTTCGGTGACGGCAGGGCGGGTGTCCGCGAGGTCGTGACGATCCCGGCCGGTCCGGCGGCCCTGCGCAACGTGACCGCGGACGTCGACGCGGACGGCAACGCCGACGTGGTCACGATCAACGTCAGCGACGAGACCGTCACCGTGCAGCGCGGTGACGGCAAGGGCGGGTTCACCGCGCCGACCGTCCACGCCGCGGGAGACGGTCCGTCCGGAGTGGCCGCCGCCGACCTCGACGGCAACGGGAGCCTGGACCTCGCGACCGCCAACTACGACGGCGACAACGTGAGCGTCATGCTCGCCGACGGCAGCGGCGGGTTCGCCGCACCGGTGCACCTGCCCGCGGGCAACGGTCCCGCCGACATCGTCGCCGCCGACTTCAACGGCGACGGGCGAACGGACCTGGTGTCCGGCAACCACCACTCGGACGACGCCGGAGTCCTCCTCGGCAACGGCGACGGCACGTTCGCCCCCGTGGTCTCCGCCAAGGCGGGCAACGGTCCACACGGGATCGTCACGGCCGACTTCAACGCCGACGGGAACGCCGATCTCGCCACCCCCGACTACGAGGGCGACACGGTGTCCGTGCTCCTCGGCGACGGCAAGGGCGGGTTCGCGGCTCCGCTCGTGATGCCGGCCGGCGACGGTCCGACCGGGATCACGGCCGCCGACCTCGACGGTGACGGCGACGCCGACGTGGCGTCCGCGAACTTCGAGTCCGACAACGTCTCGGTCTTCGCGGGCGACGGCCGCGGGGGGTTCTCCGCCGCGCTGACGGTGCCCGCCGCGGACGGCACGATCAAGATCGTGGCGGCCGACCTGGACGGCGACGGCAAGCCGGACCTGGCCACGGCGAACTCCCACGCCGACAACGTCGTGGTGCTCCGCAACGCCACCGGGAGCTAGCCCGTGTCCCGGAAGTCCCGCCGGGCGGCGGCAGCGGCCGAGGGCCCCGGAGACGACACCGCCGCGACGGCCCGGTTCGAGGGCATCGCGGCGGCGCCGTTTCCGGGCCTCTCGCCCGCGCCTGCCACCGGGCGTACCTCCGGGACACGGCCCAGGACCGGGCTGTCGCGAACGCGGACTTCGGCCCATGCCCTAGTTCCGGGGTTCCCACAGCTCGAACCAGTTCCCCTCCGGGTCGCACGCCCAGGCGAACCGCCCGTAGTCGTACTCCTCGATCTCGTCCCTGACGGGCGTGCCGGTGTACCGCAGCCGGGCGAGCACGGCGTCGAGGTCGGCGACGCGAAAGTTGATCATCACCTGCTGCGCGGGGTTGTGGAAGTACTCGGTGTCCTCCGGAAACGGGCCCCACACCGTCGGACCGGCCTGCTGCTCCCACATCCGCTCCTCGCCGGTCTGGTCGCCGTCTCCGGGGCTGATCGGGATGCCGAGGTTCTCGTGGTACCACCGGGCCTGGGCACGCGGGTCCTTCGCGCGGAAGAAGACACCGCCGATGCCCTGGACGAGGTCCATGTCGTCTCCAGTCGTTGTCCGTCGTGTCCGAAAGGTGCAGTCTGTGTGACAAACAGTCATACCGATTGTATGATGTTTAGTCATATGCCGCCCAGCGAGGCGTGTGGTTCCGGAGGGGTGAGCCGGCATACGAGCCCGGCGGAGAGGCGATGATGACCGCAGCGATCGTGGCTCGGGAAGTCGTGAAGAAGTACGCGTCCGTGACGGCGCTGGACGGCTTCGACCTGGAGGTCGCCGAGGGAACGGTGATGGGCCTCCTCGGTCCGAACGGAGCCGGCAAGACCACGGCGGTCAGGGTCTTCGCCACCCTCATCCAGCCGGACAGCGGCCACGTCGAGGTCGCCGGGATCGACGTGGTGGCCAACCCGCGCGCGGTGCGTGAGGTGATCGGCCTGTCGGGCCAGTACGCCGCGGTCGACGAGCTGCTGACGGGGTACGAGAACCTGGAGCTGATCGGCCGGCTCTACCACCTGGGCAAGAAGGGTGCGAAGGCGCGCGCCGAGGAGCTGCTCGAGCAGTTCGACCTGACCGAGGCGGCGGGCAGGCGGCTCAAGGAGTACTCCGGCGGCATGCGCCGGCGTCTCGACCTCGCGGGCGCGCTGGTGCGCAGGCCGAAGGTGCTCATCCTCGACGAACCGACGACGGGCCTCGACATCCGCAGCCGTGAGGCCACGTGGGACGCCATCGGTGAGCTCGTCGCGTCGGGCAGCACGCTGCTGCTCACGACGCAGTACCTGGAGGAGGCCGACCGGCTGGCCCACCGCATCGCGGTGATCGACCACGGCAGGCTGATCGCGAACGGCACGGCCGACGAGCTCAAGGACCAGGTCGGTGGCCACCGGCTCGAGGTGACGCTGAGCGATGCGGCCGACCTCGACCACGCCCGCGCCGTGCTGGCCCCGATCGGGCACGGCGAACCCGTTGCCTCGCAGGAGGACCGCCGGGTGGTCGTGCCGATCGCGGCCGCCGGGGGAGTGCTGGTCGACGGTGTGCGCAGGCTCGACATGGCCGGCGTCGAGGTGGTCGACGCCTCGGTGCGCAGGCCCACGCTGGACGACGTCTTCCTCGCCCTCACGGGGCACCGGGCGGACAAGGCCGGGCAGAACGGCGAAGGCGTGAAGGCCGGGGAGACGAAGAACGAGGAGTCTGTTCGATGAGTGCGGTGGGACTCGCCGTCGGTGACGGCGTGGTGCTGGCGAAGCGCAACCTCACCAGGACGCTGCGCGTGCCGGACCTGATGATGTCGTCGCTGATCATGCCGATCATGTCGACGCTGCTGTTCGCCTACATCTTCGGCAGCGCCATCCAGGTGCCGGGCGTGTCGTACACCGAGTTCCTGCTCGTCGGTGTGTTCGTGCAGACCGTGGTGTTCAACTCGGTGATCACCGGCTCGGGGCTGGCCGAGGACATCCAGAAGGGCATCGTCGACCGCTTCCGGTCGCTGCCGATCTCGCCGTACTCCGTCCTCATCGGACGGACGATCAGCGATCTCGCGAACAACGTGCTGTCGATCGTCGTCATGGTCGTGACGGGCTTGCTCGTCGGCTGGCGCATCGACAGCTCACCGGGCGAGGCGGCGGTGGGTTTCCTGCTGCTGCTGTTGTTCGCGTACGCGCTGTCGTGGATCCTGGCCGTGGTGGGGCTGTCGGTGCGGGCGCCGGAGGTGGTGACGAACGCCAGCTTCATGATCATCATGCCGTTGTGCTTCATCGCCAACACCTACGTCAGCCCGGAGGGTTTCCCGGCGGTGCTGCGGGTGATCGCCGAGTGGAACCCGGTGTCCGCGGTGACCCAGGCGGTGCGGCAGCTGTTCGGCAACACCAATCCTGACTTCCCGCCCGGTGAGGCGTGGCCGTTGCAGAACCCGATCCTGGCGTCGTTCCTGTGGATCGTGGTGATGCTCGTGGTGTTCATGCCGTTCGCGACCAGCCGTTACCGCAAGGCCGTCGCCCGCTGACGGTTCCAGCCCTCCGCGCGCACGGACTCCGTTCCTTCGCGCGGGGCGCGGTGCGCAGAACATTATGACCAGCGTGTTCGCGCCGGCGCCCGCTGCCGGTACCCCCCCCCCGCGCCCCCGCACTGGTCCGGGGCCCGCGGAGGGCTGTGCTCAGAACTTGAGGCCGAGCTGGTTCGCCACGGTCAGGAAGTCGTAGTAGAGCGTCCCCTTGGAAATCCTGCCGTCGCGGAACTCGTAGAGCTCGCAGCTCAGTCCGCGGACCCGGTTGCCCGTCGGCGGGTGTTCTCCACCACCGGGCAACGGGAACGGCGCCGTGTGCGTGCCCTCGTTGACCACCTCCGCGACCGCGAAGTCACCCTTCACCACCAGGGACTGGATCGTCGTCCGCGCGTCGGGCAGCGGGATCCTGTTCGCCGCCTGCCGCTGCTTCCAGCCCGCGGGTCCGCGCACCACTTCGCCCGAGGGCACGTCGATGCCCTCGTAGTCCTCGGTGAGCAGCGCGCTCGCCCCGTCGAGGTCGTTGTCGTTGAACTTCTGGTAGAGCGCGCGCAGCGTCTCTTCGTTGCGGAGTTCGTTCGTCACGCCGCCTTCTCCGTCCCGGCCCGCGAGCAGGCCGTGCGCAAAATCGCCGAGCTTTCGTCCGAATGATTCGATGTCGCTCATCTCTCCCCGTTTCCAGGCAGGTGTACGACCCGTTCTACGGTGCGTCGCCGAGCCTTTCTTCTTCTGGCGTGCTGAATGTGCACTCCGCGTTCTCCGCTTTTGGGCAAGCGATGAAAAGCCTGGTGGCCGCCCTGCGGCTGACACTGGAAAACGCAGCTGATCGAGTGCGAGGAGAAGCACATGGGCGCCGCGATGCGCGTTACCCGAAAAGTGGCCGGATCTCTGGTGGCGCTGCTGCTGGTCGCCGGCTGCACCACGAGGTCCGAACCGAACTCCCCGCCGGGCACGTCGTCCGACGCCCGGCCGACGGCGACCGTGCCCTCCGCCGGGACCCCGGCGCCGGTACCGCTGCCGGTCCCGCAGGCGTCGTTCGCGGCGGCCGCGGCGTTCAAGGCGGGTGACGCCTCGGCGGACATCCTGGCGGCAGACCTGAACGACGACGGCGCCCTGGACCTGGCGACGCCCAACTACAACTCCAACGACGTGGCCGTGCTGATCGCCGACGGCAAGGGCGGCTACGCGCCGCCACTCGTCCTGCCGGCGGGCCGCACCCCGAACGGTCTGGCGTCCGGCGACTTCAACTCCGACGGACATGCGGACCTCGTCGCCGCGAACCTCGGGTCCGACGACATGTCGCTGTACCTCGGCGACGGCACCGGGAAGTTCGGCGAGCCGAGCACCTTCCCGGCGGGCGACGGACCGGCCCGCGCCGTGGCACGGGACTTCAACGGCGACGGTTTCCTCGACCTGGTGACCCCCAACCTCAACGGCGACGACGTGACGGTGATGCTCGGGGACGGCAAGGGCGCGTTCGCCGCACCTGCCCACCACCCGGCGGGTGACGGCGCGCTGAGGCTGTCGGTCGCGGACCTCGACGGCGACGGGAAGCTCGACCTCGCGGTGTCGAACTACAACTCCGGCGACGTCACCGTGCTCAAGGGCGACGGTGGCGGCCGGTTCGGTCCGCCCACGGCCTTCAGGGCGGGCGACACCTCGGCCGGCGCCGCGCTCGCCGACTTCAACAGCGACGGTGCGCTCGACGTCGTCAGCGCCCTCTACGAGGTGGACCAGATCGCCGTTCTGTTCGGTGACGGCAAGGGGGGCTTCGGCGGCCCGGTCGTGCTCGGCTCGGGTGAGCACCCGTCCGACACGGGTGTCGGCGACTTCAACGGCGACGGGTTCGCGGACATCGTCGCGCCCAACTTCGACTCCGACGACGTGAGCCTGCTGCACGGCGACGGCAACGGAGGGTTCGCCGCCCCGGTCAGCATCAAGGTCGGCGCCGGTGCCCCCGCGATCGTGGTCACCGACTTCAACGGCGACGGCAAGGCCGACTTCGCGACGGCGGACTCGCTCGCGGACACGGTCTCGGTGCTGCTCAACACCACCGGCGGCTGACGCCGGCCCTGGGTTCTCGTTCCCCCTCATCCAGGGCCTGGCCGCGACCGCCGTGCCAGAAGGGGTTCTCCGCCGGTGTGGTCACCCGGCGGGGAACCCCTCGTTCTGCCGCGCGTCACGAAGACCAGAGACCCACGTGGTTGCCGTCCGGATCGCGGATGACGGCGCACAGCCCGTGGGCGCCACCGATGTTCATGAGCGGGCGGTGCAGCGTGCCGCCCGCCGCCAGCGCCAGCTCGACGGTCTCCGGGATGTCGTCCACGTACAGGTACACCACGCTCGACTCGCGGCCAACGGTCTCGTCCGGCGTGGTCGTGCGGGCGATGCCGCCGTTGCCGCTCTCGCCGTTGGCGGTCTTGATGATGAGGTAGCCGTCGAGGCTCTCGTCGGCGTCGCCGATCGGGTCGAACGTCCACCCGAACACCGTGCCGTAGAACTCCGCCGCTCTGGTGACGTCGCGAACGTGGATCTCGAACCAGGCCAGCGCGCCGCGGTGCAGGGACATCGGGTCCTCCGTTGCTCAATGTCACTATCGCAAACTCAAGCGAAAGAGAAGAAAAGCTAGCTGCAAGAACTTTTCTGGTTGACTCAGTATATGAAAAATAAGTAATCTTGTCTCCTCCGGACAGAGGAGTTCGCGATGACCCAGCTCGCCGGACACCCGACCCCGGTCGCGTGCTTCGACCCCTCGGCTCCCGAGGTCCAGCGCGATCCGTACCCCTACTACCACTGGCTGCTGCGGAACGACCCCGTCCACCGCGGTGTGAACGGGATCTGGTTCGTGTCGCGCTACGACGACGTGCGAGCTGTTCTCGGTGAGGACCGCCTTGTGCGCCAAGGCATCCGGGACTTCTGGTCGCAGCTCGTCGGCCCCGGTCCGCTGAGCGGCATCCTCAGCAGGACGGTGCTGTTCCAGGACGAACCGGACCACAGCCGGTTGCGGGCGCTCATCACGCCCGCGTTCGCGCCCCGAGCGCTCCGGTCGCTCGTGCCGAAGATCGACCAGCTCGTCGACGAGCTGGTCGACCCGTCGGCGGGGGAGCTCGACGTCATCAACGACGTCGCGTATCCGCTGGCACTGGGCGTGATCTCGACCGTGCTCGGCCTTCCCGCGAAAGACGCGAACCTGATCCGTGCGTGGTCGTTGCGCATCGGGCCGACCCTCGACCTCGCGGCCGGGCCGGACGAGATCGCCGACGGCCAGGTGGCGATGGCCGAGCTGACCGACTACCTCACGGACCTGTTGCGGGTGCGCGGGAGTTCCGGCGATCTGCTCGGAACCCTGTGCGCGGACGGCTCCGCCAGTCGCGAGGAGGTCGTCGCCATGGTGGTCACGCTGATCTTCGCGGGCCACGAGACCGTGACCAACCAGATCGGCAACGGTGTGCTGGCGCTGGCGCGGCACCCCTCCCAGCTCAGCCTGTTGCGCGCACTGCCGGACCTGATACCGGACGCGGTGGAGGAGATGCTGCGCTTCGACTCGTCCGTCCAGTCCAACAGCCGGCAGCTCGTGGACGACCTCGAACTGCGGGGGAGGACGTTGCGGCGCGGCGAGCTCGTGGTCGCGCTCATGGGCGCCGGGAACCGGGATCCGGAGCGGTTCGCGGATCCGGACCGGTTCGACGTCACCAGGAGCGGGGTCCGTCCGCTGTCGTTCGGCAGCGGGATGCGGCACTGCGTCGGCGCGATGCTCGCCCGGCTCGAGCTCGCCGCGGTGTTCCGCGCCCTTGTGCGGTTGCCCGGCTGGGTCCTGAAGAAGAACCCCGACGAACTCCAGTACCAGCGCAGCACGATGTTCCGCGGCGTGCTGACGCTTCCGATCGCCTTCACGGCCCAGAACCCCGGGAGAGAGCCATGACCGTCGACGCAGCGCCCGACCGCTCCGATCCGCTGGTCGTGCCGAACAGCCAGCACCACGTGGGACTCAGCATCCGCGGCCAGCTCACCGTGCTCTTCTCCGACGGCGAGACGCTGGACTGCGCGGACGTCAAGGGTCTGAGCGCGGTGCGCAGCGCACAGGAGATCACCACCCTGCCCGACGGACGGCCGCGGATCGCCGTCACCCGCCTGATGACGCACTTCCACTCCAACGAGACAGGGCTGCTCATCCAGCAGAACCCCGCCCGCCCCAACCTCGGGGTCCTCACCGGGCTGCGGCCGGGAGGGGCGGAGGCGCTGCTGCCGGCGGACGTCGTCTTCGAGCAGTACCTGATCATCAGCCTGCGTGGACGCCTGTACCTGAACCTCGACCCGCTGGTCATGGAGGCCAAGGCGATCACCACGTTCCCGCCCGTCGGCACCACCTTCCTGTCCCGCACGCCGACGACGTTCTACGACGTGGCGGAACTGGAGGGCGGCCTGTACGCCACCGCGGCCGGCTCGGCGAAGCCACGACTCGCGCTGGCGTCGACGAGCGTGTGCGGCAGCCACGTCACGCACGAGATCGACGTGCCGACGGACTGACAGGTGCGCGCGGCAGTCGTCCTGAGGGCTTTCGAGATCCTGGTGGTGCTGACGTTCGCGGGTGTCCGGGCGCTGTTCTCGCGCAGGCGAGCGGACCTGCTGGCGGACGTCGTCGTGCGGCTCGGGCCGACGTTCCTCAAGGTGGCCCAGCTGCTCGGCACACGGGTGGACGTCGTGCCGCTCGAGGTGTGCCGTGCGCTCGCCCGTGTGTACGACGACCTGCCCGCGGTACCGGTTTCCGAGGCGGAGCAGCGGTTTCCTGCTCGGTTGCGCGCCGACCTCGTGGGAGTGGTGCCTGCCGCGGCCGGGAGCATCGCGTGCGTCTACCGGGGCGAACTGCGGGACGGCCGCCACGTCGCGATCAAGGTCCGCCGGCCGGGCATCGACCGGGTCGTCGCGCGCGATCTCGCGGTGCTCGGCTCGGTGGCGCGGCTCGCGGAGTCCCTGCGCGTGCTGGGCGGGATGCCGGTGGTGGACGTCGTCGGCGAGGTCGGGGACGCGGTGCGCCAGCAGCTCGACTTCGGCGCCGAGGCCGCGGCACTGCGGGAACTGGGCGCGAACCTCGTTGCGGTGGCCGGTGTCCGGGTGCCTGACGTGATCGACGAGTACTGCGGGCCGGACGTGCTCGTCATGGAGCACCTGCCGGGGTTGCGCGACGGGGCTGTGTCCGCGGAGGCGAAGCGCGCCGCGACGATCACCGCACTGCGCGCCGTCTACCAGATGATCTTCCTGGACGGACTCGTCCACTGCGACCTGCATCCCGGCAACCTGTACGCGATGCCGGACGGCTCGGCGGTGATCGTCGACGCGGGCTTCTGCCGCAGGATGACCGAATCGGGCAGGCGGGCGTTCGCCGGCTTCTTCTACCGGATGACCCGGGGCGACGGTGCCGCCTGCGCGGACGTCGTGCTGGCCACGGCCACCGCCACCGCGCGGTCGGACCCCGAGGGGTTCCGCACCGGGATGATCCGGCTCGTCGAGTCCGCGACGCGCGACTCGGTCGCGGACTTCGACCTGGTGCCGTTCACCGTCCGGCTCTTCGCGCTCCAGCGCGAGCACGGGCTCGCCGCGGATCCGGCGTTCGTGTTCCCGATCCTGTCGCTCGTGGTGCTGGAGGGCACGTTGCGGGAGGTGTGCGCGGACGTCGACTTCCAGACGGAGGCGCTTCCGTTCGTCCTGCGCGGCATGATGACCTGAACGGCCGGTCCGCTGTGGACCGTTCAACTCGGTGTTAGAATCGATAGCGAGTTGAACGGTGGGACAGCCTCGGTGAAACGTGACTACGGCCAGTTCTGCGGACTTGCCGCCGCGCTGAACGTCATCGGCGAGCGCTGGACGCTGCTCGTGGTGCGCGAGCTCCTGATCGGCCCGGCGCGCTTCACCGAGTTGGCCGACAACCTCCCCGGAGCCGGGCCGAACCTCCTGTCGGACCGCCTGCGCACGCTGGTGGAGCACGGCGTGGTCGAGCAGTCGTCCGTGGAAGGCGACGGGCGGGCGCGGCAGTACCACCTGACGGACCTCGGCGAGGAGCTTCGCGGGCCGGTGCTGGCGATGGCGAACTGGGGACTGGGGTTTCTCCGCGAGGAGGACCGTGCCGGTGAGGTCCGGGCGGAGTGGGGTTTCCTGGCCGTCCAGTCGATGATCGTCGAGTCCGCGATCCCGGACGTCGACGAGGTCTACGAGTTCCAGGTCGGCGAGGAACCGTTCGTGATCGAGGTGAGGGGCGGCGCCGTCGCCTTCAGCCGCGGTCGTGCCGAGCGACCCGACCTGACGGTCGAATGCGACGCCGACACGTTCGTCAGGGTCGGCGCGCGGATGCTGTCGCCGTTCGAAGCGATCGCGACCGGAGACGTGCGCATCAAAGGCAGAACCGAGTCGGTGCGCCGCTGCGTTCTCCTGCTCGGGCTGAACTGATCCGCGCAATCTGGGAGAAGGGGCCCGTACCGCCCCGTCGGTAACGTCCGACCTGATCTTGGCTTCCCGGACGGAGCTGACACATGATTACTCATACCGGGGCGTGGCCGGCCCATGGCTCGCTCAACGAGCGCTGGCACCGGCTCGCCCTCAACCTCTTCATGGTCGTGGTGCTCGCGCACTGGGCAGAACACATCGTGCAGGCGGTGCAGGTGTTCGTGCTCGGCTGGCCGCGCCCGCAGGCGGGCGGTGTGCTCGGCCTGTGGATCCCGTGGCTGGTGACGTCGGAATGGATGCACTACGGCTACGCCGTCATCATGCTCGTGGGCTTCTTCGCACTGGCGCCCGGTTTCACCGGACGTGCGAAGAAGTGGTGGAAAACCGCGTTGTGGATCCAGTTCTGGCACCACTTCGAGCACTTCCTCCTGCTCCTGCAGGCGATCACCGGCCGCAACCTGCTCGGGTATCCGCAACCGATGAGCATCCTGCAGCTGGTGCTGCCGCGCGTCGAGCTGCACCTGTTCTACAACCTGGTCGTGTTCGTCCCGATGGTGGTCGCCGTCTACCTCCACCTGCGTCCCTCGCGGGAGGACCGCGCCGAGATGCGCTGCACCTGCGCGGCCTGAGGTGCACGACCACGGCTCGGCGGTGCCCGTGCTCGTCGGGCCGGTGCTGCTCTACCTGATGCTCTACTTCTCGGTGCCGGCGGTGGCGGGCTTCGCGCTGATGCGGATCACCACGCCACCGCCGCGCCGGGCGGACGCGCTGCTGGTGACCGGGGCGTCCACCACGGCGTTCCTGGTGGCCATGCTGCTCGTTCCCGCGTTCGGGCTGCCACCGCAGGCGACCGTCCTCCTGCTCGTCGCCGGCATCGTGCCGTTCGTCGTCTGGTGGCGAGCACCGCATCTGCTCGTCCCCGTGACGGTGGTCGCGCCCTGGCTCGTGGCCGCCGCCACCGTCACCGGACTGCTCCGCGCACCGGCCGACCTGCCCGGCAGTTTCACCGCCGCGCTCACCGCCGTGTCCTGGCTGACCTTCTGCTCGCCGCGGTCACGCGCGGGCCGAGTCGTGCTGCGGGTGACGGCCGGCGCGCTCGCGCTGACGGTGGTCGCGATCACCGCGAAGGTCGCCGCAGACGGCGGCTGGCGGTAGTCGCCGAGTTCGATCCGCCTCCGGACGGCTCGGTCACCGTGCACTGTGCGAAACCGCCGGTGGAGAACCGGCCCGAGCGCCGGTTCTAACGGTCGTCTCAGGTCCGCTCGGTAGGAAGTAGGCATCACCGGGCGACGCGGACCTGGAAGGCGGCCGTTCATGATCTCCGTGCTCGTGGTGGACGCCCAGCCGCTGCAGCGCCTCGGGTTCCGCATGCTGCTGGAGAGCACGCCCGACACCGAGGTCGTCGGCGAGGCCGAGAACGGCGCCGAGGCCGTTCGGCGCACCACCGAGCTGCATCCCGACGTGGTGCTGATGGACATCCGCACGCCGGGCGCCGACGGGATCGAGGCCACCCGGCGCATCGCCACCGCCGGTGGGCGTTCGCGGATCCTCGTGCTGACGACGTTCGACGTGGACAGGTACGCGTTCGCCGTGCTGAGGGCCGGGGCGAGCGGGTGCCTGCTCGAGGACACCCGCCCGGAGGAGCTGCTCGCCGGCATCCGGGCCGTCGCCGCCGGGGACGCGGTGATCGCGCCGGCGCTGACTCGCCGGCTGCTCGACGCGGCCGCCGACCGGCTCGACGACGACCTCTGCGGGGCCGTGCGGGACGATCCCCGGCTGAGCTCCCTGACCGGCCGCGAACGCGAGGTCCTCGTCGCCATCGGCCACGGCCTCACCAACGGCGAGATCGCGCGGCGGTTCACGCTGTCGGAGTCGACGGTGAAGACCCACGTCGGGCGGGTCCTCGCCAAGATCGGTGCACGGGACCGGATCCAGGCCGTCATCCTCGCCTACGACCTGAGACTCACCCGGCCGGTCTAGCGCTTCTCCGACTCCCGGCCGCTCCGAGGCCGTGCACAGGATCACGATCCGGCCTGCACGCCTCTCGCCGCTGGAGCCGTTGCCCCAGAACGGGTTCACCCGTGTTCGGCCCTTCGTCACGACTCGCGGGGGGAGACCGTCATGATGCCCGCGCACATCTCGTCGCTGGTGCCGTCGCCCCACACCACGTAGCGCGGCGGCAGCTTGCTCAGCTGCGGCAGCCGTTTGCGCAGCCCCGCGTCGTGCGTGCACGTCACCCGCAACGTGTCCCCAGGACCGATCTCCACCGGCTCCGGCAGCTTCACCAGCCGCTGGTCGTCGAAGTCGAACTGCGGCACGTCCAGCACGATCCTGGCGTTCGGCCTGCCCGGGTTGAGCTCGACCTTGATGGCCCGCCCGAGCAGGTGCATGTGGCCGAACCCGGCGAACAGCGTCACCGGCTCCGGCACAGCGTGGTCGCAGGTCTGGGTGTCACCGGGCTTCGGCGCGCTCTGGCCGCACTCCTCCAGCTGCTCGTCCGCCGTGGCACCGACCTCCGCCCCGAACCTCTTCGTCACGTCCGCGATCGAGGCCGCCCGGTCGCAGAGCGGACCCGACTCGTCGGGGGTGCAGGGCAGGTCGGTCGGCGCGTCGAGCGGCCACGTGACGAACTCCCGGGTCCGCGGCGTGCCGTCCGTCAGCCGCAGCCGCACCGCCGAGCGGTCGGACCCGGCCGGCTTGCCGTCGGTCGCGAGCAGGTTGTAGTGGAGCTGCAGGACGATCAGGCTGCCCGGTTCGAGCTTGAAGCCGGCGTCCTCGGTGAACAGCGTCTCCGCGGCACCCGGCGCCCAGGTGTCCACCCACGCCGCCTCTCCCTCCTCCACCTCGGCGCCGGCCACGCCGGTCCCGCCGAAGCACTGCCAGCCGAGGCCGGGGGTCCTCGCGTCCTGTTCGCGCACCGCGGCGGCGCCGCCCGGCGGCACGGCGTACACGATGGCGTGGTGCGCGATGGCGGCGTTCTCCGGCGTGACCTGGGTCCCGGTGATGAACGCGGTCTTGGTCAGACCCGGATCGATCACCTGGCACCGGTACTCGTCCGTGCCGCCGCCCTCCGGCGGCGCGGGCGTGTAGGCCTCGGCCATCTTCAGGTCGACGAACCGCTCGCCGGCGCGCAGCGGCTGCGGTGCGGCCGGCGACTTGCCCGCGTGCGCGTTGTACGAGCCGGCCGCGGTGGGCGCCGCACCGCGGCCGGCGTCCGACCCGCAGGCGGCGACGGCGAACGTCAGCGCCGTGGTGGCCACCCCGAGCCTCCACAGTGGACCAACAGGTTTCCTCATGCCTGAACGCTAGGCCTGATCCCGTCCCGTTTCGTCCTACCGCGGTCGTCATCTCCGGGAGGGAGGCGGTACGACGGTACTACCTCCCGGGAGGCTCGGCGCCGTCCTCAGAGGACTGCCGCTGCCCGTTCTAACGGTCATCTCAGATTCGCTCGATAGGAAGTCGGCGTCCGACAAGCGAAGCAACACGTACGCAGGAGGCCAGCGAATGGCAGTCAACGCAGCACCGTCCGGGGAAGCGCCGGCCGGTCGGTGGGCAGGCCGGTGGGTGCCGTGGTCGGTGATCGGCCTGTGGCTGGCGCTGACGGTGTTCATGGGGCCGTTGAGCGGAAAGCTGAGTTCGGTCACCACCGACAGCGCCGCGGACACCCTGCCGGCCAGCGCCGAGTCCACCAAGGTCGCGGTGCTGGAGGACAGTCTCCCCGGCGGGGACGACAACACGTTCGTCTTCGTGTACCACCGCACCGGCGGCATCACCGACGCCGACCGCGCGACGGTCGAGCGCCACTTCAACACCCTTGCCAAGCAGTACCCGCCGAAGGTGGAGGCCCCGGCCGGCGAAGGAGACGAGGGCCTGCGGACGACACCCTCCGCCGACGGCAAGGCGATGATGTTCATCCTCGACGTGGGCAAGAACCACGGCGAACCGGAGGCCCTCGTCGGTCCGTTGCGCGACGCCGCGAAGGACCGCCCCGCCGGCCTGGAACTCGACGTGACCGGCCCGGCCGCGGTCGACGGCGACATGGACGCCGTCTTCGACGGCATCGACCTGCAGGTCCTGCTCACCACCATCGTCGTCGTCACGCTCCTGCTCATCATCACCTACCGCAGCCCCGTGTTGTGGCTCATCCCGCTCGTGGCCGTGGGTGCGGCCGCACTGACCTCGATGGCGACCGTCTACCTGCTCGTCAAGGGCTTCGGCATCGTGGTCAACGACCAGAACTCGGCACTGCTGACGATCCTGGTGTTCGGTGTCGGCACGGACTACGCGCTGTTGCTCATCGCCCGATATCGGGAAGCACTGCACCACCACGAGAACGTCCGGGTCGCGATGGTCCACGCGCTGCGCGGCGCGGCGCCGGCCATCGTCGCGTCCGCAGCCACCGTGATCGCCGGCCTGCTCTGCCTGCTCGTCGCGGACCTGAACAGCACCAGCGGACTGGGCCCGATCGGCGCGGCCGGCATCCTGTGCGCGCTGGTGGCCATGCTGACGCTGTTCCCGGCGATGCTGGTGGTCCTCGGCAGGCGGATCTTCTGGCCGGCCATCCCGCGGTTCAGCACGGCCGTGGAGGAGAAGCCGGGGCTGTGGGTGCGGCTCGGCGCCGCCATCGGCCGCCGCCGGTGGGTGGCTGCGCTCGGCTCGCTCGGAGTCCTGGGCGTGCTCACCATCGGCCTCACGGGCAACACCGGCGCCCTGCGGGAGCAGGACCAGTTCGTGTCCGCGCCGGAGTCGGTCACCGGCTTCACCGTTCTGCGCCAGCACTTCCCGGAGCTCGGCGGCCAGCCGATGACGATCTTCACGCGGCCGGCGCACCAGGAGCGGGTCCTCGCCGTCGTCAAGAGCACTCCCGGTGTGGCAGCGGCCATGCCGGGCCAGACCAGCGGTGGCTGGGCCGACATCTCCGTGTTCCCGACGGACGCGCCGGACACCGCCGCGGAGTACGACACGATCAAGCGGGTGCGCACCGCCGTGCACGCGGTGAGCGGGGCGGAGGCGATCGTCGGCGGGCCGAGCGCGGAGAACCTCGACACCGAGGCGACCGCCGGCCGCGACGAGAAGCTGGTGATCCCGCTGGTGCTCGTCGTCGTCCTGATCGTCCTCGGGCTGCTGCTCCGGGCGGTCGTGGCCCCGCTGGTCCTCATGGCCACCGTGATCGTCTCGTTCGCGGCGGCCTTCGGCGGCAGCGTGTTCGTCTTCGACACGATCCTCGGGTTCAAGGGCGTCGACTACTCGGTGCCGCTGCTGGCGTTCCTGTTCCTGGTGGCGCTCGGCGTCGACTACAACATCTTCCTGGCCAGCCGTGCCAGGGAGGAGACCGTGCGCCTGGGCACCGGGGAGGGCATGCTCAAAGCCCTCTCCGCCACCGGTGGCGTCATCACCTCGGCAGGCCTGGTCCTGGCGGCCACGTTCGCGGTCCTCACCACGCTTCCGCTGGTGATGCTGATCGAGCTCGGGTTCCTGGTCGCCTTCGGCGTGCTGCTCGACGCCCTGCTGGTGCGGTCGGTCCTGGTGCCCGCCCTCACCCTGCTGATCGGCCGGCGGATGTGGTGGCCGAGCCGGCTGTCCCGGCCGGTGGAGCAGCCGGACGGTCAACGGCCGCTCGCCGGCGACGAGGAGCCCGCGCTGCGGCGGTGAGCGCGGCGGCACGGACGAGATCCGGGACGGGGCCCCGTCCCGGATCTTTTCGCGGGGAGGGTCAGCGCACCGCGGTGCCGTCCCCGGCGGTGAGCCGCGCGATCGGGACGGCCGGGAGGTCGACCCGGAGCAGCGCGCCACCGCGTGGGGAGCGGCCCACGGTGACCCGGCCACCGTGGGCGTCGACGACCCGCTGCACGATCGACAGCCCCAGACCGGATCCCGGCAACGCCCTGGCGCTGTCGGCGCGGTAGAACCGGTCGAACACCCGCGGTACGTCGGCGGCGTCGATGCCCGGCCCGGCGTCGTCGACCTCGAGCACCGCTGACGCGCCCTGGGCGCGGAGCCGCACCTGGACCGGCTGGTCCGCGGGGGACCACTTGCCGGCGTTGTCGATGAGGTTGAGCACCGCCCGTTGAAGCGCGGCGGGACGCCCGCGCACCCACACGGAGGTCACGTCGAGCGCGACCTCGACGTCGGGCACGCGGGAACACGCCTGGGTCGCCGCGGCCCCCACCACGTCGGCGAGGTCGAGCAGTTCGGTGCTCTCGTCGCTGACGTCACCGCGCGCCAGGTCGGTCAGCTCGGCGGCGAGGGTGCTCAACTCGACCACCTGCGCGCCGAGATCGTTGAGCAGCCGGGTCCGGCTCTCCGAGGGCAGCGCGCTGTCCAGGGTGCCGCGCCGATCGAGCCGGATCAGCAGCTCGATGTTGAGGCGCAGGCTCGTCAGCGGGGTCTTGAGCTCGTGGGCGGCGTCCTCGGCGAGCAGCCGCTGGGCCTGCCGGGAGTCCCGGAGCGCGGCGAGCATGTCGTTGATCGACTGGATCAGCTGCCGGATCTCCCCGCCGCCCTCGTCCGGGATGTCGGCGTCGAGATCGCGGGTGCGCGCGACACGCACCGCGGCGGCCGTCAACCGGTCGATCGGCGCCAGCCCGGTCCGCGCCACGGCCCGCCCGACAAGAGCGCCGCAGACCACGCAGAGCAGCCCGATCAGCAGCATGCCCAACCCGAACCGGTTGATCGGGCTGTCGTCCGCGGCGCGAGCCACCTGGACCGCGCCACCGCCCACCCGCAGCGTGTAGACGAAGTAGCCGTCGTCGTCGCTGTCGCCCGACTCCATCAGATCGGCCGACGCGCCCTGCGCCACGCGCCCGGCACCCTCGCTGACCGGAGGCAGCGCGGGCTGCCCGACCGGCGTCCGGATCGAACCGTCGGACAGGACGACCCGCACCAGCCGGCCGGATCCGGGATAGGGCGGTAGCCGGAGCTGCGCCAGCCCGGCGAGCTCCGCGTTCGCCGCCAGGACGCGGGAGTCGGCGCGCAGCTGGTCCTCCGCGGTGGCTCGCAGCTCCCAGTCCAGCAGCTCGCTGGCCACCTGGAACGCCAGGAACACACTGGCCGCGATGGCCGTCGCCGCGATCACCGTCAGCCTGGTCCGCAGGGACCGCCAACGCCACCAGCGCGTCAGCCGGCCGGCGGGCCTGCTCACGGAGGAGTCTCCCGCAACGTGTACCCCAGTCCGCGCCGCGTGTAGATCAGCCGAGGCTCACCCCCGGCCTCCATCTTGCGACGCAGGTAGCTCACGTAAACCTGGAGGTTGTTCGACGTGACGCTCATGTCGAAGCCCCAGATCGCCCCGAACAGCTCGCCTCGGGTCAACACCCTGGTCGCGTTGCGCACGAGGACCTCCAGCAGGAAGAACTCGGTCCGGGTCAGGCGCAGCGGCCGCCCGCCCCGCCACGCCTCGAACCTGTCGGGATCGACCCGGACGTCGGCGAACGTCAGGATCTGCGACTCGTCGTCACCCGGCGCCCGGCGGCGCAACAGCGCCCGCACCCGCGCCAGCAACTCCTCGGTGGCGAACGGCTTGGGCAGGTAGTCGTCGGCACCGGCGTCCAGCCCCGCGACCCGGTCGGACACCTGATCCCGGGCGGTCAGCATCAGCACCGGCAGATCCCGGCCCGCCGCCCGCAACCGCCGGCAGGTCTCCACCCCGCCAAGGCGAGGCATCATCACGTCGAGGATCAACAGATCCGGCTCGTCGCCCTCGACCCCGTCGAGCACGGCGAGCCCGTTGGCGACGGTGCAGGTGTCGTAACCCTCGACCTGCAGCACCCGCTCCAGCGACTCACGGATGGCCGCCTCGTCATCCGCGATCATGATCCGCACGCCGGCCCGCCCCCTCCCGTCGATGCTTTTGGCGCTCATCGTCCCCGAGCAACCTGAGGCCAGGATTAGAGCTGCCCGCGGGCCGTGCTCCTGCGGATGCCCAAGCGGTCCGCGCCGTCAGTTCGCCGGGGACCAGCCGGTGGGGTCGTTGAGGTAGGGGCCGCAGTGCGCAACGTCCGCCACCGTGATCTCGCTGGGGTCCGGCGTGCACCACCCGAAGATCGTGAGCAGTCGGTTGGTCGTGCCACCGTTGCGTACACCCTCGTCACCTGTGTCGAGGACATCCCCGACCTCTGTGCGGAAGCGGTGAGGAGCATCGGTGGCCTCATCCTGTCCAGGCAGGATCCCGCAGTGCGGTTTTCGAGTGGTAAGCGTGTGCGAAGAACCGGAAGGCCCCTGACCTCTGCAGGTCAGGGGCCTTCTGATCGATATGGGCGACACCGGGATCTGATCAGCGACCTCTTCGGTGTGAACTATGGCGCCGATACCGCGCTGAACTGCGCAACAAGAGCCCTGCAGGTCGGCGCTGTCCTATTTGAGTCCATTGAGGACCGTTCTGGCGCGCTCGATGCACGGAGTTGCTCCCAATCTGCTCCCACACCGTGCTTTCAAGGTGTATCAACCGAGACTGCGGGCGAGCCAGCAGGTGTCGACGACGGCTGGAACGCACGATGCCCGGATGTTCTCGACCCGCTCGAGACCCACCCGGCACGCCTGACGCCAGGTGTGCCGGGTGTGAAACTGCGGGAGGTTCGCGGTCGAACCTCCCGCGAGCAGGAACTCAGCGGCCGCGACTGTCGCCAGTGCCCCCGCCCCGGCCGAGGCGGACGGAGGACAGCTTCGTGTTCGACATGTCTCTCTCTTTCTGGAAGTCGTGGTCACACGGACCACGAGGTGATGAACCTGTCTACCGGGACTGGTCGGCAGACCGGGGGTGCGCCCAGGTCAGGCAGGCGCATCGCACGGCTGTAAGTCGTGCGAAGAACAGTGGCAGCGCGGTGCGGCATTGAGGTGACACGGTCGATGGCAGCCTGCGCGGTCACCGGTGGGGCGAGCTCGTCGATCTGGTCGCGCAGTGGTTGTGACGGGTTCAGCACCGGAATCGCTGTGGTCACCAACGGTGTGGGCAGGGCAAGGGCGACCGGTTTGCCAACCGCCGCCGCGTAGGTCGTCACAGGGCCGTGGTCGCCGATCACCAGGTCGGCGGCCACAAGGGGAATTCGCCAGTCGACGTCGGGCGGAATCATCACGAGGCCGGCCCGCCGAACGGCCGACGTCCAGGACAGGATTTGGCGGTGGCCGTGCACGTCCCACACGTCCGGGTGCAGGTGGCAGACCACGAGGTGACCGGGGAGCTCCGTGACGAGTCGGTCGAGCAACTCCGGAGACCGCCCGAACAGCGACTGCGGCCCGCGTCCTGAGCTCACCAGCACCACTCGCCCGGCCGCGCCGGCGCCGAGTGCGGTCCGGTAGTGCGTGCGGTGGGGCAGACTCGCCACCAGCCGGTCGAAGCCCATGTCTCCCGCCACAACGGTGTGCCGGGAGGCGCCCGGACACAGATCGCACAACAACCGGTGCTGCTCGCGATGGGCAAGCGCGACCACGGACAAAGGGTGCGCGGTGCCGCAAGGGCGCCTTAAGGCCTGCATGATGCCGCCGAGCCCGTCGTACCCCGGCACGTCGGGAAATGCCCCGCGCGGCGCCACGTCCGGCAGCAGCAGGACCGGACCGCCACCGAGGTCGCCGACTGCTCGGCTCGACGCCGCCACCACGAGGTCGAACCGCCCGTCGGCCGCGTCGCGCCACGGGATGGTCAGCGCGGCCTCCTTGTCCAGGAACTCCTCGACCCCGCTGCCGACGGCGTCCGGCGGACTCGTGAAGACCACCTGCACCTCCGGCTCGCTCTCGATGACCGAGAGTGCGTCCAGCACCCGTCGGCCCGAGGCCACCGTGTGCACGACCGCGAGGACCACCCGCCGCACTGCGCATGTCTGTTCGACGGGTGCTCGTGTCCAGTTCCTCGTCGCCATCCGACCTCCCGTTCTCCGTTCGACCAGGACGGCGAAAGCGTCTCCGGCGAACGTGTGTCGATCGTGTGGAAGTCGTGTGGAAAAGCGGCTTCGAAGTTCGGTTCTGCTTCACTGGCGGTGATGGAGGACAACGGTATCCACGTACAGGTTCTAGGGCCGGTGGCACTGTTCAAAGGCGGTGTCGAACAGCCGCTGACGGACCGCACCCGTGCCTTGCTGGCGGCGCTCGCGCTCGCTTCCCAGCGCACTGTGGGTCGGCAGCGGCTGACCGAACTGCTCGGCGGATCTCCGGTCTCGCTGGCACCGGCGACGATCCGGAACTACGTCCGCGACCTGCGGAAGCTCGTCGGAGACCAAGTGCTGCCGGAGGAACGCGGCCCGGTGCGCCTGGTCCTCGACCGCGAGCGTGTCGACTACTGGCGGTTCAGGAAGCTGTTCGCGCGAGCACAGGCATCCGGAGGTGAAGAACGACGACGTGCGCTGCGTGAAGCCGTGGACCTGTGGCGACCGGGCGAACCACTGGCCAACGTCGGGCAGGCGCACCTCGAGGACCTGGCCGTGGACCTGAGGAACCGGCACCGCAGAGCCTGTTTGGACCTCATCGCAGCGAACCTGGACTGCGTCCTGGCAGATGAGGCCCTGACAGTCGCACGCGAGGCGATGAGCCGGTGGCCGCGTGACGTCGAGGTCTTCGAGGCATTGATACGAGCACTCGTGCACCTGGGCAACGATGGCGAAGTCGAGCGGGTCGCAGCCGAGTTCGCCCTGCGCCGACGCAAGGCTGCGGAGACGATACCGGCGAATTTCGCTTGTCTGGTGAGGAAAGCCGTCGCGGACGCCCGCGCCGCGCCCGAGGTTGACGTGCCCGGTCCACTCAGGCCGAACCAGTTGCCTCGGGCCGTCGAGGTTCTGCACGGACGGGAGCACGAGCTGGCACAATTGGACTGGCTGCTCGCCGGTAGGGCGCATGTCGTCGCGGTCGTCGGCCCGGCGGGCGTCGGGAAGACCCAACTGGCCCTGTGGTGGGCGCACCGCTCACTCGGCGCCTTTCCGGACGGTGTGCTCCACGGCGACCTGCGCGGGTTCGACGAGCACGACCCCGTGCCGACCGATCGCCTGCTCAGGTCGTTCGTCCGGGCGCTCGGCGCCACGCCGGCCGACGACCTCGTCGGTCAGTACCGAAGCCTGCTGGCGGACCGGGCTGTCCTCATCGTCCTGGACAACGCGTTCGACCACGGCCAGGTCGAACCGCTGTTGCCCGCCGGACCGCGGTGCGCCGCCGTCGTCACCAGCCGGCGGCGGATGCCGGGGATCGGCTCCGCCGGAAGCGGCAAGGAGGTCTCCGTGGAGCGGTTGACGGTACGAGCAGGGCTCGCGATGTTGCGTGACCTGATCGACGACAGGCGAGTCAACGACGAGTGGCAGGCGGCTGAGGAACTCGTCGCCGTGTGCGGTGGGCTGCCCTTGTCGATCTCGATCGTCGCGGCCCGCGCTCAGCAGCGCAAGAAGCACCGCCTGAACACGATCCTGAAGGAACTCCACGACACGTCTGCACTGCTCGACGCACCCGTGCCGAAGAACCGGTCGATCAGGCTGGAGACGGTGATCACGTGGTCGTATCGGGCTCTGTCGCCGGTCGCGACCGATGTCTTCCACCTGCTCGGCGTGCACCCCGGGCCGGTCATCGGCGCGGCCGCGCTGAGTTTCCTGACCGGTCTACCGCCGGTCGAGCTCAGAACGTGGATGGACGAGCTGACGGAAAGCCACCTCGTCGACGAGGTCGAGGAGGACCGGTTCGCACTGCACGACGAGCTGCGTCTCTTCGCCGCGCGCCAGGCCGAGTCGGAATTGACCGGCACGGCTCTGGGCACCGCGCGGACGCGGGTCCTCGATCACCTCTTCTGGGTCGGGAGAGCTGCTGATCTGGCGCTCGAATCGGAACGCGAGTTCCCCGACACGGCACCACCTCCGGCTCTCGAGGTGCCGGCGTTCTCCAAGGAAAAGGCCATGGCGTGGTTCGACGCTGAATACGGCGTCTTCACGTCGGTGCTGAGACACCCCGCCTATCGGAACTACCAGTCCTACCAATGGAAACTCGCACTTGTGCTCGTCCTGTACCAGCGCCAGCGCGGCCATTGGAAGGAGTCGGAGAAGTTCCTGTCCGACGCGACGGAGACGGCTGCCGGCACCACCGAGCCCCGCTACCGGGCGGCGGTGCACCGGCAGCTCGGTGCGACCCGCCGCAAGTTGAACGACCTGAACCGTGCGATGGCCGTCGTGCGCGAGTCGATCGCGCTGGAGCGGAAAGCCGGCAACGTCGTCGGCGAGGCGCACAGTCACCAGATCCTCGGTGCAATCCACGAAAGCCGCAAGGACATGGGTGCCGCGACTGAGCACTACAGCGTCGCACTCCGGACCTACGAGGCCGTTGGTGATCACCGAGGCATCGCTTACGCGGCATCGGGTATGGCCGGTGTGCTCCTGGAGACCGGGTATCCCGAACAGGCGCTTTCCTTCGCACAGCGCGCGGTGCAGACCGCCAGTGACGGGTACGGGCTGGCCGCGGCGAGGCGAACGGTTGCGAGTTGCCACCTCGAACTCGGCCACCCCGCCGAGGCCGTGACCCCGGCGGAACAGGCCGCCGACGAGTATCGCCGCACCGGCGCCTTGCTGAACGAGGCCCGAGTCCGCGAAGTGCTCGGCCACGCACTCGACGGGGCCGGTGATCCGGCCGGAGCGCGGAAGGCCTGGCAACGGGCACAAGACCTGTTGGAGGGACTGCTGGAGGAGTTCGTGAAGTCGTCACCCGACGACAAGGACCTTCTCGACAGGCTGCGTCAGCTCACGACTCCTTAGCCACCGGTCAGCGGAATGCGCAACGGGTTGGCGCGAAGCCACGCTTCGGGATCGGGATCAAGGGCCTGGGGATCCGGTGGGGAGCCAGGCGGTGGTAGAAGTCTGCTCAAGTGCCGCACCGCTTCTGCCATCGTGGCGAACCTCCGGGTGAGGTCCCGGTCGATCATGCGCAGCACCACCGCCGCGAGATCAGGCCCCAGGCGGTGAAGTACCCGAGCCGGCACCTCTACGGGCACCTCACCGACGTTCCAGTCGTCCTCTTCGAGGAACGGCAGGCGGTTCGCGACCATCTGGCACACCAGGCATCCCAGGGCGTAGATGTCACTCTGGAATGTCAATTTCTTGTGTCTCACCTGTTCGTACGGCGCGTAGCCGTGCGTCCCCCCGAACTTGTTCTCTGCGTCGATGTGCTTTGCGATCCCGAAGTCGAGCAGGTACACGCGACCACGTGGATCGACCTTGACGTTGTCGTTCTTGACGTCCCGGTGCACGAAACCGCGGTGGTGCACCGCGTCCAGGATCTCACCCAACTGACAGGCGATCGCCACCGCCGCGCGCCGCTTGATCGACCTGTTGCGGTCGATCAGTTCGGTGAGCGATACGCCTTCGATGATCTCCATGACCACATAGGACAGTTCACCGTGTGCGCCGATCAGATGCACGACGGGTGTCCCGTCCACGTCGTGCAGTTGCCGGCCGATGTCTCCCTCGGCCGCCAGCTTCTGGCCGTTCTCGGCATACCAGGTTTCGGAATGGAAAAACCTGGGCGGTAACACCTTCACCGCGACCTCGACATCGCATTCGAGGTCGATAGCACGGAATAGGCGCCCCATGCCACCAGCGCCCAGCGGCCCGGTCAAGTGGAAACGATCACCAAGCACGGTGCCGACCTTCACGAATCACCCCTCGCGTCAAAGCCCACCTGTGTCCGATAGTGGAGCAAAAGCCTGTCCTGTTACAAGGTTCACCCCAGCGGAGTAGCGCGTCTCTGACATGATCCCGGCCGACGGGGGAGAGGAGAGCGCGTGGGACGCTGGCACCTGCCGGAGGGGATTTCGGGTAGTCCGCAGAAAATCGTGGTTTCGGTCGCGAGTGCCGGCTCCACCGAATTCCGCTGCCCCATGTCGGAAGCGCTGAAAGCCCGCCGCGGGCTGCGTACCACCGACGAAAGGCCGAAGCACTCCACGCTCAACGATTTTCCGCTCGGTCCGTTCATGGCAGCGCTCGACCTCGTCGAATTCGACGGTGTTCACTCTGCCGAGGCCGTGCACAGAGCGCTCGCTCCTACGTGGGGCCGGCGCAACCACGACGGGATCGCGGAGTGGACCAGACACGCGGTCGCGGGCTACCTCGACGCGTTCGACGGTGACGAGGCCATGCCCGTCCGCACGCCGTGGCAGCAGGTCGTCAGGTTGGCTGAGCCTGACCAGCGGGGCGTCCGGCACTACGAGATCAACGCCTGGGGCAGGAGGTTCCGGACCGCCGATGGTGTCAACGAGCTGAGGATGATCGGCTTTCGCAACGGGAAGCGCGGCGCGGGGGAGCTTGCCGTCGCGGCGTTCGTGGCAGCGAGCGGCGAGCCCGCGCCCGAACGAGTGCGGATCAGGGAGTTCTCCTGTCTGGCCGGCGAGGCCGCCCTGCTGTACGACCGGACGCGCGCGGAGGCGCTCGACCACTACCGCGAGCACGGCCGGGATGCGCTCAGGAACGCCGTGGACGGTGATGAGTATCGGCCGGGTGAGCCGTGCGTGGCGTGCCGGTTCCGGGCGATCTGCCCGGAACGGATCGAGACCCCTGGCGTGCTCGGCATCGCGGACCGAAGCCGGCCGCGCCGCACGTGGTCCGTCACCAACGCCCGCAAGTACCGCGAGTGCCCGGCACGAGACCACCTGGGGCGGCTGCGACTTCCGAAGGCGCCGGCGTTCGAGCGCGGTCCTGCCGCCGAACGGGGCCGGGCCGTGCACGCTTACGTCGAGCACCGTCACCGGTCTGGTGCTGTCTGCGTTCCCGACGTGCCGGACACGTGGCCGGACCGTGAGCTGCCCGCCCGCGAGATCGCGGCCGGCACGGCGATGCTGCGGCACCACGCGGAGGTGTGCCCGCTCTCGCTGGAGCCGGCGGAACTCCGCATCGAACCTGTTCTCACATTCGACGACACCGCCGCCGACGTCGTCGTGATCGCGAAACCCGACCTGCTCTACCGGGACGGCGACTCCCTGGTCTGGCGAGAGCTCAAGACCACTCGTGTGGACCCGGACCGGGTGTTTCAAACGCTGTCGGAGATTCCGCAGCTCGCCCTGGCCATCGTGCTGCTCGGTCGAGGCGCGATCCGCGACACCGGTCCACATCCCAGAGTCGAGCTCGAACTGCTCCACCCGGAGGGCAACGACCTGCGGATCTACGACGTGCGAGATGCCGCTACCCGCGCCGAGGCGGAGGCTGTGATCACGTCGCTGGCCGCGCCGTGGCACGGTGACGACGAGTTCCCTGCACGGCCCGGCCCCGGTTGCCGCACCTGCGAAGTGGTGCGGTGGTGCCCGGCCGGCCGGGCGGAGGTCGTGAAGTGATGGCGGACGACGCCGCGCTGGTGCACGCGGTTGCCCTGGCCGTGCTGGACCTCGACGAAGCGGACCCGGCAACCGGTTTCGCGACGCCCTATCCGGAACGCGCGCAGTCCGCACTGGACCAGCTCACCCTGACGTGCCTGTCGCGCGGTGTGCGGCCACCTCGCAGCCTGCCGGGCCTGGTCGGGTGGTGCGGGTCCCGGCCGCTGGCCGACTGGCCGTTGCGGTTGCCCGACGAGGTCCTGGGCGGCGACGGGTTGCTGGTGGACGTCCGGCGGTCCCGTCCGACGGGGCTGTGCCGGGAGTGGGCGCAGGACGGCAGCGCCGTGCGATCCGATCCAATCCGAGACCACCTCGACGCAACCGTCGCACCGGACCGCCACCTGGAGTGCCGACTGTTCCTGGCCGAGCACCAGGTCGTGCCGGACGAGGTGGTGACCGCCTTCGCCGGTGACCGCGTCGCCCGCCGCACGTGGCGCCTGGTGCGCGGTCTCTACGGGCCCGTTCCCAGGGCGCTCGTCCGGCGTGGCGAGGTGGCCCGGTGCACGGCCTGCCACGCGCCGTCCGTGCCGCTCGTCGGTGGTGGCTGGGTTTGTGAACGGGAGACGTGCGCCGCGGCGGAACAGCCACCGGAGCTGCTGCCCGCGACGGGAAGCTTGGTGCTCGCCGAGGCGGCGCGACGGACGATCGGTGGTGTCGGCCGGGTGGAGCGGGCCGTGGTCGAGCTGGCCCGGAGCCACGACGCGGCGGTGACGTGCGGAGCCGAGGGGCTGCGGATCGACTGGCCTGAAGGCGGCCACCGCCTCGTGCTGACGTTCGACCACGGTGACCCGGCACTGCTTGCCCGCGCTGTGGACAGGTCGGCATGGCGCGACCAGAACCCTCTCGTGGTCATACCGGGGGAACGCCTGTGGGCGAGATCCGACTACCGGACGGTGTTCGACGGGCTCCTGTCCGGTGCGCCGACGCTCGTGGCCGACTCGGAACTGGTGGACCTGGCCGGTGGTTCGGCAAAGCGGAACGAGGCGTGATGCGGAGCTCGAGACAGCTGTTCCACACCATGTCCGCGCCGCTGGCGGACACCTACCGCATTCCTGGCGACGTCGTGCAGAAGATGTTCACCACGGAGTTCGGGCTGTTCGTCGCCCAGATGGTGCTGCCGGGCGCGCCGGTCACCGAGGCGTGGGCGCTGTTCAGCGGTTTCCCGTTCGCGCGGGAGCGCGGGATCAGCGGTTTCGACGACGTACTGCGGACCGCGCGGTACGAACTGTGGACCATGCGGAGTCCCGCTGCCTGGCAGTCCGCGCTGGCCGACTACGGCGAGCTGGACGAGGAGCTGCGCGGCTACCAAGAGATCGACCTGAACCGGCCGCCCGCCCGCCGTCCGGTGTCCACCGCACCGGAACGCTGGTCCGTCTACGAGCGGCTGCTCCGCGAAGCTGCGCCGTTCGCCGGCAGCGGCTTGCGAGTCGCCGAACCCGGTCCGCACACGTTCGTCGCCGGAGAGGAACTGAGAGCCGTGACCCTGCCGGCACTCGACCTGCCGCCACCGGTCGGGCATCGCCTGGACGATCCGCTACGAGGGGAGGGCAAACCCGTCAAGATCGACAAGTCGGCGCTTCTGGCGACGGCACGTGACATGGACTCGACCGCCTACGCCGATTGGGAAGGACGCCTCGGCCGGGTCTCCCTCCTGCCGCTGACGGGGAACCGCTTTGCGGAGAGCGAGACGATCGACCTCGACGGCCTCACTCACCTGCTCGGGATCGTGGGTGCGGGTAAGAGCACCTTGCGGGACGTTCTGACCGTCCACGCGGTCACCGAACTGGGGCTGCGCGTCACTCTCGTCGTAGGTGACGTCGCGGAAGCACTGAAGTTGATCGAACTGTTCGGCACCCATGGTGTCAGGGCCGCCCCGGTCATCGGTGCGGGGACACGGGTTCGGCACGCCGAGCGGCTGCACCGCAGACTCGCCGGGCGTGGCGTGCCCGGCGTCCTCGGGCACGTTGACGCCGGCTTCGACCATCTGGGCACGTCGTGCGCCCTCGCCGCTCTCTGCGGCGACGACCGGCCACCGCCGGCCTACCGCCACGCCCCTTGCACCAGGCTCCGCCCGAGGGGCGTGAAGGCCGGTGCCGACGCCCGCCGTGCCTGCCCGTTCTGGTCAACGTGCCCGCGTCACCACTCGGCTCACGAGCTCGTCGCGGCGGACGTGTGGGTGGCGACACCGCAAAGCCTGGTGAGCACGGCCGTGCCCTGGCCGCAGAACGCCGAGCGCATCCGGTTCCTGGAGCTGGCGTGCCGGCGCAGCGATATTGTCGTCGTGGACGAGGTCGACCGGGTGCAGATCACGCTCGACTCCCAGTTCGCGCCGGTGAACACGCTGGTCGGACGTGGCGCCGTGTCGTGGCTCGACAAGGTCCACGCGCACAAGATCGGCCAGCTCGTCGACCGCGCGCGCATCCCGCTGTCGGACAACGACGTCCAGGCGTGGTCGGCGGCGGTGAACACCGCCTGCGCGGCGACGGACCGGATCTACGCCCTGCTGGTGCGTCACCACGACCTGAGGCAGTGGCTGCGAGAAGGCCACTTCAGCGCTTGGCTCCTGTACCGCAGACTCGTGGCCGATCGCCATCCCCACACGGTGGGTCCCGGGCCAGACACGCTCGAGGCGGCCCGTGACGCGCTGCTCGGCGAACTCGACCGCTTTCGCGACAACCCGTTCGGCGAACGTCGCAGCTTTCCGCCGGCGAACCCGTCCCTCGTGCGGTTGACCAGCGAACTGCTGCACGCGACTTCATTGCGGCGCACCCGCCTGGAACTGCGGGACGCGCTTGCCGAGCTGACCCGCGTCAACGGGGACGTCGCCAGTCGCGAGTGGCTGGACCGGTGGGCCATCCGGTTCGAGTTCACCCTGCTGCTCTCGGCGCTCGAACCGAAGCTGGCGCTGATGACCGTCATGTGGCCGCGCGTCGAGGCCGCTCTCAACCTGGACACCGCACTGGGCTTCCGGGTACCGGACGACTACGGGCCGATGATCCCGGAACCGCCGATGGGTGACGTCATCGGCTTCCAGTTCTTGCCCGAGGGCAGGGACGACGGCGGCGTAGTGAGCGGCGAGCTGCGGTTCTTCCACTGCATCGGTGTCGGCCGCGACCTGCTCAAGGCCATGGTGGACCTGCCGGAGGCAGACAACCGGCCTGGGCCGCACGTCGTGCTGCTGTCCGGCAGCAGCTGGGCGGGGTCGTCGAGCCGGTACCACCTGGACGTGCCGGTGCGGGCACTGCTCGCGCCGGAGAGGGCGGAGATCGAACGGATCGCCTCGGACAGCGACTTCCGCTTCGCGCCCGTGCGCAACGGCAAAACGCACATGCGCGTCTCGGGCACACCTCTCGACGACCGGCCACGCGCGTTGAGCGGCATCGTCACGCGGCTCGCCAAGTCACCGGACGGGCATGCCAGCGTCCTCGAGGACGAGCTCGCGGACATCGCCGACGACTACCGCCGCCGCATCCTGCTGCTGGTTGGCAGCTACGAGGAGGCGGAGTTGGTCGCCGACCTGCTGCACGGCATGAAGCGGTGGCGGGAGAAGGTGTTCCGGCTCGTCGCGGACGACGACGAGATCACCGAGCCCGGTGAACACCAGGCACCGGTGCTGCGGCGCGGCGACGTGGACACGCTCGCGATGACGCGCGCGGACCTCCTGGTCGCTCCTCTGCTGGCGGTCGAACGCGGGCACAACATCCTCAACGAGCACAGGGTCGCGGCGATCGGATCCGTGTTCTTCCTCGTCCGCCCCAGTCCGCGGCCCGACGACCTGACACTCGCCGTCCACGCGGTGAACGACTGGGCGTCCAGGGTTCGCCGGGACGGCCGTTTCCGGGCCATGACCGCTTCGGCCGGCTCGCTCGACGAGGCGGGCAGGGTGTTCCGGTCGGCGGCTCGCGCGCAGTGGCGCCGGGTGGTGGCCCGCAGCATGACGTGGCGGGACCTGGGCGACGACCGCGAGTCGGTCACCTGGGACCTGCTGGTCGTGATCTGGCAGGTGATCGGCCGCCTGGTGCGAGGTGGGGTACCCGCGCGGGTCGTGTTTGTGGACGCGGCATTCGCCCCGGAGCTGGCGCACGGGCGAGAAGACACCGCGGAGACGAGCCTGCTGGTCTCCATGCACTCGGTGCTGGACCGCTACTGCTCCCCGAAGGCCGATCCGGCGATCCCCGCACACGAACGGCAACTCGTGCGCGAGCTCTACGGACCGCTGTGGACGGCGCTCGGGAGATGCCTGGCGAACGCGACGGAAGGTCTGCACAGCACATGACGCCGACGGTTCGGCTCACCGCCTACGACCTCGGCCGCGATCCGTGGTCGCACGACTTCAAAATCATTGCGTTTGCTCGCGAGTGGCGCGCGAAGGTGATTCAGCGGTATGCGAAGCAGTTCACCCGCACGGATCCGCGGTGGACCGCACCGATCAAACAGTTCAACTCGCTGCTCCAGGCCGCGGTGCCGGACGTGCTCGCCGCTCCGGGCGCGGCAACCGACGATCAGATGCCGTGGCTCTACGCGGCCGACGACGTGCCGCACGACGCGATGATTCGTCTCACGAACGCTTGGCTGACCCGCATCCTGTCTCGCCGCGGCGATGCTGACGGCGAC
Organism: Lentzea sp. NEAU-D7; assembly: GCF_026242055.1. GTDB lineage: Bacteria > Actinomycetota > Actinomycetes > Mycobacteriales > Pseudonocardiaceae > Lentzea. Next base: position 130,851 of record NZ_JAPJDL010000018.1, on the reverse strand, counting down.
GAGGTGGATGCCCTGCTCGACGCTCTCGAAGACGCCGTGCCGGCTTGGACGTCCACCTCCGTCGACCTGACCGAGGCCACGCTGACCAGGGGCGGTACGGCGAACCCCCATCGCCGGCTGTACCACCTGGTGCCCGAAGCAGTCGCGGCGCGGCTGGCCGCGCGCACCTACCACCACGAGGGGATAGAGCTGTCGTTCCGGGTGGTGTCCTCGGCCCGGGGCACCGAGTTGGTGTCGTGGCCGCCTCAGTCGCACGTCAGCCGCGGCCGGGACTGGCGGCATTCGCTGCTGATCCGGGTCTCTCTGCACACCGTGCCGTTCTCGGACCTGCCCAGGGTGCACGTCACCTACGGCGTCCGCCGCTGGGTGACCGGCGAACCGGTGAAGCTGGACCCCCGGCGCGGGGTGACCGCCTGCTTGCAGGTTCCCCTGCCGTGGACGATCCGCGACGGCGGAGTGCCGAGGCTGATCGCCAACGGCGTCCATCACGACCCCCGGCTCGGCGCACCGGCGTGGCGTGGCGACGGCCTGATGACGCTGCTCCCGGAGTACAGCTCCGCGTTCACGCTGCCCACCGCTGAGGAGCTGATCGACAACCCCACCGAGTGGGCACTCGGCCGCAACGGTGTCTCGGTGTGGGTGGCCCACTCGACCTCGATGGGGGCGCACGCCGCGAAGTCGGGACTCATGCCCGTCGAGCGACGCCACTTCGACGAATGGGTCGAGGAATCGCTCACCGGACTCCTTCGCCGTGCCACGGACCTGACCAAGGTGACGCTGCTCGCCAAACCACAACTGTGGCGCCGCGACAAGAACGACGAGGCGAAGGCGGTGAGCAAGGTGGTGAAGGGCCGCGCACGACGGCAGGCCTGCGCGGCCGCGCTCGGCGGGGGTCCGTTGAGCATCGACATCCGCTACGAGAACGATCGGACCCGTGACGCCCTCGTCGCTGCGCTGTGCGACGTTCTAGACCTCGACCCGGCATCCGCGCCTCATTGGCGCACCCCCGAACTGGAGGTGCGACTGGACGTGGCCACGTGGGAGGAGATCGTCGCGGATCTGCCGGTGTCCCGCTCGTGGGGCAAGGCACACGCACGCGCGGTCTCGGCGGCGACCCGCGACCGCCGCGAGATGATCATCCGGCACTTCGGCGCGCCGTCCCCGGACGCACTGGTCCGCCTCGTTCTCGTAGAGCTGCGCGACGCGGACAAGTTCGGTCCCGGCCGCGACCCGAAGAGTGCGATCCGCCTCGGCTGCGCGGACGCACGCCGGGTCAGCCAGTTCGTCACAACAGAGACGACAGCGCTCGCGGACAGGGCGCGCTCCTCGGTCCTCGACGGTCTTCGCCAGCTCGGCGCGGTGCTGCCACCGGACCACACCCTCGGCGCGGCGATCCCGTCGGACCTCCAGTACGTGGGCCTTTGGATGATCCGGAAGAACCACACCACGGCTCGCACCGCGCGGCGCGCCCTGGTGGCGGTGCGCATTCGTCCGGCCGAACACGGGCAGCGGGTCGAAGGCTGGGACGAGCACCGGAAGAGCTGGGTGTCGTACCGCGAGCTGCTGCTGAGCCTGCACGGGGACATCGATTCGGAGCAGGGCGGGGGCACGTGGTTGTCGCTGGCGGAACAGCGGGCGGCCGCGGAGCGCCGGATCAGGTCGTTGCTCTTCCAGATTCGCGGGACGCCGACGCTGCTGCTGATGCAGGCGGGGAACATGCGTCACTCGTGGCCGTGGCTCCTCAACAGCTCGATGGTGCCCGACTCTCTCGGGTTCGGCTCTTGGCCGGCCCAGCGCGCCGCGTTGTTCGGTCCCGATCTGCGGGTGGTCGTGATCCGCGACAACGGAGGGCGGGACGAGGTCCCGCAGTGGTACGCGCCGCGCGACGACGCCAGGTTCGCGGGCCACGCGAGTGGCGTCTGGCATCCCTTCGACGCCGGGGCGGGCAACCGCGTGTTCCACAGCATCACGGAGGTCCCGGTCCAGGGCGCCAGACCCAACCAAGCGATGAAGTACCGCGATGGCGCGGCGTCCAGCGGTGTCACCGTCGCCGGCTGGAACCCGGAGATCCGCGAGCTCACGGTGCTCGCGAGCCGGATGACGACCACGGGCGAGCCCGAGGAGCCGCGGACCTGGGCTGCGCTGGTACACCAGCTCAGGTATGTCGACGACTACGTACCGCTCGCTGTGCCGCTCGCGCTGCATCTCGCGAAACGAGCTGATGAGTACGTGATCGGAGAAAATCGGGAAAGGTGACCTGGAATTCGAACAATTGAGCGATTTTGATGTGGGTTGGAATCGTGTCCAGAATGTTTCAACTCTTGCGAAGAGGTTGGTCCAGCCGGGCGACATGTGTGCGCCGACGTGGCAACGCCGCTAGGGTCGACTGGCGATCATCATCGGACACCGGGGGGCACGCAGATGGCGAAAGCACCGCTCAGCATTCCGGAAAAATCCGCTTTGCTAGCGCTGTTGATGATCGGACGGAGTGCGTCTAATCGCGAGATACAGGATTTGTACGGCTTCACCATCGAGAAGGCGGTCCGAGAAAGCCTCGTGGACCAGAAACTGATCGAGGCCGAGCAGTCCAAAGCACACAGAAACGGGTGGCTTCACGACCTGACCGAAGTCGGCTGGAAACGCTGTCGTGAGCAGTTCGCGGACGCTTCTCCTTCTGGGGTGCAGCGAAAGGACCGCCTGCTGTACGGCGTCCTTCAGTGGATGGACCGGGTCCTCGTCAAAAACGGGCTGGAACTCGCCGACACGTACACGGAGCAGGAACCCGAGCCCGAGCCGGAGGCCGAGTCCACTGTGGATGAACGCATCCTCTCCGCCTACCACCGTCTGGTCAGCGATCCCGGAGCTTGGGTGGGCCTCGCCGAGCTGCGCGGTGCACTGCCCGACGTGGAGACTTCTGAGTTCGACGCGGCCGTGCACCGCGTCGCCGAGTTGCCGTCGGTGTTCCTCACCCCGGAGATGAACCAGAAATCCCTGACCGAGGCTGATCGCGCGGCGGCGGTCCGGCTCGGTGGAGAAGCGAAGCACCTGTTGTCCGTCAAGGCCTCCTGAGGCCGCCGTGGACGACGTCGAACGGCGTGCGCTGAACAACCTGAGGTTCGACTGGGCGCCGACACCCACCGCTGTGTGGGCCCCGCCGCCGGCACACGTGGAACAACTGAACGCCGATGTGGTGAACACGGTGCTCGGCGCCTTCACCGACGCCGACGTGGACCCGACGACGAACCCGCTCGGCATCGCGGTGACGGGGCAGCAGGGGGCCGGCAAGACCCACCTGCTGGGCGCCGTGCGCGTCGAGGTCCAGCGCCGTGGCGGCTACTTCTTCCTGATCAGCCTCGTGCACGGGAACAACTTCTGGCAGAACATCGTCCACTCGTTCCGCAGCGGCCTGTACCAGCCGGACGCCGCCGGGGAATCGCAGCTGTCCACGTTCCTGCACCGCTTCTCGGACGTTCTCGCGCTACCCGACGAGGTGCGTCGTCAGGTGATAGGCGAAAAGCCGGTGACGAAGGAGGCCCTTGACCGGGTCGTGGTCGCGTTGCGCGAGGCGAATCCGGCGGAAGGCCGGCAGTCGCGGCACACTGCGCGGGCGCTGATCCTGCTTGCGGCGGTCGACCCTGTTGTGCAGGAGATCGGCGAGGCGTACCTGACATCGGGCAGTGAGCTGGTACCCGGTGAACGCGCGGCGTGGGGCATCCATCCCGATCCGAAGCACCCGCACGAGATGGTCCGCGAGATTTCCAGTCTGCTCGGCATGACGGGAGCGAGCCTGCTCGCGATCGACCAGATCGACGCTCTCATCGCGCAGGCCGGCATCACGACGCAGTCGACGCACGAGTCGCCGTTCGTCCTGCCGCGCAACGAACTGTTCGACGAGATCGGCACCGGCCTGATGGAGCTGCGCGAGGCGGCGCGCCGGTCGTTGTTGATCGTCGCGTGCCAGTTCCCGGCCTGGGAGGCCATCCGCAAGTTCGCGCACCGTGCCGCGGTCGACCGCTTCCGCGAGGAGCTGCGTCTTCGGACCATCTCGACGGCGGAGGTGGGCCGGGCGCTGGTCGCGGCGCGGTTCGCGCCGCGGTTCAAGGACTGCGGATTCACCCCGCCGCACCCCACCTGGCCCGTCCGCCCGGAGGCGTTCGCGGACGCGACCCAGTACACCCCGCGTGAGCTGTTCAAGCGCATCAACGAGCACATCGCGTCCTGTTTGGACAAAGACCAGGTGGTGGAGCTGCTGTCGCTCGACCAGGTCGTGGCAGCGCGGCGGAACGGGGTTCCCGCCGTGCAGTCCTCCCGGCTCGGTGAGGAACGACTCGTCCCGCTTGACGAGTCGTTCGCCAAGCTGCGCGCCGAAGTCGATCCGGGCCCGGCCGTCCACAAGGACACCGAGGACAAGCGGATGACCGCGCTCCTCAGCGCGGCGTTGACCGCGTACCGGCACGAGCTGGGGGAACAGGGACGCGACTACGAGGTGGACGAGGTGTGGGGTGGGCGCAACCCCGCTCTGCACTCGAGGCTGAAACTGGTGCTCGACGACACGACCGAGGACGCGGTCCACTGGTCGTTCCGCGGGATCTCGACGGACAACACCCGCGCGGCGAAGAACCGGATCGAACGACTGCGGGTGATCTCAGAGGTCGACCCCCACACGGGCAAGCGCCGCGCGTACCTCCTGCGCACCGGCACGTGGTCCATGGAATCTCCCAGCACCAAGGGGGCGCTCGCGGAGTTCCGCGCCGCCGGTGGTGTGCTGGTGGAGAGCGTCGACGTGGAGGATCTGCGGACGTTCGCGGCGCTGGAGCTCATGCTCGAACGTCCAGGCGCCGAGCTGCACGAGTGGCTGCACCTGCGGAAGCCGGCGAGCGGAACGGCGCTGTTCCGCCTGGTGTTCGGGACTCCCGGCGAGCCGACGCGGCCTTCCCCTGGTCAGCCTGCACCGGAACCGGACGACGTGGCCGCGCAGGCACATGGCGAGTGGCCGACTGATGACCCCGACTTGTCGCGACAGCACCCACCCGCTCTGCCGGCGTCGATCTCCCTCGGCGACCGTGTGGAGACCGGAGAGCCGGTGTACGTGTCGCTGGAGTCGTTGCGCAAGCACACTGTCATCTTCGCGGGCTCCGGTTCGGGCAAGACGGTGCTCATCCGCCGCATCATCGAGGAGTGTGCCCTCCTGGGTGTGTCGGCGATCGTGCTCGACCCCAACAGCGACCTGGCGCGTCTGGGCGACGCGTGGCCTCAGCCGCCCAGCGGGTGGGCGCCGGAGGATCCAGGAAAGGCAGTCGATTACCTCGCGAACACCGACGTCGTGGTCTGGACACCTCGCCGGGAGATGGGTAGGCCCATCAGCTTCCAACCGCTGCCGGACTTCGCGGACGTCCTCGGTGACCCAGACGAGTTCGCCCTCGCGCTGGACATCGCCGTCGCGGCCCTCGCGCCGCGTGCCCGGGCTGACGGTTCGACGGCCAAGGCGGAGCGCACGAAGGCTGTGCTGCGCGAGGCGTTGACGTCGTTCGCTCGAGCCGGCGGTTCGGGCCTGAAATCGTTCCTGAACTACCTGTCCGACCTACCGGAGGAGGTGACCCAGCTCGCGAACGCCACCGCGATCGCTGGTGACGTGGCGCAGACGCTGCTCGCCGCGATGATCAACGATCCGCTCTTCGGAGGATCGGGCGCTCCGCTGGATCCCGGTGTGCTGCTCACACCGGCGCCAGGCAAGCGCGCCCGGATCTCGGTGATCAGCATGATCGGATTGCAGAACGACGACCAGCGCCGCGGCTTCGTCAACCAGCTCCAGATGGCCATGTTCGCCTGGATCAAGGCGAACCCGGCCGGCGACCGCCCGCTCGGCGGGTTGTTCGTCATGGACGAAGCACAGACGCTCGCCCCGTCCGGGGTGATGACCGCCTGTACGACGAGCACGCTCGCGTTGGCCTCGCAGGCGCGGAAGTACGGCCTGGGACTGGTGTTCGCCACTCAGGCTCCGAAAGGGATACACAACCAGATCGTCGGCAACGCCGCCACGCAGTACTTCGGGTTCATCAACAGCCCGGTGCAGGTGGCGGCGGCCAAGGAGATGGCCTCCGCCAAGTCCAGCACCGTGCCGGACATCTCGCGGCTGAGCGCGGGCGAGTTCTACGCGGTCGCCGAAGGCAAGCCTTTCCAGAAGGTCAAGTCGCCCATGTGCCTGAGCCACCACCCGTCGAGTGCGCTCACCCCCGAGGAAGTCCTGGTCCGGGCACGCACCGACTGAGCTCCGTGAGAAGAGGTCACCGCAATGGACCCGATCATCGCCAAGCTGGTCGACGAGTTCCAGACGAACTACGCCCTCGCGGACTTGACCCAGAGCGAGGCTTTCGAGGCGTTCGCCGCGTACTGCGTGCTGAGCGCCTACTACGAGGAGGAGTTCAACCCGGACGAGTTCCGCACGGGCGGCGGCAACGATCTGGGCATCGACGCGATCGGAGTGCTCGTCGACAGCATCCTGTTCAGGGACGCGGCAGATGTCCGGGCCCACATCCAGAGGTCTCGCCGCGTGGACGTGCAGATCGTCGTGATCCAGGCGAAGACCACGGCAGCATTCGACAGCCGGGTGATCTCCGACCTCGCCGACAACCTCAGCCACATCACCGGCACCGGCAGCGTGCCCTACGCGGCGTCCGGGGACATCGCCAACTTCCGCGAGTGCCTGGAGGCGGTGTACGGCAACATCGCGAAGCTGTCGGGCGCGCTGCCGGAGCTCCACGTCCACTACGTCACGACCGGGGATCGAGTCGCGGACATGGTGGCGAGCAAGGCGGTCTCCGCCGGCGAGCGCCTGCGGAGCCTCGGTCGTTTCGACCGAGTCGAGTTCCGCTGCGTGACCCGCGACGAACTCCGGCAGCTGTATCGTCGGGCGACGACGAAGGTGGCGGTCCAGTTCCCGATGCCGCGCAAGGTGTCGATGCCGAAAGTGCCGGACGTCCAGCAGGCGCTGCTCGGGCTGTTGTCCGCCAGGGACCTGGTGTCGCACATCCTCTCCGACGAGTCCGGCAGGCTGCGCAAAACGTTGTTCCACGGCAACGTCCGCGACTACCTCGGTGACGACAACCCCGTGAACCGGGAGATCGCGAACACCCTGCGTGATCCATCACGACGTGAGCGGTTCGCCGTGCTGAACAACGGCATCACGATAGTCACGCATGGTCTGCACGTGGTGGGTGACGACATCTACTTGGACGACTTCGAAATTGTGAACGGCTGCCAAACCTGCCACGTGCTCTTCGAACACCGGAACGAGCTCACCGACAACGTGCACGTCAGCGTCAGGATCGTGCATTCGCACGACGAGGACGTCATCAACGGCATCGTTGGCGCCACGAACCGGCAGACCACCATCAGCGAGGAAGATCTGACGATCCGCGAGAGCTTCCACCGGTTGCTGGAGGACTACTTCACGCACAGCCGCGATCCTGAGCGGAGGCTTTTCTACGAACGCAGGACCAAGCAGTACGAACACCACAGGGTCGAGAAGACCCGCATCATCACCCGTGCCCAGCTGATCCGCTCGTACACGGCGATGTTCCTGGGCGAGCCCACCCGCCGCGGCCAGTACCGGTCGCTGATCTCCTCCGGCAGCGGGCACCTGTTCGCCGAAGGCCACCAGCCGGTCGTCTACTACACGGCGGCCGCCGCCTTTTACCGCCTGGACTGGTTGCTGCGCAACGGCCGAATCCCGAAATCCTATGCTCCCTACCGCTTTCACATCATCAACGCGATCAAGCTCCGGGTGCTGGGCCGGGCTCCGATCCAGCACACCTCCCGCACGGCTGAGCGCGAGTGCAAGCGGATCCTCGACGTGATGTGGGACAAGTCAGCTGCAGAACGGTTGGTCCTGAACCTGCTGACGCCTCTGCAACGCGCGATAGACACAGAACAGGCCGAAGGTGTGGCCGCCCGGGAACTGGCCAGGACCCAACGCTTCACCAAGCGCGTCAGCAACGAGATCCTCAACTCGACGTGCCCCTGACCCACTCTTACGAGTTGACAAGAACCAGCCTGACGCTCACCGAATGCAACGTGAACCCGTCACCGATCGAACTGCGTGATCGGGCAAGGGGTCGCCCGAGCAAGAGGTGTGGGATGAGCGTTGCCGAGACAGTTCCCGATCGACTTGATGCAGTGCTCTAGAGGGAGATGCGGAGTTAGGAGACCCTGGCTCCTGATGATCTTCTAGGTGAGGCGAAGAGGTCACCGGCAGCCAATTGAGCGGCGATACGCTGACCTGCGAATTCGCGAATCTCGGTGACGCTTCGTGCAGATCTCGGGAGTTGGGGAGGACTTCTGCTCCCGATTGCTCCCGCGCAGCGCAAAGGGTCTGCCAACGAAGATCGTTGGCAGACCCTTTGACCTGGTAAAACACACTGTGGGCGATACTGGGATCGAACCAGTGACCTCTTCGGTGTGAACTATAGTGCCGAGAACGCGCCGAGCTGCGGAAACAAGAGTTCCGCAGCTCGGCGTGGGTCCGTTCAGGTCCATTGAGGACCGTTCCAGCACGTTCAACGAACGAACTTGCTCCCAATCTGCTCCCACTCGATGCTCCCAGGGCTAATCGGCGCTCGCCACCAGGTAGGCGACATCCAACTGAACCGAAGTTCGTCCAAGCCGATGCGGACGCGATTGTTGCCGAGGGAGATGAGCTCCGTGTGGGGCGAAGCTCCAGGTGACCACGGGCTGGGCAGCGGCAGCGATGTGCTTGGCCGAGCTGCTAACGTCTGCCGCCGCTTTCGCGGCGGCGGCCGAGGCTCGAGGTGAAGTAGGCGACGAGCACGTCGCCGATCGTGATGAGTTCGACGACTCGCTGGGACGAGACGTCGCTCGACACCAAGGCGATCACGTCGACGAGCACCACGATCACCACCAGCACGCGGACTACAGGGACGACCCCACAGCACCGCCGCAGTAGCGTCAGCAGGGCAGAAGACGTTACTGGCCGAGCGTGCAAAATTCGATGTGACATCGAATTATTCTGTTTCGATTTGGGCGGCTCATGGTCGTTCGGAGCTGTTTCGCACTCAGGTACAGGCGTGCCGAAGGCCCGTTGTCCGTGTGGCCAACGGGCCTTCGGTGTGAGAAGAGCGATCAACTCACCTGATCAGGCATCGCTCGCACTTCGACCTCTGTGAAATGTCAGCAGATATCACTCGATCGAATGAAGGATTTGCGAGATGGAGTGTTGCTTCCAGAACAGCCGCATAGCGCTGTTAAAGGATGCGGTCTACCTCCTCTGGCGGCGCCGCAGCGACGTACATCGGCGGATTACCACGGTGTTCGTCTGCCGGTCGGGGTTGGCCGGAGTGACCTCTGGCCTGCGGGAACCCCTTCTTGGCAGGCCGCGCGGGGGCCACGACCGCTTGAGGCGCTTGCTGTTGGAGCAGGTCGCCCTGGTGTTCGTCATGGTTCTTCTCCTGGAGATTCCTGGAAATTCACCGACCGGTACGGGATTGGACCGCATCTTCCGGCCGATTCGGAGCGGAGCTTGGCACATCTACGGCTGTCCGAGCCGACGGCGAGCATGGGTGAAGTATGGGTTGAGGCTTCGGGCGCGGCAGCAGAATTTGATCGTGCCTGTCGGCACAACAGTTCTTAACCGTAGGAGAGGTAGTGCGGATCGATTTGCTCGGGCAGTTCGCAGTGCGCCGGGACGAAACAATGGTCGTCATCAGGCATCAGCGCAGGGTCGTGCTCGTGATCGCGTTGCTCTCGCCCGGCCAGGAAGCGCCGAACGACCGGGTCTCCAACGCCCTATGGCCGGGCGAACCTTCGAAGTCGGTACCCGACGTGGTCCGGGAACCGCGCGAAGCCCTATCCGAAGCCAGGCAGGTGCTCAACGTCAAGGGGGAAGTACGTGCTGAAGCTCAACCCCGTGGCGCGCCAAGGTGCAGGCGCGGTTCCCAGATTAGGCAGTGCACCGCTAATGAACTCTGCTGGCCTCTCCATTGGTGATACCCGGCGTCGCAGTCGACCAGCTCCATCTCCTTGTAGATGATGTCGCTATCGCTCATCCAACTAAACCTAAGTCGCTTAAGGAAAAATCTCGTTAATGGCCACCCAGTGGGGAAGGCTTGTAAGAGATGCGTAACAGTCGGGATTCTTAATTCCGCCCGGCAGGAGCGCTGGAATCTTCTTGATCGAGGAAACTTGATCGTTTAGGTTAAATCGGTCAAGTCTTGAAATGCGCGAATAGGCTTGACCTCTGGGTCGCAATACAACCCAGGTTCCTTGGTATGATATGTGCTGATAAAGTTTGTAACAATTGTAGATGTCGGCGTTTGATGCCGAAGAAGCTTTGTCGTTGAAGCTGTATAGACTGAAGCGAAGGTCGGAAATATCCTGGTCGACTCCAAGTGATCTTCCGGCCGAATATTCGTTCTCGTATAGGCAGAGCTTATTTTCGGCGCATGATTCGGCACTTGCTTCTGTCGTGAAGATACCGTTGATCGCAGCGAATGCGACAACGGTGAATAGTGCCCCAATTTTGCTGGCAAGCTTAAGCATGATGTGGCCCACTCCTGTTTGCTTGAGTGACTTAATTTCTTCAGCCAGATTCTTTGCTCTTGCTCGAAGGCTTGTCAAGGCAAGTTGAAAATCTTTCTCTTTTGGGGCTTCAAAATTTCCTCAAGAGGTACACCTTCCGGTAACCTGCGCAGCATATGTCTCTTCGGTGGTATAGGCTGCCATGTCGGTATGTGCTGCTAGTTGCCCGATAAGTCAATTTATTGAGAAAAGTATCATATGTTGCCTCTCATCGAAGAGAAAAATGCGGCGTCGACCCGGTGGGCGGTCGCGCATGGTCGTAGCGCTGTGGTCTGGCGGGGTGGTCGTCGCGCAGCCGTTCGTACGCGGCAGCAGCCGTCCGAAATGGAGGTGGTGCCGGCATCGCAAAGTGACTATGGCGAGTCTGTCCGGCGTGGCCAAGCAATTCTTTCGCATGCAGGTCGAGCGGCACGGCGCAGCAAGTTGGAGTCCGTCGTGTGTCGTTTGGCGGGCTCGAACCGCGGCGCGGACGCCTATCCATAACCGAGTAAGTCGCCAGGCTATAAGAAAGTGATACGGATGCCAGGAATGGTGCGGATGCCAGCCTCGTCGAGCGGACTCTTCTGGTTATGTGGGATGTCCGCGAGCAATGGAATATCCGTTCGAGGTGACGTAATAACAGCAACGCTGACTACTTCCGTGCCGTGCTCAAGACCGTCGCGATGCGCTGCAGCTGGCCTATCGAAATCATCCGGCGCAGTACGTGGGACGCTAACTCCCAACCTGCTACCGGCGAACGCCTGGGCCTGCAGGACGAAATGACATCGCTCGGTAGCGTCCGGCCCGCATGATGTCCTGTATCTGTGGATCTTGGAGTTGACTACGCGGGTAACCGTCGGACGCTGGCGTCATCCGACGCGGATCCAGTGCAGACGGTGCTGGGAGGAGATGTGGCATAGAGTGCTCAAGTCGCAGGGTTGGCTCGCAAAAACCCCTGCAGGTCGAGTCGACATCACCGGATCTGTGGCATGTCTGCAGTTTCAAGGAAAGCTCCTAGCCGCCGGCACAAGGTTCGGTTGCTGTGCGACATGTATGACGTCGTCGGCGGCGGCGATATACGGACCGTGACGCGGCGTCTGGCACTCCCGCGGACAGCGCCGGTGCGGTCACCAGAAGTATTGCCCAAAGGAGGGGATGGCGTACCTGCCAAGGTCGGCGCGATAACGGCAACGAGATGGTGATCGTGCCTGCCCGAGGGGCATACACCAGCCTGTCACCTGCACCGCACGAGGGCCTCGAGCACGCCGTCGGCAAGAACACCGCCATAGATCAGAGCTGGCGACTATGGATCGGCGGCGTGGTCTGCACCGTGGTTAGTGATCGCTCCGTCGTTTTGTCGAGCTTCGGTGCTGCCCCGAAACGCATGACAGGCACCGTACAAGCGAACTTGCTAAGGTCACTGTTTGACCGTGAGAGCCGCGCTACCCGATGGAGTACTTCCCATGGCACAGAAAGTGCTCGTTCAGCTCATCGACGATCTCGATGGCACCGCTGCTGGAGATGTAGAAGCCGTTAGCTTCGGCCTAGACGGCGTCTCCTGCGAGATCGACCTCAAACAGGAGAATGCGGCGAAGTTGCGTGATTCCCTCGCTGACTTCGTTGCCAGCGCCCGTCGTGTAAAGAGGGCTGCGAGCACAACTCGAACTGTCGTGGCCGAGTCTCGTACTAAAGAGCAGACTAGGGCCATTCGCGAGTGGGCCAGGGCCAACGGTCACGAAGTTTCTGATCGGGGCCGAATCTCAACGAACATCATCGAGGAGTTTGAGAAGGCTCATCGGTAAAGTTCTGCTTTGACTGTGGTTAAGTTCAGGTTGCAGGGAGGAAGCCACGTCAACCTGCGCAGTCCGCCCGATTGTCAGGTTCACGCGGCTTTTGCGCCTCGCGCTGCCCCATGCAGCCCGACGCGGCCCGGATCTGGAACATCCCTACCGCACTGCGCCCGGTCCACCTGAACAACCCGAACTGGGCGGCCGAACTCGCCGACCGGATGCCACCGGCCCAGGAGGTCGGGGTCGGCGACGAAGCCGAAGCCGTCCTGGCGGATCTGCTCGGCCCTACGAGCGGGGCGACGAACCCACCCGCGCCGCCGTGCGCGCGATCTTCGACCGCTACACGGTCATTCCGCTGGGCGGCGACGCTGCCGTTCGACGAGACCGCGCTGCAGAGCTACCGGTCACAACTCGTCAAGGTCTCGGCCACAGATCAGGCGACCTATACCCGTGATGTGCTCTTGTGGTTGTGGGACCTGGCTGACCGGGCACGTGCCGCAGGCATCGACATCGTCCCCACCCTCGTCGAGGTGGCCGAGATGTCCAGCGACGCGGACCGCTACGGCATGGGCTCGACCCGCAAGATACTGCTGGACCTGATCGAGCGGGCGAGGGTGTGAGCGACGGGCTCCAGCCGCGGATGTCGCGATCATCGAGGTCCAGGCGCAGAGTCCCCTGCATGACGGGTCTGTCGTGGAGATCCGTGCACACCAGAAGCCAAGAAGTGTCGTCGTCGGCGCGCAGCCAGTGGTCGAGTTCTGAAGTCAGCGTGTTCAGCGACGTCCGCTCAGCGGCTACTTGTTGACTGGCGGCACGATCGTGCCCGGCCAGGCTCATTCATGGTGTGCGTCTCGTCGGAGATCGCGGCGGGGTTGTGGCTCAAGAGGGGTTTGCTCAGCTCAAAGTAGCGTTGCCCTCCTCGCCTCCCGTTCCCGGCTGGCAAGGAGACGACAAGAGCCCAGTGATGATCGGTGTCGATCCGCACAAGCGGTCCGCCACGATCGAAATCGTCGACGGTAGGGAACGCACTCTCGGTCAACGACGTTTCGGCATTGACGATAACGGCTAGCGGCGGATGCTCGAGGAGGGCCGTCGCCGATACGACCGGGTGTGGGCGGTCGAAGGGTGTAACGGCGTGGGCAAGCACCTCGCGCAGCGCTTGGTCTCCGACGGTGAACCGGTTCTCGACGTCCCGGCCAAGCTCGCGGCCAGAGCCAGGGTGTTCGACACCGGTCACGGTCGCAAGACCGACGCCACTGATGCCCGCTCGGTGGCCCTGGTCGCGTTGCGCACCACCGGACTGCACCGCGTGAGTCCTGACGATCACACCGTGGCTCTACGGCTGCTGGTCGACCGATGTGACGAACTCGGTCGGGCCCGCACCGACACCGTCAACCGGCTGCACAAGCTGCTCACCGAGCTGATTCCCGGCGGTGCCAAGAAATTCCTGTCCGCCACCAGGCACGCGCCCTGCTCGCCACAGTGCGCCCACGTGATGTCGTGGGCCGGACCCGCCGGCGACTCGCCGCAGAGTTGATCACAGACCTGGCGACGATCGATCGCAAGATGACCGCGGCCGACACACAGCTGACCGAGCTCCTGGACACGACCGGGACCGGTCTGCGCACTCTTTACGGGATCGGTCCGTCCAGCGCGGCCAGGATCCTGGGTGATGTCGGCGACATAGGTCGCTTCCCGGACCGCGGACGGTTCGCCAGTTGGAACGGCACCGCACCCATCGACGCCTCCAGCGGTGAGCACCAACGCCATCGACTGTCCCGTACGGGCAACCGGCGCATCAACCGGGTTCTGCACATCACGGCGATAGTCCAGCTCCACAACGACACTCCGGGCCGGGCCTACTACCGCCGCAAACTCGCCGACAGCAAGTCACCACGCGAAGCCATCCGCTGCCTCAAACGACGCCTCTCAAACACTGTCTACAAGCGACTCATCACCGACGTCAAGATCCACGCTGCCTCGACAGTCGAGCCGTCAAGATCCTGCCTCTTGACCTAGAGGGGAGCCATGAGAGGACGTTTCTCATTTCGCTGTTGATCGAGCAGCGAAATGGCTCGGTATCGACTAATCGTCACCGTGGCTGGAACGCGCAGGGCTGGGATGCTGTCTGCGCAGTACTCCGGCGCCAGCGTCGTCGACCTCTGTGAACTCGGCGTCGCCGGTGATCCAATATTCTAAAGCCCGCCCTAGCGCACCTATAAATAGACCCAAAGATCTGCCTTAAGAGGCGTTACTCCAACGACACGACACCTTAGAGTAGAGAACGACTCCGGCAATCTCTAGGAATTTTTCCGATTCCGTAACCAGAGGAGAAAGCAGTGAGGAAAACCCGCAAAAGGGGAGTTTTTGCTCTCATTTCCGCATTCTTTCTGCTGGCCAGCTTGATCGTTACCCCGGCCGCTAATGCTTATTATTCCTATGAAGGCAGCGGGACCTGCTCGGGCGGCAATGACGCCTACAACGACTACGTTTGTCTTTATGACGGCTCAACGCCAGGTTCTGGTATCTTTTTCAGATTCGAAATTGGATTCTCCTCAAAGGAGGAGAAGTTGCCAGATCTGAGAAGCTACCCGTTCAGCGGCTCAGGTGGCGGATCATGGAATGACAGGGTTAGTTCGTATTCATGGAAGACCAATGGTATCCGAGGGACTTCGGGGCCTTACGGCAATGAAGGTGGCGTAGAGTACTCATTTTATCAGCTAACTTTGTCAACGTACCAAAATATCAACTACGGAGGCTCAAAAGCAAGCGTGACCACTCTTCCTGGTAGTCTTAATGAAACCATTCCCAGCAATAGTGTATCGTCATTCATCTTGAGCGAGACTTATAACTATGGACCCTTGAGCTAGGGTTTCGATGATCTCCTGAAGATGCGATCACTTGAATGCGTGGTGTGTCCCTGAGCTTTGCAGTGATTGAAGTAATGGCACTGGAACAGGATCTGCGTGATGGGCAAATTGTAAGTTCTGAGGGGGCATTCGGCGTGGCTCGCTATTATATGCGAGCCACGCTGAAGCGGTGATTCTGGTATTTCACTAGCAATTTTAGCAAGGAATGACTCAAGGTCCCGCGCTTGATTGCGCGTGAAGTGCAGCGCAGACGTACGCTCATGGCAGGTCGGGTCGTGAGGATCTCGGGGACAGCGGCTCGACAGGTGAGTTGTGGACGCAGGTTCCAAAACCCGCGTCGGACTCGTGCGGGGCTCGTACCCGGCGGCCGCGCGGCCGGACCGGGCGGTGCAGGACCCGATCAGAACGCATCCGGACCAACACGATGATCGGCAGGCCGGTCAGCACGTACGCCAGGCGCGGCGGTCATGGCCGGCGCCAGCGACCAGCAGGATCTCCGGATCCACCTGGCACCACTACCCGGCTGCGTTCAGCCGACCCACCACGTCACGGACCTGCGCCGGCGGTCACGTCCGCGGCGATATCACTGGGAAGCCGGACCGCGTCCAGTGGCGCAGTCCACGAACCCCGCCTCGTCTCCAGCTGGAGGGCACCGGGTGTGCGTGCCTGCGGAGCGTGAACGTGGGGAGCCCGTGCGATCAGCGACGCTGATAAGCCATGACACGAAAGTGCGTTGCTCTGTTGTTAGTCGCGATCGTGCCAGTGGGAAACCGCCCCGCAGGTCTCGTTGTCACACACCACAACATGGCCCACGTCAGTACTGTGGATTTCGACATTGCAGATGAAGCACTGCGGACTCGTGAGTTTGGTGATATCCATGAAGTAGTCTGCGGAGTAGTCGAGGTGGTCGCCGTGAACTTTGCACACGGGGCACACCCACTGTCCGATGACCCAGGGGTGCTCGTCTGAGTCACTGCTTGAATCATCTACCGAGTCATCGCCGCCAGAACCATCGCCGTAAGTATCATCGTCGTCCGGTATTCGATGATCGTCCTCATCTTGCTGTTGCGGTGGGTGCCAGTCGCCCAGTACTTGGCTATCGGTGTACTTGAACCCGTCGTCTGGGTAATGGTCGGCGCCCGCGAGGCTCGGCCAGGTCGGTCCGGCGCTGAACCGTGCTCGGCATAGTGGGCACCTCGGAGGCAGGAGCACCCAGATAGTTTCGTTGCCGAGGGTCCACCCGGTATCGGTCGGGATGTTGGCCAGACTATTGACTGAATCGAATAGGCATCCCCCATGGAAAACGTGCTGACTGTTGCATGGCAGGGTAACATCGCCATTAGTTTGCTCGGCGGAATATTCTACTCCACTGAGTGTATCAAGGCAGATTGGGCAGGACATGTTTCTCTCCTGAGAGGTAGTGCGGTGAGGAATTTCACGTTATTCCGGTGTTCTCGACCAATCCTGCCTAATAGCGCTGGCAATGGTCCTTTTAATTCTGATTTAAATGCGTTAGCGCGCGTCATGCCGATCGCAACTGGTGATAGATGGCCTGAACCTGGATGCGGCGAAGTTCCTGCTAGGAAAAGTGTCTACCAAGATTGTTTTACGCCCAGGTTTTCATGTGTTGATCCACCGTGCCGTGCAACCGTTGTCACGTTAGTCTCCTGCCTTCGTGTCGGGGTATGGTTCGCGCTTACCGAAATCGGCGGGGGTCGGTCTGGCGCAAGTTAAATCGAGGACGGTAGATGGTGCTGGACACTTGTGTAAAGGTGAGACGTTCGCCGAGATGGGTGCCAGATCGAGGTCTCAGCCACAGCCTGCTGGAGTTACGCCAACGAAGTTGTCGAGTTGCTGTCGGAGATCGCCGAAGCTGCGGGAGGAATTGCCGAAAGCGAACCGGCAGGGCACACTCGTTCCGCTTGACCGGATCGGCGTACATATCAGCTCTCGCTCAGGCGAAGGCTCGGTATTACTATTTTCTTGGCGCCGTCTTCCCTGACCTGGAAACACTAATTTATGTGTCAACTAGATTTCTCTTGTCGGGTTCGTTAGAAACCTCTATTGGACCAGCGAAAAATCTCATGCGAGCTCCCGTTAAAGAAAAAGGTAAAGGTGGGAGTGATGGTTTCACCTATTTCGATGCGCCGTGTGATTATGTAAATATCGCAGGTGTGGCGGGTCGCGGCGACTGCGTCAAGGATATGGGTGCGCTTAATTTACTTTATGCTGAAGCGTTGTCTCTTTGTTGCCTACTCTATAAGCTTTCAAGGTTAACAATGCGTATCCTCTGGAAGATTGTCAATGCGACTCGCGAATTCTTCTCTATAGGGCCTCGAATCTGCCTCAAGGTGTAAACCTTTTGGTGATATCCACGCATGCCTCTGGCGTTGCGGGCTCCCACTCCGATCGATGCAACCAGTCGAGCCCCTCCGCCTCGAGTTGACTGTAAAGAAGAAGCGGGTGCTCGTCTTTTACGTCGAACCGGTTCTTATGAGCGAAGAGCATTGGTAGATGGACCCTATCGCTGCCGGACGCCGTCCGAGTTGGAGCGCGGGCGTGCTAGGGCGCCGCGCTGGCAGCGGAAGGTTTCGTCGAGCTGCGTGCTCTGGCCGCTGCGATCACGCCTAACGGTGAGGAGCGCAATCAGGAGTCCTGTATGGCGAGGTGTTATCCGTGCTTGCCAACACACTCGAGAGGGTTGAAGGTTGCACCGGCGTCTGACACCAGGTTCGTGATACACCTCAGTCCGACTACGCACCTGGCAGGCGGCGATCAGGATCCCGAGGAGTGGATCTTGCGGGCCTCGGCAGCAACCGTGAATATACTTGAATCGCGGTCAAGTGCGCCCAGCTGCTCCCAGTGTTCCTGTTTTCGCAGGTCAGCGGACCGCGAACCCGTATCTGGGGGTCAAGGGGTCGCAGGTTCAAATCCTGTCGTCCCGGCGGTCGCAGAAAGCCCCTCTGGCCAGGTGAAATACCTGGTCAGAGGGGCTTTCTTATGTCTCCGGTCTATCACGCTCGTGATCTTCTCTGGACCATTCCGGGGACCTGAGTGACAAAGTGAGTGACAACGGTTTCTAGCTGGCCCTCGGGAACAGCCCCCACCCGCAGTTGCCGAAGAGCGTGGCCGTCGAGCACCGGGCGCACCCGATCGGATCGCGGAAACTCGGCGGCCGGTGTGGCCGTCAGTGGCTGGCTGTGGAGAGTTCTCTTGCCGGCGTCGCCAGCAGCCGGTAGCCCGACGCCAGCAGCACAAGGCAGCCCAGCGCGCCGAAGGCCCCGCACGCCGCTGCCAGGTGCATGTTCCCGTTGTGCAGCACCATGCCCACGATTGCCGCGCCCAGCGAGTTGCCGGCCGCGAACAGCGTCACCAGCCAGGCGAACGCCTCTGTCGCGGTTCCTGTCGGGGCCAGGTCGCCGATCAGCTTGAACACCGAGACCAGTGTTGGTGCCAGGAAGACGCCGGCCACCACCATGATGCCGAACATCGGCACTGGCGGCGGTACCAGGGTTAGCAGGGCGTAGCCGAGGAGGAGGCCGCCGGAGCTGAACAGCAGGCGCTTGCGCGTCTCCATCTTCCAGGTCACCGCGCCGTAGACGAGGACGCTGATCAGCGAGGCCAGCGAGTGCACCGTCAGCAACATCGGGGCGCCGCCGAAGATCTCGTGCCGTTCGGCGTAGGAGACCACGAGCACGTTGAGCGTGCCGATGGCCATGCCGGCGCCTGCCGGGGCTACCAGGGCGATGATCAGTCCTGGCTTGCGCAGCGGGCCCAGCCAGTGGCGGTCGTGTGCGGTGGGGCGCCAGCGGCGGGACGGGGCGGCCGTGGCGAACACCAGCACGCCTGCCAGGCAGAGGCCTGCTTGCAGCCACAGTGAGGTGACTGGCGTCGCGATCGCCAGGCACAGGGACACCAGGAGCGGGCCGGCCACGAAGACCATTTCCTGTGCGGCGGAGTCGACTGCGTAAACGCTGTCCAGCTGCTTCTTGTCCGCGATGTCCGGCCACAGCACGCGCAGGCACGGCTCTAGTGGTGGCGTGAACAGGCCGGCCAGCACGGCGCCGGTCAGCACCGTGCTGTGCTGGGCCGGCGCCACCGCGATCATGATGAAACCGGCGGCGGCCAGCAGGGCAGTCGGCGCCAGCACCAGGGTCTGGCCGACGCGGTCGACCAGGCGGCCCAATGCCGGGGCCCCGAGTGCGGACGCGATCGCGAAGCAGGCGGCCGCGGTGCCCACGAAGGCGTAGTCGGCGCCGGCTTCGCGCAGTGACAGCGGGATCGACACAGCGGCCATCGCCATCGGCAGCCGGCCCATCCAGCTGCCGGACAGGACACGCAGGAAGTGCGGCATTCGCAGCATCTGCAAGTAGCTCACGAGCGAATTCCCTTGCTGATGACCCGGTCCGGGTCGTCGACGACGATCACAACAACGGTTCCGGAGTGTAGGTGGCCGCCTCGGGGGCGCTGGTGAGCAGCTTGGCGACCCGTGCGCAGATCTCGGTGATCTGCTCGGCCGCTACCCCGGTGAACGCCGACCGATCGGCCAGCAGCTCGGTCAAGGCCGCCTGGTCCAACGGGAACCGCTCGTCCGAACCGAGGTTGGTCAGGAGCGTGTTGGTGGTGCCGCCCTCGCTCAGGGCGGTGGCTGCCGCTACCGCGTGTTCCTTGATCAGCTCGTGCGCCGTCTCCCTGCCCTGCCCGGCCCGCACCGCCGCGACCAGCATCTTCGTGGTGGCCAGGAACGGCAGGTAGCGCTCCAGTTCGGCTTCGACGACCCGTGGGGCCGCGGTGAAGCCGTCGAGCACCGCCAAGGTCGTCTGGAGAAGTCCGTCCAGGGCGAAGAACGCGTTCGGCAGCGCGACCCTGCGCACCACCGAACAGGACACGTCGCCCTCGTTCCACTGGTCACCGGCGAGCTCGGCGGCCATCGAGGCGTAACCGCGCAGTACCACCATCAGACCGCTGATCCGCTCGCAGTTGCGCGGATTCATCTTGTGCGGCATGGCCGACGAGCCGGTCTGCCCCTCCGCGAACCCCTCACCGGCCAGCTCGTGCCCGGCCATCAGCCGGATCGTCTTCGCCAGGCTGGTCGGGGCTCCTGCCACCTGCACGAGCGCGGACACGACCTCGTAGTCCAGCGATCGGGGGTAGACTTGGCCGACGCTCGTGAAACGGCGTTCGAAGCCGAGGTGCTCGGCGATCCGCGTCTCCAGGGCGAGGACCTTCCCGGTGTCGCCGTCGAACAGGTCCAGCATGTCCTGCAGGGTGCCGACCGGTCCCTTGATGCCGCGCAACGGGTATCGGTTCAGCAGGTCGTCGGCGCGCTCGACGGCGACCAGCAGCTCGTCGGCCGCGGTGGCGAAACGCTTGCCCAGCGGGAGCACCTGCGCGGCCACGTTGTGCGTGCGGCCCGCCATCGCGGTGGTGGCGTGCTCGGTGGCGAGCTCGGCGAGCCGGGCCAGCACGCTGACGCACCGGTGCCTGATCAGCCGCAGGCTGTCGCGCACCATCAGCTGCTCGATGTTCTCGGTGAGGTCGCGCGAGGTCATGCCCTTGTGGGCGTGCTCGTGCCCCGCGAGGGCGTTGAACTCCTCGATCCGCGCCTTCACGTCGTGCAGCGTCACCCGTTCCCGCTGTTTGATCGACTCGAGATCGACCTGGTCCACCACGGCGGCGTAGTCGGCGATCACCTGCTCGGGGATGTCCACGCCCAGCTCGCGTTGGGCGGTCATCACCGCGATCCACAGCCGGCGCTCGGTCGCCACCCGGTTGCGCGGTGCCCAGATGGCCACCAGGTCGGATGAGGCGTACCTGGCAGCAAGGACGTCGGGCACGATCTCTTTGGTGGTCATGTCTTCCTCGGTAGGTGGGACCGGTGGTGGGGCTCGGCGCCACCCGGAGAGTTCTCGGTGGAAATCCGCGGACGGCCGTGTGCCGGAGAACTCGTCCGTCCCCGCGTCCCGTTGCCCCCTCGGTGCACCGGCGAGTCAACCAGCAGGCTCGCGCCGGAGACAACCATCCGTCCACAGTGGACCGCATGAAGCGGGTGCGGGCAGGGTTGTCGTCGTCGTGTCCTGGGTGCGGTAACGTCGAAATCTCATGTGTCCGCGCGCTGTGTGGTTTAGTTGTGGCCGAACGATTCACATCGACCTGAAGTGAGGCTGCGGGCGGCATGCTTGAGGCAGTGGTTTTCGATCTCGACGGCACATTGGTCGACACGCCTGCCGCCATCGGCGCGACGCTGGTCGAGGTGCTCGCCGGAGAAGGGTTCACCGTCGACCACGCGGCGGTGGCCGCGACCATCGGCAAGCCGCTCGTCCCCAGCGTGGCCGGCCTGCTCGAGCTCGCTGCCGACGACCAGGCCGTGCGGACCGTGGTCACCAGGTACCAGCGGCTGTTCGACGAGCGAGTGCTCGGCCGGGGCACCGAGCTGCTCTACGCCGGAGTCGCCGACGGCCTTGCCGCACTGCGCGGGTCCGGGCTGTCCTGCGCCATCGCCACCTCGAAGGACCTGCGAGTGGCCACCGCTCTGCTGGGCAGTTCCGGTATCGCGGCGCACTTCCCGGTGGTGATCACGCACGACCAGGTCGCGCACGGAAAACCGCACCCCGAAATGGGTCTGCGCGCAGCCGCCGACCTCGGCGTGGACGCGGGTGCGTGCGCGTACGTGGGAGACGCGGTGGGGGACATGGAGATGGCCGTCGCGGCCGGGATGACCCCGATCGGAGTGGCCTACGGAGTGGCGAGCGCGGCCGAACTGACCGAGCACGGCGCGGTACAGGTCTGCGCGGACTTCGCGGAGGTCGTCAAAGCGGTGTCGGCCCTCGCCGGGCAGCGCACGAACTGACCGCCGCGCCCGGGAGACGACCCCGTCGATGGACAACCGCGAGTGGTGCTGGGATTCTCTGCTCGACTCGTCCTGACAGTCCGAGTCGATCGTCGGCTGTCCGCCGTGTTTTTCGCGTGTCCCAAAGGACAATCGCGTCGCGGAGCCGATCAGCGTCCGAATCGATGGGAGTTCAATTCGTGTTCATCGACTGGGAGAAGATGCCGCGCACCCGGAGCCCACGTGCGAAGGACAGCCGGCGGATCGCCAGCGGGCAGAACATGTCCTTCGTGCGCATCGAGATCGAGCCGACCGCGGAGTTCACCGGCGAGACCCACTGGCACATGCACGAGCAGTGGGTGGTCGTGCTCGCGGGAGATGTCCGGATGACCGTCGCCGACGAGGAGGTCCAGTTGACCACCGGTGACGTGCTCTACATTCCCATCGACGCACCGCACGCCCCGCTGGCGGTCGGTCCCGCGGGCGCAACCTACCTGGAGATCTTCGCGCCGCCGAGGATGGACCTGCTGCCGGAGAGCATCGTTCCGGCGGTCTGACGACGAAACCTGTGTGCCCCCGGACGATCCGATCGTCCGGGGGCACACAGGTTTTCTGCTACAGCCAGGTCGCGGCCAAGCCGCTGTTGCGGACCGTGGTGAACCAGTGGGCCCGGATCACGCCCCGCTGCCGCAGTCCCTCGGCCCAGGCGGCCGCGGCCTCGGTGTCCCGGCAGAACGCGAAACAGGTCGGTCCGTGGCTGCTCATCGCGATGGCGTCCACACTGGACTGACTGCGGCCCTCGTCCAGCAGATCGACCATCTCCTGACCCTGCAAGGCGATCTGCGCGCGCTTGAAGTAGCCGGTGAAGGTCAGCTCGTTGACCACGGAGCAGAACGTGTCGTAGTCGCGCTCGGCCACGGCGGGCGCGAGCCCCATGAACACCAGGTGCGAGGTGCGCCACGACTCGGCCGGGGGGATCGGCATGGTGGTCGTGAACCACTCGAGTTCCTCGGGACCGCCGATGTTCCGGCCGTTCACCTGCAGGATGAGGATCGGCCAGTCCGGGAAGTCCATCTTGATCACCGGAGTGGGCGGCTGGACCTCGGTCGCGAAATGGCTGGGGCGCAGGTACTTCGTCGGCTCCGCGGCGAAGTCGGGCGGATTGAGGTGGCCGCAGTCGACCAGGAACCCTCCGTGTTCGGCCAGCCCGGTGCTGGCACCGGAGGTGCGGCCGCGGCCGAGAGTGGCGGAGAGCCAGCGGATGTCCGGGGTCTGGCCGCTCAGCAGCCCGTAGGCGTAGCCAGCCGCGATCAGGGTGGTGGTCTTGGAGCCGAACCCGCTGTGCGCGGGCAGCGAGGACTGGACGTCCAGGGCGACGTCCGGGCCGTCCCAGATCCGCTGGAGCTTGGCCAGTCCGTCGACCAGCGCGTGGTGCGTCTCCTCCTCGGCCCCGACGACGGTGGTGGCGCGGCCGGGGGTCGCGGTGGCGGTGACCGTCGCGTTCGGTCGCTCCGCCCCGATGGAGGCGATCCCGTTGCGGCGGCGGGATTCGCCGTCGAGGCTGATCAGGGTGAAGCTGAGCCGGGCGGGGGAGGACACCCGCACCGCGGTTCCCTGCACCGTGCTCGCGTCGTTGGTACTCGTCGATGCTGTCAAGGCCGTGCTCCCGTCGTGGCGCCGGTCGTTGGCGAGTGGTCAGCGGGCACTGATCGACGGCACGGCGGCCAGGCCGGTGCGCTGCCCGAGTTCCGAGGAGATCCCGCAGACGGCGATGAAGTTCTCCACCGCGCGTGCGAGCCGCTGCGTCCCAGCTGCCGAGGGCGGGGTGGCGGTCCACGCGGCCGTCAGCGCGGCGTAGATCTCGGCGACGGCGGCGACGACCTCGGGGGCCAGCGGCTTCGGCAGCGGCCACTGCGCTCGCGGTCGTCCCTCGGCGACGTAGCCCTGCACGACCTCGCGCAGGCCGGGGTGCAGGAAGCGCAGCAGTTCCTTGCAGACCGGGATCCCGTCCAGGTAGAAGCGGTTCTCGTCCGGGGTGCCCGCGTGGTCGATCATGATCGGCTGGCGGTCGGCGTCGAACCCGAACTCCGCCTTGCCGTCCACCAGCGCCAGACCGATGCTGCCGCAGTGCTGTTCCAGCGTGCGCGCGGCGGTCGTGGTCAGGTCGGCCACCACCTCGAGGATCTCGGGCTCGACCGCGCCGACCTCGGCTGCCTCCGACCGGCTGATGAACCGGTCGGTCTCCTCGTACTTGGTGGTGAACTCGACCATCGGCTCGGACAGCCACGGCGCGTCGCGGTAAGGGGGCACGGTGCTCTGGTCGAGGGTGCCCGCGGCGGCGCGGCGGTGCACAGAGGACTCCTGAGGCAGCGCGAGGCGGTAGATCACCTGGAGCGGGATGGTCCTGCCCGGCCCGGTTCGTCCCTTGCTGCGGTCGGTGTCCACGTCGAGCAACTGGATCCGGATGGCGTCCTCCGCCACCTGCTCCAGGAAGTGCGTGCGGATGCCGGCGGCCTCGAACAGCTCGAACGACCGCACCGCCATCGCGCAGGAAGCGGCGCCCTTGCCCGGGATCTCGTCGGGCATGATGCCGAAGTCGAACACGGAGTAGCGGTCGGAGAAGACGAAGACACCCTCACCCGGCCGGCCGTCGCTCGGCGGGACCAGTACTTCAAGATCCTTGCTGGACCAGCGTTTCACGTGTTTCCTTCCGTGGGCGTGCAGCATCAACGCGACGCCGATCCTGGCGTCGCGCGCGATGGACGATCTCTTTCTCCCCCAGGGTAAGCCCCGGCGCGGGAACCTATACGCGAGCTGGTTCGCTGCCAAGACAAGCCATTCGTGCCGGGCACGCCGTGCGCCGTCAAGTGAGGAAGTTCCTCAGTCGGTGGCGAACGCCCCACCGCAGCGCTCGACCAGCGCCCCGCCCACCGCGTAGCCGGCGGTCAGCGCGGGACCCAGCGTGCCGCCCGATCCCGGGTAGCCGGGCCCGAACACGCCCGCGGAGATGTTGCCGCACGCGTACAGACCCGGAACCGCCGTCCCGGTCGCCGTGAGCACCTCACCGGACGTGCTGGTGACCGGGCCGCCCTTGGAGCCGAGCGCGCCCGGCACGACCCGCACGGCGTGGAACGGCGGGGTGACGAGTTCACCGAGGCACGGATTGCCGGGGTTGCGCGGGTCGCCGTAGTAGCGGTCGTGCGAGCTCTCGCCGCGGTGGAAGTCCGGGTCGACGCCGGCACGGGCGTGGGCGGAGAAGCGGTCGACGGTCTTGGTGAGCTCCGCCGGGTCGACGCCGATCGCCTCGGCCAGCGCGGCGGGTGTGGCGGCACTGGTGAGCCAGGAGGGAACCGGATCGCGCGGTGCGGCGGGGCCGACGTTGTAGCTGGTGCGGAACTTCTCGTCGAACACGAGCCACACCGGCAGGTGGGCCGGCTGGTGCAGGTCGGCGTCGAAGTTGAACAGGATCCTGGTGATGTCGTGGTAGTTCACCGCCTCGTTCACGAACCGGCGGCCGTGGCGGTCGACCATGATCGAGCCCGGCAGGCAGCGCTCGCCGACCAGGTGGCGGGTCAGCGGCGCGCCGTCGTACTCCTCGGGCACGCCCTGCAGCGCGGGCACCCACCAGGCCTGGTTCATGCGTTCCACCGCGGCGCCGGCGGACATCGCCATGCGCAGACCGTCGCCGGTGTTCACCGGCGGACTGACCGGAACGACCGGGATGTCGCCGAGGAAAGCCCCGGAGGCCGGATCCCATTCGAAGCCGCCGTTGGCCAGAACGACGGCTCTGGCGCCGAACCGGCGGCCGTCCTCACACCGCACGCCCGTCACGGCGGCGTCGTTGTCGTCGCGCAGCAAGGACGTGGCACGCGCCCGCAGGACGAACCTGACACCGAGGTCGTCGCACGCCGCGACCAGCGCGGCCACCAGTGCCGCGCCCACGGTCAGCACGCCGTCAGCAAGTCGCTGGGCCAGCAGGGAAGCGTCCGGGCCGGTGAAACGGGCACGGTGACGTTCGTCGTAGGTCAGCGGAGGGAACTGCGGGCCCCTGCGCACACGCTCGAGCAGGCCGGGACGCGACGCCGTGGGGAACGGCTCGTTGTCGAGGCAACGGCCGACGTCGACGGCGCCGGGCCAGGTGGAGTGGTAGTCCGGGCGGTCGATCGGGAAGAACCGGGCGCCGGTGTGCGCCAGCAGCCAGTCGATCATCTCCGGCGCGGTGCGGACGTAGTGCTCCAGGCGCTCGCGCGGGACCGTGCCTTCCACGACCCGCTCGAGGTACCGCAGCGCGTCCTCGGCGGAGTCGGGCAGACCGGCCTGCTTCATCACGGAGCTGTTCGGCACCCACAACATGCCGCCGGACACCGCGGTGGTGCCACCGAGCACGTCCGAGCGTTCGAGCACGACCACGGACAGGCCTGCGGCCGCCGCCCTGGCGGCGGCGAGCAGGCCGGCGCCTCCCGAGCCCACGACGACGACATCGAACTTTTCCAGGTCCACCCAATTACCTTCCCCCGAAACCGGACGACGGGGACGATATTTGTGGTTGTTGTGGATGGGCAAGTGAGAGAACAGTTTTACGTCTCACTCGGACGGAGCATCGGAATTCACGCTGGGTGACGACCGGCCGGGTGTCGGAGGGGGCCTGTTGTTGCCGAGTCGACAGTAATATCGGGGTGTTGTTCCGGCATGTGGACCTGATATGGCGTCGAAGTGGTTGTACGCGTGTGTACTGCGGCGATTGGCTCGATCGCCCGCCTCGGCTGGCCGTGATGGTGGCCTGCGCCTGGCTGGGACGTTGAATCCGCGTACGCGAACGTCGGCGACCGGCAATTTCTTCCCGGAATGATTGATTTGGTTGCGAACGCGCCACCGTGCCGGTTTACTGGCGGTCGGCCGCTGGGGAGCGGTGCGAGGGGTTCCAGCGAGCTGTGTCTCGAAACCAGCAACTGTGTGGGGGGTTGGCGCATGCGCTCCGGCGCTTATTCGTCATCAGCAACGATCGTCGGCTATCACTTGTCCGGAATGGACCTGACGGGTCCGTCCTCCGAGCTCGTGGCGACCGCGTGCGCGGTGGAAAAGGCCGGTGCCGACTACCTGGTGCTGCCTGACCGCACGGCAGCGATGCCGGACGGCGCGAGCCCTCCGACCGCGCTGATCGCCGGCGCCTTCCTGGCCGCGCACACCAGCGAGATCGGGATCGTCGTCACCGCGGCGACCGGCTACCACGAGCCGTACAGCCTGGCGCGTCAGATCGCCTCGCTGGACCACATCAGCGCCGGTCGCGTCGGCTGGTTCGCCGACAGCGCCACCGATGCCGCCTCCGACGCCAACCACCGGCGTGAGGGCCACGACCCGGCAGCCGCCCCGGAGACCAGGGCGCTCGAGTTCGTGCCGCTGGTCCGCGACCTGTGGGACAGCTGGGAGGACGACGCGTTCGTGCACGAGAAGGACACCGGCAGGTTCGTCGACCCGGCGAAGATCCACGTCGTCGACCACGTCGGCACGGCGCTCGCCGTGCGCGGGCCGTTGAACGTCATCCGCCCGCCGCAGGGGCACCCCGTCGTCTTCGCGCGGGCCGCCGACACCTCGGTCGCGCACCACGCCGACGTGCTGGTTTCCGATGTCCCGCAACAGGGTCACGTCCTCGCGGTCGAGCCCTTCGTCGCGGCGGACGAAGCCGCCGCGCGCGAACTCCACGCAGCGGCGGGAAGCCCCGCCGGCGGCGACGTCCTCGTCGGTACCCCCGAGCAGGTGGCCGCTCAGCTGCGAGCCCGCCACGTCCTGGTGCGGTTCACGACTCGGGCACAGCTGGTCGCGTTCACGACACACGTACTGCCGTTGCTGGACAAGAGCGCTCCCACCGGGGCGACGCTGCGCGAGCGGCTCGGGCTGCCCGCAGTGGCCAACCGCTTCGCGCCGACCCAGGACAAGGAGCTCATCGGCAATGCCCGCTGACCGCGAACTGCACCTCGGCCTGATGTTCTGGGCCACCGGCACGCACCAGGCCGGCTGGCGGCACCCGGACGCCAGCGCCGACGCGGCCTACGACATCGAACTCATCCAAGAGGTGTGCCGCACGGCCGAGCGCGCCAAGTTCGACTTCGCGTTCCTCGGCGACCGGCTCGCCTGCGACCCCGCGTTGCAGCACAGCAACCCGGCGCAGATCTCCCGGCTGGAGCCGTTCGCCACGGCCGCCGCGATCGCCGCCGCCACCACGCACATCGGGGTCGTCGTCACGGCGAACCCGACGTACTCGGACCCGTTCGGCGTGGCCAGGAACCTCGCCTCGCTGGACCACATCAGCGGGGGCCGCGCGGCGTGGAACCTGGTCACCGGCGCGGACGCCGCGGCGGCGTTGAACTACAGCCGCGACCAGCACTGGGACACCCAGAAGCGGTACGACTGGGCCGAGGAGACGCTGGAGATCGCCCGCGCGCTGTGGGACTCCGGCGACCAGCCGATCAACCACCGCAGCGAGTACTTCTCGATCGACGGGCCGCTCGGCCTGCCCCGGCCGCCGCAGGGCCACGTCGTCCTGCTCAACGCGGGCACCTCGGACCAGGCGCGCGAACTGGGCGCGCGGCAGGCCGACATGGTGTTCGCGGGCCCGCAGCCGACGCTGGCCAAGCGCAAGGAGTACTACGCCGACATCAAGGCCCGCGCGGCGAAGTACGGCCGCGAGGACCACGTCACGGTGATGCCCGGCCTCACCCCGATCGTCGCGCCCACGACCGAGGAAGCCGTGGCGCTGCACGACCAGCTGAACTCGCTGATCGTGCTCGACCCCGAGGTCGAGGTCGGTGAGGTCGTGCGCGCGGGTGGGATCGGTGAGGGCTTCAAGCGCAACCTGGTCTCGGCCTCCGAGGCGTTCGGCGTGAACCTGCGGGGCAACGACCTGAACGCCGTGGTGCCCGCGGAAACGCTGGCACGCGTTTCCGAGGACGGGCGCAGGCGGCTCGCCGAGATCACCCGGCTCACCCGGCGCACCGCCGACGGCCCGGAGCGCATCACCTACGCAGACCTCGTGCACGCCACACCGCAGCAGCTGTCGCACGTGGTCGTCGGCAACCCGGAGGAGATCGCGGACGAGATCCAGCTCTGGTTGGAGGAGCGGATGGCGGACGGCTTCAACATCTACCCGGCCTACGTGCCCGGCTCGGTCACCGCGTTCACCGAACTCGTGGTGCCCGTGCTGCAGCGGCGGGGGTTGTTCCGCAAGGACTACCGGGGTCGCACCCTGCGCGACCATCTCGGCTTGGCGGTACCTGCGGTGCGTTGACACCGTGAAGTAGACGCCGCGTCGTCCATCCACCACACGGCCGGTTCCGGCCGTGGTTCGACCATGCGTTCACTGGGGGAAGAGTTGTCTGTGCAGTTGCTGCGTGAGGAAGGGACTTCCTGGGCCGTCCGGGAGAAATCGGGTTGTGTCACCGTGCCGATCTCGTTGCTGGGGGAGGCGGACTCTCC
This sequence comes from Lentzea sp. NEAU-D7, assembly GCF_026242055.1. GTDB lineage: Bacteria > Actinomycetota > Actinomycetes > Mycobacteriales > Pseudonocardiaceae > Lentzea. The sequence goes on along the minus strand of NZ_JAPJDL010000018.1, from coordinate 101,320 downwards.
TCGGCAGGCAGGTGTCAACGCGGAGCACGTGCGGGTGCTCACGGGGGTGGAGAACCTGCCGCCGATCCTGGTGCACCGCCACACGATGCGCGTCATCGACGGCATGCACCGCGTGCAGGCCGCGCTCGCCCGCGGGGAGGACACCATCGAGGTGGTGTTCTTCGACGGCGACGAGGCCGCGGCGTTCGTGCTCGCCGTCGAGTTGAACGGCGGACACGGCCTGCCGCTCACGCTCGCCGACCGCAGGACGGCCGCCGCACGCATCGTGCAGGCCTATCCCGAGTGGTCGGACCGGCGCATCGCCGCGGCGGCCGGCATCTCGCCCAAAACCGCCGGCGCGGTGCGGGCGCAACTGTCAAGTGAGGAAATTCCTCAGATGCGCGAACGGCTGGGACTCGACGGGCGAGTGAGGCGGGTGGCACCGCGCACCGTGCCGGCTCGTACCACCGAGCCGGAGCGGGTGGAGGCCAGGCCGGCGCGGGCAAAACAACCGCAGCCTGAGAGGCAGATCGACTTCGGCGCGGTCATCTACGCGCTGCGGCGCGATCCCTCGTTGCGGTTCAACGAGAACGGGCGGACGTTGCTCCGGATGCTGGACATGCACCACCTCCCCGCGGCGGGGTGGAGCGGCATCGTCGGCGCGGTGCCCGCGCACTGCGCGTCCGTGGTCGCGGAGCTGGCGCGCGAGTGCGCCGAGGCGTGGTTGGTCTTCGCGGACGAACTCGACGAGAAGTCGGCCTAGTGGTACGTCTTCCGGCGCCCCTGCCGGGCGCCGGAAGACGCGGTTTCAGGCGAACCTGGTGAGCCGGAACGGTTCGGCCAGCGGGTGCGGGTCACCGAGCACCTCGCGCGCCGCGATCTCGCCGAGCAGCGGCGCCAGGGTCAGGCCGCTGTGCGTGGCGATCACGTAGACGCCATTCCTGCCCGGCACCGCGCCGACGATGGACATCCCGTCTCGCGGCATCGGCCGCACGCTCACGAACGCCTTCTCCACCTCGGCGTCCGCCGCACCGGGCAGGACCTCGGGCAGCCGGGCGAGCGCCTTCTCCGCCAGCGCCGCCACATCGCTCGACTCGGTGAGCGTGTGGTCGAGGTCGTGGCAGTGCAGCACCAGCCGGTTGCCGGTGTGCGGCCGGATGCTCAGCCCTGGCGCGTGGATGATCCGGTTGGGTGGCGCGGACACCGGCGTGGTGCGCACCAGCAGGCCTCGGGTCAGCCGCTCCGGGGCGCCGGGTGGCAACAGCGGCAGCCCGGGCAGCAGATCGGCGTTGCCCCGGCCCGCGCAGCACAGCACCGCGTCCGCGCGCACCGCGTCCAGTGACTCGACCTGTTCCCCGATCCGCACGTCCGCCCCGGCCGCCCTGGCCCTGTCCAGCACCGCGGGCAGCAGCACGTCGCCGAGCACGTGCACGTCGCGCGGGTAGAAGTAGACGGGTCCGGTGACGTTCTCCAGCGCCAGTCCCGGTTCCAGGTCGCGAATGACCTCCTCGGGCGTCAGTTCCTCCACCGGATAGCCGAGTTCGCGGTAGCCGTCCGCGATGGCCCGCTGCGCGGCCGCGCTCGCGCTGTCGCGGCCCCAGTGCAGATTCCCCTGCCGGAAAAGCCATTGCCGTCGTCCCGCGACGTCGGCGGCCAGCCGCTCCTGCGCCGCCAGCGCCTCGATGCTCAGCTCGAAGTACGCGCTGTTCTTCTCGTCGATCGCGTTGGCCCAGCCGAAACTGTGCGCGGACAGGGTGTCCAGTGGTTCGTCACGCGACATCACAGTCACCTGTGCGCCCGCCTCGGCGAGCCGCAGTGCGGCGCACGCGCCGATCGCGCCCGCACCGATCACCAGGACCTTCATGCTCTCTCCTCCGCTGAACGTGTGGCGCAACGATGGTGGGTCCGGTGCCCGCCGCGCAATATATCCTTTGTGGACGGATCTTTGATGGCTTCCGGTACGCGTGGTTGACTCGCGGTCGTCGTCAGCAAGCAGAAGCCGGGCAAGAGGTGTGGAGGATCGCTTGAGCAGCCGCAGCGTCCTGTTCGTCAACCTGAGGCGCATCAAGCGCGAGGGCTTCGAGTCACTGGTGGCCGCCCGTCGTCTCGGCTACCGCGTGGTGCTGCTGGGCCGCGCGCTGCCGGAGTTCGCTCGGCCGCTGGTGGACGAGTTCCACCAGGTCGACACCTACGACACGGAGCTCGCGCTGAAGACGGCGCGGGAGATCGCCGCTGCCAACGACCTCGCCGGTGTCGTGAACTTCACCGAGATCGACGTCCAGCTCGTCGCGGCGATCGCCGCCGAGCTCGGGCTGCCCGGCATGCCGCCGGAGGCCGCGGTGCTGGCGCGCAACAAGCTCGCGATGAAGCAGGCGCTCGCCGGAATCGACGGCGTGCTGCCGAAGTTCGCGCGCGTCGGTGATCTCGACGACCTGTTGGCCGCCGTCGCGGACATCGGTTTCCCCTGTGTTGTCAAGCCCACCGGTGCCTCCGGGTCCAAGGGGATCTTCGAGCTGCACGGTGAAAGCGATCTCGAACCGGCGATGGCCGAGTTGCAGCGCATCGCGGATCCCTCGTTCGACGCGGTGTTCCGCCAGTTCGGTGCGGAGTTCATCGTCGAGGAGTACCTGACCGGAGACGAACTGTCGGTCGAGGGCTTCGTCGCGGACGGCACCGTTCACCAGCTGCTGCTGACCGACAAGGTCACCACCGTCCCGTTCCACCTCGAGGTTTCGCACCGGCTGCCGAGCGTGCTGCCCGCCGCCGCCCAGGACCAGATCCTGGCGTGCAGCGAGAAGATCGTGCGCGCGCTCGGGTTCGACAACTGCGCCTTCCACCTGGAAGCCAAGTGGGACGGCGAGCGCATGCGGTTCATCGAGGTGGCCGCGCGGCCCGCCGGTGACTACATCGCCTCGCACCTGGTGAAGGCCGCGACCGGCATCGACTTCTTCGCCAACGTCATCCGGGTCGCGACGGGAGAGCCGTTGCAGCTCGTGCCCGACCGGAACCTGCAGGCGGGGCTGCGGTTCGTGTTCGCCGAGAGCGCCGGCACGTTCGACGGCCTCGACGGTGTCACGGAACTGTTCGAGGAACCGGGCTACGACCACGTGTTCACCGAAGTGCCGATCGGCGCCCAGGTCGCGTTGCCGCCCGCGAACTTCGGCTCGCAGCGCGTGGCCGCGGTCTGTGCCCGCGCGCACGACCGCGCCGGGCTCGACGCGCTGCTCGACACCGCCGGAGAGGCGATCAAAGTCCGGATCGGCTAGTCACGACCACAGCCGGGGGAGAGGGGGAACCGTGCGGCTGACGTTGCTGGGATGTGGCCGGATGGGGCGCGGTGCGGGCTACGCGCTCGCCCGCGACCAGCGCACCACGTCGATCACGGTCGTCGACCACGATCGCGAGCGCGCGGAGGAGCTCGCGCGCTGGCTCTCCGGATACGCGGCGTGCCCTGTGAAGACCGGGGACTCGGACGCGATCGCGGGCAGTGACGCGGTCGCGGCGGCGCTGCCGTGGTCGGGAACGCGCTCGGTGATCGAACTCGCCGCGGCGGCGGGCGTTCCGGTCGCGAGCATCACCCGCCCACCCGGCGACGAATCGTCCACAGTGGACGCCATTGCGAACGCCGCCGGCATTCCGGTGCTGCTGCCGGTCGGCCTCGAGCCGGGACTGACCGAGCTGGCCGCCGCGGACGTCGCGCGCAGGCTGACCACTCTCACCGGAGGTGTGCGCACGCTGGAGGTGTTCTGCGGAGGCGTCCCGGCCACTCCACGCGCGCCCTGGGGCTACACCGCGTTCTTCGGCGGTGAGCTCGCGAATCACCTGCCGATCGCGCAACGCTCCTCGATCGCCGTCGAGCACGGCGAGATCGTCGACCACCCGCGCTTCTCCGGGGTCGAGGAACGGCACGTGGCCGGCGTCGGCCTGCTGGAGGCCTACCACGACGGCATGGTGCCGTGGCTGGCCGACCACCCGGCGCTGCGCGACGCCGACTGCACGCAGAAAACCCTGCGCTGGCCCGGATTCGCCGACGCCGTCACGGGTCTGGCGAACCTCGGGCTGCTGGACGAGTCACCGGTCGCGGTCGACGGTGTCGCCGTGGCCCCGAAACGCCTTGTCGAACACGTGCTGTCGCCGCGGTTGCGCGCGCAGCCCGACGACGAGGACGTCGTGGTGCTGGACGTGTCCGCGACCGGCCTGCCGGACGCGGACGGCAGCACCCTCAGCATCAGGTCGCTGCTGGTGGATCGCGCCGACCGGGAGACCGGCCTGGCCGCGATGACCCGCACGACCGGGTTCACCCTGGCCGCGGCGGTCACGCTGCTGGCCGACCGCACGGTCGGGGGCGCGGGCTGGCTGCGCCCGCACCTGGCGTTGTCGGAGCGGCACTTCGCCCGCATGAAGACCGATCTGGCCGCTCTCGGCGTGCGGTGGACCGCCGACGGAGAGGCCCTGCACGGTCACCGGGCGGGGACGGTCGCATCGAAAGGCACTGACTGATGAGCACCGGACACGACGTCCTGGACGTGGTGGGGATCGGTATCGGACCGGCGAACCTGAGTCTCGCGGCACTGCTGGCCGCCGAGAGCAGCGAGCTGAACGTGGCGTTCCTCGACCGCAAGCCGCACTTCGGCTGGCATTCCGGCCTGATGCTGCCCGACGCGCAGATGCAGGTGCACTACCTCAAGGACCTGGTGACGCCGGTCGACCCGACGAACCCGTTCTCGTTCACGGCGTTTCTCGTGGCGACCAAGCGCTTCTACCGGCTGCTCGTCACCGGCCGCAGCAAGGTGCCGCGCCGCGAGTTCGAGCAGTACTGCCGGTGGGCGGCCGAGCGGATCCCGAACCTGCGCTTCGGCGTCGAGGTGCGCGAGGTGACGTGGAACGGCGAGCTGTTCGTCGTGCACACCGACCAGGGCGTCCTGCACGCGCGCAACGTGGTCAGCGGTACCGGTCTGGTGCCGCGGCTGCCGTCGTTCGCCACCGGGCACGATCCGCAGGAGGTGTTCCACGCCTCGACGCTGCTCGACGTGCCGAGGACGTTCGCCGGCCGCCGGGTCGCGGTGGTCGGCGGCGGGCAGAGCGGTGCCGAGGTCGTGCACCACCTGCTGACCTCACCGGACCGGCCGGCGTCGATCGTGTGGGGCACCTCGCGTTCGAACCTGCTGCCGCTGGACGACAGCCCGTTCGTCGACGAGCTGTTCGTGCCGAACTACAGCCGCTACTTCCACGGTCTGCCGGCCAAGCGCCGGATGGAACTGGTGGACGAGCAGAAGATGGCCAGCGACGGCGTCTCGGTGAGCCTGCTGGAGGCGATCTACCACCGGCTCTACGACCTGGAGATGCTGGAGGGCGAGGAACGTCCGTGCCGGATGCTGCTCGGCCATTCGCTGACCACTGTGGACAAGACGCCGACCGGCCTGCTCACGCGGTGGATGCCGGGCGCCGGCGCTGAAGTCGGTCACGAGGTCGACGTCGTCATCTGCGCCACCGGTTACCGGCACGGGTTGCCGAGGCCGCTGCACGGCCTGCCGCGGCACCTGCGCGAGGCGATGTGCGGCGACGACGGCGAGATCACCGTGCGGCCGGACTTCAGCCTTGACTGGGAAGGCCCGCAAGACCGGCGGATGTACGTGCAGAACGCCGCCAGGCACAGCTTCGGCGTCGCCGACCCGAACCTGAGCCTGCTCGCCTGGCGCAGCGCCACCATCGCGAACAGCGTGCTCGGGTACGAGCGTTACGACGTCGGCGAGGTGGGAGCGGTGCTCGACTGGACCTCCCCAGCAGATTCCGACGTCGCGCTGACGTTCTGACCGAACAGGAACCGTCTGATGATCGTCAGTGAGATCCCCCGCGAGCTCGCCGACCTGGCGCGGGCGGACTTCGTGCGCAGCGCCGCCCCGGCGTGGGCCGAGGCGGCGGGAGTGCCGTTCAACGTGCGCCGGGTGACGTTGCGGCCGGGCGAGACGACTGCCGAGCACAACCACCACGACCTGGAGGTCTGGGTGATGCTCGACGGTGTCGGCGAGGTCGGCTGGGACGGCCATCAGCGCGTGCTGACCGCGGGCGACAGCGTCTACCTGCCACCTCTCGCGCCGCACACCCTGCGCAACCTCTCCAGCGACCGGCCCTTGTCGTTCTTCTCGATGTGGTGGGAGAACCTGTCCGCGCTCGCGTCGGTGCACGCGGAACGCCGGGAACAGGCTGTGGAACGGCAGGGCCGCCCCGTGCTGCTGCTGCCGTCGTTCCCCACGCCGAACGGTGAACTGCACCTCGGGCACCTGTCCGGACCGTTCCTCAACGCTGACGCGTGCCGGCGTGCGTTGCTGGCGGCGGGCGAACGTGCGCACCTGCTGCTCGGCACGGTCGGCCATCAGAGCCAGGTGTCCGCGGCCGCGGAGGCGGAAGGCCTGTCGTTCCACGAGCTCGCCGAACGCAACACCGACGCGATCATCGAAGGTCTCCAGGCGGCGGGCATCGACTGGGACGTGTTCGTGCGGCCGTCGGAGCCCGCCTACCCGGCGATGGCGACCTCGGTCTTCGAGTCGTTGCGCGACAAGGGAGTCCTCGTCCGCCGCACCGAACCGACGAACTACTGCGAACCGTGCGGGCGGTTCCTGCTCGAAGCGTTCGTCGCCGGCCACTGCCCGCACTGCGCGTCGAACCAGACGGCCGGCATCGAATGCGAGTTGTGCGCGTTGCCCTACGACGACCGCGATCTCGTCGATCCGTCGTGCGCCACGTGTGGTGCCGCCGCGACGCAACGGCCACTGACCCGGTACTTCATGCCGTTGGAACCACTGCGGGACGAGCTCACCGGCTACCTGCGCGGTGCGGCGATGCACGGCAGGCTGCGCGCCTACACCGAGCGCGTGCTCGCGAAGACGTTGCCCGACCTGCCGGTGAGCATCCCGGCCGAGCACGGCATCCCGATCCACGTCGAGGACGCGTCGGGGCCCGCCGAGCAGCGGATGTACTCGGCGTTCGAGCTGGCCGCGCGGTTCCTCACCGCGCTCGACGGATTCGCGGACGGCTGGGAGGCGTACGCGCGGCAGGAGAACCCCCGCACCGTGCTGTTCTTCGGCTTCGACAACGCGTTCCTGCGAGCGTTCGCGTTTCCGGCGGTGCTGGGCGCGTTCACCGATGCGCTGCCGCTGCCAGAAGCGCTGGTGTGCAACGACTTCTACCTCCTCGACGGGGAGAAGTTCTCCACCGGCCGCAAGCACGCGGTGTGGGCGCGGCAGGCCGTCACCCCGGCCAACGCCGACCAGTTGCGGCTCTACCTCGCGGCCACCTCGCCGGACGTGCGCCGGCGCGACTTCACCACGCGGGGCTACGCGGAGTTCGTGACGGCCGAGTTGATCGGCAGGTGGCAGCGCCGGCTCGACGACGTCGGCGGGCGGGTGGCCGAACACCTCGGCGGCCTCACCCCGGAAGCGGGAGGCTGGCACGCCGAGGCGGAACGCTTCTACGGTCAGATCAAGGAGTTCGCGTCGTGTGCGACGCTGGACTACCTGCCCGGCCGCTTCAAGCCGCGCGCGGTGGTGGCGGCGGCCTGCGCGTTCATCCGGCAGGCCGAGGACTTCGCCGAGGTGAGCGCGGACGCCACCCCCGGCTCCGGGATCGCCAGGACGTGCGCGGCGCTGGAGCTGATGGCGTTGCGCACGCTGGCCATGGCCGTCTGGCCGCTGGCTCCCGAGTTCGGCCGGCGGGTCGCCGCCGCGCTCGGAGAGGACACCATCGCGCTGGAGCCGACGCCGCGCTGGGTGCGGCCGGGTACGGAGATCAAGTTCGCCACCGATTACTTCAGCCCCGATGAGGTCGTCGCGGGACGCTGAGAGTGATCCGGACCGGCGAACAGCACCTGGGAGGCAGGGAAGCATGCGCGACACCGATGCCGACGTCGCCGGGCCGGCGAGTGTGGTGGACGAGCGGGAGCCGGACATCACCGGCCGCAGCAAGAAACTGTGGCTGGTGCCCGGCGACCGGTGCGTCGTGGAACTGGTTCCCAGCCTGCGCAGCTTCACCCGCGCCCGGGACGAGCTCGTCGACGAGACCGGTCCGTTGCGGCTGGACTTCTACGAGAAAGCCGCGGCACGACTGTCCGATGCGGGTGTCGAGTGCGCGTTCCGCGCCCGTCTCGGGCCGGTCACCTACCTCGCCGACTACCGGCCGGCGCCACCGTTCGAGGTGATCGTCAAGAACGTGGCGACGGGTTCGACGACACGCAAATACCCCGGCCTCTTCCCCGACGGTGAGCCGTTGCCCCGCCCGGTGGTCAAGTTCGACTACCGCGTCGACCCCGAGGACCAGCCGATCGGTGAGGACTACCTGCGGGTGCTCGACCTGCCGGTCGACCTGATGCGCGAGCAGGCGCTGCTGGTCAACGACGTGTTGCGGGACTGGCTGAACCCGCTGCGGCTGCTGGACTTCTGCGTGATCTTCGGTTTCTCCTCCGCCGGTGAGATCAGCCTGATCTCGGAGGTGTCGCAGGACTGCATGCGGTTACGGCACCCGGACGGCTCGCCGCTGGACAAGGACCTGTTCCGCGGCGGTGCGTCCGCCGGCGAGCTCGTCGAGCAGTGGAAGAGGGCGTTCGATGGGCTCTGAGTCCCCTGTCGCACTGGTCACCGGTTCGAACCGGGGCAGCGGACGTGCCATCGCCGCGCGGTTGCACGAGCGCGGCTATCGGGTGTTCTCGTTGAACCGCACCGTGACCGGCGAGGACTGGCTGGGTGAGCGGGAGTGCGACCTCGCGAGTCGTGAGTCGCTGGCGGCCGGGGTGGCGGCGGTGCTGGAGCGGGCCGGACGGCTGGACGTGGTGATCGCCAACGCGGTCGAGCGCGTGCTGGACCCGATCGAGAAGATGTCCGAACAGGACTGGGACCGGCAGCTGGAGATCAACCTGTCGTCGGTGTTCCGATTGGTGAAGCAGGTGCTGCCGGCGTTGCGCCGCTCCCGCGGACTGTTCCTCGTGATGGGCAGCCACGCGGGATCGCGTTACTTCGAGGGCGGGAGCGCGTACAGCGCCACCAAGGCCGCGCTGAAGGCGCTGGTGGAGACGTTGTTGCTGGAGGAGCGGAACAACGGCGTGCGGGCGTGTCTGCTGGCTCCCGGCGCGATCTCGAACCTGGACGGTGACGACGCGCCCACCAAGGTGAGCGTCGAGTCCGTCGGGACGTGCGTGGCGAGCATCGTCGCGGACTGGCCGGCCGATCTCGTGGTGGGGGAGCTGGAGTTCCGCCCGGCGCTGCTGCCCGATTCCCCGGTGACCGGCATCGACCGTCTGCTGCACGTCTGATGTTCTTCGTCGCCACCGACCTCGACGGCACGTTGCTCACCAGCGACCGGCTGGTCACCGAGCGGGCGAAGAGCGCGCTGACGAAGGTGCGCTCCTCCGGTGGTGTCGTCGTGCTGGTCACCGCGAGGCCGTTGCGGGATGTGACCGAGATCGGCCAGGAGGTCGGTGCGAACTTCCTGGTGTGCTCGGGCGGCGCGGTGCTGTACGACCCGGTGCGCGGCGAGCTGGTGCGCGCGACCACGCTGGGCTCCCGCCGGGCGACGAGCCTGATCTCGTTGCTGCGCCAGACGTTTCCCGGAATCCGGCTCGGTGTCGACCACCTGGCCCGCTGCGACCTCGACCCCGGCTTCCACGTGGGCGCGCCGGGCGTCGCGGACCGGCACGCGACGGAGCCGTTGCGGCAGGTCGCCGAACCAGCGGTGAAGCTGATCGCGCAGTCCGACGAGATGCCGGTCGACCGGCTCGCGCGGGCGATCAGCGCGCTGGTCGGGGCGGCGTGCTCGGTGGCGGTGCCGTGCAGCTACTTCGTCGACGTGCTGCCCGCCGGGGTGCACAAGGCCGTCGGACTCGGCGAGCTGCACGAGTGCCACGGCCGCGTGCTGCCGTCGATCGCCTTTGGTGACATGCCGTCGGATCTGCCGATGTTGAGGTGGGCGGACGTCTCGGTCGCCACGGCGAACGCGCACCCCGCGGTGCTGGAGGCGTGCGACCACGTCACGGCGCACCACGACGCCGACGGTGTCGCTGTCTATCTGGAAAGCCTGATCAGCACTGGGGGATGAGGAAATGGTCACTCTCGTGCTGCCCACGGGGTCGTTGCACGAGCCGACTCTGCGCCTGTTCGACGCGGCGGGCCTGACCGTCCACCGGCAGGCGTCGCGGGCGCTGCGGGCACACGTCGACTTCCCCGGCATCGAGCGGGTGGTGTTCGGCAAACCTCGCGAGATTCCGGGTCTGGTCGCGGACGGCGTCGTCGACCTCGGGCTGACCGGCACGGACTGGATCGAGGAGAGCGGCGCCAAGGTCGAGGTGGTGCACGAGTTCCAGTACTCGAAGACCACCAGCGCCGGTTGGCGCGTCGTGCTCGCCGTACCGGTCGACCATCCCGCGCGGACCGCGGCGGATCTGCCCGCGGGCGTTCGCGTCGCGTCGGAGTACCCCGCCATCGCACGGCGCTACTTCGAGGAGGAACTGTGCCAGGAGGCGCGCATCGTGCACTCGCACGGTTCGACCGAGGCGAAGGTGCCAGATCTCGCGGACGCGGTGCTGGAGATCGTGGAGACCGGAGACACGTTGCGGCACAACGACCTGCGCGAGCTGGTGGTCGTGCGGCGGTGCGCGGTGCAGCTGGTGGTCGCCACGCAGGCGGACCCCGTCGTGCGCGCTACGGCGGAGAAGGTCGCGTTGCTGCTCAAGGGCGCGCGGGCAGCGACGGAGCACGCCCTGCTGACCGTGGTGGCGCCCGCTGATTGCTGGGACCGGGTGCGGCAGGAACTGCCGCGGTGCTGGTGGTTGCTCGGCGGAGACCCGGAAACCGCGGTGGCACAAGCGACCTACGAGCTTCGGGGCGTCGCGGAAGCGATCACGCGGCTCACACAGGCCGGTGCGGTGCAGGTCGTGGAGACGCCGATGCGAAAGCTGGTGACGGCGTGACAGGTCTCCGGAGTTCTTGCCGTTCAACGGTCCTCGATGTCATGTTTGCGCAGAATCCACTGTGGTGAGAGAGGTTTTCCAATGGCCACCAAGTCCATGAACGAGACTCTGACCCGAGTCGGCAGGGGCACGCCCATGGGCGAGCTGCTGCGCGAGTACTGGATGCCGGTGATGCGGTCCGAGCGCGTCGTCGCGGGTGGTGAACCCATCGCTGTCGAGCTGCTCGGCGACCGGTACGTGATCTTCCGCGGCGACGACGGCACCGTCGCCTGCTTCGACGAGGCGTGCCCGCATCGCGGAGCTTCGCTCGCGTTGGCGCGCAACGAGGACTGTGCGCTGCGCTGCATCTACCACGGCTGGAAGTTCACGACCGACGGCCGGACCGTCGAGACGCCCTCCGAACCGGAGGACGGAGGGCGGTTCGCGTCCAAGGTGAAGCTCAACCACCACCCCGTCGTCGACGCGGGCGGCGTGATCTGGGTGTGGGCCGGCGGCACCGGTCGTGAGCCGAGCCCGTTCCCGCGCTTCGCCTTCACCGACCTGCCCTCCTCGCACGTGTTCGGCATCGTGGCGATCCTCGACTGCAACTGGGTGCAGGGACTGGAAGCGGACATCGACTCCGCGCACGTGTCGCTGTTGCACGAGACCGAGGCGGCGAAGGGTCCGCTGAAGGATCTGCTCGACGATCGCGCGCCACGCGACGAGATCGAGAAGACCTCCTGGGGCATCCGCTACGCGGCGATCCGCCGACTGTCCACTGGGGACAGTCTGGTGCGGGTGAAGCCGATGGTCATGCCGTGGTACACCATCGTGCCCGAGCTTCCCAACGGTGACCGCCTGTGGCACGCGTGGGTGCCGATCAACGACCACCAGACCATCTTCTGGTACCTCTGGTACAACGAGGACCAGCCGGTCGACCCGAACTACTTCGCCGACCAGTTCGGCCTGGACCTCGAGAACATGAACAAGGACAACTTCCGCGAGGGTTACTCGCGGGAGAACATGTGGGGCCAGGACCGCGCCGCGATGCGCGCGGGCACGTCGTTCTCCGGCATCAGCGGCCTCGCCGCCCAGGACATCGCCGTGCAGGAGAGCATGGGCGCGATCGTGGACCGTTCGATCGAGAACCCCGGCAAGAGCGACACCGGTCTCGTCCGGGCACGCCACTTCCTGCTGGACGCGATCAAGGACAAGGCGGAGGGACGGGTGCCGGCCGGGCTCGGCGACGAGGTCGACTACCGCAAGATCTCGTCGGCGAACGTCGTGGTGAGCGACGGGGACGACTGGCGTCAGCTGGTGGTGTAGCGCGGTGCCGGTGCGCGTGACGGTGTCAGCGCAGTTCGGCCGCGACTGCCGGGCGTGGCGTCATCCTGCCCGGCATCGCGCGCACCGTCCCGGCGGTCACCACGACGGTGATCGCCGGGATGTCGCCGACGCGCATGGCCTCCGCCACCGTGTCCGCCTGGGAACCAGCGGGCGCCGCGAGACCCAGCAGATCCGCGGGCGCGCCCCGGCGCACCCGTCCTTCCGGCAGGTGCCACACATCGGCAACCGTGCCCGTCGCGAGCGACCACGCCACCTCGGGTTCGAGCCCGCCGAGCGCGGTCAGCTCCAGCACCGTCTTCAGCACCGCGAGCGGCATCACACCGAACCCGGACGGCGTGTCCGAGCCGACCACCACGCGGTGCAGCTCGTCGCGGGACGCCGCATGCTCCACGATGCGCAGCGCCGCCTTGAGGTTGCCCGCCTGCACCACCTGCAACGCCATGTCCGTCTCGGCGAACAACGCCTCGACCTCCGTGAACGGCAACGCGGTCGGCCCGCCGTTCGCGTGTCCGCACACGTCGGGCCGCAACGCGAGCAACGCCTCGCCTCCCAGCGAGGCCCCACCCGCGGCACTCGCCCCGCCCGCGTGGCACATCACGGTCAGCCCGGCCTCCCGCGCCCAGCGCACGTGCTCGACGCCGTCCACCGGATCGGTGAACGCGCCGAACCCGTACTTCGCGAGCCGCACCCCGGTCGCCGCGAGCTCCCGGAAGTCCTCCTCGGACAGTGTGGGCTCGATCAGCACCGCGCCCGCGCGCACCCGCATGCCGCCGGGCCGGTACTCGCTGAAGCACCGCTGCGCGGCGACGGCAAGCGCTTTCACCCCGGCCCTGTCGCGTGGCCGTCCCGGCACGTGCACCTCGCCCGCCGACACCGTCGTCGTGATGCCGCCTTGGACGTACCCGGCGAGGTAGTCGACCGCGCGCTGCCGCGGGCTGTAGTCCCCGAACGTCACGTGCCCGTGTGAGTCGATCAGTCCTGGCGCGATCGTGCCGCCGCGCAGGTCGATCACCTCGTCGGCGCCGTCGATCTCGTGCGTCAGGCTGCTCGCCTTCCCCGTCGCGTGGATCATGCCGTCCCGGCAGACCACGGTGTCGGCGTCGAGCAGCGGTGCCGCGAGATCTCCGGAGAAAACGGTTGCCGCGCCGGTCAGCACGAGCGTTGCCATGCGTCCTCCACATCGGACTCGAGTGCGACAAAGCCGCGTCAGTCAGCCGCGACCGGTTGACCCGCGGGCACGAACAGCCGGTAGCCGGCACCGAGCACCGCCAGACAGAACAACGCACCGGCACCCGCGTGCGCCGCCGCCAGGTGCAGTTCGCCGCGGTCCAGCACCGGGCCCACCACCGCCGCGCCGAGCGAGGTTCCGGCCGCGAAGAGCGTGACCAGCCAGGCGAACGCCTCGGTGACCGTGCCGCGCGGCGCGAGGTCGCTGATCAACCCGAACAACGCGGCCAGCATCGGCGCCAGGAAGAACCCCGTGAGCAGCATCAGGCCGGCCATCGGCAGAGGCGTCGGCACGGTCGCGAGCATCCCGTATCCCACCAGCAGCCCGGCCGCGAAGAACACGATCCGCGTCCTCGGCTGGATCGTCCACCGGATCATGCCGTAGATCAGAGCGCCGGCCAACGCCGCGAAAGCGTTCAGCGCCAGCAACATCGGCGCGCCGCCGAACACCTCGAACCGCTCGGCGTAGCTCACCACCAGCACGTTGAGCGTGCCGATCGCCACACCGGTGCCGACCGGGGCGAGCAGCAGGATCGTCAGGCCGCGGTGCCGCAGCGGGCCGAGCCAGTGCCGGTGCTCCGTCTTCTCCGGCGCCCACCTCCTGGCCGGTGCGGCGGTGGCGAACGTCGCCACGCCCGCCAGCGTGAGCAGCGCCTGCGCCCACAGCGCGCTGACCGGAGCGAACACCGCGAGGCACAGCGACACCACGAGCGGGCCGAAGACGAACACCAGCTCCTGCGCGGCCGAGTCGACCGCGTAGGCCTTCTCCAGCTCGTCCTCGGCGACGAGGCCCGGCCAGAGCACGCGCAGGCACGGTTCCAGCGGAGGTGTGAGCGCGCCCGCCAGCACCGCACCGATCAGCACCACCACGTGGTTGGCGGGTGCGAGTGCGATCGTGACGAATCCGGTCGCCGCGAGCAGCCCGGTCGGCACGAGCACCCGCACCTGGCCCACCCGGTCGACGACGCGGCCGATCACGGGGGAGCCGATCGCGGACGAGAGGGCGAAGGCGCCGGACACCAGTCCGATGAACACGTAGTCGGCACCCGCGTCGCGCAGCGCCAGCGGGATCGCGACGGCCGCCATGGCCATCGCGAGCCTGCCGACCCAGCTGCCGAACAGCACGCGGAACACGTGCTGCCTGCGCAGGACGGACCAGTACGTCACGCGAGCCTCCCGGACGTCAGTGAGCACGTGCCAGGCCCAGTCTCGCCCGTGACGTCTCCCCGGACGGACTCGCCGCACACCGCTCAGGCGACTGACGTCCAGCGTCCCTGATGCCGCACGAGCGGCGGAACTTCCTGCCCGGACGTGATCTCGACCGGTGCGCCGACGAGCGCCACGTGGTCGCCGACCGCGATGCGCTCAACGGCGCGGCACCTCATCCGGACCGGCGGGTCGAGCAGGTGCGGCACGCCGTCGTCGTCCGGCTTCCACGTGGTGCCCGGTCCGAAACGATCAGCGCCGCTGCGGGCGAACAGGTCGGCCAGGCCGCGCTGCTCGGTGCCGAGCAGGTGCACTGCGAAGAGCGGCGCCGCGCTCAGCACCGGCCACGCGGACGCCTTCGTGCCGATCCACGCCACCACCAGTGGCGGGTGCATGCTCGCCGAGCAGAAGGAGCTGACCGTGACGCCGATCGGCCCGTCCGGCCCGGCTGCCGTGATGATCGCGACGGCCTGCGGGTGGTGCCGCAGCGCGCACCGCAGCTCTTCGGCGATCATGACGCCACCGACGCGTTCAGCGCGTCCGCGTCGAGGAGGTCCACGAGTGCGGCCGTGAGAGCGTCGTCATCGACACCGAGCGCGGACTCGTTGAGGAAGATGCCGCGACCGGGCACCTGACCTCCCAGCTCGACGAGCAGCGGCCGGAGGTGCACCTCCACCGCGAGCGCGTGCCGGTCGGAGGCCGCGATCTGCAACGGCAGCACCGCCTTGCCGCGCAACCAGTTCGGTGGCGCCTGGTCCAGCACCGCCTTCAACAACCCGGTGTAGGTCGCTTTGTAGGTCGGAGTCGCCACGACGAGCACGTCCGACTGTGCGAGCTCGTCGAGCACCGCCCGCATCCGCGTGGAGTCGAACACCTCGTGGGTGATTTCCGCCGCGTCGACGGTCGGTCCGACGACGGGATCCTTGAGCACTTGACGAGCCGCCTCGCGCAACGCGAGCGCCGCCCGCAGCGTACGGGAAGCCGGGCGGGGATTTCCTACCAGCACACCGATCGCAGTCATGTGCTGAACCTTGCGCGATGGCGGGGGGCGCGTCGACTTCGAGTCCTGAGTGGACGGTGACCGGGCGTGATCTGAGCCATGGTCGCCGAGTGTGGCCTCGGTTGTGCTGCTTCCTCCGTCCTTTCAGGTACGTTCCAGCCGTTTGGACGAGCGCCGTCACCGGACTGCGGGTAGCGGTACGGCTGGATGGATCCGGTGCTCGTGCCAAGAGGGCGATCCGGTCAACGAACCGTGTGCCGCGCATCGACGCGCGGCCGGACAGCGGTGCCGGTAGCGCGCGCGTCGGTTCAGGTCTCACCTCGGCTCGATGCGGGCGCAGCCCGATCTTGTTGCAGGCCAATGGATATGTGGGGGCATGTCGACATGGCAGCTGGGGGAACGAACGTGGCCGTCGCCGTGCCTGCGGGTGCTGGCGAGCCCACCTGCTTCATCAGGCGAAGTGTGGCCGAGATGTTCGGCGACGCGGTGGCCGCGCACCCGGACCGGGTCGCGGTGGCCGGGGACGACCGCTCACTCACCTACCGCGAGCTGGCCGCGAGCGTCAAGACGGCGGCATCGCGGTTGAACGCGGCCGGGGTGGCGCCAGACGACTGCGTCGGCGTCTTCGTCGAACCGTCCGCAGAGCTCGTCGTGGCCGTGTGGTCCGTGGTGTGCGCGGGTGGCGGTTATGTGCCGTTGTCGCCTGACTACCCGGACGAACGCCTCCGCTACATGCTGCACGACGCCCGGCCTCGGGTGGTGCTCACCCAGCGGAGCTTGCGCGCCCGGCTGGCCGCGATCGCGCCGCCGGGCATCGAGGTCGTCTGCGTCGAGGAGATCACGCGGACGACGGGACCGGTTCCCGCGCGGCAGTGGGCGGCTCCGCGGCCCGAGCACCTCGCCTACGTCATCTACACCTCCGGCAGCACCGGTGTGCCGAAGGGGGTGATGGTCGAGCACGGCGCGGTGGCGAACCAGCTCGGCTGGCTGCACGACGTGCACGGGCTGGGCCCCGGTTCGGTGGTGTTGCAGAAGACGCCGCTGAGCTTCGACGCGGCGCAGTGGGAGGTGCTGGCCCCCGCTTGTGGTGCCACCGTGGTCGCGGGCACCCCCGGCCTGCACCGGGACCCGGACCGGCTCGTCGACACGATCGTGCGGCACCGGGTCACGACGTTGCAGTGCGTGCCGACGTTGCTGCGGGCCCTCGTCGACGGCGGCAGGGCGACCGAGTGCACGTCGTTGCGACAGATCGGCAGCGGGGGCGAGACGCTCACCCGCTCACTGGCCGACGAGTGCCTGCGGGAGGTGCCGTGGGCCGAGCTCGTGAACCTGTACGGGCCGACCGAGTGCACCATCAACGCCTCCGCCCACGTCGTGAGCCGGGAGGAGCTCCTCGACGGCCCGCCGGCGGTTCCGCTCGGGATTCCCGCGCACGGCACGTACTTCCGCGTGCTCGACGAGCGTTGCGCACCGGTGTCCCCCGGCGAGATCGGCGAGCTGTTCATCGGCGGCCGCCAGCTGGCCCGCGGCTACCTCGGCAGGCCGGACCTGACGGCCCAGCGGTTCGTGCCCGATCCGTTCACGCCGGAGCCCGCCAGGCTGTTTCGTTCCGGTGACCTGGTCCGGGCCGACGCGGACGGCACCGTCCACTTCGTCGGCCGCGCCGACAACCAGGTGAAGCTGCGCGGGTTCCGGGTGGAGCTCGACGAGATCAGGCTCGCGATCGAGGCGCACGACTGGATCAGAACCGCCGCCGTGCTCGTCAAGCCCGACGCCCGCACCGGGTTCGAGAATCTGGTGGCCTGCATCGAACTCGACCCGCGCCAGGCGTTCCTGATGGACCAGGGCAACCACGGCGCGCACCACCAGTCCAAAGCGTCGCGGCTGCAGGTGCGCGCTCAGCTGTCCAACCCGGGGCTGCGCCCGCAGGCCGACCTGGCCGGCCTGCCGCGGGTGGCCCTGCCCGGGCGGGAGCCGACCGCCGCGCAGCGCCGCGAGGTGTTCGCCCGCAAGACGTACCGGTTCTACGACGGCGGTGAAGTCACGGCGGCCGACCTGCTCGACGTGCTCAACCGGCGGCCGGCAGGCAGCGGGTCCCTGCGTCCCGAGGACGTGGACGCCGGCACGCTCGGCGAGGTCCTTCGCTGGTTCGGGCAGTTCCACAGCGGAGAGCGATTGCTGCCCAAGTACGGCTACGCCGCGCCCGGTGCGCTCTACGCCGTCCAGCTCTACCTCGAGGTCCGCGGTGTGGCCGGGCTCGCGGCCGGTCACTACTACTACCACCCGGTCGATCACGAACTCGTGCTCGTCCGGCCCCTGGCGCAAGCCGGTCCCGCCCGGCTCCTGGTGCACTGCGTCGGGCGGCGCTCGGTCGTCGAACCGGTGTACCGCAACAACGTCGACGAGGTCCTGGAGATCGAGACGGGCCATCTGGCCGGTCTGTTCGAGGAAATCCTGCCCCGCCACGGGCTCGGCCTGCGCGCGCTCGGCCTCACCGCGGGCATCGAGGACGCGCTCGGGTGCGCGCCCGACGACCACCACACCGCGACGTTCGAGATCGTGGCGTGGCAGGGCGGAGAGCCTGACCTGGCCGACCTCTACGTGCAGGTCCACCCCGGCGGTGTCGCGGACCTGTCCGCGGGGCAGTACCGGCACACCGGCGGCGAGTTGCGGCGGATCGCCGACGACCTGGTGCTGCGCCGCGACGTCATCGCGATCAACCAGGAGGTCTACGACCGCGCCCGCTTCGGTGTCACCGTGATCGCGCGCGCCGACGAGCCGTGGCGGCGGTACGTCGATCTCGGCCGGGTGATGCAACGCATCTCGATGAACGACGCCCACCTGGGGTTCATGTCCTCGGGATACAGCTCGGCATCCGGCAACCCGTTGCCCTCGGCGCTCAAGATCGACGCGGTGCTGCGCCGGTGCGAATTGCCCACCGGGCCGTCGTACTTCTTCGTCGGCGGCCGGATCAGCCCCGAACAGCGGGCGAGCGAAGGGATGCGCGAGGACGCCGTGCACATGCGCGGGCCCGCCGAGATCGTCCGGGACGACCTCGCGGAACTGCTGCCGGACTACATGGTGCCCAACAAGGTCGTGGTGTTCGACGCGCTCCCCGTGACCGCGAACGGCAAAGTCGAC
The DNA here is from genome assembly GCF_026242055.1 of Lentzea sp. NEAU-D7. Classification (GTDB taxonomy): domain Bacteria; phylum Actinomycetota; class Actinomycetes; order Mycobacteriales; family Pseudonocardiaceae; genus Lentzea. The sequence continues at coordinate 82,487 of NZ_JAPJDL010000018.1, read as the reverse complement.
CTGCGGGCGTTGCTCGACTCCGAGCGCACCGACGCCGGTCCCGGTGACCGGCCGCTGACCGCTCCCCGCACGGCGGCCGAACGGCGGGTGGCCGCGGCGTGGTCGGCGGCGCTGCGCTGCGACGACGTGTCCGTGCACGACGACTTCTTCGTCCTCGGCGGCAACTCGCTCATCGCGGTGACCCTGATCAACCGGCTGAACAAGGAGTTCGGCACGGCGGTGCCGTTGCAGACCCTGTTCGAGGCACCGACGGTCGCCGGACTCGCCGAGCGGTTCGAGCGCGGGGGAGCACAGGCGGCGTTGCGGCTGATCCCGTTGCGGCCACAGGGATCCGCGGAACCCGTGTTCTGCTGGCCGGGGCTGGGCGGCTACCCGATGAACCTGCGGCCACTGGCCCGCGAGCTCGGACTGGACCGTCCGTTCTACGGCGTGCAGGCCCGCGGGGTGAACCCCGGCGAGACCGCGCACGACTCGGTCGCCGCGGCGGCGGCCGAGGACGTCGCGGAAATCCGTGCACGCCAACCACATGGGCCGTACACGCTGTGGGGTTACTCCTTCGGCGCGCGGCTCGCGTTCGAGGCCGCCCACCAGCTGGAGCAGGCGGGGGAGCGCGTGGAGAACCTCGTCCTGCTCGCTCCCGGCGCACCGGTGGTCGTCCTCGACGGCGTGCCGACGACCGCGGTGGAGGGCGACTACCGCGATCCGGCGTTCGTGGCCATCCTGCTGTCGGTCTTCACGGGCCGGATCGACCACCCGTGCCTCCCGGAGTGCCTGCGCACCGTGCACGACGACGCCGGTTTCGCCGCGTTCGTGGCACGGCGGTTCGACCTCGACGCCGAGCTGGTCGGCCGGATCACCGCGGTCGTGCGCAGCACGTTCGAACCGGAGTACACCTTCGCCGAACTGCGCGGCCGGCGGCTGGGCGCACCGGTCACGATCGTCAAGGCCCGTGGCGACGACTACTCGTTCCTGGAGTCGCACAACGGTTTCACCAGGCGACCACCCGTGGTGCTCAGGCTGAACGCCGACCACTACAGCATGCTCGACCATCCCGATCTCGCCGAGCTGGTGGGCGTGCTACGCCCTCTGTTCGATGACCGTCCACAGGAGACAGCCATGCCGCACATCAACATCAAGCACTTCCCCGTCGAACTGACGGAGGACCGGCAGCGCCTGCTCGTCGCCGCGCTGACCGCCGCGGTGCGCGAAGCGTTCCACTGCGACGAGGACGTGATCTCGATCGCCCTGGAACCCGTCGACCAGGACGTGTGGAACGACCGCGTCTACCTGCCGGAGATCGTCAACCGCAAGGACCTGCTGTGCAAGGTTCCCCAGTACTGACGGCACCACCCGGGAAGGAGACGAACCACATGCCTGACAACCGAAATCCCCGCCGACCGGACGTGCCGCTGGTGCTCGCCCCTGAGGTCGCCGACGCCCTCGCCGAGGGGCGTCCGGTCGTGGCGCTGGAGTCCAACGTCATCACGCACGGCCTGCCCTACCCGCAGAACGTCGAGGCCGCCCTCGCGGTGGAAAAGGCGGTGCGCGCCGGCGGGTCCGTACCCGCGACGATCTGCATCGCCGACAGCGCCATCGTCGTCGGAATGTCCGATGTGGACATCGAACGGTTCGGCACCACGGCCGGCATCCCCAAGGTCAGCAGCCGCGACCTCGCGGTCACACTCGCCACCGGAGGCGCGGGTGCCACCACGGTCGCGTCCTCCGCGGTGTGCGCCGAACTGGCGGGGATCCCGTTCTTCGCCTCCGCGGGCATCGGCGGTGTGCACCGCGGTGCGCAGACGACCATGGACATCTCCTCCGACCTCGTCCAGTTCACCCGCTCGTCGGTGGCGGTGGTCTGCGCGGGGGCGAAGAAGATCCTCGATCTGGGGCTGACGCTGGAGTTCCTGGAGACGCACTGCGTCCCCGTGATCGCCTACCAGTCCGCCGACTTCCCCGCGTTCTACTGCCGCTCCAGCGGTTTCCGCAGCCCCCAGCGCATCGACGACGAGGACGTGCTCGCCCGCGTCATCGACATGCACTGGGCGCTGGGCAACCAGGGCTCCGTGCTGATCACCTCGCCCGTGCGGGAGGCCGACGCCGTGGACGGCGCCGAGGTGGACGCCGCGATCGCCGACGCCCTCGTCGCCGCGGACCGCGACGGTGTGCGCGGCAACGCCGTGACGAAGTACCTGATGCGCGCGGTTGACCACGCCACCGGCGGCCGTTCGGCCACGGCGAACGCGGCCGTGCTCGCCAGCACCGCCGAGGTGGCGGGCAGGCTCGCGGCGGCGCACGCCCGGCTGCTGGCAGGCCGGCGATGACCGGCACCAGGCTCGCGGTGTTCGACCTCGACGGAACCCTGGTCGACTCGCCCAGGGCGATCGTGGCGACGTTCACGGAAGTGCTCGCCCTGCTCGGTTCGCCCGCGCGGCAACCGGAAGCCATCCGGGCGACGATCGGCATGCCGATGGAGAAGGCGTTCGGCACGCTGCTCGGGGTGGCCGCCGACGACCCCCTGGTGGCCAGCGGGGTGGAGCACTACCAGCAGGTGTTCCGGAAGCTGGTGCTGCCCCGCGCCCGTGAGCTGGTCTTCCCCGGCGTTGCCGACGGGCTCGCCGAGCTGGCGGACGCGGGTGTCGCGCTCGCCGTGGCCACCAGCAAGTTCCGCCGCAGCGCCGACGCCCTGCTCGACGCGGCGGGGCTCGCCGGCCTGTTCGAACTCGTCGTCGGCGCCGACGAGGTCCGCAACCCCAAGCCGCATCCCGAGATCGGCGAGAAGATCCTGCACGCCCTCGACGTGCCCGCCGCGCGGGCGGTCATGGTCGGGGACACCACTCACGACGTGCTGATGGCGCACGCGACCGGGATGCGCGCGATCGCCGTGACCTACGGCGTGCACGACCGCGCCGAACTGGCCACCGCCCGCCCGCACCGGTACGCCGACGCGTTCCCCGAAGTCGTCGTCATGGTGCGCACGACAGCACAGGAAGAAGCAGTCCTATGACCGAGCTGATCCAGCTTTCCGTCGCCGACGAGCTGCTCGACGACCGCACCTACCACATCGAGTTCAACGGCCACCTGACCAACCACGCCAAGCACGCCGTGGTCGCACTGGCCGGGCTCGGCGCGTCACCGGAGAAGATCAAGGCCTACTACGACGGCTACGCGAAGCTGACTCCCTACGGCTACGGGCTGGAGCCACAACGCCCCCAGCGCAGGGAGATCACCGCCGCCAACTGGCAGGAGTTCCTCGGGCAGCGGGCGCACTTCTCCGCCTACTGCTCGTTCTTCGACGCCGAACTGACCCGCCACGGGCTCGACGAGGTCCTGCGCCGTTACCTGCCGGCACTGCTGCCGGGCTGGGTGAGCTCGTTCACCCACGCGACCATCCACCTCGGCTGGGGCCTGGACGCGGGCAGCCGGTGGATGACCGTGGAGGGGCTGGCCTACCTCGCCTTCTCGTTCATCTCGTGCCACCCCGAGCGGGTGCTGGCCGAGCGGGCCGACGACGCCACCGCCGTCGACTCGCTGCTGCGCGTCGCGGAGGTGTGGGACGCCGACCGCGACGCCATGAACGCATGGGTGCGATCCGTCCTCGAAGAGGACGACCCGGCCATTCACCCCGAACTGGCCAGGTCCGGCCTGCAGTTCCGGATCGCGCGGATGCTCGCGGAAGGCCATCCGCTGGCCTACCGCACGCCGCGCTGGATCGACACCGAGGACGTGGCGAGCGGATGGGAGCAGCTGCACTACGCGGTGACGTTGTTGTACCTCGCCGCGCCCGGCGACTTCGTCCTGCTGCACCTCATCACCTCGCTGCACGCGATGGAACAGATCTCCCTGCGCCTGCCCGGCGAACACGGCAGGGAGATGCTCCGCCAGTTCTGGATCGGCCTGGTCTGCGTGCTGTCCGCCGAAACCGCCGTGCCGTCCAGGACGAAGCTCGCCGCGCTGCACGCCGCCTTCTCGTCCTCTGCGGACACCGTCGGCAGTCCGGTGTGGACGGAAGAGTGGGACCGGATCGTCGCCAGGGCCGTCGAGGAGGACGAGGAGCACAACCCGAAGCTGGTCTACGTGATGCGCCGGGTGTGGGAGCGCACCGGGGGCCTGAGCGTCTACCGCGCCGCCGCGGGCCAGTTCACCGCGACCCCGTCGCTCCCGCCGTCGTTCGAAGAACCCCCGACCGAGGAGGACAACGCATGACCGCGACCGCCGAGACGCCCGTCCTGCCAGCGCACCTGCGGGAGAACGTCCATCTGCTGCCGCAGACACCGCTGCTGCGAGCGCTGCACACGATCATCCGGGACCGTGACGTCCCGCGCGACCAGTTCGTCTTCCACGCCGACCGGATCATCCGGATGCTGCTCGACGCCGCCCTCGACCTGCTGCCGTTCGAGCCGCACCAGGTGCGGACCCCGGTCGGCCACGTCTACGAGGGCCTGCGCTTCGCCGAACGCGTCTGCGGGGTCTCCGTGGTGCGCGCCGGGGAGAGCATGGAGGCGGGGCTGCGCGCCGTGCTGCCGCCGGTGCGGATCGGCAAGATCCTCATCCAGCGGGACAAGGAGACCGTGCAGCCGCACCTGTACTACACCAAGCTGCCCGCCGACATCGCCGAGCGGAACGTGCTGCTGCTCGACCCGATGCTCGCCACGGCGGGAACCGCGCGGATGGCCGTGCAGGTACTGCTCGACCACGGCGTGCCGGAAGAGCGCATCGTGTTCGTCAACCTGCTGACCGCGCCCGAGGGCATCGCGGCCCTGTGCGACGCACACCCGCGGCTGCGGCTCGTCACCTCGTCGATCGAGCAGCGGCTGAACGAGAACTCCTACATGCTGCCCGGCATCGGCGACTTCGGTGACCGCTACTTCGGGACCGATCGATGAACACGGAGTGCGACGTCTGGAACACTGAGAATCATGTCCGTCTCTGACGCCCAGCCCGGGCAAGCCACGACCGACCGGCCGCCGGCACACCTGGTTGCGGGGCGTGGCCTGCTGCTCGTCGTCGCCGTGGTGCTCACCGCGATGAACCTGCGCCCGGCGATCACCAGCGTCGGCCCGGTCCTCGACCAGGTGCGCGGCTCTCTCGGCGCGTCACCGACCTGGGCGGGCCTGCTCACCACGATCCCGGTGCTGTGCTTCGCGGTGGCCGGCCCCTTGGCGCCCGCGGTGGCCCGCAGGGTCGGCACGGCCGCCACGATCGCCGGGGCGCTGGCCGTGCTCGCCGCGGGCATCCTGCTCCGCGCCGTGGGCGGCGCGGCCGTGGTGCTCGGCGCCACGCTGGTCGCCGCGGCCGGCATCGCGTTCGTCGCGGTGCTGATGCCGGTGGTGGTCAAGAGTTCCTACCCGGCCAAGGTCGGCGTCATGACCGGGGTCTACACGGCGGCGCTGCAGTTCGGCGCCGTCCTGGGCTTCGCGCTCACCCCACCACTCGCGACGGTGATGCACGGCTGGCGGCCCGCATTGGCGACCTGGGCCGGACTCGCGGTGCTCGCTCTGGTCGTGTGGTCGATCGCCGCGCGGCGGGGCGGGGCTGCGCCGCCGGGCGCCGCAAGTACCGCCAAGGGCACGTCCCTGCTGCGCAGCCCGCTGGCTTGGACGGTGACGGTGTTCTTCGGGCTGCAGGCGCTGATCGCGTTCGTGGCGATCAGCTGGCTGCCGCAGGTGCTGATGTCCGCGGGCGTCAGCCGCGACGACGCGGGCCTGTTGCTGGCGCTGCTGTCGTTCCTCGCGTTGCCGGTGAGCCTGCTGGTGCCGCCGATGGCCGCGCGGCGCGGCGGGCAGAGCGGGTGGATCCTCGGACTGGGCCTGACGGGCATGGCGGGCCTGCTCGGGTTGCTGCTCGCCCCCGCCGCGGCCCCGCTGCTCTGGGTCGTCCTGCTGGGCCTCGGCATGAGCGTGTTCTCGCTGGCGCTGACGGTGATCGCGCTGCGCGCGAGCACCAGCGAGCAGACCGCGAAGCTCTCGGGCATGGCACAGGGCTTCGGCTACCTGATCGCCGCGACGGGGCCGTTCCTGTTCAGCCTGCTGCACGAACTGACCGGAGGCTGGACGGCACCGCTGTCCATGCTCATCGGTGTTCTCGTCGTGCAGATCGTCGTGGGCGTGTTCGCTGGTCGTCCTCGCACGGTCTGACCGCACAGCAGGCACGATGCCTGGGGTTGGCCTCGCGGGTTCTGTCCCAAGTAGACAGTGCTGGGCAGCTGCCGATGTGGATGCACGCCGACGCGCTCGCGTGCCGCCGCGAGCAGTTGTTCGCGGCGGCACGGATCACTGACCGGTCAGAAGTGGAGCATCCACTGGAAGTCGGCCTGGGCGTTGCTCACGTGGACGTGTTTGCGGGTGCCGTAGGCGAGCGGGTTGTTCCAGTTGTACTCCTCGACGTCGAACGAGCCGTCGGCGTGGACCGCGTTCACGTAGGCGACGTGACCGACCCGGTGAACGTCGTTGACGGCGATGGCGCCGACCTTCGGGGTCTTGTTGACCGTGACGCCGACGCGGCGGGCGGCGTCGTCCCAGGTGCCGGCGTTGCCCCAGGTGGTTCCGCCGTAGGAGTTGCTGAAGCTGGGGACGCCGAGCCTGCTGGCGACCCGGTAGGCCGCGAAGGCGGTGCAGTTGTTCTGGGCCGGTGAGGAACTTGTGGCTGGCGTTGTTGTTCTTCAGCGTGGCGTTGAGATTGCCGGTGGCGCCGGGCTTGAAGTCCTGGCTCGCGCCGCCGTAGCCGCTGTTGAAGTAGACCCGCACCGTGTGGCTGGTGCGGTTACGCACTCATGCCGAGTTGTTCTTCACGCACAGGCCTTTGCCGGCGCCGGCGCCCTTGAATTCGTAGCAGGACGGCTGAGTCGCGCCGTAGTCGCTGATCGAGCCGGTGAAGTCGGAGATCGAGCCGGCCTGGTTGCTGTTGTAGTAGAGGCAGAACTCTCCGCTGTCGCAGTCCCCGTCCCTGCTCGCGGCGAACGCGGGCGAGGCGGTGGCGGCCATGAGGGGCGCGACCAGGGCCAGTGCGGCCCCGGCGGCGGCGAGCATCGTGCGTGCGATTTTCACGGGTTTTCCTTTTCGGGAAAGGGGTTGATGCTCGGGGCTGCTGGTCAGTGCGTGCGCTGGTACTCCTCCCACGTCTCGATCGGAATCCGGGGACCGTCGTCGGGGCGGTGGTTGGCGAGGCCGTTGAAGCCGAGGTAGTAGTCACCGACCTGGTTCTGCGCCTGGGTGGCCTGGTCGGTGTCGTTGATCGCCACCGCGTGGATGTGCCACGGCCAGTCGCCCTGGGACGGGCTGCGGACCCAGGCGGCGAAGCCGACCTGGCGCAGCGCGCGGGCGACGGCGGTGCGGGTGGCGGCGGACATGCCGTCGACCTTGAGGTCCACGACGCCGCCGCCGTCGTGGGTGCCCGCGGAGGTCGGGTCGCCGCCGGGGTTGTAGGAGCCCTGCGACAGCACGAGGCGACGCCCCAGCAGGAGTTCGGCCTCGGTCAGCATCGCCTGGGTGCGGGTGTTGACGACGTACCCGTCACGCTGGACCTTCGTGCCTGGCTTGATCACGTGGGAGACGGTGAACCGGCTCTGCCCGAGCGTGGCCAGCGAACTCGCGCCGGGCAGACCGTTCGCGGCCAGTCCGGTGTAGCCGAGCGAACGCTGGTAGGCCGCGTACGCCTTGATGGTCGTGGTTCCGAAGTAGCCGTCGACCCAGCGGGCCTCCAGCAGGTTGCGTGCCTGGAGTGCCCGCTCTACGGCCAGCACGGATTCCTTGGCGCCCTGGGTCAGCGTGTCGTCGGCGCGCCGCGGATCGATCTGGGCGGCCAGGACGGTGGCTTCCATGTTGACGACGGGCAGCGGGGCGGCTGAAGCCTGCGTCGCGCTCAACGTCAGGCCGCCCAGGACAGCGAAGGTCGCCAGCGCCGTGATGGCGCCCTGGGTCTTCATCTTTGTCTGCATGCGGTGTTTCTTTCCCTTTGTCCTGCCAGTGGGGGCAGCGCGAGCGCAGTGCCTTGGTCCAGGCTCGGACATGGCGCTGACAAAGCTCTGACACCTCAGAGCAGATCGCGTCAGCGGGCCTGGACATCCACAGTGGACTTCAGGGACAGGCGTGCCAGCGTCAGGATGCCTGCGAGCAGTGCGAGGAGGACGTAGGCGTTGCCGATCACACTCTCCAGCAGGCTCCACGTCAGCTCGCGGTTCTCGCCGCGCGACGCGACGCCGAACGTCCATCCGGAGAAGCACGCCAGAGAGGTCGTGGCCGTTGGCACGAGCCCACTTGCGGATGGCCAATGTCTGCTCTTTGGTCCGGGACTCGGCCACGATGGTGAGGGTGGTGTTCGCGGCCTTCCTCATGCGGCCGCCGGTACGTCGGCCGCTCGCGACGAAGTGCTCCAGATGCGGCGGCGTTGCTGGCGCGTGTGCGCGAGGGCACGGTCGTGATCACCAGTCGCCACAGCGTGGGATGGACACGCTCGCCGAGCCGGGGGTGGGCAGGGCCGAGCTGGTCGCGGCCGTCGCGAACGCGAGCGCCCTCGGGTTCCTCACCGCGCTGACCCAGCCGACTCCGGAGGCGCTGGAACGGGAGATCGCGCGCTGCCGCGAGATGACGGACAAGCCGTTCGGCGTGAACCTGACGATCCTGCCGTCGATCACGCCGCCGCCCTACGACGAGTACCGGCGCGCGATCGTCGAGTCGGGCGTCAAGATCGTGGAAACCGCTGGTTCGAACCCGCGCGAGCACCTGCCGGAGTTCCACGCCCACGGCATCAAGGTGCTGCACAAGTGCACGAGCGTCCGGCACGCCGTGACGGCGCAGGAGATCGGCGTGGACGGCGTGAGCATCGACGGGTTCGAGTGCGCGGGCCACCCCGGTGAGGACGACGTCCCCGGCCTGGTCCTCATCCCCGCCACCGTGAACAGGCTGTCGATCCCGGTCATCGCGTCCGGTGGTTTCGCGGACGGCAGGGGACTGGTGGCCGCGCTCGCGCTCGGCGCGGAGGGCATCAACATGGGCACGCGTTTCCTGTGCACGCAAGAAGCTTCGGTGCACCAGCGCGTCAAGGAGCAGATCGTCGCCAACAGCGAGCTCGACACCGAGCTGATCTTCCGCCCGCTGCGCAACACCGCCAGGGTCGCCAGCAACGCGGTGAGCCGCAAGGTCGTCGAGATTCTCGACAACGGCGGCGAGTTCCCCGATGTGCGCGACCTCGTGACAGGAGTCAGAGGACGCAGGGTTTTCGAGGACGGTGACCTGGAAGCCGGGATCTGGAGCGCCGGCCTGGCTCAAGGGCTCATCGCCGACATCCCGACGGTGCGCGAACTCGTCGACCGCATCGTGCGGGAGGCCGAGGAGCTGATCACCGGTCGGCTCGCTGCGGTCTGCGAATGACACGTCGAAGACTGCTGGTGCACGCTCTTGCTCCTGACCGGCCAGGTGTCGCTCGCGCCGAGCTCATCGCCTGGCGTACATCACCGCACATCTGGGTAAAGGCTGATCGGGTGACAGGACAACACCACCGTCAGTGAGAGGGCACACCGTTGAGCGACATGAACGTCCCCGCCGGCGCGGACGGGACGCACGAGGGCCCGGGCAAGGCACAGCAGACCGCCGCGAGGGTCGCGAAGGCAAAGGCAGCTGCGGCTGACGAGGTCAAGCAAGCTACCGCGCACACCGCGAACAAGGCCGGTGAGAAGATCGGCAAGGAGAGCACCGCTGGTGTCGCAGCCGAAAAGGCAGGCGTAGAGGCGAAGCAGACCGACGCGGTCCGTGAACAGGCAGCCGCCGTGGCCGCTCAGGTGGGTGACAAGGCCACCGAGCTCGGCCAGAAAGCCGTCGCGGTCGCCGAGCGGGTGAACCAGAAGGCGAGCGTGATCGCGGGCCAGGTCAGCGAGAAGGTCGGCGTCGCGGGCACGCAGGTCGGTGTGAAGACCATCGAGGCGGTCGAGGCGCTGCCCGAGCCCGTGCAGCAGGGTGTTCGGCAGGCCCGTCGGCACCCTGCGGCGGTTGCTGTTGGCGCGGCGGCAGTCTTGCTCGTGCTGTGGAAGCTGTTGCGTCGGGGGCGGTAGGCGGCGCGGTCTTCGATCGTCGTCGAGTGGTCGGGGTGCGGGTGGGCAGTCGTCGGCCCGCGTCCCGATCGAAAGGCGTGGATCACGGCCATGAACGCACAAATCCGGTATCCGTCGGATCGTCCAAGTGTCCGGTGTAGCGACAGTGACGGCGCACTGCGGCCAGGGCCTCCGCGCGGGTGCGCTGCACGCGAAGGAGGTCTTGGGTGTCGGTCGACCGGATGGGTCGTATCACCGCCCGACGTCCTGCCACGACGGCGAATCTGACGCCCAGTTGGTCGGCACGTTGTCGCGCCTCGAGAAGTACGGCGATGCCGATCGATCCGAAGAAGCCCACGTCGTCCAGATCGACCACCAACGCGCCGGCCCCGTTGCCGATGCGCGTGAACAACGTGTCCCGGATCTGTTGGAAGGTCTCGTGATCGACGTCGCCGTGCACGGCGACGATCACGACATCGTGGGTGGAGTCGACCTCGACTGTGATCAACGGCTTCTCGACGTCTTCGTGCATGCTGCTCCCTCGACTCCACAGACACGCGCTCGCTGCCGACTACCCGTTCGGGACCCGCCCGACACCTCCCACCGGATTGCGTCAGTGCGTGCGACCTGCGGCGAGGCGCCCCTGGCCGGTTCGGTCAGGCAGCGAGGATGAAGGAGAGGAAGAAGCCCCCGGCCGTGGCGAAGGCGTTGAGCGGTCGGCCGTGCTCGAACGCCTCGGGCATCAGCGTGTCGGCCAGCGATGCGATCACCGCTCCGCCGGCGAAGGACAGCGCTACGGCCAGCACGGCGTCGCTCAGCCCGCCCGCGACCAGTCTGCCGAGCACCACCGCGCCTGCCAGCAGCAGAGCGCAGATCGCCCACGTCAGGATCACGGTTCGCTTGCTCTGCCCCGATTCGCGCATCGCGACGGCACCGACCAGCGACTCCGGCAGGTTGGAGAAGAAGATCGCCACGAGCAACGTCAACGACACCCCGCTGGCCAGAGACACCCCGAGCGCCAGGTTCTCCGGCACACCGTCGAGGGTCACCGCAGCCAGCAGTGCGAAGCCCACGCCGCCACGCGCGCCGGCCTTGGTCACCTCTCGCTGCTCGGGGCCGGCGTGACCGGTGACGTAACGGTCCAGAGCGGAGTCCACCAGCACGAACGTGGCCGCACCCGCGAGCAGGCCGAGTCCGGACCGCACCGCGCCACCGAGGTGGAACGCCTCCTCGAACAGCTCGAAGGCCAGCGCTGAGATCAACGCCCCGCTTGCGAAGGCCAGCAGGATCCCGGTGAGCCACCGCGGCGGCCGCCACAGCGAGCCGGCGATCGAGCCGACCACCAGCGCACTCGATGCGGCCAGGCCGTACAGCACTGCCGTCAGCATGCCGATCAGATACCCGCCGGCACTACCGGAAGAAACCGGCTTCGACCCGGACAGCTCGGGAGTGCCGTTGGCCGGTCGGAACAGGGCGCCGCTGTCTTCACCGGCACGACGAGGAACCGTCCTCGGAGCGCGAGGTCGGGTATCCGGTTGCGGCTGCCGTGCGGAGTGCCTCGACAGCGTGCGGAACGGTTTCGTGCAGCTGCATCACCTGGTCGAGGCCCGTGGCCTCCAGCGGACGTCGACTCGCGCGCTCGTTCGCGACGACGGCGAACCCGATTCCGGCCTGCCGTGCCCGCTGGTGGGCCTCGCCCAGCATCGACAGACCGGCCGAGGCGAGAAAACCCACGGCGAGGTAGACCACGATCCCGATCGGGTGGTTGTTCAGCTGCGCCTCAAAGGCCGCGCGCGCCTGGTCCGCATTGGTGATGTCGATGTCACCGGTGATCGCCATGACTGTCACACCGTCGTGGTCGACGGCCTCAACGTCAAGATCCGAAGTGCGGTTGCTTTGCCCGCGCCTCACTGTGCACCGCCCGCACATCTCGACTGCCCTTCTCGAAGCACGCTGTTGTGATCGGCTTCCTTCACTCCTCGCCGCCGTTGACGAAGTCCAGGCTCGCACCTTTGCACATTTCGCGCTCGCCCAACGCGACCGCGATCCGTCGCGGTGGCACCCTGGCTTTCGGCGGCGTCGGCGGGGTGAACGGCTATGCGTCGTGGATCAGGCCACCGGGGGATGGTTCGGTGACCGTGTGAGCAAGGCGAGCGCGTCGGCCAGTGATCGTGCGTGGGTGGTGGGCCAGCCTGGTCCGGTGAGCAGCAGCCGGGTGCTGGGTGTGGTCAGGGCGGTGACTGTGTCGGACTGGGTGCGTTGATGGGCCCAGAGCACGAGGGCGGTGGGAGCGGGATCGGTGCGGCGCAGTGCCTCCTGCAACGCTGGCAGCGGTACGGATGCGCCGAGCATGCGGGCGGGGATGCCGTTGTGCGCCAGAGCGGCGCGCAGGGCTTCCAGGGCGAGGGTGTGGCGTTCGCCCTCGACGCAGGCGAGCAGCACGACCCGTCCGGCGGATTCCGGCGCGGGAACACGGTGCAGGGCCATGGTGATGGCCCAGGACAGGACGTTGACCAGGTCGACGCAGCGCTCGACGTCGGTGGCTTCGGGGCCGCCGAGGTGGTTGAGGGCGGGGCAGCACAGTGTCTGCCAGGTGTGCACGACGCCGTGCTTTCTCAGGTGCGCCTCGAGCATCGCGACGGCGGCGTCGGTGTCCAATCGCGACAGCGCTGCCAGGAGTTCGCTGGGGCCGGCGGTTGCTCGTGCGAGGTGGAAGGCCTGCTGCGCAGCGGATTGGGCGGACATGCCGTGGTCGATGAGTTCTTTCATGCGGCGCAACGCGTGGATGTCGCCGGTGGTGTAGCGGCGGTGCCGCGTTCCGGGCCCTGTGCCGAGGGCGGTGTGGCCGGCGGGTACCTCGTAGCGGCGATGCCAGCCGCGCAGGGTCGACGCCGGTAGATCCAGCATGCGCGCGACCGCTCCCGCCGTCCAGGTCGTGTCCTGGACGGCGGGAGCGGCCGGGGGGACTGGGCTGCTCATCACTCCATCGTCAACGTGGTGTCACGCGCCTGGGCGGTCGACCTCGCCGCGCCACGCGCCCGTCTCCTGACCACCGCGGTTCTCGATGAAGTCCTTGAACCGCTTCATGTCGCCTTTGACCCGGAGGTTCAGGATGCCGAGCTTGTCGGCGACGTTCTCCACGAACCCCTCGGGGTCGATGTCCATCTGCGCGGTCACGCGCGTGCGGGTGTCGTCAAGGCGGTGGAAGGTGACCACTCCGGCGTGCTCGGGGCCGGAGTCCGATCGCCAGGCCACCCGCTCGTCGGGGTGCTGTTCGGTGATGGTCGCTTCGAATTCGCGGGTGGCTCCGGCGACGGTGATCTTCCAGTGGGTGTGGGTGTCGTCGATCTGCCGGATCTGGTCGACGCCTTCCATGAACTGGGGGAAGGACTCGAACTGGGTCCACTGGTTGTAGGCGGTGCTGACGTCGACGTCGACATCCACGGATTCGGTGATGGTGCTCATGAGTGGTGCAGCCCTTTCTCTGAACAAAATGTGTGCGGTCGTGACGGCCTGGCGGTCAAGGAGCGAACGCGGACAACGCGCAGAGCACGGCCCAACCCGTGGCGAACGCGGCGACCTTGGCTCGCGCCTTCCGCTCAGGTAGTTGCGTGCCGAACAGGACCGCGTCGGCGGCGTCCGCGGTGACTCGCGCCGCCAGTGCCGCCTTGAGCGCCGGGCCCTTCGGCGCGCACACCATGGCAACGCCGATCGCCGTGTCCCGGGCTCCGATCGCGCCGATCAACACCCGGATTTCAGGCCTGACCTTGCCGGTCGCGGTGGTCAGCCCGCACGGTGAGGCCAGCACTTTCGGCCAGACGATGATCGCGGCGCTGTAGGCGGCGGTCGCGGCCCCGAGCACGCGGGTCAGTGCAGGCATCGGCGGCTCCCTACGAGTGAGTTCGGCTGTCAGCGGGGTACCCACCGAATCGATGCCAAACCGATTCACCCCATGACCGTGTTGCTCGACCCCATCGCATCGCTCACGGCCGAGGGAGGCTGGGAAGGTCTGCTCGACCGCCGCGCCTGAATCCTCCGCCTTTTCGGCCTGATCTCGGTCGAAAAATTCTAATGCCGGAAACAAGGCGTCACCCGAAGGTGTGTTTCAGGTGGCCTCGTTCACGCCAAGGTGTGATGGCGATTTGGTGATCCTTGATCGTCTGGATACGGTCGCGCCGGACTTGTGGAAGGTGTGCAACGCCGACACTTTCCTTTCTGGACGATTCAACTAAGGAGATTTCTGTGCTGAAGAAGGCAGGGGCGGCCGTCGCTATCGCGGGCGCTTTCCTCGGTTTCGGTTCCACCGCGCTGGCCGACGCCCCCGAGCTGGACATCACGGACCAGGTCGGCATCGCCAACCTGAACGAGTCCGAGGTGGTCAGCGACCTGAACGCCTGCTTCATCGACGTCAACGTCATCGCGGTGCCGGTGCTGTCGGGCAACGACAGCGGCCTGTGCGCCAACCCCGACGACAAGTGACGTGAGGCGGCGCCCGTAGTGACGACGCGCCGTCCTCAGGCCGGGGAACGGAACCTTGGCGAGGCTGCCTGGTTCCGTTCCTCCTTCGTAGCACGCGCGGATCGAACGACCGGTTCGAGGGGGAAATCGTCATGCTGAAGAAGGCTTTTGCCGCGGCTGCTGCAGGCGCGGGTTTTCTGATGATGGGCACGCCGGCGTTCGCGACGCAGGACGGCCCGATGGACGACTCGACCGACCTCGCCCCGAAGTACGACCATGACCACCAGGTGACCCTCGTCAACATGAAGGACACCGAACTGCTCAGTGACATCAACGTCTGCCGTGTCGACGTGAACGTCATCTCGGTTCCGGCCTTCTCCGACAACGAGGGCGAACCCTGCATGAACCTCGACATCGACGTTCAGCACGCGCACGCGGAACGACTCGGGACGCTGACCCGCGCCGCAGCGAGTCACGCCGTCGACGCGCTGACTCCTGCCGGTTGACCACTTCGTGCGCGCATGTCACCTGCGTCGCGCGGGATCACTCGATCCGGCGACCTCAAGCCCTTCCCAGGCGTGCCGACTAGTCCGATGTGGACACAAGCGGCAGGCTGTTGCAGCGTCGCGACTGGAACACGTGGAAGGAACGACGAGCGAAATGATTCGAATCGTGCCCGCCAAAGACAAGCACGTTCGGGTGACCTGGTCGCTGCCCCGGCACGAGCCGGCAGGACCGGTGAGCGTGGTCGGTGACTTCAACGGCTGGACACCGGGATCGACCGAACTCCGCGCTCGCTCCAACGGCAACCGCACCGCTGCGGTCGTCGTTCCGCGCGGCACGACGTTGCGCTTCCGCTACCTCGGTTCGAACGGCCACTGGTTCGACGACTTGGACGCGACGGCACGAGATGCCCACGGCTGCGTGATCACCGTCTGACGGGTCTCGAGGTCAGTCGGCGGATGAGGTCCGGCAGTCGACGATTCGGCGCCCCACTGTCCTGTTCTGCCGACTGCGGCCGCGGCGGACCCGCCGAGGTGTGGGCCCTCGTCATGGACCAGGCCTCCTGCGTGCAGACGTTCCGACGTTCCTGCTGGACAACTCTTTCGACACCTGCTCATCGCTGCGTTCACCACTCGAACGGGTTGACTTCCGAACGAGTGGCGTACCGGGCCGCTACTGCGTCAAGACATGTGGTGCGGCATCCAGGACGACACCACGGAGGAGCGATGGGAATTCGGAAAGAGCTGGCAGCCGGCCTCGCTGCAGTCCTGCTGGCAGCGGCCGTCCAGTCAACCGGGAGTGCCTCGGCCGCAGTGGGGGAGTGCCGAGCGGCGGCAGGTGCAGGCGAGATCGCCACCACCGCAACGTCCTGGGTCAACCCCAGGGACTTCCTGCTGCCGATCAACCGCGCGCGGGCAGAGGTCGATGTTCGGCCGGTGACGTGGAGTGCCGCGCTCGAAAGGGCAGCCGAGAATCACGCGACCAGGCTCGCAAGCTTCGGCTGCGAGCCTGAACCTTCGGGCGCACCTGGCGTTGGTGAAACCATCGTCTCGGTGCCGGAGGACGTCAGCGTGCCGGAGGCCATCGCGCTGTGGGTCGATCAGAAGGCGCACTACGACTACGAGACGAACAGCTGCAGCCCGGGAAAGCGGTGTAGCGACTACACCCAGATCGTCTGGCGGGACACTTCGATGATCGGCGGAGCTGTGGCGAGGTGTGAAAACGGCCAGAAGATCATCGTGGTCCTGTACAACCCACAGGGCAATCTCGTCGGTGAGCGTCCCTACTAGGGTGTGGGATCGAACGACCGGAGACGTGCACGTCGATCGGGACGGGGTGGCTCACGCCCGAGGACATCGGCAAACAGCACGCCGTCTACACCGTACGGCCCGGCAGGCCGTTGCACGCCGATCACACATGAGCCACCTCGGCAGTGAGCAGCCTCCTTCACAAGCTGTCGGCGTGCCTTCTGAGCGGCGCGGCTAGATCCGGGTGATCGCCTCTGTCGGCGCGGTGCAGCAGCCGGGCTGCCACGTAGAACTGGGCGAGCATTCCGGCGTCGGTCGCCAGCACGTCAGCGAACGTGTCCTGCACTCGCTCAGCGGCCTGCGGCACGAGGAGGCTGTAGCTGAGCAACGTGGCCGCGTCTGTCCCAACTGGACCGCTGCCCCAGGACTTCCAGTCCAGCAGCCCGAACTGCGGGCCCATCAGGTTCGCCCAGTGCAGATCTCCGTGTACCGTTTCCCATTCGCGCACAACAGGGTTCACCGAGTTCCCGAACTGCTGCTGGATTCGGCCGGTGACCAACGCCTGGTCGGCGTTGACGCGGTCGGTCGGCATCGTCGCGATCAGCTCGCTCGTTCTGCGCAGTTCGGTCCACCACTCGTCCGGGAGGTCGGCCGTGTGGCGCAGGACGTCGGTGCGGGAGCAGGGTGAGCCTGGCACCAGTGTCATCAGCTCGGCGCGTTGGTGCCGTCCGTCCTCCCACTCGAAGATGTCGACGACGCGCGGTTTCGGCAGGGTGGAGAAGGCGTTCGCTTCGAGGTTTCCGGTCCAGAACTCGCCTTCGATCCACTGCCTGTCCTCGGAGACCACCCGTAACCACATCTGCTCGCCGGGCCCTTGCACGGGTGCGCTGATCGATCGGTCCAGCCAGCCGAGCACGGGGTCGCCGATGACGGTGAGCTTGAAGTGCGCCGCGGCGCGGTCGAGGTTTTCGTGCATCCACGCGCGGAACTGGGCGTCGGCCTCGCTGAGTTGTGGGCTCAGCGTCGGGCCGCGGGGTGAGCGGGCAGGTTGTTCTGGCACTGGAACCCTTCACCTCGGGGGCATCGAGCATGCTTCGCTGTTCGTTTTACTGCTTGGAGTTCTTCCAAGCGAGGCGCTGTGAGGTCGTTACGCCCTTCGGGTACAGCTGGTGGTGGAAGTCCTGCGGCATCAGACTTCTTGTCGCAGGACCCTCAGATGGGCGTCCCGCAGGTCGCTTCGGGGCTCTACGCCCAGTTCGGCCGCGAGCCGGTCGCGGACGCGCTCGAACAAGCGCAGCGCCGACGCCTGCTGGCCGGTCCGGGCGAGCGCCAGCATCAGCCGTGCCTGCAGGCCCTCGTGCAACGGCTCGTCGTGCGCCAGCGTGATCAACGACGGTGAGAACGGCTCGCCCGGCGTGCGCAGCACCAGGTCCGTGTGTGCGAGCACGGTGGCGATTCGGCGCTGGTGCAACGCGATCGCGCTCGGGTGCAGGCGTACCTCGTCGGGCAGGTTCGCGAGGACGGGGCCGCGCCACAGGTTGACCGCCTCGCTCAGGCCGGCGAGGTCCGTGTGCATCAGGAGATCGTTGAAGCGCAACAGGTCCAGTCCACAGCTGTTGGCGACGAGGCGGTAGCCGCCGTGCAGGCGTTCCACCGTGGTGAACGCCCGCAGGCGCGCGACGTAGTTGTGCACCAGGTGGACGTGCGAATGTGGTGGCGACTCCGGCCACAGCACGTCGATGATCTCCTCGCGCGCCACGATCTGGTTCGGGTGCAGCGCGAGCAGGCCGAGCAGGCGGCGTTGCATCAACGGCACCGGCACGCCCTCGACCTCCAGCGGGCCGAGGATCCTGATGCGCGCCGACGGTGTGCGCGTGAAGACCGACGAGTCGAGCCCCACGGCCGATGCCAGCCGGTGCAGCAGGTCCGAGCGCGGTGCCGACCCGTTCTCGATGTAGCGCAGTGCGCGCACGCTGACCCGTGCCCGGTCGGCGACCTCGCGCTGGGTCAGACCGAGCAGGACCCGCTGGGCGCGCAGCGCCGCGCCGAACGTTCTCGCAGATTTCCCCATGACGGACACCCCGGTTCCCATGAAACCGCGTCGTCCACGGAATTTCAGCCCATTTCGCTCAGACGGCGGCAGGGCGTCGGAAGCGTGCGGACTTGCCGGTCGTGTTGACACAACGCGGCTGGTCAGGGCGTTGCCGCTGGTCAGCTGGCCCGGCTCGCTAATAGAGGGGCCAGCTTTCCGGTGGAGAATTGATGGAGAGTCCGCTGGGGTGTTCCTCCTAGCATTCCCCGTACGTCGGAAATCCACAGCAGGGGGAGAACAGCATGTTCGCGAGGAAAGCAGCGGCGTTGCTCGCCACGGCAGCCGCCGTGGTCGTGTCGGTCGCGGTCGCCCCGTCCGCCAGCGCCCACGTGCCGAACCGGTGCAGCGGCTGGCGCGTCGGCGTCTTCGACCTGAACAACTACGCGGGACAGCACGCGTGCTTCAACACCGGTGCGGGTGATCTCCGCCAGTTCTCGCTCAACAACAGGATCAGCTCGGCGTGGAGCCACGACACCGTGCCGTGGTGCCTCTACGACGACTTCAGCTTCCGTTCGCCGTTCTCGCAGATGGCTGCCGGTGGGCACTACCCGGTCTTCGACGCGTTCGCGACGAACCGGACGAGCTCGATCCGGCGCGGGGCCTGTCCGGCCGGCTTCGGCGTGCTGCCCGAGCCCGGTGTCTCCGTCAGCTAGAGGTCAGGACCCGCAAGGAGAACGCTCGGCCGGGCTGTCCCGGCCGAGCGTTTTTCGACGACCTCGCGAGATCTGCCTCAGGACGCGAGGACGGGGTTCATCCCAGCGCGGCGACCGTCGCGCAGCACGCCGCCAGGACGAGGCACAGCGGCGAGTAGATCCGCTGGTCGAGCCGGGCGAACTCGGTGCGCTGACGTGACGACACCACGAGGCCGGCCGCACCGCGCAGCAGCAGCATCGCGGCCACGCCCGCCGTTCCCACGGCCGCGAGCCAAGTGGGGCCCGGTGCCGGCACCACGCCTGCCCGGCTCGTGACGAGGTAGGCCGCGACCCCGAGCAGCACCGCGACGGCGCCCGTCGCCGGCCCCGAGGGCAGCTTCTCCGCCGGAACGCCCACCACCTTGCTGGCGAACTCCTCACGGGTCCGCAGAGGCCACGGCGAGAACATCCACACCACGTGCAGGACGCCGACCAGCGCCAACACCGCGGCCGTGCCCAGACCCAACACCGTCATCGTGCGCCTCCACCGTTCCGTACACCTCTGTACGGTTCACCGTACAGTACTGTACGGATGTGGCTCGGCTGTCGAAGCAGGACTGGCTCACCGCGGCACTCGTCGCCCTGGCGGAGGGCGGCGTGAGCGCGGTGGCCGTGGTGCCGCTCGCCCAGCGGCTCGGCGTGACGCGCGGCAGCTTCTACTGGCACTTCACCGATCGGACGGCGCTGCTGCGCGACGCCCTGGACTGGTGGGAGCAGCAGGGCACCGTCGCGGTGATCGATCGGGTGGCCGCCGTCGCCGACCCGCGGGACAAGCTGCGAGCACTCTTCCGGATCGCGATCACCGAGGATCCGGCGAGCGGACTGGAACCCGCGCTGGTGGCCCACGCCGACGACCCGGTGGGCGCGCCGGTCCTGCGGCGGGTCACCGAACGCAGGGTCGCGTTCCTGGCCGAGGCCTACGCGGAACTCGGACTGCCTCCCGCGCGAGCACGGCGGCAGGCCGTCGTCGCGTACTCCGCCTACGTCGGCTGGGTGCAGTTGCGGCGGGCGACGCCCGACGTGCTGCCGGAGGTCGTCGGCGATCCCGAGGCCCTGGCCTACCTGGTGGACAACCTCACGGGCCTCGACGCACCCGGCGCTGGTTAGGGTCGGGGTGTGGATCGAATCGCGGGATCGTTGTACGGGCTGGCTTTCGGGGACGCGCTCGGCCGGCCGACGGAGTTCCTGACGCTGGAGGAGATCGATCGGGAGTTCGGTCCTGCCGGGCCGGATGACCTGGTGGGTGATCCTGCGCTGGTCACCGACGACACGCAGATGGCGCTTGCGGTCGGGTGGGCGCTGCACGGAGTCGACCGGTACACCGCCGACGTGCTCGAGCCGCGGTTGCGGGAGCGGTTCGTGGCCTGGGCGCACAGTCCGGAGAACGACCGTGCGCCTGGGATGACGTGTCTGCGCGCATGCGGGGGACTGGCGGAGGGCGCGCCGTGGGTGGAGGCGACCATCGCCGGATCCAAGGGGTGTGGCGCGAACATGCGCGTGACTCCGGTGGGACTGCTGCCCGGGCTCGACCTCGACGTGCTCGCCGGGGTGTCGCAACTGCAGGCCGCGATGACCCACGGTCATCCCACGGCGCTGGCCGCGTCCGAGCTCACCGCCTACGCCACACGGCTGCTGGTCGACGGCGTCGCACTGGCCGACGTCCCCGCCGCGCTGCTGGCCCGCTGTGCCGAACGGCGCTCCGCCTACCTGGAGGAGTGGCTGGGATCGCTGTGGCAGGTGCCGGGGGCGACCACGCCTGCCGACTTCATCGCGCGCGGCTGGGACGAGTGCGTCGTGGTGCTGGAACGGCTGGTGGCCGCTCTCGCCCGGCCTGACGACGGCCTGGACGCGTGTCTCGCCACCGGCGAGGGCTGGATCGCCGAGGAGGCGCTGGTCAGCGGCCTGTACTGCGCGGTGCGGCACGCCGGCGACCCGGTGCGGTGCCTGGTGCGGGCCGCTCGGACCAGCGGTGACTCCGACTCGATCGCCGCGCTGGCCGGGGCGTTCGTCGGCGCCGTGCACGGCCTGGACGCCTGGCCGGCGGACTGGGTCGCGCGCATCGAGTACGCGGACCAGCTGGCCGCGCTTGCCGCCGGCGCGCGCGAGCGGGCGTCCGAATAGGACAAAGCCCGGCCGGATGGTCCATCCGGCCGGGCTTTGGAGGTCCTTCGTGCCGCGGGCGGCAGGGCGGGACTAGGCGGGGACGATGTTCTCCGCCTGCGGGCCCTTCTGGCCCTGCGTGATGTCGAAGGAGACCTTCTGGCCCTCCTGGAGCTCACGGAAGCCCTGAGCGGCGATGTTCGAGTAGTGGGCGAAGACGTCAGCGCCGCCACCGTCCTGCTCGATGAAGCCGAAGCCCTTTTCAGCGTTGAACCACTTGACGGTTCCGGTGGCCATGGTGCACTCCAAGCATGAATTTGGCGCCCGCACTGTGCGGGGCCGGGTGATCCGTCATGGCCGGAGACGCTGAACAGCAAAACGCCCGTGACCTGCGATCACGGGCGAACGGTACTTCGGAACCATGACAGATGCCACTACCGTACACGGGCAGGCCGCCACGTCCAGCACCGCAACGCCTAAACATCGAAGATCGTGTCGAAGATCGCGCCCCGGTCTGACGACGGCGTCTGGGCAGCGGGTGATCGTCGGCGGGGAACGGGCAGGTCACGCCTTGCCGTGGCGGTCCAGCAGCGCGCGCAGGGCGGCCATCTCGGCGGCCAGCGCCTTGCGGCCGGCGGCCGTGACGCTGACCCAGGTCTTGGGCCGTTTGCCCTCGTAGCCCTTCTCGACCACCAGCAGTCCGGCCTCCTCCAGCACCGCGATGTGCCGCGAGAGGTTGCCGGCGGTGAGGTTCAGGGTGGACTTCAGGTAGGCGAACTCCACCCTCTTCACCTCGCCCGCGATGGTGAGGATCCCCAGCCTGTGCCGCTGGTGGACGACGTCGTCCAGGGCCGCTGTCGGGTGCTCCGTCACGACGAGGTCCTGCTCGCCACGAGTGCGCCCAGTCCGCCGGCCACCAGCACGGCCGCGAGCAGCAGGACGCCCATGGCGCCGCCCAGAGCGTCGTTGTCCACGGATGCATTGTTGACGATCAACGCCCCGGCCGTGAACACCACCGCGATCACCGAGCACAACACGCTGCGCTCGATCCACGCCAGCGTCAGCAGGCCGGTCGCGATCGCCAGGAACTGGGCGCCACCGCCCATCCCGAGGTCGACACCGACATCGGGCAACTGCAGCAGTGACAAGGCGATCGACGCCAGCAGCAGACCGACCGGGACCAGCAACGGCCGCATCCGCTTGGCGCGGAAGGCGAGCAGCGCCAGTCCCAGGAGGACGGTCATGGCGACCGCGGCCACCAGCAACGTCGGATCGATCGGGCTGTACTCGAAGAACAGGCTGGTGCTCAACGGAATCCCGAACAGGACCGCGACGAGCCCGAGCAGCGCGACCTGGACGTAGGCGCCGGTCGGGGTCTCTACACCGACGCGCCGGGCACGCCAGCGGTACCACCAGACCGTGGCGAGCAGTCCTGCGACCAGTGCGCCGAGCCAGTACAGCGAGAGCGCCAGCGGGTGCACCACCTCGGTCTTCAGCCTGAGGTGCATCAGCGGGTCCAGCCACCAGCCGGGCCCGCCCTCGAGCAGGTGGTCGGTGGGGACGGGGTCCGCCTGGGACAGCGGCAGCGAGGCCAGGGTCAGCAAACCCATGAGCAGCAACGGGAACCAGTACCCGTGGCGGTCGTCGCGGGCGCGCTTGCGCAGGCCGGCGAGTTCGTCGAGCAGCTCACCCGGATCAGTCGTCATCTCGTTCCCCCAAACTCGACTGCGATGCAATCAGGTTTGCATCGCAAACCGGACTTGTCAACGGCACCGTCGCGCCTCGGCAGGCACTGTCCTGTGTGAACCGCCGGACGTTGTCGCCCCGTCAGGCCAGATCCGCCCGGAAGGCGGCGGTCATCGCGTAGAGCAGGTTGGCGAACTGGGTGCCGCGGGCGCGTTCTTCATCGGTCATGCGGCTCCTCTCGTGGTTGAGCGTCCAGCTCGCCCTGCGCGCCAGGAGCGACCACTCGCGCACGTGCCTGCCCAGGTCGCTGTCCGGAGTGACGACGACGGGGTCACCGCGCCGGGCGGCGGCCAGTGCCTCGGCCAGGCCGGGGGTGTCCTCCAGCGCGAGTTCGGAGACTAGTTCGGCGGCCTTGTGGACGGCGTTGTCGACCACGGGAGGCCGGGTGTGGCTGAACCGGCTTTCGAAGTGGGTGCCGGGCAGCGGCGCGGTGAGCTGGTCGAGCGAAGGCAGGACACCGGTGATCAGCCCGGCCAGCCGCAGCGAGCGGGCGATGGGCTCGGCGTAACGCGCGTTCCAGTCCTCGGTCTCGTAGTCCTCGGAGTCGTAGTCGACCGGGTCGGTGTCGAACCCGGCCTCCCGCATCAGCGGCAGCAGCGGCTCCAGGCAGTCGCCAGGGCGCGGGTCCGGCCAGCGGGGGTTGAAACGGGCGGTGAACTTGCCGTTCACGGCGTGGCTGAAGCACGGTGAGGCGTAGTCGTGCCGCAGGATCCCGACGGCCTCCGTGCCCCGGGACAGGGCGTCGGCCAGGGACTCGATCTCGTACCCCGTCGGCTGGACCAGGACCGTCCACTCGCCGAGCGCCAGCGCGGAGACCACCTCCGGGTAGCCGTGGTCGAAGCAGTGCAGGTCCCAGATCTGCTGGGGTGTGCGGGGTGCCAGCGTGTCCATCAGTCCGCCGGCGCGGCGCAGCGCCTCCAGCGGTTCGACGCCGCGGACGAACGCGAGCGCGAAGATCTCGCCCAGGAACGGCCCCGGGCCGGCGAGGGCGTCTGCCCAGGTCAGGTCGTGCTGCTCCACGTGGTCCCCCAGGACGGTGAGTGACGCTCGTCGCCCTCCGCCGATTCGGGCCGGAGAGGGCTCACCGCCTAGGGTGCTGCATGTGTCGCAGTGCGGCCTCGCCCGGTTGCCTGGGTGCTTCCACGAGCGCGGTCGCTACCGGGGACAATTGCCCCCGACCGTTCAGCTCCAGGAGGATTGTTGATCCACAAGTTCTCGGTTCGCTCCGCGGGGGTAGCGGAGCCCGACATCCGTGAGCTCGGCCGATCGTGGGAGCTCGACGACCTCGAGGTGTGGCGCGACTACTACGTCGAGTTCGAGACCTCGCCCGGTGCCGCCGCGCTCGCCGAGGTGGCCGCCGTGCTCGGCGACCAGCTCGACGTCGAGGTGTTCCTGGACCAGCCGCTGGACGCGGGCGCCGTGCAGGTCGCCTACAAGCGCGGTGTGGTCGACAACGAGAGCGACTCGATCATCACCGTGTGCGGGCTGCTCGGCGTCGAGGCCAGGGCAGGCAAGGTCGCCACGAGCTACAGGTCGGCGTCGCCGCGGCTGCGGGACCTGGTGGTCTCCACGCGGTTCAACCCGACGATCGAAGAACTGCACGACGAGGAACCGCACTACGACACCCTCGTGCCGCAGGGCCACTACGAGTCGGCCGTGCAGTACGACCTGCGCGGGCTCGACGACGCGGCGCTCGCGGAGCTCGGCACGGCGGGTGGGCGCAACCTGTCGCTCGCGCAGATGAAGCACGTGCAGCACGTGCAGAACACGCTCGGGGACGAGTTCGTCACGGACGTCCTGCTGGAGGCGCTCGACGCCCGCTGGAGCGACCACTGCGCGCACACCACGTGGAAGTCGCTCGGCAGCCTGCTCGGCCGGCTCGTCCAGGCCGCGAAGGACGTCGACAACCCGAACGTGCTGAGCATGTTCCACGACAACGCCGGCGTCTGGGACTTCTACGACGGCCACGCGATCGCCATCAAGGCCGAGACGCACAACGGGCCGTCGGCGATCTCCGGTTACTTCGGCCAGCTGACGAAGCTCGGCGGCGTGCTGCGCGACATCCTGGGAACCGGGCTGAGCGCCGACCCGATCGGCAGCTTCGAGTACACGGCCATCGGTGAGCCCGAGGCGCCCGCGCCCATCAAGGGCCGGCCGGACGCGCGCAGGCTCGCCGGCGAGACGATCCGGGCGATCAAGGAGTACGGCAACACCTTCGGCGTGCCGATGATGTCGTCGCGCATGACGTTCCACCCCGCCTACCGCGCCAAGCCGTTCGCGCTCGGCGGCAGCATCGGCCTGCTGCCCGTGTCGGCGGCGCAGCGCGGCACGCCGCGGCCCGGTGACTTCGTGGTGCTGATCGGTGGCCTGACCGGCAACGAGGGCATCCACGGCGCGTCCGCGAGCTCCGCCGGTGCCGTCATGGACACGGCCGCCGTGCAGATCGGCGCGCCGCTGGAGCAGGTCAAGTTCCGCAAGGCGCTGATCGAGCTGCGTGAAGCGGGCTGCATGAGCGCGCTCACCGACGTCGGTGGCGCGGGCCTGAACAGCGCCGTCGGCGAGATCGGCGAGGCGTGCGGTGTCTGGATCAACACCGCGCTGGTGCCGTTGAAGACCGCGGCGCTGCCGATGTGGCGGATCCTGCTGTCCGAGTCGCAGGAACGCATGCTGCTCGCCGTGCCGCCGGAGCACCAGGAGCGGGCGAAGAAGATCCTCGACCGCCACATGGTGCGCTCGACGGTCATCGGCCGGTTCGCCGACACGGGTCGCTACCACGTGTTCCACGCCCCGGACCTGACCGAGGAGGCGCTGATCGCGGGCGCCCCGGACGTCGTGCCCGCCCACCAGGGCGAACTCGGCTTCGACGTGGCGTACGACCTGCTCGACATCGAGGTCGAACGCCAGGAGGTCGGCCCGCCGCCGCGTCCCACGGGCGTGCCCGAGTGGCCGGAGCTGGCACCCACGCAGCTCGCCGGGCTGCTGGAGGAGGTCGTCGCCGACGCGGAGGTCGCCTCCCAGCACCACGCCGACTCGCAGTACGACTCCACGGTCCAGGGCAACACCTGGTACGGCCCGCACTACGGCACCGAGCACTCGGTCCGCACGGCCTACTGGGCGGGCACGCCGGTCGCGGGTTCGCCCGCCGCCGCCGTCGTGAACACCGCGTTCAACCCGTGGATGTTCGAGGCCGACCCGGTCGCCGCGACGCGCCAGATGTTCTGCTCGGTGCTCGCGGGCCAGGTGCTCGCCGGTGTCGCGGTGAACGACGTCTGCATGTGCGACAACTTCTACACCCCGCACCTGTCGCCGCACTGGCGCGAATGGCTGGTCGGCATGGTCGACGAGCTCGCCGTGCTGGTCCGCCACTTCGGCGTGCCGCTGATCTCGGGCAAGGACTCGTCGGCGGGCTCGGTGCACACCGACGAGGGCCTCGTCAGCGTGCCGCCCGCGGTGTTCCTCAGCGCGCTGGGCAAGGTGCCGCACCGCGACGGCCTGCTGCGCGAGCAGTGGACCACGCCGGGCAACGTGCTGGTCCGCGTCGGCCTGGCCACGAGCTCCCCGGTCGGCACGGTCGCGGCGCGCAAGCTCAGCCTGCCGGCCGGCGCGCTCGACGACCTGGAACTGTCCGATGTGGACAGCTACCTGAGCGCGCTCGCCGCGAGCAGGAACCTGCTGCGCAGCGGTGCCCGCATCGGTGCCGGTGGTGTCGCGGCCACGCTCGCCCAGGGCGTGCTGGCCAGCGGCATCGGCGTGAAGCTGGAGTCCGCGACCACCGAGTCGCTCTTCGCCGAGCACCGCGTCGGCGCTGTCGTCGAGGTCGCCCCCGGCGACGTCGACGCCCTGCCCGCCGAGCTCGGCCCGGTCGTCCTCGGCGTCCTCGAAGGCACGCTGGAGGGCACCGGAATCGCGCTCGAAGGCATCGACCTGTTCGCCCCGGCCGCGCGCGACGGCTGGCTCAACTCGTTCACGGCGAGGATCGCATGAAGCCGACCGTCAACGTCCTGTACCTGCCCGGCACCAACTGCCAGGAGGAGACCGTCCGAGCGTTCGCCGAGGTGGGTGCGGAGCCGCGGATGCGGTTCGCGGCCGACCTGCTGGCGGGCACCGAACGGCTCGACGACGCCGACATCCTCTGCATTCCGGGAGGGTTCTCGTTCGGCGACCACCTCGGCGGTGGCGCGGTGGCGGCGGCGTTGCTGCGCAGCCACCTGGCGGACCAGTTCGAAGCCTGCCGCACGCGTCCGCTGATCGGCATCTGCAACGGCTTCCAGATCGCCGTGCGCGGAGGCTGCTTCGGCAAGGTCGGCCTGAAGGTCAACAGCGCCGGGACGTTCCGCAACGAGGAGAACCAGCGGCACGTCGTCGACGGCGACAACGACAGCCCGTGGCTCGCGGGCCTGGGCGGTCAGACGCTGTCCTTCCCGTGTGCGCATGGCGAAGGCCGGTTCGACCCGGGCACCGAGACCGAGGGGTACCGCGTCGCACTGCGGTACGAGAAGGGCTCCAACCCGGACGGGTCGTTCGAGGACATCGCGGGCATCACGAGCGCCGACGGTCTGGCGTTCGGGCTGATGGACCACCCGGAGCGGGCGATCGACCGCGAGGTCCGGCTCGCGTTCTTCTCCAACGGCGTGCGCGCGGTTCGCTAGTGGCATGACTGGTGCCGGCCCTACCGCGAGCGCGGGGGCCGGCACCATGGTCGCGGCCCGCCGTCCACGGCAGGTTGGTGATCATGAAATCACTCCTGATCGCGGCCGTGGTCGCGCTGTCACCCTTACCGCCGCTGCAGCCGGAACTGCTGCGCGCGGCCATCGCCGACCTGGACCACCCTGCGGCGACGTCCGCGCAGCTGCGTGTGTCGGGTGCGGCGGGGTGCTGGTACGGAGCCGAAGGCGTCGCGGACACGCGGACGCGGCGGCCGGTCCGGCCGGACGACAGGTTCCGCATCGGCAGCGTCACCAAGGTGTTCGTGGCGACGGTCGTGCTGCAGCTCGCCGCCGAGCAGAAGATCGGTCTGGAAACGCCCGTCCGGCACTACCTCCCGGACCTGCCGCCGACGCTGGACGAGGTCGAGGTCGGGCAGTTGCTCGACCACACCAGCGGGATCCCGTTCGAGGTCGGCTTCCCCGACCTGAGCACGCCGGAGAAGGTCCTCGAACACCGCTACGACCGGTACGCGCCGGACCAGCGCCTCAGGATGATCCCCGCCACCGAGCCGAAGTTCACCCCTGGCACGCAACAGGAGTACCGGGGCATCAACTACGTGCTCGCCGCGATGATCATCGAGAAGGTCACCGGCCACGGCTACGGTCACGAGGTCGACAAGCGCATCGCGCGGCCCCTCGGGCTCACCAGGACCTACGTGCCCGGCCGCAACGAGACGAGCATCCGCGGGGCGCACGTCCACGGCTACCTGGACGTGCCCGGGAAGGGCCTGGTCGACGTCTCCGACTTCAACACGTCGAAGTCCTACGGCGAGGGCGACATCATCTCCACGACCGGTGACCTCACCAGGTTCGCCGAGGCCCTGTTCGACGGCGACCTGCTGCCGCCGGCCTTGCAGGAGAAGCTGTTCACGCTCCCGAAAGTGTCCATGGTGGACGGACGGCCCGCCGCGTACAGCACCGGGCTGCAGACGTTCACCATCAACGGCGTCACGGTGTGGGGGAAGACGGGGGAGCAGTACGGGTACAACGCGGGCCTGTTCTCGACGCGGGACCAGCAGCGGCGCATCGCGTACTCGTTCACGCCGACGGCGCGTGACGCCACACAGCAGCAGATGACGCTGCGGATCGCGAACGCCGCGACCAGCCCCGCGGCCGATCGGCCTTGATGCCGTACGTCCTGCTCGACATGTCGGTCAGCGTCACCTGGGAGCGTGGCCCCGACCCCCCGCCGGGGCCACGCCGGGCATCTACAACCGCACCAGGTTCGACGGTCGTCGTGGCGGCTCGGCGTCCGCGGCGGGAAGGTCGTCGGGCAACCAGGAACGCAACGCCCTGCCGAACATCAGCAGCGTGCGCCAGGTGTCCCAGAGGGCGATCAGCGACGCCGACAGCACCACGGCGACGGCGACGGCCAGCACGCCGCGGGCCTCCAGCAGCACGATGACGGCCACGATCGCCCACAGTTCGACGACCGTGAAGACGAGGGCGAGCACCACCTGCTCCGTGTGCTTGCGACGCGCCCGCAGGACCTGGGTGCGCGAGTCGGGGTCGGGCAGTGAACGGCGCTTCATGACGGCTCCTGCGGGCTCGGCGAACTGAGCACCCAGGAAATCGTCACGGGCCGCGGATGTCTGCGTCAGATGCCACACAGCGTCAGATCCCGCAGAGGACGCGCAATTCTTCCTCACGAAGAATTTCTATGCCGTTGCGGCGCGTCACGATGATTCCGCCTTCGCGCAGGACTTTCAACGTGCGGGCGAGCGTTTCGCGGGAAATACCCACAATTCCGGCCAGCTCGCGCTGGGAGAGCGGCACGGTCGCGATCAGGTCGTCCGCCTCCCGGTGCGCGAGGTCGAGCAGCATCGCGCCCACGCGGTGCAGCGACGGGCCGGTGCGGAGGTCCTGCTGGCCGACCATCGCCCGCTGGCGGGACGCGACGACGCGCAGCATCGCCCACGTGATGCCGGGGCGCACGTGGCACAGCGTCTTCAGCGCCCGAGGGGAAATCACCAGGCCACTGACGTCGTCCACCGCGGTCAGGGTGGCGGAACGGCGGCGGCCGTCCACTGCGGAGAGCTCGCCGATGATCTCGCCGGGGCCGCGGACGGCGAGCACCGTCTCCTCCCCGGTGACGGTGAAGCGGCTCACCCTGACCCTGCCCCTCGACACCACGAGCACGTTGCGCGACTGGTCCCCCTGATGGCAGATCACCGAACCGGATGCAAATTCGACACGAGTCGCGGTGTTCCGCAACGCTGTGCGATCGGCCTCGTCGAGCATCCCCCAGAAAGACCGGTCGATCATCATGCTTCTCATGATTCCGGCAACCGCAGGCCGCTGACTGCCCCGATTGATCTAAATCAGGCCGGAATGCACCAATGTTCAGATCAACTCCGGATAATGGACCCTCGCCCATGCCGGTAGGGAGAACCCGTGGAACAGACACCACGCGCCGAGCCGCGGGCCGTGCTGGCTGTCGACGTGGAGAAGTTCAGCGACCCCAGCCGGACCAACCACCACAAGCTCGTCGCCCACGGCGGACTCTACGACGCGCTGCACGCCGCGCTGCGCGAGAGCAACATCGAGGAGCACTGCTGGCACCAGGAGGACCGCGGCGACGGCGCGATGTTCCTCTTCACCCCTGAGGTGCCCAAGCAGGTGCTGTCCGAGTTCCTGCTCCGCCGGCTGATCGCGAACCTGCTGCGGTACAACGCGACGGTCACCCAGGAGGCGCGCATCCGGTTGCGGATCGCGCTGCACTTCGGTGAGGTCACGTTCAACGCCAAGGGCGCGGTCGGCGACTGCGTGAACCTCACGTTCCGGTTGCTGGAGGCCGACCCCCTGAAGTCCGCACTGGCGGGCTCGTCCTCGGTGCTCGCGGTGATCGTGTCGAAGGCGTTCTACGAGGAAGTGCTGTGGCACGACCCGGCGGCCGAGCCGCTCGCGTACCGGGAGATCGAGGTCGCGGTCAAGGAGACCAGGACGTCGGCGTGGATCCGGCTGTCCGCCGAGTCGATGCAGGCCGCTGCCGCGCCCGCACCGGCCCCGGTGGCACCGGCGGAGATCGACGACGGGGCGATGGCCGGTGGCGGTGAGTCGCTCGGCGTCCTGGCCGAGCTGATCGCCAGAATGCCGCTGATGGCGCGGATCGAGGGCCGGAGGCTGTGCCTGCAACTGGTCAACAGCGTGCTCGAACCACGGCTGCGGGTCGCCGAGTTCGACGACGCCCGGCTGCACGTCTTCGCGATCGTGCTCGCCTGCGGGCGTCGGCCGGGCGCGGTGCGCGCGTTGCTGCAGGCCCTCGAGCAGTTGCAGCCGGAAGCCCAGGAGCTGCGGCAGATCAGCCGCCTCGTCGAGGACATGGCGACGCTGGAGCTCTTCGGCGAGGAGGACCGCCGCACCATCACCGAACTGTTGCGCGACACCGACTTCCCGCAGCTCGCCGAGTGCTATCGGGTCGCGGCGGGAAGCCAGGCAGCGCCCCTGCCACCCGGCCGGCACGACGCCGTCGACGTGCTGAACCGGCTGGAGCGGATGAACGCGCGTCCCGACGGCGTCCCGCCCGCGCTCGCGTTGCTCGAACACCTCGCGCTGCACGCGGGAGACGTGCTCTCCCAGCGCCTCTGGCAGTTCTCCGAGGACCAGGCGCGTGCCATGGGCCTGCACGCCGACCTGCTCGCGTTGCGCGGGTCGATCTCGGTGGAGACCACGGAGACCGTCGCGCCCGCCGAGGCGTCGCTGGTGCTGCGGCTGCAGCCGCACGGCGTCGGCCCCGGCCGCTACCTGCTCTCCGAGTGGTGGCAGGTGAACTCGGCGACGTGGGCGCCGCAGCGAGGCCGCGACTACACCGGCAGCCTCGCCGAACTGCGGGCTCGGGTGGGCGAGCTGGTCGGCCGGATCGAGGGCTGGGCGGAGAACGCGAGCAGCGTCTCGATCGAGATGATCCTGCCGAAAGACCTGCTCAACCTGCCCGTCGACCAGTGGATCTCGTTCTCCGACGAGGTGGCGACACCGATCGGGGTCGACTACCTGGTGTCCCTGCGGTCACTGGAACGGAGCAGGGAGAAAGCGAAACACCGCCGGTGGAAGCGGCGATGGACAAACCTGCAGAGTCATCTCCAGGCGGGAGACAGTCCGATCGACGACGCGGTGCACCGCAGCCAGCTCGACGGCCCTCGGCACCTTCAGAAACTCGGAGCCAAGCTCGCACTCGCCGAGAACGTCGTGCTGCTCGTGCTCGCCGACCCGCCGTCCGCCCGCGACAGCGTCGGCAGGATGGAGGTGGCGATCGCGCTCAAGACGGGTGTGCCCGTGCTGATCTGGCACCGGGAGGACTGCGCCGGCAAGGCGTTCCGCAGCGCCGTCGACGACCTGCTGGCGGACGGCGGGCTCGGCAAGCTGCTGGAGAACGTGAAGAAGCTGCGCGGCCAGGCCCAGTACGCCGACGACTGCGACGTGCACCCCGGCAGCCACATCAGCGTCCTCTGGGACGACCCGGCCCGGCAGGTGGAACCCCTGCCGCAGGAGGTGGTCGCGCCTTGACGCGGACCGACGACTGGCACATCTACACCGGCACGGGGCAACCGGCCGCCGAGGTGGATCTGCGGACCGACCTGCCGGAACCGCCGCCCTGGCGGGTGTTCCGGGGCGGTCCCGCGCTGCCCCTGCCGCCCGGCGGGGAGCACGAGAACACCCGGCGGATCGGCGCGCCCGGCGCCGACACGTCCTACCCGGCGGACCGCCACGAGATCGACATGGTCAACGCCGCCCTGCTGCTGCGCAGGCCGTTGCTCGTCACCGGCGGCCCCGGCACCGGCAAGACGTCGCTGGCGTTCCGCGTGGCCAGAGAGCTCTCGCTGGGACCGGTTCTGACCTGGCCGGTGACGTCGAGCACCAAGCTCCGGCAGGACGGCCTCTACGAGTACGACGCCATCGGTCGCGTGCACGCGTCCAGCGCCAGGGCGAGCGGGGTGCTCGACGAGCCGACCGACATCGGCGACTTCATCCACCTGGGGCCGCTGGGCACGGCGTTGCTGCCGTACGAGCTTCCGCGGGTCCTGGTGGTGGACGAGGTCGACAAGGCCGATCTCTCGCTGCCGCACGACCTGCTCGCGGTGCTGGAGGACGGGGAGTTCCTGATCCGCGAGCTCGCCCGCGTCGCACGCCGGACGCCGAAGGTCGTCGTGCACACCGCGGATCCCGGTGGCAGCGCGGAGATCACCGAGGGACGGGTGGTGTGCCGCGCCTTCCCGTTCATCGTGTTCACCAGCAACCGGGAACGCGAGTTCCCTCCGGCGTTCCTGCGCAGGACGCTGCAGCTGGAGATGCAGCCGCCGAACGAGGAGCAGCTCGCGAGCATGGTGGCCGCGCACTTCCGCGACGCGTCGGGCGGCTCCGCCGAGCTGATCCGGAAGTTCCTGCGCCGCAGCGAGTCCGAGGGCGGACTCGCGATCGACCAGCTGCTGAACACCATCCAGCTCGCGTCGTCGAGCGGGCTCACCTCGGACCGAGTCGCGTGGGAACGCCTGCGCGACGCCCTGTGGCACCGGCTTTCCACGACGGGGTTCGAATGAGCGCGGCGGAGCGCGACCTCACCGCGAGGGAGCTGGCGGACGCCCTGTGGCTCGCGAGCCAGGTGTGGAACGCGAGCAGGGAGGTGGCGGGCCCGGCGGCGGTTCCGGGCACGCCCACGCGGCAGCACGTCGTTCTGCCGATGGCACTTCCGCCTCCCGACGACGTTCCACCGGCTCTCCGGCCCACCGCGTCTCCGCCCGGTCTCCCGGAAATGCGGTCCACAAAGGACGAGGTTCCGCCGAGGTTCGCTCCTGGCGTGCCACCGCAGTACGAACCGGGTGCCGCCCGACCGGTCGCCGAGAGCCTGCCGCACACCCGCGCGATCTCGCGGGCACTGCGACCGCTCGCGCGACTCGTGCCCTCGGACCACGAGGTGGAGTTCGACGAGGAGACCACCGCGGTCCGCGTCGCCGAGACCGGCGTGTGGCTGCCCGCCTTCCTCCCCGCGCTCACCCGGCCGTTCGAGATCGCGCTCGTCGTGGACATGGCGTCGCTGGAGATCTGGCAGCGCGAGATCGCGGACTTCCGCGCGGTGCTCGAGACCCAGGGCGCGTTCCGCACGGTCCGCCTCTACTTCGTCGACTTCGACCAGGAGAGCGCCGGCGACCTGCTGGTGCGCGTCGGCGCGCCGGACGGCCCGTCCCGCGGCCCCGCGGAACTGCTCGACCCGTCCGGCGGACGCCTGGTGCTCGTGGTGACGGACGGGGTGGGCAGGGCGTGGCACACCGGCGCGGCGGACCGCGTCATCGGCTACTGGGGCCGTTCGATCCACGTGTCCGTCATGCACCTGCTCCCGCACGAGCTGTGGAGCTGGACCGGCCTCGTGACGACGAGGGTGCAGCTGCGGATGCCCGGCGCGGGCTCGCCGAACGCCCGCATCCGCTACCGCCTCGCCGACCCCTCCGACGAACGGCCGCCGGACACCGCGGTGCCCGTGCCCGTGCTGGAACTGCGCCCGGACTGGCTCGGCCACTGGACCCGGCTGGTCACCGGCGACGGCCCCGCCGTCCACCTCACCACGTTGTTCGCCGACCCGAGTGCCAAGGAGAGCACCTTCGAGGTCGACCCGATGCCACACCTGAGCCCGGCCGACCGGGTGAGCCGCTTCCGCACCATCGCCTCCCCGCCGGCGTTCGCCCTCGCCGGCCTGCTCGCCGCCACCCCGGTCCCGCTGAAGCTGCCGGTGATGAGCGCCGTGCGCCAGACCGTGCTGCCCGGCACGAAGCTCTCGCACCTGGCCGAGGTGCTGCTCGGCGGCCTCGTCGAACGCGACGAGGGCACTTCTTCTCCCGGCACCTACGAGTTCCGGGAGGGATTGCGGCAGGAATTGCTCTCCACCTGCTCGCGAGCGGACACGGCCCGCGTTCTGCGCACCGTGGCCGACTTGCTCCCGAAAAGCGAGGCGACTCGCGACCTCAAGGAAGCGCTCGACGATCCGGACTCCGCCATTTCGGAGGCGACCCCGGAAAACCTTCCTCATCTGCGCCTGCAGCAGGTGATTTTCCGGGCGATGAGCGGGCCATACGCCAAACGGTCTAATCGTATCAGAGCGATCATCACCGACCTGACGGCCGACCAGGTCGATCAGGAGGACGTGGTCGCTGATTCAATCGCGCCCGTGTCTGCTCCCACCGAAGAGGAATCTCCCTCACAAATATCGACGATCAATGCACCGGACCCAGGAGGGACTGTGACCCTGCGCGACGAGACCTCGTCCACACTCCTGGATCAGCAAGGTGATGTTCCGCGGGCATGGTCGGTCCCGCCGCGCAACTTCAACTTCACCGGGCGCACCGAGATGCTCTCGGCCCTGCACGCCCGGCTGACTTCCGGCGACACGAATCTCACCGCGGTGCTTCCCGAGGCTTTGTACGGCCTGGGAGGGATCGGCAAGTCGCAGGTGGCAATCGAGTACGCCTATCTGCACGCGGACGACTACGACGTGGTCTGGTGGATTCCGTCGGAGGACCCCACGCACATCCGTTCGGTTTTCATGACGCTCGCCGAAAAACTCGGAATTCCGAACACCGGCGCGGTCCACGCGGTCATAGAGGCTGTGCGCGAGTCGCTGCGGCGCGGTCATCCTTATCGGCGATGGCTGCTCGTCTTCGACAACGCCGACAAGCCCGAGGATGTTCGTCCGTTCTTTCCCAGCGGCGGTTCAGGGCACATCCTCGTGACTTCACGCAACACTCACTGGTCGAACGTCGCGCAGACGGTCGAGGTCGACCTGTTCAGCCGGTCCGAGAGCAGGCAGTTGCTGCAGCGGCGCAACCGCGGGCTGACCGACTCCGACGCCGAGCAGATCGCCGAGGTGCTCGGAGACCTGCCTCTCGCGATCGAGCAGGCCGCGTCCTGGCTGCGTGAGACGGGTATGAACGCCGCGGAATACCTTCTGCTGTTCGCGCAAAAGCGTGCGGAAC
This sequence comes from Lentzea sp. NEAU-D7, assembly GCF_026242055.1. Classification (GTDB taxonomy): domain Bacteria; phylum Actinomycetota; class Actinomycetes; order Mycobacteriales; family Pseudonocardiaceae; genus Lentzea. The sequence continues at coordinate 46,960 of NZ_JAPJDL010000018.1, read as the reverse complement.
TCCTCGAAGCCGGTCTGCCGCTCGACTACCACGTACCGGTGGCTGCGGCGTGGAACGTGTCGCTCGATCGACTGAGCCAGGAGAACCCCGCGGCTCTGCAGCTCCTGCAGGTCTGCTCGTTCTTCGCGCCCGAGCCGATCGACCGGAACCTCTTCATCGAACTCCAGGGAATCCCGGTGCCGGAGGAGCTGGCGGACGCACTGCGCGACCCGCTGCTGCTCGGCAAGGCCATGCGTCAGATCAACAGGTACAGCCTGGCGCAGATCGACCAGAGCAACGCCACGATTCTGCTTCATCGGCTGGTGCAAGGCGCATTGTACGACCGCATGACCCCGCAGGAACGTGCGCAAATGCGGCACGCTGCGCACGTGCTGCTCGCCACTGACGATCCACGCGGACCGGCCAACCAGAAGAACTGGTCGAAGTACATCGAGCTGCTGCCCCACGTGCGTGCATCGAAAATGCATGAATGCGATGACCCCTGGGTGCGGCGCACCGCTCTGCACAGCGCTGTCTTCCTCTCCGCGTGGGGTGACGACCACAGTGGTCACGACTACTCGCGCGAACTTTTCAACTACTGGAGTGAGCGGTTCGGCGAGGAAAAGCCTGAATCGCTGATGGCATCGAAACAGCTGGGAATCTGTCTCCGCGCACTCGGTCGGTACACGGAAGCACTCGCGGTCGATGAACGTGCGTACGCGGTGGCGCAGGAACACCTCGGCAATGAATCCGAGACAACGCTCATCCTGGCCAACATGGTCGCCATGGACGTTCGCGCGCTGGGTGAGTTCACCAAGGCGTGGCAATTGAGCGACAACGGCTACCGCATCGCCGAGGAGGTTTTCGGTGAGGAGGACGGCTTCACCCTCGCGATGGCGGACAACCTCGGAATCGCACTGCGCCTCGTCGGCAGGTTCGCTGAGGCCCGTGACATCGACCAGTCCACCTGGGAGCTTCGCGCGCGCATTCTCGGTGACGAGCACAGGTTCACCCTGTCGATGCTCAACAACCTGTGCCTGGACATCCGTGAATGCGGTGAGTACGTCCAGGCCCGCGACATGCTGGAGACCGCCGTCGCGAAACACCGCAGGCTCTTCGGCGATGATCACCCGGACACCTTGCGGGCCATCAAGAACCTCGCTGTGACTCGCCGCAAGGCGGGTGACCACGCCGGTGCCTTGCGCCTTTCGGAGGAAGCGGTTCTGCGGTACGCGAAGAGGTACGGCGAGAACTACCCCGGATCACTGGCGGCGTCGATGAACCTGGCGGTGGACCTGAGGCAGACAGGTGCGCTGGCGGAGTCGAGGGAACTCGGCGAGAAGGTCGTCCAGGCCTACGCGGCGACACTGGGCGAGAGCCATCCTTACGTGCTGGCGGCGAAGACGAACTTGGCCGTCACCCTGCGGTTGATGGGTGACGTCGCCGGAGCGTCCGAACTCAACGAGGACGCATTCGTCACGATGCAGGACGCACTGGGATACGACCACCCGTTCACGCTCGTGTGCGCCACGAACAGGGCGAGTGACTACGCGGCATCGGGCGAGTACGAGAAGTCGTACACCCTCAACCAGCGAGTGCTCGAACGTTCCCGGCGTGTGCTGGGCGAGGACCACCCGTCGACGCTCGCGTGTCTCGCGAACATCGTCCTGGACCTGCGCGGGCTCGACCGCACCGCGGACGCTGAGTCCCTGCAGATCGACGTCATCAGCCGGTTCCGGCGGGTGCTCGGCAAGAACCACCCGGCCACGATCGCCGCGGCCAGCAGTGCCCGCGCCGACTGCGACCTGGAACCGCTGCCCACCGGCTGAGCGATCAGCGCCCGACCCACGCGGCGATCGCGCGTGGGTCGGGGAACTCACCGGTACGCCGGGCGACCTCCGCATGCACCGCCATGACGACCTCCGGCGCCCGCAACACGGTTCGCGCCGCCGGATCCGCGAGCCCGAGCCCGATCCACGCGGCCGCGTCGTCCGGCCGGATTCCGATGTCCGCCAGGTAGAGGCGAGTCGCGCCCTCCTGATCGCCTGCGACGTGCAGCAGGTCGGCGTCAGTCGCGGCGGGCACCTGGGCGTTCTCGAGGGTGTGGAACCGCCGCCGTCGGAGTTCGATGCGCGGCAGCGGTGGCGCCGGGCCCGGCGACAGCGTCGAGGGCGGTAGCTCTCCGGGCGGTCGCTGATGCCCGGCGAGGAACAGATCCGCAAGGTGGCTCACGCCGGCGGGATCAGGCGTGAGATGCCGGGCACGCCAGGTCGCGCGGTGGTCCAGGGCAGCGAGGCGCGCCGCGAGTCCGGCCGCGGCACAGACCTTGATCCGGTTCCACGGCTTCAGCCGTGCCGCCATGATCGTGGCGAACCGGCGGCCGAGAGGGGTGAGCTCACGGCGACCGCGCAGAAACCTGGTCGCGTGGGTGGTCTGCCCGCACCAGTAGGCGAACTCGAAGTCCGCACGGCCGGACGGGGCTGCCAGACGATGTGCTCGCCAGAAGTCCGTCACACCGAGAAAGGCGTACGCGCCCTGGTAGAGCCCGCTCAAGGGGCGGGGGTCTTCGCGCCACGGCGCGTAGCAATAGGCGTTTCCGCTTGCCGTGTAAAGAGGTTCCATCGTCATCAGCGCGGCGAGCTTGGTGTGCTGCACCTCGTGGGCGAGTGTCTCGGCGAACGCGGTGGAGTCCGGGGGCTCCGACAGCAGCACGGCACCGTACGCATCCGCGGACGAGCCGCTGTAGGGCGTGCCGTCGTTCGCCGGCGCGACTGGCACGACCGTGGTCACCATCGCGGTGAGGGCACTCACGTACTCCTTGCCGAGCAGGACCCGTGCCTCGTCGAGTCCTCGTGCCCACCGCTCGATCTCGATGTCCGTCAGCCTGAGCGGGGGAACCTTGGCGCGGTAGTCGCGGTGCGGCTCGACATCGTCCAGCAGAGGCCGGAAGTCACCTGAGACCACCCGGTGGACCGGTGACCAGTTCTCGTCCTCCGGTACTCGAACCGCGTGTTCACCGCAGAACAAGGAAAGCCGGCCCGCGTGCGCCTCTGCTCTCGCGACGGCCCAATGAGATGACACCGGCACCGCGGCGATGCCCAGCGACGGGAGGGAGATCACGCCCCGGCTCACAGGAACGTCCAGTGAGAAGTCGATGTCGCACAGGTGAGCCGCCGCCGCTGCCACGCACCTCAGATGGCCGACTTCCACCCACAGGGGCTCTGCGGACTTCATCGTCCCGCGCAGCCTCCGCAGAACGTCCGTGAGCCACGCGCCGACCTGTGGCAGCATCAGGACCTGACGTACCAGACCGGGAGATTTCCTCTGGGCCAGGACGAGCAGGTCCCACGCCTCGTCGATCTCGAGCAGGAGTGAACGACCCGCGACCTCGTCCAGCAACGCGCGCAAGGCGACGAGCCGCGCACTGAACTGACCGTCGTTCAGCCGAGCTAGAACCGCGTCATCGCCGCCGCCCCGTGCGAGCTGGTCGACCGACTGGAGCGGCAGCCGGTGGGAGGTCAGCACTTGATCAGCGGTACCAGCTCTCGGTCGGTCCTCCGCTCCGGCAACAGGCCTCCGTCGCACTTGTCCTCGTCAGCGGAGTTGCTCATCCGCGCCGCGCGGGCGCCCGGATCAGCGACGTCGAGCAGCACCGCGCGTACCGACGCGGCAACCGACTCGTCGGTCGTGTGCCGCAGTTCGTCGAGGGAAATGCCTGTCAGGTCGACGAGTGCGCAGTTCACCTCTGGAGCCTCTTCCACGGGTTCCCTCCCGACTACCGACCGTGACACCGATGTCACTTGCATCATGCCCAATCGCCCTGGTGTATGGGAGATCCTTTCGCGTACATGGGTGCTGCTCCATCTGCGCCACCACGGGGAATTTCGGCACCATGGGTGATGTTCGGTCACTCCATGATCTCATGACCAGCGGAAATCCTTGTAGAAGGCCAAAGTGGACAATTCATGGACACGGATTCCCGTCACAGCGGAATATCACGGTGTCTTGCCCGCCGGATCCGTTGTGCGCCAGGTGGTTTTCCGGCTGTGGCGGGGGGCCGTCGTCGGGGTCGCGGCGTGACCGTGTTCGTTCGGGGTGTAACGCTCCGGCGGGGCGGCAGGATGAGACTTCCATGGGTTTGGTCACCTTCGAGGGCCGGGACGTCGGCTTCACCGACGCCCTGTCCCGTGTCGCCGAGCAACTGAAACCACTCGGCGCCGCCGGCCGCTGCGTCGCCGAGACGTACGCGCTGGCCACCGAGATCCGCGAGGTGCGCGCGGCGAAGGCGGTGGACGACAGGGACGTCCGGCTGGCGGTGCTGGACCAGCGCCGCCGGGAGTCCACCGCCACGCTGCGCGGCATGCAGAAGGAGCTCGGCAGGGCGGGGAAGAGCGCGGCGGCGCTGCGGGAGTGCATGGTCAACATGCAGCGCGCGACCGTCAAGCCGGGACTGGAGCTCGCGGAGCGCCGTGCCTACATCGACCTGACGCAGCACTTCACCACCATGCTCGTGCAGCACCACTCCGAACTCACCGGCGGCGTTGCGAACGTCATCGACAAGGTGCTCAACGGATCGGGCGCGACCGCTCTCGCACCCGCCCGCCGCAAGCCGCGCCGCGCCCGGTGAGCCGCAACCAGCGCAGCGGTTGCGGCTGCGTGTTCGCGTTCCTCGCCCTGTTCCTCGTGATGCCGCTGGCGCTCGTGCTGGTGTCACCGGCGATCGCGGCGCGCATCGTCGTCGACGGCCGGCCCGAACACGCCGTGTACCTGCAGGAGTGGCTGTGGGGCTCGGCCGTGGCGGTGCCGCTGGCCGCGCTGGCGGTCCGGATCGTGCTGAGCCGCGGCGGCCGGCTGCGCCGCTCGCCACCGGTGCGCCGCTGGTCCGGGTACCTGCTGCGCGGCCTCGGGCTGCTCGCCGCCACGAACGCCTTCGTGTTCCTGCGCAAGGAGCCCTCCCTCCTCGGTGAGCACGTCATCGACGACGGCACGTCGCTCTTCGGCAGCGCCGCGCTGATCGGCCTCGTCGTCCTGGTCGCCATGCGGCTCTGGGACGGCCGCGCCCGCAGGGTCACCGTCGCGGAGGTGCGCGCGGCGGCCGCCGAGGCCGACCAGGCGGTGCGGCGCGTCCGCGCCCAGAACGACCGGGTGCGCCGCCAGGCCCAGCAGGTGCGGGCACGCGTGGAGAAGCTCCAGCGCGCGGAGCGTCCCGGTGTCGAGTTCCACTCCCTGCGCGTGTTCCACCGCGAGTCCTACCAGTGCGCCGACACCGCCCACATCGCCTACCACTCCGCGCAGACCTCGTTGCGCACGATGGCGGGTCTCGTCCGCCACGCCCGCCGCGCGCCTTACCAGTTGACCGTGAGCAGCCGGGCCCGCGCCGAGATGAGGGCCGCCGCGGCCCACCTGGCCCGCTCCCAGGGCGAGCTGCGGTCCCACGTGGACGAGGGCCTGGACATGGTCCGCACGTTGAACGCCAACACCTCCGAGCTCAAGCACGAGATCCGCGACCACTGCGGCCGCCAGGGCCGCGAGTGGTTCGAGGCGCTGGAGGAACGCGTCGAACAGGCCCGCGAAGAGCGCCGGGTGGCAAATCGCTTTGGAGGCGGTCAGTAATCTCCTCGTCACGGCCTCACGTGAGAGGGTTAGGGCGATGCCTGGCGTGTTCGTCAACTACCGCACCGGTGACGGTGAATGGGCTGCTGCCCTGGTCAAGCGGGAGTTGAGCGCGCGCTTCGGAGCCGGCCAGGTCTTCTACGCGAGCCAGTCGATCCGCCTCGGCGAGGACTTCTCCCGCGAGATCCTGAGCGGCCTGCGCCGGTGCGAGGTGCTCCTGGCCCTCATCGGCCCCCGCTGGGTGAACGCCGTCGACCGCGAGGGCGTCCGCCGCCTCGGCAAGTCCGACGACTGGGTGCGCCGCGAGATCCTCGAGGCCTTCGACTGCGGCCTGCGCGTGATCCCGGTCCTCATGGACGGCATCGACCCGCTGCGCGAGGCCGACCTGCCCGACGCGTTGAAGCGCGTGGCCCGCTGCCAGTACCTGCGCATCCACCACCGCAGCGACGACCTGGACCTGCCCCGCCTGGTCGACGAGCTGGTCGAGCTGGTCCCGGAGCTCGTCGCACCACGCCCGTCGTCCGCCCCGCGCCCCGCCCGCCCGGCCGAGGGCGAGCTGCGCAGCCCGATCACCGAGTTCCGCCAGGCCCTGTCCGAACCGCTCGGCCAGTCGGTGTACGAACGCGTCCAGTCGGCGGCCACGGCGGCGCTCGAACTGCTCACGGAGGCGCGGTACCCCACGTCCGGCCACCTCGACGACAGCGACCTGCCGGCCGAGCTGGAGAAGCGGCTCACCGGCTACGAGCACGACCTGGCACCGTTGCTGCGCCTCGTCGCCATCGGCGTGCGGTCCGGAGACCGCCGGCACGACGAGGTGTGGACAGGCCTGGTCGAACGCTTCCTGCGTCCACGCCCGCGCCACCACGGAGCGAACGACGCGTGGGTCAACGCAACGGCTTATCCGGCGTTGCTGCTGACCTGCGTGATCGGCGTGGCCGCCGTGGCGGCGGGCAGGGACGAGCTCCTGCACCGCCTGCTGTGCCAGACGTCGGCCACCTCCGTTGACGGCCGCACGACGCCCGTGCTGCGGGAGTTGGCGCTGCGCAACGTGGTCGACCCGCGGCACGCGGCAGCGCTCCCCACGTGGGGCGGCGCGCCGCCCCACCAAGCGCTGAGCGTGCAACTGAGGCAGGTGCTCAGCCGCGTGTTCTTCAACGTCGTGGACGGCCCGGCGTTCGAGTGGGCGTTCGCGGACTACGAGTTCCTGCGCAGCCTGCTGGAACTGCACGACGCCCCGTTCTCGTCGCTGGGGGAGTTCGCGGTGCGCCTCGACCACGACGACTCGGTCGTCTACCAGCGCAACGCCGCGCGGCTGGACGCCGAGTCGGCGCTGCTGCGCGCCGGTGCGTTCGGGGGAGAGACCGCCAACGTGGCCGCAGCCTGGCGTGAACTGCGCCAGGCCACCCGTGCCCGCTACTCGTAACCGCACAGGTCAGTCGATCTCGTCCAGCAGGACCAGGTTGAACCCCTCGCCCGCCGCCACTGCCCTCACCCCGCGGTTGTACTCGGGCGGCGGCGGGGGCTCGAAGTCGTACCCGAGGCCCCATCCGAGCATCGTGGCGTTCTCCTTCAGCGCCAGGACGTGCTGCCGACCCCAGTTCAGCGAGACGACACCGCTCTTGGCTTCCTCGGGCACGAAGTAGAGGGAGGTCATGGGGAAGCCCCGACTGGTGACCGAGCCGTTCTCCCCCAACACCAGGGTGACGGCGTCCGACCAGCCGGCTGAGCGCACTCCGCCGTCCACCCGGCCGCCCGCGTCTTCCCCGAAGGGCCAGACGATGATGGAGCCGTCCGCCTTCCAGGCCGTGAACTTCAGGTTTCCGACCTCGATCCCGATCACACCCTTGGTGGCCGCTTCGGGCACCGGTTGCACTTCGGAGCCGTTGCCCCACACGATGACGCGGCCGTCGTCCTTCAACGCCATGCTGTCCATCGAGCCTGCGGAGATGGCGACGACGTTGCGCCGTGCCTCGTCCGGTACGTCCTGCTCCCCGTTGTCCGTCCTGCCCCACTGGATGACGGAGCCGTCGGCCTTGAGCGCGAGACTGTGATGTCCCCCGGCGGAAATTGCGATCACACCGCTCAACGCTTGGGGCGGGACCTGCAACTGGCCGAACTGGTCGTCGCCCCAGGCGATCACACGGCCGTCCGACTTCAACGCCACGATGTGGCTCTCCGCCGCGTCGATCGCGATCACACCGCTCTCCGCCTCCCGAGGAGGGGCCAGGTTCAAGCGTTCGGTCTCGCGGCCCCAGACCTTGACGGCGCCCCGTCCCACGCTGAACTGCCGGGAGGACTGAGCGGTCCGGGTTCCCTTGATGATCGTGAGTGTGACGACGTAGTGGCCTGCCGTGGTGAACGCGTGGGCGAACTCGGCCGTCCGCGCGGTCACTTCGGGTACCGGCCGGCCGGACCTGGTGACGGTCCACTCCCAGCGGTCCGGATCGCGGGTGGTGTCGGCGCTGAAGCGCACCGACTCACCGACCACCGGTTTCGCTCGCCGGATGTCGAGAGAGGTGATGGCCGGCGGGGCGTCCGGCGGGTCCACGACCACCCTCGTCTCCGCCTCGGCACGCTTGCCCGTGCTGAACGTGGCGGTCGCGCGGACGGTGAAGGTGCCCGGCTCGGTCCACCTGTGCCGGACCGACGAGCCGGATCCGTCGGCTCCGTCGCCGAACGACCACCGGACCGCGGCCTCGACGGCGGGTCGCAGCACGAAGGTCAGCTCGAACTCGTCGCCGACCGCACCGCGATTGCCGGGCGTGACCAGGATGGACGCCGCGGGCCCGGCGATCCCCTCGCCGGGATCGCCGGTCAGGCCGGGTAGTCCGAGCCCGGGGTCCGGCTTCTGCCGGCCGGTCTTCTTCACGTCGTCCGACGGTTTGCTCTCGGGCACCAGGGGGAGAGCGGGCGTGGCGGGGTCGTCGGCGTACTTGGTGATCGTGCGCACGCCGCCCCACAGGTCGAGCACGCCGGCTTTGTCGCTCTCCGGGTCGTTGAAGAACACGATGTCGTCGCGGGTGATCAGCTCGAACGGAGCCGGCCGGTCGAACAGCCTGCGCTGGGCCACCACCCGTGATGTGCCGAGGTCGACGATCGTCGCCTGCCCGGTCGAGTGGTCGGGTACCACCGCGTGGTCGTCGGCCTCGACCAGGGCGCCGAGGTCGGCACCCGCGGCGGCGACTTTCACGGGCTCGGTGCAGGAACCGACGTCGAAGGTGCACGTGATCAGCTCGCCGCGAGAGGGAACCACGATCAGCACCCTGGCGAGGCCGGGGGAGCCGCTGACGACCACGTCGTCGTCGGGACGGAGTTCCGGTCGCAGTGATCGGCTGACGCCTCCGCTCTCAGGGTGGATCAGCTGGACCGTGCCGTGCTCGGGGTCCACCAGCACGGGCCGGCCCGTGGTGATCGCGAGTCTGCCGTTGCCGGTGTCCGCGGTACGCACTCGCCGCTTGCCCCCGCTCAGCCAGACCACGTCGCCGGTCGCGTCGTCGATCGCCCACACCCGGCCTTCGCCGTCGACGACGCCGCTGCCCGGCCGGATCCTGTCGGCCAGCTGCTCGGGTTCGCCGGTCGGCGCCAGCGTCACGGGGTCGACCACCGTGGTCATTCCACTGTGGACGTCGATCACCCGCGGCGCGTCCGGAGAGGGCAGCACGACCAGTCCGTCGCTCGCGGGCAGAACGGACACCGGCGGTGAGACGTCTTCGGTGGCGCTGTCGACGCGGCGCAGCGCACCGGTCCTCTCGTTCAGGACCAGGGCGGCGTCGCCCTGCTGGGTGACGTTCAGCGCCGTGCTCGGACCATCGACCGTCACCTGGGCCTTCACCTCGGCGGAGGCGCCGTCCACGAGCGTCGCCTGGCCGACCCGTTCGGACGCCAGCCACACCGCCCCGGAGTACATCCGTGCCTGGGAGGTCTCGTACCCGGGACCTCCCACCACGATCGCGCCGGTGAGCGCGGCGACGACGGCGAGCATGACGCGGACGTGTCTCGACTTCACCGGTATCGCCCCATTTCCAGTCTTTCGCCTGCCCGTCGCCTGCGCCGCACGACGCTCCACGAGGTCCACAGCGGACGCGGATCGACCGCCGCGCGAACCCTTGCGGCGGACAGGCGTCGCGGGTGGAGCCCTGCGTTCAACCGCGCCTCGTGCTCCCAGGCCTGATCGGACTCCGGCCTGCCGATGAGCTCCGGCGCGTAGATCGCCGTGGTCGCCAGCTGAGCGGTGGCGGCGATCGGGTTCGCCACGTCGCCGAGGGTGCTCCGCGCGTGCAGTGCCACCTCGTGGAACGTGAGCGAGACCGGTGGTGAGACGCCACGTTCGGCCAGCCGGTCGAGCTGTTCTTGCCACGCTCCGAGAATGCGCGCCGTGTCGTCCGCGCCGCGGCGCCTTCGCCTGCGGCGGTCGGCTTTGCCGAGCGCGATCAGCCCGCCGGTGAGCAGCAGGAGCAGAACCGCCACCGGCACGAGGACCAGGGTGCCGTTCAGGACGTCGCTCCAGCGCAGCGCCCACGCCTCCGGCGCGAGGGTGGACTCCGCTTCCGCCTGTGGCGCGGGCTCCGGGGTTCCGGTCGGCGGGGCGACCTGCGGCGGAACCACGCGGGGCGGTTCCTGCGGTGGGGGCGGTGTGCTCGCGGAGCCGCCACCGGCCGGGTTGAACGCGACCCAGCCGAGTCGGGCGAAGTGCACCTCGGCCCAGGCGTGGGCATCCGCTGTGGTGACGTGGAAGACGCCGTGCTGGGGGGCACGCAGGCGGTAGCCGACCGCGACCCTGACCGGGAACCCCCACATCCTGGCGATCACCGCGAACGCGGCGGTGTACTGCTCCGCGTACCCGCCGGCTCCTGCCACCAGGGCACGGTTGATGGCGGCGTACGAGTGCCCCGGTGGCCGGTCCAGCTGGTAGTGCAGACCTCGCAGTTCGGTCTCGAGGTAGCGCAGCTGGAGGTGAGGGGCGTCCGGGTGGTTCTCGCGGCCCTTCTCCGCCAGCGAGCGCAGCGAATCGGGAATGCCGCCGGGAAGCGGAGCCGAGTGGTCCAGAGTCGGCGTCGGCGTGGACCGGCCCGGTTCGTCGAGCCCGCGGTTGGTCTCGGCCGTGATGTCGTAGGTGAAGCCCGGTGAGGTCGAACCGGTGCGCACCACCACGCCCGAGTCCGGGGCGAAACCGACCTTCGCGCCGGTCCCGGCGCGCACGTCCAGCCGCGACGGCCAGCCGGCGACGGGGAGGTACGGACCGGTGAGCTCCTGCAACTCGATCCGCATCTTCACCTGGCTGCGGTTCGTCATGCCAGGATCGACGGTGAGGTGGCTCCCGGCCACGCGGTAGGTGTCGTCCGCGGTCCAGGTCGTGCCGTCGAACCGGTCGAGAGCGGCGGTGCGGACCCTGTCCAGCTTCCCGGCGGTCGCGAGATCCGTCCGCACGGTGAACAACGGGCGCGGCGGGTTCTCGTTGAGCTGCTTCTTCAGCTCTGCCAACGGGGTCAGCGTGTCGGTGCCGAGGACCGGTGGGGCGAGCACGTCCCGCGGGTCGAAGCGGTGATCGCCGGACGCGAAGGGCAGCACCTGCCCGCCCGCCACACCGGACAAAGCACTGGCGGCGACCATCGCGGTCACGAGGGCGAGGGCGACCACCGGCCTGCCTGACGGGCGCCCGGCAGGCACCGCACTGCCGCGATGGGTGCGGACCGCGACCAGGAGCAGTGCGGCGAGCAGGAACACGACAGTGGCGGCCAGGTGGCCGCCTGCCTGGTTGCCGACGACCAGGAGAGCGAACAGGAAGCCGGCCAGTGGTGGGGCCAGCGGTGCCAGCGGGTGACGAGTTCGCAGGACGAGCAGGACCGACGAGAACGCCGCAGCCCACGTCACGAGCGCCGGTGCCGCCAGCAGTTCGGGCCAGCTGTCTGCGGGAGCGGTCACGGTCAGCAGGCGGTTCCAGCTACCGCGCGTCCCGCTGAACACGGCGGACGCGGCACCGCCGAACACCCCGTAGACCATGACGAGAACCAGTCCCACGGCTCCCAGTACCGCTGTCACCCACGTGCGCCGGTGGCCTGCTGCGGCCGTCAGCGCGCCGGTGAGGCACGCCAGCGCGAGCACCGGGAGGTAACCGCTGGTGGCGAAGAACCCTTGGTACACGAGCGTTCCCGCCGCGGTGGCCACCACGGCGAGCACCACCTCGGCCGCGCTGCCCGACGTGAGACTCCGCCAGTTCATCGCAGCACCAGCCGGTTCCAGTTCGTGGCGAACCGCTCGCTGGTCGCCGCGGTGACCGCGAGCACCCCTCGTGGCCTGGCCGGCGCCGCGGTGTCCGGCGGGACGAGCTGGGCCAGGCTGACCGAGAGGAACCGGGGACGCAACGACATCAGCAGCTGGGCCGCCTCGGCGTCGGTGCGACCGGTGACGACGACCAGGGCGACGCCCTGCGTGCCGGAGACCACGTCCCGCACCAGGTCAGGCAGTGCGGCGAGCCCCCGGTCGGCGCTGCTCCGCTGCACGGCGGACAGCAGCTCCAGCGCGGTACCGCTCGACTCCCGCTCCGCCCCGCCGGTGCTGCGCAGGTGCAGCGGCAGGCCCGATCCCTCGGCGGCGACGCAGAACGACGCGGCGACGCGGACCGCGTCCTCGAAGAGCGTTCCGGGATAGGGCGCGGAGCTGGTGTCCAGCACGATCAGCTGGCGCGGCTCGTCGGGCACCACCACGTGGCGTGCCATGACGGTGCCGGTCCTGGCCGTCGCGCCCCAGTGGATGCGCCGCCAGTCGTCGCCGGGCACGTACTCCCGCAGGCTGTGGAACGCCGCCCCGCCCAGCGGGGCGTTGCTGGTCGTGTGGCCTTCTGCGTCCTGTGCTCCGCCGAGCGTGTTCACGGCCAGCAGGTGCACGCGCGGGTAGACGTGCAGGACGAGCTCGCCCCCGGCCGCGCGGCCGCGCTGCAACAGGCGCATCGGGTCGGAGTGGCCCAGCCGCACGGGTGGGATGACGTAGCGTCCGCGCCGCCCGACCGGAAGCGGGTAGCTGACCGTGCAGCTGTGGCCCGCGGCCAGCGCGGGCACGGTGACGGTCGTGCGCTCTTTCCCGAGCGTCTCGGTGATCACGAGTGGAGGGCTTCCGCGCTTGCCCACGTTCGTCACGGTCAGCGTGCCTTGGGCGGCGCTGCCCTCGAACACGCGGCGCGGCCGGATCTCCCGCACGACCGTCAGCTTGGGTGTTGCCAGCAGCCAGAAGGCGGCGACCAGCAGGGCGCCCGCCGCGGCCAGGCCGAGTGTCACCAGTTCCGGGTAGTCGGCCCATGTGCCGGCGGCGACCAGGCACACGGCCGCGACCGCCATCCAGGCGCCGGTCGAGGTCAGCCCGGTTCTGCTGAGCCGGGAAGCGGTGCTCATCGGCCCGCCGGCACCGGCGCGGTCGCCAGGACGTCCCGGAGCACCGACTCCGAGGTGCGTTGCTGGATGCGGGCTTCCGGGGTGAGGAGCAGGCGGTGGTTCAGCACGGGCACCGCCACGGCCTTCACGTCGTCCGCCGTCACGTAGGGACGGCCCGCGGCCAGCGCGTAGGCCTGGGCCGCGGTGATCATGGCTATGCCGCCGCGCGGGCTCACGCCCAGCTCGACGTCCGGGTGTACGCGGGTGGCGCGGACCAGGCGGGCCACGTACTCGCGGAGGTCGTCGGCCACGCGCTGCTCGCGGACGGCGCGGATCATCAGGCGGAGGTCGTCCAGTTCCATCACGGACTTGAGCTCGTCCGGGCGGCGGCGGGTGACGCCGTAGGACAGGATGCTGACCTCGTCGGCCAGGTTCTCGGGGTAGCCGATGCTGATGCGCATCATGAACCTGTCCAGCTGCGCTTCCGGCAGGGCGTAGGTGCCCTGGTGCTCGACCGGGTTCTGGGTGGCGATGCACAGGAACGGGTAGGGCACCGGGATCGGGCGGCCGTCGACGGTCACCTGGCCCTCGGCCATGACCTCCAGCAGTGCCGACTGGGTCTTGGGGGAGGCGCGGTTGATCTCGTCGCCCAGCAGGATGTGGGTGAAGACGGGGCCCTGGCGGAACTCGAAGCGCGAGCGGCCCTGGTCGTAGACCTGCACGCCGGTCACGTCGGACGGGAGCAGGTCGGGGGTGAACTGGATCCGCTTCACCTCCGCGCCCGCGACCGAACGCGCGATCGCCTTGGCGAGCGAGGTCTTCGCCACGCCCGGTACGTCCTCGATCAGCAGGTGTCCCTCGGCGAGCAGGCACACGAGCGCGAGCCTGACCACCTCCGGCTTGCCGCGGATGAAGTCCTCGACGTTCGCGGCCAGCGCCTCGAACCTGCGCTGGAAAATCGCCGCATCGGACACTTCGACGCCCCCATCGTGCTGGTGTTCGGTGAATCGTCAGTGGAGCTGACTGCGCAGAGCCGCGTTGAGGCGGGGGTAGACCTCGCTGACCGAGGCCTGCCTGCGCTCGCGGCCCAGGAGCCTGGCCAGTTGCTTGAGGTCCTGGCGCACGGTGGCCGAGTCGACCAGGTCGGCGGCGTCGAGGACCTTCGCGGTCAACGCGCTCGCGTGGTCGATGTCTCCCGCGGAGGCGTAGGCGAGGGCGCGGCGGGCGCCGAAGCGCGCGTGGGTGCGGTGGGCGCTGTCCGGCACCAGCGAGAGCTGGCGGTCGAAGACGTCCGCCGCCTGGCGGGACTGGCCGAGGTCGTGCAGGCACCAGGCCTCGACGAGGCTGATCAGATCTGCGCCGCTGACCGAGGCGGAGCCGATGACCATGCCGTCGGCGTTGTCCGCCCTGGCGAGCAGGACGGCGGCGCGGTCGAGCGCCCGCCGGCAGTTGTCGTAGTCGCAGGCCAGCGCGTGGCCCTGGGCCTCCCGCAACGCGGCGAGCCCCTGGACGCGCGGGGAGGTGCCCGGCGCGGCCTGCGCCTGCTGGGCCAGGTCGACGGTGCCGGCGGCGTCGTCGCGGTAGAGCGTGATCAACGCCTGCCTGATCAGCGAGTACGTGGCCATCTCGGTGTCACCGGCCGCGGCGCCCATCTCGACGGCGTTGCGGGTCCACCACATCGCGGCCCGGTCGTCGCCGGCCTCCTGGGCCATCCACCCGGCGTACTCGCTGTAGCGGGCGGCGAGCCCCAGCAGCTGTTCGCGAACGGGCGCGGGGGCGCCGTTGGCCATGCCGCGCAACGTGTGGGTGTGCACCGTGACCATCGGCAGCACCACGCTCGGGCTCGTCGTCTGTCCCAGCTTCCTGACCTCGGCGAACAACGAGCGGAACGCCGCCAGCGTGCCGTCGTGGACCGCGCTGGCGGAGGCGGCGCGGGGAGCTCCCAGCGTCAGCCCGAGCAACGAGGCGGCGCCCGTCGCGATCGCCTCGCGCCGGGGCATCGGAACCATCCAGCTCGACCCGTCCGGAGCCATGCTCATCACCCACACTTCGCCGTCGCCGTCGGCCGCGACGGCTGCGAGCGGGCTCGCGGGGGCGGGCTGGTCCACCAGGGCTGCCAGGCGTCCACCGGCTCCGAGAACCGCGTCGCAGCGCCGGGCCAGATCAACACCTGGTTGCTTGAAGCCAGTCTCGATCTTGCCCAGATAGCCCTTGCTGTAGTGGACCTGCGCCGCCAGCGCCGCCAGCGACAGGCCCGCCGCGGTGCGCAGCCGCCGCAGCTCCACCCCAAAGACATCCGACTGCTCAGCCATTCGTCCCCGTCCTCGACCGCCGCCCCCAGGCGGCCGGTGAATCGACCGTTGCAGACTACTGAGCCGCTGGTCGCAGGCCCAGTCCCCCCGGAGCGCCGGCGTCGGCGGACGCCTGGCTGCCCTCCGAGTCTGATCCGCCGTCCCGCCGAATCCCAGGCGTCTCCCGTCGCCCGCGTGATCGGGAGACGGGAGACCCCTGCCCCGCGGAGCCGTTGCGGGACATGCTGGTTCCGGACGGCAACGCGAGACGTCGTCTTGTGCTGGGGGGTGTGGCGGCAGGCCGGGGCTGGGGGCTCAGCCTGCCGCCACAGACAAACATGTGGAGGGGGAGCAGAAGAGTGAACAGGGACTGGACGGGCGCGCCGTCCTGACCGCGCGTCACCCGGTCGTGCACCCGGTCGACCGCGCCGAACCGGCGCCGGAAGATCGCGGATGTGCTGAACTGACGGCATGGGTACGCGCACGATCCGTCGCACCGCACTGCTGGCCTGCATCGCGGCCCTCACGGCCTGCACCGCGCCACCAGAACCGCCGGTGGCCACGCCGGGACCGGAGCTGGACCCGCAGGCGGTCAACTACGACAACCTGGATTTCGTGAAGTCGCGGCCCGCCGTCTTCGACAACAGGTGCGGCACGCTTCCGCGCGACCTCCAGTCCGTGCTCGGACTGGAGTCCAAGCCCGCCGACGGCATGGGCGGCGGCTGCACCGCGCGGGAGCCGTGGGGGAACCTCTCGATCCACCTGTTCAGCCCGATGTCGAACCGCAGGTCGAAGGCCCAGTACTTCTCCGACGCCTGGAACGGCGACCTCGGCGGGGGCGGCTACTTCCAGCGGTCGATCCTGCTGGACCGCTACTACGCCATCACCAAGATCGCCGGTTCGGTCAACGACAGCTGCACGGTCACCGTCGACACCGGCTCCGAGCAGCCGTTCGAGGTCACCGCCTCGATGGACTTCGACGAGAGCCTCGCCCTGTCGGCCCAGGACGTCGACCAGCCGATCGACCGCGCCCTGCGCGAGTTCTGCCCCAGGGCCAGGGAGGCGGCGGAGAAGCTGCTGCCACTGATCGACGAGAACGGCGGCAGCCGGGCCGGCTGAGCCTCAGCCCGCGTCGCGCCGGCCGAGCACCACGAGCGAGACGGCGAGCAGCGTCAGCCAGATCACCAGCGACGAGATCGTCTGCGGCCATCCCGCGCCGTCACCGGCCATGTGCCAGGCCGCTTCGAGCGGGTAGATCAGCCCGAACACCTCCGGCAGCGCGAGGCGGGCCACCGCCAGCAGCGGCACGACCACGAAGAACACCGTCAGCGAGCCGCCCGTGTTCGGGATGAGCAGCGAGACGATCAACGCCGTGAGCAGCACCTGCGCGGTGGCGAGCATCGTCACGCCGAGCACCCAGCCCGGCCGTGAGCCGAGCAGGTAGGTGTGGTTGAGGCCCTGCGCCGCGCTCTTGATCAGCAACGGGTACAGGACGAACGTGAACACCGAGCACGCCAGCCACACGCCGGCGAGCACCGTGCCCTGCGCCAGCAGGTAGCGCGGGCGCGAGGGCTGCACCAGCAGCGTGGGCTGCACGCTCTTGTACTGCCACTCGCCCGCGACGAGCTTGATCACTGTCGCGAAGACCAGCAGCAGACCGAGCTGGATCACCATGAGCACCGGCTGCAGCTGCCTGCCCGCGCTCGCGAGGTTCGTCTGAGGCAACGTGAACAGCGCCATCAGCCCGATCAGGAACACCGGCGCGCAGGCCATCACGATCTTGTCCGACCGCGTGCCGACGAGCTTGCGCGCCTCCACCGCCACCAGCCGCCAGAACGACGACGACCGGGCGGCACGGGCGGCCCACGGGCCTGGTGCGGCAGGCGGCGCCGCCTGGTGCTGCTGCCACGCGGCCGGATGACCGACGGTCATGACCTACCCCCACTGGTCAGGCGGAAGAACAGGTCTTCCAGGCTCATCTGCTCCTCGCGCAGCCCCAGCAGCGGGATTCCCGCGGCGAACGTGACGTCGGAGATCCTCTCGACCGGCGCGTGCGCGGCGAGGAAGCCGTCCGGCGCGGGCTGGACGGCGATGCCGGCTCGCCGCAGCGACTCCGCCAGGCGGTTCACGTCCTTGGCGCGCACCAGGGAACGGGAGGAGGTGGTCAGGCTCGCCAGCGGCCCGTCCGCCACGATCCGCCCGCCGCCGATCACCAGCACGCGGTCGGCCGTCTGGTCCACTTCGGACAGGACGTGGCTCGACAGCAGCACGGTGCCTCCCCGGGAAGCGTGTGCCCGCAACAGGTTGCGCACCGCGCGGATGCCCTCGGGGTCGAGACCGTTGATGGGCTCGTCGAGCACGAGCAGCGGCGGATCGGTGAGCAGCGCGTGGGCGATGCCGAGCCGCTGGCGCATGCCGAGGCTGTACTTGCCGATCTTGCGGGTGGCGGCGTCGGCCAGCCCCAGCACCTCCAGCACCTCGTCGGCCCTGCGCGCGGGCACACCGGACAGCGTAGCGGCCATCCGCAGGTGGCTCCGGCCGCTGCGTCCTGGGTGGACGGCCGCCGCGTCGAGCAGCACCCCCGCGACGTGGGAGGGGTTGGGCCACGCGGTGAACGCGCGCCCCGCGATCGTCGCCTGGCCGCGATCGGGCCGGGTCAGCCCGGTGATCATGCGCAGCGTCGTCGACTTGCCGGCGCCGTTGGGCCCCAGGAAGGCGGTCACGGTGCCCGGCTGGAGCTCGAAGCCCACCTGATCGACGACGGTACGACCCTCGTAGGCCTTGGTCAGCCCCCACGCTGCAAGCACCTACTCACCGTAGCGGTAGTCACTGTCCGTCGCGGGCTGAATCGCCGTGTCGCGGTTCAGCCGCACGGCCCGCCTTTGGTGAAGATGGTGCACGTTCGCCGCTGAGGCAGAAGGAAAACCGCGGAGTCGCACCGTCGTCGAAGGACTTGCGGACGCGTTCGAGCCGGGCGAAAGCTTTTCAGTCCCGCGTGGACTCCGCCTCGGGGAGAGCGTGCGGACCGAGTCCGTCGTCCCGGTCGAAACGCACCAAAACGCCGGTCTTGTCCCCGAACGGATCGAGCGGCGGGTATCGGCGAGGTGCGCACCGGATTGGGTCCGGGGGCATGCGGGCAGAAATCAGACAGGAAACCGCCGGCGCGGGTGCGCGATCTTCGGGCCGCCGGGTGGCCCGCGGCTGTGGCCTAGGCCACTGCGGTGGTGGTCGTCGGCCTCGGCGCTCGGCCGGTAAGGCATTGGTGGGCACCGGCGGTTCCATCAGTGCCCGATCGTGTCATTGCGACGCGCGCCCACTCGGTGCTCCTCGTGGCCGGAGCTGTTGCGTCATGGCGGTGACCAGCGGCATCACGGCGTCCTCGGTGATGCGGGAGAGGCCGGTCCCCGTGATCACGATCGAGGAATGCCGTCTGTTGATCACGCCGGTCACCGTGATCGTCATGCGAATTCCCGAATAAGAGCCGGTGACGGATAGCGACGATTGGTCGCGCTCCGTTCTCGGGCAGGAGACGCCGTGCGCGGCTGTCAAGTTCGCGGTCAATAGCGCCGCGTTTCCACAGTTCAGTTAGCAAAAGCCCAGCTCGCATCCTTTCGCCCGCTCGGTCACGGAGGCCCGCCCCCGCCTGGGAGAGCGCGTTCATACACCACAACGAGCGAGACCGATCCTCGGAACGGGGGTGTTGCGTTGCGCATCCGACTGAGTACTCTGCACTCACCCCCTCAAGATCATCGCTGTTGGTCATGTTGATCATGTGGTGTTATCTTTCCGTCGCCAATTCGGGTGGTCGTGGAGCGTTGTGAAGCTGAAGAACGTGCCTGAGACGAATTACAAGACAATTCGTTCCCGGCTCACTGGTGTCGTGGTGGTTCCCAGCGTCGTCCTTCTGGCCATGTGGGCGCTGTTCTCGTCCTACACGGTGTTCGAGGGGCTCTACCTCCAGCTGGTCGCCTCCGGTGCGCGGGACGCGTCGATCCCCGCGGTCCAGTCGTTCGCGTCGCTGCAGAAGGAACGCGAGCTGTCCATGACGAGCCTGAGCCGGTCCGGCTCGAGCACGTCGGCGTTGCTCAATCAGCAGCAGGACACCGACAAGGACGTCGAGAAGATGAAGTCGGCGTTCGCGGAGCTCGCCTCCCAGGCGCCGCAGGAGATCGTCGACGGCATCAACAAGCTCAACGGCCTGCTCGACCAGCTGCCGGAGCAGCGGGAGCGGCTGGAGTCCGGCGCGACGTCCAAGGACGAGGTCTACCGCTACTACAACAGCGTGCTCGACGCCGGTGGCTCGCTGTTCGGCACGCAGGCCCGCATCGTGCCCGACGCCGAGACGGTGCAGGGCGCACTCGGCGCGCTGCAGTACTTCCAGGCCTCCGACGCGATGTCGCGGTCCAGCTCCGTCGCCGCGGGTGCGATCGTGACGGGCAAGTTCACGCCGGAGGAGCACCGCGAGTTCGTCAGCCTCGTCGGCGCGTACCACTTCACGCTCAACGTCATCGAGCCCACCTCGCTGCCGAACGTGCGCGACCACTTCAAGCGGCTCACCGGCAGCGCCCCGTACCAGCAGCTGGTGACCCTGGAGAACCGCCTGCTGCAGAACGCGGAACGGCCCATCGGGCAGCAGGTCACGCTGGCGGACTACGAGAACGCCACCCGCGCGGTCTCGCAGGAACTCACCACGATGGTGCAGGAGCAGTCCACCGGCGCGGTCAACATCGCCATGGCGAACGGCAAGGAGAAGTTCACCACCGTCCTCATCGGCAGCCTGATCGCCCTCATCGCGGTCATCGCCGGCATCTTCGTCGCGGTCCGCGTCTCCAACCGGTTGGTCAACAAGGCGTTGATCGTCCGCCTGATCAGCCTGAAGAGCGACTCGCTCAAGCTCGCGCACGAACGCCTGCCGGACATCGTCGAGCGGCTGCGCGACGGCAAGCACGTCGACGTCGCCGCCGAGGTGCCCGCGCTCGACTACGGCAACGACGAGATCGGGCAGGTGGCCGACGCGTTCAACGCGGCGCAGTACACCGCCGTCGCCGCGGCGGTGAAGGAGAGCCAGACCCGTGAAGGCGTGAACCGGGTCTTCCTCGACATCGCGCGCCGCAACCAGGGCCTCGTGCACCGCCAGCTCAAGATCCTCGACAAGCTGGAGCGCGAGGAGGAGAACCCCGACCACCTCGACGCGTTCTTCCAGCTCGACCACCTCGCGACCCGTGCGCGCCGCAACGCCGAGAACCTGATCATCCTCACCGGCGAGCAGCCGGGACGGCAGTGGCGCAAGCCCGTGCGCATGCTCGACGTCGTGCGCGCCGCCGTCGCGGAGACCGAGCAGTACGCCCGCGTGAAGGTGAACCCGGTGCCCGAGGTCGCGCTCGTCGGCGCCGCCGTCGCGGACACCATCCACCTGATCGCCGAGCTCGTCGACAACGCGACGTCGTTCTCCTCGCCGCGCTCGCAGGTCGAGATCCACAGCAGCGAGGTGCCGCAGGGTCTCGTCATCGAGATCGAGGACCACGGCCTCGGCATCAAGCCCGAGGACCGCGAGCTGCACAACAAGATGCTGGCCGCGCCGCCGGACTTCGAGGCGATGAGGCTGCGCGGCGAGTCCCGCCTGGGCCTGTTCGTCGTCGCCCGGCTGGCCGCGCGCCGCCACATCCACGTCGAGCTGCGCGACTGCCCGTCCGGCGGCACCATCGCGCTGGTCCTGATCCCGTCCGAGCTGATCGTCGGCGAGGTGGGCGCGGCCGACCCGGCCGACTCGCAGCAGATGCCCAAGCCGACGTTCCGCCAGCAGGCGCTGCAGCAGGCGTCGCGGTCACCGGAGGCCCTGGAGGCCTCGGTCCCGATGCAGGGCGACCTGGTGCGGGACTCCCGGCCGGGCGAGAGACCCACCGAGACCTTCCACCTGGACGACTTCTGGGCCGGGAGGGCAGTGGGAAACGACCGGACTCCAGGCCCGGACAGGGACCTGGACAGCAGCAGCGGACACATCGAGCTGCCCCGGGAAGACCGCCTGACCGGGGCCTGGCCGGCCGACGACCCGGCGGAAGGTGAGGCGACGACGCGTCAGAACACACGGCCGGAGCTGCCCCGCCGCAGGCGGCAGCAGCACCTCGTACCGCAGCTGGCCAACGACGAACTCCGGCCGATGCCCGAACTCGCGGAGTTCAACCCCGAGGAACGGGCGGAACGCACCCGCGACGGCATGTCCGCCTTCCAGCAGGGCACGCGTGAAGCCCGCCAGGCCGACGACGTCGTGGAACCGTGATCACGAAACTGAAAGGGCTATTTCCGTGGACGACCTGACCAGCGGGCACCCCGAGCTGAACTGGCTGCTGGAGGACCTCGTCGCGAGAGTGGTCGGTGCCCGGCACGCGGTGGTGCTCTCCGCGGACGGCCTGCTGCTCGCCCACTCTCCCGAGCTCTCCAAGGACGACTCCGACCACCTCTCGGCGATGGCGTCGGCGTTCCAGAGCCTCGCTCGCGGAACCGGACGGCACTTCGGAGGTGGGCAGGTCCGCCAGACCATCGTGGAGATGGAGCGCGCGCACCTGTTCGTCACAGCGGCGGGGCAGGGCGCCTGCCTCGCGGTGGTGGGTGACGAGGACGCGGACATGGGCATGATCGCCTACGAGATGAACATGCTCGTGAAGCGAGTCGGCGCGTACCTCTCGTCCGCGCCCAGAACACTGGCGTCGCCGAGGATGCCCAACCCCCTCGGGTTGTCATGAGCAACTCCTCGGACTGGTGGTACGACGAGGCGGCGGGCCCCATGGTCCGCCCGTACGCGATGGTGAGCGGCCGCACCAGGCCCAAGCCCGCGGGCGAGGACCTGACCCTGACCACCCAGGTCCGGGCGCTGCGCACGACGACGGACCAGGCCACGCTGTCGGTGGAGCACTTGGAGATCATCAAGCTCTGCCGGAAGCCGCTTTCCGTCGCCGAGGTCGCCGCCTACCTGCACGCGCCGCTGGTCGTGGTGAAGGTGCTCCTGAGCGACCTCATCCAGCGCGGTGACGTCATCACCAGCGGCCCGGCCACCACGGTGACCCCGGTCGACATGAACCTACTCCAGAAGGTGCTCGATGGTGTCCGTGCAATCTGATCGGCCCGATTCCGGGCAGGGCGGGGAAGAAGTCCTCGTGCCCTCGTCGGTCAAGATCGTCGTCGCCGGTGGTTTCGGCGTCGGCAAGACGACGATGGTCGGCGCGGTCAGCGAGATCACCCCGCTGCGGACCGAGGAACTGCTCACCGAGGCAGGCGAGGAGATCGACGACCTCTACGGCGTCGAGGGCAAGACCACCACGACGGTCGCGCTGGACTTCGGCCGCATCACGATCAACCCCGAGCTGGTCCTCTACCTGTTCGGCACACCGGGCCAGGACCGCTTCTGGTTCCTGTGGGACGAGCTCGCGATCGGCTCGATCGGCGCCGTCGTCCTGGTCGACACCCGCAGGCTCGACGCGGGCTTCGGCGCGATCGACTTCTTCGAGCGCAGGGGCATCCCGTTCGTCGTGGCGGTGAACTGCTTCCAGGGCAGCCACTCCTACACGGCGGAGGAGATGCGCGCGGCGCTCGACGTCGCGGACACGGTGCCGCTGGTGCTGTGCGACGCCCGCGACCGCGAGTCGTGCAAGGCGGTGCTGGTCCGCGTGATCGAGCACGCGATGAACCGCCTCGACGTGATGGCCTGACCCCGCTGTTCCTGAAGCCCTTGGTGCCGTGCGCCAAGGGCTTCAGCTCGTCCTACGGCCGGACCTGCTCCAGCCGGCACCGGAACGGCCGCAGGATCGGCGGCACCTCGGTGAGCCGGTAGCCGGGCACCCGCTCGGGCCGCTTCGCGATGGACGCGAGCGTCTCCGCCACGTACTCCAGGTGGCTGCGCGTGTACACGCGGCGCGGGATCGCGAGCCGCACCAGCTCGAACGGCGCGGGCGTGATCAGGTCGCCGGACGGGTCGATGTCGCCGAGGTAGAGCGAACCGACCTCGGCACACCGGATCCCGCCCGCGAGGTAGAGCTCCGACGCGAGCGCGTGGCCGGTGAAGCGGCTGGGCGGGATGTGCGGCAGCAGCCTGGCCGCGTTGAGGTAGACCGCGTGCACGCCCGCGGGCCGCACACTGTCCACACCGGCCTCCCGCGCGCAGTCGGCGAGGTACGCGGTGGCCTCGGCCCGCTCGCGCAGGTACAGCGGATCGGTGACCTCGACCAGGCCCTGCGCGCACATGTCGAGGTCGCGGCCGGACAGCCCGCCGTAGGTGCTGAACCCCTCGGTGGCGATCAGCAGGAGCTCGCACCGCTTGGCCAGCTCGCCGTCCCGCAGCGCGAGCATCCCTCCGATGTGGACGATGCCGTCCTTCTTGAGGCTCAGCACGCAGCCGTCGGCGAGCCGGAACGCCTTCTGCGCGATCTCACGCGGGCTGTGGTCGCGGTACTTCTCCTCCCGCTGCGTCACGAGCCACGCGTTCTCGGCGAACCGGGCCGCGTCGAGGATGAACGGCACGCCGTGCCTGCGGCACAGCTTCCGCACGGCCTTGAGGTTCGCGATCGACACCGGCTGCCCGCCGCCGCCGTTGTTGGTGATCGTCATGAGCACCAGACCGACGTCCTCGGGACCCTCCAGCAGTTCCTCGAGCGCGACGAGGTCGATGTCGCCCTTGAACGGCTCGTCGCTGTCGAGGTCCGCGAAGGCCGGCGAGGGGAGGTCCCGCACCACGCCGCCCGCCAGTTCGACGTTCGCACGGGTGGTGTCGAAGTGCGTGTTGCTGACCGAGATCTGTCCCGGCTTCAGCAAGGCGCTGAACAGGATGCGTTCCGCCGCCCGGCCCTGGTGCACGGGGAGGATGTGCTCGTAGCCCGTGAGCTCCTCGGCCACCTCGCGGAACCTGAACCAGGAGCGCGACCCCGCGTAGGTCTCGTCACCGCGCATGCCGGCGGCCTGCTGCTCCGCGGACAGCGCGCCGGTGCCGGAGTCGCTCAGCAGGTCGATCGTGACGTCCTCCGCCGTGAGGTTGAACTGGTTGTACCCGGCCTCGGCGTAGCGGCGTTCCCGGTAGTCGCGGGTGGTGATGGGAATGGGCTCGACGACCTTGATGCGGTACGGCTCCACGGCGGTGGCCTTCCTGGTGCAGCGTTAAGCGGATAGTGCGGTGGTGCGGGGTGGCGTGACGTCGTAGGCCTCGGAGGACAGGTAGACCGAGACTCCGGGCTTCGGCAGGCCCAGGCGCAGGGACACGTGGGCGATCAGCCCCACGCCGTCGCCGAGCGGTCTCCGCACGAGGCTCGCGAGAGCCATGACGAACGGCGTGGTGTCGAGCCCGCACCTCGCCATGATCGCCAGCACGCGTTCGCACGCCCCCAGGTCGTCCTGCACGTAGTCCCGCACCGGGATGTAGAGGGAGTAGCCGCTGGGCCGGTCGGTGTCGCCGGAGAGGAACGTGTAGCTCGACATCAGCGGGCGCCCGCTGAACGGTCCCGTGCCGCCGCGGGCGATCTCGCAGACGTCCGTCAGGAGTGCCGGGTCGACGTCCGGGGTGGCCGCCGCGGCCCGCGCCACGTCCGTGATCATCGCGTCGTCGTGCGACACGTAGGTCTTCACCCGTGCCCGGTTCTCGTCCGTCAGGTCGAGGGCGAAGAAGGAGAACCGGTCCAGCCCCTCGCGCCGCAGGCCGTGCTCGGCGACGACGGGGAAGGCCGAGTCGAGGCCGAGGCGGGCGAGTGCCTCCGCGACCAGTCCGGTCGCGCTCTCCCGGCCGCGCGCCTCGGGGTTGAGGTAGACCTTGACGGCCGGCGCGCCCGAGGGCTGGACGATCAGCGAGTACCAGAACGCGAACGCGCCCTGCGGGGCGTCCGGCAGGAACAGGTCGCGCACCCGGTCGAACTGCCCGAGCCTCAGATCGTACCGGTCCGCGAGCCGGTCCAGCACGCCGAGCGCGGCGGTCAGGTTGGCCTGTCTGTCCGGCTGCTCGGCGAGCGACTCGACGATCATGCGAACGGCGGGCCGTTCGTTTTGGGCCAAAGCCACCGAGAATTCCACGGGAGAGTGGTCGTCGGCGACGAGCGAAGGCCATCGGGGAACTGCGGAGAGGGGTGCCCGGCAGCCGGGGCCTAATGCCTCACCCAGCAGTTTTGTCGCCGTATTAGCGGAGTCCGCTAAACCGACGGCGCGCAGGAGGTTGCGTAGTTGGCCAATGGCGAAATCGTGCAGCGAGACGGCTGGCGCGCTCAAGATGGGGCACTCCTGATCGGCCGGGAATCAGCTCGGGTCGCAATCCTGACGGGGTGGAATCGCGAAGTGAATTCTCTCAACCAGCCACATGCCCAGGTCAAGAGCCAAGGGGGTTGCGTGCGACACTCTGGACTGTGATGAAGATTGCACCACTCGGTCTATTGACTTGACCGTTTTGACTGTTCTCCCGGGCAATTGCGTCTGCGAGTACGGGTGTGCTATGCGCGGACGCTAATGGTGTCGCAGAGTAAGATTTGTGCCATTAGCGGCCTGCGTGGTAAAGCGCCCGCATCAAGTCCGTTTGTCCCGGTACAAAAGAAACGGGGGTGCCCGCGAGGCGGACACCCCCGTTCGGGGCTTGTCGGGAAACTGCTCAGCTGCCCGGCTTGGCGCACCGCGCTTTCCCGGGACAGCTGCGGATCATGCGCACCGACGGCGCCTGTTCGATCGTGCTGGGCGGATTCACCGCGTTGTCGGGCCACTGCACGGAGATCGCGATCGACGACGCGTTGTTGTCGTAGTTCTTCTCCAGCAGCGCGCGGTCGGAGTTCACGACGTTCACGACGTCGTACACACCGGACTTCACGTGGGTCAGGTCGAGCCACTGGAAGTCGACGTCGTACTTGTAGTCGTCGCCGGAACCGACCGAGATGCCGAACATCACGTCCAAAGCGGACGGGTTGTGGTGCTCGCACATGTGGCCGTCCAGGCGCTGCGCGAGCTTGCCCTCCGGACTCTCCGGGTTCGACGGGCGGCGCGGGAGGTCGTCGGACACCGTGTAGCGGTCGCCGATGCAGAAACCGTTCTTGCGGTCCGTCACGACGACCTTGCCGTCCGGCGCGCGCAGCTGGAAGTACTCGAAGTTGAGCAGGTGCCAGTGCGTGTGCGTGGGAGCGGGCTCGTAGTAGGCGCTGGACCTGGTCTCGCGGCGCGCCTCGTTGTACGACCCGGCGATCGAACCGTCCACTCCGGACTGGATCGCCTGGCGCACGTCCATCGTGGGCGTGGCGGTGCTGTCGCGGTGGGCGTGCAGCAGCAACGGGCCGTCGCCCACGTTGTCGATCGACGTGGTGAACCGCAGCCGCACGGCCTGCGCGGTGCCACCGCGGAACATGCACTTGCCGCGGGGTGCCGAGGCGTCCTCGACGAGGCACACGTCCCAGGCGCGGCACAGCAGCGGGGAGCCGTCGTGACCGCCGGGGCAGCCGATGGGCGCCTGGCGGAGGTCGGGCAGCAGCGGCGCGGGGTCGGCCTGGACGTGCTGCGAGGAGACGAGGTTGACCGCGGTGAACGTCAGTGCCGCGATCACCGCGCCGATTCTGCTGACCATGCGCTGTTCTCCTGGGTCGGGGAGCTCCTGACGTCGCGCAGGAGCGTGGTCGTCACCGAGCGGGAGAGCTCGACGCTCGAGTTCCAGCTGGTGACGTCGGGGTAGACGTGGGCCGTGGTGGCGAGCAGCAGCCGCGTGCCGGGCACCTCGACGGCCGGGCGCTTCGTGAGGTACCCGAGCGGGTACACGGGTTCGACGAACGGTGCCTTGAACACGCGCACCTCGTCGACGTCGTCCGCCGTCAGTCCTTTGTGGAGGCCCAGCAGCTGCTCGGTCCACCGGCGGGCGATGCTCTCGGAGTCCTCGCGGTACAGCGCGGACTCGCGGTCGGTGTAGTGCATGACGTACACGAGGTGCCGGTCGCCGTAGCGCTCGGAGCCCGTCAGCGGGGTCATCTCGATCACGCCGTCGAAGTCCGTGCCCGAGCGGATCACCGGTGCCCAGTAGTGCCCGGACAGCGGCTTGCGCAGGAAGAACAGCGTGTTGACGACACCCTGGTACTGCAGCTGGACGTCCGGCAGCAGCGGCACGAGATCGGGGTCCGCGATGGCCCGCAACGCGGGCAGCGGGACCGTGGAGACCGCGTGGTCCGCCTCGATCGTCTCGCCGTCGTACGTCGTGACGAGCACCCGGTCCTCGCCGGCTTCGAGCCGCCCGACCGGGGCCGAGGTGCGGACCTCTCCGCCGTGCGCCTCGATGGACGCCCTCAGCGCGTCGATCACGCTCTTGTAGCCACTGGCCGGATAACCGCGCACCGACTCGTTGCTCTCGCGGCCGAGGCGTTGCCACACGTACAGCGCGGGCACGTCACCGAACGCGGCGCCGAACTTCGCGCCGAACAGCGGCGCGAGCAGCAGCTCCCAGATCTTGTCGCCGTACAGGCCGCGCAGCCAGTCCTCGGTGCGCATGCCGTCGAGGTCCTTGCCCTTGCCCAGCCTGCGCAACAGCAGCGAGACCACGCCGAAGCGGATCCGGTTCACGAGGCTCAGCGGCCGGAACCCCAGCAGGTCCAGCGCCGAGTTGAACGAGCGGTGCTCGCCCTCGACGATCATGCCCATCGAGGTGGGGTTCCAGCCGACGCTCTCGCGCAGGCCGACCTCGTCGAGCAGCTCCAGCAACGCCGTGTCGGTGGGCATCACGCAGTGGTAGAAGCGTTCCACCGACCGGCCGCGCGAGGTGAAGAACGTGCCGAGACCGCCGAGCTGGTCGCTCGCCTCCAGCAGCGTCACGGCCATGCCCTCGCGGGCGAGGCGGTGCGCGGTGGCGAGGCCGCAGATGCCCCCGCCGATCACGACGACGCGCTGCGGCATCAGAGCTTCCGGAACGGCACGGGCGCGAGGCGGTCACGCGTGAGCAGGAGCAGGTACTGCTTGAGCGTGCGGCCGAGCCGGAGCTTGCTGGCGCCGGGCTTGCGGTCGTAGCGCAGGTGCAGCGGGATCTCGCTGACGATCGGCCCGCAGTGCCGCAGCTTGAGCAGGAGCTCGACCATGCAGGCGAAACCGCGTTCCTCGACCAGGCGCTCGCCCCAGTGCGCGGTGGCGCGGCGCAGCAGGCTCACCCGGTAGGCGCGGAAGCCGCTGGTGAAGTCGCGGACCCCGTCGAAGTGCAGCACCTTGCCGAACACGACGCGGGCGCCGCGCGAGAGCAGCCGGCGCCACTGCGGCGCGGTCGAGTCGTCGCCGCCCGCGACGAAACGGGAGCAGATCACGACGTCCGCGCCCGCCTTGATCTCGGCCAGCATCGCGGGGAACACCCCTGGGTCGTGCGTGTCGTCGGCGTCCATGACGATCAGCACGTGCTCGGGCGCGGCCTCCGCGAGCGCCGCCCGCAGTCCTGACTGGACGGCCTGGCCGAGTCCGAGGTTGACCGGGTGGGTCACCAAGCGGACGTCGAGCCCGCGCACACCGGTCGCGCTCTCACCGGTGCCGTCCGACGACCCGTCGTCGACCACCCACACCGTGATCCGGTCGGCGAGGTCGGTGCCGGCGATGCGCGCCAGCAGGGACGGCAGCGCCACAGCCTCGTTGTAGGCGGGCAGGACGACGTGCACATCGCCGCACGTGCGAATCGGCTTCTGCACGATTGCGACCGGTTCACCGGCCGAATGCCGGATGCCGTGTTCGTCGACTCTCACTCTGGCGCCCCCTCTTCGGTGGCTCGTGGTTGATGGCGTGAATTATTGACACGGCGTGCTAAAGCTTTGAGTGCGGCCCTGGGTGAGTTCAGGGCAGGAACAACGTCGAAACCTCACCATCTGCGTTCATGTGGGACACCGAAGAGGGAATATTGATACCCGAAGAGATGATTTCTCAGAGTTCATTCACCCTTTCGTGCGCTCCTGCGGCCACAACTCCTTCGATCGGATGATCTTTCAATGAGGCGATTCTCGGCGGTTGCCGTTCCAGCTGGACCACCCCACGCGCGCGAGGCAGATCCCGGACGCCCGCCGCAGCGCCCCCTCAAGCCGTCTTCGGTGCGCCGCGACGTGCTCAGCCGGGTGAACGCGGTCGCGGTGCTGCTCGTCCTCGCCGACACCGTGACGCTCGCCGTGGTGTGCGCGCAGCGCGGTCTCGGCTGGGGCTGGAGCGCCGCGGTCCTGGCGTCGGTGATCACGATCAGGGGTGCCTGGCGGCTCTACCGGCGGCGGCTGTGGCTGTCGTGGCTGCAGGACCTGCCCCGGTCCGCGGCGAGCACGGCGCTGGCCTTCGCGCTGCTGACCGGCATCGGCCTGACCAGCGGTTCCGATCCGGCGGGCCTCGCCGGCGCGCAGTGGGCGATGATCGTCTTCGCGCTGGCCATCGAGCCGGTGCGGTGGTGCGTGTTCGCGTTCGGCCGGTGGTGCCGCCGCCGGTTCGACCGCTGCGACCGCACGATCATCGTCGGCGCGGGCGAGGTCGGCGTGACCCTCGCGCGGACCATGCTGGAGCACCCCCAGTTCGGCCTGCGGCCCGTCGCGTTCGCCGACTCCGGCCCTGATCCGGACCGGCAGCCGCCGATGCTCGAGGTGGTCGACGGCGACCTGGCCGACGCGATCGTGCGGCTCAAGGCAGGCACCGTCGTGCTCGCGTTCTCGCACACCCGCGACTCACCGCTGGTGGACGCGGCGATCACCGCGCACCGGCTCGGCTGCTCGACGCTCGTCGTGCCCCGCATGTACGAGCTGCACCCCGACGGCCCCGGCATCGAACGGCTGCGCAGCTACCCGCTGATGCGCCTCGGCACCGCGCCGACCAGCAGGCCCACCTGGTGGATCAAGCGCGCGGCCGACCTGGTGCTGGCGGCGGTCGCCCTGGTCGTGCTGTCGCCGGTCATCGGCCTGTGCGCGCTCGCGGTGCTGGTCGAGAGCGGCCGCCCGCTGTTCTTCCGGCAGGTCCGCGTCGGCATGGACGACCGCACGTTCACCCTCTACAAGATCCGCAGCGTCCGGCAGTCCGGTGAGGACGACTCGCAGGTGAAGTGGTCGGTCGTGGGGGACTCCCGGGTCGGTCCGGTCGGCCGGTTCCTGCGCCGCACCTCGCTCGACGAACTGCCCCAGCTCTGGAACGTGCTGCGCGGCGACATGTGCGTTGTCGGACCGCGTCCGGAGCGTCCCGGTTTCGTTCGCGAGTTTTCGTCCATTCACGAGCTATATTGGGCGCGCCATCGCGTTCCGACCGGCTTGACTGGACTAGCCCAGGTGCACGGTCTGCGAGGTGACACTTCCATCGCCGACAGGTCTCGATACGACAACTACTACATCGCGAATTGGTCGTTGTGGCTCGACCTGAGGATTCTACTGATGACAGCGGGTGAGTTGTGTTGTCGGAGAAATCGCTGATACGTCGATTCGCAGCTGTCGCTCTCGTACTTCTTTCGAGTGCATGTGCGGTCAGCGCCGCCGAATCGGACCCGATCATCACGGGGCCGATCCCCAAGGCGCTGGCGCCCTGCGCGTGGTGGTACGGGATCGGCGACTCGCCCACGCCGTGGGAGATCAGGGCCGCGGCCAAGCACTACGACGTCGTCGTGCTCAACGCGTGGGAGACGGCGTCCATGCGCAAGCTGCACGAGCTGAACCCCAAGGTCAAAGTGCTCGTGTACAAGGACTTCTCCAGCACGCGCAACTACTACGGCGCCGTCGAGGGCGACCGCGACGCCCGGTACCTGCCCACCGGGATCGGCTACCACGCCGCGGAGCGGAACCAGCCGGGGTGGTTCGCGATCAGCACGCTCGGGCAGCGCATCGAGTGGGACGGCTACCCGAAGCACTGGCAGATGACGGTCTGGGACCCGGCCTACCAGAAGGCCTGGGCGGACGCGGTCGTCGGCGAGGTGCTGCGCGAGGGCTGGGACGGCGTGCTGGCGGACAACGACTTCAGCTCGCTCAAGTACTACTCGAGCGCGGTGATCGCGGGCACCGCCGACGCCGCGGGGTCCGACAGGCTGTTGCGCGACGGCCTCGACGCCATGCTCGCACTCACCGGCGACGCCCTGGAGAAGGCCGGGAAGATGCTGATCCCCAACGTGTCGGAGTCGCAGCTGACCCCCGGCCGCTGGTCGGCGCACTCCCGGTACGCGGGCGCGATGGAGGAGAACTTCGGCCTGCAGGGCGACGACGGCACCGGCGAGCTGATCACGTTCCAGGGCAACCAGTTCAAGGAGCAGCGCGCGCAGGCCGCGCTCGGCGAGTCTTGGCTGCTGCTGATCACGCACACGAAGTCGGAGAAGGAGGAACGCGTCGGGTACGCCTCCGCCGCGCTCCTCGCGAGCCCCCACACGTGCTGGACGAGGGCGCAGCCCGACTACAAGAACCCGTACTGGTCGCTGTACCAGGACGCACGCCTCGGCGAGGCGGTCGAGACGGCGAACCGCCTGCCCAACGGCGTGTGGAACCGCCGTTACTCGGGCGGCTGGGTGGCCGTGAACCCGACGAAGACGTCCGTGCTGCTGACGCCCCCGCCGGGCCTCGTCACGCTGAAGGGCGAAGCGGTGCCGGTCCAGCTCGACCTGCCGTCGGCCGACGCGGTGGTGCTGGTCAACGGGCCGAAACGGTGAGCCTGCGGTAGAGGTCGAGGTGCCTGCGGGCGCAGACCTCCGGGGTGAACCGCTCCCGCGCCCTCGTGGCGAGCCGGTGCCCGGTGCTCGCAGGATCGGGGTCGGCGAACAGCGCGCGCAGCCGTGCGGCCAGCGCCGCTACGTCGCCGGGCTTCGGGCAGTCGGTGCCGGGAACGCCCAGCATGTCCGCGACACCGCCGGTGTCCGTGGCGACCACGGGCTTGCCCGCGGCCATGGCCTCCGCGACGACGAGCGGCTGCTGCTCCATTGTGGACGGCAGCACCAGGGCGTCGTGCTCCAGCAGCAGTTCGGGGACGTCGCTGCGGAAGCCCAGGAACTCCACCCGGCTCGAGAGACCGCGGCGGGTGACCCGGCCCTCGGCCTGGAGCCGCTGCGGGCCGTCACCGATGACGGTGAGCGTCGCGTCCTGCGGCATCGTGCTCTCCAGCGCGTCCAGCAGGTCCAGCAACCCCTTGCGTTCCACCAGGAGGCCGACGAACACCAGCTTGCGCACGGGGCCGGCGGGCGGGTTCACGGCACCGACCTCGACGCAGTTGTCGATGTGGGTCATGCGGTGCGGCGGCACGTAGAGCCGTTCGCGCAGGAACCGGCCCATCTCCCTGGCCGGGACCACGGTGCGGTGCACGACACGGGCGACGGCGGCGTCGGCGGCCAGCACCGCCCTGGTGTAGGCCGGGGGAGGGGTGGCGCCGCGGACGTTGCGGAACCACGGCTCGGCCACCTCGTCGGGCACGCCGTGGTAGGTGTGCACGATCTTGGTGCCGCTCGTGGCGAGGGCCGCGCTGACCAGTCCGGACCGGCGGTCCTGGGCGTGCACGACGTCCGGGTGCCAGGCCTTGATCGCGGCCCGCGCCTGCCGTGCGGCGGCCATGTCCCCCTTGCGCGTCACCAGGGTCTCTTCGAAGTACGGGTCGATGAGCTCCGCTCCTCGCCGGGGGCGCGGGCCGAACACCCGCACCTCGGCCTCGCCCGACTTGGCCAGCGCGGCGGCCAGGCGCACCGTCACGTCCACCGGGCCACCGCTGTCCTGGGTGAGCAGGTAGGCGATCCGTGTCATCTTCGTCCTTCCTCGGTGACCAGTGTCGCGGTGAGCGTCGCGATCTGGCCGGTCATGCGGTCGCGGTCGAACAGGGTCTCGGCCCGCAGCCGGCCGCGTTTTCCTTCGGCGGCGGCGAGCTCCGGATCGGCGAGCCGGAGCGCAATCGCTTGCGCCAGGCCTGTCGTGTCGCCTGCGGGGACCACCTCGCCCGCGTCGCCGAGGCTCTGCTCGACGCCCTCGACGTCGAACGCGACGACGGACCGTCCGCAGGCCATGGCTTCCAGCGGTACCAGCGCCATGCCTTCGGCGCGGGAGGGCAGGACCACGACGTCGGCCTCGGTGTAGAAGCGGTCGACCGCGTCGCTGTGGCCGTGCCAGCGGGTGTTCGGGTGTTCGGTGGCGCGGAGCTGCGCTGCCATGGGGCCGTCGCCGACGATGAGGAGCTCGGCGTCGGGGACCTTCGCGAGGACCTGTGGCCAGGCTTCGAGCAGCAGGTCCTGGCCCTTCTGGTGAGCAAGTCGTCCGACGCACACCGCCGTGGGGACGTCGTGCGCCTTGGGCTTCGGGCTCAGGCGCCGGGTGTCGACGCCGTTGCAGACGACCTCGGCCCGTGCGGTCACACCTGCCGTGCGGCCGGCTTGCAGCTCGTCGTCGCTGACGCACAGGAGCAGGGTCGTCCAGCGGGAGGCCGCGGCCTCCCAGAGCCGGCAGGCGCGGCTGAGCAGCCCGGTGGCGACGCGGAACGACCACAGGTGGGGCTGGAAGATCGTCGGCGTGCGGCCGCGCAGGACCAGCCTGGCCAATCCTGCCTTCGAGCTGTGCAGGTGGACGACGTCCGGGCGGTGCGCCCGTAGGATCCCGCGCAGCGCCCGCAGTTCCCGCGCGGTGCCCGGGCCGGGGCTGCGGGTGGCCTGCCAGGGGTGCAGCGGGATCCCGGCCTTCGCGGCCTCGTCCGGCAGCCAGCCGGTGGACGGGCAGGCGATGCTGACGTCCCAGCCGCGGCGTCGCTGGGCCTTGGCCAGGTCCAGCACCACGACGGCGACCCCGGCCTCGACCGGCTGCGTCACGTGGACGACCTTCACGCGCGCTCCTTCAGTCCGATGAGGACGGTGCGGTTCAGGGGAAGGGCGATCGCGCAGTAGGTGGCGAGCAGCAGCAGGCCGGTGGCGATGAGCCCGGTGACGGTGGTGCTGTCCGGCAGGACGGTGCTGAGGGCGAGGCAGGCGAGCGCCGCCCCGGCGACACCGGCGACGGCGCGCAGCGGGACGGGGAACGCGAGGCCGTTGCGGGCGAGGACCAGCCAGGTCAGCGGCACCAGCAGCCACACCACGGTCACCTGCGTGAGGGCGACCGCCGCCGGGCCTTCGCCGGTGGTGAAGACCAGCGCGGTCAGCAGGGCGGCGAGGTGGGTGGCCTCGAGGGCGAGGTACTGGCGTGCGTGCCCGGCGGCCCTGATCACCTGGTACCAGACGTGCAGCAGGCTCAGGCCGAGTCCGTAGCCGCACAGCAGGACCAGCAGCCCGGCCGCGCCGGCCCACTGCTCGCCGAGGACCACGATCCCGTCCGCGGACAGCGCGACCACGACGTACAGGCCGCCGGTGACCACCAGCGCGGCGATGGTGAACCGCCGCAGGGTGGCGGGCAGCTGGTCCGTCCGTCCACTCCGGACCAGCTCGGCGCAGATCGGGAACAGCACGCCGCCCAGCACGACGGCGATCATGATGTACGGCACCCAGGCGATGCGGAACGCGAGCGAGTACCCGCCCACCGCCCCGGGGCCGAGGACGTGCCCGATCGCCAGGTAGTCGACGTTGATCAGCAGTACCGCGATCAACGCGCCGGGTCCCACGACCGCCAGCCACCTCGCGGCCTCCGTCGCGGCATCGCGGTCCCAGACGGGGCGGATCCGCGCCCCGGCGACGGCGGCGAGCACGGGTTGCGCGACCGCGGTGCAGAGCAGTCCCAGGACCAGCGACGTGGGCCCGGTGCCGTTCGCCGCCAGCGCGACCGTGACCGCCGCGCCGACGAGCATGCCGCCCGCGTCGGGCAGCATGCGGCGGCGGAAGTCGAGCTCGCGGTGCATCAACGCCATCTGCACCCCGCCCGCCGCGGTGAACGGCAGGGTCAGCGCCGCGAGCCGCAGCATCCCGGCGGCCTCCGGCGCCCCGAGCGCGGTGGCGATCGGGTGCGCGGCGGCGACGATGATCCCCGTCAGCGCCGCTCCGGTCGCGACGCTCATCGTGAGCACGGTTCCGGCGGTCCTGAGGGGATCCAGGGCGGTGCGGCTGACGATGTCGTAGACGCCCATCGCCTGGACGACCTGGCCGATGTTGACGACCGACACGACCAGCGCCACCGCGCCGAGGTCGGCCTCGGTGAGGAACAGGGCGAGCGCGAGGGTCACCACGATCTGGCTGCTCTTGCTGACCAGGTTGACCGCGAAGAGCCACAGCGACCCCCGCACCGCCACATCGGTCATGCGGCGCGCCGGACGTGCCGTGCCGCGAACACCGCGAGCACCAGCCAGGCCGCCACGACCGCGACCCCGTCCAGCGTGACGGCGGCCCGCGCGCCGAGCACGCCCTTGATGGCCGTGTCGACGAAGTACAGGTGCGCGAACGGAACCACGAGCAGCAGGGTGGCCACGCCGGCCCACCGCCAGTGGCTGTCCTGGCGCCGACGCCAGCACACGACGGCCAGCGCCGTCATCGCCGGTACCGCGATCAGCACGTCACCCGGCTGGTGCACCAGCGCGACCACGATGCCGAGGCAGGTCAGCAGGTCCGCCGCCTCCGACCCGTGCGCGGTGCGGTCGAGCCTGCGGGCGAGCAGCGCGGTGACCGCGAGAACCCCGCACAGCGCCAGCAGTTCCGCCGCGGGCGGCAGCCACCCGGTCGTGCGGAAGAACACCGCCGGCAGGTCGACCCGTTGCGCCGTCATGGAGTCCACCGCGCCGTACCCGGTGCTGCTGGCCCACTCCAGGTTGCGCGAGATGACGTCGAGGAACGCGCCGACCCCACCGCCCCGGAAGACGAGGAGCGCGGCCACGGGCAGACTGGCCGCCGCCGCGATCACCGTGCCCAGCAGCGCGACCTTCCGGTCACCGCGCACGAACAGCAGCAGCGCCAGCGGAAGCCCGAACTGCGGCTTCAACCAGGCCAGCGCCAGCGCCGCCGACGCCCAGGCAGGACTCTTCGTGCGCAACAGCAGCGCCCCGGCCGCGCCGACGGCGATCAGCGGGTTGACCTGCCCGACGTACATCTGGGCCTTGCCGACCTGGCTCGTCACCAGCAGCGTGCTGATCACGACCGTGCCCGCGACCACGGGCAGCTTCGCGTGCCCCGCCGCCATGACGGCGAGACCCACCAGCAGCACCAGGCACGCCAGCGCGAACGCGACAGCGCCCACCCGGTACTCCGGCAGCGCGAACGGCAGGTGCAGCACCAGGTGGTAGGGCTGGTAGAGGTTGAAGTTCTGGCGCACCGGCCAGTGCTCGAACATCACCGCCGGGTCGTAGGGGTTGCCGCCGCCGAGGAACTCGCGGATCGGGAAGTAGAGCGCGTCGCGGAAGTCCTGCATGCGTTCTTCCGGCAGGTTCGACTCGGTGGGGAGCGGCACCTCCCAGGACGGCTTGAGCGCGCGGAAGGCACTGAGGACGCCGGCCAGGGCGACGAGGGCGAGGCCGATCTTCTTGGCGAGACCGGCTTTCTTGGTGAGGCCGGTCTTCTTGGTGAGGCCGGTGCGGCTGGTGGTGATCATTCCGGCACCACCGCCAGGATGATCGAGGTCGCGGCCGCGGCGGCGACCGCGGCCAGTGCTCCGAGAGAGACGAGACCGGCGACGGTGAGGACGGTCCGGACGTCCACCTGGCGTACTAGGGCGGCCCAGCGGGAGGAGATCGTCACGCCGCCACCGCCGTTGCGGGCTGGGCGGTGCGGCGACCGGCTGGGGCGGCGGCCGTCGGGATCGATTCGGACTGACCGGCCCCCAGGGGGGATCGGGCCCCCACTCCCATCATCTCAGGCAGGTCTGACAGTTCCTGGGTGGTCGCGCTACCGCTGGTCGCGCTACCGCTGGTCGCGCTACCGCTGGTCACGTTCCGGCTGGTCACGTTCCAAGTGGTCGCGTCCCCGTTGGCCGCACTCCGGGTGGTCTCGCTTCGGCTGATTGCACTCTCGCTGGCCGCACTCCGGGTGTTCACGTGCCGGGTGGCCGAGTTCCTGGCGATCACGCCAGCACCACCGCCACCAGCACCGACGAGGCCGGCAGCACCGCGAGGGCCGTCGCCAGGTCGTTGCGCCGCGCGCGGTCGTTCGACGCGACGGCGATCACGGCCGTGCCGTCCGCGGGTTCGGAAGCCTTGTCCGGCAACGTCCGCGCGAGTTCCTCCGCGCGGTCCGCCAGCGACGGGCTCACCGGCAGCACCCGCACCGGGCGGGCCGCCGCCACGCACAACGCCGTGAGGCGCTCGGTGAGAGCGGGGTCGTCGTCGTGCGCGACGACGACCGGGTGCCTGATGCCCGCCGTGGACAGAGCGGCGCCCACGACGTTGGCGCGCAGGCGGCGCACCGCCACCACGGCCACGCCCGCGATCACCGCGGCCACCAGGGCGAGGCCCGTGGCGAGGCGCCAGTCCGGCGTCACCTGCGTGGTCTCGGGGCGCGGGTCGACCAGGCGGAACTTGGCGGCGGGCGTCAGCAGGTCGGCCTCGATCACCGCCTGGGCCACCGCGGTCACGGCCGCGGCGGCGTGGGCGGCCGAGTCGGCGCGGACCGAGATGCGGGCCACGCCGGACGCGGGGACCAGTTCGACGGCGATGGCGTCGGCCAGGCGGTCCGGCGTCGTGCCCGCCGCGCCCGCCGCCGCGTCCAGCACGGACGGGCTGCGGACCAGTTGCACCACCGCCGGTGCCGCCAGCGAGGTGACCTCGCCGAACTGGGCGCCGCCGGGTGCGGACGGGGTGGCGAGCAGGGTCAGCCTGCCCTCGGTCACGCCGTCGCGCAGTGCGACGGCCAGCAGCACGGCCGCACCGACCAGCACGGCGGCCAGCACGCCTTCCACCACAGCTCTGCGAGCTTTCATCGTCCCTCCAGGACGGTACGAAGCAGTTCGTCGTAGGACTTCATCAGGGTGTGCGCGCAGGCCGAGCCGTCGTGGGACGCGGCCACCGAGCGCGCGGTGGGGGAGAAGAGCAGGCCGCGCAACGCTTTCGCGGTCTGCTCTGGGCTCCGGCGGGGGACCAGGACGCCACCTCCGCCGGACAGCACCTCCCGCACACCGTCCACATCGGACGCGACGATCGGGCGGCCCGCCGCCAGCGATTCGAGCAGCGCGATCGGCATGCCCTCCCAGTCGCTGGTGAGCACGGTGACGTCCGCGGCTTCGAGCAGGTCGCGCACGTCGGTGCGGGTGCCGAGGAAC
This sequence comes from Lentzea sp. NEAU-D7, assembly GCF_026242055.1. Taxonomy (GTDB): domain Bacteria; phylum Actinomycetota; class Actinomycetes; order Mycobacteriales; family Pseudonocardiaceae; genus Lentzea. The sequence continues at coordinate 8,632 of NZ_JAPJDL010000018.1, read as the reverse complement.
CGGACCCGGCCGGGGGCACGCGCCTCCAGCTCCGCCCGCAGGCTGCCGTCGCCGGCCAGCCACAGCTCGCAGTCGCCGGGGATCCGCGCCCACGCGTCGAGCAGCACGTCGTGCCGCTTCTGCGGTTCCAGCCGGGCAGGGCAGAGCGCGACGGGCACGTCGGGCGGCGTCCCGAGCCGGGCCCGCACGGTCGCCCGGTCCGCCGTCGGCACGGACGGGAAGACGGCGTTCGGGATGACGACCGCGGAGCCGAGTCCGGCGTCGCGCAGCCGTCGCGCCGCGGCCGAGGCGACGGTCACGACGACGGTCGACACCCGACGCAGGACCTTCACGGCACCGGGCACGTCCGCCTCGGCCACACCGTGGAACACCGTCACCACAGGCCGTCGCGGCGTGGCGATGCGCGCGACGAGCGACGCGGAGACGTTGTGCGCCAGCACGACATCGGGCCGGAACCGGCGCACGGCCACCCGCACCGCCCACGCCGCGCGCACCACACCCAGCGGCGAACGCCGTGCCACCGGAACGTCGAAAACGGGCACCGAGGCCGCGCGCAACGCCTCGACGCGGAACCCGCCGCCGCTCGCCACCGCGGACTCCCAGCCGACGTCGCCGCCCGCCAGGGCCATCCCGGCCACGAGCGCCTCGGCGCCACCCGCGCCCATCTCGCTGATCACGTGGAGAACGCGCATCGAGGCTCCTTCCGGGAACGCCGCTCGATCGCGGCCGCGAGGGCGACGAGCGACCACAGGGGCAGGTAGTACTGCTCGGACAGGAAGATCGAGGCGACCAGCACGGCGATCAGCGCCGCCTGCACGGCCACGGCCTCACGCCGGTCCGCCACGCGCCGCAGCGCCCGTTCGCTCGCCACGAACCCGACCGCGATGAACGCGATCAGCAGCGCGAACCCCGCGACCCCGAGCTCGGCGGCCACTTCGAGGAACAGGTTGTGCGCCACCGGGGTCTGCTCGTCGATCTCCGCGTTGTGCCCGGCGGCCGCGTACTCCTGGCGGAACCCGCCGGGCCCGACGCCGAGCACAGGGTTGTCGGCCAGCATCCGCGCGGCCGCCTGCCAGCGCAGCATCCGGGTGTCGGCGTTGGTGCCCGCGATGTGGCTCTTCTCCTGCAGCGCCCGCGACAGTTCCGCTTGCGCCGTCGAGGCGAACAGCAGCGCCGCCGCACCGGCGACGGCGGCCGTCACGACCACCGCCCGGACCGGCAGGGCCCGGCGCGCTATCAGCCACACCAGCGCGCAGGCCAGCGCGATCCCGCCGCCGCGCGAGAACGTCGCCGCGGCACCGGCCACCAGCACCGCGCCCAGCAGCAACAGGACGATCCGCGACCGGCCCCTGGCCGGCAGCGCGACCAGCAGCGGCAGCGCCGCCACGAGGAAGAACGCCAGGTCGTTGGGGTCCTCCAGCGGCCCGGTGGCGCGCAACGAGCCACCGGCCACGCTGAGCAGCCCGCCCGCCGCCGCCACGACCGCGCCCGCGACCGTCGCCCCGAGCAACGCGCGGACCGGCACCTCCCGCGCGGCCACGTCGGCGAGCACCACCGTGATCACCAGGAACGGCACCCACCGCACCAGGTACTCGAGCGTGAACTGCTCGGCCTCGTGCACGGCGGAGGTCGCGAGCAGCACGACCGCCAGCGACGCGACGACCAGGTGCAGCGGGTGCGGCGCGGGCAGTCGCCGATCGCGGTGCAGGGAGAACAGCCAGACACCGATCAGCAGCGCGGGCACGATCTTGGCCAGCTGCCCGTGCACCTGCAGCAGATAGCCTTCCAGGGGCGCCAGCGCCACCGTCCCGCAGGCGAAGACGCGCAGCAGGACCGTCAGCCACATGCGACCGGATCCCGTTCGCGCAGGGGGGATGCGGCGACGCGCTCGACGTGCGCGCCGGTGCCGACCACGTCGAAGTGCTTGCGCAGCAGGGACAACACCCAGCCCAGGAGCTCGACCTTCTGGGCGCCCGGCACGGCCATGCCGGGGAAGAACTCCATCCCGGGCGCCTCGGCACCGGAGAGCACGTCGGTCGGGTGCAGCAGCAACGACGGGGAGACCTTGCGCGCCAGGCACAGGCGCAACGCCGTGCGGAAGTACCCGCGAGCGAGCCGGGGCGAGACCTGGTGCAGCTGCAACAGGTACGCGCCGTGGATCGGCACACGCAGCAACGGCATCGTCGTCACCGGCAGCTCGACCAGTCCGGTGTCCCGCCAGCGGTACGCGGTGTTGGGAGCGCGGACCTTGCCGAACCCGCCGAACAGGTCCTCGCCGCCGTCCGTCGACCCCGCCGAGCGGTTGTGGTACGCGCGGGCCAGCGGCCCGATCCACGTCGGCAGCACGCTCGCGTCGTAGAGGTAGCCGCGCCGCCGCAGCACGTCGAGCAGCGCGGGCGTGACGCTGTAGCCGGGGCCGCGGAACCCCACGGGCCGCGGCGCCCCGGCGGTCATGATCGCCTCCTCGGCGCGCATGACCTCCTTCTCGACCTCCTCGTCGGAGAAGCGGTGCAGCCACGGCTGGTGCCAGAACGAGTGGTTCGCGATCTCGTGCCCGGCCGCGGTGATCGACGCGACCGCCTCGGCGCCGTCGTCGCGTTCCGCGTCCGCGCCGACCACGAAGACCGTGGTGGTCAGGCGCTGTTCACCGAAGACGTCCAGCAGGCGCGGCACCGCGGACGGCAGGAAGCTCGGCCTGCTCTCCCAGCGGGGGTCGCCGTGCGTGCGCAGGTACGCCCACAGGTTGTCGAGGTCCAGCGACACGCTGGCGACGGGCTTCACCGCTCACCTCTGGCCGTGACCAGCTCCCGGGCGGGCTTCGCGACGGACCCGAGCACCAGCACGCCGGACACCACCAGCAGCACGCCCAGCACGACCCACCACTCGCGCCCGGCCGCGATCTGGTCGCCCATCACCGCGAGCCCGGCCGCCGAGCCGATCACCACGGTGGTCGCGTCCATCGACGCCACCGCGGACGTGGCCGAACCGCGCTGCAACGCCGTCGCGAGGCACGCCTGCCCGACGAACGCGGCGATCACCATCACCCAGGTCAGCGGGTGCAGCACCAGGTCGAGCACCGGCTTGCCGGCGACGTTGCGCGCGGCCACCGCGACCACGGCGAACGCGATGCCGGCGAGCACCGGCGTCGCGGCCTTGAACACCCGTGCCAGCGGCAGCACCGCGAGCGTCAGCAGCCCCAGCACCACCAGGGCGGGCACCAGCGGGAGCTCGCGGGCGGTGGACGGCGCCGCCGCACCCGTCAGCAACAGCAGTCCGCACGCCATCACCACCAGCACGGCGATCTCGACGCGCCGGATCCGCCAGCCGAGCAGCAGCACGCCGATCACGGTGGCGAGGCCGACCGCGCACGACGAACCGGCCTGCACCAGGTAGAGGGGCAGGTCCTCGCGCGCCAGGAACGCGAACAGGAACCCGCCGACCTGACCGGTGAACCCCAGCAGGTACAACCGGTCCGCGGCGAGGCGGGCGAGCAGCCCCACCCCGGTGCCGGGACGTTCCTCAGCCCTGCGCGCGGCGACGGTCTGCGCGACTATCCCCAGGCCGTAGAGCACAGTGGACACCGCAAGTGCCAGATGACCGGACATGAGCGCGGACACTACGACACGCTTGTGCGGCAACACTTTCGAGCGATATCGGAGGCAACTCTTTCGAGTGAACGTGCGCGGGATGTGCCCGGTTTCGTCAAGATCGATGAAGTACCTTGCCGCGGTGCGGGAAACGAACATCGTCACGATCGTCTGCGGCACCAGGCCGGAACTGATCAAACTCGCGCCGCTCGTCGACCACTTCGGCAGCGCGTGCACCATGATCTACACCGGTCAGCACTACGACCGCTCGATGTACTCCCTCATCCGCCGCGAGGTGCCGGAACCCGGCGCGTTCCACGAACTGCGGCTGGGCGGACTGCGCCGGGGCGACCAGCTCGGCCGTGCCGTCTCGGCGGTGGACGAGGTGCTGGCCGCGCACCGGCCGGGCGCCGTGATCGTGCAGGGCGACACGACCTCCGCACTCGCGGGAGCGTTGGCCGCCAACGCCTGCGACGTGCCGCTGGTGCACGTGGAGGCGGGCCTGCGCAGCTACGACCGCGCGATGCCGGAGGAGCACAACCGCGTGCTCATCGACCACCTCTCCGACCTCTGCTGCGCGCCGACGTCGCTGAACCGCCGCAACCTGCTGGGCGAGGGCGTCGCGGAGAGCCGTGTCGCCGTCACCGGCAACACCGTCGTGGAGGCGCTGGCGCACGCGCTGCCCTCCGCGGACGAGCAGGACGTGGTCCTGGGCGAGCTCGGCCTGAAGCCCGACGGCTACGTCCTGGCCACCATCCACCGCCCCGAGAACGTGGACGACGCGGCCAACCTGGAGATCATCCTGCGCGAGCTGGGCCGGCTGCCGCTGCCCGTCGTGCTGCCGCTGCACCCGCGGACCGCCAGTCGCATCACCGAGTTCGGGCTGGAGGCGCTGCTGCACGGCCTCCAGGTGGTCGAACCCCAGCCGTACCGGCCGTTCCTGGCCCTGGCGCACGGGTCCGCGGTGGTCGTGTCGGACTCGGGCGGCATCCAGGAGGAGGTGAGCGTGCTGAAGCGGCCCGTGGTGGTCGTGCGGCGCAGCACCGAACGGCCGGAGATCGAGGGCACGTTCGGCACGCTCGTCCCGCCCGGTCCGCTGGTGGGCAGCTCGGTGCTGGCGTGGCTGGACGACGTGGAGGGGCATCGGGCCGCGCTGCGCGAGATCCCGTCGCCCTACGGCACCGGCTCGCCGTCCGAGCTGATCGCGTCCGCCGTCCGCCGGATGCTGGCCTAGAGTCCGAGCTCGTCCGACTTCGTCCGACCCGTCTTCCGCTCGCCGCCGCCGCAGACCAGCGTGGGTGGCGTTGATGTTGGTCGAACTGGGAGGAGCGGACCCGTGAAGCGATTCGCCAAGCTGGCCGGTGAGCGGCTCGTCGGACTCGTGCTGCCGAAGATCGATGCCGGTGCCTGCGTGCCGGAGCACGGCCAGTGTTGCAAGAGGGGCTACCGCTTCAACTGCAACGGCATCTGCTCGTCGGTGAGCAGCACCTGCAAGTGACACGACGGGGTGCCGGTGACTCGTCACCGGCACCCCGCACTCGTTGCCGGAGGCCGACGTGCTCGATCTGTTCGCTCGTGTGCTGCTCGCCGTGGTGTTCCTGGTGGCCTTCGCCGGCAAGGTGCGGTCACGGCGGGGGTTCGCCGAGTTCCGCGACTCGATCGCCGCCCTGGTGCCGCTGCCCGCCCGGCCTCTCGCCGTCGCGGTGCTCGCGGGGGAGGCGTTGGCGGTCGTGCTGCTCGCCGTTCCCGGTACGAGGCTCGGGTACGGCGTCGCCGTGACGTTGCTCGTGACGTTCTGCGGCGCGGTCGTGCTGGCCATCACCGGCCGGAAGTCGGTGCGCTGCAAGTGTTTTGGCGCGGGTGGGGACGTGCTGGGGCTCAAGCACCTCGTGCGCAACGGCCTGCTGATCGCGGTGGCCGCGCTGGGCGCGTTCGTGCCGGCACCTGTTTCCTGGGAGGAACCCTTGACCCTGCTCACGATCGCCGTCGTGCTGCTCGCCGTGGTGGTGGCGCTTCACGTGTTGTTCACGTACGGGCTGGTGGCCAGGGTCCGGGAGCTGCAGGAGAACTCGCAGCCGAAGCGCGAGTCGAACCTGCCGCGGCCGGGCCTGGTGATCAAGCCGTTCTCGGTCGCGGACACGAGCGGTGTTCCGTTCACCGAGGCCGATCTCGACGGGCCGGTGCAGGTCGGGTTCTTCTCGGTCGGCTGCGGGCCGTGCCGGACGCTGACCGACGCCCTGCTGGCAGATTCGCCCGCGGCGCGGTTCGTGTCCGTTGTGGACGGAGACCCGGGCGATCCCGAGGCCACGGCCCGGCTGGTCGAGAAGGTCGGCGCGCTGGGCCGGGTGGCCGTCGTCGGCACCGATGACCCCGTGCTGTCCGCGTTCGAGGTCATGGCCTATCCGACATTGCTGTACACGCACGGAGGAGTGGTGACGGCGTCCGGGACCAAGCTCGCGGACTTCGCCGGGGTCCCGGCGCCGGTGGCATGATCCGCAACGCCCTGGCGGCGCTCGCGTTGCCGTTCAAGGCCGCACCCGTGCTCGCCGGTGGAACCCTCGCGCTCACGGTGGTCGCCGGTGCCGCTCCCGCGAGCGGGGCCTGGCTGACGATGCTGCTGGTGGACGAGCTGACGTCGCGTCAGGCCGGTGCGGGCCGGGCGGCGTTCCTGGCGGTCGCGTCGGCGCTCGTCGGTGGCGTCGCCATCGCGTTGCTCTACCTCTGCGGGCATCTCGGGGAGGTCGTGCGGCAGCGGGTGGCGGTGACGGTCGAGAGCAGGTTGTTCCAGCGCGTCGCCACGCTGCCGGGGCTGGCGCGCATCGAGGATCCCGCGTTCCACGACCGGTTGCGGCTCGCCGAGCAGGCCGCGCAGGAAGCGCCCGGCACGATCTCGCAGTTCACCCAGGAGGTCGTGCGCTCGGTCGTGCTGCTGGCCAGCTTCACCGGCGCGTTGCTGGTGGTGTGGCCGCCGATGACGTTGCTGCTGCTGGCGTCCGTGGTGACGGCGGTGTTCGCCCGGCTGGCGACCGCGCGGCGCGAGGCGTCGACGGAGGAGGCGTGGGTGGCGACGGACCGGCGGCGGCTGTTCTACCGGGCGTTGCTCACGGACGTGCGCGCCGCCAAGGAGATCCGGCTGTTCGGCCTCGGCTCGCTGCTGCACACCCGGATGGTCGGATCGCTGGTGACGGTCAGCGGTGCGCGGCTCGCGGCGCAGCGCAGGGGCACGGCGGTGCAGAGCGCACTGGCGTTGCTCGGCGCGGTCGTCGCCGGGGCGGGCACGGTCGTGGTGGCGCTCAACGTCGTCGCGGGCAGGTCGTCGGTCGGTGACCTCGTGCTGTTCCTCGGGGCGGTGGCCGGGGTGCAGACCGGGCTGTCCGGGGTGGTGCTGCAGCTCGGCGAGGCCGGGCGCGCCGTGCGGTTGTTCGGGCACTACCTCGACGTGATCGGCACCGGGGACGACCTGCCGCCGGGCACCGGCACTCCCGGCGAGGCGGCGATCGAGCTGCGGGACGTCTGGTTCCGGTACTCCGACGACGGCCCGTGGGTGCTGCGCGGGGTGAACCTGACCATCCCCGCCGGTGAGGCGGTCGGGCTGGTCGGAGTCAACGGCGCGGGCAAGAGCACGCTGGTGAAGCTGCTGTGCCGGTTCTACGACCCGCAGCGGGGGTCGATCACGTGGGGTGGCGTGGATCTCCGCGACCTCGACGTGGCGGCGTTGCGTGCCCGGATCGGCGTGGTGTTCCAGGAGTTCATGACCTACGACCTGACCGCGGCGGAGAACATCGGCATCGGCCGGGTGGACGAGCTCGGTGACCGGGCGCGGATCGTCGCGGCCGCGGGCAGGGCCCGTGTCGCGGAGACGCTGGAAGCGTTGCCGGACGGGTACGACACGGTGCTGTCGAGGACTCACGCCGACGAGGAACGGGCGGGCGTCACGCTGTCCGGCGGGCAGTGGCAACGCGTGGCGCTGGCGCGGTGCCTGATGCGCGCGGACGCCGACCTCATGATCCTGGACGAGCCGACGTCCGGGCTGGACGCCGAAGCGGAACACCGGGTGCACGAGACCGTGCGGCAGCACGCGGAGGGCCGCACGCGGCTGCTGATCTCGCACCGGCTGGCCGCGTTGCGCGGGGCCGGCCTCATCGTCACCCTGGCCGGCGGGCGGATCGCCGAGCAGGGTGACCACGACGCGCTGATGAACGCCGGAGGCGAGTACGCCCGCCTGTTCCGGCTCCAGGCCGACGGCTACCAGGACGCGAGGGTCAACTGATGTGGATCAGGGTCACCGTGCGGGGCAACAGCATGTCGCCGACCCTGCACGACGGTCAGAAGCTGCTGGCGCGCAGGCTCTTCCGGCGGCCCCGTCACCACGAGGTGATCGTGTTCCGGGTACCGGACCCCGAACTGCCGCACCGCGTCAAGAGGGTGGCGGCCACAGCAGGCGATCCGGTGCCACCGTGGCTGGCCGCCACGCTGCCCGGCTTGGCGCACGTGCCGGACGGTTTCGTCGCCGTCGTGGGGGACAACCCGCGTTCACAGGACTCCCGTCAGCTCGGACTGGTCGACTGCAAGGACATCGTCGGTGCGGTGCGAGGAAGATGAGCGCTTGCACGCCGCGACCCAGCGCAACCGCCAGCGCGTCGTGTCCCCGCCGCACACCCGCGCGATCGCCAGCACCGTGTCCAGCCGGGGAAACCGGCGGCCGGTCAAGGCGTCGTGCAACGTGCTGCGGGCACACCCCGTGCGGCGTGCCAGTTCGCGGTAGGACAATCCGACCAGCAGACGAAGCTCGTCCAGGTCGATGGCGAGCTCGGTCTTGCCCCCTGTGGCCATCCAGACTCCCGTGTTGTGGGTGCTCTTTTCCTCTCCGTCAGCCCACTGCATGGTTACCCGAGGGGGCGGGAATTCGCCACTGGCCTCGCGACCAGGTCGTGTCCCGGAAGTTCGTCCGGTGGCAGGCGCGGGCGAGAGACCCGGAGACGGCGCCGCCGCGATGCCCTCATACCGGGTTGTATTCGGGCGTCGCGGCGGTGTCGTCTCCGGGG
>NZ_JAPJDL010000017.1:123957-220906 GCF_026242055.1 Lentzea sp. NEAU-D7 | reverse complement strand
CCCCCCCCCCACCACCCTGTTGATCAGGATGACGTTCGTGGTTCGAGCCCGTCCGCACGGAGGACACCTTACTTGGCCGGGAGCGATCGAGTTCTTGCTCAGACCGGTGCCCGTACGGATCGCTGGGATCGCGAACGGCTCAATCGGAGGCCAGGCCATCGAGCCTCGTCATTAGGACGCCGCGCGTTCTCGTCAGGGTCATTGGCCAGCCCACCAGCGAAGTCAAGGGAGAAGCACGAGTTGAAGGTGTTATGCGGGATCGACTGGGCCGAAGACCATCACGACGGCGCCTTGGTCGGCGCCGACGGCGGCCTGGTCGCCAAACGCCGCATCGGGGACAGCACAACAGGGTTTGCCGAGCTGACGACAATGCTCGCCGATGCCGGCGACAACGCGGACGACCCGATCCCGGTCGCGATCGCGACTCCACGCGGGCTGCTCGTGTCGGCGTTGCGCCAGACCGGCCGGCGGGTCTAGGCGATCAACCCGAACGCGGTGTCGCGCTACCGCGAGCGGCACACCGTCGCCCGCCCGAAGTCCGACCACGTCGACGCGATGACGCTGGCGAACATCCTGCGCACCGACGCCCACGCCCACCGGCCGTTACCCGCCTACAGCGACCTGGCCCGCGCCATCGCGGTGCTCTCCCGCGCGACACAGGACGCCACCTGGCGACGAACTCGCGCCACCCAGGAACTACGCGCGGTGCTGCGCGAGTACTACCCGGGATTCTTGGCCGCGTTCACCAAAGGCACCGTCACCAACCTCGCCAGCCCCGAAGCACGAGCGGTTCTGCAACTCGCGCCCACCCCGGCCGCCGCGGCGCGAGTCACCAAGGCGCAGCTGGCCGCCGCGCTGCCGGGCCGGCCGCAAGCGCGGCATCGACGAGCTCGCAACACATCTGCGCCACGCCCTGCGCGCCCAGCAGCTCCGGCAGCCAGCGGCGGTCGAGGACGCCTTCGGCCGCCAGGCCCTCGCGCTGCTCGGCAGCCTCAACGCCGAATGCGTCGCCGTCGACCAGCTCGGCGTCGCCACCGCCACAGCGTTCCAGCAGCACCCCGACTCGGTAGTGGTCTTGGGGCGCGCCGGGTTTGGCCATCGCGGCGAAGGCACAGAGGAATCCCGTGGCGTTTAGGCGGTCGTTCTTCACCGTGCGGCGGGTGATCGAGATGCTGCGGCCAGACGCTCGTGTGACCGGTGCGGAACCGGCGTAGGCCTTGAGCGCGCGGGCGTCGGTGAACCAGTCGCGGTCGTCGCCGATCTCACCGAGAACACGTGCGCCGGACAGGTCGGCCAGACCAGGCAAGCTGGTGATTATGGCGTACGCCCGACGAGAACACGGCGTACGGCACGCGCAGCCCTGCGGCATCTGTTCAACCACTTCCTCGGCCAGCTCTTCCACTGCCAGCACTACAACCCAGCTGAAGCCTTCGGCACACCAAACGCAGCGTCCGAATGCGCCACAGCTTGACTCTTAATCAGATCGGAGGTCTATGCCCGCCATTACCGGTCAAAGACAGCTCGTCGAGCAGCCTTGCCCGGCGGGCTGCACTACAATCACCACCGAACAATCTGCGCGTCTTGCCTACACCAGCTACGTAGAACTGCCGCACCGACGCGTCCTCGGCGTCGACCACCACCACCCGTCCCCGGCCAGGTGCCGGCCTTCGCGGTTGGCGCGTCCCGCCGCCTGCTGCAGTGACTTCGCAGGCGCCAGCGCGCGGAACATAACCGGGAAATCCACATCCACGCCCACCTTTACCAGCTGAGTGGACACCAGCAACACAGGCTTCCCATCGGCCAGCAGCGTGCGGATACAGGTGAGTGCCTGCTTGCGGTGCCGAGGGCGCATCCGGGTCGACAGGTGCACCACCTCGGCGTCCGGCCCACGATCCGCCACCAGCGAGTACAGCCTGCGGCCGTGGGCAACGGCGTTGACGATCGCCAGCGCCTGGCGCTCCTCGCAGATCTGCGCCGCGACGTCATCCAGCGTCGGGGGTGGATCCGGCTGCCATTCGTAGCGCACCCGCTTGAGCCGGGTGAACAGCTCCACCGAGTCGTCGGCCAGCGGCCGGATCTCCAACGACTTTCACACAGCCAGGTGGTCGAAGCTCGGTTGCGTCGCCGACGCCAGCAGCACCGTCGTACCGAAATGCCGCGACAACACCTGTAGCGCGTCCAGGATCGGCACTAGCAGCGGCAACGGCAACGCCTGCACCTCGTCCAGCACGACTACCGCGTTCGCCAGCCTACGCAGCTTGCGCGACTGCCTGGGCTTACGGCCGAACAACTGCACCGCCGTAGTCACCACGAAAGGGGCATCCCAGCTTTCGCAGCTAACCGCAACCGACGATCGTCCAGCTCCCAGGGAGATCATCATCTTGTCGACAACACCCAGCCGCCTCTGCCGCTTCGCGGCGGTCTTGGGCTGGAAGCTGGCGCCCCGGTCTTGCGGCACGGCGACTGCGGCCGGGCCAATATCGGTGAGCACGGTCATGAACCGGGTGCCGTTGCGCGAGTTTGCGGTCCCGCGGCTGGCCGGGTCGTGCTTGTCGCAGCTGAGGTGAACAGTGATCTCGACCTCGAGCGCGGACTCCAGTAGCCGCTTTGCCAGCTGCTGCAGCATCCCGCCCGCACCGGTCAGCTCTAGTCTGCTGGCCCTGCCGCGACTAAACCGCTGCGCGACGAGCTAAGCGTTCAGTACGTCCAGACCGGTTGCGGGCTTCGAGTCTCGGCGTTCTCCAGTCCGGACATCATGTCGGTCATCAGGTGCACTTCCATGATCGGGAGTTACTGCTCGTTTTATAGTCTCACCTTCGGGTCAAACCACTCATCGTCGTCCGTGACGTCATCCCAGGCTCCTGGACCGACTCGGAACCTGTCGCTCGTGACCAGATTCTTGCGGGCTGTGTCATCGCTGACTACAGCGTGGTCAACGCGGTACCACGCTTCGTCCTCGGGCCAGCGCAGGGCTACCGAGCCTGTGACGCGGCTGATGCGGATGTCTGGAATCGCCATTGGCATAGTGTGCCTGAGGAAGCGGAGAGCGAGTAGGGCGACTTCCTTCGAGTGCCCATCTGCCTTCGGATATTGGGATCGAGACGCAGCGGAATTGGCGCAGAACGGATACTAGCTTTGACTTGCGGTATGGTGGAACTTCAGGCAGGCGGGTTATTTGGCGATGATGTGCCCTGCGCTGTCGGCTCGAGGGGACGCGACGATCAGTTCATCGATCAGGTGGCACTATTGCGCAACGAGCAGGTGTGACGGTGCCGGTGACCGAGGCTGGCAGGCGTGCACTCCATTCATCTCCAAAACCTCCTTGTCCGGCCAAGTACCTCGACCATCGGATTCAGGGCTGCCGCAGTGACACTGCCCTTGCGAGCGTCAAGGGGGTGAAATTTAGATCTGCCAACCGCGAACAGTCGTGCGGTAAATTGCTACTTTCAACTCGACAATATTCCCAGCTTGGTATCCTTGCGGGCATAGTCCGCGAGTCTGTGGGCTAAGAAGTCGCAGGTTCAAATCTTGTCGTCCCGATGATCTGAATCAGCCCCGCTGATTCTGGGTGAACGTCCAGTTTAGCGGGCTTTTCGTGCGCTTTTTTCGATCTCGAGGCGATTCTCCGCAGTGGCCTGTAACAAAACGTAGGAGATCACCCGCGCTGCCTCCTGCGGAGTGACGTCACCTCACCCGCTGAAGTGCCGCGACAGGGACGACGGTTCGAGGAAGGTCACCTGGCAGAACATCGATCATGCCGAAGGAGCAAGGATCATCCCAGATGGGTGAATCTGAAGGTTCCATCGCTAGAGGTGTCCCCAACGGGCTCGTAAGTTGGAGTTAAGAGGCGTCAAGTCGTTTTTTCGGGAGGATGCCCGTGACTCACATCGACCGTGAAGCTCGTCTGTGCTCAGGAGATCTGGCGTCCAGTCGGCGATGCTCGTCTTCTGCTTCGCCTGGGCAGTTGGAGCACGCCGGGGACGCCCTGTCGGACCCGGCCGCCTGCGATCAGTTGCCTATGCGCGACCTACCCGGCCCGCTGCGGGCCAGATCCTGTTCACCCCTAGTCAGGCGGCTGCATTACTACAAGTGCGGCAGGCATGGCTGCGGTGGCGTACTGCCCGGCGGTTGGTGCCGTGCACGTTCCTTGTCAAGCACTTGCGCTTCTCCCGTGACAACCTTGAGCAGATCGCTGCAGACGGGGCCCGACCAGCGAGCGCCGCTTCTGAATCGTCAGCTCGATCGATTGGGCTGCGTGCTCACAGGAAGGCATACAGGCATCGTTGAGGGGCCGGCCCAGGAAGTCCTCCAGTCAAGAACACATTTAATTTGCCCTTCTCGTTGAAACGAGCGTTCATGCGGGTTGCGTCGATTGATGCTCAGATTTGGTTCTCAATGGAGGGTGAACGATGGCCTGGGTTGAAAAGCATGGAGACACGTTCCGTGTTCGCTACCGTCTTGACGACGGAACGGTCTTCTCGGAGAACGGGTTCGTGACGGTCGCATCGGCGGAGAATCGGGCCGCCGATGTGGAGTCCGATCAGCGGCGGCAGCGCTTCACCGATCCGCGTTTGTCGAGGACCACGATCGATGAATGGATCCGAGTGTGGTCTGAGGCGCACAGCGTTTCGACTATGACGTGGTCGACCTATGACTCGCACATCCGCAACCACATCCTCCCTCGCTGGTCCGGCACGGCTGTCGGTGACATCGAGAGGATCAAGGTGAAGGGATGGGTGAACAAAACCCTGCGGCAGAACCTGGCCGACAAGAGCGTCAAGGACATCCTCGTACTGTTCTCGATGATCCTCGGCGAGGCGGTCGAGGAGGGACTGCTCACGCTGAACCCGTGTCGGAAGCTGCGAATCACCTTCGACGAGGCGCCCGAGCGGCCGCACGCCAGCACGGAGGAAGTCGATGCGCTCGTGGGGCGAATGGACCCTGACGACGGGCTGCTGACAGTTACGGCCGCCTACACCGGGCTGCGGTGGGGCGAGCTGGCTGGGCTGCAGTGGATTAGGACGTACCTCGCGAGCGATCCGAGAATCGAGGTGGACCCGAAGTTCGGGGCACTGCACGAGGTACGAGGACGGGAGCTCGAAGTCGGCCCGCCCAAGACTCCTGCCAGTGCTCGGTCCGTGCACCTGCCGCCGTTCCTCGTCGACGAACTGCTCGCGCACCGAGAGCGAAACCTGGATGCGCGGTTCGTATTTCCTGGAGCGAGAGGAGCGCTGCGACGCCGTTCCAACTTCCGGCAGCGAGTGTGGCTACCAGCTCTGGCGGGTGACGAGAAGCTGGGCTGGGCGCCGCTCAATCAGGAGATGCACTTCCATGACCTACGCCATACGCACAAGACCTGGCTCATCGAAGACGACGTACCCCGTGTGCTGCGCCTGGAACGGCTGGGACACAAACGCAAGGATGTTGACGACGGCTACTCGCACGTGACCGATCTGATGATCAGTCGGATGCTGGCAGCATTGCAGCGCCGGTGGGAAGCGGACGGCGGGTGGACCTGGAACCAGGAAGCAATGCCGGAAGTCGTGCCTCAAGCACTATGACTACTTAGGTATTGCAACTGTGGTCAGGAGGCCGTGCTCCCAATTTGCTCCCAACGCAACGCAAACGGCCCGCCGATGAGATCATCGACAGGCCGTCTGACTAGGTAAAACACACTGTGGGCGATACTGGGATCGAACCAGTGACCTCTTCGGTGTGAACGAAGCGCTCTCCCGCTGAGCTAAACGCCCGTGTTCTGTTGTGTTGCTGTCCCGCTCTCGCGGTGTGGCCATAGCCTACAACATCATCAACGAGAACCAAAAATCGGGCTCTGCAACCAGCTCCACTCGAGGCCGAACCAGCCGCCTACCAGCGCGAACACGTTGAGGAAGTAGCAGGTCACGAGGACGATGGCGCAGACGCCCGCCATCACCAGGCCGCGGACCCAGGACGGCTGGCGCTTGAGCCACTCGACCCAGCGGTCGTAGTAGCGCTTGGCGAACTGCAGGACTCGGCCTGCCCACTCGAACTCCGTGGCGAGGATGGCGAGGCCCGCGAAGACCACGAGCCAGCCCGGGCCCGGATACGGGATCATGATGATGCCCGCGATCAGGACCAGGCCGCCGATCACGCCCACGCCGATCCGGTAGGCCAGGTTCAGTGCCGGGTTCCGGTGGAACCAGTGGCGCCAGCCCTTGTGCTCTTCGGGCTTCACGTCGGGCTTCGTCATGTGTCGATCATCCTGTTGGGATTCAGGCGGGTGCAACCTGGCCGCCCGCTAGCACCTCCGAGGGTTTCGGCGGGGCTTGGCGGCCTGGTTCGAGCGACACCGCGAAGGTCGTGTGCTTGTGCGCGTCGGAGGACCAGGCCAGCAGTTGCGGGTCGGCCGAACCGGCTCGTACGTCGAACATCGCCAACGGTACCGGCGCTTTGGTGCTCGCGCCCCAAACCACGTAAACGTGTCCCGAGTCGTTCGGTTTCAGGTTCATCGGCACCACGGCGCCCGAGTTCGGGTTGGAGAGGACGACGGCCACCTCGTCGCCTGAGGCCGTGCGCAGGACCGCCCTGTTCGTCGCCGGGTCGGCTGCGAGGGAGAGGGCCCTATTCAGGTCGTCGGTTCGGGCCTGGGAGGCCGCTACCTGGTTCGAGAGCTGGTTCACGCGCACGCCGAGGTAGCCGGCGCCTGCCAGTACGGCCAACGCTGCCGCGGCGGCCAGCAGGACGCGGCCGGTGCGGCGGCGGTGCTGCGGACGCAGCGGGATCGGTGCCGCGTGGCGCGGGGTGTGGTGGGCCGGTGCTTCCTGGGGGATGTGCTCGATCTGCTCCATCAGCTTCGCGCGCAGGCGGGGTGGTGGTTGTTCCTGGTGGACCGCGCCGCCGATGCTCGCCAGCACCTCCTGCGTCGCCTGCACGGTGCGCTGGCAGGTGGCGCACGTCGGCACGTGGTCGCGGGCCAGTGCTTCCTCGTCTGGCTCCAACGAGTGCATCGCCCAGCCGACGGCTAGCTCCTCGTGAGCGCACAGGTCGCCGTTCACCGGTGAACTCCTGTCGTTTCGCCGGTCTCTCCGGCCCACAAGTTCCCCAACGTGCCTCTCAGACGTCTGATCGCCGCGAACGTGCGCGATTTCACAGTTCCCAGCGGGACGCCTGTCAGCTTTGCCACTTCGCACTGCGTGTAGCCGCCGAGATAGGCGAGCGCTATTACTTGGCGCTGTTCTTCCGGCAGCGTGTGCAGGGCCGCTCTGACCTCGGCGCTCACCACGCTGACCAACGCTGCGTGGTCGGAACCTTCGGCAGGAGGGGAGACATCGTCGGTGAGGGGAACAGTCCGACGACGCTGAGTGTTCTCCTTACGTACGGCGTCGACCGCGCGGTGGTGCACCAAAGTCATCAACCAGGTGCCGAAACTTCCGCGGGCGGGGTCGAACCTGGCGGGGTGCCGCCAGAGCGCGAGGAAGGCTTCCTGGACGACGTCCTCGGCCAGTTCCGGGTCCACGCAGATCCGCCTGGCCAGCGAATATGCTGGTGTGCCGTACCTGTCGTACAGCTCACCGAACGCCGACCGATCGCCCTGTGCGAGTCTTTGCACGAGCTCGAAATCGGTCGGCCGGCCGTCGCTCGACGCAACGGTTGGGCCGGGCGAGTCAGCCACCAGAGATGTCCTCACGTCCAACATTCGCGCAACAGCCGGTACCGGGTTCAGGTTAGACCCAGCAAGATGGGAGTCGCTGAACCCCGGCTAAGAGCGAGGAGGCAACGGAGTGCGTGCACACGGTCGCGTTGCGGAGTCGAGCTGACCCGATGGGGTGATCTGGACCCGATTCGCGAGCGTTCCTCGCCACATGCACGTCACAACTAAGGTGCTCGGTCGTTTCATTGACCGGGAAGGGAGAAGAGGGTAACGACGATGCGCAACGATCACGTGACGCTCCGCTCGACAGCGGTCTTCGACCTGCTGGCACCGAGGACCCCCGCGGTCCCGGTTCAGGTGGAGCTTCGATACGACACGAAGGACCCGTACGCGGTTGTGGCCGCGTTCCGCACCGGCCGCGCCGGTTGGGTCGAGTGGGTTTACGCCCGCGACCTGCTCGCGGACGGTCTCATCGCCGACGCCGGCGACGGTGACGTCCGGATCCGCCCCGCCGCAGACGACCCCGAGGTCGTCGTGATCGAGCTGAGCTCGCCTTCCGGGCACGCCATGTTCGAGGCGTCCGCCCAGGAACTCGCTGACTTCCTCGACCGGACCTACGACGTCGTCGTGCCGGGCAACGAGCACCTCTGGGTCAACGTCGACGAGGCGCTCACGCACCTCATCTCGAACGATCTGAGCTGAATAATCCGAGGTAGGGGGCCCGCGATGCCGAAGCGGGCACCCCCGGTGAAACCCGCTTGAACCCCTCGTATAAGCTTCGTTTCAACATCATGAAGTCAGTGATGTACGCGGATGTAGCGCAGTTGGTAGCGCATCACCTTGCCAAGGTGAGGGTCGCGAGTTCGAGTCTCGTCATCCGCTCTGTGGTTCCACGGTGTACTGCCGTGGGGTCATGCTCCTGGCGGAGTGGCCGAGTGGCTTAGGCAAGGGCCTGCAAAGCCCTGTACACGGGTTCGATTCCCGTCTCCGCCTCGGACGATTAGCTCAGCGGGAGAGCACTACCTTGACACGGTAGGGGTCACAGGTTCAATCCCTGTATCGTCCACTTCGGATCGACCAGCGGGGCCAGGTGCACAGCGCACCTGGCCCCGCTGTCGTTTCACGGGTGTGCCGGCGGACGCGTCACCCCGAAGATCAGCCGATTTGGAACTCCGGGGGGCCATCGGATAAAGTTCCTCTCGCACCACGGGAAACCGGGGAGCACGCGGATGTAGCGCAGTTGGTAGCGCATCACCTTGCCAAGGTGAGGGTCGCGAGTTCGAGTCTCGTCATCCGCTCGGACGATTAGCTCAGCGGGAGAGCACTACCTTGACACGGTAGGGGTCACAGGTTCAATCCCTGTATCGTCCACTCACTGCAGAAGCCCTCGATCGAACATGATCGAGGGCTTCTTGCTGTTCGCGGCAAGGCGCCGATTCCGCCCAGTTTTTGTCCAATTATTGGTCGGAATCCCTCAAAATGCCCACTTTTTTGTCTTTTATCGCGAGATGACCGCATCTACTGTTGGTCGCTGTGTCCGGCTACAAGTTCGATTTCTTCATCAGCTACAGCCGCAAAGGCAGTGTCCAGAAATGGCTGGTGAACCACTTCTACAGCAAACTCACCGAGTGTCTCGCGGACGAGTGCGCACCAGCGCCCCGGGTCTACGTGGACAAGGTGATGCCGCGGGCCGTGCAGTGGGCGCACAACCTCGAGAACTCCCTGCGGCACAGCAAGATCATGATCCAGCTGCTGACCCCGCACTACTTCGAGTCGGACTGGTGCATGGCCGAGCTGGAGAGCATGCGGGCGCGGGAGGCCATGCTCGGGCTGGCCGGCGCGGACGTGACCCAGGGCCTGATCTACCCCATTCTCTATTCGGACTCGGACAACTTCCCGCTCGCTGAGCGAATGCGTTCCTGGCAGGACTTCAAGGACTACGCGTATCCGGAGCTGGTTTACCAGGACTCGGTCGACTACCTCCCTTTCTGCCGCAAAGTCAGGGAGCTGGCGCGTGACCTCGTCCAGCTGGCGAGGCAGGTTCCCGAGTGGAGCCCGGACTGGCCGATCGTCGACCGGCCGGAACCTGTGCTCATCCCTCCTCCGCCGTTGCCGAGGTTCCAGACATGACCGGAACAGTCATCACGTTCTACTCGTACAAAGGCGGAGTCGGACGCAGCTTCACCCTGGCCAACATCGCGGTGCTGCTCACGCGCTGGGGTTATCGCGTGCTGGTGGTCGACTGGGATCTGGAAGCGCCTGGACTTCACCTCTACTTCCACCCCCATCTTGTCGATGAGCCGCAAAGCGGTGTGGTCGACCTCGCACACGAGTACCTCGCAGGAGTGAGAACTCCTCGGTCGCACGAGGTGCGGGTCGAGGTGGACGGTGGCGTGCTCGACCTGATCGCGGCGGGCAGGGTCGACCAGGGCAGGCTCGACCCCGGCTACCCCCGGCAGCTGCAGGCGATCAACTGGGAGGACCTCTACCGGAAGGGCTTCGCGGCGCACCTCGAGGAGTACCGCGACGAGTGGACCGCCAAGTACGACTTCGTGCTGATCGACAGCCGCACCGGTGTCTCGGACATCGCGAGCATCTGCACCGCCCAGTTGCCGGACCGGTTGGTGGTCGTGTTCACCGCCAACGACCAGAACCTCAACGACGTCGTGGACATCGCCCGCCTCGCGGACCAGGCCAGGGACCGGCTGCCCTACGACAGGCCCCGGCACCAGGTGATGCCCGTGCTGTCCCGGCTGGACAACACGGTGGAGTACGAACGCGCCGCGGAGTGGCAGAAGAAGTCCGCCGAGGTCGTGACGCCGCTGTTCAGCAACTGGCTGGTCAAAAGCGTGAAGCCGGACCTGATGCTGCGGCATCTGACCGTGCCTTACGTCTCCTATTGGAGCTTCGGCGAGCTGTTGCCCGTGCTGGAGGAGCTCTCCCCCTCACCGAACCAGATCTCGTTCGCCCTGGAGACGGTCGCGTCGGTGATCGCGCAGGAGTTCGACCGGACCGACCTGCTGGCCGAGAACCGCGACGCCTACGTGGCGGCGGCGCGGTCACGGCGCCAGAAGTTCGACCTTGACCTGCTGGTGTCCAGCCCCAGGACGTTGTGGCGCCCGGGAGCCGAGCTGATCACCGAGTTGCGCCTGCTCGGGGTGAAGGCGGAGCGGTCGGTGTCGGGCGACCCGGAGATCCTCGACCAGACGAGCGACTCCGCCGAGAACCTGTGCCTGCTGGTGGACGGCCGGCTGAGCAGGTGGCAGCTGACGGAGGCGGAACGGTTCCTGCGCCGCACTCTCGGCCCGGACGGAGTGCAGCGGCAGATGTTCTGCCTGCTGACCCGGGGCACCGACGTCGAGCGGCTGCCCGGTTTCGTGCGCAACCTCCGCCACCTGGAGTTCGAGCCCGACGTGCGGCCCGCGAAGGTGGCGCGGGAGTTGCACGACCTCATCAAGGCCACCCCGGCAGCGGAGACCGCGCCGGACCACGAAGCGTTGCGCAGCGCCGAGGACGCCTTGCGCGAACTGCCGGACCAACTGCCGTACGCCGAACGGTTCGTGCTCGTCGAGGAGACGGTGCGCGGCATGGCGAGCGCGCTCGACGACGGCGACATGGACCTGCTGCGCGACCGGTCGGCTGACCTCCTGCTCCTGGCCAAGCCGCACCGCAACGGCGCCGGGGTCGCCGTACCCCAGCGACTGCACGCCGAGGTGAGCGCTCTGCTCGCCCGGATCGAGCGACGAATCAACGCGTTCACTGACTGAGAGGCGGCGTGATGCCGGAGAAGTTTGGTGCCCCAGAACGTGCGGCGCTGATGGTGCTGATGTCGGAGAACCGGAAGATGCTCAACACGGAGCTGAACGGCCGGGTCAGGCTCACCAAGGCGGGTCGCGGCAAGCTGAACAAGGCCGGTCTGCTCCGGACCGACGAAGACGTGACGCCGATGGTCCACGAGATCACCGACCAGGGCATCTCCTGGTGCCTGACGGATCTCGTGGACGGTGAGTTGCCGCCGAGGACGCCCTCCCACACGCGAGCCGCCTTCGGCCTGCTGAAGAAGTTCGTCCTGCACCACAAGGAACGCGGCACGCTGGTCGAGGTGATCCGGTCCCGGGACCTGGAGTCGATGATCCGGTCCGTCTACGAGGAACTGGCCGTCGAGCCGCAGGACTGGATCCGCCTGGCGCGCATCCGGCCGCGGCTCAACGGGGTGGAGAAGGGCGAGGTCGACGAGGTGCTGGTGAAGATGTCGAAGACCGGGACGGTCCACCTGGCTCCCGAGTCGAACACCAAGGTGCTCACGCCGGAGGACCACGCGGCGGCGTTGCGGGTCGGCAGCGAGGACCTGCACCTCGTGGCGATGGAGGAGTCATGACCGCGCAGCTGCGCGAGGCACTGGCCGCGCTGCGGTTCAACTCCGCCGAGACCCCCGACGACGTCTGGCGGACCTCGCCCTCTCACGTCGACGGGTTGCACACCAGGGCGGAGCACCGCATCAGGACGGCGATCGCGGACGCCAGGGACAGCACCGGTTCCAACCCGATCGGGCTCGTCCTGCAGGGACGCAAGGGCGTCGGGAAGACCCACCTGCTCGGCACGGTGCGCAGCATGGTGCAGGAGACCGGTGGCTACTTCTTCCTGATCGAGGTCAGCTCGGCGGAGATGTTCTGGGACGACGTCGCCGAGGCCATGCGCACCGAACTGCTCAGGACCGACGACAGCGGAGCGCTCCAGCTCACCGTGCTGCTGCGCCAGCTGTGCCGTGGTGCGGACGTGTCCGAGGAGATCACCAGGGCGATCGTGAACGAGGCACCGCTGGCGCCGGAGCACCTGGACGCCCTCGTCGACGGCCTGCGCAAGGTGGACGCCCGGATCGCGACGGACTGCAACGCGGTGATCCGCGCTCTGGTGCTGTACGCGTCCAGGCACTCGTCGATCGGCCAGGGCTACCTCGAGGGGCTCGACGACGAGACGGGCGAGCGCCGCGAGTGGGGGTTGTCGAGCAGGACGAAGCCGGCGCGGCACGTGGTGCGGGACATCTCCCGCGTCTTGGCCATGACGGGTCCCTGCGTGATCGCGATCGACCAGCTGGACACCGTGGTCAACAAGACCCAGGACCTCATCGAGGACGACCTCAGCCCCGAGGAAGCGCGGGAGCTCGCGCTCATCTCGGACGGGTTGATGCAGCTGCGCGAGATCACCCGGCGAACGGTGACCATCGTCGCGTGCCTGCCCACGACGTGGATCAAGCTGCGCAAGGCCGCCAGCGACACCGTCGGGGACCGGTTCACGCTGACGCCGATCCTCGGCGCCATCACCGATCCCGCGATCGCCAGGACGCTGGTCGAGAAGTGGCTCGGGGTGATCTACCGGAGCCACGGGATCACACCTCCCCACCCGACCTGGCCGGTGGCGGCCGAAGCGTTCGGCGACGACTGGCAGGGCGAGACCCCGCGCACGCTGCTCAAGCGCGTCCACTCCCACGCGGAGGCCTGCCTGCACGGTGAGATCCGGGAGCTCCGCTCGTTCCAGGAGCCCGAACAGCAGGAGGAGACACCCGCGCCGAAGGCCGCGTCCCCGCGGCAGGCAGGTCCCGAACCGGACTACCTCGCGGGCCTCGACGCCAAGTTCGCGCGGCTGCGGGAGAAGGCCGCGCTCGCGGCCGCGGACGTCAGGCCGCACAACGAGGACGAAGTGATGCCGGCGTTGCTGCTGGCGGGGCTGAGGTCGTGGGTAACCGAGATCGGCAACGACGACCTCGCGTGGCACCCCGAGCCCCAGTCCGAGGACAAGAGCCTGCACGCGAGCCTGCGGCACACCGTGGACGAGGAGCGTGACGTCGAGGAACGCTGGGTCTTCCGGCACATCGCGAGCGGTCACGGCAACCGGGTGCTGCGCAGGCTGCGGGACGCACGCGCGGCCGCGGCCGGCGGACGGGGCAGGCACCTCGTCCTGATCCGCAACGGCTCCAAGGGGTGGACCGGAGCGAAGACCAGGGGCGAGGTCGCGGAGTTCGAGAAGCGCGGCGGCAAGAGCGTCGACGTGTCCGACGAGGACCTGCGCACCTTCATCGCTCTCAAGGAGATGTGGTCGTCGCAGTCGCACCAGCTGCTCGCCTGGCTGGTGGCGCGCAAGCCCGCCAGCAGCACCACGTTCCTGCGGGTGATCCTGCCGGATCCGGCGAGGAGCGGCATCAGGAGCGGGCACCAGGAGACGCGCCCTCCGCCGGCGATGCCCCAGCCGGTGACTCCCGAGTTGGAAGAACCACAGCCGGAGAACCGGTCCGCGAAGCCGGAGCCACCGCCGGAGCGGGGTGACGGCGCGATCGTGCTCGGGATGGACGGGGAGATCCGGATCGAGCTGGAGTCGTTGCGCAAGCACGCGATCGTGTTCGCCGGGTCAGGCAGCGGCAAGACGGTGTTGTTGCGCCGGATCGTCGAGGAGTGTGCGTTGCAAGGGGTTTCGGCGATCGTGCTGGATCCCAACAACGACCTGGCGCGGCTGGGCGATGCCTGGCCCGAGGCGCCGGGGGAGTGGCGGGCCGGGGACGCGGCCAAGGCCGCCGCGTACCTCGCCGGCACCGAGGTCGTGGTGTGGACGCCGGGACGTGCGGCTGGACGGCCGCTGAGTTTTCATCCCCTGCCGGACTTCGCTCTGGTGCGGGGGGATCAGGACGAGTTCGAGGCCGCGGTCGAGGCGGCGGTGGCACGGTTGGTGCCCCACGCGCGGATCGCCAACGAGACGAAGTTCGCCGTTCGCGGGCGGGCGGTGCTCAAGGAGGCGTTGAAGCACTACGCGCGGGCTGACCGGAGGGACCTGAACGGGCTCGTGGACCTGCTGGCCGAGTTGCCGGACGGGGTCAGCAAGCTCTACTCGGCGACGGCCACCGCGGCTGATCTGGCGGAGACGCTCAGGGCCGCGATGGTCAACGACCCCCTGCTCGCGGGGACCGGGGAAGCCACGGATCCCGGGGTGTTGTTCGAGCCGTCGCGGGGGAAGAAGGCCCGGATCTCGGTGATCAGCTTCGTCGGGTTGCCCTCGGACGAGCAGCGGCAGGGGTTCATCAGCCAGCTGCAGCTGGAGGTGTTCGCCTGGATCAAGCGGAATCCCGCCGTCGACCGGCCGCTCGGCGGGTTGATGGTGATGGACGAGGCGCAGACGATCGCGCCGTCCGGCGGGGTGACGGCCAGCACGCAGACGACGATCCTGCTGGCGTCGCAGGCTCGCAAGTACGGGCTGGGGTTGTTGCTCGCCACGCAGGCGCCGAAGGGTGTGCACAACCAGGTCACCGGTAACGCGACCACGCAGTTCTTCGGGCGGTTGAACAGTCCGGCGCAGATCGCCGCGGCCACGGACATGGCGCGGGCCAAGGGGAGTTCGATCGCGGACATCTCCCGGCTGGAGCGCGGGCAGTTCTACGTCACCGGGGACACGTTCGGGTTCCGGCGGATGCGGGCGCCGCTGTGCCTGAGCCATCACCCGCCGAGCCCGTTGCGGCTCGAGGAAGTGGTCGAGCGGGCCAGGAAGCAGTGAGAAAGGGCGGTGTCCCCGACGGGGGCACCGCCCTTTTTCGCGTCACGAGGCCAGCATGGCCTCGATCCGGTCGTGCAGCGTGGCGAGCAGGTCGGTGGTGCCGCCCAGGACGACGAAGTTCACGGTCTCGTCGCGGACTTCCACCGCGTAGACGGTGTCGCCCGCTCGTTCCACGCGGACGGCGATCGTGGAGTCACCGAGGTGCAGGGTGCCGCTGAGGTCGCGCTTGGTGCCCGCGGCGGCGAACTGTTCGGCCAGGGAACGCAACGGGCTGGTGGTGGCGGGCTCTTCGGGAGCGGTCGTCACCTCGGTCGCGGTCGCCGCCTCGGCGACGGACACCCGTTCCCTGCCCTCGGTCTCGGCCGCCTCCACCCGGCTGACGAGGGCGTCCACCAGCCCCTCGTCCGTGCGCAGGAACGACGACGGCGCGGGAGCGTCACCCGTCAGCACCGGCAGCACGTGCTCATCGCCGTTCACCGCCAGTTCGTCCACACTGGACACGAACGGCACGAAGAAGCGCACCCTGGCCTCGGGCACGTCGTCGCCCTCCAGCACGGTCAGGCCGCGTTGCCGGCACGCCTCGACCACCTCGCCGACCACGGCGCGCTGCTCTTCGGCGAACGACACGGCGATGTCGTAGGTCGCGGATTCGGTCACTCCAACCTCCTCGGGTGTGGGCCGGCCCTCGGCCGGCGCGCGCAGCATCCACGGCGGGTGTCGACCAGAAGTGGATGAGGAGTGGACGTGTTGACCACCTCGGTGGGCAACGGGAAACCCCTGTTATCGCGATTTCTGAAGATGAATCCTCGAAGTAGCCCGCAGAACGGCGGGCGAAATCCCGAAATCAATTGCGATTTCCTTCGGAGGATTCGTCATGTCCAAAATCGTGTCCACTTTCGTCGCCGGTGCCACCACGCTGGTGACCGCCCTCGCCGTCGCCGCCGCTGTTTCCGGTGGCGGCGCGGCGAACGCGGACGGCAACCCGCCGCCGCCTCCCACCACCACGACCACCACGGAGAACCAGAACGGCGGCGGCAACCCGTGGCACGGATGACATAACCGCACAATCGCCCTGGCCATTATTTGTCATGGCCAGGGCGATTGCGTCGGGTGGATTCTGGTGATGTACTCGGCTGACGCCGGAGCGGGAGGCAATCGTGGCCGGAAGTTTTGGTGAGTTGCTGCGTGAACACCGCGTCGCCGCGGGGCTGTCGATGGGACAGCTGGCGAAGCTGATTCATTACAGCAAGGGCTATCTGAGCAAGATCGAGAACGATCTGAAACCGCCGACACCGACGGTCGCCCGCCTGTGCGACGGCGTGCTCGGCGTGGGCGGGCGGCTGATCGAGGCCGCGATGCACGGCACCCCGTCGCTCGCCCGCCGCCAGGTGCTGGTGGCCGGCACGATGCTCGGTGTCGGCGCGTTCGCCGGCGGCGGGCTCCGGCCGGCCCCGGACGCCCAGGTGGTCGCGGGGATGCGCACCTCGTTCGAGAACCTGCGGGCACTGGGCCTGCGCACCAGCCCGATGGTGATCATCGAGCCGCTGAAAGCCTTGCAGCACACCGTGCACGGGATGGCGCGGGAGAACACCGGGTCGCTCGGCACGGGGTTGCTGAGGCTCGCCGCGCGCCTGTCCGAGTACACGGGCTGGATGAGCCAGGAGGCGGGCGACGAGCAGGCGGCGCTGTGGTGGACGAGGCAGGCCTCCGAACTGTCGCGCGCGGCGGGGGATCCGGACATCGCGAGCTACTCGTTCGTGCGGGAGGCGGGGATCGCGTTCTACCGGCAGGACGCCCGGAGCACGATCAACCTCGCCCAGCAGGCGCAGTGGATCGGCAACGCCGGCTCACGCGTGCTCGCGCTGGCCGCACGGCGTGAGGCGCAGGGACACGCGCTCGCCGGAGACCGCTACGCCGCCGAGAGCGCGTTCGACCGCGCCGTGCGGCTGATGGACTCCGCGCAGCCGGACAGCCCGTACCCGGCGCTCGGCCCCAGCGCACCCGATCCGCTGGAACTGGCCAGGGGATGGGCGTTGAGCGACCTCGGGCTCAACGCGGAGGCCGCCGCCGTGCTGGACCGGCAGCTCGCGCTCGTCCCCGCCACGTCGCGCCGCACGAGGGCTCGCTTCGGCACGCGCAAGGCGCTCGCCCAGGCGTTGTCCGGTGACGTCGACCAGAGCTGCCGGACGCTCGCCGCCACGATGGACGACGCGGCGCACGTCGACTCGGCCACCGTCCGGACGGATCTGCGGCAGCTGGCCAGAACCCTGGGCAGGTGGCACAACCACGCCGCGGTGCGCGAGGTCCACCCCGGCCTGAAACGGCTCCTGACTCACCGCTGACCGCACGCACAGGTCATCGCCGCACGCTCGGCCCGCACCTCCTCCGCCTCCGGCTGGTCGAGCTCGGCGAACACGGCCTCGGCCGCGTTCCAGTGCGCCACCGCCTCGGAATGGCGGCCCAGCGCGTGCAACGTCCGTGCCACCCCGATCTCACCGTGGGACTGGTGCGTGCGGTTGCACGTGCTGGTGGCGAGGTCCAGCAGCGTCCGGTAGAGGCGCAGCGCGCCGGCCAGGTCGCCACCGTCGCGAGCCGTGGCGGCCCGGTCGCGCAGGAGCCGCGCGCGCAGGTCCGCGTCGGACAGTCCCGCCGCGGCGGCGGAGGCCAGTTCGTGGTGGTGCAGGGCTTCGCCCAGCCTGCCGGAGAGCCGGTGGGCGTCGGCGATGTTGGTCAACGCGTAGGCGGCCACGCAGTCGTCGCCGATCTCGACCGCGATCTCGTGCGCCTCCAGGTGGTCGGGGATGGCCTCCTCCAGCATCCCCAGGTGCTGCCGGTTCGCACCGCGGTTGTTCAACGCGTGCGCCAGTCCCTGCAGGTGGCCGATCTCCCGCAACATCTCCACGGCCTCGCCGTGCTGCCGCAACGCGATCTCGTACCTGCCGTGCTGTTCGTTGAGGTAGCCCAGCATGCTGAGCGCGTGCGCCCGGCCCCGCAGGTCACCGCACTGCTCGTACTTCGCGAGCCCGGCCTCGTAGCAGCGCACCGCCTCACCGTGGGAGCCGAGCTGCATCGCGGACACGGCGAGCGCGCACAGCGTCGCCGCCTCGCCCGCCACGTCGCCGAGCCGCGACCACCTCTTCAGCGCCTGTTCGGCGAACGCGAACGCCTCGCTGTGCCTGCCGAGCCGGTCGTGCGCGGTGGACAGGCGCAGCAGCACGTGCGCCTGACCGCGGTCGTCCTCCGCGCGAACGGAGTCGACGGCCTCGAACCAGTCCTCGAACCGGTTCGCCGTGTTGAAGTGCCGCCAGATCAGCGCGGCCAGCCGCCACGCGTGGTCGGCACCTGAGCGCTTGATCGCCGCCATCAGGTTGTCGCGCTCGGCGGTGATCCACGCGAGCGCCTCGTCCTCACCGGAGAACCGCATCGCCAGGGGGCTCGTGCGGTCCACCGGCGGCTGGACGGTGCGGTCGAACGGGTAGGCCGAGCTCACCGCGTTGCTCAGCGACACGAGGTAGAAGTCGAGCAGGCGCACCAGGGCGTCCGCGGGAGGGGGTTCGAGAGCGGCGAACTCCTTGATCGGGTCGAGCATCTGGTACCGGTCCGGCGCGACCTCCTCCAGCAGGCAGACCTCGTGCAGGTCGTCGAGCAGCCTGCGGGTGGCGGTGACGTCGAGACCCGCGAGCGCCGCGGCGCCGACGAGATCGACGTCCGGACCCGGGAGGTGGCCGAAGAGCCGGAACAGCTCCTGTTGCCGTTCACCGAGCTGCCGGTAGGACGCCAGCACCGCGGCGTCTTCCCGCAACGGACCCTCCTCGTCCATCAGGCCGAGCAGGTGGTCGAGCGACCAGCGGTCGTGCCTGCGCAGCAACGCCGCCGCGACCGTGATCGACACCGGCAGGTACCCGCAGCGCTTCACCAGGCCCGCGATGTCCGCCGCCCTGCCGCGCACCCGGAACGGGTCGGTCAGCCTCCGGAACAGCGCGGAGGCGTCGTCCGCGGGCATCGGGGCCAGCCGCACGTGTTCGCTGATGTCCGGCTCGCCCATCTTGCGGCTCGTGACGATCGCGAAGCAGTCGCGCGCCTCGGGCAGCAGCGGCCGGATCTGGTCGGGCGACGCCGCGTTGTCCAGCACCACCAGCGTTTTCGTGCCGTAGAGCTGGGTCTGGTAGAGCGATGCCTTGCGGCCCACCGTGTCCGGGATCTGCTCGGCCGGCACGCCCAGCTCCGTGAGCAGCTGGCTCAGCGCGTCCGAGACGGACATCGGCGCCACGTTCGGTGTGAACCCGTTGAGCCGCAACAGGAGCTGGCCGTCCGGGAAACGGGGCCGCAACCGGTGCGCCGCCTCGACGGCCAGGCCGGTCTTGCCGACGCCGAGCGCGCCGCTGATCCACACCGCGCGTCGCTCGTCCGAGCCCGCCGCGGCCGCCTCGATCTTGTCCAGCTCCTCGGACCGGCCGGTGAACCCGCCGGGACGGGACGGCAGCGAGCTGACCGGTTCGCCCCTCCTGGCGCGTTCCGCGAGGTTGCGCAGCACCGTTCCCGGCTCGATCCCGAGCTCGCCCAGTGCCTCGGCGGCGGTGTCGAAGGCACGGATCGCGCCGACGCGGTCGCCACCCGCGATCAACGCGCGCATCAGCAGCTCGGCGTACTTCTGGTTGTCCGGCGCGCTGCGGACGGCACGGCGCATCCGGTCGCGGGCCGACCGGTGGTCGCCGGCGAGGAGCTCCCACTCGGCCAGGTCACCGAGCGCGTCGAGGTGGCTCTCGTCCGGCGGGATCACCTCGGGGCCGCCGACCCTGTCGATGTCGATGTCCTCCAGGAACCTGCCCCGCCACAGCGCCACCGCCGTGCGCAGGAGGTCGATGGCCAGGCGCTGGTCGTTGTCCTGCACGGCCTGCGCGGCGGCCGCGCGCAGCCGGTCGAACCGCACGGTGTCGATCTGGTCCTCGTCGACGCGCAGCACGTATCCGGTCGGCGTCGTGTCGATCTCCACGTCGGTGTGCTCGAACGTCTTGCGCAGCTTGTTGATGTACCCGCGCACGAGCGTCCGGCGTTCCGGCTGCTCGGGCCACACGATCTCGGTGATCCGTTCGGGTGACACGGGCTTGTTCGCGTGCAGGAGGAGGACGACGAGGATGAAGCGTTGTTGCTGGTCGCCCAGGGAAACGGAAGTGTTGCCGTGCCAACATTCCAACGGACCCAGCATACGAAATTCCACGCCGTCCTCCAGGTGCACGAGCTGCCGTCTGGGGGGAATGTCGCGCAACGGCCCGTTGGCGTGTCAGCGAATCAGCTTTTTGTCCACGTTTGATCAACGCGATCCGGTAACGGTGTCCCCGTCACGCATCGTGCTGAGGGGGAAGTCTGATGGTTCACGACGTGTTGCCGTGCTATCTCGTGTGCGACGTGTCGTTCTCGATGAGCGACCACATCGACGAGGTCAACGCAGGGATGCGCGAGTTCCGCGGGGTGGTGCACGCGGACCGGCACGCCACGGCCCAGATCCGCCTCTGCGTGGTCGTCTTCGCGGAGAGCCCGCTGGTCGTGAGGCCGTTGCTGCCCGCGCTCGACCCGGCGGAGGAGATCACGCCGCGCGAGGAGTCCGGTTCCGACTTCGGGTCCGCGTTCACCCTCGTGCGCACCATCATCGAGCGCGACGTGCACCGCCTCAAGACGCAGCGGGTCCGGGTGCGACGACCGCTGCTGTTCTTCGTCTCCGACGGAAGGGCCACCGATCCGGCGTGGCCCGCGGCGCTCGCGAGGCTCACCGCCACCACGCTGTGCCCGGAGATGGTCGCGTTCGGGCTCGGGGCGGTCGACCAGCAGGCGCTCGGCCGCATCGGCAGCTCGCGGGTCTTCCTCGGTGGCGACGGTGTGCGCCTGGGCATCGCGCTGGCGTCCTCGGTGGCGCGGACCGTGCTGCGACCGGAGCACGTCTGACCGATCCACGGCGTGTCCACTTCTCGTCCACACGCCCGCCGCAACCTGACTCCGCCGCACGTGAGCGAGCAAAGGGGAGGAGAGCGAGGATGATGAAGAACCTGGTCCGTGAGCTGAAGACCCTTCGCAAGGGACGAGGCGTGCACGCCGCCCGGATCGCGGACAAGATCGGTCCGGCGCTGGCCGCCGCCTGCGGGATCACCAGGGCCGACGGGTCGGTCGCCGCGAAGCAGAAGCTGGTCACCCGGCTGACCGAGCTGGTCGAGCAGCTCCCGGAGGACCTCCAACTCGCGGCCCGCGCGGCGTTCGGCCTGATCCCCGACGTCCGCCACCCGCTCTACCAGGAGCGCGTCAGCTGGGTGGCGGCGGCGATCGACCGCGACTCCCGCACCGTGCGCCGCCGCGTCGACGAGGCGGTCGACCAGCTGGCCGAGCTCGCCGCGACGACCGTGCGGCGCGACGACGGCGGCTGGCACACCGTCGAGCTCAGCGTCGCGGTGGCGCTGGACCGCGGGCAGCCGGAGGTGCTGGAGCGCTACCAGGTCCTCGTCGACCAGGACGGGGTGGACTCGCTGGAATTCGCCTCGTTGTTCCCGGTGCTCGGGCGCGACGTGGACGTGCAGCTGCTCTACGGCGGCACGCTGCGGGAACGCGGCGGTGCGGACCGTCGCGGCTTCACGCTCGTGCCGGCCGAGCCGCTGGGACGGGGCGACACCCACGACTTCGCGGTCCGCTACCGGTTCGCTCACCGCGACGCCATGCCCCCGTGCGTGCTGCACGTGCCCGCACGTCCGTGCGACGTGTTCGACCTGCGCGTGCGGTTCGAGCACGACCGCAAGCGGCTCGTGCGGGCGTTCGACGGCGTGCTGCAGCGGACCGACGTCGAGGCGAACGGGCTGCAGCAGGCCGTGGACCGGGCCGGCGAGGTCCACCTGCGGTTCCGGCAGCTGCTGCCCGGACTGCTCTACGGCGCCCGGTGGGGGAGCTCCGCGGTGTGCTCGGCGCGGCGGGCCTCATGAACGGCGGGGCTCGTACCAGGTCTCGCCCACCGGTTCGCCCGCCATGTTCCACGCCCAGACGCGCGTCGGCGTGATCCGGCTGTAGACGCCGGGACCGACCAGGCCGACGCGGTCGACGGGGTCGTCGGCCAGACCGTAGATCCGGATGGCCCTCGCCACGAACGGGGTGAACGAGACCAGGTCGTCGACCACGAGCGACACCTGGCGGCGGCCGGCGGTGATGTTGCGGAACTTGCGGGTGTTCCTGACCTGGTCACCCGCACCGCCGACCCAGATGTGCGCGCCGTCGTACTCGAACGCCAGGGGCACCACGTCCGGCTGACCGTCCTCGTTGACCGTCGCGAGGCGGGCCAGGGGCTGTTCGCGCAGGTAAGCGATCTCCTCGTCGGTGAACATGCTCCTTATACGAACAGAGACGCGCGTTTTCGACCACTTAGCCCTTCGGCCGAACGCGCCACCGCGAACTCAACCGGCGACCACGGCCCGCAACGCCCACGGCACCACCGGGTCGAGCGACGTCAGCCGGTCGCGCAGCCGGGTGTCCACGGTCAGCACCCCCGAGGCGAGCCCGGCCGCGACGTCGGGCCGGCGGTCGAGGTAGGCCTGGTGCAGCGTGCCGTCGCGGAGGCGGTCGTAGTCCTCGCGCCAGTGCCAGCCGACGCCCGGATCGAGGCGGGTGTTGGCCGCGTAGGACGCGCCGCCGTTCGCGATCTTGCGCTGGTACTGGTCGTAGCCGCGGTCCGGCACGTGCAGGATGTCGATGCCCGCGGTCGTCATCGGGCCGAGGCGCGGCCCGGACACGCCGTGGTTGCCCTGGTCGACGGTGACCTCCGGGTCGCCGCGGTGGCAGGTCTTGGGCCCGATCCTGGTGCCGCGCGGGGACAGCGACGCGCTGTCGCGCAGGATCAACCGGCGCACCCAGCCGCCGTCGGCGGACGGGTCGGCGACCAGGTTGTCGCGCCGCATCTCCACCACGCCGAACGCCGGGTCCACCGCGCCGAGGTCGTCCTCCAGCGAGGCGGACGCGGGCCAGAAGAACTCGTCGGCGTCCGCGTTGATCACCCAGTCCGCGCCGTGCTCCGCGGCCGCGCGGCGGGCCATCGCGGTCACCCAGCGGCCCTGCTCGTAGTCCTGCGCCGGTTCGTGGTGCAGTTCGAGCACGCCCGCGTCGCGGTACGCCTCCAGGACCTCGACCGTTCCGTCGACCGAACCGTTGTCGGTCGCGACGACGAGGTCCACACCCGCGGCGAGGTGGTGTTCGATCATCGCGGCGACGACGTCCGCCTCGTCGCGGACGAGCAGGGTCATGATCAGGCGCACCCGCACAGCGTACGGACGGGTCCGGGCATGCTGGACGGATGCGTCCCCTGGTCCTGATCGACGTCGACGGCCCGCTCAACCCGTGGGCCGCGAACCCCAAGCCGGAGAACTACCGGCTGTTCGAGATCAAGATCGGCTGGCGGCGCAGGCTCCGCGTCTGGCTCGACCCGGACCACGGCATCCAGTTGAGACAGCTGGCGGAGGACACCGGCGCCGAGCTCGCGTGGGCCACGACGTGGCTGCACCGGGCGAACACCGAGATCGGGCCGCGTCTGGGGCTGCCGCCGCTCAAGGTGGTCGAGTTCCACGACGAGACCGGCTGGAAGTACCCCGCGGTCGCCCGATACGCCTGGGAGAGGCCCCTGGTCTGGTTCGACGACGACTTCGGGCTGCACACTGCGCGCCGGGAGCAGTTCGTCCACAAGCGACGGCACCTGACCACCGCGCTGATCCACGTCGATCCCGGTACCGGGATTACCGCGCAGCACCTGGCCGAGGCGCGGAAAGCATTCAGCGGCAACCCGCAGGCCATCGAGAATTCACGGTTGGAGTCGAGAAGGTCTCAACCGGCGCGGCTGGCTTGACAACGAAAGCATCCCGAGCCAATCCTCCGCTCGTGCTGAAGCGAGGGAACGTCACGACGAAGTTGATCGGCGTCGGTGCGCTGGTGCTGGCGGTGGCCGCCTGTGGCGCCCCGCCCGCCAAGGAGGCGCCGGCCGGTGCCGCGGGAACCGCGAAGTCGGCCAGTGAGCTCGGTGGCATGGACAAGCTGGTCGAGGCCGCCAAGAAGGAGGGCAAGCTCAACGTCATCGCGCTGCCCCCGGACTGGGCGAACTACGGCGAGATCATCAAGGCCTTCGAGGCCAAGTACGGCATCAAGGTCGACTCCGCGCAGCCGGACGCCTCGAGCCAGGAAGAGATCAACGCCGCCAAGCAGCTCAAGGGCAACGACCGCGCGCCCGACGTGTTCGACCTCGGTCTGAACGTGGCGCTGGCCAACAAGGACCTGTTCGCCCCCTACAAGGTCAGCACCTGGGACGACATCCCCGCGGAGCTCAAGGACGCGGACGGCGCGTACTACGGCGACTACGGCGGCTTCATGTCGATCGGCTACGACGCCGCGAAGGTGCCGGCGCCGACGAGCGTGAAGGACCTGCTCAAGCCCGAGTACAAGGGCAAGGTGGCGCTGAACGGCGACCCGACGCAGGCCGGTGCCGCGTTCTCCGGTGTCGTCATGGCGGCGCTGGGCAACGGCGGCAGCGCCGACGACATCGCCCCCGGCGTCGAGTTCTTCAAGCAGCTCAAGCAGGCCGGCAACTTCCAGCCGGTCGACCCGTCGCCCGCGACGATCGAGTCCGGTCAGACGCCCGTCGTCATCGACTGGGACTACACCAACGCCGCCCAGACCGAGAAGCTCAAGGGCAAGCTCGACTGGAAGGTCGTCGTCCCGGCCGAGGCCCAGATCGGCGGCTACTACAACCAGGCCGTCAGCAAGGACGCCCCGCACCCCGCGGCCGCGCGCCTGTGGCAGGAGTTCCTCTACTCCGACGAGGGCCAGAACCTCTACCTGAAGGGCATGTCCCGCCCGGTGCGCCTGGAGAAGATGGGCGACAAGGCGGACAAGGCGGCGAAGGACAAGCTGCCCAAGACCGACGGCAAGCAGGTGTTCCAGACGCAGGCCCAGGCCGACAAGGCCAAGGCCGTCCTGACCGCGACCTGGGCACAGGCCATCGGATGACCTCGGTCGCTCCTGTAGCGGCGGCGAAGCCCGGCGGCCCCACCCCGAAGAAGGGTGGGGCCGCCGGTCGGCCATCTGCGGCCGCCTGGCTCGTCGCGGTGCCGTTCCTGGCGTTCGCCGGCACCTTCCTCGTCTACCCCACGGTGCTCGTGCTGTTCGGCGCCTTCCAGGACTCGAACGGCGCGTTCACGCTCGACAACCTCAAGACCCTGTTCACCGGCGTCGTCTTCGACGCCTTCGTGCGCAGCATCGAGCTCTCCGCGCTCACGGCGGTCATCGGCGCGATCTTCGGCGCGCTGCTCACGTGGGCCATCGCGGTCGGCAACCCCGACGGGATGCTGCGCCGGACCGTCGTCGCGGGCAGCGGTGTGCTCGCCCAGTTCGGTGGCGTGCCGCTGGCCTTCGCGTTCCTCGCGACGGTCGGCTTTGAGGGCCTTGTCACGAAGTTCCTGCGTGACAACGTTGGCATCGACCTCTTCGCCGGCAGCGCGTGGCTGTTCGAGCTGCCCGGCCTCACGCTCGTCTACACGTTCTTCCAGATCCCGTTGATGGTCATCGTGTTCCTGCCCGCGCTGGACGGTCTGCGCCCGCAGTGGCGCGAGGCGAACGCGAGCCTCGGCGGCACGAGCTGGACGTACTGGCGCCACGTCGGCGGCCCGATCCTGACGCCGCCGTTCCTCGGCGCGCTGCTCCTGTTGTTCGCCAACGCCTTCAGCGCCTACGCCACGGCCGCGGCGCTCGTCTCGCAGGGCAGCCCGATCGTGCCGCTGCAGATTCGCGGGTTCCTCACCGGCGAGGTCGTGCTCGGCCAGGAGAACCTCGGCAAGGCGCTCGGCCTCGGCATGGTGGTCGTGGTCAGCATCGCGATGGGCGTGAACGTGCTGCTGCAGAAGAGGGTGGCCAAGTGGGTTCGCTAGTGAAGCAGCGCGTTCTGCGCACGATCATCCTGCTGGTCCTCGGCGTCTACTTCATCCTGCCGCTGATCGCGATGGCGGAGTTCTCCACGCGGGGAAAGAACGACACGCGCAGCCTGGAGTCCTGGACGTCCATCGTCGACGACGACGGCCTGATGGAAGCTCTCGTCAACTCGCTGCTGCTGTCGGTCACGTCCGCGGTGCTGATGCTGGTGCTGCTCGTGCCGACGATGGCGTGGATCCGGTTGAGGCTTCCGCAGCTGCAGCGGCTCGTGGAGTTCCTGTGCCTGCTGCCGCTGGCGATCCCCGCCATCGTGCTCGTGGTCGGCATGGCGCCGCTCTACGCGTGGGTGAACTACTTCTTCGGCGACTCGCCGCTGACGCTGACGTTCGCGTACACGATCCTGGTGCTGCCGTTCGCCTACCGCGCGGTCGACGCCGGACTCGCCGCGATCGACCTGAAGACGCTGGCCGAAGCCGCGCGCAGCCTCGGCGCGTCGTGGTTCACGGTGCTGTGGAAGGTCGTCGTGCCGAACATCCGCGTCGCACTCATCGGTGCGTCGCTGCTGTCGGTGGCCTTGGTGCTCGGCGAGTTCACCATCGCGTCGTTGCTCAACTTCGACACGTTGCAGGTGCAGGTGAACCTCCTGGGCAAGCGGAACGCGGGTGTGTCCATCGCGGTCTCGTTGCTGTGCCTGATCTTCGCGTTCGTCCTTCTGTTCGCACTTTCTTATGTCGGCCAGCGGCGCCGTCAGACCGTGGTCGAGGAGTGAAGATGAGTCACCTGGTGCTCAAGGGACTGCGCAAGACGTTCGGCGGCAACACCGCGCTCGACGGTCTCGACCTGGAACTGGCCGAGGGCGAGCTCGTGTCGCTGCTCGGCCCTTCGGGCTGCGGCAAGACGACGGCGCTGCGCATCGTCGCGGGCTTCGAGACGTCCGACTCCGGCACGGTCACCGTCGGCGGCAAGGACATCACGAAGGTGCCGGCCAACAAGCGGGACATGGGCATGGTCTTCCAGGCCTACAGCCTCTTCCCGAACATGACCGCGGCGCAGAACGTCGCGTTCGGCCTGAAGATGCGCAAGGCCGACGCCAAGAAGGCGGGCGAACTGCTCGACCTGGTCGGTCTCGCCCACCTCGGCGGCCGCTACCCGCACCAGATGTCCGGCGGCCAGCAGCAGCGCATCGCACTGGCGCGCGCCCTCGCGATCCAGCCGCGCGTGCTGCTGCTCGACGAGCCGCTGTCCGCCCTGGACGCCAAGGTCCGCGTGAACCTGCGGGACGAGATCCGCCGCATCCAGACCGAGCTCGGCATGACGACGCTGTTCGTCACGCACGACCAGGAGGAGGCGCTCGCCGTCTCCGACCGGGTCGGCGTGATGTCGCACGGCCGCCTGGAACAGCTCGACACCCCGTCCGTGGTCTACCGGCAGCCCGCGACGGCGTTCGTCGCGCAGTTCGTCGGCGTCACGAACTCGGTGGAGGCCAAGGCCGAGGGCCAGACCGTCGTGGTCAACGGCGTCACGGTGCCCGTGACCCACGACCAGCCGTCCGGAAGCGACGTCCGCGTCATCGTGCGTCCGGAGGACATCGGCGTTTCCGCGCACGACGGAGACGTCGATGGCAAGATCGTGGGCGATGTGCTGACCCAGTCGTTCCTCGGGCCGGTCACGCGGATCTCGGTGAGGGTGGGGGAGCAGGTGCTGCGCATCGACCAGCCCTCCAACACCGCCGCCGCGTACCAGCCGGGCACGCGGGTGGCGCTCGACCTCAGCGAATCGCGGATCATGGTGGTGCCTGGATGATCAAGAAGCTCCTCGCGCGCGACACGGCGGAGGCCCACCGGGTCGCGACGCCGTTGGAGCTGCTGTTCGACCTCAGCTTCGTGGTGGCGGTCGCCCAGGCCGCCGCCTCGTTGCACCACGCCGTCACCGAGAACCACGCCGGGGCAGGCCTGCTGGCGTTCTGCATGGCGTTCTTCGCGCTGTGGCTGCCGTGGCTGAACTTCACCTGGTTCTCCAGCGCGTTCGACAACGACGACACGCTGTACCGGATCATCACGATGGTCCAGATCGCCGGTGTCCTGGTGATCGCGGCGGGCATCCCGGCCGTCTTCGAGCACCAGGACTACCGGATCGTCGTCGGCGGCTACGTGGTCATCAGGCTCGCGATGGTCACGCACTGGCTGCGTGCCGCGCGGGACAACCCGTCGCACAAGGCGTGCGCGCACCGGTACGCGGGCGGCATCGCGGTCATGCAGGTGCTGTGGGTGCTGTGGCTCTTCGCACCGCCGAGCCTCGCGCTCGGCCTGTGGGTGCTCGGCATGCTCGCCGAGCTGCTGGTGCCCGCCTGGGCCGAGAAGGCGAGTGCGACGACCTGGCACCCGCACCACATCGCGGAGCGGCACGGCCTGTTCACGCTGATCGTGCTCGGCGAGTCGATCCTGGCGGCCACGCTCGCGTTCCAGAAGGGCTTCGACACCGGCGTCAACCTCATCTCGCTCGCCGCGGCCTCGCTCGTCATCGTGTTCTCGGTGTGGTGGATCTACTTCGAGGCGCCGTCGCACCTGCACAACCTGAAGAAGGCGTTCCTGTGGGGGTACGCGCACCTGCTGATCCTCGGCTCGATCGCGGCACTCGGCGCCGGTCTCGCGGCCTCGGTCGACTACGACCTGCACATCTCGCACGCGCCGGGCACGACGGTGGCCGCGTTCACGACCGTGCCGCTCGCGGTGTTCTTCCTGTGCGTCTGGTACGTGCAGGACTGCCCGGGGCAGGCGGGGGTGCGCAAGTTCCTGCTGCCGATCGGGTCGGTGGCGGTGCTGGCGGCGACGTTCGGACCGGCACCGATCCACGTGACGGCGGGGATCGCGCTGGTCCTGGCGGTGGCGACGCGGCTGTCGCTCGGGCAGCCTCAGCGCGTCGAGGTGTAGTCCCGCGACGCCGTGTCGCCGGTCGGCAGTTCGGCGGGTTCGCCTCGTTCTGACACGGGTGGTGCGATGATCGTCGCCATGACCGGTGTCCGTGAACTCCGCTTGGTCGTCACCGCTGACGACTACGACGAGGCCCTGCGTTTCTACCGAGACGTGCTGGGGCTTGAGCAACGGGCGGCGTTCTCGTCCGACGGCGGCAGGGTCACGATCCTCGAAGCCGGGCGGGCGACGCTGGAGATCACCGATCCGCCGCACGCGGAGTTCATCGACGAGGTCGAGGTCGGCAGGCGCGTCGCGGGGCACGTGCGGGTGGCCTTCGAGGTGGACGACTCCGCCGCGGCCACCCGTGCGCTGGAGGCCGCCGGGGCCGAGGTGATCGCGGAACCGACGCGCACGCCGTGGAACTCGCTGAACGCCAGGCTGGCGGCGCCGGCCGGGCTGCAGCTGACGTTGTTCCAGGAGCTGGGCGAGTAGATGACGATCTCCGCTGCCGGGTACCGCGACCTCGCGAACCGGGACGTGCTGGCGTGCGCCGTGGTGACGGTCGCCGCGAAGCTGCCGATGTCGATGACGCCGCTGATGATGGTGTTCCTGACCAGGGGACTGCCCGGCGGGTACGTGCTGGCCGCGTCGCTGGTCGCCGTCTACGTGCTGGGCGAGATCCTCGGCGCCGCGCTGCTCGGGCTCTTCCTCGACCCGTCGCGGATGCGCGGGCAGCTGTCGGTCGGGCTGGTCGTCGGCGCGGGGGCGTTCACGACGCTGGCGCTGACGCAGAACGTGACGGTGCTGGCGATCGCGGCGTTCGTCGCGGGTGCCGGGCCGTCGACGACGCCGGGCGGTCTGCGGGCGATGCTGCTCGGGCTGGTGCCGGACGCGCTGGTGCCCAAGGCGATGGGCTTCGACGCCATGATCACGCAGGTGGTGTGGGCGGTGGCGCCCGCGCTGGTCACCGTGCTGGCGCTGAGCGTCGACCACCGGGCGCCCGTCGTCGTGTCCGTGTCGCTGGTCGTCGTGGCGGCGTGGCTGGTGTTCATCCTGCCGCGCGGGCACGTGACGTCCCGGTCCGGTACGGCGAAGGTGCGCGTGGTCGCGTCGGCGTGGCCGATCTACCTGGTCAGCGCGGCGGCGCTGGCGCAGCTCGCGGTCGCGGAGCTCGTGCTGCCCGCGTTGCTCGAACACCGGGGGATCGGCATCGGCTGGACCGGGCCGCTGCTCACCGGGTTCGCGGCGTGCAGCGCGCTGGGCGCGGTGCTGTACGGGCTTCGGCCGTGGCCGGGATCGTTGCGCACGCAGGGTCTTGTGCTGCTCGTCGTCACGGCGACGTGCGTCGGCGCGCTGGCGTTGTTCCCGAACCTGCCGGGCATCGCGGGCGCGCTGCTCGCCGCCGGGCTGTTCCAGTCCGGCGTGCTGGTGACGCGCAGCCTGGCGTTGCGCGAACGGCTTCCCGTCGGCGCGCACGCGGCCGGGTTCTCGATGATGTACGCCGTGACGGGCGCCGGCTACGGGCTCACGGCCGTCGTCGTCGCGTGGGCGATGGACGTCGGCTCTCCGGTCTGGGCCGTGTTCGGTGGTGTCGCGGTCACCCTGGTCCTGACAGCAGTCAGCGCGGCTGCCGAACGACGGCAGCCGCGCTGATCTGAGAGGGAGCTCCTACCCGCGGTAGAAGTTCCCCTGGGTCTGCACGTTCAGCTCGTCCGTGCGGAACAGCTTCGCCACGAACGTGCGCGGGTCGCGCATGTCGATGACGTCGAAGCCGCGGCCCATCTCCGAGGAGTAGATGTAGCCGTTGTACCAGTACGTGGACCACGTACCGCCGCCCGCGCCGTTCGGCATCGGGCCACGCTCGAAGAAGCCGATCTCACGCGGCTTGGCCGAGTTCGTGAAGTCCCACACCGAGACGCCGCCCTGGTACCAGGACTGCACCATGATGTCCTTGCCGGGCACCGGGATCAGCGAGCCGTTGTGCGCGACGCAGTTCTCCGTGTCGCCCTGCATGCGCGGGATCTTGTAGTAGGACTTGAACTCCAGCTTGCGGTTCTTGCCCTTGCCCACGATGTCGTAGATGCCGTTGGCGCCGCGGTTCGGGCCGATCTTCTCGTTGCACGTCGCCGCGCCACCGCCACCGAGCTCGTCGGTGAAGACGACCTTGGTGCCGCTGTTGTTGAAGGTCGCGGAGTGCCAGAACGCGAAGTGCTTGTCGTCCTGCACCCGGTTGATCTCGACCAGGTTCTCCCGGTCGGTGATGTCCCAGAGGACGCCGTCACCCATGCAGGCACCGGCCGCGAGGTCGAGCTGCGGGTACACGGTGATGTCGTGGCAACCCGAGGTGGCCGAGGTGTAGCCGGTCTCGATGGTGCCGGGGGTGCCGGCGTTGCCGCCGTCCGGGAAGAGGACCGGGGCCTTCAGCAGCGAGGCCGCGGCCGGGTTCTTCACCGGCACCTTGACGATGGAGATCTTGTCGTGCGGCGGCTGGCAGTCCGGGAACGTGGCGTTGGGAGAGTAGGAAGAGACGTAGAGGTACACGTCCTTCTTGTTCTTGCCCGGCACCAGCGTGTGGGTGTGCGAACCGCAGGCGGTCTCGACGGCCGCGACGTACTTCGGGGCCTTCTTGTCGCTGATGTCGAAGACCTTGATGCCCTCCCACGACTCCTTGATCGTCGCGGACTGGGAGACGCTGCTGCAGGAGTTGTCACTGCGCGACGAGTCGGTCGACAGGAACAGCAGGTTCCCGTACACCGAGATGTCGTTCTGCGAGCCGGGGCACAGGACCTGACTCTTGATCGTCGGCTTCTTCGGGTTGCGGATGTCGTAGATGACGAAGCCGTCGTAGTTGCC
This sequence comes from Lentzea sp. NEAU-D7, assembly GCF_026242055.1. Taxonomy (GTDB): domain Bacteria; phylum Actinomycetota; class Actinomycetes; order Mycobacteriales; family Pseudonocardiaceae; genus Lentzea. The sequence goes on along the minus strand of NZ_JAPJDL010000017.1, from coordinate 189,040 downwards.
GACGAACGCGTAGTTGTCCTGGAACGCGATGTCGGTCTGCGTCGAGCTGAGCGGAGCCTGCTTGTCCAGGTGCGCGACCGGGACCATGTTGCGGCTGCGGCTGATCTCGTCGACGCCGGGGAGTCCGGTGGCCCCTTCGGCCCGCGACTCGAGCTGAGCCTCGCTCAGCCCCTTGCCATCGGCGGGAAGATCGGGCTCTGCGGACGCGGGCGCCGTCAACGTTGACAGCGTCAGCGTGAGCGCCCCCAGGATCGCGAAAGGCGTTCTGCGCCGCCGGGCCGTTTCGCGTGAACTCACAGCTTTACCCCCTCGGTACGGGTTGGTGAGGGGGAGTATCACCCCTTCGCCTTGCTAAAGGCCAGCGTCTTTCGGAGGTATTCTCCGGAGCATGCGTTCTGGGGTTCTTGTCATCGTGGCGGCGTTCGCCCTGCTTGCAGGCTGTACATCGGAGCCTGATGCGGCACCGGTCATCGCACCGGACACTCCCGGCGGCTCGGCGCCGACCGTCGCGCCTTCGGACCTGACCGGCGTGACCCAGCCTCCGCCGAACGACGCCGACCGCCAGTACGTGGCGATGATGATCGCCCACCACGAGCAGGCGCTCGCCATGACGCGGTTCGCTCCCGACCGCGCGCAGAACGAGACGGTGAAGGGCCTGGCGGACCGCATCCGGTTCAGCCAGGAACCCGAGATCGGCGCCATGAAGCAGTGGCAGCGCACGTTCAACGCCATCGGCTCGCACGGTGACCACGGCTCCATGCCGGGCATGGCCACCCAGGACCAGTTGAACGCCCTGGGGGCCGCGCGCGGCAAGGACTTCGACCGGATGTTCCTCGAACTGATGATCAAGCACCACGAGGGTGCCATCAAGATGGCGACGGACGTGCGGGCGTCCGGCAGCAACGTCCAGGTCGAGGAGATGGCCGACGACGTGGTGGCCACCCAGGACGACGAGATCAACCGGATGAAGAAGCTGCTGACCGAACTCTGAGCCCGGACGGCCCTGCTACTCGGTGCGCTGCAGGGGCAGGACCATGTCCTCGGCGTGCTGGAAGGTCTCGACGGCGTTGCCCGTGACGTGCCGGGCGATGCCGCGGTTGCGCTTGTGGGCCTCGCGGAACGAGTCGGAGGCGACCCAGTCGCGGAAGTGCTCCTCGGACTCGAACTCGTTGACCGACACGTACGGCTGGTCGTCCTTCGTCGGCTTGAGCAGCGTGCTGCGCAGCAGGCCGGGGACGCCGGGCAGGAACGTGCGCATGTTGTCGCGGAAGTGGGCCTCGAACTCCTCCGCCCGCTCGGCGGGGACGAACAGCCGGTTCGTCGCGATGAACATGGAGCCCTCCTTGATTCCGACGCTCTGTCGGGAACTATTCCAACTCCCCGTCGGGAAATCAAGCGCGATACGATCCCGATGTGCCGAGGATCAGCGCAGACACCGTGGCGGAACACCGCGCGAACCGGTTGCGCGCCCTGCTGGACGCCGGGCGGGACATCGTGGCGACCGACGGGGCGGAGGCGCTGACGCTCGCGTCGCTCGCCCGGCGCGTGGGGCTGTCGCGGCCGAGCCTCTACGAGTACTTCCGCTCGCGCGAGGAACTGGTCGCCGCGATCGTGTCCGACGCGCTGCCGGAGTGGGCGGACAAGCTGGAGGACGCGGTCAACAGCGCGTCGTCCGTGCCGGCGAAGATCGAGGCGTACCTGCGCACCGAGCTCGCGATCATCACCGACGGCAGCCACGGGGCGGTGGTGGCGTTGTCCGCGCACACGTTGCCGGACTCGTCGCGCGAGCAGATCCGGGCCGAGCACGAACGGCTGCTGGCGCCGCTGGTCGGTGTCTTCAAGACCGCCGGGGTGGAGCGCGCGCAGCTGCGGGCGATGCTCGTGCACGCGATGGTCGAGGCGACGTCGCGGATGATCACGCCGGGTCGAGGCGAGCACAACGAGGCCGTCATCCGGACGTTGCTCGACCAGGTGGTGCACGGGCTGGACAAGCCCATCAGCTGAACGGCACGACCTCGCCGTGGCGGACCAGTTCGCCGTAGTGCGCGGGGTTCAGCGGGCCGAGTGCCAGCTCCAGCAACGCCTTCGCGGCCTGGGCGGGGCTCGGGGCGGTGCTGACGTCCCACCACAGCGCGGACGTGGGGGTGTTGATCATCCCCGGACAGGCGGCGGCGATCAGGACGCCTCTGGCGAGGTCCGTCTCACGGCGTTCGGCGGCGAGCACCCGCACGGCGGCGACCTGGCCGATCTTGGACGGGATGTTCACGAAGCCGGGCCACGCTCCGGCCCTCGCCCTGCCGTCCCTGACCTCGTCGCGCCAGCGGGCGATCTGGGCGTCCAGCTCGTCCAGGGAGGACGGTCCGGTGAACCGCCTGTGCAGCACCGGTGCCAGGTGGTGGAGGGTGCCGAGCGAACTGGCGACCACGACCAGCCTGCCGTTGTCCGCGAGCAGCGGCGCGAAGGCCTTCAGGAGCCTGGTGGTGCCGAAGTTGTTGACCTCGGTGTAGGCGTCGATGATCGCGGGCGGGTCGTCGCGGGGACCGACGCGCATGACGGCGTTGCCGAAGACGATGTCGACGCCGCCGTGCCGTTCCTCCAGCTGTGCGGCCATCTTCGCGGCGGCTTCGGGGTCCGCGACGTCGAAGAGCTCGCCGCGGACCTGCGCGCCGCCGCCCGGCACGGACCGGACGGCCTCGGTGATCCTGCCGGGATCCCTGCCGGTGAGGTAGACGGTGTCGGCGGGCCGCAGGCGTTGCGCGAGCCCTTCGGCCAGTGCCAGGCCGAGCCCCTGGGTGGCGCCGGTGACCAGTGCGATCGTCATGTCAGGCCTTCGTGAGGAGTTCGGGGACACGTCCAAGCTAGGACGCCCGGAGGCATGCGAGTAGCGAGAGATCTGCATGTGAGGTATGCGTAGACGTCATGGCCCTCACCGACGCGTCACTGGTGGCGCTGCGCGTGTTCCGCGAGGTCGCCGAGCGCGGCACGCTGACCGCTGCGGCAACAGCGCTGGGCTACACGCAGTCCGCCGTGTCGCGGCAGATCGCGGCGCTGGAACGGGCGGCGGGCGCGGAGCTGCTGGAGCGGCGGCACGACGGTGTGCGGCTCACCGCGGCCGGGCGGCTCGTGCTGCGCCGTGCCGCCGTCGTGGTCGACCAGGTCGACGCGGGCGCCCGCGAGCTCGCGGGCCTGCCGGAGGACGTGAGCACCATCAGGCTCGGCTGGTTCGCGACGGCCGGCGCGTGGCTGGTTCCCCGCGCGCTGACGGCACTGGCGCGCACGCACCCGTCGATCACCGTGGTGACGCGAGAGGGGAGCACACCGGCGTTGGTGCGCGCGTTGCGGGCGGGCACGCTGGACATCGCGTTGATCTCGTCGGTGCCACCGTTCCGCGCTCCGGACGACGAGACGCCACCTCTCGTGGTGGACACCCTCGTCGAACGCAGTCTGCGCGTGGCCGTGCCGTCCACGCATCCACTGGCGCGCAACGACTTCATCGACGTCGCCGACCTGCGGGGCCAGCGGTGGATCTCCGGTCCCGGTGACCGGTGGGTGATGGGCATCTGGCCCGGGCTGGACGAACGGCCCGTCGTCGCCCACACGGCGCGGGACTGGCTGGCGAAGCTGCAGCTGGTCGCGGCGGGGCTCGGCATCACGACGGTGTCCGCGTCGCTCGTGGCCGTCGCGCCCGCGGGGGTGCGGATCCTGCCGGTGCGGGGCGGGCCCGCCGAGCAGCGCCGGACCGTGCTCGCGCGGCTGCCCGGACCGGTGCCGGAGCCGGTGGCGCGCCTGGCCGCCGCGCTGCGGGCCGCCGTGCTGGAGACCGGGTAGCGGCATCAACCGATCGGTTGATCCAGGTCCCGCTCGTTGTTCGATGATCTTCGGGCGCCGTTCTCCGAGGCTGGACGCATGGCAATCATCGAAGTGCGCGACCTCGGGAAGAGGTACGGGCCCCGCGTCGCGGTCGACTCCGTGTCCTTCGAGGTCGCCGAGGGGGAGATCTTCGGCGTCCTGGGGCCGAACGGGGCGGGCAAGACGACGACGGTCGAGTGCGTGGCGGGGCTGCGGACCCCGGACCGCGGGAGCGTGTCGGTGCTGGGGCGGCGACCCGCGGACGTCCGCGCGTCGATCGGCGTGCAGCTGCAGGCCTCGGAGCTGCCGGAACGGATGCGGGTCGGCGAGGCGCTCGCGTTGTTCTCGTCGTTCTACCCATCACCGGTCGACTGGTCCGCGCGGCTGGGACTGGTGCCGCACCTGAAGGCGGAGTTCGGGCAGCTGTCCGGCGGGTTGAAGCAGCGGCTGTCGATCGCGCTCGCGCTGATCGGCTCGCCGCGGATCGCGATCCTGGACGAGCTGACCACGGGGCTCGATCCGCGGGCGCGGCGGGACACCTGGTCCGTCATCGAGGAGGTGCGGTCGGCCGGCGTGACGATCCTGCTGGTCACGCACTTCATGGAGGAGGCCGAGCGCCTCTGCGACCGGGTGGCGGTGTTCCGCGACGGCCGGATCGTCGCGCTGGACACGCCTTCCGAGCTGGTGTCGCGTGTGGACGGTGGCACTCGGGTGCGGTTCGTGCCGTCCGCCGCCCTGGACGTGTCGGTGCTGGAGGCGCTGCCGGAGGTCACGTCGGTGACGACGGCGGGGGAGCAGCTCGTGGTCAGCGGGTCGGAGAACCTGCTGCACGCGGTGACCTCCCTCCTGGCACGGCGGCAGGTCGTGGCACGCCAGCTCCGCGTCGACCAGGTCTCGCTGGACGACGCCTACGTCGAACTGACCGGGGGTCGTGATGTTCAAGATCGTTGAGATCGAGGCGCGGTTGTTCCTGCGCGATCGGATGAACTCGCTGTTCGCGCTGCTGTTTCCCAGCGTGCTCCTGCTGGCGCTGGGCGCGATCCCGGCGTTGCGGACGCCCGACGAGAACTTCGGCGGGCAGCGGTTCATCGACAGCTACGTGTCGGCGCTCGTCGTGTTCGCGTTGGTGTTCATCGGGTTGCAACGCCTGCCCGTCGTCGTGGCGACCTACCGGGAGAAGGGAGTCCTGCGGCGGCTGTCGACGACGCCCATGCACCCGGCGCGGTTGCTGGCCGGGCAGATGGTCGTCAACTTCGCCGCGGTGATCTTGTCGGTGCTGCTCCTCATACTGGTGGGGTACGTCGTGTTCGGCGTCGACCTGCCTCACCACCCACTCGGCCTGGCGTGTGCCGTGATGCTGGGAGGCGCGGGCACGTTCGCGCTGGGCCTGGTGATCGCCGCCCTGGCCCCGAACGCGCGGACGGCCGGCGGCTGGGCGGCGGTGGTGTTCATGCTGCTGATGTTCCTCGGCGGTGTGTACCTGCCGCGGTTCATGCTGCCCTCGGCGGTTCAGGCGATCGGGTCGTACTCGCCTCCCGGCGTGGAGGCGATTCACCAGGCGTGGCTGGGTGTCGCGCCGGACTGGAGGCATCTCGCGATCATGGGACTGGTCGGGCTCGTGGCGGGTACCGTCGCGGCCAGGACCTTCCGCTGGGAGTAGCTCGTGGACATGGCCGCGTTGGACCGGTGGGAGCGCAGGCTCGTCTCGATCGCCCGCGTGATCCCGTACTTCGTGCTGACCGTGACGACGGTGCTGTACACGATCTTCACGACGCAGTCGGTGCCGGAGCGCTGGTTCACCTACGGCGTGGTGGCGTTCGGGTTCGTGTGGATGGCGTGGTGGTTCACGCTGCACCCCTCGTGGCACCGGCGCCCGGAGCTCATGGCCGTGTTCATCGGTGGCATGGTCGTGTTCTACGCGGTGCTGGGCATGCGCGAGCACTGGTTCGGCGCGGTGTCGTACGCGGTCTACATCTACGCGAGCGAGCTCCTGCGCGGGCGCTGGATGTTCGTCGTCGTGGCGCTGACGGCCGGCCTTGCGACGCTGTCGTTGTTCGGCGGCTACCCGCCGCCGGGCGCGGAGGCGGCGTTCTGGTTGCTGCTGCTCGTCTTCGTGGTGCTGGCGTGCACCTTCACCTACGTCGGCCACGTGACGACCGAGCAGTCCAGGCTGCGCAAGGAACTCCTCGACGAGAACGAGGGGCTGCACGCGCAGTTGCTGGTGCAGGCGCACGAGGCGGGGGTGCAGGACGAACGCCACCGCATGGCCGGCGAGATCCACGACACCCTGGCCCAGGGCCTGGCGGGCATCATCACGCAGCTGTCGGCGGCCACGGCCACCGACTGGGAGCACCGCGTGGAGGTGGCCACCGAACTGGCGCGCGCGAACCTGGCCGAGGCCCGCCGTTCGGTGCACGCCCTGCGCCCACCCGCCCTGGACTCGGCGGCGCTGCACGAGGCCTTGGACGACGTGGCGTCGGGCTGGTCGAAGCACAACGGCGTCCCCATCTCGGTGACGCTGACCGGAGCCGTGCGCGAAACGCACCCGGAGGTGGAGGTCGCGTTGCTGCGCACCGCCCAGGAGGCGCTGGCGAACGTGGCGAAGCACGCCTCGGCGTCCCGCGTGGGCCTGACCCTGTCGTACATGGAGGACGTGGTGACCCTGGACGTGCGCGACGACGGCGTGGGCTTCGACCTGACGGTCCCGTCCGACGGCTTCGGCCTGCCTGCGATGCGCCACCGCGTGCACCGCCTGTCCGGCGCGCTGTTCGTGGAGTCCGAACCGGGCGCGGGAACGGCGATCTCGGCACGGGTGCCCGCGTGATCCGCCTCGTCATCGTCGACGACCACCCGGTCGTGCGCGACGGCCTGCGCGGCATGCTCGCCACCGGCGACTTCGAGGTGGTCGGCGAGGCCGCGTCGGGGGACGAGGCGGTCGCCGTGGTCACGGCCCTGTCGCCGGACGTGGTGCTGATGGACCTGCGCATGCCGGGTTCGGACGGCGTGTCCGCGATCGAGCGGCTGCGCGGCCACCCGTGCCGCGTCCTGGTGCTCACCACCTACGACACGGACCGCGACGTGCTGCCGGCCATCAAGGCGGGCGCCACCGGCTACCTGTTGAAGGACACTCCGCGCGACGACCTGCACCGCGCCATCCGTGCCGCGCACGCGGGCGAGGCCGTGCTGTCGCCCGCCGTGGCCACGAGGCTGCTGGGGCAGGTGCGCGAACCCGCGCTGGAACCGTTGTCCGCACGGGAGCTGGACGTGCTGGCACTGGTGGCCAAGGGTTCGACGAACCGGGCGGTGGCGGCGGCGCTGTTCATCAGCGAGGCGACGGTGAAGACCCACCTGCTGCACGTCTACGCGAAGCTGGGGGTGTCGGACCGGGCCGCGGCCGTCGCGGTGGCCTACGAGCGCGGCCTGCTGCGGGCGGGCGGCGGTTCCCGGGCCTGACGGTGGTCAGGCCCGGCGAGTGGCAGCGCTGCCGCAGTCCCCCGCGGCGAGGTCGATCTGGTCGACCCCGCCGCCTGCGGCAACTCCCCCTTGCCACTCCCTCACCCCTCGTCAGAAAAGGAGCGGGGAGTGGGCGTGGAAATACGCGACACCGCCGGGATCACTCGTTCGGAGTAGTCCAGAGCTCGTCGACCAGGGCTTTCGCCGTGTCGGTGAGCTGCTGGCCACCGAAACGGCCGATGCGCGTCCACGGGCCGAGGCTCACCTCGTAGACGGGCGTGTCCCACGCTTCGGGGTAGGTGAGGTAGCCGAGGTAGTCGTTGGCGTACCCGACGGGCAGGACCGTGCGGTCGTCGCCGGACATCGCCTTCAGCTGGAAGCCGAGTTCCACGAACGGCTCACCGGGCAGGCCGGCGAGAGCGAGTCCGCCGATGCGCAGCACCTGCACCTCGGCGTCGACGGGCGCGGTGCCGCGGTCGATGGCGACGAGGGTCTCCTCGACGTCCTGCACCTGTTGTGTGAGCCGGACGATCTCGGCTTTCGGGGCGCCGCGGGCGACGGCGTCCGCGAGTGCGCGCCGACGGCTGATCAGCTCGGCCTCGAAGGGCCCCCGGTCGGGCAGGTCGCGGGAGTCGACCCGGACGGTGCGCCGGGCGGCGGTGACCGGACCCGTCAGCTCCGTCTCGGCCGGGACGTCGAGTGCGGTCTGGGCGAGGTACATGCCCATGCGCGTGGTGTGGGCGAACAGGTTCCGGACGACCTCGAAGTCCGGGTTGTTCTCCTCGTCGAACCGGGGACCGCTGTGCGTGAGCGGGTCGGGCGGAGGCGCCTGGTTGCCGGCCGCGCCGGGCAGGAACAGCGCGGCCCGGCAGTGCGGTTCGTTGAGCTCGAGCATCGCGGACGTGACACCGGGGAAGTCGGCCGACACGTACGGCTGCACCTGCACGTACACCGGGTGCGTCGTGAAGTGGTAGAGCACGGTGCTCCACCCGTCGCCCCGCAACCGCACGACGGTGACCTCGGGGTCCTCCGGTGGGGCACCGGGGTAGACGTGGCCGTTGCGGTTGATCGCCAGCGTGCCGCGCAACACCTCGCCCGTGCCGATCGTGGCGGTCACCGGCCGCTGGTCCTCGACGGCCTCGCGTGCGGCCCGCACGATGCGGTCGCGGAACGTGGCCAGCCACTCCTGGTCGGGAAACGGCCGGAAACCGGCCGTCTCCGGGCTGGAGTGCGCGTGCGAGCTGGTGATCATCACGTGCGAGGGCGGCACCCCGGTCTGCTGCCGGACGCGCTCGCGGACCTCGGCGGTGAAGTCGCGGCCCGGCCCGAGGACGTCGTTGTTGATGCCGAGCGAGTCGACGGCGATCACGATCACGGTCTCCCCGTTCGTGATCGCCGTGGCACGGACGAACAACGGGTCGTGCACTCCCAGGAACAGCGAGTGCCGCGGCTGACCGCCCAGGTACGGGGCCGTCGGAGGCGGCGTCACGTCGACTTTGGCCGAACCGGACTGGAATGGCATGGCTCCTCGCTTCCGTGCGACTACCTCTGCAAGTAGGAGGTCCAGTCGCCCAGATGTGAGATGTCCTTGAGATCGCTCGAACGGAGGAACTCGTTCCGCAGAACCGTGGCCAGTGCGGCGCCGCCGTCCTCGAGCTCGACGACCCCGATTTCCAGCTCGGCGGGCTCGGCGGGGATCAGGTGGTCGCGCAGCACCGTGAGCGGGAGGTCGTACAGCTCGCCGACGACCTGGGCCGTGCCGGACGCGTGCATGGCCGGGAACTCGTCGCGGACCGAGAAGTAGCGGTACTTCGGCGCGCTCTTCACGCGGCCGAGCATCGGTGCGCCCTGGAGCTGGCCGTGGAGGGGCCCACCCCGCATGCCGCCGCCGTTGAGAAAAATAAGCGTCATTTCCTTCTGACCTCGGGTTCTCGAATGGGGTCTCGTTGTGAAAGGTGTGCCGGCCTGCGGCTTCCCACCGGGTGAACGGTCCGTTCACCCCGAGTCGGCCAGGTGATCAGGAACCGATCGGGAGACAATTTCGTTGCGTCAGGAGGAAGGGCGCGGGGGAGCGGTGGATCGCGGTGGTGAGGTCGCTCAGCGGCAGACCGGTACCGCCGTGCCTGAGTGCGACGAGCTCGGCGGCGATCGACACCGCTGTCTCCGCGGGCGTGCGGCCCCCGAGATCGAGGCCGACGGGGGAGCGGAGCCTGGCCAGCGCCGCCTCGGTGACACCCGCCTCGCGCAGGCGGCCGAGGCGTTCGAGGTGCGTGCGGCGGGAGCCCAGGGCGCCGACGAACGCCAGCGGGCGCGACAGGGCCTCCACGAGCACCGGGATGTCGAACTTCGGGTCGTGGGTCAGCACGACGACGGCGGTGGAGTCGTCGGTGCGGGTGGAGGCGAGGTAGCGGTGCGGCCAGTCGACGACGACCGAGTGCGCCGCGGGGAAGCGTTCGGCAGTGGCGAACACGGGCCGTGCGTCGCACACGGTCACGTGATAGCCGAGGAAGTGCCCGATCTCGGCCACCGCGGCGGCGTGGTCGATGGCGCCGAACACCAGCAGGCGGGGTGGCGGCATCCAGGACTCGGTGAACACCCGGCCCTCCGCCTCGAAGCGCACGGAGAGCGGATGCCCGGCGACCGACGCCGAGAGGGCGGCGCGCAACGCGGGGGAGTCGCGCTGCACCAGCACGTCGAGTGAGCCGCCGCAGGTGAGGCCGACCGCGAACGCCGTGTCGTCGGAGTAGCCGAAGGAGGCGAGCACGGGCTCGGAGGTCGACAGCACCTGGCACGCCAGGTCGTAGACCTCGGCCTCCACGCAGCCGCCGGACACGCTGCCGATCACCTCGCCCGACGGGCCGACGGCCATCGCGGCGCCGACCGGACGCGGCGCACTGCCCCGCACGGCCACCACCGACGCGACCGCGAACCGGTCCCACGACAGCAAGGCCGACGCCAGGTCACGCATCGCACACTCCTCTCAGGGGGCGAGGTTTTCAGGGACGAGGTTCTCAGGGGCGAGGTTTCAGGGGCGGGGGGGGGGGGGGGGGGGGGGGGGGGCGGGGGGGCCCGCGCGCGCGGGCGGGGGGGCCGCCCGGCGGGGACGCCGCGTCACTTGCCGCTGATCAGGGCCTCACCTGCCGCTGATCAGGTCCACGCCGAAGTACACGGCGAACATCAGGGCGAGGCCGGTCATCAGCCAGCCCGGCCAGCGGCCCTTGCAGACGCGCAGCACGACGTAGGACACGAGGCCCGCGCCGATGCCGTTGGTGATCGAGTAGGTGAACGGGATGATGGCGATGGTCAGGAAGACCGGGATCGTGTAGTCCGTTTCCTGCCAGGGGATCCGGCGGATCTGGGTCATCATCAGACCGCCGATCACCACCAGGGCCGGGGCCGCGGCCTGCGCGGGCACGACCGTCGCCAGCGGTGTGAAGAGCAGTGCCACCAGGAACAGGCCGCCGGTCACCACCGAGGCCAGGCCGGTCCGGGCGCCTTCGCCAACGCCCGCGGCCGACTCCAGGAACACGGTGTTCGGGGCGGACCCCGTGACGCCACCGGCGATCGCGCCGGCGCCGTCGACCACCAGGATCCTGCCCATGCCCTCGACGCGGCCGTCCCGCGTCAGGCCCGCCTCGTCGGCGACCGACGTGATCGTGCCCATGGCGTCGAAGAAACCGGACAGCACCAGCGTGAACAGGAAGATCGTCGCCGCGATCACGCCGGCGGACACGAAGCCGCCGAACAGGTCCACCCGTCCGAACAGGCCGAAGTCCGGTGAGCTGACCACCGAGGTGGGCAGCGACGGCGTCACGAGACCCCAGCCCTCGACGTCGAACGCGGCGTTCACGCCGACGGCGACGACGGTGGCCACCACGATGCTGATCAGCACGGCGCCGGGCACACCGCGCGCCAGCAGCACGATCATCAGCAGCAGGCCCAGGCAGAAGATCGCGATCGGCCAGCCGCTCAGGTGGCCGTCGACGCCCATCCGGACCGGCACGGTCGATCCCGCCGCGTCCGGCGTGCGGGTCACGAAACCGGCGGAGACCAGTCCCACCAACGCGATGTAGAGCCCGATGCCCACGGTGATCGCGATCTTCAACGGCTCCGGGATCGCGTTGATGATCCGCTCCCGGACACCCGAGGCCGCCATCACCACGATGCAGATGCCTTCCAGCACCACCAGGCCGAAGGCCTGCGCCCACGTCATGGCCGGCGCCATCTGGAAGGCCACCACGCCGTTGACGCCGAGCCCGGCGGCGATGGCGAGGGGGGCGTTGCCGACGAGTCCCATGAGGACGGTCATCACGCCGGCGGCGAGCGCCGTCGCCGTGGTGATCTCGGCGATGGTGAGCTTGGCGCCGGTGATGTCCGCGGACGCGCCGAGGATCAGCGGGTTCAGCAGCACGATGTACGACATCGCGACGAACGTCGTGATGCCCCCGCGCACTTCACGGCCCCAAGAGCTGCCACGTTCGGTGATGCGGAAGAACTGGTCGAGCGGCGAGGTCGCCGGTCGGCTCCGTAACTGGGTCATTGGCGGACGGCCTTTCCCATGCCGGTGGGCGCGTTCCAACGCCGGAACGCGTTTGTGCGATGCGAGCTCCGGTCAGCAGTTCTGGCTTGTGGCCGTCGTCAGTAGTCGATTCGAGTCGCGAGTGACGTCCACGCGGTGAACGGGGCGTTGTCCTCGCCCGTGGAGATCTGGCGCACCGGCAGGTCCCATTCGGAGCGGGGCCTGCTGAACAGCTCGTAGAACTCCCGGTCGTCGAAACCGGCCGCCGCCGCGTCGTGGCGGTCGGCGGCGTAGATCACCTCGTCCACGCGCGCCCAGAGCGCGGCGGACAGGCACAGCGGGCACGGCTCGCACGACGAGATCAGCGTGCAGCCGGTCAACCTGAAGTCACCGAGAGCCTGGCAGGCCGCGCGGATCGCGACGACCTCGGCGTGCGCGGTGGGGTCGAGGTTCGGCGTCACCTGGTTGACGCCGGTGGCGACGACTTCACCGTCACGGACGATCATCGCGCCGAACGGGCCCCCTCCGGAGGCCACGTTCCGCGTGGCCAGGTCGATGGTGGCGAGCAGATGTGCGTTCACAGCAACGAACTCCAGACGATCAGGTACCGGTGAGGTGTTCCGGGCGGACCGGGACGCGGGTGAGCGCCAGGCCGGTGGCCGCGCGGATCGCCGCCACGATCGCCGGGGTCGACGAGATGGTGGGCGGTTCGCCGACGCCCCGGATGCCGTACGGGGCATGGGGATCGGCGAGCTCGAGCACGTCGATGCTCATCGGCGGCATGTCGAGCACGGTCGGGATGAGGTAGTCGGTGAACGACGGGTTGCGCACCTTGCCGCCGGAGGTCTGGATCTCCTCCATGACCGCGAGACCGAGACCCTGGGCGGATCCGCCCTGGATCTGGCCCACCACGGCCTGCGGGTTCAGCGCCTTGCCGACGTCCTGCGCGCAGTCCAGCGCCACCACGCGCACCAGGCCGAGGTCGACGTCCACGTCGACGACGGCGCGGTGGGCGGCGAAACCGTACTGGACGTGCGCGTTGCCTTGCCCGGTGACGGGATCGAGGGCCTCGGTCGCGCGGTGGCGCCACTCGGTGGTCTCGTCGATCACCTCGTCGCCGATGTCGGTGCGGCCGTCCAAACGGGCGCGCACCAGAGCACAGGCGGCCTTCACGGCGCCGCCGGTGACGTACGTCTGGCGCGAGGCCGAGGTCGAGCCGCCGTTGCCGATCGTGGTGTCCATCGGCAGCACGGTCACGCGCTCGATGCCGAGCTCGGTGCGCACGATCTGCTGCATGATCGTCACCAGGCCCTGGCCGACCTCGCAGGCGGCGGTGTGCACGGCGGCGGCCAGTTCCCCGTTGACCATCGACACCCGCACGCGCGCGGTCGAGTAGTCGTCGTAGCCCTCGGAGAAGCAGATGTTCTTGATGCCGACCGCGTAGCCGACGCCGCGGACGACGCCCTCGCCGTGCGTGGTGTTCGAGACGCCACCGGGCAGTTCGCGGATGTCCGACGAGGTGCCGGCGGGCAACGGCTTGTCCTGCACCAGCTTCAGCAGCTGCGCGACGGGTGCGGCCGAGTCGACGACCTGCCCGGTCGGCATCACCGAACCCTCGGTCATCGCGTTGCGGATCCGGACGTCGACCGGTGACATGCCCAGGGCCTCCGCCAGCTTGTCCATCTGGGACTCGTAGGCGAAACCTGCCTGCACAGCACCGAATCCGCGCATCGCGCCGCACGGCGGGTTGTTCGTGTAGAGGCCGTAGGCGTCGACCGTGACGTTGTCGACCTCGTACGGGCCGACGCCCAGGGTCGCCGCGTTGGCCACGACAGCGGGTGTCGAGGAGGCGTAGGCGCCGCCGTCCAGGTACATGCGAGTGCGGACGTAGACCAGCTTGCCGGTGCGGTCGGCGCCGTGCTCGTAGTACAGCACGGCCGGGTGCCGGTGCACGTGCCCGTAGAACGACTCTTCGCGGTTGTAGACCATCTTCACGGGCTTGCCGGTGTGCAGGGCCAGCAGGCACGCGTGCACCTGCATCGACAGGTCCTCGCGGCCACCGAACGCGCCGCCGACACCCGACAGCGTCAGCCGCACCTGCTCCTGTGGCAGGCCCAGCGCGGCCGCGATCTGGTCGCGGTCGACGTGCAGCCACTGCGTCGCGATGTAGAGGTCGACCGAACCGTCCTCCGCCGGCACCGCGAGCCCGGACTCCGGCCCGAGGAACGCCTGGTCCTGCATGCCGACCTCGTACCGCCCGGTCACCACGACGTCGGCCGTGACGTCCTGCGAGCCGCGCCGGATCGGCACGTGCCGCACCAGGTTGCCGCCGGGGTGCAGCGGGGTGTCGTCTGCGGCGGTCTCCATGTCCACGACGGGGTCGAGCACGTCGTAGGTCACGACGATCTTCTTCATGGCCCGCAGCGCGGTCTCCGGGTGGTCGGCGCCGACCAGCGCGATCGGCTCGCCCTGGTAGCGCACGACGTCCACGGCCAGCACCGGCTGGTCCTTGTGCTCGAGCCCGTACAGGTTGCGGCCGGGTACGTCCGAGTGCGTCAGCACCGCGTACACGCCCGGTACCTTCAACGCCTCGGTGATGTCGACCGACGTGATGCGGGCGTACGGGTGCGGAGAACGCAGGGTCGCACCCCAGATCATGTCCTCGTGCCACAGGTCGGAGGCGTAGGCGAACTCGCCGCGCACCTTCAGGTTGCCGTCCGGCCGCTGCGGCGACGTCCCGATGCCACCCGACACCGCGGAGGTCAGTTCGGCGGGAGTGAGGGTCATCGCGCTGCCTCCTGGAGCTTGGCGCTGGCAGCGGAGAGGTCACGCGCCAGCTCGTCGGTCGACGCCGTGAGCAGGACACCGTCCCGCACCACGACCTCACCGCCGACGATCAACAGTTTCAACGGCGGGGGAGTGCCGAGCACCAGTGCCGCCACCGGGTCCGCGATCCCCGCGTAGTCCATTCCGGACAGGTCCCACACGGCGAGGTCGGCGACCTTGCCCGGCTCGATCGAGCCCAGTGAGTCCGCGCGACCCAGCACCTGAGCGCCGCCCATCGTGCCCATCCACAACGCCGTGCGGGCGTCCATCGCGCCCGGACCGCCGCGTTGCCGCGCCTGGTAGAGCGCCGACCGCAGCTCGACGACCAGTCCACCGTCCTCGTTGGACGCGGCACCGTCGACCCCGAGACCGACCGGCGCGCCGGCGTCGAGCAGGTCGCGCACCGGCGCGATCCCGGTGCCCAGCCGCCCGTTCGACGTCGGGCAGTGCGCGGAACCGGTCCGGGTCGCTCCCAGCCGCTTCACCGCGCCGGCGTTGAGGTGCACGGTGTGCGCGAGCCACACGTCCGGCCCCAGCCAGCCGAGCTGCTCGGCGTACTCGGTCGGCGTGCACCCGTTCTCCGCCAGGCACTGCTCTTCCTCGTCCAGGGTCTCGGCGAGGTGCGTGTGCAGCCGGACGCCGTGGCGGCGGGCCAGGGACGCGGCCCCGGTCATGAGTTCCCGCGACACCGAGAACGGCGAGCAGGGCCCCACGGCCACCCGCACCAGCGCGTCATCGGCGGTCGAGTGGTAGTCGCCGATCGCCTGCTCGGTCGCGATGAGCGCGGCCTCGGTCTCCTCGACCAGGTTGTCCGGCGGCAGCCCGCCGTGCGACTGGCCGCGGTCCATCGAGCCGCGGATCGCCTCCAGGCGGATGCCGATCCGGCGTCCCGCCGACACCAGAGCGTCGAAGACGTCGCCGCCGCCGGACGGGAAGACGTAGTGGTGGTCGGCGGCCAGCGTGCAGCCGGTCAGCGCCAGCCGGGCGAGCCCCGCCGACGCCGCCGCGTGCGTCACGGTGTCGTCCAGCCCGCGCCACACCGGGTACAGCGCGGTCAGCCACTCGAACAGCGTCGCGTCGGTCGCGAGGCCGCGCGTCGCCCACTGGTACAGGTGGTGGTGGGTGTTGATCAGCCCCGGCGTCACCAGGCACGACGACGCGTCGACGTAGGTGTGCGCCTCGGAGGGCCGGGGCGCCGCACCCGAACCGACGGACTTGACGCGTCCGCCGTCGATCACGACGTGCCCGGACGGGTGCTCGGTCCCGGCATCGTCCACAGTGGACACCGCGCAGCGGTCGAGGACGATCATCGGCGCGACGCCGCCAATCGCACGGCGTCCAGGATCTTCTCGTACCCCGTGCAGCGGCACAGGTTCCCGGCCAGCGCCTCGCGGATCTCCGGGTCGGACGGCTTCGGCACGCGGTCGAGCAGGTCGTGCGCCGCCACGACGAGACCGGGCGTGCAGAACCCGCACTGCACCGCGCCCGCCTCGACGAACGCCTCCTGCACCGGGTCCAGGGCGTCCCCGTCGGCCAGCCCCTCGACCGTCCGCACCTCCCTGTCCTGCACCTGCCCGGCGGCGACCAGGCACGCGCACACCGGCACGTCGTCCAGGTACACCGTGCAGGAGCCGCACTCGCCCTGCTCGCAGGCGTTCTTCGAGCCGGGCAGCCCGAGCCGCTCGCGCAGCACGAACAGCAGCGACTCGCCTTCCCACACGTCGTCGGCCTGCCGCTGCTCGCCGTTGACCGTCACGTTCACGCGCATGCCCGCTCCCCGTCCAAGAGTTCCTGCCACGCCCAGCCGAGGGTCCGGCGGGCCATCACGGCCAAGGCGTGCTTGCGGTACGCCGCCGACCCGCGCACGTCGTCGATCGGCGACGCGGCCCGGGACACCAGTTCCCCGAACTCGCGCTTCACCGAGTCGAGCAACGGCTTCGGGCTCGTGAAGTCCAGTGCCGAGGCCAGGAACTGCTCGGCCTCGTGTGCCCGCCGCGGCGTCGGGGCGGCGGAGCCGACGGCCGCGCCGACGCGGTTCTCCCGCGGGAACAGCGAGATCGCGAACGAGCACACCGCGATCACCATGGCGTTGCGCGTGCCGACCTTGGAGAACTGCTGTGGCCCCTTGGCAGGCGTCAGGTGAACCGCCACGATCAGTTCGTCGGGCTCCAGCGCGTTCCGCTTCACGCCCAGGTAGAACTCGGCGGCGGGGATCATCCGCGTGCCGCGCACGGAGGCCACCTCGATGACCGCGTCGGACGCCAGCAGCACCGGGTGCGTGTCCCCGGCGGGGGAGGCCGCGCCGAGGTTGCCGCCGACGGTGCCGCGGTTGCGGATCTGCGGCGACCCGACCGTGCGCGAGGCCATGGCGAGCCCCGGCAGTGCGGCACCGAGCTCGTCGATGATCCGCACGTACGGCACGCCCGCGCCGATCCGCAGCCCGTCGGACCACTGCTGGAGCTCGGGAACCCGGGTGAGGTCGAGCAGGGCGGAGGGCCGGCGGTGGTCGTAATTCAGCTCCACCATGACGTCCGTGCCGCCGGCGATCGGCACGGCGTCCGGCCGGGAGGCCTTCAGCTCCAACGCCTCCGCAAGCGTTTCCGGTCGTAGGAAGTCCATCGTCAGCTACCTCGGTAGGTGGAGTAGGCGAACGGCGACAGCAGCAACGGCACGTGGTAGTGCTGCGCCGGATCGGAGTAGTCGAAGGTGAGCACGACCTCGGGGAAGAACGGCGCCGCTTCCGCCGTGTCGAACACCAGCCGGTAGACGCCGGCCTCCAGGCCGTCACCCCATCCGGTGATCCGGCCATCGGTGTTCGTCTCGGCGTTCGCCACCTCGGTCCCGTCGCGTCGCTGCAGCGACACGGTGATGCCGGCGAACGGCCTGCCGCGTGCCGCGTCCAGCACGTGCGTGGAGATCGTCACTCGCCCTCCCATCTGGTTGTGAGCCAGTACACATAGCCACCGCCCTGAACCTCTACGGCAGGAATACATGAATCACCGGGCTCCTGCACAACGTGAATTTGTGCTTTCCTACAAACACGAATGGACGAAAGTGACCTGTCATGTTGCTGCTGCGGACGTTGCTGCAGATGCCGGAACTGCGCCTGAGCCTGCACACCGGTGAAGACCAGCTCGACCGCACCGTCACCCGCGTGTACGGAACGGAGCTGCCCGACCCCAGCCGGTACCTGTCCGGAGGGGAGCTCGTGCTGTCCGGCTTGCTGTGGCACCACGGCCCGCACGACTCCGAGACGTTCGTCCAGTCGCTCGCCTCGGCCCGTGTCGCCGGCCTCGCCGCCTCCGAGACCGGGAACCGCGCGCTGCCCCCGGACCTCGTCGACGCCTGCGAGCGCCACCACGTGCCGCTGCTCGAAGTCCCCGTCGACCTGTCGTTCGCGACCATCACCGAACGCGTCTCGATGGAACTGGTGGGGCTCTCCCGCCACCGACGTCTGCTGAACGTCGTCGCGGAGGGCTCCGGCCTGCCCGCGCTGCTGCTCGCGGGCGGCCAAGAGCTGGGCGCGTCGTGCTGGGTGCTGTCGACGGCGGGCCGGGTCGTCGCGGGCGGCGAGCTGCCGGACCGGCTCGTGCTGGTGAAGGAGTTCCTCCAGGCCGACCGCCTCCCGAAGAAGGTCAAGGGTGTGACCCTCGTGCCCGTCTCCGAACGCGGCGGCAACCGCCTCACCAGCTGGATCCTCGTCGTGGGCGGCTCGGTGCAACCGGAGGCCGCCGCCGAGCTCGCGTCACTGGTCGCGCTGGAGAGGCTGCGCGAGGCGCAGGGCCGGCAGATCGAGAACCGCACCGCCGCGCCCCTCGTGTCCGCGGTGCTGAGCGGCTCGGCCGACCTGGAGTCCCGGCTGGCGGCGGCCGGTCTGGAGCACGACCGGCTGCGGGTGATCAGCGCGGTGACGTCCGACCAGCGCGCCGACCTCGCGGCTGCGGTGCTGGAGGAGGCGCTGCCCCAGGCCCTCGTGACCCCCGTCGGTGACACCGTCTACGCGGTGGCCAAAGCCGGCGACGCCCAGCCCGACGACCTCCGCGAGGCGATGCGCGTGATGGAACCGGGCCTCGGCTCGTCCCGCGTGCTCGTCGGCATCAGTTCCCCCGTCACGTCCCGCGGACTGCGCGGCGCGGCGGAGGAAGCCACGCACGCGCGTCGGCTGGGAGAACGCCGTGGCGGCCGCACGTGTGTGGTGGCGGGCGAGGAGATCGCACTGCACCAGCTGCTGCTCGCGGGAGTGCCGGAGGAGTTGCGCACTTCGTTGCGCCGCCGGCTTCTCGGGCCGGTGCTGGACTACGACGCCGAGCACGGTTCGGACCTGGTGGGCACTCTGAAGGTGTTCCTGGACTGCTCCGGCTCGTGGACGGCGGCGGCCGCCCGGCTGCACGTCCACGTGAACACGTTGCGGTACCGGGTGGGACGCGTCGAGGAACTGCTCGGTGCCGACCTGGCGGAGTTCGAGGCGCGCGTGGACCTCTTCCTGGCGTTGCAGGCGGGGTAGCGTGGAGGCGTGTCCTTCGACTTCGTGAAGGCGCTGCTCCGGCCTTCCGCTCCGGTGCCCCACCATCGGCCGATCGAACGAGTCGCGGCCGACCTCCGCCGTGTGCGCCGCGCGCGTGCCTGCTTCGAGCCGGGGACGTCGGCGGTCAAGAAGATCGCCGCTCGTCAGGCCTTCGACGCGCTGCTCGTCCAGGCCTGTTCGGCGCTGGAGGTCGAGCACCGGCTGGGGTCGCTGCCCGAGGGCGTGGACCGCGAGATCGAGCGGTTGAGGGTCGAGGAGCGCCTGAGGGACCTCGGGTTGTCAGTCTGATGGCTGATCCCCCTCGAGCCTTCAGGCTGATGCTCGGGGAGGCCTCCGCTTCCTACTGTTCGGGGCATGAAGACCGCCGCCTTGCTCGTGGGCCTTCTGCTGGCCGGGATCACCGGCTGTGCGGTAGCGCCCAGCATCCGCGTGGTGGTGGAGGGAACGGGCACGACCGACCGGCTCACCTACACGTTCCCCGGCGAGGAGGAACGCACCCTGCGCAACCCCGATCTGCCGTTCGAGCGCATGGGCAAGCGCAAGGGGCGGGTCGTCGTGCGGCTGGAGGGCGTGCGCGGCGAGCTCACCTGCAAGATCATCATCAACGGCCGGCAGGTGCGGTCGTCGACGTCCCGGACGGGGGCGGCGCTCAGCTGCGATCACTCGATGGCCGTCTGATGTAAGAGGAGGAAAGCCCGTAGCTTCAACGTGTCGGGGAGGTACGGGTTGATGAGTGACGTACTGGCTGCCAGAGCCACAGGAACCATCAGGGGCAGGAACGACGTACCGCCGCGGTTCCGGCCGCCCGCGCCGCCGCGGCACTTCGTCGGCAGGGACGCGGAGCTCGCGAGCATCAGGCCCGGGGTGACGGTGCTGCACGGCGCGAGCGGGGCGGGGAAGACCGCGCTCGCGCTCAAGTGGTTGTGGGAGAGGGGATCCGGCGCCCAGCTGTACCTCGATCTGGCCACGCACGACCTGGGACGGGTGCTGCGGGCGTTCGGGCTGAGCGCCGACCCCGCCGACGAACGCGCCGTGTTCCGCAGTCTCGTCCTGCGCCGGCAGTTCACCCTGTTGCTGGACAACGCGGACTCGGCCGAGCAGGTGACGCCGCTGCTGCCCCCGTCGGGCACGGTGCTCGTGAC
The DNA here is from genome assembly GCF_026242055.1 of Lentzea sp. NEAU-D7. Classification (GTDB taxonomy): domain Bacteria; phylum Actinomycetota; class Actinomycetes; order Mycobacteriales; family Pseudonocardiaceae; genus Lentzea. The sequence goes on along the minus strand of NZ_JAPJDL010000017.1, from coordinate 168,726 downwards.
CAGCCGGGTCAGGCTGGACCTGCCGCAGGCGCACGAGATCGGCATCGGTTCGCTCACCGACGACGGACGGCTCGGGCCGCTGCTCGACCGGTCCTATGTGGAGCTTCCCGAACGGCAGGCGCGGCTGTACCGGCTCTGCGCGTGGGAGCCGGACACGTTCGGCGTACCGGTGGCGGCGGCGATCGCGGGGGAGTCCGAGTGCGACGTCGAGGACGCGCTGGACGACCTGGTGGAGAAGTCGTTGCTGACCGAGGTGGGCGATGACGCCTTCCGGTTCCATGACCTCGTGCGGGCCCATGCGCGCGCAAAGCGCTATCAATAGTAAATAGGCTCCACGGCCGTTTAACGCAAAGCACTCCGTTTAACGAACTTCGTCGCTGTTTAACGGTTGTCCACACCGACCCGTCCCTTTCGGGAATCCGAATCAGTCATATCCTTCGCGTCATGCCGAAGGATTTCCGGGCCACGACTCTCGAACGCGCCATCGGGCGGCAGCTGGCCGGGTGGCGCGACGAGCGCGAGCTGAGCCTCACCGAGGCGGGCCAGCGCGTGGGTTTCAGCAGTGCCAAGCTGTCCATGATGGAGAACGCGGTGCAGCCGTCGGCTCCCGTGGACGTCATGGCGCTCGGTTACGTCTACAAGGTGCCCACCCCGGAATGGCAGGCCGTGGTGATGCGCGCGCAGTACGCGGAACAGGTGCGCACGCGCCCGGTGAACGGCGCGCTGCTTTTCGACCCGGCGGCGGACTTCGTGAATCTCGTGTTCGAGGCGACGTCGATGCGGGTGTTCACGACGGATCTGGTTCCGCCGGTGTTCCAGCTCCCCGAGTACACGAACACCGTCCTGCGGGCGGACGACCCGGTGCGGATCGCGCGGCTCGCGATGGTGCGGGAGGCGTGGTCGGCGCGCCTGAACGACAGGGACCCGCTGGCGGTGCGGGCCGTGTTCCCCGAAGCGGTGCTGCGGCACGTGATCGGCGGGCCGCGGGTGATGAAGGCGCAGCTGCTGCACCTGATGGAGGTCAGCGAGCACGAGACGGTGAGCGTGCAGGTCGTGCCGCGCGACGCGGGGGCGTACCCGGCGATGGGGTCGCCGTTCACGTTGCTCGGGTTCCCGCACCGGCAGCACAACGACGTGGCGTACCTGGAGACGTTCGTCAGGGGCGACTACGTCGAGGAGCCGAGGCTGACCGAGGAGTGCGCGCGGCGGTTCGCGAGTCTGCGGGAGATCGCGCTGGGCACCGGTGAGTCGCTGGAGCTCATCGCGGAGGCCGCCGCTGACCTGTAGAGATGTCGGCTTCCTGAGAAAAGTCTTGTTCGCCGCCCCGCCGGGGAAGGATCAGGGGGCACCTCAATCCGAGATTCCTCTGGCAAGGAGGCGGCATGTACCGCAGATTCGGTGTCCTGCTCGCGGCGGTCCTGGGCGTCACGCTCACCGCCGCGGCGCCGGCCACCGCGGACGGTTCCAGGCACTTTCCGACGGAGTTCTCCCTGCCCAACGGGTGGCAACCGGAAGGCATCGCGATCAGCGGCACCACGGCCTACTTCGGGTCGCGGGCCGACGGGTCGATCTACGCGGCGGACCTGCGCACCGGCAACGGCAAGGTGCTCGCCAAGGGGCCGGGCACCCCGTCGCTCGGCATGAAGGTCGACGCGCGCAAGCGGTTGTGGGTCGCCGGTGGTGTCGGTGGCGACGCACGGGTCTACGACACGCGCTCCGGCGCGTTGCTGGCGAAGTTCCAGTTCGCGACCGCGGACACGTTCGTCAACGACGTCGTGCTGACCGAGAAGTCGGCGTGGTTCACCGACTCGCGCAAGGCGGTGCTGTACGAGGTGCCGCTGAACCTGAAACCGCACCGCACGCTCGCGCTGACGGGCGACCTCGTCGTCACCCCCGGCGCGACGAACCTCAACGGCATCGTCACCGGGCTCGACGGCGGTCTGATCGTCGTGCAGAGCAACACCGGAAAGCTGTTCAGGATCGATCCCCGGAGCGGTAAAACGACCGAGATCAATTTGAGCGGTCAAACACTCACCAATGGTGACGGTCTGTTGCGTGAGGGACGTCAGTTGTACGTGGTGCAAAACCGGCTGAACAAAGTCGCGCGCTACACGCTGAGCCGTGATGGCGCGACGCTGGCGGCGGAACGCACGGACGCGCGGTTCGACGTTCCCACGACGGTCGCCGCGTTCGGCAAGCGCCTCTACCTGCCGAATGCCCGCTTCACCACGCCTCCGACGCCCGAGACGACCTACACCGTCGTCGCGGTCGAGCGTCCGTAGGCACAGCGGGGAGAACAAGCGGCAGAACTAGCCCGTACGGGGGTTCTTGCCTTGTGAGAACCCCCGTACCGGGTGTTGCTTCACTCACTCGACTGGGTAGCCTGCCAACCGCGTACTGCGTGTGATCGCTGTCATTGGGTAACGGTGATCTCCCGCCGTAACCTAATTGCAGCCGAAGGAGTTACTCAGGTAACCCGCAGCGCTAGCCGTGGGACACAGGAGACCGTGAGAGCGCTGTGAACGAGAAGAGCGGTTACACACCGACCAACTACCGGACCATTCGGTCGCGGCTGGCCGGTGTCGTGGTCGTTCCCAGCGTGGTGCTGCTGGTCATGTGGGCCGTTTTCTCCTCTTACACCCTTTTCGACGGTTTCTACATGCGGTCGGTCGCGGCCGGGGTGAAGGGCGCGACGATCCCGTCCGTCGAGGCGCTCGCCGGCCTGCAGAAGGAACGCCAGCTGACCCTGGAGGTCCTCAGCAAGGCCGAGGGCGTCGACAGCGGGGGGCTGGGACGCCAGCGCGGCGTCACCGACGAGGCCGTGCGCAAGATGAAGGACGCGTTCGCGGAGCTCTCCGAGAGCGCGCCCCAGGACACCGCCGACCGGATCAACGCGCTCAACTCCGTGCTGGACGAGCTGCCGCAGCAGCGGTCGCGCGTCGACTCGGGGTCGGCGAACCCGCAGGCGGTCTACGACTACTACAACGGCATCCTCGACTCGGGCATCGCGCTGCTCTCCCGGCAGGCGCGTCTGGTGCCCGACTCGGAGGCGAGCCAGGCAGGCGTCCAGGCCGTCACGATCTTCCAGACCGCCGACTGGCTCTCGCGCGGTGCGACCATCGGGTCGCGCGGGCTGCTCAACGGCACGTTCACCGCGCCCGAACGCGTCGAGTTCGCCCGGCTGGTCGGCGCCTACCACTCGGGCCTCGACTCCACGATCCCGTTCGCGCTGGAGCAGCCGCGCGCGCAGTACGACGCGTTGCGCGGCAGCACCGAGTACCGGACGCTGCTCGACCTCGAGGGCCGGATCATCAACGGCGACGCGAACGTCACCGACGCGCAGTGGCGCGGCGTGGCCAGTCCCGTGCACGACAACCTCGTCGGGCTCGCGGTCACGCAGGCCCGCAACGCCGCCGACCTCGGCCTCGACAAGGCCGACAGCCGGGTCGCCGCGGTGCTGATCGGCAGCCTGATCGCGTTGCTCGCCGTCGTCGTCGGCATCGTCCTGGCGCTGCGCATCTCGAACCGGCTCGTGTCGAAGGCCCTGGTCATGCGGCTGGCGTCGCTGCGGGAGGACACGCTGCGGCTCGCGCAGGAACGGCTGCCGCACATCGTGGCCCGGCTGCGCGGCGGCGAGCAGGTGGACGTGCACCGGGACATGCCGCCGCTGGACTACGGCAACGACGAGATCGGCCAGGTCGCGGACGCGTTCAACGCCGCCCAGTACACCGCGGTCGCGGCGGCGGTGAAGGAGACGCAGGCGCGCGAGGGCGTGAACCGGGTCTTCCTCGACATCGCGCACCGCAACCAGGGGCTCGTGCACCGGCAGCTCAAGATCCTCGACAAGCTGGAACGCGAGGAGGAGCACCCCGAGCAGCTCGACTCGCTGTTCCAGCTGGACCACCTGGCGACCCGCGCCCGCCGCAACGCGGAGAACCTGATCATCCTCGCCGGCGAGCAGCCCGGCAGGCAGTGGCGCAAGCCGGTGCGGCTGAGCGACGTCATCCGCTCCGCCGTCGCCGAGACCGAGCAGTACGTCCGGGTCAGGGTCAACCCGGTGCCCGACCGCGCGCTGGTCGGCGTGGCTGTCGCCGACACCATCCACCTGCTCGCCGAGCTCGTCGACAACGCGACGGCGTTCTCGTCGCCCCGCTCGGAAGTGGTCATCCACTCCAGCGCCGCGCCGCACGGCCTCGTGGTGGAGATCGAGGACCACGGCCTCGGCATGACGCAGGAGGAGCGCCTCCAGGCCAACGCGAAGCTCTCCAACCCGCCGGACTTCGAGACGATGGCGTTCCGCGGCGAGTCCCGGCTGGGACTGTTCGTCGTCGCCCGGCTGGCCGCGCGCCGGGGCATCAAGGTGGAGCTGCGCGACTCGCCCTACGGCGGCACGGTCGCCCTGTGCGTGCTGCCGCCGAGCATCGTCGCCCCGCACAGCGCCGCGGGCGACATCACCGAGACCACCCAGATGCCGGTGCGGTCGTTCCACGACACGTACCACGGGCACGTCGAGGAACACCCGAGCTTCCCCGTGAAGGTGAATCCCGAAGTCCAGGCGGCACTGAACGCAGGGCTGAACGCGCTCGTAGAACCTGACATGAGCACAGTTGCCCCAGCGGCGGTGTCCGCGGCAGACGCATCGGTGGAAGAACCAACCTCCGCGGCACCTCCGGTCCAGGACGGGAAGGCACCCCTTCCCCGCAGGAAGAAGCGGCAGAACCTCGCGCCGCAGCTCATGCAGTCCTCGGAGGAGCCGCAGCACGCCGAGCCGGTGACCGGCGAACGGTCGGCCGAGCGGACCCGTGACGGTTTCGCCGCGTTCCAGCGCGGTACCCGTGACGCCCGGCTGACCGACGACTGGAGATCAGAAGGAGCCCCCTCGTCATGAAGGACAACGCAAGCCAGCACGGCGAACTGAACTGGTTGCTGGAGGACCTGATCCAGCGAGTGGTCGGCGCCCGCCACGCGGTCGTGCTGTCGGCGGACGGACTCCTGCTCGGCCGGTCGGCCGGGCTGTCCCGCGACGACTCGGAGCACCTGTCCGCGATGGCGTCGGCGTTCCAGTCGCTCGCCCGCGGCACCGGACGGCACTTCGGCGGCGGAGCCGTCCGGCAGACCATCGTGGAGATGGAGCACGCGTACCTGTTCGTGACCGCGGCCGGTCACGGGGCTTGCCTCGCCGTGCTGGGCGAGGAAGATGCAGACATGGGCATGATTGCGTACGAGATGAACATGCTGGTGAAGCGTGTCGGCACGTACCTCTCGTCGGCTCCGCGCGCCGAGACCGCGACTGTGCCCTCGGCGCGTGAGTCGCGCTGATGACCTCGCGCGAGGACTGGTGGTACGACGAGGCCGCGGGGCCGCTGGTGCGGCCCTACGCGATGGTGCGCGGCCGCACCCGGCCGAACGCGCCCGACCTGCACCTCGTGACGCAGGTCCGAGCCTCCTCGTTTGCGTCCGACCAGACGTCGCTGACCGTCGAACATCGCGAGATCATGGCCCTGTGCGCACGCCCGCTCTCGGTCGCCGAGGTCGCCGCCTACCTCGACGTGCCGCTCATCGTGGTGAAGGTCCTGCTGTCGGACCTCATCGAGCGTGGTGACGTGCTCGTGCAGAACTCGTCCCCCAAGATTCCCGACAGGAATCTCCTGCAGGCCGTACTGGATGGTGTTCGTGGGATCTGATGGCCAGCTGATCGTGCCGACCGCGGTCAAGATCGTCATCGCGGGCGGGTTCGGCACCGGCAAGACCACGATGGTCGCGTCGGTGTCCGAGATCCCGCCGCTGCGGACCGAGGAACTGCTCACCGAGGCCGGTGTGCACGTCGACGACCTCGCCGGCATCGAGGGCAAGGACACGACCACCGTCGCCCTCGACTTCGGTCGCATCACCATCAACACCAAGGTGGTGCTGTACCTGTTCGGCACGCCCGGCCAGAACCGGTTCTGGTTCATGTGGGACGAGCTGGCGACCGGCGCGATCGGCGCCGTGGTCCTCGTGGACACGCGCCGCCTCGACTCGTCGTTCCCCTCGATCGACTTCTTCGAGCACCGCGCCATTCCGTTCATCGTCGCCGTGAACTGCTTCGACGGCTCGCAGCTGTACACGGTGGACGAGGTGCGGCACGCACTCGACCTGGACGAGGCGATCCCGGTGGTGCTGTGCGACGCGCGGGACCGGGAGTCGTCGAAGTCGGTGCTGGTCGAGCTGATCCAGCACTCGATGAACCGGCTGGCCGCGGTCTAGCGGTCGCTCGCCGCCAGTCGCCGGGCCACGAGCAGAAGGCCCGCTCCGGGGAGCGGGCCTTCTCGTCAGGTCACTTGGCGTAGTTGTGGAAGCCGCGGCCCGACTTCTTGCCGAGCAGGCCCGCGTCCACCATGCGCAGCAGCAGCGGCGGCGGGGAGTACAGCGGCTCCTTGAACTCCTCGTACATCGACTCGGCGATGGCCTTCGTGGTGTCGAGGCCGATCAGGTCGGTGAGGCGCAGCGGACCCATCGGGTGCGCGCAGCCGAGCACCATGCCGTTGTCGATGTCGTCGGCCGAGGCGAAGCCGGACTCCAGCATGCGGATCGACGAGAGCAGGTAGGGGATCAGCAGCGCGTTGACCACGAAACCGGCGCGGTCCTGCGAGCGGATGACCTCCTTGTGCAGGGTCTCGCGCACGAACTGCTCCGCGCGGTCCTGCGTGGCGGCGCCGGTCAGCAGCGACGGCACGATCTCCACGAGCTTGAGCACCGGCACCGGGTTGAAGAAGTGCACGCCGATGACCTGCTCGGGCCGGTTCGTCGCCATGCCCAGCTTCATGATCGGGATGGACGACGTGTTGGACGCGAAGATGGCGTCGTCGTCCTTCACGACCTTGTCGAGCGCGGTGAAGACGTCGGTCTTGATCTGCTCGTTCTCGGCGACCGCCTCGACCACGAACTGGCGGTCGGCGAACTCGCCGATGTCGGTGGTGAACCGGATGCGCTTCAGCGCGCCGTCCCGGTCCTCCTCGCTGAGCTTGCCGGACTTGACGCCCCTGGCGAGCGAGGTGGCGATCCGCCCCTGCGCTGCCTCGGCCGCGCCCGCGTTGACCTCGACGACGATGACGTCGAGGCCCGCACGCGCGCTCACCTCGGCGATTCCGGAGCCCATGAGGCCGGAACCGACGACTCCCACACGTTGAATGTCACTCACGTGACCGATCCTGCCACGAGCTTCTCGAAACGAGGTCGCGGAGCGTCTCCCGCACGGTGAGGGCGTAGTCGCCTACCGGGCGGTAGCCCAGTGCCAGCGCCGCCGAGGTGTCCAGGACGAAGCCCCGGCGCCACGGGTGGCGGCCCGCCTCGTCGTGGTCCAGCAGGATCTCTTGCCACTCGTGGTCCAGTGCGCGGGCGATGATCCGCGAGATCTCCAGGCCGTTCGGCGCGTCCGGGTCGGCGGCGTTCAGCACGCGCCGGCCGGGGTGCAGGGCGGCGGTCTCGATCAGCGCGGCGAGGTTCGCGGCGGCGGTCGGGTGGTCGACGCCCTCGCCGCGCGACGCGAGCAGGACGATCCGGTGGCCGGCGAGGATGCGGTCGACGAAGTAGGACTCCAGCGGCCGCTTGTTGCCGGGGCCGTGCACCTTGGACGGTCGCAGCACGGTGACCGGGAGGCCGCTGTCGAGCAGCGTCCGCTCCGCCGCCACCTTGTTCGGTCCGTAGCCCTCGCGGGTGAACGGGTCCGAGTCGAGCGGCGCGAGTGTCGGCTGGTCCTCGGTCACCGGGCCGTCGAAGCGGGGAGGTTCGGCGGAGTTCACGTGGCGTCCGCGGGAGTCCGCGTACACCGCCTTGGCCGAGATCATCACGGTCGAACCGGCGTCGCGTGCCAGCGGCAGCAGCGTCCGCGCGTCCGACGCGGTGTAGCAGAGGCAGTCGACGAGGAGGTCGGCGCCGTCGCCCATGGCCTGAGCCAGCGCCCTCGGGTCGGCGCGGTCCACCTCGCGGCCGGGGGCGTCGACGGTCCAGCCCGCCTGCCGCAGACGCCGAGCGGCGGCACGGCCGATGAGGCCCGTGCCGCCGAGGATCAACGCTCGTCTGCTCACCCGAGCATCAGATCAGAGGCCGAGGCCTTCGGTCAGGCCACCGACGCCGTCGAGCAGGTCGAGGTCGGTGACGTCGCCACCGATCACGGAGCCGACGGTGCCGTCGACGACGCCGTGGACGGTGTCGTGCACGCCGCTGACCGGCGCGACGTCCGGCACGACCTCGTGGACCACGTCGGTGACGGTCGTGACGTCGGTGGTGACGGCGCCGAGCACGCCGGGCACGCCGTCGACGGACACGACGCCGGTCACGCCGGTGACGGTGCCGAGGACGCCGCCGACGTCCGCCACGCCGGTCACGGTGCCGAGCACGTCGCCGGTGCCGGCGAGACCCGTGACACCGGACAGGTCGGTGACGCCGCCGAGGTCCGCGACGCCGCCGAGGTCCGCGACGCCGGCCAGGCCGGGGACGGCGCCGGTGACGCCGTCGAGGGTGCCCGACACGTCGCAGTGGCCGGACAGGTCGCCGGCGAGGCCGTTGGCGGCGTCGAGGTTCGCGAGACCCGTGAGGGCGCTGTAGGACGACAGGCCGTCGACGTCCGCGATCGAGGCGGCGTCGAGCACCAGCGGGAGGATCTCCTGGACGTCACCGGGGGTGATGTCGCTGAGACCGCAGGCGCTGAGGACGCCTTCGGGGTCGAGGTCGAACGCAGACAGGGCCGCCGGGTCGTTCAGGAGGTTCAGGGCGAACTCCTGCAGCGTGGCCGGCTGGGCCTCCTGCGGCACGGCCACCGGGCTGGCCGGGGCGGGCGCCTGCGGCGCGGCGGGCGGAGCGGGCTGCTGCGGGGTGGCCGGCTGAATGTCCTGCTGCATCATGGAAGTGGAGCTCCTACGGCGGGTCGGGGGATGTAGCCACGAACCGTAGTGAGATCAACATCCCCCTGACATCGGGTGCAATCCCTAGATCTCGGGCAGCCGAACTCCTTAGGGGCCGAAGGTCACCCGTTAGGGGGATTTCGCACTCGTTAGGGGTGCCGAGCGGCGGCACGGCCGGCGAGGCCCGTGCCGCCGAGGACCAGCACCCGCCTGCTCAGTCGAGCTCGGCCTCCGCCTTCGCGATCGCCGCGAACTCCTCCTCCGGGGCGTTCGCGACCAGGTGATGGCGACTGTAGAACCAGTAGTAGGCGACAGCGATCAACACGATTCCCGCTGTCACGGCGGCGGCGATCTCGTCCACGAAGAACGTCGCGATGACGGCCGCGACGGCCAGAACCAGCGCCACGCCCGTGGTCACCACACCGCCAGGAGTCCGGTACGGGCGAGGCAGGTCCGGTGCCGTCTTCCGCAGCACGATGTGCGACACCATCATCAGCACGTAGGACAGGGCCGCGCCGAACACCGCGATGTTGATGAGCCGCGCACCACCCGTCACCGGGTCGACCGACTTCATCACCGTCGCCAGCACGAACCCGATGGTGCCGGGCACGATCAGGGCGAGGTACGGCGTCTTGCGCTTGCCGGTCTTCGACAGCCAGCGCGGCAGGTATCCCGCGCGCGACAACGCGAACAGCTGCCGCGAGTACGCGTAGATGATCGAGAAGAACGACGCGACCAGACCCGCGAGGCCGACGTAGTTGACCAGCTGCGCCAGGAACGTGTCGCCGCCGTAGGCCGCGCGCACCGCCTCGGGCAACGGGTTTCCGGACGCCTCCAGCGCCTTCGAGCCCGCACCGCCGGGCGCGACGAGCAGGATCGCCGCCGCGAACACCAGCAGCACGACCATCGCGCCGATGATGCCGCGAGGCATGTCCCGCTTGGGATCCCGCGCCTCCTCGGCGGCCAGCGGCACGCCCTCCACCGCGAGGAAGAACCAGATCGCGAACACGATCGCGCCCCACGCCCCTGTCACGCCCATCGGCAGGAACGAGCCGTCGCCGATGTCGAACAGCTTCGCGGAGTCGAACTTCGGGATCATGCCCGCCACGAACGCGACCAGGGCCACGACCGCGACACCGGTGATCACGAACATCACCCGCAGCGCCTCGCCGACGCCGTAGAGGTGGATGCCGACGAACACGATGTAGCACGCCAGGTACACCGGCCAGGTGGCGTCCAGCAGACCGAGCGCCTTGATGTAGTCGCCGATGAACACCGAGATCGCCGCGGGAGCGATGGCGTACTCGATGAGAATGGCGATACCTGTGGCGTACCCGCCCAACGGGCCGAGCGCGCGCCTCGCGAAACCGTAACCGGCGCCCGCCACGGGGAGCGCCGAGGCCAGTTCGGCGAGACCGAACACCATGCACGTGTACATCGTCGCCATCAGGATCGTGGCGACCAGCATCCCGCCCCAGCCGCCCTGGGCGAGGCCGAAGTTCCACCCGGCGAAGTCGCCGGAGATCACGTACGAGACTCCCAGCCCGGCCAGCAGGACCCACCCTGCCGCGCCTCTTTTGAGCTGTCGGTGCTCCAGGTAGTCGCTGCTCACCTTCTCGTACTCGACGTGCTTGGCCATATGGACTCCTAATAGTCCTTTAAGCGGTGGTTGAGGGTGGCGCCAGTCACCCGGTGGTGTCAAGATGGTGCGGCCAATGGCTCGCAGACATACCTTTGGAGGAACGCGGAATGCTGACCGTCGAGGAGTTGAGCGTGGCCGTGGACGCCGGTGAGATCGACACCGTCCTGGTCGCGATCGTGGACATGCAGGGGCGCCTGCAGGGCAAGCGGTGCGCTGCGCGGTACTTCCTCGACGAGGTTCTCGGCCACTCCGCGGAGGGCTGCAACTACCTGCTCGCCGTCGACGTCGAGATGAACCCGGTCAGCGGCTTCGAGATGTCGAGCTGGGAGCGCGGGTACGGCGACTTCGTGATGAAGCCGGACATCGAGACCCTCCGGCGCGTGCCGTGGCAGGAGGGCACCGCCCTCGTCATGTGCGACGTCGTCTGGGAGAACGGCGACCCCGTCGTCGCGTCGCCGCGGCAGGTGCTGCGCAAGCAGCTCGACCGGCTCGACGCGCTCGGCCTCGACTGCTACGTCGGCACCGAGCTGGAGTTCATCCTCTTCGACGACTCCTACGAGCAGGCGTGGAACGCCGGCTACCGCGACCTCACGCCGTCCAACCAGTACAACGTCGACTACTCGCTGCTCGGCACCGCGCGCGTGGAACCGTTGCTGCGGGCCATCCGCAACGGCATGACGGGCGCCGGCATGGTCGTCGAGTCCGCCAAGGGCGAGTGCAACCCCGGCCAGCACGAGATCGCGTTCAAGTACACGACGGCGCTGCGCACGTGCGACCAGCACGCGATCTACAAGAACGGTTCCAAGGAGATCGCGTCCCAGCAGGGCAAGGCGCTCACGTTCATGGCGAAGTACAACGAACGCGAGGGCAACTCCTGCCACATCCACCTTTCCCTGCGCTCCAAGGAAGGTGAGCCGGTCTTCGCCGAGGGCCACGGGATGTCCCCGCTGATGAAGCACTTCCTCGCGGGCCAGCTGGCCGGGCTGCGGGAGCTCACCTACTTCCTCGCCCCGAACATCAACTCCTACAAGCGCTTCGTGAAGGGCTCGTTCGCGCCGACCGCGGTGGCGTGGGGACGCGACAACCGCACGTGCGCGCTGCGCGTCGTCGGCCACGGCCACGGCCTTCGGTTCGAGAACCGGGTCCCCGGCGGTGACGTGAACCCGTACCTCGCGGTGGCGGCGCTGATCGCGGCCGGCCTGCACGGCGTCGAGCAGGAGCTGGAGCTGGAGGACGAGTTCGTGGGCAACGCCTACGCGTCCGACCGGCCGACGGTGCCGACGACGCTCAAGGAGTCGGCGGAACTGCTGGCGGGCAGCACGATCGCGCGCGAGGCGTTCGGCCAGGACGTCGTCGACCACTACCTCAACGCGGCCGAGGTCGAGCTGACCGCGTTCGAGGCGGCGGTCACGGACTGGGAGAAGGTGCGCGGTTTTGAGCGCCTGTAAGCCGCTCATCGGCATCAGCACGTACCTGGAGCGCACGCGCTTCGGGCTCTGGGACGTGGAGGCCGCGGTGCTCTACCGCGGCTACCTGGACTGCGTGGTCGAGGCCGGGGGCAACCCCGTCATGCTGCCGCCGGTCGGCACCTGGAACGCCGGGACCATCGGGTTCCTGGACGGCCTGGTGATCGCGGGTGGCGCCGACATCGACCCCGCCGCCTACGGCGCCGAGAGGCACGAGAAGACCGGCGAACCGAGCCGTGCGCGCGACGAGGCCGAGTTCGCGCTCGTCGAGGCCGCGCTGAAGCTCGACCTGCCGGTGCTCGGCGTGTGCCGGGGCATGCAGGTGCTCAACGTGGCGCTGGGCGGCACGCTGCACCAGCACGTCGAGGGCCACAACGAGGCGCCCGGCGTGTTCGGGACCACCGAGATCGAGGTCGTGCCGGACACGCACCTGTACACGATCATCGGCCCGGAGACGACCGTGCAGTGCCATCACCACCAGTCGCTCGACCGCGTGGCGGACGGGCTGCGCGTCACCGCGAAGGCGCCCGACGGGACCGTGGAAGCCGTGGAGCTGGAAGGCGCGCGATTCGTCGTCGGAGTGCAGTCGCACCCGGAGCAGGACATCGAAGACCTGAGGCTTTTCGAAGCCCTGGTGGATGCGGCAAGGAGCAAAGCGTCGTGACCTTTGACGTCATCAACCCCGCCACCGAGAAGATCGTGCGGTCCGTGCCGCACACCACCCTCGGTGACACGGACGCGGCGATCGGCCGGGCGCAGAAGGCGTTCGAGAGCTGGCGGAACGTCGCCCCCGGTGATCGCGCGAGGCTGCTGCGGAAGTTCGCGGAGGTCGTCGACGCGCACGTCGAGGAGCTCGCGCGGCTGGAGGTCGAGAACTCCGGCCACACCATCGGCAACGCGCGGTGGGAGGCGGGCAACGTCCGCGACGTGCTGCAGTACTACTCGGCCGCCCCGGAACGCCTGTTCGGCAAGCAGATCCCGGTCGCGGGCGGCCTCGACGTCACGTTCCACGAACCGCTCGGCGTCGTCGGCGTGATCGTCCCCTGGAACTTCCCGATGCCCATCGCGGGCTGGGGGTTCGCGCCCGCGCTGGCCGCCGGCAACACGGTCGTGCTCAAGCCCGCCGAGGTCACGCCCCTGACCGCGATCCGCCTCGGCGAGTTCGCGCTGGAGGCGGGCCTGCCGGAGGGCGTGTTCCAGGTGCTGCCGGGCAAGGGCAGCGTCGTCGGCAACCGGTTCGTCACGCATCCGTTGGTGCGCAAGGTCGTCTTCACCGGCTCGACCGAGGTCGGCAAGCAGATCATGGCCGGCTGCGCGAAACAGGTGAAGCGGGTGACGCTGGAGCTGGGCGGCAAGTCGGCGAACATCGTCTTCGCGGACTCCGACCTGGAGAAGGCGGCCGCCACGGCGCCGTACGGGGTGTTCGACAACGCGGGGCAGGACTGCTGCGCCCGGTCGCGGATCCTCGTTCAGGCGAGCGTCTACGACAGGTTCATGGAACTGCTGGAGCCCGCGGTCAAGGGCGTGAAGGTCGGCGAACCCGGCGACGAGGCGACCGAGATGGGGCCGCTCATCAGCGCGTCGCACCTGGGCAAGGTCGCGTCTTACGTCCCAGACGACGCCCCCGTCGCGTTCCGGGGCAGCGCGCCGGACGGACCCGGTTTCTGGTTCCCGCCGACGGTGCTCACGCCCGCCTACGACCACCCCGCGGTCACCGAGGAGATCTTCGGGCCGGTCGTCGTCGTGCTGCCGTTCACCGACGAGGCCGACGCGATCCGGATCGCGAACGACTCGGAGTACGGCCTGTCCGGGTCGATCTGGACGAACGACGTCGGCCGCGCGATCAGGGTCTCCCGTGCCGTGGAGGCCGGGAACCTCTCGGTCAACTCGCACTCGTCCGTCCGCTACTGGACGCCGTTCGGCGGCGTGAAGCAGTCCGGGCTCGGCCGCGAGCTCGGCCCGGACGCGCTCGACGCCTTCACCGAGATCAAGAACGTCTTCATCGCCACCTGATCCCGGTCCGACTGATTCCGGTCCAACTGTTTCTGGCAAACCTGAGGAGAACAAGAGATGGTGCAGCGACTCGAGGGCCGCGTGGCCGTCGTGACGGGTGGCGGCAGCGGGATCGGACTCGCGACCGCGCGCAGGTTCGCGAGCGAGGGCGCGAAGGTCGTCGTCGCCGATCTCGACCCGGCCACCGGCAAGGCGGCGGCGGACGAGGTGGGCGGGCTGTTCGTCCAGGTCGACGTGACCGACGAGGAACAGGTCAAGGCGCTCTTCCAGACCACTGTGGACACTTACGGCAAGCTGGACATCGCGTTCAACAACGCCGGTATCTCGCCGCCCGACGACGACTCGATCCTGACCACGGGCATCGAGGCGTGGGAGCGCGTCCAGAAGGTGAACCTCACGTCGGTTTATTTGTGTTGCAAGTACGCCATCCCGCACATGCAGGCCAATGGCAAGGGTTCGATCATCAACACCGCGTCGTTCGTGGCGACGATGGGCGCGGCGACGTCCCAGATCTCCTACACGGCGTCGAAGGGCGGCGTGCTGGCGATGTCGCGTGAACTCGGTGTGCAGTTCGCCCGCGAGGGCATCCGCGTCAACGCCCTGTCACCCGGCCCGGTCAACACCCCGCTGCTGCGGGAGCTGTTCGCGAAGGACCCGGAGCGGGCCGCGCGGCGCCTCGTGCACGTCCCGCTCGGCCGGTTCGCCGAACCCGAGGAGATCGCCGCCGCGGTCGCGTTCCTGGCGTCGGACGACTCGTCGTTCATGACGGCGTCGAACTTCCTCGTGGACGGCGGCATCGCCGGCGCGTACGTGACACCGCTCTAGAGATGGTGGAGCACGCGCAGGAGGCGTTGTTCCGCCCGGTGCGGGCGGGCAACGCCTTCGAGGAGACCGTCGAACGGCTCATGCAGTCCATCCGGCTCGGCGTCGTCGCGCCGGGTGAGCGGCTGCCGTCCGAACGGGAACTGGCCACCCGGCTCGGCGTGAGCCGGGTGACCGTGCGCGAGGCCATCCGGTCGTTGCAGGAGAACCACTACGTCGAGTCCCGAAGGGGCCGGTACGGCGGCACGTTCGTCCAGGACGTGCTGCCGAAGTCCGCGCCGGCCAAGGACTTCGGCGACCTCCACGACGTGCTGACGCTGCGCAGGGTGCTGGAGACCGGCGCGGCCGAGACGGCGGCGGGACGGTCGCTGGGCCCCGCCGAACGCCGAGGGCTGCGCGCCCGTCTCGACGAGGCCTCCACCTCGACGCTCGCGGAGTACCGCCGCAAGGACTCGCGGCTGCACCTGGCGATCGCCGAGGCCACCGGGTCGGCCGCGCTGACCGCCGCCGTCGCCGAGTCGCGGATGCGCGCCAACGAGCTGCTGGACCACATCCCGCTGCTCGAACCGAACCTCGCGCACTCCAACGCCCAGCACGAGCGGGTCATCACTTCCATTTTGGACGGAGACCCCGTCGCCGCGCGGCAGGCCATGGCCGAGCACCTCGACGGCACGGCGTCGTTGCTGCGCGGCTTCCTGGTCTGACCGGTCAGACCCGTCGCGGGGCGGTGGGAATGGTCACGGTTGTGAAAGCGGTCCGCTGTAAACGTTTGCAGGGTAGGATGTCGTGTTGTCATGCACATTCCGCATGGAACAACCCTTGGCGTGAGCCTTGCGGACAGTTACCGTCCGAATACCTCGGGGACTTGCAGCGCGAGGAGCTGTTGATGCCAGGGTTGCGCAAGGTGTTTCGCGACGCCATGGGCCGGGTGCACTCACTCCGCGTCTTGTCCGCCGCGGGCATGGTGAGCCTCACGAACTTCAAGATGTCCATGCAGGCCCTGCAAGAGGTCAAGATCTGGGGACCGAACGTCACGGCGCTGCGCCGTTCCGTCCGGCTCAACCCGGACGGCATCGCCGTCGTCGACGAGCGGGGGTCCGTCACCTACCGCCAGCTGGACAGGCGCTCGAACGCCATCGCACAGGGCCTGCGCGCCCTGGGCGTCCAGCACACCCACATCGTCGCGCTGATGTGCCGCAACCACCGCGGCATGGTCGAGTCGCTGCTGGCCTGCGCGAAGCTCGGCGTCCGCGTGCTCCTGGTGAACACCGGCTTCGGCGCACCGGTCGTCCTGGACCTCCTGCAACGCGAACGCGCGTCGCTCGTCATCCACGACGAGGAGTTCACACCGCTGTTCCACCAGCTGCCCCCGTCGATCCCGCGCTGGCTCGCGTGGTCGCGGGACGGACTGGACCGTCGCACCCCGACACTGGACCAGCTGGTGGCCAAGGCACCGCGCGGCGAGCTCGAACCGCCGCGCGAACCGGGCGTCGTGATCCAGCTGACCTCCGGCACGACCGGAACGCCCAAAGGCACGGCCCGCGAGATCAAGTCGGTGCTCACCGCGTCGGACTTCCTCGACCGCATCCCGATGACCTCCGGCGAGTCGACCTTCATCGCCGCGCCGATCTTCCACTCCGTCGGCTACTCGCACCTGACGCTCGCGATGTCGCTGGGGTCGCGCGCGGTGCTGCACCGCCGGTTCGACCCGCGCAAGACGCTCTGGTCGGTGCAGGGCCAGCGCTGCACGACGCTCGTCCTGGTGCCGACGATGCTGCAGCGGATCATGGAACTCGACCGGCACGTGATCGACTCGTACGACCTCTCACACCTGAAGGTCGTGTTCTCCTCGGGCGCGCCGATCGCACCGGACCTCGTCGAACGCACCCAGGCCGTGCTGGGACCGGTGCTCTACAACCTCTACGGCTCAACGGAAGTCGCGGTCGCCACCGTCGCCACCCCGGAGGACCTCGCGGCCGCGCCGTCCAGCGTCGGCCTGCCCCCGCACAACTGCGTCGTGCGCATCTACGACGACGAGGGCAACCGCATCACGCGGTCGTTCGTGACGGGCCGGATCTACGTGCGCGGCTCGCTGACCGTCGACCTCTACACCGACGGCACGCAGAAGGAGTCCATCGACGGACTCGTCGCGACCGGCGACCTGGGGCACTTCGACCCCAGCGGCCGGCTGTACTTCGACGGCCGCGAGGACGACATGATCGTCTCCGGCGGCGAGAACGTGTACCCGGTCGAGGTCGAGAACCTGCTGATGACCCACTACCGCGTGCGGGACGCGGCGGTGCTCGGCGTGCCGGACCCCGAGTACGGCCAACGCCTGCGCGCGTTCGTGGTGCCGGTCGCCGGGGCGCGCATCGACGTGCGGGAGCTGCGCGAGTTCGTGCGCACCCGGCTCGCGCGGCACAAGGTCCCGCGCGAGGTCGTCGTGGTGCCGCAGCTGCCGCGCAACGCGACCGGCAAGGTGCTGCGGCGCCAGCTGCTGGCGATCCGGCTGGGGCCGCAGCCCCAGTAGGCCTGTGGGCGGAACGCACGCCACCGCAGAACGAGGGGGACTAATTCGGCGGTGGCGCGCGTTCCTGGTTCCGGGGAGCGCACGCCCAGCGCCGTCGGGGAATCGGATGTCCGCTGGGCGGGCGCTCGGTCGGTCACCGCTCGAAGCGGTCGCCGGGACGGCCCTCACCGAAGGGGCCGCGCTGGTCGAAGCGGTCTCCGCCGCGGTCGGGCCCGCGCTCGCCGCGCTCGTGCATCCGCACCTTGCCCGGGCCGCCGCGGTGGTCGGAGCGGTCGGCGGCGATCGCTCCCACGATGCCGCCGCCGAGGACGAGCCCCAGCAGGCCGACGGCGACCAGCTGCGTGGCGCGGTGCCGCACGAAACGCCGTCCCCGGCCAGGGCCCGCGGGCACCGCGGCCACAACTGGAGGGGGAGTCGGTGCTTCCGCCGCCGAGGCCGCGGCCGGCGCGGGGTGCGGTGCGGCGGGGTGCTCTGCCGCCGGCGTGGCGGGCTGCTGGGCGGGCGGTTCGGCGGTCGGGTGCTGACCGGGTGCTGCGGCTGGCTGGCCGGGCGTGGCGGGCTGCTGGGCCGGCAGCTCGGCGGTCGGGTGCTGACCAGGCGTGGCCGGTGCGCCGGCCGGCAGTGGGGTCGTTGCCTGGTCCGGTGCAGGCGGGGTGGCCTGCGGCTCGTTCTTGGACGGCTCCCGCGGTGGAGGCGTCTGTCCCTGCTCGCTCATGTCCTCAACGATGCGCCGTTCGGCTGAGCTGGGGCTGACAGCCACCTGTTCGTTTCCTGAAGCCCTCCTGGCTCGCGCAGCGAGTTCATGACAGGCCTGGAACCAGCGAAAACGTGCCGCTGGTCGGCGTAGGTGGCGCCGAAGAGCTCGTCGTCCAGCACGCCGGTCCACAGGAAGTGCAACGTGGTGCGCGTGCCGTTGCGGGCGTCGCGGCGGGCGTAGTGGTCACGCAGATCGGCGTAGAGCAGGCGCAGTTCGTCCCGGTTGGACTCGGTGAGGCGGACCGGGCATTCGACGACCAGGTCGGACATGATCGATGCTCCATTCGGCGGGCCGGGAGACAACAGCGTGCTCGCCCCGGGCGCCCGGGCGCATCCGAAAAACCACTCAGAAGTGCGTACGTAGGTGCCGTGCCCGGAATCCGCTTGCGCGCACCGGCTTCAATCGAGGCATGGAACTCGTACCCCTGCGCAAGGAGTTCGCCGCCGAGATGGCCGCGGCCCGGCCGAACGACGACGAGGTCAACCGCCTGACCGGTACTCACGGCACCTTCACGCTGGAGGATTACGAGGCGTACGTCGAGCGGACGCTGAACGACCCGAACCGCTACACCCGCGCGATTACCGAGGACGGGAAGTTCATCGGCGAGGTCGTTCTCACCATCAATCCGCACAACCGCTCGGCGGGCATGCGGATCGCGTTGTGGGACGGCTTCGGCAAGGGCTACGGCTCGATCGCGATCAAGCACGTCCTCGACCACGCGTTTCACGAGCGCGGGCTGCACCGGGTCGATCTGGAGGTGTACGACTTCAACGAGCGGGCCATCCACGTCTACAAGAAGCTCGGCTTCCGCGAGGAGGGCCGCCTGAGGGACGCCCTGCTCTGGGACGGCGTCTTCCACGACGCGATCGTCATGTCCGTCTTGAGCACCGATAACATCTGATCCGTTCACCCCGTTACCTCGATCGTAGGAGTCACCGTGTCCGAGTCGCGCCCAGCAGTCGCCCAGAACCCGCCGCGCGTGGTGGTTCCGGCTGGGACGACGGCGGGCACGGCCGTGCGTGAGGCGGGCCTGCCGGGCAAGGGGTCCGACGCGATCGTCGTCGTGAAGGACGCCGAGGGCCACCTGCGCGACCTGTCGTGGACCCCGCAGGTCGACGTCGAGGTCGAGGCCGTCGCCGCGGACACCGAGGACGGCCGCAGCGTCATCCGCCACTCCGCCGCGCACGTGCTGGCACAGGCCGTGCAGCAGCAGTTCCCGGAGGCCAAGCTCGGCATCGGCCCGCCCGTGAAGGACGGCTTCTACTACGACTTCCAGGTCTCCAAGCCCTTCACGCCCGAGGACCTTCAGGCGCTCGAGAAGCGCATGAAGCAGATCATCAAGTCCTCGCAGCGGTTCTCGCGCCGCGTCGTCGAGTCGATCGACTCCGCGAAGGCCGAGCTGGCGTCCGAGCCGTTCAAGCTGGAGCTCGTCGACATCAAGAGCGACGTCGACACCAGCGAGGTCATGGAGGTCGGCGGCGGCGAGCTGACGATCTACGACAACCTCGACCCGCGCTCGGGCGAGCAGGTCTGGGGCGACCTGTGCCGCGGGCCGCACGTGCCGACGACCAAGCACATCCCGGCGTTCAAGCTGACCCGCGTGGCCGCCGCGTACTGGCGCGGCAACGAGAACAACCCGCAGCTGCAGCGCATCTACGGCACCGCGTGGGAGTCGCAGGAGGCGCAGGAGGAGTACCTGGAGCGCCTGGCCGAGGCCGAGCGCCGCGACCACCGCAAGCTCGGTGTCGAGCTCGACCTGTTCTCGTTCCCGGACGAGATCGGCTCCGGCCTCGTGGTGTTCCACCCCAAGGGCGGCATCATCCGCAAGGCCATGGAGGACTACTCCCGCCAGCGCCACACCGAGGCGGGCTACGAGTTCGTCTACTCGCCCCACATCACCAAGGGCAAGCTGTTCGAGGTCTCCGGTCACCTGGACTGGTACAAGGACGGCATGTACCCGGCGATGCACCTCGACGCCGAGTTCAACGAGGACGGCACGGTCCGCAAGCCGGGCCAGGACTACTACCTCAAGCCGATGAACTGCCCGTTCCACGACCTGATCTTCAAGGCGCGTGGCCGGTCCTACCGCGAGCTGCCGCTGCGCATGTTCGAGTTCGGCTCGGTCTACCGATACGAGAAGTCCGGCGTGGTGCACGGCCTGACCAGGGTCCGCGGCATGACGCAGGACGACGCGCACATCTTCTGCTCGCGCGACCAGGTCCGCGACGAGCTGAAGTCGCTGCTGAACTTCGTGCTGGACCTGCTGCGCGACTACGGTCTGGACGACTTCTACCTGGAGCTCTCGACCAAGAACCCGGAGAAGTTCGTCGGCCCGGACGACATCTGGGAGGAGGCGACCGCGACGCTCGCCTCGGTCGCCGAGGAGTCCGGTCTCGAGCTCGTGCCCGACCCCGGTGGCGCCGCGTTCTACGGCCCGAAGATCTCCGTGCAGGCGCGGGACGCGCTCGGCCGCACCTGGCAGATGTCGACCATCCAGCTCGACTTCATGCTGCCCGAGAAGTTCGAGCTGGAGTACACCGGCCCGGACGGCTCGCGCCAGCGCCCGGTCATGATCCACCGCGCGCTGTTCGGCTCGGTCGAGCGCTTCTTCGGCGTGCTGACCGAGCACTACGCGGGCGCGTTCCCGGCGTGGCTCGCGCCGGTGCAGGTCATGGGCATCCCGGTGACGTCCGAGAACGCCGACCACCTGTTCGCGGTGCGCGACGTGCTGCGCAAGGCCGGCATCCGGGTCGACGTGGACGCCTCGGACGACCGCATGCAGAAGAAGATCCGCAACCACACCATGCAGAAGGTGCCGTTCATGCTCCTGGCCGGCGCCAAGGACGTGGAGGCGAACGCGGTGTCGTTCCGGTTCCGCGACGGCACGCAGATCAACGGCGTGCCGGTGGAGCGGGCGGTCGAGCAGATCGTCGACTGGGTCGGCCGTCGCGAGAACGCCTCGCCCACGGCGGAACTGCTCTCGTGACGCCTGAGTTCTCCGAGCAGGCCGGTGTGGGGGTCCACGACGCGTTGCAGCGCCTGTGGACCCCGCACCGCCTGTCGTACGTGCAGGGCGCGGGCAAGGCCGACGGCGACGAGCCCGCCGGCTGCCCGTTCTGCCGCGTGGTGGAACTGTCCGACGAGGACGGTCTGATCATCGCGCGCGGGGCCGAGGTCTTCGCGTTGCTGAACCTGTACCCGTACAACCCCGGTCACCTGATGGTGCTGCCGTACCGGCACGTGGCGGACTACCCGGAGCTGACGGTCTCCGAGACCGCCGAGCTCGCCGCGTTCACGCAGAGGGCCATGAAGGTCGCACGGCACGTGGCGGCGCCGCACGGGTTCAACATCGGCATGAACCAGGGCGTCGTCGCCGGTGCCGGGATCGCCGCCCACCTGCACCAGCACGTGGTGCCGCGCTGGGGCGGGGACGCGAACTTCATGCCGGTCATCGGGCACACCAAGGTGCTCCCGCAGCTGCTGGGGGAGACCCGTCAGCTGCTGGCGGACGGGTGGAAGGCAGTCGACTGATCGTTTCGCGGTGCCTATCTGTTGACTTTCGATAGATCACGCGCGATAGTCGATCTATGCCTCGACTGTTGCTGCCTCTGGTGGGCTGCCTCCTGCTCGTCGCGCTCGGCGTCAGTGCGCTCCTGTACGCCCAGTACGACGATGCTCCCGGCCTCGGCCTCATCGCGTTCGTGCTGATTTTCGGTGGCATCGGCCTGGGTGTTCGCGCGGTATTGCGGGCTAAACGGAGGGTTTAGTCAGCGTGTCCGTGATTGAAAGCCGTACTAATTGTTGGACAAAAGAGTGACAAAAACCACTCATGTTGTCCGCACTGGACAATCGAGGCCGTTTCCACGTGAACCGGAATAGGTTTCGGTTACAACTTTCGGGTGCATTTCTCCAGTCGATCGAGACGTAACACCAGCACAAAGCGATTCCAGGTAGGTGAGATCACCCACCTGGAGGTGTCAACTGCGAGTCAAGTCCCCGCCTATGGCCGATCGTCTCACCGTGTGCGAATGGTTACGGTGCGAACATGACCGCACCTGAGCGTTCGCGATTAGCGAGAGAGCGGCTTTCGCGTGAACTACGCCGGTTGCGCACCGAGGCGAAGATGACCGGCACGGCCACCGCCCGTGCCACCGGGATGAGCCAGTCCAAGCTGTCGAAGATCGAGAACGGCATGCTGCTCCCGTCCGTGACGGATGTGGAGCGTCTTGTGGCGGAACTGGCCGCCGCGAGAGAGACGCGCATCGAACTGGTCGAACTCGCCAGGTCGCTGCACGCCGAGGCGGAAACCCGCCGCGTCGTGCTGCACCGAGGAGCGCACCGCCACCAGCAGACGATCAGCCGAGTGGAGGCGCGGGCGGCGACATCGAGGTTCTTCCAGGTCAACCTGGTGCCCTCGTTGCTGCAGTCCGAGTCCTACCTGCGGATCATGCTGGGGACGATGCCGCAGTCGGAGCAGGAGGCCGCGGTGGCCGCCCTGCGCACGCGCCGTTCCCGGATGGACGACCTGGCGAAGCAGTTCGTGTTCGTGCTCTCCGAAAGCGCCCTGCGCTGGCGGATGGGCTCGGCCGAGCTGATGGCGGAACAGGTGGAGCACCTGGCCGCGATCCAGCGCCGCCCGAACGTCCGGCTCGGCGTCGTGCCGTGGTCCGCGGACGCGAACGTGGTCGCCCTGCACGGTTTCCACATCTACGACGAGCGCGTCGTCACGGTCAGCGTGCTGACCGGCAACGCCACCATCACCGACCCGCTGGACGTGCGCGAGTACCTCGCGCTGTTCGGGCGGCTGGAACGGCTGGCGGTGCGAGGGGAGGAGTTGCAGGGGTTGCTCAAGCGCATCGCCGAGGACCACCGCCGGCTCGGTTAGCCGCTGACCGCACGCGGGGCCCTTTCGCACGCACCGACCGCGCGAAAGCTCCCCGCGTGCGATCAGGCAAGGGGCGCGAGGGGTGTGTTTCACCAGTCCAGCTAGGCTGCGACCTGCCATGCTGAACATCTTCGCTCGCGCGTCCGTCTCGCGCGTCACCGATCCGATCGGGGCGTGGCTGCTGGCGCGTGGCCTCACGCCCAACGCCGTGACCGTGGCCGGAACGATCGGCGCCGTCGCGAGCGCGCTGTGGTTCATCCCCCGCGGCCAGCTGTTCCTGGGTTGCGCGCTGGTGGCGTTCTTCGTGCTGCTCGACCTGATCGACGGTGCCATGGCCCGCGCGCAGGGGCCGACGAAGTTCGGCGCCGTGCTCGACGCCACCTGCGACCGCATCGCGGACGGGGCGTTGTTCGCGGCGCTCACCTGGTACGCGTTCGACACCGGCGACCGGTGGACGGCCGCGGCCGGGTTCATCTGCCTGGTGGCCTCGCAGGTCATCTCCTACGTCAAGGCGCGCGCCGACGCGAACGGGCTCTCCGCCGACGGCGGACTGGCCGAGCGGGCCGAGCGGTTCATCATCGCGCTGGTCGGTGCCGGCGTGCAGGGGCTGGGCGTGCCGCACCTGATGGCCATCTCGCTGTGGCTGCTCGCGGCGCTGACCGTCGCGACGGTGCTGCAGCGGATCTTCGCGGTTGCGAAGTCGGCGCGGGAGGCCGCGTGAACCTCGCGACCCTCGGGTACACCGCCGGGTGGCGGCTGGTCCGCCTGCTGCCGGAGTCGTGGGCGCGCGGGTTGTTCCGCGCGGGCGCCGACTACGCGGCGCGCCGCGGTGGCGCGAGCGTCGGCCAGTTGCGCCGGAACCTGAGCAGGGTGGTGCCGCAGGCGGGCGAGGACGAGCTCGACGACCTGGTGCGCGACTCGCTGCGCTCGTACGCGCGCTACTGGTGCGAGGCGTTCCGGCTGCCGTCGATGGACGTGCGCGCCGCCCACGCGAAGCACAGGTTCCAGGTGTCCGGCCAGGAGAACCTCGACGCGGCGCTGGCCAACGGCACCGGTGCGATCGCCGCCCTCCCGCACAGCGGCAACTGGGACATGGCGGGCGTCTGGCTCGTCGGCCACTCCGGCACGTTCACGACGGTGGCCGAGCGGCTGAAGCCCGAGTCGCTGTACCGCAAGTTCGTGGAGTTCCGCGAGACGCTGGGCTTCGAGGTGCTGCCGCTGAACGGCGGTGACCGTCCACCCGCGACGGTGCTGGCCGAACGCCTGCGCGCCAACAAGGTCGTGTGCCTGCTCGCGGACCGCGACCTGACGTCGACCGGCGTGCCCGTGACGTTCTTCGGCGAGCAGACCCTGATGCCCGCGGGGCCCGCGCACCTGGCCTCGACGACGGGCGCCGCGCTGCTGCCGGTCGGCTGCTGGTTCACCGAGGACGGTTGGCACTTCCGCATCCACCCGCCGATCAAGGTCAGCACCGTCCAGGCGGCCACGCAGGCCGTCGCGGACGTGTTCGCGGCCGACATCGCCGCGCACCCGGCCGACTGGCACATGCTGCAGCAGCTCTGGCTCGCCGACCTGCCCGAGAAGCGTCGTGCCGCCCTCGCCCGGAGGCTCTCGCGGTGAAGGTCGGCATCGTCTGCCCGTATTCCTTGGACGTGCCCGGGGGAGTGCAGGCGCACGTCGTCGACCTCGCGCGTGCCCTGATCGGCCTCGGGCACGAGGTGGACGTCCTCGCGCCCGCCGACGACGACCAGGCGCTGCCGCCGTTCGTCACGTCCGCCGGCCGCGCGGTCGGCATCCCGTACAACGGTTCGGTGGCACGTCTCAGCTTCGGTCCCGTCTCGTACGCGCGGGTCCGCCGCTGGATCGACGAGCACGAGTTCGACGTGCTGCACCTGCACGAGCCCACCGCGCCGTCGCTGTCGTTCCTGGCGCTGGTGGTCGCGGACGGCCCGATCGTCGCCACCTTCCACACCTCGACGCCGCGCTCCAAGATGCTGTCGGCGTTCCAGGGCGTGCTGCAGCCGTTCCTGGAGAAGGTCACCGCCCGCATCGCCGTCTCGGCGCTGGCCCGCCGCGTGCAGGTCGAGCACCTCGGCGGCGACGCGGTGGAGATCCCGAACGGCGTCGACGTCGACTTCTTCGCCTCCGCGTCCACTTTGGACGGCTACCCGCGCGCCGGTGGCACGCTCGGCTTCGTCGGCCGCTACGACGAACCGCGCAAGGGCATGCCGATCCTGTGGGAGGCGTTCGGCCTGATCGCCGAGGAGTTCCCCGACCTGCGCCTGCTCGTCGTGGGCCGCGGCGAGAACCCGTTCGACGGCCCCTTCTCCGACCGGGTCGACCTGCTGGGCCAGGTCGACGACGAGGACAAGGCCCGGATGCTGCGTTCCGTGGACGTCTACGTCGCCCCGAACACCGGCGGCGAGTCGTTCGGCATCATCCTGACCGAGGCCATGTCCGCCGGCACCGCGGTGGTGGCCTCGGACCTCGACGCGTTCCGGCGCGTGCTGGACGACGGCAAGGCGGGTGCGCTGTTCCCGGTGGGCGACGCGCACGCCCTGGCCGACGCGCTGCGCTCGGTGCTGCGGGACTCGGCACTGCGCGCCGAGTACGTCGACATCGCCTCCCAGCGGGTGCAGGCCTTCGACTGGTCCGTCGTCGCCTCGCAGGTGCTGCGCGTCTACGAGACGGCGATCGCCGCCGACCCGCGCCGGGTGAGCGAGGCATGACCACCGCGCTCGTCATCGTCCTGGTGACCCTGCTGCTGGCCGCCTGGGTCCTCCGGATCGCGAACCGCCTCGACCGCCTGCACGTCCGCACCGACGCCGCCTGGGCCGCCGTCGACGCCGCCCTGGCCCGCCGCGCCGTCGTGGTCCGCGCGTTGCTGGACCCCGAGCTCTCCGCCGCCGCCTTCAAGGCCGAGGCCGCCTCCCGTGCGGACCGCGAGCTCCTCGAGAACGAGCTCTCCGCCCTGCTGGGCGCGCTGGACCGGTCCGCTCTTCCCGCCGCGCTGGCCGCCGAGCTGTCCGACGCCGAGGAACGCGTGATGCTCGCCCGCCGCGTGCACAACGACGCCGTGCGCGACACGTTGTTGCTGCGCCGCCGCCGCGTCGTGCGCTGGCTGCGGCTGGCCGGCACGGCGCCGCAACCGTCGTACTTCGAGATCGCCGAGCCGCCCGCCCCGTCGGACGCCGTGCTGCTCACGCCCCGGCCGTCCGCACGCGTCGTCCTCACCGACGCCCAGGGCCGTGTGCTGCTCTTCCACGGCTTCGATCCGGCCCGTCCCCAGGAGCTCTTCTGGTTCACCGTCGGCGGTGGCGTCGAGGTGGGCGAGGAACTGCGGGACGCGGCCGTGCGGGAGACCTTCGAGGAGACGGGCCTCAAGCTCGCGCCGGAGGAGCTGGTCGGCCCGATCTGGCGCCGTCGTGCGGTGTTCAGCTTCGACGGCGAGACGTTCGACGCCGAGGAGTGGTTCTTCCACGCCTCCGTCGCCGGCGACCTGGCGATCGACACCTCGGGCTTCAACGACGTCGAGGAGACCAGCATCTCCGGCCACCGCTGGTGGAGCGCCGAGGAGCTGGAGTCCACGGAGGACACCGTCTACCCGGTGCAGCTGGCCGAACTGCTGCCCGGGCTCACCCGGGACTGGGACGGCCGGACTCGCCCGGTGCGCTGACGCGGCGCCAGTGCTCCAGCTTCTCGCGGGTCGCCCGGACGTCGGGGTGGTGCTCGCCGAGCACTCTGCTCTGGTCCGCGACCAGCTCCTCGAACTCCGCCACCGCGCCGGCCGGATCGCCGGTCAGCGCCCGCCACTGGGCGAGGCTCCACCGGGTCCACAGCGTGCGCGGGTGGTCCGCGCCCAGCACCCGGATCTGGTCCGGCAGCAGGGCTCGCAGCCTGCCGGCGGCGTCGTCCACCTCGCCGGCGTCGCCCAGGACGGCGGCGAGGCCGTACCGCGCCTCCAGAACGTCCGGACCGTCCGGGCCCACGACGCGTCCCAGGTCCCGCACGAGCGCCTCGAACGACTCGACCGCGCGGCCGTGGTCTCCCGTCTTCGCCTGCGCGAACGCGAGGTTGTGGCGGGTGGTCAGCGTGCTCGGGTGATCCGGGCCGAGCGCCCGCGTCTGGTCGGCGACGAGGTCCCCGAACGCGGTGGCCGCTCCGGCCGTGTCGCCGGAGGCACCGAGCCAGTGGGCGTGGTTGTTGCGGACCCTCAGCGTCTCGACGTGGTCCGGCCCGAACAGCCGCGTCACGTCGGCGAGCAGGTCCCGGAACCCCTCGACCGCTCCGGCCGCGTCCCCCGCGCTGCCGCGCCAGCCCGCGGCGTTGAAGCGGCAGAGCAGGGTGTCGAGGTGATCGTGGCCCAGGTACCTGGCCGCGGTGACCCGCAGGTCGTCGAAGTAGCGGACGGCGTCCGCGTGGTACCCGGCCTCGCCGAGGCTCCTGCCCGCGAGGAACAGCACGAAGTGACCTTCGGGCCGCCACAGGTGAGCGCCGCCGGCGTCGGCGAGCGCCTGGGCGTTGGCCCGCAACACCTGACCCAGCAACGGATCCGTCACGCCGTCCGGCCACACCTGCCTCAGCGCGTCCGCTGCGGCCGTGACCACCACGCCGGCCCGTTCGCCGGACCACGCCGCACGGGTGGCGCGCTGCACGAGCGAATGCACCCGCACCTCGCGTGACACCGACCCCTCGCTGAAGGTGACGAGGCTCAGCCGGTGCAGGCATCCGAGCCCGTCCCGCGCGTCGGCCTCGTCCACACCGAGGAAGTCGAGCATCGCCCGCGTCGTGAACACCGCCAGCGGGATCCCGTTGGCGTCCAGCGCGCTCGCGACGTCGAGCAGCGGCCGCACCACCCCGGTGCGCGCGAGGCGGTCGGCCTGTTCGACCGCCAGCGACCAGGTCGCCGCGCTGGGATCGAGCCGTTCCGGCAGGCGAGCGCGGTACTCCGCGCACGACAGGTGGTTGTCCAGCATGTTCGCCGCGGCCTGGGCCAGCGCCACCGGCGACCCGCCGAGGTCGCGCACCAGCCCGTCGTCGTCGAGCAACGCGGGCTGGTCGGCCAGCGCCGTCCGCAGGTAGGCCACTCCCTCGTCCTCGGTGAACGCCTCGACGGCGACCAGTCGCCGCTGGTGCCCGCGCAACGCGGCGTCCCGGCGCAGCGTGGTCACGACCACCTGGCCACCGGCCGGCGGCCACAACCCGTCGAGGTCCGAGGGAGTCCGCAGATCGTCCAGCACCACGAGCCACGGCTCGTGCGTGCCCGCCAGCCACTCCAGCAGCGTGCGCGCGGCCCGTTCCGGATCGGGGTCCTCGACGCGGAGCAGCTTCGCGGCCACGTCGGCGTAGCTGGAGACGATCGACTCGCGCGAGGTCGCCGTGACCCACACCAGCAGGCCGACCTCACCGGCGGCCCACAGCCGTTCGGCGTGGTGCGCGGCCAGCTGGCTCTTGCCCACCCCCGGCAGCCCGGACAGCACCGTCACCGGAGCGCCGAGGTCGACGGACCGTTCCTGGAACGCGGCCGCGCGGGGTGGCACCAGGCCGCACCGCAGCGGGAGAACGGCCTGAGCCGGACCGGGGTGCTGGTGGTGGTGGAAGTCGACGGTGACCGTGCCGACCTGCAGGACCGTCCCGTGCACGTCTCCGCGCACGGTGTTCTTCACGGACGGGATGGGCTCGGCGTCGTCAGGCATCAACACCATTATCCCCGCGAGGCGCACCGGACGTGCCCTCCGCGGATGCGGGCACGTCCGGTGCACGGCCCTACACCGCCGGGATGACCGCCGATCCGTACGCGTCGCGCGTCTTGTCCTTCTCGTCGTGCATCAGGTACAGCGCGAAGTTGTCGACACCGATCTCCTTCAGCTCCTGCAACCGCTCGACGTGCGCCGACTCCGGGCCGACGAGGCAGAAGCGGTCCACGATCGCGTCCGGCACGAAGTCGGTGGAGCGGTTGCCCGCCTTGCCGTGGTGGGAGTAGTCGTAGCCCTCGCGGTCCTTGATGTAGTCGGTCAAGGCCTTGGGCACGACGCCCGAGTCCCCGTACCGCGACACGAGGTCCGCGACGTGGTTGCCCACCATGCCGCCGAACCACCGCAGCTGGTCGCGCTGGTGGGCGAGGTCCGTGCCCACGTAGGCCGGTGCCGCCACGCACATCGTGATCGCCGACGGGTCGCGCCCGGCGGCCACCGCGGCCTCCCGGACGGAGCCGATCGTCCAGCGGGCGATGTCCGGGTCGGCGGTCTGCAGGATGAAGCCGTCGGCCTGCTCGCCGACCATCTTCAACGCGCGCGGACCGTACGCGGCCATCCAGATCTCGAGCTTCCCGTTGCGCACCCACGGGATCCGCACCGGTGTGCCGTGGTGCTCGACCTCCCGTCCCTCCGCCAGCTCCTTGATCACGTGCATCGCGTCGCCCAGCGTCGCGAGCGTCGCGGGCTTCTGGCCGATCACGCGGCGGGCCGAGTCGCCCCGGCCGATGCCGCAGACCGTGCGGTTGCCGAACATGTCGTTCAGCGTCGCGAACAGCGAGGCGGTCACCGACCAGTCGCGGGTCGACGGGTTGGTGACCATCGGGCCGACGACGAGGTCGCGGGTCGCCGCCAGCACCTGCGAGTAGATGACGAACGGCTCCTGCCACAGCACGCAGGAGTCGAACGTCCAGCCGTAGCGGAAGCCGCAGTCCTCGGCCGCGCGGAGGCCTTCCACCACGTCCCGCGCCGGCGGGTCGGTCTGCAGCACTACACCGAAGTCCACGGGTGACCGCCTTTCTCAGACGAGGTACTGGTTGAGGTCGCGGGAGACGAAGCGGCCGTGGCCGGTGGAGCCGTGGTACGCGCCGTCCGCGATCACCTTGCGGCCGCGCGAGAACACGGTGTCGACCTTGCCGGTGACCTCGAAGCCCTCGTACGCCGAGTAGTCCACGGCCATGTGATGGGTCTCGGCGGAGATCGTCTGGGACGCCGCGGGGTCGTAGATCACGACGTCCGCGTCCGCTCCCGGTGCGATCACGCCCTTGCGCGGGTACATGCCGAACATGCGCGCGGGAGTGGTGGAGACGATCTCGACCCACCGTTCGCGGGTGATCTCGCCCTTCACGACGCCCTGGTGCAGCAGGTCGACGCGGTGCTCGACGCCGGGCATGCCGTTGGGGATCTTGGAGAAGTCGCCTACGCCCAGCTGCTTCTGGTCCTTGAAGCAGAACGGGCAGTGGTCGGTGCTCACCACCGAGAGGTCGTTGGTGCGCAGCCCGCGCCACAGCGACGACTGGTGCTCCTTCGGCCGCAACGGAGGCGACGCCACGTACTTCGCGCCCTCGAAGCCCGGCCTGGCCAGGTCCTCCAGCGACAGGTAGAGGTACTGCGGGCACGTCTCGGCGAACACGTTCTGGCCCGTGTCCCGCGCCGCCGTCACGGCGTCGAGCGCCTGTGCCGCGGACAGGTGCACGATGTACAGCGGGGACCCGGTCACCTTCGCGAGCTGGATCGCGCGTGAGGTGGCCTCGCCCTCCAGCTCCGGCGGCCGGGTCAGGCCGTGCTGCACCGGGTCGCCGAGCCCGGAGGCCAGCGCCTGCGCGACGAGCTGGTCGATCGCGATGCCGTTCTCCGCGTGCATCATGATCGTGGCGCCGGTCTCGCGCGCCTTCTGCATGGCGCGCAGGATCTCGCCGTCCGTCGCGTAGAAGACGCCGGGGTAGGCCATGAACATCTTGAAGCTGTTCACGCCCGCCGCGATGCAGGACTCCATCTCCTTGAGCGACTCGTCGGTCACGTCGGAGATGATCATGTGGAAGCCGTAGTCGACGGCGCAGTTGCCGTCCGCCTTGCTGTGCCACTTGTCCAGTGTGGACAGAAGGCTGCTTCCCTTGGGCTGCACGGCGAAGTCGACGATCGTGGTGGTGCCGCCCCACGCCGCCGCGGTCGTGCCGGTCTCGAAGGTGTCCGCGGACTGGGTGCCGCCGAACGGCATCTCCATGTGCGTGTGGGCGTCGATGCCGCCGGGGATGACGTACTTCCCGGCCGCGTCGACGACCTCGTCGGCCTGAACGGAGAAGCCGGGCGTGACGAGCGCGGCGATGTGCTCGCCGTCGATCAGCACGTCGGCGGCGTGCGATCCCGTCGCGTTGATGACCAGGCCGTTGCGGATCAGAGTGCTCACGGGGTCACCAGGCCCTCGTAGGTGTCGGGGCGGCGGTCGCGGTAGAACGCCCACGTGTCCCGGACCTCGGTCAGCAGGTCCAGGTCGAGGTCGCGCACCACGAGCTCTTCCTCGGTGTCGGACGCCGCGTCGCCGACGAGCTGGCCGCGCGGCGAGACGAAGTACGTCTGGCCGTAGAACTCGTTGTCGCCCAACGGCTCCACGCCCACCCGGTTGATCGCGCCGACGAAGTACTCGTTCGCGACGGCCGCGGCGGGCTGCTCCAGCCTCCACAGGTACTCGCTCAGCGACCGCGAGGTCGCGGACGGGTTGAACACGATCTTCGCGCCCGCGAGTCCGAGAGCACGCCAGCCCTCGGGGAAGTGGCGCTCGTAGCAGATGTAGACGCCGATGCGCCCGACCGCCGTGTCGAACACGGGATAACCGAGGTTGCCGGGCTTGAAGTAGAACTTCTCCCAGAACCCCTTCACCTGCGGGATGTGGTTCTTGCGGTACTTGCCGAGGTACGTGCCGTCCGCGTCGATCACGGCGGCGGTGTTGTAGTAGACGCCCGGCTGTTCCACCTCGTACATCGGCACGATCAGCACGATGTTGTTCTGCGCGGCGACCTCCTGCATGAGCTGGGTCGTCGGGCCGTCCGGGATCGTCTCGGTGTAGGAGTAGAAGTCCGCGTCCTGGACCTGGCAGAAGTACGGGCCGTAGAAGAGCTCCTGCAGGCACAGCACCTGCGCGCCCTGGGAGGCGGCGGCGCGGATGTGCTCGACCGCGTTCGCGATCATCGACTCCTTGTCGCCCGTCCACTTCTGCTGGACGAGCGCCGCCCGGATGATGTTGCTCACCTGGTCGTCTCCTTTGCCGAGTTGTCCTTCAGAGCGAGGAAGACCAGGAAGCCGGCCGCGAAGCCGACGACCCAGTTGTAGTCGTAGAGCGGCTTGAGGAACGGGATCAGCCCGTCCGCCGGGAACGGCCCGCCGTGGGCGCCGCCGACCGCGAGCACCGAGCCCACGAGCGTCGCCAGCACGGCACGCCAGTTCCAGCCGCCGTTGAACCAGTACGCGCCCCTGCCGTCGAGGTAGAGGTCGGTGAGCTCCAGGTGCGTCTTCTTGATCACCCAGTACCCGGCGACGAACACGCCGGCCACCGAGGCCAGCAGGCCGCCGTAGAACCCGAGCCACGCGAAGATGTAGATGTTCGGGTCGGAGATGAGCCGCCACGGCTGGATCACGATGCCGATGACGCCGGTGATCAGGCCGCCGATCGCGAACGTGATCCTGCGCGGGAAGGCGTTCGAGAAGTCGTAGGACGGGCTGACGACGTTCGCCGCGAGGTTCGCCGAGATCGTGGCCAGCACCAGCGACACCAGCGCGACGACCACCAGCAGCGTGTTGTCGAAGCGGGACGCGAGGTCCGCCGGGTCCCAGATCGCCTCGCCGTACAGCGCCTGCGCGCCCGACGTCGTCAGGATCGCGACGATGGCGATGAACGACATGGTGGTCGGCAGGCCGAGGATCTGCCCGATCGCCTGCTTGCGCTGGGAACCGCCGAACCGCGTGAAGTCCGGCATGTTCAGCGACAGCGTCGACCAGAACGCGATCATGCCCATCAGCGCGGGGAAGAAGACCTTCCAGAAGTCCGGGCCCCAGCCGAGCTTGCTGGGCGTCTCGAGGATCGGCCCGAAGCCGCCCGCCTTGACCAGCACGTAGCCCAGCAGGATCAGGAACCCGACGCTGACCAGCGGCGCCGTCCAGTTCTCGAACCGCCGGATCGCCTCCATGCCGCGCCAGATCACCAGCATCTGCACGACCCAGAAACCGAAGAAGCACAACCACAACGTCCACGGCTGCCCGCCGACCTGCGACGCCTTCGTCCAGCCGTCGCCGGTCAGCCGCCCGATGATCACGTGCAGCGCCTTGCCGCCGACCCATGTCTGGATGCCGAACCAGGCGCAGGCGATGAACGCGCGCAGCAACGCGACCAGGTTCGCGCCGCGGATGCCGTAGAAGGCGCGGGCGAACACGGGGAAGGGGATGCCGTACTTCGTGCCCGCGTGGCTGTTGAGCAGCATGGGGACCAGCACGATCAGGTTGCCGAGGGTGATCGTGACGAAGGCCTGAACCCAGTCCATGCCGATCGCGATCAACGACGCCGCGAGCGTGTAGCTGGGGATGTTGTGCGCCATGCCCATCCACAGCGCGAAGAAGTTGTAGGTCGTCCACGTCCGCTGCTCGACGGGCACGGGCGCGAGTTCGGGGTTGAAGAACCTGCTGTCCTTGATGGGACCTGCGTCGTTCAGTTCGACTCGGCCATCAGGTGTGACCTGGGGCGGTGAGGACTCGACTGCCATCGTTCAACCCCCTGTTACGCTGCTGAAACAACGCCAACCCGGTCGGATTCCATCCCGGAATCCTGGGTCCGCCGCCGCAGGTGTGGCAGTGTCAGAGTGTCCACGCTTGTCATGATCGGCGCACATTGTGTTCCGCTGGTGGACATGGGGGTCTCTCGGCGAGCCGTCCTGCTCGGTGGCGCGGGCCTGGTGGGCGCAGCCGGTCTGCTCGGCTGGACGGGCCCCGACGGCGTGGTGCCCGCCGTCGCACCTGTACCCGTTCAGCCCATGCCGTGGGGTGCGTGGACGGGTGCGGCCGGCCCGGCGGATCGGCGGGTTCGCGTCGCGCGAGGTGTGGGAGGCGCACGAACCTCTGCGGCACAAGGAAAGGATCACGTCACCGGTCGGCGTGTGGTGCGGCCGGGAGAACCCGTTCCACGAGGTTGCTTCCGCGCTGGCGGACGCCGTGGGGTCGTTCGAGCACGGCGGGCACGACCTCGGCTACTGGCGCCGCGTGCCGCCGAAGGCGTTGAGGTTCATCGGGCAGCGACTTTGAGCCGCACCACGGCCGTGCCCGCCTTGCGGTCGTGCCAGGTCCGCGTGCCGCGCAGGTCCAAAGCCTCCACCACGGACAGCACCAGCAGCACGAACCCGCCGACCAGCAGCAACGACGAGAGCCAGCCCGCCGACCCCGAGCCGACGTACCGGCCGACGACGACCCACGGCTGCTGCCAGCCGAGGCCCGCCATCAGCGCCGGCTCCCGCCAGCCCAGACCGGTCAGCACCAGAACGGCGCCCGCGCCCGGCAGCGCGGTCGTGACGAGCGTGCGGGCGAGCACGCGTCTGAGGCTCAAACCGGACGCGGGGCCCACCACCCGCAGCCCCGTCAGGACCTTGCCGAGGGTGTTCAGCCGGAGCAGGACAGCGTCGTACACCGCCGCGCAGAGCACCACCAGCACGGGTTCGTGGACCAGGGGCCAGGCCACGACCAGCACCAGGAGCCAGTCGAGCAGGCGGGCGATCAGCCGACGAACGAGCATGATTCACGCTAAGCGGCGGAAGTCGGTCATAAGTGGTCAGTTCATGGCCACTTGCCGCACGAACTCAGCCACCCACCTGCCGTTGTCGCGCCTGATGGACCGCGGCGCCAGACCGTCGCCCGCGAACGCCTCGACCTCCGCGGGCGTGAGCGGCCACGGCGGACCGTCCGGCTCGGGACCCTCGTCCCGCGCCACGGCGAGGACCAGCAGCGTCGAGCCGGTCAGCGACGAGACCCGCCCGGCCGCCTCGGCGTGCAGGGCGACGGGCAGCGCCTGGACCGTCATGTTCTCCACGACGAGGTCGAACGCGCGGTGCCACTCGGCGGGCGGGTCCAGCAGGTCGGCGACCACGTAGGAGACCGGGGACTCCGGGTAGCGCTTGCGCACCGCCGCCACGGCGGTGGGGGAGATGTCGAACGCGGTCACCTCGAAGCCCAGCGAGGCCAGGAACTCCGAGTCGCGGCCGTAGCCGCAGCCCACCACGAGCGCGCGGCGGCCGGTGCCGTCGACTCCGGCGGCCCAGTCGACCAGGTGTGGTTGCGGGTTCGGGACGTCCCACGGGACGGAGGCCTTGCCGGCTTCGGCCTCCGCGTAGAGGTCCTCGAACCAGCCGGTCGGGTTGGCGGCCTGCAGGCGGCGGTCGTCGGGGAGCATGAACCACTTCTACCGGAGTCCCCGGCGGCGCACGACCACACGGCCGGTCTGCACGGAGAGGAGAACGGCGAAGGCGAACACCCCGTTGAGGCCACCGCTGTTCGGGTCAGGGCCCTCGGAAAGCTCCTCCGCCACGAGCACGAGCGGGGGCAACGCAGCGAACCAGGGCGAGATCGTCTTGTCGAGCGCCGAACCGAGCGACCTCGCCGCGCCACGACCGGACAGCGCCGCCCACGACGCGATCACCGCCATCCCCGGCGCCGGCATCCACCGTGCCGTTCCTGATGCCGTTCCGAACGTCCGGCTGCTCGTCCGGCGGCGGACGTCGGCTCACGCGGCGCAACCACAGCGGGCCGATCCTCACGGCGAGACGATTTTCACCGGACTACCTCGCCGCGCGCGCCCGAGCCACGTACTCCACCAGGCCGTCGTCCGCCGGCCACCCGACCTGCTTGCCGATCGCGGCCTTGTTCTCCTCCCACGACCGCCGAGCAGCCGCCTGGATCGCCGGGTCGCCGCCGGTGAACCTCGCGCCGAGCTCGTCCCACCGCCGCACCACCTCGGCGACGCGCGGGTCGGACGGGGGAACGTCGTCGGCCATGTGCTGCCGCAGTTGCCGCACGAGCTCCAGCCAGGAGGCCTTCAGCGCCTCCACGGCCTCGGGGCCCATGGCGGCGGCGCGGGACCGCAGGTCGCCGAGCTGGTCGGCGGTGAAGTAGCTCTCGTGCACGGCCATCATCTCCAAAGTGGACAGCAGGAATTCGGTGGTGTGCCCGTCGAGCAGTGCGGTGAGCCGCGACCGCAATGCCTCCAGCTGTTGTGCTTGCGCGGTCAAAGAAGCCAGCTGGGCCTCGAAGAGAGGCCGCAGCGAGTCCGAACGCGACAGTGCCGATCGGACCTCCTCCAGCGAGAGGCCTAGCTGACGCAGCGATCTCACCTGATAGAGGAGTCGTACGTCGTCCGGTGTGTACCGACGGTGACCGGACGGCGTGCGCTCGGAGGCGACGACCAGTCCGATCTCGTCGTAGTGGTGCAGCGTGCGGACGGTCAGTCCGCTCGCTTTGGCCAGCTCACCGATGCTCCAACGGGTCATGCCGAGACCGTAGGACCTCCCGTGGCGTGAGGTTCAAGCCTTAAACACCCGATCGAGCGGGTTAATCCGCGAACCGAACGCGCCGATGAAATCGAAGATCGGTCCCCAAAACCAGATTGAGGAAAACTGTGTCTCGTACCGGACTGTTCCGCGCCGCCGCCCTGCTCGCCGCCAGCGCCGCCCCGCTCCTCGCGGGCTCGGCCAGCGCCGCTGAGCTGCCGCAGCTGAACACCGGCGTTCCCGAGGTCGGCGCGGACAAGCTGATCTCCGGTGCCACCCAGCTCGCCAACCCGCTCGACGCCGCCAGCGCGGTGCAGCTGCCGCACGTCGGCGCGCCCGTGGCCTCCGACCTGCCGGTCCCCGCGCTGCCCGCCCTTCCGTCCGTCGCGCAGGAGCGCTCGGTTCCCCACCCCATCGCGGCCGAGGTCGGCGAGATCGCCGGTCTGCCGGACCCGCAGGACCTGCCGGGCACCGCGAGCCTCGGCAACCTGCCGTCGCCGTCGCTGTCCGACCTGCCGACGAACAACGTCGTGCCGAACCCGGCCGTTCTCTCGGGCACCTTCCCGACGATCAACGGCTGATTTCGCACGCGGAAAATGGGCCCGTGCGCGCTCACGGGCCCATTTCGTGCACCAGCAGGGCGACGTACAGCGACAGCACGGACTCCGGGTCCTCCAGCGAGACGCCGAGGACCTGTTCGATCCGTGCCAGCTGCTGGTAGTACGCCGTCCGGGACAGGTGGGCCGCCGCCGCGGCCGCCGATTTGTTGCCGCCGTTCTCGCACAGGCACCGCAGCAGCTCCACGAGCCGCGAGCCCTGGGCGGAGTCCCGTGCCAGCAACGGCCCGAGCTCGCGGTCCGCGAACGCCCGGACGCGCTCGTCCTCGCGCAGCAGGTGCAGGAGCCCGCGCAGCCGCACGTCGTCGAGCCGGTGGTAGAGCTGGGATCCCGGCGCTCGCAGCGCGGCCCCGGCCACGTGCACCGCCTCGCCGAGAGAGCGGCGAACGTCCGTTGTGGACGTCACGGTGGTGCCGACGGCGATGACCACGGAGGACGCCGCCGTCCGGTGGACCTCGCGCGCGACCTTGCGCAGAACCCCCTCCACGCCGATGGTCATCGGCACCGACAGCAGCGCGCGCACCGAGGTGTCGTCCACGACGCCGACCAGCGCCGCGACCGTGACCCGCCGCGCGGCGAGTGCCGTCGCCTCCGCGAGATCGCGCAGGACCTCCTGCGTGGCCAGCGTCTGCCCCTGCAGCACGGACACCGGCCGGACCGCGACGCCGATCAGCTGCCGCCGTTCCAGCGGCACCCCCAGCGCCGCCGCCCGCGCACCCAGGTCCGGTGACTGGGGTGCCTGGCCGAGCAGCTGGGCCAGCAACGTCCGGTGCGTCTGCCGTTCCAGCGACTCCCGGTCGCGCGCCACGAGCCGATGCACCGCCAACGCGGACGCGGCGCGTTCGGCGACCACGACGTGCCGGTGCGGTGGCGGCTCGGGCGAGACCATCACGAGGCGGCCCCAGTCCGCCCCGCGCGCCCCGACGATCGTGATCAGCCAGCCCGACTCGGTGTCGTAGGCGGTCCGCTCGGTCACCGTGACGGCCCGCGAGCGCGCCGCCCAGTCGTCCAGCAGCGTCACGGGGTCGTGCCCGGCGGCGTCGTAGGCGAGCACGTCGTGCCCCAG
This sequence comes from Lentzea sp. NEAU-D7, assembly GCF_026242055.1. GTDB lineage: Bacteria > Actinomycetota > Actinomycetes > Mycobacteriales > Pseudonocardiaceae > Lentzea. The sequence continues at coordinate 130,776 of NZ_JAPJDL010000017.1, read as the reverse complement.
CGTCTCCAGCACGACCGCCAGCCCGGACGTCCGCGCCACCTCGCGCAGCACCTCGTAGGGTTCGGCGCCCGCGACCGTCAGCGCCGTGAACGTCTCGTGCACCTGCTCCGCGGCCCGCAGCTCGGCCAGCTGGGCGTCCACGATCAACCCGACGACGGCCTCGGTCACGGCCACGTACTTGGTCTCCTCGGTGAGCGTGACCAGCGGCAACCCGTGCCGTTCCGCCGCCGTGACGAGCGCGCCGGGCACGTCGTCGCGCCACCGCCGTCCCAGCTCGACGACGAGGCCCGCGCACTCGACGGCGGCCAGTTCCTCGACGTAGCGGGCGAGGCCGGACTCGGGCAGCATCACGCCGGTCGTGAGCACCAGCTCACCGCCGCGCAGCAGTGGAGCGATGTCTGCGATCTCCGCCACATGCACCCAGCGCACGCGACGGCTGAGGCCGGCCGATCCCGCCACCAGACGCGGCTTTCCCTGCCGGATCACCGGGAGAGCGACGACTTCGGCCACCGTCGGGTACATGGACACAACGTAATGCCAACCAGCCGATCCGGGTACAGGTTGTGCATGGCGGCGCACCCGGCGCGCCAGCAGACTCCGAGGCAGGCGTCAGACCCCTGGAGGACGAGATGGCCCACAAGGAGCTGCTGGCACGACACCGCGCGGTCATGCCGAAGTGGCTGGCCCTCTACTACGACGAGCCCATCGAGATCGCGAGCGCCAGCGGGCGCAGGGTGACCGACCGCGAGGGCACGACCTACCTCGACTTCTTCGCCGGCATCCTGACCAACGCCATCGGCTACGACGTCGCGGAGATCAGCGACGCGATCCGGTCGCAGCTCGACACCGGCGTCCTGCACAGCTCCACGCTCTACCTGATCCGCTCGCAGGTCGAGCTGGCCGAGAAGATCGCGGAGCTGAGCGGCATCCCGGACGCCAAGGTGTTCTTCACCAACTCCGGCACCGAGGCCAACGAGACCGCGCTGATGCTCGCCACCCAGGCGCGTCGGAGCGAGCAGGTCCTGGCGCTGCGCAACAGCTACCACGGCCGTGCGTTCGCCACGGTCGCCATCACGGGCAACCGCGGCTGGTCGGCGTCCGCGCTGTCGCCGATCAAGGTCAGCTGGGTGCACGGCGGCTACCGCTACCGCTCGCCGTTCAAGGCGATGGACGACAAGGACTACATCAAGGCCTGCGTCGACGATCTGCGCGAGATCATCGAGACCACCACCTCCGGCGACGTCGCGTGCATGATCGCCGAGCCGATCCAGGGCGTCGGCGGCTTCACGTCCCCGCCCGACGGCCTGTTCCGCGCGTTCAAGGACGTGCTGGACGAGTACGGGATCCTGTTCATCTCCGACGAGGTGCAGACGGGCTGGGGCCGCACCGGCGAGCACTTCTGGGGCATCCAGGCGCACGACGTGGTGCCGGACGCGATGACGTTCGCCAAGGGCCTCGGCAACGGCCTGGCGATCGGCGGCGTCGTGGCGCGCGGCGACCTGATGGACACGATCAACGCCAACTCGATCTCCACGTTCGGCGGCAACCCGATCTCCACGGCCGGCGCGCTCGCCACCGTCGACTACCTGCTGAGCCACGACCTCCAGGCCAACGCGGCCAAGCTCGGCTCACGGCTGCTCGGCGGCCTGCGCGAGCTGGCCGAGAAGCACCCGGTGATCGGTGACGTGCGGGGCAAGGGCCTGATGGTCGGCGTCGAGTTCGTCGGCCCCGAGGGCGAGCCGAACGCCGGTGCCGCCGCCACGGTGCTGAGCGAGGCGAAGGCGCGCGGGCTGCTCGTCGGCAAGGGCGGCCTGTACGGCAACGTGATCCGCCTGGCCCCGCCGATGACCCTGACCGAGGACGAGCTCGAAGAGGCTCTCGGCATCCTGGCGCAGGCGGTGGAACGCGCGTGACCACCACCCAGAAGTGGATCAGGCACCACATCGGCGGCAAGCCCTGGGACGAGGCCCCGGAACGCCTCGGCGACGTCTACGACCCGACGACCGGCAAGGTGGCCCAGCAGGTCGCCTACGCCTCGGTGTCCGAAGTGGACGCCGCGGTCGACGCCGCGGCGGAAGCGTTTGCGTCGTGGCGCAACGCGTCCCTGGCGCAGCGCTCGACGGTGATGTTCAAGTTCCGCGAGCTGCTGAACGACCGCAAGGGCGACCTCGCGGAGATCGTCTCGGCGGAGCACGGCAAGGTCGTGTCCGACGCGGCGGGCGAGATCCAGCGGGCACTGGAGTCCGTCGAGTACGCGTGCGGCATCCCGGCCCTGCTCAAGGGCGGGTTCAGCGAGAACGCGTCGACCCGCGTCGACGTCTACTCGATCCAGCAGCCCGTCGGCGTGGTCGGCGTGATCTCGCCGTTCAACTTCCCGGCGATGGTCCCGCTGTGGTTCGTGCCGACCGCAATCGCTTGCGGCAACACCGTGGTGCTGAAACCGTCCGAAAAGGACCCGTCGGCGGCGAACTTCATCGCGGAGATGTTCGCCGGGGCCGGGCTTCCGGACGGAGTCCTGAACGTCGTGCACGGCGACAAGGTGGCCGTCGACCGCCTGCTCGACCATCCGGTGGTGAAGGCGATCTCGTTCGTCGGCTCCACCCCGATCGCCCGCTACGTCTACGAGACCGGCACCGCGCACGGCAAGCGCGTGCAGGCACTCGGCGGTGCCAAGAACCACATGGTCGTCCTGCCCGACGCCGACCTCGACCTGGCCGCGGACGCCGCGGTCTCCGCCGGTTTCGGCTCGGCGGGGGAGCGGTGCATGGCGATCTCCGTCGTCGTGGCCGTGGGCGAGGTGGGTGACTCGCTGGTCGAGAGGATCAAGTCGCGGATCGCCGACGTGAAGGTCGGTTCCGGTGCGTCGTGCGAGATGGGGCCGCTCGTCACCGGCGTGCACCGCGACAAGGTCACGTCCTATTTGGACGCGGGCGTCTCCCAGGGCGCCGTACTCGCGGTCGACGGCCGCGACCACCCGATCGACGGCGAGGAGGGCGGGTTCTGGCTCGGCCCGACGCTGTTCGACCACGTCGGCACGGACATGACGATCTACACCGACGAGATCTTCGGCCCGGTCCTCTCGGTGGTCCGCTGCGACACCTACGAGGAAGCCGTCGAGATGGTGAACTCCAACCGGTACGGCAACGGCACCGCGATCTTCACCAACGACGGCGGCGCGGCCCGCCGGTTCCAGAACGAGATCGAGGTCGGCATGGTCGGCGTGAACGTGCCGATCCCCGTGCCGGTGGCCTACTACTCGTTCGGTGGCTGGAAGGAATCGCTGTTCGGCGATGCACACGCGTACGGCCCGCACGGCGTGCACTTCTTCACGCGCTCGAAGGTCGTCACCTCGCGCTGGCTCGACCCGTCGCACGGTGGCGTGAACCTGGGCTTCCCGCAGAACACCTAACGCGCCCGGCCGGGTGCCCACGTTCGATTCCACGGACGTGGGCACCCGCGAAGCCTGGAGCGAGCTCACCGGGCAGGCCGTCGACGAGAAGTTGCACCTCATCCCGCCCGTCTACTCGGACCTGCTGCCGGTGGGCTACCTGGCGCGTGCCGCCAGCGCCTCCGGCAGCGGGTCGTAGCGGGAGAAGTGGCGGGTGAACGTGCCGGTCCCGGACGTCAGCGACCGCAGCTCGATCGCGTACCGCAGCAACTCCGACGACGGCACCTCGGCGCGGATGACCGTGCGCCCGCCCTCGTCCGACTCGGTCCCGAGCACCCGACCGCGCCGTCCGGACAGGTCGCCCAGCACGGTGCCCAGGTGTTCGTCGGGCAGCCGGATCGTGACCTCGTCCACGGGCTCCAGCAGCTGGGTGCGCGCGGCGGACGCGGCCTCCTTCAACGCGAGCGCGCCCGCGGTCTGGAAGGCCGCGTCCGACGAGTCGACGGAGTGCGCCTTGCCGTCCACGAGAGTCACCCGGACGTCGACGACAGGGGTGCCGTCGTGCAGGCCTCGCTCCAGCTGTGCGCGCACACCCTTCTCCACCGACGGGATGAACTGGTGGGGGACCGAGCCGCCGACGATCTTGTCCACGAACTCGAAGCCGGCGCCGCGGGGGAGCGGTTCGACCACGATGTCGCACACCGCGTACTGGCCATGACCTCCAGATTGCTTCACGTGCCGGCCGTGACCCTTCGCAGGGCCGGCGAAGGTTTCGCGGAACGGGACGCGCACCGGTTCGGTGTCGATCTCCGCGCCGCCCGCTCGCAGCCTGGCCAGCACGACGTCGGCGTGCGCCTCGCCCATGCACCACAGGACCATCTGGTGCGTCTCGGCGTTGCGGTCCAGGCGCAGCGTCGGGTCGCTCGCGACCAGGCGGTTGAGGTTGCGGGCCAGGTTGTCCTCGTCGCTGCGGGTGCGCGGCACGACGGCGATGGGCAGCAACGGTTCCGGCATGTCCCACGGCGCCATGAGCAGCGGCTGGTCGGGCGCGGACACCGTGTCGCCGGTCTCGGCGGTGGTCAGCTTCGTCAACGCGCACAGGTCGCCGGCGACGCAGTAGGGGACCTCGCGCAGGGACGAGCCGAGCGGCGAGTAGATGTGCGCCACGCGCTCGTCGGCGTCGTGGTCCTCGTGACCGCGGTCGGCCATGCCGTGGCCGGAGACGTGCACGGGGCGTTCGGGGCGCAGGGTGCCGGAGAAGACGCGGACAAGCGACACGCGGCCGACGTAGGAGTCCACCGCGGTGCGGACCACCTCGGCGACGAGTGGCCCGTCCGGGTCTGCGGCGATGCGGGGCTGGGGGATGCCGTCCACCGACGTCACGGACGGAAGTTCGTGCTCCAGCGGTGACGGGAACGCGCGCGCGATGCCGTCCATCAGTTCCACCAGGCCCATGCCCGTTGCGGCGCACACGGGCATCACGGGGTGGAACGAGCCGCGCGACACGGCGGTCTCCAGATCGGCGATCAGCGTGTCCTGGTCGATCTCCTCGCCCGCCAGGTAGCGGTCCATGAGGCTCTCGTCCTCGCTCTCGGCGATGATCCCCTCGATCAGCGCCGCGCGCTCGTCCGGGTGGTTCTCACCGGACGTCAGCAGCCCGACGAGCGAGTCGCCCTCCTGCATGTACAACGGTACGACGCCCGCGCCGAACGCCGCCTGGCACTCGACGACCGCGTTGCCGAAGTTCGCACGGTGGTGGTCGGTGCGTGTGATGACGACGGCGCGAGGCATGCCGACGAGAGCGCACTCCTCCCACAGCGAGATGGTGGCCGCGTCGACGCCTTCGAAAGCGTTGACAACAAAAAGGGCCGCGTCCGCGGCCCGGAGTCCTGCCCTGAGCTCACCCACGAAGTCGACGTATCCGGGGGTGTCGATCAGATTGATCTTGATGTCCCCGTGCTGGATCGGAGCCACGGCGAGGCCTACCGACCGTTGTTGTCGCACGGCCGCCGGGTCGTGGTCGCAGACGGTGGTGCCCTCGGTGACCGACCCCGCCCGGGTCACGACGCCGGTGGCGGCGAGCAGGGCTTCGGTGAGCGTCGTCTTGCCCGCCCCGGAGGGCCCCACGAGCACGACGTTGCGGACCTTGGCCGGGTCGTCCACAGCGACCGCGCCTGCCGATGTGCCGTTGTCGGAGTGCTTGCTTCCCATGGCGACCTCCGTCAAGTCGTAGTGTTCGATCTCACACCCGTTCCCGGTTCTGGACAAGGGTTCAGACACGACTGGGCGCCCACTGACACGCGAACACGTTTCACAGACAGAACCGAGTGAGCACCATCACGGACCTGCGGTTGATCGGAAAGTGGCCTTCTGGTTCGTGGCTTCAGTGGCTTGGTCCAGGGGGCCACAGCGGACGTACGGTGAGTTCACCAAGACTTCCCCTCGTGAAAGGTTGCCCCGGTGAGCACTGATCAGGTCACGGGTACCGCCCGCGTCAAGCGCGGCATGGCCGAGATGCTCAAGGGCGGCGTGATCATGGACGTGGTCGACGCCACCCAGGCGAAGATCGCGGAGGACGCGGGCGCCGTCGCCGTCATGGCCCTCGAGCGCGTGCCCGCCGACATCCGCGCCCAGGGCGGCGTCGCGCGCATGAGCGACCCCGACCTGATCGACGGCATCATCAACGCCGTCTCGATCCCGGTCATGGCGAAGGCCCGCATCGGCCACTTCGTCGAGGCCCAGGTCCTCGCGTCGCTCGGCGTCGACTACATCGACGAGTCCGAGGTGCTGACCCCGGCCGACTACGCCAACCACATCGACAAGTGGGCGTTCACCGTCCCCTTCGTCTGCGGTGCGACGAACCTGGGTGAGGCCCTGCGCCGCATCACCGAGGGCGCGGCCATGATCCGCTCCAAGGGCGAGGCCGGCACGGGTGACGTCTCGAACGCCACCACGCACATGCGCAAGATCCGCCAGGAGATCCGCCGCCTGCAGAACCTCCCCGAGGACGAGCTCTACGTCGCCGCCAAGGAGCTCCAGGCGCCGTACGAGCTGGTCAAGGAGATCGCGCAGAACGGCAAGCTGCCCGTCGTGCTGTTCACCGCGGGCGGCATCGCGACCCCGGCCGACGCCGCGATGATGATGCAGCTCGGCGCCGAGGGCGTGTTCGTCGGTTCCGGCATCTTCAAGTCCGGCAACCCGGCCCAGCGCGCCGAGGCCATCGTGAAGGCCACCACCTTCCACGACGACCCCGACGTCATCGCCAAGGTCTCGCGCGGCCTGGGCGAGGCCATGGTCGGCATCAACGTCGAGGACGTCCCGGAGCCGCACCGCCTCGCCGAGCGCGGCTGGTAGGTCCCGGCGACGAACGGAGAAGGGGGGGGCGCGGCCTGGGGGGGGGCCGGGAGGGGGCGGGGGGGGGCTGGGGGGGG
>NZ_JAPJDL010000017.1:0-123947 GCF_026242055.1 Lentzea sp. NEAU-D7 | reverse complement strand
CTCGCCGAGCGCGGCTGGGAGGGCCCGGCCACGAACGGAGACGGGCGCGGCCCCGGGGGGGCCGCGCCCTTCTGCGGTCCTAGGACGGCAGGCCGGAGCAGTCGTCGTCCAGAAGGCCGAGCGCCTTGCTCACGGAGTAGTCGTGCGGCCTGGCGTCGCAGGACACAGAGGACGCCCGCGACGACCAGGCCGACGCGAGCAGTCCCCTCAGACGTCCGCCCGTTCCAGGGCGGTCCGGGTCTGTCCGAACCGCCTTCCGGGTCACGTGCGCACGGTCTCCGTCAGTCCGGACAACGCGGCCGGCAACGGGTCGTGGTGCAGCACGCCGAGACGTTGCGTGGCACGGGTCAGCGCCACGTAGAGCTCCGCGGCGCCGCGCGGCCCACCGGCCAGGATCCGTTCCGGCGCGACGACGAGCACCGAGTCGTACTCCAGGCCCTTGGTCTCCGAGGCGGGCACCGTGCCGGGCACGCCGGGCGGCCCGATCACCACGCTCGTCCCCTCGAACTCCGCCTCCTGCTTGACGAACTCCTCGATGGCGACCGGCAGCTCCTCGGCGGTCACCTGCCGCGACCACGGCTGAACACCGTTGGCGCGCACCGAGTCGGGCGCCTTCACGTCCGGCGCGAACTCGGCGAGCACCTGGGCGGCGACGGCCATGATCTCCGCCGGCGTGCGGTAGTTGACCGTCAGCGACCGGTACTCCCAGCGCCCCGCCACGTACGGGTCGAGCATCTGGCCCCACGACGTGGCACCCGCCGACGAGCGACGCTGCGCCAGGTCGCCCACCACCGTGAAGGAACGGCCGGGGCAGCGGCGCATGAGCACGCGCCAGTCCATTTCGGACAGTTCCTGTGCCTCGTCCACCACCACGTGCCGGTAGGTCCAGGCGCGGTCGGCCAGGGCGCGCTCCGCGAGCGTGCGCTGGTCGTGGTCCTCGAAGCGCTCCGCCAGGTCCTCGGCGAACAGCATGTCCGAGGCGAAGAGGTGGTCCTCGTCGTCCATGTGGTCGAAGCGCCCGACCATGCTGTCGAGCACCTCGGCCGCGTACCGGGCCTCGGCCCGCCGTTCCGCCGCCGCGGCCTGGTCGACGGCCTGCTCGGTGCCGTCCTTGCCCAGCAGGTCGTACAGCTCGTCGAGCAACGGCACGTCCGAGACCGTCCACGGTTCGCCCTCGGCGCGCAGCAGCGACGGGTCGGCGCCCGCCGCCGCGAGTGCCTCCGGCGACGAGTACAGCCCGTCCAGCAGCTCGAACGGCGTCATGATCGGCCACAGGAAGTCCAGCGCCGCGATGAAGCTGTCGTCGTCGGCGAGGTCCTTGACCAGGCCGGACCGCATGTCCTCCCAGGCCTGCTTGTCCGACCGGGACATCCAGCCCTTCCCGATCCGGCCGATCGCCCGCTCGGTGAGGACGTACGTGATGATCTCGCGGAACACCGCGCGGGCCTCGTTGTGCGGCAGGCCGCTGTCGCGCGCCTCCTGCCGGGCCCACTCGGCGACGTCCGCGCCGATCTGGACGACGACGTCCTTCATGCCGATGGGGATCGGCTCCTCGGGAACGCGCTGCCGTGCCGCGACGGCCGCCTTCAGCACGTCGACCATCGCGCGCGATCCCTTGATCCGCGCGACGTCCGGCGCGTCCTCGGCGGTCGCGAGCAGACCCGGCAGGAGGCTGCCCGCGGTCGAGAACACGACGTCCGACTCGCCCAGCGACGGCAGCACGCGGCCGATGTGGTTGAGGAACGCCGGGTTCGGGCCGACGACGAGCACGCCGGACCGCTCCATGCGCTCCCGTTGCGTGTACATCAGGTACGCGACGCGATGCAGCGCCACGACCGTCTTGCCGGTGCCGGGACCGCCCTCGATCACCAGCACGCCGGGGTGGTCGAGCCGGATGATCGCGTCCTGTTCGGACTGGATGGTCGCGACGATGTCGCGCATGCCCTCGCCGCGCGGCGCGTTCAACGCCTCCAGCAGGGCGACGTCGCCCTGCTCCTCGCCGAGCTTGCCGAACACCTCGTCGGTGAAGCCGGTGACCGACCGGCGGCGGGTGAGGAACTGGCGGCGCCGGCGCATGCCCTCGGGCGTCGCCCCGGTGGCGGTGTAGAACGGCCGCGCCGCCGGTGCCCGCCAGTCGAGCAGCGCCGGCTCGAACTCGTTCTCCTCGTCGAACAGGCCGATGCGGCCGATGTAGGAGCGTTCGCCGTCGACGCTGTCCAGCCGGCCGAAGCACAGGCCGTAGTCCGCCACGTTCAGGCGCTTCATCTCGCGGTGCCGGGCGCGCACTTCGTTGTCGCGTTCCATCGTGGTCCCGCCGGTGCCACCCAGCGCTGACTGGTACGCGGCCTTCACGCGCGCGCGTTCCCCATCGAGCCGTGCGTAGAGATCTGCCACGTACTCACGCTCGGACTGCAGTTCTTCTTCGTAACCCACGTGCTCCCCAGTGCGCCTGTGTTCTGGCTGAGGCGATGAGTGTGAACGATGCACGGGGCCTTGTGGCAAGGCCCCCTGTCTGCTATACGGTTGAGTGGGAAGAATCGCACCCACGAGGAAACTCCGTGGTGTGGAAAATACCCGCTCTTCATGATGGCCGGATGACCGTGCCGTTTCGCTGGGACCTCGTGACGCCGGACCGGCTCGGGTCGCTGCTCGACGACGTCGCGGTGCCCGAGGTGGGCTACCTCGCCGAGCTGTGCCGGTGCGCGGGCAAGGTGCTCGCCCGCGGCGGCGACGGCGACCTGGTCTTCGTCGGTCGCTCGCTCGACTCGATGTTCGACCTGCTCGGCGGCGCCCTGGAGGGCACGGGCCACCGGCTCGCCCGGCTGCCGCTGTCGTTCCGGCGCCCCGAGGACCACACCCACCCGCAGGTCCTGCGGGCCCGGGAGATCCTCGCCGACCTCGGCATCACACCCGCGTCGCTGGCCCGCCGCACCCGGCCGGTGACGTTCGTCGACGTGGTGTCCTCCGGCCGGACGTTCCGGAGCCTCTTCACGCTGCTGGACGACTGGATCGCGGAGGAACGCGAGCCCTGGCCCGTGACCCGGCTCAAGATCCGGTTCGTCGGAGTGACGCGCAGGATGGCGACCAGTCCGAACACCGAGCGGTGGAAAGACCACGCCGACTGGCGGCGCAGGCTGCCCGCCGCGTCCGTCGTGAACGTCCCGCTAGACGCGATGACGTGGTCCCACTTCGCCAACTGGCAGCAGAAGCTGACGAGGTCGTTCCCGCCGCACAGGTGGGTCGGCGGTGCCGCCGGGACCGAGCGCGACGAGAGGACCCGCAAGGCGCTCGCCGAACCCTGGCTGCGCACGCTGCGCAGCCGCCTCGCCTAGACGGTGTGCTCCATGACCATCATCGCCGTCGTGCCCGGCTCCAGCGCCTTGCAGATGTGCGGCACGTCGCCGGGGTAGACGATGTAGTCGCCCGGCCCCAGCTCGACGGGGTCCTCGGCCAGGCCCGCGAGGCAGCGGCCGGTGGCCACGATCATGTGCTCGATGCTGCCCGGCACGTGGGGCAGCGACTCGCGGGCGCCGCCCGGTTCGAGGGCCAGCCAGTAGATGTCGTGCTTGGTGCCCGGACGGCAGGCGGCCAGGAGCGTCGCCGAGTAGTGCGCGCGTTCGGAGTGGATGACCGGACCCTCGCCCGCGCGGATCACCTGCACGCGCGGCACGGCCGGTTCGACCAGCTGGCTGAACGGGACGCCGAGCGCCACGCCCAGGGCCCACAGGGTCTCCACGCTGGGGTTTCCCGCGCCGGACTCCAGCTGGGAGAGCGTCGACTTCGCCACGCCCGCCTTCTTGGCGACCTCGGAGAGCGACATGCCGGTGCGATCGCGCTCCCGCCGGAGGTTGGCCGCGATGAGGTCGAGTGGTGCGTTCGACACAGAAGTCCATCCGTTCGTCTTGACGAACACCGATCCCAGGTGTTCATCTTAATGGGTGGTCCGTTCGATCTGGCGAACTCTTGATGCTGTGCTCCTGCGTGACGTGGCCGCGGTCGCACTCGGTGCCGCGGTGACTGGCGCCTCCTTCGGCGCCATCTCGGTCGGCTCCGGCCTGCCGTGGTGGATGCCGGTGCTGATGTCGCTGGTCATCTTCGCGGGCGGCTCGCAGTTCATGGCTGTGGGCATCGTCGCCGCTGGCGGCAGCCCCGCCGCCGCGGTTTTGGCTGGGCTCGTGCTCAACGCGCGGCACCTGCCGTTCGGGCTCGCGATCGGGGATGTGCTGGGCAAGAGCCCTCTCGCCCGGATCGTCGGCAGCCACCTGCTGATCGACGAGTCGACGGCCTTCGCGATGGCGCAGAAGGACCCCGCGAGAGCGCGTGCGGCTTACTGGGCGTGTGGCGTGGCGCTGTTCTTCAGCTGGAACACGGGCGTGCTCGTCGGTGCGCTCGTGGGGCAGGCGATCGGCGACCCGATGACGTTCGGGCTGGACGCGGCGTTCCCGGCGGCCCTGCTGGCGCTCACGCTGCCGGCGCTCAAGGACGCGGCGACGCGCAACGCGGCGCTCGTGGGTGCGGCGATCGCGCTCGCGACGACGCCGTTCCTGCCCGCCGGTGTGCCCGTGCTGCTCGCATTGGCCGGATTGTTCGCATTCCGCACCACCAAGAAGAAGGAAGAGCCGTGCCCGTCACAGCAGTCCTGATCCTGGCCGCCGGCACCTTCGCGATCCGGTTCGCCGGACCGTTGCTGCGCGACCGCGTGACGCTTCCGGAACGGGTGCGCGAACTCATGTCGGCGTCCGCGACGGTGTTGTTGCTCGCGCTCGTGGCCGTCTCGGCATTGACGAACGGCAAGCAGTTCGGCGGCTGGGCGCTCGCCGCCGGAGTCGCGGTCGGTGGTCTCGCGGCATGGCGGAAACTGCCTTTTGTCGCAGTGATCGTATTGGCTGCGGTGACCACCGCGGGATTGCGGTTCGCCGGCGTGGCCTAGTGCTTTCTCACGTGGGAGAAAAGCAGGTTCGTGTGCACCTCCGTCACCTCCCGCCGGCTCGTGAACTTGTCAAGCACGAGTCGCTGGAGATGACCGACATCGGAGACCGCGACGTGCACCAGGAAATCCTCCGGACCCGTCACGTGCGATAGCGCGAGCGTTTCGGGGAGCGACAGCACGTAAGCCATGAACGGGTCGACGATCTCCTTGGTGTGCGGGCGGATCTTCACCGCGAGCATCGCCTGCACGTGCTGCCCGATCGCGTTCGGGTCGATCTCGGCGTGGTAGCCGGTGATCACGCCGCGCTCCCGCAGCGCCCGGTGCCGGACCACCGCCGTCGACTGCGCCACGTTGACGCGTTCGGCCAGGTCCTTGTTCTGCAGCCGCGCGTCCTTCCGCAGCTCCCGCACGATGGCCTCGTCGATCGAATCCAGCACGGCTCTTCTCCGTTCCACCGAATCGCCTGCGGTGTTGTGCCCGCTCTGCCGAGGAAGTCTCCACCATTCGGGCCATGACGCGCATCGAGACCATCGCAGTGCACGGCGGCCGCGACGACCTCGCGGAGCTCGGCGTGCACGCTCCTCCCATCGACCTGTCCACCACCTACCCCGTGCCCGACCAGGCGCTCGGCGGGGAAGCGCTGGGTGAGTGGGCCACCGGTGCCGCGCGGGCGGCCTCGCCCGTCTACGCGCGGCTGCACAACCCGACCGTGGCCCGGTTCGAGCAGGCGCTCGCGGCTCTCGAGCACACCGAGACGTCCGTGGCGTTCGGCAGCGGCATGGCCGCGGTGACCGCCGTGGTCCAGGCCGCCTGCGTGATGGCGGGAAAACCGCACGTCGTAGCCGTGCGGCCGTTGTACGGCGGCACCGACCACCTGCTGTCGTCCGGTCTCCTGGGCGTCACGACGACCTACGTCGAAGCGGGCCTGGTGTCCTCCGCGATCCGGCCGGACACCGGGCTCGTGGTCGTCGAGACCCCGGCCAACCCCAACCTGGACCTCGTCGACATCGAGCACGTCGTGCGCCAGGCCGGCTCCGTGCCGGTGATGGTCGACAACACCTTCGCGACGCCGATCCTGCAGAACCCGGCACTGCACGGCGCCTCCTACGTGCTGCACTCCGGCACCAAGTACCTCGGCGGGCACGGCGACGTGCTCGGCGGCGTCGTGGCCTGCTCGGAGTCCCTCGCGGCGGCGTTGCGGCAGGTCAGGATCATCACGGGTGCCGTCCTGCACCCCCTGGGTGGATACCTGCTGCACCGCGGCCTCGCCACCCTGCCGTTGCGCGTCGAGGCGGCGTCCCGGTCGGCGGCGGTGCTGGCTTCGCGGCTGGCCTCGCATGACGCCGTGGAGTTCGTGCGCTATCCGTCCGCGTCACGGCAGATGCGCGGAACGGGCGCGATGATCGCGTTCGGCGTGCACGGCGATCCAGTCGAGGTCGTCCGCAGGCTGAAGCTCATCACGCCGGCCGTCTCGTTGGGCTCGGTGGACACCCTGATCGAGCACCCCTCGGCTTTGACCCACCGCCTGGTGCCCGGAGAAGAACTGCGTGCATCTGGCGTTCCGGACAATTTGCTGCGCATTTCCGTGGGACTCGAGCACGTCGAGGACATTTGGTCGGATCTGAACGCGGCACTCTGTGACGTCGCTTACGTTAAGTCTTCCCCAACTGATTTCTTGGTGATGACCGCCACTCGCTAGGGTTCGGCGAATCAGCGCGTCGGGGCGCGGGAGGTTCCGACGCGAGCATTTTTCCGTTTCGGAAGGAACCCCTCGTGAGTTCTGTGGAAACTGATGCGGACGGCTACACCAAGGCGTTGAGCAAGCGCCAGGTGCAGATGATCGCAATCGGTGGCGCGATCGGCGTCGGCCTTTTCCTGGGTGCGGGCGGACGCCTCGCCACGGCGGGGCCGTCGCTGATCCTGTCTTACGCGGTGTGCGGCCTCGCGGCGTTCTTCGTCATGCGCGCGCTGGGCGAGCTCGTGCTCCACCGGCCCGTTTCCGGCAGCTTCGTCGAGTACGCCCGCGAGTTCATCGGCCCGTGGGCCGGCTTCACCTCGGGCTGGCTGTACTGGCTGAACTGGGCCATGACGGGCATCGCCGAGATCACCGCCGTCGCGATCTACATGCACAAGTGGTTCCCGGACCTGCCGCAGTGGATCACCGCGCTGGTGGCGCTGTTCGTGCTCGTCGCGATCAACATGCTGTCCGTCAAGCTCTTCGGCGAGCTGGAGTTCTGGTTCTCGGTCATCAAGGTGACCGCGATCGTCGTCTTCCTGGTCGTGGGCACCGGCCTCGTCATCGGCAACGCGGACGTCGGCGGCACCACGGCGTCGGTCTCGAACACCCTGGGCCACGGCGGCCTGTTCCCGGCGGGCTTCGGCATCGCGCTGATGACGCTGCAGGCCGTGGTGTTCGCCTACTCGGCGATCGAGCTCGTCGGCATCGCCGCGGGCGAGACCAAGGACCCCGAGAAGATCATGCCGCGCGCCATCAACGGCGTGGTCTACCGCATCGCGATCTTCTACGTCGGTTCGGTGCTGCTGCTCACGATGCTGTTGCCGTGGGACCACTTCACCGGCACCGAGTCGCCGTTCGTGACCGTGTTCTCGGCGCTGGGCGTCCCGGTGGTCGGCGACATCATGAACGCCGTGGTGTTGACGGCCGCGTTGTCCTCGTGCAACTCGGGCCTGTACTCCACCGGCCGCATCCTGCGCTCGCTCGCGCAGAAGGGCGAGGCCCCGGCCCTCACCGCCAAGATGAACTCCCGGCACGTGCCCTACGGCGGCATCCTGTTCACCGGTGTCGCCTACCTGTTCGGCGTGGTGCTCAACTACACCGTGCCGAAGGAGGCCTTCGACATCGCGATCGCCGTCGCGTCGCTGGGTGTCGTGTCGACCTGGGCCACGTTGATCATCTGTCAGCTGCGCCTGCGCAAGAAGGCGCTGGCGGGCGAGATCACCCGGCCGTCCTACCGGATGCCCGGCGCGCCCTACACCTCGTACGGCACGCTGGCGTTCCTCGCGCTGGTGATCGGGCAGATGGCCTTCGCCGGCACCGCCGAGAAGATCGCGTTCTGGTCGATCCCGGTGGTCGCGTTGGTCCTGTTCCTCGGGTGGCGCTTCGTGAAGTCGCGTCAGCCGGCCGGGTCGGCACCGGAACGGCTGATCTCCGTCGACTGACCGGCGTCGCCCCGGAGGGCTGCGCGGCGAGGTCGTGGACCTCGAATATGCTGGTGAGCATGGTTGCTGCCCCACCCGTCATCGGCGTGCTAGCCCTCCAGGGCGACGTCCAGGAACACCTCGTGTCGCTCGCGAAGTGCGATGTCACCGCACGGCCCGTCCGCCGCGCCGAGGAGCTGGACGAGCTCGACGGCATCGTCATCCCCGGCGGCGAGTCGACGACCATGAGCAAGCTCCTGGTGAACTTCGAGCTGCTGGAGCCGCTGCGCGACAAGATCAAGGCCGGGTTCCCCGCCTACGGGTCGTGCGCGGGGATGATCCTGCTGGCCGAGAAGGTCCTGGACGGCCGGGAGGACCAGGAGCAGCTCGGCGGCCTGGCCGTCACGGTCCGGCGCAACGCCTTCGGCAGGCAGATCGACTCGTTCGAGACCGACCTCGACCTGGCCGGGGAGACGGTTCACGCCGTGTTCATCCGGGCACCTTGGGTGGAGGCGGTGAGCGGGGAGGTCGAGGTTCTCGCTACGGTGCCTGTTACGGCTGAGGCGGGAGACGCCGCCGGTAGGATCGTCGCGGTCAGGCAGGGCAACGTGCTGGCGACGGCGTTCCACCCGGAGCTCACGGGTGACGAGCGTGTTCACCGACTGTTCGTTGACATGGTTCGCGGTTCGACGGAGGAGAAATGAGCGGCCACTCCAAGTGGGCGACCACCAAGCACAAGAAGGCCGCTATTGACGCCAAGCGCGGCAAGCTCTTCGCGCGGCTGATCAAGAACATCGAGGTCGCGGCCCGCACGGGCGGTGGCGACCCCGACGGCAACCCGACGCTGTACGACGCGATCCAGAAGGCCCGCAAGAACTCGGTGCCGCTGGACAACATCGAGCGCGCCCGCAAGCGCGGCGGCGGCGAGGAAGCCGGCGGCGCCGACTGGCAGACGATCATGTACGAGGGCTACGGCCCCAACGGCGTCGCGGTGCTCATCGAGTGCCTCACGGACAACCGCAACCGCGCCGCCACCGAGGTCCGCACGGCCATGACCCGCAACGGCGGTTCGATGGCCGACCCGGGCTCGGTGTCGTACATGTTCAGCCGCAAGGGTGTCGTGATCGTGCCGAAGGCGGGCACGAACGAGGACGACGTCATGCTGGCCGTGCTGGAAGCCGGTGCCGAGGAGGTCAACGACCTGGGCGAGGCCTTCGAGGTCGTGTCCGAGGCGGGCGACCTGATCCCGGTGCGCAAGGCGCTGCAGGACGCGGGCATCGACTACGAGTCGGCCGAGTCGAGCTTCATGCCGTCGGTGTCGGTGCAGCTGGACGCCGAGGGCGCCAAGAAGATCTTCAAGCTGATCGACGCGCTGGAGGACTGCGACGACGTGCAGAACGTCTTCGCGAACTTCGACGTGTCGGACGAGGTCATGGCCGAGGTCGGCTGACCGTCAGCGACAGCACGAACGCCGGTCACGCAGCAGCGTGGCCGGCGTTTTCGCGTCATCGCGACCGAACGACCTCCAAGAACGCCGCCCAGGCTTCGGAGGAGAGGGTGATGTGCGTGGCCGGCGCCTTGCTGTCGCGGATGCCCACGCCGTGGCCCACCTCGACGCAGTTGTCGCCGTCGCCGCTGTAGCTGCTCTTGCGCCAGTCGGTCATTGGAGGCCCTCCAAGATGCTGTTGATCACCGCCCTCGATTCTTCCTCATCCAGGGCGACGGCAGCGAGGTCCTTCAGGATGTTCTCGTAGACCTCGACGGTGTCCTTGTCATCGAAGAACAGGCAGCACTTGACGCTCTCGACGTAGACGACCGGTGGGTACTTCGGGAACTTCATGAGCCGGAAGTCGCCTGAAACACCGGCGTGCATGCCGACTGATCTGGGGACGATCCGGATGCTGATGTAGTTCCGCACCGACAACCGCAGCAAGTGGGCGAGCTGTTCGCGCCACACCTCTTCGCCGCCGACAGGCAGCCACAGCGCCTGTTCGTGCACGTAGAAGGTGAAAGTCCTGTCGTAGTCGAGGATCTCCGTCCGGGCGGCCCTCGCGGCGACGGTCGCGGCGAGGTTCTCCGGCGAGACCGTCCGCGCCTTCGCGGTCACGGCGGCGATGTACTCGAAGATCTGGAGCAGGCCGGGGACGAGGATCATCGACCAAGCGATGATCTCGGTGGCTTCCTTCTCCTGGTTGATCAGCGTGCGGACCTGGTCCGGCACACCCTCGTCGGGCACCCGCAGGTAGACGCTTCCCTGTTCGCGGAACAGCTCGATGAGCCGTTCGCGTTCCTCTAGCGGTGTGCGGCAGTAGGCGAGCAGCTCGCGCACCTCGGGCTCGTTCACTCCGCCCTTGCCGGCGAGCATGTCGGACAACTTCGCCTCTTGCCAGCCGAGCGCCTCGGCGAGCTGGCGCTGGGTCAGGCCGGTGCTCTCGACGGAGGCCCGGACGCCGTTGCCGAACTCGCGGCCCACCACGCTGGACGATCTCTTGGGCATGGACGGACGGTAGGGGCGAAGACCGCGAAAGCTCTATCGTTTCGCGCCAAATCTGCCTGAAGGTGGGAGCGTTGGAACAGCTCCAAGCAGGCATAAGGCGCCGGAGAGGTGCCGTAGGCTGGGTGCCGTGCTTTCCGACGAAGACATCGAGCTGCGCGCCCGCCTGCTCTCCGCGGCTGACCGGTTCGGCCACATCAACATCGTCGTGAACCCGGACGCCGAGGGGCCGGGCTACGTGTTCTCGGTGGGGGCCTGGCGGCGGTTCGGCGTGGCCGAGGCGGTGGTGATCGGGCTGCCGCAGGGCATGGGCGAGATGCTGATCAACCTGTACGTCAAGCGGGCCAGCGAGGGCGAGCGGTTCCTGCCCGGCAAGCTCTACGACGACTTCTTCGAAGGGGTGCCCGTCGCGTTCGAGCGGGTCTACAAGGGCTTCTACCCCGAGTTCTTCGGGAGCGCGTACCTGCTCTACGACGGGTCGGACTTCGCGGCGCTGCAGATCATCGTGCCGACGCCGCAGGGGCAGTGGCCGTGGCAGCCGGACGCGCCGGAGGGGTTCCACGACCACCAGATCATCCTCACCGAGAGCGGCCTGCCGGAGAGCTGGACGCCGGGGGTCACCGGGCCGTGAACGTCCACATCGGACCGTTGACGCGCGGGCACGCCGGTGAGGTCATGACGATCCAGCGCGCCGCGTACCTCGCGGAGGCCAGGCGGTACGGGGCGTGGGACCTGCCGCCGCTCGTCGAGACGCTCGGCGAGATCCGGCGCCACCTCGGGGACGGCACGCCGGCGTTCGGCGCGTTCGACGGGGCGCGGCTCGTCGGGTCGGTGCGCAGCCGGCTCGACGGCGAGCGCATGGAGGTCGCCCGGCTGGCCGTCGCGCCGGACGTGCAGGGCGGCGGAGTCGGGCGCAGGCTCCTGGAGGCGATCAGCGGGCGGGCGCCCGCGGACGTGCGGGTCGTCTGGCTGTTCACCGGCGCCGAGAGCGACGGGAACATCAGGTTCTACGAGAGCGCCGGGTTCGTCCGGGTCAGCGAGCACCTCGACGCCGTCGGCATCAGGTGCGTCACCCTGGAGCAGAAGGTCGTCTGACGGAGACCGAACCGTTGTCCGGAGGTCGTTGTCCGCTTTCCGCGCGCCGACACCGGACAACGATCCACCTGTAGAAATGCGGTGCGGTCGACGGTCCGGGGGGATCCGGCGACCGCAGTCGGGGGAGGAGCGCCCCGCACCGCGGGAGGTACAGGGGGATGCGGTGCGGGGCGCTTCGGACAGCTAAGGCTTGCGTCCGAGGAGCCCGATCAGTCGTGTCTGGTCGTCCGCGTCCGGTGCCACCGGAACAGGTGAGTCGAACATCGACGACTCGCCCCACTCGTCGATGTTGCGCTCGACGTAGGCCAGCACCGCCGAGGCGAGATCGGGATCGATGCGTTCGTCGGCACCGATCGAGCGCGCCAGGTCCCACGCGTGGACCGCGAGATCCGTGGTCATCTGCCAGCAGTACTCCTCGGCGTCCAGCTTCCCCGACGACAGGGTCACCGGTTTGGCCAGCGCGAACGGCCCGAGCCACGCCTCGCGCGCCGCCGCGGCCGCCACGACCCAGGACACGAGCGGGTCGTCGCCCAGGTTGTCGTGGTCGAACCTGTCGCCGACCTGCGCCGCCGTGCAGCCGGCCAGCAGTTCGGGCGCCCAGAGCTGCTCGTGGACGAGATGACCGACGAGATCTCTGACCGACCACTCCCGGCAGGGGGTGCCGAGCGACCACTGGTCCGGTGCGATCTGCCGGACCCGCCGGTCGAACTCCGTCATCGCCACGCCGTGCGCCTGGATCAAGTCCATCCCAGCAGTGCATCAAATCTCGGCCAAGTGCGCACCCCGGCGTGAGAGTTGGGCCACTTGGACGCAACCCCGATTACAAACCGTACGCGCGTTCGGCGTAATCTCGACCAGATCCGCCGTGACAGAAGTTGACACGAGAGGACGATGACGTGAGCGCTCCTAGCGCCAGCATCTCCGCGCAGGACAAGGGATTCTTCGGGCACCCCCGGGGCCTGTCCACGCTGTTCTTCACCGAACTCTGGGAACGGTTCTCGTTCTACGGGATGAAGGCCATCCTCGGCCTCTACCTGTGGACAGCCGTGTCCGAGGGAGGTCTTGGCGTCGACAAGGCGCTCGCCCTGTCGGTCGTGGCCATCTACGGCACCGCGGTCTACATGTCCGGTGTCGCGGGCGGCTGGCTGGCCGACCGCGTCTGGGGCGGCCAGCGCTCGGTGTTCTACGGCGGCATCCTGATCATGCTCGGCCACATCTCGCTGGCCCTGCCGATCGGCCTCACGGGCGTCTACGCCGGCCTGATCCTCATCGTGCTCGGCACAGGCCTGCTCAAGCCGAACATCTCGACCGTCGTCGGCGGCCTCTACGAGCAGCACGACACCCGTCGCGACGCGGGCTTCACGATCTTCTACATGGCCATCAACATCGGTGGCTTCATCTCGCCGCTGATCACCGGCGCGCTCGCGGACGGCCTCGGCTTCCACTGGGGCTTCAGCGTGGCCGCGGTCGGCATGGCGCTCGGCCTGGTCCAGTACCGGTTCGGCCGCAAGAACCTGCGCGGCTCGGCCGCCGTGGCGCCGAACCCGTTGCCCGCGCAGGAGAAGGGCCGCATCTACGGCCTGATCGGCCTCATCGCCGCGGCCATCGTCGCGCTGGGCGTGCTGGCGTTCTTCCTCGGCGGTGTCGAGGGCGTCATCCTGATGATCAGCATCATGTCCGTCGTGCTGCCGATCGGCTACTTCACCGTCATGCTGCGCAGCAAGAAGACGCTGCCGCACGAGCGCCCGCGGGTCGTCGCCTACATCCCGCTGTTCGTCGCGGCGGCGATGTTCTGGCTGATCTTCGAGCAGAGCGCGTCGGTCATCGCGGAGTTCGCCGACTCGAACGTCGACAACCACGTGTTCGGCTGGGAGTTCCCGGTCGCCTGGTTCCAGTCGATCAACCCGATCATGATCATCGTGCTGGCGCCCGTGTTCGCGCTGCTGTGGGTGAAGCTCGCGAACCGCGCGCCGTCCACGCCGCGCAAGTTCGCGGGCGCGCTGGTGCTCGTCGGCCTGTCGTTCGTGCTCATGTACTTCGCGAGCAACTCGGCCGCGGACGGCAAGGTGACGCCGCTCTGGCTCGTGGTGATGTTCCTGATCATGACCGCCGGTGAGCTCATGCTCTCGCCGGTCGGCCTGTCGGTCACGACGAAGCTGGCGCCCAAGGCGTTCGCCTCGCAGACGATGGGCCTGTGGTTCCTGGCCAGCTCGGCCGGCAGCGGTGTGGCGGCGCAGCTCGTGAAGTTCTACACGACGAGCCCGTCGGCGTACTTCCTCACGCTGGGCGGCGCCGCGGTCGTCCTCGGCGCGGGCCTGGCCGTGGCGGCACCGGCGATCAAGAAACTGATGTCCGGCGTCGAGTAAGGCCTGACCAAAGGCGAGAGGGAGGCCCGTCGCGGCGGCGGTGCGGCGGGTCTCCCTCTCACTTCTAAGAATGCACTACGCAGATGTGTCATTGGGGCACGAACATTGCTCCAGCCGGGTGAAGTCGAGCACTCGCCGCAACGAAACTAGCCCCAGGTCAGCACTACTTCACCGTCAGTGATCGACTGGTCTCGTTGGCCCGCACCGGAAGTCGCAACGCGCCGCGGATGAGCTTCGAGCGCCTGCGCGTCACCGGGCCGTCCGCCGCCAGGTTCGGGAAGCGCTTGAAGAGCTCGTGCAACGCCAGCGAGCCTTCGATGCGGCTCAGGCCGGCGCCGATGCAGTAGTGGATGCCCGCGCTGAACGCGAGGTGCTCGCGCGCGTTGGACCGCGTCGGGTCGAACCTCTGCGGGTCGGAGAACACCCGAGGGTCGCGGTTCGCGGCCGCCAGCATCAGCATCACCGGCATGCCCTTCGGCAGCGACACCCCGGCCAGTTCGAGGCGTTCCCCCGGCCAGCGGATCGTGTACTGCACGGGCGGGTCGAGCCGCAGCACCTCCTCGACGAACCCCTCGGCGTACTCGGGGCTCTGCGCCAGCGGTGCCACGGTGTGCGGGTTCTCGAACGCCTTCAGCACGCCGTTGCTGATCAGGTTGACCGTCGTCTCGAAGCCCGCGAAGAGCAACAACCCCGTGGTGGCAACGAGATCCTCGCGGCTGAGGTCCTCGTGCCGCGTCACCAGGTGGCTGACGATGTCGTCCTGGGGGTCGCGGCGCCGTTCCTCGATCAGGACGTCGATGAAGTCGTTGTACTCGACGATCGTGGCGTGCAGGTTCTTGAGCTGCTGGTGCGACCACACCCCGTCGAGCGTCTCCGCGAGGGCGCTGCCCCAGCGGGCGAAGACGTCCTTGTGGTCGTCGGGCACGCCCAGCAGGTCGGCGATGACCTGGATCGGCACCTGCGAGGCGAACTCGGTGACCACGTCGAACCGGTCGCCCAGCCGGTCGAGGTGGTCGGTCACGATCTTCTGGATGGACGCCGTGCGGTCCTTCAGCGCCCGTGGCGTGAAGAACGGCTGCACGAGCTTGCGCAGCCTCGTGTGGTCGGGCGGGTTCTTCATCAGGAACGAGTCCTGCACCGGGTTGACGATCTTCTCGCCGTCCTTGACCAACGTGATCGGCACCATCGACGCCTCGTCGAAGGTCGCGGTGACGAACCTGTTGTCGCGCAGCACCGAGTCGCAGATCTCGCGGCTCGGCGTGACGTAGGCACCCATGCGGCTGCGCACCATGTCGCCCTTGGCGCGCACCTTCTCGTACATCGCGTACGGGTCGCGGTCCGGCGGCGATGCCATGACACCCGCGTACGGGTCACCGATCAGGGCGTAGCCGCGGACGAGCGTGCGCAGCGCGAAGAACTGGGCGGCGGTCTTCAGCGTGGACATGTGTCCACAGTGCGGTTTGCGCGAAGAACGTTCAAGGGTTGCGGCGGTGTCGCCGCACGGTTTCTTCCACGAGATCGAGCACGGGCTCCATGTCGTCGGCCGGCAGTCCCATCGCGAGGTGGGAGACGAGGCCTTCCAGCACCAGTTCCAGGAAGCTCGTCAGCACCGTGACGTCGACGTCGTCGCGCAGGTTGCCGGCCTCGCGCTGGCGGATGAGGCGCTGACGGGTGGCGGCGGTGAGTTGCTCGCTGCGTTCGGCCCACCGCGCCCGGAAGTCGGGGTCGGTGCGGAGCCGGCGGGAGACCTCGAGGCGCGTGCCGAGCCAGTCGGCGGCGTGCTCCTCGGTCCGCTTCTCCGGCTCGTCGAGGAGGTCGCGCATGACCTGGACGAGACCCTGCTCGGCGACGACGTCCGCCATCCGGAGCGCGTCGTCCTCGGCCAGTGCGAGGAAGAGCGACTCCTTGTCGCGGAAGTGGTGGAAGATCGCGCCGCGAGAGAGGCTCGTCGCTTCTTCCAGGCGGCGTACCGTGGCACCCTCGTAGCCGTGTCGCGCGAAACAGGCACGCGCACCGTCGAGGATCTGACGGCGGCGGGCGTCGAGGTGGTCCTGGCTCACCCTGGGCACCGGTAGATGGTCGCAGGGAGACGGTGGGAAATCCAATCCGTACGTACGGATTGAACAGGTCCATCTGTGTGATCTTCCCCGGTGGTCCCTTTCGTGTGGATCATCGGCCGGGCCTGCGCGAACGGGCGGCGTCGTGCCCATATCCTCTGCCGCCATGGACACCCAGGAGATCGTCAAGCTGTCGACGCTCGCCGAGCGCCTGGGCTGGCAGCGGCGTGAGTCCACAGGCGTCCACCTGATCGACCTGCTGCTCAGCCGGCCCGTCTCGGACCTCATCGCCGCCCTCGCCGAGAACCGGGACAGGTGACGGGATTCTGGTAAGCGCTTTCCAGCACGTCCGGGACGGGGTTGACTCAGCCGCCGCGCAGTGGTGTGATCTGCGCGACAGTCAAGAAAGTTTCCTGTCTAAAACTGCATCCGCCGCCGCTCCGCCGTGATCCCCCTACCCCTCTCGTGGGAGGCACAACAGTGGCACCGAGTAGAAGCCGGGCGTTTCGCGCGTTCGGCGTGATGGGTGTTGCCTGCACAACAGCCGTCGCAGTGATGTCGGTACCGGAGCCTGCCCTCGCGGCGCCGGTGCGGTACGAAGCGGAGAACGCGACGATCTCGCAGGGCGTGGTGGAGTCGAACCACGCCGGGTTCTCCGGGGCCGGGTTCGTGAACGTCGACAACGTCGCGGGGAGCTCGGTCGAGTTCACCGTCACCGCGTCGAAGGCGGGCCAGGCCAAGCTGGTCTTCCGCTACGCCAACGGAACCGCGGACAACCGGCCCGCCGACGTGAGCGTCAACGGCGGCCTGGCCGTCGACGAGCGCGCGTTCGCCGGCACCGGCGCGTGGACGACCTGGGCGTCGGCCGAGAACACGGTGAACCTGAACGCGGGCTCGAACAAGATCAAGGTCACGTCCACCGGTGCCACGGGTGGCCCCAACCTCGACTACCTGGAGGTCGAGGAGGTCGCGTCCGTTCCCGCGCTGGAGCAGGAGGCGGAGGACGCGACGATCAGCCAGGGCGTCGTCGAGTCGAACTGGGCGGGCTTCTCCGGCCGCGGGTTCGTCAACTACGACAACGTCATCGGCTCGTCGGTCGAGTACACGATCAACGCCGAGTCCGGCGGCGAGCACGACCTGACGTTCCGCTACGCCAACGGGACGACGACCGACCGCCCGGTCTCGGTGACCGTGGACGGCGCCGGTGCGCAGACCGTCTCGTTCCCCGGCACGGGCGCCTGGACGACGTGGCAGACGCGGACCGTGAAGGTCGCGCTGCACGCCGGTGCGAACAGGATCAAGGCGACCGCGACGACCGCGAACGGCGGCCCGAACGCCGACAAGCTGACCGCGGTGCTGGTCGGCCCGCCCGACGACGAGGCGCCGACGCCGCCGCGCAACCTGCAGTTCGTGTCGTCGACCCACGACTCCGTGACGCTGAGGTGGGAGGCGGCCACCGACAACGTGGGCGTCACCGGCTACGACGTCTACCAGCACGGCCAGCTCGTCACGAGCGTCGGCAACGTCCTGGAGGCGACCGCGACCGGCCTGCGCGCCGACACCGAGTACGACTGGACCGTGTTCGCGAAGGACCGCGCGGGCAACGTGTCGCAGGCCTCGAACAACGTGCCGGGCCGCACCAAGCCGGCGCCCGTGGACAGCCAGGCGCCCACCACGCCGGGCACCCTGCGTTCCACCGGCGCCACCTCGACCAGCGTCGCGATCGCGTGGGGCGCTTCGAGCGACAACGTGGGCGTGACCGGCTACGAGATCCACTTCGACGGTGCCCTGAAGCAGACCGCGGACGGTTCGGCCACGTCGGCGACCGTCGCGGGCCTGGTTACCGGCCAGACGTACGCGGTGAAGGTGCGGGCCAGGGACGCGGCGGGCAACTTGTCGGCCTTCTCGAACGAAATTTCGGTCAAGCCGGTGGCGGGCGGCGGCACCGGTGTGCCGAACCCCGGCACGGTGAAGCAGATCGCCGGCGGGGTCGACGTGGCCTGGGGTCTCGCGTTCCTGCCCGACGGCTCGGCGCTGGTGACCGAGCGCGAGACGTTCACCGTGCTGCGGGTGACCGAGGCCGGTGCCAAGACCGTCATCGGCAAGGTGCCCGGCGCCATGGGCACCAACGGCGAGGGCGGCGCGCTCGGCGTCGAGGTCTCGCCGAACTTCGCCTCCGACCGGTTCGTGTACGTCTACCACACCTACAGCGGCGGGAACCGCCTGGTCAGGGCGCAGTTCGACGGCGCACAGCTGACCGGCTGGACCACGTTGCTCGACGGGGTGCCGAAGAACCGCTACCACAACGGCGGCCGCCTGCGGTTCAGCCCGGACGGCCGCTACCTGTTCATCTCGACCGGCGACGCGCAGAACGGCAACAACGCGCAGAACCTCAACACCAACGCCGGCAAGATCCTGCGCATCAACCCGGACGGCTCCATCCCGTCCGACAACCCGTTCCCCGGCAAGGCGATCTGGAGCTACGGCCACCGCAACGTGCAGGGCCTCGACTTCGACTCGCAGGGCCGCCTCTGGGCCTCGGAGTTCGGCAACTCGCAGCAGGACGAGGTCAACCTGATCACCAAGGGCGGCAACTACGGCTGGGAGCCCTGCGAAGGCACGATCGGCAGCTGCGCCGGCACCGTCCCGCCGAAGAAGACCTGGCCGACCTCGCAGGCCTCGCCCTCGGGCCTGACGATCATCAACGACCACGTCTTCGTCGCCACCACCGTCGGCCAGCGCATCTACCGGATGCGCATCGACGCGGCCGGCAACCTCGTCGACCAGCAGACCTACTTCCAGGGCAGCTACGGCCGCCTGCGCACGGTCGAGGTGGACCGGGAGGGCGACATCTGGCTGACGACGACGGCCGACAAGGACGGGTCGGCCGGCAACGACCGGATCCTGCACGTCGACGTCGTCTACGAAGGTGGCGGCGGTGCCTTCAAGCTGACGTCCCCGGCGTTCGCCGACGACGCGATGATCCCCGCCAGGCACACGTGCGCCGGTGACGGTGTCGCCGGCCAGGACCCGTCGCCGGCGTTCGCGTGGGGCGAGTCCGCCGGGGCGCAGGCCTACGCCATCGTGTTCGCGGACCGCGTGAACAACGGCAACAAGCTCCACTGGGCGATCTGGGACATCCCGGGTGGTACCCGCTCGCTGCCGGAGAACCTGGGGTCCGGGTTTGCCGTGCCGGGCCAGGGCTCGGCGAAGCAGAAGGCGATGGGGTCCGGTGCCAACGCCCTGAAGTACTTCGGGCCCTGCCCCGGCGGCTCGACCAACCCGTACACGTTCACGTTGTACGCGATGAACACCGCGACCGTGCCCGGGATCACCTCCGGTTCGTCCATGGCGCAGATCGAGACGGCCATCAAGAACGCGTCAACCGCCAACACGGTGTTGCGCGGCCGTTCGAATGCCAGGACGTAGATCCAGCCAGTGGGACAAGCGCCCGTGTGCACGCGTGCACACGGGCGCTTCACTTGGTTCGTAAGGATTTGAGGGCTGCGAGTGTCAGACCCCGCGTGTAGCGTCGAACGGGCCAGACGATCACGGGGAGTGTGGCAGCGTGACTGCGTTGCGTAATCAACCGGCGCCGGCGAGGTTCGCCGACCGCGCCGAGGCCGAGGCTTATGTGGCCTCGGTCTGCTTCAAACACGGGCCTCCGAGGCTTTTCGGCGTGGAGCTGGAATGGACCGTCCACCACGCCGAAGACCCTGCCCAGGTCCTCGACGAACACCGGCTCGCCGCCGCTCTCGGCGAACACGCACCACCCACTCTCGTTCCGGACAGCCCGCAGAGGCCGCTTCCCAGCGGCACCCCGCTGACCGTCGAACCGGGCGGGCAGGTCGAGATCTCCACTCCTCCCTGCACCAGCCTTCCGGACCTCTTCTCCACAGTCGCCCAGGACATCTCCCACCTCACCGCCATGCTCGCCGACCACGGTCTCGTGCTCGGCGACAAAGGCGCTGACCTGCACAGACGGCCCACGCGCCTGCTCCAGGTGCCTCGGTACGCCGCGATGGAGCACGCGTTCGGCGCGCTCGGCGCCGACGGCATCTCCATGATGTGCAACACCGCGGGCCTGCAGGTGTGCCTCGACTTCGGCGAGCAGAAGCACCTGCAGGACAGGTGGGCCGCCGTGCACCAGCTGGGCCCGGTGATGATCGCGCTGTTCGCGAACTCGCCGAGCATCGGCGGCATGCACCAGGACTGGGCGTCCGCGCGCATGCGGGCGCTCTACGGCTGTGATCCCGTGCGCACCAGACCCAGTGCCGTGTGCGCCGATCCGGCCCAGGCCTACGCGCGCAGAGTCGTCGACACCCCCGTCATCGTGGTGCGCGGGCCGGGTCCGAACTGGATCCCGGAGCGCAGGTTCACGTTCGCGGAGTGGGTGGACGGCGCGCACGACCGCGTCCCCACGAGCGACGACCTGGACTACCACATGTCGTTGATGTTCCCGCCGGTGCGACCGCGCGGGTACATCGAGATCAGGTACCTCGACACACCCGCTCCGGGCGGGTGGATCGCGCCGAGTGCGCTGCTCGTCGCGCTGTTCAGCGATCCGTCCGTTGTGGACGGTGTGCTGGCGGCGACGGAACGGGCGGCCGGGCGGTGGCTCGCCGCCGCCCGGTACGGACTGGCGGACGAACGCATCGCGCGTGCCGCGAAAGACGTTGTGGCGCTGGGCATCGAGGCGTTGCCCCGCACCGGACTCTCCCACGACCAGATCGGCGCCATCAGCCGGGAGCTTGAGGGGAAGCTGTGACTCGCCAAATCGATGGAGACGACCTCCGCGAGAAGGTGGCGGGGGAACTGTTGCGCTCGCGCGCGCGTTCCACCGCCCTCACCGACGCCGTCGACGAGCACGACCTCGTGCGGCAGCATTCGAAACTGATGTCGCCGCTGGTCTGGGACCTGGCGCACATCGGCAACCAGGAAGAGCTGTGGCTGGTTCGCGACGTCGGCGGACGCGAGCCGGTGCGCAGCGACATCGACGAGTACTACGACGCGTTCAAGTTCTCCCGCAGCGTGCGGCCCGAGCTGCCGCTGCTCAACCCCCGTGAGGCCCGCCAGTACGTCGGCGACGTGCGCGGCAAGGTGTTCGACGTGCTGGAGAAGGTGCCGCTGCAGGGGCGCCGGCTCGTCGAGAACGCCTTCGCGTTCGGGATGATCGTGCAGCACGAGCAGCAGCACGACGAGACGATGCTCGCGACGCACCAGTTGCGCACGGGTGAACCGGTGCTGCACGCACCGTTGCCGCCCGGTGGAAACCTGGTGCCCGCGACGGAGGCGTTCATCCCGGGCGGGCCGTTCGAGATGGGCACGTCGGACGAACCGTGGGCGCTGGACAACGAACGCCCGGCGCACGCCGTCCACGTCGACTCGTTCTTCATCGACACGACACCGGTCACCAACGGCGAGTACGCCGAGTTCGTCCTGGCCGGCGGCTACGACGACCGTCGCCTGTGGACGGACGAGGGCTGGGAGCACCGGACGAACGCCAAGCTCGTGGCGCCGAGGTTCTGGCAGCGCGAGGAGAACTCGTTCGTGCGCACGGCCTTCGGCGTGACGGAGCCGATCGTGCCGGACGAGCCCGTGGTGCACGTCTGCTACCACGAGGCCCAGGCGTACGCGACGTGGGCGGGCAAGCGCCTGCCCACCGAGGCGGAGTGGGAGAAGGCGGCCCGCTTCGACACCGCCGCCGGCAGGACGCGCCGCTACCCGTGGGGTGACGAGGAACCGACGGAACAGCACGCGAACCTCAACCAGCGCCACCTGCGCCCGGCCCCGGTCGGCGCCTATCCGGCGGGGGCGTCGCCCGCCGGGGTGCACCAGCTGATCGGCGACGTGTGGGAGTGGACGTCGAGCGACTTCGGGCCCTATCCGGGCTTCGAGGTGTTCCCGTACCGCGAGTACTCCGAGGTCTTCTTCGGCCCGGACTACAAGGTGCTGCGCGGCGGCTCGTTCGGCACCGACAAGTCCGCGATCCGCGCGACGTTCCGCAACTGGGACTACCCGATCAGACGGCAGATCTTCGCCGGCTTCCGCTGCGCCAGGGACGCCTAGCCGGATGTGCCGCCACCTGGCTTACCTGGGCACCGCCGTGCCCGTCGCCGGTCCGCTCTTCGAGGCACCGCACTCGCTGGAGCACCAGTCCTACGCGCCCGCCGACATGCGGGCGGGGGGAACGGTCAACGTCGACGGGTACGGCGTCGGCTGGTTCCCCGGCCCGGTGCGCTACCGGCGGGCCGGCACCCTGTGGAGCGACCCGAACCTGCGCCAGCTCGCGGGCACGGAGTCGACGGCCTTCCTGGCCGCCGTCCGGTCCGCGACCACCGGGATGCCGGTGGCGGACGCGGCCTGCGCGCCGTTCACCGACGGCACGTGGTTGTTCAGCCACAACGGACGCGTCGACGGCTGGCCGCACACCGTGGCCGGGCTGGCGAAGACCCTCGACGTGACCGACCTGCTCACCATGGACGCGCCGACCGACTCCGCGTTGTTGTGGACGGTCCTCAGACGTCGCCTGGAGACGGGGAAGAACCCGGCCCAGGCGCTCGTTGAACTCGTGCGGGAGGTCGCGGACGTGGCGCCGAAGTCACGCCTGAACTTCCTGATGACCAACGGGAAGGTGCTCGTGGGGACGACGTGGACACACGCCCTGTGGGTGCTGCAGAAAGGCGAGGGCGTGACACTCGCGTCCGAGCCGCTCGACGACGACCCGGACTGGCGGGAGATCCCCGACCGGCACGTGGTCACCGCCGTTCCATCCACTGTGGAGGTTCGACCTTTATGACCGAGCCGGTGCTGGACGTTCATCTCAAGCCGGAGGACGCCGCACACGCGCTACGTGCCGACGTGCGGGCCGGACTGACCGCGGACCCGAAGTGGGTCTCGCCGAAGTGGTTCTACGACGCCGTGGGCAGTGCGCTGTTCGAGGACATCACGCGGTTGCCCGAGTACTACCCCACCAGGGCCGAACGGGAGGTGCTGGCGGAGCGCGCGGGCGAGATCGCGGAGACCACGGGCGCGCACTCGCTGGTGGAGCTGGGTTCCGGCTCGTCGGAGAAGACGCGGCTGCTGCTCAGCGCGTTGCGCGAGCACGGGACGTTGCGGGAGTTCGTGCCGCAGGACGTGTCGGTGTCGGCGCTCACCGAGGCCGCGCACGCGATCATGGCGGACTACCCGGGCCTGCGGGTGCACGGCGTGGTCGGCGACTTCACGCAGCACCTGTCGTTGCTGCCCGGTGAGTCGCCGCGCGTGGTCGCGTTCCTCGGCGGCACGATCGGCAACCTCATCCCGGAGGAGCGGGAGAAGTTCCTCCGCACGGCCCGCGACGTGCTGGATCCGGGGGAGTGGCTGCTGCTCGGCACGGACCTCGTCAAGGATCCGGGCACGCTGGTGCGCGCGTACGACGACGCGCAGGGCGTGACGGCGGAGTTCAACCGCAACGTGCTGAACGTGCTGAACCGCGAGGTCGGCGGAGACTTCGACGTCGAGGCGTTCGAGCACGTGGCGTTGTGGAACGCCGAGCAGGAGTGGATCGAGATGCGCCTTCGGGCGAAGCGGGCGATGAGCGTGACGCTCGCCGAGCTCGGCCTGGTCGTGGAGTTCCGCGAGGGCGAGGAGCTGCGCACCGAGGTGTCGGCCAAGTTCCGCGAGGAGGGCGTGCGGCAGGAGCTGGAGGACGCCGGGTTCTCGCTGCACCGCTGGTGGACCGACGCCGAGGGCCGGTTCGCGGTCTCGCTCGCCCGAGCGGTGTAGCCGGGGTCACAACCCGACGAAAGGCGGGTACACGCGGTGCACGCCCAGTGATGGGCTGCAACGATGACTCCTGCATCAACGCGTGCCGTGCGCGTGGCGCTCGTCAGTGCGCTCGCGCTCGGCACGGTCATCACCGGCCTGGGCAGCGCGTCAGCCCAGCCGGAAGCCGCCTCCGCCGTCAGACCCGCCGCGTGGGGGCCGTGCGCGGCGGACGTGCTCGCCGAGATCCCCGCCGCCGAACGCACGAAGGTCAGCTGCGCGGTCCAGGCGGTGCCGGTCGACCACTCGCGCCCGCGCGGGGACTCGACCGGCGTCGTCATGATGAAGCGCCCCGCCGGAGACCCCTCGAAGAAGATCGGTTCGCTGTTCATCAACCCCGGCGGCCCCGGTGGCGCCGGCCTGATCTACAGCGCCTACGGCAGCAGCTTCTTCACGCCGGAGATCCTCGAGAAGTTCGACCTCATCGGCTTCGACCCGCGCGGTGTCGGCCGCAGCGCGCCGCTGCGCTGCTTCCGCACCCAGGAAGAGGCCGAGGCGGTCAACGAGGGCTGGTACGCGCTGCCGATCACCAAGGACGAGATCGCCAGCTCGATCCGGCAGTCCAAGGTCTACACCGACTACTGCAAGATCAACGCCGGTCCGCTGCTCAACCACATGTCGACGGAAGCGGTCGCACGCGACCTCGACGTGATGCGCGAGGCCGTGGGGGACAGGCAGCTCACGTACGTCGGCTTCTCGTACGGCACGCTGCTCGGCGCGACCTACGCGAACATCTTCCCGCACCGGTCCCGCGCCCTGGTGCTGGACGGCAACGTCGACCCGCAGCTGCGCCTGACCAACGGCGCGCAGTACGACCGCGAGCGCGCCCGCGGCTTCGAGATCGCGCTGGACGCGATGCTGAAGCGCTGCGACTCGGTCGGTGTCGCGAGGTGCGCGTTCGCCGGTGACGCGCGCAAGAAGTTCGACGACATCCGCGAGTCGCTGCGCAAGGGCCCCACGACGTTGCCCGACGGCACCCAGGTGACGCTGACCGGCCTCGTCGGCCGCACCGCGAGCAACCTGTACAGCCCGACCACGTTCAAGGCGCTGACGGCGTGGCTGCAGTCGATCCACGCGGCCCAGAACCCCTCCGCCGCCGCGCTGACCGTCCAGTCCGTTGTGGACGTTCCGGTGCTGAACAACCTCGGCGGCAAGGCCGACATCCGGGTGCTGCCGGAGACGCCGTACACGAGCGACGACTCGTACTACGCCGTCAACTGCACCGACAAGCCGTTCTCCCGCTCGAACCGCAACTGGGCGCAGACCGCGGACAGGTGGGAGAGGGAGTCGCCCACGTTCGGCCGCTACCAGGCCGCGTCCGACCTCCTGACCTGCCCGACGTGGCCCGCCCGCAACCCGGACCGCTGGATCGGCCCGTGGAACCGCCACACCAAGAACCCGATCGTCGTGGTGGGCAACTACTACGACCCGGCGACGCAGTACCTGTTCTCGGAGCGCATGGCCAAGCAGCTCGGCAACGCGCGGCTGATCAGCGTCGACGCGTTCGGTCACTGCATCCTCGGTGACTCGGCCGGCGCCGACGCGGCGGTGACGAGGTACCTCGTCGACCTCACCGCCCCCGCGAACGGCCAGGTCTTCCAGCCGAACGCGCAACCGTTCTAGTTCGTCTACACCCGCCTGTCGCCGGACAACCCGACGATAGGCGGGTACAAACGGTGCACTGTCGGTGATGGGGTGCATCCGTGAAGTCATCCTCCGCATCAGCGCGTGTCGTGGTCGCGAGTGCGCTCGTGCTCGGCACCGTCGTTTCCGGCCTGGGCGTGGCGAACGCCCAGGCCGAGGCCTCGTCCGGCGTCAGACCCGCTGCCTGGGGGCAGTGCGCGGCCGACGTCCTCGCCGGCCTTCCCGCCTCCGTGACGCCCGAGGAGCGCGCGAAGCTCACCTGCGCCGTCCAGGAAGTGCCCGTCGACCACTCGCGCCCGCGCGGTGAGAAGACCGGCATCGCCATGATGAAGCGCCCCGCGAACGACCCGTCCCGCAAGATCGGCTCGATCTTCCTCAACCCCGGCGGCCCCGGCGGGTCCGGCCTGCTGCGCGGCGCCGTCGCGAAGAACTACTTCCAGCCGTCCGTGCTGGACAGGTTCGACGTCATCGGCTTCGACCCGCGCGGCGTGGCCCGCAGCGCGCCGATGCGCTGCTTCCGCACCCAGGAAGAGGCCGACGCGGTCAACGAGGGCTGGTACGCCCTGCCCATCACCAAGACCGAGATCGCGAGCACCATCCAGCAGTCCAAGACCTACACGGACTACTGCAAGATCAACGCCGGTCCGCTGCTGAACCACATGTCGACGGAAGCGGTCGCACGCGACCTCGACGTCATGCGCGAAGCCGTGGGCGACCAGCAGCTCAACTTCGTCGGCTTCTCGTACGGCACGCTGATCGGCTCGACGTACGCGAACATCTTCCCGCAGCGCACGCGGGCGATGGTCATCGACGGCAACGTCGACCCGCGCCTGCGCCTCACCAACGGCGCCGAGTACGACCGCCAGCGCGCCGACGGCTTCGAGATCGCCCTCGACGCCATGCTGAAGCGCTGCGATGCCGTCGGTGCCACCAAGTGCGCGTTCGCCGGTGACGCCCGCGGCAAGTTCGAGGCGATGAAGACCGCGCTGGGCAAGGCCCCCGCGACGCTGCCGGACGGCACGAAGGTCACCCTGACCGACGTGGTGAGCCGCGTCGCCGGCGACCTGTACTCGATCGCCCGGATCACGACCCTGGCCGCCTGGCTGCAGAACGTCCACGTCGCGCTGAACCCGTCCGCCGCCACCTTCGGCGTCCAGGCCGCGGTGGAGCTGCCCGCGCCGCTGAACAACGCCGGTGGCCGCATGGACGTCGACCCGCTGCCCGACACCCCGTACACCGCGGACGACTCGTACTACGGCGTCAACTGCACCGACAAGCCGTTCGCGCGCACGAACCGCCACTGGGAGAGGACCGCGGCGAAGTGGGAGGCGGAGTCGCCCACGTTCGGCCGCTACCAGGCCGCGTCGGACCTGCTGACCTGCGCCACGTGGCCGACGCGCAACCCGGACCGCTGGATCGGCCCGTGGAACCGCAAGACGAAGACCCCGATCGTCGTCGTGGGCAACTACTACGACCCGGCCACGCAGTACCTGTTCTCGCAGCGCATGGCCAAGCAGCTCGGCAACGCGCGCCTGATCAGCGTCGACTCGTTCGGCCACTGCATCCTGGGCCGCTCCGCGGAGACGGACGCGGCGGTCGCGAAGTACCTCGTCGACCTCGTCGCACCGGCCGACGGCCAGGTGTTCCAGCCGAACGTTCAGCCGTTCGCCTGACCGGTTCGCCGGAAGCGGGGGGGGGGCGCCCGCGCGCGCCGGCCCCCGGCGCCCCCCCCCCCCCCCCCCGCCCCCGGGCCGGCCGCCCGGGGGGCGCGGGGGGGGGGGCGGCCGCCCCCCCCCCCCCCCCCCCGCGGCGGCGGCGATCAGCAGGTACGCGGAGTACGAGGGCCACAGCCACACCGCGAGCCCGAAGAGCGCGGCCGTGGCGAACGTCGCCCAGCCGCGTCGCACGACCGCCCACACCAGCAGCGCGGCGGCGACCACCCACAGCAGGCTGTAGTCGTAGAGGGCTTCGTCGATCCGGCGGCTCATCTCGATGCCGCGCAACGTCTCGTAGGTCTCCTCGCCGGTGTACCAGTCCGGCTGGCTGCCGCAGCGCGCGCCGGGTTGCGCGCACAGGTCGCCGAGGTCGCGCAGCGGCGCGTTGACGATCAGCGTCAGCGCCGCGAGAGCGCCGATCGCGAGCACGGCCCACGTGGGGATCCTCACGACAGCAGGCTCCTCGCGATCAGCACCACGGCACTCGCCCCCGCCACGACCAGCGTGGGAGTCCGCACGCCCTTCGCGTCGAACTTGGCGCGCAACGGCCCCGACAGCAGGAAACCGGCCACCAGGAACGGGATCAGCAGCACTCCGCTCCACAGCTGGTGCGCCGTGACGTTGCCGGTGACGGTCAGCCCGAGGACCGAGACGGCCGAGCCCAGCGTGAAGAACGCCGCGAGCGTCGCCCGCACCTCCGGCCCGGCCTGGTTCTGGTAGAGCAACGCGACCATCGGGCCGCCGATCGACGTGGCCGTGCCGAACGAGCCGCTCGCCACCCCGGCGGTGACCAGTGACGGCGGGGTCGGCTGAGGACGCCAGGACGTGGTCGACAGCAGCACGCACGCCAGCACCACGGCGCCGACGACCACGCCGAAGTTCTTCGGCTCCAGCGAGTCGACGATCCAGATGCCGACGACCGTGCCCGGCAGGCGGCCGAGCATCGCCCAGCCGACGCCACGCCAGTCGACGTGGCCGAACTCCCTGACCAGCGACATGACCGCGTGCGCGCAGGCGATGACCAGGACCGGCACCGGGACGAGCGCCGGGTCCAGCAGCGCGAGCAGAGGCACGGCGACCAGGGCCAGCCCGAAGCCGATCAGGCCCTGCAGCAACCCTCCGAAAGCGACGACCACGCCGGCGAGCGCCAGCAACCCCCAAGACATAGTTCGCGATGCTATCGACCGTTGTTCGCCTGCCGTTGGCCCAGCACACCTACGCTCCGCGCCATGACCGCGTCCCGCCGCTCCTTCCTGCTCGGCACCGGTGCGACCGCCGCCGCTGCCGCCCTGGTCACGCCTGGTTCCGCCGCCGCTGACAACGTTGTCGGCGGCCGCCCCGACCCCGAGGCGCGGCGGTTCACGCTCGCCGTGATCCCGGACACGCAGTACATGTTCGACCTCGACCGCGGCGACTCGGCGCCGTTGAAGGCCACGCTGCAGTACCTGGTCGACCGCCAGAGGTCCGAGAACATCGTCTTCGTCAGCCACCTCGGCGACCTGGTCGAGAACGCCCGCCAGAGCGAGATCGACGACATCAGCGAGCGGTTCGAGGTGCTCGACCGCCGCCGCGTCGGGTACAGCGTGCTCGCGGGCAACCACGACGTGCCGGACTCGCGGCTGGACGACCAGCGCGGACGCACCCCGTACCTCGACAGGTTCGGGCCGCGGCGGTTCCGGTCCTCGCCGACGTTCCGCGGGGCGAGCGCCGACGGCTACAACACGTTCCACGTCTTCCGCGCGGCCGGCAGGGAATGGCTGGTGCTCGCACTGGACTGGCGCATGTCCGCCAAGGGCTTCGAATGGGCGCGCTCCGTGCTGAAGCAGCATCCCAGGCTGCCGGTCATCCTCACCACGCACGAACTCGTCTACGACGGCGGCGACGGCACCGCGGCGATGTCCGACTACGGCCGCAGGCTGTGGAACGAGCTGATCAAGGACAACGACCAGATTTTCCTGACCCTCAACGGGCACTTCTGGCCACCCGCCCGCACGACGATGCGCAACACCGCCGGCAACGACGTGCACGTGCACATCACGAACTACCAGGACCGCTACTACGGCGGCGGCGCGATGATCCGGTTCTACCACTTCGACCTGGACCGCGCCGTGATCGACGTCCGCACCCTGTCGCCCTGGCTGCTCGGCAAGAAGTCGCTCAACCCGCTGGAGCGCAAGGAGACCGAGCTGACCGGCCCGGCCGACCGGTTCAGCGTGCCGATCGACTTCGAGCAGCGGTTCGCCCGCTTCGACCCGCCGGTGCTGCCCGCCCCGCAGCCCGCCCGTGACGTGCTGGTGCGCGGCACGGTCGCGTACTGGCGCCTCGGCGAGGGCCTGAAGGACCTGTCGGGCAACGGGAACGACCTGCGGCAGACCGGCTCGCTGACCCCCTCGGACGACCACAGCAGGTTCGCGCCGTCACACCGGTCGCTGTACTTCGGCAAGGACGGCCACCTGTCCACCGTGGACTCGGCGCCGGTGAACAGGGAGACCTTCGAGCGCGGCTACACCATCGAGCTGTTCCTCAAGCTGCCGAAGGACTTCAACCACCCGTGGTGCGGCCTGTTCACGAAGCTCGCCCCCGGATCCGCGGCCGGCAAGACCGGGGACGACCCGAGCGAGCCGATCGCGACCCTGAACGTCGCCGGTGGCGGTCAGCTGCAGTGGGCGGTGTTCCCGCGCAACCTGCCCGGCATCTCCACGAACTGGGGCCACGAGATGGACTACGAGACGTGGTGGCACATCGCCGTGGTCAACGACGGTGTGCACACCACGCTGCACGTCGACGGATCCCCGTTGCTGCGCAACCCGTCCACACCCGCGCGCGGCATCTCGACCGCCGGTGACCCGTGGCTCGTCGGCGCCTACGCGTACGGCGAGGTCGTCGAGAAGTCGTTGCACGGCTGGATCGGCGACATGCGGATCGTGAACCGGCCGCTGGACCGCGCCGAGTTCATGCGGTCGAAGGCAGCCCGAACCGCGGGAACAGACTGAGGTCGAAGAACGACGAGACGCGCGTGATCCGGCCGTCGCGGACCTCCAGTGCCTGGAGGTTGAACGGCCGGAACACGCCGGCCCCGTCGCGCAGGTAGAGCCCGAACGCGGGCTGGCCGTTCGCCTCCGTGGCGACCATCCTGGCGCCGTGCGGCACCGCCGGGCACTGGTTCGCGAGGTGCCACGCGACCATGTCCGGGCCCCGGTAGAACTGCGGGTACGGCGGCATCTCCCAGACGACGTCCCGCGCGACCATGTCGATGATCGCCGGGATGTCCTTGGCCTCGAAGGCTTTCACCCACCGGTCGAGCAACGGCTTCGCGGCCGCGGGCTCGACCACCTCGTCCTCGCTGAGGTCCTTGAGCTGCGCGTGCGCGCGTTGCAGAGCGCTGTTGACGGCCGCGACCGTCATCTCCAGCTCGTCCGCGGTCTCGGCGGCGCTGAGCTTCAGCACGTCCCGCAGGATCAGCACCGCGCGCTGCCGCGGCGGGAGGTGTTGCAGTGCCGCGACGAACGCCAGCCTGGTGGACTCCCGTTCGGCGACGATCGCGGCCGGATCGGTCGGGAACGGCTCCAGCCACGGCACGTCGTGGTCCTGGGTGAGCGGATCGGACTCGGTGGCCGCCTGGGTGCCGAGCCCGAACGGCAGCGGGCGCCTCGTGCGCCCGTCGAGGGCGGTGAGGCAGACGTTCGTCGCGATCCGGTACAGCCACGTGCGGATGGACGAGCGGCCCTCGAACTGGCCGTACGCCTTCCACGCGCGCAGGTACGTCTCCTGCACCAGGTCCTCGGCGTCGTGCAGCGAGCCGAGCATCCGGTAGCAGTGCGCGAGGAGCTCCCGTCTGAACGGGTCCGCCGCGGTCGCGAAGTCCACTGTCACCATGACCTCCGGTGGAGGCCCCGGCCTTCAGGCCGGGGCGGAATCTGGACTCCGCTTGGAGCGTCTGAGCGGAGCCGGGGCGGTCCAGGCACGCGGTGCGCTGGCCGGCAGTGCTGCGTCGTGGTCGTCATGGTGTTCCCGGTAGGTTGTGGTTCGTGCGAACGGCGTACAAGTGCCGGGCTTATCCGACCCCTGAGCAGGCTGTGGTGTTGAACCGCACGTTCGGGTGTGTGCGTCTGGTGTGGAACAAGACCTTGAGCGAGCGCAACCACCGCTACCGTGCCGAGGGTGTGCGCACGTCGTATCGGCAGACCGATGCGGCGCTGACGGGGTGGAAACGCACCGAGGAACTCGCGTTTCTGTCGGAGGTGTCCTGTGTGCCGTTGCAGCAGACGCTGCGGCATCAGCACACCGCGTTCGGCAACTTCTTCGCCGGGCGTGCCCGTGTTCCGAGGTTCAAGTCCCGTACCGGGCGGCAGAGCGCGCACTGCACCCGCTCGGCGTTCCGGATGCGTGAGGGCGTGCTGACGCTGGCCAAGACCAGCACACCGCTGCGGTTCGTGTGGTCCTTCGGCGGCGTGGACCTGGCCGCGCTGGACCCGACGATGGTCGTGATCTCCCGCGAGCCGGACGGACGCTGGTACGTGGCGTTCGCCGTGGCCACCACCGAGCTCTCCCCGGCCGAGCCCGCCGGCCACGCGATCGGCGTCGATCTCGGCCTCACAGACCTCGTGGTGACCAGTGACGGTGAGCGGATCGCGAACCCGCGGCACCTCGCCCGCAAGGCCCGCAACCTGGCCCGCTACCAACGACGGATGGCCCGCTGCCAGCGCGGCAGCCGCAACCGCCGCCAGGCTCAGGCCAAGGTCGCCCGCGCGCATCGCAAGGTCCGCA
Source organism: Lentzea sp. NEAU-D7 (assembly GCF_026242055.1). Classification (GTDB taxonomy): domain Bacteria; phylum Actinomycetota; class Actinomycetes; order Mycobacteriales; family Pseudonocardiaceae; genus Lentzea. Next base: position 91,914 of record NZ_JAPJDL010000017.1, on the reverse strand, counting down.
ACGCACGCCAGGACTTCCTGCACCGCACCACCACGGCTCTGGTGCGCTCGGCCGACGTGATCGCGATCGAGGACCTGTCGGTCAGGAACATGGTGCGCAACCGCCACCTCGCCCGTGCCATCTCTGACGCGGGCTGGGGCGAGTTGCGCAGGCAGCTCGAGTACAAATGCGACCGGGCCGGCCGCACGCTGGTCGTGATCGACCGCTGGTTTCCCTCGAGCAAGACCTGTTCGGTCTGCGGGCACGTGCTCGCAGAGCTTGCACTGTCCGCCCGGCACTGGACGTGTCCGGGCTGCCGCACCCGGCACGACCGGGACCTCAACGCGGCGAAGAACATCCTTGCGGCTGGTCGAGCCGTAACCCGAGACGTCGTCTCGGGTGATGCCTGCGGAGCTGATGTCAGACGGCAAGGGCCCTCCCTTCCGCGATCGGCAGTGAAACAGGAACCCCGTGCCGTGAGGCACAGCGCGTAAGCGCTACCCGCCACGCGGCGGGTGGGAATCCCTGCTCTTCAGAACAGGGACAAGTCAATCCCGCACTGTAATGGCGTTGTGGAGTCTGCGGACGAGGATCTCGACGTAGTCCCTGAGTTCCACCGGTTCGTGCACGTCGAACTCGAAGCCCAGGAACAGCAGGTGGAACACGATCCGTTCGAGAGCGTCGGCGCCCGTGCGCATCAGGCAGGACTGGTCGTCGATCGGTTCCAGCGCGGCGGACATGGGCGTGGTGCGCTCCGCGACCGCCTGCATGGGTGCGTGGATCGTGAGCACCGCCTGGTAGGTGTAGACGTTGGAGGCGACCTGCCTCGACACGAACTCGCCCAGGGACTGTGCGGGCGGCTCGCGGGGCGTGAACCTCGCCGCGAGCGCGGGCTGCTCGGTGATGCGGTCCACCCGGAACGTTCGCCAGTCCTGTTTGGACACGTCCCACGCCACCAGGTACCACCGGCGGCCGGTGTGCACGAGACCCTGCGGTTCCGCGAGGCGTTTCGCGGGCTCGCCCTGCGTCGGGGCGTAGGTGAAGCGCAGCTGCTGGTGGTCGCGGCACGCGGCGGCGATGATCGTGAGCGTCTCCGGGTCGACCGTCGGGCCCGCGGCCGGCAGGGCGGTGGTGTGCGCCTGGAGCGCCTGCACGCGTCGCCGCAACCTCGCCGGCAGCACCTGTTCGAGCTTGGTGAGAGCGCGGATCGACGTCTCCTCGATGCCCGCGACGGAGCCGTTCGCCGCCGTCCTCAGTCCGACCGCGACGGCGACCGCCTCGTCGTCGTCGAGCAGGAGCGGCGGGAGCTCCGCGCCCGCACCGAGCTGGTAGCCGCCGGCCGCGCCGGGCAGCGACGTCACGGGGTAGCCGAGGCTGCGCAGCTTGTCCACGTCGCGGCGGATCGTGCGCACGTCGACGCTGAGCCGGTCGGCGAGCTCCGGGCCCGTCCAGTCACGCCGCACCTGCAACAGGGACAGGAGCTTCAGCAGGCGCGCGGACGTCTCCAGCATGGGAGGGATTCTAGATTCCGTTGCGGACGACGGCCTGTGGTGGCTAGGGTTCTCGTCATGACTGCCGGGTCGGCCTTGTGCCGTGAGCGGAACGGTTGCCCGGCCCTGACTTGATCAGGGCCCCTCCCTCCCCGCGTCTGTCCGCTTTGACGGGACACGCGCTCAGGGAGAGGAGGTGATGCGCAATGCTTCCCAACGTTGGTGATGTCTTTTCGGGGAAGGTCGTCTCGACCGTTCCCTTCGGATCGTTCGTCGAGCACCCCGCCGGTGCACACGGGCTCCTGCACGGCCAGCAGGCCGAGGTCGGTGCCTCGGTGCAGGTGAAGGTGCTCGCGGTGGACGCCGTGCAGCAGCGGTTCAGCCTGGAGCTGGCGTGAGTTGAGTGCTCGGGCAGAGGCGCCCTGCCCGGGCTTTCTCACGGTCTCCGGTAGTCCGCGCACTCGCCGGTCAGGCGGTTGTGCAGGGTCTTGCGGTGCCCCTCGTCCTGGGGTGCCGGACCGAGCGCGTCCGCTGGGCTGGTGATGCCGTGCAGCAGCCGGTACAACACGACATCCGTTGCGGTGTAAAGCCAGTCGTCCGCCTTGCCGGGCGGGGCGGCGGGTCCGAGCATGTTCTCGAACCACGCCGGGAACAGCAGATCCCGTGCCACCGCGTCCTCGATGCGCGCGCGGATCAGCTGCCGCACGTGCCCGATGGCCTCGTTGCCGGCCGTCTTGGCGACGGTGTCCTTGGCGTGCGTGTCGTCGTCCGGGGCGTCGGGGCGTTCCTGGTCCGTGATGGACCGCCACTGCTGGTAGTTCTTGCGCCACAACGTTTCCGCCGAGGGCGGGAGGTGCGTCAGGGCCTCGGCCGCGTCGATCGCCTCCAGTGCCCTGCGGTCGTACTCGGCGATGGCCTTGCGCGTGTCCTTGGCCTCCTGCGGGGTGAAAACCCTGCGGGCGTAGGCTTCCTGGCCTTTGTGGATCTTCGCGAGCTGTGCCTCGTCGATCTCGGGCCAGTCGTCGAAGTCCGCCTTCTGCGTCTCGCTCGCCCGGACCTTCCGGTTCAGCGCCACCAGGAGGCGCTCCAGGCGGTGGACGCTCTCCGCGAGCTCGGTGACGCGGTCGTTGGTCTTGGTGAGCTTGCGGGTGTTGTCCTTGAGCTGGTTCGCCTGGCTGAGCTGGTGGTGCGCCGCGTCGGTCTGGGCGTGGTCGATGCGGGTCTCCAGCGACTTCAGCTCCTTCTTGAGCCGCTCGACCTTGCCGTCCAGCGCCTTGACCGGGTCGATGTTCACTTGAGCGTCCTCCAGGCCCACCAGGCGATGCCCGCCGCGGTGATCAGTGTCGCCCAGCCGCTGGCCAGCGGGGTCAGGAGGGTGGCCAGCAGTGCCGCGCAGATCGCGGTGGTCCTGGCCCGGGGTTCGAAGACCCGGCGGCCCGCCGGGTCCACCAGGACCGACGCGGCCGTGGCCACCGCCACCAGCAGCGAGAGCAGCGACCAGGCGTCGAACCAGCCCACGGCGACGATCAGGGCCGCGGCGGTGGTGGCGATGGCGATCATGCGGTTCGGGGACGTCAGCCTGGCGGCCTCGACGTCCCTGCGGGCCTGCACGACCGCTTCCACTTCGGCGTTCGTGGTGGCGAGGAGGGACCGGAAGTCCGGGCTGCCGGGGCCTGCCGCCTTGAGGGCTCGTAGGGCTGTTCGCAGGGACTGCTGGCGGTCGGCCAGGCGGGCGAACGGATCGGCTGCCATGCCCCGAAATCGTGATCAAGCGCGGTGGGCGGGGCTAGGCCTGTGAGGGGAGTTGGTCCGGTTGCCGACGAACTTCCCTCACTCGGCCTAGTGGCGGTCAGGACTTCCTGCGCGCCCCTTCCGGCCAGACGACCTCGATGGGCACGCCGGACGCGCGTGCCTGCTCCACCACGTCCGCCGTGCCGCCCTTGCCCTGGGCCGGGACGCCGTCCCACACCGCCACCAGGAGCTCGACGGAGGCGAGCATGCGCTCGTTGGCCGCCACGTACGCCAGCCGTCCGCTCGACATGTGCGGGAGGACGCTGACGACCGTGGCGGCCGCGCGGAGCTCGTCGTAGTCGGCCACCTGGTGGGGTTTCAGGCGGTCGCGGTAGTCCAGGGCGGGCAGGACCACCTCCACCTCCCCGCCCAGCGCCAGGACCGCCCTGGCGAAGACCTGGTCGGCTCCGGGAGCCAGGCAGGTCACGCCGACCAGGTTGGTGCCGAGCCGTTCCAGCACCTCCGTGATGGCGGCCTGGACGGCCGGAACGCACTCCGGGACCAGGTTGCTGTGACCGGTGATGCCGACGCGCATCAAGCGGTCCGGATCGCTCTGATCGCGTCTCGGGTGTCCTGCACGGCGGGGATGTGGCGGTGCCGTGCCGCCTCCTTGGCGAAGTCCTCCAGTTTGCGCAGGACTCGCCCGGAGGAGAGCTTCGCCGCTGTCGGCAGGACCTCGTTGATCAACCCGCACGCTGCCTCCGGGTCTCCCGCGACCATTTTGGTGCGCGCCAGTCCGATCACGTCGAAGGCGCGGTTGCGCACCTTGGACGGGTCCCGCAGAGCCAGTGCCCGCCGGATGTGCTGTTCGGCGAACACGGCCTGGGACGGGTCGTGCATGGCGAGGTCGCGGCAGCGGGCGCCGATGACGCCCTCGAGCTCGGCCTCGTCGAAGCTGTGCAGGTAGCGCGGCTCGTTGTCCGCGTCCCGCTGGGCGAAGCTGTCCTGCGCCATGCCCACGGCCTGGTGGAACTCGCGGGTCTTGCCCATGCTCGCGTAGGCCCAGGCCTCGCGGGTGAGCAGGAGCGCCTTGAGCGTCGGCGTGCCGGTGCGGCGGGTGCCGTACTGGCCCAGCTGGACCAGCTCCAGGCCGTCCTCGGGACGGCCCAGGTCGAACATCTGCCTCGCCATGGCCGCCAGGCACAGCGCCGCGAAGCCGTCGTTGTGGCCGGCCTTGGCCATCCGGACGGCCAGCACGTAGTAGCGCTGGGCCGCGTTGTGCAGGCCGGCGTCGAACGACATGCTCGCCGCCACCTTCGACAGTTCCGCGCCGATGAAGAACGCGCGTTCCGTCGTCGGCCCGGACGGTGCCCGGCCCAGGCGTTCGGCCAGCTCGTCGAGCTGACCCAGGACGGCCTTGCGGGCCAGCCCGTAGCCGCCCCGGCCGCCCCATCCGCGCAGCCCGTCGGCCACGCGCTGCAACGCGAACAGTTCCTCCTCGCTGATCGCCGAGTGCGACGACCACTTCGACAGGTTCTGCAGGGGGTGCAACCACCGCTGCAGAGGCTCGACCAGTGCGGACCCCACCGTCACCGCGGCGGCTCCTGTGAGCGCCGCTCGTCTGCTGATCGCCAAGTCGCTCCTCGCCGTCTCCTCGACCGAACGGGCAATGCTCGTCGCCTCCCAGGGGGCGGCGAGCACGTCTGGCGGGCCGTTGTCAGGGGAGCCCACCTGAGCTGGGATGACGACGCGGTCGAACCACAGTCGTTCGCCCGGAACACCGAGCACCAGCGCGAAGTGGCGCAGCCGGTCGAGGCGGTCGATCTGGTTCTCGCCCGACTCGTAACGCGAGAGCTGCGCCTGGCTGATGCCGAGCCACGCCGCCATGCGGTCCTGCGTGACCCGGCTGAGGTGCCGGGGGTGGTGCCGGTACGCGGAGATCAGCGCACCCATGTCGCGGTCCGCGCACGCGGCGACGATCGCGGGGTGGTCCCAGAAGTCGTTCGGGACCTCAGGTGGTCCGTGCACGTCCGCACGAGCGTTGCGGCGGCACCGGTGACACAGCCGATCGGGGTTGTCGGCGGCGATGAACGCCCCACACGGGCAAGCGCGTCTGGATTTGGGTCTCGCTGCATCCATCGGCCTCGCCCCCGTCACTGAGCGTTTTCCCAGTGTACGGACGTGTGATCGTCAGTCCATCCATCTCATGCATAAGACGTAATGGGTTCGCGTGTCGCAGTCCTGGTGCCCCCGCCCGGCGGATGAGCTTCATACGCCTGCTGCATGAGGCCCATGCAGCAGGCGAGTGGTGTTGGCGTGAAGTGAGAAGGACCCTGCACAACGTCAGGCTGCGGGTGGATCCCCGTGGCCGTGACCAGTGCCTGACCCACCAACGGGGAGGACAACCGCCGATGAGCCTCACGACCGCGGAGACCGGCACGGCCGGGATCCCACAGAACAGGGGACACGCACGGGCGATCGGGGAGGCCGTGGCCGGCTACCGGTTGCTCGGCTGGCAGGTGACCGTCACCGAGCAGGGCGTGTTCCTGCCCCTGGGCCCCGCCACGACAGCCTTGGCGATGCCGGCGCGGATCGGGTCGCGAGTCCTGGCCGACCTGAAGTCGCGGATGCTCGCCGGACCGGTCACGGTGATCCCCGGCCCCCGCGAACACTGGATCTTCCTGGCCGAACTGGTGGCGTTGCTGCCCACCCACCTGAAGGCGCCACCGGAGGTCCAGTTCGTGCGGTCGCCGCACCGGATCGCGCTCCCGCCCACCATGACCAGGTACGGATCGCTGCGCTGGGCGAACCCGCCGTCGCACTCGCGGCACTGGTTCCCGCCGTTCACCGCCGTGCTGGCGCTGGCCCGGCAGGCCGCCGCGGAGGACCAGCGCCGATAATCGGTGCTCGTGGATCGTCGTTCAGTGTTGTTGTGTGGGCTCGCCGCCGCCTTGAGCGCCTGTGGCGAGCCCGCTCCTCGCAAGACGGGCGGTGCCGGCACCGCCCGGCCGGGAGACCGCGTCGTCGCCGTCTCCTCGGTGCCCGAAGGCTCCGGCGTGCTGGTGGACATGCCCGGCAACGCCCAGCTGCTGGTCGTGCAACCTCGATCGGGTGAATTCCGCGCGTTCAACCCGGCGTGCCCGCACGTGGGGTCGATGGTCAACCCGCCTGCCCGCGGCGTGATCACCTGCCCGTTGCACGGGAGCACCTTCGACGCCTCGACCGGGGCCGTCCGCAAAGGACCTGCGGAATCAGGTCTCGCCGAGGTCGCGGTCGTGCGTTCCGGGGACGACGTGGTGCTCGGCTGAGACCTGTGGGTTTGCTGTGCATCGGGCTTCTCGCTGAACTCCGGCGGTCCTGTTCGCGTAATGCTGTGGTGTGACCCCGAACACCCACCACCACGGAGGATCGGTCGTGAACACCGAAAGCCTGGTCAGCAGGCGCGCGGCGCTGTGCGGAATCGCGGTTGCCCTCGCCGTGCCCAGCGGACTCGTGACGGCGTGCAGCTCGACCTCGACCGGTTCCGGAACCACACCCACCCAGGGCGGTTCGACTCCGACGGGATCCTCGGGATCCGCCGGGACCAGCGGCACCGCGCTCGTCGCGCTGGCCGACGTGCCCGAGGGCGGCGGCGCCGTCGTCGACGCCCCCGGCGGCAAGAAGATCGTCGTCGCGCGCATCTCCGCCACCGAGGTGAAGGCCTTCGACGCGACGTGCCCGCACCAGGGCTCGATGGTCGCGGAGCCGTCCGGCGGCACCATCACCTGCCCTTCGCACGGCAGCCAGTTCGGTGCTTCCGACGGCGCGGTGAAGAAGGGACCGGCGACGACCGGCCTGCGCGCGGTCGCGGTGAAGGTCGACGGCGACCAGGTGGTCCTGACCTGACCCTTTCTGTTTTTGTCGGACCGCGTCGATAGTCTGGACGGCGTGGCAGATCCCTCGACGTATCGCCCTGCTGTGGGCACGATTCCGGAGGCTCCCGGCGTCTACAAGTTCCGCGACGCCGGTGGCCGGGTCGTGTACGTCGGCAAGGCGAAGAGCTTGCGCAGCAGGCTGAACTCGTACTTCGCGGATCTGGCGGGGCTGCACCCGCGCACGCGCCAGATGGTGACGACGGCGGCCTCCGTCGAGTGGACCGTCGTCTCCACCGAGGTCGAGGCGCTGCAGCTCGAGTACAACTGGATCAAGGAGTTCGACCCGCGCTTCAACGTCCGGTACCGCGACGACAAGTCGTACCCGGTGCTGGCCGTGACCCTGCACGAGGACTACCCGCGCCTGCACGTGTACCGCGGCCCGCGCAAGAAGGGCGTGCGCTACTTCGGGCCGTTCGCCCACGCCTGGGCCATCCGCGAGACGCTCGACCTGCTGCTGCGCGTGTTCCCCGCGCGCACGTGCTCGGCGGGCGTTTTCAAGCGGCACAACCAGATCGGCCGCCCGTGCCTGCTCGGGTACATCGACAAGTGCTCGGCGCCGTGCGTGGGCAAGGTGTCGGCCGACGAGCACCGCGACATCGTGCTCGACTTCTGCGACTTCCTGGCGGGCAAGACGGACAACATGGTCCGCCGCCTCGAACGCGAGATGCTGCAGGCCTCCGAGGAGCTGGAGTTCGAGCGCGCCGCGCGCCTGCGCGACGACCTGGGCGCGCTGCGCCGCGCGATGGAGAAGCAGGCCGTCGTGCTGGGCGACGGCACGGACGCCGACGTGATGGCGTTCGCGCAGGACGAGCTGGAGGTCTCGGTCCAGGTCTTCCACGTGCGCGGCGGCCGCGTCCGCGGCCAGCGCGGCTGGGTGCTCGACAAGGTCGAGGCCCTCGACGACGGCGGCCTCGTCGACCAGTTCATCATGCAGTTCTACGGCGACAACACCGAGAGCACCCCGCGCGAGGTGCTGGTCCCGGTCCTGCCCGACGACGCCCCGGCCCTGGAAGACCTGCTGTCCGAGCAGCGAGGCTCCCGAGTGGTCCTGCGCGTCCCGCAACGCGGCGACAAGCGCGCCCTGATGGAAACGGTGGCGCGCAACGCCTCCGAGGCCTTCGCCCAGCACAAGCTCCGCCGCGCGGGCGACCTCACCGCCCGCTCCGCGGCCCTGCAGGAGATCCAGGACGCCCTGTCGCTCGACACCGCGCCGCTGCGCATCGAGTGCATCGACATCAGCCACGTCCAGGGCACCGACGTGGTGGCGTCCCTGGTGGTGTTCGAGGACGGCCTGGCCCGCAAGTCCGAGTACCGCCGCTTCGCCCTCCGCGAGGCGGCCACCGAGGGCGACGTGGCCTCGATAGCTGAGGTGGTCCGCCGCCGCTTCCAGGCGATGCTCCGCGAAACCGCCTCCGGCGGCCCCAACCCGGGAATAGACCCGGACACCGGCAAACCCCGCAAGTTCGCCTACCCGCCCAACCTCCTCGTGGTGGACGGCGCGGGCCCCCAGGCCGCAGCCGCCTCCGACGTCCTGGCCGAACTGGGCATCACCGACGTGGCGGTGGTGGGCCTCGCCAAACGCCTCGAGGAGGTCTGGGTCCCGGGCGAACAGGACCCGGTGATCCTGCCGCGCACCAGCGACGCCCTGTACCTGCTCCAACGAGTCCGCGACGAGGCCCACCGCTTCGCCATCGCCTACCACCGCCAGAAGCGCTCGAAGCGCATGACCACCTCGGCCCTCGACGAGGTGCCAGGCCTCGGCGAGACCCGCAAAGCGGCCCTGCTCAAGCACTTCGGCTCGGTGCGGAAGCTGCGACAGGCCACAGTGGACGAGATCAGCGACGTGCCGGGCGTGGGCCGCCGCACCGCGGAGGCCGTGGTGGCGACTTTGGCTTCGTCTGGTGGGAGCTCCTGATGGGACCTGGGCCGGCAGGTGGCGGGACGTCGTTTTCCGGCAACGATGTGACGGGGGAAGTGCCGTCGCCGCTATCGGACGACGGTTCGTCGTTGGTTCGCGGTGCCGCGCCGAGCAAGGGCCTGTCGTCGGCGCACCGAGCCATGACGGAGGCCGTGCCGCTGCGGCCGTTACCCGCGCCCGTCGAGGACTTGCTGACCGAGCTGCAGGCGCCGCCGCGTCTGGTCGCACATCTGCGGGCAGTGCACGACGTGGCCTGCGAACTCATCACCTGGATCGAGCGCCACCACCCGTCGGTCGCCGTCGACCGGGACGCGGTCCTGTACGGCGCGGCCACCCACGACATCGGCAAGGTGTTGCACCCCAACGAGTTGTCCGGTCCGGGCTCGGCCCACGAGCCGGCGGGCCACGCGCTGCTGCGAGAGCGCGGCGTCGAGGAGCGGCTGGCTCGGTTCGCGCGGACGCACGCGTCGTGGACCACGCCGGGCATCAGCCTGGAGGAGCTGCTGGTCAGCCTGGCGGACAAGGTGTGGAAGGCCAAGCGCGTCCCGGACCTGGAGCAGCTGGTGACCGAACGCCTGGCGAGCGCCACCGGCCACGAGCCGTGGGAGGTGTTCATGGCGCTGGACGACGAGCTCGACCGGATCGCGTCGGGCTCCGACGCGCGCCTGGCGTTCCAGTCGAGCTATCCGGTCGCGGTGTGAGGCGGCGGCGCGAGGAACGTGGTCGGCGGTATGAGGCCGGCGGGTGAGGAGCAGGGCTCGCGGTGTGAGGCTGCTGGTGTGAGGAGCAGGGCTCGCGGTGTGAGGCTGCTGGTGTGAGAAGCAGGGTTCGCGATGTGAGGCGGCGGCCGACGGAGCTGGCGGTCTGGCCGCCGCGGTGGCGGCGGACGAGGTGCAGGCCGAGGCCGGCGGCGTGGGAGACGTGGCCGGCGGTGTGAGGCTGGCAGGTGAGGAACGTGGCTGGCGATGTGAGGCCGACGGTGCGAGAAGCGTGACTGGCGGTGCGAGAAGCGTGACTGGCGGGTGAGGACGTGGCTGGCGTTGTAAGGCTGGCGGGCGAGGACGTGGCCGGCGATGTGAGGCTGGCGGCGTGAGACACGCAGCGGGCGGTGTGACGAACACGGCGGGCGGTGTGACCAACACGATGGGCGGTGTGACGAACGTTGCCAGCGGTGCGAGGCGAGTGGCCGACCCGCGTGCTCCCTCCTTCTGTCGCGGCGAAGATGACCATGGTTTCGTGACATCCACTAGACGGTGTGAGGCGTGGATCAGGACGAGGTTCACCCGTCCGGGTGGCGAAACCGGCCGCGCCACGTAGCGTCTCAACTGTCGAACCTGCCGCACGCGAGGGCCGTTCCGGTGGAGACTCTTCCCGGGCGCGCCCGGCGTGGCGGGGCCCAACATCGAGCAAGCCCGAACGAGAGCGGCACAGTCGCGCTCATGAACAGGTAACGGAGTCGTAGTCGTGAACGCGGAGAAGTCCGGCATCGAAGTCGCCGTGGTGACCGGGCTGTCCGGTGCGGGCCGCAGCACCGCGGCCAAGTGCCTGGAGGACCTCGGCTGGTTCGTCGTGGACAACCTGCCCCCGGAACTCATCGCCACCATGGTCGAGCTCGGCGCCCAGGCGCGCGGGGCGATCACCAGGGTCGCGGTCGTCATGGACGTGCGCAGCCGCGCGTTCACCGAGGACCTGGCCTCCATCATCAAGGACCTCGACGCGCGCGGGTACAAGCCGCGCGTGCTGTTCCTCGAGGCCACCGACGCCGTGCTGATCCGGCGCTTCGAGGCGGTGCGGCGCGGTCACCCCATGCAGGGGGACGGGCGGCTGCAGGACGGCATCGAGGCCGAGCGGATCCTGCTGACGCCGCTCAAGCAGGAAGCCGACCTCGTGGTCGACACGTCGGCGTTGAGCATCCACCAGCTGCGGTCCAAGATCGAGGACAGCTTCGGCAGCGAGGCGGCCAGCCGGACCAGGGTCACGGTGCTGAGCTTCGGGTACAAGTACGGGCTGCCGATGGACGCCGACCTCGTCATGGACGTGCGGTTCCTGCCGAACCCGTTCTGGATCCCGGAGCTCCGGGAGCAGACGGGGCTCGATGGTGAGGTGCGCAACTACGTGCTGTCCCAGGAGGGCGCGGACGAGTTCCTTGATCGGTACCACGAGTTGCTCAGGCTCATCGGTGCCGGCTACCGGCGCGAGGGCAAGCGCTACCTGACGCTCGCGATCGGGTGCACCGGTGGCAAGCACCGCAGTGTCGCCCTGAGCGAAGAGCTGGCCGGGCGGCTGGCCAGCGAGGACGGCACGGCCGTGAAGGTCGTGCACAGGGATCTGGGACGTGAGTGACGAAGTTGAAAGCTGTTGCTTTGGGTGGCGGTCACGGGCTGCACGCGACGCTGAGCGCGTTGAAGCAGGTCACCGACGACGTGACGGCCGTGGTGACGGTCGCGGACGACGGCGGGTCCTCCGGGCGGCTCCGGCGTGAGCTGTCCGACCTGCTGCCGCCCGGTGATCTGCGCAAGGCCATGGCGGCGCTGGCGGGGGACGACGAGGCCAGCCGGCGGTGGACGTCGCTGTTCAAGCACCGCTTCGGCGGCACCGGGGCGCTCGCGGGGCACGCGGTCGGCAACCTGGTGATCGCCGGGCTGCTCGAGCAGCTCGGCGACCCCGTCGCCGTGCTCGACCTCACCAGCAGGCTGCTCGGCGTCAAGGGCCGGGTGCTGCCCATGTCGAACGATCCGCTCGACATCGAGGCGGACGTCGTGGGGCTGGACGAGGACGAGACCGACGTGCGGCGCATCCGGGGGCAGGTCGCCATCGCGACCACGCCCGGGCTGGTGCAGCGCATCCGGTTGACTGCCCCGAACGGGCGACCTGCCGGCTGTCCGGAAGCGGTACAGGCTGTACTTGACGCCGATGTCGTGGTACTCGGACCTGGATCGTGGTTCACCAGCGTCTTGCCGCATCTGCTCGTGCCCGAACTGCACGACGCGCTCGTGCACACGCGGGCCAGGAAGGTGCTCGTGCTCAATCTCGTCCCCCAACCGGGTGAAACCGCTGGTTTCTCTCCGGAGCGGCATTTGGACGTAGTCTGCGAGCACGCACCCGAGCTGAAGGTGGACGCGGTGATCGCCGACGTCGACTCGGTCCCCACCCCGGACCGGTTGACGCGAGCCGCCTCGGCACTGGGTGCGCGTACGCATCTGGCCAAGATCGCCGCACCGGACGCCGCAGAGCGGCATGATCCGGAGGCACTTGCCGGTTGCCTGAGGCAGGTGGTCGTGGAGACCGGAGTGGGAGGGACTGGCCAGTGGCGATGACGTCGGCGGTCAAGGACGAGCTGAGCAGGCTCGCGGTATCCAAGACCTGTTGCCGCCGCGCGGAGGTGTCCTCCCTGCTCAGGTTCGCCGGCGGCCTGCACATCGTGTCCGGCCGGGTCGTCGTCGAGGCCGAGCTCGACCTGGGTTCCGCGGCCCGCAGGCTGCTCAAGGAGATCCAGGCGCTCTACGGCCACCACGCCGAGGTGTTCACGATCCAGTCGAACGGACTGCGCAAGGGCACCCGGTACGTCGTCCGCGTGGTCAAGGACGGCGAGGGCCTGGCCCGGCAGACCGGTCTGCTCGACCCGCGCGGCCGCCCGGTGCGCGGCCTGCCCGCGCCGGTCGTGTCCGGTGGCGTGTGCGACGCCGAGGCCGCGTGGCGCGGTGCCTTCCTGGCGCACGGCTCGCTGACCGAACCCGGTCGCAGCTCGTCGCTGGAGATCACCTGCCCCGGCCCCGAGGCGGCGCTCGCACTCGTCGGCGCGGCGCGCAGGATGGGCATCTCGTCCAAGTCGCGCGAGGTCCGCGGGGCCGAGCGCGTGGTGATAAGGGACGGCGACGCCATCGGGGCGATGCTGACCAAGCTCGGCGCGCACGACAGCGTGATGGCGTGGGAAGAGCGCCGCATGCGGCGTGAGGTCCGCGCGACCGCGAACAGGCTGGCGAACTTCGACGACGCGAACCTGCGCCGCTCGGCCCGTGCGGCCGTCGCGGCGGCCGCACGGGTGGCGCGCGCGTTGGAGATCCTCGGGCCGGAGGCACCGGACCACCTGGCCGCCGCCGGGCAGCTGCGCCTCGCGCACCGCCAGGCGTCGCTGGAGGAACTGGGCCAGCTGTCGGACCCGCAGATGACCAAGGACGCGGTGGCAGGCCGTATAAGGCGTCTGCTGGCCATGGCGGACAAGCGGGCCAAGGACCTGGGCCTGCCGGACACCGAGTCCGCGGTCACGGCCGAGATGCTCGAGGCAGAGGTCTAGGACGAAGCAAAGCAAATGGCCCGCAGCCGATCGGCTGCGGGCCATTTGCTTTGCAGGTCGTGTGCAGACGGTTTGCAGACGGTTTGCAGGTCAGCATCAGATCGTTTTCCCAGCAAGCAGGAAACACCAACAGCCTGGGGAAACTCATGAATCGCTTGACCGGAATCCTGGCCGCGCTCACCATCTCGTCGTTGTCCTTCGGTCTTGTCGGGACCGGTACGGCGCACGCTGCCAACGCGCTGCCGTGCACCTCGGCCGGACCTTCGTCAGCGGACGCCGCTGACGCCGCGGCACTCAATCCGCAGCTGGCGAAGAAGATGCGCGGCCACATGACCGCCTACAACACCTCCTGCGCCCGTGCGGTGGTGCAACGGGTGAAAGCACGCGGCTTCAACGAGAGAGCCGCGGCCATCGCGATCTCGACGACCATCGTCGAGAGCAGCAACGCCAACCTGGACGGCGGCGACCTCGACTCGGTCGGCCTGTTCCAGCAGCGGGCGAGCTGGGGCAGCTTCGCCGAGCGGACGAACCCCGCGATCGCGACGGACAAGTTCCTCGACACCATGGTTCGCTTCTACCCGAACGGATCCTGGAACAACGCGGACATCGGTGCCGTGGCAGCGGACGTGCAGCGGCCGCGCGAGGACCTCCGTTACAAGTACGGCGTCGAGGCACCCGACGCGGTCAAGATCGCGAACCACCTCTGGGGAGGTGGCGGTGGCGGAACGCCGTTCGGCAAGGCGGACGTGGTGCGGTTCAACGCTGACGGCACGCTCACCGGCTGGCAGAACAACGACGCCTTCAGCGGTTCCTGGTATGCACCACAGGGCATCGGCGGCACCGGTCCAGTGGAGCCGGCACGGCTGAAGTTCGGTGATCTCAACGGGGACGGTCGTGAGGACCTGGTCCGCGTCAACGCCGATGGCACGCTGACGGGCTGGCAGAACAACAACGCGCTGGCCGGTTCGTGGTTCGCGCCCTCGACCATCGGCGGCGTCGGCTCCGTCGAGCCGAAGCAGCTGCGGCTCGCCGACCTCAACGGCGACCACAAGGCCGATCTCATCAAGATCGACGCTGACGGCGCGCTCACCGCCTGGCAGAACAACGACGCCCTCGGTGGTTCCTGGCACGCGCCGGTGAACATCGGCGGCACCGGCGCGGTCGACCCGGCCCAGCTGCGCTTCGCCGACCTCAACGCGGACGGCAAGGCCGATCTGATCAGGGTCAACGCTGACGGCACGCTGACGGGCTGGCAGAACAGCAACGCGCTGGCCGGTTCGTGGTTCGCGCCGTCGACCATCGGCGGCGTAGGGGCCGACGGTGTCACGGGTGTCCGGTTCGCCGACCTCAACGCGGACGGCAAGGCCGACGTGATCAAGGTCAACGGCGACGGCACGTTGACCGCGTGGCGCAACAGCAATGCGCTCGCCGGTTCGTGGTTCGCACCGTCGACCATCGGCGGCGTCGGCATCAACGAGACCGACCGCGTCGACTTCGCAGAGCTCGGCTGAGCAATCCCGCACCTCACTCGGACAAGGAGAACCACCATGACGCTCACTCGCGCCCTCAGCCGGGTCGCCACGACCTTGCTCTCCGCCGCCGTCCTCGGCCCGTTGCTGCTCATCGGCCAGGCCCAGGCCGCCACGGGCGCCGACATCGCCAACCTGGCCAACGCCAACGAGGGGAAGATGGCCTGCAGCACCAACAGCTTGGGAGGCAGGTACTACTACAGCAGCTGCACCGGTTTCAGCGGGCTCCCCGAGTACTGGTGCGCTGACTTCGCCAAGTGGGTCTGGGCGAACGTCGGAGGCATCAGCGTGAACGGCCTCGATCCCGGCGCCCGCAGCTTCTACCGGTACGGACTCAACAACGGCTCACTCACCGACACCCCTCACGTCGGTGACGCCGCGGTCTTCAGCCCGAACAACTCGGTCAGCAACGTCCAGCATGTCGCGATCGTCGTCGCGGTCAACTCCAACGGCACGGTCCGCGTCCAGAACGGCAACTGGGACGGCGGTTCCGGCGACCAGCCGACCACCTCCGGCAGGTCCCGCGTGGTGCCGACGACGATCAACGCCACGACCGGCACCTACTCGGCGAGCGAGGGCTACTACCTCGTGAAGTACGTCCGCCCGGTCGGGATCAGCGACGCGCCGCCGCCCCCGCAGTTCGGCAAGGCCGACGTCGTGCGGTTCAACGACGGAGGAACGCTGACCGGCTGGCAGAACTTCGACGCCCTGGCCGGTTCGTGGTTCGCGCCGGAGGGCATCGGCGGTGTCGGCTCGGTGGAGGCGTCGCGGGTGAAGTACGGCGACCTGGACGGTGACGGCAAGGAAGATGTCGTCCGCGTCAACGCCGACGGCACGCTGACCGGCTGGCAGAACGGCAACGCCCTCACCGGCTCGTGGCACGCGCCGTCGACCATCGGTGGCGTCGGCGACGTCGACCCGAAGCAGCTGCGGCTGGCCGATCTCAACGGTGACAAGCGCGCGGACCTGGTCAAGATCGGCACGGACGGCTCGCTGACCGCGTGGCTGAACAACAACGCGCTGGCAGGATCCTGGCACGCGCCGGTCAACGTCGGCGGCACCGGTCCGGTCGACCCGGCTCAGCTGCGCTTCGCCGACCTCAACGCGGACCGCAAGGCCGATCTGATCAAGGTCAACGCTGACGGCACGCTCGTCGCGTGGCAGAACAACAACGCCTTCGCCGGCTCGTGGTACGCGCCGTCGACCATCGGTGGGGTCGGCGCCGGTCCGATCGCCGGCGTCAAGTTCGCCGACCTCAACGCGGACGGCAAGGCGGAGGTGATCAAGGTTGCCGGGGACGGCCTGCTGACGGCGTGGCAGAACAACAACGCGCTGGCGGGTTCGTGGCACGCCCCGTCGAACATCGGTGGTGTCGGCACCGTCGACCCCGAGCGGGTCGAGTTCCCCGACCTCGGCTGATCTGAACCACTCCGGAGGCCCGCACCTGGCGATCAGGTGCGGGCCTTCAGTGCGTCTGGCGGCCCGCCCACACGGCGAGCTGGGCCCGCGACCGCAGCCCCAGCTTCGACCGCGCCCTGGTGACGTGCCGGGCGACGGTGTGCGGCGAGATGCCGAGCCGCTGGCCGATCTGCCGGTTCGTCAGCCCTTCCGCCACCAGCGTCGCCACGTGCAGCTCGCGGGCGGAGACCAGCTCGTCGTCCTCGGCGTGCGGTTGCGCGGTCAGGGCGTAGGAGATGGCCTGCGCCAGCGACATCCGCTCGCCCGTCGACTCGGCGGCGCGCAGCCGCCCGGCCGCGATCCGCTCGCGGCAGACCGCGCGCGCCTCGTCCAGCAGGGCCTGCCAGTACGGTTCGGCGCGGAAGTCGTAGCGGGTGCGGACGGCGGAGGCCGACACGAGCAGGGACAGGGCGCGTTCGTCGTCTGAACCCTCGCCGACCAGGCCCAGCGCGAGCCCCTCCAGGTCGTAGTACTGGTCCATCGGGTGTTCGGAACCCACCTCGAGGCTCTCGCGGAACAGGCCGATGGCCTCGGCGTAGTTCCTGTGCGCCAACGCGATCGCACCCGCGGTGTGCAGGACCGGGTTCAGCATGTGCGGCAGGCCGATCAGCCGGGTCAGCGTCACCGCCTCGCGGACCAGCGGGGCCGCCCGGTCCGCGAAGCCGTGCTGCACCAGCGTCCAGCCGTAGGAGTTCAGCAGGATGGCGCGCGCGAGCTTGTCGTCCGACTCCTGCAGCAGCGCGGCGGCCTCGCCGAACAGCCGCCAGGCCCGCTCCGGGTCACCGGTGTGGGCCTCGGCGGACGCGAGCACCTCCAGTGCGCGGGCAGTCGTGCCGGGACGGCGGGCGTCGGCGCGTTCGATCGCCAGCGACTCCTCGGCGAACCGGCGGGTCACGTGCCAGCCGCCGCGCACCCGGTGGTGCATCGCCGCCAGGACCGCCAGAACGCTGCGGTACGCCCGCGGCATCGGCCGGGACAGCGCCTGGTGCAGCAGTTCGGTGGGGGCGCCGCGAGGGCCGCGCGGGGTCGACGTCCAGGCCGTCGCGACGATCGCGAGCGCGTGCCGCGACCAGTCGCCCGTCTGCGCCGTGCGGGTCACGGCCAGGTCGAGCAGGCCGACGTTGCGGTCCAGGCGCAGCACGACGGGCGGCGACGGGAAGAACGACGAGATCTCCGGCTCGACTACCGAACACACCCATTCGACGACACGGTCGGCCACGAGAGAGAGTTCCGCGTGCGCGACAGCGCGCTCGTAGCAGTAGAGACGGACCGATTCGAGCTGGCGGAACGTCGTGTGGCCACCGGCCCGGTCGACCACCAGCAACGACTTCTGCTCGAGACCGGTCAGCAGGTCCAGGGCGTCGGGGACACCGCAGACCGCGCTCGCCACGCCGAGGTCGAACGGCACGCCCAGGACGGCGAGCCGCCGCGACGCCGCCTGCTCCTCCTCGGACAGCAGGTCGTAGCTCCAGCCGATCGCCGTCCGCAGCGTGCGGTGCCGGTCCTCGGCGGCGCGCGGCCCCGCGGTGAGCAAGGCGAGGCGGTCGCCCAGCCGGGCGACGATGTCGGCGGGGGAGAGCACGGTGATGCGCCGCGCGGCCAGTTCGATCGCCAGCGGCATGCCGTCGAGGGCACGGCACACGGCGACGACGTCGGCGACGTTCGCGGCGTCCACCTCGAACGAGCGGTCCACCGAGATCGCGCGGTCGCGGAAGAGGACCACGGCGTCGTACCGCCTGGCCTCGGCCACGTCGGCCTCGACCGGGGGCAGCTCCAGCTCGCCCACCGCGAAGACCTGTTCCCCGGCAAGGCGAAGAGGCTCGCGCGACGTCACCAGGACGCGCAGCCGCGGGCAGCACGCCAGCAGCTCCGACACCACGTCGGCGACGTCCGCCAGCAGGTGCTCGCAGTTGTCCAGCACGAGCAGCGGGCGCCGGTGCCGCTCGATCTCGGCGATCACCGCGTCGCGCACCGAGCGGTTCGGCAGCGGGTGCGCGCCGACCGCGGTGTAGATCGCCTGGACGGCGTCGGACACCGGTGCCAGCGCCGCCCACCACGTCCGGTCGGCACGCCTGCTCACGTGCTGGAGCGCCAGCCTGGTCTTGCCGGCACCCGCCGGGCCGACCAGCGAGACGAGGCGGTCCGCGCCCAGCCGCGCCAGCGAGGCCAGCTCCTCGCGGCGGCCCACGAACGTGTCCAGCGGAGCCGGGAGAGCCGGGTCCCGCGGGGAGTCGTCGCGGGCCGAGCTGCGTTCGCGGTACGCGCGCTGACGGCAGGCGTTGGAGCAGTAGCGCCGGCCCGCGGCCGCCTCGGTGAGCGGGTTTCCACATGTCACGCAGGCGGCGGTGGCGGCCGTCATGACCATTGACCGTACCGGCGCGTAACGGTCCGTAACACCCGCTGATTCGGGGTATTGATCGGTCCTTCCGGACGTCGTCAGGATCGGTCCATGACAGCGCAGAGCAGACCGGCGGAACCGGCGGCGTCGCTCGTGCCGCCCCAGGACCGCCCCGTCGTCGACGAGTGGCTCGCCCGGATCAACGCCGTGGTCGGCGGGCACGCGCAGGAGACCGGTCCGGAGGCGTGCCGCACGGCGGCGGAGGCCGCGGAGGAGCTGAGCGCGTACCTCTGGATGCTCCGCGCGGTGCACCGCCGAACGGCCTAGTCGGAGCAGGTTTTTCTGGTTCGATCCAGAGATACTCACTATCCCTGTGACCAGGGACGCAGTTCGGCAGATAGGGTGGGCTTGTTCCTACCAAGCTGAACGCAAGGAGTCAGTCGTGACGGTTCGTGTAGGTGTCAACGGTTTCGGTCGCATCGGGCGCAATTTCTTCCGCGCCGTGAGGGCCGGCGGCCACGACATCGAGATCGTCGCGTTCAACGACCTCGGTGACGTCGCCACGATGGCGCACCTGCTGAAGTACGACAGCATCCTCGGTCGTCTGGACGCCGACGTGCAGGTCACCGACGAGGGAATCTCCGTCGACGGCAAGGTCATCAAGGCCCTCGCCGAGCGCAACCCGGGCGCTCTGCCCTGGAAGGACCTCGGCGTCGACGTCGTGGTCGAGTCGACCGGTTTCTTCACCGACGCCACCAAGGCCCGTGCGCACGTGGACGAGGGCGGCGCCAAGAAGGTCATCATCTCCGCGCCGGCCAAGAACGAGGACCTCACCGTCGTCATCGGCGCGAACGAGGAGAAGTTCGACGGTTCGCAGACGATCATCTCGAACGCGTCCTGCACCACGAACTGCCTCGCGCCGCTGGCCAAGGTGCTGAACGACAGCTTCGGCATCGAGCAGGGCCTCATGACCACGATCCACGCGTACACGCAGGACCAGAACCTGCAGGACGCGCCGCACAGCGACCTCCGCCGTGCCCGCGCCGCCGCGCTGAACATCGTCCCGACCTCCACGGGCGCCGCGAAGGCCATCGGCCTGGTGCTGCCGGAGCTCAAGGGCAAGCTGGACGGCTACGCGCTGCGCGTGCCGATCCCCACCGGCTCGGCCACCGACCTGACCGTCACGCTCAAGCGCGAGGTCACCGTCGACGAGATCAACGCCGCGTACAAGGCCGCCGCCGAGGGCCCCCTGGCCGGCATCCTCAAGTACTCGACGGACCCGATCGTGTCGGCCGACATCGTCACCGACCCGCACTCGTGCATCTACGACGCGCCGCTGACCAAGGTCATCGGCAACCAGGTCAAGGTCGTCGGCTGGTACGACAACGAGTGGGGCTACTCCAACCGCCTCGCGGACCTGGTCAAGCTCGTCGCCTCCAAGATCTGAGCAGGGACGGGAAGTCAGTGAAGACTCTCAGCGACCTGCTCGCCGAGGGTGTCGCGGGTCGGCGCGTCCTGGTGCGCGCCGACCTGAACGTCCCCCTCGACGGAGACAAGATCACCGACGACGGCCGCGTGCGCGCGTCGGTGCCGACGATCAAGGCACTCGCCGACGCGGGTGCCCGCGTGGTCGTCACCGCTCACCTCGGCCGTCCCAAGGGCGAGCCGGACCCCGAGTTCTCCCTGGCCCCGGCCGCCGCTCGCCTCGGTGAGCTGCTCGGCACCGAGGTCGCGCTCGCGAGCGACGTCGTCGGCCCGTCCGCCACGACCGTGGTCGGCGCGCTCACCGACGGTGGCGTCGTGATGCTGGAGAACGTCCGCTTCGACGCCCGCGAGACCTCCAAGGACGACGCGGAGCGTTCGGCGCTGGCCGACGAGCTCGCGGCCTTCGCGGACGCGTTCGTGTCCGACGGTTTCGGCGTCGTGCACCGCAAGCAGGCCTCGGTCTACGACGTGGCGCAGAAGCTGCCCGCGTACGTCGGCGGTCTCGTGGAGACCGAGCTCGGCGTGCTGCGCAAGCTCACCGACGACCTGGAGCGCCCGTACGTCGTGGTGCTCGGCGGCGCGAAGGTGTCCGACAAGCTCGGCGTCATCGCGAACCTGCTGGCCAAGGTCGACCGGCTGCTCATCGGCGGCGGCATGGCGTACACGTTCCTCAAGGCCCAGGGCCACGAGGTCGGCACGTCGCTGCTGCAGGAGGACCAGCTCGACCAGGTGAAGGGTTTCCTCGCCGAGGCCGAGAAGCGCGGCGTCGAGCTCGTGCTGCCGGTCGACGTGCTCGTCACGGCCGAGTTCGGCAACGTCGAGCACGACGTCGTCGGCACCGACTCGATCCCCGCCGGCAAGATGGGCCTCGACATCGGCCCGAAGTCGCGCGAGCTGTTCGCGTCGAAGCTCGCCGACGCCAGGACGGTGTTCTGGAACGGCCCGATGGGCGTCTTCGAGATCGAGACCTACGCCGGCGGCACCCGTGCCGTCGCCGAGGCGCTCGTGAAGTCCGACGCCTTCACCGTCGTCGGCGGTGGGGACTCGGCCGCCGCGGTGCGTGCGCTGGGTCTTCCCGAGGACGGCTTCTCGCACATCTCCACCGGTGGTGGCGCGTCTCTGGAGTTCCTGGAAGGCAAGGAACTCCCCGGCATCAGCGTTTTGGAGTCCTGATGGCAGCCCGGCTCCCGCTCATCGCGGGCAACTGGAAGATGAACCTCAACCACCTCGAGGCCATCGGTCTCGTGCAGAAGATCGCTTTCTCCCTCCCGGAGAAGTACTTCGCCAAGGTCGAGGTCGCCGTTCTTCCCCCGTTCGTCGACATCCGCAGCATCCAGACGCTGGTCGACGGTGACAAGCTGCTGATCAAGTACGGCGCGCAGGACATCTCGCAGCACGACTCCGGTGCCTACACCGGTGAGGTCTCCGGCCCGATGATCAAGAAGCTCGGCTGCCACTACGTGGTCGTCGGGCACTCCGAGCGGCGCGAGTACCACGGCGAGACGGACGCCATCGTCAACGCCAAGGTCAAGGCGGCGCTGAAGGTCGAGGTCACCCCGATCTTCTGCTTCGGCGAGAAGCTCGACGTCCGCGAGGCCAAGGGTCACCTGGAGCTGGTGCGCCAGCAGCTCGAGGACGGCCTCAAGGGCTTCACGGCCGAGCAGGTCGCCAAGATCGTGTTCGCCTACGAGCCGGTGTGGGCCATCGGCACCGGCCGCACCGCGTCGTCCGCGGACGCGCAGGAGGTGTGCTCGCTGGTCCGTTCGTTCGTGGCGGAGAAGTACGGCGAGGAGACCGCGGCGGTCGTCCGGGTGCTCTACGGCGGTTCGGTCAAGTCGTCGAACATCGGTGAGCTCATCGCGCAGAAGGACATCGACGGCGCCCTGGTGGGCGGTGCCAGCCTTCAGGCCGACGAATTCACCAAGCTGTGCGCATTGGCTGCCGGCGGGCCTCTACCCTAAGTTGATCTGGCTAAACCCATAACCCCACTGGTTGCACACGTTCGGCAGTCGAACAGGTACTCTATGGCGTCGGCTGCCTGACAGCGAGGAAGAAATGATCCTGTTCCTGCAGATCCTGTTGATCGTCTCCAGCGTGCTGCTGGTGCTGCTCGTGCTCTTGCACCGCGGCCGTGGTGGCGGCCTTTCTTCGCTGTTCGGCGGCGGTATGCAGTCGAGTCTGTCCGGTTCCTCCGTGGTCGAGAAGAACCTCGACCGCCTGACGCTCTTCGTCGGCGCGGTCTGGGTCATCGCCATCGTGGGCATCGGGCTGCTGATCAAGCTCCCCGGAGCCTGATCAACCGTTCAGCGGCAGAAGCCTTCAGGGGCTTGGGGTAACCACTTGGTGGGGGTGTAACGGTCGATGTCCGGTGGTAACGCGATTCGCGGTACCCGCGTCGGCGCAGGCCCGATGGGTGAATCGGAGCGCGGCGAGTCCGCGCCCCGTCGTCGGGTGTCGTACTGGTGCGCGAACGGTCACGAGTCCCGGCCTTCCTTCGCGGTCGACGCGGAGGTTCCGGAGAACTGGGACTGCCCGCGCTGCGGCCTGCCGGCAGGTCGTGACGAGCAGACGCCACCCGCGCCTCCGCGCAACGAGCCGTACAAGACGCACCTTGCGTACGTGAAGGAGCGGCGCTCCGACGCGGACGGCGAGGCGATCCTCGAAGAGGCTCTCGCCAAGCTGCGCCGCCAGCGCGAAGAGCCTTAAGGCTCAGATCTTCGGTGATCACGCGAAAGGCCCCCTCTACTGCGGAGAGGGGGCCTTTCGCGTTTCTCGCTATCGCCTGAGGCCGGAGAACTGACGGCGCAGCATCGCGGCACCCACGAGCAGGAAGAACAACAGCACCACGAGCGTGCTGGTCGTGCCGCCGGACGAGCTCGACAGCGTCACGTCCACGTTGCCCACGAGCACGATGCCGCACTCCGCGCGCACCTTGTGGCGGCCGGGCTCGATGTTCGAGAACCGCACGGGCGAGCGGAACTCGCCGTTCTCGTCGGCCGTGGTCCGGCCGACGTCCTGGCCCAGCGACCTCAGCGTCACGCTCGCGCCCTTGGGGCAGCCGGTGCCGGTCGCGGTCAGGTCGTCGCCGGGCTGGATGTTGTCCTTGTCGAGGACCAGGACGCCGTCACCGGGGTTGGTCAGCGCGTCGGTCGTCGAGGACGACGGGGTCGACGAGTCCGTCGTCGTGGTGGTGGTCGTCGTGGTCGTCACCGGGGGAGTCGTGGTGGTCGTGATGACCGGGGGACGGGTCGTCACGGGCGGGTTGGTCACCGGCGGGTTGGTGACGGGCGGCTGCGTGGTGACGGGCGGCCGAGTCGTGGTGACCGGAGGCGGCGGAGTCACGGTGAACTGGTTGCGCGCGAGGTGCTGGCACTCGTCGCTCGCGGTGAAGGTGTAGGTGCCGACCTTGCTTCCGGCCGGGATGGTCGCGGTGACCGAACCGTTAGCCGACCACGGCGCGGTGGCCAGTACGCTTCCGGCCCAGCCGATGCGAACAGTGCCCTTGCACCTGTAGAAGCCTGACCAGGTGAATGTCGCGGTGGAGCCCGCGGGACCGCTGGTCGGGTTCGCGGTCACCGACGTCTGCTGCTGTGCGGCCGCAGGTGTGGCGACCAGCACCGTAACACCGGCTGCTACAGCCACGAGTAGACCTAAAGACCGCATTCCAACTCCCCGGATCAGAACCTAAGGTGCGCTAGTGAGACGTCGCATGGCCGGTGCAGGTTTACTGCTGTGGTGCGGAATTATGCTGCTTCCCTCCACGGCCTCCGCACAGGACGGGTCTGTGATCCTCGAGGCCGATGTGGACGGTAGGCCGGTTGGAGTAGGGACCCTGGTGCTGGACCCGTCGCAGACCGCCAAGGTCTCGATCACGGTCCGCAACAACACGGACACCCTGCAGCGAGTGAAGACCGTGCGGATCAGCGGCACCGCGCTGGCGTTGACCTTCTTCTCCTACGACACAACGGTTCCGTTCGACGTGCCGGCGAAGTCCTCCGAGACGCGGTCGTTCCCGCTGGAGCCGACCGACCTCGGCTCGCAGGCGATCGGTCTCCTCCCGGTCACGGTCGAGGTCATCGACGTCCAGCGCGAGAGCATCGCGTCCGTGGAGACGACCGGGGACGTCAAGGGCTCGCTCTGGTCGGTCTACGGGGCGTTCGGGCTGGGCGTGCTCGTGCTGACGGCGTTGTCGTGGGCGGGCGCGCTGATCGCGCTGGCGCGCCGGCGGCTGCCCGCGAACCGGTGGCAGCGGGCCATGCGGTTCCTGCCCGCCGGCATCGGGACCGGGCTGGTCGCGGTCATCTCGCTGTCGGTGCTGCGGCTCGTGGCGCCGTCGCCCACGGCCGAGATCCCGTTCATCGTCGGCGCCGCGGCGGCCGCGTTCGTTCTTGGCTACGTGACACCGCATCCGGGCGAGAAGCCACCGTCCTCAATGGATGCGGACACCGTGAGGATCCAGAGGTGACACTGTCCAGTGTGGTCGCCGCCCTGCCGCAGTACGCCGTCGGCGACCAGATCGGCGAGGGCGGCATGGGTGTCGTCTACGGCGGTGTGCACCGCCGGCTCGGGCGTCCTGTCGCGATCAAACGGCTGCCGCACGCCGTGGCGGAAGACCCGAGGATGAGCGAGCGCTTCGAGCACGAGGCGCGGCTGCTGGCCCGCCTCGACCACCCGCACATCGTCCCGGTCTACGACTACGTCCGGCAGCAGGGCGAGCACCTGCTGGTGATGGAACGCCTCGACGGCGGCACGGTCTGGTCGCGGTTCTCCGGTGACGGCCTGACGGCGCAGCAGTCGTGCGGCATCGTGCTGGCGGCGCTGTCCGGGCTGCACGCGGCGCACGAGGCCGGGGTGCTGCACCTCGACGTGAAGCCGAAGAACCTGCTCTTCACCTCGAACGGCGTGGTGAAGGTGGCGGACTTCGGCATCTCCCAGGTGGTGTCGGAGGGCGCGACCCTCGTGACGCACGGTGGCGCGGTGCTCGGCACGCCCGCCTACATCGCGCCGGAACAGGCGATGGGCAACGCCCTGTCGCCCGCGGCCGACGTCTACGCGACCGGCACGATGCTGTACGAGCTGCTCTGCGGCGACCTGCCGTTCGAACGTGGTGGCGGCCCGATCGCGATGATCCAGAAGCGGGTGTTCCAGGACCCGCGGCCGTTGCCGAACGTGCCGGAACCCCTGGCCGGCGTGGTCATGCGCAGCATCGCGCGGGAGCCCGACGCGCGCTACCGCAACGCCGAGACGTTCGCGGTCGACCTCGCCGGTGCGGCTGGCCACCTGTTCGGGCCGGACTGGCTCGTGCGCCTGGGCATCCCCGTGCACCTCGCACCGCAGGTGTCGGCGTCCTCCACACGTCCGTCGCTGCGGCCCGTGCCGGAACGCGAGACGGTCACGCTCACGGGACAGCGCATCCGGGCCACGCTGGTCGACCCGGTTCCCGCCGCGCGCCTGAGCGGCAGCAGCACGCTGGTGCCGGCCTCGCAGGTGATCAAGCCGCCGTCGACGCCGTGGGCGTTGTGGCTGGTGGCCGCGCTCGCGTTGATCGCGATGGCCGTGGTGCCGTTCGTGGCGACCGGCACCCCGCCCGCGACGACCGTCACGATGGACCTCGCGGACCCCGTGAAGGTCGACGGCACGCATCTCGTCGTGACGGCGGCCGGGATCCCGCTCGCGGACGTGCCGCAGCGCGGGCCCGAGGGCTTCGTGCTGCCGGGCGCGGCGCGGTGGATCATCGGCGGCGTCGTGACGGCCCAGGTCGACGAGCAGCCGCCGTTCCTGCTGGAGTCCAGCCAGACGCCGTGGCTGAGCCTCATGGGCACCGGGTCGGCGTTGCTGCTGCTGTTCACGTTCGCGTACCTGGAGTCGAACCTGCGGGCGTTGCGGCGGCGGCAGACCGGCATGGCGGCGGTGATCGCGTCGGTGCCGCTCGGTCTCGGACTCGGGCTGTCCGTGTGGCTGCTGGTGTCGGTGTTGCTCAAGCACGAGCCGACGATGTCCATCGCACTCACGTGCGGTGTGCTCGGTGCGGCGGCGGCGCTGAGCGCGTCACTGGCCTCCAAGCGAGCCTGACGGCGTTCGAAAGCGACAATCCGACCCCTGACCTGCGTTCTCGAAGAAGCAGTGCTTCTTCGGGCAACCAGGCAGGGGGAACGATGATCAGTCGGAAGGTGTTGCTGAAGGCCGTCGCCGGTGCCGCGGCGCTGGCGACCATCGGGGGCGGCACGGCGGCAGCGGCGCCGCGCAAGCGCGGTGGCGTCTGCTACGACACCGGCGTGCTGCACGCGGCAGGGGAACCGCTGAGCCGCGTGCGCTGGAGCCGTCCGCAGCTGGAGCGGGAGATCCGGCTGATCGCGGACGACCTGCGCTGCCCGTCGATCACCGCGTTCGGCAGCGATCTCGGCCGCCTCGCCGAGACGACGGACGCGGCGGTGCGCCGCGGCATGCGGGTCTTTGTGCAGCCGAGGCTCTACGACCACCCTCAAGAACAGATCCTGGAGCACCTGGCGGAGGCCGCGCGCACGGCGGAGCGCAAGCGGCACGGCGACGACATCACGTTCGTCACCGGCTGCGAGCACTTCCTCTTCACGCCGGGCATCATCCCCGGCGACACGTTCCTCGACCGGATCGAGCACATGCCGTCGATCACGGACTGGCCCGCGGTGGTCCGGCGCTTCCGCGAGTTCCTGGCGAAGGCCGTCGAGGTCGCGCGCCGGGAGTTCCGCGGCCGCGTCACCTACGGCGCGGCGGCGGGCGCGGACGCGCGGTGGACCGACTGGTCGTTGTTCGACCTCGTCGGGCTCGACTACTACACGTACTTCGAGACCGATGCCGAATACGCCGCTGACCTGGACGAATACCGGCGCTGGGGCAAGCCGCTGATGATCCTGGAGCACGGCTGCTGCACGTTCACGGGTGCGGCGAAGGCCGGTGGTATGGGCTGGGACGTCGTCGACCACGAAGCCGACCCGCCCGTGGTCAAGCCCGGCTTCGAGCGGAACGAACGCGAGCAGACCGACTACATCGCCCGCATGCTGCGCGTGTTCGCCGCACAGCCCGATGTCGAGGGATCACACCTGTACTCGGTCATCACGCCGGACTCGCCGCACCACCCGACGTGCCGCGATCGTGACTACGACATGGCCTCGTACAGCCTGTTGCGCACGATCCGTGAGCGGTTCGACGACGAGAACTCGCCCTACCGGCTGGAGCCCAAGAAGTCCTTCCACGCCTTCCAGCGCTTCAATCGGTGATGACGCGTTCCCTCGGGAACGTCGCCGACACCAGGAAGCCGCCGTCCTCGGTCGGTCCCGCCGAGAACTCGCCACCGAGCAGCGTGGCGCGCTCGCGCAGGCCGACCAGGCCGTGACCTCCGCTGGGCAGCGTCGACGACGGGCTGGACGCGGCGGTGTTGCGCACCTCGACCAGCACGTTGTCGTCGTACTGGGCGTCGATGAACACCGTCGCGCTCGCGCCCACGGCGTGCTTGCGGATGTTCGTCAGGGCCTCCTGCACCGTCCGGTAGACGGCGCCGGACACCGGTGCGGAGAGGTCCTCGACGGGGCCCTTGAGCTGGATGGTGACCTCGAAGCCCGCGTCGGCGGCCAGTTCCGGCAGCTCGTCGAGGCTCGGCTGGTTGTCGTCCGTGGTGCGCAGGACGGACACGAGCTGACGCAGCTCGTCGAGCGTGCGCGTCGACAACATGCGGATGGTGCCGGCGACCTGCTTGTGCTCGGCGTCGGCCACGGCCATGCGGAGCGCACCCGCCTGCATCGCGATGAGACTGACCTGGTGCGACACCACGTCGTGCATCTCGCGGGCGAGCTTCGCCCGTTCGTCGGCACGGATGGCGTGCGCGTGGAGCACGCGCTCTCTCTCTCGCGACTCGGCCAGTTCGGAGATGCGGTCGGAGAGCTCCTGACGCGCGTGCACCAGCAGGCCGATCGCGATCGGCAGGCCCGCTACCAGGAAGCCGTAGATCGCCGAGTGGAAGTGCCCTGACGCGGGCCGTTCGATCAGCTCCTCGAACGGCCAGGCGACGAACCGGCAGAGCCACACCAGCGCGGCCGCGAGGCCCGTCTGCCAGCCGCCGATGTAGCGGCGGGCGACCGTGTAGAGGGCGATCATCGCGGCGAGCTGCGACCAGCCGACGAAGAAGCCGGGGATGGTCAGGACCAGCGTGAGGAACGGGAACCGCCGGCGCAGGACCAGAGCGCCGACCGCCAGCCAGTTGAGCCACAGCTGGTAGTTCTCGATCGGCGGGAGGTCCGTGATCGGGTCGGCTTCGAGCCACAGCCCGTACAGCCAGACGTCGAGCGCGGCGAAGAAGAGCAACGCGAGGTCGGCGAGGACCTGACGGTAGTCGCCACTGAGCGGCCAGCGTGAACCGGCCGCGGTAGTCGCCGGCCGTCTGGCCGGGAGCAGCGTCGTGGTCAGTATCCGACCTCCCCTGTGAGCCTTGCGATCCTCACCGTACTGCGCGTATGCGGCGGATGGCATTGGCTGCCCCTTTACCCCGACCTGCCCCGTCATGGGGGTAAGACGCCGTCACACGCGAATCTGTACGGCTGTCGCCTCACATATGTGCTACCGCACACGCTCGTGCGAGCGCGTGCGGTAGTCACAGCACTACTAGGGGCATGTCTTCCAGCTGAACTGGTAGGTCGTGTCGATGGCACCGTCCGTGGAGTCCATCGACACGAAACTGGTCGTCGTGGCCGTGTTGGACGTGCCGGGGTAGACGCGGAGCTCGGTGTTGATGTTGAAGTTCCGCTTCTCGCCGCACGGTGAGTAGACGATCGCGGCGAGCTCCGTCTGGTCGGTGGCCTGCCAGTCGTCGCTGTGCGGGCCGTTGTACCGGTGTGAGGCCGAGTCGTTCTGCGACATGCCCTGGAAGTAGTAGTTGGCCTTCTGGATCGCGTACGCCCCTCTTTCCAGGTGGGCGAAGCCTCTGTAGTCGGCCTGGGCGATGCCGTAGGTGAAGCCCTGCGGGACGTTCACCCGCAGGTTGAGCTGGCAGTTCTTGCGGAAGTCGGTCGGCCGTGCGCCGACGCCGACCTGGGCCAGGTAGTCGCTGTAGGTGACGGTGAACGCCTTGTTGTCCTCGGACACCGCGACGGCCGCGGTGCCCGCCGGGCAACCGGAGCCGTTGACCGTGACGATGTCGATGGTGATGTGGTCGGGCGGCGGCGTCTCGCCGGGCGCGCCGGGCGGGATGATGATGGCCGAGGTCAGCAGGGCAGCGGCAACCGCGTTGAGCATGAGGCACCTTTCCGAACGCATCTCGCGGGGAGAGTGGCGGCGGTGGGGACTTCGATGGCGGCGGCCTTTTCAGGGAATCAGCAGCGCTTCCACGAGAAGTGGTGCAGGGTGCGCACTTCTCCACGCTGGTAGTCCATCGTCATCAAACTGTTCGCATTGGCGTCCGAGGTACCCTTGTCGACCCGCAGGGCGCTGTTGACGTTGAGATTCTTCTTCTCCCCGCACGGCGCCCAGACGATCTCGGAGAACTCGGTGCGGTGGGTGATCGACCAGTTGTCGTCGAACGGCCCGTTGAACGTGTGCTTCCAGGTGGTCGTGGCCGATTGCCCCTGGAAGTAGTAATTCACCGACTGGTACCCGATGGCGCCGGGCTTGAGGTGCCCGTAGCCGCCGTAGGTCGCTTCCGCGATGCCGTACGAGAAGCCCTGCGGGACGTTGACCTGCAACGTCAGTTGGCAGTTCTTCCGGAAGTCGGTCGCACCGGCACCCTTGCCCGCCTGGGCCAGGTAGTCGCTGTAGATCACCCAGAACGAGGTGTTGTCCGGTGAGACGACCACTTCGGCGGTGCCGTGCTTGCAGCCGGAACCGTTCACCGTCACCACGTCGATCGTCACGCGCTCCGAAGGAATCGTCGAGGCGTGCGCGGGTGCTGACGACAATGTGAACAGCGCGGCCAGAGCGGCTGCTGCCGTCGCTTTACGCATGAAGTTGGCCTTTCCTGGTGCCTCTTTCTCAGCGTGGAGCGGCAGCGGTGCCGCGAAGGTTAGCGCAGAGCCTCAACCAATGGTGTGACCCAAATGGCCCAGGTCACACTGATGGAGCAGTTCGTGAACGATTGCCAAAAATAGACCGCGACCTGGTGCTGAGGACACGAATAGTTTCCGGCATACTTGCCCGCATGTCGCTGGCTGGGCTGGTGCTCGTCGTCGAGGACGAGGACCCCGTGCGTAGGTACACCGTGAGCCTGCTCGAGGAGCTGGGCTTCACCGTTCTGCAGGCCATCGACGGCATCGAGGCGATCGCGGTCCTGCGCGAGCGGTCCGCCGAGATCGGCGTGATGCTGCTCGACCACAGCATGCCGGGCCTGTCCGGCGAGGAGGTGCTCGCCGAGCTCAAGCGCGAGGGCCTGACCGTGCCGGTGGTGCTGACCAGCGGCTACGACCGCACGTCGCTGGAGCGGCGGTTCTCGGCGCACGAGATCGCCGGCTACCTGCAGAAGCCGTTCCGGCTGGAGACGCTGGACGAGACGATCCGCGCCGTGCTCGCCGACCGCGCTCAGGCCTCCTGAGCCAGCACCTCGCGGACGCGTTCGAGCAGCACCGACTCCACGTACGGCTTGGTGATCAGCACCTCGTCGTCGAGGACCTCGTCGGTCGTGTAGCCGGACATGTAGATCACCGCGGGCGCGGCACCGGTCGAGCGCAGCAGCCGGACGAGCTCGGGGCCGCCCATCTTCGGCATCACGACGTCGGTGAGCACGAGGTCGATGGTGCTGCGGTGCGCGGTGGCGAGCTGCAGCGCCTCCTGACCGTCTCCCGCCTCGATCACCGCGTAGCCCGCGATCTCCAGCGAGCGCCGCGTCATGACCCGCACCTGCGCGTCGTCCTCCACGAGCAGCACGGTGCCCGCACCTCGGTGCGTGGTGGGGCGGCGCGCACACGGCGCCTCAGGCCTGCCGTCGCGTTCGTGCGGCACGGGCAGATAGACCTCCACGGTCGTGCCCTCGCCCGGCGCGCTCTTCAGTTCGATCTGCCCGCCGGACTGCTGCACGATGCCGAACACCGTGGACAGGCCGAGGCCGGTGCCCTTGCCGACCGGCTTGGTGGTGAAGTACGGCTCGAACACCTGCGCCTGCACGTCCGGGGCCATGCCGGCGCCCGTGTCCTGGACGCGCATGACGACGTACTCGCCGGGCCGCACGCCGACGATCCGGCCGGTGTCACCGCTGCCGAGCGTCCTGCTCGCGATCGAGATCGTCAGCGTGCCGCCGTCGGGCATGGCGTCGCGGGAGTTGACCGCGAGGTTGAACAGGATCTGCTCGACCTGGCCCGCGTCCGCCCACACCTGGGCGACGCCGTCGGGCAGGTGCATCTCCAGTTCGATGTGGTCGCCGACGAGCGTGCGCAGCATCGAGTGGACCTGCGTGAGGTTGTGCTTGAGGTCCAAGGACTCCGGGTGCAGGACCTGCTGGCGGGTGAACGCGAGCAGCTGCCTCGTCAGGTTCGCGGCCCGTTCCCCGGCGTGCCGGATGTCCTCGATCGCCGTGCGCCTCGGATCGTCCTGAAGGGTGCGCCGCAGCAGCATCTCGCTGTTGCCGTTCACGACCGTGAGGATGTTGTTGAAGTCGTGCGCGATGCCACCGGTCAACCGGCCGATGGCCTCCATCTTCTGCGCGTGCCGCAACTGCGCCTCGGTCTCGCCGACGCGTTCTTCGAGCCGTGCGCGTGCGTCCTTCAGCTCCTGCATCAGCCTGATGCTGCGCAACGCGCTGCTGAGCTGCTGCTGCACGGCCTCGTAGATCCAGCCGGGCTCCGGACCCTCCTCGAAGATCACGTACCCGAGGTGGTCCTCGTCGGTGTGGAGCGGGGCGATCAGGGCGTTGAACGGGGTGTTCCGCCGGAACCGGTACGGCGTCAGGTTGATGGTGGGGAACGGGGTGTCCGGCGGCGTCGTGAGTTCGCCGTGCTCATACCGGACGAGCGCGCGCGCCGTGCCTGGGGTGTCGTACGCCATGATGTGGCAGCCGGGGATGCCGAGGCGGGGGAGTTCGTCGGCCAATGCGCTCGTCAGCTCGTCCACGTCCCGTGACGCGATGAGCCGTTGCCCTGCTTCACGCACCGTCTGGTCGTGACGCTCGTGCGACAGGTACTTGAACCGTGCGTTCGCGGCGAACGCATCGCCCAGGAGCAACTGCACGCGCAGCCACAGGTCGTTGATGATCGTCGCGTCGCTGATGCGGGCCGTCACGAACCGATGCAGGTCGAACAGCGGCGGCCACCACTGCGCCGGTTCGCACCCTGCGCGCGCGCTCCCGCGGATGTACTCCGCCAGCAACTTCAGGAACTCCGCGCCCTCGACCTCGCCGCGGCCCGCCGCCATGAGCTCGACCACCAGCTGCTCGGCCCACCCGTCCGGGAGCGTCGCGGCGGACTGCCCGAGCGAGTCGCGCAGGTGGTCGGCGACGGTGGCCGCGGTCGCGGACTCGTTGATGCTCAGCCGGTCGTGCGCGGGCGCGTGGTCGCCGAGCCCGGACGGCAGGCAGCCGCACGACCGGCGCACGATCAGCTCGGTCGGCATGGTCTGCCGCTGGCGCGTGGGCTCGCCCCTCACCAGCGCCACCGCGAGTTCGGCCGCCCGGAACCCCATCTCGTGGAACGGCGCCCTGACTGTCGTGAACGCGGGCGTCGCCGCGTCGGCGTGCAGCTCCCGCCGCACCCTCGACGCCAGGCTTCCCGGGCTGTGACCGAGGTCGTGCGTGCGGACGTTCGTGTGGTTGCCGTACCCGACGACGGCGACGTCCTCCGGTGTGCGGAAACCCAGCTCCTCCAGCGCGGACACGACCCCGATCGCGTAGTCGTCGTTCGCGGCGGCGATGGCGTCCGGTGGTTCCTCGAGCCGCGCGAGCAGCTTGCGCACGGACTCGGCGGCGCGGTTGGGTTCCCAGATGAACGAACCCGGCATCGTGACGAGCGCGGGATCGAACGGGATTCCGTGGTTGCGCAACGAATCCGCGTAGCCCAGGAACCGCTCTCGGGCGCCGGCATGCGTTTGCGGCCCCCGGACGAACGCGATCCGGCGCTTGCCGTGCACCTCGATGAGGTGGTCGACGGCCTGCTTCATGCCGTCACGGTTGTCCATCAGGATCGTTGGCCACTGGGCAAGGCTTGTCTCGACGCTCACGATGGGCATGGGCGCGTACCGCTTCACGTACTCCTGCATGCCCTCGGAGCCGATGAGCTGCCCCACGCGCGTAGTCCACACCACGAGCGCATCGATGCGGTTCGGCGAAATGAGGTCGTAAACCGTGTTCGCACGACGCTTGAGCGGATCCGGATGATCCAGTTCACTGCCCACGAAGCACACGAGGTCGCACCCGAGCCGCTGGGCCCCGTCGCTGACACCACGCCACTGCTCGCCCGCGAGCTCGATGAGCGGGCCAGCGGTGATCATCCCGATGGTGGGACGTCGCTTCGCACTGCCGTTTGCCACAAAACCCCCGCTACTCAACGCGATTGGGGATGATACGCGTTGTCGGGGGGAATGCCTGCCGTGTTACCAGGGAGATTGGTGAACGCTGTACTGGAGGGCCTGGCGTCGAACCCCGCGCTGCCCCGGCACCTGCTCGACCGCCTGGTCACCCGCCCCGCCCTGGCCGCCGAACTGGCCGATCGCGCAGACCTGACAGCGGAGCACGTGCGCGCGTTGCTCGCACACGGCGACTCCTCGGCCGTGCACCGGCTGCTGGAGAACGGGATGGCCGCTCCGGCGGACGTACCGATCGTGAACGAATCGGTCGCCCTGGTGCTGACCGGACGCGCCGGCGCCGATCCCGCACTGGTCCGCGCGCTCGCGTTCCACCCGGACCCCTCCGTCCGCGCGAGCCTGCCCGAATGGGCCTGTTCGCTGCCCGCCGACGTGATCGCCCTCCTGGCCCGCGACCCCGAACCGCAGGTGGTCGCCGAACTGGTGCTGTTCCACGCGCTGCCGCCCGCCCTGGCCGAGTCGCTGAGCCGCCACCCGAGCCCCGACGTGCTGCGCGCACTGGCTTCCAGCCCGCACACGCCCGCTTCGGTGCTGGCGTCGCTCAGGTCCGGCACCCTGGTCCGCGAACTGGCGGCCAACCCCGCCACCCCGCCCGAGGTGGCGGCGGACCTGTTGCCGCACCACGCGTCCCGCTACTTCCTGGCCGGACGCCCCGACCTGCCCGCGGAGATCTACGAACAGCTCGCCTCGGAACTCGAGCCGGGCATCCTGTCGCAACTGGCCGCGAACCCCGCCGCCCCCGTCCCGGTCCTGCGCCAGCTCACCGGGACACGTGCCCTGCGCCTCGTGCTCCTGCGCAACCCGGCGATCCCGCTGGACCTCCTGGAGGAACTGGCCCCGGCCGCCCGCATCGGTCCCGAACCGGTGCCCCGCATCGTTTCCGCTTCCCCTTCGGAACTCCGGGCTCTGGCCGCGTCGCCTGTCATGCAGGTGCGGATGATGGTGGCGGCACGTGCCGACCTGCCGCCGGATCTCTTCGCCTGCCTGGTGAGGGCCGACGATCCGGGCGTCGCCGCCGCCGTGGCCGTCCATCCGCTGGTGACGGTGCCCCAGCTGTGGGAACTCGCCTCGCGGCACGGGCCGCGCCTGTACCCGCGGATCGCGCGCAACCCGTTGTGCCCTGCGGAGTTGTTGCACCACATGGCTTCGGGGGCCGGATCGGTCCGGGATACCTGGCGGGCCGCCGCCCGGCATCCGCACGCTTCCGCGGAGACCCTGTTGCTGTGCTTGGAGGATGCCCAGGCCCGGCACTTCGCGGCCGCTCATCCGCACCTGCCGGTGGCGGTGATCGTGGAGTTGCTGGGGAGTGAGTTCACGGCCGGGGCCGCGGCGGCGAACCCGTCTTTGCCGGTGCGGGTGATGGAGGAGCTCGTGGACGGGGAGGGAGCGGGTTCTCCCACTTGATCGGGGTTGGTCTTGTGCGGATCGTTCCACCGTTGGCCGCGTAGGAATCCCGTGGGCGTCGGCGGTTTGCTTCGGTGGTCACTGGTTGATGCAGGTGGGCGCAGGGCAGGGACCAGCCCTCCTCGGGGCTGACCACCGCGGACAGAGAGAACTGGGTTCAACGGGAGCGGGAAGGGCGGCTACCACCACTTGATCAGGTTGGTCTGCTCCTTGCGGACCGCGTATCCGTTCACCGCGTAGAACTCCCGCGCGTTCACCCGGTTCACCCCGGTCACCAGCCGCACCCCGCGAGCACCGTCGGCCCGCGCCCACTCCTCGCCCGCGGTCAGCAGGGCCCTGCCCACGCCCCGGCGCTGGTGCCGCGGTGAGATCGCCAGCGTGATCAGGTTCTTCAGAGAGTGGTGGTACGTGTTCTCGTAGTCGCTGAGCTGGATGTAGCCCAGCACGTCGGCGTCGTCGACGGCCACGAGCAGCAAATCGTTGGGCGCCTTGATGATGCGTTCCAACTGGGCCAGCGTTTCGGACAGGGGAAACTCGTAGCCCAGAGCCTCGCGGTTGATCTGCTGGATCGCCGGCGCGTCTTCGGCCAGCACGTCCCGGATGTGCAACTCGCCCCCTTCGGTTGACCTCTCCAGCCAACCACACTGGGCAGGACGGGCGAATCGGCTGGACACAAACGGGATCCCGCTGCCAACCTGGGCCGGCGAGGTGATGCCGGTGCGCGGGACCCGACGACGCTTCGACCTGTCCGCCGTGACCGAACTGCTGCTCGGGATCCCCACGGTGCTGAGCAGCCTGCTGATCGTCGGCCTCGCCGGCAAGGCGCTGACACCGGGGACGTTGTGGCTGCTGCCGGCCATCTGGCTGGTGTCCGGGGCGATCGTGTTCGTGCCGGCCACCGACAAGGTGCTGGCGGTCGTGGCCCACCGGCTGCGCAAGCCGACGCCGACCGAGAGCGACCTGCTGACGCCGTTGCTGGACGAGGTGTGCGCGGCGGCCGGGGTGGATCCGCGGCGGTACTGGTTGCGGATCCAGAACTCCAGGGAGATCAACGCGATGGCGGTCGGCGGGCACGTCGTCGGGGTCTCGACGGCGGCGCTGCGGTTGCCCGGGCCGCAGCTCGAAGCTGTGCTGGCGCACGAGGTCGGGCACCACCTGGCCGGGCACACCAAGATCTCGTTGCTGCGGTGGTGGTACGAGCTGCCGGCGCGGTGGACCGTGTGGCTGGTCGTCATGGCCGGCGTGGTCATCCACGAGGTGGGGCGCGCGGTCGGCACCTCGGGGGCCAGGGCCATCAGCATCGCGCTCGTCGTCGTCCTCGCGGCGGCGGCGCTCGTGGTGAGCCCGTGGCTGGTGCTGGTGCCGGTGATCGCGCCGTTGCTTGCGCTGGCGAGCCGGCGCGCGGAACTGCACGCGGACCGGGTCGCGGCCGAGCTCGGGTACGGGCCGTTGCTGCTGGAGGTGTTGCAGCGGTGGGTGAAGGAGGGACACGACGAGCAACGCGCCAGGGCCGGTCTCCGGGCACGGATGCTGGCCTCGCACCCGTCGTGCGCGCACCGCATCAGCAGGCTGCACAGCAAGAAATAGCCCCCAGGCCGAAGCCTGGGGGCCCGTGCATCAGGCGAGCGGTGGCTTGAACAGGGCCGGCACCGCCGAGGCGGCCGCCGAGTCCAGCAGCCACAGCGTCCGGCGGCGGCCGGTGGCACCGGCGGCGGGCAGGCGCACCTCGCCGGCACCGCTCAGCGCCATGGCCACCGCGGCGGCCTTGGCCTCACCGGTGGTCATCAGCCAGACCTCCTGCGCGGAACGCACCGACGCCAGCGTCAGCGACACGCGCGTGGGAGGCGGCTTCGGGCAGTTGCGCACCGCGACGACCGAACGCTCCTGCTCGTGCACAGCGGGGGAGTCCGGGAACACCGACGCCACGTGCCCCTCCTCGCCGACGCCCAGCATGCAGACGTCGAACGCGGGCACGTCGCCGTGGTCCTCCGGACGGGCCACCGACGCCAGCAGAGCGGCGTAGGCCTCGGCGGCCGCCTCGGGGTCGTCGCCGAACTCGCCGTCCGACGGCTCCATCACGTGCACCCGCGACGGATCCACCGGAACGTGGTCCAGCAGCGCGGCACGCGCCTGGGTCTCGTTGCGGTCCGCGTGCCCGGAGGGCAGGAACCGCTCGTCGCCCCAGTACAGGTCGACGCGGGACCAGTCCACCGCGTCACGCGCGGCGTTGCGGTTCAGGTGCTCCAGGACGGCGGTGCCGGTGCGGCCGCCGGTCAGCACGACGGACGCGTAGCCGCGCGCGGCCTGGGCGTCGACCATGCGGGTGACCAGGCGGGCCGCCGCGGCGGCGGCCAGGAGGTCGCCGTCGCGGTGCACCACCACTTGCGGGTTGCTCACGAACCGGCCTTCGCCTTCGACTTCTTGGGAGCGGCACCGTTGGCGGCGGCCTCCGGCGCGGCGACGGGCGCCTCGTCCTTCGGCGACGGCGTGCGGCCCTTCACGACCTTCGCGAGCGACTTGAGCGCCGCCGCGTAGACCTCGTCGGGGTCGAGCCGGCGCAGTTCCTCGGCGAGGCAGTCGCGCACCGAACGGCGCTGCAGCGCCACCCGGCGGGAAGGCTGGCCGGGCTGGGTCAGCGTGCCGACCTTGCCGTCCGGGCGCAGCAGGTCGACGTCGCCGGAGGGACGGCCGAGCCGGACCTCCACGATGCCTTCGCCCGACGTCGCCTTGAAGCGCTTGGCGGGGACCTTGAGCCGGTCGGTCAGCCACGCGGCGAGCAGGTCCGTGGACGGCGAGTCGGCCTCACCGGTCACGTCCGCTTCCACGACCTTCTCGTACGGCGGCAGGTCCAGCGCCGAGGCGAGCATGGCGCGCCACAACGTCAGCCGCGTCCACGCCAGGTCCGTGTCGCCCGGCGCGTAGTGCGCCCGCCGGGACTCCAGGGCCTTGATCGGGTTCTTCTCGGCAGCGGCGTCGGTGATGCGGCGCTGCGCGAGCTGGCCGATCGGGTCCTTCGACGGCGAGACCGGCGCGTCGAACGGCCACCACGCCACGACCGGGGTGTCCGGCAGCAGCAGCGGCATGACGCACGAGGCGCCTTCCTTGGCCAGTTCGCCGTAGAGCCTCAGCACGACGACTTCCGACGCTCCGGCGTCGCCGCCGACGCGGATCTGCGCGTCCAGGCGGGGTGCCGCCTGACGCGCGCCGCGGGCCACGACGATCACGCGACACGGGTGCTCGCGCGACGCGTCGTTCGCCGCGTCGATCGCGGCGTCGGTGCGCTGGCCGTCCTCGGTCACGATGACGAGGGTCAGCACGCGACCGAGAGTCGTCGCACCGCCTTCGTCCCGCAGCCGGACCAGCCGCGAGTTGATCTGGGAGGTGGTGGTCGAGGGCAGGTCGATGATCACGGACGCCTCCAGTGCCTTCCGGTCCTGGCGGTCATCGCGTCCGCCGAGGGCGGACCCCAGGTCCCAGCCTTGTACTTCTCCAGAGCCGGCTCGTCCTTGCGCGCCCAGAAGTCGAGGATCGGGTCGAGGATCTCCCAGGAGAGCTCGACCTCGTCGTTCTTCGGGAACAGCGACGGCTCGCCGAGCAGGACGTCCAGCAGCAGCCGCTCGTAGGCCTCCGGCGACGACTCGGTGAACGAGTGGCCGTACCCGAAGTCCATCGTGACGTCGCGGACCTCCATCGTGTTGCCCGGCACCTTCGACCCGAACCGGATCGTCACGCCCTCGTCCGGCTGAACCCGGACGACCAGGGCGTTCTGGCCCAGCTCCTCGGTCGCCGTGTCGTCGAACGGCAGGTGCGGCGCCCGCTTGAACACGACGGCCACCTCGGTGACGCGGCGGCCCAGGCGCTTGCCGGTGCGCAGGTAGAACGGCACCCCGGCCCAGCGGCGGGTGTTGACCTCGCAGGTGATCGCGCCGAACGTCTCGGTCTTCGACTCGGGCGAGAAACCGCCCTCCTCCAGCAGACCCGGGACCTTCTGGCCGCCCTGCCAGCCACCGGTGTACTGGCCGCGCGCGGTGGTCTCCTCGAACGGCTCCGCGGGACGCGTCGCCGAGAGGATCTTCACCTTCTCCGCCCGCAGGTCCGACGGCTTGAAGGAGACAGGCTCCTCCATCGCGATCAGCGCGAGCAGCTGCAGCAGGTGGTTCTGGATGACGTCGCGCGTCGCGCCGATGCCGTCGTAGTAGCCCGCGCGACCGCCGAGACCGATGTCCTCGGCCATGGTGATCTGCACGTGGTCGACGTAGTTCGAGTTCCAGATGGGTTCGTACAGCTGGTTCGCGAACCGCAGCGCCAGGATGTTCTGCACGGTCTCCTTGCCGAGGTAGTGGTCGATGCGGAACACCGACTCCTCGGGGAAGACCTCGTTGACCGTGCGGTTCAGCTCCTTGGCGGAGGCGAGGTCGTGGCCGAACGGCTTCTCGATGACGACGCGGCGCCACTGGTCGCCCTGCGCCTGCGCCAGACCCGCGCGCTTGAGCTGGTTGACCACCGTCGGGAACGCGCCCGGCGGGATCGACAGGTAGAACGCGTGGTTGCCGCCCGTGCCGCGCTCGGCGTCCAGAGCCGCGAGGCACGACGCGAGGTTGTCGAACGACGCGTCGTCGTCGAACGTGCCCTGCACGAACCGGATGCCTTCGGCGAGCTGTGCCCAGACCGCCTCGTTGAACGGCGTCCGCGCGTGCTCCTTCACCGCGTCGTGCACGACCTTCATGAAGTCCTGGTCGGCCCAGTCGCGGCGGGCGAAGCCGACGAGACCGAAGCCCGGCGGCAGCAGACCCCGGTTCGCGAGGTCGTAGATCGCGGGCATCAGCTTCTTGCGCGACAGGTCACCGGTGACACCGAAGATGACCAGCGCGCTCGGGCCCGCGATGCGGGGCATGCGCTTGTCGCGCGCGTCCCGCAGCGGGTTGTGCCACTTGGCGGATGTGGTCACGAGCCGTCCTCCTGGACTGCCTCGACGAGCTGGGCCAAGCCGGCGATGCGGTCTTCGAGGTGAAGACGCAGCACCGGGCGACCGTGTTCGGCCAGGACCTGACCGTCGCCGAGCGCCTGCGCGAGCTGCAGCTGCGCCAGCGTGTAGGGACGGCCGGGCACCTCCAGGTCGTCACCGGACTCGCCGGTGATCTGGATGAACACGCCGTTCTGGTGACCGCCCTTGTGGTACTGGCCGGTCGAGTGCAGGAAGCGCGGACCCCAGCCGAACGTGGTCTGCAGGTGCGTCCTCTTCGCGATCTCCGCACGGAGCAGCTCGAACGACGCGTCGTCGATCCTGTCCAAGTACGCCTGAACCGAGATGTAGCCGTGGTCGGGCGCCACTTCAACGATCGCCGCAAGCGCTTCCGCGACGGTGTGGACCTCGCGCGGCGCCCAGCCGGTGCCGTGACCCTGCACCGGACCGTCCACGAAGGACGGAACGGTGGCGGCGACGGCCGGCGCGTCGAGCAGCGCGCGGGAGGCCTTCTTCGCGGCCTCCACGTCGGGCTGGTCGAACGGGTTGATGCCAAGCACCCGGCCGACGAGCGCGGTCGCGTACTCCCACAGCAGGAACTGCGCGCCGAGCTTGCCCTCCACCGCGATGGTCGCCGACCCGGTGGCCGGTCCGATCGCGACGGTGGTGGCGTCCGAGCGCGCGTCCACGAAACCGGGGGCGCCGGGGCCCTCGACGACGACCGGCAGCAGGCCGGTGCCGTTCTTGCCGGTCGACTCGGCGATGAGCTGCTCGGCCCAGTCGCCGAACCCGACGATGCCGGACCCGGTGTCGGCGAAGACGATCTTCTCGGCACCGTGCGCGTGCGCGGCACCGAAGACCGCGGCCAGCACGACCGCGGGGTTGTCCTCGGAGTCCTGCGACACGACCTTCGCGACCTCGGCCGCGTCGTCCAGCAGCGCCTCGACGTCGGCACCGGCCAGGTAGGACGGCACCAGGCCGAACGCCGTCAGCGCCGAGTAACGGCCGCCGACGTTCGGGTCGGCCAGGAACACCTTGCGGTAGCCCGCCTCCTCGGACGCCTTCTGCAGCGGCGAGCCGGGGTCGGTGACGACCACGATGCGCGACGCGGCGTCGATGCCCGCGTCGGTGAAGGCCTTCTCGAAGATCCTGCGGTGGCTGTCGGTCTCGACGGTGCCGCCGGACTTGGACGACACCACGATCACCGTGCGCTCGAGGTCGCCGGCGAGAGCGTCGGCGACCTGGGCGGGATCGGTGGTGTCCAGCACGACCAGCGGGACGCCCGCGGTCCGCGTGATCACCTCGGGGGCCAGCGACGAGCCGCCCATTCCGGCGAGGACGACGCGGTCGACACCCTCGGCGTGCAGTGCGGCGCGCAGTGCCACGAGTTCGGGGAGCAGTGCACGGGACGACTCGTGCAACGTCGTCCAGGAGAGGCGGATGCTCGCCTCGGACTCGGCTTCCGGCCCCCACAGGGTCGGGTCCTGCGCGGTCAGCTTGCTCGGCACCGAATCCGCGACCAGGTCAGCAGCGATAGTGCTGACCTGGTCGGCGTTCGGTGACCTCACGATTTCGACGGAGGTCACTTGGTAGTCAGCCCTTCAGTTGAGCCAGTTGGTTCGTCACCGTCTCGAGCAACTCTTCCCAGGACTTCTCGAACTTCTCGACGCCCTCGGTCTCCAGGGTCTTGAAGACGTCCTGGAGGTCGATTCCCACGGCGGCGAGCTGGTCGAACACCTCCTGGCCCTCAGCGGCGCGGCCGGTGACCGTGTCACCGGTGATCTTGCCCGCGTCGGCGACGGCCTGCAGCGTCTTCTCCGGCATCGTGTTGACGACGTCGGCGACGACGAGCTGGTCGACGTAGAGGGTGGGGGAGTAGCTCGGGTCCTTCACGCCGGTCGACGCCCACAGTGGACGCTGCGCGTGCGCGCCGTCCGCCTTGAGGGCCTCCCAGCGCTCGCCCTGGAACGTCTTCTCGAACGCTCCGTAGGCGATCCACGCGTTGGCGAGAGCGGCCTTGCCCTTCAGCGCGGTCGCCTCGTCCGTGCCGATCTTGTCGAGCCGCTTGTCGATCTCGGTGTCCACGCGGGACACGAAGAACGACGCGACGGAGTGGATCGAACGCAGGTCGTGGCCGTTCGCCTTGGCCTGCTCCAGGCCCGCGACGTAGGCCTCCATGACCTTCTCGTACCGCTCGACGGAGAAGATCAGCGTCACGTTGACGGAGATGCCCTCGGCGATCACCTTCGTGATCGCCGGGATGCCCGCCTCGGTGGCCGGGATCTTCACCAGCAGGTTCGGCCGGTCCACGGTCTTCCACAGGTCCTGCGCCTCGGCGACGGTCTTGTCCGTCTCGAACGCCAGGCGCGGGTCGACCTCGATGGAGACGCGGCCGTCCACACCCCCGGTCGAGTTGTAGATGTCGCGGAACTTGTCGCACGCGTTGCGCACGTCGGTCGTGGTGACCTCGCGGATGGTCGCCTCGGTGTCGGCGCCCCGGTTCGCGAGCTCGCGGACCTGCTCGTCGTAGGACTCGCCCTTCGACAGGGCGCCCGCGAAGATCGTCGGGTTCGTCGTCACGCCGACGACGTTCCAGTCGCGGATCAGCTCGTCCAGGTTGCCGCTGGTGAGCCGTTCACGGGACAGGTCGTCGAGCCAGATGGAGACACCGGCGCCGGACAGGGCGGCCAGATTCGGCTTGCTCACGAGATTAACCCCTCACTCGGTCAAGGGAACGGCGGGCGGCGGCGACGACGTTCTCCGTCGTGAAGCCGAACTCCTTGAACAGGACCTGGTAGTCGGCCGAGGCACCGAAGTGCTCGATCGAGACGATCTCGCCGTTGTCGCCGACGTAGCGGTACCACGGCTGTGCGATGCCGGCCTCGACCGCGACGCGCGCCTTGACCGACGAGGGGATGACCGACTCGCGGTACTCGGCGTCCTGCTGCTCGAACCAGTCGATGGACGGCATGGAGACCACACGCACTGCAACGCCCTCGCCCTGCAGGACCTTCCCGGCCTCGGCGGCGACCTGCAGCTCAGAGCCCGTGCCGATGATCACGATCTCCGGGTTCTCGTCACCGAAGAGCACGTAGCCGCCGCGCTTCACGCCCTCGGCGGAGGTGCCCTCGAGCGTCGGGACGTTCTGGCGGGACAGCGCCAGGCCCACGGGGCCGAGCTGCTCGATGACGGCCTTCCAGGCGAACGCGGTCTCGTTGGCGTCACCGGGGCGGACCACGGCGAAGTCCGGGATCGCGCGCAGGGCGGCGAGGTGCTCGATCGGCTGGTGCGTCGGGCCGTCCTCGCCCAGGCCGATGGAGTCGTGCGTCCACACGTACGTGACGGCGGCCTTCATGATCGCCGCGAGGCGCACCGCGGGACGCATGTAGTCGGAGAACACGAGGAACGTGCCGCCGAACGGGCGGGTCGGGCCGTGCAGCGCGATGCCGTTGAGGATCATGCCCATCGCGTTCTCGCGGACACCGAAGTGCAGCACGCGGCCGTACGGGTCGGCGTTCCACATGCCCGTGGAGATCGACTCCGGGCCGAACGACTTGGCGCCCTTGATGGTCGTCAGGTTCGACTCGGCCAGGTCGGCCGAACCGCCCCAGAGCTCGGGCAGGTGCTTGGCCAGCGCGTTGATGACCTCACCGGAGGCCTTGCGGGTCGGCACGCCCTTGGCGTCCACCGGGTAGACCGGCAGGTCGGCGTCCCAGCCCTCGGGCAGCTCGCGCGCGACCAGGCGGTCCAGCAGCTCCTTGGCCTCGGGGTTGGCCGACGCCCACGCGTCGAACGACTTCTGCCACTCGGCCTTGGCGTGCTCGCCGCGCTTCACGACCTCGCGGGCGTGCGCCAGGACCTCGTCGGCGACCTCGAAGGTCTGCTCGGGGTCGAAGCCGAGGATCTCCTTGGTGGCCTTCACCTCGTCGACGCCCAGCGCGGCACCGTGCGCGGCACCGGTGTTCTGCTTGTTCGGCGCCGGGTAGCCGATGATCGTGCGCAGCAGGATGAACGACGGCTTGTCGGTGACGGCCTTGGCCTTCTCGACCGCCTCGAGGATGCCCTTGACGTTCTCGCCCGACTCCACGACCTGGACGTGCCAGCCGTAGGCCTCGTAGCGCTTCGCGGTGTCCTCGGACAGCGCGATCGTCGTGTCGTCCTCGATGGAGATCTTGTTGTCGTCGTAGAAGACGACCAGGTTGCCCAGCTGCTGCGTGCCCGCGAGGGACGAGGCCTCGGAGGTCACGCCCTCCTCGATGTCACCGTCGGACGCGATCACGTAGACGTGGTGGTCGAACGGGCTCTCGCCCGGCGCGGCCGACGGGTCGAACAGGCCGCGCTCGCGGCGGGCGGCCATGGCCATGCCCACGGCGGCGGCGAGGCCGGAGCCCAGCGGGCCGGTGGTGATCTCGACGCCCCTGGTGTGGCCGTGCTCCGGGTGGCCCGGCGTCTTCGAGCCCCACTTGCGCAGGGTCTTGAGGTCGTCGAGCTCCAGGCCGTAACCGGACAGGAACAGCTGGATGTACAGCGTCAGGCTGGAGTGCCCGGCGGAGAGCACGAACCGGTCGCGGCCGATCC
The DNA here is from genome assembly GCF_026242055.1 of Lentzea sp. NEAU-D7. Classification (GTDB taxonomy): domain Bacteria; phylum Actinomycetota; class Actinomycetes; order Mycobacteriales; family Pseudonocardiaceae; genus Lentzea. The sequence continues at coordinate 47,309 of NZ_JAPJDL010000017.1, read as the reverse complement.
AGTCCGCGTCCGCGGGGTCGTGGCGCAGCACCCGCTGGAACAGCGTGTAGGCGAGCGGCGCGAGGCTCATCGCGGTGCCGGGATGGCCGTTGCCGACGTTCTGCACGGCGTCCGCCGCGAGCACGCGCGCGGTGTCCACGGCGCGCTTGTCGAGCTCGGTCCAGTCGTCAGGCAGATCGGCCTTGGTGAGCCGGGTGATGTCGTCGGTGACGGTCACGGACTTACAGCTCCAAACTTTGTCGCTAGGGCGGGTGCCCAGCTCGTTCGGAATCGATCCCGAAGAGCCTGACCCGCGTCTCTCCCACGTCCTCCGGCAAGCCTAGTCCTGAGAGATTCAGATGTTGCTCTGAAAGGTCCCAGGCACGTGTGTGCCGGGGCACACCAGCACCCGAACGGGCTGTGAATTCTTTGCGCGGTTACCATCAGTCGCTGGTTTTCACACCTGTCTCAACACGAGGAGCGTTCCCGCGATGAGTGCCGTCCTCGAGGCCCCCAGGTCGCCTCGCCAGGTTGTTGGCGCTTACGTGGCGCTCACCAAGCCGCGGGTCATCGAGCTCCTGCTGATCACGACGATCCCCGCGATGCTCCTGGCCCAGCACGGCCTGCCGCCCCTGTGGCTCATCGCCTGCACCCTCACCGGCGGCACCCTCGCCGCGGGGTCGGCAAATGCCCTCAACTGCTTCGTCGACGCCGACATCGACTCGGTCATGAAGCGGACGGCGGCCCGCCCGCTCGCGCACAACGCCATTCCGCCGCGCAACGCCCTGATCTTCGGCATCGTGCTCGGAATCGTCTCGTTCGCGTTCCTGTGGATCTTCGTGAACCTGATGTCGGCCGCGTTCGCGGTCGCCACCATCCTCTTCTACATCTTCGTCTACACGCTGGTGCTCAAGCGCCGGACCTCCCAGAACATCATCTGGGGCGGCATGGCGGGCTGCATGCCGGTGATCATCGGCTGGAGCGCGGTGACGGGCACCGTCGAGTGGCCGGCCCTGGTCATGTTCGGCGTGATCTTCTTCTGGACCCCGCCGCACACCTGGGCCCTCGCGATGAAGTTCAAGGAGGACTACGCCCGGGCAGGCGTGCCGATGCTGCCCGTGGTGGCCACAGCGGCGCAGGTGACGCGGCAGATCGTGATCTACAGCTGGATCACCGTGGTCTGCACCCTCGCCCTCGCCCCCGTCACCTCCTGGATCTACGTGGCGGTGGCGGCCCTGTCGGGCCTGTGGTTCGCGGTCTTCGCGCACAAGCTGCACAACGTCGTCCGCCGCGGCGGGTCCACGAACACCATGAAGTTCTTCCACATGTCGAACCTCTACCTGATGCTCGTGTTCTGCGGTCTCGCCGTCGACGCCGTTGTCGGGTTGCCGGTGCTGGGCTGGCCGTTCTAGCTGCACCTCCAGTCGTACGGCTGTGGCGCCCGTTGAGTTCACCGTCACCGGTGGTGAAGGTTCACCACTGGACTTCGTCGCGGCGCTGACGCCCGCCACCTCGCTCGTCGTGATCACCGATCCGGCCGGGTGGGCGCAGGTCAGCCGGGGACTGGCCGTCGGATCGGCCGCGTCCACCGCGGTCACGACGCAGGTGCGGGTGCTGAGGTTCGCCGTGCTCGACCTCCGGCACTTCCCGTCGGCCTCGTCGCTGTCGTCGCTCTCGGACGTGCCCGGCGACGTGGTGGCGCTGCACGACACGCGCTCGTGGGACTCGGCCCCGGTGGTCGCGGCGTTGCGCGCGGCCGGCCGGCCGGTCGTGCTCTTCACCGCCGTGCACACCTGGGTGTCCGGTGTGGACACCGCGTCGGTGGTGATGGGCTGGAGCGCCCCGCACGTCGTCCTCGCCGCGCCGCTCGGGCGCGGTGAGGCACGGGTCGAGGACGTCCTCTGGCAGTTCCGGGAGCTGGAACGGCGGGGGCGGATGACCTACACGTCCCTGCCCGCGCCACCCGTGGTCGCCGATCGCGCGGTGACGGTCGTGGTCGCGCTGCCGGGAGCCACCGAGGGCATCGCCGGGGCGTTGCGGCCGGGCGCGGACTACGAGGTGTGGGCGCGCGTCGGAGATCATCCCGCGGTCCTGGCGGGCGACCTGGAGCTGCGCGCCGTGCTCAGCATGTCCGGCCGGCCCGGGCAGTCCGAGTCGTTCGTGCTGCCGGCCGAGGGGCCCAGCTCGTGGGTGAGCTTCGAGGTCACGACGCCGTACGCCGCTGTGCCCTGGACCGGTGAGCTGGTCGTCTACCACGGTGTGGTGCCCGTGCACGTCCAGCAGGTCGTGCTGCCCGTCGGCGCGGGTGAGCCGCGTGCGGTGCCGCGGCTCAAGCTCTCCCGCACGTTCGCGGACCTCCCGGCTCCCCGCGCGGTGTCGGTCCTGGAGCTCGGCGACCGCGCACTGGTCGCGGCGGGAGGCGTGCCGTCGTGGACCAGTCTCGTCGGCCCCGCCCTGACGCTGCCCGCGTCGTCGGGGCTGGATCCCTGGTACGGCAAGGACTTCCCGGCCTACTGCGCGGATCTCGCCTTCCTGGCCCGGCAGGGCGCGGCCGCCTATGCGCGGCTGTTCGGTGAGCTGGGACCGGCCGACGCCCTGCGGCACGCGGCGCGGGTGACGGGACGCCCGGCCGGGGTGGTGGTGGCGTCCGCCGCGTCCGGTCCGGTGCGGTGGCCGATGATCTACGACCTGCCGTTCGCGGACGGGCCGCACCGGTTGTGCCCCTCGGTCGGGCAGTTCGGGCCGTTCGGCGCCGGGGGAGAGGTGCCGCCGCACTGCCCGGTACCCGACCACAGCGGGAACGTGTTGTGCCCCTTCGGGTTCTGGGGCCTGTCGAGCGTGCTGGAACACCCGGTCGGGCCGCTCGTGCCGCGGATCCTGCCGCGCCCGTGGCCGTTCGAGGTGGCGATGGCCGTCGACGCCGGGATGGACCGGTCGCTGACCGAGCGGCACGTGACGGAGCTGATGTCGCAGGTGCCGCCGGAGTCGGTGACGTCGGCGTACGTCACCCCGCCCGAGCTGGGGCGGGCGCTCGCGGACGAGAACATGGACGTCGTGCACCTGCACTTCCGCGAGGGTTTCCTCGACGCCGAGGAGATCGCAAGGTGGGACAGAGAGGGCGTGTGGCCGCAGCCGCACTGGCCCGTGCGCAAGCCGTTGGTCGTGGGGACGACACCGATGAACGGCCTCGTGCGCTCGTTCGTTGAGCACGGCGCGTCGGGCGTGATCAGTCCCGAGGTCGCCGTACCGCAGGACATGGCCGGCTGGGTGACGGGCATGCTGCTCTCCCGGCTGGCCGCCGGGGTCAGCGCGGGCGACGCGCTGCGGCAGGTGCGGTGGGAGATGCTCAGCCGCGGCAACGTCATGGGGCTCGCGTACGCGCTGCACGGAAGTGCCGATCTCCGGGCTCGCTGAACCGCGGGCGGCGGCTGGGCGTTTACCAGGGCATGCTGAACTCGGAAGCCCAGCTGCGGCAAGCGGTCGACGAACTGCTGTGCCGCTTCGGCGATCGCGTGCCGGGTGACCTGGTCGTCGAGGCCGCCGTCGAGGCGTACCTCGACCTGCGGCGCGCTTCGACCGTGCACTCCTACCTCGGCGTGCTCACCGTCCGGCGCGCGGCTCGCGAGCTGGCGTTCACCGCTGTCGGCGTGACGATGCCCGTGCAGCAGACCGCGGGTCTCACGCCTGCTCGCTGACCTTCAGACAGACGTCCGGGGAACGCCCTCAGGACGCCACCTTGGTCAGCAGGTCCTCGACGCACGGGTCGTCCAGGGACTCGACGATGCACTTCCACAGCAGCAGGTTCGTCTCGGCCCACTTCGTGTAGGTCGCGGCGGCCTCCGAGTCGTAGAAGTAGTAGCCCTCGTCGGCCTTGCCCACCTGCTCGCCCACGATCTTGTACGCGAGCTCGCGCAGGGTGATGCCGTTCTCCTGCAGGTACTTGTGCGCCAGGACGACCGGCGTGACCGGCAGCGCCTTGAACAGCGTGTCCGCGTCGGAGAGCGCCTGCGCCTCCAGCGAGATGTCGCGGGAGCGGGTGCGCATCTCGGCCTCGAGGACGATCCGCTCGATCCACTCGATGTCGCCCTGCGAGACGCCGGCGACGAAGAGGACCTTCCGGCGCAGCGCCGCGCCGTCGGTGGGCAGCGAGTTGCGGCGGACCATGTAGTTCAGGTCGTGCACCAGCGCGGCGACCTCCACGACGTCCCGTGCGGCGCCGTTGCGCCCGGCGAAGTGCACGGACTTGTCGCGGACGAAGCTCACGTGGTGCCAGCCGTGGAACTGCAGCTTCGCGGCCAGGTCCTCGCACAGCCTCCTCACGCGCTGCTCCACGTCCGCTATGACAGACCTCGGGATCATCGTGCGCGTACGCATCATCAGCCCTCCTGACAAGGTGGGCTGATGGTAGGCGTGTCGCGGCGGCCTCGGCGGCGGTTCAGAGGTGGTTCGTCAGATCCTCCAGTCGGTCCTCCACCGGCACGTGGCGGTGGCTGATTCCGGTGTCCGGGTCGTAGCTGAGGCTCCACGGGTTCACGGCACGCGACTTGACGAGGAACGTCATCGTCCCGTCCGCCGCGCGCGGGATGCGGTGGAACTCGTGCGCGAGCATCGTCCCGGTGGCGCCTTCGGTGCACTGGGTGCGGTTCGTGAGCTCGGTGCCGACGATGCTGCGGCCGCCGATGCCGAGCCGGGCGTCGAAACGTTCGTGCAGGTAGGCGCCGCTCAGGATCGTGGTGCAGAAGTGGTAGCGGTGGTTGTGCACCGAGTCGGCGTACCCGGCGCGCCAGTCGGCCAGCGGCTTGTACTCGTGCAGCCAGAACGTGAACGGTTCGTCCGCCTCGTCCCTCAGGCACCACGCGAAGTGCGTCGTCGTCTCCCGTGAGTGCGCGATCACCCAGGTCGCCTCCTGGGGCGTGAGGCCGTCGATGTACGCGCGAAGCTCTTTGCGCAGCTCGGGCCGCGCCGCCCATTCGGTGAACCAGGCGCCGACATCGGCCCAGTGGTCCTCGACGGGGAATTCGGCGCGCTTCACCCGGGCGGCGAGCTCCTCGAGCGCGGACAACCCGGTGAACTCGGCTAGCAAGATCGATCAGCTCCTCAACTGAGCAGATGCGGAGAATTCGCGACGGAATTCGTGGAACTTGCCTTCGAGTTCCGTGAACCCGTCCTGGGTGAGTGTCTCGCCGGTGATCTTCTCGAACAGCGCCATGAAGTCGTTTCGCGTCGTCGCTGGCGTGATGGCGAAGTGGTAGCCGGCCTTGGAATTGCTGATGCGCAGGAACTCCGCGCGTTCCATCGCGTACAGGAACGAACTCTCGGTGAACCTGAGCGTGCGCGGATACGGCCTGAGCACTCCCGCGGTGTTGCTGTAGAGCGTGAGCCACGCGGAGTCGTCGAACAACTCGAGCCGGTCGAGCGGCGGATCCGAAACGATGGTGACGTCGATTCTCGTGCACCGGCTGCGCGCCGCGTAGAGCCCGACGAGCCCGATCCCGATCTGCTCCTTGAGCCGTGCCTGGATCTCGTCGTAGTCGCCGTCCGCGCCCTCGTTGCGCAGCAGGTACCGCGCCCGCCCGCTGATCGCGTTGTCGTCGCGCGGGTCGGCCAGCACGGCCCTGAGCTCGCACTCCGTCTGGCTGAGCAGCACCCTGCCCGCCGCGTACCGGCCGGCGAACCCGCGGAAGCAGTACAGCCGCGTCCGTTCCAGGTCCTGCATCATGAGCTGGTTGAACACCGGGTCCGGCCTGGCCGTCGGTTCGAACACGTGACTGGGGAAGAACTCCCGGTCGAGTGCGCGGTACTCCTGGGTGAGCTCTTTGAGCGCCTTGCGGCTCTCCTCGATGACCGGGGCCAGCAGTGCCTTCTGCGCCGCTTTCGACGTGATCAGCGTTTGCGTGAAGCTCACCACCGCCGAAATGAGCGTGCCCGTGCCCAGTGCCGTCAGCAGGTTTCTCGGTGCACCGGAATCCATTTGACTGGAAATGGCCAGCGACGCACCCGACGTCACGACGAGTATGAGGAGGAGCAACCCGGTCCGAGTCCAGAACAACTCCTGGATCAGGTTGCTGCGGATGCCTCCGGCCTCCGCGGACACGTGTGCCACCTCCTGGATCACCGGATTGGCCGCTACCCGAACGGACGAATGCGCTCGGTGTCCGGTCAAGTGCGAGGAGTTACTGTACGCGTCGGTCAAAAGATAAGGAAGCTGCTATTCGTGCGACATTCCCGGCCGGAATAAGCGTCCTTGAGCGCAGTCGCCGGCCCGTACTCGTGCACTTCGGTGACGCGCCGTCGCCACCACCCCCGAACGGGTCGGATGAGGGGGACCACCCCACCCACATGCACCCATGACCTGTGTCGTGCTCCGAAGGGCCGCGCGGGTTGCTACACGCCGCTCACACCCGTCCGAATACGCTCACCCACCATGCGTAACGTCCTGCTCATCGCTTCTGTGGCGCTCGCGGCCACCGGCCTCGCCGGGTGCGCCGGGTCGGCCCAGCCCTCGGCCGGCGGTTCGTCGCCGACCGCCGCCGCGCCCACGAACCCCTGCAAGGCCGACGACTTCAAGGTCACCGGCGAGTTCGGTTCGGCGCCCAAGGTCGAGATCCCGAGCTGCAAGCCCACCGGCGAGCTCATCATCAAGGACCTGGTGGTGGGCACCGGCGCCGAGGTGAAGGCGGGCACGACGGCCACCGTCGACTACCAGCTCACGACCTTCTCCGACAAGAAGATCCTCGACACCTCGTTCGGCAAGAAGCCGTTCGACGTCGAGAACGTCGGCCAGGCGCCGGTCATCGACGGCTGGAACGAGGGCATCGTCGGGCTCAAGGAGAAGGGCCGCCGCCTGCTGGTCGTGCCGCCGGAGAAGGGCTACGGCAAGGGCGGTCAGGGCATCAAGGCGAACGAGACGCTCGTGTTCGTCATCGACGGCGTGAAGGTCACCCCCGCCGCCTGACCCGGAAAGCGGACGGCCCCCGGAGCACCGGGGGCCGTCGCGTCTCTCTCGTGCTCAGGGCAGGAGGAGCAGCTTGCCGGTCGTCCGGCGCGACTGCAGGTCGGTGTGGGCCTGCGCCGCCTCCTCCAGCTTGTACCGGCCACCGATCCGGATGTTCAGCTCCCCGGAGGTGATGGCGGAGAACAGGTCGCCCGCCCGCCAGTCGAGCTCGGCGCGGTCGAGCAGGTAGGCCCCGGTCGACGGCCGCGTCAGGTAGACGGACCCGGCCGCGTTGAGCCGCTGCGGGTCGACCGGCGGCACCGGCCCGGACGAGGCCCCGAACAGCGCCAGCATGCCGCGCGGCTTCAGCGACGCCAGCGACTGGTCGAACGTGTCCGCGCCGACCCCGTCGTAGACGACGTCGACCTTCTCGATCTGCGAGGCGAAGTCCCCGTACCGCAGCACCTGGTCGGCCCCGGCCCCGCGGGCCAGCGCCTCCTTCTCGTCGGTCGACACCGTCGCGACCACGGTGGCCCCCTTCGACTTCGCCCACTGCGTGAGCAGCAGGCCGACGCCGCCGGCCGCCGCGTGCACCAGCACCCGGTCGCCTTCCTCCACCACGTACGTCGAGTGGACCAGGTAGTGCGCGGTGATGCCCTGCAGCAGCGAGGCCGCGGCCAGTTCGACGTCCAGCCCGTCCGGCACCCGCACCGCCGACGCCGCCGGCACCACGACCTCGGACGCGTAGCTGCCCAGCACGCCCATCCACGCGACCTTGTCGCCCACGGCGAAGTCGGGTGAGTTGCTCGTCACGACCTCGCCGGCGCCTTCGAGCCCCAGCGTGGTGGGCAACGGCAGCGGGTACTGGCCGCTGCGCTGGTAGGTGTCGATGTAGTTGACGCCCGCGCAGCTCACCTTCACCAGCAGCTCGCCGTCACCGGGCACGGGCGGCGGCACGTCCGTGTGCTCCAGCACCTCGGGGCCGCCGGCCGAACGCACCACCACTGCCTTGGGCATCTGTCCTCCTTGATCGACTCAACCCGGTCAACCCGGGCCACGACCGCGATGTTCCCGCTCCCGCCGAGCAGGAACCACCGCGGTCCAGCATGAGGGCATCCGCCTCGTCCCGCCCGCGTGCGGTACCACCACGGCGACAGGCAGCACCCGCCCCTGGTAGGACCGGTCCATGCGAAAAACATCCCTGCTGCTGATCGCATTGCTGCTACTGGTGGGAGCGCTTCCATCCCACGCCGCGTCCGCCAAGAAGGGCGTGAACGCCGCCGACGACCCCGGCCCGGCCGGCGCCGCCATGACCGCGCTCGACGCCCGCTGGTACTACACGTGGGCCTCGGACCGGCGCGGGATCCAGAGCAACGCCGAGTTCGTCCCCATGATCTGGGGCGCGGCCAGCGTCACCGACGCCGAGCTGAACAACGCGAAGGCCAACGGCCGGCAGCTGCTGGGGTTCAACGAACCCGACATGGCGGGCCAGGCGAACATGACCGTCGAACGCGCGCTGGACCTGTGGCCGCGCCTGCAGAGCACCGGCCTGAGGCTCGGCGCGCCGGGGGTCGCGTTCGGCGGTGACGTCGCGGGCGGCTGGCTCGACCGGTTCATGGCGGGGGCGAAGGCGCGCAACCTGCGCGTCGACTTCATCCCGCTGCACTGGTACGGCCAGGACTTCTCCGACAAGGCGACCGGGCACCTGGAGTCGTACCTGCGCAACGTCCACAACCGCTACCAGAAGCCGATCTGGCTCACCGAGTACGCGTTGATCGACTGGCGCTCCGGCCGCGCGGTCTACCCGACCCAGCAGCAGCAGACCGCGTTCATCACCGCGTCGACCAGGATGCTCAACGGACTGTCCTTTGTGGAACGGTATGCGTGGTTCACGCTGTCCGCCAAGACGAGCCCGACCGGTCTGTCCACCGGCACGGCGCTGACGGCGGCGGGCCGCGCCTACGCGCCCGCCTAGTCCTCGCCGAGGGCGACCCGGCGCGCGAGCCCCAGCGGCAGCGCGCCGGACCCCGCGATCCGGTCGTGGAAGTCCCGCAACGAGCCGAGTCCCGCGGCCAGGTACTCGTCGCGGATCAGGTCGATCTCCAGCGCGCCGGTCAGGTACGACGGCGCCTGCGTCGGCCACGCGCAGTACCGCTTCACCTCGCCGGCCGCCGTGCCCGGCGTCAGGGCGGTGCGCGCCACCATGAACGCCTCGGCCTCGCCGGGAGTCATGTCGCCGCAGTGCAACGCCGTGTCGACGATCATCCGCGCCGCCCGGAACAGCCGCGCCTCGACGTGGCTCATCAGAGCGCCCCGAGTCGTGTAGTACCCGACGGAGCGCAGCAGCTTCTCCGAGTACAGCGCCCAGCCCTCGGAGAAGTACGACGTCCGGAACACCTTGCGCAGCGGGTGCGCCGGGCCCTGCGCCGCGAGCCACGCCGAGTGCCAGTGGTGGCCGGGGTACGCCTCGTGCACGGAGATCGTCGGCAGCTGCGAGCGCGAGTTGGTGCGCAGGCGCTGCGTGATCTGCTCGTCGGTCGCGCCGTCGGGGGTGAACGGCACGAAGAAGAAGCCGGTCCGCTTCGAGGTCAGCGCCGGCGGCCCGAGGTAGCTCGCGACCGACATGACCGCCCGCTGGAACGCCGGCGACGCGACCACCTGGCACTCCTCGCCCTCGGGCATCGTCACCAGCGAGTGCTCGACCAGCGCGGCGCGTGCCCGCGAGGTCTCCGCCTCGTACTCGGCGCGCATCGCCTCCAGGGTCGGCGGGTGGTCGTCCTGCAGCGAGCTCATCACCGCCCGCCAGTCCGGCGATCCCGCCAGCTCGACCAGCTCGGCCTCCAGCGCCGCGTATGCGTCCTGCCCGCGCTGGTGCAGCTCCGGTGCTCCGTAGCCCAGCAACTCCTTGTCCTGCAACACGGCCGAGTAGAGCTTCTCGCCCATCCGCCAGTCGCCTGACGCCCGCACGGCGAGGTCCTCCAGGAACACCGCGTACCGGTCGAACGCGTCGGCCGCGGGCCCGGCGGCCTCGGCCAGCGTCGCGCGCAGCCCCGGCGACGACACCTGCCGCGGCAACTGGTCCAGCAGGAACGCCCGCCCCGTCCGCACCTGGCCGAGCGTGCGCAGCACGACCAGCGACGACGCCAGCGACGCGTCGAGGTTCGCCTCGGCGGCGGCGAGCACCGACGGCACCTCGCGCAGCTTGGCGACGGTCGACGCGACGAGCTCGGCCTCGGGCATCAACCCGTGCAGGAACGGCCCCAGCAGCCCGAAGAAGATCATCCCGGTGTACTCGTGCGGATCCCGCCGCCAGCCCGGCCACGCGTCCATCGCCGACGCCCCGCGCAGCACCGACACGGCGAGGTCGCGGTCGACCGACTCCGGCGACGCCTCCAGCCGTGCCAGCCAGGTCTCCCTCTCGCGAGCCCGCTGCTCGAACGCCGCCGCGGAGAGGTCCCCGAAGGTCGAGCAGTGCTCCAGCGAACCGGCTCCGGCGGCGTGCGCGGGGTGGCGGTCGAAGTACCACGAGAGGAACGACGTGAGCGTGTCGGTGGTCACCCGACCGAAGCTACCCGCTGGTTTTACAGTGTGGGGATGTCTGATCACACCACTCAGAAGCGCATCGCCGAGTTCGTGAAGGCCCACGGTAAGGCGGACACGCCGGTCAGGGCCGTCGTCGAACCGATCGGCCGGGCAGGCGCGCGGATCGTGCTGGTCGGCGCGGACGGCGCCATGGGCGACGTGATGGTGAAGGACGTCGAGTCCGCCACCAAGGCCGTCGAGGCCGCGGACGGCGTCGAGCAGGCCGAATGGGACCGCGAGACCACCGCCGCCACCAAGATCGGCCCCGCCCACCGCCGCAAGATGGCCACGATGCAGTCATGAGGGTCGTGCTCGCCTCGTGCGACCGGTTGCCCCTGGGAGACGGTGACGAGGAGCCGCTCGTCGCCGCCCTCCAGCGCGACGGCGTCGACGTCGAGTGGCGGCCGTGGGGCGGCGAGGTCGAGGCCGACCTCGTCGTCCTGCGCACGACCTGGGACTACCCGGACCACCTGGACGAGTTCCTGGCGTGGTGCGCGGGCGTGCCCACCCTCGCCAACCCGCTGCCGGTGGTCCGCTGGAACATCGACAAGTCGTACATGGCCGAGCTCGCCGCGCACGGCGTCCCCGTCGTGCCCACCGCGGTCGTGCGGCCAGGGGAGGAGCCGGCCTTCCCGGACGGCGAGTTCGTGGTGAAGCCGGCGGTCGGCGCGGGCTCGCGCGGTGCCGGCCGGTTCACCGACCACGCCGCGGCCCGCGCACACCTGGACGCCCTCGGCGCCACCGCGCTGGTGCAGCCGTACCAGTCCAGTGTGGATGCCCACGGCGAGACGGCGCTGGTGTTCTTCGCGGGCGAGTACTCCCACTCGTTCCATAAAGGACCGATGCTGGCCCAGGGCCTCGCCGAGTCCGAGTCTGGGCTCTACGTCGAGGAGCGGCTGAGCGGCATCGAGCCCGCGCCGCGCCAGGTCGCGCTCGCCGAGCAGGTGCTCGACGTCGCCGCGGCCCTGCTCTCGTTGCGGCGCGCCGACTTCCTCTACGCCCGCGTGGACGTGGTCGAGGGTCCCGGCGGGGAACCGCTGCTGCTCGAACTGGAGCTGACCGAGCCGTCGCTGGGCTTCAAGCTCGCGACCGACGATGCGGCCTCCCGGTTCAGCAAGGTGATCCAGGAAGCGGCCTCGCGTTCGTAGATCGCGCTACGGTCGGATCATGACCACGGCGAACGTCAACGGCATCACGATCGGCTACGACGACGAAGGCACCGGCGACGACGTGCTGGTGCTGGTGCACGGCCACCCCTTCGACCGCACGATGTGGCGGCCGCAGGTCGAGCACTTCAGCACCCGCGGCCGGCGTGTGGTCGCGGCGGACCTGCGCGGGTACGGCGAGACCACCGTCGTGCCCGGCACCACGCCGCTGGACGTCTTCGCGGCCGACATCGCGGGCCTGCTCGACCACCTCGGCATCGAGAAGGTCGTGCTCGGCGGCCTCTCGATGGGCGGGCAGATCGTCATGGAGTTCGCGCGCACGTTCCCCGAGCGCCTGCGCGGCCTCGTTCTCGCCGACACGTTCGCGCAGGCCGAGACCGAGCAGGGGCGCCGCGACCGCAACGCCATGGCCGACCGGCTGCTGCGCGAGGGCATGTCCGGCTACGCCACCGAGGTGAAGTGGAAGATGGTGGCACCGCACAACCCCGAGGCCGGCGAGTTCGTCGCGGGGCTGATGCTCAACGCGCCACCGGAAGGCGCGGCGGCGGCGTTGCGAGGCCGCGCGCAACGGCCCGACTACACCGAGACGCTCACCGCGATCACCGTGCCGACGCTCGTGATCGTCGGCAGCGACGACGAGTTCACCCCGGTCAGCGCGGCCGAGTACATGAGCGAGCGCGTTCCGGGTTCGACGCTGGTCGTGGTCGACGGTGCCGCCCACATGCCGAACCTGGAACGCCCCACCGTCTTCAACGAGGCGGTGGAAGACTTGCTAGCGCAGACCTGAGCCGATGCCGGTCAGGCCGCGCACCTCCATCTCCGCCTGCTTGGCCGCGTCCGCCTTCTCGCCACCGAGGACCGTGCCCAGGAACCCGGCCAGGAACGACAGCGGGATCGACACGATGCCGGGGTTCGACAGCGGGAAGAACGCGAAGTCGGCGTCCGGGAACACCGACGACTTCGAGCCGGAGATCGCGGGCGAGAAGACGATGAGCAGCACGCACGACGTGAGGCCGCCGTAGATGCTCCACAGCGTGCCGCGCGTGTTGAAACGCTTCCAGAACAACGAGTACAGCAGCGTCGGCAGGTTCGCGGACGCGGCCAGCGCGAACGCCAGGGCGACCAGGAAGGCGACGTTCTGGCCGTTGGCCGCGATGCCGCCGACGATCGCCAGCACGCCCACGCACACGGCGGTGATGCGCGCGACGCGGACCTCGTCGCGCGGGTCGGCCTCGCCCCGCTTGATCACGTTCGCGTAGACGTCGTGCGCGAACGAGGCCGACGCCGTCAGCGTCAGACCCGCGACCACGGCGAGGATCGTGGCGAACGCCACGGCGCAGACGATGCCCAGCAGGACCGTGCCGCCGACCTGGAACGCCAGCAGCGGCGCGGCCGAGTTCTCGCCGCCGGGAGCGTTGGTGATCTTGTCGGTGCCGACCAGCGCCATCGCGCCGAAGCCGATGACCAGGGTGCACGAGTAGAAGATCGCCATCATCCACGTCGCCCACACGACGGACTTCCGCGCCTCACGGGCGTTCGGCACCGTGTAGAAGCGCATCAGCACGTGGGGGAGAGACGCGGTGCCCAGCACGAGCGCCAGGGCCAGCGAGATGAAGTCGATCTTCGACAGGTCCGTCGCGCCGTACTTCACACCCGGCGAGAGGACGGCCTCGCCCAGCGGCGAACGCTGCGTCGCGCGGTCGAGCATTGAGGAGAAGTCGAAGCCGAACTTGCCGATCAGGAAGATCGTCAGCAGCGACACCGTGAGGATCAGCAGCACGGCCTTGATGATCTGCACCCACGTGGTGCCCTTCATGCCGCCGACCAGCACGTACAGCACCATGACGATGCCGACGACCGCGATGATGATCGCCTGGCCGATCTTGCTGTGCACGTCCAGCAGCAACGCCATCAGGCCGCCGGCGCCCGCCATCTGGGCGATCATGTAGAAGAGCGAGATGACCAGGGTCGAGTTCGCCGCGGCCGCGCGCACGGGCCGCTGGCGCATGCGGAACGCCATGACGTCGCCCATGGTGAAACGGCCGGTGTTGCGCAGCCGTTCCGAGATCAGCATCAAACCGATCAGCCAGGCGACGACCCAGCCGATCGAGTACATGAAGCCGTCGTAGCCGTTCACGGCGATCGCGCCGGAGATGCCCAGGAACGACGCCGCGGACAGGAAGTCGCCCGAGAGCGCGATGCCGTTCTGCGTGCCCGTGAAACTGCTGCCCGCCGCGTAGTAGTCCGACGCGCTCACGTTCCGCGTCGAGGCCCGGTACACGATGTAGAGCGTCAGCAGCACGAAGACGCCGAAGACGGACAGGTTGATCGCGGTGTTCGCCCCGGTCACGCGAGCTCCTCATCGGTTTCCACGAGCGCACGCACCCTGTCGACCTGCGGATCGAGCTTCCGCTTGGAGTAACGCGAGTACGCCATTGTGATGATGACGGTCGTCACGATCTGGAGAAATCCCATCGTCAGGCCGACGTTCACCGTTCCGAACAGCGGAGTGCTCATGAACTCGGCGGCGTAAGCCGAAAGCAATACGAACGTGACGTACCAAGCGAGGAACACCACCGTCGCCGGGAGAATAAAACGCTTCACCCGGCGCTTCAGGGCGAGGAAATCCTCACTCGTTTGGATGGCATCGAAATCAGGCTCACCGTCACCATCGATAAGCAATGAGTGATGTGGCTCGTCAAAGGTCGCGAAACCGGGGGTGGCCGGGCGTGACACGGAGGGCAGCGCCTTCGTCATCAACCGCTCGCATTCGTTACGGGGAGTGCCCGGCGAGGCTCCGCGCGCACAGCGCGTCCGATCCGGGGTTGGGAGGCGCAAGCGTAACCACGCGTGGCGTTGAGTCAATCCCCGGAACCAGCAGGACCACCCCAAAAGGTCCAGTGTCACCCTGGGTGATCGATCGTGCACGCCGCAGGTCGTTGTCGCGTCACGCTCTCTGGCCTACTATCCGCTCACACCCGATACGGCTGATGGAGATATCGAGCTGCGGGGGACATCGACTCGCGGGGATTCACCAGGCCAGGAGGTAGCCGATAGTGGGGCACTTCGAACGCGCCTTGGGGATCATTTCGTGAATGTCGAGTGGAGAAAGATCAGCGACTGGCGCAACTGGCGCCTGCCCGTCAAGCTCGGCGTCGTGCTGCTCGTCCCCGTGGCGGTGGCCGTCGGCGCGGGCGCTCTGCAGATCTCCGGTTACGTCGACCGGTCCAACAACTACGTGCAGATGCAGGGCCTGGTGCGGCTGAGGGCGGATCTCGCGCCTTTGATCTCCAGCGTCCAGCAGGAGCGCACGCTCGCCGCGCAGAGCGCCACCAGCGGTTCCGGCGTCGGCGCCTACCAGAACCAGATCAGCGCCACCGACAACGCCGCCTCCACGGTGCGCCGCCGGATCGAGCGCACCGACGGCGTCAGCGACGTCTCCCGCCAGCGCTTCGCCGAGGTCGGCGGCCAGCTGGAGACGCTCAAGAACCTGCGGGAGAAGGTCGCGCAGGGCGGCGACGGCGGTGACCCGTCCGGCGGTACCTACGGCTACACCGCGATCATCAAGTCGCTGCTGGACTTCGAGCAGGCGCTCGTCGGCCAGTTCAACGACAACGCCATCTCGGGCACCGCGACGGCGCTGCACAACATGGTCATCGCGCAGGAGCAGGTCTCGCTGCAGCACGCGTTCGTGCTCGCCGGGATCGGCCGCGGCAAGCTCCTCGGCCCCGAGATCCGCGCGCTGGAGCAGTCCGACATCCGCCTGCAGGACCGCCTGAACGACTTCCAGGCCATCGGCACCACCGAACAGCGCCGCATCTACGACCAGACCGTGACCGGTGCCGCCGTCGCGATCCGCTCCGCGCTCGTGGAACGCGCGCTCACCCAGCCCGACGGCACCCCGCCACCCGCGACGCGCCCCGGCCAGCCCAAGCCGCCGCAGGAGTTCGGCATCGCCGTCGACGACTGGAACAAGTCGTCCGGCACCACCGCGCGCCTGATGGAACAGGTCGTCCGCGAACTGCAGGACGAGCTCGCGAACACCGCGGGCGCCCTGCAGGACGACACGTCCAACAAGGCGGGCGCCGCCGCGGTCATCCTGCTCGCGATGCTGCTGATCGCCGGCACGCTCGGCTTCGTCATCGGCCGCTACCTGCTGCGCTCGCTGTCCGAGCTGCGCCGCTCCGCCCTCGACGTGGCGCACCACCACCTCCCCGAGGTCGTCGCCGCGATCCGCGCCGACCGCAAGCCCGACACCGAGATCGAACCGGTGCCCGTGCACACCAGCGAGGAGTTCGGCCAGCTGGCCCGCGCGTTCGACGCCGTGCACGAGCAGGCCATCCGCGGCGCCGTCGAGCAGTCGTCGCTGCGCTCGGGCATGAGGAACATCTTCGTCAACCTGTCGCGCCGCTCGCAGGGCCTCGTCGAACGCCAGCTCAAGCTCATGGAGGAGCTCGAGCGCCACGAGGAGAACCCCGAGCAGCTCGCGAACCTGTTCAAGCTCGACCACCTCGCGACGCGCATGCGCCGCAACAACGAGAACCTGATGGTGCTGTCCGGCAGCGACGTCGCCCGCCGGTTCCACCAGCCCGTCCCGCTCGCGGACGTGCTGCGCGCCGCCGCGTCGGAGATCGAGCACTACCAGCGGGTCGTCGTGAAGTCGACGCCGTCGGTGGAGATCGTCGGCTACGCGGCCAGCGACCTCGTGCGCCTCGTCGCCGAGCTGCTGGACAACGCCACCGCGTTCTCCGCGCCCACCACCCAGGTCGTGATCGGCTCCCGGATCGACCAGCAGGGCGCCGTGCTCGTCGAGGTCGCCGACCAGGGCATCGGCATGGGCCCGGCCGAGCTCACCGAAGCCAACGAGCGGCTCTCGACCGGCACCGAGGAGGACGTGCCCGTCTCGCGCCAGATGGGCCTGTTCGTCGTCGGCAGGCTCGCGGGCCGCCACAACATCACCGTCCGGCTGCGCGGCGCGGGCGAGGGTCGTGAGGGCCTGCGCGCGTTCGTGCTCGTGCCCGCGGACCTCGTGCGCTCGCACGAGGAGGCCCCGGCGCCGTCCCAGCCGCGGCACGCCGCGCTGCCCCAGCCGAAGCCCGCCCTGCCCCGGCAGCCGCACGTCGTCGTGAAGACGCCGAACCTGGCGCCGCCACCCGCACCCGCGCCGGCCATCGACAGCCCGCGCGAGTCCGCCGAGTGGATGTCGTTCCGCGGCGCCGCGATCGACGAGTCGCTGCCCCAGCGGGCACCGCGACCCGCGGCACAGCACAACGGTGTGCCGCACGAGTCACCGAGCGAGACGACGTCCTCCTGGTTCCGGGGCGCCGCCCTCTCGGACGAACCGGCAGACGGCGACCGGCCGCCGGCACGGCCCCACCCCGGACCCTCACCCGCGTCGTCACCGTCGGTAGTGGCATCCTGGTTCGGCAAGAAGCCCGGAGGGACGGTCTGGGAGCAGGCCGGAGACCCCGTCACGGACGCGGGGGAGACCGATGCCGGGTTGCCGAAACGGGCGCCGCGCAAGAACCTGCTCCCCGACCTCGCGGAACACTCCGAGAACGGTGCGCGTCCCGCTGTGAGCCAGAAGCGCGATCCGGAACGAGCGCGAGGCTTTCTCGCGAGCTACCAGACGGGCCTGCGCCAGGCGCCGCTCGGCGGCAACGCGAACGGAAAAGGCCAGGGGAACGGCCAGTACAACGGGGAGAAGGCATGAGCACGCCTCAGTCGCGCCAGGTCGACCAGTTCGGCTGGTTGGTCACGAACTTCACCGATCGCGTGGCCGGTGTCGCGCACGCGATCGTGATCTCGGTGGACGGCTTGCTGCTCACCAAGTCGACGGGTCTGCCGCCGGAGCGCGCCGACCAGTTGTCCGCCATCGCGTCGGGAGTCACGGCCCTCACCGCGGCCGCCTCCCGGTGCTTCGAAGGTGGCGGAGTGTTGCGCACCGTGATCGAGATGGACTACGGGATCATGCTTCTCATGTCCATCCGAGACGGGTCTTGTCTGGCGGTTCTCGCCGCCCCCGACAGTGACGTCGGCCAGGTCGCCTACGAGATGACCGTGGTCGTCGACCAGGTGGGCCAGATCCTCACCCCCGAACTGCGAGCGCAGCTGCACAGCGTGAGGTGATCCCATGAGTTCCTCCCCAGACGCGCACCGACGGCGGAAGCGGGCCGAAACGCCCGCCGAGCAGACGTTCGCCGACCTGATGAACGGGTTCTCCCTGAATTCGGGCCGGAAGCGGTCGCCCGCGCCGGAGCAGGTGCCCGCGCGGGAAGCGACTCCCGTTGTACGGCAAGAAGATGCCGGGGTGTTCGAACCCTCGGTCCAGGAGGCTCACGACGCCTCGATCGTTCGTGCATATGCCTGGACGGGTGGGCGCACTCGGTCCAACATCGACCTCGAGATCGAGACACTTGTCTCCGCCAATGATCAGAGTCGGCAGTCTGCAGGTATCTTGCAGGCTGAGCACCAACGCGTTGTCGAGCTGTGCCACTCCCCGCGATCCGTCGCGGAGGTGGCCGCACTGATGCGCCTCCCGCTGGGAGTCGTGAAGGTGCTGCTCGGTGACATGGCGGAACGAGGCTTGGTGGACGTGCACCAGACCGCTTCCGCAGGCGGTGACACGCCAGACCTCGGGTTGATGGAGAGAGTGCTTAGTGGACTACGTCGGCTCTAGATTTCCCGAATTCGGCCCTCCCGGGCCGCCCGGTCGGGAGCTGACCTCGGCCAAGATCGTCGTCGCCGGCGGCTTCGGCGTGGGCAAGAGCACCTTCATCAGGTCCATCGTGGAGAACGATCTCCTGACGATGAACGCACTCCCGCCGGAACGCGCGGGTGCCGTGACGGAACTGGTGCGCATCCAGTTCGGACGCGTGTGGCTCGATCCGGGCCTCGCGCTGCATCTCTTCGTGGCGCCGCAGTGGCAGGACCCGCGCGCGGGCTGGGGCGACGTGGTGCGCGGCGCCGTGGGTGCCGTGGTGCTGTTCGACGTGATGCGTCCCGCGGACTCCGTGGACGCGATGCGGTACTTCGAGGACCACCGGATCCCGTACGTGCTCGCTCTGAACAACGTGCACTCCTCGGTCCGGTCGGACGTCAAGGCCATCATCCGCGGGATGGGCATCTCGCCCGACGTCCCCGTGGTGAACTGCGACCCGCGCGTGCGGCTTTCCGTGCGGGAGACGCTGATCTCGCTGACCGAGCACGCGAAGCTGGACCGGTGGCGCCGGCGGGCCGGGCCCGACGAGACCACTCCGCTCGCGCCTGTCTGCTGACCCGGGGTTTCTCCGGGCGACAGCTCTTCCTGGTTGATCGGCCCCCAGCGCCTGGCGCTGGGGGCCGACTGCTTCAGCGCGGTGCCTGGACGGCTGCACGGAGGCGCTGGCGTCTCACCGCCGCGGCCCTCTCGCTGAGCTGATCGGCGACGTCGCAGAGCACGGCCGCCTGGTGGCGGACGTGGGCGACCAGGCCGGCTCTGCCGGAGTGCTCGGCGATGATCCGGCCGAGGTTCCAGGGGGCGAGGCAGACCCGGTTGTCGAAGGCAGGGCGTGCGCCGGACACGACGCCGAGTGCGACGGCGGCGGCCGCCGCGTCGACGCTGAGAACGTGGGCCGGCACCTGGTCGGCGTTCCAGCCTCCGTCCGCGGCCTCGCCGAGGTCAGGTGCCGCGGCCACGTCGAGGAACTTCTCGCAGGCGCTGCGCAGTGCGGTCGTGTCGTTGACAAGATCGCTACGATAGTTTCAGTGTCGACCGAAAGGGATCACTGAGATGAGCGTCGGACGCGAGACCCGCCTGTCGGCCTGGATCGAGCGGTTCGCGGCCCACTTCGCCGAGGAGGGCATTCCGCTGATCGGCGGCCGCATCCTCGGTTACCTGCTGGTGTGCCAGCCGGTCGAGCGCACCGCGGCCGAGCTCTCGCAGGAGCTCGAAGCCAGCAGCGGGTCGATCAGCACGAACCTGAAGTACCTGGTCAACGTCGGCCTGGTGACCAAGCGGACCCGGCGCGGGCGGCAGGCGGCCGAGTACCGGATCAACGAGAAGGCCTGGACGGACTTCATCCAGCGCAAGCTCAACGCGATCGCCAGCGTCCAGACGCTCACCGAGGACGGCATGCGCCTGCTCAGCGGTGACCCGGAGCGTTCGATGCGGCTGAGGACCGTCGACCACATCTACGGTTGGCTCTCAGAGGAACTCCCCGCTTTGTGGGAGCGCAGGCCCTCCGCACCGAAGTAGCGTGGTGCCATGTGGCACCCGTTTCGCGATGACGTCGAGTACTACGAGGAGCGGGCCCGGGGTCTGCTCGCCTCCGCGTGGGACGGCGTACCGGGTGCGCTGGAGATCTTCGACGACGTGCCGCTGACGGACGAGGGCGCGCACATGGTGCTGGCCAGGGCCCACGGCTGTGAGGACTGGAAGGCGCTCAGGGCCAACATCCGCAAGCCGCGCCCGTTCGCCCGCGCCTACCAGGCCATCGAGATGCAGAACCCCGGCGAGCTCAAGGCGATCATCACGCGCGACCCGTGGCTCGTGAAAGCCAGCGGCACCAACGGGAACGACCTGCTCGGCCTCGCGACGGCGAAGGGCGACGAACGCCTCGTCGAGGTGCTGCTCAACGACGGCGCGGACATCGACCACCAGAACGTCCACGGCTGGACGGCGCTGCACCAGGCGGCCTACGCGAACCTGCCGGGCCTGGCCCGGCGGCTGCTGGACGAAGGCGCCCGCACCGACCTGGACGCCCGCGGCGAGGGCGGCACCCCGCTCGCCGTCGCGTTGTTCTGGGGCAACAGGGAGACCGCCGAACTGCTGGCGCGGCACGGAGTTCACCCGCCCAACCTGCGCACGGCGGCCGGCCTGGGCGACCTGGAGCTGGCGGCCGCACCGGAGGCCGGGCGCGGCTACTACCGCCCGCACAGCGGGTTCCCGCGCTGGTGGCCGACGAACGACCCGCAGGAGGTGCTCGACGAGGCGTTGTCGTGGGCCGCGCGCAACGACCGCACCGAGGTCCTGGGCGACCTGCTCAAGCGCGGCGCCAGGATCGACGCGGACGTCTACCGCGGCACGGCGCTCGCCTGGGCGGCCTGGTGCGGGCTGGAGAACGCCACCCGCACGTTGCTCGACCTGGGCGCGAACCCCAACCAGCGCACGACCTTCGGCGGTCCGATGCACGGCGAGGGCGTGACGGCGCTGCACCTCGCGGCCGAACGCGGCCACCTGCGGGTCATCCGCGTCCTGCTTGACGCAGGCGCCGACCGGACCATCACCGACGTGAACTTCGAGGCCACGCCCGCGAACTGGGCCGGCCACAACGACCAGGGTGAGGCTCAGGCCTTGCTGAGCGCCTGATCGTCCGAAGCGGGCAGCTCGACCTCGTGCGTGCGCTCGCGCGACGACGTCCACAGTGCGGCCGTGGCGATGACGACCGCGCCGGCGCCGAGCACGTGGATGGACACGAGCACCTCGGGCACGCCCGTCCAGTACTGGACCATGCCCAGTGCGCCCTGGGCGAGCACGACGCCGACGAGCGTCCAGTACGGGCGGGTGCGGGTGAAGAACCCGACCGCGATCAGCAGGCCCAGGAACAGGAACAGCAGGTCCGCGTGGATCTGCGCGAGCGTCTCCACGTCGACGCCCAGCCGCGGCGTCGACGCGTCACCGGCGTGCGGCCCGGCGGCCGTCACCCAGGTGCCGGCGAGCAGCAAGGCGCCCAGCACGACGGCCATGACGACCTGGAGCCTCATCAGCGGCGCCGGCACCTTCAGCCGGACCGGCCCGTCGCCCTCGGACAGCGAGCTCACGAGGAGCACGGCCATCCAGACCAGGCCCATCGAGATCATGAAGTGGATCGACACGGTGTACCAGGCCAGGCCCGTCAGCACCGTGATGCCGCCGACGACCGCCTGCACGGCCACGCCGACGAGCTGCACGAGCGAGAGCACGAGCACCCGCCTGCGCCGCGGCAGGTGGAACCACGCCGCCAGCACGCACAGGCCCGCGATGATGCCGACGACACCGGTCAGCGTCCGGTTGCCGAACTCGACCCACTGGTGCAGGGCCGCGACCTCGGGGTGCTCCACCGGGACGACGCTGCCGTCGACGCACTCGGGCCACGTCGGGCAGCCGAGCCCGGAGCCGGTCACGCGGACGATCGACCCGGTGACCGCGATTCCGGCCTGCGCGATGACGACGGCAATCGCGAACGCGCGCTGCCAGGACACGAGGAAGGCGGTCAGCTTCGACACGCCTTGATGGTAGGTCCAGTCAGGTCAAGCGAGTCGTCCGGGTGGCCAACGCCCCCGCGACAACACCCCAGGCCACGAGCACTGCGACCGGGCCCACACCCGGCGCCGTGCCGTGCACCACAGAGGTCTCGAGCGCCTGGGCCAGCGCGGCGGACGGCAGCAGGTGCACGAACCCGACCGGCACCGACAGCGCCACACCGCCGACCATCAGCAGCACGAACCAGATGATGTTCGCCAGCGCCAGCACGACGTCGGCCCGCAGCGAGCCGCCCAGCAGCACACCCAGCGCGCCGAACGTCAGCGTGCCCAGGACGATCAGCAGCACCACCCACGGCAGGCCGCCCAGCGGGAAGCGCCAGCCCAGGAACAGCGCCGTGACCGCCAGCAACGCGATCTGCAGCGCGACCACGACCAGCGCGCCGCAGACGCGTCCGGCGACGAGCAGCCAGCGGGGCAGCGCCGAGGCCGAAAGCCGCTTCAGCACGCCGTACCGCCGGTCGAAGCCCAGCGCGATGGCCTGCCCGGTGAAGGCGCTCGAGATGATCGCCAGCGCGAAGATCCGCGCGGTGGCGGACCCGACCCGCGGCTCCGGCATGGGGATCACCGACATCAGGCTGAGCGCGATCAGCAACGCCAGCGGGATGATCACGGTGAGCAGGATCTGCTCGCCGTTGCGCAACGTCAGCATCGCCTCGGTGCGGGCGTGCACGAACAGCATGCGCGGCAGCGACCCGCGGCCGGGCGCGGGCGTGAAGGTGCCGGGAGCGAAGGTGGTCACGAGCGCAGCTCCCTGCCGGTCAGCTCCAGGAAAACGTCTTCGAGGCTGCGCTTGGCCACCGTCAGCTCCTCGGCCAGCACGCCCTGCTGCGCGCACCACGACGTGACGGTCGAGACGACCTGCGGGTCGATCAGGCCTTCCACGACGTAAGCGCCCCGCGTCACCTCGCGCACCTTCAACCCCTCGGGCAGCGCGGCGGACAGCAACGTGGTGTCGAGGCCGGGCCGGGCGCGGAACCGCAGCTGCTGGTCGTCCGGCCGGTTCGCGGTCAGCTCGGCGGGTGAGCCCTGCGCGACCACGCGGCCCTCGTCGATGATCACGACGTCGTCGGCCAGCGACTCGGCCTCGTCCATGAGGTGCGTCGTCAGGAGCACGGTCACGCCGTCGTCCTTGAGAGCGGCCACCAGGTCCCACACCAGACGGCGTGCCTGCGGGTCCATGCCCGCGGTCGGCTCGTCCAGGAACACGAGCTCGGGACGGCCGATCAACGCGCACGCGAGCGACAGCCGCTGCTGCTGGCCGCCGGAGAGCCTCTTGTACGGGGTGCGCACCGCGCCACCGAGCCCGAGGACGTCGATCAGCCACTTCGGGTCGTGCGGGTTCTTCGCGCACGCGGCCACGAGGTTCAGCATCTCCTCGGCGCGGATGCCGGGGTACCCGCCGCCGCCCTGCGGCATCACGCCGATGCGGGGCCGCAGCGCCTCGGTACCGGCCGGCAGCCCGAGCACGCGCACCGAGCCGTCGTCGGCGGAGCGGAAGCCCTCGCAGATCTCGACGGTCGTCGTCTTGCCCGCGCCGTTGGGCCCGAGCAGGGCGAGAACGGTGCCGGGCTGCTGAACGAGATCGAGGCCGTCGACGGCGGTCTTCGAGCCGTATCTCTTGACCAGCCCCGACACTTCCACCGCAGGCTGGGGATTCGGGCTCACGAGCACGCAGCCTAGGCGGTCGGGACGACCCGCACGCAGCTGGGTCATTCGGCCCGTTCTCAGAAACCGGGCCGAAAAAGGTGGGGCTAGCCCTACCCCGGCGACTCAGGGACACCTCAGGGTCCGCTCGGGGGAGTTCCCCATTGGTTGATCACGCCGTTCGCAAGAGACTTTTCCCGTGATCCAAGCGGGGGAGAAAAGACGGGGCCTGGTGGTCGGGGGACTGGTGTTCTCACTGGTTCCGATTTTCTACCTGCATGTGATGTCGGCAGGACAGCTCAACCCGGTCACCGACGTGATCAGCGACTACGTGTTCGTGGACAACGGCACGGGCTGGCTCGCGGCGACGTCTCTCAGCCTCGCGGCAATCTCGGCGTTGCTCGCCGTCAACCTGCGGGGTGTAGGCAGGTCAGCGCAGTGGCTGATCGGCCTCTGGTCGGCAGGGCTGACCGTGTCGACGATCTTCCCGACCGATCCGACGGGGGCACCGACGTCCATGTCGGGCTACATCCACCGGTACGCCGGCGCGGTCATGTTCATGGCGTTGCCCGCGGCGGGAGTGCTCATCGCCCGCAAATTTCCGGCCCTGCTCGGTGTCGCAATAACGGCGAGTGTCTCCAGTGCGGCTTTTCTGGTCAGCCACGTTTCCTTCGTCGGTTTCGAGGCACGCGGACTCACCGAACGAGTTTTGTTCGCATCCCTTTACGGACTCCTTTTCGCCATCGCGGCACTACAGGTGAGGCGCACCTCATGACCATGCTCGCCATCACGCTCGCCGTGTTCGGTGCCGTGTGCTTCGCCCTCGCGGCCCGCCTGCAGCACGACGCGATCGCCTTGACGGGGGCCCGCGCCGGTGTCCTGCGGCAGCCCCGGTGGCTCGGCGGGCTCGCGCTGCTCGTCGCCGGTGCCGGGGTGCACGCCGCCGCGCTGGGCATGGCGCCGTTGACCGTCGTGCAGCCGATCGGTGTGCTCGCGATCGGCATGACCGCGTTGATGGACCGCCGTTTCCGCGAGCTGCCGGCCATCCTGCTCACGACCGTGGGCGTCGGTGCGTTCGTGTTGCTCGCTTCGGGCAGTGCGACCGCGACCAAGGTCGTGCCGGACATCGAACTCACCGCCGGACTCGTGACTCTCGGCCTGATCGCGGTGCCGGGTGTGATCGCGGCCCTTACGTCGAACGCACGCGTTCGCGCTGTGGCGTTCGCATCAGCCGGTGGCGTCGCATACGGCTACGTGTCGGTGTTGATGCGCGCCGTGTCCCAGTCCGTGCAGCAAGGCGGTTTCGGGCTCTCGCACCTCGCGTCCGTGCTCGGCATCGCCCTCTCGCTCGCCGTCGGCGGCTGGCTGGTCCAGCACGCCTACGCCGGCGGGCCCCCTCATCTCGCCGTCGCCTGCCTGACCGTGGTGGACCCGCTGGTCGCGGTCGGCCTCGGCGCGTTCCTGCTCGGCGAAGCCGCGCACCTGTCTCCTTCGACCGGTGTCGCGCTGTTCGCCTGCGCTCTCGCCGCGGTTTGCGGCGTGTTCGCACTTGCTCGTCAACCTCGTGAAAACATCCGAACGGAGCTTCTCGTGAACACCTCCAGCGCGCTTCGCGTCGTCATCGCCGCCGACACGTTCCCGCCGGACGTCAACGGTGCCGCGCGATTCGCGCAGCGCCTGGCGGTCGGCCTCGCCGAGAAGGGCCACGACGTCCACGTCATCGCCCCGGACTCGCCCAGGGCCGCGGAGATCCCCGGTGTGACGGTCCACCGGCTCCGATCGCACCGGTTGCCGTTCTACCCGGACTTCCGCTTCTGCCTGCCGTGGCAGGCCTCCCGCGAGGCCGACGCGCTCGTCAAGGCGCTGAAGCCGGACGTCGTGCACGTGCAGGCGCACTTCGTGGTGGGCCGGTTCGTCCTGAACTCCGCCGTCGCCCAGGGCATCCCGACGCTCGCCACGAACCACTTCATGCCGGAGAACCTGTTCAGCCACGCCCACGTGCCGGCGTTCCTGCAGGGCATGGCCCGCAAGTTCGCCTACCGCGACCTGGCCCGCGTCTTCGGCCGCGCCGACGTGGTGACCGCGCCGACCCCGCGCGCCGTGCAGCTGTTGCACGACAGCGGTTTCCCGGCGGCCGCGGTGCCCGTGTCGTGCGGCATCGACATCGCCCGCTACCAGCGTTCCGTGACGCACAACGACCGGCCGACCGCGCTGTTCGTGGGACGGCTGGACGAGGAGAAGCGCGTCGACGAGTTCCTGCGCGCCCTGGCCCGCGTGCCCGGCGCGTTCGGCGAGATCGTCGGCGACGGCACCTGCAAGGCGGAGTGGGAGCTCCTGGCCCGCGACCTGGGCATCGCGGACCGCGTGCGCTTCCACGGGTTCGTCTCCGAGGACGACCTGCTCGACGCCTACGCCCGCTGCGACCTGTTCGTCATGCCCGGTGTCGCGGAACTGCAGAGCCTCGCCACGATGGAGGCGATGGCGGCGGGCAAGCCGGTGATCGCCGCGAACGCCATGGCGCTGCCGCACCTCGTGCACACCGGCCGCAACGGCTGGCTGTTCGAGCCGGGCGACGTGAACCAGCTGGCCCAGCGCCTGCACACGCTCGTGCACGACGCGCCGATGCGGGCGCGGATGGGCGCGGCCAGCAGCGAGATCATCTCGCACCACGCGCTGGCCACGACGCTGGAGCGCTTCGAGGCGCTGTACGCGCGGGCCATGGGTCAGAGGGCGCCGGTCAGCGCGCTGGCGGCCTGACCGCTCGGGGGAGTCGGGGGAGGCCACCGGCACGGTCGCGTCACGCGACCGTGCCGGT
Source organism: Lentzea sp. NEAU-D7 (assembly GCF_026242055.1). Taxonomy (GTDB): domain Bacteria; phylum Actinomycetota; class Actinomycetes; order Mycobacteriales; family Pseudonocardiaceae; genus Lentzea. The sequence continues at coordinate 20,905 of NZ_JAPJDL010000017.1, read as the reverse complement.
GGCCTGGTCGCGCGGCACGTCAGCCCTCGTCGGCGGAGAAGTCGGCGGACGCGCTGACCGCGGCCCACCTCCGCGTCTCGGCGGTGCGCAGGGCCTCCGCGGCGAGCACCGTCTCGACCGCGGCGGCACCCAGCACGAGGCGGCGCGGCGGTTCGTCCGAGGCGACGACGTCGAGGATCACCTGAGCCGCGCGGGCGGGGTCACCGGGCTGCCTGCCGTCGGTCTCGTCGCGGAAGCGGTTGATCGCCCCGACGGTCTCCTCGTAGTCGGGACCGACCTGGTGGCGCACCATCGACGAGCCCTGCCAGTCGGTGCGGAACGCTCCCGGCTCGACGATCACGACCCGGACGCCGAAGGGCGCCACCTCGTTCGCCAGCACCTCGGAGAAGCCCTCCACCGCGAACTTCGCGGTCTGGTAGGCGCCCATGCCCGGCGTGCCGCCCGCGCGCCCGCCGACGGACGAGAACTGCAGGAAGATGCCGGACCGCTGCCCGCGCAGCACCGGCAGCGCCGCACGGGTCACGTTCACGACGCCGAACAGGTTCGCCTCCACCTGCGCGCGGAAGTCGGCCTCGGTCATCTCCTCGATGGGCGCGCTGTTGGCGTAGCCGGCGTTGTTGACGACCACGTCGAGCGAGCCGAACGCCTCGACGGCCCGCTCGACCGCCCGGCGGGCGGCGTCCGCGTCGGTCACGTCCAGCGCGACCGCGCGCACCTGGTCGCCGTACCGCGCGACCAGGTCCTCGAGCTGTTCCGGGCGTCGTGCCGTCGCGACGACCCGGTCACCCGCCTTGGCGGCGGCCTCGGCCAGTTCGCGCCCGAAACCCCGCGACGCCCCGGTGATGAGCCACGTCCTCGACATCATCTGCTCCGATCTAAGTGTCACTTTCTATGACACTTATGACGCTGGAGGCAGCGCGGAAATGCCCGGGACGGGCATGGCCCTCGTCACAGGGGGTTCAGGCGCCGACGCCGTGCAGGAACGTCTCGACCACGAGCTCGGCGGCGGCGCCGGGCTTCAGCGCGGGCATCTCCTGCGCGACCGTGTGCAGCTGGGTCTGCAACGTCCGCAACGACCACCTGGCGGGCAACCCGGCCGCGACGACCCCCGCCTGCTCGGCGCGGCGCAGGAAGTCGTCGATCCGCGCGTCCAGCTCCTCACGCCGCCGCCGGATCGCCGGGTCGGCGACGGCGCGGATGTCGACGGGCCAGTCGCGGCTGAGCCGGATGCCGCCCTCGGCGAACGCGAGCAGCGCGTCGCGGACCGGCCGCTCGTCGGCGAAGGTCGCCTCGATCAACGACTCCAGCTCGTCCAGGCGGGCGCGGTAGACCGCGAGCAGCAGGTCCTCGCGCGAGTCGAAGCGCCGGTAGACGGTCCTCTTGTCCACGCCCGCCGCCTCGGCGACGTCGGCGATGCGCGCGTGGGGGTCCGCCGAGAACACCCGTGCCGCCGCGCGCAACACCGCCTGGACGTTGCGCGTCGCGTCGGCCCTCATGAGAGCTTCGCCTCGATCCGCCGCGCCACGGCCAGCCCAGCCGGGGAGAGCGTGAGCTCCGACGGGTGCTCGCCCTCGCCGTGGATGAGGAACCGGTACAGCGACGCGTGGCCCTCCAGCCGTTCGCGCAACGTCGCCGCGACGTCGCAGCCGGGCGGGTAGATCGCCGGGACGGCCTCGTCGACGAGCTGGTCGCGCAGCCGGCGGCGTTCGATGCGGGGCACGTACCAGGGCGTGATCAGCAGCAGCGTCAGGCCGAACGCCAGCGCCGTGCCGATCACCGCCTGCCAGCCCCAGCCGCGCGGCCCGATGACCAGCAGCACGTCCGCGACCACGAGGTAGCCGATGCCGTAGACCACGGCCCAGCCGGCGGTCGCGGCGGCGGGAGGCTCGGCGCGTTCCGTGCCCCACACCCCCTCGACGCGGCGCCAGCGCTGCAGCGACTTGCCCCCCGTCAGCGCCGTGCGCACGCCGAACGCTCCACAAAGGACCGATGCGGGGATCACCAGCCACGGCTTGGTGTGCAGCTCGAAGTGCCACACCGACCAGACCATCCCCGCCACCACCGACACCACCGCGGCCTGCTTCCAGCGCCGCTCGACGATCTGCCACGGCCGGAAGTCGGCCAGCACGGCGAGCGGTGTGCGGATCGGGGAGGGCAGCGAGCCGAGGACGAGCAACGCGGCGACCACGAACGCGACACCGGCCACCGTGATCGTGCCGGTCGTGACCTCCGCCGTGTCGTCGGGCAGCCTGTCGACGGCTATGGCCGCCAACGGGATCACGGGTGACAGCAGCACCAGGCCGTGCAGCATCGTGCCGCTGCGCAGTGCCGCGTAACCGAAGGCGCCGAGCAGGCTGGCCGCGCCGAGCGCCGCACCGGGACCGGCGGCCCACGGCGGCAGCATGCCGAACAACGCCATGACGACGAGCGCGCCGCCGACCGCGAGACCCAGCAGACCGAGGAACTGCGCGAGCCTGCCGCCGCGGGTCAGGCCGGTGATCGTCCAGTAGGGGAGCAGGGCGGCACCCCGCAGCACCCGCGTCACGGGCCTGACCGCGGCGAGCCCGGACCGTTCGGAGTCGGCGACCGTGACCGCCACGGCCGCGGCGGTGGCGGCCGTGCGGATCATCTGGTCCGACGCCGCCTCCTGGGTCAGCGGCTCCCGGCCGATGCCCGCGCGGTCGAACGCGGTCAGCGCCGACATGCCCAGCGTGACCGTGTGCTCGTGCGGATGCTCCAGGCGCCGCAACAGGTCCGCGTGCTCCTCCAGGAACAGCTCGCCCCGCGAACGCTTGTCCGCGCCGTCGCCGCGGTCGGCGATGATCGCGGCGCGCAGCCGGGGGAGCTCCTCGCAGATGATCCGCCAGTGCAGGCCCCACGCGGCGAGCTCGGCGAGCTTCAGCGACGACGGCGACAGCTCGTTCTCGGTCTCGTAGACGCCGGCGAGCTCCTTCCTGGCCTCCTCGGCGCACGCGGCGACCTGCACCGGCAGCTCCAGGCCGAACATCGCCGTGACGACCTGGTCGACGACGGCCTGCGCGCGTTCCTCCGCGGTGCGCTGGTCGCCCGCCGGCCGGCCCAGCAGGTCCATGCGCCGCAACCGCCGCGGGTCGAACAGCACGCGGCACAGCATCGTGGCGCCGTCCAGCCGGCCCCAGATCCAGTCGTTGACCCGCCACGACCGCTTGAGGAACCCGGAGAACCGCGACAGCGAGGCACCGCCCGCCTTGTCGTCGGCCGTGATCGACTGCTTCGCGAACGCGTTGCGCGTCTGCAGCGACACCTGCACCAGCTCGACCGGTGTGTCCATCCCGGCCGAGGCGTCGTCGGACAGGCACGTGCCGGCGACCTCCAGCGCGAGCAGGCGGCTCAGCCACCGCTCGCCGTCGTCGAGCCCGGCCTCGGACGCCACCGCGGGGGCGTCGAGCAGCGCGCGCCAGCAGACCAGCCCGCCGAGCTTCAGGCGGTGCTCGTCGAGCGCGGTGATCACCTGCTGCGCCGCGCCGGCGATCCGGCCGATCTCGGCCACCTGCGCCCTGACCTCCAGGCCGAGGTGCCCGTCGATCATGTGCTCGTGGTAGCTCGCGAGCCTGCCGGTCCAGTAGGTCTCGCCGAGCGAGCCGGACGGCTTCCAGTCGAACAGCTCGTCCCGCAGCCTGCGCAGTTCCGCGCGGACCCGGTGCAGTTCGCGGCGGGCCGCGGTGACCTCGTCGGCCTGCGCCTCCGGCACCACCCACACGATCCGCTTGAGCAGGTCGAGCACCGACGCCCCGAGGCGTTCGGCCATCGTGACGCCCCACTCCCAGCCCACGTCCTCGCGGCACACCACGCCCGGCAGCCGCACTCCCGGCACGTAGGGCAGGACGCCGTGCAGCGCCTTCCACTTGCGCTGCGCGGTCTCGGCGGCCCGGCGCGCCCGTTCGAACGACCAGTTCGCCGGGTTTCCCCCCGGCAGCGCGAACTGCTGCGCCGTCACCTGCCGTGCCGCGAGCCGGATCTCGACGTCCTCGTAGTGGCCGAAGAGCTTGTCCGCCAGCGAGTACACCTCGCCGACGACGTCCTCGCCGCCCGCGTGCAGCCGCTCCAGCAACGCCATCCGGCCGCCCCTGCTGCTGGCGGCGCGCCGGTTGTGCTCCTCGATCTTCTCGACGTAGGTCCGGCCCGCCTGGCTGGACATCGCGCCCAGCAGCCTGCCGCCGGACCCGACCGTCGTCAGCCCCTTGTCGAAGGTGTCCGCCACCGGCTCGGAGCCCAGCGGTTCGGCGTGCGGGAAGACCAGCAGCATCACCCGCCGCACCGGCCCGTCCGCCGGCATCCGGTCGATGGCCTCGAGGGCTTCCTTCGTCGGCGTGTTCACGAGGACACCGCCGTCGACCGCGAACCTGCTGCGGTCGCCGTCGGCGGCCCAGCTGGCGACGTCCGCCATGTCCGGGCGGCCCGGTGCGGCCTGGCCGCCGACCGGGATGAAGCTCGGCTCGAACGCGAACGGGAAGCTGGCGCTCGACCGCGCGGCCAGCGCGAGCTGCAGCACGCGGTCGTCGAGCGTCGCGGCCGCGAAGTCGTCCCTGGTCTCCTCGCTGACCCAGTTGTAGGGGTCGCGGCGGAACGAGAACGAGCCCTGGTGCACCGACTGGGTCAAGGGCTGGCCCAGGTCGTCGTAGGTCACCGTCGGGACGCCGCCGAGCAGCGTCGTGGTGATCCGCAGGTCGATCGGGCGCTCGTCGGGCCCGGTCGGCTCGAAGTCCGCGGTGAGCCGGGACAGCGCCTCCTGCAGCCGGGGCAGGAAGAACTCGTCACCCTGCAGCAGCGATCCCGGCTGGCCGCGGAACGGCGTGCGCAGCAGCTGCTCCATCCGCCCCTGCTCGGCCCAGAGATCGCGCAGCCTCGTCAGGTCGGCCTGCTTGTTGACCTGCGACAACGCCAGCGCGGCGCCGTTGATCCCGCCCGCGGACGTGCCCGCGATGACGTCGGCCCTCGCCGTGCAGCCGACCAGGTCCAGCAGTGGCTGGTACACCGATCCGGGCCTGGTCAGGCGGTCGAGCTCCAGCACGACGCCGCCCATCCAGACGGCGAGACTGACGCCACCGTTGAGCACGACGGCGAACCGGACCTCTTCCCGCGACATGGGTTGCTCGGACATGCCACGTCACCCCCTCCGGCGACGATCTTCCCCTGCTGGTTCCTCGTTCGCCGGAGGTTCGGGGTTACCGCCCGCCGGAGCGTCAGACGTGCCCGCCCCCGGCGGGATCGGACCTCAGGAACGGCCCGACCCGCTTGCGCGCGATCAGCACGCAGATCGCGAACGTGATCACGGCGCCCGCGACCGCCTGCGGCACGGTGTAGGCGCGCCCGTCGAACGCGGACCCGGTCGGCGGCAGGATGATCGCGATGATCGCCGACGTCACCATGGCGAACATCCGGAACTTCGGCCCGACCACGGCCGTGGCCAGCGGGATCGCCGCCCACAGCACGTACCAGGGCTGCAGCACCGGCCCGAGCACCAGGATCGCGCCGAGGGCCGCGCCCAGGCCGTTCATCGCCTTGATCCGGCCCTTGAAGCTGCGCCACAGCAGCCCGACCGTGATCACGACGGACACGGCCTGCCCGAGCAGCCGGGTCAGCGAGATCATCGCCTCGGTGTGGTTGCCGAGGCTGAGCATGATGCCGGTGCCGGCACCGAGGAACCCGAGCGCGGTCGGCGGCGACATCCACGACTTCACGGTCGACGCGACGTTCAGCGTCTCGACCCAGCCGAAGCCGAACCCGGTGCCCAGGCAGATCACCACCACCCCGACCGCGGCTATGACGGCCATGATCCCGGCCACGGCGGCCAGGTGCTTGAGCTGCCCGCCGAGCTTGCGCGCCACCATCACACCGAGGAACCCGAGCGCGGCCATCGCGGGGATCTTCACCATCGCCCCGCACACGATGACCCCGGCACCGAGCGTGATCCAGGTCCACTTCAGCGGTTCCAGCCCGCGCATCGCGAGCTCCAGGCCGACCAGCATCAGGCCGAGCGCCAGGCCGTCGTTGTGCACGCCGATGACGATGTGGAACAGCACCAGCGGGTTCAGCGCGCCCAGCCACAGCGCGCCGACCGGCGGCACCCCGAACCGGGCCGCGAGCCGCGGCAGCGCCCACACGATCATCCCCAGGCCGACCAGCACCAGCAGCCGGTGCACGAACACCCCGGACACCACGTGGTCGCCGGTCAGCATCGCGGTCAACCGGCCGAACGCGAGGAACAACGGCCCGTACGGCGCCGGCGTCTCCCGCCAGATGTTCGGCACACCGCGCGTGAGCACGTGGTCGACGCCCAGCGCGTTCGCGGGCCCCAGCTCGTACGGGTCGAGCCCGCGCGCCGCGATCTCGCTCTGCGCGAGGTAGGAGTACACGTCGCGGGAGAACATGGGCACGCAGAAGACCAGCGGAACGGTCCACATCAGCAGCGTGCGGTCCATCTGGCCGCGCGAGATCAGCCGCGGCCGGCCGGGCTTCACGAACCGGCCCAGCGCGAGCCAGGCCGACACGATCATGAAGATGCCGGTCCAGACGACCCCCATCGCGACACTGGGCATCCTCGAGAAGAGCCCGAGGACCGGCACGCCGTAGAGCGGCGAGTAGATGGGCGCCGCGCCGCCGCCGAGCGAGCCGACGGTCAGCAGCAACGCGCCGATGGTGCCCCAGCGGCGGACGATGTCCAGCTGGCGACGCTCCCGACCGTTCAGAAGGTCGCTCTCCGGAGTGATGGCTCCGCCGTTCGTGGACATGTCAGGAGAGTATCGAGCCACGTTCAGCCGTGAGTCAGGTCACCCTGTGACCGCGATCTTTGCGACCTCCGGCTAAATACGCAACACTGGTGTTGTGAAAAACGCCGAGACCCATCTTGACGCCGTGCCGCAGCACGACGGCAGGACTCGGCGTGCTGTCGCCCGGCTCCTCCTGGAGCAGGGCCCGGTCACCGCGGCGGGTATCGCCGAGGAACTGGGCATCAGCCCCACGGCCGTGCGTCGTCACATAGACGCGCTGCTCGCGGACGGCGAGGCGACGACGAGGGACGCACCGCGGCAGACCCAACGTGGCCGTGGCCGTCCCGCGAAGCTCTTCCTGCTGACTGATGCCGGACGCGCCCGGTTCGGCCACGCCTACGACGACCTCGCGGTCGCCGCGATCAGGTTCCTCGCCCAATCGGGTGGGGAAGAGGCTGTGCGCGCTTTCGCGCAGAGCCGTGTCGACGCACTGGTGGACCGGCATCGTTCAGCGATCGTGGCCCAGGTCACGCCCGCCGAACGGGCGAAGGCCCTCGCAGCCGCGTTGACCAGGGAGGGTTACGCTGCGGCGGCGCGAAACGTGGGTACGGGCGAGCAGTTGTGCCAGCACCACTGCCCGGTCGCCCACGTCGCCGCCGAGTTCCCCCAGCTGTGCGAGACCGAGACGGAGACGTTCGCGAACCTCCTCGGAACCCACGTGCAGCGCCTCGCGACGATCGCCCGCGGCCACGCCGTGTGCACGACGCACATCCCGAACATTTCACGGATCCCAGATGATGGAGGGGAGCCCGCATGACTGCCGCTGCCGAGCAGCGCACGCCCACCACGGTGCAGTCTCCGCTCACGCAGGAAGAGACGATTGCGTCTCTCGGCAACTACGAGTTCGGCTGGGCCGACTCGGACACTGCCGGCGCGAGCGCCCGCCGAGGAATCAACGAGGACGTCGTCCGCGACATCTCGGCGAAGAAGAGCGAGCCCGAGTGGATGCTCGAGTACCGGTTGAAGGCGCTCAAGCTCTTCGACCTCAAGCCGATGCCGAACTGGGGCGCTGACCTCTCTGGGATCGACTTCGACTCGATCAAGTACTTCGTGCGTTCGACCGAGAAGCAGGCCACCTCCTGGGAGGACCTGCCCGAGGACATCAAGAACACCTACGACCGCCTGGGCATCCCGGAGGCGGAGAAGCAGCGCCTCGTCGCGGGTGTCGCCGCCCAGTACGAGTCCGAGGTCGTCTACCACCAGATCCGCGAGGACCTGGAGCAGCAGGGTGTCATCTTCGTCGACACCGACTCGGGCCTGCGCGACTACCCGGAGCTCTTCAAGGAGTACTTCGGCTCGGTCATCCCGGCCGGGGACAACAAGTTCTCCGCGCTGAACTCCGCGACCTGGTCCGGCGGCTCGTTCATCTACGTGCCGAAGGGCGTGCACGTGGACATCCCGCTGCAGGCCTACTTCCGGATCAACACCGAGAACATGGGCCAGTTCGAGCGCACGCTGATCATCGTCGACGAGGGTGCCTACGTGCACTACGTCGAGGGTTGCACCGCGCCGATCTACTCCTCGGACTCGCTGCACTCGGCCGTGGTCGAGATCATCGTGAAGAAGGGCGGCCGCTGCCGCTACACGACGATCCAGAACTGGTCGAACAACGTCTACAACCTGGTCACCAAGCGCGCCAAGGCCGAAGAGGGCGCGACCATGGAGTGGGTCGACGGCAACATCGGCTCCAAGGTGACCATGAAGTACCCGGCCGTCTTCCTGATGGGCGAGCACGCCAAGGGCGAGGTCCTCTCGATCGCGTTCGCGGGCGAGGGCCAGCACCAGGACGCCGGCGCCAAGATGGTCCACATGGCCCCGCACACCTCCTCGACCATCGTGTCGAAGTCGGTGGCGCGTGGCGGTGGCCGCACGTCGTACCGCGGCCTGGTCCAGGTCAACAAGCGGGCGCACCACTCGAAGTCCACGGTGAAGTGCGACGCGCTGCTGGTCGACACCATCAGCCGCTCGGACACCTACCCGTACGTCGACGTCCGCGAGGACGACGTGCAGATGGGTCACGAGGCCACGGTCTCGAAGGTCTCCGAGGACCAGCTGTTCTACCTGATGTCGCGCGGCCTCAACGAGGACGAGGCCATGGCGATGATCGTGCGCGGGTTCGTCGAGCCCATCGCGCGCGAGCTCCCCATGGAGTACGCCCTCGAGCTGAACCGCCTGATCGAACTGCAGATGGAAGGGGCCGTCGGCTGACATGGCCGCCCTGTCGACTCAACCTCACTCCCACGGAGCCGTCGTTCCGGTCTCCTCGCGCGCGGAGCACTTCACGTCCTACGACGTGGACGCGTTCGAGGTGCCGGGCGGCCGTGAGGAGATCTGGCGCTTCACGCCTCTCAAGCGTCTTGCCGGTCTGCACTCCGGCGCTGCGGCAACGGGTACCGCTGCCGTCGAGGTGAACGCCGCTTCCGGTGTCACCGTCGAGACGGTCGGTCGTGACGACGACCGCCTCGGCAAGGCCGGCGTCCCCGGTGACCGCGTCGCGGCGCAGGCCTACTCCTCGTTCGAGCAGGCCACGATCGTGACGCTGCCCGGTGACGCGAAGACCGAGCCGACCACCGTCACGGTGACCGGCGCGGGCTCCGGCACCGTCGCCTACGGCCACCTCCAGATCAAGGCCTCGCAGTTCGCCGAGGGCACCGTGATCCTGGACTTCCGCGGTTCCGGCGCGTACGCGGACAACGTCGAGTTCCTCGTCGCGGACGGCGCTCACCTCACGGTGATCACCATCCACGACTGGGCCGACGACGCCGTGCACGTCTCGCAGCACCACGTGAAGCTCGGCCGCGACGCCACCATCAAGCACACCGTGGTCACGCTCGGCGGCGACGTCGTGCGTGTGACGCCGGTCGTGCAGTACGCGGGCCGCGGTGGTGACGCGGAGCTGTTCGGTCTGTACTTCGCGGACGCGGGCCAGCACCAGGAGCACCGGCCGTTCATCGACCACGGGCAGCCCAACTGCCGCAGCAACGTCGTCTACAAGGGCGCGCTGCAGGGCGAGGGCGCGCATGCGGTGTGGATCGGTGACGTGCTCATCCGCGTCGCCGCCGAGGGCACCGAGACGTTCGAGCTGAACCGGAACCTGATCCTGACCGACGGCGCGCGTGCTGACTCGGTGCCGAACCTGGAGATCGAGACCGGCGAGATCGAGGGCGCGGGCCACGCCAGCGCCACCGGCCGGTTCGACGACGAGCAGCTGTTCTACCTGCAGGCGCGCGGCATCCCGGAGGACCAGGCGCGGCGTCTCGTCGTGCGCGGCTTCTTCCAGGAGCTGATCGCGAAGATCGCCGTTCCCGAGGTGCGCGAGCGCCTCGAGGCCGCCATCGAGGCAGAGCTCGAGGCGGTCGGCACGTGATTCGAGTGTGTGCACTGTCCGAACTGGACGACCGCAAGCCGTTCGCCGCCAGTGTCGACGACGTCGACGTCGTGCTGGTGCGCAGCGGCGAGCGGGTGCACGCCCTCGCGGATCTGTGCTCGCACGCCGCGGTGTCGCTGAGCGAGGGCGAGGTCTCCCGCAAGGGGATCGAGTGCTGGTTGCACGGGTCGTGCTTCGACCTGGAGACCGGCGCGCCCTCCTCGCCGCCCGCCAGCGAACCGGTCGACGTCTACGCCGTCGACATCCGTGACGGCGACGTCTTCGTCGATGTCACCGTCACCACGAACTGACTGACTTCTAGCTACACCACCAGGAGAACGGCAAGTCATGGCCACCCTTGAGATCAAGGACCTGCACGTCTCGGTCGTCAGCGAGGACGCTCCCAAGGAGATCCTCAAGGGCGTCGACCTGACGATCAAGGCCGGCGAGACGCACGCCATCATGGGCCCCAACGGCTCCGGCAAGTCCACGCTGTCCTACGCGATCGCCGGGCACCCGAAGTACACGATCACCTCGGGCACCGTCACGCTCGACGGTGAGGACGTCCTCGAGATGTCCGTCGACGAGCGCGCCCGCGCGGGTCTCTTCCTCGCCATGCAGTACCCGGTCGAGGTCCCCGGCGTCTCGATGTCGAACTTCCTGCGCACCGCCGCCACCGCCGTCCGCGGCGAGGCCCCGAACCTCCGCCACTGGGTGAAGGAGGTCAAGGGTGCGATGGCAGACCTCGACATCGACCCGGCGTTCGCCGAGCGTTCGGTGAACGAGGGCTTCTCCGGCGGTGAGAAGAAGCGCCACGAGATCCTGCAGCTGGGCCTGCTCCAGCCGAAGGTCGCGATCCTCGACGAGACCGACTCCGGTCTCGACGTCGACGCCCTGCGCGTCGTGTCCGAGGGCGTCAACCGCTACAAGGCCTCCGGTGAGGTCGGCGTCATGCTGATCACGCACTACACCCGGATCCTCAAGTACATCCAGCCCGACTTCGTGCACGTCTTCGCGAACGGCCGGATCGTCGAGTCCGGTGGCCGCGAGCTCGCCGACGTGCTCGAGTCCGAGGGTTACGTGAAGTACACCGGCAAGACGGAAGCCGCAGCACTGTCCTGACGTTGAAGGTGTTGAGAGGAGGCGCTGTGACCACCACCGCAGCACCACTGGACGTAACCGCCCTCAGGGCGGACTTCCCCATCCTGTCTCGCACCGTTCGTGACGGGAAGCGCCTGGTCTACCTGGACTCCGGCGCCACCTCGCAACGCCCGACGCAGGTTCTGGACGCGGAAAAAGCATTCCTGCAGCAGCACAACGCCGCTGTGCACAGGGGAGCCCACCAGCTCGCGGAGGAAGCGACCGACGCGTACGAGGGTGCGCGTCAGCGCATCGCGGACTTCGTCGGCGCCGACTTCGGCGAGCTGGTGTTCACCAAGAACGCCACCGAGGGGTTCAACCTCGTGGCGTACGCGATGGGCAACGCCGCGACCTCGGGTCCCGAGGCCGCGCGCTTCGTCGTGGGTCCCGGCGACGAGATCGTCGTGACCGAGATGGAGCACCACGCGAACCTCGTTCCGTGGCAGCAGCTCGCCTCCCGCACGGGCGCGACGCTGAAGTGGTTCACGCTCACCCAGGACGGTCGTCTCGACCTGTCCGACGTGGACAGCGTGATCACGCCGCGCACCAAGGTCGTCGCGTTCACGCACCAGTCGAACGTGACCGGCGTGATCAACCCGGTCGACGTGCTCGTCGCGGCGGCCCGGAAGGTCGGCGCGCTGACGGTGCTGGACGCGTGCCAGTCCGTTCCGCACAGCCCGGTCGACTTCCACGCGCTCGGCGTCGACTTCGCGTCGTTCTCCGGCCACAAGATGCTCGGCCCGTCCGGCATCGGTGTCCTCTACGGACGTCGTGAGCTGCTGGAGGCGTTGCCCCCCTTCATCACCGGCGGTTCGATGATCGAGCTGGTGAAGATGGAGGGCTCGTCGTTCGCGCCGCCGCCGCAGCGCTTCGAGGCCGGTTCGCCGATGACGTCCCAGGCCGTCGGCCTGGGTGCCGCGGTGGACTACCTCAGCGTCGTCGGCATGGAGCGGGTCAACGCTCACGAGCACGCGCTGACCGTCGCCGCGCTGGAAGGTCTGTCGGGCATCAAGGGTGTCCGCCTGATCGGCCCGCAGGACGCGGTCGCCAGGGGCGGCGCCGTGCCGTTCGAGATCGAGGGCGTCCACCCGCACGACGCCGGCCAGGTGCTCGACAGCCTGGGCATCGCCGTGCGCGTCGGCCACCACTGCGCGTGGCCGCTGCACCGCTGCCTGAACGCCCAGTCGTCGGTGCGCGCGTCGTTCTACCTGTACAACACGCTGGACGAGGTCGACGCACTGGTCGACGGCGTCCGCGAGGCGCAGAAGTTCTTCGGGGTGGCCTGATGCAGCTCCAGCAGATGTACCAGGAGATCATCCTGGACCACTACAAGAACCCGCACGGCCGAGGCCTGCGCGACCCGTTCGACGCGGAGTCGTTCCAGGTCAACCCGACCTGCGGTGACGAGGTGACGCTCCGGGTCCACGTCGTCGACGACGTGGTGAAGGACGTCTCCTACGACGGCCAGGGCTGCTCGATCAGCCAGGCCTCGACGTCGGTGTTGACCGACCTCGTCGTGGGCAAGCCGGTGGGCGAGGCGTTCAAGAAGATGGACGCGTTCGTCGAGCTGATGCAGAGCCGCGGCCAGATCGAGCCCGACGAGGACGTCCTGGAAGACGGCATCGCCTTCGCCGGAGTCTCGAAGTACCCGGCGCGCGTGAAGTGCGCGCTGCTGGGCTGGATGGCCTTCAAAGACGCAGTAGCACGAAGCCAGGGAGCAGCATGAGCACCGAAGAAGTCGTCCGGGGAGCCGAAGGCATGCCGGTCTTCGAGCCCAAAGCTGACGTCGCCGCGCTGGACGACCTCGAAGAGGCGATGCGCGACGTCGTGGACCCGGAGCTCGGCATCAACGTCGTCGACCTCGGGCTCGTCTACGACATCCACGTCGACGAGAAGAACGTCGCCACCATCGACATGACGCTCACGTCCGCGGCCTGTCCGCTGACCGACGTCATCGAGGACCAGACCCGCGCGGCCCTCACCGGCGGTGCGGGAGGCGGCCTCGTGTCGGACTTCCGCATCAACTGGGTGTGGATGCCGCCGTGGGGCCCGGAGAAGATCACCGACGACGGCCGCGAGCAGCTGCGCGCGCTGGGCTTCACCGTCTGAGGTTTCCCATTTGTTGGAACGGCGCGCATCCACTGGGTGCGCGCCGTTTGCTTGCGTAGAATTAAATGCGTTGCGAGCGTGCGAGACGGTCGCATAGCTTGGTCCCATCACGAACGACAGAGATCAACCGGAGGAAGACATGCTTGCCAAGACTCAGCTCGCGGGATGGCGAATTCTCGCCCTCGTCGCCAGCGGTCTGCTGGCGGTGGCGTGGGGCTCCACGCCATGACCTGATCCCCAGGTCATGACCTCGGAGCCGCCCACGGAGAAACGTGGGCGGTTTTCTTTTTGCCACCCCGAATGCCGATGAGCTTCGGAAGCGGAACGGATTCCAAACCCGTTTCCCGAGGGTTCGACTCCTTCCATCGGTGCTGCTCGAAAACAATGCGGTCGTGGTGAACTCGGCGGACACGTCGGTCTTCCAAACCGAAGCAGGGGGTTCGATGCCCCCCGGCCGCTCGCCGTACAGGTGGATCTAGCCCAACTGGCAGAGGCACATGGTTGAGGGCCATGACAGTCGGGGTTCGACTCCCCGGATCCGCACGCCCCGGTAGCCCAACGGAAGAGGCAACGCGCTCAGAACGCGTCCAGTGCAGGTTCGAATCCTGCCTGGGGCACCACACAACTGAATCAGGGGGACGCGCCGGCGCGCAGGTGATCCTTGCAAGATCGCCCTGGAGGGTTCGACACCCTCGTCTTCCACCGTCCCGTAGCTCAGCCCGGTGAGAGCGTCCGTCTGATACGCGGCAGGTCCCAGGTTCAAGTCCTGGCGGGACGACCACCGTCTGGTAGCTCAGCGGAAGAGCATCTGCCTTACAAGCAGAGGGTCCCAGGTTCGAACCCTGGCCGGACGACCACCGTACAAAGGAACCGTGGATCACAGCAGCAGAGCGCTCTCCGGCGCAGGCGCCCTCTTCTTCGACGAAGCAGGGCGCCTCCTGCTCGTGGTCGACTGGGCACCGCACGACGGCGACGACCGCGTCCTGTTCATCTTCGAAGGCGGCCTGCTCACTGCGGGCGACCACATCCGTCTGCAAGCCGAGGAGCTCAGGTCGTACGAGTTCGTGCCTCGTCCCAAGCCGGGGAACGCCTGATCCCCAGGCTCGCGGAAGCGGTGCGAGCAAGGGAATCAGGCGAGACCCGCTATCTGGAGCACGGCAGGTCGCCTCAGGCGTAGACCCGTTCGACGAACGCCGCCAGCTTGTCCTCCGGCAGGTGCCTCGCGAGGTCCGCCTCGGACACCATGCCGACCAGCCGGTGGTCCTCGATGACCGGCAGGCGCCGGATCTGGTGCGCACCCATGGTCTCGAGCACGTGGTCCAGCGGGTCCTCCGCGTCGACCCAGTGGACGTGGCCGCCGAACTCGCCGGCGCGGGTCGTCGCGAGGTCCAGTCCCTCGGCCACGGCCCTGATCACGATGTCGCGGTCGGTGATGATCCCGTGCAGCCGGTCGTCCTTGCCGCAGATCGGCAGGGAACCGACGTCGAGGTCCCGCATCATGCGGGCGGCCTCGACGAGGCTCGCGTCCTCGGCCACGCACTGCACTCCGGGGTGCATGATGTCGCGCGCTGTCGTCACAACCTCCTCCTTCCGGCCTTTCACCCAGCATCCGCCCACCTCGGCCACCCCGCAGTTCAGTCTGCTGAACGGCGTAGAGGCAACGCTGCGAACGGCCCAAAGTGCTACTCTCTGTGTTCCTAAGGCTACGCAGTTGCCGTCTCCGGGGGCCGTCATGAGGCTGTTGGCGCGCCGGCGCCTCAAGCTCGGATTCTCGGCCGGCACACCGCGGTTGCGGGGCGCCACGTGCCGGCGTTGACGTACCTCCACCGCCTGGAGCCTCCGTTCGGCGCGTACTACGCGTGCGCCGCCTCCTGGGGTGCCTGCTACGCGACGAGGTTCGACCTCGCCGTGGTGATCGCGGTGCTCGCGAACTTCGTCGCGATCGTCTCCGGCAATCCCCTCAACGCCTACGCCGACGTCCGCCACGACGCCCACACCGCCGGCAAACGTCATCTGGCGCAGGCGGTCCGGGAGATCGGTGCGCGGAGGGTCCTCGCGCTGGCGATCTTCGAGATGATCTTCGCCCTCGCGCTGGCCGTCGTCGTGTCGTGGAAGGTCGCGATCGGTGTCGGGCTGGTCCTGGTGCTGTACCTGGCCTACAACCTCGAACCGATCAGGCTGAAGCGGCGCGGGTACGCCGGTCCGGTGGCGCTCGCGATGGCCGCCAGCCTGCTGCCGAGCGTGACGGCCTACGCGGCGGCCGGGGGACAGGCCGAACCGGCGGTGTGGCTGGTGTTCTCCGGGGTCGCCACCCTCGCCGCCGGCCGGGCGCTCTGGTGGGCCGTTCCCGACCGGGCCGGCGACGCCCGAGCCGGGTCGCGGACCCCGGCCGTCCTGTACGGCACGCGGCACGCCGTCAACGCGACCGTTCAGCTGACCGTCGGCGGTCTGCTGTTGATCGGCGGCGGGCTGTGGTTCCGGTTCGGCCCGTCCTGGGCGGCTGTCGGCGTCGTGGCGTGCTCGGCGTTCCTGCTCGCGCGAGACCTGCCGACAGCGCGTCAGCAGCTGAGCCACGGCATGTCCACGGCCGTCGTGTCGACGATCGTGCTGGCCGCGATTCCTTTGCTCGCCTAGGGATCGCGCGCGAGACCGCGTACCCCGCGGAAGTTCTCCGGACCGCTCACCCGGCTCAGACCGGCGAGGTCTGCGCCACCAGGAACCGCACCACGTCGTCCATCCTGCCGCGCCGCGCGAACGCCCGGCGCTGCCGCACCGCCCCCGTGCCGTCGAGCAGCAACCTGTCGATCGCGGTGGTCACCATCTCGTGGTCACCGGAGAACTCCAGCGCCGGCCTGATCCACCGCAGCAGTGACGCGACGATCGACGACGCGGGCGTGGGCGCGCCGGTCACCGGGTCGATGCCGAAGCCCTCCAGGCCGTCGCGCGCGGCCCGCCACATCGCGACCTTCAGCAGGTGCGGCGGCGGGTTCACCGGCGCGGCACCGGAAGTCAGTGCGGTGGCGGCGATTCCACGCACCAGCGCGGCCATCAGCACGGCCTCCTCGACCGTCGGCGCGACGTCGGAGACCCGCAACTCCAGCGTGGGGTGACGGGCGGAGAGCCGGACGTCCCAGTAGAGCATCCCGGCGTCCATCGCCGCGCCGCTCGCCACGATCTCCTCCCGTGCCGCGTAGTACTCGGCCGCGGAGTCGAAGTGCGGCGGCGCACCCGAAGTGGGCCAGCGATTCCACACCACGTACCGCCAGCTCGCGTACCCCGTGTCGCCGTAGAGCCAGTACGGCGAGTTCGCGCCCAGCGCCAGCAACGTCGGCAGCCACGGCCGCAGGTGGTTGCTCACGAAGATCTTCGACTCGTCGTCGGGCAGGCCGACGTGCACGTGACAGCCGCAGATCGCGAGGTCGTTGGTGAGCGCGCCCATCTCCTGCGCCATCCGGTGGTAGCGCGGGGAGTCCGTCAGCGGCGTCGGCATCGTGAGGCCCAGCACGGGCGTCCCGGTCGCGGCCAGTCTCGCGTCGTGACGCGCGGCCCGTTCGATCAACGCCCGGCGCGCGGTGGTCAGCTGCTCGCGCAGCACGGCCATGTCCGTGCAGATGCCGCTGGCCGATTCCACCTGGTATTGCGCGATTTCCGGCTGCAGGTCCACCTCGAACCGGTCCGCGCCCGCCAGGACTTCGTTGGCACGGTTGGCCAAATGGCCCGAGGAGGCTTCGACGAGGACGAATTCCTCTTCCACGCCAACGGTGAGGAGGCCGTCGATGCTTCTGCGCTGCGCGGGAACCGTCTGAGTTCTGCTGCCGACCTGCACGCCGAACCTCCTGTGCACTGAGTAGCGCTCTCGATGCTATGAGTGATCAGAGCGCCGCACAGGAGGCGTTTGGTTGTACTTGTTAACTCACCGCGCGTTGCGCGACACCACGCAGCACATCACGTCGTTCGGTGCCCGGCCGGCCCATGACCCAGCTGGACCCGGTGAGCGACTTCGCGTGCTCCTTGACTGGCGCCAGCAAGCGCGACACCTCGCGATACGACCCCACTGATCCCGGGGCACAGATAAGGGTCGCAAGAGAGAGGGTGACGTGTCGTCCCTCTGCCGTGTACGGCTTGTCCAGCAAACGAGCACTCAGCGGCACCGTCTCGTCGAGCCCCGCGAGGAGGAGGAAGTCGTCACCACCGACGTGCCCGACCTGCGTGCCGGGGAACGCGTGCGCGAGATCCGCGAGGTCGTGCCCGATCTCGCGGATCAGATCGTCACCCGCCGCGAACCCGACCGTGTCGTTGACCAGCTTGAAGCTGTCGACGTCCAGCCAGGAGATCGCGAAGATCTCGCCGAGCTCGATGCGCCTGTCCACTTCCTTCGCCACCGCGTCGCTACCGGGAAGGCGCGTCAGCGGACTCAGCGCCGCGGCCTGCTCCACCTTCAGTTCGGCGACACCGCGCACAACGTCGGCCACGCGCACAACACCCATGCACCGCTCGTTGTGGTCCACGACGATGAGGTCGTCGTTCGTGCGCTCACGGTTCGCACCCGTCACCACGTCCAGAAGGTCAAGCGCCGACGCCTCGGTGCCGATCACGTGTGGCTTGTCCGCGAGCCGTGCGGCTTCTCTCTTGGCGTGCAGGGCGTGCCCGTACGGACCGGTCACCGCGAGCAGGAACCGGTTGCGGTCCACCGACCACTTCGGGCGGCCCTCGTCGTCCACGAGGACGACACCCGTGACCGAAGGCTGCGAGGCCAGCACCTCGCGCACTTCCTCGCTCGTGGCGTTCTCGGGCAGCACCGTGGCGGGGTGCAGGAACGCCGTGATCCGGGGACCCGTGTTGCTGCGCCGGATCTCGCCGGTCTCCGTGACCGCCTCGGGCGCGATGCGGGCGTTCACCGCCGGCCGCCGCTGCGGAGGCGCGAGGAACTTGCCCTGCGCGTACCCCACCCCCAGCTTGCGCAGGTAGGTCAGTTCCGCCTCGGTCTCCACGCCCTCGGCCACGACCTGGCCGCCCGTGTACTCGCCGAGGTGCACCAGCGACTTCACCAGCGCGCCCCGCGCGGCGTCGCCGGGCAGCGAACGGACGATCTCGCGGTCGAGCTTCACGTAGTCCGGCGAGGCGCTGGTCAGCAGACCGAGCGGCACGTCGCCCTCGCCCACGCAGTCGAGCGCGATGCGAAAACCGTTGTTCCGCAGCGTCTGCATCCCCCGTGCCAGGCGGCCGCGGTTGGCACGGGAGTACGGCTCGCCGATCTCGATGACGATGCTGTCCGGCGACCGGCCCGCGTCCCGCAGAGCACCGTAGAGAGGGCTCATCACCTCTGGCTTGTCCGCGACCGTGATCGCGAGCAGGTTCACGTGCAACGGCAGCAGCAGGTCGAAGTCGGCCGCGGACCGGATCGCGCGGCAGGCGAGTCCGACGTCGGCGTTGGCCAGCAGGCCCGCCCGGAAGGCGGCCTGGAGCAGATCCTGCACGCTGCCGTCGTGCGGGCGGGCCAGAGCCTCGATCGCGACGACGCCCCCGGTGTTCAGGTTGAACAGCGGCTGGAAGGCGAACCTGACGTCATCCAGCAATGCGGGCACGTACCGATCGTGCCGGTGCGAACGAGCGCCTCCAAGCGGGTTCACCAGCTGTTCACGAGGTTGGCGACCATTTGCCACGCCGGCGCTGCGTTCGGTGACACGGCGTTCACGCTGGGAGTTCAGCGCGGAAGTTTCCACCTGAGGCGGCCTGGAGCCGTGCGGAACAACGCGAGCATGGCGGCCGCTGTTCCTTTGACGTCCTCACGACTGGACAGGTACGCGCGCTGGTGTTCCGTGTCGAGCCGGAAGAACACCTCGAAGAAGTCCAGCGTCTCCTCCGGGCTGAGGCGGAGGAGCGCTTCGAGGCCTCTCATGCGCATGGCGTGCACGATGCGCGCCTTCCTCGGCCAGATGACGTGCCGGGGGTCCTCGTTCGCCCTGACCGCCGCGGCGACCCGCGGCGCGAGCTGCAGCGAGGTGGCGACGCTGTAGCCGGTGGCGGGGTGGATGAAGCCGGCCGCGGCGCCGAACGCGTTGCCCCCGGCCCTCGGCGCGTCGAGGGGGAAGCGCACGCGCTCCTCCTCCGCACCCGGCGCGAGGCGAGCGTGCAGGCGTTCGCGAAGCTCCTGCAGCGGCATGCCCGGCCGGGCCGCCAGGCAGGTCTCCTCAACCAACACGCGGTTGGCGCCCAGAGGGACCGTGTAGAGGAACGTGTCGCCGTTGCCGCGCCAGTCCATCAACGTGGTCTCGGTGCTGTCGGACTCGATGACCGTGCCCACGGCCGTTTGCTCGGCACGGCCCTTGCGCGCACCTGTCGCGTTGAACGTGTAGCGCGCCGGCTCCGGCCGTTGCAGCACCTCGACCGTGTCGGGCAGTTCGTGGAGCTTGGCGTTGTCCAACACGACGTAGGTGCGCTGGATCTGGTGCTCCTCGCGCGCGTACGCACGGACAGTGGTGCTCACCGCCCTGGTCGGTGTGCCGGGCGGGAGCTCGTCGGCCCACGCGCCGTACGTCGCCGTCCAGGGACGATCCGGACGGCGGTCCACTATCGCTGTGTGGAGGCCTTCATGCGCACACGCCCGTGCGAGCGCACGGCCAGCCGGACCTCCGCCAATCACCACCACGTCGAACGTCACGAGGTCCATGATTGACCTTGTGGCCAAGACCTACCGTCAGCACCTCCTCCGTCGTGTCGGCAACATCGTCATCAGCCGCGCCGTCGCGCTCGGCGTCGCGCCCTCCTACTACGTGCTGCTGACCATCCGCGGCCGGCGCAGTGGAGCTGAGCGCACGATTCCCATTCGCCTGATGTCGCATGACGGCAAGGAGTGGCTCGTCGCGCCGTACGGCGTTCGCGACTGGGTGCACAACGCACGCGCGGCCGGTTCGGCGGTCCTGCGAAGGGGACGTAGGTCACGTCAAGTCGTTTTGAACGAGGTTTCCGCGGCCGTTGCCGCGCCCGTGCTGGCCGCTTATGTGCGCAAAGAGCCCGTGACTAGGCCTTTCTTCGACGCACGGGTCGGCGACCCCGTCTCCGCGTTCGAGGCGGAGGCAGACCGCCATCCGGTGTTCGCGGTGACGAACTCGCAGGTCAACGGTGGTGCGGGCGCTTAGGTGACCCCCCGATTTGGAGATCGAAAGTGCCCCGTGTAATGTTCTCCAAGTCAGAGCGACACGGGCCGGGAAACAAGCCGGAACGGGCCTGACCACAAAGCCGGAAGACAAAGAGCCTCTCAGAGGCCGATTTGACACCGGCGAGCAACACCAAATAAGCTTTGAAACACAGCCCCGGAAGTAAGTCAGCGAAAAGCTGATGTGACTGCGGTGTGCGCGTGTTCTTTGAGAACTCAACAGCGTGCCGAAACACAGCCAGTAATATATGAATTACCTCCTCGTCGAGGTAGTTCCTTTGAGGCAAGACTAGATTGATGCCAGACATATTCCGTCTGGAGCGA
>NZ_JAPJDL010000016.1:145291-226474 GCF_026242055.1 Lentzea sp. NEAU-D7 | reverse complement strand
CGAACCCGGAGGACATCCGCGGCGTGCTGCTCGACGCCGTCTCGCAGCGGCGGTGCCGTCCGAACTGCTGACCGCTCGCGTTTCGAGCAGAAGCTCAGTTGGAGTAGACCTTCGGATCCAGCGTGCCGATGTACGGCAGATCCCGGTACCGCTCCGCGTAGTCCAGCCCGTACCCGACGACGAACTCGTTGGGGATGTCGAAGCCGACGTACTTCACCGGCACCTCGACCTTCACCGCGTCGGGCTTGCGCAGCAGCGTGCACACCTGCAGCGACCGGGGCTTGCGCGACTGCAGGTTCTTGAGCAGCCACGACAGGGTCAGACCCGAGTCGATGATGTCCTCGACGATCACCACGTCCCGGTCGGCGATGTCGCGGTCCAGGTCCTTCAGGATGCGCACCACGCCGGACGACGACGTGGACGACCCGTAGGACGAAACGGCCATGAATTCGAGCTGCACCGGAACGGGCAGCGCGCGGGCAAGGTCGGCCATGAACATCACGGCGCCCTTGAGCACGGTGATCAGCACGAGGTCGGAGTCACCTTCTGGGTGATCAGCCGCGACCTGCTTGGCGAGTTCGGTGACCTTGTCGCTGATCTCCTGCTCGGTGATGAGCACGGATGCGATGTCGCCGTCGTACACGGACAGGTCCCCTCTGCTTAAGACTGTGGTTCCACGGCGAGCCTGCCATGCGCGCGCCGCACGACAAAGCCGCCAGGTAGCCAGACACCGCCCTGACCGCGCCATTCACTCACCAGTGCGTCGACGCGGCGCAGGTGCGAATCGGACAGTTCAGGCACGCCTTCGTCGATCAGCCACGCCCTGAGCACTCTGCGTCGCAGAGCCGCAGGCAGTTCGGCGATGTCGTCAACAGCACAGCAGTCACCGGCGAAGGCGTCCGCGAGAGAGTCGAGTGCGTCACAGTCCTCACGCAATTGGGCCGCCGTGCGCGCCAGCGACGAGGCCACGCCGCCCTGCAGCACGTCCTCCAGCAACGGCAGCACCTCTGTCCTCAGCCGCACGCGCGTGAACGACGGGTCGGCGTTGTGCGGGTCCTCCCACACCTCGATCCCCTGCTCCGCGCACGCGGCGCGGGTGGCGGCGCGGGACACGCCGAGCAGCGGACGTCCCCACGGCGGGTCGAACGCGCGCATCCCCGCGATCGACCGAGGCCCGGAGCCGCGCCCCAGGCCAAGCAACACGGTCTCGGCCTGGTCGTCCAGGGTGTGGCCGAGCAGCACGACGCCGGACGACGGCCTCAGAGCCGCGTAGCGGGCTTTGCGGGCCGCGGCCTCGGGGCCGCCGCCGCCCTCCACGAGAACCGGCTCCACGCGCGCCACGAGCCCCAACCCGGAACACTGCTGGGCCGCTTTCAGCGCCACGTCGCCCGATCCCGGCTGCAGCTGGTGGTCCACGACGACCGCCGACGCGCCGGGCACCAGCCGTGCCACGGCGGCCGCCAGCGCGAGCGAGTCCGCTCCGCCGGAGACCGCGACGGTCACGTGCTCCGGCTGGACCTCGTCGAGGAAACGGCGGACCGCCGTCCTGATCTCGGCGACCGGTCCGTTCACGGTGACACGCGGCGCAGCCAGCTCATGGGCTCGGCGATCTCGGCCCTGGTCGGCAACGTGTCGGCGGACGTCCAGATCGCGTTGAAGCCGTCCATGCCGACGCGCTGCACCACGTACTCGGTGAACTCCGCGCCCTCCTCGTACTGCCGCACCTTCGCCTCGACGCCGAGCACCGTGCGCAGTATCCGGTCGAGCAGGCCGCCGCCCTTGCGCCGCGCGCTGAAGCGGGTGCGGATGGTCGACACGGACGGCACCACCGTCGGCCCCACGGCGTCCATCACGTGGTCGGCGTGGCCTTCGAGCAAAGTGGACAGTGCGATCAGCCGGTCCAGCAGGACCTTCTGCTGCGGCGACTGGATGAGCTCGATCAGCCCCATCGGGCCGTCGCCGGCGCGCAGCTTGTGCCGGAAGTCGCGGATCACGTCGGGCAGCGGCGCGCGTTCCTCGTCCATTGAGGACAACAGCGCCGTGACCTGGTCGGAGAAGTACCTGCGCAGCCACGGCACGCCGGTGAACTGCAGCCGGTGCGTGCACTCGTGCAGGCACACCCACATGCGGAAGTCGTCGTCCGGCACGTCCAGGGCCTGTTGGGCACCGACGATGTTCGGCGCGACCAGCAACAACCGCCCGGCGAGCTGGTCGGTGGGGCTGAACGGGTCGTACTGGCCCAGCACCCGCGAGGACAGGAACGCGAGCACGACGCCCGCCTGCACACCGGCCGTGCCGGCGAGGATGCCCGCCATCGGACCCGTCTGGCGCGGCATGGCCGGTGCTGTCAGCGCGGCGAGGCCCTGCGCGGCGGCCGCGACCCACGCGGGCCTGTCCACGACCTCGCCCGGCAGCAGCGGCAGCCCCTGACCGAGCCCGGTCAGCTCGCGGACGTGCACCTCCGCCTGCGGGGCGAGCTCCCGAAGTCTGCCTACGACGTGGTCGGCCTCGTCCTTGCCGATCACGGGACCCGGCCGGACGAGCCGCGTGGCGGTCGTTACCGCCAGCTCCCAGTCCACCGGGCCGAGCTCTGCCTCCGTCGCGCCGTTCACGGTTCCGACGCTACCTGCGCACGGCCCGCTACCGAAGTGCGGGCTGGTGCGCTGGGCACGCAACCAAATGCGCGAGCAGCGCGGAAAGACAGTGTCTGCCGGTGCGAATTCCCGCGAAGTCGGTCATGAAACCAACCGAATAGGCTGGTCGTGTGCAGCTTCGATACAACTACCGCGTCTACCCGACGCCTGATCAGCGTGACGCGCTGGCGCGGGCGTTCGGGTGCGCGCGTGTGGTGTTCAACGACGCGTTGCACGCCCGCCGGGCAGCCCACGTGAACGGCGACCCGTACCTGTCGGACGGCGAGCTGTCCAAGCGGGTCGTCACCCGCGCCAAGACCACGCCGGAACGAGTGTGGCTGGGCGAGGTGTCGGCGGTGGTGTTGCAGCAGGCCCTCGCGGACCTCAACACCGCGTACCGCAACTTCTTCGCCTCGGTCACCGGCAAACGCAAAGGCCGCAAAGTCGCCCCGCCCCGGTTCCGGTCCCGCAAGGACAACCGGCAGGCCATCCGGTTCACCCGCAACGCCCGGTTCACGGTCCTGGGCAACGGCCGGTTGCGGCTGCCGAAGATCGGTGACCTCGACGTGCGCTGGTCGCGTGACCTTCCCGCCGAACCGTCCTCGGTGACCATCTTGAAGGACGCGGCGGGCCGGTACTTCGCCTCGTTCGTCGTCACGACCGATAAGGATCAGACACTGCCGGGGGCGGAGTCCGAGGTCGGTATCGATCTGGGCCTGACGCATTTCGCGGTGCTCTCGGACGGCACGAAGGTGGTCGCGCCGAGGTTCCTGCGCCAGGCGGCGCGCAGGCTAAGGCGATTGCAGAAGTCGTTGAGTCGCAAGGTCAAGGGCTCGAACAGGCGCAGGAAAGCCGTGGTGAAGCTAGCCCGTGCTCATGCGCGGGTGGCTGACACCCGGCGGGACTGGCAGCACAAGCTGTCCACGGCGATCATCCGCGACAACCAAGCGGTGTACGTCGAGGACCTCTGTGTCGCCAGTCTCGGCCGGACCTGGCTCGCGAAGTCCGTGCACGACGCCGGATGGGCCGGTTTCACCGGCATGCTGGAGTACAAGGCTGCCCGATACGGGCGGACCTTCGGCCGGATCGGCCGGTGGTTCCCATCTACCCGGATGTGCTCGGCCTGCGGACATGTCAGCGACAAGATGCCGTTGAACATCCGGGTGTGGACCTGCCTGTGCGGCAGCATCCACGACCGGGACATCAACGCCGCCATCAACATCCTCGCCGCAGGACGTGCGGAGAGCCTAAACGACCGTGGAGCGCAGGTAAGACCAGCACCCGTGCTGGCACCGCGCCGTGAAACGGGAATCCACCCAGACGCCGCACTATCCACGCGCGGCGTGGAGGGAATCCCCGCCCTTTAGGGTGAGGAGAACGTCAAGAACAGCCACAACCCCGCAACGCGGCGGCCAGCACGTCCAGCGCGGGCCGCACCTCGTTCTCCGGGTTGCGGTTGCTCGCGGACATGAACGAGAACACGAGCACGCGTCCGTCCACGTCGACGACCACGCCGGCGAGCGCGTTGACGCCGGTGAGCGTGCCGGTCTTGGCCCGCACCCAGCCCTTGCCCGGTGCCGCCGTGCCGCCATAGCGACCGGCGAGGGTGCCGCTGCCGCCCGCGACCGGCAGCGCCGTCAGCAACGGCCGCAGCTTCGCGGTGCGCGCGTCGTCGAGCGTGGGCTTGGCCGCCGCGGTGAGCACGTCGGTGAGCAGCTTGGCCGGGATCTTGTTCGTCGCGGACAGGCCGCTGCCGTCCACGAAGTTCGCCCCGGTGAGGTCGAACCCGTTCTTGCTCAGCACGTCCCGCACGGCCTTCACGCCGCCCGCGAACGACGGCTCGTTGCCCGTCTTGATCGCGATCTCGCGCGCGATCGCCTCGGTCAGCACGTTGTCCGAGATCTGCATCATGTTGTCGACGAGCTGCTCGATCGACGCCGACTTGATCTCGCCGAGCACCTGCGCGCCCGCCGGAGCCGCTCCCGCCGTGGCGCCGGGAGCCCCGACGCGCTGCGCGAACGCGTCCGCCGCCGCCTGGGCGGGGCTGCCGGTGCGCGCGCCGTTGACGTTGGTCTGGTCGATCCGGCCGCCGTCGAGCATGAACGGCACGATCGGCGCGACCGAGCCGCCCGCGATGTCCACCGCCTCCCACTGCGGCCCGAGCGCCTCGCCCGCGTACCGGCTGAGGTCGAACTGGACCTTGGTGACCGGGCCCTTGGCCTTGACCTGGCCGACCAGGTCGTCGAGCGTCGCGGCGCCGGGGTAGACCGACTTGCCGGGCGCGCCGGAGATCGTCGGGTCGCCACCGCCGACGATCACCACGGTGCCGGGTTCCGCGCCCTGGACGACCTTGGTGGACAGCTGGTCGGTCTTCTCGAGGCTCAGCAGCGCCGCGGCGGCCGTGAGGATCTTGAGGCTCGACGCCGGGGTGGCGGCCGTGGTGTCGCCCTGCTGCCACAGCGCGGTGCCGCTGGCGGGGTCGATGACGCTGCCGGTGAGCGTGCCCAGCGCGCTGTTGCCCGCCGGCCCGGCCAGCGCCTGCTTCACGCCGGCGGGGGTCGGGGCCGGTGCCCCTGCGGTGACGGCCTTGACCAGCGGCTGGACGTTCGCGGGCGCGGCCGGGGGCCGGGTCTCGACCGCCTTGGCGCCGCCGAACTCGTTGACCGCGTAGACCGTGGCGCCGGCCAGTGCCGCGACGACGAGCAGGCTCAGGACCGCGAACAGCGGCTTGCGGCTCTTCCTGGGCTCGTCGGCGAGGCGGTCCTCGGGTTCCTCGTCGTAGCCGGTGACGGGGAGGTCCTTCGGCTCCTGGCGCGGAGGCGGAGGCGCTACCGGGCGAGTCGGCTCGGCACGCGGCGGTTCTTGACGCTGCGGCTCCTGGCGCGGTTCTTGACGCTGGGGCTCCTGGCGCGGCGGTTCCTGACGGGGAGGTGCCTGGCCCTGGAGCTGGTCGACGCGCCTGGTCTGCTCGGGACGCGGCTGCTGGTGCTGCTGCCGGTCCGGCTTCGCCGGCTTGTCGAACCACGACTGCTCCAGGTGCGGCAGCTGGTCGACGCGCGCCGTCTTGGCGGGCGGCACCGAGAGCTCCGTCGTCCTCTGCTCCGGCCTCGGCACGACGCGGGTCCGGTCGTTCTTCGGCTCGACGCGCACCGGGAGGGCCCGGGGTTGGCCGACTTCTGGACCAATCGTCCCGTGAGACTTCCCACCGGCGGAGTCACCGGAAGGCCCGCCCGGAGCGCCGGAACCGGCCGTTGGCACACCCTGGGCGGCCTGACCCGGACCGGCGGCGTTCGGAGCGGAACGGATCGGCGACGAGCGCGGCGGCTCCTGAGTGGACGGTGCCGAGAGCACCGCGGCGAGCGGGAAACGCATCGTCGGCTGGTCCACCGGCGGGCGGTTGACCTGCACCGTCGACTGTGAAGCTGCGGCGACCGACTCGGCGTCGTCGTCCTCGGTCGGCCACTGGGGGTCGTCCGGCAAGAGAGCCTCCGTCAGCTCGGTACGGGCAATCTCACACCCACCAACCGCCGCTCCGATGAGGGTTGACAAGGCGTCGTGGTCCACACTAGTGGGCATCACGAATGGGCTACATGAGCGAGGACCAGTGGAATTCGACGTCCTGATCGAGATCCCCAAGGGCGTGCGCAACAAGTACGAGGTGGACCACAAGAGTGGCCGCATCCGCCTCGACCGCACGTTGTTCACGTCGACGCAGTACCCGGCCGACTACGGGTTCATCGAGAACACCCTGGGTGAGGACGGCGACCCGCTGGACGCCCTCGTCCTCGTCCAGGAACCGACGTTCCCCGGCTGCCTGATCGCCGCGCGCGCCATCGGCATGTTCCGCATGACCGACGAGAAGGGCGGCGACGACAAGGTTCTGTGCGTGCCGGCCTACGACCCTCGCCACGAGCACCTGCGGGACATCCACCACCTGGCCGAGTTCGACCGCCTGGAGATCCAGCACTTCTTCGAGGTCTACAAGGACCTGGAGCCGGGCAAGAGCGTCGAGGGCGCGACCTGGGTGGGCCGCACCGAGGCCGAGGCCGAGATCAAGCGCTCCTACCAGCGTCTGAAGGACGCCGAGGCCAGGGGCGAGACGTTCCACTGAGCACGACGGGAAGAGGGGGCCGCACGAAGCGACCCCCTCTTTTTCATGCCCTGCCCTAGACCGCGACGGCCTCCGCGTCCGCCACGCGCTCCAGGCCCGACCGGGTCGAGAGCGGCTTCTCGCGCAGGAACCACACGAGGACGAACGCCGCGATCATCACGATGCCGCCGGTCAGGAAGACCGTGTCGATCGCGCTGGAGAACCCGTCGAGGAACGGCTTGGCCAGCACCGGGTCGAGGCCGTTGAGGAACTCGGTGTTGTTGATGTCCACACCGGCTCCGCCACTGCCCTGCAGCATCTTCGCGAACTCCGGGTTCTGCCCCAGAGCGATCTTGAACGCGTCGGTCTGCGCCGCGGCCTTCAGGCCGTCCGCGATCTTGCCGCCGACCGTGCTGAACAGGATCGACAGGAACACCGCGGTACCGACGGTGCCACCGATCTGGCGGAAGAACGTCGCCGAAGCGGTCGCCACACCCATGTCGCGCGGCTCGGCGTCGTTCTGGATCGCCAGCAGCAGCGTCTGCATGCACTGGCCCAACCCGGCGCCCATCACGAACATGTAGACCATGACCAGCCAGCTCGGCGTGTCCGTGCCGATGGTGCTGAGCAGGAACAGCGCGATCGCCATCAGCCCGGCGCCGATGATCGGGAACACCTTGTAGCGCCCGGTCTTCGACGTGACCTTGCCCGCGATCGCGGTGGCCGACATGATGCCGAACGTCATCGGCAGCAGCATCAGACCGGCCGTGGTCGGCGTGACGCCCTTGACGATCTGCAGGTACAGCGGGATGGAGACCATGCCGCCGAACATGCCGACGCCGAGCACGAAGTTGATGGTGTTGCCCAGCGAGAACGTGTGGTTGCGGAACATCCGGATCGGCAGCAGCGCCTCGTCGCCCATCCGGTTCTCGACCCACACGAACGCCACCAGGCCGAGCACACCGATCACGTACATGGCGATCGACGTCGCGGACGCCCAGCCCCACTCGCGGCCCTGTTCGGCCACGATCAGCAGCGGCACCAGGCCGACGGTCAGCGCGATGGCGCCACCGAAGTCGATGCGGTGGTTCACCCGCTGGTGCGGGATGTTCAGCACGCGGGCGACGACGAACAGCGCGAGCAGCGCGATCGGGACGTTCACGAGGAACACCCAGCGCCAGCCGGTGACACCGAGGAACGAGCTGAGACCGGCGAACACGCCGCCGATGACCGGCCCGAGCACGCTGGCCGAACCGAACACGGCCATGAAGTAGGCGGAGTACTTGCTGCGCTCACGCGGCGAGATGATGTCCGCCATGATCGCGAAGGCCAGCGACATCAGACCGCCGGCGCCCAGGCCCTGCACCGCGCGGAACGCGGCCAGCTCGTACATCGAGGTCGCGATGCCCGAGAGCAGCGAGCCGACCAGGAACAGCGAGATCGCCGCGAGGTACATCGGCTTGCGCCCGTAGATGTCCGACAGCTTGCCGTACAACGGGGTCGTGATGGTCGCGGTGATCAGGTAGGACGTGGTCGCCCACGCCTGCAGCGTCTGCCCGTGCAGCTGGTCCGCGATGGTCTTCATGGCGCTGGCGACGATCATCTGGTCCAGCGCCGCGAGGAACATGCCCAGCAGCAGACCGGACAGGATCGTCATGATCTGGCGATGCGTCAGGGAGACCCCTGGCGTGGGTGTCGCCGCATCGGTTGTCGTTGACATCTAGTTCTCTCCTCCTGCGCGGGTCCCCGTCCCGCGTTCGGTCAAAAGCGCCGGGATCGTGCGCTCGTAGTCCAGGACGAAGCGTTCGAACAGGTCCGCGAAGCCCTTGAAGTCCTCGTCGGCCCAGTCCGCGAACACCTGCTCGATCGCCTCGTTGCGCTGCCGGCGCCGGTTCAAGATCAGCTCGCGGCCCGCTTCGGTGACCGCGAGAACGCTGGCCCGGCCGTCCGCCGGGTCAGCACGCCTCTCCACGAGTCCGTCCTTCACGAGCCCGGCCACCTGCCGGCTGATCGTGGACGGATCGGAGAGCACCGCCTCCGCGAGCGCACTCGAGCGGCACTCCCCGAGACCGGAGAGCGTCGCGAGGAGCACGAAGGCGGACTTGTCCATGCCCTGCTTGGCCATCTGATGGCTGACCTGGGCGTGCATCTTGTTCAGCCGCACCATCGCCATGCCGACACGGTCCGCGAGCTCGTGCTCGGGATCGACACCGGTGCCGAAGCACCTGCCCGGATCGACCATCTGACACCTCGTTGCTTGTATCACCCAACTAGTTGCTCGGTACAAGCATCCAGCTCGGTCCAGCGGATTGCAAGTGAGTTCCGAGTCTCACTCCACAGAGGAGTGGTACGGCCTCGCCGAGTAGTGGTTACCGACGGGTAGCCACTGGGGTTACTCGTCGGTAGCATCCCTCTCATGAGCCAAGACGCGTCTTTCATCGCCGATGCCATGAAGCAGGCCGTGCCCTACGTGAAGACCACGGGCATCGAGTTCGAGGAGGTCTCCGCCAGCCGCATCGTCGCCTCGCTGCCGGACACCCCGACCCTGCACAACCACATCGGCGGACCGCACGCCGCGATGATGTTCGGCCTCGGCGAGTCCGCGTCCGGCGCCGTCGTGATGGCCGCGTTCGCCGCGCACCTCGGCAAGGCCACGCCGCTCGCCGTCCGCGCGGAGATCGCCTACAAGAAGATCGCGATGGGCCCGCTGCGCGCGGAGGCCGTGCTGGGACGCTCCGCGGACGAGGTGCTGGCCGAACTGGAGTCCGGTACCCGGCCCGAGTTCCCGGTCACGATCACGATCACCAACGCCGAGGGCGTGACCACCGGTGAGATGACCGTCGTCTGGACGTTGAAGCCCGCCCGCTGAACTGGGCATCTCCGTATTTCGGTTCGGACTCGCGATGAACCGATGCGATCCAAATACGTAACCTTGGCCACACCGCTCCGGGCAGGCAGTATTCGGGGCTATGTCGGGGTGGAGAAGTGTGGGCGGAGTCGTGCTGGTCCTGCTCACCGCGGGATGTGCCACGCAGGTGCAGCAGTCGAGGCCCGTCGCAGTGGAGAAGCCGGCCGAGGACGCGCCGGTGACGGCGTCGTCGTCCTCCTCCGCGGCGATCCCGCCCGCTCAGCTGGGCATCAGCGTGGCCTCGATCGTCGACGGCCGTTCCGTGATGCTCTCCGACGGGTCGAAGGCCGAGGTCAGCGGCCTCGCACAGCCCGGGCCGTGCTGGGCTGAGGCCGCCGGCAAGTTCGCCGCGGCGATGCTGCTGAACCAGCAGGTGCGCTACGACCGCACGACCGGCGCGCTCACCCTCGCGGACGGCACCGACTACGCGCTGCTCGCGCTGGGCAACGGCGCCGGACGCACTGCGGGCGCCCCGACACCGGTGCAGAAGGAAGCCGAAGGGGCCGCGCAGCGCGTCCCGATGGGCCTCTGGGGAGCGCCGTGCGGCGGCAAGGACGCCCTGGAGACCTCCTCCGCTCCCCCGCCTCCGCCGCCGGTCACGACGACGACCACGAAGCCGCCCGCACCGCCCAAGCCGAAGCCCGTCTTCTACGCGAGCTGCGACGAGGCGCGCCGGGCGGGCGCGGCACCGCTCTTCTGGGGCCAGCCGGGTTACCGCGTCGAACTCGACCCGAACCGCAACGGCATCGCCTGCGAGTCCCGCTACAGCGGGTCTCGCTGACCGGAGGCAATAACCTCAGCGGCATGAAGCTGGACAGCGCTGCCGTCGAGTACACCCCGGGCGAGGCCGGGGCCATCGCGAAGCGGGCGGAGGACCGGGGTTACGACGGGTTCTGGCTCGCCGAGACCAAGCACGACCCGTTCCTCGCGCTGGCCGGCGCCGCCGCGGCGACCGAGCGGATCGAGCTCGGCACGGCGATCGCGGTGGCGTTCGCGCGCAACCCGATGACCGTCGCGACCACGGCGAACGACCTCCAGCTGCTCTCCGGGGGCCGCTTCAACCTCGGACTGGGCTCGCAGGTCGAGGCCCACATCACCAAGCGCTTCGCCATGCCGTGGAGCAAGCCGGCCGCGCGCATGCGCGAGTTCGTGCTGGCGATCCGCGCCATCTGGCACGCCTGGGAGACCGGCGAGCGGCTGGCGTTCCGCGGCGAGTTCTACAGGCACACGCTGATGACGCCGTTCTTCGACCCCGGCCCGAACCCGCACGGCACCGCGCCGATCTACCTCGCGGGCGTCGGCGGGCTGATGACCGAGGTGGCGGGCGAGGTCGCGGACGGCTTCCTGTGCCACAACTTCACGACCGAGCGGTATCTGCGCGAGGTCACGCTGCCTGCGCTGGAGCGCGGCCGCGCGAAGGTGGGGAAGACTCTGGAGGGCTTCGAGATCAGCGGCCCGGTGTTCGCGGCGACGAACGAGCAGGAGATCGCGGACGTCAAGCGGCAGATCGCGTTCTACGGGTCGACGCCCGCGTACCGGCCGGTGCTGGACCTGCACGGCTGGGGCGCGCTGCACGAGGAGCTGCACCGCATGTCGCGGCGGCAGCAGTGGGCGGAGATGAGCGAGCTGGTCACGGACGAGGTGCTGGCCGAGTTCTGCGTTCTCGGCACCCCGGAGACCGTCACGGCCGCACTGCTGGACCGGTACGGCGATGTCGTCACCAGGGTCTCTCCGTCGAGCGCCGTGCTTCAGCGCCCGGAGAAGTGACTGAGCCCCTGACGTGCGAGCTCGGCGTGGAACGCGTCGAGCTCGGCGCGCACCCTCGACACGCCCCTCTTGCGGATCCACCGGCGTCTGCCGACGTTGGCCGCGGTCAGGGCGAAGGGCAGTGCCAGCAGGGTCAGGGCCAGCATCGTGATCATCTTGTCTCCTCAAGGGTTGCGAACAAGCAACGACCAATCGAGACATCGCTTACGGTACCGGCTCGAACGCCACCCAGGTGGAGCAAAGTCACCGACAGCCGCATAGTTCTTGACTAATTTTGTTTTCGGTGTGACGCTGGCGGCATGTTCGAAGTGGCGGTGATCGAGGATCCTTCCGCGGCCGAGGTGTCGCTGGACCCGGTGCGGGCGCGGTTGCTCGCGGAGCTGGTGGAGCCCGGATCGGCGACGATGCTCGCCGCGAAGGTCGGGCTGCCCAGGCAGAAGGTGAACTACCACCTGCGCACGCTGGAGCAGCACGGCCTGGTGGAGCTGGTCGAGGAACGGCGCAAGGGCAACGTGAACGAGCGCCTGCTGCAGGCGACCGCCGCGTCCTACGTCATCTCGCCGACGGCGCTCGCGGCCGTGCAGCCGGACCCGGCGCGGGCACCCGATCGGTTGTCCGCGCGGTGGCTGCTGGCGGTCTCGGCCAGGCTGGTGCGCGACGTCGGCACGTTGATCACGGGCGCGACCAAGGCGAAGAAGCGGCTGGCGACCTTCGCGCTGGACGGCGAGGTCAGGTTCGCCACGGCGGCGGACCGCGCGGCGTTCGCCGAGGAACTCGCCGGGTTCATGACGCAGCTGGTCGCCAAGTACCACGACGAACAGGCCGAAGGAGGGCGTCCGCACCGAGTCGTCGTCGCCCTGCACCCCAGCGTGAACGCCAAGGAGGACGAGTCGTGACGCACGAGTTCGAGATCAGCAAGGAAGTCGAGGTCGACGGCACTCCCGAGCAAGTCTGGGACGCCATCGCCACCGGGCCGGGCATCGACTCGTGGTTCATGGGCCCGCACACCGTCGACGGGCGCCTGGGCGGCCGCATGTCGCTCGACATGGGCTTCTTCCAGGAGGCCTCGACGATCACCGAGTGGGAGCCGGGCAAGCGCCTCGCCTACCAGAGCGACAAGGGCGAGGACGGCACGTTCCACGCGATGGAGTACCTGATCGAGGGCCGTGAGCAGGGCTCGACCGTGCTCCGGTTCGTGCACAGCGGCATCCTCGCCGACGGCTGGGGCGACGAGTTCGTCGACCAGCAGTCGAAGGGCTGGGACATGTACCTGTTCACGCTGGCCGAGTACGTGAAGCACTTCGCGGGCAGGCCCGGCGTGTACGTGTTCGCCCAGTGGCCGCCTCAGCCCGAGGGCGCCGACAACTGGCCCGTGCTGCTCAACGCGCTCGGCGTCCCCGAAGACGCGAAGGTCGGCGACGAGGTCACCATCGAACCGTTCGGCGTGCACGGCGTCGTCGACTACGTGGTCGAGCACGACGTCCACAAGTTCCTCGGCGTGCTCGGCGCGGAAGGCATCTACCGGTTCCACGGCACCAGCGCCGTCGGCCACCACCTGTTCGGTGACGCGACCGGGCAGGCCGAGAAGTGGCAGGCGTTCCTGAATCAGACCGTCGGCGGACAGACCTCGTAGACGTACTCGTCGTGCCCGTACGGCACCACGTTCCGGTCGCGGCGGATCACCGAGACCCGTCCGCCGCGATCGGCGCACGACTTCCGGAAACCCTCGTCGGTGTACTCGATCTGGAAGAAGTCGTTGCCGAACGCGGCGGCGTACGCGTTGCACTCGTCGCGGGCCTGGCAGTCCTCCGCGATGGCGAAGTCGAAGCCGATCTCCTTCTTGCCCGCGTCACCCAGTTCCGCGGCGTTCTTCTGCGCCACCGCAAGACCTTGTTCGTGCGCGTACCTGACGAACGCCTTCATGAACTCCTTGGTGGCGCCGAGGTCGAACGCCCCCTCGGCCCTCGTGTAGGAGTCGAGGTTGTCCGGCTCGACGCCCTTGAAGAAGGCCGTCTTGCAGTCCTTGATCCACTTCTTCTGGATCTCCAGGATCCTGTTCCGCTTGTCCCCGGTGGAGATGTCGAGGATGCCCTCGTTCCACTCCGGATCGATCGCGATCTCCCCGTCCGGCTTCTTCACCAGCAGGTCGGCGTGGTTCTTGCGCCACCAGTCCAGCCCGCCGTCCATCGTGCCCGGCTGCGTCTGCAGGGCGTTGAGGTAGCAGATGTTGTAGCGCCGACCGTCGATGATCTTGCTCCGGTCGCGCACGACGATCTTGACCGGCACGTCCGGCTGGTAGGCGCCACCGAGCTGGTAGTCGAGCTGCCCACCGGCCGGCGGCAACTCGCGCGGCGGCAGGTCCGGCTCGCCCGAACAGGAGGCGACCAGCAGGAGCAGGGCGGTCACCACCGCGGCGGTTTTCATGCGCGGCAGTGTGTCACTCGCAGAGTTGCGCGGGCGTAACAGCACAGCACTCCATTGCTCGTGAATGAGATCTGGCTTCATTGAGCGTCCACAGTGGACACCTTCGCCGTCGAGGCGAGGACGGTCGACTCCGCGGCGTCGCGCAGTTCCTGCTGGACCTCGTCCCTTCCACTGTGGTGGACGCGCTGGCACGCAACGCGTTGCTCCAGGTGTCGCGTGGAGTTACGCCTTTGGGCGGCCATGATCCCCATCGCGGCGGGTATGCCTGTCCCATGCGGTGGCTGTTGCTGATCGTCCTGCTGACCGGCTGTTCCGCGTTACCCCTGCAGTCCTCCGCTCCACAGGTGGACCGGGTACCGGCGGGCACCCTCGACGCCGCGACCGCGCGCACGTCGCTCGCGGCCCTGCCCGTCGCCGCGAGGGGCCGGATGGACGGCTACGTGCGCGACTGCTCGGACGGCAAGGCGTGCGTCTTCGGCCAGCCGTGGTTCGACACCGACGGCGACGGCTGCGACCAGCGCAGCCAGGTCCTGGCCCGCGACCTGACCGGCGTCGAGCGCAAGCCGGGCCGCTGCGGCGTCCAGGCGGGCACGCTGGACGACCCCTACACGGGCTCGCGCGTGACCGGCGTCTCGAAGATCCAGATCGACCACGTCGTGCCGCTGGCGGAGATGTGGCGCAGCGGCGCTTCGGCGTGGGCTCCCGAACAGCGCCTGGCCGCGGCCAACGACCTGCGCAACCTCATGGCGGTGTCGAGCAAGGTGAACCAGTCGAAGAGCGACAAGACGCCCGACGAGTGGATGCCGCCCAATGCGGGGTACGCGTGTTCGTACGGGCGGATCTACGTGACGGTGAAAGCCGCCTACGGCTTGTCGGTGGCACCGGCGGAACGTTCGGCGCTGGAGAGCGCACTCACCACGTGTGACACACCGCCTGCAACATAACTTCAGAACAATGCCAATTGATTGACAATTCAGCCTCCACCCATTCGTACCAACTTCGATGACGACTCCGACGAGACCGAGTTATCCTGCTCAGTCCGGCCCGTGCGGCCGACGAGGGGGTGAACCGGACTTGCTGAAGTCGTTCGCACAGTGGCTGGAAAAATTTCTCCAGGACGAAGGCGCGGTCGGGTTCGTCAAGGGACTGCTCGGCCTGATCGTGTTCGGCGCCGTGCTGTCGGCACTGTTCGGCTCCACCGCCATTCGCACGGCATTCGTGATCGGCGCACTCGTCCTGACACTGGTGCTGCTGACACACCTGAGCACCCGAGTCGCCAAGCTGGAGTCGGACACCAAGGAGTACCGCGGCCTGCTGTCCAAGTACTGCAAGCTGCTCACCGAACTGCAGCCCAGCCTGTTCGACATCAAATCCTGGGAGCAGGAGGCGGTGATCGAGGCGAACGGAGACACCTACGAATTGATCACAGTCAACGCCGTGATCAGGAACTCCGAAGCTCGGTTCTTCCGCCTGGTTTTCGGCGCGGGATGGGACCAGCCCAAGTCGATCGAGAAGCAGGTCACCGCGCGCGTTCGCAGCCTGTTGGTGGACGGTTCCGAGGGGCCGAGCTTCCAGGTGACCTCACATTGGGGTGCCGACGGCAAGCTCGACATGGTTTCCCATTTCCACTCTCCGGCTGAAGTGGACAGCGAAGTTCGCTTGAAAATGGAATGGACCTGGCCGAAGAAGTGTGTCCCGCTGATGGTCCACAAGAAGCCGGATCCGTTCGTCTTCTACTTCCGGCAGCCCGTCGAACGTGCGACCTACAAAGTTGTGCTTCCCAAGGGCGTGAACGTTCACTGGGACGTGGTCGCGCTCAGCCAGGCCCGGGACGACTTCGAGATCACCGCATCGACCAACGCAGGCCGGGTTGAGATCCGACTGATCATCAAGAACCTGCCGGCGGACCGCCGAGTCGGCATGCTGCTGGAACTTCAGAGGTAGAACGGCCTGCACACACGCCTGGCTGTGCAGGCCCCCTGTGACGGGGCACTTGAGCCCAGGTCAACGGCTCACTTGTCGCCGTTCTCGCCGCCCATGAGAGACATGGTGTGCGTTCCTCCTTCTACCTCGCAAGGTAGTGCGCATCAGATCACCACGGCACCTGGCGGCAGTGGAGACCCGCCGGACCCCACGGTGTGTTGATCGCACCGAAGGACGCGCATGTTAGCCATCCGGTTGTCGCCTATCGCCGGAGACCCTCCGCCAGCGCGGGCTCTCTGCGTCCCACTGCGGATACGTGCGAGCGTAGTCCGCGGTTCGGGCGCGAACCCGGCGAACGCCTGAAATGGCAGAAGGGCCAGGTCAACGAGTGACCTGGCCCTTCCGTCTCACCGAGCCGCCTATCGGAATCGAACCGATGACCTGCTCATTACGAGTGAGCTGCTCTGGCCGACTGAGCTAAGGCGGCGAGACGCGATAACTATAACCGACCCGCAACCGCGTTACTCACGGGGGTCGGCATCGTTGTACGGACCGTGACCGACGTCACCACCTCCTAGCGCCCAGGGAGAGGTTCATGCGCCGTTCGTTGTCCGTGCCGCTGGCCGGGTTGCTGCTCGCGCTCGTCGCGGCTCCCGCGCTCGCGCAGCCTCCGACCACTCCTGTGCCGGGGCCGCGCGATCCAAACCAGCCGCCGGCGTCGGCGCCGAACGGGCCGCAGCCTCTCGCGCACGCCGTCGGCGACGCCGGGACGGGGCTGAGCGTCGTCCGGCTCGGACCGCAGGGGGTGCCGACCAACACGATCCTTCCCGGGCTCAGCGAGCAGTTGCCGAAGCAGTCGGTGACCGAGTTCGGGCTGGGGCTCGCGAGTGCGCAGGTGAACACCGAGGCGTTCCTGAGCACCGAGCGGGTGGTGACGCAGGCGAACCCGTTCGGGTTCGCGGTGGCGGGGCGGTCTCCGCAGTCGCCGGGGACGCTGGTGCAGACGGCGATCCCGGACAACCCGCAGCCGACGAGCGGCGGGCTGCCGATTCCGGAGACGCCGCTCGCGAAGCTCAAGCTGCTCAACGGAAGCGTGCACGCCCGGTGGGACGAGAAGGTCGGGCCGTGCGTCAGCCCGCTGGCCACGGCGAGGACGTCGCTGGCCGGCCTCGAGGTGCTGAGCGCGCTGCCGGCCGAGGTGCCGTTGCCGGTGAAGACCAGCCTGATCAGCGTTCCGGACGCGTTCGAGGCGAGTTCCGTCGTCAAGCTCGTCGACCTGCCGGGCAGCAGGAACAAGGCGGTCGAGTCGACGTCGACGATGCGCGCGGTCAGCATCGAGCTGGCCGGTGGCATCAAGATCGACGTCGCCACCCCGCCGACGCTCACGGCCACGGCGACCGGGGACGAGGCGACCTCGAAGATCACCTACACCGCGCCGGTGCTGAAGGTCAGCCAGAACGGCAAGGACCTCGGCACGCTCGACGCCGCGCATCCGACGCTCGACATCCCGCTGCTGCTGGACCTCGTCGTGATCAAGCTGCAGATCGCGGGACTCAACGAGAAGAAGGCGGCCTTCACGGGCACCGGGTTCAGCGGGTTCCAGCTCGGGGCCACCGCCCGGATGCTCGACGTGCAGGTGCTGCCGACGGACAAGCTGAAGCTGCCGAACCTGCCGACGGCGCTCGCGCAGATCTCGCTGGGCGAACAGATCGTGCGGGCCGCGGCACCGAAGGGCGGCGTGATCTGCGGGACCTCGCAGCCGCCGCAGACGACCGTGCCGCAGCAGCCCGGCGCACCGGCCGCGCCGCCCAAGGGTGCGCCGCCGCTGGCCTACACGAACGCCGCGTACCAGGCGATCCCGCTGTTCTGGACCGGTACGGCACTGCTGCTCGCGGGTGTGGTGATCTTCGCCGCGCTGCCGGCCAGGGGCAGGTCGCGCGGCTAGGGGTCGGCGAGAATCAGGCCTGGTGGATCAGGTCGCTGGGACGGTGCCGCGGTGAACTTCTCCCTCGAGGGCAGGACCGCGCTGGTGACCGGTGCCCGCACGGGCATCGGTCGGGCGATCGCCCGCGGTCTGCACGACGCGGGCGCGCAGCTGGTCCTCGTCGGCCGCGGCGACCTCTCCGGCGTGGCGCCCGCGCTCGCGACGGTCTCGGTGGACCTCTCGGAACCGGCGTCGATCGAGCCCGCGCTGGCACCGGTCCTGGCCGAGCACCGCGTCGACGTCCTGGTCAACAACGCCGGCACCATCCACCGGGGTGCCGCCGTCGACGTGTCGCTGTCCGACTGGCAGCGGATCATGGCGGTCAACCTCGACTCGGCGTTCGAGATCTCGAAGCTCTGCGGCCGGCAGATGATCGCCAACGGCGGCGGCAAGGTCGTGAACATCGCGTCCCTGCTGTCCTTCCAGGGCGGCATCCTCGTCTCGGCCTACACCGCCTCGAAGCACGCCCTGGCCGGCCTGACCAAGCTGCTCGCGAACGAGTGGGCGGCGTCGAACGTGCAGGTCAACGCCATCGCTCCCGGCTACATCGAGACGAACAACACGGCTGCCCTGCGCGCGGACGCCGACCGCGAACCCGCGATCAGGAGCCGAATCCCGGCAGGCCGCTGGGGCACACCGGAAGACCTGGTGGGCCCGGCGGTGTTCCTCTCGTCCTCCGCGTCCGACTACGTGACCGGGCATGTCCTGGTCGTGGACGGAGGCTGGCTGGCGCGATGACCGGCACCGCTGTCGAGAAGACGCTCGGGCGGCGGACGAGGTGTCAGCCGCGGTGCAGCGTCGTCACCATCGCCTCGATGGCGATGCGCGGCTTCACGTTGACCTCGATGGCCTCCCGGCAGGCCAGCACGGCCTCCAGCCGCCGCAGGATCGACTCGGACGACCAGGTCGCGGCGGCGGTCCGGGAGTCCTGGGCCCGGTCCGGGTGCATCAGGGCGGCCTCCGACCCGGTCTTGACCACGAGCGCGTCGCGGTAGAACGCGGCCAGGTCGACCAGGGCCATGTCCAGGGAGTCGCGCTGGGTCCGGGTGGCCCGCGACTTCTGCCGCTTCTCCAGGTCCTTCAGCGCGCCCTTGGCCCCGCGCGAGGCGGCGGCGGTGCCCTTGCCCGTTCCGCCCGCGCCCATCGCCGTCTCCAACGCCTCCCGCTCGGCCTCGTTGCGGGACTCGTTGGCGGTGGAGGCGTCGTCCTCGGCGGCCTTGATCAGTTCGTCGGCGCAGGTGAAGACGTCGGCGGGCTTGCGCAACGCGAGCGGGATCCGCAGCACGGCCTCGCGCCGGGACCGCGACAGCTCGTCCGAGGCCAGCCGGCGAGCCCGTCCGACGTGGCCGCCGCAGACCGAGGCCGCCCACTGGGCCATCTCTGGCGAGACGCCGTCGACGGCCTCCAGCGCCGAGGCGATGGCCGCGGGCCGGGGCGATCCCAGCGACACGAGCCGGCAGCGGGAGCGGATGGTCACCGACACGTCGTCGGGGTGGTCCGACGGCGCGCACAGCAGGAACACCGTCCGCTCCGGCGGCTCCTCGACGGCCTTCAGCAGCGCGTTGGCCGCGCCCTCGGTGAGCCGGTCGGCGTCCTCGATGATCACGACCTGCCACCGGCCCGACGTGGGACGGCGGGCGCTGATCTGGACCAGGGACCGCATCTCGGCGACGGAGATCGACAGGCCTTCAGGCGCCACCACGCGCACGTCGGCGTGCGTGCCGTGCAACGTCGTGCGGCAGCCGGAGCACTCACCGCAGCCAGGGCGGTCGTCCGTCACGACGCACTGCAGCGCGCCGGCGAAGGCGCGGGCGGTGGACGAACGGCCGGAGCCGGGCGGGCCGGTGAACAGCCAGGCGTGGGTCATCACGCCGGGTGCCGGGGTGCCGCCCGCGACGATCGTGGCCGCGGCTTCCGCGGACGCCGACAGCATCGCCACCGCCTCGGGCTGGCCGACCACCTCGTCCCACACGCTCATGGGTCCAGTCTCCCAGCGACGGATCAGACAGCGGCCTGGGGGACCGCGCGCTTGCGCCCGGCCATCAACGGGACCACGGCGGAGCGGACCCGCTCGGCCACGTCGTCGACGTCGCCCTCGGCCTCGACCACCACGTAGCGGTCGGGATCGGCGGCGGCCATCTCGCTCAGCAGCCGCTGCACGCGCCAGTGGTGCTCCGGCCCGATGCCCTTGGCGTCGGCGCCGGGGCGGTCGAGCAGGATCGTCAGGTCGGGGCGCAGCCTGCCGGTGGCCCAGTCGACCAGGCCTTCGAGCTCCTGGTGCTCCAGCGAACTAGTCGCGGTGAAGTGCGCCAGCGGCGAGTCGACGTAGCGCTCCATCACGACGACGGAGCCGTTGTCCAGCGCGGGGCGCACCTGCCGTTCGACGACGTCGGCACGGACGGCGGCGGCGACCAGCGCCTGCGCGCGCACGCCTGCCAGGTCGGCGGACGACAGCATCGTGCGCAGGCGGCGTTCGTCGTGTTCGGGGTCGGCGGCCAGCAGCACGTCGAGGCCCTCCGCGCGCAACGCGGCGGCCAGGCGGCGGGCCTGCACCGACGTGTCCTCGCGGGTGTCGCCCTCGACCGCGATCAGCATGCCCTTGGTGTGCCGGCGGCCGCGGATCGCCGCGAACAGCGACGACAGCACCGGCTCCTCGCGGCGGTCGTCCATCTGCCGGTACGCGACGAGGCCCAGGACGATCGCGATCGCGGCGCCGCCGAGCATCACCGGCCGGGTCGCGTCGACCTCCATCGGATGGCCGAACACGCTGACCTGCCGTTTCTGCAGCAGCGCGACCAGCAGCGGCGCACCGGCGGAGGCACCGAACAGCACGATCTTCAGCAACGACTGGATCAGCGCGACCGTGCGGCCGCGCATGGCGTCCTCGACCTGCGAGCCCACGATCGTGAGGCCCGTCAGGAACGCGACGCCCGCGCACGCGCCGACCAGCGCCACCGTCAGCAGCGCGATCCACAGGTGCGGGGCCAGCGCGACCAGCACCAGCGAGATGCCGGCGAAGACGATCGTGACGCCGAACAGGCGGTTGTAGGCGAGGCGCTGGGCCAGCCGGGGCGCGGTCGCCATGCCCACCGCGAGTCCGAAGAACACGGCCACGAACAGCAGGCCGAACGTCGAGGCGCCGCCCAGCAGCGACTGCGCGTAGAGCTTCGCCGTCGCGATCACGACACCGGCCGCGGCGAACGCGCCGATCATGCCGATGACCAGGCCGCGGACCAGCGGCGTCGCGGCGGCGAACTTCAGGCCCTCGCGGAACATCGCGACGAAGCCGGGCTTGTCGCCGTCCTCCTCCTTCTTGCGGGCGGAGGAGACGCGGCCGGACAGCTCCGGCAGGCGGGTCGCGACCAGGATCGCCGAGGTGAAGTACAGCAGGCCGTTGATCACCACCGCGATCGTCGCGATGTTGAACTCGAGGTTCCCGCCCTGCAGGTTCAGGTACGCCGGGA
This sequence comes from Lentzea sp. NEAU-D7, assembly GCF_026242055.1. GTDB lineage: Bacteria > Actinomycetota > Actinomycetes > Mycobacteriales > Pseudonocardiaceae > Lentzea. The sequence goes on along the minus strand of NZ_JAPJDL010000016.1, from coordinate 205,281 downwards.
TGCCCGCGATCAGCGAGTACAGGCCGAAGCCGCTGATCGTGGAGATGCCGTAGGTCATCACCAGGCCGAGCTGGTTCGCCGACTCGACCTGGTCGGGGCGGCGCAGCAGGTTCGGGACCGCCGACTCCTTGGCCGGGATCCACAGCATGGCGCAGCAGCCGACCAGGAAGTTCGCCACGAAGAGCCAGATCGGGGAGCCGATCAGCGCGATCGAGATGAACAGCGACCCGCGCAGGACGTCGCAGACGACCATCACCTTGCGGCGGTCGAACTTGTCGGCGAGCACGCCGCCGATGGGCGCGAAGAGGATGCCCGGCAGCAGCTGGGTCAGCACGACCAGCGACAGCGCGAACGACTGCCACTGGTAGCTCTTCATCATCTCGGAGACCAGACCGGTCAGCGCGAGCAGTGACAGCCAGTCACCGACGCTGCACAGGTAGGTGACGAGCCAGAGCCGCCGGAACGGCCTGATGGCGAGTACCGATCGAAGCCGGTGGACCGTGGACACGCTGGACTGGGCCTGCCCTGCCTGGCCTGCCTCGGTCGCCGGTGTGTCCGCGTCCTGAATTTCAGTCACCCCTAAGTCGCCACTCCCGTGCGGTCAGCGTAACCGGATGTGGTGATTCAGGATGCCGGACTCACAGCACAGCTAGCTGAAGATCGCTCCGAGAATGCTGACCAGGACCAGGACGAAGAACCCGATGACGACCAGGCAGCCGATGAACGCGGCCACCCCGCTCGTCTGCTTGGCGGGTTGCTGTTGCTGCTGTTGTTGTTGCGGCGCAGACATTTGGTTCGTCGACGCGAACTGCTGGACCGCGTACTCGTGAGCCGGCTGAGGCGCTCGCTGCGCCCGGCCGCGCGGCCGCCGCTGCTCCTGCCGCATCTGCGACCAGACGGCCTGTCGCAGCTCCTCGGTCGGCTCGGCGGGTGTAGGCACCGCCACACGTGAGCTGAGAGACGTCCATTGAGGAGCGACGAAGCTGTCAGCGGTCACCAGGCCCGCGAGCGGGTCGGGGAACAGCCGGGGAGGCGGCGGGGCCTGAGTCCCGTCGGGTCCGAACTCGTTGATCGGCACCGCCACCCCCTGCTCAGCTCTTGGACTTGGCCGGCGCCTTCTTGGCCGCGGGCTTCTTCGCCGCCGGCTTCTTGGCCGGGGCCTTCTTCTTGACCGGGCCCTTGGCGCGCTTCTCGGCCAGCAGCTCGGCCGCGCGCTCGTCGGTGATCGACTCGACGCTGTCCGTCTTGCGCAGCGAGGCGTTCGCCTCACCGTCGGTGACGTACGGCCCGAACCGGCCTTCCTTGATCACCATCGGCTTGCCGGACACCGGGTCGTTGCCCAGCTCGCGCAACGGCGGAGCGGCGGCGGCACGGCCGCGCTTCTTCGGCTCGGAGTAGATCTTCAGCGCCTCTTCGAGCGTGACCGTGAAGATCTGCGACTCCTCGACCAGCGACCGCGAGTCCGTGCCCTTCTTCAGGTACGGGCCGTAGCGGCCGTTCTGCGCGGTGATCTCGGCACCCGTCTCCGGGTCCTTGCCGACCACGCGCGGCAGCGAGAGCAGCTTCAGCGCGTCGTCCAGCGTCACCGTGTCCAGCGACATCGACTTGAACAGCGAGCCGGTGCGCGGCTTCGGCGCCTTCGCCTTCGACGACGAGCCGTTCTCGGAGGCCTCGGGCAGCACCTCGGTCACGTACGGGCCGAAGCGGCCTTCCTTGGCCACGATCTCGTTGCCCGAGACCGGGTCGGTGCCGAGCGAGCGGCCCTCCTGCGGCGTCGAGAAGAGCTTCTCGGCGATCTCCGCGGACAGCTCGTCCGGTGCCAGGTCGTCCTGGACGTTCGCGCGCTGCGCGGTTCCGTCGACCTCGCGCTCCAGGTAGGGCCCGAAGCGGCCGACGCGCACGACGACCGTGCGGCCCTCGGAGTCGCTGAACAGCGGGATCGAGTTGACCTCGCGCGGGTCGATGTCCTCGACACCCGTGCCGACCAGCTTCTTCAGGCCGCCGGACCGGCCGATGGAGCCGTCCGGGCCGACGCTGCCACCGAAGTAGAAGCCGGACAGCCAGTTCGTGCGGCCCTGACGACCTGCGGCGATGCCGTCCAGCTCGTCTTCCAGCGCCGCGGTGAAGTCGTAGTCGACCAGGCGGCCGAAGTGGTTCTCCAGCAGACCGACCACGGCGAACGCGACCCACGACGGGACCAGCGCCGCGCCCTTCTTCCACACGTAGCCGCGGTCCTGGATGGTGCTGATGATCGACGAGTAGGTGGAGGGACGGCCGATGCCGAGCTCCTCCATCGTCTTGATCAGCGACGGCTCGGTGTAGCGCGAGGGCGGCGAGGTGGTGTGACCGTCCGCGGACAGCTCCGCGATCGTCAGGTCCTGGTCCTTGACCAGCAGCGGCAGGCGCGACTCCGCGTCGTCCGACTCGCCGCCGGCCTCGGCGTCGACGGTCTCGACGTAGGCCTTGAGGAAGCCGGCGAACGTGATCGTGCGGCCGGACGCGGCGAACGTGACCTCCTGGCCCGTGCCCGCACGGCCCTGGATGCGGATGCTGGTCGTGTTGCCCCGCGCGTCGGCCATCTGGGAGGCGATCGTGCGCTGCCAGATCATCTCGTAGAGCTTGAACTCGTCCGAGTCGAGCTCGGCGGCCACCTGGCCGGGCGTGCGGAAGACCTCTCCGGCCGGCCTGATCGCCTCGTGGGCCTCCTGCGCGTTCTTGACCTTGCGCGTGTACTGGCGGGGCTGCGGCGAGACGTACTGCGCGCCGTAGAGGTCCGTGGCCTGCGTGCGGGCCGCGTTGATCGCGGTCTCCGACAGCGTCGTGCTGTCGGTGCGCATGTAGGTGATGTAGCCGTTCTCGTACAGCTTCTGCGCCGTGCGCATCGTGCGGTCGGCGGAGAACCGCAGCTTGCGGCCCGCCTCCTGCTGCAGCGTCGAGGTCATGAACGGCGCGTACGGCTTGCGGGTGTACGGCTTCTCCTCGACGGAGGAGACCTTGACCGGCGCGTCCTGCAGTCCGGCGGCGATGGCGCGGGCCTGCGCCTCGTCCAGCACGGTGACGTCGGCCTTGCCGGTCAGCTTGCCGTCCGAGCCGAAGTCGCGGCCCGTCGCGAGACGCGTGCCGTCGACGGCCACGAGACGCGCGCCGAACTGACGCGGCGTGGCGTCGGCACCGGCGTCCATCTGCGCGGAGATGTCCCAGTAGCTCGCGGAGACGAACTTCATCCGCTCGCGTTCGCGCTCGACGACCAGGCGGGTCGCCACGGACTGCACGCGGCCCGCCGAGAGCTTCGGCATGACCTTCTTCCACAGGACCGGGCTGACCTCGTAGCCGTAGAGGCGGTCGAGGATGCGCCTGGTCTCCTGCGCGTCGACCAGGTCCTGGTCGAGGTCGCGGGGGTTGGCCGCGGCGGCCTGGATCGCGGACTCGGTGATCTCGTGGAACACCATCCGGCGGACCGGGACCTTCGGCTTGAGCGTCTCGAGCAGGTGCCACGCGATGGCTTCACCCTCGCGGTCACCGTCTGTCGCGAGGTAGAGCTCGTCGACGTCCTTCAACGCTTCCTTGAGCTCGGTGACCAGCGACTTCTTGTCGGCGGAGACCACGTAGAGGGGTTCGAAGTCGTGGTCGACGTCCACGCCGAGCCTGGCCCAGGCCTGGCCCTTGTACTTCGCGGGAACGTCGGCGGCACCGCGCGGCAGGTCCCGGATGTGTCCCCTGGAGGACTCCACGACGAAGTTGGCGCCGAGGTACGAGGCGATCTTGCGCGCCTTCGTGGGCGACTCGACGATCACCAGTCGTCGGGTGCTACCCCCGCCTCCGCTGCTCTTCTTCGTCCGTGTCGATCCAGCCACTCGCCGTCCCGCTCTCTTCCAAACCCGGTTCCCAGGCCCGCCAGTGTTGCCCAGCGTCGGCCGAAAAGCACACCATCCGTCATGTCTCCGCGACGCCCGTACGACGAGACAGAGTGACACAACCATGCCGGACGGCCCGCTCAGGCCGCCGGCCAGGTGCTCATCGCCACTCCCTGCGGAGGGCTTCCGACCAGTTCAGCGAGCCGCGCCAGCCTCCGTCGGCCGGTTACCCGCAACGCCGGAGCCCCTACAAGGGTGCACGGAAGTCCGGATGCGAGCAGCGCATTTTGCAACGGTGCGTGTGTCTGCGGTGCGTTGGGGTCCAAACCGAGCAGATAAGCGGACTCCATCCAGCTGCCCGCGGCGAGCGCCCAGACGCGCAGCACTGCTCCGTTCAGCTCGAAGTCCGGCGGCACGGTCTTGACGGTTCCGTCCAGCCAGCGGGCGGCCAGAGGGGTGAGGTCGGTGCGGAACGGCGTGCGGACGAAGTGGGTGCCCTCCCCGTTGACGCACAGCTCGGTGGTGACGCCGCGCTCGGCGCAGGCCTGCTTGAGGGGGCGCAGCCGCCACTCGTCGCGCAGCTCGGTGTACACGCGGGCGGCCGTACCGCGCGCGAAGCTGACGGCCTGCCCCGGCCCGCAGAGGAAGCCGGCGAGGTCCGCCTTGGCCGGCGTGCGCGCCTCGGCCGAGAAGAAGGACAGCTGCCCAACCACGGCCCACAGGGTAGAACAGACGTTCGAGTGTGACCAGTGGGACAACTGTTACTGCCCGACCACCTGGCCCTTCGACCTGATCTCCGCGCACGGTTGCGACTTGCCCAGCGCGTCGGAATACTTCGGCCGCTTCTGCAGCTCCTGGAAGGTCGCGCGGAGATCTTCCGGGCTGGTCACGACGTTGGTGCCGGCCAGCGCCTTCTCCGCGCCCTCCAGGAACTGCGCGTTCGGTTCGAGCGCCCGCACCGGGGCCTGCGCGTCGCCGTACGACTTCGCGGACTCCGCGACGAACTTGACCAGCTGTTCGTGCACGTTCTCGAGGTCGTCCTCGGGCGGGCCGAGCTCCTTCAGCTTCTTCTCCGCGCCGGCGAACGCGGTGGCGTTGGACGTCAGCAGCCCGAGGTAGGCCGTCTTGACCGCGGCGAAGTCCGCCGGGTCCTGTTTGCGCAGCTCAAGGCCCGCTTCCAGGCCCGGGAGGACACCGCCGCAGAACGCGTCCACCCACTGCCGCTGCGCGTCGGTGATCGGCTTGTCCGCCTCCGAACCGCACGCGGACAGCACGACGGCACCGGTCAGCACAGCGAGCAGACGTGTCCTCATCCGTCCTATCTTCCCGGACGCCGGAAAACACCCGTTCGAGCGATCCGACCGGCTGTGTTCACGCTGGTCAGGAAGGAGGAGGAGACGCCTGCAGGCCCTTGCAGTTCGAAGCCTTCCCCGCCGCTCCCGCGAGGCCGGTCTCGTCGAACTTCTTCTGCACGCCGGCGCCCGCCTTCTCCAGCTCACCGGCCTTCGCGACCATCTCGGTGAAGGCGGTGACGACCTGGGTCGAGTCCGCCGACGAGTCCAGCTTCGACTTGGTGTCGGCGAGCAGGGTCTTGATCTGACCCATGCCGTCCTGCGCGGCGGCGGCCAGCTCCTTCGACTTCGGGTGCGGGCCGTCCTCCAGGCCCTTGAGGTCCGCGATCGACCTGTCGACCGCGGACACCTTGGACCCGAGCCAGTCCGAGAGACCCGTCTTGAGCTTCGACGGGTCGCTCATGTCGATCGGCGGTTCGTCGGCCATGGTCTTCACGGTGCCGTCGACGGCACCGCAGACCTTGTCCATCCACGCCACGACGTCCGCCTCGCTGGCGGTGGGCGTCGACGAACCTCCGCCGGTGCACGCGGTGACCGCGAGCAGGCAGCTGGTCATGACTGCGGTGAGTGTGCGACGCATGAGCCGGAAGTTACTCCGAACGGCGCCGCTCAACTCGTCGGCGTGACGTTGAGGCGCTGCATCTCCTGGCACTTCTGCGCCGACTGCGTGGCCTTCTGCAGCTCGGGGACGTCTTTGAGGTCGCGCAGCGGGTCGGCGAGCTCGGAGAGCTTGGCGATGGCCTCTCCGGCGGCCTGGAGGCCTCCGGTGGCGTTGTTGGCGTCGGCCTGCTCGACCTTCGTCTTGGCGTCGGCGAACACGGCGCCGAGCGAGGTGAACGTCTCGGCCATCTTGGTGACGGCCTCCTCACCGCCCGCGACGGGCGACGGGCCGACGTTCTTCAGGCCCTCGGCCGACTTGGTGAAGGCGTCGGCGAGCTGGCCCATGTACGCGGCCATCTCGGCCTTGAGCTTGGCGGAGTCACCGGCGTCGAGCTTGGGGGCCGTCTTCTCGATCTTGGCGAACTCGGATGCCGCACCGCACACCTTGTCCATGTAGGCGACGGCCTGGGGGTTGACCGCGCCGCTGGTGGGTGTCGTGGAAGTGCCGGAGTTGCCGCCGGTGGTGCACCCGGCCAGCGCAAGGGCGGCAACAGCGGCAGTGGCGACGAGGCTGCGCCTCATGTCGGAACTCCTCGGTCGGGGTACGTCGGGGGATACCCGAACGTACCCCGACCGGAGGTGGATCTACGCGGCGCCGTTGCTGACGGACTCCGCGGGCGAGTCCGCGATCGAGGTGCCGCGGCGCTTCGACACGACCACCGCGCCGACGATGATCAGGGTCGCCACCACGGCGATCGCGATCCGGATCGGGTCGGACGCGTTGTCACCGATGGTGAAGGTGACGATGGCGGGCGCGATCAGCACCGAGACCAGGTTCATGACCTTGATCAGCGGGTTGATGGCCGGACCGGCGGTGTCCTTGAACGGGTCGCCGACGGTGTCGCCGATGACCGTCGCGGCGTGGGCGTCGGAGCCCTTGCCGCCGTGGTTGCCGTCCTCGACCAGCTTCTTGGCGTTGTCCCAGGCACCACCGGAGTTGGCCAGGAAGACCGCCATGAGCGTGCCGGTCGCGATCGCACCGGCGAGGTACCCGGCCAGCGGGCCGACGCCGAGGCCGAAGCCGACGGCGACCGGGGCGAGCACGGCCATCAGGCCCGGAGTCGCCAGCTCGCGCAGCGAGTCCCTGGTGCAGATGTCGACGACCTTGCCGTACTCGGGCTTCACCGAGTAGTCCATGATGCCCGGGTTCTCGCGGAACTGGCGGCGCACCTCGAACACGATGGCACCGGCGGCGCGCGTCACGGCGTTGACCGCGAGGCCCGAGAACATGAAGACGACGGCCGCACCGATGGTGACGCCGACGAGGACGTTCGGGCTGAACACCACGTTGGTGAACGAGATCGGCAGATCACCCGCGAGGTTGCCGACCTTGGCCACGGCCTGGTCGATCGCGTCCTTGTAGGAGCCGAACAGCGCCGTCGCGGCGAGCACGGCCGTCGCGATCGCGATGCCCTTGGTGATGGCCTTGGTGGTGTTGCCGACCGCGTCGAGCTCGGTGAGGATCTGCGCGCCCTCGCCGTGCACGTCGCCGGACATCTCGGCGATGCCCTGCGCGTTGTCGGAGACCGGGCCGAAGGTGTCCATCGCGACGATGACGCCGACGGTCGTGAGCAGACCACAACCGGCGAGCGCGATCGCGAACAGCGCGACGACGACGGAACCGGAGAGCAGGAACGCGCCGTACACGGCGGCACCGATGACGAGCGCGGTGTAGACGGCCGACTCGAAACCGACCGAGATGCCGGACAGGATCACCGTGGCCGCACCGGTCAGCGAGGTCTGGCCGACCTCCTTGACCGGCTTGTGCTCGGTGCCGGTGTAGTAGCCGGTCAGCCACAGGATGACGCCGGCCAGCACGATGCCGATGATCACCGCGACGGACGCGATCAGCGCCGGGTTGCCGCTCGTGGACTTGACCGCGTCGCTGATGCCGTTGAGGTCCGCGAAGGAGCTCGGCAGGTACGAGAACGCCGCGATGGTGCACAGCACCGCGGAGATGACCGCGGAGATGTAGAAGGCGCGGTTGATGGCCGTGAGGCCGTTCTCGCCCGCCTTCGCCTTGGTCGTGTACACGCCGATGACCGCGGTCAGCACGCCGATCGCGGGAACGATCAGCGGGAACAGCAGGCCCTGCACGCCGAACGCGGCGGTGCCGAGGATCAGCGACGCGACGAGCGTCACGGCGTAGGACTCGAAGAGGTCCGCGGCCATGCCGGCGCAGTCACCGACGTTGTCGCCCACGTTGTCCGCGATGGTGGCGGCGTTGCGGGGGTCGTCCTCGGGGATGCCCTGCTCGACCTTGCCGACGAGGTCGGCGCCGACGTCCGCGGCCTTGGTGAAGATGCCACCACCGACGCGCATGAACATCGCGAGCAGCGCGGCACCGAAACCGAAGCCCTCCAGGACCTTCGGGGCCTGGCCGGCGTAGACGAGCACGACGAGCGCCGCACCGAAGAGACCGAGACCGACGGTGGTCATGCCGACGACGCCACCGGTGCGGAACGCGATGCGCGTCGCCTTTTCGCGACCGCCTTCTTCGTTCGCGGCGGCGGCGACACGCACGTTGGCGCGCGTGGACAACCACATGCCCAGGTAGCCGATGGTCGCCGAGAACGCGGCACCGACGAGGAAGAACAATGATCGGCCGATTCGCTCGGCCAAATCATCCGCCGGTAGCGCGAACAGCAGTACGAAAACGATCACGACAAAAATGCCGAGCGTCCGGAACTGCCGGTTGAGGTAGGCCGCTGCGCCCTCCTGAACCGCCTTGGCGATGTCCTGCATCTTGGGGGTGCCCTGGCCCGCGGCCAGCACCTCCTTGAGCAGCACGTACCCGACGGCGAGAGCAGCCAGGGCGACCACGGCGACCACGGCTACGACGCCGCGATCACCCCCGGAGAGCTCGAGGCCCTCCGCGAGGAAATGCCGGGACATCCGTCCTCCTGGTGAGTTGCCATGTGCAGCGCCAAGGCAGACCAGCCGCCCAGCGCGACGTGACGCATCCCTCATTGGATGCGATGAGCGGGGAGTCTAGGGGTTGGTTGCAACGAGGCAACGAAACGTCCCGATCCGTGCACACACCGTTATCTGCGCAGGAAGTCGAGTACGGCCCGGCCGGGACTGTCGGTGGTGTATGCGAAGCTCGATCCCGTGGTGGATCAGGGACGCCGGTTGCTGGACCGCGTGCTGGCGGGTGTGCCCGCCGGGGAGTCACCCCTCACGCACGCGCGCGATCTGCCGTTGCGGCAGGCAGATCACGTGCAGTGGCCTGCGTGGACGGCCCCGGCGGTCGTCGAGGCGTTCGTCGGGACCGGTGTGCGCGAGCCGTGGCGGCACCAGGCCGAGGCCGCCGAGCTGGCGTGGTCGGGGCAGCACGTGGTCCTCGCGACGGGCACGGCGTCGGGCAAGTCACTTGCCTACCAGTTGCCCGTGCTTTCCACTCTTTTGGCGGACACGAAGGCCACCGCGCTGTACCTGTCCCCGACCAAAGCCCTTGGGGCGGACCAGCTCCGTTCGCTCGAGGAGCTGGGGATCAAGGGCGTGCGCGCGTCGGCCTACGACGGTGACACCCCGATGGCCGAACGCGACTGGGTCAAGGCGCACGCGAACTGGGTCTTCACCAACCCGGACATGCTGCACCGCGGAATCCTTCCGCAGCACCCGAAATGGCTGCGGTTCTTCCGCCGGCTGAAGTACGTGGTGATCGACGAGTGCCATTCCTACCGAGGCGTTTTCGGTTCGCACGTGGCGTTGTTGATGCGGCGACTGAGGAGGGTCGCGCGGAAATACGGCGCGGATCCGATCTTCGTTTTGGCATCGGCCACTGTGGCTGATCCTTCCGGGTCCGCGCAGCGATTGCTGGGCGTCCCGGTTTCCGCTGTTGTGGACGACTTCTCTCCGCGCGCGTCGCGCACCGTCGCGTTGTGGGAGCCGCCACTGACCTCTCTGGAGGGTGAGAACGGCGCGCCCGTCCGGCGCTCGGCGGGCGCGGAGACGTCGCGCATCCTTGCCGATCTCGTCGTCGAGGGCGCACGGTCGCTCGCCTTCGTGCGCTCGCGCCGCGGTGCCGAGCTGACGGCGCTGGGCACCCAGCGGATTCTGTCCGAAGTGGACGATGAGTTGCCTCCCCGCGTGGCCGCGTACCGGGGCGGGTTCCTGCCGGAGGAGCGGCGGGCGCTCGAGAAGGCGCTGTCCACGGGCGACCTGCTCGGCGTCGCGACCACGAACGCGCTGGAGCTCGGCGTCGACATCGCCGGGCTGGACGCGGTGGTGGTCGCCGGTTTCCCCGGCACCCTGGCGTCGTTCTGGCAGCAGGCGGGCCGTGCGGGCAGGTCGGGCGACAGCGCCCTGGTGGTGTTCGTGGCGCGCGACGACCCGTTGGACACGTACCTGGTGCACAACCCGGCCGCGGTGCTGGACAGACCGGTCGAGGCGACGGTGCTGGACCCGCTGAACCCGTACGTGCTGGGCCCGCAGCTGGCGTGCGCGGCCTCCGAGATGCCGTTGACACCGGCCTGCCTGGACGACTTCGGCGGACCTCTCGCGGAGGAGGTGCTCGCCGATCTGGTGGCGGAGAAACTGCTGCGCAAGCGGCCTGCCGGGTGGTACTGGGCGTCGCACGACCGGCCGCACGCCGGGGTGGACATCCGCGGTTCCGGCGGCGACCAGGTGGCCGTCGTGGAGTCGGACTCGGGCCGGATGCTCGGCACGGTCGACCCGGGATCGGCCTGCTGGCAGGTGCATCCCGGCGCCGTGTACCTGCACCAGGGGCGGGCGTACGTCGTCGACGAGCTCGACCTGGACAGCGGTCTCGCGATGGTGCACCGCGAAGACCCGGAGTGGACGACGCAGCCGCGCGACTGCGTCGACATCACGGTCGTGCGCGAGGTCGAACGCACCGACTTCGGCGGGGTGTCGGTCTGCCTGGGCGAGGTGGAGGTGACGACCCAGGTCGTCGGCTACCTGCGCCGGCTGCCGTCCGGCGTGGTGCTCGACCAGATCCCGCTCGACCTGCCGGAACAGTCGCTGCGGACCCGCGCCGTCTGGTACACCGTCGACGAGTCGCTGCTGTTCGACGCCGGTGTGGAGGCGAAGCGCGTCCCCGGTGCCCTGCACGCCGCCGAGCACGCGGCGATCGGCCTGCTGCCGCTGTTCGCGACGTGCGACAGGTGGGACATCGGCGGCGTGTCGACGGCCGCGCACCCGGACACGGGGATGCCGACGGTGTTCGTGCACGACGGCCATCCCGGCGGGGCGGGCTTCGCTGACCGAGGTCACTCGGCGCTGCGGGCCTGGCTGTCGGCGACCCGGGCCGCGATCAGTGCCTGCGGGTGCCCGATGGGCTGCCCGTCGTGCGTGCAGTCACCCAAGTGCGGCAACGGCAACGACCCGCTGGACAAGGCCGGCGCGGTCCTCGTGCTGGACGTGGTGCTGGGCAAAATCGCCTGACCGGGTGACCGTTCCTTGGCTACCGTGGCGCTGTGAACGCATGCAGCTGCAACGCCACTGACCGGACCCGTCGCGCCTAGGCGCGGCCGGGTCCGATGCTCCGCCGCGCCCGTCCTACCTGGTCACGGGTTCATGGGAGTCTGCCTTGTTCACCCCTTTTGCTGATCTGAACGCACTCCTCGCCGACCTCGTCACGTCCGTGCGCGAGATCCTCGGCCCCACCTACGTCGGCACGTACGTGCAGGGCTCGTTCGCCCTGGGTGCCGGCGACATCCACAGCGACTGCGACTTCATCGTCGCCTGCACCGAACTGCCGTCCGGCGCCCGCGAAGCCGGGCTGCGCGCCCTGCACGCCGAGATCCCGACCCGTCCCGGCCACTGGTCGACGGAGATCGAGGGTTCGTACGCCGACGTGGAGTCACTGCGCTCGGTGGCGGGGCTCGGGGTGCCGTGGCTGTTCAACGATCACGGCACGCGGACCTTGGAGTGGGACCTGCACTGCAACAATCCGCACGCCCGCTGGATCCTGCGCCACCACGGCATCGTGCTGGACGGCCCGCCGATCACCTCGCTCGTCGACGAGGTACCGGCTTCGGTGTTGCGCTCGTCGATGCGGGCCGAGCTGCCGCACGTGCTCGACGGCATTCGCGAGTGGGCGCCGATGGGCAACGCGTGGTCGCAGCGCTACATCGTCTCGGCCTACTGCCGCACGCTCTACACCATCCACACGGGAGAGGTGGAGTCCAAGCGCGGCGCCTTGCTGTGGGCGAAGAAAATGCTCGATCAGCGGTGGCACCCGCTGATCGAGCAGGTCTTGCAGGACCGGGACCTCGGCTGGGACGCCGACGCGGTTCCGCGGCCCGGATCCATGGAGGAGACCTTGGCCTTCGCTTCCTACGCGGAAACTCTCCAGCTCTAGATCTACCACTTTCCGTGAGGGCGCCTAGCGCCCGAGCCTGCGGGGGTCTGGGGGTCGCCCCCCAGATGACAACGCGTCCGACCCGGTGAGCGCGTAGTGCGAACAGAGTCGGCCCGAGGACGCTGAGGCGCGGCGGGGGCTCACGGGTACCCCCGCCGCGCTCTCCACGTGCCGAACACTGTGTTCCCGCCTGCTACCGCTTCGTGACCGGATCCCTTGGAACATCGGTGGAATCTGGTTCGTTCGTCTCGACAGGACACGCGGGAGGCGACGGTGTCGACTGTCTTCTGACGAACTCCGGGGAGGAGCCGGCTTCACCGACCGCGGCAGAGCTGGTGCTCTGCCACTAACGTTCCTCGGTCCGGTCACTGGTGCGGGAGGCTGTCCTTCGGGGTGCGTGTTCGGCTTTTCGCCCGTTCCTCTGCCGGCCCCCGACGTGCGGGGTGCGGAGGCCGATCATCGGATCGGGCTTGGTGGAACGGCCGCGCAGGGCATCGCCTTCGGGGTTGTCGGGGAGAGTCCACGACGACACCCAGCACGGCCGGGCTTCGCATTCAGTTGTGTGTCAGACGGCTTCGAGCTGGTAGCGCGCCGGGGCGTGCACGGCCTCGACGAGCGCGTCCTGCACGACGTGAGCGTCCGGCAGGTTCCAGCCGCAGACCTGCGGCTTGACCCGCCAGTGCACGACACCGTGCGCCATCGTGGTGGGCGGCAGCGGGATGTACTCGCCCTTGCCGTAGAGGTGCACGTCCGGGTTGTTGGCCAGCTCGGTGTTGAGCGTCGAGCCGGACTTCACGAGGAACATCCAGCGGCCGGACGGGGTCGCGGCGATCGGCACGGGGACGCCGATCGACCGCAGTGCGACGGCCGCGCGGCGGCCGAGGTCGGTGCCGACCTCGATCGCGTCCACGACGTGGCCGGTGGCGACGAGGAGGCTGTACGAGCGGCCCGCCCACCACGTGGCGACCTGGTCGGGACTGGTCCCGACGCGGTCCACCCAGTCGCGGTGCACGGGGATCGGGCCGTGGAGCTCGAGGCCGCTGCGGCCCGCCCACTTCGTGACGCCGTCCTCCGTACCGGCCGGATAGGTGCCTGGCAGCACGGGCCAACCGCGGTACGCGAGGCTCACGGCCTCGGCACGCAGTTCGATGCGGAAGGCCCCGCGCCAGCTATCCGACCAATCCATCTTCCGTCGCCTTCTTCCTAGGTTCTGACTCGACATCGGCAAGGTGTCGGTGTTCGTAGGGACACCGCGTCGGTGCCGCCACTACAACTAACGACACCGGCACCGGCCTCCGTAACCCCCGCGCGACAACTGGTAGCTACGGGACGGCGAACGTCCTTTGCCGGACCGGGCAACTGAACTCCGCGCGTTTGGTTCGATCACCGTTCAGCATGTCCCGGCGGCAGTGTGAGTCCGCTCACCGCTGTGAGCCGACCGCTCGTCGTGCTCCAAACGGCTCGATCTTCGGCCGGACCTGCCCTTGCCCGTGCGCTCGCCGGGCCGAACGGCGTAACCGCGGACACCTCGATCACCACCTCCCATCCGTTCACCGCGCAGCTCGTCAGCTCGGCCCGGTTTTCCGAAGCCACGCGTTTTGCCTGCTCACAAGCACTTTTGTCGCCGTCGACGAGACGAGCGGCCGCCGCGAGCGCCGCCAGATCGGCAGCACCGGTCACCCGGTGCCGGGCGACGACCGCCGAACCGACCCGCGCACCGGCCACCACGACGATGATCAGCGACAACATCGCCACCACGCCGCTCACCGCAGCCGAACCCCGCTCGCGGCCGGACCGCTCGCCGTTCACCGCGGCTCCGGCACGGCGAACGCCCGCGCGCTGAGCGGCAGGCCCAACGGTCCGCGTTTGCTGACCACGACCTCGATCGCGTCGCCTTCGGTGCCGATCACAACGTTGGCATCGCCCACGATCCGCCCGGCCGCTTCCTCGCCGCGCTGCCGTTCGCCCCGCGCGGTGAGCCGCGCCGCCTCTCTCGCCGCGTCGGTGCACCGCATCTGCTCGGTGACCGCTGTCAGCCCGTTCGCGCCCAGCCACATGGCCACCAGCAACGCGGACACGGCGATCGCCGCCTCGACCGTGACCATGCCCCGGTCGTCAGACCGAAGACAGCGCACTCTGTATCAGTCCCTCCATCAGCTTCCGCACGAAGTCGCTGGTGAGCAGCACGTACAGCAGACCTCCGAACGCGGCCGCCGCCAGCGTCCCGATCGCGTACTCCACCGTGCTCATGCCGCTGTCGTCGTTCAGCAGTTCCATCTGCTTCTCCTAGTTGAGGAATTGGCCGGCCAGCCCCAGCACCACCGGCGCGACGCCGAGGCACAGGAACGCCGGGAGGAAACACAGTGCGAGCGGTGCCGCCACCGCGACGGCGGCCTGCTGCGCCTTGGCCTCGGCGTCGTCACGTGCCTCGGCCCTGGTCCGCTCGGCGAGCTCGGCGGTCTGCCGGGCCAGTGCCGCACCGGAACGAGCGGTCCGCCGCGCGGCCCTGGCGAGCTGCGCCGTGGCGGGCCGGCCGAGCGCGGACGCCCACGCCGTGACCGGATCAGCGCCGAGCCTGAGCAACTCGGCGACCTGGCTCAGTTCCTCCATCTCGACCGCCTGGATCGCCGTGGGCACCGGCAACCCGGCTTTCAGACACGCGGCCAGCAAATCCAAGGCCGCAGCCCGTTCGAACGGACCACCCGGCTTCGTCGCGTCGTGCGGCGGGTCGTGAGCCCTGGGCTTCAACCGATCAATCGATCGCCGTGGCGCCGGTGCCAGCAGGACTGCCAGCGCGAGCAGGAGGAACGTCACGGCTTCACCTCGGTGATCCGCTGCGTCCACCACACCCCTGCCGCCCCGAGCACCGCGCCCAGTGCCAGCAGGAACTGCCCCGCGGTCGTGCTCGTGAGGACGTGGAACGGTCTGGCACCGCTGAGCTCGCCCAGCAGCACGCCCACCACCGGAAGCACCGCCAGCACCATCGCGCTGGCCCGCGGCCCGGCCATCCGCGCGTGCACCTGCCGCGCGAACGCCGCCCGTTGGTCGAGGTCGCGCCTGGTCGCGTCGAGAACGTCCGCCAGCGCCACACCATGCTTCGCCGACACGTGCCACGCCTTCGCCAGCTGGTCCACGGCATTGCCCAGCAACGGCTGCTTCATCTCGCGCAACGTCCGCTCCACGTCACCACCCAGCCTCGACGCGGCCGCCGCCGCTTTCAGCACCTCCCTCGCCGGAGCCGGCGTGTCCTCCGCCGCGTTCTCGGCCGCCTGGGCGGGGTGCGCACCGGCCCGCAGCTCGTCGACCACGCCGCCCAGGCCGTTGCTCAACGCCTCCGCGGCCTGCCGGAGCGCCTTGTTCTGCCTGCGCTGCTTGAGGATTCGCCGGCCGGTCACCGCCAGCACCGCTCCGGCGACCAGTCCGCCAATGCCCGCCACGAGGTAGGTGACCGTCGCCGCGGCCGCCAGCCAGACGTACGGCGGCACGACGACCTCCCTCTTGCCGCGCGGCCTGAGCCTTCGGACCGACCTGAGCTGCGGCCAGACGATCAGCGCCGTCGCCAGCAGAAGGAGGCTCAGCACAGCAGCTCCTTAGCCAGCCACCCGCTTCCGCGCGTCCAGACCGGACGGACGGCGAGTTCCGGTTTCCGCTCGAACACCCCGATCTCGTTGAGGTACCTGCGGTTGCCGTCCCGGCGCATGTGCAGCACTACCCGGACCGCCGCCGCGACCTGGCTGCGCAACGCTTCGGGCGACAGCCCGCCCAGCGCACCCAGGGCTTCGAGCCGCGCGGGCACCTCCGCCGGAGAGTTGGCGTGCAACGTCCCGGCGCCCCCTTCGTGCCCGGTGTTGAGCGAGGTCAGCAACTCCCTGACCTCGGCACCGCGCACCTCCCCGACCACGATCCGGTCGGGCCGCATCCGCAGGGCCTCCCGCACCAGTTGCCGGGTGGTGACCTCACCCGCTCCCTCGACGTTCGCCGGCCGCGCGGTGAGCCGCACGAACTGCGGGTGGTCGGGACTCAGCTCACCCGCGTCCTCGACGCACACGATGCGTTCCGCCTGCGGCACACACCCCAGCAGCGCCGACAACAACGACGTCTTGCCCGACCCGGTCCCCCCGATCACCAGGAACGCCAGGCGCCGCAGGACGACCGTCCGCAACGCCGCCGCGACCTCCGCGTCGAACGTGCCGAGTGCCTGCAAGGCGGGCAGGTCGTGCGTCGCGGGCCTGAGGACGCGCAGCGACAGGCAAGTGCGGTCCGCGATGGGCGGCAGCACCGCGTGCAGCCGGACCCCGCTGCCCGGCAACCACCCGTCGACGCACGGCGAGGCGTCGTCGAGCCGCCGGCCCGCCGCCACCGCCAGACGCTGGGCGAGGCGCCGCACGGAGTCCTCGTCGGGAAAGGTGATGCCGGTCCGGCGCAGCCCCGTCGTGCCGTCGACCCACACCTGGTCCGGCGCGGTGACGAGCACGTCGGTGGTGCCGGGATCGTCGAGCAGCGGGTCGAGGGGCCCGGCGCCGCTGAACTCCTGGCGGAGCACCTGGAGTGCTTCGAGGACGTCCGAGTCGGCCAGGACACCGCCGGCCTCGGAGCGGACCGCGTGGGCCACGACGGCCGCGGTCATCTCCATGTCGGCGCCAGCGAGGCGGTGGCGGACCCGGTCGATGAGGGCGGAGGTCATGTCGCCGCCTCCGGGCGGCGGGCGTGGCGGCCGTAGATGATCTCGCGGCCGGTGAGGCGGAGCCAGGTTTCCTGGCACCAGATGAGGAAGCGGTTCACTTCGGCTCCTCCTTGAAGATGTAGCGGGGTGGGTAGAGGCGGCCGTAGACGACGAGGTTGCGCAGCATCCGGCCTAGGAGGCGGAGCAGGGTCACGGCTGGAACTCCTTCGATGGCAACGGATTCGGCGGGCCGAGGGTCGGGATCAGCTGGAAGGGACGGTCACCCGGCGAGGCCGCCTGGCGGAGGGCGTGGCGGCGCAGAGCGCCGTAGTGGCCATGCGCCCCCGCAGGGACAAGAAAAGTGCGAGTGGCGGAGGCTGCGACGCGGAAGCGGTGTGTCCAGCACGGACAGCAGCGTGGAACGGGAGCTACGCGACGGCTGCAGACCGTGGCGCAGAAGCGGCGCGTCCCGCAGGGACAGGAACGTGGAGTGGAAACTGCGGCGCGACAGCGAGCCGTGACGCAGAGGCGCTGCGTCTCAGGGGGATGGGCGCGGTGGTGCGTTGGTCGGAGCCGGAAACTCCCCTGCTGCAAGGAAGTGACCGGGAGGACGCGGGTGCGGGACCTTCGACTCGTCCCCACGCAGAACCGGAATGCACCCGCATCCGACCGAGTCCGTCGACGCGATCTCGGCATCTGCCGAGACAAGCGCGAAGTACTCGGCCTCATCGGCCACCGCAGCATCTGGGGCGACGACCAGCGCGACGTTCGGAGCGGTCACGGGCGGAGTTCCTTCAGCACCACGCGGGCCGTGGTGGCGAGCGGGCCCTTGGGGTTGCGGGGGAAGCGGCCCCGTTCCAGCACCTCGGCCAGGCCCGGTTCCGGGCGCATCGAGGTCAGGAGGGGGACGCCGATCACGTCGGCCATCTCGGCCGGCTGGAGGTTGCCCGGGGACGGGCCTCGCACCACCAGGCGGAGGTTGCGGCCGTGGGTCAGGAGGGTGGTGGCCACTCGGCTGGCGGCGGCGGTGGCGCGGACTTCGGCCGGGACGACGAGGACCGTCAGGTCTGTGCGGTCCAGGGCGGCCGAGGCCGCGGCCGTGGGGAAGCGCGGGAGGTCGCAGACCACCGTGCAGCCCGCTCTGCGGCCCGCGTCCAGGACTGCCGCCACCGCTGCCGGTTCCGGGTCGGGGGCCGACCTGTCGCAGGCCAGGACGCTCAGGTTGCCCGTCGCCGGCAGGGCGGCTCGCAGGGCCGACATCGGGACCCTGCCGCCGGTGGCGTGCACGCCCGGCCAGCGGGCGCCCTGGTCGGATTCGGTGCCCAGGGCCAGGTCTATGCCGCCGCCGAGGGGGTCGCAGTCGACGAGCATCGCCTCGCCGCCCAGGGCCACCGCCTCGCGGCCGCAGGCTATGGCGAGGGTCGAGGCTCCCGCGCCTCCCCTGCCGCCGATGAACGACACCACGCGGCCCCGGTCCGAGGGCGGGCCCTCGCCCAGGTCGGTCAGCGCCGTCACCAGGGAGCGGCCCTCCACCGGCAGCTCCAGGACGCCGTCGGCTCCCAGGGCCACGGCCGGGGCCCACGGCGGATCGCCTCCGTGGACCACGAGGACACCGGTGCGGCGGGGGAAGCCCGCGTCCAGGCAGGCGGAGACGGCGGCGGGGTCGAGCAGGACCAAGGGGGCGGTGTGCCACTGCGAGCGCAACGACGTGACGTCGGGGGCGCAGGAGAGCGGGCAGTCGGCCGCAGCGGCCACGCGGAGTACCTCGTCGAGGAGGTCCTGGTCCGTGAGCAGGGCGATGGGGTGGGTCATGGGTTCGACCGTGGCCGGTCGTGATGAACGACACAACCGGGTGAAGATCCATCTGTGGACAACACGGCGGCTGTGGACAAGTCGCAATCTCGGGCGCCTTGCCGGGCCAGGACTGTCGGACCCGCGTGCGACTCTGGAGGGTTGGGCACACGGCGCTCGGACAGGAGCGGCAGAGGTCCAGTCGCACTCACGCGGAAACGGGGTGCGGATATGGGACGACCCCCGCCAGGGGGGAGGGACGGGGGTCGTCAATGGTTCAGTCCCGGGGGGTCGGACTGAACCCGTCCGTCGAACCGGACTCTCCTACTGTATCCCCATGCGCCAGTGCTGCGCGCAACTTCCGCAACAGCTGAGGGCCAAGTTTCGGTAACCGTGCAGCACAAGGATTTCGTACACGAACGAAATGCCGCCCGAACGGCCTACTGACGAGTACACCTAAGCTGAGCCACATGAGCCGGATCGCCGCCTTCTTCGACCTCGACAAGACCGTGATCGCGAAGTCGAGCACGCTGGCGTTCAGCCGGCCCTTCTTCCAGGAAGGTCTGATCAACCGCCGTGCGGTGCTGAAGAGCGCATATGCGCAATTCGTGTTCATGCTCGCCGGCGCGGACGCGGATCAAATGGACCGCATGCGCGCGCACATCACCGCGCTCGCCGCCGGCTGGGACGTGGAGCAGATCCGCGGCATCGTCAACGAGACGCTGCACGACATCGTCGATCCGCTCGTCTACAAAGAAGCGACGCAGTTGATCGCCGACCACAAGGCGGAAGGCCACGACGTCGTCATCGTGAGCGCGTCCGGCGAGGAACTGGTCGCCCCCATCGCCCAGATGATCGGGGCGGACTACAGCGTCGGCACGCGGATGGTGGTCCACGAGGGCCGCTACACCGGCGCCGTCGACTTCTACTGCGCCTCCGACAACAAGGCGGTCGCGATCAAGCAGCTGGCCGCCGAGCACGGCTACGACCTGACGAAGAGCTACGCGTACTCGGACAGCGTCACGGACCTGCCGATGCTGGAGGTCGTCGGCCACCCGACGGTCGTCAACCCCGACCGGGGCCTGCGCCGCATCGCCGTCGAGAAGGACTGGCCGGTGCAGCAGTTCGTCGACCCGGTGAGCCTGCGCTCCCGCATCCCCACCCCCTCGGGCAGGGCGGTCGCGGTCACGGCCATCGGCATCGGCGCGGTCGCGGCGGCCGGAGCGGCCTGGTACGGCCTGCGCCGCAAGCGCTCCCGCGACTGAAGTCAAGCCCTCGCGGCCACAATGCACCGGGAAGAGACCGGTACCGGCGAGTAGCGGCAACGCGCCGCACACGTGGTGCCCAGGTGAGTGCACGGCACCGCCCTCCCGGCGGTACCCGAACACGAACAAAACCTCACAAATCCAGAAACCCCAGCACTTTCACTACTGAACGTGGCTTGACCGGTGCACCCGTCCGAGCCCTTGCTGTGACCGGGCCCACGCACTTAAATGGGTGGTGCGGACCTAGGGTCGGCCAGGGGCCAGACGAAGAGAAGTCAGGATCCACCCCGGCCAAGCTCCGTGCGCGGACTTCGAGTACCCACGCGCAGCACGCCGCGGGAGGCTTGTCGTCTAGGGCCTGCGTACCGGGACGCCGGACGCCGAGGCCAGGGTTGTACGACTGGAGTTGCACGCTTGGTAACTCGCAAGCCCGCGCTGAAGACGGGGCACCCTTTCGAGGGTGCCCCGTCTGCTTGTGCGTGAAAAGTTGGCACCGAACGGCAGAATGTGCGCCCGTTGACCCACCACGCAGTCGTGAGTAACTTGCGAAATACGCCAGTTACCTGTGGGAACATCACCGGGAGGCACGGACAAGTGCGGAAGTTCACCGCGTTGACGCTGGTCACAGCTATGGTCGCCCTCACGCCGGTGGCGAGAGCGGACGCCTCGGTGACCACACTCCGCGGGATGTCGCTGGAACAGAAGGTCGGCCAGCTCTTCGTCACGTACGTCAACGGCCAGGCCGCCGACGTCCCGCACCCCAAGAACCAGGCCGACTTCGGAGTGGCGACGGCCGCGGACATGGTGCGCAAGTACCAGCCCGGCGGTGTCATCTACTTCAACAACTCGAGCCGCGACAACATCGACACCCCCAAGCAGATCGCGCAGCTCTCCAACGGCCTGCAGAAGGCCAGCAAGGTCCCGCTGCTCATCTCGATCGACCAGGAGATGGGCGTCGTCACGCGGATCGGCCCGCCGGCCACCCAGCTGCCGGGCAACATGGCCCTCGGCGCGAGCCGCAGCACGGAGGACGCCGAAGAGGCCGCGCGCATCGCGGGCCAGGAGCTCCGCGCGATGGGCATCAACCAGAACTTCGCGCCGGACGCCGACGTCAACTCCAACCCGGCGAACCCCATCATCGGCGTGCGCAGCTTCTCGAGCGACCCGAAGCTCGCCGCCGACATGGTCGCCGCCCAGGTGCGGGGCTACGAGGGCCGCCGCTGGTTCGACATGACCTCGGTGACCTCGACCGCCAAGCACTTCCCCGGCCACGGTGACACGTCCGAGGACAGCCACACCGCCCTGCCGGTCTCGAACCGCAGCCTCGACCAGTGGCGCCAGATCGACGCGCCGCCGTTCTCCGCCGCCATCGCCGCCAAGATCGACTCGATCATGACCGCGCACATCCAGGTGCCGCAGATCGACCCGTCCGGCAACCCGGCCACGCTCAGCCCGAAGATCATCACCGGTCTGCTGCGAGACGAGCTGAAGTACGACGGCGTGGTCGTCACCGACTCGCTGGAGATGGCGGGCGTCCGCAAGCTGCACTCCGACGCCGAGATCCCGGTGCTGGCCATCAAGGCGGGTGTCGACCAGCTGCTGATGCCGCCGAACCTCGGCGCCGCGATCGACAGCGTCGTCAAGGCCGTCCGCAGCGGTGAGATCACCGAGCAGCGCATCGACCAGAGCGTCCTGCGCATCCTGAAGATGAAGCTGCTGCGCGGCGTCATGCTCACCTCCGAGGTGGACGTGAACAAGGTCGACCAGGTCGTCGGCTCGAACACCCAGCAGGCCCAGGCCATCGCCGACCGCGGCATCACGGTCGTCCGCAACGACGGCCAGGCGATCCCGCTGAACGCCACCGCTCCCCTGGTCGTCGGCACCAGCGACGCGACCGCCTCGGCGCTCGCGACCAGGCTCAAGGGCACCAAGTTCGTCACCGCCACGAGCCCCACCGCCGCCCAGATCCAGCAGGCGGTGGCAGCGGCCGCCAACGCCGACAAGATCGTGGTGCTGACCAACAACGCGAGCACCAGGCCCGCCCAGGTCGACCTGATCAACCAGCTCGTCGCCACCGGCAAGCCCGTCGTCGCGGCCGCGACCGGCAACCCGTACGACGTCGCCCACAGCGGCGCCAAGACGTGGCTCGCCACCTACTCGACGACCACGGTCTCGATGGAGGCGCTGGCCAGGGTGCTGCTCGGCGAGGTCAAGCCGCAGGGCAAGCTCCCGGTCGACGTGCCGGGCCCGACCCCCTACCCGTTCGGGCACGGGGTGACCTGGTGAGAAGGCGGAGCTTCCTCGCGGCGAGCGCCCTGTCCGTCCCCCTCGTCACGACCGCATCCGCCGGCGCGGCCCCGAAGCTCGCCACCGCGGCCGAACAGCTCGCGCAGGACGGCTGGCGCAAGCTCGAGGGCCGCAAGGTCGGCGTGCTGACGAACCCGACGGGCGTCTTGAAGGACCAGACGCACATCGTCGACTCGATGGTCGCCCACGGCGCCAGGCCGACCGCCGTCTTCGGACCGGAGCACGGCTTCCGCGGCACGGCGCAGGCGGGCGGCTCCGAAGGCGACTACGCGGACCCGCGCACCGGTATCCCGGTGTACGACACGTACCAAGCCAGCCCCGCGAAGATCCAGGCGATGTTCACGAAGGCGGGCATCGACACGGTCGTGTTCGACATCGCGGACGTGGGCGCGCGCTTCTACACCTACATCTGGTCGATGTACCAGGCGATGGAAGCGGCCAAGGACCTGGACTTCATCGTCCTCGACCGCCCGAACCCCATCGGTGGCACCGCGAACGGCCCGCAGCTCGACCCCGCCTACGCGACGTTCGTCGGGCTGAAACCGATCGTGCAGCAACACGGCATGACGGTCGGTGAGCTGGCGCGCTACTTCAAGGGCGAGTTCGGCCTGACGACGGAGCTGGACGTGGTCGACGTCCGGGGCTGGCGCAGGAACCAGCTCGACACGGGCCTGCCGTGGGTGCCGCCGAGCCCGAACATGCCCACCCCGGACACCGCGCTGGTCTACCCCGGCACGTGCCTGTTCGAGGGCACGGTCCTGTCCGAGGGCCGCGGCACCACCCGCCCGTTCGAGACGGTCGGCGCGCCCGGCATCGACTGGCGCTGGGCCGAGGCGCTGAACGCCCTGGACCTCGGGGGCGTCCGGTTCCGCGAGACCTACTTCTCGCCCACGTTCAACAAGTTCCAGGGCAAGACCTGCGGCGGCGTCACCCTGCACGTCACCGACCCGCGGAGGTTCGACGCCATCAAGGCCGCCGTGGCCATGCTGATCACCGCGAAGTCGCAGTACCCCGGCGTGTTCGCGTGGCGCCCGGACAACTGGATCGACAAGCTCAGCGGCTCCGACCGGCTGCGCAGGATGATCGACGCCCAGGCTCCCCTGGCCGAGGTCGTCGGCGCGTGGCAGCAGGAGCTCCAGCAGTTCCGCCGCACCCGCCTGCCCTACCTGCGCTACCGGTGAGGACGCCATGCTCATCCCTGCCCTGGCCACCGCACTCGTGACGACCCTGGTCCCCGGTCACTTCGACCAGCCCCAGGACGGCTTCGCACACCAGTGGACGACGCTGCGCGAGTCGAACCCGTTCTGGGCCGGCCTCGACCCGGAGCCGGTCAACACGGCCCTGCGCCAGCTCCGCGACTTCACGAAACCCCAGGCCAACGGCAAGCCGCTGTACGCCGGCGCGGTCACGATGTACGTGCACGACGGCAAGATCGTCACGCACGACCGCACCGGCTACGCGGTCCTCTACAAGGACCAGCAGTCCCAGCTGCCGGAAGACGAACGCGTCCCGATGAAGAAGGACACGATCTTCGACTTCGCCTCCATCTCCAAGCTGTTCACGTCGATCGCGGTGATCCAGCAGGTCGAGCAGGGCCGGGTGAGCATCGACGAGAAGGTCGCCACCTACCTGCCCGAGTTCGGCGTGAACGGCAAGGAGAACATCACCGTCAAGCAGCTCCTCACACACACGAGCGGCCTCGAACCGTTCATCCCGTTGTGGCAGAAGTACCCGGACGTCCCGTCACGCATCAAAGCCGTGATGGACGTGAAGCCGAAGTCGACGCCCGGCACCACGTACGTCTACTCGGACCTGAACCTGATCACGCTGGGCGAGCTGGTCTTCAAGGTCAGCGGCAAGAAGCTCGACCAGGCGGTGAGCGACGGCATCACCAAGCCGCTCAACATGAAGGACACCGGGTACAACCCGAAGGCCAAGGACCGCACGGCCGCGACGGAGTTCCAGGTGACACCGCCACGCGGCATCGTCCGCGGTGAGGTGCACGACGAGAACGCGTGGTCCCTCGGAGGAGTGGCGGGCCACGCCGGTGTGTTCGGCACGGCCAAAGACCTCGCCGTCCTCGGCCAGACGATCCTCAACGGCGGCACCTACCAAGGCCGCCGGATCCTCAGCGAGCACTCCGTCGAGCTGATGCTCACGAACTTCAACCAGCAGTTCCCGGACAACGCCCACGGCCTCGGCTTCGAGCTCGACCAGCGCTGGTACATGGGCGCCCTGAGCGGCCGGGGAACGGCGGGCCACACCGGCTACACCGGCACGTCGTTCGTGATCGACAGGTCCTCGCGCTCGATCGCGATCCTGCTGACCAACCGCGTGCACCCGAGCCGCGACTGGGGCAGCGTCAACCCGGCCCGCCGCGCCGCCGCCGACGGCCTGGCCGGTGCCCTCGCGGTCAGGAGCAACGGGAAGCAGTGGCGCGCAACGACTTCCGGCGGCACGCTCACCGCGGAGCGCCCGGTCGAGGTCTTCGTCGACGTCGACAAGGGCGACAAGCTGACCGTCCAGCACTGGAACGGCACGGACTGGCAGGACGCGCGCACCATCACGACGACCGGACGCCGTTGGGTGCCGACCGAACCCGTGAAGACCAGGTTCGTCTACACCAAGGCGGGCCAGTACAACGGCCGCGGCGTCTACGTGCACGCACGCGGCGACGTCACGGCCGAAGGCTGGTCAGTGGCACGCCGCTAGTACCTCGGTGAACAGCGGGAGCGCCCGTGGGAACGCGGGCGCTCCGAAGCTCAGCACGATCCCCGTGCGGTCGTCGTCGCTCAGCTCGTGCCGGAACCACGAGAGAGGGCTGACCTCGATCCCCCGTTCCCGCGCGGACCGCACGATCTCCTCTTCGTGAGGCGTGTCGAGCACCGCGTGCATTCCCGCCGCGATGCCGGACACCGACACGTACGGCGAGACAGCCTCCACCAGGCGGTCACGACGCCGCTGGTACTTCAGCCGCATCCGGCGCACGTGGCTGTCGTACGACCCGGACTCCAGGAAGTCGGCCAACGTCAGCTGGTCGAGCATGCTGATGTGCTGCTCGCGATCGGTTTTCAACGCCAGCACCGGGTCCACGAACCGGTCGGGCAGCACCATCCACGCGATCCGCAGCGCCGGTGACAACGCCTTGCTGGACGTGCCCAGGTACACGACGTGCTCCGGGTCGAGCCCCTGCACGGCGCCGACGGGTTGCCGGTCGTAGCGGAACTCCCCGTCGTAGTCGTCTTCCAGCACAAGGCCGCCCACGCGCCGTGCCCACTCCACGGCCGATGCACGCCGCCGCGGGTGCAGCGGGCCGCCCAATGGGAACTGGTGCGCGGGCGTCAACACACACGCCCGCAGGTCGTCCGGCAGTTGCTCGGTGTTCGCGCCGTGGTCGTCCACCGCCAACGGCACCGTCGACGTCCACAACGACCGGTGGAAGCCGAGCCCGTACTCCTCGACGACGACCGGCGGCGCGAGCAACCGGTCGAACATCTTGACGGCGCCCCCGAACCCCGAGCACACCACGATCCGTTCGGGATCGGCACGCACGCCCCGCGCCCGTGCCAGGTACTCGGCCAGTGCGGTGCGCAACTCGATGCGGCCCTGCGGATCTCCCGGCCCGAACGCCTCCGAAGGCGCCGCCGTCAGCGCCCGTCGTGTCGAGCGGATCCACTCCGCGCGCGGGAACTCGGTGACGT
Source organism: Lentzea sp. NEAU-D7 (assembly GCF_026242055.1). Lineage (GTDB taxonomy): Bacteria > Actinomycetota > Actinomycetes > Mycobacteriales > Pseudonocardiaceae > Lentzea. The sequence continues at coordinate 179,360 of NZ_JAPJDL010000016.1, read as the reverse complement.
CCGGCGTGGAGACCGTGAGGTCGAACCGCACCTCGTCGTCCGAGGCACGGCGAGTGACTGGAGGAGGAGGCTCGACTCGTTGCGCCACAACGGTTCCCGAACCTTGACGTGCGGTCAGCCACCCCTCCGCCACCAGCTCCGCGTAGGCCTCGGCGACGGTGTTGCGCGCGATCCCGAGGTCGAGCGCGAGCGAGCGCGAGGCGGGCAGGCGGGTGCCGGGTGGCAGCCGCGCCGACCGGACCGCCTCGCGCAACGACGCCGTCAACCGGTGCCGCAGGCCACCCGGACCGGACAGGTCCAGGTGGAAGTCAAGATTGGCCCACGATTCCACGACCAGATTGCACCACGTCCAGGGCCAATCAGCGCCATAGGTTTTACCCATGACGAACCGCATCGACCTCGCCAAGAAGGCGCCGAAGGTCTACCGCGCCATGATCGCCCTCGACGCCGCCGCCCGCGAGGGTCTCGACGAGCAGCTCGCCGAACTGGTGCGCATCCGCGCCTCCCAGCTCAACCACTGCGCCTACTGCCTCAACATGCACACGGTCGACGCCCGCAAGGCCGGCGAGACCGAGGCCCGCATCTACCTCCTCAACGCGTGGGAGGAGGCCGGCGACCTCTACACCGCGAAGGAGCGGGCCGCGCTGCGGCTCACGGAGGCCATCACCGTCCTGAGCAGCCACGAGTACGTCAGCGACGAGGTCTACGAGGAGGCCGCGCGGCACTTCGGCGAGGAGGAGCTCGCGCAGCTCATCGCGTTGATCTTCACCATCAACTCGTGGAACCGGATCGCGGTCTCCACCCGGAAGGTGCCCGACGTTCACTAGAACCTGCCGACAGAGTGACTTTCGGACACACTCCGTTGACCCTCGCAGTGGCGGTTAGTAAGTTTCCCACGTGTCCACTGAAAGCACTGCCGAGTCCAGTCCACTGGTGAAGATCCGGTCGTTGCTGCCCGGTCTCGCGCGCGCCGAGCAGCGCGTCGCGAAGGTGGTGCTGGAGAACCCCGGAACCGTCGCCCACCGCAGCATCACCGAGGTCGCCGAGCAGGCGGGCACGAGCGAGACGACGGTGACGCGGTTCTGCAAGGCGATCGGCGTCGGCGGGTACCCGGAGCTGCGCATCGCGCTCGCCGCCGACACGGCCCGCAGCCAGGCCAGGGCCAACCACGACATGGGTGGCGACATCGGACCGGGCGACGACCTCAAGCAGGTCGTGGGCAAGGTCGCGTTCGCCGACGCCCGCGCCGTCGAGGAGACCGCGGAGCAGCTCGACATCGAGTCGCTCGACAAGGTCGTCCAAGCGGTCGCGGGCGCCCGCCGCGTGGACGTCTACGGCTTCGGCGCGAGCGCTTTCGTGGCGTTCGACCTGCAGCAGAAGCTGCACCGCATAGGGCTCACCTGCTTCGCGTGGAACGACACGCACATCGCGCTGACGTCGGCCGCCGTGCTGACCGGCGCGGACGTCGCCGTGGGCATCTCGCACACCGGCTCGACCGCGGAGACCGTCGAGGCCCTGCGCGTCGCCGGCGAGACCGGTGCCACCACCGTCGCGCTGACGAACTTCCCGCGCTCGCCCATCACGGAGATCGCCGACCACGTGCTGACCACGGCCGCGCGCGAGACCACGTTCCGCTCCGGCGCGATGGCGAGCCGCATCGCCCAGCTCACGGTGATCGACTGCCTGTTCATCGGCGTCGCCCAGCACCACGTGGACACGGCGAAGACGGCGCTGGAGGCGACCTACGAGGCGGTGTCCGGCCATCGGCTCGGTGCCAGACCAGACGGCCGGCGACGGCCGCGGGAGACGACTAAATGATCGCCCCCCGGAACGGTGTGGTGGTGCACGTGGAATCTCCGACCGAGCAACGGAACCCCCGCACCACGGACATCGACCGGGTACCCACGATCGACGTGCTGCGCATGATCAACGAGGAGGACCGCACGGTCCCCGCCGCGGTCGCGCAGGCACTGCCGCAACTGGCCAGCGCCGTCGACCTGGGCGTCGCGGCGATCATGTCCGGCGGCCGCGTCCACTACGTCGGCGCGGGCACCTCCGGGCGTCTCGCCACACTGGACGCGGCGGAGCTCGTGCCCACGTTCAACGCACCGGCGGACTGGTTCGTCGCCCACCACGCCGGCGGTTCGGAAGCCCTCGTCCGCGCCGTCGAAGAGGTGGAGGACCACTCGGGCGCCGCCCAGATCCGCCGCCACGCCACCGCGAAGGACCTGGTCGTGGGCGTGACGGCGTCCGGGCGCACACCGTTCGTGATCGGCGCGCTGCAGGAGGCGCAAGCAATTGGCGCCCACACCGTGCTGGTGTCGAACAACGCGTCGGTGCCGTTCGCGCCGGACGTCCTCGTCGCGCTGAACACCGGCCCCGAGGCCATCGCCGGCTCCACGCGGATGAAGGCGGGCTCGGCCCAGAAGCTGGTCCTGACGTCGTTCTCCACGGCGGTGATGGTCAAGCTCGGCCGCACCTACTCGAACCTGATGATCAGCATGCGCGCCACCAACGCGAAGCTGCGCGGCCGGACGATCCGGATCCTGCACGAGGCCACCGGGCAGCCCGAGACCGCGTGCGAGCAGGCGCTGCTGGACGCGGACGGCGACCTCAAGGTGGCGCTGGTGCACCTGCTGTCCGGCGCACCGACCGAACGTGCGGCCGCTGCCCTGGAGGACACCAAAGGCCACGTCCGCAACGCCTTGGACCGGCTAGCCGGCTGACACGATGTCCGGCCCGAACACCTCGTAGTGGATGTCGGTGACGCCCGCCGCGAGCAGCTGGGTCCGCATCGCGCGCACGAACGGCACCGGCCCGCAGAGGTACGCGGTGGTGTTCCCGGGGACGGGAACGCCGCGGAGGTCGACCTGCCCGGTCCGCTCGGCCGGCCACTCGCCGACCGGCCGCTCGTAGAAGAGGTGCGCCGTCGCGTCCTCCAGCTTGGCCACGAGCTGGGTGAGCTCGGCGCGGAACGGGTGGCTGAACTGGTCGCGGTCACCGTGCACCACGATGACCTGCCGCGGCGAGCCGGTGGCGGCGAGCTCGGCGAGCATCGAGATCATCGGCGTGCAGCCGATCCCCGCCGACGCGAACAGCACCGGACCGTCACCGGGCCGCAGCGTCACGTCCCCGGCCGGACGGCTGAGCCTCAGCGTGCTGCCCACCGGCGCGCAGTCGTGCAGGTACCGGGACACCTCGCCGTCGCGCTTCACCGAGAACTGCAGCGCGTCGTCGGTCCGCCCGGACAGGCTGTACTGGCGGATCTGCCGGGCCCCGTCGGGCAGCGGGACCTGGATCGACACGTACTGGCCGGGCACGTTCAGGGGCACCGGACCGGTGACCGGCCTGACGACGAACGTCACCACGTCCTCGGTCTCCTGGAACCGGGCGATCACCCGGTAGTCCTGCTGTCCCCTGGGCAGGAACCGCTCCAGCCCGATCAGCGTGTCGGCCATCAGCCAGTAGACCTCGCTCCAGGCCTCCGCGATCTCCGGCGTGACGTTCAGGACCTCGCCGACCGCCGCGAGCAGGTGGTCGTGCACGACCGCGTACTGCCCGGCCGTGACGCCGACCGAGACGTGCTTGTGCGCGATGCGGCGCAGCATCGCTTCGGGCTTCTGCCCCGCGAGCAGTCCGGACGCGAAGGCCGCGACCGAGCCGGCCAGCGCCTGGGCCTGCGTGCCGTCGGCCTGGTTGCCGCGGTTGAACAGGACCCGGAGCAGGACCGGGTGCTCGGCGAACAAGCGCCGGTAGAACAGCCGGCTGATCTCGCCGATGGTGGCGCCGACCGCGGGCAGCGTGGCCTCCACCAGCTCAGCGGACTTCGGGGACAGCATCGAGAGCTCCTCGTGTCAGCGCCCGGCATGAGAACCGGAGCAGTGGTTGAGCGATGAGGTCCCCGACGGACTGCGGATCGAGCGCGGTCCAGAGGCTATCCCGGTAGCACCGGGCGCCACGGGATAGGCGTCGACAGCACCATCGCGCTGGACGTCTCCCCGTGCGCGGCCAGCCGGACCAGCAGCCGTTCCAGCTCGACGATGGACGTGGTGACGACTTTCACGACCGAGCAGATGTCCCCGGTCAGCCGCACGACCTCGACCACCTCCGGGAGGTCGTCGAGCAGTTCGGGGTGCACGGTGATGCACCGCGGGCCGTAGCACTTCATGCGCACCAACGCGACGACCGGACGCCCGACGACGGTGGGGTCGACCACGGCGCGATAGCCGGTGATCGCGCCCATGTTCTCGAGCCGGCGAACCCGCTGCGCGACCGTCGGCGGCGAGACGTGGACGCGGCGAGCCAGCTCGTTGTACGACAGCCGCGCATCCTCTTGGAGAGCCTCCAACAGGGCCTTGTCCACCTCGTCCAACATGAACGCAAAGCTACCCGGCGATTCGTTTTCTGATTGGAAGAAGTTCGAGCCAAACGCCTTTCGTCGCCCATTCAGGTGACGGGCCGTTCCGGCGACGATTGACGCATGAGCTGCCCCGTGTCCCCCAAGCTGGATTTCGGCGGCACCACGCCGTACGAGGACTACGTGCACGCGTCGGTGCTGCACACCCTTCAACAGCAGTGGTCCAAAGATCCCCGTGAGATGTCGTTCCTGGTCATCACGCAGGTGATGGAGCTGTACTTCGGCCTGCTCTGCTTCGAGTGGCGGCAGGCCCAGACCGAGCTGCGCGCCGACGACCTGCGCGCGGCCGTGCGCACGCTCCGGCGTTCCGACCTGCACCTCCAGGCGCTGTCCGCGGCCTGGAGGCCGATCGCGCGCATGACGCCGACCGAGTTCAACTCGTTCCGCGACGCGCTCGGCGAGGGCTCCGGGTTCCAGTCGGGCATGTACCGCGAGATGGAGTTCCTGCTCGGCGAGAAGTCCAGGTCGATGCTCGTGCCGCACCGCGCCGTGCCGGCGATGCACGACCAGCTGGAGAAGTCTCTGGGCGAGCCGTCGCTCTACGACGACGTGCTGGCCGCGTTGCGGCGCAGGGGTTTCGACATCCCGCAGAGCGTGCTGGACCGCGACCTGACCAAGGCCTACGAGCCGTCGCCCGAGGTCGAGCAGGTGTGGGCGGCGATCTACCGCGGTGACGACCGCGACCTGCTGGAACTGGGCGAGGCGCTGACCGACATCGCCGAGGAGTTCGCCCGCTGGCGTTACGACCACCTGCTGGCGACCCGTCGTTCGATGGGCTCGAAGGTCGGCACGGGCGGCTCCGCCGGTGTCGCCTGGCTGGAGAAGCGCACCCAGCGAGCGGTGTTCCCGGAGCTGTGGACCGCGAGGAGCTACGTGTGAGGCGCGAGCTGTTCGACATCCCCGAAGGCGTCATCTACCTCGACGGCAACTCGCTCGGCGCACCTCCGAGGCACGTGGCCGAACGCGTGCAGGAGGTCGTGCGGCACCAGTGGGGCACGCGGCTGATCAGGTCGTGGAGCGAGGGCTGGTGGGAGGCGCCGCAACGGATCGGCGACCGGATCGGCCGGCTGGTCGGGGCCGCTCCCGGTCAGGTCGTGGTGGGCGACTCGACGTCGGTGAACGTCTTCAAGGCGTTGATGGGCGCGGTGAAGGGCACCGAACGCACCGAGATCGTGTGCGACGAGTCGACCTTCCCGACCGACGGCTACATCGCGCAGTCGGTGGCTTCGCTGACAGGGCTGAAGATCCGCGCCGCACAGCCGTCCTCTTTGGACCTGAGCGAGGACACCGCCGTGGTGTTGCTCAACCAGGTCGACTACCGGACCGGTGCGCTGCACGACATGAAGGCGCTCACCGAGCAGGCGCACGCCGTCGGCGCGCAGGTGGTCTGGGACCTCTGCCACAGCGCCGGTGTGCTGCCCATCGAGCTGGACGCCCTCGGCGTCGACTTCGCGGTGGGCTGCACCTACAAGTTCCTCAACGGCGGACCGGGCTCGCCGGCGTTCATCTACGTGCCGGAGCACCGGCAGGCGACGTTCGAGAACCCGCTCTCGGGCTGGAACGGCCATCGGGAGCCGTTCGGCATGAAGCCTTCCTACGAGCCCGATCCCGGCATCGCCCGCGCACGGGTCGGCACGCCGGACATCCTGTCGATGCTGGCGCTCGACGCGGCGCTGGACGTCTGGGACGACGTCGACCTGGCCGAGCTGAGGCAGCGCGGACTGGCGCTGACGGCGTTGTTCCGCGAGCACGTCGAGAAGCTGACGAACCTCGAGGTGATCACGCCGGACCAGCGGGGCAACCAGATCTCGGTGCGCTGCCCGGACGCCAGGGCCGTCATGGACGAACTGATCGCACGCGGAGTCATCGGCGACCACCGGCCTCCGGACATCCTCCGGTTCGGCTTCGCCCCGCTCTACGTGACCGACGAGGACGCGGTCAAGGCCGCCGAGGTCCTGGCGGACGTCACCCGGTGAGCGCGGCGTCCGCGATGCTCTTCGCCTCGCGGGCGCCCGCCTCCAGCGCCGAGCAGACGAACAGGATCCACTGGGCGAGGCCCTCCAGGGACCCCGACGCGAACGCCACGGACGCGGCCTCGTACTCCGCTGAACGACGCAGGCACGCCACCTCCGGCACGCCGAGGCCCTTCGGGTCCAGGCCGGTGGAGATCGACGTCATCCGCGCGGCCGCGCGGGCGACCACCCCGTTGGCGACGTCGAACGGCGCCAGCCCGAGCAGTTCGCCGTGCACCACCGCGACGACGATCGGCGCCGGCACGGACGTGCCGCCGGTGACCAGCGAGCCGAGCATGTCGAGGCGCTGCGACACGTCCTCGGAGACGCGCGGGCGCCCGACGTCGGCCGTGAGGTCGGCGGCGGCGAGAACGTGCAACCGCGCGAGGGCCTGCAACGGCGCGCGCTGCCACGTGGCGACGAGGCCGCCCAGCGCCTCCGCGATCCGCAGGGACCCCGCCAGCACCGGGTCCGAGACCTCGCCGGACTCCGGGATCTCGGTCGGACCGCCTTCCAGGGCCGCCGACGCACGTGCCGCGCGGACGGACGCTTCCGCGGCCGTCGTGGCCCAGCCGCGCAGGTTCACCCGATGGCGGTGGACCTGGAAGACGGCGTCCTTGGCGGCGTTCGCGGCGTCTGCCACTCCAGGCAAGGAAAGCAGCGGTGCGAGAGGATCGGTCACGGTCGCGCAGAGTACCTGACCAGGTGAAACGGGTGACCCAGCTCACTGGCCCAACCGTTGAGCGCGCAACTGCGCCCGTTCAACGCGCCACACGTGCCTGGACCAGACGAAACGGGTTACACAATGACAGCCGTGTAACCGACCTCCCCAGATTGGTCTGAACCTTTTTGGGGAGGAACCTGTTGGAAGTGAACTGGCTCGCACTACGGTCAGTACCCGCATCCCCAACCGGTCTGGACTTTCCAGGAGGTCTCGCACCATGACGCAGTCGCCAGGCCAGGGCAACGCTCTGGACAACCTGCTCACGGAGAGCAGGACGTTCCCGCCTTCCGACGAGTTCGCGGCACAGGCGAACGCACAGCCCGCGCTGTACGAGGAGGCGAAGGCCGACCGCGAGGCGTTCTGGGCGAAGCAGGCGGAACGGCTGCACTGGGACACCAAGTGGGACCAGGTGCTCGACTGGTCCGGCGCCCCCTTCGCCAAGTGGTTCGTCGGCGGCAAGCTCAACGTGGCCTACAACTGCGTCGACCGCCACGTCGAGTCGGGCCACGGCGACCAGGTCGCCATCCACTGGGAGGGCGAGCCCGGCGACTCCCGCGCCATCACCTACGCCGAGCTGCAGCGCGAGGTCTCCAAGGCCGCGAACGCGTTGACCTCGCTGGGGATCGGCGCCGAGGACCGCGTCGCGATCTACATGCCGATGGTCCCCGAGGCGATCTTCGCGATGCTGGCGTGCGCCCGCGTCGGCGCGATGCACAGCGTCGTGTTCGGCGGGTTCTCCGCCGAGGCGCTGCGCACCCGCATCGAGGACTCGGCGTGCCGCCTCGTGATCACGACCGACGGCCAGTACCGCCGCGGCAACCCGGCTCCGCTCAAGCCCGCCGTGGACGAGGCCGTCGCCGGCGCGCCGTCCGTGGAGAAGGTCATCGTCGTCAAGCGCACCGACACCGAGGTCGCGTGGACGGACAAGGACGTGTGGTGGCACGAGCTGGTGGACTCGCAGTCCGACCAGCACACCCCCGAGGCGTTCGACTCGGAGCACCCGCTCTTCATCCTCTACACCTCGGGCACCACGGGTAAGCCGAAGGGCATCCTGCACACGTCCGGCGGCTACCTCACGCAGGCGTCGTACACGCACAACTACGTGTTCGACCTCAAGCCGGACACCGACGTGTACTGGTGCACCGCGGACATCGGCTGGGTCACCGGCCACAGCTACATCGTCTACGGCCCGCTGTCGAACCGCGTGACGCAGGTCGTCTACGAAGGCACCCCGAACACCCCGCACGAGGGCCGCCACTGGGAGATCGTGCAGAAGTACGGCGTCTCGATCTACTACACGGCGCCGACGCTGATCCGCACCTTCATGAAGTGGGGCGCGGACATCCCGGCCAAGTACGACCTCAGCTCGTTGCGCGTGCTGGGTTCGGTCGGCGAGCCGATCAACCCCGAGGCGTGGATCTGGTACCGCGAGAACGTCGGCGGCGGCAAGGCCCCGATCGTCGACACGTGGTGGCAGACCGAGACCGGCGCGATCATGATCTCGCCGCTGCCCGGCGTCGTCTCGACGAAGCCCGGCTCGGCGCAGCGCCCGCTGCCCGGCATCGGCGCGAAGGTCGTCAACGACGAGGGCGTCGAGGTCGAGCACGGCGGCGGTGGCTACCTCGTGCTGGACGAGCCGTGGCCGTCGATGCTGCGCGGCATCTGGGGCGACGAGGAGCGCTACCGCGACACGTACTGGTCGCGCTTCGGCGAGCAGGGCTTCTACTTCGCCGGTGACGGCGCCAAGTACGACGCCGACGGCGACATCTGGCTGCTCGGCCGCGTCGACGACGTGATGAACGTGTCCGGTCACCGCATCTCGACCACCGAGGTCGAGTCGGCGCTCGTGTCGCACCCGACCGTGGCCGAGGCCGCCGTCGTCGGCGCGTCCGACGACACGACCGGCCAGGGCATCGTGGCGTTCGTGATCCTGCGCGGTGGCGCGGGTGCGGACGCCGGTGGCGCGGAGGCGATCAAGGCGCTGCGCGACCACGTGGCCAAGGAGATCGGCCCGATCGCGAAGCCGCGCCAGATCATGGTCGTGCCGGAGCTGCCGAAGACGCGCTCGGGCAAGATCATGCGCCGCCTGCTGCGCGACGTGGCGGAGAACCGCACGGTCGGCGACGTGACGACGCTGGCCGACTCGTCGGTCATGGACCTGATCTCGGCGGGCCTGCAGTCGGGCAAGGCCGAGGACTGATCAGCTCAAACGTGACGGGCGTCCTCACTCGGGGCGCCCGTTCGCGTTAAGATCGCGTTCAGGTGAGCCGGGAAGTCTGGTCGGCACGAGTATTCGTGTACCTGCTGATCGCCCCGGGAGCCCATTTGTCGCGCAAGAAGGCCGCAGTCGCCGAGTTCGCCCGCTACCTCCGCACGGAAACCGTCGGCGGCATGGTGCTGCTCGGAGCCACGGCCATAGCGCTGATCTGGGCCAACTCGCCGTTCTCCCCCGCCTACTTCGGACTGCGGGACCTCCACCTGGGACCGCTGTCGGTCGGCGACTGGGCTAAGGACGGCCTGCTCGCGATCTTCTTCTTCGTCGCCGGGCTCGAGCTGAAGCGCGAGCTCGTCGTCGGCGAGCTGTCGAACTTCAAGGCCGCCGTCCTGCCGATCGTCGCGGCGGTCGGCGGGATGATCGTGCCCGCGCTGGTCGCGCTGGGCATCGGCTGGGGCGAGCCCGGGATCGAGAAGGCGTGGGCGATCCCCGTCGCGACGGACATCGCGTTCGCGCTCGGGGTGCTGGCACTGACGGCGTCGGGGCTGCCGTCGAGCCTGCGGGTGTTCCTGCTGTCGCTGGCCGTGGTGGACGACCTGGGCGCGATCGTCGTGATCGCGATCCTGTTCACGGCGCAGTTCAACCTGCTCGCGGCGGGGGCGGTCGTGCTGCTGCTGGCGCTGTACTGGTTCCTGCAGCACAAGAGGATCACCAGCCCCTGGCTCTACGTGCCGATCGCGCTGGCCACGTGGTGGTTCATGCACGAGTCGGGCATCCACGCCACGATCGCGGGCGTCGCGCTGGCGTTGCTGACGCGGGTGCGGCGCGACCCGTACGAGCAGGAGGCGCCGGCCGTGCGGCTGGAGCACCGGCTGCAGCCGTGGTCGGCGGGGGTGGCCGTGCCGGTGTTCGCGCTGTTCGCGGCGGGTGTGCCGGTGGGCGCCGAGGCGTTGGGGAAGCTCTTCGAGGACAAGATCGCGATCGGCGTGATGGCGGGGCTGGTCGTCGGCAAGGTGATCGGGATCGTGGGGGCGTCGGCGCTCGCCGTGTGGCTCAAGGCGGCGGTCTGGCCGTCCGGGGCGGGGCCGCGCGACATCGTGGCCGTGGCGACGCTGGGCGGCGTCGGGTTCACCGTCAGCCTGCTGATCGCGGACCTCTCCCTCGCCGAGGCGGAGACCGCGAAGGCCGCTGTGCTGATCGCCTCGATGATCGCGTCGCTGCTCGCCGCGGTGTTGCTCATTCGTCGCAGCCGGGCTCATGGCACCATGTCCGAGTGACCACCAGGGAGCACATCGCGTCGATTCCGCTGACCGCAGACGACCCGACGGCCGAGGCGTCGATCGGCGGTCTTGTCCGTGATGCGACGGCCCACGTGTCGACTTTGGTCAGAGCGGAGGTCGAGCTCGCCAAGGGCGAGATCACGGCCGAGATCAAGAAGGGCGTCAAGGGCAGCGTCTTCTTCATCGTCGCCCTGACGATCCTCTGCTTCAGCCTGTTCTTCCTGTTCATGGCGCTCGGCTTCGGCTTCGCCGAGTGGTTCGGCTGGGGCTACTGGGCGGGCTTCGGGCTCGTGTTCGTCGTGATGCTGCTGACCGCCGTCGCCTTCGCCTTCCTCGGCTACCGCAAGGTGAAGAAGATCAGGGCGCCGGAGAAGTCGATCGCGGCCGCGAAGGACACCGTCGCGGCCCTCACGCGCAGGGGCGACGACAACTGAGCCGCAAACCCGACCCGTCCGTCGTGCGGGTCGCGGGTCCGTGGACGCACCGCGACGTCTCGGCCAACGGCATCCGCCTGCACGTCGCCGAGCTCGGCGAGGGCCCGCTCGTGCTGCTGCTGCACGGGTTCCCCGAGTTCTGGTGGGCGTGGCGGCACCAGCTGACCGCACTGGCCGAGGCGGGCTATCGCGCCGTGGCCGTGGACCTGCGCGGCTACGGCGACTCGGACAAGCCTCCTCGCGGCTACGACGGCTTCACCCTCGCGGGTGACATCGCCGGACTGGTCAAGGCGCTCGGCGCTCCACGTGCCCACCTCGTGGGTCACGCGTGGGGCGGTGCGACCGCGTGGACCGTCGGCGCCCTGCACCCGCGCGTGGTCTCGTCGATCTCCGTGCTGTCCGCACCACACCCCCTGGTGACGCGCCGGACGTTCCGCCGGCATCCCCGGACGAACTCGCACGTGCTGCGCTTCCAGCTGCCGATCCACCCGGAGCGCTGGCTGACCGCCGAGAACGGTCTGCAGGTCGCCAAGCTGCTGTCCGCGTGGTCCGGTCCGAAGTGGCGGTCGGCGCCCGAGTTCGACGAGGTCATCCGCCGCTGCCGGCAGGCGATGACGGTGCCGGGCGTGGCCCACAGCGCGCTGGAGTACTACCGCTGGGCGGTGCGCTCGCAGCTGCGCAGCGACGGCCGCCGGTTCGCCGAGGCCGTCGACAAGCAGGTGCAGGTGCCGGTGCTGCAGATCCACGGCGCGCTGGACCCGATCGTCCTGGAGTCCTCCGCACGGGAGTCACTGCAGTGGCTCGGGCCCGAGTCGGAGTTCCGCTACCTGCCGGAGGTGGGGCACTTCCCGAACCAGGAGGCGCCCCACACCACGAGCAGGCTGATCACCGAGTTCCTGCAGAAGCTGAGCTGAACGCGGTCGCGAGCGCGGCGGCCGGGTCGTCCGGCAGGTCCACAGACCGCCAGGCGACGTAGCCGTCTGGCCTGACCAGCGACGCCCCCTTGGTCGACAGCCCGAACACGTCCAGCTGCTCGAACCGTTCGTACCGGACGGCCAGGCCTGCCGCGGCCTCCTCCCACTGCGGGTGGTCGGCGACGAGCACCCAGCCGCGCTGGAACAGGTCCACAGTGGACCTGCCCGGCGCGGTCCACGCGTGCGGCGCCCTGGTGCCCGGCTGGCCGTTCCACCGCTCGGGGAGCTGGGCGGGCGGGAGTTCCGGGCCGGCGCCGAGCACCGCGTCCGAGCGGTAGAGGACGCCGAAGTGCATGGCGTTGTTGTCGTACAACGGCGCGTCGTCCGGCTCACCGTCGCGGTTGTGGCCGTCGTCGCGCGCGAAGATCTGCTGGTGGCAGAGCATCGCGACCGGACGCCGTTCCGCGTCGTAGGTGTCCAGGAGGGACGGTCGCGACTCGCCGTCCAGCACCGCGGCGAGCTTCCACGCGAGGTTGTGCGCGTCCTCGATGCCGACGTTCGCCCCGAACCCGCCGCGGCTCGGCGGCAACGTGTGCGCGGCGTCGCCCGCCAGGAAGATCCGGCCCTGCGAGAACCGGTCCGCGACGGCCGCGCTGATCGTCCAGCGACCGGTGGTGATGATCTCGACGTCGAGGTCGTCGCGGCCGATGGCCTGGAAGATCTTCTGCCTCAGTTCCGGCTCGTCGTACTCGCGGTCGTCGAGCATCAGGACCCAGCGGCCGTCGCCGTAGGTGGTCAGGAAGCCCACGCCGTCGATGACGAACTGGCCGATCCCGTCCTTCAGGTACTCCTGCAGCGGCGCGCGGAACAGCACGCTGCGGGAGGTGTGCATGTACCCGCGGCCGGTGCGGCCGATGCCGAGCTGTTCGCGGACCGGGCTGCGGTGGCCGTCGGCCGCGATCAGGTAGTCGGCGCGGATCTCGTACGGCTCCCCGTCGCCCTGGACGACCGCCGTGACGCCCTCGTCGTCCTGCGCGAACTCCAGCATCCGGGTGCTCATGCGGATGTCCGCGCCGAGTGCACGGGCCTTGTCGCGCAGGATCGGCTCCATCCGGTCCTGCGCCACACCGATTCCCGCGGACGGCGAGTGCTCGACGTCGGAGAGCTCGGCCGGCGGCGACCAGAACGTCTCGTCGAACTTCTTCCCCACCAGGCTCTCGGCCCTGACCCGCCGGACACCGAAGCCCTTCGCCATCCTGCTCGGCGGCAGCTCGTCCTCCAGCCCGACCGCCCGCAGCAGCTCGCCGACCCGAGCGTTGAACCCGACCGCTCGCGGGTGCGCCGAACTGCCCGGATGCTTCTCCACCAGCGTCACGGGCACCCCGCGCCACGCGAGGAACAACGCGGCCGACGTGCCCGCCAGGCCGCCCCCGACCACCAACACCGAAGTCTTCACGACCATCCCCTCTCGATACAGCGTATCGCTCAATACACTGTATCGCGATGAGACGCTGTATTGTCCAGCTCGATGTCGACCGAACCCGTGTGGGACCGCCCAGAGCCGCCCAGCAAGCCGTCACCGACCCCGTTGAGCAGGGAACTGATCGTGGGGGCCGCGATCAGGCTCGCCGACGAGGGCGGGCTCGACGACGTGTCGTTCCGCAAGGTCGCCGCCGCGCTGAACGCCGGTCCGATGCGCCTGTACGGCTACGTCGAGACCAAGGACGAGCTGCTGGACCTGATGGTCGACGAGGTCTACGGCGAGATCACGCCACCGCCGGCGAGGTCGGGCTGGCGCTCCGCGCTGGAGCACGTCGCGCACGAGGTCCGGAACGCGGCGAAGCGGCACGAGTGGTTCATCGACCTGCTCAGCGGCCGCCCGCACCAGGGCCCGAACTCGCTCGCGCACATCGAGTCGACGCTCGCCGCGGTCCGGCTCCCGGACATCGACCAGGTGCTCGCCGTGGTCAGCGCCGTGATGGCGTACGTGTTCGGCGCGGTCCGCAGCGAGATCACGGAGCTGCGCGCCGAACGGGCCACCGGCCTGACCGAGGAGCAGTGGCAGCGGGCGTCCGGCCCGTACATGGCGCGGATGCTCGCCACCGGACGCTTCCCCCTGCTGGGCAGGGTCATGCACGAGTCCACCGACCGCGATCCGGCCGAGGTCTTCGACACCGGTCTCGGCTACGTCCTGGACGGCATCGCCGTCCGGCACTCCCTCTAGCTGGCGCAGCCCTGGGTCGAGGCGCGCTTGGTGAGCGTCGGCGCCTTCTGCACCATCGCCTGCACCTGCTGGGCGGTGAGCACGAAGCCCGTCTCCGGGTCGTCGACCGCGGCGCCGAAGACCACGCCCATCACCCGGCCGTTGGGGTCGACCAGCGGGCCGCCGGAGTTGCCGGAGCGGACCTCGGCACGAACCGTGTAGACGTCACGCGTGACCGTCTGGGCGTCGTAGATGTCCGGGCCGCGCAGCAGCGGGATCCGCTCCCGCACACGGGCCGGCGAGGCCTTGTACGGGCCGTCGAGCGGGTAGCCGAGCACGATGCCGTCCTCGCCCGGCTGGACCTCGTCCGAGCGGAACTGCAGCGGCGTGGCCTCCAGGTCCGGCACCGCGAGCACGGCGATGTCCGTGCGCGGGTCGTAGGAGACGACCGTCGCGTCGAACTGGCCGCGGCCGACCTCGACCGTCACCTCGTTCGTGCCGGCGACCACGTGCGCGTTGGTCATGACGCGTTCCGGCGCGATGACGAAGCCGGTGCCCTCCAGCGCACGGGAGCACGACGGCGCACGGCCGCGAACCTTGAGCACGGACGCCTTCAGCTTGCCCGCCACCGGTGACGTCGCCAGCTGGTTGTCCGGCGGCTCGACGTCCTTGAGCGGCGTGCGGTTGAACGGGTCCATCGCCTGCGGGAAGCCCGAGACGTCGAAGAGCTTCTGCAGGTCGCCGGACAGCACGCGGGCGGCCTGCGGCATGGTCTGGTCGACCTTGCCGAGGATCACCGACTGCTTGAGCGACGAGGTGAGGTCCGGCAGGCCGACGACCGAGGTCAGCGGCAGCGCGATCATCCAGGCCACGACGAAGACGACGAAGCCCTGCACGATCGCGCCCAGCGCGTTGTCCGCGCCGCGCAACGGCGACGCGTTGACCCGCGCCTTGATCGTCCGGCCGATGTAGACACCGATCGTCTCGCCGAGCGCCACGAGCAGCACGACGATGCCGACCGCGAACACGACCTTCGTGACGACGTTCTCGAACTGGGAGACCAGCAGCGGAGCGATCTGTGTGCCGAGGATCAGGCCGACGAGCACGCCGACGAAAGCGGGCAGCGCGACGACCATGCCTTGCCTGGCCCCGGAGACCGCGGCGATCGCGGCAAGGCCCAGCACGAGCAGGTCAACCCAGTTCAACCCGAAACCTCCGCCTCACTGTGTAGCGCGCAACGCTAGTTCAAGGTCACGCACATCGGTCGCATCCCACGGCTGTTCCCAGCCGCCGAGTGCGATCAGGCCGTTGATCAACCCCGCGGTGAAGCCCCACACCAGCATGCCCGGCGCGGAGAAGGCCGCTCCGACGTAACCCGCGGGGTGACGCACCCGGAACCTGTTGGCAGGATCGGCGAGGTGCGCGACCGGCACCCGCGCGACCGCGGCGGTCTCCGCCGGGTCGACAGGTGCGACGGGGCTCGGCTGTTCCCAGTAGGCGAGCACGGGCGTGACCACGAACCCGGACACCGGCACGTACAGCTCCGGCAGCGTCGTCAGTGGTCTCACTCCTGACTCAAGTACACCTGTCTCCTCGTAAGCCTCGCGTAATGCCGTGCCCACCGGCCCGTCGTCGGTCTCGTCGGACGCACCGCCGGGGAACGCGACCTGGCCGGGATGCGAGCCCAGCGTGTCCGAGCGGCGCAGCAGCAGCACGTCCGGCCCGTGGTCCTCGGACTCGCCGAACAGCATGAGCACGGCCGCCTTGCGCACGCCCTGCTCCGGCGCCCGCGGGACCCGCATGAACGTCTGCGCGTCGATCTCCTCGGTGGCCTTGGCCAGGCGCTGCATCCAGTCGGGTGGCTCTGTCGCCTCCGTCATCGAACCGCCTTCTCCACCTGTTCCGGCGCCTTGAAGTACGGCGGATCGGTGATCTGCCGGACCTGACCGTCCGCTGCTACGTAATACGTGGCGGGAAGCGTCATCGGCGCCTTGACTTGCTTTCGCAGCTCGTCCGCCCCGTCGTGGACGGAGGGCAGCCGCACGCCGAGCCTGGTGAGCAACTCCAGGCCGTCCGCCTCCCTGCTCTCCACGAGAACTGGGACGACCGGGACGGCACCTGGTTGCTTCGCGTACGCGTCCAGCACGGGCAGCTCCTCCTGGCACGGCTGGCACCAGGTCGCCCAGAAGTTGATCAGGAGCGGGCCCTTGAGCGCGAGGGCCGTCCGGGTGCCGTCACCCAGGCAGGTCACGCCGACGCCGCCCTCCGCCGCCTGCACGCACGGCCGGAGCTGGGCCTGCGCGCGCAACGCGGCCATGTCCTGGGTGGGGCGGGTGGACGTGGGCTGCGGCCCCGGCGCTTCTTCACGGGGCCACAGCGCCACGACACCCGCCACGCCGAGGACGAGCACCACTACCAGCCAGCGCGTGCGGTTGTTCACGCTCCTAGCTTCTCACCGGCCCGCACCCGCTCGGCGAGCTCGATCAGGTGCGGCTTCTCGTCGCCCTTCACGAGCTTGGCGGCCTTGTCCGGGTCCTCCGGGCCGAGGCCGTACGACGGGCAGTCGTTCATCAGCAGGCAGGCGCCGCAGGCCGGCGTCTTGGCGTGGCAGACGCGGCGGCCGTGGAAGACGATCCAGTGCGAGGCCATGGTCCAGTCGCGCTTCTCGATCAGCTCGCCGATGGCGTGCTCGACCTTGACCGCGTCCTCCAGGTCGGTCCAGCCCCAGCGGCGCACGAGACGCCCGAAGTGGGTGTCGACTGTGAGCCCGGGCACATCGAACGCGTTGCCGAGAACCACGTTGGCCGTCTTGCGTCCTACACCGGGGAGCTTGACCAGCTCCTCCATGTTGCCCGGCACCACACCGTCGTGCTGCTCCACAAGAGCGGCACCGAGACCCATCAGAGACGTCGCCTTGTTCCGGAAGAAACCGGTCGGGCGGAGCATCTCCTCGAGTTCGGCCCGGTCGGCACCGGCGTAGTCGGCGGCCGTCGGGTACTTCGCGAAGAGCGCGGGAGTGACCTCGTTGACCTTCTTGTCGGTGCACTGCGCGGACAGGATGACCGCCACGACGAGCTCGAGCGGCGTGGTGAAGTCCAGCTCGCAGTGCGCGTCCGGGTATCCCTGGGCCAGCACGCGCACCATCCGGCGGGCCCTGCGGGTCAGGCCGAGTTTTGTTTCCGGTTTCTTGGTTGCGGGCACTGATCCAGAGTAGTCAACACGCCGGAACCCACCCCTAGATCCGCACTCGAATCCCTCATGCGCCACACTTCGGAGCATCATGACTGCCTGGCTTGTGATCGTCGTTCCGATCGTGATCATGTTCTTCGCGCTCTTCATGGAGCGCGTCGAAGCGAAGCTCCGGCACGTAGCCGTGCAGGAGAACGAGGTCGAGGAGTTCCTGGAGTCCGCCAGGCCTGAAGAGGTCAAGGCGCTCTACGGACACGGCATCGGTCGCGCACTCGACATGTTCCGGCTCCGTCGTCGTGGCCGTGGTGGTGCGCGCAAGCGCGTCCGTTAGGACCCAGGGCCCTGCGTTGACCGGCACCCGAATGGCGTAGACTGGTTCGTTGGGCTCTGGATCGAGTCAGTCTTGTTCTGCCTAGCAAGACGGCGAGCCGAGCGGCGATCCACAAGAGAGCCCTTAGACTGCAACGCAGTGATCGGCGGCACGGCGCTGACTCCACCAAAGATGGTGGTAGGCGTGCCGTCGCGTCGATTAGGAGGGACGAGGTGGACGAGACCCTGGCGCGAGCGGGCATCTTCCAGGGGGTGGACCCGGCGGCCGCAGAGGCGCTGGCGACGACCCTGGAGACGGTGGAGTTCCCGCGTGGCCATGTGATCTTCGCGGAGGGTGAGCCGGGCGATCGCCTGTACATCATCCAGTCCGGCAAGGTGAAGATCGGCCGCAAGTCGCCGGACGGCCGCGAGAACCTGTTGGGGATCTTCGGGCCCTCCGACATGTTTGGCGAACTGTCCATTTTCGATCCCGGCCCCCGCACGTCGACTGCGACGACGGTGACCGAGGTGCGCGCGGTGTCCATGGACCGCCCCGCGCTCCGTCAGTGGATCACCAACCGGCCGGAGATCGCCGAGCAGCTGCTGAGGGCCCTGGCCCGCAGGCTGCGCAGGACGAACTCGATGCTGGCCGACCTGATCTTCACGGACGTGCCCGGCCGCGTCGCCAAGGCGCTGCTGCAGCTCGCACAGCGCTTCGGCTCGCAGGAAGCCGGCCTGCTCCGCGTCACGCACGACCTGACGCAGGAGGAGATCGCGCAGTTCGTCGGCGCGTCCCGCGAGACCGTGAACAAGGCTCTCGCCGACTTCGCGCACCGCGGCTGGCTGCGACTCGAAGGCAAGAGCGTGCTGATCCTGGACCCGGAGCGCCTCGCGCGCCGAGCCCGCTAGGTCAGAACGCGAACCAAGCACCAACGCCACGGAGCCCCGAGCAGTCAACGGGGCTCCGCTGCGTTGAGGCCCAAACGCGAGCCAGAACTCAACCAGCACCGCAGACACCACGAGCCCGCAACGGAACTCCGACCAGCACCGCAGGCACCGAGAGTCCACGACAGGCGCTCCGACCAGCACCATAGGCATCGCGAGCCCGCAACGGAACTCCGACCAGCACGACAGACATCGCGAACTCGCGGCAGGCACTCCGACGAGCACCGCAGGCATCGCGAATTCGCGGCGAGCGCTCCGACCAGCACCACGAGTCCGCGGCGGGCGCGCCCGACCAGGCGAGGAGTTTCGCGAGTTCGCGCTGGTCGTCCGTTCGCCTCTTCGTCTCGATTCGGCGAAGCCCAATCGGGGCGAAGCGGCGGGCGGACGGCCAGCTTCCCGGCGAACTCGCCCGGAGTCTGCGAAGCAGCGACCAAGAACAAAGGACCGGGCGCCACCCCCGACGTGGCGCACCGGTCCTTTGTGTTCGCGCGGCCCATCCCCCGACGAACCACGCCTTCCATCCTCTGGCGCGCAGGCCCCGACCCTCTGGCCAGAGGTTGGTCTTCGGTCGGCGAGTCAACTTTCGCACGTCAGCACCCCGACCGCTCAAGCCCTTTCACCCTCAAGGACCCCACGTGTGGCCGATTCGTTGCATGTTTCACCCGGTCATCCCATTCCCGTGACCCAATCGCAACCATCGTGACTCCGAGCACCCGATCTGGTACATCCGTACCAACTTTGGCATACTGGTACACATGTCCCACTCCGCCCGTCTCTCCGACTACCGCGCTGCCCTGACGACCCCCGGCATGCGCGGCCCCGTGGTCGCGTCTCTGCTCGCCCGCCTGCCCATCGCGATGGTCGGGCTCTCGCTGCTGCTCTACGTCGAGCGCGCGACGGGATCGTTCGCGGTCGCCGGCATGGTCTCGGCGGCGGCGCTGACGGGTGTGGCACTCGGCTCCGTCGTCCAGGGCCGGCTGATGGACCGCTTCGGCCCCACCCGCCCCCTGCTCTGGGTGACCGGGATGTTCGCCGTCTTCGTCACCGTCTCCGTGCTCGCCGTCGAGGCGGCCTCGTCGGTGTTCGTGCTGGTCCCGCTGGCCCTCGGCGTCGGCGCGACCGAGCCGATGGTGGGCTCGGCGTCGCGTGCGCTGTGGGAGCGGATGGTCCCGGCGGGCCCGACCCGGATGGCGGGTTACGCCTACGAGGCGATCAGCATGGAGGTCTTCTTCATCCTCGGACCGGGTCTCGCCGGTCTGCTGCTGGCCGCGCCGTGGGCGGGCACCGGTGTCGTCGTCGGCGCCGTGCTGATGGTCGTCGGCGCGCTGTGGTTCGCGTTCAACCCCGTCGTCCGCGCCTGGGGCCCGGTCGAGCAGGCGCCGCGTCCGTTGCTCGGCGCGTTCGCCTACCCCGGCATGCGCACGGTGGCGCTGGCCGCGCTCGGCTTCGGTGTGACCATCGGTTTCGTCGAGGTGGCCGTGCCGGCGTTCGCAAAGGCCGCGGGTCACGCCTCGATGGGTGGCCTGATGCTGTCGCTGTGGTCGATCAGCTCGGTGATCTTCGGCGTGCTCTACGGCATGCGCCCGTGGCCGCGCCCGATGCACCTGCGCCTGCCGGTGCTGCTGGGCGGCTTCGCGCTGCTGACGTTCCTGCTCTCGATCCCGGCGACCCTGATCGGTCTCGCGATCGCGCTGTTCCTGGTCGGCACGCTGATCACGCCGCAGTCGACCGCGCACTCCGCGGCGATCGAGCAGGTCACGCCGAACGGCATGGCCGCGGAGGCGTTCGGCTGGGTGATCACCTCGGTGACGGTCGGCCTCGCCATCGGGCAGGGCCTGTCCGGCCAGCTGATCGAGCACTTCGGCACGCGACCGGCGTTCGTCGCGGCGGGCGTCGCGGGACTGCTGATCGCACTGGCGGTCTGGCTGCTGCGCGGCACCGTGCAGCGCGGCGTGCCCGCCGAGGTGCCGGCCCGCTCCGACATGGAGCTCGCCTCGCGCTGATCGGTTCGCAGGAAGGCCGGCCCGGATCGGGCCAGCCTTTCGCGTTCGTCAGGCCACCGACCGCATCGGCACCACGAGGTAGGTGAGCTCGACGCCGTCCTCACCGGGCGGCGACGTCAGCACCGTCGAGCGCAGGCCGTCCTGGATCTTCAGCTCGATCCGGCGGCCGGCGAACGCCTTCAGCGCGTCCGCGAGGTAGCGGGCCTGGAACGTCTTGGTCAGCCGGTCGCCCTCGACCGTGGCCTTGACGAACTCCTCGGACTCGCCCTGCTGCGGGTCGCTGCCCTTGACCCTGACCTCCGAGTCCTCGACCTGGATGGTCACGGCCTGGTGCGGGCCGCCGTAGGGCGTGGCTCTGCGGACGGCGCGCGCCAGCGCGTCCGCGTCCACGAGCACCGTGCTGTCGATGACTGCCTCCAGGAGTCGGCGCGCCCGGTCGTCCGGGAACGGAGCGGCCAAGAGCGCGGTGGAGATCGAGTTGTTGCCCCAGGCGAGGCCGATGCGGTCCTCGTTCGCGTGCAGGGCGACCCTGTTCGTCGCCTGCCGAGCCGCCTCGACGATGGCCTTCGCAGGTACCAACAGGTCGAGTTGACCTTGTTGTTCCCACGGAAGTGTGGCGTAGGCCATGCGGTAGCGGTCCGTGGCCATGAAGTGCAGCTTGTGGGCGTCCGACTGGATCCGGATGCCGGTGAAGATCGGCAACGCGTCGTCCTTGCTCGCCGCGCCCGCCACCGCCGCGATGATCCTCAGCTTGGCCGCGTCGATGTGGCCCTGGAGCTCCGGCAGCGCCGGAACACCGGGATGGTGGGCGAGGTCGAGCAGCGGGAGCGCGAACCGCGACGTGGGTGTGCGGATGGCCAGCCGCTGCCCCTCGACCTTGAGCCTCACCTGCGGCTCGTCGAGCGCCTGCAGGGTCGCGGCCAGCGGCTTCGCCGGCACGAGCACCTCGCCCTCGGTGTGCACCGTCGCGTGGACGCTCAGGCGCACACCGTGCTCCTGGTCGCTGCCCGCGACCTCCACGTCCATGTCTGCCTTCAGGCGGAGCCCGGCCAGCACCGGGTCGAGCACGCGGGTCGGCAGCAGCCGTGCCACCTCGGCGGCGGCGCCGGCGAGCTCGGCTGTGGTGGCGGTGAGGTCCATGGTTCGAACGCTAGCGGGCACCCCTGACAATTTCGGGCGCCTCGGTTCCGGCTGGGATCTCAGGCGCCTGCCTTGCGGCGCGCCAGGTCGATGATCCGCTGCAGGTGCAGCCCCCGCCGCACGTCGCACTCGTGCACTGTGGTGCCGCTGTCCACCATCGCCACGAAGTCGTCGAGCAGGTTCGTGAAGCACTCCAGGGCGGGCGTGTCCCGGTTCGTCAGGGTGCGGTGGCCCTTGGTGCCGAAGACGGTGAAGTCCGCGAACGGCGGCTGCACCGGCAGCGAGAGGCACAGCGAGACGGTGCTGGTGGCGCCGCCGGCGTGCTGGAGGATCAGCTGCCACAGGCCTGTGTCCGTGACGTTCGCGGCCAGCACGTCGGTGATCTCGCCCAGGGCGGCGTCGAGCAGGTCGAACGCGTGCGGGCCCACGTCGTCCAGGGCGCCCTTGTCGTGGCGCCACGGGGAGTTCGAGAACGGGCCGTCGAGCAGCGCGCCGGAGATCCAGCGGCTGTCGGCGCCGGTCCAGCCACCGGTGCGGTGCAGCTGGGCCAGCATCTCCTTGGTCTCGGGGGCGTAGCGGCGGGTCAGCACGACCAGGGACGCGACACCCGCCTCCTCCACGGCCGCCACGAGGTCCGCCGCCACCTCGGCGGACTCCGCGATCGGCTTCTCCAGCACGAGGTGCTTGCCGGCCTTCGCCGCCTCGACCGCCATGGGGCCCTGCACGCCCGGCGGCACGCAGAACGCCACGGCGTCCACAGTGGACAGCATTGCGCTGTAGTCCTCGAACGGTTCCGCGCCAAGGGAACCGGCGAGCTCTCGCGCCGCTTCCGGGCGGCGCGCCCACACGCCGGTCAGCGTGGTGCCGGGGTGGTTCGCGATTCCGGGACCGTGGATCATCCGGGCCCACGGGCCCGCACCGACAAGTCCTACGCGCAGCTGTTCGTCCACTCGCACATCCTGCCTCAGGTGTAACTGGCCTTGGGGACGAAGATCTCGCCGCCGTTGCCGAACTTCAGGCGCACGCCGTCCTGGCCGGCCTCCCGCTTCGGCTCGTGACCCCAGCCGCCGGGCACCGTGACCACGTAGCCGCGGTCCGCCGACGGCCCGAGCCAGACCTCGTAGTGGTCGCCGCCGACGAGCCGTTCGACCCTCTTCACGTACATGCCCGGCGCGTCCGATGTCGGATCGACGCTGCTCACCGTCGTGGTGTCCGGCACGAACATCACCACGCCCGCCACCGCGGTGAGGCCTGTGCCCATCACCGCGCCCAGCAGGAACAACAGGACCTTCACCAGGCAGCCGGAGACGTTCGTCGCCATCACACCATCCTCGAGTAAGCGCGGTCGTACGCTCGGAGGATGCCCGACGACATGACCTTGCCGGGAAACCTGGTACCCGCTTCGCCGGTTTCCCAACCGGTCGAGCCCCGTGACGCCGTGACCGTGGTCCTGCTCCGAGACGGCGCCGAGGGCCTCGAGGCCTTCCTGCTGCGCCGTGTGAAGGGCATGGCGTTCGCGGGCGGCATGACCGTCTTCCCCGGTGGGGGCGTCGACCAACGCGACGCCGACACGTCCGTCGCGTGGACCGGTCCGCCGCCGGAGTGGTGGGGCGAGATCTTCGGCGTCGACGCGGCCACGGCCCGTGCGTTCGTGTGCGCGGCCGTGCGCGAGATGTTCGAGGAGTCCGGCGTGCTGCTCGCGGGCCCCGACGCCACCTCGGTCGTCGCGGACACGAAGGACTACGCGCGGGCGCGGCAGCAGCTGGTCGACCGCGAGCTGTCCCTCGCGCAGTTCCTGGCGGCCAACAACCTGGTCCTGCGCGCCGATCTCCTGCGGCCGTGGGCGAACTGGGTGACCCCGTACGAGGAGCCCCGCCGCTACGACACCCGCTTCTTCGTCGCAGCGCTGCCCTCGGGCCAGAAGGCCGACGGCGAGACGACCGAGGCCTCCGACGCGGCCTGGCAGACCCCCGCGGCCGCCATCCAGGACGCCGAGGAGGGCCGTCGCATGCTCATGCCGCCCACCTGGCGCACCCTCGACGAGGTGGGCGCTCTCGGCAGCGTCGAGAAGGTCATGGCCGAGGAGCGCAGTGTCGAGAAGATCATCCCCAAGCTGATCCGCGACGGCGACGTCATCCGGGTGGTGTTCCAGTGAGCGGCTCCCCGCTGATCGGCGCCCGCGCGCAGCACCCGCGGTACGGCGAGCTCCGCCAGGTCACCGAACACGCCGCCGTGCTGCTGGCCGACAACCCGTCCCCGATGACGCTCGACGGCACGAACACGTGGCTGCTCAAGGCCCCGGACGCGACGTCGTACGTGGTCGTCGACCCCGGCCCGCTCGACGACGTCCACCTCAGGCGCATCGCGGAGATCGGCCCGGTCGCCGAGGTCCTGCTGACCCACGGCCACCCCGACCACTCCGAGGGCGCACGGGAGTTCGCGGAACTCGTGAAGGCCCCGGTGCGCGCGCTCGACCCGACGTTCACCCACGGGTCGGAGGGCCTCACCGACGGCGACGTGATCACCAGTGCAGGCCTGGAGCTCCGCGTCCTGGGCACGCCCGGCCACACCAGCGACTCGCTGTGCTTCGTGATCGAGGGCGAGGCCGTGCTGACCGGCGACACCGTCCTCGGCCGCGGCACGACGATCGTCGCCCACCCGGACGGCAGGCTCGGCGACTACTTCGAGTCGCTCAAGCTCCTCGCCGAACTACCGGAGAACACCGCCGTCCTGCCCGGCCACGGCCCGGAGCTCGCCGACGCGGGCGAAGCGGCGCGGATGTACCTCGCCCACCGCACGCAACGCCTGGAGCAGGTCCGCAGGGCCGTCCAGGAGCTCGGCGGCGCGCCGACCCCGCGCCAGGTCGTCGAGGTCGTCTACGCGGACGTCGACAGGGTGCTGTGGCCCGCGGCCGAGTGGTCGGTGCGGGCCCAGCTGGAGTACCTGCGGACCGGTTACTGAGGCTGGTGGCCGTTGTTCGTGACCCCGAACGCCGACTGGCGCGACGAGGACCGGTCGATCTGCCAGCGGCCGCTGTCGGTGGCCGGGGAGCCGGTCTGCTCCCGCTGCGCCAGCTCCTCGTGCAGCTGCTGCAGCAGGGCCCGCTCGCGCTCGCTGAGGTTCGCGTCCACGGAGGACGGCTCGGCGGGCTCGGCGAGGGCGGCCTGCAGGGCCGCCAGCTCGTCGGGCTTGAGCTCGGTGGTGATCTCGGCCCGGTTGATCGGCACCGGCTCCGGGAGCGCCTCGATCTCCGGCTCCACGGAGGCCATCGGGATGCGCTTCACGGGCTTGGGCGGGAAGGGCTGCGAGCCCTCCACCACCGCCGGCGGTGTGGAACGTGTGCGTCGTGAGCCGGTCTCTTCCCGTTGCTCCGGCGCCGGTGTCGGCTCGGCCACCGGCGCCGGAGCCGGAAGCTCCTCGGCGGGCTGGTCGAACCAGGCTTGCTGCTGCTGGGAGACGTGGTCGGCCATCGGGGCCGGGGCACCGGAGAGCGGCACCGCGACGGACGACGTCACCGCGGCGGCGTGGTAGTCGCTGACCTGCACACCGGTCGTCAGGACCTCGACGGCGGCGCGGACGCCCGCCTTGCGCAGCACCGTGTCGACCCGGTAGGCGGTCGCGGGCGCGAAGCCCTGCGGACCGATGTCCACCAGCACCACGCGCTGCGGCAACGGGCCCGGCGTGGAACCCGTCGGCGACGAACGCCAGACGCACCGCACCGAGCGGACGTCCGGCAGCACCGACACCGCGCGGGCCAGGTCGGCCGCGATGTCCGAGGCCGGGTCGGTCTCGGAGGTGAAGCGGTGCCTGATGAACGGCAGCATCTCGACCACCGGCAGGCGGTCGGTCAGCGACGCGTCCGAGCGGACCTCGTGGAGGATCCACGTGATGGCGGCGCGCTCGTCCGGCAGCACGGGGATGCTGCCCGCGACGAGCGTGCCGACGAGCAGCTCGATCGATCGGTCCAGTTCTCCGACCGCGAGGAACTCGCGGGCCTGCGACAGAGCGGCGTCGTCCACGCGCCCGGCCATCGACAGCAGGAGATCGTGGAGACGGACCGGCAGGCCGACACCGTCGTTCGTCACGTCAACTCTCCTTAGCTGAGCACCAGGTGCTCATCGGACTCGGCGCCGGCGCACACCAGCTCGGATGCGGCCAACGCCGCCCGGTGATAGGGCGGAAGGTCCATTCCGGACGACATGACCTCGACGCACGGGTCGTGCTCGCCCAACGCCCGCAGAACGCGCTGCAGCTCACCGGTCAGCCGGGCGTGGCCGGTCGTGGCCGCCACCAGCAGGACGCGGTTGATCCCGGAGGGACCGATGCGCCAGCAGGAGCGAACCTCACCGACCCCGTGCCGGCCTCGCAGCGTGGCACCGAGAACGACGGTCGCGGAATCCCCCATCGGCACCCGATCGGGTGATTCCGGGGAAAAGGTGTAGTCGGTGGCGGGCAGTTCGTCCAGTCCTTTGACCGAACTGAGGGCACCGGGTTCCGCCCCGTAGGGCACCAGCGCGTCCTGCAAAAGGCGGAGCTCGTGATCGGTCAGAGGGATGCGTCCGTGCAGAAGGGTGCGCGGCAGCGACCGCGCGAGCACCGCGTACGCATCCGACGCGGCCCAGTCCCGGTACCGCCACAGCAGGTCGTCCGGGAGGCGCCCGGCGAGCCGCAGCAGCAGTTCGTGGCACGTGTCCGACATGTCACACCCTTCAGCAGAACCCGTAACTCGAACCGGGAACTCAGACCTCGACGATCAGTTCGATCTCCACCGGAGCGCCGATCGGCAGCTCGGCCACGCCCACGGCGGACCGGGCGTGCTTGCCCTCGTCACCGAAGATCTCGCCGAGCAGCTCGGAGGCGCCGTTGATGACACCCGGCTGACCGGTGAAGCCCTCGGCGGAGGCCACGAACCCGACAACTTTCACGACTCGCTTGATCGAGTCAATCCCCACGAGCGCGTGCACGGCCGCGAGAGCGTTGAGGATGCACGTCGCGGAGTACTGCTTGGCCTCCTCCGGGGAGACCTCGGCGCCGACCTTGCCGGTGGCCGGCAGCTTGCCGTCGACGAACGGCAGCTGGCCGGAGGTGAACACCCACGAGCCGCTCTGCGTGGCGGGCACGTAGGCGGCGAGCGGGGCGGCGACGCCGGGAAGCTCGATGCCGAGCTCCTTCAGGCGGTTGCTCCAGGTGCTCACGGCTTCACCCGCTTCAGGTACGCGACGTGCTGCTCACCGGTCGGATTCGTCAGCACGGTGACCAGCTCCCAGCCGTCCTCGCCCCACTGGTCGAGGATCTGCTTCGTGGCGTGGATCAACAACGGCACGGTCGCGTACTCCCACTTCGTCATGCGGGGAGCCTAACTTGCCACCCGAGCGGGGCCTGCGCGGTCGGCGCGGTTGGAGCTACCTTGATCACATGGAGACCTGGCGGATCATCGCCACCGGCCTGTTCGCGGTCGGCGGGCTGGTGATGGTGCTCGTCGCCATGGCCCAGGTGCGTGACCGCAAGCACAGCCAGCGCGTCGCCGTCGTCCAGGCCGGGCTGATCGGACTGGTGGTCGTGGTCGTCATCACGGCCAGCATCGCGCTGTGGCTGCCGTCGGTCGTGGCCTGGGCCTTGGTCGCCGCCACCGCCATGGCCGTTCTCTTCCTCACCATGGTGGATTGACCGACCAGTCCACCTCCGACCGATTTCACACATAGTCTGGACGTGTGACGTCGTGGACCGAGGAGCTGACCCGAGCCCGTCTGCACGTGGTCTCCGGCAAGGGCGGCACGGGCAAGACGACGGTGGCGGCCGCGCTGGCGCTGGCCCTGGCCACCGGCGGGCGCCGGGTGCTGCTGGTCGAGGTCGAGGGCAGGCAGGGCATCGCCCAGCTCTTCGACCGGGCCCCGCTGCCCTACTCCGAGGAACGGATCGCGTCCGCGCCGGGCGGCGGTGAGGTGCACGCGCTCGCGGTCGACGCGGAGGCCGCGCTCCTCGAGTACCTGGCGATGTTCTACAACCTCGGCTTCGCGGGCCGCACGCTGCGCAAGATGGGCGCGATCGAGTTCGCGACCACGCTCGCCCCCGGCCTGCGCGACGTCCTGCTGACCGGCAAGGTCAAGGAGTGCGTGAACCGCACCGGGCCGGACGGCCGCCACCTCTACGACGCCGTCGTGCTGGACGCGCCGCCCACCGGGCGCGTGGTCAAGTTCCTCGACGTCACCAAGGCCATGGCCGACCTCGCCAAGGTCGGGCCGATCAAGGGGCAGAGCGAGGGCGTCGTGCGGCTGCTGCACTCCGGCGACACGGCGGTGCACCTGGTGGCGCTGCTGGAGGAGATGCCGGTGCGCGAGACCCTGGACGCCGTCGCCGAGCTGGACGGCGCCGACCTGCGGCCGGGCGCGGTGCTCGTGAACCGGGTCCAGCCGGCCCGGCTGCCCGCGCGGTCGCTGCCGGTCGCCGCCGAGGGCAGGCTCGACGAGGCACGGGTGCGGGCGGGGCTGGAGTCCGCCGGGCTCGCCCTCGACGAGTTCACGCTCGAAGGTTTGGTCGACGAGACCGTGGAGCACGCCATCCGGGTGCAGTCACAACAAGAGGCCAAGGAACTGCTCGGCGAGTCGGACCTGCCGACGCTGGAGCTGCCGGACCTGACGGACGGGGTGGACGTGGCCGCGCTCTACGAGCTGGCCGAGGCGCTGGTCGCGGCAGGAGTCCGATGAACAAGCTCGAGTTCGACCCGCTGCTCGACGACCTGGGGACGCGCGTCCTCGTGTGCTGCGGCTCCGGCGGCGTGGGCAAGACGACGACGGCGGCGGCGCTGGCGCTGCGCGCGGCCGAACGCGGCAGGCGCGTGGTCGTGCTGACGATCGACCCGGCACGGCGCCTGGCGCAGTCGCTGGGCCTGCGGGAGCTGGACAACCACCCGCGCGAGGTCGTCGTGGAGGGCTTCGAGCCCAAGGGCGAGCTGTTCGCGATGATGCTCGACATGCGTCGCACGTTCGACGACATGGTGCTGACGCACGCGGGCCGCGACCGGGCCGACCAGATCCTGTCGAACCCCTTCTACCAGACCATCTCCTCGTCGTTCTCCGGCACGCAGGAGTACATGGCGATGGAGAAGCTGGGCCAGCTGGTGGCGCAGGACGAGTGGGACCTGATCATCGTCGACACCCCGCCGAGCCGGTCGGCGCTCGACTTCCTGGACGCCCCGCAGCGGTTGTCGACGGTGCTCGACGGCAGGTTCATCCGGATGCTCTCGGCTCCGGCGCGGGCGAGCGGCCGCGGCCTGCTCAAGATCGTTGGAACCGGTTTCAGCCTTTTCACGCGGGCCGTGTCGACGATCGTCGGTGGCCAGCTGCTGCAGGACGCGTCAACTTTTGTTCAGGCTTTCGACAGCATGTTCGGAGGATTCCGCGAGCGCGCCCAGCGCACGTACGAACTGCTCCGCTCGCCCGGCACCGGTTTCGTCGTGGTGGCGGCGGCGGAGCCGGACGCGTTGCGCGAAGCGAGCTATTTCGTGGAGCGGCTCAGCGCCGAGAACATGCCGTTGTGCGGACTCGTCGCGAACAGGACGCATCCCGTGCTCGCGACCGACCTGCCCGCGGCGAAGGCGGTCGCGGCGGCGGACGACCTCGACCGCTCCGGTGACGCGCCGCTCGCCGCGGCAGTGCTCCGGCTGCACGCGGACCGGGTGGCAGTCGCCGATCGTGAGAAGCGGCTGCTGGCCCGGTTCACGCGTGCCCACCCCGGCGTTGCGCTGGTCGGCGTGCCCGCATTGCCTGCTGACGTGCACGACCTCGACGGCCTGCGGGAGATAGGTCGTCGACTCGCCGGCGAGTAGACGCCCGCTGCGCCTAGCCGACCCTCGTGTCCTCGACGTGTTCCTGACGTGCGTTGTCGAGAAGCTCGAGCCACGAGTCGACGTCCGGACGGCGGCGCAGCAGAGCACGGCGTTCGCGCTCGGTCATGCCTCCCCAGACCCCGAACTCGATCTTGTTGTCCAGCGCTTCGGCCAGGCATTCCATGCGCACCGGGCAACCCAGGCACACGAGCTTCGCCTTGCGCTGCTCCGCACCTCGGACGAAGAGCTGATCCGGCTCTTCGTCACGGCACGAAGCGTTGATACGCCAATCCCCCTGGTTCATATCCCCCACTCCTCAGTGCTGTCCAAATGTGGAAATCCGCCACACCCCTGCCACGGATGCCGTAGCGTTCGAGCTACGGCTGCTTTCCTTGGACGTTGACGGACTGTAGTGCCGTTCGGTTCCCTGTCCAAGCCTGGGTCACCCGACTGTTACCTGTCTTGCGTATGTCTACTCATGCTGAGTAACGGCACTTACTGATCACCTTCACCCGTTCGTGTACGGCGTACGCTGGCCCGCGTGCGAGTCAGGAATGGCGTGCTCAAGATGCTCGGCCTGTGCCTGCTGGCTGGGGTTCTCCTCGCCGGCATGCTGTTCCCAGTCGTGGGCGCGACAGGTCTCGTCTCGAACAGGGCCAGCGACACCGTGGACAGCATCTCGGCCGACCTGGTGACGACGGATCCCCCGTTGATCACCACGGTCACGGACAAGGACGGGGCCCCGATCGCCTACCTGTTCGACCAGTACAGAGTGCTGACGCCTCCCGAGAAGATCTCGCCGACCATGAAGGCCGCGCTGATCTCGGTCGAGGACCGCCGGTTCTACGAGCACCAGGGCGTCGACTGGAAGGGCACGATCCGCGCCGGCCTGACGAACCAGGTCAGCGGCTCGGTCTCGCAGGGCGCGTCCACGCTGACCCAGCAGTACGTCAAGAACTACCTGGTCCACGTCGTGGCGCGGAACAACAAGCTGGAGCAGGCCAAGGCCCAGGAGCAGACCATCGCGCGCAAGATGCGCGAGGCCCGGATCTCGCTGCAGCTGGAGCGCAAGCTCGGCAAGGAGGAGATCCTCGCCCGGTACCTGAACGTCGTTCCTTTTGGTTCGACCATTTACGGCATCGCGGCGGCGGCCCAGGCTTACTTCAACACGACTCCCGACAAGTTGACGGTTCCACAAGCCGCGATGCTCGCCGGAATGGTGAACAGTCCGTCAGCACTCGACCCCGAAGCGTATCCGGACAAAGCTTTGGACCGGCGCAACAAAGTGATCGACAGGATGGTCGAGAACGACAAGTTGTCGCGCGACGCGGGTGAGGCGGCGAAGAAGGAAGGCCTGGGTCTCGCCACTCCGGTGCGCACCCCGCCGAACGGTTGTGTCGGCGCCGGTCCGGAAAACGGCTTCTTCTGCTCGTACGTCGTGAACTACTTGCAGCGCGCGGGTTTCAGCGAGGAACAGCTGCGCACCGGCGGCTACACCATTCAGACCACTTTGGACCGAGCAGCCACGTCGCAGGCGAAGGCCGCGGCGGAGGCCGGCGTCCCCAAGACCACCGAGGGCATCGCCAACACGATGGCCATCGTGAAGCCCGGCAAGGACCGCCACGAAGTGCTCGCGCTGGTCGCCAACCGCGACTACGGCCTGAAGTCCGACCTGCGCCAGACCACGTACGACCTGCCCAGCGGCGTGGAGAACAAGTTCGGCGCAGGCTCGATCTACAAGGTCTTCACGGCCGCGGCGGCGCTGGAGAAGGGCCTCGGCATCGAGAACGTCATCCCGACGCCGACCTCGCACGTCTCCAGGGTCTTCAAGGGTGGCGCCCAGCGCTGCCCGAGCACCGGTGAGCCCGGCACCCGCTGGTACTGCCTGTCGAACTTCGACTCGAAGTACCCGTCCTCGATGACGCTGCAGCAGGCCCTCGCGACGTCGCCGAACACCGGCTTCGTGATCCTCGAGGAGCAGACGGGCATGGACCCGGTCGTCGACATGGCCTCGCGCCTGGGCATGCGCGAGACGATGGCGACGAACCTGCAGGGCACCAGGCCCGACCCGAAGGCCAAGGACAAACAGAACCGCATCTCGCAGACGGAGTTCTACAAGCAGAACGGCGGCAACGCGTCGTTCACGCTCTCGCCGGCGCCGGTGTCCACCCTGGAGCTCGCGAACGTCGCCGCGACCATCGTGAGCGGCGGCAAGTGGTGCCCGCCCACGCCGATCGCGAAGGTGCTGGACCGCAACGGCAAGACCGTCCCCGTCAACGAGGCCCCGTGCGAGCAGGTCGTCGCCGAGGGTCTCGCGAACGGCCTCGCGGTGGGCATGAGCAAGGACGACACCGGCAACGGCACCGCCGCGGCCGCCGCCCGCGCCGCCAAGTGGTCCCGCCCGATGATCGCCAAGACTGGCACCACCGAGGAGTACAAGTCGGCCGCGTTCATCGGCGCGACCCCGGACTTCGCGGGCGCCGTGCAGACGTTCAACGACGGCACCAACCCGCGTCCGATCTGCATCGGCGCCGCACCGCGGTTGTGCGGCAACGGCAACATCTTCGGCGGCACGATCCCCGCCAAGACGTGGTTCGAGACGATGACGAAGGTGCACGGCTCGATCCCGGCCTCGCCGCTGCCGCAGGTGGAGCAGCGCTACCTCAAGGGCGGCCGCGAGATCCAGATCCCCGACGTCGTGGGCAAGCAGATCAACGACGCCACGCGGATCCTGGACCAGGCCGGCTACAAGGTGAGCCAGCAGTCGGTCAACTCCGAGCAGCCGAAGGGCACGGTCGTCAGCCAGACGCCGCGCGGCAACGCGTTGCGCGGCACGGTGATCACGCTGTCGGTGAGCTCGGGGTACGTGCCACCGCCGGTGGCCACGGAGCCGTCGCAGCCGCCGCCCAGCCCCGGCAACCCGAACGAGCCACCACCGATCACGCTGCCGACCGAACCGGGCAGGTAGCTCTCAGCCGAGCAGCTGCTTGAGCTGCTCGACGCTCACGTCGACGTGGGCCCGGATCTCGGCGACCGCCCTGTCGTGGTCGCCGAGCAGGAGCGCGTCGAGGATGACCCGGTGCTGCGCCACGACCTCCTCCGGCGTCTCGGACTTCGAGAGCACCGTGAGGTAGAAGCGCAGCTCCTCGGTCAGCGAGGTGAAGAACTCGTCCAGCCTCGTGCTGTCGAGCAGCGCCACGATCGCCTGGTGGAACGCGAGGTCTCGATCGACGATCCTGCTCGTATCGCCTTCGGCGGCGGCCTCGGTGAGCTCGTCGAACGCCCTGGTGATCGCGTCGAGCTGCTCGGGACGCGGCGTGCGGAGCGCCGCCGCCGTCTCAAGGCGTTCGCGGGCGGTGTAGAGCGCCTCGATCTTCTCCGGGGTCGGGGCGATGACGACCGCGCCCCGGTTGACCTCGTAGCGCACCAGACCGGTCAGCTCCAGGATGCGGACGGCCTCGCGGATGGTGTTGCGCGCGACGCCCAGCTCGGCCGCGATCGCGCTCTCCCTGAGCCTGTCACCAGGGCCGAAGGCGCCGGCCATGATCCGTTCGGAGAGGCCGTCGGCGAGCTGCTGGGCCGTGGTGGTGCGGCGCACCTCAAGGCCGTCCAGGGCTGACATGTAGCCAGTCTAACCAGTTGCCCTACAGTTGAACTGTACTACAGTTGAGCGTCATGGACCTGACGACGTTCAAGGCGCTCAGCTTCGACTGCTACGGCACGCTCATCGACTGGGAGGCCGGGCTCATCGCGGTGCTCTCGCCGTGGGCGCGGGAACAAGGGCTCTCGCTGTCCGACGAGGAGCTGCTGCTCGCGTACGCCTCGGCCGAGGCCGAGGTGGGGACGGCCGAGTTCGCGCTGTACCCGGACGTGCTGGCCGCGGCGTTCCGGCAGGCCGGTGCCGACCTGGGACGCGAGGTGAGTGACGAGTGGGCGTGGCGGCTGGGCTCGTCCGTGCCCGACTGGCCGGCGTTCCCGGACTCGGCGGACGCGCTGGCACGCCTGGCTTCCCACTACAAGTTGATCATTCTGTCCAACGTGCACCGCGAGGGGTTCGCCGGGAGCAACCGGCAGCTGCGCGGGGACTTCGCGGCGATCATCACCGCGGAGGACGTCGGCGCGTACAAGCCCGCCGAGAACCACTTCCGCGCACTCGACACCACGCTCGGCTCGTTGGGGATCGAGCGTTCGGAACTGCTGCACGTGGCACAGAGCCTGTTCCACGACCACGTGCCAGCCAAGCGCGAGGGGCTGCGGTCCGTGTGGATCAACCGGCGGCACGACCGGCCCGGCTGGGGCGCGACGCCGAAGCCGGCCGAGGACTTCAGCTACGACCTGGAGTTCGGGTCGATGGGCGAGTTCGCGGACGCGGTCGACAAGGCCTTCTGAGTCGGGGTGGGGCGGCCGGCGCGCGCCCGCCGGGCCCCGCCAGGAGGCGGGACTGCTCGGCGGTAAACCC
>NZ_JAPJDL010000016.1:0-145281 GCF_026242055.1 Lentzea sp. NEAU-D7 | reverse complement strand
CCAGGGGCGCGGTCCCGCACGCGGGCGCCAGGGCCTTCTGCGCGGGGGCGCCGCCGCGGCCGGACCGCTGCGGCACACTCGTGTCAGCCTGCCAGCTTGGCCTTCACCGCGGCGGCCACCCGGCCACCCTCGGCGCGGCCGGCGACCTCGGCGTTGACGGCCTTCATGACCTGGCCCATCTGCTTCTGGCCCGGCGCCTCACCGAGCTGCGCGGCCACGGCGTCGTACGCCTTGTCCACAATGGACGCCAGCTCGGCGTCGTCGAGCTGCTTGGGGAGGTAGACCTCCAGCACGGCGAGCTCCTGGCGCTCCAGCTCGGCCTTCTCGGTCCGGCCGGCACCGTCGAAGGCCTCCGCGGCCTCCTTGCGCTTCTTCGCCTCGCGCGAGAGGACCTTCACGACCTCGTCGTCACTGAGCTCCCGGGCCTGCTTGCCCGAGACCTCCTCGTTCGTGACGGCCGTGAGCGCCATCCGCAGCGCACCGGCCGTGACCGTCTCCCTGGCCTTCATCGCCACGGTCAGGTCGTTCTGCAGTCGCGTCTTCAACTCCGCCATGACGCAGAACGGTACCGCCCGCCGGATGCCGCGCCGATCGAGTTACCGCCCTTCCGTACCCTTGACGCGTGAACAAGCTGGGCCGCGCCCTCCTCGCCACGACCGCTCTCGGCGCCGCGACCGTCGCGTACGCGGCGGGAATCGAGAGAAGGAACTGGACCCTGCGCACCGCCACGGTGCCCGTCCTGTCTCCCGGCGCCAAGCCGATCCGCGTGCTGCACATCTCAGACCTGCACATGACGCCGAACCAGGTGTCGAAGCAGCGCTGGGTCGCCGCCCTGGCCGACCTGAACCCGGACTTCGTCGTCAACACGGGCGACAACCTCGCGCACAAGGACGCCGTCCCCGGCACGCTGCGCGCGCTCGGCCCGTTGCTCGACAAGCCGGGCGTCTTCGTGTTCGGCAGCAACGACTACTACGCGCCCAAGCTCAAGAACCCGGTGCGCTACCTGCTGCCGTCCTCCAAGACCAAGCGCATCCACGGCGTGACGCTCCCGTGGCGCGACCTGCGCGCAGGCATGATCGAGCGGGGCTGGGAAGACCTCACGCACCTGCGCAAGACCATCATGGTGAACGGCCAGGCCATCTTCTGCGCGGGCCTCGACGACCCGCACCTGAAGCGCGACCGCTACGCCGACATCGCAGGCGCCCCGGATCCCAGTGCCGCCTTGAGGCTGGGTGTCACGCACTCCCCGGAACCGCGCGTGCTGGACCCGTTCGCGGCCGACGGCTACGACTTCGTGATGGCCGGCCACACCCACGGCGGCCAGCTGCGCATCCCGTTCTACGGCGCCGTGGTGACGAACTGCGAATTGGACCGCGGCCGAGCCCGCGGCGTTTCGCGCTGGGGTTCGCACATGTGGATGAACGTGTCCGCCGGCATGGGCACTTCGCCGTACGCGCCGGTGCGCTTCTGCTGCCCTCCGGAAGCTTCCCTGCTGACCCTCGTTCCGAGGCCCGTTACGCCTGGTCAGGGGCGAAATGAGGGGGTCCGATTCGGAGCTGGAGCGGACATGATGTAGAGTTCTACATGTTCCCAGCCGGGGTGTGGCGCAGCTTGGTAGCGCGCTTCGTTCGGGACGAAGAGGTCGCAGGTTCAAATCCTGTCACCCCGACTGAATAAACAAATCAGCTCCCGTGCGCATAAATGCGAACGGGAGCTGATTTGCATTTCGGGCCGTTCTGGCCAACAGCTCCAGCCGTCCGGTTCGGACACCGCGCAGCCGGCCGAAGGCGAGGGTCAGCCCGCGCCGGGCCGCCTCTGCCGCCGTCGGGATCCCGCCCTTCCCCACCGGGCCGGACTGATTCCATTCAGTTGCGAATTCGTCTCAACTGTTGTTTGTAGATCTTGCCCGGGAAGTCCCTCCACCACAGAGTCGAAGGTCCTTTCTGGTCACGGAAAAGGACATCAACGTTCCCGATAAGCCACCCGATCGTGTGACGTGGCTCGACACGGGCGGCCGCAGACGGGACCGTTCTCGCATGACACAGCGCTCACGTTCAGGTCCAAACCTTACGAAACGGCCGGGTCACGTTAACCCTTCCGAGTGAAGGTTGACGATTCAACTCACGTTGCGTAACGGCTGTCTTGATCCAAACGACGAAGGCAGTGGTTCAGCCAACGTTGAATATGTCGGGAGATGTTTGTGATGGACTCCGCCTCCGCCGCCAACCCGTCTCACAGGTCGTGGATCGTCATTGCGGCCAAGGCAATTGTGGTGCTGCAGTCCCTGGGGATCGTTTTCATGCTCACTTCAGCCTGGGTGACGGCCGTGGTGGCCGTCGGCTTCATCGTCGTCTTCGTCGCGATCAGGGCGCTGTCGCGCGCCTCGCGGAAGGTCGACCAGATCTTCGACGAGGAGCTCGGCCGCCACTAGGCTGGAGCCGTGCTGACGCGAGTCTCCGAGGCCCTGGTCAAGCCCGGCCGTGAACAGGAGTTCATCGCACGAGTGCGGGACCTCGTGAAGGGGTTTCCCGAGATCTACGAAGGGCTGTTGGGGCACGAGGTGCTCGTCGACCTCGACGACCCGCTGCGCGTGCGTTACGTGAGCCGGTGGCGGGACGAGCAGGCGCTGGAGAGCTACGCGGGGCCTGGGTGGCGCACCGATCCGGTGACGTTCCCGGACGAGAGCGACTACTTGCAGCAACCGTTGGCGCTGCGGCACTTCCGGCACGTGAGCTGACTCAGCTGATGAAGCCCCGCGCGGGCAGGCCTTCCGGGAACCGCTCGAGGGCGTCACCGGCAGCTCGGGCGAGGGACTCCAGCGTCTCGATCTCCGCGGGGGTCGCGGTGTGCGGGACGGCCCAATAGCAACCGATGGCGCCGATCGGTTCCGGGCGCAGAATCGGAGCCATCAGCAGGCTCCGCACAAAGGTCGGCCGATACGCTTCCTGAGGAATCCTCGAATCGAAGCGGATGTCCCTGATCACCACGGTTTGGCGATTCAACATCGCCCACCCGCTGATGCAGTTCACGGCGGGGAAGCGCTGGCCCTTCCACAGCGGACTCATGGAGTCCTCGTCGGCGTAGTAGCAGAGGTCGCCGTCGAGCAGCACCAACGTCGCACCGTGCGCCGCCAGGGAAGACCTGGCCGTGGTGCGGACGATCCGTTGCACTTCCTCCAACGTCACGGCTCCGGTGAGGCGCTCCATCGTGTCGGACATGCCACCACGTTAACTCCCACCGGGCCGCGCACCTAGATTTTCTGGCTCGATTCAACTAATCAGCGGCGGTTTCGCGGTATGTGACCTTGCGACAAAGAATGCTGGTGCTTTGCGACAATCCACCGCTTCACGGCCGGACGGGTCGCCAGCACGAGGCTCAGCACGCACAGCGCCAGCAGGACGGCCGACGCCGCCGATGGCACCAGTTCGGCGACACCGCGGCGCACCGAACGGAACAGCGCCACCAGCAGCACCAGTGCCGTGAACCCGCCGGCCATCTGTGAGGCGATGGTGTTCGGGAAGTGCGGGTGGTTGATCGACATGGCGCCCAGCGCGTTCAACAGGCCGAAGCCCGCGATCACGGCGGCGAGCAGGATGCCGATCAGCAGCGTGCCGCCGGACATCAGGAAGCTCATGATCACGAAGGCCGCGATCACGAGCATGCCGACGGCCAGGATCCAGTTCAGCACCGCGAGCAGGGTGAGCTGTGACGGCTTCGGCGGCAGCCAGCCGGCCTGGGACGGCGGGCCTTGCGGCGGCCAGTGCTGCGGCGGCGGGCCTGGCTGGAAGTGCGGGCCCTGCCGCGGTGGCGGGCCCTGCTGGGGCCAGTGCTGCTGTGGTGGCTGCTGGTACCCGTGACCAGGTGCCGGACGGTGTGGTGGCGCACCCCACTGTGGTGGTTGTGTCATCTGCGATCCCCCTAGAAGCAGGCTCTGACTCTAGTGTTGAACCGTGACCACGCACCCTTCTCCCGCCATTCCGGAACAGCTCTTCGAAGACCCCGCCGCCGAGACCCGGTGGCGTGAGCGGTTCACCGCGCCCCGGATGAGCCTGCCCGGCTGGGCCGACGACGCTCCGGACCGCACCCTGTACGTCTCCAACGCCAGTGGCGTGTGGGAGATCTACGCCTGGGACCGCGCGACGGACGAGCACCGCAAGGTCACCGACCGCCCGAACGGCACGTCGCACGCCACGCTGAACCCGGACGGCACCGAGATCTGGTGGTTCGACGACCACGACGGCGACGAGTTCGGCGTCTGGGTCCGCGAGCCGTTCAAGGCCGACGGCAGCAAGGCCGAGCCCGCGGTCGCGGACGTGACGGCCGGCTACCCGGCGGGCCTGGAGATCGGCCGCACCGTCACGGCCGTGGCCGCGTCGACGGACGACGGCACCACGGTCTGGCTGACGCGCGACGGCCGCAGCGAGGTGCTCTACCAGCACGTCAACGACGCCGGCGTCACCGCGCTGGCCAAGGACGAGTCGATCGTCGTGATCGCGCACTCCGAGCACGGCGACAACCGCCACATGGCGTTGCGCGCGCTCAACGCCGAGAACGGCGAGACGATCGCCGAGAAGTGGGACGGCAAGGGCAAGGGCCTCGACGCCATCTCGTTCAGCCCGGTGCGCGGCGACCAGCGACTGCTGGTGCTGCACGAGCGCCGCGGCCGCGAGGAGCTGCTGATCTGGGACGTCGCCGCCGACACCGAGCAGGAGATCGTCCTCGACCTGCCGGGCGAGGTCGCCGCCGACTGGTACCCGGACGCGTCCGCGCTGCTCGTCGTCCACACGCACCACGCCCGCAACACCGTGCACCGCTACGACCTCGCGACCGGCGAGCTGTCCACTCTGGACACCGCACCCGGCGTGATCGGCTCGGCGGGCGTGCGGCCGGACGGCACGATCGAGTACTCCTGGTCGTCCGCCGAGAGGTCCACGGTCATCCGCGCGCTGGCCACCGACGGCACCGAGCGGGTGCTCGTCGAGCCGCAGGGCGCCGTGCCCGCGACGTCGCACAAGCTGGAGGACGTGTTCGTCGGCGACGTGCACGCACTGGTCTCGAAGCCCGAGGGCGAGGGCCCGTTCCCGACCGTCTTCCTGATCCACGGCGGCCCGCACTCGTCCGACGAGGACCGCTTCTCCGCCTACCGCGCGGTCTGGCTCGACGCGGGCTTCGCCACCGTGCACGTGAACTACCGCGGCTCCAGCGGCTACGGCTCGAAGTGGCGCGACGCCATCGAGGGCAGGCCGGGCCTCACCGAACTCGAGGACATCGCCGCCGTGCACGACTGGGCGGTCGAGTCCGGACTCACCGACCCGGCGAAGTCGGTGCTCAACGGCGCCTCGTGGGGCGGCTACCTGACCCTGCTCGGCATCGGCACGCAGCCGGAACGCTGGGCCGTCGGCGTGGCGGGCGTCCCCGTCGCGGACTACTTCGCCGCGTACGAGGACGAGATGGAACCGCTGCGCGCGTTCGACCGCGCGTTGTTCGGCGGCTCCCCGGAGGAGCTGCCCGAGCTGTACAAGGAGTGCTCGCCGCTCACGTACGTCGACAAGGTCACCGCACCGGTGCTGATCCTCGCCGGCGAGAACGACCCGCGCTGCCCGATCAGGCAGATCGACAACTACCTCGACGCCCTCGCGGCTCGCGGCCACACCTACGAG
This sequence comes from Lentzea sp. NEAU-D7, assembly GCF_026242055.1. Lineage (GTDB taxonomy): Bacteria > Actinomycetota > Actinomycetes > Mycobacteriales > Pseudonocardiaceae > Lentzea. The sequence goes on along the minus strand of NZ_JAPJDL010000016.1, from coordinate 139,621 downwards.
ATGTACCGCTACGACGCGGGCCACGGCTCGCTGGTCGTCGCCGAGACGATCCGGCAGACGGCGGCCGAGGTGGACTTCGCTCGTCGGCACCTGGCCGCTGAGTAGTTCTTGATCGCGAGTTGTCCACAGGCTGCCCTGGTGCTGACCTGCGGTTATCTGCGCTTGGGTAGCCTGTGGATAGAGCGGGAACCAAAATCGGGGATTGCGCGTTGCGTCATGAGGAATCGCGCGGGGGACGGGTGGGCGCGGCGCTTGGCCTCCTTGGCAGGTGGGGCAGTCACCTTGGTGTGGACCGGTCCCCCGGTACGTAGGAGCCGGTCGGCGAGGCAGGTAGGTCAGTGGTGACGGCCTGCTCGTGCGGTGAGGTGGCGGCGAGGCCGTGCCGGGAAGTGGCCAGGCTTCGCGTGGAGCGGTGAGGCTGTGCCGGCAGCGGCAGAGCGTGCCGCCTGAAGCGACGGGGCTGTGCCGGAAGTGAGGGCTTCGCCTGAAGCGGCAGGCTCCGCGCGAAGCGACCGAGCTGTGTCGGCGGCGACGAGGCTGTGTCGGGCGGCGAAGAGCCTTCGCCTGGACGGCAGGGTTCTGGCACCTTGCGACAGGGCTTCGCCCGAACCGGCTTGGTTCCGCTGGAAGCGGCGTGCTCCCGCGCGAAGCGGCCCAGCTGTGCTGGAAGCGACGAGGCTTGGCCCGAAGGGAAGGGCTCCGCCCGAGGCGTCGAGGCTCCGTCCGAACCGGCTCGGTTCCGCTGGAAGCGGCGAGGCTCCACATGAACCGGCTCGGTTCCGCTGGAAGCGGCGAGGCTCCACATGAACCGGCTCGGTTCCGCTGGAACGGCGAGACTCCGCGCGAAGCGGCCAGGCTGTGCGGAAACCGCAGCCCTCCGCCCGCAGCGGCTCGGTCCCGCCGGAAGCGGCGAGGCTCCGCCCCAAGCAGCGAGGCAAACCGCAGGCGAGGCGAACCGCAGGCGAGGCAAGCCGCAACCCGGACGCCGCTGTCCGCACACCGCTGCCCGCACGCCGCTGCCCGCACGCCGACGCGCAGTTGCACCCAGCACTCCAGCGGACAGTCGCACCCCGCATGCCAACGGACAGTCGCACCGCGATATCCGCCCGCCAGCGCCGTACGATGGGCGACGGCGCCGCCGAGCGCCTCACCTCCTGATCGGTCACCCGCGCTGGCCGGCGTCGCGGAGGCAAAGGGGACTCCTGTCCTCCCGGCGCCGGTCAGTCAGTCGTGTGCACTGCGAGCTGAGTCCGGACGAGCGGAGCCAGGCGTGGGGAACGGCTCGTGCGCGTCCGCGGAAGGCACGCCATGACCGAGCAGAAGTCGTTCAAGCGCCTGGTTCGCGCCCGGATGGAGCGCACCGGCGAGTCCTACACCACCGCGCGCAGGCACGTTCTCAAGGATGCGCGCCCCGCCGGGCAGATGCACGACTCCTGGCTGTTGCGGGAGGTGCTCGACGGCGAGTGGTCCGAGGCGATGCTGGCCGGGCTCGGTGGTGGGATCGGGTTCATGTACTTCGTGTTCGAGTACAAGGGTCACGCGCCGACGATGACGATCGTGGCGCGGCATCATCCTGCGCCGTTCATCCCTACCGCGCTTGCGCACGCCGGCATCTCGCACGAGGTCACCAGCACCACGTCGGCGCGTAAGGCCGAGCAGCAGTTGCGGGCGGCTGACGGGCCGGTGATCTGCCTGCTGGGCAAGGAGAAGCATCCTGTCGGGGTGCTCGGTGTGGACGGCGACGCCGTCACCGTGCACAACCGCGGGACGCACGTGCAGCCGTTGGCCGAGTTCATGTCGGGCTGGGGGCAGGGGAAGCACGAGATGATCAGCATCGGTGAGCGGCGGGGTGAGCCGGATGTCGCCGCGGCGGTGCGGATGACGTGTGAGCACCTGACCGGGCCGGTGCTGGGCAACAACTTCGACGTGAACTTCGGGTTTTCCGGTATGCGCAAGCTTGCGGAGCAGTTGCGCGACAAGGGGAAGAAGGGCTGGGCCCAGCGGTGGGCCGACGATCCCGGGTTCCCCGAGCAGCGGCTGCACGACTGCCTGGAGGTCGAGTACACGGCGCCGGGTGCCACGCGGCCGTTGTACGCGGAGTTCCTCAACGAGGCTGGACTGCCTGGCGCGCAGGAGTTCCGGGAGTCCGGCAGGCTGTGGTCGGAGATCGCCGGGGGTGGCGACTACGACGAGCTGGCCCGGAAAGTCGACGAGGCCCGTTCCATCGAGGAACGGGCCATCCGTCTGCTGATGTCGAGCTGACGGGCCAGGCCGTGTGGGCCTGCCGCGTCCTGGCGGGGCTAGGCCGCCTGGGCCTGCCACATCCAGTGCGCCTGCTCCAGCTCCTGCGTGATGCCGATCAGCAGGTCCTGGGTGACGAGGTCGGGCTTGTCGGTCTCGTCGATGCGGGAGCGCATGCGGGAGATCAGCGACGCCAGTGAAGACGTGATCGACGTGACGACCTGGTCCTCCTTCAGCCAGCCGGACTCGATCTCGGGCACGCCGGACGACGCGGCGATGGTCTTCGCCGTGCCGTTCGGCGTCACTCCGAGAGCGGCGGCCCGTTCGGCGACCTGGTCGGCGGCGTTGCGCGCGAGGACGACCAGTTCGTCGAGCTGGAGGTGGACGCTGCGGAAGTTCTTGCCGATGACGTTCCAGTGCGCCTGCTTCCCGATCAGGGAGAGGTCGACCAGGTCGACCAAGGTCGCCTGCAGAATGGCTCCGACGGCGTCGCGGTCGGCGTCAGCGAGCGGGCTGGTGATCGGGTTCTTGGCCATGGTGAAACGCGCCTCCTAGACGGTGACGGTGAGCGCCACCTCGATGTTGCCGCGCGTCGCGTTCGAGTACGGGCAGACCTGGTGGGCCTGCTCGACGAGCTTTTCCGCGACCGCCTGGTCGAGTCCGGGGATCTTCACCGCGAGCTCGACGGCCAGTTGGAAGCCGCCGGTGCCGTTGGAGCCGATCCCCACCTTGGCGGTTACCTCAGAAGAAGCGATCTGAATCTTCCCCCCGCGCGCGACTGCTGCGATAGCGGAGTTGAAGCACGCCGAGTAACCGGCTGCGAAGAGCTGCTCGGGGTTGGTCGCGTCTCCGCCGGGGCCGCCCATCTCCTTCGGGACCGACAGGACCTCGTCGATCACGCCGTCGGAGGAACGCACCTCGCCGTTGCGGCCTTCGCCGTAAGCAGTCGCCTCAGCCGTGTACAGCGCTTCCATTCCGCTCTCCCTTGAGTCAGTGGTCAAAGCCTTTCACTGAGGGAGAACGCATCGTGCGCGACCTAAATGCCCCGTCGTGACTCAGTTCACGTCCGAGATGGGGCGGCGCAGCGCGAACTCGGCCACCTGGCGGCCGATCATCCGCAGGTTGCGGTCGACGTCGGCGTCGGAGCAGGCGCCGTCTCCGTCGAACTTGACCTGGGCGGAGTTGATGGCGGAGCCCAGTGGCGTCGGCCAGCCGCGCAGGGCGTGCACGATCGAGCGAACCGCGGCGAGCGTGTTCACCGCGGCCTGCCAGCCGTAGGCGGCGGTGATGGTGCCGACCGCGCGTCCGTCGAGGTACGGGCGGTCGTCGTCGCGCAGGTCCTCGATGTAGTCGAGGGCGTTCTTGACCAGGCCGGACACGGTGCCGTGGTAGCCGGGCGACACGACGATCACGCCGTCGCACCGCCGCAGGTCCTCGACCATGCGGAGTGCGATGTCCGTGCGGTCCGGGACCGACGGGTCGTAGAACGGGAGCACCAGGTCGGGGCCGCTGTACTGGATCGTCTGCGCACCGAGCTCACGAGCGCCCTCCAGAGCCACTCGCAGCGCCCTTTCGGACTGCGAGTCGGACCTGATCGAGCCGCCGATGCCCACCACCGTCACCGTCATGCCAACGATCCTTCCACCTCCAGCTACCTGGAGATCCAGCACTACTCGCTAGTAACCTGCACCACATGTCGAACTTCCAGGCGGCCGTGATGGCCGGTGCTCTGCGCTTCGCGTTCGGTCTGCCAGGCCCTGTGCGCCGCCTCATCGCCGGTGCCCCGATCCGCCTGGACGGCCAGGACCTGCACCCGGAGGCTCAGCTGCTGCTCAGGCTCCAGCAGCTGACCGGGACGGAGTGGCGCACGAGGACAGCATCCGAGAGCCGACTGGACCTGGAGTTGAGTTCGAAGCTCGTCTCCGGTCCGAAGATCACCGGAGTGGGTTCGCGCGATCTCACGATCGGGGAGTTCGCCGGCCGGATCTACACGCCGCGGCTGCTCGCGCCCGGCTCGCCGTTGCTGATCTTCTACCACGGTGGCGGCTGGGTGACGGGCAGTCTGGAGAGCCACGACAACCTCTGCCGGTTCCTCGCGAGGGAGGCGGGCATCCGGGTGCTCGCGGCCGACTACCGGCTCGCTCCGGAGGCCCCGTTCCCCGCCGCGGCCGACGACGCCGCCGAGGTGCTGCGCTACGCCGTCGCGAAGGCGGACGACCTGGGCATCGACCCGAGGCGGATCGCGCTCGGCGGCGACAGCGCGGGCGGCAACCTGGCCGCCGTGACGGCTCACGGCGCCGAGATCGACCTCTCGTTCCTGCTGCTCTTCTACCCCGGCGTGGACGCGTCGGTGCGTCGCCGGTCGCGTGAGATCTTCGGCAACGGGTTCTTCCTGACCGACGAGAAGATGGACTGGTTCCTCGACCAGTACACCCCCGGCGGCAAGGACCGGCACGACCCGCGCCTGTCGATCATGCTGGCCGAGGACCTGTCGAACCTGCCGCCGACCTACATCGCGACCGCGGGCTACGACCCGTTGCGCGACGAGGGCGAGGCCTTCGCGGAACGCCTGGCCGCCGACGGCGTGCCGGTCGTGCTGCGCAGGCACGAAGGCCTGTTCCACGGCTTCGCGAACGTGCTCGGTGTCGGCGGGATCTTCCGCGAGGCCGTGTCCGAGGCCGTCGGTGCGCTGCGGACCGGTTTCGCGCTGGCCAACTCCGCTCAGGAGGTGGAGGAGACCGCCTGACGCTGGCGTGACAGCACCCAGCCGACGGCGGCGACCAGCAGTCCGGCCAGGCCCGCGACGACGAAGCCGAGCGGGGGTCCGCTGTGGTCCACGGCGATCCCCGCGAGCGGCTGGCCGGCGGCGACGCCGAACGTGAAGGCGGAGCCCTGCAGGCCCAGCGCAAGCCCGCGAGCGGTGGGTGGCGCGCTCTTGGCGATCAGCTCGGACGACGCCGTGATCGTCGGCGCGCAGGCGAGGTTCATCGGGACCAACGCGAGCGCCAGCAGCCACACGTTGCCGTCCCCGACACCGACGGGTATCTCCAGCAAAGCCATGCACGCCAACAGGAACACGCCGCTCGGCACCCGTTTGAGGCTGCCGTAGAAGAGGCCGCCGAGGGCCGAGGCCGCGCACATCACCACGAAGATCAGGCCCAGCCAGCTCTGCTGACCGGAGCGCTCCAGCGAGGCGATGGCCGAGATCTCCATGCCGGACAACACCATCGTGGCACCGAACGGGACGATCAGCGCCGCGATCATCGGCCCGCGCAGCCACTGCCGCAACGGAGGTGGCGGGCCCTCGATCACGTCGTCCTCGTGCAGCAGCACCGGGTTCACGAGGAACAGCACGGCGCTCGCGGTCAGGATCGCCAGACCGATCGTGACGAGCGCAGTTCCGGTCGAGAACTTCGTCGCGATCAGCACGCCCGCCGCGGGCCCGACCATGAACGACAGCTCGACCGAGATCGAGTCGAGCGAGAACGCGGGCCTGCGCTGCGGTTCGGGCACGATCGCCGTGAGCGCCTGCCGCCCGATCGACATCACCGGCACGGCCACGAGCCCGTTGGCGAACGCGAGCACGAGCAGCACGTAGTAGTCCATCAGCGGCGCCGTCACCCAGAAGGCACCTTCGAGCAGGCTCAGCACGAGCACGAACCGCAGGCCCTTGGTGTCGACCAGCTTGCCCATCAACGGCGACCCGAGCCCGAGGCCGATCATGGTCGCGAAGCCGACCGTGCCGGCCGCCGCGTAGCCCTTGTCGAGCGTGGTGACGACGTGCAGCGTCACCGTGACGCCCGCCGCCGTCGGCGGGATCCTGGCGAACAGCATCAGCAGCATCAGGGGACGGACCCCCGGCAGCGCCAGGACCGACTTGAACGGGGCGAGGTTCACGAGGACATCGTCACCTGGTTGGCAACGGGTTTGTTCTGCCGCGAGAGCACCCAGGCGACACCCGCGACCAGCAGTCCGATGACGCCGACGATCGCGAACCCGGCGGGCGCTCCCCCGCGGTCGATCGCGACGCCGGCGATCGGTGCGCCGATCGCGTTGCCGACGGTGAACGCCGACCCCTGCAGGCCCAGTGCCAGGCCACGGGCGGTGGGCGGCGCAAGCCTGCTGATGTGTTCACCGGAGGCCGCGATCAACGGCGCACACATGAGGTTCATCGGCACGAGGAGCAGGCACAGCAGCAGCACGTTGCCGTCGCCCAGGCCCACCGGAATCTCCAGGGCGGCCATCAGGACGAGCAGCACCAGGACGCTCGGCACCCTCTTCACGCCGCCGTAGACCAGGCCGCCGACGATCGACGCCGCGCACATCGCGAAGAACACCGCGCCGAGCCAGCTCTGCTTGCCGATGTGCTCGAGCGAGGCGATCGCCGAGACCTCCATGCCCGCGAGGCACACCGTCGCCCCGGCGCACACGACCAGCACGCCGACGATCCGTCCGCGCATCCACTCGAACACGCGCGGCTGCGGCCCGTCGACCACCTCGTCCTCGTGCACCATCGGCGGGTTCGCCCAGTACAGGAGCACCCCGGCGACCAGGATCGAGCCGCCGATGAACCACAGCGCGGCGTTCGTGGAGAACTTCGTCGCGACGAACACGCCGAGCGCCGGTCCGCCCATGAACGACAGCTCGACCGAGATCGAGTCGACGGACAGCGCGACGCGGCGCCGGCTCTCCGGCACGAGGGCGGTGATGACCTGCCGGCCGATCGACATCATCGGCACGCCGAGCAGCCCGACCAGGAACGACGTCACCAGCAACGTCCAGTAGCCCATCAGCGGCGCCGTGAGCCAGAACGCCGCCGAGGCCGTGATGCTCACGCCCAGCATCGACCGCAGGCCTCGCGCGTCGATCAGCCTGCCCATCAGCGGGGCACCGAGCCCCATGCCGATGGTGCCCGCCGCCCCGACCAGTCCCGCCGCGCCGTAGCCCCGGTCCAGCGTGACCGCGACGTGCAGCGTCAGGATCACGCCCGTGGCCGCCGGAGGCATCCTCGCGAAGAACATCAACAGTGCGAACGGACGGACTCTGGGCAGCATCAGGACGTGCTTGAAGGGGGCGAGGTCCACACCGCCATCCTCACGCGGATGGCAAAAGGTTTTCTTTGCTAACGATGTGATTCGCCATACAGCTCTTCCAGTGCCCGGTAGGCCTTCACGACGAACGGCCGTGCGTTCGCGTACCTCTCGACCTGCTTCTCGTCCGGTGTGATCGTCAGCGTCGGCCGCACGAGGTCGACGGTCAGCGACTCGATCTCGCCCAGCGCCCGCCACGCCAGCAGCGCCGCACCCACGGCCGAACCGCCGCTGTCCTCGGCGAGGTGCAACGGCATGCCGAGCGTGTTCGCGAGGGTCTGCGCCCAGATCGGAGCGCGGAACGCACCGCCGGTGATCCGCAACGACTCGACGTGCGGCACTGCGTCCAGCACGAGCGCCAACTGCTGACACACACCCTCGACCAGAGCTTTGGTGATCTGCTGAGGAGTGTGTTCACGCCGGAGGCCGAGCAACGCCGCGTGCGCGGTCGGGTCCCACCACGGTGCCCGTTCGCCCAGCAGGTACGGCAGCGCCACGAGCCCGTCGGAGTCGGCGTCGGCTGCCTGGGCGAGCAGGTCGCCGACCGGGATGCCGAACGTCTCCGCGGCCCACTGGGCGACCACACCGCCGTTGCTGATCGCGCCGCCGCGAACCCAGATGCCCTCGCCGATGGCGTAGCTGAACGTGCGCCCTTCCTCGTCGACCCCCGGCCCCTGCTGCGCCACGCGGAGTGCGCCCGACGTGCCGAGCGAGACCGCGCCCGCACCGGGGCTGGCCGCGCCGACGCCGAGGTTGCCCAGCGGCCCGTCGCCACCGCCGACGACCACCGGGATGCCGGGTCGCAGTCCGGGGATCAGGGCCGTCAGCGGCGTCGAGTGCGTGGGCTCGACCAGCGGCGGGAGCTGGTCCGCGGTGACGCCCGCGAACTCCAGCGACGGCTCGTGCCACTGCAGGGTGTGGACGTTCATCAGGCCCGTGCCGGAGCCGGACGAGTGCTCGTTGATCAGCACACCGGTCAGGTGCAGGTGCACGAAGTCCTTGATCTCGCACCACTTCGCGGCCCGGACACCGTTCTCGTGGAACCAGGCGAGCTTCATCAGCGGGGTGAACGAGTGGATCGGCGCACCGGTCGCCTGGTGCAGCGCACGGCCTTCCGCGGTGCCCCGCAGCCGTTCGGTCTGCTCGATCGCGCGGTTGTCCGCCCAGCTCAGCGCGTCCGTGACGGGGCTCAGGTCCGCGTCCAGGCCCATGATCGAGTGCATCGCACCGGTCAGCGCGATGGCCCGCACGTCCTCGGTCGCCAGTTCGCGAAGTGCGTCGAGCGCGGCGTCGAGCACCTGCCGCGGGTCGTGCGTGGCCTCGAGACCGCTGGTGCGCATGGGATAGCCGCGTTCGGTCGAGGCGACGACACGTGCCTGCTCGTCGACCGCGACGACCTTGGTCGCCGTGGTGCCGAGGTCCACCGCCAGAACGATCACTGGACGCCCCGCACGGCGGAGAAGACGGCGAAGCTCGGGGACGTCCGCAGCGGGCCCCAGAACTCCTCGCCGCGCTCGTCGTCCGGCGTCACGGCGGGCTGGCGCGTGACTTCGAGACCCGCTCGGCTCAGCGCCGCGTCGAACACGCCGCGTTCCCAGTAGAACGAGTCGAAGTCGAACGGCGGATCGCCCAGGACGTGCACCTTGACCGGCTGTTTCACGTTCATCGGGCCGGTCCGGGTGATCTCGTAGCCGTAGCGGCCGTACTGCCCGAGCAGGTCCCAGTCGGCGTCCGGGTTCGGCACCAGCACGACGAGCCGGCCGTCAGGAGCGAGGTTCGCGGTCAGGTTCGCGATCATGGTGTCGAGCGCGGGCTCGTCGTCCGCGTAGCCCAGCAGCCACACGGCCGTCACGACGTCGAACTCGCCGAGCACCGGCAGGTCCGCCGCGTCGTGCTGCTCGTAGGTGATGCCCCGCGGTTCGCGTTCCTCGACGTGGCGGGCGTAGCCGATCATCTCGCCGGACGAGTCGACGCCCACGACCTTCGTCGCGCCGAGGTCGTGGAAGAGCCGGGCGTAGAACCCCGTACCGCAGGCCACGTCCAGCACCGAGCGGCCCAGCAGGTCACCGACCGCGGACAGCAGCGTCGCGCGCTCGGCCAGTCCGGTCGGGATGTGCTTGGCGCGCTCGTAGATCGCGCCCAACGCGTCGTACTGATCGTCGCTCTCGGCCATGGATCACACCCTAGGACGGTGGATACCGGACGAACCACTCCCGGCTCACCGGCGCTACCCCGCTCTTCTCCAGTTCCCAGTCCGCGACCATCCGGTCGATGACGGACCGGAACTGCACGCGCTCGCCCCAGTCCGGGCGGATCTTCTCGACGCCGTGCAGCGCTCCGGCGAGGTTGCCGGCCATGGACGCCGTCGAGTCGTTGTCGCCGCCGTGGTTGACCGAGACCAGCAGCGCCTCGTTCGGGTCGTCGGTGGCCAGCACCGAGTACAGCGCGATGGCGAGCGCCGTGTCGCCGACACCGCCGCGGCCCAGTTCCTCGACCCGCGCCACGCTCGGTCCGCCGAGCGCCGCGAGTTCGAGGGCGTGCTCGATGCCCGCGACGACCTCCTCGTGGCCCTCGTGCCGGACCAGCGAGTCGACGGCGACGTCCAGCGCGTCCGGCACGGCCTTGCCGCGCAACAGTTGGTGCACCAGCACGGCGAACACGCCCGCCGAGAGGTAGCCGCTCGGGTGGCCGTGCGTCAGTGCCGCGTTGGCCGCCGCCAGTGCGAACACCTCGGCCGGATCGTCGTCGGCGAGGGCGACCGGCGCGACCCGCATGGTGCCCCCGCACCCCTTGGAGTTGTTGACGGGCTTGGTGATCGTCGCCCGCTCGCCGGTGCGGGCGTACTCCTGCAACGCGCTCGTGCACGTGAGACCGGGCGCCCGCATCCGGAAGAGGTCGCGGTGGGTGACCAGCCAGCCGTCCGGTTCGTCCACAGTGGAGTGGATGCCGCGTGCCTCGTCCCACGGCGTCTTCTGGGTGTGCAGCCAGCGCTGGTAGGCGTTCTGCGTGACGCCGGTGATGTCGCGCTCGCCGCTGGTCCGTTCCCGCACGTGCGCCCTGATGACCGCCTCGAACGTGAACAGCGTCATCTGGGTGTCGTCGGTGATGTCCGGCTTCTCGGGCAGGTCGGTGATGCCGTCCGGCCCGTGGCGTTCGTAGACGACCTCCATCGGCAGGTTCTCGGTGTTCGCACCGAGCGCGTCACCGACAGCGCCGCCGATCAGGCACCCGCGCAGCCGCGAGCTGTCCTTGTGCGGCACCACGAAGAACCGCCGGCCCCCGGGGTCGACCCAGCGGCTGGTCTCGCGCGTGGCGGACGGCCGCTCGCCGCATCCGCAGCTGCGCATATGCTCCGCGGCGGCTTCGGCCAGCTCCACGAAGTCGAACTCGGCCTCGTACGGCAGGCCGGGATTGACGTGCAGCCGCGGCTTGGTGGCGACGAGCCTGCTCAGGACGGTGTGCAGCGGCACGCGGATCCACTGCTCGACGCCCGCAGGCAGCCGCGACTCCTCGGTGTAGAGGAGGAGGACGTCGGCGGCGGTCATCAGGGCCTCGCCGAGGATGAGCAGCTCACCGTGCGCGGCGTGGCGCCCGAAGCCGTTCACGTCGTCCCCGTGCTCGTGCAGGAGCTGTTCCACCGGCGTCAGCGGGTTCACCACGACCTCCGGTACAGCTCTTCGGCCACGAGCCGGACGTCGTGCTCGGGCCCGCCCTCCAGCGCACCCGCGATGGCCCTCGCGACACCACGGCCCTCACCGCGAACGGCCTGCGCCAGCGCACCCGCGGCGGTGAAGACGTCGGCGTCCGGCGGGTCGAGCTTCGACGGCGTGAAGAGGTGCGAGGCCAGCATGATCACGACCTCGGCGGCCGCGGAGTCCGGGCCGTGGGTGAGCGCGACCAGCTCACGGATCTGATCGGCGTCGAGCCGTCGGACGGCGGCGGGCAGCGCCCAGATCAACGCGCCGGACCCCTGTGACCTGATCTTGCCGCGATAGCTGTTCTTGACCAGGTCGCGAGCGCTCTGCCAGGACACCAGGTCGGGCTGGACGCCGGGCTCCGACGCCCACTGCGCCAATGCGGCGGCCGGGTCCTCCGCCGAACACGCGGCCAGCTGGCCGACCAGTCCCGTTCGGACACCCGCGCCGAAAGCGAAACCCTGGTAGGCGGCCACGACCTCGGTGAGGCGGGGCGGCCTGATCCACTCGATCTCCCCCATCGCCGTCAGACCCTACCGGGCCCGACGGCGACAGGAGTGATGATCTAGAGGCGCTGCGCGAGCTCTTCCGCGACCTCGTAGGTGTTCAGCGCGGCACCCTTGCGCAGGTTGTCACCGCACACGAAGAAGTCCAGCGTGTTCGGGAAGTCCAGCGCCTGGCGCACGCGACCGACGTACGTCGGGTCCTCGCCCACGGTGTCCGCGGGCGTCGGGAACTTCTGCGCGGCCGGGTCGTCGACCAGCACGATCGTCGGCTGCGCTTCGAGGATCTTGTGCGCGGCCTCGACCGTGATCTCGCGGGCGAACGTCGCGTGGACGGACAGCGAGTGGGTCGTCACGACCGGGACGCGGACGCACGTCGCGGAGACCTTCAGGTCCGGGATGCCGAGGATCTTGCGGGCCTCGTTGCGGACCTTCAGCTCCTCGGACGACCAGCCGCCGTCCTTGAGCGAACCGGCCCACGGCACCACGTTCAGCACCAGCGGGGCCGGGAACGGCGAGTCCTCGGCGGACAGACCGGCGGCGGCCAGCGCCTCGGCCACGTCGCCCGCCGCGATGCCCGCCTCCTTGCCCGCCAGCGCCGCGATCTCGGCGTACAGGCGGTCGATGCCGGACTGGCCGGCACCGGAAGCGGCCTGGTAGGAGGCCACGACGAGCTCCTTGAGCTCGAACTCGCGGTGCAGTGCGCCGAGCGACGCCATCATCGACAGCGTCGTGCAGTTCGGGTTCGAGATGATGCCGCGCGGACGCTCGTTGATCTGGTCCGCGTTCACCTCGGGCACGACCAGCGGCACGTCGGCGTCCATCCGGAACGCGCCGGAGTTGTCGATCGCGACGGCGCCGCGCTCGACGGCGATCGGCGCCCACTCGGCGCTGACCTCGTCCGGCACGTCGAACATCGCGATGTCGACGCCGTCGAACGCCTCGGGCGAGAGCGCGACGACCGTGACGTCCTGGCCGCGCACGTTGATCTTCTTGCCCGCCGAGCGCGGCGACGCGATCAGCCTGATCTCGCCCCACGGCACGGACGAGCGGGTGTTGATGATGTCGATCATCACGGTGCCGACGGCACCGGTCGCGCCGACCAGCGCGAGAACGGGGGCGGTCATCGTCCAGTCCCTGCGTAAACGACGGCCTCTTCGTCGCTGCCCAGGTCGAACGCGTCGTGCAGGGCACGGACGGCGTCGTCGAGCTGGGTGTCGCGGCAGATGACCGAGATGCGGATCTCCGAGGTGGAGATGATGTCGATGTTGACGCCGGCCGTGGCCAGCGCCTCGCAGAACGTCGCCGTCACACCGGGGTGCGAGCGCATGCCCGCGCCGATGAGCGACACCTTGCCGACGTGCTCGTCGTACAGCACCTGGTCGAACCCGATCTCGCCGCGGGACTTCTCCAGGGCCGCCACCGCGCGCGGGCCGTCGACCTTGGCCAGCGTGAACGTGATGTCCGTGCGGCCGGACGCCGCCTGCGACACGTTCTGCACGACCATGTCGATGTCGAGCTCCGCCTGCGCCACGACGCGGAAGATCTTGGCCGCGATGCCGGGGTGGTCGGGAACTGCCGTCACGGTGATTTTGGCCTCGGACCGGTCGTGCGCGACGCCGGTGATCATCGCCTGTTCCACGGGAAGGTCCTCCACTGAACCGGACACGATGGTTCCGGTCTTGTTGCTGAACGAAGAGCGGACGTGCACGGGGACGTTGTAGCGGCGGGCGTACTCCACGCAGCGGAGCATCAGCACCTTGGCGCCACACGCGGCCATCTCGAGCATTTCCTCGTACGTGATCGTGTCGAGCTTCTTCGCGTTCGGCACGATGCGCGGGTCGGCGGTGTAGACGCCGTCCACGTCGGTGTAGATCTCGCACACGTCGGCCTTCGTCGCGGCCGCGAGCGCCACCGCGGTGGTGTCGCTGCCGCCGCGGCCGAGCGTGGTGATCTCCTTCGAGTCCTGGGAGACGCCCTGGAAGCCCGCGACGATCGCGATGGCCCCCTCGGACGTCGCGTCCTGGATCCGGCTCGGTGTCACGTCGATGATGCGCGCTTTGCCGTGCACCGAAGTGGTGATCACGCCGGCCTGCGAGCCCGTGTAGGAGCGCGCCTCGGCACCGAGCGAGTTGATCGCCATCGCGAGCAGCGACATGGAGATCCGCTCACCGGAGGTGAGGAGCATGTCGAGTTCACGGGCGGGCGGCACCGGCGAGACCTGGCGCGCGAGATCGAGCAGCTCATCAGTCGTGTCGCCCATGGCGGACACCACGACGACGACGTCGTTGCCCGCCTTTTTGGTCGCGACGATGCGCTCGGCCACGCGTTTGATCCGCTCGGCGCTTCCCACCGATGAACCGCCGTACTTCTGGACGACGAGCGCCACCGACCTGACCTCCTTCGCGCGACTAAAACCCCACGTCGAAGGCAGCCTACCCGGACCACCTGGTGAGACTCTGGAGCCGTGATGCGCGTGACTACTCTGTCCGGGTGTCGTCGAGCGCCGATGTCGTGGAGGCCCCAGCAGCCGTGCATGAGAGCAGTGCGCGCTCGCGGATGGCCGAAGCGCTCAGACACCCGGCCGCTCTCTGGGCCGCTCCCGCGCTCATCTACCTGGTCGTGCGGCAGGTCGGTCTCCTCGTCCTGCAGCTCGTCGTGGAGTACCAGAACAAGCTCACCGGCAAGGGCGACACCTCGGTCGACAACCTGAGGTCGTGGGACGGCGACTGGTTCCTCGGCATCGCGTCGGGCGGCTACAACGGCGTCCCGTCGCCCCCGTACGACGCGTTCGGGCGCCGCACGGCCGAGACCCCGCTGGCCTTCTTCCCCGGCTACCCGGCGCTGATCAGGTGGGTGGACGGGCTGCCGGGCGTGGACGTCGTCGGCGCGGCCTTCGCGGTCAGCCTGATCAGCGGCATCTTCTGCGCGTACGGCCTGTTCGTCCTCGGCCGGGCCGTCCGCGACGGCTCGGACCGCGCGGGCCTGATCTTCGTGACGCTGTTCGCCGCGTCCCCGATGGCCGTCGTGCTCTCGATGACCTACTCCGAGGCGACGTTCTGCGCGTTCGCCGTCTGGGCGCTGGTCGGCGTGGTGAAGAAGCGCTGGATCCTCGCCGGCGTCTGCTGCGCGGCGGCGGGCCTGGTCCGCCCGACCGCGGCGGCCCTGATCGTGGCGGTCGGCCTGGCCGCGCTGGTCGCCGTGCTGGCCGACAGGACGGACTGGCGTGCCTGGGTGGGCGGCGCCGTCGCCCCGCTCGGCCTGCTCGGCTACCTGGGCTGGGTGGCCGTCCGCACCGGCGACCTCATGGGCTGGTTCGGCGTGCAGCAACGGGGCTGGGGCTCGAAGTTCGACGGCGGCGAGGCCACCTGGGAGTTCGCCCTGGGCCACCTGGCCAACCCGCGCTCGGTGCTGGAGACCGGCACCGTCTGGCTCCTGGCGCTGGCGATCGTCCTGGTCTTCTACGCCTTCCAGCGCCGCCTGGAGTGGCCGCTCGTCGTCTACGGCCTCGGCGTCCTGGTCATGGACCTGGGCTCGAACGGCCTGATGAACTCGAAGGCCCGCCTGCTGCTCCCGGCGTTCACGCTGCTGCTCCCCCTGGCCCTGGTCCTCGCGCGCCGCCGTCCGGCCACCGTCCTCACGATCCTGGGCATGGTGACGCTGTTCAGCGCCTGGTTCGGTGCCTACTCGCTGGCCGTTTGGCAGTATGCGATCTGATGAACGAGCTGATCTCGAAGCGCTGGAGCCCTCGCGCCTTCTCCGCCGACGCGACCGTGTCCGACGAAGAACTCCGCACCGTCCTGGAGGCGGGCCGCTGGGCCCCGTCCCACGGCAACAGCCAACCGGCCCGCTTCATCGCGGGTCACCGGGGTACCGGGACGTTCGACGCGATCTTCGAAACCCTGACGCGCGGCAACAGGACCTGGGCGTTCCGCGCCTCGGTCCTGCTGATCGGCTGCGTGCTCACCAAAGACGACCGCGGTGACATCCCGAACGTGGAGTTCGGCCTGGGCCTCGCGATGGAGAACATGGCCCTGCAGGCCGTGGACCTGGGCCTGATCACACACATGATGGGCGGCTTCGACGGGGAAGCGGCCCACCGGACGTTCGCGATGCCCGCCGACGTCCGCCCGCTGGTGGCCATGGCGCTGGGCAGGCAGGGCGACGTGTCGGACCTCCCCGAGGACCTCCAGGCCCGTGAGCAGCGCGAACGCAAGCGCCTGCCGCTCTCCGAGACCGTCTTCACCGGCACCTGGGGCCAGTCACAGTTCAGTTGAGAAGTACTTCGTCGCGACGTCGTTGTGCAGCGGGAACGCCAACGGCACGCAGTCGAAGATGACCTTGCGCTCGGACGCCTCGTCGTTCGGCACGAACGGCGGCATGTCCTCGGCGTTGATCGCGGGCGCGGTGGCGAACATCAGCACCGTCCCGCCGTCCGGCGTGGACACGAAGTGCAAGGGCCGCAGGTCCTCAGGCGCGATGCGCACGTTCGCCTCTTCTTCGAGCTCCCGCACGGCACTCTGCTGCCAGGACTCACCGCGGTCCATGAACCCGCTGACGAAAGCAAGCTCACCCACGGGCGGAATGGCCCGGCGCACGGTCAGCAACCCGGTGCGGGGCCCGTCCTTCACAGGCACGAGCAACACCACCACCGGCGAGGGGTTCGCCCACACCATGTGCCCGCAACCGACGCACCTGCGCGGGTACGCGGACGTGTCGGAGTACTGAGTGCCACAGCTGCTGCAGAAGTCGTCGCGCGCCATGACCAGGAACCTAGTTCAGCCGCCTAACGAGCTTAAGGACGATCGCTCGAACGCCGAGCCAGAACAAGGCGGCCAGCCCGAAGTTGACGATCACGCGCAACTTGGCGTCCTCTGGCGCGAACAGGTCCTTGAACGCCAAAGCCACCGGCTCGGCCAGAGACTTGACCGTGCTGGTGATGGGGTTTCCGGGGTTGGCCCCGCCGACGGTGAGCACGACGTGAACGACGAGCACGACCGCCAGCGCGAGGCCGACCCAACTGATGACTCCGGCGGCGATACCGACCACACGCGTCCGCATACCGCCGGAATCTACTACTCAGTAGCGCGACACCGCACGCGCAAGCAAACCGGTCACGACCAGCCAGAACACGGCGGCGAGACCGTAGTTGAGGAAGACGTCGAGGTTGTAGTTGCCGGTCGCGAAGAGCCCCGGGAAGAACAGAGCGAGAGGCTCGGCAAGGGACTGGATGAACTTGAAGAACGCGTTCCCCTGGTTCGCGCCCAACACGATCATCAGGATGTACAGCACTTCGATGAAGGCGAAGAGCGCACCGATGCCGCTGATCACGCGTGAAGCCGTGCCGCGGCCGCTGGAGGTACGTAATCTGGACATACATGAACGATTCCCAGGTCTGACCTCGCCAAAACTTGCAAGTTGACCTATATCGCGCCTGGCCGCACGCGCGATCACGCCTGGCACCCGCCCGCGCCCCCGCCCGCGAAGCCGAAGGCGAGCCTCCCCGCCCTTCCAAGCGATGCCGAAGGCGAGCCGTCCTTCCACAAGGCACGGGCGGTGGGGTCCCATCACGAGTCGCGCCATAGCTCTCGCTGCACCTGAGGAGGGGTGTCAAGCGGACATGCTTTTCGTCCGCTTGACACCCCTCCTCAGGTGTGGCCCGCTCCTGGTGCGGCTCGTGATGGGACCCCACCGCCAACGCACCCCGCAAAGCAACCGGCAGCCGCCCGACGCAACAGGCGTGCCATCAACCCACGCACGGCGCGGGCCCCCTGATCAGATTGCCGGGGGTCTGGGGGCAGCGCCCCCAGGGGAAGCACGCAACCCAAGCTCGCCGCCCGCAAGGCGACCACCCACAAAGCCGCGACCCGCACGTCCCCCGAAAAGCCGCCCATGTCCCACGATCCGGTCGCCAAGTTCCATCAACCCCAGAACTGTGGCTACTCTGTCCGACGTGTGGCGTTCCCTCCTGCTTCGCTGCCGTGACGGGGTCTGATCAGACCGGCCCCCCGTCGCGGGACTCAGCGTTGCCGCCGGTCGTTCCCAGAAGACGACCCGCAGGAGCACAAATCCCATGACCTCGAACGAGGCTTTCACCACCACGAGCATCGACTCGGCGGACGCCTACAGCTCGGGCACCAGCCGCATCCGCAAGCCCTCCCGCCCGGCCCCGGACACCCAGCAGTCCTGGAACCGCCAGCTGGGCAGCAGCATGCCGTTCCACCGCTACCGCCCGTTCCACGAGCTGGTCGAGGTCGTCGACGTACCGGACCGCACCTGGCCGGCGAAGAAGATCACGAAGGCCCCGCTGTGGTGCGCGGTCGACCTGCGGGACGGCAACCAGGCCCTGATCGACCCGATGTCGCCGGCGCGCAAGCGCAAGATGTTCGACCTGCTGGTCCGCATGGGCTTCAAGGAGATCGAGGTCGGCTTCCCGGCGGCGAGCCAGACCGACTTCGACTTCGTCCGCGAGATCATCGAGGACGGCGCCGTCCCGGACGACGTCACGATCCAGGTGCTGACGCAGTGCCGCGAGGAGCTGATCGCCCGCACGTTCGAGTCGCTGCGGGGCGCGAACAAGGCGATCGTCCACTTCTACAACTCGACCTCGATCCTGCAGCGCCGCGTGGTGTTCCGCAGCGACAGGGACGGCATCAAGAAGATCGCCGTCGAGGCCGCGAAGTTCGCCAAGCAGCAGGAGCAGGACTACCCGGAGACCGACTTCCGCTACGAGTACAGCCCCGAGTCCTACACGGGCACCGAGCTGTCGTACGCGCTGGAGGTCTGCAACGCCGTCCAGGACGTCATCCAGCCGACGCCCGAGAAGCCGCTGATCATCAACCTGCCGGCGACCGTCGAGATGGCCACCCCGAACGTCTACGCCGACTCGATCGAGTGGATGTCGCGCAACCTCGCCAACCGCGAGGCGATCATCCTGAGCCTGCACCCGCACAACGACCGCGGCACCGGTGTCGCCGCCGCCGAGCTGGGCTACCTGGCCGGTGCGGACCGCATCGAGGGCTGCCTGTTCGGCAACGGCGAGCGCACCGGCAACGTCTGCCTGGTCACGCTGGCGATGAACATGTTCAGCCAGGGCATCGACCCGCAGATCGACTTCAGCGACATCGACGAGGTCCGCCGCACCGTCGAGTACTGCAACCAGCTGCCGGTGCCCGAGCGCCACCCGTACGGCGGTGACCTGGTCTTCACCGCGTTCTCGGGCTCGCACCAGGACGCGATCAAGAAGGGCTTCGAGGCCCTGGAGGCCGACGCCAAGGAGGCCGGCCAGCACGTCGACGACTTCCTGTGGGAGGTCCCGTACCTGCCGATCGACCCGAAGGACGTCGGCCGCAACTACGAGGCCGTCATCCGGGTCAACTCGCAGTCCGGCAAGGGCGGCGTGGCGTACCTGATGAAGCAGGAGCACCACCTGGACCTGCCGCGGCGCCTGCAGATCGAGTTCTCGAAGGTGATCCAGGAGGTCACCGACACGCAGGGCGGCGAGATCAACCCGAAGGAGATGTGGGACGCCTTCGCGGAGGAGTACCTGCACGGCCGGGTGCCGCTGTACCTGCTGAAGCACAAGGCGTCGTCGGACGGCAGCGGCCGCGAGGAGATCACCGCGACCCTGCTGATCGACGGCGACGAGCAGGAGATCACGGGCTCGGGCAACGGCCCGATCGCCGCGTTCGTCGACGCGCTCGCGTCCGTGGGCTACGACGTGCGGGTGCTGGACTACGCCGAGCACGCGCTGTCCGCCGGTGACGACGCCCGCGCGGCCGCCTACCTCGAGTGCGCGGTGGGCGACCGCGTGCTGTGGGGCGTGGGCATCGACTCCTCCACGGTCGCGGCGTCGTTCCGCGCGATCGTGTCGGCGATCAACCGAGCTCAGCGCTAGCCGAGAGCAACCGACGGGGAGGACGCGTGCGGCACCAGTTGCCGCGGCGCGCCCTCCCCGTTCGCTTGCACGGCCCAGATTCCCTCACCCGGCAGGCCGTAGGCGATGGTGTCGTTGTCGAGCCACACGACCTGGTCGTCGATCCCGCGGGTCTCGGCCAGGGGTGTCTCCACCATCGTGGTCAGGTCCAGCACGTGCTGGCGCCACGGCCGCGCGCCGTCACCCGGCACGCGCTTCTTGAACGCCACGCGCTTGCCGTCCGGGGAGAGCGACGGGCATTCGGCGTTCTCCCGCAACGGTTTCGCTGACTCGTCCACCGCGTCGCCCTGGATCAGGTAGGTCTTCCCGGCCGTGCTGAGAGTCGCGTAGTAGGTGCGGTCGTCGGAGGCGAACGTGACACCCCAGAAGTTCATGTCGTTGACCGTCTTCACGCCCGCGACAGCGGTGCCCTCGATGTTGCTGGCGTAGACCTCGGTCTGCTGGTCGAAGATCGCGGTGCGGGTGGAGAACGTGCCGGCCTGCGCGTACGAGTCTCCGGTGACGAACGTCGTCCACGACGCCATCCGCCCGTCCGCCGACAGCTTGGCGCGGTTCGGCACGCCCGCCACCTCCACCCGGCGGCGTTCCCCCAGCCCGCGGTCGACGAAGACCGCGGTCGAGCCCGGCAACGGCCCCGAGGCGTCCGCGAGGCACAGCCCCTGTCCGCCCGCGGTGTAGAAGCGCTTGCAGGACAACGAACTCACCCGCCTCGGCCTGGAGGTGTCCGACAGCGGCACCGAGGCCACCTTGCCGCTCGCCTCGTCCACGAACACCAGTCGTCCTGACGTCAGCTCGACAGGACCCGCCTCGGTGGCGACGGAGACTTCCTGCGGAGCGCGCAGGGCGTAGGCGGTGGCGCCCGCGCCCAGCGCGATCACGGCGGCGACGACGATCAGGATCCTCACCAAGCGAACCACGTCCAAAGAGCACCGAAGAGAACGGAAGAGGCGGCACGTGCGAGCACCTGCCCGGTCTGGAGCAGAGCCAGGCCGGACGTGCGCAGCTCGTCGGGGATCATCGGCCCGGCGACGGCCATCAGCACGCCGTCGGTGCACGCGTAGAAGAGCCCGTGCAGCACCAGAACCCCGACCAGCAGGGAAATCCCGGAAACACCGGCGAGCAGCACGTACGCGCCGAGCAACGCCACGTGCCCGGCGAGGAAGATCTTCCACCGGCCCACGCGATCGGCCAGTGAGCCCAGCGGCACAGCTGCGAGCAGGTACACGCCTGCCGTGCCGAGGGGCAGCAACGCGATGTACGCGAGCTCGACGTCGAGCTTCTTCTGCAGCAACAGGTAGATGAACCCGTCGCCCAGCGTCAGGAACCCGAGCCCGCACGCGACCAGGCAGACCCGCCGGAACGGCCTGGACCGCAGCAAACCGAACGCGCTCTTCAGCGACACCGCGACGCGTGGCAGCACGTCCCGGTGATCACGCACGAACAGCACGAGAACGAGAAAACCCAGTGCCGCGAAGCAGAAGCTCACCACGAACACCACGTCGTAGCGGGCCGGCAGCGTCCACAGGAGGCAGAACGCCAGCAGCGGGCCGAGGAACGCGCCCACGGTGTCCATCGCGCGATGGACACCGAAGGCCCGTCCGAGCGCCGAAGGTTCACTGCTCAACGTGATGAGCGCGTCCCTCGGCGCGGTGCGCAAGCCCTTGCCGGTCCGGTCCCCGGCCAGCACGAGCCCCATCGCGGTGGCCGAGGTCCCGGCGGCGAGCAGGCCGAGCTTGCCCAGCGCCGAGATCCCGTACCCCAGCCCGGCCACGAACTTGCGCCGTTGCCAGCGGTCCGCGGCGTGACCGCCCGCAACGCGAACGAGTGCCGTCACACCGGTGTAGATGCCGTCGAGCACACCGAACTGCAGTGGGGAGAACCCCAGCCCCAGCACCAGGTACAGCGGCAGGATGGCGGTGACCATCTCGGACGAGACGTCCGTGAGCAGGGACACCGCGCCCAGTGCGAGGACGTTCCCCGCGATCCTGCCGGTGCCACCCGAAGCCGGAGCTTGCCTAGCGGTTGCGATGTACACGACGGCCTCCGATCAACAGCCAGATCCGGCTAACGACAGTTGTAAGGACCGGCCTTGTCTCGCACCCGGCCCGCCGTGTCGACGACCTCCCACGAGTAGGAGCGACCGGACAGGGTGAACTTCACGACGCCGTGGGTGTCCGCGAACCAGTTCTCGACGCCCGCACGCGGCTTGACGTCCTGGTAGAGGTAGTCGCCGCCGATGCCGATGATCGCCGAGCGCAGACCGTTGGCCTCGTCCACCGCACCGCTCTTGTTCAGCGGCTTGATGCGTTCGTAGTGGTGGTCGTGACCCGAGAGCACCAGGTCGGCCTTGGCGTCCGCGAACACGTTCCACACCGGCGCCATCTTGGGCTTGTCGCCGTAGTTGCCGGAGTTGAACCGCGGGTGGTGCCAGTAGCCGACGACGCACGGCTTGGTGTTCGCGGCCAGGTCGGCCTTCAGCCAGTTCAGCTGCGTCGAGTCGCTGCCCGTGTCGTACATCAGCTGGGAGTCGAACGAGACGAAGTGGAACTCGCCGGCTTCCCAGCTGTAGTACGGCTTGCCGGCCGGGTAGGCCTGCGCGCCGAAGTACGACTTGTAGCCGTTGAGGTTGTCCTCCCACTCGTGGTTGCCGGTCGCCGGGTGGGTGATGCTCTTGTACCGGCCCCACGACTTGTCGTAGTGGTTCCTGAACTCCGTGAGCGTGCCGCTGTCGTACTGGTTGTCGCCGACCGTAAGAACGTGGTTCGGCTTGATCTGGTCGATGAGCTTCGCGGTCTCGTAGTGCTCGGTGTTCGTCAGCGACGCGATGTCACCGGCGGCGACGACCGTGATGCTGTCGCCGGGTCCGGCGGGCAGGGTCGTCGCCTGCACCGCGTTGCTCGCCGCCGACACGTTGCCCGCCAGGTCACGCGCACGGACCGTGTAGGTGAACGCGGTGCCGGACGCGAGGCCCGAGTCGGTGAACGTGGTGCCGGTCGGGGTGCCGACGACGCTGCCGTTGCGCAGGACCTCGTAGCCGGTGACACCGACGTTGTCGGTCGCGGCCGTCCACTGCAGACTGACCGAGTTCGACGTGGTGCCCGTGCTCGCGAGCCCGGACGGCGCGGTCGGAGCGGTGACGTCGCCGTTGGCGATGCTGCCCCAGACCTCGAGGTCCCACAGCGAGTAGCCGTAGGGCGTGCCGCGCTTGGTGCCGTAGATCCGCACGTAGCGGCCGCTCGTCGAGATCGCGATGTCGTCGATGCCACCGTTCTGACCGGTGAGGGTCTTCTTGGTGCTCCACGACGAGCCGTCGCTCGACGTCTGGATCTTGTACTCGGAGGCGTACGCGACCTCCCAGTTGAGCTTGACCCTCGAGATGGTGGCGGCACCACCGAGGTCGACGGCGATCCACTGCGGGTCGACGCCCTCGAGGCTCGCCCACCGGGTGGTCGAGTTCCCGTCGACGGCGTTGGCGCCGCCGAAGGTCTCGGCTTCCACGGACGAGACGGTGGTGGGTTTGTTGGCGGACAGCAGGGAATCAGCCGCGTTGGCCGTGCCCGACGCGGCGATCTGGGGGACCACCAACGCGAACAGGGCTATCGCGACACCAGCTCTGGTGTGCTTTTTGATCACTTCGTTCCTCCTGGGCAAAGGCGGCGGCTCGAAGGATTGGTAAACAAGCTTCCCAATTGAGTTCGGACGTTAACTACGGCCGATCTCGCAGGTCAACGCGGAGAAACCGCCGCACGACCCTCAGGCCGGAGCGCCAGAAGGCGGATGACCTGGATCACACCAGGCAGGTGGCGGTGCGGAGGGGCGCACGAACGCCCCGTGTCACGCCCAGTCATGCCCTTTCGGACAACGGGCGCGGCCGTTCGGACGAGCCGCGCGTGCTACCTGTGGGCACGCTGAAGAAACACCCAGGTCGGGATTGTTCACCTGGGTCACGTACGTTCACCGATCATGAGCACCGCAGCCAGCCTCGTAGTGCTGTTCCTGGTCGCCGTGGTGCCGCTGGCACCGACGGAGGCCGTGCTCATCGGCGCCGGCGTCCTGGCCGCGTCCGGTGAGGTTCCGCTCTACCTGGTCGTGCTCGTCGCCGCGGCGGGCTGCCTGCTCAGTGACATGATCAACTTTACCGCGGGGCGCCGGATGGGGATGCGGGCCCTCGACAAGGTCAACCGGAACGCCAAGGCGCGGTCGATGGTCGTGTGGACGGCCGACCAGCTCGCGACCAAGGGCGAGACGATCCTCATCGCGGCGCGGTTCCTGCCCGCGGGCGGCATCGTCGGGGCGCTGCTGACGGGGGCGCTGAAGTGGCCGCTGCGCCGGTTCGTGCCGGTCGCGGCGCTCGGGTCGGCGCTGTGGAGCCTCTACCCCGCCACCGTCGGGTACATCGGCGGTCAGCTCGTCGACGAGGCGTGGCTCGCGATGCTGTTGTCGTTCGGCGTGGCCACGCTCATCTCCATCCCGGTCGGCATGGCGGTCCGTGCGCGCAACGCCAGCCGCACTCTCTCGTACGCCGAGGCGTCGTCGTAGAGCACCGCGAACCGGTCCGCGGCCGCCAGCAGCGCGTCCACCTCGAACGCCATCTGGGCGTCGCCGCACAGCCGTTCCAGCAGTGAGATCCAGCGCAGGTTGAAGAGCATCAGCGCGTCGCGCACGCGGCCGGGCTTCGCGGCGAACTCCGAGCGGGTCACGACGAAGAAGCAGCCGCCGGGGAACACGCGGCGCTTCGAGTAGTCGAGCCAGCGCTCGCTCAGGTCCAGCAGCGTTCCGCCCGCCATCACGACCTCGTGCGCGAAGATCTCCGCCGCCGTGTGCACGGTGCAGATCTGCAGCTCCTCCTTGGCGCCGAAGTGCGAGAACACCCCGCTCTTGCTCATGCCGAGCTCGACCGCGAGCCGCCCGATCGTGACGCCCTCCAGGCCGTCGACCGAGGCGATCTCCGCCGCGCGCAGGAGGATCGAGCCACGACTGTCCATCCACCGAGGACAACGCAGAGCCCTGGAGAAACGAACGGGGCCACCTCGAAGTGAGGTGGCCCCGGCCGGAGAACACGAACTACGGGTTGAGCGCTTCGGTCACCGAAGCCGGTCCCACGAGCGGGACGTCGGGCGACAGACCGTCGCCCTCCTCCACCAGGATCGGCTTCACCTCGTGCGGCTTGATCTCGCCGGACTGGATCTGCTCCGCCCAGTGGCACGCCACCTTGTGGCCCGGCTTGAGCTCCCGCAGGACCGGCCGGTCGGTGTCGCACTTGGTCTCCTGCCGCCACGGGCACCGGGTGTGGAACCGGCAGCCGCTGGGCGGGTTCGCCGGCGACGGGAGGTCGCCCGCGAGCAGGATCCGTTCGCGCCGGTCCTCGACCACGGGGTCGGGCACCGGGATCGCCGACAGCAGCGCCCGCGTGTACGGGTGCAGCGGCTCGGCGTAGAGGTCCTCGGAGGAGGCCTCCTCGACCAGGCCGCCGAGGTACATCACACCCACGCGGTCGGAGATGTGCTTCACGACCGCGAGGTCGTGCGCGATCACCAGGTAGGTCAGGCCGAACTGCTCCTGGAGCTGCTCCATGAGGTTCACGACCTGCGCCTGCACCGACACGTCCAGCGCGGACACCGGCTCGTCGGCGACGATCAGGTCCGGCTCCAGTGCCAGGGCCCGCGCGATGCCGATGCGCTGCCGCTGACCGCCCGAGAACTCGTGCGGGTACTTGCGCAGCGCGGTGGTCGGCAGGCCGACGGCCGTGAGCAGCTCGCGAAGCCGCTTGTTGGTCGACTCCTTGCCCTTGTCCAGGCCGTGCGCCCGCAGGCCCTCGATCAGGATCGACTCCACGGACTGGCGCGGGTCGAGCGAGGACAGCGGGTCCTGGAACACCATCTGGATCCGGCGCCGCATCTTGCGGAGCTCCTCGCCCTTGAGGGCGGAGAAGTCCTGGCCGTCGAACACCATCTTGCCCGCGGTCGGCTCGTTGAGCCGCAGCATCGCCCGCCCGAGGGTGGACTTGCCGCAACCGGACTCGCCGACCAGGCCGTAGGTCTCGCCGCGCTTGATCTCGAGGTCGACGCCGTCGACCGCGTAGACGTAGCCGACGGTGCGGTCCATGAACACGCCCCGCTTGATCGGGAAGTGCACCTTCATGTCCTGCACGGAAACCAGGGTCTCGCTCATACCGGCACCTCCTCGGCGGCGGGAGTTCCCGGCACCACCGGGTTGTGGCAGCGGAGCAGGCGACCCAGCTGGTCTTCTTCCGCGGGCGTGACCTGGACGCACACGTCCAGCGCGTTCGGGCAGCGCGGCGCGAACGCGCAGCCCTGGGCCCACGGGATGTTGTCCGCGACGGAGCCCTTGATCGGCGTCAGCTTCTCGCCGGGCGCCGCGTCGAGCCGCGGGATCGAGGACAGCAGGCCGTGCGTGTACGGGTGGCGCGGCTCCGCGAAGAGCGGGTGCCGGTTGGCCTTCTCGACCACCTTGCCGCCGTACAGCACGTTGACCTCGTCGCACAGGCCCGCGACGACACCCAGGTCGTGGGTGATCATCACGAGCGCGGTGCCGAGGTCCTGCACCAGTTCCTTCATCAGGGACAGGATCTGGGCCTGGATGGTCACGTCCAGCGCCGTCGTCGGCTCGTCCGCGATCAGCAGCTTCGGCCGGCACGCCAGCGCGATCGCGATGAGCGCGCGCTGCCGCATACCGCCGGAGAGCTGGTGCGGGTACTCCTTGAGCCGGCGGTTCGGGTCCGGGATGCCGACCTTGTCGAGCAGGTTCTTCGCCTCGATCATGGCTTCCTTGCGGGCCAGGCCGCGGTGCCGTTCGAGCACCTCGGTGACCTGGATGCCGATCGGGATGACCGGGTTGAGCGACGACAGCGGGTCCTGGAAGACCATGCCGAGCTCGCTGCCGCGCTTGTCGCGCATCTGCTTGTCCGACAGCTTCAGCAGATCCGTGCCGTCGTAGGTGACGGTGCCGGTGACCGTGGCGCCGCGCTTGGGCAGCAAACCCATGATCGCC
The DNA here is from genome assembly GCF_026242055.1 of Lentzea sp. NEAU-D7. Taxonomy (GTDB): domain Bacteria; phylum Actinomycetota; class Actinomycetes; order Mycobacteriales; family Pseudonocardiaceae; genus Lentzea. The sequence goes on along the minus strand of NZ_JAPJDL010000016.1, from coordinate 113,145 downwards.
AACGATGTCACCGACTTGCCGCAGCCCGACTCGCCGACGAGGCCGACGGTCTGGCCCGGCTCGACGTCGAAGCTGACGCCGTCGACCGCGCGGAACGGTTCCTCGCCACGACGCTGGAACACGACGGTGAGGTCACGAACTTCGAGCAGTGCCACGACGACTCACCGCCTGTTCTTCGGGTCGAGGGCTTCGCGCAGGGTCTCGCCCATGAGCGTGAAGCCGAGCGCGACGATGATGATGCAGACCGCGGGCCACGCGGCGAGGTGCGGATGCGTGTCGAAGACGTTCTGCACGTCGCCGAGCATCTGCCCCCACTCCGGGATCCGGTCGTCCGGGTTGCCGAGGCCGAGGAACGACAGCGCCGCCGCCTCGATGATCGCGGTGGCCAGCACGAGCGTCGACTGCACGATCACCGGGCTGAGCGAGTTCGGCAGCATGTGCCGGAACACGATCGCGCCCTTCTTCACGCCGAGCGCCGTCGCCGCGAGCACGTGGTCGCTGTGCCGTTGCGCGAGCATCGACCCTCTGAGCAACCGGGCGAACACCGGGATCTGCACGATCGCGACCGCGAGGATCACGGTGAACTGGCTCGGTCGCGCGAACATCGCCGCGATCGAGAACGCCAGCAGCAGCGACGGCAGCGACAGCATGACGTCGACCAGGCGCATGACCATCGAGTCGACCCAGCCGCCGATGGCGCCCGCGAGCGTGCCGAGGATCAGGCCGCCGGTGAGTCCGATCAGCGTCGCACCAACGCCGACGATCAGCGTCTGCTGCGAGCCGACGAGCAGGCGCGAGAAGAAGTCGCGGCCCTGCAGGTCACCACCGAGCGGGTGGCCGGGCTGGGCGGGCGGGATCTCGTTGCGCGCCTTGACGACCTGGTCGATCAGCATCTTGTCGGACGGGTCGTGCGGGGCGAGCCACGGCGACAGCAGCGACACCACGATGAAGATGCCGATGATCACCGCGCCGATGATGAACACCGGGCTGCGCTTGAGCCGCTTCCACGCGCTCGCCGCGAGCGAGACGCCCGCGGTCTCGGCGAGGTCGTCGATCTTTTCCTTCTTGGAGACTCCGAGTGCCACTGCGCTCACCTCGTCCTGATGCGCGGGTCGATGAGCGCGTACGAGAGGTCGACCAACAGGTTGACCACGACGTAGACGATCGTGGCCATGATGATCAACAGCAGCAGCACCGGGTAGTCACGCCTTTCGAACCCGATGGCGAGCGCCTGACCGACACCGGGGATCGAGAACACCTTCTCGGTGAGCACCGCGCCGGAGAGCAGCGCACCGGTCTGCAGGCCGATCGTCGTGACGACCGGCAGCATCGCGTTGCGCATCACGTGCCGGCGGCGGATCAGCGGTGCGGTGAGGCCCTTGGACTCGGCGGTGCGCACGAAGTCCTCGTCGAGCACGTCGAGCACGGCCGCCCTGGTGATGCGGAAGATCACCGCGAACGGGATCGTGGCGAGCGCGATGGACGGCAGGATCAGGTGTTCCAGCGCGTCCAGAGTCGCGTCGAACTCACCGGTGAGGATGCCGTCCAGCGTGAAGAAGCCGGTGACGCGGGTGGCGTTGATGTCGCCCTGCCTGCCCTGCGACGGCAGGCCGAGCCCGACCGATGCCGCGTCCTTGAGCACGTAGGCGAGGAAGAACACCGGCACCGCGACGCCGATGAGCGAGCCGATGACGCTGAGGTTGTCGAACCAGCCGCCGCGGCGCTTCGCGGCGAGGTACCCGAGCGGAACGCCGATCGCGATCGCGATGACGATCGCGAAGAAGCTGAGCTCGATGGTCGCGGGGAACCGCTGGAGGAAGATCTCGAGCGCCGAGTCACCGGGCTGAACACCGGTGGAGACGCCGAAGTCGCCGCTCGCGGCGCGACCGAGGAACTTGAAGTACTGCACGATGATCGGCTGGTCGAGGCCGAGCTGCTTGGTGAGGGCTTCGCGCGACTCCGGCGTAGCGCGCTCTCCCAGGAGGGCCGAAACCGGCCCTCCTGGGAGGAGTCGCATCCACGCGAAGAGCAGCAGCGAGAGCACCAGCACCACGCCGACCAGCTGAACCAGCCGTCGAATGGTGTAGCGGAGCACTTGAGCTACCCCGTTGTTCTCTTGTGGTGGGAGCTAGTCAGCTCAGCCCTTGGAGGCCGGGCCGAACTTCTCGTCGGTCAACGGGCTCGGGACGACACCCTTGATGTCCGACTTCAACACCAGAGCGGGCGGGGAGTGCGAGATCGGGATCGCGGGCAGGTACTCGTCCATGATCTTCTTGTTGATCTCTTCGTACAGCTTGGTGCGCTTGGCCTCGTCCGGCTCGGAGTTGGCCTTGGCCAGGTCGTCCTTCAGGGTGTTGCCCCACGCCGACACGCCGGTGTTGAAGCGGTTGTCGGTGCGGCCGAAGAACGTGCCGACCCAGTTGTGCGCGGTGCCGTTGTCACCGGTCCAGCCGAGCAGGAACAGGTCCGGGATGCCCTGGTCGACGTCGGTCAGGTAGCCACCGTTCCACGGCTTGGTGACGACGTCGATCTTGATGCCGGCGGCCTGCAGGTCGGTCGAGATGGCGCCGAACAGGTCCTTCGGGGACGGCATGTACGGACGCGTGACCTCGGACGGCCAGTAGAACTTCAGCGTCAGGTCGGAGGCACCGGCCTCGGCCAGCAGCGACTTGGCCTTGGCGGCGTCGTAACCGACGGCCTTGATGTCCTTGTTGTAGCCGTTGACGGTGTCCGGCATGAACTGCGTCGCGACCTTGGCGCCCTCGGGCAGCTGCGACTTGACCAGCTGCTCGCGGTTGATCGCGTACATCAGGGCCTGGCGGACCTTGAGGTCGGCGAGCTTCGGGTTGTTCTTCTGGTTGATGCCCAGGTAGAACACGTTGAACGCCGGGCGGATCGCGACGTTGAAGCCGTCGGACTTCAGGCCGGCCCAGTCAGCCGCGTTCGGCAGGTCGTACCCGTCGATGTCGCCGGCCTTGAGCGCCTGCTTGCGGGCGGTCTCGTCCGGGATGATCTTGAAGATGATCTTGTCCAGCTTGGCCTTGGCGCCGTGGTAGGCGTCGTTGCGCACGAGCTCCACGGTGTTGTTGGCCTTGTCGTACTTGCCGAACTTGAACGGGCCCGTGCCGGTCGGGTGCTCGTTCGCGTAGGCCGGGTAGGTGAACGCGTCACCGGCGGCCTGGACGTTGTCCGCGTCGTACTTCTTCAGCGCGTCGGGGCTGGAGATCGAGAACGACGTGAAGCCGAGGACCGACGGGAACTGCGAGGTGACCTCGTTCAGCTCGACCACGGCGGTCTTGGCGTCCTTGGCCGTGCAGGCCTTGAACAGCGAGGGCTTGTCCGGCGTGGTCGCGAACCCGCCGAAGTTGTCCAGCCAGTACTGCGAGACGGCGTCGGACTGGCCGGCACCCTTCTGGTTGTACCAGCGGTTGAAGTTGAAGCACACGGCCTCGGCGTTGAAGTCCGTGCCGTCGTGGAACTTCACGCCCTCCTTGAGGGTGAACGTCCACGTCTTGCCGTCGGCACTCGGCTCGTACTTCGTGGCCAGCGCGGGCTCGACCTCGGCGGTACCCGGCTTGAAGCCGACCAGACCCTCGAACATCTGGCGGGAGACCCGGAAGGTCTCACCGTCGGTCGCGTAGAACGGGTCGAAGAGCTTCGGCGCGCCGGCAGCGCCGAAGGTCAGCGTGCCGCCTTCCTTGCCGCCGCCGCCAGAGTCGCGCTGGGATTGCGCGCAACCGGACAGGGCGAGCGCGCTGACGCTGAGGAAGCCGATCGCGGCAACCCAACGGCGGCGAGCCGTTACTGAGTGGACCATCAAACACCCCTTGGACAATCCGCACATCTCACGGTGTGGTCGCCGACCATAACCGTTGTAGATACCCCGTCCGGGGTTACTCAGGTCACGATCCGGCCACTAGACCAGGCATTCTGATACGTCCGGCGCACGACCGCTGACCCAACGTGAGCACGGCAGATGCGTCGGACGCTCTCTTAGGCTGTAGAAACAACACCGACACGCGGAGGAGGTCACATGAGCAGAATGGTCGAGTTCCGCGTGCTCGGCCCCCTCCAGGTCCTCCTCGACGGTGAACCTCTGCTGGTCAGGGCGGGCAGGCAGCGTGCTCTGCTCGTGTCGCTGCTGCTGCGCGCGGGCACGTCGGTGTCCGTGGACGAACTCGCCGGAAACGTGTGGGGTGAAGATCCACCCGCACGTGCGCGCGCCACGCTGCAGACATATGTGATGCGTCTCAGACAACTGCTCGGGCCGTCCGTGCCGATCAAGACGGTGCCCGACGGATACCTGATCGACGTGGACGAGAAGACCATCGACCTGATGCGCTTCGAACCCCTGATCGAACAGGGCGAGCAGGAGCGCGCCGCCGGAAACCTGCAGGCCGCGTCGGCCGCGTTCGCCGCCGCCCTGGGCCTCTGGCGGGGTCCGGCCCTGGTCGACGTGCCGTCGGAGATCCTGCACCGCGACGAGGTGCCGCGGCTCAACGAGCGCCGCCTGCACGTGCTGGAACGCCGGGTCGAGGTCGATCTCGAACTGGGCCGCCACGGCGAGCTGGTCGCGGAGCTGTCCCGGCTGACCAGCGAACACCCGTTGCGCGAGCGGTTCTGGGCGCAGCTGATGGTGGCGCTGTACCGGTCCGGCCGGCAGAGCGAGGCGCTGGCCGCCTACCAGCGCGTTTCGCGGTTGCTGGGCGACGAGCTGGGCATCGACCCCGGCGACGAGCTGCGGCGCGTGCACAGCCAGGTGCTGTCCGGGTCGATCGACGCGGTGGCGGCCTCGGCCGGTGCGCCGGTGGTCGCCGCGAAGCCGGAACGGGTCGTGCCGTCGCAGCTGCCCGCGGACATCCCCGACTTCGTCGGCCGCGACGAGGCCGTGTCGCTGATCGTGGCCCTGCTGCGGACCGCGCAGGGCGTGCCGGTCGTGACGCTGGCCGGGCCGCCCGGCGTGGGCAAGACGGCGTTGGCCGTGCACGCGGCGCACCGGATGCGTGCCGACTTCGCGGACGGTCAGCTGTACGTCAACCTGCGCGGATACGCCCCCGGACCGCCGTTGAGCGCGGTGGACGTGCTCCCCCGGTTCCTGCGGGCGCTGGGCACCGAGCCCGACCAGGTGCCGCTGGACCAGGACGAGCAGGAGGCCATGTTCCGGTCCACGTTGACCGGTCAGCGGGTCCTGCTGCTGCTGGACAACGCGTCGTCCGCCGAGCAGATCCGTCCTCTGCTGCCCGGCTCGCCGGGGTGCGCGGTGCTGGTGACCTCGCGCGACACGCTGCGGGGTCTGGCCGTCTCGCACGCGGCGTCGAACGTGCGGCTCGACGTGCTCGACTGGCACGAGACGAAGTCACTCCTCGCAGGCATCCTGGGCGCGGACGAGGTGGCGTCCCAGGAGGACGCCGCGCTGGAGCTGGCGGCCCTCTGCGCACATCTGCCATTGGCTTTGCGTATCGCAGCCGCGAACCTCGTGTCGCGCCCGGAGCTGTCCATCGCGGACTACGTGGAGGAGCTGCGGGCGGGCAACCGGCTCGCGGCCCTGGCCGTCGAGGGCGACGAACGGGTCGCGGTGCACGCGGCGTTCGACCTCTCCTACACGGCGCTGAAGCCCGAGCTCGCGCAGATGTTCCGGGTGCTGTCGCTGGTCCCCGGCACGGACTTCACGCCCGAGATGGCCGCCGCGCTGAGCGGTCTGACCACTCAGGACGCTCGCCGGCGGCTCGACCGCCTGGCCACCGCGAACCTGATCTCGAACCACGCGCCGTCCCGCTACCAGTTCCACGACCTGCTGCGCGACTACGCCTCCGAGCGCCTGGCGTTCGAGGAGGGCCGTGCGGACGCGCGGCTCGCGTTGCGCCGCCTGCTGGACTGGGCGGTGCGCTCGGTCGACAACGCCACCGCGGCCATGAAGTCGACGCTGTTCCGCTTCCCGCGCCCGGCCCCGCTCGAAGGCGTGGTGCCGCGGACGTTCAGCACCTCCACCGAGGCCCTGACCTGGCTGGACGTCGAACGCGCCAACCTGGTCGCGCTGGTGGCGCACTCCGTTGAGCGCGATCCCGAGAATTCGCCGTGGCAGCTGGCCGACGCCCTGCGCGGCTACTTCTACACGCAGTCGTTGACCGCGGAGTGGCGAGAGACCGCGAAGGCCGGCCTGCTGGGTGCGCGTGCGCCCCGCGACGAGCTCGGCCAGCTCGCGATGCTGTCCTCCCTGGGCACGCTGTACTGGGTGACCGGGCAGCACCGCAACGCGCTCGGCTACTACCAGCAGGCCATCGCGCTGCAGGAGCACATCGACCTGCCCCAGGCCGAGGCCGCCGTCCTGTCCAACGCGGGCAGCGTCTACATCGACCTCGGCGAGCTCGAACACGCCGCCGACCACCTCGAACGCTCCCTGGTGATCGCCCGCCGGGTCGGGGCGCCCCAGCTGCTCGCGAACGCGCTGTTCAACCTCGGCGGCGTCTACATGCAGCTCGGCCAGCTCGACCGCGCCGCGTCGACGTTCGAGGAGGCGCTGGAGGACGGCAAGCGCCTCGACTCGTGGATCCTGCAGGCGAACTCGATGCGCGCACTCGGCGAGGTGCAGGCGTGGCGCGGCAAGCCGGACCTCGGCGAGGACTACTTCGTGCGCGCACGGGAGCTGTACGAACGTGCGGCCGCCCGCAACTTCGGCCACACCATGCACGAGGGCATGGCCATCACGCTGATCATGCGCGGCCGTTACGAGGAAGCCGCGCTCGAGGCGTCCGCAGCCATGCAGATCGCGCAGGACCTGGAGAACGTGAAGAGCGTCTGCGACGCGCAGAACCTGCTCGGCCGCGCGCTGGAAGGCGGCGGCCGCTACGAGGACGCCCTGGAGCAGTTCTCGGCCGCGCTGGCCATCGGCCTGGAGACCGGCTACTCGTGGGGCATCTGCTCGGCCCGCCGCGGCCTGGCCTCCTCCTACCGCGCGGTCGGCCGTTACGAGGAGGCTCTGGCCACGGCCACCGCGGCGCTGGACGAGGCGGGCAGGTCGCAGTTCCGCCTGGCCGAGATGGAGGCGCTGCTCGTGCTCGGCCGCACCCACCTCGACACCCTGGACGCCGCCGAGGCCCTGGACTGCGCGCTGCGAGCCGTCTCGGTCGGCGCGGACTCAGGTCACCGCTGGGTGTTCGGCCGCGCGCTGCAACTGGCCGGCGACGCGTCCGCCGCGCTGGGGGATGCCGCGGCCGCCCGGTCGTACTGGTCGACGTCGCTGGAGGTCCTCAGCGCGATCGGGACACCCGAGGCGTCCGTCGTCCAGGCTCAACTGCTTGACGTGACAACGTAGTCAGCTCTGGCCCTGGTCTCGTCGACCGCGAACCAGCCCCGTTCGTACTGCTGCCAGCGGATGAAGTGCTGGCGCTGATGCTCGCCGTCGCGTTTCACCGCGCGTTCCAGCCTCGCTCGTTCGTCCTCGTGGTCCACGAAGATCGCGAGGCTCAGGCGGGTGTTCGCCTTCCTGGCCGAGGAGAAGCCTTCCAGGATGATGGTCCTCTGTGGAGTGATGACGACCTCGTCGCCGTCTCCGATGCACGGAAACCCTTGGGACCAGTCGGTTTTCCGGTAGCGGCCCTCGCGGTTGTGCGCCACCTCGTCGAGTGCTCGTTGCAGCCGCGGCCACCACTGCGTCGTGGGGTCGTCCCACGTGGCGAAGTGGTCGGTGCTGATGAGCTGCGCGCCGAGCTCGTTCGCCAGGCTCCTCGCGAACGTCGACTTGCCCGCACCCGACGGGCCGTCCACCGCGACCAGGCGGGTGTCGCCCAGCCGCGGTGGAGTTCCGGCTACATGCTCCGGCGACCAGATAGCGCACGTCCCAGCGTCAGCTCGTCCGCGAACTCCAGGTCGCCGCCCATCGGCAGACCGCTGGCGAGCCGCGTGACGGTCAGGCCCGGGAAGTCCCTGAGCATCCGGACGAGGTAGGTGGCCGTGGCCTCGCCCTCGGTGTTCGGGTCCGTGGCGATGATGACCTCGGAGATGTCGACACCGTTGACGGCCGTGCCGATGCGGTTGAGCAGCTGCCTGATCCGGAGCTGGTCCGGCCCGACACCGCTCAGCGGGTCCAGCGCGCCACCCAGGACGTGGTAGCGGCCCTTGAACTCCCTGGTGCGCTCGATCGCCTGGACGTCCTTGGGCTCCTCGACCACGCAGACCAGGCTCAGGTCCCGCTTGGGGTCGCGGCAGATGCGGCACGTCGTCTCCGCGCTCACGTTGCCGCAGACGTCGCAGAAGACGACGCCTTCCTTGACCTTCTGCAGTGCCTGCTGGAGCCGTTCGATGTCAGCGGCTTCCGTTGCCAGCAGGTGGAAGGCGATGCGCTGCGCGCTCTTCGGGCCAACGCCCGGGAGTCTGCCCAGCTCGTCGATGAGGTCCTGTACCGGGCCTTCGTACATCGGTGTTAGCCGAGCAATCCGCCGAGGCCGCCCTGGGCGAGCGGGCCGAGCTTCTGCTCCACCAGCTCCTGCGCCTTGGCGTTGGCGTCCTTGATCGCGGCGATCACCAGGTCCTGGAGGGTGTCCACGTCCTCCGGGTCCACGATCTTCGGGGCGATGGCGAGGTTGACCAGTTCGCCGCCGCCGGTGACCGTCGCGGTGACCAGGCCGTTGCCCGCGTTGCCGGTGACCTGCGTTTCGGCCAGCTGCTGCTGGGCGTCCGCCATCTGCTGCTGCATGTTCTGGGCCTGCTGGAGAAGGGCCTGCATGTCGAACTGACCGGGTTGCACCGCTGGTCCTCTCGGTGGGGTTTGTTGTGGTCCAGCGTACGGGGGTTGGCGCTTCGGGTTTCGGAGGCAGTCCCTGTTTCCTGGGGCTCCGCCCCAGACCCCGCCAATCTGATCCAAAGCCGGGTCCACGCCGCACGCGGGTAGATGGCACGCCTGTTGCGTTGGGCGGCTGCCTGTTGCGTAGAGGGGCGCGTCGGTGGGGGGGGGGGGGGGCGGCCAGGGGCCCGAGCGGCGCGCCCGGGGGGGGGGGGGGTGGCGCACCCCCGCGACCCCCCCCCACCCCACCCAGACCTTTTGGTAACGACGGCTCGCCTTCGGCATCGCTTGAGTGTCAGACCCCGTCGCTATGTTGGGTCGCGGGGGACCCAGATCTGAAGGGGACCCCTGCGTGAGCGTGCATTGGGCGTCGCTCCTGGGTGCGGCTAGGCCCCTTTCGCGGGCGGCTAGGCCTTCTTCAGGGGGCGGGCGCCCAGTTCGTCTGCCAGCAGCTGGAGCATGACCGACTCCGGGTCCTTGGCCTGGACCTCGTTCACCGAGCCCGGATCTGCCGGGCGGGCGGCCTCGGCCAGCATCGCTTCTTCGTCGTCCGGTTCCGGCGGGAGCGGGTCGTCGGGCTCCGGGGGCTCCGGCGGCGGTGGGACGTCGTCCTGCGGCGGGCGCGGGGCTTGGGTCTGCTGCGGTTCTGGCTGGGGGCGGGCCTGCTGGTTCTGCGCCTGGCTCGGGCGGATCGGGGCCGGGCGGGCCGCCTTCACCTGGGTTGCCTGCTGCGGGGTGGCGCCCGGTGTGCCGTGGGTGCAGCGGACCTGCCAGGTGCCGCCCAGCACCGAGGACAGGGCTGCGGCGATCGCCTCGGTGTTGCGGGGCTCCGCCAGGCGGCGGGCCAGGGGGGCCGAGGTGTGGGTGATCGTCACCACGTTGCCGTCCACCTCGCCGACCGTGGCGTTGGTCAGCATCGCCTCGGTGCTGCGGCTGGTCGCGCGGACCGCGGCCAGCAGTTCCGACCAGATTCGGCGCACCGCCGTGGCGTCCATGCCACCGGACGCGGCAGGAGCGGAAGGGGCCGGAGCAGCTGCGGCGGGCTGCGGGGTGGCGGCAGGTGCCGCTAACGGGGGTGCGGGCTGCGCTGGGGCCGGGGTGGGCACTGCCGCCGGTGCCGGAGTGGCGGCCGGTGCGGGCTGGGCTGATACCGGGGCTGCGACCGCGACCGGGGTCGGGGCTGCTCGCTGGGGTTCCGGCTGGGCCGGGGGCTGGTCCGCCGGTTGCTGGGACCTGCGGGTGAAGACCGGGCCGCCGGTCGGGGCCGCGGGGTCGCCCGAGGTTGCCGCGATGGCGGCCGGCGGGCGGCGTTCCAGCTGTTCCAGGCGTTGGAGCAGGGCGGCTTCCGACTGGCTCACCGACGGCAGGAGCATCCGGGAGACGAGGAGTTCCAGCAGCAGGCGGGGGGCGGTGGCGCCCCGCATGTCGACCAGGCCCTGGTGCACGATCTCGGCGTAGCGGGTCAGCGCTGCCGGGCCGATTCGTTCTGCCTGGGCCGACATCGTGGCCAGCTCGTCCTCCGGGGCGCTGACCAGGTTGCGGTCCGCCGCGTCCGGGACCGCGCAGAGCAGGACCAGGTCGCGGAGGCGGTCGAGCAGGTCGGAGGCGAAGCGGCGGGGGTCGTGGCCGGCGTCGACCAGGCGGTCGATGGTGCCGTAGACCGCGGCGCCGTCGCCTGCCGAGAGGCCGTCGACCACGTCGTTGATCAGGGCCGAGTCGGTGACGCCCAGGAGCGAGATGGCTCGTTCGTACTTCACCCCGTCGGGGCCCGCGCCGGAGAGGAGCTGGTCCATGACGGACTGGGTGTCCCGGGCCGAGCCGCCGCCCGCGCGGATCACCAGCGGGAAGACGGAGGGTTCCACCGCCACGCCCTCGGCGGCGCAGTTGCGTTCCAGCAGGGAGCGCATGACGCCGGGCGGGATCAGGCGGAACGGGTAGTGGTGCGTGCGCGAGCGGATGGTCGGGAGGACCTTGTCCGGCTCGGTCGTGGCGAAGATGAAGATCAGGTGCTCCGGCGGCTCCTCCACGATCTTCAGCAGGGCGTTGAAGCCCTGCGTGGTGACCATGTGCGCCTCGTCGATGATGAAGACGCGGTACCGGGACTCGGCCGGGGCGTAGAAGGCCTTGTCACGCAGGTCGCGGGCGTCTTCCACACCACCGTGCGAGGCCGCGTCGAGCTCGACGACGTCGACACTGCCGGTGCCGTTCGGGGCGAGGCCGATGCAGCTGTTGCACTCGCCGCACGGATCGGGCGTCGGGCCCTTCACGCAGTTGAGCGAGCGGGCCAGGATGCGGGCCGACGACGTCTTGCCGCAGCCGCGGGGACCCGAGAACAGGTAGGCGTGGTTCACCCGGCCTGCCGACAGGGCGACGCGCAGCGGGTCGGTCACGTGCTCCTGGCCAACGACCTCGGAGAACGTGGCCGGACGGTACTTGCGATACAGAGCGAGCGCCACGCCGCAGACAGTACCGGTGGACCCCGACACGAAAAGGGGACCCCGTGCACCCACCAGAGCCCGCTTATCCTTGCTGCCTTCCGGCCCTGGGGAGGTTCGCGAGATGTGTGCCGCACGAGGTCCGACGCTAGTGTAGCGAACCCTCTAGATCGAACGTGTGTTCGAGTTGCCCACAGTGTTGTCCCCAGGTGTGGACAACTTCCGGCCCGTGGCGATCATCAGCAGGTCAGGGGCAGGAAGATCGGAAATTCCGGACTCCCGAAAACGCTTGCGAGCACCCCAGAACGGACTCTTCAGCACGTGTTCGAGGGCGGCCTGGGCCGGTTCGAGCGGCATCTCGCGGACGCGGCCCAGCGGGCGCGCGATGTCCTGGCCGTGGACGAGGAAGTCGACCAGCGGGTCGATCGGGGCGGCCATCGGCGCGCGCTTCGGCGAGGCGGCGGTCTCGCGGATCTGTGCGATCAACTCCGACCGGGTGAACCGTGCGGCGATCGCACGGGCCTTCTGGTCCTCCATGCGCTCCCAGTCGAAGCGCGCCTTCACGACGCCGGTGAGCACGTCGCGCCAGCCCGTGCGGGTGGACGTGGTCAGGTGGGCGGCCATCGTCTGCATGGTCCAGCCGGCGCAGAGGGTGTCGCGCCGCCACTCGTCGTCGGTGAGGTCTTCGAGGAGGTCGGCGACGCCCAGGCGTTCGGCCTCCAGCCATTTCATGATCATGATTGCTCCTCGACGGCGGTCAGCCTGCGGCGCAGGAAGTCCTGTTCGGATTCGGTGCCCGCGAGCGCGATGGCCTCGCGGTAGGCCTCAGCGGCCTCGGCGTCGCGGCCCAGCCGGTGCAGCAGGTCCGCGCGAGCCGCCCGGTACGGGTGGTAGTCGCGCAGCCTGGGTTCGCCGGCCAGCGCGTCGAGCAGCGCGAGGCCGGTTTCGGCACCGTCGCGCATGGCGATCGCGGCGGCCCTGTTCAGGGCGACGACGGGCGACGGCGCGAGCTTGCCCAGCACGTCGTAGAGCGCCACGATCTGCGGCCAGTCGGTGCTGTCGAAGTCCGGCGCCTCGTCGTGCAACGCGTTGATCGCCGCCTGCACGCCGTACGGCCCGTACCCGCCCGTCAGCGCCCGTTCGGCCAGCGCGCTGCCCTCGTCGATCATGTCGCGGTCCCAGAGCGCGCGGTCCTGGTCCTCCAGCAGCTCCGCGCGGGCGTCGCGGCGGGCGTGGATCAGCAGCATCAACGCCAGCAGCCCCGTGACCTCCCGGTCCGGCAGCAGGTCCTGGAGGATCCGCGCCAACCGGATGGCCTCGTCGGCCAGGTCGTCCCGCTGGGCCGCGTAGCCCTCGGTGAAGATCGAGTAGACGGCCTGCAGGACGCCGGGCAGGCGTTCCGGGAGCTCGTGCGGGTCCGGCACGCGGAACGGGATGCGCGCTTCCTTGATCTTCTTCTTCGCGCGCACGATCCGCTGCTGCATGGTCGTGACCGGCACCAGGTAGGCCCGCGCGACCTCGGGCGTCGTGAAGCCGGCCAGGCAGCGCAACGTCAGCGCGCCGCGGTCCTCCTCGGCCAGCGCCGGGTGCGCGCACGTGAAGAACAGCTCCAGCCGCTCGTCCGGCAGCCCGTCCCCGGCCGGCGGATCCGCGCGGTCGACCTCCACCTGCAACAACGCCAGCCGTGCCGCGTGGACCTGGTCGCGCCGCAACCGGTCGACGGCCTTGCGGCGCGCGGTCGTGAGCAACCACGCGCCAGGCCTGTCCGGCACCCCGTCCACCGGCCAGTGCTTCAGCGCCGCCTCGATGGCGTCCGAGGTGACCTCCTCGGCCAGGTCGAGGTCGCCGAAGCGCTTGACCAGCGTCGCGAGCAGCCTGCCGCGCTCCTCCCGGAACACCTGCCCGACGTTCATCGCGCCGGGCTCAGAAGTCGAACTCGGCGATGGGCCGCACGACGACCGCCCCGCCGTCGCGCGAGCCGGGGCACTTCGCGGCCCACTCCAGCGCCGCGTCGAGGTCGGGCACGTCGATGACGTCGTAGCCGCCCAGCACCTCGCGGGTCTCGGCGAACGGCCCGTCGGTGACGGTGCGCTTCCCGTCCTGTCCGACCTGGACGGTGGTCGCGGTGACCAGGTCGGCCAGCGAGTGCCCGGAGACCAGGACGCCCGCGTCCCTCATCTCCTTCTCGTAGGCGATCCAGTCCGCAACGGTGCAGGTAGGCTGCTGGTCGGCGGCCGCGTAGATCAACAGCATGTACTTCACGTTCGTCCTCCTCGGTTCGGTCTTACGGGATCACGACGAGCGGCCCCCCGCCAGATCGACACGGACGTCAGGATTTTTCCGGCGCCGCGTCGGCCCCGGACTCCGGCGCGGGCGGGAGGTCACGCCGAGCGCGTCGGGAGCGGACGAGGGTGACGATCGCGGCGGGAACGGCTACGAGAGCGCTGAGGATTCCCGCGACGTCGTTGAGGACGTCGAGAACGGCGAGCACGTTGGAGCCTCCGGTTTAAGCGCATGGCAGCTAAACCGGAGGTCTCCTCCACCAGCGAAACGATCTCGTTGGCCAACGGCACCGGGCGCCCCGCAGTGGGCTCCGTGTTGACGACACCGCTGCTTCGGGAGTACTCCCCTCCACATGTGTTCACCAGGCTAGGCGCGTTGCCGGACGGGGTCTGCGTCCACGCGGGTGACGGGAGCCGGACCGGAGGTCCACCCCCGTTTTGGGCCCCGGAACACCCGTCCGGTAGGGTTCTCCACGGAGGATTCGCATAGCGGCCTAGTGCGCACGACTGGAAATCGTGTTGGGTTCACCCCCTCACGGGTTCAAATCCCGTATCCTCCGCTCAGGTCAGAGGCCCGGCACCTACTCAGGTGGCTGGGCCTTTGTCATCTGCGGGTCTCAGTCGCTCTGGCTATCAGACTGCGCTGATGGTTGTCGCACCCGCTTACGCCGACACGGGAGCGCCGTTGGGACCGTCCTCCTCGGCGTCGCCTGGGAGCACATCGGCGAGCCTCGTCGCCAACTCCGCGGCAGGGTGGAGACGAGCTGGACAAGAGCCGCGCGTTGCTCCTCGATCAGCTCGGCTTCGTCGACCGCTGTCGGAGTTGCCCACGAGGGCCTGCCAACCCGCGCCACGATGGCGTCGGTCAGTTCGTGCGGGATGTGCAGGTACCGCGTCAACATCGCGTGTTCGGACCATTGTGCGGTGAAGGAGATGCGCCGTGCCCGGCTCCAGCCCGTTCGCGATCATCCGGGCGTGGAGAACTTCCAAGTGCCCAGGCCGCAAGCGGTCGATGCGGCGCAGCCAACGCCGAGATGAGATGCTTGTGGACCGACGCGCGATAGACCCACCATCGTGTTTGGTCAGGCTGTGGGCGCAGCGATGTTCTCCACCAGTGCGTCAGCCACTTCTCAACGACCATGCACGACGCTTTCTTGACCTTCCGCTGTCGCGCTGCCGCTTGAGTTCGCGGAGGCGACGAGCTCCGCTGCTAATGAGGCTTGTGCTGCTCGGAATCACCGCCTTCGTGCGCCCCGCTCGCCATCATCTCGTCCGGCACCGCCGCTCTGGACACCGCTGCATTGGACACCGTCACGCCCAGTTGGACATCACGGCGTCCAACGGCCACGTGCTGTGACCAGCCGGCAGAAGACCCCAGCTGAACCATTGATCTCGCGGACGAAGCGCTGCGACTCGCTAAGCCCTACGCGGCGACCATGCTCCACCCTGGTGGACGAGGGCGCCATGACGACCTCAGGCCAACTGCGCGAGCTGACCGGCATGCAGGAGCTCAACTGCTCGACGGGAACCTGAGGGGACCGTCCGCAATCTGCCGAAGGAGCCTGGACGGCCGTTCACAGATCCTATGCCGTGCCCGCGCTCAGCCTTCGGGGAAAGGCTGAGCGACGTGCGCGAGCAAAGCCGCGAACTGCAGGCGGGGGGCCGTGCTGCTTTGGGACGCCACGCTCAAACGGCGCGGCCACTGACCCGCGCTGAAGCTGCGTTGTCACTGGAACGATCAACCGTCGTTCAGCCAGCCTTGAGTTGGACGGCCCAAAGCAAAGCCCCAGATCACGCGCTGCGGCGGGCGATCTGGGGCTCCGCGGTGTTATCGGTGATGGCTGCCCGTTGCCGCGGACAGGTCCATCGTTTTGTTCCTTCCGGCGGTGCCCGACTGCATCCCTCTGCGAGAGCACCAATACAGAACGACCTTTAGCTTCCCTAACTGCCGTTCCGCGTACACGAATACTAGGTACGTCCAACGCTTGCATGGTGTCCAACCGGACGTTGGAGTTTCGCAAGGGCCCTGAACAGCGCCGATGCCCTCGATGAAGTTCGAGTGAGACACTCGCGTCGCGAAATCCAGACGAGTTGGAATGGGCTCTGTTGGACACTGAAAGCATTTCCAATGGCAAACGCACGCTTCCAAGACGTCGTGAATCTGGCCTCCGCTGGACACCTTCTCCCTCGCGAGTCTGTTTTCCGACTTACACGCGTGAAAGCATGATCGTCGTATCCCTCTTGGTCCGACGCCAAGAGGGTGCCTGTCGTTCGGATTGCCGTCCACTCGACAGGTGTCGGGCTCTCGTTCCTACTGGCGAGCTTGACTGCATCCCTCAGCGGGGGCCCTGGACGTCCCGCTTCCGTCCGCGGGAGCTGGGCTCCAGGGCCCCCGCAAGCGGCCAGCCCCGCCTCGGGGCTGGCGGAAGCGAGCATCGACGTGCCGCCGAACAAGAAGGCGCCACGGGGCGCAAGTCCCCGAGCTAACCGGGGCTCAAGCCTCAGCTTGAACAAGAACAGGGACTCAAGCCCGAACCGGCCGGAGACAACACAACGGGCCAATGAAGAGCCAGCACACCCGTCGATGACGTGGCCCCAAGCAGCGGCGGTGTGCGCCACGGTCGTCGGCGGCTTCATCTTCGACTTCCTGCTGATCTTCCTGGTCACGCTCGATCCTCTGGTCGCGACGGGTCTCACCGTGGTCTTGGTCGCTGCGATCGTGACCGTGATCATCCCCCCACGAAACGGCCTGCTGCAGCGCCTCAGTACCGCGGTTCAGGCGTTCTTCACCGCGTTGTTCGGTTCCGGAGGTGCGCGATGAAGCCGCAACCGCACCCCCTGGGCCGAATCGATCGCGGGCCGGACGAGTTCGATGAACAACTCGTGCTCGACGCAACGGACGAGCTCGAGTTCGTCGCGATGATGCGCAGGATGGTGGAGTGGTCCGGGCGGACGCGAGGTCAGATCGCCCTCTACGGTGGCCTGCCGAGGTCGTCGGTCTATCACTTCGTGGCGCCGAAGACGCGCACGATGCCGAGGAAACCCGACCAGGTGCGGGCGTTCGCGCAGGCGTGCCAGCTGAACCCCATCGAGATCCGCAGGGTGATGTGGTTGTGGGAGAGGATCCGCGAGACCCAGCCTCGCGACGCGCGGAGCTACGCCATCCCCACCAGCATGATGGATGAGGCGATTGATGAGGAGGTGGTCAGCGAGCTGGTCGAGGACAGGGCAGCAGACTGCTTCGACGCGCTAACCCCTCAGGTTCGGGCACACTTGCTCCGGGTCATCAGTGAGCGTCACCTGAGCGGGGTCGGTGCAGATGTGCTTGAGCGAAACCGACTTGCTGGCGACCAGGCAGACGAACCAACGGCCAGCACCACGCGGGACGTCGTCTTTGACGGCAACCTCACGGTGAACAACCGTCTCGAAGACGCCAAAGACGATGGCGAGCAAGAAGACGGTGATCTTCCGAACACGGGACATAGGGTCGGCGACCGTAGTCATTCCCCGCGCATGGCAGCGCTGCGTGATGACGTGAGGTTCCATCGGATGCTGATCTCGATCAGCATCATACTTGCTGCAGTGGTCCTCACCTTGGCCGTCGTCGTCGCCGCCGTGACCCTCGCTTCGACCCTTGAGCTAATGGAAGCCCTGATCCTTGGAATCGTGTTCGTGGTGAGCACGTCGATGGTGTGCAGCATCTGGCGACTGTCTCGGAGACTTCGAGGGACGGACGACTGGTGGAGCTGATCTCCAGCAGTCAAGGACCCAGCCCGAGAACGTTCGGGCTGGCCCTTGGCGCCTAGTGTGACTTCTGGCGGTTTTGAGGATGTGCAAAAGGTCAGGTGCGGCCACCGGCGTTTTGTGTTCCCGCTTGCTGACGCCGCCCGCCTGAGCAGAGAACGTCACCTGCGTAACCCCGTTCCCGACGTGGTCCGATGACGTCGCCCTAACTCGCACGAGCGCGGCGGCATCGGCGCGCTGGCGGCCGTATCCTCCGCTCTCTTGGAAGGGCGCCGAACTTCAACGTTCGGCGCCCTTCCGGCGTTAACGTTGCATGATGCTGGCCGAAGACCTGATGCTGCTCTTCCTCGACGAGGTCGCCGGCGGCGTGCGGATGGACTCGACGTCGGTCCAGAACGCGCTCGCGGGCGCCGTGCTGCTGGAGCTGGTCGACTCGGGGCGGGTGGCGTTCGAGGCGGACGGCAGGAAGCTCGCGGTCGTGGACCCGGCGCCGCTGGACGACGAGTTCCTGCAGGAGTTCCTCGGCAGGATCACCAAGCCGATGAAGCCGCAGCGCGCGGTCGAGAAGCTGCGGAACCGCGTGAAGGACCACGTGATGGCGCGGCTCGAGGCGCGCGAGGTGCTGACCGTCGAGAAGTCCAAGATCCTCGGGATCTTCCCGACGAAGACCTACACGCTCGACGATCCCGGCGCGGTCATCGACCTTCGTCGTCAGGTGGGCGACGTGGCGCAGGGGTACAGGGCGCCGGACGAGCGCACCGGTGCGCTGATCTCCTTGCTGTACGCGGTGAAGGGCCTGCACAAGGTGTTCACCGGTGACAAGCGGGAGATGAACGCGCGAGCCAAGCAGATCTCGGCGGGCAACTGGGCGGGGGTCGCGGTGAAGAAGGCGCTGGAGGCGGTGCACGCGGCGGTGACCGCGGCCGTGATCGCCTCCACCGTGGCCGCGTCCGGGGGAGGTTCGAGCTGATGTTGCAGGAAGATCTGGCTCTGCTGTTCATCGACAGCAGGACCGGCAGGGTGAACTCCAGTTGGGCGTCGGTGGAGAACGCGCTCGCCGGTGCCGTGCTGATCGAGCTCGTGGACACGGGACGTGTCGCGTTCGAGCCCAACGGCAAGAAGCTCGGGGTCGTCGATCCGACGCCGTTGCGGGATCCGGTGCTGCAGGAGGCGCTCGGCAGGTTCGACAAGCCGATGAAGGCGCACCGCGCGGTGGAACGCATCCGGAAGCGGCTGTGGAACAACGTGGTCGCGCAGCTCGAAGGCCGCGAGGTCGTGCGGGTCGTGCCGCGGAAGGTGTTCGGGATCTTCCCGGCGAAGAGCTACCCGATCGTCGACGAGGCGGCGGCCGGCGAGGTGCGGAAGGCGACCGGTGAGGTCGTGCACGGGTACCGGGGAGCCGACGCGCGCACGGGGTCGTTGATCACGCTGCTGCACGCCGTGAACGCGGTGCACGAGGTGTTCGAGGGCGACAAGCGCGAGATGAAGAAGCGGGCCAAGGAGATCGCCAGGGGCAACTGGGCGGGCGATGCCGTTCGCCGTGCCGTGGAAGCGATCCAGGCGGGTGTGACGTCCGCGGCCGCTGCCGCCGCGTCGGGAGAATGACGCGGCGGCAGCGGCAGGCGGTCACTTCTTCAGGCAGTCGATGAGGTCCTCGAGCGCGAACACGATCCTGTCGACGTTCGCGTCACCCGTGGACGGGCGGGCGCGGACGATCTGCGGGTCGTGGTCGCTCGCCTGGTCGGCGAACTCGGCGTTGATGTGGACGACGTCGTAGCTGAAGCGCGTGATGTTCTTGCTCATGACGAGGTGGTCGAGCGTCTGCGAGTTGCCCTCGAAGACGTAGCTGTACCGCTCGTTGGCGGGCAGCGACTCGATCAGCGCCTTGAGGTTGCCGTCACCGGTCAGCGTCTTGAGCGCGGGCGAGAACTGGTAGTCGTTCAGGTCGCCGGCGAGGACGACGTTGGCGCCCTTGTCGACCGCGCGCAGCTGCTCGGTGAACGCCTTCAGCGCTGCGGCCTGCTTGGCGCGCTGCACCTCGGACGTCCGGTTCGGCGGCTGGTTGCGGCCGTGGATGGCCTCGTCGCCGCCCTTGGAGTTGAAGTGGTTCGCGACCACGAAGACCGTGCGGCCGCGGAACTTGAACTCACCGGCGAGCGGCTTGCGGCTGTTCGCCCACGCGTCGTTCAGCGGGTCGATCCGGCCCGGTGACACGGAAAGCGCCGCGCGGCCGTTCTTCTTCACGACCTGGACGGGCGTGGAGAAGTCACCGCCCGGACGGTCCACGAAGGACACCCGCTGCGGGTTGAAGAAGAAGCCGACGCGGATGTTGCCGCCGGGCTCGCCGCCGTCCTTGAGGTTCTCCGGGTCGATCTGACGCCACTGGTAGCGCGGGCCGCCCTTGGCGACGATCGCGTCGGAGAACTTCTGCAGCGTCTGGTCCGCCGCGACGACACCGTCGTTGGTCGCGCCGTTGTTGTCCTGGATCTCCTCCAGCACGACGACGTCCGGGCTGCGCAGGTTCGTCGTGACGCCCTCGGCGAGCCGGTCGAACTTGGTCTGCGGGTCGGACGGGTCGAGGTTCTCGACGTTGTAGGTCGCGACCGAGAGCTCGGACTCCTTCTGCTGCTCGGTGATCTCGCGCTGCAGGTTGGACGACGTGTGCGCGCCGAGCGTCAGAGCGGCCAGCGTGTAACCGCCGAAGTTCGTGTACTCGATCGCACCCACGGTCGCGCCGGCGAACACGTCACCGACGTTGGCGGCGGGCAGCGTGCCGACAGCCTTGATCTTCAGGCGGCCGCTGTTGGCCTGGTCGTAGGCGGTGTAGGTGGTGCCGCCGCGCTGGTTGCGGTTCTGGTCGGGGTTGACCGTCACCCAGACCTCGCCGAAGTTGTTGCTCGGGCCCACGACGCGGGCGTCGTCGACCTGGACCAGCGTGCCCTCGAGCGACTCGAAGTAGTCGAGACCGTACTTCGCGGGCTCCAGCGGGAGCTGCTCGATGCTGCCGCCCGGCGCGGGCAGGTAGCCGGCCGGGATGTTCTTCACGACGACCGGCGCCGGGACGGGGTTGCCCTTGGAGACGGTGATCGTGGTCGGCGCGGTGATCTCGGTGAGGGTCTGGTTGGACCCGGTCTCGCCGCCCGGCCGGTACTCCGCGATCGTGCCGCTGACCAGCACGCTGTCGCCGACCGCGACGGTCGGCGCGCTGCCCGCGGTGTAGACGAAGACGCCCTCGCTGGTGCGCGGGTCGGCGTCGGGGGCGGTCGTGTCCTGGATCCAGAAGCCGCGGTCACCCGTGGCGCGCGTGCCGGTGACGACGCCGGGGACGTTGGTGACCTTCTGGCCGTTCAGCGGCGAGATGCGCGTGACGCCCTGGATGTCGTGGATGCGCTTGTCGCCGGGGGTGGGGTCCGGGTCGGGATCGGGATCCGGGTCGCCGCCGCCCGGGGTCTCGCCCTTGGAGTTGGTCGGGGTCGGGTTGCCGACTGCGAAGTCGGCGGAGTTGTCGTCCGTGTCGGGGAGCCCGGTCTTGCGCGCCGCCGAGGTGGTGTTGCCCAGCGCACCAGCCGCGGTGGCCTCGCGGACGACCGCCGTGCCGTAGCCGACGAGGTCCTTGATCCGCGTGTCCGCGGCGCAGTCGGCGGCCGTCTTGCAGGTCAGCGCCGTGGTGCCGGCGACCAGTGCGATGGTGCCGTTGGTGCCGCTCATGGCGATCGTGCCGGTGGCGTCCGGGGCCGGCAGCTCGACGGTGCCGCCGGTGCCCTTGGCCTCGGCGACGAGGAACGTCTTGCCGGGCGCGATCGAGCCGGTCAGCGGGGTGACGCCCCACTGCGTGGTCGCGCCGGGGGTGGCCGAGATGTACTGGACGCTGTAGCCGTCCAGGCTGACCGCGCTCGTGCCCTTGTTGGCGAGCTCGACGAAGTCCTGCGTCAGCGTGGCGCCGGAGTTGCCGCCGCCTCCGTAGACCTCGGAGATCAGCGCGTCGGTGCTGGGTGCGGCGACGGCGGGGACGGCGGCGAGCACGAGTGCCGCCACCGCTGTCCCGACGACGGGCAGGGTGGGTCTCAAAACTTCCTCCAGGGGATGCGGCGGACCGACGCATCTTTCCCCGATCGGGTGAGCTTTGGTAGCCGTTGTTACTAACGGTTAACCGGTTGGCCCATCAATGATCACTCGAACAAGTGTTCGATCATGGTGTATGCTCACTCTCGGAACGCCGGCCGGTGGGCCCCTCCCAGGCACAGGCCGGCGTCCCTACATTCGGACGTGTGGGGATTCCGAGCTACGAGCGCCGCTGCGCCGAGATCATCAACCAGACCGACCTGCTGGTCTCTTCCCTGAACGACGCTGACCTGCGCATACAGGTCCCGTCGACTCCGGACTGGACCCTCAACCAACTGCTGCGCCACGTCGGCCACGCACACCGCTGGGCCGACTCGATGCTGCGCGACAGACTTCCGGAGATCGACTTCTCGCGCAACGGCGCGCAACACCTGTCGTCGTACGAGGGTGAACGCGCGTCCACGCTGATCCCCTGGCTGACTGACGGCGCGGCGTCGCTGGCGGAAGTGCTGCGCGAGGTCGACCCGGACGAGATGATCGCGCCGGTGAACGGCCATCCCGGCCCGCGGGTGTGGTCGCGGCGGATGGTGCACGAGACGGCGATCCACAGGTGGGACGTGTGCAACGCCCTGGGCGTGCCGTTCTCGCTGGACCCGGAGATCGCCCAGGACACGCTGCGCGAGTGGACCGGTCTCGCCCTGCCCTACGCGTTCCAGCGGTGGCCTTCCGAGACCGCCGCCCTCGCCGGTTCCGGGACCGTGCACCTGCACGCCACGGACGTCGAGGCGGAGTTCGTGATCGATCTCACCGGTCCCGCGCCCGTGGTCACGGAAGGGCACGCGAAGGCGGCCGTCGCGGTGCGCGGCCCCGTCGTCGACCTGGTGCTGGCCGTGTACCGGCGGCGGCCGGTGGACGGGCTGGAGGTGTTCGGGGACGCGGACCTGCTCTCACTGCTGCTGGAGCACGTGCGTTTTTGACCATGGGCGCGATGAGGTTCTGAGAACGCAAGAAGGGCCCCGGATCGCTCCGGGGCCCTTCAACAGCGGTGGCGGTGGGATTTGAACCCACGGAGGCTTTCACCTCACACGCTTTCGAGGCGTGCTCCTTCGGCCGCTCGGACACGCCACCGGTAAGAACAATACACAGCCCTCGCAGGTGGCTTAACGCTGGGTCCGGAAGAAGCGTTCCAGCAGGTCAGCGCACTCCTGCTCCAGCACGCCGCCCTGCACCTCCGGCCGGTGGTTGAGCCGGCGGTCGCGCACGACGTCCCACAGGGAGGCGACGGCGCCGGTCTTGGGCTCCCAGGCGCCGAAGACGAGGCGCGACACGCGGGCGAGCACCAGGGCGCCGGCGCACATCGTGCAGGGTTCCAACGTCACCGCGAGGGTGCAGCCGTCGAGGCGCCAGCCGTCGCCGTACCTGGCCGCGGCGGCGCGCAGCGCCAGGATCTCGGCGTGCGCGGTCGGGTCGCCCAGCGTCTCACGGGCGTTGCAGGCCTCGGCCAACACCGTGCCGTCCGGTGCGTAGACGACGGCGCCGATCGGGACGTCCGCGCCCGCGTTCGCGGCCGCCTTCAGGGCGGCTCGGACCATGTCCTCTGAGGAGATCACGCCTGGATCGTGTCGAGCAGCTTCGTGAACTCGTCGATGAAGCCGATGCGCTGGGCGATCATCTGGAGCTGCTCGTCCGGGTAGAGGTCGACCTCGTCGACGATGATCTGGAGTTCGTGCGCGGGCATGCCCAGGTCGGTCAGGACGCCGAGGTCGCCTTCCGGCCAGAGCTCGTTGTCCTCCTCGTCCGGCGGGTCGACGCGCAGGAGGTCGAGGACGTCGGCGGCGATGTCGTAGTCGAGGGCCGCGGCCGCGTCGGACAGCAGGAGCGCGACGCCGCCCGGCACGGGGCGCAGGATGATGAAGAACTCGTCGTCCACGGCGAGCAGCCCGAACACCGCTCCGGTCGACCTCAGTTGGCGCAGCTGTGTGATCGCCGCGTCCAGCTCCGACAGCGCGGAGCTGTCCATCCTGCTGCACCGCCAGCGGCCGTCCTCTCGGACGACCGCGACCGCGAAGCCGTTGACCGGCTCCTGCTGTGTCATGTGCACACCGTAGGGCCCAGACGACCTTCCCGGTAGCCGAGGTGGTGGCACCATCGGGAGATGAGCACAACTACGCCGGACCCGCGTCTCGCCGGACTGCTCGAAGGGGCGCGCTCGCTGCAGCCCCGCACGGTGGCGCTGCGTCGTCAGATCCACCGGCACCCTGAACAGGGCCTTCACCTCCCCAAGACGCAGGCCGCGATCCTGCACGCGCTGGAGGGGTTGCCCGTCAAGGTCACGAAGGGCGAGTCGACGACCTCGGTCGTGGCGGTCCTCGAGGGTGACCAGCCGGGGCCGACGGTGCTGCTGCGCGGCGACATGGACGGGCTGCCGCTCCAGGAGGAGACGGGGCTGCCGTTCGCGTCCGAAGTGGACGGCAACATGCACGCCTGCGGTCACGACACGCACGTGGCGATGCTGGCCGCCTCCGCCCGGCTGCTGTCGGACCGGCGTGACGCGCTCAAGGGCCGCGTGCTGTTCATGTTCCAGCCGGGCGAGGAGGGCCACCACGGCGCCCGGTACATGATCGAGGAGGGGCTGCTCGACGACGGCGTGGAGAAGGCGTTCGCGTTGCACATCACCTCGACGATGAAGTCGGGCGTGGTGACCTGCCGGCCGGGGCCGATGATGGCCTCCGCGGACACGTTCCACGTGCACGTGAAGGGCCGCGGCGGACACGGCGCGATGCCGCACAACGCGCTGGACCCGGTGCCCGCGGCCGCGGCGATGGTCGGGGCGATCCAGACGATGCTCGGGCGGCGGGTGAGCGTGCACCAGCCCGCGGTGGTGACGGTCGCACAGATCAACGCCGGTACGACGACGAACATCATCCCCGAGGTCGCGACCCTCGACGGGACGATCAGGACGTTGTCGGAGGAGACGCGGACCCTGGTCCACAAGGAGCTCAAGCAGGCCGTCAAGCACACCGCCGCCGCCTACGGGTGCCACGCCGAGGTCAGCATCGTGCCGGGGTACCCGGTGACGGTGAACGACGACGTCGTCGGCCAGCACGTGGTGGACCTGGCGGCCGCGGCGATGGGTGCTTCGTGGAGCGAGCCGATGCAGGATCCCTTGATGGGCGCTGAGGACTTCTCCTACGTGCTGCAGCGGGTTCCCGGGGCGTTGGCGTTCCTCGGGGCGTGCCCGCGCGGGATCGACCTGGAGGAGGCCGCCCCGAACCACTCGAACCGGGTGCTGTTCGACGAGGCCGCCATGGAGCACGGGGTCGCGATGTACGCGGCGTTCGCGCTGGACGCCCTCCGGTAGTTGCAGGTACGCGTCACACGGAATGATGGACGCCGTGCGAGACGTGTGCGTGATCGGACTGGGACTGATCGGCGGCTCCGTGCTGCGAGCCGCCAAGGCTGCCGGGCGCACGGTGTGGGGTGCGACGGCGAGCAAAGAGGACGCGGACAAGGCACGTGCTGAGGGCTTCGACGTCGTGAACGTGGACGAGGCCCTCAGCCGCAGCCCCGAGGCGCTCGTCGTCCTCGCCGTGCCGCTGCCCGCCCTGCCCGACCTCCTGCGCAAGGTTCCCGCAGGTACGAGGCTCACGGACGTCACGAGCGTCAAAGGTCCCGTGCACGACGCCGTGCACCGGTACGCGCCGCACGCGCGCTTCGTCGGCGGGCACCCGATGGCCGGCACGAGCAGGAGCGGGTGGGACGCGGGCACCGCGGACCTCTTCGACGGCGCCGCCTGGGTCGTCACGCCCGAGGAGGCCGACGACCACCTCAACGACGTCATCCGGCTCGCGCTCGACCTGAAGGCGCACGTGGTGCCGACGACGCCGGAGGAGCACGACGAGGCCGTGGCGCGGATCAGCCACCTCCCGCACATCATGGCGGCGATCCTCGCGGCGGTCGGAGCCGACGGCGGGCCGCTCGCCATGGCGCTCGCGGCCGGCAGTTTCGGGGACGGCACGAGAGTCGCGGGCAGCCGTCCCGAGCTCGTCAGGGCGATGTGCGAGGGGAACCGGGACGCACTGCTGATGGCGGTCGACGACGCGCTGGGCAGGCTCGGCGCGGCCAGGGGCTCGCTGGCGTCCACCGGAGGCCTCGCCAAGACCATCGAGGCCGGTCACGAGGGCCGGAACGCGCTGGTCAACCAGCCGGGCCGCACCCCGGTCACGATCGACCTGACCAAGCCGGGAGCGCTCGCCGCACTGCGCAACCTCGGCTCTCGTGGCGGACGCCTGGTTGGTCTGAACGGCAGCACCGCCCAAGCGGAAACGTCGTAAGGTCGCCGGGTGGATCGACGGACACTCGCCGGTGGGCTCGGTGGTCTCGCTCTCGTCGTCGCCGCCGTCGTGGCGCTCCGCAGCGGTGACGCGCCGGACACCCTGAAGAAGGAAGTCGCGGACGGCGTCGAGGTCGTCGCGCTCCAGGAACCGATGAAGCCCGCGAACCCGAGGGCCCAGGCGCTCGACGCCGACGCTGTGCAGATCGCGTGGAACGGCTCGGCGTCCGCCTACGAGGTGCGCTGGAACGGCAACGAGCAGCTGGTGCCCACCCCCGAGGTCGAGCTGCCGGGGCTCGATCCCGAGCAGGAGACCCAGGTCGAGATCCGGGCGGTGAGCGCCACCGGCAAGCGCAGCGAGCCGCTCAAGATCGCCGCGAAGCCGAAGGACCTCTACAACGGCAAGTGGGACGACCAGCTCGTCGGCCAGCCTGACAAGTTCGGCGGCCCGGAAGCGCTCGACCCGCGCAAGTGGCGGGTCGAGGCGGAACCGGACTGCCTCGGCCTCAGGCCGTTCGGGCCGGGCAAGCGCGTCGACGTCGACTGCCCGATGGCGGCTTTCCAGTCGAACACGCCCATCCGCTTCGGCGTGCCGGCGAACGACGGCGCGACCGGCCGGGCGATCATCAGCGTCGCGGGCGCGGTCGAGTCCAGTCACGTGCGGCTGACGTTGCTGCCCGACCCGTGGCAGTACCTGCCGGAGACCGAGGCGCAGCCCAGGGGCTCGGTCAGCCTCGACATCACGACGCAGGGCACGCGGATCGTCGCGGACCCCGAACTGCCCCGCACCGGCAAGCAGGTCACCCTCGGCGACTCGCCCATGACCGGGCTCGTCGCGGGCGTGCGGCACCGGTGGGAGATGCGGGTGCTGCCGGACGCGGTGGTCGCGCTGCGGGACGGCGTCGTGGTCGCCTACGAGCCCGTCGCGATCGCGGAACGGGTGGTGCACCCGCGGATCCGCATCGACGGCGGGGGCTTCCTGGACGCGTTCGGCGTCGGGGGCGTGCCGGAACGCGTCGTGCCCACCGAGGTCATCCCACTCGACCAGGACGTCGCACTGCCCCAGGACGTCGTCGCCGTGAAGCTCGTCAAGGCCGGTCAGGACAGGCAGGTCACGATCACCGACGTGCCCCTCGACGCCGGGCGGATCGCCGCCCAGGACGCGCGGCTCGTCGTCATCCGCAAGCCCGAGAGCCGTCCCGGCGCACTCCCCCGGCTCGCGGACCGGCCCGGTGGCATCAAGACCGGCGGCCCCCGGCTGCACGTCATGCACGAGGACGGCGCGAAGCCCCCGCAGCCGTTGCCCGGCAGGGGACGCGTCCTCGTCACGGCCGAGGTCAACGACATCGGGCACCGCGGCATCGAGCTCGAACTGGACGGCAAGCGGATCGTCGCGCTGCCCACCGACGAGCAGGGCCCCGGCAGGCACGAGTTCTGGCTCGACACCGGGAACCTGACCCCGGGGTCGGTCGCTCGGCTCAAGCTCAGCGTCCTTCCGGCGGACGGTGGCGAACCCGTTATCGCGGAAACCGTGTTCGAGCTGGGGTGAACGCCTTAGCGTGACCGCTATGAAGCGGGTCGTCCTCGTTGCCGCGGGACTCGCGCTGGTGGCCGGCGTGATCGTCCTGCGCGACACCGGCGGGGGCGACCTGCCCACGGCTCCCCCGCCGCCGACGAAGCTCAAGGCGTACGCGGCGGAGAAGATCCTGGTGCCAGGCCCGCAGAGCCGTCCGGCCACGCCGTCCGGTGTCGTCGCGCGGGCCGGGCACCACAAGATCCAGCTCAACTGGACCGGCGACGCGCCCGCGTACGAGGTGCGGTGGGGCGAGCAGGTCAGGCTCGTCACCAGGCCCGGCACCCAGCTCAACGGCCTCGAGAACGACCGCGAGCAGCAGGTCGACATCCGCGCGGTCGACGCGTTCGGCCAGCGCTCGCAGCCCGTCACGACCAGGGCGACCCCGCGTGCCGACAGCGCCCCGTACACGTTCGCCGACCGCTTCGACAGCCGGACCGGGCCCGACCCGCAACGGTGGCGGCTCTCCAAGCGCACCGACTGCGCCCGCGCCACCTCGGGCGACGGGGACGACGACGACCGGCTCGTGATCAGCAGCAGCTGCGGCACCCGCGCGGTGACGCTGAGGTCGCGCACTCCGTTCGTCCGCAACGACGACGAGAGCCGCCTCGTGATCGAGACCGACGCACCGGGCACCGGCGGCAAGCTGCTGCTCGACCTCGTGCCGGGCCCGGTCAGCGTGCAGGGCGAACCGGTGCCGCCGAACACCGTTCGCGCCACGATCTCCACGGACAACTCCGGCAACTCGATCGTGGAGCTCGTCCCGGACGGCACCCCGGTCAAGCCGGTCCCGGCCGCGGTACCGGGTGTGACCGTGCGCTGGGAGGTCGTGCTGACGCCCGCCGGTGTCCGGGTCGTGCGCGACGGTGACGTCGTCGCCACCTCGCCGTTCGTGCCGCAGTGGCGCGAGGCGACGGCCCTGGTCGGCGTCGCGGCGCTGGCGGGCGACCGGATCCGCGCGGGCGTCGACCTGATCGGTTACCGCACCGCCAAGGCCGACGTCCCGCTCACCGGCCCGACGCCGCAGGTGCGCGTGGACGGTCCGGCCGGCACCAGCAACAGCCCCATCGCGGACGTCACCGCAGGTCAGCTGCGCATCGCCATGATCCCGTCGCGCGAGAGCCCGCCCATCACCGAGATCAAGGTGAACGGCGTCCAGGTGCCGCTCAAGCCTGCCGTCGAGGGCTCGCCGTGGAAGCCGGGCGCGGAGTACCCGGCCGTCGCGGACCTGCCGGCGGAGGCCTTCACCGACAACCTGAACGTCCAGCTGGTCACGGAGGAACGCGTCCAGATCACCCACACCGACGTCGAGCTGACCGGCCCCGAGAGCAGCGCGCGGCGCGAGTCCGAGGCACCGCTGGTGGACGCGAAACCGACGCTCGCCGACCCGATCCCCGAGGTCCTGGACGCCAGTGGCCAGCCCATCGAGAACGGCGCCGCGTTCAACCGCGGCCGCGTGGTCCTGGAGGTGCGCGTCAACGCCCTCGACGCGTCGGTGGCGGGGCTCGCCGGGTTCGAGATCAGGCTCGACGGCACCCACGTCGCGACCATCCCGACCACGGCGGACGGCCCCGCCGCGGCGGGCCGGTGGCGGATTTCACTCAACACGGGGGCGCTGACCGCCGGAGCGCACGCCATCGAGGTGAAGGCCTTCAGCACCGATTCAGAGGTGCACCCCGAAACGGGCTACGTTCCTTTTTTGCTCAAGGCCTGATTGCTCCAAGATGGAGCGCATGGCACGCGCACTGATCATCGACGCCGCCCGCACGCCGTTCGGCAGGTACCGGGGAGGTCTGTCCGGCATCCGCGTGGACGACCTCGCGGCGCTGCCCATCGTCGACCTGCTGCGCCGCTACCCGTCGCTCGACCTGGCGCGCATCGACGACGTGCTGCTGGGTGACGCGAACGGCGCAGGCGAGGACAACCGCAACGTCGCCCGCATGGCCGCGTTGCTGGCGGGCCTGCCGGTCTCGGTGCCGGGCGTGACGCTGAACCGGCTGTGCGCCTCGGGCGGTGAGTCGATCATCCAGGGTGCTCGGGCGCTGATCACCGGGGACGCCGACCTGATCGTCGCCGGTGGTGTCGAGGGGATGTCGCGGGCTCCGTTCGTGACGGCCCGCCCGGACAAGGCCTTCCCGGACCGGCTGGAGACCGTGTCGACGGCGCTGGGCTGGCGGCTCGTGAACCCGCGCATGCCCAAGCACTACACCGTCCCGTTGGGACTGGCCGCCGAGAACGTGGCGCACGAGCTCGGGATCACGCGCGAGCAGATGGACAACTTCGCCCTCCGCTCGCACCGCCGTGCCGCTGCCGCCTGGGACGCGGGCGTGCACGAAGGGTTCGCGTTCCCCGTGCAGCTGCCGGACGGGACGGCGGTCCGGCGCGACGAGAACGTCCGCGCGGACACCAGCCTCGACAAGCTCGCGAAGCTGAAGCCCGCGTTCTCGGAGAGCGGATCGGTGACGGCGGGCAACGCGTCGCCGCTGAACGACGGCGCACTGGCCGCTCTGCTCGGCACGGAAGCGATCGCGTCCGAACTGGGTGTCGAGCCGCTGGGCGAGGTGCTCGGATCGGCGACGACCGGCGAGGAACCGCACCGGTTCACGGTCGCGCCCGTCTCGGCGATCCGGAAGTTGTTGAAGCGCCTGCACCTCGAAGCCGGCCAGGTCGACCTGTGGGAGATCAACGAGGCATTCGCGGCGATGGCCCTGTCCGTCGTGCACCACCTTCCCGAGATCGACAAGGAGAAGGTCAACGTCCACGGCGGCGCCATCGCCTACGGCCACCCGCTCGGCGCCTCGATGCCCCGCGTGATCATCGACCTGTGCCGCCACCTGCGGGCGCGTGGTGGCGGCGTCGGCATCGCGGCGGCGTGCGTCGGTGTCGGCCAAGGCGTGGCGGTCGCGGTCCGCGTCTAGGCCGGGTCCCGGAATTCCCGTCGGGCGGCAGTAGCGGGCGAGGGACCCGGCCTAGGCCCTGGAGTGCAGGATGTCGCGCGCCTGTTCGGCCGCGCGGACGATGCTCTCGCTGACGAAGTCGAGGAACCGCGCGATGTTCTCCAGCCGGACGGCCGCGGGCGTGCCGGGGCCGAGGCTGCTGACGCCCTGGCGCGCGGCCTCGGCCAGTGTGGTCGTACCGGCCGCGCTCGCGATCATCGACTGGTACCAGATGTCGCCGTCGTCGACGACGTAGCGCTCGCGGCGGCGTTCGTCGCGGACGCGGCCGATCAGGCCCTGGCTTTCCAGGTAGGACATGGCTTTCGAGACGGACGCCGGACTGACCCCCAGGTGTCCCACCAGTTCTGACGCGGTCAGGCTGCCGGAGTCGGTGGCGTAGAGGCTCGCGAGCGCCCTCGCCGTCATCTTCGGCAGCCCCTGGCCCATGAAGATGCCCGAGAACACCTCCTCGAACTCCCGCACGGCCTCGGGATCGCGCCCGTCCGCGCGCTCGACCGTCCGCCTCCGGGGCGCGGCCTGCTTGCGGCGCTGCGCACGGCGCTCGGTGGCGAGGTGGGCGATGTCGGCCTTGTAGCCGGCCGGACCTCCGTTGCGCATCACCTCGCGCGTGATCGTCGAGGTCGGCCGGTCGAGGCTCCTCGCGATCTCCGCGTACGCGAGGCCGTCGGCCAAGCCGATGGCGATCTGGCGACGTTCCTGCTGGGTGAGTCGACCTCCTGGCATGCGCCGATCATAGCGTTCACCGACATCTCATTGCAACGATCGTTGCGTTAGATCTACATCCGGTTGCAACGATCTTAGGCCTTTTAACTGCAAGTATGTGTTCTCTTCGCAACGAAGTTGTTGGCTCAATCTGGAAACGCAACGTAGCGTTTCGGCTATCAGAAACAACGAGCCACAGGAGCCAGAGATGCAGACCTTCGCCACCCCCGCCCCCATCGCCGCCGTTCTCGACATCCCCGCGGGCCGCGTCCAGTTCATCGCCGCCGACCGCTCCGACACCGCCGTCGACGTCCTGCCGGCCGACGCCTCGCAGAGCCGCGACGTGAAGGCCGCCGAGAAGGTCGCGGTCGACTTCGCCGACGGCGTCCTGCGCATCAGCGCCGAGGCCGGCAACAAGATCCTCGGCTCGTCCGGGGCCGTCGAGATCACCGTCCAGCTGCCCGCCGGTTCCCGCGTCGAGGCCAAGGCCGCGAGCGCCGAGTTCCGCGGTGTCGGCCGGCTCGGCGACGTCGAGGTCGAGGCCGCGCAGAGCGACGTCAGGATCGACGAGGCCTCGAACGTCCACGTGAAGACGCAGGCCGGTGACGTCACGGTGGGCCGCCTCAACGGTTCCGCCGAGATCAGCACCCAGAAGGGCGACATCACCGTCGCCTCCGGACTCTCCGCCTCGCTGGACGCCGGCACCTCCTACGGCCGCATCACCAACTCGCTGCGCAACGACGGCACGGCCGGCATCACCATCCGCGCCACCACGTCGTACGGCGACATCACCGCCCGCAGCCTCTGACCACACCACTCACGCACTGGGGAGAGACATGAGCACCGCCGCCAACTACCAAGCCGCAGAACAACTCCTGGGCCGCATCGCCCGCCCCGGACAGCTCGTCGTCGGCGACAAAGTCCGTCCACAGTGGATCGAGGACGGCAGGCGCTTCTGGTACCAGGTCCGCGATGGCGACACCAGGCAGTTCATCGTCGTCGACCCGGCCGCGGGCACCCGCACGCCGGACTTCGACCCGATGCCGTTCATCGCCGCGCCGGGCAACCCCCTGGAGGTCACCTCCCCCGACGGCGAGGTCGCGGTGTCGCGGCGCGGGCAGGACCTGTGGGCGCGCTCCGGTGAGCGCGAGTGGGCACTCACGACCGACGGGGAGGAGGACTACGGGTACGGCTACGGCCCGGACGCGTTGAACTACGGCACGCTGATGCGCAGGTTCGGCCTGCCGCACATGCCGCCGGCGCTCGCCTGGTCTCCCGACTCGACGAAGGTGCTCGCCCACCGCACCGACCAGCGCGCGGTCCGCCAGACCCACCTGGTCGAGTCACGTCCGGCCGACGGCGGCGTCCCGGTGACCCACACCCAGCGCTACGCCTACCCCGGCGACGCGGACCTGCCGTTCGCCGAGCTGGTCGTGTTCGACGTGGCGGCGGGCACGACGGTCCGCGCCCAGTGCGAACCGCTGCTCATGCCGGAGCTCTCCCCCATCTCGAACGGATGGGCGTGGTGGTCGGAGGACAGCTCGACCGTCTACTTCCTCAGCCGCCCCCGCGACCAGCACACCCTGACCCTGAACCGGATGGACGCCTCGTCCGGCGAGGTCAGCGTGGTGCTCAGCGAGACGGGCACCAACCGCGTCGGCCCCAACCAGCTGATCTACGGCATGCCCCTCGTCCGGGTGCTGGACGACGAGGTGCTGTGGTTCTCGCAGCGCGACGGCTGGGGCCACCTCTACCGCTACGACCTGCGCACCGGCGCGTTGCGCAACCAGGTCACCTCCGGCCAGTGGCTGGTCCGCGAGATCCTGCACGTGTCCGGCGACGTCGTGCGCTTCACCGCGTCCGGGCTGGTCGCGGAAGACCCGTACCGGCGCACGGTGTGCCAGGTCGGGCTGGACGGCACCGGGTTCACGATCGTCACGGACGACTCCCTGGACCACGTCGTCACGGTGGCCCCGAACGGCGAGTACTTCGTCGACTCGGCATCCACTGTGGACACTCCGCCGGTGACGACCGTGCGCTCGTGGACGGGTGAGGTGCTGGTCCCGCTGGAGAAGGCGGACATCAGCAGGATGCTCGCCACGGGCTGGACCGCGCCGGAACGGTTCCGCGTCAAGGCGGCCGACGGCACCACGGACATCTACGGCGTGCTCTACAAGCCGCGCGGCTTCGACCCGGCGCGGAGCTATGCGGTGGTGGACAGCGTTTATCCCGGCCCGCAGGTCACGAGGGTCGAGCCGTGCTTCGACCCCGGCGGCATGGGGATGGACGGAGAACCGTTGGCGGCGGTCGGTTTCGTGGTCGTCGCACTGGACGGACGCGGCACGCCGGGCCGTTCGAAGGCCTTCCACGACGCCTCGTACGGCAGGCTGGCCGACGCGGGCAGCCTGGAGGACCACGTCGCGGCGCTGCACCAGCTGGCGGAGTCGCGGCCGTGGATGGACCTCTCACGCGTAGGCGTGATGGGCCACTCCGGCGGCGGATTCGCTGCGGCACGGGCGATGCTCGCCTACCCGGAGACCTTCAAGGCCGGTGTCGCGTTGTCCGGCTCGCACGACGCCACGTGCTTCGCGCAGGGCTGGGCGGAGAACGTCGACGGCCCCGACAACCCCTCGGCCTGGACGCGGGCGTCGAACGTCCTGATCGCGGACAGGCTGGAAGGGAAGCTGCTGCTCATCCACGGCGAACTGGACGACACCGTGCACCCGGACCAGTCGCTGCGGCTGGCCGACGCGCTGATCGTCGCCGGCAAGGACTTCGAGCTGCTGATCGTGCCCGGCGCTGAGCACCTGCTCCTCGACCGGCTCGCCTACGTGCGGACGCGGGCCTGGGACTTCCTGGTCCGGGCGTTGATGGGGGTCGAGCCTCCGGCTTACCGGCCCGCGCCGATCGTCATCGACCCCGAGGTGCTGGGAGAGATGCTCTAGCGAGCGGACTTCACCCTGGTCAGGAACGCCGACCACGCCTTTCCCGACACGGGCAGGTGCGTGGTCGGCGCCTTGCTGTCGCGGATGCCGACGCCATGACCGACCTCGACGCAGTCGCTCTGGTTCACGCTGTAGCTGCTCTTCCGCCACGTCGACATCCCCAGCGCCTCCTCAAGACACGATGCTGATGATCAGCTCCCTCGATGTCGAGCAGCTCGGCGATCTGCCGCTGGGTCATCCCCGTGGACCGGATGTTCTTGGAGCGGTTCTAAATCCGCTTCGAGATCAGCGGGTACTCGACGACCAGGCCGTTGGGGTCGACCTTGATGTTCTGCTCGAACCCACCGCTCTTGAACCGCACCACCGAGACCTCGTCACCCACCGACACGGTCTTGTAGGTCTGGGTGACGGCCTTCACCGCCAGGTCGGGCAGCGACACCCGCACGACGGGCAGCGCGTGCTCGCCCGGTTCGCGGTGCAGCCCCAGGCGCCGGATCGGGATGGCGTTGAACAGCACGGCGAACTGCACGTCGACGTCGAGCGCGTCGTTGAACGTCTCGCGCTTGCTGCCCTGGCCGTGGTCGACCAGCCAGGCGCCGTCCTCGGTGCGGGAGAGAGAGCACTGGCGCTCTTCCAGCACTGTCGCCGTGCGCAGCAGCAGCCGGTTGACCTGGCCGCTCTCGCCCACGGACACCTCGAAGGAGGCGTTGAACTGCTCCTCGGGGCCGGCGGCGACGAGGCGGCCCGACGCGCGGAGGCGCTGGTCGCTCGACAGGAGCAGGCGGACCTGCTCGAGGCGCGGCTCGTGGATGCCCTGCCAGGTGAACATCTCCGGCCGGCGGGCAGAAGGAGAGCGGGTCTCTCCGGTGGAGGTGACCCGCCCAGCGTCAGTGGCGTTGAAGGAGTTCACTCATCCACCTGGAAGGATGTCCTTGATCTTCTCGGCGACCGAGTCGACCTGGTCTGCGTGACCGAACTTGCCTGCGACGAAGTCCGCCGCGGCGTCGATGCCCTGGTCGACCTTCTCGTGGTTCTGCTCGGCCAGGTCCAGGGCCTTGTTCTTGATCTCGTCGAAGTTCATGTGGTGCTCCTTCGTCCCTGACGCAGGGTACCCGAGTAGGCCCCGCGTGTTGATAGCCGCGATCACGCTAACTGCGCCTGGACAAGTCGGCTCGGTGACAACGAAGATGTCGTCACCGCCGCCTGGTCGGCCGCCTTCGCGGTCAGAACCAGGAGGAAGTTCCATGACACGGCTCCTGCGTGGAGTTATGTCCGCAGTGCTGCTGTTGCCGCTCGTCGCGGTCTCCTCGGCCAACGCCACGGCCGATGTTCAGGGGAAAGCGAAGTTCACGGTGACGACCACGGCCACGAGCGTCGCGGCCCGCAGCGACCGGCGTCCGGTCGCCGGTGGGGTCTACGACAAGAAGGCGAACAAGACGTTCATCTCGTGGGCCGGCCAGTACGAGGACAGCTACGTCCAGTCGTACGACCACCGCAAGTCCACCTGGTCCGCTCCGAACCGGATCGCGGACGGTGCGTCGGACGCCCACAACTACCCGACCATGGTCCAGGCCGGGGACGGGCACCTGCTCATCTTCCGCGGCATGCACAACGTCGAGCTGCGCATGTCCCGCTCGCCCCGGCCGAACTCGGCCGACGGCGTCTGGGAAGAGACGCTGATCTCGAAGAACGCGGCCACGTACCCGATGCCGTTCGTCACCCGCGACGGCACGATCTACGTCTTCTACCGCGAGACGACCCGCGACCTCGACGGCACCACTCCGACGGACACGCGCCCGATGCTCTACGTGGTGTCCAAGGACAACGGCAAGACGTGGAAGACCTCCACGGAGCTGACCGGGGACCGCTTCGCGATCGGCTCGACCGCCCGCGCGGACAACATGAACGAGATCTACATCGGCCAGCTCCGCCAGGAGGAGAACGGCCGCGTGCGGATCGTCTACACGCTCGCCGGCGGTGGGCCCGAGGGCAACAAGCACGACCGCTACCACCGCAACATCTACTACACGTGGTTCGACCCGCAGAACCGGCACTTCTACTCGGCATCCGGCAAGGACCTGGGCACCCAGATCGACGACGCCGACCAGGAGAAGCACCTGAAGGTCGCGGAGACCCCGCTGACCCTGCCGAACAACGTGAAGTCGCCCGACTACATCCAGCAGGTCGGCACGGTCCTGGGCCGGCCGTTCCTGTTGTGGTTCATGGGCGACGAGGCCGGTGGCCCGCTGCGCAACTACCTGTCCACCTGGAACGGTCGCGGTTGGGAGACCAAGGAGGTCGCACGGGGCCTGCGCACCCGTGAGGTCGAGAAGGTGGACCCGTTCACCTGGCGCGTCTACGCCACCGAGGACGGCAAGCCGAACGTGAACACGTACCTGGTGCGGCTGGGCCGTTTCTGGTCGCCGGAGACCGTCATCCCGACGGCCAAGCCGGTGCAGCGCGTCGAGATCGTGGAGAACTTCCGCGATCCCGCCCGCGCGATCTTCTCGGGGGCTTCGTCCAACCGGGACGTCGCGATCGCCGACGGCGACATCTACGTGGCTGGCATCAGCCGCCGGTAAGTCCTCCTGAGAACGGCAAACGCCCCCTGCTCCGGCGCGGAACCAGGGGGCGTTCGTCTTGGGGGCTGGCTGCCTAGATCAGGCGCCGGCCTTCTTGCGACGGACCACGAACAGCGCACCGACACCGGCGCCGACGAGGACCAGACCGCCGAGCAGCGGCCACAGGATGGACGCACCGGTCGACGCGAGGTCGTCCTCGCCGCCACCCGGAGCCGGGTTGGCCGGGGTGGAGGAGGTCGTGGACGGAGTGGTCTCCGGCGCCGTGGTGGTGGTCGTGGTGGTGGCCGTCGTGGTCGTGGTGGTCGGCACGACGCCGGCCTTCCAGGACGCCTTGGCTTCCTTCTCGACCTTGGCCTTCTGCGGCTGCGCGACGACGAGCGACTGCGCCTTGTCGTCCTGCTTCTTGTTGTGCGCGACGAACAGGCGGCCCAGGGCGATCTCGGCCTCGGCCGAGAGCTTGAACTTGGCCTCGCCGTCCTTCGTGCCTTCCGGCACGTTCACGAAGAACTCGGAGACCTTCTCACCGGTGCCCTTGACCGAGAGCTCGTCGCCCTTCTTCTGCACGGCGAGCGGGTTGCCCTGCGCGTCGGTGACGGTGACGCCCTCGGGGAGGTTCGCGGTCAGCTTGACCTCGGAGGCCGTGGTCGTGACCTTGAACGGACCGATCTTCTCGCCGGTCTTGCCTTCCTTGGACGCCGGGTCGATCTCCAGCGTCGGCTTCGGCTGTTCCTTGATCTCGTTCGCCGTGGCGTCCTTGATCAGGCGCTCGTAGAGCTTGATGACGTCGGCGTGGTTCTTGTCGGGGTCGAGCGCGGCACCGTCGGAGAAGTGCCAGATCGCGGCCTGCGTGGCGGCGATCGTCTCCTCCTTGTCGAACTGGTCGCCGAACGCCTTCTTGACCTCGGGCATCTTCTTGCCGGGGTAGGAGTTCTGCAGGATCCACAGAACCTTGCCCGCGTTCGTCGGGAACTGGGACTTGGGGTTCGGGTGCGTGCCCCACGGCGCTTCCTTGAGCGCGTCCGAGTCCTCCAGCGGCGTCGGCAGCTCGACGCAGTACGCGAAGACGTTGGAGCGGTCCTTGTCGTCCTCGATGCGGAGCTTGATGACCGCGGTGCCCTGGTTGAGCTCGTTCGGGTCCTTGATGTTGCCGACCGGGAGCAGAACCACGGTGTGGCCCTTCTCCTGGCCGCCCTGGTCCGGCTTGATGACCACGTCAGCGTGGGCCGGGAGGGCCGAGAACGCGAGGGCGGCGGTCGCGCCGAGCAGCGCGGTACCGATCCTGAACCGGGAAGCCATGGGTCTCCTCTTGCTCACTGAAGTTAGCCCGAACGCGGCGGGAAGTCGTCATCCGTCGGGACGGTCGGCACGTCGTCATCGACACTGAACCGACAGGAAGCGAGCGGGACGTTAGCCGATGGGGTGACACACGTATGAGTGAGGTAAGGAGAGGGTGTCGCACAGGCAGTGAGCAGCGAAAACATACTCAGGGTGTCCACAGTGGATAGGCCTGTGATGCATTCATTCCGTCAGGTGACGTTAAATTCGTTGCCGAACAGTTATCTGCGGCCGCGTTTCGCTACGGATGATCGACACCTTCGGTTCAAGACCTAGGCCACCAATTCGGTAACTTCCGCCGGGCGAATGTCGCCGGGGCGCAGTGAGGTGCCGCGCAGGCACATCTCCCTGGGCTCCGGGCGGTCGCCGGTGAGAATCCACCTGGTCAGTCCGGCCAGCTGGTAGGCGATCAGCGGCGGAACGGCGTCGCCCACGTGCCGGTACGCGTTCCCGAGAATCGAGACGTCGAACTTGAACTGGCGCGGGAACCCTTGCAGCAGAGCCATCTCGCGGACCGTGCACAGGCGGTGCTGGACCGGGTGGGCATAACGCCCGTTGCCGACGTGCCCGCATTCGCGCTTGATCGTCCTGGCCGGTTCGTCCCACCACAACCGGCCGTAGACATCGGGGTGGGAACCCCAGTTCTGCTGCTCGACGATCTTGCGTTGTGCAGGGTTCAACAACTCCGCCGTCTCGGGTGAGCGGAGCAGATCAGCCCACGATCCGCCGTTCGCAGGAATCGCCCGCATTCTTTCGAGACTGCGGTCCTGGGAAAAGGTCGGCGAGACGTGAATGGGGTCCTCCGGGTCCGCGACGCCGGCCTCGAGGACGGGGAGCTTGCCGATCGCGCGCCGGACCGTGATCGCCGACGGGCGGATGACCCGGCCCGCCCACAGGTCGTCCAGCGTGAGCAGCGGCAACCCGCCGTCGACCGCCACCATCAACGTCCGCTCGCGCAGCTGCGGCAGGCCGAACCTGGACAGCATGTGCGTGCCACCCCAGACGGAGTACCCGATTCGGGTGAGTTCCTCGGCGAGGCTGTCGAAGTGGTGGCGCTGCTTGCCCTTGACGAGCTCGCGGGCGTTCTCCATCAGCACGACCTTGGGACGCAGCTCCTGCGCGTACACCGCGATCCGGCCGACCAGCGAGTTCCGCGGGTCGTCGCGCAGGTGGTTCTGCGAGGTGATGCGGCTGAAGCCCGAGCACGGCGGGCACGCGAGCAGCACGTCCAGTTCACCGCGTTGCAGGCCCCAGACCTCGCGCAACGCCGCGGGCGAGACCTTCGCGAGGTCGACCTCCAGCGGGTCGACGCCGATGTTCGCCCGGTAGGTGTCGTTGCAGCGCAACGACCCCAGCTTCGAGCTGGGCTTGCCGATCTGCGCGTCGGCGGCACCGACGACCCGGAAGTCGCGGTGGGCGTGGAAGCCGAAGCTCATGCCGCCCGCACCCGAGAAGATGTCGGCCACCGAGAAGGACACGGCGAGATCGTACGGGCGAGGCGCCGAGGACCTTTCCCTGACATCCCGTACCTTTCCCGCCTATGGAGCTGCCGCGCGCCTGGCAACGGCCTGACCCGTTGCGCGGACTCGACAGGATTTCCTGGAGCGAGGTCTACGACGGCCGGGGTGGCGCCGGTCGCGTGCCCCGCCTGCTGCGCTCCCTGATGGACCCCAGCGAGGACGTGCGGCAGAGCGCGCTCTCACAGCTCGCTGAGCGGATCCTCACCGACGACACGGTCTCCGAGGCCTCGTTCTGCGCCGTGCCGTTCCTGGTGGAACTGGGAGCCTCGTACAAGGTCGCCGGGGACGTGCGGGACCGGGTGATCTTCCTGCTGGCCGCCGTGGCGTTGGCGGGCAAGGGGTTCACCGAGGACGGACGGCGCACCCACCGCCGGTGGAACGCCCTGGGCCGGGAGCTGCCGAGAACCGCTCCGGACTGGCTGACGCAGACCCGGCACGCCGTCGCCCAGGGCGCGCCGAAGATCTTCGAGGCGCTGGCGTCCGAACGGGTCGCGTGCCTGGTCGCGCTGGCCTGCGCGGTGCCGGAGAGGCTGCCGCCGTTCGTCGGTGCGCTGATGAGCGACATGGTCGAGCTGCCGGGCGAGGAGATGCTCGCGGACGCCGCCGAGATCGCCGTGGCGCTGCTGAAGGGCTCGCCCGAACTGCTGGGCGTGGACCTGCCCAAGGTGCTGGGCGAAGGGCTGGTGCGTCCGGTGCACCAGCCCCGCGAGGTCGCCGCCGCCCTGATGGGCTACCGGTTCGCCCTCGTCTCCGCGTACGGCGACGAGGGCGCCTGGTGACCGGTTCCTACGCGATCACGGCCTCTTCGACGGCCTGCTCGACCTGAGCCTCGTCCTCGACCGCGATGGCGGGCTCGAGGGCACCGAGGCCCGTCCCCCACTCCTGGTCCGCCAGCGCGAACGCGGCGACCGTCAGCGCGGCCACGGGAGCGCCCACGGGCATGTTCTCGCGGTGCAGGTCGAGGTCGAGCCGTCCGCCGATCGGCGACGGGCTCAGCCGCAGGGTCGCGTGCGCGGCCTCGTCGGCGTGCGCGAGCCGGCACGCCCAGCCGGTGAAGATCACCCGGCGCTCGTCGACCGTCGTCGGCTGCACCGCGCGCACGTTGGCGCCCACGGCCCCGGCGCGGTGGTTGTCCGCGGCCTGCAGGACGAGCTCCTCGAACTCCATCGAGGAGATGCCCAGGTCCCAGCCGGCGACCAGGGCGACCTGGACCAGCGCGAGCGGCAGCGTCGGGACGGCGTCCTCGAAGCACACCATCGCGCCGCCGTAGCGGGTGTTGATCTCGGTCGGCAGGAAGCCGTCCTCGGTCGCGATGCCGTCCAGCGTGAACGTGCCGCGGTAGCCGACGGTGCCGCGCAGGTGCTCGCCGACGCGGCGGGCCAGGTTGCGCATCTCGTCGCGGATCCACACGGGCGGGTCGTAGTACGACGCGCAGCCCGCGTAGAGGAACTTGGCCTGGCCCTGGCGGCGCGGCACGACCATCTCGATCGGACGGAGCACCGCGGTGCCGTCCGGGAAGACGATGCCGTGCACGCTGACCGGGATGCCCTCCAGGAACGGCATGACGCGGACCTGGTCGCACTTCGGCGCGAGCACGTCGAAGGCTTCCTTGGCCTCCTCGTACGACCGCACGCGGCGCACGAAGTTGGCACCGCCGTTGATCGCCGGGCCGTCACCGGACCAGACGACGCCCGCGCCGCGGTCCAGGATCTCCGAGGCGCCCCAGAGACGTTCGAAGTCGAGGTCGAACACCATCGCGGGCGCGCGGCGGGCGGACAGCTCGTCCCAGAGCGCGTCGATGGTGGTCTTGTTCTCCAGCTCGACCCAGTCGTGCCGGCGGGCGTTGAGCACCGGGCGGCCCTCGAACGAGCTGATCTCGTTGTAGGGCGTGCTGATCACGACGGCTTC
Organism: Lentzea sp. NEAU-D7; assembly: GCF_026242055.1. Lineage (GTDB taxonomy): Bacteria > Actinomycetota > Actinomycetes > Mycobacteriales > Pseudonocardiaceae > Lentzea. The sequence continues at coordinate 71,988 of NZ_JAPJDL010000016.1, read as the reverse complement.
ACCGCGGGCGTCGAAGTCGTTCAGGATCGCCTTGACCTCGGCGCCCGGCTTGGTCAGCAGCTTGCCCAGACGGCGCTGCTCGACGGCGACGAGGCTGCCCTTGATGCCCAGCGACACCCAACGCGCGATCACCGAATCATGAAGCGGGGCATGATCGTCGGTATCGAGCACGAGCGTATGGCGGGCGCCGAGCGTATGCAGCTCATGCGCGCGCTTTGCCAGACGCGTGCCACCGGCCAGAACTACCAGCCGGTCACCGAACAACCTGCCGAGGCGCTCGTTGAGCGCTGAGAGGACATGATTCATCGCCGAAAACTCGCTTAAGAGAAGCGGAGGACGTGACCGGCGATCGCCGGGTGACGCGTAGCGTAGAGCCACCCGGTATGCGTGTCGAAGCACGGTCCGGCAACAGCCGGATGAATCTTGCGACGGGCCCGTCGGCGCGGGCCCGGCTCGATGTGGATCAGCTGCTGATCTCGGTGCTCACTGGGAGCGTGCCGCGTCCCGAAGGACCTGGTCAACGCGGTTGAGGAAGCTGCGCTTCGGGTTGATCGACGGCAGCGGTGCCGTGAGCTCTGCGGACTGCGGCGCGGGTGCGGCTCCCACGATCTCAGCCACGTTGCGCAGGAACTCCTGCCGCTTGAACTCGAGCACGGCGTGATCGTGCAGGAGCCCGGCGATGCTTGTGTGCACAGCGCGATGGGGGTAACTCACTCGTGTGTTATCGGCGCGGTCTCCGTCGACCTTTAGGGTCAACTCGTGCGAGTTCTGGTGACCGGTGCCACTGGGTACGTCGGCCGCGCCGTGGTGCGTGAGCTGCGGGTTCACGGGCATGAACCGGTCTTGTCCCGGCAACGCCTCTCTGAGCCGTTCGAGCTGGACGACGTCGACGCCGTCATCCACCTGGCCGCCGCGGCCCGTGTCCGGGAGTCGTTCCTCGATCCGCTCCCCTACTGGGAGACGAACGTGGGCGGGACGCTGAATCTGCTCAAAGCCCTGAAGGGCCAACGATTCCTGCTCGCCTCGACTGGCACGGTGTACCGGCCATCCGAGGCCGTCCTGACCGAGGAATCGGCCAGGGAGCCGTCCTCCCCGTACGCCGCTTCCAAGGCGGCGGCGGAGGACCTCGTGGCGTGGGCGGCGCGGTCCGGGCAGATCGGGGCGACCACTCTCCGTTTGTTCAACGTCGCTGGAGGTGGTGACACGGACACCACTCGGGTGATCACACGGGCCGTCGCGTGCGCCGCCGGGACGGTCCCCGGCATGGAGGTCTACGGCGACGGCGGGGCCGTGCGCGACTTCGTGCACGTGCGCGACGTCGCCGCAGCCTTCGTCGTGGCTCTGGAGGCGTGCTCCGTGGGCACGTCGTCGGTCTACAACGTCGGCGCGACCGCTGCTTCCGTCCGGGACGTGCTGGACACAGTGGCCGAGGTGACCGGACGGACCGTGGACGTGACGTGGAAGCACGCCGTCCCCGGAGAGATCCGTTCACTGCGGGCCGACGCGTCACGGCTGCGGGCGTTGGGCTGGGAGCCCCGTTCGTCGGCGCTGACGGAGATCGTCACCGACCAGTGGCTCGCTTCGGCACCGGCACCCGGTCCAGGTCCTTCGCGATGACGATCTCGCCGTCGAACTCGGCGGCGGCCTCGGCGAGGAACTCGGCCGGGTCGTCGTAGCGCTGGGAGAAGTGGGTCAGCACCAGCTTGCGGACGCGGCAGTCCTTCGCGACGCGGGCGGCCTGCTGGGCGGTGAGGTGGCCGTGGTCGCCCGCGAGCTTTGTGTCGCGAGCGAGGTAGGTGGACTCGATCACCAGCATGTCGGCGTTGTCGGCCAGCTCGAAGACGTTGTCGCAGAGCCTCGTGTCCATGACGAACGCGAACCGCTGGCCCTTGCGGGGTTCGCTGACGTCGGCGAGCTTGACGCCGTTGAGCTCGCCCTGCTGCTGGAGCGTGCGGACCGCGGGGCCCCGGATGCCGTGCTCCTCGAGCTTCTCGGGGAGCATGCGGTGGCCGTCGGGTTCGATCAGGCGGTAGCCGACGCTGTCGATGCCGTGGTCGAGCGCGTGGGCTTCGAGCCGGCCGAACCTGCCGCTGGCGATCTCGCCGTCCTCGACGACCGGCACCTCCTTGATGTCCGCGGCGTCGTAGAAGGCGCTGGCGTGGCGGAGGCGTTCGAAGAAGTGGGCACCCGACTGCGGGTAGTGCGCGTGGACGGTGTGCGGGACGCGGTCCAGGGACAGCCGCTGGACGATGCCGGGGACGCCGAGGCAGTGGTCGCCGTGGAAGTGGGTGATGCAGATCCGGGTGATGTCGCTCGCAGCGGCACCCGACCTGAGCAGCTGCCGCTGGCTGCCGTCGCCCGGGTCGAACAGGAAGCCCTCGCCGTCCCACCTGAGCAGATAGCCGTTGTGGTTGCGCTGGCGGGTCGGGACCTGGCTGGCCGTTCCCAGGACGATCAGTTCCCGGACTGTCACCCCCTGACGTTAACGTGCGTCCTATGCAGAGCGTGGAAGTTGCGGCGTCTTGGCCTGTCGGGAACGTGGCGGTGGCGGTGGTCACGCCCGACGGCGTGGCCGGCTCGCTGGGTGATCAACAGCGCGTGTTCCCGCTCGCGTCCGTCACGAAGCTGCTGACGTCGTACGCGGTGCTGGTGGCCGTCGAGGAGGGCGCGGTCGAGTGGGACCAGCCGGCCGGCCCCGAGGGTGCGACGGTCCGGCACCTGATCGCGCACACCGCCGGTTACGCGTTCGACAAGCCCGAGGTGCAGGCCGCGCCCGGCACCCGCCGGATCTACTCGAACGCCGGCTTCGACGTTCTGGCGTCTTTTGTGGGCGAGGCGTGCGAAATGCCGTTCGCGACCTATCTGCACGAGGCTGTTTTCGCGCCGCTGGGGATGAATTCGTCCACGCTGGCCGGTTCGGCCGGGGCCGGCGCCGAGTCCTGCGCCGCCGACCTGGCGTTGTTCGCGGCCGAGCTGCTGTCGCCGCGCCTGGTCTCCGCCGAGCTGGTGGCCGAGGCGACGTCGGTCGTGTTCCCCGGCCTGAACGGCGTGCTGCCCGGTTACGGAATGCAGAAGCCGAACGACTGGGGGCTCGGATTCGAAATCCGCGACTCGAAGTCACCGCACTGGACGGGGCTGTCGTTCTCGCCGCGCACATTCGGCCACTTCGGGCAGTCCGGCACGTTCCTGTGGGTCGATCCGGAGATCTCCGCGGCCTGCGTGGCCCTGACCGACCTGCGTTTCGGACCGTGGGCGGTCGAGGCGTGGACGCCGTTCTCCGACGGCGTCCGCGCCGAACTGGTCAGTCGGCGAGCCTGATCGCGAGCTGCCGCAGGACCTCCTGCACGTCGGCTTCCTCGTAGTCGTTCTCGTACGCCTGAGCGACGCCGTGGAAGGCGTAGAGCAGCCCCGCCGTGAACCAGCCGAACTGCGACAGCACCTGGTCCATCGCCTGCTTGAGGGCCTGCTGACCGGCCTCGTTGAGCTCGCCGTCGACCTTGACCTCGTAGCTGAACACGCCCTCCTGCAACGACTTGAGGGCCATGCGCAGGTAGTCGTTGGATCCGGCACCGTCGTAGGTGAGCGTCAGGACGCCGAGCGCCCGCTGCATGATCTCCCGCTGCTCCACGCCGCCACTCTGCCTGGAGATCAGCCATCCGTCACCTTCCGACACCCGGCCCCGTCTCCCAGACGCAGGATACGGGGCCGGTTCGCTCAGATCAGGCGGGCTTGCGCGCGACCCACCGCGCGACGGAGAAGACACCGGCGGCCCGCGCGGCATCGAGCACGCGCTTGCCGTCGTGGATCACGGTGTCCCGCTCCCCGGTGTACTCGCCCCAGCCCTGACCGTCGTCCGGCGGCGTGCTGCCCCAGCACTCGACGTCCGGGTAGAGGTCCTCGGCGATCTCGACGTCGAAGCCGGCGGCCGACATCATCTCGCGGTACTCGTCCAGCGAACCGAGCTTCGGGATGGAGATGACCTGCTCCACCGGCCCGATGAACGGCGCGATCTGCTCCTCGGTCAGGTGCTCCCCGAACGGCCGGCGGATCCAGTCGACCCCGACCAGGCAGGCACCGGGCTTGAGGACCCGGAACGCCGCCGTGAAGAAGGCGGCCTTCTCCGGCAGGTGGCACACCGACTCGTAGAAGCTGACCATGTCCAGCGACCCGTCCGGCCACGCGACCAGTGTCTTGTAGTCCTCGTCGCCGACCGTCAGGAACGCGGCCCGCTCACCCATCCCCTGCTCGGCCGCGTACGCGCGCGCCTGAGCCGAGAGCCACTCGTTGTTGGAGATGCCGACGACGTTCGCGCCGGAGACCGAGGCCATGTAGACGGCCGTCCCGCCGACGCCGCTGCCGAAGTCCAGCCCGGTCCCGCCAGGCCGCAACCCGGCGGCGTCGATCTGCTTGCGCGCCAACGCCTTCGCCGCCTCCTCCGGCGACAGCCCGGCCCGTTCGGCTTCCAGGTCCCCGTGGTGCCAGAACTGCCCCATGAGCGCGTGGTAGGCGGGTCCTGCGTGGTCGTAGTACTCGCGGACCTGTTGCTCGACGGTGGTGTTCACCAAACCCGGCCTTTCGTGTTGAGCTCGCGGCCGCTCATCGCGGGGCCAGCGAGAACTCGTCGGCCACACCGAAGTCGACCAGCACCGGCGAAACTCAACGTAGTGTCCGGTTCAACCAGTTGTCCACGGTCCCGGTTGTGGGCTGGACGTGGTGCTGATCATGACTCGCGGGGTTGACCCGCACGGCTGCATTCGGGTGAACGAGGTCTGTGGGCGGCAACCCCTTCTCCGGTGCCGGCGTGTCGTGTTGCGGGCCCGGAACCTGCCGGGCGCTTCGACCGCGAAGGGGATTTCCTTGTTCTCCACGTTGAGGTCCGCACCGGCCACACGCCGCGCTGCCCTGGCAGCCGTAGCCGCTGCGGGACTGGTTCTCGCAAGCGCGCCCGCGGCCACAGCCGTGTCGGCGACCGTCGTCAAGGAGTTCTACGTCGACTACGGAGCCAGCTACGCCACTGGCACCGTCACCTTCAGCAACCGGTGGGCGACGATCGAAGGCACCCTGCACGCGGTCGGATGCGGCCGGGTCGTCTACGGAGACGCCTACGCGTGGCCCAACTACCTCGACAGCGCCAGTTCAACCCCGCGCTGTGACGGGAACTGGCCACTCGACATCCCGATTCCTGCGAACAAGCCAGGTGGCGCCAACCGCGTCTTGATCACGCTGGCCGCACCGGACGGCACTGACGCGGTGTGGGTCGACCGCTGAGCCGACGGTGAAACGAGAGAAATAGCTCCCACATGACAGATGCCCCGCTGAACCGAAGTTCAGCGGGGCATCTGCGAAGTGCGCTCGGCAGGATTCGAACCTGCAACCTTCTGATCCGTAGTCAGATGCTCTATCCGTTGAGCTACGAGCGCGTGTATTCAATTGTAACCGATCCTCAAGAGGCTCGGCCTTGCGGAGGCTCCGGGATTTGAACCCGGGATGGGGGGTTACCCCAAACCGCATTAGCAGTGCGGCGCCATAGACCAGACTAGGCGAAGCCTCCCGGGACCATCCTTGGCCACGGGACATAGGTTACACAGGTCCTCAACCGAGTTGCAAAACGCCCCCCTCTAACACCAGAACCTGCTGGTCAGAGCACGTTCAGAGGGTCGGAGGGAGGCGTTAAACGCCTGGTCGCCGCGCGCGGAGTGACCTAGATCATTCCGAGGCGATTTCCAGGAACGGTTGGAGGGACTCGGGATTGCGGAGTGCGCCTCGGCTGACGGCTCGGTCGGGGTCCATGCCGGCGAGGATCTTCTTGACCGGCACCTCGCACTTCTTGCCGTTCAGGGTCCTCGGGATCTCGGCCACGGCCACGAAGCGGTTCGGGACGTGACGGGGGGACAACGACGCTCGCAATTCGCGGCGCAGCAACGGTTCCACGTCGGGCAGCGTCACGCCGTCCAGCACGACGAAGCAGAGCAGCTCGCCCTCGGTCACGCCCGAGGTGTCGATCACCAGGGAGTCGACGACGCCGTCGACGGACTCGACCACGCGGTAGAACTCCGAGGTGCCCATGCGGACGCCGCCGCGGTTCAAGGTCGAGTCGGAGCGGCCGTAGATCACCGCCGAGCCCCGCGGGGTGATGCGGATCCAGTCGCCGTGGCGCCAGATTCCCGGATATGTGTCGAAGTACGCGTCGCGGAGGCGGGAGCCGTCCTCGTCGCCCCAGAAGTAGACAGGCATGGAGGGCATCGGCTTGGTGATGACGAGTTCGCCGACCTCGTCGTCCAGGGCGTTGCCGGACTCGTCGTAGGCGAAGACCGCGGCGCCCAGGGCTCGGCAGGAGAGCTCGCCCAGCCACACCGGGCGGTCCGGGGAGGCTGCCACGAAGGCGGTGCAGAGGTCGGTGCCGCCGGAGACCGAGGCGATCTGGACGTCCTTGCCCACGGCGGAGGCGATCCAGCGGAAGCCCTCCGGGGTGAGGGGTGCGCCGGTCGAGCCGACGACGCGCAGGCCCGTCAGGTCGTAGCGGGAGGACGGGTCGAGGCCCTCCTTCAGGCACGACTGGACGTACGGGGCCGAGGTGCCGAAGTAGGTCACTCGGTGCTGTTCGGCCAAGTGCCACAACGTGTTCAGCGACGGGAACGCCGGGCTGCCGTCGTACAGGACGATGGTGGTGCCGACCATGAGGGCGCCCACCAGGTAGTTCCACATCATCCAGCCGGTGGTGGTGAACCAGAAGAAGCGGTCACCGGGGCCGAGGTCGCTGTGCAGGCCCAGCATCTTGAGGTGTTCGAGGACGATGCCGCCGTGGCCCTGGACGATGCCCTTGGGCAGGCCCGTGGTGCCGGACGAGTAGAGCACCCACAGCGGGTGGTCGAACGGCACCGGGGTGAACTCCAGCGCGGCGCCCTCGTGCGCGGTCAGCAGTTCCGAGAACGACAGCGCGTCCGGCAGGGACGAGCCGTTGTCCAGGTAGTCGACCAGGACCGTGGCGCGCAGCGACGGGATCTGCGCGCGGATCTCCTCCACGACCGGGCGGCAGTCGAACGACCGTCCGTTGTAGACGTAACCGGAGACCGCCACGAACACCACGGGCTCGATCTGGGTGAAGCGGTCGGCCACGGCGCGGGCGCCGAAGTCCGGGGAGCAGGACGACCACGTGGCGCCGAGCGAGGCGGCCGCCAGGAACGCGATGAGGGCTTCGGGCGCGTTGGGGACCAGTGCCACCACCCTGTCGCCCTTGGAGACGCCCAGGGAGGTCAAGGCGGCCCGGAACGCGGCCACGCGCGAGCGCAGGGCGCCGAACGTCAACGAGGAGGTGAGGCCGTCTTCGCGGTGGAAGATCACGGCGAGGTCGTCGTCGGCTCCGCGGCGCAGCGCGTGCTCGGCGTAGTTCAGCGTGGAACCGGGGAACCACTGGGCGCCGGGCATCTCCGCGGAGCCCAGCACGCGCGACGGCTCGGTGTGGAACCTGACGTCGAAGTACGAAGCTATGGCGCCCCAGAACCCCTCGAGGTCGGAGACGGACCACTCCCACAGCGACTCGTAGTCGGGGAGGTCGCGGCCCTGCTCGGAGAGCCAGGCCCGAAAGGCGGTCATCCCGTTGTCCGTCGTGGGGTCCGGGCGCCACAGCAGTTCGACGTCGGTGTCGGTCATGCCCCATGTCTAACCGAGGCACAACCGCACGTCCATGTGTGATTGGCGGACTTGCGGTAGCCCGGCGGTGTGGAACTATCCCGCCGCGATCAGCTCGTCGACGGCGCTGGTCAGGCGTGCGGCGTCGGCCGGGGCCAGCACCAGCCAGCCGTCCTGCCTGCGCAGGAGGTAGCGCCCCTCGCGGGTGTCGAGCCACTGCACCGATCGGCCGGTCGGGCGGGGCACGCCGTCGCGGTTGCGGGCGGTCAGGCCCAGCTCGCCGCCGCCGATGCGGGAGGTGACGATCCGCATCAGGTTGTGCGCCTCCGGCTCGCGGATGCCCGCGTCGCGCAGGACGTCCAGGAACGCCTGCTTGCCGTCCTGCTCCCCCGCCTTGCCCGCGCGGACGTAGTCGTCCCAGCGGACGTTCACGGCACGGCCGTTGCCCGGCGCGAGGCCTGGCAACGACGACACCGTGGCCGAGGCCAGCGACGTCGGGTGGAACGGGTACAGGTGCACCTCGCCGTTCACGCGGGCGGCGAAGGCACCGCCCCAGCCGGCGCACGCGACGCCCCTGGCCAGTTCGGTGCCCTTGAAGTACGCGATCTCCAACGCGCGGTCGAACTCACCGAGGCCGCTGACCAGCGCCCTCAGATCGGGGTCGGGGCGTTGGACCGTGCCCAGCCGGCGAGCCAGCAACGTCTGTGAACTCGCTTCGACGAGGCGCTGCCGCGCCGCTCGGGTGGCCCCGAAGTGGGGCGTGCCGAGCGGCACGACGCGGTCCTCGCCGTGCACGGCCTGCCACAGCAGGAAGAACTCCTGCGAGCTCACCGTGAACTGGCGTTCGATCACTGACCGATCACCGGCGGGGCCGCCTTGCGGTCCAGGCCGAAGACGTTGTCGTCCTCTTCCAGGTAGCTCGCCGTCTTGTGTTCCTTGGAGTCGTTCTGGCCGCCGGCCCCCACGGGGGCACCGGCCATCGGCGCGCCGCCCATCGCGAGCGGGTTCTGGAACGCCTTGGTCGTGTTGCCGGGTGCGGCGGAGGCCGCTGCAGCGGCACCGCCGGCGCCACCACCGCGCGAGCCGTCGCTCACACCGGCCGCGCCACCAGCGGACACGGGACCGCCGGCGCCACCCGCAGCAGCACCCTGGCCGCCGCTGCCGGAACCGAACGGACGCGCCATGCCGCCGCCGAAGCCACCGGCCCCTCCGGCGCCACCACGGCCACCGCCACCTCCGCCGCCGTAGCGCGAGGACGTGTTCGTGGTGCCGCGGTTCTGGTTCTGCGTGCCGGTCGTGACGGGAGCAGCCGCGCCACCGCCCGCGCCGCCGTCCGGGGGCGTCGTCGGCGTGCGGCCGGTGAGGTCACCGCCGACCGGGGTCGGGTTGAGCGGGTTGACGGGTGGCGTGAACTGCGCGGGAACGGTCTGGTCGACCGCGGCCGAGTTGCGCTGGAACGCCGCCATGACGTCCGCCGCGAGGCGGTGCGAGGCGTCGTTGGCCGCGAGGGTGTCGACGGGGCTGGTGCCGATGGTCTCGAAGCCGGCGAACTCGGTCTGCGGCTGCGCGATCAGGCGCGGTTCCCGCAGGCTCTCGGCCCCGAACCCGTCGATCTGGTCGACCGTCCGCAACCTGTCCTGCAGCGCCGTCCTGGGCAGCGTCGTCTCCGCGGGCACCGGCGGTTCGGGCGCCTTGGGAGGCGGCGGCATCGCGGCACGCGCGGCTTCGACGTTGCTGGTCTCGGTCGTGATCGCGTCCGAGACCTTGGTCGCGTAGTTCGCGGTGTCGTCGACCCAGTTGGTGACCTCGGTCAGGCCGTCGCGGGCGAGCCGCGCGGACTCGCTGTCCCAGCCGACCGACGAGTCCTCGACGGCCTTGAGCAGGTTCGTGCGCACGCCGGCGATGTCCTCGCCGATCTTCTTCCAGTTCGTGGCGGCGGCCTGGGCGCCGGCGAGGTTCACGCCCGTGTGCACCATTTTGTAGAGCGCCTCGTGGCTGTACGTCATCCAGTCGACCGGCTCGTGCAGATCGCTGCGGTCGTACTTGTCGTCGTGGTGCGACGACTTGCCGTCCCCGTTTCCGTTCCCCTTGTTGTCGTGCGATCCGTAGCTCACCAGGACCCCCCGGCGTTCTTCATCGACTTCTCGGCCTCTTCGTCGGTGTCGCGAATGGTGTCGCGGTTGCGGCGCAGGGCGTTGCCGATGTCGTCGAGGACCTTGAAGAGGTCCAACAACGCCTTCGCGGCACCTGAGTCCTCACCGACGGCCAGGTCGGCGAACCGCGCGCTGATCGCCTTGGCGACCGGGTTCTCCCCCAGCTGCAGCGGTGTGGCGAGCTGGTCGGTGGCGCGCTTCCACAGGTCCATCACCTGGTCCCGGGCCGCATCGACGGCCTTGATCAACGCGTCCGCGGCGTCGACGTCGAGCGTCAGCTTGCCGCTGTCCGCCGCCTGGTCGAGCTTGGCCGCGGCGTGGCTCGCCTCCGCCTTGTCCGTGAGCATCTGCTGCTGGAGAGCAGGTTTCACCGCCGCCAGCTGCTCAGCCGTGATCGGCACGGTGGTCGACGTCGTGACCGGCGGTGTCACCGCCGGTGGTTCCGCCGGCGGCACGGTGCCCGCCGTCGCCGTGCCAGTCGTCCCGGTACCTGTCCCAGTGCCTTCAGCCATTCCCAACAACCCCCTGCACTGCTAACTCGTCACCGCAGCACTGGGTGTTACGCGCAGCTACACCCAGTCAGCCGTCCGAAGCACTCCTTAGATGTACCTGGAGGACGGTTCGGTTCCAATCCGCCGTAAAGACCCTTACCTCATGTGAGCGTCAAACCAGTTCAACGCACGAACCCAGGCTTCGTCACTCGAAACGTTGAAACGGACCAGATCTGACGCGGTTTCGGAGCTGATCACAGCATCACGAAGCTTGCTCACTTCTTCCGAGTCGTCGTCGCTGAAGATGCCGAGCCACGGGCACGTGAGGTCGGCGGCGACGTCCACCAGCGCGGGGAGACCGTCCGAGAGGGGTTCGAGGATGCCGGGCGCCTGCACCGTGACGGCCGCGCCGATCGTGCGGCTGGCGGCGACCACCATGGCGACGGTGCCGCCGATGTCGAAGCCGACGACGCCCATCCGGTCCGCGCTCACGCCCTGCTGGCCCAGCCAGACGAACGCGACGTCGGTGTCGGCGAGCAGCCGGTCGCCGTTGAGCTTGCTGACCTGGTCCTTGATGTCGTCACCGTGCACCCGGTCCGCGTCGTAGAGGTGCGGCGCGATCGCGAGCCAGCCCTCGTCGGCGAGGCTGCTGACGAGCGTGCGCACACCCGCGGTGATGCCGCGGGCCTCGTGCAGCACCACGAGTCCGCCCCGCACGGCGGAGTCGGGTTCGGCGATGGTCACCCGCAGCTCACGGCCGTCGGTGAGGGAAAGCGTCTCGGTGCGGGTAGTGGTCATGATTCCCACCCTTCCACGAGGGGGTGAACTCCAGTCAACGTGACCAATCGGACGGAGCAATGCGAGGATCGGTGACATGACCGTGCGAACCCGTGCTGACCTGGCGTCCCTGCCGTCCTACGTGCCCGGCAGGACCATCCCCGGCGCCATCAAGCTCGCGAGCAACGAGGTGTCGGCCGGACCGCTGCCCAGCGTCGTCGAAGCGATCGCCGAAGCGGCCACCGGCATCAACAGGTACCCCGACTCGGGTGCCGTCGAACTCACCGGGCGACTTGCCGACAAACTCGGCGTCCCGGCTGACCACCTGGCGATCGGCTGCGGCTCGGTGACCCTGTGCCAGCAGCTCGTCCAGGCCACCTGCACCGAGAACGACGAGGTGCTCTTCGCTTGGAGGTCCTTCGAGGCCTACCCGATCGTCACGCACGTGGCGGGCGCACGGCAGATCCGCGTGCCGCTGAACTCGGAGCACACGCACGACCTGGACGCGATGCTCGCGGCGATCACGCCGAACACGCGGATGGTCTTCGTCTGCAACCCGAACAACCCGACCGGCACCGCGCTGCGCACCGAGGAGATCGAGTCGTTCATCGCTCGAGTCCCCCGCGACGTGCTCGTCGTGCTCGACGAGGCCTACAAGGAGTTCGTGGACGACGCCCACGTCCCGGACGGCGTCGAGCTCGCGAAGCAGCAGTGGGCCGCGGGCCACACCAACGTCGCCGTGCTGCGGACGTTCTCGAAGGCTTATGGCCTCGCGGGCCTGCGGATCGGCTACGCGGTCGCTCCGCCGGTCGTCACCGACGTGCTGCGCAAGGTGTACGTGCCGTTCTCGGTGAACGCGCTGGCCCAGGTGGCCGCGATGGCGTCGCTGGACGCCGAGGACGAGCTGATGGTCCGCTGCCGCGCGATCGTGGCGGAACGGGGTCGCGTGCGCGGCGAACTGCTGGCGATGGGCTTCGAGGTGCCGGAGACCCAGGCGAACTTCGTGTGGCTGCCGCTGGGCGAGCGCACGGGAGCGTTCAACGAGCACTGCCTGGCGCACAAGGTCGTCGTGCGCGCGTTCGTGGGCGAGGGTGCCCGCGTGACCATCGGGGAGCCGGACGAGAACGACGCGTTCCTGGCAGCGGCTCGCGCCTTCACCTCGTGAGCAGCTGAACGATCGCCGCGACTCCCACCACCACGATGACGCCGCGCAACACGGCGGGTGGGAGTTTGCGGCCGATCTTGGCGCCGATCTGGCCGCCGACCACGGACCCGACGGCCAGCAGCAGCACGGCCAGCCACGCCACGTCGGCGATGAAGATGAACAGGACGCCGGCGACGAGGTTCACGAACGCGGTGAGCACGTTCTTCAGCGCGTTCATCCGCTGCAGGTGCTCGCTGACGAGCACACCCATGATGCCCATGACCAGCACGCCCTGCGCGGCACCGAAGTAACCGCCGTAGACGCCGGCGGCGAAGACGCCGAACCACAGCAGCACACCGCCGTCGTTGTCGTTGCGCCGGTGCGCGAGCTTGCGGTTGAGCCACGGCTGTATGAGCACCAGGACCAGCGCGATCACGATCAGCACCGGCACGATCGCGGTGAACGCCTTGTCCGGCAGCGTCACCAGCAGGATCGCACCGACGATGCCGCCGAGGATCGACGCGGGCAGCAGGCGCTTGACGCGGTCCGACTGCCCCTTGAGCTCCTCGCGGTAGCCCCACGCGCCCGACAGCGAGCCGGGCACGAGGCCGAGGCTGTTGGACACGTTCGCCACCACGGGCGGGTAACCGACAGCGAGCAGCACGGGGAACGTCACGAGGGTGCCGCTGCCGACGACGGTGTTGATGCCGCCTGCGAACACACCCGCGATGACCACCGCGATTGCTTCCCAGACCGTCATGTCACCCCCAGGTACCCGATGGTTCGCGACGCTAACACTCCACTCGGGACAGCAGAGTGTGTCGCTCATGACAGCAGGCCCGGCACTCAGAGTGAGCACCGGGCCTGCTGTCCCACCATTCGGTCAGGCGACCTGGCGGCGGCGTCCGATCAGGCTGGCGCCGAAGCCGAAGGCCACGAGCAGCGCGCCGAGCAGGCCGAGGCCCAGAACGGACGCACCGGTCTTGGCCAGCGCGTCACCCGAACCACCGTCGGCACCGGAACCACCGTCGCCGGCTCCGCCTGCGGCAGCCACCGCGGCGGGCGTCGAGGCGCCCGGTGTCACGGGCTTCGGGTCCGCGACGACCTGGAAGTCGTTCTTCGACTCGCTGCCGGCGAAGACCTGCACGTGGCCGCTGTACCGGCCCTCGAACTTCCACGGCCCGTCGACCCAGGCCCAGAAGTCACCGGCGGGCACCTTGTCGAAGTGCACGTGCCCCTTGTCGTCGGAGAACGTCTCGGCGACGTCCACACCGAGCTCGCGGTCGCGCAGCACGATCCGGGTGTTGCCGATCATCTCGCCCGCGTCGGGCCGGTAGTCGCCGTCGCGGTCGACGAAGAGCTCACCGCTCACCGAGCCGAACCCGCCCGGCACGCGTGCCGTGTCGTACGCGAAGGGCGCGTCGAAGTTGTCGATCGCGTTCGGCGCGAACCTGCACCCCACCACCACGGTGCCGAACTTCAGGGCTTCCTGCGGCACCGCCTCGATGGCCACGAACGTCTTGGTCTCGCCCGCACCGACCGTCACGCCGGGACCGAACAGGTCACCCCAGCCGTGGCCTGGCTTGTTCGAGGCACCGAGCTCGTTGCCGTTGCCGGCCCCGTTGCAGGCGGCGACGATGCCGCTGATCTCGTGCTGGCCCTGGTTGGTCAGGGTGACCGAGATCTTGGCGGCCTCACCGGGCTGGTAGACGTCCTGGTCCAGGGTCACCTTCGGGATGAGCGACTCGTTGTACGGCCGCTCACCGCGCGCCACCACGTGGGCGGAAATGCCAGGCCCCACGCGGACCGCGCGGTCGCTGCCGTCGCTGTGCACGACCCAGTTCCAGGGGAAGGCGTAGGTCAGGTAGTACTTGCCCGACGGCAGATCCGAGAAACCGAAGCGGCCGTCAGCGAGCGTGGTGGTCGTGAAGTAGCCGGACTGCGTGCCGCCGCGAGCCTCGACCACGACACCCTCGACTGCCTCGCCGGCGTCCTGCTCCTTGTTGCCGTTCTTGTCCGCGTAGGCGACACCCGAGATCGCGCCCACCGTCAGCACGACCTCGGCAGAGGCGTCGAAGGTGGTGCTGGAGGGAGTCGGTGCGCCGAGGTAGCTGATGGACCCCTGGACCAGCAGCCTGCCGACCGCGGGGTCGCGAATCGTGCCCGAGGCCTCGAACGTGCGGGACTCGCCAGCGGGGATTTGAACACCGGGAGCGAACTCCGCGAAGTCGCCCCAATGCGCGGCCGGGATGTCCATCGAAGTGGGTGAGAGGGACAGGTGGACGCGCTCAGCGAGGCGACCACCGACGTTCGACACGGTCAGCGAGAGCTTCACGGTCTCCTGCGACTCGTAGCGCGGCTTGTCCAGCTTCAGCGTGGCGCGCAGGTGCGGGGCGTCAGGCCCCGGCTTCAGGCGGGTGAGCACGCTGCTGCCCCACCCGACGACCGGCACCTGGTCGGCGTCGGCCGGACCGTCGAAGGCCCACGGACCGAGGATCACGGCCCGGTAGGTGCCGACCGGCACGTCGACGAAGTCCAGCTGGCCGTACTCGTTGCTCACGCCCTCAGCGACCTTGTCGCCCGTCACCTGGTCGACCAGGATGATCTTGAGGTTCGCGACCGCCTCTCCGGGGTCGGTCATCCAGTTCTGGTTCTTGTCGTCGGTGAGGTGCATCGTGTAGCGGCCCTTGCCGCCGGTCACGCTCGCCTTGACGCCGACGTGGGGACCGTCGGTGTTGTACCCGGGGTTCGGCTGGAAGTCGCAGGCCAGCCAGACCTCGCCCGCCTGGGCGGCTCCCTCGGGAACGGCCTCGTTGATCACGACGGTCTTCGTCTCACCGGCCGCCAGGTCGACGCCGACGCCGAACGTCGCGTTCCACTCGGGACCGAAGCCGAAGTGGTTGCTGTTGCCGACGCGGTTGCACCCCGCCTGGATCTTGCCGATCGCGTACTGGCTCGTGTTGGTGAGCGTCACCGTGATCTTCGCGGTGGCCGGGTAGGCGTAGGTCGTCTTGTCGAAGGACGCCGTCGCGGTCAGCATCTCCGAGTACGGACGCTCGGCGGGGCTGACCACCTCGGTCGTCTGGCCAGGCGCGACCGTGATCGACTCCTGGCCGGACTGGGTGTGCACCATCCAGCCGCCGGGAAGCTCGTAGTACGGCGGGTAGTACGTGCCGGACGGAATTCCGGTGAAGGTGTACCGGCCGTTGGCGTCCGTCGTCGTGCGGTGCTCGGCGACGGGGCTGCCGCCGTAGATGCTGACGTTCGAGCTTCCGAGCGACTCACCGGCGTCGGGCTGGCCGTTGCGGTTCACGTCCGCGAAGACCAGGCCGCTCACGTTGCCCACGGTCCTGGTGACGGTCGGCTGGAAGGCGACGAAGTTGTCGTTGCTGTGGGCGTCGCCCGCCTCCGCCAGCGCGTGGACGGTGAGGTCGAGCTTGTCGCCGTTCAGCTGGGAGATGCTTCCGGCGACCTCGACCGTGCGCGACTCGCCCGGCGCGAAGGTCGTGCCGGGGTATTCGAGGCTGCCCCAGGAGCCGTACTTCACCTGGATGCCCCAGGCGCTCGCGCGGACGCGCTCGGCCGGGAACGCGCTCTGGTTCGTGACGGTGACCTTGACCTTCACGGACTCGTGCGACTGGTAGTGCGTCTTGTCGATCGACGCGGTCACCTTCACGTCCGGCAGCTCCGCCGAGGCCTTCTGCTCGGCTTTCTGCTCGGCCTGCGCCGGAGCGTTGGACGTCTCCGCCGGTGTGCTGGTCGCGGGCTGCTCGGCGCTCGGCGGCGTGGCCGTTTCACCGGGCTGCGTCGTCGACGGCGGCGCCGGGTCGGTGGTCGACGGCGGTGCGGGCTCGGTCGTCGACGGCGGCGCCGAGTCCGTTGTGGACGGCGGCGGCGTGCTCGGCTCGCTCGTCGGCGTCACCTCGACGCTCGACGTGGGCGTCTCCGGCTCCTGCGCGAGCGCACCGGTGGTGGCTCCGCCGAACGCCAGGACGACAGCGGTGGTCAAGGCCCCGAACTTGAGCAGGGCACGGCTGACCGATCTTTCGGACAATGGATCCCCCATAGACCCTGTAACTGGTGGTCCGCCGACGTCAGAGCCCCCGCACGCGCCTGGCAGACGTGGGGACGGTACCTGACGAAGTGCCCGCTGGAAAGAGATCTACAACATCAACAATCCACTCTGGACAGTGGCGTGCACGACACCGTTTCTCTAAGTGGTCCGGTGGCGGCCGATCATCCTGGCGCCGACGCCGAACGTCACGAGCAGCGCCGCGAGCACACCGAGCCCGAGCACGCCGGCCCCGGTCTTGGCGAGTGCGCCACCGGTGTCCCCTTCACCGACATCCCGGCCGCTGTCGCCACCTGGTGGCACGGGAGACGGACCGGGCTCCACGAACAGCAGGTAGAAGCCTTCCCCTGCCGCGTTGACCTCCACCACGGCGTTGGTCGGAACCGGGAATCGCCACGGCCCGTCGATCTCCAACCAGTAGGTGCCGAGCGGCACCTGCTCGAAGAACATGGACCCGTCGGCGTCCGTGACGGTCTCGGCGACGATGCCGCCGTACTCGCGGTCGGTCATCAGCCGGAGCCGGGTGTTCTGGAGCGGCTCTCCGGGGTCGACCCAGTAGTTGTGGTTCTCGTCGTACGCGATCGTGCCCCTCAGGGTGCCTGCCCCGCCCGGGATGCCGGCCCAGTCGTAGCCGATCGCGACGTCCTCGGCGTTCGCCTTGACCCAAGGCGCGAACCCGCAGTGCGCGGTCACCCGGTTCACCCCGGACGGCTCCGCGGGCACCTCCTCCAGAACGGTGATCGTCTTCGTCTCGCCGGCACCGAGTGTCACGCCCGGCTCGTGCAGGTCGCCCCAGCCGGCGGACACCGGCCAGGTGTTGCCTTCCCGTTCGCAGGCGGCCTGGACGTTCCTGATCTCGTAGACGGCCTGGTTCGACAGCGTGATCGTGATCCTGACGTCGTCCCCGGCCGCGTAGACCGGCTTGTCGAGCACCACCGCCGCCTTGAGCACCTCGGCGTACGGGCGTTCCGCGCGTGCGGTGACCTGGACAGGTGGCCCTGGCCGCACACGGACCTGCGGCGCGTTGCTCTCGGCGTGCACCACCCACCCTCCGGCCAGCGTGTGACCGATGAGGTAGTCGCCGGAGGGGATGTTCTCGAACGAGTAGCGGCCTTCGGCGTCCGTGGTGGTCCTGAAGTAGTCGTAGGGCGCGCCGCCGTTGGCCTCCACGACGGTCTCCGCGGCGGCCTCGCCGGGATCCTGCTGCCTGTTGTGGTTCCTGTCGACGTAGACGACACCGCTGACGTCACCGGTGGTCTGCACGACCTCGGCCTCGGCGCTGACGCTCGCCGGGCGGTCCGCCGAGCCGATGTGCTCGACCGAGGCCCACACCGTCAGCTTCCCGTCCTGGAAGTGGCGGATCGGGCCGGTGACGCTGTACGTCCGGGACTCCCCGGCCGGGATCCGGGCGCCTGGTCCCTCTCCCCTGACCTCGCCCCACTGCTCGGCGGTGGTGACCACGTCGTAGAACCCGTCGTGCACCTTGACCCGCTCGGCGGTCTGGCCGCCGTTGTTCGTGATGGTGAGGTCCACGCGAACCAACTCGTGCGACTCGTAGCGCGGCTTGTCGAACTTCATCGTCGCGACGAGAGACGCGGGCGCCGCGCGTTTGAGGAACTTGGTGCCGGTGCTGCCCTGATCGGTCACGCTCACGAGTTGCTGGTGGTCGTCGGTGAACGCCCACGGCCCGAGGAGGACGGCGCGGTAGTCACCGGCCTTCAGCCCGGTGAACTCGACCTTGCCGTCCGCGCCACTGGTGCGCTCGGAGACGCGGGCACCGGTGAGCAGATCCAGCAGGACGACCTTCACACCGCCGACGACCTCGTCCGCGCCGACGCGCTGGTCGGCGTTCCTGTCCTCGCCGAAGACCATCGTGTGGCCGAGGCGGCCCGACACCTTCGCCTCGGCGTGCACCGATGGACCGTCGGTGATCCAGGCGGCGTTCGGTGCGAAGTCGCAGTCGAGCGTGACGACGCCCGCAGCGAGGGCCTCCTCCCGGATCTTCTCGGTGATGGCGACCGTGTACTGCTCACCGGCGGCCAGCGTCACGCCTCGCGTGTTGAACACGTGCCACTCGGGACCGCCGTTGCCGAGCGTGTTCCCCAGGTTCGGGCGGTTGCACCGCGCCTGGACGGCACTGATCGTGCGGTCGGTCGTGTTGGTGAGACTGATCTTGATCTTCGCGTGCGCCGGGTACTCGTAGCTGCCGCGGTCGAGCGACGCGGTCGCCTTGAGCTGTTCCGAGTAGGGCCGCTCCGCACGCACCGCCACCTCGGTGGTCGTGCCGCCGGCTACCACGACCTCGTCCCCGGCGGCCTGGGCGTGGTGCACGACCCAGCCGTCCTTCAGTTCGTAGGTCGCCCAGTAGGTGCCCGGTGTGAGGCCCTGGAACGCGAACGTGCCGTCCGCGGCGCTCGTCGTCGTGTGCCTGGTGGTTCCGCCGAAGACGCTGACCTCACCTTGGACGGCCTCGCCAGGGTCTTGCCTGCCCTTGCGGTTCTTGTCGCCGTAGAGGACGCCGGAGATGCTGTTCTTCTGCTCCACCTGCGGCTTCTGCTCAGGGGCAGGAGGGGCGGGGTGGGCTGCGAGGCTGGCGCCGACGTGGTCTCGGTGGGCGACGGAGGTGCGCTCGTGGAGTCGTCCTGCGCGAAGGCGGACGAACTGAAAACCAGCGCCACGACCGCGGTCAGCGCACCGATCTGGAATATGGATCTGCCGGGCAACGGATTCCCCCCGAGTCCCAGTGTTCACGACGTCCGCCGATGTCAGAGCCCCCGCACGCATCGGCAAGACGTTCGGAAAGTACACCCGTTCCGAGATCGCGTGAAAGGGTCGAAAGGATGACGAAAAGGTGCCCGAGATTTTCTTTTGAGCAGGGCAACCGATGACGTTCGGAAAGCGTGAGCACCGCGGGGAGTCCTCTGCGCTCACGGCGGTGGCATGCTGGTCCGCGTGACGCCGGAGGACCTCGCGCACCTGCGCCGGGCACGTGACCTGATGGACCGCGAGTACGCGCGGCCACTGGACGTGCCCGCGATGGCCCGTGCCGCGCTGATGTCACCGTCGCACTTCGCCCGCCAGTTCCGCGTCGCGTACGGCGAGACCCCGTACGGCTACCTGATGACTCGGCGGATCGAACGGGCGAAGGCGTTGCTGCGCCTGGGAACGATGTCCGTGACCGAGGTGTGCGTCGAGGTCGGCTGCACCTCGCTCGGCTCGTTCTCCGCGCGGTTCACGGAACTGGTCGGGGAAACGCCGTCGGCCTACCGGGCATGCGCACACGACGCGCTGGCCGGGGTGCCGGGATGCCATTTGATGGGCCTGACGCGGCCGAGCAGATTTCGAGAAGCGACCCGTTCACCTCGTGCCTAGGGTTTCGCCCATGAAGCTTTCGCACACGTTCCTCTTCGTCCACGACCAGGACGTCGCGCTGAAGTTCTACCGCGACGTCGTGGGGCTCGAAGTGCGCACGGACGCCACCATCGAGGACGGTTACCGCTGGCTCACCGTCGGCCCCGCCGAGCAGCCCGGCGTCGAGATCGGCCTGTCGCACATCGGGCCGCCCGCTCCGCCGACCGACTACGAGACGCTGCACGCGTTGCTGGCCAAGGGATCGCTGCTCGGCGTCATCTTCGAGATCGACGACGTGGACGCGAAGTTCGAGCAGGTGCGTGCGGCCGGTGCCGAGGTGCTGCAGGAGCCGATCGACCAGTTCTACGGCGTGCGCGACTGCGCGTTCCGCGACCCGTCGGGCAACATGATCCGCTTCTCCTCGCCGCGCACCCAGCCGTAAATCGCTGTCCTCTTCCGCCCCCGGCGTGGTTGAGTGGTGCCTTCAGGCGTTCTCAGAGACAAGGTCGATGCCATGGGCAGCCCCGGACACACCGGGTGCCTTCGCAGTACCCGGTGACTCTCGCGTTCTTCTTCTCGCGATCACCAGGAGCACCACCTTGACTTGGTACACCTCTTTCTTCACCGATCTCGCCAACGGCTTCTGGCGCGGTGCGGTCCAGCCTGCGCAGACCTCTGCCGAGGTCGACTTCCTCGTCGGTCTCGGCACCGGCCCGCGGGTGCTGGACGCGCCGTGCGGCAGCGGCAGGCACAGCATCGAGCTGGCTCGCCGCGGCTACGCGGTCACCGGCATCGACATCTCGGACGAGGCCATCGCACACGCCCGTGCGCTGGCTCCCTCGCTCGACTGGCGGCAGGGCGACCTGGCGGCGCTGGGCTCGTTCGGCGTGACGGCCGACCTGGCCGTGTGCCTGGGCAACAGCTTCGGCTACCTCGACCACGCCGGTTCGCAGCGGTTCCTGGCCGATCTGGCCGCGGCCGCGCCGGTGCTGGTCATCGACTACGGCTGCGCGGCCGAGGCGTTGCTGCCCTCGTTGCCGGGCGAGATCCGGATGTCCGCGGGCGGCGTCGACATGGTCGCCGTCAACACCTACGACGTGGCGTCGGCTCGTCTGCTGATCGACTTCACGTTCACCGACGGTGAGCGGACGCAGCGGTCGGCCTGTGTGCAGCACGTCTACACGGCCGGCGAGCTGACCCGGATGCTGAACGACGCCGGGTTCTCGTCGGTGGAACTGTTCGGCGACACCGACGGCGGTGCGTTCGAGGTCGGCAGCCACCGGTTGCTGGCCGTGGCACGCCGCTGATCTCACCTGGCCCAGGTGGTAGCGCTCTCACGACCACCTGGGCCAAGGTCGAGGTCATGCGTGCCATCACCGCGGTAACAGCCCTGGCCTCGTCCCTGGTGCTGCTCGGCTCCACAGCGAGCGCAGCCACCGACCCCGCCCGCGACCTCTCCGCACGGGTGAGCGCGGACGGCGCCCAACGCCACCTGATCGCGTTCCAGCGCATCGCCGACACCCACGGCGGCAACCGGGCCGCGACGACCACCGGTTACGCGGCCAGCGTCGACTACGTGGCCGGACGGCTGCGCGAGGCCGGGTTCGACGTGACCACACCGGAGTTCGAGGTCAGGCGGAAGATCGACGACGCGGGCCGGGCGACGGTCGGCGGCGCCGCGCACGAGCTCGTGCCGTTCGGCGACACCCCGAACACCCCGGACGGCGGCCTCACCGCACCGTTGCGGGTCGTGCCCGAGGACGGCACGCCCGGCTGCGAGGCGGGTGACTTCGCCGGGCAGGACTTCAAGGGCTCCGTCGCGCTGATCCGGCGCGGTACCTGCACGTTCGTCACCAAGTACGCCAACGCGGTGAACGCGGGCGCGGCGGCCGTGATCATCTCCAACAACGTCGACGGCCACCTCGACCTGCGCATCCCCGGCACGATCCCGGGCGGCAGCACCTCGAAGGCCGACGGCACGGCGCTCGCCGCGCTGGCCGGCCAGTCCGTCACGCTCGACTGCGCCACCACGACGAGGTCCACCTCGACCGCAACGTCGTCGCCCAGACCCGCACGGGCCGCAAGGACAACGTGGTCGTGGCGGGAGCGCACCTCGACAGCGTCGACGCGGGACCGGGCATGAACGACAACGGCTCCGGGTCTGCCGCCCTGCTCGAAGTGGCGCTGAAGATGGGCTCCCGGCCCAAGCTGCCCAACGCCGTGCGCTTCACGTGGTGGGGCGCGGAGGAGGCCGGTCTGATCGGGTCGCGCGCCTACGCCTCGGCGCTGTCGTTCGAGCAGCAGCTCGACATCGCGCTGTACCTGAACTTCGACATGGTCGGCTCGCCGAACCCCGGCTACTTCGTCTACAACGACCCCGGCCTGCCCCACGGGTCGAAGCACGTCGAGAAGGCGTTCAGCGACTTCTACACGGCCCGCGGCCTCGGTCCCGAGGGTCTGAACGTCCGGGGCGCCAGCGACTACGGCTCGTTCACCGCGCTCGGCATCCCGGCGGGCGGCATCATCTCCGGCGGCGGCGAGGTCAAGACCGAAGCGCAGGCCGCGAAGTGGGGCGGCACGGCGGGCATGGAGATGGACCCCTGCTACCACCGCGCGTGCGACCACCTCGGCAACATCAACCGCGAGGCGCTGGGCCGCAACGTCGCCGCCGCGGCCCACGTCGCCGCCGCGGCCCACGTCATCGCCTCGTACGCCGTCACCACCGAGGGCGTGAACGGCGTCCCGTCCCGGCAGGAACGGGCCGCTCTGCGTTAGCCCAGGTTGTTCGTGTCGAACGTGTTGCAGCGGGCGGGGTCGCCCGTCTGCAACCCGGTCGTGAACCACTTCTTCCGCTGCTCCGAGCTGCCGTGGCTGAACTGGGTCGTGTCGACCCGCCCGCCGCCGAGCTCGCTCTGGATGAAGTCGTCACCGATGCGCGCCGCCGCGTCGAGGGCGGCGTCCACGTCTTCCTGGGTGATGTTCGAGATCAAGGGCTGTCCGTTGGCCGACGGGACGGTCGTCGCGGCCTTGCCCCAGGCGCCCGCGTAGCAGTCGGCCTGCAGTTCGAGGCGCACCGAACCCGAGGTGGGACCGGTCTCCCGGCCGACCCGGTCGGACGTGCCGAGCAGGTTCTGCACGTGGTGGCCGTACTCGTGGGCGAGCACGTAGGCCTCGACGAACGGGCCGCCGGTCGCACCGAACTTGGTGCGCAGCTCGTTGAAGAAGTCCAGGTCGATGTACACCTGGGAGTCCGCGGGGCAGTAGAACGGGCCGACCGCGGAGGTGGCGTTGCCGCAGCGGGTGTTCACGCTGTTGCGGAAGAAGTTGGTCTTGGTGACCTGGTAGGTGTTGCCCGAGCGGGCGAACTGGTCGGTCCAGAAGGCCTGGATCGAGTTGATCGTGGCCAGGACCCTGCAGTCGCTGTCGCGGTTCGCGTCGGCTCCCGTCTTGCACTTGTCGAGCAGCTGGCCGGACTCGACCTGGGTGTTGTTGCCCAGGCCCTCCAGCCCGCCCGCGGGCAGCTGGATGCCGGTGAACTGCTGGAACAGGAAGTAGATGATCAGGCCGACCACGCCGAGGCCGCCACCGACGCCCGCGACCCTGCCGCCTGAGCCTCGTTGGTCCGAAACCTGAGAAGTGTCGAGTTCCGCGCCTTCGTTGAACTGCACCGCATCCTCCTGCCAAGGACCCCATGGGTGCCGCAAACGATAAAGCACGAAACATGCCTTGGTGCGGAGCCCGACGTCGGGGCACCGCACCAAGGCTTTCCCATTTGGAAGTGACGACTACGGCCCACGAAGGTTGGCGTGGCGCTCAGCCGGTGACGCCATGAGACGACACCGAAGCCGAGCTCAACAGCGTCGAAGTGCGCCGAGCGACGCCTGATGGCGCCTGGGCACCCGAAACCTCGTGTCCGTCGCTACGCAGTCGCGCTCGGACCGTTCACGTCCGATCCGCTCGCGGGGATGCGACAGACCGCGTTTCGCCACAGCGAGGAGATACCTGCACAGCACCACCTACCCCTTCTGGGCGTGGCCACCGGGTGGTCAGTTTCATTCACCTACCGGTTGCCAGCTCGTTATCGACTATGCGCTTGATCGCCGCATTTCTCAACACCTCACGCCAAACCTGAATTGGTGAAGTCGGACGGGTGACCTGCGGAGATCGACACTGCGGACAGCAATCGCCCGGCGAGAGAATCTCTCGCCGGGCGATTGGGAAAAAACGATCAGATATTTGATCAGGCCTTGGTGGCGCGCCGCGCGCCGCGGCGGGCCATGACGCCCGCGGTCATCAGTCCGAGACCCGCCAGCAGGAATTCGAGCGGGTCGGCGCCGGTCCTCGACAGGTTCGGGATGACCGCCGAGGCGTGCCGCGAGGCCTTGTCGCCGGTCTGCGGGGTGCCGGCGCCGGAGTCGTCGCCCGTGGTGCCGCTGCCGGAGTTGTCGCCGCCGTTGTCGCCGCCGGGGTTGCCGTTGCCGGGGTTCTCGGTGCCCGGGGTCTCGTTGCCGGGGTTCTCACCGGGCTGCTCCGGGTTCTCGCCCGGCTGCTCCGGGTTCTCGCCCGGCTGCTCCGGCTGTTCCGGCTGCTCGGGGGTCTCGGTCTTGCCGCAGTCGCCGCTCGCCGTGCCGAGCACGCCCGCAGCGGTGCCGCAGACGGTGATGGGAGCCTCGACGGTGCCGTTGGGCTCCTCGGGCTTCGTCTGGCCGCAGCTGCCGTTGCCGCCGCCGGCGACGCCGACCGAGTTGCCGCAGACCGTGACGGGCGCGGAGACGAGTGCCTGGTCGGCCTGGGTGCGCGCGGCGGGCTTCTCGTCGCACGTAGCGTCGCTGTTGCCGAGCACGTTGATCGCGTTGCCGCAGACCTTGACCGGGACGCTGACGATGTTGCCGACGCGGACCTCTTCGTCGACGTCGAGCGGCACCGGGACGGCCTGTGCCCAGCCGGCGGTCGCGACCATCAGGCCACCGGTCAGGAGGGCCGCGGACATGGTGCGGTTCAGGTTCTTGCGCATGACTGTTCTCCCTGGAGAGTGACGGATCCCTGTGCTGCGTGCGGCACCCGCGGATCAATCAGGGGAGAACGTCGGCTCCTCCACGCGCACGATGCGCGGCACGTCCTGCTGTTCGGTGCTGACCAGAGACGCTGTGGTGGTGGGCGGCCGCACCGCGTTCGGCAACGTGCCCGCCGGAATCTGGAGGCTGCCCGCCGACGCCCCCGCGCCGCTCTGCGGGAGCGCGCCGGAGATCGGCTGCTCGGCTTGCGGTCGCGGTTGCGGGGTCACCGGCTCGGGGTTCGTGGGCCGCGTTGTCGTCGTCGGCTGCGGCAGCGGCTCAGGAGATGCGTGCTGCCGGGGCACCTCCGCCTGCGCGGGTGCTTCCACCGCCGGGACCGCGGGCGTCACGGGCACGGCTTCGGGAACCTCGACGCGCGGTGCCGGCTTCGGCGGGACGGGCGCGTCGGGCTGCCGCGGTGGTGTGGTGTCGATCCTGAGGCCGATGTCCGCGACGGGGAGCTCGACCTCGATCTCGAGCTGGTCGATCTCGACCCGCACGTCGGCGTTCGCCTCGCCCGCGCCGCCCAGCAGCCAGGCACCGGTCACCAGACCGGCGAGCAGCAGGAACCGACGCAACCAGGACATCGGCCCTCACCCTAGATCAAATGGAGCAACGCGTCACACGGAAAAGGCCATCCCGGCGACCTGGGTCGCCGGGATGGCCTTCAACTGCGTTCCGCGGTTACGGCAGCTGCGTGATCCGGCCGGTCGCCGGGGGCAGCTGGTTCGGGTGCGTCGAGAGGTAGGCGGCGAACCCGTCGAGGTCGATGCCGCCACCGGTGATCTCGGTGCCCAGGGTGAACTCGGGGAAACCGTCACCGCCGCCCTGCAGGAAGCTGTTGATCGTCACGCGGTACTTCGCGTTCGGGTCGACGGCGACACCGGCGATCTTGATGTCGGAGATCTTCGAACCGAACGGCGCGGAGGCCGACCACGAGTACGTGAAGCCCGCCGACGGCTGCAGGATGATCTTCCTGGTCGCGGTGAACTGCTGCTCCAGGGCGTTCTTGATCTGCGTGCCGGACAACGTGACGGTCTGCAGGATGTTGCTGAACGGCTGAACCGTGAACGCCTCGTCGTACGTCACCACGCCGGCGCCCTCGGTGCCCTTCGGCGCGTAGGTGAGGTCGGCGCGCACGCCACCGGGGTTCATCAGCGCGACCACGGCACCGTTGGCCTTGGTGGCCTCGAGCTGGGAGTCGGCGATCAGGTTGCCCAGCGGGGAGTCACCGGAGGCGGACGCGGCCCGGACGATGTCCGCGCCGATCGAGCCGATCGGCCGGTTCGCGATCGGGCCGGACTTCGCCTTGGCCAGGTCGATCACGGACTGGATCACCGGGTCCGGCGTGACGGTGCGCGTGACGATCTTGTTCTCGGCCTTCGTCTCGCCGCGGACGACGTCGCGCGTCCGGCGGTCGATCTTCAGGTCGACGACGCTGAGCTCGCGCCCGAACGCCAGGCCCTCGATGAACGGCCGCGGGTTGCCGGCCGGGTCCTTGACCACGCAGTTGTAGTGCTGGTGGCTGTGGCCCGAGAAGACCGCGTCGATCTTCGGGCTGACGTTGGTGGCGATGTAGCTGCCGGGGTTCTCCGGCGACACGTTGCACGCGTTGGGCCCGCCACCGGTCGACGTCACCTGGTCGCCCTGGTGCACGAGCAGGACGATCGACTTGACGCCGATGGCGTCGAGGAGGTTGGCGTACTTGTTGGCCGCCTTGACCTCGTCACCGAACTTGATGTCCTTGATGCCGTTCGGGTCGACCAGGATCGGCACGTCCTTGAGCGGCATGCCGATGAAACCGATCGGCATCCCGTCGCGGATCTCCACCCAGAACGGCGGAAGAGCCGGCAGCCCGGACTTCGCGTGCGTGACGTTCGCGCCGAGGATCGGGAACTTCGCGCCCTTGTACTCGTCGCGGAACTGGCAGCCGTCCACCGGGTGGCACCCACCGCGCTGGATCCGCAGGAGCTCCTTGTAGCCCTCGTCGAACTCGTGGTTGCCCGCCGCGGTCGTGTCCATGCCGACCTCGTTGAGCACCTCGATCGTCGGCTCGTCGTGGAACAGCGCGGACACCAGCGGCGAGCCGCCGATCAGGTCGCCCTGCCCGACGATGACGGAGTTCCTGACCTCCTTCTGGAGGTTCTTGATGTGCGTGGCGTTGAACGCGGCACCACCGGCGTCGACGGTCGTGCCGTCCGGCAGGATGACGCGCCCGGACGACCCGGTAGGCGGCTCGAGGTTGCCGTGCAGGTCGTTGATGCCGATCAGGCGCACGTCAACCGTGCCCCGACCGCGCAGTGACTGGACATCGGCCTGGGCAGGCCCGGTAGCGCTGATGACAGTGGCCGCGGCGGCGGTGATCGCCAGAACGGAAAGCCGTCTGAACGAACTCATGGATGGAGCCTTTCAAGGCTTGGTTAACGCGCGTGTACGGCGCAGGAGTCTGCCTTCCGATCGCCACGTTTTCCAGAGCAATGACTGGATCGTCATGCTCAGGACTAACCTTGTTCCCGTGACACCAAGTGAGCAGGAGCCGCACTGGCTCGACGAGGGCGAGATGCGCGCGTGGCGCACCTACGTGAACGGTTCCTCCATGCTCATGGACCGCCTGCACCGAGAGCTGCAGGACACCCACGGAGTGTCACTGGCGGACTACGAGATCCTCGTGCGCCTGTCCGAACAGCCGAACCAGCGCATGCGCATGACCCAGCTCGCCGAGGACGTCGCCTCCTCGAAGTCGCGCGTCTCACACCAGGTCGCGCGCATGGAGAAGGCAGGCCTGGTGTCCCGCCGCGAGTGCACCGAGGACGGCCGCGGCGTGCTGGCCGAACTCACGCAGAAGGGCATGGCGCAGCTCGTCTCGGCCGCGCCGACGCACCTGCGTGGCGTGCGGGAACACATCGTCGACCTGCTCACGCCCGAGGAGGGCGAGGTGCTGGCCAAGGTGTTCGACCGGGTCATGACACACCTGCGGGAGTCGAACGGCTAGGCTTTGTGCCGACGCTCCTGGCGTCGTGGAAGCGTGGCAGAGCGGCCGAATGCACCCGCCTTGAAAGCGGGAGACGGGCAACCGTCCGGGGGTTCAAATCCCTCCGCTTCCGCAGTTCAGAGGGGGTGTGCCCGGCCGTTCAGGCTGGTCACACCCCCTCTGGTGTAGCAACGGGTGTAGCAACGACCTCAGCCCAGCTCGTCCGTGAGCCGCTTCAAGGCCTCCCGCTTGTCCTCAAGGGAGACGGCCGCGTAGATCATCATCGTCACCTCAATATTCGAGTGGCCGACGATGTCTCGGACGATGTGCGGCGGCACGCCGAGCCTGAGCAGCAGCGTCACGCACGAGTGCCGGATGTCGTGAAAGCGCACGTTTTCCAGGCCGGCGCGCTTCCGGATCGGGTACCAACTCGACCTCAGGTAGGTCGGATCGATCGGCCCACCGAGGACCGTCGCGAAGATCAGCCCCGACTCCTCCCACCTGTCCCCTGCCGCTTCCGCTTCGTCGTCCTGGCCGTCCCAGTGATCGACCAGCGCCCAGGCGACGAGGAGCGGCAGCGGCATGACCCGCTCTGACCGGTCCGTCTTCGGCGGGACGAACACGAGCTTCGTACCCACCCGCTGAAGCGTCTGGCGGATCTGCAACGTCGGGAAGTGCTGCCCCGCGCAGTCCTCGCAGAAGTCATCCGCATGTTCGGCGCACGGCTCGTCCCACTTGTCCCAGTCGATGTCTTTCCATCGAAGGCCGAGCAACTCACCGCGTCGCATTCCGAGGTAGAGCGCCAGGACGTACAGCGCCTTCAGTCGATCGTTTTCCGCTGCCTTGAGTAGCGCCTTTGCCTGATCAGCGTCCAGGCCCCGATTCACGTCGTACCGAGGCGACCTGACCTGAACAAGCCGGGCGACGTTGCGCGGCACGACCTCCTCCCGCATTGCGTGCGCCAGCGCATTCCGCAGAACAGCGTGGATCTGTTGAATCGTTCGGTCGGAAAGAACCGTCTTGCAGCACTTCCCCTTGGCACAGCAACGTCGAGCATCCTTCGGCCGGTTGGCGTCGATCTTCTCCGCGCAGCACCGGCAATCGTTCCGAAGCCGCGTGATGAACGTCCGGACGTCCTGCGCCGACAACCGATGGAGCTTCTTCGTCCCGAGGTTGGGCACCAGGTGCCGCCGCACGACCACGCCGTACCCCTCGACCGTCCGAGGCCTCTTCGTCGCGGCCACAGTGGACAGCCAGTACTTGAGATAGCTCTCCAGCGTCCACGTCTCCGCAGCTACCGGGATGCCGGCGTCGGAGTCGGCGATCTTCTTCCTGAGCTTCTTCCAGGCCTCCGACTCCGTGGTTGCCGAAACAGTGACGCGCTTGCGATGCCCGGTCGTGGTGAGCACGTAGGCCGCGCCGACCCACAGCCCGTCCTTGCGCTGGTAGACCGAGCCCTCACCGTTGGACCGCTTGCCCCCGGCCATCACGCCGCCTCAGCGATCAGCCGAGACAGGTATGCCTGCACCGACGAGGCCGGAACCCGACGACTCCCGCCGATCTTGACGGACACCAGCTCACCAGCCCTGATCAAGTCGAACACCTTCGTCCGCCCCACCCGAAGGGCCCGAGCGACTTCCTCAACGCGATACGCGATGTCGTTCATGTCTTCCCCTTGGTTGATCAGGCCGCAGTTGCCGAAAGATCTGGAGGCCCGGCCGCGAGCAGCGCGCGGTCGTACTCGGCCTTCCACGTCACGCGTTGAGCGATCGCATGCATGAGCAGGTGCGCCCGTGGCGGCACGTTCGGATCACCAGGCCGCACCTTGTGCCAGACGAGCCGTGCCGGGTCCTTCTCTGGCTTCTCGATCCCCACTGCTTTGAGCGCCTGGAGGACGAAGCGCTTCCGGTCAGCCTTGTGGTCCGCGAGCGTCTTCCCTGACCACTTGCGGGACACCAGAACCCGCCGCCCAGGCAGCCCGAGCGTGGCCCTGCGGTGAGCCCTCCCCTTGCACCGTCCAGCCGTCATCCGCGAGTTGGCGCCTCGAGGCATGACGGCGTAGAGCAGCCAATTCGCGCATCGATCCGAGCACGGCGTGACGGCCAACTCGTCCGCCAGGCGGTCCGCATGCCGGCGTTGCCGTTCGTTGTCCTGCTCGACCACCTCACCAATGGACTTCGTGAGGTACTTCGTCAGGTAACCGATGTGTCGCCCAGATTCCTCGGAGCCGCCGAGGATGCCCTTGGAGTGCACCTGCCGCCCGAACTTCGCGACGTGCGCCGGTTCCTCGACCTCCGCGTCTTCCCAGGTGGTCAGGGCCTTTCTGGTGTCCGGGTCGATGAACGCCTTGAGATCGAAGTCCCAGACCGGCAGCCGGTCCACGTAGACGCGTTCGTCGTGCTTCGGCCACCACACCTGGTGGTAGGTAGCCGCCGTGACCAGCCGAATGACCTCGTGAGGGATCGAACCGCGGAGTGCTGCGTGCAGGTGCGGAGCGGCGCGTTTCTGAGGCTCGACCGTGGCGAAGTACTGGACGTCCCAGCCAGCCACCCGCCGCAGGTTCTGCCACCACCGGTCAACGAGCGACGCGAAGTGGACCGCATCCCTTGCCGCACGGCGGTAGTCGTAGCTGTCCGGGTCAACGGGCGTGCCGTCGTCGCGCACCTTGCCGTAGGTGTCGAGGGTGAGCGTCACGAACATCGAGGGACGGAAGGCTCCCGCGAACTCCCGTCCAACCGTCCGCCTCTCCACGCGCCGCCGAGGCAGGTCCGGCGCATCCTGCCGACGCTTCGTCGAGCGCTTCACGGGCCGCTTGCCGGGATCGTCCGGTGAGGGCAGGCGACCACGGACGCCGAGTTGCCGAAGTTCTTCGTCGACGCTGTGGATCTCCTCCCGCAGTTCGTCCGCCTCAGCCGAGCTGCCCTCCTCCTTGAAGGCCTTCATGAGGTCAGCGCGGTACTCCAGCAGCTCCGTCTGGTCCTTTGTGGGCGGTTCCGGGGTGAAGTCGGGCTCCACCTCCATGTGCCAGCCTTCGCGGCACTGAGCCATCCGCAAGGCCTTGGCTTTCTTGGCGCAGGGCTTGCAGACGCTCTCCACCGTCGAGCCACACGGCACCGCGACGTACCGAACCTCGTAGGACTCGTGGTCTTCGACTTCCATCGTGAACGGCCGGACGCACACGCCGTGCTGCTCGGCGGCAGCCTTGGTGACGTCGAGCGCGGCAGGCTGCCTCATCCGTTCCGCGCGGGTCTGGCCTGCAACATCGCCGGGAAACGTGGTGACGTTCGTGCTCATGCTGCCCTCCGCTCGCTGCTTGCCGGGAAGTCGTGAACGGTGGCCGGGGCGAAGTAGACGCCCAACTCGACCAGGTCCGCGTCCGTGACGTGGAAGGCCCTCGCGCGTTCCGGTTCGCGCTGCCCGTCCTCTTTGAGCCAGGCGACACCAGGCGTGCTCTCGCTGATCTCATGAGCAGCCGCGCCACGCTGCCGAACGCCGTCGCCCAGGACCATGTCCACCTGAATCGGCTCGTCCAGGCGCAGCGCCACCCGAGTGGTGAACAGGTGCCGAAAGCTCACGACTTCCTTGCGCGGGTCCTGCACCAGGGCGACCGTGGCCACTCCGGGAGCGCGTCCCTGCGAGCTGATCGTCTGGACAGCACGCCCGGCACGTTCCCGGAGCTGCTTGTCCTGCTGGTAGGCGACGAGGTCCGCCAACTCGTCGACCACCAGGACCGTGAACGGCTCACCGGCGTTCCGAGTCCAGAGCCGACGAACGCCCCGGTACCTCGAAGCGCGAGCCTTGACCTCCGCTGCGATCTCTTCCAGCAGTTCAACGGCTTCCGGCCCGTTGTCGTAGACGACTTTGTCGAAGGCGTCAGGACACTGGCCGAGTTCCATCCCGCCCTTGGGGTCGATGCCGACGAGCCGAACCAGGCCGGCGCGAATCGCGGGGGCGAGCTGCCAGACGATCGACCAGAGCACCGAGCCCTTACCCGCGCCAGGGACGCCGACGACAAGGATCTGAGAGCCGAGCAGCTTCAACCTCCACGGCTTACCGGTCTCCGTCCTCCCGACGACCAGCTTCTTCAGATCGACGTCCGCAGAATCCCCCAGCGGCGGAACTGCCACGGGCCGCGCCAGCGGGTCAGCGTGGATGAAGTCGAGCTCAAGCAGCCGAGGCTTCAGTACCCGCACCCGGCAGGACCGAGCGTTGAAGGAGTGCGCCAGGTTGTCCCGTCGCGCTTCCCACTGCTCCGGGGACTGCGCCGGGATCATCCGTACCCGGACCTTGTCCCGCCAGCCCTCAGCCCGGACGCGCCGCAGCTCAGGCCGGTACTCCTTGCCCCGGTGTTCCTTGGCGAGATCAGCCAGCCGCATGACAGTGCGCCATTTCGACACGTAGACCGTGGCCCGCCGCCACTCAGTGACCGCCCGGTACCAGCAGTGCCGCAGAAACGACCGCTGGTGGAGCCCGAACCAGATCAGCAGCGCAGCAACGAGCGTGAGCAGTGCCAGCACGAGCGGGGAGAGCCCGAACTTCTGATAGGCCGCGAGCCCGACGACAGCCAGGCCAGCCACGACCGGGTACCGCACCGCGACGAGCACCAGGCGGACGCCGAGCCACACGGCGAACCCCGCCAGCACGAACGGTGCCGCAACAACCTTCGCCCACCGAGGAAGCCAGATCCACCACGGGAAACGCGGCCGAGCACCCTCGAACGGAGCCGGATCGACCCACTTCGTCCCGCTCATGCCGCACCGTCCAGGCACGAAACGCAGCGGAACACCATGCCAGTACTCGGGATGAACCCCACGGGCTTGAATGCGCTCAACCCGTTGCCGCACAAGCGCTTACACGTCAGGCACTCGAACCCTTCGGCCTGAGCCTGAGTGAGGTCGAGGCTGACCAGCCCGCCGCCGTCGACCATCACCGTGTAGGTGTCGACAGCCTGCAAACGCTCCACCATCGCGGCGAGCCGGTCCTGTCGACTTGACGCACCCCAGGTACGCGCAGATACCCTATGCATGACTCGAATCTCCTTGTGTCCCAACGATTTCAGGGTCGTTCGAGTCGGTGTACGTCGCCGGGAACAGTCAAGGCCCGCCAAGACTTTGGACTGTTTCCGCGCGACACACACCAACGCTGTTTGTTCAGTTGTGGATCAGCTCTGAGCGAGCTTCTTCGCGAGCGCTCTGCACCAGGAGCAGAGCGGCCGTCTCTCCGTCTTCCGGAACCACCCGCCACCCAGACACCGCGAGCAGTTCCGGTACTCCATCCGAACCCGCCCGGTCACCGGGTGCTTCGCGGTCAGGTTCATGCGGTACATCAACCGAGCCAGCAGGCGAGGCCTCACCGGCACCACCGCCTAACGCGGCTAGATGTGCGGAAGCCCGCAACAGCACCGGCCACAGTCACACCGGCAGGCGTCGAGGACCGGGCCGAAACCCAACGCCTTGCGCACCGACAACCCGAGCGGCACCGCCATCGTGTGCAGCACCTCGAAGTTCGCCCGGATCAGCCACCGCGACGACCGCAGCCCGTCCGGCGAGACCCAGTACCGCCAAGGCCGTTCCTGCTCCGGCCAGAACGGAACCCGTTGCACCAACCCGCAGCGGCGCAACCGCTCCATCCGCCGGTAGACGGTCCACAGCGGTTGCCGAAGAAACTCGGCAAGCTTCGGCACGGTCCACAAGCTCCACGGATCGTCGAGCAGGGCCACCAGCATCAGCTGAACCTGCACGTCGTCCGCGAACTCACCGAGCACTGCGTCAGACAGCTGAAGTACGTCGAGCATGGCTAACCCCACTCAGTCAGTGGCCCAGGCGTGTTACCAACCCAGCCAGCACCCTTGGACGGTTCGAGCACCGCAGCCAACAGGCCGGCGTGCTGCGACAACGTCCGCAGGAACGCCGCCAACTGCTCCCGACCGTCAGGCCCGTCCGGCACATGGATAGCGATCTGCGCCGGATCGAGGTTCAGCCGCAGGCAATGTTCCGCAGCGGCCGAGTCGGGCCATGCCACGATGTCCGCCGACGCCGCAGGACCAGGCGAGATCATGAGCTTCAACATCACGACTCCTCCCCAGAACGGGACTGTTCAAGCCGCGCGCGACGCTCGAACTCCTCAGCGGCGATGGAGCAGGCGTGACGAGCCCAAAGCGGCACCGCCAGATCAGCGGCCAAGATCCGCCACGCCTCCGCCACCGCGGAGTAGCCCAGAGCCAGACGAAGAAGTGCCTGCTTGTCGCCCGTACGGGACGCCGCGAACAGGGCCGCCGTCTGCTCCGCATACGCGGTGTTCCACCGGGCGACCGCCTCACGCGACGGCCGCGCCATTGTTAGGCCGCCGACTTCTGGTCGGTCTGACCCTGCTGACCCGCAGGCTTGTTCTCACGCTTGGGCGGAGCCCCGACCTGAGGCGCGCTGATACCCGTGGCCCGGATCGTGAAGCCCTGGTACTTGAACCGG
Organism: Lentzea sp. NEAU-D7; assembly: GCF_026242055.1. Lineage (GTDB taxonomy): Bacteria > Actinomycetota > Actinomycetes > Mycobacteriales > Pseudonocardiaceae > Lentzea. The sequence goes on along the minus strand of NZ_JAPJDL010000016.1, from coordinate 37,879 downwards.
TCCCCCATGACGCGCGGCTCGACCGTCAGTCCTTCGAACGCGACGGGCCGGACCTCAACGCCGGGCATGACCTGCACGGCCTGAGGCGGGACGGGCTGGACGTCCGCGAGCACGGTGATCGTGACCGACGCGTCCCGCTCCTTCTCGGCCGACGGGTCGGTGACGACGACCTTCCACTGACGCTTGCCGGACCGTTCGTCGACCTTCTGCTTGGCCTGCTTGCCGCGCGCCTTGTCCTCGTTGCTCATGTACTCCATGTCCGGAGCGACCACGCCGACCATCAGCGCGCCCTGCGGAAAGACCTGGTCAAACGACGCCTCGAAGCGAGTGCCGTACGGAACCGCCATGACTGCAACCTCCCTAGCCCCGCTAGGTCGCCTGTTCAACCTAGCCAAGTTTGAAACTAGCTAGGTTGTCTAGCCAGGTCAAGTAGTTCACGGTTTTCGCAGGTGAGCTAGCTCCCTAGGCGGGCTAGACAGGTTCCCGCTGGTCTCAGTACCGTCTACCTGTAGGCGCTTAGTAGGCGATCTGTAGGCACTTGGAGGAGCTGTGGCTCTCGACCCCGACGACCCGCGACCGCCGTACATGCAGGTGGCGAACGCGCTTCGGGCTGCCATCCTCACCAAGGTGTTCAAGGCCGGCGACAAGTTGCCCTCGCGCGCCGAGCTGGCGAAGAAGTACGAAGTCGCCCCGATGACCGTGCAGAACGCGCTACGCGAACTGCGCGATGAAGGTCTGATCGTCTCCCGACAGGGCAGCGGCGTCTTCGTCCGCGAGCGCACCGAACGCCCGGTAGGACTCCGGCCGCACATCGAGCGTGCGTTCGAGGCCGAGCACGTCTCCATCGCCTTCTCCGGCTTCTCTGGCGAGACACTGCAAGGCGTCATGCAGGAACCGCTGGACAAGATCCGAATCGGCCGACTGACACCTGCCTCGATCAACATCCGGATGCTCGTCCCGGACACGTCTCAGCCGTGGGCGATCCCGTGCCAGGTCGAGGACTTGCAGGACAGCCCGGGCTTCCGCAAGCGCATGGACGAGATCATGCGACGCCACACACTCGCGATCGTCGACAACGTCCAGGAACTCGGAGACCTTGGTCTGGTCAAGGACGTCTCCGTCGAGATCAAGGTCCACCGCGCCGCACCGCTGTTCAAGCTCTACCTGCTCAACAACGAGGAAGCCTTCTTCGGCTTCTACCCAGTCCGCGAACACGTCATCCGCTTCGATGGCGAACCCAAGCCGATCTACGACCTAGTCGGCAAAGAAGCCATTCTCTTCCACCACAGCGTCACCGATGACGACACCAGCACCGGCAGCCAATACGTTCAACAAGCCCGCATGTGGTTCGATTCCATGTGGGACACCGTATCCGTGGAGTACAAGCGATGACCAAGAGCGGAGTATCACCACTCGTCAACCCGGCAGCGCTGCAACGCCTTACCAAGAAGAGTAATGCACTTTTCCTAGATTTTGACGGACCAGTCTGCTCCGTATTTGCCCAGTTTTCACCAGAAATAATCGCCGGCAATCTTCGCGACGTATTGCGCGCACGCGGTCATCGACTACCAGAAAATTTGAATAACTCAAGCGATCCATTCGATATTCTTCGACATTCCGCGAAACTCGGAATAGTTGAAGCGAATCTAATTGAGACAGAGCTGACAGCCTGTGAGATCGAAGCGGTCTCCACAGCTGAACCGACGGTCGGCACCGAGAAGCTCATGCACGCGTGGACATCGCGCGGCGGAAAATTAGCAATAGTAAGCAATAACAGCCGCCAAGCCGTTCAGCGCTATCTTGAGAGGTTCGATCTCGTGCGCTACGTAGGGCTGATTGCAGCGCGAGAGTCATCGAACCCAGAACTCCTTAAGCCGAGCAGCTTTCTCATCAAGCAGGCATTGACAAGGTTGAACGTTTCCGCGGACACGGTGATAATGGTCGGCGATTCGGTCGATGACGTCCTCGCGGCAAAGCAGGAACAGGTAGAAGTGATCGGCTACGCAAATAAGCCTGGCAAGGACAGCATCCTGCTCAAGCATGGCGCAACTGCAGTAGTTAGTTCAATGGCAACGTTAACTGAATATATTCATCCTGTGTCGTAGGTACGCCGCAACCTTTTAGACTTGGAAGAAAATGGAACCCGTTACTGCACTAAGCGCTCTAAGCAAGGCGATCGGTGGGGCTGTCGCTAAGGTTGGCGGAAGCGCATTTGTAAATTTCCGTGAACGCAGGAAGCTTACTGAGGCAATGAAGGAGGCCAGTAGCCCTCCTTCAAGCATGCGACTGCACAACTTCATAGACAGTGTGCAGCCTGAAGGCGCCGCCGCGTTGTCAAACTTCGTGCGTTCAGCCGAATTCAATAGCATCGCCATGAAGATTGTCGCCGAATACTTTATCAAGAAGAAGCCGGGTCAGGTCGATGAGGCGCGCTACGACGCGGAGAAAGAGCTAGCAGCGCTTCTGAAGCTACAGATGCCGTCTTTCTCCAACGCCTTGTGTGCCGAAGCATCTAGTCTTCTAGTTGAGCAGATTGTTCTTGACGCTAGCTCATATCTGACTGACTCACACCTAAGCAAGTTTCTTCCTAAGCAGGCTGCTGGGGAGATCGCGAGGATTGCAGCAGGCCAAGCATCAAACGTAGATCAGGACTGTTCCGTAATTTCCGCAATTAAGTCTCTGGCAGAAATTGAGAAGTTCGAGCGTGATCTTCGAGAGCAGATCAAATCGACCCACTCCAAGATGCGCCTTCCACATTGGGGGACAAAGAAGCTAGTGGCGTGGGAATCACTCTACGTACAACCAAGAATTGCTCTCGTCTCCAATAATGAGCGACGCGAAGTTCATCGTGAGCATGTTAGCCTGACGGAGATATTTGCAAGTTCTACGCGGTGTGTGATCCTTGGTGATCCGGGGGGCGGGAAATCTACTCTCTCGTTTAAAACAGCTTACGATCTTGCAATTGGATCAGACCACAAGGTCGCCTCCGCTAGCGTTCCAATGGTTGTTGTGCTCCGTGATTTCGCTGTTGCATTCCAAAGCAAGAAGGCAACGATAGCGGAGCATCTTGCAGACCTCTGTCGCTCACCTTACGAGTTGAACCCACCGGACGGCGCAATCGAATATTTGCTTCTTACAGGGCGCGCCTTCGTCATCTTTGACGGCCTAGACGAGCTGATTGACACATCGTTGCGGGTTCAAGTCGTTGACGCCGTGCACGCTTTTGTAAATAGGTACCCTACGACGCCAGTGCTTGTAACATCACGCCGAATCGGGTACGAGGAAGCACCGCTCGACCCTGAGCTGTTTCCCGTAGTATCACTCGGCCAGTTTTCTGATCAGCAGGTGTCAACCTATGCTCGCCAATGGTTCTCTCAAGATGAATCATTGAGTGCAGACCAGAGCGAAACAATGGCCAAATCGTTCTTGGCCGAAAGTATTGTTGTTCAAGATCTTAGGCAGAACCCTCTCATGCTCTCACTGATGTGCGGGATCTACTCGGTCGAGAACTATATTCCACGAAACCGTCCCGATATCTATGAAAAATGCGCCACAATGCTCTTTGAGCGATGGGACAAACAACGTAGTATTGTAGTCCCTCTCCCGTTCGATGCGCTTATTAAGTTCGCGCTTTATGCACTTGCCCTGTGGCTATATGAGACGCCTGCACGCCAGCAAGGACTCACCCGGGGTGCGCTGATTAAGTTCATGGCGAATTACCTTCGAGAAAAGCGCTTCGATAACGACGAAGAAGCTGAGAATGCGGCTACAAGTTTCGTTGATTTTTGCACTGGCCGAGCATGGGTCATGACGGATGTTGGATCGAACCCTAGTCAATCGCTATTCGGTTTCACACACCGAACATTCCTCGAATACTTCGCGGCATGCCAAATTGTGCGAGTCCGTCGCGATGCGGTTCTTTTGCATGATCTTCTTGCCAGCAAAATCAAAAAGGCGGAGTGGGACGTTGTAGCTCAGCTCGCCCTGCAGCTATTTAATGAAGCTGCGGAGGACGGCGCCGATGACTTTATGGCTCTTCTGCTATCCGAGCGTCATGTTGCCGATCTGGACGAGCGGACCAACATCGAGTCATTCCTTGCTCGATCCTTGTCTTTTGTTGTCCCAAGGCCAGACTTGGTTAAAGAGATAGTCTCTGCAGCGTTCGAAGCATACTTGCTTCAAGATAATTCGGTGGATTCGCACCTTGTCTCGGGAGCTCAGATAACCGAGGTTGCTTGCGCGGCTTCTGAGCTATTGCCGAAAGTCCGAGATATCCTACTTGATCTTGTTCGTAGCAGACTTGGTACGGAAGATGAAGAAAAGGCGCTCTTCTTTGCGCTTTATGTTGAGGATTTCTCAAGGCAGCGGAACCAATCTCGGTCATTTCTCTCAAGAGAAGGCTTGGATTTTTGGAAATCGGTCGGTGAAGACTGGCGCGCGAAATTCAATTCCTACGTGACCAGAGAGGCTTCCTGGCCCTGGCTCGACGAGTACGCAGTTGCGCGAGGGATAATCGGAATAAATGAATACCTATTCCGCAATGATCTAGGAACCCTATTTATCCACGGTCGATTCGGCTTTGGTGACGCGTGCTCCATTGCAAGTGCGTTGTTCACGTCCTTCCGAGGAGGCCGCTTCAGAACGGATCTAGACTGGCAAAAGTGGATATCTAATGGAAACTTCGATGAGCTTGTGAATCGCTTGCTTGTCGCGCCGACACCCTGGGTGGATCTAGGTCAGTTTAACAAGCACCTTGGATTCAGTCTTGGATCCTTTTCTGACGCCGAGTCCTTTGATGAAAGAGGAGCCCGACTAGAGCTTTTCCTTCTTTTGCTCGCCTTCCATGTCGAGTACAATATCGTCGTGGGCTTGCTTTCTGAAGGTCGAAATAGAGTCTCTACATTCCGAAGCGTGCTAGTTGCTTCAGGAAATGACGTTGGACGCAAAGTACAGGATATTTTGTCCTACCTGCAGGAGCTCGGCGTGCACGCGGCGGTCATTGAGCTCCTGTCACGCTGGCTAAGTCGACAAGTTGACCTAGTCAGGGATGTAGTAGCGGTCAATCATGGTACTTAATAGGTGGATTCCCTGCGGATCTCGCCCGCTGTAGTCCCTGCTGTAGTCCTTTTCTTGCCGAGTTGGGCTCTATGGGATCAAGGCGCGCCGCCGTCGGCGGCGCGCACGGGGCCTGTCACGTTGGCACCGGCTCCCCATCCATCCCGGCACGCCGGGCTCCCGCTTCGCTCCGCCCGTCGGCCGTGCGGCGCGGCCGGCGTCCATCCACGGCAGCACGCCACCGACGGCGACGCGCAGGAGCTCCCAGCACCCAGGCGTCGGGACGATCGCGCGATCCAAGAGCTGACCGAGCCGGGCACGGCGATCGACGCCCGCCAACGCTCCGCGTCATCGGCCACCGGACATGCCAAAGCCGCCCCACCGAGGATCAGCGAGACGGGACAGCTACCAGGAAGAGGTGTAGCTACGGGTGTAGCAACGGTCCGGGACGGGTTGGGACGGGACAGCACCCCTGACCAGGCAACACCGACAACCGCGGACTAGCCCGAACGAGCCTGGACAGCCAGATGCAGCCTTGAAAGCGGGAGACGGGCAACCGTCCGGGGGTTCAAATCCCTCCGCTTCCGCAAGCGATCATTGGTATTGGTCACGTCATGCAGACACAGATGTGGCCCGCGGTCCTTTCTCTGGTCGGAGTGCTGTTCGGCGGTGGCCTGTCCTTCCTGGTGCAGACCACCGTGCAGCGCCGCGTCGAGCGCAGCGAGCAGAGGAAGCTGACCGCTGAGCGCGCTGAAGCCCGGCGGGTGGAGCAGCTGGAGCTGTTGCGGCAGTTCATCCGGGCCGGGCAGCAGGCCGAACGTGCGGCCGAGGACCGGGACGGCACGGCGGCCTGGAAGTCGGCGGCGCTGGACGTCGTCGACGAGCTGTGGGTCTGTGAGCGGATGATCCACGTGCTGTTCGCCTCGTCGCTGCACGAGTTGGCGCGGGCTTATGTCAAGGCTCTCGACCACGTCCTCTGGCAGGAGCCCGGCGGTGGCTCGCTGTGGGACCACCTCAAGGGGCCGAAGGCCGCGTTCCTCGCTGCGGCACGGGACGAGTTGGGCCGCTGAACGAAACGGCGGCGGTGCCCCGGAGGACACCGCCGCCGATGCAAAGCGAACTACGAGACGGCCAGGTGGTTGTGGTCGTCGTGCGCGGCGGCCTTCATCAGGGCCGCCGAGGAACGGACCTCAGCGCGCTGCGCGCGTGGCGGCACGCCGTTGACGTCCTCTGTGGACACGCCGTAGGCCGCTGTCACGAACGCGATGGCGCCGGCGTTGCGGCCCAGGGCCACGCGGTCGACGTTGCCGAGGTTGTCGCACTTCGAGTGGTAGCACGGGTCGTAGGCGATGCCTGCCGTGCCGCCCCACTTGGCTGCCTGTGCCTCGGTCTTGACGCCCTCGGCGCCGGTGAACAAGCCACCGGCCGGGATGCCCTGCGCGATGAACTCGCCGTAGTCCGAGCGGCCCGAGAAGTCCGTGCCCTCGGTGGGGACGCCCTTGGCGGCGAAGTAGTCGGCGAAGGCCTTTTCGATCTGGGCCGAGCCGTACGGGCCCGCGCCCGCGCCCACGCCGTCGGAGTTGTCGCCGTCGTAGATGAAGTACGCGGCGTTCGGGGAGCCGACCATGTCGAAGTTCAGGTACAGGGCGATGTCCAGCTGCTGCTCGAACGTCAGCGAGCGGACCCACTCCTCGGAGCCGATCAGGCCGCGCTCCTCCGCGCCCCACCAGGCGAAGCGGATCGCGTTGTCGACCTTCGGGCGGGAGCCGAGCTGGAGGGCCGTCTCCAGGAGTGCGGCGGAGCCGGTGCCGTTGTCGTTGATGCCCGCGCCCAGTTCGACGCTGTCGAGGTGTGCGCCGGCCATGACGACGTTGTTCTTGCGGCCGGTGCGGGTCTCGGCGATGACGTTGCGCTGGGTGCGGGTCTCGTTGTGGAAGCGCATGTCCACGGTGACCGAGGCGCCCGCCTTGCCGGCGAGCGTGGTGCCGTCGGCCTGGGAGATGCCGCCGGTCGGGATCTTGCCGGGGTTGGTCAGCGTCACGTTGGACAGCGGGCCCGCCGTGTTGTTCGAGACCAGCACGGCGATGGCGCCCGCGGCGAACGCGTTGAGGTGCTTCTGCTCGAACGTGCACCCGCCGCGGCGGATGAGGGCGACCGAGCCGGTGAAGTTCTGGCCGGCGAAGTCGGTCGCCTCGCAGCCCGTGGTGGCGTCCTCGGGGACGACGCGCAGCGGGCCGGTGACGCCGCCGACCGGCGTCTGGGGCGAGGCGGTCAGGATGAGCGCCTGGTAGTTCACGCCGTCGACGCGGGCGGTCTCGGCGTCGGTGACGGGGACTTCGAAGCTGAAGTTCGGCGTCGTGACGATGAAGCCCTCGTCGCGCAGCTTGCCCGCGACGTAGTCGACGCTCGCGTCGTAGCCGGGCGTCAGGGCCGCGCGGTTGCCGCCGTTGCGGTCGGCGATGCGCTGGAACGCGATGAGGTGCCGGTTGACACCCTCGACGGTCACCTTCTTCGCGAGCTTCTTGGCGAGTGCGGGGCCTGCCGGGTCAGCGGCGGCGGACGCCGTGGCGGTAGGGGCTGCGACTAGTGCCGAGATGGCAAGCACAGCCGCCAGCTTGGTTCTGCCGGACATGAACGTTCCCCTTCGTTCGAGATGGCTGCACCCTCACAAAAGGGAGACGCAGGACACAATCCGTCGGTCGGCGGGAGTTCAGCTGGTGATCAGGTGAACACACTCCGCTAGCCCCTCGACCGCGACGTTCCATTCCGGGCGCACGAAACTCGCCTCGTCCAGGCGCAATCGCACGTGCTCAAGGCGTTCTCCGCGCGGTGCCACGCCGATCGTGCCGTCGTGCACGTAGCCGAGCTTGGCGCTGACGCGGTTGGACGCGTGGTTGCCCTGCCAAGCCGCCGAACGAGCGATGCGCGCGCCCAGGTGGTCGAACGCGAACTGCAGGACGCCCACACGCATCTCAGTACCGAGGCCGCTGCCCTGGAACTCCTTGCCGAGCCACGAGCCGGTGTTCACCTCGCGCAGCGCGCCGAAGTCGCGCGCACCCAGCTCCTGCACGCCGATGACCTTGCCCTCGTGCCGCACGAGGAAGCAGATGGCCCAGTCCTTGGCGGCCAGCTTGGCGCGCACGCCCCAGAAGAACTGGACCATGCCGAGCCCGTGGTCGTCCGCCAGGCTGTCGGTCCACGGCACGTTGAACGGCATCTCGGCCGGGTCGTGCACGCCCGCCTTGGCGACCTCGACGAGCTCGAACAGGCCGGAGTCGTCGTCCGGGCGCAGCTCCAGGCGCGGGGTGCGGAGGACCAGGTGTCGCAGCGGCCAGGCGTCCATGATCCGATGGTGCCGGACCTGTCGAACGGTATTACGGTCGACTGCATGCGTGCCATCACTGTTCGCGAACCCGGCGGTCCGGACGTGCTCGAGTGGACCGAGGTCGCCGACCCGGTGCCCGGCGAGGGCGAGGTGCTGATCGACGTCGCCGCGAGTGCGGTCAACCGCGCGGACCTGTTGCAGCGGCAGGGTTTCTACCCGCCACCGCCCGGCGCTTCGGACGTCATCGGCCTGGAGTGCTCCGGCACGATCGCCGCGCTCGGTGACGGCGTCACCGGCTGGCAGGTCGGCGACGAGGTGTGCGCGTTGCTGGCCGGCGGCGGTTACGCGGAGAAGGTCGTCGTGCCCGCGGTCCAGGTTCTGCCCGTCCCGCGCAACGTCGACGTCGTCACGGCGGCCGCGCTGCCCGAGGTCGCGTGCACGGTGTGGTCGAACGTCGTGATGGACGGCCGGCTCAAGCTCGGCGAGACGTTCCTCGTGCACGGCGGTGCGGGCGGCATCGGCACGCACGCGATCCAGGTGGCCAAGGCGCTCGGCGCGACCGTCGCGGTCACCGCGGGATCGGACGAGCGGCTGCGCAAGTGCGCCGAGCTCGGCGCGGACATCACGGTCAACTACAAGACGCAGGACTTCGTCGCCGAGGTGAAGCAGGCGGACGTCGTCCTCGACAACATGGGCGCCTCCTACCTCCCCCGCAACATCGACGTCCTCGCCCCGGACGGCCGGTTGATGATCATCGGCATGCAGGGCGGGGTGAAGGGCGAACTGCCGATCGGCAAGCTCCTCACCAAGCGCGCCTCCGTGATGGCGACGGGTTTGCGCGGCCGCAGCGTCGACGGCAAGGGCGCGATCGTCGCCCAGGTCCGCGAACACCTGTGGCCGTTGATCGAGAGCGGTGCGGTCAAGCCGATCGTCGGTCAGGTCGTGCCGATGTCGGACGCAGCCGAGGCGCACCGCCTGCTGGAGGCGAGCGACGTCTTCGGCAAGGTCCTGCTCAAGCGAGAGCGGTAGCCGCGGCCAGCGAGGTCCGGGGAGCCGTGCGGAACTCCAGCCCGAACTCCTCGGACCACCGCGTCAGCACCGCCTGCTCGTCCGGGCGGTCGGCGTCGTCGGCCAGCACCGTCGCCCCCGGCGCCAGCACGGCGCTGAGCACCGGCAACGCCGGATAGCGCGAGTCGCCGAACCCCGGTCCGTCCACCAGCAGCAGGTCCACCAGACCGAACCGCTCGACGTACCCGAGCACTTCGTCGTGCACCAGCTGCGGCGCGTACCACTGGCCGTGCCGCGACAACGCCGCCGGATGCCGCGACAACGGCGCGTGCACCACGCGGGCGGCGGAGCCGAGACCTTCGCGTCGTAGTTGCGAGGCAACGAAAGCAGCCATGCGTTCGTCGTGCTCGATCGACAGCAGGTGCCCGAACCCCCGCTGCTGCAACAAACGCGCCAGCAGGACCGAGGAAGACCCGCAGCCCAGTTCCACCAGGACGGTCCGGGCGCCCAGCACGATCTCGTCCATCACGGCGACGAGCGCCGCCGGCCTGAGGTCGCCGGAGAGCTGCGGCAGGTACTCGGTGTTCAACGAGCCGAGGCGCTGCAGGGCCGAGAGATCCGCGAGCTCGCGAGCCAGCGAGTCGTCCAAAGATGATCTCCCAAATCCCTCAGCCGAGTTCGGCCACCGCCCGCACCAGGTCGTCCATCTCGACCGCGTTCGTGTAGTGCGCGAGCCCGATGCGGATGGCGCCGCCGATCTCGCCGACGCCGAGCACCGAGAACACGCCGTGCTGGCCGGGGTCGGCGAACGCGCAGACACCCCGCGACGCGAGGTGTTCGACGCCGTCCTCCGCCTTGACCCCGGCGATCGAGAACGCCAGCGCGGGCACCCGCCGCATGGCGTCGCCGATCACCATCACGTGTCGCAGCGAACGCAGTTCGTTGATCAGATTAGCGAGCAGCCCGGCCTGGTAGGCCTTCACCGATCCCAGCGACGTGAGCAGCCGCTCGCGGCGCGTGCCGGAAGCCGCGTCGTCGAGGTCCGCCAGGTACTCCACCGAGGCAACGAGCCCGGCGAGCATCGGATACGCGTGCGGGCCGAGCTCCAGCCGTTCCGGGCCGCGCGCCATCGGGTCGACCGAGACCGACGGCAGCCGCTCCAGCACCGACGGGTCGCGGAACACCAGCGCGCCGACCGGCGGACCGCCCCACTGACCGGCGGAGAGGGCGACGACGTCCGCACCCATGCCAACGATGTCCAACGGCACGAAAGGCGCCGCGGCCGAGGCGTCCACCACCATCATCGAGCCGTGCGCGCGAGCCACCGCGGAGATCTTGCCCAGGTCAGGACGGGTGCCGACCACGCCGGACGCCGCCGTGATGGCGATCAGCTTGGTGCGGTCGGTGACCAGCTCGTCGAACTGCCAGCTCGGCAGCTCGCAGGTCTCGATGTCGATCTCCGCCCACTTGACCGCGCTGCCGGTGCGCTGGGTGGCGCGCAGCCACGGCGCGATGTTCGCCGGGTGGTCGAGCCGGGAAACCAGGACCTCGTCGCCCATGAACCAGTCGTCGGTCATCGCGTCGGCGAGACGTTGCAGCAGCACAGCGGAGGAGGGGCCCAGCACGACACCGGCGGGATCGCCGCCGACGAGGTCCGCGACGGACCTGCGGGCGGCGTCCACGATGCCCTGGGCCCGCTGGGACGCGGGGAAGATGCCGCCGGGTCCGGAGACCGGGGCGCGCAGCGCGGTGGAGACGGCGGTGGCGACCTGTTCGGGCACCTGCATGCCAGCCGGTGCGTCGAGGTGGACCCAGCCGTCGCCGAGCGCGGGGAAGAGCCCTCGTACCCGTGCGACGTCGAACGCCATGACACACACCGTACGTATGCGAGCAAACACTGCAACGACCAGCCCCACCCCGATTGGTTTCGAAAACGTGAATCGCGCGAGGATGGAGACCATGAACCAGGAGCAGCCCGTCGTAATCGTCGGTGGCCAGGACGGCGACATCGCCGACCTCGTCGAACAGCCGGCGAAGGTCATGCGGATCGGCACGATGATCAAGCAGCTGCTGGAGGAGGTGCGGGCGGCGCCTCTGGACGAGGCCAGCCGCAACCGCCTCAAGGAGATCCACAAGCGGTCCATCGAGGAGCTCGAGGACGGCCTGGCGCCGGAGCTGCGCGAGGAGCTGGAGCGCCTGTCGCTGCCGTTCACCGAGGAGGGCACCCCCTCCGACGCCGAACTGCGGATCGCGCAGGCTCAGCTCGTGGGCTGGCTGGAGGGCCTCTTCCACGGCATCCAGACCGCGTTGTTCGCCCAGCAGATGGCGGCGCGCGCCCAGCTGGAGCAGATGCGCGGCCGCGCGCTGCCCGCCGGCAGCGGCGCCGAAGGTAACGAAGGCGGAACAACAGGCAAAGGGACGGGTCAGTACCTCTAGCTAAGCCACGCGGTGGTGGCTCTACGATGCGCTGACCGTTCTGGAGAGGAGCCACCGTGCTCGACCGAGTCCGCAATGGCCTGCAGGCCAAGCAGCTTCGTCACAAGCTTCGTGTCAAAGCGCTCGAACTCATCCAGGACGCGTTGAAGCCGCAGCAGGAGCAGATCGAGCGGATCCAGGCCCAGCTGGACGGCCTGCGCGACGAGGTCGCGCAGCAGGCGAACCGGATCGTCGACCACACCGTGGGACATGAGGTGCGGGCCCGCCGCGACATCGTGTTCGCCGCGGACAGGGAAGCGGCGCTGCAGAGCGCTCAGTTCGTGCACAAGAACATGCCGCGGGTCCCGCACTTCGGCTCACCGCAGGAGACGCTCGAGTTCGCGCTGGCCCAGACGCCCGAGGGCGGCATGGCGCTCGAGTTCGGCGTCTACACCGGCGGCACGCTCAAGATCATCGCGAACGCCAGGGAGGGCGCCGAGGTCTACGGCTTCGACTCCTTCGAGGGTCTGCCGGAGAACTGGCGCAACGGGTTCCCCGCCGGCACGTTCACGATGGACGGCCTGCCGGACGTGCCCGGTGCCGAGCTCATCGCCGGGTGGTTCGACGAGACGTTGCCGAAGTTCCTCGCCGACCACGAGGGCCCCGTCACGTTCCTGCACGTCGACTGCGACCTGTACTCGTCCACCAAGACCGTTCTCGACCTGGTCGGGCCCCGTCTGGTCGAGGGCAGCGTCATCGTCTTCGACGAGTACTTCAACTACCCGCAGTGGCAGGAGCACGAGCACAAGGCCTGGCTGGAGCACGTGGCGGCGCACGGCGTGGAGTTCGACTACCTCGGGTACACCTACGACCACGAACAGGTCATCGTAAAGGTGATCAAGGTCTGATCGCACCGTGACCGACCGGTAAGCATGGCCGTCGGTGGTCGCCGGTACGCTCAGTCCTCGTGCAAGCCACCAGTACGCTCGACCAAGCAGAGGCGCCCCCTGCCGTCAAGTCGCGCAGCTTCAAACGCGCGTTCGCGGATGTGCGGGAGGCGTGGGACCACCGTGAGCTGTGGGGCCACCTCGGCTGGCAGGACATCAAGCAGCGCTACCGCCGTTCGGTCATCGGCCCGTTGTGGATCACCATCTCGATGGGCACCACGGCGCTGGCGCTGGGCTTGCTGTACTCCGTGCTGTTCGACACGAACGTCCCCACGTTCCTGCCGTACGTGACGGTCGGCTTCATCATCTGGAACTTCATCCTCGGCTGCATCACCGAGGGCACGGACGTGTTCATCGCGAACGAGGGGCTCATCAAGCACCTCCCCGCGCCGATCACGGTCCACGTGATGCGGATGGTGTGGCGCCAGGTGCTGTTCCTGGCGCACAACCTCGTGGTCTACGCGGTGGTGCTCGCCATCTTCTTCACGGCGCTCGACCACCCGTACACGATCACCAAGGGCGGCATCGAGCACCCCGGCATCAGCTGGACCATCGTCCTCGCGATCCCGGGCTTCGCGCTGCTCGCGGTGAACGCGGTGTGGATCGCCCTGCTGTTCGGCGTCATCAGCACCCGCTTCCGCGACATCCCCCCGGTGGTGAACAGCTTCATCAACCTGGTCTTCTTCATGACGCCGATCGTCTGGGACGCGGGCGTGCTGCAGAGGGTCACCGGTGGCAGCGGCGACAACGACTGGCGCATGCTCATCGCCGAGCTCAACCCCGTGTACCACTTCGTCGAGGTGGTCAGGGCCCCGCTGCTCGGCCACGCGGTCGACTGGCACCACTGGGCCGTCGTCGGCGGCTTCACCGTCGTCGGCTGGTTCGCCGCGCTGGTGATCCTGCGCAACTACCGCGCCCGCGTTTCCTACTGGGTCTAGAAGGAGGTCGACACCCATGGTCAGCATCGACGTCTGGAACGCATCGGTCGACTTCCCGATCTTCGACGCGAAGTCGAGGTCGCTGAAGAAGCTCGCGCTCGGCAAGGTCGGCGGCAAGATCGAGTCCGAAGGCCGCGTCCCGATAATCGAAGCTCTGCACGACATCACGCTGTCGCTCAAGGACGGCGACCGCGTCGGCCTGGTCGGCCACAACGGCGCCGGCAAGTCGACGCTGCTGCGCCTGCTGGCGGGCATCTACGAGCCCACCCGCGGCCAGTCGCGCATCATCGGCAAGGTCGCGCCGGTCTTCGACCTCGGCGTCGGCATGGACCCGGAGATCTCCGGGTACGAGAACATCATGATCCGCGGCCTGTTCCTCGGCATGAGCCGCAAGCAGATGGAAACCCGCGTCGACGACATCGCGCAGTTCACCGAGCTCGGTGACTACCTGCAGATGCCGCTGCGCACGTACTCGACGGGCATGCGCGTCCGGCTGGCCCTCGGCGTCGTCACGTCGATCAACCCGGAGATCCTGCTGCTCGACGAGGGCATCGGCGCGGTCGACGCGGCGTTCATGGCCAAGGCCCGTGACCGCCTGAAGGACCTGGTCGCCCGTTCCGGTCTGCTGGTGTTCGCGAACCACTCCGACGAGTTCCTCGGGGAGTTCTGCGACAAGGCGATCTGGATGGACGAGGGCCACGTCAAGATGTTCGGAGGCCTGCGCGAGGTGCTGACCGCGTACAAGGGGTACGACCCCTTCGAGCGCAAGCACCCGCACGAGGAAACCCCCGTCCTCAGCGGAAACGGCGGCGAGTAGAGCATGAACCTCGAGGCACTGCCCAAAGGCTCCGTCGTCGCGGTGGTGGTCACCCGCCACCGCAGGGACCTGCTGGCCGAGTCGCTGAAGGCCCTGGCGACCCAGACGCGCGTGCCCGACCACCTGGTCGTCGTCGACAACGGTCCCGACCAGCCCGTCGGCGACCTCGTCGAGCAGTGTCCGCTCCCCACGACCTACCTGCCGTCGCACCGCAACCTCGGCGGTGCCGGCGGCTTCGCGCTGGGCATCCTGCACGCGCTCTCGCTGGGCGCGGACTGGGTGTGGCTGGCGGACGACGACGGCCGCCCGGCCGACGAGCACGTGCTGGCCGTGCTGCTGGAGGAGGCGGAGCGCAGGGGTCTCGCGGAGATCTCCCCCGTCGTCACCAACATCGACAGCCCGGACAAGCTCGCGTTCCCGTTGCGGCGCGGCCTGACGTGGAAGCGCTCGGCGGCCGAACTCGGCACGGACTTCCTGCCGGGCATCGCCTCGCTGTTCAACGGGGCGCTGTTCCGCGCCACCACGCTGGACGTCGTCGGCGTGCCGGACTACCGGCTGTTCTTCCGCGGCGACGAGGTGGAGGTCCACCGGCGCATGGTGCGGTCGGGGCTGCCGTTCGGCACGTCGCTGCGGGTCGCGTACGTGCACCCGGACGGCTCGGACGAGTTCAAGCCGATGCTGGGCGGCAGGTTCCACGCCCAGGACCCGGAGAACCCGATCAAGCGCTACTACACGTACCGCAACCGCGGGTACCTGCTGTCGCAGCCGGGCATGCGCAAGCTCGGCGCGCTCGAGGTGTTCCGGTTCGGGCTGTACTTCCTCGCCGTGAAGCGGGACCCGAAGGCGTTCGTCGAGTGGCTGAAGCTCGTGCGCCTCGGTCAGCGGGAGCGCTTCTTCCGCAAGTGAGCCGGTCTGCCGAGGGCGGAATCGCTACGAGCGGAACCGCCCTCCGCAGGGCTCCTGAACGCGGTTGGCTGCTCTCATGAGCAAACTCGTGCTGTTCCTCGCCGCCAACCCGAACCCCATCTCCCTGCCGGTCACCGACGAGACGCGGGACGACCTCGCGCCGCGGCTGACCCAGATCGTCCGCAACGGACACACCCAGCCGATCCCGGGGCCCGACGGGCGCGAGTACGTCGTCAACTTCGCCAACGTCGTCGTCGCCCACTTCGAGTAACCGCTCGCGCACTTCGAGTGATCGGAGTAAGACGGGGTGGGTGATTTCCCGACGCAGACTTCTGTCCCTGGCCGGCGCGGGCGCGTTGCTCGCGGCGTGTGGTTCGAACACCGGCAGGGGCGGCAACGGCCAGGCCCTCGAGCAGTGGTACCACGCGTACGGCGAGCCCGGCGTGCAGCAGGCCGTGGAGCGCTACGCCAAGGCGTACACCAAGACCCAGGTCGACGTGCAGTGGAACCCCGGCGACTACGACTCCAAGCTCGCGACGAGCCTGCTGTCCGACGGCGGACCGGACGTCTTCGAGTCCACCCCGCAGATCAGCTCGGTCCGGGCGGGTCAGCTCGTGCCGCTCGACGACGTCTTCGGCGACGCCAGGAGCGACTTCTCCGCCTCGATTCTCGACACGCACACCGTCGACGGGAAGATCTACGGCATCCCGCAGGCCGTCGACATGCAGATGTTGTTCTACCGCAAGAGCTTGTTCGTCCAGGCCGGCGTGCGACCACCGTCCACGGTGGATGAGCTGATCGACGCGGCTCGGCGTCTGACCACGGGTTCGGTCAAAGGGCTTTTCGCCGGCAACGACGGTGGTGGCGGCGTGCTGGGCGGGCCCGCGCTGTGGTCGGCCGGGCTCGACTACGTGCGGGACCACCAGGTCGGGTTCGACGATCCCCTCGCCGCGACGGCGATCGGCAAGCTCCGCGAGCTCTACACGAGCGGCGGCCTGTTGCTGGGCGCGGTGAAGGACTGGGCCGAGCCTGACGCGTTCGCGCAGGGCCTGGTCGCGATGCAGTGGACCGGGTTGTGGGCGGTGCCGGCGGTGCAGAAGGCGCTGGGTGACGACTTCGGCGTGCTGCCGTTCCCCTCGCTGCGTGAGGGCGGGTCGGCAAGCGTGCCGGTCGGGGCGTTCGGCGCGATGGTCAACGCGAAGTCGAAGCGGATCGACGAGGCCAAGGACTTCGTGCGGTGGCTGTGGATCGAGAAGACCGACTACCAGGAGGACTTCAACCTGAGCTACGGCTTCCACATCCCGCCCCGCAGGAGCATCTCGGAGAAGGCCTCGAAGCTGACGACGGGCGCGGCGGCCGACGCGGTGAAGTTCGTGCGGGACAACGCGAAGGCGTCCAACCCGCCGGACTGGACCTCGGTGATGCGGACGGCGTTCAACGACGCCGTGTCGCGCGTGGTCCGCGACGGCGCCCCGGCCGACGCCGAACTCCGCGGGGCGGCCGACGTAGCTCGCGGCGAGCTGAAGCGCCTGTACGGATGAGGCACGGACGCGCGTTCTGGCTGTTCGTGGGCCCGTTCGCCGCCGGGCTGCTCGTGTTCGTGTACGTGCCGATCGGGTGGAGCCTGCTGCTGTCGTTCTTCGACGCGCGCAACACGGTGACACCGACCGAGTTCGTCGGCCTGCGCAACTACGCGGACATGCTGACCGACGGCCCGTTCCTCAGCAGCCTCGGCACCTTCAGCGTGTTCGCGGCGTTCATCGTGCCGTTGACGTTCGTACTGGCCCTCGCGCTCGCGTTGCTGGTCAACCAGATCAGCTTCATGCAGGCGTTCTTCCGCTCGGTGTTCTTCCTGCCGACGGCGTGCTCGTACGTCGTGGCGTCGCTGGTGTGGAAGCTCTCGATCTTCAACGGCCTGCGGTCCGGTGTGGCGAACACGGTGCTGGGCTGGTTCGGTGCCGATCCGGTGGCGTGGACGGTGTCCACGTCCCCGCCCTGGTACTGGCTGGTGCTCGTGACATTACGGCTGTGGTTGCAGCTGGGGTTCTACATGATCCTGTTCATCGCTGGGCTGCAGCGGATTCCCGTTGTGCTGTACGAGGCAGCAGCACTGGACGGCGCGCGGTCGTTGCAGGCGTTTCGGTTCGTGACGTTGCCGCAGCTGCGGACCACTTCGGTTGCCGTGTTGTTGCTGCTTTTGATCGGTGCTTACCAGGCGTTCGACGAGTTCTACAACGTGCTCGGCACGGATCGCGGCTATCCGCCGTTCGCCCGGCCCCCGTTGATTTACCTGTACTACACGGCTTTGGGCAGTGGTGGTCAGGACTTCGGGCACGGGAGCGCGGGCGCGGTGATCCTGACGTTGCTGATCGTCGGTGTCACGTTGCTGCAGGGGCGGGTGGTGCGGCGATGAAGGCCTTGCGGTACCTGGCTTTGAGCGTGGCGGCTGCGCTGTTCCTGCTGCCGTTCTACCTGGTGGTGCGCAACGGGCTCGTGTCGGAGGCGGAGATCAGTGCGACGTCCTGGACGTTCCTGCCGTCGTCGGTGCGCTGGGAGAACTTCGCCGAGCTGTTCAGCGATCCCGCCGTGCCGTTGGTGCGGAGCATGGTGAATTCGCTCGTGGTGGCGGTTCTGCAGACTCTTGGCCAGCTGCTCTTGTGCTCGCTGGCCGGTTACGGGCTGGCGCGGATTCCCTACCGGTACGCGAATGTCGTGTTCTACTTCGTCGTCGCCACCCTGATGATTCCGGCCGCGGTGACGTTCGTGCCCACGTTCGTCGTCGTGTCGACGCTGGGGTGGGTCTCCGACCTGCGCGGACTGGTTATTCCCGGGCTGTTCAGCGGGTTCACGGCGTTCCTGTTCCGGCAGTACTTCCTCGGGTTTCCGCGCGAGCTGGAGGAAGCAGCTCGGATCGACGGGCTCGGACACTGGGGGACGTTCTGGCGCGTTGTCGTGCCGAACTCACGTGGGTTCTTCGCGGCTTTGGGCGTGATCGCGTTCGTGACTTCGTGGAACCAGTTCCTGTGGCCGTTGGTGATCGCGCAGGACCAGGACTCGTGGACCGTGCAGGTGGCGTTGTCGACGTTCCTCACGGCTCAGTCGATCAACGTGCACGAGCTGTTCCTGGCCGCGGCCGTCTCCATCACCCCGCTGGTCGTCGTGTTCGTGGTGATGCAGCGGTGGCTGGTGCGCGGGGTGGCGGAGTCGGGGATCAAGGGCTGATCGTGATCGGTTCGTCGGTGTCGCAGTAGAGGACGAAACCCGCCTCCGGGTCGCCGGCGGACTCGGCCGTGCCGAACCCGAGCACCAGCACCGGCCGAGGCAACCAACCCGTGTCCCGAGGCCGGTCGAGCCTCGTGACCGACCGGACCACGGCGTCGGTCTCGGGGATGAACAGCTCGACCACGTCACCAGGCTGCAGGACCCACGGATCGCACTTGAACCGCCAAGGCGTGTTCCGCCACTCCGAGCTCTCGGCGAACCGGGAGAAGGCGACGGTCCCGTCCCAGGAGAACTCCGAGTTCGGGTCCTTCGCCTTCCACGGCCACTCGAGGTGGACGTGGTGGTGCGAGACGCGCGCGACGGTCGTCGAGACGACCGGGCTGGACACCACGACCACGTCACCCTCGTAGAGCTTCGGAACCTCGTGTGCACGCAAGAACCGCTGCCCTCCCGCCGCGAACGGAGCGTCAGGCTACCGAACTGGCGAAGTCGCCCGGCGGAACCCACGGGACACCGGGGTGGAAGATCCGGCCGTCCGGCGCGTACCGCCTGCTCATCGCCGCCCGCCAGCTCCACTGGTTCAGCTCCGGGTCGTGCGGCCAGTACTCGTCCCAGATCTCGGTCTTCTTGTCGCGCAGGAACCCGCTGATGTTCTCCGGCAGGTTGAGCACCCGGTAGCCGGTGTACTCGAAGCGGCGCACTGCGGTGCGGCCGTGGTCGTCGGTACTCGCGTCGGCGACGAGGATCGCGGCCGCCGTGTGGTCGATGTGGTCGCCCTCGCGGTGGCCGATCGAGCTGCCCGTGCGGATGAAGCCAGGGCCCACGTGGTCGATGATGCCGCGGATCATGCCCACGAACTCGGCGTACGTGTACGCGGGGCGGCCGTCGATCGGCTTGGCCGTGAAGCCCGGCACGTTGAGCAGGCGCCACAGGTCGCCGAAGTTGTCCTCCGGGCCGGCTGCGGCGTGGACGTAGGTGTAGACGATGTGCACGTTGGTGCCCGCGAGCCTGTTCGTGGGCACGGGGTGGCCGCCGAACGTCATCGGCTCGTAGTGCCAGTTGTTCGCCACCCCGGCGGTCTTGGCATAGGCGGCGCGCACGCCGTCCAGGCGCATTTCCGCGTACTGGATGCCCCCGTAGGAGCTGCCGGGGCGGTGCGGGATGTCTCCCGCGGTCAGGTACACGATCCAGACGTCCTGGCCGTCCCACACGTCCGACGCGATGTCCGGATTCATGAAGAGCAGGTCGTCGTCTTGATGCGCGACAAAGCTGAGCGTGGTCACGGTTCCCTCCCAAGGCCGTGCCAGGTCCGTCGCTCATCCGATGAACGACGGACCCTGCCCTGAGAAGGAGGGGCGAATCAGCCCTCGAATACCTTCCGCCACGACTCCGTCGAGGTCAGCTCCGGCAGCGCGGCGCGGTACACGCGCTTGAGCTGGTCCCACTCCTGCCCGAGCCGGCGGTAGTTGCGGGCCGCCCGCTTGGCCAGTGCGCGGAACTCCTGCGGGTCGCGCTTGTAGAACGCCACCGCGGTGCCGTCGGCGGTGGAGACGGTCGCGCTGTCCAGGTTGCCGAGCAGGAACCAGCGGGCGCTGAGCGCCGGCACGTTCATCTGCGGGCGGCCCGCCGCGTCGGGCGCCGGGCTGCGGAAGTTGTGCAGCAACGACTTCGCGGCGCGCTTGGCGGTGGTGATCTTCGACTGCGACGGCTGCAGCAGGGCCTCGGCGCGCACCTGGTCGAAGGTCGGCGGCGGGAACTCCCTCGCCGACGGCAGGGTCTGCGCGTCGGAGTACTCGGCACGCAGCCTGCGCACCTCGGGCAGTGCGGTGCGCAGCGAGTCGAAGAGCAGCGACGGGCCCGCGAGGAAGTCCTCGATCGCCTTCTGCTGCAACATGACCGTCGAGTACTCCATCGACAGCAGGTGGCGCAGCGTGAGCTTCAGCCCGTGCTTCACGATGCCGTTCTTCACGTCGTACGGGCTGTGCAGCGCGGCGAGGATCAGGCGGTTGCGCGTGTGGAAGTACGCCTGCCAGTCCGTCGAGTCGTTCTTGTCGGTCCACGGCATGTGCCAGACCGCGGAGCCGGGCAGCGACACCGTCGGGAAGCCGTGCTCCAGCGCCCGCAGCGAGTACTCGGCGTCGTCCCACTTGATGAAGAGCGGCAGCGGGTAGCCGCTGCGGCGCACGACCTCGCGCGGGAACAGGCACATCCACCAGCCGTTGTAGGTGGCGTTGACGCGCGGGTGCAGTTCCTTGGTGTCCCGCAACGAGTCCGTGGCGAAGTTGTGGTCGGTGACCGCGCCCGGCGCCGCACGCCAGAAGCACGTGTTGAGGTCGACGATCTCCGCGAAGCTGTGCAGGCGGGCCCGCGAGTACAGGTTCAGCATGTGGCTGCCGACGATCACCGGCTGGGCGGCGGCGCGGGCGAACGCGTTGGAGCGCAGCACCGCGTCCGGTTCGAGCCGGATGTCGTCGTCCATCAACATGATCTGGTCGGCGTCGGTGTTCTCGATCGCCTCGAACATGCCGCGGGTGAACCCGCCGGAGCCGCCCAGGTTGTCCTGCTCGATGACCTCGAGCTTGTCGCCGAGCAGTGCCGCGGCCTCCGCGAAGCCCTTGGTGTCACGGACCTTCACGGCACCCTGGTCGGCGACGAACACCTTGCAGAGCACGTCGAGCACTGCCTTGTCCTCGCCGAGCGCGCGCAACGCGATCACGGCGTCGACCGGGCGCATGGTCGTCATGCCGATGGCGACCGACTGCGCGGGCAACGGCTCGCGCACGGTCCAGGCCGCCTCGCGGATCTCGAGCGGGGCGTCGTCGGTGAAGACGTCGAACCAGATCCAGCCGCCGTCCTCGAACGGCTTGAGCGACACGGTGAACTCGACGTCGGTCCACTCGGCCGCGTCACGGACGTAGTGGCCCTCGATGTGGATGATGTCGCCGGACGGACGCGAGCGGTACACGTCGACGCGACCGGTGCCGCGCACCGCCATGCGCAGCACGACCTCGTCGACGGTCGTCCAGCGCTTCCAGTAGGAGGCGGGGAAAGCGTTGAAGTAGGTGGAGAAGGAGACCTTCGCCGACGGGGGAACCGTGGTGCTGCGGCGGGACGCGACGTGGCAGTGCACCGAGTCCGGCTCGTCCAGGTAGAGCGGCCGGACATCGAGCGGGTCCTCGTCGCGGGGCAGGATCACCCGTTGCAGCACGCAGTTCTGGTCCACAGACCTTTCCCCTCACTAGAGCGGGCGGCCCGGAAGATCCGGACCGCCCGTGCAAAGCGTTGTGTGAATCAGAGGTCGTACAACCGCGACCAGGTGTCGCGACTGGTGAGCTTGCCCATCGCGGCCCGGTAGGAGCGCTGCATCTCCGGAGCCCTGCGGTACAGCTCGCGGAAGACCTTGGCGCCCTGCTTGGACAGGCGCACGGCGAGTTCCTTGTCCCGCTTGCGGACCCGCACGCCTTCCTGCGACGCGTCGGTCACGACCGCCGTGTTGAACAGCGAGACGTGCCACCACGCCGAGTCACCGGCGGGAACGGCACCGGCCTCGTGCACGGACTTGCCGAGCAGCTGGTTCACGAGCCGCTTGGCGAACACCGGCGCGATCAGCTTCGGCGTCGGCGCGGCGCTGATCATCGGCAGGCTGCCCGGCTTGAAACCGGGGATCTCCGACGCCGGGTGCCGCACCGTCTCCGGGAACTCGGCGCGCAGCTTGCGGATGTCCGCCGCCGCCTGCACACCGCCGTCCGCCAGGAAGTCCGGGCCCTTCAGGAAGTCCTCGATCGCCTTGAGCTGGGTGGCGGCGAGGCCGTACTGCATGCCCAGGATGTACGTGGCGAACTGCTTGGCCATGCCGCGCACGATCATCTTCGGGTCGAAGCGGCTGTGCAGCGCGGAGGTGATCAGGGCGTTGCGCAGGTTGAAGTACCTGTGCCAGTCGTCCCAGTCCTTCCAGTGGAAGTCCGCGTGCCAGACACCGGCGCCGGGCAGCGACACGGTGGCGAAACCGTGTTCACGCGCGCGGTAGCCGTACTCGATGTCGTCCCACTGGAAGAACAGCGGCAGCGGGTAGCCGACCGCCTTCACGATCTCCGACGGGATGAGGCACGACCACCAGCCGTTGTACCCGGCGTCGACGCGCTTGTCCTGGACGTTGCGCTTGCCCGTCTCCTCGTCGTACCCGGTGAGGTCGGCGTTGAACAGCGCGCCTTCCACGACCTGGCCCGGCGCGAGGGTGTCGAGGTTCGCGTACTCGGCACCGACGTGCAGGAAGTTCGGGTGCAGCAGGTAGAGCATCTGACCGCCGACGATCGTCGGCTGGGTCGTGCGGTTCGCGAACGCGGTGAGCCTGATGACGATCTCGGGCTCGCACAGCACGTCGTCGTCCATGAACAGGACGTTGGCGTGCTCGGCGTGGTCGATCTCGGTGACCTCGTAGAGGCCGCGCGTGAAGCCGCCGGCACCACCGAGGTTCGGCTGGCGGATGTAGCGCAGCTTGGGCCCGAGCGCGGCCGAGACCTCGGCGAACCGCTCACGCGACTCGACGGCGTCCGTGCCCTGGTCGACGACGTAGACCGTGTCGACGAGCTTCAGCGGCTCCGGGTCCGACGCGAGGGCCGCCATCGTGTTGAGGCAGTCGTCGACGCGGTTGAACGTGCAGATGACCACGGCGGTCGGCCGCACCGTCTTCGGCGGCGCGACCGTCCAGCGGACCTGCTCCACGACGAGCGAGTCGTCGGCGGTGGTCACGTCGAACCAGAGACCACCGCCGTCGGTGAACTTGTCGATCTTCGCGGTCAGGCGCACCTTCTGCGCTTTCGCGCCGGCGACCTTCTCCGCGACGACCGTGCGGGTCTCACCCTCGGAGTCCGAGGCGACGAGGGCGACCTGGCCGGAGCCGGTCACCTCGAGCTCGAGCTCCACCTCGGGGCTCACGCACCACCGCTGCCAGTACGACGCGGGGAAACGCCCGAAGTAGGTGTTCATCGAGACGGTGGCGTTCGGGTGGACCACCATGCGGTGACGTTCCCGCTCCGCGATCCCGCGCTTCACCTCGGCGTACAGGTCCTCCGAGACGATCTGGGAGGGCCCTGCGAACAGGCCGCGCTGCGTCAGCAGCTTCTCCGGCGCCTCGTGCTCCACGAGGTTGGACTTGCCCGGCATTGCGATTCAGTCCTCCAGCGACCCGTCCAGCGCCTGACCGGACGCCAGGTGCGGAGCGATCTTGTTGTCGAACACGCTCAGCGCAGAACCGATCGCCATGTGCATGTCCAGGTACTTGTACGTGCCGAGGCGCCCACCGAAGATCACGTTGCGCTCCGAGGCTTCCTTCTTGGCCAGCTCGCGGTAACGCTCCAGCTTGGTGCGGTCCTCAGCCGTGTTGATCGGGTAGTACGGCTCGTCGTCCTTCTCCGCGGCGCGGGAGAACTCCCGAACAATAACCGTCTTGTCGTTCGGGTACTCGCGCTCCGGGTGGAAGTGGCGGAACTCGTGGATGCGCGTGTAGGGCACGTCCGCATCGTTGTAGTTCATGACCGGCGTGCCCTGGAAGTCGCCGATCGGCAGCACTTCCTGCTCGAAGTCGAGCGTACGCCAGCCGAGCCAGCCCTCGGAGTAGTCGAAGTAGCGGTCGACCGGGCCGGTGTAGACGACCGGCGTGCCGGCCGGGATCTCGTCCTTGACGTCGAAGTAGTCCGTGGACAGCTTGACGTCGATGTTCGGGTGGTCCGCCATCTTCTCGAGCCACGCGGTGTAGCCGTCGACCGGCAGGCCCTCGTAGGTGTCGTTGAAGTAGCGGTTGTCGAAGGTGTAGCGCACCGGCAGGCGGCTGATGACCGCCGCGGGCAGCTCCTTCGGGTCCGTCTGCCACTGCTTGGCCGTGTAGGCCTTGATGAACGCCTCGTAGAGGGGACGGCCGACCAGCGAGATGGCCTTCTCCTCGAGGTTCTTCGCGTCCTTGGTGTCGATCTCCGCGGCCTGCTCGGCGACCCACGCCTTCGCGTCCTCGGGCGACATGTACCGGCCGACGAACTGCGACAGCAACCCGAGACCCATCGGGAACTGGTACGCCTGACCGTTGTGCATCGCGAACACGCGGTGCTGGTAGCTCGTGAACGAGGTGAACTGGTTCACGTACTCCCACACGCGCTTGTTGGACGTGTGGAACAGGTGCGCGCCGTAGCGGTGCACCTCGATGCCTGTCTCGGGCTCTGCCTCCGAATAGGCGTTGCCTCCGATGTGGTCACGCCGCTCCAGCACCAGCACCCGCTTGTTCAGCTGGGACGCGGTGCGCTCGGCGACCGTGAGGCCGAAGAATCCGGAACCGACGACGATCAGGTCATAACCTGCGAAGCTCACGGCAAGCGAGGTTACCTGCATGCCCCGAGTGGCCCGAATTCAGGGCTGGGCTCGGAGAAGTTGTTCTTCGGTCGTCGTGACGCGCTTGTCCAGCTCGGCACGCACGCCTTCCAGCTCACAGCGCAGCAACGCGATCTCCTCCACCGTGGTGCGCACCTCTTCCTCGAGGTGACCCACCTCGCTGGACAGTTGCAGCACGACGAAGAGCAGCGTGAACGCGGCGGCGGCGAACAGGAAGTTGGCCGCGAGCTGGATCCCGGTGAGGTTCGACAACCACGTCGGGAGGCCGGGGATCGCGCCCAGGAGGACCACACCGACACCGACGAACAGCCACATCGCCGCGTACTTCTCGCGGAGCTTGCGACGCCGCATCATTTCGACGACGACGATCAGCACGACCGCCGCGACCGCAATCGCCAGCAAACGGAACGCAGACACGGGAGCCTCCTAAGCGGCTTCGAAGGAGCCGGTCTTGGGCTTGCGGCGAACGAGGGCGAGTGTCAGCGCCAGGGTGGCCCGCAGCAGGTAGACGGCGGACTTCACCGGCGACGTGCTCGGCGTACCGCCGGCGCGCACGCGCATCTCCACGGGCACCTGGACGATCTTCAGATCGGCCCGTGCCGCCATGACGAGCGCCTCCAGCGTGTCGCCGAGGTACTCCGCCGGGTAGTGGGCGGCGAACAGCCGCACCGCGCGCGGACCGGACGCCTTGAACCCCGACGTGACGTCGGTGAGCTTGGTGCCGGAGATCGCCGAGATGACCACGGCGAAGAGCTTCATGGCCCAGCGGCGCGGGCCGCGGGCCTTGTAGTCGCCCTTGCCCGCGAACCGGGCGCCGATGGCGATGTCCGCGTGTTCGAGCTCGCGCAGCAACTCGGGCACGTGCGCCGGGTTGTGCTGACCGTCGGAGTCCACCTGGACCACGACGTCGAACCCGTTGCGCACGGCGTAGCGGAACCCGGTGCGCATCGCACCGCCGACACCGAGGTTCACCGCGAGGCGCGCCACCTGGGCGCCGCTCTCCCGGGCACGCAGCGAGGTCTGGTCCGTGGAACCGTCGTCCACGACCAGCACGCCGACCTCGGGGAGGGCGGCCTTCACCTCGGCGATGACCTTCTCGATGTTGTGCTCCTCGTTCAACGCGGGAAGCACGATGAGCACTCGTCGCAAGTCGACAGAGTCAGACACGTCGAGGAGCCTAACCAGTAGAGGTTTCAGCACGGACACCAGGCCGCAGCACGAAAGCCATGGCCACGAACGCACCGATGGTCGGCGCGACCACCAGACCGAGCACGGCGCGCAACACCAGGTCACCGGGCGCGAACGTCAGCACCAGCACGCTGAGTGCCGCGACGAGCGCCCACAGGAGCAGGACCTTCGCACCCTCGGTGCGTGCGACCAGCACGGCGGCGAGCAGCATCACGGCACCGAGCAGCACCGAAGACCACACCAGGCCTGCGACGACCCAGCCGGGAACGTCGTACTGGGAGCCGAAGAGGAGCTCGACGACCCACGGGCCGATGAGCCAGCCGAACGCCGCACCGACCGCCGCCAGCCCGAACGCTCCTGCTGAACCTTTGACCAACAGGGCACGAAGCCTTCCGTGCCCCTCCTCGTCCTGAGAGAGCCGCACGACGGCCGGCACGGCCATCGCCTGCACCGGCGACAGCAGCAGCAGCGGCAGCCTGGCCACGGTGAGAGCCAGGAACAGGCCGCTGAGCGCCTCCAGCTCCTCCCTGGTGGTGGCGAAGAGCTTCACGATCGCCGGGTAACCGGTCAGCACCGACGCGGTGAGACCGGCGCTGAGCATCAGCACCAGGATCCGCCTGGCCACGACGCCCCACGGCTCGGCGCCGCCGCGCAGGTCGAGGTGCTTGCGCGCACGGAAGCCGAACGGGAGGAACGCGAACGAGCCCGCGGCGACGGCGATCGCGAGCGGCACCACGCCGTTGAGACCGAGCACGACGAAGAGGCCGAGCAACCCGATCCGCACGGCCGCCTCGGTGACCACCAGGCCACCGAACGACTTGGCCTCGTGGAAGCCGATGAGCGTGCCGCGGGTGCCGAACTGCACGGCGAACGCGAGACCGGACGCCAGGGCGACGAGCGCGAGCACCGTGTGCTCGCCGAAGAGCCTTGCGCTCACCGGCGGCAGGGCGACGAGGAGTCCGAACAACCCCACGGCCGCCGCCGCGACCGCGACCGTGCGCAGGGCGGTGGCGTCGGCCCGCTTGCCCGCCACGTCGGCCACCGCGGCCAGGCGCGACAACTCCTGCTCGACCGGCGCGAGCGTGCTGCCGACACCGAAGACGATGCCCCAGAACGTGAGGAAGACCGCGTTGTCCGCCGGGGACAGGGTGCGGGCGGTCACGATGAGGATCGGATAACCCAGCCCTGCCGCGATCAGCACCGCGATTCCCACGGTGCCGAGAGAGCGGCCAGCGGTCTTCTCGGTCACCTGGTCAGTGCCTTCTTCAACGCGAGGAACAGACCGCGCACCACGCCCGAGCCGAAGCTCGCCGCGAACACCGGCAGCAGCTTGGACACGGCCAGCGCCTGCCCCTTGGACGCGCCGGCCTTGCGGGCCACCGCGCCCGCCGCGACCATGCCCAGCAACACGAGCACGAGAGCCGTCTTCGGGAACTTCGCCGCGATGACGAGCCCGACCACGCCGACGGCCATGGCGGCGAACAACGCGTTGCGCGCGGGACCGGGCGAGTCGAGGTAGCTGTCGACGAAGGTGGTGCCGCGGAAGTACGCGTGCTTCACGAACTTCTTGAACGAGTCACGGCTGTTGTAGGTGGCCGCGAACTCCGGCGTCAGGTGGATGTTCTCCCGTTCGGCGATCCACCGCAGCATGCGGGTGTCGTCGCTGGCCAGCTTCACGTCGTCGAACAGCGACTCGAACGACCGCGCCGCCGCTTCGAGCAGGTCGCGCGGCGCGCAGAAGAACCCGGTGCCCTTGGGGTAGACGTCGAACTCGTCCGCGCCGAACGACACCAGCCGCGGGTTCGCCATGTAGCGCCGCCAGCCGATCGCGACCAGCCCGGCCCAGAACCCGCCGTAGGGGTTGCCGTCGGTGCTGACGTTGATGTGGCCGTTCCACACCTTGCGGTCCGGGTGCTGCAGGAACTGGTCCTTCAGGAACGCGAAGGCGTCCGGCTCGATGATGACGCGGGCGTCCAGGAGCAGGACGCGCTCGCCGGTGGCGGCGCGGATGCCGGCCTGGCGCGCGGCGAAGCGACCCGCGTTCTCCTGGCTCACGACGGTGATGCCGAACCGCTCGGTGAGCTCGACGAGGCGCTTGGGCGTGCCGTCGGTGCTGCCGTCGTCCACCGCCACGATCTCGGCCGGCCAACCAGCGCGTTCGAGCGACACCGTCAGCGCCTCGACGGAGCGCCCGATCCAGTCCTGTTCGTTGTAGACCGGGATCACGATGCTGAGGCTGGGGACGTCGGGGAGGGATTTGCTCCGGCTCGTCACACCTGACAGTATCCAGGCGGTCCGTTGATCCCCAGCCTCAGGGGTCCTTCCCGTGATCGCCTTCATCGCAGGTACCACCGCTGAACTCATCAAGGTGGCGCCCGTTTACCACGCGCTCGTCGCCCGCGGTTCGAAGCCGCTGTTGTGGTTCACCGCGCAGCACTTCGACGAGGTCGCCGACGTCCTCGAAGACCTCCAGCTGCCTGAGCCGGACCTGTGGCTGGTGCCGCGGGGCAAGGCGCGCAACCTGGAGACTCCCAAGCAGGTTCCCGGCTGGGCGCTCTCCGTCGCCCAGACCGCGTGGGGCCAGCGCAAAGAACTGCGCCGATCGCTCACCACCGACGGCAAGCCCGGCCTGGTGGTCGTGCACGGCGACACCTTCACCACCCCGTACGGCAGCCTCATCGCCCGCCGCCTCCTCGGCGCCCGCGTGGCCCACGTCGAGGCCGGCATGCGCTCCGGCAGCCTGCTCTCGCCGCTGCCGGAAGAGCTCAACCGCCGCATTGCGACGAAGCTCACGGACGTCCACTTCGCCCCGTCGCAGAACGAGGTCGACAACCTCCGCGGCGCTCGCGGCGTCGTCGTGAACACCGGCGCGAACACCGTCATCGACGCGATGCGCCTCGCGATCAACGCGAACACGACCGAGGACCTCCCCGAGGAGTTCGGTCTCGCCACGCTGCACCGCTTCGAGCTCGTGTCCCGCACGGACAAGTTCCGCGAGGCGCTGGAGCTGTTGAAGAAGGCCAGCGAGAAGACCCCGATGCTCTACCTGGCCGGCGCGCCGGAGCGGGAGCGCATCGAGCGGCACGGCTGGGGCCACCTGTTCGACAACGAGCGCTTCATCATGCGCCCCAAGAAGCGTTACCTGCAGTTCCTGCCGATCCTGGCGCGCGCCAAGTTCGTCGTCACCGACTCCGGTGGCCTGCAGCAGGAGTGCTCCTACATCGGCATGCCGTGCGCGATCCACCGCGAGCGCACCGAGACCAAGCAGGGCCTCGGCCAGAACATCGTGCTGACCGGCATGGAGACCTCTCGGCTGGAGAAGTTCCTCGGTGAGTACGAGACGCTGCGCCGTCCGTCCATCATGGAGAAGTACCACCCGAGCGAGATCATCGCGGACACGCTGACCCAGCTCGGTTACGTGTAGGTCCTCACCGCGCGAAAGAGGGGCCCGCCTGCCGGCGGGCCCCTCTTCTGCTTGTGCCGTCAGGAAGTCTGACCGGTTCCCGGTTCGACGAACTCGTAGATGGTGGCCTGCGGGTTCTCGTAGACCTTCCGCACCTCGGGCAGCCGTTCCAGGGCCATCAGCCCCGGCGCGGGCCGCGAGTTCGACCGCACGTAGCCGGCACCGACGAGGGCGTACTTCACGCCCAGGGCGTTGATGGCCTTGCGGACGTTCGGGTCCTTGTCGATGTCCTGCAGGTGCCAGGTGATCTGCCCGGCGTTGGTCTTCTCGTCCGCGCCGTAGAACGTCCACTCCACGGGCTTCACGCCGGCCAGCGCGTACATCCACACGGAGCCGTCCAGCCTGTCGTTGACGACCGGGCGGTCCTTCGAGTGCTCGGCGAGCCACTTGTAGGCCTCGCGTTCGCCCCTCGTGACGGTCGCGCCCTCGTTGTTGGTCTCCGACAGGCGTTCCGCGTTGCGTCCGATGTAGGCGCCCTTGCCCAGCAGGCCGAGCACGAGCACACCGGCGAGGCCGAACGCGACGGGCACGACGAACGCGGCGCGCTGCGGGCTGACGCGGGAGCCGAGCTTCGCGGTCAGGCCGGTGGCGACGGTCTGCCCCAGCTCACCGACGGCGATGGCACCGGCGAGCGGCAGCAGCGCCGCGAACCGCCAGGCGTCGTTGTAGAACGGCCCGCTGAGCGAGTTGATCAACGGGTTGTTCAGCGACGCGGTGCCGGCGTACAGCGCACCCAGCAGGATCCACGCACCGACGACCCACAACATGGTGCGGTGCTTGATCATCAGCACGATGCCGGTGATCGCCGCGACGCCGAGGAACCACTGCGGGAACGCGACCACCGGGGAGAACAGCAGCGTCTGGCCGATGCCCTCCGCGGGTGACGCGAACTCGTCCCACTGCGCGCCGGTCACACCGGCGGACTGGACCAGGGCCGGCAGCATCACCGGGATGACGGCGAGCAGGCCGAGCGCCGCGGTGAGGGCGAGCGGCTTCCAGGTCGCCTTCCAGTCGATCGGCTCCAGCTTGAAGGCCAGCGCCAGCGCCAGCATCAGGATGTACGCGAACGCGATGAACACGAGGCTCGTGTGCAGGCCGGTGAGACCGGCGACCGCGAGCGCGAGGCCGAGCGGGCCGGTCAGGCCGCGCGTGGTCATGATCTTGCGGGCGATGGCCAGCGTGGCGGGCACCAGGGCGACACCGGCGACGTAGGGCCACAGCGGACCGCGCCACAGCGAGTCGTACGGGAACGCCGTGAACCACGTCGACACACCGGCGGCGATCGCGGCGCCGAGCGGCGGCATGCGCCACGCGAGCGCCAGTGCCGCGATGCCCAGCGGCCACGCGAGGATCACCGAGAGCGCGGCGAGGTTCAGCAGCTCCGGCATGCCCACCGCCTTGTCGAGCAGCGGAGCCAGCAGCGCGTGGTAGGTGTTGGGGTAGAAGTACTTCGTGCCGGCCGGCAGGTTCGCGATCTGCGCGAGCGCGGACGGCAGCGCGGTGGAGTGCTCGGAGATCCACCGGATGGCGTTGCCGTGGTACGGCGCGTCCCAGTCCTGGTTGACCGTGCTGAGCGTGCCGCCGATGCCGCGCAGGAACGTCGCCGCGCCCACGGCCATGCCGAGCACGACACCGCCGAGGACGACGAGGTTCTCGCCGAGCGAGCGCTTCGGCTCCTCGATCAGCGGCTCGTCACCGGTGCGACGGGAGACGAGCCACGTCACGACGCCGACCACGGCGGCCAGCACCACCGACCACAGCGCGAGCGACAGCAGGTTCCACGAGATGCCGAGGTTGCCCAGCACCAGTGTGCCGAGCGCGACGGTGCCGAAGGTCAGCACCGGCGCCGCGGCCGCGAGGGTCCAGCCTCTCAGCCGCAGCGCGAGCCCGACCGCGAGGCCGGGCAGGATGAACGCCAGAACGACGAATGCACCCATCAGAGTTCAGTTCCTCGGGGTCAGCCGGCGACCGCGGCGGACTTCGCCTTGACCTCGGCGACGGCGCGGTGCGATGGCAGGATGCGGCGGCGCTCGTCATCGGCGTCCAGGTTGCCCGCGATGAGGTCGATGAACCGGTCGAGCTGGGTCGCGAGCGGCTCACGCGCCGTGACCAGCTCCGGGATCTCGATGACGGTCTGCTGGCGGTAGCCGCGGCCGTCCGGGTCGGAGTCGTGCGAGATGTGCTTGTAGATCGTCACGTCGCGGCGCAGCAGGTCGACCTCGATCGACCGGTCCAGCTCCTGGATCGTCAGCAGGCGGATCTTGCGCTGACCGATCCGGCTCGCCGAGACGCTCGCGATGCCGCCGGAGGGGAACGTGAGCAGCGTGTCCACCACGTCCTCCGCGCCCGGCACCGACGACGGGTGGAACTGGGCCACGCCGGCCGAGACGCGCTGGGGCTCCGCGCCGCCGAAGCACTGGATGGCCAGGTCGACGTCGTGCACCAGCAGGTCCCAGGCCACGCCGGTGAGGATGCGCGGCGCGTACGGCGAGTGGCGCTGTGCCGAGACGTACACCGGCTCGGTGATCAGGCCGAGCGCCGTCATCACGGCCGGGTTGTAGCGCTCCAGCAGACCGCACATGATCGGCAGGCCCTTGGCCTCGGAGATCTTCAGGACCTCCTCGGTCTGCTCCAGCGAGGCGCAGACCGGCTTCTCGACGAGCAGCGGCTTGTCCTTCTCGAGGACCTCCAGCGCGAGGCCGTGGTGGCTCTCGGTGCTGGACGCGAGGATCACCGCGTCGATGCCGTCGAGGTCGCCCATCTCGGGCGCCCACGTCGTCTCGAACTTGTCCGCGGCGGCCTTGCCGATCTCCTCGCGCGGATCGACGATCAGGGCGAGCTCGGCGCGTTCGGACTGGGCGGTCACACGGGCGTGCAGCGAGCCCATGTTGCCGACACCGATGACGGCGATGCGGGGCAGGTTGCTCATGCTCCCAGCACCTCGCGGACCGTCGTGATGATCGTGTCGAGCTCGGCGTCGGTCAGCTTCGGGTGCACCGGCAGCGACAGCGCCTGGCGGGCGACGCGCTCGGCGACCGGCACGTCGGAGATGACGACCTTCGGGTTGTCCCGGTAGCAGTCGTAGTCGAACACCGTCTTCGGGTAGTAGATCCCGTTGCCGATGCCCTTCTCGGTCAGCTTGGCGGCGAACTCGTCGCGGCTGATCGGGGCGTCGTCGGTGATCAGCACGGTGTACTGGTGCCAGACGTGCGTGCGGCCCGGCAGCACCTGCGGCAGCTGGAGGCCCTTCACGCCGGCGAGGCCCTTGTTCAGGGTCTCGGCGTTGGCCTGGCGCGCCTTGGTGATCGTCTCGAGGTTCTCCAGCTGCGGGATGCCGATCGCCGCGTGGATGTCGGTCATGCGGTAGTTGTGGCCCGCGACCTCGTACTGGTAGCGGGCGCGCATGCCCTGGTTGCGCAGCACGCGCAGCCGGTCCGCGAGGGTGTCGTCCGACGTCGTGATGACGCCGCCCTCGGCGGTGGTGATGTTCTTGGTCGCGTAGAGCGAGAAGCAGCCGAGACCGAAGCTGCCCGACGGGCGGCCCTCGTAGGTGGCGCCGACGGCCTGCGCCGAGTCCTCGACGAGCGCGAGTCCGTGCTCCTGCACGACGGGCATGATCTTGCCCATGTCCGCCATCTGCCCGTAGAGGTGCACGGGCATGAGCACCTTGGTGTTCGGGGTGACGGCGTCCTCGACCTTGTCCGCGTCGATGTTGAAGTCGTCGTCGCGGATGTCGGCGAACCGAGCCGTCGCGCCGGCTTCGAGGATGGCGTTCAGCGTCGCCACGAAGGTGAACGGCGAGGTGATGACCTCGTCACCCGGCTGCAGGTCGAGGACCTGCAGCGACGCCACGAGCGCGGTGGTCCCGTTGTTCACGGCCACGGCGTGCGGAACACCCGCGACGCCTGCGAAGGCATCCTCGAAGCGCTTGACCATCGGGCCCTGGGCGATCGCTCCCGAGCGCAGCACCTGGACCACCAGCTGCTCGGCAGCGGCGACGTCAACAACAGTAATCGGGATCATTCAGCAGTCTCTCGCCTTCGGGGATGTCCACCGGCGCGGCCGGTACAGTGCTCTGGCCTGCACGCGGGGCCCCACGCTACCCGTATGGGCTATGCCGCCTGTTTCCACCTCCTGATCGGACGCCCGTGGTCAACCACATCCATCCCAGTGCTGTTGTCGGTGACGGCGTCGAACTCGGCGACGGGATCACCATCGGTCCCGGCGCGGTCGTGCTGGGACCGTGCGTCGTCGAGGACGGGACGTGGATCGGACCGGGCTGCGTCATCGGCACTCCCCCGGAGATCACCTCGGCCGAGCACAACCGGGCGTGGGACGGCTCCCTGGCGCACGCGGGCGTGCACATCGGCGCGCGGGTCGTGATCCGCGAGCTCAGCACCGTCCACCAGGGCTCGTACCGGGCGACGACCATCGGCGCCGACTCGTGGCTGCTCAACCGCGTGTACGTGGCGCACGACAGCCTGGTCGGCACGGGCGTCACGCTGTCGGCCGGTGTGTCGCTCGGCGGCCACGTGCAGATCAACGACAAGGTCAACGTCGGCATGAACGCCTCGGTGCACCAGCGCCGCGTCATCGGCGCCGGCGCCATGATCGGCATGGGCACGCCCGTGTCGAAGGACGTGCCCCCGTTCGCCCGCGCCTACGGCAGCCCGATCCGGGTGCACGGCGTCAACTCCGTCGGCATGAGCCGCTCCGGCGTCTCCGACGCCGCGATCGAGGCGCTGACCAGCGCGTACGACGCCGGACGACTGCCGGAGGAGATCCCCGCCGAGCTGGAGGTCGCCTTCAAGTGGTGGACCGAGGCCGAGGCCGCGAAGCCGTTGGTGGGCTAGAACCAGCGTTCTAGGACCATCGCCACGCCGTCCTCGGAACTGGGCGCGGTGACCTCGTCGGCGGCGGCGAGCGCGGCCTCGTGCCCGTTCGCCATGGCCACGCCGTGACCGGCCCACCTGAGCATCTCGACGTCGTTGGGCATGTCGCCGAAAGCGATCACGTCCTGCGCGGACACGCCGAACCGCTCGGCCACGTCGGCTAGTCCGCTCGCCTTGGTGACGCCGTGGACCGCGAGCTCGATCAGCCCGTTGTCGGTCGAGTAGGTCAGGTCGACCTGCCCGTCGAGCATCTCGCCGATGCCCACCGCCATCTCACCGCTGGTCATGCCCGTGTGCCTGACCAGCAGCTTGATCGCCGGGTGGCCGAGCGTCTCGCCGCGGGTCACGCCGACGTTCGGCCCCTCGGGCCACGGGTGCGAGTAGCTGAGCTCGGCGACGAACGTGGCGTCGTCCTGCGCGGTGCCGACGCGTTCGACCGCGAAGGTGCAGCCGGGCAGGGAGTGGTCGATGGTGGAGACGATGTCGTGCAACTGCATCGGGTCGAGCGTGCGCGCCCAGACGATCTCGTCGCGGCCGACGTCGTAGAGGACCGCGCCGTTCGCGCACACCGCGAGGCCGTCGAGTCCGGCTGACTTGGCGATCTGCGGCACCCACCGCGGCGGCCTGCCGGTGGCCAGTACGAACGGCACGCCCGCCTCCAGCACGCGGCCGACGACCGCGGCTGTGCGCGGGGTCACGCCTTCTCGCGGAGGGGGGCCGAGCAGGGTGCCGTCTACGTCCGATGCGACCAATCTGGGCTGTTCCACGCCCCCATGGTGCCTGGTCCAAGTTCGTCAGGGGCTGAACAGCTGGTTACCTTAGCGATCGTGCGCGCTGGAATCGTGATCCTTCCCGAACACCGGTGGTGGATGGCCGAACCCAAGTGGCGCGCCGCCGAGGAGTACGGCTTCCACCACGCGTGGACCTACGACCACCTCGGCTGGCGCACCCTGGTCGACGGTCCGTGGTTCGGCGCCGTCCCGACGCTGACAGCCGCGGCCATGGTCACGTCGCACATCCGGCTCGGCACGTTCGTCGCGAGCCCCAACTTCCGCCACCCCGTGCCGTTCGCGCGGGACCTGCTGGCGCTCGACGACGTGTCGGACGGCCGGTTCACGCTCGGCGTCGGCGCAGGTGGGGCGGGGTACGACACGACGGTGCTCGGCGACAAGCCGCCACTGCCGCAGGACCGCACGGCCCGGTTCGCCGAGTTCGTCGAGCTGCTCGACCAGCTGCTGGTCAGGGACCGCACGACGTGGCAGGGCCAGTTCTACGCGGCGGACGAGGCCCGCGGCGCGCCCGGCTGCGTGCAGCGGCCGAGGCTGCCGTTCCTGGTCGCCGCGAACGGCCCGAAGGCGATGCGGATCGCCGCGAGGTTCGGCCAGGCGTGGGTCACCACCGGCCCGCCGACCGAGGACGTCGAGGCGTGGTGGCGCGGTGTGCACACGCTGTCGGAGCAGTTCAGCGAGACGTTGGCCACAGAGGGCAGGACCACGCGGATGCACCGCTACCTGAACCTCGACTCCGCTCCGGTGTACTCGCTGTCGAGCGCGCAGTGCTTCCAGGACGCCGTGGGCAGGGCGGCCGCGCTGGGCTTCACCGACGTCGTCGCGCACTGGCCGCGGCACGACGGCGTGTACGCGGGCAGCGAGTCGGTGGTCGAGGAGGTCGCGGCGGACGTTCTGCCCGTTCTCGGGCATTAGCGTGTACGGGGTGCGACATGTCGTGGTGATCGGTGGCGGAATCGTCGGGCTCGCGGTGGCGAACGAGCTCGCGTCGCGGGGCTCCCGCGTGACGGTGCTCGAGAAGGAACGCGTCTGGGGCGCGCACCAGACCGGTCACAACAGCAACGTCGTGCATGCCGGCCTCTACTACAAGCCGGGCTCGCTCAAGGCGCGGATGTCCGTCGCCGGCAACGCGTCCATGATCGCGTTCGCCCGTGACCACGGCGTCCCGGTCGACGTGTGCGGCAAACTCGTGGTCGCGACGGCGGAGTCGGAACTCCCCCGCCTGCACGACCTCGCGGCACGCGCGGAGGCCAACGGCGTCCCGGCGAAGCTGATCTCGGCCTCGGAGGCCCGCGAGCACGAGCCCGAGGTGTCGTGCGTGGCGGCGTTGCGCGTGGAGAGCACGGCGATCATCGACTACTCCGCCGTGTGCACCGCTCTGGTGGGGCTGCTGTCGTCGCACGACCTGCGCCTGAGCTCCCCCGCGCTCGCCATCCGTCCGGCTTCCTCGGGCGGCGTGGAGGTCGCGACACCACAGGGCGTGGTCAAGGCGGACGCGCTGGTGAACTGCGCGGGCCTGCACAGCGACCGGGTGGCGCGGCTGGCCGGCCTCACCCCGGCGGCGCGCATCGTGCCGTTCCGCGGCGAGTACTTCGAGCTGCGCCGCACGTCCCTGGTCCGCGGCCTGATCTACCCGGTGCCGGACCCGACGTTGCCGTTCCTCGGCGTGCACCTCACCCGCATGCTCGACGGCAGCGTGCACTGCGGCCCCAACGCCGTCCTGGCGCTGCGCCGCGAGGGCTACCGCTGGCGCGACTTCTCGCTGACCGACGTGGCCGATGTCGCCCGCTTCCCCGGCACGTGGCGGCTGGCCCGCAAGTACGCCCGCACCGGCGCCGAGGAGGTGCTGCGGTCGTTGTCGCGCAAGCGGTTCGCCGCCTCGCTGGCCCGGCTGGTCCCGGCCGTGCGCGAGGACGACCTGGTGCGTTCCGAGGCCGGTGTGCGAGCGCAGGCGATGCTGCCCGACGGGTCGCTGGTGGACGACTTCCTCATCGAGACCGCGCCACGCCAGGTGCACGTGTTGAACGCGCCTTCACCGGCCGCAACGGGCTCACTGGAGATCGCGAAGCACGTCGCCGACCGCCTGACCAGCTCGCTTTCCTGACAACGCTCTGCAGGGCCGGACGAATGTCCGGCCCTGCAGGAAAGCTCTCGCGTCAGACGATCGCCTTGTAGCCCGCCCAGTGGGCGCCGGTCCACATGGAACCGCCCCAGCCCAGACCACCCGCGCCGTTGCCCGCGTAGTACTCGAGGTTGCCGACCGCGTCGATTCCAGCGACGTCGACCTTGCCGTCACGGTTGTAGTCACCAGAAGTGATCAGACGCTGACCGGCCCAATGACCCGGACCACTCATCGCATTGCTGTACCCCAGACCACCAGCACCGTTCCCGGAATACAACTCCATCGTGCCGTCCGACGAAACCGCCGCAACATCCGACTTGCCGTCACCGTTGAAATCACCGGCAGTGATCATCCGCTGACCCGCCCAATGACCCGGACCACTCATCGCATTGCTGTACCCCAGACCACCAGCACC
>NZ_JAPJDL010000015.1 GCF_026242055.1 Lentzea sp. NEAU-D7 | reverse complement strand
TCGCTCCAGACGGAATATGTCTGGCATCAATCTAGTCTTGCCTCAAAGGAACTACCTCGACGAGGAGGTAATTCATATATTACTGGCTGTGTTTCGGCACGCTGTTGAGTTCTCAAAGAACACGCGCTCACCGGTTCCAATCTCCGTTTCCGGAGACTTTCTCTCGGGGCTTGTGTTGAAAGCTTAGCTCGTTCGTTTTCGCTTTGTCAAATCGGCCGTTTCGGCTTCTTCGGTGCGGCGCAAACTCGCTTCGCATTCAGTTTTTTGCTTGGTTCAGAAGTTATCTGAGTGGCTTTCCCGGTGTCAAATCGGGGTCATTTTCAGATCCCGGACAGCACGTTAGGCCGTTCATTTAATTCTGGGGGTTTGACGCCGTGAGACTCTACCCGGCCCGTTCCGCGGTGTCAACCGCTCGTTCCGTGGTCTCGCTTGCGACCTGGAGAAAGTTACTCACGGGGACGATCGATGTCAAATCGCCTGGTCAGCGGGCTGCTTGATCGGCACGGACGGCGACGGAGCAGCCGGCTTGGCCCCGACAGGACGCGGTCTCAGCCACAAGGTGATGGACCGGAGTCCCTCCATCGCCCGCACGATCTGGTCCGGCGCCGCGGGCTGACGGGTCGCCACCGGCACCAGGTCGTAGCCCCAGACGCCGAACTCCTTGAGCACCGTCACCGGATCGTCACCGAAGTCCGCTGTCGCGGTCGCGGAGAACTCGAGGAACACGTGCGGCCTGTCGCGACGCAACAGCCGGACGAGTCCCGCGAGAGCGCGATGCCCGCGTCCAGGCGTGTCGACCCGTACGACGGAAAGCTTCATGCCCTGCACCAAGGCGATCTCTTCGAGCGTCTTGTCCAGGCGCACCGCCTTCACGCGCGCGACCTCGTCGGAAGCATCGGCGGGCAACGGCGAGACCGACACGCCACCGGTCAGCGTCGGCGACACCGCCAGTTCGCCCGCGCTCTCCCAGGCCGCGCCCTCGATGACGGTCATCCGCTCGGCGACGGCGGCGGGCAGGTTCGCCGAGACGTTGTGCTTCAGCAGCGCGGCCGCGGAGGCATCCGGTTCCACGGCGACAACGGCGCCCATCAGCCCGAGCCGCGACAACACCCGGATCGAGTGGTAGCCGACGTACGCGCCGACGTCGAGGAAGATCCCGTCCGGCTCCAGCACGGAGTCGAGCAGTTCCGCGAGGTCCGGTTCCCACACGCCGTTGGACGACAACAGCGGGAGCATGAACGCGTCGTCGGAGGGCAGCCGCATCATGCCGGCGTCGCACAACACCAGCGACGAACGCACCGCGGGCGCGTCACCGGCGTTCTCGTGCTGACGGACGACCACGCGCCGCAACGCGTCCGCGGTCTGTTGTGCCTGGTGAGCGGTGCGCAGTGCGGCATCCAGCCGTGAGTCGCGCTCGCGGAAGACCTCGACGACCTTGGACTCCAGGGTGTCGATCCGGTCCAGCGTGCGGTCGAGCGCCACGGTCAGCTTGTCGATCCGCTCGGCGAGCACCTCGTCCGACTTCGCGCGCTTGGCCGCCTCGGCGACGACGGCGTCCTCGACGTCGCGCTGCCGGCGGCCCTGACCTGCCATGTCGGCGCGCACGCGCACGACTCCGTCGTCGACGCCGACCAACTGGTCGACGAAGTGCGTCTGCCGTTGCGCGACCTGCTCGATCTCGGCGCGGAGGAGCTCCAGTTCACCGGCACCGACGCCGGCCTTCAGCGCGTCCTGCCGGTTGACCAGCTCGGACACCGTGCGCTCGACCCCGTCGATCAGGGTGTGCAGCACCTGGCGCATGTGGTTGTCGTAGTGGTCCAGCGCGCGCAGCACGACCTTGCGCAGCGCGGGTGCCATCGGCGTCCGGTGAGGGCCGTCCACGGTCGGTTGCCGCAGTAACGCGTGCTTGGCCGACTGCAGCGCGAGCATCGGGTCGACCTCGGTCTTCTGCTTCGGCCGGCGCGCCCGCCAGCCGCGGTACGCGTGCTCGACGCGTTCGCGGAGGACTTCGGCGACTCGCGCGACCGATCGCACGGACAGCACGTGCTGACGGCCGGCGGCACCGAGCGCCGCGGCCGTGGGCAGGTCGTCGGCCAACGAACGCAGCAGCTTCGCGGCGGCCTGCACGTCCGGTTCGGCGCCTTGGTGGCACGGCACGAGGACAGCGGTCTTGCCGAAGAGCTCGGCAACGGCGCCGTGGTCGGACGCGACGACGGGGACTCCCCGCACGGCGAGCTCGGCCAGGCGCAGCGCGATCCGGTCGTCGGCCCCGCCGCGGTGCAGCGACACCACGGCGTCGGCGGTCGCGGCCACGTCGAGGTCGTCCACCAGCGAGATCCGCGGGTCGGAGGACGTGGCGAGGCGCAGCCGCTCGGCCGCCTCCGGGTGTTCGAACGCCCCGGACACCGCGATCTTGAGCTCGACGTCCGTCCGGTCCGGGAACGCCGTGAGGAACGCGGACACGGCGCCGAGCACGTTGCCGGGTCTGTCGAGCTCGTGGTCGGCGATCGCCGCGAACACCACCACGTCACCGGACTCGTGATCACGCGCACCGACGTCGGGCACGGGTACGGGCACCACGCGCACGATGGGCCCGCCGATGCGTTCGGCGGCGGCGCGCGACGCCTCGGACGAGAGCCAGAGCTCGTTCACGCCCGTGCGGTCGTCCGCGGCGGTGGCGTCCAGCGTGACGTCGACGACGAACCGCCCGGAGGGCACCTCCTCCGAGGAAGAGGCGCGCACCACGACGGGATAGCCGGCGGCGGCCGAGACCGGCAGCCCGGACGCCCGCGCGGCGGCGAGCATCCGTTCGGCCAGCGGGCCTGAGCCGATGACGGACACGCCGAGCTGGTCGAGCAGCGCCGGACCCTCCGAGCGGGGCTGCGGCACGGCGGGCGCGGGCAACCGCCCGGAGGCGACGCCGACTCCGGCGCACCACTCGCGCCAGGCGTCCGCGTCCGCGCCGAAGGGCGCCGGGAACTGCTGTTGCAGCGAGGTGTCCGCGCGCCACACGGCGTCGGCCCACCGCGTGCCACCGGTCTCGGTCGGCTCGCACGCCCACAGGAGGAACCCGCCGCCGCCGTCCTCGCCGAACGCCGGTGGTGGTGTCGGCTCGCAGGCCCGGTAGTCGGCGCGCAGCTCGGACGGGATCTGCGTCCCGTCGATCAGGGAGTCGAACCGGTACGGCACGGGTGCCACGGACCAGCCGTTGCGCACCAGTTCGGCGCGGTAGGACTGGCAGAGCTCGGCGACCTCGGCGTGTTCCGAGAGCAGCACACGGGGACGTTCGGCGAAATCGGCGGACAGCAACCACGGCCGGCGCGGGTCGAACCCGCGGAAGTGCACGGTCAGCAGGTCCTGGCCGACCACGGCCAGCGACCCGGACTCGGTGCGGTGCAACGGCCGGTCCGCGACGTTCCACACGGACAGACCGATCCGTGCGTCGCGCACGACGTGGTGCGGCACGATCGCCGGCATGTCCAAAGAGGTCAGGTAGGGCTCGGAGCCCGGGCCGACGGCGATGAACCCGGGGTCGAAGGCGCCCTGGTCGTGCAGGTCGGCGGGGCCGGGCTGCAGGCCGTCGGACGGCAGAGGCCGCAACGTGCGCGGCAGCATCACGACCGGCGCGGTGCGCAACGCCTCCAGCACGACCTTGGTGAGCGAGCCGAACACCTGCACCCACGGGTCGAGGTAGAGCACGGGCATGCCCTGCGGCAGCAACGCCTCCAGCAGCCGCGGGACCATCGCGGCCTTGAGGCCGGCGGCGTCGAGCGACGTCGCGAGCACGTGCAGCTCGGCCTCGGGAATGCCGATGTCCAGCGGCGTCATGAGCCCCGGACCCGCGTGCGCCGGCTGCGCGTCGACGACCAGCGCGACGAACCGGCCCTCGGGGTGCTCCGCGAGGAACGAGCTGGACAGGACCTTGACCGCGGGCAGCTCCGCCGCCGTGGCAACGGTGCACGCGCAGATCGTCGGCTGGAACTCGGGTACCTCAGTCACGGAGAGCACGTATCTGCCTCACAGCATGGGGAGAAGTGTGCGCAACTCGTACGGGGTGACGCTACGACGGTACGCGTCCCACTCCGTCCTCTTGTTGCGCAGGAAGAAGTCGTAGACGTGCTCGCCCAGGGCCTCGGGGAGCAGCTCCGAGTTCTCCATCTCGGTGAGCGCCTCGCCGAGGTTCTGCGGCAGGTTCGCGTACCCCGCCGCGCGGCGTTCGCGGTCCGTCAGCGACCACACGTCGTCCTCGGCGGGCGGCGGCAGTTCGTAGCCCTTCTCGATGCCCCGCAGGCCGGCGGCCAGGATCACCGAGTACGCCAGGTACGGGTTGCACGCGGAGTCCAGCGAACGGACCTCGACGCGGCGCGAGGACGACTTGCCGGGCGAGTACATCGGCACGCGGACCAGTGCGGAGCGGTTCGCGTGGCCCCAGCACACGGCCGTGGGGGCCTCACCGCCGACGATCAGGCGCTTGTACGAGTTCACCCATTGGTTCGTGACGCCGGAGATCTCACGCGCGTGCTTGAGGATGCCCGCGACGAACTGCTTGCCGATGTCGGAGAGCTGGTACGGGTCTTCCTCGTCGTAGAACGCGTTGCGGTCGCCCTCGAACAGGGAGAAGTGCGTGTGCATGCCCGACCCCGGCTGGTCGGAGAACGGCTTGGGCATGAACGAGGCGCGCACGCGTTGCGTGATCGCGACCTCCTTCACCACGTAGCGGAACGTCATGACGTTGTCCGCCATGGTCAGCGCGTCGGCGTAGCGCAGGTCGATCTCCTGCTGGCCGGGCGCGCCCTCGTGGTGGCTGAACTCGACGGAGATGCCCATGGCCTCCAGCGCCTCGATGGCGTGGCGGCGGAAGTGCGTGGCGGTCTCGTGCGAGGTCTGGTCGAAGAACCCGCCGTTGTCCGCGGGGATCGGCTCGCTGCCGTCGCCGGGCAGGTCCTTGAGCAGGAAGAACTCGATCTCGGGGTGGACGTAGCAGGTGAACCCGGCCTCGCTGGCCTTCGACAGCGTGCGGCGCAGCACGTGGCGCGGGTCGGCCCACGACGGGGAGCCGTCCGGCATGGTGATGTCGCAGAACATGCGCGCGGAGTAGTTGGTGCCCTCCGGCGTCTGCCACGGCAGCACCTGGAACGTGCCGGGGTCCGGCTTCGCGACCATGTCCGACTCGTAGACGCGGGCGAAGCCCTCGATCGCCGAGCCGTCGAACCCGATGCCCTCGCTGAAGGCGCCCTCGAGCTCGGCCGGTGCGAC
Source organism: Lentzea sp. NEAU-D7 (assembly GCF_026242055.1). GTDB lineage: Bacteria > Actinomycetota > Actinomycetes > Mycobacteriales > Pseudonocardiaceae > Lentzea. The sequence continues at coordinate 227,153 of NZ_JAPJDL010000015.1, read as the reverse complement.
CGCCACGGACTTCAAGAAGCCCAGGACGTCCGTGAACCAGAGCCGGACGAACCGGATGTCGCGTTCCTCTAGCGTGCGGAGCACGAACTCCTGCTGGCGGTCCATATGCGGCAGCTTAAGGGCTACTGAGTCTCTACGATCAACGCATGTCGGCACGTTGGTTGTTGGTTTGCGCACTCGCCCTGCTCACGAGCTGCACGTCCGGGGGAGATCTCCCCGATGGTGCGACCTTGCTCTCGAAATCGGCCGAGTCGATGAAGTCGGTCAAGACCGTCCACTTCACCATCAAGGTCGACGGCGAGCTGCCGGATGTGCCGGTGAAGGAGGCCGACGGCGACCTCACCTCGGCCGGTGACTCGAAGGGCACCGCGAAGGTGACTTTCGGCGGGCAGCTGCTGGCCGTCGAGTACGTCCTGACCGGCGGAAATCTGCACTTCAAGGGCCCGACCGGCGGGTTCACGAAGCTGCCGGCGGCGTTCGCGGGGCAGGTGTACGACCCCTCGGCCATCCTGAACCCGGACAAGGGCGTCGCGAAGGTCCTGTCCAGCTCGAAGGACGCGAAGACCAAGTCGTCCGGTGACGTGTCGGTGGTCGAGGCGACGGTGCCGAAGGACGTGGCGGCCGGACTGGTGCCGGGCATCTCCGCGGACGTGAAGGCGACGTTCTCGATCGACAAGGACAACAAGCTCAAGAGCGCGTTGTTCGAGCTCCCCGGTGGTCAGAAGGTCGACATCGGCCTCGCGGACTTCGACAAGCCCGTCACGGTCACGGCGCCCGCGTAGATGAGGAAGGTCGCTCTCGCCGCGTCCGGCGCGGCCGTGCTGCTGGGGGCGCTCGACGCGTACGTCGTCGTCGGTGTCCTGACGGACATGGTGCGTGACCTGGGCATCGCGGTGAACGAGCTGGAGCAGGCGACGCCGATCGTCACCGGGTACCTGCTCGGGTACGTGGCGGGCATGCCGTTGCTCGGGCAGCTGTCGGACCGGCTCGGGCGCCGGTTCGTGCTGCAGGTCTCACTGCTCGGGTTCCTGGTGGGCTCGGTGATCACAGCCCTGGCCGCGGACGTGCCGTTGCTCGTGCTCGGGCGTGTCGTGCAGGGCCTGGCCGGGGGCGCGCTGCTGCCGGTGACGATGGCGCTGGTGGCGGACCTGTGGGAGGAGCAACGGCGGTCGGCCGCTCTCGGGGCCGTCGGTGCCGCTCAAGAACTGGGGTCCGTCCTCGGCACGTTGTACGGCATCGCGGTGGCCTCGCTGTTCAACGCGTGGCCGTTGTTCGAGGCGTGGGAGCCGCAGAGCTGGCGGTGGATTTTCTGGGTGAACATCCCGTTGGCGGTCATCGCGATGGTGGTCGTGCAGCGGACCGTGCCGAACACACGGCGCGAGGTGCGCATCGACGCCGTGGGCGGGGTGTTGCTGGCGGCAGCGTTGTCGTTGCTGGTCGTGGCGCTCTACAACCCGACGCCCGCCGAGTCCGTGCTGCCGTCGTGGGGCTGGCCGACGCTCATCGCGGCGTTCGTCGTGCTGGGCGGCTTCTTCCTGTGGGAACGCCGTAGTGCCGTGCGGCTCATCGACCCCGAGGGTGTGCAGTGGCGGCCGTTCTGGGCCGTGCTCGGGGTGTCGCTGGCAGCCGGTGCCGCGTTGATGGTGACGCTGGTCGACGTGGAGCTGTTCGCGCAGACCGTGCTGCGGCGCGACTCGGCGTCCGCGGCGACGCTGCTGACCCGGTTCCTGGTCGCGTTGCCGGTCGGCGCCGTCCTGGGCGGGTTCCTCGCGTCACGGCTCGGCGACCGCTGGGTGTCGTTCGGCGGGCTCGCGATGGCATCGGTGTCGTACGTGTTCATCGCGCAATGGCCCGCTGACGTCACCGGGCTCGTGCTCACGCGTGACCTGGCCATCGCCGGTTTCGGGCTGGGCCTGGTCATCGCGCCGTTGTCCGGTGCTGTGCTGCGTGTGGTGCCGCCCGTCCGGCACGGCGTGGCGTCGGCGTTCGTCGTCGTCGCGCGCATGACGGGCATGCTCGTCGGTGTGGCGGCGTTGTCCGCGTGGGGACTCCACCGGTTCCGCGAGCTCACGGCAGGCCTGAACACGCCGCTGCCGTTCGGCGTCGAACCCGCTGAGTTCCAGCGGCAGATGGCCGAGTACCAGCGCGGGCTCACCGAGGCGCTGCTCACCGAGTACCACGAGATCTTCCTGATCACGGCGGTGATCTGCGCGCTGGGAGCGCTGGGATCGGTCCTCCTGCCCGGGAGACGTCAGCAGACCGCGTCTGTCTCGGGCAACCTCAGGTCCACCAGGTAGTTCGTGCCCACGGCGTCCACGCAACCGATGCCCGCGAGGAACGCCGTGTGCTGGTTTCCGTTGTACGTCAGCAAACGCGCCCCTAGTGCCTGTGCGAGGTCCACGCCGGACTGGTAGGGCGTCGCAGGGTCACCGGTCGTCGACACCACCAGCACCTGCGGCAGTCCGCTCACGTTGGGCGGATGCGGTTCCGACGTGTGCGGGGCCGGCCAGAACGCGCACGGGCCGAGCGCGGTCTCGTCGGTGGGGATCGTGTCGTTGCCCAGCAGTTCCAACAGCCTCCGACGGTTGGACTCCAGGGTGGCCCGGTCCTTGATCGGCGGTTCGTCGACGCAGCGGATGGCCACGAACGCGTCCTGGATGCGGCTGTAGGTGCCGTCCTGGGCGCGGCCGAGGTACTGGTCGGCGAGCTGCAGCAGGGTCGTGCCCTTGTTCTGCCGCAACTCCTGGAGACCCTTCAGCGCGGTCTCCCACAGCCGGTCCGTGTACATCGCCTGGATGATGGCCGTGTTGGCGTCCGAGTGGGACAGCTTGCGGTCGCCGACCTGCAGCGGGGTCTTCTTGAGCGGCTCGATCATCTGCCGGAACCTGGACTCCGCCGTGCTCGTGTCCCTTCCGATGGGACAGTCGCGTTGCGCGCACCAGCCCGCGAACCGCTGGAACGACTCCTCGAAGCCCTGTGCCTGACGGGCGGACGCGGCCACCTTGTCCGCGTTGACCTCCACCGCGCCGTCGAGCACCATCGCGCGCACGTTGCGAGGGAACATCTCGGCGTACAACGTGCCGATGCGCGTGCCGTAGGAGTAGCCGAGGTAGGTCAGCTTGCTCTCCCGCAACGCGCCGCGCAGCACGTCGACGTCGCGCACGACGTCACGGGTACCGACGTTGCGCAGCAGGTCGATGCCGCTGCGCTCGGCACAGCGGTCGACGAAGAACTTGTTCTCCTGTTCGGTCAGGTTCGCGCTCTCGCCCTTGGGCCGCAGCCGTTGCGCGTCGCGTTCGGCGTCGGTCAGGCACTGGACGCGGGGCTGGCTCGCCCCCACACCGCGCGGGTCGAAGCCCACGACGTCGAACCGCTTGCCGACCGGGTTGCCCGGCTGCATGTTCGCGACGTGCGACATGCCCGAACCACCTGGACCGCCGGGGTTCACGACGAGCGAGCCGACCCTGCGGTCCTTCTCGGTGGCCGGTCGGCGCAGCAGTCCGACGGTGATCGTCCCCGCGTCCGGGTTCTCGTAGTTGAGCGGAACGTACAGCCGAGCGCACTGGATGCCCTCGCGCTCGTACAGGCCCTTGCTCTTCGCGTCGGTCGCGTAGGGCTGGCACGCACCCCACGCCAGCGTCTGCTCGTAGAAGCGCGCCAGACCCTTGCGCGCGGCGACGGGTGAGCCGTCGATGCGCGCGTAGGACGTGGACGTGCCGAGCAGAACGATCAAGGCGAACAAGGCCGCGGTGACTCGGGATCGCCTCTTCGTCATTAGGCGCACCGGGTTCCGTCAGCGGGCAACGTCTGGTCGATCAGGTACTTCACGCCGGCGCTGTCCACGCACTGGTCGCCCTGCAGGAAGACCGTGTGCTGGACGCCTTCGTAGGTGAGCAACCGCGAGTTGAGCGCTTTGGCCAGGTTCACGCCCGCCTCGTAGGGGGTGGCCGGGTCGCCGGTCGTGGAGATGACCAGCAGCGGCGGGATGCCTTCCGCCTTGGGCGGGCCCGTGCGCGCGGTGACCGGGGCCGGCCAGAACGCGCACGAGTCGAGGGCCGCGCCGGCCGGGTTGCCGTCGTCGAGGAACGGTGCCGCCTCCTTGTACTTCTTCTGGGTCTCGAGCAGCGCGTTCTTGTCCGTCAGCCGTGCGTCGTCAACGCAGTGCACCGCGTTGAACGCATCCGTGATGGTCGAGTACTGGCCCTGCTCGTCGCGGTCGAAGTAGGCGTCGGCGAGGCGCAGCAGCGTGGTGCCCTTGCCGCTCTTCAGCTCCTGCAGGCCGTCGAGCAGCAGCGGCCAGAGCTGTTCCGAGTACATCGCCTGGATCGCGGCGGTGATGGCGTCGTTGTAGGACAGCTTGCGGTCACCGACGTCGACCGGCTTCTGGATCAACGGTGTGGTGAGCTGCCTGAAGCTCAGGTTGGCATCGGCGTCGAGAGGACACTCCTTCTTGGTCCGGCACCACTTCACGAACTCGTCGAACGCCTTCTGGAAGCCGGCCGCCTGTGCGACCAGCGACGCGAGCTGGTCCTGGGTCGGGTCGACGGCACCGTCGAGGATGAGCGCGCGCACGTTCTGGGGGAAGGTCTCGGCGTATTCAGTGCCTATGCGGGTGCCGTACGAGTACCCGACGTAGCTCAGCTTCGCGTCGCCGAGCGCAGAGCGGAGGACATCCATGTCCTTAACTACGTCCCGCGTGCCCAAATTGGCGAGCATTGCCGCCCCGAATTTTGTACCGGCCGCACACTTCTCGGCATACGCCCTGTTCTCCTGCTCCGTTTGGGCGATTCCGGCCGGACTTGTGTCCGTGTCGAGGTCCAAACGCTCCGCGTCGCGCTCCTGTCCGGTGAGGCAGCTGACCGCCGGCTCGCTCGCGCCGATGCCCCTCGGGTCGAATCCGATGAGGTCGAACTTCGCCGCGAGCTCGGTCTTGCGGTAGGCCGGGACCATGCCCGCGGCCGACGCCATGCCGGACGCGCCGGGGCCGCCGGGGTTGGTCAGCAGCGAGCCGATCTTCTGCCCGGTGGCCTTGTACCGGAGCACGCCGATGGTGATCGTGTCGCCGGTTGGCTTGCTGTAGTCGAGGGGAACCCTCAGGCGCGTGCACTCGACGTCGCGCCTCTTGCCGTACGCGTCGCGGCTCGACCCCGTCGTGGCGTAGGGCTCACAGTTCTCCCAGCCGAGCTGCTGGCCGTAGAACTCCTCCAAACCGGCCGGGACGACGCCCGCCGGACCGACCTTTTCCAAGGTCACGCCCGGTTTGGCGGTCCCTTCGACGATCGAGGTGCAGGACGCGAGCAGCGGAATGACGAGCAACACGCTCAAGAGACGGACCACAGCCCGATGGTATGGGAGATGATGAGGGCATGCCGCAGCTTCGGATCGCGCTGGCCCAGGTCAACGCCACTGTTGGTGATCTCCAGGGCAACGCGTCGCTGGTCGTGGAGTGGACGCGCAAGGCCCGTGAGGGCGGCGCGCACGTCGCCGTGTTCCCCGAGATGGTGCTGACCGGCTACCCGGTCGAGGACCTGGCGATCCGCACGTCGTTCGCGCGGGCGTCCGCGGAGGCGCTCGAAGCGCTGGCCGGGTCGCTGGAGGCCTCGGGCCTGGGCGACGTCGCCGCGGTCGTCGGCTACCTGGAGCACGACTCGGTCGGCCCGCGCAACGCCGTCGCCGTGCTGCACGGCGGGCGCGTCGTCGCGCGGCAGTGCAAGCACCACCTGCCGAACTACGGCGTGTTCGACGAGCGCCGCTACTTCAAGCCGGGTTCGTCGCTCGACATCGTGCGGATCAACGGTGTCGAGGTCGGCATGGTGATCTGCGAGGACCTGTGGCAGGACGGCGGCCCGATCACCGCTCTCGGTGACGCCGGCGTCGACGTCGTGGTCTCGCCCAACGCCTCGCCGTACGAGCGCAACAAGGACGACCAGCGGCTGCCCCTGGTCGCGCGCCGCGCCGCCGAGGCCCGCGCTCCCCTCGCCTACTGCAACCTGGTCGGCGGCCAGGACGAGCTGGTGTTCGACGGCGACTCGCTCGTCGTCTCCGCCGACGGCCAGCTGGTCGGGCGGGCGCCGCAGTTCGTCGAGCACCTGATGTTCGTCGACTTCGACGTGCCGGGCGGCCGCGAGTACGAGCAGGGCCAGATCGGCGACTTCTACGTGCGCCGTGTGTTCCTCTCGGACGCGATCCCGGCGTACGAGCCGTTGCCCGCGCCACGCGTGTTCGAGCCGCTGTCCGACGAGGCAGAGGTGTGGCACGCGCTGGTGACCGGTCTGCGCGACTACGTGCACAAGAACGGCTTCCGGTCCGTGGTCCTCGGCCTGTCCGGTGGCATCGACTCGGCCGTGGTGGCTTCTCTGGCCGTGGACGCGCTCGGCGCCGACGCGGTCTACGGCGTCTCGATGCCGTCCTCCTACTCGTCCGAGCACTCGCGTTCGGACGCCTCCGACATGGCGCAGCGGACCGGCCTGCACTTCACCACCGAGCCGATCGGCGAGATGGTGTCGACGTACGTCTCGCAGCTGAAGCTGACCGGCCTCGCCGAGGAGAACATCCAGGCCCGCTGCCGCGGCATGCTGCTGATGGCGCTGTCGAACCAGCACGGTCACCTGGTGCTCGCGACGGGCAACAAGTCCGAGCTCGCCGTGGGCTACTCGACCATCTACGGCGACGCCGTCGGCGGCTACGCCCCGATCAAGGACGTGCTGAAGACGCTGGTCTGGGACCTCGCCCGGTGGCGCAACGCCGAGGCCGAGAAGCGCGGCGAGACCCCGCCGATCCCGGAGAACTCGATCTCCAAGCCGCCGTCGGCCGAACTGCGGCCCGGCCAGGTCGACACCGACTCGCTGCCGGACTACGAGGTGCTCGACCGCCTGCTGGACGACTACGTCCACTGCGACCGCGGGTACGACGACCTGCTGGCCGCCGGGCACGAGCCGGCGCTCGTGGACCGGGTGCTGCGGATGGTCGACAAGGCCGAGTACAAGCGCCGGCAGTACCCGCCGGGCACCAAGATCTCGAACAAGGCGTTCGGCCGGGACCGGCGGCTGCCCATCACGAACGGCTGGCGCGAGGGCTGAGCCCACCGCCTCCAGAGGAGTAGAGCCTGCTCCACCGCGCGAGCCCGGGACGCCCAGCTACGTTTCTCCCCATGAAACGGATCTGGGCGGCGCTGGCCTACCTGGCGACGGGCATGTTGACGTCCATCGCGGCGTGGCTCGCTCTCGGCATCCTGCTGCTGTCCGTGGTCCTGCTGCCGTTGCTGCCCATCACCGCGCCGTGGATCCGGCGGATCGTGGACCTCGACCGGCGGCGGCTGGCCCGCTTCACCGGCGTCGCGCTGCCGTCGCCACCACCGCTCGACGGGCCGTGGCTGCACCGCGCGCAGGGCGTGCTGACCGACCCGCAGAGCCGGCGTGACGGGCTGTGGCTGATCACGAACGCCCTGATCGGGTCGTTCCTCGGGTCGTTCGCGATCGGGGTGGCGGGCGCGTTGGTGCAGCAGCCGATCGTGTTGCTGTTCTGGTGGGTGGCTCCCGGCGGGTTCGAGAACTCGTTCGGCATCCGCGTCGACTCGTGGCCGATGGCGCTGCTCAGCGTGCCGCTCGCGGCCGTGCTGGCCTTGATCGTCTCGCAGTTCCCGCGGCTGGCCGAGTTCGACGCGAGGCTGGCCGCGAGGCTGCTGGCGCCGCCCAGGGCGTCGCTGGAGAAGCGGCTGGCCGAGGTCGTGGCCACGCGGGCGGCGGCGTTGCAGGCGCACGGGGCCGAGTTGCGGCGCATCGAGCGGAACCTGCACGACGGCACGCAGAACAAGCTGGTCGGCGTGGTCATGATGCTCGGCATCGCGGAACGCACGCTCAAGCAGAACCCGGACAACGCGCTGCAGGCGCTGCTGCGCGCGCAGGACGCAGCGGGCGACGCGCTGGAGGAGCTCCGCAACGTCGTGCGCAGCATCCACCCGCCCGTGCTGGAGGATCTGGGACTGGACGGCGCGATCCAGGCGCTGGCGGCACGCTGCCCGGTGCCGTGCGTGTTGCAGGCCGAGCACCTCGGACGGCTGCCCGCGGCGGTCGAGGCGGCGGCGTACTTCGCGGTCGCCGAGGCGTTGACGAACGTGGCCAAGCACAGCGGTGCCGAGCAGGCGTGGGTCAGCTTGAGCATCATCGAGGAGAAGCTCACCGTCATCGTGCACGACGACGGCAAGGGCGGCGCGGACGAGAAGCAGGGGACGGGCTTGGACGGCATTCGCGGCAGGGTGGCGGCGTTGGACGGCAGTGCGGACGTGAGCAGTCCCGAGGGCGGGCCCACTGTGCTCACCGTCGTGCTGCCGGTGGGGAGGTGAAACCGTGCGCATCGTGATCGCCGAAGACGACGCACTGCTCCGTGAGGGGCTCACGTTGTTGTTGCGCAACGAAGGTCTCGACGTGGCGGCGGCCGCGGGCAACCCGGACGACTTTCTCAAGGCCGTGGCCGAACACGAGCCGGACATCGCCGTTGTCGACGTGCGGATGCCACCGACGTTCACGGACGAGGGGTTGAAAGCAGCCGTCGAGGCGCGGCGCAGGCACCCGAAACTGGCCGTGCTGGTCCTGTCCGCGTGGGTCGAGCAGAGCTACGCGCACGAACTGCTCGCCAGCTCGGGTGGCGGCGTCGGCTACCTGCTCAAGGAACGCGTCGGCAAGGTCGCGGACTTCCTCGACTCGCTGCACCGCGTCGCCAACGGCGGCACGGCCCTCGACCCCGAGGTGGTGTCGCAGCTGCTCGTGCGGCGCAAGGCGGACGACGCGCTCGGTGTGCTGTCACCGCGGGAGCGCGAGGTCCTCGGGCTGATGGCGGAAGGCCTGTCGAACGCCGCCATCGGCGAGAAGCTCGTCATCAGCGCGGGAGCGGTGCACAAGCACATCGGCAACGTGTTCCTGAAGCTCGGCCTCAACAGCGAGGACGGGTCGGGCGACAGGCGCGTCCAGGCCGTGCTCGCCTACCTGGATCACTGAGGACGGACGAACGGGAAGAGCACGGTCTGCCGGATCGACGTGCCGGTCAGCATCATCAGCAACCGGTCGACGCCCATGCCGAGCCCGCCGGTCGGCGGCATGCCGTGCTCCAGCGCCCGCAGGAAGTCCTCGTCCAGCTCCATCGCCTCGACGTCACCGGACGCGGCCTTCAGCGACTGCGCCTCCAGCCGGCGCCGCTGCTCCAGCGGGTCGGTCAGCTCCGAGTAGGCCGTGCCGATCTCCGCGCCGAACGCCACCAGGTCCCACCGCTCGGCCAGGCGCGGGTCGACGCGGTGCTGGCGGGTCAGCGGCGACACCGACGTCGGGAAGTCGATGTAGAAGGTCGGGCCGACGGTCGAGGCCTCCACGAACGAGTCGTAGGCCTCCTGCACGAGCTGGCCGTGGTCCCAGTCCTCGTTGATCTCCACGCCCCGTGCGCCCAGCAGCGTGCGCAGCTCCGCGACGGGCGTGTCCGGCGTGATCGACGCGTTCAGGGCGCTGGAAACGGCCGTGTAGACGGGAACCACCGGCCACTCGCCCGAGAGGTCGAACACGCCGTCCGGCCGGTGCGCGACCTCGGACCCGAACGCCTCGCGTGCCGCGTGCTGGACCAGCGTGCGCACCAGGTCGAGCATGACCCGGTAGTCCGCATAGGACTGGTAGGCCTCCAGCATCGTGAACTCGGGGTTGTGGGTGGCGTCCGCGCCCTCGTTGCGGAAGTTGCGGTTCAGCTCGAAGACCCGGTCCACGCCCGCGACGCAGAGCCGTTTCAGGTACAGCTCCGGCGCGATCCGCAGGTACATCCGCATGTCGTAGGCGTTGATGTGGGTGACGAACGGCCGTGCGTTCGCGCCGCCGTGCACCGCCTGCAGCATCGGCGTCTCGACCTCGAGGTACTCCTGGGAGTGCAGGAACTCGCGCACGCTGCGGATGACGTCGCTGCGCAGCTTCAGCAGGTGCGCCGAGTCCTGGTTCACCACCAGGTCGAGGTAGCGCTGGCGGACGCGGGCCTCCGGGTCGGTGAAGCCCTTCCGCTTGTCCGGCAACGGGTGCAGGCACTTCGCGGTCATCGTCCACGACGACGCCAGCACCGAGATCTCGCCGTGGTCGGACTTGACCACCTTGCCCGTGACGCCGACGTGGTCACCTAGGTCGACGTCCGACTTCCACGACGCCAGGGCGTCCCCCAGCGAGTCGACGGTCAGCATCAGCTGGATCTCGCCGCTGAAGTCCCGCACCCGCGCGAAGCAGAGCCTGCCCATCTCCCGCAACGCGACCACGCGTCCGGTGACCGAGACCTCCTCGCCGAAGCGCTCGCGTGCGCCGGCGAGGAGATCGGTGCGCGGGAACCCGACCGGATACGGGTCGACGCCCTGCGAGAGGAGCCGTTCGACCTTCGCGATCCGCACCCGGACCTGCTCCGGCCTGCGCACGGACTTCGGTTCGACCCGGATCGCGTCGATCTCGGCGACCCGCGCCGCGAAGTCGTCGCTGACGTCCGTCTTCTGCAGCGCGCGCTTGCGCAACGACCGCAGCGACGGCACGAAACCCTCGGCGACACCGGCGGCGATGCTGACCCGCGGCAGCGACCGGGACCGCTGGTAGCAGAGGAACCTCGGCTCCCACTCCGGCAGGTACTTGGCGTTCGAGCGGTACAGCGACTCCAGCTGGAAGAACCGCGACGCGAGCGACAGCACCCGCCGCCACGCCCGCAGCACCGGTCCGGCGCCGATCTTCTCGCCCTCCTCGAACACCGCGCGGAACATCGCGAAGTTCAGCGAGATCCGCTGCACGCCGAGATGCCCGGCGGCGGACGCGAGCTGGGCGACCATGTACTCGTTGAGGCCGTTCTCCGCCCCGCGGTCGCGGCGCATGAGGTCGAGCGACACGCCCCGGCGGCCCCACGGCACGAACGACAGCAGGCCGCGCAACGCACCCGACGCGTCGTATGCCTCCACCATCACGCACCGGCCGTCGCTCGGATCTCCCAGGCGCCCCAGCGCCATCGAGAAGCCGCGCTCGGTCTCGGCGCCGCGCCACGCCTCGGCGAGGTCCAGGATGGACGCCATCTCGTCCGGCGCGATCTCGCTGTGGCGGCGGACGCGGGTGGTGTACCCGGCGCGTTCGACGCGGGACACCGCCTGGCGCAGCCCTCGTCGTTCCGGACCGGCGAGGACGAACCGGCGGACGTCCAGGACCGCCTCGTCACCGATCTCCAGCGCCTTGAGGCCGGCGTCGGAGTAGACCTGCGCGCCTCGTTCGGACGCGCCGAGCACGCCCGGCGTCCAGCCGTACGTGCGCGCCTCGGCGAGCCACGCCCGCACGGCCTCCGGCCAGTGCTCCTCGTCCCCGACCGGGTCGGCGGAGGCCAGCGTCACGCCGCCGATCACCCGGTACGTCAGGGCCGCCCGGCCGGACGCGGCGAACACCACGCTCTTGTCGCGCCTGGTCGCGAAGTACCCCAGGGAGTCGGGCTCGCCGTCGGCCGCCAGCAGCCGGCGCACGTCGAGCTCCTGCTCGCCGGTGATCATGCTCTGGCTGCGGACGCCGCGGAAGAACAGGTACATCGCCCAGATCGCGACCAGCACGCCGCACAGGCCCAGCACCACGCTCAGCCACTGCGGGCCCTCGGGGATGTCGAGGCGGCCGAGCCGGACGACCTCGCCCGTCGCCTGGTTGGCGGCCCACGCGAGCTTGTCGGTCTGCGCGACCAGCCCGCCGGGGAAGACCTCGGTAAGACCCCAGCCGACCGCGATCAGCGCGATCATGCCCAGCACGAACGACGCGAGCGCCCACCGCCACGCGCCGCGGGCCAGCCGGGCGGGGAACGCCTCGCGCACCACGAACAGCAGCACCACGAACAGCACGGAGGTCGTGGCGCCGACACCGAGGAAAACCCAGTGCGGTTCCTCGCCCGGATCCAGGACTTCTTCAGGTGCCAGGGCCAAGATGACCATGATGAAGCCGACCAGCAGCAGGCCGATGACCTGGAACAGCAGCAGCGTCCACAGCGCCGCGCGCTTGTGCCTGCGCAGGGCGGCGCCGAGCACGAAGAACACCATGGCGATGAACAGGTTGCCGTCGATCGGCAGACCGAAGAGGTACCCGATGCCGTCGGCGAGGTCGGTGAACCAGCCGTCCTCGGGCAGAATGACCCTGAGCAGCGACAACACCCCGGCCAGCTGCACGATCGTCGCGATCGCGCCCGCGGTCTTCCACTTCCACGCCGGTGCCACTACCACTCCCGAGGTCAGCCGATGACCGTCATGATCCCGTCTTCGGCCGGAAGGGTGCATGTCGCCGCCTCCGGGCGTGTCGAGGGGCCGGTCGTGGTGCTCAGCTCGGGCCTGGGCGGGGCCTGGTTCGACTGGGACCGCACCGTGCGGCTGCTGGCACCGCACGCGAGGGTGGTCGTGTTCGACCGGCCGGGACTGGGGTTGAGCGGCCCCGCCCGGCGCGGACCGTCGCTGGCACGGGAGGTGGCCGTGCTCGACGCGGTGCTGCGCGGGGTGCCGCGGGCGGTCCTGGTCGGGCACTCGATGGCGTCGATGCACGTCGAGGCCTACGCGCGGCTGCGGCCGCACCGGGTCGACGGCGTGGTCCTGCTCGACCCGGACGCCGAGACGCCGGGCGCGGGAGCCCCGTTCGACGTGTCGGCGGTGATCGCGCAGGGCGTGCGGGCCATCGGCAGCCGCTGGCTCGGCGCCCGGATCACCCAGCGGTACGGGCACTCGTTCCGCAACCTGCTGACCGCTGTCTCGACGCTCGGCGTGACCGATCCGGCACCCTCCGACCTGGTCGAGCTCGTCTACCGGCGCCCCGGCGTCGGGCGGGCGGTGCTGTGGGAGCTCGCGTCGTACCCCGGCCAGGTGGCGACGCTCGAACGGCTGCGCAAGCGCCGGCCGTTGCCCCGTGTGCCGTGGTTGGTGCTCACGGCCGGGCGGAAGGTGTGGCCGGAGCACCGGTCGTTGGCCGCCCTCGTGCCGTGGGGCCGCAACGTGCCTGTTCCCGGCAGTCGTCACATGATCCAGATGGACCGGCCGGACGCCGTGGTGATGGCCGTCCGGGAGGCGCTCAAGGGGCTGCCCGAGGAGTGATTCGAAGGGCCAGGCATGTGACGGTAACCGCATCTGCATTCCGTTTGTCGCCAACGGTGCCACTCTGGTTCTCGGCAACCGTGCACAAAGCGCCCGGGGACCCACTCAGGTGGGCTTCGAGGAAAGGAACGGTCGACGATGACCACTGCCGAAGTTTCCGCGCCCTACGGCTCCGGAGCGGGCCAGAAGCCCCCGGCCAAGCGGGTACGCGTTCACCACCTGCGTGAGATGAAGGAACGCGGCGAGCCGTGGCCCATGCTCACCTCGTACGACACCTTCACCGCCTCGATCTTCGACGAGGCCGGCATCCCCGTCCTGCTGGTCGGCGACTCGGCCTCGAACACCGTCTACGGCAACGACACCTCGCTGCCGGTCACCGTGGACGAGCTCGTACCGCTCGTGCGCGCGGTGACGCGCTCGGTCAAGCGCTCTCTCGTGGTCGCCGACCTGCCGTTCGGCTCCTACCAGGTGTCGGTGGAGCAGGCCGTGGCGACGGCCGTCCGGTTCATGAAGGAAGGCCAGGCGCACGCGGTCAAGCTGGAGGGCGGCGCCTACTTCGCACCGCACATCCGCGCGATCACGGCCGCGGGCATCCCGGTCATGGCGCACATCGGCTTCACCCCGCAGTCCGAGCACCAGCTCGGCGGCTACCGCGTGCAGGGTCGTCACGAGAACCACGACGTGGTGCTCCAGGACGCGATCGCGGTGCAGGAGGCGGGCGCGTTCGCGGTCGTGCTGGAGATGGTGACCGCCGAGGTCGCCAAGCAGATCACGCACGACCTGGTCATCCCGACCGTGGGCATCGGTGCCGGTCCGGACACCGACGCCCAGGTGCTGGTGTGGCAGGACATGATGGGCCTGAACCGCGGCAAGGCGCCCCGGTTCGTCAAGCGCTACGCGGACATCGGCAACGTCATGCTGGGCGCGGCCACCGAGTTCGCGAACGAGGTGCGCGGGCACCAGTTCCCCGGCCCCGAGCACACCTTCCACTGAGTTCCGTCGCTAGCGGGTCCAGACCTCCGGGTCTGGGCCCGCCGGCACGATCCCGGTCGGATTGATGTCGTGGTGCGTCACGTAGTAGTGGCGCTTGATGTGGTCCCAGTTCACCGTGTCCCCGAACTGGGCGTAGAGCCGTTTCGCGTACGCCCACAGGTTCGGCATCTCGGTCAGCTTGGTCCGGTTGCACTTGAAGTGGCCGTGGTAGACGGCGTCGAACCTGACCAGCGTGGTCCAGAGCCTGATGTCGGCCTCGGTGAGCTGCTCGCCGACCAGGTGCGTGCGGGTGGCGAGGTGGGCCTCGATGCGGTCCAGTTCGGCGAACAGGTTCGCGTAGGCCTGCTCGTAGGCCTCCTGTGACGTGGCGAAACCGGCCTTGTAGACGCCGTTGTTGACGTTGTGGAAGATCGGCTCGATCCAGGCGTCGATCTCTTCGCGCAGGTGTTCCGGGTAGAGCGTGCTCTCCGGGCGCCAGCGCAGGCTGAAGTCCAGCGTGATCTGCGGGTAGTCGTTGGTGACGACCTCCTTCGTGGTCGTGTCGACCAGGGCCGGAACGGTGACCCGGCCCTCGTAGCCCGGGTCGGCGTTGTCGTAGGCCTGCTTGAGGTAGTCGATGCCCAGGACGGGGTCCGTCTCGGCGAACCGCCAGCCCTTCTCGTCGCGGATCGGGTCGACGACAGCCAACGAGATGGCGTCCTCGAGGCCGAGGAGCTTGCGGACGATGACCGCGCGGTGCGCCCACGGGCAGGCGAGGCTGACCACGAGCCGGTAGCGGCCCGGCTCGGGCTCGGGCCGCGCGGTGAAGCGGTTCGGCTGCCTGACGAACGCCCCCGTGGTGGAGGTCTCCTGCGAGAACTGCGCCATGTGCTCGACGATAGGCCCATGTACCCGGAGATCGAGCCCCACGCGTCAGGCCACCTGGAAACCGGTGACGGCAACCTCGTGTACTGGGAGGAGTGCGGCAACCCGTCCGGCAAGCCCGTGGTCTTCCTGCACGGCGGTCCCGGCGGCGGCTGTTCGCCGTCGCACCGGCGCCTCTTCGACCCGTCGGCCTACCGGATCGTCCTGTTCGACCAGCGCGGGTGCGGGCGTTCGGTGCCGCACGCGTCCGTGTCCGGTGACCTGTCGCTGAACACGACCTGGCACCTCGTGACCGACATGGAGAAGCTGCGCTCGTCGCTCGGGATCGACCGCTGGCAGGTCTTCGGCGGCTCCTGGGGCTCGACGCTGGCGCTCGCGTACGCCGAGACGCACCCCTCGCGCGTGTCGGAACTGGTGCTGCGCGGCATCTTCACGCTGCGCTCGTCCGAAGTGGACTGGTACTACCGCGGCGGGGCGGCGAACCTGTTCCCGGACCTGTGGGAGAAGTTCATGGAGCCGCTGGCCGGTCTGTCGGGCGATCCCGTCGAGCTGTACGCGAAGCTGCTGGCCTCCGAGGACCCCGAGGTGCACGGGCCCGCCGCCGTCGCGTGGAGCACGTGGGAGGGCGCGACGGTGACTTTGCTGCCGCGGCCGGAGCTGGTGGCCGAGTTCGCCGTGCCGGAGTACGCGCTGGCGTTCGCGCGGATCGAGAACCACTACTTCGTGCACCGCGGGTGGCTCGAGGAGGGGCAGCTGATCCGGGACGCGGTGCGGCTCAAGGACATCCCGGGCGTGATCGTGCAGGGGCGGTACGACATCGCGACTCCGGCCGTGTCGGCGTGGGACCTGCACAAGGCCTGGCCCGAGTCGGAACTGGTGCTGGTGCCGGATGCCGGGCACGCGTACGACGAGCCCGGCATCCTGGCGGCCCTGCTGGCGGCGACCGATCGGTTCAGGCCCTAGCGCAGGCCGTTCCACTTCGAGCTGGAGGTGCTGCAGGTCGCGACCGTCACCTGCGCGGTGAGGCACTTGTTGGTGCCGACGTTGCGGAACTGGAACGAGGTCCCCGTCGGCACCCGCCGCCACCGCTGGTTGGCGCTCGAGGTGCAGGCCTGGCCGACCACGTCACCGGCGGCGGTCGCACCCAGACACCTCTCGGTGGCGATGTTGTGCGGCCAGTCGACCCCACCGCTGATCGGGACGAGCCAGCGCTGGTCGTCGGCGAGTTCGTTGCACGGCTTCAGAACGACGTCGGTGCGCACGTCGGCGAGGCAGCGGGTGCTGCCGGCGAGCTGGTAGACGACGACGGGGTCGGCGCTGGCAGGGACGGCGGTGAGCGTGACGGTGGCGGCGGCTGTCGCGATGATCGCGGCTAGTTTCCCCATGGCCGAGAATCCTGACAGCGCACGGGGTTGCGCGAATCCACCCGTGGTTGTCAACCCTGGCCGTAGTCCAGTGCCCTCTCCAGGGCAGGCTTTGCTTCTACGAGCGAAGGCCCGTACCAGGTCAGGTGCCTGCCGTTGACGAGCGCGTAGGGCAGGCCGGGGAAGCTCTCCGGGCCGTCCTCGTGGGTGAACACGTACGGCTCGTCCGGCAGGATCACGAGGTCGGGGCGCTTGTCGTTGAGCTCGTCGAGGCTCGGACGCGGGTAGCGCTCTTCGTGCGTCGCGTAGACGTTCTCGATTCCCAGGCGCCGCAACACATCGGTGGCGAAGGTGTCGCGGCCGACGACCACCCACGGGCGGCGCCAGACCGGGACCACCGCGGTGAGCTTCGCGGGTTTCGTGTCGCGCCACAGCTCTTCGGCCTCGGTCAGCCACTCGGGGACGAGGTCCCAGCCGAGCGCGAACAACCTCCTGAGCGACTCCAGCGCCATCGGGACCGTCTTCGGCGCCTCGGTCACCCAGACGTTGACGCCGTTGGCGCGCAACCGGTCCACGTCCTCCGGGCGGTTCTCCTCGGAGTTCGCGATCACGAGTTCGGGGCGCAGCGCCAGGACCTCGTCGACGTCCGGGTACTTCGACCCGCCGACGCGGGCCACGTCGAGATCGGCCGGGTGGGTGCAGTAGTCCGTCGCGCCCACGAGGGATCCGGGCACGGTCGCGGCGACGGCCTCGGTGATCGACGGCACCAGGCTGACCACGCGTCGAGGCTGGTCCAGCGCCACCGGCTCACCGAGGTCGTCGACGGGGAGCATCAGACTCCCGTGATCTTCAGGCCGGCGTGGGTCTTGTACCGGCGGTTGACCGCGATGAGGTTGGCGGTGAACGCCTCGACCTGGTGGGCGTTGCGCAGCCGGCCGCCGTAGACGCCGCGGAAGCCGGGCACGAGCCCGGCCAGTTCCCGGACGGTGTCGGTGGCCTCGCGGTCGTCGCCCAGCACCAGGACGTCCATGTCCACTTCGGACACCGACAGGTCGGCGAGCAGCACGGCGGACACGTGGTGGAACGCGGCGGTGACCCGCGACTCCGGTAGGAGGAGCTCGGCCTGCTGCGCCGCGCTGCCCTCGGTGACCGGCAGGGCGAACGGGCCCTGCTTGTCGAAGCCGAGGGGGTTCACGCAGTCGATGACGATCTTCCCGGCCAGCTGGTCGCGCAGACCGGCGAGCAGATCTCCGTGCCCGTCCCACGGCACCGCGACCAGCACGACGTCGGAGTCGGCGGCGCAGTCGGTGTTGTCCGCGCCCCGGACGTCGCCGCCCGCGATCTCGACGATCTCCTTGGCCGCCAGCTCGGCCCGGTCGGCGCTGCGGGAACCGATGATCACCTTGAGGCCCGCCTTGGCCCAGCGGATGGCGAGGCCCTTGCCCTGGGCTCCGGTGCCGCCCAGGACGCCGACGGTGAGGTCACGAATGTCTGTCACCCCTGCATCTTCACACGACCTGCCGGACGCGGGCTGCCCAACGTGACCTTCGCCCGCTTCTCAGCGCGCGTGCTCGAAGCGCACCCGGCGTTCGGCCGGATCCGCCTCGGCCAGGCGCACGCGGATCGACTCGCCTTCCGGGAGGCGCCTGCCGGAGCACTTGGCGAGGATCGGCGGCGCGGACACGAACACCTCGGCCTCGTCGTCCCCGGACCGCAGCACGACGGCGTCGAACTCCTGCCCGACGCGGCCGGCCAGCACCCACGCCTCGACCTGGTCGAGCGACGCCCGTTCCACCTTCGAGGCGAGCGAGTCGGACGACCCCATCAGCGCCGGCAGCAGCGGCAGGGCCTCGGCCAGCCAGGCCGGCAGCTCCTGCCCGGCCGTGACCGCCAGGCACACCTCGGTGGCGAAGCGGTCGACCAGGCGGCGCAGGGGTGCGGTGACGTGGGTGTACGGGGCCGCGACACCCGCGTGCGTCACGAGCTCGGGAACGGACCCGTTGAACGCCGAGTAGCCCGCACCGCGCAGCAGCCGCGTGGCGTCGGTGAACAACGCCAGCGACTCCGGCCGGGAAGCGTCCAGACCGGCCAGGAACGCCCCCGGCGACAGGTCGGCGGGCCACGCCACCTTCAGCGCCGCAGCGGACTTCCGCAGCGTGGCCACGGCGGCGGCGTCCGGGTCGGGCAGCGTGCGCAGGACGCCCACGCGGGCCTCCAGCATGATCGACGCGGCGGCCATGCCGGTCATCAGCGAGATCTCCGCGTTCCACGAGTCCACCTCGGCGCGGGGCCGGATGACCAGCTGCCAGCCGTCGCCGTCGGTCTCGATCTCCTGCTCGGGCAGCTGCAGCTCGATCGCTCCGCGCCGCAGGGCCAGCGCCCGCCGCAACGGCCCGAACTCGGCCAGCGCCGCCACCGACGGGTGCGGATCGCCCGCGTCGAACGACCTCTGCACCGACTCGTAGTCGAACTGGGCCGTCGACCGCACCATCGCCCGGCGCACCTCGACAGCTGTGGGGACACCGTCGGCGCCGCAGGTGAACGTCCACAGCACCGCGGGACGCACGACACCGGGCAGCAGCGACGCCGCACCCTCGGAGAGCACGGTGGGGTGCAGGGGAACGTTGCCGTCGGGCAGGTACAGGGTCTGGCCGCGGCGCCGGACCTCCAGGTCCAGCGGACCGCCGGGCGTCACGAACAGGCCCAGGTCGGCGATCGCGTAGTGCACGACGAAGCCGTCACCGGACTTCAGCACGCACAGCGCCTGGTCCAGGTCCTTGGCGCCGGGCGGGTCGATCGTCACCAGGGGCAGCGAGGTGAGGTCGGGGCGGTCTCCCGGGGAACGGGAGACCGCCGCCTCGGCCTCGGCGAGCACGGCCGCGTCGAAGGAAGAGGGCAGACCGAACTCGGTGCGGATGCCGTCGAAGGACACGTCCGCACGACCCGTGCGGATCACCAGGGAAGCCACCCGCACAGCCTATGTACCGACGAGTCAGTCCTCGTCGTCGCCGCGCCACTTCTTGTCGGACTCGTCCGCGGCCTTGGTCCGTTCGCGGGCGATCTCCAGAGCACGAGCCGCGGTGGCCTCGTCCGGGTACGGGCCCATCCGGTCCGGGCCCTTGCAGCCCTTGCCCTGCTCCACGGTCTGGTGGGTCAGGCAGAAGTACCAACCGCTGCTGTCACTCATACGCGTTCGCCTCCCAAAGGCGCCGGGAATCCCCGCGGCGGCGTGGACTGGTTGGCGTTGGCGTACTCCGACGGGATCGGGTCCAAACACGAGACCAGCACCGTGCGGTCTTCGGCGTTCTCGATCTTACGTCCGGAACGGTCGCGGTAGACGAGGGAGCCGTCGGAGTCGATCTCCATGATGGCGCCCACCTCGGCCAGCTGTTCCTCGTCGAGGTCGGCGAGCTTCTCGTAGCGCGACGGCACCACCCGGTACACCGGCCACTTCAGGTGGCCGTAGGTGCGGTGGAAGTCCGCGAGCAGGTGCACGAGGTGCTGCTGGAACGGCAGCGGCATGGCCTCGGCCAGAGCCCGTGGGATCACCACGTAGTCGGCAGAGACTCCCGGTGCTCCGGCCGCCATGTAGTCACGCACTGGTGTGCTCGACGCGGGCGGTCCGGAAGGCCTCGGGATGGGGTCGTGGTTGAACATGGAGCGCCTCCCCGCGATCTACACGCCCGGCCGGACGGCCAGCGGCATCAACTCGTAATAGTCCCAGTTGATCTTGCTGATCTTCACGACATCACCCGTCTGGGGGGCGTGGATGTACTCGTCGCCGCCCAGGTACATGGCCACGTGGTGCACCGTACGGGGGTTCGACGTGTCCGTCGCCCAGAAGATCAGATCGCCTGCCTGGGCGTCGCGCACCGGGAGGTGGGCGCCGCCCTTCTCGTACTGGTCGTTCGCGACGCGCGGGATGCTCACGCCGGCCGCGCCGAACGCCTTGACCAGGATGCCGGAGCAGTCCCACGCGTCCGGGCCGTTGCCGCCCCACAGGTACGGCTCACCCAGCTGCTCCTTGGTGAACCCGATGGCGATGCCCGCCGCGTTCGACGCCAGCAGGAACTCCCCCGCGCCCGAGCCGCAGCCCGCCGGGTCCGAGACCGCGCCCAGCTCGCTCAGCAGGAACGCCGCCATGGCCTCCCAGTTGTGGTACCGGTCCGGGAACGCCGAGCGCTCCACGGCCTGCGCCGAGTCACCGGGCCGCCTGTTCTCCCAGTCCGGCACCTTCAGCAGCACGTCGTAGAACTTGTTGATCGCGTACGTCGGGTCGGTGACCTCGGCCGGTGTTCCCCAGCCCATCGACGGACGCATCTGGAAGATGCCGAGCGAGTCGCGGTCGCCGTAGTTCAACGGGCGCAGGCCCGACTCGGTCATGCCGGCCTGGATCGCGATCTGCCACGCGAGCGGCGGCAGCTTGCGCTCCTGGCCGATGGAGATGATGCGCGCGACGATGTTGCGCTGCTCCTCGTTGAGACGCGACGCGTCGTGGCGGCCCTTGTCGCCGCCGCCCGCGTCCCACGGGCCGATGGCCGCGTTGCAGCTCATCCGCATCATGTTCGCGCCCGCGGCGGGGTTCGTGGAATTGCTGACGACCTGCGACACGCCTGACGTCGTGACCGCGATCACGACGATCATCGCCAGCGCCCCGATCAGCAACAGCACGCGCATGGCTCAGTCCACCTTCGTGTAGCTGTTGACGAGCCACTCGCCGTTCGGCGCCTTGACCGCCGTGATGCGCACCTTGCCGATGCTGGTGGTGGTCTCGAAGTCGATGGAGGACGTCGTCGACTTCACGGCCCTGACCTTGTCGAACGACGTCGGGACGTTCCTCGGGTCGATCGTGGCCATCTGCGCGAGGAACTCGGGGGTCGTGTACTCCTCCAGCTGCTTGAGCCACTTGCTGACGTCGTTGCCGGGTGGCGGCTTGACCCAGTTCTCCGCCCACAGCTCGGCGACGAGCTGCGCGTCGGCCGCGGGCGGTGCCGCCTTCGCCGAGTTGGACGGTGCGGGCGCCTTGGTCGGCAGCGAGGTGCCGCTCGACGGCAGCTGGCCGACCTGGGTGCCCTGCGACGACGTCGAGGACGGGCTCGCCGCGGACGGGTCGACCGGCTTGCGGTCGAGCACCCTTGGGATGATCACGCCAAGCGCGACCACGAGCACCACGAAGATGATGATCGAGGCGGCCAGGTGACGCGGGGAACGCAGCGGCCATCCCCACAGCCTGCGGTAGACCGCGGCGCGGCCGCGGTTGGTACGGATCGGCACCTACGCCTCCCTTCAGTTGTCCCTGACTTCGAAGCCGCGCGAAGGCCGGTAGATCACGTGCACTGGACGCCCTGCCACCACTTCCGTCTCCGCCCTGCGAGGTTCCTGCACCGGTGCGGAGTAGGCGCTGGACCGCGACGGCACGAGCACCGCGTCGTCGACCCTGTCCCACTGCCGGTCGGTGACCGTGGGGCTGTCCACCACGCGCGACCGGGCGGCCGGCAGCGCCGCCGGACCCGATCCCGCGGGCAGCGCGCCCGCTCGCACCGACGACGAGTCGCCACCGCTCACGATCTGGCCCGGCACGGAGTCGCGGTCGAGCCGCTGCGCCGTCGCCATGACCGGGTTGGACGCCTCCGGGCGCACCCGGCCGCGACCGCGCTGCGGCACCTCGTCGCCCTCGGTCTCGTTCTCCCGCACGGACTCCCAGAACTCGTCCTGCGGCGTCGGGCCCGCCTGCTTCTTGCGGCCCGTCATCTTCGACCAGACGCCGCCGCTCATCGGCAGGACGTTGCTCGCCGAGCCGACGGACATCTCGACCATCTGCCACATGCGGCGCAGCGGTTTGCCGATCACGAAGCACACGAGTGTCAGCATCAGGCCGAGCAACGTGCGCGTCAGCAGCGAGAGCCCGGTCGCGTTGAAGATCGCCTGCAGCAGCAACGCGTGCACACCCGCGAGGACCGCGAGGATCAGCACGTTGAAGATCGTCACGGCGGCCGCGCGGGCGACCTTGCGCAGCAGGTCGTGGTGCAGCAGCGCGACCAGGCCGATGAGCGGCCCGGCGAGCGTCAGGATGCGCAGCAGCAGCTGGGCCAGCAGCACCGC
The DNA here is from genome assembly GCF_026242055.1 of Lentzea sp. NEAU-D7. Taxonomy (GTDB): domain Bacteria; phylum Actinomycetota; class Actinomycetes; order Mycobacteriales; family Pseudonocardiaceae; genus Lentzea. The sequence goes on along the minus strand of NZ_JAPJDL010000015.1, from coordinate 204,740 downwards.
GGCCTTCGCGAACAGCTGGAACAGCGAGAACGCGACGGACTGCAGCAGCGCCAGGAAACCGGCGCCGGTGCGGCTGCCGTCGGCGCCGTCGAAGTAGCCCTTGGCGGTGCCGAGCTGGGCCTCCAGGGCCTTCCACTCGGCCTTCTTGGCGTCCAGGGCGGCCTGGTCGGCGTCCTTGCCCTCGGCGATCTCGGCCGTCGTCCACGCCTGCGCCTTCAGGATCCGCGGGCCGTACTCGGCGGCCTGCGGTGCCTCCGGCGTGCCGAACGCGCCGCGCAGCCAGCTCTGGTAGACGACGGCGTCGTGCAGTTTCGTCGGTAGTACGTGGAGCGTGCCTTGTTCTTCAGGCGCCTCGATGAACCCCGCCTGGATCTCCGATGTCTTGGAGACCAGCGTGTTGTCGAGGAGGTTGTAGAACTGCGGCAAGGCCAATGTGGACGTCGCCAGCCACATGGCCGCGAGCGCCCAGAGCCCGCGTTTGGAGATCGTGGCGAAGTCGCCCGTCCAGATCTGCCGGAACATCAGGATCGCGAGGAGCAGCGCCACCAGGCCGAACCAGCGCAGGTAGACGTTGTCGTAGACCTTCTGCACGCCGTTCTTCACGGCGTCGTCCAGCGGCACGAGCAGGCCGCGGCCCATCACCGTGTAATGCAGCGCGTTCGTGGCGCCGACGATGTTCTTGCCGATGCTGAAGAGCTCGTTGCCCGCCCACGTGTCGAGCGTGGCGTTGGCGTCCGGCAGGACACCGCACTTGGCCTGGTAGTTGTGCCAGACCATGCCCGCGTAGCCGTAGTCGAGGTACGGCGAGCCGGGCAGGCCGTTGCCGACGGGCGGGTCGAGCGCGCCGACCATGCCGGCGCCCGGCCGTTCCGGGTTCGGTGCCTCGCCACAGGATTGGGCGTGCGCCATCGGGGCACCCATGACCACCTGCAACGCCAGGATGGCCGCGACGAGGCCGACCGACCTGGTGCGTGCTGACGCGCGCAGCGCGAACCTCCGCCTTGCCCAGAGCAAGGCGGCGATCGCGAGCACGATCGTCAGCGCCGTCATGCGCCGCCGTCCCGGCGGCGGTTGGTGCCGTCACCGTGGCCCACCAGCTGGGCCTCTTCCTCCGTCAGGCCTAGTTCCATGTCCGCCGCCAGTTCGTCGTCGATCTCGTCGGGCACGTAGGCGGGCGGCTGCGGGGCCGCGTTGGGGTCGTCCACCGGCACGAGCTCGCCCTTGCCGTTGTCGCGCTTGGCATCGGGGGTCGTGTCGAGGGCGTTGCGCAGGTGCTCCAGGTGCGGGCCGCTGAAGTCGATGCGGATCCGCTCCACACCACCGGCGCCGTCGCCGAAGATGAACTGCCGCGGCGCGCGGTCGCGTTCGGTCGCGTTGCGCTCGCCACCGGGACGGCGGCCGAGCGAGGCGATGACCTGCTCGTACCCGGCGCCGATCGGCACCTTGAGCAGCCGCAGCGCGTCCGCCTGCGCCGAGTCGTCGTCGAGCCGGCCGACGAAGACCGAGTCGAGCAGCGTCACGAAGCCCTGGATCTTCAGGAAGTCGGCGGGGATCTGCGACGAGAGCAGCACGCGGACGTTCCACTTGCGCGAGTCGCGCGCGAAGCGGTTCATCAGCACGCGGCCGGTCGGGACCTCGGAGAGGAAGAACGCCTCGTCGATCCAGACGCCCTTGCGCTGGTCCTTCGGCTTCTCGTAGATCGAGCGCTGGGTGAGCCAGGCGGCGAGGTTCAGCATCTCGACGCCGAGCGACTCCGCGTCCGTCCAGTGCTCGCGGCCGACGCCGTCCTTCGGCAGGTTGAGGCCGGCCATGGTGAGGACGGTGAGGCGGTCGTCGCGCACCTCGTTGTACGGGTCGAGGTTCTCCTCGGGGATCAGCAACGACATGCGCTCGCGCATCTCGTCGAGGAAGTCCGCGACGACGACAGCGTGCTCGTGGTGCTCGGACGCGTCCCGGCGCAGCGCCTCGAAGACGAGACCGGGGTGGGCGTCGAAGCGGCCACCGACCGTGCGGACCGCGCGCAGCAGCACGATGCGCGTCTGCGGCAGGCGCGCGACCTCGTACGGCAGCAGGCCGGTGAGCACGTCCAGCACGAGACGGCGGCGGGTCGCGGCCGAGAGGGCCTTCTCCCGGCGCCAGGCCCGTTCCGGGTCGTCCTCGTCGAGGAAGTGCTCGATCATCGGCTCGGCGACCACCCGGTACGGGTTGAGGATGCCGGGCTGGGCGTTGAGCAGGTTGATCGGACGCGCGTAGGGCCGCAGCTCCGGCAGTTCGCACAGCGCGGACAGCGGACCGGACGGGTCGAGCAGCGTCCAGTGCGCGCCGGCCCGCAGGGTCTTGTAGACCATGCCGCCGCCGAGGAACGACTTGCCGGCGCCCAGGCCCGCGACCATCGCCGTCAGGCCCGAGGCGTCCCGGAGCTCCTGCGCCATCCACGGGTCCCACGCGACCGGGCGGCGGGTGGCCGTGACGGTCTCGCCGAGCAGGATGCCGCGCCGGTCACCGACCTCGGCCGTGGCCGTGGGGACGGCGGACGCGGCCCACAGCACGCTGCCGCGCCGCAGGTACGCACCGCTGGACAGCGGCTCGCCGGGGATGAACTCGCGGGCGATCGCGTACTGGGCCTCGGGGTGCTCGATGGCGACCTTCGGCTTGTACAGCTCCAGCAGCGACTGGGCCAGGCGCAGGGCCTCGCGCTCGGTCGGGCCGGAGACGGCGAGGCGCCACCACGAGCGCACCCGGGTGCCCAGTGCGGTGAAGCCCGACGTCATCTCGTCGTCGATCTCCAGCACGCGGCCGGCCTGGCGGGCCAGCGACTGCGGCGGTTCCAGCTCGTGCTCGTCGGTGTAGTGGCGGACCTGCGAGCGGACCTTGCTCATCTGCCGCGACAGCTCACCCGAGACCTCTTCGGGTTTGCGCACGTAGATGCGGGCGGACCACTCGACGGACGCCGGCAGCCGGTCCGCGCGCTGCACCCACGGGTCGTCGACCTCGGGGATCTGCAGGCCGTGCATGAGGCCGACGGTCAGGACCGCGACGTGCCGCTTGATGCCCGCGTTGGAGCCGGTGCGGCCGCGCACGGTCACCGTCGGCGAGTAGGGCTCCTGGTGGAAGTCCGCGGCGTCGGTGAACGACGCCAGGTCCTCCGGTTCCCACGCGGCACCGGGCACGGCGGGCATGTTGCGCGGCGCGGGCAGGCCCAGCGAGCACGACCTGTGCATCAGCCAGGACATCTCCTCGGCCGTCGCGGGACGGCCTTCGAGACCGGCGGACCCGATGACCTGGTCGAGGTGCTCGACCTCGGAGTCGAGCGCCACGAGCTCGGCGTCGACGGCGTCCGGGAAGACCTTGCGCAGCACGGGGGCCGCGCGTTCGACCGCGCGGTCCATCATGTTGCGGGTCTGCACCTGAACGCCCAGGTAGACCTCTTTCTCCGCCATCGAGCGGCCCATGAGCTGCTGCTGCTCGCCGACCATGTAGTCGTCGAACGACAGCGTGCCGGGGGTGTCCGGCAGGCGCTTGACGGCGTTGTGCACGTGCGCCTCGGCCCACATGCGGATGGGGTACGGCCTCGTGGTCACCCGCAGGTGCATCCAGCGGCCCTGCAGCTCGGCGTACTGCCCGGCGATGGCGGCGATCAGGTCCTGGCGCTGCGAGTCGCTGCGGAACGACCAGCGCTGCGGCGCGAGCCGGTACCAGGCGTAGACCTCCTGGCCGGTGCGCAGCAGGTGACCGTCGATGCTCCTCGCGGCGATCGACGGCGTGTAGCTCGGCACGGCCTGCTCGCCGGGCAGGCGGCGGCCGCGCTTCGAATAGGCGGCCCTGTCGCGGTCGCGGGGGTCGGCCGCGGCGTGCTGGGCGATGTGCTGGGCGGAGCGACGGTCACGGTCTCGCCGGCGTCCGAACACCGCGAACCTCCTTCTTACGGCTGTCTGACGTCCGGCGGGGCTGGGCCTGCTGTCTCGCCCGTCGTTGTTGTTTCTTGCTCAACTTGGGACGAGGCCGCTGCGGACTGACCCGGATCCGGGCGGCGCTGGCCGCCCCACCGGTGCTGGCCGTGCGCTCTCGAGGTGCGGTGAGCTCGCGGACCCACATCGACATGACGGCCGTGAGGGGCCGCTCATGGCTGATCCGCTGGGTGATGAACCGGGTGAGGATGATCGTCGCGACGAGGGCCCACGCGGTCGAGAAGAACCCGAACCCGATGCCCATCTGGCGCTCGATCGTGAGTACGACGAGGAACACGACGATCCCGACGCCCCACGCGACGTATCGCGCGCGCCAGGGGAAAGTCGCTTTGGGCGGACCGAGCCAGACGGCGTCGACCCGGTAGACCTCGTCGTCGGTGCGGACCCGCACGGATCAGCCTCCGACGAACAAGCCGGCGAGCCACTTGCCGATGTTCGCCCCGGCGTCTGTCGTGACCGCGAGGCCGATGATGGCCAGTGCGACGATCACACCACCGAGGCGGCGCATGACACCCGCGTTGTCGCCTTTGCCTCCGCCGAGCCACAGCAGCAGGAGTGCGACGGTCAGCAGCAGCAGTGGAACGATGTTGCCCAGGATCCAGTCACGGACGTTGCCTGTGCCCGGCACCGTCGGCTGCTGCTGAGCGAGTGTCACCAGGTCCATGGCGGTCATTTCTTACTCCAGAGTGCGCTGGGGCTTGCGCTACGAGTAGAACACGAGTTCGTCACGACGTGTGGGGCTGTTGCTGCGGGCTGTAGATCATCTGGCCGTTCCCCCTGCGAGGAATTACGTCTAATCTGGCCGACACATCATCACTGAGGAGACGTCAGTGGGGAACACCGGGCTCGAGATTCTCTCCGTCGCTGGCAAGGTTCACCCGACTGCGAACGCCCTGGTCACCCACAGTGCGTGCGTCTTAAACATGCGCACGTGTACAACCATGTGAATGCGCTGACCGGCCGGTTCGCGACCCGTTCGACCAGCATGGCGGGCGTGGTCCGGAGCGACGACTCCGAGGAGACTCGCCCATGCTCGAACCTGACCTCGTGCCGGACGGAAGTGTGGACGGAATCACAGCCTCCCCTAGTGCTCCAGGCGTGGACGAGCCTACCGGGCAGAGCACGCAATCCCGGCGCCGGGTCCAAAGGACGATCAACTTCGACCGGTCGGTGCTCGAACGGGCACGCGCGGCGGCCACCTACCTCGCCTCCTACGAGCCCCAGGCAGGGGTGCGGTCGCTGGCCGACATCGTGAATCCCGCGGTGCTGGCCTACGTGACCGAGTTGGAGGATCTCTACAACGACGGGGAGCCGTTCCGGCCGGTGCTGCGGATGCCTTCGGGGCGCCCGGCGAACCGGTGAAGCCCGGCGACCGCGAGGTCACCGGGCTTCGTCGAAGGTGCGGCCGCCGCGCCTAGGAGGCGCCGGAGATCCGCCAGAACAGGCCGGTCGAGGCGTAGTCGGGGCCGACGGAGCCCTTGCCCCAGAAGTAGTCGTTGTAGTTGCCGAGCGCACCCGTCGAGGTGACCGGGCCCATGCTCGCCCAGCGGACGGACGCGGGCTGGGTGTCGATGCTGGCCTGCGCCCACGCGTCGCGGACCTTCATCGGGTTGTTCCACCACAGGAACGGCGAGCGCCACATGTAGTGACCGAACTTGCCGCCGTGGTTGGCCGAGTTGTAGCTGACGGTCGTGAAGCTGTTGATCTGGTGCAGGCCGCGGAACGCCTGACCCCAGCGCTGCGCCCAGGTCTGGCCGCCGGTGCTGTCCTCGAGCACCAGGCAGGTGAACAGGCTCATCCACTCGACGTCGTTCTGGCCCCAGCGCGCGTCGGTGTTCGCGAGCTTGCCGTCGGTGTGGTTCGAGCAGCCGGTGAAGTAGAAGCCGGTGCCGGAGCCGTGGCCCTGCCAGTAGGTGAGGTCGACGTCGTCGGCCCAGTTGGTGTCGTCACCGCCCGCGAACACCGGGTCCTTGAAGTCGCTCTCCCACGCGTTGCCGTCGAGCCAGCTGAAGTCGCGGGTGATGCCGTGGTTGCCCGCCTCGGTGTTGAACGTGCCGATGTTGGCCGCGGTGTTCGGCAGGCCGGAGCAGTTGCCGGTGCCCTCGCTGCCGACCTGGGTGCCGAGTCCCTGGCTCTTGAACTGGGCGTCCGGACGGGGCTCCTGGCCCGGTCCCGGCTGCGGCAGCTCGGCGCCGACCGCGGCGGGCAGGGTGACGGCCTGCGGCGCGCCGCCGTCGTCGTTGCGGCCGGAGCAGCGGAAGGAGGGTTCGATCCTGTCGACCTTCTCCTCCAGCGGCGGGGCCACGTAGACGTAGCTCACGTCGGGCTTCACCGAGGCGCCCAGGTACTTCCGGCACAGCTCGGCGCCGTACGCGAGGTCGTTCACCTTGACCGTGCCGGCCTCGCCGTAGGTGCGGGCGGCGTGGCTGACCGCCGTCACGCCCTGCGCGTCGAACGAGACGCGGATGTTCGCGCCCTCGCCCTCCAGCGGAAGGCCGCCGAGCTGGAACGTGTACGAGACGCTCGTGTCGAGGTTCGCCGTGAGTGCGTTGCGCCCGTTGACGTCCGAGAGTTCGAACGTCGTGTGCTGCGCGCTCGGTGTCGCGTTGGCCGGCAGCACACCCGCTGCCCTCAGGCCTTCCTGCGCGCGCTTGGCGGCCTCGTCGGCGGGGATGGTCTTGATGCGCTTGATCGCCTCGGTGTCGAGCGCGGTCTGCGTGGTGGCGTTGCCGTCCTCGTCCGGCCTGCCCTGTCCTTTGTCGACGGTCGGCAGGTACTGGTAGCGCTGCTCGTCCGCGAAGGACACCGCGCCGGCCTCGGATCTCTGGACGTCCTTGAGGCCGAAGGCCCGTTGCAGCTTCTGCGCCTGCTCCTGGTCGAGACCGGAGCTCTTCACCCCGTAGACGGGCAGCTCCGCGGTGTCCGCGGTCGCGACCCCGACGGCTCCAGCGGTGACGAGGCTGGACAGGGCCAGCACCACCGTCAGCTTGCGTTGCATGTGTCTTCCCTCCCTTGGGGACGGCCGGCTGCAGGGGCCGGCCGTCTGACAGGAGGATCGGGCGCTGGTGGCGGTGATACCGGGAGTGGCCAGTTGTGGCGGGCGCGCCACTCGAACGGCCGAAATTCTGTAACACCCTTGGGGCAGAGCAGGATCTAGAGGCGGACAGTTGGGTACTTGATGCCCGCTCCGGTGTTCAGCACGACCACTTCGTCGCTCGCCGAAAGCCAGCCTTCCTCGCGCAACGCCCTGACCGCGCTGATCGTCGCGGCGCCTTCCGGGCAGAGGAACACGCCTTCGAGACGGGCGCATTCGGCGCGGTCGGCGGCGATCTGCTCGTCGGTCACCGCCAGCGCCGTGCCGCCGGTCTCCCTGATGGCCCGCAGGATGATGAAGTCCCCCAGGGGTTTCGGCACGTTGATGCCGAACGCGCTGGTGTAGGCGTCGTGCCAGAACACCGACTCCGCCTCGCCCGCCTCGAACGCCCGGACGACCGGCGCGCACCCGGTGGACTGGACGGCGACGAGCCGGGGCAGGTCGCCGGAGATCCAGCCGAGCTCGCGCATCTCCAGCAGCGCCTTGTGGATCCCGATGAGGCCGACCCCGCCGCCGGTCGGGTAGACGATGACGTCGGGCACGCGCCAGCCGAGCTGCTCGACGATCTCGTAGCCCATCGTCTTCTTGCCCTCGATGCGGTAGGGCTCCCGCAGCGTGGAGGCGTCGAAGAGGTCGACGTCCGCGATGGCCTTGCCCGCGTCGGCGATGGTGCCCGGCACGATCCGCAGCTCGGCGCCGCTCGCCTCGACCTCCTCGCGGGTGATCAGCGGGGCGTCCTCGGGCATCGCGATGACGCTGCGCATGCCGGCGCGGGCCGCGTACAGGGCCCAGGCCGCGCCCGCGTTGCCGTTGGTCGGCATCTTGATGCCCTCGATGCCGAGCTCCCTGGCCCTCGCCACGCCGACGGCCGCGCCTCGGGCCTTGAACGAACCGGTCGGGACGAGCGACTCGTCCTTCATCAGCACGTTCGCGTCCAGCGCCCGGCTCAGCGCGGGCAACGGCACCAGCGGCGTCATGCCCTCGCCGAGGCTGAACGCCGGGTCCGGGTCGCGGACGGGGAGGACGTCGCGGTAGCGCCACAGCGAGTTCTCGCTGGTCGGACGGGCCACGCGCGCGAGGTCGTAGCGGGCCAGCAACGGCGAGGCGCACTCGTGGCAGAGGTTCTGGACCGCGTCGGCGTCGTGTTCGCGGCCGCAACGGGCGCATTCCAGATGCGAGAGCATGACTTCATGCATACAGGCGGATGAGCCGGCATGTAAGCCGGATCCTGTTCATGGGACCGAGGTCCCAGTCGGCGGCCATCCATCTGGGCCTGCCGTTGCCGACAGGCTCTAGCGGCCTACCCGCGAGCATCGGGCGGGCAGCCCTCGAACGCTCGCGCAGCACCATCACTCGCGATCCGGTGCCCTCTTGGCCTTGCTCCGGGTGGGGTTTACCTAGCCGCCCCAGTCACCTGGGGCGCTGGTGGTCTCTTACACCACCGTTTCACCCTTACCGCGGCTTTCGCCGAGGCGGTCTGTTCTCTGTGGCACTGTCCCGAGGGTCGCCCCTGGTTGCCGTTAACAACCACCCTGCCCTGTGGAGTCCGGACTTTCCTCGACAGTCTCCTGCCGCGGCCGCCCTGCCGACTCATCCGCTTCCCGAGGATATCCCAGGGGCTGGAACCGGTTGTCCACCGGTGCGGACGTTGGTTGACTTCAGCCATGACACGACGTCGCCACGTCGACTACGGCCGCGTGGCAGCAAGCCTGTGTTGCCGCCTCTGAGTGCGTTCTTCGTAGCCGCGACCTCAGGGAGTGCCTCGTCATGTCCGATCTGCTGATCATCTCCGGTGCGCCGTCCCACTCCGCGCCGACCGGTGTCGTCGTGTCGTTCGTGGAGGAACAGCTGCGGGCCGCCGGGCACCGGGTGTCGTTGCTCGACGTGCGGTCGCTGCCCACGTTGTCGCTGCTCACCGAGGACCTTCGGGACCCGGAGATCGCGGCGGCCGTGAGCGGCGTGCTGGCCGCGGACGGCCTGGTCGTCGCCTCGCCGGTGTACCGCGCGGCCTACAGCGGGCTGGTGAAGGCGTTGCTCGACCTGCTGCCGAAGAAGGCGTTGCGCGGGCGGGCGGTGCTGCCGCTGGCAACGGGCGGCAGCCAGGGGTTCCTGGTGGCGATGGACTACGCGCTGCACCCGTTGCTCGCGGCCAAGGGCGCGGACCAGGTGGTGCGCGGCGAGTTCGTGCTGGACCAGAACGTCGGAACCGCCGGCGCGGCCGCGGCGCTGGAGGCCGCGACCGACCGGTTCACGACGGCGCTGACGCCCCGGCTGCGCAAGGCCGGCTGACGCTCACGCGGCCTCAGCCGAGGTGCGAGGTGTCGTTGACGAGCTTCACCGACGCGTGCCCGTCCGGGTAGAACTCGGCGATCGAGACGCCCGTCAGGTCGAGGTGCATCCGGAACAGGAACTGCGGCCCGACGTCCAGCGCCTGGCGGAGCAACGTCTTGATCGGCGTGACGTGGCTGACCAGCACCAGCGTCTTGCCGCCGTACCGCGAGATGATGTCCGTGCGCGCCTTGCGCACCCGCGCGTGGACCTCGTCGAAGCTCTCGCCGCCCGGCGGCTTCACGGACGTGTCGCCCAGCCACCTGCGGTGCACCTCGGGGTCCTGCTTGCTCGCCTCGGCGAACGTCAGCCCCTCCCAGCTGCCGAAGTCCGTCTCGACGAGCCCCTGGTGCGTGACGACCTCGAGCCCGATCTTGTCCGCGAGTTTCCGGGCGGTCTGCTGCGCCCGCTGCAGCGGTGACGAGATGACACCGGCGATGCCGTCCATCTTGGACAGTCGCGCCGCGGCCTTCTCCGCCTGCTCCAGCCCGAGCTCCGTCAGCGGGTGGTCGCCCCGCCCCGAGTAGCGCCGGTCGACCGACAGCCTGGTCTGCCCGTGCCGCAGCAGGACCAGCCGCGTGGGCTCGCCCGCCGCACCACTCCAGTGCGGCTGCTTGGCGCCTTCGGCCTCCTGGGGCTGTTGAGGCTCTTGGGGCTTGGCCTCGTCGTCCATGGCCTCGTTCGCCAGCCTGTCCGCCTGCCGGTTGCGCTCACGCGGGATCCACTCGTACGTGACCTTCTGGAAGTCGCGCGCGACCTCCTGCGCCTCCCTGGCGAGGGGCTGCATCGAGGGGTGCTTGATCTTCCAGCGCCCGGACATCTGCTCGACGACGAGCTTGGAGTCCATCCGCACGTCGACGGTCTCGGCGTTCAACTCCCGCGCGGCCCTGAGCCCGGCGATGAGCCCCTGGTACTCGGCCACGTTGTTGGTGGCGACGCCGATGAACCCCTTGCGCTCGGCCAGCGTCTCACCGCTGAGCTTGTCGCGCACGACCGCGCCGTACCCGGCCGGACCGGGGTTGCCCCGGGAGCCGCCATCAGCCTCGACGATCACCTTCACGGGCCGATCGTAGCCCCGCGTTCAGGCCCCTCCGGACGCCCTGTATTCTGTTCACATCAGTCTGGGTGGCGGAATGGCAGACGCGCTAGCTTGAGGTGCTAGTGCCCGAAAGGGCGTGGGGGTTCAAGTCCCCCCTCGGACACCAGTGTTAACCACACGCGGAAGAGGTCGTCGATCAGACGGCCTCTTCCGCGTTGTCGTGCTTCGGTCCGACTCGGCGTGATCGCGGCACCTGCCGGCGTCACGGTCACATGGTGATGACGACCTTCGCGCGGGCGTGCTCGGTCTCCACGTAGCGGATGGCCTCGGGCACCTCGTCCAGTGAGTACGTGCGGTCGACGACCGGGATGAAGGCTCCCGACTCGGCGAGGTGCCGCAGATCCGCGAGGACCTCGCGGTCGGACGTCGTGGTGAGCACCAGCAGGCGGTCGCGGAAGAACGGGGCCAGCAGCTTCGCCCTGATGATCAGCCACATGGGGCCGACGAGGCTGCCGCCGCTCGACACTCCTCCGCCGGACAGCACGATCGTCCCGCCGGGCTTGAGGGCGCGCCGCAACGCGGTCAGCGAGTGGTTGCCGACCAGGTCGAGGACGAGGTCGTAGCGGGTGCCGTCCCTGGTGAAGTCGTCCGCGGTGTAGTCGATGACGTGGTCCGCGCCGAGTGACGTGACCAGCTCGACGTTCCTCGTGCTGCACACGCCGGTCACGGAGGCGCCGAAGGACTTCGCGATCTGCACGGCGAACGTGCCCACGCCTCCGGACGCCCCGTTGACCAGGACGTGCTGTCCCGGCTGGAGGTTTCCCGCGTCCCGCAGGCCCTTCAGCGCGGTGTGCCCGGCCAGGGGTGTCGCGGCGGCCTGCTCGAACGTCAGGGTGGCGGGCTTGGCCTCGACGAGGTCCTCGGACACGCACACGTACTCGGCGAACGCTCCGTCGGCGGTGCCCAGGTCGCCGTACACCTCGTCGCCGGGCCGGAAGCGCCGCACGTCCCTGCCCACCGCCTCGACCCTGCCCGCGAAGTCGCGGCCGCGGATCTTGTTCCTGGGAGCAGTGACCCCGATCCCGGTGAGCCTTGCCAGGTAGGGGTCTCCGCGCATCATGTGCCAGTCGTAGGCGTTGACCGAGGCCGCGTGCACCCGCACGAGCACCTCGTTGCCGGAGGCCGCCGGCGGTTCCACGTCGCGGAACTCCAGCACGTCCGGCGATCCGTACCGGTCCTGGACGACTGCCTTCATCGGGTCTCCTCCAGTGCGAGTCCGGCGCGGGCCGGACGGGTGGGTGACGCCGGGCGGCGGCGGATGATCCACTCCGCGACGGCGAGGTTGATGAGCCAGGCGGCGAGCATCAGCAGCGCGTTGCTGAGCCGGTCGGGTTCTCCGACGGCCACGAGCCACGCGGTCAGCACCACCGCCTGGGTGCCGGCGCCGAGGCCGATCGCGAAACCGCGGATCATCCAGGCTCGGTGCCCGGCGACGTCGCGGCGGCGGATGGCGGTGAACCCCAGGACGAGGGACACCGTCCACGCCGTGCCGACCACCAGCCGGATGCCTGTGAGCAGAGCGCCGACGTCATCGGGTTTCGGGTAGAACACGGTCATCCACAGACCGGACAGCGCGCCGAGGAGTCCACAAAGGACCAGCAGTCTTCCCGCCATCCGGTGCCATCCCCGTCTGCGGCGGCGGAAGCCGGGAGCGAACTGGAAGGCGCCGAGGACGGAGTACACGCTGACGGTGACGGCGTGCAGCACCACGGGCACGGGCGAGGCGAAGAACCTCGCGTTGTCCGGTGTGATCTCCGCGCCTCCGCCCAGCTCGGCCAGCCGGAGGGCGCCACCGAGCACCGGGATGACGCTGAACAGGATGATCGCGGCCGGGATGAGCTTGTCCAGCTTGGCGGAGGAGGTCATGCACAAGATCGTGGCCCGCGAGGTGGTGTCACCTCATCGGCACTTGGGCCGCGATCGTCCTGGCCGATGGTGCGACCGGCTCGTCGTACTTTCGGCTACTGGCGCCGCGGTCCGCTCCGGACGCGCTTGGTCTCGTAGGCCCAGATCGCGATCTCGACGCGGTTCCTGGCACCGATCTTGGCCATCAGGCTGGCGATGTGGCTCTTCACGGTGCTGAGCGCGATGTGGAGGTCCTTGGCGACCTCGCTGTTGGTGCGCCCGGCCGCGACGGCGACGAGGACCTGCTCCTCCCGTTCGGTGAGCGGGTCGATCGGCTGTCCCGCGCGGCCTGCCGGCCCGGTGTCCGCGAAGGCCTCGATCAACCGGGCGGTGACGCTGGGCGCGATCAGGGCGTCGCCGGAGGCCGCGGCGTGGACGGCCTGGGTGAGCAGGGCGGTGCCGGCGTCCTTGAGCAGGAAACCTCTGGCGCCCGCGCGCAGGGCGGCGTAGACGTACTCGTCGAGGTCGAACGTGGTGATCACGACGACGGCGAGCGGGTCGGGGACGCCGGGCCCGGCGAGCAGGCGGGTGGCCTCGATGCCGTCGATCCCGGGCATGCGGATGTCGAAGAGGCACACGTCCGGCCGCAGCCTGCGGGCCAGTTCCACGGCCTGCGTCCCGTCCGGTGCCTGGCCGACGACCTCGACGTCCGGCTGGGCGTCGAGGATCATCGAGAGTCCTGTTCGGACGATCTCCTGGTCGTCGGCGACGATGACCCGGACGCTCATGCGGCCGACCCGGTGAGCGGCAGCACGGCGGTCACGGTCCAGCCGCGGCCGGGGTTCGGGCCCGCCTCGCAACTGCCGCCGAGCAGGCCCGCGCGTTCCGTCATGCCGATCAGCCCGTGTCCCTGCGGCGCGCTGCCGCGGAGGGTGCCGGTGTCGCCGTCGTCGCTCACCCGCAGGCGGACGGACGAGTCGCTGACGGTGACCCGCACCTCGATGCGGGTGGCGTGCCGGGCGTGCCGCCGGGCGTTGGTGACCGATTCCTGGGTGAGCCGGTAGATCGCTGTCCCCACCGACTTCGGGAGGTCGTCGACGGCGCCGTCGATCCGCACGTCGACCTCGGGGCCCGGCCTGCCGGGGCTCGCGAGCCGTTCGATGTCGGCGACGCCCGGGCTGGGCGCCAGGTCGGCCGGCTCGTCGTGGCGCAGGGCCCGCACCATCGTGCGCATCTCGGTGAGCGCCCGGGACGCCTCCGACTCGATCAGCGCGAGCGCCTCGACCGCCGCCTCCGGCCGCGACGCCGCCGTCGCCAGCCCCGCCTGGGCCCGGATCGCCATCGCCGACACGTGGTGCGCCACCGTGTCGTGCAGGTCGCGTGCCAGCCGCTCCCGTTCCAGCAGCTTGACCTGGTCGAGCTCCCGCGCCCGCGCCCGGCCCCGGTAGCGCACGGCGGCACCGAGGGCGCACGCCGTCCCGAGGACAGCGCTGCCGGCCACCGCCTCCCCCGCGCCGAGGTAGCCGAGCGCCGCCGACAGCCCGACCTTGCCGAGCATGATCGCCAGCCCGATCACCGCCTCACGCCCGGAACCCCACCGGAACAGCGAGAACGGGAAGAGCACCATGTACACCATCACGGAGAGCTCGGGCTCGCCCCCGAACACCAGCGAGGCGACCGCGGCCGTGCCGAACACGACGGCGACGGCGAACAGCGGCCGGCTCCGGCGCAACAGCAACAGCGGCACCAGCCCCACCGCGAGGACCAGCGAGCCGGCCCGTGCACTCAGGTCCGGCCGCAGCACCACCTCGATCACCGCGACCGGCGGGAGCAGGGCGACCAGCACCCAGTCCCACCACAGCCGCGCCGCCGCGCGCACCGGCCGGGGCTCATCCCACACCGACCGCATAAGGGCGAACACGTCCACATCGTACGAGAGCCGGTACCAGGACAGATCCGTCCCAGGTACGAGATCGAGCCACCCGGTTACCGCTTGGCGTAGTCGTCCATGCCCTGCCAGTCGACGATGACGCAGGGTTCGTCGCCGACCGTCCACGCGTCGTGGCCGGGCGCGGCCATCATGAAGTCACCCGAGCCGATCTCGGCCTCCTCGCCGTCGTCCATGACGATCTTCATCCGGCCGGACACGACGTAGCCCTTGTGGGCCACCTGGCAGCTGTCGGTGCCCGCGATGGGCTTCACGTGCTCGGCCCAGTGCCAGCCAGGCTCGAACACCGCGCGGCCGACGGCGCCGGCCTCGGAGTTGATCAGGTCGAGATGACCCGTGCTCTGCTCGAAGGGACGGGTCTCCTCGGGCTTGTCGAAACTCTTGACCAGCAGACCGGACATGACGAACCTCCTGAAATCGCCGATCAGCCAGCGGACCACGCCTGCGGCGACCGCGCTCGCCGCAGACGGCCCGAACCAGCGGGCCGAAATACCTGAACTCGGACGGTCAGGTATCGGGCACGCGTGGTGGTCACCCGCTGGGCGGTCGTGGAATCGGTGAGCAGACGACCGAGGACGCGCCGTCGGTTCAGAGCTCTGGATCGTCGGTCGGCAGCTTGTCTAGCCATCCAGGAGCCAGGCGGAGCCGCGCCGCGCACGTCGACAGGTCCTCCGGGTGGTGCGGACCGAACCGGCGCCAGAAGTCGACGAACACCCACGGCGAGTCCAGCTCGAACTCGTCGGGGAAGGCCTTCACCCCGGCGGCATCGGCGATCACGTCAGGCCGGCCTGCGTACCGGGCGGCGAGGCGGCGACCTCGTCCACGTCGTCGGTGAAGTAGCCCGGCATCGAGGCGAACCGGTCGAGCGTCACGCCGTCGCGCAGCAGCTAGTGGGGCCAGTAGTCGCCGTCGTAGATGCGCACCGTGCTGGCCAGGACGGACAAGGCACGGCTCATGTGTTCCGCGGCTGCCACCTCTGTGAAGTAGCTCGGCCAGAGGACGACAGTCCAGCCGTTCGCCGCCGGGAAGACCCGCACCTCGTCCGCGGTCGCCGGTTCCGCGTCCTCGACGGGCACAGCGGGGCCAGGAGTGCGCCTCGGCGATCGGTTGTAGGTTCCGGACATGATCAAGGCCGCCCCGGACCTGCTGGAGATCGCGTCCGCCCTGCTGCCCGGCACACGCCTGGACGACGCCTTCGTCGCGCCCGACGGCAACATCCACCGCGTGCTGCTGATCCCGGGCGTCGCCGCGGTCCGCGTCAGCAAGCGCCCACTGGCCGCCGCGTCGATGCCCCGCCGCGTGGAGGTGCTGCGGCAACTGGCTTCCGCCGGGCTGCCGTTCCAGGTGCCGGAGCCGCTCACACCCGTGACGACGTTCGGCGACCAGGCCGCCGTCGCCGTGTCGTGGGTCGGCGGCACCGCCCTGCCCAGGGATGCCGGCGATCCGGCGCAGATCGCCGAGGTGCTGACGGCCGTGCGCTCGGTGCCGTTGACCGGGTCGCTGCTGGAGGTGCTGGACGGGCGCGAACAAGGGCCGTCGTGGTCGGCGATCATCGCGGAGGAGATCATCCCGCGCCTGCCCGCTCACTGGCAGGACGAGGGACGGCGGCGGCTGGACGCCGCAGTGGAACTGGAGCCCGTGCCCGACGCGCTGGTGCACGGTGATCTCAGCGGTTCGAACGTGCACTGGTCGGCGGACGGAAAGCTGCTCGGCGTCCTCGACTGGGACATGGCCATGCCCGCCGACCCCGCGATCGACGCGGCGCTGATGGCCTGGCACGGCTGGGACAACGTCCGTCGCGCCGTGTCCGCCGACGTCTACCGCCGGGCCCGCACCTGGGACGCGCTGTTCGGTGTCGAGCACCTGGTCGCGACCATGAACGGGCGGCCGATGACCAGTCCGGACGGTTTCGTGTCCGCGATCGTTCCCCGGCTGGAGGCCAACGTCCCGATGAGCCGCTGACGCCAAGGGCTGGTGCACTCGAGGCTACGAGCAGACGAGAAGGCGTTCGTCGGATTCCCGGACCAACAGGTCCCCCGCGCCGCCAGCAGCTCAGCCACCTCTCCCGCATCCCGCCCCGACTTCGGCGTCAGAAGTCGTTCATGGCGGTTCAGCCGCGCGCCCGGAGGATGCCTTCCACCGCTTCGAGGAGGGTGTCGCCGATCGGGCCGGGGTCCGAGAGGCAGCCTGCCGCCATCGCGCCGTCGCGCAGCATCACGAAGTGCCTGCCGTCGCGCTCCGCGGGAGCGTCGCCGACGCGGGCGAGCAGGGCCGTGACGGTGTCGAGGAACCACTGGCGGTGCGCCAGAACTGCCTGGTGCACCGGATGTTCGGGGTCTGCGTACTCCGCGGCGGCGTTGAGGAAGGCGCAGCCGCGGAACTCCTCTTGGCGGATGTGCGCCGAGATCCCCCTCGCGACGGAACGCACGGCGTCCGCGTCGTCCTTGGCCGCTGCCACGCCCGCCTCGACGTTGTGGCGGGTCGCCCTGTCGGCCTCGGCCAGGTAGGCGAGGACGAGGTCCTCCTTGCCGGCGAAGTGTCGGTACATCGTCGCGCGGGTCACCTTCGCCTCGGCGAGGATGCGGTCGACTCCGACGGAGTGCAGTCCCTCCGAGTAGAACAGCCGGCTGGCCGTTCCCAGCAGGCGGTTCCTGGCGTCGGACACGGTGCGGGTCACCCTTCCGACGCTAACAGAGAGAACGTTCGGTCTTGACAGATGTGCGAGCGGGCTGCGAGTGTCGAAGTAGAAAGAACGTTCTCCCTACTTCAAGGACACCTCGTGACCATCGACGCACCCGCGGGTCTCGCCCCGGCCCTCCGCACGCTCTACCTCGTCCGCTTCGGGTTCGCGGTCGTGTGGGCCGTGCTGCTGTTCCTCACCGCGACGGAGATCGGGCCGGTCAGCGGCACGTTGCTGGTGCTCTACCCGCTGTTCGACGTGGCCGCGGTGGTCGTCGACAGCCGGACCTCGCGCGGCGGAGCCTCTGTCGCGCTCTACGCCAACATCGCCGTCAGCACGCTGGCGGCGGCCGGGCTGGCGTTCGCCGTCACGTCCGGAATCCCGGCTGTTCTGACGGTGTGGGGTGCCTGGGCCGTGGTGTCCGGGGTGGCCCAGCTCGCGGTCGGGCTGGTGCGGCGGAGCCTTGGCGGGCAGTGGCCGATGATTCTCAGCGGCGGTATCTCCACGCTCGCCGGCACGTCGTTCGTCCTGCAGGCCGGGGCGGAGGGGGCGACGTTGAGCAACCTCGCCGGGTACGCGGCGATCGGTGGCGTCTTCTTCCTGGTGTCGGCGTTGCGGCTGCGTAGCACGAGCTGAGTCGCGCAACGCCGGGGTCGCGACGACTTACCGCGATTCCTCGAACTCAGGGGTCTTCATGAATTCGACCAGGCACACCAGGGCTCGCTCGAACTCCGTTGCTCTCATCCTGAAGTTCTGGAACTGCCCGTACAGGTCTTGGACTTCCACCCAATCGTCATCGACCCGCTCCACCCTGCCGCTCGGCGTGCCGAGCGCGTAGTCCGACCCGTGCTCGGCACGCATCGCACGCCACTGGAGAAGGAAGTCTTCCGCAGTGCCCAGGTTGCCGACCGGGATGAAGAGCGTTTCGAGCCCCAGGCGCGCGTTCTCCGTCGTGCCCGGAGGTCCTGACGGGACGACCATTCCGTCCTCATCGACGGAATACGACCAGTCCTCGTCACGAGCCACTTCGTTCGTCATCGTCCTCCTCGAGGGAAGAAGAGCACCGCGCTGAACTGAGAAAGGGGCTGCCCGCCTGGGCAGCCCCTTCTTCCGTGCTCGCGAGCTACAGGCCGGACTCCGAGGTCCGCACCAGGATCGCGCCGCACTCCTCGCAGCGCACGACCTCGTCCGCCGCCGCTTCCTTCAGCTTCGACACGGCACTGCGGTCCAGCTCGATCCGGCACGCGCCGCAGCGGCGGGACTGGATCAGGGCCGCGCCGATGCCGCGCTGCTCGCGCTGGCGGTCGTAGGCCTTCAGCAGGTCGTCCGGGAAGCCCTTGGCCATCGTCGAACGGTCGGCGGTGCGGCGGGTCTCGGTCGCCTCCAGGTCGGCGAGGGCCTCGTCGCGGCGGGCGGCCGCGTCCTTCAGGGTCGCGCGGGCCTTGTCCAGTTCCACGCGGGCGAAGGAGGCGTCGGCGTCGACGGCCTCGCGGCGTTCCATCAGCTCCAGCAGGTCGTCCTCGAGGATGCCCTGCCGGCGCTGGATGGTGGCCAGCTCGTGCTCGAGGTCGGTGAGCTGCTTGGCGCCGACCGAACCCGACTGCAACAGCTTGCGGTCGCGCTCGCCGCGGGCGCGCACCTGGTCGATCTCGGTCTCTTGGCGCTTCACGTCGCGGTCGAGGTCGGTGAGCGTCGTCTCGACGGCCACCAGCGCGTCCTGCTTGGCGCGCACCTGCTGCTCGGCCTCCGCGATCTCCGCGATCTCGGGCAGCGTGCGGCGGCGGTGGGTGACACGCGCCAGTTCGGCGTCGACCGCGGCCAGGTCGAGCAGCCTTCGCTGCACTGCGGGATCGGCTTTCACGCAAGTCCTCCTACTGCTGTGCTCGTCGCACCGACGGTCCACGGGTCGGTCCGGCGGGTGGAGACGAGTACGTCGACCCTACCGCCGAAGGCCGCCCGCAGGATCTCCGCCGCCTGCTCGCACCACGGCCACTCGCTGGCCCAGTGCGCCACGTCGACCAACGCGGGCCCGCCGGACTCGATGTGCTCGCTCGCCGGGTGGTGCCTGAGGTCGGCCGTCACGTAGGCGTCGACGCCTGCTCGCTTGACCGCGTCCAGGAAGCTGTCACCCGCGCCGCCGCACACCGCGACCCGCCTGACCAGGCCTTCCGGATCTCCCGCGGCACGCACGCCCTGCACGGTGGCGGGCAGCGCGTCGGCCACGCGCTGGGCGAACGCCCTGAGCGGCTCGGGTTCCGCGAGCTGCCCGATGCGGCCGAGGCCCGTGCCGTCGGGCTCTGCTGGTTCGAGCGGACCGGTGACGGTGAGCCCGATGGCCTTCGCGAGCGCGTCCGAGACACCCGGCAACGCCGAATCGGCGTTGGTGTGCGCGCAGTACAGGGCTGCGCCGTTGCGGATCAGCCTGTGCACCAACGCCCCCTTGGGGTCGTCGGCCGGAACACCGTTGACGCCCTTGAGGAGCAGCGGGTGGTGCGCGAGCACGAGCTGCGCGCCCCGTTCGACCGCATCGTCCACAGTGGACGACGTCGGGTCGACGCAGACGAGGACCCTGGTGACCTCGTCCCGCGGATCACCGCAGACCAGGCCGACCGCGTCCCACTTCTCGGCGGTCTTCGGCGGATACGCGGACTCCAGGACCGCGATCACGTCGGCGAGCTTCACGCCAGTTCCTCCATCACGACGCGCAACGCGTCCACGAACACCGCGAACTCCTCCGGCGGCCGGATCGCCACGCGCAGGTAGGTGTCGTCGAGCCCTGGGAACGTGTCGCAGCGGCGCACCGCGATCCCCTTGTCCCGCAACGCCCGACGGGCACCTCTGGGCGCCCTGATCAGCAGGAACGGCCCCTTCGGCGCAACGACGACCAAGTCTTGGAGCTGCTCCACCGCGTGCGCCGCGTACTGCTCGGCCTCCAGCGCGAACCGCGCGGACTGGTCGAGCGCCTCCGGTTCGCAGCACGCCGTGATCGCTTCCAGCGTGAGGCTGCCCACAGGCCAGTGCGGACGGCCGTGCGCGAGCCTGGCGAGGGTCTCCGGGTCGCCGAGGAGGTAGCCGGCGCGCAGCCCCGCGAGACCCCAGGTCTTGGTCAGGCTGCGCAGCACCAGCACGTCCGGGTCGTGCGCGAGCGACTCGGGCTCGCCGGGGACGGCGTCCATGAACGCCTCGTCGACGACCACCCGGCCGGGCAACGCCTTGAGCGCGGCGGCGTCGTGCAGCACGGACGTCGGGTTCGTGGGGTTGCCGATGACGATGAGGTCGGCGTCCGAAGTCACGTCGCGAAGGCGGAAGTCTCCGTCGAGCAGCACGTGGTCGACCGGAATTCCGGCATCGCGAAACGCCACCTCGGGTTCGGTGAACCCGGGGTGGACGATCGCGGCACGGCGCGGCGCGAGCTTCGGCAGCAGCGCGAAGCCCTCTGCGGCACCGTTGAGCAGCAGAACCTCGTCCGGAGAGCGCCCGTGCCGGCGTGCGACGGCCTCACGAGCGCGTTCTTCGGCGAGTTTCGAGGGGTAACGCCCGAGGTCGCCGAGCGCCGCGGCCAGCCGGGCGCGCAGCCAATCGGGCGGGTGCGGCACCCGCACGTTGACGGCGAAGTCGGCGAGGCCCGGTGCGGCGTCGACGTCACCGTGGTGGCGCAGATCTGGGCTGGTCATCGCCGGAATTCTAGGCGACCGGCTCAGACCGGCGCGTCACTGCATGTAGCGGCGGAGCTCGGTGAGGTGGCTGATCAGCTCGTCCAGCTGGAACGCGTCGAGCTGCGCGGACTCACCGGGCGGGGTGCGGAAGCAGACGCGACCCTTCTCGTTGAGGTACACCTCGAACGCACGACGGCGCCCGAGGGCGTCGGTGCACCCGATGATCTCCCGTTGCGGGGGCACGTCGGTACCTGTCTGCATGGGCGGCCTCCATGTCGTTTGTCCGTACATCTTGCGACAACGGTTGAGCGTTACCGTGCGGCGGCACCACATAGGCTGCGCGACATGCACGTCTCGTTCGTCTGCACCGGCAACATCTGCCGGTCCCCCGTGGCAGCGCTCGTGTTCCGCGAGTGGCTGTCCCGGGAAGGATTGTCCTCGGAGGTCCGGGTGTCCAGTGCGGGCACCGGCGGGTGGCACGTCGGCGACCCGGCCGACCCGCGCTCGTTGAAGACGTTGGCGGACAACGGATATCCCGTCGACCACGTGGCCGCGCAGGTCGGTGCCGAACACCTGGACGCGGATCTGCTGGTCGCGCTCGACTCCGGTCACGCCCGCGCGTTGCGCCGGATGGTCGATCCCGATCGCGTGCGGCTGCTCCGTTCGTTCGACCCGGACGCCGACGGCGTGGACGTGCCCGATCCGTACTACGGCGACGACGCCGGGTTCACCGAGGTGCTGGTGATGGTCGAGGCGGCGATGCCGGGGCTGGTCTCGTGGGTCCGCGAGCGGCTCTGAGGACCAAGCACCAGTCACCCCGGGCCACCGCCGCCGAGGCGGCCGGCCTGCGGTGGCTGCGCGTCGACGGCGGCCCGCCGGTCCCCGCGGTGCACAGCGCTTCCGCGGGCACGCTGGTGATCGACGAGATCCCCACCGGTGAGCCGGATCTTCAGGCGGCCGTGACCTTCGGGCGCCGTCTGGCCGCCCTGCACCTCGCGGGAGCCCCGGCGTTCGGCTCCCCGCCTCCCGGCGGCCCGAGCGAGGCGACGATCGGCCTGGCCGAGATGATCAACGAACCCGCCCCGGAGTGGCCGGAGTGGTTCGCGTCACAGCGGATCGATCCGTATGCGCGACAGGCGGGCGTCGACGTCGGCGAGGTGTGCTCGCGGATCGGCGAGCTCGCCGGTCCGCCGGAACCTCCCGCACGGCTGCACGGCGACCTGTGGAGCGGCAACGTGCTGTGGGGCGCCGACGGCCAGGCGTGGCTCATCGACCCCGCGGCTCACGGTGGCCATCGGGAGAGCGATCTCGCGATGCTCCAGCTCTTCGGCTGCCCGTTCCTCGACCACGTGCTCGGCGCCTACCAGGAGGTCGCGCCGCTGGCCGACGGCTGGCAGGCACGCGTGCCGTTGCACCAGCTGTTCCCGCTGCTCGTGCACGCCGTGCTGTTCGGCGGCGGATACCGGTCGCAGGCGGTGGCCGCGGCACGAGCCGCTTTGCGAGGATGACGTTCATGGACCTCACCGGCTGGACTTGGCTCAACGAGCCGCGGAAGTGGTCGGCCACCCCGCTGACCGTGCACGCCGACCCGGGCAGCGACTTCTGGCGCCTCACCGGCAACGGCGTGGTCCGCGACAACGGCCACCTCTACGGCATGAGCCTCACCGGCGACTTCACCCTCACCGCGACCTTCAGCGGCGAGTACGCGGCGCAGTACGACCACGCAGGTGTCGGGCTGCTGGCCGACGGCGAGAACTGGATCAAGGCCGGGGTCGAGGTGTTCGACGGGAAGCTGCAGGCCAGCACGGTCGTGACGCGGGGTTTCTCGGACTGGAACCTGGCGCTCGCAGAGCCGTTCGAGCGGTTCACCGTCAGTGCCGAACGCAGGGGTGACGCGGTCTGGGTGCGGTACGGGACCGACGGGCGGGAACCGGTGAACCTGCTGCGCAAGGCGTACTTCCCGCCCGGCGCGGAGGTCAGGGCGGGGATCATGGCGGCGAGCCCGGAGGGCGAGGGGTTCGTGACCCAGTTCCACGAGGTCCAGCTCACGCAACTACCGTGAGGACGTGCGGTTCAAGTTCCTCCTCAAGCCGGGCTGGCTGGCGCTGACCCTGGCCGTCTGGGTGTTCGCGGGTGCCTGCATCTACCTCCTGTCGCCGTGGCAGTTCGGCCGCAACGACGAACGCCAGGAGCAGAACTCCGCCATCACCAAGTCGCTGAAGAGCGACCCCGCCCCGTTCGGCGCGCAGCACGACGAGTGGCAGAAGGTCGAGATCAAGGGCCGCTACCTGCCGGAGCTGGAAGCGCTGGCGCGGCTGCGCACGGTCCAGGGCGAGGCGGCGTTCGAGGTCATCACGCCGTTCGAGACCACCACGGGCCACAAGGTCCTGATCGACCGCGGGTTCGTGCGGCCGGTCAACGGCATCAAACCGCCCGACTTCGCGGCGCCTCCCACCGGCGAGGTCACGCTCATCGCGCTCGCCAGGCCCAACGAGTCGAACGACCAGCCCGCGTTCGAGCAGGACGGCCGCAGGCAGATCTACTCGATCAACAACAACGCGGTCGGCCCCGGCATCGAGCCCGGCTACTACCAGCTGGTCGAGAAGCAGCCCGGCGCGCTGTACACGCTGCCGCTGCCCCGGCTCGAGTCCGGGCCGTTCTTCTCCTACGCACTGCAGTGGATCGCGTTCGGCGTGATGGCGGTCGGCGGGTGGCTGTACTTCACGATCCGCGAGGCGCGGCCGGGCGGTGTGCTCTACGAGGGCAGGAAAAAGAAAAAGTCGATCGCCGAGCTACTTGCGGAAGAGGGCGATGACGGCGCTGACGAAGCCGGCGCCGAAGCCCACGACCCGGGACAGCTCCACGGCACGCGTCACGTGCCCTGAGTCCGGGTTGCGGCCGTGGCCGAGCACCGGGCGCTCCTCCACGCCGTGCGAGTAGACGGTGCGGCCGCCCAGCCTGATCTCCAGGGCGCCCGCGAAGGCCGCCTCCACCTGGCCCGCGTTGGGCGACGGGTGCGCTGCCGCGTCACGGCGCCAGGTCTCCAGCGCCTGCGAGGCCGAGCCGCCGACGACCGGTGCGCCGCCGACCGTCAGCAGGGCCGCGAGGCGTGACGGCACCAGGTTCAGCAGATCGTCCAGGCGGGCCGAGGCCCAGCCGAACCGCAGGTGGCGGGGGGACTTGTGGCCGACCATCGCGTCCAGTGTGTTGGCGGCGCGGTAGCCCAGCAGGCCGGGCACACCGGCCACCGCTCCCCAGAACAGCGGTGCCACGACGGCGTCCGAGGTGTTCTCGGCCACGGACTCCACGGTCGCGCGCGCCAGGCCCGTCGTGTCGAGCCGGCTCGCGTCGCGGCCGCACAGGCTCGGCAGCCGCGTCCGGGCCGCGTCGAGGTCTCCGTCGGCCAGCTCCCGGCCCATCGAGGTGCCCTCGGTGGCCAGCGAGTTGCCGCCGAGCACCGTCCAGGTCGCCAGCGCCGTGGTCGCCGTCTGCAGCAGCCAGTGCCTGCGGGAGGCCCGTTCCACCACCACGCCCAGGGCCGCGGTGCCGCCGACCAGCACGGCGGAGTAGACGGCGCCGGCTGCCCGCGAGTCGGCGTACAGCCGCTTCTCGAGGGCCGCGGCGGACGACCCGAATGCCGCTACCGGGTGAAATCGGCGTGGATCGCCGAACACCGCGTCCGCGGCCACGCCCAGCAACAACCCCAACGCGCGACCCGCGCCCACGGCATCCTCCCCAGCTCGTCGAAGGCACGGTAGCGCCGCGTCGGACGAGCGCGCGCATTAGGGTGGCCGGTCGTGGAGCACAAGCGGCTGAAGCTGTACGCCTATCTGGACGCGCGCGATCATCAGCGCACGTACCTGGCGATCATGCGGCTCTTCACCTCCACGCTGCTGGCGGATCTGAGCGCGGGCGAGGTCGCGGGGGCGCTGGCGGGGCTGGAGCGCGAGGGCCGCGTCGAGCAGGGCGAGAGCCGCATCGAGAACGTCATCAACCGCCTCAAGCAGCTCGTCGAGTGGGGCAACCTGGTCCAGGGCCGGCGTGAGGTCGTCGCGGCCAGCATCGCCGAGTTCCAGCACGGCAGCGTGCGCTACCAGGTCTCCAAGCTGGCCGTCCGCGTCCAGCGCGACGTCGACGAGCTGCTGCGGGTCCCCGAGGGCGCCCGCGAGGTCTCCCGCGAGCTGCTGCCCGCGATCGAACGCGGCCTCAACGAGCTGGGCGGATCGCTGTCCGTCGCCCTGCTCAACGAGGGCGACAGGACCAGGGAGCTGCTGGCCGAACGCGTCACGACGCTGTTCCTGCAGCACGCCGAGCTCGCCGCGACGGTCCGCGACTTCTACGCCTACCTCGGCCAGGTCGTCACGCGCAACCACCTGGCGCCCGACGAGATCGCGGGCTTCCGCAACCTGCTGGTCGAGTACATCCAGCGGGTCGTCGAGGACGTCCTGAAGTACACGCCCCCGATCGCGGAGGCGCTGGCCGGCCTCACGAAGGCCCGCACCGAGCTCCTGCGGCTGCTCGGCACCGACCTCGGCCTCAACGTCGAACGCGCCCGCGGCCGCACGGCGGAGGACTGGCAGGAGCTGACGGACTGGTTCGTCGACCGCCCGGGCCGCCCGAGCCAGGTCACGGCCCTGCGCGAGGCCACGGCGCGTGCCATCGGCAGCCTGCTGGCCAGCGTGAAGCGCGCGACGTCCGGCGGCGGGCTCCTCCCGGGGCGCCGCGCCGAACTGCTCAAGCTCGCGAGCTGGTTCGACAACGCGACCAGGGAGGAGGCCCACGAGATCTACGCCTCCGCGTTCGGTCTCCACAGCGCCCGCCACCTCTCCCCCGCGCCCGAGCACGACTCGGACAACGAGCGGACGCCGTGGCGCGACGGCCCCGTCTGCGACGTCACCGTGAGCGTCCGGACCCGAGGCGACCGGGGCGGGCGCGGCAGGCCGTCGCGGATCCTCGACGACCCCATGACCGAGCAGTCGCTGCTGGCGGAGGCGCGTGAGGCGGACGAGATCCGCGCGAGGCACGTCGCGGAGCTCACCAAGGCCGCCGGGAACCTGGAGAACACCACGCTCACGCACGGCGCGCTGGAGGTCTTCTGCGAGCTGCTGACGCTCGCGATGGCCCAGCGCGACTCCCCGAACGACAGCGGCTCGGCCAGCGACCCCGTGCGCGGCCTCGAACTGGAGATCGCCCGCGGCACGACGACCAAGATCCGGTCGGCCGCCGGGACGCTCACGCTGCACGACGCGACGGTGGCACTCAAGCGATGAACCACTTGGACAACCTCTCCGACATCGACGCCGCCAACGTGGTGCGGTGCGCGCGGACGTTGCTGCGCAGGCCCTTGCTGCGCACGGACGGCCCGGACGGCGAACTGCTCAGCCTCGTCTACCGGCACCGCGCGACCCTCCAGGACCTGTTCGCGGGGCTGCTCGGCTACCGGCTCGTCGTGGAACGCCGGTTCGCGCGCCTGTACAAGTCCGGCCCCGGCCACGACGACACGCGCGGCGTGCTCAGCATGTCCCCGCGCGGTTACGCCTACCTGGCGCTGACGCTGGCCGTGCTCACCGGCATCGGCCGGCAGACGTTGCTGTCCCGCCTGGTCGCCGACATCCGGTCCGCCGCGGCCGAAGCGGGCATCGACGCACCGGACGACGTCACGGAACGGCGCGCGCTCACCGCGGCCCTGCGCCACCTCGTCTCCCTCGGCGTGCTGCACGAGACCGAGGGGTCGGTCGCCCAGGACGCGCTGCCCCAGGAGGCGTTGATCACGATCGACACCGACCTGCTGGGCCAGCTCGTGACGGGCCCGGTGGGCGAGGCCCAGAGCCCGGCCCACCTAGTCGAACTGGCGGCGCGCCCCGGTCCGCGCGGCGTCGAGCACGCGGTGCGGCGCAGGCTGGTCGAGACGCCGCTGGTGCTCTACGCGGACCTGCCCGCCGAGCAGGCGGAGTGGCTGCGGCGCAACCAGCGCAAGGAGACCGCGTTGCTGGAGCAGGCTTTCGGCCTGCACACCGAGTGCCGGGTCGAGGGCGTGCTCGCCGCCGACCCCGAGGACTTCCTGACCGACCTGTCGTTCCCCGGCGTCTCGACCGTCGCGCGGATCACGCTGCTGGCCCTGCCCGAGCTGCTCGACAGCGACGCGGAGGACGCGCCCGCACGGCACGTCGTCACCGCCGAACGCCTCCGCGAGGTCTGCGCCGGTCTGGTCGAGGACTACCCCGCGGCGTGGTCGAAGCAGTTCACCGACGACCTCGACCGGCTGGTCGCCGAGGTGACGGAACTGCTGCGCCGCATGGGACTGGCGGTGCGGACCGACGACGGCTCGTGGTCGATCAGCGCGGCCGCGCACCGCTGGCTGCCGTCCCCCGACGGCGACCCGGAACGAGAACAACAACCGGAACCCGTCGTGGTGCCCGAAGTACCGAGCTGGTCCCTGTTCGACGAGGAGAACGTTTCATGAGCAGATGGCGGCTGCACCGCGGCGGCGTGGTCAACATCTGGCAGTACACCGAGCAGACGTTCGACTTCTCCGGTGGCCGCGCGATCTTCCAGGGCACCAACGGTTCCGGCAAGTCCCGCACGCTGGAGCTGCTGCTCCCGCTGTGCCTGGACGGCGACCTGCGCCAGGTCGGTTCCAAGGGCTTCGACACGGTCAGCCTGCGGCGCCTCATGCTGGACGACTACGACGGCGGCCCGAACCGCATCGGCTACACCTGGGTCGAGCTGGTCCGCGAGGCGGCTGACCACTCGGGCAACGAGTACCTGACGTGCGGCCTGGGTGTGAAGGCGTCCAAGACCTCGCAGGCGATCACGGACTCGTGGCGCTTCGTCACGCCGCTGCGCGTCGGCACGGAGCTGCAGCTCGCGGGCCCGGAACGCGTTCCGCACGGCCCGGCGCAGCTGCGGGACCTCATCGGCGCGGACTGCATGTTCGAGGAGCCGGCGTTCCGCGCGAAGATCGCCGAGACCGTCTACGGCGTGCCGGCCGCGCGCTACGGCGACCTGCTGCACCTGCAGCGGACGCTGCGCAACCCCGACGTCGGCCTGAAGGTGCTGGAGGGCCAGCTCGAACAGATCCTGAGCGACGCCCTGCCACCGCTGGACCAGGCGATGGTCGAGCAGCTCGCGACGTCGTTCGACGACCTGGAGTCGATCCGCGAGAACATCGTGCGACTGTCCTCGGCGGACAGTGCGCTCGGCACGTTCCTCAAGACCTACAGCGACTACGCGTTCGGCGGGCTGCGGTCCGCGGCCGAACGGCTGGAGGCCGCCGAGAAGTCGGTGGCGAAGCTGAAGCGCGAGCAGTCGAAGCTCACGCAGGAGCTCGACCTCACGCGGATGGAGCGCGCGGCGGCCGAGCAGGCGCTGGCCGACATGGAGACCGGCGAGCAGCAGGCCGAGGAGACCATCGCGGCGCTGAAGGAGCTCCCGGCGTTCCGCGACCTGCAGGACCTCAAGACGCGCGAGAACCTGGTGGCGGAGAAGCGTTCCTCCGCCGTCGCCGCCCTGGAGACGGCCCATCGCCAGCGCGCCCAGGAGGAGGCGGCCGTCGACAACGTGCTGCGCCTGCTGCGCCGCCTCGCCGAGGACCTCCAGGCAGCCGACGCGCTGAGCGAGCCGTTGCGCGAGAACCTGCGCCTCGCGGGCATGGACCCCGATCTCGCGCCGGACGTGCCGCAGGTCCCGGCGGCCGAGGCCACCGCGACCACGGCCTCGGTGCGGGCCAAGCCGGACCCCGAGGCCGGACCGCTGCCGATCGAACGCCGCGTGCCCCCGGCCGCCGCGACCGAGGACGTGCTGGCCGCGCTGACGTCGGTGATCGACCAGACGTCGGGCATCGCTTCCCTGGCGCGCCAACGGGGTGCGCTCGCCCTGGCGCTGCACGAGCAGGCGCTGGCCCTGGACGCGCAGCAGCGCGAGGTGGAGTCGTTGCGGCAGAAGGCCCGCGACGCCCAGCTCGGCGCGACCGAATCGACCTCGTTGCGCAACCAGGAGGTGCAGGAGCTGGCCGAGGTCGTGCAGGCCTGGCTGGAGCAGGTCGAGGTGTGGACGTCGAGCGGCCCGCTGCTCGACGAACGTCCTGCCGAGGCCCTTCAGCTTCCGCAGACCGCCGATCCGGCCGTCGCGAGGACGCTGAGCACGACCGCCCGCGACTGGGCGGCGCCGCTCGTGCAGGCGGCTCGCGACGCCGCGCACGCGTTCACCCAGCAGCGCGCCGAACTGCGGGCGCGGCTCGACACGCTCGACGAGGAGCTCGTCGGCCTGCGTTCGGGCGACGAGCGGATGCCGGTGCCGGGCCAGTACACGTCGGCGGACCGCGACCCCGCGGCCGGTGCGCCCTTCTACCGGCTGGTCGACTTCGTGCCGGCGCTGACCGACGACGAACGGGCAGGGCTCGAGGCCGCGTTGCAGGCGAGCGGGTTGCTGGACGCCTGGGTGACCACGGCCGACGCCGACCTGAGCGACGTCCTGGCCGTCCCGAGGCCCGCCGTCGACGGCCGTTCCCTGGCCGACTACCTCGTCCCGGCCGTCGAGGGCTCGCCGGTGCCGGAGTCCTTCGTCGCCGACCTGCTCACGGCGGTGTCGCTGGACGACATGACCACCACCGGCGACTGGCGCACGGGCGTGCTGACCGGCCGCTGGACCAAGCCCGAGGCCGAGTTCATCGGCGCGGGCGCGCGGGAAGCCGCCCGCGGCCGCCGCATCGCCGCCCTGGAAGAAGAGCTCGCCGACCTGCGCGCCCGGCTCGGCACCGCCGAGGACGAACTGGCCCGCGCCCACGAGCACGTCGCCACCTGGGAGGCGCACCTCGCGGCGTTCCCCGGCGACGGCGAGCTGATCGCGAAGCACAGCCGCGTCCAGGCCGCCGAGGAGTCGGCCGCGCGGGCCCAGCAGCGCACGTTCGAGCTGCGGGACGCCCTGGAGAACGCCAACTCCCGGCTCGAGGCCGCGCGCGCCGAGCTGACCCGGCAGGCGGGCGACGCCGACCTGTCGTCCGACACCGAGGCGCTGCGCCAGGCCCAGGCCGCGGCCTCGGAGGCCCAGCGGACCGCCGACCTGCTCGGTGACGCGGTGAAGAGGCGTTGCCAGGGCACGATCTCCGACCTCACCGACGCCTCGCACCGCTACCACGAGGCCGTCGCCGACCGGCAGACCGCGGAGGCCGACGCCGACGCCCGCTGCGTGGACCACGCGGCCCAGGCCGGAACGCTGGCCGAGCTGACCGACGCGGTCGGCGGCGAGGCCAAGGAGATCAGCGAGCAGCTCACGCAGCTGGAGAAGTCGCGCAAGAAGATGCGCGCGGACCTCAAGGGCGTGCGCGAGGGCATCACGACCGCGCGCGAGCAGGCCGCGAAACTGGAAGCGTTGCTGGAGAACAACTCCGCGCAGGTCGCCGACGCCTCCGAGGCGCTCGAGCGGGCCGCGGGGAACTTCCGGGCGACCGTCCGCGCCCCCGGCCTGCTGGCCGCCGCCTTCCCCGAGGCACCCGAGGAAGCCCTGGTGCGCCAGGCCATCGCCGAGACCCCGGACCGGCGCGGCGGCACCGAGGCCACCGTGATCGCGAAGCTGCAGGCGTTGCAGACCTCGTTGGCCGGCAGCCACGACATCGCCGCCGAACAGCACGCCGGTCTGCTCACCGTCACCGTGACCGGCGAGGAGGGCGCGAAGCCCGTCGCCGTCGCCGCCCGCCAGGTCACCGCGAAGCTGGCCGAGCAGCGCGGGTTCCTCGACGAGCGGTACCAGGGCATCTTCGCCGACTACCTGATCCGCGACCTGGCCGAGTGGCTGCGCGGCCAGATCACCGTCGCCGAGGCCCTGACCAAGCGCATGAACGAGGTGCTCGGCCAGGCCCGGTCCAGCCAGGGCGTGCACGTCAAGCTGGCCTGGAAGTCGTCGGGCGCCCTCGACGACTCGACGCGGCAAGCGCTTGCGCTGGTGCGGCTGCCGTTCGGCGAGCGCACGCCCGAACAGGACGCCACGCTGCGCCGCGTCTTCACCGAACGCATCGAGAACGAGCGGGACGCGCACTCCGGCGGCTACGCCGAGATCCTGTCGCGCGCCCTCGACTACCGCACGTGGCACCAGTTCACCGTGACCGTCGCCGACACCGGCCCGGACGGCAACCCGCGTGAGCGGCGGCTCAGGCAGCTCTCGTCCGGCGAGACCCGCCTGATCTCGTACGTGACGCTGTTCGCGGCCGCGGCGAGCTTCTACGACGCGGTCAGCGACGAGTTCGACCCGCTGCGCCTGGTGCTGCTCGACGAGGCCTTCGAACGTCTCGACGACCCGACCATCGCGCGGATGCTGGGCCTGCTGGTCGACCTCGACATGGACTGGGTGATCACCTGGCCGAGCGGCTGGGGCGTGTCGGACAAGATCCCGCGCATGCACATCTTCGACGTGCTGCGCCCCAAGAACGGCCGGGGCGTCGCGTGCACGCAGACCACGTGGGACGGCGCGGGCCTGGACCGGGTCGACCCCTAGAAGGGCTAGCTGAACGAGGGGGTGCCGCGGCGGTGGGGGCGCTGCCCCACCGAGGCGAGCCGCGCCGGCGTCCAGATGTCGTCGCGGTCGTTCAGGCTCAGCTCGCCGCCGCGGCGAACCAGCCACACGACCTCGTAGTCGAAGTGCAGCACCGCGTCGCCGGGAACCTGGTCGAGCACCTCGACCGTCCGCCGGACCACGGCGTCGAGCTGCCGGGTGATGTCGTTCTCCTTGGACAGCCGGAACACGACCCAGACCGTCGGTGCGAACCCGAGGTCGGACTCGACGACGCTCCACGGGCGGGGCTTGGCCGGGCCGACCCGGACCCACGTGCCCTCCGCGACGGCCACGCCCTCGAGGAGCTGGCCCAGCGTGACCTCCGGATCGCCCGGCAACACGGGTAGCCGGCGCGCGACCTGGTCCGCGGGCAGCGTGGTCGCGATGTCGAGGCTGTACGAGAGGGCCATCTGGTCTTTCCTCGCCTACGGGTAGATGTGGAGCACGTTGCCATTCTTGTCGATCACGATGGCTTCCTTCCGCCCTTCGATCGGCCAGTCGCGCAACTGGGCGCGCAGTGCGTCGGCACTGACGTTGCTGTCGGCCAGGTTGACCACGACCCGTTCGGTCTGCTCCGCCTCGACCTTCTTCAGGATCCGGTCGGCGACGTTGCGCGGCCTGTCGGTGTTCGGGGCGACGTTGTCGAAGACCCGGCCCTCGATGCGGTAGTCGGGGTTCTTGTCACCCGGTACGGACGGGTTCTGCTCCACCTTGTACCCGGCCTGGGCGAGCGTGGTGGCCGACTCGTTCTCACGCTGCAGCGCCCGCGTCCTCCCCGTCACGCACGGTACCGACAACCGGCATCGGCGCACGGTGAATCAGGAAACTAGGCTGGTGCCGTGAACATGGACCAGCCCGAGCTCGCCGAGTTCTGGCGCCTCGCCCGCGAGACGGCGGAAGGCGGTGGCCGGTCGGCGTTCAGCTTCCGCGTCGAGGACGCGAGCACCGCCACCGTCCTGGGTGAGCTGCTGCGCAAGCCGATCGCGCACCCGGCGCGCCGGCAGATCTCGCTGGCGCGCCTGGACGAACACATCCGCGCGCACGGCAGCTCGTTGCCCGAGGTGCTGGAGTCCGTGCACGGCAAGCCGTTGGGCATGTCGACGGAGCAGGAGTCGTCGACCGCGGACGCCGTGCTGAGGTTCGCGTTGCGCGAGCACGGGCTGCTCCACGCGCCCTGGGCCGCGGAGTGGATCGAGCACGTCCGCCGGTACGGCAAGATCCCGCAGCCCGCGTTGCCGATGATCGCGAACCAGGCCGCGGCGATCCTCGCGCAGCTCAGCCCCGAACCGCGCCGCTGGACCACGCGGTTCGCCCTGGCGGGCAACGACCTGGACGACGGCCGCCCGCTGGCGCGCGTCGTCGGCAAGGCCCTGCGGCTGGCCGGGACCGACTTCGAACGCTCCGGTGTCCTGCCCGACGCCTACAGCGGTCCGGTCCTCACCTCGCGGGGCTATCTGACGCTCAACGACACCCTCGACGTCCCGGAGATCACGGTCGTCCGCAGCCCGCGCCTGCTCGAGTCCGGTGTGCCGGGCCCGTTGATGGTCCTGCCGGACGGCCTCACCCCGCAGGCGAAGCACCACCTCGACGGCAAGACCGTCCTGTGCCACAACGACTTCACGCCCGACGGCATCCGCACGGTGAACGAGGTCCTCGCCTGGACCGGGGGAACGCCGTGGCGGATGTCGGCGGCCGACTACCGCGAGGCCGTGGCCACGTCGATCGCGCGCGGCGTGGAGCTGCCGACGCTGAACAGCCGCCCGGAGACCGCGAGCTGGGACCCCGACCTCGCGGAGACCATGGCCACGACGGGCCTGGTGGTCACCGAGGAGCACCTGCTGCCGTCACTCCTCTGAGGGCGCGAACCTCTTCACGTCCCAGCGGTCGTGCCCCTCCATCAGCTTGCGCCCGATCCGGCGCAGGTCGGCGAGGTCGCGTTCGCTCAGCAGGCCGGTGAACTCCTCGGCCAGCGACGCCCGGTACACCTGTGCCGTCGTCCCCACGCACGCCTCCTCGCCCTCGGGCGTGAGCACGGCGATGACCAGCCGCCGGTTGTCCGCGGGCTGCTCCCGGACGACCCAGCCGCGCTTGACCAGCCGCTCGATCAGCCGCGTGACCCCGGACGGGCTGACGTCGAGCAGGTCGACGAGCTCGGACATCTGCAGCCGCCCGCCGTTGTGGTGCAGCTGGTAGAGCGCCACGTGTTCGAGCAGCGAGCAGCCCGCTTCGGCCTCCATGCGCCGCCCCATCGCGGCCTTCACGGCGTCCACGCCCTGCTGCACGTACAGCCACGAGTAGATCGGCTCCGTCACCGTCCCATCCTAAAACAGGTTTGACGACGAGACGTTTTCACGCTCAAATGTTGAGCATGAAAACTTCAGACGTCACCGTCGTCGGCGCCGGTCCGGTGGGCCTCCTGCTGGCGTGCGAGCTGGCCCTGCACGGCGTCCGCACCACCGTGCTGGAACGACTGACGACCCGGGCGGACACCATCAAGGCGCAGATGATCAGCGGCCGCACCTACGAGATGCTCGCCATGCGGGGCTTCGCTCCCGCCGTCGACGCCGCGAGCGAGGAGGAGGCGACCCGGCTCGCGTGGAACAGCCGCGGCTCGACAGGACACTTCGCCGGACTGTTCAAACTGGACGGTCTGCCGCTCGTGATGCTGTCGCAGCAGGCACTGGAGCGCATCCTCGAGGCCCGCGCCCGCGATCTGGGCGTGGAGATCCGCCGCGGTGTCGAGGTGACCGGCCTGGACCTGGGCTCGGAGTACGTCGTCGGCTGCGACGGCGGCCGCAGCACCGTCCGCGGGCTCGCGGGCTTCGACTTCCCCGGTACCGGCCCCACCCTCACCGGCTACCAGGCGATCGCCGACGTCGACGGCGACCTGCCGAACGGCTGGCACCGCACCCCGGCGGGCGTGCACGCGTCCGGTCCGCTCCAGGGGCGGATCATGCTCATCGAGTACGACGGCCCGCCGGCGACCCGCGAGGTCACCCGCGAGAACCTGGAGGCCGCGCTGCGCCGGGTGAGCGGCCGCGACGTCCGGATCACCCGCGTCCACACCGCCACCACCTGGACCGACAACACCCGCCAGGTCACCACCTACCGCCGGGGCGACGTCCTGCTGGCGGGCGACGCCGCGCACGTCCACTCGCCGTTCGGCGGCCAGGGCCTCAACCTCGGCCTGCAGGACGCCTTCAACCTGGGCTGGAAGCTCGCCACGGGCGACTCCGCCCTCCTCGACACCTACACCGCCGAACGGCATCCCGTGGGAGACCGGGTCCTGCGCAACACCCTGGCCCAGGTGGCGCTGACCCGGCCCGACCCGCGGTCACGCGAGCTGCACGCGCTCTTCAGCGACCTGCTCGACCTCCCCGAGGTCAAGGCCCGGATCTCGGCGATGGTCCAGGGCACCGACATCCGCTACGAGACCGGCTGCGACCACCCGCTGGCCGGCACGTTCCTGCCGGGCCTCGACCTGTCGTCCGGCAAGGGCACCACCACCGTGCTGGACGGCGTGGAGGCCACCGTCCGCCCGGACGGCCACCTGTCCTGGATCGGACCGCGGTGAGGACCTGACCTGTCCGGCACGGCCTACGCCGAGACGGACCAGCTCTGCAGCATCCGGAACGCGATCGACGCACCACCGGCGAGGCCGAGCCCGGGAACGCTGCCCGGTTCCTCGATCGACTTGCGGACGTCGGCCCGCGTCACCCACTTGGCCTCGGCGATCTCGCCCTCGGCGAGCCGCAACGGCTCCGCGGGATCGGCCACGGCCTCGAACCCGATCATCAACGACCGCGGGAACGGCCAGGGCTGGGACCCGAGGTACCGGATGTCCCGCACCGAGACGCCGACCTCCTCGGCGATCTCCCGCGCCACGCAGGCCTCCAGCGACTCGCCCGCCTCGACGAACCCGGCCAGCACGGAGAACCGGCCCTCCGGCCACTCCGGCCCGCGGGCGACGAGCACCTGGTCGGCACCGTCGTGCACGAGGCAGATCACCGCCGCGTCGGTGCGCGGGTACTCCTCCCGGCCGCACCCGGAGCAGACCGACGTCCAGCCGGACTTCTCCAGCACCGTCCTGGCCCCGCACTTGGCGCAGTACTTGCCGAGGCGGTGCCACTGGAACAGCGCGGCGGCCGTGGTGAACAGCCCGGCCGACATGTCGTCGAGGGTCGCACCGGCCTGCCGCAGGTCGAGCCACTGCGGCTCGTCCGTGAGCTCCGGCGGGCCCCAGGCGCGGCTCGCCGGCACGACCTCGCCGTCCTCGGCGGGCATCAGCACGGCGAACCAGGCCACGCCGTCCTGCTCACCGAGCAGGACGGCGTTCACGGGCGGCTGGTCGCCGAACTCCTGGGCCGGCCGGTCGGCCAGCCGCGTGCCGCGATCGGCGACCAGCGTGCGGCCGCGCGTGTCGACGACGATCATCCGGGCCTTGGGCCAGAGCGCGGCGAGCTTCTCGTCGTCGCCGCGCAACGGCTCGCACCGGTCGACCGCGAACCGCGACAGCGCGGGCAGACCGACTAGTTCGAAGGTCACTGGAACGAGACCCCGCCCAGCGCGGCCAGCTTCGGCTTGAGCAGCTCGGCGTCACCGACGAGCACGCCGGTGAAGTTGCCGGGGGCGAAGAACTCCAGCGCGGCCGCGGCCACCTGCTCCGGCGTGACGGCCGCGAGGCGCTGCGGGTGCGCGACCAGCCAGTCGATGCCAAGACCCAGCGCGACGAGGTTCACGAGGAACGACGCCAGGCCGCCCTGCGAGGACGTGCTGGTGAGCAGCGTGCCCACGGCGTAGCTGCGCGCGGTGTCCACTTCGGACTCCGACGGCGGCACGAGGCCGAGGCGCGCCAGCTCGTAGCGGGTCTCCAGCAGGGCCGCCGCCGTCACGTCCGAGGCCGTGTCGGCGTCGATCAGCAACGTCGCGCCGTGCACGGTGAACTCGGGGTGAGACCGGGCGCTGTAGGTGTAGCCCTTGTCCTCGCGGATGTTCTCGACCAGGCGCGAGGAGAAGAACCCGCCGTAGACCAGGTTCGCGAGCTGCAGCGCCGGGTAGCGCTCGTCGGTGCGCGGGATCGCCTGCGCCGCGAGGCGGATCTGCGACTGCACGGCGCCGGCGCGGTGCACGAGCACCACGTCGCCACCGGACACCTGCGGCAGCGGCGGCAGCTGGACGGCCTCGCCGTCGCCCTGCCACGCCGCCAGCGCCTCGCCGATCTGCGCCACGGCGTCGGCGGGCTCGACGTCGCCGACGACGACCAGGACCGAGCCGCGCGGCAGCAGAGCCTTGGCGTGCAACGCCACCACGTCGTCGCGGGTGACGGCGGCGACCTCGTCGGCCTCCGGCATCTCCTTCGCGTACGGGTGGTCGCCGTACAGGACCTTCTGCAACGCCTCGCGCGCGATGACGCTCGGCTGCGAGCGGGCGATCGTGATGCGCTCGACCAGGCGGGCGCCCTCGCGCTCCAGCTCCTCGGCCGGGTAGGAGGCACCGGTCAGGACGTCGGCCAGCACCTCCAGCACCGTGCCGAGGCCCGAGGCCAGGGCGTTGCCGGTGAAGCTCAGGCGCTCCGGGTCGACCACGGCGTCGAGCTCGCCGCCGACCAGCGCCAGTTCGGTGTCGATCTGCACGCGCGACCGCTTCTCGGTGCCGGTCAGCACGGTGTTCGCGAGGATCTCGGCCACCGCGGCGTGCCGGGAGCCGGTGCTGGTGCCGGCCGGGTCCGCGAACGGGACGCGCAGCCGCACCTCGACCATCGGCACCGTGGCGCGGCGCACGGCGATGACGCGCAGGCCGTTCGGCAGCGTGGTGTCCACAGTGGACAGCTCGGCGGCCACCTTCTGCGATCCCAGCTCCGGCAGCGGACGGGGACCGGCCTCGGTGCGGCCGATCTCGTCTGCCGAGCGATGGGTCTTGGCGGCGGTCACTGAGCTCCTCCGGTGGGCTTGACGAAGAGAAGGGCGCGGGAGTCGGGACGCAGCGCCTTGGCCGCGGCCGACACCTCGTCGACGGTCACCGAGGCGATCCGCTCCGGCAGTTCGTAGATCAGCTCGGCACGGCCGAACAACAGCTCCGCCGAGCCGAGGCCCAGCGTGCGGTTCGTGAGCCGGTCGTGCTCCTTGTGCATGGTCGACGCCCAGCGGGCGGTGACCTTCGCGAGCTCCTCGGCCGACGGCGGCTCCTGCGCGAGCTTCTGCAGTTCCTCGTCGATGGCCGCGACGACCTGGTCGGCGGAGACCTCGGCGGCGTGGATCGCGGTGATGCTGAACGTGTCGGGGTCGCGGGCCTCGAGCGGGCCGAACAGGCCGCAGCCGGCGTTCAGGTCGATCACGATGCCCTCGCGGTGCACGAGGCGCTGCTGCAGGCGCGAGCCGTCGCCGTCCGCGAGCACGCCGGCGAGGACGAGGTACGAGAGGTAGCCGTCGATGTCGGTGACCGGGTCGGGCACGCGGTAGCCGATCGCGATCGCGGGCAGCGGGGCCAGCGCGTCGCCGTGCTCGTGGCGCACCTCGCCCTGCGGGGCGGGCTCGGCGAACGAGGGGCGCTCCGGGCGCGGCCGCGCGGGCACGTCACCGAAGTGCTTCTCCACCAACGTCTTCGTGGTCTCGACGTCGAGGTCGCCCGCCACCGTCAGCACCGCGTTCGCCGGGCTGTAGTAGGTGTCGAAGAACTCCGCGCAGTCGTCGACCGTCGCGCTCTCCAGGTCGACGAAGTCGCCGTAGCCGTTGTGCGCGTTGGCGAACGTCTTGAACAGCACCGCGGGCAGGAGGATCCAGGGGAACCCGCCGTACGGGCGGTTCAGCACGTTGAGCCGGATCTCCTCCTTCACCACGTCGATCTGGTTGCGGAGGTTCTCCTCGGTGAGCTTCGGCGCGCGCATGCGGTCCGCTTCGAGGAACAGCGCCCGCTCCAGGGCCGCGGACGGCAGCACCTGGTAGTAGTCGGTGTAGTCGGGGTGCGTGGACCCGTTGAACGTGCCGCCCGACGACTGCACGTGCCGGAAGTGGGCGAGCTTCTCCAGGCTCTCGCTGCCCTGGAACATCAGATGCTCGAACAGGTGCGCGAACCCGGTGCGCCCCTCCGGCTCGGAACGGAAGCCGACGTCGTAGTGCACGCTGACGCCGACGACCGGTGCGCTGGCGTCGGGGGCGAGCACCACCCGCAGGCCGTTGGGCAACGTGAACCTGTGCAGTTCGGGTGAGGCCATGGAGCAAGACTACGGGTTCGGCGTCCGGAGCGATCGCAGGTGGCCCGCCTGGGCGAGCACGCCGTCGAGAGCCCCGAGGAACGCCGGGAAGCTGCGCCGGAAGTCCGAGCCGGTTCCCGAGTTGCCGTACCAGTAGAGGTCCTGCCGGCCGAACGTGCCGATCCAGCGCTCGGTCTCGCCGAGCACCACCGCGTACGGCAGCGACCGGGAGAACACGAGCTCGCGGTCGGCCTCCGGGACGTCGTCCGGCGTCACCCCGGCGAGGTAGCCGCGCAGGCCGCGGACGTGCTCCAGCAACTCGCTGCCGCGCTTGGTGCGGGCGGGCATCGACCGCGCCCCGAACGCGAGCGCGACACCCCCGGCCGCGACGACGAGTCCGAACAGGGCGTTGCCGACCGTCAGCGCCAGCACGACCGTGGCGGTCACGCCGAGCACCGCGATCACGATTCCAGCCCACCAGAACAGGTTGCGCTCGGCGTCCGGGCGGCGCACGAACCAGCGCTTCTCCACGACGTCGGCGTAGAGCCGGTCGCGGACCTGCGCGAGGTCGATCTGCCTGCCGCGCAGCGCCGACACGCTCACCGCGTCCACGCCCCGGGGCAGCAGCGCCTCGCAGACGGCCTTCTCGTAGCCGGACAGCGAGTCGTCCACGGGGTTGCGGCGCACGATCTGCCAGTCGTGGCCGAAACCACCCTCCTGGCCGATCTCCGCGATCCACAGGTAGTTGCGGACGGCGAGGTCGATGACCGTGGCGGTCACGTCGACGACGTCCACGTGCTCGTCGACGACGGTGCCGACCTGCCCGGGCAGCACGCCGTCCGGGGAGGCGAAGGCGACCCGGTCGTCCTGGTCGCGGACCAGCACGGAGACCGCGCCGACCTCGCTGGCGAGCGCCGCCGCGTCCCGGCCGCGCAGGTACCACAGCAGCGCGACACCGCCGAGGAGCAGCACCAGCAGCCCGCCGAGCGCGGCACCGCTGGCCGGCGTGAGCGCGAACGCGGCCGCGAGGCCGGACTGCTCGACCACGACGGCGTTGGGGGGCACGACCCCGGCGGACAGTCCGATCGCGACGTCGACGCGTTCGCCGGCGCCGAGCTTGATCTCCTGCGCGCGCACGCCCTTGCCGTCCGCGAGGTCCGCGCTCGTGCACGGCTGCGACGAGCCGACCGGGCCCGCGAGGCAGTTCACCGACGTCGGGGAGTCGGGTGCGGAGAAGGAGACGGAGACCTTGTCGAGCTCGGTGTCCCAGCCGCCCGCGACCTGCCAGCGGACCTCCAGCGCGTCACCGACGGGGGCGACGGCGCCGACGACCGTGTAGGTCAGCGTGGACTGGCCGCCCTCGAGGGTGACGGAGAAGCTGTCGTCGTTCGTGGAGGTGCTGCCCTTGCCCTCGACCTTCGCGTCGGTGACCTGGTACTGGCGCTCCAGGTCGTCGCCTGCCGCGAGTCGCAAGGGGACGGTCCGCTTGACGGTCCTGCCGTCGGGCACCTGGACGGTCTCGGTGACGGAGAGCCGGGCGTCGCGCTCCAGCTTCATCCGCACCTCGGTGCTGACGGTGCCGGGAAGCGGCTGCGCGAGCGCGCCGGCCGCCGTCCCGGGAGACGTGACGGACGTCAGCGCGACGGCGACGAAGATCGCCGCACCCCAGTTCTTCGACACGGCTGCGGACAATAGCGGAGTCCTCATATGCTCCGGCGGACTTTGGAACAGACGCCATCTGGGGGATCTTCGGCGATGACACAGCCACCGCCGCGGCCGGTGGGCCCGCCGCCCGTGCCGGCCGCACCGCCGTACGGGCCGCCGATGCCTCCCCGCCCCGTCCAGGGACCTCCGCCCGGCGCGCGTGCGCCGATGGGACCGCCGCCTCCGCACGGTGCGCCGCCGGGACACCGGCCTCAGGCAGGCCCGCCACCGATGGGGCCGCCTCCCCCTTACGGCCCGCCGATGGGCTCGCCTCCCCCGTACGGCCCGCCGCCCGGCCGCATGCCGCTTCCCCCGCCGCGCCCGATGATGCCGCCGCCGCGTCCGGTCATGCCCCCACCGCGTCCGACGTGGGGCCACCCGCACCCCGGCGGGTTCGCACCACCGCCCCACCCGATGGCGCCGCCCCGCCGGAGCAGCGGCGGGCCGGTCCTGGCGCTCGTCCTCGGCGGCGTCGTGGTCCTCGGCCTGGGCGCGATCGGTGTCTTCTCGGCGGTGCTGAACAACAAGGTGAAGGACGCGGGCTACTCGAACTACACGACGTACAGCCCGACCTACACCTACACGTCGACCACGACGACGACCACCACGACGACGTCCACGCGCACCTCGTCGACCCGCTCGCCGAGCACGCAGCAGACCCCGGTGGGCCCGAAGGCGGTCTACAAGCTCGCCGACCACCCGATCTTCAGCACCGGCATCGGCGCGAACGACTTCGACTCGTGCCCGTTGCCGCAGATGGAATACAGCCCCGCGGGCGAGAAGCGGTTCCTCGAGGCCGCGCTGCCGTGCATCGAGAAGGCGTGGCAGCCGGCGCTCAAGGCCGCCAACCTGCCGTACCAGCCGGCCGAGCTGCAGGTGTTCACCGGCACCACGCAGACGCCGTGCGGTTCGCGGCAGAACAACACGACGGCGATGTTCTGCCGCGGTGTCATCTACTGGCCCGGCGGCTTCTACGCGAACGAGGGCGGCTCCACGGTCCGGCACCCCGGCGTCTACCTGGGGCAGCTCAGCCACGAGTACGGCCACCACGTCCAGTGGCTCACCGGAATGCTGCGCGCCGCCGACCAGGCCCAGTACGACGTCGGCGGCTTCGACACCCCGAAGGGCCTGGAGCTCAACCGCAGGCTGGAGCTGCAGGCCACCTGCCTCGGCGGCATGACGCTGGCACCGTTCTCGCACAGGAACGTCGTGCCGATGGAGGTCGTGAACACCGGTCTGAGCGACGCGGGCAAGCGCGGTGACTACAACCGCAGGCCGGACCACGGCAGCGCGCCGAACAACGACCGCTGGGTGATGCACGGCCACCGGCAGAACAAGATCAACGCGTGCAACACGTGGGCGGCGAGCCCCGCGGACGTCTCGTGAACCGATCCCCCGGCCCGTGCGTCTCAAGGAGGTGGAGGGGACGCCTTAGCCCGGTCGGGGGACGAGCGATCCCGGTCCGCCTATGCTCGTACCCGACCCAGGATGACCATTGGGGGGACCTCCGGCGATGACGCAACCACCGCCACCGGGCAACTGGCCGCCGCCTCGCCCGGTCGGGCCGCCACCGATGCCCGCACCGCTCGGGCAGCGTCCGCCACAGGGCCCTCCGCCCCCGTACGGCATGCCGCCGCAGGGCCCGCCGCCCGGCTACTACGGCCCTCCGCCGCCTCCCGGCCAGGTCATGCCGCCGCCGCAGCCGTCGTGGGGCCCGCCTCCCGGCTACGGCCCGTATCCGCCGATGCCGCCGCGCCGCAGGAACAACGGCCCGTTGATCGCCCTGATCCTGGGCGGTGTCGTGGTCCTCGGCCTCGGCGCGGTCGGCGTCTTCGCGGCGACCCTGAACAAGAAGGTGGAGGACGCGGGCTACTCGAACTACACGACGTACAGCCCGACGTTCACCCTCCCGACGACGACGGAGGCCCCGCCGGCGACGAGCAGCGCCCCGCGCGCCCCGGCGTCGCGCACGCCGTCCGCCCCGGCGACCCCGGCCGGCCCGAAGGCCGTCTACGCGCTGGCGGACCACCCGTTCCTCAAGCCGGGCTTCGGCGCGAACACGATCTCCGGCTGCGCGCTGCCGCCGATGGACTACTCCCCGGCGGGCCAGGACCGATTCCTGCGCGCCGCGCTGCCGTGCATCGAGAGCATGTGGAAGCCGGCGCTGAACGCCGCGAACCTGCCGTACCAGCCGGTCGAGCTGCACGTCATCACCGAGACCGCGCAGTACCCGTGCGGCACGGTCCGCCCGGACCAGACGGCGCGGTACTGCCAGGGCGGCATCTACTGGACGGCGAACGCCTACGCCGCCGAACGCAACCCGAACAACCCCAACCACCCCGGCAAGTACCTGGGCCAGCTCGCCCACGAGTACGGCCACCACATCCAGTGGCTCACCGGAATGCTCAAAGCCTCGGACCGCGCGCAGTACGACGCGGGCGGGTGGGATACTCCGAAGGGCCTCGACCTGAACCGCCGGATGGAGCTGCAGGCGACCTGCTTCGGAGGCATGTCGCTGGCCCCTTTGTCGCACGGAGCGATTCCGATCGAGGTGATCCGGGTGGCCCTGACCGACGCGGGCAACCGGGGTGACTACGACATCTACCCGACGAAGGACCACGGCACCCCGCAGAACAACGCGATCTGGGTGGACCGCGGTTACAAGTCGAACAAGGCGTCCGACTGCAACACCTGGGCAGCCGATCCAGGCGCCGTCTCCTAGGAAGGGGAGAACGTGACCCGACCAGCCAAGAACAACCCTGTCCTGTTCGCGGGAGTGTTCGTGCTGGTGGTCGCGTTCGTCCTCGGAATCGGTCAACTGAGCCGTCCCAGAGTCGTCACCGGCCACGCCCTGGCCGGTGCGCGCCCGGCGTCGACCCCTCCCGGCGAGCCGTCGACCGCGATCCGACCGCGGGCCGTCTTCCGCCTGGCCGACCACCCGTTGCTGGTGAAGCCGGCCTCGCTGACCCCGGTGACCTGCGCGTTGCCGCAGTTCGGCACCTCGGACGGCCAGCTGGCCGCCTACTACGCGGCCGGCGTCGAGTGCCTGGACACCGCCTGGGGCCCGCTGCTGACGGCGGCGAACCTGCCGTTCGACAAGCCCGTGCTGGACGCCTCGCCGGTGCTCAAGGACGGCCCGTGCGGCGAGGCGCCGGAGTCCGACCACGCGGTGGCCTACTACTGCGGCCGCAACCGCACGATCTACATGCCGACGTCCCGGCTGCGCGACAACGGCGGCGGCGACGCCCCGGCGACGCACCTGGCCACGCTGTCGCACGAGTACGGCCACCACGTCCAGGCGCTGACGGGCCTGCTGCGGGCGGCGGACCTGAAGATCACCGACGCGGGCGAGAAGACCCCGGCGGGCCTGGAGATGTCGCGGCGGATCGAGCTGCAGGCGAACTGCTTCGCGGGCATGTTCCTGAGCTCGGCGGCCGGGCGCGGTTCGCTGACGGCGGGCCTCGCGCGGCAGGCGCAGGAGGACTTCCAGTTCGCGATCGAGGAGAAGCCGGAGAACAACGCGCACGGTTCCGCGAAGAACCAGGCGCAGTGGGCGGCCGCCGGTTTCAAGGCGAACTCGACGGACGCCTGCAACACCTTCACGGCGTCCGCGGCTGAGGTCGGCTAGCGGAGATGGGTCTGCTCGTCGACGTGACGCGTGGGCGTTCCGAGGAACACCTTCGCGTCACCCGGTGAGCCGTAGGCCAGGTTGAGCGTGGTCAGCAGGTAGTTGTAGCCGCCGTCGCGCGGCCGCTGCCAGCGGTGGTTGAGCTGCCACCGGACCCACTCGCCGCGGGCCAGCCTGACCGGCGAAGGCCGGTTCCACCGCCGCGGCGTCGCGTGCATGGTGTCCTGCAGCTGCACGGACAGCACGTCGCCGTCCTCGCGGAGGGTGAGCGCGAGCCGGTCGATCTCGTCGCTCTCCTTCGACCACACGGGGGCGAAGTCCTCCCACTCGCGCAGGCGCACCTCGTGCACGGCGGGCTTCAGGTGCGGCAGCGCGAACCCGACCGGCACGGCGTTGCGCCGGGTCGCGCCGGGCTCACCGCGGGACTGCTTGGTCCACTCGGTCCTCACCCACTGCACCACCACGTCCGCGTCCACACGCCGATGGAATCAAACGCGGCTCGGCTCGGCGACCGGATTTACGGAGGGCAGCACCACCCGGAACACGGCTCCCCGCTCGGACGGTTCGCAGGTCAGGTCTCCGCCGTGCGCCCGGATCACGCCGCGTGCGATCGCGAGGCCCAGCCCGGACCCGCCGGACCGCCGGTCGCGGGCGTCGTCGAGCCGCACCAGCCGGTCGAAGATCCGCTCGCGTTCGGCCTCGGGCACGCCGGGCCCGTCGTCGGACACGGTGAACCCCGTGAGGTCGACCCGGATCCGGACGGTCCCCTGTGGACCGGTCGCCTGCCGGGCGTTGTCGACCAGGTTGGCGAGCACCTGCGCGAGCCGTTGCCCGTCCCCGACCACGGCGACCGGGACGCCCTCCGCGGCGATGTCGAAGTCCGGCGCGACGAACCGGGTGCGTGCGACCTCGGCCTCGGCCAGTGCCAGCAGGTCCACCGACTCGCGCTGCATCTCGTACCCGGCGTCGAGCTGGGCGAGCGCGAGCAGGTCGTCCACCAGCCGTCCCGCCCTTCTGGCCTCCCTGACCAGCAGGAACGACATCTGGTCCC
The DNA here is from genome assembly GCF_026242055.1 of Lentzea sp. NEAU-D7. Taxonomy (GTDB): domain Bacteria; phylum Actinomycetota; class Actinomycetes; order Mycobacteriales; family Pseudonocardiaceae; genus Lentzea. The sequence continues at coordinate 160,005 of NZ_JAPJDL010000015.1, read as the reverse complement.
GGTCGGGTGAGTCGACGGGGGCCTGCACGAGCGCCTCGGCGACGGCCTGCACGCCGGTGATCGGCGTGCGCAGCTCGTGCGCGGCGTCGGCGACGAACCGCCGGGTGCGCTGCTCGGAGCCCTCCAGCGAGTCGAGCATGCCGTCGAACGCGGCGGCGGTCCGTCCCAGTTCGGTGTCGGTCCTGGACGGATTGAGCCTTCCGCCCCGGTGCCCGGCGGCGATGGCCTGGGCCAGCGAGGTCATGGCGTCCAGCGGCGCCAATGCCTTGCGCACCACCACGACTATCAGCACGCCGGTGATGCCGATCGCCGCGAGTCCCAGGATCAGCAGCAGTTTCCGCAGCCGGTGCTGTGCCTGCGAGATCGCCTCGGTGTCGGCGTAGAGGGTGACCTTGTTGCGCTGGACGGTGCGGACCTGGCGCTCGAACTGCCCCTCTTCGGGCGCGCTGCCGACGGTCGTGCCGTTGGGCAGCTCGATGGTGACGTGGATGTTCCGCTTCGTCAGCACGTTGACGACCTCGGCCGGACGCCTGCCGTTCCTCAGCATCTCCACCGCGCGCGCCCCGGCGTTGTTCAGCACGCCGTCGACGTCCTTGGAGGACTGCCCGGCGAACGTGCGGTCGACCGAGATCACCAGCGCCACGAGCACCAGGAACAGCACGAGCAGCACGGACACCGCCACCCGCCGGCGCAACGAGACCGTGCGGAGGTTCATTCGTCGGCCCGCAGCACGTACCCCAGGCCGCGCACGGTGTGGACGAGCCTGGTGCCGTGCTCCTCGATCTTGCGGCGCACGGCGCTGACGTGGACCTCGACCAGGTTCGGGTCGTAGTCCTCGTAACCCCACACGGCCGTGAGGATCTGCGTCTTGGACACCACGCGTCCGCGCTGGGCCGCCAGGTACACGAGCAGCCGCAGTTCGGTCGCGGTCAGGTCGATCGGCCGGTCGGCGCGCATGACGACACCGGCGTCGGCGTCGACGACCAGGTCGCCGACCTGCACGGTCGACGGCGTGCGGCCGAGGCGGCGCAGCACCGCCGAGACCCGTGCCACGAGCTCGGCCAGCACGAACGGCTTGCCCACGTAGTCGTCGGCGCCGCCGGAGAGTCCGCGCAGCCGGTCCGGGACGCCGTCGCGCGCGGTCAGCATGACCACGCCGGCGCCGGACGAGCGGCGGATGACCTCGAGCAACTGGAAGCCGTCGCGGCCGGGCAGCATCACGTCGAGCACGACCAGGTCGGGGCGGAAGCGACCGAGGTCGGCCTCCAGCTGGCGCCCGTCCAGGCGGTGCTGCACGTCGTACCCGGACTCGCGCAGCGCGGACGACACCGCGGCACCGATCGCCTCGGCGTCCTCGATCACCAACACCCTGGCGGACACCTCACCATTCTGCTGATCATCGGGACTTCGGGCGACTCGCCTTCAGCTTGCGCTCAGCATGCGCGCGCACGCTGGTGCGCATGTCGAAGAAATCAGCGTGGGCCGGTGCCATCGTCGCGGCCGTCGGCCTCACGGTCGGCGGCATCGCGGTCGCGACGGCGGCCGAAGGCCCCGACCGCCCACCGAACGCGGCGTTCGCGGAGCGCCACCTCGGCGCACCCGGCGGCCCCGGCAAGCCCGGCCGTCCGGACAAGGCCAAGCTCAAGGACAGCACTCTCGTCGTCGGACGGGTCAAGTCGGTCGAGACCGGCAAGCTCACGATCACCAAGGACGACGGCAGCGAGGTGTCGCTGACCACCGACGGTTCCACCCGGTTGCGCGGGGGCGACCTCGCCGGGCTCAAGGCCGACCAGCGCGTGACCGTGCGCGTGAAGGACGGCAAGGCGCTGAACGTGGCGCTGGCGAAGGCCCAGGCGCGCGGCACCGTCAAGGACGTCAACGGCGACAACGCCACGTTGATCCAGGTCGACGGGCTGCAGACGCCGCTGGACCTGTCCTCGGTGACCGAGAAGCCGAAGAACGGCGATCTCGTCGCCGTGAAGGGCTCGGTGACCGACGGCAGGACCATCAAGGTGGAGCAGCTGCGTCAGCTGCCGAAGTAAACCTGGGCTCCACGCGGGCCGCCGCGTCTGCGAACATCGCAGTGTGGCGGTTCCGCGAAGCCCGGACAGATGGGTGTTCATCCTGCTGGTCGTCGGACTGGTCGGGATAGGGGTCGCGGTCGCGCTCTTGGTGCCTGCCAGGGTGCTGGGCGCCGAGGAACCCCCTAGACCCGTGACGGCGACAGTCGTCGAGAGCGGTTCGTGCGGCAAAGGCATGGACACCGTCGAATGGGACGCCGGCGGTGAGAAGAAGCAGGCCAAGCTCGACGGCTGCGGTCACACCAAGGGCGAGACCGTCGAGATCGTCAACACCGGCGGCGACATGGTGTCCTCCGCCGCCTCTCTGCCCGTCGGGCTCCCGGTCGGGCGCCGCCTCACCGCGCTGCTGCTGTGCATGGCAGCGCTGGCGGGCGGCTTCTACGCGTTCCTCTTCCGCTACGCGCCTCTGCGCGCACCGGCCGTGATGCCTACTCCTCGCCGGGCGGAACCGGCCTCTTAGCGTTCACGAGGATCTCGACCACGTCGCACGCCATGGCGGCAACGTCGTCGATCTGCTCAGCCAGGTCCATGTCGGTGAAGGTGAAGCACGCGACGCCGTCGGCGATGTCCACGGCGGGCGGTTCGTACGACTTGAGCTGGGCGATGACCCTGCGTTCCGCGTCCGGCGCCAGATCGGCCGAGATCTCGTAGCCGCGGGAGCCCCGGGGTGGGTCCATCCGCAGGTCTTCGGTGAGTTCCGGTGTGTCCAGCACCACCACGAGCGCCGGGACGGTTCTCCCGACGTGGGAGTGACCGGTGGTGCCGAGCCCGCCGGAAGTCGTCGAGGAGAAGACGGCGACCCGGACGGCACGCCCCTCGCGGACTCCCGCCACGGTGCCGCCCCGCCCCAACCCGGGCAGGCCGCTCATCCGCCCGGCCGGCATGTCCTCCTGGTCGGACACCTTCGTCCATCCCGGTGCACCCGCCAGGCGCTCGAGCGAACGGATGGCCGCCGTGGCGGAGCGGAGCCTCCCGCTCTCCTCCCCGGTGTTCACGATCGAGAGCACCACGACCACGACCAGCACGACAAGGCCGATCAGGGTCAGGACCAGCGGCAGATCCACACGTCCTCCAGGGGCACGGCTCCCCGGTGGCGGGAAGCCCCTCATTGGACTACGCGGCGCGCGCCGATTCACTCTTCTCCGGGTGGAGTCACCTTCTTGACGTAGAGCAGCCGGTCTCCCGGCTCGATCGCGTCGGCCTCCGGAGCGTCCACCCGGTACAGCGTCCCGTCCCGCACCACGCCGAGCACGATGTCGGGCAGGTGCCGCGGCGATCCGCCGATCTCGTTCTTCTCGACGTCCCGCTCGGCGATGGCCAGCCCCGCGTCGGGCGTGAGCAGGTCCTCCACCATCGCCACGACGGACGGCGTCGCCGTGGCCATGCCGAGCAGGCGGCCGGCCGTCTCGGACGACACGACGACCGAGTCCGCACCGGACTGCTTGAGCAGGTGCTCGTTCTCGCGTTCCCGCACGGACGCCACGATCTGCGCCTTGGGGGCGAGTTCGCGGGCGGTCAACGTCACCAGCACCGCCGTGTCGTCCCGGTTCGGCGCGACGACGATCGCGCGCGCACGGGCCGCACCGGCGACCTTCAGCACGTCGTTGCGCGTACCGGACCCGTGCACCACGACCAATCCCTTGGCGGACGCCGCGTCCAGCGACTCCTGCACGGTGTCGACGACGACGATCGAGCCGGGGTCGACACCGTCGCCGAGCAGGGCCGCGACCGCGGACCGCCCCTTGGTGCCGTAACCGACGACCACAACGTGGTCCCGCACGACCCGCCTCCACTTCTGAATGCGCAACGCCTGACGGGAGCGCTCGGTGAGAACTTCGAGTGTCGTGCCGACCAGCACGATCAGGAACAGCACCCGCAACGGCGTGATGACCAGGACGTTGATCAGACGGGCCGACGACGACGCGGGCGTGATGTCGCCGTAGCCGGTCGTCGAGAGGGACACCGTCGCGTAGTAGAACGCGTCGAGCAGTGAGACGCCGTCCTCGTTCACGTCGCGGTAGCCGTCGCGGTCCAGGTAGACGATCATCACCGCGAGCAGCAGCGCCCCCATCGCGCCGATGACGCGCTTCAGGATCGCGCGGACAGGGCTCTCGACCTTGTCCGGCATCCTGATCACGCCGACGAGCGAGTGCGACGCTTCATCAGACAGGCTCATCGGGACAACCTCTTCGCGATCTCCGCTTGGGCAAGCATCCGCCACAGGTGAGCGGCCGCCTCCGCGCCTTTGAGGAGCAACGGCACCACTACGCGCTCGTTCGGCGCGTGGACGCGATCATCCGGCAAGGTCGCGCCGAGGTACACGAGGGGCACCCCCAGCCGTTGCTGGAGCACCGCCGCGGGCCCGGACCCGCCGGCCCGCGCGAACCGGACGGGCTGGTCGAACGCGAGTTCCACCGCCCGCTTGACCGCGTCGTTGGCCGGGTCGTCGGGGCTGATCGCGTACGGCGGCACCCCCTCGCCCCGGAAGCCGACCCGCGCCCTGATGCCCGGCGGGGTGTGCTCGGCGACGAACCGGCTGAGCTGCCGCGCGACCTTCTCCGGGTGCTGGTCGGGCACGAGCCGGAAGCTGACCTTCGCGGTGGCGCTCGCGGGGATGATCGTCTTCAGGCCGGGACCGGTGTAGCCGGCGCTGATGCCGTTGACCTCGGCCGTGGGCCGCACCCAGATCCGTTCGAGAGTGCTGTAACCGGTCTCGCCGTGGGTGCCCTGCGCGCCACCACCGTTGCCCTGGAGCCACTTCAGCTCGTCGAACGGCAGCGCGGCGTAGTCCTCGCGCTCCTTTGTGGACGGTTCCAGGACGTCGTCGTAGAAGCCTTCGAGCCGCACCCGGCTGTCGTCGTCGTGCAGCGCGGCGATCAGTTTCGCGAGCGCCGTCGCCGGGTTCGGAATCGCACCGCCCGCGCGCCCGGAATGCACGTCGTCCGTGCCGCCTTCGAACGTGATTTCCGCGCCGAGAACACCTCTTTGCCCAGTGGTGACCGTCGGCGCGTCCCGTTCGTGCAATGCGGTGTCGGTGAACACCACAAGATCACATCCGAGTTCACCTTCGTGATCTTCGAGCAGCTTTCGCAGATGCGGCGATCCCGATTCCTCCTCGCCTTCGACGAAGAGTTTCAGCGTGACGCTCGGCGCATTCTGCCCGGTGGCCGCAAGATGCGCTTTGACCGCGAGCAGGTGCATCGCGACCTGCCCCTTGTCGTCACTGGCGCCGCGCCCCCGGATCTCATCGCCGCTGATCACCGGCTCGAACGGCGGATGCTCCCACCTCTCGAGCGGATCGACGGGCTGGACGTCGTGATGCCCGTAGACGAGCACGGTGGGCGCGTCCGGATCGGCGGAGGGCCAGCAGGCGAACACGGCGGGCAACGCCGGCCCGTCGCCCCAGATCTCGACCTCCGGCCAGCCGTCCTCCCTGAGGGCGTCCGCCAGCCACTCGGCGGATCTCCGCACGTCAGCGTGGTGCGCGGGGTCGACTCCGATGCTCGGAATCCTGATCCACTCGCAGAGCCCGGCCACGAAGGAATCGGTCAGCGCGGCGACAGCGGCGCGTTCGGTGCTTGCGGTGCGTTCGGAATGACGAGAATCACCTGCCACGGCCGTGGAGAATAGGGCAGCCCCGTCTCGCCTACGCGGCGTAGGCATGACAGGGTGACGCCATGGAACCAACCCGTTCCCGAGCGCGGTCGGCGCTGGCGCTCGCCGCACTGCTGGGCCTGGCGGGAGCAACCCACTTCACCAGGCCGAAGTACTACGACGCGATCGTCCCGCGCACGCTGCCCGGCACCCCGAGGCAGTGGACGTACGCGTCAGGCGCAGCCGAACTGGCCGTGGCCGCCGCAGTGGCAGCGCCCCGAACCCGCCGTCTCGGCGCTTTCGCGGCGGCCGCACTCTTCGTGGCCGTGTTCCCAGCGAACGTGAAAATGGCTCTGGATTTCCGGGACAAGTCGCCCAAAGCCCGCGCCATCGCCTACGGCCGCCTGCCTCTGCAGATCCCACTTGTCGCATGGGCCTGGAAAGTGGCGAAAGCCTCACCATGACCACCCTGGGTAATCCTTAACCAAGTATCCCGCAAGCGCTGTCATTTTCTGCGCGAGGAACCTTAGGATGCGCCCTGTGCAAACGCTCCTTCAGCGCGCCGCGACCGCACTCGGCTGGGACGGAGTCGTCGTTCCCGACGTCGCCGTCCTGGGCCAGCAGGTGTCCGCGGTAGTGCGTTTGCTGCCCGACGTGCACGAGTGGAGAACCGAGAACGGCTGGCCCCCGCGAGCCGACCCGTCGTGGTTCCGCTCGTGGTTCGAGCCAGAAGCACACGACCGCCTCCCCGTGGCCGCCGTGGAACTGGTCGGCGTGCTGGTGAGCGAGTCCACTACGGACCGGGCTCTCCAGTCTTGCGGCACCCTCCTGACCCTGGCGCCGTGCGCGGTGATGCTGCCCCGCACCGATGAGTCGCAGGCCTGGTCGTTCATCGAGCTCGACTACTACGGGATCGGTGTCGTCGTGGGTGACGACAGCGTGGCCGAGTTGATGGTGCCGCCTGAGGACCGGTCGCCTGAGTTCGGGCCTTCGTTGTTCGGGCGGTGGTTGCTTGAGGTTTTGTATGAGCGGGTGTTGAAGGCTTCGCACGCGCCTGCTGGGAGTAGCCCGCAGGGTTGAGGCGGCTGCACGCGCTGGTTGGCGGGAGGGTTGGGTCGGCCGCACGTACCGACTGGCGGCAGGCCGCAGGACTGGGTCGGCCGCGGGGCTGGGTGGCCGCACGCACTAACTGGCGGCAGGCCGTAGGACTGCGTTGCCCGCAGGGCTGAGTGGCCGCACGTACCGACTGGCGGCAGGCCGCAGGGCTGCGTTGCCCGCAGGGCTGAGTAGCCGCACGCTGGCTGGTTGCAGGGCTGGGCTGTGGGGCCCGCCGCGCGCACTGGATGGCAGCAGCCGCGGAGCTGAACCCACCGCAGGGCCGCTGCGCCGCAACTGACAGCTGCCCGCAGAACTGAGCCGGTCCGAGCCACCGCATCCAGGCCAACGGCCGCTGCCGCCCCTCGCGCGCGGTCTACGACGCCACAGCTCTTCCGGACGCCACAGCCCTCGCACACCATCATGACGGCGGCCGGACCCGACGGAGGCCGAGCCGCTGCTGCCCCCGCGCGCTTCCTTGTCACGCAACGAGTGAAACGCGCTTTGGGTTCCCGTCTATCCACAGGCTACCCAGCAGCCGATAACCGCAGGTCAGAAAGTCGCAACCTGTGGACAACTCGCGATCATGACTCCGAGAAGATCAGGTTCGCTCCACAGTCAGCCCCCAGAGAGCGGATCAGGTCGTCTCCACCGACCGGATCAGGTCCTTCAGGCCGTCCTCGTCCAGCAGGTCCGCCGGCCGCACCGTGTGGTCGTGCCGCACGTAGTGGAAAGCGGCCCGCACCTGCTCCAGCGGCGCGCCGGACAGGGCCGCCCATGCCAGGCGGTATGCCGCCAGCTGCACGGACAGGGCGGGCAGGGCCTCGGCGTCCGGGACCGCGCCCGTCTTCCAGTCCACGACGGTCCAGCCGTCGGGGTCGCGGTACACGGCGTCCATGCGGCCGCGGACCGAGATGCCGTCGAACTCCGCCTCGAACGGCACTTCCACGTCGTGCGGGGTGCGGTCTGACCAGGCGCTGGCCAGGAACGACTCCTTCAGGCGTTCCAGGTCCGCGTCCGGGGCTGCGTCGGCGTCGCCTGCGCCTGGTAGTTCGTCTATGTCCAGGAGGCGGGTGGCGCCGAAGCGGTTTTCCAGCCACGTGTGGAAGGCCGTGCCCCTGCGGGCCAGGGGGTTCGGGGGGAACGGGAGCGGGCGGCGCAGGCGGCGGGCCAGGAGGTCCGGGTCCTTCGCCAGTTCCACCAGTTGTGAGACCGAGAGGTGGTCTGGGAGGGCCACCTGTTCTCGGCGGTTCTGGGAGGCGGCGCGTTCGGCCAGGAGGACGTCCACGTCCTTCGCCCAGCCTTCCGGGTCGTCGTCCAGGGGGAGTTCCGGGTCGTCGGGTACGACGTCGTCCGGGAGTGGTTCGGGCTCCGGCGGGAAGTCCTCGTCCGGGGGCTCGTCGGTGGGGGGCGGGTAGTCCTCGTCGAGCACTTCGGCCGGGGGCTCTTCGAAGATCAGCGGTAGTGGTTGTGGTGGTGCGTTGCGCAGGGCGTCCAGGGCGGTCAGGACCATCTGGGCTCCCTCGACCACGGCGTCGCGGCGTTTGCCCAGGGGGTCGGACGGCCAGATCGAGGACTTCACGTCCTCGGCTAGCGGGTTCGGGGTGTCCGCGTCCGGCTCGGGTGCCCAGCAGGACACGTCGCCGGGCGGGTTGTCGCGTTGCAGGACCTCGTGCATCTCCTGCAGGAAGACCGACGGGCCCTTGGGCTTGTCGCCTGCCTCGGCCCACCAGTGGCCCGACATCAGCAGGCTGTGTTCGGCTCGGGTGACGCCCACGTAGAAGAGGCGGCGTTCCTCGACGAGGCGGCGCTCTTCGAACTCCTCGGCGTGGATGGTGAGCGCCTCGTCGACCTCCTTGCGGTTGTAGCCGGCGGACAGCTTCAACGTGGGCAGGTCGGCCGCGTCGCCGCGCAGCGGGGCGGGCAGTTCGGTCACGGACTTGAGCCAGCACGAGGACTTCTTGCGGCCCGGGAACACGTCGCGGACCAGGTGCGGCAGCGCGACGATGTGCCACTCCAGGCCCTTCGCGGAGTGGACGGTGAGGATCTGCACGCGGTCTTCGGAGACCTCGACCTCGCCGGGTTCGAGGCCGTCTTCGGCGTGCTCCGCCGTGTAGAGGTAGTCGAGCAGCGACGGGAGCGTGGCGGACGGGGAGGCGGCGGCGAAGTCCGTCACGACGTCGGCGAAGGCGTCCAGGTGGGCGCGGCCGACCATGCCGGGGCGCGACATCGACTCGATGTCCAGCAGCAGGGTGCGTTCGACGTCGGCCACGAGTTCGGGCAGCGGCTGGTCGAGCCTGCGCCGCAACGCCGCGAGCTCGCCGCCGAGCCGCCGGATTCGCCGGTAGCCGTCGGTGGAGTAGGCGTCCGGGTCGCCTGGGTCGTCGAGGGCGTCGGCCAGGCCCGCCTGTTCGGCGTGTTCGCCGGGCAACGCGTCCGCCAGCACCAGCAGTGGATCGTCCACAACGGACTGTCGCGGTGCGACGCCCGCCAGGTCGCGGGCGCGGGACCACAGGGCGGCCAGGTCGACGGCCGCCAGGCGCCAGCGCGAGCCGGTCAGGAGGCGGGCGGCGGCGGTGCCCGCCAGGGGGTCGACGAGCACCCTCAGGGCCGACACCAGGTCGCGCACCTCGGGTTCGTCCAGCAGGCCGCCGAGGCCGACGACCTCGACCGGCAGGCCGCGTTCGCGCAGGGCCGCGGCGATGGCGGACATGTCCGAACGGCGGCGCACCAGCACGGCGGCGGTCGGTGGCACGCCCTCGGTGTCGAGGTGCGCTTCCCATTGCGCCGCGACGTTGTCCGCCATCCAGTCGAGCTCCTGGCGGATGTCGGCGTGCAACGCCAGCCGGACGTCGCCCGGTCCGGCACCGGGCCTCGCGCGCAGCTCCTCGACGTCCAGTCCGGCCTCCCGCAACGGCAGCGAGACGGCGTTGGCGAGCTCGAGGACCTCGGGCGGGTTGCGGAAACTGGTCAGCAGCCCGAACTTCTTCGTCGGCGGGAAGTCGTCGGCGAAGCGCGGGAGGTTCGCGGCCGACGCCCCGCGCCAGCCGTAGATGGCCTGTGCAGGGTCGCCCACGGACGTCACCGGCATCGGCTTTCCCTCGCCGAACAACGACCGCAGCAACACGCGTTGCGCGTGCCCGGTGTCCTGGTACTCGTCCAGCAGGACGGCGCCGTACCGCTCGCGTTCCCCGGTGGACACCTCGTCGAAGGCGGCCAGCTGCGCTGCCAGCGACATCTGGTCCGCGAAGTCCAGCGCGGCTTCCTTGCGCTTGCGCTGCTGGTACGCGTCCAGCAACGGCAGCATCGCGATCCGCAGCCGTTGTGCCGCAACGATCTCGCGCAGCTTCTCCGGCAACGCGTCCCGCTGGCGGGGCGCGCGCGGCGCGTTCTCGACCAGCGCGCAGAACTCCAGGGCGTGCGCTTCCAACGCCTCGGGTGTCACCAGGTGCTCGCCCAGTTCCCCGGCCAGGGACAGCAGGTACCCGGTGATCGTCGCCGGCACCTTGTCCGTGTCCAGGTCGCGGGCCCACGTCGACACCACCCGGTGCGCGAGCTGCCACGACGCCGTCTGCGTCAGCAGCCGCACGCCGGGCTCCACCGGCAACCGGAGCCCGTGCTCGGTGACCAGGCGTCCCGCGTAGGCGTGGTACGTCAGCACCACGGGCTCGCCGGTCAGCACGGCCATCTTGCGCTCGCCGCTGGGGTCGAGATCGTCCAGGAGGGACGATCCGGCCAGCCTGCGCAGCCGGGCACGCACCCGGTCGGCGAGCTGGCGCGCGGCCTTGCGCGTGAACGTGAGGCCGAGCACGCGATCGGGCAGTACAAGCCCGTTGGCCACCAGCCACACGACGCGCGCGGCCATGGTCTCGGTCTTGCCGGCTCCGGCGCCCGCGATGACCAGCGCGGGCTGCGCTGGTGCGGCGATCACCTCGGCCTGCTCGGGAGTCGGCTTGTTCAGCCCGAGCGCCTCAGCGATCTCAAACGGGCTGACGGTCACCAGTACATCTTCCTACCCGGGCCGGACGCGTCCGCACCACCCGGGACGGTGTGTTCGCCGACAGTTCGAGCGTGTGAAACACGCAGGTCAACAGTACTTACTCGCTGACCTGCCGGCCGGACGGGTGGACCGGGCACGTCGTGCGGGCCGGGCAGCGGTCGCAGTCGGCGTTCTCCCGCGCCGTGTAGTTCGGCCCGAGCACGGACTCCGCGGCGCCCTGCACGACCTCCAGCCACGCCTGCACGCCCTGCTCGTCCAGCGGCGCCTGGGTGCGTTCGACGGCTCCTGTCTTCTTGTCCTCCTTCGCGACGTAGAGCAGGCGGGCACCGCCTGGCTCGGTTCCGAGTCCGATGTGGGTGAAGCCGCCCAGCGACGACGCGAGCTGGTAGACGGCCAGCTGCGGGTGTTCCTGCGACGCCTCGCGCGACACCGGGCTCTTGCCGGTCTTGAGGTCGATCACCACCGGGCGGCCGTCCTCGTCCTTCTCGAGACGGTCGACCCGGCCCCTGACCTGCAGCCACGGCCCGCCGTCGCGCTTGGGCACGTCGACGACCATCTCCTCCTCGACCGCGACCTGCGTGAGCTGGCTGCGGCTCATGGCCAGCCACGCGAGGAACGTGTCGAGCATCTTCTCCACCCGCATGCGTTCGCGGCGGGAGAACCACGGGGCGCCGGCGTCCACGGCGGCCCACGCCTCGTCGAGCTTCGCCCTGAGCTGTTGGGCGTCGGCACCGGACGACGCCGCCTGTGCCAGTGCGTGGACGAGCGTGCCCGTCACCGAGGCGAGCTCGGCCGGGTCCTGCCCGCCGTGCCGCTCGACGACCCAGCGCAGCGGGCACTTCGTGATCACCTCGATGGTCGACGGCGTCACGCTGACCTTCTGCTCTTCGGTCCACAGTGGAGCGTCGACGGACACTTCCGCGAGGCCGTACCAGGACTCCGGGTGCGCGCCGGGCACGCCCGCCTCGGCGAGCCGGGCCAGCTGCTCGGCGGCACGCGCACGCCGGTCGGGGTCCTCGGAGTCCGAGCACACGACCCGGCGCAGCTCGCCGACCAGTTCGCCGAGCACCAGGCCGCGCTGCGGCCGGTGCAGCTTCCGCTCGTCCTCGGCGGACGACTCGATCTCGTCGAGGAACCGCGACGGCTGCTCGTCCTCCCCCCGCACGGCGCTGATCAGCAGCTTCGACCGCGCCCGCGAGGCGGCGACCAGCAGCAGCCGGCGTTCCTCTGCGAGGATCGGCGCCACCGCCGACACCGAGGGCTCCAGCCCGGCCAGCACGTCCACCATGCGTTCGACGCCGAGCACCGTGCCGCGCAGCCTCAGGTCCGGCCAGCTGCCCTCCTGGACGCCGGGGACCGCGACGACCTCCCACTCGCGCCCGGCGGCCGAATGCGCCGTCAGCACGGACACCGCCTCGCCGGTCGGGGCCGAGGCGGCCAGCGTGTCGCCGACGATCCGTTGCGACTCCAGGTAGTCCGCGAACCCGGCGACACCCGACCCCGGCAACCGGTCGACGTACTTCGCGGCCGCCTCGAACAACGCCACGATCGCGTCGAGATCGCGGTCCGCCTGCATGCCGAGCAGCCCGCGCCGGGCCGACTGCGCCACCCAGCGCTCCTGCAGACCTGTGGCCGTCCACAGGTCCCACAGCACGACCTCGACGGACTTGCCCGCCTCGATCGCCTTGCGCGCCAACGCCAGCAGGTGCCCGATCCGCCGCGCGGGCAACGACTCCGCGTCCTCCAGGGCGGCCAGCCTGTCCCCGGTCTCCACGACCTCGACCAGCAGGTCACCGCTCGGCCGGTCACCTCCCGCGGCCATCTCCAGGCGCCGCAGACCACGCCGCAACCGCCGCAGCGCCAACGGATCCGCGCCACCGTACGAGGAGGACAGCAGCATCGCCGCCGTGTCCTCGTCCAGCGAGCCCGGCGAGGCGGCGGCACGGACGAGAGCGAGCAACGGACGCACGGACGGCTGCTGCGCCAGCGGCAGCTCGTCCGACGCGACGGACACCGGCACACCGGCGGCGAGCAGGGCCCGTTGCAGCACCGGCAGGGACAACGTCGCCGACCGCACCACCACGGCCATCTGCGACCACGGCACCTCGTCCGCCAGGTGCGAACGCCGCAGCTGGTCCGCCACCCAGGCCGCCTCCTGCGCGGACGACGCGAGCAGCCGCACCTGCACGGAGCCCTCGCCGTCGACCGGATCGACCGCGCGGGCAGGTGAGGCGCCGGGCAGGCGGGCAGCCAGCCGGGCCACCGCGTCCCGGACCTCGGGCATCATCCGGTGCGACTGCCGCAGTACGACCGTCTCGCCGTCGGCGTCGCGCAGGATCTCCGGATCGGCGCCGCGGAACGTGAAGATCGCCTGGTCCGGATCACCGGCCAGCACGAACCGCGCGGCCCCCGACCCGAGCGAGCGGATCAGCGAGTACTGCATCGGGTCGAGGTGCTGCGCGTCGTCGACCAGCAGGTACCGCACGCGCCGCCGTTCGGCGAACAGCAGGTCCTCGTCGTTCACGAACGCCGCGTAGGCCGACGACACCAGCTCGGCCGCGTCGTAGGCGGGGGCGTACGCCGTCGCGGAGTCCATCCCGGACAGCAGGTTCACCGCCTCGTACTGCGCCCCGAACCGCCCGGCCGCGACCCATTCGTCGCGCCCGTGCTGCTCGCCGAGCTCGATCAGGTCCTCCGGCCCCAGCCCGCGTTCCGCCGCGCGCAGCAGCAGATCCCGCAGCTCGTGCGCGAACCCGGGCAGCTCCAGCGCGGGCCGCAGCCGTTCCGGCCACTTCAACGCGCCCAGCTCCACGTCACCGGCGAGCAGTTCGCGCACCATCGCGTCCTGGTCCGGGCCCGACAGCAACCGCGGCGGCGGCTCGCCCAGCAGCACCGCCTGGGTGCGCAGTACCGCGAACGCGTAGGAGTGCACGGTCCGCACGAGCGGTTCGCGGATCGCCGACAACCGGCCCGTCAGCAACTGCGTGATCCGCGCGCGCAACGCCACCGACGCGCGCCTGTTCGCCGTCAGCACGAGCACGTTCTCCGGATCGGCCCCGCGCTCCAGCACGACGTGCGCGGCCAGCTCGGCGAGCAGCGTCGTCTTGCCGGTGCCGGGGCCGCCGAGCACCCGGACGAAGCCCTCGTGCTCGAAGACCCGCTGGGCAGCGGCGTCCCACCGGGGACGCGGGCGCGTCTCCGGCTTCCGGCGGACCAGCTGGGGTGCAAGTGCCACGACCCGATTGCACCACGCGGCACCGACAAGATCGTCAGAGCCTGCCGGGACCAGCGCGAAACAGGGCCCGACGATCCAGGAGCCGATTCCGTCTACCTTCTTGACAGAGAGCGGTGGTCTAGTCCATTTTTGAAGACGTTGTGAGCCCCCTCACTGCCAGCTCCGCCGCCCTGGACCGAGCAGTCTCTGGAGGACTGATGAAGCGGTTCCTCGTCGGCGCAGTCGCCGCCACGTGCGCGGCGATCATGCTGCCCACGACCGCACAGGCGGCCGTCAACCCCGTGCTCGCGGCGCCCTACCTCTACCAGTGGGGCGGCCAGCCCGATCCCGCCACAGTGATGCAGCAGACGGGCATCAGGTCGTTCACCCTCGCGTTCATCCTCAGCGACGGCACGTGCAACCCGAAGTGGGACGGCTCCCGCTCGCTGACCGGATCGGACAAGACCCTGATCAACTCGATCCGCGCGGCCGGCGGTGACGCCGTGCCGTCGATCGGCGGCTGGTCCGGCAACAAGCTGGGCCAGTTCTGCAGTTCGCCGGCCGCGCTCGCCGGCGCCTACCAGAAGGTGATCGACGCCTACGCGCTCAAGGCGATCGACATCGACATCGAGGCCGCCGAGTTCGAGAACAACACCACGCAGGACCGCGTCCTCGGCGCACTGAAGATCATCAAGCAGAACAACCCCGGCGTGAAGACGGTCGTCACCATGCCGACCGACCGCACCGGCCCGAACTCCTGGGGCAAGCGCCTGATCACGCGCGCCAAGGAACTCGGCGCACCGATCGACACGTGGGCCGTCATGCCGTTCGACTGGGGCAGCGGCGGGGACATGGTCGCGTACACCAAGAGCGCGGTCGACGGCCTGAAGAACCACGTCAAGTCGACGTACGGCCTCACCGACGACGCGGCGTACCGGCGCAGCGGCCTGTCGTCGATGAACGGCAAGACCGACACCGGCGAGACCGTCACCCCGCAGAACTTCCGCGACATCGTCGCCTGGTCCAACTCCAGGCACCTGTCACGGGTGTCGTTCTGGGCCGTGAACCGGGACCGCGGCAACTGCGGGGCCATGAGCTCCTCGTGCAGCGGCATCAACCAGCAGACCTACGAGTTCACCAAGGCCCTGGCGAAGTTCACCGGGTAGAAGACTTCTCCGGTGGCCGGACGTGACCCCGACCCCGTCCGGTCACCGGGGTTCCAGCGTCTCCAGGAACTCGCCCGGCTCCCGCGCCACCCCGAAGTGGTCGCCGGTCGCGAAGTCCGCTCCGGCCGCGCGCCACCACTCGGCCTGCTCGGCGCTGTCGATCCCCTCCACGGCGACCGCCACACCCCGCTCCCGCAACAACGGCAGCAGCGCCGCCACGTACGGGGAGCGGCTCGTCACCAGGCCGGGCGCCACCCGCACCGCCCGCACCGGCAGGTCGGACGCGAGCAGACCGAAGTCCAGCGGCCCCATCCCGAAGTCGTCGATCGCGGTCAGCACGCCCATGCGGGCCAGCACGGCCAGGTTGTCCGCCGCGTCGGCCACGGCCAGCACGCCGCCGGGCATGCTGATCATCAGCTTGTCGGCGGGCACGCCGATCTCGTCGAGCACCTCCACGACCCGCGAGACCAGGTCCGCGTCGGACGACTGGTGCGCGGTGAGCCGCACGGCCAGCGTCCTGTCCGACTGCCCGCGCTGCCGCCACCACGCCGACTGGCCGCCGGCGACCTTCAGCAGCCATCCGCCGAGCGGCAGGATCAGGCCGGTCTGCTCGGCCAGGTACGCGCACCGGTCGTGGGACTGCACGCCGGACTCCGGGCTGTCCCAGTGGAACTCCGCCTCGACACCGCTGACCGCGCCGTCCGCGAGCCGCACGACCGGCCGGTACCGCACGGTGATCTCGCCGTTCTCCCACGCGGCCGGCATCTCCACGGCCAGCGCGTCGTCCCGGAGCTCCTCGGCGTCCTGACCGGCGTGGTACAGCTCCCACTGCCCGCGCCTGCCCTTCTTGGCGCGCCGCAACGACCGTTCCGCCGAGCGCAGCACGTCGACCGGTTCCTCGCCGGGGCCTGGCCGGTGCACGACGCCCGCGCTCATCGACGCCGACACACCGTGACCGTCCACGAAGGTCGGTTCGAGCATCAGGTCGTCGTTGATGCCCCTCATGATCGCGTCGATGCCCGGAGTCGTCGCCGAGTTCTCCAGCAGGACGCCGAACTCGTCGCCGCCGAACCGGGCGATCATGACCTTCTCCCCCGCCAGCAACGTCTTCAGCCGGCCGGTGACGTGCTGCAGGTACCGCTCGACGACCCGGCCGCCGAAGCTGTCGCGCAGCATCCCGAACGCGTCGAGGTCGAGGTGGAAGACGGTGATGCCGTACTCGGGATCGGCCTTGCGCAGCGCGATCTCCAGCTGGGTGGTGAAGAACTGGCGGTTCGGCAGCCCGGTCAGCACGTCGTGCAGCGACTGCCGCTTGAGCTCGTTCTGCAGCAGCGCCAGCTCGGTGCCGTCCTCGATCACGACGACGAAGTGCATGGGCTTGTCGTCGGCACCGCGCAGCAGCGACGCGGCCAGCGTCACCGGCGCGGAGTCGCCGTCCTCGCGCAGCAACCGCTGCGACTGCCGGAAGCGGTCGATGGTGCCGGCGGCGAGGTCGGTCATCGCGTCGCGCAGGATCTCGGTGAAGGTGGGCTCGACCAGGTCGAGCAGCGGCGTGCCGGTGAGCTCGTCCGACGTGCGGCCGAGGATCTGACCGGTGGCGGCGTTCACCTGGAGCAGCCGGCCCTCGAGGTCGACGATCAGCACGCCGTTGGTGGACGACGTGACGACCTCGTCGAAGCGGGCCTGGCTCTCCCTGAGGTTCCAGTTCGCGTCGCGGACCGCCTTGAGCAACGACCGCTGCATGCTCTCCTGCTGCGCCAGCACGGACTCCGCGTTCGCCGCGGTGAACCCGGCGCCGAGCGCGCCCATCGCGAGCGCGATCCGTTCCGCGTACCGCTCGACGGGCTGGAACTCCGGCAGCGCGAGCAGACCCCTGCCGAGGACCTCGGTGGTGCACCTCAGCCCGAGCCGGCCCAGATGTCCCAGCGTCGCGAGGTCCGCGCCGACCGCCTCGACCGAGGCGGTCGCGAACGGTTCCTCGTGCAGCATCGAGCACAACTCGTCGAGCCGGATGCCCAGTTCCTCGTCGAGATCGTCTCGGCCCAGGGGAATCGCGACTGCTCCGAGCAGGCGGTACGACCATTTGCGGGCGAGCGTCTTCCGCGCCTTCGCATTGTCCTGGGGCGAAGGCGGTACGTCTGGTATTCGGCTCGGGTTGGTCATTCTGGTGGCCGCCTCGCAATGGCTCTGAGGTCCGGCAGTTTACCCACGCAGAGTCGGCCCCGCCTCAACCGGTCGCGTGAATCGGCATCACACCATCGGTAATCGCTACGGCTTCCGGCCGACCCCGGCGAAGGCGATCCTGTTCACCGCCGGATCATCCGAGACGTCACCGGGACCGGAGGGTCGCCATTCGGCGAATTTGACGAGTCCGGGCTCGACGAGTTCGAAATCACCGAAGAACGCCTCGACCTCGGCGCGGTCACGATAGGCGACGTCGCCGCCGCCCGCCTTGGCCATCCTGTCGGTGACCGACCGGGCGTCGTCGTTCACGTGGTCGCCGGCCATGTGCGAGATCGCGAGGTAGCTCCCGCTGGGCAACGCCTCGCGGTAGCGCTTGAGCAGGCTCTGCGGGTCGGCCTCGTCGGGCACCCAGTGCACCATGAACAGCATCAGCAGGCCGATGGGCTGGTCGAAGTCGAGCAGCCGCTTCACCTCGCCGCTGTCCAGGATGCTGTCCGGGTCGCGCATGTCGGCCTGCAGCACGCCGACGCGGTCGTTGCCGGCGACGATCAGCTCACCGTGCGCGACGGCGACGGGATCGCGGTCCACGTACACGACGCGGCACGACGGGTCTTCCTCCTGCGCGACCTCGTGCACGTTGGCCACGGTCGGGATGCCCGAGCCGATGTCCAGGAACTGGCGCACGCCCTGGTCGGTCATGAAGCGCACCGCGCGGCGCAGGAAGGCCCTGTTGAGCCTGGCCGCGTTGCGGGAGTTCGGCATCATCTGCTCGGCCTTGTCGCCCATCAGGCGGTCGACCGCGAAGTTGTGCGCACCCCCCAGCAGGTAGTCGTAGACGCGCGCCGCGCTCGGCACGGAAACATCCACGCTCTGCGGAACCCAGTTCTGCACGTCGGACACGACTACCCACCTCTTCAGGTTGCGGACGCACTAGCTTAGACACGCACAAAGCGCTAGCGACTACGCCGCAAGTGTGAACGCACTCCACCCGATCGGGCACTGTCACTCTCGACCGAACGACTCATAGGGTGGCTCGATCTCTTTCCGCCTCACTAGGAGCGATGATGTCCGTCCCGGTGGCACCCGGAAGGATGCCATTTCTCGGGCATTCGTTGCCTATGCTCAGGAAAAGATTCGCATTCACCGGGAATTTACGTGGCCAGGGTGATCTGGTCGAAGTACACCTCGGGCCGATGCGCACCTATTTCGTCGCCAGCCCGAAGCTGACGCACCAGGTGCTGGTCACCGATGCGCCGAAGTTCCACAAAGGCCGGATGTACGACAAGTTCCGGCCGTTCGTCGGCAACGGGCTCGCGGTGTCGAGCGGAGCGTTCCACCTGCGCCAGCGCCGCATGATGCAGCCCGCGTTCCACCGCGACCGGATCGCCGGTTACGCGAACACCATGCTCCGCGCGACGCTCGACCTGCTGGACGGCTGGCGGCCCGGCGAGGTGCGGCAGCTGGAGGCCGACATGCAGGGCCTCGCCGTCACGATCGTCGGTGAGGCGCTCTTCTCCACCGAGATCGGCAAGAAGGCCATCGCCGAGGCACGCCGGTCCGTCTTCGTGATCATCAGGAACGGGATCCTGCGCGCCCTCTCACCGGGGTTCGTCGAGAAGCTGCCCATCCCGGCCAACCGCGAGTTCGACGAGGCCATCGCCCGGATGCGCGCGATCGTGCACGAGGTGATCGACAGCCGTCGTGACGACGAGACCGACCACGGCGACCTGCTGTCGACGTTGCTGATGGCCAGGGACGCCGAGACCGGCGAACCCATGACCGACGAGCAGGTCTTCGACGAGGTCATCACGCTGCTGACGGCGGGGATCGAGACGACCGCGCTGGCGCTGGCCTGGATCTTCCACGAGATCGCCGCCAACCCCGAGGTGGAACGGCGGGTCGTGGCGGAGGTCGACGAGGTGCTGGCCGGCCGTCCGGTCACCGTCGACGACGTGCCGGAGCTGACCTACGTCGGCCAGGTGGCGAACGAGGTCCTGCGGAAGTACCCGCTCTGGCTCGTCATGCGCCGCACGGCCGTGGAGGTCGAGCTCGGCGGCGCCGTCCTGCCCGCGGGCACCGAGGTGATCCTCAGCCCGCACACGATGCACCACGACCCCGCGAACTTCCCGGACCCCGAGCGCTTCGACCCCGACCGCTGGGCCCCCGGACGCGCCAAGCAGCTGCCGAAGGGCGCGTTCGTGCCGTTCGGCGGCGGCATCCACCAGTGCATCGGAAACCACTTCGCGCTGACCGAGATCGCCATCGTGGTGGCCACGGTCTGCGCGCGCTACCGGCTGGTCCCCGACCGGCCCGTGCGCACCACGTTCACGAACGCGGCCTACCCCCACGACCTGATGATGAAGGTCGTCCCCCGCTAGCTGGAGGTTGTTCCCCCATGCGTTTCCGTCGGCTCTGCGCCGCCGTGCTGCTCGCTGCCCTCGTACCGGATCCCACGCCGGCCAGCGCCGCCGCGACGAACTGCCAGGACGTGTACACGCCCGTTCAGTTCGGCCTCATCAGGCAGACGATGTACGGCAGGCTGTGCGTCCCGCAGGGAGCGAAGACGGTCCAGGTCCTCATCCCCGGTGGCACGTACACCAGCGGCTACTGGGACATCCCGGTGGAAGGCGAGACCCGTTCGGTCACGCGCGCGATGAACAGCGCGGGCATCGCCACCATGGCCGTCGACCGGATCGGCTCCGGCAGGAGCACGAAGCCGCTGAGCATCCTCGTCGACGTGCCCAACCAGGCCGAGGCGGTGCACCAGGTCGTCCAGAGCCTGAAGCCCCGGTTCGCCAAGGTGCTCGTCGGCGGGCACTCGATCGGCTCGGCCATCGCGATGGCCGAGGCGGGCAGGTACCGCGACGTCGACGGCGTCCTGGTCACCGGCATGACGCACCAGTGGGACTACGTCAGGGCCGTACCCGCGCTGACGAACCTGATCCCCGCGCTGGTCGACCCGAAGCTGAGCCTGCGCGGCCTCGACGTCGGCTACCTGACGACGGCGCCGGGCACCCGCTACGACATGTTCCACGCGCCCGGCCCGAACGTCCCCAGCGTGATCGACCTCGACGAGGCCACGAAGGACGTCGTGTCGGCGGGCGAGTTCGTCACCACGGCGCTGATGTCGAACCTCGTGCTGCCGGTGAGCGCCCTCATCGACGTGCCGGTGATGACCGTCCAGACCTCGGCCGACTACTTCTGCGGAACGCCGCCGCTCGGCGCCGACTGCTCCTCGGCCCAGGCACTGGCCGCCTCCGAGAAACCGTTCTACCCCAGGGCGCCGCGGGTCGACGGCTTCGTCGTCAACGGCTACGGGCACGTCTTCAACTTCGACACCAAGGCGGCCACCAGCTACCACTCGGCCGTCATCGCCTGGCAGCGCGGCGTCTAGCCCAGCTTCCGCAGGAACTCGCCCGCGTCCAGCGGGGAGCCGTAGTGGGCGCCGATCGCGAGGTCGGCGCCCGCTTCACGCCACCACGCCTCCTGCTCGGCGGTCTCGATCCCGTCCACGCAGAGGTTCACGCCCAGGTCGTGCACGGCCGGGATCAACGTGGCGGAGCGGGGATCCTGCCTGTGCACCAGGTCCTTCGGCACCAGCACGGACACCACCTGCAGTGCCGAGAGCCAGGCCAGGTCACGCGGACCGAGCCCGAAGTCGTCGATGGCGATCCGGACGCCCATGTCCGCGAGCGTGCCGAGGTTGTCCGCCGCGTCGGCCACGCCCAGCACGCCGACCGGCATGCTCAGCGTCAGCCTGGCGCCCGGCATCCCGGTCTCCTCCAGCACCTTCGACACCCGTGACACCAGGTCCGCGTCGGTCGACTGGTGGTGCGTGAGCCGCACGCCGAACTGCTGGTCGAGCTCGCCGCGCTGGCGCCACCACTGCGCCTGGCCGGCGGCGATCCTGATCAGCCACTCGCCCATCGGCAGGATGAGCCCGCTCTCGTCCGCGAGTGCGGCGCAGCGGTCGGACAGGTCCCAGTGCAGCAGGGCCTCGACGCCGGCCAGACCGCCGGTCGCCAGGTCGTGGACGGGCCGGTAGACGACGCCGATGTCGCCCTGCTCCCACGCTCCCGGCATCACCACGGCCAGCGCCGCGTCACGGCGCCCGGCCGCGTCCTCGTTGGTGTGGAACAACTCCCACTGCCCGCGGCGGTCGCGCTTGGCCTGCCGCAGCGCCAGGTCGGCCGTGCGGAGCAGCTCGACCGGGTCGACGTCGGGCGACGGCCTGTGCACGACGCCCGCGCTCACCGACACGGCGAGACCGTGGTCGTCCACATAGGTCGGTTCGCCCAGGTCTGCGTTGATCGTCGCCATCGTGGTCGCGACGTCCGGTGTGAGCGCCGTGTTCTCCACGACGATGCCGAACTCGTCGCCGTCGAACCGCGCGACCATGGCGTTCTCGTTCGACATCACGGCCCGCAGCCTGCGCGCGACGTGCTGGAGCAGGTGCTCGCCGACCCGTGCGCCGAGGCTGTTGCACACCAGGCCGAACGCGTCGAGGTCGAGGTGGAAGATGGTGACGCCGAACTCGGGGTCGGCCCTGCGCAGCACGGTTTCGAGGTGGGTGGTGAAGAACTGCCTGTTCGGCAGCCCGGTCAGCACGTCGTGCAGCGACTGCCTGCGCAGTTCTCCTTGCAACAAAGCAAGTTCCGTGTCGTCGTCCGCCATCACGAGGACGTGGCTCGCCTTGCCGTCGTCGTCGCGCAGCAGTGACGCCGTGAGCGTCACCTTGGCGAACTCGCCGTCACCGCGCACGAGCTGCATCGGTTCCCGCTCGAACTCGCCGCGCTCGGACAGGACCCGTTCCATCATCTCGCGGAACACCACGATCGAGTTCGGCGCGATGAGCTCGACGAGACGGGTGCCCGGCTCGGGCTGACGTCCGATGATCACGCTGATCGACTCGTTGCCCCAGGCGAGGCGGCCGTCGAGCCCGACGATCAGGATGCCGTTGGTGGACGAGGACGCGATGCCCTCGAACTTCGCCTCGCTGTGCCGCTGGTCCCGCTGCGCGTCGTGGGCGGCCTTGAGCAGCGAGCGCTGCATGCTCTCCTGCTGGTCCAGGATCGCGCGTGCCCGCGCCGCGGTGAAGCCGCACGTCAGCGCGCCGATCCCGCCGACGACGCGAACGGTGTGCTGGTCGCTGGAACTGAACTCCTCCAGCGTCAGCAGGCCCTTGCCGAGCACGTCGACCGTGCGCTTGAGCCCGGGCTCGTTGACGTAGCCGAGAGCGACGAGCCGTTCGCCCACCTCCTCGAACGGAGCAGGGTCGAACGGTTCGCTGTGCAGCGCCGCGCACAATGCGTCGAGCTGAGCGCCCAGTTCGGCGTCCAGCTCGTCTCGGCTCAGCGCGACTACGACAACGCTGCTGAGCAGGTAGCTCCACTTGCGCGACAAGGCTTCTCGCGCACGGACGGCGGCGGTGTCCTCGCGTGGAACGGCATCGGGTCTTCGGCTCGGTTTCGTCATTCCCGTTGCCCTGTATGGGTTGGAGAGTGCCCGGCAGTTTACCCACCGGCAGTCGGCGCCCGTTGCGCCAACCGTGTGATCCTCCGACACTACAGCGTGGTTTCAGTCCTTACGACCGACCCCAGCGTACAAGAACATGTTCATGGACGCCTCGTCGGCGAAGTCGCCGGGTCCGTCCGGGCGCCACTCCCCGCACCCGACGAGACCGGGCTCCACCAGGGAAAACCCGTCGAACAACGCACTGACCTGCGCGTGGTTGCGCATGTGCATCTGGTCGGCGCTCCTGCTGCGGTTGACGACCTCGGCGGCCTGGCCGACGGTGTCGTCGATCTGGTCCTCGGCCACGTGCGTCATCACCAGGAAGCTGCCGGCGGGCAGCGCGTCGCGGTAGTGGGCGACGAGCTTGTCCGGGCTGTCCTCGTCGGGCACCCAGTGCATCATGAGCAGCATCAGCAGCCCGACCGGTTCGTCGAGGCGCAGCAGCCTTTTGACCTCGGGACTCGACAGCACGACCTCGGGGTCGCGCATGTCGGCCTGCACGATGGCGGCGTTTTTGTTGTCGGACAACATCAGTTGACTGTGCGCGACGGCGACGGGGTCCTTGTCGACGTAGACGACACGCGCGGCCGGGTCGCGTTCCTGGGCGACCTCGTGCACGTTCGCGACGGTCGGGATGCCGGAACCGATGTCGAGGAACTGGCGAATTCCCTGGTCCATCAGGAAGTTCACCGCGCGACCGAGGAACCGGCGGTTGAGTCTGGCGACGCTGGGCAGGCCTGGCACCAGCTTCTCGATCTGCGATCCGACCTGCCGGTCGGCGGCGAAGTTGTGGGCGCCGCCGAGGATGTAGTCGTAGACGCGGGCCATGCTCGGCACGTTCGTGTCGATGCCGAGCGGCACCCAGCTCTGGGGCTCTGCCACGGGGAACACCTCTTCGGTTCGTGGCGGTTCGGGGAAGAGGCACGAGCTTAGTCACCCGAGCGCCACGCGCACTGAACCATCAGAGTGACGCCGAACCACCCGTTCAGGCACTGTCGTCTTCCCCCAAACGGCTCCTAGGGTGGTCCATCCCCATTCGGCCCAACTCCACAGGAGTCCGAATGCCCGTCCCGGTGGCTCCCCACCGCTGGCCGTTGCTCGGGCACACCCCGTCGATGATCGTGCAGCGCGCCAAGTTCACCGACGCGCTGCACGAACACGGCGACGTCGTGCGTCTCGACCTCGGCCCGCTGCACGCGCACTTCGTCACGAGTCCTTCGCTGACTCACGAAGTGCTTGTGTCGCAAGGATCGAAGTTCCGCAAGGGCGCCATGTTCGACAAGTTCCAGCCGTACCTGGGCACGGGGCTGCTGCTGTCGAACGGCGAGTACCACCTGCGTCAGCGCCGGATGATGCAACCGGCATTCCATCGGGAACGGATTGAAGCGTATGCCTCGACGATGGCTCGTGCTGCTGCTGCGCTGGCTGCGCGGTGGCGCCCCGGCGAGATCCGCGTCGTCGAGGACGACATGCAGGAGCTCGCGGTCACCATCGTCGGCGAGACGCTCTTCTCGACGGAGATCGGCAAGCGCGCGGTCCAGGAGGTCCGCCGGTCCATCTTCACGGTCATCCAGCAGGGCATGATCCGCGCGCTCTCCCCGTCGTTCGTGGAGAAGCTCCCGCTGCCGGGCAACCGGGAGTTCGACGCGGCCATCGCGCGCATGAAAGCCGTTGTGCTGAAGGTGATCGAGAGCTGGCGCGCGGACGGCACCGACAACGGCGACGTCCTGTCCATGCTGCTGCTGGTGCAGGAGGACGGCGTCGGCATGACGGACCAGCAGACCTACGACGAGGTCCTGACCCTGCTCACCGCGGGCATCGAGACCACGGCGATCGCGCTGGCCTGGGCGCTCTACGAGGTGGGCAGCGATCCGGAGGTCGAACGCCGGCTGCACGCCGAGGTCGACTCGGTCGTGGGCGACCGGCCGGTGACGTTCGCCGACGTCGGGTCGCTGACCTACACCACGCGGATCGTGCAGGAAACACTGCGGAAGTACCCGGTCTGGTTCGTGATGCGGCGGACGCTGACCGAGGTCCAGCTGGGCGAGGTCTCACTGCCCGCCGGCGCCGAGGTGATCATCAGCCCGCACGCGCTGCACCACGACGAGCGCTACTTCCCGTCTCCGGAACGCTTCTGGCCCGACCGCTGGACGCCCGAGTTCACCGCCGGCCTGCCGCGCGGCGCGTTCATCCCGTTCGGCGGCGGCAACCGCCAGTGCCTCGGCAACACCTTCGCCCAGACCGAGATCGTCATCACGCTCGCGACCATCGCGGCGCGGTGGCGTCTCGTCCCGACCCGTCCGGCGCGCGTGAAGTTCACCTCCGCGCCGTACCCGAACGGCCTGCTCATGAGGGCCGTCCCCCGCAACTAGTTGGAGGTAGTTCCCCCATGCGTTTCCGCCGGCTGTGCGCCATCGCGCTGCTCGCCACCGGAACCCTGTTAGCCCCGCCGCCTGCCTCCGCCGCCACCGCGGCGTGCCAGGACGTCGCCTATCCCGTGCGCATCGGCCTGACCCCGCTGGTCACCTCGCAGGAGACCATGGCGGGCAGGTTGTGCGTCCCCGCGGGCGCGACGACCGTGCAGGTCCTGATCCCGGGCGGCACCTACGACAGGACGTACTGGGACGTCGGCTACGAGCCGTCGACCCACTCGTTCACCCAGGCGCAGAACAAGGCGGGCTTCGCCACGCTCGCGCTGGACCGCCTGGGCACGGGCAAGAGCTCCAAGCCGCTGAGCGCCCTGGTCACCGCCTCGACCCAGGCCAGCGCGGTCCACCAGGTCATCACGACCCTGAAGCCCCGCTTCAGCAAGGTGATCGTCGCGGGCCACTCGATCGGCTCGGCGATGGCGATGATCGAGGCGGGCACCCACCACGACGTGGACGGCGTGCTGGTCACGGGCTTCACGCACAAGATGAACTACATAACCGTCGTCCCCGTGCTCGCCAACATGGTCCCGGCGGGCCTGGACCTCGGCTACCTCACCACGATGCCGAACACCCGCTACGACGCGTTCCACGCACCGGGTCCGCTGGTCCCGGGCTCGATCTCGTTCGACGAGGCCACCAAGGACGTCTTCGCCGCCACCGAGGCCGTGGACACCATCCTGCTCAACACGGTCGTCATCCCGATCTCGAGCAGGATCACCGTCCCGGTCTTCATCGTCGTCGGCAACGACACCCACTTCTGCAGCTCCGGCGTCCCGCTGATGGGCAGCGACTGCTCCTCCGCCGCCGCGCTGAAGGCGGACGAGGCCCCGTTCTTCCCCGCGGTCCCGCGCCTGGACACCTACATCCTCAACGGCTACGGCCACTCCATCAACTACGCCCCGAACGCCCCGGACTACCACGCCGCCGTGGCCCAGTGGGCGAAGACCATCTAGCTAGACTCGGCGCATGGACGAAGAGATCCACGAGCGAGTCCGCGAGTTCATCAAGGCCATCCCGCGCGGACGAGTCGCCACCTACGGCGACATCGCAGATCTCGCGAAGGCCCCGTCGCCACGGCTGGTCGGCCGCGTCCTCAACGAGGACGGCAACGACCTGCCGTGGCAGCGGGTCCTCAAGGCCGACGGCACCTGCGCGCCGCACCTCCGCGACACCCAGCTCCAGATGCTGCACGAGGAGGGTGTGCCGAACCTCGACGGCAAGGTGAACCTGCGGGAGTACCGCTGGGAGGACGCCCGCAAGGAGGCCGACGAGGTACCCGGACTTTGGTGACGGCCGCCAAACGCGACCGTCACACAGCACGCGCCGGATGACCGCCCGCATGAACGCGTTCGCTGTCGCAAGGTGACCACGTACGAGTCCTGGTGTGGCGATGCGCAGCGAGCCGTCTGAACCTGGCGCCGCCGGGTAGCGGTTCGGGCCCTTCAAGGCGATTGGGGCTTTACCTTGAGTGGGCGGGATGCTCCCCTCACGGGCACGGCCGGGCGCTTTCCAGCCCGGCCTTTTCCGGCCGTCTAAGCATCCCGCCAGAGGCTCGAGGTCAAGCCCCAATCGCAACCCCGCGCAGTTCCGTCACTGCCTGACGGACCACCCTCGCAAGGCGACCGAACGCCAGGAACGCGACCCACCCCGCTGGAACGGGAACAGGTCAACGAAAGCCGGCCCGCGCCGCAGCCCTCAAGCAGATCGCGACAACACGGCCCGAGCCTCGAAGTACTTCCGCAGAACCACATCCACGACAAGCGGATGTGCCCCGATGGGCTCGGCCACGACGTCCGCACCACAGGCCGCAAGCGACCCGTGGAACACCCCGGGCGCCAACAGCCAAGAAGCGACAGCCACCCGCCGCCCCCGCCCCGACAACCCGGCCACCACATCGGCCACACGAGGCGTGGCGGTGGCCACGTACCCGACCCCGGCCGCCCCGAGCAACGCCGCAGCCTGCCGGACGGTGGCCAGAGCCCGCGCATCGGAAGAACCCGCCGCGGCGAGCACAACTGCGTCGCCGCGGCGGAAACCTGCCTCCCGCAACCGATCCCGCACCGCGGGCACCGCGTCCAGCCCGACCGGCGAGGTCAGCACGACGTCGGACCGGGGCCCGATCTGCTCGGGGATGTCCACCCGAACGTGGTACCCGGCCGCCAGGAACACCGGCACCACGACGCAAGGTCCGTCCACAACGGACCGGACGTCCGGCTGCCGCACGTCGGCGTACGCGACCTCGACGGGCAGGTCCACCGACTCCTGGACCGCGGCGGCGATCTCCGAGCACACCACGGTCCCACGCGGATCACACGTCCCGTGGAACGCCAACACCAGCTTCATGCAGGCTCCATCGCTAGCCGGTAACCACGCTTCACGACCGTGCACACCATCTGCGGCGACCCCAGGGCGGTCCGCAACCGCCCGATCGCCGTCTCGACGGCGTGCTCCTCGCCGCCGGAAGGCAAGGCCGCCAACAGGTCCTGGCGCGACACCACCCGGCCACGAGCGGCCACCAGGGTCCGCAGCACGGCCATGGGAGCCGGCGCGACAGGGCGCAGCTCACCGTCGATCACCACGGCCTGCGCGCGCATCTCCATGTCACGGGAGGCGATCCGCAACCGCAACGCCCGTGACGGCAGTTCCAGCGCCAGCTCGCGCACCATCGACCCGATCCGCGACCGGGCGGGCTGCACGACGGGAATACCGGCGGCCACCAGCGGCCCGGCCGTGATCGCGCCGACCCCGACGACGAGAACATCTCGCCGCAGGCAGGAGATCAGAGCTCCGGGGTCCGCAGCCGTGCGCAGGACGGAAGAAGCCGCGGGCGCCGACGTGAACGTCAGCGCGTCCACCTGCCCCGCCAGGACGGCGTCGATCAACCGCTGCAACGGACCCATGTCCGCCGGCGGCTCCCACCGGTAGACCGGGATCTCGACCACGAGGGCCCCGGCGGCCTCCAGCGTGTTCACGAAGTCCGGCAACGGCTCGCCGTGCAGCTGAACGGCGACCCGCTTGCCCGACACACCCATCCGCAGCAGGTACTGCAGCAGCTCTGCGTTCGACTCCGACGACGGCGACCAGGCCTCGACCAGGCCGGCCGCGCGGACCGCGCCCTTGGCCTTCGGGCCGCGTGGCAGGACCACGGCACCTTCCAGCGCACGGTGCAGGCGCGCGGCGAGTCCCCAGCCCTCGGCGGCCTCGAACCACCCGCGGAAGCCGATCGCCGTGGTCGCGACGACGACGTCCACGGGTGACGACACGAGTTCCAGCGTGGCGGCGTGCAGGGTCGCGTCGTCGGGCAGCGGCACGATCCGCAGGGCCGGGCCGTGCAGCACCGAGGCGCCCTTGCGTTCCAGCATCGCGATGAGCTCGTCGGCCCGGCGGGCCGCGGTCACGCCGATCGTGAAGCCCGCCAGCGGACCCGTCATGTCAGCTCCACAACACCGTCACGCACGCGGACTTGATGCACCGCAACGGAGACGGATGGTTCGTCCAGGCACTTGCCGGTCGCCAGCTCGAACGCCTGCTTGTAGACAGGTGACACCACGACGGGCACGCCTCCGCGGTCGCCCACGATGCCGCGCGAGAGCACCGCGGCGCCGCTGAACGGGTCGATGTTGTCGAGCGCGTGCACCGTGCCGTCCGCGGTCAGGAACACCGCGACCTGCGAGCCGTCGGGCCGCAGCGCGGCGACACCTTGTTCCGGACGCAACACGTCGAAGTCACAGACGATCACCTGACGACCTCCGGGATGCCCAGGGAAACGGGGACGCGCTGACCGCGTTCAGCGCGGAACGAGATCGTGGGGTCGGGGACGCCCGGCGCGTTCACGAACGACGTGAACCGCGCCAGCTTCTCCGGGTCCTCCAGCACTCCACGCCACTCGTCGGCGTAGTCGGAGACGTGCGACGCCATCGCGGCCTCCAGTTCGTCGCAGATGCCGAGCTTGTCGTCGACGATCACCTCGCGCAGGTGGTCGAGCCCGCCGTCGAGCCCTTCCAGCCACGCGGCGGTGCGCTGCAGCCGGTCAGCCGTGCGGATGTAGAACATCAGGAAACGGTCGATCACGCGGATCAGCGTCTTGGTGTCCACATCGGACACGAGCAGGTCGGCGTGCCGCGGCGTGAAACCGCCGTTGCCCGCCACGTAGAGGTTCCAGCCGTTCTCCGTGGCGATGATGCCGAAGTCCTTGCTGCGCGCCTCCGCGCACTCGCGGGCGCAGCCGGACACCGCCGACTTGAGCTTGTGCGGCGACCGCAGGCCCCGGTAGCGCAGCTCCAGCTCGATCGCGAGGCCGACGGAGTCCTGCACGCCGTAACGGCACCAGGTCGTGCCGACGCAGGACTTCACCGTGCGCAACGACTTGCCGTACGCGTGCCCGGACTCGAACCCCGCGTCGACCAGCCGGCGCCAGATCTCCGGCAGCTGGTCGACCGTCGCACCGAACATGTCGATGCGCTGACCGCCGGTGATCTTCGTGTACAGGCCGTAGTCGCGGGCCACCTCGCCGATGACGATCAGCTTCTCCGGCGTGATCTCCCCGCCGGGGATGCGCGGCACGACCGAGTAGGTGCCGTTGCGCTGCAGGTTCGCCAGGAACCTGTCGTTGGTGTCCTGCAACGAGACCTGCGTCTCGCCCAGGATGTGCCCGTTGCCCAGCGACGCGAGGATCGAGGCCACCGCGGGCTTGCAGATGTCGCAGCCACGTCCGGTGCCGTGCTTCTCGATCAGCGCGGAGAACGTCGTCACGCGCGTCGCCCGGATGATCTCGAACAGCTCCGCGCGGGAGTACGTGAAGTGCTCGCACAGCGCCTTGGACTGCTCGACACCGCACTCGGTCAGCAGCTTCTTCAGCATCGGCACGCACGAGCCGCAGCCCGTGCCGGCCTTGGTGCACGCCTTCAGCTCGGCCACGTCGCACGCGACACCGGACTGGATCGCGTCGGTGATCGTCTGCTTCGTCACCGCGAGACAGGAGCAGACCTGCGCGTCCGCGGGCATCTCCACGTCGACGGCCCCGCCCGGCTGCAGCAGCGCGGCCGGAACCTCCTTGCCCACCAGCGGCCGCAGCGACAGGTACGACGAGGCGTCGCCGACGAGCACGCCGCCGAGCAGGATGCGGGCGTCGTCCGACACCACGAGCTTGCTGTAGGTGCCCGCGACGGCGTTGTTCACCACGACTTCCAGCGCGCCCTCGGTCTGGGCGTGCGCGTCGCCGAACGACGCCACGTCCACCCCGAGCAGCTTCAGCTTCGTGGACACGTCGGCACCGGGGAACACCCTGCTACCACCGGAGAGCTGGTCGGCGACGACCTCGGCCATCGAGTAGCCGGGGGCCACCAGGCCGTACGTGACGCCCTCGACGGCGGCGCACTCGCCGATCGCGAAGACGTGCGGGTCGGCGGTGCGGCAGGCCGCGTCGACCAGGTAACCGCCGCGCGGCCCCAGTTCGAGCCCCAGGTCCAGGTCGGTGCGCGGCCGGATGCCCGCGCTGAACACCACGACGTCCAGGTCGAGCTCGAGCCCGCTGGCCAGCTTCGCGATCAGCCGCGAGCCGTCGCGTTCGATCGAGGAGGCGGACGTGCCGGTGTGCACGGTCAGGTCGAGCTTCTCGACGAGCCGCTTCAGCAGCCCGGCACCACCTTCGTCGACCTGGATCGGCATCAGCCGCGGCGCCAGTTCCACGACGTGCGGCGAGACTCCCATGCCGCGCAACGCGTTGGCGGCTTCCAGGCCGAGCAGGCCACCGCCGAGCACCATGCCGGAACGCCGGCCGGGCCGGGCAGCGGCCTCGACCGTCGCCCGGATCTCGTCCAGGTCGTCGACCGTGCGGTAGACGTGGCAACCGGGCAGGTCACGGCCGGGCACCGGCGGCACGAACGGCACCGAGCCGGTGGCCAGCACGAGAGCGTCGTAGGAGACCTCGACACCCGAGGCGCCCACGACGACCTTGCGGGCGCGGTCCACGGACACGGCCTTCTCGCCGAGCCGGAGCTCGCAGCCGCTCAGCGCGGGCAGCTCCAGGTCCGCGAAGGTCCAGCTGTCCACATAGGACGACAGCGCGACGCGGTCGTAGGCGGGACGGGACTCCTCGCCGAAAACCACGATCCGCCAGGACGAGTCACGAAGGATCTCGACGAGCCGGTGGCCGACCATGCCGTTGCCAACTACGACCAGAGTCTGGGTCATCGGGCATTCCTCCTTCCGCCCGGTATGCTCACCGGGCGGCGTGTCATCCCAAGGTCCGCGGTATTTCGCGGGTGTTAAAGGAAACTCTCTTCGCAGATCAGCGCGGTGTGCGTCACACGCCCGCGTAGGCGAGCGACGGACGCGTCGCGAACACGTTGCGTCGCAGGTAGAACCACCACGTGGTGCCGACGCAGAGCCCGTAGAAGACCAGGAACGCGGTCAGCGCGGGCGTCAGGGTCTTCGACCCCTCCAGCGAGAACTTGAAGACCAGGTTCACCAGCACACCACCGGCGGCACCGATCGCACCCGCGATGCCGACGACGGCGGCGGCCTGGCGCTTCGCGGACTTGTCGTCGTCGGACTGGGTGCGGAAGATGGCCGGGATCATCCGGTACGTCGAGCCGTTGCCGACGCCCGCCAGCACGAACAGCGCGATGAACGAGCTGAAGAACAGCGCGAAGTTCCGCGAGTCGACGCTGACGATGACGCCGATCGTGCCGATGCCGAGGCCGACGAACGTGCCCAGCGTCACCTTGGCGCCACCGACGCGGTCGGCCAGCCAGCCACCGAGCGGGCGGGCCACCGAGCCGATCAGCGCGCCGAGGAACGCGAGCGCCACCCAGCCCTTGTAGTCCACGAAACTGATCTTGATCAGCGACGGGAACGCGAACGAGAACCCGATGAACGAGCCGAACGTGCCGATGTACAGGAAGGACATCACCCACGTGTGCCGGTTCGACAGCGCCAGCTTGTACGACTGACCGTCCGGCTTGGCCTGGGTGAGGCTGTCCATGAAGAACCACGCGCACGCCGTGGCAAGGACGATGAACGGCATCCAGATCAGCGCCGCGTAGGCGAGGTGGATCCCGGTGCCGATGGTGATCACGATCGGCACGAGGAGCTGCGTGACCGCGACACCGAGGTTGCCGCCGGCCGCGTTCAGGCCGAGCGCCAGGCCCTTCTTGCCCTCGGGGTAGAAGAACGAGATGTTCGCCATCGACGACGAGAAGTTGCCGCCACCGAGGCCCATCGCGGCCGAGGTGAGCAGGAAGAACCAGTAGGGCGTGCCCGGCGTCGACACCGCGTAGGCGAGCATCGTGCACGGGATGAGCAGCAACCCGGCGCTGATCGTCGTCCACACCCGGCCACCGAAGCGCGGCACCGCGAACGTGTACGGCACCCGCAGCGCGGCACCCACCAGGTTCGGCACGATCAGCAGCCAGAACTGCTGTCCGACGCTGAAGTCGAAGCCGACGGAGCCGAGGCTCACGACGACGATGCTCATCAGCACCCAGACGCTGAACCCGAGGTTCTCCGCGAGAATGGAGAACACGAGGTTCTTGCGGGCGATCCGCTTGCCCTTGTTCTCCCAGAACTCGGGCTTCTCCGGCTCCCAGTGGTCGATCCAGCTCATTGAAGTCCTCCGCGGGGTCGGCGTTGCCCGAAAAACTAGGAACCTCGCATTACCGAGGCGTTCTGGGCGGTGACGGCGAAGGCAACTCCGCCGCACATCAGGCAGGGGCGGGCTGTGAGGCTCCGAGCCAGTCGAGCAGCCCGCACACGGCGTCCTTGCAGCCACCACAGCCCGTGGTCGCGCGGGTGGCCTCCGCGAGCTGCGGCAACGACTCGGCACCCGCACGCCAGGCCGACACGATCTGTCCCTTGGAGACGGTGTTGCACCGGCAGATCACCGCGCTGGACGGCAGATCGGCGGGCGACGCGGCCTCGGCGGGCAGCGCGCGTCCCAGCAGCAACGCGAGGCGGTCGGTCGGTGCGGGGATGCCGCGGTCGTAGAGCTGGGTGATCGTGGCCGCCGCGTCCGGCGCACCGAGCACGATGGCGCCCGTCACCCGGTCGTCGCGCAGCACGAGCTTCGCGTACCGGCCGCGCGAAGGCTCCTGGAAGCACAGGACCTCCGAGTCCGGGCAGTCCACATCGGTGTGCACGTCACCCAGCGCCGCGAGGTCGACGTCGCGCGCCTTCAACCGCGTGACGACGGAAGTGCCCAGGTACCGCGCGGCCGGGTCCGCGCCGGTCAGGCGGTCCGCGAGCACGGTGGCCTGGTCCCACGCGGGCTGCACCAGGCCCGACACCGTGCCGGGGTGCTGGGCGCAGTCGCCGATCGCGTGGACGCGCGGGTCGCTGGTGCGCAGCGCGTCGTCCACGACGATGCCGCGGTCGACGGTCAGGCCGGCCCGCACCGCCAGTGACGTCTCGGCGCGCACTCCGGCGGAGACCACGACGAGCTCGGCGGGGACGTGCGTGCCGTCGTCGAGGATCAGGCCGTCGCCGGGCAGGTACTTGGTGGCCAGCGAGTTCAGGCGGAACTCGATGCCGAGCTTGCCGAGCGTGCGGGCGAGCACGCCACCGGCGCCGGGGTCGAGCTGGCGTTCCATGAGGTGGCCGACGGGGTGGACGACGGTGACCAGACAGCCGCGTCCGGCCAGGCCGCGGGCGGCCTCGATGCCGAGCAGGCCGCCGCCGAGGACGGCGACGGGCATGCCCTTGTCCGCCTTGGCCTCGATCTGGGCGCAGTCGTCGAGGGTGCGGAAGGCGACGACGCCGGGGGCGAGCCTGCCGTCCTCGGTGAGGCCTTCGGCCGGTGGGACCCAGGGAACGCTGCCGGTGGCGAGGACGAGGGCGTCGTAGGGGATGGACTCGGTGCCGGACTCCGAATCGGCACCGCCAGTCCTGCCGACCACCACCGCGCGGGCGGCGCGGTCGATCTCGACCACCTCCCAGCCCAGCCGCAGGTCGACCCGGTGCTCCTCCGCCCACCTGTCGTCGTGCAGCCGCGTCGACTCGGGCGTCATCGTGCCCGCCACCACCGTCGACAGCAGCACGCGGTTGTACGCGGCGTGCGGTTCCGCACCCACGACGGTGATGGAGATGTCGGGGTCCCGGCGGCGCAGTTCGTCCGCCAGCCGCGCACCTGCCATGCCGTACCCGACGATCACGACTCGCCTCATGCCCGCTCCAATCGAACCGCGCAGACCTTGAACTCGGGCATCCGGCTCGTGGGATCGAGCGCGGGGTTGGTGAGCAGGTTCGCCCGCCCGTCACCGGGGAAGTGGAACGGCAGGAACACCGCGTCGGCGCGCATGCTCGGCACGCACCGCACGACCGCCGTCACCGTTCCCCGCCTGGACACGACGTGCGCGGACTCGCCGGAAGCGAGACCCGCCCGTGAAGCCGTGTCCGGGTGGACCTCGACGTACATCTCGGGAACGGCCTGGAGCAGCTCGCCGATCCGCCGCGTCTGCGCTCCCGACTGGTAGTGCTGCAGGACGCGGCCGGTGGTGGCCTGCAACGGGAACTCCTCGTCCGGCGGCTCGGCGGGGCCGCGGTGGTCGACCGGGATGAACCGCGCCAGGCCGTCGGGGTGCGCGAACCGGTCGAGGAAGAGCCTCGGGGTGCCGGGGTGGTCCACCGACGGCACGGGCCAGTGCAGCTGCTCGGACTCCAGCCGCTCGTAGGTGATGCCGGAGTAGTCGGAGAGGCCGCCGGCCGACGCGCGGCGCAGCTCCTCGAAGACCTCGGCCGGTGCCACCGGGAACTTCTCGCCCACACCGAGCCGCGAAGCGAGGCCCTGCAACAGCTCCAGGTCGCTGCGCACCCCGGCCGGCGGGTCGAGTGCCTTGCGGCGCCTGATGATCCGGCCTTCGAGGTTGGTCATCGTGCCGTCTTCCTCGGCCCACTGCGTCACCGGGAACACGACGTCGGCCATCGCGGCGGTCTCCGACATCACGAAGTCCGCCACCACCAGCAGGTCCAGCGCCTTGAACCGGTCGACGACACCGGACGCCCGCGGCGCCGACACCACCGGATTGCTGCCGAACACCAGCATCGCCTTGATGTCTTCCGCGACCAGCAGCTCGTACGCGCTGCGCCCAGGTCCGGGCAGCCACGACACGTCCCAGACGTCCATGATGTGCCGCCGCGCGACGGGATCGTCGATCTTGCGGTAGCCGGGCAGCTGGTCGGCCTTCTGGCCGTGCTCGCGACCGCCCTGACCGTTGCCCTGCCCGGTCAGGCAGCCGTAACCGGAGCCCGCCCGGCCGGGAAGTCCCAGCGCCAGAGCCAGGTTGATCCACGCCGAGACGTTGTCGGTGCCGGACGCGTGCTGCTCGGTGCCGCGGCCGGTCAGCACGTACGACCGCCCGGCCAGCATGTGCACGGCGGCGCGCTGGTCGGCGGCGGACACGCCCGTCACGCGTTCGACGCGCTCGGGCCACCACGCGGCCGCCACCCGCCAGGCCTCGTCGAAACCCGAGGTCCTGGAGTTGACGTACTCCTTGTCGATCACGCCCTCGATGACCGCCGTGTGCAGCAGTCCCAGTGCCAGCGCCAGGTCCGTGCCCGGCGCGGGCTGCAGGTGCAACGTCGCGCGCTCGGCGGTCGGCGTGCGCCGCGGGTCGATGACGATCAGCCGTGCGCCTTCGAGGTGCCGCAGGAACGGCGGCATCGTCTCGGCCGGGTTCGAGCCCGCCAGCAGCACGGTGTCGGCGCCGCGGAGGTCGGTCAGGGGGAACGGCAGCCCGCGGTCCAGCCCGAACGCCTTGTTGCCCGCGGCCGCGGCCGACGACATGCAGAACCGGCCGTTGTAGTCGATCTGCGAGGTCTTCAGGGCGACGCGCGCGAACTTGCCGAGCGCGTAGGCCTTCTCGTTCGTCAGCCCGCCGCCGCCGAACACGGCGACCTCGTCGGGCTCGTAGGAGGTGATCCGTGCGGCCACGAAGTCGAGGGCCTCGTCCCAGGACACCGGCTGACCGTGCAGAAGAGGCGTGGTGAGGCGGCCGGGATGGCGCAGCAGCTCCCCTGCCGTCCAGCCCTTCTGGCACAGCCCACCGGGACCAGGTGTCACCTGGCCGTCGATGACGCTCATGGAGCACTGCAGCGCGCAGTAGGGGCAATGGGTCACGCCGCTGACGCTAAGAAGCTCGCGTTAACCCGATGCTCCGCAATGTTTCGTCGGTGGAAAATGGCCCGCTCAGAGCAGTGCGGTGACGTGGTGAGCAGCACGTTCCAAGCCCGCAAAGGACTGCGGCGTTGACAACGGGTGCAGCGCGTGCACGGCCAGCCGGAACAGCGTCGCGCGCACCAGCGCCTGCTCCCACTCGGCCTGGTGGCTCCACCGGTGGAACAGCCCGGAGTCCGCGCCACCCCACGCCACGGCGTCGACCGCGATCACCGCGGCGGCCCACTCGGCGGGACGCCAGTAGGCGGTGAAGTCGATGACGGCCGGCGGCGCGTTGCCCGCGAACAGCACGTTGCCGAACAGGTCACCGTGCACGACCTGCGGCTTGAGGTTGATCGGCTTGCGCAGTTCCTTCAGCAGGTCGAACAGCCGCCCGCCGAGGTCGGCCTCGAGCGGCACGTCCTCCTCGCCCCACGCCTTGCGGTCCGCGACGGCGAACACGTCCGTGCGGGCGTCCAGGAAACGGGGCTTGGGCAGCTCGGCCGTGGCCTGGTGCAGGCGCTGGGCGACGGAGATCACCTCGTCGTGCCGCGCCTCGGCCCGGCCGGCGAGGAACTTGGTGGCGGACCAGCCGCCGACCACGTATCTGCCGTCGGTGGACCGCAACGGTCTGCCGATGCGCAGGTGGTGGACGTCGAGGCCGTCGAGGGTCTTGGCGATCCAGGTGGCCTCGGCGGGCTTGGGCGCGGGCCTGATCGTGGCGTCGCCGCACCGCCAGGCGGGGCCGCCGTCGATGAGCTCTGGCTCGGCGTCACGTGCCCCGAACGCCGCACGCACGTGCGCTGGGGGCGGTTCGGGGGACCGGGTCACGGTCGGGCACGCTACCGTGTTTTTTGGTCGCTGCTCCGCAGACTCCGGGCGTGTTCGCCGGGAAGCCGGCCATCCGGCCACCGCTTCGTGCCGGATTGGGCTTCACCGAATCCACCACGAAGGGGCGACCGGACGACCGGCGCGAACACGCGAAAACCCCTCGCTCGCTCGGGCCGGCCCGAGTCAGCGCGTCGGCTGGCTCGGGTCGGCCTGTTGGTACGTCGGCGAGCTGTGGTTGCCCTGCTAGTAGGTCGGCAGGCTGGGGTCGACCTCGCGGGCCCACGCCAGCACACCGCCGCCGACGTGCACCGCGTCCTTGAAGCCCGCCTTGTGCAGCGCCGCGAGGGCCTCCGCGGAACGAGCGCCGGACTTGCAGTGCAGCACGAGCGGCTTGTCCTGCGGCAGCTCCGAGAACGCCTCGCCGGACAGGATCTTGTCCTTGGGGATCAGCACCGAGCCCGGGATCTTGACGATCTCGTACTCGTGCGGCTCGCGCACGTCCACCAGCAGGAAGTCCTCACCGGACTCCTGCTTGTGCTTGAGCTCCAGAGGCGTGATCGTGTTGCCCGCGGCCGCCTGCTGCGCGTCCGTGGACACGACACCGCAGAACGCCTCGTAGTCGATCAGCTCGGTGATCTTCGGC
Organism: Lentzea sp. NEAU-D7; assembly: GCF_026242055.1. Lineage (GTDB taxonomy): Bacteria > Actinomycetota > Actinomycetes > Mycobacteriales > Pseudonocardiaceae > Lentzea. The sequence continues at coordinate 122,105 of NZ_JAPJDL010000015.1, read as the reverse complement.
GACTCCGGGTCCTTGCGGATCTTGATCGTCCGGTAGGACATCTCCAGCGCGTCGTAGACCATCAGGCGGCCCAGCAGCGGGTCGCCGATGCCCGTGAGCAGCTTGATCGCCTCGGTCACCATGATCGAGCCGATCGACGCGCACAGCACGCCCAGCACGCCGCCCTCGGCGCACGACGGGACCATGCCGGGAGGCGGCGGCTCCGGGTAGAGGTCGCGGTAGTTGAGGCCCTGGCCGTTCGGGGCGTCCTCCCAGAAGACGCTGACCTGGCCCTCGAACCGGAAGATCGAGCCCCACACGTACGGCTTGCCCAGCAGCACCGCGGCGTCGTTCACCAGGTACCTGGTGGCGAAGTTGTCGGTGCCGTCGAGGATCAGGTCGTAGTCGCGGAAGATCTCCAGCGCGTTCTCGGAGTTGAGGTGCGTCTGGTGCAGGATCACCTTGACGAACGGGTTGATCTCGGCGACCGAGTCGCGCGCCGACTCCGCCTTCGGGCGGCCGACGTCGGACTGGCCGTGGATCACCTGGCGCTGCAGGTTCGACTCGTCCACGACGTCGAAGTCCACGACGCCGAGCGTGCCGACCCCGGCCGCGGCCAGGTACAGCAGTGCCGGGCTGCCCAGGCCGCCCGCGCCGACGACGAGCACCTTCGCGTTCTTCAGCCGCTTCTGCCCGTCCACCCCGACGTCCGGGATGATCAGGTGCCGGCTGTAGCGCGCGACTTCTTCCTTGGTCAGCTCCGCGGCTGGCTCAACGAGCGGCGGAAGCGCCATGCTGGTCCTCCTCGACGAATGTCTCCGTGTCCGAGACAACGTCTACCCTGCCTCGACTCTTCCCCGTTGGAAAGCCGTCTCAGCCTGCGGGAAACGCGTTCGGCGTGCACACCTTGCCGTCGGCCGGCACCACGTCCTGGCCCGCGTTGAGCTGCGAGACGAAGTCGTTCGAGACGCCGAACGTCTGCTGCATCATCACGGGGGCGGGCGCGCCGTTCTCGGCGCAGGCCGCGTGCCCGCTGCCCAGCGCGTGACCGACCTCGTGGTTGATCACGTACGTGCGGTATCCGGCCAGGTCGGGGCCGTAGGCCATGGCACCGCGCACCCAGCGGGCGACGTTGATGATCACGCGCTTCTGGGCGGGGTTGAAGCAGGAGGTCTCGAACGGGATCTCCTTGCCGCACAGCGTGTGGGTCGTCTTCGTCGTGGTCAGCGCCACGACGAAGTCCGGGTTCTGGTTCGCCTCGACCCGCTGCAGCGCGACCTGCTTGGTGCCGATCCAGCTGCGCGGGTCGGACAGGATTCCCTCGATCGTGCGCGCGAACGCGGCCGGGTCGTCGTTGTAGTCGGCGGGCTTCACACCGTCCTCGACGGCGATCGCGTACTTGCGGAACTTCGGCGCGTTGGCCTCACCGACGCGCGGGCCGCTGCCCGCGATCACCTTGAACGTGCCGACGCCGTCCTGCGAGAAGTCCGGACCGGCAGGGAGCTCGGCGGTCGGGATCTTCAGGTCGGGCTTCTTGGCCGGCAGCTCGGACGCGGGCGCCTCCGGCGTGCTCGCGGGCGTCTCGGCGGCGTTCGTGCTGGTGCCGCCGCCGGTCGCGGGCGCCTTCGGCTGCACCGTGTCGAGGACCACCAGAGCCGTCAGCACGAGCAGGACCGGGATCGCGTAGATCCGCCAGCCGTAGTTGGCGACGAGCTTCTTCACGCCGCGCCGCTTGGGCGGCCTGCGCAGGGCCTGCGTGGCCTCGGGTTCCCAGGCGGCCGCGAGCGGTTCCGCGCTGGTCCGGCGCTCGCCCCGACGGTAGCGGTCAGCGGGCGGAGCAGTACGTCCTCGCTCGGGGGCGCGATTCACGTGCTCCAGGGTCCCACATCCCCCGTATGGCCGTCGTTCATCACCATGAGTGCCGGTCGACCGCCTCCCACATGCCCAGCACCGCCCTCGCCACGGTGGCGGGCCGTTCCATCTGGGCGACGTGGCCCGTCCTGGGGAGCACCAGCAGTCGCCCCTTGGGCAGCAGACGTGCCGTCCGCGGCCCCTTGCGCACGCTGACGAGCCGGTCGTTCTCGCCCCAGAGCACCAGCGTCGGCGCCTTGACCAGCGGCAGCAGCCGCCACAGCGACCTCGGGCCGGGCGTGAGCCAGCTCTGCATCAGGCCGAACGTGCTGCGGTTGAGCGCCTGCCCCGCCCACCGCTGCCGGGCGCGCTCCTCGTTCTCCTTGATCGACTCCTCGATGCGGTGGTCCGGCACCACGCTCGGGTCGGCGAAGCACAGCTCCAGCATCTGCCGGGTGCGCTGGTGCGCGGACAGCTTCGCGAGCTCACGACGCACCCTGGCCCCGACGACCGGCAGGACGGCGAGCGCCATCCGCGGGTCGGACATGCGGTCGAGGCGGGGACGGAGGTCGGGCACGGCCGGCGAGACGAGCGTGAGCGTCCTCACCAGATCCGGCCTGCTGGCGGCCACCATGACCGAGATCGCGCCGCCCATGGAGTTGCCGAACAGGTGCACGGGCTGTGAGAGCGTTTCCAAATACTTGATCACCGTGCGCGCGTGCGTGGCGAGACTGAAGTCGTAGCCGGGAATCGGTTCCGACCGCCCGAATCCGGGCAGGTCGATCGAGTACCCGCGGACGTGTTCCCGCAGCTGGGCCGCCAGGTCCGTCCAGTTCGTCGCGGACCCTCCGAGCCCGTGCACGTAGACGGCCGGGGGGCCGTCCCCCGGTGTGATCCTGACGTGCACCTCGTGGTCGTCGACCTGCTGGAACTGACCGGGCCACGGCGTCTGCGACTTGTCCAGCGGTGGCAGCGCGACCGTGGACAACGGGGCGGGAATCAAGGCGCTCACCGGACCAGGATGCGGGAAAGAACGGCAAGATGGTTCCCGGAAGTCCGCTACCAGCGAGTAAGGTTGCGCTCAGCCTCGGTCTGGCAACCCCTGTCCGACGGCCGGATCACTCGTGCTGGAGGCACCATGACGGAGACGGCGCAGAGCGCACCCGCAGGCAGGGGCGTTCGACTGCCGCGCACCGCCCGCCGCGCGCAACTGCTGGCAGCGGCGCAGGACGTGTTCGTCGCCAACGGTTACCACGCCGCGGCGATGGACGAGATCGCCGAGCGCGCGGGCGTGTCCAAGCCGGTGCTGTACCAGCACTTCCCGGGCAAGCTGGAGCTCTACATGGCGCTCCTGGAGTCCCATGTGGACGAGCTGGTCGGCCGCGTGCGCACCGCGATCGGTTCCACCACGGACAACAAGCTCCGCGTCCGCGCCGCCGTGGCCGCGTTCTACGACTTCGTGGACGGCGAGGGCCAGGCGTTCCGCATGGTGTTCGAGTCGGACCTGCGCTCCGAACCGGCCGTGCAGTCGGCCGTGGAACGCGCGACCACCGACTCCGTGGACGCGATCACCGACACGATCACCGCGGACGCGGGCCTCGACGAGGAGCGGGCGCGTCTGCTGGCCGTGGGTCTGGTCGGCCTGTCCCAGGTCACGGCGCGGTCGTGGCTCGCGGACAACCGCCGCGTGCCCAAGGAGGACGCCGTGGCCCTGATCTCCAACCTGGCCTGGCGCGGCATCGGTGGCGGTTTCCCGCTCCAGCACTGAGCAGACGAAAAAGGGCCCGCGAGTGCGGGCCCTTTTCTCACATCAGCGCGGCTATTCGTCTCGCCACGTCCTCGGACCGTTCCAGCGGCAGCATGTGCCCGGTCTTCGGGTAGATCACGAACTGCGCGCTGGGCAACGCCTCGGCGAGCACCCGTGAGTGCCGCATCGGCGTGAGCACGTCCCACGACCCGGCCATCACGACCGCGGGGATGTCCGCCAGCACGGCCAGGGCCTCTCGCCGCTGGTGCAGCGTCAGTTCCTCGCGGATCCCGACGAACGCCTCACCTGTCGTGTTGCCCGCCATCGCCGCGGCCGCGCGCACGTCGGCCCACCGGGGCCGCCGCCCGAACGTCATCCGCAGCCCCGGCGCGAGCACGCGGCCGAACCCGACCTTGGGCCGTCCGCCCAGCCACCGCCCGGCGAGCCGCTCCACCCAGAGCTGCCGCGGCAGGTTCCCGCACGACGTGGCGATCAACGCCACCCCGGACACCCGCTCGAACAGCTCGGGCCGCTGCTCGGCCAGCGCCATGATCGTCATGCCGCCCAGCGAGTGGCCGGCGAGCACGATCCGCCCGGACGGAACGCACTCCTCCAGCACAGCCGCCAGGTCGTCGGCCAGCTCCGAGATCGTCCCGGCACCCGAGGACCCGCCGTGCCCGCGCACGTCGTACCGGACCACCCGGCCGGGCAGGGCGGCGGCGACGCGGTCCCAGGTGGTCAGGTCCATGGTCCACCCGTGCAGCAGGACCGCCGTCACGTCGGAGGACGAAGACCCCGACGTGACGACGTTCAGCCGATCAAGAACGAGCGACGCCATGAGCGCATCCCCGGCCTTCCCACGAGCCCTGCCTCGTCCAGGAACGTCATGATCCGCTCACCGGACCAGCGAATGGTCTCCTGGAACCGCTCGTTGCCCAGCGCCTGGCGGTGGGCCTCGCGCACGTCCAGCCCGACGGCGGCGTACGCGGCGGGGTTGATGATCGCGCGCGTGATCATCATCGAGACGTACCCGACCAGCCACTTCTGGTACGGCATCTCGTAGCCCTTCAGCTCCGACATGCCGCGCAGCAGCTCCTCGCGCGCGAACCGCACGTGCCGGGCCTCTTCCAGCACGTGGATCCGGTTCACCATCCGCACCAGCGGCTGGATGGTGTCGTCGGTCATCGCCTCGCGCTGCAGCCGGTCGAGGATCTCCTCCGCGACCAGGATCGACCCGTACATCGCGGGGCCGTAGCCGATGATCGGCAGCAGCTTGCCCAGGCGGTGCGTGGTGCGCGTGGGCCCGTAGGCCGGGCAGCCGATCCGCTCGACCAGGCGCGCGAACATCGTCGAGTGCCGGCACTCGTCGGCCACCTCGGTCAGCGCGTACTGGGCGTGCCGCGTGGTCGGGTCGGCGTTGTAGACGACCTTCACGAGCATCTGCATGAGCAGCAGCTCGAACCACAGGCCGACGGACGCGATCGACGCCAGCTCGTGCTTCGACAGCTCGATGCGCTGCTCCTGCGAGAGCGAGTCGTAGAGAGGCGTGCCGTAGAGCGAAATGCGCTGTTCAGGGATGTAGAAGAGACCGTCGACCAGAGGTGCGGACCAGTCGATGTCCACCTCGGGGTCGTAGAACTTCTCGGCGGACGACTTGAGCAGCCGCTCCGCTGTCTTCTCCCGATCGGCGACCCTCATCGGTTGCCCTCCCCGGTAGGTGTTACTTGAGGTAACGGTTACTTCTGGTAGCGTGCGTCACATGGCACGCACTGTCAAGGGGCCGGACGCGCGACGTGAGCGGTGGAAGGGTCATCGCGAGCAGCGCAGGGCGGAGTTCGTGGAGGCCACGATCGCCGCCGTGGCCAAGAAGGGCCCGGACGTGGGCATGGACGACGTGGCCGCGGAGGCCGGCGTCAGCAAGCCCGTGCTCTACCGGCACTTCACCGACAAGTCCGACCTGTACCTGGCAGTGGGCCAGAAGGCCACCGAAATGCTGATGGACCGGATGGGACCGGCGCTGATCGCCGACGGCCCGATCCGCGGCCGCATCCTGGGGATCGTCGACGCCTACCTGTCGGTGATCGAGGAGAACCCGAACCTCTACCGGTTCGTGGTGAAGGGGTCCTTCGTGGACCGCCCGGTCGAGAAGGACGTCGTCGCCGAGGACAAGAACCTCATCGCGTCGACGCTGGCCCGGATCCTGGGCGACTACCTGCGTTCCTTCGAGATGGACTCCGGCGGCGCCGAGCCGTGGGCGCACGCGCTCGTCGGCATGGTGCAGAACGCCGGTGACTGGTGGCTCGACCGCCAAACGATGTCCCGCGCGAACCTCAGCGAGTACCTGGCCACGCTGATCTGGCACGCCATCGACGGGCTGCTGCGGTCGGCGGGCGTCCAGGCAGACCCCGCAAAGCCACTCTCCCCCCTGCGATTGGTGGACTGATGAGCGAGCACGAGCACGACGAAGAGGGCTACAGCGGCGCCGCCACCCTCGTCTTCGGAACCGACGAGGTGGCGGTCGAGGTCGATCTGCGGGGGTACTTCCAGCCGATCGACGGCCGCTACCACTGGTACGGCCGGATCAAGAAGCACGACGACGTCACCAGCCGGGTCGAGGCAGGCGCGCGGACCGCGGTGCTGCGCACGCCCACCGGCGAGGCGGAGGGGACGCTCACCGACCCCGACCCGTGGGGCCGCTACCGGGTCGGCGGCATCTCCACTCCGCCCTACAAGATCGAGGAACCGGCCTAGGCACACAACGAGAAGGGCCCCGGTCATCGCGACCGGGGCCCTTCTCAGTGCTGACGACTCAGGCGCCGAACCCGACCTTGCGCGAGTCCTGCGGGCCGATCTCCACGTACGCGACGCGGCCAGCGGGCACGACGAACCGCGCACCCTTGACGTCCACCAGCGACAGCACGCTGGACTTGCCGGACACCGCGTCCGCAACCAGAGTCTCGACCTCGGACGGGTTGAGCTCACTGGTCACGACGAGTTCGCGCCCGCTGTCCGCGACGCCGATCCTGACCTCCACGCTGACCTCCGTGCTCAAGAGAAAAATCTGATCCCGAGCCTACCTAGCCCAGACCCAGCTGCGTCATGCGCCGCGCGTGCGACTGCTGAAGGCGGCGGAACAGCTGACCGATCCCGGCGAGGTCGCCGGAGCCCCGGATGATGAGCTCGGAGAGGCCGTCCCGCTCCGCCACCACGTACTGGGCCTGCGTCAACGCTTCTCCGAGCAGCCGCCGGCCCCACAGCGCGAGCCGGTCGCGCACCCGCGGATCGGACTCGACGGCGGCCAGGACTTCGCGTTCAGCGAACGCCGAGTGACCCGTGTCGGCGAGCACGTGGAGCACCAGCTCCTTGGTCGGCGCGTCGAGCCACTCCGCGATCTCGCGGTAGAAGTCGGCCGCGAGGCCGTCGCCGACGTACGCCTTCACGAGCGACTCGAGCCACGACTTGGGGCTCGTCGACTCGTGGAACGCGTCGAAACCCTTCACGAACGGCGTCATCGCGTCCTCGACGGTGATGCCCTCCGCGGCGAGGTGCTTCTGCAGCAGCGTGAAGTGGCCGATCTCGGCCGCGGCCATCTGCGCGAGAGCGGCACGTCCCGCCAAGGTCGGCGCCGTGCGCGAGTCCTCCGTCATCCGGTCGAAAGCCGAGAGCTCGCCATATGCAAGCGCTCCCAGAAGATCGACAACACCCTCTGCAACACCCATGAGACCGAACTCTAGTGCGCGCCAGGTGGTCAAAAGTGTCTTGCCAGGTAGAATGGGGGCGGACGCCCGGCGTGACGAGTGTGACGACCACGCAGTTGCCCAATTTCTTCTTGGGCTGGCGCCAGAATGGTGCGCGTACACCTTTCCCGCAGCTGCTCATCGAGCGCGGTCGAGAGGCCCGGCCAGGGCTCGTACGCGCTTGGTACGAGAGAGGCTGATCACCCTGACCGCTGAAGTAGAAGCACATCTGGACCCGGTTCTCCTGGAACACAGCGAGGCCGGAGTTCCCGAAGAAGACACGTCGCACCCGTTGCTGGCAGACGCCCCGGTGCAGTCGGAATCCCCCACGTTCGCCGAGCTCGGCGTCCGTCACGAGATCGTCAAGGCGCTCGGCGAAGCCGGCATCGAGCGCACGTTCGCCATCCAGGAGCTGACGCTCCCCATCGCTCTCGCCGGTGACGACCTCATCGGCCAGGCGCGCACCGGCATGGGCAAGACCCTCGGGTTCGGCGTGCCGCTGCTGCACCGCGTCGACCTGCCGGGCGACGGCACCCCGCAGGCCCTCGTGGTCGTGCCCACCCGTGAGCTGTGCCTCCAGGTCTCGCACGACCTCACCGACGCGTCGCGCCACCTCGGCGTGAAGGTCGCCGCGATCTACGGCGGCATCCCCTACGAGCGGCAGATCGCGCAGCTCCGCAAGGGCGCCGACGTCATCATCGGCACGCCCGGCCGCCTGCTCGACCTGGCCGAACAGCGCCACCTGGTGCTCGGCAAGGTCCGCATGCTGGTGCTCGACGAGGCCGACGAGATGCTCGACCTGGGCTTCCTGCCCGACATCGAGCGCATCCTGAACATGGTTCCCGACGAGCGGCAGACCATGCTGTTCTCGGCGACCATGCCGGGCCCGATCATCACGCTGGCGCGCACGTTCCTGAACCAGCCGACGCACATCCGTGCCGAGGAGAACGACGCAGGTCAGACGCACGAGAACACCTCGCAGTTCGTCTACCGGGCGCACTCGATGGACAAGCCGGAGATGCTGGCCCGCGCGCTGCAGGCCCGCGACCGGGGTCTCACGATGGTGTTCGCGCGGACCAAGCGGACCGCGCAGAAGGTCGCCGACGACCTGACCGAGCGCGGGTTCGCCGCGGCCGCCGTCCACGGCGACCTGGGTCAGGGCGCGCGCGAGAAGGCGCTGCGGGCGTTCCGCGCCGGCAAGGTCGACGTGCTGGTCGCCACCGATGTCGCCGCGCGCGGCATCGACATCGACGACGTGACGCACGTCATCAACTACCAGTGCCCCGAGGACGAGAAGACGTACGTGCACCGCATCGGCCGCACGGGCCGCGCCGGACGCACGGGTGTCGCCGTCACGTTCGTCGACTGGGACGAGACGCACCGCTGGGCGTCGGTCAACGACATGCTGGGCCTCGGCCAGCCGTTGCCGGTCGAGACGTACTCCACGTCGGAGCACCTCTACGCCGACCTGGGCATCCCGTCCGGTTCCACGGGCCGGTTGCCGCTGAGCCACCGCACCCGCGCGGGCCTCGACGCCGAAGAGGAGGAGAAGCTCGACACGGGCAAGCGCAAGCGCCGCAGCAGCAGCGGCACCGGCCGTCGCACGGGTTCCTCCCCCGCCGGCGCCGAGCAGGCGCCCGAGCCGGGCGAGGAGACCAGGCCGAAGCGGTCCCGTTCGCGCACGCGCAGCCGCGCCGGCGTGACGCAGGAGGGTGAGCAGACCCAGTCGGCCCCCGAGGCCACCGAGAAGTCGGCCTCCGACAAGCCGCGCAGGCGTCGGCGTCGCCGAAGCTCTGCCGAACAGGCCGCTCCTTCGGCAGACTGATCACATGTCGTCCCCCGGTTCCGACGTCACCGATGTCGAGGACGTCCTCGACGAGCCCTCGCACGAGGCCGCGCCCGTCGCAGAACGTCCGCCCGCCCGGTCCTGGCGCACCCGCGCCGACTTCATCGCGATCGCCGTGATCACGGTGGTGTCGGTCACGGCGTCCGTGCTGACCTGGGCGTTCAGCGATGCTCGCGCCACGACGTCGGTCACCGGGCCGTCGTCGTGGGAGCCGCTGCCCGAAGTGGCCGCGCTGCCTCCGTCGCTCGCCGAGGTGTGGCGGGCGCGCAGCGGCGCCTCGCTGTCCCCCGTGGTCGTGCAGACCGCGTCGAAAGACACGGGCGAGGAGAAGCCGTCGACGGTCGTCACCGGCGACGGCGGCAAGGTCGAGGGGCGCGACCCGCTGACGGGTGACGTGCGGTGGTCCTACGAGCGCGACCTGCCGCTGTGCGTCGTGAGCACGGGCTGGGGCCGGGCGATGGCCCTGTACTCCAAGGGCACGAACTGCTCCGAGCTCACCTCGCTCGACGGGGTGACCGGCGAGCGGCGGGCGCAGCGCAACGGCGACGCGGAACCGGGCACGGCACTGCTCAACGAGGGTTCGCACCTGATCACCACCGGCTCGAAGTTCGTCGAGGTCTACCGGCGTGACGACCTGGTGCGCTCGCTCGAGTACGGCGCTCTGCGCGCGATCGTGAACCCGAACAAGCAACCGAGGGTCGGCTGCACGTACGGCTCGGTCGCCGTCACCTCCGGCAGGTTCGCGATGATCGAGCGCTGCCCCGACGACGCGTCGGACCGGGTGACGATCCTCAAGCCGAACCCGGACAAGTCCGACGAGCCGAAGGTGTTCGGCAGCCCTCTCACGGGCGCGAAGAACGCGCAGGTCGTGGCCGTCACCGAGAAGCTCGTCGCGGTGGCCGTGCCGAGCCCGAGCCGGTTGCTGATCTTCGACGCGGAGACCGGCAACCAGGTCGGCGAAGCGCCGCTCGACATCCCCGAGGCGGACTTCGCCGATCCGCCGAACCACGTGGCACGCGTCTTCACGACGAAGACGAACGCCTTCTGGTTCAGCGGTTCGCGCACTGTCGCGCTGTCGCTGGAGACGCTCACTCCACTGTGGACCGCCGAGGGCGCGCTGGGCGCCGGCACGACGCTCGCGGGCCGCGCGGTCATCCCGGTGAAGGAGGGCCTGCGGGTGTACGAGCAGGCCACGGGTGCCGTCGTGGGCACGATCAAGCTGAACCGCGAGGGCCACACGGGCCCTGTGCAACTCGCCACAGCCGGTCCTGTCGTGCTCGAGCAGCGTGGCGAAACCCTGGTCGCGCTGCGATAGTTCAGTTCGTGCACTCGCAGATCAGCCCTCACCGGGCGCAACGCGTCGACCTCCCGGGCCGCTACGGCACGATCGCGGCGCTGCGCGCGCCCGCGATGGGCGACGACGCGATGCGCACGACCGTGCTGCTCGTGCCGGGCTACACGGGCTCCAAAGAGGACTTCGCGCCGATGATCGACCCGATCGCGGACGCGGGTTTCGAGGTCGTCGCGATCGACCTGCCGGGCCAGCAGGACTCGCCGGGCCCGGACGACGAGGCGCTGTACCGGCCGGGCCCGCTCGGCTCGGTGCTCGCCGAGCTGATCGGCAAGATCGCGGCGGACGGCCGCAAGGTGTTGCTGCTCGGCCACTCCTACGGCGGACTGGTGTCCCGGGCCGCGGTGTTCGCGGGGGCTCCGATCGCGGGGCTCACGCTGATGTCGTCGGGCCCGTCGGAACTGCCCGCGGGAGATCGCCGCACGGTGCTGGAGGTCGGCGAGCACGTGCTGGCCGAGCAGGGCGTCGAGGGCACCCAGCGGCTGAACGAGCTGCGGGCGCAGCAGAACCCGGCGTACGCGGTGCTCCCGCAGGAGCTGAAGGACTTCTACCGCACCAGGTTCCTCAAGTCGCAGGCCGCGGCGCTGCTCGGCATGGGCAACGGCCTGCGCTACGAACCGGACCAGGTCGCGAAGCTGGCACGCGCGCTGCGGTCGTCCGGCACGCCCTGCCTGGTGGTGTGCGGCGACGCGGACGACGCGTGGACGCCCGCCGCCCAGCGCGACATGGCGGAGCGGCTGGACGCGGACTTCGCCGTGCTGCCCGGCGTGATGCACTCGCCGAACACCGAGGCGCCGCTCGACCTCATCGCCACGCTGCTGCCGACGTGGCGGGCCTGGCTGACTTCCTGACCCCAGCCAGGCCCTGTCACATCACCAGTTGAGCGAGATCGTCCGCTCGTCGCTCGCCGTGTTCGGGTAGGCCTGCAGGTCGGCCTTCGCGAACGCGGGGGCGACCGAGCCGAACGCCCGGTTCTGAGCCGTCACGCTGACCTTGACGGTCGAGAACCCACCGGTGCAGGTGACGTTCTTGGAACCGCTGCCGGTGGCGAGGCCGATCAGCGGCCGGTTCTGCGTGAGGCTCACGTAGAGGTAGGCCGGCGACTGGCTGACCGGGCAGGAGTAGGTCACGTCGAGTTCGACCGCCGCGCCCCACGCCTTCAGCTTGCCGGGGTCCTCGACTCTGACGAGCCCCACCGACGGCGACTGCGCGCTCACGTCGGCCATGACCGGCGCGATGGACGCGAGGACCGCGCCACCCGCGACAGCCACGACCGCCGCCGTCTTCCCCGCGGTGAACTTCTTCATGCTGTTGTCCCCTCAGTCATTCCGTCCTTCGTGGACGGAAACCCCGTTCCGGCGCAGAGGCCGGCGACGATCAGAACAGCGGGCAGGTGCCACAGGAAGTCGAAACCGCTGTGCACCAGCACGACGACGACCGCCGCCATCGCCCCCGCCCACAACGAACTCCCGCGCCCGCGCCACAGCAGGACCAGCGCGGCCGCGACGACCCCCAGCGCCAGCACCAGCCCGACAGCCCCCAGTTCGACGAGCACCTGGAGGTACTCGTTGTGCACGTAACGCATCACACGGGCGCCTTCGTTGCCGCGGTCGAAGAAAAAAGATCCATTCCCCGGTCCGGCTCCGAGCAGCGGCGCCTGGGCGACGAGGTCCAACGCGGCCCCCGTCGCGCCGGCGCGGTCCGGTGAGCTGAACGAGAACCGCGTGGCAAGGCCGCCGGCGAGGCTGTGCACGGCCACCGCGCCGCCTGCCAGCGACAGCACCGCGACCGGCGCCGCCCACCGGCCCAGTCCGGGCAAACCGAGCGTCACCAGGGCACCGGCGACCAGGCCTGCGACCGCGAGCCAGGGCTGCGGCTCGTCGGCCACGCGCATCGACGGGAGGAGAGCACCCACCGCCACCGCGGCTCCGAGCAGCGGTGGCACGGCGGCGGTCAGCGTCTCCTTGACACCCCGGAGCGCACACAGCACCAGCAAGCCCACGAGCAGTGCGATCACACCGGCACGGCTCATCGTCGCGCCGATCCCCGCGAACAGCAGGAACCTCATCACTGCGGTGAGCGGAGCCGGCCGCAGGACCAGCGACAGCACAGCGGTCGCCGCCATCACCGCCGCGGCCGCGTTCGGGTAGGTCAGGGTCGACCCGGCCCGCAGCAACCCCTCGGCCACCGTCGACCACGACGGCAGCCGGAACACCACGGCGATCCATCCGGTGAACCCGATCAGCGCACCGACGCCGGCGAGGACGCCGGCGAGCAGCTCGCGCTGATCGTGATCAGCCTGTGCCGCAACGAGCGCGGCGCCGGCGAACACCACGACCGCGACCGCCGACGGCAGTCCTGACAGCACGTCACCTTCGAGCAGCCCCCGCAGCAGAGCCCACGCGGCGAACGCTCCGCCCAGCACCACGAGGACGTTCCGCCGGGGGCGGACCAGCACGACGGCCAGCACGACGAGCAGTCCCGACAGCGCACGACCTGGCAGGTAGTACCCGCCCTGCGCGACGACGGCCGCGGCGAACCCCGCGACCACCAGCAACACCGGCACCGGCAACGCGACCGAATCTCGGCGCGCGCCAACGACGTCCCCCACGTCCATCGACTTCCCCCAAGGGTGATCGACCCGCCTCCCCAAGCGGATCGAGAGCACACTGTAGGTGCCGGACGGCTGCGGCGGAAGAGCGAGTTCCGGTCAGGACAGCAGCACCGCGGCGAACGCGCCGAGCAACATGAACGGCCCGAAGGGCAACGAGCTCTTGAGCGTGACCCGCCGCAGCAGCAACAGGACCAGCGACACGACGGCCGACAGGATGAACGCGAGGGCCGCGCCGAACAGCAGCACCGGCCAGCCGAGCCACCCGAGCGCCATCCCGATGACGCCTGAGAGCTTCACGTCGCCGAAGCCCATTCCGGCCGGGTTCAAGAACTCCAGCACGCGGTAGACGAACGCGAGCACGAGCCCGCCGAGCACCGCCCTGCCGAGCGCGCCGACCGTGCCGCCGGTCAGCGCGGCCACCGTGAGCAGGAGCAGCACCAGCGGGTACGCGGGCAGCGTCAGCACGTCCGGCAACCGGTGCACGGCCGTGTCGATGAACGCGAGCGCGACCCCGACGGCGCCCAGGCAGGCGAACGCGAGCACCTCGACCGAGCCGGCGAACTTGAGGGCGAGCACGGCGAGAACGGCCGCGGACACCAGCGGCAGTGCGATGCCGGTGCGCGTGAACCGGCTGACCGTGCCGCGCAGGGCGACACCCGAGGCGAGCCCGCCCAGGGCACCTCCGGCGGCCCAGAGAACCATCATGCGGCCGACGGTAGAGCGCGTATCGTCGCAACGGAACGTGACGGCGGCAGATCTGGCCGAGGGGCCTACAGCGTGTCCCCCGATCAGCCGACAATGTCCTCCGATCTGCGGTTTCGTTACACCTCATCGCCCGATACCGGCGACCACCGCCCGTCACGCAGAGTTGCGGCGTCCCGACATGGATCTCACATCCCACAGGAGACCGCGATGCTCACCTTCCTCAGCTACGTGCAGACGTTCCTCACCCGCACCCGGCGCGAAGACGACGACAGGGGTGCGACCGCCGTCGAGTACGGCCTGATGGTCGCCCTGATCGCGATCGTCATCATCGTCGGCGTGACGGCAGTCGGCGTGAACCTCCTGGCGCTGTTCAACGAGATCGCCGCCGAACTGCTCTGACCGTGAAGCGTCCGCACGAATCGGACCGTGGCGCCACCGCCGTCGAGTACGGCCTGATGCTGGCGCTGATCGCGGTCACCGCCCTGGTGGCCATCACCGCGGTCGGCGAGAACATGGCCGCCATGTTCGAGTTCGTCGCCGACGTCATCGATGGCTGAAGTCTCCTGTCCCGGGGGGGGGGGGGCGCCCCCCCCCGCCCCCCCCCCCGGCTTGGGGGGGGGGGAGTCGCGGCCACACCCGGGCCCCATGGTTCGAGTGCGCCCCCGACGACACCGCGGGCTGAAGTCTCCTGTCCCGCGCGGCCGGCGATCCCCTCCGCCGGCCGCGCGCCTTTCTTCGGAGCGGTCATGACGAACCTTGCTCGCGATCGCGGCGCGACCGCTGTCGAAGTCGCCCTGCTGATGCCGATCGTGCTCGTCCTCGTGATGGGCATCGTGGACTTCGGCTGGGCCGTGCGCGCCCAGATCACCCTGACGCAGGCCGCCCGTGAGGGCGTGCGGGTCGCCGCGCTGGGCCAGCCGGACCCCTCCGGTCGCGCGGTGCTCGCCGCGACCGGTCTCGACGACGTCGACGTCGCGGTCGACGCCTGCCCCGCGGGTGGGACGCCCGGCGAAGACAGCGCCGAAGTGGTGGTCACCCACACCTACGCCTTCATCACGCCGGTCGGCGGTCTCGCGGGACTGTTCGGCGGCGGAGGCTTCGGCTCCCCCATCACGCTGACCGCCGAGGGGGTCATGCCATGCGGGTGAGGAGGGATGACGACCGGGGAGCGCTCGGCGTGCTGATCAGCATCCTGCTCGGGTTCGGCGTCCTGCTCGGCATGGGCGCCATCGTGATCGACGTCGGCTTCCTGTTCAAGGAGCGCGCCGAGCTGCAGAACGGGGCCGACGCGGGAGCGCTCGCGGTCGCCCACAGCTGCGCCGCCGAGCCCTGCGCGGTGAACGAGTCCAACTACTTCGCCAACCAGAACGCCAAAGACGGTGTGTCCACTGTGGATGTCGTGTGCGGGTACGACAAGGGCGGCGTCCTGCCCTCGTGCCCGGCGGCGACGGGGGCGATGACCGACTGCCCGGCGAAGCCCGCCGCCGGCGTCACGTACGTGGACGTGCACACCTCGACGCAGACGTCCGGTGGCGGCACCCTGCTGCCGCCGATGTTCGCCCGATCCCTGCTGGACAACGGTTCCTACGAGGGCTCGCGGGTCGCCGCGTGCGCCCGTGCCAGGTGGGGTCCGCCGAAGACCGCGACCACCATGGCTCTGACGATCTCGTGGTGCGAGTGGAACGAGGCGACGTCCGGCGGCACGAACTTCGGTCCCACCCCGCCCGCCACGCCACCGCTGTCGGTGCACCGGGTGCTGAAGCTGCACACCACGACCGGGACCACCTGTCCCAGCGGACCGTCGGGATCGGACGGTCCCGGCATGTTCGGCTGGGTCGACGACACCGGCTCCGACTGCTCGGTGGACATCCTGAACAACACCTACAGCGCGGACACCGGCGCCTCGGCCGGCAGCGACTGCAAGACCGCGCTGGCCGCCGCGTTCAGCTCGCGCGAGGCCGTCTACTTCCCGATCTACACCAAGGTCACCGGTACCGGCACCGGCGGCACGTACGCGCTGGCGGGCTTCGCGGGGTTCGTCGTCACCGGCTACTGGCTGCCCGGCGCGAGCCAGAAGGACTGGCTGACGAACAAGAACGAGTGCAAGGGCTCGGACAAGTGCGTCGCGGGCTACTTCGTCGAGGGCCTCATGCCCAACACCGGCACCATCGGCGGCCCCGACCTCGGTGCCCGCATCGTCCAGCTCACCGGCTGAAACCCAGGAGTCGTCATGAAGAACCGCGCATTCGTCATCATCCTGGCGGTGTTGCTGGCCGTCTGCGGCAGCGCCGGGGTGTTCCTCTACGTCCGCAGTGCCGACACCCGCGCGATCGCGGGCCAGCAGGCCGTCACTGTGCTCGTCGCGAAGGACCGCATCCCCGCCGGCACGAGCGGTGACGCGCTGAAGGACCTCGTCGAGCAGCAGCAGATGCCCAAGAGCAGCGTGCCCGAGAACACGATGTCCGAAGTGGACCCGTCGGTGGCCCAGCTCGTCACGTCGTCGGAGATCCCCGAGGGGCAGCTGCTCACGAGGGCGCTGTTCACCGAGCAGGCGTCGCTGGCCAAGGGGATCTCGATCCCGGACGGCATGATCGCGGTGACCGTGCCGACCGAGGCCTGGCAGCGCGCGGGCGGGCTCATCCAGAAGGGCTCGAAGGTCGCGGTCTTCGACACCTTCACCGTGATGGACGGCAAGGGCAACACCCCGTCCGGTGACGGTCTATCGAAGCAGTACGAACGCAACCAGTCCACCCGGCTGCTGCTGACCGGCCTGGAGGTCCTCTCCGTCGTCGACGAGAAGAAGGCGGCCGAGGACGGCGACGTCGGCAAGGCCATCGTCACGGTCGCGGTGAAGCAGGCGGACGCGGAGAAGCTCATCCACGGCCAGCAGACGGGAACGCTCTACTTCGCCCTGCTCGGCGGCAAGTCCGAGATCGCGCCCGGCAACGGCGTCGACAACCGCTCCCTGTTCGGAAACTGAGGCGTGCCATGACGATCCTGTGCGAACCGGCCGCACTCGCCGGACAGCTCTCCCCCGCGCTCGGCGGTGACGTCCGCGCGGCGGACACCCTGGGCGACGCCTCGCGGCTGCTCGCCACCGACCCCCTGGAGAACCTCGTCGTCATCGGCTCGGCCATCGACCTGGACGAGGCCCTGGCGTTCACCGCGGGTCTGCGGGTCGAACGTCCGTCGGCCGGCGTGGTGCTGCTGCGCGACGCGCTCGACGTCGCGGTGCTGACCCGCGCGTTGCGCGCCGGGGTGCGGGAGGTCGTCACGCGGGACGACCTCGCGGCGCTGGTGGACGCCTGCGCCCGGTCACGAGCCCTGTCCTCGCAGGTCACCGGCGTGCCGCTGCCCCGGGCCGACGAGCGCAGGAACGGCCAGGTGATCACGGTGTTCGCCGCGAAGGGCGGGTGCGGCAAGACGACGCTGGCGGTGAACCTGGCCGCGTCGCTCGCGGCCGGTGGCACGCGGTCGGTCTGCCTGGTGGACCTCGACCTCGCGTTCGGCGACGTGGGCATCTGCCTGCGGGCCGAGCCGGTCCGCACGATCGTGCACGGGCTCGGGATGGTCGGCCACGTCGACGCGGCGGGGGCGTCGTCGCTGCTCACGGCGTGCCGGCCGGGGCTGAGCGCGCTGCTCGCGCCGGTCGAGCCCGGTGACGCTGAACGGATCCCGGCGTCGCTCGTCGGCGAGCTGCTGGAGGTGCTGCCGGCGATGTTCGACTTCGTCGTGGTGGACACGCCGTCCGCGTTCAGCGAGCACGTGCTGGCCGCGATGGACGCCTCGCACCACCACGTGCTGCTGACCACGCCGGACGTGCCGGCGTTGAAGAACCTGCGCGTGACGCTGGACATGCTGGACCTGCTCTCCTACGCGCACGACATCCGGTCGATCGTGCTCAACCGGTCCGACGCGAAGGTCGGGCTCTCGATGGACGACATCGAGCGCGTGGTGCGCAGCGACATCCGCGCGCACGTGCCGTCCAGCCGCGACGTCCCGATCTCGGTCAACAAGGGCAACCCGATCGTCATCGACCTGCCCAGGCACCCGGTCAGCGAGGCCATCTCGCGGTTCGCCCGTGAGCACGTGCTCGCCGAGCCCGTCGCCGCCGCCCGGCCCTCGAAGAGGTGGTTCCGATGAGCCTGGCCAACCGCATCGCCGCGCAACGGGAGTCGTCGTCACCGACGCCGCCGGTGCGCCGCCACAACCGCGCCGCCGACCCGTTCGCCGAGGTCAAGCGCAGCGTGCACGCCGGTCTGCTGGAGGTGCTGGGCCCCAAGCTCTACGACGCGCACCTCGACCAGCGCGAGCTGGAGACCCGTGTGCGCCAGACGTTGCAGGCGGTGCTGGAGCGCGACGAGACACCGCTGACCAACGCCGACCGCGCCCGCATCGCGCTGGAGGTGCTGGACGAGATCCTCGGCCACGGACCGCTGGAGCCCTACCTCCGCGACCCCGGCATCTCCGAGATCATGGTCAACGGGTTCGACCAGATCTACGTCGAACGTGCCGGGCGCCTGGAGCCGGTGCCCGTGGCGTTCGCGGACGAGTCCCACCTGCGCCGCACCATCGACAAGATCGTCGCCAAGGTCGGGCGCCGGGTCGACGAGGCGTCCCCGATGGTCGACGCGCGCCTGCCCGACGGCAGCCGCGTCAACGCCGTCGTGCCACCGATCGCGCTGGACGGCTCGGTGCTGACCATCCGCAAGTTCGCCGCCGACCCGTTCACCGTGGACGACCTGGTGGGGTTCGGCACGCTGACGCCCGCGACGGCGTACCTGCTGCAGTCGTGCGTGCAGGGGCGGATGAACATCCTGATCGGTGGCGGCACCGGCTCGGGCAAGACGACATCGCTGAACGTGCTGTCGTCGTTCGTGCCCGCGGACGAGCGCATCGTCACCATCGAGGACGCCGCCGAGCTGCAGCTGCGCCAGGACCACGTGCTGCGCCTGGAGGCACGGCCGCCGAACGTGGAGTCGCGCGGCGAGGTGGCCGTGCGGGACCTGGTGCGCAACGCGCTGCGCATGCGGCCCGACCGGATCATCGTCGGCGAGGTGCGCGACGGCGCGGCGCTGGACATGTTGCAGGCCATGAACACCGGCCACGACGGCTCGATCACCACCGTGCACTCCAACTCGCCGCGCGACTCGTTGTCGCGGCTGGAGACGATGGTGCTGATGGCGGGCGTGGACCTGCCGGCACGCGCGATCCGAGAGCAGATGGCGTCCGCGATCGACCTGATCGTGCACCAGTCGCGGTTGAAGGACGGCACGCGGCGGATCACCCACATCACCGAGGTCATCGGGATGGAGGGCGAGATCGTGACGCTGCAGGACATCTTCACGTTCGACTTCCACGCCGGGGTCGACGAGCGCGGCTTCTACCGGGGCACGCTGCAGTCGACCGGGTTGCGGCCGCACTTCGTGGAGCGGTTGCGCGACCGCGGGATCGACGTCCCGCCGCACCTGTTCGGAGGTGGTCCGCGATGACCCGTGTGGTGGCCGGCTTCGTCACCGGCGTGCTGCTGACGTTCCTGTTCGGCGCTTTCGCCTCTGCCGCACCGACTCGCGGGGTCGTGGTGCTGCTCGACACCAGCGGGTCGATGGCACCGGACCGGATCGTCGTCGCCCGGCAGGCGATCTCCACCTACGTGTCGTCCCTGCCCGCCGACGTCCAGGTCGGGCTGGTGGCGTTCTCGTCTCAACCTTCGCTCGTGCTCGCACCCACCGCGGACCGGGCTGCTTTCTCCGGCGCGCTGAACTCGCTGCAGGCCAAGGGCGACACGTCGTTGTTCGACGCCGTGCCGGTCGGGTTGTCGGCGTTGCAGGGCATTTCCGAACGGCGGATGGTGATCGTGTCCGACGGCGAGGACACCGTCTCGCGCTCCACTGTGGACGCCGCTGTCTCCGCGGTCGCGTCCGCCGGCGTGCCGACCGACGTGATCGGCTTCCAGTACAGCGACGAGGCCCTGCGCCGCATCTCCGCCGCCGCAGGCGGGCGGCTGCTGACCGCGTCCGACGCCCCCGCCCTGGCTGCCGCGTTCGCCGCGCTGACCGTGCCGGCTCCGGTCACCACCGCGCCTTCCGCCGCCGCTCCCGCACCTCTGCCCGCCGTCACACCTGTCCCGGCTCCCGGGCTGAACTGGGCGGCCGTGGTGTTGATCGCGGGCACGTTCCTGATCGTGTTCCTCGTCGTGATCATGCTGCTGACGCCGCGCCGATCCGCCGCCAGCCGCGGGCTCGAACGGCAGCTGGAGCACTACGGCACGCAGGAACCCGTTGCGCAGGAGGAGAGTCAGGCCGCGCAGACCGCCGTGGTCTGGACGCGCCGGGTGATGAGCGACGACGGCGCCGCCCGCCTCGCCGACCGGCTCGACCTGGCCGGGATGAAGGCGAGCCCCGCCGAGTGGACCCTGCTGCGGCTCTGCGCCGGCGCGGGGCTCGCCGCGCTGCTGACGTTGCTGACGACGTGGTGGATCGGCATACCGCTGGGCGCGTTGCTCGGCTGGCTGCTGGCGGCGCTGGTGGTGCGGGTGCGGGCCTCGAAGCGCCGTGCCGCGTTCGCCGACCAGCTCCCGGACGTGCTGCAGCTGGTCGCGAGTTCGCTGCGGTCCGGTTTCTCGCTGGCGCAGTCGATCGACGCCGTCGTCCGCGACGACACCCAGCCCACCGCGGGCGAGTTCTCGCGCGCGCTGGCCGCCACCCGCATCGGTGCCGAGCTGGAGGACGCGCTCGACCGCGTGGCCGCCCGGATGCACAGCGCCGACCTCGCGTGGGTGGTGATGGCGATCCGCATCCAGCGCCAGGTGGGCGGCAACCTCGCCGAGGTGCTGATGAACACCGTCTCCACCATGCGCGACCGGTCGCAGACCCACCGGCACGTCCGCGCCCTGTCCGCGGAAGGCCGCCTGTCCGCGTACGTCCTCGTGGGACTGCCGATCTTCCTCGCGGCGTTCCTGTTCTTCTTCCGCGCGGAGTACATGCGGCCGCTCTACACGACGCCGATCGGCGTCGTGATGCTCTCGTGTGCCGCCGTCCTGGTCGTGCTCGGCTCGTTGTGGATGCGCAAGCTCGTGCGCGTGGAGGTGTGACATGGCGCTGTACCTCGGTGTTGGCTGCCTGCTGCTCGCGGTGTTCCTCGTGGCGTTCGCTCTGGTGATGAAGCCACGCGTCACCGCCGCCGGTTCCCTCACGCTGATCGAGACGAGCTACTCGACCGCCTCGGCGGTGAAACCGGACGCGGTCGTCTCGCCGAGCTGGTTGCGGTCCATCGCTCTGCGGCTGTCCCCCGCCGGCGTCGCGTCGAGGTTGCAGCACCGCCTCGACCTCGCGGGCAACCCCGTCACCTGGACACCGGACCGCGTGCTGGCCGCGAAGGGCCTGGGGCTGCTGCTCGGTCTCGGGCTGGGCGGACTGCTCGGCGTGCGTTCGGCGGGCTGGCTCGTCGCCGGCCTCGTGCTCGGTGCCGTGTTCGGCTTCTTCCTGCCCGACCTGCTGCTGCTCAACGCGGGCCAGAAGCGCCAGGAGAAGATCCGCCGCGCGCTGCCCGACGCGCTGGACATGCTCACCGTGTGCGTGGAAGCGGGTCTCGGCTTCGACGCGGCCATGGCCCAGGTGGCCCGCAACACCTCGGGCCCGCTCGCCCAGGAATGCGCCCGCGTCCTGCAGGAGATGCAAATAGGCAAGTCTCGCAACGAATCCCTGCGAGCCCTGACCCTGCGCACCACCGTCGCCGAGCTCCGCGCGTTCGTCTCCGCTTTGGCCCAGGCGGGTGAGCTGGGCGTCCCGATCGCGTCGGTGCTGCGCGAACAGGCTCGCGAAATGCGCGTCCGCCGCCGTCAACGTGCCGAGGAACAGGCCCAGAAGGTGCCGGTGAAGATCCTGTTCCCGCTGATCACGTGCCTGTTCCCGGCCATGTTCGTGATCATCATCGGCCCCGGCGCCATCAGCATCGCCCGCGTGCTGATGAATCTGTAGGTCCCTGTCCATCGAGGACCGAGGACTCTATTGGTCCCTTCGGTGTAACCAATTGCTACGTGCGGAACGACATGCGGGTTGAACCTTCAGCGAGAGGGGGCGGCTCATGGCAGTCAAAGTCGTCGTCGTCGACGGACACGCACTCACCCGCTTCGGCCTGAAAATGCTCGCCGCCGAGAATCCCGACCTGGAGGTCGTCGACGAGGCGAGCACAGGGGCCGAGGCCCGAGCGATCATCGCCGCGGCCTCTCCGGACGTGGTCACCGTGGCGGTGGCCCTTCCGGACGGCAACGGCCTGCGCCTGGCCCGCGAACTGCGCGACCGCTATCCGGCGCTGGGCATCGTCGTCCTGACCTCGCACGGCGAGGACGACGTGCTCTTCCGCGCACTGGAGACCGGCGCCTCGGCGTTCGTGGGCAAGTCCGCCCCCGTCGAGGAGATCCTCTGCGCCATCCGCCACGCCTCCGTGGCGGCCTCGTCGTTCACCGCCACGGGCCTCGCGAACGCCATGGCCCGCCGCCACGCGGCCCACCTGACGCTGAGCCCGCGGGAACGCGAGGTGCTCCACCTGCTGGGCGAGGGCGTGTCGATCCCGGCGATCGCGCGCACCCTGTTCGTCTCGCCGTCGACGGCCAAGACCTACGTCTCACGCCTCTACGAGAAGCTGGGCGTCTCCAACCGCGCCCAGGCCCTGATGGCGGCGCTGCGCATCGGCCTGATCCACAGCGACGCGACGCCCGCCTGAGGCCCCGAGCCGCCCGGTCCCCACCGGCTCAGGCCCACCAGAACGTCCACAGCGTCGCGGCGCTCACGACCAGCACCGCCAGCGACGCGACCGGCGCCTTCCAGTCCGCATACCGGTCAGCCACGATCTGCGCACCGACCACGAGCACCGCCGCCACCACGTGCGCGACGACGGACAACGTCCCAGGCCCGGGTAGATCGCGGGAGTTCGCGTAGAACTGGACGCCGATGTTCCCCAGAGCGAGCAGCACCATGCCCACCGCGAGCACTCCGCTCACGGCGCGCAGGAATCCGTAGGTCCGCGACGGTCGCTTTGCTGCTTCCACGTCCACTCCCGCCACCCTACGGGTCCAGCGGTGCGCGGCCAGTCACGACCCGGCCGCCCTCATGACCGTGTACGGCAAAAGCCGCACTCCAGGCACCCTTCCGGTCCCTCCGGCTACGGCGCGAGCATCGCCCAGGGGTCCAGCGCGGGCGCCGCCTCCTGGCCCTCGGGACAGCTCCGCCGGAAGTCGCACCACTGGCACTGCCGCCCCGTCACCGGCGGGAACAGGACCTCCTGGTCCCCACCAGCCTTGAGCGTCTCCGTGGCCAGGTCGATCTCGTCCGCGGCCTCCTCGGCCCGCCGGACGTGCCGCGCCAGCGACTCCTCCGTGTGCTCCCACACCGCGACCGACCCCGACGGCAGGTGGTGCAGCTCGACCTTGCGGCACGGCTTGCGCAGCGTGCGCCGAGCCGCCAAGGCGTACAGGGCCAGCGCCTGCGAGCCGCGCGCGTCGTCGGACGTGAGGACGTGGCGACCGGTCTTGTAGTCGACGATGACGAGCTCGCCGTCGCGGTAGTCGATGCGGTCGACCCGGCCCTCGGCCACGATGCGCTCGGTCGGCGACGACACCCAGCGCTCCACGCCCAGCGGTTCGAAGTCGACGTCGAGGGACGACACGTAGTCGTGGACCCAGCCCTGGGCGCGGGTGCGGTACTCGTCGGCCTGGTCCACGTCGCGGAAGCCCTCGGACTTCCACTGCCGGTTCAGCAGCGCGACGGCCTGGTCCGGGGTGCGGCGGTCGGGCGGCAGGTCGAAGAGGGCCTTCAACGCGTTGTGCACCACGGCGCCGAGGGTGTTGTGCGCCCAGGCGCCACCCCTGGGCGGCGAGGGGCGGTCCAGGTACGTCATCCGGAAGCGGCGCGGACAGCTCGTCCACGTCGACAGCTTCGCGGGCGTGACGCGTACGAGCTTGCGGGGTGCCGCGGTGCCGAAGTCGAAGCCGAGTTGTTCCACCCCAACCAAGTTACTCAGGCACCCTGACAGTGTTGGTTTGCCCCTGCTCCGCAGATGGCGGCGAGTTCGTCGGGAAGTCGGTCGTCCGGCCGAATCGCCGGTGCCGAACTGGGCTTCGCCGAATCCGGCACCGGCGGTTGACCGGACGACCGACACGAACTCGCAACGCATCCCGCGTGGAGATCCGCGCTGCGACGAGCTCGCCGGGAGGATGAACTCGCTAGATTCGCCGCATGGAGATCTGGCACAACCCGCGCTGCTCGAAGAGCCGCGCGGCCACGCAGCGCCTCGACGACGAGGGCGTCGAGTACACCGAACGCCGCTACCTCGACGACGTCCCCACCGCCGAGGAGCTCGACCACGTCCTCACGCTGCTCGGCAAGGAGCCGTGGGAGATCGCGCGCACCAAGGAGCCCGCCTACCCGAAGCTGCTCGAACACGACCGCGCGCGGTGGATCGCGCACATGGTCGCCAACCCGAGCCTGATCGAGCGGCCCATCGTCATCGACGGGGACAAGGCCCACATCGAGCGCTAGACGCCGGACGAGATGAAGCCCTGCACGGACGACGCGACGAGCTGCACGGCGATCGCGGCCAGCAGCAGACCGGCGATCTTGGCCATCAGCAGGATCCCGCTCTCCTTGAACACCTTGATCAGCAGACCGGCGGACCGCAGCGTTCCCAGCAGCACGAGGTGCACGGCCACGATCGCCGCGGCCAGCGCGAGGTAGGAGCCCCAGTCACCGTTCGCCTGACGCACGAACACGATCGTCGCGGCGATGGCACCAGGCCCTGCCAGCAACGGCGTCCCCAGCGGCACCAGGGCGATGTTCACGTCCTCGACCTCGGGGTGGTTGGTCGCGCCCTTGCCCGTCAGCAGGTCGAGCGCGATCAGCAACAGCAGCAGCCCGCCCGCACCCTGCAGCGCGGGAATGCCGATGTGCATGTACGCCAGGATCGAGTTGCCGGCCACCGCGAAGAGCGTGATCACCAGGAACGACACCAGCACGCCCTGCCGCGCCGCCCGCTTGCGGGCCTCGCGCGACTTGCGGCCGACCAGCCCCAGGAAGACCGGCACGGTCCCAGGCGGGTCCATGATCACCAGCAGCGTGATCGAGGCCTCGATGAAGAGCCGCAGGTTGAACACGAGAACACCGCCCTTATCCAACGAGGATCTTGCAGCCCGTCGCCCTCTCGGCCAGAGCATCCAGCATCTCCGGCGCCGTCGTCTCCGCGCCGAGCCGCACCGTCTTGTTCGTGCCATGGTAGTCACTCGACCCGGTGACGATCAGGCCCAGCGAGTCCGCCAGCGCGCGCAGCGAGCGCCGCGTCTCCTGGTCGTGGTCCGGGTGGTCCACCTCGACGCCGAAGAGACCGGCCGAGGCCAGCGAGCGCACGACGGAGGGCGCCACGACGGGGCCGCGGGAGCGGGCGAAGGGGTGGGCCAGCACGGTGACGCCGCCGGCCTCGGTGATCATCTCGATCGCGCGCTCGACGGGGGTGTCGGTGCGGCCGACGTAGTACTGGCCGCCGGTCAGGAACGTCGCGAACGCCTCGTCGACCGACGACACCACCCCGGCGCGGATCAGCGCCTGGGCGAGGTGCGGGCGTCCGGCCGGCGCGTCGAACGGCAGGCGGGACATCAGGTCGACCGGGTCGATCGGGAAGCCGTCGGCCTGCATCATCTCGGCCATCTTCTGCAGCCGCTGCCGCCGTTCCTCGCGCAGGCGCGACTGCTCCTTCATCAGCATGGCGTGCGTCGGGTCGTACAGGTACGCCAGCAGATGAACGGTGATGGTGTGGCCGTAGCCGTCAGCCGAGGAGCACGACAGCTCGGCTCCGCGCACCAGCCTCAGCCCGGACGGCAGCGCCGCCTCGGCCTCGGCCCACCCGGCCGCCGTGTCGTGGTCGGTGATCGCCACCGCGTCGAGTCCGGCGAGGGACGCCGCCCTCACCAGGTCTGCGGGGCTGTCGGTGCCGTCGGACTCGGACGAATGGGTGTGCAGATCGATGACCACGTCGTCCAGTGTGGACGACGTGGCGAACGACCCGTGTTACGGGACCATCTTCTTCCCGCGCGCGGCGCGCTGCGCCTTGATCATCGAGAACCGCTCGGCCTGTGCCTTCTTGTCGCCGAAGGTCAGCTCCGAGATGGCGTCGTAGACCTCTTCGGGGTCCGGCAGGAACTCCAGGCGGTTCAGCGCCTGGATCTGACCTGCCGACTCCACGATGAGCGTGCCGTAGCCGAACATGCGTCCGCCCACGGTGCGCTCGTAGGTGAGGTCGGTGACCTTGCTGATGGGCATCATCGCGACTTTGGTCTCGAAGACGCCCGAGGTCAGCATGAAGCGCTTGTCGGTGACGACGATGCGCTCCACCCACCACTCGATGATGAAGTAGGAGAGCCTCAGCAGGACCAGCAGCGCGCCGTACCACAGCACGTTCTGGATCACGCCGGCGTCCGCCGGGAGCAGGTACGAGATCATCATGAAGCCGGCGAGCAGCGCCGCCGCCTCCAGGACGTCCCAGATCAGGTAGGACCAGTGCCTGCGCACCCGGATGACCCGACGCTCGCTCGACAGCAGGTAGTCGTCCGGATCACGTGGTGCGAACATGCGCTACCAGCCCTTTCCTGGTACCAGGCAGTGCCCTGTCTGACCTGCTCCCGCCACCCCGCGGGTGGCTGACACCAGACTAGAAGACAGAACGCACGAACGTGATCAGCGCTTCGGCCGCGGTTCGCAGCGAGTTGAGGATGTTCTGCACGAGTTGAGCCGCCTGCTGAGGCTCCGCGATCAGGAAGAACAACAGCAAGGCGATTCCAGCGAAAGTGAGAATCTTCTTCAAGTTCACGGTGTCCACCCCGTCCGCGTCGCACCCGTTTGGCGCCGTTCGTGACCGTTGTACAGCACGATTCAGCACCTTGGGAGATTTGTACCGCAGCCGGGGTAGCGGACAGCACCGCCGATCCGGTGTGACTACCCTTCGTGATCGTGACGCCCAGCAGCAAGCGCACGATCCGTTGCGTCGGAGCCGTCGTTCATGACTCGAACGGGCGACTGCTGCTCGTGCGACGCGCTAATCCGCCTGGTGAGGGCCTGTGGTCGATACCGGGCGGGCGAGTGGAGCCCGATGAGACGGATGAGGCGGCTGTGACTAGGGAACTAGCCGAGGAGACGGGACTCTCCGTCACCGTCGGCCGCCTCGTCGGCCACGTGGAGCGACCGGCCCCGAACGGGGTTTTCCTGATCTTCGACTACGAATGCCAGGTCACGTCGGGTGTGCTCCGAGCGGGCGACGACGCATCGGATGTCGCTTGGGTCGACGGTGCGACCTTGGACACACTTCCGACCACCGAAGGGCTCGTGGAAGCGCTCTCCGGCTGGAACTGCCTGCCCAGGGCCTGATCAGGGTTCACGCGTTAGGGGTGGGACGTTCAACGCCATACGAGACGTTGCCCGTGGGCCTCGGTGGTCGCCAGGGTGGTCGTCTCCACGCCTGACTCACCGACACGGATGAGGCGCAGCTCACCGGCCTCGTGCGCCGCCCACCAGACAGGCCTGCCCAAAGCGGACAACGCGGGCACGAGGTCGAGGCCGGACCCGCTCGTGATGACGACGAGCGGCGCGTCGATCGGTTCGACCGCCTTGGCGAGGTCCGCGACCGGGTCACCGGTCACCAGGCGCGGCGGGTTCTTGCGCAGCACCCCGCACGCGACTCCGAACAGCCGCAGCCGCTCCGGCTGATCGGCCCACACACAGGCCTCCAGCCACGCGTAGGCGTCCTCGTCGGCCAGGTCGGCGGGTGCCACCCCGATCCCCGCCTTCGCGGCCACCTTGACCGTCTTGGGCAGCTTCGGCAGCGCGGCGCCGGGAGCGAGCTCCAAGGCGCAGTGCAGTCCCAGCGCGGCCTTGGCCGGCCCGGCGACGAGCTGGCCCGCCTCCGCGGTCTGGTAGCGGTACGAGTACTGGTCGAGCCCGAGCAGCAGCCCGGCCGTCGTCGCGGCCTCGACGAGCCCGACCGGCCCGCCCGCCTGCTTCGCCGCGGCCGCGACGGCCGGGTAGAGCAGGGCCGCCCGCCGCACCTCGTTGGTCTGGATCACCTGGCTGGACACCAGCGCCCGCACGCGGTCGCCCCGCTCCAGCAGGAAGTCCCGGAACAACGGCCAGGTGCTCTCGTCCGCGCCGTACGTCCCGCCGAGCGACGGGTAGTAGTTCGAGAGCTGGTGGAACGGCTCGGCCTGCACCAGCCGGTGCGCCGCCGCCAGCAGGAGCTCGCCCGTGGCGTTGTCCTCGCTGGCGGCGGTCAGCAGGTCGGCGACTTCCGGATCCTCGGCGGCACGCGACGCGAGGTGCCCGTACAGCGGCGAGGTGGCCGCGGCCTCCTCCGCGAAAGCGCGCAACCTCCGCTGTGCCAGATCCAGAGAAGTCACTTCACTACCCCACAATCAGTTGGACACAGGTTCCGGCCGCCCCGGCTGCTCGCCACCGCGGGCCTCGCCGTAGGACTGCTTCGGCACCATGACCTTGCGCCTGAAGATGCACACGACCGTGCCGTCCTGCTTGTAGCCGCGAGTCTCCACGTAGACCACGCCCCTGTCGTCCTTCGACTTGGACGGCGTCTTGTCGAGCACCTCGGTCTCACCGTAGATCGTGTCGCCGTGGAACGTCGGCTTCACGTGCCGCAGCGACTCGATCTCCAGGTTGGCGATCGCCTTGCCGGAGACGTCGGGCACGGACATGCCCAGCAGCAACGAGTAGATGTAGTTGCCGACGACGACGTTCTTGCCGAAGTCCGTCGTGTTCTCCGCGTAGTTCACGTCCATGTGGAGCGGGTGGTGATTCATCGTGAGCAGGCAGAACAGGTGGTCGTCGTACTCCGTCACCGTCTTGCCAGGCCAGTGCTTGTAGACCGCTCCGACCTCGAACTCCTCGTAGTACCGACCGAACTGCACCGCGCCTCCAACTACGTGTGATCGAGATCTGTCTCGGGTGGGGAGACAGTCTTCACACGGAGGGAGT
Organism: Lentzea sp. NEAU-D7; assembly: GCF_026242055.1. GTDB lineage: Bacteria > Actinomycetota > Actinomycetes > Mycobacteriales > Pseudonocardiaceae > Lentzea. The sequence continues at coordinate 93,252 of NZ_JAPJDL010000015.1, read as the reverse complement.
ACCCTCGGCAACCGGTGTGTGAGGATTTCCACCACCGTCGACTCCGCCCCGAGGAGGTGAGGACCCCTAAATGAGCAAGGACCCCCACCCTGCCAGTACCAAGCGCGTCCTCACCGAGGTGGCCTGCTAGATCGTTCTAGTTCGCCGAGTCCCACCGGTAGGACGCCCGTCGTGCTTTTCGTGCACCTCGACGACGTGTGGCCCTGGAGGAACTCACCATGCCCAGCCTGCCCTCGATCCGCGGACGCGGCGCCCAGCAGCGCCCTGCGCCGCACATCTCCGTGCCGTTGTCGCACTACGTGGTCGACTGCGCGGTCTACGTCGATGGCAAGCGCTTGCCCGGCCGGTGGACGCACACCGACGCCGTCAAAGAGGTGAGCAAGCGCAAGGACGGCTTCGTCTGGATCGGACTGCACGAGCCCGACGCCGAGCAGATCGAGGGCATCGCCGAGACGTTCGGCCTGCACGAGCTCGCGGTCGAGGACGCGGTGCACGCGCACCAGCGCCCGAAGCTCGAGCGGTACGACAACACGCTCTTCATGGTCTTCAAGACCGTTCGCTACGTGACGAACGAATCCCCCGACACCGCCAACGAGATCGTCGAGTCCGGCGAGATCATGGTGTTCCTGGGCAAGGACTTCGTGATCACCGTGCGGCACGGCAACCACTCCGGGCTCTCCAAGCTGCGGCACGTGCTGGAGGCCGACCCGGAGCGCCTGGAGATCGGCCCCTCCGCGGTGATGCACGCGATCGCCGACCAGGTCGTCGACAACTACCTCGAGGTCACCGACCACATCGAGGACGACATCGACCGCATGGAGGAGCGCGTCTTCGCGCCGCGCACCGAGGTGAGCGCGGAGCAGATCTACATGTTCAAGCGCGAGGTCGTGGAGCTCCGCCGGGCGGTGATGCCGCTCGCGAACCCGTTGCGCCGCCTGGCGGAGGGCTACACGCCGCTAATCCCCGAGCAGGTGCGCGCGTTCTTCCGGGACGTCGACGACCACCTCACCGAGGTGTCCGAGCGCGTCACGGCGTTCGACGAGCTGCTGACGACGCTGGTCGACGCGACGCTCGCGAAGATCACGCTGCAGCAGAACACCGACATGCGCAAGATCACCTCGTGGGTCGCGATCATCTCCGTGCCGACCATGGTCGTCGGTGTGTACGGCATGAACTTCGACTACATGCCCGAGCTGAAGTGGAAGTTCGGCTATCCGCTGATCATGAGTCTGGTCCTGATCGCCTGCCTGACGCTCTACCGAATACTGCGCCGAAATCGCTGGCTCTAGTCCCGGTTTCGCTCGCTTTTTTCGTTGTAGAAGGGCCCTGTCATGACCAGAATCCTCACCAACATCCGCTTCTGGATCCTCGCGTTCCTGCTCTGCTGGATCACCACCGTGTTCGTGCTGATCAGCGGAACGCCCTGACGTGTACGCGCGGCTGACGAACCTCAGGTTCTGGCTGCTGGTGTTCCCCATCGGCTGGCTCGCGATGGTCTTCGTGTCCATCGCGTTCTGGCCGTCTCCGGGTGCCGCGTCACCGGACGAGCTCGCCACCGAGGTGACGAACGCGTTGCGCGCACACGACTTCCACAAGCTGGAGCCGTTGCTGGCGGTCGGCGGCGAGGACGTCGCGAAGACGACCGCGGACCAGTTCCAGACCGCGCAGGTGGACCGCGGCGTCTACCGCGACGGCGCCATCGTCGTCGAGTACACGCACGACGGCACCCGCGCGGAGTTCCGGCTGCCCGTGGAGGTCCAGGACGGCCGGTACGTGGTGAACCCGGTCGTCACTCCCACGGGGTGACGCCCCAGGTGAACGGCGTGCCGTGGCCCGCGCCGTGGCCGAGGTTCAGCGAGATCCCGGCCGGCCAGAGCTTGAGCAGCAGCTCGAACCGGTAGTCGTCGTCCGTGCGGCGAGGCTCGAAGACCAGCAGCGCCAACGGTGTCGTGGGCGTCGCCTTCGCGGCCGCGTCCGCCAGCACGGCCCTGCCCATCGCCCGGTCGGCGGGCGAGACGTACTGCCACACCACGGAGTGCCACACGACGGTGAGCACGTCCCGTTCGGCGCGGGCGAGCTGCTTCGCCAGCCACTCCGGACCGGCCGACCGGTCGACCCTGACGGGATCGGTGGCGGCGAGGTCCAGCGCGTCCCGCAGGCGGTTCCACCTCTCCAGCTGGTCCGGCCAGACGAACGAGCTCAGGTGCAGACGTCCGTCCTCTGTGGACACGTCGACCGGGTTGAGGTCGCAGCCCGCCCTGCCGACGACGCGCAGCCGGTGGCTCAGGTCGGCGGACGGCCTGCCGGTCCACTCCGGGTCGAGGACCAGGAGGCTGTCCGGATCGCCGAGGACCGTGTCCTCCAGCTGGTAGCCGACGTGGTGCGGACGCAGGTTGAGCCCGCCGCTCGCGCCGACCTCCAGCAGCCGCACGCAGAACGGCACGTGCCGTCCGGCGGCCTTCGCGGCCTCCTGTGCGGCGACCATCAGGCCGCCGTAGAGGGGCGCGCTGCGGCCGGGTTCGTTGGTCTGCACGACGGTGGCCAGCACGCGTTGCCGCAGGACGTCGGCGTGCGCCTCGAGAGCGGGCAGCGCGTCCTCCCACAGCGTCGGCAGGTGGGGCTGGCCGCCGACGGACGGGTAGTGCTTCGCGAGGCCCGGCGCGCGCCCTTCGAGCACGAGCCGGTGGACGGCGCCCGCGAACCGCAGCCCGGGCACGGTGCCCTCCCGGTCGCGTTCGGAGCCGGCCATGATCCTGGCCGTGACACCGCCCTGCCGGAGGTCGTCGGCGGCGTCGATGAGGAGTCGCTGGGTCAGCGGACTGCGGTCGCGGCATCCGTGAGCGGCCGCGGCGAACAGCTCGGCAAGCACGGTGACCACGCTAATGGCAGCCAAGCCACCCGTCATGTGGTGAAAGACCTCATTACAGTGCTGGGATGGCTCGGATTCTGGCTGTCGCGGACGAGGTGGTCGAGCAGCTGTGGACCGATCAGGTGCACCAGCACTCGGGCGTCGACCTGATCGTCGCGGCCGGTGACCTGCCGTTCGACTACCTGGAACACCTGGCCAACGCCCTGGACAAGCCGCTGGTGTTCGTCCCCGGCAACCACGACACCGACCTGTCGGGCTACTCGAACGTGCGCGGCCTGTGGACCAAGGCGGGCGTGCCGGTGCGGTGGCCAGGACCAGCCGGTGCGGTGAACGCGGACGAACGCGTGGTCGATGTCGCCGGCCTGCGGATCGCGGGTCTCGGTGGTTCGATCCGCTACAACAAGGGCCCGAACCAGTGGACGGAACGGCAGCAGGCCCGCCGTGCCCGCCGGGTGTCCCGGCTGGCCGGGTGGCGCAGGCTGCGGGACGGACGTGGTGTGGACGTGTTGCTGACCCACTCGCCGCCGCTGGACTGCGGCGACGAACCCGACGGGCCGCACCGCGGCTTCGACTGTTTACGTGGACTTGTCTCACGGCTGCAGCCCTCGTTCATGCTGCACGGCCACATTCATCCGCACGGCGTGCCACGTCCAGACCGTTCGCTGGGCGCCACACGCGTGATCAACGTCGTTCCGCAGAAGGTTCTCGAGATCTCGGGAGGTCGTGATGAGACGTGACACCGGTTTCCCCGTGGCCGACGCCGAGAGCGACTTCCTGCGCGCTCGCCGCCGCCAGGTGATGTCGCGCCTCGCGGCCTGGCTGCGCCGTGAGCCCGACGACGTGAACATCATGCTGCCGTTCCACGAGGTCGTGGACGCCCTGGGCATGGCGTCGGAGAAGCGCCTGGGCCTGCAGACGATCCGCCTGGACTCGATCGTCGGCAGCGTAGACCGCACCCGCGACTTCGACCGCCGCTTCCGCCCGACCTCCGGCCGCGTCCGGGAACGCTGGCAACGACTGGCCCTGGCCGCGCGCCGCGGCGAGAGCGTGCCGCCGATCGAGGTGTACCGGGTCGGCGAGCTGCACTTCATCATCGACGGCCACCACCGGGTGTCGGTGGCGCACGCGATGGGCCTGGAGGTCATCGACGCGTACGTGACGCAGGTGATCACCCGGATCAACTCGTCCGGCATCCGCTACCGCGGCGACCTGATCGTGAAGGACTACCGGCGCCTGTTCCTCGACCGCGTCCCGCTGAGCGGCGAGGCCCGCGCCGCCGTCGTGCTGTCCGACCCGTGGCACTACGCCCAGCTCGGCGAGCACGTCGAGGCGTGGGGGTTCCGGCTGATGCAGGACAGCTGCCAGTTCCTGGACCGCTCCGAGGTGGCGCGCCGCTGGTACGCCGACGAGTACAAGCCGGTCGTGGCGATGCTGCGGCAGGCCGACATGATCGGCGACCGCACCGAGACCGAGGCGTACATGTGGGTCGCGGCGGAGCGGTACCGGCTGATCCGCACGCACCGCTGGGACGCCGACGTCATCAACGCCGTGCGGGAGGAGACGCGGTCGCCGGGGAAGGGCGGCAAGGCCTGAGCCGGCTTCACCTCGCTCGTCGCGGCTTCGCACAGCGCTCGCGGCCCGGTTATTACGATCGCGCGTTTCGCTCGTATCCGATGTGGAAGGTCTTCGAGCGGATCCCCGAACTTGCATGGACTCCGCACCAGCCGTCTCGAAGCAGTCAACCTTCGAGCGAAAGGTCTCGGTCGTGATCGACATCCTCCCAGCCGCCGCGGTGGCGCTCTCCGGACTCGTGTTCAAGTACCTGACGGTGCGCGAGTTCACCCGGCGTGCCGAACCGCGCGATCTGCCGGCCATCGCTGCGCGGGTCTGCCGGCCCCTGTTCCCGCGGCCGCGCGAAATGCGCTCGCACGGCCGCACGCGTCGTGGCTAGCGTGCGCGCGTGACTGATCTTGTCTCCGAACGTCTCGTCCTCCGCCCGTGGTCCGAGCTCGACGTGAAGGCCGTGGTCGAGGAGACCCGCCAACCGGCGTGGGCCGCCGACTTCCCGGCGGAGGGCGACGCGGTGATCGCCGGACTCCTCTCCTCCAACCCGGACTGGCTCTCCCCGTTCGGCCATCGCCTGATCATCGAGCGGTCGACCGATGAGGTCGTGGGGTCCCTGGGGCTGTTCTGGCCTCCTTCCGACGGCCGGGTGGAGATCGGGTACGGCGTGGTGCCCTCGCGCCAGGGACGCGGCTACGCCTCGGAGGCGACCGCCGCCCTGACCGCGTTCGCGCTGGAACTGGACGACGTGCACACCGTCCACGCCAACGTCGAGGTGACCAACCCGGCCTCCGCCCGCGTGCTGGAGAAGGCGGGCTTCACCCGGTGCGCGAGCACCGGCGAGCTGATCAGCTACCAGCGCACGGTCAGCTGACCGGTCCGAACTCGCGGTCGAGCACCTCGGGCCAGTCCGCGTGCCCGAGGCCGCCGTTCAGCAGCACGTCACGCCAGTCCACCCGCAGCGCGCGCACCTGCGCCCGCAGCACCGGCAGGTCGCCGGCGGCCGCCAGCACCACGGCGGCGTGGACGCGTTCCACGTCCTGGTTGTCGGTGAACGCGCCGGCGAGCCTGCCCAGCACCTCGTCGACCAGGTCGGCGCGGAAGTCCGCGCGCACTCTCGCGGCGACCCGCTCCGACACGGTCACCGGGGCGCCACCCTCGGCCCGTCCGCGTCCGGCAGCGGCCGCGCCTGGTCCAGCACCTCGTCGGTGTACTTGTCGAGCAGCCGCGTGCCGATCTGCTGCGCGTACCCGAAGATGACCGCCCACAGCAGCAGGGCCGCCGCGGACGGGATGCCGATCAGCCCGCTCGTGACTCCCGCTCCCAGCGCCAGGATGCCGACCACCGCCAGTGCCGCACCGAGCATGATCTTGATCAGCGCCTGGTAGCCGATCATCACGTACGGCGAGAGCGATGGCCGGCGCCGTAAGAGCAGCACCACGGCGGCCAGCACCGCGCCGAACGACCCGAGCACCTGCACCAGCCACACGTCCACACCGGACGCCTTCGCCGTGCCGCCCGGGCAGACGGTGGGCAGCGCGTTCTCCTTCGGGTCGACGCACAGCGGGATGATGCCGGGCTTCACGATGCCGACGACGCCGAGAACCGTGTTGATCACGAACAGCACGAGGGACGCGGCGATCAGCTTGTTGCGCAGCGCGCGGGAACCGGCGTGCGCGAAGTCCGAGTTGTCGTAGGCGGCCCGCAGCGCGTCCACCACGATCGCGCGCTCGACCGCGGGCGTGAACTCCCCCGGCCGCAACGCTTCCAGGGCCCGGCGACGCGGATCGTCGTCGTCCAGGTACTGCGCCACCCGCGCCCGCAGACCGGGCAACCGCCCCAGGAACCCGCGCTCGGCCGAGATCGTGGCGACCTCGGCCTCGTGCAGGGCGCGCCAGGCGCGTTCGATGTGCCAGCCCGACCACCACGACGGCAGCATGCGCCACCACGGCTCGCGGGCGTTGAGCATCGCCTCGACCACGACGGCCTGCTCCTCGGCCGTGCGACGCCACACGTCGCCCTCGGGATCGATGGGGTCGGACGGGCCGAGGGCAGCCAGATCCGCGCGGACCCGGTCCAACCGGGACTGCACGACGAGTCTCCAGTCGGTGACTCTGGGTTTGCGCTCGGCCATGTCCCGATGGTGACAGGAGGGTCTGACAATTTCGGCAGCCATCCGTGTGACGTGCGCAAACGTCACCCGAACACCTCAGTCCGTGATCGTCTGCGCTACCGCACGGAAAGTAGCGGCCTCCGCCAACTCGTCCTCGTCGAACCGGTAGAGGCCCCCGCCACTTCCAGCCGCCCGCTCAGCCACGCCAACACCGTGTCGGTGAGCGTGCCGGTCAGCGACGGAGGCTGCCGATCTGGTCACCGTCGATCGAGTCCCGAACGGGAGGTAGCCGCCGGGCTCGGGCCACAACGGCAACGGGTGGTACTCCGGGAACCTCGCCTTGGCCTCACGCTCGAAGCCGAGCGCGCGACCCGACCGCGCCACCAGGCCCAGGTCGCCGGGATCCAGCGGGTCCACAGCCGCAGCCCGTCGGACCGCGCTTCGATTTATAACCTTGCGCTTATATACGCCACAAGTTATAAAAGACCCGTGGACGTCTTCGAGGCCGTGGCCGAACCAACCCGCAGGCACCTGATCAGCCTGCTGGCCGAACGCGAACGCACCGCGGGCGAGCTCGTCGACAGCCTGCCGTCACTGACCCAGCCGGCCGTGTCCCGCCACCTCCGCGTCCTGCGCGAAACAGGACTGGTCGAGGTGAGACCGGACGGCCAGCGCCGCATCTACGCGCTGAAACCCGATGGCCTGCAACGGATCGACGACTGGATCACCCCGTACCGCCGCTTCTGGCGCGACCACCTCGACGCACTGCAACAGCACCTGGAGGACGAATGAGCGACCTCGGCACCATCACCGTCGAAGGCGCGCACGCCACCCTCACCTTCCACCGGCGCTTCCGGTTCCCGATCGACCGCGTCTGGGCGGCCATCACCGACGACGCCGAACGCAAGGCGTGGTTCGGTGAGGGCACCGTCGATCCGCACGGCAAGGAGGTCGTCATCGAGCCCGAGGACCCGCCCGCGCCGATGGAGGCCAAGCGCGTGACGGGCCGCATCCTCACGTGGCAGCCGCCGGAGAACGGCCGCGCGGTCTTCGAGCACGAGTGGCACCAGCGGATCGTGGAGGACAGCGTCGTGCGCTACGAGCTCACGGCGGAGGGTGACGAGACGGTGCTGCGCTTCACCCACACCGGACTGTCCGAACGCAACGCCAGGGGTTTCGCGCCCGGCACGCACGCGTTCTTCGACCGCGCGGACGCCTTCCTGCGGGGCGGGACCCCGCCGAACTGGAGCGAGCGCTACGCCGAGGTGGCGCCCGAGTACCCGGCCTGGCGCTAGCGAGAGACCACACGAGGACGGTCGACCAGCGGAAGAGGCGCCGATCAGGCGCCTCCCCCACCTGTTCAGGCGGTCTGCGAAGGCTCCACCAGCGCACGGAGCCGGGGAGGCATCCTCTTCTCCAACCCGTACGGTTCGAGGTGGGCCTGCAGCACGCCCGTGAACGCCCGCTCGACCGAAGCGGTGTCCCAGTTGTCGCTCTCCAGGATCGGCTGCTTGAAGTACGGCTGGCCCACGATGTGCAGCTGCCGGCCGTTGCAGCGGATGACCTGCCCGGTGATGCCCTCGGCGCGGTCGGAGAGCAGGAACAGCACCAGCGGCGCCACCTTGCCGGGCGTCCGGTCGGCCGGAATGGCGCGCAGGGAGCGTTCCGACTTCCACACCATCCGCGTGTGCGCGACGGGGCACACGGCGTTCACGCGGATGCCTTCCGCCTCCAGGTCGAGGGCCCACGAGTAGCTCAGCGACGCCACCGCGCCCTTGGTCGCGGAATAGGTGGCGAGTTTGCGCTGACCGAATGAGGCGCCGGAGGAAATGTTGATGATGGAGCCGCCACCGGTGGCCCGCATCGCGCGCATCGCCGCGATTCCGGTGTAGATGACACCGAGGACGTTCACCTCGACCACGTGTTTGATGGTCTCGGGGTCGTCTTCCCAGGGCGCGGTCTCGTAGTTCAGGCCCGCGTTGTTCACCAGACCGTCGACGCGGCCGAATTCGTCCACGCAGAGTTCGACGATCTTGGCCGCCTCACTCGGGTCCGCGACCGTGTGGTTCGAGGCCACGGCACGGCCGCCGAACTCGCGGATGTGCTCCGCGACCCTGTCCGCCAGGTCACCGTCGTTGTCGTTGACCACCACCGACGCGCCCGCGAGGGCAGCGTGCATCGCGTAGGCCTCGCCCAGTCCTCGGCCCGCCCCCGTGATGACTACCGCTTTTCCGTCAAGGATCCCCATTGCACGCTCTCCCTCACTCGGCGGCGGTTCACGGGAACCCCCCTGTGGTCCTGTACCCGCCTTCGACAAGCGTGCGGACGATCCGAAGAAGCGAAGACGACGTTTCGATGAGATGTCGCTGCAGAGCGCCCAATGGCGAACCGAGTTCGGCAGGGCAGATAGGGCGGGACTAATCAGTCCCAACCGCACGAGGGCTTTAGTCCTCACTCGATCGAGTGACAAGAACGGGCCGCCTTCCCGAGAGGGGAAGACGGCCCGCAAAACGAGAATTCACCGTTCCGTGTACGTCAGGTTCCTGCCGTTGGACGGGTCGAAGAGCTGCACCTTGTCCGCGTCGAACCAGATGTCCGCCGAGGCGCCCTCCACCGCGCCGGACGCCGACGACAGGCGCGTCACGAGCGGGATGCCGTCACCCGGCACGTCGTCCGATCCCGCGTCCTTCGCGAGTTCCTGGAGCTCCGCCGAGGCCGCCTGCTCGCCCGTGAGGTTGAAGTAGGCGTACTTGTCCGAGCCCATCGACTCCAGCACGTCCACCTGGTGCGTGAACTTGCCGCCCGACGACAACGCCGCCGCGTCGACCAGTGCCGCGTCCTCGAAGTGTTCCGGGCGGATGCCCATGATCACCTCGCGGGGCGCGTCAGCGGCCTCGACCAGCTGCCGCACCCGGTCCGTCAGCGTCACGTCGCCGATCACCGACCGCAGCGCGCCGTTCTCCAGCGTCGCCGGCACGAAGTTCATCGACGGGGAGCCGATGAAGCCCGCGACGAACAGGTTCGCCGGCTGGTCGTAGAGGAACTGCGGCGCGCCGATCTGCTGCACGACACCGCCGCGCATGACGACGACCCTGTCGCCGAGGGTCATCGCCTCGGTCTGGTCGTGCGTCACGTACACCGTGGTCGTGCCGAGCTGCTTCTGCAGGCGCGACACCGAGGTGCGCATCTGCACGCGCAGCTTGGCGTCCAGGTTGGACAGCGGTTCGTCCATGAGGAACGCCTTGGGGTTGCGCACGATCGCGCGCCCCATGGCCACGCGCTGCCGCTGGCCACCGGACAGGTTGGACGGTTTGCGGTCGAGGTGCTGCGTGAGGTCGAGGATCTCCGCGGCCTCCTTGACCTTCTTCTCGACCGTGGCGTTGTCGACCTTGGCCAGCCGCAACGGGAAGGCCATGTTCTCCTTCACCGTCATGTGCGGGTAGAGCGCGTAGGACTGGAACACCATCGCGATGTCGCGGTCCTTGGGCGCCTTCTCGTTGACGCGCTGCCCGCCGATGCGCAGCTCGCCGTCGGTGATGTCCTCCAGGCCCGCGATCATGTTGAGGGTGGTGGACTTCCCGCAGCCGGACGGCCCGACCAGGATGATGAACTCGCCGTCGGCGATCTCGAGGTTGACCTCCTGCACGGCCAAAGCGCCGTCGGGATACCGCTTGGTCACCTTGTCCAGAACGATCTCTGCCATTGGTCAACTCACCCCTTGACGGCGCCGGAGGTCAGGCCGGCGACGATCCGGCGCTGGAAGAACAACACGAAGAGGATGATCGGGATCGTGATGACCACGGCGGCCGCCGCGATCGACCCGGCCGGGTCCTCGAACTGGGAACTACCGGTGAAGAACGACAGCGCCACCGGCACGGTCCGCGACTGCTCGGTCGAGGTGAGCGAGATCGCGAACAGGAAGTCGTTCCAGCAGAAGATGAACACCAGGATCGCCGTCGTGAACACACCGGGCGCGGCCAGTGGCGCGATGACGCGACGGAACGCCTGCCCCGGCGTCGCACCGTCCATCTTCGCCGCCTTCTCGAGCTCCCACGGGATCTCGCGGAAGAACGCCGAGAGGGTGTAGATCGCGAGCGGCAGCGCGAACGTGATGTACGGCAGGATCAGGCCCGGCCACGTGTCGAAGAGACCCAGCGAACGCTCGATCTCGAACAACGGGGACACGAGCGAGACCTGCGGGAACATCGCGATCAGCAGCGAGACGCCCACCAGCAGGTTCTTGCCGGGGAAGTCGAGCCGCGCGATGGCGTAGGCGGCCATCGTGCCGAACACCACGGCGATCGCGGTCGCGATGATCGCGATGCCGATGGAGTTGATCAGCGCCCGCGTGAACTCGGACGTCGAGAAGATGTTCTGGTAGTTCTCGAGACTCCACTCGCGCGGGATGAAGTTGCCGTCCGCCAGCGTCTTCGACGACTTGAACGACAACGACACGATCCACAGCACCGGGACCAGCGCGTAGACCACGACGACCGCGTTGAGCAGGCCCCAGCCCCACTTCTTGCCGGTGGTCTCGGCTCCTCCGATACCAGCCATCAGCGCTTCCCCCCGTCGTCACTGCCGGGGGCAGCGGTGCCGAAGAGCTTGATGAACACGAACGCGATGATCGCGACCATGATGAAGATCAGCACGGACATGGTGGACCCGATGCCGAGGTTCAAGCCCTTGATGAGGTTGTTGTAGGTCAGCATCGACACCGACGACGTGCCCTGCGAACCCGCGGTGAGCACGAAGAGGTTGTCGAAGATGCGGAACGCGTCGAGCGTGCGGAACAGCAGCGCCACCAGGATCGCCGGCTTCATGATCGGCACGGTGATCTTGATGAACCGCTGCCACCCGCTCGCGCCGTCCATCGCCGCGGCCTTGAGGAGGTCGTCCGGCACCAGCGCCAGGCCCGCCATCAGCAGCAGGGCCATGAACGGCGTGGTCTTCCAGATCTCCGCGAGGCCCACGACCATCAGGGACGGGATCTTCTCCGTGAGCACGGGATCGCCACCGAGCGCCTCGGCGAGGTAGCCGGTGCCGGGCGTCCAGGCGAAGCGCCAGGAGAACGCGGCCACGACCGTGACGATGCCGTACGGGATCAGCGTCGTCGTGCGGACGATGCCGCGGCCGACCAGCGCGCGGTGCATGATCAGCGCGAGCGACATGCCGAGCACCAGTTCGACCGCGACGGTGACGACGGTGAGCAACACCGTCACCCACACCGCGTTCCACCAGTACGGGCTGCTGAGCACGGTGACGTAGTTGTCGAACCAGATCCACTCGGTGCGGTCCGGGAACTTCAGGTCGAACCGCTGCATCGACAGCAGCAGCGAGTAGAGGATCGGCCAGCCGGTCACCGCGATCATGGTGAGCGCGGCGGGCGCGCAGAGCAGCCAGCCGAGCCTGCGCTCGGCCTTCTTGCCCTCGCTCAGCACTTTCTTCCTGGGCGCGACGGGAGCCGGTGAGGCCCCGGTCGTCGTCGTGTCCTCCGTCGTCGTCTGGCTCACGGCAGCACCCCCTTCGAGTCGAGAGCGTCCTGCAGTTCCTTGCGCAGCCTGTCCGCCGTGGCCTGCGGGTCGATGCTCGCGGGCGGCGACAGGATCGTGGAGATGACGGTCGAGACGTTCTGGTAGGCGGGCGTGCGCGGCCGCACACTCGCGTTCTTCAACGTCTCCTTGATGTCGTCGCGCATCGGGTACGCCTCGGCCATCTCGGGCTCGTCGTAGACGGCCTCGATGGTCGGCGGCACACCGTCCTTGAGCGCGGCGAGCTTCTGGCTTTCCGCGCCGCGCAAGCACAACACCGCGTCGAACGACTCGTCCGGGTGCGTGGTGTAGTTGCTGACGGCGTAGTTGATCCCGCCCACGGTGACCTTCGACTGGTCACCGCTCACAGTGGGGTACGGCGCCCACTTGAAGTTCTTCGCGAAGTCCGGCTTCTTCTGCGCGGCTGCGTAGACGTACGGCCAGTTGAGCTGGAACGCCGCGTTGCCGCCCTCCATGGCGAGGCGCGCGTTGTCCTCGGCCGCGTTGGAGAACGACGGGTCGATCGCCTTCGACGTGGCGAGCTTCTTCAACGCCGCCAACGCTTCCACGGCCTTGTCGTCGACGATGGCCTTGGTGCCGTTCTCGTCGAGGATGGTGCCGCCGTTGGAGTTGACCAGGGTGTTGTACAGCACGACGAGTCCCTCGTACTGCTTTCCCTGCGCGACGATCTGACCGGGCTTCCCTTCCGCCACCAGCGCCTCGGCCATGGAGATCATCTCGTCCCACGTCTTCGGGGGCGTGGGCACGAGGTCGGAGCGGTACCACAGGAGCTGGACGTTCGTGTTGTCCGGCGCCCCGTACAGCTTGCCCTCGTAGGTCGCCGTGTCGAGCGGCGTCTTCAGCGTGCCGGTCTCCACCTGCGACTTGACGGAGCCGGTGAACTCCTTGATCCAGCCCGCCTTCGCGAGCTCCGCGGTCCACGTGACGTCGAGACCGAGGACGTCCATGCTGTCGTCCTCCGCCGCGAGTCTGCGCACCATCTGCTCGCGCTGACCGTCCGCCTCCCGCGGCAGCTTGTTGTAGACGATGTTGTACCGCCCGGCGGCCTTCGCGTTGCAGCTGTCGACGATGGCCTGGAAGTTCTCCTGGGGATACTTGTAAACGTTGACGGTGATGCCTTGGCTGCCAGACCCGCACGCCGTGAGCGTTCCTGCCGCGAGCATCGCGGCACCCACTCCGGCGGCGAGTCGATAGCGCCTCGTCGCACCCATCGGCCCTGCCTCCTTCCCGACTACACGGAGGAGCCAGACCGCAGCGCCCGGCACCTCGTCGTGCCACCGGCCGCACCGGGCGGACCGGTCAACCGAACCTAGGCCTGGTGATCACGAGCCGCAACCAAGGGAAGCAACGATTCAGAACCAATGGCCTTATGTGAGTCTTAAGAACTCGGGTTCACGGGACGCATCGCGAGCCTCGCGAGCAGGTCACGGCCCTTCTCGGCGGATTTCGGGTGGCAGAGGACGTCATACCGGTTCGCGACCAACTGGGACGCGGACTGGAAGTCCCGCTTGCCCCGCGCCGACCCGTACCCGACCGCGGCGAACACCAGGCCGAAGAAGACACCGGTGATCAGACCCGTGAGGACGGGCCCGACCGTGACGCCGGGCTCGGGGCTGAAGAGGGTCAGCAGCAGACCGACGAACAGACCGAACCACGCCCCGCTCGCCGCGCCGGTCATGAGCACCCGGCTCCACGTGAGCTTGCCCGTGATGCGTTCGACCAGCATCAGGTCCACACCGACGATCATGACGTCCTGCACGGTGAAGTCCTCGACGGCCAGGAAGTCGACCGCGCGCTGCGCTTCCTCGTACGTGGCGTACGAACCGATCGGCCACCCCGTCGGCGGGGTGGGCAGGCGGGGAGGGACGCCGGGCCGGTTCGGGTTGGCGAACGGACTCGTCACGGGGACCACCTCTGTCGGACGCGCTGATCGTTCCATCCTGCCAGTGCCCGCTACGGCGTGCCGATACGCCTACGGGTGTTATGACGGTTTCATTCTTCGGGCGGCATGACGACGTGGGAGTCGATGTCGCCGGGCCGGAAGAACCGCCATCCCTCTCGTCCCGAACCGCCGCACCGCGCCTCGATCCGGAAGCCGTCGGAGAGGAACACCGTCAGATCACCGTCTCCGTCCACCTCGACCGACGTCACGACGACCTGTGCGCCACGCAGGTGCGTGGTCAGCTTCGCGGCCCGGACGTCGAACCTGTTGGTGCCCTGAACGTCCCAGTCGAACTCGCCGTCACCGGTCCAGCCGGGTGGTGGCAGACGGATGTCGGAGGCCCCGGTGAGGCGCTCGTCGCCGAGGTGCACCCGCCACGCGCCCTGCAGGTGCAGCGCGAACTCGGCGACCTCGCGAGTCCCGCCCCGGTGATCGGGTAGTTCGAGGACGGCCCCGAACCCCAGCCAGACGAGATCGCAGGCACGGCCGACACACCGCCACCGCTCCCCGACCAGGCCAGCCAGGGACCGGCGCGCCGCGTCGATCACCAAGTCGTCCACCGGCACAGTGTCACCCCGGACCGTCAGCCTGGAAACTCGATTTCGAACCGGTGCACCAAAGCGCGGTGCGAACACGCGTAGGCGTCCTGCAGGTCCACCACCCGCTCGGTCTCCTTCTTCAGGGCCTCGCGGGCCGCACCGGCGTTCCCGGCGAGCACGTGGATGATCGCGAGCTTGCGCGCCCGCTCGAAGTCGAGCAACGACTCCGGCTTCGCGACGAGCTCGCGGGCCAGGGTGTCCCACTTGGCGTACTTGTCGATGTACGGCTTGCCGTGCTTGAGGAACGCGGCCACCAGCGACGCGGCGACGGGGGCGTGGTCGCCGCCGGGGGTGAAGGTCCACTTCCAGACCGGCTTGTCCGGCGTCAGGTGGCCGAGCGGCGCGGACACCACCGGCGTGGTCGGGATTCCGATGCCCAGGGCGCGGCAGACCTCGTCGTAGTGGCGGAAGCAGACACCGGCCAGCGGGGTCAGGTCGAGCGCTCCCGCGATGCCGAAGCCGAGCCAGCCGGAGACTCCGCCACCGCGTTCCTGCAGCCACACGTGGCCGCGGCGGACGAAGCCCGCTGGGCGCAGGGCGGTGTCCACGGCGACGAGCACGTCGGTCTTCGGTGAAGGCCTCACGAGCCACAGGGTCCCAAACGATGCCGGATCCCGCTGGTCAACGGAGCCGTGCGGTCACCTGGTCCGCCGGTGGCAGCCTCGTCGGCGGCTCGTCGGTCACCCAGGCGTACTCGACTGCGGACAGCCGGCCGTCCGTGATCCACAGCAGGATCTCGCCTGTCAGTTCTCCTGATTCGTGCACCTGGGCATCGACCGGCAGCACTCCGTCGGCCACCTCGGCGGCGGGGCCGCCCGTGCTGAGGTCGAGGCTGGCCGAGCCCTCGTACCAGGGCTTCAGGACGCGCACGTGGTCGAGCTGGGCGCGCAGGGTGGCTGCGCCGGGGAAGTCCAGCGCGAGGATCCGTTCCAGCACGGCGCGTTCGGACGGGGCGATCGGGCGCGGGAGGTCGGAGGGCAGCAGCCGCAGGAGTTCGGCGGCCAGCGCGCGGAGCGAGGCCCACCGCGGTGAGCCGGCCAGGGCGTCGACGTGCCAGACGGGACCGGGACCGCTCATGGCCTCGAGCAGGGCGTCGATGCGTTCGGCCAGCGCGACGGCCTCGGCGTCGAGGCTCATCAGGCGGGGCAGGACGTCGTCGAACTCCAGCGCGAGCTCGTCCGCCGACGGCGCGGTGCCGATGGCCTCCAGGTAGGCGCGTTGCGCTTCGGCGGGCATGGCGAGCCGGCGCACCGGGTCCACGAGCGGCGCGGGCCAGCGTCCGAGCTGCATGGCTCCCCCTCAGTGCAGCACCGGCGCGAGGAACTCGGCCAGGTTGCGCACCACGTCCGGCGGCACCTCGTCCAGGTGCTCCGTCAGCTGCAAAAGTATGCGACCGCCGCCGAGGTGCTCAACGGAAAAACAGGGCGCCGTCCCGCAGACCTCTTGCACACCACCCAAAGCGGCGACCTGACGCGGTCCCAGCAACGTGGCCCAGTGCGGGCCTCGCGCCATTTCCGCGGCCATGAAAAGGGATTCGTCCAGGCCGACGCCGACGGCGACCTCGTGCGCGGTCCGCACGCCGACGCGGTCCAGCGTGATCCAGCCGCCGCTGGCCTGCACCAACGAGGCGCCCGACCGCAGGACGGACAGCCATTCCTGTTGCACCGCATGGGAAATCCAGCCGCCGAACAGCGACCGCGAGGCTGTGACCACGACCTGGTGGGGGAACGCGGGGTCGTCCTTCAGCAGGATCTCCGCGGACCAGCCGTGGTCGACCAGGGGCACGCCCTGGGAGTCGAGCTGGACCAGCTGCACGCGCAGGAACGACGGCAGGTCGGCCAGGGCTGCCGACCACGAGGGGAAGGTGAAGTCACCCGAAGAGAGCAGCAGCCGGGCATAACCCGGCGGGCCCCAGGGCGTTGTGTCGGAGGGGTGGTAGTCGCGCGCCACCAGCACGAGCTCCTCGACCGATGCCGGGCACAGGGGCGCCAGCAGGTCGGTGAACAGGGCGCCGAACCACTTGGCCAGCGCGGGACGGTCGACGCCGGAGAACGTGTCCAGCTCGAGACGGACGACGTGGGGCGGCGACACAGGTCCGGGAAGTGTCAGATCTGTGCTCAAAGTGAGCGAACCTTATGGCCCGCACGTGAAAACCGTTAGGGGCCAGTCCCGTGAAAGATTGGCCCCTAACGGGCGAACATCAACTCGCGTCTAGCCGCGCGACTGGTAGTCGCGGAGCAGGCCGCGCGAGATGATCGTCTTCTGGATCTCCGACGTGCCCTCGCCGATCAGCAGGAACGGGGCCTCGCGCATCAGGCGCTCGATCTCGTACTCCTTGGAATAGCCGTAACCGCCGTGGATGCGGAACGACTCCTGCGTCACCTCGGCGCAGTACTCGGAGGCGATGAGCTTCGCCATGCCGGCCTCGACGTCGTTGCGCTGGCCCGAGTCCTTGAGGCGCGCGGCGTTGACCATCATCAGGTGCGCGGCCTCGACCTTGGTCGCCATCTCGGCGAGCTTGAACGCGATGGCCTGGTGCTCGACGATGGCCTTGCCGAACGTCCTGCGCTGCTGGGAGTACTCGATCGCGAGCTCGAAGGCGCGGATCGCGATGCCGCACGCGCGGGCGGCCACGTTCACGCGGCCCACCTCGACGCCGTCCATCATGTGGCGGAAGCCCTGGCCGGTGACGCCGCCCAGCACCTGGTCCGCGGCGATCTCGAAGCCGTCGAACACCATCTCCGTGGTGTCGACGCCCTTGTAGCCCATCTTGTCGATCTTGCCGGGGATGCTGAGGCCCGGCAGGACCTCGCCGTAGCCCTCGGGCTTCTCGACCAGGAACGTCGTGAGGTTCTGGTGCGGCTTCTCGGCGCCCTCGTCGGTCTTCACCAGCACTGCGGTGAGGTTCGACGTGCCACCGTTCGTCAGCCACATCTTCTGGCCGTTGATGGTGTAGCCCGACTCGCCCTTGACCGCGCGGGTGCGGATCGCGGCGACGTCGGAGCCGAGCTCGGGCTCGGACATCGAGAACGACCCGCGCACCTCGCCCGCGGCCATCCGCGGCAGGTACTTCTGCTTCTGCTCGGGCGTCCCGTGCTGCTTGAGCATGTGCGCCACGATGAAGTGGGTGTTGATGACACCGGAGACGCTCATCCAGCCGCGCGCGATCTGCTCGACCACGAGCGCGTAGGTCAGCAGGGACTCGCCCAGGCCGCCGTACTCCTCGGGGATCGTCAGGCCGAAGAGGCCCATCTCCTTCATGCCCTCGACGATGTCGGCGGGGTACGTGTCGCCGTGCTCCAGCGTCTGGGCGTGCGGAATGATCTCCTTGTCCACGAACGTGCGAACGGTCGCGAGGATTTCTTCCTGGATGTCCGTGAGACCCGCGGTCTGGGCGAGGCGCGCCATCGCACTTCCCTTCCAACGCTTTGGTTACCGGCGAGTATGGACCGGTTAACGCCCGTTTGCGACCGGGGTGTGCTCTCCGCAACAACGCGGGCGCCCGCTGTACCGAAACAGCACCGCTGACAGGTGTATTCGCGCACCCGCACGCGACGAACCGCCCTGCCGAACCCTAAGATCCCTGCTCAAACATCTAGGGGGACTCGCGATGACCTACGACCCGTACAACCCGAAGCAGCCAGGCGATCCGTACGGCCAGCAGCCGCCCTACGGCCAGCCCGGCCAGTACGGCCAGCAGCCCATGTACGGCTACGGCTACCCGCCGCCCGCGCCCAAGTCGCAGACGAACGCGATCCTGGCACTGGTGCTGTCGCTTGTGGGCTTCGCGACCTGCGGCGTGACGTCGATCGTCGGCGTCATCTTCGGGCACATCGCGATGGGGAAGATCAAGCGTGGCGAGGAGGAAGGCCACGGGCTGGCGCTCGCCGGCATCATCATCGGCTACGTCGTCATCGTCGGCTACTTGTTGTTCGTCGCGTTCTACGTCTTCGCGATCTTCGCCGCGGTCAACGGGACCTATCGCTGAACCGGGACGGCTCAGCCCGCGAGGGCGATCTCCAGGGTGCCACCGCAGTGGCGGCAGACGTCGGCGAACACGTGGACGTCGGCGGCGCATCCGGGGCAGCTGCGGAAGCTGCGCTCGAGCAGGTCGTCCTCGCGGCGTTTGAAGAGCCGCAACCGTCTGCTCGCCTTGCCGTTACTCGAACGTGACATGCCCCAGAGCATGCCCCCACCCAGGGGCGAGATCGCAAACTCCGGTGACGGATTGTGCGCCACTTCACCAGTTTCGAACGCAACCCGTGACGGTCGAACACGTCCAGTGACATTCGGGGTGAAGTAGCGCACAATCCGTAACGGAATCAGTCCTCCGGAGGCGTCCACACGTTCGCGCGGGACATGCCCGCGGCACGGCCCTTGCCGGAGATCACCAACGCCATCTTGCGCGACGCCTCGTCGATCATCTCGTCGCCGAGCATGACCGCGCCGCGCTTGCCGCCCGCCTCGGACGTGTAGAACTCGTACGCGTCGAGGATGTTCTCGGCGTGGTCGTAGTCGTCCTGCTTCGGGCTGAAGACCTCGTTGGCCGCCTCGATCTGGCCGGGGTGCAGCACCCACTTGCCGTCGAAGCCCAGCGCCGCGGAACGACCGGCGACGCGCTTGTAGCCCTCGACGTCGCGAATCTGCAGGTAGGGGCCGTCGATGGCCTGCTTGTCGCGGGCCCGCGCGGCCATCAGGATCCGCATCAGGATGTAGTGGTAGGCGTCACCGACGTCGTAGCCGGGCGGCTGCTCGCCGACGACCAGCGACTTCATGTTGATCGACGCCATGAAGTCCGCCGGGCCGAAGATGATCGTCTCGACGCGCGGGGACGCGGTGGCGATCGCGTTGACGTTGTTCAGGCCCAGGGCGTTCTCGATCTGCGCCTCGATGCCGATCTTGCCGACCTCGTAGCCCATCGTCTTCTCGATCTGCGTGATCAGGAAGTCGAGCGCGACGACCTGCTCGGGCGTCTGGACCTTCGGCAGCATGATGCAGTCGAGGTTCGCGCCGGCGCCCTCGACGACCTCGGTGACGTCGCGGTAGGTCCACTCCGTCGTCCAGTCGTTGACGCGCACGACACGGGCCTTGTCGCCCCAGCCGCCCTCGTTGAGCGACGCGACGATGGTCTTGCGGGCATCGGGCTTGGCCAGCGGGGCGCAGGCGTCTTCCAGATCCAGGAACACCTGGTCCGCCGGCAGCGTGCGCGCCTTGTCGATCATCTTCTGGCTCGAGCCGGGGACCGCCAGACACGAGCGACGGGGACGCTGCTGGTCGACCACTGGAGTACCTCCTTGTACCGGCCGGTAACTATGAGCGCCACAGTGGCACGCATCATCTCCGGGCGCATATTCGCTGAGTCCCGTTTCACAAAGCGAGTTCGCGTCGAACTCGCCGCCGTCTGCGGAGCAGCGGCCATCCAACACTGGCAGGCTGAACCGGTGGAGATCACTCGAGTACTTGACGCTGCGCTGCGCAAGGCGGCTGCCGTCTGGATCACCTCACCCGGCCACGGTCCACGTCTCGTGCACGCGCACTGGCGTGCCGACGCGCTGTGGGTCATCGCCGGTGGCACCGAGCAAGACGTGCCCGGCCTGGCCGACGGCGCGCAGGTCACGGTCACCGTGCGCTCCCCCAGCACGCACTCGCACCTCGTCGACGCCCAGGCCGTCGCACACCTGACGGAGCCCGACGACGAGACGGCGCAGGCCCTGCGCACCGCCCGGCTCAACACCAAACCGGAGTGGGAAGCGGTGTACCGGCTGGAGTTCGGCGCGTGATCACCGTCCCGGACGGTTTCGGCGAGGGCCTCGGCGACGGCGCCGGCGAGTGGGTCGCGAAGCTGCCGAAGCTCGCCACCAAGGCGTGCGCGCGCTGGCAGCTCACACCGGACGGCGCGCTGATGCACGGGTTCTGCGCCGTCGTGCTGCCGGTCCGCAGAGCCGACGGCCATCCCGCCGTGCTCAAGCTGAGCTGGGTCGACGACGAGACCGAGCACGAACCGCTGGCGCTCAAGCTCTACGACGGCGACGGTGCCGTCCGGCTGCTCGGCCACGACGAGGAGCTCGGCGCGTTGCTGCTGGAACGCCTCGACCAGCACTCGCTCGACGACGAGCCGATCGACCTGGCGGTCGGGGTGATCGGCGAGCTGCTGCGCCGCCACCGCGGGATCCGGGCTCCCGGCGAGATCCGAAGGTTCGAGGACACCCTGCGGAGCCATCCCGCGATCCCCGCGAAACTGCTCGACGCCGCCCGCGAGGCCGGCACCAGGCCGATGGGCACGACGCTGGTCAACGAGGACCTGCACTACCAGAACGTGCTGCGCGGCGACCGCGAACCGTGGCTCGTGATCGACCCGAAGCCGCTGTCCGGCGACCCCGAGTACTGCGTGATCCCTTTGCTGTGGAACAGGTTCGACGAGATGGACGGCCACCGGGGGCTCACCGACCGGTTCCTGGCGCTGTGCGACGCGGGTGAGCTGGACGTCGCGAAGGCGCGCGACTGGACGCTGCACCGGGCCGTCGCCAACTGGATCTGGTGTCTGGAGGAGGACATCGACGACATCGCCGTGATCTGCGCCCACATCGCCGGGTGGGCGGCCCGCGCCTGATCTAGCCTGGTGATGTGGTGGCTGTGAACCGGGTTTTCATCGCTCAGCTGGCCGGACTTCCCGTCTTCGGCCCCGACGGTGAACCCGTCGGCAAGGCTCGCGACGTCGTGATCAGTCTCCGCATCGACCGGCAACCGCCGCGCGTGCTCGGCATGGTCGTCGAGCTGGTGACGCGCCGGCGGATCTTCGTGCCGATGCTGCGCGTCACCTCGATCGAGCCGAACGCCGTGACGCTCGCGACCGGGTCGGTGAACCTGCGGCCGTTCCACCAGCGCGTCAACGAGGTGCTGGTGATCGGCGAGCTGCTCGACGCCAAGGTCACGGTCGAGGAGGGCGCCACGGTGGTCGTCGTGGACGCCGCGATGGAGCTGACCCGCACCCGCGACTGGCGCATGGTCCGCGTCGCCGGGCGGGAGCGCACCGGCCGGTTCAGCCTCAAGGGCCCCGTGCAGGTGTGGCGGTGGGAGGAAGTCACCGGCCTGAGCGTGAACGAGATCGCGGGCCAGCCGCAGGGCGCGCAGCAGCTCGTCGCCGTGTTCGAGGGCATGCGCGCCGCCGACGTGGCGCACGCGCTGCACGAACTGCCACCGAAGCGCCGCCACGAGGTCGCGGACGCCCTCGACGACGAACGGCTCGCGGACGTCATCGAGGAACTGTCCGAAGAGGACCAGAAGGGCATCCTGTCGCACCTGGACGAGGAACGCGCCGCGGACATCCTGGAGGCGATGAACCCGGACGACGCGGCCGACCTGCTGAGCGAACTGGCCGAGGGCACCAAGGACCGCCTGCTGGAACTGATGGAACCCGAGGAGTCCGAGCCGGTCCGGCGACTGCTGGAGTACTCGTTCGACACGGCCGGCGGCCTGATGACACCCGAGCCGATCATCCTCACGCCGGACGCCACGATCGCGGAAGCGTTGGCACGGGTGCGAAATCCCGACCTCACGCCCGCGCTGGCGTCGATGGTCTTCGTCTGCCGCTCCCCCTCCGCGACGCCGACCGGCCGCTACCTCGGCTGCGTGCACATCCAGCGGCTGCTGCGCGAACCGCCGTTCGACCTCGTCGCCGGCGTGCTGGACACGGACCTGACCTACCTGTCGCCGAACGCCTCGCTGAGCGACGTGACGCGCTACTTCGCGACCTACAACCTGGTGTGCGCCCCGGTGCTGGACGAGACCGAGCACCTGCTCGGCGCCGTCACCGTGGACGACGTGCTGGACCACCTGCTGCCGGACAACTGGCGCGAGACGGGACTGAGCCATGCCTGAACTGCTGCCTCGGCGCAGACTCGACCAGCCGCGAGGGCCGCGGGGCTTCCGGTTCTCGATCGATCCGGACACGTTCGGCCAGCTCTCCGAACGGCTCGCGCGCTTCCTCGGCACCGGCAAGTTCCTGTTCTGGCAGACGCTCATCGTGATCGCGTGGATCACGGTGAACCTCGTCGCCGTGTCCCTGCGGTGGGACCCGTACCCGTTCATCCTGCTGAACCTGGCGTTCTCGACGCAGGCCGCCTACGCCGCGCCGCTGATCCTGCTCGCGCAGAACCGGCAGGACGACCGGGACCGGGTGTCGCTGGAGGAGGACCGGACGCGGGCCGCTCAGACGAAGGCGGACACCGAGTACCTGGCGCGTGAGCTGGCGGCGGTGCGGCTGGCCCTGGGCGAGGTGGCGACACGGGACTTCATCCGCGGTGAGCTGGAGAAGCTGGTGAAGGAGCAGAACAACCTCAAGAAGGTCCGTCCCTGACGGTCGAGGAGTTCCGCGGCGGGCCTGGACGATCAGGTGCTGGCGGAAGCGCGCCGGCTCACGGCCTGACCTGGCGGCTCGCGACCAGGTCGTCGAGGACCTCGTGGATCGCGGGAGCCGTCTCGGCGTGCTCGCGGTACTCCGCACGGGTCACGTAGGTGAGTTCGGCGATCTCGCCCGCCGGTCGCAGTGTGCCTGTCAGGTCGGCCGTGAAGCAGGTCATGTCGACCATCGCGCCCTCACCCTCGCCGTAGGCCGGGGAGACGTAGCGCTTGAGGATCCGGGGACGTCCGGCTTCGACGCCGAGCTCTTCGGAGACCTCCCGCAGCAGGGCCTCTTCGAGGGACTCGCCGGGCTCGATCTTGCCGCCGGGAAGGTAGAAGGCCTTCTTGTTGCGTGAGCGCACAACGAGGAGGCGGCCAGCCTCGACGTGCACGAGTCCCACCACCGTGATCATGCGGTCACGGGAACACGTCGTCCGCGGCGAGGCGGTCGCACGTGCGGCCGAACGCCTCGAGCTCACCGGGGCCGAAGCTCTCCCCGAAGTGCTCGGCGACGCCGGCGAGGTGGGTTGTGGAGGCACTGCGGAGGCGTTCGGCGCCCAGCGGTGTGAGCACGGCCACGATGCCGCGTCCGTCACCGTCGGCGCGCTCCCGCCCGACGAGGCCGGCACGTTCCAAACGGTCCACCAGCCGGGTCACGCCAGACCGGGACAGCAGGACGGCATCGGCCAGTTCGGTCATGCGCATGCGCATGGAAGGCGTCTCGGCCAGTTGAACCAGCACGTCGTACGCCGCGAGCGATAGGCGCTGCTCAGCAATCAGTTCGGCCTCGAGGACCCTCGTGATCCGTGCATGCGCGCGGAGGAACGATCGCCACACCCCGAGCTCGACACGGGTGGGCAACCGGGAACTACCCGATTCCGGCACGGGCGTCGATGTTACGGACAGCGCCCCCTCCACTACGACCTGGCCCTGTACTGGAAAGTGACCGGCCGGTAGGACCGGCACGAACCGGACGTAGCATGGATCGGTGACCACCACACAGCCCCTCCCCACCACCGAGGACGTCCGCAAGGCGCTCGCCGGTGTGCAGGACCCCGAGATCCGCCGCCCGATCACCGAGATCGGCATGGTCAAGGACGTCGAGGTCGGCGCGGACGGCGTCGTCGTGGTCGGCATCTTCCTCACGGTCGCGGGCTGCCCGATGCGCGACAAGATCACCAAGGACGTCACCGCGGCCGTGACGGCGCTGGACGGTGTCTCGTCCGTGCGTGTCGACCTCGACGTGATGAGCGACGCCCAGCGCACCGAGCTCCGCAAGACGCTGCGCGGCGGTGCCGAAGAGCCGGTCATCCCGTTCGCCCAGCCGGGCTCGCTGACGCGCGTGTACTGCGTCGCGTCCGGCAAGGGCGGCGTCGGCAAGTCGTCGGTGACCGTGAACCTCGCCGTGGCGATGGCCGCGCGCGGTTTGTCGGTCGGCATCGTCGACGCGGACATCTACGGCCACTCGATCCCGCGCATGCTCGGTGCCGACGGCCGTCCCACCCAGGTCGAGAAGATGATCATGCCGCCGCAGTCGCACGGCGTGAAGGTCATCTCGATCGGCATGTTCACGCCGGGCAACACCCCGGTCGTGTGGCGCGGGCCGATGCTGCACCGCGCGTTGCAGCAGTTCCTGGCGGACGTGTTCTGGGGCGACCTGGACGTGCTGCTGCTCGACCTGCCGCCCGGCACCGGTGACGTGGCCATCTCGGTGGCGCAGCTCGTGCCGAACGCCGAGATCCTCGTGGTGACGACGCCGCAGCAGGCCGCCGCCGAGGTGGCGGAGCGCGCCGGGTCGATCGCCCTGCAGACCCGCCAGCGGGTGGCCGGCGTCATCGAGAACATGTCGTGGCTCGAGATGCCGGACGGTTCGCGCATGGAGGTCTTCGGGAGCGGTGGCGGTGCGGCCGTCGCCGAGTCGCTGTCGAAGGCAATCGGGTCCGACGTGCCGCTGCTCGGGCAGGTGCCGCTCGACCCGCGCCTGCGGGAGAACGGCGACTCCGGGACGCCGATCGTGCAGGCGGTGCCGGACTCGGCGGCCGCCAAGGTCCTCACCGAGGTGGCGACGAAGCTCTCCGTCCGCTCCCGCGGCCTGGCCGGCCGCCTGCTGAACGTCTCGCCCGCCGGCCGCTGACCCGGCTTCACGAAGAACGCGGGGCCCTTTCCTCCGGTCGCACCGGCGGAAAGGGCCCCGCGTTCCGGTTCAGGACGGGGTCAGGTGGCGTCCGGGTCGTACGGCGGGCGCTCGCCGGGTGCGAGCGGGCGCTGCTCGGGCGCGGTCGGGGTCGGCGGCGTCGGGTAGCCGTTCGACTTCGTGGTGGGTTCGGGGTCGTCGAACAGGTGCTTCGTGACCGCGCGCTTCGGGTCGAAGTTGCGCAGTTCGCGCAGGTCTTCGAGGGGCTTGCGGAGCGACTCGAACTCCGGGCCCATCTCCTGCTTCAGCTGTTCTCGCGCGCCGGTCGCGTACTCGCGGACCTGCCTCACCGTCTTGCCCAGCCAGGCCGCGGCCGAGGGCAGGCGTTCGGGGCCCAGGATGAAGAGACCCGCGATGACGATGATGAGGATCTCCACCCATCCGATGCTGTCGAACACGGGCCCCAGCCTACTTGTCAGTCGCTCTTGAGTGTCACGTCTAGTTTGAGCTCACGGCCCTGTCGTGCCAGCACGACCTGCACGGTTTCGCCGATCGCGTGCTCGCGGACCGCGACGACCAGTTCGGCGGCGTTGCGGACCATGCGGTTGCCCACCTTGGTGATGACGTCGCCCTCCTGGATGCCGGCGGCCGCCGCGGCACCGCCCGCGGGGACGTTCTGCACCTGGGCGCCTTCGGAGGTCTCGGCGGACACGGACTTCACGTTGATGTTCATGTCCGCGTGCTTGACCTGGCCGGTGCGGATCAGCTCCTGGCTGATCTTGCGGGCCTGGTTGCCGGAGATCGCGAAGCCGAGGCCGACGGAGCCGCCGGTCTCGGTGCGGATCGACGAGTTGATGCCGATCAGGGCGCCGCGCGAGTCGACCAGCGCGCCGCCCGAGTTGCCCGGGTTGATGGCGGCGTCGGTCTGGATCGCGTCGTAGGTGACCTGGGGGCCGCCGTTCTCGCCCGCCGCCGTGACCGGGCGGTGCAGCGCGGAGACGATGCCCTCGGTGACGGTGTTGGACAGCTGCAGCGGCGAGCCGATGGCGATGACGCTGTCGCCCACCTGGAGCTCGTCGGAGTTGCCGAACTGCAGGACGGTGGGGTTGGTGACCTCGACCTTGATCACGGCGAGGTCGGTCTTCGGGTCGCGGCCGACCACGCGGGCCTGGGCGCGGGTGCCGTCGGTGAAGACGGCGCTGAGCTTGGCCGAGGAGTCCTGCGCGGCCGGGGCGACGACGTGGTCGTTGGTCAGGATGTAGCCGCCGGCGTCGACGACGACACCGGAGCCGACGCCCGCGACGTTCGCGCCCTTGAACTCGATCGAGACGACGCTGGGCGTGACGCGCTTGGCGATGTCCGAGATCGAGCCCGCCGGGCGTTCCTTGCCCTCCGCCACCTCGGCCAGCGTGACGGTCGAGTCGGTCAGGGGGTTGCCCGCCCGCCCGATCAGCCAGCCGACGAGGCCACCGACGGCACCGAGCACGAGCGCGACCGTCAGCAGCAGCGCGAGGGCCGTCGGCTTCACCCGACGGCCGAAGAGGAGCTCGGGAACGCTCAGCTGGGGACCTGGTTCCGGCTTGCGCTCGGGTTCGCCCGGCGGTTCCTCACCGACGGCGGGCGGGCCGATCACGGCACCGGAGGCGGGGTCGCGCCACGGGTCGCCTGCGGGCTTGTCGCCCCAGAACACCGGATCGATCTCCGGATCCGGGTCGGACGTGGGCTGCGGCGGCCGCTGCAACAGCTCCTGCGAGCCCTGGCGGCCGAACGCCGTCACGAGGGACTCGGGAGGCGGCGGCGCGGACTGGAGCTGGGACACGGGCACGTCGCGCGAGGCGAACGCCCCGGCGACACCGTCCGGGCGGCCGAAGGCGGTGGCGTACGCGGGGTCTACCGGCGGCTGCACCAGGGGCCGTGGCCGGAGCCTGCGATGCGCTCCGTCGTCCACTCCGGAAACGGGTGTGGACGTCTGGCCGTTGGGCGACTGCTGGCTCATCTCTCCCCGAATTTTCCGCTAGGAGTGCTGAACTACAGCGTGCCTGACGAACGGTGAAATGACTGTCAGGGGGTGGTCGCGAAGACCGCGCCGGCGTTCTGCGGGGCAGGCACCGCGGGGGCGGGCGCTTCGCTCTCCGGCGTCGTGAACGCGAGCGCGCCCAGCAACATGCCGCTGACGACGACTCCGGCACCCTGGCGGGCACGACGGCCGCTGAACCAGCCGTTGCTGCCGAGTGGTCTGGACGAACCCAGCACGGGCCCGGCACCGAACGCGGGCTTGTCCGTGCGCTGCACCGCGACGAACTGACCGTCCTCGGTGATCGCGAGCCCGTCGGGAGCGGACGGCAGCTCGACCTCCTGAGGGATCGCACCGAGCCTGTCCAGCAGCGACGCCGACGCCGTGGGCGCCGAAGCGGTGCGCACGGCTGCGCGCGCCTGCTGCTGGGTGAAGGTCTCGAATGCGCAGAAGCCACAGCGCTGAACATGCGCGGACGCGCGCTCGTGCGCGGTCGAGGACAGTTCCCCGTCCACGAACGCGACCACGGCATCCGGCAAGAGATGCTGCTCAGGCAGGCCCCAACCTCGGAGGTCGGTCATGCAGAGTCCTCCAGCAACGATTCTTGGCGACGACGTTCGAGCGCGACCTTCAGGGCCTGGCGGCCCCGATGGATCCTGCTCCTCACGGTACCCATCTTCACCCCGAGCGTGGCGCCGATCTCCTCGTAGGAGAGACCTTCCACGTCACAGAGCACGACCGCGGCGCGGAACTCCGGCGGGAGCTCGTCCAGCGCGGCCTGCAGGTCGGGGTCGAGGTGGTTCTCGTCGTAGATTTCCTCAGGGGACAGGTCGTCACCCTCGAGGCGGTCGTTGTCCTCGGGCAGCGCCTCCATGCGCACGCGGCTGCGCCGACGAGCCATGTCGAGGAAGAGGTTGGTGGTGATGCGGTGCAGCCACCCCTCGAAGGTGCCCGGCTTGTACGACGCGAGCGAGCGGAAGACGCGGATGAACGTCTCCTGCGTCAGGTCCTCGGCGTCGTGCTGGTTGCCGGTCAGGCGGTACGCGAGCCGGTAGACCCTATCCGCGTGCTCACGGACGATCGCGTCCCACGAGGGCGGCGTCCAGTCGGCCGTCTCGATGGGCGCGACGGCCTCCGGAGAACTCGACTGCGTGCGCATCAGGTGTTTCGGCACCTCCATGTGGGCCGCCCGGCGACCCTTATGCGGCTCAACGGGCGACGGGTCCGGCTTGTTCCCGACTAGAGCCTGGCTTCTTGCCTCTGTACCTTCTCCTGCTCCCTTTAAACGATCGTGAGAGTGGGCTGAGAGCACCCTGAGAATTTCGGTTCGGGCCACGTTCACCCGTTTTGGGCACAGTTGGCACTAACCTGCTAGACCGTGACCACGGAATCGGCCCTGCGGGAGTACGTCGAGCAGTACCTCCCCGAGGACGACGTGCACCTGGCGGCGAGAGCACGCGGCCAGGAACTGGGCTGCGTGCCCATCGGCGCGGGCGGAGGCGCCGCCCTGCGGTTCCTCGCGACCGCACTCCAGGCCCGCGCGGTGGTCGAGATCGGCACCGGAGCGGGCACCAGCGGCCTCTACCTCCTGGCGGGCATGCCCCAATCAGGCATCCTGACCTCGATAGACGTGTCCTCGGAACACCAACGGGCAGCCCGCGAGGCCTACGCGGCAGCAGGCATCTCCCCGTCCCGAACCCGCCTGATCATGGGCAAGGCACTGGACGTCCTCCCCCGCCTGACCGACGCGGCGTACGACCTCGTCTTCGTGGACGCCTACAAGCCCGAGTACCCGCAGTACCTGGCACACGGCGTGCGCATGCTGCGCCCAGGCGGCGTGATCGCGTTCGACAACGTCCTCTGGCACGGCGCCGTGGTGGACCAGAGCCAGCGAGACGACTCGACCCAGGCGATGCGGGACATCGCACGCCTCGTCAAGGAGGACGACCGCCTGGTGCCGGTGATCCTCCCGCTGGGCGACGGCCTTCTGGTAGCGGCCCGCAGGCCGTAGCAGCCCCACCCAAGCGAAGCCGAAGGCGAGCCGTCCTTCCATACGGGCTGGGCGGTGGGGTCCCATCACGAGTCGCGCCATAGCACTTGCTGCATGAGAGAAGGGGTGTCAAGCGGACACGCTTTTCGTCCGCTTGACACCCCTTCTCTCATGTGGCCCGCTCTTGGTGCGGGTTGTGATGGGACCCCACCGCCAACGCAACCCGCAAAGCAACAGGCAGCCGCCCAACACAACAGGCGTGCCATCAACCCACGCACGGCGCGGGCCCCCTGATCAGATTGCCGGGGGTCTGGGGGCAGCGCCCCCAGGGAAAGCACGCAAGGCGAGGTCGCCGCCCGCAAGGTGACCACCCGCCAAGCCAGCGCCCCGAGCTAGTAAGCCCGAACACCCTTCCCGAGCACGGTGACCCCAGAAGCGGAAACCGTGTACCGCTCCCGATCCATAGGCGCGTCAACCCCGATCAAAGCCCCATCAGGCACCACAACGTTCTTGTCCAAAATAGCCCGCCGAACCACAGCACCCTTGCCGATCCGAACCCCGGGCAAAAGCACAGACCCCTGCACCACCGACCCGACCTCGACGGTCACGTCGGAGGAGATCACCGACCCGTGGATCTTCCCGGAGATGATCGACCCGGGCCCCACCATCGAGTCCTCAGCGGACCCGCCGGCGATGAACTTGGCCGGAGGCATGGGCGGAGTGGCGGTGCGGATGGGCCACAACTGGTTGTAGAGGTTGAAGATCGGATGGACCGAAACCAGGTCCATGTGCGCGTCGTAGTAGGCGTCGATCGTCCCGACGTCGCGCCAGTAGCCGCGGTCCCGGTCGGTGGCTCCGGGCACCTCGTTGTCCTGGAAGTCGTAGACGTGCGCCTTCCCCCGGTCCACCAGCATGGGGATGATGTCGCCACCCATGTCGTGGTCCGAGTCGGGGTTCAACGCGTCCCCGCGCAGGGCGTCGAGCAACGCCTCGGTCGTGAAGACGTAGTTGCCCATCGAAGCGAAGGTCACTTCGGGATCGTCCGGCACGTGCGGCGGCTCGGACGGCTTCTCCAGGAACCGGGTGATCTTGCCCGAGGCGTCGCTGTCGATGCAGCCGAAGGCCTTGGCCTCGTTGCGCGGCACGCGAATGCCGGCGACGGTCACGGCCGCGCCCGACTCGACGTGCTGCGAGATCATCTGGCCTGGGTCCATCCGGTACACGTGGTCGGCTCCGAAGATGACCACGTGGTCGGGCTTCTCGTCGTGGACGAGGTTCAGCGACTGGAAGATCGCGTCGGCCGAGCCCGTGTACCAGCGGGGGCCCAGGCGTTGCTGGGCCGGGACCGGCGTCACGTACTGACCGAGCACATTGGACAGGCGCCACGTCGTCGAGATGTGGCGGTCCAACGAGTGCGACTTGTACTGCGTCAGCACGCAGAGCTTCGCGAGCCCGGCGTTGACCAGGTTCGACAGCACGAAGTCGACCAGCCGGTAGTTGCCCCCGAAGGGCACAGCCGGTTTCGCGCGGTCGGCCGTCAGTGGCCACAGGCGCTTGCCTTCACCACCGGCAAGCACAATTCCGAGAACGTGCGGCTGCCCCTTCACGGTATGTGACCCTATCCGTGCGATCGTTCCCGAACCAGACGCAAAGCGGTTTGTCCCAACCGGTACCGCCGTGATCTACGGTGGGTGTGTGCGAGTAGCGCTGTTGACCCGGGAGTATCCGCCAGAGGTGTACGGCGGGGCTGGCGTGCACGTGGGATTCCTCGTGCCCCATCTCCGCGAGCTCGTGGAGGTCGACGTGCACTGCTTCGGTGCACCCCGATCGGACGCCACGGCCCACAACGCCCCGCACAGCCTGGAGCAGGCGAACGCGGCTCTCTCGACCCTCGCGGTCGACCTGGAGATGGCCTCGGCGATCTCCACGGCCACGCTGGTCCACTCGCACACGTGGTACGCCAACATGGGCGGCCACCTGGGCAAACTCCTGCACGGCATCCCGCACGTGGTGACGGCGCACTCGCTGGAACCGCGCCGGCCGTGGAAGGCCGAGCAGCTCGGCGGCGGGTACCGGATCTCCTCGTGGGCCGAGCGGACGGCGTACGAACACGCCGACGCGGTCATCGCCGTGAGCGAGGGAATGAGGGCCGACGTGCTCGACGCGTACCCCGCTCTCGACCCGGCGAGGGTGCACGTCGTCCGCAACGGAATCGACAGCAACGCCTACCACCCGGTCGCCGAAACCGACGCCCTGACGTCCCGTGGAATCGATCCCGCGAAGCCGATCGTGGCCTTCGTGGGAAGGATCACGCGGCAAAAAGGTTTGAGCCACCTCGTGGCCGCCGCGCACCAGATCGACCCGGAAGCGCAGATCGTGCTGTGCGCGGGCGCACCGGACACACCGGAAATCGCCGAGGAGATCAAGCAGGCGGTCAGCGAGCTCTCGCGGGCGCGGCCGGGCGTGTTCTGGATCCAGAAGATGTTGCAGCCCGCCGAGGTGCGCCAGATCCTGAGCCACGCGGCTGTGTTCGTGTGCCCGTCGGTCTACGAACCGCTGGGCATCGTGAACCTGGAGGCGATGGCGTGCGGCACGGCCGTCGTCGCGAGCGATGTCGGCGGCATCCCCGAGGTCGTCGTGCACGGCGAGACGGGCCTCCTCGTCCACTACGACGAGCACGATTTGTCGACATATCGACACCAGCTGGCGGAATCGATCAACGAACTGATCACAGACCCCGAACGCGCGAAGCGCTTCGGCGCCGCCGGCCGCACACGGGCTGAGCAGGAGTTCTCGTGGTCCGCGATGGCCGAGCAAACCGTCGAGGTCTACCGCAGTGTGATCTGAGCCACACTCGACCGGGGCAACCCTGACGAGTGAGCGCCGCCTTTAACCAGTAGTGACGTTTCGGTTTCAACTGGTGAGGGGCGAGGACTGTGCGTTGTGCGGTGCTGGGTCTGACGGTCCTCCTGGCAGTGACTGGATGTGCCACAGCTCCGCCCGCGCAACCGGCGGCGGTGCAGCTCACGATGGACGGCAAAAAGCTCGCCGACGCCTCTGAGCTGCAGGCCAACGCCGAGGCGCAGCTCGCCTACACGCTGGAGTACGGCTACGTGGCACGGGCCGGTGCCGCCGCGGTCAGCTGCTGGTTCGCGAAGACGGGCCTGGAGTCCGAGGTGGACAAGCGCCTGTGGTGCGGACCGGTCCAGGTGCCCGGCACCGGCGCCACCACCGACTGGGTGCCCGTGCCGCTCAAGGAAGTCACCAAGACGGATGACGAGGTCCGTTACGAGGTGCAGTCGCCGCAGGTGCCCGAGAAGGGCAACCGCAGCACGCCGGGCGGGACGCTCGTGCGCACCGACGGCAAGGAGTTCGACCCGTCGAAGCAGCAGGACCTGACGGCCGGACGCGACTTCCTGGCCGTGCTGCCCGACGACGGCAAGCGCTCGAACCACGAGCTCGGCCTGGGCGACGCCGACATCAAGCTGCGCGACGACCTGCTCGGCACCGCCGTGACCGGCTGGGCGAACCCGGACATCTGGTTCACGTCGGAGGGCACGCTGCGCGCCGAGGCCGGGTCACGGCTGCGCGTGGTCAGGATGAAGGTCGACAAGCTCAACGAGACGGACAGCGGTTTCCACCGCACCAACTGGCAGGGGTTCGCCCCGCAGCCGTCCGAGCTCGCGCTGGAGGTCCCCGGCAAGCGCCAGGTCCTGCCGGCCGACCGCCTGCCCGCCAACGGCTCGGTCTTCGTCGTCTACACCGTGCCGGACCCGCAGCAGGGTGCCGAGCACCTCGTGCTCGGCACGCTCGGCGCCAAGTCGCTGGAGCAGCGCGCGGAGGTCCCGTCCGGCAAGCGTTCCGACAACGCGCCGCAGGTGCTGCAGCGCGCCGCCGCCCCGCCCCAGTTCACCGAGCGGACGCAGAAGATCCGCTTCGGCGGCCGCGAGCTCGGCATGAAGATCACCGGCGTGCGGCTGGGCCGCCAGCGCCCGGTCAAGCTCGGCGAGAGCCAGTACGACGTGGTCACGATCTCCGCGCCCGACAAGGCGTTGCTGGAGGTGCGGGTCGAGGCGGCCGGCGACCTGCCCGACACCGCGGGCGGCCTGTGGACCAAGGACCTGATCACCGTCACGCTGCCGGACGGCTCGGCCGCCCGGCAGGTCGGCGCGCGCTACGACGGCGGACCGCTGCCGTTCGCGATCGTCGTCGAGGTCCCGGCGGACACCCGCTCGGTCTCGGTCGGCATGGTTGACGGGCAGCTGGACCTGCCGCGTCTCGGCAAGACGACCATCGCGCCGGTCGACTCGCGCGCCACCCTCGCCCTCGAATTCTGAGCTGGTGGTGTGTTCGCTAACCCTCGCCGGTCGATTTCGTGTCCAGGCGGGTAGCTCGCGGTGCCGCCCCCACGCCCTCATATCGGGCATATGGGGGCGTGGGGGCGGTGCCGCGAGATGCCCCACTGGGCGCGGAAGCGACTGGTGAGGATTGCGAACACACCACCAGCATGGCGGCTAGCGCCAGCCAGCCCAGGAGCACCAGGACGAGACCGCTCCAGCCCCACTCCTCGTACGCCGTGGCGCCGGACGTCCCGCCGACGCTGCTGCCCACGTAGAACCCGGCCAGGTACAGCCCGGACGCCTGGCCGCGGGCGTGTTCGGGAGCGCGCGCGGCGACCCAGCCGCTCGCCGTGGTGTGCGACGCGAAGAACCCGGCGGTGACGATCGCCAGGCCGAGCGGGACCCACACCAGGCTCGCCAGGGCACCGAGTGCCAGCACGCCGATGCACAGCAGCAGCACCTTGCCGCGGCCGAACCGGTCGGCCAGCCTGCCCGCGAACGCCGCCGCGGTGCTGCCGAACCCGTAGAAGAGGAAGACCAGTGTCTCGAGCCACGCCGGGCCGGTG
Organism: Lentzea sp. NEAU-D7; assembly: GCF_026242055.1. Lineage (GTDB taxonomy): Bacteria > Actinomycetota > Actinomycetes > Mycobacteriales > Pseudonocardiaceae > Lentzea. The sequence goes on along the minus strand of NZ_JAPJDL010000015.1, from coordinate 59,170 downwards.
AGCTGGAAGCCCGCGACGTTGTAGAACGAGATGAACGCGCCCACGAGCAGCACGGCGATCGCGTACATCGACAGCAGCACCGGGTCCTTCAACGCCGCCTTCATGCCCCGCGGCGCGCGCTTCGGCATCGTCTGGGCCCTGGGCAGGAAGAACACCACGATCAGGGCCGCGCCCAGGCCGAACACTCCGGCGAGCAGCACGGACCCGCGCCACCCCAGCCAGTCGGAGGTCATGCCGGTGACGAGCCGTCCCGACATGCCGCCCAGGCTGTTCCCGGCGATCATCGCGCCCATCGCGGCGCCGAGCTTCTTCTTGTCCAGCGCGTCCGCGAGGTAGGCCATGGACGCCGCGGGCACCCCGGCCGCCGCGACGCCCTGCAACACCCGCAGGCCCAGGAACACCTCGTAGTTCGGCGCGAACGGCAGCACCAGCCCGAGCAACGCCGCCACCAGCACGCTGACCACGATCACCGGGCGACGCCCGACCCGTTCCGACAGCATCGCGATGGGCACGACCACCACGGCCAGCGCGAGCGTCGCCGCGGAGAGGGCGAGCGACGCGCTGCCCGGCCCCAGCCCGTACTCGGCGGCGATCTGCGGCATGACCGGCTGCGGGGTGTAGAGCAGCGCGAAGCACGCGAACCCCGAAGCGGCGATGGCCGCGGTCAACCTGTTCACACGATCGACGCTAAGCCATACGTCCAATACAGAAATGTCCGAGAATCAATTCATGGACGAATTGGAGCTGGCACCGAAGCTGGCGGTGCTGAAAGCGCTTGCCGCTGACGAGCACGTGACTCGCGTCGCAGAACGGGTCGGGCTCCCCCAGCCGACCGTCAGCCGCTGGATCGCCGAGCTCGGTGACCAGCTCGGCACGCCGCTGCTCGTGAAGACCGGCCGCCGGGTCCGGCTGACCCGTCCCGGCCGGTTGCTGGCCGAGGCGGCGACCCGGTCGCTGGCCGCGCTGGAACCGGGTCTGCGCGAGGTGGAGGAGGAGCTCGACCCCGAGAAGGGCCGTGTCGTGCTGGGCTTCCTGCACATGCTCGGCCGCGCGATCGTGCCGGAGCTGGTCCGCGGCTATCGCGCCGAGCACCCGCACGTGCGGTTCGGCCTGGTGCAGAACGCCCGTCAGACCCTGGTCGACAAGCTCGTCCGGGGCGAGATCGACCTCGCGCTGGTCGCCCCGCCGCCGGTCGGCCCCGAGTTCGAGTCGGTGGTCGTGTTCGAGCAACCCCTGATCGTCGTGGTGCCGGCGGGGCACCGGCTGGAGTCCAGGAGGTCCGTGCGGGTCGATGACCTGGCGGACGAGGACCTGATCACGCTGGAGCACGGCTACGGCCTGCGCCAGATCACCGACGACATGTGCGCGGCCGCCGGGTTCACGCCCCGGTACGTCTTCGAGTGCCAGGAGATCGAGACGGTGCGCGGGCTGGTGGCGGCGGGCCTCGGCGTGGCACTGCTCACCCACGCCGAGTTCGCTCCCCCTCCCGGGCTGCGCGAGCTACCGCTGACCCCGAGGACCGGCCGGATCTTCGGCCTGACGTGGCTGAGGGACCACCCGCTGCCGCCCGCCGTCCGCGCCTTCCGCGAGCACGCGCTCAGGACTCACGGCGTCCAGCGCTGAGTGCCCGACCACGTCCGCAGGTAAGACTCGGCACCGCCGAGCATGTCCTGCACCAGCTGGTCGCCGCCGAGCTGACGGACCTTCTCGACCCAGTCCGGCAGGAGACCGATGTGCGCGCCGCCGTCGACGTTGATGTCCCAGACGCGCTCGCCGGTGCGCTGCCGGTCGACCAGCGGCCCCTCCGGGTAGCTGCGGAACGGGTAGGTCACGCCGGTCTGCGGTGCCGGGTGCGACCCGACGCCGTTGTAGTCGGAACCGAACCCGATGCCCACGTCGTACTTGCGCCGCAACGGCTCCGCGGCGGCCGCCTGCGCGACGTACCCCTCGGGGCTGTTCTCGTAGCCCGCGATGAACCCGCCGAGCTGGTAGACCTTCTCGGTCCACTGCGCGTCCATCCAGCTGTGGCTGGAGATGATGCCGGGGTAGCGCGCCTGGGCGGCGAGGTCCAGCGTCCGGCCCGCGGCCTTCACGCTCATGTGGTCGATCTCGATCATCATGTGCCGGCGCATCATGCCCTGCACCGCGTACTCGCCGAGCGCCGTCAGGCCGCGCACGTTGCACCGCTTCGCCGGGTCGTACGCGGGCGCGACGGCCGACGCCGGGATCAGCGCGTTCGGGCCGACCGTGCCGATCGGGTTGTCCTGCTGCGGGCCCTTGCACTGCTCGGTCTGCCACCACTGGCCGGTGCGCAGGAACTGGCCCGCGTTGATCACGCCGCCCTGCGTGCCCGAGTCGAACCGGACGCCGCACAGCGCGTTGTCGAACTTGTGACACAGGAACGCGCTGCGCACGCCGAGCGCGTACATCTCGTCGAGGCCCCGGTCGATGTCGCCCCTGTTGCACAACGGGATGTCGAGGAACGTCCGGCACCCGAAGAGCTCGGAGGTCTCGACGCCGAGGATCACCGCGAGCTTGCCCTGGACGATCACGTCGCGGGCCTGCTCGGCCGACGTGACGATGCGGAACCAGCCCTTGCCCGCGCCGCCGAACTGCCTGTCGATGAACGCCTGGAGCTCGTAGGTGCGCTGGGCCTGCAGCCGGACCGACTGCATCTCGTCGCAGGGCTTGTCCTTGAACGGGTGGATGACGCACAGCGTGGCGTTGCTCGTCAGGTCCTGGACCAGCACGCGCTGGCCGCCGCGCCACGCCCGTTCCAGCCAGGCGTAGTAGTTCTGCTGGTGCGAGACCGTCGTGTAGGAGGGCCAGTCCTTGAACGTCGGCCAGCCCACCGGGTCGTGGCCGTCGAGGTCGCCCGTCACGATCGCCTCGAAGATCGCGCCCAGACCCGCCGGGTGGTGCTCGGCGCAGTCCTTCAGCGCGTCCGCGATGCCCTGCTCCGAGAACGGCTTGCCGCAGATCAGCTTGCCGCCGAAGCCCTCGTTGGTCATCAGGTGGTTGTGCGCGTCGGCGAACCCGCGCACCCTGCCAAGGCTGTCCGTGCCCTTGAACGGCTCGCCGGTCACGTTGATCTGCGAGTCCTGCGCGGGCCTCGCCACCGGCTCCCACCAGGGCGTGCTCGCGGTGGCAGGCGACAGGGCCGCCAAGACCAAACAGACGGCTAGAGCCAGGCGAAGTAACACGACAGCTCCTCTACGACGGTGTGAAGGAGCTCACATCATGCCGTGGAACGTCGCCGTCTCGTATCGGCAGATCGTAGGGACTAACGCGAATATTTTTCAGCCAGCTCTACCAGTGTCCGCGCGCCGAAGCCGGTGGCTCCCGCGACGACCTCGTCGTAGACCTTCTCCGACCGCGCCGGGCCCGCGATGTCGAGGTGCGCCCACGGCACGTCGCCCGTGAACTTCTGCAGGAACAGCGCCGCCGTGATGCCGCCGGGGCCGGGCGGGCACTGCTTGTAGTCCGCGATCTCGCTGGCGACCGCGCTCACGTGCTCCTCCAGCAGCGGCATCCGCCACCACTTCTCGCCGACGCCGGCACCGGCCTCGACGACCTCGGCCGCGAGCTCGTCGGACGAGCTGAACACCCCGCCCGTGCGCAGGCCGAGCGAGATCTTCATCGCACCGGTCAGCGTCGCCACGTCCACGAGGAGGTCGGGCTTCAGGTTCTTCACCGCGTACGCCAGCGCGTCGGCCAGGACCATGCGGCCCTCGGCGTCGGTGTTCTGCACCTCGGTGGTCGCGCCGCCGTAGTGGCGCACGACGTCGCCCGGCCGGTACGCCGCGCCGCCCACGTGGTTCTCCGCGCACGGCACGAGCCCGGTGACCCTGACCGGCAGCTGCCTGCGCGCCACGGCCAGCAGCGCGGCGATCACCGCACCACCGCCCGCCATGTCGGTGCGCATGAGGTGCATGCCGTCCGCGGGCTTCACCGAGATGCCGCCCGTGTCGAACGTGATGCCCTTGCCGACGAACACCAGGTGCGGGCCGGTGGTGCCGTAGGTCAGCTCCAGCAACCGCGGCGGGCGGGCAGATCCGCCGCCGACCGCCAGCACACCGCCGAAGCCCTGCTGCGCCAGCCACTTCTCGTCGCGCACGGTGGCGCTGAGCCCGTCGACCTTGTCCGCCAGCCTGGCGGCGGTCGTGCTGAGCCAGCGCGGGTCCTTGACGTTGGACGGCGTGTTGGCGAGGTCACGCGCCAGCGACGTCGCGGTGGCGAGCGCGTGCGCCTTCAGCGCGGCCGACGTCAGCACCTCCTCGAACCCGGTGTCACCGGTCACGAGCCGCAGCGAACCGACGCGCTTGGGAGCGTCCTCACCGGTGACCTTGAAGCGGTAGCCGCCGAGCGCCGCGCCCAGCACGAACGCGCGCATCCTGGCGGCGTCGAGGTCCGGGGTCAGCAGGACGTCGGCGGTCCTGGGCGCGTCCTCGCCGCTCAGCGCGCGCACGAGGCTGGCACCTGCCGTGCGGTAGTCCGCGAGCGTGCCGGTGCCGACGCCGAGCGTCCACGCCTCGTCGTGCCGCACCGTCTCGCCGGCCTTGCCGGTCAGGTCGGAGACGTCGATGCCGTCGCCGCCCGGCCCCAGCTCAGGTCCCGTGGCCACGAGCACGACCACCGGCACGGTGCGGCGCGAGGTGGTGGCCACCTCGACGTCCACGAGCTTGGTTGGCACTGCCGGCACCGTCGACGCCACGGTTGGACCTCCCTGTTGCATTAACGACCGTTCATTCTCGCCCAGGGTCGGAGCAGGGCTCACCTGGGGCGGGAACGAAGCGATGCCCCGGTCTCCACTGTGGAAACCGGGGCTCAACACTGCTTCCTCGCCGGGTGCCTCAGCCGGCGGCGGCCCTCAGCGCGTCGCCCAAGGCGCTGGCCTCGTCCGCCGACATCTCGACGACAAGGCGCCCACCACCCTCGAGCGGCACGCGCATGACGATGCCGCGTCCCTCCTTGGTGACCTCGAGGGGACCGTCGCCGGTCCGGGGCTTCATGGCCGCCATCGCGTGCTCCCTCCGTCAACATCTTCCCCGTCCGGCCAGGCCGGATCTGCTCCATTCTCCCCTATCGCGACTCAGGGGCGAAACCGAACCGATCTTTTGGCGAGTCCGGGTGATATTTGTCGATCTTGACTTGTGCCTGATCAACACCTGTTTTCACGACAAGGCAACACTTTCGGCACACCAGGTCGTCTCGGGCCGGTCCAGGCCCTTGATCGGCGCCCTAGCGGCCGGACCGACACGACACGGGCCTGGTCGTGTCGTGACAGACTGGGCAGGGTGCGAGCCCGTTCCGCGCTCTTCGACGTCTACGGCGGCCACCTCCGCGAACGCGGTGGCGCCGCCACCATCGCCGCGCTCGTCCGGCTGCTCGAGCCCCTCGGTTTCGCCGCGCCGGCCGTCCGGACGGCCGTGTCCCGCACCGTCCGGCAGGGCTGGTTGCAGCCGTCGCGGCTGCCTGACGGGCCCGGATATGCCATGACACCTCGCGGGGAACGAAGGCTCGACGAGGCCGCCGCCCGCATCTACCGCACCGGGCCGTCCACGTGGGACGGTCGCTGGCACGTCGTGGTGCTGGAGGAGATGCCCGGCCGCGACTCGCGCGACCACCTGGCCTCGGAGCTGCAGCTGCTCGGCTACGGCGCGCTCGGCCCTGTGACGTGGATCGCGCCCCGGCCGTCACCGGAGCTGGCCGACGTGCTGGCCGCCGAGGGGGTCGCGGCACGAACTTTTCACGGTTCACACGACGGTGGCGACGCCGAGCTCGCGGCGAAGGCCTGGGACCTGGCCGAACTGGGCCGCGACTACGCCGCGTTCGTCGCGCACTGGCACGAGAAGGTGTCCGTTGTGGACGAAACGGACGACGCGGCGGCGTTCGCAGCCTCGCAGCAGCTGCTGCACGCGTGGCGGAAGTTCCTGTTCCGCGATCCCGGTCTTCCTGCTGAACTGTTGCCACCGGACTGGCCGGGGCACGCGGCAGCGTCGTTCTTCGACGAACAGACACTGCGGCTGGCACCGGGCACGAGTCGTTTCGTCGACGAATGCCTGCGGCCGGTGCGCAACGTTTCCACTGCTTGATGGAGGTCCAGTGTCCGAGCTCCTCGTCGACGACGCCGATGGTGTGCGCACGCTCACGTTCAACCGCCCCGAGTCGTTCAACGCCTTCACCGTCACGCTGAAGGAGGCGTTCCTCGCCGCGCTGAAGGAGGCGGCGGCGGACGAGTCGGTGCGCGCGGTGGTGATCACGGGTGCTGGCAGGGCGTTCTGCGCGGGTCAGGACCTCAAGGAGCACATCGGCCTGCTGCAGGCCGGCGATCCGGCGCCACTGCACACCGTCGAGAAGCACTACAACCCGATCGTGCGCGAGCTGATCGCCATGCCGAAGCCGGTGATCGCCGCGGTCAACGGCAGCGCGGCCGGCGCCGGCGCGTCGTTCGCCTACGCCGCGGACCTGCGCATCGCGGGCACGTCGGCCAAGTTCCTGATGGCCTTCGCGAACGTGGGCCTGACCGCGGACTCGGGCGCGTCCTACACGCTGCCGCGGCTGATCGGCCACGGCCGCGCGATGGAGATGATGCTGCTCGCGCAGCCCGTCGGCGCCGAGGAGGCGTTGCGGGTCGGAATGGTCAACCAGGTCGTGCCGGACGCCGAACTGCTGTCCACCGCGCACGCCCTGGCCGCGAAGCTCGCCGCCGGGCCGACGACGGCCTACGCGAAGATCAAGGAAGCGCTGGCCGCGGCGGCGGACGGCACCCTGGAGGACGCGCTGGAGGCCGAGCGGCGCACCCAGGCCGACTGCGGCGCGACCGAGGACCACCGCGAGGCGGTCGACGCGTTCGTGAACAAGCGGGCGCCGAAGTTCATCGGGCGCTAGCCCTGAAGCAGGTGGCGATGTGGTCGTCGACCATGCCGGTCGCCTGCATCAGCGCGTAGCACGTGGTGGGGCCGAGGAACTTGAAGCCGCGCTTCTTCAGTTCCTTGGCCATCGCCTTGGACTCGTCCGTGATCGCCGGCACGTCCGCGAACGTGGCGGGCCGCACGTGGCGGGTGGGCGCGAACGACCACAGCAGCGCGTCCAGGTCGACGCCCTCCGAGACGATCACCCGCGCGTTGTGGATCGCGGCGTCGATCTTCATCCTGTTCCGGACGATGCCCGCGTCGGCCATCAGCCGTTCGACGTCGGCGGGGCCGAACTCCGCGACCAGCACCGGGTCGAAGCCGCCGAACGCCGCGCGGAACGCCGGGCGCTTGCGCAGGATCGTGATCCACGACAGCCCGGACTGGAACGCCTCCAGCGACATCCGCTCGTAGAGCTCGGGCGTGCCGTGCAGCTCCACGCCCCACTCGGTGTCGTGGTACTCGGCGTAGTCCGGCGTCGAGTCGCCCCAGGGACAACGGGAGATCACCGGTACTCCTCCGCGAACCGGGCGAACCGTTGCAGCGAACGGCGCAGCATCAGCACGAAGAGCGGCTTCACCAGCGGGTAGAAGAACGGCACCTCGAGGCGTTCCGTCCACACGAAACGGCTGCCGCGCACGGCGAACACGGCGGTGCCGCGAACGACCTTGCCCAGGTGCAGGAACTCGACGGCGTGCGGCGGGTCCCAGCGCGTGATCCGCATGCGGTCGCCGACGCCGAACGTCACGGCGTCGATCTCGCTGCCGACCGACCTCCCGTCGCCCTCGACGACGGACACGCGCGTGCCGGAGTTCCACTCCGACTGGCGTTCCCAGTCGGTCGCGGCCCGGAAGATCGTGTCGGGCGGCGCAGCGACCTGGACGGCCAGCTCAAGCTCCGTGGTCACTGCTCTCCAGCTCCTCGAGCTCCCGCACGCGCGCCCGCAGCGTCTCGACCTCGGTCGCGAGCCTCTGCAACGCCCAGTCGACCTCGGTCATCTTGTAGCCGCGGAAGACCTGCTGGAACTTCAGCTCACGGATGTCGTCCGCGGTGATGTCGTCGGCCGGCAGCCGCGTGGGCGACGCACCGGGTGGCAGCGGCGCGAGCTCCTCGCCGCGCCCGAACACCAACGCCGCGAGCAGGAACACCACTGCCGCGACGGCGATCATCACGATCAGGTAGATCAGGGCGTTGGTCACGCGACGATCGTGGCACAGCTCAGGCAGCGGCGAGCGAGCAGACCGAGACGAACGATCACGATCCAGGTGACCAGGCTCGCGATGCTCATCGGCAACGACTGCACGAGCCGTGAGGCGTCGAAGTGCGCGGTGGCCAGGATGATCGCGACGTTGCCCAGCAGCACGGCTCCGACAGCCACCAGAGCGATGGTCGCGCCGAGCCTGGCAAGCAGCTTCGTGTCGTACTTGCGGGCGAGGACCCGGCCGAGCACCAACGCCACCAGCGCCACGCCGGACGCGATGCCGCTGGTCAGATCGTTGGCCTTGGCGATGAACAGGTACCAGTCCGGCGGCATCGTGCCGAAGTCCCGCCACGGCCCGATGAGCAGCATCCGGCCGTACTCCCACGCCATGTGCATCAACGGCAGCACGATCGCGAGCCAGACGAGCGTGCGCGTGCCGTACGCGACGGCCAGCTCCGCCTGGTACTCGTTGGCGATCTCGCGCACCGGCCCGAACTCCTCGACCGCGCGTTCCTGGGCCTCGCGCTCGGTGAGCCCGCGGTCCAGGTGCGCCTCGGTGGCGTCGGCGAGGCTGTCGCGGGTCTCGGTGAGCAGCTCGCGAACCTGCTTCTTCGAGCCCTGCAACCGCGAGCCGAGCTCGGTCATGTACCGGTCGACCACGTCCACGTCCATCACGTCTGCGCCCACTTGCCCCCACCTCCCAGCACCCCGTCGATGACCGTCGTGAACTCGCGCCACGCGTCGCGTTCGGCGTTCAACGCGCGCTGCCCCGCCTGCGTGAGCTTGTAGGTGCGGCGCTTGCGACCTCCGACCGTGCTCCAGTCGCTGCTGACGTGCCCGGCCCGTTCGAGCCTGCGCAACGCCGGGTAGACGGTGCCCGTCGGGAGGTCCAGCGCACCCCCGCTGCCCTGCTGCAGCGCTTCGATGATCGCGTAGCCGTGCAACTGCTTGCCGTCGAGCGTGGCCAGGAGCAACGCGTCGAGGTGGCCGCGTAGCGCGTCGGGCTTCATGGGTAGCGACTCTACTGATGTGCGCCCTGCGAGTGGCCCCTGAAATCTCCGGTCAGGGTCAGCCCTGAGATCCCCCTGAGATGCGCCTTCGAGCCTTAATAAGTAGGCGCGCTACACATACCGTCGCTACTCATGAGCGCAGTAGACCTCGCCCGGCTCCAGTTCGCGACGACCACGTCGTTCCACTTCCTGTTCGTGCTGCTCACGCTGGGTCTCGTGACGCTGCTGGTGATCATGCAGACGAGGTTCACGATCACCGGCGCGCCCGTGCACGAGCGGATGACGCGGTTCTGGGGCCGGATCTACGTGATCAACTACGCGCTGGGGATCGTCACCGGCATCGTGATGGAGTTCCAGTTCGGGCTGAACTGGTCGGGGCTCGCCACCTACGCCGGTGACGTGTTCGGAGCGCCGCTCGCGATGGAGACGCTGATCGCGTTCTTCCTGGAGTCGACGTTCCTCGGACTGTGGATCTTCGGCTGGGGCAGGCTGAACCGCTGGCTGCACCTGGCGCTGCTGTACCTGACGGCGCTGACCGCGTTCGCGTCGGCGTTCTGGATCATGGCGGCGAACGGGTTCCTGCAGCACCCCGTCGGGTACCGGATCGACGGGAACGTGGTGCGGCTGGACGATTTCGGCGCGTTGCTGACCAACCCGACCTTCACCTCGGCGCTGACGCACGTGGTCTTCGCGTCGATCACGGCCGGCGGCGTGTTCATGACCGGGGTCTCGGCGTACCACTTCATCAAGCGGACGCCCGAGGTCGACTTCTTCCGGCGCTCGCTGCGGATGGGCGTGGTCACCACGGCCCTGGCCACTCCGTCGCTGATCGGCGCCGGCTTCGCTCAGTTCCCCGTGATCGCCCAGTACCAGCCCGGCAAGAGCGAGGCCGCGCAGTGGATCGGCGCGCCGCTCGGGTTCATGATCCTCATCGGGATGGGCCTGACGATGATCAGCTGGCTCACGTTGCCGTTGCTCATCAGGGATGCCGTGATCCGGATGCGCTTTCCCTTGTACCTCATGGTGATCGGCATCCCGTTCCCCTTCGCCGCGGCCATCTTCGGCTGGATGTTCCGGGAGATCGGGCGGCAGCCGTGGCTCATCTACGGGTTGTTGCGCACCGAGGACGCGGTGTCGCATGTGGACGCCTCGCAGATCCTGTTGTCACTCATCGTGTTCACGTTCCTGTTCGTGGTGCTGGCCTGCGTGGACTGGGCGTTGATCGCACGCGCGGTCCGTCGTGGACCGGACGTGGCGCCCGCCCCTGTCTCGCCGTTGGTGGTGACGCTCTGATGGAAACTCTTTGGCTCGTCGTGCTCGGCACGCTGACCGTCGGCTACTTCGCGTTGGCCGGCTTCGACTACGGCACCGGACTGCTGCTGCCGTTCCGCGGGCGCGAGGTCTCCCTGCGGCGGATGAACCCGTTCTTCCTGGGCAACGAGGTGTGGCTGGTCGCCGCGATCGGGGTGCTGTTCGCGGCCTTCCCGCGCCTGGAGGGCGAACTGCTCTCCGGCGCGCACACCACGTTCACGCTGGTCCTGTCCGGGCTGGTGCTGTTCATGGCGGCCGTGCAGCTGCGGCTCTGGTGGTGGCTGGTGTTCGCGGGCGCGCTGATGGTGTCCGTGGGCTGGGGGCTGTTCCTGGCGCACCTGCTGCACGCCCCGTGGCCCGTGGCGCTCGTCATGCCGGCGCTGTTCGCGGTGCACGGCTGGGTGTTCCAGACCCGGCGCTGGAAGCTGTTCCCGGTCACCGCGCTGCTCTGCGCGCTGCCGATCCCGCTGGCGTTCAGCTCGATCGACGTCACCGGCCTCATGGCGCACGACGACACCCTCCGCCTGCTCGCGTGGGTCGCGATCCCGATCATCCCGTTGGTGGTGCTGGTGCAATGGTCGACCGTCGCCCTCTCCTCGCGCTGATCCCGATCCCGTTCCTGGTGCTGGCCCAGGCCGAGCTCCTGGCGTCGGTGCTGAGCGGCGGAACGGGACTTCTCCTGCTGTGCCTGGTCATCGGCGCCAGGGTGCTGGTGTGGTGGGTGCACCGCGAGTGGGCGCACCGAGCCGCCGAACGGACTCGGGCGCGGCTGCGGGAGGCGTTCCTGCGCTCGCCCGGCACCAAGGCCGGTGAGGTCGCCACGCTGGTCACCAGGGGTGTGCACGACGTGACGCCGTACGTCGTCGGGTATCTGCCGCAACAGGTTCTGGCGGTGGCCGTGCCGATCGCGGTGGTGATCAGGCTGGCTTTCGCGGACCTCACCGCGGCTCTGACGATCCTCGTGACGCTGCCGTTGATCCCGGTCTTCGGTGCGCTGGTCGGCGCCCACACCCGTGAGCGGACGGCCCGCCAGTGGGACGCGCTGGCCACCCTGGGCGGGCACTTCCTCGACGTGGTCAAGGGAATCGGCACGCTGCGGGCGTTCGGCCGGGCCGAGGCGCAGTCCACGACCGTCCGCACGCTGGCCGCGCGGCACCTGACCGAGACGATGTCGGCGCTCAGGGTCGCGTTCCTGTCGGCCTTCGTGCTGGAACTCGTGGCCACGATGTCGGTCGCGCTCGTCGCCGTGCCGGTCGGCCTCAGGCTGCTCGGCGGCGGGGTGGCGCTGCACACCGCGCTGCTCGTGCTCTTCCTCGCCCCGGAGGCGTTCCTGCCGCTCAGGGCCGCGGGCGCGCAGTACCACGAGAGCGCCCAGGGCCGGGAGGTCCTGGCCAAGGTGCCGGCGCACCGGGAGACCGCGGGCCAGGCTCCGCCGGACCTCGCTCAGGCCGAGATCGTGTTCGACGGCGTGAGCGTCCGCAGCCTGGAGAACTTCTCGCTGCGCATCCGGCCCGGCGAGCGGATCGCGCTGGTCGGGCCGAGCGGCGCGGGCAAGAGCACGGTTCTCGGGCTGCTGCTGGGTTTCGTGCAGCCCGACCAGGGCCGTGTGCTCGTCGGCGGTGTCGACCTGCGGGAGATCGACCACGGGCAGTGGCTGGCAGCGCTGTCCTGGGTGCCGCAACGCCCCACGCTCGTCCCGGCGAACCTCTCGTCCGGCGAACGGCAGCGGGTCGCGCTGGCCACCGCCCTGGATCGGCGTCAGGCAGGGCTCTTCCTGCTCGACGAGCCGACCGCACACCTCGACGCGGAAACGGAGTCCCTCGTGCTGCAGGCAACCCGCGAGTTCACCCGAGGCCGGACCGCGGTGATCGTCGCGCACCGGCCCGCGCTGCTCGGCGAGGTAGACAGGGTGGTGAAGGTGTGAAGCTCGCGATCGGAGTCGGCATGCTCGCCGAACTCGCCGGCGTCGGCCTCACCGCGACCGCGACCTGGCTGGTCATGCGCGCCGCCGAGCACCCGCCCGTGCAGGCGCTGACCGTGGCGATCGTCGCGGTCCGCACGCTCGCGCTCGCCAAGGGCGCGTTGCGCTACCTGGAACGCCTGACCAGCCACAAGGCCGTGCTCAGCGAGGCCGTCGAACTGCGCGGCCGGGTCTACGACGACCTCGCGCACCGCAGGCACGTCCCGTCCGGCACGGCCCTGACCCGCATCGTCACGAACGTCGACCAGCAGCTCGACACCCGGCTCCGCGCCACCCTCCCGTGGATCACCGCGGCCCTGGTCGGCGCCGTCGTCGCGGTCGTCTCGGGTTTCTCGCTGCCGCTGGTCGCCGGGCTGCTGATCAACCTCGCGCTGCTCCCCTGGCTCGCCGTCCGCAACCCGCGTGACCTGACCCCGTTGCGCGCCAGGCTGACCGAACAAACCACCGAACTGGTCCACAGCAAGGAAGAACTCATCGCGTACGGCCTGTTCGACGAGAAACTCCGCGCCGCGACCAGAACCGCGGCAGAGCTGTCCCGCCAGGAACGCACGAGGGATCTGACCCCGCTGGCCATCGCCGTCCAGTTCGGCGCGGCACTGCTCATGCTCGCGCAGCACGAACCGGCCTGGCTGATCATGGCCGCCGTCGCCGCGTTCGAGATCACCGTCCCGCTCGCGGCCCTCACCAAGCCCGTGCCGGAACCCACCGACGAGCCGGAACCGGCCTACGAGCCGGAAGTCCCGGAGCTGACCGGCCGAACGGCGATCGTCGGCCCGAGCGGTTCGGGCAAGACGACGCTCCTGAACGCCATCGCACGGAAACTCGAACCGAGCAAAGGCGCGCTGGCCGACGCCCACGTCTTCCACACCACGGTCCGCACGAACGTCCTGCTGGCCAAACCCGATGCCACCCAGGAAGAACTCGACAGAGCAGCGGGGATCGCCGAGCTGGACCTCGACTGGGACCGGGTCGTCGGCGAACGCGGCGAGGAGATCTCGGGAGGCCAGCGCCAGCGCCTGGTCCTCACCAGGTCGGTGCTGGCGCACCCGGAGGTCCTGCTCCTGGACGAGCCCACCGAAGGCCTCGACCCGCGGCAGGCCGACCGCGTGCTCGGCAAGGTCCTGGACGACTGCCGGGGCGCAGCGCTGGTCGTCACCCACCGCGAAGAGCAGCTAGCCCTTTTCGACCACGTGCGCCATCGGGGGCCGATCGGCCACGAGCACGTCGGTCGAGTCGGGCAGCCACTCCCCGCCGACCTGGACGAACTGCGTCAGTGGACCTGATTCGGCCTCGACACCGCAGCGGGCCAGCGCCGTTCCCATGATCTGCGACGACATCGCCCCGAGCTGCAGCAGTGACCGGTTCCGGTGCTTGCGCACGCCCAGGTTCACCTGGGCCAGCGCCGAAAGCCCGTGCATCCGGTGCACGTCGAGCAGCAGCCCGATCTCCACGCCGTAGCCGGCCGCGAACGGCACGGACTCCAGGAAGGACCGGGTCGCCGCGTACTCGCCGCCGAGCGGCTGCACCACACCGGAGAGCTCGGGCCGCAACGTGTTCAGCAGCGGCCGCGCCACCAGCTCGGTGACCCGTCCGCCACCGGAGCTCTCCAGCCGCAACGGCCGCCGGTAGAACCCCTTCACCAGGTGCACGCCGCCGTCGAGCAGCAACGGCCCCAGCAACGCCGTGACGAACGCCGTCTCCGGGTCGACCAGGTCGGAGTCCAGGAAGACGACCAGGTCCCCGGTGGTCGCGGCCAGCGACCGCCACAGCACCTCGCCCTTGCCCGGCAACGGCGGCAGCCACGGCACGACGTCCTCGCGCAGCACGACCCGCGCCCCGGCGGCGGAGGCGACCTCCACCGTCCGGTCGGTCGAGCCGGAGTCCATCACGACGAGCTCGTCCACGAGCGTCCCGAGCAACGGCCGGACCACGGAGACCACGTCCCCGACGGTCTCCTCCTCGTTCAGCGCGGGCAGCACGACGGACACCGTGCGACCGCGTTTCAACGCGACCAGCTCGGCCGGGGTCCAGGACGGCTGCTGCCAGGTGTGCGAGGCGAACCAGGCTTCGACGGAGGGCAGCATCAGGCGAGCGCCCGCATCGCCCTGGCCGGCGGACGGGTGCCCATCACGCTCGCGACCATCTCCACGACCTTCCTCGCCTGCCTTACGTCGGACGCACGAACGGCACGTGCTCCGGACATCGCAGCCACTGTGGCAGCCGCGAGCGTGAAGTCCTCGTCGCCGGCGGCGATCGTCACCGCGTCCACGGTTTCGGACAGCGGCGGAAGGTCCAGCTCACCCTCGAACTCGACGATGTCGGCTCCGGCCTCGACCACCGCCGCCAGGGCGTCCGCGCTGGTCAGATGCGCAACGACCAGCACGCGGTCTTTCGGCAGCTCAGTAACGCGGAATCGGTTCACACCACCCAGCGTAGACAGTGAGCTGGCTCACAGCCGCTTGCTACTCACGAGTAGGAACCTGGTTTACTCCGCGGTAACAACCCTGTGTGATCTACGTCATGGTCAAGGAGGACCAGAGTGCGACGGTCACTTGTTCTAGTCCTGGTACTCCTCTCCACCCTGCTCGGTGCTCCGGCCGCCATCGCGGTGGTTCCGGGTCACCAGATCTCGTACAGGTCGATCCCCGGCGTCGGGGGCACCGTGCTGAAGGCCCTGGTCGTCGAGCCGACCGGACAGGGCAGCGGCCCGTTCCCGTTGCTCGTCATGCCGTCCAGCTGGGCGGTTCCCAACATCGAGTACGTCGGCGCGGCCGCCAAGCTCGCCAAGCAGTCCGGGTACGTCGTGGTGAGCTACACCAGCCGCGGCTTCTGGGACTCCGGCGGCCAGATCGACATCGCCGGGCCCGAGACGGTCGGCGACGTCAGCAAGGTGATCGACTGGGCCATCGCCAACGCGCACGCCGACGGCACCAAGGTCGGCGCGGCCGGGATCTCCTACGGTGCCGGGCAGTCCCTGCTGGCCGCGGCGAACGACAGGCGCATCAAGGCCGCGGCGGCGCTGAGCACGTGGACCGACCTGGCCCGCTCGCTCTACCCGAACAGCACCGTCAACAAGCAGGCCGTCGAGGTCCTGCTCGCGGCGGGCAAGGCCACCGGGCGCCCCGGCCCCGTCCTCGTCGAAGCCGAGGACGCCTACCGCGACGGCAGGTTCTGGGAGGTCGTGCCGATCTCCGCCGACCGCTCGGCGGCGTCCAAGATCGCCCAGATCAACGCCAACGGCACCGCGGTCCTGCTCGGCAACGCCTGGAACGACGGCATCTTCGCGCCGGGCCAGATCGCGGACTTCTACGGCGGCCTGACCGGCCCGAAGCGGCTCATGCTCTCGCCGGGTGACCACGCCACCGCCGAGCTGTTCGGCGCGGCGGGGCTGCCCAACGAGATCTGGGAGTCGGTCGGCCGCTGGTTCGACCGCTACGTCAAGGGCACGGCCAACGGCGTCGACGCCGAACAGCCGGTGCAGCTCAAGCCCAACAACGGCGGCGAGTGGCGGAAGTTCGGCGCCTGGCCGAACGCCAACGCCGACACGGTGCAGCTCGACGGCAGGAAGATCACCGCCGGGTGGGGCACCGTCGCCGACAGCGGCACGATCCTGCTCTCCGGTGCGCTGCAAGGGTTCCTGAACATCCCGACCGGGGTGTCGCTGCCGCTCGTCGACCGCAACGTCGCGGGCGTGTGGAGCGGACCGCAGTACCCGAGGGGTGCGACGCTCGCCGGCACGCCGAAGCTCAAGCTCCAGGTCACCCCGAGTGCGGAGACGACGACGCTGTTCGCGTACCTGTACGAGGTCGGGCCGCTGGGCCTCGGCGCGCTGATCACGCACAAGCCGATCAAGGTGACGGGTGCCGGCCGCACGCAGACCCTCGACGTGGAGCTGGAGCCGACGGTGTGGAACGTCGGCTGGGGCAACCGGACCGCACTGGTGATCGACACGGTGGACCCGCGTTATCTGACGGAATCGACACGTGGCTCAACCGTCACCTTCGGACCGTCGAGCCTCACGGTTCCGAAGGCGTAAGAATGTCCGGGTGGACCTCACCCGGAAACAGGTGCTCCTCCACCGGATCCACCAGCACGAACTGGACCGGCGGATCAGCGACGCGACCGAGCTGGCGGTGTTCTCCCTGGGCGTCCAGGACAACACCTCCGGCTCGGCCCTGCTGAGCCTCGCCGCCCGGCTGGACGCACCGTCGACAGCGGACTTCACCGTGACCTGGTCCGTGCGGGGCGCTCCTCACCTGCACCGGGCCGGCGAGCTGAAGGCGTTCGCCCGCGCGCTGTGGCCGTGGAGCGACGCCGACGCCCGTGCCCGCGCCGCACGTCCGAAGGTGGACGACCTGCTGGCGTCGCTGCGGCACATCGCCACCGCCATGAGGTCGATCGTCACGAAGCCGATGACCAAGGGCGAGGTGAGCAAGGCCCTGACCCCGTTGGCACCCAAGCAGACGATCGAACCTTGCCGGGGCTGCCAGACCGAGCACGTGAGCGACCCGATCTTCCGCCTCGGCGCGCTGCCCGCGGGTCTCCGGATCATCCCGGAGGAGAAGACCGTGACGTTCGAACGCATCCACGGCTGGCCGGGCGTGCCGCGCAAGACCGCGGGGTTCGACGAGCTGGTGCACCGGTACCTGACGCTGCACGGCCCCGCCGGACCGTCCGAAGTGGCCGGTTACTTCGGCACGTCGACCCGCGAGGTGAAGAAGCGCTGGCCGCAGGAGGGCCTGGTCGAGGTGACCGTCGAGGGCGCCAAGGCGTGGCTGCCGGAGGACGTGGAGATCGTCGACGCCGAACCGCCGGAGGTCAGGCTCCTGCCGCCGACCGACCCGTACCTCCAGGCTCGCGACCGGGACCTGCTGCTGCCGGACAAGGCCGCGCAGAAGGACATCTTCCGCATCCTCGGCCGGCGCGGGGCGATCCTGGTGGACGGCGAGATCGCGGGTTCCTGGCAGGGCAGGGTGGTGTCCGGCAAGCGGTTCGAGGTGACGGCGACGCCGTACCGCCCGTTGCCGGACCTCCTGCCGGAGACCCAGGTGCTGGCCAGGGCGAAGGGACTAGACGACGCAAGCGTCAAGGGCGACTGACACGTCGTCCGTGACGATCAGCGACTTCAGCGCGGCGTGCGAGACGAAACCCTTGTCCCGCAACTCCGTCAGCCACTCGACGAGTCCCTTGTAGTGGTTGTCGACGTCGAGCAGCACGACGGGCTTGCCGTGCATGCCGAGCACACCGGCCGTCCACACCTCGAAGAACTCCTCGGCGGTGCCGATGCCGCCCGGCAGCGTCAGGAACGCGTCCGCCTTGTCGTCCATCATCTTCTTGCGCTCGCGCATGGTGTCGACGACGTGCAGCTCGGTCGACTCGCGGTCGGCGATCTCCCTGGTGGCGAGGCCCTTCGGGATGACGCCGTAGGTGTGGGCGCCGCCGGCCCTGGCCTCCCGCGCCACCGCGCCCATCATCGACGTCTGCCCGCCGCCCCAGACGAGGTGCCAGCCGCGTTCCGCGATCTGGCGCCCGACCTCCGCGGCGAGATCGACATAGCTCTGGGGGACGGTGGCGAGGCTTCCGCAGTAAACAGCTACGTACATCGGTCTGAGATTTCCACTTCCGTGCTCGAAGGTGCTGGGCCCGCACCTCGCGGCCGGGACGTGGCCGCGGCCCGCCGCGCGCGGCAGCAGGCCGGGCCTTGCTCGACGTGCGGCGTCAGTGCGCGTCCGCCCACGCCTTGTGGGCGTCCTTGACGACGCGCACCGCGTCGTCGATGTCGTCGGTGAGGTGCAGCAGCGCGAGGTCCTTCTCGCCGACCTTGCCGCCGGCGAGCACCGAGCTCTGGATCCAGTCGTAAAGACCCTGCCAGTACTCGGTTCCGAACAGCACGACCGGGAACTTCGTGACCTTCTTCGTCTGCACCAGTGTCAGCGCCTCGAACAGCTCGTCGAGCGTGCCGAACCCACCCGGCAGGCAGATGAACGCCTGCGAGTACTTGATGAACATGGTCTTGCGCACGAAGAAGTAGCGGAAGTTCACGCCGAGGTCGACCCACGGGTTCAGGCCCTGCTCGAACGGCAGCTCGATGCCGAGCCCGATCGAGAAACCGCCGGCCTCCGAACACCCGCGGTTGACCGCCTCCATCGCGCCCGGACCGCCACCGGTGATCGCCGCGAACCCGGCTTCGGCCAGCGCGGCGCCCAGTTCGCGCCCGGTCTGGTACTCCGGGTGGTCACGCCCGGTGCGCGCGGATCCGAAGACCGTCACCGCGCTCGGCACCTCGGCCAGCGCGCCGAAACCCTCGACGAACTCGGCCTGAATCCTCAGGACCCGCCACGGGTCGGTGTGCACCCAGTCCGAGGGGCCGCGGGAGTCGAGCAGGCGCTGGTCCGTGGTGGTGGTGCGGTCGTCCTTGCGGTCACGCCGCTCCACGACCGGGCCGCGACGCTTCTCCGAGGGGCGCTCATCGACGGCGCCGTTCTTCTTCTCTTCCGTCATCACTGAGATTCTAGTGATCAGTCCAGCAAAAACCGCTTAAGCACGGCGAAACACTCGGTGATCTGCCGGACCGGCACGTTCTCCTCCTGGGTGTGCGCCAGCGTCGGATCGCCCGGCCCGAAGTTGACCGCGGGCATGCCCAGCGCCGCGAACCGCGCCACGTCCGTCCAGCCCAGCTTGGCCACCGGAGTGCCACCGGCGGCCAGCACCAGTTCCTGCGCCGCGGGGGCGTTCAGACCCGGCAGCGCACCGGCCGCGAGGTCCGTGACGGTGACGTCGAAGCCCTCGAAGACCTCGCGGAGGTGCTGTTCGGCCTGCTCCACCGTGCGGTCCGGCGCGAACCGGTGGTTGACCGTGAGCACGGCCTCGTCCGGCACGACGTTGCCCGCGACGCCGCCGCTGATCTTCACGGCCTGCAGGCCCTCGTGGTACTGGCAGCCGTCGATCTCGGGCTGCCGCGGCACGTAGACCTCCAGCCTGCGCAGCGCCTCGCCCAGGCCGTGGATGGCGTTGCGGCCCATCCACGCCCTGGCGGTGTGGGCGCGCTTCCCTGACGTCCTGATCTCGATCCGCATCGTGCCCTGGCAGCCCGCCTCGACCGTGCCGTTGGACGGCTCGCACACGATCGCGAGGTCGCCCAGCAGCCATTCCGGGAGGTCGCGCTGGATCCTGGTGAGCCCGTTGCGCTCGGCCTCGATCTCCTCGCAGTCGTAGAAGACGAACGTGAGGTCGTGGCGCGCCTGGTGGCTCAGGGCCGCGATGGCGAGCATGACCGCGTCGCCGCCCTTCATGTCGACCGTGCCGCAGCCGTGCAGGACGTCGCCCTCGCGGCGGCTCGGGAAGTTCTGGTTGATCGGCACGGTGTCCAGGTGCCCGGCGAGCACCACCCGGCGCTCCCGGCCGAGGGTCGTCCTGGCCAGCACGGAGTTGCCTGATCGGGTGATCTCCAGGTGGGGCGCGTGGAGCTCCAGCGACCGCTGCACGAGGTCCGCGATCTCCGCCTCCTCCCCGGACACGCTGCGCACATCCACCAGCGAGGTCGTCAGGTCGATCGGGTCGGCGAAGAGATCAAGGGTGTCGGACACGCGGCTCACCCTACTCAGGCGGCTTGGGCGCTGAGCCGTTCAGCCGATACCGTGCACTGCGTGATCAAGCGAACACTCCTGGTCATCTCCCTGCTGCTCATGACCACCGGCTGCGGCGAGGCTCCCGCCGCGTGCGACCGGCAGTGCGGCGCGATCAGGTCGCTGTTCACCGCGCCGTGCGGCTCCCAGCACAGCTTCACCCCGGCCGACTGCGCCGCGTGGGTCGAGGACGTCGGCACCATGACCCGGCAGCTCGACGGGTCGCTGCGGGGCAAGCAGGTCCAGGAGGACGTCAGCGAGGTCCTGCCGCGGCTGATGACCGCCGTGGGCGACTTCGAGGCACACCGGTGCGCGGAGGTGCGCGTCGACAACGTGTCCAGCACCGACGCGCGTCAGTCGAAGTGCAACGAGGCGCTCATCGCGACCCGCGGTGACCTGGGTTCGCTGTACTTCAGCGCGGAGGTTCCCGACTGAGCTCCCGGCGGCCGGGCCCTGCCCCGCCGGACGGTGGCCGGACCGGTCAGCGGACTAAGCTCGGTACCCGTGAGCACCGCATACGGCATCGGCCTGGCCACTGTGACCCCGGACGGCACCGTCCTCGACACCTGGTACCCGTCCCCCGCCCTCGGTGGGACGGCAGAGCTGGGCACCGTCCGCGTGTCCTCCGCCGAGATCGCGGAAGCCCTCGGTGAGGCCGCCGCGAAGCTGCTCGGCGAGGACCTGGAGCGCGGCGTCGAGGTCGTCGGCGTCAAGGTCGCCGTCGACCTGGAGGCCGCCCCGGAGAACACCTACGACATCTGGCTCCGCCTGCACCTGCTCAGCCACCGCCTGATCAAGCCGCACGGCGCGAACCTCGACGGCATGTTCGGCCTGCTGACGAACGTCGTGTGGACGAACCACGGCCCGTGCGCGGTCGACGGCTTCGAGCAGACCCGCACCCGCCTGCGCGTCCGTGGCCCGGTGACGGTGTACAGCATCGACAAGTTCCCGCGCATGGTCGACTACGTCGTCCCGTCCGGTGTCCGCATCGGCGACGCGGACCGCGTCCGCCTCGGCGCCCACCTCGCGTCCGGCACCACGGTCATGCACGAGGGCTTCGTGAACTTCAACGCCGGCACGCTCGGCAGCTCGATGGTCGAGGGCCGCATCTCCGGCGGCGTCGTGGTCGGTGACGGCTCGGACGTCGGCGGCGGCGCGTCGATCATGGGCACGCTGTCGGGCGGCGGCAAGCAGGTCATCAGCATCGGCGAGCGCTGCCTGCTCGGCGCGAACGCCGGCCTGGGCATCTCGCTGGGCGACGACTGCGTGATCGAGGCCGGCCTCTACGTCACCGCCGGCACGAAGGTGACGCTGCCGGACGGCGAGGTCGTCAAGGCGGTCACTTTGAGCGGACAATCGAACCTGCTGTTCATCCGGGACTCGGTGACCGGCGCGGTGAAGGTCAAGCCCCGGAAGGGCACCGGCGTCGAACTGAACGCCGCGTTGCACGCCAACGACTGACCCCAGCCGCTTCAGGGAGGCGAATGCGGTGTCCGGGGCCCGGTCTGCGCAGGCGGACTGGCCCTCGCCGGCTCTAGGAGGTGCACGTGCTCAAACAGCGACTTGAGTTGAACGCTCGCGCCGCGATCGAGCGTGCCCTGGAGGGGGCGCAGTCCGAGGACTCCTTCGTGGAGTTCAAGACCCAGTGGCCGATCGACCACGGCAAGGCGGCCCGCCAGATCGCGGCGCTGTGCAACGCCGCGCGCGGGTCGGAGGCCATGTGGATCGTCGGCGTCGACGAGAAGGGCCGGTACGTCAAGGGCGCGCTGGCCGAGGAGCTGTCGAGCTGGTGGCCCCGCGTCGAGAGCCACTTCGACGGCGTGGCACCGGGTCTGACCACCGTCGCGTTCGACTGGGCGCGCGGCCGCACCGTCGTCGTCCTGAGCCTGCAGACCGACAACGCGCCGTACGTGTTCGTCACGAAGAAAGAGCCCTACAGCAGGGAGATCCCGTGGCGCTCGGGTGAGCGCACCCGGTCCGCGCGGCGCAGCGAGGTGCTGGAACTGCTGGTGCCCAAGCTGGACATGCCCGGCTGGGAGTTCGTCAGCGCCCGCGCCACCCTGAGCCAGCACTCACCGACGCTGCGGTTCGAGGGCGACCTCTACCTGGAGACGAACCAGCCGTTGTCGTTGCCGCACCACAGATGCCACTCGTACGCGACGTACGGGCTCGACAGCGAGACGGTCGACCTGGCGTTCAGCTTCCGCACCAACACGCGGGACGTGCGGGCCGTCGAACGCGTCGTGCGCGTCGCGGAACCGGCCGTGCTCCACGTCAGCGCGGACGCGGACGTGGAACTGGACGAGTTCGCCGACCTCTGGGACCTGCACTGGCACCTCGTGCTCGGCCTGGGCCTGAGCGGCGAGGAGATCAGCACGTCGGTGCGGCTCACCACGGACGCCGTGCCGCCGAACCAGTTCACCCGCAGGGTCTGGTCGGCTCTCAAGCCCTGATCAGACGCCGAGGCGCTCGACCGCCGCCGCGATCCGCTCGTCGGTGGCCGTGAGCGCGACCCGCACGTGCTTCGCACCCGCCGGTCCGTAGAACGTGCCCGGAGCCGCGAGGATGCCGCGGTCGGCCAGCCAGGAGATGGTCTCCCAGGAGTCCTCACCGCGGGACGACCACAGGTAGAGCCCTGCCTCCGAGTGCGACACGGTGAACCCGGCCGCCTCCAGCGCGGGCTTCAGGACCTGCCGCCGGGCCAGGTACCGGGACCGCTGCTCGGCGACGTGCTCGTCGTCCTCCAGGGCGGCGCGCATGGCCTCCTGCACCGGCCGCGGCACGATCATGCCGGCGTGCTTGCGCAGTTCCAGCAGACCCGCGACCAGCTCCGGGTCACCGGTGATGAACCCGGCCCGGTAGCCCGCGAGCGACGACGACTTCGACAGCGAGTGCACGGCGAGCACCCCGTCGAAGGAGTCCACAACGGACGGGTGCAGCACCGACACCGGCGAGGAGTCCCACGGCAGTGCCAGGTAGCACTCGTCCGACGCCACGACCGCGCCGACCGCGCGGGCGGCGGCGACCGCGTCCCGCAGCTGCTCGGCCGACAGCACGCGCCCCGTCGGGTTCGACGGCGAGTTGAGCCACACCAGCTTCGTGCCGGCGGGCGGCTGCTCCCCGTCGGCGAGGCGGACGACCTCGGCCCCCGCCATCAGCGCGCCCACCTCGTAGGTGGGGTACGCGACGGCGGGCACGGCCACGACGTCACCCGGCCCTACGCCGAGCAGGGTGGGCAGCCACGCCACGAGCTCCTTGGAGCCGATCGTGGGCAGCACCGCCGCTTCCTGGACGCCGACGATCCCGTACCGGCGCTCCACCGCGGCGACGAAGGCCGCGCGCAGCTCAGGAGTGCCGTGGGTGGTCGGGTAGCCGGGAACGTCGGCGACCGACGACAGCGCGGACTGGATCACCGCGGGAACCGGGTCGACAGGGGTGCCGACCGACAGGTCGACCACGCCGCCGGGGTGCTTGCGCGCCTTGGCGGCGTGGCCTGCCAGCTGGTCCCACGGGAAGTCCGGCAGCGCCGGGCCCCTGCGTCGGATGATCAATGCCCCTCAGCAGCCTGTGGTGCGAGCGCCTTCACGAACTCGGGGTCGGCGCTGACCTTGCCGACCTTCGACGCGCCACCGGGCGAGCCGAGCTCGTTGAAGAAGTCGACGTTCGCCTTGGTGTAGTCCTTCCACTCGTCGGGGACGTCGTCCTCGTAGTAGATGGCTTCCACCGGGCACACGGGCTCGCACGCGCCACAGTCCACACACTCGTCGGGGTGGATGTAGAGCATCCGGTCGCCTTCGTAGATGCAGTCGACGGGGCACTCTTCGATGCACGCCTTGTCGAGCAGATCCACGCACGGCTGGGCGATCACATAAGTCACTGCGCTCTCCAACTTCATCGGTCACACCGCGCAAGCCGGAGAGTACGCGGCACGTTCGAGTATCACCCGGTCAGGCTTGCCTTAGCTGCACGGTGTGCCACGTCACAACCCCCGGCCGGAAAATCTCTTTCCAACCTAGTCAGGATGAACGTGTGCACACCGTGGATCACCTGGAATCACTCTGCGCGCGAGCATGGCCCGCCCTGGCAGAAGTTCCGCTTGGAGACTGGTTGATGCGTGCCGCCGCGGGCTTCACCGGCCGCGCGAACAGCACGCTGACCTGCGGTGACCCCGGCATGCCCGTCCCGGAGGCGTTGAGGGCCGCTCAAGGGTTCGCCCGCGAGCACGGCATCAAACCCACCGCGCATGTGGTCAACGGCTCACCCCCGGAGTCCGCGATCGAAGCCGCCGGTTGGCGCGTCGATCTGGATCATCCTGGTGGTGCCGAGTCACTGGTGATGACCGGCGCGCTGGAGAAGTTCGCGGACGGCGTGGCCGAGAGTCGCGATCTTCCCGGATGGTGGGAACTCACGGCCGGATCCGAGGTGTCCGCCGCGCAGCGGCACGTGCTCGGCAGCGGGAGCGGCGTCTGCTTCGCGAGCATCACCGCCGGCGACACCGTGGTCGCGGCCGTGCGCGGCGCCGTGGTCGAGGACGTGCTGCACGTCGCCCGGCTCGCCGTGCGGCCGTCACACCGCCGTCAGGGCCTCGCGCGGCGGCTCATGGGCGAGCTCGCGGGCTGGGGCCTGGCACAGGGCGCCACGACGTGCGCGCTGCAGGTGGCCGAGCACAACGAACCGGCGATCAGGCTGTACGAGGAGCTCGGCTGCACCGAGCACCACCGCTACCGCTACTGGATCCCGGCGGTCTCGTAGAGGCCAGGCCGGTTGGCCGCGTTGCGCGCCATCACGGCCCCGACGGCCACCGCGCCGGGGAACGTGCCGGCGGCGAACATCAACAGCCCCCGCCAGTCCTGCAGCAGCACGAGGGGCGTGCTGCTGTTGGAGCCCGGCTCCAGGTAGCCGAACACCAGCAGCGTGAAGAACCAGACCAGCAGCGGCAGCGCGGCGGTCAGGACCTTCTGGGACAGCCCCGCCGCCCACGACACCAGCAGGGGCGTCGTCACGCCCGCCACGATGATCATGATCGGGAACGGCCAGCCGCCCAGGTCCGGCAGCAGCGTGCCGTCGAAGCGCAGGGGCAGGAACATCGTTTCGAGCACGGCGAGCACTGCTGCCTCGACGCACAGGAGCAGCAGGAAGACGACTCGCCAGCTACCTGTCACCCAGTCCTCCGAACAGATCCGCGGCCGCGCCCTCCGGCGAGCCCTTCGCGAGCACGTAGTACTCGGCACCGACCAGCGGCTGCGCGATGTTGTTCGACAGCGCGTACCCGCCGTCCCACACACTGACCTGCGTCGAGTGTGCACGCAACGCGCGGCGCTTGGCCGTCAGGTGCTCCGACACGTCGACAACCGTTGTGATCTCTTCATCGGGTGTCACCGGGAGCTCGCCCGGCTCGGGCAGCCGGAACGCCTCGGGGACGTTCTCCAGCGCGGCCACCCCGGCGTTCGTGGCGTCGCGGGACGTCACCGCGTAGAAGACCCGCTCGACCTCGGAGACCTGGGCGCACGCGGCGACCGTGATCTCGTGCGCGCGGATGTGGTCCGGGTGGCCGTAACCACCGAACGCGTCGTAGCTCACGACGACCTGGGGCTTGACCTCGCGCAGGATCTCGACCAGCTGGGCGGTCTGGTCGTCGAGCGGTCCCTGGACGAACGCGCGGGGCTTGGCGTTGGACGGCACGTCGACCATGCCGGAGTCGCGCCACCGGCCGATGCCGCCGAGGAACCGGTGGTCCGTCACACCGAGTGCGGCGCAGGCTGATCTCAGCTCACCCACCCGGTATCCACCCAGCTGGTCGGCGGCGTCGGCGGCGAGGTTCGCCAGCGCGGGCGGGATGATCTCGCCCTCTTCGCCCAGCGTGCAGGTGACGACGGTGACGTGCGCGCCGGCCGAGGCGTAGCGCGCGATGGTGCCGCCGGTCCAGAGACTCTCGTCGTCCGGGTGGGCGTGCACGAAGAGCAACCGTGGTGGGGCAGTCAGCGTCACTGGAAAAGAGTAAAGGTTGGCCCAAGGGTGGTTCCGCCGCACCCGCGCCGAGTGGTCGTGGTCGTCCCGCGACCACGACCACTCGACGACCGGCTTCTAGACGACCACGCGTTCCTCGGCGAAGTGGCACGCGGACAACGTTCCTTCCGGCCCACCACGCCTTTCCAGCTTCGGTTCCTCGGTGGCGCAGATGTCCTGGGCCTTCCAGCACCGCGTGCGGAACCGGCAACCGGACGGCGGGTTGACCGGCGACGGCACGTCGCCGGTCAGCACGATCCGCTGGCGCTTGCGCTCCGCCTTCGGGTCCGGCATCGGCACCGCGGACAGCAACGCCTGCGTGTACGGGTGCATCGGCTTGCCGTAGATGGCCTCGCGCTCGCCCATCTCGATGATCTTGCCGAGGTACATGACCGCGACCCGGTCCGAGATGTGCCGCACCACCGAGAGGTCGTGCGCGACGAACAGGTAGGCGAGCCCGAGCCGTTCCTGCAGCTCCTCCAACAGGTTCACGACACCGGCCTGCACCGAGACGTCCAAAGCGGACACCGGCTCGTCCAGCACCAGGAACCGCGGGTTCAGCGCCAGGGCACGGGCGATGCCGATGCGCTGCCGCTGACCGCCGGAGAACTCGTGCGCGTAACGGCTGCGGTGCTCGGGGTTCAGGCCCACGAGCTCCATCAGCTCGTTGACCCGCCGCTGCACGCCGCCCTCGACACCGTGGATCACCAGGGGTTCCGCGATGATGTCGTTGACCTGCCACTTGGGGTTCAGCGACGCGTACGGGTCCTGGAAGACGATCTGGATGTCCTTGCGCAGCGGCCGCAACTGCTTGCTGCTCATGGTCGTCAGCTCGCGGCCCTCGAACTTCACCGAGCCCGAGGTCGGCTTGTGCAGCTGCAGGATCGCGCGCCCGGTCGTGGACTTGCCGCAGCCGGACTCGCCGACGAGGCCGAGCGTCTCACCGGGCTGCAGCGCGAACGACACCCCGGACACGGCCTGCACCGTGCCGGTGTTGCGCGGGATGATCCCCTTGCCCCGCACGGGGAACTCCTTGACGAGGTCGGTGACCTCCAGCAGTGGCGCGGTCACTTCGCCTCCTCATCCGTGATCAAAGACCCGTGCACGGCGGTCACTTCGAGCGACTCGTCGGGGTTGGCCGCGGCGAACGCGGCCGGGTTCTCCACCGTGCCGATCTCGTCGTGCAGGAACAGCCTCTGCGGCGTCTCGATCGTCGCCAGGTGCTCCCAGCGGTGGCACCGCGTCGTGTGGTTCGCGGCACCGGCCTGCTCCAGCAGCGGTTCCCACTCGTGGCACACGTCGGCGACGAGCGGGCAGCGCGGCGAGAACGAGCAGCCGCTCGGCAGGTTCACCAGCGACGGCGGCGCGCCCTTGATCGGGGTGAGCCGCTTGCCCAGGGTGGCCGGGTTCGGGACCGAACCCAGAAGTCCCACCGTGTAGGGCATCCGCGGCCGTTCGAAGACGTCGTCGACCGGGCCGGACTCGACCACGGTGCCGCCGTACATCACCTGCACGCGGTTGACCATGCCCGCGACCACGCCGAGGTCGTGCGTGATCATGACGATCGCCGCGTCGGTCTCGGCCTGCAGCCGCAGCATGGTGTCGAGGATCTGCGCCTGCACCGTCACGTCGAGCGCGGTGGTCGGCTCGTCGGCGATGATCACGCTGGGGTCGTTGATGATCGCCATCGCGATGACCACGCGCTGCCGCATGCCGCCGGAGAACTCGTGCGGGTACTGCGCCGCGCGCTTGTCCGGCTGCGGGATGCCGACCAGTTCCAGCGCCTCGACCGCCTTGGCCCACGCCGCCTTCTTCGAAACGTCGTGGTGCGCGCGGTAGGTCTCGGCGAGCTGCCACCCCACGGTGTAGACGGGGTTCAGCGACGTCATCGGGTCCTGGAAGATCATCGAGATGTGCTTGCTGCGGAACGGTTGCATCTGCTTGTAGGTGCGACCGTTCAGCTCCTCACCGCGATAGCGGATCGAGCCCTCGATGACGGCGTTCTTGGGCAGCAGCCCCATGATCGCCATGGACGACACCGACTTGCCGGAGCCCGACTCGCCGACGATGCCCAGCACGTCGCCGGGGTTGAGGTCGAACGAGACGTTGCGCACGGCGCGGACGTCGCCGTCGTCGGTCGGGAAGGTGACCGACAGGTCCTTGACCGAGAGCAGCGGCGCGGTGGTGTTGGAGGGCAGGAAGTCCTCCGTCAGTTCGGAAACACTCATCAGGCACGCACCTTCGTCTGCCT
Organism: Lentzea sp. NEAU-D7; assembly: GCF_026242055.1. Lineage (GTDB taxonomy): Bacteria > Actinomycetota > Actinomycetes > Mycobacteriales > Pseudonocardiaceae > Lentzea. Next base: position 30,871 of record NZ_JAPJDL010000015.1, on the reverse strand, counting down.
CGGGTCGAACGCGTCGCGCAGGCCGTCACCGATGAAGTTGACGGCCAAGGAGAGCGACACGAGCACGATGAACGGGCCCCAGAACAGCCACGGCCGGTTCATGAACTGCCCGTAGTTCTCGAGCACGATCACGCCGAGCGACGTGTCCGGGGGCTGGACGCCCAGTCCCAGGAACGACAGCGCGGCCTCGGTCAGCACCGCGGCGGCGATCGCCAGCGTGGCGTTGACCGTGATGCTGCCGATCATGTTCGGCACGAGGTGCTTGAAGATGATGCGCGGCGTCGAGGCGCCACACGCCCGCGCCGCCTCGATGAACTCCCGCTGCGCCAAGGAAAGCGTCTCACCGCGGGTGATGCGCGCGATCGACATCCACGCGAACGCGGCGAGCACCAGCGCGACGACGTACCAGCTGCCGGAGAAGCCCTTGACGACGATCGCGGCGACCGCGATCTGCGGGATGATCAGCAGCAGGTCGACGAGGCGCATCAGCACCGTGTCGATGAAGCCGCGCAGATATCCCGCCAGGGCACCGAACGTCACGCCGATCGCGGTCGCCAGCGCGGCCACGATCAACGCGATCTGCAGCGAGTAGGCCGTGCCGCGCATGAGCAGCGCGAGCATGTCCTTGCCCACCTGGGTGGTGCCGAGCGGGTGGGTGCCGCTCATCGGCTGGTAGGACTTGCTGGTCACGTCCTCGTAGTCGTAGGTCCAGACGAACGGACCGACGAACGCGAACAGCACGAGGAAGACGAAGACGCCGAGGCTCACCATCGCGAGCCGGTGGCGCAGGAAGCGCCGCAGGACGAGCTGGCCCTGCGTGCGGGTCTTGGTGGCGTCGAACTCGTGGGAACCGGACTCGGGAGCGCTGTTCACCACGCCGCCCTCGGACGCCAAGTTGATGTTAGCCAAGGCGAATCCTAGGGTCGAGGATGCCGTACACGACGTCGGCGATCAGGTTGAACAGCACGATCAGGGTCGCCGTGACGGCGAGCCAGCCCATCAGCATCGGCGGGTCGAACTGCCGCACGGAGTTGACCAGCAGCGTGCCCATGCCGGCCCAGCCGAACACGGTCTCGGTGATGATCGCGCCGGACAGCACGGCACCGAAGTTCAGCGAGAACAGCGTGGACACCGGGATGAGCGCGTTGCGGAACGCGTGCTTGAAGATCACGCGGCCCTGCGAGATGCCCTTCGCCCGCGCGGTGCGCACGAAGTCCGAGTGCAGGATCTCCAGCATGGAGGCGCGTTCGAACCGGCTGTAGGCGGCGAAGCTGATCAGCATCAGCGCGACCGTCGGCAGCAGGAACGTGCCGGTGTACTTGAAGATCACTTCACCGAAGCTGCCGGTGAAACCACCCGGCCGCGGGCCCGCGGTGGTGAGCCAGCGGTCCAGCCCCATCGACTCCAGGACGTTGTTGAACTGGATGCCGTAGTTCTTCACGATGACCGCGACGCAGAAGATCGGCATCGAGAACATGAGGAACGCGGTGCTGGTCGCCAGGTAGTCGAAGATCGAGTACTGGCGCACGGCGGCGAGCACGCCGACCGAGACTCCCAGTGTCAGAGCGAGGAGTTCGGCGCCGATGACGAGGCGTCCGGTGGTCCACAGCGCGTCGGTGACGGCCGGGAAGACAGCGGTCTTGGCCTGACCGAGGGCGATGCTCTGGCCCCAGTCACCGGACAGGAAGTCGGTGAGCCAGTTCCAGTAGCGGATGAAGACCGGCTTGTCCAAGCCGAGGGCGACCTCGGCGGCCTTGATGTCGGCTTCGGTGACGCCAGGCCGGAATCGCATTTCCGCCAAGGGGTTTCCGGCGGTGGCGACGAGGACGTAACAGGCGAAGCTGCCGATCAGCAGGATGGGTATGGAGATCAGCAGCCGTCGAATGATGTAGCGGATCACGGCGGGGCTCCTAGGGGGCAACCCGGCTCGGGCGGGGCCGGACTCGTGGTCCGGCCCCGCCCGGTCAGGCGTTGCGCACTTCAGCTATGGCGATTTACTTGGTCTGCCACTCGTTGGCGTTCCAAAGCGCGCCGTAGTAGCTCTGGAAGTACACGCGGTCGAGCCCCTTGAACGCCCACATGTTCGGCATCTGGAAGAGCGGGAGCGACGCGTAGGCGTTCGAGATCTCCTCGTCGGCCTTCTGGAAGTACTTGAGCGAGTCCGCGATCGACGTCTGGGACACGGCCGACTTGAAGGCCTCGTCCGCGGCCGGGACGGTCAGGTTCTGCCAGTTCTGGCCACCGCCCGTCTCGTAGATCGACTTCTTGTCGCTCTTGGTCGGGCCACCGGACCACGCGAACAGCGCGACGTCGTAGTCACCCTGGCTCACGCGCTCGTCGAGGAAGTTCGGGTCGGTGTCGTCCTTGATCTCGATACCGGCTTCCTTGCACTGGCCCTGGACCAGCTCGACGGTCTGCTTGCGCCGCGGGATGTCGGTGTGGCTGATCCGGAAGGAGGCACGCACGCCGTCCTTCGCGAACACGCCGTCGGCACCCTGCGTCCAGCCCGCGTCACTGAGGATCTTCTTCGCCGCGGCCGGGTCGCCCTTGGCCTTCTCGGCGTAGAGGTCCTTGTAGCCCTCGTCCTTCGGGAAGAAGATCAGGCTGCCGAGCGGCTTCGCGTCCGCCTGCACCTCGGAGATCAGCTTGTCGATGATGTCCTGGCGCTTGACGCACATGAAGAACGCCTTGCGGATCTCTTCCTTCGACAGAACCGGGTTCTTCATCTGGATGTCGAAGTGCTCGAACGACAGGCCGGGGCCCGCGCCGAACGTGACGCCCTGGGCGCTGAGGCCCTTCAGCTTCGTCGCGGCGTTCGCGTCGGGCTGCGCCATGGAGTTGACGGCGACCTCGCCGTTCTCCAGCGCCTGCGCCTGCGCGACGGGGTCCGGGACGGCCTTGAGGACGATCTTCGACGGGCCACCGGGCTTGCCGACCCACTTGGGGTTGCGCTCCAGCGTCACCGACTGGTTCGGCTCGAAGGCCGTCAGGACGTAGGGGCCCGCACCCGGCATGAGCGCCGCGGTGAAGCCGTTCCACTTCTCGTTCCAGAAGTCGGCTGCCTTCTGGATGTCAGCGGCCGCGCTGTCCTTGTTCAGCTTGGTGATGTCGGCGATGCCGGCGTTCTTCTCCAGGATGTGCGCGGGGAGAACGTCGTTGTTGAACAGGCCGATGTAGTCCGGGTACGGGTCGGCGAAGGTGCCGACGAACGTCTGGTCGTCCTTGCACTCACCGGTCATCAGGTCGTACCCGGTGCTGCCGGCCGGCTTGAAGTACTTGCTGCCGTCGGCCTTCTTGGACGAGTTGCTCTGCGTGAACCACGCCATGTAGAAGTCGTCGCAGTCCCAGGCCTCGCCGTCGGACCAGCTGACGCCCTTCTTCAGCTTCCACGTCACGACCTGCGGAGACTTCGAGGTGACCTCGACGCTCTCCATCACGTCCTTGTTGACGCTGTACTTGTTGTTGCCGTTCAGGATGTGCGCACCCGGCTGCGTGAGAACCAGCGCGAACGTGTTGTAGGACTGGTTGGCGTCCTCGGTCGCGTTGTTGTACGCGGTGAACGCCTTGTCCGTCGAGACCACGACCTGGTCGCTCTGCTTGGTCTCCGGCGCGGTGTAGCCGTCCGCGGACTCACCGCGCGCGACAGCCATCTCCGCGATGGTGGAGTCGCCACCGTTCGCGTCGGTGCTCCCACCGCCGCCACCACCACAGGCACCCAGCACGAGAGACGCGCTGGCGACCAGCGCGATCGCCGGAAGTGCTTTGGTTCTCCTCATCGACACGTGCCCTCCTAGCACTGGGCGGCCGTGACCTGGTCGGCCGGCACGCCCATAACCGTGATGTGCCATACGCGCCCCGAACCGGCACATCGTGGGCAGCACGGTAAGAACCCGTTGAGGCGGCGGTCACTACCTGGGAGGGCGATCGTGACCCAATGGAAACAGGTTGTAGCAGGCCGCAATGGCCCGATTACCGGGCGAATGCGTTCGTTGACCGGGCACGCGGAATTCTGTCAACGACGGCGGCCGAACGTAGCAACGCGCGAAAGGCGGCCGCAACCGGTTTTCGGACCCCTCGACTACTTGTCGAGACGCCGCCATTCGGGCGCACCGCTGAGCACGCCCGCCAGGGGTGCCCCGGTGTCGACGCCTGAAACCGTGGGAAGCACACCAAGTAGATCCACTACTTGGAACAACGGCACCGAAACGGCCTGGTCGGCGATCAACGGCTCGACCCTCGCCAGCACGTCGGACACCAGGACCTTGCCGTTCAGCGCGGCCTCGATGTCCGCCTGGATCGCCGGGTCGCAGAAGCCGGCGGCGTTCTGCGGGCTGGGCGTCGCCCCGTCCGGAGCCTCACCGGCACACCCGAACTCGCTCGCCAGCGCCGCCGCCGTGTCCCCCGCGTCGACCCGCGGCACGACAGCGATGTCGACGTCCTTCTGCGTGAGCTGAGTGCTGAAGAGCTCCTCGGCGTTCGGCGTGACGACCTCGGAGTCGATGCCGCGTTCCTTCAGCTGCGCCTTGATCCGGTTCGCGATGCCGACGTACGGCTCGACCTTCTCCGGCGCGGCGATGCGGAGCTTGAGCGCCTTGCCCGCCTTCTGCCACTCGGCACCGGCCTTCGAGTAGCCGGCCTCGGTCAGCAACTGCTCACTCGCCGCCGCGTCGAGCGTGTTCCCGTTGATCGTCTTCACGAACCCGGCACGGCTGGGCGGCACCACGTACGAGTCGGCCCGGAACGAGGCACTCGGCCCGCTCTGCGTCCCGGAAGCGATGAGCGCGTCGCGGTCGAGCGCGGCAACGATCGCCTTGCGCGTCTTGACGTCCGCGAGCCGCTCACTCGCCGGCCGCAGCAGCACCTGCACGACCTCGTTGCGCGGCACGGGCTTCGTGGTGACCTTCTCGATTCCCTTGAGCAGGTTCACGTCCGCCGCGTCCGCGCGCAGCAGCGCGGCCTGGTTGTCGCCTTTGGACAGTGACTCGGCCATCGCGCTGTGCGTGGCCCTGCGGATGACGACCCGGTCGAGCGTGGTCGGCACCTCCCAGTACCGGTCGCTGCGTTCGAGCACGACCTCACCGCGCGGCTCGTCGAGGCTGCGCACCTGGAAGGGCCCGGCAGTGGCCGGGAACCCGGTGGCGAGCACGTTCGACCACGTGCCGGGCGCGTCCTTGAGCAGGTGCGCGGGCAACAGGTTCGAGAAGAGGCTCCGCCACCCCGGGAACGGCTTGCCGAACGTCACCTCGACGACCTTGCCGCCCTCGCGGGCGCTGATGTTGTTGACAAGCCGGTAACCCGCCGGATCCACAACACCGGGCTCGGCGCGCATACGCTGCCAGAGGTAGTAGAAGTCCTCGGCGGCGATCGGAGCGCTGTCCGACCAGCTGGCGTCCTTGCGAATCGTGTAGGTGACTGTGAACGGCTCGGCCTTGGTGACCTTCGCGCTCACCATCAGATTCCGGTCGAGCTGCGGCGCGCCGTCGTTGCCCGGCCTGAACGGACTCGGCAGCAGCAGCGAGCTCAACGCCGTCGTGATGGGACTCTGCGCGGCGAGGGCGTGCGGGTTGTAACCGCCGGCCACGTCGTCCACGCCGACCACGATCTCGGTGACCTTGGGCCCCGTGGTGGTGATGACAGGTGCCTCGGACTTCGGGACCAGGGGCGGAGGCGGCGCGTTCGTGCACGCCGCAGCTGCGCCGCACAGGACGGCAGCAGCAAGCACTCCCCCGAGTCGCCTCATGGTCCTCACATTGCCAGAAGGTTGGTGGTGGCGTTCGGGCAACCCAGGTTTTGTCACCCGCGCCACTGTGAGGGACGTGTGGTGGGGACGGCGGGTTGCTCGTCCGGTGAGTAGTACGGCTCACCTGGTCGAGTGGTTCGGTGGGTGGGGGCGAGTTGTTGGGCTGGGTGGGGCGGCTTGCGTTGGCTGGCGCCGGTTCCAGCGGGGTGGTCGCCTGCCGTGCGCTCTGGTCGCCTTGCGTGGGTGGTTGGGCGGGCAGTGCCGGGCCGGTGTGGGTCATCGCCGCTTCGCGTCGATAGCGATTGGGGCTTGACCTTGAGCCTCTGGCGGGATGCTTAGACGGCCGGAAAAGGCCGGGCTGAAAAGCGCCCGGCCGTGCCCATGAGGGGAGCATCCCGCCCCCTCAAGGTCAAGCCCCAATCGCCGTCGGGGTTGCGACACCACCGCTTGACCAGCGCTGAGAGGTTCACACGCCTCGGCTTCGCCATTGCCGCTGGCGGAAGGGCGACTCGGCTTCGCCGTTGCCCTTCACGCGTGGAGGGACGCCTCGGCTTCGCCATTGGTGTGGGCGGCAGGGCGGCTCGGCTCCGCCGTTGCCCTTCGCGTCTGGAGAGACGCCTCGGCTTCGCCATTGCGTGGGGTGGCAGGTGGCGCGGCTCCGCCATCGCGGTTGGCGGCTGGGTGGCTTGGCTCCGCCGTCACCCTGCGCGATCCTGCACGCCGCACTCGCCCGTGCCCACCCTGTCACGCCTCGTCCGGCGCTCGTCCCCTGCCCGCACTGCCGCCCTCGTCCGGCGTACCGCATCCCCGCACGCCGCTTGTCCGCCCTGCACTGCCACGCCTGGGTCACGCCTTCTGGCCGCTCTCATGGTCGACGCCAGTCCACCCCGACCCGGCCTCCGGCCGGTCCCGCCATCGCTGGCCTCATCGTCGGCCCCGCCCTCAAGCGCTCGCTTCGTCCGGCGCTGCCCGGCCCTCGACCGCTTCCGCCATCCCCGCCGACCTCGTCCTTCGCCGCCGCCAAGCGCTTGCCCGGTCCCGCGCTGCCCTACCTCCGGACGCACCACCATCCCTGCGGCCCCGTCATCGGCCCCCACCCTCGAGCGCTCGCCCAACCCCGCGCTGCCCGGCCCTCAGCCACTTCCGCTGTCCCTGCCGACCGCATCTTCGGCCGCCGCTGCCAAGCGCTTGCCCAATCCCGCGCTGCCCGGCCCTCGACCGCCCCCACCACCCCTGCCGACCTCGTCCTTCGACGCCGCCCGCCGAGCCGCTCGCCTCGTCCCGGCGCTACCCGGCTCCCGACCGCTCCCACCATCCGCGCGGCCCCGTCCCAGGCCCTGCCCTCAAGCGCTCGCCTCGTCGCTGCGCTGCCCACCCCGGCTGCTCCCACCATCCCTGCCGACTCCTGCTCCGACCACCGCTCGCCCGTCCCGCGCTGCCCGGTCCAGCTCACTCCCCAGCGCGACCAGCGCCGTGCCCCCGGAGACGACGAAGGGGGGGCGGGCCCGTGGGCCGGCCCCCCCCGGGGGGGGGCCGGGCCCCCGCCCCCCCCGCCCCTGTCAGGCGTTGCGTCAGCGCTGGTACTAGCCGCGCTGCTTGAGGCGGGAACGCTCGCGGCCGCGGAGGTTCGCGTCCAGGGTCACCTTGCGGACGCGGATGACGTCCGGGGCCACCTCGACGCACTCGTCGGAGGCGCAGAACTCCAGCGCCTCCTCCAGCGAGAGCTTGCGGGGGCGGGCCAGGGTCTCCATCACGTCCGCCGTGGAGGAGCGCATGTTCGTGAGCTTCTTCTCGCGGGTGATGTTGACGTCGAGGTCCTCGGCGCGCGGGTTCTCGCCCACGACCATGCCCTCGTAGGCGTCGGCGCCCGGCTCCACGAAGAACGTGCCGCGGTCGGCCAGCTGGATCATCGCGTAGGCGGTGATGGAGCCGGTGCGGTCGGCGACCAGGGAGCCGTTGTGGCGGGTGCGGATCTCGCCCGCCCACGGGCCGTAGCCCTCGGAGACGGCGTTGGCGATGCCGGTGCCGCGGGTCTCGGTGAGGAACTCCGTGCGGAAGCCGATGAGGCCTCGCGACGGGACCACGTAGTCGAGCTTGATGCGGCCGGTGCCGTGGCCCGACATGTTCTCCATGCGGCCCTTGCGGTTCGCCAGCAGCTGCGTGACGGCGCCGAGGTGCTCCTCGGGGCAGTCGACGGACAGGCGCTCGAACGGCTCGTGGACCTTGCCGTCGACGGTGTGCGTGACGACCTGGGGCTTGCCCACGGTCAGCTCGAAGCCCTCGCGGCGCATCTGCTCGACCAGGATGGCCAGCGCCAGCTCGCCGCGGCCCTGCACCTCCCAGGTGTCCGGGCGCTCGGTCGGCAGGACCTTCACCGACACGTTGCCGACGAGCTCGGCGTCGAGACGCGCCTTGAGCACGCGGGCGGTGAGCTTGGTGCCGCCGTTGCGACCCGCCAGGGGCGAGGTGTTCACACCGACGGTCATCGAGATGGCCGGCTGGTCGACCGTGATCCGGGGCAGCGCCTCGGGGGCCTCGGCGTCGGCCAGCGTGTCACCGATGGTGATGTCGGCGATGCCGGCGATGGCGACCAGGTCACCCGCACGGGCGAACTCGGCCGGGACGCGGTCCAGCGCCTCGGTGATGAGGAGCTCGGTGATGCGGACCTTGACGGGCTCGCCGTCCTCGCGGCACCACGCCACGGTCTCACCCTTGCGCATCGTGCCCTGGTGGATGCGGCACAGCGCGATGCGACCGAGGAAGGTCGAGGCGTCGAGGTTCGTGACGAGCGCCTGCAGCGGGCCGTCGACGTCGACGTGAGGAGCGGGGATGCGGTCGAGCAGCACCTGGAACAGCACGTCCAGGTTCTCCTCGTCCGGCAGGCCGCCGTCCTCGGGCTGGTTCAGCGACGCGCGACCGGCGCGGGCCGAGGCGTAGACGACCGGCAGGTCCAGCACGGACTCGTCGGCGCCCACCTCGGACGCGAGGTCGAGCAGCAGGTCGTGGGCTTCCTCGACGACCTCGGAGATCCGGGCGTCGGGGCGGTCGACCTTGTTGACCAGCAGGATCACCGGCAGGCCGGCCGCGAGGGTCTTGCGCAGGACGAAGCGCGTCTGGGGCAGCGGGCCCTCGGACGCGTCGACCAGCAGCACGACGCCGTCGACCATCGACAGCGCGCGCTCGACCTCGCCACCGAAGTCGGCGTGGCCGGGGGTGTCGACCACGTTGATGATCACGTCGCCGTCCGGCGTGTGCCTGCGCACAGCCGTGTTCTTGGCGAGGATCGTGATTCCCTTCTCCCGCTCGAGCTCGCCCGAGTCCATGACCCGGTCGACGAGCTCGGCACGCGCGGAGAACGCGCCGGACTGGCGCAGCATTGCATCGACCAAGGTGGTCTTGCCGTGGTCGACGTGCGCGACGATCGCGACATTTCGCAGGTCAGTTCGCGTCTGAAGGACAGACGCGGTGGCCGTGGGCACGCAGAACTCCTATGAGCTTCGAAGGCGTTGGAGGGGCTCGCGCCGGACACTTCGATGCGCAGGGCCGTTGCTGATACTACCGGCTGCGTCGCCATTACCACACAAGAGTGCCAGTGAAGTGAGCCTCACCTACTCTAGCGATACGTGTCGGAGTGGAGTTCAACCAGTGGGCAAAAAGCTCAAGAAGAAGTGTTGCCGGTCGAAGCCCCAGTGCAAGCGCTGCCCGGTTCCGTTCCTGCTCAAGGAACGTGACAAGGCCAGGAAGAAGGCAGCCAAGAAGGCCGAGAAGGCGGCCAAGAAGGCCCTGAAGAAGGCCGCTTGAGACCCGCCGGGGTCCATGCGTACGTCGAGGCGGCTCTGGGCCTCCTCGAGCGTCACTCGATCGACAGCGCGGCGGCCGACTGGCCCGCGCTACGTGCCGAAGCTCACCTCGCGACCGCCGATGCGCGCGTCCCGGAGGACACCTACGACGCGATCCGTCACGTGATCGCCACGCTCGGCAACCCGCACACCCACCTGATCACGGCGCGGCGAGCGGCCTCTGCGCCGCGTTCCACCATTCCAACCGGTCGGTTGCTTGAGGCAACCGGACGGTCGGACCAAGCAACCGGACGGTCGGACCAAGCAACCGGACGGTCGGACCAAGCAACCGGACGGTCGGACCAAGCAACCGGACGGTCGGGCGAAACAACCGGATGGTTGGTCCTGCCGGAGACCAGCTCACGCAACGGCAGGAAGTACGTCAGCGCCGGTCTGAAGGCGCTGCGCGGCCTGATCGGGAGCCGACCGACCGGTTGGGTTGTCGACCTGCGCGGCAACCGCGGCGGTGACATGCACCCGATGCTCGCGGTGGTGGCCCCGCTGCTCGGCGACGGCGAGCGGGGCAGGTTCGTCAGCGCCCACGGCGAGACGAGCTGGGGCATCAGACGCGGCCACGTCTACAACGGCGCAAGGACCGCGTACCGGTGGCACCGGGTCCCGGCCGCGCGCAACCAGCCGGTGGCGGTGCTCGTCGACGGCGGCACGGCGAGTTCCGGAGAGGCCGTGCTGATCTCGTTCCTGGGCGCGGAGGACACCAAGACCTTCGGCCGGCCGACAGCCGGCTACGCGACGGCGAACGAGACGTTCGGGCTGCCCGACGGCGCGCGGCTCGCCATCACGACCGCGCTCATGGCCGACCGCACCGGGAGGACGTACGGCAACACCCCGATCGCCCCGCACACGCTCGTCGACACGGATGACACGAATGACGCGGACGACGCGCTGGACGCGGCGATCGAGTGGCTCGCCGGACGGGCCTAGTGCTGCAGCACGGCCTCGTTCAGCTTCAGCAGCTCGGGCGCCGTTCGCGTCGCCTCGAACTCGCAGATCTCGTACGTCACGAGTTTCTGCTCGGCCCACGGGTCCGTGGCGAGCAGCGCTTCGAGCTTGCCCCGGGGCATGGGCCGCGTGATGATCACGCCGCCCGTCCTCGGCACCTGACGCCCCGAGGCGAGGAAGAGACCTCGCTCGTACTGCTTCTCGACCCAGGCTCGGTGGTCGGGAAGGGCGTAGTCGATCTGTTCCAGTGGCGCGGCGTACTTCAGCAGCACGATGAACATGCGTTGACGGTAGACCTATACTCGCCATCATGCGCACGATGAACGCCTTCTGGTGGGCCGCTTTCAGGCGGCCGGAGTAGCTGTGCGCAGAGTTCACCACTGACGCCACACGAGCCGCCCGCGACGGGGCGGCTTTTTCGTGCGTGTCGTCCGGGCGGTCCTTCACGAGAGGACCAGCATCATGATCCGGCTCTCCGCCATCACGCCCTCCGGCCAGGTGCACCTGGGCAACTACCTCGGTGCGCTGCGCACGTGGGCTCGTGAGGGCACCGACGAGGACGTGTACTTCATCAGCGACCTGCACGCGATGACGTCGTCGCACAATCCGCAACGGCTGCGATCCATGACGCGTGAGCAGCTCGCGGTGCTCATCGCGTCCGGCATCGCCCCGGCGAGCGTGTGCGTCCAGAGCGATCTGATCCGCGAGCTGGGGGCGCTGAACTGGGTCCTGGAGTGCACCTGCACGTACGGGGAGGCCGCGCGGATGATCCAGTTCAAGGAGAAGTCGCTCGGCCGCGAGTCGGTGCGGCTGAGCCTGCTGACCTATCCGGTGCTGATGGCCGCGGACATCCTGCTGCAGGGCACCGCGGAGGTGCCGGTCGGCGAGGACCAGCTCCAGCACGTCGAACTGGCCCGCGCGCTCGCCCGGCGGTTCAACCACGCCTACGGCGACGCGTTCATCGTGCCGACCGCGGTGGTGCCGAAGGTGGGGGCGCGCATCAAGGACCTCTCGGACCCGGCCCGCAAGATGGACAAGTCGGCGCAGAACTCGGCGGGTGTCGTGTTCGTACTCGACGACCCCGACCTGGTGCGGCGCAAGGTGCGCAGGGCCGTCTCGTCCACCGAGGGCATCGCGAACCTGACCGAGATCCTCGCCTCCTGCACCGGCAAGGCACCCGAGGACTACACGAGCAGGTTCGCCGACCTCAAGAACGTCGTGGCCGAAGCGGTGATCGAGGAGCTCCGTCCCGTCCGCGACCGCACGCTGGAGCTCCTCGCCGACCCCGCCGAGCTGGACCGGATCAGGAACGCCGGCGCGGAACGGGCCCGCGAGCGCGCCCAGCACCGGCTGAACGCGGCGCTGCGCCTGTCCGGGCTCAGTTGAGGAGCTGCTGAAGGGCCGGCACCAGCACGCGATCGGCGGGCAGCCAGTCCAGGCCGGGCAGCTCGCCGGCGGTGAGCCACCGGACGGCGTTGTGCTCCAACGCTTCCGGTTCACCGCCGGCGAGCTCCGCGGCGAAGATCCGCAGCACCAGGTCCTTCTTCAACGGCACGTCCGGCCCGACCTGCTCGCCGACGACAACGGGAACACCCAGCTCCTCCACGCACTCGCGCACCAGCGCGTCCGCGGGCTTCTCGCCGGGCTCGACCCGCCCGCCGGGTAGTTCCCACTGCCCCGCATGGCTTTCCGGGTAGGAACGCTGCTGCGCCAGCAACCGCCCGTCCCGGACGACCGCCGCGCCCACCACGACCCCGGCCGCGCTCAGCTCCTCGCACCGCCGGGCGAGCAGCGCCGAGCGCTTCTCCAGCACCCGCAACGCCATTCCGCGCCCGACCGCCACGTCCGCGAACCGGCCGACGACACCGCGCACCGAGGTCCACGCGACGCGGTCGACCACCATCGTCCCGGCGCCGGTCGCCACGAGGTCCGTGTGCAGCTCCAGGAAGCCGCCGGCCGCGGACACACCGGACAGGTCCGCGCGCGTGACCGTCAACCGCACGCCGAACGGCCCGGTGAGCACGTCTCCCAGGCACAGCAGCGGTCCCGCGACGCGCACCCCGAACGCCGTGATCAGCGAGGTGTCCAGCAGGGCACCCGCGACGACGGGAACAGGCGCATCGACCAGCGCGGACGCTCGCAACTCAGGCACCAGAGCTTGCTACCAGGACGGCCAGCGGATCTCCAAACGCGCACCACCGGCAGGGGACTCCGCGGCGCGGACCGTCCCGCCCCTGCGCTGCACGAGGTGTGACACCAGGGCCAGCCCGAGACCGAAGCCACCGGACCGGCGGCCGCGGTCCTCCTCCACCCGGTAGAACCGGTCGAACACCTTCGCGCGGTGCTCGGCGGGGATGCCGTGCCCGTCGTCGTCCACGAGCAACCGCACGTCCCGCCCGACCGGGACCAGCGTGAGCGTGATCGTCGAGTACGCGTACCGGGCGGCGTTGCGCAGCAGGTTGTCCAGCACCAGCTCGACCTCTGAGCGCGTGGCCGACACCAGGCACGCCGACGGCGGGGCGGTCAGCCGCACCAGCAGCTCCGTGTCCAGCCGGGAGATCGCCGCCTCTGCCTCCAGCACCAGGTCCACTGCCTCGGCACGCGGCGGCGCCGCCGTGTCCGCGCGGGCCAGTATCAGCAACGACTCCACCAGGGCGCTGAGCCGGATCGACTCCTCGACCACGGACTCCAGCACCTCGATGGAGAAGTCGGGATCCGGGTGTGCCACCGCGACCTCGGCCTGCGCCCGCACGGACGCGACCGGCGACCTCAGCTCGTGCGCCGCGTCCCCGGTGAAGCGCCGCAACCGGTCCGAGGCCTCGTCCCGCCGGGCAAGCAACGCGTTCAGCGCCTCGGCCAGCGCTTGCAGCTCGTCGCGCGACGGCGGCACCGGCAGCCGTTCGCCGTGCGGCAGCTCCCCCGCCGCGACGCGCATCCGTTCGACCGGCCGCAACGACGAGCGCACCGACAGCCAGGTCGCGATCCCCACCAGCCCGGCCACCAGCACCGCCGCGACGGCCAGCCAGCGCGAGCCGAGCGTGTTCGCCTTGCCGTACCCGAGCAACGTGCTCGCGTAGACCTCCAGCCGCGGTGTCCCGTCCCCGGAGAACACCACCTGCCCCCGGAACCGGAGCGCGGACTCCCCCTCCAGCCGCAGCACGGGCTCCCCGGACCTCAGGGCCCGGATGTCCTGCGCGGTCAGCGGAAGCGGCGGCTTGCCGTCCACCGGCACGCCGGCCACGTCCAGCACCCGGGGCGTCGACTTCTCCAGCTCCTGGTCGACCGCGGTGATCTGGATCAGCCCGATCAGCGCGGGCGCCAGGCCCGTGAACGCGAGCAGGCACAGCAACGCGACCCCGGTGGCCACGACGGTGATGCGGAAGCGCAGCGTGCGCCGCAACCACCAGCCAGGACTCACCTGTTCCCCAGCGCGTTGTCCAGGTCCGGCGTGGACGCGATGTACCCGTGCCCGCGGATGGTCCGCACGACCTCACCGGCCCCCACGGCCTCCAGCTTGCGCCGCAGGTACCCCACGTAGACCTCGACGGCGTTCCTGGTCGCTGCCTGCTCGTCTCCCCAGACGGTCCGCAGCAGCTCGTCCTTGGTCACCACAGACCCCGCCCGCGACGCCAGCACGTCGAGCACCGCGTACTCGCGCGGCGACAGCGACACGTCCTGCCCGCCCCAGCTGACCTCGCGCAGCCCGCGGTCGATGACGAGGTGCCCCAGCGTCAGCCTCCGCCGAGCACCGCCACCCCGCCGCAGCAACGCCCTGACCTGGGCCACGAGCACGACGAAGCTGAACGGCTTGACCAGGTACCCGTCGGCGCCGAGGTCCAGCCCGTCCGCCTGGTCGACCTCCCCGTCCTTGGCGGACACCATCAGCACCGGCGTGCGCACCCCGTCGGCGCGCATGCGCTGCAGCACCCGGTAGCCGGAGAGACCGGGCAGCATGATGTCGAGCAGCACCACGTCGAAGGCCCCGGTCAACGCCACCCGCAGCGCCGTGGGTCCGTCGGAGGCCGTGACGACCTCCATGCCCTCGGCCGAGAGACCACGTTCCAACGCCCGGCGCACGCCGGCTTCGTCGTCCACGACCAGCACTCGAGGCTTCACGGGTGACAGCATGCCGCGCGCGGCTCCCCGCTGCCCGCAAGATCTCAGCCGACTCTCAGCAAGCACCTCCGCACAAGCACAAAACCGCAGGTGGGAGTAGTCTCAGCACCATCTCAGCAACCCACCACCAAGCTATGGGTACAAGCCCTTGGAGGAGGGGACCACTGATGAACAAGCGAAAGGTGACCCTGGCCGCTGCGGCGGCCGGTGTGGTCACCGGTGTGGCAGGCCTCGGCCTGCTCGCCATGCCAGCGGGTGCGGGCCAGCCGCCATCACTCCCGGACGTGTCCGCGGAGTCACTCGTCGAACAGGTGATGACGAGCAAGCCGGGTGCGTTCGGCGGAACGGTGGAGGTCGACAACAAGCTCGGCCTGCCGTCGCTCGCCGAGATCCCGCAGCTCGCCGACGGCAAGCACAGCGCGCGGATCTGGACGGACGGCAACGGCAAGTTCCGCGCCGCCCTGCCGAACGGCCAGTCCGAGCAGACCATCGTGAACGACGGCAAGACCACGTGGTCTTGGAACTCCGCGGACAACGAGGTCGTCAAGTCCGAGCACAAGGCGGACGAGCCGAAGGCCGGGAACGAGAAGGCCGAGTCGGTCGACCCGGCCACCGCGGCCAAGCAGGTCGTCGGCATGACCAAGGAGTTCAGCGACATCACCGTCGACGGCACCGCGCGAGTCGCGAACCGTGCCGCCTACGAGCTCGTGCTGACCCCCAAGGCCAGCGAGAAGACCCTGATCCGCGAGGTGCGGATCGCGGTCGACGCCGAGCTGAAGATGCCGTTGCGCGTCGCCGTTCTGACTAACGGCGCGAGCGAGCCCGCGGGCACGGTCGGCTTCAGCGAGATCAACGTCGGCGCGCAGGACCCGAAGCTCTTCGAGTTCACGCCGCCGGCCCAGGCCAAGGTCACGACGCCGGAGGCCAAGGAGGAGAAGGGCCGCGACCGCGGATCCGAGCTCGGCATCGAGCAGGCGTTGCAGGGTGAGGACCCGCAGATCTTCGGCACGGGCTGGGACACGGTCGTCGGCGCGCGGATTCCGGCCGAGGCCATGACCCAGGTTCCCGCCGAGGCG
Source organism: Lentzea sp. NEAU-D7 (assembly GCF_026242055.1). Lineage (GTDB taxonomy): Bacteria > Actinomycetota > Actinomycetes > Mycobacteriales > Pseudonocardiaceae > Lentzea. The sequence goes on along the minus strand of NZ_JAPJDL010000015.1, from coordinate 15,140 downwards.
CAGGGCCTGGTCGACAGGTTCACCAAGAAGGTCAGCGGTACCTGGGGCAGCGGCCAGATCTTCACCACGAAGGTCGCCACGATCCTGATCGCGGACGACGGCCGTGTCGTCGCGGGTGCCGTGCCCGAGCAGGTCCTGTTCGACACGATCGGACAGGTGAAGTGACCACCTCGACCAGCGCGCCGGTGACAGCGCCCAGCAAGACCGCTGTCGCCGCGCGGACCAGGGGTCTGCGCAAGGAGTACGGGAGCACGGTCGCCGTGGACCGCGTCGACCTGGAGCTGCCGGAAGGTGCAGTGCTCGGCATGCTGGGCCCCAACGGGTCCGGCAAGACGACCACGATCCGGATGCTGCTCGGGTTGGTCCGCCCCACGCAGGGGGAGATCGAACTGCTCGGAAGGCCGCTGCCAGAGGGAGCCGAGCAGTCGCTGCCGCACGTGGGCGCGCTGGTCGAGGGTCCGGGGTTCCACCCGTTCCTCAGCGGACGGGAGAACCTCGTCAGGTGTGCCGCGTTCGAGCCTCTGCTGCCTCGCAAGGAGATCAAGCAGGCGGTCGAGGACGCCATCGAACGCGTCGGGCTCGCCCAGGCGGCCCACCGCAGGTACCGGGGGTACTCGCTCGGCATGAAGCAACGTCTCGGCCTGGCCGCGGCGTTGCTCGTGCCGCGCAAGCTCGTCGTCCTCGACGAGCCGACCAACGGCCTGGACCCCGCCGGCACGCGGGAGATCCGCAAGATCATCGCGGACCTGCACGCGGCCGGCAGCACCGTCCTCGTCTCCAGCCACCTGCTGAGCGAGGTCGAGGCCACCTGCACGCACGTCGCAGTGCTGCACCGCGGCACCGTGGTGGCACAGGGAGAGCTGACCGAGCTGCTGCAGGCGGGCGGCTCGGCGCTCCAGGTGATCACCCCGGACGTCGAAGCGGCGCTGAGCGCTCTGCGGCAGGCCAAGATCTCCGCGCGTCCGCTGGGTGAGGGCCTGCGGGTCGAGCTCGCCGGGACGAGCGCGCCGCAGGTGATCGAGACGCTCGTCCAGGGCGGCGCCCGCGTCTTCGAGGCGACGCGCTGGAAGACCGGCCTGGAGGAGCTGTTCGCACGGCTCACCGAGGCCGAGGAGGCAGAGCGCGGAATGTCCGCTGTGGACACTCTGGACGGGGGACGCCGATGATCACGCGCCAGTTCGGCTCCGAGGTGCGCTGGATGCTGCGCCGGCCGCGAACCCTCATCGGGTTGTTCGGCCTGATCCTCGTCCCGATCATCATCAGCTTCGGCATCTGGACCGCGAGCGACGAGGGCGAGGGCGGCGGCGGGCCTCCGGGGCTCGGCGCGATCCTCCAGGGCAACGGCATGGTCGTGCCGATCTTCACGTTGTTCCTGTCGCTCAACCTGCTGCTGCCGCTGGTGGCGTCGATCTGGGCGGCGGACGGGCTCGCGGGCGAGGCCCAGCACGGCACGTTGCGCGGCCTGCTGGTCGCCCCGGTGTCGCGCGTGCGGCTGCTGTTCGTGAAGCTCTTCGGCCTCACCGCGATGTCGCTGTTCGCCGTCACGCTGATGGCCGTCGTCGGCATCATCGCGGGCACGGCGTTCCTCGGCACCGACGGCATGATGACGCTGTCCGGCACCACGCTCTCGACCGCCGAGGGCCTGCTGCGCATCGGTTTGTTCATCCTGCTGGTGACGTTCCAGATGGTGGCGATCGGCGCGGTCGCCCTCGCCGTCTCGTCCACCACCGAGCACCCGCTCGTGGTGCAGGCGGCGACGATGACGACGATCATCGTGTTCCAGGTGCTCGGGCAGTTCTCGTCGCTGGACTGGCTGCACCCGTTCCTGATCACGACGGGCTTCCCGGGGCTGATCGACGTGATGCGCGATCCGATCCCGCTCGGGCAGATCGGCGACAGCACGCTGCTCGCCGGCTGCTACCTGCTGATCGGCACGGGCCTGGCGGCCATCCGCCTGGTCACGAAGGACAGTTAACGAAATCCGCCCTCGCTGTTGATCACCTGACCGGTGATCCACTCGGCGTCGTCGGTGCAGAGCCAGGAGATCAGCCGGGCGGCGTCGTCCGGCTGACCCCAGCGGCCGAGTGGCATGCGTTCGCGCACCCACTCCCTCGTCTCCTCGCCGGCGTAGCCGGTGTCGGTCGGGCCGGGGTTCACCGCGTTGACGGTGATCCCCTGCCTGATCAGCTGGTGCGACAGCGTCGGCAGGATCCCCACCAGCGCGCCCTTCGACGCCGCGTAGGCGATCTCGCCCGGCATCGGTCCGAGGTTCTGCCCGGACGTCATGAACACGACACGTCCGCCCGGCGCCCCGTCGTGCTGCCGGGCAAACGCTTGCGCCAGCAGGATCGACGACCGCGTGTTCACCGCGTAGTGGGCGTCGATCTTCTCCGCGTCCAGCTCACCCAGCGCCCCGTCAGGCCCGCTGCTCGCGTGGTTGCACACCAGCACGTCCACACGCCCGTAGGCCTCGACCGCGGCCGCCACCAACCGGTCGGGTGCGTCCGGCAGAGCGAGATCGGCGCCGAGGTGCTCGACGCGCCCGCCGATGCCCGCGATCACGTCCTCGATCGAGTCCGCGCCCCACGGCTGCTCGGCGTCGTGCGGGACGTGGTGCTGCACGAACAGATCCGCACCCAGCCCGGCCAGGCGTTGCGCGATCGCGTACCCGATGCCCTGCCGCCTGCTCACGCCCGTGACGAGCGCGACGCGTCCTTCGAGAGATCCCATAGGACTCACAGCTAACCGATGCGGGCGACGCCGTCCAAGTCAATTTCGAGCCGGACCCGGTCGCCCACCTCGGCCATCGGCCCCACGGCCTCGTACTCCTCGCCGTCGATGGCCACGAGCAGCCGCACGTGATCGCGCCGGTGGACCCGTTCCACCACGGTGCCCTCGATCAGCCCGTCGGAGTCGACCCGTAGCGCCGTGGCCCGCAGCCCGACCCGCTCGACGTCCAGCCCGACGAACGAGCCGGGTACGAACTTGTTGCACCCCAGGAACTTCGCGGTCTCCACGTCGACGGGCGACGACCACACCTCGGCCGGCGGGCCGACCTGGACGATCCGGCCGCGCGACATGATCGCCACCCGGTCGGCCAGCGTGAAGGCCTCGTCGTGGTCGTGCGTCACGACGAGGGCCGTGGTCGCGGCCTCGCGCAGCAACCGCGCCAGGTCGACCGCCAACTGTTCGCGCAACGCCCTGTCCAGCGCCGACAACGGCTCGTCCAGCAGCACCAACCGGGGCGAGGGAGCCAGGGCCCGCGCGAGCGCCACCCGTTGCTGCTCGCCGCCGGACAGCTGCGTCACCCGGCGATCGGCGTAGCCCTCGAGCCCGACCAGTTCCAGCAGCGACAGCACGCGCTTGTCCCGCGTCTCGCGCTCGACCTTCTTCATCCGCAGGCCGAACGCCACGTTCCCGGCGACCGTCCGGTGCGGGAACAGCTGCCCGTCCTGGAAGACCAGCCCGAACTCGCGCCGGTGCACCGGGACGCCGGCCAGGTCGGTGGCGTCCCAGCGGACGGACCCCGACGTGGGCTTCTCCAGCCCGGCCACCGTCCGCAGCAACGTCGACTTGCCGCACCCCGACGGCCCGAGCAGCGCCACGACCTCGCCGTCCGCCACCGAGAGCGACACGTCCGACACCGCGGTCGTCCGTCCATAGCGGACGGTGATCGAGTCCAGCTCCAGCGCCATCAGAACTCCCCGCTGCTCGGCACGCGCAACCGCTCGATCAGCAGCACGCACCCGACCGTCACGACCATCAGCAGCACGCACGCCGCGTAGGCCATCTGGCTGTTCAACTCCCCCGGCCGCGACATGAGCCGCGCGATCACCACCGGCAACGTCGGCGCGTCCGGCCTGGCCAGGAAGCTCGTGGCCCCGAACTCCCCCAGCGCCACGACGTACCCGAACCCGGCCGCCGCCACCAGGGACCGCCCGACCAGCGGCAGGTCCACCTCGCGCCACACCCGCGCCGGCGAGGCTCCCAGCGTCGCCGCCGCCTGCCGCAGCCGTTCGTCGACGGCCCTCAGCACCGGCAGCACCATCCGCACGATCAGCGGCGTCACCACCAGCGCCTGCGCCAGCGGCACCAGCATCGGCGAGGTCCGGAAGTCGCCCGGCAGCGCGTCCATCGTGATCAGGTACCCGAAGCCGACCGTCACCGCGGACACGCCGAGCGGCAGCATCAGCGCGGTGTCCAGCACCTCGGCGAAACGGGCCCCCGACCGGCGCAGGCCGACCAGCACGACGGCCGAGAACACCCCGACCACCAGCGCCACCAGGGTCGCGTCGAAGGCCGTCCGCAGCGAGTTCACCGCGGCGTCGACGCCGGTGACCGCCAGCGTGCCGCGATCACCGCGCGTGTTCAGCGCCACGTACCCGGCGAGACTCCAGCCGTCCCTTGTGGACAGTGAGCGCGTCACCAGCCCCACGACCGGCGTCAGCAACGCCACCACGACGGCGAACGCGGCGAGGACCACGTACCACTCGCCGCCGGTCGGCCGTCGAGCCAGCTCCTCCCTGTCCCGCAACGCCAGCGCGGTCTCCCGCCGGCGCCGGGCCAGCGCGCCCAGCACCAGCACCGCCAGCACGGCGGCGAACTGCAGCAGCGACAGCGCCGCCGCCCCGGACAGGTCGAACAGCTCCACCGTGCGCAGGTAGATCTCGGTCTCCAGCGTCCGGTACCGCGACCCGCCCAGCACCAGCACGACGCCGAAGCTGGTGGCGCAGAACAGGAACACGACCGCCGCGGCCGAGCCGATGGCCGGTGCCAGCGCCGGCAGCACCACGGACAGGAACGCCCGCGGCCGCGAAGCCCCCAGAGCCCGGGCCGCGTCCTCGGCACGCCGGTCCGTGTGCGCCCACAGCCCGCCGACGGTCCGCGCGACCACGGCGACGTTGAAGAACGCGTTCGCCAGCACGATCGGCAGGACCCCGCCGTCGGGCCAGAACGTCCGGAAGGCCAGGCCCACCACCACGGTCGGCAGCACGAACGGCACCATCACGGCGGCTCTGACCAGCCCGAGCCCGCGAATCCGGCACCGCGCCAGCACGAACGCCAGCGGCATCCCGGCGAGGACGGCCACGACCGTCGACGCCAGCGCCTGCCCCAGCGTGAAGCAGACGAGTTCCCAGGTGTCGCTGTCGGCGAGCGCCGACAGCACACCACCTTCGCGCAGCCCGAGCGAGACGATCGCCAGCACGGGCCAGGCGAAGAAGAGGGCCAGGAAGGCCAGCGGCAGCAGCGCCGCCGCCGACCAGCCCGTACGGGAGCTCAGCCCTGCACGAGCTTGCGCCACTGCTCGACCCACGCTTCGCGGTTGTCCTTCACCTCGTCCGCGGGCAGGGCCTGCGGGTTCGGCGGCAACGGCGCGTCCTTGGCCCACGACTCGGGCAGCGCGACACCTTCACGCGACGGGTAGACGTACATCTGCTCGGCCACCTGGGCCTGGAACTTCTCGCCCAGAAGGAAGTCGAGGACCTTCTTCGCGTCCTCGGAGTTCTTGGCACCGGACAGCACGCCCGCGTACTCGACCTGGCGGTAGCAGGTGTCCAGCACGGCCTTGGTCTTGCCGCCCTCCGCCGACGGCGACGACGCGTAGGACACGACGATCGGCCGGTCGCCCTTGGTGGCGGAGAACTCCTGGTTGTATGCCTCTTCCCAGCCGCTCACGACCTTGACGCCGTTGGCCCTGAGCTTGGTCCAGTACTCCTGCCAGCCGTTCTCGCCGTACTTGGCGATCGTGCCGAGCAGGAACGCGAGACCGGGTGAGGACGTGGCCGGGTTCTCGACGACCAGCTTGTCCTTGAACTTCGGGTCGACCAGGTCGTCGTAGGACTTGGGCTCGACGCCGCCGAGCTTGGCCGGGTCGATGTTCAGGCACACGTCACCGACGTCGACGGCCTGCAGGCGGTTCGAGTCGTCGGCCTTGTAGCGCTGGGCGCCCTTCGAGGCCTCCGGGGAGGCGTACTCGGCGAACACGCCTTCCGACAGCGCCCGCGACGCGAACGTCGAGTCGACGCCGAACGCGACGTCGCCGATCGGGTTGGCCTTGGTGAGCACCAGCTTGTTCGTGAGTTCGCCCGCGTCACCGCTCGCGACCTGCTTCACGGTGATGCCCGAGGACTTCTGGAACTCCTCCAGCACCTCCGGCTTCACCGCGAACGAGTCGTGGGTCACCAGCGTGACCTCGCGCGACTGCGGCGCGGTCGACGTGCCGGCCGAACAACCGGTCAGCGCCAGAGCAGCGAAAACAGCACAAATCCTTCTCACAGCGATCTCTCCCTACGCCGGTATGACCCGGATCAGGTGGACGGTCGAGGGCTTGCGAGCCCTCCTCTCAGCCCGGCGCTTCACCGGACTCCCGCGGTAAACGCGCAGCCTACGTGACGTGGTGGGACGATCAGGACATGGCCGAGCTGTTGAGCGACGATCAGTTGGACCTCATCCTGCCCAAGCTGCCCGGCTGGTGCCCCCAGGACGCGGCGCTGGTCCGGACCGTGGAACTGCCGAGCTTCTCCCACGCGATCATGGTCGTGAACCGGGTCGCGGAGATCGCGGAGAACGACAACCACCACCCGGACATCGACATCCGGTACAAGACGCTGACATTCCGCCTGAGCACTCACCACAAGGGAGGAATCACCGCACTCGACGTGTCCCTCGCCGAGGAGATCGACGGCGTCCTGGACGCGATGAGCTGATTCGCACACCACGTCCCACTGCGGCGTGCGTCAGCCGGCGACCCGGCTGGGCGCGCCGTCGGACGCTTCCTCGTCACCGGGCAGCGGCGCGTTCCTCGCACGCCTGGCCGCCAGCCCGATCGCGACCAGCGTGAGCATGCCCGCGGCCGGATAGCCCCAGCCGAGCAGCACGAAGTACCAGGGCCGCGGGAAGTCCCAGATGTTCGGCTGGGCGAGCAGCAGGAACGAGATCAGGTAGCCGCCGGTCAGCAACACCCACAGGCCGGCGGTGATCTTGCACAGGACGTGCCCGCCCTCGTAGATCAGCCACAGCAGGGCGGGCACCATCCACACCCAGTGGTGGCTCCACGAGATCGGCGAGACCAGCAGGCCGAGCATCTGCACGCTGACGATCAACGCCAGCGCGTCCTTGGTCTTGCTGACCGCGAACCACGTCAGCGCGGCCGCGACGAGCACGGCGACGATGTAGATCGGACCGGTCTTGACGTCGTAACCGACCGTGCGGCTCAGGGCACCGCGCAGTGACTGGTTGATCGCGCTGCCGACAGGCCCGACCCGGCTCGCGTCGCCGAGCAGCTGGAACCAGAACTTGTCCGACTGGGACGGTGAGATCGCCCAGCCGATGCCGTAAACCACGACAAAAGCGACGAACGACCACACAGCGGCCATCCACCGCCGCTGGATCAGGAAGTACAGCCCCGAAATCGCGGGCGTGAGCTTGATGCCGGCGGCGAACCCCACACCGGCACCGCCGACCCAGTTGCGCGCGCTGGCGAGGGTGCCGATCAGGATCGCGACCAGCACCAGGTTGATCTGGCCGTAGTTGAGCGTGGTGCGGACCGGCTCGATCCACAGCGTCAGCGCGGTCCACATCATGGCGCGGCGCGGGTCCTGCAGCTTGAGCAGCTTCAGGCTGGTGCGCACGATGAAGTAGAGGCAGCCCAGGCAGATCAGCTGCCAGATCCAGCGCGACGCCTCCCACGGCACCCAGCTCATCGGCGTGAAGATCGCGGCCGCGAACGGCGGGTAGGTGAACGGCAGCGGGAACACGTCCGCGTACTGGTCGAGCCGCCACTCGTACAGGTCGCCGGAGAACAGGTGCGGCGATCCGTTGCGGTACACCAGCAGGTCGATCATGGTCATCTTCGCCTGGAAGGCGACCATGAAGAGGTGCCCGGCGACCGACAACGCGAGCAGCCACGGTGCTACGGAGAGCACACGCGCTTCCACAGCACGGAGTTTCACCCCGAAAACGTTACCCGAGGCAACGAAACGGGGTACCCCGGCGTCATTAGGACGGGAGAGATCGCAAGAGGGAGTTTTTCTGATCATGTCAGTTGATCTTGTAGTTGCCGCTGTCGCCGCTCTGGCCATGCTGGGGGTCGCGTTCGGAGTGTTCGCCGCCGCCGCACGCGCCAAGAACAACGTGTAAAGCCGTTGTGAGACATAAAGAAGGGGCAACCTCCACTGTGGAGGTTGCCCCTTCACCGTCTCCGAGGGGGAACGGTGTCTTGGTACGGCGTTTAGAAGTAGTGCGCCCGGCCACCGATCGGCTTGCCGACCGCGCCCAACACGGCGAGAATCGCGCCGATCACCAGCAACACCACGCCAAGCGTCGTCAGGATGCTGATGCCAGCAAGCCATCCGACGACGAGCAGGATCAGTCCGAGGACGATCATGACACCTCCAGGTGGGGAATCCTGTTCTAGGGCTACCCCACGGCGGTAGGTACAAACCTCGCTTCATACATTCGTCAGAGATGTAATCGGCGCAGGCGGGATTCGGCGATCACACCGGACGAGCACACAGGCGTTCGGGCACTCCGCAGTCCCGGTGAGCATCGGCGGCCAACGCTTCCGCGGCCTCCGCGCCCGCGATGTCACCCGTGGCGCGGCGTGCTGACGCGAGCGCCCTGAGTGACTGCCCTTCAAGGTACCGCTGGTGGTAGCGGCGGTGCGTGGCGACAGCCTCCTCCGCACAACTCAGCGCCTCCGCCGTCTCGCCCAGCGCGAGGTGGAGCAACGCACGTTCCTTGAGCTCGTCACCCGCGCCCAGCAGGTGCTCGTCGTTCACGAGTGCGCGCACCTCGCTCAGGTGGCGTGCCGCTGCCTCGTAGTCGCCGAGCTCGCGACACGACCGCGCGGCCGAACAGCCCGCCGCGATGCGGTCGTGGACCATCGTCTCGGGGTCGCTGATCCTGATCTGCAGGTTCGCCGCGGCCAACGCGTCCTCGTGCTCGCCGCATTCGTGGAACAGTTCCGCCAGCGAGTTCCAGACGTCGGCCTCCGCGTCGAAGCTGAGCATGAGCCGCATCTCGTCGAGGACCTCGAGCATGAGGTCGAACGCGGCGTCTTCCTCTCCGAGCGCGCGCCTCGCCCGGACGGCCATGCTGGTGCCCAGCGTGGACCGCCTGGGGTTGCCGAGTTCTGCCTGCACCGCCAGATAGGCGTCCTGGTGCGCGATCACCTCGGGCAACCTGCCCAGTTCCAGGTAAACGCTGTTCAGCGAGGCGTGGACGTGGCCGTGGAGCGCGGGTGAGTCGCTGAGCTCCAGCGCCCTGAGGTACTTCTGCTCCGCGGCGAGGAGGTCGGGCAGGCTGTACGACACGGTGCCCATGTTGACCAGCACCAGCGCCTGGCCCTCGACCGATCCCATCTGCTCGTGGATCGAGAGCGCCTCCCCCAGGTGGTGCAGGGCGACGGCCGAGTCACCCGCGACGCGGGCCACCGCGCCCAGGACGGTGTGCGCGGACGCCACGGCGCCGTGGTTGCCGCTCCGGCCGCCCAGCTCGAGCGCGACCCTGCCGAGCTCCGCCGCCTGTGCGAAGTCCCCCTGGCAGTAGCGGTGCGCCGCGGTGGAGAGGCTCGCGTCGGCGATCAGCACGTCGTCGCCGGACTCGCGGGCGGCGCTGAGCCTGATCTCGCACAACGCCGACCAGCTGGTGTCGTCGCGGATCTCGTAGCAGAAGCCGCTGAGCACGACACCGATCTCGGCGGCGGGCCGGTGGTCACCCTGCTCGGCCGCTGCCACCACCGTCGAGACCAGGTTCTCGTACTCGGCGGTCATCCACGCGTACGCCTGTTCCGAAGTGGTCAGCACCACGTCCGGCAGCTGCGTCGTGGCGGTGTCGAGCGGGAACCGCCGCTGGTCGGGGAACATCAGCTCGGCAGCGGTGTCGGTCATGCGGCGGTAGAAGTCGTACAGCCGCCCGATGGCCTCGGTGACCTCGTCGCTCCCACACCTCTCCCGCGCGTACACCCGCAGCAGGTCGTGCAGGGCGAAGCGGTCGCCGCGCTGTTCCACGAGGTGAACCGCGACGAGGTGGTTGAGGTGCCGGCGGACGGTGGGCAGACCGGAGATCACGGCGGCGTCGTTCGCGGTGAAGTCCACACCGGGCAGCACCCCGAGGCGGCGCAGCACCAGCCGTGCGTCCTCGGGCAGTGCGGAGTAGCTCTCGTCGAAGACGGCGCTGACCGCGGCGCCCGGATCGCCGGGGACCGCCAGCTCGCCGAGCCGGTCGGCGTCGAGCTGCGCGACCTTGTCCGCGATGAGCATCGAGTCCTGGGCGCGCAGGTCGGCGGCCGCGATGCGCAACGCCAGCGGCAGTCCGGCGCACAACCGCACCAGCGAGGCGGCGGCGTCCCCCTCCGCGCTCACCCGGCCCTCACCGAGCACGCGTTCCAGCAGCCGCATACCGCCGTCCGCGCCCAGCGTCGGCAACCGCACGAGGTCGGCGTCGTTCAGGGTCAGTCCACGCAGGTCACCACGGCTGGTGACGAGGGTCAGGGCGTCGGCGGACGCGGGCAGCAACGGCCGCACCTGCTCCGCGTTCGCCGCGTTGTCCAACAGCAGCAGGAACTTCCGGTCCGCGACCAGCGACCGGTAGAGCGCCACCTGCTCGTCCGGGTCGACCGGCGGGGAGTCGACGCCCAGCCCCTTGAGCACGAGCGTCAGCGCCTCCTGCGGCGGCATCGCCCGCACCGGGTCCTGGCCGCGCAGGTTCACGAAGATCTGCCCGTCGTCGAAGCGCCCGCCGATCCGGTGCGCCCAGTGCACGGCGAGAGCGGTCTTGCCCACCCCTCCGGTGCCGGAGATGACCAGCACCCGCGCACCGCTCGTGGCGAGCCGTCCGACGTCCTCCTCGCGCCCGGCGAACGTGGAGAGGTCCGGCGGCAGCTGCCGCGGCGTGACGCGCTTCTCCTCGGGCGGCGCGACCTCTCCGCGCAGGATCTGCTCGTGCAACTCGCTCAGCGCCGGCGCCGGGTCGACTCCCAGTTCGTCCGCGAACATCTCGCTGACCTGCCGGTACACCGAGAGCGCGCCTGCCTGCTGTCCCGACCGGTACAGCGCCAGCATCAGGTGAGCCCAGAAGCGGTCGCGCAGCGGATGCCTGCGCGTGAGTTCCTGCAGCTCCGGCACCAGGTCCACCGCCCGTCCGGCGGCGAGATCGGCGTCGATCCGCTGCTCCAGCGCGCCGAGCTGCTCCTCCACCAGCGGCGGCACGTCGTCGCGGTGCAGCGACTCCGACGCGACGTTGCCCAGCACGGGCCCCCGCCACAGCTCCAGCGCGGGCCCGAACCGCTGCTCCGCGACCAGCGCGCGGAACCTCAGCAGGTCGAGCTGCCCCGGTTCGACCTCGGCCAGGTACCCACCGGACTCGTGCCGCACGCAGTTCGCCGCGCCGAGCGCCTGCCGCAGCCGCATGACCACCGTCTGCAGCGTCTTGTGCGCGCGATCGAGGTTCGGCGGCTCGCCCTCCCACACCCGCTCGACCAACTCGTCCACCGAGGTGAACCGGTTGGCGCGCAACAACAACGTCGCGAGCAGCACCCGTCCGCGCCCAGCGGGAACTGCCACGGGTTCCCCGTCGAGCAACACCTCGAGCGGCCCCAGTACCCGGTACTCAACTCCCACGAGCTCGAAGTCTAGGTGCGCGAACCGGGACACTGCAGATGAACGAGAACGGGCTCCGAGCCGATCGGCTCGGAGCCCGCGAAACCCCGGAACGGAGTCAGACGTTGAAGCGGAACTCCACCACGTCGCCGTCGGACATGACGTAGTCCTTGCCCTCCATGCGGACCTTGCCCGCCGCCTTGGCGTCGGCCTTCGAGCCCGAGGCCACCAGGTCGTCGAACGACACGACCTCGGCCTTGATGAAGCCCTTCTCGAAGTCGGTGTGGATCACGCCGGCGGCCTGCGGGGCGGTGGCGCCCTGCGGGATCGTCCAGGCGCGCGCCTCCTTCGGACCCGCCGTGAGGTAGGTCTGCAGGCCGAGGGTGTGGAAGCCGGCGCGGGCCAGCGCGTGCAGGCCCGGTTCTGCCTGGCCGATCGACTCCAGCAGCTCCAGGGCCGACTCCTCGTCGAGCTCGAGCAGCTCCGACTCGACCTTGGCGTCGAGGAACACGGCGTCGGCCGGGGCGACCAGCTCGCGCAGTTCCTTCACGCGGGCCTCGTCGGTCAGCACGCCCTCGTCGGCGTTGAAGACGTAGAGGAACGGCTTGGTGGTGAGCAGGGAGAGCTCGCGCAGCAGCTCGCCGTCCACTTCGGACTGCGCCGCGAACAGCGTGCGGCCCGCGTCGAGGATGTCCTTGGCCTTCTTCGCGTTCTCCAGGACGGCGCGGCGGTCCTTCTGCATCCGCGCCTCCTTCTCGATCCTCGGAATGGCCTTCTCGAGGGTCTGGAGGTCGGCGAGGATCAGCTCGGTGTTGATCGTCTCGATGTCGCTGGACGGGTCGACGCGGCCGTCGACGTGCACGACGTCCGGGTCGTCGAAGACGCGGATGACCTGGCAGATCGCGTTCGCTTCGCGGATGTTCGCGAGGAACTTGTTGCCGAGGCCTTCTCCCTCCGACGCGCCCTTGACGATGCCCGCGATGTCGACGAACGACACCACGGCGGGCACCTCGCGCTCGGAACCGAAGATCTCGGCGAGCTTGGAGAGACGCGCGTCCGGCAGCGGCACGACGCCCACGTTCGGCTCGATCGTCGCGAACGGGTAGTTCGCGGCGAGCACGTCGTTGCGCGTGAGCGCGTTGAACAGGGTGGACTTGCCAACGTTGGGCAGGCCGACGATACCGAGGGTCAAACTCACGGAGAGCGAGTCTACGGCAGGGAACGGTCGTGTCCGATTTCCGCGAGCCATTGCTCGTTCCCGCTGGCAGGATCGATGGCATGGTCATTGACGAAGAACACGCGTACCGGGTGTGCTCCGCACGTGACGCCCGTTTCGACGGGTGCTTCATCCACGCGGTCCGCACGACCGGCATCTACTGCCGGCCGTCGTGCCCCGCAGTGACCCCGAAGCGCCGCAACAGCCAGTTCTTCCTCACGGCCGCCGCCGCCCAGTCGGCCGGTTTCCGCGCCTGCCGACGCTGCCTGCCCGACGCCGTACCCGGCTCGCCGGAGTGGAACCTCCGCGCGGACCTGGCCGGCCGGGCGATGCGCCTGATCAGCGACGGCATCGTGGAACGCGACGGCGTGACGGGCCTGGCCTCCCGGCTCGGCTACTCGGAACGCCACCTCACCCGCGTGCTGACCGCCGAACTGGGTGCCGGCCCGCTGGCCCTGGCCCGCGCCCACCGCGCCCACGCCGCCCGGCTGCTGATCGAGACGACCGAACTGCCGTTCGCCGACATCGCGTTCGCCGCGGGCTTCGCGTCGGTGCGCCAGTTCAACGACACGATCCGCATGGTGTTCGCCTCGACCCCGTCCGACATGCGCAGCCGAGGCAAGGCCCCCGTCGGCACGCCGGGCCGCATCGTCCTGCGCCTGCCGTACCGGGCACCGTTCGACGCCACGGGCCTGCTCGCCCACTTCCGGGCGCACGCGCTGCCCGGCGTCGAAGAGGTGACCGCCGACTCCTACGCCCGGACGCTGGCCCTCCCGCACGGCGAGGCGACGGTCCGCCTGACGTTCCCGCCCGGCCACGTCCTGTGCTCACTGCGCCTCGCCGACGTGCGCGACCTGGGTGCGGCCGTCTCCCGGGTCCGCCGCCTCCTGGACCTCGACGCCGACCCGGTGGCCGTCGACGAGTTCCTGGGCGCGGACCCGATCATCGGCCCCCTGGTCCGCGAGGTCCCCGGCATCCGCGTGGCGGGCAGCGTGGACGGCGCCGAGACCCTGCTGCGCCTGGTGGCCCCGTTCACCGGCGTCCCGCTGCAGATCCCCGACGGCAACCTGACCCACCTCTACACGGCCGGGGACCACCCCGTCACCGAGGCGCTGGCGAGCGGCAGACTCGTCGTGGACGTGGGCCGCTCGATCGAGGACCTGACCGAGGAACTGACCCCTCTGGCCGGCCCAGCGGTGGCCGACGAGGTGGCCATGCGAGTGCTGGGCGCACCGGACGTGCTGGTGCTCCCCGAAGCCTCACGACACCTTGCTTCCCACGGCCCCGACTGGCGGCCGTGGCGCTCCTACGCAGGAGCACACCTGACGAGGAAGGCAGCAACATCATGACCGTCGCGCACACGTCCACTGTGGACACCCCGGCGGGGCCGTTCACCGCGATCGTCGCGCCGGACGGAGCAGTGCTCGCCAGCGGCTGGACCGCCGACCTGGCCCTGCTGACGCCCCAGATCCACGCCACCCTGATGCCGTCCGAGATCACCCCGCGCCCGGACCTGGGCGACGTCACCAAGGCGACCATCGCCTACCACGAGGGCGACCTGACGGCGATCGACACGATCGAGGTCCGCCAGAAGTCGGGCCCGTTCCTCCAGCACGCCTGGGACGTCCTGCGCACGGTGAAGGCGGGCGAGCCCGTCACCTACTCCGAGTACGCGGAACTCTCCGGCCGCCCGGCCGCGATCAGGGCAGCGGCCTCGGCCTGCGCCCGCAACTCGGCGGCCCTCTTCGTCCCCTGCCACCGCGTGATCAGGATCGGCGGCAACCTGGGCGGCTTCCGCTGGGGCCTGGACGTCAAGCGCTGGCTCCTGGCCCACGAGAACTAACCGACGAGATCGATCTCCGGCCCGGCCACAGCGGACACCAGCGCGGTCCCACACCTGGGACACGAACTGACCGCCGAAGCCGCGCCGGACTCCAACGCCCCCTCCATGCCAAGCCACTCGCCAACCCCGCTGTCACGGCAGGTGTGACACCCGACGCGGTAGTGGAGCCGCACCCAAGGCTCAGCACTCAGCTCCGAAGCCTGAACCCCAGCCTCCACCGAGTCGCTGAACGGCGCCCACCACGACGTGATCCGGCACCGCAACCTCCGCTCGGCACCGTGCTCGGCAGCGTCGAACGCGCTGACACGCATCGGGGCCGGATGCTCGTTGCCGGTGCAGAGCCCGTACGGCATCCCGTGCCGCAACTGCACAACCCGCCCGACCCGCAGGCAGACGAGGCAGTCGTGGACGAGGTCGAGCCGGTTGGACCACACGAAGTGGGCAGCCGGGGTGACGGTGACGCGGGCGGTGACTTCCACGT
>NZ_JAPJDL010000014.1 GCF_026242055.1 Lentzea sp. NEAU-D7 | reverse complement strand
ACACCCGGTCCCATTCCGAACCCGGTAGTTAAGCCCTTCTGCGCCGATGGTACTGCACTGGTTACGGTGTGGGAGAGTAGGTCGCCGCCGAACTTCTTCCCTGAAGGGGCTTGTGATTGCGGGGCACAACAACAGTGCTCGCTCACAAGCCCCTTTCAGCGTGTCCATAGGAGGATTAGGTGTCTAGGTTCGGGGATCGTCCCGGCGACCGTCAGCGTGGCCAGGGAGACCGACCGCGCCGTTCCGAGGGTGGCCGTCCAGCAGGCGATCGAAAGTTCAGCAGCAACTCCCAGCGTGGTGAAGGCTCCGGCGACCGCACCAACAGCGGCGGCGACCGTCGAGACAACCGCGCCGGCTCCAGTGACCGCGGTGGTTACCGCGGTCAGGGCTCCAGCGACCGAGGCGGCTACCGCAAGGACGACTCCGGCGACCGCGGTGGCTATCGCGGCGACCGTTCGAGCGACCGCGGCAGCGCCGGCGGCTCCAGCGATCGTGGTGGTTACCGCAAGAGCGACTCGGGCGACCGGGGCGGCTATCGCGGTCAGGGTTCCGGTGAGCGCAGCGGTTTCCGCAGCGACCGTCCCGCCTACCGCAAGGACGATTCAGGCGATCGCGGTGGTTACCGCGGTGGCCAGGGTTCCAGCGACCGCGGTGGTTTCCGCAAGAGCGACTCGAACGACCGCGGTGGGTACCGGGGCTCCAGCGACCGTCCCGGCTTCCGCAAGGACGACTCGAACGACCGTGGTGGTTACCGCAAGAGCGAGTCTGGCGACCGTGGCGGCTTCCGCTCCGGTGAGCGCAGCGGCTCCAGCGACCGCGGCGGTTTCCGCAAGAGCGACTCCGGTGACCGTGGTGGCTACCGCGGTTCCAGTGACCGTTCGAACGACCGTGGCGGTTTTCGCAGGGACGACTCGGGTGACCGTGGCGGCTACCGCGGCCAGGGCTCCAGCGACCGCGGCGGTTTCCGCTCCGGTGAGCGCAGCGGCTCCAGCGACCGCGGCGGCTTCCGGAAGAGCGACTCGGGCGACCGTGGTGGTTACCGCGGTTCCAGTGACCGTCCCGCCTTCCGCAAGGACGACTCCGGTGACCGTGGTGGGTACCGCGGTGGTCAGGGTTCCAGCGACCGCGGCGGTTTCCGCAAGAGCGACTCCGGTGATCGCGGTGGCTACCGCGGTTCCAGTGACCGTTCGAACGACCGTGGCGGTTTTCGCAGGGACGACTCGGCTGACCGTGGCGGCTACCGCGGCCAGGGTTCGAGCGACCGTGGCGGTTACCGCAAGGACGAGTCGGGCGACCGTGGTGGTTACCGCGGTTCCAGTGACCGTCCCGCCTTCCGCAAGGACGACTCCGGCGACCGTGGTGGTTACCGCGGTGGCCAGGGTTCCAGCGACCGCGGCGGTTTCCGCAAGAGCGACTCGGGCGACCGTGGTGGTTACCGCGGTTCCAGTGACCGTCCCGCTTACCGCAAGGACGACTCCGGCGACCGCGGTGGCTACCGCGGCCAAGGTTCCAGCGACCGTGGCGGTTACCGCAAGGACGAGTCGGGCGATCGCGGTGGTTACCGCGGTTCCAGCGACCGTTCGAACGACCGCGGCGGGTTCCGCAAGAGCGACTCCGGCGACCGTGGCGGCTACCGGAAGAGCGACTCGGGCGACCGCGGCGGGTACCGCAGGGACGACTCGAACAACCGCAGGGACGAGCGTTCCGGCCCGGTGCGCGACGACCGGCGCAAGGACGAGCGCAGCCGTGAGCGTGCGGCGCGCTTCCAGGAGCGTCAGACCGACCAGGAGACCACCGGTCAGGACGGCGCCGACGTCAAGGCCACCGGCCAGGACGCGCCGGTCGCCGCTGAGGTGACCCCGGCCGCCGAGCGCGCCGGTTACCGCCTGGGCGATGGCGCCGCGGCCACCCGTGCCGCGGCCGGCCGTGAGACGGCTGCCGAGACCGAGACGGCCGCCGAGGACAAGACCGAGACCGAGGTCGCCGTTGACGGCGACGCGGCCGACGTGGCGAAGACCGAGACCGACGAGTCCCCCGCCGAGGGTGTCGACGTCGTGGCCGAGGTCAGCGGCGAGGCCGGCGACGACGAGCCGCGCGACGAGGCGCCCGCGCCCCGTGGCGGACGGCCCCCGCTGCCCGACGAGGCCGACCTGTCGCTGCTCGACCCGGAGATCAAGCTCGAGCTGCGCAGCCTGCCCAAGGGCCTCGCGGAGATCATCGGCAAGCACCTGGCCGCGGCCGGGCTGCTCATCGACGAGGACCCCGAGCTGGCGCTGGAGCACGCGCGGTACGCGCGGAGCAAGGCTGCTCGTGTCGGCGTCGTGCGCGAGGCGGCCGGTCTGACGGCCTACTTCGCGGACGAGTGGGCCGAGGCGCTCAGCGAGCTGCGTGCCGCCCGCCGGATGATGACCGGACCCGGCCACCTGGCGATCATGGCGGACTGCGAGCGGGCCCTGGGCCGGCCGGAGCGGGCCATCGACCTCGCCAAGGACCCGGCGGTCAAGGACCTCAGCCAGGAGGACGAGATCGAGCTGCGGATCGTCGCGGCCGGCGCTCGTCGTGACATGGGCCAGCTCGACGCCGCGGTCGTGGCGCTGCAGGGGCCCGACCTCGATCCGGGGCAGCGCAACCCCTACTCCGCGCGGCTCTTCTACGCTTACGCCGACAACCTGGCCGCGGCCGGTCGCATCGAGGAAGCCGTCAAGTGGTTCCTCAACGCCGCCGAGGCTGACGACGAAGGGGAGACGGACGCCGCCGAGCGCGCGTTCGAGCTGACCCAGGAGGAGACCCCGGAGCAGTGAGCGAGACGTTGGTCGACAGGTACGACGCGTTGCTGATCGATCTCGACGGCACCGTCTACCGGGGATCCGAAGCCGTTCCCGGTGCCGCCGAAGCAATCGCGGCGGCCCGGCGCAAGGGCGTCGGGATCCGGTACGTCACCAACAACGCCTCCCGCTCACCGCAGATGGTCGCTGATCACCTCGTCGAGCTCGGGTTCGAGACGAACGTCGACGAGGTGAGCACCTCCTCGCAGGCGGGCGCGGCCATGCTGGCCGAACGCCTGCCGAAGCGGTCCACTGTGCTCGTGCTCGGCACCAAGGCCCTGGAGGCCGAGGTGCTCAAGCGCGGACTCATCCCGACCGACACCGCCGAAGGCGCGGTGGCGGTCCTGCAGGGGCTGTCGATGGACCTCGGCTGGCGTCAGCTGGCCGAGGCCGCGGTCGCCATCCGCGGCGGTGCGTTGTGGGTGGCGTGCAACGTCGACGCCACCCTGCCCACCGAACGCGGTCTGCTGCCCGGCAACGGCAGCCTCGTCGCGGCGCTGAAGACCGCGACCGACCAGGAACCGCTCGTCGCCGGCAAGCCCGCCACCCCGCTGCTGCAGCAGGCGGCGAAGGACCTCGGCGCGAACCGCCCGCTGGTGATCGGCGACCGCCTCGACACGGACATCCTCGGCGCCGTGAACGCGGGGATGGACTCCCTGCTCGTGCTCACGGGTGTGTCCACCGAACAAGAGGCGCAAGCGCTTCCGGATGAGCAAAGGCCCACGTATGTCGGCGCGGACCTGTCGGTCCTGCATCGGCTACCGTAAGACCGTGAGCTACCCCCTGCCCGGACCGCCGCCCAACCCGGCTGACGCCATCGAAGGCGCGCTGGAGAGGCTCGACGGGCTTGAGAACGTCCCCCTCGACGAGCACGTTGCCCGGTTCGACGCCGTGCACGCGACGCTCACCGACGCACTGTCGAGCATCGACAAGGTGTGATGCACAGTGCCTCGCAGGGTGCGGCTCGACGCCGAACTCGTGCGCAGGGGGCTCGCCAGGTCCCGTGAGCACGCCAGCCAACTCGTCGCGGACGGTCGCGTGAAGGTGCGCGGCACCGTCGCGACGAAACCCGCGACCGCCGTGGAGACCTCCGACGCCGTCGTCGTCAAGGACATCGCCAACGACCCCAACTGGGCGTCGCGCGGCGCGCACAAGCTCATCGGCGCGCTCGAAGGCTTCGAGATCGACCCCACCGGCAAGCGTTGTCTCGACGCCGGCGCGTCCACTGGCGGTTTCACCGACGTGCTGCTGCGCAAAGGCGCACGGCAGGTCGTCGCGGCCGATGTCGGCAGGGGTCTTCTCGACTGGAAGCTGCAGACCGACGACCGGGTCGTGGTGAAGGACAAGACCAACGTCCGCACCCTCACGCCCGAGGACATCGGCGGCAATGTTGAACTCGTGGTGGCCGATCTTTCGTTTATCTCGTTGAGGCTTGTGCTTCCCGCACTGGCCGCGTGCCTCGACGAGGAAGGCGACCTGCTGCCCATGGTCAAGCCGCAGTTCGAGGTGGGCAAGGAGCGCCTCGGCTCCGGTGGCGTCGTGCGCGACCCCGAACTCAGGGTCGAAGCCGTGCTCGACGTGACCAGGGCGGCGACCGAACTGGGCCTGGCTGTGCACGGGGTCGTCGCGAGCCCGCTGCCCGGCCCGTCCGGCAACGTCGAGTACTTCCTCTGGCTGCGCAAAGCGGATCCCCTCCCCGGTGGATCGGACGCTGTTGCACAGATGGTGCGCACCGCCGTCGAAGAAGGGCCCCAATGAGGGAAGTCCTGCTGGTCGTCCACACCGGTCACCAGAGCAACATCGATCTCGCCCGTCAGGTCGCCGGCCGCCTCGCGGTCGGGGGCGTCACGACGAGGGTGCTCGACGACGAGGCGCGTGACCTCGGCCCGTCGTGCTGCACCAAGGTCGTGCCCGCCGACGACCACGCGGCCGAGGGCACCGAACTGGTGCTGGTGCTGGGCGGTGACGGCACGCTGCTGCGCGGCGCCGAACTCGCGCGCCCGGCGCGGGTGCCGGTGCTGGGCGTCAACCTGGGCCGGGTCGGGTTCCTCGCGGAGGCCGACTCGGACGCGTTGCACGAGGCCGTCGGCCACGTGCTGGAGCGCGACTACTTCGTGGAAGAGCGCATGACGCTCGACCTGGTCGCCAAGGTCAACGGTGACGTGGTCGCGAAGACCTGGGCGCTCAACGAGATCACCGTCGAGAAGCTGATCCGCGAACGCATCCTCGACGTCGTCGTCGAGGTCGACGGCCGGCCGGTGTCGGCGTTCGGCTGCGACGGCGTGATCTGTGCGACGCCGACCGGCTCCACGGCCTACGCGTTCTCCGCAGGAGGCCCGGTCGTGTGGCCGGACGTGCAGGCGATCCTGGTGGTGCCGAGCAACGCGCACGCGCTGTTCGCCCGGCCGCTGGTCGTCTCGCCGAAGTCGCACGTGGCGTTCGAGATCGACGCCTCGGGCCACCCGGCGGCGCTGTCCGCGGACGGGCGGCGCACGTTCGAGCTGCCCGCGGGCGCGCGGATCGAGATCGTGGAGGGCGAGGTGCCGCTCAAGGTCGTGCGGCTGCGCCAGGCTCCGTTCACGGATCGGCTGGTCGAGAAGTTCGCCCTGCCGGTGAAGGGATGGCGGGGACCATCGGCAGGCTGACAGCGCCGCTCGGTGCGTCGGCACTCGCTCGTTATGGTGCCCGCGAGGAAATGTCGGACTCGACAAGTAAGGTTCGCCCTGTGCTGGCCGAGATGCGCATCAATGGCCTTGGCGTGATCGACGAGGCCACCCTTGAACTGGACCCCGGGTTCACCGTAGTGACGGGTGAGACCGGTGCGGGCAAGACCATGGTCGTCACCGGGTTGCACCTGCTCGGCGGTGGCCGGGCAGAGGCGTCGCGGGTGCGCACCGGGGCTGACAAAGCGGTGGTCGAAGGCCGCTTCCAGGCCCCGGCGGGCAGCCCTGCCGCGAAGGTGGCGGAGGAGGTCGGCGGCGAGGCCGACGAGGACGGGTCCCTGATCGCGATCCGCACCGTCGGTGCCGACGGCCGCTCGCGAGCCCACGTCGGTGGCCGCTCCGTGCCCGTCGGCGTCCTGTCCGAACTGGCCGAGCAGCTCATCGCCGTTCACGGGCAGAACGACCAGCTGCGGCTCATGCGGCCGACCGAGCAGCGCGGCGTGCTGGACCGCTTCGCCGGCGACGACGTGAGCTCTCCTCTGCGCGCCTATCAGGCCGTGCGCGAGGAGTGGTTGCGCGTCTCGGCGGAGCTGAAGGAACGCACCGAGCGCTCCCGCGAGCTGGCCCGCGAGGCCGACCTGCTGCGGCACGGCCTGACCGAGATCGACGCCGTCGCCCCGAAGCTCGGCGAGGACGCCGAGCTCCACGACGAGGCGCGGCGGCTCGCGGACGCCGACCAGCTCCGCGAGGCAGCTCAAGGCGCGCAGTTCGCGGTGTCCGGATCGCTGGAGGGCGACCCGGACAACCCCGGTGCGCTCGGGCTGATCTCCGAGGCCGCCCGCAGGCTGGCGTCGTCGGAGGACCCGAAGCTGCGGGAGATGGAGCCGCGTCTGGTCGAGGCGGCGACGTTGCTGGCCGACGTCGGCGCCGAGATCTCCGGCTACCTGGACCACCTGGAGGCCGACCCCGGCCGGCTCGAGAGCGTGCTGCAGCGGCAGGCCGAGCTCAAGGCGCTGACCCGCAAGTACGCCGCCGACGTCGACGGCGTGATCGCCTGGGCCGAGGACGCGCGCACCAGGCTGGGCGGGCTGGACACCTCCGAGGAGGCGCTGACCGGCCTGGCAGCCCGCCGCGACGAGCTGGCCGCGGAACTCGCGACGCTCGCAGCCAGGGTGACGGCCGCCCGCACCGAGGCAGCCCTCGAACTGGGCAAGGCCGTCACCGAGGAGCTCGACGGGCTCGCCATGCCGCACGCCTCGGTCGAACTGGCCGTCCGGCCCCGGCACGCCGAGTCCGGCGACGCCCAGGCGCTGACCGTCGGCCGCTCGATCCTGCACGCGGGCGCGTCCGGCGTGGACGACGTCGAGCTGCGTCTGATCTCGCACCCGGGTGCACCCGCCCTGCCGGTGCACAAGGGCGCTTCCGGCGGTGAGCTGTCCCGGGTGATGCTGGCGCTGGAAGTGGTGCTGTCGCACTCGGACCCGGTGCCGACGCTGGTGTTCGACGAGGTCGACGCCGGTGTGGGCGGCCGGGCAGCGGTCGAGGTAGGCCGCAGGCTGGCCAGGCTCGCCCGGTCCCACCAGGTGATCGTCGTGACGCACCTGCCGCAGGTGGCGGCGTTCGCCGACCGGCACCTCGTCGTGGACAAGTCCGCCGACGGGACGTTCACGCGGTCCGCCGTGCGGAAGCTGGACGAGACGCAGCGGGTCGTCGAGCTCGCCCGGATGCTGGCCGGCATGGACTCGACCGACACCGGCCGGGCCCACGCCGAGGAGCTGCTGGCCGCGGCCAAGGCGGACAAGTCCGCCGCTCCCGTGGTCCGGCGGAGGAAGAAGAAGGCCTGACCGGTCTGGCCGCCTGCCCGGTGTGGCTTGATCGGCGTGGCGGCCTGACCGGCGTGGGGTTGCCCTGCTGGTGCGGCTTGACGGGCGCGACGTGATCGGCGTGGCTGCCCGACTGGTGCGACGTGACCGGCGTGGCCGCCCGACCGGCGCGACGTGACCGGCGTGGCCGCCCGACCGGTGCGGCCTGGCTGGGCTGGCCTGCATTGGCGGCGCGGCTTGATCGGTGTGGCCTGACGAGTCTGGCGTGGCTTGATCGGCGCGACGTGACTGGTGTGGCCGTCTGAACGGCGTGGCCTGACTGGGGCTGGCCTGAATCGCGGCGCGGCTAGATCTCCGTGACCCGACGGGTCTCGCGAGATCGGCGTGGCCTGATCAGCGCGATGTGATCGGCGGGTCCGCCTGACCGGTGCGGCCTGGCGGGCCCGGCTTGATCGGCGTGGCCGGACAAGCGCGACGTGACTGGCGTGGCCCGCCCTGCTGGTGCGGACTGACGGGCCTGGCGTGACCGACGTGACGTGATCGGAGTGGACTGGTCGCGTGGCCGCCTGACTGGCGCGGCCTGCCTGGGCCTGCCTGAATCGGCGGCGCGGCTTAGTCGGCGCGACATGACCGGCGCGACATGACCGGCGCGACATGACCGGCGTGGAGGCCCGACCCGCGCGACGTTATTGGTGTGGCCGCCTGGGGCTGGCTTGGATTGGTGGCGCGGTGCGACCGGCGTGGCCTGATCGCATGGCGCCCGATCGCCTCGGCCCGCCTGGGCCGGCTTGAACCGGCGACGCGGTTTGATCGGCGCTGTGATCAGCGTGCCCTGACGGGCGCTGCCCTGACCGGTGCTGCCCCGACCGGGCCGGCGTGATCGGCGTGGCCGTTCCGGTTGTTTCTCCTTCCGCTGTTCCCGGCCGGGTTCGGCATGATGGGGGCGTGACAGGAACTCTGACCACGCGCCGGGTGCTCGGGGCGGTGCTGGTGGTCGTCGCGGCCGGACTGGCCGTGGCGGCCACGTTCCTCACCGCGTACTCCGTGCAGATCGTGATCAGAGGCCAGGCGTTGCGCTACGAGGCCACCTTCTGGGCGGTCGGGCGGGACGACTTCCGCGAGGTGCTGCTGCTCGAGCCCCTCGAGCTCGGGGAGCCCGTGCTGGGGGCCGCGCTCGTCATGGCGCTGGCGGCTGTGCTGGCGTTCCGGGTTCCGGCGTTGCGGGTCGCGTCGCTGCTCGGGGCTGGGCTGCTGGCCGGGGTGGCGTGGGCCGCCGTCTCGCGGGTGCAGGGGTTGGTGAAAGCGTTGGGGGAGTTCAACTCGCGCGTGCCCATCGAGGTGGAGCAGAGCGAAGGGATCACCCTGCTGGTCGTGGCCGCCGGGGTGGCCGTGGTGGCGGCCGTGCTGCACCAGGAGCTGCCTCGGGCGGACCAGGCGGAGCCCGTCGGTGACGGGGTGGTCGTGCACCAGCTCGACGACGACGCGGACGACACCGACACGCCGCCGTACGGGTATCCGGTGATCGTGGAGCCGAAGAGTGACTGATCGCCGCAAGATCTCATGGGTGTTGCTGGCGCTGGGGGCCGTGCTGTCGGTGGTCGCGTCGCTCGAAGAGGTTTTCAGCACTGTCTACAAGGGGTTCGGGTCTGATCTGACCGTCACGTGGACGCTGTGGGCCACCAGGTCTGATTCGCAGGACGGGCCCGTCGGCCAGTCCGCTCTCTTCGCCGCCGGGTGGCCCGTGGTGGTGTCGGCGATCGTGCTGGGCGTCGCCGTGGCGTTCCTGGTGCGGGAGCAGACCGCGTTCGTCGGGCGGCCGCTGGCCATGGGCGGCGCCGGGCTGCTGGCCGGGGTCGTGCTCCTCTACGTGGTCCAGGTCTGGGAACTGCGGAGCGTCCTCGCCACCCAGCCGCAGGCCGGTTCCAGCAAGGACGAACTGCGCTACCACGGTGGCTTCTACCTGCTGATGATCGCGACCGTCGTCGGGCTCGCGGGTGCGGTGCTCGCCCAGCGGCGGGGTCCCGAACCGGTGGCGCAGGACGACGGCGAGGAGGAGGGAGTGGTGGTGCACCAGCTCGACGGCGACGACGACACGCCGCCCTTCGGTCTCGCCATTCCGCACGACGACGAGCAGCGGGAGACCCGGTGATGGGCAGAGCTACGGCGATCGCGTTGATCGCGGTGGGAGTGGTGCTGACCGCCACGGCGATGGTGTTGCCGTGGTACTCGACCGCCTACGCCGGCGGGGTCGAGGTCGTGGTCCGGGCGTGGGGGACGGAGATCCTCAACAAGCCCGGCGACTGGCCCGCGGGAGAGCTCTCGCCCTGGTACGGGGTGCCCGTCGTGGTCACCGCCGTGCTGCTCGTCGTCGGCGTGTGGGTCAGCCGGGCGGCGCTCGCGGGAGCGGCCGGGCAGCTCGGTGCCGTGGCTGTCATCGGCGCGCTCGTGGTGTCGGAGCGCGGGCACGCGGTCGAGCAGCAGGGCGACTTCGCGGTCGGGTTCGGGCTGGTGTTCCTCGCGGTGGGAACGCTGGTCGCGCTGGCAGGAGCCGTCGCGGTGCAACGGGAGGCGGCGTGAGGAAGATCGCGGGCCTCGTCCTGCTCGGACTCGCCGCGGCGGCCGCGGTGGCGGCCACGTTCCTGCCGTTCTCGGAACTGCTGATCAGGCTTGCTCCCGGGCAGCCGCAGACCGCGTACGTCACCACGGGGTGGAGCACGCGGTTCGGTGGTACGACGGACGAGCACGGGCCGTTGTTCGGGATCCCGATCGTGGTGGCGGCCGCCGTCGTGCTGGCCGGGATGCGGTGGCGGAAGGTCGCTTTCGCCGGAGCCGCCGCGCTCGCGGGCGTCACCGGAATGTTGTTCGTGTATTTGCTGAACGCGATCAGCTTTCACGAAGAGGGCAACATCGCCATCGATCCGGCACTGGAAGCCGGGTTCGGCAACGGTATTTGGGTGCTCATAAGTGCGGTGGTTCTCGCGTTTGGAGCCGTAGTAGTTCACCCCGACGACTGACCAGCTGGAATTGCCCGGCGTGCCTCACCTGTCGCGTGCGCACCGTGAGCCACTATCGGCCCATGAAGCTTTCCGGGCTGCTGAGCCGCACCAACCACGAACTTCCCGGAGTCACGGGCGTCGCGCGGGTTGATCGGCGCGCGAGCGACCTGGTTCGGCGCGTCAGTGCCGGTGACGTCGCGGTGATGGACCTCGTCGACCTCGATCGGCGGACCGTCGAAGCGCTCGTCGCGGCCGAGGTCGTCGGCGTCGTGAACGCGTCACCGTCCATTTCCGGGCGGTTTCCCAACCTCGGCCCGGAACTGCTGATAGAGGCGGGCATTCCGCTGATCGACAACGTCGGCGCGGTCGCGCTGCGGGAGATCAAGGAAGGCGCCAGGATCCGGCTGCACGAAGGTGTCGTGTACGCCGGGGAACGCGAGCTCGCCAAGGGGATCGAGCAGAACGCCGAAAGCATCGCCGACGCGATGATCGAGGCGAAGGCCGGCATGTCGGCGCAACTGGAGGCGTTCTCCGCCAACACCATCGAGTTCCTGCGCCGGGAACGCGCGCTCGTTCTCGACGGCGTCGGCGTTCCTGAGGTGTACGTGCCGATGCGCGACCGCCAGGTGCTCGTCGTCGCCGGCGGGCCGTCGCACGCCGAGGAGCTGCGCAAGCTCCGCAAGTACATCCGCGAGTACCGGCCGGTGCTGATCGGCGTCGACACGGGCGCGGACACGCTGCACGACGCCGGGCTCAAGCCGGACATCATCGTCGGCGACCCCGACGGCATCGGCACCGCGTCGTTGCGCGCGGCCTCCGAGGTGGTGGTGCCCGCGCAGACCGACGGTCACGCGCCCGGCCTGCAGCGGATCCAGGACCTCGGCATCGGCGCGGTGACGTTCCCCGCGTCGGGCAACGCGGAGGACCTCGCGTTGCTGCTCGCCGAGGCGCACGGGGCGTCCCTGGTGGTCACGGTGGGCCTGCGCGCGACGCTGCGCGAGTTCCTCGACCGCGGGCACTCCGGTTCCAACCCCTCCACGTTCCTCACCCGGTTGAAGCTCGGCAGCAAGCTCGTCGACGGGGAGGCCGTCGCGATCCTGCACCGCAGCCGGGTCTCGCTGGGCGTGATCGTCCTGCTGGTGACCGCGGCGATCGCCGCCATGGCGGCGGCCCTCGCGGTCTCCGGCGTCGGTCACGTCTACGTCGACATCGTGGTCGACGGCTGGCAATCCGTCGTCAACTGGTTCAAGGGGTTCTTCTCGTGATCACGCTGCGCTACCACATAGTTTCGATCACCGCGGTGTTCCTCGCGCTGGCGGTCGGTGTCGTGCTGGGGTCGACCGCGATCAGCGGGCGGTTGCTGTCGGGGCTGAGCGACGAGAAGAACTCGTTGGCACAGCAGGTGAACGAACTCCAGAACGACCGCAACGCCTTGAACGCCAAGCTGACCGAGGCGGACGAGTTCGCCTCGTCCGTCGGCCCGCTCGCGGTGAAGGACCGGCTCACCGACCGCACGGTCGTCATCGTGACGACGGCGGACGCGCGCCCGTCCGACCGGGACGCGCTGACCGGGCTGCTCAAGTCCGCCAGTGCCACCGTCACCGGTGAGATCCAGCTGACCGACGCGTTCACCGACCCGTCCCGCGGCGACCAGCTGCGCGACCTCGTGGCACGGTTGCAGCCCGCCGGCTCGCAGCTGCCCACGGCCGCGGACCCCGGCACGCGCGCCGGTGGCCTGTTCGGGGCGTTGCTGCTGCTCAACTCCTCCACCAACCAGCCGCAGGCCACGGCCGACGAGACCGCGTCCGCGCTCGCCGGGCTGACCAACGCGGGCTTCGTGAAGGCGACCTCGGGGGTGAAGCCGGCGCAGCTCGCGATCGTGCTGACCGGGGGCGCCGCGATCGGTGACTCGGCCGCGGACCGGGCCTCGACCGTCGCGCGCTTCGCCACCCAGCTCGACCGGGCCGGCGCGGGTGTCGTGCTGGCGGGTGCGAACGGTTCGGCGAACGGCACGGGTGCGATCGGCGTGGTCCGCGCGGACACCGCCGCCACGTCGATCCTGTCCACGGTGGACAACTCCGACACCCCGGCGGGCCAGGTCGTCGTGGTGATGGCGTTGAGCGAACAGCTGGAAGGCCGCTCCGGCCGGTACGGCGTCGCGGGCAACGCGGAGGCGTCCTCGCCCGGCACCGCCAGCTGACGTGCGGCTTCAGTAGTCGGTGTTCCAGTCGCCCGGCAGGACCTTCAGCAGCTGGTCCAGGGCGTCCGGTGTGCGGGCGCGGGCCCACAGCCACTGCCGGTCGTCCTCGCGGACGACCAGGTCGTCCACGACGAACCAGCGGGTGCCGGGACTGTGCAGCGGCAGCAGGGCGAAGTGGTCCTCGAGCAGGGAGACGTCCGCCTCGGACGTCTCCCTGTCCGCTGTTCCGGCCCCGTCGCGGAACAGCGACTCGGACAGCACCATCTCCACGCACGCCAGCGAGAACCGGGGCAGCCACGCGTCCCAGCGCTCCTCGGTCCTGTCGACGAGGTCGAGCTTGATCAGGACCTCGGGGTCGTCGCCGTCCAGCGCCGTCCCCCAGGCCGCGACCCACTGGTTCTCGGCGCGGAAGACGAGGATCTCGCCGTCCACGCGCAGTTCGGACGGCGTCAGCAGGCGGTCCTGGTTGCTGGTCAGGTCGGGGCGCTTGCCGAACAGCGCCAGCGCCTCCTTCACCGCCTCGGGCAGCCGGACGCGCAGCTGCTCCTCGGCGGCGGCGAGGTCGGCCCGGTTCCAGCCGTCCTGCGGTTCGATCGGCTCGGCCCACGCGGCCGCGAAACCCTCGACGAAACGCCACGCCCCGGAGCGTTCGCGCACGGCTTTTGCGGCTTCCCCTGCCACGTCGAAGGTCACGTGACAACTTTTCCTGATGCCGGCCCGTGCCGTGGGAGGTTCGGGAAAACCCCTCGCTGCGCCGATCGGGTGATGTGATCTGCCGGGTCGTGGTGCGCTGAGTGACCGGCGGCGTGTTAGCGTTATGGCCCGTGGATAGGGGGATTCGGCCCCCACGATTTTCACGGGAGCCCCGTTGGTGCAGCAGGCACGTACGACCAAGCACGTCTTCGTCACGGGAGGCGTCGCGTCCTCCCTGGGCAAGGGGCTCACCGCCTCCAGCCTCGGCCAGTTGCTCACCTCGCGCGGCCTGCGGGTGACGATGCAGAAGCTCGACCCGTACCTGAACGTGGACCCCGGCACGATGAACCCGTTTCAGCACGGCGAGGTCTTCGTGACCGACGACGGCGCGGAGACGGACCTCGACATCGGCCACTACGAGCGGTTCCTCGCGCGTGACCTGAGCGGCGACGCCAACGTCACCACCGGCCAGGTGTACTCCGAGGTCATCGCCAAGGAGCGGCGCGGTGAGTACCTGGGCGACACGGTCCAGGTCATCCCGCACATCACGGACGAGATCAAGCGCCGCATCCGGGCGATGGCCGAGCCGGACGCCGACGGCGTCACGCCGGACGTGGTCATCACCGAGGTCGGCGGCACTGTCGGCGACATCGAGTCGCTGCCGTTCCTGGAGGCCTGCCGCCAGGTGCGTCACGACGTCGGCCGCGACAACGTCTTCTTCCTGCACGTCAGCCTCGTGCCGTACCTGGCGCCGAGCGGCGAGCTGAAGACCAAGCCGACCCAGCACTCCGTCGCGGCGCTGCGCAACATCGGCATCCAGCCCGACGCGATCGTGTGCCGCGCGGACCGGGAGATCCCGGACGCGCTGAAGCGCAAGATCGGCCTGATGTGCGACGTCGACACCGACGCCGTCGTCGCGGCCGTGGACGCCCGGTCGATCTACGACATCCCGAAGGTCCTGCACGCCGAGGGCCTCGACGCCTACGTCGTGCGCCGCCTCGACCTGCCGTTCCGCGACGTCGACTGGACGGTGTGGGGCGACCTGCTGGAGCGGGTGCACAACCCGTCCGAGACGGTGAAGATCGCGCTCGTCGGCAAGTACGTCGACCTGCCGGACGCGTATCTCTCGGTCACCGAGGCGCTGCGCGCGGGCGGTTTCGCGCACCACGCCAAGGTCGAGATCAAGTGGGTGCCGTCGGACGAGTGCCAGACGCCCGAGGGCGCGGCGCGGGCGTTGTCCGGCATGGACGCGGTGCTGATCCCCGGCGGGTTCGGCGTGCGCGGCATCGAGGGCAAGCTCGGCGCGCTGAAGTACACCCGCACGCGCGGTGTGCCGACGCTGGGCCTGTGCCTCGGCCTGCAGTGCATGGTGATCGAGGCCGCGCGGAACCTCGCGGGCATCGAGGACGCGAACTCCAGCGAGTTCGAAGAGGGCGGCACGCCGGTCATCTCCACGATGGCCGACCAGCAGGACGTCGTGGCCGGTCAGCGCGACATGGGCGGCACGATGCGCCTCGGCGCGTACATCGCGAAGCTCACACCGGGGTCGGTCGTCGCCCAGGCGTACGGCACGACCGAGGTGTCCGAGCGCCACCGCCACCGCTACGAGGTCAACAACGCGTACAGGGGCAAGCTCGCCGACGCCGGCCTGGTCTTCTCGGGCACGTCGCCCGACGGCCGCCTGGTCGAGTTCGTCGAACTGCCGGCGGACGTGCACCCGTTCTACGCGGGCACGCAGGCGCACCCGGAGCTCAAGTCGCGTCCCACGAAGCCGCACCCGCTGTTCGCGGCGTTCGTGAAGGCCGCGATCGACTACCGCGTGGCCGACCGGCTGCCCCTGAAGGCCGGAGCGTCGCAGTGACATCCGATTTTGGGACGCGGCACGACTTCCGGACGGTCTCCAGCGAGGACCTGCACGTCGGGAAGGTCGTCGCACTGCGGATCGACGAGGTCGAGATGCCCGGTGGCGGCACGGCCAAGCGCGAGATCGTCGAGCACATGGGCGCCGTCGCGGTCGTGGCCGTGGACGACGCCGGTGAGGTCGTGCTGATCCACCAGTACCGGCACGCGCTCGGGCGGCACCTCTGGGAGCTGCCGGCCGGGCTGCTCGACCACGACGGCGAGGAGCCGGTCGTCGGCGCGCGGCGCGAGCTGGCCGAGGAGGTCGGGCTCGAAGCGGCGCGCTGGGACACGCTGGTCGACACGGCCGCGTCCCCCGGCTTCACCGACGAGGTCGTGCGCGTGTACCTGGCGCGCGAACTGTCCGAAGTGGACCGTGACGTGCAGGGCGAGGAGGAGGCGGATCTGGAGGTCCACCGCTTCCCGCTCGACGAGGCCGTGCGGATGGTCCTGTCCGGGGAGATCGTGAACTCCTCGGCCGTGGCCGGGCTGCTCGCGGCGCACGAGGTGCTGGCGGGGCGGGCGGAACCGCGCCCGGCCGACGCACCGTTCCGCGACAAGCCGACCCGGTTCGCCGCCCGCAAGAAGTAGGTTGGGTTCATGCAGACGTTGAAGGGTGCCTTCGCACGGATGAAGGCACCCTTCGGCGTTCTCGCACTGGGCGGCGCGGGCGCGGTGCTGCTGCTGTTCGTCGACCCGAACAAGCCGGGCAACCTGCTGCCGAAGTGCCCCGTCAACTGGCTGACGGGCCTGAACTGCCCTGCGTGTGGTGTCACGCGCATGGTGCACGCGTTGCTGCACGGCGATGTCGTCAGCGCGTTCCACTTCAACGCCGTGTTGCTCGCGCTGGGCGTGCCTTTGGCCGTGTGGCTGTTCGCGCGCTGGACCCGCGACCGGTGGAACGGCGAACGGCGATCCGTGCCGAAGCCGGTCGGTTTCGCCGTTCTCGTCGTTGCCGCAGTGTGGGGCGTGGGCAGGAATCTGCTGGGGATCTAGGCCGTGTCCCGGAAGTTCGTCCGGTGGCAGGCGCGGGCGAGAGACCCGGAGACGGCGCCGCCGCGATGCCCTCATACCGGGCGTATTCGGGCATCGCGGGGGTGTCGTCTCCGGGGCCCTCGGCCGCCACTGCCGCCCGACGAGACTGCCGGGACACGGCCTAGTCCCGGAGCTTGCGGCCCTGCGCGTCCGTGCCGCCGTTGACCAGGATGATGATCCCGTCGATCAGCGACCAGATGCCGCAGCCACCGCACGTCAGCAGCTGCGCGACGGCGATGCCGGTGTGCCCGGTGTAGAAGCGGCCGATGCCCAGGTTGCCCAGGAACAGCTGCAGCACGCCGGCGGCGATCTTCGACTTGTCCGACAGCGGCACGCCGGTGATCGGGTCGTAGCCGTACGGAGCGCCCGGGCTGCCGTAGCCGGGCGGGGGCGGCGGCACCGCGTACTGCGGGCCCGTCGGCGGCGGGTAGTACGGCTGGGTCTGCTGGGGCGGGTAGCCGGGCGGGGCCGGGGGCACGGCGAACGGCACCGACGGCGGCGCGAGGAACGGCGGGTGGGGCTGCGGCAGGTCGCGGAACAGCTCCGCGAGCTCGGCGTAGCTCTGCGCGCCGGACGCGCGGTTCACGCGGTCCTGGTACTCGCCGATGTCGAGCCGCGCCATCGCGAAGTGGTCGTTGAGCGCGGTGATCGCCTCTTCGCGCTGCTGGTTGCCGATGCGTTGCTGCTCGGGCCCGAATGCTTCTGACACGGCTCGCACGGTATCCGATGCAGCAGATCGATATCGGGAATACGCTGCGACGATGCTGGTCGGTGTCCCAAAGGAGATCAAGAACCACGAGTACCGCGTCGCGATCACACCCGCCGGAGTGGTCGAGCTGGTGAGCCGCGGGCACGCGGCCGTCCTCGAGCGCGACGCCGGTGCGGGGTCGTCGTTCCCCGACCACGAGTACGTGGCGGCGGGCGCGCGGATCGCCTCGTCGGCCGACGAGGTCTGGGGGTCGGCGGACCTGGTTCTCAAGGTCAAGGAACCGATCGAGCCCGAATACCACCGCATGCGCCGCGACCAGGTGCTGTTCACCTACCTGCACCTCGCGGCCTCGCCGGCGTGCACCGCGGCGATCGCGGCCTCCGGCATCACGGCCATCGCCTACGAGACCGTGCAATTGCCCGACGGGTCGTTGCCGTTGCTGGCGCCCATGAGCGAGATCGCCGGGCGGATGGCCGCCCAGGTCGGCGCGCACTGCCTGGAACGAGCCCAGGGCGGGCGCGGGGTGCTGCTCGGCGGGGCGCCCGGAGTGGCGGCGGGCAAGGTCGCGGTGATCGGCGCGGGCGTGGCGGGGATGAACGCGGCGGCGATGGCCGTGGGCATGCAGGCCGAGGTGGTCGTGCTGGACAAGAACGTCAACCGGTTGCGGCAGATCGACTTCACCTACCGCGGGCACCTGCAGACGATCGCCTCGAACGTCTACGAGGTCGAGAAGGCCTGCCAGTGGGCGGATCTGGTGATCGGCGCGGTGCTGGTGCCGGGCGCGAAGGCGCCGAAGCTCGTCAGCAACGAGCTGGTGTCGCGGATGCGGCCCGGCAGCGTGCTCGTGGACATCGCGGTCGACCAGGGCGGGTGTTTCGAGGACACGCGGCCGACCACGCACGACGCGCCGACGTACCGCGTGCACGACTCCGTGTTCTACTGCGTCGCGAACATGCCCGGTGCCGTGCCGAACACGTCGACGTACGCGCTCACGAACGTGACGCTGCCGTACGTCATCGCGTTGGCGGACAAGGGTTTTGATCGCGCTGTCGCGGATGACCCGGCGCTCGCCAAGGGTGTCAACGCGCGTGCTGGAGAGATCGTGTTGGAAGGGCTGGAGTGATTGCCGATCTGGTGGCGACCTATCTCGACCACCTCGCCGTGGAACGCGGCACCGCCCGCAACACGCTCGACTCCTACACCCGCGACCTGCGTCGCTACACCGAGCACCTGGAGTCCATAGGTGTCACCGACTTGGCCGCGGTGACGGAACTGCAGGTGAGTGAGTTCCTGGCCGTGCTGCGCGAAAGCGGGCTCGCGGCGTCGTCTGCCGCACGGACGTTGGTCGCCGTGCGCGGGCTGCACCGCTTCGCACACCGTGAAGGCGTTGTGCCGCATGACGCCGCACGGGCCGTGCACCCGCCGTCACCGCCGAAGAGGCTGCCGAAAGCATTACCCATCAATGAGGTTCTCACCCTCCTCGACACTGTGGGAAACCTCAGGGACAAAGCACTGCTGGAGCTGCTGTACTCGACGGGAGCACGAATCTCCGAGGTCGTCGGGCTGGACGTGGACGACATCGACGCTTCCGAGCGGACGGTCCTGCTGGACGGGAAGGGCGGGAAGCAGCGGCTGGTCCCGGTCGGGCGGCCGGCGTTGGCGGCGGTCGACGCCTACCTGGTCCGAGCACGTCCCGAGCTGGCGGCCAAAGGCCGTGGCACACCCGCGTTGTTCTTGAACGCACGGGGCGGAAGGCTCTCGCGGCAGAGCGCGTGGACCGTTCTGAAGACCGCGGCGGAGCAGGCGGGGATCACCTCGGTGGTGTCCCCCCACACGTTGCGGCATTCGTTCGCCACCCATCTGCTCGAAGGGGGTGCCGACGTTCGGGTGGTGCAAGAACTCCTCGGGCACGCATCCGTTACGACCACTCAGGTGTACACACTGGTAACCGTTACGACTTTGAGGGAGGTCTACGCAACTGCACACCCTCGGGCCACTGGAACATGAGGCTTCCACGGGTACGGTGGGCAGGTGCCGAACTTGGACGAGCCGTCCCCGCAGGCCATTGATCTAGCCGCTGTGCTGCACGCGCTGAGCGACCCGACGAGGCTCGCGGTCGTGCGCCAGATCCAGTCGAGCGGCGAGAGGCTGTGCGGGGCCTTCGAGGTGGACGTGGCTAAGTCGACCCTCTCCCAGCACCTGCGCGTGCTGCGCGAAGCGGGCATCACCCGAACACGCTGCCGGGGAAACCAGCGCTGGGTGTCATTGCGTCGCGATGACCTGGATCTTCTCTTCCCGGGTCTGCTGGACGTGGTGCTGTCCGCGGCGGACAGGCGAACACGAACGGATGTCTCGGTCTAACTCAGTCTTGACAAACACCGGCGAGGCGCGTTGCCGCTCGCACGGGTGCGGCCTACGCTGCGCCCGGAGAGACGACTACGACCAGACGAGGGAACGCCAGCCATGTCGACACCGGAGCACGCTTTCGCGCCCCGTGCCGACCTGAACCTGGCCCCGCACGCCGCGCCCGTGGACGACGTCGCCACGGAGCAGGTCGACGGCATCGGCCCGACGGGCAGACCGCGTCGCCACATCCCCGATCCGCCGCCGTTGCTGCACCACGGTCCGGCGAAGATCCTGGCTGTCTGCAACCAGAAGGGCGGCGTCGGCAAGACGACGACGACCATCAACCTGGGCGCGGCGCTGGCCGAGTACGGCCGCCGGGTGCTGCTCGTCGACTTCGACCCGCAGGGCGCGCTGTCCGTGGGCCTCGGCGTGCACCCGCACCAGCTGGAAACCACGATCTACAACGTCATCATGGAGAACGACACCGCCGTTCCCGACGTGATCCGCAAGACCATGGTCGACGACATGGACCTGCTGCCGAGCAACATCGACCTGTCGGCGGCCGAGATCCAGCTCGTGTCGGAGGTGGGCCGCGAGCACACGCTCGTGCGCACCCTTCGTCCTGTGATCGACCACTACGACTACGTGCTGGTCGACTGCCAGCCCTCGCTCGGCCTGCTCACGGTGAACGCCCTCGCGGCCGCGGACGGTGTGCTGATCCCGCTGGAGTGCGAGTTCTTCTCGCTGCGCGGGGTGGCGCTGCTCATCGACACCATCGAGAAGGTCAAGGAACGCTTGAACCCCAAGCTCAACATCACCGGCATCCTCGCCACGATGTACGACCCGCGCACGCTGCACTCGCGTGAGGTCATGGCCCGCGT
The DNA here is from genome assembly GCF_026242055.1 of Lentzea sp. NEAU-D7. Taxonomy (GTDB): domain Bacteria; phylum Actinomycetota; class Actinomycetes; order Mycobacteriales; family Pseudonocardiaceae; genus Lentzea. The sequence continues at coordinate 218,553 of NZ_JAPJDL010000014.1, read as the reverse complement.
CGTGGAGGCGTTCGGCGAGATCGTGTTCGACTCGGTCATCAACCGCACGGTGCGCTTCCCGGAGACCACCGTGGCCGGCGAGCCGATCACCCGCTGGGCACCGCGATCCGCGGGCGCCAACGCGTACCGCGCGCTGGCTCGCGAGGTGATCGCCCGGTGAACCGTCGCCCATCGCTACCGGGGGCCGCGGAACTGTTCAGGCTGACCGCTGCCGCGCCCTCCACCGAGGTCTCCTCGTCCGAGCAGGCTCCGCAGCAACGCCGAGGCTCCGGCCGCACCAAGCACACCACGAAGATCACGGTCTACGTGTCCGACGAGGAGCTCCTCGCCCTCGAACAGGCACGGCTCGTGCTGCGCGGTGAGCACTCCCTGGCCGTCGACCGGGGCCGCGTGGTGCGCGAGGCGATCGCCATCGTGCTGGACGACCTCGAAACGCACGGTGACGCGTCGTTGCTGGTACGCAGGTTGCGCGAGCAGTGACAGAGCCGGCCCCTGCTGAGACCCCGGTTGACGACGGCAAGTTCAAGGTTCGGCTCACGAACTTCGAAGGTCCGTTCGACCTGCTGCTCCAGCTGATCTCCCAGCACACGCTCGACGTGACCGAGGTGGCGCTGCACACGGTCACCGACGACTTCATCGCGCACCTCCGCGGCATGGGCGAGAAGTGGGACCTCGACGAGACCACCGAGTTCCTGGTCATCGCGGCCACCCTGCTGGACCTGAAGGCCGCCCGGCTGCTGCCCACCGGTGACGTCGAGGACGAGGACGACCTGGCGTTGCTGGAGGCACGCGACCTCCTGTTCGCCCGGCTGCTGCAGTACCGCGCCTACAAGCAGGTCGCGGCCCTGTTCGCCGAGCTGGAGCAGGGCGCGTACCGGCGCTACCCGCGCTCGGTGTCGCTGGAACCGCGCTTCGAGGGCCTGCTGCCCGAGGTGATGCTCGGCGTCACCCCCGACAAGTTCGCCCTCATCGCGGCCGCGGCCTTCCGCCCCAAGCAGAAGCGGACCCTGTCCGTCGCGCACATCCACCAGCACCGCGTGTCGATCCGCGAGACCGCCGACCTGCTGCGCGCGATGCTGATCGAGAAGGGCACCGCGTCGTTCTCGGAGATCGTCGCCGAGTGCACCGAGACCATGGAGGTCGTGGCGCGGTTCCTGGCACTGCTGGAGCTGTACCGCGAGAAGTCGCTGGCCTTCGAGCAGGAGGACCCGCTCGGTCCGCTGCAGGTGACGTGGGTCGGCGGGACGTTGGAGGACGCGCAGGCGCAAGTGCACGCCGGCGACGAGGACGAGGACTACGGCGGATGAGCGAGCCACTGGTCGGGCCGGACGCGGCGGAGATCGAGAGGCCGGGGCCGGCGTTCGACGGCACCGGGCCCGAGGCGGACGCCGCGCTGGACGACGCCGCCCCCGCCTCGGCTGAGCTGGAGGTGCCCGAGGTGGTGGCCGAGCCGGGCCACGTTCCACCCGGACCGGAGCCCGACGCCGCGCTCGACGACGCCGCCCCCGCCGCTGTCGTGCTCGACGAGCCAGACCCGGCCGACACCGAGGACGCCGCCACCCTCGAGGCCCAGCTCCTCGCCGCGGCCCCGGAGGAGGCCATCGAGGACAGCGGCCTGCCCGACCTCGCCGACGACGCCACCTTCGACGCGGCACTGGAGTCGGTCCTGCTGGTCGTCGACAGCCCGATCGGCGAGGACGCCCTCAGCAGTGCTCTCGAGCAGCCGGTGAAGCGGGTCAAGCAGGCACTCCGTAGACTCTCCACCCGGTACACCGAGTCCGGCAGCGGCATCGACCTGCGCAGGGCGGGGGACGGCTGGCGGTTCTACACGCGAGACCGGTTCGCTCCGTTCGTGGAGAAGCTGTTGCTCGACGGCCAGCGCGCGAAACTCACCCGCGCTGCTCTGGAGACGCTCGCGGTGATCGCCTACCGGCAGCCCGTGACGAGGGCGCGGATCGCGGCGGTCCGGGGCGTCAACGTGGACGGTGTGATCCGGACCCTGGTCGCACGAGGGCTCATCGAGGAGACGGGCACCGACAGCGACACAGGTGGGATCCTGTACCGCACGACCGAACTGTTCCTGGAGCGGTTGGGGCTGTCGTCACTTGCCGACTTGCCGCCAATCGCCCCGCTGCTGCCCGAAGTGGATGCGATCGACGATGTCTGAGAACGAGGGCGTGCGCCTGCAGAAGGTGCTCGCGCAAGCGGGGATCGCCTCGCGCCGCGCTTCCGAAGAGCTGATCGAGCAGGGGCGGGTGCAGGTCGACGGCAAGGTCGTGCGCGAGCAGGGTCGGCGGATCGACCCGGAGACCGCGGTCGTGCACGTCGACGGGCTGCGGGTGCAGATCCGCGAGGACGTCGTCACGATCGCGCTGAACAAGCCGTTCGGGATGCTCTCCACGATGGAGGACGACCTGGGCCGGCCGTGCGTGGGCGACCTGGTGCGCAACCGCAAGGAGCGGCTGTTCCACGTCGGGCGCCTCGACGCCGAGACCGAGGGGCTGCTGCTGCTCACGAACGACGGCGAGCTCGCGCACCGGCTGATGCACCCGAGCTACAACGTCAAGAAGACGTATCTCGCCGAGGTCCCCGGCCCGGTCGAGAAGGGCCTCAACAAGAAGCTCAAGGCGGGCATCGAGCTGGAGGACGGACCGGCCAAGGTCGACTCCTTCAAGCTCATCAGCGCCGTGCCCGGCAAGGCGCTGGTCGAGATCGTGCTGCACGAGGGTCGCAAGCACATCGTCCGCCGCCTCATGGAGACCGCCGGGTACCCGGTGCAGTCGCTGGTCCGCGTCGCGGTCGGTGACGTGTCGCTCGGCAACCAGCGGCCCGGTTCGATGCGCGTTCTGAACCGCCAGGAGGTCGGCGGGCTGTACAAGCTCGTCGGTCTGTGACCGGAAGCTGAACCCCGCTCGTCCCTCCGGTGCCCGAACACCGGAGGGACGACCAGCGGTGAATCCCCATTCACCTTGCGACGAGAACGCTACGGCGACGACGTTGTAAGGGGTCGGAAGTGCGGATTGAACAACAGGGTGTGGACAATCGGTCTCAGGGGGAGATCGACATGCCACGCACCGAACGCCCGCTGGAGAGCGCGGACAGCGAGCTCGGCCGGTTCGCGGCCGATCTGAGGAAGCTCCGCGACGAGGCGGGTACACCGTCCTACCGCGCACTCGCTTCACGCGCGCATTACTCGGCGGCAACGCTGTCCGGCGCGGCCGGGGGCAAGAAGCTCCCGAGCCTCGCGGTCACGCTCGCCTACGTGAAGGCCTGCGACGGCGACGTGCGGGAGTGGGAACAGCGCTGGCGCGACATCGCCGCGCCGCCCGCCCCCGCGGGTGAAGCGCCGTACGTGGGCCTCAAGGCGTTCCAGAGGGAAGACGCGGAGCGTTTCCACGGCCGCGAGAAGCTCACCGCGAAGCTCCTCGAACTCACGCGGACGCGTCCGCTCGTCGGTGTCTTCGGCGCCAGCGGCTCGGGCAAGTCGTCACTGCTGCGCGCCGGCCTGCTGCCGCGGCTCGACCAGGCTCTGGTGCTCACACCCGGTGTGCAGCCGCTCGACGAGTGCGCCGTCCGCCTCGCGCAGCTCACCGGGCACTCCGCGGTGGTCCTGCACAGCGAGCTCACCGACCCCGCGGCTTTGGGCCTGCTCATCAGGCAGCACGACGAGCGCCTCGTCCTGGTCGTCGACCAGTTCGAGGAGGTCTTCACCCTGGCGAGCCCGGAGCAGCGCGACTGGTTCGTCCAGGCCCTCGTCGCGGCACCGCACGTGGTCATCGGCGTCCGCGCCGACTTCTACGGCCACATCGGCCGCCACCCCGAACTGGTCGAGGCCCTCGAAGGCGCCCAGCTCCTCGTCGGCCCGCTGACCACCGACGAACTGCGCCGCGCCATCGTCGAACCGGCCCGGCACGTCGGTGCCACCGTCGAGTCGGCCCTGGTCACCCGCCTGGTCGCCGACGTCGCGGGGCAGGCGGCCGCCCTGCCGCTCGTCCAGCACGCCCTGGTCGAGACCTGGCACCGCCGCCGCGGCATGACCCTGTCGCTCGTCGGCTACGAGGAGGCGGGCGGCGTCGAGCACGCCATCGCCCGCACCGCCGAGGCCGTGCACTCGCAGTTCACGGAGGAACAGCGGCAGACCGCCCGCCGCACGTTCCTGCGCCTGATCGCGCTCGGCGACGGCACCGAGGACACCAAGCGGCGCGCGAACCGCGAGGACCTCGACGCCGAGGTGCTCGACCGGCTCGCCAACGCCCGGCTGGTGACGCTCACCGAACAGCACGCCGAGCTCACCCACGAGGCGTTGATCCGCTCCTGGCCGCGGCTGCGCGACTGGATCGCCGAGGACCGCGAGAAGCTGCGCGTCCACCACCAGCTCACCGAGGCCGCCGCCGGGTGGGGCGGCGATCGCGACCTCCTCTACAAGGGGGCGCGGCTGGCCCAGGCCGCCGACCTCGACACCACCGATCTCACCGAACCCGAACGCGCCTTCCTCACCGCGAGCCAGGCAGCCGGTCGTCGCCGCACCCTCCGGGCCCGTGCGGTGATCAGCGTCCTGTCGGTCCTGGTGCTGCTGCTGGCCGGCACGGCGGTGTTCGCGGTGGCCAAGACGCGGGAGGCGACGCAGCAGCGCAACGACGCGCTGGCGGGCCGTGCCGCGACGGAGGTCATGCGGCTGATCCCGGCCGATCCGCTGCAGGCCGCGCGTCTCGCCCTCGCCGCGTACGCGGTGACGCCCGGCCAGGCGGCGCGCGACGCGGTGCTCAACGCCGACGCGGCGAGACTGGCGCAGAACACGCCGGCCGGACCCGAACTCGCCGACGGGTCCTCCACGATGCAGACGGACGGCGAGTTGTTCGTCGTGACCGGGAGGTCCGGCCCGGCCAGGATCGCGAGCAGGTACGACGCGGGGAGGAGCGGTCCGGCGATCGGCACCGACGTCGCCAGGGCCGTGCTCACCGCCGACGACCGGCGCGTCTTCGCCTTCGAGAGGTCCGGTGTGACGGGCATCTGGGACGTCGCGGATCCCGGCCGGCCGAAGCAGGTCGGTGTGCTGCCGTTCGGCTGGGGAGACGTCTGGGTCGACGTCGACCGCGCCGGCACGTGGCTGGTCACCACGACGTTGCGCGGCAACGGCCCGGACGCGCGTGCGGCCGTCTGGGACCTGCGGGATCCGGCGAGTCCACGGGAGTTCGCGCTGCCGTCGAACCGGGTGGCGCACGTCGAAGTGGCCCCGGACGGCCGGAAGCTGGCCCTGCTGGAGTGGGCGGACAGCGTCGAGGACAAGACGCTGCGGATCTGGGACATCGGTGACGGGGAGCCGGGCCAGGACAGGACGATGCGAGTCCCCAACGAGTTCATCGAGTCCGCGATCAGCAACGACGGGGAACGGCTGGCGCTGCGGTCCGCGAGCAGGATCGACGTCTGGGACATGTCGGTCGCGTCACCACAGGTGCGGGTGACGGTGCCGCGGGTGCCGGGGGACTTCACCGCGCAGTTCGCCTTCAGCGCCGACGACCGGCAGATCGCCGTGCTGGGCAAGAACGCCGTCGAGGTCTGGGACGTCGGCGGCGAGGGCGAGGCCGTCAACGCGGGATCCTTCGGCGCGTTCCGGGGACCGGACGGGCTGCGCTACCGGACGCGCGAGAAGGCCTTCGCCGTCATCGACGGCGGCCAGTCCACCTGGACCCTGGGCACCAGCCTGGACAAGGTCCGCAACGGGCTGTGCCGGGAGCGGGAGATCCAGTTGAGCGACGACGAGTGGCGGCGCTACTTCCCTGACGTGGCAAGGGTGCCCGTGTGCTGAGTGCGTGAGCCGTGGGCGGCCGTGCGCGGGCCGCCCACGGCCACTCCGGCGCCGGTTCGGGGCGCGAGCACCGGGTCTTCCCCGTAGATGTGTCCGCCTCGACGTTAGGGCGAACGGGTTGTTCACGGTCATGTGTTGGCCGCTGAACAAAGTTCTCTGAACAATGACGGGATGCCGAGACGGGAACGCCCTCTCGACGAGGGCGAGAGCGGTCTCCTGCGGTTCGCGGCGGATCTGCGGCGGCTGCGGGAGCGTGCGGGCAGCCCCACCTACCGGGAACTGAGCCGGCGGGCGCACTACTCGGCGGCGGCGCTGTCGGAGGCGGCCGGTGGGCGGAAGCTGCCGAGCCTCGCGGTCACCAAGGCGTACGCGAAGGCCTGCGACGCCGATCCGGAGGAGTGGGCGCGGCGGTGGCGCGCGGTCGTCGAGTCCGAACCCCGTGAGGCGAACGACAACCCGTACGTGGGGCTCGCGATGTTCCAGCCCGGCGACGCGCCGAAGTTCTTCGGGCGCGAGCGGCTGACGGCCGAGCTGCTCACCACCCGGAACCGCTGCACCGGCGTCTTCGGACCGTCCGGTGTGGGCAAGTCCTCGTTGCTGCGAGCCGGACTCATCGCCCGCACCCGCGAGCCGGTGCTGCTGTTCACGCCCGGCGCGAACCCCGTGGAGGAGTGCGCGATCGCGCTCGCCCGGCTCACCGGCGGGGAGGCGGCCGCGCTCGCCGGCGAACTGGAGGACCCCCGCGAACTCCGCCGCAGGCATCCGCACCTCGTGGTCGTCGACCAGTTCGAGGAGCTGTTCACGTTGTGCCGCAACGAAGAGCTCCGCCGGTGGCTGATCGAGGCGCTCCTCGGTTGCGCGAAGGTCGTCATCGGAGTGCGGGCCGACTACCACGGTCACTGCGCCCAGTACCCCGAGCTGGTCGACGCCCTCGAAGGCGCGCAGCTCCTCCTCGGCCCCATGACGTCCGACGAGCTCCGCCTCGCCATCACCGAACCCGCGGCGGCCGTGGGAGCCAAGGTCGAGACCGCGCTGCTGGCACGGCTCATGGCCGACGCGGTCGGGCAGGCGGCGGTGCTGCCGTTGCTGTCGCACGCGCTTGCGCAGACCTGGCAGCACCGGCGCGGCATGACGCTGACGCTCGCCGGTTACGAGGAGGTGGGCGGTCTCGAACACGCCGTCGCCCGCACCGCGCAGGAGGCGTTCGACTGGCTGTCCCCGGCCGGGCAGGAGCAGGCGAGGCAGATCCTGCTGCGGCTCGTGACCGCGGACGGCACCCAGCGCCGCGCGCAGCAGTCCGAACTCGAAGCCGACGACGAGGTGCTGGTCGCGCTGGCCGCGGCGAGGCTCGTCGTGATCGACCGCGACGGCGTCGAGCTGGCGCACGAGGCGTTGATCCGCAGCTGGCCCACGCTCCAGCGCTGGGTCGAGGAGGACCGCGAGAACATCAAGGCGCAGCGCGAACTCACGCACGCCACGCGGACGTGGGAGTCGCTCGACCGCGACCCCGGTGCGCTGTGGCGGGGACGCCGCCTGGTGAACGTCCCCGGAGGACTTTCCCTGAACGCCGCCGAACGCGCCTTCCTCGCCGCGAGCCGGGCCGCGGAGCAGGAGGTGTCGGCGAGCGCCCGAAGACGCACCCGCCGGCAGCGCCAGCTGCTGGCCGCGCTCGCGGCACTCGTGGTCGTCGCCGTCAGCTCGACCGTTTTCGCTTTGCGGGCGGGCATCGCCGCCGAGGAGCAACGCGCCAACGCGGCCGTGCTGACGGCAGTGGGAGAGGCCGCCGCCCTGCGTTCCACGAACCCCGCCCTGGCGCAGCAGGTCGCGCTCGCCGCCTACCGGCTCGTGCCGTTGCCCCAGGCGCGCAACGGGTTGAGGCAGGAGGACGTGCCGTCCCAGGTGCTGCGCGAAGCGCAGTCCGACGTCACCGCGCTGGCGGTCGGCCCGACCCGGCAGCAGGTCGCGACCGGGCACCGCGACGGGGCGGTCGTGCTGACGGCGCTGGACGACCTGCCGTCCCCACGCACCTCCCACGACGCCACCAGGCACTCCGGTGCCGTCACCGCGCTCGCGATGGACGCGGCCGGCGGCCTCTTGGCGTCCGCCGCCGAGGACGGCACCGTGCACGTGGTCGACGTCTCCCTCGGCAAGCCGCGCGAACTGGCCCCGCTTCCCGTGCGCGCCACCGCGATCGCCTGGCAGGGCGGCACCCTCGTCACCACCGGCGCGGACGGCGCCCTGAGCTTCTGGACCGATCTGCGCCGCGAACGCCCGAGGTTGCTCACCACCGTCCAGCCGGGCCTGGGGCCGCTGGCGGGCATGTCGTTCCGCCCGGACGGCCAGGTGCTCGCCGCCGTCACCACCGGCCACGCCGTGCACCTGGTCGACGTCACCGACCCGCGCGACGTCAAGCTCCTGTCGCTGACCAGGGAGTTCGCCCGCGGTGCCCAGTTCGCCGGCGCGGACCGCCTCATGACCACCGCCGGCACCGCCGTTCACCTCTGGGACACCGCCGACCCGCGCGACCCGGTCCTGCGCGCCGTGGTCCGGTCGGGCGGTGGCGAGGTCACCTCCGCCCGGCTCACCGCGGGACAGGTCGCGGTCGCCACCGACGACGGGCTGGTGAGGCTCTGGCGGCTCGGGGACGGCGAACCGGTCGAGCAGGCCCTGCTGCGCGGGCACACCGGGCCGGTCACCGCGGTCGGCCTCACGCCGAAGGGTGACGAGGTCGTGACAGGCGGTGCGGACCGGGCGGTGCGGCTGTGGAACGCCGACCCGCGCGACCCGGCGGTGAGGATCTGTGAGCAGGCCTTTCCGCGGATGAGCCGCGAGGAGTGGGAGCAGTACTTCGGTGATCTGGACTTCACCCCGCCGTGCCGCGGCTGAAAGTCCCAGCACCGGAGTGGTGGAACGATCACGAAGCGCACGTCCGGATGGTGAGCGATTAGCGGTCCGTTAGACGGAGGGCAAACCTCTGGTGGACAATCCGGCCAGGAGGCGGCATGCCAAGAGGGGAACGTCCGCTGGGTCCGGAGGACACCGCGCTGCTGCGGTTCGCCGGTGACCTGCGCAGACTGCGTGACCAGGCAGGCAAACCGAGCTATCGCGAACTGGCCCGGCGCGCGAACTACTCGCCGACCGCGTTGTCCGACGCGGCCGGTGGGCGCAAGCTGCCCTCACTCGCGCTGACGCTCGCGTTCGTGCGGGCCTGCGAGGCCGATCCCGCCTCCTGGACCAAGCGGTGGCGCGAACTCGCCGCTGAGCACAGCCAGCCGCTGCACCCGAACGCTCCGTACCCCGGCGGCGAGCCCTTCACCGAGGCCGACGCGAAGCGGTTCTTCGGCCGCGAGTGCCTCGTCGAGCAGGTCGTCGAGTCGGTCAGGGCGACGCCCGTCACCGTCGTCTTCGGCGCCTCCGGATCGGGCCGCACGTCGCTGCTGCGGGCCGGTCTGCTGCCCGCCCTGGACGACGCCGTGGTGATCACGCCGGGGCAGGACCCGGTCCAGGACCTCGCCGCGGCCCTCGCCGAGGTCTTCGAGAACACGACCGAGAGCCGGCTGGCCGAGGAGCTGCGGCAGGACCCCGACCACCTCCGGCTGCGGATCCGCCAGCACCGCCCCGGCCTCGTGCTCCTCGTCGACGACTTCGAGCGGGCGCTGGACGCGGACGACTTCGTCGCCGCCGTGACCCGCTGCCCCCACGTCGTGCTCTCCGTGCGCGCCGACGAGCGGCGGCGCTGGCACGACCAGGGCGTCGACGCCGCCGAGATCACCATCGAGCCGATGAGCGCCGACCAGGTGCGCCGCGCGATCACCGAACCCGCGGCCAAGATCGGCGCCACCGTCGAGACGGCGGTGATCGCGCGACTGGTCGCCGACGCCGCGAACCAGCACGCGCTGCCGCTGGTGCAGCAGGCGCTCGTCGAGACGTGGCGGCGCAAGCGCGGCATGACGCTGTCGCTCGCCGGCTTCGAGGAGTCCGGCGGCATCGAGCACGTCGTCACGCAGTCCGCCGAGACCTTCTTCGCCGGGCTCGGCGAGGCCGACCAGCGCGCGGCCAGGCAGCTGTTCCTGAGGCTCGTCTCGGTGCCGCGCAACGGGATCGTGCAACGCCGCAACCGTCTGCTGGACGTCGACCCCCGCCTGCTCGGCCTGCTGCTGAAGGCGAGGCTGGTGACGGCCACCGAGGACGGTGTCGAGCTGACCCACGACGCCGTGCTGCGCTGGCCGAGGCTCGCGAGGTGGATCGACGAGGAGCGCGAGAACCTCAGGACGCACGAGCAGCTCGTCACCGCGATCGAGCTGTGGGAGGCGAGCGACCGCGACCCGCTGGCGCTCTACCGGGGCGTGCGGCTGCGCAAGGCCAAGGACCTCGGCGACTTCCTGACGTTGCAGGAACGCCGGTTCGTCGACATGAGCACCAGGCGCGAGACGCGCCGCTCGACGGCGTTGATCGCGGTCATGGCGGTGCTGATCGCACTGGTGCCCGGCACCGTCGTCTACGCGCTCTCGAACGAACGCAAGCTCACCGAGATGAACGACAGGGCGCTGGGCGGCAAGGCCCTGTCGCAGTCCGAGGCGCTGCTGGAGCAACGCCGGCCGTACGCCGACAAGTACGCGCTGGTCGGCTACGAGGTCAGCCCGTCGGCCGAGGCCGAGAAGGTGCTGCGCCTCGCGAACGCGGTCGCGAGCGGCATCCCGTTCACCGGCACGCCGAAGGACGACGCGGACGTGGTGGTCGCCCCGCGCGGGGAGATGGCGGCGGTGACCGACGAGGACGGCACCGACCGGATGTGGGGCATCGACGACGGCAAGGCGTCGCCCGGCAAGAAGTTCGCCGACCGCCATCGGGTCGTGAAGCTCGCAGAACGCCGTGCCGTCACGAGGGACTTCATCGGCCAAGAACACCTGTGGGCAGTCAACGACGCGAACGACATCACCTACCTGACGGCGTTGCCCAGCCGGTTCCGCACGCTCGACCTCAGCCCGGACGGGTCCCGGCTCGTCGGCAAGGTCGGCAGCTCGGTCGAGGTCGGGCTCCCGACGCCGGACGAGTCCGAGTACGCGGAGCTCTACGACCTGAGCGACCCGCGCAGCCCCCGCAAGCTCCCGATGCCGGTGAGCAACCCCGGCACCGTCGCGCTGAGCCAGGACGGCCGCGAGCTCGCGACCGGTGTCTGGGACTCGGTCACGGGCACCACGACGATCGAGTTCTGGAGCATCGGCGGCACCGCCGAGTCCGCGGGCCCGCCGATCTCCCAGCACGCGTACGCCCGCAGCATCACCTACAGCGGTGACGGGCGCTGGCTCGCCGTCGAGCACTCCGCGCCGGAGTCGATCGTCGAGGTGTGGCAGCGCGTGCCGAGTGGCACGCCCGTGCTGCGCGCACGGCTCGACACGGCGCTGCGGGCCGGAGCCCGGGTCACGTTCTCCGATGACGGCCGCGTGGCCGTGGTCCGCGACAACGTCTTCGAGGTCCACCAGCTCTACACGAGCGACCGTCCGGCGGACCGGCTCGTGTACGTCGTCGGGCACGGCAACTCGACGCGTGCGGTGTACCGGCCGCAGAACCGCGACTTCCTGGTGCGCAGCGGGGGCCAGGATCCGGAGCTGTTGCCGTACGACCTCGACACCGGCCGCATCATCAAGAGGATGTGTGAAAAAGACGGAGCGAGGCTCACTGACTCCGAATGGGTGAAGAGCTTCGGCGAAGTGGCGCGCGTGGAGGTCTGCTGAACCGCCGCGATGTGGGGCAAACAACCCGGAGTTGAGCGTGCACGCATTGTGAACTGGAGATCCACTCTCTAGGGTGACCGAGTGCGTGCGTTCACAAGGGGACTCATCGGCATTGCCGGGTTCCTCGCGCTCTGGGAGCTCTTAGGACGCTCTCCCCTTCTACCCGCGGATGCGCTGCCACCACCGTCCCTCGTGTTCGGTGAGCTGGTCGTGCAGTTGACATCCTCGGAATTCATCAGTCATGTCGTGGCAACGGTTCTGGCGGTGCTGATCGCCATCGCGATCGCCATCGCCATCGCCGTGCCGAGTGGACTGGTCCTCGGCAGCGTCCCGGCCGTGCGTCACGCGACCAGGGCGGTCATCGAGTTCCTGCGTCCCATCCCTTCTGTGGCACTGATTCCGCTCGCGCTCGTGGTGCTGGGCTTCGGCCCGGAAACGAAGATCACGCTCGCGGTCTACGCGGCACTGTGGCCGATCCTGTTCAACACCATCTACGCGCTCGACGAACTGGACCCGTTGCTCGTGGAGACGTCACGCGTCTTCGGCACGGGACGTGTCGGCGTGCTGTTCCGGGTGGCGCTGCCGAGCGCGTTGCCGTTCGTCCTCACCGGAATCAGGCTCGCGGCGACGACGGCGCTGATCGTGATGGTGAGCGTGGAGCTCATGGCCGGCAGCCAGATCGGCCTCGGCTACTTCATCATGGAGGCCCGCAGCGGGCCCGGCCGGATGGACCAGGTGCTGGTCGGCACCGTGGTCGCGGGCGCGATCGGCGTCCTGCTGAACAGCGGTCTCGAGCGCGTCCGCCGGCGTTGGGTGGCCTGGTGAACAAGTTCCTTCAACGGTGGACCGTGTTCGCCGGTCTTCTGGTCGTGTGGCAGCTGGCCGGCATGGCGGCCGACGACCCGTTCTTCCCACCACCGTCCGACATCGTGACGGCGGCCTGGGAGTGGTGGGTCCTGGAGCCGCAGAACGTCACCGAGCACATCCTGCCGTCGATCGGCCGGCTGCTGTCGGGCTGGGCGATCGCCTCGGTCGTCGGCGTGGCGCTGGGCCTGCTGCTCGGCCGCTCCGACCGGGCGATGGAGTACGCGGGACCGCTGCTGGTGTTCCTGCGCTCGATCCCGCCGCCCGCGCTGGTGCCGGTGTTCCTGCTGCTGTTCAGGGGCGGCACGTCGATGCAGCTCGCGACCATCGTCTTCGGCGTGATCTGGCCGGTGCTGCTCAACACCGTGGACGGTGCCCGTTCCGTCGACGTGACCAAAGTGGACACCTCCGCGGTCTTCCGGATCCCTCGTCACCAGTGGGTTCTCGGGGTGGTGCTGCCCGCGGCCTCACCGAAGATCTTCGCCGGGCTGCGGGTGTCGCTGTCGCTCTCCCTGGTGCTGATGGTCATCTCCGAGCTCGTGGGCACGGACAACGGCATCGGTTCACAACTCATGACGGCACAGCGCGAGTTCGACTACACGCGCATGTGGGCCGGCATCGTCCTGCTGGGCGTGCTGGGCTACGGACTCAACACCGCGCTTCTGGCGGTGGAACGCAGGGCTTTGGCTTGGCAACCGAGGAGCAGGGATGAGCAACATGCTTGAGGTGGCCGACCTAGGCCACACCTACGGTGACTACGAGGCCATCGGCGGCCTCACGTTCAACGTCCGCGCCGGAGAGCTGGTGTGCGTGGTCGGACCCTCCGGGTGCGGCAAGTCCACACTGCTGCGCACGATCTCGGGACTCATCGCGCCCTCCCGCGGTGACGTGTCCCTCCACGGTTCCCACCTCGCGGTGGTGTTCCAGGACTACCAGCGATCGCTCTTCCCGTGGCTGACGGTGCAGGGCAACGTCGAGTTCCCGCTGCGCTCCCTGCCGCGCGCCGAACGCCGCGCCCGCGCCGCCGAGGCCCTGGCGTGGGTGGGTCTCTCGGCGGCCGCCAAGAAGCGGCCGTGGCAGCTTTCCGGTGGCATGCAACAGCGTGTGGCGATCGCGCGTGCTCTGGCGTACCGGCCGGCATTGTTGTTGATGGACGAGCCGTTCGCCTCCGTCGACGCGCAGACCCGGTTCGAGCTGGAGGACCTGTTGCTCCGAGTGCGTCGCGAGCACGACACGACCGTTCTCGTGGTGACGCACGACATCGACGAGTCGGTGTACCTGGGTGACCGCATCCTGGTGCTCTCCGGCTCGCCCGCGAAGCTGGTGGCGGACCTGGAGGTGCCGTTGCCCGCCGAGCGCGACCAGGTGACCACGCGGACGGACGAGGCCTTCGTGGCGCTGCGGTCCAAGGTGGCCCGGCTGCTGAACGTCGGCGGCAAGCCCACCCTCGACGTGGACAAGTGGGCCGCGGCGGAACGGGAATCGCTCAGCGAGACCGTCTCGTCCTGACAGTCGCAACGGACAGCAGAGCCCCGGACCCGCCGCGGTCCGGGGCTCTGCTGCGTTCTCAGTGCCCGCAGGAGGATGTGGACACTGTGTGGAGCACACGGACGCCCGCGCTCGGGGGCAGAGCGCTGAGCGCCCGTCGTGCGGTCACGGGGACGTTCAGAGGTGGATGTCGATGTCGCCGTTGCCGACGCCGCCGTCGAGCACGTCGACGTCGCCGAGCTTCACGTCACCGATGACCTGGCCGAGGTCGGTGTGCACGTCGCCGACCTGCGCGACGTCCTGCACCACGTTGCCGGTGACGTTGTCGGTCACGTCGAGGACGTCCTTGACATCGACGTCCACCGAGCCGACGACGTCCTTCACCAGCACGTCGGTGTCGAGGTCGTGCACGTTCACCACGTCGGTGACCTCGGTGACGACGGAGTTGTCGTGGGCGACGCCGGTGACGGTCGTGACGACCTCGTTGGCGTTCACGGCGTCGAGGGTGCCGGTCACGTCGCCGATGTGGTCGAAGTCCGTGACCAGCGCGGTGATCGCGGTGGGGGCGGCGATGCCGGCGATGCCCGTGACGCCCTCGAGGTCGCCGGTGATCAGCTTGAGGCTGTCGACGGCGGTCAGGTCGCCCGCCTCGACCAGGACCTTGTCGATCGCGTCGATCTTCACGACGGACGCGCTGTCGAGCACCAGGGGCAGGATCTCGTGGACGTCGACCGGAGAGATGTCGCCCAGCCCGGCGGCCTGCAGGGTGCCCTCCGGGTCGAGCTGGAACGCCTCGCGGGCGTCCAGGTCGCCGAGCAGGGTGAGGGTGAAGTCGTGCAGCGTCTGCTGGGTGCCCATGGAACTCAAGCTCCTGTAGGTGGATCGGGGGATGTCGTGATGAACCGTATGGATGAACGACACCCCCCGGCATCGGGAGTTGGCCCCAGATCGTGACGTGACGAGGTCCCTAGGGGATCGGTTTCACTCGTTAGGGGAGCGGGGATCTCACCCTCTAGGGCTGATTTTTACCCATCAGGGACCGACGTAGTTCTCCGCGAAGGTGGCGCGGTAGGCGGGGGACTCGGCCAGGTGCTCCAGCCTCGCCTGGGCCAACCGTCCGAAGAACGGCGAGCTCACATCGGTGTGGATCATGTTCACCATCCACTGGGAAAATTCCTGTGCCCTCCAGACGCGGCGCAGGCAGTCCTCCGAGTAGGTCTTGAGACCGGTCTCGGATCCGGTGGCGTAGAAGTCGATAAGCGCACGTCCGAAGGTTGCGGCGTCGTTCATGGCGAGGTTCATGCCCTTGGCGCCGACCGGGGTGATGATGTGGGCTGCGTCACCCAGGAGGTAGAGCCGGCCGTAGGACATCGGCTCGACCACATGGCTGCGCATGTCGAGAACGCGCTTCTCGATGATCTTTCCTTCGGTCAGCGCCCACTGCGAGTCGTGCAGCGTGAAACGTTTGTGCAAAGCTTCCCAGACCCGTTCGTCGGACCAATCCGAAGCATTGGTTCCGACCGGTACCTGAAGGTAGAAGCGGGATACCGTGGGGGACCGCAACATGTGTCCGGCGAATCCGTCTTCGTGCAGCGCGTAAATGATGGCTTTAGTCGACGGAGGGGCTTCCGCGAGAATGGCGAGCCACTCGATGCCGTGCTGGTGCGTGAATTCTGAGAGCGCTCCCACAGGAATGGACGCACGACTCACGCCGTGGAATCCGTCGCACCCCGCGACGAAGTCGCTCGTGATGGTCTCCCGGACCCCGTCTGCGCTGGTGAAGGCCACCGACGGGCGGGAGGACGTCAGCTCCCGCAACTCCACGTCGCTGACCGAGAACCGGATGTCACCTCCTCTGTCCAGAAATCCCCCGATGAGGTCCTTGACCACTTCCTGCTGGGGGTAGACGTAGTGTTCGCGGCCGCCGTAGAGGTCGCTGTACGACACCTGGAACGCCTGGCCGCTCACGCGGAATTCACACGTTCCGTGACGGTCTGCTTCCATCAGCAAACGATCTGCCAGACCGAGTGACTCCAACATGGTCACGGAGCGATGCTCCAGGACTCCTGCCCGTGCTCGTGTTTCCACTTGGGCTCGACTAGCTTTTTCGAGCACGACGCAGTCGATACCTGACTGCTGGATCAAGTTTGCCAAGGTCAGACCGGCCGGCCCTGCGCCGACAACGGTCACGGAGCGCTTCAACTGGGGTTCTCCTAGCCCTAGACCTGCTGTGCTTAGATGCTCACCGCAGGTAGTTGACTGGAACCTGCTCGTGTCGGTCAACTGGGGTCTTTTGGAGCAGCGCCATTACTCTGAGTGGTTGACCGTCGCGATCCTTCCCCGCAACGACGACACCGCTCCGACAGGAGAGTGCTCCCGATGACTCGAAGAGTCCGCCGTATGGCCATCCGTGGCATCGCCCTTGCCACGCTGCTCGCCACCGTGGCGAGCTGTGGTGCGCTCGGCGGCAAAGAGCAAGCACCCCCGGCCGATGCGAACAGCAGCGGCCCGGTCGAGAAGGCCAAGATCAGCCTGGGGGTCCTGCCGATCCTCGACGTGGCCTCCGTCCACGTGGCGATCAAGAAGGGTTACTTCAAGGCCGAAGGCCTCGAGGTCGACCTCAAGGTCATCCAGGGTGGAGCCGCGGCGATCCCCGGCCTGGTCAGCAAGGAGCTGGACTTCACGTTCGGCAACTGGGTCTCGTTCTTCGCCGCCCAATCGAAGGACGCCGCCAAGGCGGTCGAAGGAATCAAGCTCATCTCCGACGGCTACCAGGCGAAACCCGACATGTTCCTGATCTTGGCGGCCGGTGACTCGGCCATCAAGAGTCCTGCCGACCTCGCCGGCAAGACCATCGCGATCAACACGTTCAAGAACATCGCGGAGCTCACCGCGAAGGCCACGCTCGAGGCCGCGAACGTGGACGTGAACTCGGTCAAGTTCAAGGAGATGCCGTTCCCGGACATGCAGGCGGCGGTCCAGAACAAGACCGTTGACGCGGCCTTCATGGTCGAGCCGTTCATCACCCGCGCCCAGCGCGCCGCCGGTCAGATCAAGGTGCTGGACGCCGCGGCCGGCCCGACCGACAACATCCCGATCGCGGGCTACGCGACCACCGGTGCCTTCGCGAAGGAGAACCCCAAGACCGTCGCCGCCTTCCAGCGCGCGATGGCCAAGGGCCAGGCCGACGCCGCCGACCGTCCCACGGTCGAGCCGCTGCTCGTCGAGTACGCCAAGGTCGACAAGGAAACCGCAGGTCTTGTCCACTTCGGCGCCTTCCCGACGACGCTCGACGCGACGCGTCTGCAGCGCGTCGTCCAGCTGATGCAGCGGTACGGGATGCTGGACAAGGAGCTCGACGTCAAGCCGATGCTCATCCAGCCCTCCGGCAGTTGACGAACAGCGCGGGTGGCTGTGATCAGGCCGTGATCACGGTCACCCGCGCGATCGTTTCCGCCAGATGAATTATCGTGCGAGGGCCGTTTAGCCGCGCAGGTCAAAGTTGTTGATTCTCGAACCACTGTTTTGTCGTCCGAACGGCGGTATGAGAACAGCGCGTTTTACTCCAAGATCCACCAGGTTTGCAGCTATTAAACGGGCGGGGAGTGTTGACGGTGCGCGGTCGTGAGGACCAGCGAGGCATCGACCGGTTCCGCCTACGCAACTGGCGGTTGCGGAGCAAGCTCGCAGTGGTGTTGCTAGTTCCGGCTCTGAGTACCGCGACTCTCGCGGGGCTGCGGCTGAACACCCAGCTCGACGACGTCGAACTCTTCGGCAACGTCCAGCGCGAGCTCGCCGTGAGCCACCAGGCCGCGAAGGTGGAAAACGCTCTACAGGTCGAACGTGACTGGGCAGTGCAGTGTGTGGCCGCCGGCAGGCAGAACGCGTGTCCCGAGCACGCCGCCAGGACGGGTCTCACTGACACGGAATTGGGCAAGTACCGGGATTCGGGCGCGACGGCCACGGCCTTGAGCGCGCCCTTGCAGGAGACGTTCACCAAGTCGCTCCAGTCGCTCGACGGACTGGCGAGCTTGCGCGTGACGTTGTTGACCACGAAGTACCCCGACGTCGCGGTGATCAGTGCGTACAACCAGATCATCGCCTCGCTCGGCACGGTGCACCGCGCCGCGATCTCCAGCCTGAGCGAGCCGCAGATCGTTCCGCTGGTGGCCGCCGCGCAGGCGCTGTACACGGCTCAGGAGCAGCTGGGCCAGCAGAACTCGATCCTGACGTCCACCGCGCTGCGCCGGGGCTTCGCACCCGGTGCCGCGGACGAGCTGCGTGCCGCGCAGTCGCGTTTGGACGCCGCGTTCAACGAGTTCAACGACGCCGCGTCGCCGGCGAACAGGCAGAGGTTCCAGGACATCGTGTCCGGTGCGTCCGTGGACGGTCGCAACCGGCTGGTGCGGCTGGCACTCGCGCAGGACTTCGAGCGCGAGCCGGTGTCCATCACGGACGCCGAGGTCCTCAAGATCGGCCAGGACACCGCGAACCTGGTTCGCGAGGTCGCGACCGACCTGGAGGGCCAGGCCGACGCGACGACCACGCGTCTCGCTGACACGGCTCGTTCGGACGCCTGGCGTGACGCGGCCCTGGTCGCCGTCTCGCTGCTGATCGCGTTCGGTCTGATGGCGATGGTCGCGCAGTCGATGCTGCGGCCGCTGCGCGTGCTGCGCCGCAGTGCGCTCGACGTGGCCCGCAACCAGCTGCCCGAGGCGATCAAGCGAATCCGTTCGCACCGCGACCCGGAACGGGCCGCGGAGGAGGCGATCGTCCCGGTGCCGCTCAACACGACCGAAGAGGTCGGCCAGGTGGCACGGGCGTTCGACCTCGTGCAGCGCGAAGCCGTCCGCCTCGCCGTCGAGCAGGTGGCACTGCGCGCGAACGTCAACGACATGTTCATCAACCTGTCGCGGCGGTCGCAGGCGTTGGTGGAGCGGCAGATCAGCGTGATCGACCGGCTCGAGCAGGACGAGCAGGACCCGGACCACCTGGCGTCGCTGTTCGAGCTCGACCACCTCGCCACGCAGATGCGCCGCAACAGCGAGAACCTGCTGGTGCTCTCCGGCACGACGGTCAACCGCCGCGTCACCCGCCCGGTCGCCATCGCCGAGGTGCTCGGCGCCGCGGTGTCCGAGGTGGAGAAGTACGCGCGCGTCCAGATCGCGCCGACGCCGGAGCTGATGGTGCAGGGCCGCGTGGTCAACGACCTCGCGCACCTCGTCGCCGAGCTGCTCGACAACGCGACGGCGTTCTCCAAGCCCACCACCAAGGTCACGGTGCGCACGATCGAGACCCGCAGGGGCGAGGTCGCGATCCGCATCCACGACCGCGGCGTCGGCATGCAGGAGAACGACGTCGTCGAGTTCAACGCGAAGCTCGCCGAGCCGCCAGAGGTCGACGTCTCGGTGGCCCGCGAGATGGGCCTGTACGTGGTCGGTCAGCTGGCGAAGCGGCACGAGATCCGCGTGACGCTGGCGAACAACGACGACATAGAGGGTGGTGTCACCGCACAGGTGATCCTGCCGGTCTCCTTGCTGCACAAGGGATCGGCGCCCGCGCTGCCGTTGCCGGCCGCGCCGCTGCCCTCCTCGGCCGAGTCCACCAGCACCGGTGAGGCCCTGTCCGGCGTGCCCAAGTGGACGCCGGAGCACCCGGTCGTCGTGCCGTCGCCCGCCACCGAGGACGAGAACTCCGGGCGCCACCGCATCGAGCAGACGTCGACCGACGGCCTGTTCACCGCGCGGATCGAGGCGACGGAAGACGCCGCCGAGGACGGGTACTCCTACGAGCCGCCGGTCGAACGCCCCAACGACCCGGCCACGGAGATCTTCCCCGCCATCGTCGACGAGCCGCTGATCTCGCACGACGACCTGTCGAGGTGGTTCCAGACCCCCTCGGCCCCCGAACCCTCCGTCAAGGACGTTCCGTCAGCGGAGCCGGAACGCGCCGCGCACCACGACGACGAGGACGCGGAGCCCGCCACCGTGAACGGCCTGCCCAAGCGGCAGCGTTCGGCGGACACCGTGAAGATCGAGGCGCCGACGGCGGTGCCGCGCGCGGTAGCCGACTACGCCGAGTCCGACTGGGGAGCGGCGGACGAAGGCTGGAAGGCCGCGGGCGCGCTGGACAAGGGCGCCGCCGCGCAGACCACGGAGAACGGTCTGCCCAAGCGCGTCCCGAAGGCGCGCCTGGTTCCCGGCTCGCTGCCCAAGCCGTCATCGCCGGCGCCCCAGCTGGCGACCGCGGCCGCCATCCCCGGCCGGTCGGCAGACCGGTTGCGCCAGCGGTTCGCCACGTACCAGAAGGGTGTCCAGATGGGCCGTGAGTCGCTCTTCGACTCCGCCGTCGGAGGCATCCCCGTGATCGCAGAAAGGGAACGCCAGTGACCACCGCGACTGAGGAACTGGACAACTTCAGCTGGCTGGTCGAGGACTTCGTCAGCAGGGTGGCCGGTGTCGCGCACGCGATCGTCGTCTCCGCCGACGGCCTGTTGCTCGCATCGTCGGACCGTCTCCCGCACGACCGCGCGGAGCAGCTCGCCGCCGTCTCGTCCGGACTGGTCTCGCTGAACCTCGGCGCGGCGCGCTGTTTCGAGGCCGGTGAGGTCAAACAGACCGTCGTCGAGATGGAACGGGGCTATCTTTTCCTGATGTCCATCAGCGACGGGTCCTGCCTCGCCGTACTCGCCGCCCCCAACTGCGACATCGGGCTCATCGGCTACGCGATGACCCGCCTGGTGGAGCGGGTCGGTCTTCAGCTGACGCCGGAGATCCGGGCCCAGCTGCACGTCTCCATGCGAGCCTGAGTAGAGAGAAGTTCCCATGAGCAACGGTGCTCCGGGTCGTCCGGGGTCACCTGGGGCGGGCCTGAACGTGATGTCGTCGAAGATCGTCGTCGCGGGCGGGTTCGGTGTCGGCAAAACGACGTTCGTCGGGTCGGTCTCCGAGATCACCCCGCTGACGACCGAGGCCGTGATGACCCAGGCCTCGGTAGGAGTCGACGACCTGTCCGCGGTGCCGGACAAGGTGACCACCACGGTGGCCATGGACTTCGGCCGGGTGTCGCTGGACAAGGACCTGATCCTGTACCTGTTCGGCACGCCCGGTCAGCACCGGTTCTGGTTCATGTGGGACGACCTGGTCCGCGGTGCGATCGGTGCCGTCGTCATGGTCGACACCCGCAGGATCGACGAGGCGTTCGCGCCCATCGACTTCTTCGAGGACCGAGACCTGCCGTACGTGATCGCGGTGAACTGCTTCGACGGCCTGATGCACCACCGGGCCGAGGAGATCCGCGACGCGCTGACGATCTCGGCGGCGGTGCCGATAATCCCGTGCGACGCGCGGAACCGGCAGTCGACGAAGCAGATTCTGATCGCGCTGGTGGAGCACGCGCTGCGCCAGCCTTCGTTCGCCTAGAACGTCGTACCCGCTCCCGCGGAAACGGGGCCGGTGCCGTGCGCACCGGCCCCGTTCGCGTTCAACCATCCGGTCCATCAGAACCAGAAGCGTGTGAACAGTTATTCGCCCGTTCGGCGGCGCCCTGTTCGAGGCCGCGGAACGGGAAAAACCCGTTGGTAGGGCACGTTTCCGCTCACCAGGTCGTACGTCCGGCCTGGCAGCGCGCTGATCACCTACGAACGCTCTTGACCGTGTCAGTGCCGGTTCACACTTGACCCTTCTTGTGCGCCAACGGGTCGGCGATACAGTCGGGGTGCAATTACCCTGCATTGCGAGGAGATTCCTGTGTCCCTGCGCAAAACAATTGCTGTGCTGGCCAGTGCCGCCGCCCTCTCGGGCAGCGTCATCGGCACCGCGGAAGCCGCGGCCCGCATCGTCACCTACAACTCGAGCAACACCGGCGAGTTCCAGGCGGCGATCGACAAGGGTGCCCAGGTGTGGAACAGCAGCGTCACGAACGTGGTGCTGCGCAAGGTGCCTGGCGCCGCGAACATCACCGTGCGCGTCGACAACCAGTGGCCCCGGGCCTACGTGACGAGCCTCGGCCGCGGCAGCTGGGTCATGGGCCGCCAGGCGGTCAACGAGGGCCACGACACCGTGCGCATCTCGTCGCACGAGTTCGGGCACCTGCTCGGTCTGCCCGACCGCCGGACGGGCCTGTGCACCGACCTGATGTCCGGTGCCAGCGCCGGCACTTCCTGCAAGAACCCCAACCCGAACGCCAAGGAGAAGGCTGAGGTCGAGGCGAACTTCCGTTCGCTGGTGACCGTCCAGCCGACGACCTTCTCGGACGCCGCCTAAGCAGCGGGTGGGTGGTTGTGGTCTCCCTGACGGCCACAACCACTCACGGCGAGACCACCAGGTCGACGCCCAGGGCCCCGAGCTCGTCCGGGTCGCCCGGCCCGCCGATCACGTGCACGCCGGCCGACCGCAGCAGCGGCACCATCAGCGCGAGGCCCCTCCGCGCCAGCCGTTCCGAGGGCGGCCTGGCCAGCCGGACACCCCAGACCGGACCGCGGTCCACCGTGGACAGTCCGCCGAACCCGCCGCCGAACTCGTGCAGCAGGACGTGCACGCCCATGTCGTGCAGCACTTCCAGGTTCTCCTCGCCGTCGGGCATCGACCTGACGTCCAGCGCCAGGAACAACGACGAGACCGGGAACGAACTGGCCCGCACCGTGGACCGCACGTGCGCGGCGAGGTCCGGGTCCCGCGACTGGTCAGGGGACAACCTGACGAGCACCGGTTCGCCGCGGGAGCACGCGTCCCGCAGCACCAGCTGCCCGAGCCGAGACGCCAGGCCGAGGGCGTCCGCGTAGGCCACGACGTCGTCGTGCCGGGTGGCACCCCAGCGCAGGGACGCCTCCACGAAGGCCGTCGGCCCCGAAACCCACGACACCGGCGCGTACTCCACGGAGATCTCGCCGTTCTCGAAGGCACCGGGCATCGCCGCGATCCGCGCGAACCGGGCGCGGTCGGCGGCGTCGGCCTCGTGGTCGTAGATGCCCCACTGCCTCTTGCCGCCGATCTCGGCTCTGCGCAACGTGGAGTGCGCACGTCTCAGCACGGCCGTGGGATCGACGCCGGGGCCGGAGGTGTGCACGAAGCCGATCGACGTCGACACCGCGACACCGGCGCCCTCCAGGTACACGGGCTCGGAGAGCTCCTCGTCGATCATCGCCGCGAGCGCCGCGACGTCGGGTGACCCGTGGATCAGCACCACGAACTCGTCACCGCCGACCCGCGCCACCACCGCGTCCGGCAGCACCGACCGCAACCGTCGCGCCACCTCGACCAGCACGGCGTCGCCCGCCGCGTAACCGAGGCCGTCGTTGACGATCGTGAGGCTGTCGACGTCCAGGTAGCCCAGCGTGTGCGGCTCGCCGGACGCGAGCGCGGACTCCAGCTTGTCGGTGAACGACGCCCGGTTCGGCAGCCCGGTCAGCAGGTCCGTCAGCGACTGGTGCCGCAGCCACTCCTGGAGCATGCGCTGCTCGGTGACGTCCTCGATCAGCGCGACGTGGAACTTCGGCAGGCCGTCCGAGCCGCGCAGCACGGACAGCACGACGTTCGCCCACACCGTGTCCCCGTTGCTGCGGGCCAGTTCCCACTCCCGCCGGTCGCTGTCCACAGAGGACGCGAGCATCCGTTCGCAGGCCGCGGCCAGCGCGATCGCGTCGGGTTCGGCGAAGAGCTCCTTCGGCATCTCCTCGTGGCCGAGGATGGCGGCCAGCGCCTCGTTCGCCTCCACGACCGCGCCCTGCAGGTCGAAGATCGCGATGCCCACCGCCGTCGTCGCGAAGACCTGGGCGAACCGGGCCTCGCTGTCGTGCAGGTCGCGCTGCGCGTCCTCGACGGCCTTCAGCAGCGAGACCTTGACCTTCTCCTGCTCGGCGAACAACTGGTCGCGCGTCGCCCGCACGTACCCCGACGCCAGCGCGCCGAGGACCTCCGGCGAGAACTCCTCACCGAGCACCTCCAGCGTGCGGCGCAACGAGTCCGGTCCGGTGAAGCGCTTGCGCACCAACCATTCGCCGACGGCCACCGCCGCCTGCCCAGCACGCAGCCGGGCGGCGTGCTCGTCGAGGTGCTGCGTCAGCTTCCGCCGCGACATCGGCGAGTACGCGCTCTCGATCAGAACAGCCGCCCAGCGCTGTGCGAGGGGCGAGGCGGGCATCAGGGCTTGCGACCGACCGCGGCGTAGAGGTTCGCCTTCGACGGTTCGTCGCCGACGTCCTCGGGGGTCTCCGGCCGCCACTGCGGCGTGAACACGATGCCGGGCTCGATGATCTCCGTGCCCGCCAGCATGTCCGCGACCTGGGCCTTGGTGCGGGGCGTGATCGGCTCCGCGGTCTTCGCGAAGATCTCCGCGCCGGCCGCCATGGCCGCCGGCATGCTGTCGGCGGTGAAGTGCGACAGCGCCAGGTACGACCCGGACGAGAGGGACTCCACGTAACGGGACAGCACGCCCCACGGGTCGTCCGCGTCCGGGATGAACTGCAGGACACCGACGACCAGGAGCCCGATCGGCTGGGAGAAGTCGAGGTGCTTCGAGGCCTGCGCCACGACCTTCTCCGGTTCGCGCAGATCCGCCAGCAGGGCCGTCACGTTCGGCTCGTCCGCCAGCATCAGTTCGGCGTGCGTGATCGCGACCGGTTCGAAGTCGACGTAGACGACCTTCGACTCGGGAGCGACCTCGTGCGCCACCTCGTGCACGTTGCCGACGGTCGGGATGCCCGAGCCGAGGTCGAGGAACTGCCGGATCCCGAGGCCCGCCAGCTCCAGCACCGCACGGCGCAGGTAGGCGCGGTTGAGCCGCGCCATGCCCCGCACCGGGAGGACCTTGATCAGGGCTTCCGCCGTGGCGCGGTCCGCCTCGAAGTTGTGTCCACCGCCGAGCAGGTAGTCGTAGATCCGGGCGGAACTCGGGACGTCGACGTTGACACCTTCCGGAACCCAGCTGACTCGATCGACCACAGCGGCACACCTCTCGCGATGCGAATTCTGAGCGTCGACAACCCTACTGGCCCCGGTTGTAGGCCGATCGAATGAATTGCGCCATCACACGAATGTGAGTCAGAGGATGAACCAATCGGTGCAACCACTGGCGAACCGGAACTTCACGGGTCCTCGCGGCGCGACCCCCATCACGAACATCCCCAGTTCGTCGACCGCCGCGGTCTCGTGGTCACCGTTCGGCGTCACCAGCGTGACCGGGCCGGTCGCCGGCATCACCTGGCCGGTCACCCCCGCCGCGGACACCTCGACCTGCAGCGTCACGCCGTCCGCGTCGAACACCAGCTGCCGCGCCGTGGCCGTGGACCGCGCACGGGCGAACAGCGTGTCGTCCAGCACGGAGTCGTACGACGTGATGAGCAGCAGCTCCTCATCGATGTTCCGCCAGGTGAACGCGGCCTTCGCGGCCTCCACGAACTCCGGCGGGACGTCGTCCTGGGGTGTGCTCAACGCGTCGCGCAAGGCGTCGAGCAGTACCTCGTCACTGTCCCAGTCGTGCCGCACCCAGCACACCTCCTCTCTTCTGCTGTGCCATTCCCTTGGCGGAGCCCAGGAAGGCCGAGATCGCAGGGGTCTTGCGCAACTTCTCCAGGCACCGGATCCGCGTCGGGCCGATGCTGCCGACCGGCATCGCGAGCTCTTCGCTCACGACCTGGTAGCTCGGCGGCGGGTCCGTCATCAGCTTCTGCAGCAACCGCTTGCACTGGTCCGTGAGCTCGGCGAACCCGTCGCGCAACGCCTGCCGCCGTTCCACCGCCAGCAGGTCCGCCTCCACGTCCGCGTCCGCCTGCTCCGACTCCAGTGCGTCGGACTCGGACAACGGGTCGTAGAGGTGCGTCCGCTGCTGCACGCGCAGCACGCGCAGGCATTCGTTGCGGGTGGTCGTCATGATCCAGCCCGGCAGCGCCTCCGGCTCGCGCAGTCGTCCGATCTGCTCCACGAGCCGAAGCCACAGCGTCTGGTTCACGTCGGCCGCGTCCGCGGGGCGCAGCCGGTGCTTGTAGATCACCGACACCACCAGCGGCGTGTAACGGTCGACGATCTCGTTCCACGCCGACTGATCGCCCTCGGCCGCCGCGCTCACGAGCGCGGCGATCGGGGATGCAGAACTCACGTCGACTCCTTGCGGTCACAACTGGCGGAGGCGGAGGTTGCCTCCCAGATACAACTATTTGACGAAAATTCCGTAGCCGGGGTGGAACTCCGGCCCCGTCAGCAGCTTGTCGCGCGCCTGACGTGCGTCGATGCCGTCCGAGACCATCGTGGCGGCGATCCTGCCGGTGACCAGGGGAGCGGCGAACGACGTGCCGTACCAGTACGCCCACAGCGCGAACGGCGTGGCCGCGGCCTCGCCGGGCAGCTGCCACTCGCCCTTGAGGTAGGTCGAGGCGCGGTTGCCGATCGCGCACGCGTCGACCCAGTGGCCCCAGTTCGAGTAGAACGCGGGCCCGATCGACCCGTCCCGCTCCTGCTGGGCGGCGGCGACGGCGGTGACCCCGCACAGCGCGGCGGGCCAGCTCGGCCGCTGCGTGCCCTGGTTGCCGGCGGAGGCGACCACGACGATGTCGTCGGGCAGCGCCTCGATGGTGCGCCGCAACGGCTCGGAGGCGACGTCGTCCGCGGTGAAGCAGCCGAGCGACAGGTTGAGCAGGTTGATCTTCTTGCGGCCCAGCTCGGTGATCTTGCGGCAGATCCGTTCCTCATCGCCGAAGCCGTTCGGGTCGAGGCCCGCCTCCGGGTCGAAGGTGACGCCGGGTGCCGCGTTCTGGATGACGCCCGCGACGAACGTGCCGTGCCCGCCCTGCAGCGCGAAGTGGTCGCCGCTGCTGTAGGCGGCGTCGACGTCGTCGGCCTCCTTGGCGTAGCGGCCGTCGAACCAGTCGGAGTGGTCGCTGTCGGCGCCCGAGGAGATGCCGGTGTCGATGATGCCGACGCGGACGTCCTTGAGGCGCTCGTCGAACTTCGGCGCCGAGACCGGGTCGGCCGGGTGGGGCCGGTCGCCGGGGTTGCCCATGACGAGACCGCCGTGACCGACGATCACGTGGTGCGGCTGCACCAGCGGCACGCGTTCGTTCGGCCACGTCCGCTGGTCCCGCAGCAGGCGGACAATGCGGGGAATGTCCTCCGCGTTGTCCGGCAACGTCAATCGCGCCAAACCGGCGAATCCTTCGCCCGGCCGGGCGATGATGTTGTTTTCCCGGAGCTTTTCGACCACGCGTTGTTCGTCCTCGGCACCGACGAGCAGCTGACCGGGTCGATAAAGGAATTCACGCCCGCGTTCGGCGTGGAAGCTGATGGTCTTGTCCTCGGCGATGAGCTGCAGGAAAGCTCTTTGGTAAAGCTCCGCGCTTTCTGGCGTTTTCGACACCACGGCCTCACTAAAGCAGCGTTGACGGGCACCCCGACCGAGCTTGATCAAGCTACCACAGCGGATAAAGTGTTGCCGTGACCGACTTTTGTGCGGAGGACGCGCTGGAGGCCAGGCAGCGCAACCCGCGCGCGGCCGTGGAGATGGCCCGCGCTGTCCTCCGCGCGACGGAAGATCGTTCGGAATGGTCGATCGCCGAGCGCGCGATCGGTCTCGCGTTGCGGGAGATGCACGACTTCCCCGGCGCGGCCCGGCACCTCCGCCGCTCGATCAGGATCGCCTCCGAGGCGTCGCTGCCCCGGCTGGCCGCGCTGGCCCAGATGAGCCTGGCGTGGGTGCTCGCCTACACGGGCAAGCAGAAGGCCGCGCTGACGTTGCTGGACGACGCCATGCCGGAGCTGACGGGCGCGGACTCGGTGGCCGCGCTGATGCAGCGCGGCGTCGTCTTCCACTACCTGACCCGCTACGACGACGCGCAGCGCGACTACACGGCGGCCATCGCCGGTGCGCGCCGCGTCGGGGACCGGCTGGTCGAGGCGCGCGCTCTCAACAACCGCGGCCTCGTGCGCGCGTACGTGGGGAACATGCGTGAGGCGTCGGCCGACTTCTCGCTGGCAGCATCGCTGCTGGGCGAGCTCGGCCAGGAGCTCGGCGTCGCCGACGTGCACTGGAACGCCGGCATCATGGCGACGCGCGGCGGTGACGTGCCCGCCGCGCTGACGCTGTTCGACAAGGCCGAGGAGGTGTACCGCCGCCTCGACGTGATGCGCCCGGTGCTGCTGGTCAACCGCCTGGAGCTGCTCGTCTCGGTGCCGCTGCTGGACGAGGCCCGCGCCGCGGCCGACCGCGCGATCACCGAGCTGAAGACCCTGAAGAACCCGCTGGGCGTCTCCGAGGCGCTGTACTTCCGCGCCCGGATCGCCCTGCTGGACGACGACCCCTCCGCGGCGCACTCGTTCGCCGCCGAGGCGCGTCGTCGGTTCCGCCGCGAGCAGCGCCTGCTGTGGGCGGCCGGCGCGCGCTACCTGGAGCTGCACGCGGCCGTGCTGCGCGGCGACCGGTCACGTCCGCTGCGCCTGGCGCTGTCGCGGGTCGCCTCCGAGCTGGACGCGATGGACTGGCGGCTGCCCGCGCTGGAGGCCCGCATCGACGCGGGCCTGGTCGCCGCGGACCTGGGCCACCGCGTGCGCGCGGTCGCGGAGCTGTCGGTGGCGGCCGGTGCGCGGCTGCGCGGCCCGGCCGGTCTGCGCGTGCGCGGCTGGTACGCGGAAGCGTTGCGGCGCAAGCTCTCCGGTGACGTTCGGGGAACCTCGTCCGCCCTCCGCCGCGGCATCGGGCTGCTGGACGAGTACCGGGTGTCGCTGGGCGCCGCCGAGCTGCGCGCGTCGGCGGGCGTGCAGGGCCAGGCTCTCGCGCTGGAGGGCCTGCGGCTGGCCGTGGCCTCCGGCAACGCCGCCCGCGTGCTGTCGTGGACCGAGAGCTGGCGTGCCGGCGCGCTGCGGATGAAGTCCGTGTCGCCTCCCGACGACCCGCGCCTGGAGGACGCGCTGGCGTCGCTGCGCGCGGTGGCGGCGGACGTGGAGTCCGCCGTTCTGGCCGGGAAGCCCGCGGGCGCCCTGCGCGCCCAGCTGGTGCGCGCCGAGCAACGCGTCCGCGACCTGACCCGCCAGGTGTCGGGCGAGGTCTCCGTCTTCAAGCCGCCGTCGGTCCCGTCCCTGGTCTCCGCCCTGGGTGCGTCGGCGCTGATCGAGTTCGTGGAGGACGACGGCACGCTGATGGCCGTCGTGCTGGCCGGCGGCCGCGCCTCCCTGCACTCCCTGGGGCCCGCGGAGGGCGTGGTCCGCGAGATCCGCCTGCTCCGCTTCGCCCTGCACCGCCTCGTCACCCTGCCGCCCCAGCTGCCGAACCTGGCCGTGGCCCGCTCATCGGCCTCGCACGCCGCCGCGCTGCTCGCCCGCCGCCTGCTCGACCCGCTGGCCGCTCGCATCGACGGCCGCCCGCTGGTCGTCGTGCCGACCGGAGCGTTGAACGGGCTGCCCTGGGCAGTGCTGAACCGCCAGGTGACGGTCGCGCCGTCCGCGTCCGTCTGGCTGCGCGCCACCTCGGTACCGGACGCCTCGGGTGAGTCCGTGCTGGCCGCGGGACCGCGCATGGCCGCGGCCCCCGCCGAGATCAAGGCCATCAGCGCCCACGTGCCGGGTCGCGTCCTGGTCGGCGGCGAGGCGACCGTGAGCGCCGTGGCGTCCGCAATGGACGGTGCCGCGCTGGCCCACATCGCCGCCCACGGCTCGTTCCGCGTAGACAACCCGCTGTTCTCCGCATTGGAACTGGCCGACGGGCCTCTGACCGTCTACGACATCGAACGGCTCCGTCAGCCGCCCACGCGCGTGGTGCTGTCAGCGTGCGACACGGGCCAGTCCGCCGTTCGTCCCGGTGACGAGTTGATGGGCTTCACGGCGGCGCTTCTCGGGCTGGGCACGCGGACGTTGATCGCGCCTGTCGTGCCGGTGCCCACCGACGGCACGGCGCCGGTCATGGTGGAGCTGCACCAGAGGCTTGCCGCCGGGATGGCACCGGCCGAGGCCTTGGCGGCGGTGCAGCGCGCCGCTGTGGACGACGCGGCTTACGCGGCCGCCGTCGGCTTCGTCTGCTTCGGCGCGGGGTGACGGGTTCGTCGGCGGGGGAGGAAGCGTGGTGAGCACCTCGTTCGCCGCGTCGCCCGCAGGACCTCAAGTTCACGAGCGCGATCGCGCCCGCACCGAGTCCGGCGACCAGCAAAGCCGCTGTCCCCAGGGCTTCCGTATGAGGACATCACCGAGAGGCATACCGGAACTTGAGTGTTTCGCTTACGGTTGCTCGTCATGACAACGAGGTCGTGGTGGGGCTGGGGCACCGTCGAGGACGCCGTCACCCCGGAGGAACGCCGTGCGCTGGTCGAGCGGGTGCGGGCGGTGCTGCCGGACGCGGACCTGACGTTCCACGAGCCGCCGGATCCCGCGGCGCTCGACCTGCCCGCGTCGCGGATCGAGCCGGGTGAGCTCTACTCGACCGATCCCGTCGACCGGCTCGCGCACGCTCGCGGGCAGGCCTACCGCGACGTCACCCGCAACCTGGCCGGCGACGTCGGCCAGCTACCCGATGCCGTCGCCCGTCCGCGCACCGAGCAGGACGTCGCCGACGTGCTCGACTGGTGCGGGTCGAACGGCGTGGCCGTGATCCCCTTCGGCGGCGGCACTTCCGTGGTCGGTGGTGTCGAACCGCGCGACCTCGACCGGGTCGTGACGATGGACCTGCGGCACCTGGACCAGGTGCTGGAAGTCGATCCGACGAGTCGTGCCGCGCGCATCCAGGCCGGGGTGCTGGGGCCGTCGCTGGAGGCCCAGCTCAAGCCGCACGGCCTGACGTTGCGGCACTTCCCGCAGTCGTTCGAGTTCTCGACGCTCGGCGGCTGGCTCGCCACGCGCGCCGGCGGCCACTACGCGACGCTCTACACGCACGTCGACGACCTGACCGAGTCGCTCAGGGTCGTGACGCCCCAGGGGATCAGCGAGTCGCGCCGGTTGCCGGGATCGGGTGCGGGGCCGTCGCCCGACCGGCTCTTCCTGGGTTCCGAAGGCACCCTGGGCGTGATCACCGAGGCCTGGATGCGCCTGCAGGAGCCGCCGACGCACCGGACGGGGGCCTCGGTGCGGTTCGCTTCGTGGGAACGGGCCGTCGAGGCGACTCGGCTGATCGCGCAGTCCGGGCTCCACCCGGCCAACTGCCGTCTGCTGGACCCGGCGGAGGCGTTCCTCAACGCCGGGTCGCCGTCCTCGGTGCTGGTGCTGGCCTTCGAGTCCGCGGACCACCCGGTCGACGCGGAACTCGCGCGGGCGCTGGAACTGTGCGGTGGTGGCGAGGTCGTCGAGGGCGCGGCGCAGCAGTGGCGGAAGTCGTTCCTGCGCATGCCCTACCAGCGTGACGCGATGGCTCAGCACGCGATGATCACCGAGACGTTCGAGACGGCCTGCACGTGGGACCGCTTCCCCGAGCTGCACGCGGCGGTGACGGAGGCGGCGACCAGGGCACTGCGGGAGGTGTGCGGCATCGGCATCGTCACGTGCCGCTTCACCCACGTCTACCCGGACGGCCCCGCGCCCTACTACGGCGTCTACGCGCCGGGACGCTGGGGCAGCCTCACCGCGCAGTGGGACGAGATCAAGGCCGCGGTCTCCGAGGCGCTCATCGCGTCAGGCGGCACGATCACGCACCACCACGCCGTCGGCCGCGACCACATGCCCTGGTACACGCGCCAGCGGCCGGACGTCTTCGGCGCGGCCCTGGCCGGTGCCAAGGCCGCGCTGGATCCTCAGGGCCTGCTCAACCCCGGCGTCCTCACGACACGACCGACCTGAGGATCAGCGCCGCGATGAACACCAGCGTGAACGCCAGGTCGAGCCCGAACCCGCCGAACCGGACCGGCGGCAGCACCCGGCGCACCGGCGACAGCACCGGCTCGGTGATGCCGTGGGTCACCCGGCGCACCTTCCACACCCAGTCACCGCGCGCCTGGAACGTGACTGCCCAGTCCACGATCATCCGGCCGATCATCACGAGGATGAACAGCGTCAAGAGCCAGTAGAGCAGCCAGCCGACCAAGCCGAACAAAATGGCCTCCTTCGTCCTGTACGTCCATGAAGCCACACGAAACTGAGAGGCGCCTGGCAACTCGCTGAGACAGTATTCAGCGCGTGGCGTACGACGAGGGCCTGGCCCACCGCGTGGGGGAGTCGCTGGGCGACCTCCCGGACCTGACCACGAAGAAGATGTTCGGCAGCCTGGTGTTCCTGTGGCGCGGAAACATGCTGGTAGGAGTGTTGAACTCCGACCTGATAGCGCGGGTGGGCCCCGAGGCGCAGGCCGACGCGCTGGCGCAGCCGGGCGCCCGCGTATTCGACTTCACCGGACGGCCGATGAACGGCTGGGTGGTCGTCGGCGGGGAGGCCGTGGCGGAGGACGAGGCGCTGGAGGACTGGATCGCGCGCTGCCGCGAGTTCGTGGAAGCGCTGCCGCCGAAGTGACCGGCGCGGTGAGGCGTCAGAAGCGCACCAGCGGGCCTCCCGTGAAGAACTCGTGGACGAAGTTCACGAAGAAGAACCCGAAGAACACCACGTTCAGCACCAGCACCACGTGGTGCCACCACCGGGGCCTGGCCGGGCGCGGCAGCCGGGAGTTCAGGTACATCAACGCGAACGGGAACATCAGCGCGCCCAGGTTCGACATGTTCGCCGAGATCTGCACGAGCTCCACGGGCAGCGCGAGGTGCAGCGCGCCGGCGATGACCGCCAGCACCACCAGCATGAACGGGTAGTAGAACCGGCGCGGGTCGTCCTCGATGCGGCGCCGCAGCCGGGGTGAGACGGCGTGCACGGCGTCGGTGAAGTTGCGCACCAGCGCCTCGAAGATGCCGAGCTGCGTGGAGAACAGCACCAGCACCCCGACCACGAGCATCAGGTAGAACATGCCCTGGCCGTAGAGCAGCCCGAGCTGTTCGGCGGAGAACGTCGGCACGTTCGCCGCCGTCGGCTGCTGACCGGACACCGTGACGAGGTGGGCCATCAGCACGGTGGGGAGCAGCATGCCGAGCATCGCGCCGACGAAGAACACGGCCCACTGGTCGATCAGCAGCAACCGGTACCAGCGGCGCCACAGCGAGGCGTTCTCCGGGGTGTCCACAAAGGTCACCCCGACCGGGCGCAGCTCCTGCTTGCCGCCGCGCATGCCCGCGATGAACCCGACGTGGTGGCCCATGCCGTACCCCTTGTCGCGGTAGTGGCTCATCGCGTACCAGTTCAGCCCGGACGCCAGCGCCGTGAAGCCGGCCAGGCCGCCGAGCTGCGTCGCCGTGATGCCCTCCGGGGGCGCGGCCGGGGTCACGAGGCCGCGAACGCCTTCCGACCACACGGAGAACGGCACGACCGCGAGCGTCACGACGATCATCACCAGCAGCAACGAACCGACCAGCACCCAGTTCGTCAGCTCCAGGGCCCTCGACACCTTGCGGGCGGCCGCCGTGATCAGGAAGACCACGACGAGCAGGCCGATCGCGAGCAGCCGCACGTACTCGATCTCGTCGGGGCGGTAGCCGCGGCCCGCGATCAGCGCGAAGAGCCCCTGTCCGGCGCCCGCCGCCCAGCCGCCGAAGATGAACGCGAAGTAGAACACCCCCAGGGACACCGGGACCCAGAACTTCCAGCCGGGCGGTACCCGGCCCCAGCCGACGACCGGCGTCTCGCCCGTGGCCATGACGTACCGGGCGATCTCCACGTTGTAGAACGTCTGCAGCAACGCCGACACCGTGATCACCCAGCCGATGCCGACGAAGCCGAACTTCCCGACCGCCTGCGGGCCGAGCAGCCACTCGCCGCTGCCCACCGAGATGCCGAGCGCGATGAGGCTCGGGCCGATGACGAACTGGACCACCTGGACAGGCCCGATCTTGCGGACCTCGAACACCTTCTCCGGTTCCGGCAGGTCCGCCACGTCGAGCGGCGGCCTGCTCACTCCGATCTGCATCGACGACACTGTCGACCTCCCGACACGTCGGGGAACGGAATCCACCACTTTCCCGGCGTACTGAGTACTCGGTCAACACCTCCCGCGGACAACCGACCTTCGGACGTGTCGGCGGCCCGAGAAGCAGCAGGCGCTCGCCGACCAGAAGGCCGCGGGCCGTACCACCGGGCAGATCAAGGAGTCGCTGGCCGAGTACGACCAGTGGGACCACTTCGACTACGACGCTCCCTTCGAAGGCGGCAGGACGTGTACGTCGAGGCGTCCAATGAGGACGGCAGCTGGACGCAGCTCGTCGGACTTCTTCACGTTGCACATCAACGGCAAGGCGTCCTACGTCCGCGGCGCGGGCCCTGAAGCTGCCGGCCGCCGGAGCCGGCCTGAAGGTTCTCCGGCAGAGCGGCACGTCCATGACGGTGAAGTTGTTCAAAACGAAGTAGCGTCGATGCATGACTGCTGAAGACATGCTCGCCGTCGCCGTCGAAGAGGCGCGGATGGGACTCGCCGAGGGCGGGATCCCCATCGGCGCGGCACTCTTCGACGGCGACGGCCGTCTGCTGGGCCGGGGCCACAACCGCCGCGTGCAGGACGGCGACGCCTCGATGCACGCGGAGACCTCGGCCTTCCGCAACGCGGGCCGCCAGCGCGGCTATCGCGGCACGACGATGGTCACCACCCTGTCGCCGTGCTGGTACTGCAGCGGCCTGGTCCGCCAGTTCGGCATCTCGAACGTCCTGATCGGCGAGGCCACGACGTTCCACGGCGGGCACGACTGGCTGGCGGAGCACGGCGTCGGCATCACGGTCGTCGAGGACCCGGCGCTGATCGAGCTGATGACGACGTTCATCGCCGAACGCCCTGAGCTCTGGTACGAGGACATCGGTCAGGAATAGCGTGGGACGCATGGCTGCTGTGCTGATCACCGGCGCGGACGAGGACGCGGAGGTCGCGCGCCGGCTCGTCCACGCCGGTCACACCGTCCGGTTCGCGCCACTCGACGGCGCCTCGGCCGAGTCCCTGGACTCGCTCGACGTGCTCGTCAACACCGGCGGAGCCGGGGAGGAGACGTTCGAGGCGGCCGTCGAGAGCACCGCGCGCGTCCTGCAGACCTACCTGCCGCTGCTGGAACGGTCCGCTTCCGCCGTCGTGGTGAACGTCAGCGGCCCCCTGGACTCGCCGTCCGCCGCGGCGGTCAACCTCGTCACCGTGCAGTACGCGAAGACGTTCCCCCGGATGCGGATCAACGCCGTCGAGCAGGACGCCGCCGCCATCGTGAGGATGGCGCAGATCGGACAGGACGGTCCGACCGGCGCCTACTTCGACGCGACGGGCACCGCCCTGGTGATCAGGACGAGTACCGCTGCGCCGCCTCGTCCACCGACCTCGCGATCGTGAACACCGCGTCGAGCCCGGTCGCCTCGATGGGACGCAACGCGGCCCGGGTCGACGCGACCACCACGAACTCGACGCCGGTCTTCGCCGCGCGCTGCTGCCCCAGGACCAGGGCCTCCAGGCCGGCGGACCCCAGGAACCGTACCCCGCCGAGGTCCACCACGACGGCCCGCAGGCCTTCCGTCACGTGGCTCTCCAGCGGGCCCGTCAGCGAACCGCTCGAGGTGGTGTCGAGTTCACCGGACACACGCAGCACGACAACGTCGGGGGTGAGCCGGTCGACGACCACGGTGGCCAGAGCAGTGGGGTCAGGCACGTGATCTCCTTCGTCAGCTGTCAGCACCCCACGTTAGCCCGGCCGGAAAGCTGCGGTCGACGGCCCCTCAACGAGGTGCGGCCCGCCCGCAGCGAGGAGTGGACGTGCTGGGTGAGGCGGGCGTGCAGTTCGTGGCACGCGGTGAAGCCGAGGCGGACGTCCTCGGGCGGGCACTGGACGGGCAGCAGCTGCGCGAACGGATCGCCACCGATCGTGTCGACCGCGGTCAGGAAGCCGACGAGGGCCCCGACGAGTCGCCGGTGCAGGCCGAACAGCGACAGCGCGTTCGCCAGTGCGAGAGTCGGGGCGGGCATGTCCTCCACGCCGGCGAACGGGTCCAGGTCGCGCAGCGTCACGGTGAACAGCACCGAATGGGTGCGCGCCGACCGCGTGCCGTAGGCGTCGCCGTGGATGTCGCGCAGCACCGAGCGCATCTCGCGGCGCGGCTGCCAGAACGCGTGGTGCCGGTCCAGCTCGGCGCGACCCTCGTCCGACAGCACCGCGGGTGAGGTGACCTCGGTCAGCGACCGCAGCGCCTCCTCCCAGCGGGCTTCCAGCGCCGCGTGGAACTGGGCCAGCGCCGGGTGGTCCTCCCAGCCGGTGGCGACGTCGTCGAAGCCGCGCATCCGCAGCTCGTAGCAGATCCACAGCGACAGCTGCAGGTCGTCGTCCTGCCAGGCTTCCCTGGTGCCGCCGCTGACGAGCAGCGCGGGCCGCGGCGAAGGCGGCTGGCGCAGCGCTGTGACCAGGGCTGAGCTCATGTGGCCGCGGGGAGCGGGGAGGCGCATCAGGTTTCCTCACGCGTTCGGGCGATCAGCATGTCCACAAGGGACTCGGGGTCCGGGCAGCGTCGTTGCCGAGCGGCACCGCAGCCGTTGTGGCGCAACCAGTCCAACTGCTGCTCCACAGTAGACAGAGTGCCGCGTTCGCGCAGCGCGACTGAGACGTGCTCCACGAGCGACACCGCCCGGTCGAACGCGGGGGAGAGTTTTCCGGTGTGTGGATCGGCGGCCAGTCCGTCGACCCCGTCGCGCGACGCCCGCCAATATGCCGCCCGCAGCACGGAGTCGTCCACCCGCTGTTCGGAGGGTTCCGTCACGACGAGTGCCCGGATCAGCTCGGCCAGGACCGCGACTTCCGTTGCCAGCTGCGGGATGTCCGCGACGCGCACCTCGACCGTCGGATGATCGGCGGACGGGCGGACGTCCCAGTACACCATCGCCCTGTCCATCAACGCTTCCGAGCTGATCAGCGCCTCGACGGCCCGGTCGTAGTCGGCGGGGCCGTGCCAGAACGGCGGCGGCCCGCTCACCGGCCACCGCGACCACACCATCGACCGCCAGCTGGCGTACCCGGTGTCCTCTCCCTGGTAGTACGGGGAGTTCGCGCTCAGCGCGAGCAACGTCGGCAACCACGCCCGCAGCTTGTTCGAGGCCTCCAGCGCTTCGGCCTCGGAGGAGACGCCCACGTGGACGTGCAGTCCGCAGGCACCCGTTCCGGTCACGAGCCGTCGATGGGAGTACTCGATCCGGTGATAGCGGGGGTCATCCGATCCGGGAGGGGGCCCGGCTTCGCCGATCGGCGGCATGCCCGTCGCCACGAGGCGGCACCCGGCCTCGTCGGCGGCGTCCACGAGCACCCGGCGGCCGAGCCGGACCTGCTCGGACAGCTCGTCGAACGAGGAGGTGACGCCGGTGGCGATCTCGATCTGGAACGGGGTGAGCTCGCCCTGCACGTCGAGGTCCCCTGGCGCGCGGGAGATCTCCCTGACCCGGGGTGCCAGTGCCACCGGCCGCCGCGAATCGGGATCCACGAGGAGGAACTCCTGTTCCACACCGACCGTGTAGTGATTCATCGGCGAGCGGGTACCCGCGTTCCATGCTGATCAATCCCGGGGTGTCCAGATGAGACTGCGGCGGAGCATCACCGCAGGTCCGGGCTGGACGCGGCGCAGGCACGGCAAGGGCTTCCGGTACCTCGACGCCGACGGCGGGCCGCTGTCCGCGAGCGACGTCGAGCGGGTGAAGGCCCTCGTCATCCCACCCGCCTGGCGCGACGTCTGGATCTCACCGCACCCGAACGGCCACATCCAGGCCGTCGGGTACGACGACGCCGGCCGCCGCCAGTACCTCTACCACGACAAGTGGCGGGCCGACCGCGACACGGAGAAGTTCGCCCGCGTGCTGGAGCTCGCCCCGAAGCTCGGGAAGTTCCGCGAGCAGATCGAGAAGGACATGAGGTCGCGCGGGCGGAGGCGGCTGCTCGCCATCGCGCTGCGGATGCTCGACCTCGGCGTCTTCCGCGTCGGCCACGAGGAGTACGCCGAGGAGAACGGCACGCACGGCGTCGCGACCCTGCTCTGCGAGCACCTCTCTGTCACCGGGGACAGGGTCCGCTTCCGGTTCCCCGCCAAGCACGGTGTCCAGGTCGACCACGAGGTCACCGACCGCGCGCTCGCGAGGGCCGTCCGGTCGCTGCTGCACGACCGGACGCCGGACTGCCGCGTCTTCGACCTCACCGCCGACGACGTCAACGAACGCTTCCGCGAACTGGTCGGCGACGAGTTCAGCGTGAAGGACCTCCGCACCTGGCACGCCACGGTCTTCGCCGCCCAGGCGTTCGCGCAGGCACTGCGCGAACGCGGCAAGCCGTCTAAGCGCGCGATCAGCGCGGTGATGAAGGAGGTCGCGCAGGACCTCGGCAACACGCCGTCCGTGGCGAGGAAGTCCTACGTGGATCCGCGCCTGGTGGAGGCGTTCGAGCACGGCAAAGTCATCGGCGGCGGTGACCCCGAACGGGCCGTGCGGAAACTGCTCAAGCAGGCTTGACGGCGGAGGCGGCGGCGCGGTCGCACTGACGGCACCACGCCGCGCCCTGCGCCGTCGCCAGCGAGGCGAACCCGGCGAAGAAGTGCAGCGCGTTCGAACCGGGGTTGACGTTGAGGAAGTTCACGACCTCGCCGTCGTAGCGGGCCAGGCCGAGCCCGAACATCACCAGGAACAGCACCGCCAGCAGCAGTCCGGTGCCGCTGAGCGCCTTCAGGCGCGGCACCGCGAACAGCAGGGCCGCGCCGAAGACCAGGTGGATGACGTTCTGCAGCGGGTTGACGCGCAGACCGAGCACCCAGGTGCCGGCCTCGCCCGCGAACGACGAGAAGCCGGTCACGAAGAACCCGGCCACGCCCCACAGCACCAGCAGGACCCCGGTGCCGATCGCCAGCTTCTGGGGCCACCGCAACCGGTTCATGAACCCAGTATCGCCAGAACCCGGCATTCCCGCTCGCTCATTTCACTCCTCCGCCAGCAAGTCGTGCCGCAGCTGCTCGAGGGACTTGGTGAGCAGGCGCGACACGTGCATCTGCGAGATGCCCACCCGGCGGGCGATCTCCGTCTGGGTCAGCCGGCCGAAGAAGCGCAGGACCACGATGGTCCTCTCCCGGCGCGGAAGGCCCCGCAGCATCGGCTGCAGGGCCTCGTGGATCTCCACGCCTTCCAGCGCTGGATCGTCGACGGTCGAGCTCTCCAGTGAGTCGAGAGGCGCGAACGCGACGTTCTTCTCGATGCGCAGGCCCTCGTAGACGTCGCTGAGCGACACCCCGAGGTGCCGGGCGATCTCCGAGGGGGTGGGAGACCGCCCGGTCTTGTGCGAGAGCTCGGCGGTCGCGCCGTCGATGGCGTCGCACAGCTCCTTCAGCCTGCGGGGCACGCGCACCGCCCAGCACTGGTCACGGAAGTGACGCCGCACCTCGCCCGTGATCGTCGGCACGGCGTAGGACAGGAAGTCCGTCTGCCGTGACACGTCGAACCGGTCGATGGCGTTGATCAGTCCGACCGCCGCCACCTGCGCGAGATCTTCCATGGGCTCGCCGCGTTCGCTGAAGCGGCGGGCGATGTGCCGGGCGAGGGGGAGGTACTCGCGCACCAGTTGGTCCCGCAACACGTAGTAACGCGGCGAGTCACGGCTGGTGCGGGCGAGTTCCTCGAACGCCGCGTGCTGGTCTGGCGTCAACGTGCACCGCGATCAGACCTGGGGCGGCGGCGTCACGTCGCCTCGCCAGGCGCCCGTCTCGGCGCCCCGGTTCTCGATGAACTCCTTGAACCGCTTCAGGTCACCCTCGATCCGGTGGCCGACGACGCCCAGCGCCGCTCCGGCCTTCTCGGTGATGGTCTCCGGTTCGTACTCCATCTGGAGGTGCACTCGGGTCGTGTCGTTGTCCAGGCGGTGGAACGTCACCACGCCACCCTGCGGCGGTCCGTCGACCGTGGTCCACGCGACTCGCTCGTCCGCGTGCTGCTCGGTGATCTCCGCGTCGAACTCGCGGACGACCCCGCCGATCTTCGTGGTCCAGTGGGTCCTCGTCGGCGTGATCTGGTCGATCTTCTCGACCCCGTCCATGAACGCCGGGAAGGATTCGAACTGGGTCCACTGGTTGTAAGCCGTGCTCACGGGCACGTGGACGTCCACCGACTTCTCAATGGTGGTCACGAAACCTCCTCCTTCGATTGGTGTCGGAAGGTGAGTACCCGAGCAACGCGGCGTTACACATCCGATAAGTGTCCACTGTGGACTGTCACGCAGAGTGTCGAACCGCTCGCCATCCGCACATCACGAAATCGCCCGCAGTGGTCAAAGCGCTCTGTGATCCAAGTCTCACGGGCGGCATACTGCGCGGTATGTCAGGGGCCCCTAGGAGGCGCTGGTGCTCGAAGCGAACAACCTCGAGGTTGTCTACGACGACGTGATGCTGGTGCTCCGGGGCGTGAGCCTGCAGGTGCCCCAGGGCAAGGTCGTGGCGCTGCTCGGTGCGAACGGAGCGGGCAAGACGACCCTGATGAGGGCCTTCAGCGGCCTGCTCGACGTGCACGACGGCAAGGTCACCAAGGGCTCGATCACGCTCGACGGTGAACCGATCCACCGCCTCTCACCAGCGAAGATCGCGGATCGAGGCATCAAACAGGCCCTGGAGGGCCGCCGGATCCTGTCCGAACTGACCGTCGAGGAGAACCTCAAGGTCGGCGGCCACGCGAGACCCAAGCGGCTCAAGCAGAACCTGGACCGCTGCTACGAGCTCT
The DNA here is from genome assembly GCF_026242055.1 of Lentzea sp. NEAU-D7. GTDB lineage: Bacteria > Actinomycetota > Actinomycetes > Mycobacteriales > Pseudonocardiaceae > Lentzea. Next base: position 177,981 of record NZ_JAPJDL010000014.1, on the reverse strand, counting down.
TCCCGCGGCTGCTGGAACGGCGAAGACAAAGCGCTGGCTACCTGTCCGGTGGCGAGCAGCAGATGCTCTCGATCGGGCGGGCGCTGATGTCGGAACCGTCCTACCTCCTGCTGGACGAACCCAGCCTCGGCCTCGCGCCGTTGCTCGTCCAGCAGATCCGCGACCTCGTCGTGAAGATCAACGAACAGGGCACCACGGTGCTGCTGGTCGAGCAGAACGCCAGCATGGCGCTCTCCATCGCCGACCACGGCTACGTGCTGGAGACCGGCAAGGTCGTCATGGACAAGCCGGCGGAGGCACTTCTCGCCGACGACGACATCCGCGAGTTCTATCTCGGCCTCGGCACCTCCTCGTTCCGTGCGGTCAAGCACTACAAGCGCAGGAAGCGGTGGCTGTCATGAGTGCCGACGTGCGTACCTCGGCGGAGAAGCCGTCCACCGCCGTGCTGCGGGTCGAGGACGTCCGGCTCGCGTTCGACGGGGTCGTGGCGGTCGACGGGGTGTCGTTCGAGGTCGGCGAGGGCGAGCTCTTCGCCGTCATCGGCCCGAACGGCGCCGGCAAGACGTCCATCTTCAACGTCCTGAGCGGCGTCTACCGGCCGCAGGAGGGCACCGTGCGGTTCCGCGACCTCGACCTGATCGGCATGCGGCCGCACCGCATCGCCGCGCAGGGCATGGCCCGCACGTTCCAGAACATCGAGCTGTTCTCCCACCTCACCGTCGTCGACAACCTCATGCTCGGCCGCCACAACCACATGCGGTACGGCGCGCTGTCCGCGTTGTTCTGGCTCGGCAAGCCGCGCGCCGAGGAGCTGAAGAACAGGGCCGCGGTCGAGGAGGTCATCGACTTCCTGGAACTGGAGCAGTGGCGCCGGTTCCCGGTCGGGCTGCTGCCCTACGGCGTGCAGAAGCGCGTCGAACTGGGCAGGGCGCTCGCGATGGAGCCCAAGCTCCTGCTCCTCGACGAGCCGGTCGCCGGCATGAACGTCGAGGAGACCGAGGACATGGCCCGGTTCATCCTCGACGTCCGGGAGGAGCTCAACATCCCGATGATCATGGTGGAGCACGACATGGGTCTCGTGATGGACCTGGCAGACCGCGTGATGGTCATGGACTTCGGCCGCCCGATCCGCACCGGCACGCCCGCGGAGGTGCAGCAGGACCCCGACGTCATCCGCGCGTACCTCGGCGAGCAGCACAAGAGCGTGACGCCATGACCACACCGACGACGACCACGACCGTGGTCACGCGCGTGAAGGACCGCGCCGAGCGCACGCCCGGCCAGATCGCGCTGCGCGCCAAGGACTTCGGCATCTGGCAGGAGGTCAGCTGGTCCGGCTACTGGGCGAACGTCGAACTGGTCGGCCACGCGCTGCTCGCGCTGGGCCTGCAGCCGGGGGAACGGGTGGCGATCCACTCCGAGAACCGCCGCGAATGGCTCTACGCCGACCTCGGCGTCGTCGCCGCCCGGGGCATCACCGTCGGGCTCTACCCGACCAACCCCGCGTCCGAGGTCGCCTACCTCCTGTCCCACTCGGGCTCGCGGATCCTGATCGCCGAGGACCAGGAACAGGTCGACAAGGCGCTGCTGGTGCTGGAGGACACCCCCGACCTGGAATGGATCGTCTACGTCGAGCCGCGGGGCATCAAGGGCCGCTACGACAACCCGAAACTGCTGGCCTGGGAGGACTTCCTGGCGCTCGGCGCCCAGCACCGCGACTCGTTCCCCGAGGAGCTCGCCGAACGCATGGCGGCCGTCGAACCCGACGACGTCATGACGCTGATCTACACCTCCGGCACCACCGGCCCGCCCAAGGGCGCGATGCTCACCGTGGCGAACGTCGAGTTCGCCGTCCACGTGCTGGTGGAGGGCGGCGGGTTCACCTCACCACCGCCGTCCTCCGCCGACGTCACGCTGTCCTACCTGCCGCTGTGCCACGTCGCCGAACGCATCTTCACGACGTGGTTCAGCGCGGCCAGCGGCGTGCAGGTGCACTTCGCCGAGTCGATCGAGACGGTGCAGCCGAACCTGCGCGAGGTGCAGCCCACGATCCTGTTCGGCGTGCCCCGCATCTGGGAGAAGGTGCTGGCCGGCGTCACCATCGGCGTGTCGTCGGCGTCCTGGCTCAAGCGAACGACGACCAGGTTCTGGCTGCGCAGGGCCGAGAGCCTCGGCGAGACGCTGGTGAGGACCGGCGGCAGGCACACCGCGAGCAGCAGGATCGTCTACGCGCTGGGCTGGCTGTTCTGCTTCCGCGCGCTGAAGGCCAGGATCGGCATGCGGCACGTCCGGTACGCGGCCTCGGGTGCCGCGCCGATCGCCCCGGACGTGCTGAAGTTCTTCATGGGCATCGGGGTGCCCATGCACGAGGTCTACGGCATGACCGAGAACACCGCCGTGGCAACGGGAAACCGGCCGGGGCGGGTGAAGATCGGCACGGTCGGCGAACCGCAGCCCGGCATCGAGCTGCGCATCGACGAGGAGACCGGCGAGATCCTCACCAGGCACGGCGGCACGTTCGCGGGCTACTGGCGAGATCCCGAGTCCACGCGACGCGTGTTGGACGACGGCTGGCTGCACACCGGCGACGTCGGCGAGTGGGTCGACGGCACGCACGTCAAGATCACCGACCGGATGAAGGACATCATCATCACGGCGGGCGGCAAGAACATCTCGCCGTCCGAGCTGGAGAACGCGCTCAAGACCTCCCCGTACATCAAGGAGGCCGTGGTGATCGGCGACCAGCGGGCCTACCTCGTGGCGCTGATCGGCATCGAGTACGAGACGGTCGGCCACTGGGCGCAGCAACGAAAGATCACTTACACCACCTACCGGGACCTGTCGGAGAAGCCCGAGGTCCAGGAGCTGGTGCAGAAGATCGTGACCGAGGTGAACGGCAGGTTCGCCACGGTCGAGCAGATCAAGAAGTTCCGGATGTTCCCCAAGGAGCTCGACCACGAGGACGGCGAGCTGACCGCGACCCAGAAGGTCAAGAGATCCGCGCTGGGCAAGATGTTCGACGACCTCGTGGAGAGCATGTATGGATGAGTTTCTCCAGTCGCTGATCCGGGGTCTCGGCACCGGGTCGATCTACTCGCTGCTCGCGCTCGGCTTCGTGATCATCTACAAGTCGACGCAGGTGATCAGTTTCGCGCAGCCGGCGTTCATGCTGGCAGGCGCGGTGCTGGTCTCGTACCTCTCGCCCGCGGTGTCGTTCGTCGGGGCGGTTCTCGTCGCCGCCGTGGTGATCGCGGTGCTGGCACTGGGCGTGGAACGCACGGTGCTGCGGCCGATGGTCGGCAAACCGGTGTTCGTCGTCGCGATCATCACCATCGGCGTGGACGTCGTGGTCAGGGTGGTCACCAACGCGTTCATCGGTCTCGACGTGCGGCAGGTCGGTGATCCGTGGGGGCTGGACACGGTCAGCTTCCTCGGAGCCGAGGTGCAGCAGCGCTACCTCGTGATGATCGCGACGACCGCGGTCGTGACGACGCTGCTCTTCCTGTTCTTCCGCTACTCGCGGATCGGGCTCGCGATGCGGGCGGTGGCCTACGACCAGGAGGTCGCGCTGGCGCAGGGCATCTCCGTCGGATCGGTGTTCGCGCTGTCGTGGGCGCTGGCGGGAGGGCTCGCCGCTCTCGCAGGCGTGTTCGTGGCCACGGGCGCCGGTGTCGACCAGCAGCTCTGGATCGTGGCGCTGAAAGCGTTGCCCGCGATCATCCTCGGCGGCCTGGAGTCGCTGGGCGGGGCGGTGGTCGGCGGGCTCGCGGTCGGTGTCGTCGAGTCGCTCGTCGGCACCTACCAGGGCGACTTCGCGCCGTGGCTCGGGTCGAACTTCGCGCTCGTCGCGCCGTACGCGTTGATGCTGCTGGTCTTGCTCGTCAGACCGTACGGACTGTTCGGCAAGAGAGAGGTGGAAAGGCTTTGACTTCTCCTCGCCCTGAAGGACTCGGATTCCCTCCCGCCGTGCGGCGGGTAGCGCTTACGAGCTGTGCCTCACGGCACGGGGTTCCTGTTTCACTGCCGATCGCGGAAGGGAGGGCCCTTGCCGTCTGACATCAGCTCCGCAGGCATCACCCGAGGCAGTGTCTCGGGTTACGGCTCGACCAGCCGCAAGGATGTTCTTGGCCGCATTGAGGTCCCGGTCGTGCCGGGTGCGGCAGCCCGGACACGTCCAGTGCCGGACGGTCAGGGCGAGTTCGGCCAGCACATGGCCGCAGACCGAACAGGTTTTGCTCGAGGGAAACCAGCGGTCGATCACCACGAAAGTTCGGCCGGCCCGGTTGCACTTGTACTCCAGTTGCCTGCGGAACTCGCCCCAGCTCGCGTCGGAGATGGCGCGGGCGAGGTGGCGGTTGCGCACCATGTTCCTGACCGACAGGTCCTCGATCGCGATCACGTCGGCCGAGCGCACCAGAGCCGTGGTGGTGCGGTGCAGGAAGTCCTGGCGTGCGTTGCGGACCTTGCGATGCGCGCGGGCGACCTTGGTCTGAGCCTGGCGGCGGTTGCGGCTGCCGCGCTGGCAGCGGGCCATCCGTCGTTGGTAGCGGGCCAGGTTGCGGGCCTTACGGGCAAGGTGCCGTGGGTTCGCGATCCGCTCACCGTCACTGGTCACCAGCAAGTCGGTCAAGCCGAGGTCAACCCCGACGGCGTGCCCGGTGGGCTCGGCCGGCGCGGGCTTGTCAGCGTCCACGGCGAACGTCAAGTACCAGCGTCCGTCCGGCTCCCGGGAGACCACGACCATCGTAGGGTCCAGCTTCGCCAAGTCCACGTTGTGGAACGACCATGCGAACCGCAGCGGTGTGCTGGTCTTGGCCAGCGTCAACTCGCCGTTTCGCATTCGGAATGCCGAGCGGGTGTAGTGCGCGCTCTGGCGGCCAGTGCGCGACTTCAACCTCGGATAGCGGGCACGTCCGGCGAAGAAGTTGCCGAACGCGGTGTGCTGATGCCGCAGCGTCTGCTGCAACGGCACACAAGACACCTCCGACAGGAACGCGAGTTCCTTGCCGCGTTTCCACGCGGTCAGTGCGGCATCGGTCTCCCGGTAGGACGTGCGCGCACCCTCGGTGTGGTAGCGGCGGCTCCGTTCAGTGAGGGTTTTGTTCCACACCAGTCGAACACACCCGAACGTGCGAGTCACGACCGCAGCCTGTTCGGGGGTCGGGTAGACCCGGCACTTGTACGCCGTTCGCACGAACCACAATCTACCGGGAGCACCATGACTACTCAGCCTCCGGGCCTCCGGCTTGTGCATTGCGTGCAAGAACCACGCCGGTTCCGCCGGGACGCAGTCCGGATTCCTTCCCTGCCTGAAGGCCGGGACTTCCTCCGGAGGCTCAGGTGAAGGGTCGTCCTGAGCTGTACACCTCATATGGGCAGGACATGGGTTTCCTGAACACGCGTCCCAAACGCGCGTGGTCAGGCGGTCTGGTCGTGCTCGCCCTGGTCCTGCCGTTCATGATCACCGACGACCTGCTGCAGCTGCTCGCGACCGGGTTCGTGGCGGCGATCGGCGCGATCGGGCTGAACATCGTCACGGGCTACGCGGGCCAGGTCTCGCTGGGCCACGCGTTCTTCCTCGCGATCGGCGCGTACACGGCCGCCGCTCTCAGTGGTCCCGAGACCGGGCGGGTGATCGGCTTCGGCATCACGTCGCTGCCGGTCTGGCTGCTGGCCTCGGGGCTGGTGGCCGCGCTCTTCGGCGTCCTGGTGGCGCCGGTGGCCGTGCGGTTGCGCGGGCTCTACCTCGCGATCGTGACGCTGGGACTGGTCTTCCTGGGCGAGCACGTGTTCCGGGAGTGGACGTCGCTGACCGGCGGGCCCGGTGTCGGCCGGCCCGCGGCCGTGCCCGAGCTGTTCGGGGTGCGGCTGGACCGGGACAGCGCGTTGTTCACGGCGGCGCAGCAGCTGTACCTGCTGATGTTCGTGCTGCTGGTGATCTTCGGTGTGCTGGCGCGGAACCTCGTGCGCTCGCGGGTCGGGCGGGCGTTCGCGGCGGTGCGGGACCGGGACCTGGCCGCGTCGGTGATCGGTGTGGACCTGACGAAGTACAAGGTCCTGGCGTTCGCGGTGTCCTCGTTCTACGCGGGTGTCGCCGGCGCGTTGTTGTTCGTGGTGAACGGGTTCTTCGATCCGGGCTCGTTCAGCCTGCTGTTGTCAGTGCAGTACATCGCGATGGTGCTCATCGGCGGCGCGGGCACCATCTCCGGAGCGGTCATGGGCGCGCTCTTCATCACTCTGCTGCCACGCATCACCAGGGAACTGCCCGCGGTGCTGCCGTTCATCAGTGGTGACGCGACCGGCGTGATCACGGTCTTCCAGCTGGAAGCCGTGCTCTACGGCGTGCTCATCATCGTGTTCCTCATCGTCGAGCCACGCGGGTTGTTCGGCATCTGGGTCCGCGTCCGCAACTACTGGCGCACCTGGCCGTTCTCGTACTGAGGAGAGATTCCCCATGTCTGGTAAGAGACTTGCAGCAATATTCGTAGGGGCGCTACTTCTCGCCTCGTGCCGGGGCGGGGACGGGGCGGCGCCGCAGGAGGGCGCGGGCGGCATCAAGGTCGACGCCGGCGTGACGAAGGAGGCGTGCCCCAACGCCGTCGACAAGTCCAAGGGCTGCATCTACCTGGGCACCATCTCGGACCTCACCGAGGGCCCGTTCAAGACGCTGGCGGTGCCGATCACGGACTCGCAGAAGGCGTTCTGGAAGCGCGTCAACGACAAGGGCGGCATCGGCGGCTACGAGGTCGACGTCACCAAGTACGTCAAGGACAACAAGTACAACCCGCAGATCCACAACCAGGTCTACCAGGAGATCAAGGGCAGCGTCCTCGCGCTGACGCAGACGCTGGGCTCGCCCACCACCGTGGCGATCCTGCCGGACCTCGAGAAGACCCCGATGGTGTCCGTGCCCGCGTCCTGGACCTCGTTGTGGGGTCATCAGGAGGTCGTGCTGGAGTCCGGCGCGAACTACTGCGTCGAGTCGATGAACGCGGTCGACTACGCCACCGAGAAGATGGGCGTGAAGTCCGTCATGGCCGTGCACAACGCTGGTGACTACGGCGACGACGCGGCTGCCGGGACGAAGATCGCGGCCGAGAAGCGCGGGCTGACGTTCGAGAACGTGACCACCACGGCCGGTCAGGACAACCAGGGCGGTGCGATCGACGCCGTGGTGTCGAAGAAGCCCGACCTCGTGATCCTGACGACCGGTCCGACCGACGCCGCCGTGATCATCGGACAGGCCGCGGCCCGCGGTTACAAGGGCAAGTTCATCGGCACCTCGCCGACGTGGAACCCCGGTCTGCTGAAGTCGCCCGCCGCTCCCGCGATCAAGGCGCTGTACATGCAGTCGGCGCCGTGGAAGTCGTGGGGCACCGAGTCCGTCGGCCACACCGCGATGCGCGCGGCACTGCCGGGCGTGACGCCGAACGACGGCTACACCGCGGGCTGGGTGTGGGCGTACCCGCTCAAGGCCGCGCTCGAGAAGGCCGCGGCGAACAAGGACCTGACGCGTGCCGGTGTGCTCGCCGCCGTGCGTCAGCTCTCGTCGGTGGACTACGAGGGCATGCTTCCCTCGGGTGCGGGCAACTTCTCCGCTTCGCCGCAGGACGGCCTCTTCCGCCAGTCGACCCTCTACCGGCCGGACGACGCCGCTCCGACCGGCGTGACGCTGGTGGAGGACTTCTTCACCGGCTCGACTGCGAAGGACTTCAAGTTCGAGAAGCCCTGCTACCAATGAACCGAACGGGTGACACCCGACGCTGAAACCGGACATCGCCGACTAGTCTCGCTGCTGAGGCTTTTGTAGGAGGTTGTGACGGTGATGTCGTGCGTCGAGGTTCGCCGCGCCACCGGAGGCCTCCGGTTGTTCGTCCGTCCCCCGGCCGCGTCGCGCTGGAGCGCGCGGCTGGGGTACGAACGGGTGTCGGAGTTGCTGACCGCGATTCGTCAGGCGGAGTCGTGCACGGTGCCGGACGTGGCACTGCGGTACGTGCCCGACCAGCGCACCGGTGAGGCGGTGCTGGCCTGCGAGACGGGGTCCGTTCTGCTGGACGCCGACGAGGTGTCGGCGTTGCACGACACGCTGCGGGCGCACATGCCCGACAGGATGAGGCCCCTCCCGGTCTAGGTGAGCCGGCGCGCGAGCCACGCGGTGCGCGTGCGCCTGGCCTGAACGGACAGCCCGGCGTCGGGGAAGAGCGCGTCGAAGCCGTGGAAGCCGCCTGCCCAGGTGTGCAGTTCGGCGTCACCGCCCGCGGCCCAGATGCGCGAGGCGTAGGCGACGTCCTCGTCGCGGAACACCTCCGCGGTGCCGGTGTCGACGTACGTCGCGGGCAGCCCGGACAGGTCCTCGGCCAGAGCCGGTGACACGTAACGGGAAACGTTCGCGCGGTCGCCGAGCACCGAGCGCCAGCCGAACTCGTTCATCTCGCGGGTCCACACGCCGGGCTCACCGGAGTACTGCGTGCTGGACGTGGAGTCGTTGCGGTGGTCGAGCATCGGGCAGATCAGCACCTGGGCGGTGATCTCCGGGCCGTCCAGGTCGCGGGCCATCAGCGCGACCCCGGCGGCCAGGCCGCCGCCGGCGCTGATGCCCGCCACGACGATCTTGCCGATGCCGAGCTCCTCCGCGTTCTCGACCGTCCACAACAGACCGCGGTAGCAGTCGTCGACGAGTGTCGTCCCGGTCGCCTCCGGTGCGAGCCGGTGCTCGACGGTGACCACGACGACACCGAGCTCTTCCAGCCACTGCAACGGGATGTCGATCTGGGAGAAGCGGTCGCCCATCACCATGCCACCGCCGTGGATCCAGTAGACGCACGGCGCGGGCCGGTCGAGTCCCCGTGGGCGGAAGACGGTCAGCGTGATGTCGCCGACCGTCACGTCGTGCCGTTCGGCGTCGGTCTTGAACGGCGGTGACGGCATCTGGCGGAACTGCTGGAGCATCTCGTGGGTGAGGTCCGCCGACAGCGGCATCCCGGCGAGGAGTGCGCTCAGCTCGGGGTCGAACGCGGGGCGGGCCATCAGAACGCCGCCTTGCCGCCGACGGGCAGCTCGTCGGAGTACGTGGACTCGCCGTCGAGCAGGGTCTGGAGGTGCGCGACGAGGGCCTGGGCCTCCTCGGTCGCGAAGAAGGCGCTGTGCGCCTCGGCCGTCGTCCAGCCCTCGGTCACGTGGACGACGTCGGGGTGGGAGGCCGAGCGGCCGACCAGGAAGACCACGCAGTCGTCGTTGGTCAGCGCCGGGGCGCCGAGCAGGAACTCGACGACCTCGTCGCCCTTGCCGGGCCGTGCGGTCAGGGTGGCGTGGAAACCGTGCGCGACGCTCATCCGTTCCTACCTTCCGTTCGTTCTGCTGTTCTGGCGATGGACTCATCAGATCAGCTTGAACAGGGGTGATAGGAGATCAAAGCTGCCGTGCTCTTGCCCAATCCTACCGGCTCAGGTGATCGGTGCGGGAGAGCTCGCCTCCGGCACCAGGATCGCGGGAGCTCCCGAACCGTCCGCGGGCACCGCCCACACGTCGTTGAGGCCGTCGTCGCGCTGGATGCCGTACGCGACCGTCCTGTCGTCGACCCAGGCCGGCTGGTCGTCGACGCTGCGGGTCTCGGCGAGCTCGGTGATCGCACGCGTCGCGAGGTCGAGCACGGACACCCGCCAGCCCTTCTGCGGGTCGCCGCCGACCGCCTTCTTGTAGGCGATGCGGGTGCCGTCGGGGGAGAGCGACGGGCACTCGACGTCGTCGAGGTCCGTGAGCGGGCGGATCTTCCGTGCCGCGAAGTCGCCCTCGAGCAGGTAGCGGTGGCCGGCGGTGGACATGGTGGCGTAGAAGCGGTTGTCGTCGGCGGTGAACGTGACGCCCCAGTAGTTCGTGTCGACCGGCCGTTGCGGCATGCCCTCGACCGCGAACTCCTCCAGCGACGTGACCAGCGCGCCGGTCCTCGTGTCGAGGATGCCCGTGCTGGTGGAGAACCCGTTGGCGGCGTAGGAGTGCCCGTCGACGAACAGCGTCCACGCCACCATCCGGCCGCTGGCCGACACCCGCGTGCGGTTCGGGAACCCGGTCAGCGGGACCGTCCTGAGCTCCTTCAGATCGCGGTCGAGCACGGCCAGCTCGCTCGCCTTGAGCGCTCCGACCGGCCGCAGGCAGGAGATCGTGCCCGCCGCCGAGTAGACGCGGTCGCAGCGTTGTTCGGTGACCTCCCGGGAACCGGCCGGGTCGGTCTTCGGCACCGTGGAGAGCTTGCCGTTGCTCAGGACCATCAGCCGCGGCCCGGCGCCGGCGGGAACGGACCGCGCGGCGTCGTCCGGCGCGGCGCCGGACAGCGCGGTGTAGCCGGCGGCGACGCCTCCGAGCAGGACTGCGGCGGTCAGGGTGATCAGCAGGCGCTTGTTCATGTGCGGCGTCCCAGCAGAGCGGCGGTGGCGATCAGGGCGCAGACCACCGCGACGGCGGCGATCCGGGTGGCGGTCTCGGGGCTCCAGAACTGCCAGGCGAGGCCGAACAGCACGGAGGAACCGAGGTAGGCGAGCGCCTGTCCACTTTGGATCAGCGCGATGCCGGTGGTGCGCAGGCGTTCCGGCAGCACCGGCCCCGCGAGCGCCATCAGCACGCCGTCCGTGCACGCGTAGAAGACGCCGTAGAGCAGCACCACCAGCACGAGCAGGGGCCAGCCGCCCAGCGGTCCGTGCAGCAGCAGGTAGACGGCGGTCAGCGCGACGTAACCGGCCAGCACGACCTTGAGCCTGCCGATCCTGTCGGCGAGCGCGCCCAGTGGTGCGGCGAGCAGCAGGTAGACCAGGCTCGTGCCCACCGCGAGCAGCGGGAACCAGCCGAACGCGAGCCCCTCGCGCTTCTGCAGCAGCAGGTACACGAAGCCGTCGCCGATGGTGACCAGGCCGAGCAGGGACGCGGCCAGCACGATCCTGCGGACGGCCGGGTCCTTGAGCAGCGCGAGCTTGAGAGGTTCCTTGCGGGCCAGGGGTTCCGGCCGGTCCCGCACGTAGAGCACGAGCACCAGCACGCCGAACGCGGCGATGCAGGCGCTGGTGACGAACACGGCGTCGAACGACTGGGCGGAGGCCGCGAGCACGGCCATCGCGACCAGCGGCCCGGCGAACGCGCCGATGCCGTCCATCGCCCGGTGCACGCCGAACGCCCGCCCCAGATCGCCGCTGGGCGTGGAGAGGGTGATCAGCGCGTCGCGCGGGGCGGTCCGCAGACCCTTGCCCGCGCGGTCGGCGGTGATCACGAGACCCAGCGCGGTCAGGGAGTTGCCGGCGGCGAGGAGTCCGAGCTTGGCCACCGCCGAGATGCCGTAACCGAGGCCCGCGACGGCCTTGCGCCTGTTCGTCCGGTCGGCGAGGTAGCCGCCCGCGAGTCTGAGGAGCGTGGTGGCGCCGGTGTAGACGCCGTCGATCAGCCCGTACGCGGCGGGACTGAGCTGGAGGCCGATGACCAGGTACAGCGGCAGGACCGCGGCCACCATCTCCGACGAGACGTCGGTGATGAGGCTGACCGTGCCGAGGGCGAAGACGTTGCCGCTCAGCCCCTTCCAGTTCGCCGTCCTGGGTTTGTCGATCGTGGACAGGTACATCATCGGCCTCCAGCGGTCCGTCAGTGGCAGTTGGTGGTGCCGCTGTCGGTGTAGGTCTTGCCCGCCTCGGGGACGAACTGCCAGTCGAAGCTGTTGCTGTGCAACGTCAGCTTCAGCACGCCGCGGGTACCGGTGTTGCGGGCCTCGCTGTTCGGCTTGATCGTGCCGAAGCCGTAGGCGCCCGCGCCGCCCATGCCCGCGACGAACGTCCGGATGCCGCGCGAGTTGTCCAGCCCGCCCGAGGGGTTCTGCGGGGCGAACCGCTCGTACTGGTGGTTGTGACCGAAGACCACCACGTCGGCGTTGGCGTCGTACAGTGCCTGGAACAACGGCCGGGTGGCCGTCGAGGGCGCGTGGTTGGCGCCGCTGGTGAACAGCGGGTGGTGCCAGTACGCCGCGGTGCACGGCTTCGTGCTCGCCGCCAGGTCCTGCCGCAGCCACTGCTCCTGCGCGCTGCCCGCCGCCATGCTGATGTTGGAGTTCAGCGACACGATGTGCCAGTTGCCGAGGTCGTAGGAGTAGTACCCGCGGCCCGACGGCCCGGCCTGCGCACCGAAGTAGTTGTAGTAACCGGTGGCGCCGCTGGTGTGGTAGTCGTGGTTGCCGGGCGAAGGCCTGGTGCGTGCCTTGTGCCTGCCCCAGGTGGGTCCGTAGTAGGTGGTGAACTGGCTCGCGGTGCCGTCCGGGTAGACGTTGTCGCCGGTGGTCCAGACGGTGCCCGGGATGTTGTCCAGCAGCGCGGCCGTGGCCGTGTCACCGGAACCGGAGTCGGCGATGTCGCCCGCGCCGACCCAGACCGGGTCGCCGGGAGGCGGGATCGTGCCGTCGGTGACCACGAGCTGCGGTGCGGTGGAACCCGACTCGCGCGAGTCGTAGTCGGCGCCGTCCGTGCTGCTGGACGTGATTCCGATGCTGTAGGTGCCGTTGCCGGTGACGTAGCTGGTGACGTCGACCTCGTACCAGGCGTTGCGCACGACCGAGCCGAGCGAGCCGACGGTGGCGCCGTCGATCGCGGGCTGGTTGTTCCAGGTGACCGCGGTCTCGGTCCAGCTGACGTTGGACATGGCTTTGAACGTGCCGCCGTTGGGGCTCTCCGCGCCGGACACGTCGTCGGTGTGGATGCGCAGCTTGGCGCTGCTGACGCTGCCGGTGATCCCGGAGACGGTGAACTTGAGGAACGTCCGCTTGATCGGCGAGTTGTCGACGCCGAGCTGGCCGGACGTGCCGTGGTTCGTGCCGGCGGACCCGTTGTCGACGTAGGTGTCGGCGGTGGGCGTGAAGGTGGTGGTGGCAGCGTGAGCTGCGGTGGAGGCGGTGAGTGTGGCCGCCGTGACGATGACGGTGGAGAGCACGGCCAAGGGAGCCCTGCGACGTGACATGCCTGTCCTTGTGGTGGTGGGCGGACATGGGCCGTCGCGAAGAGTAGGGGCGGGGTGGTTCGGTCACCAATGATCGTTCGGCGGCGGTTCGGTGAACGGTGGGAAAACCCCACCAGGGGGTGACCGCCGGGGCCGAAATCGGACGGCCTGGTATTTCGGGGACCGCCGCACGCTCCTCAAGGACATGGGAGTCGAGGTCTGCGACCCTCGCTGGCTCACCGCCGTGCCGGGAGCCGAGCTCGTGGTCGCGCTGGACGAGGTGGGTGAGCACGCCGCGGAGGGGCACCGGGTGACGGTGCTGATCGACCTGGTGCCGGGCAACGTGTCGAAGCTGCGGCACCTGGCCGCCGAGGCCGTGGGGGAAGGCGCTCGCAAGGTGCGGGTGCGGCCGCACGGCGTCGACCGGGTCGATCTCGTCTACGCGGCGGTGGAGCTGAACCGGGTCGCGGAGGACGACGCGGTCGAGGTGCGGTTCGACGTCACGTCGGCCGCGTTGCTGCGGGCCGATCCTGCGGCGTTCGTGCGGGCCGACCCGCTCGTGGTGAAGGCCGACGGGACGGTCGTGCCGATCTGCGCCGGGCTGGAGCGGTACGCGCTCGGCTCACTCGGCCCACTCGACTCGCTGGACGACCTGGTGGCCGCGTGGGATCCCGAGCCGGTCCGGGACCTGTGCCGGGTCGCGCTGGACCGCGCGCTGGCCGACACCGGGCCGCTCGTGTCCTGGTACGAGCACCTCATCCGGACAGCAGCCGTGCCGCGGTCCTGGTGTTGATCACCTGCTCCGGCTCGACCCCGCACTCCTCCGCTCGCGCGCAGCCGTAGTTCAGCCAGTCGAGCTGACCGGGCGCGTGCGCGTCGCTGTCGATGGAGAACGTGCACCCGGCGTCGACGGCCAGGCCGAGCAGCCGGCGCGGGGGATCGAGCCGTTCCGGCCGTGAGTTGATCTCGACCGCCGTGCCGTGCCCGGCGCAGGCCTCGAAGACCCGCTCGGCGTCGAACTGGGACTCCGGGCGGCCCTTGCCGACGACCAGGCGGCCCGTGCAGTGGCCCAGGACGTCGACGTGCGGGTTGCTGACCGCGTTGACCATCCTTCGGGTCATCTCGGCACGTGGCATCTTCAGTTTCGAGTGGACGCTCGCCACCACGACGTCGAGGCGTGCCAGCAGGTCCTCGTCCTGGTCGAGCGAGCCGTCGTCGAGGATGTCGACCTCGATGCCGGTGAGGATCCGGAACGGTGCCAGCTCGGCGTTCAGCCCGGCGACGACCTCGAGCTGCTTCTCCAGCCGTTCGCGGGTCAGTCCATTCGCGACGGTCAGGCGCGGGGAGTGGTCGGTCAGCACCATGTACTCGTGGCCGAGATCGCGCGCGGCCTCGGCCATGTCCCTGATCGGGCTGCCGCCGTCGGACCAGTCGGAGTGGACGTGGCAGTCGCCCTTCAGCCGCGCGCGCATCTCCTCGCCGCCGGTGATGTCGACGTGCCGGAGCTTCGCGAGGTAGGCCGGCTCGCGGTTCGCGAGCGCGTCCACGACCACCCCGGCCGTCGACTTGCCCACGCCCTTGAGGTCGGTGAGCGTGCCGAGCTTCGCCCGCTTCTCGACGTCGGCGGGGTCGAGGCCGGCGAGGACGGCGGCCGCGTTGCGGAACGCCTGGACGCGGTAGGTCGGCTCGCCCGCCCGTTCGAGGTGGAAGGCCACCTGCTTCAACGCCTTGACCGGATCCATACCTCTTCCTACCTCATCCGCGGTGTCCGTGCGGCGCGGTGCACGGGGTCGCTGCTCACGCACGACGACACTTGCGTTTGTCTGCACTACTCAGGGCGGGTTGACGTCTCGAATGGCTTCGGTGCGCCGCTGTGCGCCGCGCCGCTGCTCGAGACCGGTGACGACCGCTACCGCTGGTCGAACCGCGTGCAGGCCGTCACGAAGGGCGTCCTGGACGGCCTGACACTGACCTGAGAGGTGTGCGAGGTGCGGTGAATTTCACCCGACCTTCGGGGGTGTCGACCGGTACGGCGTCTGCGGAAGCGTTCTGTCGCTGGCCGACGATCGTGAGGGGTACGCGTGAGAAAGCGTTGGGGCGCGGCGGCTTTGGTCGCTCCGTTGTTCATGTCCCTGGTGGGAACGGCCCAGGCGGCGCCGGGACCGTTGGACGAGTACTACACGCAGACCATCGCCTGGGCCGAGTGCCCGGCGGGCTGGGTCTCGCCCTCGACGGGGGTCGAGTGCGCCACGGTCGTCGTGCCGATGGACTACAAGAACCCGGGCAACGGCAACCTGGAAATCGCCGTCTCGCGCAAGAAGGCCACCGATCCGGCGCGCCGCAGAGGCGTGCTGATGACGAACCCCGGCGGCCCCGGCGGTTCCGGTCTCGGCGCCGTGCACTGGTTCAACGCCCAGACCGACGTCCTGAAGATCTACGACGTCATCGGCATGGACCCGCGCGGTGTCGGCCGGTCGACTCAGATCCGGTGCATCTCGACGCCGTCCGACGACGAGTTCCCGTCCCGCCCAACGGATTCGCAGCTGTCGAACTGGTCGGACTACGCCCGCGCGGTCGAGGCGAACTGCCAGCGCGGCGGCGGTGAGATGCGCCGGTTCATCTCGACCATGAACACCGCGCGCGACATGGACGTCATCCGCGGAGCCATGGGGGAGAAGAAGATCTCCTACGTCGGCTACTCCTACGGCACGCAGCTGGGCGCCGTCTACGGCTCGATGTTCCCCGCGCGCCTCGACCGCAGCGTCCTCGACTCCGCCCTGGACCCGCTGAAGACGTGGCACGAGCAGGACGTCGACGTGGTGGACGCGATCACCGACAACCTCCGCAAGTGGACGGAGTGGACCGCGGCCCGCAACGGCACCTACGGCCTCGGCACCACCCCGGCCGCGGTGCGCGGTGAGCTCGACGCGATCGCCGAGCGCCTGAAGACGGGCCCCCACGGCGGCTACGCGGACGTGACCTCCTTCGACTACGCGGTGGGCGCCACCCGCTACCGCCGCTCGTGGGCCGCGTTCTCCCGCCACATCGCCTCCATCAAGGCGGGCGTCGCGGACCCGGCCGAGGCCTCCGCGATCGTGGCCGCCCTGAAGAAGGGCGACATCGAACCCACCTCGCCGGGCACGTTCCAGGCCGTGGTGTGCGAGTGGGACTGGTTCTCCGACGTCAACACCTACTACAACGACATGAAGCGCTGGCGCGACACCAACCCCTACGGTGGCACCGTCGACTACATGGCGCCGACCAACTGCACGTTCCGCGCCTTCCAGCGCCCGGAGAAGATCCCGGCCATCACCCGCAGGTACCCGGCCGGCCTCGTGGTCAACTCCGACGGCGACACCCAGACCCCGCTCGCCAACGGCCGCGTCATGGCGGAGCACCTGAACCAGCCGCTGATCAGCGTCGCGAACGACGGCCAGCACGGCCACTACGCGTTGCGCCGCAACGCCTGCGTCGACACGCTGGTCAACAAGTACCTGGTGTCGGGGATCCTGCCGGCGTCCCGGGTGACCTGTGCCGGGACGGACATCGCGGAGACCGTGCCTCCGGGGCAGGCAGCGGCCCTGGGCGCGCAGCAGGCCCGGCCGCTGAGCGACATCCTCGGTGAGATCGCGGCGGAGACGAAGCCCTTCTAGAAGGGTGGCACGACGCGGCCGAGCCGTTTGCGCACTCCTTCTTCCTGGTAGCGCGCGACGGTCTCGGCCAGCTGCACGCACGCTCGCTCGACGGCCTCCTTGGCCTCGTTGCGTTCGCTGGTGACGGCGCTCAGGATCAACCCGGTCAGCGCCACCGAGCCGTTGAACGCCTGCAGCACGATCATCGTGGTCAGCAGGTCGCCGGTGGCGAAGTGGCCGCTGGCCGCGGACATCACCGCGGCCACGGAGATGATCACGGCGCACGGGGCCGCGATCGCGTGCCGGAAGCGGAGCGCCGCCCAGATCAGCATCGGGAACACCAGGAACAGCAACCGCAACTCCGACGTGGTGACGAACGAGGCGAGCACCGCCGTGGTGAGGAGCAGCGCTCCGGCCTCGGCGAGCCGGCGCGGTGGGGCGTTCCAGCGGCGGGGCACGGTGAGCAGCAACGGCGTGAACACCAGCACGCCCATCGCGTCGCCCGTCCACCACACCGACGCCACGGCCGGCACCTCGTGCCACGCGATCACGCCGCCGAGCCGCAACGCCGCCGAGCCGACGACCGCGCTGACCAGCATCGCGCCCAGCGCGCCCGCGAACACGAGCAGCAGCGCGTCCTTCAGCCGGTCGAGCGCCGGGCGGAAGCCGAAACGGGTCAGCAGGTACCAGGCGAGCAGGGGCGCCGCCGTGTTGCCCGCGGTGATCAGCAACGCCGAGAACAGCGGCGCGCCCAGGAAGATGTTGGCGGCGAACGCTCCGAGCGTGATCCCCGGCCAGATCCGGCGGCCCGACATCAGCAGTGCCGCCACGGAGATCCCCGTCGGCAGCCACAGCGGAGTGACCTGACCCTTCACGAGGGCCAGAACCAGGCCGACCTGTGCTGTCGCGAAGTACGCGACAGCGACGGCGGCGATCGTGGCGGCGGTGCGGAATGCGGCGTTCACCGCCACATGCTCCACCTGTGCGCACAGGTTGGCCATACCTCACGCCGTGGCGTACCCACCTGGACTCACCCCGCAGGTAGCTACCGGTCAGTTCCGGAATCACGGCCAGCTTTGACCAGTGCAAATGAACATACCGGCTGGTATGCTCGGCGACTCTCAGGCGGTCGTTGGGCTGTTCGGGTTGACCTCCGCCGCGCGGTTGCGTCCGAGGGCAGGCAACTAGTACCCGTTGGTAACAAGCTGTGTGAGGGGACTCGATGAGGACCGTGTTCACGACCTGCCCGCTCTGCGAAGCGACGTGCGGGCTGGAGCTGACGGTCGAGGGCGACCGCATCACGAAGGTGCGCGGCGACCGCGAGGACGAGTTCAGCAGGGGCTTCCTCTGCCCCAAGGGCGCCTCGCTCGGCACGCTCGACGCCGATCCCGACCGCCTGAGCACCCCGCTGATCAAGCGCGACGGCGAGTTCCAGGAGACCACCTGGGAGGAGGCGTTCGCGTACGTCGACGAGCGCCTGAAGGACTTCCCCGACCGCGACACCGTCGCGATGTACCTCGGCAACCCGGTCGTCCACTCGCTCGCCGGCGGCCTCTACGCCGGGCCGCTGCGCAAGGCGCTGGGCAGCCGCAACGTCTTCACCGCCAGCACGGTCGACCAGATGCCCAAGCACGTGCAGGTCGGCCACATGTTCGGCGGCATCTTCTCCATCCCCGTGCCCGACATCGACCGCACCGACTTCATGCTGGTGCTGGGCGCGGACCCGTTCTCGTCCAACGGAAGCCTGTGGACGGTCCCGGACGCGCCAGGCCGGTTCAGGGACCTGCGCAAGCGCGGCGGCAGGTTCGTCGTCGTCGACCCGCGCCGCAGCCGCACCGCCCAGGCCGCCGACCAGCACGTCGTGATCAGGCCGGGCACGGACGTGTTCCTGCTGCTGGCGCTGATCCACGAGCTGTTCGCGCAGGACCTGGTGAACCTCCGCGACCTCGCCGGGCACGTCACCGACCACGCGGTGATCCGCGAGCACGTCGCGGAGTTCGGTCCCGAGGCCGTCGAGGAACGCACGGGCGTCGCCGCGGCCACGATCCGCGCGCTGGCGAGGCAGCTCGCCGAGGCCGAACGCGCCGCGGTGTACGGCCGGATCGGCACGACGACCGTCGAGTTCGGCACCGTCGCGTCGTGGGCGGTCGACGTCCTGAACGTCCTGACCGGCAACCTCGACCGGCCCGGGGGCGTGATGTGGCCGCTGCCCGCGCACAGCAGGCGCGGAACCGGCAGCGGCAAGGGGTTCACCACCGGCCGCTGGCACAGCCGGGTCAAGGGCCACCCCGAGGTGATGGGGGAGTACCCCGCCGTCACGATGGTCGACGAGATCGAGACGCCCGGCGAGGGCCAGGTGCGGGCGCTGTTCACGATCGGCGGCAACCCCGCGCTGTCGCTGCCGAACTCGGCACGGGTGAACGACGCGCTGTCCTCATTGGACTTCATGGTCAGCGTCGACCCGTACCTCAACGAGACCACGCGGCACGCCGACGTCATCCTGCCGACGCCCCCGCCCTCGCGCCGCGACCACTACGACATCGCGTTCCTCAACAACTCGGTGCGCAACGTCGCGAAGTACTCGCGCGCGGCCATCCCGCTGGAGGAAGGCAGGGTCGACGAGACGGACATCTTCTTCCGCCTCACCACGATCCTCGCGGGGATGGGCCCGGCCGCCGACCTCGACGCCATCGCGGCGTTCCAGCTCGCCGACCTGAAGAAGAAGGCGGGCGCCGACTTCGAACCCGAGGGCGAGACGCGCGAGGAACGCCTGCTGGACCTGAAACTCCGCACCGGCGCGTACGGGGTGACGCTGCGCCAGCTGCTCGACCACCCGCACGGCATCGACCTCGGCCCGCTCACCCCGCGCCTGCCGGAGATCCTGCGCACGCCGTCCGGCAAGATCGAGCTGACGCCGAAGCCGATCGTGGACGACCTGCCGCGCGTGCTCGCCGCCCTCGGCACGCCCGAGCCCGGCATGGTCCTGGTCGGCCGCAGGCACCTGCGCACCAACAACTCCTGGATGCACAACGTGCCGGCCCTGGTGAAGGGCAAGCCGTTGTGCACGCTCCTGGTCAACCCCGGCGACGCCCTCCGCATCGGCCTGGCCGACGGCGGCACCGCCCAGGTCACCTCGCGCGTCGGCAAGATCGAGGTGCTGGTCGAGGTCACCGCGGACATCGCGCCCGGCGTCGTCTCGATGCCGCACGGCTGGGGCCACGACCAGCCCGGCACGCGGCTCAGCGTCGCCGAGGAGCACGCCGGCGTGAACGTCAACCTCCTCACCGACGACCTGCGCATCGACCCGCTCTCGGGCACCGCCGTGCTGAACGGCACCCGCGTGCAGGTCGTGCCCGCCTGAAGACCCCTCCCCGCTGAAGAGTCCCTCCCCGTCTGCAAAGACTCAGTGCGCCCAGGAGCCGCCATGACAGCCGGAGTCACCAGCCCGAACGCGGTGCGAGCCATCCGCCGGATAGCCGACCTGCCGTTCCTCGCGGAGCAGGCCTACGGCGACGCGGTGGCGTGGCGGTTCAAGCAGGACGGGCAGTGGCGCGAGCAGACCTACGCCGAGGTCGCCGAGGTGGTGCTGGACCTCGCGTCCGGGTTCGTCCACGCCGGACTGGAGGCGGGCGACCGGGTCTGCGTGCTCGCGAACACCCGTCCGGAGTGGACGGCGGTCGAGCTCGCGGTGCTGGCGGCGGGCGGCATCGTCGTGCCGATCTACCCGTCGAGCGCCCCGGAGGAGATCGCCTGGGTCGTCGGCGACTCCGGCGCGTCGATCGTGGTGGCGGAGAACGAGGAGCAGTGCCTCAAGGTCGAGGCCGTCGGCTCGGAGCTCCCCGAGCTGCGCACGGTCTTCTCGATCGACCCGGCCGGTGACCGACCGCGGATCGCCGACCTGCAGGACACCGGCCGCACCTCGCCGCTGGCCGCCGTGCTGGACTCCCGCCGGGCCGCGATCAGGCCGGAGGACCCGAGCCTGATCATCTACACCTCGGGCACGACCGGTCCGCCCAAGGGCTGCGTCCTGACCAACGCGAACTGGGTCGCGCTGTGCCGGGTCGCGGAGGAGGCCCGCATCGACGCGATGACCGGCGTCGTCTACCTGTTCCTGCCGCTCGCGCACGTCTTCGCGCAGATCATCATGTTCGGCACGATGTACCGCGGCGGGGCGCTGGCCTACTTCGGCGGCGACATGAAGGCGATCGTGCCGGAGCTGGCCGAGGTCCGGCCGACGTTCCTGCCGTCCGTGCCGCGCATCTTCGAGAAGATCTACACGTTCGTCACGTCGAGCGTGCCCGCCGAGCAGCTCGGCCAGGCGGTCTCGCTCGGCCTGGAGGTCCGGCGCAGGCGGGCGGCGGGCGAACCGGTGCCGGCGGAGATGGCGGCCGCGTTCGAGCAGGTCGACGCGTTGTTCGCCAACGTGCGCGCGGTGTTCGGCGGGCGGCTCGTGCAGGCCCTGTCCGGTGCCGCGCCGATCTCGCCCGAGGTGCTGCAGTTCTTCCACGCGGCCGGGGTGCCGGTGCTGGAGGGCTACGGCATGACCGAGTCCACGGCGGTCGGCACGATCAACACGCTGGACCGCTTCAAGCTCGGTTCGGTCGGCGCGTCCGGTGTGGCGGGCCTCGAGATGTCGGTGGGGGAGGACGGCGAACTGCTGATGCGCGGTCCGCACGTCTTCGCGGGCTACTGGCGCAACGACGAGGCCACGGCCGAGACGCTGCGGGACGGCTGGCTGCACACCGGAGACCTGGGCGAGATCGACGCGGACGGTTTCGTGACGATCACGGGGCGCAAGAAGGACATCATCATCACCGCGGGCGGCAAGAACATCGCGCCGGCGAACGTGGAGAACGTGCTGCGCCAGTCGCGCTGGATCTCGCACGCCGTGCTGTTCGGCGACCGCCGGCCGTACTGTGTGGCGCTGCTCACACTCGACGCCGACGAGATCGTGCCGTGGGCGACGGCGCGTGGTTTGCCGTCCGACATCGAATCATTGGTGGGTCACCCGGACGTGCGAACGCTCGTGCAGGAAGTTGTCGACGAAGCGAACTCGCACTTCGCCAGTGTTTCCCAGGTGAAGAAGTTCGTGCTGCTCACCCGCGATCTGTCCCAGGAGGAAGGTGAGCTCACCCCGACGTTGAAGGTCAAGCGCAACGTTGTACACCGCCTTCACTCCGGGTTGTACGAAGGGCTCTACGAGTAACCCGTACGTACGAGAAATCCAAAAACAGGTACATCCACCCTGGCGGTTTCGGCTCGGTCAGGGCAGAGTGGGACACCAAGCGGCGCTAGGCCCCCTCCCCCCTCGGGCCCAGCCGCTTCGCGGCCCCGGCTCAAGGCGTACTCCCCCCAGACGCCCAGCCGGGGCCGCCTTGCATCTCCGTCCTTTGTGGCCGCCCCGCGACAGATCGTGATCGTGTCAGCGTTTCGGCGGCGTCGTGGTCCCGCGCACGATCAGCTGGGTCTCCGCCACGATCTGCGGCACGTCGGTGTGGTCGGAGTCGAGCCAGTCCAGCAGGAGGTTCACGGCCGTGCGTCCGGCCTGCGCCACGGGCATCGCCACCGTCGTCAGCGCGGGCGAGCACAGCGAGGCGTAGGTGAGGTCGTCGAAGCCCGTCACCGACACGTCGCCCGGCACGGAGATGCCGCGGTCGCGCAGCCGGGCCAGCACGCCCAGCGCCATGATGTCGTTGTAGGCGGCGATCGCCGTCGTGCCGGCCGCGACGGCCAGGTCCGCCGCCTGCAGGCCGCCCTCGTAGCGCGGTGCGAACGGTCCCAGGTCGACCAGGTCGACCCCGTGCTTCGCCACCGCCTTCATCAGGCCGCGGCGACGCTCCTGGTTGGACCACGAGGTGCGCGGCCCGTTGAGGTAGGCGATGCGGTGGTGCCCGAGAGCGACGAGGTGGTCGATGACGGCGTGCATGCCGCCCGCCGAGTCCATCAACGCGGCGGGCACGCCGGGCAGGCGCCGGTTCAGCAGCACCAGCGAGGTCACGCCCGCCACCTCGTAGACCTGGGAGTCCTCCAGGCCCGGCGCGCACAGCACGACGCCGTCGACCTGCTTGGCCATCGCGTGCACGAGCTTGGCCTCGGAGACCGGGTCCTCGTCGCTGTCCGCCACGAACACCGCGTAGTCGGCCTGCATCGCCCGTGCCTGCACGGCCTTGAGCACGCCGGTGAAGAACGGGTTGTCGAGGTCCGGCACGACGATGCCGATGTTGCCCGTCTTGCCCGTGATCAGCCCGCGAGCCGCCCTGTTGGGCTGGTAGCCGAGCTCGGTCGCGGCGGCCAGCACGCGCGTCCTGGTCTCCGGGCGCACGAGCTCCGGGGACGTCAGCGCACGCGAAACGGTGGCGACGGACACGTGTGCCCTGCGTGCCACGTCGCGGATGGTGACCGCCACTTGTTACCTCACCCTCAACAGCCGGTTGAACCAATCATGACGGGTCAGGTGTCAGGCCGGTCTTCGAGGCGGGTCACGAGCTGAGCCGGATTCACGAAACGGAGAGGCCTGATCCGCGACAGCCGGGCCTCCAGCGCGACTTCCATCGCACCAGACCTCGACACAGGCGCTCGCCCCAGAACAACGGAGGACCCCCGGATCCGCATCCGGGGGTCTTCCCACTTCAACGTACAGCGCACGGGGGGACTTGCGGCAAGACCCCGTCCGCCCCGCAGAATTCGCGGCCGTAGCCGGAAGCCGGGCGAACTGGGGAGTCTCGAAGTGCGTGTCGTTCTTGCGGGTTTCGGGTCGCGCGGAGATGTCGAACCGCTGATCGCGCTGGCGGTGACGGTGCGGGAGCTCGGCGCGGAGGCGGTGGTGTGCGTGCCGCCGGACGAGGAGTTCGTGTCCCGGTTGGACGCCCACGAGGTTCCGTTCGTCCCGTTCGGACAGTCGGTGCGCGAGCTGGTGACGAGTGCGCGGCCGGATCCCGCGACCGTCGCGGCCGCGCTGGTCGGCGAGTGGTTCGGCCCGGTCGCCACCGCGGCCGAGGGCGCCGACGTGCTGGTGGCGTCCGGGCTGATGCCCGCGGGCGCCCGGTCGGTGGCCGGGCACCTGGGCCTGCGGTACGTCCTCGCGATGTTCCACGACATCTCGCTGCCGTCGCCGCACCGCAAGCCGTCGCAACGCCCCGGCAGGCCCTTTCCGCCGGACGAGACGGACAACCGGGTGCTGTGGGACATCGACGCGGAGAACGTGAACGCGATGTACCGCCCGGCGTTGAACACCCACCGGGCGCGGCTCGGCCTGCCGCCGGTGGACAACGTCCGCGACCACGTCTACACCGGCACGGTGCTGCTGGCGGCGGATCCGCTGCTCTGGCCGGTGCCGGAGCTGACGAACCTGGAGGTCCAGCAGACGGGCGCGTGGATCCTGCCGGACGAACGCCCGCTCGCGCCCGGCCTGGCCGCCTTCCTCGACGCCGGCGAGCCACCGGTCTACGTCGGCTTCGGCAGCATGCCCATGCACGCCTCGGCGGACCTCGGCCGGGTCGTCGTCGACGCGGTCCGTGCGCAGGGGCGCCGGGTGCTCCTGGCCCGGGGCTGGGCCGACCTGACCCAGGTCGGCGAGGGCGACGACTGCTTCGTCGCCGGCGAGGTCAACCAGCAGGCGTTGTTCCGCCGGGTGGCCGCCGTCGTCCACCACGGAGGCGGGGGCACCACGACGACCGCGGCGCGCGCCGGTGCGCCGCAGGTGGTGGTGCCGCAGATCGTGGACCAGCCGTTCTGGGCCACTAGGGTGGCCGAGCTGGGCATCGGTGCGGCGCACGACGGACCGGTGCCGTCCTTCGAATCGCTGTCGGCCGCGCTCGCGACGGCGCTGGCTCCCGGGACCCGCGCCCGTGCCACCACCGCGGCGGGCATGATCCGCACGGACGGGGCGGCGGTGGCCGCACGGTCACTGCTGGCGGGCGAGCCCGTCGAGTAGCAGGCTGATCAGCCGCCGCGCGTCGTAGCGCGGATCGTCGTCCCGTCCGATGCACAGGTTGCCGATCCCGCGCATCAGCTCGAACGGCCGCACGTCGGCGCGGATCTCGCCGGCGGCGGCCGCCGCGTCGAGCAGCGAGCCGCACACCGGTCCGAGCCGGTCGAGGAAGTACGCGTGCAACGACGCGAAGCCGCTGCTGTCCGACTGCATCGCGCCGGCGAGCCCGTGCTTGGTCACCAGGAAGTCCACGAACAGGTCGATCCACTTCCGCAGCGCGGCGGCAGGGGAGTCCTCTGTGGACAGCAGGACGGGGCCTGCCTCCGCGCAGGCCTCGACCTGGTGGCGGTAGACGGCCACGACGAGGTCCGAGCGCGTGGGGAAGTGGCGGTAGATCGTGCCCATGCCGACACCGGCCTCGGCGGCGATCTCGCGGATCGGCGCGTCGACGCCCGATCTGACGAACACCTCGGCCGCGGCGGCGAGCAGCGTCTGCTCGTTGCGCACGGCGTCGGCTCGTTTGCGTGGTGGCACGCGCACTCCTTCCCGAGCGGTCGGTTGACAAAGCGGAACAGTGCTCCGTATCGTTCCGGAACGTCGCTCCGCTTGAGTGACTGTACTCGAAGGGAACCCCATGACCGTCTTCACCGTGAGCCCTGTCGTGCTCGAGATCCCCGGCAGGCCTGTTGACCTGCAGGTGAAGGTCTCCGCGCCGACCGAGGGCACCGGCCTGCCGATCCTGCTGCTGTCGCACGGGCAGGGCTACTCGAACCACCTGTCCTCGCTGAACGGCTACGCGCCGCTCGCGAACCACTGGGCTGAGGAGGGCTTCGTCGTCCTGCAGCCCACGCACCTGAGCAGCAGGTCCCTGAACCTGCCCGCCACCACGCCCGGCGCGCCGATGTTCTGGCGTGAACGCGCCGAGGACATGTCGCAGATCATCGACCGGCTCGACGAGATCGAGAAGGCCGTGCCGCAACTGCGGGACCGCCTCGACCGCACGAAGATCGCGGTCGTCGGCCACTCGATGGGAGGCCACACCGCGAGCCTGCTGCTCGGCATGAGGACCGAGGGCGTGAGCCTGAAGGACGACCGGATCAAGGCGGGCGTGCTGCTCGGCTCGACCGGCCGCGGCGACGCGGTCACCGACGTGGTGAAGGAGAACTACTCCTTCATGCAGACCACGGACTTCAGCGAGATGACCGCGCCCGCGCTCGTGGTCGCCGGTGACGCGGACGCCTCCGCACACCTGACCACCGCGGGTCCGGACTGGCACGCCGACCCGTACCACCTGGCGCCCGGCCCGAAGGACCTGCTCACGCTGTTCGGCGCGGAGCACGGGTTCGGTGGCGTCTCCGGTTACGACGTCGCCGAGACCACGGACGAGAGCCCTGAACGGGTCGCTGTCGTGCAGCGGCTCACCACGGCCTACCTGCGCAGTCAGCTGCTCGGGACCGCCGACTGGCAGGACGCCGCCACCGACCAGGGCCGCATCGAGTCCAAGTAGGACTCAGTGCGCATTGGGCTCCGGGTTCCGCCCGGGCCGTGACAGGAACTCGAAGTCGCAGCCCTCGTCGGCCTGCGTGATGTGCTCGTAGTACAAAGCGCCGTACCCGCGCTCGAACTTCGCGGGCGGCGGCGTCCACGCGTCCCGGCGACGCGCCATCTCCTCGTCGGAGATCTCCACGCGCAGCACCCGCGCCTCGACGTCCAGCGTCACGAGGTCGCCGTCCCGCACCAACGCCAGCGGCCCGCCGACGTGGGCTTCCGGTGCCACGTGCAGAACGCATGCGCCGTAAGAAGTTCCGCTCATCCGCGCGTCCGACACGCGCACCATGTCCCGGACACCCTCGCGCAGCAGCTTGTCCGGGATGGGCAGCATCCCGTATTCCGGCATGCCGGGCCCGCCCTTGGGGCCGCCCCCGGCCAGCACGATCACCGAATCCCTCGTCACCTCCAGCGACGGGGAGTTGATCCGTGCCTGCAGGTCCTGGTAGCCGTGGAAGACCACGGCGGGCCCGGTGTGCCGCCACAACCCGGGATCAGCCGCCACGTACTTGATCACCGCGCCGTCAGGGGCCACGTTGCCCCGCAGCACGGCCAGTCCGCCCTCGGAGGAGATCGGATCGTCCACCGGGCGGATCACCGAGGAGTCGTGCACCTCGGCACCGTCGAGGTCCTCGCCGAACGTCCGCCCTGTCACCGTGATCCGCTGGAGGTGCAACGAGTCCCGCAACCGCGACAGCAGCCCGCGCAGCCCGCCCGCGTAGTAGAAGTCCTCCATCAGGTGCGATCCGGCGGGCTGGACCGAGGCCAGCACGGGCACCTCGCGCGACAACCGGTCGAAGTCGTCCAGCGACAACGGGATCTGCGACCGTCCGGCCATCGCGATCAGGTGAATGTACGAGTTCGTGGACCCGCCGAGCGCCAGCACGGTCCGGATCGCGTCCTCGTAGGCCTCCGCCGACAGCACGTCGCCGATCGTCAGCCCCTCGCGCACCATCTCGACCACGCGCATGCCCGACGCGGCCGCCATCCGGTGGTGCGCCGAGTCGACGGCCGGGATCGACGACGCCCCCGGCAACGTGAGCCCCAGCGCCTCCGCGGCGGCCGTCATGGTCGAGGCCGTGCCCATCGTCATGCACGTGCCGGGGGAGCGGGCCAGCCCGGACTGGATCTCCGCCCAGTCGGCGGACGAGATCGTGCCCGCCCGCTTCTCGTCCCAGTACCGCCACATGTCCGTGCCTGACGCGAGCTTCTCGCCCCGCCAATGGCCCCGCAGCATCGGCCCGGCGGGCACGAAGACGGTGGGCAGTCCGGCGGAGGCCGCCCCCATCAGCAGCGCGGGGGTGGTCTTGTCGCAGCCGCCCATCAGCACGCAGCCGTCGACGGGGTAGGACCGGAGGACCTCCTCGGTCTCCATCGACAGCATGTTCCGGTACAGCATCGGGGTCGGCTTCTGGAACGTCTCCGACAGCGTGGACACCGGGAACTCCAACGGGTGTCCGCCTGCCTCCCAGACCCCGCGCTCGACCTGCTGGGCCCGTTCGCGCAGATGCATGTGGCACGGGTTGATGCCGCTCCACGTGTTGAGGATCGCGATGACCGGCTTGCCGAGGTGCTCGGCGGGGTTCAGGCCGAGCTGGCGCATCCGGGCGTTGTGCGAGAACGCCCGCAGCCCCTCGCCCTCGAACCACTCCGCGCTGCGGAGCTTCTTCGGGGCGGACCTCACAGCAGGCTCCACGAGTTCAGCAGCACACCCACGGCCGAACGGTCCGCCTCCGGCAGCACCGAGGCGGGAGGCCGCACATCCCGGCGGCACAACCCGAGCTGCGCCAGCGCTTCCTTGACCACGGACACGTTGTTCGCCGACTCGCCGGCCGCCCGCAGCTCCTCGAACTTCCGGACGAACTCCCAGAACTCCATCGCCGCACCGAACTCGCCCGCCCGCAGGCATCGGAACATCTGCACCGACAGCTCCGGCGCGACGTTCGCGAGCCCCGACGTGAACCCGGTGGCCCCGACCGCGAAGTACCCCGGCGCCGACAGCTCGGCCAGCCCGGCGATCCACGTCAGCCGCTCGAGCCCGGCGTCGCGGGCGACCGAGGCGAACCGCACCGGGTCCGGCACCGCGTACTTCACGCCGACGACGTTCGGGCACGCGTCCGCCAGCGCCGCGATCTGCGCACCGCCGATGCGCGGGTTGCGCACGTACAGGACCACGCTGAGCTCGGGCACCGCCGAGGCGATCGCCCGGTGGTAGTCCACCCACCCGTCCAGCGAGACGTACGGGTGCACCGGCTGGTG
This sequence comes from Lentzea sp. NEAU-D7, assembly GCF_026242055.1. Taxonomy (GTDB): domain Bacteria; phylum Actinomycetota; class Actinomycetes; order Mycobacteriales; family Pseudonocardiaceae; genus Lentzea. Next base: position 149,655 of record NZ_JAPJDL010000014.1, on the reverse strand, counting down.
GACCATGATCCCGCGAGCGCCGGCCCGGTCCGCGAACCGGGCGGCGGCCACGGCGGACGACAGGTCGTGCCCGACCCCGGCGACGATCGCCGCGCGGTCGCCGACGGCGTCCACGGTGATCCGCAGCGCGCGTTCGGTCTCGGCTGAGGACAACGCGTAGAACTCGCTCGTGTTGCCGTTCGGCGTCACGACCGAGATCCCGCCCTCGACCATCCTGTCCACGACCGCGGCGTAGTCCTTCTCGTCGATCGCCCCGTCCGCGCCGAAGGGGGTGACGGTGATCGCCACGACGGAGGCCAGCTGCTCGGACAAGTCATCGAACGACATCGGGAAGCTCCTCGACCACTCGATCGGCGAAAGTCCGGATGTGGCGGCGCAACAGATCGGCGGCGACGTCACCGAAGCCCTCCTCGGCGGCGACGAGGATCGCCCGGTGCTCGGCCTCCTCGGCGTCCCAGGTGGGGTGGAGGCCCCAGCCGGCGACGGTGATCAGCGCGGCCTGATCCCGCAGCCCGTCGAGGATCCCGACCAGCAACGGGTTGCCGCACCCGGCGTAGAGCGCGCGGTGGAAGCGGCGGTTGGCCAGGCTGCGCCGGGTCAAACTCCGTTGGGCCAGGTCGGGAACCTCCTCCAGAGCTGACCGCGCCTCGGTGAGGTCCGCGCCCAGCTCGACCGAACGGCGCAGGGCCTCCGGTTCCAGCAGCATCCGCACGTCGTAGACGGACGCGGCCATCTCCGCGTCGACCGTGCGGACCGTGGCGCCCTTGTACGGGCTCATCACCACGAGCCCCGACCCGGCGAGCGTCTTGAGCGCCTCGCGCACCGGCGTCTTCGAGACGTTGAGCGTCGCGGCGAGATCGGTTTCGACGAGCGCCTGACCGGGCTTCAGCTTTCCGTGAAGAATCGCTTCTTTGATCGATTCCAGAACGAAGTCCGTCCGGGACGCCGGAAGGACTCCCGGCCGGTCATACATCATATATGAGAGCCTAGGAGCTGGTAGAGCCCCAGGTCAACCAATTCGTGTGTGCTGCGCAACCTCGTTGTATCTGCGTTGAACCAAGTTCCTCGCAGGCTCGTTCTGAAGGTGTTGGTCACCGCCGCACGCGGGGCTGGAGAAGGAGAAATTTGAGTGCATCGTTCCGCGTAACCGTGTCCATTGCCGCGTCCGCCAGCGCATGGCACCGAACGTCCTGGGCACCAACGAGTTGAACGAGAACGACATGCTGATGGAAGAACTGCCACCGGAGGCCGCGCTCGACGGGCCTCCGCCGGACATGGACCACCTGCTCCAGCGCACGCTGGGCACGGTTCGTGAAGAGAGAGATCAGGCCGTGCGCCGCCGTGGACGCATCACGGCCTTGTCGTCGACCCTTGTCGTCGCCGGAGTGCTCGCTGGGGGCGTCTGGCTGGGTCAGGGAATGGGGGTCGGTGGCACCGGGAACGTCGACGCGCTCCTGCAGGGGACCTCGCCGGCCGGTGCGCGCATGGCCGTGCAGGTCACCGACACCGAAGGTGGCTTGAAGCTGGTCGCGACGGTCGACGGCATGCAGGACGGGGAAGCCTGCTGGCTCGTCGTGCACACGAAGGACGGACGGACGTTCACCGCCGGCTCGTGGAGGGCGCACGGCGGTGAGGTGACCTTGGCCGGATCCGCGCTGGTGCGGGCCGGGGACGTGACGGGGGTCAGCGTGGTCGACCACGACCGCCGGCCGCTGGTGACCGCCAGTTAGCGCAGGAGGGGGACTCGGGTCGCGGAGCACCGTCGTCCACGGCCCCGAGTCCCCGCCCGCCCGGTTCGTCGGTGACGTGACGCGCCGGGTTATCGTCGTGCCCGAACGCGGTCCGTCCTGCTGAGACGGCGCACTTCTGTTCGGCCGGACGGATTGGCAGGCTGTGGACGTGGCCCGGAACAAACCGGTGACCTTCGCGGTCGCGGTGGTCGCGCTCCTCGTCGTCACGGGCTCCGCGGTGCTGCTGCGCGGCACGTCCAGCGGCTCGCCGTCCGCCGACCAGTACGTCAGCGAGCTCGACCAGGTGCTCACCGGCCCGAAGACGCCGAACGTCGTCATCCGGTGCGGCGCGAACGAGGAACGCCACCTCAACGCGGACAACCCCGTCGTCTCACCCGGCGTTCCGTTCGGCGCCCACCACACGCACGAGTACGTCGGCAACAGGTCCGCCGACGCCGGGTCGACCGACGAGTCCCTCGCGGCCGCGACCACCACGTGCGAGAAGAACGACCTGTCGACCTACTACTGGCCCGTGCTGCGCCTGACCGACGGTGTCGGGCACGACGAGCACGCGGACGGTGGCGGCCTGCACGGCAACACCGGTGAGGTGCTGCCGCCGAAGAGCGTGGAGATCCGGTACGACGGCAACCCCGTGAGCGACGTCCTGCCGATGCCCCGGTTCCTGCGCCTGATCACCGGTGATCCGTCGGCGTTCTCCAACGGCCACGGCCCCAACACGCGCGCCCGGTGGAGCTGCTCGGACCGGCCGGACCGCTACACGACGAAGTACCCGTTGTGCGGAAGCGCGACCACGTTGCGCAGCTTCGACTTCGGCAGCTGCTGGGACGGCAACAACACCGACAGCGCCTCCCACCGCACGCACGTGGTGTTCCCGCTGGCCGGCGGCATGTGCCCGGCCAAGACGTTCCCGATCCCGCGCCTGCACGTCACCGTGGGCTACGACATCCCCGAAGGCCGGCCGTTCGCGATCGACAGCTTCGAGGAGGAGCTGCGCGATCCGGCGACCGACCACGGCATGTACATCAACGCGATGCCGGAGGACCGGATGGCGGAGCTGGTCGGGCACCTCAACCGTTCCCGCTAACATCCGGCATTCCATTTTTTTCAGTTGAACGCCGTTGAACCGAAGCTCTCTGTCGCTCGTGTGTCGGCTGAGGTCTTGAACAGGACGCCCGCAGAGGTGTTCGCGGGCGGGGAGGAGTGGGTGGATGGCGGCTTTGTTCTCCCGCAAACGGGAGACCGCGGCCGACGAGGCACTGATCCGATCGCTCTACGAGGAGCACGGCCGGGCGCTTCTGGCGTACGCGACGCGGCTGACCGGCGATCGGGCGGCTGCCGAGGACGTGGTCCAGGAGACCTTGGTCCGAGCGTGGCGCCATCCCGACGCCCTCGTGAACGGCAAGGGATCGGTGCGTGGCTGGTTGCTGACGGTGGCGCGCAACATCGTCACCGACAGGGTTCGTGCGAAGGCCGCGCGGCCTCAGGAGGTGGCGGAGTCCCCGGCGACGCCCCCGATCGAGCGCGACCACGCTGACCAGGTCGTCGACTCGGTGGTGGTGCTCGAAGCGCTCGACAGGCTGTCCTCCGACCACCGCGACGTGCTGATGGAGATCTACTTCCGCGGCCGGAGCGTGACGGAGGCGGCGGAAGCGCTCGGGGTGCCACCTGGCACAGTGAAATCCAGATCGTATTACGCGTTGCGAGCCTTGAGGGAGACCTTCGGAGGTCAGAAGGTCGCACTGAAGGGGGTGGCTGGATGACCACGCAGCACGACCCGCAACTGCTCGGTGCCTACGTTCTAGGGGCACTGGACGAGCAGGAGGTGCGTGAGATGGACGAGCACCTGGCGTCCTGCCCCGAGTGCGCGCGTGAACTCGAAGAGCTCCGCGACATGGAGGCCTTCCTCGGCGAGGTGCCGCCGGAGGCCATGCTGGACGGGCCGCCCGAGGGCGGCGATCTGTTGTTGCAGCGCACCTTGCGCCAGGTGCGTGCCGAACGGGGCGGCGTCGCACGGCGTCGTCAGTTCGCGCTCGGTGCCGCGGCGGCCGTCGTGGCCGCGCTGGTGCTGGGTGCCGGTGTCTTCGTCGGTAAGGCCACGTCACCCGATGTGACGGCCCTTCCCACCCCGACGGTGGCTCCGGACCCGGCGGGCACCAGGCTCGCCACGTTCACGGACCCGGCCACCAAGGCTTCGATGACCGTGAAGGTCGTCCCCGCCGCCGGCTGGGTGCGCACGAACATGGCGATCAACGGCATTCCCGAAGGCGAGAAGTGCCGGATCTTCGTCGTCGCGAAGGACGGCAGCCGCCAGGAGGCGGGTTCCTGGGTGGTGTCCAAGAAGGGCGCCGCCGAGGGCACGAACCTGGACGGTTCCGCGCTGGTCGACCCCAAGGACGTGAAGTCCGTGGTGGTCGAGAACTTCGCGGGCAAGAAGTTCGTCGAGGTGCCGGTGCAGGCGTGACCGAGGGGACGAGGGGCCACTTCCGCTGGACGGACGTGGCCCCTCTTCTCACGGCTTGAGCACGACTTTTCCCGCCGTGGCACGGGTTTCCAGCGCCACGTGCGCCGCGGCCGCGTCCTCCAGCGCGAACGGCGGGTGCACCAGCGGCACGAACCGCCCACCGGCCAGCCCGGCCATCGCCTCGTCCTCCAGCACCCGCAGCCCGCGTCGCATCAGGCCGGGCCCGAGCGCGACGGTCGCGGTGAGGCTGTTGGCGAACAACGCCTCCGTGCTGATCGGGGTCGCGGTCCCGGACGCCCACCCGTAGATGATCTGCCGCCCGCCGGGCCCCAGCGTCTTCAGCGCCTGCGCCCCCGCCTCACCGCCGACGCCGTCCAGCACCACGGTCATGTCCTTGAGGCCGTCCGCCCAGCCTGGCCGGGTGTAGTCGATGGCGGCGTCCGCGCCGTTGTCCATGACGAGGTCGAGCTTCTCGCCGCTGGCGAGCCCGATGACCTGCGCACCCACGTTGCGCGCCTCCTGCACGAACAACGCGCCCATGCCACCGGCCGCCGACGTCACGAGCACCACGTCGTCCTTCGTGAGCTTCGCGGCGTCGAGCACCCCGACCGCCGTGCGCCCGGTGCCGATCATCGCGACGGCCGCCTCGAACGACACGTCGTCGGGCAGCGCGTGCAACGCGCCGACGCCGGCGACCGCGAGCTCGGCGTAACCGCCGCTCGCCTGGCCCAGGTGCACGACGACCCGGCGTCCGAGCCAGTCACCAGGCACGTCGTCGCCGAGCGCCGTCACGACCCCGGCGACCTCACGGCCGGGCGTCATCGGGAAGCCGACGGGGCCGAACCCGCCCTGGCGGATCGTGGTGTCGACCAGGTGCACCCCGGCCGCGGCGACCGTGATCCGCACCTGACCGCTCGCCGGCTCCGGGTCGGGAACCTCCTCGAAGCGCAGGTTCTCCGCCGGGCCGAACTCGTACTGCCGAATCGCGAACATGGCGCCGACGCTAGGAGCTCGACTTAGCTGGAGGTCAAGTGCCGGAACGCTTTCCGCGCGTGCCGCCGCAGAGCAGATCCCGGCCGGTGCCGTAATTCTTTGGGGTGATGATCCGCGGGTGGTGTCCTGTCCCGGGGAATGATCATGATCGTGACGCTGGGACCTGAGTCGGTGACGTGGCGGCTGGGCTGGTACACGCGGTTCGAGCTGGTGGTGCTGGGACGCGCGGTGCTGATGCAGGTCGCGCACCCGGTCATCGCCGCCGCGGTGCGCGACGGCTACCGCGCCGATCCGTTCGCGCGGCTCACGAGGACGATCACCTCGTCGCAGCTGCGGTTGTTCGGCGGCGAGCAGGCCGTGCGGGAGGCGGAACGGCTGGTGCGCGCCCACTCCAGGATTCCCGGCGCGGACGAGGAGCTGTTCCGCTGGGTGCACGCCACCAGCTTCGACTCGCTGCTCACGGCGTACCGGTTGCTGCGGCCCCGCCTCCCGGCCATCCACGAGGAACGGCTGTACCGGGAGTGGCGGGAGACGGGGGAGTCGCTCGGCATCAGGTCGATGCCGGGCGACCTCATCGCGTTGCGGGAGTACCTCGACGAGGTGGTCGCCACCCAGCTGAAGCCCACCGACGGGGTGGACGAGCTGCTGGAGGCGTTCCAGCTGCGGACCGGCAAGGCGCCTGGCGCCGAACACCTGCCGAGCGCGCTCTGGCCGTTGGTGCGTCCCGTGGCGGCGCAGGTGCTGCCGGACTTCGCCGTCGGCACGCTGCCGGAGGCGTTGCGGGCCAAGCTCGGTCTGGAGTGGACGGACCGCGACGGGCGCAGGCTGCGCCGGTGGATCCGGATGATCCGGGTGGTGTCCGCGTTCATCCCGGCGAGCCTGCTGCACTACCCGATGCCGTACCGGGCGATGCTCAGTGCGCGATCATCACGTGCTTGACGCGCGTGTAGTCCTCCAGGCCGTGCAGCGACAGGTCCTTGCCGTAGCCCGAGGCGCCGAACCCGCCGTGCGGCATCTCGGCCGTGATGACACCGTGCGTGTTGACCCAGACGACGCCGAAGTCGAGCCGCGCGGTCAGCGCCGCGGCCCGGCTCGTGTCGCGGGTCCAGACCGAGGACGCGAGTCCCTGCGGGACCCCGTTGGCCAGTGCGATCGCCTCGTCGTCGGAACCGAAGGCCTGCACGGTGATCAGCGGCGCGAACGCCTCCTCCTGGACCAGCTCGTCGTCCTGGCCGAGTCCGGAGACGACGGTGGGCTGCAGGAAGAAGCCCTCGGAGCCGTGCCGCTCGCCTCCACAGTGGACGGTGCCGGACGTGCGCGAGAGCAGGCCGAGCACGCGGTCCAGCTGGGCCTGGCTGTTCAACGGCCCGAAGTCGGTGCCGGGGACCTGCGCCGAGGCGGCCTTCACCAGCGCGGCGACGAACTCGTCGTGCACGGCCGAGTGCACCAGCACCCGCGAAGCGGCCGTGCAGTCCTGGCCCGCGTTGTAGAACGCGGCGCCCACGACGCCTTCCGCGGCGGCGGCCACGTCGACGTCGTCGAACACCAGGACCGGGGCGTTGCCACCGAGTTCGAGGTGCGTGCGCTTGACCATCGCGGCGGCACTGCGGGCGACCTCGACGCCGGCGCGGGTGGAGCCGGTCAGCGACACCATGGCGGGCACGGGGTGCTCGACCAGCAACCGGCCGGTGTCGCGGTCGCCCAGCACGACGTTGAACACGCCCGCGGGCAGGACCGAGGCGGCCAGCGTCGCGAGCAGCACCGTGGACGACGGCGTGGTGTCGGCGGGCTTGAGCACCACCGCGTTGCCCGCCGCCAGGGCCGGGGCGATCTTCCACACGGCCATCATCAGCGGGTAGTTCCAGGGCGTGATCTGCGCGATCACCCCGACCGCCTCCCGCCGCTGGTAGGAGGTGTGGCCGGGCACGTACTCACCCGCGGCGGCGGTGCCCAGAGCCCTTGCCGCACCGGCGAAGAACCGGATCTGGTCCACGCACTGCGGGATCTCCTCGTCCAGCAGGACCGAGCGGATCTTGCCGGTTTCCCGGACCTCCGCGTCGGCGATTTCCCCGGCCCGCACCTCCAGCAGATCCGCCAGATTCAGCAGCGCCAGCTGGCGTTCGCCGGGCGTGGTGCGCGACCAGGCGGGGAAGGCCGCCTCGGCGGCGCGCACCGCCGCGTCGACCTCGGCGGCACGGGAGACGACCGCGCGGCCGAACTCCTCGCCGGTGGCGGGGTCGATGAGCGGTGAGGTCTCCTCAGCGGTGGCGGAGGCGCCGTTGACGAAGTTCGCGACGATCACGTGTGCTCCAGGTGCGTGGGGGCGAACATGCGCAGCAGTGCGGGCAGCACGACCACGTGCGGGCCTTCTCCGGCGAACGCCTTGGCGAGGTCCTCGCGCAGTGACTCGGGTGTGCTGCGGGTGGCGGGCACCCCGAACGCCCCGGCGAGCGCCACGAAGTCGGGGCGGGTCAGTTCGGTCGCGGTGGCCTGGCCGAACGCGTCGGTCATGTACTCGCGCAGGATGCCGTAGCCGCCGTCGTCGACGATCAGCCACACGACTCGGGACCCGTGCTGCGCGGCCGTCGCGAGCTCCGAGATCCCGTACATCGCGCCGCCGTCACCGGACACCGCGAGCACCGGCCCGTCGACGGCCGCCGCGACCCCGAGCGCCGCCGGAAAGCCGTAGCCGAGCCCGCCGGCGCCCTGGGCGGAGAACTGCGCACCACCCCGCGGATCCCACGCCGACCAGGCCCAGTACGCGAGGATCGTCATGTCCCAGCAGGTCGGCGTGCCGTCCGGCACCGCCGCCCGCAGCGCGGCGAGCACCTGCCACTCCAGGTCGAGCTCCTGCTCGGAGAACCGTTCCCGCACGCTGGCCAGCAGGCCCAGCACCCGTTCCTCCGCGGCACCGTCCACGGCGCGGGCCGTCACGCCGGACGTCACCGCGCGCAACGCGTGCCGGGCGTCGGCGTGGATGCCGAGCGCGGGGTAGTTGGACTCGAGCTTGCCGAGGTCGGCCTCGATCTGGACCACCGCGCCGCGCGGCCGGAACGTCCGGTAGTTGCTCGACAGCTCACCCAGTCCCGACCCGACGACGAGCAGCACGTCCGCGCCGGCCAGGAACTCGGTGGTGTGCCAGTCCTCCAGCCACGACTGCGCGGAGAGCGGGTGCTCCCAGGGGAAGGCGCCCTTGCCGCCGAACGTCGACACGACCGGCGCCCGCAGGTTCTCCGCCAGCTCCAGCAGTTCCGCTGACGCGCCGAGGGCACCGCCCCCGGCGAGGATCACGGGCCGTTCGGCGCCGTTCAGCAACCGCACGGCCTCCTCGACGAGCTCGGCCCGCGGGTGCAGTTCGCGCGGCGACCAGACCACCGACGTCACGGGCGGCACGGAGGCGGGCGCGAGCAGCACGTCCTGCGGGATCTCGACCCACACCGGCCCGAACGGCGCGGTCAGCGCGATCTCCCACGCCTCGGCGAGCGCCGACGGGATCTGCGACGCGTGCCGGACGACCCGCGCGTGCTTGACCACGTCGCGGAACGAGGCCAGCTGGTCGGTCAGCTCGTGCAGGTACCCGCCCCGCACACCGCCGAGGCCGGCGGACGGGATCTGGGACGAGATGCCCAGCACCGGCGCCGACGCGGCGGCCGACTCCTGCAGCCCGGCGAGGGTCTGCAGCGCACCGGGCCCGGTCGACACGAGCAGCGGCGTCACCGAGCCGGTGATCCGCGCGTGACCGTCGGCGGCGAAGGCGGCGTTGACCTCGGTCCGCGAGCCCACGTACCGCAACTCGGACCGGCGCAGGGCGTCGAACAGGCCCAGGGCGTGCTGGCCGGGGATGCCGAACACCGTGTGCGCGCCGAGCGCTTCCAGCGTTTCGACGACGACGTCACCGCCGTTGCGCGTCACTGCTCCTCCTTCGGTACCAACAGGGCCAGCGTGGGCGCTGTCTGCCGCAGACGTGATGTCCTCCCAGCGGGCGTCACGCGTTCTCCTTCAGTGTCAGCGGGCCCGTCAGGTCGTAGGTCACCGTGGGCGCTGTCTGCCGCAGACGTGATGTCCTCCCAGCGGGCGTCACGCGTTCTCCTTCAGTGTCAGCGGGCCCGTCAGGTCGTAGGTCACCGTGGGCGCTGTCTGCCGCAGACGTGATGTCCTCCCAGCGGGCGTCACGCGTTCTCCTTCAGTGTCAGCGGGCCCGTCAGGTCGTAGGTCACCGTGGGCGCTGTCTGCCGCAGACGTGATGTCCTCCCAGCGGGCGTCACGCGTTCTCCTTCAGCGCCAGCAGGCTCACCAGGTCGTAGGCCACGTGCGAGGCTGCCACAGACGTGATGTCCGCGTGGTCGTAGGCGGGCGCCACCTCCACGACGTCCGCGCCCACCAGGTTCAGCCCGCGCAACCCGCGCAGGATCTCCAGCAGTTCGCGCGAGGTCATCCCGCCGGCCTCGGGCGTCCCGGTGCCGGGGGCGTGCGCCGGGTCCAGCACGTCGATGTCGACCGACACGTACAGCGGGCGCGATCCGATCCGCTGCCGCAACGCGTCCACGGTCTCGTCCACACCGCGCCGCATCACGTCCGACGACGTCACGATGCCGAACCCGAGGCGCCGGTCGTCCTCCAGGTCCTTCTTGCCGTACAACGGTCCGCGCGTGCCGACGTGCGAGATCGCCTCGGTGTCGAGGACGCCGTCCTCGACCGCGCGCCGGAACGGCGTCCCGTGCGTGTACGGCTCGCCGAAGTAGGTGTCCCAGGTGTCGAGGTGCGCGTCGAAGTGCAGCAGCGCCACCGGCCCGTGGATCCGCGACACCGCCCGCAGCAACGGGAGCGCGATCGTGTGGTCACCGCCGATGGTGACGAGCCGGGTGCCGTCGCGCTGCAGGTCCGCGGCGGCGCCCTCGATCGTCTCGACGGCTTCGCCGATGTGGAACGGGTTGACCGCGATGTCCCCGCCGTCGACGACCTGCAGGCGCTCGAACGGCGACACGTCGAGGCCGGGGTTGTACGGGCGCAGCAGCCGGGACGCCTCCCGCACGGCGGCGGGCGCGAACCGGGCGCCCGGGCGGTACGAGACGCCGGTGTCGAACGGGACTCCCACCACCGCGACGTCCGCGTGCGCCACCTGGTCGAGGCGCGGCAGCCGGGCGAAGGTCGCCGGGCCCGCGTAGCGCGGGACCCGCGAGGAGTCGACGGGGCCGATCATGCCTGCACCAGTTCCTCTTCCGCCGTGTCACCGGCCACCCGGCGGTCCCACGCCGCGAGCACCGCCGGATCCGTGGCGGGGGTGGCGAGACTGACCACGACGTAGGTCGCGAAGGACGCGCCGAGGCTGTAGTAGATGGCTTCGTTGGCGTACACGTCCACGAGCACCATGAACCCGATCGCCGTCAGGGAGCCGGCCGCCATCGACGCCATCGCGCCGAGCCGGGTGCCGCGCTTCCACACCAGGCCGCCGATGATCGCGACCAGCAGGCCGCCGACGAGGATGTTGTAGGCGACGGTCAGCGCGGCCACGACGTCGTTGAGCGCCACCGCGACGGCGATCGCGACGACACCGATCACGAGCGTGAACATCCGGTTGTCGTGGACGTCGGAGGCGGCGCCGCGGCCGCTCTTGGCCTTGCCGCGCCAGATGTCGTTGGACGCCACCGTGGCGCAGGCGATGAGGGCGCCGGACGAGGTGGACATCATCGCGGCCAGCGCGGCGGCGAGCACGAGCCCGCGCACACCGGTCGGGAGCAGGTTCTCCACGATCGTCGCGAACGCCTCGTCCTTGTTCGCGATGTCCGGGTACAGCGCCTTGCCCGCGAGACCGATCACCGCTCCCGCGACCGCGTAGACGAGGCAGTAGAGGCCGGACGTGACGCCACCCCAGGTCGCGACCCGGGGCGACTTCGCGGTGAACACGCGCTGCCAGATGTCCTGGCCGATCAGCAGGCCGAACACGTAGATCAGCAGGTAGGTGACGATCGTGCTCACACCGATGTTGCCGGCCTCGAACATCGCCGGGTCGTCCAGCCGCTGCCGGATGCCCTCGAAGCCGCCCGCGGTGGCGAGGCTGATCGGCAGCAGCAGGAACAGGATGCCCACCGTCTTCACGACGAACTGCACGATGTCGGTGAGCGTGATCGACCACATGCCGCCGAGCACCGAATACAGCACCACGACGCCGCCACCGAGGATCACGCCGACGGACTTCGGCAGTCCGAAGAGGACGTTGAAGATGGTGGAGTACGCGATCGTGGACGTGACGGTGAGCATCAGCGTGTAGGCCGCCATCACCAGGCCGGAGATCGTGCTGGAGTTGCCGCCGTAGCGGAGGTCGAGCATCTGGGAGACGGTGTAGACCTTCAGCCTGACGATCCTGCGCGCGAAGAGCGCGCTGAGCAGCAGGATGCCTAGGCCGATGGCGAACACCATCCAGGCGCCGGAGAGGCCGTACCGGTAGCCGAGCCCGACACCGCCGATGGTCGACGCGCCGCCCAGCACGACGGCCGACATGGTGCCGGAGTACATCGTGAAGCCGAGCCTGCGTCCGGCGACCAGGTACTCGCTCTTGCTGGTGGCACGGCGCATGCCCCACCAGCCCATGCCGATCATGCCGAGCACGTAGGCGGCGATCACCGCGTAGTCGAGAGCCACTGTCGGACCTCCTTGGGTTGCGGGTCACAGTAGGAACGCGTACTGGCGCCGGTAAGTGGTCGTTGTGCACAATCGGCGGGCCATGGTTGTGCAGACCGTCCCGCTGAAGGACCTCGTCGCCCGGGCCGACCTCGGGCTGACCGTCCTGTGTGGAGCCGACGGGCTGGACCGGCCGGTCCGCTGGGCGCACGTGTCCGAGCTGGAGGACCCGACGCCGTACCTGGTCGGTGAGGAGCTGCTGCTCACGGCCGGCGTGCGGTTCCCGGTCGACGTGCCCGCGTACGTCGCCGGGCTGGTGTCCTCCGGCGTCTCGGCGGTCGGCTTCGGCGTCGAGCCGGAGTTCCCGACTGTGCCGCCGCCGCTGGTGGAGGCCTGCGGGACGCAGGGGATGCCGCTGCTGGAGGTGCCGCCGTCGACGCCGTTCCTCGCGGTCTCGCAGGCACTCGGCGCGTTGCTCGCGGAGATCGCCCTGCGGGAGCAGCGGATGCTCGCCGACAGCCAGCGCGCGCTGACCCGCGCCGCGACCCGCGTCCGTCCTGTCGAGTCGGTGCTGACGACGCTCGCGGTGGTGCTGAACTGCCGGGCCGACCTGGTGGATCCGGCCTCCGCCCCCGAGGACGTCGCCTCGCTCGCCGCACGGGTGTCGTCCGGCCGGGGACCCCGTTCGGCCTCGGCCCAGGTGGGGGAGGACCACGTCACGCTCGACCCCGTCGAGTCCGCCGTCCTGGTCGTGCGGCGGGGGACACCGCTGTCGCCCGCCGAACGGGCCGTCGTCGCGGTCGCGCTCGCGTTGCTCGGGTTGCTGCGCCGGGACCTGGCGAGCGAACGCGGCCAGATCGCCCGGCTCGCCGCCTCGGCCCTGCTGCGGTCGGAGGTGTCCGGAGTGGAGGGTGTGCTCGGGCCCGGTCCCCACCGGGTGGTGGCGGGACGGTCGCGGGCCGGCTACGACGTGCTGGCGCAGCGGTACGGGCCGCTGGTCTCGGTGCGGGACGGCGGTTTCCTGGCGCTGGTGGCCTCCGGAGCGGAGGTCTCGGGGCCGGTCGGCGTCTCGTCACCGGTCGCGGAGACCGGTGTGGAACGCGCCGTGAACGAAGCCACGGCCTTGCTCGCGCGTGCCCTGGCGACCGGCGAGCCCGCCTTCCCGGCGTCCGGCCTGTCCTCCCTGGTGGACCCGGTCGCCGCCGCGGAGTTCGCCCGCCGCGAGCTCGCGCCTCTGCTCGGGCGTCCCGAACTGGTCGGCACGCTGAGGGCCTGGCTCGCCCAGAACGGCAGCTGGGACCGGGCCGCGACGGTGCTCGGCGTGCACCGCAACAGCGTCCGGCACCGGATCTCGCACGTCGAACGGCTGCTCGATCGTGATCTTGGAACGGCCGACGCGCGGACCGCTCTGTGGTTCGCGCTGACGTGGCTCGATTAATTCCTTTGCGGCGGGTGTGCGCTCTCGGTCATCATTGTTCACATGATCCGAGCAGATGAATGGGCCGGAGCGCCCTCCAAGCTGTGACCTGCTAGTTCACTTTCTTCTATTTCTACGGGCATTTTGTGTCAGTGCTCGTTCTCGGCGTGTTCGTCTAGTGGTCAGGACGTCGGATTCTCAATCCGGAAACACGGGTTCGATCCCCGTACGCGCTACGTGGCCCGGTCTTCGTGGGGTGGACCGGGCCCTCCCGCGAAGGGGTTCATGTCAGACGGACCCAAAGAATCTTCGAAAACTTCGCCCGAATGGTCTAGGCGCCAGTTACGCTCTGCGAATGGCTGCGGTCCCCGCCTTCGCACGCTACGAGGTCGACGTACGTCGGCCGAACGCCGCGCGCATCCATGACTTCTACCTCGGAGGCGCGCACAACTACGCCGCCGACCGCGCGTTCGCCAAGCAGGCCGTCCGGATCGACCCCGAACTGCCGCTCGTGACGCGCGCTCAGCGCACGTTCCTGCGTCACGCCGTCCGCCACTGCTGGGCGGCGGGCGTGCGCCAGTTCCTCGATCTCGGCTCGGGCATCCCGACGTGCGGTGCCACGCACCAGACACTGCCCGACGCCCGTGTCGTCTACGTGGACTCGGATCCGGTGACGGTCGCGTTCTCCCGCGGACTGCTGCGCGGCGAACCGCGGGCGTGCGCGGTCGAGGCCGACCTGCGCCGCCCGGACCAGGTGCTCCGCCATCCAGGCGTGGTGTCGCACCTCGACCTCCGCGAGCCGTACGCGGTGCTGATGGTCGACGTCCTGAGGTACGTCGACGACGCCACCGGCCCCGGCCGCGTCGTGCGCCGCTACCGGCACGCGCTGCCGGTGGGCGGGTTCCTGGTGGTGTCGCACCCGGCGCCGGTCGAGCAGCTCATGGAAGGTCTGTCGATCGAGGCTCCGGCCGTGGTGCCGGGCGCGTACGCGGGCATCGGCCGCAAGGGCCTGGCCTAGATCCACGCCACCGGGCCGAACGTTTGGTCCCTGTGAGGCAGGGGTAGTCCGCCGGGCGACAAGACTGGAGCCTGGAGGGCGTCATGACCCACCGCATCAAGATCGCCGGTCTTCAGCCGGTGCAGGTGCTGGCCGGACTGGCCGGCATCGCGTTCATCGTGTTCGGCGTCGTGGGCTTCACCCGCACCGGGATCGGCGACTGGGCCACGCAGTCGTTCGTGCTCGGGTTCTCCGTGAACCCGCTGCACAACCTGGTGATGGTGGCCGTCGGCGTGCTCGGTCTGCTCACGGCTCTCGGTTCGGGCCTCGCGCGGATGTACGGCTGGCTGTTGTTCGCCGGCTTCGCCGCGCTCTTCGTGTGGGACCTGATGATCACCGGGATCCTCGCCCAGAACCCGGCCGAGCAGTACGGCAACCCGCTGGCGGTCAACGTCAACGACAACTGGCTGCACCTCGGCATCTCGCTGTTCGGTCTGCTGCTCGCGGTCATGCCCGCGCGCCGCAAGCTGGTCGAGGACGAGGACCCGGTGCTGCCGGAGCCCCGCTCGGAGGCGTTCCGCGGAGAGCGGGACGGGGCGGCGATCACCGAGCCGCTTCCCACCGCGGCGCGGACCACGGAACCGATCACCCGCGAGCAGGCGGTCGTCGATCCCAAGACCGAGCGGGTGAGCAAGGACAGGATCAAGCACTAGCACTGACCTGGGGCACCAGCCCCTGTTCGGCACGGACGCGGGGGGGGGGGGGGGGGGCGGCGGGCCCGGGGCGCGGGGGGGGGGGGGGGAGGGGCGGTCGAGGGGGTGCCACCCCCCGCGGTGCGCCCCCCCCGCGCCGTCCCCCCCCACTGGCGCCTCCCCCCCCGCGTCTGTTTCGATGTCGCGATGCCTTCCGAGTTGCTGACCGACGAAGTGCTGATCACGTGGGGAACGGCGGCCGCCGCGTTCCTGGCCGTCGCGCTGCACGGGATCTGGCGGGTCACCCGCAACGTCATCACCATCGCCCACGAGGGCGGGCACGCCCTGCTGGCCGTGCTGACCGGACGGCGGCTGAGCGGGATCAAGCTGCACTCCGACACGTCCGGGCTCACCGTGTCGCGCGGCAAGCCCCGCGGGCCCGGGATGGTGCTGACCGCGGTGGCCGGGTACGTCGCGCCGTCCCTGCTCGGGTTCGGCGCGGCCGTGCTGATCACCAACGAGCAGATCCAGCTGATGCTGTGGATCAGCATCGGGTTCCTCGCCGCGATGCTCGTCATGATCCGCAACGTGTTCGGCGTGCTGTCCGTCATCATCACCGGCGGCGTGTTCTTCTTCGTCTCCTACTACGCCTCCGTCGAGGTCCGGGACGCGGCCGCGTACGTGTTCGCCTGGTTCCTGTTGCTGGGCGGTGTCCGGCCCGTGTGGGAGCTGCAGGTCAAGCGGTGGCGCCGGCAGGCCCCCCGGTCGGACGCCGACCAGCTCGCCTGGCTGACCGGGG
The DNA here is from genome assembly GCF_026242055.1 of Lentzea sp. NEAU-D7. GTDB lineage: Bacteria > Actinomycetota > Actinomycetes > Mycobacteriales > Pseudonocardiaceae > Lentzea. The sequence continues at coordinate 133,927 of NZ_JAPJDL010000014.1, read as the reverse complement.
TGCCGGCGCTGGGGTGGGTGACGTTCTTCGGGGCGGTCAGCGTCGCCGCGCTCGTCGGCGGAGGGGCGCTGTTGCTCGGGCGGTGGTGAACGGGGTTTGCCGCGGGTGAAATACTCGGGTGAACAAGCCAGAGGTCGAGAGGTGGGTTCAGTGCTGCGTGGGGATGTCGGGCTCGAACTGGGCCAGCGGGTCGCGCGGGCGTTGCGCGTCGCCCTGGACGTGGACATCACCGCCGAGGAAGCGCTGATCCGACCGTCCAACCGAGACGGTGCCGACTACCAGTGCAACGTCGCGATGAGCCTCGCGAAGAAGGTCGGCAGGAACCCCCGCGAGGTCGCCGGCCTCATCGTGGAGCACCTGGACGCCCAGGACGCGGTCGAGACGCCGGAGATCGCCGGCCCCGGCTTCATCAACCTGAAGCTGCGCCGCGAGTGGCTGGAGGCGCAGGCCGCGAAGCTGCTCGCGGACGACCGCCTCGGGGTGCCCGAGACCGACGAGCCCCGCCGGATCGCGATCGACTACAGCAGCCCCAACGTGGCCAAGGAGATGCACGTCGGGCACCTGCGCTCGACGATCATCGGCGACGCGTTCTGCCGGCTGCTCACCTTCGCCGGGCACGAGGTCATCCCGCACAACCACCTCGGTGACTGGGGCACCCCGTTCGGCATGCTCATCGAGCACCTGACCGACGAGGGCCACGGGGCCGACCACGAGATCAGCGACCTCAACGCGTTCTACCAGCAGGCACGCCAGAAGTTCGACAACGACCCGGGCTTCGCGGACCGCGCACGGCGCCGCGTGGTGCTGCTGCAGGGCGGCGACGAGGCGACGCTGGCGCTGTGGCACGAGCTCGTGGGCGAGTCGCAGCGGCACTTCAACGAGGTCTACGAGCTGCTCGGCATCGGTCTCACGGCCGAGGACAACTACGGCGAGAGCTTCTACAACCCGTACCTCGCGGACACGATCACCGAGCTGCAGCAGAAGGGTCTCATCGAGACCAGCGACGGCGCGCTGTGCGTGTTCCCGCCGGGGTTCACCAACCGCGAGGGCGACCGGCTGCCGCTGATCGTGCGCAAGAGCGACGGCGGCTACGGCTACGCCACCACCGACTTCGCGACCGTCCGGTACTGGGTGCGGGAGCGCAAGGTCGACGACCTGATCTACGTCGTGGGCACGCCGCAGGCCCAGCACTTCCAGATGATCTTCGCCACCTCGAAGCAGGCCGGGTGGCTCGACGACGCGCACACCGCCGTGCACACCGGGTTCGGCACGATCCTCGGGGCCGACGGCAAGACCATCCGGACGCGGGCCGGCGGCACGATCAAGCTGATCGACCTCCTCACCGAGGCCGTCGAGAACTCCTACCAGGTGATGCCGGAAACGTCCGAAGTGGAGGGTGAGGAGAAGGCCGCCCTCGCCCGCACGCTCGGGATCGGCGCGGTGAAGTACGCGGACCTCTCCAACGACCGGGAGAAGGACTACGTCTTCACCTGGGAGAAGATGCTCGCCAAGACCGGCGACACGTCGGTGTACATCCAGTACGCGAACGCGCGCATCCTGTCGATCATCCGCAAGGTCGGGCGTGAGGCGCCCCAGGACGCGCCGCTGGAGCTGCGGGAGCAGGCCGAGCGGGACCTGGCGCTGAAGCTGCTGCAGCTCTCCACGGCCGTCCACGCGGCCATCGACGAGCTCGCGCCGCACAAGCTCACGACCTACCTGTTCGAGACGGCGACGGCGTTCTCGACCTTCTACAACGACTGCCCGGTGGCGACCGCCGAGACGCGCGAGTTGCAGGATTCGCGCCTGCACCTGCTCACGCTGACCTCACGCGTGCTCACGCTGGGCCTGTCCCTGCTGGGGATTGGCGCACCCGAAAGGCTGTAACTGGTTTATCCCTGGTCAGACCGAGGTACGCAGTGATCGCAACTCTTTCCCCTAGTCCTCCGGGAGTCGCGATGACCTGCACCACCCGTCTGCCCAAGCCGGTCACCGAGGTGTGGGACTGGCAGATGGACGGCCTGTGCCGCGGCGAGAACAGTGCGATCTTCTTCCACCCCGACAACGAACGCGGCTACGCGCGGGCGGCCCGCGAGGACAAGGCGAAGGCGATCTGCGGGCACTGCCCCGTGCTCGAACGATGCCGGGCCCACGCGCTCGAGGCTCAAGAGCCGTACGGCGTGTGGGGCGGCATGGGGGAGGACGAACGGCGCCAGATCGTCAACGCGGCCCGGCGCCGTGTTCGTGCCTACTCCTCCAGCACGTCCCGCAGCTGACGCAACGTCTTCGCGAGCAACCGCGAGACGTGCATCTGGGAGATGCCGACCTTCTGGGCGATCTGGGTCTGGGTCATGTTGCCGAAGAAGCGCATGACCACGATCTTGCGTTCGCGCTCCGGCAGCTTCTCCAGCAACGGGTGCAGCGCCTCGCGTTGCTCGATCATCGCGATCTCGGGGTCTTCCTCGCCGATGGTCGAGCCCAGCGAGATCGACGAGTCCTCCGACATCAGCATGTCGTCGAGGGACGCGCTCTGGTAAGCGTTTCCGGCCGCGAGTCCTTCGTGGATCTCCTCGCGTGACAGGCCCAGGTGCTCGGCCAGCTCCGACGGCGTCGGGGCACGACCGAGCGACTGGGACAGCCGCGAGGTGCCCGCGTTGATCGCCAGGTGCAGCTCCTTGAGCCGCCTCGGCATCCGCACCGACCAGCTGGAGTCGCGGAAGTACTTCCGGACCTCACCCATGATCGTCGGCACCGCGAACGACAGGAAGTCGCTGCCGCGTTCGGGGTCGAACCTGTCCACCGCGTTGATCAGGCCGACCGTCGCGACCTGCACCAGGTCCTCGTGCGGTTCGCCGCGGTGGCCGAATCTGCGGGCGATGTGCTGGGCGACCGGGAGGTGTTCGGTGACGAGCCTGTCCCGCAACGTCTCGCGCGCGGGGCCGTCAGGCGTCCCCGCGAGCTCGGCGAACAGCGGTGCCAGGTGGTCGTAGTCACCCGACCGGGCCTTCTTCTCCTCGGTCTTGGTCGCCTCTTCCGATCCGGTCACGCATCCACCGCCCCTGCCGTGGACTTCACGAGGTTGATGTGCACCAGGAACCCTTCGCTCTCCTCGACCCGCGTCTGCACGGAGTCGACGAGCGCGGTCAGCACCCGCCAGCCGAAGCTGGCCTCGTCAGGCCCCGCCGCGGACTTCGCGGAGATCTTCGCCGCAACGTGGACGGCACCCTTGTCGTCCACCGCGAAGTGGCAGCTGAGCACGGCGTCCTGCGCCGCCAGCGTGATCAGCGTGGAACAGGTCTCGTCCACGGCGAGCTTCAGGTCCTCGATCGAGTCGAGGTCGAAGTCCTGCCGCATCGCGATGTCCGCGGCGACAGCACGCACGATGGACAGCTGCGTGGGATCCGCCGCCATCCGGAGCTCGACGCCTGACAGTTGAGTCACAGCCACCTCGTAGTCCGTTCTGCTTAGGGACGGCATGTAGTTGCCGTACCCGAATCGATCTCATTCCACACGTGTACTGGCGGGGCTCCCAGGGAAGTCACCTGCTGAAGGCAACCAACCGGAGGAGCGCTGTGCTTGTGCACGAAGATTTCCTTGCCCTCCGATTCCCGGCGGACGCGCGCGAAGTGGCACCTGTGCGGCACCAGCTTCGTGAATGGCTGCACGGTGCCGGTTTCGGTGAGGACGAAGCGAGCGATCTCGTCCTCGCGGTCAGCGAGGCGGTCAACAACTCGGTGGAGCACGCCTATCCGGGGGCCGCCCGCGGCACCGTCGAGGTGCGTGCGCACTGCGACCTGGACGGCTCCGCCCACGTGGACGTCACCGACCACGGCCAGTGGCGGGTGCCGCCTCCGGCGATGACCATGCGCGGACGGGGTTTTCTGCTCATGCGGGAGAGCGTGGACGAGGTCGAGATCCACCGCAGGGCGAGCGGCACGACCGTGCGCCTGCGGCGGGCCCGTTCGCCCGTGCTGCCCGTGGCCAGAGCGGCGCCCGAGTGCGACGTCCAGATCCACGAGACCTCCTCCGGCGTAGTAGCGGTCGTGAGCGGGAACGTGCCCGTCGAGGCAGGTCCGTCGCTGCGCCGCACGCTCACCACCGCGGCGCGTGGGGGCACCGTGCCGCTGACCGTCGAGCTCAGCGGGCTCGGCGTGGAGAAGGGCGGGGTCGATCAGGCCCTCCACGACGTCGCCGAGGCGCTCAGCGCGGCGGGCAACCGACTCGTCGTCCGCAGGCGCTAGGCCAGCGCGGAGTCGACGGAGTCGTGCAGGCTGAAGACCTCACCGAGCCCGGTCGCCTCCAGCGGACGCGTCACGGCCCGAGCCTTCGCCACGACCTTGAGCGAGGCCTCCTCCTGCTGCGCCCGCCTCGCGGCCTCGACGAGCACGGCCAGCCCGGCGGAACCGAGGAACGTCACCCCGGTCATGTCGACGACGAAGACGCCACCGTCGCCGAGCCCGTTGATGAGGGCCTCGCGCAACGCCGGCGCGGACACCATGTCGACCTCACCGGACACGGCGAGGACGGTGACTCCGGGCGCCGGCTGCCGCACCTTCAGCTCGATCTGCTCCGCACGCGGATCCTGCACAGTCACCGAAGTACTTCCTCTCGAATACAGGAAGCCGCCACGCAGCGGCCCCGATGCGGCTGGTGGCTCAACCGCTGCGGACACCACCGTACGGGAGTGGCCGCTTCACAGGACAGGTCGAGTCGTCCATACCCGGACAATGGTCGGTTCAAACGCGTAGCGCGTCCCACAGGTTTCGCGCGACCTCGAACGCGGCCGGCGGCGGCTCGACGACCTCCTCCGCGCTGTCCTCCAGCGTCCCACCGACGACCAGGACCAGCGCGGTGGCCACGTCCCGCAGCTTCACGTTGGCGTGCTGGCTGGCCCGCACGAGCAGTTCGAAAGCCTCTCCGGGCGCGCACGGCCGCGCCCCCATGACCAGGCCCTTCGCCTGTTCGATGTAGCGGCGGTGCTGCACCATCCGCACCATCTGGTCCGCGCGCAGCACCTCGCCCGAGCAGAACTCGACGACCGCGGCCGCCGTCGCCACGAGCGGCTCTATCTCCTCGATGGCCTTCAGGTCCTCGACCTGGGGCTTGTGCGAGAGGTAGACGGTCAGCACGACCGGCCCGCTGTCGCCCCAGCTGCCCGGCACGGCGACGACGTGCGTCCCGGAGACCTCCCCGAACACCTGCCGTTCGTCGCGCGAGGCGTCGACGAGCGGCCCCGAACCGGTGCTGAGCTGCTCGGCGTCGAGTTCCTCGGCGACCCCGATGGCGCGCAGCAGCGTGCCGTCCGGCCACACGCTCAGCCCGACGCCCTCGCAGCCGTCGAGCCGCGAGCACAGGTGGTCCATCAACCGGGAGAGGAGCTCCGCACCGAATTTCACCTGGTTCACGTGATGAGGTTAGGCCCAGCCGATCCCGGACGGGCGTTGTGCGGTCATCGGCGTACGACGAACGGTTGCGCAGGCAAGGACCCGGAGATCCGTTCCGCTTCGGACCCGAACAGCTCGGCGCGCCGATTGATCCAGTTAACGCTAAGGACCCAAACAGGACACGTGTTCTGAACCACAGTCCGCCAGAATTCGTTCTCAGGGATAACGCCGGAGCCCCGGTGCGCGACATCCCTGATGTCACGGAGGGACTGAGATGAGAACCGCCATGGAAACCCAGCCGCAGCAGGACGCAGAGTCCGATTCCGCGCTGCCGACCACGCCGTGCAGCGTGGTGTGGAGCCGGGGTCACGCCTACGTGCTCGAGGGTTTCCGCGCTCGCTGGGTGGGCCGCGACGACCGGGGCCGTCCGCACGCCATCAGCGGTGCGGAGATGCAGCGCCGCGGCTGGACGTTCACCCGGACGGCCTGAGTCCCACCCCCGCGAGAACGAACGATCCGCACCCCGCAACCAGTCGCACAGCGTGCCGTGACGCCATCCGGCAGCCCTTGCGCAGTCACTCGTTTAGAGTGCGGGTGTGCGTGATCCGGCTGATCGCCTGCTGACGATTCCGAACCTGCTCAGCGTGCTGCGGCTGGCCGGTGTTCCGCTGTTCCTGTACCTGTTGCTCGGACCCCGCGAAGACGGCTGGGCGCTGCTCATCCTCGTCTTCGCGGGCTTCTCCGACTGGCTGGACGGCAAGCTCGCCCGCTGGCTCAACCAGATGAGCAACCTCGGCGCGCTGCTCGACCCCGCCGCCGACCGCCTCTACGTGTTCTGCACGCTGCTGGCGTTCGTGATCAGGGACATCGTGCCGCTCTGGGTCGCCCTCGTGCTGGTGAGCCGGGAGGTCGTCGTCGGCATCTGCCTGCTCGTCCTGCGGCAACGCGGCTGGGGCCCGTTCGAGGTGACGTACCTGGGCAAGGCCGCGACCTTCAACCTGCTCTACGCCTTCCCCCTGCTGCTTCTCGCGCAGGGCGACTCGGGCTGGGCACAGGTCGCCCAGCCGGTCGCCTACGCCTTCACGGTCTGGGGCGGAGCCCTCTACCTGTGGTCGGCGCTGCTGTACGTCTACCAGTTCTTCCTGGCCCTGCGGGTCACACCTCGCACGGTCGCGTGAAAAGATCACCCCATACAGGTTCAGCACGAGGAGCGCAGTCAGTTGATTCCCGAGGAGCTTCGTTACACCGAGGAGCACGAGTGGATCGCCAGCACAGGCGAGAACACGGTGCGCGTCGGCATCACCGACTACGCCCAGGAACAGCTCGGTGACGTCGTCTTCGTCCAGCTGCCCGAGGTCGGTCACACCGTGGCGGCGGGTGACACGTTCGGCGAGGTGGAGTCCACCAAGAGCGTGTCCGACCTCTACTCGCCGGTCGACGGCGAGGTGACCGCCATCAACGACGCGTTGGTCCAGTCGCCGGACGCCGTCAACACCGATCCGTACGGTGAGGGCTGGATGGTCGAGATCAGGCTGAACGACCCCGAGGTGCTGGAAGGCCTGCTGGACGCGGACGCGTACAAGGCGTTGGTGGAGAAGGAGTGACGTCGATCTTTCGCCGGATCTTCGGCCGGAAGGGGAGCCGCGCTGAAGGCGGTGACCCCAACGCGATAGGTTTTACGGGAAGTGACGGATCCAGCAGCAGGAGGAGAGCTCAGGTGAGCACGAACGACGGCCCAGGCGTTCCGCCGGAGCAGTCCCCGGAGCGGACCTCCGTCTTCCGGGCGGACTTCCTCCAGGAGATGGAAGGCGGCGCCGAGGCGCCCGCACAGGAGCCGGCCGTTGCCGGTGTTGACGCCCTTCCCGCCGGTTCCGCGCTGCTCGTGGTGAAGCGCGGCCCGAACGCCGGTTCCCGGTTCTTGCTGGACCGCGACACGACGAGCGCCGGGCGCCACCCCGACAGCGACATCTTCCTGGACGACGTGACGGTCTCGCGCCGCCACGCCGAGTTCCGCCGGGAGAGCGGCGAGTTCGTCGTCATCGACGTCGGCAGCCTCAACGGCACCTACGTCAACCGCGAGCCGGTCGACCAGGCCGTCCTCGCGAACGGCGACGAGGTTCAGATCGGCAAGTTCCGCCTCGTCTTCCTGACGGGTCCTGGCTCCGCGGGAGCCTGACGCGTGACGGCCGGGCGGCCACAACGCGGGGCCTCGAGCATCGGAGCTGTGCTCGCGCAGCTCCGGCCCGAGTTCCCCGACGTCACCATCTCCAAGATCCGCTTCCTGGAAGCGGAGGGGCTGGTCCGCCCGGCACGCACCGCCTCCGGCTACCGCCAGTTCAGCACGGCGGACGTCGAGAGGCTGCGGTTCGTGCTGTCCGCACAACGCGACAGGTACCTGCCGCTCAAGGTGATCCGCGAGCAGCTCGACGCCACCCCGGTGGACTCCGGCTCGCTCTCGCGGTTCGACCTGCTGGCCCAGACCGGGTTCAGCGCGGAACAGCTGGCCCAGCTGGAACGCGACGGTCTGCTGCGCCCCGGCCCCGGTGGCCGCTTCACCTCTGACGACGTCACCGCGCTCCGCACGATCCGGACGATGACCGGACTCGGCGTCGAGCGCGAGCACCTGCGCGCGGTCCGCGCGGCAGCCGATCACGAGGTGGTCGTGCTGAAGTCGTTCTCAGATACCGAGACGGTCCGGGAATTGGCCGGCCTCTTCACCTCGTTGCACTCGATGTTGGTGCGAGCGGGCTTGCGGCAGTCCTGATCGGTCGGCGGGTGTGCCTTCTTGATCACGATCTGCCCGCAACAATTGAGCACTCGGCCCGCTTGGCGGGTAGCGTCGGAGAGGTACGCCGGGGGATGCTCGGGTGTGAAACCGGGTCGTCCCCGAACGGATTAGAGGGAGGCGAGGCCCGATGAGCGAAATGCGTGTCGTCGGCGTGCGGGTGGAGCTGCCCCAGAACCAGCCGATCCTTCTTCTGCGCGAAACCGAGGGCGAGCGCTACCTGCCGATCTGGATCGGCAGCGTCGAGGCCACGGCGATCGCACTGGAGCAGCAGGGCGTTCGTCCTGCCCGTCCGCTCACCCACGACCTCCTCAAGGACGTCATCGGTGCGCTGGGGCGCAACCTCGAGCAGGTGCGGATCACCGACCTGCAGGAGGGCACGTTCTTCGCGGAGCTCGTGTTCGACGGCGACGTGCGGGTGTCCGCGCGGCCCTCGGACTCGGTGGCGCTGGCGCTGCGCGTCGGTGTGCCCATCCACGCCGAGGAGTCCGTGCTGGCCGAGGCGGGCCTGATCATCCCGGACGAGCAGGAGGACGAGGTGGAGAAGTTCCGCGAGTTCCTCGACTCCGTCTCCCCCGAGGACTTCCGCGGCGCGGACACCTAGACACGGCGGGGGTGCGGACGCCTGAGTTTCAGGGGGTCGCACTCCGTCCCGTGAGGGCGTGAGGGCAGTTCGTTTGGACGTCCCTCGATCGGACTACCTACGGTCGTTTTGATCGCTAAACGATCACTAAACGTCACCTGAAGGTGCTAGTTCGGGTGACGGTATGACTCTCTACCTCAGGTTGAGGGTCGCAACTCCCCGCGCGTCGCGTTGACCTGCCATCGGACCGGTCTTACCGTCGAACTCGAGTGGACGTCGCCGCTTCGCGGAAGTGGACGCGGCGGCTTGACGGTCATGAGTTTCGTGGCCGTTCCGAGGGGAGGCAGGCGTGGTCGAGGAAGCGCCCTTGAGGGCCGAATCCGGGCTGCAGGGTGAACTGTTCCCGGACTCCTCGCTGCCGGACGAGCTCGTCGGTTACCGAGGACCCGCGGCGTGTCAGATCGCGGGCATCACGTACCGGCAGCTCGACTACTGGGCAAGGACCGGGCTGGTCGCGCCGACGATAAGGATGGCGCACGGCTCCGGCAGCCAGCGGCTGTACTCCTTCAAGGACATCCTGGTGCTCAAGGTCGTGAAGCGACTGCTCGACACCGGTGTCTCCCTGCAGAACATCAGGGTCGCGGTCGACCACCTGCGCCGCCGCGGCGTGCAGGACCTGGCCAAGATCACGCTCTTCTCCGACGGCACCACCGTCTACGAGTGCACCTCGCCCGAAGAGGTCGTCGACCTGCTGCAGGGCGGCCAGGGCGTGTTCGGCATCGCGGTCAGCGGAGCGATGCGGGAGATCTCCGGCACGATCCACGAGTTCCCGTCCGAACGTGCGGACGGCGTCGAGATCGCCCCGATGACCGAGGACGAGCTGACCCGCCGCCGTCGCGAGCGCGCGACCGGCTGACCGGCTCGCCGAACGTGGCCGACCGGCCGTTCGCGCGTGGCCGGTCGGCAGCAGCGCCGCCGCCTCGCCCGTCCCTAGCGTTGCCGGCATGACGCACACCCCTTCGTCACAGGTGGTCAAGGTCCTGGCCGCGGCCGTGCGGCGCGCGGTCCGCCTGGAGTTCGGCTTCGCCGGCACCGAGAACCTGCTGATCTCGCTGATCGACACGACCGGCCCCGGCCGCAAGCTCGGCGTGAAGTCGATGCGCGCCCAGGCGATGGCCAGGGGGACCGAGCTCTGGGCCGGTGACGACGGCGGGGTCGTTCCCGAGCCTGATCCGGCCGTCACGGCGCTGATGAGCGCCGCCTGCGACCTCGCCCGCGTCGAGACGGTTCTGCCCGTCAGCGTCGCGCTGGACGGGTGTCTGCGCGCGGCGGTCGCCCGGGCCGGGGACGGCGTGCTGACCACGACCCACCTCTCGCTCGCCTTGCTGGAGCAGGAGTCCGGAAGGGCTGCGGACCTGTTCGTGATTCTCGGCGTAAACGTCGAGGCGACGGCCGACGCCGTGCGAGCCGATGCCGCGCGGACCTACGCCGAACCCGAGGAAGCACCCGCGGTGTGGTTGCTGCGCAAGGCGGGGGCGCTGGAGGGGGAGTCCGGCGGCGGGTACGTGCGCTGGCTGACGCGCTGGATCGCCCGGGGCCAGGGGCTGGGCGGCCCGGTGCTGACCGTGGTCCGCAACGAGGCCGAGAGGCTGGCCGTCGCGGCGCGGCGCGACGTCTCGTCGCGCGATCTCGTGGAGGCGGTGCTGACGGTCGACCACCAGCTCGCGGTGTCGGGCCGGAGGCTGAAGCCGGAGCTCGAGTCCGGTGGGGCGGCGGCATTGCGCGAGGCGGGCGTGGACCCGGCCGCGCTGCCCGCCGGCGGTGGCCCGGTGGAACGGGCGCTGGAACGGGCGAAGCTCGTCGCGGCCCGGCGCGGGGACGCCGTCGTGGGCACCCGGCACCTGCTCGTGGCGGTGCGCGACGACCCCGCCGACCCGGTCGCCGGGGCGCTCGCCGGTCTCGGCACTGAGATGTAGGTCGCGTCCGTAGCGACTACCCGAGCTGCCTGCGGGTATTCTTCTCGGGTAGTCGCTGAACTCAGGCGGGAGAGCCCGGGCCTAGTGCCCGGCGCCGAAGGAGCAAGTCCCTCCCCGGGAACCTCTCAGGCATCCAGGACCGCCAGAGCGAGACGCCTCTGGAAAGTGGAGTCCCCGCAAGGGGAATCCCGCCGACGGTGAAAGCCCATCCTGTGGTGGGTGAACCTCTCAGGCGCCCCTCGGGGTACGGACAGAGCGGGGAGGGCACCAGGACACGTGTGCCCGCAGCCCCCGGAGGCGTTTGATGACGCAGGACCGCATTCCGCTCGCCGCTCTCGAGCACGGCACCCCGTTCGCCGACCGCCACGTCGGTCCGCGTCCCGCCGAACTCGCGCGCATCCTCGACGTGATCGGCGTCGGTTCGCTCGAGGAGCTGGCGCAGCACGCGGTGCCTTCGTCCATCCACGAGCGCGACCTCGTGCTGGACCTGCCCGCCCCGGCCACCGAGACCGAGGCGCTGGCCGAGCTGCGCGAGCTCGCCTCGCAGAACCGCCCGATGACGCAGATGATCGGCCTCGGCTACTACGACACCGTGACGCCGGGCGTGATCCTGCGCAACGTGCTCGAGTCGCCCGCCTGGTACACCGCGTACACGCCGTACCAGCCGGAGATCTCACAGGGCCGTCTTGAAGCGCTGCTGAACTTCCAGACCATGGTCGGCGACCTGACGGGCCTGCCCGTCGCGAACGCGTCCATGCTGGACGAGTCGACCGCCGCCGCCGAGGCGATGACGCTGGTGCGCCGCGCGGGCAAGTCCAAGTCGAACAAGTTCGTCATCGACGCCGACACGCTGCCGCAGACGCTGGCCGTCATCGAGACGCGTGCCGAGCCGCTGGGCATCGAGATCGTCGTCGCGGACCTGTCGCAGGGCATCGAGGGCCTGGGCCTGGGCGGCGACTTCTTCGGCGTGCTGCTGTCGTACCCCGGCGCGTCCGGTGTGGTGCGCGACCAGGCCGCGCTGATCGAGGAGATCCACGCCGCCGGCGCCCAGGCCGTCGTCGTCGCCGACCTGCTGTCGCTGACGCTGCTGCGCGCGCCGGGTGAGATCGGCGCGGACGTCGTCATCGGCACCACGCAGCGCTTCGGCGTGCCGATCGGCTTCGGCGGCCCGCACGCCGGCTACATGGCCGTCCGGTCCGGTCTGGAGCGTCAGCTGCCCGGCCGTCTCGTCGGTGTCTCCGTCGACGCCGACGGCTCGCTGGCCTACCGCCTGGCCCTGCAGACGCGCGAGCAGCACATCCGCCGTGAGAAGGCCACGTCGAACATCTGCACCGCGCAGGTGCTGCTGGCCGTGATCGCGTCCATGTACGCCGTCTACCACGGTCCTGAGGGCCTGCGTTCGATCGCGACCCGCGTGCACCGCCTGGCCACCGTGCTCGCCACGGGCCTGTGCGAGGCCGGGCTCGACGTCGTGCACGGCGAGTTCTTCGACACCGTCCAGGTGCGCGTCGAGGGCCGGGCCGCCGCGGTCGTCGAGAAGGCGCGCGAGGCCGGCATCAACCTCCGCAAGGTCGACGACGACGTCGTGGCAATCGCTTGCGACGAGAAGACGACGCGCGCGCACATCGTCGCGGTGTGGGAGGCCTTCGGCGTCACGGGGTCCGATGTGGACGCCATCGACGCCGACACCGCCGACGGCATCCCGGCCGACCTGCGCCGCACCTCGGACTACCTGACCCACCCGGTCTTCCACGCGCACCGCTCCGAGACCGCGCTGCTGCGCTACCTGCGCGCGCTGTCCGACAAGGACGTCGCCCTGGACCGCAGCATGATCCCGCTCGGCTCCTGCACGATGAAGCTGAACGCCACCGCGGAGATGGAGTCCATCACGTGGCCGGAGTTCTCGACGTTGCACCCGTTCGCGCCGGTCGAGGACGCGAAGGGCCTGCTGAAGATCGTGTCCGACCTGGAGGCCTGGCTCGCCGAGGTCACCGGCTACGACGCGGTGTCGCTGCAGCCCAACGCCGGCTCGCAGGGTGAGTTCGCGGGCCTGCTCGCGATCCGCGCCTACCACCGCGCGAACGGCAACGCCGACCGCGACGTCTGCCTGATCCCGTCGTCCGCCCACGGCACCAACGCCGCGTCCGCCGTCATGGCCGGCATGCGCGTCGTCGTCGTGAAGTGCGACGACAAGGGCAACATCGACATGGGCCACCTGCGCCAGACCGTCGCCGAGCACGCCGGCGACCTCGCCGCGATCATGATCACCTACCCGTCGACGCACGGCGTGTACGAGGACACCGTCCGCGAGGTCTGCGGCCTGGTCCACGACGCGGGCGGCCAGGTGTACGTCGACGGCGCGAACCTCAACGCGCTGATCGGCCTGGCGCGCTACGGCAAGTTCGGCTCGGACGTCTCGCACCTGAACCTGCACAAGACGTTCTGCATCCCGCACGGCGGCGGTGGCCCCGGCGTCGGCCCGATCGGTGTGAAGTCCCACCTCGCCCCGTTCCTGCCGAACCACCCGCTGCAGCCGACCGCGGGACCGGCCACCGGTGTCGGCCCGATCTCGGGCGCCCCGTGGGGTTCCGCGTCGATCCTGCCGATCTCGTGGGCGTACGTGCGCATGATGGGCGGCGACGGCCTGCGCCGCGCCACCCTGACCGCCGTGGCGGCCGCGAACTACGTGGCGCGTCGTCTCGACGAGCACTACCCGGTCCTCTACACCGGCGAGGGCGGTTTCGTGGCCCACGAGTGCATCCTCGACCTGCGCCCGATCACCAAGGCCACCGGCGTGACGGTGGACGACGTCGCCAAGCGCCTCGCCGACTACGGCCTGCACGCCCCGACGATGTCGTTCCCGGTCGCCGGCACCCTGATGGTCGAGCCGACCGAGTCCGAGGACCTGGCCGAGATCGACAGGTTCATCGACGCCATGATCGCCATCAAGCGCGAGATCGACCGCGTCGGCGCCGGCGAGTGGCCCGTCGAGGACAACCCGCTGCGCAACGCCCCGCACACCGCGGCCTGCGTGACCGTCGGCGAGTGGAACCACCCGTACACCCGCGAGGAGGCCGTGTACCCGGCCGGTACCGGTGCTCCGAAGATCTGGCCGCCGGTCCGCCGCATCGACGGCGCGAAGGGCGACCGCAACCTGGTGTGCTCCTGCCCGCCGCTCGAGGCGTACAGCAGCTGATCTGGGACGTGGGAGAGGGGCGCACTCGGGGGTGCGCCCCTTTTCTCATGCCCCGGCGGGGCAGGCGTCGTCGCCGCAGTTCTCGTCGGCGCTGAGGCCGGGCCTGGCCAGGTCGTGCTCGAACGCGAAGTGGAAGCAGTCGGGGTGCATCCGCTCGAACAACTCGAAGTCCTCGGTCTCCAGCTCGACCGTCTCACCGCAGCGCTGGCAGGTCTGTTCCTCTGACACGGCCAGATGGTCTCACCCGCGCCGGGCGAACAGCACCGCGCCGTCCTCGCCCAGCAGCCACCGCGCCTCCACGGTGAAGCCCGCGTCGCGCAGCCACCCCGCCACCCGGTCGGGCGGCCGCAGGTGCACGTTCACCCTCATCGGATGCCCGCCGTAGCCGCGCGTCTTGAGGTTCGTGCGGTCGCCGACGTGGAAACCCAGCTGCAGCAACCCGTCCGGCGCCAGCGCCTCCCGGAAGTGTCCGAAGACCACGGGCACAAGATCGTCCGGCACGTGGATCAGCGACCACCAGCAGAGGATCCCGCCGACCCCGTGGCCGAGCGGCTCGGTCATCGAGCCCACCTCGAACCGCAGCCCGGGGTGGTTCTCCCGCGCCAGCGCGATCATCGCGGGGGAGAGGTCGATCCCGAACGCGTCCACGCCCAGTCCGTTGAGCAGCGCGGTGATGTCGCCGGGCCCGCAGCCGACGTCCGCGACGGGCCCGCGCACCTCCTCGGCGAACAACCGCAGCGCCGCCCGCAGGTGCGGCAGGCCGTCGAGCAGGCCGCGTGTGCGTTCCGCGTAGCTGACCGCCACCGCGTCGTAGGAGTCGCGCGTGTCCGTCAGCCAGTCGCCCACGCCGGAGGAAGCTACTCCTCGAACGGCTCCGGCCGGTGCCGTCCGGACAACGCCAGCGAGGAGATCCACACGTCCGGATCGCCGTCCCAGTCCAGCGCCTTGATCTGGTCGGCCGACCGCCTCCCGCCGACGGCCCGCATCAGCTCGAACGACGTCGCCCGCAACGTCCCGGCGGGGTCGCCGTGCCCGAGCACGCGGTCGCCGTGCTCCAGCGTGATCCGCAACGCCGGCACGCCGTTCTCCCGCATCCGCTGGTCGAGCCGCTGCAACGGCCGCACCAGCGCCGCGCGCACCTCGACGCCGTCCCGCCCGCCCGGCACGCCCAGTGCCGCGCGGAGGTCGTGCTCGTGCGCGATCACCTCCGTCAGGAGGTCCGGCCCCATCGGCGTGTCGAACAGCGGCCGGGCCAGCTCCAGGTTCGCGTCCCACTCGGCGAAGGCGTCGGCCAGCGAGTTGCCGCGCCGGTCGCGCACCTGCCGTTCGCCCCACTCGCCGGACTCGACACCGTCGAACCGGCGGTCCGCGAAGTCGCGCAGACCGCCGGCGAGGTGCGCCACCACGTCCTTGACCGACCAGCCGGGCGTCGCCGCCACGGGCGTCTGGGGATCAGCGCCGGACACCAGCGCGGTGATCCGTTCCTTGGCCGCGTCGTAGAGAGGGGCGTTGGTCATCTTCAGACCTCGTACTCCAGGGTGTAGGTGCCGCTGCCATCCTGCGCCCAGTCCACCGTCACCGCACCTCGCGCGTTCAGGTACTTCCCGGTGCCGTCGACGACCTCGATCACGGCCTCCACAGAGGACCGGTACGCGCCGACGTGCCGCAGCACCAGCGTGCCCGCGTCGGTGGCGACCTCCTCGATCGCGGTCGTCCACGCCACGTCGTCGCCGTAGTACATGAGGTACCGGCAGCTGCCGACGCCGCTGACGTCACCCGCGTAGGTGAACTGGACGTGCGCCTCGGTGAGCTTGCGCCCTTCGACCTCCTGGTAGGACCGGCCGTCCCAGGTCTTCTCGTCCCAGCTCTTCACTTCGATGGTTCCGGTTGCCTTCATGCGGGCCACTCTGCTGGTAATTCCTGACAGATCGTGTCAGGTTCATCCCGTGAAATCCGGCAGGCTTCTCCAGGTCCTCCTGCTCCTGCAGTCCAGGGGCCGGATGACGGCCGACGAACTGGCGTCCGAGCTGGAGGTCTCGCCGCGCACGATCTACCGCGACGTCGAGGCCCTCTCCGCCTCCGGCATCCCGATCTACGCCGACCGCGGCCCCGCGGGCGGCTACCAGCTGGTCGACGGCTACCGCACCCGGCTGACCGGCCTGACGACCGATGAGGCGCAGTCGTTGTTCCTCGCGGGCCTTCCCGGCCCCGCCCAAGCGCTGGGGCTGGGGGAGTTCGCGGCCGCGGCCCAGCTCAAGCTCCTCGCCGCGCTCCCGACCGAACTGCGCGGCAAGGCCGAGCAGATCCGCCAGCGCTTCCACCTCGACACCCCGACGTGGTTCCGCGGCGACGAACCCACCGAGCACCTCGCCACCATCGCCGACGCCGTCTGGGAGCAGCGCAGGGTCCGCATGACCTACCTGCGCTGGGGCGACCAGACCGTCGAGCGCGAGGTGGACCCCTACGGGCTCGTGCTGAAGGCCGGCACCTGGTACTTCGTGGGCAGCGGCCGCACCTACCGCGTCTCGCGCGTGCTCGCGCTCGAGGTCACACCGGAGTCGTTCGACCGTCCCGGCGACTTCGACCTCGCGCGGTTCTGGGCAGAGTGGTCGGAGCAGTTCGAGGCCCGCATGTACGGAGAGCGCGTCACGGTCCGCATGACGCGCTCAGGACTGGACAAGACCCAGTACCTGCTCAGCGGCCACCAGGCCCGCGTCATCCGAGACGCCGCGCCCGAACCGGGGGAGGAGTTCGGCTTCCCCACCGAGTCGCACCGCCACGCTGTGGCTGACCTGCTCAAATTCGGTGCGGACGTGGAGGTCCTGGCGCCGGGCGAGGTGAGACGCGAACTCGTCGCGACAATCAAGGCGATGCAGGACGTCTACAACGATGCGAAGCTACGCGCATGGTTCCGCTGATTGCGTTGAACAACGGAGTACGGATCCCTCAACTCGGCTTCGGCGTCTACCAGGTGCCGGAGGACCAGGTGGCCGGTGCCGTGACGACGGCGATCGAGGCCGGCTACCGCAGCATCGACACCGCCGCGGCCTACGGCAACGAGTCCGGCGTCGGCGACGCGATCGCCGGCGTGCCCGGCCTGTTCATCACGACCAAGCTGTGGAACGCCGACCAGGGGCACGACGCCACGCTGCGCGCGTTCGACGAGAGCATGCGCCGCCTGCGCCTCGACGTGCTCGACCTCTACCTCATCCACTGGCCGACCCCCCGGCGCGACCTCTACGCCGAGTCGTGGCGCGCCATGGAGAAGCTCTACGCCGACGGCCGCGTGCGCGCGATCGGCGTCTCGAACTTCCACACGCCGCACCTGCAGCGCCTGTTCGACGAGTTCCCGACCACCCCGGCGGTGAACCAGATCGAGCTGCACCCGTTCCTGCAGCAGGAGGAGATGCGCAAGGTGCACGTGACGCACCGCATCGTCACCGAGGCGTGGTCACCGCTGGCGCAGGGCGCGCTGCTGCGCCAGCCGGACATCACCGGTCTCGCCGAGAAGTACGGCAAGACCCCGGCCCAGATCGTGCTGCGCTGGCACGTCCAGCTCGGCAACGTCGTGATCCCGAAGTCCGTCACGCCGTACCGGATCAAGGAGAACATCGACATCTTCGACTTCGAGCTGGCCCAGGACGACATGCTCGTCATCACCGAGCTCGACAACGGGACCCGCACCGGTCCGGACCCCGACCGCTTCAACGCCGCCTGAGCGACCGGTCGCGGGGGGGGGGGGCGGGGGGGGGGGCCCCCCCCCGCGCGCCCCCCCCCCCCCCCCCCCCGCACCGCCGCCTGAGCGACCGGTCGCGCTCGGTCAGGCCTTCGTCGACAGCACCTGACCGAGCGCCGCCTCCACGCCGTCCACGTCCTCGACCACCGACACCGACCCGCCGGTCGTCTGCGCGATGTCCGTCAGCGCCGCCTTGTCGACCTCGCCGCCGATGGCGATGAAGCTGACCGGCAGGTCCGTCCCGTGCAGCTGCTCCTTCAGCGCGGCCAGGTCGATCCCGCCGTCCGAGGTGCCGTCGGTGATCACCACGACCCGGTTGACCCGCCCGGCCACGTACCCGTCGTGCGCCGTCTCGTAGCAGGCCGCCAGCGCGGTGTAGAGCTGCGAGCCCTCCGCCGTCTTGAGCGCGTCGATCGACCTGCGCAACGCTTCGCGCTTCTCGCTGACGGGACCGGTGGCGACGAGCTGCTTGTGCGGCTTCGACCCGTCGAGGTCGCGGGCGAACTCCCACAGCCCGAACGATCCCGACACCGACCTGTCGACCTGGCCGCGCAGGGCCGCCTTCACCTTGTCCAGCCTGGGCTTCATCGACGTCGAGACGTCCGCCAGCACGGTGACGACCTGTCCGCCGCGGTCCGCCGAGGCCCAGGCCGAGGAGATCTGCTGCGTGGTCGTCGCGTCGGCGGCGACCAGGTTCTCCGTGACGGGGGACCAGGACACGCCCGGGGAAGGCGACGGGCGGTCCTGAGTGGACTCCACCCGCAGACCGCCGCGCGCCAGGATCGCCTGCTGCGGTGCTTCGGTCATGAAGTCGCGGAACGCCTGCGCCGCACGCACTTCCGCCTCGCCGACCTCGCTGCCGCCCAGCGCGACGTACGGGAAGTCCGCCACCGGGGCCGGTCCGGCGGGCAGCACGCCCACCAGCGGCTTCGACGGCGCCTCCTTGCCGGTGTTGTGCTTGAACAGGTCCACTTCGGACACCGGCGTGGCCGAGAAGCCCGCCGCGTTGACCGTCGCGCTGTCGCCCAGGCGCCGCAACGCGTCCCGCGTCGTGGGCGGAACCTCCGGCGGCACGGTGGCGGCGAGCTTGGTCAGCGAGGACTTCGCGGCGTCCGATCCGAGCGACTCCGCGGTGACCGGGCCCTTGCCGCCGGCCAGCGCCGCCTGGATCGCGAGCGCGGACGACGTGTTGGCGGACGGATCGGGCATCGCGACGCTGAACCGGCCCCAGGGCTGGCCGAACTTGGTCCAGTCCGTCACCCCGGGCATGTCCGACCAGCGGAAGTCCTTCAGCACCGGCGCGGCGGCCTCGGGGGCCGCGAGCAGCACCGGGGACGTGCCGACGGACTTCGGCGCCGAGCCGACGAGCTTCGCGTTCAGCGCGGACAGCCGGTTCGCCCACAGCGTCGAGTCGGGCAGCCACGCGTGCGGGCGCTTGCCGAGCTTCTGCTCGTCCCAGGTCGTCGTCAGGCCTTCCAGCACCGCGGAGGAGTCCGCGGAGATCACTTCGATCGCGATGCAGTGGTCGTACACCACGGGCCGTGTCGCGCTGTACGCGCGTGCGACGTCCCTTACGGCTTCCGCGACGCTGGGCGTCACGGAGACGCGCAGCACCGAGTCACCCTCGCTGCAGTTCTGGGCCAGGGCCTGAGAGCGCTTGTCGAGCACACTGCCGGCCCACGACAGGGCGAGCCAGCTGAGGCCAAGCAGCACCACGAGCACGACGATGAGCACGGGCCACTTGGCGATTCCGCGCTTCACCTTCGCCCGCAGAGCGCGGTGTCGAGACATCGATCCCTCACAACTACTCAGCGGCCCCCGACGACCGCCAATCACGCTAACAGGTGAACTTCGTCAGCGAAGTGAAGTCACTCCACGTATCGACTGGCAAACGGAGATGAGCCGTTCTCGCAACGGTCGTGCCCGCTCAGCGAACTCGGCCTGCCGCCGCACGTACTCCGCGCGCCCCTCCGGCGTCTCGATCCGCACCGGGGAGTACCCGAGCCCGGCCAGGTCGTACGGGGAGGCCTGCATGTCGAGTTCGCGCACGTCAGCGGCCAGTTCGAAGCAGTCGGCGACGAGGTCGGACGGCGTCGCCGGCTCCAGTTTGTAAGCCCACTTGAACAGGTCCATGTTCGCGTGCAGACATCCGGGCTGCTCGTTCAGCAACTGCTCGTCGCGGGTGGGCTGCAGAGCGTTGCGCGGCCGGGCCGGGCGTGTGAAGAACCGGAACGCGTCGAAGTGCCCGCACTGGATCCGGCTCGCCTCGACCACCTGGTCGGTGCCGTCGCTGCCCAGCCTGAGCGGCCACGCGTTGTGCCGGACCTCCTCAGGCTGCTGCCGGTAGACCATCGCCCACTCGTGCAGCCCGAAGCAGCCGAGGCGGGCGGGCCTGCTCAGCGTCGCCGTGAGCAGGTCCTGCACGAACTCCAGCGTCTTCGCCCGCTGCCCGACGAAGCTCTCGACGTCGAGCGCGACGCCCTCGGGCGTCGCCTTGTAGTGCGGGAACTCCAGGTACTCCGCCGCGTCCTCCAGGACGACGCCGGGCCCCGGATGCCAGCGTTCGAGCCGCACGGGCCGATGGCTGTAGTAGGTGAAGAGGAAGTCCATGACCGGGTGCTTCTCTTTGCGGAGCTTCCGCTCCTGATGCGGCCCCGTGAACCGGCGCATGCGCGCGACGTGCGAGTCGCGCAATTGGTGCCATTCGGCTCGGGTCAGGACTTCCACGACCGATTACCGTACGCGAATGGTGAAGAGCCAGGCCTCCACGGTCGCCCAGTACCTCGCCGAACTGCCTGATGAGCAGCGTGCCGAGCTGGAGGTGGTGCGGGACGTCGTCCTCGCCAACCTGCCCGACGGCTACGTCGAGATGATGGACTGGGGCCTGATCGTCTACGCGGTGCCGCTGGAGGTGAGCGGCCCGACGTACAACAAGAAGCCGCTTCTCTACGTCGCCCTCGGCGCCCAGAAGCGCTACTTCTCCGTCTACCTGACCACGGTGATGGAGGAGTTCGAGGAGTCGTTCCGCGCCCGGTGGGCGGCGACCGGCAAGAAGCTCGACATGGGCAAGGCCTGCGTGCGCTTCAAGCGGGCCTCCGACCTGGCCCTGGACGTCATCGGCGCCGAGGTGGCGCGCCTGCCGGTGACCGAGTTCGTCGACTGGCACGCCGAGAACAGGGCTAGAGCGGCGGCACGAGCCCGGTAGTCCCGTCGGGCGGCAGCAGCGGCCGAGGGCCGGGTCTCTCGCCCGCGCCTGCCACCGGACGAACCTCCGGGACGCGGCCTAGAGCGGAGGCACGAGCCCGGTGAACGTCCGCGCGCCGTTGCAGTGCGGGCACTCCCGCCCGTTGTCGACGGTCCGCGGCGCGCCGCCGATGATCGCGAGCGTCGGCGCGGCGATGTAGCTCGCGCCCCCGCACAGGTGGCAGACGGTGCGCGGCTCGGGTGTGACGGCGAAGAGGTCGTCCGGGTCTTCCTCGTCCTCGAAGTCGTCGTCCTCGGCGAACTCGTCCTCGTCGTCCTCGCTCATGCCGCCCAACTTAGTGGGTCGGCTCCGCCGCACGGGTCAGTGACTCGGATGTGGCTTCCTCGCCGCATTCCGCGCACACCACTCGTGGCTCCAGCACGGCGCCGCACGAGTGTTCCCACACGAGGGGGAGCGGCCCCTCCGTCACGTACGCGTCGCCCCACTCCTTGAGCATGAGCATCACGTTGTGCAGCGCGCGCCCCGAGTCCGTGAGCACGTATTCGTGCCGTGGCGGGTGTTCGGAGTACTGGTGCTTCTCCAGCACCCCGGCGGCGACCAGCTTCTTCAGCCGCACGGTCAGCACATCGCGTGAGGCACCGGTGTTCGCGGCGATCTGGTCGAAGCGGGTGACGCCGAGGAAGACCTCGCGCAGCGCCAGCAGCGACCAGCGCTCGCCCACGACTCCCAGTGCGTTCGCGATGGAGCAGCTTCGAGGTGCCATGTGGCCATCCTATCAGTGGGTTGGAAAATCCAACTTACGCCGCTAGTGTGAGTTGGGAAAGCCAACTTAGGAGGTAGGGGTCATGGACTTCAACGGTGTGGCAGTGCTGGTGACCGGGGCCAACCGCGGGCTCGGCCGGGCGTTCGCGCAGGAGTTCGCGAAGCGCGGGGCGAAGGTCTACGCCGGTGCGCGCAATCCGGCGTCCGTCGTGGACGAGGGTGTCGTCCCGATCCGGCTGGACGTCACGGACGACGCGTCCGTCGCGGCCGCGGCGAAGGAGCTCGGCGACGTCTCCATCGTCGTCAACAACGCCGGCGTGCTCGTCGGGGGCGAGGACGTGGACAGCATCAGGGCGGAGTTCGAGGTCAACTTCTACGGTCTCGTCCGCACGACGGACGCGTTCGCGCCCGTCCTGAAGGCCAACGGCGGAGGCACCCTCGTCAACGTCCTGAGCATCCTGTCGTGGGTCGGCCGTCCGGCCTGGCGCGGCTACGCGGCGTCGAAGGCGGCGGGCTGGTCGCTCACGAAGTCGACGAGGGAGGACCTGCGGGAGCAGGGAACCAACGTCATCGGGGTGCACGTGGGCTTCATCGACACCGACATGACCGACGGCATCGACGCGCCCAAGATCGCGCCGCGGGACGTCGTCTCCCAGGTGCTGCGGGCGATCGAGAACGGTGACGAGGAAGTGCTCGCCGACGAGGGCGCCCGCGCGGTGAAGGCCTCGCTGGCCGCCTGAGGCTGACCGAGCTCCCGCGCCTCCCGCCGAACGAGCGGCGCCGCCTCCGGGGCTCTCGCCCGCGCCTGCCACCGGACGAACTTCCGGGGACAAGGCCTAGCGGCGCAGCTCCCACACGACGTCCACCCCGACGCGGTTGCCGATCGCGGGCTCGCGCGGCGGTGTGCGGCGGTCTATCTCGGTGAACCCGAGCCGCCGCGGCACACCGCTGCTCGCGACGTTGGCCTCGTCGTGCCAGATCTGGACCCTGCGCACGCCCTCCAGCGCGAACGCGAACTCCACCAGCTCCGCCGTCGCCGCCGTGGCGTGGCCTCGCCCGGTGTGCGCGGGGTGCAGCCAGTAGCCGATCTCCACGAGATCGTCCCGGCCGTCGCGGCTCGCCGTCACGAGGCCGACGATCGCGTCGTCGACGGTGATGACGTGCGGGAACAGCGTCCCGCGCTCCCAGCCGCTCTCGGCGTCGGCGAGGAACTCCGCGAGCGTCGACGCGTCGTAGCCGCCGGCCGCCCACGGCATCCACACCTCCAGGTGTGCGAGCGACTCCGTGATGGCCTGGAACAGCTCCTTCGAGTCCGCGTCAGTCAGTCTCCGGAGCTTCATACCTGACTTTGTAGCGCAGGTGCGTGACCGAAGCGCTCTCAATTACGGAGACGGGGCCCTCCAGCTGGTACCCCTTGCCGGGCGCGAAGAACGGCGTGCCTCCGCCGAGGATCACCGGCACCAGGTCGAGGAAGATCTCGTCCACCAGGCCCGCGTCGATGGCCTGCCGCGCGATCTCGCCCGAGTTCAGGCCGACGCCCTTGTCTCCGGCGTGCTTCCGGGCCACCGCGACGGCTTCCTCGATGCCGCCGCTGACGAACGTGAAGTGTTCGTTGTCCTCCAACGGCCGATGGGTGAGCACGACGGTGTGAACGCCCATCGGGTGCTGGCCGCCCCAGCCGTTGGTGAAGTCGTAGAGCTTGCGCCCCACCACCAACGCGCCGGTCGCCTGGATCAGCCCGCCGAAGTACGCGGCGCTGGCCGGCGTGAGGTGGACGGTCATGGCGCCGGTCGGGACCGTGAACGCCACGTCGCCCGCCTCGTACCAGGCGAACAGCCTGTCGAAGCCGGAGAAGTCCGGGCCTGAGACGTAGCCGTCGATCGAGGTGCTGGCGCCCGTGTAGACGTTGCTCATCTTCTGTGCCTCCCTGTCGTGGTCCTTCACAGGGACGTCGAACGCGGCCGTCCCCGGATCGACACGGGTCCGGGAGGGGCATACCGAGGGCTCAGCCGATGGGGTCGGGCAGCCGCGTGACCTCGTACTCGCAGTCGAGGACGTCGCCGGTCGCCGGGTCGCGCAGCTCGACGCGCCACTTCGAGGCGAACTGGTCCACGCCGTGGTGCATCGGGATCGTGCCGGACAGCAGCACGGTGCCGGGCTCGAGCTGACCCAGTTCGCGCAGCCGCTCCACCCAGTACTGCGGGGTCAGCAGCTCGGCCAGGGTGCCGCGCTGGATCTCCACGCCGTCCGCCCAGGCGGTGAGCTCGATCGAGTCGATCCGGTCCGCGACCTCGGACAGCCGCCACGCCTTCCGGCCCAGCACGTCCGGTCCGGCGTTCTTGCTCCACGCGACGCCGTGCACCTCCAGCGCGCGGTCCGTGTGGTCGCAGGCGACGGTCAGCAGGACGTCGTCCGCGGTCACGACGAGCGCCCACTCGGCCTCGCCGGACGTCTTGCCGTGTTGCGCGGGAACGGACGACGTCTGCTGCGCGAGGTACGGCGAGACGGGGTAGAGGCTCGGCGTCACGGACGGCGCAGGCACCCCCAGTTCGGCCAGTTCGCGCACGTGAGCGGCCACGTCCTCCTGGCTGCGACCGGCGTAGCCGCCGTTCAGCAAGGTCGTCACGGCGACCTCGGCGACGGTGCCGTCAGGAAGGTCGAACTGCAGTGCGGTGGCCTGTGTACGGACGGTAGACATGCGGTACTCCTTGCGCATACGAGTTGTATACAGGCAGTATTACGCCATGCCGCCAGTGACATCAAATGAAGGTTCAGCACCGCGAGCCACCGCACCGGACGTACCGCGTTCGGCGTTGGTGCGCGCCTTCGTGGCTTCGCTCTCCGGTACCGCCCTGGAGTGGTACGACTTCGCGATCTACAACGTCGCCGCGGCCGTCGTCCTCGGCCCGTTGTTCTTCCCGAGCTCCGAACCGCTCACCGCGACGCTGCTCGCGTTCTCGACGTACGCCGTCGGCTACCTGTCCCGGCCGCTCGGCGGGTTCCTGTTCGGCCGGCTCGGCGACAAGATCGGCCGCAAACGCGTGCTCGTCACGACGTTGCTGATCACCGGTATCGCGACGCTGCTCATCGGCCTGTTGCCGACGCACGCCGCGATCGGCCCCGCGGCCGGTGTGCTGCTCGTGCTGCTGCGGTTCGCGCAGGGCGTCGGTCTCGGCGGCGAGTGGGGTGGCGCGGTGCTGCTGTCCAGCGAGTACGGCGATCCGAGGCAGCGCGGCTTCTGGGCGTCGGCCGCGCAGATCGGCCCGCCCGCCGGCAACCTGATGGCCAACGGCGTGCTCGCGCTCCTCGGCGTCGCGCTGTCCGACGCCGCGTTCATGTCGTGGGGCTGGCGCGTGGCGTTCCTGCTGTCCGCGGTGCTGGTGATCTTCGGCCTCTGGATCCGCGTGAAGCTGGAGGAGACCCCGGTCTTCAAGGCGATCGAGGCGCGCGGCGACCGCCCGGCCGCGCCGATCAGCGAGGTGTTCCGCACGCAGACGCGGCCGCTGGTCGCGGCCGTGCTGTGCCGCGTCGGCCCGGACGTGCTGTACGCGCTGCACACCGTCTTCGTGCTGACCTACCTCACGACCCAGCTGAAGCTGCCGCGCAACGTCGGCCTCGTCGCGGTGCTGATCGCCTCGGGCTTCCAGCTGTTCCTGATGCCGCTCGCCGGCTGGCTGTCGGACAAGGTCAACCGGCGCGGCCTCTACGCGGTGGCCGCGGTCTGCGGCGCGGTGTGGCCGTTCGTGCTGTTCCCGCTGATCGACACCCGGTCGTGGCCGCTGATCGTGCTCGGTGTCGTGGTGGGCCTGGGCTTCCACGCGTTCATGTACGGGCCGCAGGCCGCGTTCATCGCCGAGCAGTTCACCGAACGCCTGCGCTACACCGGAAGCTCGCTCGCCTACACGCTGGCCGGTGTGATCGGCGGCGCCGTCGCCCCCTTGCTCTTCACCGCGTTGCTGGCCGGGTTCGGCACGTGGGTGGTGGTCGGCCTCTACGTCAGCGTGGCGTGCGTGGTGACGCTGGCAGGGCTCTGGCTGGGCCGTGATCCCCGCCCGGAGGAGGAGGTTCAGCCGTTGAGCAGCACCTTCAGCGTGGTGTCCAAGTGAGCGGTGATCGCCGCGGTGGCCGCGCCGACGTCTCCGGACTCGAGCGCGGCCACGATCTCGTCGTGCTCGTCGATCACGGCCTGCTGCCTGCCGTGCGCCCGGTACAACGCGACCACACCCGCGCGAACCTGCCGTGCACGCAGCCCCTCGTAGGTCTTCGTCAACAGCTCGTTGCCCGTCGCCGCCACCAACAGCGCGTGGAACTGCCTGTCGACGTCGATGAACTGCCGCGCGTCCTCGACCAGGAAACGCTGCTGCTCGATGAGCTCCTGCATCTGCCGCAGCGGAACGGTGCCCTCGCCCATCGTGCGCTCGGCGGCGTACCGCTCGATGACGCCGCGCAGCTCCATCAACTCGCTGATCTGCCGCGAGGACAACGGCGCGACGTACGCACCCTTCTTCGGCACGAGCTGCACGAGGTCTTCGGCCGCGAGCAGCAGCAGGGCCTCGCGGATCGGCGTGCGGGAGACGCCGATCTGGTTGGCGACGTCCTGCTCGCTGATGAACCGCCCCTGCATCTCGGGGTCGGCGAGGATCGTGTCCTTCAGGAACTCGTAGGCCTTGTCCCTGCCGGACAAGCCATCACTATCTCTGGCCGCGGCCTGCATACAACATGTATACCAGAGGAGGATCATGCGTTTCGCGCTCTGCCAGATCAGCTCCACCGCTGATGTGCGGCAGAACCTTGCCACCGTGCGCACCGAAGTAGCCGGCGCTGCCGCGAAAGGCGCAAGGGTCGTGCACTTCCCGGAAGCCACCCAGTGCCGCTTCGGCGTGCCGCTGAAGCCGGTCGCCGAACCCCTGGACGGCCCGTGGGCGACGGCGGTCCGCGAGATCGCCGACGAGCACGACGTGGTGGTGGTCGCCGGCATGTTCACGCCGGGCGAGGGGGACAGGGTCGCCAACACGACGCTCGTCACCGGTGCGGGCCTGCACCTCGGCTACGACAAGATGCACCTGTTCGACGCCTTCGGCTTCCGCGAGTCCGACACCGTCACCCCCGGCGAGAAGCCCGTGACGTTCGAGGTGGACGGCACCACGATCGGCCTGGCCACCTGCTACGACGTGCGGTTCCCCGAACTCTTCCGCGCGCTGGCCGGCACCGCGCCCGTCATCCTGCTCGGCGCTTCCTGGGGAGCGGGCCCCGGCAAGGCGGAGCAGTGGGACCTCCTGGTCCGCGCCCGTGCCCTGGACGCGACCTCCTGGGTCCTCGCCTGCGGCCAGGCCGACCCGGACGCCGACCACGGCGCGGCCCCGACGGGGATCGGCCGCAGCGCGGTGGCCGACCCGCTGGGCGTCGTGCGCGAGCGGCTCGGCGGCGCGCCGGGCACCATCGTGTCCGATGTGGACGTTCGCCTCGTCGACGAGGTCCGCGCGAAGCTGCCCGTGCTGGCGAACCGGAGGCTGTGATGCGCGAGGAGCACGAGTTCTTCCCGACCGGTGGGCTCGACTGGCGGCCGGCCGATCCGGGCGTCACCGAACGGGTCCTGAGCCGCGACCCGGACACGTCGACCCTGACGAGGATCGCGCGCTGGGAACCGGGCCTCGAGACGTCGGGCGTGATCCGCCACGACTACCACGAGGAGGTCTACCTGCTGGAGGGCGAGCTCACCGACCTGACGCTGGGCAGGACGTTCCACGCGGGCGACTTCGCGAGCCGCCGTCCGGGCATGCCGCACGGTCCCTACCGGACGGACGTGGGCTGCGTGCTGCTGGAGATCCGCACCGCGCCTTGACAGGTCGAGTAATACTTAAGAACATGCTTAACCATCAGCTCGACCGGCTGTTCCACGCGCTGGCGGACCCCACCCGCCGCGCGGTGGTCGAGCGGCTGTGCCGGGGCCCGGCGACGGTCAGCGAGCTCAAGGAGCCGTTCGCCATGTCGCTCCCGGCGGTGGTGCAGCACCTGAAGGTCCTCGAAGAGGCGGGCCTGGTCACGACCAGCAAGCAGGGCCGCACGAGGACGTGTCAGATCGCGCCGCAGGCCCTGCGCGCGGCCGAGGGATGGCTGACGACCCAACGCACCGGCTGGGAGCGCAGGCTCGACCGGCTCGGGACATTCCTGGAGGAGACATGAGCGTCAAGCACGCCTCGTTCACCATCGAACGCACCTACGCGGCGCCGATCGGCAAGGTCTGGCAGGCGTGGGCCGACCAGGCGAGCAAGTCCAGGTGGTTCGTCTCGCCCGACGACTGGGAGTCGACGGGACACACCCTGGACTTCCGGGAGGGCGGCACGGAACACGTCGCCGGCACCGCCCCGGACGGCACCGTGCACGCCTACAGCGCGCGCTACGAGGACATCCGGCACCACGAACGCATCGTGTCCACGTACTCAATGCACCAGGACGAAAAGCGCGCCAGCGTCAGCCTCGCGACCATGGAGTTCGAGCAGAGCGATGGCAAGACCACGCTGACGGTCACCGAGCACGGCGCCTTCTTCGACGGCCTCGATCGGCCCGAGTGGCGCGAGCAGGGCACCAACGCCCTGCTCGACGCCCTCGGCAGGAGTCTCTAGACCCAGCGCACGTGCGTGCCGTCGCGCACCGTGCCCACGTACTCCTCCAGCAGGTCCTCCATCGCCACGACACCGAGCACCGTGCCGTCCGCGCTCACCGCGCGCGCGAGGTGCGACTGGGCGCGGCGCAACGCGGCCAGAGCCTCGTCCAGCCGGGCCTCGGCGGGCACCTCGGGCAACCCGCGCACCCGGTCACGCGGCACCGAAGTCTCCGCGCCCTCCAGGTCCAGCACGTCCTTGACGTGCAGGTACCCGACCAGCCCGGTCTCGGCGAGCACGGGGAACCGCGAGAACCCGGTCTCCGCGACGGCGGCCTCGATCTCGCCCACGGTCGGCGACGCGGACACCGTCGTGAGCCGGTCCAGCGGAACCAGCACGTCGGCCACGGTGCGGGCGGCGGACGACAGCGTCTGCGCCAGCCGCCGGTGCTCCGAGTCCTCCAGCAGGCCCTCGGAACGGGACTGGCCGATCAGCAACGCCAGCTCGTCCGGCGTGTAGGCCGACTCCAGCTCGTCGACCGGCTCCACGCCGAACCGGCGCAGCACCCACCGGCCCACGGCCGTGAACAGGGCCAACGCCGGCGCGATCATCCGCGAGAACCCGTAGTGCACCGGAACCAGCCACACCGCGGCCCGCTCGGGACCGGCGATCGCGAGGTTCTTCGGCACCATCTCGCCGAGGATCGTGTGCAGCGCGACGACGATGACCAACGCCACCGCGAACGCCACACCGTGCACCACGGCCAGCGGCAGCCCGACGGCCCGGAGGGGCCCCTCAAGAACGGAAGCCAGCGCGGGCTCGGCGATCGCACCGAGCCCGAGGGAGCACAGTGTGATGCCCAGCTGCGCGCCCGCGATCAGCAACGGCAGCTGCTGTGACGCCTTGATCGCGGTGCGGGCGCGGGAGGACCCCTTGTCCGCCAACGCCTCCAGCCGGTCCCGGCGCGCGGTGATCACCGCGAACTCGGCACCGACGAAGAACGCGTTGCCCGCGAGCAGCAGAGCGATGATGAGGAAGTTCACGAGGACGACACCACCCGGAGCTCGGCCACGCGGTGCTTGTCCATCCGCATGACGGTCACCCTCCAGCCGCCGACGCGAATCTCGTCGCCGACGTCCGGGATCCGGCCGAGCCGCGCCAGCACCAGGCCGGCCAGCGTCTCGTAGTCGCCCTCGGGCATCTGGAACCCGGTCGCGTCCGCCACCTCGTCGTCGCGCAGCAGCCCGGACACGATCCAGCTGTTCGAACCGAGCGACCGCACCGGCGCCGCCTCGCCGCGGTCGTGTTCGTCGCGCACGTCGCCGACGATCTCCTCGACCACGTCCTCCAGCGTCACCATGCCGGCCGTGCCGCCGTACTCGTCGACGACCAGCGCCGTCTGCAGCCCGGACGCCCGCAGCCGGTCCAGCAGGGCGTCGCCCTCCAGCGTCTCCGGCACCGAGTACACGGGCCGGGTCACCGCCGACAGCGGCGTGGACGTGCGCAGCGCGGCGGGCACCGCGAAGGCCTGCTTCACGTGCACGATCCCGCTCACCTCGTCCAGCGAGCCGTTGTGCACGGGGAACCGCGAGAAGCCCGTCTCCCGCGCCTTCACCACGAGGTCCGCGACCGTCGCGTCGGCCCGCAACGCCTCGACCTGCACGCGCGGCGTCATCAGCTCGCCGGCCGTCCGGTCACCGAAGCGCAACGACCGGTCCAGCAGCACCGCGGTGCCCTGGTCCAGCGTGCCGTGCTCGGCCGACGTGCGGACGAGCGCGCCCAGCTCCTCGGGCGACCGCGCGGACGCCAGCTCCTCCACCGGCTCGACGCCCAGACGCCGCACCAGCCAGTTCGCCGAGTTGTTCATCCAGTGGATCAACCAGCGGAAGACCGTGGAGAACCCCGCCTGGATGCCGACCACGCCGCGCGCGGTCTCCAGCGGCTTCGCGATCGCCAGGTTCTTGGGCACGAGCTCGCCGAACACCATCGACAACGACGTGGCGATCGCCAGCGCCAGAGCCAGCGACAGACCGTCCGCCAGCGCCCCGGACGCGCCGAGCGCCGTGAGTCCGGGCTCGATCAGGTTCGCGATCGCGGGCTCCGCGATGTAACCGGTGATCAGCGTCGTCAGCGTGATGGCGAGCTGTGCGCCGGAGAGCTGGAACGAGAGAGTGCGATGCGCACGATCGATGGTGTGCGCCTTGGCGTCGCCCACCTCGGCCACGTGACGTTCGACGGTGCTTCGTTCCAGCGCGGTCAGCGAGAACTCCGCCGCGACCGCGATGAAGGTGCCCGCGGTCAGTGCCACGACGGCGACCAGACCGAGCACGCTCAGAAGGATTCCGGTCACCTACGTGCTCCTGAACAGCGGGAACAAGGGACCGGGTTGGTATGCCAGCCGGGGCCAGACCCCATGGGGACGGCTCAACTCCTCATGACTAAGTACGTGAACAGCCAGACGAGTCTAATTGTGAGCAGTCGACGCCCGGAGCACCACCTCACCCGCCACCCGGACGGTGCGTGCCTCGTCACCCCCGGCGTCCAGCACGAGACCTGCGGCGATCTCGCCCATCTCCTCCAGCGGCAGTCGCACGGTGGACAGTGCCGGAACCGTGTCGCGCAGCGTCGGGATGTCGTCGAACCCGGCGATCGAGATGTCCTCCGGAATGCGCACGCCACGCTCGCGCAGCGCGGCCATCGCGCCCATCGCCATCACGTCCGTCACGGCGAACACGCAGGTGGCGCGCGACTTCGACGCCAGCAGCTCCATCGCGGCGGCGTACCCGCCGTCACGGGTGAAGGCGCCGTTGACCACCACGGGCGGCGCGATGCCCGCGTCGGCGAGCCCCGCCTTGAACCCCGCGAGCCGGTCGCGGGCCACGACGAGCTCGGAAGGACCACCCAGCACGGCGAACTTCTTGTGCCCGAGCCCGGCCAGCGCACGGGCCAGGGCGCGACCGCCTGCGCGGTTGCCGGGAACGACCGTGTCGGTGCCGAGCTTCGCCTGCGACACGCACGCGACGCGCCCGCCCTGCTCGGTGAACGCGTCGATCTCGGCTGCCAGCCGCGACTGCGCCGCACGGTCCGTGGTGCGGGAACCGGCCAGCACCACCGCACGGGCGCGATGCGCGCGCAACGTGGACAGCAGCTCCGCCTCGCGTTCGGGACGGCGCCCGGTCGTGCCGAGCACGACGACGAGCCCTGCCTCCTCGGCCACCCGCGTCACCCCCGCCGCGATGCACGAGAAGTACGGGTCGGTGATGTCGTGGACCACCAGCCCGACCAGCGAGCTGGAGTTGCGGGCCAGCGCCTGCGCGGACGCGTTCGGCACGTAGCCGAGCTCCTCCGCGGTGCGCAGGACGCGCTCGCTCAGGTCCTCGCTCACCTGCCGCGTGCTGCCGTTGAGCACGCGAGAAGCGGTCGCCAACGACACACCCGCCTGCTTCGCCACCTCGGCGAGCGTCACCTGTCGGGCGGACACGACCACCTCCGTCAACCTGCATGTGAGCGCTGAGACTAACTCGCGAGGAGGTTGACGTCCGTGAAGCGCCGCGATTAGCGTGGCGGGAAAGCGCTTTCCAGCGCTGCTACCAGGGAGGTGCGATGGCGGAACGGACCATTGGCGTGGCGGTCAACGGCGTCACCGGGCGGATGGGGTACCGCCAGCACCTGGTCCGCTCGCTGCTGCCGTTGCGCGACGAGGGCGTGCGGTTGCGGGACGGGACCGTGCTGAAGGTGGAACCGGTCCTCGTGGGCCGCAACGGCGACAAGCTCAAGGAGATCGCCGAGCGCCACGACCTCGCGCACTGGACGACGGACCTCGACGGTGCGCTGGCCGACCCGTCGGTCGAGATCTACTTCGACTCTCAGGTCACGTCGAGGCACGTCGAGTCGATCACCAAGGCGATCGAGGCGGGCAAGCACGTCTACACCGAGAAGCCGGTCAGCGAGACCGTCGAGGAGGCGCTCGCGCTCGGGCGGCTGGCCGACGCCAGGGGCGTGCGGCACGGCGTGGTGGCCGACAAGCTGTACCTGCCGGGCATCCGCAAGCTCAAGCGGCTGATCGACGGTGGTTTCTTCGGCCGCATCCTCAGCGTGCGCGGCGAGTTCGGCTACTGGGTCTTCGAGGGCGACTGGCAGTCCGCGCAACGCCCGAGCTGGAACTACCGGGCGGAGGACGGCGGCGGCATCGTCGCGGACATGTTCTGCCACTGGAGCTACCTGCTGCACAACCTGTTCGGCCGGGTCGAGGCCGTCACCGCGAAGGCCGTGACGCACATTCCGACCCGGTGGGACGAGCAGGACAACGCCTACGAGGCGACCGCGGACGACGCCGCGTACGGGATCTTCGAGATCGCGAACGGCGTCATCGCCCAGATCAACTCGTCCTGGTGCGTGCGGGTGCGCCGCGACGAGCTCGTCGAGTTCCAAGTGGACGGCACCGAGGGGAGTGCGGTCGCGGGGCTGCGCGAGTGCTTCGTGCAGCCCCGCGCCGTCACGCCGAAACCCGTGTGGAACCCGGACCTCCCGGTCGCGCACCCGTTCCGCGAGCAGTGGCAGCAGGTGCCGGACAACGAGGAGTTCGACAACGGCTTCAAGGTGCAGTGGGCGGAGTTCCTGCGCCACGTCTACGAGGGCGCGCCGTTCCCGCACGACTTCCGCGCCGGCGCCCGCGGTGTCGCGTTGGCCGCGGCCGGTCTGCGGTCCTCTTCGGAGGGTCGCCGGGTGGAGATCGCCGATGTCTAGCCGGAGCGGGGTCGACCGCGTCGCGTTCGCCGCGGCGCACGTCGTGGCCGAGGACGAGCGCACGGTCGACTGGGACGCGACCCTCGCGTTCCGGCATCACCTCTGGTCGCACGGCCTGGGCGTCGCGGAGGCCATGGACACCGCGCAACGCGGCATGGGGCTGGACTGGCCGACGGCCGCCGAGCTCATCCGCCGCAGTGCCGCCGAGAAGACGGGTCGGATCTGCGCGGGTGTCGCGACCGACCAGCTGACCGGTGAGGCAGGCCTCGACGACGTGCTGAACGCCTACCTGGAACAGCTCGACGTCGTCCAGGAGGCCGGCGCCCAGCCCGTCCTGATGTGCTCACGCCGGCTCGCGGCGGCGGCGCGGGGGCCCGAGGACTACGAGAAGGTCTACGGCACGTTGCTCGACCGCGTCAGCGAACCGGTGATCCTGCACTGGCTCGGCACCGCGTTCGACCCGCAGCTGGAGGGCTACTGGGGTTCGGCCGACGTCCCGCAGGCCACCCGGAACTTCCTGGAGATCATCCGCTCGCGGCCGGACAAGGTCGACGGCGTGAAGGTCTCGCTGCTCGACGCCGGGCACGAGATCGGGCTGCGGCGCGCGCTGCCGGACGGCGTCCGCTGCTACACCGGCGACGACTTCCACTACCCGGACCTGATCGCGGGCGACGAGCAGGGCCACAGCGACGCGTTGCTCGGCATCTTCGACCCGATCGCCCCGGTGGCGGCGAAGGCGCTCGCGAAGCTGGCGGAGGGGGATACCGAAGAGTTCCACCGGATCATGGCGCCGACCGTTCCGTTGTCCCGCCATCTGTTCAGCGCACCGACGTACTACTACAAAACGGGCGTGGTGTTCCTGGCGTGGCTCGCCGGGCACCAGGAGCGGTTCCAGCTCATCGGCGGTCTGGAAAACGCGCGCAGCGTGGAACACCTGGCCGAGGCGAAACGGCTCGCGGAGATCGCCGGCGTGGTCGACCCGGAGTTCGCGGAACGGCGGTGGAGCCGATGGCTCGCCTCTCGCTGAACCAGGCCACGATCAAACGCGCCACGGTCGCCGAAGCCGTCGACGGCTGTGCGCGGCACGGGATCGAGTCGATCGGGCTGTGGCGCGAACCGGTCGCCGACCACGGCCTGGAACGCACCGCCAAGATCGTCCGGGACGCGGGGCTGCGCGTGTCGTCGTTGTGCCGCGGCGGGTTCCTCACGGCCGTGGACAACCGGAGCGCACTCGACGACAACCGCCGCGCCATCGACGAGGCGGCGGCGTTGCGGACCGGCACGCTGGTCATGGTCGTCGGGGGAGTGGCGGGCGACAAGGACCTCGTCGGCGCACGTCAGCGCGTCGCCGACGCCATCGCGGAGCTGTCGGTGCACGCGGAGCAGGCGGGCGTGGTGCTGGCGCTGGAACCGATGCACCCGGTGTTCTGCGCGGACCGCGGCGTGCTCTCGACGTTGGCCCAGGCGCTGGACATCGCCGAACGGCACGAGTCGGTCGGCGTCGTCGTGGACGCGCTGCACGTGTGGTGGGACCCGGCCGTGGACGAGCAGATCGCCCGGGCGGGACGGCTGATCGCGTCGTACCAGGTGTGCGACTGGCTCACCCCCGTGCCCGCGGACGTCCTGCTCGGGCGCGGTTATCCCGGTGACGGGGACATCGACCTGGCCCGGCTGACCCGGCAGGTCGCGGCGACCGGGTACTCCGGTGACGTCGAGGTCGAGATCTTCAACGCGGCCGTCTGGGCGGCGGACTTCGACGAGGTGATCGAGGAGGTGACACGCAGGTACCACGACGTTGTGGAACCGGCGCTCTAACTGCAACGCGCGGGGAAGCCGGTCGTCGACGGCGGCGACGACCGACCCCGGCGAAGCTGTCTGTATATCCGAAAACGGGTGCTCTTTGGTCGATGTTTCAGATAATTCTCAGGAAATCAGCCGCCGTTGAAGAACCGGTAGACCTTCGCGCGGTGCTTCGGGCGCGTGGTCGTGATCTTGATGACGGCGTCGAACATGCTGCGCCCGAGCTCCGCGCGGGCCGCGACGGCCGGGTGCGTGGTGCTGAAGTCCTCGTCGTTCACGGCCTTGTCGCCGGAGAACTCGCCGGACGCGAACATCGAGTAGATCAGGATCGCCCGGTTGTCCGCGCTGAACATGATTCCGGCCTCGTTGCGGCCGTCCTCGAACCACCCGGCCTTCGTGGCCACCCGCAGGCGCTCGTTCGTCGTGAGGTTGAGCCGCACGCCGTCGGTGAAGCTGGCCGTGGCGCGCAGGATGTTCAGCAGGTACGCGGTGGACGCTGCAGAGAGCAGCTGACCGTCGACGAGCTTCTGCAGCAACGTGTGCGTCTCGCGCGCCGTCGTGGTGCCGAGGAAGAACCGGTTCGGGTTCGCGACCGGGACGACCTGGGTGTGCACGAAGCCCTTGGACCGCAGGATCTCGTTGAGCTCCAGCGCCGGCACGACCAGGCCGCACAGGCGGACCGCGGTGTTGTCCGACACGGTCAGCAGGTTCGCGAGCGCGTGGCCGACCGTGACCTGGCTCGGGTACGCGCCGTCGAGCGCGAAGATCCCGTCGGTGTCCTGGATGACGATCGCGGCCGACACCGTGACCGTCTGGTCGAGCGTGATCAGCCCGCGGTCCACCTTGTCCAGCACGGCGACGGCGACGGCGATCTTGTTGACGCTGTAGGCCTCGACGACCACGTCGGCGTTCTCGTCGACGGCGGCCTTCGTCGTGCCGTCGAGGTCGGCGACCGTGATCAGCGACGACCACGTGCCCCGCGCCTTGCGGGTCTGCCGCCTGTAGATCTGGGCCACGCGCTTGCGCGACCGGTCGGCCGTCGCCGGGGAGCGTTCGATCTCTACCTCCGCGTCTTCCTGCGCTTGTGCTGCACCGTTGGAGCCGAGCACGGCCGTCGCGGCCGCGACGGTTCCCAGCCCGAACACGGACCTGCGGTTCAAAGTCATGGGCGACATCAAAACAGGCGGCACTGACGTTTCCCTGACTAGGGTTCCGGATCATGGAAAACGTCTTCGTGGTGACCGGTGCTTCCCGCGGAATCGGGGCGGCGACCGCCTCCCTGGCCGCCCAGGTGGGCTATCGCGTGGTCCGGGCCTCCCGTTCGGCCGAAGAATCTGTCGGTGATCGCGGCTGGGACGCCCGATGCGACGTTTCTTCCTGGAGTTCCGTGCAGGATCTCATGTCCCGTGTGGAGTCCCGCTGGGGCCGGATCGACGTCGTCTTCGCCAACGCGGGCGTTTCGGTGGACACGTCGTTCGTCTCTTCGGCGGGTGCCGAGCCTTCCGAATGGACGGACATGGTCGTCACGAACGTCTGCGGACCGGCCTTCACGGCCCGTGCCGCGATGCCCGCGCTGGTCCGTTCCGGCGGCCACCTCGTGATGACGGGGTCCGCCGCCGGCCGCGGCGTGCGCCCTGGCAACCTGTACTCGGCGACGAAGTGGGCGATCACCGGGCTGGCGCAGGCGATCCGCGCCGAGGCGGTGGGCACCGGCGTCAGGGTGACGGTGGTGCAGCCGGGGCTCGTCGACACCGACGCCATCCCGGCGTCGCGTGTGGATGACCCGAAGCTGGCGCCGGAAGACGTTGGCAGGGCGGTGCTCTACGCCGTGTCCCAGCCATCCACTGTGGACGTCAACGAGATCCTGCTGCGGCCCACCGGACAGGCCGCGCACCGCTGAGGGGGGAACTGTGGACCGTGTGGTGCTCTTCGCCGTGGGTGGCGGTGGCGACCCGGAGCGGCACCGCCCGCTGCTGGACCACTTCACCGCCCGCGGCCACCGGGTGATCGCGCCGTCGTTCCCGCGCCTGCACCCGCGGCAGGCCACCTGGGACGACTACCTCGCCCGCCCGCTGGGCCTGGTGGAGGCCCTGCGCGACGTGGGTCCGGACGCCGAGGTGGCTGTGATCGGGCACTCGATCGGTGCCTGGGCGGCCCTGTGCCTCGCGGGCGCGACCCCGTGGAGCGAGGAACGCGAGCCCCTCGACGTGCCAAGGGACTCCCGTGTCAGCCGCCTGGTGCTCTACACCCCGCCCGCCGGCTGGTTCGCGGCCCCCGGCGCGCTCGCCGAGGTGAGGACGCCGATGCTCGCCTACGTCGGTGAACTGGACACCTTCGTGCCGGCCGCGGAGGTCGAGGTGCTCAGGACCGCACCGGCCGAAGTGGACCTGCGGGTCGTGCCGAAGGCGGGCCACTTCGGCTTCGTCCACGTGCCGCCACCGGGCATGGACGACGACCCGGAGTTCGACCGCGACGGCTTCCTGGCGCGGATGGTCGACGAGACCTACGAGTTCGTCACTTCTCGCTGAGCACGTCCGAGCACCGCTGCAGGAGCGCGCGCAACTGTGCGCGCTCCTCGTCGGTGAACGCGTCCGCCAGCCTCTGCTCCACCGCCACCGCGGCCTTGTCCGCCTCGCGGAACCTCGCCTGCCCCGCCTCGGTCAGCCGGTTCTCCAGGACGTTGCGCTGCCACTGGTTCGACGTGCGCTCCACGAGACCCAGCGCGACCAGGTTCTGCAGGATCGTCGTCATCGTCTGAGGCGTGGTCAGGCACAACCGCGCGAGCGTCGCCGCGGGCGCGCCGGGGTGCTCGCTCAGGGCCAGCAGCGCCGCGTACTGCGGCACGGTCAGCCCCGCGGGCTTCACGGCCGCCGACTTCGCGGCCACCAGGTCCTGCTCGGCGCGCTTGATGTCCCCGCCGATCCGATCACCGCTGCGCATCCCTCCAGCATAGAAGTGTGATAAGAGTATGGATGCATATCAGAACTCTGATACGCATCAGTGTTCGTACTGGAGGGAAGCAATGCGCGTCCTGCTCGCCGTCACGGCGGTGCTGGTGCTGCTCACCGGCACCGCCCAGGCCACGCCGAGGCACATCGAGGCACGCTCACCGTCGCTGCACCCCGAGGGCGTGGCCTGGGACCCGAGCCGCGGCCAGTTCCTCGTCAGCTCGCTGCGCCACGGCACGGTGTCGCTGGTCGGCACCAACGGCCGGGTCCGCCCGCTCGTCACCGGAACCCGCATGGTGTCCACGTTCGGCCTCCGGGTGGACGGCGACCGGCTGCTGGTCACCTACGGCGACATCGGCTTCGGCGAACGATCGGTACCCGGCCAGTCCGGCCTGGGCATCTTCGACCTGCGCACCGGCCGCGCGCTGAAGTACGCCGACATTCCCAACGGCGCCAACGACGTCGCGGTCGACCCGCACGGCAACGCCTACGTCACCGGCACGCTGGGCGACACGATCTGGAAGGTCGGCCGCGACGGCACCGTCACACCGTTCGCCCGCGACCCCTGGCTGGGCGGGGCGTCGTTCGGCAACAACGGGATCGCCTGGGACCCCAGGGGCTTCCTGGTCACCGGCCACTACACCGACGGCACCCTGTTCAAAGTCACCGCGAACCACGTGGAGGAACTGCCCGCGCTGAAGCTGCCGGGCGCCGACGGCCTCACCCTCACCCCGCAGGGCCTGGTCGTCGTGACGAACGGCCTGGCCGCACCGGGCAGGAACGCCGTGACGCTCCTGGACACCCGCACGTGGCAGGTGAAGTCCCAGCGGGACTGGAAGACCGCCCCGACCACGGCCGCCCGCACACCGCACGGCACCTACGTGCTCAGCGGCCGCGTGGACCTGCTGGTGAAGGGGGAGACGACGGACGAGTTCAGCCTGGACCGCTAACCAGCACCACCCTGCGCCGCTCCCGGTCGATCTCGGCGACGACTGTCCGGCTTCAGCGCCCTCAACGACATCCGGGCCTCCATCTGCCACGTGTCGTACTCGAGGAACGCGCCGCTGACGCGTTGCCCGACGGCCACGACGTCGGACGGATCGCCGACGTGTCGCCAGGACAGGTCCGGGATCGTCACGAACCCGGCACCGGGGTAGCTCGGATGAGCGGGACCGTCGTCGAGCCGCACGAACACCCCGAAGTTCTCGACCGCCGCGACCGTGCCGGACAACACCTCACCGGGACGCAGCCCGGACAGGAACGCGTGGAGTTCCGGATGTTCCCGCACCATCTCCAGCCACCGATCGTGCGGGGACACCCGCTCCATCAAGCGCCGCCCAGGAACTCGACCAGCAGCCGGTTCACCTCGTCCGGCCGCTCCAGGTACCCGACGTGCCCGGCCCCCGCGACCTCGGCGTACCGCGCGCCGGGGATCGCGTCCGCCACCTCCCGCGACAGCCGAGGCGGCAGCACGACGTCGTCGGCGAACCCGATCACCATCGACCGCACGGCGATGTCGCGGTAGGCCTGCAGGCGCGTGTCGTACTCGCCGAGGCCGAGCTGGATCCGTTCGCCCGCGCCGAGCGACGAGCCGGCGAACTCGTACATCTGCAACCAGTCGCGGGCGACCACCGGGTCGGCCAGCGTCGTCTGCGACAGGTTCCTCACCACCGACGCCACCGCGTAGAACTGCAGCGGGATCTCGACGCCCTTGTCGTGCAGGTCGCACAGCGCCTGCGACCACGCCTGCGACACCGGTTCGGGCCGGCCGGAGGTCGCCATCATCACCGCCGACCGCACCAGCGCCGGACGCGTCAGCGCCAGCTCCTGGGTGATGCGGCCGCCCAGCGACGTGCCGATCACGTGCGCCGGGCCGCCCAGGTGCTCGATCACGGCGGCGGTGTCGGCGACCATGTCGTCGAGCGTGAAGCCCTCCGCGCACTCGGACGACGGCCTGATGCCGCGGTTGTCGAAGTACGCGACGCGGTACCCGGCCTTGACCAGCGCGGGCACCTGGTACGTGCGCCAGACCCTGCCGGGACTGCCGGTGCCCATGACGAGCACGACGAGATCGCCGGAACCCTCGGTGTGGACGTTCAGCTCGATGCCGTTGAGCGGGACAAGCGCCATTCCGAGGATCTTAGAGACGCTAGAACCGGCACAGGGGCCGAATGAGATCAGCGTGCGAGGGATGACGCGCGCACAGGTCGTCCGCGTGCCCGAACTCCACGATGTCGTCGGTGTACGGCGGCACCACCACCGTGCCGACCAGCGACCAGTCGCCGGCCGGAGTGCTGCCCTGCCACACGCCCGCGGGCACCACGACCTGCGGGTTCGACGCGCTCAGCACCGGCTCGGCCACCGTGCCGTCCGGGTGCAGCAGCAGCATCCGCAACGGCGACCCGGCGTGGAAGTGGTAGATCTCCAGGTGCTTCAGCACGTGCATGCCGGAGAAGTCCGGGCTGCGCAACAGGTACGCGATCGCGGACACCTCGTCCGACCGGTGCGTCTGCGCGAAGTACCCGCCCTCGACGGGCAGTTCCTGCATGCCGAGGTCGCTGATCAGCTGCTCTGGGGTCACGTCATCTCCGGAAGCGGGGAACCGTGCACGACGACCATGCCCTTGCCGAGCCGCTTCGCCGTGTACATCGCGGCGTCCGCTGCTCCGAGCACGTCGTCGGCGGTGATCATGGGATCGTACGAGAACCGTTGCGCCACACCGATGCTGGCGTGCACCCGGTGCACCCGGCCGTCCACCTCGTGCGGATGCCCCAGCACCGTCAGCAGCCGGTCGCCGAGCTCCTCGGCGTCACCGCCGTCGACCAGCACACCGAACTCGTCACCGCCGAGCCGCGCCACGGTGTCCTCCGGCCGCACGCTGTTCACCAGCCGTGCGGCGACGTTGCGCAGCACCATGTCGCCCTCGGCGTGCCCGTTGTTGTCGTTGACGGCCTTGAACCCGTCCACGTCGATGAACAGCAGGATCAACGGCGTCGAGCGGTCACGGACCGAAAGCGCGCGCTCCAGCCGTTCGCGGAACAGCGACCGGTTCGCGACGCCGGTCAACGGGTCGTGCGTCGCCTCGTGCCGCAGCTCTTCGCGAGAGACGCGGAGCTGGTCCATCAGCCGGACGTTGTCCATCATCGTGAACAGCTGCCGCACGATCACGAGGCAGATGACCAGGAGCCCGACGTAGATCTCGACCGGGTTCAGCCGGCCGCCCGTCGCGGTGTTCCAACTGACGAACAGCCCGGTGATCGCGAGCGGCAGGTACGGCACGAGCAGGTGCAGCAGGTCGGCCATGCGCATGCGGCCGGGCGTCGGGTCGAGGTTGCGGACCGGTGCGAGCGCGCTCAGCAGGAAGAACGCCGGGCACAGCATGAAGCCGATGTCCGCGGCCGCCGGGATCACCGTGTTGCCCTTGGAGATGTGGTACGCGAACACCCAGCCCGACGACGACTGCGCGATGCCGGCCAGTGCCACGAAGAGCATCGGCCACTGACGCACGGCCTGATGCGTCCACGACATCACCACGATCGCCACGAGCAGCACGAGGTACGCGGCGGGATGCGCGACGACCGTGGCGAACCCGGGACCCTCGGTGGCCCACGCGCGGGTCAGCGACTCCAGCGCCGACACCCACGTCAGCACGAACAGCGACCCGATCACGATCAGCCCGTCGAGCACGATCACCGTGCGGCTGCGGTAGTTCGGCAGCAGGTCGTCGGAGCGGCGCTTCTGCGCCTTCGCGATCACCGCGGCCAGGCAGAGCACCGGCACCATCGTGAAGCCGATCGGCGCGATCGTGGACGACGGCAGCTGCACGCCCATGATCTGCTGGCCCCAGATCCACGCGGACAACCCGACGCTCAGGCTGATCATCGCCGCCGTCATCCACCGGTCCCGCGCCCGCGCGTAGACGACGACCGCCGCGACGGCGAAGACGAGCTGCACGACCTTGTCGATGGCGATACCGATATCGCGCGGCGCGGCCAGGGCGGCGAGGATGGCGACCGTCATGACGACGCCGACGCACCCCGCAACGGCCCAGAACCTCTTCACCCGTCACTCCCGTGATCGAAACCCGACCACCGTAGTAACGGCGCGGTGGACTTGTCGAACCGTGTCGGTGACTGTCACCCGCAGGTGCACCGGATATGGTTCGAACTGTTGTTCGTCCTGCGATCCGGGGAGCTGTCGTGCGCGTGTTCGGGGTCGACCCCGGTCTGACCAGGTGCGGCTTCGGCGTGGTGGACGGCGGACCGGGCCGGGTCGTGCGCGCCGTGGCCGTCGATGTCCTGCGCACACCCGTTGACGCTCCGCTGTCCGTGCGCCTGCACGAGCTGTACGACGGCGTCTGTGTGTGGCTGGACCGTTACGAACCACAGGTCGTCGCCATCGAACGAGTCTTCGCGCAGCACAACGTCCGCACCGCGATGGGGGTCGCGCAGGCGTCAGGTGTCGTCGCACTGGCCGCCGCGCAGCGGAACCTGCCGGTCGAGTTCCACACGCCGTCCGAGGTGAAGGCCGCCGTCACGGGATCGGGCCGCGCCGACAAGGCCCAGGTGACCGCCATGGTGACCAAGCTGCTCGGCCTCAAGGTCGCGCCGAAGCCGGCCGACGCGGCGGACGCACTGGCCCTCGCCATCTGCCACCACTGGCGCGCGCCGATGCGCAACAGGCTCGAAGAAGCGCAGGCCCGCGCCGCGGAGCTGGCCCGCGTGCACAAGGCGAAGCTGGCCGAGGCCGCGCGGCGGAGCGGGTCGTGACGGCTTCAGCGCGCGCCGATCGCCGGCGCCCCGGTGTTTCGGCGCCGCACGGACCGTCTTCGCACTCGGTGGCGCACCGGGCGGTGCGTCACGGCATCGCGTCGTCGCCTCTGGTCCCGGTGGCCGGTTCGACCGCGAGGCGCCACGGCACCGCGCCGTTGGCCCCGGCTCCGGTGGCTGGTCCGGCGTCGTCACCCTCGGCTTCGGTGCCTGGTCCGGCCGTGCGGCGCCCCGGCACGCCGCACCCCCCGGCCCCAGCGGCCGGTTCGACCGCGAGCTCACCCCGGCAGCCCCTGAACAGGGCCTGGGCGAGCGCGGCCTCAGCGCACGCCGGAACTGTCGGGGTCGGCTGGAAGAATGAAACCAAGGGGTCCCCTTCGCGAGGGGACGCCTGCGTGAGCGTGAAGTCCGGAGGACACAGGTGATCTCGTCACTGCGCGGCCAGGTGCAGCACGTCGGCCTCGACCACGCCGTCGTCGAGGTGGGCGGCGTCGGGTTCGCCGTCCAGATGACGCCGACCACGCTCGCCACCCTGCGCCGCGGCGAGGAGGCGAGCCTCGCCACCACCCTGATCGTCCGCGAGGACAGCCTCACCCTGTTCGGGTTCGCCGACGCCGAGGCCCGCGAGCTGTTCAGCCTGCTCCAGACCGTCAGCGGCATCGGCCCGCGGATCGCGCTGGCCACCCTCGCCGTCCTCGAACCGGACAAGCTCCGCCACGCGCTCGCCGAGGGCAACATCACCGTGCTCACGCAGGTCCCCGGCATCGGCAAGAAGGGCGCGGAACGCCTCATCATCGAGCTGCGCGACAAGGTCGGCCAGCTGCCCACGCCCACGACGCCCGCGCACAGCCAGACGCGCGACCACGTCGTCGAGGCGCTCCTCGGCCTCGGCTTCCCGGCCAAGTCCGCGGAGGCCGCGGTCGACGGCGTCCTCGCCGCGAACCCCGAGCAGTCCACCTCCGCCGTCCTGCGCCGCGCGCTCGCGACCCTGGGGCGCAAGTGAGCGAGGACGAGCTCAGCCCGTACGTCGCCCCCGCCGAGCGCGACCTCGAGACCAGCCTGCGCCCGGCCGACCTGCACGAGTTCGTCGGCCAGCAACGCGTCCGCGAACAGCTCGAACTCGTCCTGCACGGCGCGATGCGCCGCGGCACGGCCCCGGACCACGTCCTGCTCAGCGGCCCGCCCGGCCTGGGCAAGACCTCCCTCGCCATGATCATCGCGAAGGAGCTCAACTCGGCCATCCGCATCACCAGCGGCCCGGCCCTGGAACGCGCGGGCGACCTCGCCGCGATGCTGTCCAACCTGGTCGAGGGCGACGTGCTGTTCATCGACGAGATCCACCGCATGGCCCGCCCCGCCGAGGAGATGCTCTACCTCGCGATGGAGGACTTCCGCGTCGACGTCGTGGTCGGCAAGGGCCCCGGCGCGACCAGCATCCCGCTCGACATCGCGCCGTTCACG
This sequence comes from Lentzea sp. NEAU-D7, assembly GCF_026242055.1. GTDB lineage: Bacteria > Actinomycetota > Actinomycetes > Mycobacteriales > Pseudonocardiaceae > Lentzea. The sequence continues at coordinate 89,977 of NZ_JAPJDL010000014.1, read as the reverse complement.
CTGGTCGGAGCCACGACCAGGTCCGGAGCCCTGACCGGCCCGCTGCGCGACCGCTTCGGCTTCACCGGCCACATGGAGTTCTACAGCGCCGACGAGCTCGACCTCATCGTGAAGCGCAGCGCGAAGATTCTCGGCGTCGACATCGCCGTGGACGCCGCCATCGAGATCGCCGGCCGCTCCAGGGGCACGCCCCGCATCGCGAACCGGCTGCTGCGCCGCGTCCGCGACTTCGCCGAGGTCAGGGCCGACGGCAGGGTCACGGAGGAGATCGCCAAGCAGGCGCTCGAGGTCTACGACGTCGACCAGCTCGGCCTCGACCGCCTCGACCGCGCGGTGCTGAACGCCCTGGTCAAGACCTTCAACGGAGGCCCCGTCGGCGTCTCCACCCTCGCGGTCGCCGTCGGTGAGGAACCGACCACCGTGGAAGAGGTGTGCGAACCGTATTTGGTGCGAGCTGGCATGCTGGCCCGGACACCGCGCGGCCGGGTGGCGACACCCGCGGCGTGGTACCACCTGGGACTGGAACCGCCCGCCGGTGATCAACTGTGGTGACCTGGCACAATCGGTGAAAGCACCTGGACATATCGGACGTGCGTCGAGGCATGTCCACTTGATCGGAGAATGATGGGCAACCTTGGCTCTTTGATGTTCCCGTTGCTTCTGGTTCTGCTGGCGGTGCCGCTGTTCCTCAGCGCGCGCAAGCAGAAGCGGGCGATGGCCGAGCAGCAGGCTCTCCAGAACTCGCTCGCGCCCGGTGACAAGGTGATGACGACGTCGGGCCTGTACGGCACCGTCGCCGACGCGAGCCACGAAACCACCATCGACATCGAGATCTCCGAGGGCGTCGTCACCCGCTGGCTGCGCGCCGCGATCCGCGAGAAGGTCGCGGAGACCGACGAGGCCGTGGTCGAGGACAAGGCGGACGACGACGAGGCCGAGGTGACCACCGCACAGGTCGCCGAGCCCTTGGACCACAACGCCAAGAAGTAAAGAACTAATGCCGTGACACCTGGAGTTGGCAACTGTGAACACCGCCAACTCCAGGTAGTGACGCGCAGCTCACGCGGCGCGCGTTACGCTGCGCGCTCGGAAACCATCGCTACTAGGAGACGGACGGATCGTGGCACCTCCGGCCGGGCAAATTCGCCCTGCGAAGTATTTGGCGAGTTTTGTCCTCATCGTGGTCGCGCTCTACGCCCTGGTGTTCTTGACCGGGAACGGTTCGGCCAAACCCAAGCTCGGAATCGACCTCCAGGGCGGCACGCTCGTCACCCTGACGGCTCGGCAGGAAGACGGCGCGCAGCCGAGCGAGGAAGCGCTCAACCGCGCACGTGACCTCATCGAGGTCCGCGTGAACGGTCTCGGCGTCTCCGGTGCCGAGGTCGTGCGGGACGGCAACAACCTGGTGATCACGGTCCCGGGTGCGGACAGCGAAGGCGCGAAGGGCCTCGGCCAGACCGCTCGCCTCGCGTTCCGCAAGGTCATCGGCCAGCCGGTGCCGGCGGGCGCCCCGCCGCAGACCCAGTCGAGCACGCCGCCGTCCGGCACCGCGAGCACGCCTCCGTCGACGCCGCCGAGCCAGAGCGCCGGCAACCCGCCGCCGTCGAGCGGTGCCCCGCAGGGCCGTCCCGCGCCGAACCTGGCCGCGCAGCCCTCCAGCACGCCGCCGTCGAGCAGCACCGCGCCGTCCAGCACCGCGCCGAGCACGCCGTCCGCCCCCTCCAACGTCGACCCCAGGGTCGCGAAGGAGATCCAGGAGGCGAAGGCGCTGCGCCAGTCCACGGACCCGCAGGTCCTGCAGCAGGCCGCGCTCCTGCTCGACTGCTCCAAGCCCGACCCGCTGCGCGGCAACGACGACCTGGACAAGCCTCTCGTCACCTGTGACGAGAAGGGCGAGTTCAAGTACACGCTGGCCCCGGTCAACCCTCCCAAGGAGGACACCCAGACCAAGGCCGACGACTACTCGAACTACTCCCGCCTGACCGGTGAGGACATCAGCAACGCCGCGGCCAACAACAACCCGAACGGCACCGGCTACGTCGTCAACCTCGACTTCAAGTCCGAGGGCGGCACCAAGTGGGGCGCGTTCACCGCGGCCAACGTCCAGCAGGCCGTCGCGGTCGTGCTCGACGGCGAGGTCATGTCCGCGCCGACCATCCAGTCGGCCATCTCCGGTGGCTCCACCGAGATCAGCGGCAAGTTCACGCTGAAGGAAGCCCAGAACCTCGCGAACACGCTGAAGTACGGCGCGCTGCCGCTGTCCTTCGACGCGTCCGAGGCGCAGACGGTCTCCCCGACGCTCGGCCTGCAGTCGCTCAAGGCGGGTCTCATCGCCGGCGGCATCGGCCTCGCGCTGGTCTTCGTCTACTGCATGTTCTACTACCGCCTCCTCGGCATCCTGACGATCCTGTCGCTGGCCCTGTCCGCGGTCGTCATCTACGCCGTGCTGGTCCTGCTCGGCCGCGTCATCGGCTTCACGCTCGACCTCGCCGGCATCGCCGGGTTCATCGTCGCGATCGGTATCACCGCGGACTCGTTCATCGTCTTCTTCGAACGACTGAAGGACGAGGTGCGTGAGGGCCGCACGTTCCGCTCGGCCGTGCCGCGCGCGTGGGTTCGTTCCCGCCGCACGATCCTCTCCGCCGACGCGGTCAGCTTCATCGCCGCCGCCGTGCTGTACGTCATCGCCGTCGGCCAGGTGAAGGGCTTCGCGTTCACCCTGGGCATGTCGACGGTCCTCGACCTCGTGGTCGTGTTCCTCGTGACGCACCCGCTGGTCGCGATGGCGTCGAAGTCCAAGTTCCTGTCCAACTCGAGCCTGTCGGGTCTGGGGGGTGCCGCCCGCGAGGGTGCCGCGCACCGCGCGACCACGACCGGCAAGACCGCCGTGAAGGAGGCCTGACGTGAGCAGCGTGTTCTCGCGCCTCTACGTGGGCAACGGCGCGTTCGACATCGTCGGCAAGCGCACCCGCTGGTACATCACCTCCGGCATCATCCTGCTGGTCTGCATCGGCTCGATGGTGTTCAACGGCTTCAACCTGGGCATCGACTTCAAGGGCGGCACGAAGATCTCGATGCCGTCCGTGTCGGCCAGCGGCCAGCCCATCACGACGGGCGCCGTCGAGGACTCCTACGCGAAGGCACTGCCCGGCAAGAAGCCGAACGCCGTGCAGTCCGTCGGTTCCGGTGCCAGCGCGTCGATCCAGCTCAAGTCGCCCGCGCTGAACATCAACGAGGTCGCGACCCTCAAGGCGGCCTTGGCGCAGGACACCCAGCCGCAGGGCGGTGCCGGCGCGATCTCCGACAGCGCCGTCTCGGCGTCCTGGGGCGGTGAGATCAGCGGCAAGGCCATCTGGGCCCTGTTCTGGTTCTTCGTCGCGGTGACCATCTTCCTGGTGTTCTACTTCGAGTGGCAGATGGCCGTCGGCGCGCTCGTCGCCGTCTTCCACGACGTCATCATCACCGCGGGCGTCTACTCGCTCATCGGCTTCGAGGTGACGCCGGCGACGGTGATCGGTCTGCTCACGATCCTCGGCTTCTCCCTGTACGACACGGTCGTCGTGTTCGACAAGGTCAAGGAGAACACCCGAGGCCTGCTGGGCCTGACCCGCCGCACCTACGCCGAAGCGGCGAACCTGGCGCTCAACCAGACCCTGATGCGCTCGATCAACACCTCGCTGATCGCGCTGCTCCCGGTCATCGGCCTGCTGGTCGTCGGCGTCGGCATCCTGGGCGTCGGCACCCTGCAGGACCTGGCGCTCGTGCAGCTCGTCGGCATGTTCATCGGTGCCCTGTCCTCGATCTTCCTCGCCACCCCGGTGCTGGTGGACCTGAAGATGCGCGACCCGAAGTACATCGCGCAGGCCAGGCGCGTGGCCACCCGCCGCGCCAAGGCCGCGGGCCCGCAGGTCGCCGAGGGCATCGAGTCGGTCGACGACGAGGCGCTCGCCGCCGACCTGCGCAAGGAGGAGGCGTACGCCGCCGCCGCGTCGGTGCCCCACCGCACCGCCAAGGCAGGCGACGCCCGCCGCCGCCCGACCGGAAAGCGTCAGCGTTGAAACTGGATCGTGCTCTGGGACTGATGCGTGAAGTCCCGGACTTCCCCCAGCCGGGGGTCGTCTTCCGGGACTTCACGCCGGTTCTCACCGACCCGGACGCCCTGCGCGCCGTGGTCGACGCTCTGCAGGACAAGATCGACGACAGCACCCAGGTGATCGCCGCCATCGAGTCGCGCGGCTTCCTCCTGGGCGCTGCCCTGGGGTACGGCTGGCGCTACGGCGTCGTGCCGCTGCGCAAGCCGGGCAAGCTCCCGGTCGTCGCCGACTCGGTGTCCTACGCGCTCGAGTACGGCGAGGCCTCGCTGGAGCTCCCCGCGGACGCCATCCAGCCGGGCCAGCGCGTGGTCGTGGTGGACGACGTGCTCGCCACGGGCGGCACCGCCGAAGCCGCGTGCACGCTCGTAGAACGGGCCGGCGGCATCGTGACGGGTGTGTCGGTGGTGCTGGAGATCCAGGCTCTGGGTGGCCGTACGCGGCTCGCGGGCCGCGACGTGCAGGCACTGATGACCGTGTGACGTTCTCAGCGGTGAAGGGGGACGGGGCGCATGCCTCGTCCCCCTTTCTCGTACCGGGTCAGCCCGTGACCGGCACGATGAACCGGTAGGCGACCACGACGGTGATCGCCCACAGGAAGAAGAAGATCGGCAGCCCCAGCAGGATCAGCTGCCAGGCCTTCATGGCACCGTGCCCGACGCGCGTCAGGGCGGCGGAGGCACCGAGCCACGGCACCACCCCGAGCAAGGCCGCGCGGGCACCCTCGTCGCTGCCGTTGGTGACGAGGTTGAGCAGAACGATCGCGGCGTACCAAACGCCTGCGAACGCCAGGCAGTGCCAGATCGGCCGATGTGAGTGCACGCGCCCAGTCTCTCAGCGGACCACTAGCTGGAACGCGACGCCCACGACCACGAAGAGAATCGTGACGAGGAACGACAGCATGAAGTAGAGCGGCAGCGTCAGGAAGATGAGCACCCACGGCTTGACCCTGACCCTCAGCGTGATCAGCCACGTGACGAGCGCCGTGAGCAGCCAGATGATGCCACCGCCGACGAGCGCTCCCCTGAGCACGCGGGCGTCGTAACCGGTCCTCTGCGCGACGATGACCTGGACCGTGATGCTGGCGACGTACCAGACCGCGGCCCCCGCCATGCAGTGCAGGAACGGTGTGCCCCGGCGGGCGACTGGCGCGGGCGGTGGCGGTGGCGGTGCAGGAAACATGAGCGGTCCCCCCAGACCTCGTTCACGTCGAGTGACCGATCATGCCAGCTCCGCGACCGCCAGTCACGGCGATTGCGAACAGAAGTCGCGTTTCAGGCGATCGGCGGCGGCGCCACGAAGGCGGCACCGATGCTCACGAACACCAGCGTGACCAGTGACGCCGGCGCCGTCACGACCGCGATCTCCCACAGCTTCGGCGCCTTCGCGCGGCGCAGCACCAGCCAGCTCAGGGTGGTCGCGACCACCCAGCCGACCGACGAGCCGATGATCGACCGGGGGTCGATGTAGCTCGGGTCGTCGAGGGCGAGGTACGCCATCGTGCCCAGCCACACCAAGGTCATGGCGGCGCACCAGATCAGAGTCCTCACGGTCCGATTCTCCCAGGCGCTCGGCTTGGTCGTTCCGGCACGGGGTCTTGGGTGCGGTTGTTGTGCTTTTCGTGTTTTGTTGCGTGCGTCGTTATTGGTGCGTGCGTTACATCTAGAGAGATGTGCACTAACGGTTCCTATGGCCTTCTGTCCATCCTGTTCACCCGAACGTGTGGGCTTTGACGTGCTTTTATGCTGCGATCTTGCGGTACGGTCGAACGCATGAGCGAACCGGAACTCCGTCTTCTGTCCACCGACGAGCTGCTTGCCGCAGTCGTCGGAGACGTGGCGGAAATTCGCGTTCTTGAGAATCGGATGATGCGGAAGATCGCTGAATTGTCCCGCCGCGGGGCCGCCGCCGAGCTGGGGTACAGGAATGTGGCGCACGTGCTGCGTCACGCCGTGCGCTGGGACCTGCCGACAGCCCGTCGGTGGGTCGCCCGCGCCGAGCTCCTGTCCGGCCCGCTGCTGGAGCTCCCGGTCACTGCCGCGGCGGTGGCGGAGGGGGCTCTCTCGGGCGATCACATCTCGGCGGTGGCCGAGGTGATGAAGGAGTTGCCGCCCGAGGCCGAACGGTCCGTGGTCGAGTTTGCGCTGGCCCACGAGCCCAGCGCGGTGCGGTCGTTCGGCAGGGAGCTGGCGTACCGGCTCTACCAGCGCGACGAGGAGCCGGGCGAGCCCTTGCCCGCGCAGCCTGCCAACCGGCTGCGCATGGAGTGGAAGGGCGCCGAACTGGAGGTGTGGGCGAGGCTCGACAAGATCGCCGGCGCGAAGTTCGAAGCGCTGATCGACCCGCTCGCCGCACCCCGCCCGGCCACTCCCGAAGAGGGCCCCGACGCCCGCTCGCGGGCCGAACGCGAGGGCGACGCCTTCGCCGACCTGATCGACCTCGTGCTGCGCGCCGACTGCCTCCCCGACCACGGAGGCGAGCCGGTGACGCTCACGCTGACGATGGCGTACGCCGACCTGGCCGCCCAGACGGGCTTGGCCACGCTCGACAACCGGGTCCGGGTCCCCGCCCCTCTCGTCCGCCGCCTCGCCTGCAACGCGGGCGTGATCCCGGTGGTCCTGGGCGGCCGCTCCGAACCGATGGACGTGGGCCGCAAGACCAGAACCTTCCCCGCGTCCATCCGCCGCCTGCTGGTCGCCAGAGACCAGGGCTGCACCTTCCCGGGCTGCGACCGCCCGCCCAAGCACTGCGACGCCCACCACGTCAGATTCTGGTCCGAGGGCGGCGAGACGTCGGTCGGCAACGCGGCCCTGCTGTGCCGCCACCACCACACCTTGATCCACCAAAGCGACTGGGAGGTGACGCTCCACGATGGAATCCCGACCTTCATCCCACCGGCCTGGCTCGACCCCGCCCGCGTCCCGAGAACCAACACCAGACTCCGCACCGGCCGCCACGTCGCCTAGCGGCGTACCCGTTTTCATCCGAACGAGCTGGTTCGTGGAGGAGGGGCAATGCCTACCGTCGGACGAATGACTGCGATCACCTCCACCGCCTACAGCCGCGACCTGGGCGACGAACTGCGCCGCCTCCGCGAGAAGTTCACCGGCCTGACCGGCCACGCCTTCGCGGAACAACTCGGCTGGGACCCGAGCAAGGTCTCCAACATCGAGAAGGGCAAGGCGCGCGCGAGCGAGATCGACCTCGTCCAGTACCTGATGACGTGCGGTCGCGACAGCAACCACTTCGAGGCGTTCCGAGAGCGCTACCGCTACGCCTTCGACCCGTACGTGGTGCAGGTGTCGGACAACCTTCGCACGGTCGCCTTGGCGGAGGCCATGGCCCAGAAGATCACCAGCTTCGACGGGATGACCGTGCCCGGCCTCATCCAGACGCCGGAATACGCGCGAGCGCTGTTCACCGAAGGCGGGCACGCCGCGCCGGAGGACATCGAGAAGTTCGTTCAACTGCGGACGGATCGCCAGGCGGTCATGGCGCGTCCCAATCGTCCGGAATGTCTTTTCTACGTCCACGAACTCGCCCTGCGGATCCTCGTGGGCAACGCGCAGATCATGGAGGAGCAGTACCTGCGGATGCTGTTCCACACCCACATCCTTCGCATCATCCCCATGTCAGCCGGCGCCGCCATAGCCACGCGGTCCGCGCGCATGTTGTTCAGCTTCGAAAAGCACACGCCACTGGCTTACAGCGAGACGGATGTGGCCCAGGTGTTCGCACACGACGGCAAAGCCATTGCGAGGAGCCGGGAGTTCTTCAAGTGGTTGGAAGCACACGCTTTGGATGAGGGACAATCGCGGAGCCTGCTGGCGAACTACGTCAGCGGACTGCGAGAGGACTCTCATGACCGCCGAGCGGATCTGGCGTAAGAGCACCTACAGCGGTGACACGGCGAGTGGCTCCTGCGTCGAGGTGTCGCTCTCCGCGGACGCCCGCGTGCGTGATTCGAAGGCTGCCGGCGGTGACGTCCTGGCGTTCTCGGTCTCCGCCTGGCGGGCGTTCGTGGTGAGCGTCGCCTGATCGGCCCAGCGGTAGTTTGCGCGGCGTTCACCGTGTGAGCTGTGCCGCTCAGCGCGCCACCGGAAGTTTCCCCATCGTAAACGCGTTATCCTCGGTACTCGCGAGACCCGAGGAGCGTGGGGTTGAGTCAAGACACCGAACCCGCTGCGACGGTTGTTCAACCGTCGGCGACCCGGCGTGTGCGCGCCCGCCTTGCGCGGCGCATCACCGCCCAACGTGCGGCCCCGGTGAAGCAGGTCCTCGAACCTCTCGCCGCCGTGCACCGTGACCTCCATCCCAAGGCCGATCTGGCGCTTCTGCAGCACGCGTACGACGTTGCCGAGGAGAAGCACCGCCCGCAGCGCCGCAAGTCCGGCGACCCGTACATCACGCATCCGCTCGCCGTGGCGACCATCCTCGCCGAGCTGGGCATGGACACCACGACGCTGGTGGCAGCGCTGCTGCACGACACCGTGGAAGACACCGACTACTCGCTCAACCAGCTCAAGGAGGACTTCGGAGAAGAAGTCGCCCGGCTGGTCGACGGCGTCACGAAGCTCGACAAGGTCAAGCTGGGGGCAGCGGCCGAGGCCGAGACCATCCGCAAGATGGTCATCGCGATGGCGAAGGACCCGCGGGTTCTGGTCATCAAGCTCGCCGACCGGCTGCACAACATGCGCACCATGCGGTTCCTGCCGCCGGAGAAGCAGGCCCGCAAGGCCCGTGAGACGCTCGAAGTGCTCGCGCCGCTCGCCCACCGGCTGGGCATGGCGACGGTCAAGTGGGAGCTGGAGGACCTCGCGTTCGCGATCCTGCAGCCCAAGAAGTACGACGAGATCGTGCGCCTGGTCGCGAAGCGGGCGCCGAGTCGCGACACGTACCTGAGGTCCGTGGTCTCCGAGCTGAACACCCAGCTGGAGAGCGCGCGGATCGTCGCGAAGGTCGAGGGCAGGCCGAAGCACTACTACTCGATCAACCAGAAGATGATCGTCCGCGGCCGGGACTTCGACGACATCCACGACCTCGTGGGCGTCCGGATCCTCGTGGACGAGGTGCGTGACTGCTACGCCGCGATGGGCGTCGTGCACGCCGCCTGGCAGCCGATGCCGGGGCGGTTCAAGGACTACATCGCGCAGCCCCGGTTCGGCGTGTACCAGTCGCTGCACACGACCGTCATCGGTCCCGACGGCAAGCCCCTGGAAGTGCAGATCCGCACCCAGGAGATGCACCAGCGGGCCGAGTACGGCATCGCGGCGCACTGGCGCTACAAGGAGACCAAGGGCACGCACAACGGCAAGTCCGTCGAGATCGACGAGATGGCGTGGATGCGCCAGCTCCTCGACTGGCAGCGGGAAGCCGCGGACCCCGGTGAGTTCTTGGAGGGGCTGCGCTGGGACCTCGCCGCGCGCGAGATCTTCGTGTTCACCCCCAAGGGTGATGTCGAGACGTTGCCGACGGGCTCCACGCCTGTCGACTTCGCCTACTCGGTGCACACCGAGGTCGGTCACCGCTGCATCGGCGCCCGTGTGAACGGTCGTCTCGTCGCTCTGGAGCGCAAGCTCGAGAACGGTGAGGTCGTCGAGATCTTCACCTCCAAGGCGGAGGGTGCGGGCCCGTCCCGCGACTGGCTGAGCTTCGTGGCGTCCCCGCGCGCCAAGGCGAAGATCAAGCAGTGGTTCGCCAAGGAGCGCAAGGAAGAGGCGATCGAGCAGGGCAAGGACGCGATCACCAAGGAGGTCCGGCGTGTCGGGCTTCCGATCCAGCGCCTGGTCAGCGTCGACTCGATGCAGGCCCTTGCGAAGGAACTGCACTACCCGGACATGAGCGCGCTGTACGCGGCGGTCGGCGAGGGGCACACCTCGGCCCGCCACGTCGTGCAACGGCTCGTCGCGCAGCTCGGCGGTGTCGACCACGCCGAGGAGGAGCTGGCCGACCGCGCCACCCCGTCCACGGTCACCCGGCGCCGCCCCACCGGCGACGCGGGCGTGATCGTCAAGGACGCGGGCGACGTGTGGGTCAAGCTCGCCCGTTGCTGCACTCCGGTGCCGGGCGACGACATCCTCGGCTTCGTCACGCGCGGTGGCGGCGTGTCGGTGCACCGCACCGACTGCACGAACGCGGAGGAGCTGCTGAAGTCGCCGGAACGGCTCCTCGACGTCGAGTGGGCGCCGTCGGCCTCCAGCGTCTTCCTGGTCGCCATCCAGGTGGAGGCGCTCGACCGGCACCGCCTGCTCTCGGACGTCACGAAGGTGCTGGCCGACGAGCGCGTGAACATCCTGTCGGCGTCGGTGACGACGTCGCGCGACAGGGTGGCCGTCAGCCGGTTCTCGTTCGAGATGGGCGACCCGAAGCACCTCGGCCACGTCCTGAAGGCCGTGCGCGGCATTGAGGGCGTCTACGACGTGTACCGCGTGACGTCAGCCTCCTGAGGCAGTGACGCGGAGGCAGTGATGCAGAACGGCCCCGGAGCAACCGCTCCGGGGCCGTTTCGCTGGACGGCGTCAGTCTGGCAGCGTCAGTTCGCGACCAGCGCCGACTTGATGTCGACCGGGGTCTTCGGCTTGCCGTCGCCCTGGCCGGGCTGCTGGGAGATCGTGCCGGTCTTGGCGACCTCGTCGACCTTCTTCAGCGACTCCTCGTCGACCGTGCCGAAGACGTTGTACTTCGCCTGCAGGTTCGAGGCGTCGCCGTAGACGATGAAGAACTGCGAGCCGTTGGTGTCGGGGCCCGAGTTCGCCATGGCGAGCACGCCGCGACCGTAGGTGAGCTCCGGGTAGACCTCGTCCTTGAACGAGTAGCCGGGGCCGCCCATGCCGTTGCCGCCGGGGTCGCCGCACTGCAGGACCTGGATGCCGGTCACGGTGAGGCGGTGGCAGGTCGTGTTGTCGAAGTACTTCTGCTTCGCCAGCTCCACGAAGTTGTGGACGGTGCACGGCGCGAGCGAGCGGTCCAGGTTCAGCTTCAGGTCACCGATGGAGGTGCCGAGCGTGACGCCGACGGTGCCGGTGGTGGGCTGCTCGCCGTTCGCGGGAGGAGTGTTCTCCTTGGCCGCCGGCTCCTGGCCCTTCGTGTATTCACAATTCACCTTCGCGGGAAGCGCGGTGGGGCGCTTCGCGATCTGGTGCATCGCGGTGGGGATGTTCTCCGCCTTGTCCACCGACTCCTGGGTGGGAGTCTCCGACGCGGCGGCGTCACCATTGCCGAAGACGTCGTTAGTCGCGAGGAACCACACGCCACCTCCGACGAGCGCAACAACGACGACCGTCGAGACGACGGCGATGATACGACGCTTCTTGGCCCGCTCGTGGCGGTAGACCATCTGACGCTCAAGCTTGCGCTTGGCTGCCGCGCGTCGCTGCTCGTTGGTGGGCACGTGCTCCCTCCCCAGGGACTCATGCGAATAGGGCGGTCGGCTCGGGAGTCTAGGGCCTGGGCATATGAGCTTTGTGTGGTGGTTAGGCTGTCGTTGAACAGGGAGGTCATTTTCGTGCTCGTGATCGGGTTCCCGACTGGTGCGCTCCAGGCGAACTGCTTCGTCCTGGCGGCCGGTGAGGGCGAGCCCTGCGTGATCATCGATCCCGGTCAGGACGCGGTCGAGCCGATCGAGCAGGCCCTGCGCCAGCACCGTCTCGCGCCTGTCGCCGTGCTGCTCACGCACGGGCACTTCGACCACACGTTCTCCGTGACCCCCGTCTGCGACGGCAACGACATTCCCGCGTACATCCACCCCGACGACGTGGAGATGCTCGCCGACCCGTTGAAGGGCATCAGCCGCGAGTCCGCCGCGTTCTTCGGGGGCAACCTGGAGATGCGGGAGCCGTCGGAGGTCCGCGAGCTGGCCGACGGTGCCGCGCTCGACCTCGCCGGTCTGCAGATCACCGTCGACCACACGCCGGGCCATACCGGCGGGTCGGTGATGTTCCGATCCGGTGTGCAGGAAGGCGGTCGCCTGGTGATCTCGGGTGACACGCTCTTCGCCGGTTCCATCGGACGCACCGACCTGCCCGGCGGTGACCACTCCCGGATGCTGTCGTCTCTGCAGAACAAGGTCATGACCTTGCCCGACGACACGGTGGTGCTGCCCGGCCACGGCCCGACGACGACCATAGGCCGCGAACGAGCGACGAACCCGTACCTGCTCCAGCTGCAGGACGCTGTTCAGACGAACGACGCGCCGGCCGCCCCGCACCGAGGACTTTGAGAGACGTGTTTTCCGCACCCAAAGGCGTTCCCGACTACATCCCGCCGACGTCCGCCGCGTTCGCGCACGTCCGGTCGACGCTGACCCGTGCCGCCGAGCTCGCGGGCTACGGCTACATCGAGCTGCCCGTCTTCGAGGACACGGCGTTGTTCTCGCGCGGTGTCGGCGAGTCGACCGATGTCGTGACGAAGGAGATGTACACCTTCCTCGACCGAGGTGACCGCTCCATCACCCTGCGCCCCGAGGGCACCGCGGGCGTGATGCGGGCCGTGATCGAGCACAGCCTCGACCGGGGCTCGTTGCCGGCGAAGCTCTACTACGCGGGCCAGTTCTTCCGCGCGGAGGCTCCGCAGGCCGGCCGGTACCGGCAGTTCCACCAGGTCGGCATCGAGGCGATCGGCATCGACGACCCGGCGCTGGACGCCGAGGTCATCGCGGTCGGCGACGCGGGGTTCCGCGCGATCGGCCTCACGGGCTACCGCCTGGAGCTCACGTCGCTGGGCGACGCGAACTGCCGTCCCGCGTACCGCGCGCTGCTGCAGGAGTTCCTGGCGAAGCTGCCGCTCGACGAGGCGACGCGGACGCGGGCCGAGCTGAACCCGCTGCGCGTGCTGGACGACAAGCGCCCCGAGGTGCGTGCGCTGGTCGCCGAGGCGCCGCTGATGGTGGACCACCTGTGTGACGCGTGCCGTGAGCACTACGAGCTCGTCAAGGGGTACTTGACCGAGCTGGGTGTGAAGTTCGTCGAGAATCCGCGCATGGTCCGCGGTCTCGACTACTACACGAAGACGACGTTCGAGTTCGTCCACGACGGGCTCGGCGCCCAGTCGGGCATCGGCGGCGGTGGTCGTTACGACGGCCTGATGGCGCAGCTCGGCGGTCAGGAGCTGTCCGGTGTCGGCTTCGGTCTCGGCGTCGACCGCGCGCTGCTCGCGGCGCAGGCCGAGGGCGTGCTGCCGGAGTTCAGCCGGGTCGACGTGATCGGTGTGCCGCTGGGCGAGGCCGCGCGGGCGCGCCTGGTCGCGATCGCCGGTGAGCTGCGTGCCGCGGGCGTGCGGACCGACCTCGTCTACGGAGGCCGTTCGATGAAGGCGGGCTTCAAGGCCGCCGACAAGTCGGGCGCGAAGCTGGCGCTGGTGCTCGGTGAGCGCGACCTGGAGGCGGGCAACATCGGCGTCAAGACACTCGCGACCGGCGAGCAGGTCACGGTGCCGCTGGCGGACGTGGTCGAAGAGGTGCGGAAGGCGCTGTGAGCGACGACAAGCTCGTTCTCGACCTGCTCGACAAGGCGACGGTCCGCAAGCGTGCGCGCATGGTGGCGATCGGCGGCATCATGGTCGCCCTCGCCTTCGGCGCGATCGTGGGGCTGATCGGTGGCCGCTGGCCCGGTGTCATCGCCGGGGCGATTGTGGCGGTGCCGGTGATCCTGCTGGCGATGTCCGAGGCGCGCCGCACGGTGTGGCTGGAGGGCACGACCGTGCACGTGCGGGCGTTCGGCACGCGCAAGGTCGACCTGGCGGTGGCGGACGGTCTGGACCTGCTGGTCACGGACCTGCGCGGTGCGCGGACCGTCGGCCTGTTCGTGCGGGGCGGCAAGAAGGCGATCAACATCGCCTTGTCGATGTACGCGGGAACGGGCGGCCGCGAGCTGGGGGTCTACCAGCTGCGCCGGCTCGCTGACGCGCTGGCCGCACGCGGTGACACGCCGGGCTTGGTGTTCTCGGAGCTGCTCGTCGCCCAGCTGCGCTCCGAGGCGCGCGGCATGGCGGCGGCGGAACGGCCGCTGTACCGGCTGGGCTCGCTGGCGCCGGCCGGGCGGATGGCGCAGAAGCTCCACCCGGACGCGGTCTCGAAGTTCGTCACGTCGCTGGACTGACCCGGCTCAGGTGCCCCAGAGGCCTGAGGGCGGGGCGGGGGAGAGGGTCGCGGTCGCGTCGGTGGTGACGGGTGCGCCACCGATGAACTTCGTCAGCCCCGTCCCGTGCTCCACCCGACCGGGGAACGGGTCCCCGGCCGTCGCGCGGGTCAGCTGCTGCATCGGCAGGCCGTTGTGCGAGGCCATGATCACGAAGTTGCCGAAGCGCCTGCCGCGGAACACGCCCGGTTCGGCCATCACGCAGACGTGTTCGAACACCGAGCGCACGGTCGCGCACTGGGCGCGGGCGAACTGCAGGCCGTTGCCGTCGCCGATGTTCGCCGCGTAGATGCCGTCGCCGGCCAGCGCGGCCGACGCCTGTTGCACGAACTCGACCGACGTGAGGTGCGCGGGCGTGCGGGCTCCGGCGAAGCAGTCGGTGACGATCAGGTCGAACGAGCCGGGCCGCGCCTTGACGAGCACGGCGCGGGCGTCGCCTGTGGTGATCTTCACCCGAGGGGGTGGCGGGAGCTCGCGGCGGATGAACGCGATCAGCCCCGCGTCGATCTCGGCCACCTGCTGAGACGCTCGAGGGAGTAGATCGGCCACGTAGCGCGCTAGCGTGAGAGCGCCACCACCGAGGTGGAGCACACGCGAGGGCGCGGTGAGATCGACGATGTGACCCAGCCGGCGGACGTACTCGAACTCCAGGTAGGTCGGGTCGTCGAGGTCCACATGGGACTGTGGGGTTCCGTTGACCCGCAACGTCCAGGAGTTCCGTCCACCGAGATCGGGGACCAGTTCGGCGACGCCGGAGTCGATCGACTCGGTGATCGCCTCTGTGTCGGGCCGCTGTCTTCCCACTGCTCTATTGTCTCATCGCGTGTGTCAGCTCTGAGGAGGAACCCAAGTGCAGGTCATCGCCAACGTTCTGCTCGCCCTCGTGGCGTTGATCCACCTCTACATCGTGGTGCTGGAGATGTTCCTCTGGACGACGCCGCGCGGTCAGAAGGCCTTCGGTCTCACGCCTGAGTTCGCGCAGGAGTCGAAGGCCCTCGCGGCGAACCAGGGTCTCTACAACGGGTTCCTCGCAGCCGGTCTGATCTACGCGCTGGTCCGTCAGGACTTCGGCGCGTCCGTGCTGTTCACGGTGTTCGTGATCGTCGCGGGCGTCTACGGCACGTTCACGGCGAGCCGGAAGATCTTCTTCGTGCAGGTGGTGCCGGGCGTGCTGACGCTGCTCTTCGTGCTCTTGGCCCACTAGGACGTTCCCACGGCCCCTTGTCGGGGTCGTAGCCGGTGAAGAGGTCGCCTTCGATGCGCGCGGGCCGTGGCTTCTCGGGTTTCACGGGCCTCGCGGCACGCTTCACGGTCTTCGGTTCGGGCTCAGGCTCGGGTTCGGGGTCCGGTGCGGCGATGGGGGCGACCTCCTGGCGCACCGCGACCAGGGCGGCCAGGGCGGTGGTCACGGGGATGGCCGCCACCAGGCCGATGCTGCCCACGAGCGTGCGGACGATCTCCTGCGCGATCTGCTGTGCCGTCAGGATCTCGCCCATCGACCGCCCGGCCAGCGAGATCGCCAGCAGCAACGGCAGCGCGGCACCGGCGTAGGCCATCACGAGCGTGTTCACGACGGACGACATGTGGTCGCGCCCGATCCGCGAGCCCGCCGCGAAGAGCTCGCGCCACGTCAGCTTGTCGTTGGCCCGGCGAAGCTCCCACACCGCGCTCGTCTGGGTGACCGTCACGTCGTCCAGCACGCCCAGCGCGCCGATCAGCGTGCCCGCGAGCAGCAGTCCGCGGGTGTCGATGTCGGTGCCGAGGAGCGTGACGAGGTTCGTCGTGTCCTCGTCCAGGCCGGTCAGCTTCGACACGGCCGAGAACAGCGCGCCCAGCACGCCGATCAGCGCGAGGCTGACCAGGGTTCCGAGCACCGCTGTCGACGTGCGCGCCGATATGCCGTGCGTCAGGTACAGCACCATGAACATGATCAGCCCGGCGCCGACCACGGCGACCATCAACGGGTTCTCGCCCGCGAGGATCGACGGCATCACGAACAGCACCAGCACCACGAAGCTCAGCAGCAACGCGCCCAGGGCGGCGAGTCCCTGCCATCGGCCGAGCAGCAGCACGGCGGCCGCGAACAGCAGCGCCAGCACGGCGAGCGACCAGCCGCGCTGGAAGTCGACGATCTGGTACGACTCGGCGGCCTGCGGCTGGCTGCCCGCGTAGGACAGCACCACCTCGTCGCCGATGTCGAAGCTCGGCGCTCCGGGGCCCTTCACGCTCGGGATCGTGATGCTCTGCCCGCTCGCGGCACCGTCGGTCATCCGCACGGTCACCGCGACGCACTTCTCACCGCAGTTCGCGGCCACGCCGGTGACGACGGCCTGGACCGGCGTCTGGTGCAGGCCGATCTCCGCGCCGGTCTTCTGCTCGTGCCCGAACGGGTACAGCAGTGCCGCGCCGACGACGGTGGCCAGCGCCAATGGCACCAGCAGCCACATCAGCAACATGCGCACGCGCTGCGATGCCGGTTCCTCGTTCAGCGCATGGCTATGCCCGTGACCGTGACCCACGCGCGACATCCTGCCCCATGAGATGTTCGACCGCCGTTACGGCCGTTGCGAACCTGTCCTCGGTGAGCTTCAGCCACGGCACACCGCGCTGCGCGAGCTCGCGTTCGAACAGGCCCGTCATCCACTCCCGCAGGTGCTCGCCGTCACGCCAGCCGTCCTGTTCGAACGGAACGCCGGCGTGATCGGTCAGCAGGTACAGGTCCGGTGTGGAGCCCAGGGGGAGCTCCGGCCGGAAACCGAGGTAGCGCTCGCCCCAGACGGTCGCGGCGAACGCGTCGTTGTCCGCGACGACCAGGGGCGCGGTCTCGGCCTGGATGCGGCGTTCCTGCTCGTGCGCAACGTCTTCGAAGTCGCCCAGGGTCCACACCAGACCGTCCACCGTGGCGTCCGGGTCGAACGCGCGTGCGGCCGTGAGCTTGTGCTCGGTGTGCTCGCGGCCGTACTCGGGGATCCAGGGCGCGCCGAAGTGGGCTGCCAGCTGCGTCGACAGCGTGGTCGTGCCGGTGCTCTCCGCGCCGACGACCACGACCTTCCAGCCCAGGCCGCGCTGGGTCGCGGGCGCGAGGTGGTGCCAGTTCGCGACGGGATCGGTGCGCACCGCCGTGCCGGACACCCGGTGCGTGAGGCGGTCGAGGTCGACGAGGACGTGCTGCGCGCCGAGCCGCCGGGCCAGTTCGTCGCCGTACTTCTCGCTGGAGAACACGGCGTCGACGCGTGCCGCGCCCGGCTGGCCGTCCGCGATCGCCCGCCGGCCCAGGACCGCGCGGGTCAGTTCGACGTGCAGGTTCCAGACCTCGTCGGAGTCGAAGTCCATCGGGTGGTCGTCGAGGTCGCCGATGACGCGGACACCGGGCGTGTCGCGGTGGGTCTCGGTCAGCCAGCGCACGCGGTGTTCGAGGGGGATCGTCTCGTGCGAGGCCGCCAGCACCGTGACGGTCGTGCGTTCGCTGCGCGCGGCCGCCGTCTCGATGAGGTGGTGGTGGCCGTTGTGCGGTGGGTAGAACTTGCCGAGCACGAGCGCGTGGCCGAACTCCTTCACGCGGGCACCTCGTTCTTGATGTCCTTGGTCCAGTTCCGCAACCCGATCACGCACAGCACCATGAACCCCACGTACAACACCGCTGTCAGATAAAGCTCCTTGTACGCGTAGAGCGGCACGTAGATCACGTCCGCGGCGATCCACAGCCACCAGCACTCGACCTTCTTGCGCGCCTGGCCCCACGTGGCGAGCAGCGACAGCACCGTCGTGATGGCGTCCCAGAAGGGCACGGTCGACTCGGTGAACGTCACGAGGACCCAGTGCAGCAGGCCGGTGCCGAGCACACCGGCGACCGCGAGCCACAGCCACTGGGCGCCGGTGGTGCGGCTGACGTGCAACGCGCTGTGCTGCTCGCCGCCGCGCACCCACGCCCACCAGCCGTAGACCGCGAGTGCCATGTAGACGATCTGCAGGCCGGAGTCGGCGTAGAGACCGCTGCCCCAGAACAGCACGAGGAACGCGATGTTGTTGGCGATCCCGATGGGCCAGTTCCAGGGGTTCTGCCGGGCGACCAGCCACACGCACAGTGCGCCGGTGACGAAGCCTGCTACCTCAACGGGTGACACGGGGACTCCTTGACCGCTGTTCGAACATGTGTTCGAATCGACGGTGTGCGATGGGACGGACAGAAACTCGAGGCAGAGCCGCAGCAGGCGCTACCGGGGCTACCGGGACTGGTGCGCAGCGTACGAACTCCTGAGTTCGCGGACGTGGTGTTCCACGAGGTCCGCGCCAAATCCGTGCTCAACGGGGTACCGGGTTCGTCGCTGCCGTTCTCGTGGACGGTGAACCCGTATCGCGGCTGCTCACACGCCTGCACCTACTGCCTGGCCGGGGACACGCCGATCCTCATGGGCAACGGTCGCACGAAACCGCTGTCCGAGTTGCGCGAAGGCGACGAGATCTACGGCACCGAGCTCGTCGGCAACTACCGGCGCTACAAGCTCACGACCGTTCTCGCCCACTGGGAGACGCGCAAGACCGCGTACCGGCTGACGCTGGAGGACGGCACGACCGTCGTCGCGTCCGGCGATCACCGGTTCCTCACCGACCGCGGCTGGAAGCACGTGACGGGCGAGACGGCGGGCGTCGGCCGGCGTCCGCACCTCACGACCGGCAACAAGCTGATGGGCACGGGGGCGTTCGTCGAGCAGCCCTCCGTGACCGACGACTACCGCCGTGGCTACCTGCGCGGCATGGTCGACGACGAGACCGAGTTCCACATCCCCCTGGCCGACATCGAGGCCATGGAGCGCACACAGGAGTATCTCGACTACTTCGGTGTGCGAGAAGGGAGGGGATTTCTGCACCAAGTGCGCGAGCTCGCGCACTGGCAGATAGCCCCGAACCCCGACTGGCTCAAGGGATTCCTGGCCGGCGCGTTCGACTACCTCGGGACCTGCTCGCGCAGCATCCTGCGGATGTCGACGCGCAACACCACCGTGCTGGAAGCGATCTGCCTGGCGCTCAAGCACTTCCACTTCGACTTCGCGATCGAGGAACTGCGCCGCCGGCGCGGCGTGCGGGTCGTGCGGCTGCGCGGAGGGCTGCGCGAGAACTTGCGCTTCTTCCACACCGTCGACCCGGCGATCACCCGCAAGCGCGACATCGACGGCGTGGCGATCAAGTCGAAGCAGCCGCTGGGTGTCGTGTCCGTGGAACCGCTGGGGGAGATGACCCTCTACGACATCTCGACCGGCACCGCGGACTTCATCGCGAACGGGATCGTGTCCCACAACTGCTTCGCCCGCAAGACGCACTCCTATTTGGACCTCGACACCGGCAAGGACTTCGACAACCAGCTGATCGTCAAGGTCAACGCGGGGGAGGTGCTGTCGCGCCAGCTGCGGTCCACGCGCTGGAAGCAGGAGCACGTGGCGCTGGGCACCAACACCGATCCGTACCAGCGGGCGGAGGGGCGGTACGCCTTGATGCCAGGGATCATCGAGGCGCTGACCGCCTCCCGCACGCCCTTCTCGATCCTCACGAAGGGCACGCTGCTGGCACGTGATCTGCCGTTGCTGACGGCGGCCGCCGAGGTCGTGCCGGTCGGGATCGCGGTGTCGCTCGCGTTGATGGACCGGGACCTGCACAAGTCGCTGGAGCCCGGCACGCCGACGCCCGCCGCCCGGCTCGACCTGGTGCGGAAGGTGCGGGAGGCGGGCCTGCCGTGCGGGGTGTTCGTGGCGCCGGTGCTGCCGGAGCTGACGGATTCCGTGGAGCAGCTGGACTTCCTGCTGGAGCAGATCGCGGCCGCCGGCGCGACCGGTGTGACCGTGCTGCCGCTGCACCTGCGTCCCGGTGCGAAGGAGTGGTTTGCGGCCTGGCTCCGCCGCGAGCACCCGGACCTCGTCGAGACGTACCGGTACCTGTACGGCAACCGGTCCTATGTGGACAAGCGGTATCGCGCCCGGCTCGCGGCGCGCGTGGTCCCGCTGATCGAGAAGCACGGGCTGGCACCGCGGGGCCGGTCCGCCGACGCCGTCACCGGTGTGCCCGGCGACGACGACGGCGTGTGGCCCGACGGCAGCCTGCCGGTGGGTGTGCCGGCACCGCGCGTCGATCAGGAACAGCTCACCCTGCTGTGATCTCTTCGAGCCCCGGCTCGGAGAAGTGGAGGACTTCGTAGGCACCCTCTTCCCCGGGGTGTTCCTCCCAGAGTTCGAAGCGCACGACTTCCCACGTGCGCGGATCCACGCCCGCGACCGCCGAGTGCAGGCCGGGCGCCTTCTCCAGTCCGATCTCCGCCACCGCGTCGATCGGGTTCGCCTCGGGTGCGAGCCTGGTGATCCGGCGCGTCGCGAACCTCGCCGCCGCCGCGTCGCCCCTGACGAACGCCACGCCCGGCCAGTGCCGCACGACCGGCCGGCCGAAGTCGGCGAGAATCCCCTGGAAGCCGCCGCCCCGGTAGAGGAAGTTCGCCATGCCGGCCGAGGTGTTCCACACGTAGAACGGCGCGTACTGCGTGTCGCGGACCAGATATGCCTTGAAACCCAGGCCCTCGAACTCGTCGAGCGCGTGACCGCGGGTGCGGACGCGTTCGCGGATGATCTCCATGTCGTAGTTCGAGGGCAGCCGGATCTCGTACTGCATTGCGATCATGCTTCTGTTGTACCCGCGCTACGCCCAGCCGCCCTGCGCCATCGTCTGGAACTTCCACTCGCCGCCGACCTTCGTGAGCAGGTCGCCGTAGCGCACGGTGATCCCGTTGATCGTGCCGTCGGTGATCACGAACACCAGGTTGTCGTTGATGAAGTGCGGGGTCCTGGTGGACTCCATCTGCACCTCGCCGCCGAGCTGGGCTCCCATCTCCTTCAGGAACGTCTCGCGGTCCCACGACGTGGCCGAGCCGTCGGTGACCGTGTTGACCGGGAACAGGGCCATGTCGGCCATCGCCTCGACGTCGCCCTTGACCGCGAGCTCGTCCCACCGCGCAAACCACTGCATGATCTCGTCGTACGCCATACCGTACATTGTACGGAACTTAGCGCCTGCCGACCACCGCATTTGTGTCTTCGCTGGTCACGACCTTGGCATCGAGTCCGGCGGCGGTGAACGCGGCGAGCGCGGCCGGTGCCTGGCGTGCACTGGTCTCGCTCAGCAGGTGGCCGCCGGGCCGCAGCCAGGCCACCGCCTGGGCCGCCACGCGGCGCAGGACCTCGAGGCCGTCCTCGCCGCCGTCGAGCGCCACCCGTGCCTCGTGGTCGCGGGCTTCCGGTGGCATGAACCGGATGTCGCCGGTCGGCACGTACGGGACGTTGGCGACCACGACGTCGATGGCGCCCTTCAGGTGTGCGGGGAGGGCGTCGAACAGGTCGCCTTCGAACACGTTCGTGAGGTTCTTGCGCGCGCACGCCACGGCCACTGGGTCGATGTCGGCGGCGTAGACCACGGCGTCCGGCAGCCGGTGCTGCAGGACCGCGCCCACCGCGCCGGAGCCGCAGCACAGGTCCACGACGGTGGCGGGCTTCAGGTCGGTGGCGAGGTCCACCAGTAGCTCGGTGCGGTGGCGGGGGACGAAGACGCCCCTGGTGACCACGATCCGCTGCCCGCAGAACAGCGCCCAGCCGACGGCGTGCTCCAGCGGCAGGCCGTCGACCCGTTGCCTGACCAGGTCTTCGAGGTGCTCGGCGTCGCGAGCGGCTTCTTGCAGCAGTGCGGCCTCTTCTTCGGCGAAAACACAGCCGGCGGCCCGCAGTCGTTCCACGATGCTCATCGCCCGCGGACGCTAGCAGCGCTATTTACAAGCAGTCTTGACTGTTTGTTTGTTCGCCGGAACACTCGGGGCGTGGAGACGAGGCAGCGCCAGGCCGACCGCACGCGCGAGACGAAGCGGAAGCTGATGGAGGCGACCGTCGAGTGTCTGGTGGAACGCGGCTGGTCAGGCACCACGACGACCGAGGTGGCCGAACGGGCGGGCGTGTCGCGCGGCGCGCAGCTGCACCACTTCCGCACGCGCGGTGAGCTGGTCGCGGCGGCCGTGGAGCACGTGGGCGCGGAGAGCGTCGAGGTGCTCAAGCGGCGCGCGGTGATCGCCGCGAAGAGCACGCACGCCGTGGTGGAGCTGATCGCGGACTTCCACGCCAGCGACCTGTTCACCGCGGCCCTCGAGCTGTGGGTGGCCGCGCGCACCGACCCGGAGCTGCGCGAGCAGGTGCTGGAGCTGCAGGCACGCCTGGGTCGCGAGGTGTACGGGCTGGCCCTGGAACTGCTCGACGTGGACGACTCGAAGCCGGGGGTGAGGGACGCGGTGCAGGCAACGCTCGATCTTGTGCGCGGGCTGGCGCTCGCCAACCAGCTCGCCGACGACGCCAAGCGCCGGGCGCACGTCGTGCGCTACTGGGCGCGGATGCTGGAGGAACAGCTGTGATCACGGAACTGCTGGCCGATCTCGACGCCGAGTCGCGCTCGCTGGACGAGATCGTCGCGGAGGTGGACGACTGGTCGGTGCCCACGCCCGCGGAGGGCTGGACCGTGGCGCACCAGATCGGCCATCTCATGTGGACGGACAAGGCGTCGATCCTCGCCATCACCGACCCCGAGGCGTTCCAGGCGCAGCCGCTGACCGCCGACATCGTCGACCGCACCGCGGCGGAGGCGGCGGCGTCGCCGAACCTGCTGGAGCTGTGGCGGGACAGCCGCAAGTCGTTGCTGGAGCACCTCGCCCAGGCTTCCGGGAAGATCCTGTGGTTCGGGCCGCCGATGAGCCCGGCGTCGATGGCCACCGCGCGGATCATGGAGACCTGGGCTCACGGGCAGGACGTGGCGGACGCGCTCGGGGTGGTGCGGGAGCCCACCGCGCGCATCAGGCACGTGTGCCACATCGGCGTGCGGACGATCGGGTTCGCCTTCCTGCTCAACGGGCTGGCGGTGCCGACGGACGAGGTCCGCGTCGAGCTGACCGGCCCCGGCGGCGAGTCGTGGACGTGGGGGCCGGAGGACGCCGAGAACCGGATCTCCGGGCCGGCACTGGACTTCGCGTGGCTGGTGACGCAGCGCCGCAACCGCAAGGACCTCGCGATCGAGGCTTCCGGACCGGTGGCGCAGGAGTGGGTGCCGATCGCGCAGGCGTTCGCGGGGCCGCCCGGAGGTGGCCGTTGATCAGGATCGGCAACGCGTCCGGGTTCTACGGCGACCGGCTGTCCGCGATGCGCGAACAGCTGGAAGGCGGCGAGCTCGACGTCCTGACCGGCGACTACCTCGCCGAGCTGACCATGCTCATCCTCGGCCGCGACCGCATGAAGGACTCGTCGCTGGGATATGCGAAGACGTTCCTGCGGCAGATGGAGGACTGCCTGGCGCTGGCGCTCGACAAGGGCGTCAAGATCGTGGTGAACGCCGGTGGCCTGAACCCCGAGGGACTGGCGCGCAAGCTCGACGCGAAGGTCGGTGCCACGATCGGGTACGTCACGGGTGACGACCTCAAGTCCCGGTTCCCCGAGGCGTTGACCGCCAACGCCTACCTCGGCGCGTGGGAGATCGCGGAGTGCCTGGACCAGGGGGCTCAGGTCGTGGTCACCGGGCGCGTCACCGACGCGAGCCTCGTGGTCGGGCCCGCCGCGGCGCACTTCGGGTGGGCGCGCGACGACTGGGACCGGCTGGCCGGAGCCACGGTCGCCGGGCACGTGCTGGAGTGCGGGACGCAGGCCACGGGCGGCAACTACTCGTTCTTCACCGAGATCGACGCGACCCGGCCCGGGTTCCCGATCGCGGAGATCGACGAGGACGGGTCGTGCCTGATCACCAAGCACGACGGCACGGGTGGCGCGGTCACCGTCGACACCGTGACGGCGCAGCTGCTGTACGAGATCGGGGCGCCCGAGTACCTGGGGCCGGACGTCACCACGCACTTCGACACGATCCGGCTCGACGCGCACGAGCGCGGGGTCAGGATCAGCGGCACCAAGGGGAGTCCGCCTCCCGGCACGCTCAAGGTCTGCCTGAACACGCTGGGCGGGTTCAGGAACTCCACGACGTTCGTCCTCACCGGACTCGACGTCGAGCAGAAGGCCGGCCTGGTCCGCCGGCAGCTCCAGGACGCCATCGGTGAGGAAGGGCTGACCTGGACGCTGGCGCGGACCGACCAGCCCGACGCGGCCACCGAGGAACAGGCCAGCGCGTTGCTGCACGTCACCGTCAAGACGGCGGATCCGAAGCGGGCCAAGGGGTTCAGCCGGGCGGCGATCGAGCTGGCGCTCGCGAGCTATCCGGGGTTCCACGTCACGGCGCCACCGAGCGACGGGACGCCGTTCGGGGTCTACCAGGCCGCGTACGTGAACCGCGATGAGGTCAGCGCCAAGGCGGTGTTGCTGTGAAGAGGCCGCTGGGAACGATCGCCGGTGCGCGCAGCGGTGACAAGGGCGGGGACGCGAACCTCGGTGTGTGGGTGCGCAGCGACGAGGCCTTCGAGTGGCTGAACCGCTTCCTCACCACCGAGAAGCTCAAGGAACTGCTGCCCGAGGCGGGCGAGGTCAGCAGGTACGAGCTGCCGAACCTCAGGGCGCTCAACTTCGTGCTGCACGGCCTGCTCGGCGACGGGGTGGCGAGCAGCACGCGGTTCGACCCGCAGGCCAAGGCGCTGGGCGAGTGGTTGCGCAGCAGGGAAGCAGAGATCCCGGAGGAGCTTCTGTGATCACGAAGGACCTGTACGAGCGGAAAGAGCTGCGGCAACTCGTCCGCGACTTCACGCGCAAGGAGATCGCGCCGCACCTCGACCAGTGGGAACGCGACGGCGAGGTTCCGCGTGAGCTGCACGAGAAGGCCGCGGAGCTCGACCTGCTCGGCATCGGGTTCGAGCACGGCGACCTGCTCGACTCGGTCGCGCTGACCGAGGAGATCATCCAGAACGGCGGCTCGTCGGGCCTGATGGCGGCGCTGTTCACGCTCGGCATCGCGATCCCGCACATCTGGCAGAGCGGGAACGAGGACCTGGTCGAACGGTTCGCGAAGCCCGCGATCCGGGGCGAGAAGATCGGCAGCCTCGCGGTCACCGAACCCGGCGCCGGGTCCGACGTCGCGGCGATCAGGACCAGGGCGGTCAGGGACGGCGACCACTACGTCGTCACCGGCGAGAAGACGTTCATCACCTCGGGCTGCCGGGCGGACTTCGTCACGACCGCCGTGCGCACCGGTGGCGAGGGCTACCAGGGCATCTCGCTGCTCGTGATCGAGGACGGGTTCACCCGCCGCAAGCTCGACAAGATGGGCTGGCACTGCAGCGACACCGCCGAACTGCACTTCGACGAGGTGCGCGTGCCGGTGGCGAACCTGGTGGGCGAGGAGAACCAGGGCTTCGCGCTGATCATGCAGCAGTTCCAGGTCGAACGCGTGACGATGGCGGTCGAGGCGTACGCGACGGCACAACGGGCCCTGGACCTGACCGTCGAGTGGACCCGCAACCGCGAGACGTTCGGCAAACCGCTGATCAAGAACCAGGTGGTGCGCCACAAGCTGGCCGCGATGGCGCAGAAGATCGACCTGGCGCGGACCTACACGCGTGAGGTCGCGGCCAGGATCAACCGCGGCGACGACTGCGTCACCGAGGTCTGCTTCGCGAAGAACGCCGCGGTGCAGGCGTGCGACGAGGTGGTCGACACGGCGGTGCAGCTGCACGGAGGCATGGGCTACATGCGGGAGTCCGAAGTGGAGCGTCATTACCGGGACGCCCGCATCCTCGGCATCGGGGGCGGGGCGAGTGAAGTGATGACCGAGCTCGCGGCACGACGATTGGGGTTCGCCTGATGGGCAACAGGGAGGCGCTGCTCGCGAAGATCGCGGCACTGGACGCCGAGCACGCCAAGGCGCTCGCGGGAGGGGGGCCGAAGTACGTCGAGCGGCACCACGAGCGCGGCAAGCTCCTCGCCCGCGAACGGGTGGAGCTGCTGATCGACGAGGACAGCCCGTTCCTGGAGCTGTCCCCGCTCGCCGCCTGGGGCACCGACTTCCCGGTGGGCGCGTCGGTCGTCACCGGCATCGGGCGCGTCGAGGGCGTCGAGTGCGTGATCGTCGCGAACGACCCGACGGTGCGCGGCGGCTCGTCGAACCCGTACACGCTGCGCAAGTCGCTGCGGGCCAACGACATCGCGTTGCAGAACCGGCTGCCGCTGGTCAGCCTGGTCGAGTCGGGCGGCGCGGACCTGCCGACGCAGAGCGAGATCTTCATCCCCGGAGGCCGCGCGTTCCGCGACCTCACGCGGTTGAGCGCGGCCGGGATCCCGACGATCACGGCGGTGTTCGGCAACGCGACGGCCGGAGGCGCGTACGTGCCGGGCATGTCCGACTACGTGATCATGATCAAGGACCGCTCCAAGGTGTTCCTCGGCGGTCCGCCGCTGGTCAAGATGGCGACCGGCGAGGACTCCGACGACGAGTCGCTGGGCGGTGCGACCATGCACGGCGTGACGTCCGGGCTCGCGGACTTCGTGGCGGAGGACGAGACCGACGCGATCCGGCTGGCGCGCAGGGTCGTCGCCCGGCTGAACTGGCGGAAGCTCGGGCCCGAGCCGGCACCGGTGGAGGAGCCGCTGTTCGACGCCGAGAGCATCCTCGACATCGTCTCCGAGGACCAGCGGGTGCCGTTCGACCCGCGCGACGTCATCGCCCGGCTCGTCGACGGGTCGCACTTCGACGAGTTCAAGCCGTTGTACGGCAACAGCCTCGTCACCGGCTGGGCCCGCGTCCACGGCTACCCGGTCGGCATCCTCGCCAACGCGCGCGGCGTGCTGTTCAGCGAGGAGTCGCAGAAGGCCACGCAGTTCATCCAGCTGGCCAACTCGAGCGACACCCCGCTCGTCTTCCTGCAGAACACCACCGGCTACATGGTCGGCGCCCAGTACGAGCAGGGCGGCATCGTCAAGCACGGCTCGATGATGATCAACGCCGTCTCCAACAGCCGGGTGCCGCACCTGACGATCACGATGGGCGCCTCGTACGGCGCGGGCAACTACGGCATGTGCGGCAGGGCGTACGACCCGAGGTTCCTGTTCACCTGGCCCAACGCCAAGTCCGCCGTGATGGGGCCCGCGCAGCTCGCCGGGGTGCTCTCGATCGTCGGGCGGCAGGCCGCCGCGGCGAAAGGGCAGGAGTACAACGAGGAGCACGACGCCGCCATGCGCAAGATGGTGGAGGCGCAGATCGAGGAGCAGTCGCTCGCGCCGTTCCTGTCCGGGAAGCTCTACGACGACGGCGTGATCGACCCGCGCGACACCAGGACCGTGCTCGCCCTCTGCCTCTCCGCTGTCCACAGCGGACCGATCAAGGGCGCCGACGGCTTCGGCGTCTTCCGGATGTGAGACCCGTGATCAAGTCACTCCTGATCGCCAACCGCGGCGAGATCGCCCGCCGGATCATCCGCACCTGCCGGGACAACGGGATCCGCACGGTCGCCGTCTTCTCCGACCCGGACGCGGACTCGCCGCACGTCCGCGAGGCCGACTTCGCGGTCCGGCTGCCCGGTGCGTCGCCGGCCGAGACCTACCTGCGTGCCGATCTGCTCGTCGAGGCGGCGGTCAGGGCGGGCGCGGACGCGGTGCACCCCGGCTACGGATTCCTCAGCGAGAACGCCGGCTTCGCACGCGAGGTCCAGGCGGCGGGCCTGACGTGGGTCGGCCCGGAACCGGACTCGATCGAGGCGATGGGCTCCAAGGTCGCCGCGAAGAAGCGGATGGCGGCCGCGGGCGTGCCGACGCTGCCGGAACTCGACCCGGACACCGTCACCGAGTTCCCCGTGCTGATCAAGGCGTCGGCGGGCGGTGGTGGCCGGGGCATGCGGATCGTGCGGGAGAAGGGCGAGTTCGCCGACGCTCTCGCCAGTGCGCGGCGCGAGGCCGAGTCGGCGTTCGGCGACCCGACGGTGTTCTGCGAACCGTTGCTGGAGCACGCCCGGCACGTCGAGGTGCAGATCCTCGCCGACGCGCACGGCACGGTCTGGGCGCTCGGCGAACGCGAGTGCTCGATCCAGCGCCGCCACCAGAAGATCGTCGAGGAGTCGCCCAGTCCGGCGGTCACCGACGACGTCCGCGAGCGCTTGTTCGCCGCGGCGACGGCGGCGGCCGAGTCGATCGGGTACGTCGGCGCGGGCACCGTCGAGTTCATGCTCAAGGGCGAGGACTTCCACTTCCTCGAGGTCAACACGCGCCTGCAGGTCGAGCACCCGGTCACCGAGCTCGTCCACGGCGTCGACCTGGTCGAGTGGCAGCTGCGGATCGCCGAGGGCGCCAGGCTGCCGGCGGAGGTGCCGCAGCCGCGCGGCCACGCGATCGAGGTCCGCCTCTACGCCGAGGACCCGGCGAACGACTGGCGGCCGGCGAGCGGCACGCTGCACCGGTTCCACGTGCCCGGCGACGTCCGGCTCGACAGCGGTGTCGAGGACGGTTCGGTGGTCTCCGTGCACTACGACCCCATGCTGGCCAAGGTGATCGCCTACGCGCCCACGCGCAGGGCCGCCGCCCGCAAGCTCGCCACGGCGCTGGAAAGCGCCCAGATCCACGGCCTGGTCACGAACCGGGCACTGCTCGTGGACATCCTCGGCAACGAGGCTTTCCTCGACGGCGACACGCACACCGGGTTCCTGACCGAGCAGGACTTCAGCCGAACCGTTGACCCGCAACCGTTTGCGCGTGCGGCGGCGCTGGCTCAGGCGGCGAGTCGCAGGATCGGGCACCTCCCGCTCGGCTGGCGCAACGTGCGTTCGCAGCAGCCGAAGGCCAGGTTCCTCTTCGGCGACGAGCTGATCGAGGTCGAGTACGACCCGAAGCAGGCGACTCCCGGCGTCGTCGCGCTCGACCTGGACGGCGTGCGCGTTCCGTTCCACGTCGCGAGGTACGGCGACCTGGTCGAGGTCGACTCGCCGCGCGGCTCGGTGACGTTGAAGGCCGTGCCGCGCTTCCCCGAACCGGAGATCAGGCTCGCGCCGGGCGCGACCGTCGCCCCGATGCCCGGAACGGTGGTCAGGGTGTCGGTCCAGCAGGGTGACGTGGTCGAGGCCGGTGCCGAACTCCTGGTGCTGGAGGCCATGAAGATGGAACACCGGGTGCTCGCGACCAGCGCGGGCACCGTCACCGAACTCCTCGTCGAGCAGGCCCAGCAGGTCAACGCGGGCGACGTCCTGGCCGTGGTGGCCGAACAGAACGGAGACGGATCGTGAGCTTCGTCGAGTCCGAAGAGCGGATCGCGCTGCGCAGGGCCGTCGCCGAGTTCGGTGCCCGGTACGGCCACGACTACTTCATCGCCAAGGCCAGGGCGGGGGAGAAGACCACCGAGCTGTGGGAGGAGGCCGGCAAGCTCGGCTACCTCGGCGTGGCCGTGCCGGAGGAGTACGGCGGCGGTGGCGGCGGCATCGGCGACCTCGCGGCGGTGTGCGAGGAGCTGGCGGCGGCCGGATGCCCGTTGCTGCTCATGGTGGTCTCGCCGGCGATCTGCGCCACGGTGATCGCGCGGTTCGGTACCGAGGAGCAGAAGTCGAAGTGGCTGCCCGGTTTCGCGGACGGCACGCTGAAGATGGCGTTCGCGATCACCGAGCCCGATGCGGGGTCCAACTCGCACAAGCTGAAGACCCACGTCAGGCGCGACGGTGACGACTGGGTCCTCAAGGGCACCAAGACCTACATCTCCGGCGTCGACGAGGTGGACGCCGTGCTCGTGGTCGCCATCCAGAAGACCGGGCCGGTCCTCGTGGTCGTGCCGACGGACGCCGAGGGCTTCACCCGGCACGAGATCGAGATGGACCTGGTGGCGCCGGAGAAGCAGTTCACCCTGTTCTTCGACGACGTCAGGCTGCCCTCGGACGCCGTCGTGGGCTCGCCGGACCAGGGCCTGCTGCAGGTCTTCGCCGGCCTCAACCCGGAACGGATCATGGGCGCGAGCATGGCGACCGGCTCGGCCAGGCTGGCGATCGCCAAGGCCGTCTCCTACGCGCGGCAGCGCCAGGTGTGGGACAGCCCGATCGGCGCGCACCAGGGCCTCTCGCACCCGCTGGCGAAGATCCACATCGAGATCGAGCTGGCCAGGTTGATGACGCAGAAGGCGGCCGCGCTCTACGACGCCGGTCGCGACAAGGAGTCCGGTGAGGCCGCGAACATGGCCAAGTACGCGGCGGGCGAGGCCATCGCGGCCGCGGTCGACCAGGCCATCCAGACCCACGGCGGCAACGGGCTGAGCTCCGAGTTCGGGCTGGCGTCGATGCTCGGCGTGTCCCGGCTGTCGCGCATCGCGCCGGTGTCGCGGGAGATGGTGCTCAACTTCGTCGCGCAGAACTCGCTGAAGTTGCCGCGCTCGTACTGACACACTGCGGGACATGGGGACTTTCACGAACGCGGACGGGCTCGGCCTCGCCTACCACGGTGAGGCCGGGGACCCGCTGATCTGCCTGCCGGGCGGGCCGATGCAGGACTCGTCGTACCTGGGCGGGCTGCCGCTGGACGACGCGGTCAGGCTGGACCTGCGCGGTACGGGCGAGTCGGAGAAGGCGGACCACCACCGCGTCGACCGTCAGGTCCACGACGTGGAAGCGCTCCGCCGGCACCTCGGTCTCGACCGGATCAGGCTGCTCGGGCACTCGGCGGGAGCCGCTCTCGCGATCCTCTACGCCCTCCGGTTCCCGCAGCGGGTCGCGGAGCTCGTCCTCGTCGCGCCCAGCCCGTTCGTGGTGGGCATCGCCGTCACCGACGAGGACCGCAGGGAGGTCGCCCTGCGGCGCAGCGGCGAACCCTGGTACGCCGAGGCCGTCCAGGGGTTCGAGGAGATCTGGGCGGGCACCGCGACGCCCGAGGCGTTCGCGAAGATCGCCCCGTTCCTCCACGGCCGCTGGGACGACGCCGCGCGTGCGCTGGACGACCACCCGCGCCATCCCGAGGCCGCGATGGAGTACTACGCCGAGGGTGCGTTCGATCCGCGGGAGGTCCGCGAGAAGCTCGCGAAACTCGACGTGCCAACGCTTCTGGTCACCGGTGAACTCGACGTGTCACTGCCGCCGAGTCGCGCGCGGGAGTACGCGGACCTGTTCCCGCACGCGCGGCTCGTCGTGCAGCCCGGTGCCGGTCACTTCCCCTGGGTGGACGACCCCGGGGCGTTCGCGGCGACGGTCCAGCGCATTCCGTAGAGACCGGGACCGAAGTCGAGCGCGGCGGCGTGCGCGCAGCCCTCGTCGTCCACGGGCGCGGGCCGGGTGCCGCCGGGCATTTCCGTTCCGGCCGGGCCGGACGAGAATTGTTCGCAGGAGGCGGGCGGGGACTCGGCCGCGAATTTGATCTCCAGCACGTAGTCGTGCACGCGTTCGCCGAACCTCCGGAAATGCGTGTGCTCGACCGTCGGGTGCGGATAGATCAATTCGTACTCGATCGCGATCGACTCGCCGGTGGAGATCGGTTCGTCGAACAACATCTCCGCGACGAGCACGCCGTTCGTGCGTTCCCTGGCGATGCGGCCGACCCGGCAGGAACGGACGGCCGTGAGCGCGGGCTGCGCGGAACCCGTTTCGTGGCACAGGATCCAGCGGTCCACATCGGCGCTGCTCGCCCGCATGACCTGGCGTGAGCGGACACCGCGCACCCCGCCGCAGGGCGCGACGTCGACCCGGTCGTGCTGGGCGGTCACCACCAGCCCGGAACCGTCCCACGCCGCCCGAGCCGACTTCTCCCGCCTGCGCGAACGGCCACGCGGCCGCGGCGGCCCCAGCAGACGGCTCAGCGCGGTGGACGGCAGCCCGAGCACGTCCTCCAGGTGTGCCAGCGCCATCAGCGACTCGGGACGCTCGGGTCTGCGGCGGCCCGACTGCCAGTAGCTCAGCGCCGTCACGCTGATCGGCGCTCCCCGCAGCTTCAGGCGGTGCTGCAGCCGTTCCAGACTCAGTCCCCGCACCTGGATCGCGACCCGCAGCGCGTCCGCGAACGGACCCGTCACCAGAAGGTCGGCGAGCTCCTCGCGCGGTGGGTAAATCGTGAGCATCCACTCCTCCGTTTCACGGAGTCAAGTTCGGAAGGCTATCGGCAGCAAAGGGAACGCGGTACAGCCGATCGGCGGTTTTGTCCCGGTTCGAAACTCGGCAGGTTCAGATCTCGGGACTATTACGCCGCCAATAGCCCCGGTCAGGTTCCTGAGCATCCCTGCGACGAACAGGACTGCACAATGCGCAAGACTGCAACTCTGCTGGGCTCGGTGGTCATGATCGCCGCGTTCGCGGCACCGGCGACCGCCGCCGTGGGCGAGATCCGCGTCTCGCCCGGTGAGAACATCGCCGGCAGCTTCATCGTCAAGCTGAAGGACAACGCGGTCACCGCGAGCGCGCAGGCTCTCGGCTCCCGGTTCGGCGGTCAGGTCGGGCACGTCTACGACACAGTCTTCCAGGGCTTCTCCATCAAGATGAGCGACGCGCAGGCGCGCAGACTGGCCGCTGACCCCTCGGTCGAGTACGTCGAACGCGACCAGGTCGTCAGCATCCAGGCGACGCAGACGAACCCGCCGTCGTGGGGGCTCGACCGGATCGACCAGCGCAACCTGCCGCTCGACCAGCGCTACACCTACAACAGCACCGGTTCCGGCGTGAACGCCTACATCATCGACACCGGTGTCCGCATCACGCACCGCGACTTCGGCGGCCGGGCGAAGAACGGCTACGACTTCGTGGACAACGACGCCGTCGCGCAGGACGGCAACGGCCACGGCACGCACGTCGCCGGCACCGTCGCGGGCACGCTGCACGGCGTCGCCAAGCAGGCGAACATCATCGGCGTCCGCGTGCTGAACAACTCCGGCTCCGGCACCATCGCCGGTGTCGTCGCCGGCGTGAACTGGGTGGCGTCGAACCACGTCAAGCCCGCCGTCGCCAACATGTCCCTGGGCGGCGGCGCCAACACCTCGCTCGACAACGCCGTGTCCGGCGCGATCACGCGCGGCGTGACGTTCGCCGTCGCGGCGGGCAACTCCAACACGAACGCGGCGAACACCTCGCCCGCGCGCGTGGCGGCGGCGCTGACCGTGGGCTCCACCGAGCGCACCGACGCCCGCTCCTCCTTCTCCAACTACGGCCCCGTGGTGGACGTCTTCGCGCCCGGTGGTGGCATCACGTCCACGTGGAACACCAGTGACACGGCCACCAACACCATCTCCGGCACCTCGATGGCGGCGCCGCACGTCGCCGGCGTGGTGGCCCGGTACCTGCAGGGCAACTTCAACGTCACGCCCGCCCAGGTGGCGACCGCGATCACGACCAACGCCACCAACGGCAAGGTCACCAACCCCGGCGCGAACACGACCACGAGGCTCCTCCACTGGGCCCCGACCAGCTGAACACGGCCCTGAGATGTGACACGGCACCGAGATGTGCGGCCCCGGCTCCTCGCGAGCCGGGGCCGTTTTCCCTGCAAGAGAAAGGAACCTGCCCGTGAGAGCCCTGCTGGCAGTCGCCGCCCTCGCGGCAACGGTCGTGGTCGCCCCGGCGTCCGCGGCCACGTCGTCCTACATCGTCGTGCTGAAGGACGGCTCGGTCTCGTCGTTCAGCGGTACCGTCGAGCACACCTATTCGAGCGTCTTCACCGGGTTCAGCGCCCGGCTGACGGCGGCGCAGCTGAAGAAGCTGAAGGCCGACCCGAACGTGTCCTCTGTGGAGCGTGACGGGATCGTGCACGCCAACAGCGTCCAGCTCAACCCGCCGTGGGGCCTAGACCGCGTCGACCAGCGCGCGTTGCCGCTCGACCAGCGCTACGAGTACACGACCACCGGACGTGGCGTGAACATCTACGTGATCGACACCGGGCTCCGCGTGACGCACGCGGACTTCGGCGGCCGCGCGCGCAACGGCTGGGACACCGTCGACAACGACGCGGTGGCGCAGGACGACAACGGCCACGGCACGCACGTCGCAGGCATCGCGGCGGGCACGACCCACGGCATCGCGAAGCAGGCGACGGTGTGGGGCGTGCGCGTGCTGAACGGTTCGGGGTCGGGCACGATCTCCGGCGTCATCGCGGGCGTCGACTGGGTGACGCGCAACGCCGTGAAACCCGCGGTGGCGAACATGTCGTTGGGCGGCAGCGCTTCCGCGGCGCTCGACACCGCGGTGAAGAAGTCCATCGACTCCGGGATCTCGTACACGGTCGCGGCGGGCGGCAGCAACACCGACCCCGGGAACTCGTCGCCGCAACGGGTCTCGGCCGCGATCTGCGTGGGCGCGCTGACGCAGAACGACACCAAGTCCTCGTCGTCGAACTACGGCCCCCTGGTGGACATCTGGGCGCCGGGGGTGAGCATTCCCTCTGCCTGGAACACCTCCGACACGGCGACCAACACGCTGAGCGGTTCCTCCATGGCCGCACCGCACGCGGCCGGTGTCGCGGCCCGGTTCCTGGAACGCAACCGCGCCGCCACACCCGCGCAGGTCGAGCGCGCGCTGGTTACCACGGGCACTCCGGGGACACCACCCGTCACTCGTATCCTCCACTGGCCGCCATCCCTGTGAAAGGTGAATTGTCCGGCAATACAAGCGCGTCTTAATCCGTAAGACACCCTTGGCAGGAACCGGATCTCTCCATAACGTCGAAAGCGCTTCGTTCCCCTGCAAAGAACGGAATGCACATCAT
Source organism: Lentzea sp. NEAU-D7 (assembly GCF_026242055.1). Lineage (GTDB taxonomy): Bacteria > Actinomycetota > Actinomycetes > Mycobacteriales > Pseudonocardiaceae > Lentzea. Next base: position 55,123 of record NZ_JAPJDL010000014.1, on the reverse strand, counting down.
GACGCGAAAGATCCGGTTCCTGGCCGGTGCCGGCGCGGCGACTCTCGCCATGTCGGTTCTGATGGTTCCCAACGCCTCCGCCGCCGAGGGCGAGGTGCTGTCGCTCAACGCTCCGGAGAAGATCGCCGGCAGCTTCATCGTGAAGCTGAAGGAAGGCAAGGCGAACGGGCACGCCCTCGCTTCCCGCTTCGGCGGCACCGTCGAGCGCGAGTACAAGACCTTCGGCGGCTTCAACGTGAAGCTGACCGAGAAGCAGGCCAAGCGCCTGGCCGCCGACCCGTCGGTGGACTTCGTGGAGGCCGACCAGGTCGTCCGCACGCAGGCGACGCAGACGAACCCGCCGTCGTGGGGTCTCGACCGCATCGACCAGCGCAACCTGCCGCTCAACAGCTCCTACAGCTACACCTCGACCGGTTCCGGCGTGACGGCCTACGTCATCGACACCGGTGTCCGCATCAGCCACTCGACGTTCGGCGGCCGCGCGACCAACGGCCGTGACTTCGTGGACAACGACGCCGTCGCGCAGGACGGCAACGGCCACGGCACGCACGTCGCCGGCACCATCGCGGGCGCGCAGTACGGCGTCGCGAAGGCCGCGAGGATCGTCGCCGTCCGCGTGCTCGACAACAACGGCTCCGGCACCCTCGCGGGCGTCGCGGCCGGCATCGACTGGGTGGGCGCCAACGCCGTCAAGCCGGCCGTCGCCAACCTGTCGCTGGGCGGCGGCGCCAACGCCACGCTCGACACGGCCGTCCGCAACGCCGTCGCCAAGGGCGTCACGTTCGCCGTGGCCGCGGGCAACTCCAACGCCAACGCGTCCGGCTTCTCGCCGGCCCGCGTGACCGAGGCGATCACGGTCGGCTCCACCGACCGCACCGACGCCCGCTCGTCGTTCTCGAACTACGGCTCGGTGCTCGACATCTTCGCCCCCGGCCGCGACATCACGTCGTCCTGGCACACCTCCGACAGCGCCACCAGCACCATCTCGGGCACGTCGATGGCCACCCCGCACGTCGCGGGTGCCGCCGCCCGCTACCTCTCGACGAACTCGTCGGCCACGCCGGCCCAGGTCGCCTCGTACCTGATCGGGCAGTCGACGCCGTCGAAGGTGACGAACCCGGGAACCGGTTCGCCGAACCGCCTGCTGTACCTCGCGCCGACCGCGTGAGCTAGCTCCTCCTGAGAAGGCCGCGACCCTCCCGGTCGCGGCCTTTTCCTATTGTTGGATCCATGGTGGAGGGTCTGAAGGGCATCGACTGGTACCGGTTGCGCGGTCACGACGGGTACGCCGACGACCTCCCCAGGTTGCTGCGGCAGGCGCGGACCTCCGTCGAACCGCACGAGGAACTGGTGCGGCACCTGAGCGGCGACCCCTCCGAGGTCAGCGAGGCGACCGCGGCGGCGTGGCCGTTCCTGCTGGACCTGGTCGCCCACGACAACACCCCCAGCCGCGAATGGCTCCTCGAGAACCTCTGCGGCGCGATCGCCGTCGCCGGGGGCAGCGGGGCGGACGGTGTCCACCCGAGCTGGCCACCGGCGTGGGAGGCCTCGAAACCCGCCATGCTCGCCCTGCTCGACCACGGTTCCGCGGCGGTGCGGCGGGGCGTGCTGTTCCTGCTCGGCAAAGGCCGCGGGGACAGCGCGCCGGTGCTGCCCGCCCTGGCGCGGCGGTGGGACGAGGAGACTGATCCGGCCACGCGGCTGTGCCTCGTGCTCGTCGCGACGGAGTTCGCCGGGCGGGGTGACGAGGCCGCGGTCTCGTGGCTGCGGGAGCTGGACGTGCCGGACGGCGAACCGCAGGCGCTGCTGCTGGTGTCCGCGGCGACCAGGCCGGACGCCGACGTGATCCTGCGCGGGCTGACCGGCGACCTGGAGCTGTTCCTCGCCACCGGGTCGTTCGAGATGGGCTACGACGAGGTGCTGGAGCACGTGCTCTGGCTGGTGGGGCCCAAGGACTTCGAGGGCATGGACCTCGTGCTGGCGCTGGTGGACGTGCTGCCGTGGCGGACCGAGGCGCTCGACTACCTGCGCCGGCTCTTCGAACGCGACACCACCGACGTCGGTCTCGTCGTGCCGTTCGTGCCGGTGTGGGCGGCCGACCCGGACGTCCGGCTGCGGGCCTTCGCCGTCTGGCTGGTCGGTGTCGCGCGGGCCCGGCAGTACGTCGGCCTCGTCGAAGCGGCGGTGCACGACCACGCCGTGACCTCGATCGGCGAGCGGGTCTCGACGCTCGCCGCCTCGGTGCTGCTGGAGCTGCGATGAGACCTGTGCTGCACGGGTTGGACGACGTCGCGTGGCACGAGATCGACCACGCCTACGGTCCCGCGCTGGACACCCCGGGCCATGTCAGGGCGTTGCTGTCCGAGGATCCCGAGGTGGTCGCGCAGGCCGTCACGGACCTGGACCGGACCGTGCGCGAGGAAGGCGGCTTCGTGTGTCCCGCGGCCACCGCGGTGCTGCCGTTCCTCGTCGAGGTGATGCCGTCGCTCGCGCCGGAACAGCGGGCGCGGTTGCGGGACATGATCGAACTGATCGCGGACGACGGCGAGAACGCCGAGCAGGTCGACCCCGGCTGGCGCGCCGCGTGGGCGAAGGCGCGGCCCGCCATCCGCCCTGCCTGAAAATCCGTCGGTGGCTCCGGCTAGCCTTGACGGCAAAGCTGACTTCGTCTACAAGGAGCCACCACCGTGTTGCGCACGCACGAGGCCGGGTCACTCCGGGCCGAGCACGCCGGGCAGTCCGTCACCCTCACCGGGTGGGTCGCCCGCCGGCGGGATCACGGCGGTGTCATCTTCATCGACCTCCGCGACGCCAGCGGTGTCGCCCAGGTCGTGTTCCGCGAGGGCGAGATGGCCGAGCGCGCGCACCGGCTGCGCAGCGAGTACGTCATCAAGGTCACCGGCGAGGTGAGCAAGCGCCCCGAGGGCAGCGAGAACCCCGAGCTGGCCACCGGCGCCATCGAGGTCTACGTGAGCGACCTCGAGGTCCTCAACGAGGCCGCGCCGCTGCCGTTCCAGGTCGAGAGCGACGTGGAGCCCGGCGAGGAGGCCCGTCTCAAGCACCGCTACCTGGACCTGCGCCGCTCCGGTCCCGCGCAGGCGATCCGGCTGCGCAGCGAGGTCAGCCGCATCGCCCGCGAGGTGCTGCACGGCGAGAAGTTCGTCGAGATCGAGACGCCGACCCTGACCCGCTCCACCCCCGAGGGCGCGCGCGACTTCCTGGTGCCGGCGCGGCTGCGTCCCGGCAGCTGGTACGCGCTGCCGCAGTCGCCGCAGCTGTTCAAGCAGCTGCTCATGGTCGGTGGCCTGGAGCGCTACTACCAGATCGCGCGCTGCTACCGCGACGAGGACTTCCGCGCCGACCGCCAGCCGGAGTTCACCCAGCTCGACATCGAGATGAGCTTCGTCGAGCAGGACGACGTCATCGGCCTGACCGAGAAGCTGCTCGCCGCGATCTGGAAGGAGACCAAGGGCGTCGACATCCCGGTGCCGTTCCGCCGCATCTCCTACGCCGACGCGATGGCGAAGTACGGCTCCGACAAGCCGGACCTGCGCTTCGAGCTCGAGCTCACCGACCTGACCGAGTACTTCAAGGACACGACGTTCCGCGTGTTCCAGGCGCCGTACGTCGGTGCCGTCGTCATGCCCGGTGGCGCCTCGCAGCCGCGCCGCACGCTCGACGCGTGGCAGGAGTTCGCCAAGCAGCGCGGCCACAAGGGTCTCGCGTACGTGCTGGTCCAGGAGGACGGCACGCTGGGCGGCCCGGTCGCGAAGAACCTCACCGACACCGAGCGCGAGGGTCTCGCGAAGGCCGTCGGCGCCAACGCGGGCGACTGCATCTTCTTCGGCGCGGGCGACCCGCGTGACGCGCGTGCCCTGCTGGGCGCGGCCCGCGTCGAGATCGCGCACCGCGTCGGCCTGATCGACGAGAACGCCTGGGCGTTCGGCTGGGTCGTCGACTTCCCGATGTTCGAGTCGGTCGACAAGCTCGAGGCCGGTGACGTCGCGGTCGGCGGCAGCAACTGGACGGCTCTGCACCACGCGTTCACCTCGCCGACCCCGGAGTGGATCGACAACTTCGAGTCCGACCCGGGCAACGCGCTGGCCTACGCCTACGACGTGATCCTCAACGGCAACGAGCTCGGCGGTGGCTCGATCCGCATCCACCGCGCGGACGTGCAGCAGCGCGCGTTCAACGTCATGGGCATCGGTGCCGAGGAGGCGCAGGAGAAGTTCGGCTTCCTGCTCGACGCGTTCAAGTTCGGCGCCCCGCCCCACGGCGGCATCGCGCTCGGCTGGGACCGCCTCTGCATGCTGCTCGCGGGTGCCGACTCGATCCGCGAGGTCATCGCGTTCCCGAAGTCGGGCGGCGGCTACGACCCGCTGACGGCTGCTCCGGCGCCCATCACGGCGCTGCAGCGCAAGGAGGCCGGTGTGGACGCCAAGCCCCAGGACAAGGGCGCGGAGAAGGCGGCCGACAAGGCCGAGCCGAAGGCCTGACGATCTTTTCCCGCGGGGAGGCAACCTGGCGGTTGCCTCCCCGCGTCCCAGAACATGAGACCGGTTCGCCCGATCGAGCACCTACTTGATCGGTATTGAGGAGTGCGGGCCGATCCAGCCGCTTGATCGGTCCGCGGTGGGCAACGGAAGGTGTTTCCACACGTCCACACCTCGGAGGGGTGTCCGGGAACTGCGTGAGCCGTTACCAACGAGTGGTGGTGGTCGCAGCCTGGCCCGATTAGCGTCGGTCCGGCTCACGGACATGGGGAGTAGGGTCGGAGGGGATGAGCGTGGAGATCACCGCGGGCCCTCCTGACACGACTTCACCTGAGATCGCGGACGCTGTCGTGGCGGCTGAGCGGGTACTGACCAAGCGACTGGGCGCACAGGTGCGCCTCGCTGACCCCGAGGCTCTCGGGGGTACCGGTCGTTCCGTCGTCATTCGCGTGAGAGTCGCCTCCTCGCCGTTCTCGATGCCCCGCACGCTGGTCGTGAAGCGCTATCCCGCCGGTGCCGGCGACCGGGACCCGTGGGCGCACGAGGCCGTCAGCCACCAGCTGCTCACGGCGCTGCCGGCCGAGGAGCGCGCCACACCGGAGCTCTTCGCCCACGACGCGGCGTCGCGTCTCGTCGTGCTGGAAGACCTGGGCCGCGCGCCGAGGCTGTCCGAGAAGCTGCAAGCCACCGACGCGCGCGCCGCCGAACGCGGCCTGCTGTCGTGGGCGCACGCCATGGGCCGCCTGCACGCCACGACGGCGGGCAGGGACGCCGACTTCGACGCGTTGATGCGCCGCGCCGGAGCGCAGTGCTGCCAGGACCCGATCGCGGTCGACGTGCACGCGGCGATCGCGGGCTTACCGGCGCTGCTGGAGTCCACTGTGGGCGTGGGCACGTCCACGCAGGCCATCGAGTACGCCGCCGGCGCCGCACGGGCGTTCAGCACCTCGCGGCGGCGCGCGTTCAGCCCGTCGACGTCGTGCCCGGACAACCACCTGGTCACCTCGCGCGGTGTCCGGTTCGTCGACTTCGAGGGCGGCTGCGTCCGCGACATCGTGTTCGACGCCGCCGCGCTGCGCGTGCCGTTCCCGTCCTGCTGGTGCGGGTGGGGCCTGCCGCCGGGGATGTCCGAGGCCATGGTCGCCGCCTGGCGCGCGGAGGTCGGGTCGGTGTGGCCCGAGATGGACGACGACGCGGTGCTCTTACCGCGGCTGCTGGAGGCCCAGCTGCTGTGGGTGTGGCTCGCGACGTGGCGGGCGCTTTCGAAGCCCATGCCCATCGTTGTCAACGCTCCGCCGCGCAGCGTCGTGCTGACGGGCCGGTGGGTCCGGTTGCGGTCCGACGCGCTGCTGCTGGGCGAGAAGACCGTCGCGTCGCACGCCGACGCGGTGATCGGCGCACTGGCCGACCGCTACGGCCCTGAGGTGCTCGAACTCCCGCTTTACCCTGCATTTCGCTGAACCGTTCCCGCGCGGTCATTCGCGGATCACCGGGCCCGCTGATGCTGTTCCGCGTGCTGGTGTTACTCGGTGACTCGACAGCGGTCGGGATCGGCGACCTCGTGCCCGGCGGCTGGCGCGGCTTCGGCCCGATCCTCTCCTCCGCCTGCGCGGACAACGGCTATCGCAACTACGCCGTCTCCGGCGCGCGGCTGGCGGACGTCAGGCGCACCCAGCTGCCCCAGGCGTTGCGGGACAGGCCCAGTGCCGCCGTGGTCATCGCCGGTGTCAACGACACGCTGAGGTCGGACTTCTCCGTGCGGCGGATGCACGAGGACCTCGACCACATCTGCCGCGAGCTGACCGCGGCCGGCGTCTCCGTCGTCACCGTGCGGTTCCACGACCAGGGCCGCGTGTTCAAGCTGCCCGGCAAGCTCCGGCGGGTCCTGAAGGACCGCATCGACGAGTACAACCGCGTGGTCGACGTGGTGGTGGCGCGGCACGGCGTGCGGTGCGTCGACCTGCACACCATGCCCGGCGCCTACGAGCTGGAGACGTGGGCGGTCGACCGCCTGCACCCGTCCGAACTGGGGCACCGGATGCTGGCGCGGGCGTTCGCGGCCGAGCTGCGCGCGCTGGGGCACCAGGTCGGCGAGGTCAGCCTGGAGTGCTCCGGCGGGCGCGAGCTGACGGTGTGGCACCACGTGGCGTGGCTGGCGCTCAAAGGGGTCCCGTGGCTGTTCCGGCGCGGTGCCGACCTGGTTCCGCTGCTGTGGAACGACGACACGCCGATCGAGGCGTGGCCGGTGCCGGGCGAGGTGGTCCCCGCCGACACCGGCCGCCTCTGACGGTCAGCCCAGGTCGTAGAGCGTCTGGCCACCGGCCGTGATGGGCTCGAAGTTGGCCGCGACCCACTCGCCGATGTCGCTGCCGCCACCGCCGGGACCGCCGCCCCGGCCGCCCTCGACGTAGTAGCGCACCTTGCCGGCCGCGACGAGCGCCTTGAACTCGTCGAGCGTGGGCGCGGGGTCGCCGCCGTTCCAGCCGCCGATCGCGATCACCGGCCGTCCGGACGCGAGCTGGAGCGACGCCGCGCTCTGGGCGCCGGTCGTCGCGGCCGCCCACTCGGTGCCGGTGGCCTTGAGCAGCTGCACGACCTCCGTGGACGACGTGCCCTGCCGCATGCCACCGCCCTGCTGGGAACGCGGGCCCGACAACGGGATCGAGCCGCTGTGCGTGACCGACGCGGTCGCCACGGCGTAACCGGAGGTGCCGAGCAGCGCCGCCACGACCAGGACGCCCACCAGCCCGCGCCGGTCCAGGCCGAACACCAGCGCCACCACGGCGAGCGCGGTGACGGCCAGCAGGACCCAGCGCAGCCACGGCGTCCAGTCCGGCGTGCGGTCGAGCAGGATGAAGCCCCACACCCCGGTCGCCGCGACCATCGCCGTCAGCGCCATCCGCGCCGGGAAGTGCCCGCGGCCGCGCCACAGCTCGCTTCCCGCGATACCGGTGACCGCCGCGATCGCCGGGGCGAGCGCCACCGTGTAGTAGGGGTGCGTGATGCCGCTCATGAAGCTGAACACCACGCCGCTCACGAGCACCCAGCCACCCCACACCACCAGCGCCGCACGGGTGCGGTCGGTGCGCGGCGCGCGGCGCAGGAACCACAGCCCGGCGCCGAGTCCGATCAGCGCGGCGGGCAGCAGCCAGGAGATCTCCGGGCCCATGCTGGCGCCGAACAACCGTCCGATGCCCGTGTCACCGCCGAAGCCGATGTTGCCGTTGCCGCCCATCCCACCGCCGCCGGGCCCTCCGCCGGAGTTGCCGAAGATGCGGCCGAGACCGTTGTAGCCGATCGCGAGTTCCCACAGCGAGTCGTTGGTGGAGCCGCCGATGTACGGGCGGCTGTCCGCGGGCCACAGCTCCACCAGAGCGATGAACCACCCGGCCGACACGACGACCGCGACACCGGCGCCGAGCAGGTGCAGCAGCCGCTTGAGCGGTGAGACCGGTGCCGCGACCAGGTAGGCCAGCGCCAGCGCGGGCAGCACCAGGAACGCCTGCAGCATCTTGGTGAGGAACGCGAACCCGATCGCCGAGCCCGCGAGCGCCAGCCACAGCGGGCTCGCCTTCTCCAGCGCCCGCACCGTGCAGTACGCGGCCGCGACCATCAGCAGCACCAGCAGCGCGTCCGGCAGGTTGAACCGGAACATGAGCGTGGCGACCGGGGTGAGCGCGAAGGCCGCTCCGGCGAACAGTGCCGCCGCAGGGCCGGACGTGCGCTTCACCGTCGCGTACAGCAGTCCGACCGCCGCGACGCCTTCGAGCGCCTGCGGGGCGAGCACGGTCCAGCTGGAGAAGCCGAAGACCTTGGCGAACAGGCCGCTCACCCACAGGAACGCGGGCGGCTTGTCGACCGTGATCGTGTTGCCCGGGTCGAGCGACCCGAACAGCAGCGCCTTCCAGCTCTGCGACGCCGCCTGCGTCGCCGCGGCGTAGAACTCGTTGCCGTAGCCGGAAGCGGTGAGGTTCCACAGGTACAGCACGGCCGTCGCCGCGAGCAGACCGAGGAAGGCGACGCGGTGCGACCTCTTCGCATCCCGGCGCTGTTCTGGCTTCGGTGCTGCGACGGGCGCGGGGGTGAGCGTGGCGGTCATGCCTCGACCCTTTCCGGTGCGGTGACCGGCAGGGCCGGCGATGAACGGCGCAACCGCGCGATGCCGCGCAGGTCGGCCAGGGCGGTGGCGAGGATGTCGACGCTGGAGTGCGGGTCGTCGACCCAGTCGACGGGGACCTCGTGGACGCGCAGGCCCGCGCGTTCGGCGAGCACGAGCAGTTCGGTGTCGAAGAACCAGCCGGTGTCCTCGACGTGGGGGAGCAGCCGGTGCGCGGCGCGGGCGTGGATCGCCTTGAACCCGCACTGCGCGTCGGTGACGTGCGTGCCGAGGCTGACGTGCAGCAACGCGTTGTAGCAGCGGGAGATCACCTCCCGCTTGACGCCGCGCACGACGCGGGCGCCGTGCGCGAGCCTGCTGCCGATGGCGAGGTCGGAGTGCCCGGACAGCAGCGGCGCGACGAGCGGTGCCAGCGCGCGCAGGTCGGTCGAGAGGTCGACGTCCATGTACGCCAGCACTTCCGCGTCCGACACCGACCAGACCTCCTTGAGCGCGCCGCCGCGGCCCTTGGACGGCAGGCGGACGCCGCGCACCCCGGCGTGCTCGCCCATCAGCTCCTCCGCGATCTCCCACGTGCGGTCGGTGCTCGCGTTGTCCGCGATGGTGACGCGGAAGTCGTGCGGGAACAGCTTCGGCAGGTCGGTGAGCAGCCGGTCGACGCACCTCGGAAGGTCGCGTTCCTCGTTGTGGACCGGGATCACCACGTCGACAGTGGTCATGAAGCGTCCAGTTCGTAGAGGGTGGCACCGGCGACGGTGGTCGCGGTGTAGTTCTCGGCGACCCACGCGGCGATGTCGTGGGCGGCGTCGCTGCCGGTCTCGCCCCGCATCATCCGGCCGGCCTCGACGTAGTAGTGGATCTGTCCACTTCGGACCATCTCCTGGAACTCCGCCAGGGTCGGCGCGGGATCGGTGCCGTTGAAGCCGCCGAGCGCCATGACCGGCTGCCCGCTCGCGAGCTGGAGCCCGGCCGCGTTGTTGGAGCCGATGGTCGCGGCGGCCCACCGGTAGGTGCCCGCGTCGTCCCGCAGGAGTGTCACGACCTCGGCATCCGGCGCCGTGGCGTCGAGCAGCCCGCCCGTGCCGCCCATCCGGCCGTTCGTCGGGCCCGCGACGGGCAGCGCGCCGGTGTGAGGCGTGGTGGCGGTGGCGAAGGAGTACGTGGTGGGGCCGAGCAACGCGGCGATGAGCGCGACGGGGATGGCCCAGCGCATCGACAGCACGAGGCCGACCGCCGCGATCAGTCCCGTCATCAGGACCAGCACCGCGACGGGCGTGGAGAACTCGTTGACCAGCGCGTAGCACTGCAGCGCGCTCAGCGCGACGGAGCCCGAGAGCACCGCTGCCGCAACGGGTTCGCCGCGGCGTTCCCACAGTTCGGTGGCCGCGATGCCGACGACGGCGGCGATCGCGGGTGCCAGTGCCACGGTGTAGTAGGAGTGGATGATCCCGTTCATGAAGCTGAACACCCCGGCGGTGACGACGAGCCAGCCGCCCCACAGAGCGAGAGCGGTGCGGGCGCGGCCCCTCGTCAGCCACAGCCCGGCGACCAGCAGCACCACGGCGGCCGGCAGGAGCCACGCGATCTGACTGCCCATCTCCGCGCCCAGCAGGCGGCTCCACCCCGCGGAACCCCAGCCGCGCCCGCCGCCCACGCTGCCGACCTCGTCACCGGTGAGGCGCCCGAAACCGTTGTAGCCCAGCGTCAGTTCGAGGACGCTGTTCGTCTGCGAGCCGCCGATGTAGGGCCGGTCCGGGGTGAGCTCGACGGCGGCGATCCACCAGCCGCCCGCGACAATCATCGCTCCCAGCGCGCCGGACAGGTGCAGGACCTTCCTTCCCGCCGGCGCCGGTGCGGCGATCAGGTACACCAGCGCGAACGCGGGCAGCACCAGGAACGCCTGCATCATCTTGGTGAGGAAGCCGAACCCGATCGCCACGCCGGCGAGCGCGAGCCAGAACGGACTGGCGTTCTCCACGGCGCGGGTCACGCAGTAGGCGCCCGCGATGAGCAGCAGCACCAGCAAGGCGTCCGGGTTGTTGAAGCGGAACATCAGCACCGCGACCGGGGTCAGCGCGAGCACGGCGCCGGAGATCAGCGCGGCGGCGGGGGAGAACCAGCGGCGCACCGTCGCGTGCAGCAGCCAGACGCTGCCCACGCCCATCAGCGCCTGCGGCACCAGGATGCTCCACGCGTTGACGCCGAACAGCCGCGCGGACAGGCCCATCACCCACAGCGAGGCGGGCGTCTTGTCGACGGTGATCGCGTTCGAGGCGTCCGACGAGCCGAAGAACCACGCCTTCCAGCTCGTCGCACCGGCCTGCGCGGCGGCGGAGTAGTAGGCGTTGGCCCAGCCCGAGTCCCCGAGCCGCCACAGGTACAGCGCGCCGGTCGCGATCAGCAGGACCGCCAGCGCCAGGCGTTCTCGTCTCATGGGGACGAGGGTCGCGGCCTAGCCTGGGTCGGTCGTGTGCTCCCGCTGTGAACGAGCTGTGTCCGGAGACGTTTTCAGGGAGACCGTGAACGTCGTGTGGCCCGGCTTGCTCGCGACCGACACCTCGCCGTCGTGCGCGCCGACCACCGCGGCCACGATCGACAGCCCCAGGCCGGTGCTGCCCGCCGCCCGCGAGCGCGAGGAGTCGCCGCGCGCGAACCGTTCGAAGACCTCCAGGCCCTCGGGGACGCCCGGACCGTCGTCGGTGACGCTCAGGTCGACGCGTCCGTCGTGGACGGACAGCCCGGTCGTGACGGTGGTGCCCGGCGGGGTGTGCGCGCGGGCGTTGGACAGCAGGTTGCCGAGCACCTGGTGCAGCCGTTGCACGTCACCGGGAACCGTGACCGGCTGCTGCGGCAGCGCCAGCTTCCAGCTGTGGTCCGGGCCCGCGATGCGGGCGTCACCGACGACGTCGAGCACCAGCCGCGACAGGTCGACGTCCTTGCTCTCCAACGGGCGGCCCGCGTCGAGCCTGGCGAGCAGCAGGAGGTCCTCGACCAGCGACGTCATCCGCAGCGCCTCGGACTCGACCCGGCTCATCGCGTGCGTGACCTCGGGCGGCAGGTCCGCGCCGGTCCTGCGGGTCAGCTCGGCGTAGCCCCTGATCGCGGCCAGCGGCGTGCGCAGCTCGTGGGAGGCGTCGGCGACGAACTGCCGGACCCTGGTCTCGCTGTCGTGCCGGGCTTTCAGGGCCTGGTCGACGTGGCCGAGCATCGTGTTCAGCGCGAGGCCGACCTTGCCGACCTCGGTGGCCGGATCGGTGTCCTCCTCCGGCACGCGTTCGGCCAGCGCGACCTCGCCCTCGTGCAGCGGGAGCTCGGAGACGCGCGTGGCGGTCTCGGCGACCCGGTCGAGCGGCACCAGCGCGCGCCGCACGACCACCCTGCCCGCCAGCGCGACCGCCGCCGCTCCCGCGAGGATGAGCCCGGCGAGGATCCAGACCATCTGCCACACGATGTCCGTGACGGGCTGCAGCGACAGGCCCTTGATGTCCCTGCGGTCGGTGACGACGCGGAACTCGCCCGCCTCGCCCAGGTCCACGGTGTGCGGGGTCGACGGCGCGGCCGCGAGCACCCTGATCTCGTCGTCGGTGAGCAGGCGCGGCGCCTGCCAGCCGGGCAGTTCGATCGTGCCGCGGATGCTGCCGTCGGGGAAGATCCGCGCGTTGATGCCGGGGGGACCGTAGGACGAACCGGGCGGTGCGGGCCGCAGCGTCGTGACCTCGCGGTCGAGGTTGCTCATCAGGAACGAGTGCAGCGCGAGCACCGAGATCCCGCCGATCACCAGGGACAGCGCGGTGAGCAGGACGATCTGGCCCGAGACGAGCTTCGCCCGCAGCGTCCTAGGACGCAGGTTTGAGGACATAGCCGGCGCCTCGCATCGTGTGGATCATCGGGGTGCGCCCGGCGTCGATCTTCTTGCGCAGGTACGAGATGTAGAGCTCGACGATGTTGGCCTGGCCGCCGAAGTCGTAGCTCCACACCCGGTCCAGGATCTGGGCCTTGCTCAGCACGCGCTTCGGGTTGCGCATCAGGTAGCGCAGCAGCTCGAACTCCGTCGCGGTCAGGTCGATCGAGGTGCCGGCGCGTTCGACCTCGCGGGTCTCCTCGTTCAGCGACAGGTCGCCGACGACCAGCCGCGTGCCCGCGTCCGCGTCGGTCACGCCGGTGCGCCGCAGCAGTGCGCGCAGCCGCAGCACGACCTCCTCCAGCGAGAACGGCTTGGTGACGTAGTCGTCGCCGCCTGCGGTGAGCCCGGCGATGCGGTCCTCCACCGCGTCCTTCGCCGTCAGGAACAGCACCGGCAGGATCGGCGCCTCCGCGCGCATCCGGCGCAGCACCTCGAAGCCGTCGAAGTCGGGCAGCATCACGTCGAGCACCACCACGTCCGGGCGGAATTCGCGCGCGGTCCGCACCGCCGTCGTGCCGTCGAGCGCCGTGCGCACGTCCCACTTCTCCATGCGCAGCGCCATCGACATCAGCTCGGCCAGAGTGGACTCGTCGTCGACGACGAGCACCCGGACGGGCTGTCCGTCCGGCCTGCGGAGTTCGGTCTTCACGGCGCGCATGGCTCCCATCGTGAACGCCGATCCTGTGTACCAGCTGTGAGCGATGCGCACAGCTCAGGCCTACTGCGCTCACAGGTTCGGCACAGCCGGCACCGGCACCGTGGCTCCCATGACCGAACAACAGTCCCCGGAGTGGGGCGCACCCCAGCCGGCCGAACCCGCCGGGCCCTCCGCCGGGCGCCCGGCGTGGACCGCGAAGAAGACGGTGGCGGCCGTGGCCATCGCCGTCGCGATCGCCGGTGCCGGTGGCGTCGCGATCTACGCCGCCAGCGGCACGAACCAGCAGACCGGCGCCGGGGGCATGGGACCCGGCGGCATGGCCGGCGGACCGCCGGACGGCATGCGCGGCGGCTTCAGCCTCGGGACCGGCACCACGACGCACGGCGAGTTCCAGACCGGTGAGGTCACCGCGATCAGCGACTCGTCCGTCGAGGTGAAGTCCACCGACGGCTACACGAAGACGTACGTGATCGACGCCGACACCGTGGCCGAAGGTGTCGAGAAGGGGGACACCGTGACGGTGATCGCCACCACAGCGGACGGCAAGTCCGTCGCCGCCAGCGTCGTCGAGCCTGGTCAGCGCGGCCAGCGGAACGGGCAGGCCCCTCCCACGAGGTGATTTGGGGTCAAGTGTGAGCGGTTATGGTCGGGTGATCAGCCCGACCACAACCGGAGGTGAGCGGCGTGCGCACGTTCACACTGACTGTGATGGGGTCGACGGACCTGCACGGCAACCTGTTCAACTGGGACTACTACCTCAACCGCGAGTTCGACGACTTCGCGCACAACGACGTCGGGCTCGCGAAGATCTCGACCCTGGTGAACGACGTGCGTGCGGCCGTGGGGCGGCATCGCACGTTGCTGCTCGACGCCGGCGACACCATCCAGGGCACGCCGCTCGCGTACTACTACGCGAAGGTCGAGCCGATCACGCGCGGCGCGCACACGCACCCGATGGCCGCCGCGATGAACGCCATCGGCTACACCGCCGCCGCGCTGGGCAACCACGAGTTCAACTACGGGCTGCCCGTGCTGCGGACCTTCGAGCGCCAGCTGGAGTTCCCGCTGCTCGCGGCCAACGCGCTGGACGTGGCCACCGGCCTGCCCGCGTTCCAGCCGTACGTGGTGAAGACGCTGTGGCGGACGGGCGGCCCGCCGTTGCGGGTCGGCATCCTCGGGCTGACGAACCCCGGCATCGCCGTGTGGGACCGCGCCCACGTCGACGGGGTGCTGACGTTCCCGGGGCTGGTCGAGCAGGCGTTGCACTGGGTGCCGGAGATCCGGCGCAAGTCCGACCTCGTGATCGTGGTGGCGCACTCCGGGGCCGACCTGTCGTCGTCGCTGGGCGACCAGGTGCCGTTCCCGGAGAACTGCTCCGAACTGCTGGCCGAGACCGTGCCGGGCATCGACGCGATCCTCGTCGGCCACGCGCACGTGGAGATCCCCTCGCGGTTCGTGACGAACAAGGTGACCGGGCGGCCGGTGCTGCTCACCGAGCCGTTGTTCTCGGGCAAGCGGCTGTCGGTGATGGAGTTCGACCTGCGCCACGAGGAGCACTGGGAACTGGTGGCGTCGCGGTCGTCCGTGCTGTCGTCGGCCTCGGTCGAGGAGGACCCGCGGATCGTGCGGCTGCTGCGGCACGACCACGAGCGTGTCGTGTCGTACGTCAACGCGAGGGTCGGGACCTGCGCCTCGGCGATGTCGGCCGCGCGGTCGCGGTTCGAGGACACGCCCGCGCTGCGGTTCATCAACCACGTGCAGGCGCTGGAGGTCGCGAAGTCCACCTCGCTGCCCGTGCTGTCGCTGTGCGCGCCCTACAACCGGGCGGCGGCGATCCCGGCGGGAGAGGTGTCCATCCGCGACGTCGCCGGGCTCTACATCTTCGACAACACGCTGGTGGGCGTGCGGATGACCGGCGGACAGGTGCGCGACCTGCTGGAGGAGTCGGCGCGGTACTTCCGGCAGGTCTCCTCGCCCGGACCGTTCTCCGCCGCCGAGATCTCGAACGACGTGCCCGACTACAACTTCGACATCGCCTACGGGCTGGCCGCGCCGCTGACCTACGACATCGACATCGCGCGGCCGGCCGGCTCGCGGATCCTGGGACTGGCCTACGGCGGGGAGCCGGTCACGGACTCGTGCGAGTTCGCGGTCGCCGTGAACAACTACCGGCAGGCGGGCGGCGGCGACTTCCCGCACATCGCCTCGGCGCCCGTGCTGCACAACCAGCAGCAGGAGATCAGGCAGCTGCTGATCGACTGGGTCAAGGCGGCGGGCGTGCTGGACCCCGCCTCGTTCGCCGGCGCGGACTGGCGGCTGGTAGCCGGCGGCGAGCCCGTCGTGGTGTCCACGAACGAGTGAATTAGCGCGCGATGTCCTGGGGGTTCCGCCCGAGGCGGTGGCACCCGAATGGCCGGATGGGATAGTCCAAGCGCGTGCAGTTGCCGCAACGCGTTGTCGTCGGTGCAGTGGTCGTGCCGGCCGTGCTCGCCTCGGTGGGGCTCGCGGCGCACCCCGCCCCCGCCGTGCCGCCGGGTCAGCTGGTCATCGCGGTGCGGGCGTCGGAGATCGTGCTGGCGGGCACCGCCGTCTCCGCGGGGGAACGGCAGGCGGTCGTGGACGCCGTGCGCGCGCAGACCGGTGCCCACCGGATCACCGACATGATCACCCCCGGTGCGGGCGCGCACGTGCCCGTCTCTGCGGCCGCGGCCGCGTCGCTGCTCGCGGCGGTGCTCGACCACGACGTCGCGGACTTCACCGGTGTCGTGCGCGTCGGACACCTGACCGCGTCGGCACGCGTCGCGGACCCGGAGCGCGCGGGCTCTCTGAGCGACGCCCTGCGCTCGGCCGCCCCCGGACTGCGCGTCGACGAGGACTTCACGACTACGGGCTAGGAGCTGTTGGGTGTTCGGGTTCTTCTTCCAGATGTTCCTGCTGTGCGCGGGAGCGTTCCTCGCCGGCGTCCTGCTGACCTGGCTGACCATGCGCTCGCGCGAGTCCGCGGCCACCGAGGCCCAGCCCCTGTCGATCATGGAGGAGCCCGCCGCCACCGCGCCCGCGATCAAGGCGAACTCGCGCACGATGATGTTCCACACGCCCGAGTCGCCGTACTACAAGCGGATGAAGGGCGACGCGTTCTTCCACTCGCCGGAGGACGCCCGCCGGGCCGGCTACACGATGTGGACGCCGCGCCCGCGCGTGCCCGCGGGCGCCGCTCCGAGCGCCTAGTTCGCGCGCAGCCAGGCGTCGAGTTCGAGGTAGCCGGCGTCGGTCAGGCCGTGGCGCGGGTCGATCTCGAGCAGCAGCGCCTGGTGGTGGTGTCCGGCGACCCGGGCGCGGTCCTTGTCGCTGATCTCGTCGTCCACCCAGGCGAACGGCCTTGTGCCCGTCAGGGCGACCAGGCCGCGGGTCTTCCAGTGCAGGCCCCGGCGCGCGTCGGCGTCCTCGGTCTCCGGGTCGTCCGGCCAGGTGGCGACCGGCAGCGACGGCAGGCCGAGCAGGGGTGCGATGTGCGTGTTGGCCTCGTCCATCCAGGTCGTGGCCCAGACGAGTTCACACGGCAGGGCGGCGAGCCGCGGGCCGTGCATCGGGTCGAGCCTGGCCAGGCCCGGTGTGCCGGGCACGCCGTCGCCGAAGGGGAGCAGCGGGCCGTCGACGTCGAGGAAGAGGACCGGGAGCGTCACGGGGTGACCGCCCGGTGGTCGCGCCACACCGTGCGCAGGGCCTCCAGTTCGAAGCGCGGGAACGGCCGGCGCCACTCGCGCTCGTAGTCCGCCTCGCCCTGCCGCGCCACCGCGTCGAAACACCGGACGGTGACGCGGGCGAGCGTGCCGAGCCGCTGGCGGGTGGACCAGATCTCCACGCCCGGCCGCCGGTCGTCGGGATGTTCGGTGAGCCGGATGTCGGCGAAGTTCCCTTCACGGGTGAACCGCCAGCGGTGGACGGCGGGTTCCGCTTCGAACACGACGACGGCCTCGACGTCGCCGAGCAGCAGGTGCGCCACGGCGCCCAGGAAGTGCTCGGGGGCCGGGCTGACGTACGAGGCGAGGATCCTCGCCTCGGCCTCGCGGTCGGCCACCCGCACGTCGGCCCATCCCGCGCGGACGGTCCAGGTCATCGACAGGTCGGCCACGGCGGGCACGCTACGGCGCACCTCGTAGGCTTGGCCACGTGATTGCCGACGTGATCAAGCCCGGCCTCGAAGTGCTCTTCTGCGGCATCAACCCCGGCCTGGTGTCGGAGGCGACCGGGCACCACTTCGCACGGCCGGGAAACCGGTTCTGGCCCGCACTTCATTTGTCCGGTTTCACTCCGTCCCAGTTCGCGCCCGCCGAGCAGGAGAAGCTGCTCGAACTGGGGCTCGGCATCACGAACGTCGTCGCGCGGCCCAGCGCCAGGGCCGACGAATTAACAATTGACGAAATGCGGCAAGGTGCGATCGAGCTCTCGGAAAAGGTCGAGCGGTATTCACCGAAGGTTCTCGCGATACTCGGTGTGACCGTGTACCGGACGGCCTTCGGTCGCAAGAAGGCGCAGGTGGGAGCGCAGCAGGACACCGTGGGCGGTGCGCGGCTGTGGATCCTGCCCAATCCGAGCGGGCTGAACGCGCACTGGCAGTTACCGGCGTTGGCGCAGGAGTTCGGACGACTCAAAGCCAGCCTGTAGAAACAGAACAAAACTTCACATTCATGCCCACTGAAAGTGCGCTGGACGGAGTGGGTCCTGGTCTGGTTGCATCCAGATCTGCGTCCGTTCGAGTGCATTCACCCAGAAGTGGAACCCCGGAAAGCCAGGCTGCGTCAAAATTTGGCAATGCCGTGCAGAACTCGGTGAATCTTCAACACTGGTGGGGGCACAGTGGAGGTCAGGATTCTCGGGCCGGTCGAGCCGACGGTGCCGCCCAAGCCCGCGCAGATCCTAGCTGTCTTGGCCGTCGAGTGCGGGAAGATCGTGCCCGTCGAACGGCTCATCGACCTCATCTGGGGCGAGGAGCCGCCGCCGCAGGCGCGCAAGTCGCTGCAGGTGCACATCTCTAGCCTGCGCCGCGCCGGGCTGCCGGTCGAGCACCGCGCGGCCGGGTACGTGCTCAGCGCCGAGCCCGAGAGCGTCGACCTGCACGCGTTCCGCAAGCTCGTGAGCAGAGCGGCCGACGAGGCCGACCTCAAGGTGAAGGCGGACGTCCTCGGCCAGGCGCTGCAGCTCTGGCGCGGCACGCCCGTGGTGTTCGCGCAGATGCTCGACGTGCAACGGCTCGCGGCCGCCGAGGCGTGGGTCGACGCCGAACTGGCGCTCGGCCGGCACGCCGGGCTCATCGACCGGCTCGGGGCGTTCGTCGCCGAGTACCCGCTGGCCGAACGGCTGCGCGGGCAGCTCATGACCGCGCTCGCCCGCACCGGGCGCCGGGCCGACGCCATGCGGGTGTTCCGCGAGACGCGCAAGGTGCTCGTCGACGAGCTCGGGGTCGAGCCCGGCGAGCAGCTGCAACAGCTCTACCGCGACGTCCTGGAGGGCTCGCGCGACAGCCGCCGCAACTACCTGCCGCGCGACGCGGGCGACTTCACCGGGCGCGACGTCGAGCTCGGCAGGCTGCTCGACAGCGACGGTGGCGTGTGGTGGATCGAAGGGCCGGCGGGCGTCGGCAAGTCGGCTCTCGCGGTGCACGCGGCGCACCGGCTGGCCGACCGGTACCCGGACGGGCAGCTGTTCGTGGACCTGCACTCGCCGTCCGGCGCGCTGGACGCGCTGCTGCGCGCGATGGACGTGCCGAGCGAACGGATCCCGGAGTCCGCCGAGGAACGGGCGGCGCTGTGGCGCGCGAGGGTCAGCGGGCGGCGGGTGGTGATCGTGCTGGACGGCGTCACGAGCGTCTCGCAGGTCAGGCCGCTGCTGCCGGGCAGTCCCGGCTGCCTGACCCTGATCACCAGCCGCAGCAGGCTGTGCGGGCTCGAAGGCGTGCGCCGCGTCCCGCTGGACGTGCTGAGCAGCGACGAGGCCGTCACGCTGCTGCAGCGCATCCTCGGCGACGACCGGGTCTCCGCGGAGCCCGACCAGGCGCAGGAGGTCGCGCGGCTGTGCGGATACCTGCCGCTCGCGGTGCGGATCACCGGCGCGCGGCTGGCCGGGCGCGCGCACTGGCCGGTGTCGAAGCTCGTCAGGAGGCTGTCCGACGAACGGTCCCGGCTCGACGAGCTCGTCGCGGACGACCTCGCGGTGCGGGCCGGGCTGGAGCTCACCTACCGGGCGCTCGACGAGAACGCCCGCCGCGCGTACCGGATCTTCGGGTTCCTCGGGCTGCCCGAGGTGCCGAGCTTCCTGTGGGTGCACCTGCTGGACGAGGACGTGCTCGACCAGCTCGTCGACGCGCGGCTGCTCGACGTCATCGGCAGCGCGCGGTACCGGATGCACGAGCTGGTGCGGCTGCACGCCCGCGAGCTCGCCGAGGCCGAGGACGGGCAGCGGGAACGCGAGGACGTGGTCAGGAGGGCGGTGGTCGCCGCGCTGTCCACCGTGGACGGGCTGACCGAGCAGCTCTTCCTCGCCGTGCCGCGCATGCAGGACTCGCTGGGCGTCGTCTCGTCCGCGGCGCGGCCGACCGACAAGGACGCCTGGTTCGGGCGCGAGGAGCCGTTGCTGACCAAGCTCGTGGAACGAGCCGCCGAACTGGGGCTCGCGGAGATCGCCTCGCAGCTGGCCGAGGTGCTGGTGTTCGCCTGGTTCGGGCTCAGGAACCGTTACGACGCCTGGGAACGAACACACACAGCGGCGCTGGAGGCCGTGTGGAGAACCGGGGACGTGCGGCTGGAGGCGGTGCTGCGGTGCAGCCTCGGGCAGATGCACTACAAGCGCGACAACCTGGAGCAGGCGCGGTCGTGGTTCGACACCGCGCAGACGTTGTTCGTGGACCTGGGCGACAAGCGCGGCGAGGCCGTCGCGATGAACGGCATCGGCATGGTGTGCCGCGACCTGGGCCAGTACCCGTGCGCGCTGGAGGCACTCGACCGCGCCCGTGAGCTGCTGGAGTCCCAGGACCTCGAGGGCGAGGCGCACGCGCTGTACGGAATCGGCTCCATCAAACGGGAACTCGGCGACGACGAGGGCGCGTTCGGCACGCTGCGGCTCTCCGAGACGGTCTACCGCCGGGCGCGCAGCCGGCGGGGTGAGGCACTGGCCGCCCGCGGGATCGGGCTCGTGCACCGCGCGCGCGGTGAGCTCGACCTCGCCGAGGAGCACATCCGGCGCGCCCACGAGATGGTCGCGGGCACCGGTGACGAGCTGCTCGCCTGCTACACCGCGCAGGCGTGGGCAAAGGTGCTGCTGCGCAAGGGTTTCCTAGATCCGGCCGCGGAACTGATCCAGCGGGCGCTGGACGGCTGCCGCGACGTCGGCGACCGGTTCGGCGAGGCGCTCGTCCGCCGCACGCTGGGGGAGTGGCGGCTCGCGGCGGGTGACCACGCCGGTGCGAGGACAGCGCTGACCGACCTGCTGCCGGTGTGGAACGACCTGAGCCTGCCGCTGTGGCGGGCCAGGACGCTGCGGGACCTGGGAGCGGTCCACGCCCGTCTGGGGGACGTCGAAGGCGCGGACCGCTCCTGGCGCGAGGCCGCCGGCGTGTTCACACGACTGGGCACCAGGGAGAGGGAAGAGGTGCACCAGTGGCCGGCTCAATGGGCCCCGCCCGCACTCAGCCGGTGATCTTCTTGTACTTCCACGGGGCGTAGCCACCGCTCTTCAGCGAAGAGATGGTGACGGTCTCGTGGTCCATGTCCGTCGCGGTGCTGCCCTCCTCGTAGATCCACGCCGACGTCTTCGCCGAGTTGGCCCACTTCTCGAACAGCTTCACGTGACCGTTGCGCAGGATCATGTCGCCCGGCTTCAGGTTCGCCCAGGAGATCTTGGTGGCGACCTCGTCCAAAGTGGACGTGTTGCGGCTCGTCGTGAGCTTCCACGTCATGGACACGAAGCCGGAGCAGTCCGTGCGGTACTTCTTGCCCTTGTTGATGTCCCAGGCGTAGGCGGACTGGCTGTACGGGACCTTGCGGTCCCACCAGTCCTTGGCGCGCTTGATGACCTCGGTGCGGCTGATCGAACCGCCGTACCCGGCCGCCGCCTCGACCTGCGAGAGGGTGGTCTCCTGCTCGGCAGGACCCTCCGGTGCGGCCTGGGCGACGCCGCTCAGGCCACCCAGCAGGCCCAGCGAGATCGCGGTCGCCGCGACTGCGTGGCGAATGCGCATGGTGTAGCTCCGATCGACTTGCTGTTGGTGATGACCGGAACTGTCCACGGTGGCGCCAAAGATCGGCCTAAGGCTGGTTTAGGCCTTCCTTTACCGCTCCTTCCTAGCGTCACGGCCGAAATCTTGCCGAGTCAGTTCGCGGTCAGACGGGTGGATCGTGGTGCCGCCCCCACGTCCTCGTACTGGTTGTACGGGGGCGTGGGGGCGGTGCCGCGAGCCGCCCTGCTGAGCGTGAACTGGCCGCCGAGATTTCGGCCGTGACGCTAGTTCGCCGCACCTCGGGCATAAGGAGAGAGAGCACATGTTCGTTCGCACGATCGCAGCCGTGGTCGCGATGTTCGCCGCTCTGATCATGGGCGCGTCCGTCGCGTCGGCGGCCCCGGCGAAGTACACCCACACGCAGGCGACCGCGCAGCTGCGCGCGGCCGGCATCACCTGGACGTCGAGCGGCGGCTGCAGCGACCGCAACCGCCCGAACTGCACGTCCTTCGAGCAGATCAACCAGACGACCATCGCGGGCGCCAAGACGTTCAAGAGCGCGTCGGGCTGTGCGCTGACCATCACCGGCGGCACGGAGACCGGCCACGCGTCGGGCACGTACTCGCACTGGAACGGCTACAAGGTGGACTACCGGCTGTCCAGCTGCGTCACCAACTACATCAAGGGCAGCTTCTCGTCCATCGGCGGCAACAAGTGGAAGTCGAACGCGGGCAACATCTACTACCTCGAGTCGAACCACTGGGACGTCACGTACCACAACTGCGGCTGCTGACGTTGTTGCTGATCTGAGGTGAGGCCGGTAGTAGTGGACGGGTGATCACACTCGGCGCCGTCTACCGGCCCCAGCTCCCTCCCGAGAACCTGCGTTCCGTCGTCCTCGCGGCCGAGGAGTCCGGTGTGGACTCGTTGTGGCTGTGGGAGGACTGCTTCCTGGAGAGCGGGATCGCCTGTGCCTCGGCGGCCCTTGCCTGGACCTCGCGGCTCAAGGTCGGCGTCGGCCTGCTGCCGGTGCCGCTGCGCAACGTCGCACTGACGGCGATGGAGGCGGCGACGCTCGACCGGTTGTTCCCCGGCCGCGTCATGATCGGCGTCGGGCACGGCGTGCAGGACTGGATGGGCCAGGTCGGCGCGCGGGTGTCGTCGCCGCTGACGTTGCTGCGCGAGTACACCGGCGCGCTGAAGGCGCTGCTGGCCGGCGAGCGCGTCACGGTCGAAGGCCGGTACGTGAAGCTGACCGGCGTCGCGCTGGACTGGCCGCCGCCCGCGCCGATGCCCGTCTACGTGGGTGGCCACGGCGCGAAGACCCTGGCCCTGGCCGGTGAGGTCGGCGACGGCACCATCCTCGACGCGTCGGCCGACGTCGACCACGTCCGGGCCATCAGCGCCACCCGCGAGCACCCCGTGATCGTCTACGTGGAGACGGACTCGCGGGACCGCGCGTTCGTCACGGACCTCGTCACCTCGGTCGCCGCCGCCGGCGCCACCAGCGTGATCCTGCAGCAGTCCGCCACGAGCGAGGACCCGGAAGGGTTCGTCCGTTTCGTGGGATCACTCGATGGAGTGAGTGCCTGGCGTCGTGGTTAACGGCGGATTCCTCCTTGCGATGGAACGGTCATGGGCCTTTCGTCGCAGATCGGGGAGGTAAGCATGCTCGGGCGCAAAGACCGCCGGATCGCTGAGCTGGAGCGGGCCGTGGAGGGCCTGCAGGAACTCCTCGCCCGAATCGGTGACGCCCGATCAGCGCAGACCGACGCGCTGGAAGAGGTCGACCGAGCCGGTGCCGAACTCGTAGCGCTGCGGCACCGGATCAACAGGGCACGCGCCGAACTGCAGCCGTTGAAGGAAGAACTGACCCTGCAACGGGCAGGGGTGTTCCGCACCGACGCCGTCGCGGACCACCAGGCGCAGCTCGACCTCGTCCACGACGAGATGAAGACCCTGATCAAGACCGGTGCGGCGATCGAGGGTGGCGGGCAGGTCACTCTCAACGGATCGGACGCGACCGGACGCAGGCTCGTCGAGGACTGGTCGGCGCTGATGCTGCGCTCGTACAACTGCGAGGCCGAGAACTGCCTGCGCATGCTGCGAGCCGGCGGCCTGGACGCGGCGAGGAGGCGGCTCGATCGCGCGGCGTCGGCGATCGAACGCCTCAGCGGGACGTTCGCGCTCCGCGTCTCGCCGCGTTACCAGGCCCTGCGCACGTACGAGCTCGAACTCACCGCCGACCACCTGCAGCGCAGGGCGGAGAGCCGCCGCACCCGCCGGATTGCTTCCTGATCCACGGGGTACTCCCCGGCATGGCCGAGGTCACGCTGAACATCGAAGCACCCGCCGCACACGTCTGGGACGTGCTCGCCGACGGCTGGTCGTACGGGGGCTGGGTGGTGGGCGCGTCCCACATCCGCGACGTCGACACCGGCTGGCCCAAGCCCGGCACGCGCATCCACCACAGCGTGGGCCCGTGGCCGTTGGTCATCGACGACGTGACCGAGGTGGTCCGGTGCGAGGCCCCCACGCTGCTGGAGCTGGACGCCCGGCTCTGGCCCGCGGGCGCGGCGCGGATCACCTTCGTGCTGCGGGCGCGGTCCGAGTCGCTGACGGAGGTGCACATGACCGAGAGGGTGGTGCGCGGGCCGTCGACGATCCTGCCGAACGTCGTGCAGGACCTGCTGCTGACGCCCCGCAACAAGGAGACGCTGCACCGCCTCGGCGATCTGGCCAAGGGCCGTTCCTGATTCACCACCCTTTCACTAGGTAACTAGTGAAAGGGTGGTACGGTCGCTCCCATGAGTCAGAGGGAGCATCCGCCTGTCCTGGCGGAGAGCCTGGGGAAGAAGTACTCGCGGGGCTGGGCGTTGCGCGACTGCTCGCTGGAGATCCCGGCGGGCCGGATCGTCGCGCTCGTCGGGCCGAACGGGGCCGGCAAGAGCACGCTGATGGGCATGATCACCGGGTTGCTGCGGCCGACGACGGGCCGGATCTCGGTGTTCGGCGACGTGCCGAGCGGGCGGGGGATGCACCGGTCGGTGGCGTTCCTGACGCAGGCCAAGCCGCTGTACCCGCAGTTCACGGTCACCGAGACGCTCAAGTACGGCCGGAACTCCAATCCGGGGTGGGACCAGGCGTACGCCGAGGAGCTCGTCGAGAAGGCGCAGGTGCCGTTCGCGGCCAAGGTCGGGACGCTCTCGGGTGGTCAGCGGACGCGGGTCGCGCTCGCGCTGGCGCTGGGCAAGCGGCCGCGGTTGCTGATGCTCGACGAGCCGCTCGCCGACCTCGACCCGCTGGCGCGCGAGTCGGTGCTGCGCACGCTCGTCGAGGAGTGCCGGGCGCAGGGCATCACGGTGCTGCTGTCGTCGCACGTGCTCGCGGAGCTGGAGGACGTGTGCAACCACCTCGTGCTGCTCGCCGACCACCGCCTGCGGCTGGCCGGTGACGTCGGCGCGCTGCTGCGAGCGCAGCCGGAGCACCGGACGCTCAGTCAGCTCGCGCTCGCCCACATGCGGACGGAGGTCGCGGCATGACGTGGGTCGTGTGGCGCCAGCAGCGGCCCGTGTTCATCACGCTGGTCGCCGGTCTGGTCGTGAGCGTCGCCGCCGTCCTGCTGTGGCGGGCGGCAACGGTCGCGGACGTCCAGGCGGGCAACCTCGCGGACTGCGTCCTGAGAGGTCTCGACGCCTGCCGGGGCAAGGCCGCCGACGAGTTCCAGGACGCCTGGTTCGACAAGCTGCACATCGCTCAGGGCACCGTGCTCGCCGCGCCCGCGGTGATCGGTGTCTTCGTCGGCGCGCCGTTGTTCGCGCGGGAGTTCGAGCAGGGCACGCACACGCTGGCGTTCACGCAGTCGGTCAGCCGGACGCGCTGGATGGTGACCAAGTTCCTCGTCGCGGGCCTGCCCGCGCTGGCCGTGGTGCTCGTCTACCAGCTCGTCGTGCACAGCTGGCTGGACGTGGCCGGTGAGCTCGGGCCGCTCGCCACGGGGAAGTTCTACTTCACGACCTTCGAGTCGCAGGGCGTGTCGCCGATCGCCTACACGCTCTTCGCCTACACGCTCGGCATGGTCGCGGGCGCGGTGTTCAAGCGGACGCTCGTGGCGATGACCCTGACGCTGGCGGTGTTCATCGCGGCACGGGTCCTGATCAGCGGTCTGCGCGAGTCCATGATCACGCCGACCCGCGTGGTCACGGACGACCTCGACGGCCGCACCGTCCTCGACGGCCGTCCGCTCGTGCTGGAGTCGGGTTACCTGGACGCCGCGGGAGCGGTGGTCGCCGATCCGACGCCGAAGATGAACTGCGTCGGCAGGGGCGACGCGCAGGGGATCGTGGACTGGGAGACCTGCTACCGGGAGAACGGGCTCGCGCAGCGGTACTCGGACGTCATCCCCGCCGACCAGGCGACGGCGCTGCACCTGCTGGAAGGGGCGGTCTTCGCGGGGTTCGCGGTGCTGTTCGTGCTGGGCTCGGTGTGGGCCGTGCGCAGGCAGGTGTGACTTGAGTGGACGGGTGGACACCTATGCTGAGCGGCGTGATCGAGTTTCGCATCGATCGGCACTCCGGGGTGTCCACCTATCTCCAGATCGCCGCACAGGTCAAGCAGGCCATGCGGATGGGGCTGCTCGGACCCGGCGACAAGCTGCCGACGGCACGGGAGGTGGTGGAGGCCACCAGGGTCAACCCCAACACCGTGCTGAAGGCGTACCGCGAGCTCGAACACGAGGGGCTCGTGGAGGGCCGCCGGGGCATGGGCACGTTCGTCACGGCCTCGCTCGCCACCGACGCGACGAAGGCGGACGCGCCGCTGCGGCAGGACCTCGACCGGTGGATGGACCGCGCGGTCGACGAAGGGCTCTCGGCCGACGAGGTCGACGCGATCTACACCGACGTGCGAGGCACGCACTACTGATGTCCACTGTGGACGTGGGAGCACGATGAACGCCAGTCCGGTGCGGGCTGAGAACCTCGCGAAGCACTTCGGGCGCACGAAAGCGCTCGACGGCTGCTCGTTCGAGCTGCCGGAGGGCAGCGTGACCGCGCTGGTGGGGCCGAACGGCGCCGGCAAGAGCACGCTGCTGTCGTTGGTCGCCGGGCTCGCGAAGCCCACCCGCGGCGAGATCACCGTGCACGGCACGGCGGTGCGCGGCCGAATGCACCCCGACGTGTCGCTGCTGACCCAGAAAAGGCCGCTCTACGACCAGTTCACCGTGCGCGAGCTGATGCGGGCGGGCGCGGCGATGAACGACCGCTGGTCCGCCGAACGCGCGGACGAGGTGCTGGATCTCCTTGCGGGAGTGGACAAGGACGCGAAGGTGCGCACGTTGTCCGCCGGCGCGCGCACGCAGGTCGCGATCGCGCTGGCGCTCGGCCGGCTGCCGAAGGTGCTGCTGCTGGACGAACCGCTGTCCGACCTCGACCCGCTGGCGCGCGACGAGACGCTGCGGATCGTCATGACCGACGTCGCGGAGCGCGGCACGACGGTGCTGCTGTCGTCGCACCTGCTGACCGACCTCGGTGACGTCTGCGACCACCTCCTGCTGCTGGACGAGGGCCGCGTGCAGGTGGCGGGCGAGATCGAGGAGATCCTGGGTGATCACGGGGTCGTCGTCGGACCCGCCGGACTGGACCTGGACACCGACGGGACCGTGGTCGACTCCTCGCACACGTCCCGCCAGACGACGGCGCTGGTGCGCGGTGGCAGCGCACCCGAGGGATTCCAGTCCGAGCACCCCGACCTGGAAGCGCTGGTGATGGGGTACCTGCGGGCGTCACGCACCCGCAGGCTCGCCCGCCGGTAGACCAGGGGCCAGTCAGTAGATGGCTTTCTGGGCTCCCTGGACCAGCGCCCGGTACAGCCCGCCCGCCACACCCCAGCGCGCCATCGCCGCCCGTGCCGCGTTCGCGCCCGCCGCGCCGTGCACGCCGCCGCCGGGCCACGCCGACGAACCGGTGAGGTAGAGCCGGTCGAACGGGGTGTCCGCGCGGCCGAGACCGGGCACGGGCCGGAAGACCAGCTGCTGGTGGATCGCCGCCGTGCCGCCGTTGACCGACCCGATGTCGGCGGGGCCGAGCACCGAACGCCCGAGAATGCGCGAGCGGAAGCCGGGTGCGCGTTCCTCGATCATCAGCTCCAGGCGGTCGGCGCGGCGCTTCAACCGGTCCGGTGTCCAGTTCCCGCCCAGCGGCACGTGGGTGTAGGCCCAGGCGGCCTCGGTGCCGGCGGGGGAACGCGACGGGTCGGTCGTCGTCATCTGGCCCAGGATCATGAACGGGTTGCGCGGCACCTTGCCGCACGCCAGCTCGTGGGCCACGCCCGCCAGGCCGTTGAGGTCACCGCCGAGGTGGACCGTGCCCGCCTGCGCGGCTTCCGCGTTGCGCCAGGGGATCGGGCCCGACAGCGCCCAGTCGACCTTGATCGTGTCGCCGTCCCACTGGAACCTCTTCAGGTCCTCCGCGAGCTTCGACGGCAGCGCGTCGCCACCTATCAAGTCCAGGTAGAGCCGGGGCGCGGGCACGTCGGCCAGCACGGCACGGCGTGCGCGCACAACGGAACCATCCGCCAGACGCACGCCGACGGCGACACCGCGTGCGTGCAGGACTTGGGTGACGCGCGCGCCGGTCTCGATCCGGCCGCCGAACCTGCGGACCAGGGACGCGGCCAGCTCACCCGCCCCGCCGCGCGGCACGGGGTTGCCGACGTCCTGGGCGAGCATGGCGAGCAGCCAGCCGAAGCCCGCGCCACCGGCCTGGTCGGGGCCGAGGTCCGAGTGCATCGTGTTGCCCGCCAGCAACAACCGGGCGCCCTCACCGGCGAAGAGCTCCTCGCCGAGGCGCCGCACGGGCAGCGTCAGCAGCCGCGTCAGCCGTAACGCGTCACCGGCGCCGAGCGTCCTGAGCAACGACAGACCGCCGCGCACGGGCGGGAAGGGCCGCAGCAGGCTCTCCAGCACGGCGCCCCGCACCTGCTGCCAGCGGGCGTACTCGGCCTGCCAGGCCTCGGCATCCGAATGAGCGAAGGAGCCGACGGACTTCGCGGTGACGTCCACGTCACGAGAAAGGAGCGCGACACGGTCGTCCGGCAGCACATGGGCCAGCACGGCAGGTGCGTGTTGCCACTGCACGTCGAGGTTCAACGCGCCGATGACCGGCGAGCCGAGGCCGAGGGGGTAGAACGCGCTGTAGACGTCGTTGGTGAATCCCGGAGCGGTGATCTCGGCCGACGTCACGGCGCCGCCGGCCGTGTCGCGCTGCTCCAGCACGAGCACGTCCCAGCCGGCGTCCGCCAGCAGGGTGGCGGCGACCAGCCCGTTCGGGCCGGAGCCGATGACGACCGCGTCAACCTCGTTCACGCACGTCCTCCCATTGCAGCGATGACCTCACGCAGCACATCACGCGCGTCGTGTTCGGGCCACCATCCCAGATCTTCATGTGCTCGTGTGGTGCGCACGAGAGGCGCCTGGTCGGCCATCCGGACCCACTCGGGGGTCAGGGGCTGCAGCCCGATCCGCGCGGTGGCCCCCGCGAGCTTCTCGATCACCGGGTACGGCACCGGCAGCCGGGCCGCCCCCACCCGGCCCGCGATCATCGGCGCGGTCAGCACCGGTTCGGCGGCGAGGTTGAACGCTCCCAGCGCCTTGCGGCGGACGATCTCGGCGATCGCGCGCGCCACGTCGTCCGCGTGCACGAGCTGCAGGCGCAGGTCGTTCCACAGCGGGACCGGCAGGAACGGCAGCAGCCCCGGCGGGAGCAGCGGGCTGAGCAGCCAGCGGCGGATCTTCTCCGCCGCGGACGCCTGCCCGATGCCGCACGGCCGGATCACCGTGCACGGCAACGGATAGCGCTGGACCATCTCCTCCAGCCGCACCTTGTGGGCGCTGTAGGTGTTGCCGGCGATGCCCGTCAGCGGCCACGACTCGTCGACCCGCGTCCAGCGTTCCGCCGGGCCGTAGGCCGCGACCGAAGAGGCGAGAACCACGTGGCCGACGTCTTCCTTCACACACGCGGCGAGCACGTGCTCGGTGCCGTCGACGTTCGTTTCGCGGTTCGTCGGCTTGATCGCCCACGCCAGGTGCACCACGACGTCGGCACCCCGGAACGCGTCGCACAGCGACGAGAGTGTGCGCACGTCGACACCGGCGTCCTCGAAGTCCAGGTGGCGGCGCAGCGCGCTGCCGACGTTGCCGGACGCACCGGTGACGACGATTTTCACCCTGCCCGGATACCCGCGATGTGACCGATCACGCGTATCTCATTTCGTTCGGCACCGAAGAGCTAGCACACTCCGTAGTCGAGCGGTAGTCACATGAACCTAACGTGCCTGTGTTCCGTAGCACATAAGGGGCCATTATGTGAGGCTCCGCTCAATACTGAGCTACCGCTTAGTATGTCGATCTTCTGGACAAGGACCCTGCATGCCCCTCCGCCGTGTACTGCCCACCGCCGCCTTGGCGCTCGCCGTCCTGGTGGCCGGCTGCGGTGCCAAGACAGACGAGAAGGTCCAGGTCAAGACCGGTCCGGGCGTTACCGACGACACGATCTCGCTCGGCATCCTCACGGACATGACAGGGCCGTTCAAAGCCTCCGCGCTGACCCGCATGAAGGGCTACGAGCTGTACCTGAAGCAGGTCAACGACCGCGGCGGCATCTGCGGTCGCAGGATCGAGCTCAAGCAGAAGGACCACGCGTACGACGTGCAGAAGGCGCTCGACGCGTACTTCGACCTGGAGCCGCAGATCCTCGGCCTGCTGGAGCTCGCGGGCACGCCGATGACCGCGGCGATCGAGCCCGACATCATGCAGACCCGCACGCTGACCGCTCCCGCCTCGTGGGCCGCGTCGCTGCTCGGCAACCCGCACATGATGATCGTCGGCACCACGTACGACCTCGACGTCATCAACGGCCTCGACCACTACAAGCGCAAGGGCGTGATCAAGGACGGCGACACCGTCGGCCACGTCTACGTGCGGGGCAGCTACGGCGACAACGCCGTCGAGGGCAGCCGGTTCGTCGGCACGCAGTGGAACATGAAGATCGCCGAACAGCCCATCGGCGAGACCACCGCGGACCTCGCGCAGCAGATCGGCGCGCTGAAGGCCGCGGGCGCGAAGGCCGTCGTGCTCAGCACCACCCCCGCCCAGACCGCCGCCGCCGTCGGCGTGGCCGCCGCGCTGAAGTGGGAGGTGCCGTTCATGGTCAACGTGGTCGGCTTCGACACCGCGATCCTCGACTCGCCGGTCGGCGCCGCCGTCGAGAAGCAGGTGTCCGTGGTGACGTCGGTGGCCCCTTTCACCGGCACCCAGGCGGGCCCGCGCGAGGTCGCGGCCGCGTTCAACAAGTACTACCCGAACGACAAGCCCGCGATCTACGTCGACCACGGCTACACCGTCGCGAAGGTGTTCCTCTCCGTCGTGGAGAAGGCCTGCCAGGACGGCGACCTGACGCGCGACGGCGTGCTGAAGGCGTTCCACAACACCAACGGCCTGGACACCCAGGGCCTGACCAGCGCGCTGCACTACTCGCTCGTCGGGCGGCCGTCCGCGACGCAGTCGTACATCACCAAGGTCGACTCGAAGGCGCCCGGCGGTCTCACGACCGTCGAGGAGCTGTTCGAGTCCGAGCTCGTGAAGGCCAAGGGCACGCGCGCCAAGTAACGACTCCGACTCGGCGGCGCCACCGCGGTAACCGCCTGTCAGATCGACTCGATGTGGTTCTCACACAGGTGCCGCCGCCTGTGTGAGAACCACAGGAGTCGCCATGGCCGCATCCAGTGCGATCCAGGAAGTGCTCGTTGCCGCGGTGCCGGAGCCCTCGCCGGGGCTGCTGCGGCTGATCTACCTGTTCCTCGTGCAGAACCCGCTACCAGCGGTTGTGATCTTCGCAGGTCTCGTCATCGGCGTCTGGTTCCTCGTCGCGTGGGCCAAGGACTAGCACGCCCAGGAACGACCAAATGAGAAACGGCCCCTCCCGGGTTCGGGAGGGGCCGTTTCCGTCGTCCTACTTGCCGAACCCGGCCTTGCGGAGCGCGTCCGCCATCGACCCGCTCGCGGGCGGCGGCGCGGTGCGCTGCTGGCCGCCGCGCTGGGGCTGGCCGCCCCGCTGCGGGCGACCGCCGCGGTCACGGCCACCGCCGCCCTGCTGCTTCGGAGCGGGCTTGCCCGGCTCGTCGGTCAGCCGGAGCGTCAGGCCGATGCGCTTGCGGGCCTCGTCGACCTCCAGCACCTTCACCCGCACCACGTCACCGGACTTCACGACGTCGCGCGGGTCCTTCACGTAGGTGTTGGACAGGGCGGAGATGTGCACGAGGCCGTCCTGGTGCACGCCGATGTCCACGAACGCGCCGAACGCGGCCACGTTCGTCACGACGCCCTCCAGCACCATGCCGGGCTTGAGGTCGGCGATCTTCTCGACGCCGTCCGCGAAGGTCGCCGTCTTGAACGCCGGGCGCGGGTCGCGGCCGGGCTTCTCCAGCTCGCGGAGGATGTCCGTGACGGTCGGCAGACCGAACTGCTCGTCCACGAACTTCTCCGGCCGCAGCTTCGTCAGCACGGCCGTGTTGCCGATCAGCTCGGTGCCCGCCTCCTGCTGCATCCTCCGCACGACCGGGTACGCCTCCGGGTGCACCGAGGAGGCGTCCAGCGGCTCGTCGCCGCCGCGGATCTTGAGGAAGCCCGCGCACTGCTCGAACGCCTTCGGGCCGAGCCGCGCCACGTCCTTCAACGCCTTGCGGGACCGGAACGGGCCGTTGGCGTCGCGGTGCAGCACGATGTTCTCCGCGAGACCGGCGGTGATGCCGGAGACGCGGCTCAGCAGCGGCACGGAGGCCGTGTTCAGGTCGACGCCGACCGCGTTCACGCAGTCCTCGACCACCGCGTCCAGCGACCGCGACAGCTTCGACTCCGCGAGGTCGTGCTGGTACTGGCCCACGCCGATCGACTTCGGGTCGATCTTCACGAGCTCGGCCAGCGGGTCCTGCAGACGGCGGGCGATCGACACCGCGCCGCGGATCGACACGTCGAGGTCGGGCAGCTCGGACGACGCGTAGGCCGACGCCGAGTACACCGACGCGCCGGCCTCGGACACCACGATCTTGGTCAGGTTGAGCTCGGGGTGGCGCTTGATGAGGTCGGCGGCAAGCTTGTCCGTCTCGCGCGACGCCGTGCCGTTGCCGATCGCGATCAGGTCGACGTTGTGCTGCTTCGCCCACGCCGCGAGCTTCGCGATCGACTCGTCCCAGCGGTTCGCGGGGACGTGCGGCTGGATGACGCCGTGCGCGACGACCTTGCCGGTGGCGTCGACGACCGCGACCTTCACACCCGTGCGGTAGCCGGGGTCGAGGCCCATCGTGGCGCGCGTGCCGGCCGGGGCGGCCAGCAGCAGGTCGCGCAGGTTCGACGCGAACACCTTCACGGCCTCGTCCTCGGCGAACGACCGCAGCCGGCCGCGCAGGTCGATGCCCAGGTGCACGAGGATCCGGGTCCGCCACGCCCAGCGCACGGTGTCGGTGAGCCACTTGTCGCCCGGCCGGCCCTGGTCGTCGATGCCGAAACGGGCGGCGATGCGCACCTCGAACGACGAGGGGCCCTCCTCACGCGGCTCCTCCGGCTCCAGGCCGAGGTCGAGGACCTCCTCCTTCTCGCCGCGGAACAGCGCCAGGATGCGGTGCGACGGCAGCTTCGCGAAGGGCTCGTCGAAGTCGAAGTAGTCGGAGAACTTGGCGCCCTCGGTCTCCTTGCCCTCGCGGACCTTGGAGACCACGCGGCCGCGCGTCCACATCTGCTCGCGCAGGTCGCCGATCAGGTCGCTGTCCTCGCCGAACCGCTCGACCAGGATCGCCCGCGCGCCCTGCAGGGCGGCCGCGGCGTCCGCGACCTCCTTCGCGGGGTCGACGAACTTCGCGGCCTCCTCCTGCGGGTTCAGCCCGGGATCACCCAGAAGTGCGTCGGCCAGCGGTTCGAGCCCGGCCTCCTTCGCGATCTGGGCCTTCGTGCGGCGCTTCTGCTTGTAGGGCAGGTAGAGGTCCTCGAGCCGCGCCTTGGAGTCGGCGGCGAGGATCTGCGCCTCGAGGGTGTCGGTGAGCTTGCCCTGCTCGCGGATGGAGTTGAGGACGGCAGCCCGGCGCTCTTCCAGTTCGCGCAGGTAGCCGAGGCGTTCCTCGAGCGTGCGCAGCTGGGCGTCGTCGAGACCGCCGGTCGCCTCCTTGCGGTAGCGGGCGACGAACGGGACGGTCGCGCCACCGTCGAGCAGTTCGACAGCAGAGCCGACCTGGCCCGCGGCCACTCCGAGCTCGTCAGCGATCTTCTGGTGGATGAGCGTTGTCACAGCGCGCCATTCTGCCCG
Source organism: Lentzea sp. NEAU-D7 (assembly GCF_026242055.1). GTDB lineage: Bacteria > Actinomycetota > Actinomycetes > Mycobacteriales > Pseudonocardiaceae > Lentzea. The sequence continues at coordinate 21,386 of NZ_JAPJDL010000014.1, read as the reverse complement.
TTGTCCGATCCGACGTGGCACGGTGTCCTTCATGACCATCGCCGAGGTCGTCCCATCACTGCTGTCGGGCCTGGGAGTGCCGGGTGCCGACAACACGCTCGGCCTGCCGCGGGCCCGGCGTGTCGTCCTGCTGCTCGTCGACGGTCTGGGCCACGAGCTGCTGCGCGCGCACGCCGCGCACGCGCCGTTCCTGTCGTCGATGGCCGGCCGGGAGATCTCCGCGGGCTTCCCGTCGTCGACCGCGACCAGCCTCGCCTCGATCGGCACCGGGCTGCTCTCGGGTGAGCACGGCATCGTCGGCTACACGTTCGCGGTCGGGGACGAGGTGCTGAACTCGCTGACCTGGTCGCGCGCCGACGACCGTCACCACGACCTGCGCAAGACGCTCGTGCCCGAGGTCGTGCAGCCCCATCCGACGCTGTTCGAACGCGCGGCGGCGGCCGGTGTCGCGGTCAGCGTGGTCGCCCCGCTGTTCCACCGCGGCAGCGGCCTCACCAGGGCGGTGCTGCGCGGCTCGTGGTTCCGCGGCGCGGCGGGGTTCGGCGACCTCGCCCTCGGTGCTCTCGCGGCCGTGCGGGAGGACCGTTCGTTCTGCTACGCCTACCACGCGGACCTCGACACGATCGGGCACATGTACGGGCCGGGTTCCGAGGAGTGGTTGCTGCAGCTGGAGTTCATCGACTCGCTGGTGTCGCGGATCGCCGCGCGCATGCCGCCGGACTCGGTGCTCGCCGTCACGGCGGACCACGGCATGATCACCGCGGGAGAGCGGATCGACTTCGACACCGAACCCCTGCTGTGGCAGGGGGTCCGGGTGATCGCCGGAGAACCCCGGGTGCGTTACCTGCACACCGCGAGCGACGAGGTCCTGGACGTGTGGCGCGAGTACCTCGGCGACCGTGCCGACGTGCTGACGCGCGAGGACGCGGTGGACGCCGGGTGGTTCGGCCCGATCAGCCCGCTGGCGGCGGACCGCATCGGAGACGTCGTGGTGGCGATGAAGGGCTCCGCGGTGGTCGTGCGCAGTCAGGCGGAGCCCATGTGGACCGGCATGAACGGGTTCCACGGATCGCGGACCCACGCGGAGCTGGCGATCTCGATTCTGGTTCACTCAGTAACTTCAGTGTAGATTGAAATCAGCCCTTTCCGTTGTCTCGCTTTAGGATCACCGGACGTGACGATCGAACTGCCAGGACCAGTCGGGTTCGTGCTCGGAGGCGGGGGAAGCCTCGGCGCCGCGCAGGTCGGCATGCTGCGCGCCCTGCGCGAGCACGGGATCCGGCCCGACCTCGTCGTCGGCACCTCGGTCGGCTCGGTCAACGGCTCGCTGCTCGCGCTGGACCCGGACAGGGCGGCCGAGCGGCTGGGCGTGCTGTGGGAGGGCATGACGCGGCAGCGGGTGTTCCCCGGCGGGCCGATCGCGCAGCTGAGGTCGTTGCGCACCAACAAGACCTACCTCTTCCCGAACACCGGCCTCGCGCACGTGCTGTCCGAGGGGCTCGGCGGCTGTTCGTCCTTTCAGGACCTGGCGCTGCCGTTCGGCGCGGTGTCGGTGAACGGCGTGACCGGTGAGGCCGTGAACATCACCGAGGGCGAGCTGGTCCCCGCGATCCTCGCCAGCGCGGCGATCCCGGGCGTCTACCCGCCGGTGCGCATCGGCGACCAGGTGCTCTACGACGGCGGCGTCCTGGCGAACGTGCCGATCCGGCAGGCCCTGGCGATGGGCGCGAAGTCGTTGGTGGTGCTGGACTGCGCGTTCCCCGGCCACCTGCCGACCGTGCCGGAGACGCTCGCCGAGACCCTGCTGTTCTGGGCGACCCTGGGCATGCGCAACCAGGCCGTGCTGGAGGTGGAGCTCGCCTCGCAGAGCGCGCCCGTGCTCTACCTGCCGGGCCCGCCCGTGCAGGCGGTGACACCGCTCGACTTCTCGCACACCGCGGAACTGGTCGAGGCCTCCTACCAGGCCTCGACCGCGTTCCTCACGACGCTGGAGTTCGCCGGTGTGGGGCTCTACGGGCACCCGTCACACGGGTAGCGCGAACTGGTTGGCCGGGCGTGGCAGGCCGTAGTGCTCGCGCAGGGTCGTGCCGGTGTACTCGGTGCGGAACAGGCCGCGTCGCCGCAGGATCGGCAGCACCTCGTCCGCGAACCGCTCCAGGCCGGACGGCAGGACGGCGGGCATGATGTTGAACCCGTCCGCGGCGCCCGCCCGGTGCCACTCCTCGATCGTGTCGGCGACCTGGAGCGCGGTGCCGGCGAACGTCTTGTGCCCGCGCCCGCCACCGAGCCTGCCGATGAGCTGGCGGACGGTCAGCCGTTCACGCCGGCCCAGTTCCACGATCAGCGTGTACCGCGACTTCGCACCCTCGATCGCGGCCTCCTCCGGCAGGTCGGCGGGCAGTTCCTCGTCCAGTTCCAGGTGGTCGACCTTGAGCAGGGCCGCGAGCTGCCTGGCCGCGTGCTCCGGCACGATCAGCCGTTCCAGCTCCGCGTCGAGCGCGTGCGCCTCCTCCTCCGTCGACCCGATCACCGGGACCAGGCCGGGCAGGATCTTGACCTCGTCCGGGTCGCGGCCGAACTCGATCGCCCGGCGCTTCACGTCCTGGTAGAAGGCGACCGCGTCGGCCAGCGTCTGCTGCGCGGTGAACACGGCCTCGGCGTGCCGGGCGGCGAAGTCCCTGCCGTCCTCGGAGCTGCCCGCCTGGACCAGCAGCGGGTGGCCCTGGGGTGACCGCGGCAGGTTCAGCGGGCCGCGGACGCGGAAGTGCGGGCCGACGTGGTCGATGGTGTGCACGCGGTCGTCCCTGGCGTGCACACCGCTGTCCTTGTCGGCGACGATCGCGTCGTCGTCCCAGGAGTCCCAGAGCTTCTTCGAGACCTCCACGAACTCCGCGGCCCGGTCGTAGCGGGTGAGGTGGGCGGGCTGGGCGTCGAGCCCGAAGTTGCGGGCGGCGTCGTCCCCTGCGGTCGTGACGATGTTCCAGCCGGCGCGGCCACCGCTGACGTGGTCGAGCGAGCTGAACCGGCGGGCCAGGTTGAACGGTTCGTTGTAGGTGGTGGACGCCGTGGCGATCAGGCCGATCCTCGTGGTGGCGGCGGCGATCGCCGCGAGCAGGATCGTCGGCTCGATCTTGCCGGACGGGCGGCGGCTCGGGTTTCCCCACAGCACGGGGGAGTCGGCGAGGAACACCGAGTCGAACCGCGCCTCCTCGGCGGTGCGCGCGATCCGCTGGTGATAGGCGATGTCGATGTGCGCCAGCGGATCCGACTCGGGCAGCCGCCAGGACGCCTCGTGGTGGCCGGTGTCGTGCAGGAAGAGGTTGAGGTGCAGCGTCATGCGGCGACTCCGATGCCGAGTGCGGACAACAGGTGCGTGCGGTCGGCGTCGTGCGCCGGGAGGTCGAGGCCGATGCGGCCCTCCTGCAGGACGAGCACCCGGTCGGCGAGCTCGATGGCCTCGTCGACGTCGTGCGTGACCAGGAGGACCGCGGGCCGGTGCTTGGCGCACAGCTCGCGCAGCAGGTCGTGCATCTTGATGCGGGTCAACGCGTCCAGCGCGCCGAACGGCTCGTCGGCCAGCAGCAGCCGGGGTTCGCGGACGAGGCAGCGGGCGAGCGCCACCCGTTGCTGCTCGCCGCCGGACAGCTCCGCGGGCCACGCGCGTTCGCGGCCCTTGAGCCCGACCTCCTCCAGTGCCGCCCTGCCCCTGCCCGGTCTCACGCCGAGCTCGACGTTGTCCAGCACCCGCAGCCACGGCAGCAGCCGCGAGTCCTGGAACGCGACGGCGACCTCCCTCGGCACCTCCAGGTCTCCGGTGCCGGTCACGTCGTGGTCGAGTCCGGCGATGGCCTTGAGCAGCGTCGACTTGCCGGAACCGCTGCGGCCCAGCAGTGCCGTGAACTCGCCGGGGGCGATCGTGAGGTCGAGGTCGTCGAGGATCCTGCGTTCCTGGAACTGCCTCGTCAGGCCCTTCACCCGGACAGCGTGCGTCGCCATGCCAGCGCCCTCCGTTCGACGATCCGCAGCAGCGCGTCGGACACGAACCCGAACAGGCCGTAGACCACGAGGCCGACCACGATCACGTCGGTCTGGCCGTAGTTCTGCGCCTGGAACATCAGGTAACCGATGCCGCTGGTCGCGTTGATCTGCTCCAGCACCACCAGCGACAGCCACGACGCGGTGACGGCGAGCCGCAGCCCGAGGAAGAAGCCGGGCAGCGCACCGGGGAACACGACCCTGCGCACGTACTGGGCGCGGGTGAGGCCGACGGCTTCCGCCAGCTCGACGTACCGGCTGTCGATGCCGGTCAGCGCGGCGTACGTCTGCAGGTACATGATCGTCGCGATGGTCACGGCGATCACCACGATCTTGAACTCCTCGCCGATGCCGAGCCAGAGGATCAGCAGCGGGATCAGGCCGAGCGACGGGATCGCGCGCTTGACCTGGACAGTGCCGTCGATCAGCGCCTCGCCGACGCGGCTGAGCCCAGAGGCGAGGGCGAGCAGCGTGCCCGCGGTGGCGCCGAAGAAGAAGCCGAGCGCTGCTCGCTGGAGCGAGGTGAGGATGCTCTCGGGCAGCTTCCCGTTCGCGGTCAGCTCGATTCCTGTGTGGACGATCGTCCACGGTGCGCTGAGGATGCGCGGGTCGAGCACGCCGGTCGCGGACGCGATGCTCCACGCGGCGATGACCAGTGCCGGTCCGAGGAGTCGTCCGTAGGGGATCGGCCGGCCGAGTCCCAGTCGCCTGCGGCGGGCGGGGGTGGTGGCCGGGAGGAGGGCGGCGGGGCGTTCGAGCAGCTGGGTCATGTCCGGCTCCGGTACTTGGCGTCGACGGCCTCGGCGGCGACCTTCTCGAACCGGCGGTCGAAGAGCTGCGTCACGTCGAACTCCTCGACGAACCCGCCTTCCGCCAGCAGGTCCGCGGTCTCCTGCTCCCACCTGATCGCGCGGTCCCAGTTCGCCGGGAAGGTCAGGGGTGGTTGCGACCGGACGATCCGGTCGCCGTCGGCCTTGGAGACGTTCTGGTCCTTCACGTAGTAGGCGTCGACCCACTTGTCCGGGTTCTCGTAGCTCCACACGGTTCCCCGCGCCCAGAACGGGATGAACGCCTTGATCGCCGCGAGCTTCGCCGGGTCGTTGAGGACCTCGACCGGCGCCCACAGGACCGTGAGCAGGTCGACGGACCTCATCTCGATCGCCCGTGCGTCCGGGTACTGGCCGAGGTACTTGGTCAGCTGCGGTTCGGCGAGCACGGCGACGTCGACCTGACCCGCCTGCACGGCGGTCAGGAACTGGTTGCTGGTCAACGGGACCAGCTCGACGTCGGTGGGCCTGAGTCCGAGCTCTTTCAGGGTGCGCAGGACGACCACGCCCTGCGCCTGGCCCTGGCTGAACGCGATCTTCCTGCCCCTGAAGTCGTCGAGGGAGGTGATGGGGGAGCCGGGCTTGGTGACGTAGGTGTAGAGGGGCTTGTCGCGTTCGCCGACGGCGACGATCTTCGTGGCGAGCCGGGTCGCCTGCGCCTGGATCGGCGGTATGCCCGCGTTGGCGGCGAGGTCGACGGACTTCGCGCGGAACGCCTGGATCACGTCCGGGCCGGCCTGGATGTTGGGCCAGTCGGTGACCTGGAACGGGAGCTTGCCCAGCTCGCCCGATGCCTCGAGCTGCTTGAGCGTGGTGCGGATGGAGATCGTGAGCCTGGTGTCCGGTGGCGGGGCCGTCGTGGGCAGGTCGCCGAGGACCTGCTGCGTGGTGGAGCTGCCCGCGGAGCACCCGGCGGCACCGAGAGCCGCGAGGCCGAGCAACAGGGAACGCCTGGTCAGCATCAGTCCACCACCACAGCGTGGTCGGCGGTGAACGGACGGCCCGCGAGCAGCGTGGACTCGCGCCCGTCCGGCCCGACCGGGGTGTCGCCGACGAGCGTGACGCGGTGCAGGGTGCGCTGGACGTCGAGGTGCTCCAGGTCGCGCGGCGCGAGGTGGGCGGTGGCGCGGTTGTCCCAGAACGCGACGCTGCCGGGCTCCCAGCGGAACCGCACGGTGTACTCGGGCCTGGTGAGCTCGGCGTAGAGCAGGTCGAGGATCGCCTTGCTCTCGGCCGGGGACACCCCGGTGACGTGGCTGGTGAAGCCGGGGTTGACGAACAGGCCCTTCTCGCCGGTGACGGGGTGCACGCGGACGACGGGGTGCTCGGCGACGAGCAGGTTGTCGTTGACGCGCTTGGCGTACGCGCCGTCCTCGGCCTTCGCCGAGCCGCCGTAGCGGTGTTCGGCCCTGAGTCCGTCCACAAAGGACTTCACCGGCCCGGAGAGTCCGTTGTACGCCGCGACGAGGTTGGTCCACGTCGTGTCGCCGCCGATCTCGGGCACCACCTCGGCGCGCAGGATCGAGGCGGCCGGCGGGTTCACCGCGGCGGTCACGTCGGTGTGCCAGCCGGAGAAGTAGCTGTACTGGCGCTTGCGGGTCTGCTGCCGGAAGTCCTCGCCGTAGCGCTCCTCGTACCGGCGCGGGTCGATCGTGAAGATCTCCGGGAAGCCGGTGGGCGGCGCGTCGTCGTGGGGGTGGGCGTAGGTGAGCTCACCGAACTGGCGGCCGAACGCGATCTGGCTCGCGTGGTCCAGCCGCTGGTCCCGGAAGAAAACCACCTTGTGGGTGTGGAGTGCCTTCTGGAGCGTGTCGAGCTCGGCCGCGCGGAGCGGGCGGGAAATGTCGATGTCCGAGATTTCCGCGCCGATGTGACCGGCGATCGGCTTGACGGTGAGCGTCTTTTCCTGAACTGAGGTCATGCATCAAGACTGCAGTTCAGCGTCTTGTCATGTCTATTTTCTTCTCGGGAAAAATAAGTCTTGCCGCCGTAGATCTCGCTGAGCACGACACTTCCCGCGGCGATGCTGAGAACGTCTTCGCCGAAACTCGTCTGAATCACGTCCGGCGCGCGCTCCCCGATTTCCGACGTCAATTCCTCCCAGCATCCGGGAATGAGGATCGCGCCCGCCTCCACCACCACGAGCACGTCCGGGTTGATCACGTCGAGCAGCAGTCGCGCGGCCTGCCCGACGAGCCGCGACCGCCGCCGGAACAGCTCGACCGCCCGCGGGTCACCTCGCCGGCCGGCCTCGATCAGCGGGTCCAGCAACGGTTCCGCGATGATTCCGAGCCGCGCGGCCCGTTCCGCGAGCGTCCGGTTCGACGTCGCCGCCTCCAGGCAACCGCGGCGGCCGCAGGGACACGGGGTGTCGTCGTCGCGCAGCCGGAGGTGCGCGATCCCGCCCGCCGCGCCACCCGGCCCGCTGTGCACGGCGCCGCCGGTGACGATGGCCGCGTCGACCACGTTGCCCACGAACAGGTGCACCAGGCTGGTGCGGGCTCTGGGGTCGGCCCCGAAGAGCTGCTCGGCCCGCGCGAGTGCCCTCGAGTGCGACTCGACCTGAACTGCGGTGTCGAGCGCGGTGGTCAGGAACTCCTCGGCACGCACGTCCTTCCAGCCGAGCTGGCTGTGCTCGACGATCGTGCCGCCGTCCACGCGTCCGCCGGTGGCGACCCCGACACCGATCGGCACCCGGTCGTGCCGGCGCAGGAACGCGGGCACCCGCTCGGCGATCCGGCGCAACGCCGCCGCCGGGCCGGGCCTGTGGTGCGGCTCGCGTTCCTCGGCCAGCACCCGCCCGCGCAGGTCCACGAGCGCCAGGGTCGTGTGCCCGTAGGCGATGTGGACGCCGCACACCACGTGCCGGTCCACGTCGATGTCCACCGGTACGTGCGGCCGTCCGATCGTCACCCGCGGAACGCGTGTCTCGACCTCGCGCACCAGCCCGCGTCCGGCCAGTTCGGCGTACTGCTTGGTGACGGTCGCGGCGCTCAGCCCGGTGAGGCGCGCGAGGGTGCTGCGCGCGACGGGCCCGTGCTCCAGCACGGACCTGAGCACGGTGGCGGCGGTGCGGCTCATGCGGTCCCTCCCCTTCTCGCAGGGGGTTCGTCTGCTCTCCGGTCAGGCGAAGGCGGGCACCGCACAGATCGCGCTCGCCTGCCGACGGAGGTCGACGTGGCGGCGCGTGCTGAGCACGGATGCCTGGGACATGTCACCGATGCTGGCACCCGCGTCGTCGTCGGCCAAGGACGCCCACGTGGTGAGACGCGAGCTAACGTCGGCTCATTGGGGCGATCTCCGCCCCTTCCGGCGCGGCTGCGGGTCGAGGAGGTGTGGCTCGGCCGGTTCTAACAGCTCAGCACGCGCTCGACGTTGTGCTCGGCGATCTCCCGCATCGCGTCCCGGTGCGGGAAGTCGCCGTCCAGCAGCCGAAGCGGACCCTCCACAAGGGACAGGTGCTGCGCCAGCCGGTACAACGACATCCGCGCGGGGTCGAGACCGGGCGCCGGACGGTGGTGCGGGCCGAAGCGCAGCTCCAGGAACGCGTGCTCCCACTCGACGTCGAAGAACATCGCGCCCTCGATGTCGATCAGCACCGGCCGCCCGTCCGCCACGAGCACGTGGTCGGGGCCCAGCTCGCCGTGGACCAGCCCGTACTCCGCGCGCGGCTCGACCACGGCGTGCCGTTGCCGCAGCTCGGCTTCCAGGCGGTCGCGCTCGGCGGCGATGCGCGGCACCCGCTCGCAGCACGCGTCGAGGTGTCCGAGGGCCCGCTGCAGCACCACGTCCGGTACCGGAGGCGCGTCCACCGGTTGCAGCGCGCCTGGGCGGCCGTAGCGCGGGCTGGTGCGCTGGTGCACGGCGGCCAGGTCGTCCCAGAGCCGTTCCAGTGCCTCGGTGTCGTGGTCGAGCACCTTTTCGAGGAACTCCGCCCCGAGGTCCTCGACCACGACGACGTCGCTGTGGACCAGCACCAGCCTCGGCACGCACGCGCCGGCCTCGGACAGCGCCGTGTGCGCCGTGAGGAACAGGTCGCGCCCGCTCGCGTTGCCGAACAACGGATCGTGCTCGTGCGCGGGCCAGTAGTCCTCGCTCGTGCGCCACACGTAGGCGACGCCCGTCGTGCCGTCGTCGAGCGTCAGGCGGTAGACGCCCTTCTTGCTGCCGCCGTGCAGGCGGACCACGTCGCGCAGTTCACGGCCGTACGCCGCCTGCGCGACGTGCGCGAGGTCGGCCACCCCCAGATGTGCCACGCTTCGTGACGTTAATGGTGGCCGCGTGAAACTGGTGCCAACACTTCCGGGGCGAGCGGACACGAACAGGCATGACAACCGAAGACCCTGACGACCGCGCGCTGTGGTCGCAGGCGGCTGGGGGCAGTGCGCACGCCTTCGGGGTGCTGTTCGACCGGCACGCGAAGGCGGTCTACAACCACTGCTTCCGGCTGACCGCGTCCTGGGCGGAGGCCGAGGACCACCTGCAGGCGACGTTCCTGCTGGCCTGGCGCAAACGCGACGACGTGCGGCTGGAGCGCGAGTCGGCGCTGCCGTGGCTGCTCACCGTGGCCACGAACGTGGTGCGCAACGAGCAGCGCTCGTTCCTGCGCCGCCTGAAGAACCTGCGCCGTGTCGGCGAGGAGCGCCCGGTGCCCGACCACGCGGACCTGGTGGCGGAGCGGCTCGACGACCAGCGGCGGATGAAAGCGCTGCTGGACGTCGTGGCGAAGCTGCCGCGCAACGAACGCGAAGCGCTCGTCCTGTGCGTGTGGTCGGACGTGTCCTACGCGGACGCCGCTGCCGTTCTCGGCATCACCGAGGGCAGCGTGCGTGCGCGGGTCAGCAAGGCCAGGGCCAAGGTCCAGCAGCACCACCGCGAGCTCGTGCACACCGGGGAGGACCGATGACCAGCATGCTTCCGCCCACGCGCGACCTGCCGCCCGGCCGCCGCACGCAGATCCGCGCCGAGCTCGAACGCGCGGCCACCGGCCGCCGGCGCAGGCTCCTCTTCCCGGTCCTCGCGGGGGCGGCCGCGGTGGCCACCGTGGCCGCCAGCGTCCTGACGCTGCAGCCCGCCCCGCCTCCGCCGTCGCCCGCGGTGCACGTCACCAGCCCGCAGGTGACGACGACACCGCCCTCGACCGGCTTCGAGGTGCCGCGGGAGACCGTCGAGGCGATCGAGGCGGGCTGCATGAAGTCCACGGGCATGCCGGGCAAGGCGAAGCTGCACCAGTTGCTGGAGGGGGAGACGAGGTGGGCGCTGCTCTACACCGAGGACGAGATGCTGCCCTGCGCTCTCGGTGAGGCGGGCCGGGACTACAGCGCGGGCTTCGGAAAGCGTGCGGTTCAGCTGCTGCCAGGGCACTTCTCCGTCGACATCGTCAGCTCGACCGCTGGAGGTGACCACCTCGGCCCCGAGCGCGCGGGGATGCCGGGCCACCGCACGGTCGCCGGCCGGATCGACTCCGCGGTCGCCCGCGTGACGGTCACCGCCGACGGTCGCACCACCGACGCCAAGATCGCCAACGGCACGTACGCCCTGCGGACCCACTACCCGCGGTCCTGGACCGTTCCCGCGAACGAGCCCGACCCCGTCGTGCGCGCCTACGACGCCGCAGGCACCCTGCTCGGCACCAGCTCCGACCTGCTGACGGCGTGCTTCTTCGACCCGGCCAGTCGTGAGATCGTCTACGGCGACCCGCGCAAGCGCGACCAGTGCCAGGTCGCGTCGCCGTGGAAATGAGGCCCTGAACGTCACTACCGACCGGTCATCCCCAGCGACATACTGGTTGGTATGACGACTGTGGCGAACTTCGGCGGCACCAGCCACCACGCGGACCTCGACGGGCCCGTGCACTGGGTCGACTTCGGCGGACCGGCGGACGGTCCGCGGATCGTGCTCGTGCACGGGCTCGGCGGCTCGCACCTCAACTGGGTGCTGCTCGCACCGCTGCTCGCTCGCAAGGCGCGCGTCACGGCCGTCGACCTCGCCGGGCACGGCCTGACGAACCCCGAGGGGCGGCAGACCACGGTCCAGGCCAACACGAGGCTCCTGGGCCGGTTCCTGCGCGAGGTCGTGGGGGAGCCGGCGGTCCTGGCCGGCAACTCGATGGGCGGGCTGATCTCGCTCTTCCAGACCGCCCACGACCCCGAGCTCGTCAGGGGCCTGGTGCTGGTCGACCCGGCGCTGCCGATGGTGTTCGGGACCCGGCCGGACCCGACGATGCTCAGCACGTTCTTCCTGTACGCCGTGCCGGGTCTGGGCGAGCGGTACCTGGCCAGGTCGAGGGCGGTTCCCGCCCGCAGGCAGGTCGAACGCCTGCTGGAGCTGGTCTGCGCGGACCCGTCCGGCATCCCCGAGGAGCTCAAGCAGGCCAGCGAGCACCTGATCGGCGAACGCGCCAAGGTCGAGGGCCTGGACAAGGCGTTCCTCGCGGCCGCGCGCAGCGTCGTGTTCACGACGTCGAAGCGCGGCGCCTGCTACGCGGCGATGTCCAAGGTCCGGGTGCCGGTGTTCCTGATGAGCGGCGACCGCGACCGCCTGGTCAACGTCGCCGCCGCCCGGTACGTGGCGCGCAGGTTCCCGCACTGGCGCTACGACGAGTACGCGAACGTCGGTCACGTGCCCCAGATGGAGATCCCCGAGGTCGTGTCCGAACGGGTCCTCGACTGGATGGACGCCAACCGCCTGAGCACGTCCGCGAGCTGACCCAGGGTGAGCCGCTCCCGCAGCACGGGGGCGGCTCCGGTCAGCACGAAGTGGTCGTCCCGCTGCTCGACGCCCGTCAGTTCGATGCCGCGCGGCAGCTCCGGCACCGCGAACACGCGTGCCGGCAGCCACTTGTGCAGCCGCACGTGCAGCTCGGAGCCGACCAGCCGGACGGTCAGCGGCAACCAGCTGAACGGCTGCAGCTCCGGGACGTCCGCGAAGTCCACCTCGACGCGGAACTCGACCGGCGAGGCCACCAGGACCGCGGGCGGGTTCACGTGCACATCCCGGCAGACGACGGTCGCGCGGCGAGCACGCCAGCGCGACCACCGCACGTCCTCCAGTTCGACGCGGACGTCGTCGACCTGGCCGAGAGCCAGTCCCAGGGCGCCCAGCCGCGCGTCGAGTCCCACCACGGTCAGGCTCAGGTCGTGCGCGCCCGCCCGCACCGTCAGATCGTGTCTCAGGCCGTCGTCCCCGGCTTCACGCCGTTCGTCGCGGCCTTGGAGGGCGCGCGCACGGCACGGGGCTGGGGAGCCGCCTTCCTGGCCGCCGGCTTCGGGGCGGGCTTGGGAGCCGGCTTGGCGGTGGGCGCGGCGTCGACGACCTTCTGAGCCGTCTTTTTCTGGGCCGTCTCCTTCTGGGCAGCCTCGGTCTTCTCCGCCGCCTCGGCGGCCAGCGCCACCATCTCGTCGAAGCCCGCGCGGATGCCGTCCGCGAGCAGCTGGACGTCCGGCACACCGTCGAAGTCGGCGTTGATGCCGAAGGTGAACCTGTCGAGGTAGGAGAAGATGCCGACGGTGATCCGGATCGTCGAGGCGATCGGCACGTACGGGAACATCTCGACCAGCGGGCGGCCGAGCATGTAGAGCGGGATGCGCGGGCCGGGCACGTTGGTGGTGACGGTCTGCAGGATCTGCTGCGGGAACCGCATCGCGGTCCGCGAGCCCAGCGCCATCAGCGTCGGCGCGGCGAAGTTCGACAGGTTCGTGATGACGTCGGCGCCGGCGGCCTGGCGCGAGCTCTTCAAGTCGTCCATCTGCGCGCGGATCGACGCGAGGCGCTTCACCGGGTCCGCCTCGCCCACGGGCAGGTTCACGAGCACGGCGCTGACGCGGTTGTTCAGCTCGTTGTGCTGATCGGCCTTGCGCATCGACACGGGAACCATGGTCCGCACGACCATGCCCTCGGTCAGTTCGCCGCGCTTCTCCAGCAGATCCCGGAAACCACGCGTGATCGCCGTCAGGATGACGTCGTTGACGGTGCCACCCGCCGCGATGCGGATCTGCTTGATCTCAGCCAGGTTCGCGCGCGCCCACACCCAGCGGCGGTGCGGTCCGATAGGACCGTTCAGCGACGTCGCCGCGCGCGTGACCAGACGCCGTGCCGTACCGGGAAGAGAACCGAGCACGGACTTGCCGAAGTCGACGATCTCGCTGAAGGAGCGCACGTTCCGCGCGACGGCGGGCAACGCGGACAGGTGCTGCACCGGCGTCACGATGGCGTCACGCACGCCGTCGACCACCAGGTCGAGCGTGGAGGGCTGCGGCTGCGGCTTCCACTCCTGCGGCTCCGGCAGCACGGTCTCCTGCCGGAAGTCGAGGATGAGCTGCAGCATGTCCGAACCGGACACTCCGTCGATCATGCAGTGGTGGACCTTGGAGATGATCGCCCAGCGGCCACCTTCGAGACCCTCGACCAGCCAGGCCTCCCACAGCGGCTTGGAGTCGTCGAGCTTCTGCGCGAAGATCCGGCCCGCGAGGTTGCGCAGCTGGTCCTCCCCGCCCGGAGACGGCACGGCGGTGTGGCGGACGTGGTAGAGGATGTTGAAGTGGTCGTCGTCGACCCAGACCGGACGCCCGACGTGGAACGGCAGCGCCTTCACCTTCTGCCGGTAGCGCGGCACCTGGTCCATGCGCGCCAGGAAGAGGCGGATCACGTCTCCGTAGGACGGGACCGGTCCGTCGAAAACCAGGACGGAACCGACGTGCATCGGCACGTTCTCGTCCTCGATGAAGTAGAAGCCAGCGTCCAAAGAGCTCATCCGATCCACTCGAAAAAGAGTAGAGGACCGGGGCGTCTCAATCGACGTCCATGCAGGTGAGAGCCACTGCACAGCTGTGAAGTTGCCAACGTGTTACCTGCGGGTGGCGAATCGAGACTCGAAAGTACTGGCCAAAAGATCGTTCACGAAACATCATGGACTCACTGGGCGACGCCGCCCGGGGCGCCGGCTCGGGGTTGTCGACGTGTGGGGAGGCCGCCATGTCTGCCGTACCTTCGGACGAAGTCTTCGAAGTGCCCGCCGCTCCGCCCCTCCACCTCGTCAGAGGCTCCGCGCCCGGCCTGTTCTGGTACCTCACCGAGCCCACCCGCTGCGCGATCGACGTCAGCGAGTTCGTGGCCACGCGGTCGATGTTGCGCGGTGCTCCGTCGGGTGACGGTCATCCGGTGCTCGTCTTCCCCGGCCTGGGTGCCGCCGACTCGTCCACGGTGATGCTGCGCCGCTTCCTGTCCGGCCTGGGCTACGAGGTGAACCCGTGGGGCCTGGGCCGCAACATCGGGCCCACCCGCAAGGCCGTGGACGGCATGCACGCCTTGGTGAAGAAGGTCTCCGACGCCTACGGCGGACCGGTCTCCATCGTCGGCTGGTCGCTGGGCGGGATCTTCGCGCGCGAGATGGCGCGCGACCACCCGCACCGCGTCCGCCAGGTGATCACCATGGGGTCGCCGTACAACATGAGCGATCCCGTGCAGTCACGGGCGATGCCCGCTTTCGCGCTGTTCTCCCGGCTGCACATCCCGAAGGACGAGTTCCCGCCGCTCGAGTCGTCGCGGCCGCCGATCCCGGTGCCCGCCACGTCGATCTACTCGAAGACGGACGGCATCGTCTCGTGGGAGTCGTGCGTCGAGGAACCGGGGCCGCGCAGGGAGAACGTCCAGGTGTCGTCCTCACACCTGGGTTACGGCTTCAACTCCAGCGTCCTGTGGGTCGTCGCGGACCGGCTGGCGCAGGCGGAGGGTACGTGGGCGCCTTTCGCCGCGCCTCCGGGAATGGCCCGGCTCTACCCGCGCGCGGCCTAGAGTTTCAGCACGGCCGTTCGTCCGAGTAGACGACCAGCGTCTGGTCGGGCTGCTCGGCGAGGTGGAACGCCGTGTACGCGTAGTCGAGCGGCCCGGACCTGGGGTGCCGCAAGCGTTTCCGGCCGCCGTGGCGGGGCTGCACGTCGTAGTGGGGCCACCAGGAGCGCACCTCCTGGCTGGCCTCGTGCAGGTCGTCGAACAGCCGGGTGAACCGCTCGTCGGCGGGGTGCTGGCCGGCGAGCGCGCGCAGCCGGGCGAGCAGGCCGCGCGCCTCCGTCTCCCAGTCGATCAGGACGTGCCGCGACTGCGGGACGGTGAACACCCAGCGCGCGAAGCTCGGGTTCTCCTTGCTCAGACCGGGAAAGAGCTCGGCCGCCGCCTCGTTGTGGCTGAGCACGTCGTAGGTGGCGCCGATGACGAACGCCGGGTGCGGGTCCAGGAACCCCGGTACGGCGGCCACTTCCGCGGCGAGCGGCTCCGCCTCCAGGGTGTGCGGCCGGATGTGGCCCGCGAGCCGGAACAGGTGGTCCTTTTCGGACGGACCGAGCCCGAGGGCGGTGGCGAGCGCGCCGAGCACCTGGTCGGAAGCCCGCACGTCGCGACCCTGCTCGAGGTACGTGTACCAGGTGGCGCTGATGCCCGCGAGCACCGCCAGTTCCTCCCGGCGCAAGCCGGGAGTCCGGCGCCGTCCCGTCCGCGGCAGGCCCGCCTCGGCCGGCGTGAGCCGTTCCCGCCGGCTGCGCAGGAACGCACCCAGCTCGCGCCGCTGATCGTCCGTTCTCCGCACGCTGGCACCTCCAGTACCAGAATAAAGGGACTCTGGATACCAGGCTGAAGCGATCGCAGGCTGGGATCATGGCAATTGCGGACAAGGTCGTGGCGATCACCGGCGCCAGCAGTGGGATCGGAGAGGCGACCGCGCTCCTCCTCGCGGAACGGGGAGCGCGCCTCGTGCTCGGGGCACGCCGGTCGGAGCGCCTCGCGGACCTGGTGGACAGGATCGAGAAGGCAGGCGGCACGGCCGTGCACACGCGCACCGACGTCACCCGCCGCGAAGACCTGCATTCGTTGGTGGCACTGGCCCGCGAGCGGTTCGGGCGGCTCGACGTGCTCGTCGGCAACGCGGGAGCCGGCCCGATCTCACCGCTGGACGACCTGCGCGTCGACGAGTGGGACGAGATGGTGGACGTCAACATCAAGGGCGTGCTGCACGGCATCGCGGCGGCGCTGCCGGTGTTCCGCGAGCAACAGGCGGGGCACTTCGTCACCACCTCCTCCACCGCGGCGTTCCGGGTCGTGCCGTCCATGGCGGTCTACGCGGGCACCAAGGTGGCGGTCCGGGCGATCTGCGAGGGCCTGCGCCAGGAGGCGGGCGCCTTTTTGCGCGTGACCACGGTGTTCCCCGGTTTCGTGCACACCGATTTCGCGGAGGCGTCCACCAACACCGAGGTGCGGGAGAGCATCGCGGGCATGCGCGACGAGATCGCGATCCCGCCGGACGCGATCGCCCGTGCCGTCGCGTTCGCGATCGAGCAGCCGGCCGAGGTCGACGTGAACGAGATCGCCGTGCGGCCGACCGCCCAGAACTAGGGCCTGTGTCGAACCAGACTTCGACACAGGCCCCTGTTGCTCTTCCGCCGCCGGTCGGTCAGCGGAAGGCGTTGCGCGTGTAGGTCAGGCTGAAGCTGCCCTTGTCGGAGAAGTACCTGTCGATCACCAGGGCGGGGTCGGTGGCGAGGTAGCCGCGGTAGACGGCGCCGTCGTTCTGGTCGTCCCAGCCCCACGGCGCGTTGGCGGCGTTGTCCTTGCCGTTGTCGCCGCGGAAGGTGCCGAACGACGAGTAGGTCTCCGCGTTGTCGCGGCGCGCCCACATGCCGCCGGCCTCCAGGGTGTTCACGAGCCGGTAGCCGACGCTGCGGTCGTTGCCGCCCGACGGCACCTCGCCGGTGGCGGCGGGCTGGTAGACCACGCCGTCGCCGCCGGGGAAGTCGGTGCCGGTCCAGCGGTACAGGCCGTGGCCCTTGGCCTCCTGGAACGTGGCGGGGCGACCGCCGACCAGCAGCAGCGTGCCGTCGATGGTCTCGGAACCGTTCCGGTAGGGCGACCCGGTGGGCACGTAGGAGTAGAAGTCGCTGTGCGCCACCGTGACGGCGGCTTCGAGCCTGCCGTACTGCGAGCCGTCCTTGCGGACCGCGAACAGGACGCCCTCCAGGTCGTTCTCGTGGGTCCTGGTGCTGAACGGGTCGGGCTGGTCGTCCCAGTCGCGCGGGTGGAAGAAGCCGTAGACGACGAACCAGTGCGTGGACGTCTCGACCACGGAGTAGTAGGCGGCGCCGGTGAGCTTCGCGAGCTGGGGCTGGTTCTCCCAGTTGTTCAGCGTGTTCCAGTCGCCGTCGAAGTCCACTGTGGACAGGTAGTCGGCGTCGTGGTCGGACGAGTCGGTGTCCTGGTGGTGGACCGGCGCCCAGTGGAACGCCAGGTCGTGGTCCGAGACGGCGGCGTTCGCCGGTGTGGTGAGGGCCGTGGTGAAGAGAGCGGCGGCCAGCAGGGAGGCGCGGATCGTTTTCACGACGCCGGAGGCTAGCTGTAGATGGTGACCGTCAGGCGGGGGTTCGAGCGAAGATCTGTCGACTCGTGGGCGACGCGCGCGAGTGGCATCGAGCCGGCCGCCGCGGTCAGCGTCGTCTCGATCTCGTTGCGCTCGTCCTCGGTCAGGTACGCCCAGAACGAGCTGTGCCAGATCACCGTGTAGGTGCCGCGGTCGTCGGGCGGCACGAGGTTCTCCCGCAGCCACCGCCCGGCGGGGGCGCGCGCGACCTTCACGCCGACCTGGGCGGCGAGCTCGATGGCGTCGTCGAGGTCCCACCGCAGCGCGTCGTGCTCGGGCGGGATGAACGACTGCAGGATCATCGCGTGCTTGGGGTCGGCGGGGTCGCGCGGCTGCAGGTCGCAGCCGGCCCTGCCGACGATCTCGAGGTTCGGCGGCCGGGGGCCGGTGGCGGCCAGGCGCACCGGCGAGTCCTTGTCGCCCCACTCCCAGCCGAGGCCGAACCAGCGGTAGTGGTCGAGGATCAGGTTGAGTCCCGCGCAGGCGCCGAGCTCGAGCAGCCGGACCTTCGGCGCGCCGATCATGGTGAGGCCGCGCAGCAGGTACGCGGCCGTCTTCGGCTGGTGCTGCTGCACCGTCCGGTCGAGCGCCGCGAGGATCTCGCCCGCGTTCTCCACGATCGCGCTCCGTGCGGCGAGCCACGCCAGCAGCGCCGTCGAGTCCGACTCCCCGGCCATCGCGGCCGCGTGCGCGCTGGCGAACCGCTGGCTGAGCTCCGGGGCCTTGCCCGACAGCATCAGCAACCGCACGCCCGCGAGCGCCTGGATGCCGAACAGCGGGCTGTGCACGGCGCTGTGCGAGCACAGCAGGTCCGCCACCGGCCCGCCCCGGTCGAGCTCGCTCGCGAGCTCGGAGAGGATGCGCGACGACACCGGCGCACTGGTGCGCAACCGCACCGCGAGCGTGCGCAGCGTGGACGCACCGATGGCAGCCGCTGTCACGTTTCCTCCCCCTCTTCGGCACCGGACTTTACAAGGAGGTGAACGCCTCGCTACCCATCTGAGACCGCGCCCACCGCCGGGGGCGGTGGGTATCGTGCGGCGGGTGAGCGAGTTCCTGGAGCTGTCCGCGGCCGGTCCGGTCGCCACGTTGACGATCAACCGCCCGGCCAAGCGCAACGCGATGTCCTACGACATGTGGTCGGCGCTTCCAGGCCTCCTGGCCGAGGTTTCCGCAGATGAGAACGTGCGGGTGCTCGTGATCCGGGGAGGGGAGCACTTCTCCGCCGGGGCCGACATCGCCGAGTTCTCGACGCTGCGGCGGGGTGCCGAGGGCGCCGCTCACTACGGCGAAGCGGTGCACAACGGCGAACGCGCCATCGCCCAGCTGGACAAACCGACGATCGCCGCGATCTCCGGGTTCTGCGTCGGCGGCGGCTGTGAGATCGCCCTCGCCTGCGACATCCGGGTGGCGGCCGCGGACGCCCGCTTCGGCATCACCCCGGCGAAGCTCGGCATCGTCTACAACTTCACCTCCACCAAGGCGCTGGTGGACGCGGTCGGCCCGGCCTGGGCGAAGCAGATCCTGTTCTCGGCCGACCTGCTCGACGCGGCGACGGCCCTGCGGATCGGCCTCGTGAACGAGGTCGTCGAGTCCCTGGACGCCCGCGTGAAGGAGCTCTCCGAACAGATCGCGGGCCGCGCGCAGGTGTCCGTCCGGGGCGCCAAGAAGATCATCAACTCGATCACGGACGGCGGCCACGAGGACGACTTCGTGCGCGCGCTGTACGCGGAGGCCGCCTCCAGCGCCGACTACGCCGAAGGCGTGACGGCGTTCCTGGAGAAGCGGCCTCCGCGGTTCTAGAACACCTCGGCGGCGATCGTGGTGTCCGGGCCGTGGCCCGTGTGCACCACGGTGTCGCCGGGCAGCGTCAGCAGCTTCTCCCGGATCGACGCCTCGATCGTCGGCCGGTCCGAGAACGACCGGCCCGTCGCGCCCGGCCCGCCCTGGAACAGCGTGTCGCCGGTGAACACCGCGCCCAGCGACGGCACGTAGAAGCACACGGCGCCGGGGGAGTGCCCCGGCGTGTGCAGCACGTGGATCTCCTCGCCGGCGACGGTGAGCACCTGGCCGTCCTCCAGCGCCTGGTGCGGGATCACGCCGGTGTGCGTCAGGTTCCACACGACGTGGTCGGCCTGGTGCAACGCCATCGGCGCGCCCGTCGCGTGCGCCAGGTCCGGTGCGACGCGGACGTGGTCGTCGTGGGCGTGCGTCAGGAGGATCGCCACGACTCGACGGCCGTCCACGGCCTTGAGGATCGCGTCGACGTCGTGCGGTGCGTCGATGACGACGCACTCCGACGAGTCGCCGATGACCCAGACGTTGTTGTCGACGTCGAAGGTCTCGCCGTCCAGCGAGAACGTGCCGGAGGTGACGGTGTGGTCCACGCGCAACGGCATCAGAACACCACCACCGATCGCAGCACCTCGCCGTGGTGCATCTTCTCGAACGCGCCCTCGACGCCGTCCAGCGGGATCTCCTCGGTGACGAACGCGTCCAGGTCGAAGCGGCCCTGCTGGTACAGGTCCACGAGCATCGGGAAGTCGCGCGTCGGCAGGCAGTCGCCGTACCACGAGGACTTGAGGGAGCCGCCGCGCGAGAAGAAGTCGATCAGCGGCATCTCCAGCTTCATGTCCGGCGTCGGAACACCCACCAGGACAACGGTTCCAGCGAGGTCGCGGGCGTAGAACGCCTGCTTCCACGTCTCCGGGCGGCCGACCGCGTCGATCACGACGTCCGCGCCGAACGAGTCCGTCAGGTCCTGGATGGCCGTGACGACGTCGTCGACCTCGCGGGCGTTGACGGTGTGCGTGGCGCCGAACCCCTTGGCCCACTCCAGCTTCCGCGCGTCGGTGTCGACGGCGATGATCTTCGCGGCACCGGCGATGCGGGCGCCCGCGATGGCGCCGTCACCGACACCGCCGCAGCCGATCACGGCCACCGAGTCGCCGCGCGTGACGCCACCGGTGTTGATGGCCGCGCCGACGCCCGCCATCACGCCGCAGCCGAGCAGACCGACCGCCGCGGCACGGGCGGACGGGTCGACCTTGGTGCACTGTCCCGAGTGGACGAGGGTCTTCTCCGCGAACGCGCCGATGCCGAGCGCGGGCGAGAGCTTCGTGCCGTCGGTCAGTGTCATCGGCTGCGAGGCGTTGAACGTCGAGAAGCAGTACCAGGGCTTGCCCCGGCGGCAGGCGCGGCACGTGCCGCAGACCGCCCGCCAGTTCAGCACGACGAAGTCGCCGGGCTCCAGGTCCACCACGCCCTCGCCGACCGACTCCACGACCCCCGCGGCCTCGTGGCCCAGCAGGAACGGGAAGTCGTCGTTGATGCCGCCCTCGCGGTAGTGCAGGTCGGTGTGGCAGACGCCGCACGCCTGGACCTTCACCACTGCCTCGCCGGGGCCGGGATCGGGCACCAGCACCGAGGTCAGCTCGACGGGTTGTCCCTTGCCCCGGGCGACGATGCCCTTGACCTCTTGCGCCACTGCGACTCCGTCCTCAGTTGATCAGTGTCGTGCCTTCGAACTCGCCGAGTTCTTCCCGGTAGAACTCAATCCCTACACCGTTGGGGTCGCGGATGTACAGGCTGTCCTCGACGCCGCGGTCGGGGCCCAGGTACTCGATCCCCGCCTCGTCCAGCTTGGACTTGATCTCGTCGAACCGCTCGGGGGAGGTCGAGAGCGCGAGGTGCTGAACGGCGCCGATCGTCTCGGAGAACGCCGGGTGGTCGTGACCGGGGAAGTCGAAGAACCCCAGCAGGTTCTTGGAGCCGAGGTCGAAGAAGAAGTGGCTGGAGCCGTTGTAGTCGCGGTTCTCCACGAGCTCCACCAGCGGGAAGCCGAGGAACTCCTGGTAGAACCGGATGGTCTCCTCGACGTCCTTGCAGATCAACGCGATGTGGTGAACTCCGCGCGTCGGCGACCCGCCCCGCTCGGCGAGTGGCTTCACGTACCGCTCGCGCAGCTCGTCGCGCTTGGCGCGGATGGCGGCGAGCTCTTCACCCTCTGGCTGTGGCATGGGGGCAAGGGTAGTTGAGGGTTCAAAGATTCGCAGGCCTGGCCGGCGACACCCTCGAACTCCGTCGCGTGCTCGAACCCGGACGAGCCGGCCCGCCCCCCGGGG
>NZ_JAPJDL010000013.1:3356-252734 GCF_026242055.1 Lentzea sp. NEAU-D7 | reverse complement strand
GGGTTCGGCGCGTCCGACGAGGAGGACGAACGCGACCGAACCCACGACCAGGAGGGCGGCCAGGGCCCTCATCACCGGATGGCGCACGCGGAACCGTTGAGCGTGAAGGACGTCGGATCAGCCGGCGTGGACGCCGTGGTGGCGTTGAACCCGAACGTCACCGAGCCTCCGGCCGGGATGTCCGCGTTGTACGACACCCCCTTCGCGGTCGCCTGCCCGCTCGCGACGGTGACCGTCGACGACCAGGCCTGCGAGAGCTGCTGCCCCGAGGGGAAGGCCCACACGAGCTGCCACGCGCTGATCGCGCTGGTGCCGCTGTTGGACACCGTCACGTTCGCGGTGAAGCCGCCGTTCCACGTGCTCGGCCGCGTGTACGCCACCGTGCAGGAACCGGTGCTGCCGCCACCGGTCGACGTTCTGACCGTGACACCGGGGGACGCCGGCGAGGCGTTGCCCGCCGAGTCCGTCGCCACCACCGTGAACGAGTACTGGGTGTCCGCGGTCAGGCCGCTGACGGTCACCGAGTTCGTGGCGGAGGTGGCGACCACCTGGTCACCGCTGTAGACGCGGTACCCCGTCACACCCACGTTGTCCGTCGCCGCGGTCCAGTCCAGCTTCACCGAGTTCCCGGTGACGGCGGACGCGACAGGCGTGCCGGGCGCGGACGGCGCACTGGTGTCGGGCGTACCGGTGCCACCGCCGAACACGACGTCCGAACAGCTGTAGAACGCCTCCGGGCTGTCCGAACGCTGCCAGAGCGAGTAGATGATGTGCCGACCCGACTTGTTGGGCAACCGGGCCTGCCACGCGTACTCGCCGTTCGCCAGCGGCGGGTTCGTCACCTTGTCGAACGGCACCGACTCGAGGTCGGACCACTTGAGCGGCTTCGTCACGTCGAAGCCGTCCTTGGTGACGTACTGCTCCCAGGTGCCGGGGTGCGGCGCCCACGCGTTGTACCGGAAGGTGACCGAGCTGTTCGCCTGCACCTGCGTGACCGGCCAGTCGGCCCGCGTCAGGTTGTAGGCGGAGTACTTCGTGGTGGGACCGCACAGGCTGCCGTCGGGAACGATCTCCCGGTGACGCCCGGCGGCGTTGCTGATCAGGTTGCCGAACCAGTCCCACAGCGGTTGCTTCCCGCCCTGGGCAACGGCGGCGGCACACGCCGGGTTGGTGGGCTGGAGGTCACCGCCACCGCCGCCCGCGCGGCCGTCCTCGTAGCAGAGGTACGTGCGGCTGCCGGGCCAGACCATCGACCCGTGCGCGACGGCCGTGCCACCGGTGTGCACCAGTACGGCGCCCACAGCGGCCGCGACCGCGAACAACGCTATGCCTTTCCTCATCTCGAGACTCCTCACCCGTAGATCTCGGCGTGCAGGGAGAACGCCGTGGCGATCTCGGCTTGCGCCCAGAACCGGTGGTAGGTGAACGTCGGTGCGGGTCCACCGTCCAGGTAGGACTGCACCTTCGGCCACTGCGGGTCGTTGCGGAACATCGACCGCATCGACAGGAACGACGAGCCCTGCCCGATCTGGTCACCGTTGGGCATGCGCCCGGTCCAGCCGCTGGGCACGTACGGGCCTTCCGCGGTGGAGGTGTTGTAGACGTCGTCGAACCGGTTGTAGTCCGCGCGGGTCTCCGGCGTCGCGATGCCCAGGCTGTCCTGGTGCGAGAGCAGCGACGTCAGCAACGACTCACCCGTGGTCTTGGCCTGGGCGTTGCCCGACCGCGCCGCGTAGTTCAGCAGCACCTTGGCGTACGACGCGGCGATGCCGACGTCCTGGTTGTGGTTGAGAACGCGCACCCGGAGGTTCGCGTTCGCGCCGGGGTTGGTCGCGTTCCACGTGTCCGGCGCTCCCGACCACTCCAGGTCCGCGGGGATCTGGAAGTTCGTGCCGGTCGTGGTGTTCGCGATCGCCCACGGCACCCACTTGTCGAGGATCTTCTTGGCGCGCGCGTCACCGGTCAGCCGGTACAGCGCCGCCGTGCGCTCGATCCCCCACACCTGGAAGCCGAACCACCGGTTGCTCGGCGGGTCGCGCCACACGGGGTGGGCGTCGTAGTGCATGCCGTAGAACGTCGGCGTGCCCGCGGGAGGCGAGGCGTACTGCCCCTCCCAGCTGTTCGTGACACCGCCGGCCAGACCACCGTCGGCCGACTGCAGCCACTGCAGCATCTCGAGCTGCCGGTTCAGGCTCGTCGCCCAGTCCTGCTGCCCGGTGGCGGACAACGGCTTGAGCGCCGGCACGTTCGCGAGAGCGTGCGCCGCCAACGGGTTCTGGTAGCCCTGGTGCGAGGCACCGTCACCGATGCGCCACGCCCAGCCGGCGGACGTGTCGGTCGCGCCACCCCACGCGTAGTACCAGGACATCAGGTAGTGAGCGCTGTCCTTGCCCGTCGCGCCGGGGCACGACGCGGGGCTGTTGCAGTTGCCGATCCGCTTGAAGTACTTGTCGAACATGGCGTACCGCAGGTAGTCGCCCATCTTCGCGGACTTGCCGATCTCGCTGGAGATGTCCCCGGCCTTGCCCTGGGCCGTGGCCCACTGCTGGGCGAGCAGAGCCACCTGCACCACGCGGGCGTCCGCGTCCGGTGCGTTGGTGTACTTCCACTGCTTGGCGTAGGAGGCGTCCTTGGTGAACAGGTCCAGGAAGCCGTTGGGTCCACCGTGCTTGAAGGTGTCGCACGAGGGCTGCGGGATGGTCTCCCACACCGACTCCGACGAGCCGCGCTGGTAGGTGTTGATGTACGCGGGAGCCGTCGTGCCGTCGCCGCACCGGCCGAAGCCGTAGGTGTTGTCGACGTCGATGAGCCAGTGCATGCCGTAGACGTCCGAGTTGCCGTACGCGGTCTTCAGTTCCGCCGCGATCGGGTCCCGGCCGACGGGGACGGTGCCGTCGAGCGTCGACGGGTAGGCGTCCATCCTCGGGTGCTCGGGCGCGTAGGTGGCCGGCTTCGACGGGTCGTACTTGTCGTTGGTCGGCTGGTCGGCCTTCGCCGGGATGATGAACTTCTCCATCGAGGCGAACGCGGACTTGAACGGCGCCCAGTCACCGGTGACCCGGCCGTAGCTCGCTTCCAGCCACAGGTAGTAGCTGAACGCCTCGGACGTGGTCTGGTGACCGTGGTCCGGTGCCTCCACCATCAGCGTCTCGACCGAGTGGTACGGCACGAGCAGGTCGCCGAACTTGCGGAAGTAGCCGCTCGCCGGGTCCTTGATCTTGTTGTACTGGTCGAGGAACGCCTTGTTGAAGTCCGAAGTGGACGGGTCGATCTCGTTCACCGTGACGCTCGCCGGGCTGTACCCGGTCGCCGAGGCCGTGAACGTCGCGGTCCCGAGCGCGCCACCGTTGTTCGCCGACGTCACCGTCACCGTCTGCTTCGCGGTGCCGGAGAACGTGAGCGTCGCCGGGGTCGCCGTCAGGTCCGCGCTTCCGCTGCGGGCGATCGTGACGGTGACGGGCTGGCTCGGCGCCGTGGCCAGGGAGACGTCGAACGTCGCCGTCTGGCCCTGCTTGACCGAGACCGTGCTCGGCGAGGCCAGCACCGCCGGTCCGGACAGGACCTTGACCGCGGCCGGTGCCGAGGTCTTGGTGGCACCGAGGTTGTCCGTCGCCCTCGCGGTGATGCTGTGGTCACCCGCCGGCGCCGACGTCCACGTGCCGCTGAACGGCGCGCTGGTGTCGGTGGCGATCAGGGTGTCCCCCGCGTAGAAGTCGACCTTGGCCACCGTGCCGTCGGTGTCCTGCGCGGTCGCCGCCAGCGGGATCTGCGCGGGCAGGGTGTAGCTGCTGCCACTCGTGGGCGCCGTCAGCGCCACCGAGGGCGACTGGTTGGGGCCGGTGCAGGACACGCCGTTCACGGCGAAGTCCGTCGGTGGCCTGTTCGTCGCGCCCTTGCTGCCGTTGAAGCCGACCTGCGCCGTGCCACCCGAAGCCAGGGTGGGGGCCCAGGGCGGGTTCGTCACGCTCACCACCGCGCCGGTCTGCGTGAAGTTGCCGCTCCAGCCCTGCGTGACGCGTTGCCCGTCCGGGAACGTCCAGGTCAGGTTCCAGCCGTTCAGCGCCTCCCCGTCGTTGCGGATCGACACGGCCGCGCCGAATCCGGTGTTCCACTCGTTGGTGATCTGGTAGGTGACGGTGCAGGCCACCGCAGCAGGTGCCGCGACGGCGGGAGTTCCGCCGACCAGCACCACCGCCGCAACCGCCAACGCCACTTTTCGTCGAGTCATGCCGCCGCCCTCTCGACAACTGGGAGCGCTCCCAGAGTTCACGGCACTGTAACGTGGCCCACAGCGATCAACCGATCACAGGTGCAAGCATTTCTGGGCCGTGAAGCCCTCGCGGTTACGCCCTTCGGCACAACAGCGGTTGCTCTGCCGGTTCCTCTTACTGCTCTCTTCGAGTGGAATCCTGGGAGCGGTCCCAGAAGAGGGTGGGGGCACCCGCGCCACTTCGGGTGCCCCCTGGTCTCGTCAGCCGCGCCCGGCTCCCGCACCGGCCGTGACCACGCTCTTCACGCTGCTGGCGCTGTCCAGCGGGTACGAGTAGGGAAGGCTCTTCACAGAGCCGCCCTGGTCGCCCGTTCCCGAGTTGACGAAGTGGTTGTTGCGCGCCACCAGCGACCCACCGGGCGAACTTCCCTCACCGCGGTGGAACGGGTCCTGGGTGTTCTCGAAGTAGTTGCCTTCGACCAGGACGCCGGCCTCGACGGTCGACGCGACGCCGTAGTCCGTCACACCGCCGTAATAGTTGTTGTAGACGTGCACCGGGTTGCCGAACCGCACCCGCGGGTGACGCTGCTGCGTGCCGTCGAACCAGTTGTGGTGGTAGGTCACCCGGAGCTTGCCGCGGTCCTCGGAACCGTTGTCGTCGCTGTGACCCAGCAGCATCGTCTTGTTGTGACTGGTGAACTTGTTCCAGGACACCGTGACGTAGTCCGAGGCACGCTTCACGTCCACCGCACCGTCGTAGCCGTTGGAGAAGGTGTTGTGGTCGATCCACACGCGGGTGGAGTACTGCACGTTGACCGCGTCGTCACCCCAGCTGCGGAAGTTGAGGTTGCGCACGATCACGTTCGAGGCGTTGGCGATGTTCAGCCCCTGCCCCGTGATCGTCGCGGTCGAGCCGACGCCCTCGATGGTCTTGTTCGAGGCGACCTTCGTCATGCTCGACAGCGAGATCGTGCCGGAGACCCGGATCACGGCCGCGCCCGACGCCTTCGCGGCCGCGACGAAAGCGGACGCCGTGGTGACGGTGATCGGTGAGGCGCTGCCGCCCCCCGTCGTGCCACCACCCTGGGTGGCCCAGCCGACCAGCCCGAACGGAGCGGCGGCCGCCTGGGGAAGGGACACCGCGCCCAGGACCAGCGCGACGGCGGAAATCAATGCTGTGCGCTTTGGAATCATTTACTCGCTCCCAATGAGAGTGAGCGGCGGTAGAACTCACACAACCAGCACCGGGTAGCACGGTCAACCAATTCGACGATATTCGATTCGAACGTTCGAATAGAGGTTGACAGAAAAGATCTCCGCTCTACGATCACATTACCGCCGCGCATCCACCTGCAAGCGGAGCGCACATGAAGAAAATGGCACCATTGGTGTTGGCCGCGACTCTGGCCGCGTTTCTCGCACCTCAGGCACAGGCTGCGGGCAGCACCTTCCCCACCCCGTCCGGGTCGAAACCGGTCGGCACGACCATCAAGGTCGGATCGAGCGGCTACGACGGCGGCATGCAACGGTTCTACGGCACCGGCGCCCTCGGTTCCGGCGGTCAGGGCGAGGACCAGGGCCCGATCTTCCAGCTGGCCGACGGCGCGACGCTGAAGAACGTCGTGCTCGGCGCGCCGGCCGCGGACGGCGTCCACTGCCTCGGCACCTGCACGCTCACCAACGTGTGGTGGGAGGACGTCGGCGAGGACGCTGCCACGTTCAAGGGCACGTCGTCCTCGCAGACCATGACCATCAGCGGTGGTGGCGCGCGCAAGGCGTCGGACAAGGTGTTCCAGCACAACGGGCCGGGCACGATGATCATCCGCAACTTCCAGGTGGACGACTTCGGCAAGCTCTACCGGTCCTGCGGCAACTGCAAGACGCAGCACAAGCGGCACGTCGTGCTGGAGAACGTCACCGCGTTCTCCCCCGGCAAGTCGCTGGTCGGCATCAACACCAACTACGGCGACACCGCGCGGTTCTCGAGGATCACGATCGTCGGGGACAGCAGCAAGAAGATCGCGATCTGCGAGAAGTACCAGGGCGTCACCAGCGGTGAACCGAAGAAAATCGGCACCGGGGCGGACAGCACGAACTGCCTGTACAAGTCCTCGGACATCACCTACCGGTAGAGGAAATGCCCCGGCCATTGGCCGGGGCATTTCTCACCACACTTCAAGAGTGTGAACTCCGATGTGTTCGAAATTCCAGTCGTCCCCGATTCCGGGTATTCGAGGAAGCGTCACGCAGCCGTTCTCGTCCAGCGGATCGGCAATGGAGTTCCGGTGCGGCGGGACCCGGTCGAAGTCGACGTGCGGGTGCAGCAGACCTCGTTCGTACCACCGGCCGGCGTCGGTCGCGCCGAGCACGGTGAGACTGCCCGCCCCGTTGCCGTGGATCTCGCAGTCCATGTTGAACGACTCCGCGAGGTGCACGGTCTTGAGCACCGGGGTGATGCCACCACTGCCCGCGGGACCCGCCCGCAGGATGTCGCACGCCCCGGCGGCGATCCACTCGGCACGGGTGAGGTGCTTGCCCCACGCCACCTCCGGGCCGATCACCGGGATGTCCAGCTGCTCGGAGAGCCACCGGTAGGAGCTGATCGACGCCTCCTCCATCGGCTCCTCGAACCAGTAGAAGTCCAGCTCCTGCAACGCCCTGCCGAGCCGCAGCGCCTCGGTCCGCGAGTACCAGTGGCTCGCGTCGAGCATCAGCGCGATCCCCGGCCCCACCGCGTCCCGCACCGCCTGGCACGCCTCGACGTCACGGGAGACGCTGGGCGCACCGGGCACCGGCGGCATCCAGGTGTGCAGCTTGATCGCCCGATAGCCCACCGACACGAGGTGCCGCGCGAAGTCCGCGTAGTCGCCCGGCGTCGCCAGGCCCTCCGCGTCCCCGCACATCGTGCTGGCGTAGGCGGGGATCCTGTCGCGAGCACCACCGGCGAGCTTCCACGCGGGCAGTTCCACCCTGCGCGCCACCAGGTCCCAGAGCGCCTGGTCGACGAACCCGAGCGCCCGGTCGGTGAACCCGCCGTGCGCACCCCGCTGCCGTCGCGCGAGCAGCCTCCACAGCCGCTCGCGGTCCCACGGGTCCTGACCGAGCAGCACCGGCCGCACGTGCTTGTCCAGCACGGCGGGCCGCAGCTGGTCGGGCTGGACCTGGCAGTACCCCGTGACGCCGTCGGTGTCGGTGATCTCCAACAGGGCCTCGACGACCTCGTGCTCGGGCGCCGGATGCCGGTGCCCCTCCGGGTCGACGGACGTGGCCGCCGTGGTCTTGAACGTCCGCACCACCACCCGTTCGATCACTTGCGCTTCTCCCAGTCCTGCTGAGCGGTGGTGAGCTTGGCCGCGAGCTGGTCGAGGAACTCCTGCGCGGACATCTCACCCAGCAGCACCTTCTGGTAGAGCGGCTCGGTGTCGGTCTTGGTGATCGAGGAGTACTCCGGCAGGTAGACCGGCGCGGGCACCAGCACGGTGGCCGGGTCCTCCAGCACCCCGAGCGCCATCTTCACGGCAGGGTTCTTCTGGATCCACTCCGCGCCGCGCACGTCCGTGTTCGCCGGGATCTGGCCGACCTTCTCGTTCCAGTAGCCGTTGCTCTCGGCCGACGTCAGGAACTCGACGAACTTCCAGGACGCGTCGCGGTTCTTGCTGCCCTTGAACACCGCGAAACCGTCGGTCGGGTTCGGCACCACCGTGCGCTTGCCGGACGGCCCCTTGGGCAACGGCATCGCGGCGACGCGTTCCGGGCCGAGGGCCTTCATCACGTCCGCGGTCGAACCGAGGTTGTGGTGCATCATCGCCACCGTGCCGCCGGTGAACTGCGCGACCATCTGCGTGTAGCTGTTGTTCACGTCGGCCTCGGGCGTGGCCTTCTTGTACAGCTCGGCCACCTTGCGCACGAGCTCGGCGTTGCGCGGGTCGGCGACCGTGCTCTTGCCGCCCTCGTAGAACTTCTCGACACCGGAGTAGGAGTAGGCCTCGGACAGCAGCTGGAAGACCGACCCCGCGCCACCGCGGATCGTGAAGCCGTACTGGTTGTCCGCGGGCCTCGTCAGCTGGACGGCGGCCTTGGTCAGGTCGTCCCAGGTGGACGGTTCCGGGATCTTGTTCTCCTCGAACCGGTCGGACCGGTACCAGATGATGTCCATGTTGCCCGACGCGGGAACGGCGTAGAGCTTGCCGTCGGGCGCGGTCTGCCGCACGGTCTCGAGCAGCCCCGGCAGCAGCTTGTCCTTGAGCGCGCCGTTCTCGATCCGGTCGTCGGCCGGCTCGAGCGCGTCCTGGCCGACGAGGTGCGCGAGGTAGGACGTCGTGACGCCACCGACGTCCGGGGTGGACCCGCCGGCGATGGCCGTGTCGTACTTCTGCTGCACCGACGAGCTGGGAATGCCGACGTACTCGATCTTGATGTCGGGGTTCGCCGCCTCGAACCGCTTGATCAGCTCCTGGTAGATGGGCGTGCGGCCGGGGCCGCCGTTGTTGTCCCAGAACGTGACGACCGTGGGACCGTCCTGCCCCGCCGAGCAGCCGCTCAGCACGAGCACCAACGCGATCAGCAGCTTTCTCATGACCTCTCCCTCATCCCTTGACCGCACCGGCGCTCAGTCCCTGCACCAGGAACCGCTGCACCACGGCGAAAACCAGCACGACCGGCACCGCGGCGACGACTCCGCCCGCCGCGAGCGCCCCGAAGTCGGTGTTGAACTCCCCCAGCGCGTAGCTCAGCCCGACCGGCAGCGTGAACTTGTCCTGCCTGCTCGCGAACATCAGCGCGAACAGGAAGTTGTTCCAGGCACCGATGAACGCGAACGACCCCACGGCCACGAGCGCGGGCTTGAGCTGGGGCAGCGTCACCGCGAAGAACGCGCGCAGCCGCGAACACCCGTCGACCATCGCGGCCTCTTCGAGCTCGATCGGCACGTTGCGCACGAAGCCGCTCATCAGGATCAGCGCGAGCGGCAGCTGGAACGCGGTGTCCGCGATCACCAGACCGGTGAGGCTGTTCAGCAGCCCGGCCGACTTGAAGATCACGAACAACGGGATCAGCATCATCGCGCCCGGGATGAACTGCGTGCACAGCAACGCCAGCAGGAAGACCCGCTGACCGCGGAACTTGAAGCGCGCCAGCGCGTAGCCGCCCATGAGCGCGAACACGGTGACGACGATCATCGTGCCGACCCCGATGATGAGGCTGTTCTGGAAGAACACCCCGAACCCGATGCCGTTCCACACCGTGTCGAAGTGCTCGAGCGTGATCGGCCACGGCACGAGCGAGGTCTGGCCCGTCGGCCGGAACGCGAAGACGAGCATCCAGTAGAACGGGATCAGCGTGAACAGCAGGTAGAGCACCAGCGGGAGGTGCAGCCGGAAGTAGCGGCTCGGGTCGCGGTGCTTCTTGCGGCGAGGTGGCGCCGGCGGCGGCGTCAGGGCCGTGGCCGGACGGGTGAGCGTCTGGGTCATGCCCGGCTCCCGAATTTGGACATCCTCAGGTAGAGGATCGAGAAGAACAGCAGGATCACGAAGCCGGCCATCGTCAGCGCCGAGCCGTAGCCGAAGTCGTGCGAGTCGACGGCCTTGCGCGCCACGTAGAGCGGCAGCGTGGTGGTCTGGTTCGCCGGTCCACCACCGGTCAGCGTGTAGATGAGGTCGACGTTGTTGAACTCCCACACCGCGCGCAGCAGCGTGGACAGCACGATCGCGTCGCGCAGGTGCGGCAGGGTGACGCTGATGAACTTGCGCCACCGTCCCGCGCCGTCGACCGAGGCGGCCTCGTAGAGGTCGTTCGGGATGGTCTGCAGGTCGGCGAGCAGCAGGATCGCGAAGAACGGCACCCCTCGCCACAGCTCGGTGACGACGGTCGCGGGGAACACCGTGGCCGGATCACCGAGCACCGAGGTGCCGGGGTCACCGATGCCCCACTGGGCGAGCTGCTGGAAGATTCCCGTCGACGGGTTGTAGAGCAGGATCCAGATGCCGGTGGTGAGCACGCCGGAGACCGCCCACGGCGAGAACACCAGTGCCCGCGCGAGCGCCCGGCCGACGAACGTCTCGTTGACGATCAGCGCGAGGACTAGTCCCAGCACCAGTTGCAGACCGACCTCGACGACCACCCACTTGGCGCTGAACACGAGGCTCTGCCAGAACAGCTGGTCCTCGAACAGCATCCGCCGGAAGTTCTCGAACCCGATGAAGCCGTTCTTCCACGGCTGCGTGACGGTGTGCTGGCGCAGGCTGAACCACCCGACGCTGGCGATCGGGTAGACCAGGAACACCGCCATCAGCACGAGCGTCGGGGCGATCAGGGCGTACGGCGCCCACGTGCGGGTCCTCACGCCGGGTTCCACCCGCTCAGGTAGGCGGCCTTCGTGTGCTGCCGCGCCTGCTCGTCGGTGAGCTGGGGGCGGTCGGTTCCCGTGCCGGCGCCGGGCCCGGTGTTGCGGTACTCCGCGAACCTGGCCTCGCGCCAGGGGAAGCCGGACATGTCGGTCCACGGCTGGCGTTTGATCGCGGCGGGCAGTTCGGTGTCGCGGATGACGACCTGCGCGATCGCGTCCGGGTCACCGCCGGGGTGCCAGGGCCTGCCGAGGAAGTACGTGCCGGCGGGGGCGTCGCTGCGGATCTTCGAGTTGACGATCAGGAAGCCGTGCGGGTTGTCCTTGCGCGTGCTGGCGGCGGTCACGTACCCGTTGGGGTCGCCGCCGCGGTCCAGCGCGGTGATGGTCGCCCGTTCGAACACGGCGGTCGCCCTGCCGAAGAGGAAGTCGACGTCACCGGTGATCGCGCAGTCCCGGTAGTACTGCCGCGACCGCGTGTTCACGGCCGGGGTGTCGGCGTACAGGGTGTCCTGGTGGCCTTCGAAGCGCACGCGGTCGAACAGCATTCGATCGCCGGTCGCCTTGACCGCGACGGCCTGCGTGGCCGTGATCTCCGGGTGCTTCTTGCGGTCGAAGGAGTTGCGGAAGGTGAGGTCACGGGCGGTGAACCCGTCCGCGGCGATGGTCGCCGTCGCGCTGCCCGTGGTGCCGTAGGTGGTGCCGTCGGGCTTCTTCGTGCCGCTGGCGTTGTCGAAGTCGATCACCACGTCCTGGGCCCGCCCGGTGGCGCCGCGCAGGGTGAGGTCCTTCTTGGTCGCCGGAATCTTGACGACCTCCCGGTACACGCCCTTCGGCAGCGTGATCACGCCTCCGGCCGGTGCCGCGTCGATCGCGGACTGCACGGTGGCGAACCCCTTCCCCACCACGAGGTGGTGGCCCGCCGGTGGGGCGCCCGCCCGGAGGTGCCTGATCCGGTGCGCGGGTTCGAGACCGCGGTTCAGGGTCGGCGTCCACCCGGCGTCGGTGCCGAGCGCCTTGTCCGGGAACGCCGCGTTGTGCGCGTCCACCAGGCTCACCGGCCTGCCGTCGACGAGGTTGCCGGTGTCGGTGATCGCCGTGCCGCCCCAGTTGTAGACGATCTTCTCCGGCGCGATGCCCTTGATGAAGTTGTTCTGCGCGTAGATCTGGGACTTGACGCCGACGCCCCAGCTGTAGGTCTGCGCGCCCTCGTACAGGTTGTTGTAGACGTGCACCTGGCCGAACCGCACGCGCGGCGCGCGTTCCAGCACGTTGCGGAAGACGTTGTGGTGCACCGAGACCCGCAGCTTGCCCGGGTCGGTCGTGGACGAGTTCGACGAGCCGATCAGCATGGTCTTGCCGTGCTCGGCGAAGACGTTGCGGGAGACGGTGACGAGGTCGGACCCGTTCGTGATGTCGAGCTGGCCGTCGTGCACCTGGTAGGGCCGTCCGAAGTGGAGCGGCTGGGTGCTGTCGACGTTGGGCTCGTCGGTGAACGTGCTGTGGTCGACCCACACGTTCTCGGAACGCTGGACCGACACCGAGTCGTAGAGCGAGTTCCAGTTGCCGGGCGGGGAGCCGGGGCTGGTGTCCGCGGGATCCCACTGGGGGAAGCAGTCGCGGGTGTCGCGGAAGGTCAGGTTGCGCACGATCACGTTGCGCGCGTTGTGGATCCGGAGGCTGCCGCCGGTGATCCCGGCCCCGCGGCCGACGCCGAAGATCGTGGTGTCCGGGAGCACGTTCAGCGCGATGACCGCTTCCTGCTTCTTCGCCGACGCCACACGGGCGTCCTCGAGCGGCCCTTCGGGTTCACGCTCCCATCCCCAGACCGCCGGGTCGTACGCCGCGAGGTAGCCGGCCAGCGTGTAGCCGTCGGTCGCGTAGTCCTCGCACCGCAACGGTTTCCCGTCCGCG
Organism: Lentzea sp. NEAU-D7; assembly: GCF_026242055.1. Taxonomy (GTDB): domain Bacteria; phylum Actinomycetota; class Actinomycetes; order Mycobacteriales; family Pseudonocardiaceae; genus Lentzea. The sequence goes on along the minus strand of NZ_JAPJDL010000013.1, from coordinate 240,270 downwards.
CCGGTGTTCGCGTCGATCACTCCCCTGACCTTGATGATCCGGGGAGCCGGGGCCGCGAGCGCCGCGACGAGCTCGGCCCGCGTGCGCACCTCGTGCACGTTCGAGGCGGGGGCCGCCGCTCCCCCGGTCGTGCCCGGCCCGGCCGACGCCCAGCCGTCCCCCGCGGGCAGCACCTGCCGCGCGGGGTCGTGACCTGCGTGCGCGGGGAGGCTCACCACCCCGGTGGATGCGCAGGCCAGAACCAGCGCGCCAACGAAAAGCCGCATGACGGAATACCCTTCGGAAAGGAGGATTCACATTCTTGAACAAGGTCCACGATCGTGAACCGAGTATTACGAATGCTTCCGGCATGCGTCAACGAAGTGAATTCATTCGACGATTCGCCACGGCGTTCGACGATTGTTCGAATCGAATACCGTCGAATGTCCGGGGCAGTGGATCAGCGATTGATCAATTTTCCGTGCTCCGGAATGCGCCGAACAGACGAACGCCGCGATCGGAAGTCGATCGCGGCGTTCGTCCTTCGACGGCTTGGGAGGTCGTCAGCCCTTGGGCTGCCGCAGCGACGGCGTGAGCACCAGCGCGGGCAGCAGCAACAGCGGCACGACCAGCAAGGCCCGCAACACCCCCACCTCGTTGCCGAGCAGCCCCACGAGCGGCGGTCCCGCCAGGAACGCGGTGTAGCCGATCACCGCGACGACGCTGACCCGTGCCGCCGCTCGTTCGGGATCGTCGGCGGCCGCGCTCATGCCCACCGGGAAGCCCAGTGCGGTCCCGAGGCCCCAGACGGCCACGCCGGCGACCGCCACGCCGAACGATCCGGCGAACACCGCCAGCGTCACGCCCGAGGCTGCCAGCAGCATGGAGAGGACGACCGCCGGCACGCGGCCCCAGCGGTCCAGCGCGATGGTGCCGAAGATCCGGCCGAACGTCATAGTCGTGACGAACACGCCGAACACCAGGGCACCCAGCGCCGGGTCGGCCTGGTAGCCGTCGATGAAGGCCACCGCCACCCAGTCGTTCGCGGTGCCCTCGGTGAACGCCAGCACCAGCACCAGCAGACCGATCAGCAACGTGCGCGGTTCCCGCCACGCGGCCATGACCCCGCTGCCGGTGCCGTGCTCCGCCTCGGCGGCCAGGCTGTACGTGCGCGCGGCCAGCAGCGTGCCGCCGGCGACCACCACGGCCACCACGGCCAGGTGTGCGGTGACGGGCAGGACCGCCCACGCCGCGAACGACGCCAGGCCCGCCGCGGCCACCGTGCCGAGGCTCCACATGGCGTGGAAGCGCGGCATCACCGTCTTGCCGAGAGCGCGTTCCACCTCCGCGGCCTCGACGTTCATCGCCACGTCGCACAGGCCCGAGCCGTAGCCGAGCACGAAGATCCCGATCGCCGTCACCACCGGCGACGGGTAGGCGCCGATGCCGACGCCCGCGACCGCGAGACCCAGCGCGACCGTCACCGCCGAGAGGCTCACCGTCCGTTTCGGCCTGAGCCGGTGCGTGACCTCGCCCGCGGTGAGCATCGCCAGGCACGCGCCCACCGACATCGACAGCAGCAGCAACCCCAGCGCGCCGGGTGTCAGGCCCAGCGCGTCACGGGCGGCGGGCACGCGGGCGAACCAGGTCGCCACCGCCACGCCGTTGAGTCCGAAGGTGACCGCGACCCCCGCGGCGGCGGCTCGGACCTGACCGCGTGGCACCGTGACCGTCATCCCGGTCCTCCTTTCTCGATACACGACGTGCTTACCCCATACATGGAAGCGCTTCCACCGCAATACTGCTGAGATGACGGGAGAACGCACCGCGACACTCGACGACGTGGCACGGGCCGCAGGCGTGTCCCGGGCCACGGCCTCGCGCGTGGTCACCGGCCAGGGTCCGGCATCGCCGCGGGCACGGGACAGGGTGACCGCGGCGGTGGCCGCGCTCGGTTACGTGCCGGACGCCTCCGCCCGCGCGCTGGTCACCCGCACGGGCACACGCCTCGCCATCGCCGTGATCGGCCACACCGCCGCCGTGCTCGACGACCCCTACGTCGGCCGCGTCCTGACCTCGGCCGCGCACGTCGCCGCCGAGCGCGAGGTCGGCGTCTCCCTGCACTGGCTGCCCCTGGCGGACCCCGGCTCGCTCGCCCGGCTCGCCGACGGGCGCGGACTCGGTGGCCTGGTGGTCGTGAACCCGACGCGTCCCGCGCTGGAGAGCGTGCCGCGGACCCTGCGCGGCCGGGTCGCCGCGGTCGGGGTCGGTGCGCGGCACGTGCCGTCGTTCGACGTGGACAACCGCGCCGGCACGGACGGGGTCGTGCGGCACCTCGCGCGCACCGGCAGGCGCCGGATCGCGATGGTCACCGGGCCCGCCTGGCTGCCGTGCTGCGACCGCGCCGTCGACGCCTACCGGCGGGTGGTGCGCGACAGCGGCGCCGAACCCAGGGTCGTCACCGGTGACTTCACCGCCGCCCGCGGCGCCGAGGCGGCCACCGAGATCATGGCGCGGTGGCCGGACACCGACGCTGTGTTCGCGCTCAGCGACCTCACCGCACTGGGTGCCCTCGACGGACTGCACGCGCTGGGTGTGCGGGTGCCGGGGGACGTGGCCGTCGCCGGGTTCGACGACATCGCGTTCGCCGGGCTCAGCCGCCCGGCGCTCACGACGAGCACGCACCCGGTGGAGGACATCGCCGCCGCGGCGGCACAGGCCGTCCTCGACCGCCGCGACACCTCGGGGGCGACGTTCTACCCCTCCGCCCTCGTGGTGCGGGACAGCGCGTGATCACTCGACCGAACAGGACTGACCGTTGAGCGCGAACACGCCGGGAGCGGAGTTCCCGCCGCGCACCGAGCCGTTGAACCCGATCGACACCGAACCGCCCGGCTGGATCTGCGGGTTGTAGTCGGCGTTCGCGGCGTTGACGGTCGCACCGGTCTGCCGCGCTTTCGCATTCCACATGTCGGTGACGGTCTGCCCGTTCGCGAAACTCCACCGCAGCGTCCAGCCGTTGATCGGCGTGGAACCGGTGTTGCGCACACTCACGTTCGCCTGGAATCCACCCGGCCACTGGCCGGAAATGCGGTAGGAGACCGCGCACGTCCGCGCGGGCGGCTTCGGCGGCACGGTCGTCGTGGGCGCCGGACGGGGAGGCACCGTGGTCGACGGAGCCGGCCGCGGTGGCACGGCCGTCGTGCCCGGCGCCGGGAGACCGGTGGTGGCAGGGGGCAGGGGCGCGTCGAGACCGTCGCAGGGCGGTCCCCACAGGCCCTTGTTCGCCCCGGCCGCCTCCGACTCCGCCGTGAGCAGCGCGCCGCCGTCGACGCCCTGCGCCCTCAGCACGCCCTGCCGCACCGCGAGCAGCGCGTAGTCGGTGCCGTCCTCCAGCGTCAGGTTCACGTCGCCGGAGAGGACGGGGCTGATGCGGACCGCGCTGGCCAGCAGCGTGGTCCTGGCGAACGACAGCGCGCCCTCCGCCCAGCAGGCCGGAGGTTCCGCCAGCTGCGCGATGCGGGCCTTCGTGCCGTCCGCCAGCTCGACGGTCCGGCCGTCGATCACGTCCCGCACGAAGTGCAGCACGCCCTGGTACCGCGCGTCCTCGTTGACGAGGGAGGGCGGTTTCCAGGGCGTGCGGGTGGAGGGCGTCGGCGACGGCGGCTCTGCCGTGCAGGCTCCGGTGAGCAGGACCAGAACCACGAGCCAGTGCTTGCGCGCCACCACTACCCCAGTTGTCGTTGAACCCTCAACAACCCTAGAGGGTCGCGGGCGTGGTTCAATCGACCGTTCGGAGTGGACTACCTGCGCGGAACGGCGGTCATCGACCAACGCTGGTTGGCACCGGAAGTCGCTTGGTACAAACCAATTCTGGCACCGTCCTCACGGGACTCGCCGACCACGTCGAGCAGACTTCCGTTCTCCTGGTTGACGAAGGTCCACGTGCCGTCCCCGGTCGACGAGAGCACCCACCTCGCGGCCGGGCTGTCGGTGGAGCTCAGCACGACGTTCCCGCCGGCCGCCGCGATCCGCTGGCCCGTCGCGGCGTTGACGACGGAGAACTGGGCGCGGTTGTCGTAGCCACCGGCCCGGCGTTCCACGCGCCACACCTGGTCGGCCGCAGCCGGGTCGGTGGTGCGCTGCACGAGCGAGGTGCCCGACGGTGCGAGCGACTTGCCGCTCTGCACCCCGGTGAGCCGGTACTCCCCGCCGAGCGCCGCCGCGCGGTTCACCCCGCTGACACCGCTCACCTCGAACGTGGTGACCGACTTCGCCGGCACCGAGAGCGTCGCCTTGCGGTCCTTCACGCGCACGGCGGCGCCCTTCACCAACGCGCCGTGCTGGTCCGTCACCACCGGGCGGACGGAAGCGTTCTGCCGCACCGACCCGAACGCCGACAGGTCCAGCGTCACGGACCGGGCCTGGTCGGACTTGTTCAGGTGCACCACGGTCTTCAGCTCGGTGTTGCGCACCGCCGCCACGTCGGTCGTGGTGTTGACGTTCACGAGGCGGTCACCCGGCTTGACGAAGTGGGTGAAGTTGCGCAGCGCGTGGAACTTCGTGTTGACGCGGGCCGGGCACGTCGCGAGCGTGTCCTGTGCCCCGCAGTCGAACGGTATCTGGACCACGCCCCAGTTCATGCCGTCCGGGGACTCGGCACCGGGCTTCATGTTGTTGTAGTCCTCGATCGCCTGCCACAGCAGCCAGGCGCGCGGTTCCAGCTCGCGCAGGTCGTCGATCACGCGCTCGGCGATGCCGAGGCCCGGTTCCATGCTGGTGAAGCTCTGCCCGGAACCCCAGTGCCCGTCGACCTCGCTCATCCACAACGGCTTGCCCGCGCCCTTGGCGATGTCACGGGCGGACGTGCGGCGCGCCGTGCCGTACGTGTGCACGTTCAGCTGGCTGACCTGCGCGCGCACCGAGGCGGGATAAGCCGCCCAGTCGTCGGCGAAGATGCCGGGGTTGGTCTCGTCCGGCGCGGACACGGTGGCCTTGACCTCGTTGGCCCGCAGGGCCTGTGCCATCGCGGGCACCACCTTCGCCTGCAGGGCGGGCCCGATGTGGGCACCTTCCTGCCGCCCGCCGGTCGGGTTGCCGTCCGGGCCGAGCGTCGTGCGCCAGTAGGAGGTGTTGGGCTCGTTGAACGGGTCGACCGTGTCGAACTTGATGCCGTGGGCCCGTTCCAGCTCCGCCGTCGCCTGGGCCAGGTAGGCGGCGAAGCCGCCGATCCGGTCCTCCCGCAGCTGGTCCGCGTTCGGGTCGAAGCCTCCGGAGACGTACCCGCTGACGGTCTGGAACCACGGCGGTGAGTTGCTGAACGACTCCCACCGGGTCACGTCCTGCTTGATCCGGTCGACCCACCACCGCTGACGCGGATCCGCGGCGGCGTCGAAGAAACGCGGGTCGCCCGGCTTCCACCAGTCGGTGTCCGCGCGGGTGGTGCCGGCGGGGGCCTTCCACCAGCCGGGCACCGCGGCACCCGCGCGCAGGTACTCCGGGACGTCCGGGGCGTTGCCGCCGCCGACGTTGTACCGCGCGATGTTGAGGTTGAGACCGTCCTCGCCGAACAGCAGTTCCGCCAGCTGGTTGCGGATCTCGTCCGGGTAACCACCCGTGGCGTTGGCGAACCACACCAGGCTCGTGCCCCAGCCCTGGAACGGCTCCTGCTGATAGGTCGGATCCGGTCTCACCGTGACGGATTCGACGGCGGCCGCGGCAGGCACCGCAGTGGAGAGCGTGAGCGCCGAAGCGGCGAGCAGAGCGACAATTCTGGTCATCGGTTCTCCGTTGAACGCGCGATGTTCACGCTAACATCTATCGACAACCTACTGGCGCGTCAAGGTCCTGCCGGACGGAGGCGCACCCGTCCGGCAGGACCCCTGGCAACGCTCGCCCCCGAGGAGACGGGCCCGCGCGCTCGAACCCCGAGGAGAGTTACTTGAGCGAGCAGGTGGCGAAGCGCTCCAGCCCTTGGGGCCGCTCCCCCGCGCGGCCGATCGAGATCGCGATCCGGTCCAGTGCCGCGGCGCGCTTGCTCGCCAACGGGCCGAGAATCGCGTTCTGCACGAAGTTCGGCCCGCCCTGACCAGCCGACGTGCGGAGCCTCTCGTTGGCCTCGGCCAGCTGCTTGCCGAGGTTGGCGAGCTCGCGGTCCACTTCGGCGCGCGCGGACGCGGGAACGTTCTGCACCACCGGAAGCGGGCATTCGATGGCCCCACCGGCCGCCGAACCCGTCCCGGCGTTCGCGCTCGTCGACGCCGGTCGCGTCGTCGTCGGCGCCGCAGACACGGCGGGCGCCTGGTCAAGTCCGCAGGTCGCGAACCTCTCCAGCCCTTCCGGCTTCTCCGCGACCCTGCCGATGGCGGTCTCGATGCGGTTCAGCGCCGCGACCCGCTTGCTCGCCAGCGGGCCGAGGATCGCGTTCTGCACGAAGTTCGGCCCGCCTTCACCGGCCGACGTGCGCAGCCGGTTGTTCGCCTCCGCGATCTGCTTGTCGAGGTTGGCCAGTTCCCGCTGGACCTCGGCCTGCGCCGCGGCCGGCACCGCCGGGACGACCGGCTGCGGGCACGCGATCGCGCCGGTGGCGGTCTCCCCGCCGGCGAGGGCGACGGCCGCGGTCACCGCGGTCAACGTCGCGGCGACGGCGACTCCGGCCACGAGCACCCGCTTGCTCCGTTGCGGTCGTGCATGTGCTCTCGACATATTCGAACCTCACGACTAGGGGACGGTTTGTGCCGGCACAACGGGATACGGACCGGGAAAGCAAAAAGTTCAACCACTTGTGAGCGTTCACAGCTGCTGGCATGCTCTCGACTCATTCCGCAGTACCGCACCTGCGAAGAACCGGGGAACAGCCATGCCATCGGCAGACAGAGTCGTCCACGAGCAGATCCCGTTGCGCGTCCTCGGGGTGAACCTCAAGGTCGCTTCGGTGCGCCGCGGGGGCGTAGACGCACCTGTCGTCTTCCTGCACGGGTTCGGCACGAGCAAGGAGGACTACCTCGACGTCCTCCAGCGGCACGAGTTCGCCGGGCGGCCGTTCCTCGCCTACGACGCACCGGGCTCGGGCGCCACGGAGTGCGCCGCCCTGGGGGAGGTCGACCTGCCGTTCCTGGCGGAGACCGCATGGGCGGTGCTCGACCGCGCGGGCATCGGCCGGTTCCACGTCGTCGGGCACTCGACGGGAGCGCTCACGGCGCTTCTACTGGCGCACAAGGAACCTGGCCGGGTGCTGAGCTTCGTGAACATCAAGGGCGTGCTGGCGCCCGAGGACTGCGTGCTGAGCAGGGAGGCGCTGAACCACCGCGATCCCGGCGACTTCCTGTTCAGGCTCGCAGAGCGCAGCCGGGAGACGCCCTGCTACGGCGGCGGCCTGTACGCGGCGAACCTCCCCGGCAAGATCCGCCGCGGTGTCGTGCCGACCGTCTTCCGGTCGATGGTCGAACTGGCCGACCACGGGAACCTGCTGCAGAAGTTCGTCTCACTGCCCTGCCCGAGGATGTACCTCTACGGGGAGCAGTGCGCCAACCTCTCGTACCTGCCGCTGCTGGACGCGAACGGGGTGGAGCTCGCGGAGATCCCGCACAGCGGGCACCTCCCCATGTACTCCAACCCCGTCGCGATGTGGCGGCAGATCGCCGACTTCCACGCCCGTCAGCTGATTCCCAGTGCCAGGCGGTGGTAGGCGGAGTTCCAGCGCAACCGGTCGGTGAACGAGGCCGGGGTCGTCTCGGAGTCGATCAGCACGAGCTCCGTGGCGGCCATCGTCGCGAAGTCGCGCAGCACCTCGGCCCCGACGGCCTGGGTCATCACCGTGTGGTGCGGGCCGCCCGCGGTGAGCCAGCACTCCGCCGACGTCGACAGCGACGGCGCCGGCTGCCACACGGCCCGCGCGACCGGCAGCTTCGGCAGCGGCTCGTCCGGCGGCACCACCGTGACCTCGTTGGCCACCAGGCGGAACCGATCACCGAGGTCGGCCAGTCCGACCACCACTGCGGGACCGGACGCCGCGTCGAACACCAGCCGCACCGGGTCCTCCCGGTCGCCGATGCCCAGCGGGTGGATCTCGCAGGACGGCCGGTCCGCGGCGATCGTCGGGCAGACCTCCAGCATGTGCGCGCCGAGGATCTTCGGCTCGCCCGGCCCGAAGTGGTAGGTGTAGTCCTCCATGAACGACGTGCCGCGGCCGGTGCCCGCGCCCATCGCCTTCACGGCCGCGAGCAGCGCTGAGGTCTTCCAGTCGCCCTCGCCGCCGAAGCCGTAGCCGTCGGCCATCAGCCGTTGCACGGCGAGACCCGGCAGCTGCCGCAACCCACCCAGGTCCTGGAAGTTCGTGGTGAACGCCCCGAACCCGCCGTCGTCCAGGAAGGACCGCAGCCCGATCTCGATGCGGGCCGCGTACCGCAGCGAGTCGTGCCGCTCTCCCCCGCGCGCCAGCTCCGGCGAGAGCCGGTAGGTCTCGGCGTAGTCGGCGACGAGCAGGTCGATGCTCGCGTCGGGCACGGCGTCGACCACGGCGACGAGGTCGTTGACGCCGTAGGTGTTGACCGAGACGCCGAACCGCAGCTCCGCCTCGACCTTGTCGCCCTCGGTCACGGCGACGTCGCGCATGTTGTCGCCGAACCGGGCCAGCTTCAGGCCGCGCAGGTGCGCGCGGCCGGCGGCGGCACGGGCCCAGCCGTCGATCCGCTCGGCCACCACGGGATCACTCGCGTGCCCGGCGACCGTCTTGCGCGCCACCCCGATCCTGGTCTGCACGTAGGCGAACTCGCGGTCGCCGTGCGCGGCCTGGTTGAGGTTCATGAAGTCCATGTCGATGGTGGACCACGGCAACGCCTCGTTGAGCTGCGTGTGCAGGTGCAGCAGCGGTTTGCGCAGCAGGTCCAGCCCGGTGATCCACATCTTCGCGGGCGAGAACGTGTGCATCCACGCGATCACACCGACGCACGACGGGTCGTTGTTCGCCTCCTGCATGATCGCGCGGATGGCGCCGGAGTCGGTCAGCACCGGCTTCCACACGATCTCCGCGCTGATCCGGCCGGAGTCGGTGAGCATCCGCTGGATCTGCTGGGACTGGGCCGCGACCTGGTCGAGCGTCTCGGGGCCGTAGAGGTGCTGGCTGCCGGTGAGGAACCAGATCTGGGGCTTGTCCGGCATGTGCTCTCCTTCTGGGCTCACTGGCCGTAAACGTTCTGGTAGCGCTCGTAGAGCCGGTCGACGTGCTGTTGCTCGATCACGTCGGGCTTGCCGAGCTGGAGTGCGAAGTGGACGGTGCGGGCGACGTCTTCCACCAGCACCGCGGCTTTGACGGCGGCGCGGGCGGTCGCGCCGACGGTGAACGGGCCGTGGTTGCGCATCAGCACGGCCGGAGACCTGCTGGCGCTGAGAGTCTCCACGATCCCCTTGCCGATCGAGTCGTCGCCGATCAACGCGAACGGCCCGACCGGGATGTCGCCGCCGAACTCGTCCGCGATCATGGTGAGCACGCACGGGATGGGCTCGCCGCGCGCCGCCCACGCTGTCGCATAAGGAGAATGCGTGTGCACGACACCGCCGACGTGGGGCATGTGCCGGTACACGTAGGCGTGGGCCGCGGTGTCGGAAGACGGTGCGAGCTCACCCTCGACGAGGTTGCCGTGCAGGTCGGTCACGACCATCGCGTGCGGTCCCAGCTCGTCGTAGGACACCCCGGACGGCTTGATCACCATCAGTTCCTGGTCGGGCACCCGCGCGGACACGTTGCCCGCCGTCCAGCTGACCAGCTCGTAGCGGGTCAGCTCGCGGTGGAGTTCGGCGACCGTGCGGCGCAGTTCTGCCGTTGCGGACATCAGCTCTTCCCCTCCAGGGCGGCGCGGCGGTACTCGCGCAGCCGGTGCATGACATCGTTGGCACCCCTGCCGAAGTAGTCGTGCAGCTCCAGGTAGTCGTGGAAGAGCCGTTCGTACGCCTCGACGTTCTCCTGAACGGGGGTGAAGACGTTGCGCCGCACCGATCCCATCGCGTCCGCCGCCGCACGGATGTCCTCGTACGCGCCCGCCGCCACCGCGGCGTGCATCGCGGAGCCGAGCGCCGGTCCCTGGGCGGAGCCGATCACCGACAGCGGCAGGTTCACGACGTCGGCGTAGATCTGCATCATCAGCGTGTTCTTGATGAGCCCGCCGGCGATGACGAACTCGGTCACCGGCACGCCCGCGTCGGTGAAGGTGTCGATGATCATCCGGGTGCCGAACGCCGTGGCCTCCAGCAACGCGCGGTAGACGTCCTCGGCCTTCGTGGCGAGCGTCTGGCCGACGACCACACCGGACAGTTCGTGGTCGACCAGCACGGACCTGTTGCCGCTGTGCCAGTCGAGCGCGACGAGCCCGTGCTCGCCCACCTCCTGCCGCGCCGCGAGCTCGGAGAGCAGCTCGTGCACCGTGATGCCGCGCTCGCTCGCCTGCTCGTGGTAGGCGGGTGGGACCTGGTTGCGCAGGAACCACGCGAAGATGTCGCCGACGCCGCTCTGCCCTGCCTCGTACCCCCACAGCCCCGGCACGATGCCGCCGTCGACGACGCCGCACATGCCGGGCACCTCGCGCAGCACGTCTCCGCTCATCACGTGACACGTGGACGTGCCCATGATCGCGACCATCTGGCCGGGGCCGACGGCCTGCGCGGCGGGCGCCGTGACGTGGGCGTCGACGTTGCCGACCGCCACCGCGATGCCCTGCGGCAGCCCGGTCCACCCAGCGGCCTGCTCGGTCAGCCCACCGGCCCGGTCGCCGAGCGCGGACAGCGGGTGGTCGAGCTTGTCCGCGACGAAGGTCGCGAAGTCGGGGTTGAGCTCGGCGAGGAAGTCGTCGCCCGGGTAGCGGCCGTCCTGGTGGATGCCCTTGTAACCCGCGGTGCAGGCGTTGCGCGTGTAGGTGCCGGTGAGCTGCCAGACGATCCAGTCCGCGGCCTCGACCCAGTGCTCCATCGCCGCGTAGACCTCGGGTGCCTCCTCCAGCACCTGCAGGCCCTTCGCGAACTCCCACTCCGAGGAGATCAGGCCGCCGTAGCGCGCGAGCCACGGTTCCTTGCGCTGATGCGCGAGCTCGTTGATCCGGTCGGCCTGCGGCTGTGCGGCGTGGTGGCGCCACAGCTTGACGTAGGCGTGCGGGTTCTCCGCGAACTCCGGCAGGTCGCACAGCGGCGTGCCGTCCGCGGTCACCGGCACCATCGTGCAGGCGGTGAAGTCGGTCCCGATGCCGATCACCTGGTCCGCCGAGATCCCGGCCGCCTCGACCGCCTGCGGGACGGCGGTGCGCAGGACGTCGAGGTAGTCGGCCGGGACCTGCAGCGCCCACTCCGGCGGCAGCGGCCGGCCGGTCGCGGGCAGCACCTGGTCCACCACTCCGTGGCGGTACTCGTGGACAGCGGTGCCGAGCTCCGCGCCGTCGCGGACGCGCACGACCACTGCGCGGCCGGACAGCGTGCCGAAGTCGACACCCACCACGCACGCGTCGCGGTCGATCGTCATGTCAGTCACGACCTGAGTGTTATCGCTAACAATCAGGGAGTCAAGATGTGCCCGATACATCGTGATTTCCCTGCGAGCGCGGCAAATGGGTGGGACGTGAGCGCACGACAAACCGGTCCACGCCGGGACCGGTGCGGGCGCAGGGGAACACCTGGTCGCGCAGCGCCCCGCCGACGTGGGCGCCCAGCTGCCGCGTCACGCCTTCGGCGGGCACCCAACTCCGCCGCGCCCCCTCGCCCGCTTCACGCGGGGGCCTCTACGTGCCGTCAGAACGCACGAAAGCTCCCCGCGTGCGCTCGGGGCGACGGCGTGCCGAGGCCGCGACACGCCGGGCGAGACGGAGAAGGGCAATTGAGCGTCGTCGGCCGCGAAGCGCACGCGGGGAGCTTTCGTGCGCTTCGACCGGACGGAAGGGCCCTGCGTGCGGCAGCCGGGAGCGGGTGCCGAGGCCGTGTCCCGGAAGTCCCGTCGGGCGGCAGTGGCGGCCTAGGGCCCCGGAGACACCGCCCGAACACGCCCAGGCGGCGTCTCCGGGTCTCCCGCCCTGCCACCGGACGAACTCCCGGGACGCTGTCTAGCGGGGTGGCGGCGCCACGCTGTCCCGCTTGACCAGCTTCGGCGCGACGGTCCGCTGCGGCCGGGTCGTCTCCCCGTCGCTGACCTGCTCGAGCAGCAGGCCGAGCGTCTCGCGCGCGACCGCGGCGAAGTCCGGGCGCACGGTGGTGAGCGGCGGGATGAAGTACGCGGCCTCGGGCACGTCGTCGAAACCGACGACACTCACGTCGTGCGGCACCCTCCTGCCGCGTTCGCTCATCGCCCGCAGCACGCCGAGGGCGAGGTGGTCGTTCGAGCAGAACACGGCCGTCACCTCGGGCATCCTGGCGAGCATCTGCCCGGCCCGGTAGCCCGACGCCGCGCTCCAGTCGGCCGCCACGACCGGGGGCACCTCGGCCGAGGCGGCGTCGAGCGCCGCGCGCCAGCCCTCCACGCGGCCCGCAGCGTCGAACCAGTCGGCGGGGCCGGAGACGTGCCAGACCGTCTCGTGGCCCGCGTCGAGCAGGTGCTTCGTGGCGTCGAACGCGCCCGTCGCCTGGTCGACGGTCACGAGCGGTGTGGGACGGTCCGGGTCGCCGTCCACCGTCACCAGCGGGACACCTGCCGGCACGTCGGCCAGGGCGTCGGCCGCCGACGAGTTCGGCGCGATCACCACGATGCCGGCGACGCGCTGGTCGCGGTGCCGTTCCACGGCCGCGGCGATCGAGTCGCGGTCCAGCACCTTCACCCTGCCGACGCTGACCGCGAACCCGGCCTCGCCCGCCGCCTCCTCGAAGGCGGACAGCAACGAGGCCGGGCCGTACAGCGTCGAGTTCTGCGCGACCACGCCGATGAGCTGCGTCTTGCCGGTGACCAGCGCACGGGCCGCGCGGTTGGGCCGGTAGTCGAGCTCCTTGATGGCCGCCTTCACCCGCAGCCGGGTCTGCTCGCGGACGTTCGGGTGGTTGTTGAGCACACGCGAGACCGTCTGGTGCGACACCCCGGCGAGTCGTGCCACGTCGGTCATCGCGGGGTCACGCGACGTCTTCTCCACGAGCGGTCTCCGATCTTCGATCTGAGCCGGTGATGTTAGCGATAACACCAGGTCGGCTTCGATGCAGTGCTCATTGTCCACTTATTCGAGTCGGAATGTGGCACGTCGGCGCGCGTCGCGGTCCCTTCCTGGTCTGGACAACACCACGCGACCGTTGTCGTGGGCGAGATACGTGTCCGCGCCGGCACGCAGCGACACCGCGCCGCCGTCCGCAAGTCCTGGCACACGAACGAAACTCGCCGCGCGGCCGTACGCGTCGGTGTCCTCGAAGGGGTCGATGCGGATCACGTCCCCGTCCACCCGCACGTACCGGTCCGGGAAGTTCACCGACTGCAGCGCGACCGTGCCGCCACCGAGGAATCCCGGTACGAAGCGGAACTGGCTGTCGGCCAGCTCGCGGACGTTGCCGTCGACCCGCAGGCGGTACTCGTAGTGCCGCACCACCAGCGAGGGCGCGTCCACAGGCGACAGCCGCACGATCGGCCCGCCACGACCGACGGGAACACCGAACGACGGTGTGCCGTCCGCGTTCCAGTGGAGCTTCTGCACGCGGGTGTGCCGGTTCGGGTCGAACAGCGGGTCGCCGGTGATGTCGCGGTAGTCGCGGGCGTGGTAGACGAGCACGTCGGTGGAACCCACCGTGGTGAACGAGTTGTGCCCCGGCCCGTACTGCGAGGTCGGCACGTGCGTCGTGAACACCGGGTTCGGCGACTTCGTCCACGACCGCGCGTCGAGGAGGTTCGCGTTCTCGTCGGCGGTCAGCAGGCCCATGCAGTAACGGGCGTCGGTGGCGCTCGCGGAGTACGTCACGAACACCCGGCCGTTGCGGACCAGCACCGCGGGCCCCTCGTTCACCTTGAAGCCCTGCACCTCCCAGGACAGCGTCGGCGTCGCGATCCGCACCGGGGCGCTCTTCAGCGCGAGCGGCGAGGCCATCTCGGCGATGTAGAGGTTCGAGTTGGTGGCGATGCCGGGTTCGCTCTGCGCCCACAGGAAGTAGCGCTTGCCGCGGTGCGCGAAGGTGGTCGCGTCCAGGGTGAACGTGTCCCACGCCGTCACCATCTGCCCGCGCAGCACCCAGCCGCCCTCGCGCGGGTCGGCGTTCGGCGACTCGAGCACGTAGGTGCGGATGCGGAACGGTTCGTCCTTGTCGCCCGCGGCGAAGTAGACGTACCACTTGCCGTCGATGCGGTGCAGCTCCGGCGCCCAGATGTAGCCGCCCATCGTGCCCGACGACGGCCGCCGCCAGATGGTGCGCTCACGGGCGGCGGTCAGACCGTCCAGAGTGGACGCCCCGCGGATGACGACCCGGTCGTACTCGGGCACGGACCCGGTCAGGTAGTACATGCCGTCGGTCGGCGGCGTGATGAACGGGTCGGCGCGCTGCTCGACGAGCGGGTTGCGGGTCGGCAGCCCCGCGCCGGGTTCGGCGGCGGCGGTGGCGGCGGGCGCGGCGGAGCTGAGCGCCCCGGTCGCGGCGAGCACGCCACCCGTGGCCAGCAGAGATCGTCGGGTGATCACGAGCGGCTCCTGATCCGGAGGAACGTGACGGAGTTGGGCGGGAACGTGTGGGTGAAGCTGCTCGCCACCCTGACCTGCTCGGCGCGGGCGCGGATCGGCTGGCTGAACTCGGTGTTCACGTCGTCGGGACGGCCCTGCAGCACGGTCGCCCGCGCCGTCGAGGCCACCGGCACGCCGAGGTCGACGCGCGTGCGGGCGGCGTTGTCCTGCGCGTTGACCACCTTGACGATCAGCTCGCCGGTGGCGAGGTCGCGGGTGACGACCTGGCGGAACGGCTCGGCGAGCTTGTCGTCGGTGAACTCGCCCCACTTCTGGCCGTCGAGGAACAACGCGACGTGGCGTCCGCGGACCTCGACGCGCACGTCGTACGTGCGGCCGGTGTCGATGCGCGTGCCGTTGGTGATCAGCGTGCTCTTGGCGCCGCCGACGGCCTTCTCCACGGCGGACTGGGTGTTGTTCCAGCCACCGAGGTTCCACCAGTAGTGGTTGCCGGTGTCCTGGACGCCGAACGCGACGAGGAAGCCCTCGCGCCCCGACTGCTTCGTGGCCTTGAGGTTCAGCGTGTAGTCGCGCCAGCTCTTGTCGCCCGCCGTGACAAGGGTGTCCTCGGCCGCGGCGTCGGACTGGACGTAGGCGCCGTTCACGACGTTCCAGGCGCCACGGCCGGACTTCGTCCACTGCGCGTCGGTGCCGGAGAAGTCGTCGCTGAACAACGCCTGACCGGACGCGCTGGTGACCTTCACGTCGTCGTAGGAGGCCGCGGTCGCCCAGGTCGAGAGCCCGATCGCACCGGTGATCGGCGCCCGGGTGGAAGGCGTGGCGGACGCGGTGCTCGGCACGACGTGGTCGCCCACGTTGGTCATGAAGAGCTTCTGCACCTCGTAGCTCGCCGAGCCCCACGACGCGTGGTTGTTGAACCAGATCATGTCCGGGCGCCACTGGACGTAGTCCTCGTTGGCCAGCAGCGGCGCGTACGAGGCGAGCTTCACGACGTCGGCGTTGCGTTCCAGACCGGTCATGAACGCCGCTTCGCTCAGCGCGTTGAAGTACTTGTTGTCCTGCGAGGCGTACTCGCCGAGGAACACCTTCGGGCCGTTGCGGTCGTAGGAGTCGTAGCGGTTGTTGTTCTCCAGGAACCAGCTCGGGCTGTTGTAGTAGTGCTCGTCGACCATCTTCACGCCGGCCTGCTTGTTCAGCTGCCACAGGCGGTCGAACGTGCCGCCGGTGTCGTCGGGTCCGGAGTTGCTGACGACCGTGATGTCCGGGTACTTCGCGTTGATGGCGTCGCGGAACCGGGTGAACCGGGCCATGAACTCGTCGGGCAGGTTCTCCTCGTTGCCGACCGCGAGGTGGGTCAGCCCGAACGGTGCGGGGTGCCCCATCTCGGCGCGCTTGCGGCCCCAGGTGGAGTCGGCGGGACCGTTGGCGAACTCGATCAGGTCGAGCGTGTCCTGGACGTGCCTGGCCAGCAACGCCGGGTCGTCCGTGGCGCGGTTCTGGCCGCAGCCGGTGACCAGCGCGGGGACGACGGGCAGCGGCATGGCGCCGATGTCCTCGGAGAACTGGAAGTACTCGTAGTAGCCGAGGCCGTAGGACTGGTTGTAGCCCCAGAAGTTCCAGTTGGTGGCGCGCTGCTCGACCGGGCCGATGGTGTCCTTCCACTGGTACGAGCGGCGGCGCTCGAAGTTCGGCGCGTCGTAGCCGTAGTGGCTGCCGGTGTTGACCAGGCAGCCGCCGGGGAACCGGACGAAGCCGGGCTTGAGCGCGGCGATCTTCTCGGCCAGGTCGCGGCGCAGGCCGTGGCCCTTGAAGGTGTCCTGGGGCATCAGCGAGACCATGTCGAGGCGCAGGGTCCCGGTGCCACCGCCCGTGACCAGCAGCCGGCCGGTCGTCGAGGTCTTCTTCGCGCGGATCGTCCCGGTGTAGCGGGCCCAGCCGTCACCGCGGACTTGGACCTGCACCGGGTCGCCGAGGGCGGCTCCGGCGGGGTCGGTGACCGTGGCGGTGAGCGGGGTGCTCGTCTGGTCGGTGCGCGCCCAGACGGAGAAGTCGTAGCGCTGGCCGCTCTGGATCGCGATGCCGCTGTTGTAGCCGGAGTTGATGACCCCGGCGGGCAGGCCCAGCTTCAGGTAGCGGCGGTTGCGCTCGTTCATCCGGCCGGAGTCGTCGGCGAGGTCCACAATGCCGCTGTGCGGCGCCCAGGAGGTCAGGCCGTGGTAGCCGGCGTTGTCGGCCGGGTCGTACTCGAACGAGCGGTTCTGCACGAGCTCGGCGTACAGGCCGCCGTCGGCCGCGCGGTTGATGTCCTCGAAGAAGACGCCGTACATCGAGTCGTCGATGGACGCGCCCTTCTCGGTGGCGTCGATCTTGAGCGTGTAGTCGGTGTCGGCGGCCGCGCCCGAACCGGGAACGGCGACCAGCAGGCTGGCCGCGAGAGCGGCGCTCAGCAGGACGTGCTTGCGGGGCACGGGTTTTCCTCCCCAAGCTCGGAAGTGAGCGTTAACATAGGGCTGCGAACTCGTTACGAGCAAGACCTTGACGCGACAGTTGTGAGCGTTCACTCTTGTCCACCTGACAACCGCGGACACGCGGTCGAGCTCCGCGACACCGTCGTCACCCCGGAGGAACCCCAGTGCTGAAGAAGATCACGACAGTCGCCAGCGTGGTCCTGCTGAGCGCGCTCACCGCGTGCGGCTCAGGAGGTGGTGGGAGCACCGGTTCGAGCACGCCGGGCGGCACCACCACCATGGGCTTCGCCCAGGTGGGAGCGGAAAGCGGCTGGCGCACCGCCAACACCAAGTCGATCCAGGACGAGGCCAAGGCCGCCGGGATCGACCTGAAGTTCTCCGACGCGCAGCAGAAGCAGGAGAACCAGATCAAGGCGATCCGCTCCTACATCCAGCAGAAGGTCTCGGTGATCGCGTTCAGCCCGGTCGTGGAGACCGGCTGGGACACCGTGCTGCTGGAAGCCAAGCGCGCCAACATCCCGGTCATCCTCACTGACCGCTCGATCGATTCCGACGACACGTCGCTGTACAAGACGTTCCTCGGTTCGGACTTCGTCGAGGAGGGCCGCAAGGCGGGCGACTGGCTGGTGGCCAACGCCTCCGGCCCGACGAACGTCGTGGAGCTGCAGGGCACCACGGGCGCGGCGCCCGCGAACGACCGCAAGAAGGGCTTCGAGGAGAAGATCGCCTCCAAGCCGGACATCAAGGTCGTGGCGTCGCAGACCGGTGACTTCACGCGGTCCGGCGGCAAGCAGGTCATGGAGGCCTTCCTCAAGTCCCAGCCGAAGATCGACGTGGTGTACGCGCACAACGACGACATGGGCCTGGGCGCGATCGAGGCGATCAAGGCGGCCGGCAAGGTGCCCGGCAAGGACATCAAGATCATCACCGTGGACGCGGTGAAGGACGGCATGCAGGCGCTGGCCAACGGCGAGATCAACTACATCGTCGAGTGCAACCCGTTGCTGGGCAAGCAGCTGATGGACCTCGCGAAGAAGGTCGTGGCCGGCGAGCAGGTGCCGGAGCGGGTCGTGACCGAGGAGGGCACGTTCACGCAGGAGCAGGCCAAGGCCGTGCTCCCGCAGCGCCAGTACTGATCTCCCTCGGCTCCACTCCAGACCCCGCGGGGCCCGTCATTCGCGCGCATCCGCGTGACGGGTCCCGCGGCCCCATCGACGAAGGCCAGAGCCCATGACCGAGTCACCGCCACCTGTCGTCGAGATGCGGGGCATCAGCCTCGCGTTTCCCGGCGTGAAGGCGTTGCAGGACGTCGACTTCCGGCTGTTCCCCGGCGAGGTGCACGCCCTCATGGGCGAGAACGGCGCCGGGAAGTCCACCCTCATCAAGACCTTGACCGGCGTGCACCGGCCCGACGCCGGCGAGGTCGTGCTGGCGGGCGAGAACGTGGCGTTCTCCTCCCCCGGCGAGGCCCAGCACGCCGGGATCAGCACGGTGTACCAGGAGGTCAACCTCTGCGCGAACCTCACGGTCGCGGAGAACATCCTGCTGGGCCGGGAACCTCGTCGTCTCGGCGGCATCGACTTCCCGGCGATGCGGCGCCGTGCCGCGGAGGTGCTCGCGCGCATCGGCGTGCACATCGACCCGGCGTCGAGCCTCAGCGAACACCCGATCGCGGTGCAGCAGCTGGTCGCCATCGCCCGTGCGATCGCGGTCGACTGCAGCGTGCTCGTCCTCGACGAGCCGACGTCCAGCCTGGACGCGGGCGAGGTCGCGGAGCTGTTCCGGATCATGCGGGTGCTGCGCGACGAGGGCGTGGCCATCCTGTTCGTGTCGCACTTCCTCGACCAGGTCTACGAGATCTCCGACCGGATGACGGTGCTGCGCAACGGAGCGCTCGTCGGCGAGCACCTCACCGCCGACGTGGACCGGCGCTCGCTCATCGCGCAGATGATCGGCCGCGACCTCGGCACGCTGGAGGCGATCGAGGACGCCGCCGAGAAGCGCAAGCCGGGCGGACCGGCGCTGGTGCAGGCCGAAGGACTCGGCAAGCGCGGCGCGATCGAACCGTTCGACCTCGACATCCGGGCCGGTGAGGTCGTCGGCCTCGCCGGTCTGCTCGGGTCGGGCCGCACCGAGCTCGCCCGGCTGCTGTTCGGCGCCGACCGCGCGGACTCGGGCAGGCTGCTCGTGGACGGCACGCCGCTGCGCCTGCGCGGACCGCGGTCCGCGATCGCGGCGGGCATCGCGTTCAGCTCCGAGGACCGCAAGGGCGAGGGCCTCGTCGCGGACCTGTCGATCCGCGACAACCTGGTGCTCGCGATGCAGGCGGCCCGCGGCTGGACCCGCCCGCTGTCGCGCAGGACCAAGGACCAGCTGGTCGAGAAGTACCTGAAGGCACTGGACATCCGGCCCGCCAACCCGGACGCGCTGGTGCGCACCCTGTCCGGCGGCAACCAGCAGAAGGTCCTCCTCGCGCGCTGGCTCGTCACCGAGCCGCGGCTGCTGATCCTGGACGAGCCGACCAGGGGCATCGACGTCGGCGCGAAGGCCCAGATCCAGCAGCTCGTCACCACGCTCGCCGCGGAGGGCACCGCGATCCTGTTCATCTCCGCGGAGCTGGAGGAGGTCGTGCGCATCGCCGACCGGATCGTCGTGCTGCGCGACCGGCGCAAGATCGCCGAGCTGGACGGTTCGGTGACCGGCGTGGACGAGGTCGTCGAGCTGATCGCGGGCGGGGCCGCACCGGAAAAGGTGGTGTCGTGAACAGCCAGGACCGATTCAACGCCGCTCACGGCCCGACCGCACCGGAAGAGGTGACCCCGTGAAGAACCGGTTGCTGTGGCCGCTGCTGGCGCTGGTCGCGCTGTTGCTGCTCAACCTCGCCGTGACGCCGTCCTTCTTCGCGTTGCGCATGCAGGACGGCCACCTCTACGGCGGCCTGGTCGACGTGCTGAAGAACGGCGCGCCGACCCTGCTGATCGCCCTCGGCATGACGCTGGTGATCGCCACCCGCGGCATCGACCTCTCCGTCGGCGCGGTGGCCGCGATCGCCGGTGCCGTGACGTGCGTCCACATCGGAACGTCCGGCAGCGCCGGCACCGCCTTCGCCGGCATGGCGATCGCGCTGGTGCTGTGTGCGGTGCTCGGTCTGTGGAACGGGTTCCTGGTGGCAGGGCTCGGCATCCAGCCGATCATCGCGACGCTGGTGCTGATGACCGCGGGACGTGGCGTGGCCATGCTCGTCACCGAGGGGCAGATCGTCACGGTCAACAACACCGCCTACCGCCAGGTCGGCGCCGGGTTCGTGGTGCTGCCCATCTCGATCCTGATCGCCCTGCTGGTGCTGGGGCTGGTGGCGTTCGCGACCCGGCGGACGGCGCTCGGCATGCTGATCGAGGCCGTCGGGGTCAACCCCGAGGCCTCGCGGCTGGCCGGGGTGCGGTCCCGCACGATCATCTGGACCGTCTACGTGTTCGCCGCGGTGTGCGCGGGCATCGCCGGGCTGATGATCAGTTCCAACGTCAGCGCGGCCGACGCCAACAACGCCGGCCTGTGGATCGAGATGGACGCGATCCTCGCCGTCGTCATCGGCGGCACGTCGCTCGCCGGCGGGCGCTACTCGCTCACCGGCACGCTGCTCGGCGCGCTGATCATCCAGACCCTCACCACCACCGTCTACACGATCGGCGTCGCCCCGGAGGTGACGCTGGTCTTCAAGGCGGTCGTCGTCATCGTGGTGTGCCTGGTCCAGGCGCCGAAGGCCCGTGCCGCACTGAGCTTCCGGAAGGTGGCCGTCTCATCATGACCACTCTCACCCAACGGGTGCCCTCGCGGTTCCTGCCGGTGCTCGCGACCGTCGTGCTGTTCGTCCTCGCGTTCGGCGCCGGCTCGGCGCGCTACGACGGGTTCGCGTCCGGTCAGGTGATCGCGAACCTGTTCATCGACAACGCCTTCCTGATCGTGCTCGCCGCCGGCATGACGTTCGTGATCCTCAGCGGCGGCATCGACCTGTCCGTCGGCTCGGTCGTCGCGCTGTCCACGATGGTCACCGCCTCGGGCCTGCAGGCCGGGTGGCCGGTGCCGCTGGTGGTCCTCGCGGTGCTGCTCACCGGCTCCACGCTCGGCCTGCTGATGGGCCTGGTGATCCACAAGTTCGACATCCAGCCGTTCATCGTCACGCTCGCCGGCATGTTCCTCGCCCGCGGCCTGTGCTTCCTGATCAGCGTGGAGTCGGTGTCCATCAAGGACAAGACGTTCCGCGACGTCGCCACCGCGGCGATCGAGCTGCCCGGCGGCGTCAACATCACCTACAACGTGGTGATCGCGCTGCTGGTCGTCGCCGCGGCGATGTACGTGCTGCACCGCACCCGCTTCGGCCGCACGGTCTACGCGGTCGGCGGCAACGAGTCGTCCGCGCTGCTGATGGGCCTGCCGACCACCCGCGTCAAGGTGGGCGTCTACGTCATCAGCGGCCTGTGCTCGTCACTGGCCGGCCTGCTGTTCAGCCTCTACATGCTGTCCGGGTACGGCCTGCACGCCGTCGGCATGGAACTGGACGCCATCGCGGCCGTCGTGATCGGCGGGACGCTGCTGGCGGGCGGTGTCGGGTACGTGCTCGGCGGCCTGGTCGGCGTGCTCGTGCTCGGCACGATCCAGACGCTGATCTCGTTCCAGGGAACGCTCAGCTCGTGGTGGACGAAGATCGTGATCGGTGTCCTGCTGCTGGTGTTCATCGCCGTGCAGCGGACTATGGTTCGGCGGTGAGACGCACCCGCCCCCTGCTGTTCGTCCTGCTCGCGTTGCTGGTGGCGGTCGTCGGTGTGGTGGTGCTGCGGGATCCGCAGGGCGTCGCGGGCACCCCCGTGGCGGGCCGGAGCGCCGCGCCCACGACCACGCCACCCGCGACCACCACGACCACGTCCGTCCCGAGCACGACGACGACCACCACCACGACGACCACTCGGGCGGGCGCTCCCCTGGCCGGGAGGATCAAGCCGGGCGAGCCCCGTCAGGGAGTCGCGACGTTCTACGACTCCGACGGCGGCGGCGCGTGCTCGTACGACCCCGGCCCCGACCCGCTGACCGCCGCGATGAACGAGGCGGACTACGAGGGCTCGGCCGCGTGCGGTGCGCACGTGCTGGTCCAGGCCGGCGGGAAGAGCATCACGGTGCGGATCACGAACCTCTGCCCCGCGCCGTGCCGTCCGGGGCAGCTGGACCTCAGCGCGGAGGCGTTCGCCCTGCTGGCACCTCCCGTGAAGGGCGAGATCCCGGTCTCCTGGACCCTCGTCAGCCCGGAGACGTCCAAGCCCCTCGCGATCCGCTACAAGACCGGCTCCAGCCAGTACTGGTGCGGGATCCAGGTCCTCGACCACCGCAACCCCGTGGCCCGGCTGGAAGTCCAGGCGGGCGGGCAGTGGCGGCAGCTGAAGCGCGCCGAGTACAACTACTTCCTCTCCGAGAACGGCGCCGGGTGCGGCGGATCCATCGCGGTCACCGACGTGTACGGCGAGCGCCTGGTGGTGAACGCCCTGCCGGTCAGGCCGGACGCGGTCCAGGCGACGACCCTGCAGTTCGCGCGCGCCGGGGAATGAGACCGGCGCGGAGGTTGTTGATCGCAGACATGGCAGATGTGAAGCTCAGCCCGACCGAGTGGGTCCAGGAGCAGACGAAGAAGATCCTCGAGACCGGGACGACCGAGGGCATCTTGGTCCTCGGCAAGCCGATCGTGCTGCTGACCGTCCGCGGCGCGAAGACCGGCGCCCTGCGCTACACCCCGGTCATGCGCGTGGAGCACGGCGGCAGCTACGCGGTCGTCGCCTCCAAGGGCGGCGCGCCCGAGCACCCGACCTGGTATTTCAACATCAAGGCCCACCCGGAGATCGTCCTGCAGGACGGCACCGAGGTGAAGGAGTACGTCGCGCGCGAGGTCGACGGCGCCGAGCGGGCCGAGTGGTGGGAGCGCGCCGTCGCGGCCTACCCCAGCTACGCCGAGTACCAGGAGAAGACCGACCGGCAGATCCCGGTGTTCGTGCTCGACCCGAAGTGACGGACGGCTACCAGGCTAGGGGAAGCGTGGCGAGGTAGTCGCCGAGCTTCCCCGCGATCAGCCGGTGGTCGCGGGCGGAGAAGTGCCAGTCGCACCCGAGGCGGTCCAGCGCCGGGTCGCTGTAGTTCCAGTGGCGGACCCGGCTGTCGCCCTGGCCGTTGCGGTCCTGCACGACCTGGCGGACCGCGTCGGCGAACGTGCCGGAGGCCTCGGGCACGCTCACGACGATCGTCGTGGCGGGGCCGTACCGGGTGCGCAGCTTGTCGAGGAAGCCCTGGTAGGCGCTCTTGTACGCGGTGACCAGGGCGTCCTGGGTGGGCCACTGCTCGCCGGGGTTGAGGGCGGTGGAGAAGTCGTTGGTGCCCAGGCCGACCACGACCAGCTGCGGCCGCCACGTGCCGGGGTTGCGCCACACGTCGCCCTCGACGTGCAGCAACGCCCGGTCGTAGTAGGTGCGGTAGCTGGTTCCGGGCGTGTGACCGTTGTAGTTGCGCACCACGCCCAGCCCGGAGAACGCGTTGACCTGGTAGTCCGCGTTCAGCGCCTTCGCGGCGAGTGCCCCGAAGCTGATGTCGGTGTTGGTGTTGCGGGTGACGCCGCCGTTGGCCGAGCAGTCGCGGGTGGTCGAGAGGTTGCCGTAGCCCGCGGTCAGGGAGTCGCCGATGAACTCGATCTGGCGGGTCCTTGCGGCGGGCTTGTCGAGGACCGCGCCGCCGGCCGCGGCGACGAAGCCGCCGAACTCCCCCGCCGCCCAGGTGCTCTCGGTCCGCTTGACCAGCCGCACGCGGTGCTCGGCGTCGGCGAGGCCGCGCACCCAGTGCGTCGTCCTGCCCGGCATCACCAGCGTCGCGACGGTCGTGCCGTCGACCTGCACGTCGTAGTCGTTCACCGAGTCGTTGAGGACGATCCCGACGCCGGTGCCCCGGAAGCGGCCCTCGAAGTAGACCCCCGGCCAGGTGTACTGGCCGGACGCGGTGACGCGGCCCGCGGTGTGCGCCTGCGTCAGCGGGTCCGGCGCGGGCGGCGTTCCCGTGCACGCCGTGCCGTTGAGCGCGAAGGCGGCGGGGACGGGGTTCGAGCCGCTCTTGGTGCCGGCGAACCCCAGCCCCGCACTCGCCCCGGTGCCGAGGGAGCCGTTGTGGCCGGCGTTGCCGACCGTCACGTCCGCGCCGGTCTGGCGCACGGTCCCGTTCCACAGGTGGGCGACCGTCTGCCCGGCACCGAACGTCCACGTCAGCTGCCAGCCGTTGACGGCGTCACCGAGGTTGGTGACGGTCACGTCGGCGATGAAGCCGCCCTGCCATTCCTGCGTCACCTGGTAGGAGACCTTGCACCCGGCGGCGGCCCCGGCCTGGGGAGCACCGCCCAGCGCGGCCGCCGCGGTCAGGACGAGGACGGCCGTGGCCGCCGACTTGGACCGGTACACCTGCACCTCCGCGGAAAGTCCACTGTGGACAGGCGAGACCGCCCACCTCCCGAACCTAGCCCAGACACCGCCTCGTTCCTAGACATCGTGCCACCGCAACGGTTTTTCAGCGAATCGACGACGGCATTTCGACAACGGACGCGAATCGATCGACGCCGTTCGACGATTCCGGGCCTCGCTCAGCGTTCTGCCGCCGCGAACACCGGGTTCGAGTAGAACCAGAGGTCCTCCCACGGATCCGACCGACCGGCGACGTCGAGCGCGGGCCCCGCCGGATCGACCGCGGCACCGTGGTGTCCCGGTGCGCTCCGCTTGCCGTCGGTGCCGCGGACGCGGAGGTAGAACGGCCCGTCGACGGTGATCTGGTGGACCAGCTCGACGACACCCGAACGCTGCCGGACGTCCCAGGACTTCACGACCTTCGTGTGCGGTGCGTGCAGCACCGAGCGGTCCGCGGCGGGACCGGTGATCCTGCCTGTGATCAGGTCGACCCTGGCGAGCTCCGGCACGAACCCGGCGAAGTTCGCGCCGTCCGCGAGGTCGATCCTGATCACGACCTCCACCACGGCGCCGCGGCGCACCCGCAGCGTGCCGCCCATCCCGGCACCGGGCTCGCGCGACCCGCGCGGGCGCAGCCGCACGTCCAGGCCCGCCACGAGATCTCCGTGGCAGACCCACATCCGGCCGGCCCGCATCGCCCGCATCACCTCGCGGTGCTCGCGCCGGGTGACGCCGACCCACGTCTTGCTGTAGGCGCCGGGCGGGAACGAGCTGTACTCGATGATCGGCCTGCCGGAGTTGACGGGGTCCGGGAAGCGGCCGGTGCTGGTGAACGTGCGTCCCTCGCTGTCGTACGGCACGTTGTCGTAGGCCTGCTGGTCCAGCCGGTCGACGGGGTTCTTCACCCAGTCCCCGCAGCCCTGGTGGCCGTCGGAGGTGGCGGTGATCCACCACGGTCGCCCTTCGGCCAGCAGGCTGTCCCAGAAGCCTCCGACGGTCGCCGCGGTCCAGTCGAAACCTCCCCAGGTGCGGTAGCTCTCGGCGGGATAGCCGGGGAAGGAGAACTTGCCGGGCGCCGAGTCGTACAACCCCCGGCCGCGGGCCATGCCCGGTGCGGGCAGGCCGGCCGCCTGGTGCCCCGGCGCGCCCTCCATGCCGATCACGACGCCGGGGGCGGTGTCCCGCCAGTTGCGGGTCTCCTGCGGGGAGTTGATGCCGAGCCGGGACGGGTGGTTGGGCAGCACCAGCGCGTCGGCGACACGTCCGGTGGCCACCGCGTCGCGCAGGAACCTCAACGCCTCCAGCGCGATCGCCTCGTTGGCGGGCGTGCCGTCCCTCGTGCCGTTCACCCGCGCGTCGAACCTCGTGACGAACTCCTGGAGGAGGTCGCCCTCGTGGCGTCCCGGAGCGAGCATCAGCGTGGTGTGCTCGCCCGCCGGGATGTTCCACTCCAGCCCGGTGAACACGAGCACGTCCTCGTACTGGCGCCGCGCCGCCGCGATGTCCGCGACCAGCGGAGCAACGCTGTGCGTCGCGAACGGCACGTTGCCGTGGTCGGTGATGGTGAGCCAGCTCAGGCCGTGCTTCGCCGCTCGCCGCACCTGGGCGGCCACCGGGTACATGGCGTCGTTGCTGTACTGGCTGTGGATGTGGTGATCGCCGGCGAGCCAGAGGTAGCCGCCACGACGCTCGTCGTGCGCGTGCGCGTGCGCCGGTGTGCCGCTGAGCACGGCACCGGCCGCGAGACCCGTGCCTTTCAGGAATCCGCGCCGGTCGGTCATCAGGAGGTCCTGGTGTAGATCACGCCGAGCGAGTCGATCTCGTCACCGGAACGGCCGTGAAAACCGGCGATCTGCCAGCCCGCGGGCGCGGTGTGGGTGACGGAAGTGGACGTCTCGCTTCCACCGGCCAGGACGCGGCCCGTGCTGGTCGTGAACCCGGCGCGGAAGATCCTG
The DNA here is from genome assembly GCF_026242055.1 of Lentzea sp. NEAU-D7. GTDB lineage: Bacteria > Actinomycetota > Actinomycetes > Mycobacteriales > Pseudonocardiaceae > Lentzea. The sequence goes on along the minus strand of NZ_JAPJDL010000013.1, from coordinate 213,781 downwards.
GTGCGGCCGTTGTGCTGGGCCGAGTGCAGGGTGACCGACTTCAGGTACTCCCCCTGCGCCAGCGCCAGCTGCTGTGCGGTCCCGCCGCCACCGCCGTGGGTGAAGGCCGTGCCGCCGGCGAACGTGAGGCCGACCTGGTCGAGCCTCGATCCCGCGCGGAGACCGACTACGGTGACGCGCTGCCCCAGCGGAACCGAGGCGACGTCGGTGAACGGCGTGCCGTGCGGTCCGCCGAACGGGTCGCTGAGCGACAGCGCGGGGTGGAGCGTCCAGCGGAAGTCCGCCGCGATCGGGTAGTGGTCGGACAGCATCTTGTCGTCGGCGGTGCGGAAGGCCGCGTTCTCGTTGGCGTAGCGGCTCAGGTCGAGCGTGATGTACCGGTTGCCGCGGTAGAGGATCTTGTCCACGACCTCGCACGCGTCGGTGACGTTCTGGTCGTCGCACCCGATCGTCGGGCTGCCGGCCGCCGGCGGCACGCCACCGCGTTCCTCCTCGACCCAGGCGTCCTTGAGACCGTTGGCGGACAGCAGTTCGCGGATGTTGTCGGCGGCGCGGGTGTACCGGGTGTTGGTGTCGCCCGCGATGACGACGGCGTTGCCCGCCGAGTTCGCGGTGACGAACCGGGAGAGCTCGCTGATGTTCGCCCGGCGTGCGGCCAGGTCGGCCTCGGCCGAGCCCGCGTTGGCGTGCACGTTGTAGAAGTCGATCGGCACTCCCTCCGCCACCCGGATCCGCGAGAAGGTGAAGCCCTTGGGGGTCAGGCAGTCGGTGCCGTTGCACCTGTCCCACCTGTCGCGGGCGAGGTCGGAGTACTGGTGGTCCGACAACGTGTTGAGGCCGTCGCCGAAGGGAACGCCGCCGCTGGTCGGCGTGCGGAACGGATGGGTGTTGTTGGCGTAGAGCGAAGCGTGGTAGTTGAAGTCCTCCTGCACGTGGACGACGTCGTACGGCCGGATGCGCTGGCCGATGATCGGCGTGTTCACCCGCGGGTTGCCGCTGGACAGCCCTTCCGGCAGGCCGGCCACGTTGTAGCTGAGCACCGAGAACGTGCCGCTGGACGGGGGTGACGCCGTGGCAGCGCCCGGCACCACCCCCACCAGCAAGCCAACGGCAGCAACGGTTCCGGCCAATCGGACCATTCTCATCGCACGACTCCTGACGCCCGTTCGAGCTGACGTCCAGAGGGTAGGACGATGTGAATCCGATTCACATACCGCCGGAGTGACAACAACATGTACACAAAGCAACGAAAAGGGCGATCCTAATTGGACTGTGTGGCCGCACCGGTGACCGCGCTGCCGGCCTTGGTGACGTGGTAGGTGACCTTGGCGCCGCTCCAGTAGTGGAACGTGAGCGTCACCCGCGCGTCGTCCCTGACAGCGGCGAAGAAGTCCGGCGTCAGAGTCGTGTGGCCGTCGGTGTAGTTCGGCCGGAAGGCGCGGTCGTACTCCTTGAAGGACGTCCAGTCGTGCGGCCCCGCGTTGGTGCCGTCGTCGTACTTCGCCTCCATGGTGGCGAGCTGGTCGCCGCGGAAGGCCGTGGGGATCTCGAACTTCTCCGTCGTCCCCGAGGCGGCGGAGAGCACAGGGGTGTCGTAGGTGATGACGTACAACCGCCACGGCACGCCCCGGGAGAAGCGGGCCGTCAGCACGGCGTTCGTGCCGTAGCCGCGGGACCCGCTCAGCCTCGTCAGCAGCGGCGCGGTCAGGGTGAGCTGGTCGCCCGTGATCGTGTAGTCACGGCCGCGGGTCAGCTTCGTGGAGCCGTGGAAGAGGTCGGTGAACTTCGTGCCGTTGAGGTTGAGCGCGACGGTCTTGGCGGTGATGGGACTCGACTTCGCACTGAACACCTGGTCGGTGTGGGCCGTGCCGGAGCGGGTCGTCCAGCTAGACCTGATCTGCGCGTAGAGCTCGGGGTCGTTCCACTGGCCGGAGGTGCGGTTGAGGTGCTGACCGTTGTCCCACAACATGGTGGTGAGCTGCTTGGCGCGGGCGTAATGGCCGAGGTGCTCGAAGAACTTGAGCTTCTCGCCCTGCTCGATGGTGCCGGTGTGCCGGTCGAACCCGAGCAGCCCGTACTCACCGATGATCACGGGGATGCCGCGGGCGACGAAGCTGTCGTGCACGCGGTCGAACGAGTCGGTCAGGTCCTTCTGCGCGGTCGCGTCGTACCGCGTGCCACCGGCGACGTTCACGCTGAACGGCCAGTAGCCGTAGTAGTGCACGGTCGCGATCAGGTTGGGGTCGGCGAAGCCGCGGATCTGGTCCACGAGCGGGTCGACGTACGTCTGCTCGGACGAGGTGTGCAGGGTCGGCAGGACCAGCAGGCGGGTGGCGTTGTTGCCGCCCGACCGCCGCACGATGTCGTGGAACGACGCGTTCAGCTCGCTGTTGAGCTGGATCTCCTGCGGCTTGCCGGTGCTCCCGGTGAACTGCGGCTCGTTCCAGCTCTCGAAGGTCAGCTTGGGGCCGAACTCCGCGAAGGCGCCCGCCAGCTGCGTCCAGACGGAGTTGAACCGGGCGAGCACGGTGTCGTGGTCCGCGGGCATGGTCGAGATCCATTGCCACGAGTCGTGGTGGATGTTGACCATCACGTACAGGTCGCGGGCCAAGGCCCAGCGCACGACCTCCTTGACACGGGCGAGGTACGCCGGCTCGATCACGTGGTCGGCCCCCAGATGCGCGCTCCACGTGACGGGCAGGCGCACGCTCTTGAAGCCCTGCGCCTTGACGTTGTCCAGCAGGGCTTCGGTGATGCGCGGGTTGCCCCACGACGTCTCGTCGCCGCCCGTCGAGTCGAGCGTGTTGCCCAGGTTCCAGCCCGGCTGCATCGCCGCGGTGTGCTGCATCGCGCTCAGCCGCGGGCCGCCGTGGACGCAGGTGACCCCGTTGAGGGAAAACGACAACGGTGCCGTGTTGGCCTCCGCCCAGGTGCCGCGGAAGCCGAACTTCACCGTCGCACCGGTCGCGATCCTGGCGTTGTGGCCGGCGTCCTCGGCGGTGACCTGATGACCGGACTCGGTGATCCTCGCGTTCCAGCCGTGGCCCGCCTCCTGGCCGGACGGCCACTCCCAGCTCAGCTCCCAGCCGTCGAGGGGAGCGCCGCGGTTGGTCACGGCGACGTCGGCGACGAAGCCGCCCTGCCACTGGCCCGTCGTCGAGTAGGTGATCTCGCAGCCGGTCTCGGCGGCCGCGGACGCTGTCGCCGGCACGACGGCGGCCACCAGGGCCACCACCGCGCCGAGCACTGCCCTGCGTGATCCGTTCATGAGCCCTCGCATTCAGTTGAGCCGCTGGTACTCGAACCAGTCGAAGTGGACGGTCCCCGCCGCGGCGAACAGGCCGATGACGCGGCCGGTGAACCCACCGGCGACCTCGGTCGAGAGGTACTTCCCGTCGAGCGTGGCGAGCGGGGTGAAGGTGCCGTCGGGTTCCTCCACGCCGAACGACAGGGTGTCGGGCCCGGAACGCGCGTCCCGCGGCGTCCGGGCCTCGTCCACCCGCACCGCCAGCACCAGCGGTCCCTCCGGCACCGGCCGGGAAGCGACCACGCTGCACACCGGTCCGACGCGCGCGAGAACCCGCACCTCGCCGTACGCGACCTCGATCTCGTAGTGGTGTTCCTCGTCGAGCCGGACCGCCAGGCCACCGCGGCCCTCCGCCGGGTCGAGCAGTGTGCGGGCGAGGCACGACAAGTGTTGCTGGCGACGCCCGGCGAACACCACGGCGGGATCGTCCATTCCGGACCCGCGGGCGTGCAGGGTGAGCCAGCCCGGCCGTTCCTTCGTGGTGCAGTGCTGCTCGGAGCGGTCGCGCAGGGAGATCCAGCACGGTCGCAGCTCGGCGAGGTCGAAGTCGTCCCGTTCCGGTGCAACGGAACCATGCGCACCGGAGACCAGCTCGCCGACCACCGGCCAGCCGTCGGTCCACGTCACCGGCGCCAGGAAGGTCTCCCGGCCGAGCACGTGCCAGCCGGGTGTGCCGCCGCCGGGCCGCACGCCGAGCAGCACCATCCACCACGCGCCGTCCGGTGCCTGCACCAGATCCGCGTGACCGGTGTTCTGGACGCGCTCGTCGGTGCCGCGGTGGCTCAGGACCGGATTGGCGGGACAGGGCTCGAACGGGCCGTCCGGCGACGAGGCGCGGGCGATCGAGACGCCGTGGCCGCGCTCGGTGCCGCCCTCGGCGATCATCAGGTACCAGTGGTCGCCGATCCGGTACAGGTGCGGCGCTTCCGGTGCCTTGGCGCCGGGGGTGCCGGACCAGAGCGGTCGCGGCTCACCGAACGTCTCACCGGTCGCCGGGTCGACGCGGTACTGCCGCACCCCCGCCACCGTGCACCAGCAGGTGCCCTCGTCGTCCCAGGCCAGGTCGGGGTCGATGCCGGCGACCCCGGGCAGTGGCACCGGGTCGGACCACGGCCCGGCGGGATCGGTGGCGGTGAACACCATGTTGCCGCCGCCGTGGCTCACGCTCGTGACGACCAGCCAGAACCGGCCGTCGTGGTGGCGCAGCGTCGGCGCGTAGATCCCCGCCGACGACGGTGTCTCCGCGGTCAGGTGGAGTTGGCTGGTGCGCTCCAGGGCGTTGCCGATCTGCGTCCAGCTCTTCAGGTCCCGGCTGTGGAAGACGGGGATGCCGGGGAAGTACTCGAAGCTGGAGCACACCAGGTAGTAGTCCTCCCCCACCCGGCAGACGCTCGGGTCGGGGTGCATTCCGGGGATCACGGGGATCGTCACCGGGCAGCTCCTCTGCTCGTGAGCCGGTACAGCACGGCGGAGGGTGGCGCGGGCAGGGTCAGCGCGAGCTCCGCCGTCTCCGGACACCACCTGGCGGCCGACCGCGAGGCAGCCGGGTACAGCCGGTCCACGACGACGTCCACATCGGACAGATGCGGCAACGTCAGCGCCGCGGTGTCCTCACCGCCCCGGCGCCAGACGGTCAGGTAGGTGGTGGTGGCCGTCGACAGGGCGAGCGCCGTCCACGGGTCGTCCCAGCCGGGAAGGCCGAGCGGCCAGGCGGGCACCGCTCGCGGCAGGTCGGCGCGGATGTCCTTGTACACGGCCAAGGCCTCGTGGACGAGCGCGAGCGCCGCCGGCCGGAGCTCGGCGATCCGCCCGGAGAGGTGGACGCGGCCGAGCAGCGCGCTCGCCATGGTGAAGGCGACCTCGTCGAGCGAGTCTTCCGGTTGCGGGTAGGCCCAGACCGCGCCCTGCTCCGGCGTCACGGCGGTCGGCGCGGAGGCCGCGATGGGCGCGTACCGGCCGAGGTTCTGCTGGTCGCTGGTCGACTGGAGCTGCAGTCGCGACAGCAGCGCGTGGTCCATGCGCATGCCCCCGGACGCGCAGTTCTCCAGGACCAGGTGCGGATGCCGGTCCAGCACGCCGTCGAGCCAGTCGAGGTGGGCGCGGTTGTGACCGAGCAGGCCGTCGGCCGGGGTCTCGCCCGCACGCGAACTGGTGCCGGAGCCGGGGTTGATGTTGTGGTCCAGCTTCAGGTAGCCGACGCCGTGCTCCCCGGCCAGGCGGTCCACGACCTCGTCGAGGTGGGCCCTGGCCGCGGGGTGGCGCAGGTCGAGGTGGTAGCGGGCGCTGTCGGTGACGCGCACGCCGTCGCGGCGGAAGAACGCCTCCTCCGGCAGGATCCCGGCGACCGGGCTGCGCACTCCGACGACCTCCGGCTCCAGCCACAGGCCGGGAACCACGCCCCGGTCCCGGATGTGGTCGAGCACGTCCTGAAGGCCACCGGGGAACCGGGTGCGGGACGGCCGCCACGCACCGACGGTGTCCCACCAGCTCTCCCCCTCCTCGGCGTACCAGCCGGCGTCGATGACGAAGTACTCCGCACCCGCGCCGGCCGCGGCGTCGATCAACGGCAGCAGCTTGGCGGTGGTGGGGTCGCCCATGAGGCAGTTCATGTAGTCGTTGAACACGACCGGAAGGCGCTCGTGGTCCGGGTGAGGCCTGCGGGTCACGCGCCGGTACCGGGTCAGCGCCGCGAACGCCGCGTCCGGTCCCCCGTCCTCGGTGAAGGCCAGCGCGACAGGCACGGTGCGGAACTCGTCGCCGGGTACCAGCACGCGGCTCCAGCCGTGGGCGCGGTCCTCCGGCCCGGACAGCGCCACGTACCCCGCACCGTCGTGCTCGCCGCACTCCCAGCGCCAGCCGCCGCCGTTGTGCTCGATCTGCCAGACCCACGTCCGGCCGGTGACGCGGTCGGTGAGCCCGCCCATCGGCAGCCGGCCGCAGCTGGACCAGACACCGCGCCCGGTGACGGCGAACGCCGCCTTGGGCCGGGCCGCGCGGTGCCGCCCGTCCCGGTCCGCGGTGGTCAGCCGCACGGGCTCACGCCGCCAGCGGCACTCCGCGAGCCAGTCGTTCTCCGCCCACAGCACGTCGGCCGCGTCCACCGCCGCGAGCTGTCCCTCGACGAGGGAGGTGACCGACTCCAGGCGCAGCGGTGCGTCCCCCTCGTTGCGCACGAGGACTTCGCAGCGCACCACGGGAATGCCCTCCGGCGACCGGTAGGTCACCTCCACCGCCACGCCGCTCACCTCGTCGCACAACTCGACGACGAGCACCTTCCAGTCCTCTTCGGACGACGACCGGTGGGCCCGGTACCTCAGCCGCTCACCGATCGCCGTGCCGACGAGGTTGTCGCTCGACCAGATGCTGCCGTGGCCGGCGGTCATGACCTCCACCAGCGGCAGGGAACTCCCGGCGCGGCGCACCGCGTCGTCGGTGATCTCGAGGTCCCACGCCAGTGCGCCGTGACCCCAGTGGATCGTGTTCACAGCGGACCTGCCTCCTTCAGCACAGCGCACCCACCGGCCGGCAGCTCCCGCACCGGTGCGCCCGTCAGCACGTCATCCGCGCCTTCGGGCAGGGACACGGGTCCGGTGCGGTGGTTCAGCACGAACTGCCAGCGGCGGCCGTCCTCGCCCTCGCGGACGACGACTTCGACGCCGGGCGGCAGGCCGGGCAGGACCGGGCCGACGCCGGCGGAGTCCAGCAAGCGGGACACCAGTGCCCTGTAGTCCGCGTCGTCGAGCCGCGTGGACAGGTACCAGGCGTCGCCCGCACCGCAGCGGTTCCGGGTCAGCGCGGGAGAACCGGCGAGTGCGCCGTGGGTGTAGGTGGCGACGACTTCCGCACCCTGCGCCCGCACCCACTCGCTCCAGACCGTGCCGTGCGAGGAGTCGGAGAGGACGATCCGTTCCTCGTGCCGCAGCGGCCGGTACTCCTCGACGCGGATGCCCAGCGCCTCGCGCAACGGGGCGGCCGGGTAACCGCCGAGCCGGGCGTGCCCGCGGCTGTCGACGACTCCGCTGAAGTGCTGGACCAGCAGCGTGCCACCGTTGAAGACGTAACGCCGCAGGTTCTCCGCGCCCGCGTCGGAGAGCAGGTACAGCGCAGGCGCGACGACGAGCCGGTACCGGCCCAGGTCCGCTTCCGGGTGCGCGAAGTCGGTGACGACGCCGTTGTCCCACAACGCCCGGTGCGCGTTGCGCAGCGCGGAGTGGTAGTCCAGTTCGGACGAGGGCAGGCCGTCGGAGTTCAGCCCCCACCAGGCGTCGGAGTCGTGCAGCACGGCCACGTCCGCGGTCACGGTCGAGCCCGCGAGCCCGCCGAGCCGGGACACGGCCTCGCCCGTCGCCTTCACCTCGGTGAAGACCCGGCTGTCGGGACCCGCGTGCGGGACCATCGCCGAGTGCCACTGCTCCGCGCCCGCCTTCGACTGGCGCCACTGGAAGAACAGCGCGCCGTCCGAGCCGCGGGCGATGTGGCCGAGCGAGTGCCGCAGGATCTCGCCGGGTTCCTTGGCCAGCGTCCGGCCCTGCTCGTAGACAGTGCTGGTGCCCTGTTCCATCAGCAGCCACGGCCTGCCACCGCCGAACGAACGGGCCCGGTCCGCGGCGAACGCCACGTCCGCCGCGGCGTCGAGACCCGGCCGGTCCGGGTAGTGGTCGATCGCGACCAGGTCGACCTCGCGGCTCAGCGCCCACAGGTCGACGTTCTGGTAGCCGGGCTGCATCATGTTGGTCGTCACCGGCCGGTCGCTGTGCGCGCGGATCGCGTCCCGCTGCTCGGCGTAGGCGGCGACCACCTCGTCGGAGAAGAACCGGCTGAAGTCCAGCGTGAGACCGGGGTTGCGGTGCCACTGGGTGGCACGCGGCGGCAGGACCTGCTCCCAGCTGCCGTACCGCTGGCTCCAGAACGCCGTCCCCCACGCCTCGTTGAGCGCGTCGAGCGAGCCGTGCCGGGCGCGCAGCCAGACTCGAAACGCGGCGGCGGTGTGCTCGCACCAGCACAAGGTCACGTACTCGTTGTGCACGTGCCACAACGCGACCGCCGGGTGGTCGCCGTAGCGTTCCGCGAGCGCGGAGGCGATGCGCCGGGCCGCCGTGCGGTAGGCCGGGGCGCTGACGCAGTACGTGTCACGGCTGCCGTGGACCAGCCTGGTGCCCTCTCGGGTGACCGGCATGGCGTCCGGGTGGGCCAGCGTGAACCACGGCGGCGGTGACGCGGTCGGCGTGGCGAGGTCTACCGCGACCCCGTTGGCGTGCAGGCGGTCCAGGTGCGCGTCGAGCCACGCGAAGTCGTAGCGGCCTTCCTCCGGCTCGAGCAGTGCCCAGGAGAAGACGCCGACCGTGGCCAGGTTGACCCCGGCCTCGCGCATCAGCTCGTCGTCCTCCTTCCACACCCGCTCGTCCCACTGCTCGGGGTTGTAGTCCCCGCCGAAGGCCAGGCCGCCCAGCCGATCCGCGATCACGCCTCCTCCCGCACGGGCAGGCGGGCGCCGTCGCGCAGGAACAGCGGGATGCGGTCGAGCGGGGCCGCGACGGTGACCGTGCGCCCGCCGTCGTGCTCCTCGCCGGTCCACGCGTCGGTCCACCGCGCCCCGGCGGGCAGGTGGACGTCGCGCTCGCGGGCGCCCGCCTCGGTGATCGGGGCCACGAGCAGGTCGGGGCCGAGCAGGAACGCGTCCTCGACCCGCCACGCCGCCGGGTCGTCCGGGAACTCCAGGAACACCGGCCGCATCGGCGGGACACCGGTCTCGGAGGCCGTGCGCATCTGCTCCATGACGTAGGGGCGCAGGCGTTCACGCAGCCGGAGGTGCGCGGCGAGGATCTCGTACGCCTGCTCGCCGTAGGACCAGACCTCGTTGGCGAGCCCGGTCATCGCGGGCTCCAGCACCTGCTCGTCGCCGCGGAACCCGTGCAGGCGGAACAGCGGGCAGAAGGCGCCGTACTGGAACCAGCGCACGAGGACCTCGCGGTAGGCGGGGTCGTCCGGGTCGCCGCCGTGGAAGCCGCCGATGTCGGTCGTCCACCAGGGGATGCCGGACATCATCACGTTCAGCCCGGCCTTGATCTGGGTGCGCAGCGTGGCGAAGTCCGTGCCGATGTCACCGGACCACAGCGCGGCGCCGTACCTCTGCGCGCCCGCCCACGAGGAGCGGTTGAGCGAGATGATCTCGGTCTCCCCCGCCGCGCGCAGTCCGTCGTGGACGGTCCTGGCGTTCTCGCGCGGGTAGAGGTTGCCGACCTCCAGGCCGGGACCCGCGTGGTAGCGCAGGTTGTACTGGTGGCCCGGTTTGAGCTCGGGCTCGCCCGCGTCCAGCCAGTACACGGAGATGCCGAGGTCGTGGTAGCCGCGCCGGATCCGTTCCCAGACGTACTCGCGCGCCTCGGGGTTGGTGGCGTCGTAGAAGGCGACCTGGGCGGAGTAGGCGCCGAGCCCCTTGTCCGGCCAGTCGGCGTGCGCCATCGGCCCGAACTCGGTGCCGACGAACAGGCCCTGGTTCAGCATGGGGTGGTAGTTCTCGCTGGCCGGGCTGACCGAGGGCCAGACCGAGACCATCGGCTTGACGCCCATCTCCTCCAGCTCGCGGACCATCGCCGCGGGGTCGGGCCACTCGGCGGGGTCGAACTTCCACTCACCGAGGTGGGTCCAGTGGAAGAAGTCGCAGACGATGACGGACAGCGGCAGCCCGCGCCGCCGGTACTCGCGGGCGACCTCCAGCAGTTCCTCCTGGGTGCGGTAGCGCAGCTTGCACTGCCAGAAGCCCGACGCCCACTCGGGAAGCTCCGGCGAGTGCCCCGTGACGTCCGCGTAGCGCCGCAGCACGTCGGCGGGCTTGCCCGCGGTGACCCAGTAGTCGATCTGGCGGGCGCTGTCGGACACCCAGCGCGTGCCGGTCTCCGCGAGCTCCACCCGCCCGATCGCGGGCGAGTTCCACAGCAGGCCGTAGCCGCGGTCGGAGACCAGCAGCGGGATGGTGACCTCGGCGTTGCGCTGGACGAGGTCGACGACCGCGCCCTTCTGGTCGAGCATGCCGTGGGTGTGCTGGCCGAGGCCGTAGAGCCGTTCTCCCGGGTAGGCGCGAAAACGCTGCTCCAGGCGGTGGTGCCCGTTGCCCGTCGCGGTGGCGAGCCGCGGCCCCGGCCACCAGAAGTGGGGCGCCTCCTCGGCGAGGAGCTCGGAGCCGTCCTCGGTCCTGCTGAACGTCAGCCTGCCCGCGGAGGCCCCCAGTTCCGGGGTCAGGGCGCCTTCGGTGCCGGCGTCGATCCGGACGGTGAGCGCGCCGTGGACGAGCGTGGCGTGGTGCTCGGAGATCTTGACCTCCACCGGGCCGCCTTCCGGGGGCGTGCCGAGCAACGCGCCGGGGAGGTCGTCGAGCAGCGGACCGCCGGGGGTGGCGCGCACGCGGACCCCGTCGGAACCCCACGCCTCGACTCGGAGCGTCTCGCCCCTGGCCCGCCATTCGAGCGCGGTGCCGAGGTCTCGGAAGTACTGGGGCATGCGGAAGCTCCTCACGTTCCTGGATTAGTGCGGAGAAGGTCAGGGCAGCAGCGGCGCGGGTCCCGTGCTCTCGCGCACGGTCAGCGTCGGGATGAGCAGAGCCCGGTCGTCGTCCGGACGGCCGCCGTCGCCCGCCGCGGCGAGCCTGCCCATGATCTGTTCCACGGCGACCCGGCCGAGCTCCTGCGCGGACCCGGTCACCGCCGTGAGCCTCGGCGCGAACTGCTCGGCGAGCTGGTCCTGGCAGAGCGCGATCACCGAGACGTCCTCGGGGACCGTCCGCCCGCTGGTGCGCAGCAGGGTGAGCAACGGCCCGATCGCGCCCTCGTTCTGCACCACGAACCCGGTGGTGCCGGGACGGTCGGCGAGCACGCGGGCGAGCGCGCCCGCCGTGCTCTCGTAGGTGCCCTCGCAGGTCCGGTGCAGGAAGCGCAGACCGCGCTGCCCGGCCCTGTCGCGGAACCCGGCGAGCGTGCGCTCGGCGTAGCCCGCGTGCCGGTGGTAGACCCCGGACCCGTAGCCGATGAACGCGATCTCGCGGTGGCCGAGATCGGCGAGGTGGTCCGCGCACAACGCGCCGGCCGCGACGAAGTCGTGGTCCACGCAGGACACTCCGCGGGCGTCGTCGGCCAGCCCGATCAGCGTGGCCTGGGTGCCCTGCGCGCGCAGCACCGGGATGCGTTCGTCGTCCAGCTCGACGTCCATCAGGATCAGACCGTCCGCCAGACCGCTGGCGGCGATCCTGCGGACCCCGTCCGGCCCCTCGTCGTTGGTGATCAGCAGGACGTCGTACCCGTGCTGGCGGGCCGCCGTGGTCACCGCGATCGCGATCTCCATCATCACCGGGACGTAGACGTCGGTGCGCAACGGCACCATCAGCGCGATGATGTGCGACCGCCGCGCGGCCAGCGCCCGCGCACCGGCGTTGGGGTGGTACCCGAGCTCCCGCACCGCGGTGCGCACCCGGCGGCGGGTCTCCTCGGAGATCGCGCGCTTGCCGCTGAGCACGTAGCTGACCGTGCTGGACGACACGCCCGCGTGCCTGGCCACGTCGGCAATGGTCACCATGGATGTTCAGCCCTTGATCGCGCCGGTCAGGACGCCCGTGCGGAAGTGCTTCTGCACGAACGGGTAAACGATGAGCAGCGGCACGAGCGTCAGCACCACGACGGCCATCTGCAGCGACAGCGGCGCCGTCTGGGAGAACGCCGTGCCGAAGCCGGAGTTGACCGAGCCCGGCATGCCGTTGCCCCGGTTGACGTACGTGTACAGCACGTACTGCAGCGGCCACTTCTCGCTGTCCGTCGGCATGTACAGCATGACGTTGAAGAACGAGTTCCAGTAGCCGACGCCGTAGAAGAGCGCCATCACCGCGGTCACCGCGCGCGAGGTCGGCAGCACGATCGACCACAGGATCCGCCAGTCCCCCGCGCCGTCGATCCGCGCGGCCTCGATCAGGTCGGCCGAGGTGCTCGAGTAGAACGACCGCAGGATGAGGATGTTGAAGACGGAGATCGCGCTCGGCAGGATCAGCGACCACCACTGGCCGTAGCCGCCCAGCCCCGTCACGACCAGGAAGGTCGGGATCAGGCCGCCGTTGACGAACATGGTGACGATCAACAGGGTCAGCAGGAAGCGGTGCGCGAACGAGCGCGACCGCGACAGGCCGTAGGCGCACATGACCGAGACCACCATCGACACGACGGTGCCAGCCGCGGTGATGCCGAGGCTCACCAGCAGCGCGGTGCGCACCGTGGTGTCCTCCAGCATCACCCGGTAGGCCTCGAACGTCAGTCCGTCGGGCCAGATCACGAGCCCCCCGGCGCGGGTCACCGCGCCCTGGGTGGACAGGCTGGTCACCACGATGATCCACAACGGCACCAGCATCACCAGCAGCACGCCGCCGAGGGTGAGGCCCTTGACCGCCTCGCCGGCGACCGTCGGCGGTTCCTCCCACGCCGGCCGCGTGTTCCGCTTCCTCCTGCGCACCGGCCGCGGCGCGGGAGCTTCCGCGACCTCGCGCATGCGTTCGATCGTGAGCATGTCGGTCATCTCCGGTACAACCCGTCTTCGCCGAAGGCGTGCGCCAGCTTGTTCGCACCCCAGATGAGCAGCAGCGAGATCACGCTCTTGAACAGACCCGCCGCCGCGCCGTAGCTGTAGTCACCGGTCGCGATGCCGTAGTAGAACGAGAAGGTGTCCAGCACGTCCGCGGTGTCGTAGCCCACGGCGTTGCGCTGGATCAGGAACTGCTCGAACCCGACGGTCAGCGCGTTTCCCAGGCGCAGCACCAGCATCAGCACGATCACGCCGCGCAGGCCGGGCAGGGTGATGTGCCACAGCCGCCGCCACCGTCCGGCGCCGTCCGCCGCCGCGGCCTCGTAGAGGTCGGTGTTGACGGCGGCGAGCGCGGCCAGGAACACGATGATCCCCCAGCCCGCCTCCTTCCAGACCACCTGGGCGGAGACCAGCAACGCGAAGGTGTCCGGGTTCGTCATGACGTCCCAGGTACCGATGTCGTTGTTGCGCAGGAAGTGGTTGAGCGCGCCCGCGCCGCCGAGCATCTGCTGGAAGATCGTGATGGCCAGCACCCACGAGAAGAAGTGCGGCAGGTAGACGACCGACTGGATGAAGTTGCGCACCCGTTGGGACAGCACGGAGTTGAGCAGCAGCGCCAGCGCGATCGGCACCGGGAAGAACAGGACGAGCTGGACGAAGCTCAGGTACAGCGTGTTCTGCACCGCGTTCCAGAAGTTCGCGTCGCCGAACAGCCGCTGGAACTGGTCGAGACCCGCCCACGTGCTGTACCAGATCCCGGCCAGCGGGTCGTACTCCTGGAACGCGGTGACGAGCCCGAACAGCGGGACGTAGTTGAAGACCAGCAGCAGCACGACAGCGGGCAGCGTCATCAGGATCAGCGACCGGTCGCGGCGCAACCTCACCCGCCAGTGCGGTCGCGCCGGTCGCGTCCCCCTGTCCGGCCGCGTCGGGGTCGCCGTGGTCACTGCCCGGTGCCGTGCTTCTGCAGGACGTTCTCATCGGTCCACTGGATGAGCTTGTCCCCGCCACCGCTGCTCTTCCAGCTCGCCACGGCGTCCTTCACCTCGGCCACCGACTTCTTGCCGTGGATGCAGTCCCTCATCGCGTCCTCGACCTGCTGCGCGGCGTCCGCGGTGGCCTGCGCCTGGGGCATGCTGATGTTCATGTTCCAGAAGACCGGCTTGGCCAGTGCCTTCACGTTGGCGGCCTGCCAGGCGCAGTAGTCCTGGGTGACGAAGTCGACGCCGGGGCTGTTGACCACCGCAGCGGGCGCGGCCAGGAACGGGTAGGTCTGCGCCTGGACCTCCTTCTTGCCGGCCTCGGTGGCCGTCGGCACGCCGTCGACCATCGTGAAGTGGGTGCCCTCGACGCCGAAGTTGACCATCGTGAACTCGGCGGAGCCGTACGGGGCCGCGAGGTAGTTCGCGACGGCCAGGCACTCCTCGATCTGCTCGGGCTTGAGGTTGATGTTGAGGTAGCTCATGATGCTGGCGCCCGCGCCCATGTCGACGCGCGGCGTGCTCTTGCCGTCGGCGGCGATGATGTTGAACGCCCCGCGCCGGTAGTTCGGGTCGGCGGCCCTGCCGGACTGCAGGTCGGCGAGGTTCCACGTTCCCGTGCCACTGCTGGAGATGAGCGTCTTCCCGCCGTAGAACCGCGTGTTGCCGTTGGCGTTGTCGCCCGCCAGCGCGTCGGGGTGCACGTACCCGGACGTCGCGAGCCGGTTGTTCCAGTCGAGCGCCGCGTAGAACTCCTCGGTCTCGTACAGGTGGACCAGCTTCCCGTTGTCCACCCGCCACTTCAGCGGTGCGCCGAAGGAGGTGTAGAGGTAGCGGTAGACGTCGTCGAACGCCCACACGCCGCTCTTGGCGTCGGTCAGCTCCTTGCCGAGCCTCATCAGGTCGTCGGCGGACTTCACCTGGTCGGCGGTGATGCCCTTGGCGTCGAAGATGTCGCGGCGGTAGTAGAGCGTCCCCGCGATCTGGAAACCGGTGGCGTGGGAGGGAATCCCGTAGAGCTTCTCGCCCCAGGCGCCGGTGCGCCACGCGGCGGTCGGGATGGCCGCGAGGTTGGGGTACTTCTTGATGTTGTCGCCGGACAGGTGGGGCGTCAGGTCCGCGAGCTGGTTCCCCACCAGCCCGCCGACGTTCATCTGGGAGTTCCACCAGGTCGGCAGCTGGATCCAGTCCGGCAGCCGCTTCGAGGCGGTCATCGTCGGGATGATGGTGTTGTAGTTGTTGCCGTCCGCCGGCTTCATCTCCAGCTGGACACCCAGGGCCTTGTTCATGGCCGCGTAGAACGCGTTGTCGGCGGGCGGGATGGTGCCCCACAGCGGCGTGACCGCCGAGTACTTCCCGCCCTTGCCCGGGACGCCGGACACCGTGGCGACCCGGTTCGCCGGGTAGCTGAGGAAACCGGGGCTCGTCATCACGTCGGGGCCGCCCGCGACGGACGGGATGTCCGGTTTGATCGACGTGTTCGGCACGTAGGCCGGTAACACGGCCTTGAGAGCGGCTTCCGAACCGACTCCGGCCCGCTGCGCCGGGCCGCTTCCGCAGGCGGACAGCAGTGGTCCCATCGCGACGAGCCCTGCCGCCGAGACGGCGGCGTTCAGGAAGCTTCTGCGGTTCAACTCGTTGCCCATGGCGGAACCGATCCTTCACCGTTGAAGTGTCGAAGCGCTTAAACAGATGTCGGGGAGGTTAGTGACGCAGGTCGCATCAGACAAGACCGTTGACAGCAGAAACCTCTGCGTGACAACGTCGAAACGCTTCAACGCTAGCTCCGAACTGAGGGGTTGCCACGTGGTTTCCGAGTCCGTGCCCGCCGTCGATCGGCTGCCTTTTCGCGACCCCGCGCTGCAGACGCGCAAGCGCGTCGACGACCTCCTCGCGCGGCTCACGCTCGACGAGCGGATCGCGATGCTGCACCAGTACTCGCCGGCCGTGCCCCGCCTCGGCGTGGCCGCGTTCCGCACCGGCTCGGAGGCACTGCACGGCGTCGCGTGGCTGGGGCAGGCCACGGTCTTCCCCCAGGCGGTCGGGCTGGGGGCGACCTGGGACGAGGAGCTGGTGCGCCGCGTCGCCGAGGCCACCTCGGTCGAGCTGAGGGCGTTCCACTACCACCGCCCGGCCGCCGTCGGCACGGGCAGGAACAGCCTGCAGGCGTGGGCTCCGGTGCTGAACCTGCTGCGCGACCCGCGCTGGGGCCGCAACGAGGAGGGCTACTCCGAGGACCCGCTGCACACCGCGCGGATCGGCACGGCGTTCTGCCGCGGCCTCACGGGTGACCACCACCGGTACCTGCGCGCGGCCCCGGTGCTCAAGCACTTCCTGGCCTACAACAACGAGGACGACCGCTGCGTCACCTCCTCCGGCCTGCGCCCGCGCGTGCTGCAGGAGTACGACCTCGCGGCCTTCCGCCCCGTGGTCGCGTCGGGCGCCGCCACCGGTGCCATGGCGGGCTACAACCTCGTCAACGGCCGCCCGTGCCACGTCACTCCGCTCATCGAGACGGAACTGCGCCGCTGGGCGGAGCCGACGGGGCACGAGCTGTTCGTGGTCAGCGACGCGGAGGCGCCGTCCAACCTCGTGGACCCGGAGCACTACTTCGACGACCACGCCGAGTCCCACGCCGCCGCTCTGCAGGCGGGCATCGACAGCTTCACCGACCACGGCGAGGACAGCGGCGTCCCGATCGGCAGGCTCCGCGAGGCGCTGGAGCGCGGGCTGATCGGCGAGGAGGACGTGAACCGGGCCGTGCGCCGTCAGCTGGAGCTCCGCTTCCGCCTCGGCGAGTTCGACCCCGATCTCGACCCGTACGCCACCATCGGTCCCGAGGTCGTCGACTGCGCCGAGCACCGCGCCCTCGCGCTGCGGTCCGCGACCGAGTCGGTGGTGCTGCTGCGCAACGAAGGACTGCTTCCGCTCGACGCGAGCGAGGTGGCGCGGATCGCCGTGATCGGCCCGCTCGCCGACATGGTGTGCGAGGACTGGTACAGCGGCACACTTCCGTACCAGGTGACCGTCGCGGACGGACTCCGGTCCGTCCTGGGCGAAGGCGGCGAGGTGGTCGTCGCGGACGGCTCGGACCGGATCGCGCTGCGCTCGCGCACGAGCGGTGAGCTGCTGGGCAAGACCGCGTTCGACGTCACCGACTGGGGCGACGGGGTGCTGACGCTGCGATCGGTGGAGTCCGGGCGCTACCTCGGCCTCCAGGACACCTCGCTGGCCGCCGACCAGGAGCGGATCAAGAGCTGGGAGGTCCGCGAGACGTTCCGCCTCGTGCCCGTTGAGGACTCGGTGCTGCTGCAGAACGTCCTCACGGGCCGGTACGCCGTCGTCGACCCCGTCGACGGCCGGGTGAGCATCACCGCGGAGACCGCCGACGTCGCCGAACGCTGGGAGCGCGAGGTCCTGCGGGACGGCACGGCGGCGGCGCTGACCGCCGCGCTGTCGGCGGACGTCGCCGTCGTGGTCCTCGGCAACCACCCGCTGATCCACGGACGGGAGACCGAGGACCGCGCGGGAATCGCGCTCCCGGCCGCGCAGGACGCACTGCTGCGCGCGGTCGCGGAGGTCCGCCCGGACACGGCGCTGGTCGTGATGAGCAGCTACCCCTACGCCCTGGACTGGGCGGACGAGCACCTGCCCGCCGTGGTGTGGACGTCCCACGGCGGGCAGGAGACGGGCCGGGCGCTGGCCGCCGTCCTGCTCGGCGAGGCGGATCCCGCCGGGCGCCTGCCGCAGACCTGGTACCGGGGCGACGACGCGCTGCCGCACCCGCTCGACTACGACATCATCAAGGCGGGCTGGACCTACCAGTACCACCGGGCCGCGCCGCTGTACCCGTTCGGCCACGGCCTGTCCTACACCGGTTTCGCCCACCGCGACCTGATCCTGTCGTCGAACACCGCCACCCCGGACAGCGCCGTCGACCTCTCCGTCACGGTGACCAACACCGGCGGCAGGACCGGCAGCGAGGTCGTCCAGCTCTACGTCCGCGCGCTGCAGGCCCGTTACGAGGCGCCGCAGCTGCGGCTCGCCGACTTCCGCAAGGTCGCGCTGGCGCCCGGCGAGAGCAGGATCCTGTCCTTCCGGCTGCCCGTGGACCGGCTCGCCCACTGGGACGTCGTGACCGGTGCCTTCGCGGTGGATCCCGGCGCCTACGAGGTCCTCGTCGCCCGTTCCGCCGGGGACGTCGTGCTCACCGCCCCGCTCTCGGTGGTGGGACCGGCTCCCTCACCTCGCGCGGGCGTCAGCCGTCTGCGCGCCGCCGACTTCGACGACCACGACAACGCGACCCTCGTCGACGCCACGCGCGTGACCGGTGACGCGGTGACGCCTTCCGACGCGGACCGGCCGGCCACCCTGTGGTTCGGGCGGACCGACCTGTCCGGCACCGTCCGGGTCGAGGCGGAGATCGCCGCGGAGAACCCCTTGGCACGACTGGAGTTCAGGACGGACGAGGGTGTGCTGGCGGAGATCCCGGTACCGGCCACCGGCGGCCGTTACGAGTGGAGGACCGTCTCGGCGGAGCTGCCGTCACCGGTGACCGGGATCCACGACCTGCGGGTGGTCCTGCACGGCTCCTTCCGGCTCACGTCGTTCCGCTTCTGCGCCGCAGAATGAAGATCCGCACGCCGACCCGCCTGGAGGAGCCCCGATGCCGCTGACGGACGCCCCGCTCGACGAACTCGTCGTCTACCGCCCGGAGATGCAGGCGCCACCGGACTTCGACGCGTTCTGGGAGGGGACCCTCGCCGAGGCACGTGCGGCCGGTGGCGCGGTGGAGGCCACCGATGTCACCGACCGGCACCTGCTGCGCACCGTCGAGGTCGCCGACGTCCGCTTCCCCGGCTTCGGCGGCGACCCGGTGGCCGCCTGGCTGCTGCGCCCGCGCGGCAGCCACGGCCCGTTGCCCGTCGTCGTCACGTACATGGGCTACAGCTGCGGTCGTGGCCTGCCGACCGACCACCTGCTGTGGTCCTCCGCCGGGTACGCCCAGCTCGTGGTCGACAGTCGCGGCCAGGGCCACGACACCCCGGACAGCGCGGTGGGCGTGGGCACCCAGTGGGCCAAGGGCTTCATGACCAACGGCATCGACTCGCCGGACGACTACTACTACCGGCGCCTCATCACCGACTGCGTCCGCGCCGTGGACGCGGTCGGACACCTCCCCGGCGTGGACCCGGAACGGGTGGTCGTCACGGGAGGCAGCCAGGGCGGAGGACTGACGATCGCCGTCGCCGGGCTGGCACGCGACCGCGTCGTGGCCGCGCTGCCGGACGTGCCGTTCCTGTGCCACTTCCGGCGGGCGGCCGAGATGGCCGGCGAAGGCCCCTACGTCGAGATCGCGGAGTACCTGCGCTGGCACAGCAGGCATCGGGTCGACCCGGCCTTCTCCACGCTGTCCTACTTCGACGGTGTCCACTTCGCGCAACGCGCCACGGCGCCGGCGTTGTTCAGCGTCGGGCTGATGGACCCGGTCTGCCCGCCGTCCACTGTGTACGCCGCCTTCAACCACTACTCCGGCGAGGACCGGACCATGACGGTGTGGCCGTTCGCCGACCACGGCGGCGGGTACGGGTCCAACCCGGTCACGCAGCTGGAGTGGCTGCGCGACCGGGCTCTGACGCCGTGATCTCCCCGAGCGTCAGCCGAAGGAGACGGAGTAGCTGTTGGTGGTGAAGTTGAGACCGCCGCTGGACGACGTGATCTCGTAGCCGAACTGGACGGAGCCGACCGTGACGTCACCGAACCAGCCGCGGTTGCGGATCCAGTCCATCACGGCCTTGATGTTGACCGTGCCGGACCCGGTGTTGGACGTGCGGACGAACGAGAACACCTGGTTCGAGCCGTTCGAGCCCCGGTGGACGTCCCAGGTGTGGCCGCCCACCGACACCGTCGTCTCCCGCGCCCCGATCGGGCCGACGGGGCCGACCTTGTTCATCCACAGCATGATCTCGTAGGCGTGGTTGTCCGCCCAGATGTCGTAGGCGGTCGTGTAGGCGCCGGAGCCGGGGTAGGAGACGTTGAAGCTGCTCGACAGGTTCCCGAGAGAACTGAGCCTCCGGTTCACCTGCCGTTCCGAGTGCGGGTAGGACTTGATGCCCCCGGTGTTGGGGTGGTTCGCCCAGACGCCCCAGTTGCTGTAGGAGTTGGCCCAGACCGTCTGCGGCCCGTACCCGTTGCCCCAGATGTTGTTGCGCACGGTGTAGCCACCGTTCGACCACGTTCCCCACCTGTCGGAGGAGCTCCAGGTCGCGGCGGACGCGGTGCCGGCCCCGAGGGGGATCGCCAGGACAGCAGCCATCACGACGACAAGTGAACGCACGATTTTCATCTTCGATTGTCCTTCCGCACACCGTTGAACGGAATTCGCACCGCCCGAGAGCCGAAGCGGTTCGTTGAATTCAACCTAACATCGAAATCATCGAACACACCCGCGCGAAAAAATTCGACGAGCATTCGGGAACCGGGCCTGAAAGATCCCGGGGAATGCGCGGGGCGCGCCACGTCGCCTTCGACCAGACGCGGGGCGCTTTCGTGCGGTACGGCGGCAACTCACGCCTCACCCGGCGCGCAGGGGCGGTTCACCGCAGCGCGGCCGCCCCGCCCCGAGCCCGGGACCGGCCTGCCCCGTCCGGCTGAGCAGCGTCGGCGGCAGCAGGGTGAGCGCGGGAGGCTGCTGCCCGTTCAGCTTCGCCATCAGCAGCTCGACCGCGCGCCGTCCCAGCACGTCGGCGGGCAGCCGCACCGAGGTCAGCCGCAGCTGGTCGGCCAGCTCGTCCGGGCAGATCGCGACGACGGTGACGTCCTCGGGCACGCGGCGCCCCTCGGCCCGCAGGCATTCCACGACCCAGCCCAGCACCGCCTCGTTGTGCACGACCAGCGCGGTCATCCGCGCCAGTTCCCCGAGCAGCGTCCTGACCACGGCGCGCACGGCGTCGCGGTGCCGCTCGGCGGGCAGGGCGGTCGAGGCGACTCCGCGCCGCATGGCCGCGGCGCTGAACCCCGCGAGGGTGCGCCGCGCGAACCCGGTGTTGCGCTCGTAGACCGCTCCCGGCGCCCCGAGGAAGCCGATGCTGCGGTGCCCGAGCTCGGCGAGGTGGTCGACGCACCGCGCGCCCGCCGCCTCGAAGTCCAGGTCGACGCAGGTCAGACCGTTGGACACGGTGGGATGCCCGAGCAGGACGGCCGGGCGGCCGAGGTCGCGCAGCACCGGCACCCGTTCGTCGTCGAGCCCCACGTCCATCACGAGGAACCCGTCCGCCCTCGACGTACCGGCCACCCGCCGGAGCCCGGCGGCCCCCTCGTCCGCGGTCACCAGCAGCACGTCCATGTCGTGTTCGCGGGCCGTCGTGACGACCGAGGAGGCGAACCGCATCACCACCGGCAGGTGCACGCCCTCCCGCAGCGGCAGGACGAGGGCCAGCACGTTCGTCCTGCTGCCGGCCAGCGCCCGCGCCCCCGCGTGCGGCTGGTAGCCGAGCTGCCGAATGCTCTCCCCCACCCGCATTCGGGTTTGGGCCGAAACCGGCCGTTTGCCGGTCAGCACGTAGGAGACCGTGCTGGGCGCGACACCCGCGTGCTTCGCCACGTCCACAATGGTGACCACGTCGACACCTCCGGTCCCGAAGCGCCTGAGCAGAATGAAATCGAAGCGCTTCGAACGTGGTTTCAGAATGTGACACAGGCGAAACCCGCACGTCAAGCGCACTGCACCTGTTCGACGGGTTCGACGATTACCGCGCCGGCGTTCGACAGCCGTTCGACCACACTCCTCCCACGCACTACGATGCTCGCGACGAACCGGCGCGAAGGGCGGGCATGATCACGATCAAGGAGGTCGCCCACCACGCCGGCGTCTCGATCAGCACGGTCTCGTACGTGCTGAGCGGCAAGCGCAGCATCTCCGAGGAGACCAAGCGCCGCGTCGAGCAGAGCATCGCGGCCCTCGGCTACCACCCGAACGCCGGGGCGCGGGCGCTCGCCTCGAACCGGTCGCGCGTGGTCGGCCTGGTCGTGCCGCTGCACTCCGATCAGAACATGCCGATCATCATGCGGTTCGTGTCGTCGATCGTGGCCCGCGCCCGGGACCACGACTACGACGTGCTGCTGCTGACCAAGGAGGCGGGCCCCGGCGAGGCCCACCGCGTCATCGCGCGGTCCATGGCCGACGCGATCATCGTGATGGACGTCGAGAGCGCGGATCCGCGCGTGCCGGAACTGCGCGACGTCGACGCTCCGGTCGTCCTGCTCGGCATGCCCGACGACCACGAGGGCCTGAGCTGCCTCGACCTCGACTTCGCCACGGCGGGACGGCAGCTGGCGGGCCACCTCGCGGATCGCGGCCACCGCTCGATCGCGCTGATCGGCTCGCCTCCCGCGGTCTACGCGCGCGGCACGAGCTTCGCCGCGCGGTTGCTGGCCGGGTTCCAGGGCGAGACGGCCAAACGCGGTCTGCTCGCCTCGGTGCACTCCTGCGCGACCGGCTACGACGCGGTGTCCGAGTGCCTGGACGACGTGCTGCACCCGGACCGCGGCACCACCGGGCTGGTCGTGCACAACGAGGCCGCCCTCGGCCCGCTGCTGCTCGAACTGCGGCGCCGGTCGCTCGACGTCCCCGGCGACCTGTCGGTGATCACGCTGTGCCCCGACGACGTCGCGGAGACCCTGCCCGTCCCGCTCACCTCGATCGCCGTTCCCGCGGAGGAGCTGGGGGCGATCGCCGTCGAGATGGTGATGGCCCGCCTGGGCCGTGAGCTCGCGCCCGAGGTGCGCCTCCTCCAGCCGCTGCTCACCGACCGCGGCAGCACCGCAGCCCGCTGAGTTCCCGCCGCCGAGCCGGCAACGTTGTTCACCATTCTCACGCGGGCCGCGCATTCGACGGGAATTCGACTCGAAAGCGTCGAAGAACACTTCTCACCGATGCGAAAGATCTTCCGTGCTCCTCCGAAAGGTCGTAGCCTCCCGGGACCACATCGACCGTTCGGGCGTACTCCTCCCGGTGTTCGCCGCATCCCCGCAGAGGACCAATGACACGATCACGAGGCACGCGGCCCGCTCCGGCGACCCGGTGGCCGGTGATCGCCGCGGCGCTGCTGATCGGCGTCGCCGGCTGCGGCGGTGAGCCCGCACCCCCGGTGGCCACCACGACGCCGCCCGCGTTCCCCTCGATCATCGAACCGCCGCTCAAGACCGCGTACTCCGCGACCGTCCAGGACGTCGTGGACGTCCGGACCGTGCGGCTCTCCGACGGTGAGGAGGTGCGGGTCAAGGGGCTCGCCGCGCCCGACGCGTGCTGGGCCGACGCGTCGGCGACGTTCGCGAGGACGATGCTGCTCCAGAAGCCCGTCGCGCGGACACCGGACGGCGAACCGGTCGTGTCGCTGCGCCTCGCGGACGGCACCGACTACGCGCTGCTCGCCGTCGAGATGGGCATGACCCGCGGCGAGGCCCCCGACGACCGCGCGATGCGGGAGGCGGAGGAGTCCGCGTCCGCCAAGCGGCTCGGGCGGTGGGGTCCGCCCTGCGCCGGTCCCGGTTCCACCCCGCCACCGGCTCCACCGGTTCCCACCGCTCCGGCGCCCACCACGCCCGCCGCCCCGAAGCCGGTGACCGGCTGTTCGGTCGCCTACGTCGTCACCGACACCTGGCCGGGTGGCTTCCGCACCGACGTCACCCTCCGCAACACCGGTGGCGCGGAGATCAACGGCTGGACCCTGCGGTGGACGTTCGCCGGCGGCCAGACGGTCTCCGAGATGTGGAACGCGACCCAGCGGCAGACGGGCAGGGACGTCGCCGCGACCGCGGTGCCGTACAACGTGGTGATCCCGGCGGGAGGGTCACTGCTGATGGGGTTCACCGCGTCCGGGACCAGCACGACGCCCCGTGCCTTCACGCTCAACGGGCACGCCTGCTCGCTCGCCTGAGGTGTCCGCTCAGGCCGCCGCGACGATCCGCCACTGCTGGTTGACGCTGTTGCTGTCACTCCACTGGCCGAGGTTCGCGGCGGCCGACGCGCGCCCCATGCCGTCCAGGTACAGCCCGGTGGCGCGGTTCCTGATGCGCACGTCGTTGCCCCTGCTGGTGCCGGTCAGCACCGTCCACTGCTGACTGGTGGCCGTGCTGCCGGCGCGCTGGGCCACGTCCGAGCCGTTGGCCGTGCGGCCCATGCCGTCGAGGTACAGGCCGGTGGTCGCGTTCCTGATCCGGACGTGCGCGCCGGAGTTCTCGACGACCCACCGCTGGCCGGGGCTCGCACCACCCGAACCCTGTCCCGCCGGGGACTCGGTCGTCCTGCCGAGACCGTCGACGTACCAGCCGGTCGCGACGTTGCGGAGGCCGGTGATCTCGGCACCGGCCTCGCCCAGGCCCCAGGAGTAGCGCAGCCGCTGCAGGCCTGAGCGGTTCGTCAGCGTCAGAGCCGTGCCGGCGCTCCTGGTGGTCAGGCTGTACCAGTCGCCGTCGCGCAGGCCGGGCCAGTACACGCTGCCCATGCCGAGGCTGCGCAGCTTCGCGCTGACTCCCCGGACGTAGTCGGCCATGTACGACCCGCTCGGCACGCTGTAGTCGACCGCGTCGAAGTACACGCCGTTCTTGGTGCCCGGCCCCATCGCGCCGCCCCACTCGGTGGCGATGGTGCGGCTCGCGTAGGCGCCGATGTAGCTCGCGATGTGGTCCGCCCACTGGGTCTCGCTCTCGAACCCGGCGAAGAACGAGTAGTCGTGGACCGCGAGCAGCGTGCCGTTGAGCCTGCTGTCGCCACCGACCGCGGGGACGTTCTGGGCGAGGCCCGCGCCGTCGAGGACGACCCTGCCGCGCGGGACGGCCGAGTACCTGGCGAGCCAGGAGTTGTACATGTTGTTGAGGTCTGTCGTGCTGTAGCCGTGCGGCTCGTTGATGACCTCGAAGTACGCGTTGGGGTGGGCGCCGTACTTCGCGACGACGGTGTCCCACATCCGTTCGAAGGCGGCGTGGTTCTGCGGCCTGCCACCGGTGTGGGCCCAGTACGCGAAGAGCACGTTGCCCTTGCCGAGCGCGGTGTCGATCGCGCCGGTGTAGGTGCCCCAGTAGTTCGCGACGGTCGGCTCGTTGATCGGGATCCGCACCGTGTTGGCGCCGGTGAGCGAGTACAGCTGCCCGACCACGCGGTCCGCGACGGCGGCCGCCGAGGAGTAGG
Source organism: Lentzea sp. NEAU-D7 (assembly GCF_026242055.1). Taxonomy (GTDB): domain Bacteria; phylum Actinomycetota; class Actinomycetes; order Mycobacteriales; family Pseudonocardiaceae; genus Lentzea. The sequence continues at coordinate 188,751 of NZ_JAPJDL010000013.1, read as the reverse complement.
TGTCCGACGCGCTGAGCCCGGACGGGTACAGCACGCCGTTGACGAAGTTGTCCCTCTGGTCGGCCCAGTTCACGCCCCTGAACTGGCTCGTGGACGCCTGCGCGGCGGCGGGGACGGCGGTCGCCAGTCCGGCGGCGAGCAGGAGCGACATCAGCACCCGCAACGCGGTAAGCGCTTTCCAACGACGGCTCATCGGCTGCTCCACTACGTCGTGCCACCCGTCCGGTGGGACCATGGCAGCCTGGCCGAGGCACCGTCAAGGAAATGAGCATGCTCATTCTGCGCGCTGAACTGGAGGTAGATCTTGGCCCTGAACAGCATCGACCTCGCGATCGACGGGTTTGCCTGCTCGTTCGATCCCCGCGTGTATCCTCGTTCGACGCGGAAAAGTCTTACTCATGAAGGAGCCGTCCGGTGGACGTCGATGCCGCTCAAGCACCGCCCGCCTACCGGCCCGGCTACGAGGTCGTGGCGGAGAAGATCCTGGAGCTCATCGCCGAGCTGGAGCTGCGCCCCGGCGACCGCATGCCGACCGAGAACGAGCTGGCCGCCCGCATGGGAACCAGCAGGACCGTCGTGCGGGAGGCCGTGAAGATCCTCTCGGCGCTCGGCAGGGTGCGCGCCCACAAGGGCCGCGGGCTCTACGTGGCCGACGACGAGGGGATGCTCGGCGCGTCCCGGTGGGGCGGGTTCTTCCTGCCCACCGACCTCGACCACGTCTACATGCTCTTCGAGTTCCGCCGGGTGCAGGAGACCGCGGCCGCGAGGTACGCCGCGACCCGCGCCACCCCCGCCGAGCTGCACACCATCGAGGCCGCCGCCGAGATGTGCCGGCAGGGCCACCTCACCGGTCAGGCCGCGCTGTTCGACCAGGGCGACGACGACTTCCACGCGGCGATCGCGGCCGCCTCGCACAACCAGTTCCTCGTCGCGGCGGTGCGCGAGGCCCGCCGCCTGCAACGCCAGTCCAACATCATCGGGCTCCACGGCGAGGTGGGCAGCCACACCGCGGAGGCCGTCGAGGAGCACGCCGCCCTCTACCAGGCCATCCGGCGGGGCGACCCCGAGGCCGCCGCCGAAGCGGCCGCCGTGCACGTGGACCGGACGCTCGACGACTACCGGCGGGAGATCCAGCGCCGCGTGTTCGGCTGACCTGGACCCGTCTTCCGGATGTGTGCTACAACCTTCTCGCTGCTCGGTGTGATGTGTCGCACTGAAACGGCCGGCCACTCCACGTCCAGCCACTCGCCGGAACACCCGGTCGCCCTGCCGTGCCCGCACGGCAGAAGACCGTCCACCGTCCACTGAGGACCTCTCCGGATCGCCGCACCGCCGCCGGCTCCGGACATCGGCCGGCGTGAGCCGTGCCGTGAACTCGAACGACCCTTCTCCCAGGGTCGCGATGTTCGGCAGTCCACCCGCGGCGGCCCGTCAGATCGCTCGCTCGCCGCCCTGACCGGCTAGGAGAGCACCTTGTCCACCACCCCTGACGAGAGCCTGCCGCCGCACCGCCGCAGGATCCGCCGGCGCACGCTGCTCGGCGGAGGACTCGCGGCGTTCGCCGTGCCGAGCCTGGCCACACCGGTGGCGGCTGCCCCGCTCCCGGCCGCGGCGGCGTGGCCCGACCCTCCCAACGGTTTCCCCGAGTGGAACAACAACATCGGGATCTTCGCGGTCAACGCTCAACCGGCGCACGCCACGCTGATGCCGTACGCCGACCTGCAACAGGCGCTGGCGCTGGACCGGACGAACTCGCCGTTCCGGCTCGACATCAGCGGCAGATGGCGGTTCAAGTACGCCAACCGGCCCGCGGACCGCGACCTGAACTTCTGGCGCACCGACGTCGACGACAGCGGCTGGGCGACCATCCCGGTGCCGTCCAACTGGCAGCTGCACGGCTACGACTTCCCGATCTACCTCAACATCACCTACCCGTGGTGGGGAGCCAACGGCCAGAACGAGAACACGCAGCCGCCGTTCGCGCCGTCGCGGGTCAACCCGGTCGGCCAGTACCGCACCACGTTCACCCTCCCGCCCTCGTGGCAGGGGCGGCGGGTCCTGCTGCACTTCGAGGGCGTGAAGTCCGGTTTCTACCTGTGGGTCAACGGAACGAAGGCCGGATACCGGGAGGGGTCGTACACGCCGTCGGAGTTCGACGTCACCGACCACGTCCGCGCGGGCTCGAACCTGGTCGCCGTCGAGGTCTTCAAGTACCCGGACGGGGAGTGGCTGGAGGACCAGGACATGATCAGGTTGTCCGGGATCTTCCGGCCGGTCTTCCTCTACTCGCTGCCGGCCGTGCACCTGCGCGACTTCACGATCACCACGCCGCTGCGGGACAACTACACCAACGCCCACCTCGCGGTCGCGGTGGTCCTGCGCAACAGCGGCGGTCAGCAGGCGGGCACCTTCACGGTGGAAACGCAGCTGTACGACCACAACCGGCAACCGGTGTGGCCGGATCCGTTGCGCACGAGCGTGAACTCCCCCTCCCCCGGCCAGGAGACGACCGCGCGGGGCGCGAAGGCGGTGGCGGCGCCGAGGCTCTGGTCCGCCGAGCACCCGAACCTGTACACCGCCGTGCTCACCGTGCGCGATCCGGCGGGCGCGGTGGTCCAGACGGTGTCGGCCCGCGTCGGGTTCCGCGAGTTCGCCCTCAGGAACGGCCTCATGCGGATCAACGGCCAGCCGGTGTCGTTGCGCGGCACCAACCGGCACGAGATGCACGCGGACCGCGGTACCGCTCTGACCCGCGAGGACCTCGTCCGCGACATCACGCTGATGAAGCAGCTCAACATCAACTCGGTGCGCACGTCGCACTACCCCAACAACACCGCCTGGTACGATCTCGCGGACGAGTACGGCCTCTACGTCGTGGACGAGGCCAACCTCGAGACCCACGGGATCCGCGACACCTACCCGGCCTCCAGGGCCGACTGGACCGCGGCCGTCCTCGACCGGGCGGCCCAGATGGTGCACCGGGACAAGAACCACCCCTCGGTGATCATGTGGTCGCTCGGCAACGAGGCGGGCGGCGGCAGCAACTTCGTGGCCATGCGCGACTGGATCCGCGCGGCCGACCCCACCCGGATCATCCAGTACGAGGGCGACAACCGCCCCCAGGTCAGCGACATCCGGTCCGCCATGTACGAAAGCCCGGCGGGGGTGCAGAACCGGGCGAGGGACACGAACGACACCCGGCCGTACGTGATGATCGAGTACTCCCACAGCATGGGCAACTCCACCGGCAACTTCAAGGAGTACTGGGACGTCATCCGGGCCAACCCGGTGCTGCAGGGCGGCTGGATCTGGGACTTCGCCGACCAGGGCCTGACCTGGAGGACGCAGTCCGGCACCACGTACCTCGCCTACGGCGGGGACTGGGGCGACAACCCGAACGACGGTGCGTTCTGCGCCGACGGGATCGTCACGGCCGACCGGCGGATCACCGGCAAGGCCGTGGAGGTCAAGCAGGTCTACCAGGCGATCACCGTCGCGAACGCGGGCGCTGCCGGCACCGTCAGGATCACCAACGAGAACCTGTTCACCAACGTCAACGAGTTCACCGGCAGCTGGTCCCTGCTCGCCGACGGCGTCGTCGTCCAGAGCGGACAGCTCACGGCGGCGCAGCTCGACGTCCCGCCGTTGTCGAACAGGACTGTGCAGCTGCCCGTGCAGCGCCCGGCCGACCCCGCGCCGGGCGAGGAGCACTTCCTGCAGCTGTCCTTCCGGCTGCGGACCGCCAAGCCCTGGGCGGAGGCGGGTTTCGAGGTGGCCAAGCAGCAGCTGCCGATCGACCTCGGCAGCCCTCCGGTCGTGCCGACCCCCGTCACGTCGGTACCCGTGGTGACGGCGACCGAGACCGGCGACCGCATCACCGTCACCGGTCAGGACTTCAGCGTGACCATCGCGAAGGCGACCGGCCTGATCACCGCCTACGACGCGATGGGCATGCGGCTGCTGAACTCCGGGCCGCAGCCCAACTTCTGGCGGGCACCGACCGACAACGACGTGGGCAACGGCCATCCGACCCGCAACGGCACGTGGCGCAACGCCGGCGCCAACCGGACGGTGTCCCGGGTGACGCTCGACCGGCCGTCCGACCGCGCGGCGCGGATCACCGTCAGCGGCACCCTGCCCACCAGCACGGTGTCGACCTACTCGACGACGTACACGATCTACGGCAACGGCGAGATCAAGGTCGACAACACGCTGCACCCCGGATCGTCGAGCCTGCCGTACATCCCCGAGGTGGGCACGATGCTGTTCCTGCCCGGCGAGCTCTCCCGGCTCCGCTTCCACGGCAGGGGTCCGCACGAGAACCACTGGGACCGCAAGACCGGGTCCGACGTCGGCGTGCACTCCTCGACCGTCGCCGAGCAGTGGACCGGCTACATCCGGCCGCAGGAGAACGGCAACAAGACCGACGTCCGGTGGATCGCCCTCGTCAACGGCAGCGGTCGCGGCCTGCTCGCCTACGGCGAACCGCTGCTGGAGGTGAACGCGTCGTACTTCACGCCGGAGGACCTCTCGAGAGGCGTCCGGCACGACTACCAGCTGACCCGGCGCCAGGACGTGGTGCTGCGGCTGAACCTGCGCCAGACCGGCGTCGGCGGCAACGACAGCTGGGGCGCGCACCCGCTCGACACCTACAAGCTCTTCCCCAACCGGGACTACACCTACACCTACCGGTTGCGGCCACTGCCGAACCTCGCCGAGGCCCAGGCGCTGTCCCGCAAGCCCGTCGGCACCGCGGGCGGCGGCACCGGTCCCGTGCAGACCGGGGTGGACTACCGGCTCGTCGCCCAGCACAGCTCCAAGCTCGTCGACATCAACGGCGGATCCGCGTCCGCCGGTGCCACCGCCATCCAGTGGACGGCCACCGGCGGGCTGAACCAGGTGTTCGACTTCCTCGACTCCGGCGGCGGCCACTACCGCGTCCGGGCCCGGCACAGCGGCCTCGTGCTCCAGGTCGCGGGCTCCGGCACCGGTGCCGACATCACCCAGCAGCCCGACTCCAACTCGCCCGCCCAGCAGTGGCAGGTCGTGGACCACGGCCTCGGCGTGATCAGCCTGGTCAACCGGCAGAGCGGGCTCGCCATGGACGTGTGGCAGGCCTCGACCGCCGACGGCGCCCGCATCTCGCAGTGGACCACGGGAAGCGGACTCAACCAGCGGTTCGGACTGCAGCGGCTCTAGGCACCGCGAGCGGCGGTGGCCGGCGAGCAGGCCACCGCCACTCGCTGTTCACCTCACCGAAGGAGAACGTCCTCTGTAGAGATTCACGTTCGAAGTCCTCGCAGGACCCTTCGCGGTCCTGAACGGACTGTCCTCTGCGCACGTTGCTCCGAACGGACCTGTCCCCCGCCCCGCCGCCGCGACGTAGGGTGAGTCGATCACACGGTCTGCCAGCGGATTTCTGGGGAACACCGGCAGATCGTCGCCGCGCGTGACCGGTCGCGTACTAGGAGAAGCAGCCGCATGGACATCGAGACAGCGCTCAAAGAGGCAATGACGATCACCGGTGCCGTGGGAGCCGCGCTCGTGGACTACGACAGCGGCATGTCGCTGGGCTCGATCGGTGGTGGCGACTGGCTGAACCTGGAGGTGGCCGCCGCCGGCAACACCGAGGTCGTGCGGGCCAAGCAACGGGTGATCTCGGCGCTCAAGCTGAACGACGAGATCGAGGACATCCTCATCACCCTGCACCGCCAGTACCACCTGATCCGCCTGCTGACGACGGGCAAGCGGAGCGACTCGAAGCTGTTCCTCTACCTCGTGCTGGACCGGGAGCGCGCCAACCTCGCGCTGGCCAGGCACCACCTCAAGTCCATCGAAGCCGGCCTCACGGTGTGAACGAGATGTCGTTCGAGGTGACGCAGACTTCCGGCGCACTGCCCCTGCGCCGGCGCGGACCGCTGTCGGAGGCCCCGTCCGCGGCGGAGCGGCACGTGCCCGACAGCGTCGCCGCGAAGCTGATGACCGAGGCGCTGCAGGAGGTCCACGGCAGCTTCGACACCGTGGCGATCAACGGGGTGCTGGTCGCGACGCGGGACGGCCTGGTGCTGTGCGGGGTCACGCGCGGCATCGAGGACGACGGCGTCGCCGCGATGGCCTCGGCGGCCGCGGGGCTCGCGACCCAGTTCACCTCGCAGGCCGGTGTCGGCAGCCCTAGAGCGGTGTTCTTCGAGGGCGAGTCCGGCCAGGTCGGCGTGTTCGGGGTCGACGCCGACACGCTGCTGGTGGTGCTCGGCGAGCGCGACACCACGATGGGCATGTTCAACGTGGTGGCCAAACAGGCTCTGACCCTGTTGCAGCAGGCGGTCGCGGCTCGCCGGTGACCGATCAGTCCTCCAGGCTCCGGTAGGTGAAGCTGCCGAAGTCCGCCCACGACGTGCCCGGAGCGCAGTCGCCGGTCACGTACAGTCCGATGTGGACGCCGGTGAACCCGCCCGCCGCCTGCGTGCTGAGCACCCTTCCGTCGAACGGCTCGCCGAGCGGCCGCCACTCCTGCCCGGTGCCGGCGACCAGGGCCCTGCACTCCTGGCCCACGGCCTCGAAGCACAGCCGCACCGGGCCTTCCGGCAGCCGCGCCGTGCCGAGGAGCTCGTCGCGGCCACCGGCGCGGCGCACGAGGGTGACCTCGCGGCCGGCACCGAGCAGCAGCCGGACGTGGTGGTCGTTGTTCTGCAGCAACACGAGTCCGGCCCACTCGGTCGGGCCCGCACCCTCGAACTCGACCTCGCAGGAGGCGTGGAAGTCCCGGTGCTGCTGGCGCCGGACGACCAGGCTCGGCGTCACCAGGTCGTTGATCGACTCCGGGCGCACCGCCAGCCGGAGGTGACCGGGCCGGTCCGTGAGAGACCAGAACACCTCGTCCGGCGTGCGCAGGAACGACCACTCGGGACCGAGCACCGGCGCGTCGAAGTCGTCGGTCGGACCTGCCTGCGGCCACGGGTGCGCGGGCAGGCGGGGAACGTCGTACCGCGCCTCGACACGGCCGGTGCCCGGGCTGAACACCGGGCCGCCCGCCTCCCAGGACACCGGCACGAGGAACGTCTCGCGGCCGAGGTTGTAGAAGTAGCCGCCGTACGGCCGGGTGGCGAGCAGGACGGCGAACCACTGGTCGTCCTGGGTGCGCACCAGGTCCGCGTGGCCGACGGCCGCGATCGGGTGGTCCCGGCCGAGGTGCCGGTGGGTCAGCAGCGGGTTGAGCGGTGAACCGCGGTACGGACCGGTGACCTCGTCCGCCGTCGCCACGACCACCGAGTGCTCGAAGTCCGTGCCGCCCTCCGCGCACAGCAACACGTACCGTCCGTCCACTTTGTACACGTGCGGCGCTTCGAGCCACACCGAGTCGCGCAGTGCGCCGGTCCACAGCACGTGCTCGTCGCCGACCAGCTCCAGCCGCTCCGGGTCGAACTCGCGCAGGTAGACCTCGGTCTGACCGGGCCTGCCGCCGGGCACCTCGCGGGTGGCCGTCCACCAGGCGCGGCCGGTGTCGTCGAAGAACAGCGACGGGTCGAACCCGTCCGCCTCCGGCAGCCACCGCGGCTCCGACCACTCCCCGGCCGGATCGGTGGCGGTGACGACGAAGTTGCCGCTCTTCGCCGTGCCGCCGACCAGCGTGCACACCACGTAGAACACGCCGTCGTGGTGGCGGATCGTCGGCGCGTACAGGCCGCTGGACGCAGGCACCCCCTGCAACGGCAGCTGGGACGGCCTGTCCAGCACGTGCCCGAGCGGCCGCCAGTGCACCAGGTCCCTGCTGTGGTAGATCGGCAGGCCGGGGAAGTACTCGAAGGTCGACGTGACGAGGTAGTAGTCCGATCCCGCCCGGCACACCGAGGGATCGGGGTGCGAGCCGGGCAGGACCGGGTTCTCGAACTGTGCCAAGTGGGGACTCCCGCTAGGGGTTGAGACGGGCGTAGGCCGGCTTGGGCTTCAGGTTCTCGTCGAACAGGCAGGCCGCGCCCTCACCGGGGAACACGTCCGGCACCCACGAGTGGCGGTCGGTGAAGCCCCACGTGGTGAACTCGACACAGCGCCGCACGGCGTGGCAGGCGTCCCACACCTGGCCGAAGTAGCTCGCCTGCGCGTCCAGCTTCTCGGGCGTGACGGGCAACGGGATCCGCACGTCGGCCTCGGTGATCGCGACGTCCAGCCCGAGCGCGGCGAACCTGGCGATGTTCTCCTTGACGCCCGCCGGGAAGCCGTACATCAGCGACAGGTGCGCCTGGATGCCGACACCGTGGATCGGCACGCCCTGCCGCTTCAACGACTTCGCCAGTTCGTAGACCGCGTCGCTCTTGGGGTTGAGCCCCTCGACGTTGTAGTCGTTGATGTAGAGCTTGGCCTTCGGGTCGGCCGCGTGGGCCCAGCGGAACGCGTCGGCGATGTAGCGGTCGCCGAGCTTCTCCTGGAACACCGTCTGCCTGCGGGTGCCGTCCTCGTTGAAGGCCTCGTTGACGACGTCCCACGCGCGGATCTTCCCGCGGTAGCGGCCCGCCTCGGTCCTGATGTGGTTCTTGACGACGTCCCGCAGCTCCGCCGCCTCCAGGTCGTCGACCCAGTCGGGCAGCTGGCTGTGCCAGACCAGCGTGTGGCCGCGCACGGACTTGCCGGTCTTCTTGGCGTACTTGACGATCTCGTCCGCGCCGGACCAGTCGTACTGGCCGCGCACGGCTTCGACGACGCCCCACTTCATCTCGTTCTCGGGCGTGACGCTGTCGAACTCCCGCGTCAGCACCTTCCTGTAGTCCGCCTCGGCGGTCAGGTGCTGGGCGGCCACCGCACTGCCCACGTACCTGTTCGTGACGCTCTTCAACGGCCCCGCCGCCGAAGCGGGAACGGTCTGGGACAGCACCACCAGAACGGCGATGCCGGCAGCTAATCGGGTTCGCATGATTCACTCCCTTGTGATTCAGCCCTTCACGGAACCGGTGAGGCCCCCGACCATGCGGCGTTCGGCGAGCACGAAGAACGTGAGTGCGGGGATCATGGACAGCGCGGTGAAGGCGAGCACCTTCGCGGTGTCCTGCGTGTGCTCGGACTGGAACATGGCCACGCCGAGCGGAAGCGTGAAGTTCGTGGAGTCGCTGAACACCAGCAACGGCAACAGGTAGAAGTTCCAGCTCGTGACGAACGCGAGCACGGACACCGTGATCAGCGCCGGCCGCGAGAGCGGGAGCAGGATCCGCCAGAAGAAGCCGAGCTTGGCCGCGCCGTCGAGCAGTGCGGCGTCCTCCAGCTCACCGGGGATCGCGTTCATGAACGGCCGCAGGATCACGATCGTGACGGGCAGCGAGAACGCCGCCTCCGGTATCGCGACGCCGAGCGGGTTCTCCAGCAGGTTCAGCTGCCTCAGCCACAGGTACAACGGCAGGGTGGCCACGCCGAGCGGGAACAGCAGGCCCAGCGTGAACAACGTGTAGAACCCCTCGCGGCCCCGGAAGAAGTACCGCGACAACGCGAACGCCGCCATCGACCCGAGCACGACCGCCAGCGTGGTCGCGATCACCGCGATCAGCAGGCTGTTGCCGAGCAGGCGCCAGAACTGCAGCGAGGTCGCCACTTCCCGGTAGTTGTCCCACACGAACGGGCCGGGCAACCCCGCCGGTGAGGCGTTGATCTGGGCTGTGGTGCGGAAACCGCCCAGCACCACGAACAACAGCGGCACCACCGTCACGCCGATGACGGCGAACGCGGCGAGGTAGCCGACGGTGTTACGACGTGACATCTCAGCGCACTCCCGTCAACGCGCCCTGGGTGTCGCGACGCAGAGCGAACCTCTGGTACAGCAACGCGAACAGGAAGCAGATGATGAACAGGATCACCGCGACCGCGCTGCCGAAACCGAACTCGTAGCGCTTGAAGCCGTGGTCGACCAGGTAGGTGGCCATGGTCGTCGACGCGTTGGCGGGACCGCCCAGCGTCATGATCCACACCAGGTCGAAGAGCTGCAACGACCCGATCACGGACAGGAACACCCAGATCCTGATGGTCGGTCCCAGCAGCGGAAGCACGACGTGCCGGGTGGTCTGCCACGCGGTCGCGCCGTCCAGCGCGGCGGCCTCCCGCAGCTCGGGAGGAACGCCCTGAAGGCCGGCCAGCAGCAGGATCACGCCGAAGCCGATGTACTTCCACGTGATCACCAGGAAGAGCGTGTAGAGCACGAGCGACTGGTCGGCGAGCCACAGCTGCACGAGACCGCCCAGGCCCACGCCGCGCAGGATCTCGTCGACGAAACCGCCCGGCTGCAACATGAGCAGCCAGATCACCGCGGTCACCGCCTCGGACAGCACGTACGGCGCGAAGACCACCATCCGCAGGAACGTCCGGCCGCGCAGCTTCCGGTTGAGCAGCAGCGCCAGGCCGATGCTCAGCGGCAGCTGCACGACGATGGAGAGCGTGGCGATGATCAGGTTGTGCCCGATGGCGCTCTGGAACACGTCACCGGAGAACGCCTCGACGTAGTTGCCCAGTCCGACGAAGTCGGTGAGCGGGCCGAAGCCGTTCCAGGAGTAGAGGCTGTAGTACGCCGCCACGCCGATCGGCACCAGCACGAACCCGGTGAACAGCAGCAGAGCCGGGGTCAGCAGGAACGCGAGCTCGAGGCGTTGGCGGAGTCGGGACCGCCGCCGGGTGCCCCCGGCCGCTGGCGCGTGCGGCACGGGGGCGGTCGGCGGCCGCGTGGTGATCGCGGCACTCATCATTTGTTCCCGGCTGCTGCTTCGCTCACCGATTTCACGATGGTGTCGGGTCCGCCCTGGCCCGCGAAGAAGTTCGCGATGGTGTCGTTGAGGGCCTGACCGACCTTGGTCGGGAACGCGGTGTCGAAGTAGAACTGCAGGTGCGACGCCTTGGTCATGGCCTCGGCGATCTGCTTGTGCGGCTCGCTCTTCAGCGCGGCCACCCCGGCAGGGGTCACCGGCAGACCGGAGTTGGTCTCGGCGAGGATCTTCTGCACGTCGTCGCTCACGAGGTGCCCGAGGAACTCGGCACACGCCTTGGCCGCGCGGGTGGTGCAGGAGAACCCGTCACCGCCGCCGAGCAGCACGCTCGGATCGCCCTGCCCGCCCGGCACGCTCGGGAACGGGAACCAGCCGATCTTCGAGCCGAGCTCCTTGTCCTCGGTGAGCGCCTGCATCACGTCGGGATCCCAGTCGCCCTGCAGCTCCATGGCGGCCTTGCCGTTGGCCACCAGGCCCGCCGAGCTGCCCGCCCCCTGCTGAGCGGGCGTCCCGACGAACCCGTCCTGGAACGGTTTCGTGTCCAGGAAGCTCTTGAGGTTCTCGCCCGCCTTGAGGAAGCACGGGTCGGTGAGCTCGGTCTTCTCGACCGCCTTCTTCAGCGTGTCGACCGAGCACTGGCGCACCGCGAAGTAGGCCCAGTAGAACGCGTCGGGCCAGCGGTCCTTGCCGCCGAGCGCGATCGGCACGACGCCCGCGGTCTTCAGCTTCGCGACCGCCGCGTTCAGCTCGTCCAGCGTGGTCGGTGTCGAGGTGATCCCCGCGCTGGCGAAGAGGTCCTTGCGGTACCAGAACCCGACCGCGTGCATCAGGTACGGCGCGCCGTACTGCTTGCCGCCGACCTTCCAGCCGTCGGCGTTCTTGGCCAGCGGGCCGATCCAGCCCGACGAGGCCTGCGTGATGTCGGCGATCTTGCCGGACTTCAGCTGGTCGGCGAGTGCTCCGCCGCCCCACTGCTGGAAGAGGTCCGGCGGCGTGTTGCCCTGCAGGGCGAGCGGCACCTTGGTCTGGAACTGCTCGTTCTGCAGCGGTTCGATCGTGAACGAGGTGTTCGGGTGGGTCTTGTGGAAGTCGTCGGCGATCTGCTGCCACTTCGACTTCATGGGCTCGGTGGTCCGGTTGTGCCACCAGGTGAGGGTGACGGGACCTTCGGCGGAGGCGTCACCGCCGCCGCCGCTGCACCCCGCCAGCGCGAGTGCCGCGGCGGCGAAGAGGGCAAGGGGCTTTCTGGAACGCATTTCGGGTCCACTCCTGACGACGTCGGCCGAGTTGGACTGCCTGTGTTGGGGCCAGAGACTTGCGTGAAATCCGGCTCGTGTCAATCGTTGTCGATAACGTTTTACACGGCTAGCCTGTCCCGGTGCCTCCACGCTCTCGCGTCACGATCAAGGACGTCGCCGCTCAGGCCGGCGTCTCGGTTGCCACCGTGTCCAAGGTCCTCAACCAGCGGTACGGCGTCTCCGCGGAGACGTTCGCGCGGGTCACCGCCGTGATCAAGGACATGGGCTACGAGGCCAGCCTCGTCGCGCAGAGCTTGCGCAACCACCGCACGAACGTCATCGGCATCCTGGTCGCCGACATCGAGCCGTTCAGCACCGAACTGCTCAAGGGTGCGGCGGATGCCATCCGCGGCACCGGTTTCGAGCTCGTCGTGTACTCGGCGGGCGGCCGCACCGGCGACCCCCACGGCTGGGAGCAGCGCTACCTCACCCGGCTGAGCGGCACGCTCGTCGACGGTGCCGTGCTGGTCACGCCGGCCGTCGACCTCGAAGGCCTGCCCGGCACGCCGGTCGTCGCGGTCGACCCGCACACCGGTCGCGCGGCGCTGCCCACGGTCGACTCGGACAACCTGCACGGCGGACGGCTCGCGACCGAGCACCTGCTCGCGCTCGGCCACCGCCGGATCGGGCTGCTCACCGGCCGCGAGGACCTGAAGTCCGCGCAGCAGCGCGAAACCGGCTACCGCGGAGCCCTCGCCAGCGCGGGTGTCGCGGTGGACGAGACGCTGGTCCGGCGCGGTGACTACGACGCGGACGTCGCCGCCGCGTCCGCGCGGTACCTGCTGAGCCGGCCCGACCGGCCCACCGCCATCTTCGCCGCCAACGACACCACCGCCATCGCGGCCATCGACGCCGCCCGCGAGCTCGGCCTGCGGGTGCCGGAGGACCTGTCGGTGGTCGGCTTCGACAACATCCCCGAGTCCGCGCTGTGCACACCGCCGCTCTCGACGGTGCAGCAGCCGATCCGGGAGATGGGCCACCGCGCCGTCGAGTTGCTGGTGCGGCTCATCAACGGCGCCGAGCCCGACGAAACCCACATCACCCTGGGCACCGAACTGGTCGTCCGGCAGTCGACCCGCCCACTGAACCCCTGAGGTTGTTGTGACGACAGAAGCGACCACGCCGGACGAGATCTGGCGGAACCCGCACGCCCCCGTGGCCGACCGCGTGCGCGACCTCGTCGCGCGGATGACCCCGCAGGAGAAGATCGCGCAGCTGCAGGGCATCTGGGCCGGCATCGACGCCGCCGGCGAGATGGCCCCGCACCAGCACGAGTTCGCCGTGGCACCGCAGGACTTCGACGAGCTGACCCGCCACGGCCTCGGCCAGCTCACCCGCGTCTTCGGCACCCGGCCGATCGCGCCGGAGGTCGGCGCCCGCACGCTCGCGCGCACCCAGCGGCAGATCATCGAGGCGAGCCGCTTCGGGATTCCCGCCGTGGCGCACGAGGAGTGCCTGACCGGACTGGCCGCGTGGCAGGCGACCGTGCACCCCTCGCCGCTGTGCTGGGGCGCGACCTTCGAACCGGACCTGGTGCGGCGCATGGCCGCGCGCATCGGCGACTCGATGCGCCGCCTCGGCGTGCACCAGGGCCTGGCACCGGTGCTCGACGTCGCACGCGACCTGCGCTGGGGCCGGGTCGAGGAGACCATCGGCGAGGACCCGCACCTCGTGGGCACCATCGGTGCCGCCTACGTCGCGGGCCTGGAGTCGGCCGGGATCGTGTCGACGCTGAAGCACTTCGCCGGGTACTCGGCCTCCCGCGCGGGACGCAACCTCGCGCCGGTGTCGATCGGGCCCCGCGAACTCGCGGACGTGCTCCTGCCGCCGTTCGAGATGGCGCTGCGCGCCGGCGCCAGGTCGGTGATGAACTCCTACTCCGACAACGACGGCGTCCCCGTCGCGGCCGACCCGGCGATGCTCACCGAGCGGCTTCGCGGCGAGTACGGCTTCACCGGCACCGTGGTCGCCGACTACTTCTCGGTGGCGTTCCTGCACAAGCTGCACGGTGTGGCCGCCGGACGCGAGGACGCGGCGGCCCAGGCCCTGACTGCGGGCATCGACGTCGAACTGCCCACTGTGGACTGCTACGGCGAGCCGCTGCTCGAAGGCCTCCACTCCGGCCGCGTGGACGAGGCGGTCGTCGACCGGGCGCTGTCCCGGGTGCTGGCGCAGAAGTTCGAACTGGGCCTGCTCGACCCCGGCTACTCCCCCGCGCCCGACGCGAACCTCGACCTGGACGACGCCGAGTCCCGTGCGCTCGCCCGCGAGGTGGCCGAACGCTCGATCGTGTTGCTGCAGAACGACGGCGTGCTGCCGTTGGCCGGCCGGCGACTGGCCGTCGTCGGCCCGCGCGCGGACGAGCCCGGCGCGATGATGGGCTGCTACTCCTTCCCGTTGCACGTCGGTGTGCACCACCCGGACGCCGAGATGGGCATCGAGGTCGCCACCGTGCTGGAGGCGCTGCGCGAGGACCACGACGTGGTGTTCGCGCGGGGATGCCCGGTGCTCGGCGGGACCGACGACGAGATCGCCGAGGCGGTCGAGGCCGCGCGGCAGGCGGAGGTCTGCGTCGTGGTGCTGGGTGACCAGGCCGGCCTGTTCGGCAAGGGCACGTCCGGCGAGGGGTGCGACGTCGCGGACCTGAGGTTGCCCGGCCGCCAGGAGGAACTGCTGGAAGCGGTGCTCGGCACCGGCATGCCGGTGGTGCTCGTGCTGCTGTCGGGCCGGCCCTACGACCTGTCCCGGCAGGTCGACCGGCTCGCCGCCGTCGTGTGCGGCTTCTACCCCGGCCAGGAGGGCGCGGCGGCACTGGCCGGTGTCCTCAGCGGGCGCGTCAACCCGTCCGGCAGGCTCCCGGTCAGCTTCCCCGGCTCCGGCTCGACCCAGCCGTCCACGTACCTCAGCGCCCCGCTCGGCACGCGCAGCGAGGTCAGCACGGTCGACCCGACGCCGTTGTTCCCGTTCGGCCACGGCCTGTCCTACGCGTCCGCCACGTGGGTGACGGCGGGGTGCGAGGAACGCGAGTGGCCGACCGACGGCACCTGCGCGGTGCACGTCGTCCTGCGCAACGACACGGACGTCGCGACCGCCGAGGTCGTCCAGATCTACCTGCACGACCCGGTGGCGGAGGTCGCCCGGCCCGTCCGCCAGCTGATCGGCGCGGTGAAGGTGGACCTCGCCGCGGGCCAGACCCGCACGGTCACCGCGCGGCTGCACGCGGACCTCACCTCCTACACCGGCCGCGCGGGCCACCGCCAGGTCGATCCCGGCGACGTCGAGCTGCACGTCGGCACGTCGAGCGCGAACATCCACACCTCGTTGAAGCTCACGATGACCGGCCCCGCCCGGCGGGTCGGGTTCGACCGCGTCCTGACACCCGAGTTCGACACACCCTGACGTCCTGACACCCGCCTCCACCGCCCGGTAACGTCCATTGGGGACGGACCGGGCGGGTGGAGGGACTTGCGGTGCTGGAGATCAGCGGACTGACGTGGGCGACGACGATCGGGGTGATCGTCGCGCTGCTGGCGGTCGACCTCGTGCTCGCGGCGTGGCGACCGCACCGGATCGGCTTCCGCGAAGCCAGTCTGTGGTCGGTGTTCTACATCCTCGTGGCCATCGGCTTCGGCGTGTGGTTCGCGAGCGCGCACGGCGGCGGGTTCGGGGCGGAGTACTTCGCCGGCTACATCGTCGAGAAGAGCCTGTCGGTCGACAACCTCTTCGTCTTCGTGATCATCATGACCACGTTCCTCGTGCCCGAGGAGCACCAGCACAAGGTGCTGACGTTCGGCATCGTGCTCGCGCTGATCATGCGAGGCATCTTCATCGCGGTCGGCGCGACGCTGCTGTCGTTGTTCTCCTTCATGTTCCTGCTGTTCGGGCTGTTGCTGATCTTCACGGCCGTGCAGCTGTTCCGGCACCGCGACGAGGACCCCGACGTCGAGAACAACGTCGTGGTGAAGACCGCGCGCAAGCTCCTGCCCGTGACGGACGACTACGTCGGCGGAAAGATCTTCACCCGCGTCGGCGGCAAGCGGTTCGCCACTCCCCTGTTCGTCGTGCTGGTCGCGATCGGCGGCGTCGACCTGCTCTTCGCGCTCGACTCGATCCCCGCGGTGTTCGGCGTGACCGAGGAGCCCTACATCGTCTTCACCGCCAACGCCTTCGCGCTGCTCGGCCTGCGCGCGCTGTTCTTCCTCGTCAAGGGCCTGCTCGATCGGCTCGTCTACCTGTCGGCGGGACTGGCGATCATCCTCGCGTTCATCGGCGTGAAGCTGATCCTGCACTGGGCGCACGTGGACATCTCCGCGAGCGTGCCCGAGGTGCCGACGCCGCTCAGCCTCGGCGTGATCATCGCGATCCTGGTCGTCGTCACGGTCGCCAGCCTCGTCAAGACGCGCAACGACCCGTCGGCCAAGGCGCACGCCGGTTCGCTGCGCGGCCACCGCGACGAAGAAAAGTAACACTTGACTATTTAGTAACAGCTGTCACACGATCTGGCGCATGGAACTGCGCGAGGTCGAGCCGCCACGCGACCGCCGGGTGCGCCGCACCCGCGCGGCCGTCCTGGCGGCCGTGGTCGACCTGGTGAGCACGCGGGGCACGACGGCGATCACGGTGTCCGAGGTCGCCGAGTCGGCCGACGTCAGCCGGCGGGTCGTGTACCAGCACTTCGGGGACCTCGACTCGCTGCTGCTGGAGGCGGGGCTCGACCTCGCCCGCCGTGAACTGCTACCCCGCCTCTCCGAGATGACGCCGCCCGTGGACGCTCGGGCCGAGACGCTCGCCGTGGCCAGGCACTTCGCCGGCCACCGGGTGTTCTACCGCGCCCTGTTCACCGGGTCGTGCGCGTTCGCGCTGAACCGGGGGCTGATCAGCCTGCTCCTGCCGGTCAACCGGCAGGCCGTCGAACACCTGCGCGGACTCTCCGGCCAGGCCGCTGAGGACCTCGCCGCGTTCATCACGGGCGGCGCCGGATCGTTCGTCACGTCCTGGGTGGTCGCGGGAGCGCCCGATCCCGAGACGTTCACCGACCGCCTGCTGGGTGTGCTCTCCCTGCTCCTGGAGCATCGATGATCAGCCGTCTCCTCCAGCGCGGGCTCAAGCTCTCGCCGCCCCTGACCCGCGACGTCGTGGTGCAGCGGGACCTGCGCGTCCCCATGCCCGACGGCGTCGACCTGCTCGCCGACCGGTGGATGCCGCGCTCGGGTGGCGACGGCCTGCCGACGGCGCTGATCCGGTCCCCGTACGGACGGCGCCTGTTCGGGTCGGTCATGGCGAGGCCGCTGGCCGAACGCGGCTACCAGGTGGTGATCCAGAGCGTGCGCGGCGGGTTCGGCTCCGGCGGCACGTTCGACCCGATGCGCCAGGAACGCGCGGACGGTCTCGCCACCCTCGAGTGGCTGGTGGAGCAGCCGTGGAGCGACGCGATCGTGCTCTACGGGCTGAGCTACCTGGGCCACGTGCAGTGGGCGGTCGCCGACCGGCTGCCACCCCAGGTCAAGGCGATGATCCCGGTGGTGACGGAGTCCGCTCTGACGCTGGAGTTCCTGCGCGCGGACGGCATGTCGCTGGAGACGCCGTTCGAGTGGGGCGTGCTCGTCGGCACCCAGCAGCGCCCGCTCGCGATGCTGCGCAAACCGTTCCAGGACAGGAAGACCGCGCGAGCGCTGCACACGCTGCCGTTGCGGGACGCGGACGTCAAGGCGTTCGGCTCGCGTTCCGACTACGTCCAGGACGTCCTCGTGCACGCCTCGGACTCCGCGCGGTGGCGGGAGTTCGACCACAGCCACCGGGTCGCCGGCGTGACCGTGCCGGTCAGCTCCATCGGCGGCTGGTACGACATCTTCCTGCCCGGCCAGCTGCGCGACTTCCAGGCGTTGCAGGACAACGGCCGCACCGCGCGGCTGACCGTCGGGCCGTGGACCCACACGGAGGTCATGGCCGCGCCGGTCCGCGAAGCCGTGGAGTTCGGCCTGGCGCACGCCCGCGGCGAGGAACCGCCGGAGCGCGCTCCCGTTCAGTTGTACGTGATGGGCGAGGGCGCGTGGCGCCCGTTCGACTCGTGGCCGCCGGCGGGCTACACGCCCACGCGCTTCCACCTCGGTGCGGGCGGTGTGCTCGGCCCGGCACCGGGCGAGTCGTCGGTCGACACCTTCCGCTACGACCCCGCCGACCCCACCCCCGCCTCCGGGGGTGTGCGCCTGGCGCGGGACGGCGGCCGCGTCGACAACACCGCTCTGGAGGCCCGGCCGGACGTGCTCACCTACACCACGCCCGTGCTCGATCAGGACGTCGAGGTGGTCGGTGAGGTCGGCGCCGAGATCTGGTTCTCGTCCAGCCTCGCGCACGCCGACGTGTTCGTCCGGCTGTGCGACGTCGATCCGGAGGGGCGTTCGTGGAACGTCTGCGACGGACTGGTGAGCCTCACATCGGCGGAGGAACCGCAGTGCGCCGCCGTCCGGTTGTGGCCCACGGCGTACCGGTTCCGGCGCGGGCACCGCATCCGCGTGCAGGTCTCCAGCGGCGCGTTCCCCCGCTACGCCCGCAACCCCGGCACCGGTGAACCCCGTGCGACGGCCACGAGGATGGTCGCGGCCACCCAGTCAGTCCATTCCGGACCGGAGCGACCGTCCGCGATCGTGCTGCCCGTGCGCTGACGGGGCGTCAGGCCCCGCCCTTCTTGTCCTTCCCCTTGCCGGACTTGGCCTTGCCGCCCGGTCCGGCCGGAGTGCCCCTGTCCACGACCTCGACCGGTGCCGGTGCGACGACCGGAGCGGTCGGCTGCACCACGACGGGTGTGGGAGCGAACTCCGCCTGGCGCGCGGGGTTGGACGCCGGCGCGTTCGTGGCCGGCGGCTCCGACCCCGTCGAGGTGACGCTGTTCCACGTGCTGAGGCCCGTGCCGACGGCCGAGATCAGCACCACGGCCGCCGCGGCCGCGAGCAGTCCTCGTGACCGGGGTGGCTGGGCCACGACGAGAGTCGGCGGGTCCGCCACCGGAGAGCGCAGTGCCTCGGCGCACTCGCGCGCCGTCGGGCGACGGGCCGCGCTCAGTGCCGTCATCCTGGACAGCAGCCGCACGAGGTCGAACGGCAGTCCGTCCGGCATCGCGGGCGGCCGGTGCAGGCGGGCGACGGCGGCCTCGACCTCCGAGCCCTCGTACTCGCGGTGCCCGGTCAGGCACTCCAGCAGCACCAGTCCCAGCGCGTACACGTCGGCCGCGGCGGTGACCTCCTGACCTCGCACCTGTTCCGGGGCGAGGTAGGCGGCCGTGCCGACAACCTGGTCCGTCTTCGTGATACCGCTGCCGCCCACCATGCTGACCAGGCCGAAGTCGGAGAGGCGGGGGATCTCGTCGTCGTCGAGCAGCACGTTGGACGGCTTGACGTCGCGGTGGACGAAACCACGGGCGTGCACGTGGGCCAGTGCGTCGGCCAGGGCCGCACCGACGCGGCGCACGTCCTCGACGGCCATCGGCCCGTCCGCGACGCGGTCGCGCAGCGTCCGGCCCTCGATCAGCTCCAGCACCACGTACGGCGTCTCGCCGCCCGGATCCGCGTCGTAGACCGTGACCAGGCCGGGATGGGACAGGCCCGCGAGCGCGCAGATCTCGTTGTCGATCCGGCGTGCGTCCGCGAGGTCCTCGCCCGGCCGGAACAGCTTGACCGCGACGTCACGGGCCAGCAGCACGTCCCGTGCCCGGCGCACCTGCGCGACCCCGCCGGTGCCGAGCACCTCACCCAGCCGGTAACGGTCGGCGAGGAGACTCGTGTTCGACATGGGCGCGGCCTTTCCGTTCCGGGCGGGACCGCTCAGGGGTGCCCACCCGATCGGTGATCCAACCGTGGAGCAGGCTCCACCTCGGAACACCAGCAGGCTCGATCGATCGATCCGCGCCGCACGGCCATCCTGATCAGGACAGATGTCCGGCGAACGAGAGAAGATCATGCCCAGCTTGAAACCGGCCCTCGTCCTTGCGACAGGTGCCCTGTGCGCCATGGCGATGACGGGAACCGCGGGTGCCGTCGTCAACGGTGACAACTCCACCGAGCGCTACGAGTTCATGGCGTCGATCCCGGAGACCGTGCCCGCCGCGGGAGGCGCGAAGGGCGTGTGCGGGGCGTCGCTGATCCACCCCCGGTGGGTCGTGACGGCCGCGCACTGCGTCGACCCCGAGGGGACGGGAGCGGTGCCGGACGGGACGGTCCGGATCGGCAGCGACCGCAGGACGTCCGGTGGCACCGTGCGCGCCATCGACCGCGTGGTGCGGCATCCGGGCTACCGGCTCGGGCAGCCCAACCAGCACGACATCGCGCTGGTCCGGCTCGACCGCCCGGTGCGGGAACGGCCGATCCGCGTGGCCGCCAGGCCAGGCCCGGTGGGAACACCGACCCGGCTGCTCGGGTTCGGCACCACGGTGGACACGATCGACATCACCGAGACCGTGTTCGCCGAACGACTCCAGCAGCTCGACGCGCGGCGCGGCGCGGAGTCCGAATGCGCGCCGGGCTTCGCCGACGCGACGCGGTTGTGCACGGTCAGCCGGAGGACGGGCGCGATGGCGTGCGTCGGCGACTCGGGCGGCCCGCAGGTCCAGCGCGGCAAGCACGGCCGGTGGGAGCTGATCGGCACGACGCTGGGCCCTGGTGACACGGACGTCCTTTGCGCGAACGGCCCCGGCCTGTACACGAACGTGCCGGCGCACGCGCAATGGATTCGCGCGACGATCAATGGCCCCTCGCACCGTTGAACACCTCGTGACTAATGTCGGCTTGCGGCCGCATTCCGCTCTTTCCACGAGAACGAGGTGAAAATCGTGCGTGCAATTTCGGCGTTCGTGCTGACCGCGGCCGCTACATTGGCCACCGCATTGCCGGCGTCGGCGGCGCCGGTGGAGGCCGCGATGTCCGTCCAGTCGCAGGCCGAGCTGCAGGCGCGGGGCGTCGCGGTCGTCGTGCCGGTGCGGGTGATGTGCCAGAACGGTGCCACCGGCTCGTTGTGGGTGCAGGTCACGCAGAACGTGCGCGGCGAGCTCGCGATCGGCGACAAGTACACGGCGAACGTTCCGTGCACCGGCGATCACCACAGGATGAACGTGACCGTGGTGGCGCGCACGAAAGCGTTCCGGCCCGGCGTCGCATTCACCTCCGCGTCGCTGAACGTCTACCTCCCGCCGGAAGGTTCGCGCACCGTCGAAAGCGACAGGGAAATCCTGCTCGTCCGATAGCGCGGTTCAGGGCCGCCTTTTGATCGCGGTGGACGCCCGGACCACGAGCTCCGGCTGGAACTTCACGTGCCGGTGCTCGTGGTCCGGCTCGTTCTCCGTCAGCAGCAGCTGGGCGGCGGTGCGTCCCAGCTGCTCGCGCGGCTGGCGCACCGACGTCAGCGGCACGGCGGCCGCCGCGGCGAACTCGATGTCGTCGTAGCCCACGACGGCCAGGTCGTCCGGCACGCGCAGGCCCTGCTGCGTCATCGACTGCAGCAGGCCGAGCGCGAGCAGGTCGTTGGCGCAGAACGCCGCTGTGGGGCGGCGCGAGGCGGGCAGGCCCACCAGCCGCTCCCCCGCACCCCGGCCTTCCGCCACCTGCAGGCTCCTGGTCTCGAGGAACGTGAGCGCGTCCGCGGGCAGGCCGGCGTTCGTCAGCGCTCTCATCGCGCCCTCGCGCCGGTCGCGCACCTGCTGGATGGACAACGGGCCGCCGATCATCGCGATGCGGGTGTGCCCGTTCTCGATGAGGTGCGTGACCGCCAGTTCGCCGCCGAGCACGTCGTCCACGGCCACCGAGCAGCGCGTCCCGTCCGTCGCCTCGCGGTCGACCAGCACGACGGGCGTGCCGCGCTCGGCGATCCGCGCGCTCGCCGCGTCGACCGGCGTGATCAGGATGCCCTCGACGCGTTGCTCGTGCAGCAGTTCCAGGTACTCGCGTTCGCGGCCGCCGTCCGAGGCGCTGTTGCACAGGAACAGCGCGAGACCCGCTTCCCTCGCCGCGTCCTCGACGCCGCGCGCCACGTCCGTGAAGAACGGGTTCGCCGCGTCCAGCACGACGTAGGCGATCACCCGGCTGCTGCCCGCGCGCAGCTGGCGCGCGGACTCGTTGCGCACGAAGCCGAGCTCCTCGATGGCGGCGAGCACCCGTTGCCGCGTGGCGGGAGCGACGACGTCGGGCCGGTTCAGCACGTTCGAGACGGTCGCGTTGGACACGCCGGCGTGCTGCGCGACGTCGCGGATGCCCACTGACGGCTTCACCGGCGGCTCCTTTGTTGAAACGTGACAACGAATCGTACCTCGCGACCCTTGACATCGTGACGTAACACACCCAGAGTGCTCGTAACTCAGGCGTTAAAACGTTTCAACATCGAGGAGATGGACGTGGACCGACCTCCCGTGGTGGCACTGGACGAGGTGAGCAAGTCCTTCGGCGCGGTCCGCGCGTTGTCCGGGGTGTCGTTGCGGCTGCTGCCCGGCGAGGCCCACGCGCTGCTCGGGGAGAACGGCGCCGGCAAGTCGACGCTGATCAAGACACTGGCCGGGGTCCACCGCCCGGACGCGGGCCAGGTGCTGGTCGACGGCGCCGCGCGGCGGTTCTCCGGCCCCGCCGACGCCCTGGCGGCGGGCATCGCGATCATCTACCAGGAGCCGACGCTGTTCGGCGACCTGTCGGTGGCCGAGAACGTGTTCATGGGCCGTCAGCCACTCGGGTTCGGCCGTCGCATCGACGTCACCGAGATGCACGCCCGCACCTCGGAGTTGTTCTCGCGCCTGGGGGTGAAGCTCGACCCGGCACGCCCGGCACGCGGACTGTCCATCGCGGACCAGCAGCTCGTCGAGATCGCCAAGGCGTTGTCGTTCGACGCCCGCGTGATCGTCATGGACGAACCGACCGCGGCCCTGTCCGAGCACGAGGTCCAGCGGCTCTTCGGTGTGGTGCGCGCGTTGCGCGAACAGGACGCCGCCGTGCTGTTCGTCTCGCACCGGCTGGGCGAGGTGTTCGAGCTGTGCCAGCGCGCCACCGTGCTGCGGGACGGCGAGTTCGTGTGGTCCGGCGAGCTCTCCGGTGAGACACCGGACTCCTTGGTGCGCCGGATGGTCGGCCGCGAGCTGTCGCAGCTCTTCCCCAAGCAGGACACGACAGCGGGTGACGTGCTGCTCTCGGTACAGCGGCTGACCCGCGAGGGCGTGTTCACCGACGTGTCGTTCGACGTCCGCGCGGGCGAGATCGTCGCCCTGTCCGGCCTGGTCGGCGCCGGACGCAGCGAGGTGGCGCGGGCGGTCTTCGGCATCGACCGTCCCGACGCCGGTTCCGTGCACGTGGGCGGAAAGCGGCTGAAGTACGGCTCCCCCACCGCCGCGATGGCGGCGGGCATCGGGTTCGTGCCGGAGGACCGCCGTCAGCAGGGACTCGTGATGGACGCGTCCATCGAACGCAACGCCGCGCTGGCCTCGCTGGGCCGGCTGTCGACGTTCGGGCTGCTGTGCCGGCGCTCCGAACGTGCTCTCGCCCAGGACTGGGCGGTGAAGCTGCGGCTGAAGTTCTCGAAGCTGAGCGACCCGGTCGGCGTGCTGTCCGGCGGCAACCAGCAGAAGGTCGTGCTGGCGAAGTGGCTGGCGCGCACCCCCTCCGTGCTGATCGTCGACGAACCCACACGCGGCATCGACGTCGGCACCAAGGCCGAGGTGCACCGGCTGCTGTCCGAACTGGCCGGGCAGGGCGTGGCGGTGCTGATGATCTCGTCGGAACTGCCGGAGGTGCTCGGCATGGCCGACCGCGTGCTGGTGATGCACGAGGGCCGGCTGGTCGAGGAGCTGTCGCGGGCCGAGGCGACGGAGGAACGGGTGGCGATGGCGGCCGCGGGACAGGCGGTGGCGCCATGACCACCCAGCTCACCCCCGCCGTCACCCCACCGGCCCGGCGCACCGCCGCCCGCCGTCTCACCAGCCGCGTCGGCCGGGTGCGCGAGCTCGGCATCGTGGTGGCGCTGGCCCTCGTCGTCCTCCCCACCGCGATCGTCAACCCGAGGTTCGTCCAGCCGCAAAGCCTCCGCGACCTCCTCCTCAACGCCTCGATCGTCGCTCTTCTCGCCGTGGGCCAGACCCTCGTCGTCATCACCCGCAACGTCGACCTGTCGGTCGGCTCGGTCCTCGGCCTGTCCGCCTTCCTCACCGCCCAGCACTTCGCCGACAACCCCGGCACCCCGCTCCTGCTGGGCATCGGCTTCGGCGTCGCGGTCGGCCTCGCCTGCGGGTTCCTCAACGGACTGCTGGTGGCGCTGGGCAACGTCCCCAGCCTCGTCGTCACCCTCGGCACGCTGTACGTGTTCCGGGGCATCGACTACGCGCTGGCACAGGGCGAACAGATCAACGCCGCCAACCTCCCCGACGCCCTGCTGGACCTCGGCAGCAGCCGCGTCCTCGGCGTCCCGGTACTCGTGCTGGTCGCCGTCGTGGTGATCGTGGTCGCCGGCGTGTACCTGCGCTCGTACCGGTCCGGCCGTGAGCTCTACGCGATCGGCTCGAACCCGGAGGCCGCGACTCTCGCGGGCATCCCGGTCGCGAAGCGCACGCTCACGACGTTCGTGCTCTCCGGGCTGATCGCCGGACTGGCGGGCGCGCTGTGGGTGGCCCGCTACGGCACCGTCGACGCGGCCGCGGGCACCGGCCTCGAACTCCAGGTCGTCGCCGCGGTGGTCGTCGGCGGCGTCGCGATCTTCGGCGGATCCGGCACGGTGACCGGGGCCGCGCTCGGCGCGCTCCTGCTGGGCACGATCACGAGCTGCCTGGTGGTGCTGCAGATCCCCGCGTTCTGGCAGCAGGCGATCGCGGGCGCGCTCCTGCTCAGCGCGATCACCGTCGACCGGCTCCTGGCACTGCGACTGGCCAAAGCCCTGCGCACCTCCGAAGGGACCAGCCATGCGTAACCTCCTGCGGTGGGAGACCGCGCTGGTGTTCCTGCTCGTCGTGGTCGCGCTCACCGGCCAGGTCGGCACCGACGGCTCGTTCCTGTCCGGTGGCAACCTCTTCTACCTCGGCCTCGACATCGGCGAGATCGCGCTGATCGCCCTCCCGCTCACGCTGGTGATCGTCGCGGGCGAGATCGACCTGTCCGTGGCGTCGGTGCTGGGCCTGTCCAGCGCGCTGATCGGCTGGCTGTGGAACGCCGGCTGGCCGCTGGAGACGATCCTGCCGACGGTGGTCGTCGCGGGCGCGCTGTGCGGAGCGGTGAACGGCCTGCTGGTCACGAGGCTCGGCCTGCCCTCGCTCGCCGTCACCATCGGCACGCTCGCGCTCTACCGCGGCCTCGCGCTGGTGGTGCTGGGCGACACGGCGGTCGCCGACTTCCCGGCGAGCTACACGTCGTTCGGCACCACCCCGGTGCCGGGCACCGGCATCCCGTACCCGGTCGCGCTGGCCGCGGTCCTCGCCGTCCTGTTCGGCGTCGCCCTGCACGCCAGCTCGTTCGGCCGGTCCGTCTACGCGATCGGCGCCAACGAGGAGGGTGCGCGCTTCTCCGGCATCCGGGTCAAGCGCGTCAAGCTCAGCCTGTTCGTGCTCGCCGGGGCCGTGGCCGCGATCGCGGGCATCGTCTACACGTTCCGCTTCTCCAGCGCCCGCGCGGACAACGGCGTCGGGCTCGAACTGGCCGTCGTCGCCGCCGTGCTGCTCGGCGGCGTGTCCATCTTCGGCGGCAGGGGATCGCTCTTCGGCGTGATCGCGGGCGTGCTGCTGCTGGGCGGCCTGCGCAACCTCCTGATCCTGCAGGACACCTCCACCGAGGTCCTCACCATCGTCACCGGCCTCCTGCTGCTGGTGAGCGTGCTCGCCCCGTCCATCACCCGACGCGTCGGAACCCTACGAAAGGCCGCGACATGAACACACGTCTAGTGCTCGCCCTGGTGATGTCCGGGGCCGTCGCGCTCACCGCCTGCGGTGGCACCACGAAGGACAGCGCCGGTGACCAGACCGGCGGCGCCACCAACGCCGCCAAGGGCGACCCCAGCGCGGCGCTCAAGGAGGGCCTGAAGATCACGTTCCTGCCCAAGCAGGTCAACAACCCGTACTTCACCGTGGCGCAGAAGGGTTCCGAGCAGGCGGGCACGGCGATCAAGGCCGAGGTCAAGGCGACCGGGCCGTCCGACGCCGCCGCCTCCTCCCAGGTCACCTACATCAACACCGCCGCGCAGCAGAAGCAGGACGCGCTGGTGATCTCCGCGAACGACGCCAACGCGGTGGCACCCGCGCTCAAGACCGCGCGTTCACAAGGGCTCAAGGTCGTCACGTTCGACTCCGACGCCGCGCCGGACGCGAGGGACGTCTTCGTGAACCAGGCCCGGTCGAACGACATCGCCGCCGTGCAGGTGAAGCTGATGGCCGAGGCGATCGGCGCGAGCGGGGAGATCGCGATCCTGTCGGCGACTCCCAACGCCACCAACCAGAACGCGTGGATCGAGGTCATGAAGACCGAGCTCGCGAAGCCCGAGTACGCGGGCATGAAGCTGGTGGAGACCGCGTACGGCAACGACGACGACCAGACGTCGTTCCAGAAGACCCAGGGCCTGCTGCAGGCGCACCCGAACCTCAAGGGCATCATCTCGCCGACCACCGTCGGCGTCGCGGCGGCCGCGCGCTACCTCAGCTCGTCCGAGTACAAGGGCAAGGTCAAGGTGACCGGCCTCGGCACGCCGAACCAGATGCGCAAGTTCGTGCAGGACGGCACCGCCGGCTCGTTCGCGCTGTGGGACCCGAGCAAGCTGGGCCAGCTCGCCACCTACGCCGCCGCGGCGCTCGCGTCCGGCCAGATCACCGGTGCCGAGGGCGAGAAGTTCAAGGCGGGCGAACTGGGCGAGTACACCGTGGGCGCCAAGGGCGAGGTCGTGCTCGGTCCGCCGACGGTGTTCAACAAGGACAACATCGACCAGTTCGACTTCTGACATGCGCGTCTGCTTCACGCTGCGGGTCCGCCCGGACCGGCTCGAGGAGTACCGGGCGCGGCACCGCGAAGTGTGGCCGGAGATGCGGGCAGCCCTCACCGAGGCGGGTTGGCACAACTACTCACTCTTCCTCGCCGAGGACGGGCTGCTCGTCGGTTACCTGGAGTGCGACGACTTCGACGCGGCCCTCGCGGAGATGGCGCGCACCGAGGTCAACGCGCGCTGGCAGTCCGAGATGGCGGAGTTCTTCGTCGGCGACGGCAACGCCGACGAACGGATGCGGCCCCTCGACGAGGTCTTCCACCTCGACTGAGTTTTGGGGAGAACCAACATGAGCGTGAAGGACGCGCTGCGCGAGCAGCGGATCGAGACGCCGTCGTGGGCGTACGGCAACTCCGGCACCCGGTTCAAGGTGTTCGCGCAGCAGGGAGTTCCGCGCACGCCGTACGAGAAGATCGACGACGCCGCGGTGGTGCACCGGCTCACCGGTGTCGCGCCGACCGTCGCGTTGCACATCCCGTGGGACAGGGTCGACGACTACGGCAAGCTCGCCTCCTACGCGCGGGACCGGGGTGTCGCGCTCGGGGCCATCAACTCGAACGTGTTCCAGGACGACGACTACAAGCTCGGCAGCGTCTGCCACCCGGACGCGACGGTGCGGCGCAAGGCGGTCGGGCACCTGCTCGAGTGCGTCGACATCATGGACCAGACGGGGTCGCGCGACCTCAAGCTCTGGTTCGCCGACGGCCTGAACTACCCCGGCCAGGACAACATCCGCGCCCGCCAGGACCGGCTCGCCGAGGCGTTGCGGGAGACCTACGACCGGCTCGGCTCCGATCAGCGGATGTTGCTGGAGTACAAGCTCTTCGAGCCCGCCTTCTACGCGACGGACGTGCCGGACTGGGGCACGGCGTTCGCGCACTGCCTGCAGCTGGGCGACCGCGCGCAGGTCGTGATCGACACCGGGCACCACGCCCCCGGCACGAACATCGAGTTCATCGTGTCGTTCCTGCTGCGGGCCGGCAAGCTCGGCGCGTTCGACTTCAACTCGCGCTTCTACGCCGACGACGACCTGATGGCCGGGGCGGCCGACCCGTTCCAGCTGTTCCGGATCATGCACGAGATCGTGCTGGCCGACGCGCTGAAGCCCGCCGCCGGCATCGCGTTCATGCTCGACCAGTGCCACAACCTGGAGCCGAAGATCCCGGCGATCATCCGCTCGGTGCTCAACGTCCAGGAGGCCACGGCGAAGGCTCTCCTCGTCGACCACGGCGCGCTGGACGCGGCCCAGCGGGCCGGTGACGTGCTGGAGGCGAACGCGGCGTTGATGGACGCCTACAACACCGACGTGCGGCCGCTCCTGCGGGAGCTGCGCGAGGACATGGGACTGGATCCTGATCCCATGGCCGCGTACCGGCGGTCCGGGTACGCCGAGCAGATCGTCCGGGAACGAGTCGGTGGCGAGGCCGCCGGGTGGGGTGCGTGATGGAGCAGGTCCAAGCGCTGCTGGGGCGGAGCAACCGGCTCGGTGCCGATCCGCGCAACACCAACTACGCGGGCGGCAACACCTCCGCCAAGGGCTCGGAGACCGATCCCGTTACCGGGCAGCCCGTCGACCTGTTGTGGGTCAAGGGATCCGGCGGTGACCTGGGGACGTTGAAGGAGTCGGGGCTCGCGGTGCTGAGGCTCGACCGGCTCCGCGCGCTGACCGAGGTCTACCTGGGCGTGGAGCGCGAGGACGAGATGGTCGCCGCGTTCGACTTCTGCCTGCACGGCAAGGGAGGCGCGGCACCGTCGATCGACACCGCCATGCACGGTCTGGTGGACGCGGCGCACGTCGACCACCTGCACCCGGACGCCGGCATCGCGTTCGCGACGGCGGCGGACGGCGAGGCGCTGGTCAAGGCGTGCTTCGGCGACCGCGTGGCGTGGGTGCCGTGGCGGCGGCCGGGTTTCCAGCTGGGCCTGGACATCGCGGCGATCCAGCGCGACCACCCGCAGGCGATCGGCGTCGTCCTCGGCGGGCACGGCATCACCGCGTGGGGCGCGACGAGCGAGGAGTGCGAGGCGCACTCGCTGGAGATCATCCAGACCGCGCAGCGCTACCTGGACGCCCACGGCCGCGCCGAGCCGTTCGGGCCGGTGGTCCACGAGCCGCTGCCACCGGAGGACAGGCGGGTGAGGGCGGCCGCACTCGCTCCGGTGATCCGCGGCCTGGCCTCCGCGGACAGCCCGCAGGTCGGCCACTTCACCGACTCCGCCGTGGTGCTGGACTTCCTGTCGCGGGAACGGCATCCGGAACTGGCCGCGCTCGGCACGTCGTGCCCCGACCACTTCCTGCGCACCAAGGTCCGGCCGCTGGTGCTCGACCTGCCGCCGAGCGCGCCGGTGGCGGACGTCGTGGAGCGCCTGCGACGCCTCCACGCGGCCTACCGCGAGGACTACCGGGCGTACTACGAACGGCACGCCGAGCCGGACAGCCCGCCGATGCGCGGCGCGGACCCGGCCGTCGTGCTCGTGCCGGGCGTCGGCATGTTCAGCTTCGGCGGGAACAAGCAGACCGCACGGGTGGCGGGCGAGTTCTACGTGAACGCGATCAACGTGATGCGGGGCGCCGAGTCGGTCTCGCGGTACGCGCCGATCGACGAGCGCGAGAAGTTCCGCATCGAGTACTGGTCGCTGGAAGAGGCCAAGCTGCGGCGAATGCCGAAGCCCAAGCCCCTGGCCACGCGCGTAGCGCTCGTCACCGGCGGCGGTTCGGGCATCGGCCGGGCGGTCGCCGAACGGCTGGCCGCCGAGGGCGCGTGCGTCGTGGTGGCCGACCGCGACGGTGAGAGCGCGCGTGCGGTGGCCGAGGGGATCGGCTCCGCGGACGTGGCGGTGCCGGTGACCGTCGACGTCACCGACGCGGCGGGCATCGCCGAGGCGTTCCGCGCGGCCGTGCTCGCGTTCGGCGGCGTGGACCTGGTGGTCAACAACGCCGGTCTGTCGATCTCCAAGCCGCTCGACGAGACGACCGAGGCCGACTGGGACCTGCAGCACGACGTGATGGCCAAGGGCTCGTTCCTGGTCTCGCAGCAGGCCGCCAGGGTCATGCGCGCCCAGGGCATGGGCGGCGACATCATCTACATCTCCAGCAAGAACGCGGTCTTCGCCGGCCCGAACAACGTCGCGTACGGGGCGGCCAAGGCCGACCAGGCGCACCAGGTGCGGTTGCTCGCGGCCGAGCTCGGCGGGGACGGCATCCGCGTCAACGGCATCAACCCCGACGGCGTGGTCCGCGGCTCCGGCATCTTCGCGGGCGGCTGGGGCGCCCAGCGCGCCGCCGTCTACGGCGTACCGGAGGAGGAGCTCGGCGCGTTCTACGCCCAGCGCACCCTGCTCAAGCGCGAGGTGCTGCCCGGTCACGTGGCCGCTGCGGTGTTCGCGCTCACGGCGGGCGAGCTGTCGCTCACGACCGGCCTGCACGTGCCGGTCGACGCCGGTGTCGCCGCGGCGTTCCTGCGATGACGGCGGTCGCCGCGGTCGACCTCGGCGCGTCCAGCGGCCGCGTGGTGCGAGGGGTCGTCACCGATGGCCGCGTCCGCGTCGAGGAGGTGCACCGGTTCGCCAACGGCCCGGTGCACCGGCGCGGCTCGCTGCACTGGGACCTGCCCGGCCTGCACCGCGAGGTGCTGGCCGGGCTCCGGCTCGCCGGCGAGGTCGGCAGCATCGGCATCGACAGCTGGGCGGTCGACTACGGCCTGCTCGACGCGTCCGGCGAACTGCTGGACGACCCCGTCTGCTACCGCGACTCCCGCACCGACGGGATCAAGCCGGCCGACGGCCTGTACGAGATCAACGGCCTGCAGTTCCAGCCGTTCAACACGATGTTCCAGCTGATGGCCGAACCGCTGCTCCCCCGGGCCTCCCAGCTCCTGCTGGTCCCGGACCTGCTCTCCTACTGGCTCACCGGAGAACGGGGCGCCGAGTACACCAACGCCACCACGACCGGCCTGATCGACGTCCGAACAGGACGGTGGTCGCCCGAGCTGACACGGGACCTCCCGCCCAGCCTGCTGCCCGACCTGCGCCACCCCGGTGACCCCGCCGGCACGCACGACGGCGTCCCGGTCATCGCGGTCGGCTCGCACGACACCGCGTCCGCGGTGGTCGCCGTCCCCGCCGAGACGGACCGGTTCGCCTACATCTCCTGCGGCACCTGGTCGTTGGTCGGCGTGGAACTCCCCCGGCCCGTGCTCACCGCAGAGAGCCGCGCCGCCAACTTCACCAACGAGGGCGGGGTCGACGGCACGATCCGCTACCTCCGCAACGTGATGGGCTTGTGGCTGCTCCAAGAATGCCTGCGCTGCTGGAACACCGACCTCGAACCGTTGTTGCGGGAGGCGCGGCACGCGACCGGATCGGTGTTCGACCCGAACGATCCGGTATTCCGTCCGCCGGGTGACATGCCGGCCAGGATCGAGCGGTGGTGCCGCGAGCACGGCCAGCGCGTGCCCAGGACCAGACCGGAGATCGTGCGGTCCATCCTGGACAGTCTCGCGCTGGCGCACCGGGACGCCGTCGAGGACGCACAACGGTTGTCCGGCAAAGAGGTCGACGTCGTGCACGTGGTCGGCGGTGGTGCGCGCAACGAGCTGTTGTGCCAGCTCACCGCCGACGCGTGCGGCCTGCCCGTGGTGGCTGGTCCCGCCGAGGCGACCGCGCTGGGCAACGTCCTGGTGCAGGCACGTGCCCTGGGTGCGGCGCACGGCACGCTGACGGACCTCAGGAAGCTCGTCCGGCGCTCACCGGAGTTGCGGCGCTATCTCCCACAACGCCGAGAAGTTTCGAAAACCAGGTCGTCCGGCTCGATCGATTGACTCCCGTTCGCGCGCACTCCTAGGTTCGTCTTTCCGCTCCTTTTCGAAAGGACGTGAGAGATGCGCAGGCGTTCGTTCCTCGGTCTGGCCGCCACCGGTGCACTCGTCCCCACCGCCGCCCGGGCTGATGCCAGGGGAGGCGAGCGCTGGGTCACCACGTGGACCTCGATGCCCCAGCTGTGCGAACCGCACAACATGCCGCCACCACCGTTCACGCAGGACGGCCTGGTGCTCGCGGACGCCACGCTGCGCCAGACCGTCAAGGTCACGGTCGGCGGGCAGCGGATGCGGCTGCGGTTCTCCAACGCGTTCGGCGGGGCGGCGCTGCCGATCACCGCGGTCACCGTCGCCCTGCCGGCGGACGGCCGCGCGGGCGTCAGCGCGGTCCAGCCGGGCACGGTCCGGCACGTGACGTTCAACGGCAGGACCTCGGCGACCGCGCCGGTGGGCGCGCTGGTGCTGTCGGACCCGCTCGGCTTTTCCCTGACGCCCAACACGAACCTCACCGTGACCGTGTACCTCGCGAGCGGCCAGGCGTCCAACTCGATCACGTCGCATCCCGGCTCCCGCACCACGTCCCACCTGCTGGCGGGCAACCACGCCGACTCGCCGGACCTGCCGGGCGCGACCCCCACCGACCACTGGTACTTCCTCAGCGCCGTCGAGGTGCGCGTGGACGCCGCCGGCGTGGTCGTGATCGGCGACTCGCTGACCGACGGCCGCGGCTCGACCACCAACGGCAACGACCGCTGGCCCAACCAGCTCTTCGACCGGTTGCGGCGCAACGACATCGCGGTGCTCAACCAGGCCGCGGGCGGCAACCGCGTGCTCAACGACGGCCTCGGTCCCAGCGTGCTGGCCCGGCTGGACCGCGACCTGCTCGCGCAGAGCGCCGTCCGGTGGCTGATCCTCTTCGAGGGCGTCAACGACATCGGCACCGCCGCGGCGGACGAGACCGCCCAGAAGCAGGTGACCGACGACCTGATCGCCGCCTACCAGCAGATCGCCGATCGGGCCCACGCGCACGACATCCGGGTCTACGGCGCCACGCTGCTTCCGTTCGGCGGCAGCGGTTACGACGATCCCGGTGGCCTGCGCGAGTCGTCCCGGCAGGCCGTCAACCGCTGGATCCGCACGAGCCACCGCTTCGACGCGGTCGTCGACTTCGACGCCGCCGTGCGCGATCCGGCCGATCCGCGGCGACTCCTCGCCGCCGCGGACGTCGGTGACCACCTGCACCTGAACCCGACCGGCTACCGGATGCTCGCGGAGGCGGTGCCGGCCCGCCTGTTCCGGTAGCCGATGAGCGCTTCGCGGTGCTCAGGAAGCCGGTACGGCCGTCGCAGCCGCTGCGGCGGTCCCTCCCCCGGTGAACCGCCACCGCCCGTGCGGCACCTTCACCACCGCGACACCGCTGGAATGCGGCACGTGCACCTCGGCGGTCGACCCCACCGGCACCTCGACGGTGAGCCGCAGCACGCCGTCCACCTTCGCCCACGCCACGCTGATGCGTCCGCGCACGCTTTCGAACTCGAACCGCGCCCACGACAGAGCGGTCGCGGAAGGCCGGACCACGAACGTCCGGTAGCCCGCGTCGCCCGGCCGCAGACCGGCGACGTGCTCGTACAGCCACTGCGCGACGGTGCCCTTGAAGTAGTGGTTGCGCGAACGGGTGCCGGTGTCCCACATCTCCCACATCGTGTCGGCGCCGTTCGAGAACCAGTGACCCCAGCTCGGGTACGACCGTTCGGTAGCCATGGCGTGCGCGACGTCGGCGTGTCCGTTGTCGCTCAACGCCTGCAGCAGCACGCTGGCACCGAGGCAGCCGACGTTGACGTGGTTGCCGTTCGCCCGGACCTCACTCGCGAGCCTGTCCGCGACCGTCTGGACGGAGCCGGCGGGCACCATGCCGAACGCGAGCGGGATCGCGTTGGACGTTTGCCGGTAGTCCGGGTCCTTGGCGGTGCGGTAGTAGCCGTCCAGGAACGCCTTGTTGAACGATGACAACAAGCCGGCCGCCACCTCGCGGTACCGCGGGACGGGCTTGCCGATCACGTCGCCGAGCTCGGCGGTGTGCAGCAGGGCCCGGTAGAGGTACGCGGTCGCGGTGAGCCGGGTGTCCTCCGGCGGGATGCCACCGGAGTCCGGTGGCAGGAAGTCACCGAGCGCCGTGACCGCGAGGCCGTCGCGCAACCTGCCGATCTCCCAGTCCAGGTACCGGGTGAGCACCGGCCAGTGCTGCTGCGGCAACCGTTCGTCGCCGTAGATCCGGTACATCTCCCGCAGCACGAACGGGTACACGGTCGTCCACTCGGGAGCGGGCGCGAGTTCGCGGTAACCCCAGCCGCCGCTCGGCACGATCACCGGTAGCTGACCGGCCGCGTCCTGGCTGTCCGCGAGGTCGCCGAGCCACTTCGTGAAGAACTTCGCCATGCCGAACTCGGCGAGCATCGACGGGGCGCCGACCTGGGCGTCGCCCGTCCAGCCGTTCTTCTCGTAGGTCGGGGTGTCGGTGGGGATGCCGTGCAGGTTGTTCGCGACCGTGCGGCGCATCGCGGCGTCGTACTGCTCGAACAACGGCTCGGAGCAGCGGAACGTGCTGACCTGCGGCACGTCCGAGTGCACCAGGCGGCCGACCAGCCTCGGTGCCGCGGTCAGGCCGGTCACCTCGACGTAGCGGAAGCCCTTGTAGGAGAACTTCGGCTCCCACGTCTCCGTGCCGCCGGCGCAGACGTACTCGTCGAGCTGGATCCGGCCACCGCTGACGTGTCCGTTCTCCATGCGAACACTGCCGTCGGAGTTCAGCGTCTCACCGTGCTTGAGCCGCACCACGGTGCCCGCGGGGGCGGTGACGGTGAGCTGCGTCCAGCCGGACATCGTGCGGCCCATGTCGGCCACGAAGACACCGGGCTTGAGCACGCTCACGGTCGGTGTGACCGACTCGATCACGCGGATCGGTTCGTGCTCCTGGGCTTTCAGCGTGCCCCTCGGTGCCGGCCTGACGGAGGCGGGCTGCCAGGCGCCGTCGCCGAATCCGGGTTTCGTCCAGTCGCGCGGCGCGAGGCGGGCGTCGTAGGTCTCGCCGGTGTAGAGCGAGTTCGACACCGTGGGGCCATCGGTCAGGCGCCACCGCTCGTCCGACGTGATGGTCGTGCGCGTGCCGTCCGGGTGGTCGATCTCCAGCTGTGCCAGCAGTTTCGGCTCGTCGTGCCACGGCGGCCGCTCCCACCGCCACACGTTCGGCGTCTTCATGCCGTAGAAGCCGCGGCCCAGTGTCACGCCGATCGCGTTGCGGCCGTTGCGAACCAGGCTCGTGACGTCGTGCGTCGCGTACAGAACCGTGTTGTCGTAGTCGGTGAAGCCGGGGTCGAGCACCCGGTCGCCGACGCGGCGGCCGTTGATCTCGGTCTCGTGGTAGGCGAGGCCGCTGACGTACAGCCGGGCACGCCTGACCGGCTTGGTCAGCGCGAACTCCCTGCGCAGCAACGGCGCCGGCTGCTCCTCCACCGTGACGTTCGCACCCCACGGACCCTGGCCGTACGGGTCGAGCACGGTCGCCGGTGCCCACGCCGAGTCGTCGAAGTCCGGGGTCTGCCAGCCGGGCTGCTCGGTCTCGGCGACCTTCCAGCCAGGACCGGTGACCACCTCGCGCTGGCCGTCGGCGAGATCGACCAGGAGTCGCAGCAGGAACCCGGCCGGCCCCGCCGACCTGTTGGTGGCGCGGGCGGCCAGCACGATCCGCCGGCCGGACAGGCGGGTCACGTCGGCGCGTTGCCCGACCTTCCAGACGTCGACCTGCTCGGGCACGTGCAGGACCTCGGACCCGTTGACGTGCAGGGTGAAGTCGTCGTCCGCCGTCGCGACGAGCCTGGCCCTGACCGCGTCCGCGGGAAGGTCGACGGAGGTGCGGAACCACCGGCTCTCGGCCGGTGTCGTGGCCGACCAGATCCACCGCGCGCCGGTGAAACCGATCGACGTGTCCTCGGCGCCGATCCACCGCGCCTGCCACGGCGTGCCGAGCAGCGCCGTCTCCCACCAGTTCGTGGTGCTCCACGCCGACGGCCGGTTCGCGCCGTCCCACACCCGGACGCGCCAGTGGTAGCGGGTGCGCGGCTTCAGCTCCTCGCCCGCGTAGACGACTCCCGTGGTGCGGTCGGAGCCGACCTTGCCGGACTGCCAGACGTCCGCCCGTCCGGGCGCGGTGCCGACCTCGACCTGGTAGGCGGTCTGCCGGGCACCGGTGCCGCCGGCCGCGAGGACCCAGGCGAGCCGGGGCGCGGTGACGTCCGTGCCCAGCAACGTCTCCGCGTACTCCACGGTCGTGCGCACCACGCGCACCCCACCGGCCCGCTCCGGCGGTGCGGCGTGCGCCACCCCGACCGGCAGTGCGGTGGCGGTCAGCCCGACCGCCGACGTCCTGAGGAACACCCGTCTGCGCACGTCGCCTCCACCTTCGTCGCTGGATGAAACGTTTCAATCACGGCAGCGCGCCCAGCGTCTTGCGTGTGCGGAGGTGTGTCAAGGCACACGACAACAGACTGTCCGCAATCGGACAGCCTGTTGAATCGTGCAAATGCGAACTCAGGCGGTCGTGCAGGCGCTCCCGTTGAGCGTGAACGACGACGGCGCCGGGTTGGTCCCGCTGAACGTGCCGTTGAACCCGATGGTCGTCGACGCGTTCGGCGCCAGAGTGCCGTTCCAGGTCATGTTGGTCGCGGTGACGGCGGCGCCGGACTGGGCGAACGTCGCGCCCCACCCGGGCAGGGTCACGGTCTGGCCGTTGGCGTAGCTGAAGGCCAGCGTCCAGCCGTTGATCGCGCTCGTGCCGGTGTTGGTGATGGCGATGCTGGCGGTGAAGCCGTTGCCACCGCCCCAGTTCTGGCCCGAGTAGCCGACCTTGCAGGTACCGGTGCCGCCACCCGCGCTGGTCGTCGCCGACACGATGCCCGAACTCGCCGACACGTTGCCCGCCGCGTCCTTCGCCCGCACCTGGTACCGGTAGGTGGTCGACGGGGTCAGGCCGCTGTCGGCGAACGAGGTCCTCGCCGTCGTGCCGACCTGCGTGAAGGAGCCGCTGCCCACGGCGCGGAGCACGTCGTAGCCGGTGACGCCGACGTTGTCGGTCGAGGCCGTCCAGGTGAGCGCAAGGCCCATGGACGTCACGCCTGACGCCACCGGGGTGCCCGGCGTCGACGGCGGCTGGGTGTCACCCGGACTGCCGCCGTAGATCGTGGCCTCCTTCGAGGTCTGCCGGATTCCGTTGGCGCCGTTGAGGATCCGCTGGCCCCACGGGGTCAGGTTCGCCGGGTCGAAGGAGTTGACCATGTCGAGGTACGCGACGTCGCTGCTGTTGCCGCTCCACGACCAGCCGAGGTAACCGAGGCCGCGGGCCTGCGCCTGGGCGAGGATCGTGTCCTCGTCCGGGTCGCCGTCGCTGTGGTTGTGCCCGAACTCCCCCACCACCAGCGGCAGCCCCGCCGACTTGAACGCGTCGAAGTAGGCGTTGACCTTGTCCGCGGTGTTGTAGACGCCGTACATGTGGATGGAGAACACGGTGTTGCGCTGCGGATCGGCGTTCAGCACCGACGCCGCGTTGTCGCGCATGATGTTGCCCCAGTCCTGGCCCCACATGGGCGCGTCCGCCATCAGCAGGTGCTGCAGGCCGGCTCCGCGCAGCCGGCTGATCGCGCTGCTCGTCGCACTCGCCCACGTGGCACTGACCTGGGCGTTGTTGCCGAACGGCTCGTTGCCCAGGTTGATGACGACGTAGTTCTCCTGGCCCTTGAGCGCGCTCGCCACGCTGATCCAGTAGCTGGCCGCCTGGTCGAGGGTCGCCGCCCCGCTCTGCTCGCCGTACCCGGTGGTGTCGTGGACCTCCAGCACGCAGATCAGCTTCGACTGCTTGCACAGCCCGATGACGTTCCCGACCTCCGCCGCCGGGGTCGGGCCCCACCGCTGACCGCTGCCGAGCACGACGCGCACCGTGTTGGCGCCGAAGGACTTGATGTCCGCGAACGCCCTCGTCTGCGACTGGTACCAGACGTGCGCGTGGTTCACGCCGCGCATGACGAACGGGGTGCCGTTGCCCTCGACGACCCGCGCGCCCTCGACGTGCAGCCCCACCGCGGCCGGGGGTTCGGACCCCAGCGCGGCCACGAGCGCCGGGTACCAGCGGCTCTCGATCTTCTGGATCCCGGTGGTGGTGTTGGGGTGCACGCCGTCGGTGGTGTCGGCCGCGGTGCTGAACCCGGTCCACTGGTCCACCACCGTGATCGGCGAGGCCGCCGTGCTGTTCGCCCGCGCCCAGCCGGGAATCGCGGCGTTCAGGTCCACCACCCGCTGTCCGCACGCGGAGCAGTTCGCCGGGTTCATCGGGATGATCTGGGCGACGACCAGCTTGATCGCCGGGTTGCTCGCCCGCATCTGACCGAGCAGCGTGCTGTAGGCGCCCAGGATCGTGCTCGCGGGGATGTTGCTCCAGACGTCGTTGGTGCCCAGGTGCATGAGCACGACGTCCGGCCGGGCCGAGGAGAGCCACCCGGGAAGCTGGTTGTCCCGCGCGATGTTCGTCGCGAGGTACCCGCCGTGGCCCTCGTTCTCACCGTCGTAGGTGAAGCCGCACCCCGGCGCGGGCAGCGAGCCGACGAAGTCGACGCCGGTGTGCCCGGTGTCCTGCAGGTGCTTCCAGAGCAGCGCCCGCCAGCAGCCCGGAGAGCCGGTGATGGAGTCACCGAGCGCCATCACTCTGGTGGGAGCGGCGGCGTTCGCCGCGGTGGGAGCGAGGGTCACACAGGCCGCCAGTAGCAGGCCGGTCACCACCGCTCGAAGAAATCGCAAGGTCACGACGACCTCCTGGGAAATGTTCGGCTGACCTGGGTAAGAACTGGGAGCGCTCCCAGAATTCGGACACTAGCCAGCCGATCACCCGAGGACACCGCCGAGTGGCCCACCGCCGGAGCCTGTCCGGTCCGGACAGGCCGCTGACCTCGCGTTTGTCCGGCCGGCAACCTCTGTCACACCGTCGAAGGAATTCGTCGAATCTTTCGCGAACAACCGCCGGGCGGTTGACGGCCCCACTCCGCCAATCCAAGATGTCAGCGCTCACATCATTAGCACAACGCCCTTTCCCTGAAAACACCCTGCAAAGCGGAAAGTGAGCCAGAAACAACGATGTTAACGTTCACACGCTTTCTCGTTCTAGCGGTCGCTCTGAGCGCCGTCACCGCGTTCGGCGGCACCGCGGCCTCGGCGGGGCCAGCCCTCTCCCAGAACCAGGTCCGGGTGCCGTCCGCACCGATGGGCTGGGCCTCGTGGAACACCTTCTTCGAGAACATCGACCACAACGTGATCAAGGCGCAGGCGGACGCACTGGTGTCGTCCGGGCTCGCGGCCGCCGGCTACCGGTACGTCAACATCGACTCGGGGTGGTGGAAGGGAACCCGTGACAGCGCGGGCGACATCACCGTCGACGAGGCCCAGTGGCCCGGCGGCATGAAGGCGATCGCCGACTACATCCACGGCAAGGGCCTCAAGGCGGGGATCTACACCGACGCGGGCAGGAACGGCTGCGGCTACTACTTCCCCACCCCCGGTCCTCCGCACGCCGGCACCGGCAGCGAGGGCCACTACGAGCAGGACATGCTGCGGTTCTCCCGGTGGGGCTTCGACTACGTCAAGGTCGACTGGTGCGGCGCCGACGTCGAGGAGCTCGACGCGCCCAGCACCTACCGGGCGCTCAGCGACGCCGCCGCCAAGGCGAGCGCCACCACCGGGCGCGAGCTCGTGCTGTCGATCTGCGAGTGGGGCAAGAACGACCCGTGGAACTGGGCGCCGGGCATGGCCCCGTTGTGGCGCACCGGAACGGACATCGTCTTCGCGCACGAGACACCGTCGATCGACATGGTCTACGAGAACTTCGACAAGAACCAGCGGCCGACCGCCCAGCACACCGGCTACTACAACGACCCGGACATGATGATGATCGGCATGCCCGGCCTGTCCGCCGCGGCGAGCCGGGTGCACATGAGCCTGTGGGCGGTCGGTGGTTCGCCGATGCTGCTCGGCAACGACCTCACGAAGATGAACGACAGCACGATCTCGGTGCTGACCAACCGCGAGGTGCTGGCCGTGGGCCAGGACCCGCGCGGCCTGCCCGCCGTCGAGGTGGCGGAGGACGTCCGGGACCGGCAGGTCTACGCGAAGGTGTTGTCCGGCAACGGACGCCGGGCGGTGACCCTGCTCAACCGGACGTCCTCGGCGGCCACCACGACGGTGAGGCTGGCCGATCTCGGCCTGGCCGGTCCGACGGCGGCGGCGCGCGACCTGTGGAGCGGCGTGGCCACACCGATCACCAACGGCAGCCACAGCGTCACGGTTCCCGCAGGCGACGCGGTGATGCTGTCCATCACCGGCACGGAGGCGAGCGCCGCCACCTACCCCGTCGTGAACTCCCGCGCCACCGGCATCACCGCCACGGCCAGCGGGCTGGCGGTCGCCACGATCGAGTACACCAACGGCGACCGCGTCGCCCGCCAGAGCACCCTGCAGGTCAACGGCGGTCAGATCCCCACCACGCTCGCACTCCCCCCGACACCCAGGGGCACCGTGTCCGCGATCGTGTCGCTGGCCAGGGGGACCAACTCCCTGACTGTCTCCGGAGCCGGGGTGACGGCGGTCGAGGTGCGCGAGCTCCCCGGCACGGCGGGCACCCAGGTGATCGGCGCGCAGTCCGGCCGGTGCGCCGACATCAACGGCAACACCACCACAAACGGCACGCAGGCCCAGTTGTGGGACTGCAACGGCGGCGAGCAGCAGACGTTCACGCACACCGCGCGCAAAGAGCTCGTCGTCTACGGCACCAAGTGCCTCGACGCCTGGGACCACGGCACCACCAACGGCACGAAGGTGGCCATCTACGACTGCACCGGTGGCACCAACCAGCAGTGGAACGTCAACGCCGACGGCACCGTCACCGGCGTGCAGTCCGGTCTCTGCCTCGACGCCTACGGCGCCGCGACGGCCAACGGCACGAAGCTCGTGCTGTGGACGTGCAACGGCGCCGCCAACCAGAAGTGGACGCGCAACTGATGATCAGACCCCTGCTCCTGATCCCCGCGGTGCTGGCGGCGCTCGTCACGCCGGCACACGCCACCACCGGTGGCAGCTTCGAGGTGCTGACCTACAACGTGGCGGGCCTGCCGGAGCCGCTGTCGTCCGGCGACCCCGCCGTGAACACGCCGTTGATCAGCCCGCGCCTCGCGCCCTACGACATCGTCAACGTCCAGGAGGACTTCAACTACCACGCGGCCCTGTACGCGGGGGACGACCACGCCCACCGCACGCCCACGACCGGCGGCGTCCCGTTCGGCAGCGGCCTGAACACGCTGTCGCACAGGCCGTACAGCGACCTCGAACGCACGAAGTGGTCGTCCTGCAACGGCACGGACTGCCTCACGCCCAAGGGGTTCACCTACAAGCGGATCACACTGGCCGCCGGGGTGACCGTCGACCTGTACAACCTGCACCCCAACGCGGGCACCGAGCCCGCCGACCTCGCCGCGCGCAGGTCGAACATCACCCAGCTGTCCCGCCACATCGCCGCGCACTCGGCGGGCAACGCGGTCATCGTCATGGGCGACACCAACACCCGCTACACCCGCGAGGCCGACAACATCCGCGAGCTGGTCACCACCAACGGCCTGACCGACGCGTGGGTCCAGCTCGAACGCGGCGGCCAGGCACCAGCGGCGGGCGCTCCGGCACTCGTGTGCGACCCGGCCGCGGTCACCGACTCCTGCGAGGTGGTCGACAAGATCCTCTACCGCGGCAACAGGCAGATCACGCTGACCGCGCGGGACTACCGCAACGACGACGCGGCGTTCGTGGACGCCCAGGGCAGACCGCTGTCCGACCACTACCCGATCGCCGCGCGGTTCGACTGGACAGCGGACGAGAACATCAAGCTCAGCGCCGAGGCCGGCGGTCCGCACGGAAGCCCGTTCACCGACATCGCGGCGATCGACCTCGGTGCCGTGCGCACGCTCGCCTTGCGCGGTGGCGGCAGGCTGGACCAGATCGCGGCCACGCTCACGAACGGCACCACGCTCACCCACGGCGGCACGGGCGGCACGGCCACGTCCCTCACGCTCGAGCCGAGTGAGCACTTCGTGTCCGCGAAGCTGAGCCAGGGCAAGTACAACGGTCATACGCGCGTGTTCTCGGCCGCCTTCACCACCAACCGGGGACGCACGCTCTCGGCGGGGCAGCCGACCGGGGAGACGGTCACCGCGACCGCTCCCGCGGGCTGGCGCATCGCCGGGTTCACCGGCCGGGCGGGCACCGAGGTCGACCGGCTCGGCGTGATCTTCGTGCCGGCCTGAGAGGTGCCGCCGCGCACCAGGTGACACCGATGTCCGCGCCCGGCACGCCTTGCCGGGCGCGGACGTTCGTCACCGCGGGACGAGCGTCTCGCCGAGCATCAGCTGGACGTCCGGCCGGACCGTCACCTCTGCCGCACGGCCCTGGCACGTCACGACAACCGTCTTCTCGCCGTGCAGACCTCGCAACCCGACCGCTTTCAACTCCCCTCCG
Organism: Lentzea sp. NEAU-D7; assembly: GCF_026242055.1. GTDB lineage: Bacteria > Actinomycetota > Actinomycetes > Mycobacteriales > Pseudonocardiaceae > Lentzea. Next base: position 146,337 of record NZ_JAPJDL010000013.1, on the reverse strand, counting down.
TCCCACCAGAGGTCGACCACCACGCCACCGCGTGCCCGCAGTCCGCGCACGACGCCGGTCGGCCACGCCGAGGGCAGCGCGGGCAGCAGGCGCAGCTCGCCGGTGTGGCTCTGCAGCAGCATTTCCGCGATCGCCGCGGTGGCACCGAAGTTGCCGTCGATCTGGAACGGGGGGTGCGCGCACAGCAGGTTGCGGTACACCCCTCCCCCGTGCGGGCTGCCGTCCGTCGCCTCCGTCAGCAACATCGACAGCAAGGTGTGCGCCCGGTCGCCGTCACCGAGCCGTGCCCACAGCGCGGCTTTCCAGGCCAGCGACCAGCCCGTGCCCGCGTCTCCCCTGGCGACGAGCGCTCGCCGTGCGGCCTCGGCCAGTTCCGGGGTGCGCACGGGATCGATCTGGCTTCCGGGGTAGAGGCCGAACAGGTGCGACACGTGCCGGTGGTCCGGCTCCGCGTCGGGCACCTCGTCGGCCCACTCCAGCAACCCGCCGTGCGATCCGACCGGCGGCGGTGGCAGCGCGACTCTGCGCACCTCGTCCACCACGTCGTCGCGCAGCCCCAGCACCTCCGCGACCTCGACCAGACCGGCGAACAGGTCCGCCGTCAACGCCAGGTCCATCGTCGACCCGACACCGACCGCGACCGGTTCTCCCCCGGCCAGGTAGTGGTTCTCGGGTGACGTCGACGGCGCCGTCGTGAGCACCCCGTCGCGCGAGACCAGCCAGTGCAGGCAGAACTCGGCCGCTCCGCGCAGCACCGGCCAGGCGTGGTCCCGCAGCCAGCCGACGTCACCGGTGAAGGCGTAGTGGTCCAGGAGGTGCCGGCACAGCCACGCCCCGGCCATCGGCCAGTTCGCCCACGCCGGGTCGCCGGCACCGTCGCCGACCGGCGTGGTGAGGCACCACGGGTCGCTGTTGTGGTGCGCCACCCAGCCCGGCGCGCCGTAGAGCGCCTTCGCCGTCGCCGCACCGGGCCCGGACAGTCCTGCGACGAACTCCAGCAGCGGCTCGTGGCACTCGGGCAGTGCCGTGACCTCGGCCGGCCAGTAGTTCATCTGCAGGTTGATGTTGAGCGTGTAGTTGCCGCGCCACGGCGGATCGGTGTGCGGGTTCCAGATGCCCTGCAGGTTCGCGGGCAGCGTGCCCGGCCGGGAGCTGGTGATCAGCAGGTAGCGGCCGTACTGGAACAGCAGCGCGGGCAACGCCCGGTCGGGCCGCGCGATCCGCTCGCCGGTCGGCACGTCCGGCACCGGGCCCAGCTGGAAGCTCACCCTGTCGAACAACGTCCGGTGGGCTTCGACGGCCTGCTCGCGGAACGTCGCCCAGCCCAGCCCGCGGGCCTGCTCGACGCGCTCGACCGCCGCGCGGGAGCACTCGGCGGGGTCGTCCACCGGCGCGGCGTCGGGTCCGCGGTAGCCGACCTCGGTGGTGACGTAGACCGTGTCGCCGTCCACCGCCACGACCGCCGCCCAGGCCGTTCCGGACGGCACCACGCCGCGCACCCCCGCGATGCCGCCGGGCGAGGTGAAGTGCTCGCCGGGCAACGAGCCGCGCAGCACCGGACTCACGCCGGAACCTGTCACCCGCAGCGCCAGGACGTGCAGTCCCGCATGGCACACGGCCTCGCGCCGCACCTCCGTCGCCCCGGTCCGGCAGGAGACCGAGTACACGCCGGTGCGGAGGTCGAGCTCACGCCGGTAGGCCTCGGCCCGCTCGGGGCCGCCTGTGAGCGAGAGGTCGGCCAGCGGCAGGTACTTCGCGGTGTCCGGCCCCTGAACGCGGCGCAACACCTCTTCCGCCGCGCGAGGTGAGCCGGCCAGCACCTGCGACCGGGCCTGCTCCACCAGCGCCGGGTCGCCGGACGGCGCCGGCAGCGGCGATCCCGTCCACAGCCGGTCGTCGTTGAGCTGCACCAGTTCGGTCTCGACACCGCCGAAGCACATCGCGCCGAGCCTGCCGGTGCCCAGCGGCAACGCTTCCTCCCACGCTCCGGCGGGGGCCTCGAACCACAGTCGGGTCACCACGGCACCTCCGAGTGTTGAAGCGTTTCGACAACTTTACGGACCTGACCCGTCCTGCGTTCACAGCGGATCGCGGGAACGCGCGCGTTGACGGTTCACACAAGGGCGATCACGGTGGTTCGACGCGTTCGACACTTCCGCCGTCGAACGCGGCGCTCGATTCGACGACGAAGCTGGAAAACGCTTTCCACATTGCACGCCAAGGCATTCGGGACCTTGTGCCGCGCGGTGGAACGGTTCATCGTAGCCGTCGTGGATCTGCGACGAGGGGTTCTGCTGCCGTTGGTGTTCACAGCCGTCCTGGCGGGGCAGGTGCCCGCCGCCGCGCACTCCTCACCCGGCGAGCGCCTGGACCGCGGGCTCGTCGCCGCCTCCGTCGAGGGCGGTGTGCACCTGAGCTGGCGCCTGCTCGGTCAGGAGGCCACCGGCGCCACCGCCACCGGTCTCTCGGGACCCGACTTCGCGGTCTACCGGGACGGCAGGCGCATCGCGACCGTCACCGACAGCACCACCTACGTCGACACCGGCTCGGTACCTGGCGCGCGGTACCAGGTCGCTCCCGTGCGGCGCGGTGTCCCGCTGGCGCGCAGCAGGCCCGTGACGGCGTGGGCGGCGTCCCACCACGACCTGCCGCTGCGCAAGCCCGCGGACGGCGTGACGCCGGCCGGTGAGCACTACACCTACTCCGCGAACGACGTCAGCGTCGGTGACGTGGACGGCGACGGCCGGTACGAGTACGTCGTCAAGTGGGATCCCAGCAACTCCAAGGACGTCTCGCAGGTCGGCTACACCGGACCGGTGTACCTCGACACGTACCGCCTCGACGGCACGCTGCTGCACCGGATCGACCTCGGCGTGAACATCCGGGCCGGCGCGCACTACACGCAGTTCCTGGTCTACGACTTCGACGGTGACGGCCGCGCGGAGCTGATGACGAAGACCGCGCCGGGCACTCGTGACGGCCGCGGGCGGTTCGTCACGATGCCGCGCGAGGACGTGCGCGCCGGGTACCGCGACACCGACGACCACCGGCTCAGCCCCGAGGGCTACCGCACCCACCTCGTCGGCGTGTTCCGCGGCTGGGACTCCCATCCCGAGGTGGTCGCCGGGCGGTGGCCCGCGACGCTGGAGCAGGCGTTCGGCATCGAGCAGCGGTACACCTACCCCCTGTCGGCCGAGGACGCGACCGCACTGGTCGACCACTTCATCGACGTCTACGCGCCGTCCCGCAGCGCCAACAACAAACTGCGCCAGTTCGCGGGCTTCGTCGTCGACGGCCCGGAGTACCTGACCGTGTTCGACGGCGCCACGGGACGCGAGCTGCAGACCGTCCGCTACGAACCCGGCCGCACCGACGACGGGCTGATGTGGGGCGACTACGCGATGCCGCGCATCGAACCCGGCAACCGCGTCGACCGGTTCCTGTCGGGAGTCGCCTACCTGGACGGCAGGCGCCCGTCCGCGATCTTCGCCCGCGGCTACTACACCCGTTCCACGGTCGCGACCTACGACTGGGACGGCAGGCGGCTCAAGAAGCGCTGGCTCGCCGACAGCGGCCGGGTACCGATGACGAACCCCTTCCGCGACACCCCGCACGGCCGCGACGGCACAAGTCCGACTCATGCCGGGCTCACGACGCAGGGCTCGCACTCGTTGAGCGTCGCCGACGTGGACGGCGACGGCAGGCAGGAGATCATCTACGGCGGCGCGACGCTCGACGACGACGGCTCGTTGAAGTACAGCTCGGTCGGCGTGCTGCCGCCGGGCAGCGTGGAACCGGGAGCCACCGTCCGGGTCGGGCACGGTGACGCCCTGCACGTCACCGACGTCGACCCGAACCGGCCCGGTCTCGAGATCTACATGGTCCACGAGGGCGCCCGCTCCGCGCCGTACGGCTACGCGCTGCGCGACGCCCGCACCGGCGCCACGATCTACGGCGCGTACTCCGGGATGGACACCGGCCGGGGCATGATCGGCGACGTCCGCGCGGACGTGCCCGGTCTGGAGACGTGGGCGTCCATGCCGAACGGCTCGGACTCCGCGGGCACCTGGAGCGCCGACGGCCGGCGGCTCGACACCCGTTCTCCCGGAACGAACATGAGCATCCGCTGGGCCGGTGACCTGACCACCCAGATCGTGACCGGCGCCCAGGACGCGACGCCCGCCGTCGAGGACTGGCGGCGCGGCACGCTGCTCACCGCCACCGGGACGCGCACCAACAACGGCACCAAGGGGAACCCGTCGCTCGTGGCCGACGTGTTCGGCGACTGGCGCGAGGAACTGGTCGTGCGCACGCAGGACAGCTCGGCCCTGCGCTTCCACCTGAGCACCGAACCGACGAACCACAAGATGTACACGCTCATGCACGACCGCCAGTACCGCGTCGAGGTCGCTCGTCAGCAGACCACCTACAACCAGCCGTCGTACCCGGGCTTCTACCTCGCCTCGGACGTCGACTGGTCGCGCGTTCCCCTGCCCTCGCACCGATTGGCCGGACCATGATCAAAGGACTTCTCGCCGCGGTGGTGGTGCTCGTGAGCACCGCGGTCCCGACGGCGTCCGCCGCCACCACGAGCTCCCCCACCGACCCGAACGTCCGGTACTTCGGCCGGTGGAACACGAGCACGTCCAGCGCCTACGTCTCCGAATGGGCGGGCGCCTACCTCGTCGTCGGCTTCACCGGCCGGACCGTGAAGCTCAAGCAGCGCCGCGCCATCGACTTCTTCGTGAGCATCGACGGCGGCCCTGACGTGTCCTACGTGAACCGCACCGGCACGGTCGACCTCACCCCGGCGCCACTGGCCGCGGGCAACCACACCCTCCGCGTCTCCTACCGGCCGATCGCGGGCTCCTACAAGGGTGACGCGGTGTACCAGGGCATCGAGATCGACACCGGCGCGCGCACGTTCGCGCCCACCGTGCCGTCGAAGACCATCGAGTTCGTCGGCGACTCGATCACCGTCGGCCAGCTGTCGTCGAAACAGGCGCTCACCGCGTACGGCTGGCTGACCGGTGAGAAGCTCAAGGCCGGCCACACGCAGATCGCGGTGGGCGGCGCGTGCCTGCACCCGGCGGCGGATGGTTGCCTGAGCATGCGCGAGGGGTTCCTGCGCACCGGCCTGGCGCTGAACGCGCCCGCGTGGAACTTCGGGCGGTACAGGGCGAACGCCGTCGTGATCAACCTCGGCACGAACGACGTCGGCCACAGCGTCACCAAGGACGAGTTCCGCTCCTCCTACGTCACGCTGCTGCGGCGCGCGCGGGAGAAGTACCCGACCGCGGCGATCTTCGCCCTCGCCACGTTCCGCAAGCGGTACGTCCCCGAGACGCAGGCGGCCGTGAAGGCGCTCACCGACGGCGGCGACCGCAACGTGCACTTCGTCGACACGCTGGGCTGGATCGACGAGGCCACCGACACGACGGACAACGTGCACCCCAACGACCAGGGCCACCGCAAGATCGCCGACCGGTTGGCGCCGATCGTGGCGGCCAGGATCTAGGGCGCGCGGTCCGTCAGGCGGTGATGTGCCGGACGACCGCGGCAAGGGCCGACTCGCGTGGTTGAGCGGTGTCCACCGCGAGCGCCTCCCCGCGCCAGGAGGGAAAGCTCGCCAGTCTCCGCCGCACGTCGGACCAGTCGCCGGCGTCGTGCCAGCCGGGGATCGCGCGGCTGCGGCCTTCGACTCTCGCACGGTGGACCTCCGGGTCGGAGCACTGGCACACGACCGCACGGAACTCCGCACCGGCCCTGCGAGCCAGGCTGCGCCAGCGTTCCCTGGTCGCGACCTGTTCCGCGGGGTGGTCGAGGATCGCGGACTGCCCGGCGAGGAGTTGCCGCAGGGCGAGCGTGGTCAGGAGTTCTTCGGCCATCTCCATCGGAGCATCGAAGTGACGACCGCCGAACGGGGTCAGCGCGCCGAGCAGCCAGTCGGTCGCGAAGACCGGGATCCCCAGCTCGGCGCCCGCGGCGTCGGCCAGGGTGCTCTTCCCGCTGCCGGGCACCCCGGAGAACACGACCAGCCGGGCACCCGTGGCGGCGGAAAGCAGGTCGTGGTCGGCGAAGTCGGCCGGCAACCCCGGTGTCAGATCGGCCGGCACCAGGCCGGTGACCCACGTGGAGGCGATCCGATGCGGCGGCGCGGCCTCGACGACGCAGGTGACGACATCGGTTGTGCCGTCGTGGCGGCGGATCCGCGCCCGCGCGGTGGTCTCGCCGACGTCGAGACCGACCACGACGACCGGCGCGTAGTGGGCAGCTCGGCTGCGGGTGACCTCGGCGTACCTCTCGGGCGTGACGACGGAGGCGAACTCGGCCGCGAGCACGTCGGCCGCGTCAGCTCCCCAACCGGGTTTCCCGTCCAGGCCGTCGAGGATCCACTCCAGCCGCGCCAGGGCAGGACTGGCCGCGAGACGGTGCACTGTTCCCCCAGGCGAAGCGGTCGAGGCGAGCCGATCGAGCCTAGCGGGGCTGCCCTGGAACAGATCGGACGTTCGCCCACGACTGAAAAGGGGACCGGACTCGCGGACGGGCACCCCGTCCGCGAGTCCGGCGTCCAGTCGAATCAGGGCGAGGCGAAACTCGGGTGCGGCGGCTGGTTGTAGGCGGTGTTCTGCCACGCCACCGCCTCCCGGTACTGCCGGTCCTCCATCAGCGAGGGCCGCCGGATGGTCGTCGGCTCCGTGGTGGAGTAGATCCGCAACGCCCGGCTGTCCGAGGTCCGCCAGATGACCTCCTCGCGCCAGTCCCCGAGGATGTCCGCCTGCAACGCCGGCGTGGACTTGGTGCCGTTGTTGGAGGCCACGCCCGAACCGGTGAGCAGCCGCGTGTCGCCGTTGGGGCCGTACTTGTCGATCGTGGTGCCGTTGAGCAGCTCGCGCTGCGCGTCGCCGTCCCACCAGATCACGAAGTTGGTCGAACCCGGTTTCCGCGCGGAGACCTGGGCGCCCGTGGTGGCGCTGCGCAGACCCGCGACGGACGACGACCAGGCCTCCGCGCCGGGGTTGCCGGCCCAGACGTCCGCGGCGACCCCTCGGCCGTTGTCGCAGCCGCACGACGGCGCGCTCCAGAGGATCTGGCCGGTGCGCGCGTCGCCCATCCAGTGCGTGACCTCGGTCGTCCACTCCGACGGCTTGAAGACCTCCAGGCCCGGCCTGGACGGGATGAAGTCGCCGACGTGCAGGGCGTCGCCGTGGTGGGTGTTGTTCTGCCACAGGCCGCGGCCGTTGTCGTCGATGGTCATCGAGCCGTAGACGACCTCGTCGCGGCCGTCGGCGTCCACGTCGGCGATCGAGAGGTTGTGGTTGCCCTTGCCCTCCCAGGCCGCGCGGTTCGACTGGGCCGCCGAGTCGAACGTCCAGCGCTGGGTCAGCTGCCCGCCCCGGAAGTCCCACGCCGAGATCACGCTGCGGGTGTAGTACCCGCGGGCCATCACGATGCTCGGCCGCACGCCGTCGAGGTACGCGGTGGCGGCCAGGAACCGGTCGACCCGGTTGCCGTAGCTGTCACCCCACGACGAGACGTTCCCGCGTGGTGGCACGTAGTTCTCGGTGTCGAGCACCGCGCCGTCCGTGCCGCGGAACACCGAGAGGAACTCCGGTCCGGTCAGGACGTAGCCGTCGGCGTTGCGGTGGTCGGCGTTCGCGTTGCCGATCACCTGGCCGGTGCCCGACCGCGTGCCGTCCGCGGTCTTCACCGCCATCTCGGCCCTGCCGTCACCGTCGTAGTCGAAGACCTGGAACTGGGTGTAGTGCGCGCCGGCCCGGATGTTGCGGCCGAGGTCGACGCGCCACAACCGGGTGCCGCTGAGCTTGTAGGCGTCCAGGTACACGTTGCCCGTGCGGCCCGCCTGCGAGTTGTCCTTGGCGTCAGCGGGATCCCACTTCAGGACGATCTCGTACTCGCCGTCGCCGTCGAGGTCGCCGACCGACGCGTCGTTCGCCACGTAACCCGAGCCCGGGCTCTGGATCGGGACGTCCCTGCTCGTCTCCAGGGTGCCGACGGAACGCGTGGCCGCCGCCGATTCCACGTCTCCGCTCACCTGGCGCACCGAGTAGGACGCGGTCGCGGGCGCACCCGCGTCGAGATAGCTCGTCGCCGACGTCACCGGCGCGCGGTTGACCTTCACCCCGTCGCGGTAGACGTTGAACCCCACGTCGGCGGCGTCGCTGCCGAGCAGCCGCCACGACACGAAGTTGCCGTCGCCGCGCACCGAGCGGATGCTCACGAGCCCGCGATCGCCCGGCCCCGCCGGTTCTGCCGCGAGCGCGGGAACGCTGCTCGCGACGAGCACCGCCGCGAGCAGCGCGGACATCGTCGTCCGTCTCATCGTCGATCACCCTCCTGACACCGGATGGTTGTTCCTCAGAAGTGATCCGCGGAATTGAAACGTTTCACTGCGAGAAACGGTAGCGTCGAACAGGTCGAATGCGAGGAGGGCAATTTCTTCGACCTGGATTCGACTCACATCGCAGGCGCCTTCGCCAGCACCTCGATCTCGCCGAGGGTCAGGTATCCGGACGGACGCGCCGTGAGGACGACTCGCACGGCGGTCGCCGGTGGCGAGGGGTTCAGCACGACTTCCGTGCGCAGCGCGGTGACTTCGACGTCACCACTCGCGTCGACCCACGTGCCCTCGACCGTGCGCACCTGGATCTTGAGGCTTTGGGCGATGCCGCCCTCACCGTCGCGGTGGGAGTGCACGGCCACCCGCGTGAGATCACGGAGTCCCGGCAAGGTGAAGGTGATCGTGTCGGACGTGTTCTTGGTGCCGGACCTCCAGTTCGACCACCCCTTCTCCTCTGTGAGGCCGTTGCGCAGCCGTTCCACCGAGTAACCGGACTCGGTGTAGGTCGCCGCGACAGACGCCGTGAGCGCCGCGTTGACCTCGACGGGCTCGGTCACCTGGACGACCGCCGTCGCGGCGACTGTGCTGCCGTCGACGACCTGGGCACGTCCGTTCACCGTCACCGTCCCGACGCGGTCGAACACCGCGGCTTCCCACACCACGGGGAGTTCGGCTCTGCCGCCCCGCTTTCCGACGCCCGTGACGGTGGCCGGCAGCTCGGGCCGCCCGCCGACGTAGGTCTTCGCCTGAGCGGGCAGTGTCGAGGCGATCGTGTCGACGGTGACCACGGCCAGCGCGGGCAGCTTGCGCCCGAGCACGTCCGTCGCCGTGCCGTGCACGCGAACGGTGCCCGGATGCCGCCATTGCCCGTCCGGTGGGAGGTCCCAGACCACGGGAAGAGCGCCTCGCGCTCCGTCCGGGTACACCGGCGTCACGGTCTGCGGCAACCTGGGTCGCAGCTTCGGAACCGTGAACACGGCGGTGTCCTGAACCCGTTGCACGGTCTCGTCGACCGGTGTCCAGCGCTGGCTCGCGCCGGAGGTCGGGGTCTTCGCCGACACGGTCTCGCCGGTCGCCTCGATCAGCGTGCCGGTGGCGGCGTTGACGAACGTCCAGCTGCCGTCGCCGGTCGTCGACATGATCCACTGAGCCGAGGTGTCCCCGGACGGCTGGAGCACGACCGCGTCGCCCGACGCGGCCAGCCGGGTTCCGGTCACGGCGCTGACGATCTCGTAGCGCTCGCGGTTCCCGTTGCCAAGCCCCAGTTTCCGCACCGCCCACAGCTGCCGAGCACTCCCGGTGTCGGTGGCCCGCAGGACCGCTTCCGCCCAGTCGTCGGACGGCTGCAGGGACTTCCCGCCCGCCGTGATCCGGTACACGTGATCCGGCTGGACTAGCGCGGCGTCGCCGGACACCCCCGCCACCCCGTCGACCAGGAACGTGGTGACCGACTTCGCCGGCACCGAGAGCGTCGCCGACTTTCCCTTCACCCGCACCGGTTTGCCGCGCACGAGGGCTCCGGACGCGTCGGTGACCACCGGGGTCACCTTCGCCAGCGGCGAGACGAACCCGAACCGGGACAGGTCCAGCGTCACCGCGCGACCGGTGTTGCCGTTGTTGACGTGCACGACCGTCGTGTCCAGACCGAACCGCTTCACCGCGGCGACGCTCGACGGGTCGTCGGTCTTGACGAACCGGTCGCCCGGCCGGACGAAGTGGGTGAAGTTGCGGATGGTGTGGAACTTGGTGTTGGTCCTGATCGGACAGGACTCCAGCGTGTCGTCCGCCGTGCAGTCGAACGGGATGTGGATGCTGCCCCAGTTCTTGCCGGCGGCCGCCTGTGGTGCGGTGTCCTCGACCGGCTGCCAGAACACCCACGCGGACGGTTCGAGCTCGCGGATGTCCTCGAGCATCCTGGTCGCCATGCCCAGACCGGGTTCCATGCTCGTGTAGTCGGTGGTGCCGTTGCCCCAGGTGCCCTCGACCTCGCTCATCCAGAGCTTCTCGCCGGCGCCTTTGGCGATGTCGCGGACGCTGGTGCGCTGGCTCGTGCCGTAGGTGTGCACGTTGAGCTGGTCGACCACGTCCCGCGCGGGGCCGTAGCCGTTCCAGTTGCGCACGAACGTGCCCGGGTTCGTCTCGTCCATCGCGGACACCTTCACCCGCGACCGCAGCTGGTCGAGTGCACGCCGCGTGGCGAGCAGGACCTCCTGCTGCAACTCGGGTCCGGCGTGCGCACCCTCCTGGCGCCCGCCTGTCGGCTGGCCGTCGGGGCCGATCTGCGTGCCCCAGTAGTTGGTGTTGGGCTCGTTCAGCGGAGCCAGCGTGTCGAACTTGATGCCGTGCGCGCGTTCGATCTCCTGGGTCACGCGCGCCAGGTAGGTGGCGAAGTCCCCGACGCGGTCCCGGCGGATCTGGTCGGTGTTCGCGTCGAACCCGCCGGAGACGTAGCCGCTGACGGTCTGGAACCACGGCGGCGAGTTGCTGAACGCCTCCCACTTCGTGACCTCGCGCTTCACCTGGTCGATCCACCAGCGCTGGTTGGCGTCCGCCGTGAAGTCCCAGTGGTCCGGGTTGCCCGGCCGCCACCAGTCCACGTCGCCGCGCGTGGTGCCGGGAGGGGCTTTCCAGAAGCCCTCCATGGTCGCGCCCCTCTTCATGTAGTCCTGGCGGACGTCGGGCGCGTTGCCGCCGCCGATGTTGTACCGCGCGATGTTCAGGCGCAGCCCGTCCTCACCGAACAGCAGGTCGACGAGCCTGCGGCGGATCGGCTCCGGATAACCACCGGTGACGTTCGCGAACCACACCAGGCTGGTGCCCCAGCCCTCGAACTCCGGTTGCTGGTACGACGGGTCGACGCGAACGGTGACCCCGTTCCGCGGCAGGGGGTCGGCGGCAGCCGGCGTGGCGAGACCGGTGGCGACGAGGACGAGAGCCAGCAGGAGCCGCGCCACGTCAGGCTCCCAGCCGGAAGTCGGCGACGCGGATCGGTGACGGCGTGGTGCCGCTGGAGGTCTGCTGGTACTGCACCGACAGGATCCCCTCGGACGCGACGCGGGACGCGTCCACGTTCACCTCGCCGAACGCCCGCAGTGACGGTCGGTCGAACAACGTCGTCCAGTCCGTCCACCCGCTGGCCTTGCTCGCCGCCACGATCCTCCCGCGCGGCTGCACGAGGTAGGCGTTGTCGTCCCGGTCGAACACGATCTTCGTGCGCTGCGTGTGGTTCGGCGGGACCGGGACCTCCCTCTTGGTCCACCTGCCGTCCGCCCCGCGGAAGACGTGGAAGGTGCGGCCGTACTGCGTGCGCTGCTGCGAGTAGTTCGACACGCACTGGGTGAACCGGCCGGGGACGTAGCTGATCACCACGTGCGGACGGCCCTGGGCGTCCACGGCCTGGCTCTCCTGGTTCATCAGGCCGTGGTTCGGGTCGAGCGGATCGGCCACCAGGCCCGGGGAGTTGACGTGCACCGGTGTGCCGCCGGTGGTGCCCACCGCGGTTCCGGCACCGTTGCGCCACGTCCGGCCGCGGTCGTCGCTGTAGACGTAGCCGGTGTCGTGGTTGGTCAGCCCACCCGAGTTGCACAGCACCCCGGCATTGCCCTCACGCCAGGTGAAAGCGGCGTGCAACCGTCCACTCCGGTCGTACGTGAGGCCGTGCAGGTACATGTTGCGGGTGGTGGACACGACACCGTTCGGTCCGGTGTAAGAACCGGTGGCGGAGGACCAGCCGCCGAGCTTGCGCCAGGTGCCGCCGGAGTACTCGGCCAGTTCGTTGACGCCGTTGCCGGAGCCCCCGGAGCGGTAGCTGAACTGCAGCCTGCCCTCGGGCGTCACGACGAACTGCGGGTACGTCATGGCACCGAGCTCGACGCCGCCGAGTGTGCGCTGCGCGGAACCGAACGCGGCGGCGTTCCACTGCTGGGCACCGGTCGCGAGGCCGGGCTGGGAGCGGAAGTAGAACAAGCGCGTGTTGTGCGTGTCCAGCGCGACGTGGATCGTGTTGTCCTGCGGGGAGATCCCCAGCGAGATCACGTTGTGCGAGTCGTCGGCGCTGAGCTGGTGCGGCAGGACCACGGTCTCCCACCGCGTGCTGCCGACGGATCGCCGCGCGACCACGGCGTTGCGGCTCGCGGTGTACCAGGTCGCATACTGACGTCCCTGATAGGTCAGGATCGCGTCCTGTTGGAACGAGTTGTTGTTCACCACCCCGTCGTAGGACACGAAGTACAGCGCTGAGGCGTCGAGCAGCGTGTCTCCGACGAGGCTGACCGCCGGTGCCGCCGCGGGCGCGCTCACCGCGGTTCCCGGCACGCCCAGCAGCACCGCCGCCACCAGGCTCAGGGCTGTCCTCTTCACGGTTCCTCCGGCTGGTCGCGGTTGGGGCTCGTTCCCGGAGCGTGAGGTCGAACAAAATCGAACGCAAGCGTCGAGTTGTTCGATAACAGCGAGTGTTGTGTGAACGGCACGGACCTCGCGGCCCCTTGTCGCCTCTCCGCCTCGACTGTTCACTTGTGTTCGGTTCTGTCTGAACATGGAGGTTCAGCGTGCGGCGCGCGATTGTTCTTGCCACGGTGCTGTTGGTTGCGGCGGGTTCGATGACACCGGTCGCGTCCGCGGCCGATCCACCTCCGGACGTGCACACCTACCTCGAGGATCCGCGCAGGACCGCCGAGGGGCAGGAGCCGCACCACGCGTTGCTGCTCCCCCAGGCGGACGTCGCGTCGGCCGTGCGCGGGGACGAGCGCACCCCGTTCACGCGGTCGCTGGACGGCAAATGGCGGATCTCCATGGCGGACAAGCCCGCCGACGTCCCGGCGCGGTTCTACGCCGACGACCACGACACGTCCGGCTGGCGCACGGTGACCGTGCCGCACACCTGGCAGACCGACGGCCTGGACCACCCGATCTTCCGCAACATCGCCACGGAGGTGCAGCCGGACGACCCGCCCCGCGTGCCCCGCGACGTGAACCCGACCGGTGCGTACGTCCGCGACTTCGAGGTGCCGGCCGACTGGACCGAGCGCGCGACGTTCGTGCGCTTCGAGGGCGTGACGTCCGGCTACTTCGTGTGGGTCAACGGCACGTACATCGGTTACGACCAGGGTGGGTACACCCCGGCCGAGTTCGACATCTCCTCCGCGCTGCGACCGGGCCGCAACAAGATCGCCGTGCAGGTGCACCGCTGGAGCGCCGGTTCCTACCTCGAGGACTACGACCAGTGGCGGTACTCGGGCATCTTCCGCTCGGTCTCGCTCTACTCGACGCCCGCCACGTTCATCCAGGACGTCGCGCTCAAGACCGACCTCGACGCCACCTACACCGACGCGACCCTCACCGCGGACGTCGAGCTGGGCCACAAGCCCGGCGGCACCACCGGCACCCACCGCGTCACCGCCAGTCTGCGTGACTCCAAGGGCGCGGAAGTCGGTTCGGCGAGCCAGGACACCGATGGCAGCACCGCACGCCTGACACTCCCCGTCCGCAACCCGGCCAAGTGGACCGACGAGACGCCGAACCTCTACACCGTCGTGCTGACCCTCACCGCGCCCGACGGCAAGATCACCCACATCACCAGTGACACCACCGGCTTCCGCGAGATCGAGATCCGGGACCGGACGCTGCTGGTCAACGGCAAGCGCGTGCTGTTCAAGGGCGTCAACCGCGCGGAGACCGACCCCGACCACGGCCGGCACGTCCCCCGCGCTGCGCAGGAACGCGACGTGGCGCTCATGGAGCAGCTCAACGTCAACGCCGTGCGCACCTCGCACTACCCGAGCGACCCGTACTTCTACGACCTGGCGGACAAGCACGGCCTCTGGATCGACGACGAGGTCGACATCGAGACGCACAACCACGAGAACTGCTCCAGGTGGTGCCAGGCCGACCAGCCGGAGTGGCGTGACACGTTCCTGGACCGCTTGATCGGCATGGTCGAGCGCGACAAGAACCACCCGAGCGTCTTCCTGTGGGACACCGGCAACGAGGCCGGGCTCGGTGCGCACCACTACGAGATGGCGCGCTGGCTCAAGGCCAACGACCCGTCGAGGCCGATCTACCACCAGTCCAACAACCCCGACGGCGACGCGCCCTTCGCCGACGTGTGGGGGCCGCGCTACCCGTCGCCGGAGAGGTTCGCCGAGCAGGCGAAGAGCACGACCAAGCCGCTGATCTTCGGCGAGTACGCCCACGCGATGGGCAACAGCCTGGGCAACTTCCGCGAGTTCTGGGACATCATCCGGGCCCACCCGCAGACCCAGGGCGGCTTCATCTGGGACTGGGCCGAGCAGAACATCAAGCAGAAGACCCGCATCGCACCCGACAGTTCGGGCAACGACATCACGGCGTTGTTGTCGGGCGCACCGAAGCTCGTCGACGGCCACCGCGGCAAGGCGCTGTCGCTGTCCGGGCTCGACGACTTCGTCGAGGTCTACCGGGACCGCAAGCTCGACATCACCGGCACCGCGCTGACGCTCGACGCGTGGGTCAAGCCCGGCAGGTGGACGGGCCAGTTCCCCATCATCGCCAAGGGCGACCACCAGTGGACGCTCAAGATGAAGAACGAGACCACGCTCGAGTTCTTCATCCACAGCGGCACGTGGCGCGCCGTGCAGGCGAAGGTGCCCGCCGACTTCTACGGCAAGTGGCACCGGGTCAGCGGCACCTACGACGGCACCGCGCTGCGGCTGTACATCGACGGCGCCGAGGTCGGCACCCTGCCGTTCACCGGCCCGATCGACCACTCGGCGGCGGACGTGAACATCGGCCGCGACTTCGAGATGTCGTGGAACGACCCGTCGACCGTCGGCTGGATGGCCCGCGGTGAGGTCGACGACGTGCGCGTCTACGACCGGGCGTTGCCGGCGGCCGAGCTCGGCGTCTCCTCCGCCCCGTCCGGTGGCGCCGTGCTGGCGCTCGACTTCGACAGCGTGCGGGAGCACGGCACGCACTTCGCGTACGGGTCGACGCTGTCCGGTGTGGATGGACTGATCGGCACGGACCGCAAGCCCCAGCCGGAGACCACGCAGATGGCGTGGGCCCACCAGCCGATCCGGTTCGGCTACTCCGGCGGTGTGCTGTCGGTGACCAACGAGCGGCAGTTCACCGGCACCGACGACCTCACCCTGCGCTGGCGGGTCACCGAAGGCTCACGGGTGGTCAAGAGCGGCGAACAGCCGTTGCGGGTCGCCGCGGCCTCGACCGCGCCGATCTCGCTGCCGGTGCCGGTCAACGACGCCGATCGCGAACGGTTCCTGACCGTCGAGACCGTCACGGCGTCCGCGGCACCGCTGCTGCCCGCCGGGCACGTGCTCGCGCACGACCAGTTCTCACTGGGCGGCAGCCGCGTTCCCGGTCTGGACAGGGCGCCGCTCGACTGGGCCGTCGTGTTCACCCAGGAGGACGCCCAGAAGGTCACCGCCACGGCGGCAGGCGCCACCTACACGGTCGACAAGAAGTCCGGCGCACTGACGTCCATCAAGTCGTGGGGCCGCGAGCTGCTCGCCAGCGGCCCGAAGCTCGACGCGTGGCGTGCGCCGATCAGCAACGAGACCTACACGTGGGGCCGCGCCGAGGGCGAGGACTGGCGCAAGGCGGGACTCGACCGGCTGGAGACCGCGGTGACCGGTGTGCGCGTGGAGAAGGACGGCCACAAGACCACCCGGATCGTCGTGGACAGCAAGGTGGCCGCGCCCGGTGTCAGCGGGGCGTGGTTCGACCAGACGATGGTCTACTCGGTGGACTCGGCCGGCGTGCTGCGGCTCGGGCACCGGGTGACGCCGCAGGGCTCCGTGCGCACCCTGCCGTACCTGCCGCGCATCGGCGTCCAGCTCTCCGTTCCCGACCGCTTCTCCGAGTTCTCCTGGTACGGCAGGAAGGCGGAGAGCTACGTCGACCGCAGGGACGGCACGCCGATCGGCGTGCACTCCACCTCGGTGGCCGACCAGTACGTCGAGTACCACCGCCCGCAGGACCACGGCAACCACACCGACACCCGGTGGGCGTTGCTCACCGACGGGCGCACGTCCGGTCTGCTGGTGTCGGGAGCCCGCGAGGTCAGCGTGACGCAGTACGACGACATCGAGCGTGCCGCGTACCCGTTCATGTTGCAGCGCAACAAGGGGTACTTCACGCTGCACGCCGACCACGCCGTGACCGGTGTCGGTGACACGCCGAACCCGGTGCGGCAGCGCAGCCAGGTCCGTCCCGACAGCACCTACGAGTACACGATCACGATGCGGCCGCTGACGTCGCAGGAGGCCCGGTCGCGCCTTCCGGCGGGGGCCTGACCACGGGAGGTGGCCCCGGTGTCCGACCGGGGCCACCTCCTCTCACGCCCGCGTACGTCCGATGTAGACGTTGCGGGCGCGGTAGACGGTCTCCGCGGTCGGGCCGGGGCTACCGGACGAGCCCTCCATCTGCAGGTTGATGACCACCCAGAGCGGCTTGCCGACGAAGTTCCGCGCGGTGTGCTTGGCGACCCACCTGCCGTCGAGGTAGTAGTGGATGTCGACGTCGGTGCCGTTCACCTTGGTCATCCACGCCCGGTAGGTGTGCCACGAGCCCGGTGAGGACACGCTGACGATCGAGCTCGACACGTCGCTGGACGACCGGAAGGTGTTGAACCAGTTCCGGTTGTCGCCCTTGAACTCCAAGATGTCACTTTCAGGCGGCCAGCTGTTGACGCCGGTCAACCAGAACGCGGGCCAGGTGCCGCGGGTGGAGGGTGCCTGGAAGTCTCCCTTCACCTCCCAGTTCGGGAACTGGTCGTTCACCACGACGTGCTCCTTCGCGTGGATCGCACCGGAGTGGTAGCGGATGGGCAGGTGCGGGTCGGCGCTGCTGTTGCCCTCGTCCCAGGAGATGCGGGTCGCCTTCACCGTCAGCACGCCGCCGGACAGCGACACGTGGTTGTGGTCGCTGGGGCTCGCGTACATCCTGGCCGTGCCGTTGTGGTCGGAGCCCCACGGGTAGCGGTAGTTCCACTCCGACTCCAGCGCGCCGTAGCCGCTGAAGGACCCGGTCCCGATCACCTCTTCCCACGCCGCCGCGTTCGCGGGAGTGGTGGAGGCGGCCGTGAGGACGACGACGAGTGCGCCTGCTGCGATTCTCATCGCCTCACTGTCCAGGACGAACTCGTTGCCGCACAACAGTTCCGCCGATTCGACGGACGGTTCGACGGGTGGTTCGACTCGACGGGTCAGTCGTGCGGTGAGCGTCCGTCGGCCGGGTCGTGGACGTCGAGCCGGCCGCACATGCCGAACCGCCTCGGCCCTTCCGCGCGCACCACGTGGACGTCCGCCTCCGCGAGGTGGCCGATGTCGCCGTCCCGCAGGCGGTCCAGCTGCTCGCCGGTGCGCTCGGCCGAGGCCAGGGCACCGGCCCGCCACCGCTTCTCCCAGTCGCCCAGAACGCCCTGCTTCAGCCGCGCCGCGGAGCGGTAGAAGTCGTCCAGCGCCACGTCCTCGCCCGCCTCGACGCGTCGTCTCAGCTCGAGAAACCCTTCCAGGGCCAGGTCCCTGCGCCGCCGGGCCGACTCCTCGTCACCGGCCCGGGCGTGCGCCGAGTAGTCCTCCGGGTCCGCCAGCACCTCCGGGGGGAACGTGAACACCGCGTCGCCCGCCTCGGGCAGGCCGCTGTTCTGCATCACGACGAGGATCCGCAGGTCGCCGTCGTTGACCAGGCGGTGGATCG
Source organism: Lentzea sp. NEAU-D7 (assembly GCF_026242055.1). Classification (GTDB taxonomy): domain Bacteria; phylum Actinomycetota; class Actinomycetes; order Mycobacteriales; family Pseudonocardiaceae; genus Lentzea. Next base: position 128,282 of record NZ_JAPJDL010000013.1, on the reverse strand, counting down.
TGCCGGGCGTGAACCAGGCGACGGTGCCCTCACGCAGCGGTGTCTCGGCGAACCCGCGGCGGGTCAGGGTCTGGACGCTGCCCTGCCCGCCGACCACGTAGTAGCACTCCGAGCACGCGAGGTGGACGTGCGGCGAGCCGCCGCAGACCCCGTCCACCGCCGGCCAGTCGTACACCCTCAGGCCGGAGATCCCGATCCCACCGGGAAACGGTGTCACCACGGATGTTCCTCCACATGGGATTCCAGTTGCGCCCTGTCCCACTCGCCGTCGGCCACGACGAGCCGGTAGCGCAGGGTCAGCGCCGCACCGGGCGCCAGCTCCACCGTGTCGAAGAACGCGAAGGACGGGTTGACCGCCGCGAACGGCGTGCTGCGCACGAACCAGTGCGTGTTCTTGTTGTCCGGGTGGTCCAGGAACAGCAGCGTCGACGTGCGGTCGACCTCGTCGTGCCGGCCGATGAACGCGAGCCAGCGCGCGGCCTTGCCCATCATCTCCTGCCCTGCTCCCCCGTCGGCGGCGATCACGGTGCCGTCGGTGAATGAACGCGGGCCGCGCCAGAAGAACCCGGTGTACCCGGCCAGCTCACGCCCGTTCGTCGTCGGGCTGCCGAACACCAGCGGCTCGGCACGCAGGTTCGTCAGGGTGGTGGCGAACTCCAGCGTCCACGAGTCTTCCTCGACGTCGCGCACGGCGAACGAACGCGACTCGCCGACCCACCGTTCTTCCTCTTCGGTGAACCAGGACAGCCGCTCGTCGAACCGGGCACCGTCGACCTCGAACTCCTCGTGCCGCATGGTTCCGACGTTCGACAGCGCCGCGTAGCCCCGGTCGCGCACGTACGTGACGCCACCCCAGAAGTTCTCCCCCGACACGTCGGTCGCGGTCATCTGCACGCCCTTGTGCCAGCGGTGGTCGTGCGGCCGGAACGCCGTCACGACGTCGCCCGCCAGCGTGCGCACCGGGTGCAGGTAGGGCTTCGGGCCCTCGAACGCGGGCGTGGACGGCCGGTAGACGTACCGGAAGAGCTCGACGTCGCCCACCGACGCGGTGAGCACCTCCTCGTCCTGCCGCAGGATCACCGAGCGTTCGCCCACGGGGCACCGATTCCTTCCATCGTCGCGTAGAACGGGCTGTCCGGACCGATCTCCCCGGCCTTCACGACGGCGCCGGTGAACGCGGAGGCGTACAGCGCCGCGACGAACTCCATCGTGTTCCTGGTGTCCGCGAGGGTCACCGGTGGCGTCTCGCCGCTGTCCAGCGCGTCCAGCAACGCCGTCAGCTGACCCCGGTGACCGCTCACGACCTCCGGCCGCTCACCGCGCCAGTGGGTCACGACCTCGTCGTGGCCGGGCGCGGGAGTCACGGTCCAGTCCGCGTCGGTGTAGCCGTAGAGGTGTTCGACCTCGACCGTGGCGCGCTCGAAGTCGAACCTCAGCTGCGAGGTCTCCCTGGGCGACAGCAAGGAGTTGATCATCGAGGCGACCGTGCCGTCGGCGAACGTCACCAGCGCCATCGAGACGTCCTCGGTCTGCACGTGCCGCGCCTGCCGGACCGCGACCGCCCGGATCTCCTGCCACGGCCCCAGGACCGACAGCAGCAGGTCGAACTGGTGGATGCCGTGGCCCATCGTCGGGCCGCCGCCCTCGCTGTCCCACGTGCCGCGCCACGGCACGTCGAAGTAGGCGTCGCCGCGGTACCAGAGCGTGTCGCACTTGGCGACGAACGACCTGCCGAGCACCCCCTCGGAGACCAGGCGGCGCAGGCGGACAGCGGCGGGCCCGAAGCGGTGCTGGAACACCGTCGCGACCCGGCCGGTCGAGCCGCGTTCGGCCGCGATCAGCGCGTCGATCCCGCTCAACGACAACGCCGGCGGCTTCTCCACCAGCACGTTCACGTTCGCGGCGAGGCATTCGAGGGCGAGCGGCACGTGCGAGCGCGGCGGCGTGCAGACGTGCACCAGGTCGAGGTCCTCCGCGTCCAGCAGCGCCGCCGTGGTGAGGTGCGTGCGCGGCACGCCCCACTCCTCGGCGAACGCCGTGGCGCGATCGGCGTCCACGTCCACCACGGCCACCAGCTCGACGCGGTCTCCCGCCGCGCGCAGTGCTTCCGCGTGCGCGGCCGCGATCGCACCCGTGCCGACGATGGCGGCCCGCCTCACCTCGCGGCGTCCACTTCGGACTGGACTTCCCTGATGAACCCCGCGGCGGCCGCATCGGGCGTCGTCCGGCCGAACAGCACGTCCTCGGTGTACCGCTTCAGGACGGTGTCGAGGGTGCTGGCCCCGTTCGGTGTGATCCTGGGCGGGTCGCTGACCGGAACGGTGTCGAGGTACTCCTTGGCGGCCTTGTCGGTGTCCTTGAGCTGCCCAGCGATCCCCTCCCGGATCTTCTGGTTGGCGGGCACGCCGCGTTCGGTCAGAAGGACCTTCGCGGCCTCCTCGTCGTTGGCGAGGAAGCTCACGAACGCCGCGGACTCGGCCGGGTACTTCGACCGCGCGGACACCGACCAGAACATCGAGGGCTTGTAGTACGCGCCGGGCGCCGTGCCCTGGGTCTCGCCGGGCAGACGCAGCAGCTTCAGCTTGGCCCCGCTGGCGGCGGTCAGCGCGGTCAGCTGGGTGTTCCACCACAGGCCGAACGCCGCGGTGCCGGTCGCGGTGGCGGACTGGTTCAGCCCGGCGGACGCCTTCTCGATGCTCACCGACGGCGGGGGCGTGACGCCGGACTTGGACAGGTCGAGGATGTACTGCCAGTAGTCGCGCGCGATCTCCTGCGGCAGCACGACCTTGGCGTCGGCGTCGAACATCGCCTTGCCCTGCTGCCGGGCCCGGATGCTCAGCCCCGCCGCGTCGTTGATGCCCGGCGACTGCACGCCGAACACCTGGCCGCCACCGGCCTTCGACACCTGCTCGCCGACCTTCCTCAGGTCGTCCCACGACCACTTCGTGTCGTCGGGCACCGGGATGCCGTACTTCTCCAGCAGGTCGAGGTTGACCATGATCGAGTACATGCCGAGACCGACCGGCAGCCCGTACTGCTTGCCGGCGATGGCGCCGGTCGCGAGCGCCTTCTTGTCGAAGTTCGAGGTGTCGAGGTGCTTGCCTGCCTCGTTCAGGTCCAGCAGCGCGCCGCGCTCGGCGTAGGAGGCGATGTAGAGCTCGTCCATCTGCATGATGTCGGGCGCGTCGTTGGCGGCCATGGTGGTGGCGAGGCTGTCCCAGTACCCGTTCCACTCCTTGAACTCACCTTTGACGGTGATGTTCGGGTGCTTGCGCTGGAACATCTCGATGACCTGCTGGGTGCGCTTGTGCCGGTCGTCCGCGCCCCACCAGGTGAACCGCAGCGTGACCTTCTCCGTCGTCAGGTCGCCACCCGCGTCCGATCCGGACCCGCAGGCCGCCAGCAGGGACGCGGTCAGCGACAGCAGGACCGCCCACGCGGTCCCGCGGCGAACACCTCTGAGCATGAGCTGTCCTTTCGGCTACTTGCCCCCGGTCGTGGCGATCCCCTTGACGAGGAACCGCTGGCCGACGAGGAAGGCGAGGAAGATCGGCAGGAGGGACACGACGCTCATCGCGAACTGCGAGCCCCAGGACGTGGCGACCGTCGAGTCGACGAACGAGCGCAGTGCGACCGGGACCGTGTACATGTCCGGGTCCGTCAGGTAGATCAGCTGGCTGAAGAAGTCGTTCCACGTCCAGATGAACGTGAAGATCGTGGTGGTCGCGAGCGCCGGCGTCATCAGCGGCAGGATGATCTGGAGGAAGATCCGCGGATGGCCGCAGCCGTCGATGCGCGCCGCCTCGTCGAGCTCGCGCGGCAGGCCCCGGATGAACTGCACCATCAGGAAGACGAAGAACGCGTCGGTCGCGAGGATCTTCGGCACGATCAGCGGCAGGAACGTGTTGACCCAGCCGATGTTCGAGAACAGCACGTACTGCGGCACGATGATCACGTGGATAGGCAGCATGATCGTGCCGAGCATGATGCCGAACCACCACCGCTTGCCGGTGAAGTGCAACCGGGCGAAGGCGTAGGCGGCCATCGAGCACGACACGAGGTTGCCGACGATGCAGCCCAGCACCAGGATCGCCGAGTTCAGCAGGTAGGTGCCGAACGACGGCGTCAGGGCGTTCCAGCCCTCGGTGTAGTTCTCGGTCCGGAGTCCGTCGAGGATCAGGCCCGGACTGCGGAAGATCTCGTCCCCCGGCCGCAACGAGCTCGCGACCATCCACAGCACCGGGTACAGCATCACGAACCCGATCAGGACCAGGCCGAGATGCTTGGCGGGAGTGGCGAGTCTTCTAGTCGTCATAGAACACCCAGTACCTCGCCGCCCAGAAGTTGATCGCCGTGAACGCGGCCACGATCAGCAGAAGGAACCACGCCAGCGCCGACGCGTAACCCATGTCGAACCGGCTGAAACCCTGCTGGTACAGGTAGAGCGTGTAGAACATGGTCGAGTCGGACGGTCCGCCGGTGCCGCCGGAGACGACGAACGCCTGCGTGAACGACTGGAACGCGTGGATGATCTGCAGCACCAGGTTGAAGAACAGGATCGGCGAGAGCAGCGGCAGGGTGATCCGCAGGAACCGCGACCACCTGCTCGCCCCGTCGATCGCGGCGGCCTCGTAGTAGACCTCCGGGATCTGTCTCAGCCCTGCCAGGAAGATGATCATCGGTGAGCCGAACGTCCACACGTTCAGCACGATCAGCGTGGACAGCGCGGTGTCCGGGTCGGAGATCCAGCCCCTGCCCTCGACGCCGAAGAAGCCCAGGACCCGGTTCACCAGTCCGTCGGTGCCGAAGACCTGCGTCCACAGCACCGCGATCGCCACGCTCGACCCGAGCAGTGACGGCAGGTAGAACGCCGAGCGGTAGAACGCGAGCCCCCGCAACCCCCGGTTGAGCAGCAGCGCGACTCCCAGCGCGCAGGCCAGCTGCAGGGGCACGGAGACGAGCACGTAGGTGAACGTGACCCGCAGGGCGTTGTGCAGGCGGGAGTCGCTGAGGATGCGCGCGAAGTTGTCGAAACCGATGAACCTGGGCGGCTGGATCAGGTTGTACTTCGTGAAGCCCAGCGCGAAGGACGCGATCACCGGGCCGATGGTGACGAGGAGCAGCCCGGCGAACCACGGCGCGAGGAACCAGAAAGCGGCTTTGTTGTCGCTTTTCCGGACCTGCACACCACCCCGGCGCAGCTGACGCAGTTCGTCTAGAGCGCTCATCTACCCCCGACCTCGCCGTCCGGAAAACGCTTTCCGGAGTCTGCATCGGTGCTTGATGAGCGTCAAGCAAGCTGTCGAATGCCGTCGAACGACCCCGTCGAACGCCGTCGAAACAGCGAAGTCCTTTGTGGAGGCTTGACCGGGAGGGCGTGTCGGGTCACCGGACCTGTCGCCCTCCCGGTTCGCTTCAGGCGTAGGGGTTGCGTCCGGACAGCCCGCCGACCTTGCACGGGCCGTTCGCCGCGTCACGGCAGACGACGACGCCCATGTAGGTGATCGAGTCGCCACTGATCGACCAGGTCAGGTCGTTGTACGACGAGTAGTCCTCCTTGTCGCAGCCGGAGTGGTCGTACCGGCGCGTCGGCGTCGTGTCGGGGTGCAGCGAGCCGTTGTAGAACAGGAAGTAGGCGTAGACCGGCTTGGCGTCACAGCCCCAGTCGGAGACCAGCAGGTCGATGTTCCTGACCGAGCTGCGCCCGGCCCAGTCGAACGTCGCTCCGGCGTAGCCGTAGTCCTGTCCCGAGTAGATGAACTCCTGGTCGGCGGCACCGGCCGAAGGCGTGTTGACGACGACGGCGGAGAGCGCCGCCACGGCGACGGCCGCGACCCGGCCGGCGATCTTGGTGAAGGTTCTAGAAACCATGGCGGCAGTTAACAACGCCCCACCACGGCCGCTGAAGCTTTTGCGCCCCTGCGCAAAGCCTCGCCGGCGCGCGCGAGTCCCCGCTACTCCACCGCGCACTTCACGTTGTTGAGCGAGAACGCGGCCGGCGGGTTCGGACGGCCGCGGGAGGTGCCGTTGAAGCCGAACCGCACCGACGCACCCGCCTCGATCCGCCGGTTGTAGCTCGTGTTCGCGGCGCCGACGACCGACCCGTACTGCCTGCCGGACGCGTCCCACATCTCGCGAAGGCTCTCCCCGTCGGAGAAGGCCCACAGCAGCGACCAGCCGTTCACCGCCGCGGTGCCGGTGTTGCGCACGGTCACGCTCGCCTGGAAACCGCCCTGCCACTGCTCGGTGATCCGGTAGGCGACAGCGCAGGCCTTCGCCGGAGGCGGCGGAGTCGTGGTCGGCGGGGGCGGTGGCGGCGGCGCGGGGGTCGTGGTCGTCGTGGTGGGGGCGGGCTTGGACGTGTCGGAACCCTCGCAGGGCGGGCCCCACAGTCCGCGCTTCGCCGCGGACGCCTCGTCCCGGGCGTTGATCAGCGGTCCGCTCTCGACGCCCTCGGGCTTCAGGGCGCCCTGCTGCACGGCGAGCACCGCGTAGTCGGTGCCGTCCTCCAGCTCCAGGTCGACCAGGCCGATCTCCAGCCCGGTGAACCGGACGGAGCTCGCCAGCAGCGTCGACCTGGCGAAGGAGAGCGAGGCCGCCGCGAAGCACTCCTTCGGTTCCGCCAGCGACGCGACGCGGACCCGCGTGCCGTCGGCGAACTCGACCGTCCGCGCGTCGATGACGTCCCGCACGACGGTGAGCACGTCCTGCGGCGGCACCACCTCGTTGACGAGCGTCGGCGGTTTCAGCGGGGACTGCGGAGAGGGCGACGGTGCCGGGGGTTCCGCCGAGCACGCGCCCGCGAACAGCAACAACATCACCAGCAGGTGCTTGCGCGCCACCGTCACTCCCCTGACCGTCCACCCGACCCGCTGTCCCGTGCGGACGACAGCGCTCACCCGGCTGCTGGAATGTCGGTTGAGCTGATCACCGCGTTACGTCCGGGTCAGACGGTCCTGCCGGGCGGCGCGGAGCAGAACACCCTCGGGGTGCCCCAGGCGTTGTGCGCGTCCCGGCCACCGCGCACGTCGAGCAACGTCAGCCGGTCGACGGCCGAGATGTCGACCTCGACGTGCTGGGGGGCGTCGGCGATGCTCGCCTGCCGGGTGGTGGCCTCCTTCTCGTCCGCCCTGATCACGAACTGCCCCACCCCGTCCTGCTGAGGCGAGGCCGCGTCCTTCCCGACCCACACCGAGAGGCGGGTGCACCTGCCCGCGGTGGACCAGGTGCGGAAGTTCGCCGACGAGCCGGCCGAGCCCCGGATGCTGTGGGAGAACGGCTCCCTGCCCACCCCGATGCTGATCGACGGCACGGTCTCGTGCCCGTCGCCGGACTCGACCGCCTGGTGGGTGGTGAGGTCGTACCAGTCCTCGGCGGGAGGCGCAGGAGCGGCCGGTGACGTGGTGAGCACGGTGGCCGCGGGCTCGTCACCGCTCAGCACCCCGCTGACGAGCAGGGACGTCCCGATCACCAGCACGATGACCACGGCGGCCACGCCAGTGATCCACCGCCTGGGTTTGTGACCTGGCCCACCGGTAGTCATGCCCGGCTTTGTCTGAGACGGGCACCTCTTCGTTACAGGTTCAGCCCCCGTTGAGCCACATGCCGAGCCAGGCGACGACGAGCAGGAACGCGACCACGCCCGCGAAGTGCCACGGCACCAGGTCGAGGCTCTTGCGCACACCACCGCCGCCGGTGGGCGCCGGGCGCGGCCGGTGCCGCTCGATCGCCTCCCGCAGCCGCGCCTGCACCTGGCTCCCCCGCAACGAGCTCGCCGCGGAGAAGGCGCCGACGGCGACGTTGATCCGCTCCCCCGAGGTGGTGACGAGGGTGAGCTCCCGCGTCGCCTCGACCGCCGCGAGGTCGGCCCACGGCACCCAGTACCTGCGGAACCAGTTCACGACCAGGACACCCGAGTCGTGGACCTCCACCACCGCGTGCGCGCCGACCATCCACATGAACCACGTGAGTGGCGCCATGATCGCGATGAACTCCAGCTGGTGCCCGAACCCGTTGCCGGGGAACGGGTTGAGCAGCACGTACGTGCTCGTCGCGAGCGCGCCCAGCGTCACGACCCAGCTGAAGGCGCTGTCGAACTTCCTGCGCAGCACCACTGCCGCCCTGCCCCGGCTCATGCGCACACCCTAGGTCGTGCCCCGGAAGTTCGTCCGGTGGCAGGCGCGGGCGAGAGACCCGGAGACGGCGCCCTCGGCCGCTACTGCCGCCCGACGGGACTTCCGGGACACGGCCTGGATCCGCTCAGCGGACCAGTTGCCCGAACACGGGCGGTTCCTCGGCGGCCAGGTCGTCCGGCAGCCGCAGGCCCTGACGCCGCGGCACCAGCTCCGACTGCAGCACGATCGCCGCGGCGCCGATGGCGGGCGCCGACGCCGCGGAGGGCGACAGCCGCACGGAGATCGGGTGGGCGTCGCGCGCGATGAACGCGCTGTCGAGCTCGGCGCGCAGCACGGGCAGGTAGATCGAGCCCGCGATCGCGAAGCTCGGGCCGGTGAGCACCAGCACCTCCAGGTCCAGCACGTTCGCCAGCGTGCGCGCGGCGGCCGCGAAGTACCGGGCGGACCGTTCGAGCAACGCGACCGCGCGGGTGTTGCCCTGCCTGGCCGCCCTGCTGATCGCCGCGAAGTCGGCCGCGACCGGTGTCGCCGCGCGGGTACGGCCTCCGACGAGCCCTGCCGCACGACTCAGTGCCCGGTCGGCCCGTGCCTGCTCCACGACCGCGGCGGGACCGGCCAGCACCTCCAGGCACCCGCGCGCGCCGCACCGGCAGCGCGGGCCGTCGACGTCGAGGCAGGTGTGGCCGATCTCGCCGGTGTGGCCGCTCGGGCCCCGGTAGGTGGTGCCGCCGAGCACGATGCCCGCGCCGACGTCCGACCCCATGAACAGCGCGGCGAACGTCGACGTCGCGCCGACACCGCCGGACCAGTGCTCGCCGATCGCCGCCGCGGTCGCGTCGTTGTCGAGCACCACCGGCAGGCCGGTCGCCCGCTCGACCGCACGGCCGAACTCGTGGTGCTCCGCCGGACGAGCCGCCACGAGTCCCAGCCCGAGGATTCGATCGCGTTCGACACCCACGCTGTCGATCAGCGCGCCGACCTCACGGGCCACCCTGGCGACCACGGCCGCCGGCTCGTCGGCGCCGGCGCCCGCGCGGGAGATCCTGGCGACGACCGCTCCGCCGAGGTTGGTCAGGACGTAGGTGATCCGCGCGTCGTCGAGGTGCACGCCGACGGCGTAGCGCGCGAAGTGGTTGAGCTGCAGCATGACCCGGCGCTTGCCGCCGGTCGACTCGGCGTGCCCGGTCTCGGCCACCAGCCCCTCGTCGATCAGGCCGCGCACGACGGTGGAGATCGTGCCGCCGGTCAGGCCGGTGGCGTTGACCAGGCCGACACGGCTGATCATCCCGGCCGCCCTGACCAGGTCCAGCACGGCCGCCCTGGTGCTGGCGTGGGTCACCCGCGCCGGTCCGCTCACAGCACTCCTCCGTCGAACGACGAACAGATCCATCGACAACCTCGGGATCAGTAAAGCATCCCGAGGCGTTGACTTTCTTTGTTTAGTAACTGAAGAATCCTCGCCGCGAACCACCCAGCCACGGGAGGATCAACGATGTTCCTGCACAAGCGGCTCTGCTCACTCGGTCTCGCGGTCCTCGTCGCGGCCACCGCTGCCTGCTCCGGATCCGGCGGCGCGGGCCGGGCCCGCGACACGCTCGTCGTCTACACCGGGCAGGCCGGCGACTACCAGCTGAACTTCAACCCGTACGCCCCCACCCAGATCGAGGGGCCCGGGACGATCTACGAACCGCTGTTCTTCTTCAACATCGCGAAGGACGGACCGCCGAAGCCCATGCTCGGCACCGAGTTCGCGTGGAACGCGGACGGCACGGAGTTGTCGATCACGCTGAGAGACGGCGTGACCTGGTCCGACGGCGAGAAGTTCACCGCCGAGGACGTCAAGTTCACGCTCGACATGGTCGCCAAGACCCCCGCCGTCAACAGGACCGGCTTCAAGGGATCGACGACCGCCGTGGACGACACGCACGTGGTCGTCAAGTTCCCCGAACCGTCCTACATGGACGGACCGCAGGTGCTGGGCCAGCTGTGGATCATGCCCGAGCACATCTGGAAGAACTACGCCACGCCCGCGACCGAGGTGAACCCGAGCCCGGTCGGCACCGGCCCGTTCCAGCTCGGCGAGTTCAAGGCGCAGTCGTTCACGCTCAAGGCGAACCCGAAGTACTGGGGCGGCGAGCCGGCGCTGAAGCAGATCCGCTACCTGTCGCTGTCGGGCAACCAGGCGGGCGTCGACGCGCTCAAGGCCGGTTCGATCGACTGGCAGACCGGTCCCATCCCGGACATCAAGGACATCGAGAAGAACTACCCCGGCTACAAGGCGGTCACCCTGCCGCTCAACCAGGTCTCGCTGTTCACGTGCTCCAACGCCCAGCTCGGCTGTCAGGGCGCGCAGACCGACCCGGCCGTGCGCAGGGCGATCTACCACGGGATGAACCGCACCCAGATCAACTCGCTGGCCTTCCAGAACACCGGCAGCGAGATGTCACCCGGCTTCACGCTGCAGCCGCGCGACTCGGCCTTGCTGTCGGGCAAGCTCACCGACCGCATGGCGCCGATGAGCGCCGACGTCGCCAAGGCCACCGAGCTGCTCACGTCCGCCGGGTACGTCAAGGGCGCGGACGGCATCTACGCCAAGGACGGCAAGCCGCTGGCGCTGACCGTCAAGGTGGTCGCCGGCTGGACCGACTACATCACCGCGCTGGAGACCCTGAGCCAGCAGCTGCTCCAGATCGGCATCAAGATCACGCCGCAGCAGCTGTCGTGGAACGAGTGGGCCGACGCGCGCGGCCGCGGCCAGTTCGAGCTGCTGATCGACTCGGTCGAGCAGGGCCCGGCACCGGACCCGTACTACACCTACAGCTACTTCTTCTCGACCGCGACGACCGCGCCGGTCGGGCAGGCCGCCAACCCGAACTTCTCCCGGTTCAGCAACCCCGTCGTGGACGCGGCCCTGGCCGAGCTCAAGAGGACCGACCGCGGCAACCCGGCGCGGCAGGCGCACTACGACACCATCCAGGTCGAGCTCGAGAAGTCGATGCCGTACATCCCGGTGCTGACCGGCGGCGTCCCGAACGAGTACAACGACAAGGCGTTCACCGGCTGGCCGACGAAGGACGACCTCTACGCGTTCCCCGCCGTGTGGAAGCGCCCGGACGCCTCCCAGGTGTACGCGAAGCTCAAGCCCGCCGGGTCCTGACGATGGGCTACCACCTGCGCAAGGTCGCCTTCTACCTGGCGGCGCTGTGGGCGGCGGTGACGCTGAACTTCGTCATCCCGCGGCTGCTGCCGGGCAACCCCGTGGACATCCTGATGGCCAAGCTCCAGCAGCGCGGCGGGTCCGTCGACCCCGCCGCCCGCCAGGCCTACGAGACGTTGCTCGGCACCGGCGGGCGCGAGTCGTTCGCACAGGAGTACCTGGCGTACCTGGGGAACCTGCTGCGCGGGGACCTCGGGGTGTCGGTCAGCGCGTTCCCGGCGAAGGTCTCCGACGTGATCGGCGACTCGCTGCCGTGGACGATCGTGCTGGTCGGGCTCGCGACCCTGATCTCGTTCGTGCTCGGGGTCGGGCTCGGCGCGCTCGTCGGCTGGAAGCGCGGCACCTGGCTCGACGCGCTGGTGCCCGCGACCACGATGCTGTCCGCGGTGCCGTACTTCTGGCTGGCGCTGATCCTGGTCGCGCTGCTCTCGTCGGGGCTCGGCTGGTTCCCGCTCAACGGCGGCTACGACGTGGTCCTGGACCCCGGCTGGAACCCCGAGTTCCTCGGCTCCGCGCTGTACCACGGCATCCTGCCCGCGCTGACGATCGTGCTCTCCTCGGTCGGCGGCTGGCTGCTCGGCATGCGCAACATGATGGTCTCGGCCATGTCGGAGGACTACGTGCTGACCGCGCGGGCCAAGGGCCTGACCGGCAGCCGGGTCATGATCCGGTACGCGGCGCGCAACGCCGTGCTGCCCTCCGTCGCCGGGTTCGCGATCTCACTCGGGTTCGTGGTGTCCGGGTCGATCGTCACCGAGCAGGTCTTCTCCTACCCCGGCATCGGCTCGAAGCTGCTGCAGGCCGTGCAGAACAACGACTACGCGCTCATGCAGGGGATCTTCCTGGTGATCACGATCGCGGTGCTCGGCGCGAACCTGGTCGTCGACCTGCTCTACGGGCTGATCGACGCCCGCACGAGGGATCGGAGCACGGTGTCATGACCTGGTCGGGAAAACTCCGCGCCGGCCTCCTGCTGGCCGGCCTGATCGTCCTGTTCGGACTCGTCGGCCCGCTGCTCACCGGTGATCCCGCGACGATCAGGGACGTCGGCCTCACCCCGCCCGGCGACGGGCACCTGCTGGGCACCACGATCACCGGTCAGGACGTGCTCGCCCAGCTCGCCCACGCCACCCGCGGCTCGTTGTGGATCGGCCTGCTCGTCGGGGTCATGGCGACGGTGCTGTCCGGTGTCTTCGGCATCGTCGGCGCCTACGCGGGCGGTGCCGTGGACGAGGCGTTCTCGTTGTTCTCCAACGTGATGCTGGTGATCCCCGGCCTGCCGCTGGTCATCGTCGTGGCCGGGTTCGTGCCCGCCGACCAGCGCGGCACGTGGACGATCTCGCTGGTGCTCGCGATCACCGGGTGGGCCGCGGCGGCCCGGGTCCTGCGCGCGCAAACGCTGTCGTTGCGCAACCGGGACTACGTGGCCGCGGCGCGGGTGTCCGGCGAGAAGACGTGGCGCGTGATCTGCGTGGAGATCCTGCCGAACCTGTTGCCGATCCTCGCGTCCCAGTTCGTGTTCGCCGTCGTCCTGGCGATCCTGAGCGAGGCGGGCCTGTCGTTCCTCGGGCTCGGGGCGGCCGACTCCTCGACGCTGGGCACGATGCTCTACTACGCGCAGAACGGCTTCGCGCTGCAACGCGAGGCGTGGTGGTGGTTCGTCCCGCCGGGATTGGTCATCGCCCTGTTCGGCGGCGCGCTGTCCCTCGTCAACTTCAGCATCGACGAGATCATCAACCCCGCGCTGCGCGAGCGGGTCCGGCGCGGGCGCGACGTCGTGGCCACCACGCCCGTGGTGGCGCCCGCGGACGAGGACGTGGTGCTGACGGTCAGCGACCTCAACGTCGTCTACCAGGGCGCCACACCCGTGCACGCCGTCAAGGACGTGTCGCTCACGTTGCGTCGCGGCGAGATCCTCGGCCTGGCGGGCGAGTCCGGCTGCGGCAAGACCACCCTCGCCTATGCGGTCAACCGCCTGCACCGGCCGCCGGCCGAGGTCACCTCGGGATCCGTCGTGTTCGACGGCGTCGACGTGCTGGCGCTGGGCCCGGAGGAGCTCCGCCGGTTCCGCTGGGTCAGGTTGTCCATGGTGTTCCAGGGCGCCATGAACTCCCTGAACCCCGTCACGCCGATCAGCGCGCAGCTGCAGGACGTCCTGCGCACGCACCGCCCGTCGATGACCGCGACGGATCGCGCGGCGCGGTGCGCGGAGGTGCTCCGGCTCGTCGGCGTCGACCGGGCCAGGCTCGGCTCCTACCCGCACGAGCTGTCCGGCGGCATGCGGCAACGCGTGATGATCGCCATGGCGTTGCTGCTCGAACCACAGGTCATGATCATGGACGAGCCCACCACCGCTCTCGACGTGCTGGTGCAGCGGGAGATCCTCAACGAGATCAAGCGCCTGCGCGACGAGCTGCGGTTCGCGGTCGTGTTCATCACGCACGACCTGCCGCTGCTGCTGGAGCTGAGCGACCGGATCGCGGTGATGCGCGAGGGCGAGGTCGTCGAGTACGCGACGGCCGAGGAGATGTACCTGCGGCCGCGGCACCCCTACACGCGGCAGCTGCTGGCGTCGTTCCCGAGCCTGACCGGCGAGCGAGGAGCTCTGATCCGATGACCACGCTCGAAGTCCGCGACCTCACGAAGACGTTCCACCGGCACCGCGCGGTCGACGGTGTCTCGTTCACGCTCACCCCCGGCCGGACCGTCGCGCTGGTCGGCGAGTCCGGGTCGGGGAAGTCGACGATCGCGAGGATGATCGCCCGCCTGGTCCGTCCCACCTCCGGCGAGATCACGCTGACCGGCCAGGACGGCGCACCGGTGGCGCGGCGGGCGTATCGCGACCACGTGCAGATGATCTTCCAGGACCCGTTCGCCTCGCTCAACCCGTTCCACACCGTCGAACACCACCTCGCCCGGCCGTTGCTGCTGCACGGACGTTCCCGCGCGGAGGTGCCCCACCTGCTGGAGCGCGTGAGCCTCTCGCCGGACCTCGCCCGCCGCCGCCCGCACGAGCTGTCCGGCGGGCAGCGGCAACGGGTGGCGATAGCCCGCGCGCTCGCACCGGGCGCGAAGGTGATCATCGCCGACGAACCGGTGTCCATGCTGGACGTCTCGATCCGGCTGGGCGTGCTCAAGCTGCTCGACCGGCTGCAACGCGAGGAGGACCTCGCGGTCCTCTACATCACGCACGACCTGGCCACCGCCCGGCACTTCTCCGACGAGGTCCTGGTGATGCACCGGGGCCGCATCGTCGAACGAGGTCCGGGCGACGACGTGCTCCTGCGTCCGCGGGACCCGTACACCCGGCAGCTCGCCGCCGCCGCGCCCGACCCGGAAGCCCGTTTCCGACAAGGAGGACAGCCTTGATCCGCCAGTACCTGCACGACGGCTGGCAGCTGACCGCGGCCACGAACGAGGTGCCGGACAACATCCGGGGCCGCACGGTGCCCGCCGCGGTGCCCGGCAGCACCCACCTCGACCTGCTCGCGTCCGGGCTGATCACCGACCCGTTCCTCGACCGGGCGGAGGAGGAGCTCGCCTGGATGCACCGCGCGGACTGGCGTTACAGCACCACGTTCCTCGCCGCCACGGCCAGGCCGGGACAGCGGGCCGACCTCGTTTTCGACGGCCTCGACACCATCGCCACCGTCGAGCTGAACGGGCACGTGGCCGGGCAGACGGCGAACATGCACCGCGGCTACCGGTTCGACGTCCGCGAGTTCCTGGTGGACGGCGGCAACGACCTGACGGTGTCGTTCTCGTCCGCGCTCGCGCACGCCGAGAAGGCCGAGGCCGCTCTCGGCGCCCGGCCGCACGTCAACGCGCACCCGTTCAACATGATCCGCAAGATGGCGTGCAGCTTCGGCTGGGACTGGGGCCCCGACCTGCAGACCGCGGGCATCTGGCGGCCGGTGCGGCTGGAGCGCTGGCACACCGCCCGGCTCGCGCGGGTCCGCCCTGTCGTCACGGTCGCCGGCACGACCGGGCAGGTCGAGCTGCACGTCGACTTCGAGTGGGCGGTCCCGGAGGACCTGACCCTGCACATCGCCGTGGGCGGCCACGAGCGCACGGTCACCGTCCCGGCCGGACAGGAGGACCTGGTCGCACGCGTCGACGTGCCCCAGGCCGCGCTCTGGTGGCCGGCCGGGCACGGCGCGCAGCCGCTGTACGACCTGGAAGTGGTGCTGCGCGCGAAATCCGGCGTCCTCGACAGCACCTCGAAGCGGATCGGGTTCCGCACGATCACCGTCGACACCGCACCGGACGAGCACGGCACCCCGTTCACCGTCGTCGTGAACGACCGGCCGCTCTTCGTCAAGGGCGCCAACTGGATCCCCGACGACCACTTCCTCACCCGGATCACCCGCGACCGGCTGGCGCGGCGGGTGGACCAGGCCGTGGCCGCGCACGTCAACCTGCTGCGGGTGTGGGGCGGCGGGATCTACGAGTCCGACGACTTCTACGACGTCTGCGACGAACGCGGAGTCCTGGTGTGGCAGGACTTCCCGCTCGCCTGCGCCGCGTACCCGGAGGAGGAGCCGATCCGCGCGGAGCTGGAGGCCGAGGCCCGCGAGAACGTCGCGCGCCTGATGTCCCACGCCTCGCTGGCGCTGTGGAACGGCGGCAACGAGAACGTCTGGGGGTTCGCCGACTGGGGCTGGCCCGAGCAGCTGGACGGCCGGACGTGGGGCCTCGGCCACTACGACGAGCTCCTGCCCGGCATCGTCGCCGAGCTGGACCCGACGCGGTTCTACTGCCCCAGCAGCCCGTACAGCCCGGTGGACGGCGTGCACCCCAACGACGAGCACCACGGCACGCGGCACGACTGGCACGTCTGGAACGAGGCCGGCTACCGGCACTACCGCGACCACGTGCCGCGGTTCTGCTCGGAGTTCGGCTTCCAGGGCCCGCCGGCGTGGGCCACGCTCACCCGCTGGATCCACGACCGGCCGCTGTCCCCGGACTCGCCGAGCTTCCTGGCGCACCAGAAGGCCGAGGACGGCAACGGCAAGCTCGTGCGCGGACTGGCGGCGCACCTGCCCGTGCCGGCGCGGTTCGAGGACTGGCACTGGGCGACGCAGCTCAACCAGGCGCGGGCGGTGAGCTTCGGCGTCGAGCACTTCCGCTCGTGGTGGCCGCGCACGGCCGGCGCGGTCGTGTGGCAGCTCAACGACTGCTGGCCGGTCACCTCCTGGGCGGCGATCGACAGCGAGGAACGGCTCAAACCGCTGTGGTACGGGCTGCGGCACGCCTACGAGCCCCGGCTCCTCACCTTCCAGCCGCGGGGCGACCGGCTCGTGCTCGTCGCCGTCAACGACCACGACGAGCCGTGGGACGCGCACCTCACCCTCGACCGGCAGACGTTCCGGGGCGTCACGCTGCACCTGACTAGACTGCGCCGGACGGTGCCGCCCCGCTCGGTCCTCTGCCTGGACCTGGAGGACGCGCTGCTGCAGCCGGTGAACGACGACGCGGAGGTGATGGTGGCGACCACCGCCGAAGCCCGTGCGATCCTGCCGTTCCGGGAGGACGTCGAGCTCTCCTACGACCCCCGTCCCCTTGCCGCGCAGGCACAGGCGGTGCACGGCGGGTACGAGGTCGAGGTGCGGGCCGGCTCGTTCGCGCGCGACGTCGCCGTCCTGGCCGACCGGGTGGCGCCGGACGCGGTCGTGGACGACTCGCTCGTGCCGATGCTGGCCGGAGAGGTGCGCGTGTTCCACATCCGCACGGACGCCGTCGTCGACCCGGCGGCCTTCACCGATCCGCTGGTCCTGCGCTGTGCCAACGACCTCCGCGCGGTGCCCGATGCCGGGTGAACCGGCGGGCGCGGTGGGCCTGGTGCTCGCGCGGCCCGCACGCCTGCTCGGGGTCGAGCCGTTCTTCATGGAGTTCATCGCCGGGATCGAGGAACGGCTCGCCGAGCGCGACCTGTCCGTCCTGCTGCACGTGGTGGCGGACCACGACGCGGAGATCGCCGCCTACCGGCGCTGGGCGAGCCGCGGCCTCGTGGACGCCGTGGTCGTGGTGAACCCGGTGGCGGACGACCCGCGCCCGGCCGTGCTCGCGGAGATCGCGCTGCCCGCGGTGGTCGTCGGTGACGACCCCCGGCTGCCCTCGGTCCGCACCGACCACGCCGGGCCTGTCGCCGAAGCGCTCGAGCACCTGCTCGACCTGGGGCACCGGCGGATCGCCAGGGTCACCGGCCCCTCCGCGTTGCAGCACACGCGGGCCCGCACGGACGCGCTGCTGGCCGGGTGCGCACGGGCGGGCGTCGAGCCGGTGGTCGTCGAGGGCGACTACTCCGAGGAGGCGGGCGCCAAGCTCACCACCGCGCTGCTGAGCGGGCCGGAACCGCCCACCGCGATCCTCTACGACAACGACGTGATGGCCGTGGCGGGACTCGCCGCGGCCGCCGAGCTCGGTGTCGCGGTGCCGGACCGCCTCAGCCTCGTGGCGTGGGACGACTCGACGCTGTGCCAGCTCGCCTCCCCCGCCCTCACGACGATGAGCGTCGACGTGCACCAGTTCGGCGTGTCGGTGGCGGAGTCGGTGCTGGAGCGGATCGACGGCGGCCCGGTCACGCCGCGCTGGTCACCGACGGCCCGCTACCTCCCGCGCGGCACGACGGCACCCGCGTCCACTTAGGACGGGTCTGCCCAGGGGGTTGCGGGCCTTGGCATGATGGCCGGGTGGCCACCGATGCCGTCGCCCGGTCGATCGTCCTGCGCCGTTACTGGCAGCACCTCACCGAGCTCGCCCTCCTGGTCGTCGCCGCCGTCCTGAGCCTGGTGCTCGGCGTCCTGCTGTCGTTGCCGCTGCTCAAGCTCGGCATGACACCGGAGGTGTTCAAGGTTCTGCCGTTCGCGACGGTGGCCGTGGTGTCGTTCCTCGGGGTGCTGTGGATCGAGGTGTGGTACCCGCACCGGCACGGCGGTTCGACACCGGCGATGCGGTGGCTGGGCCTGCGGATCACCACGCTGCGCGGCGGCGAGCCCTCGTTGCGGGCCTACCTCGTGCGGTGGCTGCTGATGGTCGTGGACGGGTTGCTGCTGGGGCTGGTCGGCGCCGTGCTGATCGCCGTGACGCCCCGCAACCAGCGGCTCGGCGACATGGTCGCCGGCACGGTCGTGGTGCGCCGCGGCGCTACTTGAGCAGGCCGTTGCGCCACGCCCAGATCGCGATCTCGGTGCGGTTGCGCGCGCCGATCTTGCCGCCCGCGTTGGCCAGGTGCGACTTCACCGTCGACAGCGAGACGCGCAGGTGCTCGGCGATCTCCGCGTTGGTCAGGCCGCGTGCCACGGCCAGCACGGCGTCCAGCTCGCGGCCGGTCAGCGGCGTGCCGGGGTGCTCGCGCCCGCCGCCCGCGGTGAAGTGCGCGAGCAGCCGCACCGTCACGGCGGGCGACACCAGCGCCTCGCCCCTCACCGCGGCGTGCACCGCCTCCACCAGCAGCCGCGGCCGGGCGTCCTTGACCAGGAACCCGCAGGCCCCGGCGAGCAACGCGGCGTAGACGTTCGCGTCGACGTCGTAGGTGGTGACCACCAGCACCCGCAGCGGGTCCTCGACGCCCGGTCCCGCCAGCAGCTCGGTCGCCCGCAGGCCGTCCAGCTTCGGCATGCGGATGTCCATCAGGGTCACGTCGGGACGCAGCTGCCGCGCCATCCGCACCGCCGCCTCCCCGTCGGCGGCCTCGCTGATCACCTTGATGCCGGGCTCGGCGTCGAGGACCAGCCGGAAGCCGGTGCGCACGAGGGTCTGGTCGTCGGCGATCAGCACGCGGATCGTCATCAGATCCCCCTCGGCAGGCCGTCGAAGTCGTCCGGCACCCGTGCGATGACCCGCCAGCCACCGTTCCCGTGCGGGCCCGCGGTGAGCTCCCCGCCCACCGCGGCCACGCGCTCGGTCATGCCGATGATGCCGTGCCCGTGCCCGGCCGCGTCACCGGGCGGCACCCCGTCGTTGTCGACCTCCAGCACCAGGAAGCCCTCCTCGGACCGTGCCGCGACCCGCACGAGGGTGGGACGCGAGTGGCGCCGGACGTTGGTCAGCGCCTCCAGCACCACCCGGTGCAGCGCGACGGAGACCTGCGGTGGCAGCGGAAAGGACTCGACGTCGGCGGCCACGTGCACCTGCGCATCCCCTGCCGCCGCGCGCACCACGTCCCCCAGCACGAGGCTCGGGGACGGCAGCGGCTCGTCGCTGCGCAGCACGCCGACCAGGCCGCGCGTCGCGGTCAGCGCCTCCGCCGCGGCGTGTTCGATCTGGTCGTAGACCTCGGCGGGGTCCTGCACCGGTGCCGCCGGGTTCGCGGCCAGCGCCTGGGCCGCGCGGGTCCGCACCACGATGCCGGTGACGTGGTGCGCCACGAGGTCGTGGAGGTCCCGCGCGAGCTGCAGCCTGTCCTCGTTGCGGACGCGTTCCAGCTCGCGGCGGTGCCGGGCGTCCGCGTCGCGCAGGATCAGGCCCAGCACCAGTGCGGCACCCCAGGCGACAGCCGCGGCCACCGGGAACAGCGAGTCGAGGCCGTAGCGCACGACCGGGGCGAGCACGACGGTGACGCAGGCGGCGGTGGCGAGCACCGCCGCCCGCACCGGCGGGAGCCGGCGGCACCCCGCGGCGGCCAGCAGCAGCACCGCCAGCACCTCCGTCACCGGCGGCCGCACGGGAGCCCGTTCCACGAGCCCCGCCACCGCCGTGCCGAGCAGCGACAGTCCCACGGCCGCACCCGCCAGCAGCTCGATCCGCCGGGGGAACCGGCGCCGCAGGACCGCGAGGACCGCGGCGGCCTCACCCGCGTACGGCACGACCACCGCGACGAGCGGTCCCAGGACGCCCCGCGGACCGTCTCCCCCGGCCGCGAGCACCGCGTCCACCGCCACCGCCACGACCAGCGCGGCGACCTCGGCCACGAACACGCTCCGCCGCGCCGGCGTTCCCCCTGCCGTCATAGCGGCATTCTGGCCCCGGTCGTCGTGGACGATCCCGCTACCCCGCCCGCTTGACGGTCTCGATGTAGACGTTGGAGGCGGGCAGGTAGCTCGCCACCACCGACAGCGCGGCGACCGCCGCGCCTGCGTACGCGGGAAGCGTCGCGGCACCCTCGCCGATGAACAGCGCCGCCACCTGGAACACGGTGAACACGGTCAGCAGCACCCTGGCCCAGTTGCGCCCGGACCGGAGCTTGAACGCGAGCCACAGCTGGACCAGTGCGACCAGCACCGCGATGCCCGCCACCAGCACCTGGGTGAACGTGGCCGCGCTCTGCAGCTGTTCCTCGGTCATCGCCGTGCCCGACGCCCTCAGCGCGTCGACGAGGTCGTCCCGCGTGCCCACGAGGACACCCGCGGACGTCACCGCGAAGACGCACGACACGAGGAACCCGACGAAGGCCGCGATGATGGTGCTCGGCGGCGTGGTCCTGCCCGTTGCAGTAGTCATGATCAGGACGTTAGGACGCCGGGAAAGCGGTTGCCGAACGCCGGACGGCCATCTCGTACTTTCGGACGAGAGCCCGGTTGCGGCGGTGCGGCGGGGCCGCCAGCATGCCGGGCTCCTCGTCCGCGCCGTCAGCGGGTCAGCGCCACGCGGGTGAAGTCGACCGGGACGTCCAGGGCGACGTTCACGTAGTTGGTGAACACGTTCAGGGCCACGTGCGCCACCGTCTCGACGATCTCCTCCTGGCTCAGCCCGGCGTCGCGCGCGGCCTGGACGTCGGCGTCGGCGATCTGGCCGCGCTTCTCGACCAGGACGGTGGCGAGCGCCAGCACGGCCGCGGCGCGCGGGTCGTCAGACTTGCCGTTCTGGGCGTCGCTCATCTCCTCGGCCGTGGCACCCGCCTTCTTGCCGAGCATGGTGTGCGCGGAAAGGCAGTAGTCGCACCGGTTCTGGTCGGCGACGGCCACGGCGACCATCTCACCGAGCTTGGCGCCGAGCGCGCCCTTGCCCAGCGCGCCGAACTGCGCCCACATGCTCTGCAGCGCGGCGGGCGAGTGGGCGACGGCCTTGAACATGTTGGGCACGACACCGAAAGCGCCCTTGATCTGCGCCAGGGTCTCGGCGCGCTCGTCGGTGATCTGGTCGGGGTTGGTGAGCTCGACGCGGGACATGGTGGTTCTCCTCTGATGTGGACGGGGTGGATCAGGAACAGGTGCCGTCGATCGCGCAGACGGCGGGCGGCACGGCGTCGTCGAGCAGGCGCGTCACGGCCGAGGCCAGCGCCATGTCGTCGAGCGGGCCGAGTTTCTGGCCGCGCAGCATGCCGTCGCGGTCGATGAGCACCGTGGTGGGCGTGCCCTGCATGCGGTAACGGCTGAAGGTGACCGGCGCCGGGTGCGCGCTGCGCCGCGCGTCGACACCGACCGGGAACGGGATGCGGTACTCGTGCAGGAACGCCTCGAGGCTCGTCGGCGTCATGGCCTGGTGGTGCTCGAACACCGTGTGCAGGCCGATGACGGCCAGTTCGTCACCGAAGGTCCTGGACAGGCGCACGGCCTGCGGCAGGGCGTGGCTCACGCAGCTGGGGCACAGCATCTGGAACGCCTCGAGCACCACCACCCGGCCGTGCAGCTGGGCCAGGTTCAGCGGCTCGCTGTTGAACCATTCGGTTGTCTCCCAAGGCATCGCGGGTGTCAGGAGTCCGCTCGGCGCGGACAGCAGGAGACTCATGTCGCTTCCTTCACGGTGTCGGGGTTCCGCGGTGGGGTGACACCAGACTGCCACAAAGTGGGTAGGACTCCTAACAACTTCTAGGCGCGGGTGACCCACGTCTCACAGCGGCCCGCACGTACGATCGCCGTGCAAAGTCCCACTGGCGAGGCGGATCGCATGACTGACACCGACGGCACGGCCGGGCTCGACCGGCGGCTGGCCGACGCGCTCGAGCGGCTCGGGCACGGCATGCGCGCACTGGCCCAGCGGACCGCGCGGGAGCACGGACTGTCGCCGCTGCAACAGCAGGTCGTGCTGGCACTGGCCCGCCACCCGCAGTCCCGCGGCGAGGTGGCCGCACTCGCCGCCGAGTTCGACGTCACCACCCCGACGATGTCCGACGCGGTGACCGCCTTGGAACGCAAGGAACTCGTGACGCGCTCCCCCGGAACCGACGGACGCCGCCGCTCGCTGGCACTGACCGCCACCGGCGACGAGGTCGCACGAGGACTGTCCTCCTGGGACGATCCGCTGACCGCCGCGCTCGCCGGGATCTCCGAGCAGGACAGGGCGATCACCCTGCACACCGTCCTGCGCGCGATCGCGGACCTGCAGCGCTCCGGCGTGGTGAGCGTGACGCACACGTGCACGACGTGCCGCTTCTTCGGCCGCGACGAGTACCCCGAGCCCGACGCGCCGCACCACTGCCACCTGCTGCGCATCGCTTTGCCGCTGGCGGACCTGCGCACGGACTGCCCGGAGCACGAACCGGCAATCACGCCGGCCCGGCGCAAGCGCGGTTGAGGCCGGTCAGCTCCGCGGGCGGACGATGTCGGGCACCTGGTGATCCCGCGTCGGCCGACGCAAGCACGCCTGCAGACGGGGCGTTTGAGCACGCGACCCCACTGCCCGGCGCAAGCGCGGCTGAGGCGGGTCAGCCCCGCACATGGTCGACATCGGGCACTCGACACAACTCCGCCACAGCGATCGCGCGCCGCGCGGCACACCTGCAAGCGGCCGACGTTGAGCAAGCGACGCTCGCTGCGATCCCGCCGCCTCGACACGAACGCGGCTGAAGCCGGCCAGCCCCGCAGACGGCCAACACTGACCCCCCGAGACACCTCGGCCGCTGCGATCCAGCGCAGCCAGCGCTTCAATCGGCCGACATCGGGCACACGGCACGCGCCTGCCGCGATGATCACGCGCAGCGGCCCGTCCCCGAACCTCAGTGCGCAGCCTGCCGCGAGCCATCCGGCCACAACCCCCCGGCGACACGACCCGCGCACACCCACCGCACCGAGCGAACCCCAAGGGCGTGCAACACCCCGGCAGGCGCCGTCCCCAAACGGCTGTGAACGCTAACAGAACCTGACCGATCAAGGCACCGCACACACCCCCAGTCGCCACATTGCTCAAAGTTAACGCTCACATTGAGCGTTGACCTCCCGGCAACGTCGTGGCTACATTCCGTTGCAGCGCCGCGCCAGCAGTTTCGCCGAGCGACTGGAGCAACCGCATGTCCTCATCGTTGAGTCGACGCAGGCTCTTCCAAGCCGCGGGTGTCGCCGCCCTCGCGACCACGGCGCCGTCACTGGTGCCGGGGTCGGCGCAGGCGGCCTCGGTGCCGCCTGTGCGCGCCGACACCGGTGTGTCGGCCTACCCGTTCGACCTGTCCGAGGTCCGGCTGACGCCGGGCCGGTGGCTGGACAACCAGAACCGGACGCTGTCCTACCTGCGTTTCGTCGACGTCGACCGCCTGCTCTACAACTTCCGCGCCAACCACCGGCTGTCCACGAACGGCGCCGCCGCGCTGGGTGGCTGGGAGGCACCGAACTTCCCGTTCCGCACGCACAGCCAGGGGCACTTCCTCACGGCCTGGGCGCAGGCGTGGGCCGTCCTGGGTGACACGGCGTGCCGGGACAGGGCGAACTACATGGTCGCGGAACTGGCCAAGTGCCAGGCGAACAACGCGGCGGCCGGGTTCAACACCGGGTACCTGTCGGGCTTCCCCGAGTCGGACTTCGACGCGCTGGAGAGCGGTTCCCCCAAGTCCGTCTCGTACTACTCGCTGCACAAGACCCTCGCCGGGTTGCTGGACGTGTGGCGCCACATCGGCAACACGCAGGCCCGCGACGTGCTGCTGCGCTTCGCCGGGTGGGTGGACTGGCGCACGGCGCGGTTGTCCCAGAGCCGGATGCAGTCCGTGCTGAACACCGAGTTCGGCGGCATGAACGAGGTGCTCGCCGACCTGTACCAGCAGACGGGCGACTCGCGCTGGCTGACGACGGCCCAGCGGTTCGACCACGCCGCGGTGTTCGACCCGCTGGCGGCCAGCCAGGACCGGCTGAACGGCCTGCACGCCAACACCCAGGTGCCGAAGTGGATCGGCGCGGCCCGCGAGTACAAGGCGACGGGGACCACCCGCTACCGGGACATCGCCCTCAACGCCTGGAACATCACCGTCGGAGCGCACACCTACGTCATCGGCGGCAACAGCCAGGCAGAGCACTTCCGCGCGCCCAACGCGATCGCGGCCTACCTCAGCACCGACGCGTGCGAGGCGTGCAACACCTACAACATGCTCAAGCTGACCAGGGAGCTGTGGCTGACCGACCCCGGCCGGGCCGCCTACTTCGACTACTACGAGCGCGCCCTGCTCAACCACCTGATCGGCCAGCAGAACCCGGCGGACCCGCACGGCCACATCTGCTACTTCACCGGCCTCAACCCCGGTCACCGCCGGGGCAACACGGGTCCGGCGTGGGGCGGCGGCAACTGGAGCACGGACTACGGCACGTTCTGGTGCTGCCAGGGCACCGGGCTGGAGACCAACACCAAGCTCGCCGACTCCGTCTACTTCCGCAGCGGCACCACCCTCACGGTGAACCTGTACACGCCGTCGGTGCTCACGTGGTCGGCACGCGCCATCACCGTCACCCAGAGCACGAACTACCCGGCGAGCGACACCACGACGCTCACCGTCACCGGCAACGTCGCCGGCTCGTGGACGATGCGGTTGCGCATCCCCGCCTGGACCACGGGCGCGACCGTCAGCGTCAACGGCGTGACGCAGAACGTGACCACGACGCCCGGCACCTACGCGTCCCTGACGCGCTCGTGGACGTCCGGTGACGTGGTGGCGCTGCGGCTGCCGATGCGCGTGGTCGCCCAGCCCGCCAACGACAACGCCGGTGTCGTCGCGCTGACCTACGGCCCGGCCGTGCTCGCGGGCAACTACGGCAACACGACGCTGTCCGGGTTGCCTTCGCTGGACGTCGGTTCCGTCACGCGCACCAGCACGACGTCGCTGGCGTTCACGGCGACGGCGAACGGGACGCGGGTGAACCTCGGGCCGTTCCACGACGCCCACGGCTTCAACTACAACGTCTACTGGAACACCGGCGGCGCGGTCGCGAGCCACCGGCTGGTCAACGCGGGCACCGGCATGGTGCTGGGAATCCAGAACATGTCCACCGCGGACGGTGGCCTGGCCGTGCAGTGGCACGACAGCGGGACGGCCGACCACAACTGGCAGATGATCACCGACGGGTCCGACGTGCGGCTGCGCAACGTCCACAGCGGCAAGGTCCTCGGCGTGGAGAACATGTCCACGGCCGACAACGCTCGCGTCCTGCAGTGGTCCGACAACGGCACCGCCGACCACAGGTGGACCCTGGTCCCCAACGGCGACGGCACCTACAAGCTCCGCAACGCCCACAGCGGAAAGCTGCTCGGAGTCCTCAACGGCTCCACCACCGCGGGTGCGCAGGTGGTGCAGGACTCGGACAACGGCAGCGCGGACAACCGCTGGCGGCTGGTCGCGAACTGAACGCGTGGTGCGTGTCCCCGGAAGCCACCGGGGACACGCACCGCTCCGGCCTTGTCAGCCGAAGTTCACGTCACTGCACCACATGTACGTCTGGTCGAGGTGTGAGGCCTGCCAGATCGTGAACACCACGTGGTGACCGCGGTAGGTGCCGTTGGTCTGGACGTTGAACCTGATGTCCTTGGCCGGAGCGAACCTGCCGGTCTGCGTGATGAGGTCCAGGTTGCCCCAACCCAGCCGCTGGGTGGTCGGGTCGAACCCGTTCTTGCTGATGTAGACGCGCAGGTAGTCAGCTCCGTGACTGGCCTGGTCGTGCAGGTGCATCGAGAAGCTGCTGCCCAGGCTGGTGGTCTTCCAGCGACCCGGCGTGTTCAGCGAGTTGTTGCGCGCCAAAGCGTTGCTGCACAGCTGTCCGTCCGGAGTGGACCCCTGGAAGTTCCCGCGGAGGCCGTCCCGCAGCGCGCTCATCCAGTTCCACATGGTGTCCGCGTTGGCCTGGAAGGCCTGGTAGCACATGGGGTCCTGCTGCTGCATGGCCGGATTCGTGTGCTGGCTGCCCCACGTCTGCCAGCACTGGTAGGCGCGGGTGGCCGGGCCGACGATCGTGCCGTGTGCCGACGCCGTGGGGGTCCACAGGAACGTGCAGACCAGCGCGCTGACGACGAGCGCGATGAAGCCCCGCCGTCTGGTGAGCGACCCGTAGGTGCTGCGCGTGCGCATGAATGAGCCTCCGATCTCCGATGATCGATGTTCAAACAGCAGCGGCGGATTGGGAGCGCTCCCAGAACATCAACCCTACAGATGACTCTCAGAGATCACAAGAGCACGCGGAGTGATCACGACATTCACCCCGAACTGCCTGGCCATCCATCAAGCGAACGTCCTGGGGCGCACTTAGCGTGGAGGCATGTCCCTGATCTTCTCCAGCGTCGTCGACGCTCCCCTCGACGAGGTGTTCGCCTGGCACGCGCGGCCGGGAGCCATCCACCGGCTCTCGCCGCCGTGGCAGCCGGTGGGCGTCGTGAGCGAGGCGAGCACCCTCGACGGGGGCCGCGCGGTGCTGGGGCTGCCGCTCGGACTGCGCTGGGGAGCCCGGCACACCGGCTTCGAGCCGCCGCACCGGTTCGTCGACGAGCTGGACTCCGCGCCGCTGAGCTGGGCGCTGAAGTGGCGGCACTCCCACGAGTTCGCGGCGGAGGGTGACCGGACGCGGATGACCGACCGCGTGGACACGCCGGTTCCCGGTGCGCTGCTTCGGTCGATGTTCGCCTACCGGCACCGCCAGCTCGCCGCCGACCTGGCGGCCCAGGCCTCCGCGCGGAAGGCCGGCGACCGGCCGATCACCGTGGCGGTCACCGGCGGCAGCGGGTTCGTCGGCACCGCGCTGTGGTCGTTCCTCAGCACGGCGGGCCACCGGGTGGTGAAGCTGGTCCGCCGCTCCCCCACCGCCCCGGACGAGCGGCGCTGGGACCCCGACCGCCCCGCGCCCGACCTGCTGTCCGATGTGGACGCGGTGGTGCACCTGGCGGGCGCGTCGATCGCGGGCAGGTTCACCGACGCGCACCGGCGGGCGATCCGGTCGTCCCGGATCGGGCCCACCAGGGCGCTCGCGGATCTGGCCGCCGCCACCGGTGTGCCGGTGTTCGTCAGCGCGTCCGCGATCGGTTTCTACGGCGCCGACCGCGGCGACGAGGAGCTCACCGAGGACAGCGAACGGGGTGAGGGCTTCCTCGCGGACGTGGTCGCCGACTGGGAGGCCGCCACGGCACCCGCCGCGTCGGCCGGCGTGCGGGTGGTGAACGTCCGCACCGGGCTGGTCCAGTCCCCGAACGGCGGCACGCTGCGGCTCTTCCACCCGCTGTTCGCCGCCGGGCTGGGCGGGAGGCTCGGCGACGGGCGGATGTGGCAGTCGTGGATCGGCATGGACGACCTGGTCGACGTCTACCACCGCGCGCTCTACGACACGGGGCTCAGCGGGCCGGTCAACGCCGTCGCGCCCGAGGCCGTGCGCAACAGCACCTACGCCGCCACGCTCGCGAAGGTGCTGCGCCGGCCCGCGCTGCTGCCGGTGCCGTCGTTCGGGCCGCGGCTCCTGCTGGGTGAGCAGGGCGCACGTGAACTCGCCGAGGCGAGCCAGCTGGTGCGGCCCGCCGTGCTGGCCAAGGCCGGGCACCGGTTCCGGTACGCGGACCTCGAACCGGCACTGCGGCACCTGCTGGGCCGCACGAGCTAGACGGATCGGGCGCGCACGAAGACCTCGTCCGCGCCCAGCCTGGTGAACAGCTCCTGGTTGGCCGAGTCGCGGACCGCGGCGACGACGACCGCCGCCGGGTTGAGGCCGCGCACGGCCATGGTGATCTGCAGGCCGTCCCTGTCGTCGGGAACGGCGACGACCACCCGTGCCGCGAACTGCGTGTGCGCCCGCTGCAACGCGCAGATGTCCCGCCCGTCACCCCGCACGACCCTGGCGCCGTTGGCCAGCGCGCCGGTCAGCGCGATCGGGTCGGGGTCGACGACCACCACCTCGGGGTTCTCGACGTGCAACGGGAGGTGTCTCAGCACGTCCAGTGCCGCGTCGCCGTACCCGAGCACCACCGTGAGACCGATCACCGCGACTCCTCGATCGCCCGTCGAGACCGCTGCAGGCGCTGGGGCTTCTCGGCCTTGCGCGGCGGCCTGTCGTTCGCGATCAGGACGGCCATCCACGGCAACGGGACGGACAGCAGGATCAGGGCGAGGGCGAGCCACCAGATCTTCGCGAACAGCACGGCCAGCACGATGCACGGGATGCGCAGGCTCATCATCAGTGCGTACCTGCGGCGCCGTGCGGAGAGCTGGTCCTGGTACGACGGGGCGGCCGAGGTGATCAGCACGGGGTCTTCTCGCCTGGACGAGTTCACAGCAACACCTCCGTATCTACTGGAAGTTCGCATCGGAGGTCGATCGGGTTCGTGTCTCCTGCGTCACGGCGGCTGGTTGACTCCACGCACGGATCACGGCAGGGGGATGCCCAGTGCGACTGAAGTTGAACGACTTCATCGACCCGGAGTTGGCGCGGCACGTCGAGGAGGCCCGCGGCGAGAACGCCCGCAGGGGGATCAGAAGAGGCCCGCGCGACGTGCGCGAGCTGCGGGAGATGAGGCCCGCGCCGCTCGGCGGCTCGACGACGGTCGAGGCGAACGGCCGGCGGGTGCCCGTCAGGATCCACGAGCCGCGGGGCCGTCCGAAAGGCGTCTACCTCCACTTCCACGGCGGCGGCTTCTACCTGGGTGTCACGGCGCAGGACGACGAACGCGACCGGCGGCTCGCGGACGAGCTCGGCGTCGTGGTCGTCGGCGTCGAGTACCGGCTGGCCCCGGAACACCCGTGGCCGGCCGCGCCCGACGACGCCGAGACCGCGGCGCGCTGGCTGATCGACCACGCCGAGGAGCGCTTCGGCACGCGCCGGATGGTCATCGGCGGCTTCTCGGCGGGGGCCGCCCTCGCCGTGACGACGCTGCTCCGGCTGCGCGACCACCCGTTCGCGGGCGCGGTGCTCCAGTTCGGCGCGTACGACCTGAGCGGCCTGACCCCCGCCGGCCGGCTGATCGCGGACGAGTACTTCATCGAGGCCTACGCGGGACACGCCCCCGACCGCACCGTCCCGGACATCTCGCCGATCTACGGCGACCTGCGCTGCCTGCCGCCCCTGCTGATGGTCGTCGGAGCCCTGGACGTCGTGCTGGAGGACAACCTGGCCATGGCGGCACGGGTGGCGGCGGTCGGCGAGGTCGACCTGAAGGTCTACCCGGAGTCGCTGCACGGCTTCACCAACCGCGACACCAGGATGGCGCAGGCGGCACGGGACGACATCGCGCGGTGGCTCGCCGCCCGGTTCTCCTAGACTTCGCGAAACGGAGATCGACACGAGGTGGCGGCATGAAGCTGGGCGATGTCACGCGGACCACTCTGGCCTGCGTCCGGATCTTCAACGGTGCCCTCGGCCTGGTCGCCGCGGACCGGATGGCGAAGAGCCTCGGCGACGAGCTGGGCGACGACAGGAGGTTCGTCTACCCGGCCCGCATGTTCGGCATCCGCACCCTCGTCCTGGGCGTCGACCTGCTGACGCTGAAGAGCGGTGACGCCCACGCCCGCCGGGTCCTGCGCCAGGCCGTGCTGATCCACGCCACGGACACCGCCGCCGCCGTCTACGCCGGCCGGCGCGGCGAACTGCCGCCCGAGGCGGCGAAGCTGACCACGATCATCTCCGCCGTCAACACGGGCCTGGCCGTCGTGTCGCTCCTCGCCTCCGGCAGGGACTGACCGGAGGGCGGCCGTGACGGTCGAGATCGCCCTGCTCGGCGAGGTGGGCGCCCGCGTCGACGGCGTCGCGGTCGATCTCGGGCACGCGCGGCAGCGGTGCGTGCTGGCGGCGCTGGCGATCGACGTCAACAAGGTCGTGACCGTGACGCAGCTGACCGGACGCGTCTGGGGCGCCGACCCGCCGCGGCGGTCGCGCGCCGCCCTGCACAGCTACCTCTCCCGTCTGCGCCAGGCCTTCGGCACCGCGGTGGCGCTCACCGGCCGGGCCGCCGGGTACGTCCTCGTCGCGGACGAGTCCGCCGTGGACCTCGTGCGGTTCCGAAGACTCCGCGACGCGGCCCGCGAACTCACCGACGACGAGGCGGTCGCCCGCGTCCTCACCGAGGCCTTGCGGTTGTGGCGGGGCGAACCGCTGACCGGCATCGGCGGCGACTGGGCCGACGTCACCCGCGACCGGCTGACCGCCGAACGCACCGCCGCCGAGGCCGACCTCCTCGACGCCCGGCTGCGGCTCGGCCAGGGCCCCGGACTGCTCGCCTCGATCTCCGCCCGCGCCGCGCGGAACCCCTTGGACGAACACGGTGCCGCGCAACACATGCGGGCCCTCGCGCAGGCCGGGCGGATCCCCGAGGCGCTCGAGGAGTTCCGCGCCGTCCGCGCCCGGCTCGGCACCGAACCGGGCCGGGAGCTCCGCGACCTGCACGAGGAACTGCTCCACGGCGACCGCGGACCGGCGCCGGTCGTGCCGAGGCAGCTCCCGTCCGCGCCGGCGCGGTTCGTCGGCCGCGACCAGGACCTGGCCGGGCTGGACGAGGTGATGCGCACGGCCGGCGCGGTGACGATCGCGGGCGCGGGCGGCATGGGCAAGACGTGGCTCGCGCTGCGCTGGGCCCACGACAACCTGCACCGCTTCCCGGACGGCCAGCTGTTCGTGGACCTGCGCGGGTTCAGCCCCGACGAACGGCCGATGGACCCTGACGTCGCCATCAGCGGGTTCCTGCACGCGCTCGGCGTCGACGCGAACCGAGTCCCGTCCGGCCAGGACGCCAGAGCCGAGCTGTTCCGGGACGTCATCGGCCGGCGCCGCGTGCTCCTCGTGGTCGACAACGCCGCCGGCGCCGCGCAGATCGCGCCGCTGCTGCCCGGCGGCACCACCTGCCGGGTCCTCGTGACCAGCCGCAACCGGCTGTGCGGCCCCGACACCCTCTGCCTGGACGTGCTCGCCGGCCACGAGGCGGGAACGTTGCTGGCGAGCCTGGTCGGCGCGGCCAGGCTGAGCGCCGACCCGCCCGCCGTGGCACGGCTGGTCGACCTGTGCGGAGGGTTGCCGCTGGCGTTGAGCATCATCGGTGCCCGCGTCCTGACCGAACCCGGTCTCTCGCTCGCCGACATCGCCCGCCAGCTCGACGAGCTCAGGCTGGGCGCGCTCGACGCCGACCCGCGCGTCAGCGTGCCGGTCGTGCTCTCCTGGTCCTACCGCGCGCTGCCCGACCGGCAGAAGGACGTGTTCGCCCTGATCGGCGGCGCACCGGGTGAGGACATCGGCCTGCACGCGGCCGCCGCCCTCACCGGGTTGTCCACAGAGGACACGCGCGACGCGCTGAGAGCGCTGGAGCAGGCTTCGCTGATCTCGATCGGCGACGGTTTCCGCGTCGGGATGCACGACCTGGTGCGCACCTACGCCGCGCAGCTCGACGTCCCAGGCCGTGAGGAGGCGTTGCGGCGCCTGGTCGATCACCACGTGCACACCGCCCACGCCCACGACCGCCTGATCGACCCGCACCGCCCGTTGATCAGCCTCGGCGCACCGCGCGTCCACGTCACCGCCGCCGGGGACAAGGCCGGCGCACTGGCGTGGTTCGACGCCGAACGCGGCACTCGCCGCGCCGTGCAGCAGGCCGCGGCCGCCCGCGGGTGGGACGACGAGGTCGTGCTGCTGGCCAGGGTGTCGCACGCCTACCACCAGCAACGCGGTCATCTCGACGACGAGCTGGCGCTGTGGCGGGCCGCCCTCGGCGCGGCGCGGGACCCGGCGGACCGGGCCGTGGCGCACCGGATCATGGGCGGCGGCCTCGGCCAGGTCCAGCGCCACGACGAGGCGCGGCACCACCTGGGCGAAGCGCTGGTGCTCGCGGAACAGGTCGGCGAACCGCTGCTGCTGGCCGACGTGCACGGCACGCTCGCGTGGCTGTGGGCCAGCCGGTCGGAGCACCTACGGGCCTTCGAGCACGCCAAGGCCGCGCTCCAGCACTACGAGAGCTCCGGCAACAAGATGCTGATCGCCATGGCGCACAACAACATCGGGCACTGCGCGGCGGAGGTCGGCGACACCGGGCAGGGCCGCCTGTCCGCCACGAAGGCCCTCGAACTGCTGCACGAGCTCGGCGACCGGCACGGCGAGGCGACCGCCCACGACACCCTGGCCCGCGTCGAGCACCAGAGCGGTGACCTCACGGCGGCGATCGCCCACTACGAACACGCCGTCGAGCTGTACCGGGCCGCCGCCGACGACTACAGCACCGCCGGCACGCTGACGAACCTCGGCCACACCCACCTGGCGCTCGGCCGGCCGGAACGGGCCGCGGAGCTCTGGCGGCGGGCGCTGGGCATGCTGGAGGCGCAGGGCCGCGACGAGGAGGCGGACCGCCTGCGCGCACACCTGGGACCAGGGAGACTCACGGGCGCGAACGACACCCCGGCCCGGGAAGTCTGACTCCTGCAACAGCAACACGAGGAGCGGACGACATGCCCACCATCACCCTGACCCAGCAGACCACCGCGACGCCCGAGGAGTTCGTCGCCGGGCTCACCGACTTCGGCCCCGGCCGCGCGGAGCTCTTCCCCAACAGCTCCGACGCCGACCTGCGGGTGCACGAGCGGGGCGACACGTTCGCGGACGTGACCGAGGGGTCCGGCGGCATCTGGGAGCGCCTGCACTACGACTGGTCCGACCTCGCCCGGGTCGTGCTGACCACCGTGGACTCCAACGTGTGGGGCGGGCGCTCCGGCCACACCTACACGTTCACGAGGCAGGCCGACGGCACGACGCTCGTCCACGCCGAAGTGGTCCGGGAAGGCAAGAACCTCAAGGGCAAGGTGCTCGGCCTGTCGCTCGGGCTGCTCGGCCGGAAGGTGCTCGGCGGAGCCCTCGCGAAGACCGCCTCCGCCATCGAGGCCAGGGTCAGGTAAGGGTGCCCTGACCGAACGGGCCCGGCGGGAGCTACCGTAGCCCGTTGTGAGCATGGTCGTGGAGCAACGCGGGCGCGAGGCCGCACCGCCCGGGCAGAACCCGCACCGGCGGCGCCGGCTCGGGCTGGCGGGCCTGCTGGTGCTGCTGGCCGTGATGGCGGTGGCGTCGCTGGTGATCGGCACGCGCTCGCTCACCCCGGCCGAGGTGTGGCAGGGGTTGTTCGGTGATCCCGGCGACGACCAGCGACTCGTCGAGATCACGCTGATCGTGCAGACGCTGCGCGTGCCGCGGACGGTGCTCGCGGTGGTGGCGGGCCTCGCGCTCGGCGTCGCCGGCGCGCTGATCCAGGGCCACACCCGCAACCCCATCGCGGACACCGGGCTGCTCGGCGTCAACTCGGGGGCGTCCTTCGCCGTGGTGCTCTCGGTCTACCTGTTCGGCCTGCAGAACCCGGTCCACTACACGTGGTTCGCGTTCCTCGGTGCCGCGGTGGCGGGTGTGGTGGTGTTCGGGCTCTCGAGCCTCGGGCGCGGCGCGGGCAACCCGCTCACGCTCGCGCTCGCCGGGCAGGGCGTCACGGTGTTCCTGGCCGCGATGACGACCGCCGTCGCGCTGGGCGACAAGCAGACGCTCGACGTGCTGCGGTTCTGGAACGCGGGTTCGGTGCAGGGCGTCGGGTACGACGTGATCGCGGTCTCGGCGATCTTCATCGGGGTCGGCCTCGTGCTGGCGGTGGTCAACCTGCCGGTGATCAACCTGCTCAACCTCGGTGACGACGTCGCGCGCGGCCTCGGCGTGAACATCGCGTCCGGCCGCACCGTCGGCGTCCTGGCGGTCACGCTGCTCGCGGGCGCGGCCACGGCGGCGTGCGGGCCGATCGCGTTCCTCGGCCTGATGGTCGCGCACGTCGCCCGGTGGTTCACCGGCCCGGACTACCGCTGGCTGGTGCCGTACGCGGGACTGCTCGGCGCGACCGTGCTGCTCCTCGGCGACATCGCGGGCCGGCTCGTCGCGCGTCCCGCCGAACTGCAGGCCGGCATCGTCATCGCACTCATCGGCGCCCCGTTCTTCGCGGTGCTGGTCTGGCTCGGGAAGTTCAGGCAGGCATGACCATCGCACCGGAAGCACCCGAAATGCACCGCGGTCTCCGCGTCGGCCGCTGGTCCTGGGTCTGGCGGCCGTGGACCGTGCTCGTCACGGTCGTGCTGGCGGCGCTGACGTTCCTGATCTTCTGCGTGTCGGTCGCGATCGGCGACTTCACGATCGAGCTGCCCGCCGTGTTCAGGACGCTCATCGGGCAGGGCGAGCGGGTCGACGAGTTCGTGATCATGGACCTGCGGTTGCCCCGCGCGCTGGTCGGCGTCATCGCCGGCGTCGCGCTCGGGATCTCCGGCGCGCTGACCCAGTCGATCGCCCGCAACGCACTGGCCAGCCCGGACGTGCTCGGCATCACCGGTGGCGCGAGCGCCACGGCGGTCTTCATCGTGACGGCGGGCGGCGGCGCGGCGATCGGTGGCGCGGTCGGGCTGTCCACGGCCGCGCTCGTCGGCGGGCTGCTGACCGGCCTGCTCGTCTACTTCATGGCGTGGAAGAAGGGCATCGACGGGTTCCGGCTGATCCTCATCGGCGTCTCGGTCAACGCGGTCATGCAGGCGCTCACCACGTGGCTGCTGGTGCTCGCCGACATCCGCGACGTGGCCCGCGCGCAGCGGTGGCTCGTCGGGTCTCTCGACTCGCGGTCGTGGACCGAGGTGTGGGCGTCGCTCTGGGTCATGGTCGTGCTGGTCGTCGTCGTGCTGGTCGTCGCCTTCCAGATGCAGCCCATGCACTTCGGCGACGACGTCGCCGCGGGTCTCGGTGTGCGCTACTCGGTCGTGCGCGCCGTGCTCCTGCTCTGCGCGGTGCTGCTGGCCGGTGTGGCGGTCTCCGCCGCGGGTCCGGTGCCGTTCGTGGCGCTGATCGCGCCCCAGATCACCATGCGGCTGCTGCGCTCGCCCGTGCCGCCGGTGATCGCGTCGGGGCTCTTCGGCGCGCTGCTGCTGATCGGGTCGGACCTGATCGCGCGGACCGTGCTGCCCAACGACCTGCCCGTCGGCGTCGTCACGGCCGTCATCGGCGGTCCGTTCCTCGTCTACCTGCTGGTGCGCTCGAACCTCCGACGCGCGGCCTGAGGTAAGCCTCCATTAAGTAAGGTTGGCCTATGACCGCGCTGCGCAACCATGCCGCCCGACTGGGTGCCGAGGGCGTCACGGTCGGGTACGCCGACCGGGTCGTGCTCGACAACCTGGACGTCGCCATCCCGACCGGGGTGATCACCACGGTCATCGGGCCCAACGGCTGCGGCAAGTCGACGTTGCTGCGGACGCTGTCCCGGCTGCTCAAGCCGCGCCAGGGCACGGTGCTGCTCGACGGCGCCGACATCGCGCGGCTCAAGACCAAGGACGTCGCGAAGAGGATGGGCCTGCTCCCGCAGACCCCGATCGCGCCCGAGGGACTCACGGTCGCCGACCTGGTCGCCCGCGGCCGTCACCCGCACCAGAGCTGGGTGCGCCAGTGGTCGAGCGACGACGCGGACGTCGTCGCCGAGGCGTTGCGCATGACCGGCGTCGCCGACCTCGCCCACCGCCCGGTCGACTCGCTGTCCGGCGGTCAGCGGCAGCGCGTGTGGATCTCGATGACGCTCGCGCAGGGCACCGACCTGCTGCTGCTGGACGAACCGACGACCTACCTCGACCTCGCGCACGCGATCGACGTGATCGACCTCGTCGACGACCTGCACGAGGGCGGCTGCACGATCGTCATGGTCCTGCACGACCTGAACCTGGCCGTTCGCTACAGCGACAACCTGATCGTGATGAAGGCGGGATCGATCGTCGCGCAGGGGCATCCCAGCCAGGTGATCACGAGCGAGCTGCTGATGGACACGTTCGGCCTGCAGGCGAAGGTGATCGACGACCCCGTCAGCGAGCGCCCGTTGATCGTCCCCATCGGCCGGACGCATGTGGTACCGAAGAGTGACCAAGACCTTGGTTAGCCTGCCCTAACCGGGTGATAAGGTTCGGCTGTCCTAATTTCCCCCGCCGCGTGGGCAGCGAAGAACGAGGTGCCGAATGGGCCAGAGAACGACCATGACCTGGAAGCGACTGACCGCTGTGGCAGCAGCCGCAGTC
Organism: Lentzea sp. NEAU-D7; assembly: GCF_026242055.1. Classification (GTDB taxonomy): domain Bacteria; phylum Actinomycetota; class Actinomycetes; order Mycobacteriales; family Pseudonocardiaceae; genus Lentzea. Next base: position 91,792 of record NZ_JAPJDL010000013.1, on the reverse strand, counting down.
GTCGGTGCCAGCGTCCTCGCCGGGTGCGGTTCTTCCACGCCTGAAACGACTCCGGGATCGAACACCGCCGCCGGCGGCACGTTCCCGACGAAGGTCGAGCACTTCTTCGGCACGACGGAGATCAAGGAAGCGCCCAAGCGCGTCGTCTCCCTCGGCTACACCGACGAGCAGACGCTGCTGGCGCTCGGCGTAGTCCCGGTCGGCATGGTGGACCAGTACCCGAACCCCGAGGGCAAGTCGCCCGACATCAACACCCAGTGGGCCTGGGTGAAGGACAAGTGGGGTTCGACCACGCCCGAGGTCGTCATGAAGAACGGCGACACCGAGCCGAACTTCGAGAAGATCGCGCAGCTGCGCCCCGACCTGATCGTCGCCGTCTACTCCGAGGCGACCCAGGAGTGGTACGACAAGCTCTCCAAGATCGCCCCGACCGTCGGCCGCACCAAGGAGGAGAAGGAGCCCTTCTCCGCCAAGTGGCAGGACAACGCGCTGCAGATCGCGAAGGCGGTCGGCAAGGGTGACGAGGGCGCCAAGGCCATCAAGGCGATCGACGACAAGGTCGCCGAGGCCAAGAAGGCCAACCCCTCCTGGGCGAACGAGACCGCGGTCGTCGCCTCCTGGTACAAGGACGCCATCGGCCCGTTCGCCACGACCGACGTGCGCGGCCAGGTCCTCACCGGCCTCGGCTTCAAGGGCAACACGAAGGTCGACGAGCTCGCGGCGGGCAAGTTCTTCGTGTCGTTGTCGCCCGAGCGCATCGACGTGATGAACGTCGACCGCATCTTCATCATCAACGACGAGGCGGACCTGAAGGCGCTCAAGGGTTTCGAGCTCTTCAACAACCTGCCCGCGGTCAAGGCCGGCAAGGTCCACTACATCCTCGACAGCGAGGGCCCGGCGGTCGGCGCCGCGATCTCGCAGGCGACGCTCGCGTCCATGCCGTACGCGGTGGACGAGCTCGTCAAGGCAGCCAAGTCGGTCGGCTGACCTCCTTCTGACACAACAGTTCCAGCGAAAGGCCTCCCCTCGTGACCACGAGCTTGTCCGGCGCGCCCGCGAAGATCCTGCGCACGGCGTCCGGGCGGGAGGCCTCCCGCTGGCTGCTCGACCACTGCCGCTCCGCCCCCGTCCTGCCGATCGCCACCGTGGTGGCGACGGTGGCGGGGGCGGTGCTGCAGATCGTCCCGGTGTTCCTGCTCGGCACCGTGGTGGACGGGATCGTGCAGGGGCGCGACGCGTCGATCCTCTGGTCGATCGGCATCGCGACCGTCGTCTCGGCACTCGCCGGGGCGGTCATGACCGCGTTCTCGACCTACCTCGTCGGCCGGGTGGGCGCGGACATGCTGGCGCGGCTGCGGGAAGGCGCGGTCCGCGCGGTGCTCGGGATGCCCAGTGCGCGCATCGAGGAAGTCGGCCGCGGTGACGTGCTCTCGCGAGTGGGCGACGACGTCGCCGTCATCTCCAAGGGTTTCCGCACGGCGATCCCCACCATCTTCTCCGCGGTGGTCCTGGTCGTCATCGCCACCGCCGGGATGTTCGGGCTGGACTGGCGGCTCGGTCTCGCCGGAGCCTGCGCGCTGCCCGCCTACTGGCTCGCGCTGCGGTGGTACCTGCCGCGCTCGCAGCCGCTCTACCGCGCCCGTTCCGAAGCCCAGGCCGATCGCGCGCAGGCGTTGATCAGCGGCCTCGACGGCATCGCGACCGTGCGCGCCTACCGCCTGGAGAACGCCTTCCGGGACAAGGTGACCGCGGAGTCGTGGCGGGTGCGCAACATCGGCATCGAGGTCTTCCGGTTCTTCGGCCGGTTCATCGGACGGGAGAACCGCGCCGAGTTCATCGGTCTCGGCCTGATCATCGTCGTCGGCTACCTCCTGGTCACCAACGGGCAGTCCTCGCTGGGCCAGGTCTCCGTCGCGGCGCTGCTGTTCCACAAGTTGTTCGTGCCGCTCGGCCTGATCATGGCTTTCTTCGACGAGGCGCAGAAGTCCGGTGCCGGGCTGACGCGGCTGGTCGGCGTGCTCACCGAGTCCGACGGCGACGAGCTCGTGCGCAGCGCGGTGGCCGTGGACCCCGACGCGCGGCCGCTCCCGGTGTCGGTGCGCGGGCTTTCCTTCCGCTACCCCGAATCCGAGCACGACGTGCTGCGGGACGTCGACCTCGAGATCCCGGCGGGAACGTCGCTGGCGCTCGTCGGCGCGACCGGGGCGGGCAAGACGACGCTGGCGGCGCTGGTCGCCGGGACCGGCACGCCGCTGACCGGATCCGTGCACATCGGCGAGTCCGACCTCGCGACCCTCGATGAAGCGGGAGCCCGTGCGCTCGTCAGCATCCTGACCCAGGAAGCGCACGTGTTCGCCGGCCCGCTGGCCGAGGACCTCCGGCTGGCCGCACCGGACGCGACCGACGACGAGCTGGTGGACGCGCTGCGCACCGTCGGCGCGGACACCTGGGTCGAGGCGCTGCCGCAGGGCCTGCAGACCGAGGTCGGTGAGGGCGGCGAACGGCTCGACGTGACCAAGATCGCCCAGATCGCGCTGGCCCGCCTGGTGCTCGGCCGCTCCCCCGTCGTGGTACTGGACGAGTCGACGGCCGAGGCCGGCAGCCAGGGTGCCGCCGCGCTGGAACGAGCCGCGCTCGCGGCCTGCCGGGGCCGCACCACACTCCTGGTCGCGCACCGCCTGACCCAGGCCATCGCCGCGGACCGGATCGCCGTTCTCGACGCGGGTCGTGTGCTGGAACAGGGAACTCACGAAGAACTTGTCGCGCGTGACGGGCGTTACGCGGCACTTTGGGCCGCTTGGCGATTCGGAACGACAAATACTTAGGTTAGGCTACCTTCACCGATCGTGAAGGGATGGCTGAGTCGTCGATGGAACAGATGGCCGAGCACGACGTACTTCTTTCGACCGCCCGGATCGCCTCCGTCCGGCGCCGTGCCGGTGAGTACCCCCAGCGGACCATCGCCGTCGCGAGTGCCGTCGCCCTGCGCCACTGGGCCATCCCCGGTTTCGCGGTCGACGGCTTCGAGCTCACCCCCGCGACGTTGTTCAGCGACCTGCTCGTGTGGGCCGACAAGGGCCAGAACTCCGATGTCACCGAACGGCCCGGCGGCTGGGCGATCCCCGTGCCGCACGGCGTCGACCTGGTTGAGGCGCAACGGGTCCTGGACGACCTGGCCGAGTTCCCCAACCGCACCCTCGGCACGCTGACCTCCCAGACGATCGACGAGCGGCTCGCGGACCTGGCCCGCTGGAACGACAACGAGTTCCCGCGCGACCGCCCGAGCATCGTCGAGCTGTTCCGGGAGCAGGCCCGCGAGCGCCCGGACGCCGTCGCGATCAACGACGGCGACCGCGCGGTCACCTACGGCGAGGCGCTGGCGCGGTCCAACCAGCTGGCCCGCCACCTGATCACCCGCGGCGTCACCACGGAACAGGTCGTCGCCATCTCGTTGCCCCGCTCGGCCGAGATGGTCATCAGCCTGCTCGCCGTGCTGCAGGCGGGGGCCGCGTTCGTGCCGCTCGACCCGCAGTGGCCGGCGTCCCGCCGCGAGTCCGTGATCACCGACGCGCAGGTCGTCCTGCTCCTGGGCACCGGCCAGGAGCAGGAGCCCGAGCCCGAGGCCGTCGCGGTCGACCTCGACGACTGGGCTTTCGGCGAGCACTCCGCCGAGCCCGCCGACGTCGCGATCCGCGGTGCGCAGCTGGCGTACGTGATGTTCACGTCCGGCTCGACCGGCCGCCCCAAGGGCGCGATGATCCGGCACGAGGCGATCAGCGAACGCCTGCTGTGGCAGGTGAACCAGATCCTCCACTTCGGACACTCGGACGCGTCGCTGTTCAAGGCGCCGCTGTCGTTCGACATCTCGATCAACGAGATCTTCCTGCCGCTGGTGTGCGGCGGCCGGACCGTCGTCGTGCGCTCCGGTGGCGAACGCGACCCGCACCACCTGCTCGCGACCATCGCCCGGCACCGCGTCACGTTCGTGTACCTGGTGTCGTCGATGCTGGACGTCCTGCTGAACATCGCGGGCGACGGCGAGCTCGCCAGCCTGCGGCACGTGTGGTGCGGCGGCGAGGTGCTCACTCCTGAGCTGTACGAGCGGTTCCGGACGCAGCTCGACATCCCGATGTACCACGGCTACGGCCCGGCCGAGGCCACGATCGGCGTCTCGCACGTGATCTACCGCGGCGAGGCCGAGCGGCTGTCGACGTCGATCGGCAAGGCCAACCCCAACACCGACCTGTACGTGCTGGACGACCAGCTGCGTCCGTGCCCCGCCGGAGTCGGCGGTGAGCTGTACATCGGCGGGTTCCTGCTGGGACGCGGCTACGTGAACGCGCCGGGGCTCACGGCGTCGCGGTTCGTCGCGAACCCGTTCGCCACCGACGGGTCGCGCCTCTACCGGACCGGTGACCTGGCGCGGTTCGCGCCGGACGGGTCGCTCGACTTCCTCGGCCGCGTCGACAACCAGGTCAAGATCCGCGGCATGCGGCTGGAGCTGGAGGACGTCGAGGTCGCGCTCGCCGAGCACCCCGGGGTCCGCCACACCTGCGTGGTGGTGCGCAAGAACTCCGCCGGCGGCAACTACCTCGTCGGGTACGTCGTGCCCTCGGACGAGGGCCTGACACCGGACGCCGTGAAGCAGTGGGCGACCGAGCACCTCGTCGAGTACATGGTGCCCGCGCACGTCGTGGTGATGAGCGAGTTCCCGTTGACCCCCAACGGGAAGCTCGACCGCCGGGCGCTCCCCGAGCCCGTGGTGGAGACCGGCCCGGTGACCGCCGCCGCCAACGACGACGAGGCCGTGATCTGCGCGGCCGTCGCCTCGGTGCTGCGGGTCGAGCAGGTCGGCGCGGACCAGGACTTCTTCGAGCTGGGCGGCGACAGCATCCTCGCGATCTCGTTGCTCAGCGCCCTGCGGGCGGAAGGCGTGTTCGTCACCGCCACCCAGATCTTCGTCAACCGCACCCCGCGCGCACTCGCCGCCGTCGCGTCCCGTGACGGTGCTTCGGCGGTCGACCACGACGACGTGCCGACCGGCCCGGTGGCGGGTCTGCCGATCGTGCAGTGGCTCGGCGAGACCACGGACGCGATCGACGGGTTCGTGCAGTCGGTCGTGCTCAACACCCCGGCCGAGCTGACTCCCGACGCACTCACGCAGATCCTGAACGCGTTGGTCGAGCGGCACGACATGTTGCGCGCCAAGCTCGTCCGGGGTGAACGCTGGTCGTTCGACATCCCGGCCGACGGACACGCCCTCTGGGAGCAGAGCGATGCCCCGCTGGAGGAGTGCGTCGCGGCGGCCACCGAAGGGCTGAACCCGGACGCGGGCATCATGCTGCGCGCGGTGTGGCGGCCATGGGCGCGGCAGCTCGTGCTCGTGATCCACCACGTGGTGATCGACGGTGTCTCGTGGCGCATCCTGTTCGACGACCTCGCGCTGGCGTGGCAGCAGGTCTCCTCCGGCGCGGCCGTGGAGCTGCGCCCCGTCGGCACGTCGTTCCGGCGCTGGACCCAGTTGCTGGAGCAGGCGTCGTTCTCGGCCGACCGCGCGTACTACGAGCGCGCGCTGCCGGGCGTGGACCAGCTGCTCGGCCGGCGTGAGCTGACCGACGCGGATGTCGTCGCGGGCGAACAGGTTCGCACGGTCACCGTCGGTTCGGCCGCCACCGCCGCGTTGCTGAGCGACGTGCCGGCGTTGTTCCACGCAGGAGTCAACGACGTGCTGCTGACCGGCCTCGCGGTCGCGCTCGCCCGGTGGCGGCGCGACAACGGCCAGGACCAGACGTTCGCGCATGTCGAGCTCGAGGGCCACGGCCGAGAAGGCCGGTTCGTGCCGCGCGACCCCGACCTGTCGCGCACCGTCGGCTGGTTCACGACGCTGTTCCCGGTGACGGTCGACCCGGTCGACGTCGACGACCTGGGCGCGGCTTTGAAGCGCGTCAAGGAAGACCTCGCCAGGGTGCCGAGCAACGGCGTCTCCTACGGCGCCCTGAAGTACCTGGGCGGCGAACGGTTCGACGCGTCGCGCCCGCAGGTGCTGTTCAACTACCTCGGCCGGTTCGCCGGTGGCGCGAACGGGGACTGGCAGCTCGCGGAGAACGCCGGTCAGCTCGGCGAGAAGCGCGACCCGGCGATGCGGCTGCCGCGCGCCCTGGAGTTCAACGCCTCCGCCGAACCCGGTGCCGACGGTGAGCTGGAGCTGGTCACGGTCCTGTCGTGGCCGTCCGGGGTCTTCACCGACGCCGACATCGCCAGGATCGGCGAGTACTTCGTCGCCGCGCTGGAAGGCCTGGCGGAGCTCACCACCGGTGGCCACTCCCCCAGCGACTTCCCGTTGCTGCCGCTCACCCAGGCCGACGTCGACGCCCTGGACTCCCCGGCGTTGCGCGAGATCCTCCCGCTGACGCCGTTGCAGGAAGGCCTGTACTTCCACTCCGTCTTCGACGACGACTCCGCGCACCGGTACGTCGAGCAGCAGCTGCTGACGCTGACCGGCGCCGTCGACGCCCGGCGGCTCGAGGACGCGGCGGCGCGGCTGTTCGAGCTGTTCCCGAACCTGGCCGCGCGGTTCGCGAGCCTCGCCGACGGCAGGGTCGTGTCGGTGCTGGAGTCGGGTGTGCGGCCCGTGTTCACCACGGTGAACGGCCAGGGCATGTCCGACGAGGAGGTCCAGGAGCTCGCCGAACGCGACCGCGTCGCCGGGTTCGACCTCGCGACCGGTCCGCTGATGCGCTTCACGCTGGTGCTCACCGCGCCGCAGCGGTACGTCCTGATCCAGACCGTGCACCACATCATCGCGGACGGCTGGTCGGTGCCGCCGATGCTGCGCGCGTTGCTGGCCGAGTACGACGCGCCGGGATCGGTGCACGTGCGCGGCAGCTACTCCGACTACGTGCGGTGGCTCGTCGAGAGCGACGCGGAGGAGAGCGACCGGGTCTGGGCTCGCGAACTGGAGGGCCTGGCCGGGCCGTCCATCACCGTGCCGGACCACATGCCGTCCGAGCGGTTCGCCGACATGACCGCGGACGCACCGTCCGATGTGGACGAGCGGGTGCGGGCGGCCGGGGTGTCGCTCAGCGTCGCCGTGCACAGCGCGTGGGCCGTGACGCTCGGCGGGATCCTGGGCAGCCAGGACGTCGTGTTCGGCTCGACGGTGTCGGGCCGCGACGCCGACGTGCCCGGCATCGACGAGCTCGCCGGCCTGTTCATCAACACCATTCCCGTGCGCGCCAGGTGGTCCGGTGACACGACCGCCCGCGAGCTGCTGGACGCCGTGCGCGAACACCAGACCGCCGTCCTGCCGCACCAGCACGTGTCGCTGACCAGGATCGGCAAGCTCGCCGGCGCCGGATCGCTCTTCGACACGCTCGTGGTGTTCGACGTCGCGACCGACGTGACCTCGCTGCGCAGCGACTCGTTCGCCATCGCGGACGTCGTCAACGAGGGCGCGCCGCACTACCCGCTGACCCTGGTGGTCGCGCGTCGGCACGACGGCTCGCTGTGGTTCAACCTGGTGCACGACACCGCGGTCATCCGCCCGGCGGGAGCCCGCCGGATCGTGGAGACGTTCACCGGCACCCTCACCGCCCTGCTGGCCGGCGAGGAGCTGCCGGCGCCGAAGGGCGCCGGCTCCGCCGAGGTCGAGCCGGCCACGCTGGCCGAGCTGGTCGACGCGGCCGCGGACCGCTCACCCGGCGCGCGGGCCGTCACGTTCTGCCGGATCGACGGTCCCTCCGAAAGCCTGTCCTACGGCGAGCTGGCCGAGGCGAAGAACCGGCTGGCCCGCGTGCTCGCGAACGCCGGGGTCGAGCCGCACCGGCGGGTCGCGGTCGCCGTGCCTCGGTCCCTGGAACAGGTCGTCTCGCTCGTCGCGGTCGTGTCCGCCGGTGGCGCGTACGTGCCGCTGGACGCGGCCTACCCGGACGACCGGCTCGAGTACCTGATCTCCGACACCGCGCCGCAGGTCGTCCTCGTCGCGCCCGAACAGCGCGACCGCTTCACCGCGATCGTCTCCCGCGCGGGCGGCGCGGCACGGGTCGTCGCGATCGGCGACGAGGTGCCCGGTACCGGCGTGATCACCCCGGCGTCCTGGGAACACCCGGCGTACGTGATCTACACGTCCGGGTCGACCGGCAAGCCGAAGGGTGCGGTGGTCTCGCACCGCAACGTGGTGATGTACCTCGCGAACGTCCAGCCGGACGTGGAGTTCGGTCCCGACGACGTGATTCCGCTGTTCCACTCGTTCTCGTTCGACTCCTCGGTGCTGGAGCTGTGGGGCGCGCTGACCAACGGCGCCGAACTGGTGGTGCCCGATCGCGGGCTGACCCGCTCGCCGGTCGACTTCCACCGGCTGGTGCGCGAGCGCGGCCTCACCTACGTCGTCCAGACGCCGTCGGCGTTCTACCAGTTCATCGAGGCGGACAAGCACTGCGAGCCGGTCACCTCCGTGCGCCGGTTCTCCATCGGCGGTGAGCTGCTGGAGCTCAGCCGGTTGCGCGACTGGGTGGCGCGGTACGGCACGCGCCGGCCGGAGCTGATCAACACCTACGGCCCGACCGAGTCCACCGTGTACACCTCGCGGCACGTGCTCGACGACTCCGACTTCGAGCCCGGCCGTGCCGACGGCTGCCCGATCGGCACACCCGTGCCCGGCCAGCGGACCTACGTGCTCGACGACCGGTTGCGGCCGGTCGGGCCCGGTGTCCCCGGCACGCTCTACCTATCCGGCCCGCAGGTCTCGTACGGCTACTCGAACCGGCCGGGGCTCTCGGCGAGCCGCTTCGTCGCCGACCCGTTCGCGGGCGACGGGTCCCGGATGTACCACACCGGTGACCTGGCGCAGTGGAACCTCGACGGCGAGATCGAGTTCCTCGGCCGCAGCGACGACCAGGTGCAGCTGCACGGCTTCCGCATCGAACTGGGCGAGGTCGAGGCCGCCGTCCGCGAGGTCGCCGGCGTGGTCGACGTGGCCGTGACCGTGGCGGACACGGCCGACCACCTCGTCGCGCACGTCGTGGGCACCCCGGCCGCCGACATCACGTCGGTGCTCGCCGCGAAGCTGCCCCAGCACATGGTGCCGCAGCGGGTCATCCCGCTGGACGAGCTGCCGCTGAACGTCAGCGGGAAGCTGGACCGCGCCGCGCTGCGCGCACGCGCCCGCGAGGACGCAGCACCGGACGGCTCGCCGGTCGTCGCGGCGGACACCTCCGTGCTCGACGCGCTGGTCGAGATCTTCCGCTCCGCCCTGTCGTCGTCCGATGTGGATGCCGACACCGACTACTTCGCCGCGGGCGGTGACAGCATCATCGCGATCGGCGTGGTCAACCGGGCCAGGGCGCTGGGGGTGAGGTTCTCGCCTCGCGACATGTTCCTGCACAAGACCCCGCGAGCGCTTGCGCAGAAGTTCGCCGCGCGGACCGCGGAGCAGACGGCCCCGGCCCCCGAGGAGATCTCCGACGGCCCGGTCGTACCGACGCCGATCGTGTTGCGGCTGCGGGAAGCCGGTGGGTCGCTCGACCGCTTCGCGCAGGCCAGGCAGCTGGAGTGCGCGAGCCTGGAGAACGCCAGGCGCGCGGCGAACGCCGTCGTGGCGGCGCATCCCGCGTTGCGCCTGCGCCTGAACACGGACCACGGCGTGTGGTCGCTGCGCACCGAACCCGCTGCCGAAGCAGACGTCGTGGTGTCGGCCGACGACCCGCAGGAGGCCGCCGAGGCCGCCGCGGACCGGCTCGACGCCGAAGCCGGTGTCATGGCGGCGTTCACGTGGCTGGAGAACAGCCGCACGCTGGTCGTGGTGGTGCACCACCTCGCGGTGGACGCCGTGTCCTGGATGATCCTGCTGGAGGACCTCGCCGTCGCGATGCGCGGGAACGAACCGGCGCCGGTGACGACGTCGTTCGCCTCCTACGCCGCGGCGTTGGCGCTGAACGCCCAGTCCGGCGGCGACCTGCGCCGGTGGGTCGAGACGCTCGACGCCCCGGTGCTCACGCCGCAGCTCGGTGCACGGCGCGAGGTCACCGTCACGCTGGCCGCCGACATCACCGGCCACGTCGTGCGGACCGCGCCGACGGCGCTCGGCATCGGGCTGACCGAACTGCTGTGCGGCGCCCTGCGGACCGCCCTCACCGAGATCCAGAGCACGCCGACGGACCTGGTGATCGACCTCGAACGGCACGGCCGCGTCCCCGCCGCCGAGCACCACGACTACACCCGCACGGTCGGCTGGTTCACCGCGGTCGCGCCCGTGAGGCTCAGCGCCGCCACCGATCCGGTCGCGGCGGCCCTGGAAGTCGTCGCGCGGCAGCCGGACGAGGTCGCGCACGTCGGGTTCGGTCAGCTGCGCTACCTGAACCCGCAGACGGCACCCGTGCTGGCCGCGTTGCCCGCTCCCCAGGTGCTGTTCAACTACCTCGGCCGCGGCAGCGAGTCGCAGGCGCTGCACGTCGATCCCGAGAACCGGCCGAGCCCGTACGCGGTCGAGGTCAACTGCTGGGTCGACGCCACCGGCTCGCTGCGCGCCACGTTCGGGCTGACCGAGGACGTGTCGGACGAGATCGCGGCACGGTGGCTGATGGCACTGGAACGGATCGCGGACGCCTCGGTGACCGTGCGGCGCACCGCGCCGGTCTCACCGCTGCAGCGCGGCCTGTACTTCCAGGCGGAGCTGGCCGGGAGGTCCGGGCAGTACGTGGCGCAGAGCTTCTTCGCGTTCGACCGGCGCCTCGACCCCGACGCGCTCGGCAAGGCGCTCGCGCACGTCATCGCGAAGCACCCGGTCGTCGGTGCGGGCTTCGAGTCCGACGAGAACGGCACGCCGGTGCAGGTGCTGGGAGTCAGCGGCCCGGTGCCCGTGCGGACCGTCGACGTGCTGAACGAGGACGCCGTCGAGGCGTTGCGCGTCGAGGACCGCGCCACGGGCTTCGACCTGACGTCGCCGCCCCTGGTGCGGCTGACGGTCCTGCGGCTGCCGAACGGCCACGACAGGCTGCTGTTCACCAGCCACCTGCTGCTGTGGGACGGCTGGTCGCGCGGGATCGTGCTGGACGACCTGTTCGACGCCTACCGCGCGCTCCTCGCGGGCGAGACCGTCGACTCGACGCCCGCCACGCCGAGTTTCGAGAGCTACACCCGTGCCCTGGCCGGGAAGGACGCCGAGGCGGCGCAGCGGTTCTGGGCCGGCTACCTCTCCGACCTCCCCGGCCCGACGCTCCTCGGCGGAGGGTCCACTTCGGACTCGCTGCCGGCCAAGATCGTGCGGACACTGCCGGTCGAGGCCTCCCAGCGGGTGCGGGAGACCGCGCGCCGGTACGGCGTGACGGTGAACTCGGTGGTCACCGGTGCGCTCGGGCTCGTGCTCGGCCGGGAGACCGGCCGCGGCGACGCGGTGTTCGGTGTGACGGTGTCCGGACGTGAGCAGGAGGGCACCGAGGGCATCGTCGGCGTCCTGCTGAACACCGTGCCGATGCGGGTGACCGCGCGGCCGCACGACACCGTGGGCGAGTTCCTGGCGTCCGTGCAGGCTTCGCGGGTCGCGACGATGGAGCACGAGCACTTCGGGCTCGGTGAGATCCAGCGGGCGAGCGGCCACGACGAGCTGTTCGACAGCCTGTTCGTGCTGCAGAACTTCCTCGACGACGACACGTTCACCGAGTTCAACGCGAAGAACGGGATCACCGCCCACGAGGCGGAGGACTCGACGCACTACCCGTTCACGTGGGTCGTGACGCCGGGCGAGGAGCTCACGGTCAAGGTCGAGTACCGGCCGGACGTCACCGACCCCGCGTTCGCACAGCGGTTGTTCGACGGGTACCTGCGGGTGCTCGACGAGCTCACCCGCGCGGACGGGCTGCTCGGCTCGGTCGGCGGTTCGGTGGTCACGCCGGAGCTCAACCCCGCCAACGACTTCGGCGACCTCACCGTGGTCGACCTGTTCGACCAGGCGGCAGACCGCAACCCCGGCCGGGTCGCACTCGTGGCGCACGGCAGGACGATGACCTTCGCGGAGCTGCGCGACCGGAGCCGGCACCTCGCCGGGGTGTTGTCCGGCAAGGGGATCGGCGTCGAGACGTCGGTCGCCATCGCGGTGCCGCGGTCGATGGACTGGGTCGTGGCGCTGTTCGGCATCCTGCGCTGCGGCGCGGCGTACGTGCCGCTGGAGCTGGACCACCCGGACGAGCGGATCGCCGCGATCATCGACGACGCGCGGCCGTCGTTGGTCATCACGACGAGCGCGGTGGCGCCGAGGATCCAGGGCACCACGTTCAAGCTGGACGAGCCGTGGCCGGACGCGGAGCCGGTGACCACGTTCGCGCCGGACGACCCGAACAGGCTCAAGCACGCGGCCTACACGATCTACACCTCGGGCTCGACGGGCAAGCCCAAGGGCGTCGTGACCGAGTACGCCGGCCTGACCAACATGCTGGTCAACCACCAGCGGCGGATCTTCGAGCCGGTGCTGGCCGAGCACGGGCACCGCACGTTCCGGATCGCGCACACCGTGTCGTTCGCCTTCGACATGTCGTGGGAGGAGCTGCTCTGGCTCGCCGACGGCCACGAGGTGCACATCTGCGACGAGGAGCTGCGCCGGGACGCGACCGGGCTGGTCGAGTACTGCCTGCACCACGAGATCGACGTCATCAACGTGACGCCGACCTACGCGCAGCAGCTGGTGGCCGAAGGACTTCTGGGCGCCGAGCACAAGCCGGCGCTGGTGCTGCTGGGCGGTGAGGCGGTCACGCCGACGCTGTGGCAGCAGCTCGCGGACACCCCCGGCACGATCGGCTACAACCTCTACGGGCCGACGGAGTACACGATCAACACGCTGGGCGTCGGCACGTTCGACTGCGTCGACCCGGTGGTCGGTGTGGCGATCGACAACACCGACGTCTACGTCCTCGACCCGTGGCTGCGGCACGTGCCGGACGGCGTTCCCGGTGAGCTCTACGTGTCGGGCGTGGGCATCGCGCGCGGCTACCTCGGGCAGCCGGGGCAGTCCGCCGAACGGTTCGTGGCGTGCCCGTGGGTGCCCGGTGAGCGGATGTACCGGACCGGTGACCTGGTGATCCGGCGCCCGGACGGCAACCTGCTCTACCTGGGCCGCACGGACAAGCAGGTCAAGATCCGCGGCCACCGCGTCGAGCTGGGCGAGGTCGAGGCGCGGTTCGCGGCGCATCCGGGCGTCCGGTTCGTCGCGGCCGTCGCGCAGGCCGACCCGCAGGTCGACGGCGCGCACCGGCTCGCGGCCTACCTGGTCCTGGCCGACGGCGCGGACATCCCGTCGATCGCGGCGGAGGTCGGGGCCGGTCTGCCGGACTACCTGCGGCCGTCGCACTACGCCGCCGTGGACGCGATCCCGCTCACGGTCAACGGCAAGGCGGACACCGCGGCCTTGCCCGAGGCCCGTCCGCTCGGCACCCTGATGACCAAGACCGAGGACCGCGAGCTGACCGAGACCGAGACGCTCGTCCGCGAGATGTTCGCGGAGGCGCTCGATCTCGACGAGGACGAGGTGGGCATGGCGAGCGGCTTCACCGACCTGGGCGGGCACTCGATGCTCGCGGTGCGGCTCATCGGTCTGCTCCGCCGCGAGTTCGGTCCCGTCGTCACGATCCGCGACCTGCTGTCCCTCTCCACCCCCGAAGCGATTGCGCGCCACGTTGACGAACACTGAAGTCCGCACCGGCAAGGAGATCCTGCGGATCGCCTTGCGCCGCAACCGAGGCGCCATGGCGTCCGGGACCCTGCTCATGGGGTCCTACCAGGCCGCCGAGACCGCCGTGCCCATCCTGCTCGGCGTGATCGTCGAGTACGCGCTGCGCGGGGGTCGGCTCAGCTCCCTCGGGCTGGCGCTGCTCGCGCTCGGTCTCGTGATGGCCACGGTGTCGTACTCGTGGCGCTTCGGCATGCGGATCCTGCAGAAGGCGAACACGACCGAGGCACACCGGTGGCGGGTCGAGGTCGCGAACCGCGGCCTGCAGCCGGTGGCGCGCGAGGTCGACCTGAAGTCCGGCGAGGTTCTCACCGTCGCCACCGAGGACGCCGACCAGACCGCGGACATCATCGAGGTGGTGCCGCTGCTGGTCAGCGCGCTGGTGTCGGTGGCCATCACGGGTGTCGTGCTGGTGGTGATCAGCGTGCCGCTGGGCGTGCTGGTGTTCGCCGGCACGGCGGCGATCCTGACGGTGCTCAGCGTGATGTCCCGGCGGATCGGCAGCAACACCCAGGTGCAGCAGGCGAAGGTGGCGCGGGCCGGGGCGAAGGTGTCCGACCTGATCGCCGGACTGCGGCCGCTGCACGGGTTCGGCGGCAGCTACGCGGCGTTCCAGGCCTACCGCCGGGTGAGCACCGAGGCGAAGCAGCAGTCGATCGTCGTGGCGCGGGTCAACGGCGTCTACGCCGGGCTGGCCCTGGCGCTGAACTCGTTGCTGGCGGCGGCGGTGACGCTGTGGGCGGGCCTGCTGACGTTCCAGGGCGAGATCACCGTAGGCCAGCTGGTGATGGCGGTCGGGCTGGCGCAGTTCCTGATCGAGCCGCTGAAGCTGTTCTCGGAGATGCCCAAGTACGTGATGATCGCGCGGGCCTCCGCCGAACGGATGGCGCTGGTCCTCGCCGCCCCCGCGCGGATGACCCCCGGTGTCGAGGAGGTCGTCTCGGAGAGCGGGCTCGAAGTCGCGGGAGTCACGCACGGAACGTTGCGGGACTTGACTTTCTCGGTGCAGCCCGGTGAGTTCGTGGCCATCGCCGCCTACCAGCCGCAGGCCGCCGCCGAACTGGCCGCCGTGCTTTCCGTCGACGTGCCTCCGGCCTCGTACGCGGGCGTGGTCCGGGTGGGCAAGCAGGACGTCGCGTCGCTGACGATCGAGAGCGTGCGCACCCACCTGCTGGTCAACCCCTCGCACCACGAGGTGTTCGCGGGAACGTTGCGGGAGAACGTCGACCCGGCCGGCACCAGCACGTTGGTGGACGAGGCGGTGTCCGCCGCGATGCTGACCGACGTCGTGGCCCTGCACTCCGACGGCCTCGACTACGCCGTGCGCGACCGGGGAGCGAACCTGTCCGGCGGGCAGCGGCAGCGGTTGTCGCTCGCGCGGGCGCTGGCCGCGAACCCGGAGATCCTGGTGCTGCACGACCCGACGACGGCCGTCGACGCGGTGACCGAGCAGCTCATCGCCCGCAACCTGACCGAGCTGCGCCGCGGCCGGACGACGATCGTGATCACGAGCAGCCCGGCGCTGCTCGACGTGGCCGACCGGGTCGTCGTGCTGGACGGCGGCACGGTCGCGTCCGAGGGCACCCACCGCGAACTGCTCGGCCGCGACTCCTCCTACCAGCTGGCGGTGGCCCGATGACGAGGTTCGAGTGGCGTGGAGGCCCTGCCTCCCTGCGGTTCGAGAGCGTCCTGGACCCGGTCGAGCTGACGCACGAGGAGGACGACCTCTGGTCCGCCGAGGTCGAGATGCCGGACCGGCTGCGCGTGACCTACCACTTCCTCTCGGAGGGCGAGGAGCACGCCGACCCGTCGAACCCCGCCGGGGCGGGCCCGAACCGGTCGATCTTCAGCACGCCGGACCTGGAGCCGCAGCCGCACTGGCCCGTCGTCGGACCGGACGAGGTGCTGGACGTGCCCTCGCTGCGCATCAGGTGGAACGGTGCGCTGGGGCGCAAGACCGTTCGCGTGCACCAGGGCGGTGAGCCGGTCGTGCTGCTGCTCGACGGCGACGACTGGATGTACGCGCATCCTGCCGTGGCGGCGTTCGAGTCGGCGGTGAAGAACGGCGAGATGCCCGCCGCGACGCTCGTTTTCCTTCCCACGCCTCGTGATCGTGATGCCGAGTACAGCTCTTCCGCGCTGTGGCAGGCGATTCGGGACGAGCTGCTGCCGTTGCTCGCCTCGAACGGCGTAGCGGTGGACCTGTCCAGGTTCGTGGTGGCCGGGCAGAGCCTGGGCGGGCTCAGCGCGTTCCGGGCCGCGCTGGACTTCCCCTCGCTGGTGACGCGGGTGGCGTGCCAGTCGGGGTCGTTCTGGTGGAAGCGCGACCTCCCTCAGCACGGCCTGTCGCTCGACGGCCCGGCAGGTGGCGAGATCGCGGAACGCCTCGGGGCGCTGCCGGACCTGTCCGGGCTGCGGGTCGCGTTCGACGTCGGCGAGCACGAGCCGCGGATGCACCGGCACTGCTCGGCCGTGGAAGAGCTTGCGGCGCAGGCGGGTGCGACGGTGCGGGTGAACCGCTCCCCCTCCGGCCACGACCGCGCCGGCTGGCGGCACGCGCTGGTGCGCGACGTCGCCTGGTTGCTGAGCTGACCGGGAGCCGGTGCGCGGACCGGCTCCCCGCGGCCCGACCAGGCTTCCGTTGCCGCGCCGGTGGTCGGCGAACGCGTCCAGGGCGAACACCGGCGCCGCCACCGCTCGCGAAGTCGTCCAGGGCTTCGGAGAGAGATCCCGGAGCGTCGTTCACGGCCGACGCGGGCGATCCCACGCCCAGTCCCGGTCGTGAGCCACGGGATGCCGTGGGGCACGCATCGGCAGGGCGGCTTCACGGACCCGTTCGGCCACAGGTGGTCCGCGGGGGACCGCTCACCCCTCGGCTGACTCGAGCGGCCACACCTCGACGACTCCGCGGGCGACCGCGCACGGAGTCCCCGCCACCATGCGGACGGCCTCGTCCACCGAGTCGGCCTCGATGATCGCGAAGCCCGCGATCGGGAGGTCGGACCTGAGGAACGCCCCCGGCTTCGTGGTCGTGCCGGTGTTGCCCGGATTGCGCACCTGCACGGGCTCCCCGGCGATGCCCATCTCCACCCCCTGAGCGCGCAGGCGGGCGTCGTGCGCGTGTGCCTCGTCCCGAACGGCCGCCGCCGTCCGGTCGTAGTCCGCACGCTCTCCGTAGCCGATCGTCACGAACTTCATCGCTGACCTCCACTGTCCGGACTCTTCGTCCGTACCGACCGCCCCTCGGCCCGGAACTCATCGGTGCGTTCATCGACTGTTCACCTCACGATTGCGACGACCCACCCGGAAACGGCGTCGAAGTGACGAAAGATCTGTTCTCCGGCAGGGCTTTTCGTAGAGGTGGACAGTGAAGAGAACGCTCGGCACAGGTCTCGCGGTCGTGCTGCTGCTCGGCGTCGTGACGGCGATCGTCCTGGGGCAGGGGTCCGGCGAACAGGCCCAGCTCCAGACCGTCCGCGGTGTGATCGGCTCGGAGAAGCTCGCCTTCTTCGCCGACCAGCGGGTCAGGGACGTGTTCGCGAAGCACGGCCTGAAGGTCGAGGTGGATCCGGCCGGGTCGCGGCAGATCGCGACGGCGACGGACCTGAACTCGTACGACTTCGCCTTTCCCTCCTCGGCGCCCGCCGCCGAGAAGATCCAGCGCGACCGCAAGGCCGCGCGGACGTACGCGCCGTTCTCGTCACCGATGGTGGTCGCCACGTTCGACCCGGTCGTCGACCTGCTGACGAAGGCCGGGGTGGTCAAGACCGGGCCGGGCTACCAGACGTTCGACGTGCAGGCCTACCTGGAGCTCGCGGCCAAGGGCACGCGCTGGGACCAGCTGCCGGGCAACACGGCCTATCCCGCGCGCAAGAACCTGCTCGTCACGACGACCGATCCGCGTGACTCGAACTCGGCGGCGATGTACCTGGCGATCACGTCGTTCGTCGCCAACGGCGGGGTGGTGTCGTCGCAGGACGCCGAGGCGAAGGTGCTGCCGGCGGTGTCGAAGCTCTTCCTGGACCAGGGGTACACGCAGAGCAGCACCGAGGGGCCGTTCGAGGACTACCTCTCCGCGGGGATGGGCAAGACGCCGCTGGTCCTGGCGTACGAGGCGCAGTTCGTCGACCGGGTGGTGCGGGGCGACTCGTCGGTCCGGCCGGACATGAAGCTGCTCTACCCGGCGCCGACCGTGCTGTCCAAGCACACGCTGGTGCCGTTGCGCGAGACCGGTGACCGGGTCGGGCAGCTGCTGCAGAGCGACGCCGAACTGGGCAGGCTCGCCGCGACGTTCGGGTTCCGCACGGCCGACCCCAGGCACTTCAACGACATGACCAAGGAGAAGAACCTGACCGTGCCGCAGACGATCGTGGACGTCGTCGAGCCGCCCGCGCACGAAACCCTGGAGCGGATGCTCGAGGCGATCGCGAAGCAGTACTGACGATGAACGACTTCGTCCTGACACCGCCGGATCCCGTCGAGCCCGTGCCGGTCGGCCGCGCGGCGGGGCTCATCCCCGTCGCCGACGAGACCAGGGGTGAGCTGTCGGCGCGCGCCGAGGCGTTCGTCTCGGCCCTGGGCGCCGCCGACCCGCGGTCACCGGACTTCAGCCGGATCGCCGACGAGGCACTGGTGCTCGGCGAGGAGGAGATGCGGCTGGCGGCGCAGATCGCGGGCCGCCTGCTCGACCGCACGCTCGCGTCCGTCTCGTCACCGCACGGCGCGCAGGTCTCGACGAGCCTGGCCGAGCTGCGGCGCTCCGTCCGCGAGCTCGACCCGCAGGACCTGAGCAGGCTGACCGGCCGCAAGATCCTCGGCTTCCTGCCCGGCGGCAACTCGGCCCGCGGCCTGCTGGCACGACTGCGCGCGGCCGACGAGCCGCTCAACCGCATCGTGCTGAAGCTGAGGTCCGGCCAGGACGCGCTGAAGCGCGACAACGCCGCCATCAAGGGCGAGCGGCAACGCCTGTGGGACCTGATGACCGCGCTGTCGCGGGACGCCGCGCTGGCCGCCGAGATGGACGAGGCCGTCGAACGGCAGGTCGCGATCCTGGACCTGTCCGACCCCGCCCGCGCGCAGGCGTTGCGCGCCGACGTGCTTTTCGGCCTGCGGCAACGGCACCAGGACCTGCTGACCCAGCTGGCCGTGTGCGCGCAGGGCTACCTGGCGCTGGACGTGGTGCGCCGCAACAACGACGAGCTGGTCAAGGGCATCGAGCGGGCGGTCGGCACGACCGTCACCGCGCTGCGGATCGGCGTGGCGGTCGCGGCGGCGCTGGCGGGCCAGCGCGAGGTGATCGACCAGGTGGACGCCGTGCGCGGCCTCACCGACTCGATCCTGCGCTCGAACGCGGCGCTGGTGTCGTCGCAGGGCGAGGAGATCCAGCGCATCGCCTCGACCCCGGCCGTCGGCATCGAGGCGGTGCGGACCTCGTTCGACCAGATCTACGCGGCGATCGACGCGGTCGACACCTTCAAGGCCCGCGCGGCCGACTCCCTGTTCAGCACGGTCTCAGCGCTGGACACCGAGATCCGGCGCGCCCACGACCACCTGAGCCGGGTGCGGGAGAGCGGGGACCAGCCTTGACCGGCCGCACCCGCGCCACTCCCCCGCCCGCTCGACCCCTGAGCCATCAGCGCGACTCCCAGGAGCCAGCATGATCCGCCGCCTCGTCCCCGCGGTCGCCGTCGTGGCGCTGCTGGCGGGATGTTCCGACTCGACCGATCCGGACAGACCCGTCGGCGACGCCGCCCCGGGCACCCTGCGCGTCCTCGCGGGCAGCGAACTGGCAGACCTCCAGCCGATCCTCGACGAGGCCGCCAAAGCCACCGGCATCAGCGTGAAGTTCAGCTTCACCGGCACCATCGAGGGTGCCGAGAAGGTCGCGAGCGGCGCGGCCGAGCAGGGCTTCGACGCGGTCTGGTTCTCCTCCAACCGCTACCTCGAACTCGTGCCGGAGGCGCAGAAGCGCCTGGGCACGCCGGCCAAGGTGATGTCGTCCCCCGTCGTGCTCGGCCTGCCCGCGGAGAAGGTGAAGGAACTGGGCTGGGACGGCAGGCGCGTCGGCTGGGCGGAGATCGCCGAAGCCGCGGGCGCGCAGAAGTTCACCTACGGCATGACCGATCCGTCCGCCTCCAACTCCGGGTTCTCCGCGCTGGTCGGCGTCGCCGCGGCGCTGTCGGGTTCGGGCTCGGCGCTCGACGCGGCACGGATCGACGCGGTCGCACCGCAGCTCGAGCAGTTCTTCTCGGCCCAGAAGCTGTCGGCGGGCTCGTCCGGCTGGCTGTCCGAGGCCCACGCGCGGCGCGCCACGGGTGAGGATCCCGGCGCCGAGGTGGACGGCCTGATCAACTACGAGTCGGTGCTGCTGTCGATGCCGCAGCCGTTGACGCTGGTCTACCCGAGCGACGGGGTGGTGACGGCCGACTACCCGCTCACGCTGCTCACGTCGGCGTCGTCGGAGGCCCGTGAGGCGCACCAGAAGCTCTCCGACCACCTCAGGAGCGCCGACGTCCAGCGCAAGATCATGGAGACCACGCACCGCAGGCCCGCCGTGCCGCAGGTGCAGCTGGACGGCCGGTTCGCCGTCAGAGACCTCGTGGAACTCCCGTTCCCCGGCAGTCAGTCCGCTGTGGACGGTCTGATCACCACGTACTTCGACCGGTTGCGCCGGCCGTCCCGCACGCTCTACGTGCTCGACACGTCCGGCTCGATGCAGGGCGACCGGATCGACGGCCTGCGCCAGGCGCTGGTCGGGCTGACCGGCGCCGACGAGTCGCTGGCCGGGAAGTTCAGCCGGTTCCACGGCCGCGAGCAGGTGACGCTGCTGCCGTTCAGCAGCAGTGCGCGGCCGGCGCTGAAGTACGAGGTGCCGCAGGACGATCCGCGTCCCGTCCTCGACCAGATCCGCACCACGGCCACGAGCCTCGACGCGTCCGGTGGCACGGCGATCTACAGCAGCCTCCGCGGCGGGTACGCCGTGCTGCGCCAGCAGATCGACGCCGATCCGGACCGGTTCACGTCGATCGTGCTGATGACCGACGGCGAGAACACCGGCAGCGAGGGCATCACCGACTTCCAGCTGTTCCACCAGAGCCTGACGCCGGACCTCAAGGGCATCCCGATCTTCCCCGTCCTGTTCGGCGAGAGCGCCACGGCCGAGATGGAGCAGGTGGCGAAGATGAGCGGTGGCAAGGTGTTCGACGCTCGCAGCCGTTCGCTCTCGGCCGCCTTCAAGGAGATCCGTGGCTATCAGTAGGTACCTGGCCTCCTGGAGGAACCTGGCCGGCTGCGCGGGCGGGCTGATCGGCCTCGTCCTGCACTTCGCCGGCCTCGCCGGGTCGTACTGGATCGCGGTCGTCATCGGCCTCTACGGCGTCGGCGCCCTGGCCGCGCCACCCGAGCGGATCACCCTGGTGACCGACCCGGAGGAGGAAGCGGGCGCGCTGCGGTCCGAACTGGACGCGCTGGTGGAGCGGGTGCGGACGTTCCGCGTGCCGGACGAGGTCGTGCCGAGGATCGCGGAGGTCGCCGAGGTGCTGCGCGGCATGCTGGACCGCCCCCGCGCCCTGCGCGCCGACCCGGACGCCCTGCACGCCGTCACGAGGCTCGTCGGCACCGACCTGCCGCTGTCCGTGCAGACCTACCTCAACCTGCCGCGGTGGTACGCCGCCGCACGGGGTTCCGGCACGGAACTGGTGCGGCAGCTGGACCTGCTGCACGCCGACGCCGTCCGGACCGCGGAACGGTTCCACGCGGCCGACGCGCAACGGCAGGCCGACCACACCCGCTACCTCGAGGACCGCGAGTAGCTCCGCGACGGTCCCGCGTCAGGCGCCGCAGGAGCTGAACCGGAAAACTTCACCCCTGAATGCGTCTCGACCGCGTACGTGCCGGTCGCCGTCCTCCGCTAGGTTTCCCCAGTCCTGGCCGAGAAAGTGCATTCGAGGGTGAAGCGGTGCTGGTGCCGGAGTCGGCGTTCGAACGGGCGGAACTGGGGTCCGGGCAGCTCTTCGCGGTCGCCCGCCCGCCGGGGGCCGAACGGACGCGGCACCTGGTCCAGGCCGTGGAGCAGGCTCAGGCGCGGGGCCTCGCCGTCGTCTGGGCGACCTGCCGCGCCGACGCTCCGGCGTACTGGCCGTGGCACGCGGTCCTCGCCGGTCTGGGCGGTGACACGGCGGTGCTCGACGCCGAGCCCGAGATCTGCGCGCAGAAGGTCGCCGACGTCCTCAAGCGCACACCCGCGTTGGTCCTGGTGGACGACGTCGACCTGGCCGGCGCGGAAGCGTTCCGGCTCACGCAGCTGGTGGCGGAGAACCTGCACCAGCTGCCCGTCGTCATCGTTGTCACCTCCACCGGCACCACCGCCCTGGACCAGACGGTCCGCCTTGTCGAACGCGCGCACGCCGCGCTGGCCGGCGGCCGGATCGCCGAGGCGCGGGACCTGCTCGACCGGGCCGCGCGCGACGGTGATCCGGAGGCGGCGCTCGGCCTGCCGGGCATGTGGGTCAACAAGTACCGCGGCAGGGCCGATCGCGCGTTGGCGATCGCCCGTCTGCGCGAGGCGCTGGCCTCCCGGCCGTCCGAACCGTTGCGCACCAGGTTGATCACCAGGCTCACCGCGGAGCAGGCCTACGACCGGCGCGAGACCGAGCCCGTGCTGCGGGCGCTGGAGCAGGCCAGGGACACCGGCGACCGGCTGGCCCTGGCCGAGGCGTTGTCGTTGGCGCATCACGCGTTGTGGTCCCCGGAGCACACCGCCTTCCGGTTGGCGCTGGCCGACGAGCTGATCTCCGTCGCGTCGGCTGCGGGCCTGGACCTGCTGGCGCTCAGCGGATTGTGCCGCCGCACGATGGACCTGTTCTGCCTGGGCGACCCGCACGCGGAACGGTCCCAGGCCGAGCTGGCCCGGCGCGCGTCCGGCTGTCCGGGGCTGCTCTTCTTCCACGCCGCGATGGACGTGATGCGCACGATCCGCGCGGGCCGGTTCGCCGAGGCCGAGCAGAAGTCCCTGGCCTGCCTGCGGATCGGGGTCGAGGCGGGTGACGTGGACGCGGAGACGTTCCACAGCACGCACCTCTTCGCGATCCGGTGGCTGCAGGGACGCGGCGGCGAACTGGTCGACCTCGCCGAGCAGGTCACGCACTCCCCCACGCTGCCGGACCTGGAGTTCAGCTTCGAGGCCGCGCTCGCCTTGCTGGCGCTCGAGGCGGGCCAGCGGGACCGCGCGCGGTCGGCGTTGCACCGGCTGACCCTCAACGGCCTCACCGCGGTCCCGCTGTCGAGCACCTGGATCACGTGCATGTTCTGCGTGGTGCACGTGGCGGCGGAGCTGGGCGAGGCGGACATCGCCCGCGAGGCCTACCGGTTGCTCGAACCGTTCGCCGCGCTGCCCGTCGTGCCGGCCACCGCGATCGTCTGCTTCGGCTCGGTCGAGCTGCTGCTGGGCATCGCCGCCACGACGTTCGGCGACGCCGCTCTCGCCACCGGGCACCTGGAACGCGCCGTCACCACCAACATCCGGCTCGGCAACCTGCCGATGACCGCGTACGCCCGCGCCACCCTCGCCCGGACCGTCGGCGGCGAGCGGGGCAGGGCGTTGTTCGACGTCGCCGTCGACGACGCCAACGCGATCGGCATGACGGCACGCGCCGCGACGTGGGCACGGGCCCGTGACGGGCTGTCCGGCCGGATCGTGATCCGCAAGGAGAACGGGTGGTGGGTCGTCTCCCACCACGGCAGGGAGATCCGCGTCGAGGACCTCGTGGGCATGCGGTACCTCGCGCGGCTGGTGGCCGCCCCCGGCACCGAGATCTCCGCTCTCGACCTCGTCGGCGGCGAGGACAGCGGCAACCAGCCGGTGCTCGACCCCGTCGCCCGCGCCGCCTACCTCACGCGCATCCGCGACCTGCGCGCCCGGCTCGACGACGATCCGTCACCGCGCCTGGAGGCCGAGCTGGAGGCGTTGCTGAGCCACCTCGAACGCGAGACCGGCGTGGGCGGGCGTGGGCGGAACTTCGCGGGCCCCGCCGAACGCGCCAGAACCGCGGTGCGCAAGGCGATCCGGCGTGCCATCGACACGATCGCGGCGACCGAGCAGTCCACGGCGGACGCGCTGCGCGACGCCGTGACCACCGGCTACCGCTGTTCCTACCGGCCCGGCTGATCCCGGCCACCGCACGGCCGCCGGTTCGCCACCGCCGGCCGCCAGGATCGGGGACCGGGTCCCGGCTCGCACCCCCCAGGGCGAGCCGGGACCCACCCCGGGCCGGTACCTCCGAGGGGGAGGCACCGGCCGGAGGCTGAGGGGCTGCGGCCCGCACCCCCGACACGGGCCGCAGCGCCTCAGCCGGCCAGCACCGCGGCCTCCCTGCGCCGCAACGCGCTACCGGGCTCCATCCCGAACTCCTCGACGAGCAGCGTCCGCACCCGCCGGTACGTCCGCAACGCGTCGCCCGCCCGGCCCGCGCGGTGCTGGGCCTCCATCAGCAGGTCCCACAACGACTCCCGCAGCGGGTACAGCGCGACCAGCCGTTCGAGCTGCGCGATCGCCTCGGCGTAGCGCCCGTCCAGGCAGAGCGCCGCGGCCTGGTTCTCCTCGGCGAACGCCAGCGCCTCCCGCAGCCGCACGATCTCCGCGCCGGCCCAGCCCTCGACCGGGCAGTCCGCCAGCGGGTCACCGCGGTGCAGGGCGAGCGCCTGCGCGTACCTGCCGCACCGCAGGTGCTCGTCGAACTCCTCGACGTCGACGGCGACCTGCGTGACGTCGAGCAGGTAGCCCGGTTCACGCGTCAGCACCACGCCGTCCGCGCCGGCCAGTTCCAGCGCCCGGCGGACCTTGGCCACGTGCCCCTGCAGCGTCTTGGTCCCGGTGGGCGGCACGTCCTCGCCCCACAGGCCGTCGACCAGCGCGGATCTGGACACCAGGCGGCCCGTTCTCAGCGCCAGCAACGCGAACACGGCCCGCCGCCGCGCCCCGGTGAAGAGCACCGGCCCGTCCGGCCCGCGGACTTCCAGCGGCCCGAGCAGCCGCACCTCGACCTTCATCACCATTCCCCTCCCCTTGGACACAAGAAGAGGCGTGCCGCGGATGTGCCGCGCGGCGGCACATCACGGCGCGATAACCGAACGGTAACGGCAGGACATACCGACCGAGTGCTCGGTCGGTGCTTCTGGTCTGCTCGAGGACATGGACATCGAGAAGGCGATCGCCGGGCTGGACCTGCCGCGGAAGGTCCGGCTGCTCACCGGTTCCGCGCTGTTCGCGCTGCACGCGGAGCCGGAGATCGGCCTGGCGTCGCTGAAGCTGTCCGACGGACCGACAGGTGTCCGCGGCGCCGAGCTCAGGGGCGGCACGATCGCGTGCGTGCTGCCGAACGCGACGTTGCTCGCCCAGCACTGGGACGTGGCGCTGGCGCACGAGGTCGGCGAGGTGCTCGCGGACGAGGCGGCGGCACAACGGGTCCACGTCGTGCTCGGCCCGACGATCAACCTGCACCGCACGGCGCTCGGCGGCCGGCTGTTCGAGGCCTACAGCGAGGACCCGCTGCTCACCGGCCTCATCGCGGCCGCCTACGTGCGCGGCCTGCAGGGCAAGGGCGTCGCGGCGACGCCGAAGCACTACGTGGCCAACGAGTCCGAGACCGAGCGGCGCACGGCGAGCATGGTCGTGGACGAGAAGACCCTGCGCGAGGTCTACCTGCTGCCGTTCGAGATCGTGGTCCAGGACTCCGCGCCGTGGGCGGTCATGGCGGCCTACAACAACGTCAACGGCGTCCCCGCCACCGAGCACACCGAACTCGTCGAGGGGGTGTTGAAGGGCGAGTGGGGGTTCGACGGCCTGGTCATGTCGGACTGGTTCGCCACGAAGTCGACCGCGGCGAGCGCGAACGGCGGCCTCGACCTGGTCATGCCCGGCCCCGGCGGCCCGTGGGAGGACGAGCTGGTCGCCGCCGTGCGGGCGGGCGAGGTCGCGGAGCCGGTCATCGACGACCACCTGCGCCGGTTGCTGCTGCTGGCGTCGCGTACCGGCGCGTTCGGCGACCAGCGCTCGTGGCCCGGCGACCTGCCCGCGCCCGGCAGCGCGCTGCGCCGTGAGCAGCTGCGCAGGTTCGCGGCGGGCGGCATGACCGTGCTGAAGAACTCCGGCGTGCTGCCGTTGCGGGACTCCCGCGTCGCGCTGATCGGCCGGCACGCGCTCGACACCGTCGCGCAGGGCGGTGGCTCCGCCGGTGTGCGGCCGCCGCACGTCATCAGCATCGCGGACGGCCTGACCTCCGCACTCGGCGACTGGGTGTCCGTTGTGGACGGTGTGGAGGTCCGCCTCCGGCACACCGCTCCCGCCGCCGGGGTGCTGAAGGACGTCCGTGCCACGACGTACGACGCGGACGGCGGGGTGCTGGCGACGCGCGACATGGAGATCGCCGAGCTCGCGGCGTACGGCGGCTGGGCGCAGGGCGCCGCGTCGATCGAGCTGTCCGGCGAGGTCGTGCTGGACGAGCCGGCGCGGATGCTGGTCGGCGTGCGCGGCTTCGGCGACTGGACGATCGACGTCGCCGGACAGCGGCACGCCACCGTGCTGGCCTGGGCGGACGGCATCGTCGAGGAGGCGCTGCTGAAGCCGCCGCACTGGACGGCCGAGGTGCTGCTGTCGCCCGGTGACCGGATCACGGCCCGCGTTCGCGGGGCCAGCGCGCTGGTCGGCCTGATCACCCAGCCGGTCCCGCGGGCTCCCGCCGACGCGATCGGTGCCGCGGTGCGGGCCGCGCGCGAGGCGGACGTGGCGGTCGTGGTCGTCGGCCTCACCGAAGAGCAGGAGACCGAGGGCTTCGACAAGACCACGCTCGCGTTGCCCGGCGAGCAGGACGCACTGGTCGAGGCGGTGGCGGCGGCCGCGCACCGCACCGTCGTCGTGGTGAACGCCGCCACGCCGGTGCTCATGCCGTGGCTCGCCCAGGTCGACGCGGTGCTGTGGGCCGGGCTGCCCGGTCAGGAGGCCGGTGACGCGGTGGCCGCCGCGTTGCTCGGGCACGTCGAACCGGCCGGGCGCCTGGTGACGACGTTCCCCCGCTCCGACTCCGGTGCCTTGCCGCTGACTCCGTCCGGCGGCGAACTGGTGTACTCCGAAGGCACCGCGATCGGCTACCGGGGCGCGTCCGACCCGCTGTTCTGGTTCGGCCACGGACTCGGCTACACGACCTGGGAGTACGGGGAGGCACGCGCGTCCACTGTGGACGGCGTGCTCGCCTCGGTCTCGGTGGAGCTCACCAACACCGGTGAGCGGTCCGGCCGGGAGGTCGTGCAGGTCTACCTCCGCCCGCGGGACGAGACCGTCCGTCTCGTCGGCTTCGCGGTGGCGGACGTCGAGGCCGGGCGGACCGTGCGGGTCGACGTGCCGTGCGACGCGCGGGTCCAGCGGACGTGGGCGGACGGCTGGCACCCCCTGACCGGCGGCGAGGTGCTGCTCGCCCGAGGGCTCGGCGACGTCCGCGTCACCCTGCCCGCCGACCAGGGGTGAGGTGACGCGATGTCGGTCCCGCCGAGGTACCGGACCAGGTCGCGGGTGGACGTCTCCGGTGAGGAGTCAAGGGCCAGAGCGGTGGCCGCCGCGACGGAGTTGTTCGCGCTGACGGGCTTCAAGGGCACGTCGGTGGCGGCGGTGGCGGCCAGGACCGGGCTCTCGCAGTCCGGCCTGCTGCACCACTTCCCGAGCAAGGCCGCGCTGCTGACGGCCGTGCTGGAGGAACGCGACCGGCAGGACGGCGACTTCCTGACCGGCGGCGGAGGTCCGCCACTGGGCTGGGCGGCGTTCGACGCGCTGGCCGCCCTGGTGGCGCGCAACTCGGCGCGGCCGCACCTGGTCGGCCTGTTCGTGCGGCTGGCCGCCGAGGCGACCGAACCCGGTCATCCCGCACACACCTGGGTGCACCGGCACTACACCGGGCTGCGGCGATGGCTGGCTAATGCCGTGCGCACGGGTCAAGAACGAGGAGAGATCGCCGCGGACGCCCCGGTCGACTCGGTGGTGCGCACGACGATCGCGGTGATCGACGGGTTGCAGCAGCAGTGGCTGCTCCAACCGGACGAGGTGTCGATGACGGCGGAGTTCGAGGAGTTCACCCGAACCCTGCGAGCCCGCTGGGCGGGCTGACGGCTGAACGCAAGGTGGTGGCCCGGTGCAGTCTGGGGGACCCGTCCGGGCCACCGGTCTTGCGGTAGGTGGCCGACGTGCGCGGTGACTTTCACACGCCGGCCGGGTTCTGGGGGAACCGGATCCGGCAACTGCGCCGACCCCCACTCCCGGGGAGTTCTCGGGCCCGGCGGCGCAGGTACCGGATCTGGACACAAAGATGTCAGGGGACGTGCACAGATTTCGCCCAGGCCGTGCACAGACCGTCAGGAAGTGCGCGAGTATGGCTGTGCACCCCAACGCCTGGATCATCGAGGAGCGATCGACCTGTGGAGTTCCTGCTGCTCGGCTCGCTGGCGGTACGGCGGGAGGGCACATCGCTGGACCTGGGCGGCCCACGGCAACGAGCGGTTCTCACCATGCTGTTGCTGCACGCCAACGAGGCGGTCAGCGTCGCACAGCTGACGGACGCGGTTTGGGATTCTCCGCCGGTGTCGCCCGAATCGAACCTCCGCACGTACGTCGCCGGGCTGCGCAAGGTCCTCGGCGAGAGGCTGAAGACCCGGGCCGGCCACGGCTACCAGCTGGTGGTGGAGCCCGGCGAACTGGACCTTGACGCGTTCGACCAGCTGGTGCGCGAGGGCGAGAACGCGCTCTCCGACGGCGACACGGAGGCCGCGGCGGACCTGTTCGGCCAGGCCCTGGCCAGATGGCACGGCGTCCCGACCGCCGAGCTGAACGCGGGACCGTTGCTGCGCGCGGAGTTCACCCGGATCCAGGAACGCCGGCTCACAGCCGTCGAGCGGTTCGCCAAGGCGTCGCTGGAGCTCGGCCGGTTCGACGACGCGATCGACCGCCTGCGGCGGGAGACGGCGCTGCACCCGTTGCGCGAGGAGTTCTGGGCGCAGCTGATGCTCGCGCTGGACCGCTCCGGCCGCCGCAGCGAGGCGCTGGAGGCCTACGCGGCGGCCCGCAAGCACATGATCGAGCAGGTAGGCGTCGAACCGGGCTCGCGGTTGCGCCAGTTGCAGCAGGTGGTCCTCGAAAGCCGGGTGCCCTCGCCCGCGGCTTTGAACGCGCACCGGCAGCTGCCGATGGACATCGCCGAGTTCACCGGGCGCGAGTCCGAGCTGCGGCGGCTGTGCGAGCCGGGCCCGCAGACCACCGTCGTGATCTCCGCGATCGAGGGCATGGCCGGTGTCGGCAAGACGAAACTGGCTGTGCGCGCGGCCCACCGGCTCGTTCAGCGTTATCCGGACGTGCAACTGTGGGCAGACTTGCACGGCTTCGACGCCGACGAGCTGCCCGCCGACCCGTCCGCCGTGCTGGAGAGCTTCCTGCGGCTGCTGGGCGTGCCCGGCGGGCAGATCCCGGAGTCGCTGGAGGAACGGGCGGCGCTCTACCGCGACCGGCTGACGGGCAAGCGCGCGCTGGTGCTGCTCGACAACGCCGCCGGCGAGGACCAGGTGCGGCCGTTGCTGCCCGGCGGCTCCACCTGCATGGTGCTGATCACCAGCCGGCGCACGCTGCTGCGGCTCGACGGCGCCAAGTCGGTCTTCCTCGACGTCTTCACGCCCGGCGAGGCGCTCGCACTGCTCGCCCGGATCGCCGGTGAGGACCGGGTGCGCGCCGATCACGAGGCCGCGGAACGGATCGCGGAACTGTGCGGGCACCTGCCGATCGCCGTCGCGCTCGCCGCGAAACGCCTGGCCCGGCGTCCGCAGTGGACGTTGCAGGACCTGGTGGACCGGCTCGAACGGGGAGGAGGCCTCGGCACCCGGGGCGTGTTCGACCTCTCGTACCAGGCGTTGCCGGAGAACCAGAGGCGCCTGTTTCGGCTCCTCGGACTCCACCCCGGGGAGGACCTCACCGCCGACTCGGCCGCCGCACTCGCCGGGCTGACCGCGTACGAGGCGGGCGACCTGCTGGAGACGTTGCTCGACGAACACCTGCTGCAGCAGCACACGCCCGGCCGCTACAGCCTGCACGACCTGTTGCGCGCGTACGCCGTCGAGCAGGTCATGGCCGCCGAACCGCCGCCCGCCCGCGCGCTGGCGCGGCGCCGGGTGCTCGACTGGTACGTGCACACGTCCTGGCACAGCGCGCAGCAGCTCAACCCGCAGCGCAGGCTGGAGATCGCTCCCGCCGACCCGGCGGTGCACCCGCGCACGTTCGAGGACCGCGACGCGGCCCTGCTGTGGTGCGACACCGAACGCGCGAACCTCGTCGCCGCGATCCGCGACGCCGCCCAGCACGAGTTGCCCGAGCAGTCCTGGAGTCTCGCCCAGTGCCTGTGGGACTTCTTCAACCTGCGCAAGCACTGGGCGGACTGGATCGACACGCACGGCGTCGCCCTGGCCGCCGCCCGCTCGGTCGGCGACCGCAGCGCCGAGGGCCGGATGCTGATCACGCTGGGCATCGCGCTGCGCGAGGTCCGCCGGCACGACGAGTCCATCGAGTACAACCAGCAGGCGCTCGCGATCTTCCGCGCGACCGGTGACAAGTCGCGCCAGGTACCGACGCTCAACAACCTCGGCATCGTCCACATGGTGCAGGGCCGGCCCGATGACGCGCTGGCGTGCTACGAGCAGTGCGCCGAGATCGCCCGCGAGCTGGGCGACCTGCACACGGAAGCGGTGACGCTGAACAACATCGCGCTGCTGCACGCCGACGCGGGCCGGTTCGACGTGGCGTTGTCGCGGTACCTGCGGGCGCTGGAGATCCGCGAGGACATCAAGGACCCGTACAGCGAGGCCATCCTGCTCAACAACATCGGCGAGGTGTACCGGGGGCTGCTCGACTTCCCCGAGGCCGTGTCGTACGTCGAGCGGGCGCTGGAGACGTTCCGGGCGATCGGCGACCTCTACGGGCAGGCCGAGTCGCTCGACAACCTCGGGCTAGCGCTGGACGGGCTGGGTGACCGCCGTGGCGCGGAGAAGTGCTGGCTGGAGTCGGTGACGTTGTTCGAGGAGCTGGGCGAGCCCAAGGCCGACGAGGTCCGTTCACGTCTGTGAGCGGCCGATCAAGCAAAGTGCGATCGGTGCCGTATCGCGTTTCTCCAGCCTGTTCCGAACAGCCCCTGGGCGAGTTCGCCACAACTGAAGACGTGAGGACACGGCATGAAGGATCTCTCGTTCGACCCTGACGACCTGGAGCTCGGCGACCTCGCGGTCACCTCCCTGCGCGACTCGGTCGCGCTGCCGGAGTCCGGTGCGTCCGGCGGCGCGTCGTCGTGCTCGTGCGGCAGCTCGTCGTGCAGCAGCTGCACCCAGCCCCAGCTTCCCGCCCAGAACGCATGAGCGATCGCGTGCAGGGAGAAACAGCGCCATACGCACTCGTGCGCCTGGCGGCCCTGCCGCACCCGGACGGCGCTGCGGCGGCAGCGCCGTTCCGGCGGGCGGTGGAGGCACTGGCCGCGGTGGAGGCCTCGCTGGTGTCGCTGGCCGGACCGGTGTCGGACCTGTTGCACGACAGCGCCGGCACGCACCCCGACTCCTACCACCGCGCCGTCGTGCTGCCGTTGCGCCGCGACGTCCACAACGGACGGATGCCCCGCCCCTCGCTGCGCGGTGAGGCCGACGCGCTGGTGTCGCGCTTTCCGCAGCTCGGCGACTGGCTGTCGGCGGTGGAGCAGCGGGCCGCGCTGACCGAGGACGTCGAGCGGCTCCTGCCGGACGCGCTCGCCGCCGAACGCGAGGTGCTCGCGTCGTTGTGCGGCACCGAGTCCCTGCGCAAGGCCGCCGTCCTCAGCGGCCGCGACCTGTGGCAGGGACTCGCACGGGCCGGCGCCGGTGACAAGCGCTCCCGCAAGGCCGAACCGGCCGTGCTGCGCTACGCCCTGCGCGCGACGTCGAAGACCAGTCCCCTGTCCTGGTACGCCGCCGTCGGCTGGGCCACCTGGTCCCCCGACGCGCCCACGCCCGACTGGGGCACGCCGGTCGCCGTCACGCGGGTCAACCAGGTGCTGCTGTCGCGGCTGACCGCCGCCCTGCTCGCCGACCGCGCGCACCTCTTCGACCACCCGCACCGCCTCGCCCCCGACGTGCACCTCGACGACGGCCGGCTGAAGTTCCGCCGCGACGTTCCCGCGCGGGGTCCGTTGCGCGCGTACGTCGGCATCCAGGAGGACGTCGAACTGGCGTCGAGCGCGCCGTTGCAGTTCCTCGTGGGCCTCACCGGCGCGAACCCCAAGGGCATCAGCCCCGCCGAGCTCGCCAGCGCGCTCGCGACCCGGCTGCCTGACGGCGAGTCCGATCGCGCGCAGCACTACGTCGCGTTGCTGCTCGACATCAAGCTGCTCGTGCCGGTCCTGCCGGTGGACCCGCAGGACCCCGCCGCCTGCCCCGCGCTGGCCTCGTGGCTGCGCGACACCGGCCGTGCCGAGCTCGCCGACCGCGTCATCTCGATCTACCGCGACACCCTGGCGTTCGCCGACACCGACGCCGCCCAGCGGCCCGCCGCGCTCGCCGCCCTCTTCGCGGCCTGGGAGGAACTGGGCTCGATCACCGGGGCGGACCTGGGCCGCGTGACGCCGTTGAGCGAGGACGTCGTGCTGCCCCAGCCGTTCCGGCTCGGCCGCGCGCACGGCTACGACGGCGTGCGGTCGCTGGCCGGCCTCACCCCGCTGCTGATGCTGTTCGACCGGCACCTCGCGATCCGGCGGCACTCGCGCGACCTGTTCGTCACGAAGTTCGGCCACGGCGGATCCGCCCGCCTCGCCGAGTGCGCGCCGCTGATGCACGAGGCCATGTCCGGTGCGCCGACCGGTGGTCTGGGGGCGAGCCGCGCCCAGGTCGCCGATCTGGTGCGCGACGGCGTGATCACCGACGAGGTCGTCACCGCCGCAGCGGACCTGCTGCCCTCGTGGATGAAGACCAGGCCGGTGTCGTACTCGTTCTTCGCCCAGCCGTCACCCGACGGCCTGGTGGTGAACCACGTCTACGACGGGTTCGGACGCTTCCCCGGCAGGTTCCTCGACCTGCTGCCGCCCGAGGCCTACGCGACGGTCCGGGCCACGCTGGACGGCGTGTTCCCGCGCGGTTTCGCGGAGTACCGGCCGGTGCAGGGCTTCAACCCGAACCTGCACCCGCTGCTCGGGCGAGCCGAGATCGGCGAGGACCCGCACTGGGCCGACCACACGCCGGACGCGCTGGAGATCTTCCACGACCAGGAGAACGACGAGCTGCGGCTGCGGCGCCGGGACAACGGCGCCGTGCTGGACGTGCTGTACCTCGGCTACCTCATGCCGATCTCGCTGCCCGACCGCGCCGCCGCCCTGCACGCGGACCTCTCGTGCGGTGCGGCCGACCTCTCGCCGCTGCAGCCCGTCGAGGTCCGCGGTGACGTGCGCGTCGCCGATCGGCTGCGCTACCGCGACGTGGTGCTCGGCCGGCGTTACTGGGACTTCCCCGCCGCCGCACTGGAAGAGGCGTTCTCGTCCGCGGCCGGTGCGACCGCGCTGCGCGCCCGCTACGGCATGCCCGCGCAGCTGTTCGCGGGCATGGGCGGCGTGATCACCTCCCGCGAGGACTTCGAGGCGCGCGTGAACGGCCCGAAACCGCAGTACGCCGACCTCACCAACGCGCTGCACCTGCGCTGCCTGCCTCGCCTGACGCCCCGCTACGGCGACCACGTCCGGCTGACCGAGGCGCTTCCGGTGCCGTCCGGACAGGTGCTGGAGGTCGTCGCGGAGACCTACCGGAGGGCTGGATGACCGACGTCGTCTGCTACTACCACGACCCGATCAAGGCACCGCTGCTGCGCGACGGCGTCCTGCCCGCTCTCGCCGCCACCGAAGCCGCCTTCTCCGACGTCATGGGCCACGTGGAACGCCACTGGCTGCACGGCCCGCACGTGCGGGTCGTGCTGTCCGGTCCGTCCGCGCCGACGGCGGCATTGCTGCTGGCCACCCTGCTCCGCTCCTACCTGGCCGCACATCCGTCCACTGTGGAGCTTGACGAGGCATCACTGCTCGCCCACGCCGAGTCCGCGGCCGTCGCCGAACTGCTCCTGCCGCCGTTCACCCCGTTCCACCCCAACAACTCCGTGCACATCGAGCCGACCGACGACACACGGCTGCGCTCGCTCCTGCCGGAAGCGCACATCGCCGTGCGTGCAGAAGGGCTCCGGTTGGGCATTCCGGCCTTGCGCCACTCCTTCTCCGTGCCGCGCGCGACCCTCGCGCTGACCGCGATGGCCGTCCACGCCAGCCGTTACCCGGCCGGCCTGCGCTACGGCTACCACTCGTTCGTCTCGCACGTGGAAGATTTTCTGCTGGCCAGCGACGCCGACGGCACCGTCCGGTCCAAACTGGACTCGATCTGGACCGCGAATGCCGCCACCGCCTGCGCCCTGGTCGAGCAGGTTGCGCTGGGCCACCCCACCAGCCACCTGGAAGCGGCCTGGCAGACCTGGACCATCGCCCTGCGCCTGACCGCCGAGGAACGCTACGACGCGGGCCTGCTCACCGCGGACCCCAACCCTCGCCACGGCGAACGCGCGTACGAGATCGGCGACGCGGACGCGATCCGCCGCTACAACTACGGCGAGCGGACGAAGTTCAGCGACTACCACACCGCGATGTGGACCGTGGACCTCTCCGATCCGGCGATCGCCCGCTCGATGGCCGTCCACCGCATCGGCACGAACGTCCTCTACCAGCTGCTGGCGATCTGCGACGTCACCCCGATGGAGCGCTACGCCGCGGCCCACCTCCTCGCCAACGCGGCGCAGCAGGTCCTGGGCACCACGTGGGCCGAGCAGTTCGCGGCACTGCCGAAGGTCGGGTGAGGCGCGTGCTCGTACGGCTGCGCCCCGTCGTCCAGGCCACCCGGACCGCCGACGGCCTGCACCTGCGCGGCTGGGCGTCGAGCTGCACGCTCTCCGGCGGATCCGGCCTGTGGAAGGTGTGGCAACGCCTGGCCCCGCAACTGGAGGCGGGGATCCCGCGAACTTCCCTGGAGGTGCCCGAAGGCACCGCCGCGGCCGTGCGGGCCGCGGTCTCGCTGATCCTGGAACAGTTGTGGGAGCACGACATGCTGGTCGAGATGCCGTCGTGGGGTGCCGACGCGCCTGCTCCGGAGGTGGCCGCCTGGCTGGAGTCGGCGGCCGGGGAACCGGTGGAGGCCTGGCGGCGGCTCCGTGCGGCCACCGCGGTCATGGCCGGGCACGGGGTGCTGCAGGACGCGGCCGTCCGGGCGGCGGAGGCGGTAGGACTGGCGGT
The DNA here is from genome assembly GCF_026242055.1 of Lentzea sp. NEAU-D7. Taxonomy (GTDB): domain Bacteria; phylum Actinomycetota; class Actinomycetes; order Mycobacteriales; family Pseudonocardiaceae; genus Lentzea. The sequence continues at coordinate 56,728 of NZ_JAPJDL010000013.1, read as the reverse complement.
GCGTCGGTCGGAGGCGGCCGGCAGCCGCGAGCTCGTCGCGTCCGCGGGGGACCTCGTCGTCCTGGCGGGGTGCGGAACCGACGCCGGCTACGTACTTCCGCCGACGGCCAGAGGACTGCTTTCGGTCAACACTGAAACCACTATGCAAATCGCTGCGCGGCTCGGTGTCACGGGCGATCCGCCCGCGATCCTGTCCGCCCTCATCGGATCCGCGGCCGTGCACCGCCTGGTCTGCGCCCTCGCCGGCCTGCCGGACCCGGCCGCCGGACTCGCCACGGGCACCTACCCGATGGTCCTGACCGCCCACGCCGATCCGCTCACCGCCACCTACCACCCGCTGCTGCAGGGCCCTCCCGCGCCGGACCCGTGGCAGGCGCTCGACGCCCTCACCGACGACGAGCTCGGCCCGGTCGACGCTCCGGTCCTCGGTGCCCTCCCCCAGGTCCCGGCCAACCTCGCCACCTCGGGAGACGCGCTGGGCATCGGCACCACGGCCGACAGCGCCCGCCTCAACGCGGCCCTCCACGCCCTCAAGACCGACGGCGTGCTCGGCATCGACGAGACCCACGCCAAAGGCGCCGCACTCCGCCTGGCCGCGCGTCACCACCGGGGCGAGCCGGCCGACGCCCACGAGTGGACCGGCGACCCGACCGCGCACCGGTGGTGGAAGGCGCTGACCGCGAGGTTCGGCATCCCCGCGGTGGTCCGCGTGGAGCGCCTCGCACCGGGCGTCCACAGGGCGGAGATCGGCAACGGCCGGCAGGTCCTCGCGTGGGCGGTCGAGGCGACGGCCGCGGACGCCGTGGCCTTCGCCGCCCTCGCCGCCACCGGGTACGCCCAGGCAGGCCGCGCCGGTACCGCGCACCTCAACGGCGCCGCTCCGCTCAAGCCCGCCGACCACCCGGACTGGGTCACCCGCCAATGGCACTGGCCCGCCGACGTGCGGGACCGCGAAGAACGCCTCCAGCAGGCGATCGCGAGGCTGCCCGGCGTCAGGATCCGGCCGCTCCGGCTCGACCCGGAACTGCGCGCCGCCGGCCTCAGGGCGTACCGATGACCCGCGTGGACGGCGGGCTCACCCTCCTCGGCCCGACCGCGGGCGTCTGCGTCGCCTGCGCGGAGACAGCACGGCTCGCCACGGCCAAAGCGCCTCGCGACGCGCGGCTGAGAGGTCTGACCGCACCGGCGTTCCTGCCCTTGGTGGCCGCACTCGAGAACCGGGAACACGACACGGTGATCGCGATCCGCACCGACCTGGGGCTGGTGTCCACCCACCGCGTCACGCCCGGCGACTGCTGCTCCCCGACGCCCGAGCCCAACGAGGACACCAAGACGCCCCGTGGCGAGCTCCGCACGCCGAACAGGAGCACCGGCGTGAGGGACGCCGTGGTCGACTTCCGGCACGGACCGGTCACCGCGCTGTTCCGCACGGGAGACCTGCCTCTCGCCACGGTCACCGCCGAGCTCGACTCCCACACCGCCGGCTACGGCCGCGCCCCGTCGTTCGAAGAGGCCGAACGCGTCGCCCTCTTCGAGGCGGTCGAACGCCGCAACGGCATGCGCCCACGCCACCCGGACCCGAGGGAGGCCTCGTTCGCCGAACTGGGACCGGACCGCGCGCTCGACCCGCAACGCCTGGGCCTCAACGACTTCGGCAACGCCTACCACCCGGACCTGAGGATGCGCTGGGCCGAAGGCTGGTCGTACACCGGCAGGAAGCCGATCCTCGTACCGGAGCAGGTCGCGTACTGGGCGGCGGACACACCGGCGGAACAGCGGTTCGTCCACGAGACGTCCAACGGCTGCGGGCTCGGCAACAGCCTGACCGAGGCCGTGCTGCACGGCCTGTTCGAGGTGGCCGAACGCGACGCGTTCCTGATGGCCTGGTACGCCCAGACGCCGCTGACGAGGATCAAGCTCCCGCCCGACCCGCTGCTGCACCACCTCGCCGACCGGCTCGAAGAGCTCGGCTACGAGCTGCTGTTCCTCAACGCCACCAACGACCTGGGCATCCCGGCCGTGCTGACCCTCGCCAGGACCACCAGACCCGGCCTGCCCCAGGCGTTCTTCGCCGCCGGCGCCAGCCCGGACCCCGCGAAGGCCCTGCTGTCGGCCGCCGTCGAGCTGGCCGTGGACGTCGAGGCGTTCGCCGACCGGGCCAGGGCGAACCCCGGGAACTACCGCAGGGAACGCCTGCTGGAACTCCTGCACGACCCGGCGCAGGTCCGGAGCATGGACGACCACGTCGCCGTCAACACCCTGCCGGAGGCCCGGGAGCGGTACGCGAACCTGGTCAGCGACGACCCACCCGAGGTCCTCCCCGATCAGCGGAACCACACAGATCTGCGCGAGCTGCTCGACCGCTGCACGGAAGACCTCCGCGGCCGGGGCCTGGAGCTGATCGCGGTCGACCAGTCCGACCCGCACACCACGAACACCCTCGGGCTGCACTGCGCCAAGGTCGTCGTGCCGGGCACGCTGCCCATGACGTTCGGCCACCTGCACCGCCGCACGACGGGCCTGCCCCGCCTGCCCAGGTCCACCGGCCACCCCCACCCGTTCCCCTGAACCACCGTTGGAGCAGCTGTGACCTGGACCGGCCTGCACTGCAGGGTGAACTGGAACCGAGCGGACCTCGACGCGTTCATCGCCGACGCGCTCGCGCCGGAGATGGCTGGCGAGGAGTGGTACTTCCTGCGCTACTGGGAGACCGGCCCGCACCTGCGGGTCAGGATCAGGAACGCGCAGAACGCCGACAAGCTCGAGGTGCGGCTGCGGGAGCTCATCGCGGCCCAGGACTTCGAGCAGGCTCGGGGAGAACCGGACTGGCTCCCGCACGGTGACGTCCGCGAGGTCGAGTACGTCCCGGAGACCGAGCGGTACGGCGGCCCGCGGGCACTGCCGATCGCCGAGGAGGTCTTCTGCCACAGCACGGAGGTGGCGGTCGCCGTGCTCAAGGCGACCCGCACGGACAGCGCCCGTCTCACCGCCGCCATCGACCTCACCATCGCGACGGCGAAAGCGCTCGACCTGACCCTGCCGCAGGCCGCGAGCTGGTTGCGCAGCCTGGGTTCCGGCTGGCGCAACGTCCAGGAGCAGGCGCCCGTGCCCACCATCGGGTCCCAGCACGCCGCCCACCAGCTCATGGCCAAGCGCGGCCGCGACCTGGCCGCGCGCTGGCACCGGGAGCCACGCGGCGCGGTCGCCCACTGGCGGAGCACGATCAACGAGGCCAAGCAGCGCATCGACGTCTGGCTGCCCCACGTGTGGGCCTCGCAGCTGCACATGCTGCTCAACCGCCTGGGCATCACGCCCAACGAGGAACGCATGATCTGCTGGACCACCGCGGCCGCCGCCATGTCCCCGAACGGCCTGACCGACTTCCACGACGACGGCGAGACCGCACCGGACCGCCGGTACCTGGAGGCGAGCAAGTTCCTGCCGGGCTTCGCCGACCAGCTCCCCCGCAGGGCCGCGCCGGCCCGGCAGCAGTGGCCCGCCACCACCTCCCTGCCGTCCACAGTGGACACGGACACGCTCAGGGCGCGGCGAACCAGCCGCGACCTCACCGGTGACCTGAACGCCGAACAGCTCGGCACCCTGCTGTGGAACTCCATGTCCCCCAAGGACGGCAGGTGGCCGTACCCGAGCGCCGGAGCCCAGTACTGCGCCAGGATCAGGCTCATCGCGCTGAACGTCGACGGCCTGCCCCGGGGCCGGTACGAGGTCGACGAGGTCGAGCGGGCCCTCACCTGGTTCGGCGAGGCGCCGCCGATCGAGGACCTGGAGGCGACCTCGATGTGGTTCGGCCCCGGCACCACCGAGCTCTCCGGCACCCCCGCCGTGCTGGCCCTCTACATCAGACTCGGCTCGCTGCGGCAGACCTACGGCCTGCGGGCGCTGCGGTTCGCGTTCACCGAGGCCGGGCACCTCGCGCAGAACCTCACCGTCACGGCGGCGAACCTCGGCATCCGCACCGGACTGGTCGGCGGGTTCTACGACGACATCGCCCACGACGTCATCGGGCTCGACGGCGTGGACGACGCTCTCGTCTACTTCCTGCCGCTGGCCTCAAATCCCGACTGAGTCCAGCAGCTGCCCGACCGTCGGCTCGATCGCGGCCGCCGCCCGCGCGTCGCGGAACCGGCGCTCGATGCCGAGGTCGCGGCGGAAGGCCGCGTCCCCGCACACCTTCATCGCCAGGTCCGTGACCGCCACCGCGGCCTCGGTCGCGGTGACGGCGAGCAGCCGGACGCGGTCGGCCGACCGTTCCGGATGCCACGTCACCGCGGACAGGGTGTCGTTGTAGAGCACCCGGACCGCGTCGGTGCGCAGCCGCATCCGGGCCAGGTCGGAGCGGGTGCGCGGATCACCGCCACCGAGGTGCCCGACGGCCGCCGCCAGCGCACCCTCCATCAGTCCCAGCGACACCGCGGCCCCGAGCACGACGAACCACGGGAACGCGAGCTCCTCCGACCACAGCCGGTTGGACGCGGGCACTCGCACGGGATCGGCCTCCACGCAGGTGGCGACGGTCCCCCGCAGACCCATCCCGGCGTGGTCGGCCGGGACCAGCAGCCCCGGTGCCTCGGCCGGGACGAGCCACAACGCCGGGCCGCACGACCAGACGTAGCTGTCCGCCTCCCCCGCCGCGATCACCCAGCTCTTGCGCGCCCGCACCTGCACGACGTCGCCGTGCGCCGACATCGCGCCCGGCGAACCGAAGGCGGCCAGCGTCGACAGGTGCCGGCCCGCCGCGATCTCGGTCCGCAACCGGTGCGGGCCCGAGCGGTCCAGCACGGCGGCCGCGGAGTAGTGCGAACGCAACACCGAGGCCGTGGCGCCGCAGACCTTCGCCACCTCCTCGACCACCCTGCCGGCCGACCGCACGTCCTGGCCTCCCCCGCCGACCGTGCGGGAGATCGTCATCCCGAGCAGGCCGCGGGCGCCCAGGGCGTTCACGGCGGCGCGCGGGAACCTGGCGTGCTGGTCGACGTCCGCGGCGTTCGGCGCCACCACGGTCTGCACGACGCGGAGCAGGTCCGCCCGGTACGTCACGTGGGCGGGTAGAGCGAGTAGGAGGGGAAGTTGCCGTACGGCCGTTCGTCGGGCGGGCCCTCGGTGACGGCGTGGACCAGCAGCGAGCCGCCGACGAACGCGCCGCGCCAGGAGGCACCGCGGCCGCCGAACACCTCGTCGCGGTCACCCCTCGACCGGGGCTTGTTGATGCCGACCTTGAACGCCTGCAGGTCCGCGCTCAGCCGCCGCGCGGTCGCCTCGTCGTCGCACGCCAGCGACGCGACCAGGGCACCGTTCGAGGCGTTCATCGCGGCCAGCAGCTCCGCCTCGGTGTCGACCAGGACGATCGTGTCGACCGGCCCGAACGGCTCCGCGTGGTGCAGCACCGACGAGCGCGGCGGGTCGAGGATCGCGACCGGCGCCAGGTACGCGGCGGTCTGCTGGCCCGGCAGGAACCGGCCGGAGTCCACCGATCCCCGGTACAGCGGCACGCCACCGGCCCGGATCGCCTCGTCCACGACGTCGCCGAGCTCCTTGGCCTTCGCGTCGTTGATCAACGGCCCGAAGTCCAGCTCCGGCAGCTCGTCGCCCGGTGCGGCGACGGCGAGCGGGTGCCCGAACCGCACGTCCCGCACCGCGGGCAGGTAGACGCTGAGGAACCTGTCGAACAGCGACCGCTGCACGACGTAGCGCGGGTACGCGGTGCAACGCTGCTTGCCGTAGTCGAAAGCCTTGCGGATCTGCGTGCCGAGCACGTCCCAGGAGTCGGTCTCCCAGACGCCCCAGCAGTTCAGGCCCTCCTGCTCCAGGACGTGCCGCCGGTTCGAGTCGACCAGGCGCGCCGCGATGGCGCTGCCGACGTCACGACCGCCCACGAAGGACACGCAGCCCAGGAACGACGACCCGGCCAGCACCGGCGCGAGCTCGCTGCCGCTGCCGGACACGAGCGTCAGCGGCAGCCCCGACCGGACGGCCAGCGCGGTCGCCAGCGTCAGGCAGCTGACGCCGCCGTCCGTCGGCGCCTTGGCGATGACGGCGTTGCCCGCCAGCGCCTGCACCAGCATCGCGTGCATCAGCACGCTCATCGGGTAGTTCCACGAGGCGATGTTGCTGACCGGGCCGGTCAGCGACGACCGGCCGGCCAGCATCGAGTCGATCTCCTCGACGTACCAGCGGACGCCCTCGATGCAGCGGTCGACGTCGGCCGTGGCGAGCCGCCACGGCTTGCCGATCTCCCACACCAGCAGCAACGACAGCAGGTCGCGGTGCTCGGTGAGGGCGTCCAAGGCCTCCGAGACGCGCGCTTTGCGTTCCGCGAGCGGCACGGTGCGCCACTCGATGTGCTGGTCGACGGCCGCGACGACCGCCCGGCCCGCGACGTCGAACTCGAGGAAGGGCGGCCCCGCGGTGGTGGAACCGTCGACCGGGCTGGTGGCCGGCACCGGTTCGCCGGAACGACTCCACTCGCCGCCGAAGTGGTTGAGCAGCCGATCGTCGTGGAACGCTTCGGGTGCGGCCTGCACGCACCGCGAGTACGCGTCGTGCCACGACGTGCCGGGCTTGAGGATCAACGACATTGGGCGGTCCTCCACTCCGGAAGAGAGGTCACTGCTCAGCGGTTTTGCACGTGCTGCCAGCCGAAACGGCCCTTGATGCACAGGTTTCCGTGCGTGACCGTGCTGTCGTGCGGCGACGTGACCTTCACGATCTCGTTGTCCTGCACGTGCAGGGTGAGGTTGCACCCGACACCGCAGAACGTGCAGATGGTCGTGGTCTGCGTCTGGGCCTCTTCGTCCCAGGTGCCGTCCTCGCGCTTGTCGTACTCGCGCTTGAAGCTCAGCGCGCCCGTCGGGCAGACCTCGATGCAGTTGCCGCAGTAGACGCAGGCGCTGTCGGGCAGCGGGGTGGAGAACTCCGTGGAGATCCGCGAGTCGAAGCCGCGACCGGCCACCGAGATCGCGAAGGTGTTCTGCCACTGGTCGCCGCACGCGTCGACGCACTTGTAACACAGGATGCACTTGCCGAGGTCGCGGACGTAGAGGGGATTGTCCACTTTGGCCGGCTGCCGCACGGTGGCGGCGGTCTGGCCGTCGGGCTCCTCGTGCTCGCCCGGACGGCGGTCGTCCCGGTCGGCCGACGGCGGTGCCGGCGGGCCGAAGCGGGAGGGGTCGGCACCGCACGCGGACATCCACTCGTCCACGTGCGGCGTGGTGGAGAGGTCCGTCGCGGACCCGAGGAGTTCCAGAACCAGCTTGCGGCTGTGCAGCGTGCGCTCGGACTCCGTGTGCACGACCATGCCCGGCTCGACCTTGCGCGAGCACGACGGCACGAGCGTGCGGGAGCCCTCGACCTCGACCATGCAGACGCGGCAGGCGTTCGCCGGCTTCAGGGTGTCGCCGTAGCAGAGCGTGGGGATCGACTTCCCCCTGGCGGTGCAGGCGTCCAGGATCGTGGCGCCTTCCGGCACGCGCACGGACTCGCCGTCCAGGGTCAGCTCGACCAGTCGTTTCGGAAGGCCGATCTCGACGATCGTCATGATGCTGCCTCCTCTGCATAACCCAGGCGGTCAAGGGCTGATTCGATGGCGTTCCAAGCGGTCTGGCCCAGACCGCAGATGGACGAGTCGCGCATGACCTGCCCGACCTCGCGCAACAGCCGGAGGTCCTCCGCACTGGTGCTCAGCGGGCGCCTGCCCACCAGACGGGCCATCGCCTCCTCCTGGCGCACCGTGCCGATCCGGCACGGCACGCACTGCCCGCACGACTCGTCGCGGAAGAACGCGGCGATGCGAAGCAGGAAGCTGCCGAGGTCCGCCGTGTCGTCGAGCACCAGCACGACTCCGGAGCCGAGCGTGGTGTTCGCCGCCCGCGCGTCCTCCATGGTGAGCGGCAGGTCGAGCTCGTCCGGGCGGACGAACCCGCCTGCCGCCCCGCCGAGCAGTACCGCTCGCAGCTCCCGGCCTGGCGGCACGCCACCCGCCAGGTCGAGGAGCTCTCCGAGCGTGGTGCCGAACGGCACCTCGTACACGCCCGGACGACTGACGTTGCCCGACAGGCAGAAGAGCTTCGGGCCCGCCGAGCCCCCGGTGCCGATGCGGGTGTAGGCCTCGCACCCCTCCGTGAGGATCACCGGCACGTTGACCAGCGTCTCCACGTTGTTGACCACCGTAGGTCTGCCGAAGAGCCCCGACTCCACCGGGAACGGCGGCTTCGAGCGCGGTTCACCGCGGAAGCCCTCGATGGAGTTGAAGATCGCCGTTTCCTCGCCGCAGATGTACGCACCCGCGCCGCGGCGGATCTCGATGTCGAACGAGAAGCCTTCGTGGCCCATGATGTTCTCGCCGAGGAAGTTGCGTTCCTTGGCCCGTGCGATGGCGTTGCGCAGCAGGTGCAGCGCCGTGGGGTACTCGCCGCGCAGGTAGAGGTAGCCGCGCGAGCAGCCGGCCGCGAACCCGGCGATGGTCATCGACTCGATGACCGCGTACGGGTCGCCCTCCATCAGCAGGCGGTCCTTGAACGTGCCGGGCTCGCTCTCGTCCGCGTTGCACACCAGGTAATGCGGGCGCACGGGCTGGCGGGCGGTCGCGTCCCACTTGCGTCCCGTCGGGAACGCCGCACCGCCGCGGCCCATCAGCTTGGCGTCGGTGACCTCGCGGATCACCCCGGTCGGCCCCAGGAGGAGGGCCGTGCGCAACGCCGCGTAGCCGCCCGTCGCCCGGTAGTCGTCGAGCGACTCCGGATCGACGACGCCGACCCGCTTCAGCAGCCGCAGGCCAGTGGACCCCGCCTGCGGCACCTCCGCGCGCCCACCGTCCACAGGAGAGGGACCGGCGGCCGCCACCGCGATCACCTCGTCCGCGATGGCGGGCGCCAGGAGCTGCTCCTTCGCCACCTCCCCCGCCTCGAACGCGAGTGCGGCCGGAGCCTTCTCGCACACCCCGAGGCACGGGCTGCGCAGCCAGCCGCTCTTCGCGCCCGCCGGCCCCAACTCGCTGGTCAGCCTGTCGCACAACGATTTCGCGCCGTTGACCTGGCAGGCCAGGTCGACGCAGACGTGCACGACCTTCGCCGGTCGTTCGGTCAGCGAGAACAGCGAGTAGAAGCTCGCCACCCCGTACGCCTCGGCCGGCGGGACGTGCAGGACGCGGCAGATGTGATTCAGCGCACCCTGGCTGATCCAGCCGACCCGGTCGTTGACCGCGTGCAGGGCGGGCAACAGCTGGTCCCGGCCCATGCCGGTGAACAGGTCCACGACGACGCGTTCGGCCTCGGACGGCTCCACGTCGAGCAGTTTGAGATCCACTCAGCCCACCTTCACCGGAAGCTTCTCGACGCGGACAGCAGCGGCCTTGTACTCGGCGGTGCCCGCGATCGGGCAGGTCGCCTCGATCGTGAGGACGTTGACGTCGATCTCGTCCGGGAAGTGGAACGTCATGAACACCAGGCCCGGCGTCAGTCCGTCGTCGATCCGCACCGGTGCCACGATCTGCCCGCGCCGGCTCGTGATCCTCACCTCCTCGCCCGCGACGACCCCGAGAGCCTCGGCGTCCTGCGGGCACAGGTCGAGCGTCTCCCCGACGCGCAGCGGCGACTCGAACCCGTGCGACTGCACCCCGGTGTTGTAGGAGTCGAGCCGCCGCCCGGTGGTGAGCCGGAACGGGAAGTCCTCGGTCAGCTCGTCGACGGGCGGGCTGTGCGGCACCGGCGAGAACGTCGCGGGCATGCCGCGCTTGACCGGGTCGTCCTCCCACAACCGGCCGTGCAGGAAGCTGGGTTCGAGGGAGTTCTCGTCCGGGCACGGCCACTGGATGCCGCCGAGCTGCTCGAGCCGGTCGTAGGTCATGCCGGTGTGGATCGGCGACAGGCCGCGCAGCTCGTCCCACACGTCCTGGCCGGTCTTGTGCTGCCAGTCCGCGCCGAGCCGGGTCGCGATCTCACCCATGATCTCGATGTCGTCGCGCGCGCCCTCGGGTGGTGTCAGGGCCTTGCGCACGCGCTGCACCCGGCGCTCGCTGTTGGTGAAGGTGCCGTCGGTCTCGCACCAGGCCGCGGCGGCGGGGAGAACGACGTGCGCGAGCTGCGCGGTCTTGGTGAGGAAGATGTCCTGCACCACGACGTGGTCCAGGTTGGACAGCCGCTTGATCGTGTGCTCGCAGTCGGCCTCGGACTGCACGGGGTTCTCGCCGATGATGTACACGGTGGTCATGTCACCGCGTTCCATCGCCTCCAGCATCTGCGTGAGGTTCCAGCCCTTGGCCGCCTTGAAGTTCGAGCCCCACGCGTCGTTGAACTTCTTGGCGACAGCGGGATCCGTGATGTCCTGGAAGCCGGGCAGCCGGTCGGGGATGGCGCCCATGTCGCCGCCGCCCTGCACGTTGTTCTGCCCGCGCAACGGGTTCAGCCCGGCGCCGTACCGCCCGACCTGACCGGTCAGCAGCGCCAGGTTGATGAGGCTCAGCACGTTGTTCGTGCCGTTGTGGTGCTCGGTGATGCCGAGCGTCCAGCTCAGCTGTCCCCGGTCCGCCCTGGCGTAGGCGTGCGCGAGCTCGCGGATCAGTTCGGCCGGCACACCGGTCTCCAGCTCGGCGACCGGCAGCGTCCACGGCTCGACGGCCTTCACGAACTCCCGGAAGCCCTCGGTCGCCCGCTCCACGAACGACATGTTGGTGAGGTTCGAGGCGATGATCTCCCGCGCGATCGCGTGCGCCAGCGGGATGTCCGTGCCGACGTTGAGCCGCAACCACCTGTGCGCCCACTTGCCGGTGCTGGTCAGCCGCGGGTCGACCACGTACAGCTTCGCGCCCTTGTTGACCGCCTTCAGCACGTGCTGGAAGAAGATCGGGTGCGCCTCCCGCGCGTTCGACCCCCAGAGCACGATCAGGTCGGCGTCCTCGATCTCCTGGTAGGAGGAGGTACCGCCACCGCTGCCGAACACCTTGGCCAGCCCGGCCACGCTCGGGGCGTGGCAGGTGCGGTTGCAGCTGTCGACGTTGTTCGTCCCGATCACGGCCCTGGTGAACTTCTGGGCCATGTAGTTCATCTCGTTGGTGGCCCGCGCACAGGAGAACATGCCGAACGCGTCCGGGCCGCCGCTGGCCACGTTCCTGCGGAAGCCCTCTGCTGCCTTGTCCAGCGCCTCGTCCCAGGTGGCCGGTCGCAGGACTCCCGCGTCGCGCACCAGTGGCTGGGTCAGCCGCACGTAGGGCTCGGTCTTCTTCCGCCTGCTCATCGTCTGCACCTCCTAGGCACATACTGTATGCAATCTTCTGTGTGCGCTAGCCCCCGTTGCGGTTTCTCGTCGTCCGGCGGACCGGGATCACCGACGCGGTGCGGACCGCGATCAGCGTGGTGGCACAGGAGATCGGCGCACCGGTCGAGCATTCACGCGGGACCGGCCGCTCGTCCAAGTGGCGGCGGCTATCAGCTCATAGACCGCGTCTGTCGGAGGTCGAGCGGGTCCTCGACCGACCGCAGCGCAGAGCGGCTTCGCGGCGTGCGCCGGGCGGCAGCGCGAGCGTTCGACAGCGCGCCGACGACGGTGGCGTTCACCGGGGTCCGGGACGCCCAGCACACCGAACTCCCGGCTGAACTCCTCGATCACCACCCGCTCCGGGGCGTGCGCCGACGGGACAGGGCGCGCTCCGGCTTCGAAGCGCGCCCTGTCCGAGGAGCAGCGGTTACGCCTTGACGAACGCCGGGACGAAAGCCGGCAGCACGGACGCCAGTTCGGTCCCGGCCGCCTCCTTGGTCTGACCGAACATGACCACCTCCGAGATGAGCGTGCCGCGGCCCATGAACGCGTGGCACACGAACGGGGACACGGACGGGTCCAGGGTCGCCTCGCAGTACGCGTAGAAGTCGTCCACGCCCGCCGGCTTGGCGAGCGTCGCGAGCTGCTCCACGCCGCGGGTGCTCGTGCAGGCGGCGAGCCCGGTCTCCACGCTCTTGACCAGCACCGCCGCCGGACGGTCGGCCATGGCGTGGACCTGCTGGAAGACGGTCGTGCGCCCCGTCCAGAGCCGGGACCGCATCACCGAACTGCCGTCCGCGTGGATCTCGCGGCCGCCGCAGATCATGGCCACGGCCTGGCCGTCCGCGCCGACCTCGGCGTCGGTCGCCGGCACGTTCGTCTTCACCTGGCCACCGGCCGCGGCGAACGTGTCGGGCGCCGCGATCGCTGCCTTGGCCCGCTCGTTCAGCTCGGCCGGCGTCGGTGGCGCCGTCGTGGTGGTCGTGGTCGTGGTCGGCGGCGGCGTGGCGGCAGGTTCACCGGCACACCCCGCCACCAGGGCGGCCAACGCCACGACGGCAGCACAAATACGCATGTTCAACTGACTTCCCCCAGGTTCGCGCCCTCGTCCGGGCGTCGGAGGAAGAGTAAAGCAAACCGCTCACAGCTCCCGGCGATCCAGGTGCTCGTGCAGCAGGCGGTCCAGCTCCCCGCGCACGTCGAGCCCGCGGGTGAGCCCCAGCATCGCCCGCGCCAGCATGGAGACCTGCTCCCCCACCACGAGCCCGATCCGCGGCACGCGCCGGGGATCCTCGATGCGCACCACGCGCATCCCCTCCGGCGTCCCGAACATCTGCGGCCACGCGTGGGCGATGACGCTCGACCACTTCCGCGTCGCCACGTGCCCACAACGTCGCCACGGTGCCGGCCTCGATGACCGGCACGGGCTGCACGCCCGCGTCGGCGAAGACCGAGTCGAGAATTCGCCGGTTGCGCATCCTGGAGGTCAGCAGGCACAACGGGAGTGCGGCCACGTCGGCCCAGCGCGCCACCGGACGGGAGGCGATCTCCTCGTCGGCGGGCGTGAGCAGGACGTAGCGCTCCTCGTACAACGGCATCCCGCGCACCGAGTCGTCGGCGTACGTCATGGCGATGTCGAGCTCGAACTCGTCGAGACCGCGGGTGATCTCCTGTGAGGACAACGATTCCAGCGTGACGCGCACGTGCGGGTGGCGTTCGCAGAACGGCGTCGTCAGCAGAGGCGCGACCGGGAGCGCTGTCGGGATGGCCCCGATCCGGAGCACTCCCGACAGCGACTCCCTCATGCGGGACAGGTCGTGCCGCAGCGCGTCGCGGTCGGCGAGCATGCGATGCGCCCACAGCAGGACCCGTTCCCCCTCCGGCGTCAGCGCCTCGAACCGGCGGCCCCGGGACACGATCGGCACCCCGAGCTCGCGTTCGAGCTTGCTGATCGCCGCCGACAGCGACGGCTGGGACACGTGGCAGGCCTCCGCGGCGCGCGCGAAGTGGCGTTCACGGGCCAGGGCGACCAGGTGCTCCAGCTGCCGCAGCAGCAACTCAGGACACCAGCGACGTGCGCGAAAGCAGGTCGATCGCCGCGTAGACGTGCCGCAACGTCGGCGCCGGCACGCGGGTGAGCCCGGCGATCTCCACCACGGCGCCGATGATCGCGTCGATCTCCAGCCGCTTCCCGGCTTCCAGGTCCTGCAGCATCGACGTCTTGTGGTGCCCGACGCGGCGGGCGCCGTCGATGCGCTTGTCGACGGAGATCCGCGGGTCGCAGCCCGCGGCCCGCGCGATGGTCAGGGTCTCCTCCATCATCTGGGCCACGAGGTCGCGGCTGTCGTCGTGGTCGCAGATCTCCACCATGGTCGCGCGGGTCAGCGCGCTCAGCGGGTTGAACGCCACGTTGCCCATCAGCTTGATCCAGATGTCCTCGCGGACGTCCTTCTCCACCGGGCACTTCAGCCCGCCCGCGATCATCGCCTCGCTCAGCGCGACGCACCGCGCGGAGATCGACCGGTCGGGCTCGCCGATCGAGAACCGCGTGCCCTCCAGGTGCCGGATCACACCCGGTGACTCGATCTCGGTCGAGCAGTAGACGACGCAGCCGATCGCCCCTTCCGCGGGCAGCACGGCGGTGACCGACCCGCCGGGATCCACGGCCTCGATCCGTTGTCCTTCGAGAGGATGTCCGGTCAGGCCGTGGAAGTACCACCACGGGATCCCGTTCTGCGCCGCGATGACGGCGGTGCCCGGGCCCATCAGCGGCGCCAGCAGATCACCTGACGACGCGTAGGAGTACGCCTTCAGGCCGAGGAACACGTAGTCGACCTCACCCACCTCGGCGGGATCGGAGGTCGCATGTGGATGCGCGGTGAAATCACCGCGCGGGCTCAGCACCCGCACGCCGTGCTCGCGCATTGCGGCGAGATGGGCTCCACGCGCGATCAGGTGGACTTCCACGCCCGCACGGTGCAAAGCCGCACCGACGTAGGCACCGATCGCTCCGGCTCCGAGAACAGCGATCTTCATAGCACGCCCCGCTCGCTAATAATGCATACAGTATACGGATAACACGCCCAAATCCCCACAAGTGCTTTTTGTATGCGAAAATCTGTATTCTGTCCGGCATGACCCCTTTGCCCAGTGGCCGCCGGGCGCCCCGCGGCTCACTCAGCGCCGCGGCGACCCGCCGGGTCGAACGGCCCGCACCGCTGCGTCAAGCCGTCTACGACGCCCTGCTCGAACTCATCGTCAACCGCACCCTCGCCCCCGGCCAGCACCTCGTCGAGGCAGAGCTGGCCGAGTACCTGGGCGTGAGCCGGCAGCCGGTGCGCGAGGCCCTGCAGCGGCTCCAGACCGACGGCTGGGTCGACCTGCGCCCCGCCCAGGGCGCCTTCGTGCACACCCCGACCGAGGAGGAGGCCGACCAGCTGCTCGCCGTGCGCAGCGTGCTGGAGACCTACTCGGCCAAGCTCGCCGCCGAGCACGCCACCGCGTCCGACGTGAAGCTTCTCAGGAAGCTGCAGAAGGCCGGCGAGGAGGCCCTGGCCAGCACGAACGTCGAGCGCCTGGTCAAGGCGAACGCCGACCTGCACGCGGCCGTCGCGGAGATCGGCCGCAACAAGGTCCTCGCCGAGATGATCGGCCTGGTCGACCGCCGGGTGCGCTGGTACTACACCCCGATCGCCCGCCCGCGCAGCCGCGACTCCTGGAACGAGCACGCCGAACTGGTCGCGGCCATCGCCGACGGTGACGCCGAACGGGCCGGCGAGGTCATGCACCGCCACGCGGAGCAGACCCGCCAGACCTATCACGACCGCAAGGCACCCGAGGACTCCACGGACAGCGACTGACGCCTCACCCGCGGATCACCCAAATCGGTCATTTGGTACCGTACGGGTGATCCGCGACACGATGGCGGACGATTGCATACAAAACTCAGTATGCTGGATTCCGACAGGGACGGGGTCAACGGAGACCCGCGAGAGGTTTCCCACCGGGTACCCGCACGACGGACGTCCGGTGGAGCAAACCCCGGCCGCAGCCCTGTTCCTCCCGTGCCGCAGTGCCTGTCAGGTCTCTGCGCGCCCTGGGAGCCACCATCGACAGGAGGAAGACCATGTCCCGCTTGAAGAACTTCGTCCGTTCCCTCACCGAGCCGCGCGGCGGTGCTTCCGCTGACGGCCGCGCGCTGGGCCTCGGGCTGTCCACCGCGCTGACGGAGCAGCGCAAGGACGCCGAGGCCCAGGCGGCCGTGGCCAAGACGCTCCGCAAGGACGCCGAGGGCCACACGATTCACGGCTGAGAGTCCTTCACGGGAGCGTCTTCCTCGCTCCTGCGCGCACTCTCGGCATCCTCCACGGCGGAGCGGGCAGCCCGCCGCGAGGTGTGCAGGCTCCAGACCGTCGTGACGGTGAGAGTCGCCACGATGACCCCGAGGGACACCACGATCGGGATCTCCGGAGCCCACGGGACACCGTGGTGGTGCAGCGCCTCGAAGATGAGCTTGAACCCGATGAACGCGAGCACCACCGCGAGGCCCTTGCTCAGGTGCACCAGGCGGTCCAGGAGACCGCCCACCAGGAAGAAGAGCTGGCGCAGGCCCATCAACGCGAACGCGTTGGCGGTCAGCACCAGGTACGGCTCCTTGGTGAGGCCGAAGATCGCCGGGATCGAGTCCACCGCGAACAGCAGGTCCGTGGTGCCCACGGCGACCATGACGATCAGCATCGGCGTCACGACGCGCTTGCCGTCGACCCGCGTCGTCAGAGCCGCGCCGTGGTAGACCGTGGTCGCCGGCAGGAACCTCTTCACCGCGCGCAGGGCGGCGTTCTCCGGGACGTCGGCCTCCTCGGTCTCGTCCTGCCTCACCAGCTTCCACGCGGTGAAGATCAGGAAGGCACCGAAGAAGTAGAACAGCCAGTCGAACCGCGAGATCGCCTGTGCTCCCAGAGCGATGAACACAGTGCGCAGCAACAGGGCCAGGACGATGCCGACGACGAGCACCTTCTGCCGGTACTCCCTCGGCACCGCGAATCTGGCCATGATGATCACGAACACGAACAGGTTGTCGACGCTCAGCGAGTACTCGGTGATCCAGCCGGCGAAGAACTCCCCGCCGTGGCCGGGCCCGGCGAACACCGTGACGCCGAGTCCGAACAGCACGGCCAGGCCGACGTAGAAGAGCACCCAGTACAACGACTCGCGGAACGACGGTTCGTGCGGTTTGCGTGCCACCAGGTAGAAGTCGAACGCGATGACGGCGGCGATGCCGCCCATGGTCGCGATCCACACCCAGACGGGCAGATCCAACATCCTTGGGCTCCTTCGGCGGAAGGGGGTCAGCGGGAGGCGGCGGCTCGCAGTCGCACGGAGATGCGTTCGTGCAGCCACAGGAAACCGATGGCCCAGCCGACGCTCACGATCCCCTGGTAGGCGAGGAAACCGGCCAGGTCCGGGGGCAGCCGGACCTGGCCGGTGAGCACGAGGCCCACGGTGGTCTCGTGGACCAGCCTGGCCAGCGGGAACGCCACGAGCCAGTACAGGGCCACTGGTGCGAACCGGCCGACCGGCAGCCGGCCCGCCACCACCAGCAGGCCGAAGCCGCCGCCGAACGCGCCCAGCGGCAGGCCGAGCGCCACCGTCGTGACGAGTGCCCACCCGAGCGGCTGGCCGACGAGCGCGGCCAGCCCTCCCGCGATGAGCCCGGCGGCGAGACCGACGAACGCGCCGGGCACCGCTTCGGACAGACTGCCTTCGCGGATGATCGCCATCTCAGCCCACCACTACTCCGAACTTGACGAGACTGAAGAACAGCATTCCCAGGTAGAACACCGCGCCGAAGCCGATGATGACGTTCGTGACCAGCTTGGGGCGGATGGGTTTGGGCAACATGCGGTTGTTCACCAGCAGGAGCACCACGCAGTAGGCGCCCATGGCGAACGTCGACAGGAACGCGAGCACGTCGAGGATCGCGCCCGGTCCGTCGGCCGGTCCGAACAGCAGGATCAGGATGCCGAAGGTGATGACGCCCCAGAGGAACCCCGCGTAGAGGTGCGACATCCGGAACTTCTTGGCGCCCTTGACGAAGTGGTAGGTCATGTCGGCCTGGCCGCGCGAGAACGAGTCGAACAGGCCCAGGGTGGCGTTCAGGCCGATCAGCGCGATGAACCCGAGGAACACCGCGCCGAGCACCGGTCCGCCCGCGGACGCGAAGGCGTCCGACATGGCGTTCAGCGCGGCCTCGCGCTCACCGGACTCGATGAGGGCCTTGACGTCCGGGCTCGTGCGGCTCGCCGACTGCGCGAGGACCGTGAAGGAGACCGTGACGAGCATGGTGATGCCCCAGAAGAGCAGCAGCGCGTCGAACGTGACCCAGCGCCGCCAGCCCTTCCACTTCGCGAGCTCCGCCTTGTCGTCGGTGTCGAACATGAAGCCGCGGGCCGGCATCTTCTCCTCGTCGCCCGCGTGCCTCAGGCCGCGGACCTTCGGGATGTGCGCGCCCATGCCGGCGCCGCTGTCGCGCAGGTGCAGCGTGTACCACATCTGCTGCATGCCGGACGGGCCGGCGAACGCGATAGACCCGACGATGATCGGGAACCACTCCGGCGACAGGGCCTGCGCCGGGAAGTACCCGAACTGGAACATGCCGGAGACCGTGCTGGTCAGGTCTCCCCACGTGCCGACCATCGCCGCCACCACGGCCGTGCTGACGACGAGCAGTCCGATGAGGATGGACAGCAGGTTCTCGAGCAGGTTGTAGATGACCTTGGCGAGGCTGAACAGCACCCCGACCAGGACCAGGCCCACGCAGGCCGACACCGTCCAGGGTATGCCGGTGATCTTCTCCAGGGCCGCCGCTCCCGCGGAGAGGTGGCCCGGCCAGATGTAGACGAGCATCGCGACCACGAAGAAGAACCACATGATCGGTTTGAACACACGGGCGGCGCCGAAGAAGATGCTCTCCCCCGTCGCCATCGCGTACCGCGCCATCTCGAGCATGACGACCGCCTGCAGCGTCACGCCGATCAGGAAGAGCCACCTGATGTCCGGTCCGAAGACCAGCACCAGGCGTGGCCACATGTAGGACTCGCCCATGCCCACGCCAAGAGCCACCAGGAACACCGTGGGACCGAGCAGGTGGATCGACGGTGGTGCGTCGGGGAGTTTCCTGATGGGCATCGCTTCCAGCTTGCCCGCGGCCCAGACGCGCTCGTCCTTCTCAGGTGGCGAACTGGTTTCCGTGCGAGCGACCAGATTTGGATCATCCACGGGTAACGACCTCCAGAGGACCGGCTGTCTTCGTTGACCTCCCTGGCGGGTTCGCGACCGCGGGCGTGTCACGGTCGCGGACGGGCCATCTCTCTCCTTGCACGCCGCTGGCGGTTTCCGTTCACAGTCAACGGAAACCGCCAGCGACTCAGTTACAGCAAGCCGGCGGCACGGGCCCACCGGTACTTGGCACCCAGTACTGCGACAGGTTTCTCCGTCGTGTACGGATGAGCAACCACTCCGTTCCGGTACAGGTACTCGCTGGCCTCCTCGACCTCGACGTCACCCGCGAGCGACGCGACGACGGGTTTGTGGATGCCGTTCGCCCGGTACTCCTCCACGACGTCGACCACGAGCTTCGCGAACACCATCGGCGGCGTGACGATGGTGTGCCAGTAGCCCAGGATCAGCGAGTGGATGCGGTCGTCGGCGAGACCGAGCGCGATCGTGTTCCGGTACGTCGAGGGCGGTTCCCCGCCGGTGATGTCGACGGGGTTGCCCGCCGCGCCGAAGGGCGGGATGAACTTCCGGAACGCCGCGTCGAGGTCGTCCGGGATGCTCATGAGGCTCAACCCGTTGTCCACACAGGCGTCCGAGAGCAGCACACCCGAGCCGCCCGCGCCGGTGATGATGACGACGTTCTCGCCCTTCGGCGTGGCCAGCAGCGGGATCCCGCGGGCGTACTCCAGCAGGTCGTTCAGGCCGGGAGCGCGGATCACACCGCTCTGCCTGAGGATGTCGTCGTAGACCCGGTCGTTGCCGGCGAGCGCGCCGGTGTGCGAGCTCGCGGCCTTGGCGCCCTGGTCGGTCCGTCCCGCCTTGAGCACGACAACCGGTTTCTTTCCCGAGACGCGTTTCGCCGTTTCCGCGAAGGACCGGCCGTCCTTGAGGTCCTCCAGGTGCATCGCGACGAGCTGGGTGTTCGGGTCGGACTCGAAGAACGTCAGCAGGTCGTCCTCGTCGATGTCGGCCTTGTTGCCCACACCCACGATCGACGAGACGCCCATGCCCGCGGAACGGCTGAACCCGAGGATCGCCATGCCGATTCCGCCGCTTTGCGACGTGAGGGCGACGCCGCCCTTGACGTCGTACGGCGTGCAGAACGTCGCCGAGAGGTTCTCCGGTGTGTAGTAGTAGCCGTAGATGTTCGGACCGAGGATGCGCACGCCGTGCTTGCGCGCGATCGCCACGATCTCGTCCTGCAGCTCGATGTTGCCCGTCTCGCCGAAGCCGGACGGGATCATGATCGCGCCGCCGACGCCCTTCTTGCCGGCCTCCTCGAGGGCGGCGGGCACGAACTTCGCCGGGATCGCGAACACCGCGACGTCGACGTCACCCGGGACGTCGGCGATGCTGGCGAACGCCTTGCGGTCGAGGATCTCGTCCGCCTTGGGGTTGATCGGGTGGATCTCGCCCCGGTAGCCGCCGTTGACGAGGTTCTTCATCACCGAGTTGCCGATCTTGCCCTCTTCGTTCGAGGCACCGATCACGGCGACGGCGTTCGGCCGCATGATCCGGTTCATCGAGGCGAGGATCTCGTCCTGGGTGAACCTGTGCGGCTGCTTGGCCGCGTCCTCGTCGACCAGGATGCGGACGTCGACCGCGGTGGCCCCGGAAGGCGTTGCCAGCACGGGGTTGAGGTCGACCTCCGCGAGCTGCGGGAAGTCCGTGACCAGGTCCGACACGCGGTGGATCAGGTCGGCGAGCTTGCCCGCGTTGACGCCCTGCGCGCCGCGGACTCCGCGCAGGATCTCCGCCGCCGCGATGCCGTCGACCATGGAGAGGGCTTCGGCGGGGCTGGTCGGCGCCAGCCGGAACGTGACGTCCTTGAGCACCTCGACCAGGATGCCGCCGAGGCCGAACGCGACGATCTTGCCGAACGTCTCGTCGGTGGTGGCGCCCACGATGACCTCGTGGACCTCTTTCCCGGTCGGCAGCTGCTGCTGGACCTGGACGCCGGTGACGTCCGCGTCCGCCTTGTGGTTGCGGGCGTTGTGGATGATCTTGCGGTAGCCCTCGGCGACCTCACCGGCGTTGCGCAGGCCCACCAGCACACCGCCGGCCTCGGTCTTGTGCAGGATGTCCGGTGAGACGATCTTGAGCACGACCGGGTAGCCGATCTCCTCGGCGAACGCGACGGCGCCCTCCGACGACTTCGCCAGCGCCTCGGCCGGGGTCGCGATCCCGTAGGCGTCGCAGACCCGTTTGCCCTCCGGCGCGGTGAGCGACGACCGCCCCTCCGCCCGCACCTTCGCGAGTACGTTCTCGACCGCGGCGCGGTCGTAGCCGTTGTCCGGCATGAGATCTCGTCTCCCTGAGGTTAGATGACGCCGGCCGCGCGCAGGCCGGCCAGCCGGTCCGCGCTGTAGCCGAGCGCGCCGAGGACCTCGTCGTTGTGCTCACCGAGCAACGGCGGGCGCTGGATCTCGACGACCGAGTCCGAGAGCTTGAGCGGGTTGCCGACCGTCTTGAACGCGCCGCGCTCGGGGTGCTCGACCTCGACGACGGTGCCCAGTTCGGCCAGCGTCTCGTCCTCGATGATCTCCTTGGTGGAGAGGATGGGTCCGCACGGGATGTTGTGGGAGTTGAGCTTGTCCATCACCTCCCACTTGGTGTGCTTCTCCGTCCACTCCTCGATCAGCGCGAACGCCTTGTCCAGCTTGGAGAGCCTGACCTCGGGCGTGGCCCACGCCGGGTCCTCGGCGAGCTCCGGCCTGCCGATCAGCTCGGTCAGCGGGGCCCAGCCGACGGGCTGGATGATCACGTAGATGTAGTCGTTGGGGCCGCCGGGGGCACAGCGCACCGCCCAGCCGGGCTGGCCACCACCGGATGCGTTGCCGGAGCGGGGCACCTCGTCTCCGAACGTCTCGTTCGGGTACTCCCCCAGCGGCCCGTGGGTGAGCCGCTGCTGGTCGCGCAGCTTCACCCGGCACAGGTTCAGGACGGCGTCCTGCATCGCGACCTGGACGCGCTGCCCGCGCCCGGTGCTGGTCCGCTGGTACAGCGCGGCCAGGATCGCGGCCACCAGGTGTATGCCGGTGCCCGAGTCGCCGATCTGCGCGCCGGTGGCGAGCGGCGGACCGTCCTCGAACCCGGTGGTGCTCATCGAGCCGCCCATCGCCTGCGCGATCACCTCGTACGCCTTGAAGTCGGCGTAGCGGCCGGGGCCGAAGCCCTTGATCGACGCGTAGACGAGCTTCTCGTTGAGCGCGTGCAGCTTCTCCCACGGGTAGCCGAACCGCTCGACGACACCGGGGCCGAAGTTCTCGACGAGGACGTCGACGTCGGCGATGAGCCTCTCGAAGACCTCCTTGCCCTCGGGGGCCTTCATGTTGAGGGTGATGCTCCGCTTGTTGCAGTTGAGCATCGTGAAGTAGAGACTGTCCACTTCGGGCAGATCGCGCAGCTGGCCGCGGGTGATGTCGCCCCGTCCCGGCGTCTCCAGCTTGATGACGTCGGCGCCGAGCCAGGCGAGCAGCTGGGTCGACGACGGTCCGGACTGCACGTGCGTCATGTCGAGGACTTTGACGCCCTCCAGGGCCTTGGCCGGTGTTTTACCCATTTTGGTCAGCTCACCTACTTGTACATCGTCTGGTTCATGGTTCCGGGCGCGTACACGTCCGGGTCGATCCACACGTTGATCAGCGAGGGCTTGCCGGACTCGCGGGCGCGCCGCAGCGCCGGCCCGATGTCCTCGGGGTCGCGCACCTCCTCGCCGTAGCCGCCGAGCATCTTGGCGAACTGGTCGTAGCGGACGTCGCCGAGCGTGTTGCCGACGCGCTCGCGCTCCAGCCCGTACTTGGCCGCCTGGCCGTAGCGGATCTGGTTCATCGACGAGTTGTTGCCGACGACGCCGACGAACGGCAGGTCGTAGCGGACCAGCGTCTCGAAGTCCCAGCCGGTGAGGCTGAACGCGCCGTCGCCGAACAGGGCCACGACCTCCTTGTCCGGCCTGGCCAGTTTCGCGGCCAGCACGAACGGGATGCCGACGCCGAGCGTCCCGAGTGGACCGGGGTCCATCCAGTGGCCGGGCGACTTCGGCTGCACGACCTGGCCGGAGAACGTCACGACGTCGCCGCCGTCGCCGATGTAGATCGAGTCCTCGGTGAGGAAGTCGTTGATCTCGCTCACCAGCCGGTACGGGTGGATCGGCACGTCCTCGGAGAGCAGGTGCTCGGCACGCTTCTGCCGCGCCTTCTCCTCGACCGCCTGCAGTTCCTCCAGCCACACCTTGCGGCCCATCGCCCCGTTGTCCTCGCGGCCCGACGCCGCCTGCGCGACGCTCGACAGGACCAGGTCGGCGTCACCGACGATGCCGAGGTCGATGTCGCGGTTCTTGCCGACGGTGCGGTAGTCGAGGTCGATCTGGACGACGGTCGCGTTCGCGGAAAGCCTGCGGCCGTAGCCCATCCGGAAGTCGAACGGGGTTCCGACGATCACGATGACGTCGGCGTTGTCGAAGGCGTAGCGGCGCGACAGCTGGAAGTGGTGCGGGTCGCCGGGCGGCAGGGTGCCGCGGCCCGCGCCGTTCATGTAGGCGGGGATGTTGAGCGTGCGGACGAGGTCGGCCGCGGAGTCCGTGGCCCGCGTCGTCCACACCTGGCTGCCCAGCAGGATGGCGGGCTTGCGGGCGTGCACCAGCAGGTCCGCGAGCTTCTCGATGTCCGCCGGGTCGCCGACGCTGCGCGTGGAGGCGCGGTAGTGGCCCGCTTCCGGTACTCGGGCGGTGCTCACCGGCACCTTGGCGTCCAGCACGTCGCGCGGGATCTCCAGGAACGAAGGGCCCGGTGCGCCGGCGTTGGCCTCGCGGAACGCCATCGACACCATGTCCGCGATGCGGGCGGTGTGCGGGACGTTCGCCGCGAACTTGGTGATCGGCGTCATCATGTCGACGTGCGGGAGGTCCTGCAGCGAGCCCATCTTGTGCTGGCTCAGCGCACCCTGGCCGCCGATCAGCAGCATCGGGCTCTCCGCGCGGAACGCGTTCGCGACGCCCGTGACGGCGTCGGTGGTGCCCGGTCCCGCGGTCACGACGGCGCAACCGGGCTTGCCGGTGATCCGCGCGTACCCGTCGGCCGCGTGCGCCGCGACCTGCTCGTGCCGGACGTCGATGACGGCGATGCCCTCGTCCACGCAGCCGTCGTAGATGTCGATGATGTGCCCGCCGCACAGCGTGAAGATGGTGTCGACGCCCTCGGCTTTGAGTGCCTTCGCCACCAGGTGGCCACCAGAGATGGACTCGGGAATCGACTCCGGCTCCGCGGAACTCGTCATCGGCGATCAGCTCCCCTTGGCGCTTCGACTGTAGATTGCATACCGTATGAGGTAGGCATATCGTTACTCCGCTACCAACCGGATGTCCATAGACGGCCGCAAGTTTTCGGCGAGAGGACGTAGACGGTGGATCTTTTCGAACACGAGGCGCGGGACCTCTTCGAGCGGTACGGGGTGCCCGTTCCGCGTGGTTTCGTGGCGGGCACTCCTGACTCCGCGCGCGAGGCCGCCGCACGGCTCGGCGGCACGGTCGTCGTGAAGGCCCAGGTGAAGACCGGCGGCCGCGGCAAGGCCGGCGGCATCAGAGTCGCTTCGACGCCGGACGAAGCAGCGGCGGCGGCCTCCGCCGTCCTGGGGATGGACATCAAGGGCCACACCGTGCACCAGGTCCTGGTCACCGAGGCGAGCGAGATCGCCGAGGAGTACTACCTGTCGTTCCTGCTCGATCGTGCCAACAGGACGTTCATCGGCATGGCCTCGGCCACCGGTGGCGTGGAGATCGAGGAGATGGCGGACTCCATCACCCGGATGCCGGCTTCGGCCTTCGACGCATCGGCGGTGTTCCCACCGGAGATCGCCGCGGAGGTGAACGCCGTCGCCGCCGCCCTGTGGCAGGTCTTCGTCTCCGAGGACGCCACCCTGGTCGAGGTGAACCCGTTGGCGCGCACCGAAGACGGCCGGATCATCGCATTGGACGGCAAGGTGACGCTGGACGACAACGCGTCGTTCCGGCACGCCCGGCTCACGGACAGCGCCTCCGGTGACCCGCTGGAGGTGCGGGCCGCGGAGAAGGGCCTCAACTACGTCAAGCTCGACGGCACCGTCGGTGTCATCGGCAACGGCGCGGGACTCGTCATGTCCACTTTGGACGTGGTGGCGCTGGCCGGTGCCGCGCCGGCGAACTTCCTCGACATCGGCGGCGGCGCCTCGGCCCAGGTGATGGCCGACGGCCTCGACGTCATCCTCTCGGACCCGTCGGTCCGCAGCGTGTTCGTGAACGTGTTCGGCGGCATCACCGCGTGCGACGCGGTGGCCGACGGGATCGTGCAGGCCCTCGGCATGCTCGGCGATCGCGCCGACAAGCCGCTGGTCGTCCGCCTCGACGGCAACAACGCCGAAGCGGGCCACCGCATCCTCGACCAGGCACGGCACCCGCTGATCACCGTGGCGCACACGATGGACGACGCGGCGGGCCGTGCCGCCGCCCTCGCCGGCAAGGAGTCCTGATGGCCATCTTCCTCGACGAGAACAGCCGCGTGATCGTGCAGGGCATGACGGGTTCGGAGGGTGTGAAGCACACCCGGCGGATGCTCGCGGCCGGCACGAAGGTCGTCGGCGGCGTCAACGCCCGCAAGGCCGGCACGTCCGTGGACTTCGACGACGTGACCCTGCCGGTGTACGGCACGGTCGCCCAGGCGATGGCGGAGACCGGCGCGACCGTGTCGGTGCTCTTCGTCCCGCCCGCGTTCACCGGCGACGCGGTGGTCGAGGCGATCGACGCGGGCATCGGCCTGGCCGTGGTGATCACCGAGGGCGTCCCGGTCCACGACACCGCACGGTTCTGGGCGCACGCGCAGGGCGGGTCCACGCGGATCATCGGCCCGAACTGCCCCGGCATCATCAGTCCCGGCAAGTCCAACGCGGGCATCATCCCCGCGGACATCACCAAACCGGGGTCGATCGGCCTCGTGTCGAAGTCCGGAACGCTGACGTACCAGCTGATGCACGAGCTGAAGGACTTCGGCTTCACCACGTGCGTCGGCATCGGCGGCGACCCGATCGTCGGCACCACGCACATCGACGCCATCGCGGCGTTCGAGGCGGACCCGGAGACCGAGCTGATCGTGATGATCGGCGAGATCGGCGGCGACGCGGAGGAACGGGCGGCGGAGTTCGTGCGGGACAACGTGTCCAAGCCCGTGGTCGGCTACGTCGCCGGCTTTACCGCGCCCGAGGGCAAGACGATGGGCCACGCGGGCGCCATCGTCTCGGGGTCCTCGGGCACGGCGGAGGCGAAGCGGCTGGCCATGGAGGCGGTGGGGATCAGGGTCGGCAGGACGCCGTCCGAGACCGCCGCGCTCGCACGGGCGATCCTGACCGGCTAACCGGAGCAGATCGCCCGGTCGGCCACGTCGACGGCCGAGGGCTTGCCGGAGCCCTGCCAGTTCGTGTTGGTCACGACCGACGCGAACCGGCCGTCGTCGGTGGTCAGGGTGAACGAGTAGTGCCCGGTCATCAGGGCACCGTTGTGACCCCACGC
Organism: Lentzea sp. NEAU-D7; assembly: GCF_026242055.1. Classification (GTDB taxonomy): domain Bacteria; phylum Actinomycetota; class Actinomycetes; order Mycobacteriales; family Pseudonocardiaceae; genus Lentzea. Next base: position 30,648 of record NZ_JAPJDL010000013.1, on the reverse strand, counting down.
GACCACACCGCACGACAACGGCATCTTCACCAGGCCCAGGCCGTAGGCGTCGGCCGGGCCGAACGTGCGCCTCATCTCGGCCAGCGCCGCCGGGGAGACGAGCCTGCCGCCGGCCAGCGCGCGGTAGAACCGCTGGAGGTCGTCCAAAGTGGACTCCATGGCACCGGCGGTGCTCCAGGCCGACAGCTCGACGGTGGTGGTCGCCTCGGTCCAGAAGAAGAGCTGGCCGAGGCGGCCGCCCAGGTAGCCGTTCAGGAAGGGCGCCTTCAGCGCGCGGTCACCGGGTGCCGGAAAGCGCGTCTCGGTCAGGCCGAGCGGCTGGACGACCCGCTCGGTGATCGCGTCACCGGCCTGCCTGCCGGTGAGGCGTTCGATCAGCAGTCCCAGCACCAGGTAGCCGACGTTCGAGTAGTTCTGGGCCGCACCGGGAGCGTTCTGGGCCGGTTCGTCCATCGCCGAGCGGACGAGCTCGCCCAGCGCGTACGTGCCGCCGGGACCCGCCTTGGCGTCGCGCACGTCGCGGACGAGACCGCTGGTGTGCTGCAGCAGCTGGCGAACGGTGATCACGTCACCGTCGTAGTTGCCGGTGACCACGCCGGGCAGGTACCGCGAGATCGGCGCGTCCAGTTCGGCCCGGCCCTCGTCCACGAGCTGCAGGACGACCACGGCGGTGAACGTCTTGGTCTGGCTGCCGATCCGGAAGTGGTCGGCGGCCGTGATCGGGCGCCGCTCGTGAAGCTTCCCGGTGCCGGTCGACCGCGTGCCGGACCCGGTGTGCACGGCGGCACCCGGTCCCGCCTGCAGCAGGTACTGGTCGAGCACCGTCTGCACGGCGTCGTCGGCCTTCGCCGGCGTGGTGCCGAGGAGCAGGAGCGCGCAGACGAGCGCGGCGAGGCGCTTCACGCGGTCACCTCCTCGGCGGTCGGCAGCTCGGCCGAGCCCGACGCCTTGTCCCCGATCACCGACATCGCCTGTTTCACGATCTTCAGCACCGCCTGCGCCCCCTCGACCAGCTTGACCAGGTTCTCCCCGCTCGTCAGCAGCTCACCGAGCTTGGCCGCGATCTGCCCGCCGCACTCGACCGCGATCTGCACGCACTGCGGGATCGCCGCGGCGATGCTCTGCCCGAACGTCACCGCCGCCGCGGCGATCGCCTGCGTCATGATCGGCACGATCTTCCCGACCGCCTCGGTGATCAGCCGCGTCACCTCGGCGGCCACCCGGGCGACCACCTCGCCCGCCTTGATCAGCGCGGTGGCGTTCGTCAGCGCCGTCTCGGCCACGGAGAGCACGCCGTCGACGAGTTCCTTGCCCGTCTTCGCGTACTCCGCCGCGCTCTCCCCGGTCCAGCCGTCGGTCTCGCTGCCCGCCTTGGCGCCGTACTCGCCGGCGAGCGCGGTCGCGGCCTTGCTCGCGTCCTCGAACTCCCCCGCGCCCCGCTGGACGCCGTCCGGGTCGCCGCGCAGCTCGTTCAGCGGCTCCTCCAGGAACGAGATCATCGGCGTGAGGAAGCCGGCGCCCGCGCTGTCCAGTGCCTGCAACGGTTTCCCGTCCGAGGCCAGTTCGCTCAGCGGGGCCTTCGGGGTCTGGGCGAGGCCGGACGACAGCCACTCGTCGCCGGTGACGGCGTTCGTGGTGGCGCGGAGCTCGTTCAGCAGGCCGGCGATCGTGCCCGCGTCGGTCACCGTCATCGGTCCACTCCCGTGATGTCCGCGGCGTTGCGCTCGTCGGTGCGCTGGTAGTTCTCGGCGGTCCGCCGGATGCCCTCGCCCACCTGGTCCATCGTGGACGCGATCTGGGCGAACGCTCCCGCCGTCTCGCCCATCGGGCCGCTCAGGCCGGAGCTGAGGAACTGGGCGAACGACCCGAGCGAGGACTGACCGACCTGGCCCGGCAGCCGGGATCCGGTGCCGGACAGCCGGTCGGCGTACCCGGTCAGGGTCCTGGCGTGGCGGCGCAACTGCTCGTGGTCCGCGGTGAAGCTCATCGCACGGCCTCCGGCAGGTTCTTCGTGATCTGGTGCAACGCGTCGCTTTCGCCGAGGTAGTCCGCCATGACCTCGGTCATCCGGGCGCTCGCCAGCCGTTGCGCCTCCCGCGCGGTGCTGACGATCAGCATCGCGAGCGTGTCGACGTCGAGCTTGCGCGCCGACGGCGTCAGCGCGACGTCGCCGAGCACGCCGCCCGCGTTCACCGTCACGGTGACCTCACCGCGCGGCGAGGTCGCCTTCGCCCCCACCTCGGCCAGGCTCGCACTCGCCGACCGCGCGCTGTACGCGACGCGTTCCAGGCGTTCCTGGTAGTCCGCCAGCCACTGTGCTGGATCCACTTCTCTCCCCCTCCATCAGGCTCGCGCGATCGCGGCGAGCTCACCGATCACGCGGACCAGGTCGTGGTGCCTCAGCGGGTTGACGCTCACCCAGCCGTCATCACCGGCGTCGACCCTGACCCGTCCGCTCGCACTGTCCAACCAGGACACTTCCTGCCGCTGCCCGCCCCTGACCACGCCCGCCTGCCCCTGTCCGGTGACCTCCAGGTCGAGTCCGGCACCGGGTGGCAGCGTGATGGGCATGAGCTGCGCGGGCCGGGCGTGCGGGACCAGCGCCACGAGCTCGTCGCCGAGCGTCTCCGCCTCGACCCGCGCCGCCCGGACCGTGCTGCCGGACTGCGTGCACACCACGGCCTGGTCGCCGAAGACCATCGCGACCGCGCCCGTGCCGGGCACGACGAGGTCGACCACGGCGGTGTGCTCGTGCAGCGCGGTGACGAGTGCCGCGGCCATGCCGACGGGTCCGTGCGCCTCGGCCAGTCCGCGCGCCTGCAGCCCGTGGCCCGCCTCGGCGAGGAGGCGCGCGCGTTCGTCCGCGAGCTTGCCGAACGACGGCACCCGCAGCGGGAACGGCCAGCGCACCCCCGCGTGCGTGGCGAGCAGGTCCATCTCCACCAGGTCGAAGGCGGTCACCGGGCCACCCTGCGCGCCTGGTCGGCGTCGGTCTCGGTGTAGGTGGACCTGATCTCGGCGAGCATCTGCCGGAACTCACGCACCTCGCGTTCGGCGGCACCCACCTCACCGGCGAGCCCCGACCCGGCGTCCTTGAGCCGGCGCGACAGGTCCTGGGCGGGTGGCGCGGTCCCGAGCAACGGCTGCCGCTCGGCCAGCCTGCTCGCCGTCGTCACCAGGTCGGCGGTCAGCTCGGCCAGCCTGCTCAGGGTCCTCACCCGGTCCTGCAGCTGGTCTGGCGCGACCTCGTAGCCGGTCACTGCTCCTCCCCGATCACGGCCGGAGACACCCGCTCGGTCACCGCGAACAGGTCGTGGTCGAGCGTCGGCATCTGGTTCTCGTGCTCCTGGTCCTCGTCCTTGCGCGCCGCTCCCGCCGCAGGTGCGCCCATCGCGGTGTTCTGGCCGGACGGGCGCGTGTCGGCGGTGAGGGTGCCGGTCGCGGTGATTCCGCCGTGCTGCCCGAACACCACCCCGGCCCGCATGCCCGGTGCGAGCTGCTGGCTGACCGGGGTGGCGGCGCCGACGACCGGGGTAGCGGCGCCGGTGACCGGGCCACGCGTGGCCGTCGCCGCCGAACCGCCGCCCACCAGCCGTTGCCACGGCACGCCACCCGAACTGGGCGTCTTCACCTGGGCCGCGGGCGCGGCACGGGGCGCCGGCGCGGCCTGCGGAACGTTGCTCCTCGCGTCGTCGATGAGGCGGCCGCTGCCGTTGAGGCTCGACTCGTAGGTCTGCATCGCCCGGACCGCCTGGGCCTTCTGCTGGTCGGCCGAGGCGGCGCCGAAGTAGAAGTAGAAGCCCGAGGTCGCTCCGGCGGGCAGGGTGGGCGCGCTCGGCAGGGCCATCGGGGCGGGTGCGCCCGGCAACGCGAAGGCCCCTGGCGTGCCGGGCAGTGCGAACGGTGCGGGCGCGGCGGGCAACCCGAACGGTGCGGGCGCCGCGGGCAACGCGAACGGCGCCGGTGCGGCGGGCAACGCGACGGACCCCGGCGCGCTCGGCAGCCCGGCGAACGCCGGCACCGTCGTCCCCGGCCCCGGTGGCGGCGGCATCGCGGCGCGGGCCGCCGCCAGCGCGTCGGCCGAGTCCTGCGCGGCCTTCTGCCCCGCCGCGGCCAGTTCGCTGATCTTCCCGATCCGCTCGGCCAGCGCACCGAGCCGCGCGGCGGCCTCCTCCGCCGCGGCCCCGGCCCACCCGTCGAGCAACGCCGCGCGCTGCTCCCGGAGCACCTCGGCGTGCGCGTCCAACGCGGCGCGGTGACGCGTCCACTCGTCGGCGACCGTGCTCACGTCCGCGACATCGGCGTCCTGCCACAGCATCCGGTGCAACTCTTCGTGGCTGTACGCCTCCCAGTTGATCTCACCAGGCGACACCCCTCGACCCCCTTCGTCCGTCCCGCCGAAACGATCACAGCGGGACCAAACGAAGGACAGGCCAGACGACCGGCCACTTGTGGCCGGTGCATCTGATCAGCGCAAACGCGCGAAATGATCCTGCAGGCGCGCGTGCCGGAACTGGTAGACAGCACCCGCCCGGCGCAGCACGCCACGCCGGTAGGCGTCGTCGAGGAACGCCGGCAGCCCCCACGGCAGCTTCCCGGTCAGCGGCAGCCAGACGCGCGCGAACACCACCCACTGCCCCCACGCGGTCAGGCTCAGCACGTACGCCAGCCCGCCGCCGATCCCGCCGACGAGCCCGAGCGACAGAGCCGTCGTCGGGCTCCACACCACCTCGAACCGCAACGCCGTCAGCCCGCTCGCGACGACCCCGGTGGCGCCGGCGACGAACACCGCGAACACCGGCACCATCATCGCGACGAGTCCGAGCACCGCACGGCGGTTCGCCGCCAGCAGGCCGTCGGGACTGCCCGCCGACCGCACGTCGAGCGGCGCCTCCATCGCGGCGGCGACGGTGAACACCATCCCCGCGCCGATCCCGAACACCAGACCGAAGACGCCGATGTCGACCAGCACCCCGGCCGTCATCTCGAAACCGGGCGTGACGAGCCAGTACGCCATCGCGCGCACCAGCCCGTACGCGGCACCGACCGCGCCGCCGAACGCCAGCCCGAGCAGTCCGCGCGCCCACACCCGCTTCCCGGCGCGACCGCGCAGCCGCAGCCGGGTGCGCACGGGTTCGATGGGCGTCCTGCGCACCACGTACCGGTGCGCCGCCCCGAACAGCACGCCGGTGACCAACCCGATCATCACCGCGAACAGCACGCCCCTGGTGCTCATCCCACCCACCAGCACGCCCTCCAGCACCAGGTCCGCGACCCCGACCGCCACTCCGACGGCCAGGCCGGTGACCACGGACGACGAGCCGAAGCGCCACCACGCCAGGTCGTGCGTGCCGAGCCCGGTCAGGTGGCCGGCGAGGTGACCGAGCCACGGCTGCACGCGGCCGGCGTCCGCGCCGTACACAGCCGGTATGAAGCTGCCGAGCAGGTGGCGTTCGATCTCGTCGGGCTCGGAGAAGGCCAGCAGTGCGATCGGGTCGTGGTCCGGGGTGTCGCTGTAGATCCGCCGCGCCAGAGCCACCATCAACGGTGTCGTCAGCACCTCTGCCAGCGGACCGCCGTGGCGCACCTCGTCCAGCACGGGCTTCCAGGCGTTGCCGCCCGGCCCGGTCTTGCGGGTGGTGCGCGGCAGGTAGTCCGCCAGGTCGTCGCACGTCAGGTCGGCCAGCACGACCGCGGCGGCCGCCGTCAGCACGTCCGTGCCCTCGACCGCGTCGCGGTACTCGTCCACGCGGCTGGTCAGCAGCAACGGCAGAGTGGTGCTGTTCAGCGCGGTGAGCGCCTGCCGGTGCAGCCCGGCCGCGATCTCGTCGAAGCCGTCCAGCACGGGCAGCACCCGCTGCGAGTCGACCAGCGCCGCCGCCAGCGTGCCGCCGCCGGGTCCCGGCGCCGCGAGGAACGGGTGGTCGCGCGTCAGCTGGCCGGCGAGCCAGTCGCGGAGCCCGAGACGTCCGGGATGCCACGCACCGAGGTGGAAGATCACCGGCACGGGGTCGGCGGGGTTGCGCGCGCCGAGCAGGTCCAGCACGAACCGCGTGGTCAGCACCGTCTTGCCGGACCCGGCCCGTCCCAGCACGACCAGCCGCCGCGACCCGACCCCGCGGTAGACCTCGACGACCTGGTCCAGGCGTCCGCCGAGCGCGGCCCCGGCGCCGATGTTGAGCCGGCTGTCCATCCACGTCGCGGGTGCCTCGTCCCACCGCACCGGCAGCGGCACCGGGTCGTGGACCTGCCGCTGCTCCTCCTCGCGCCGCCACCGGGCCTCGACCGCGACCTTCAGCGTCTCGGCGGCCTCGTGCAGGGGGTCGAACCGGACCGGCTCCGCGACCGGCGGTTCGTCGCGCCCGGCGGAGGAGAACAGTTCGGCCCGTTCAGCGCCGGTGAGCTCCAGAGCGTCCGCCAACGCGCGCACGGTGCCCATGCGGGGATCGGTCCGTTCGCCGGTCTCCAGCCCACGCACCGTGCGAATGCCCACGGCGGCGCGCTGAGCGAGCGCTTCCTGGCTCAATCCCGCCCGCTGCCGCCATTGACGCAGCAGTAAGCCGAACTGGCTCGCCACAACCGCCCCCTCGTCCAGATGATCAGCAGAGTACCGAGACGGCCGTGTCTCGTGGCCGATCCCATCCGGTTGGAGGAAGATCACGGCTGTGCTGACCGAGTGGCTCCACGCCGTTCCACCGTTGCTGGTCTACGTCGTCGTGGGCGTGGTGGTCGGGGTCGAGAGCATGGGGATCCCGTTGCCGGGCGAGGTCGTGCTCGTGGCGGCGGCGCTCATGGCCTCGCACCACGACGGCGTCTCACCGCTCTGGGTCGGCGTCGCCGCGTCCGCCGGCGCGATCATCGGCGACAGCGCCGGGTACGCGCTGGGCAAGCGGTTCGGGCCGCGGATCTTCGGCTGGGCGGGCGAGAAGTTCCCCCGCCACTTCAGCGAGGACAAGATCGGCCGCGCCCAGGCGCTGTTCGAACGGCACGGCGCCTGGGCGGTCTTCTTCGGCCGGTTCGTGGCGTTGCTGCGGATCCTGTCCGGGCCGCTCGCCGCCACGATGGGCATGCACTACGGGAAGTTCCTGCTCGCCAACGCCGCCGGCGGCGTCCTGTGGGCCGGCGGCACGACGGCCGCGGTCTACCTCGTGGGCGAGGCGGCCGAGCGCTACCTCGCGGAGTTCTCCTGGATCGCACTCGTGGTCGTGCTGCTCGCCGTCATCGGGTTCAGCGTCCGAGCCCGGCTCCGCCGTTCACCCCGATGACCTGGGCGGTGATGTGCCCGGCCTCCGGTGAGGTGAGGAACGCGATCGTCGCGGCGACGTCCGCCGGGGTGCCCGCGCGGCCGTTCGCCGTGTTGCCGACGAGCACCCTGCGCCGTTCCTCGCTCAGGGTGCCGCCGAAGAACTCGGTGTCCTCGGTGACGCCCGGCGACACCACGTTGACCGTGATCCCCCTGCCTCCCAGCGAGAACGCGAGATCCGCGGTCCACGCCTCGACCGCGGCCTTGGCCGCACCGTAGGAACCCGAACCCCGCCGGCCCGCGATCGAGCCGACCGTCACCACCCGTGCGTTGTCCGCGAGCCGCGGCTCCAGCGCGGTCGTCACGAGCACGGCGCTGACCACGTTGGCCTCGTAGCTCGCGATCCACAGGTCCCGCACCTCGGCCAGGTTCTCCGGCGCGGGACGACGCCGCGCCACGTTGCCGCCCGCGTTGTTGACCAGAACGTCCACCTGCGGAGGAAGATCGTCCAGCGCCGCCCGCACCGCCTCCGGGTCCGCCGCGTCGAACGCGACCGCCCGTGCGCCGATCTCGCCGGCCGCCGCCTTCAGCACGTCCTCCCTGCGCCCGGTGATCACCACGTCCAGACCCTGCTCGACGAGCCGGGCCGCCACCGCCTTGCCGATGCCCGTACCGCCGCCGGTCACCACTGCTGTTCGCGTCATGCGAGCCTTGATACCAGTGGTGAACATGCAGGTCGATCGGTTAGTCGGCCCTCGGAGGTTCACGTCTGTGACTAGGCTGCTCAGACCCGAATCTCCTGGGGAGACAGCATGGAAACTCACGTTCTGGAAACAGACGGCGCCGCCATCACGTACGACGTGAGCGGTTCCGGTGGCCGTCCGCTGATGATGATCGGCCAGCCGATGGACGCCAGCGGCTTCGTCGCGTTGCGCGCGCAGTTCCCCGACCGCACGGTGATCACCTACGACCCGCGCGGCATCGGCCGGAGCACCCGTTCGGACGGTCGCACCGACAACACCCCCGAGACCCAGGCCGCGGACGTGCACGCGGTGATCGAGGCCGTCGGCGGCCCGGTCGACCTGTTCGCGTCGAGCGGTGGCGCGGTCACGGCCCTCGAACTCGTCGCCGCGTACCCGGACGACGTGGTCACGCTCGTGGCGCACGAGCCGCCGATCATCGACGTGCTGCCCGACGCGGCCGCCGCTCGCCGGGCGCGCGACGCGTTCATGGACGCCTACCAGGCCAAGGGCCAGGGCGCGGGCATGGCGGCGTTCATGCAGATGAGCTCGTGGCAGGGCGAGTACACCGACGAGTACTTCGCGCTGCCCCTGCCGGATCCCGCGCAGTTCGGGATGCCGTCCGAGGACGACGGCAGGCGCGACGACCCGTTGCTCGGGAACTCCTCGCTCGCCATCACCGACTACTACCCGCGGGTGCAGGAGCTGGCCGCCGCGCCGACCCGCGTCGTGATCGCCGTCGGCGAGGAGACCGGTGACGCGTTCACCGGCCGCACGGCCGTCCACACGGCACGCCTGCTCGGCCAGGAGGCCGTCGTGTTCCCCAGCCACCACGGCGGGTTCCTCGGCGGCGAGTTCGGTTACGCGGGCAAGCCCGAGGAGTTCGCCGTCAAGCTCCGCGAGGTGCTCGGCTGAGGATGACGTCGGCCGCTCGCTGAGCGCCACCGGCGTCGGCGATGGCGGCACGCATCCGGTCGAGGTTGCGCCGGATCGTGCCGTCCGCCGAGACCCGATCGACGGCCGCGCGCAGGTCCGCGTGGTCGTCGACCTGTTCGCCCAGGCCGAGCTCGACGACGCGGCGGGCGTTCCCGGCCTGTTCCGGGGTCTGCGGCACGACCACCAGGGGCACTCCCGCGTGCAGCGCCTCCATGACGGAGTTCATGCCGCCGTGGGTGATGAACGCGGCCGCGTGCTTCAGCACTGCGGGCTGCGGGAACCACGGCCGCACTTCGGCGGTGTCCGTTCCGCGCACGTCGCGGGCCGTCATCGCCACCTGCCACCGGCCGTCGGCGAACTGGTCGAGACACGCCTGGTAGAAGGCCTGATCGCTCATGACCGAGCCGAGCGAGACGTAGAGCAGCGGCAGGTCCGTGCGGCGGGGCGCCCACTCCTCGTCGGCCCGGCGTCCCAGCACGGGGCCGACGAAGTGGAACGACGCGTCGAAGGTCTCCCCGGACGGCTGGTACTCCCGCGGCACGAACACCACGCTGCAGGCCTCCAGTGCCTCGACGGTGCTCCACGGGTCGAGCTCGACGTCGTGCTCGACGGCGAACCGCGCGGTGTCGCCGGCGAGGTACCGGTCCAGGTCGACGTCCATGACCCTGTGGTGCTCGTTGGACGCGACGTGCGGCACGGTCCGCACCGCGGGGACACCGAGCCGCCGCGCGACGAGGCGTGCGGGCCAGTTGGTCGCGTCGTAGCAGATCAGGTCCGGGCGAGCGGTCCGGCAGTGGCCGAGCAGGACCGGGTAGGTCGCGGCCATCGCCCTGAAGTAGTGCGGGAACCACTCGTCGATCGGGTTGCCGGTGACGGGCCGGAAGGCGGGCAGCGCGGGGAGTTCCACCCATCGCGCGCCCGCCCCGGTCACCGCCTCGGCGTGCTCGGCTCCGGTCGCGTACTCGACCTCGGCGCCGCGCGCGGCCAGTTCCTCGACCACGGCGAGGGTCGGCGTGACGTGGCCATGTCCCGCGAGCGTGACGAACAGGATCCCCATTGCTCCGATCCTGCCGAACGCGCGCAAGCGGATTACCGCAGGAAGGCCTCGACCACCTCGGCCACGCGCTGCCCGCTGGCGAAGTCCGCCAGGTCACGCGGGTGCTCGCCCCGCACGGCCTGCGCGAACAGCGTGAGCCGCGAGTAGTCGGAGCCGGTCTGCTCCAGCGCCACCGGTTCCCACGCTCCCCCGTCCGAAGTGGACAGCAGGGCCCACTGGTCCAGGCGCAGCGATCGTTTCGTGCCCCAGGCGGTCCACTCGTAGACCTCGGGCCCGGCCAGGCCGGAGAACGCCGACACGTGCACCGGCACGCCGCTGCCCCGCAGCACGCCGCGGGCCGCCACCTCGGCCGCGCCGGGTTCGGGGAAGTCCGACGACACCGACTCGACCGCGAGCGGCCCGAGCATCCGGTCGGTCAGGTAGACGAAGTGCGACAGCACCTCGCGGACGAACCCGCCCTGCTCGGAGCGCGACAGCCAGGCCGCCTCCGCCTGGAACGCCCTGGGCCAGCGCGGGAACTGCAGCCGGATCTCGACGCCCCGCAGCGTGCCCAGCTCGGGCAGCCGCCGTTCGATCTCGACGGTCGCCACCATGTCGGACAGCGCGAAGTTGACCGCGTTCGGGCGGCCCCGCGCGGCCTCGGCCATCGCGCGGGCCTCGCCCAGGTCGACGGCCAGCGGCTTCTCGCAGAACACCGCCTTGCCCGCCTCGAAGGCCTTCAGGACGAGCCCGGCGTGCGAGGCGGGTGGCGTCGAGACGTACACGGCGTCCACATCGGACAGCACCTCGTCCAGCGTCGTGACGACCGGGACGTCGAGCGCGCGGGGTGCGACGTCGACGCCGGCGACCACGGTGAAGCCGGGATGCTGCCGCGCCGCCGCCAGCATCCGGGTGCCCATGGCTCCCAGGCCGACGACGGCGAGGCGAATCGGATCAGCGGTCATGGCCCTATTCTGCAGGTGCCCAGGCCTTGGACAGCTTCACCCGTGCTCCGGTCTGCAGCAACGAGCCGGTGTAGAGCCGGGACGCGACCAGCAGGATCGTCACCACGGTCGCCGCGAGGACGCCGAGCGACAGGATCGCCTCCCACGGCTGTGCCTGCTGCGCGAACAACCGCACCGGCATCGCGACGCCGGCCGTGAAGGGCACGAACGACATCCACTTCAGCACCACGGGGTTCTCGAAGAAGAACTGCACGCCGAAGTACGGTCCCATCACCGCGATCATGACCAGGCCCATCGTCGAGCCGAGGTCCTCCTGGCGGCTGACCAGCGCGCCCGCGACCGCCCACATGGACGAGATCAGCACGAACCCGAGCATCAGGAACGGGATGAACCAGCCCAGCGCGGGTGCCACCACCCCCAGCAGTTCGCCGAGTCCCGCGACCCGCAGTGCTATCGGTGCCGCGAGCGCCAGCACCACCACCTGGCCCAGCGTGAGGATCGTGTGCCCGAGGATCTTGCCGGCGAGCAGCGCCCGCACCGGCACCGTCGAGACGAGGATCTCGACGATCCGCGTCTGCTTCTCGGTCACGGTGCTCTGCGCGATCGCCGCGCCGCCCATGCCGAACATCAGGAACACCAGCCCGAACACGAGGACCGTGACGAACCGCTGGCCGGAGTTCACCGCCGAGGCGTCCAGCAGCTCCACCGGGGGTGCCTGGACGAGCTGGCTGACCACGTCGCTCGGCGCGTCGTTGAGCGCGAGGACCTTGATCCCGCCGCCGTCCGGCACGATCGCGGCCTCGACCTCGTCGGCCCTGACCAGGTCGGCGGCTTCCTCGACGGTGCCGACCTCGCGCACGTCGAGTTCCTTGCCCTGCACCACCTGCACGGCCGAGCCGACGGCGGCGACCTTGGGGTCGTCGCCGCCGAACACCGTCGGCAGCACGGTGAGCGCGAACAACCCTACGATCGTGAAGGCGAACCCGATCCAGAACCCCTTGGTGGTGACCAAGGTCTTCATCTCACGTTCGGCGACGAGCCACGTCGCCTGGCTGAAGGAGGCCCGAGCCATGTCAGATCACTTCCCTGAAGATCTCGTCCAGCGTGGGCACGACGGGCGTGAACGAGCGGACCTCGCCGCGGTCGAGCGCCGCCCTGAGCACCTGCTGGGGTTCCGCCTCGAACACCGCGCGCGGCCCGTCGAGCTCCAGGATCCTGGCGCCGGGCACGTCGCGGACCCAGCCCGCGTCCTCCGCGACGACGATCTCGTAGCGGCTGCCCGCGTGCCTGGCGCGCAGCTCCTCGCGTGACCCGTTGGCCACGACCCGTCCCTTCGAGATGATCACGACGTCGTCGCAGAGCCGTTCCACGATCGCCAGCTGGTGGCTCGAGAACAACACCGGCACCCCGCCGGCGGCCCGCTTGCGCAGCACGTCCAGCACGGTCTCCACGGCGAGCGGGTCGAGCCCGGAGAACGGCTCGTCCAGGATCAGCACGGCCGGCTCGTGCACCAGCGCGGCCGCGATCTGCACGCGCTGCTGGTTGCCGAGCGACAGCTCCTCGAGCCGGTCCCCGGCCCGTTCGGTCAGCTCCAGGTCGTGCAGCAGCGCGTCGGTGTTGCGCTGCGCGGTCTCCCTGTCGACGCCGTGCAACCGCGCCAGCCACGTGATCTGGTCGCGCACCTTCATCTTGGGGTAGAGCCCGCGTTCCTCCGGCATGTAGCCGAAGTCCGGCCGCGTCTGCGCCGTGACCTCCTGCCCCTGCCAGCTCACCGTTCCCCCGTGCGCGGCGAGCACCCCCAGCACGATGCGCATCGTGGTCGTCTTGCCCGACCCGTTGGCGCCCAGGAAGCCCGTCATCCGGCCGGGCCGGACGTCGAAGCTCACCTCGTCGAGCACCTTGTGATCGCCGAAGCTCCGGCTGATCCCCCTGACAGTCAACATGGGAGGAACGGTAGGTCGTCGCGTTCAAGATCGCGTCCGCCGCGCGGCATCATCCTCGCGGAGGACGCCTTACGGGCTAACGTGCCCGCATGACGACCTTCCGGCTGGCCGCCTACGCCGTGAGCATCGAGAACGACCGCGTGCTGCTCGTGCGTTGCGCGTCAGCGTTCGACGAGGGCCACTGGTCGCTGCCCGGCGGTGCCGTGGAGCACGGCGAGGACCCGTTCGACGCCGTCGTCCGCGAGGTCGCCGAGGAGACCGGGTGCGCCGGCGAGGTCGAACGCCTGCTCGGCGTGGACTCCCGCTTCATCCCCGCGGCCGAGCGCCACTTGCCGGAGAAGGGGCCGCACCAGAACGTCGGCGTCTTCTACCGCGTCCGGATCACCGGCGAACCGCGGCCCGAGCCGAACGGGGCGACCGCCGATCCTGTGTGGACACCGCTGGCCGACGTCGCGGGGCTGCGCCGGTCCTCGCTGGTCGACGTCGGCCTGGCTCTCGCCAGGGAGACGCCGCCGACCGGGCACGTCGCCGCGGTCCCGGTCGGCGGCCTGGTCCTGCACTAGCGGACTCGGGCCGTGACCCCCAGCCGGTGGCCGCCCGTGTAGACGTTCATCGACGTCCCGCGCAGGAACCCGACCAGCGTCACGCCCATCTCCTCGGCGAGGTCGGCGGCCAGCGACGACGGCGCGGACACGGCGGTGAGCACCGGGATCCCGGCCATGACCGCCTTCTGCACCAGTTCGAACGACGCCCGCCCGCTCACCATCAGCACGGTGCCCGTCAGCGGCAGCCTGCCCCCGCGCGTCGCCCACCCGACGACCTTGTCGACCGCGTTGTGCCGGCCGACGTCCTCGCGCAGGCACAGGAGGTTGCCCCCGGCGTCGAACAGCCCGGCCGCGTGCAGGCCGCCGGTGCGGTCGAAGACCCGTTGCGCGGCACGGAGTTTCGCCGGGAACTCCGTGATCGTCCCCGGGTCGAGGCGGATCGGGTCGTCCGCCACCCGCCAGGTCGCCACGGTGCGCACGGCGTCCAGGCTGGCCTTGCCGCACAGACCGCAGGACGAGGTGGTGTAGAAGTTGCGTTCGATCGAGGGGTCCGGTGGTGCGACGCCCTCCCCCAGGCCGACGTCGAGCACGTTGTAGGTGTTGCCCCCGTCGGCCGTGGCGCCCGCGCAGTAGCGGATCGACGCGATGTCGGACGGCGCGCGCACGACGCCCTCGCTGACCAGGAAGCCCGCGGCCAGGTCGAAGTCGTCACCCGGCGTGCGCATGGTCACGGCGAGGGACTTGCCCCGCACGCGGATCTCCAGCGGTTCCTCGACCGCCAGCGTGTCCGGCCGCACGGTGGCCGCGTCGTCCACCAGCCGCACCACGCGACGCCTGCTCGTCACTCGTCCCACGCGTTGCCTCCCTGCAGATCGCGACGCACTCGTCGAGCAGGCGCCGCAACACCTCGTCCCCGGACATCGCCCTGACGGCCCTGGTCACGACCCAGCCGCGCGGCCACCACCGCGGCGCGACGATCCCGGCCCTGGTCGCGCAGTGCGCGACCAGGCGTTCGGCGGGCGCCTTCTCCGTGCCGATCACCCTGACGGCGAACGGAAGGAGCTTCTGCCGTCCGTCCTCTGTGGACTGGTCGTTGACGCACCGCGCCACGCACGCCAGCACCGGCTGCACACAGGCGGGCCGGTCCGACCACACCTCGCCCGCGAGCACGGACGTCAGCTCCATCAGGCAACAGCCGTCCGCCGGCGTCCGGTGCCAGCCCTTCGCGAGCCGCGGCACGCGGCTCACAGGCGCGGCCTTCCCGGGTGCGACAGGTGCGCGGTGAGCACCGCGCCCGCCAGTCCGAGCACACCCGCCGCGACGAACGCGAACGCGGGCCCCTGCGAGGCGAGGACCACGGCGGCCAGCAACGCGCCGGCGGCCTTGGCGGTGTAGAGGACGCCGAAGTTCTGGGCGCCGTTCGTCTCGCCGAAGTACTCCCTCGTCACGCCGACCAGCAGGGAGTAGCAGCACCCGGTGCCGAGGCCCGCGAGCGCGGCGCCGGAGAGCAGTCCCGCGACGTTCTGGGAGTACAGCAGCACGAACTGCGCCAGCCCGCCCGTCGCGAGCGTCCACACCAGAGCCTTCCTGCGCCCGACCCGGTCCGAGATCCACCCGACCAGCACGCGCCCGGTGCCCGTCGCCGCCGCCAGCGTGGCCAGCGCGACGACCCCGAGCACCTCGTCGCCGACGAACAACGGCAGGTACGCCAGGTCGTAGAGGGACACCGCCGCCGCGAACGCGACACCGCCGTACAGCCACCAGAACGTGCCGCACCGCATGGCCTCGCGCGTCCGGAACTCCTTGAGCGCGGACCGGTTGGGCACGCGCGCCCGGTCGAGCGCCCACTCGCGGGGCGGGACGTGCGGCGGCCACCAGTGCTCGGGCGGGTCCTTCACCACCGCGCCGGCCACGGCCACGACGACGGCGATCACGATCCCGGCCCGCAGGAGGAACCCGCCGCCGAAGAACAGCCCGGCGGCCAGCACGAACGGCACCGACCCGTACGCGAACGCCCCGCTGACGAACGCGACCTTCCGCGTGACGCGCTCCGGGTACCACCGCACGACGACGCCGAGGCACGTGGCGTAGACCAGCCCGGCGCCGATGCCGCCGAGGATCGCGTACCCGACCAGCTGGCCCTGCCCGAGCGTCAGCAACCCGGCGCCGCACAGGACCGCCCCGATCCACATCGCGCCGGTGGGCGTGAGCCTGCGCCGCTCTCTCAACCAGGCCGCCGGGAACGCCGTGCCGGCCTGGCACACGGTCCACAACGCCAGTGCCCAGAACAACTCCGGCACGCTCCACCGGTCCTGCAACTGGGGGATCAGCGCCCCGAACCCGTACTGCCCGATGCCGGCCGCGAGCATCGCCGCCCAAGCGGCCCACAGCACCGTGCGACGCGAACGCCCCGACGCCTCGACGTCGGTCTCCCCCACCCGGTAGAGCCTGCCGGCGTGATCACGTACGTAAGTCGCGACTGGCATGCCCTTCACCCCGTCCCGAGGATTGCATACAGTATTCGGTAGGCTATACCACGGGAGCCACGATGACCATGCCCTGGAAGCTCGCCCGCCAGACGGCACGCGATGCCGTTAAGCCGTTGGAGGCGACCGAAGCAGTTCTGTCCGACGCCCTGGGCCTGGCGCTCGCCTCGGGCGTGCGGGCCCTCACCGACCAGCCGACCTGCGACACCTCAGCCATGGACGGCTACGCGGTGACGGGCACCGGCCCGTGGCGGATCACCGGCAGGGTGGCGGCCGGAGACCCGGTGCCCGGGGTGGTCCTGCGGTCAGGCGAGGCGTTCGGGGTGGCCACGGGCGCACCGGTGCCGGACGGCTCGGATCTCGTGGTTCCGGTGGAGCTCTGCTCCACCGACGGCAAGGTGCTCCACGTCGTCGACGAACGCCGCCCCGCCCCACCGGGCAGGCACATCCGCCGCCGCGGCGAGGACTGGCCGGCAGGCAGCGAACTCGTGCCCGCCGGTTCCCCCATCACCCCGGCCGTCCTGGGCCTCGCGGCGGGAGCGGGCCACGACACCCTCCTGGCCCACCGCCGCCCGAGGGTCGCCGTGATCGTGACCGGGGACGAACTCCTCCACACCGGCCTCCCCCACCCAGGCCGGGTCCGCGACGCCCTCGGCCCGATGCTGCCCGGTCTGCTCACCAGGGCCGACCTCCTGGGCACCACCCACCTGCGCGACGACCCGTCCGCGCTGACCGGCGCCCTCGCGTCCGGCCAGGCCGACGTCCTCGTCACGTGCGGCGCCACCTCGGCGGGCCCGGCCGACCACCTGCGCCGGGTGCTCGCGGGCCTCGGCGCCGAGATCCGGATCAGCGGCGTGGCGTGCCGGCCGGGTCACCCGATGCTGCTGGCCGTCCTGCCCGACGGCCGCTGCGTCGTCGGCCTGCCCGGCAACCCGTTCGCGGCGCTGGCCGCCGTGGTGACCCTGCTCCACCCGCTGCTCGACGCCCTGGGCGGCCACGCCGCCCGCCCGCCGGTCACGGCCTGGCTCCCCGACGTCGGCGCCCACCGCGCGGACACCCGCCTGGTCCCGGTCACCCGGTCCGGCGGCCTGGCCGCGCCGGTCGGCCACGACCGTCCCGGCTCCCTGTGGGGCGCCGCGCTCGCCGGCGCGCTCGCGGTCGTCCCGCCCGGTCACCGGGGCGGGGAAGTGGAGGTCCTGACGTTCTGACTCAGCCGAGACCGAGTGCGGCTCGGTGCTGCCAGGCGAGGCGGAGACATGCTTCTGTGTTCGGAGAAACGTTGTGCGCGCGGCAGTAGCGTTCAACGGTCGCCTCGTCGAACGGAAGGCCGGTCCTGTGATCACCAGCGATGACGGTGCCTTCCTCGTTGCGCGCCGGGACGGGTGCGAAAACCTCGTCGAACACCTCCGCGTCGATCACGCAGACGGTGAGGAGCTCGGTTTTCCACGGGAGCGGATCGATTCCCAGGCCAAGGATCTTGACCTGGAGTTTTCCCGTCACACGTGCCATCTCCAGTTCCCGGTACGGCGACTCTGACGCATAGTCGATCCAACGGCCGCCCTGTCCCTGCGCGTCCGGTACGCCGAGCATCTCCTCGGCGTACTCACGCATGATGTTCCGCCACAGACTCAGGTCGCGGAACACCGCTTCACTCGACACGTCAGACGGCGTGAACTCACCCGCCGGTATCAAGCCGATCATCGAGGCGTTGTTCACGACGTTCGTCGGATCCCGTTGGTGCAGGAAGAAACCCGCCTGATCACCGTTGCGGCGAATGGTCAGGGTGTCGATGCCGAGGCCGGCCACCCTCTTGCGGAAGTCGAACGGGTCCCGCAAGCGACGCCGATACGGCCGCCGTCGAGATGTCTGTGCTTCGAAGGCGAGCACCTCGCTCGTGTCGAGATCGGCGAAGTAGCTCGCCTTGGCGAACACCATCCGTTTCGTGTCCTCGGTGAGCTCCACCTCGATGAGCCGGTAGATCACACCGTCGAAAAGCCTGGTCAGTCCGATGATCTCGATCAGCGCGGTGCTGTACCGGGTGATGGGCGCAATCTGCATCTTCGCCAGCACCTTGGACGACTGACGGCGGAACTTCGCGATGTCGTCGAGCTGCTCGTCCAACCATTCGATCTTCACATCGGCCAGGTCGAACGGCGCAAGGCTTGCCCACTCCGGCTTTGCCAGCACAGGCAGGTCCGGCTGCTTCAGGTGCTCGGGACTCACAGCCAGCATTCGACGGGTCAGGTCTCGCTGGTTGTCACGCAAAGATCGCAGCTGATCGCGGAACCGGTCTCTGCCGCCGGACCGCTTCGACGTGCGCCACATGGACCAACCTGCCCATGTCGCCGGTATGGCCACAAGGATCGCGCCGATTGCCAGGTAGTCCGTCAAAGTCATGTCGCCTCCCGCTCGACACGTTGTCGTCGCGGGCGGCGGATCCCGTTACCTGCGGGAGCGCCAGCTGACCTTCGACGACCCCGCCTCCGGCGCGTCCTTCACGACCGTCCGCACCGGCAGCCCGAGGAAGTCGCCGAACCGCGCGGTGTGCTCGGCGAGCCGGTCGACGTCGAAACCCGGCAGCGGCCGCAGTTCCACGTCGACCGACGTCTTCTTCATGACCCGCCGCCACAGTCCGGCGACCTGGCCGTCCTCGATGATCGTCGCGTGGAACATGCCGTTGTAGGTGGAGATCGGGATCTCGTCGTAGCGGGTGAAGTGCGCGCTCCGGTCCTTGTAGCCGATCAGCATCTCGTCGTAGGCGGGCAGCACGAACGCGCCGGAGCCCGGCGTGAGGTCCGGCGGCAGCCAGTACTCCTTGCCGTCGAACTCCTCGCGCACCAACGAGTCCTTCACCGCCTCCAGGCCGCGGGAGGCCTCGCGCACGCCGATGCCGCACCAGTTCGCGAAGTCCGCCAGGGTCGCCGGGCCGTGGCTGCCGAAGAACCGCGACGCCAGCACGGCCATCGCCTCGTCGCCCTCCAGCGAACGCTGCCGCGGTGCCCACTCGTCCAGCAGGACGAACGTCTGCTCCTTGCCGCGCGGCGGGCCGGGCACCACCAGGCCCTCCTGGGCGAGGTGGATGAACGTGAAGTAGCTCTGCTGCCGGTCGTCCGGGATGCCGACGCCCGCCATCAGGTCGATCATCTCGCGCCGGGTGAGGCAGCCGCCGCCGGTGAGCGCCTCCACGAAAGTCTTGCGCGCCAGCGACATCAGCTCGGGCGTCATGTGGTGGTACTGCCACGCCTTGGGTGTCAGCCGGGCGAGGTCGCGGGCGCCGAACAGGCCGAGCATCCACCGGACGTCCTCGGCCAGGACGTAGTGGATCGTGCCGCGCATCAGCCACGTGCGGACGACCCGTCCGGCCTGCAACGCCTCCTCGACGTCGGCGACGCGGGCCGCGGCGGTGCGCAGCCCGATCGCCCACAGCGACTGGCCGTAGTCCTGGCCCTGCACGGCCCCGAGCGAGCGGACGACGTCCTCCGCCGACCGGAGCCTCCCGATGTTGCCGAGGCGCAGTGCCGCGATGTCCATCGGGACAGTCTCGGCGACCGCGCTCCAGCCCCGCTCAAGCGGGCCAGCAGCCGGTGTAGCCCTCGGCCAGGTACCTCGATCCGGCCTCCGAGCCGACGACCGAGGCCAGCTCGCCGAGTTGCCTGCGCACGTCGAAGTCCGTCGCGGCGGGCAGGGCGTGCAGCATCGTGGTCATCCAGTAGGAGAAGTGCTGCGCCTTCCACACCCGTTCCAGGGCGCGCGGGCCGTACTCGTCGAGCGCGTCCGGGTCGTTCTTGAGCAGCGCGCGTTCGACCACCTCGCTGAGCACGCTCACGTCGGCCAGCGCCAGGTTGAGGCCCTTGGCGCCGGTCGGAGGCACGGTGTGGGCGGCGTCGCCGGCGAGCAGCAGGTTGCCGTGGCGCATGGGTTCCGCGACGAACGACCGGAAGCGCAGCACCGTCTTCTCGGTGATCGGGCCCTCGTTGAGCGTGAACCCGTCCGGGCCGGCGACCCGCGCCTGCAGCTCCTCCCAGATCCGGTCGTCGGACCACGCCGCGGCGTTGGTGTCCGGGTCGCACTGGAAGTACATGCGCTGGTGGGTCTCGGTGCGCTGGCTGATCAGCGCGAACCCGCGCGGCGAGTGCGCGTAGACCAGTTCGGGGGCGCTGCGCGGCGCCTCGGTGATGATGCCGAACCAGGCGAACGGGTACTCGCGGGAACTGTGCCTGCGCAACGCCTCCGGCACCTCGGCGCGGCAGGTCGAGCGGGAGCCGTCCGCGCCGACGAGCAGGTCGCAGCGCACCTCCCGCGGCACGCCGTCGCTGTCGGTGAACCGCATCGCGGGCCCGGTGATGTCGACCGACGTGTCGCTGACGCCGAACCGCACGTCGCCGCCGTCGCGTTCGCGCGCGTCGGCGAGGTCCACGAACACGTCGGTCTGCGGGTAGAGCCAGACCGACTCGCCCACGAGGGCGCGGAAGTCGACGCGGTGGCTCTCGCCGCCGAACCGCAGGTCGATGCCCTCGTGCGGATGTCCTTCGCGCAGCACCCGGTCCGACACGCCGGTGCCGGCCAGCAGACGTGCGCTGTCGGCTTCCAGGATGCCCGCGCGGACCGTGTTCTCGATCTCGAAGCGTGTCCTGTTGTCGATCACCACGCTGTCGATCCCGTTGAGGGACAACAGGTGTGAGAGCATCAGCCCCGCCGGTCCCGCGCCGACGATGCCGACCTGGGTGCGCGTCATCAAAGCTCCTTCGTGAGCGGGACGGGAAGTGGAGAGATCCATCGCACCATCGAGCGGACGTTCACACGCCCTCCTTCAAAACCTGACGTGCCACCGCGAACGCGTGGTTCGCCGCGGGCACACCGCAGTAGATCGCGCTCTGCATGATCACCTCGGCGATCTCCGCCTCGCTCAGCCCGTTCCGCACGGCCGCGGCGACGTGCAGCTTGAGCTCGTCCCAGTGGCCGTGCGCGATCAACGCCGTGAGCGTGATCGCGCTGCGCATCCGGCGGTCGAGCCCGGGCCGGGTCCAGATCTCGCCCCACGCGTACTCGGTGATGAACTCCTGGAAGTCGCGGGTGAACTCGTCCGGCTTCGCCCGGTCCACGTGCGCGTCCCCGAGCACCTCGCGCCGAACCTTCATGCCGTCGTCGTAGGACACCGCATCTCCCTGAGCACCTCGATCACCGTTCGCGCCACCGCCGCCGGATCCTCCGCGGGCGGCAGGTGGCCACATCCCGCGAGCACCACGTCCGCGCCGTCCGGCGCCACCACGACGTCGTGCTCCCCCACCAGCGTCCGCAGGGGCCTGACCGCCTCGCCGGCCTCGAACGACGCCAGCGCCTCACACGCCAGCGCGTACGACTCCCGGTCGGTCTCCGCCAGCGCCGTGAGCAGTCCTCCGGCTACCCGCGGCGCCCGCTCGACGAACCCCGGTGCGAACCAGCGCCGCATGGAGCCGTCCACCATCACCGGTGTCCCGGCCCGCCGCACCAGCGCGGCCCGCTCCCGCCACATCTCCGGCTCGCCGATCCGCGGCGCCGCCCCGATGCACACGACGGCCTCGAACGGCCCTTCGCGCCGGGCGGCCAGCTCGAACCCGACGGCGCCACCGAACGACACCCCGGCGTAGGCGCACGGCCGTCCGCCGGCCAGGGCGTCGACGCGCTCCGCCAGCTCGTCGGCGATGCCCGGCACGGTGAAGGCCTCCTTCGCCGGCTCACCGCCGCCGTGCCCGGGCAGGTCCCACCCGATCACCTCGAAGCCGTCACCGAGCGCCGCAGCGCAGTCCCGCCACAGCAGGCTCACGGAGGTGCCCAGCGAAGGCCCGACCACCAGCAGCTCCCCGGACCCCTCGGCCCCCGCCAGCCGCGTCAGGCTCAGCGAAGTCGTCATTTTCTGTCAGACCTCTTTGAGACGATGGGAGTGGGGGCTTCGCGCTCCCCCCGGAGGGGGCCCAGTCGGGATCGATTCCGACGGAGCGCCTCGTCCACGAACGCCTCCGCCGCCCCGAGGTACGAGGCCGGGTCGGTGCCGCCGCCCCGCTCCGCCAGCAGGTCCGCGGCGGCCTCGTCGGCCCGGCGCGCCATCACGTCCGCGCGCACTTCGAGTCCCTCCGCCAGTTCCGCGGCCTGCGACGCCGCCACCACCGCCAGCTCCAGCAACGCCCGCAACGCGGGCCATTCCGCGTGCCAGGCCCCGTCCGGCCGCTCGTCCACCGCCCGCGCCGCGCACAGGTGCAGCTGCGCACCCAGGCCGGGAGCCCGCAGGGCCGCGCTGTTCACCAGCACCGACAGCACCGGGTTCCGCTTGTGCGGCATGGTCGAAGACCCACCGCGCCCCGCCACGAACCCCTCGCGGACCTCACCGATCTCCGGCCGTCCCAGCGTCAGCAGGTCCGCCGCCATCACCCCGAGCGCGTCGCAGCACCGCACCACCGCGTCGCCCAGCCGCGTGATCGGCGCGCGGTAGGTGTGCCAGGGCATCCCCGGCCACACCAGTCCCAGGTGACCGGCGAACTCCGATGCCGCCGCGAGCGGATCCGGCACACGCGACAACGTTCCCGCCGCACCCCCGCACTGCACGGGCAGAGTGCGCGCCACGATCTCCAGTTCGTCCACGGAGTCGAGCACGCCCACGAGCCACCGCGCGGCCTTGAGCCCGAACGTGATCGGCACGGCGTGCTGCGTCAGCGTCCGCCCCGCCATCACGCTGGACCGGTGCTCGCAGGCCAGCCGGGCCAGCGCGCCGGCGACCCGGCCCAGATCCGCCGAGACCCGCTCCAGAACATCTCGCGCGAGCAGCATCAACGCGGAGTCGAGCACGTCCTGACTGGTCAGTCCGGTGTGGACGGTCTCGGAGACCTCGTCCCGCAACGCGGAGACCAGCGGCAGCACCGGGTTGCCGGCGGCCTCCACCTCGGCCGGATCCAGAGACGGAACCCAGTCGCCGAGCGAGAGCGACACGCCGAGCACGCGCGCCCAGGCGACCTCCACCTCCAGCATCGCCCGCACCAGCGCGGCGTCGTCGACGAGGCCGTCGGCGCGATGAGAACCGGGCAGCACGATCACGTCCGCGGGAACTTGAAGAACACCGTCTCGGACGGCCCCTGCAGGTGGATGTCGAACCGGAGGCGCCCGTCGGCCTCCCGCGAGGCGACCAGACCGTCGACCGCGCCCTCGGCGCCGGGCAGGTAGATGCGGGTGAACAGCCGGTCGAGCAACCCGCGCGCGAACACCGTCACCGCGAAGAACGGCAGCCCCGGCTCGACGGTGCTGAACCAGTAGTGCCCGGCGCCGTCGGTGCAGGAGCGGCCCCAGCCCGTGAAGCCGGCACCGCGCCGTCGCAACGACCCGCCCGCCCGCGGCACGACACCGGAGGCGTCGGACTGCCGGATCTCGATCATCGCGTCCGGCACGGGCTCACCGGCTCCGTCGTGGACGTAGCCGTGCAGCACCACGGATCCGGCCGCGCCGAACGGCACCAGCTCGGAGTCACCGGGGAACGCGAGCGCGTGGTGGAAGAACGGGCCGATGGTCTGGCCGGGAGTCGTTTCAGTCATCGGACGGCTCCAGGTAGGTCGCGTGGCTGCCGGTCAGCACTATGTCCCAGCGGTAGCCGAGCAGCCACTCGTGCTCGGACCGCGAGTGGTCGTACGACGCGATCAGCCGCGCCAGCGCGGCCGGGTCGGTGATCGACTGCGCGATCGGGTCCAGCGCCAGCAGCTGGTCGCCGGGGAAGTACATCTGCGTGATCAGCCGCTGCGTGAAGTCGGTGCCGAACAACGAGAAGTGGATGTGCGCGGGCCGCCAGGCGTTGTGGTGGTTGCGCCACGGGTAGGGGCCCGGCTTGATCGAGGTGAACGAGTACCAGCCGTCGTCGTCGGTCAGGCACCGGCCGACGCCGGTGAAGTTCGGGTCCAGCGGCGCCGGGTGCTGGTCGCCCTGGTGCGAGTACCGGCCGGCGGCGTTGGCCTGCCAGATCTCGACGAGCTGGCGGCGCACCGGGCGGCCGTCGCCGTCGAGCACGCGGCCCTGCACGCGGATGCGTTCGCCGATCGGCTCGCCACCGCGCTGCACCGTCAGGTCGGCCTCGACGGCGGCGACGTCGGAGTTCCCGAAGACGGGCGCGAGCAGCTCGGCGCCCTCGGGGTCGACGTGCCTCGGTTCCTTGGTGGGGTGGCGCAACGTCGTGCTGCGGTACGGCGCGAAGTCCAGCAGCGGCGCACCTCTCGGTGAGTCGGCCTGGATCTTCGCGATCTCCTCGCTGATCTCTTGCTGGCTGCTCGTCACGCGAAGGAACGCTAGGCAAACGTCGCATAGGAGTCGACCGGACCTTTCCACTGAACGGAAAGCCTCGTGTTAACTTGACGCACCCGAGACGACCGCTCATATTGACGGGATGGCCAGGGCAAGCGTGCGGGAGCAGATCGTCGACGCCGCGTTCGAGCAGTTCCACAGGCACGGCTACAACGCGTGCGGCGTCAAGCTGATCACCGACAGCGCCAAGGTGCCCAAGGGGTCGTTCTACAACCACTTCGAGAGCAAGGAAGCACTCGCCCTCGTCGTGATGGACCGCTACGGCGAGACGCGACACCTGGACGAGCTGCGGGCACCGAAGACCGCGCCGCTGACCCGGCTGCGCCGCCACTTCGAGGCTCTCGCGCAGGACATCGTGGACTTCGGCTACGAACGCGGCTGCGTCTACGGCAACTTCAGCACCGAGGCGGCCGACCACATCCCCGCGATCCGCGCCGGCGTCGAAGCCGCCTTCGACCACTGGGCGGGCGCGATCACCACCACGCTTCGCGAGGCCGTCGACGACGGATCTCTCACCACCACCCAGAGCCCCGAGACCCTGGCGCGGTTCCTCCTCAACTCCTGGGAGGGTGCCATCGTCGGCGAACGCGCCGCCAAGGACGGGTCGTCCTTCGCCGCCTTCTTCACGGTCGTCTTCGAGGTCGTCCTTCACTGAGACCGGTCAGACAGAACTGCGCGCCGCGTTTCCTTGACGAAGTTCAAGACGACCGGTCATATTGAAGTCATGAGTGACATCCACCCGAGGTTCCGCACCATCGACGGCTTGTCGATCCGTTACGCCGTGAGCGCGAGCAGCAAGCCGTCGGCCCTGCTGCTCAGCCCGTGGCCCGAGAGCATCTACGCCTACGACGCGACCTGGGCGAAGCTCGCCGCGCACGCAAGCCTCGTCGCGGTCGACCTCCCCGGCTTCGGGCACTCCGAAATGCGCGAGGACCTGTTGTCCCCCAGCCGGATGGGCGAGTTCGTCGTGCGCGTCGCCGACGCGTTCGAGCTCGACCGCCCGCACGTCGTCGGCCCCGACATCGGCACCAGCGCGGTCCTGTTCGCGGCCGCCCGGGCGCCGGGCCGGTTCCGCAGCATCGTGATCGGCAGCGGCGGCTCGGTCTCCCCGACCGACCTGGGCTCGCCGCTGCACGACTGGGTCCACGACGAGGACCTCGCGCCGTACCGGGCACTGGGCCCCAAGGACGTGGTGACCGCCGCCATGGACGCCATCGAGGGCTACCAGCTGCCCGACTTGGTGCGGCAGGACTACCTCGCCGCGTACCAGGGCCAGCGGTTCGTCGAGCAGATGGCGTACGTGCGCGCGTACCCGGCGGAGCTGCGGAAGCTGAGCGAGCTCCTGCCGGGCATCACCACGCCCGTCCAGCTGATCAACGGCGAGCGCGACCCGGTGGTGCCGGTCTCCAACGCGGAACACCTGCACGAGCGGCTGCCGAACAGCAGGCTGGACGTCGTGGACGCCGGGCACTTCGTGTGGGAGGAGAACGCGGACGAGTACGCCCGCATCGTCACCGACTGGTGGCGGCGGCACTAACCCGTGGTGCAGGCCGCTCCGTTGACGCTGAACGAGCTCGGCGGCGAGCTCGGACCGGTGGCGGAGCCGTTGAACCCGAACGTCACCGAGCCGTCCTTGACGATCAGCGCGTTGTAGCCGGCGTTGGTCACGCTCACCTCGGCGCCGGACTGGGACACCGTGCCGTTCCACAGCTGCGAGACGGTCTCCCCGTCGGCGAACCGCCAGCGGACCGTCCAGCCCTCGACCAGTGCGCCGCTGACGTTGCGGATGGTCACGTCGGCCTGGAACGCGCCGGGCCACTGGTTGGTGATCCGGTAGACCACGATGCACGGCGCGGGCGGCGGCGCGGCCGTGGTGCTGGTCGACGTGGGACAGTCGCCCTGAGCCCACAGGCCGAGTTTCGCCTTCGCCGCCTTGCTCTCCGCCTCGACCAGCGGGCCACCGTCCACGCCGGAGGTGCGCAGGAAGCCGTACTGGACGGCCAGCAACGCGTAGTCGGTGCCGTCCGGCAGCGCCAGCGAGACCTCGCCCGGGGTGATGCTGCTCACCCGGACTTCCTTGTCCAGCAACGCCTTCCTGGCGAAGTCGAGGGCGGCGGGGGCGGCGCACGCCGTCGGCTCGGCCAGCATCGAGATGCGGGCGCGCGTCCCGTCGGCCAGCTCGACGGTGCGGCCGTCCACAACGGTCCGCACCTTTGTGGACGGCTCTTTTGCTGCCGTGTCGGAAGAAGAGGCGCGGGGTGCGGGGAAAGGCCTGCCGTCCTGCGGGGCCGTGCACCCGGCCACGAGCAAGGTCAACAGCACCAACAAGTGCTTTCGTGCTGCCATTGGACAAATCTATCGCCGGAGGAAGCATCCGCAATCGGCTGTTCGGAGTTGATCAACTCGGGCGTTCAGAGTCGTGAACGGCCGGAGCCGTGCGCGGGGGTGGCCCGATGTGCGAGCGTGGGGCGGCCACAGTTGCCCGGATGGTTCCCTGCCGTTCATCAGCTCGTGGTGATCAACCGAAAAGATCACGACGTTCCTCGTTCCCTGCCGATGGAGGTCTGAAGTGCACACCCTGCAACCGCACCGGACACGTCGCCTGTTCGCCGCTCTCGCCGTCGTCGCGTCCGTCTTCGGCGTGACCACGGCCGTCTCCCCTGCGGCCGATGCCGCCGTCTACGGCTCCTGCACGCAGACGCGCTGCGAGGCGGCCCGCTCCGCCAGGTCGATCTGGTCGGGCAAGGGCTATCCGAGCACGCGCGGCTGGAACAGCTGGCCGAACGGCCAGTGCAACTTCGCTGGCGGTGTGCACCAGAACCGCGAGGGCCAGCTGCCGGCCGGCCACAGCTACCTGGAGTTCGACGTCTACCCGCGTGCCTGCGGCGCGTCCCGGGACGCGTACCGGATCATCGTCGACCGCACCGCCGGCACCGTCTACTTCTCCCCCGACCACTACGCGAACTTCTACCGCCTCTGAGGGTTTCACCCGGCGCGGGGGGGGGGGCCCCCCCCCCCCCCCCCCCCCCGGGGGCGGGGCGCCCCCCCCGCGGGGGGGGCCCCGCGCCGGGGGGGGGCGGGGGGG
>NZ_JAPJDL010000013.1:0-3346 GCF_026242055.1 Lentzea sp. NEAU-D7 | reverse complement strand
CCCCCCGCCAACACCCACCGCCTGTGTGGGTTTCACCCGGCGCGCCGGTCGATCCACGACCGCAGCGCCCACCAGGTGTGCAGCGTCGCCAGCACGTGCGAGCGTCCCGCGTCCGGGTTCTCGCCGAGGTCGGCGCCGGTCAGCTCCACCAGCCTGTCCAACCGGTACCGCACGGTGTTCGCGTGGATGTGCAGCGCCGCGGCCGTCGCGCTGAGCCGGCCGCCGTTGTCCAGGTAGCACAACGCCGTCACCACCATCTCGTGGTGGAAGGTGCTCTTCGGGTCCAGCTGGCCGAGCAGCGCGTCGGCGAGCGTGTCCGCCAGTCCGGGGAGCGCCGCGAGAGCGGTCTCACCGGCGAGGTCGGTCAGCAGCCGCACGCCCAGCGAGGCTCCCGCGGCCGCGAGTGCCCGCGTGCACATCGAGTACGTGCCCCGCAACGACTTCAGCGGCGTCGCGGGCGACACCACCAGCAGATCGTCCGACCAGGACGGCGGCACGTGCGTGAGCCCGGCCAGGCGTCCCTCGACCAGTCCGTACACGCCGCCGAACGCGTGCAGCCGCTGTTCCAGCGTGCGCGCGTGGCTCGGGTCGGTCACCCCGGACACCACGCAGTGGTACCGGCCGTCGGGGCGCAGGCCGGTGCGGGCGAGCTCGGAGGCGTCCGGGAACTCGCCGGAGACCAGCAGCCGCCGCAGCACCTGGGCGTGCAGATCGCGGGCCGTGCGCGACAGCTGCAGCTCGGCGGTGTGGTAGCCGCTGATGATGTGCCGCTCGACCGCGCCGACGTAGTGGTCCAGGTCGATCATGAAGTTCAGGATCGTGCCGTCGTCGACGCCCAGCGACCGCGCGAGCTCGACACTCGCCCTGATCAGCTCGGTCCGGCCGGCGTGCACTCCGCGCAGCAGACCCCCCATCGACACGCCCTGAGCGGCCCGGTCGGCCCCCAGCGACAGCGCGGCGGAGAAGTCGCCGTCGTCGGGCGAACCGCCGCGTTCGAGGTGCGCGATCCCTTCGGACAGCAGGAACGCGATGTGCCGGCGGTTCTCCTCCGCGGGCAGCCGGGCGACCTCCGGCGAGTGGCCGCGGGCCGCGTCGACGACCCGTTCGACCACCTTGTCGTCCGCGGCGACCGCTGCGAGCACCTGGCGGACCATCGCGGACATACCCGGCACGTCGCCTCTCAAACACCACGTTGTGTGACGGCCACAACACAACCGTCGCCGTTTGGTGGCGGGACCCTATCCCCCGCTCTCCGGTTACTGGTTAGTTCCTTTACGCGAGAGTAATTCGCGTTGGCACCACCCTTCAACGAGGAAGGTCCTGGGATGTCAGACCGGAACATCAGCCGCCGCAACCTGCTGGCCGCGAGCGGCGCGATCGGCGCGATCGCCGCGAGCGGGACTCTGGGGCAGGCAGTCGCCGGCGCGGCGCCGCGGGTCGACGCGGACGTGATCGTCGTCGGACACGGCCTGGCGGGACTCGTGGCGACCTCCGAACTGGCCGCGGCGGGCCGCAAGGTCCTGCTGCTGGACCAGGAACCCGAGGCCAGCCTGGGCGGACAGGCCTTCTGGTCGCTCGGCGGCCTGTTCTTCGTCAACTCGCAGGAGCAGCGGACCGCGGGCATCAAGGACTCGCTGGAGCTGGCCCGCGCCGACTGGTTCAACACCGCCGGCTTCGACCGCGGCGTGAACGACCCCCTGGGCGAGGACCACTGGGCCGCGAAGTGGGCCGAGGCGTACCTGAACTTCGCCGCCGGCGAGAAGCGCGACTGGCTGTACGGGCTCGGCGTGCGCTGGGTGCCGATCGTGGGCTGGGCCGAACGCGGCGGGCAGCTCGCGGACGGCCCGGGCAACTCGGTGCCGCGCTTCCACATGACGCTGGGCACCGGCCCCGGCGTCATGGAACCGTTCGAGAAGAAGGTGCGCGACGCCGTCCGAGACGGCAAGGTCACCTTCAAGTTCCGGCACCAGGTCGACGGCCTGATCACCAGCAACGGCGCCGTCACCGGAGTGCGCGGCAGCCTGCTGGAACCCAGCAGCGCCGCACGCGGCAAGCCCAGCTCCCGCACCAAGGTGGGCGACTTCGAGCTGTACGCGCCGATGGTGGTAGTCACCTCGGGCGGCATCGGCGCCAACCACGACCTGGTACGCCGCAACTGGCCGGCCCGCCTCGGCCCAGCACCCCGGCGGCTGGTCACCGGCGTCCCCGCGCACGTCGACGGCCGCATGCTCGCGATCACCGAGCTGGCGGGCGGCCGCGTGGTCAACCGCGACCGCATGTGGCACTACACCGAGGGCATGATCAACCACACGCCGATCTGGCCGGACCACGGCATCCGCGTCCTGGCGGCACCGTCGTCGCTGTGGCTCGACGCACGCGGCAAGCGGTTCCCCAACCCCGGCATCCCGTCCCTGGACACGCTCGGCACCCTGGAGCTGATCGGCAAGTCCGGCTACGACTACTCGTGGTTCGTCCTCAACAAGAAGATCATCGACAAGGAGTTCGTGCTCTCCGGCTCCGAGCAGAACCCGGAGATCACCGCCAAGAACCTCGTCGCCTACCTGGCGATGCGCCTGCTCAACAGCACGCCACCGCCGGTGAAGGCGTTCATGGACAAGGGCGTCGACTTCGTCATCAAGAACAACCTCCCGGACCTGGTGGCGGGCATGAACGCGCTGACCGGCCAGAACCTGGTCAACCTGGACGACCTGCGCCGCCAGATCACCATCCGCGACCAGCAGGTCGACAACCCGTTCTCCAAGGACGTGCAGGTCATGGGAATCCGCAACTCCCTGGCCTACAGCGGCGACAGCCTCGCCCGCACAGCGGGCCTGCACAAACTCCTCGACCCCGCCTCAGGCCCGCTGATCGCGATCAGGATGAACATCCTGACCCGCAAAACACTGGGCGGCCTGCAAACAGACCTGCAGGGCCGCGTGCTGGGCACGAACGGCCAACCCATCAGGGGCCTGTACGCGGCAGGCGAGGTGTCCGGCTTCGGCGGCGGAGGCGTACACGGCTACCGAGCACTGGAAGGCACCTTCCTGGGCGGCTGCCTGTTCTCGGGCCGAGCGGCAGGACGCGCAGCCGCAGCAGAAAGCGCCTGACCACAACCGCGGGGTCTGCGGTCTCCCCTGTTGACCGCAGCCCCCGCATCACCGCGAAGCCGAAGGCGAGCCGCCCACCCACGCGAAGCCGAAGGCGAGCAGCCCACCCAAGCGAAGCCGAAGGCGAGCCGTCCTGCCATAAGGCAAGGGCGGTGGGGTCCCATCACGAGTCGCGCCATAGCACTTGCTGCATGAGAGAAGGGGTGTCAAGCGGACACGCTTTTCGTCCGCTTGACACC
>NZ_JAPJDL010000012.1:203185-258586 GCF_026242055.1 Lentzea sp. NEAU-D7 | reverse complement strand
TCATCGAGGTCCACCAGCCGCTGGGCCCGGTGGACGACCACGGCCACCCGATCCCGCTGGCCTACCAGGGTGCGTCGGTGCCGAAGAAGATGAACAAGCTCGGCTCGGCCGGTCACCCGGTCGCGGGCAGCACGTGGTCGCCGGACCCGGTCGAGGAGACCGTGGCGCTGGAGAACGCGCGCAAGGCCCGGCACGTCTCCGAGGGGACCAGTGCCCAGGACGAGGTCGGCGAGCTCGCGGGCAAGCCGTCCGACCCGAAGGCCTGATCTCAGGCACCGCGCTGCCGCGCTTGGGACGATCTGCTGGACGAGGTTCTCCTGGCAGGCACGTCGATCACGTGGCAACCGGCCTGCGCAGGCGGAACCAGGCGGTCGCCGCCACCACGAGCAGCAGTGCCGCCCCGGCGATCACGGACAACACGACCTGCTGCGCTTGAGCGGTGGCGATCACCACCGCGACGATCGCCCA
Source organism: Lentzea sp. NEAU-D7 (assembly GCF_026242055.1). Lineage (GTDB taxonomy): Bacteria > Actinomycetota > Actinomycetes > Mycobacteriales > Pseudonocardiaceae > Lentzea. The sequence goes on along the minus strand of NZ_JAPJDL010000012.1, from coordinate 258,118 downwards.
GGCGACCGCCAGTCCGTAGGACAGCAGCCCGGACGTGCGCCGGAGCAACGCGATCGCGGTCGCGGTCGCGCCTGCCAGGATCGCGATCTGACCCGCCACACCGGCGGGCCCGTCGATCGGCGCCCCGCTCTCGGTGAGCGCCGTCGTGAGGTTGACCCAGATCGCGACACTGCTCCAGCCCGTGTAGACGCCGAGCATCGACCACAGCAGCACCCGAGGTGCCCGGTGCCAGTGTGCGATCTCGGCGCGGTGACGAACCGCGATGTCCATCGCCTTGAGCAACCCGGCCACCATCACGACGAACACGGCCACCGTCGCCCACACCGGCTCCACCTCGGCCGCTGTGAGCCAGGCCGTGAACCCGGTGAACACCAGGCACAACGGCCGCGCCAGCCGGTCGCGCAGCGCCCCTCCCGGGGTCCGGGTCACCAGCGCCCACACCGCGTAGGCCAGGCACAGCGCCTCGACCAGGCCCCAGATCGAGAACGCGTACCCGGCCGGCACGATCGGCGGTTCGCCGGCGCGGTCCGACGTCGTGAACTCACCACCGCCCAGCGCCGCCACGGCGATCGGGCTCACGACCTGCCCGATCGCCAGCAGGACGAGGACCACTCGCCACACCGCCGTTGTGCGCTCACCCGGTTCAGCAGCCGACAGCACGTACGCCCTCCTCGGTTCGCCTGGGCTCAATGGTGGCGAGGGGGAACGTCCGCCGCATGATGGACGGCGTCCGCGTCGGTGCCGACCTCGTGCTGACGCCGGCTGCCCTGGTGCCCGATGCGCGCACGTTGCCGTGCATCGAGTCCTACCGCCGGCACACCGCGATCGAGCTGTGGGGGCCGGTCACCTGACCGCCGCGGTCAGCGCGTCCACCTGCAGTCGCGTCGAGCCCTCCGCCCGCACGGTGATCCGCACGGACCGGGTCTGGTCGCGCAGCCGCACGTCGGATTGCCGGTGCCGCAGGTAGTTCAGGCCCGCCGAGCCGACGGCCACCGGCTCGGTCAGCGTGGTGGCCACCTCACGGCCCGCCTCGTCGAGCTCGGTGAGCACGAGCCTCGCGGTGCCGTCGCCTCGCAGGATCGCGTTGGGTACGAGGGTTCCCGGTCGCGCCGCCACGGTCGCGTGGACCTCGAGGGTCGCCGGCTGCGCGGAAGTGGCCTCGCGGAGGGTGCCGCAGTCGGGCACCAGGCTCCAGCGCGAGCACAGCACGCCGAATCCCGGCTTGGCGCGGTCTTTCGTGAGGTAGCCGAAGGCGATGCTGTTCGGGTGCGGTGGCGTGCGCGGGTCGTCGTACAGCTCCCAGGCCATCGTGATCGGCACTTGCAGGCCGTCCGTCGTCTGCAGCGACCGCACGGTGTAGTCGGCTTGTTCGCGCTCCTGCTGCTCGCCCGGCGCGCTCTTCCCGATCTCACCCACGAGCACCGTGCCGGCCGGGAACTTCTCGCGCAGTCCGCGCACCGCCCCGTCCAGCACGTCCAGGTTGCCGTAGCCGTGGACGTCGATGAAGTCCATCGGCTTGCCCACGAGTGCGGCAGCGAGATCCGCGCCGTCGGTCGACGCGTGCATCACGGACACGCCGCGCTTGCCCCTCGGCGCCGCCGTGCGGTCGTAAACCATTGCCACGTAGGCGCTGTGGAGGTTCGGCTGGTTGCCCCGCACGCCTGACGTCTCGTTCTGCAGGTCGTAGTACAGCACCGCTCCGCCGGGCTCGAGGGCGTTGATGTAGGTGTTCATCCAGTTCGCGCTGGTGGCGGCGAACTCGGCCCACTTCGTGCGGTTGCTCTGCCAGTTCGGGTTGGTCAGCCAGCTGTTGGCGAACGCGACCACGAGCCGGACGCCGCGCTGCTGCGCGATCCCGGCCAGATCGGCGAGGTTGCGGGCCTGCGCCGCCGCGTTCGTGCTCTTCTCCGGCCACAGCACGACCCTCGCGACGGTGCCGCCGGTGGACGCCATCACGTCGAAGTCGTGCGCGACCTGGTCGCGCACCTGCGGCCACACCGCGTCGTCGAGGTACTCCTGGTACCGCTTCTCGTGCTCCGGCAGGTAGTTGAAGCCCGCCCAGCCGCGCGCGTCCCGCAGGATCGTGACGCTCGCGTGCGTCACCACCGAGCCACCTTCGTAGACCCGCACGACCTTGCGGTCCGCGCCGCGCGTGCTGATCGCGGCCGATCCGCCGCTGAGCGCCGTCTCGGTGCCGTCGTCGTTGACGAGCCGCGCCTCGCCTCCCGTCCAGCGCACGGTCGCGCTGCCGGTGCCGTCCGGGTCGACGACCACAGGCCGGTCGAAGGAGGCTGACGCACCGGAGTCCGCGGTGACGACGAGGGTGTCGAGCAGGTGTTCCTGCGCGGTGCCGGACCAGAGCGTGAACACGGTGGTGCCACGGCTGATCCAGGTGATCCGGCCCGTCCCGGACGGACCCTGCGCGTACAGCCTCTGCGGGTTCCCGTTGTGCGACACCCACACCTGGGCGTCGCTCAGCGCCGTGGCCCACGACAGGTCGATCGTGCCGGTGGTGCCGGGCGCGAGCGCGAGGTGCGTGCGGTCGGCGCCCAGCCGGCCTGGCGCTCGGCCCGTGCTGCTCGCGGTGCCCAGCACGGTGCCGAAGTTCGGGCCGCCGCGCAGCTCGAACGTCGTCGTGGTGCCGTTGTGGAGGTACGGCCACGTCGCGCTGCCGTTGACCTCCTGCCGCCACAGCTTGGCGGCCTTGCCGGTCTCGCGGATCCAGATCTGGACCGCCTGGTTGCCGTCGGTGTGCCAGCTGACGCCGACTGACGCCGTGTTCTGGCCCGGCGCCAGCGTCACCTCCGCCGCGGACACGCTGATCTGGTTGCTCGCGTGCGCCGGCGCCACGAGTGTGGCGACCAGCGCGACTGCGAGCACGATTGTTCTCCCCCAGGTGCTCATGCACCCCATCTGACCAGATCGGTCGCTGGCACATGAGGTGTTCCGGCACTCAGGAGCGGTCGGCGTGGGTGAAGGCCGGGTAGTCCGTGTAGCCCTCGGCGTGACCGCCGTAGTAGGTGGCGCGGTCGCTCTCGGCCAGCGGGTGCCCGTTGGCGAACCGTTCGACCAGGTCGGGGTTGGCGATGAAGGGGGCACCGAAGGAGACGGCGTCGACGATCTCCTGGTCCAGGACCTCGTTGGCCAGGGTCTGGGTGAAGCCGAGGTTGGCGATGATGTTGCCCCGGTAGTGGGCTCGGAAGCGGGCGAACTGGCTGACGCGTTCCTCTGTCGTGCCGGGTGAGCCCACGAGGTGGAGGTAGGCGAGGTCGTTGTCGTTGAGCCTGGTGAGCAGCCGGTCGTAGTCGGCGAGTGTGTCCTCGTCCCCGGTGAACGCGGTTCCGCTGGCCCAGTGCGGAGAGAGCTTCACGCCGACGCGATCGCTGCCCCACACGTCGCTCACGGCGTCCAGGACGTCGAGCAGGAACCGTGCTCGCTTCTCACTGCTGCCGCCGTAGGCGTCGGTGCGCTGGTTGAGGCGGGGGTTGAGGAACTGGGGAATCAGGTGCGAGCCCTGGGCGTGGATCTCCAGGCCGTCGAAACCGGCGCGACGGGCGTTCTCGGCGGCACGGCGGTAGTCGCTGATGGTGCCGGCGATCTCGGCGGCGGTGAGGGCTCGCGGAGTCACGGTGTCCTTCGGTCCGTCCGGGGTGAAGGCCTGCTCGCCGAGGTTGATCGCGGACGGGCCCGCGGGCAGGCGGCCGCCGAGGTGGTCGGGGTGCGACAGCGCGCCGAGGTGGCCGAGCTGGGAGATGATCCGCCCGCCCGCTCGGTGAACGGCGTCGGTCACCTTCCGCCAGCCGGCGGTCTGTTCCTCGCTGTAGATGCCGGGGACGTCGATGAAGCCGATCGCGTCGGTGTTGACCCAGGTGCCCTCGGTGATGATCACGCCGGCACCCGCGCGCTGCGCGTAGTAGGTGGCGTGCAGGTCGGTGGGGGCCAGGTCCGCGTTGTCGGCGCGGGCCCTGGTCATCGGGGCCATGACCACGCGGTTGGGCAGTTCGAGCGCGCCGAGGCGGACCGGCCTCAGCAGGGGCTGGGCGGTGGAGGTGCGGAGCTGGCTGGTCATCAGGATCTTCCTTGTCCGGGAACGAGAGTGGGCGTGGGCCCTGTTCAGTCCTGCTTGAGGACGTGGAGGCCCGAGAGCGGGCCGCCGAGCTGCATGAGGCGTCCGCCTTCGCGCAGCGGGCCGAGGTCGACGGGAGCGAACCCGAAACTCGCGGTCAGCTCGATGACGGTGGCCTTGGCATCGGCGTCGTCACCGGCCAGGAACAGGACCTGGCGTCCGGCGTCGTGACGCGGATCGGCGTCGATGTACTGGCCGTAAAGGCTGTTGAACGCCTTCACCACGCGGGCGCCCGGCAGCAGTGAGGCGACGTGCTCGCTGCCGGTCAGCGGGCCGAGATCGGCGATCTCGGCGCGCGGGGGCGGGGAGGCGAACTGGTTGGTGGTGTCGATGACGATCCGCCTGTCGAACGACGGCAGTCCGGCCACCGCGTCCGGCACCTGGGGCCAGCCCACCGCGAGCACGACGAGCTCCGCCGAGGCCGCTTCCTCGCGCGTACCGGCGGTGACTTGCGGTCCGAGTCGTTCGGCGAGTGCGGTCAGCGAGGCGGGGCCGCGGCTGTTGCTCAGCACGACCTGGTGGCCTTGGCCCACCGCGTGCCGGGCGATGGCCTGGGCGACGTTTCCGGCGCCGATGAAGCCGATTTTCATGGTGATGTCCTTCGTCGGGTTCAGGAGGCGGGACTGGTGAGCAGGACGGTTCCGCTCTTGCCGGGGCGGCGGACGTGGTCGACGGCCTCCGCGAAGTCGGCGAGGTCGTAGCGGCCGGCGACCTCGAACAGTTCCGGGGAGGTCTCGGCCAGGCCGAGGGCGAAGGCGACGTCCTCGGCCCGCTCCGCGGGTGTGCGGGTCAGCCATCGGCCCACCGACACGCCTCGCACCGTCAGTTCTCGCGGGACCAGCGCCAGCGACTCCAGCGGGGTGGTCCCGGAACCGAGGGCGCCGTAGGAGATCAGCGTGCCGCCGTCGGCCAGCAGCGCGGCCAGTTCGCCGGTGAGTGATCCACCCACCGCGTCGAGGACGACCCGCGCGCCTTGGCCTCCGACCGCGTCCCGCACCTGAGTGCTCCAGTCCGCGTCGCTGGTCGAGATCGCCGGCAGTTCGGGGAAGCGCCGCTGCGACTCCCGCGCCCCTGCGGCACTGCGGACCAGGTTGACCAGCGGGAAGCCGTGCCGCAGCGCGGCGGCGCTGACGAGCTTGCCGATCGACGAACCGGCGGCGGTCTGGACGACCGGTCCCGGCTGGCCTTTCTGAGCGTCCTCGACCGCCCGCAGCAAGGTGAGCAGCGTGATCGGGTTGACCAGCAGCAGTGCCGCCGTCTCGGCACTGACCCGCTCGGGCACGGGCACGACCAGTTCGGCGGGCACCGTGACGATTTCGCTCCAGGCACCCGGTACCGGGAAGAACGCCACGCGCTGACCGACCTTCAGTCCTGGCACGCCTTCGCCGACCGCCTCGACGACTCCCGTCCCCTCCAGACCGGGTACCTGCGGCGTGGTGGACCGCTTCCGCGGCAGACCCGGAAAGCCCTCCACGCCGGCCAGGTCACCCGGGTGGATCGGCCGGGACAGCACCCGCACGAGCACCTGCCCGGCAGTGGGTGCCGCCGGTGCCGGCCACTCCTGCAGGCGCAGCACTCGTGCGGCGTCTCCCTGCTGTTCGTAGGCGATGGTGCGCATGAACCCTCTCCAGTAATGATGACGTCCATCATTGTTAGCGCTGTTATGATGAGATCCATCATTGAAATAGTCAAGCGCTGGGGAGCCGGCCATGCCGCGGATCACCAAGGAAGACAAAGTCCGCAACCGGCAGAACATCGTCGACGCCGCAGGCCGGATGTTCCGCTCACAGGGCATCGACGCGGTCGGCATCGCGGAGCTCATGAAGGAAGCGGGCCTGACCCACGGCGGCTTCTACAACCACTTCGCGTCCAAGAACGACCTGGCCGTGGAGGTGTGCGGTACGTCGTTCGCCGCCTCACTCGGAGTGCTGGCACGGGAGATCGAAACCGGTGATGACGAGGCCGGCTCCCCGCTGGAGCGGGTCGTCGACCACTACCTCTCCGCCGCCCACCGGGACGCCGAGGACGGCGGCTGTCCCTCCAGCGCCCTGGTCACCGATGCCGGGCGGCAGAGCGAAGCGGTGCAACGCGCGTACGCCGAGGGCCTCGAGGGCTACTTCGCCGGCTTCACCGCCGAGTTCCTGCGCGAAGCCGAGGCGAAGGGGCAGACGCCCGACCCGGACCAGGCCCGCCGCAGGGCCATCCGCCTGCTCGGCGAGCTGGTCGGGACGATGATGCTCGCCCGCGCGGTGCGCCACGTCCAGCCGTCGCTGTCCGACGAGATCCTGCAGGCCGGCCGCGACCACGCCCTCGACTGAGGTGACGTGGAGATCGTCAAGGCCCCCGGCGGTGCCGCTTCGTCAACGGCTGAGGGACCACTCGTCCACGGCTGTGAGCGGCACCGGCAGTGGTCGTTCCACCGTGGTCGTCAGCTCGATCCGCCGCCCTTCGTCCGCCGCGCGGAGGAGGGCGGTCATCGTCTCGAGCACGTGCAGCGCGAGCTCGCCGCCGGCGCGCGGGGCCCGCTGCCCACCGGCGGTGACGAGGTCGATGAGGCCGATTCCCCGCCCTGTGCCCATGTAGCCCGCACTAGGGGCAAGAGTTCGCCATTCGGTGCCGCCGAGCGGGAAAAGACGGGTCTCGCCGTCGAAGTGGTTCGGGTCCGGGACCGCGAGCGTGCCGGTCTCGCCGTGCACCTCGATCGGCGCGGCGGTGGTGGCCACCCCGTCGAAACTGGTCGTGATGGTGGAAAGCGCGCCGTTGGCGTGTTCGAACACTCCGGAGACGTGGCTGTCGACCTCGACCGGGATCCGGTGGCCCATCCGCGCGCCGGAGCCGATGACGCGCTCGGTGCGCAGGCGACTGGCCGCGCCGAGCACCGTGCGCACCGGGCCGAGCAGGTGGATCAGCGCGGTGACGTAGTACGGCCCCATGTCCAGCAGCGGACCGCCGCCCGCGGTGTAGTAGAAGTCGGGGTCGGGGTGCCAGCGTTCGTGCCCCGGCGTGACCATCACGGCCGATGCGGACAGCGGGCGTCCGATGAGCCCGCTGTCGATCGCCGCCCGCGCGGTCTGCGTTCCGGTGCCGAGAACGGTGTCCGGTGCGCACCCGACCACGACACCGGCGGCGGCTGCCCGATCCATGATCGCCCGGCCGTCCGGGAACGTGGCGGCGAGCGGTTTCTCACCGAAGACGTTCTTGCCGGCGTCGATCGCGCGGAACGCGATCTCGGCGTGGGCCGCGGGAACGGTCAGGTTGAGCACCGTGTCGACGTCCGCCCCGCCGAGCAGGCGCTCGACGCTGACCGCCTCGGTGCCGGGGTGCTCGGCGGCGACCGCGGCCGAGCGGGTGGCGTCGAGGTCGGCGATCGCGGAGACGCGCACCGCGGGGTGGCTGCCGAGCGTGTCCAGATAGGCCCGGGAGATGAACCCGGCACCTACGATTCCGACGCGGTGCGGGTCGCCCACAACATCCCCCTCGTGATGACGGCTCGGACGCTGGGGTGCTCCAGCACGTCCAGGCTGTGTCCCGGCGTCGTCACCACGATCCTCCCGGCGCCCCACCGGCGCGTCCAGATCGCCGGGCAGGTGACCGGCCGGTGCCACGGATGCCACGGCCTGGTCGGGTGGGTCGTGGTGGCCAGCACGTCGACCAGGTCGTCGTGCAGCACCCAGTACTGCTCGGTGACCAGTTCGAAGTCCTCGACGCCCGCGGTGATCGGATGTTCCCGGCCGAGCGCGGTGATGTTCACCGTGTAGGGCAGGTAGTTGTCCTCCTGCCCACCCTGGCGCTCGCACGGCTCCTTGCCGGGATGCGTGACGAACTGGCCGCCCACCAGGTGCAGGTAGTCCGAGGACGCGCGGAACGAGTCCGCGATGCCACCGTGCCAGCCGGTGAAACCGGTGCCGGCCTCGACCGCCGCGCGCAGCCCGTCCAGCTCCCCGGTGGTGATCTCCGACATCGAGATGCACTGCACGACCAGGTCTGTGCGCGCCATCTCGGCAGCGTCGGCGTAGACCTCGGTCGACTCCTCGACCCGCACGGCATAACCGCTGTGCTCCAGGAACGGGATGAACAACTCGGTCGCCTTCACCGGCTGGTGGCCTTCCCACCCACCGCGGACCACCAGAGCCTTCGGCTGCGCCACGCTCACCCCCTGGGAACCGCTCACCGCACGTCCGGTCTCGGAACAGCTCGATCGGTACTCCGGACTGCACATTGCCGCGCACGCCACCGTTGGTCAAGATCGGGCTCGCGCTCACACTCACCGGGTCCATCGACCTGCTACCCGCCGGATCCGCTGGGCGAGCGGCTGGAGGTCGAAGCTGCGCAGCGTTCGGGCCGGACGCGCGTCGACCAGGTCGTGCGCCACCCGCAGTTCGCCGCCCACCAGCCACACGTCGGCCAGCAGGCGGTCGTGCCCGTAATCGTTGTGCGCGTGCGCACGTTCGAGCGGCTACACCCCGACGTCCCACGAGTGCTTCTTCGGGCGGGCACGACTTGACGGGCGGCAACCGGCGGACTTCAAGTGACCTTCGCCGGATCAGTCATCCGATCCGTCGAGCCCGCGCTGGAACCACTCGGGCGTGTTCTGCGGGGTGCGCGGGAACCGTTCCTGGTCCAGGACGAACTGCTCGCGGGCGGGAGGCGCCGGGAACGGCGGCTGGTCGTTCCAGTTGTACTGGATGGTGAACCGGTCCGGCGGCTGCACGATCAGGCGGAACGAGTACCAGGCGCCGCCGTCCGGTGTGTACATGCCGCGCCGCAGCGCGGAGAGCATCGGCGCGAGCTCCCGCGGCGCTGGGAACCGTTGCGTGCTGCCGTCCCGCATCCTGGCGATCGCGCCGACGTTGACCTTCTTGCCCAGCACCATGTAGTCCATGATGATCCGGTCCCAGCCGGAGGGCGCCTGCCCGAGCAGGGTCTTGGTCGCCTCGCCCACCAGGTGGTGCTGCTCGTCCGGGGGCATCGGCGTGGGCGTCGTCATCCGGGGATGGTCCTTTCGACGTCAGGTCGGGGCAGCACGTCGAACCGTTCTCGCAGCCAGCCCGGGACGTGCTCAGCCGTCCTCGGGAACGCCGCGAGATCGCGGGCGAAGATCCAGGACGGGATGTCCGGAGACCATTGTGGATCATCGTCGTAGTTGAAACTCCGTTCGCCTCAGCGGTTTCAAGATGATGACCCCGGGATTCGCCGGTCGAGTCGCCCGCGGAACGGTCGAAGACCTTTCGAGCGTTCGCAGGCACGGTTCGGGCACGCACAGCACGTCCGTCCAGACCATCGAGACGAGGCCTTGGATTCGGCCCGAGGCCTCAGAGCCGCCTGGTGGTGTCAGCACCGTGGTGTCGGGCTGGAACGCTCATCGGGCCGGATGTCGCGTGGCGCTCGCGAGGGCGCGGTTGTTCAGCACGGGGTAGAAGGCCAATGCCACCAGGATGAGGAACACACCGGCGGCGACGTACGAGACCTGGACCGCGAAGACGGTCGCGAGAACGCCGCCGAGTGCCGCTCCGATCGGGCCCCCAATCATCACCACAAGCCTGCTCGAAGAGAAAACTCTCCCCAGGAGCTCATCGGGCACGATCTGCTGACGCAGTGTGCTCACGACTACTTTCTCCGCCGTCATCAACGCGCCGGTCACCATCATCATCGCGGCCGCCACCCACGAATTGGCGACGAGTCCCAGAACCAGGATCGCCGCGCCCACACCGGCCTTGCCCGCGAGCATCACCGTGCTGGGACCGAACCGCCTGCCGGCGGCCGCGGCGGTCAGTCCCCCGGCCGTCGCACCGACCGCGGTGGCCGTCAGCAGCAGGCCGAAACCGAAGTCCGGAAGTCCCAGGACCTCCTTGGCCAGCAACGCCAGCATCGCGAACTGGGCGGTGACGGCCACGTTGCCGAGGCAGGAAACCATGGCCAGCGCCCGCAGCGTCCGGTTCCCGAACAACCACCGGATGCCTTCGACGATCTCGCTCCGCACACTCGTGCGCGGCGCTCCGGACTTCTTCTCCGGCTGGGCGTCCGTCTTGATCGAGAGGATCAGCAGGCCGCTCGCGGCGAACGAAAGGGCGTTGCCGGCGAAGGGAAGGACGTTCCACACGCCGAACAGAGCGGAACCGACCGGGGGCCCCACGAAGTCCTCGCCGCTGCTCTCCGCGGCGAGGATCCGCCCGTTCGCCGCTGCCAGGTTCCGCGGGTCCCGCGACACGAAGTCCGGAATGGCCGACTGGGCGGCGATGTCGAAGAAGACCTGGCCGGCCCCCAGCAGGAACGCCGCGGCCACCAGCCACACCAGGCTCACCTGCGCGGTCAGGATCAGCGCCGCGAGACCGACCAGGACGGAGAACCGTGCGAGGTCGGCCCACACCATCACCCGCCGGCGGTCCAGCCGGTCCACCACGACACCGGCGTGCAGTGAGAACAGCACCCAGGGAATCTCGGCCGCCATGACGACGGCGCTCAACGCCAGCGGACTGCTGGTGGTCTGCAGGGCCAGCAGCGGCAACGCGGCGGCGTGCATGCCGGTGCCGATGGACGACACCAGCGTGGCACCGAAGAGCCTGTGGAAACGACTTCCCAGTCTCACCTCGGCGCCGTCGGATTCCTTCGTGGGCACCGTTCACGATGGCATGGAGCCTCTTCTTCGTGTCCGCAGTCGAACGCTGCGCCGGGGGTCAGGGCGTGTGCACCCGGTCGACCTCGACGGTGAGCACGACGCGCTGCTGCGGACCGCCGCCGAAGCCGGGGTACGGTCGGCCGATGTACTTCTGGGACAGCTCGTCGATGTGCTCGCGGGCGCCCTCGGTCGTCATGGCCACGACGCTGCCGCGCAGGGCCCAGTACCGCGAAGGCGCCGCCGGGTCGGCGATGCCGAGGGCGATGCGGGGGTCGCGCCGGAGGTTGCGGGTCTTCTGGTGGGTGTCCACGGTGTTGATGAGCACGTGTTCGCCGTCCGTGCCCGCCCAGGTCTGGGAGATCTGCGGCGACCCGTCGGGCATGAGCGTGGTCACGAAGCAGATGGACTTGGCGTTGAGGACCGCAATCAGGTCGTCGGGCAGAGCCGTCATGTTCTTGGCCTTCATGTCTGGTCGTTGTAGAAGCGGTCGATGACCGCCTCGTCCGGCTGGTCGCCGGACAGGTCGGCGTGGCGCACTCCCGCCAGCGCGATCCGCAGAGCACGGCGCCACAGCCCCGGGGTGTGAGCACGGGAGGCGTCCATGACGCTGCCCACCATCACGTGCACCGCGGCGAAGTCGGCGGGGGTCGCCCCGTCCGGCAGCTGACCCGCGCGGACGGCCCGGTCGACGAGGTCGGCGACCAGCGGGGTCATCCGCTCGTGCGCGCGCTGCACCAGCGCGGTGGCCTGGTTGCGGCTGCGCAGCAGCTCCCCCAGCCCTCGGCTCTGCGCCTCGATCTCCAGTTGCCGCTCCAGGAACCAGGTGAGGCCCGCCCAGGCGTCGTCGTAGTGCGAAGCCTGCTCCGCCAAGCCGATCACCGTGTCGATGTGCTCGCTGAACAGGGCGTCCAGCAGGTCCTGTCGTTGCGGGAAGCGCCGGTAGATCGTGCCCATTCCGGTGCCGGCGGCTCGCGCGATGTCTTCGTACGAGACGTCCAGTCCTTGCGTGGCCATGAGGTCGTAGGCCGTGCGCAACAACAACTGGCGATTGCGCTCGGCGTCACGACGCAGAGGAGGAGCCGCTTCGGTCACGGGCCGAGCGTAGACAAGTGGAAGAGAAATTCCAAGTTGAAGATTTCTTCCACTTCTGGGTTACGCTCGCACCGTTCCCCCATCGACACCCCCAGGAGCCCCCTGTGACATCCCCTTCCGCCAACGACGTGGTCGAGCCGTTCACGATCGCCGTCCCCGACGTGGAGCTGCTGGACCTGCGCAGCCGCCTGGCCGCCACGCGGTGGCCGGACCGCGAGACGGTTCCGGACGGGAGCCAGGGTCCGCAGTTGGACCGGATTCGCGCTCTCTGCGACCACTGGGCCACCGGCTACGACTGGCGGCGCACCGAGAAGGTCATCAACGACCTCGGCTCGTCCCGCACCACCATCGACGGGATCGACGTCCACTTCCTGCACGTCCGGTCGGCCGAGCCGGACGCCGTCCCGCTGCTGCTGTGCCACGGCTGGCCGGGCTCGGTCCTGGAGTTCCGGCACCTGGTGGGCCCGTTGACCGATCCGGTGGCGCACGGCGGTGACGCCCGCGACGCGTTCCACGTCGTGATCCCGTCCATGCCGGGCTTCGGGTTCTCCGGCAAGCCCACGACGACCGGCTGGAACGCCTCCCGCGTCGCCGACGCGTGGATCACCCTCATGCGGCGCCTGAGCCACGACACGTGGTTCGCCCAGGGCGGCGACTGGGGTTCGGCCGTCGTCGAGCAGATCTCCCGCAAGGCACCCGAGCGGTGCCTGGGCGTGCACTTCAACCTGCCACTGGTGTTCCCCACCGAACAGGAGATGAGCGAGGCGACCGCGGAGGAGCGGCGGATGATCGCGCGCGCTCAGCGCTACCAGGACGAGCTGAGCGCGTACGCGCGGGAACAGGCCACCCGGCCGCAGACCATCGGCTACTCGCTCTCGGACTCCCCCGCCGGGCTCGCCGCCTGGATCTACACGCTCTTCCAGGACGTCACCGACAGCGGCGGCGACCCCGAAGAGGTCATCGACCGCGACGAGATCCTCGACGACGTCATGCTCTACTGGCTCCCCAACGCCGCGGCGTCCTCCGCCCGCCTCTACTGGGAGGAGAGCCGGGGCGGCACCGCCCCCGGCGGCACACCGAACCCCGTCCCCGCCGGGTTCAGCGTCTTCCCCGGCGAGGCCGTGCAGGCCTCCCGGCGCTGGGTCGAGCGGCGGTACGAGACGGTGGTGCACTACGACCAGCTCGAGCGCGGAGGCCACTTCGCCGCCCTGGAGCAGCCGGACGTCCTCACCGAGCAGATCCGGACGACCTTCCGAGGGCTGCGGGCGCCGTGACAGCAGGACCACGACACGGCGTTTTGGACGATCTCGGTGCGTCGGCCGGCTAGTAGGCTGTGACTGGTCAGCTTCGTTTTATCGATCAACTGAGCGCGGCACGCCGACGTGGGCGCACCAGTGGCTCCAGGGGTGGTGCAATGCCTGCCAGGCCGGCCGTACCGCGATCCGGTCCCGCGACGATCGCCGACGTCGCCGCGGCCGCCGGCGTGTCCAAGCAGACCGTCTCCAACGTGATGAACTACCCGGCGAAGGTGCGCGAGGAGACGCGGGAACGGGTGCGGCGGGCCGTCGCGGAGCTGGGGTTCCAGCCGAACCGGATGGCACGGGCGCTGCGGTCCAGCACGGCCGGGATGATCGCGTGCCGCATCGAGCCCGTCTCCTCCCACTCGCTCGCCCACCTGCACGACCGCTTCCTGCACGCGCTGGCCGAGGCGGGGCAGGCCGTCGGCCGGCACCTGATGCTGTTCGCGGTCGACGACGCCGAGGACGAGGCGGCCACCTGCGTCCAGCTGGTGCGGACCGGCTCGGTCGAGGGCGTCGTGCTGTACAACCTGGTTCCCGGCGACCCGCGGCCTCCGGCGCTGCGGGAAGCCGGCGTGCCGTTCGTGTGCTTCGGCCGGTTCTCCGACGACGCCGAGGCGACCGGCTGGGTGGACGTCGACAACGCGGCGGGCGTGGGCGCTGTCGTCGACCACCTGGCGGAGTGCGGTCATCGCAGGATCGGCTTCCTCGGCTTCCCCGAAGGTCACCGGGTCGGCGACGACCGCGCTGCCGGCTGGGTGACGGCGATGGACCGGCACGGCCTGCTGGCGGGCAGCCACCGCCTCGACGTGCGGGGCGAGGACACCTGGGTCAGCGGCGCGAGGACGGCCCGCGGCCTGCTGGACCGTGCCGATCCGCCGACGGCGCTGGTCGCGGCCTCCGACACGCTGGCGGCGGGTGCGCTGCAGGCCGTCCGCGACCTCGGACTGGCTCTCGGTGAGGACGTGGCGCTGGTGGGGTACGACGACACCCCTTCCGCGGAGGTGCTGGACCTGTCGAGCGTCCGCCAGCCGCTTCCCGAGGTGGGCCGGCGGATCGTCGAGGCCCTGTGCCCGGCCGGGGGGACACCGGTTCCGGTCGCGTCGCTGCTGGCACCGGAACTGGTCGTGCGCGGCTCTTCCCGCCGCCGGACCTGACTTTGATCGGTCCACTCGCGCGCCAGGACCGGTCCTTCACTGCGGCCTCCTCGTGTGGATTCTCCGGCGTTGACACCCCAAGTTGCGCTGTGGTTGGGTCGATCAACGGGATTTTAACGATCAAACTGGCCGTTCAGATCCACGCCGCGAGGCGCGCCCGGAGGGAAGGCCCACCATGAAGAGGCACAGCCCGAGGCGGCGCGGCCTGCTCGCCGCGGCCGTCGTCGCGATCCTGGTGGCAGCCGGCACCGCGGTGGGGCACTCCCCCGGCGCCGGGGCCGCGGTGACGCAGCACGACAGCGCCTCGATCGGCTGGGAGGGCGACTACTACGGCGTCCTCACCCACAAGGACGGCAGCTTCGACGTCCACTCCGGACCGAACACCACCGTCAGGTTCGGGATCTACAACAACCCCGCACGGGTCCAGTGGTTCAACGCCGGCGGCTACTACCCCGCGCTGACCACGCAGTTCGAACGGGACAACAGCACCGTCACGATCACCAACTTCGGTGACCGGGTGACGATCGGCGGCCGGGACTTCGTGGCCGTGTACTCCCGGGTCAGGGTCGTCAACCACGACACGGTCGCCCACGTCCTGGACCCGGCGCCGACCGGCGGCACGCACGCGCTCACCCGCCCGTCGACGACGATCCAGCCGGGGCAGACCACCGACTTCGACTACGTGATCGCGGCCGACAGGTTCGGCCAGGGCTACGCCTGGCCCACGGCGGCCGAACTGGTCGCCGCCGGTGGCTACGACGCCCACTACGCGCACATGACGTCCTACTGGGACGGCGAACTCGCCCAGATCGCGCAGATCCGGGTGCCCGATCCGCAGCTGGCCAACGCCTACCGGGCCGGGTACATCACGACGAACCTGGTCAAGGACGGCAACCGCCTCAACGTGGGCGAGAACGGCTACGACGCCATCTTCAACCACGACCTCGTCGGCATGCTGGTGCAGCTGCTGGAGGCGGGCGACCTCGACCGGGCCAGGGACTACCTGCCGACGTTGATCTCCCAGGACGATCCGAACGACATCACGCGGATGTACCCGGACGGGACGTGGAAGTACAACTGGCCGTGGGCGGTGTACCTGCGCAAGACCGGCGACGCCGCCTTCGTCAGGGACCACTTCGCGACGATCAGGCAGACCGCGCACCGGATCGAGAGCGACGCAACCGGCCCGGGCGGGATCATGAAGGCCACCGTGGCGGTGGACCACGCCGGCTACTGGACCGTCGACAACCAGTCGGCGCTGTTCGCCCTCCTCACGTACTCCTACATCGCCAAGACCCTTGGAGAGACGGCAGAGGCGTCCTGGGCGCAGCAGGTCTACGGCAGGCTGCTGAGCGCGGTCAACGCGAGGCTGAACACGACCATCTCCACCAACGGCCTGTCCTACCTGCCGTGCGCCATGGACGTCCCCAACAGCAGCGCGAACGTGTGCGGCCAGACCAACAACGGCAACTGGGCCTCGATGTTCCTGTTCGGCCGCTGGGCGTGGGACGGGCAGCTGTGGGGCAGCGACCCGTCCGGCCCGATGATCAGCATGATCGACGCCACCTACGACAACGGCTTCAGCCGCCTGTCGAACCTGCCCAAACACACCTTCGGCGGCTATCCCGGCGTGAGCAGCTCCTACAACGCCGGCTACGGCTCGGCCGGTCTCGCCTCCACCCGCTACCGCTCCGAGGGAATCTACGGGTACCAGTACCTGGTCCAGAACGCCCAGAGCGCTCCCTTCTCCTGGTGGGAAGGCATCCAGTCGGTCGGAACGAGCAACTGGTCCCCCGGCACCCACAGCACCGCGGGCAGCGGCTCCAGCCCTCACATGTGGGGGCAGGCCAACGCCTCCAAGGTCCTGCTGGACTCGCTGGCCGCCGAGAAGCTCGACGGCACGGTGATCATCGGCCGCGGAGTGCCGAACCAGTGGCTCCGCGACGGCGC
The DNA here is from genome assembly GCF_026242055.1 of Lentzea sp. NEAU-D7. Taxonomy (GTDB): domain Bacteria; phylum Actinomycetota; class Actinomycetes; order Mycobacteriales; family Pseudonocardiaceae; genus Lentzea. Next base: position 241,879 of record NZ_JAPJDL010000012.1, on the reverse strand, counting down.
GACCACCAGCGTGGGCAACTACCCCATCGCCGGCGGCAGGCGCATGGGCGCGGCGATCACGGCTTCCGGTGCGAACGTCACCCTGACCCTGACCGGCGCCGTGCCCGCGGGCGGTGTGCGGTTCGAGTTGCCCGCCTTCCTCGGCGGGAACATCGCCAGGGCCAGCGCGGGCACCGTCGACAACGCCAAGGGAGTTGTCGCGCTGCCTCCCGGCACCACGTCGGTCACGGTGACCCTCGCCCGGCCGCCGGTGTTCGCCGAGAAGGGCGGACTGGACCTCCAGGGCTACTGCACCTCGATCGGCGCCGTGAACGGGGTCGTCCTGGCGGGGACGACCGCCTACGACTGGCGCTGCGTCACCGGCACCGGCGCGCGGGTGGCCATGGACCTGGACGACGCGTGCCAGCGCCAGAACCCGCACGAGCAGGCGGTCTTCGCCAGGACGACCGCCGTCGCCGATCCTCACAGCTGGAAGTGCCTCGCCTGAGCCGGTCACAGGAGCTCAACGTGCCACCGCCGTGGCGAGGTAGCGCGTCAGGGTCGCCGGTGTGGGGTGGGTCCAGAGGATGCCGGCGGGTAGCTCGATTCCGGTGCTGTGCTGGAGCTTTCCCCGGATGGCGATGCCCATGACCGAGTCCAGGCCGATGTCGGAGAACGGTCGTTCGGGTTCGATCCGGTGTTCCGGCACACCGGTTTCGGCCGCCACCACGCTGCGGATGACGGCCATCGCCGCGTCGTACACCTCGTCCTCCGGCAGGTCGCGCAGGAGGGTGACCGACTCGGTCGCCGTTCCCCCGCGCGGCTCGCCGTTCTGGGGGTCGCGGACGTGCTCGAACAGCGCGCGTCGTCCTCCCGACGGCGGCGTGGTCGGCCTGACCACCAACGCGTAGCCGTCGTCCGTGGTGTGCAGGCAGTTCCACACGCGCAGCGCCTCGGACGGGGTGATGTCGCCAAAGCCTTGAGCTTGCATGCTTTGCAGTCCGTCGGCGGTGAGCTTGCCCATGCCGGTGTCGCGCCAGACCGTCCAGGCGATGGAGGTGGTGTTCCCGCCGTGGTGCCGCCGGTGTGCGGCCAGGCCGTCCAGGAACGAGTTGGCCGCGGCGTAGGCGGTGCAGCCGGGCAGCACGACCAGCGGTGCGGTGGAGGAGAACAGCACCATCTCGTCGATGCTGCCGGGCGGGAACAGCTCGTGCAGCACCAACGCCCCGCGCACCTTGGCGTGCAACGTCTCCCGGATCGACTCCTCGTCCAGGTCGTCCACCAGGCGGCCGTGCACGGCTCCGGCCGTGTGGACCACGCCCCGGACGGGCGGCATGCGCAGGAAGTCGGGCGTCAGCACCGCTCGAGCGGCGTCGGCGTCGGTCACGTCGAGGGCGAGCGGGAGAACGGTCACCCCCTGGCTCTCGAGCTCCTCGACAACACCGATCGCGTGCCGCGTGGCGGCGTCGTGCTGCTCGTCCCAGGTGGACCGCGGCGGCAGTCCCCGCCTGCTGGTCAGGACCAGCCGGCGGGCGCCCCGGGACGAGAGGTGACGTGCCGCCTCCAGGCCGAGGGCTCCGAGACCGCCGGTCACCAGGTAGGTGGCGTCGGGTCGCAGGGGCACCGGAGGGGTCTGGCCGCGGTCCGGGCGGGGCACGACGCGACCGGCGAGCAGCCTGCCGTTCTGGACGACCAGCCAGTCCTCCGCCGGGGGTTCGTGGAGCACCGCAGCCACCAGGTCGAACGCGGCGTCGTCGCACTCCCCCAGGTCCAGCACGCCACCGCGCAGCTCCGGGTGCTCGGCGGCGATCACCCGCGCGGCTCCCCACAGGGGCCGATGTGTGAGGCCGGTGGGACTGGTGCAGGCCAACGCTTCCCGCGTGAGGACCCACAACCTGGTTCCCAGCCGGTCGGCCTTGACCGCGGACCGGGTCACCCCGGCGAGCTCGGTCAGGTGGTGGACGGTCGCGTCGTACTCCTGTCCCGGTCCGGACACCGGGGGCAGGTACACCACGTGGTGCGGCTCGTCACCGATCGGCACCGAGACGGCGTCCGCGGCGTCGACGACCGTGCACCCCAGGCCGGACCGCACCAGGTGCTCCGCGAGCCGTTCGGCGACAGCCGACGGCTCGGTCGAGACCAGCGTGACCGTGGCCGCGGGCGTCCCGGCAGCCGCGACTTCCAGCGGCTGCCAGGACAGGCCGTGCACCAGGGTCCGCGGGTCGGCGAGCACCGTCTGGTCCGCGTCGAGCACACCGAACCGGAGTCCGGTGACCCTGGCGGCCGACTGCCCGTCGGCCCCTCGCAGGTCCAGGTCGACGGTGTCGACGGTGCCACTCCGCAGACGTGCGACCAGGTGGGCCGAGGACGGAGCGGGACCGGTCCACTCGACCGACTCGACAGAGGCGGGCATGCGGTGGACGCCTTGCCGGGCCAGCGGCAGCGACGACAACGTGGTGGCGGCATCCAGGACCAGCGCCCAGTGCGGCGTACGACCGGGCGTCGACACGGTCGCGTGCACCGCGTCGTCGTCGTGCCGGAGGTGATCCACCTGCCAGTCGAAGGCCAGACCGGAGACCCCGAGGGGCCGGAGCAGCTCGAGCACCCCGTCGGCGCCGATGGGGAGCATCGGTTCCTCGGCCACCTCGCCCGAGTCGGCGCGCAGCGTGCGGGCACCGCCGTCGCGCGCGGAGGTGTGCGTGGTCCAGGAGGTCTCTTCGGACGCCTCCTGAAGGCGGGAGGAGAGCACCGCTCTGCCGTCCTGGCAGACGACCTGGACGGCGCGGTCCTGCTCGGCCGGCAGGGGTGTGCGCAGGACGACGTCGCGCAGGTGGCGCGGCGCGTCTGCGTCGCCCCCGAGGGCGTCGGCGAGGGTGCAGAACAGCACGGCAGCGGGAACGATGTCGACGCCGTGCACGGTGTGCGGAGCGTCGTACGGCCTGTTCTCGGGCGACAGGGTCGTCTGCCACACGGCCGAGGGCGGCGTGGTGGCCGCCGTCAGCCGAGAACCGAGCAAGGTGAAGGACTCCGGGTCGTGACCTCCCGCGCCCCGGTCCGCCGGTGCCTCGGGAAGCCAGTACCGGTCGTGCTGCCAAGCCGTGCGCGGCAACGCGACCGCTGCCGAGCGCGGCCAGTGGGCCCGCCAGTCGACCCGGACTCCGGCGCAGTGCAGCCTGCCCAGCTGTCCGGTCATCTCCTCGATCACCGGCTGCTCACGACGCGACGAGTGCGCCGTCGTGACCGCCGGGGCGGACAGCGACTCCGCGATCTGGGCGATGTTGTGGACGACGACGGGGTGCGGCGAGATCTCCAGGAAGTGGTGATGCCCGTCCTGGACCGCGGCCTCCACGCCTGCCGCGAACCGCACCGGGCGCCTGAGGTTCTGCTGCCAGTAACCGGAATCGCGCGGCGCGTCGGAGCGCGGGTCGTCCAAGATCGTGCCGTACAGCCGCAAGGACGCCGGCCCGATCGACAGCCCGTGCACGGCCGCGCCGAGGTCGTCGACGAGCTCGTCCATGTGTGAGCTGTGGAAGGCGACGTCAGAGGCCACTCGGCGGACCACGCGGCCCTCGCCGGCCAGCGCGGTCGCGTACTCCTCCACCGCGGCCGCGTCACCGGCCAGCACGGACCACCCGCGAGCCGGTTCGATCGCCGCTGCCAAGCCGGTCTTGCCCGCGAGCCGTTCCTCCAGCTCGTCGAACGGCACGTCGAGAAGGGCCATGGCACCGCGGCCCGCGACGGTCTTGATCAGGTTCGCGCGCCTGCAGGCGAACCGGGCGCCGTCTTCCGCGCTCCACACCCCCGCGGTCACCGCCGCGGCGATCTCCCCCATCGAGTGACCGAGCGCCGCCACCGGTTCGACACCCCAGGACCGCCACACCTCGGCTAGACCCAGGTGCATCGCGAACAACGTCGCCTGAACACGGTCGGTCCGGGTGCAGTCCCCCTCTTCGAGTTCGGCGATCAGCGAGTACCCGGCCTCTTCGCGGAAGATCGGGTCGAGCCGCTCGCACAGGGCCGCGAACGCCTTGCTCGACCGGAGCAGCTCACGTCCCATCCCCGCCCACTGCGAACCGTGCCCGGAGAAGACGAACACCGGCCCCGCGGCCTGCTCGGTCGCCCGGCCGTGCACGACCCCCGGCACCTTCCCGGTCGCGGACCACGCACGAAGGCGATTGACCGCCTCACCGCGATCGGCGGCGGCCACGGCGGTCCGCCACGGCAGGTGCGACCTGTGCAACGCCAGCGTGGCCGCCACCGCACTGACGTCCTGCTCCCCTGCCTCCAGCGCGTCCGCGAGCCTGCTCACCGTCGGCGCGAGCGCCTCCTGGGTGGCGGCGGACAGCACGAGCAGGGACGGGTCGTCGGTAACGTCCCGCTCGACTTCCGGTTGCAGCGGGTCACCTTCCGCCAGGCAGACGTGCGCGATGGTGCCCCCGTATCCGAAGCTCGACACACCGGCCAGCTTCGGCTTGCCCGCGACCTCGGGCCAGGCCGTCGGCTCGGCCACCACCCTGATCGACTGCTCTGCCTCGACCTCCGCGTTGATGCCGTCGCGCGCTCCGACCGTGGGCGGGAGAACACCGGCGCGCATGGCCAGCACCGTCTTGATGATGCCGACCACTCCGGCACCCGCCTCGAGGTGCCCCACGTTGCCCTTCACCGACCCGATGAGCAGGGGTGAGTCAGGCGTCCTGCCTTCCCCGAGGACGGCCGCGGCCGCGGCCGCCTCCACCGGATCACCGAGAGGGGTGCCGGTGCCGTGCGCTTCCAGGTAGTCCACAGAGGACGGATCGATGCCTGCTTGCGCGTAGACGGATCGGAGCATCTCCTGCTGCGCGATGCCGTTGGGCGCCATGATCCCGTTCGTGCGGCCGTCCTGCCGGACCGTGCTGGCGCGAACCACGGCCAGGACATTGTCGCCGTCGCGCCGGGCGTGGTCCAGCCTCTTGAGCACCACCACGCCCGCACCCTCACCACGCCCGTACCCGTCGGCCGAAGCGGAGAACGGCTTGCTCCTGCCGTCGGCCGACAACGCCCCCGACGCCCCCAGCGACAGGGTCTGCGCGGGTGCCGCGATCAGGTTCACCCCGCCCGCGATCACGACGTCACACTCGCCGGAGAGCAGCGCCTGCCGTCCGAAGTGGACCGCCGCGAGCGAGGACGAACACGCCGAGTCCAGCGCCAGGCTCGGACCACGCAGGTCGAGGAAGTACGAAACCCGGTTCGCGACAGCGCAGTAGGCCCCGCCGATGCTGCTCCACGGCCCGATCCGCTCAGGATCGCTCAGCAACATCTGCCCGTACTCACCACCACCCACACCGATCAACACCGCGGCGTTGGTACCGGCGAGCGACAGAGGCGGAATCCCGGCGTGTTCCAGTGCCTCCCACACGACTTCCAGCACAAGACGCTGTTGTGGGTCCATCAGAACCGCTTCTTTCGGTGTGACGCCGAAGAACTCGGCGTCGAAGCCCGCGGCGTCCTCCAGGTACGCGGCGCGGCTGACGGCCCGGTTCACCGCGGCGGCGGCCGCGGGACCGTGTGCCCGGTACGACGACCACCGGTCGTGGGGAACGTTCCCGACCTCACTGCGTGCCGCGATCAAGCCGGCCCAGAAGTCCGCCGGTTCACAGATGCCACCAGCCAACCGCAGGCCCAGACCCACGACGGCGACGTCGTTGTCAGGGCTGCCGGAACTCGAACGCGTCATTGCTACCTCACAGATCTGGGAGAGGCCCGTCCACACGGCACGGGATCGAACTTCGGTGATGTGGTCAAGATGAGCCGGCGTGCCGGCCTGCCGTGCTACCCGCGGTCACAGAGCGCGTTCTTGACCAGGTCGAAAGACGGGTCCTCGAGCGGCGTCGGCGGGGTGGAGGACTCCTTCGGGATCACCGAGTCGGTGTTCATCGAGACGATGACGCTGCGCTTGCCGTCGGCCGTGATCCCGTTGCGGGTCTGGAAGCCCTGGATGTCGCCCGCGTGTGACCAGAATCCGCCGCAGGCGGTGGGAATCCAGGCGATGCCCAGTCCGTAGCGCGCCTCCGGCCAGACCGACTGCAGGCTCGGCGCCGGCACCGTCTTCTGCATCTCGGCCAGCTCCGCGGGAGCGAGGAGTTCGCCCGAGACCAGGGCCTGGAGGAACACCAGCGCGTCGTTGGTGGTGCTGACCAGTTCTCCTGCCGCTTCGGCGTAGGACGGGTTCAGTTCGGTGACGTCGACGGGCTTTCCGAAGCGCAACGGGTCCGCTGTGACGTCCTCCGGGAAGCGCTCGTACGCGGTCGCATGTGGTTGCGGCAGCACGGTCGAGTGCCCGGGGGCCGACGTGTTCCGCAGGCCCAGGCGCTTGATGATCCGTTCGTCGACCGCGGTGCGCCAGTCCTGGCCGGTCACCTCGCCGATGATCATCCCGGCCAGCACGTAGTTGGTGTTGGAGTAGCTCCAGCCGGCGCCGGGCGCGAAGGTGGGTGCCTGACGCATCGCGAGGGCGACGAGGTCTGCCGGGGAGTGCTTGTCGAAGCGGTGCTGCTGGAAGTCGTTCTCGGTGAACACCGGCACGCCGGCGATGTACTCGGGAATGCCGCTGGTGTGCTGGAGCACCTGGCGAACGGTGATCTTGCCGCCGTCGTTCCCGTTGCCGGTCACGACTCCGGGCAGCCACTTCTCGACGGTGTCGTCGAGCGACAGGCGGTGTTCGCCGACGAGCTGGAGCAGCGTGGTCGCCACGAAGGTCTTGCTGAAGCTCGCGATGCGGAAGTGGGCGTCCCACGGGACCGGTGTCTTCGCGCCGGTGTCGCCTTCCCCGCTGCGGACCTTCACCGCGCCGTCGGGCGTGCGCAACTCGGTGAGAACGCCGGGGGAACCTTTCGACACCAGTGCGTCGGCGTCTTTCTGCAAAGAGACCCGGACCGCGTCGTTACCCGAGTGTTCGGCGCCGGCCGGTGAACATCCGGTGACGAACGAGAATGCGGCAAGCACCACCAGTGCGCTCGTTTTCGTGCTCATGAGATCACCGTAAGAGCGCGTCGATGCGATGTCGTCATCCTTGTTGGTCGTCCGTTCTACCCCTCTGGTGGTAGGGCGGATCTCTTCTGTTTCCGGGCGAGAATCTCCTGGTAGGGTCCGGCCGGTGCGCAAGCTCCTCCGACCGGCGTGGGCGGACCTCCTTCTCGCTCTGATGGCCACGGTCCTCACCCTGGCCAATCAAGTGGGTTATTTCGGCCCCGATCTCACGCTCGTGGATTTGTCGCTCGCCGCGCTCACCGTGGCGCCGATCGCGATTCGTCATGTCGTGCCGGTGACGTCGTTGTGCGTGATTCTCGGTTCCTCGGTCGCCTACTCGTTTCTCGGTCATGGCGCCGTGGGCAACCTGGGGCTCGGTGTGGTCATCGGCGTGTTCACGGTCGCCAACGTGCGCGGTTCACGGATCGCCGCGATCATGGCGGCGACGTCGGCCCTCTGCCTCCTCGTGCCCGAATACGTCGGGGAGGCGACGCTGAAATGGTCGGAGGCCGTGCAGGCCGTCCTGGTCCTGTTCGTGGCCTGGATGGTCGGCGAGAGCTCCAAGAAATGGGCCAGGCGTGCCGAGGAAGCAGCGGAGCGAGCAGGTCGCGCGGCCGCCGACGAGCGAGTGCGGATCGCACGGGAGTTGCACGACATCGTCGCGCACCACATGTCCGTGATCTCTTTGCAGACCGGGGTGGCCGAATACACCCTCGCGTCCGATCCGGCCACCGCGCGCACCGCGATTTCCGCTGTGTCCGAGTCCTGTCGGCAAGGCCTTGCTGAGATGCGCAGGTTGCTCGACGTGCTGCGGGTGGAGGACGAGAACGAATTCCCGGACGTGCAACTCGCGAGCCCCGGCCTCGACGCTCTCGCCGGTCTGGTGCAACGCACGCGCGACGCCGGCCTCACCGTCGAACTGGCGGTTCGCGGAACACCGCGCGCCCTGCCTCCCGGGCAGGACCTCTGCGCCTATCGCGTCGCGCAGGAGTCCCTGACCAACGTCCTCAAGCACGCGGGTCCCGCAGCCGTGGAGGTGGTGCTCGACTACGGTGCAAGCGAACTCACGTTGACCATCACCGATGACGGCGCGCCGAGACCTTCCAGCGCCAAGGCGAAGTCGCACGGCATCCGGGGCATGCGTGAGCGCGCCGAACTCTACGGTGGCATCCTGCACGCCGGACACCGCTCGCCCCGAGGGTTCCAGGTCGTGTTGCGGCTGCCGATTCCGGACGAGGCCTGATTTCCCGACCGCAGAACGAACGCACGTGCTGGAGAGATCTGATGGCAGTCCGCGTCCTGGTGGTCGACGACCAGTACCTCGTCCGCCACGCCCTCATGGCGTTGCTCAACGCCGCACCCGGCATCGATCCCGTCGGCGAGGCGTCCGACGGTGAGCAGGCTGTGGCGCTGGTCGCCGACCTGGCGCCCGACGTGGTCCTGATGGACATCAAGATGCCGGTCATGGACGGCCTCAGCGCCACCCGGCGCATCCTCGCACTGCGTCCGGAAACCCAGGTCGTCGTGTTGACGACCTTCGACATCCCCGAGTACGTCTACACGGCGCTGACCGATGGAGCCGCCGGGTTCATCATGAAGGACACCCCTCCCGAGCGGATCATCGCGGCGGTGCGCACGGTCGCGATGGGAGAGATGCTGATCTCGCCGGCCATCACCCTGCGGCTGATCCAGACCTACGCGCAACGCCACCGCGTCGAGCTCCAGGCGAACACCCGGCTGCCGGAGCTGACGCCGCGAGAAACCGAGATCCTGCGGCTGCTCGGAACCGGATCGACCAACGAGGAGATCGCGCACCGGCTCGCCATCAGCGAAGCGACGGTGAAGACGCACGTGAAGCACACGATGCGGAAGTTGAACCTGACCACGCGAGCTCAGGCCGTCGTCGTGGCCTACGAGAGCGGGCTGGTCGTTCCGGGTTCCGCGGCGCACGGCGGCTGAGGCGGTCGCCGGTCTCCGCATCGGGCTCGAGGTGGTGCCGTGTGGTCCTGTGTGGAGGATTGTCGAACGGGCTCGCAAAGGACTTCCGGCGTGTCGCTGTTGTCGCGTTCGGCGAGGAACCTGTCGAGCAGATCGAACAGCACCTCGATGGCGCGGGCCTCGACGTCGGGCGCCAGCGCCCACAGGTTCTCCCAGCCTTCCGGGATGGCCATGTGGAGGACCTGGCCCGGCCAGGCATGGTTGCAGTCGCGTCCTCGGCAGGCGACCAGCCACTCGCTCCAACCGCGGAGTCCGGGCGCTCCAAGCCGCCGGGCGGCCTCGTCGTAGCCGGTGATGAACGCCGTCAACGCGTCGAAGGACGGGCGACTGACGAACATGCCTGGTCGCGCGGCCACCTTGCCCCAGGGCGCACCGTTCGTGCCGATCCGTGTACCGGGGACTGGATCTCTCGGCCGTGCCCGGACAGTATGTTGCGCTGAGCCGTCGAAACACGAACAAGGGGAGTGTGCGCCCGTGGTCAGGGTGGACAGCGTGGACGAGGCCGAGCGCTTGAAGAAGTCGCTGCAGGACGAGGGGGTCCTGGAGGTCGTCGGGCCGGTGTCCGGCATCGGGCTGGTGGGGATCCCCACGACGGGCGCGGACAGCATCGAGATCGACCCCGGCGACTTCGACCAGGCGATCCGGTTGCTCCACCAGCGCCGTGACGAGCTGGCGGGTCATCTGGCGGACAGCGCTGTGCTGGCCACGCCGTTGCCGGACGGCAAGGGACCGGTCGCGGTGCAAATGCGCAAGGCGTTCGGGTTGCGGGCCCGCGATGCCGAGGGCGGGGTCCGGGCCGCGCTGACGTCGTACGTGCGGCAGCTCGACCTGGTGATCGACGCGCTGGAGAACGTGAAGAAGACGCACACGGCCGTGGACGAGAACGCTGCCGCGACGTTCCGGAGGCAGGCGTGACCGGGCGGGACAAGGGCTACTTCTCCGAGGAGCACCGGCCGTCCGCGAGGCAGCGCCGGCGCGAGAAGAGGCTTCGGGAACAGCGCCGCAGGAACCTGCACGAGGACGCGTTCGACTCCGGAACCATCCGCTGGGACGCGTACACGCACCAGCAGATGTGGGACATGGTGCACGCCGCCGACGTGCCGGGGATGTCCGTGCGGAGCGCGCAGTGGAAGGAGCTCGCGCCGGGGCTGCGCGGCACGTCCAGGTCGGTGCAGGACGTCGTCAACAGGCTCACGTCGTCCTGGCGCGGGCCGTCGGCGGAACTGGCGGCGCAGGCCGCCTCGGCGCTGACCTCGTGGGGTGAGACCGTCGGCGACTCCTCCGAGCGGGTGGCGCGCGGGCTCGAGAACTACACGACGGTGCTGCAGGAGACGAAGCGGCGGCTGCCCGAGCCCGTGCACTACTGGGCCGAGCGGCACTTCCGGGAGGGCTACGACGTCAAGGTGGTCGACGGGCCGCAGGGCCTGAACCTGCTGGAGCAGCTGACCGACGATCACATGCCGACCAAGGCGGAGGCGCGCAACGCCAAGGCGGAGGCGGTGGCCGTCATGCAGGTCTACGAGAGCGAGAGCAGGAACACCCGCAGCACTCTGCCCGTGTTCGACACGGCGCCGCCGGTCACGCAGCCGCCGGCTCCCGTCTCACCACCGCCCCCCGTCGACGTGCCGCGCGAGCCCACGCCGGAGGTGACGCCGGCGCCGGTGAAGCCGGTGCCGGTGCCGGACGGGCGTCCGCCGGTGGACGACGACAGCACGATGGTGGCCGCGGTCGGTCCCACCGGGGCTCCGCAGGGCACGACGGGCTTCGGCACCACGACGGGCTTCGGCGCACCGGCCGGTGGCGTCCACGGGACGGCGGCGGGGATGCCGGGCGGGAGCGCGTCAGGCCTGCAGGGCACCGGACCGGGGGTGCCGGGCGGCGCCGCAGGCGTGCTGGGGCAGCAGGGTGGCCGAGGTGTCGTGGCGGGCCTGAGCGGACGGGGTCCGGGAGCCGTGCCCGCGGCGGGCGGCTACGGCATGATGCCGCCGGCGGCCGGTGCCAACGGCGAGGAAGACCGCCACCACACCAACAGGTACGCGGAGCGGATGGACCTCCTGGACGACATCCCGCCGGGCGCACCGCCCGTGCTCGGCGAATGAGCGACGGGTACGTCGTCGACGTCGACGCCGTCCACGTGACGGCGCTGCGGCTGGACGACGCGGCCGACGCGGTGACCGGGGTGGTCGACGCCCTCGGTCTGGGTCCGGGCGGGGACCTGGGACCGGGCGTCACGGAGGCCGCGGACGAGCTGATGCGGTCGTGGCAGGACAAGATGTCCTCGCTCCGCACCGCGCTCTCGGACACCGCCGCCGAGCTCCGATCGGCCGGGGCGGCCTACCTCGACGCCGAAGAGCTGCGTCATGAGTGACTACCGCGGCCTCGGCTTCGACCCGGTGCCGGGTGACGCGGGAGCCATCGCGGCGGCGAGCGACCGGTTCCGTCACCGGGTCGAGGTTCCGGAACCGCCTGCCGAGTGGGGAGGTGCCGCGGCCGAGGCGTTCGCGGCACGGCTGTCCGGCATGAGCGACGACCTGGAGACGGCGCGGCGCACCCTGGGTGCGGCCGCCGACGTGCTGGACGACTGGGCGGGGACGGTGCTGGCGAACCGGCGCAGGGCGGAAGAGCTGGACAGACGCGCACGGGAGCTGCGGCGTGCGATCGACGACGCGGACAACGAGGTCGTCCTCGCATCCTTTCGCGGCGGACCGGAGCACGTGGCCGCCGCGGCCCGCCTGGAGGAGCTGCGCCGCGAGCTCGACGGCGTGCTGGCGGCCGCGCGGGATCTCGGAGCCGACCACCACAGCGCCGCACAGCGGGTCGCGGAGCGGTTGCGCCGCCTCGTCACGGGCGGGGTCGAAGCGGCCGCGGACGTGCCGGGCCGCGAGGAGCTGTTCGGCGGCGTCGTGCGCGCGTTGAACGCCTACTCCGCTCTGGGCGGCGAACTCGCCGGAGTGCTGCTCACCGCGCCACGTACCGCCAGCACGCCCTCCGGCGGAGCGGCCGCCTTCGTCTCGGAACTCGGTGAGCGGTGAGACTCACGCCGGTACGGGGCGTCATCCCGGTGTCCGTGAGCTCGGCCGAGGCGACGTCCGCCGAACTGCTGTCGGTGCTCCAGCGGTTGCGCGGCCCGGACCGCGCGCGCGACCCCGGGCTGGAGATCGCGGCCGCGCAGGCCGCCGAGCTGGCCCGGCGGCACGACGCCGGTGTCGTGGCGGTCGTCGAGCACCACGACGCCGATCCCGCGGTCCTGGTGGCGGGCCTGGTCGCGGTCGAGCGCGTGCTGACGCCGGAGGCCGCACAGGAGCTGTGCTTCCACCTCGCCGACGCCGGTGGTCCCGGCATCACCGAGCTCACCAGCGCCGAGACGGCGAACGGCTATCCGGCGGTGATCGTCGAGCGGGTTCCGGCGACCGGTGTCGGCGCACAGCTGCAGATCGTCGTCCCCGACCCCGCCCGCCCGAGGATCGCCGTGTTCACCCTGCACTCCCCCACCGGACGCGGGTGGCTGGAGCTCGCCGGCATCGCCGGGCGGTTCGTCAACGGCGTGGAGTTCACCTCGGCAGGGCGAGGCGGCGGTACTCCGTCGGCGGCTGCCCCACCAGCGCGCGGAAGGCCCGGGAGAAGTGCGTCGCACTGACGAACCCGCAGTCGCGGGAGATCTCGCCGACACCGCGGCCGGCCTTCGCCGGGTCCGCCAGCAACGCCTTCGCGCGGTCGATGCGCAGCATCTTGATCCGCTCGGCGACGTTCGGCTCGCCCTCGAAGACCTGGTAGAGCCGCCGCAGCGAGATGTTCAGCGCCTTCGCGACCTCGCCCGGTGTCAGGGACGGGTCGGCGAGGTGCGCGCGGATGTGCTCGAGCGCGGCACGCCGGTGCCCGGTGGCGACGTCGGCGCGTTCCAGCTCGTCCCGCAACGCGCTGCGCAGCACCATCTCCGCGAGTCCGACCAGGTGGTGCGCCACGCCGACCGGGTCCAGGACGTCGCGTGCGGCGAGGACGTGCCCGACCGCGCTGGAGAACGCGGTGCGCACGCCGTCGCGCAGCTCGACGGGCTCGAACATCAGCCGGCGCAGGTCGCTGAACCCCGTCGACAGCCTGGCCTCCGGCACGGTCAACATGATCGTGCCGACGGGCAGCACGTGCAGCGAGCAGTCAGCGAACACGTGGGCGTTCTCCGGCACCGAGCGGTGGACCGGGCACCGCACCAGCAACTGGACGGACTCGGGCGTGGACGGCGAACCGGTGAAGGCCGCCCGGGCCGCCATCGCACCGGACGCGCGCACGACCAGCACCCCGCTCGCGACCCCCGCGTCCTGCTGCACGCGGTCAAGACTAACCACGGGAGTTCTGATGGCACGGCGTTCTCCGGCGACCGGCGCGGTCGTCCTGTCCCACCTGGAGTTCGACCTGGTGTGGGAGGACCTCGGCTTCGGTGATCCGCCCCTGGCGCTCGACGTGCCGTCCCACGGTGCCACCGAGGCCGACCGGGACCAGCTGGGGACCGAGGTGTTCGCGTCGCTGGCGAGCGCCGGTCTGATCCGCGACGACGAGGTCGACCCCGAGCTCGAGGAACTGCTCGGGATGCTGCGCCACCACACGACGTCCGTCGACGCGGTGGTGTTCGGCGAGCAGCCGTGGCGGGTGCTCGCCGCGGTGCGGGGCAGCCGGGGCGTGCTCGCCGTGCTCAACACCGAGGAGCTCGCGCTCGAACCCTTCGCGGCCGAAGGCTTGGTGCACGCGGTGGTGAGGGTGCTCGGCGACCGCCCGGCCGGGCCGGGTGAGCAGGTGCTGCTGCCGCGCGCGGCCTACTCGGCGGCACTGCGGGGATACGCGGAGAGCGGCTACGGCGGCCTGGAGCGGGCGTTGGCCGACGCGGGCGTGCGGGGCAGCGCGATGCGTCCGCTGATCACGGTCGCGGAGGCCGGCAGGCTCGGTGCGGGGCAGCTGGCCGTGAACGGCGCCCGAGGGCGGTCACCGGTGATCACCTGGTCCGACACGACCGCGGGCCGGTACGTCATCACGACCGAGGACGTCCGCGGCGAGCAGTGGGTCCGGGTGGTCCCCGCCGACCTGGCCTGGATCACCCGGCGCCTGACCGGTCTGGTGGCCGAGTCCGCTTAGGACAGCGGGAGCTCCACCGGTTCGTCCAGCACGGCCGCGAGCACCTCCGCACCAGCGGCCAGCGCGGCTTCGGCGGCGTACGCGACGAGCCGCTGCAGGCAGTCGGCCAGCGCGACGGGCCTCAGCTCCACCGCACGCGGGCCGAGCTCGAGCCCGACGAGCTTGCCGTGCAGGTCGACGGTCACGACCACGTCGTCCTCACGCGCGGTGCGGGTGATCGCGTCGAGCGCGGCGCGCAGACCGAGCGGTTCGCGTTCGTCGTCCTCGGTCAGTTCGTCCTCGAGGGAGCGCGGCTCGGGCGTCATCGGACCATCCAGCTCTCCGGTGTGATGGACTCGATCTCTTCGGAGAGCTCGGCGTCGAGGTGGAGGCCGAGCGTTTCCAGGTGCTCGTCGCCGAGCGTGTGCCGGGCCTGTTCGTTCGCCCGCGCGGTGGCGATGCGCACCAGGGTCAGGATCTCGTCCGCCAGGGCCGCGCGTCCGAGGCGCATCGACCGCTCGGTCAGTGTGAGGGCGCGAAGCCCGCCGCCCACGCCGACCTCGATGGAAATGCCCGTGGCCTGCGCGTGTCCGGTGATCACGGGTGCACTCCTCCGTAGAACTTCGTGCTGCTGAGCTGGTGGGTGTTGCGGCGCACCTGGTCGCCGGAGTTGCCCTCGATCAAGGTGACGGTGCCGCCCTCGACCTTCTCCACGATGCCGATGTGCTTGCTGGTGGAGGGGCTCTGCGGGCCGGTGCCGAACAGCAGCACGTCGCCGGGCCGCACGTTCTGCTTCAGGTCGCCGTTGCCGTACGCCTTGCCGTGGCGCTGTCCCCAGCGGTAGACGTCGCCGGTGAACGGCAGGATCGGAATGTCCACACCGGCCTTGCGCCACATCGCCGTGGCGAACGACGAGCACCAGAAGGTCGTGGGACCGTAGGGGTTGCGGTTGCTGCCGGGCGGGCTCTCCCGCGTGCCGATCTCGCCGCGGGCGGCGGACACGATCTTGCGGACCTTCGCTCCGGACGGCCTGGTCGCGCCTCCACCACCGCGCCGTGCGGCTCGGGGATCGGCGATCCCGTCGTCCTCGACCGCCTTCTCGAGCGCCCTCAGCCTCCGCTCGGCCTCGTCGAGCTCCGCCTTGACCTGCCGGACGTTGCGCACCGACTCCCGCGTGTACCGCGGTTCGAGGTCGGCCGCGGCGGCGACGGCCTTCATCAGCGCGGCCTGCGATCCACTCGCGACTCCCGCGTCGAGCACCGCGGAGGCCTTGGTGACGTACTCGTCGACGAGGCGTTGCGCGGCCGTGTGCCCGGTGACCAGCGCACTGCTCGCTCCGGCCACCACCTTCTCGGCCTGGGCGCTGATGGACGCGGTCATCCGGATCTGCTTCGCCAGCCGGTCGGAGCGCCGTTCGAACTGCTCCGCGTTCGCGCCCTCCCAGTGGCCGAGCGCGTTTCCGGCCGCCTTGCGCACGGCGTCCTGCTGGTCCTCCAGCGCGCTGCCCGCCTGGTGCAACGCGAACTGCACGCGCATCGCGTCGTCGGCCTTGCCCGCCAACGCGTTGCGGTGCCCGACCATCCGGGCGGCGAACTCGCGCGCGATCGCTCGTGTGTCCACGTCATCCTCGCTTGAAGTCGTCGGCGATCGCGTCGTCCTGCGCGCGGTAGGCGCGTGCCATGCGGCCGGTCGAGCGCGCCAGGCGGTCGGCGTTGCGGCCGACCCCGTTCACCTGCCGGTGCAGCGCCGCTCCGAACGTCTCGAGGGCCGAGGCGAAGCCTGTCTCCTTGCCGATCCGCCCGAAACCGCTGCCGGCGATCTCCCCCACCTGGCGCACGTGCCTGGTGCCGATCGACGCCAGGTCGTCCGCGATGTCCCTGCCCTGCTTGACGTAGCGGTCCAGCGCGGCCGGGTCCACCGCGACGCCGTCGCGTCCCCGCCCGCCGCCGGGCCGTGAGGGCGTCCCGCTGCCCCGTGCCGCCTTGCGTGCGACGTCGAGGTACTTGCGGTAGGCGCCGTTGGTGTAGGTCGACCAGGGCGTCCAGGACCTGCCGTCATCGGACAGCGCGTTCGCCACCTCGGCGTTGACGCGCGGGTCGAACAGCTCGCGGTTCGCGTCGAGCCCGTACTGCCTGCGCCGCTCGGGTCCCAACGCACCCAGCATGTTGATCTGCCAGAGGCCGTAGGAGTCGTCCGGCGGCCTGGCGTTGTGCGCTCGCGCGTCTCCGTTGGACTCCGCGAGGGCGACGGCGATCGCGATCGTGAGGCCCTGGCCTTCGAACCCGGCGGCACGGGCGTGCTGTGCGATCTGCTCGGGGCTCAACCTGCTCATGCGGTCAGCTTGGCCGTACGGCGAAGCCGGCGACATCGGCGTTGCGCGCTGGGACAGCAGCGTTGCGCGGACAGACCGATCACCGTCACAAACGAGTCGCAGACCTCGCCTCCGCTGTCCGGAGCACCGGCTCGTTCCCGGGCAGGCGGTCCACGCGGCTCTGGTCACGGGTGTGCCGCAGGAACATCAGCAGGCCGGCCGCGGTGAGCACGACGAACCACGCGAGTTCCAGCGCGATGTAGCTGAGCGGGAAGGCGTGGGAGAAGCCCGCGGTGTTCGCCGTCTGCATGGCCCCGTAGGTGGGCAGCGCGGTGAGGACGTCACTGCTCGCGTCCGGGTTGAGCACGGGGCTCTGCAGCCCGATGTCGATGATGCTGGTCATGATCACGAGGAACATGCCCTCCAGTTCGCCTCGCACCAGCGTGCCGAGCAGGACGCCGAGCGCGCCGTAGGTGAGCGCCGCGGTGAACACGCCCACCGCGAGCAGCACTGGCTGCTGCGGGGACCAGAACAGCGAGGTGATCAGGGTGGCGTAGCCGGAGATCAGTGCCGAGGCGAAGGTCAACGCGCAGACTTTGGCCGCGACGAGGTGCCCGCGCGGGTATCCCGCCATCGCCAGCCGCCGGTCGAACGCCCCGGACTTGAACGTGACCATGAACATCATGAAGCCGACGATCTGGGTGACGGCGTTGATCGCGCCGGAGACCTGCGAGACGTGGTTCACGTTCGCCAGCACGGTCTCACCGGAGGCCCGCAGCAGCAGTGGCACCGGGGTCTGCGCGATCACCGTGTGCGTCAGGGTCAGCCAGATCGGCAGGTACGCCAGGACCAGCCACATCGCGAGGCGGTTGCGGCAGTGTTCGAGCAACGCCATGCGCGCTGCCATCAGGAAGCAGCGCATCAGCACCGTCCCTCGTGGATGGTCGTGCTGGTGTGCAGCACTCCCTCGTCGAGCCGGTGCAGCTCGTCGAGCCGTTCGGCGTCGTAGGCGAGGTGGGAGATCACCAGCACGGAACGGCCTCGGGCGCGGACCTGTCGCGCCAGGTCCCAGAACCGCAGGTAGGTCTCCCAGTCGAAGCCCTGGTAGGGCTCGTCGAGCAGCAGCACTTCCGGGTCGTGCATCAACGCGATCGTGAGGTTGAGCTTCTGCCGCGTGCCACCGCTGAGCACGCTGACGCGGTCGTGGAGATAGTCCGCGAAGTTGAGCACCTCCATCAGCTCGTACGCGTAGCTCAGGTCCGCGAGGCCGTACGCCACCTGGAAGAACTCCAGGTGCTGCGCGACGGTGAACGCGTCGTTGAGCACCACCTGCTGCGGGCAGTACCCCAGGCGCCCGTCCAGCTCGGTGGTGCCACCGGCCGGGGCGAGCTCACCGCACAGGATGCGCAGCAACGTGGTCTTGCCCGCGCCGTTCTCCCCGACCACCCCGACCAGCGCGCCGGGCGGTACCTCGAAGGTGACACCGCGCAGGACCTCGCGGCGGCCGTAGGAGTGCCGCAACTGGTTCGCCTTCAGGACCACTACTCGGCCTCCCGCAGCCCCGCGTAGACGCCCAGCGCGCGCACGGCGACCTTCATGAAGGAACTCGGCAGCAGCACGTCGAGCTTCCCCCAGGCCTCGTCGACCTGCGTCTGGGCGTCGTCGTAGCAGGCCTGCAGCGCGCCGCACGCCACCAGCTCCCTCGCCACGTCCCGGACCACGGCCTCGTCGGCGTCGCCGTCCCGCACGGCCGCCCAGATCTCGGCCATCCGCTCGCGCGGCAGGAGCGCGACCGCGTGCAGCAACGGCATGGTCACCTTGCCCGCGCGCAGGTCCTCGCCCCTGTGCTTGCCCGTCGGCACCGGCCGCGCCGCACCGGCGAGGTCCAGCACGTCGTCGGTGATCTGGTAGGCGAGCCCGACGGCCTCGAAGTAGCTCCCGATGGCCTCGACCTGTGCGTCGTCGGCCTGCGCGATGAGAGCGCCGATCTCACCGAACGCACGCGCGGGCATGCCGGTCTTGAGCCGGTGGGCGTTGCGCACGGTGGCGAGCACCGCGGTCGCGTCCCCGGTGGCCACGGCGAGGTCCATCGCGGTGCGGTGCCCGGTGATGTCGATCGCCTGGCCCACGTGTCCGGCGCGCAGGGCGCGGAGGTAGCTCTGGTAGACCCGCAGCCGCAGCCGGTCGTCGTCGGGCAGGATCTGCGGCACCACGCGGTCCAGCACGAAGTAGGCGGCGGTGCCGGCGTTGATCGCCGTGGGCACCCCGTGCAGCGTGTGCACGGCGGGAACTCCGCGCCGCGTGGTGGAACCGTCCTCCACGTCGTCGACGACGAGGTTGCCGGTGTGGGTCAGCTCCACGACCGCGAGCAGCGGCAGGTAGGGGTCGCAGCGCACGTCGAACATCTCGATCGCCGCACAGGCGACGAAGGCGCGCCATCCGCGGCCGGTGGCGTCGGTCATGTGCCGCAACGGCCGCACCAGCGACTCGTGCACGATCTCGTGCGGCAGGCCCACCGGGTCCACACCTGCGAGCCCCGCGGTGACGGCCTGACCGGGCGCGTCCGGGTACAGCGCCCGGACCTCGGCCAGGGTGATCTCGCGCAGCCGCCCGAGAAACCCTTCCATGCGCGCGATCCGGTTGCCGGGCAGGACTTCGCAGTAGGCGCGGCCGCGAACAGGTGCACCCGCCATCGTTCCCTCGACGGTGGCCCACGCCTCCAGGATCGCACCGCCGGTGATCATCGTGCGCATCTCCTGCCGGGGCTCGGGCACCACCAGCAGGTCCAGTCCCAGCTCCGGCGCGGACAGCGTCCACCGCGACGGATAGGTGTGCAATGTGGACAGCGAGGTCCACGGCTCGTCTCCGCGGATCTCCATCTCGCACTCGACCCGCTCGTTCTCGGGCGAGTACGCGATCCCGACCCGGTCGACGAGGACCTGCTCGCCGGTCGAGACGTCCTCGTGTGCGACCGTCGCGGCCGAGACCTCCCAGCCGTTGTCCAGCTGCACGCCCAGCCAGGTCCACGTGCGGTCGGGCGCCTGCTGCTGGTCGGAGTCGAGCCGGAGCCACTCCTCGCCGAAGGTGTGCTCGTACCAGCCGGTACCGGACACCCGGACCGAGCCGATCACGCCGCTCGCCGTCATGCTGGGCGCGAAGTAGGAGTAGCCGCCGGCACGGTCGGAGAACCGGCTGGGGATGGGGCGGTCCCCCACCTGCGAGATGGGCGGCTTCGTCGGCGACAGCACGAGATCGATGCTCTCGTCCTCGCCGTCGGACGCGGTGAACGTCATGTGGTACGAGCCGTCCGGCAGCTTGCGCAGCGCCGAGACGTCACCGAAACGCAGGTCCAGCTCGTCCGGTGCGATCGTCACCGGGCCGGTCAGCAGCCTGTCGGGGGCCAGCGGCTGTCCGGACGCGAACACCTCGCTCAGAGCCTGGCGGAATCCGGGGTCGATGACCGTGTCGCGTTCGGTGACGATGCGCAGTGACTCGAGGAGTCCTCGGTCGACCCACGTCCGGACGCGGTGGGCTCCCCCGCCGCTGAGTGCCGCCAGGGTGGCGTGCGCGTGGACCGGTTCCCCCTTCTCCTGCCGCGAGAGATGCCGCAGGAAGGCGAGCACGAGGCCGCGTTGCTCACCGTGCTCCGTCGTGAGGTGTGCGTAGAAGTACCACCATTCGGCACCGCAGTCCGGGTGCGGCAGGTCGTCCACCGCCGGATCGATCTCCGCCCCCGGCAACGGCCAGTCGTCCCGCCACACAGCACACCGCTCTTCACGTTCCGTAGTCATTTGGGTGCAATGTGTATCACATGGACGGAGAGAAGTCGGTCACCTCCTCGCCACGGACGCCGGTGTCACCCGGCACGTCCTCCGTGCGCCCTTCCGTACGGCACCGCGTTCAGCAGGGTCACGCAGACCGTGGCGCCGCTGGGTGTCCGGTACGCTCGCTGATCACCTCGGCGGGCGCCGTTCACCGCTGTTCCCAGCGGTGAGTCCGGCGAGCAGACCTCGATCGTGCCGTGTTCCGCGCCGCGTGCACCGAGCAGGAACGTCTCGGTCTCGCCGGTGTCGTCGAAGCGGACGGTGAGCACCATGCCGGGTTCGGCGACGCCGTCGTCCGGAGGATCCTCGCCCGCGATCGCGTTGGTGAGGAGGTCGTTGATCTCCCGGATCCGCGTCTGCCGATCCCGTTGGAAGAGGAGATCCGACTCACCGCGCGCCGGCGCGAGCAAGGTCGCCAATTCGTTGCGGAGCCGGTGGTGCGCCTGCGGTGTCAGCCACACGCGCGGGGCTGTGCTGGTCATGGTGCCTCCGTGGCAGGAGTAGGTGCCGTCAGGGCGGTTTCTGGGGGAGGTACCGCCCTGACGGCTGGGGTGTCCGTGCAGGCCGGGTTCGGCGGCCCAGCGACCCGCACGGACAGGAAGGTGGTCAGTGCTGGCGCAGGTCGTCGTTGCGACGCAGTACCGCTTCGAAGTCGTGGGCGTAGCCGGCGGCCACGCGCATGAGGATGTCGCGCTGGACGCGGAGGAAGTCGTTCTCCTTGCGCAGCCACGCCAGTTCGGCTCGCTCGCCGCCGGTCAGCGGTGGTTCGGTGCCTTCGGTTTTCACGTGGCGGTCACCTGATCGGGTCGAACTCGCGCAGGGCGGCGGGTTGCTTGCCGGTGGTGATCTGCTCCGCCAGTAGCCGCCCCGTGACCGGCCCCTGCGCCAAGCCCCACATGCCGTGCCCGCCGGCCACGTACACGCCGGGAGAGCGTGTGGCACCGATGAGCGCGCGACCGTCCGGAGTGACCGGACGCGGACCCACCCACACGTCGGTGCGGTCTTCCCACCACACCCCGTCCAGCAGCGGCCGGACGGAGGCGATGATCGCGTCCACCCGCGACTGGTCCAACGGTGCGTCCGGGTCGCGGAACTCCATGGTGCCCGCGACCCGAAGTCCTCCCTGGTAGGGCGTGCAGGCCACGCGCACCTCAGGCAGGTAGACCGGGCCGTGGACCGGCTCGCGCACGGGCACGGTGAACGAGTAACCGCGTCCGGCCCGGACCGGAACGCGCACACCGGCTCGCGCCGCGAGCCGCGGAAGCCAGGCGCCGGTGGCCAGGACGGCCACGTCGGCGTGGACGGTGTCGCCGTCCTCAGCCCGCAGGGTGACTCCGGAGTTGCCCGCGCGGACGTCGGCCACCTCGAAGGAACGGATGGCGGCCCCGCGGGCGACCACCGACCTGCCGAGCGCCTGCACGAATCCGCCGGGGTCGACGAACCGCTGCCCGTCGATGCGCACACCCGCCGCGAGCACGGACGAGGCCAGCGGGACCTGGGCTCGCAGATCCGATGTGGACAGTTCGGTGTGTTCGACCGGTTGTCCTGCCGCCGCAGGGCGTTCCAGCTCTCGCAGCAGGCTCCGCGCCTGTCCGGCGGAGGTGAAGGCAGCGGTGATCGGGGCGTCGACCGTGGGGGCCTCGACGCCGTTCGCGGTGAGCACGTCGTAGGCCTCGATGCTCTCCTCGTTGAGGGGGAGGTTCGCCTTCGCGACCCTCGCCCACGACGACCAGCGGCAGTGGGCGGCGAAGCGGGTCAGGAACCACCAGAGTCCCGGGTCGGCGGTCAGCGGGACGTGCAGTGGCGCGGCCGGGTCGAACAGGGCCCGCAGTCCGTAGCGCAGCACCGCCGGTTCGTTCAACGGGATCGCCAGGCCGGGTGCGATCCACCCGGCGTTGCCCCAAGACGCACCGGCCGCGACACCGGCCCGGTCGACGACCGTGACCTCGACACCGCGTTCCTGCAGGAACCACGCCGTGGACAGACCCACGACGCCCGCACCGGCCACCACCGCTGAGCGCGGACCGCCGTCAAGGCGCTCGACGCCATCCATCCCTGCCTCCTGTCATCGGTCGTCCCGACTTCAGGATGCTGCGGACACGGCGCCCACCGGTTGTCCGTTTCCTACAATCGCCGATCAGCGGTTGTAGGTTTCAGACACCGTCGCGGCGAGGTCGATCATCATCGCGACCCGCTTGGCGGCGTCGTCCAGGCCGAGGCTGGTCACCTCGCCCATCTTCCGCAGCCGGTTGCGCACGGTGTTCCCGTGAACCCCGAGCCGCTCGCCGGCCACGGCCAGATCGCCCTGCGCCTCAAGCCAGGAACGCAACGTCGCGACGTAGTCGGTGCCGTGTTCGCGGTCGTGCTTGCGCAGGTCGGCGACCGGTCCGCGGGCGGATGCCCTGCCGACCCGCGCCGCGGTGCGCAGGCGCTGCAAGAGGATCTCGTCCCACGACTCGTCATAAGCGGGTGAGGCCCTGTCGCCCGTGCGCATCTCGTGCAACGCCAGGCATTCGTCCGCCTCCTGGCGGGCGGCCGGCAGGTCCGCGGGCTCGGCGACCGCGCTGATCCCCGCCGACATCGTCACGTTCTCCGGCAGCGCGGCTCTCAACGCCGCCAGCCAGTCCCGCGCCGCGGTGACCCCCTCCCCCGGCAGGACCGTGTAGATGCTGTTGCCCGCCAACGCACTGCGCCCCGGCCGCGACCAGCCGAAGCCGGTGGTCACCTGCTCGAACGCCAGCAACACGGCAGCATGCCGCTCGTCACCGACGTGCGCGCGCACCGCGACCACCCTGGCAGGCCCCGGCGGCAGCCCGAGCTGACTGATCACCGTCGCGGCGTCCGCCGTGCCCTCCAGCAGCCGGATCACCCACTCCGACTCCACCTGGCGCTCCAGATCCGCACTGGCGCGCAACCGCAGCAGGTGCAACGCCACGATCCGGGCGCCACCGGTCAACGCCGTGCGCCGAGCGCCCTCCAGCGGCGCCGAGCACGCGACCCAGACCGCCCCCAGCAGCTCCCTGCCCACCCGGACCGCGACCACCATCCGCCCGGTCAGGCCGCGCGCGGGTTCACCCGAGACGAAGAGCGGCTCATCGGACGCCAGCAGGTGCGCCCGCACGCCCGCCGCGTCGAACAGTTCCCGCACCCACGAGGGCACCTGCCTGCCCATGATGGTTTCCAGCCGTGCCGCGTCGACCTCCTGCTGCGGGCCCGAATACGCCAGCACGCGCGACAACTGGTCCTCAATGGTCACGGCACCGCCGGTGGCGGCGGCGAGACTGTCGGCCAGCGCGAACAGATCGGTGGGGCCGCGCCCCGACTCGGTCTCCCGGCCCTCCAGCACCAGGCCGTAGACGACACCCGCCAGCTGGCTCCACGACAACGCCGGATCCGCCAGCATGACCGCGACGCCCTCCGCCTCCCCCACCGCGATGGCGTCCGCCACAAGCTCCTCACCGCCGCGCAACAGCACGACGACGGCACGCGCCGACACCGCCGCACTCACGGCCTCGGCCACCGACTCGGCGCCGACGGCGAGATGCACGTCTCCGACCTCGGCACGGTCATCCGTGACATCACGCAGCACCACACCGCGCAACTCCGCCGACCGCGGCACCGGGCAGCAGCACAACCGAACCCCGTACCCACCCAGCACGTTGACCAGACGGTCCAGCCTCACCATGAGCAAGCTCCCTGTCCCCCGCTGACCCCACCGTAGATGCCGGGCCGGCGACGGGCACCCTCGGCCGGTGCGCCTGGCTTCGTCCACCTGGGACGGTTGTGGTGCCCTGGCACGGTTTGGACGTGCAGTCGTCGAGTCCGGTCGCACGTCACGAGTTCGACGAGACCGCGAGGGTGTGTACTGGCGGGGACCGGGTGATCACGCCCATCGACCTGTCTGCGGTGTTCAAGCCGCGGGGACCGTTCCCCGGTGTCGCCGAGGTGCGCGAGCTCAGCGGTTTCACCAACGTGCTGGGCAAGCTGGTGTCCAGGGCGTGCGGCGAGTGGTCGTTCCTGCCCGACAGCACCGGCACGTCGATCCGGTGGACCTACGACTTCCAGCCGCCGCTGGATCATCGCCGGGCCGTTCGAGCCGCTCTGGACTCGTCACCTGCGCGCCGCCGGTCTGCTACCGCCGCGCGACCACGCCGTCGGCACCCACGTGCCGCCGAGCATCCGCCGGCTCGTCGCCCGCCTCGGCGACCTCCCGATCGGTGTGTTCGCCGCCGACTGGAGCCTGTTGTGGTGGAACGACATGTGAGCGGCCCTGCACGGGTCCCGGCTCAGCGAGGCACGCTGACAACCGGGGCGCTGACCTGAGCTCAGGGAAGACCGCGGGTCAGGGTGAGAGCGGGTACGCCGGTTCCCGCGGTGCCGACGACGATCTGGCCGGTCAGGTACGGCACGCGCACCGCCGTCATCCGGTGAACCGTGATCTGGACGGCCGGCGTTCCGGTGCCGTCGAGGGTGACTTCGGTCGGCGTCGAGGTGGCGGCGGTCGCCTGCTGCCACGTGACCTGGCTCCTGGCCGTGTCGTTGTGGCGAGTGCCGTGGTGCAGCAGGAAGTTGTGCAGAACGGTGGCGAGCAGGTGGTCGTCGGACTCTTCGCCGGGCAGCGGAATGCTCGTGACGACCACGACGTCGGGGAACGAGCCGCCGCCGTACCCGATGTGGACGTCGCGCAGGTGCGGGCCCCGGCCCGTGGTTCCCGTGACGGAGGGCTCGAGTTCGGAGTGCGCGAGCACCGCCACCGGATGCCCGAGTGCGAAGCTCGCGTCCGCCACGGTCAGCCGGGTCTTGTGTTCGATCCGCACCAGCCGGAGCGCGTCTTCGTAGGAGCGGCCGGAGCTCGCCGCGAGTGCGCGGGCCTGCGCTGCAACAGCATCCATGCGACTTCCCTGAGATCGTGGACTTCCTTCCGACCTTAGCCGGACCGGAGCGGTGTGCTCGGTGCGAGATCTCAGAGCGTCGCCAGGACTTTCTCGCTCCACCAGATGTCGAGGCTGTCGAGGGTGTTGATGTCACCCGATCTCTTCACCGCGCCGATGGTGAGGGTGCGGGTGTCGACCCACCAGACCTGCGCGTTGCCGCCGTCGACGAAGCACGTGGCGAACTCGCCGGGCAGCGGGCCGGAGGAGTTGGTGCGGCGGTAGAGCGTGTAGTGGATCGGGTCGATCTTGGGCCGGCACCGTCCGGCCTCGTCGATCCTCGGGATGCCCCTGCTGGTCACCAGCGACTGGAAGTACGCGTCCAGGGCGGCGCGGTCGCCGAACAGCCGGAACTCGGCCTCGTCCGGCGGAGGCTCGCGGGGATTCCACGAGTTCGACTCGGTGCAGCGGACGGCGGCGACCGCGCCGCCGTCGGGAGTGACGGGCGCGCACAGGTCGTCGCCCCGGTAGACGGTCGGCAGCGCGGCCAGCAGTGAGTCGACCTGCGGCGACCGCGTCGTGGTGGTGGTCGCGGTCGTGGTGCTGCTCGTCGTGGTGGTCGTCGTGCTGCCCGAACCGCTCGTCTTGTCACCGTTGCCGAAGTACAGCGATATCGCGACCATCCCGGCCAGGACCACCAGGGTCGCGGCGACGAGAACGGCCTGCTCGACCCGTGACTCGGTGCCGGGAACGGCGACGGTCGGCGGGTCAGGTTCTGGGCGCACGGGAACGGTCGCCTTGTGCTCCACGGCGACAAGTGCCTCGCGCAGGGGTTCCGGTGCGGGCGTGGCCGCGGCTTCGGCCGCCGCCCGTGCGAACGCTCCCGCGGTGGCGTAGCGGTCAGCGGGTTTCTTGGCCATGCCCCTAGCGATGACGTCGTCCAGCGCCGCCGGGATCGCAGGGTTCAACGAGGACGTCCTCGGCGGCGGCACGTACAGGTGCGCCCAGATCTGGGCGGCGGTGCCGTCCGCGGTGAACGGGCGCCGGCCCGTCAGGCAGGCGAACAGCACGCAGGCCAAGGCGTACACGTCCGCGCGGCCGTCGACAGGACCTCCCTCGAAACGCTCGGGGGCCATGTAGTCCAGGGTGCCGACCACGGAGCCGGACGCGGTCAGACCCGTCGCGGACGGCGAGACGCTGCGGGCGATGCCGAAGTCCACCAGGTACACGAAGTCGCCGGGGGTCACGAGGACGTTCGACGGCTTCACGTCGCGGTGCACCAGCCCGTCGGCGTGCGCGGCGTCCAGGGCACTCGCCACCTGCTCGACGATGCGCACCGCCCGCGCCGGCTCGATCGCCCCCTCGCGGATCACGTCCGACAGGTCGGAACCCTCCACCAGCCGCATGTCCAGGTAGAGCCGGCCGTCGATCTCACCGTAGGCGTGGATCGGGATGACGTGCGGCTCACGCAGCCGCGCGACGATCCGGGCCTCACGGCGGAAGCGGGCGCGGTACTCCGCGTCGCTGTGGTTGCCGGTCGACAACCTCTTGAGCGCCACGAACCGGTCGTGCACCGTGTCGTAAGCCCGGTGCACCTCGCCCATCCCACCGCGACCGAGCAACTGCCCGATCCGGTACGGCCCGAACGTCTCTTCCGTCATCGTCCCCGTGTCCCGAGCGCCCTGTCCGTTCGAGTCGACGCGCACCGGCCGCCGGTGGTTCCGTCAGTCGGCCGAACGGCGGATGTTGTTGTGGGGGTCCCGTTCTTCCGATGCCGAGGGCAGAGTACCGACGAACCGGGGTGTGATGACGAAGATCGATGAATCTGGTCGCCGGCGCCGTCGCGCTGACGCCGTCCCGCACTTGTTCACCGTTTGACGGGCCACCGCCCGTGCGTTCCTTCCCCGGCCGGATGCGGCTCGAACACGTTGCCCCGCGTGGGCGGGACCGTCTTCCTCGTCAGCGCCGCGAGGCGGAACAAGGGCCCGACGAGCAGGTCGTAAAGGCCGGGCAGGAAACGGAATCCCGCGATGATGAGGGGGTTCGCGGGACCGACGCGCACGGAGACGTGCCGGCGTGGACGGTCGGCCAGGCGGACGATCGCGGCGGCGACCCGCTCGGGGCTCAGGACTGGGAACGGTGGCCGCGCCGCATGGCCGGTGTAGTTGGCTGCCTGGTCGTACACCGGCGTGTTGATGCTGCCGGGGCTCACGATGCACACGTGCACCCCTGGCTCGTCGCGCGTTTCCTGCTGCAGAGTGCGCAACAGGGCGCGCTGGCCCCACTTGGCGGTGGAGTACGCGCCCATCTGCGGCACGGTGATCGAGCCGAGCAGCGAGTTCACGCCGATGAACACGCCGCTGCGCTGGCGCCGCAGAACAGGCAGGACCGCCTGCGCGAGATGCAGCGTGCCGTGGATCGCGGTGTCCACGACCGAGGTGAACACGTCCGAGGGCATCCTCTCCACGGTCCCGTACCCCATCACCGTCGCGCTGTGCACGACGACGTCGATTCGCCCGTGGCGTTCGAGGGTCTGCCCGACGATCCGGCCGGCGCCGCCGGGATCACCGATGTCGTCGACGATGACGTCGACCGCACCCGGTCCCACCGCCCGGCAGGCCTTCTCCGCGGCGTCGAGCGCTTCACCGCTGCGGGAGACCAGGACCACGGTGTCCCCGCGAGAGGAGAACGCCGTCGCGGCGGCCAACCCGATCCCGCTGCTCGCCCCCACCACGACCACAACTCGGCCCGTCACGGGTTCAGCACGACCTTGATGCAGCCGTCGCTCTTGGCGCGGAACATCTCGTAGCCCCGCGCGGCCTCGGCGAGCGGCAGGCGGTGCGTGGTCAGGTCCAGGGTGCCGAGCGGGTCGGCCGGATCCAGCACCAGCGGCAGGATCTCGTCGCTCCACCGGCGGACGTGGGCCTGTCCCATCCTCAGCTGGATACCGCGGTCGAACATCTCCATCATCGGCATCGGGTCCTGCTCGCCGCCGTACACGCCGGACACCGACACCGTGCCACCG
Source organism: Lentzea sp. NEAU-D7 (assembly GCF_026242055.1). Lineage (GTDB taxonomy): Bacteria > Actinomycetota > Actinomycetes > Mycobacteriales > Pseudonocardiaceae > Lentzea. The sequence goes on along the minus strand of NZ_JAPJDL010000012.1, from coordinate 213,766 downwards.
CGTCGCACACCCTTCACGGCGGCGTGCAGGGCGTCGAGGCGGTCCAGAGCGACCTTGTCGATCACCTTCTGGGCGAGGCCGTCGGGGAGCAGTCCGGCGGCCTTCTGCGCCGCGGCGACGAGACCTCCGCCGTGGGCCTCCATGCCGACGGCGTCGATGGTGGCGTCCGGCCCGCGGCCGTCCACCATGCCGATCAACGCGGCCGCCACCTCGTCGGAGCCGTCGAACTCGTCGAGGTCGACGGGCTCGGCCCCGTGGCGTTCGGCGAGCGCGAGGCGTTCGGGAACCCGGTCGACGCCGATGACGCGGCCGGCACCGAGCCGCCTCGCGATCCGGACGGCGAACTGCCCGACCGGGCCGAGCCCGAGCACGGCGACGGTGCCGCCGGGCGGGACGTCGGCGTAGCGGACCGCCTGCCACGCGGTCGGCAGGATGTCGGACAGGAACAGGAACTGCTCGTCGGGCGTGCCGTCCGGAACGACGATCGGCCCGAACTGAGCCTGCGGCACGCGCAGGTACTCGGCCTGACCTCCGGGCACCGAGCCGTAGAGGGAGGTGTAGCCGAACAGGCTCGCGCCCTTGCCCTCGCCGCGCACCTGGGTCGTCTCGCACTGCGCGAACAGTTCGCGCTCACACATCCAGCAGTGACCGCAGGAGATGTTGAACGGCACCACGACCCGGTCACCCACCTTGAGGTGACCGCTCGCCTCGGAACCGACCTCCTCGACGACGCCCATCGCCTCGTGGCCGAGCACGTCGCCCGGCTTCAGGTAGGGCCCGAGCACCCCGTAGAGGTGGAGGTCGGATCCGCAGATCGCGGTCGAGGTCACCCTGATGATCGCGTCGGTGGGCGCCTCGATCCGCGGATCCGGCACGTCGACGACCTGGACCTTCTCGTTGCCCTGCCACGTCAGCGCCTTCACCGCGACACCTCCCCCGCCAGCGGGGTGAGACTTGCGGGTGTGGCCGACGTGCGCGGCATCGCGCTCAGCACCGCCGTCGAGCCGATGATCCGAGGCATACGACTTCTCCTCCTGGCTGCTTGATGACAGGGCAGCAATACCCTCGGAAAATCGACTCAAAACCGTTTCAACGGGTGCGGCCACGGACGCCACCCAGCCGGGTACCTGCGGGCCGGCCCCCGAACCCCATGGGCGACATTCGCCTTTGGGCGACTCAGACGAAAGTATGCACACAGATGGGGGAATGTCGTTGATCACGACGATGCATTCACGCGTGCGGCGGACGTGAAAGGTTTTGGATATATATCAGGAGATCGCAGTTCTCCTTGACGGTCGTCCGGAGGCCTGGTTAGGCTGGGCGCTTCAGGGGTGAGTTTCACATGCGGGCTATCGTTTCGCTTTGGGGGCGTGATGGAGAGCCGTATCTGTTCGTGTCATGCGCACGGATGTGACTGGGAAAACGCGTGACAGCGCCGCACCGTGGCGTCGAGCGAATGAGCCGCATCGTCGGCGCTTCTGCGGAGCTACTGGGGCAGAGAGGCTATCGACGGGTGACCGTCGAGGAGATCGCCAGCCGGGCCGGCGTCTCGAAGAGCAGCGTCTACCTGCACTGGAACACCAAGGACGAGATCTTCTACGACGCGCTGGACCGAGAGTTCACAGTGCTGGCGTGTACTGTGGTGGAGCACGTCAAACGCGATCCGGCCGAGGTGCTCGCGCATCGGATGGCGGTCAACCTGCTGCGAATCTTCGTCGATCGGCCGTTGTTGCAGGCACTGCTGATTGACGACCGGGTGGTGCTGGGCTCTTTGCAGCCCGCGAAGTCGCCCATTTTGTGTTCACGCACCGATGCAATCGGCGAGTTCGCCTCGCGCTATATAACGGCATTGCAGCTGAACGGCTTGTTGTGCCCGGAGGTCGACCCGTGCATTGTGCGCGAGGCGACCTGGGAAATGCTGCGCGGAATGACGTTGTCGGCGGTGTCGTGCAGCGCCGACAAACGGGAGCTGGAGCGGGCCGTCACCGTCACCGTGCGGCGGGCGTTCGAACCTCCGGGGGTGCCGACGCAGGCCCAGGTCACGGCGGCCGCGGGGGTGGTGCTCGACGACTTCGACGAGCTCGTGCAGCCCGAGCAGAACGTCGTGCGTTGGGTGGCGCGGTAGCCGTGGCCGGCACGTCGCTGCTCGGCGTGGTGCCGGTGGTCGTCGAACCGGGGCGGGTCCGGGTCGGTCCGCGCGAGGAGCCCGGTGAGCCGGGGTGCTCGGAATGCCTGAGCTCGCGCAGGTACCGGGCGGCTACCCGGCTCGGCGGGCCTCGGCAGGTCGCTGCACCGAGCCCGTTGCTCACACCCGCCGCGCGTGACGTCGTCACCGCGCTTGTGGACGTGGCGCCGCACGACGCGGTGCTGCTGGTCGACCTCACCGACCTGAGCGTGACGCGGCACCGGTTCCTGCCGGACCCGTTCTGCCCGCGCTGCGGCGGCCTGCCACCCGATCGGCCGGAGCACCTCAGCTTGACCGCGCGGCCGAAAACCGCGCCGGACCGGCACCGGGTCTGGGACGCCGAACGCGAGCTGCCCCGGCTCGTCGACACCTTCGTCGACGACCACTGCGGACTGGTGAACTCGCTGAACCCGGCCGCGCTCGGCTCGCTCGCCGTCGCGGGCGCGCCGATCCGGCTGCGCGGGAAAACGGCGTTCGAACCGGGCTTCGGCCGGTCCCGCAGCTACCGGCGCAGCCAGGCGATCGCCCTGCTGGAAGCGCTGGAACGCTACGGGGCGATCGGCCCCGGCGGCCGGATCAGCACGGTCGAGGCCTGCTACGCGCAGGTGCGCGAGCGAGCGATCGACCCGCGGCGGCTCGGCCTGCATCCTCCCGAGCACTACGACCTGCCCGGTTTCCCGTACCGGCGGTTCACACCCGACGAGGTGTGCCGCTGGGTGTGGGGTTACTCCTTCGGACAGCGGCGCCCGGTGCTCGTGCCCGAACGCAACGTCCACTACGGACAGTCCGACGACCGGCCCTTCTGCTACGAGCTGGCCAACGGCTGCGCGCTCGGGTCGTGCCTGGAGGAGGCCATCTTCCACGGTGTGCTGGAGGTGCTGGAGCGGGACGCGTTCCTGCTCACCTGGTACACCCGCGCCCGCGCGCCGCGCATCGACCTCGCCACGGCCGCCGACCCGGAGGTCAGGCTGGTCGCCGCCGCGATCACCACCGAGACCGGGTACCGGGTCGAGTGCTACGACATCACGCCGGACCACGGCGTGCCGTGCGTGTGGGCGTTGGCGCGCAACGACACCGACGAGCCCGCCACGATCAGCGCGGCCGCCGCGGGACCGAGCCTGGAACGGGCCGCCGCCGGTGCGCTCGCCGAGCTCGGGCCGATGGTGCCGACCGTGCGCGGGCACTTCCCCGGCCACGCCGACCAGGCCCGCCGGCTCGCTGCCGACGGCAGCCAGGTGCGTTCGATGATCGACCACTACCTCGTCTACGGCGTGCGCGAGGCGGCCGGTCGCCTGGCGTTCCTCACCGAAGGCGCGGAGCAGATCGCGTTCCCCGGTCCCGTCGAGGGGTTCCAGCACGATGATCTCAGCGACGACCTGCGGTTCCTGATCGGCAGGCTGGCACAGACCGGGCTCGACGTGATCGCTGTCGACCTCACCACACCGGAACACCGCGCGGGAGGGCTGCGGTGCGTCAAGGTGCTGGTGCCCGGCACGGTGTCGATGACGTTCGGTGAGCAGAACCGGCGCACGTGGGGCCTGCCGAGGTTGCTCGACCCCGCGGTGACGCACGGCCGAGGCGCACCCGTCCGCACGCACGCCGACCTCAACCCCGACCCCCACCCGTTCCCGTGACGTCCGCGGTCGCCAGGGTCGGCGGACTGCCGTTCACCGCGCTGAACGCGGTGGCGTGTCCCGACTCCACCGCGCTCGCCATCCGCGTCGCCGCACTCACCACCGAGCTCGTCGAACGCTCAGCCGCGCTGTCCGAGGCGCTCTACGAGGTGATCGGCGCGAGCACGGACCGCGGCAGGCTCGTCGCGATCCGGCGCGACCTGCACGGGCTGCGCAGGCCCAGGCACACCGACGTGCTGCCGCGGGAACTCGCCGGGCCGGTGCGGGAGTGGATCGCGCTGTGGGAACAGCGCGCCACCGCCCGTGCCGCCCTGCCCGCCGTGCTCGCCGACGAGACCAGGAAGGCGTTGGCCGCCACGAGGATGCTCGCGGCGGCGCCGGCGGTGCGGCACGGCCTGGTGCACGCCAGTCCCGACCTGTCCGCCGATCTGGAGAAGTGGCTCGCCGACCCCGCCCGGAAGCCGCGGGCGGGCACGCTGGCGAGCCTGCTGCGCTACGCCACCAGGGTCGCCACCAAGACCAGCCCGTTCAGCACGTTCACCACCGTCCACCGCGTTCAGTGGGTCGACCGCGGCCCGGCCTGGGAGATCCCGGACACCGAACCGCGGGTCGACCTCGACGCCGACGTCGGACTGCGGCTGCTGATCGAGACGGTGCGGCCGAAGGTGCTGCGGCTGTCACCGTCGGCGCACGTGGCCGGCGACCGATACGTCTTCCTCGGCCAGGACGGCCGGGTGCGGGTGCTGCCGCGCACCGAGTCACTGGACGCCGTCGTGGACGGACTGCGCGAGGGCGCGGTGAAGGGCCGGGAGAACGGGCTGTCCGGCCTGATCGAGACGGGCCTGGCCGAAGCGGTTCCCCCGGTGCCGGGACAGCAGCCGCGGCCGTTCGCGGAACTGGGTCTGGAACGCCTGCAGAAGGCGCTGGACGAGGTCACCCCGCTCGGCGACGGCGACCCGGCGGACTCGGCGTGCACCCGCGCCGCACAGGTGATCGTCGAGACGCTGCCCGAGCTGGATCTCCCGGTGCTGCCGTTGCCCGAGCTGCGCAGCCGTGTCCTGCGCGAGTCCGTGCGCGGCGAACCGGTGAGATGTGCCCGCCCCGCCTGGGAGCCGGCGCTCGCCGACCTGCGCCTGGTGCGCCGCTGGCTCGCCGTCCACGACCCGATGCTGCCGTTGCGCCTCACCCTGGCCGACCGCCTGCGCGACTGGTTCGGCCCGGACTCCACGACCGCGTTGCTGGCCGTGTACGCCCGCGTCCGCACCGAACAACCCGGTTCACCGCTGCACCCGCACTTCCTGGACCAGGCCGACCCGCTCGCCGGCACCACCGATCCCCGCCTGCGCGAGCTGCGCGCACTGCGCGCCGAGGAGCCCGCCGTGCGGGAGGTGCCGCCGTGGATCCGCGACCCCGGCCCGATCACCTGCTACGTCCAGCCCTACGCCGGCCCGCACGGCGACGTGAGGCTCGTGCTCAACGCCGCGCACGGCGGGTACGGCCGCGGCATCAGCCGCTGGACGGCGGTACCGGTCCGGCCACGTGACCACCTGGCCGCGGAGCTGCCGGGCACCTTCGGCCACAGCCTGAACCTGCACCGCCCCGGCACCGCCTGGGAGCTGGAGTTCCCCGGCGCGGTCGGCAGGAAGCCACCGGAGCGCCGCATCCCGCTGGCGGAGCTGGTAGTCCGGCACGACGACGACCGCGCGGTGGCCGAGCTGTGGTGGCCGCGCGCCGGGCAGCGGGTCGTTCCCGTGCACGCGGGCATGATGTCGGAAACCCTGCTGCCACCGCTGGCCAGGCTGCTGGTCGAGGCGTTCGGCACCACCCACCTGACGCACCCGACGCTGCCCGCGATCCGCCGCCGCGACGGTCCCCGCGTCGAGCTCGGCCGCATCACGCTCGCGCGGGCGCAGTGGACGGTCAGCCGGGACGAGATCCCGCGGCGCGGCCACGACGACGCCGGCCACCTCGTCGCCGTCCACACCTGGCTGCGGTCCCGCGAACTGCCGCGGCGGTGCTTCGTGCAGCCGAGCGGCCTGACCCTGCCCCGCGACCGGCTGGCGTTCGACAAACGGCACAAGCCCGTGTTCGTCGACTTCGGCAGCTGGCCGTCCGTGCTGGAGCTCGACCGGCTCGTCGCGTCCGGCACCGGTGACCTGGTGATCACCGAGGTGCTGCCCGACGCGGACCGGGCGGTGGAGCTCGCGATCGAGGTGGAGGACACGTGACGCACTACCCGCTGGAGCGCCCGCACCCGCTCGGCATCCATCCCGCGTACGCCGAGCTCAGGCAGACGTGCCCGGTGGCACGGGTCGACTCGCGGTACGGAGAGGCGTGGCTGGTCACCCGGTACGCGGACGTGGTGAGTGTGCTGACCGACCCCCGGTTCAGCAGGGAGAACGTGCCCGAGGACGACGGCGGCGTCCTGCTCAACGTCGACGGTCCCGAACACGACCGGCTGCGCAGGCTGGTCGTGGCGCGCACCGGTGCCGCGCGCGTGGAGCGCCTGCGGCCGCGCGCGGAGGAGATCGCGGCGGACCTGGCCCGGTCGCTGCGCGGGCGGACCGAGTTCGTGAACGCCTTCGCGGAACCGTTCTCGCAGCGGGTGCTGACCCTGTTCGTCGGGCAGCTCGTCGGCCTGCCGGCCGAAGCGCTCGCTCCACTGCGGACGGTGGTCACCCTGGCGGACGTGCCGGACCGCGCCGAAGCCTTCGGCGCACTGCACGAGGTGCTGTCCGGGAAGGTCGGCGGTGACCTGCTCGCGGTGGTGTTCAACATCGTCTTCGGCGGGCACGCCTCCGTCGTGTCCGCGCTGGGCTACTGCCTGCTCACGGCGATCGAGGAGCTGCCGAAGCTCGCCGGTCACCCGGAACGCGTCGCCGAACTGGTCGAGGACACCCTGCGGGACGCGCCCGTCGGTGATCGGATCTTCCTGCGCCGCACCACGGAGCCGGTCGTCCTCAACGGACGGACGATCCCCGGAGGAGCGCTGGTGATCCCCTCGATCGCGGCCGCGAACCGCGATCCGGACGCGGGCAGGCACCTGACGTTCGGCCGCGGACCGCACGCGTGCCTGGGCACGGCACTGGCCAGGATGGAGCTGCGCGTGGCGATCGCGGCACTGGCCGAGCACGCGCCGGACCTCGTGGTCGACGGTGACGTCTCGGCGTTGCGCCGCACGTGCACGGAACTCTCGGTCAGCCCACTTGCGGGGATCCCGATCCGCGCGTAGTGGGGCGGAAAACCGAAAACACGGATTTGGTCAGCGGGTGCGCGTTTCTTGCTGGTGCTCTCCAGGCGGTCATAGCCTTGCCCCAAGCGATCATCGAGAGTCTCGGCGGGAGAAATCGTGTCAGCAGAACAGCTTTACGCGGACAGGCTGCGCGTGCTGTCCGCGTACCTGCGCAAGGTGGACGAGGATCCGGCGGCGGCGGGCGAACTGCGGGCCGACCCGGAACGGGCGTTGCGCGCGGCCGGTGTCGACCGGGCGTTCGACCGGCCGGAGGCGTTCGCCGCGTTCGTCGCGAAACTGGCGGCGCTGAGCGGTGAGGCCTGGCTGGCGACCGTGCACTCGATGGTCGAACTGTGCGAGATCGGTGCGGATCCGCGCCCGCCGTCGGGGTCCAACATCTCGTTCCGCATCTCCGACGGCGGCGGCGTCACCGCCATCGCCAACCGGGGCGACGTGGCGAAGAAGGTGCGGCCGAACCCGTTCTACCAGGGCGCACCCGCCGCACCCACGGGCGGAAAGCTCACCATCCACCCGGAGTACGCCACCAGCGAGCTGTCCGCGCGGCTGAGCGAGAAGTACCTGTCGACGTTCTACCAGCGGACCATGCTCAAGCGCGTCGTGCTCGACGAGTCCACCGTCGTCACCGACGCGAACGCACCCGACGGCGTCACCGTCAACCGGTCGCACTACCGCGGTGTCGAGTTCGACCTGCACGTCAGGACCGACGGTGCGGACCGCGAGATCGTCGCCACGCTCGTTCGCTGACCACAGAACACACACCACGGAGGCGGGGAATGCTCAGCAGCGCGCTCGAGGCGGACATCGACGAGGTGGCGATCGCCGCCGACCTGAGGGAACTGGCAGCGGCACTGGACCGCGTCGGGTACGGCGAGATCCTGACCTCGTTCCTGCCGCAGAAGGCCCAGGCGCACGTCTGGGCGCAGACCGCGGCGAAGCTCGACGGTCCACTCCGGACGCTGATGGAACTGTTCCTGCTGGGTCGCGCGGTACCGCTGGACGACCTGCCGCCGCGCGTCGCCGCCGTGGTGCCGGGGCTCACCGAGGCGGGCCTGATGCACACCGGACAAGGCGGGGTGTGGTTGCCGAACCTCATCCTGTTGCGCCCCATGGGACAGTGGTTGTGGTGCCAACGGCCGCACCCCTCCCCCACCATGTACTTCGGTGACGACTCGCTCGCCCTGGTGCACCGCATGGTCACCCACCGCGGCGGCCGCGCGCTCGACCTGTGCGCCGGCCCGGGGGTGCAGGCGCTCACCGCGTCGATCCGCAGCGCGCGGGTCACCGCTGTCGAGATCAACCCGGTCGCGGCGGCGTTGTGCCGCACGAACATCGCGATGAACGACCTCCAGGACCGGATGGAGGTGCGGCTCGGCGACCTGTACCACGCCGTCGAGGGCGAGGTGTTCGACGACATCGTGTCGAACCCGCCGCTGCTGCCGGTGCCCGAGGAGGTGCAGTTCGCGTTCGTCGGCGACGGTGGCCGGGACGGGTTCGACATCTCCTGGACCATCCTGAACGGGTTGCCCGAACACCTGTCGGACAAGGGTGCCTGCCGCATCGTCGGCTGCGTGCTCAGCGACGGTTACGTCCCGGTCGTGATGGACGGGCTCGGCGAGTGGGCCGCGAAGAGCGACTTCGACGTCCTGCTCTCCGTCACCGCGCACGTCGAGGCGCACCACGGTTCGTCGTTCCTGCGCAGCATGTCGTTGATGTCCAGCCAGATCTCCGGCAGGCCCGCCGAGGAACTGCAGGACCTCTACGCCCAGGACTACGCCGAACTGGGCGGCTCGCACGTGGCCTTCTACGAGCTGTGCGCGCGCCGCGGTGGCGGGAAGGCGCAGCTGCTGGACGTCTCCGCGACCAAGCGGTCCGCCGAAGTCTGGTTCGTCTGACCCACTGCTGACGGGACAGCCATGTCGACCACACCGCCCACAGGCCCCGGCGCCGTCACCGCGCCACCGTTGCTGATCTACGTGAACGTGCCGTTCTGCAACTCCAAGTGCCACTTCTGCGACTGGGTGACCGAGGTGCCGCTCGCGGACCTGCGGCTCACCCCCGAGACGTCGCTCCGGCAGCGGTACATCAAGGCGCTCGTCGAACAGATCGAGACCCACGCCCCGACGCTGAACTCCCGCGGCTACCGGCCGAGGATCATGTACTGGGGCGGCGGCACGGCGAGCATCCTCACCCTCGCCGAGATCGAGGCGGTGACCGGCGCGCTGCACCGGCGGTTCGACCTGGGAGACCTCGTCGAGGCCACGATCGAGGGCAGCCCGGAGTCGATGGACCCCGAGAAGCTGCGGCTGTTCAGGGCGGCGGGGTTCAACCGGATCAGCATCGGTGTGCAGTCGTTCGACGACACCCGGCTGCGCCGGATCGGCCGGGTGCACAACGCCGAACAGGCCGAACGCGCGGTGCTCGCGGCTGCCGAATCGGGGTTCGAGAACATCAACATCGACCTCATCGTCGGGTTCCCCGGCCAGGAGGTCGACGAGGTGGAGAGGATGATCAGGCACGCGGTCACCCTGCCGGTCAACCACTTCTCGGTGTACCCCTACCGGCCGACGAACGGCACCGTGATGCGCAAGCAGGTGCGCCGCGGCACCAGCGAGATCGACGTGGACGAGCAGCTGCGGTCCTACGTGCACGCCCGCGACCTGTTGGCGCGGCACGGTTTCGACGAGTACGCCACCGCGTACTTCGGCGCGCCGCGCTGCGAGTCCGACGAGGTCTACTACAAGCTCACGATGGACTGGATCGGGTTCGGATCCGGCGCGAACTCGCTGATCGGCGGACGCTTCCTGCTCAACGAACGCGGAGCGCTGCACAGGTTCAGCGCGGCGCCCCAGCGGTTCGACTCGGACACGCCGGCGTACTCACCGCACCTCGTGCTCCACTTCCTCGCGCAGGCGCTGACCACTGTGGACGGCATGGACGCGCGCACGTTCCAGCTGCGCACCGGCCGGTCGCTGCGCGCGGCGTGCGAGGAACCCGCGGTGCGGCGGATGCTCGAACAGGTCAACCGGCGCGGCAGGCTGATCGTGGACAAGCGGGGCATTCGCCTGCACCGCGACGACATGGCGTCGGCCTACATCACGATGAACAGCGTCGACCTGTACGCGGCGACCGAGCAAAACGCAGGCTGACCCGCGCCGGTTCCGCCTCCACCACAGAAACTTCGCGACTCCGTGTGCCCTTCCTCCGGTGGGAAGGGCCGTTGGTCGACCGCGGACTCGTGAAGACAAGAGGGACACCAGGAAGGAGATGAGCGAATGATTCCGGAGCTGAACCTCGACGACCTGCCCATGGACGTCTTCGAGATGGCGGACAGCGGCATGGAGGTCGAGTCACTGACCGCAGGGCACGGGATGCCCGAGGTTGGCGCCTCGTGCAACTGCGTGTGCGGCTTGTGCTGCTCCTGCAGCCCGTCTGCGTGACATCCAGGAGCGGGGGGGGGGCCCGCCCGCGGGGCCCCGGCCCCCCCCCCCCGGCCCGCGCGGGGGGGGGGG
>NZ_JAPJDL010000012.1:99063-203175 GCF_026242055.1 Lentzea sp. NEAU-D7 | reverse complement strand
GCGGGCGGTGGCCCCCGCGGGCGCCCCCCCCCCCGCCCCCCCCGCCGGCCCGCCCCCCCCCCCCCCCCCCCCCCCCGCTCCGCCCGACGTGAGCCCGGAGGTGAGCATGGGTGCGGAGATCGTGGTGCGGACGGCCGGGTTGCCCGTGACCGTCCTCGCGGACCTGCGCCTGCCGCACACCGCCGCCCTCGTCGCCCACATCACCGCGGAACGCACGCGGCTCGCCGCCGAAGCGGCCGGACTCGCGGCCGAGCTGTTCGAGCTGATCGGTGCGGCTCCCGGCGCGCGGGCCGCGCTGGTGGGCCTGCGCCGCTGCCTCGCGCCCGGCCACCGGCCCCCCTCCGCACACCTGATCTCGTTGTGCCTGCCCGTCCTGCCCGAGGCGCTGGCCGACCGGGTCGTCGCCTGGACGCGGGACCGCCGTGAGTGCGACGGCAGGCGTGCCGAACTCACCGACGTGCTCGCGAAGGAACGGGTCGACGTCCTCGACCGCATTCGGGCGGCCTGCGCTGATCCGGTGTTCCGGCGCGGGTTGCTGCTGTCCGGGCACGAGCTGACGGACACGCTGGACCGCTGGCTGGCCGATCCCGGCCGCCCGCCCCGGCAGGGCAAGGTGCTGCGACTGGTGAAGTACCTGGCGCGGGCGTCGGCGAAGACCAGCCCGTTCGGGGCGTTCCTGGTCAGCTCGCTGGCGGGTGGTGGTTCCGGCGCACCGGGGCCGATCACCGTGCCCGAGCTGCCCGGCGCCTACCTCGATGCGCTGCTCGCGCGCTACCCGGCGCCGTTGCGGGTGAACCCGAGCCTGACCGCCACCGGTGACGGGTACCTGTTCGCCGGGGCGCACGAGCGGATCGTCACGGCGAAGCGGGTTCCCGCGGTCGACCTCGTTCTGGGCAAGGCGGAGCACCGGCCCACCCGGGCCGAGCTCGTCTCCGCGCTGGCCGAGGCGGGGGCCGAACCGGAGGAGGCGGCGCGGTTCTGCGACCGGCTCGTGCGGACCGGGTTGCTGGTGCCGTGCTCACCGGTGTCCGACGACGACCCGGACCCGTTCGGGAGCTGGGCCGAGCTGCTCGACGAGCCGCTGCTGCGCGAGCTGTCGTCCGCGCTGCGGCCGGACGGCTACCACCGGTCCCGGCTCGCCGCCGCGTCCGAGGCCGTCGCGGCCCATCTGGGCGTCGCGGCCGAGACCGCGCACGAGGCCGAGGTCAGCGCGCATCGGCCGCCGCCACCCGCACTGCCCGCCGAGGCGATCGCCGACCTGGACGCGGTGCGCCGCTGGTTCTCGGTCTTCGACTGGAAGGTCCCGGTCCGCGTCAGCGTCGGCGAGTTCTGCCGCGACCGCTACGGCGAGGGCTCCCGCACGCCGTTCCTGGTGGTGTGCCGGGACGCCACCGCCGCGCTGCCGCACCTGTTCGGCCGGACCGCGATGCCGTGGTTCGCCGACCTGAGCACCGGCACGCGGTTGCGGCACCTGGACAGGTTGCGGGGACGCGCGCGTGCGCTGGCCGCACGGGAGCGGCTGACGCGGGCCGACGTGCTCGCCGACATCGCGGACTGGCCGGACTGGCTGACCTCGCCCGCCGAAGCAGGCTGCTACCTGCAGGTCTGCCGCGGTGAGGTCGTACCGGACCTGGTGGTGCTGAACGGACTGCACGCGGGCCACGGACGGGCCGGCGGACGTCTGCGCCACCTGCTCGGCCGGGCGGGCATCTCCGTGGAACCGGCCGAGCGGCTCGAGTTGCCGCTGGCGGAGCTGGGCGGCCGGTTCGGTTTTGCGCTCAACGTCCGCACGCCCGGCGCCCGCTACGAGATCGACCTGCCCGGCGCCGCGTCCAGCCGGGAGCCGGGTGAGCTCATCGGACTCGGCGAGCTGGAGGTCGTGCACGATCCCGCGACGGACCTGGTCTCGTTGCACAGCGAGCGGTTCGGGCCGGTCCAGCCGGTGCACCTGGGCATGATGGGCGAGCTGGCGCTGCCCCCCGTGGCCGGGTTCCTCGAGCGCGCGTTCGCGCCCACCTACCTGTTCCACCCGAGCGCACCACCGCTGATCTCGGTGCACGAACTCGCCGGAACCACGGCGCCGCAACGGTTTCCGCGCGTCACGGTCGGTTCGGTCGTGGTGCAGCGAGCCCGGTGGACCGTGCCGGCGGCACAGATCCCCCGCCACGGCGGCACGGACGCCGAGCACCTGCTCGCGCTGGCCGAATGGCGGCGGTCGCTGGGCATCCCGCACCGCTGCTTCGTGCGCGGCTGGCGGCCCGGTGCCGAGCTGGGCAAGTCCCGCAAACCGAACTACGTCGACTTCGCCGCGTGGCACCTGGTGGCGTTGTTCGACCGCGAGGTGCGGTCGAACTCGGTGCTCGTGTTCGACGAGGCGCTACCCGACCCGCTGGCCGGCCTGCCGGGGCAGCGGCACGTCACGGAGTACCACGTCGAGGTTGGAGGCAACGGTGGCTGAGTGGCTGTCCGTGCACGTGCACTACCGCGGTGATCTCGACGTGCTGCTGCGGGACGCGGTGGCGCCGCTGGTGCGGGACAACGGTTTCTTCCTGCGCTACTGGGACGGCGGCAGCCACGTGCGGGTGCGGCTGCGCCACGCCGACCGCTCGATCGTCGCCGAGCGCCTGCACGGCTACCTCGCCGCGAGCCCGGCGCCGGAGACGACCTCACCGCAGGAGTACGCGCGGCTCGCCCCCGTGCTGGCGGCACGTGAGGGGATGACCGGGCACTTGCCCCTGCGGCCCAACAACTCCATCGAGTTCGTGCCGTACCAGCCCGAACTGGGCAAGTACGGCGGCAACCTGGCGGCGGTGGAACGGCACTTCACCGAGTCGAGCCGGTTGGCGCTGGACGTGCTGCACCGACGGCCGTCGGGCAACCAGCGCGCGGTCGCCGTCCTCGGGGTGCTCCTGCTGGCCTGGGACGCCGCCGACGGCTCACCGGACGCCGTCGAGGAGCTCTGCCGGGGCTGGCGCGGCGGTCAAGACCTGCCGGACTCCCTGGTGGAGGCCGAGTTCGCGCCGATGCGGGACAGGCTCGCCGCGCTGGCGGGGTCGGTGCGCTCGCTGCCGCCCCGGCCGGGTGACCCCGGCTCGAGTCTGGCCGCGTGGGCCGCGACGTTCGGCGAGCTGTCCGCGCGGCTGCCCGCCGCGGACCGGTTGCGGGTGCTGGACAACTGCGCGCATCTCACGGCGAACCGGCTCGGCGTGCCGATGGCGGAGGAGGTCCGGCTGCGGCTGCTCGCGTCGCAGGCGCTGCGCGAGACCCTTCCGGCGGGGAGGCGATGATGACCTGGCGCCGCATCGACGTCGCGTACCACGACCCCGCTCCGGATCACCTGGTGCTGGCCACCCGGCCGTTGTTCGAACGCGGGCGCGGCTGGTTCCAGCGGCACTGGACCCGCGGGCCACACCTCGAACTGTGGTTCGCCACCGCGGCGCCGTCGTTCGACGAGGTCGCCGCGCTGGTGGTGCCGTACCTGCGGGAGCACCCGTCACGCACCACGATCGACCCGGACCGGTTGCGGCCGCAGCACGAGCACCTGGCCGTGGCCGAGCAGATCGACGAGCCGCTGTACCCGTTCTACGAGAACAACACCGTGCACGAAGCCGTGCCCCGGTCGCGTGTGCACGTACTGGGCAGCGCCGCGGCCGAGGAGCTGTTGCACGACTTCCACGTCGGTGCGAGCGCCGCCGCGTTCGGCCAGCTCGAGGCCGCCGACCGGCTGAGCCTGGCGTTCGAGTTGATGGTCGCGACCGCGCACACCTTCGCCGAGGGCGGGATCACCGGCGGGTTCGTGTCGTTCCGCTCGCACGCCGAAGCGTTCCTCGCCGGCGCCGGACCAGGAGTGCGGGAGCGGTGGGACGCACAGCTCGCGGCCAGGGCCAGGGCGGTGCGCGGTCAGGTCGCGGCCGTGTCCGCACGCGGGCGGGCGTGGACGGAGCTGCTGGAACCGTTCGGGCGGCGCGGTGACGAGCTGATCGCCTCCGGTGAGCTGACCTTCGACGAGGGCGCGGTCGCCGTGCCGGACAGCGAGTTCCACCGGGTGCTCTCCGGCAACGCCGGCTGGCACGAGAACGTGCTGCGGTCGGCCGGGTTCCGCCGGTACCGGTTGCTGCTGAACCTGACCTACCTGCAGCTGTCGCGACTGGGCGTGACCGCGGTGCAGCGGTCGTTGCTGTGCCACTTCGCCGCGTCGGCGGTCGAGCAGGAGTACGGGGTGTCCGCCATCGAGGTCGCCGCAGGAGGCGTGTGATGTCAGTACAGGTCGAACCGGTCGTGGTGCAACGGTGGTCGCTGCGACCGGGCGTGTACCGCGCGACAGCGGCCAACGGTGACCTGATGCTCGCCGCGTGGCCCAACGCGGCACTGCTCGGCCGGACGTCACCGGAGCTGACGGCGTTGCTGGAGGAGTTGTCCGGCGAGCCCGTCGCACTGCCGGAGTCGCCCGCGGTGGACGGGATGCGAGCCGGCGGCTGGTTGTCCAAAGTGGTCTTCTGCGCGGGACGCCCTCTGCACACCGTGGTGCCGATCGCGCCACCTGCGGTGGTCGAACCGCCGGTGGGCGGGCTGCGGCTGTCGCGGTTTGCCGTGCTGCGCAACACCGACGACGGGCTGGTGGTCGAGAAGCCCGGCTCGTGGTGCGACATCCGGGTGCACGACCCGGCGGTCGCGGCACTGCTCGCCGATCCGTCCGGTGACGCCGGTCTGCCCGCCGAGGCCGCCGCCGCGGTGCGGGCCGACCTGATCGCGGCCGGGATGCTGGTGGCCGAAGAGGACACGTCCTTCACCGAACGGCAGTGGGGCGCGCACGAGCTGTGGTTCCACGAACGGAGCAGGCTCGGCCACCGCGGCTGGTTCGGAGCGCACTTCGGCGGCACGTTCTGGGCGCGCGGCCACCACGCACCGCCGCCCGCCCGCCCCGAGCCGTACGCCGGTGAGCCGATCACGTTGCCCAAGGCCGACATCGCCGCGCTGCGCCGGGAGGATCCACCGCTCACCGCGGTGCTGGAGGACCGGGAGAGCGTCCGCGACCACGACGACGACAACCCGATCACACTGGAGCGGCTCGGCGAGTTCCTGCACCGGTGCGGACGGGTTCGCCTGGAGCGCACGCTCGACGGCTTCGAGTACACCAACAAGCCCTACCCGGCCGGCGGATCGGCGTACGAGCTGGAGATCTACCCGGTGGTGCGGCTGGCGTCCGGGCTGGACGCGGGCATGTACCACTACGACGCGCACGACCACCGGCTGCGGCTCGTCGTTCCGGGCGAGCACCAGGCGGTGCGCCGGATCCTGAAGGTGGCGACCGAGTCGTCCGTGGCGAAGTCGACTCCGCAGGTGGTGCTGGTGATCAGCGCGCGGGTCGGCCGGATCATGTGGAAGTACGAGGCGATGGGCTACGCGTTGATGCTCAAGCACGTCGGCGTGCTGCAGCAGACCATGTACGCGGTCGCGACGGCGATGAACCTGGCGCCGTGCGCGCTGGGCAGCGGCGACAGCCTCGCGTTCACCGCGGCCACCGGCCGGGATCGCCTGGCCGAGTGCGCGGTCGGCGAGTTCATGCTCGGCAGCCGCAGGCAGGAGGTCGCGGCATGGGAGCTCTGAACGTGCTGCTGCGGCCGGACGCCCACTACGCACCGGTCGACGGTGGTGTCTTCTTCGTCAGTCATCAGGGTGAGACGTTCATCGCCGGTGCCTCGGTGCACCAGTGGCTCGACCGGCTGGCGCCGCTGCTCGACGGCAGCCGCACGATGGACCAGCTCACCGCGAACCTGCCCGCCGAGCGGGCCGAGTTCGTCACCCGGCTCGTCGGCACGTTGCGGGCGCGCGGCCTGGTGCGCGACGTCGGCCCCGTCGAACCGGACTCGCTGACCGACGGCGAACGAGAAGAGCACAGTGCTCTCCTGTCGTTCATCGGCTACTTCCGGGACTCACCCGGCAAGGTGTTCGAGGACGTCCGGGACATCCCGACGACGATCACCGGTTCCGGGCCGCTGGTCGCCGAGCTGCGCCGGGCGTGCGCGGCGGCCGGCCTGCGCGCCGTGGGTGACCACGCCGCACCGGCGGTGGTGATCCACGCTGCGGAGCGGGCCGAGCCCGAGCGCGCGGCGGAGCTGGAACGCCGCTGCGCGGACTCGGGAATCGTGCTGGCGCAGGTGATGCCCGCGGCGAACGGCATCTGGTGGCAACCGGCGTCCCGGCGGGGTGGCTGGTCGGCCGCCTGGCGCCGGCACCGCGCGCTCGTGCCCGCCGCGCCGGCGGACGGCCCGCTGAGCCCGGTGGCGGTCAGGGTCGTGGCGAACCAGCTGGCGCACGACCTGTTCCGGTTGCTGTCGGGTCTGCGCGAGGACACCGGGCCGCGGCTGGTCGTGCTGGACCCGCAGACGCTCGCGAGCTCCACGCACCCGGTGATCGGGTATCCGGAGCGCGCCGGTGCCGCTGCCCTCGACCCCCGCACGGCGCCCGCGTTGACCGAGGAGGAGTTCTCCCGGCGGGCGAAGACGGTGATGGACTCGACCACCGGTCTGTTCGCGGAGATCGACGAGGGTGACCTGGCGCAGCTGCCGTTGCACGTCACCACCACCACGGTCGCGACCAGGACAGGTCCCCAGGTCGTCACCGGTGCCGGGCTCACGTTCGAACAAGCCCGTTACCGCTGCGCGCTGGCCGCGTTCGCGCGAGCGGCCAGCGGCGAGCCGGGTGCCGCCGCCGGTTACTCGTGGGAGGAGGCGGTCACCACCGGGGCGCTCGCCCACGCCGCCGCACGCACGCTCGCGGAGCGGCTCACCGCACCGGCGGGCCGGGTCGAGCTCGATCGCGTGCCCGGCATCGAGTACTTCCTCGCGATGATCGGCGCGCTCGGCGAGGAACTGGTCGTGCACGACGTGACCGGCTCGCTCGGCGTCCCGGTCGTGGTCGGCGCGCTGTCGGGTGGGGCGACCGCATCGGGCGCCGGGCTGACCCGCGCCGCAGCCGTGGTCGCGTGCCTGCGCGACCTGTTGCTGATCAGGCAGGCCGAGATCAACGACCAGCCGGTGTACGCGCCCGCCGGGTGCGCGCCGGTCGCGCTGCCCGGTGAGCGCCTCGCGCCGGAACCGCCCGCGGTGACCGCGGACGAGGTGCTCCGGCGGCTCGGTGCGCACGTCGTCGCGCTGGACCACGACCAGGCCGTGTCCGAGGTCATGCCGTTCGTCGTCGAGGTGGTGGTTCCGTGATGCGCCTGCCGGACAACGGAGAAGTCACGATCGCGCTCGGGTCCGGGCCGGTGCTGCCGGTGCGCACCCGGTTGGGCCGGGTCGTGCTCGGCCCGCTGGAACGCCCCGGCGTGCCGGGGTGCCGCGAGTGCGTGCGCATCAGGGAACGGCGGGTGCGGCCCGATGCCCGCAAGGCCGAGGCCGTCCGGGTCGAGACGGCCGACCAGTGGCTGACACCGGCTGCCGGTGACCTGGTCGAGGCGCTGGTGGCGGGCGAGACCGCGGCACTGGCCACGGACTCCGAGCCGCGCACGGCGGGCGCGGTCCTGGAGGTGGACCTGCGGACGCTGGCGGTCACCCGGCACCGGTTCCTGCCCGAGCCGTTGTGCCCCGTGTGCGGAGGCCTCCCGCCGGACGGCCCGGTCGAGCTGACGTTCGTGCCGCGGCGCAAGCTGGGGACGAGCCCGCGCACGCGGGAAATCGAGCTGGACGCGTTGCTGGAGACCTACGTGGACGGCCGCACCGGGATGATCCGGCCGCTGAAGTCCGGTGTGCAGGGCGGGTTGACGGTGGCGAGCGCGATGCTGCCGATCCGCGCGGGCAGCGGACTCGAACCCGGTGTCGGACGTACCCGCAGCTACACGGCCAGCAAGCGCACGGCGGTGCTGGAGGCGCTGGAGCGGTACGGCGGCGTGAGCCCCGGCGGCCGGCAGACCGTGGTCACGGCCGCCTATCGGGACGTCGAGGGGCACGCCGTGCACCCGGACACGTTCGGCACCCATCCCGAGGAGAACTACGCCCGGCCGGACTTCGGGTTGCGGCGTTTCACCGAGGACGCGGTGTGCCGGTGGGTGTGGGGCTACTCGTTCGCCAAGGCGCAGCCCGTTCTGGTGCCGGAGAACCAGGTCTACTACTACGCCCGGCACATGCCCGGCGGCGAGGAGCCGTTCGTCTTCGAGGTGTCGAACGGGTGCGCGCTCGGGTCGTGCCTGGAGGAAGCGGTCCTGCACGGATTGCTGGAGGTGGTGGAACGGGACGCGTTCCTGCTGACCTGGCACGCCCAGCGCCCGGTTCCGCTGCTCGATCCGGCGCTGGCGCGTGATCCCGGCCTGCGGATGCAGGTCGCCGCGATCACCGCGGAGACCGGCCACAGCGTGCGGTGCTTCGACACCACGGCCGAGCACGGGATCCCGAGCGTGTGGGTGATGGCGGTGGACGAGCACGGGCGGGAGCTCACACCGGCCACCGCCCACGCCGCCGGATCCGCGCTGACTCTGGAGAAAGCGACGATGAACGCGTTGAGCGAGCTCGGACCGCTGGTCGTCGACGTGGTCCGGCGCTACCCGGACGAGCGCGACCGGGCGCTGGCGATGGTGCGCGACCCCGAGCAGGTCGAGACCATGCACGACCACTCGATCCTCTACGCCGCACCGGAAGCGGCGGAGCGGCTGGCCTTCCTGACCGGGCAGGCGGAGACCACCGGCTTCGGCGAGGACCGGTTCACCGGTACCGACCTGACCGCGGACCTCTTCGCCATGACCGAAGCGGTGATCGCCGCCGGGATGGACGTCGTCGTCGTCGACCAGACCACGCCCGAGCACGTGGCCGGCGGGTTCAGCTGCGTGAAGGTGCTGGTGCCGGGCGCGTTGCCGATGACGTTCGGCCACCGGTACCGGCGGCTGGGCCACCTGCCGCGGCTGCCCGTCGTGCGCACCACCGACCCGCACCCGTTCCCGTGACCGCTGTGATCGTTGTGACCTGGGAGGAGCCGCCGTGTACGTGGTGATCGTCGCGTTCGACCTCAAGGACTCCGACGTCTCGTTCGCCGAGTTGCGCACCTGGGTGCACGACCGCGCGGCGGACGACTACTCCAAGCTCGAGGGGATGCGGTTCAAGGCCTGGTTCTCCGACGAACGCAAGCGGCTCTGGGGCGCGGTGTACCTGGTGGAGTCGATGTCGTCGTTCGACCGGGACAAGATTCCGTTGCTGCCCAACGGTGCCACCGGTCCGGTCGGCACCCGGCCGACGTCGGTCAAGTTCCTGGACCTGGAAGCGTTCGTCACCGGGCCCGCGGGTGCCGCAGGCGTCGAAGAGCTCGCCCGGCACGGCCTGAGCATGGCGGGAGATCGCCCATGAGCACCGAATCACTGCCGGTGCCCGCGAGGGCGGTGGACGAGCCGTTGCTGCTGTACGTCAACATCCCGTTCTGCAACTCGAAGTGCCACTTCTGCGACTGGGTCGTCGACGTGCCGATCGCGGACCTGCGGCTCACCCCGGTGTCGTCGGGCCGCATCGACTACCTGGAGGCGTTGCGCACGCAGATCCGCACGCACGCGCCCGCCTTGCGCGCGGCCGGCTACCGCAGCGAGGTGATGTACTGGGGCGGTGGCACCGCGACCGTGCTGACCGAGCGGGAGATCGAGGAGACGTACTCCTGCCTGGCCGCCGAGTTCGACCTGTCCACAGTGGCCGAGGCGACCATCGAGGGCAGCCCGGAGTCGGTCGACCTGCCGAAGCTCAAGCTGTTGCGCGACCTGGGCTTCGACCGGGTCAGCCTCGGTGTGCAGTCCTTCGACACGAACCGGCTGCGCCGCATCGGCCGTGCGCACTCCGCCGACCAGGCGGTCGCCAGCGTCGAGGCCGCGTGCGCCGCCGGGTTCGAGAACATCAACATCGACCTGATCGTCGGTTTCCCGGACCAGACGCTGGCCGAGGTGCGGGACACCGTCCGCCGCGCGCTGGAACTGCCGGTCAACCACTTCTCGGTCTACGCCTACCGCGCGACCGAGGGCACCGTGATGCGCAAGCAGATCCAGCGCGCGGGCATCGAGATCGAGCTGGAACACCAGCTGAAGTCCTACCGGCTGGCCGCGGACCTGCTGACCGAGGCGGGTCACCCCGAGTACGCCGTGTCGTACTTCGGCGCCCCGCGCTGCCTGGCCGACGAGGCCTACTACCGGCTGCGCATGGACTGGATCGGCTTCGGCACCGGCGCCAACTCGCTCATCAACCACCGCTACCTGCTCAACGGCCGCGGCCGGATGCGCGACTTCACGAGCGATCCCGGCGCGTTCGAGGTGAACCTGCCCGCGGCGGCGGAGTCGCTGACGGTGCAGTGGCTGCCCAGAGCCCTCAGCACAGCGGAGGGCATCGACGCGGTGACCTTCCAGCGCCGCACGGGCGTCGCGCTGCGCGCCGCCTGCGAGGAACCGGAGCTCAACGCGTTCCTCCGGCAGGTCAAGAGGTTCGGTGATCTGGTGGTCGACCGCGACGGGATCCGCATCGCCGACGCCGACCGCTCGGACGTGCTGTCGCGCACGTTCGCCGCGATGGGCTGGGTGTCCTGAGTGGACGCCATGCGGGTGCTGCTGGACGCCACCGACCTGGTGACACCGATGGCCGTGCGGGTCGCCGCGACGTTGCGGCTGGCCGACCGCATCGCCGAGGGCGTCCGCACCTCCGCCGCCCTGGCGGCGGCCACCTCGGTGGACGAGGCGGCGCTGGTGCGGCTGCTGCGCTACCTGGTCGCCCACTCGATCTTCACCGAACCGGCGCCCGGCGTGTTCGGCCTGTCGCCCGCCGCCGCGCTGCTGCGGGACGACCGGCCGGAACGGCTGCGCTCGTGGCTGGACCTGACCGGCCCGATCGGCCGCGCGGACCTGGCGTTCGCCGCGCTGCTGGACGTGGTGCGCACCGGCGAACCCGGCTATCCGCTGGTGCACGGCCGGGGTTTCTGGGACGACCTGGCGACCGTCCCGGGGCTCGCCGCGGACTACGACGGGCTGATGGGCGGCAAGCGGTCCTGGGCGGCGTCCTCGCTCGCGTCTCTTCCCTGGAGCACCACCACGCACCTGGTGGACGTGGGCGGCGGCAACGGAACGCTGCTGTCCTGCGTGCTGGCCGCCCACCCGCACCTGCGCGGCACGGTGATCGACCGGCCGACCTCCGCGGCCGCGGCCGCGGAGGTGCTGTCCCCGCTGGGTGAGCGGGCCGCGTTCGTGGCCGGTGACTTCTTCGAGCCGCTGCCCGTACGAGGTGCCGACACCTACCTGCTGAGCTCGATCGTGCACGACTGGGACGACGACTCGGCGGTGGCGATCCTGAGCCGGTGCGCCGAGGCCGCCGGGCCTGGCGGGCGCGTGCTGTTGTGCGAGCTGGTGTCCGGCAGCGGACGGGACCAGCGCGCGGTGACGCGGATGGACATGTGCATGTTGGTGTACTTCGGCGGCAAGGAACGCACCGAGGCGGAGTTCGCGGCGCTGACGCGCCGGGCGGGTCTCGAGCTGAGGACGGTCACGCCCCTGCCGCCGCTGGACTGGGGGAACGCGGTCATCGAGTGCGTTGTGCCCTGACCTGCGCCGTTCCGCGGTCTCCGGGCGCGGGTGACTCCCGAAGAGGTGTCTGCAGGAGTCTCGGCTCACGATCGGTGAAATGCCGATGATCGTGCCGTGACGCACCATGGTTCGTAGCATCGAGAACGGACTGGTGCAGATATCTGAGTGAGGTGTTCGGTGACCGCAGGCGAGACGGCGTCAACAGCCGGGATGAAGACCAGTGATCACGACGGCGTGGTCGTGGCCGTGATCAGCGGCGAACTCGACATGATCAGCGTCGACGGGATCGGGACAGCCCTGTTCGACCAGGTGGACAAGCGTCCGGCCGGGCTGGTCGTCGAGCTGGCCGTGGACTTCATGGGCTCCTCCGCGCTGTCGATGCTGCTGGAGCTCAACGCACGGTCACAGCGCGAAGGCGTGGAGCTCGTCATCGTGGCTGCTCAGGCCGCTGCCGTGCGTCCCATGATGGCCAGCGCCCTGAGCCAGGTGCTGCCGCTGGCGCAGTCGGTCGACGAGGCGGTGAAGTTGGTCCGGGAGGAACGGGAGTCGTCCGAGAAGCCCGGCTAGCGACGTGCCGCACCGTTCGTGACCACCACACCCGGAAGGACTTCGATCGAGGCGCTGCCGGTGGACCGGCGTGCACCGGCAGCGTGACGACGCCTCGTGGACGAGCCGGCTCGGCGCCTGCCGTGAACCCGGCGCCGCCCACTCCAGTCGAATGCATTCGACAGCATTCTGCACAACGTCGAATTAATCGACTGAAAGGCCTACCCGAACATCTGCTGAAAGCAATCAGAAAGACCACGTATGTGAACCGGTTCTCATATGTGATGCGGCGTTGACACGCCGGAAACACAAGTCCTATGGTCCGATTCAGGAAAGCGATTTCACAACGCTGCCGCGGCGCGAGCCGTATTCCCGAAAGGACCACCCGAATGCGGACACACGCCGGGTACGAACGCGCCCTCGCACGGGTCGCGGTAGCGGTGGCCGTGGTGGCCGGGGCGGCCGGAGCGCCGCCCGCCACGGCGGCCGGGCCCACCGCCGACGGGTTCGCCGGGGTGCACTCGCTCGGCCAGAACGGCACCACCGGCGGGGCGGGCGGCGCGGTGGTCACGGCGACGACGACCGCGCAGTTCCTGGACTACATCGCTCGACCGGAACCGCTGGTGGTGCAGGTCCGGGGCACGATCGCGCTGCCCACCGGCACCAGCGACGGGATGCACGACGTCGCTTCCGACAAGACGATCGTCGGCCTCGGCGGTGACGCCCGGCTGGTCGGCGGCGGGCTGAACATCGGGCTCCCGGTCGACGACGACGTGGTCTCGCCGCCCGCCAACGCGGTGCACAACGTGATCATCCGGAACCTGTCGATCACCGGCGCGACCGACGACCTGATCAACGTGCAGATGTTCAGCCACCACGTCTGGATCGACCACAACGACTTCTCCAACGGTGATGACGGAGCCGTCGACATCAAACGCGGATCCGATTTCATCACCGTTTCCTGGAACAGGTTCCACGACCACGACAAGACGTTGTTGCTCGGGCACGACGACGACAACTCGGCGCAGGACGTCGGGCGCCTCAGGGTGACCTACCACCACAACTACTTCGACGGTTCCGATCAACGCAACCCGCGAGTCCGCTTCGGCGAGTCGGTGCACGTCTACAACAACTACTACCGGGACAACAGCTACGGCGTCGCGTCGGCGATGAACGCGGGCGTGGTGCTCGAGGGCAACTACTTCTTCAGCGTCAACAACCCCGGCCGGGTCGACTTCAGCGGTGACCTCGGCCGGATGGTGGCCAGGGACAACGTCCTCGTCGAGTGCAACCACGAGATCGAGGTGCGCGGGTCCGTCGTCGAGCCGCGCACCTACTACGCCTACACCCCGCACCGGGCCGTCGAGGTCCCGACCGTCGTGCCGGCCGGCGCGGGTGTCGGCCGAGTCTGAGGAGGACGGGCACATGAGCAGCATCAGCAGGCGGGCGCTCCTCGCGGGTGCCGCCGCGACCGCGCTGGCCACGACCACCAGGCCCGCGTGGGCGGCCCCGCTCGCCACCGCCGACGGCTTCGCCGGGGTGAACTCGCTCGGCCAGAACGGCACCACCGGCGGCGCGGGCGGCCCGGTCGTCACCGTGCGGGACGCGGACACGTTCCTGGACTACTGCGACCGCAACGAGCCGTACGTCATCCAGGTCGACGGGGTGATGCGGATCAGCAGCAAGCAGGGCGTGCGGTCGAACAAGACGATCATCGGGCTGGGATCCTCCGCCGAGATCACCGGCGGCGGCCTCGACCTGTACCGCAGGCAGAACGTGATCATCCGCAACCTCCGGTTCACCGGCGCGGAGGACGACGCGATCAGCATCCAGCAGTCCTCGCACCACGTCTGGATCGACCACTGCGACCTCAGCGGCGGCGCCGACGGGCTGATCGACATCGTCCGCGGCGCGGACTACATCACCGTCTCGTGGAACCACTTCCACGACCACAGCAAGACCGCGCTGCTCGGCCACTCCGACTCCAACGCGGGCCAGGACACCGGCAGGCTCCGGGTGACGTTCCACCACAACTTCTTCGACGGCACCGCGCAACGACACCCGCGGGTCCGCTTCGGCGAGCCGATCCACGTCTACAACAACTACTTCCGCAACAACACCCTCTACGGCGTCGCGTCGACCGAGAACGCGGGAGTGCTGGTCGAGGCCAACTACTTCGAGAACGTCCCCCACCCGATCTACTCCGGCTACGACGAGAGCGGGCCGGGGCGCGTGGTCGAGCGCGGCAACCTCTACGTCCGCTCCGGCACGCCCGAGACGCTCGGCACCGTGGTGGAGCCGCGCACCTACTACGCCTACACCCCCGACAGCGCCGCCAGCCTTCCCAGCACCGTTCCGGCGGGCGTCGGCGTCGGCCGGATCTGACAGGACGCGGAGGACCACCATGAGCCCCATCAACCGACGACGGCTGCTCGCGGGCACGGCGCTGACCGCCTTCGCCGCCACCACGACGCGCACCGCGTGGGCCGGCCCGGCCGCCGACGCCGTGGCCGACGGCTTCGCGGGCGTGACCGCGCTGGGCCAGAACGGGACCACGGGCGGCGCGGGCGGCCAGGCCGTCACCGTGACGACCGCGGCGGCGCTGCGGGACTACGTCGGGCGCAAGGAGCCCTACGTCATCTCGGTGTCCGGCCGCATCGAGGTCGACGGCATGCTGACCGTCGTCGCGAACAAGACGATCTTCGGGATCGGCTCCACCGCCGAGATCACCGGCGGTGGGTTGCAACTGGGCTCGACCACCCGGCCCGGCAACAACGTGATCATCCGCAACCTGCGCTTCACCGACGCCTCGGACGACTCCATCAGCGTCACCAACTCCGCGCACCACGTGTGGATCGACCACTGCGACCTGTCGCGCGGCTACGACGGCCTGCTCGACATCAAGCGGCAGTCCGACTACGTCACGGTGTCGTGGAACCACTTCCACGACCACAGCAAGGCCGCGCTGCTGGGCCACTCCGACACCTACACCGCCGACCGCGGCAAGCTGCGCGTCACCTACCACCACAACTTCTTCGACCGCACCGACCAGCGGCACCCGCGCGTGCGGTTCGGCGAGCCCGTTCACGTCTACAACAACTACTACCGCGGCAACTCCCTCTACGGCGTCGCGTCCACAGAGGACGCCGGGGTGCTGGTCGAGGCCAACTACTTCGAGAACGTCGCCCACCCGATCCTGTCCGGCTACGACAAGAGCGAGCCGGGCCGCGTCGTGGAACGCGGCAACGTCTACGCCGGCTCCGGCACCCCGCAGACGCTCGGCACCGTCGTCGAACCCCGCACCTACTACGCCTACTCGCTCGACAACGCCGCCGACGTACCAGCGCTCGTCACCGCGGGCGCGGGCGTCGGCCGAGTCCAACGGAGGACTTCATGAGGAGGACAAGCGCTCTCGCGCTCGCCGCGGTGCTCGTCGGCGGTGTCACGTCGGTGGCCACCGCGCCCGCGTCCGCCGAGGCCGCGCCCATCGGGTTCGCCTCGGTGAACGCGCTCGGCCAGAACGGGACCACCGGCGGCGCGGGCGGACCGGAGGTCACCGTCTCCACGGCGGCCGACTTCACCGCTGCCATCAAAGCCGACGGACCGCGCGTGGTCCGCGTGCAGGGCATGATCACGCTGACGGCGGGCATGTACGACGTCTCCTCCGACAAGACGATCATCGGCGTCGGCGCGAGCTCCGGCATCACCGGCGGCGGGCTGAACATCGGCCTGCCGGTCAGCTCGGTGACCACTCCCCCGGCGAACGCCGTGCACAACGTGATCATCCGCAACCTGGTGTTCCGCAACGCCAGCGACGACTCGATCAACGTGCAGATGTTCTCCCACCACGTCTGGATCGACCACAACGACCTGTCCGCGGGCAAGGACGGCCTGATCGACATCAAGCGCGGGTCCAGCTACGTCACCGTGTCGTGGAACCACACCCACCACCACACCAAGAACATGCTGCTCGGCCACGACGACGGCAACGCCGCGCAGGACACCGGGTACCTCAAGGTGACCTACCACCACAACTTCTTCGACCGGACGCCGCAGCGCAACCCGCGCACCCGCTTCGGCAACCCGGTGCACGTGTTCAACAACTACTACGTCGCCAACAGCGACACGGGCGTCGCCTGCCAGAACAAGTCCGGCTGCTGGGTCGAGGGCAACTACTTCGAGAACGTCGAGGAGCCGATGACGAACAGCTACGCGGGCCCGAAGGGCAGCATCGTCGAGCGGGACAACGTCTACGTCAACAGCGGCAAACCGGTGGTGGGCGGCAGCGTGGAGGACCCGCGCCGCTACTACGCCTACACCCTGGACACGCCGGCGAACGTGAAAACGCTGGTGACCCAGGGCGCGGGTACCGGCAAGATCTGAGCCCCGCACGTGCGGGCGGCTGTGGGCCGCCCGCACGTCGCCGTACGGGTCGTCGAACGCCGCTGCGGCTCCGCCACCGCGGTCGCGGACGGAGACTGCGTCTACCGCGGCTCGGCGGCGACGTGGGCGGACTTCCGCCCTGCCAGGTGGATCCCCAGATCGGTGCGGCCGGGCATCAGGTCCTCCCGCAGTGCGCGCGTGCCCGCGTAGTCGCCGTCGCGCAGGCGCCGGAACAGGCGCGCCTCCTCGTCGGCGACACCGCTGACCCTGGTGACCAGGCGCTCGACCTGGTGTTCGACCTCTTCAGGGCTGAGCGAATCGGCGTCGTGGACCACGTGCAGGTCCAGTGCCTCGATTCCGACGTACCAGAGAACACCGTGGGTGATCGGGAAGAGCAGGGAGTCGAGGTCGCCGCTGATCCCGCGCGGACCGATGGAGCGCTCGTCCTCGCCGGCGGTGACCACGACCAGCGCCTTGCGCCCGACCAGCCCGCCATCGCCGTACCGGCGCGGCACGCCGAGCTCCGGATCGAGATCGCCGTAGGCGAACCCGCTGGTGAGCACCCGGTCGAACCATCCCTTGAGGATCGCCGGCGGGCCGTACCACCACAGCGGGAACTGCACGACGAGCAGCTCGGCCGCCGCGAGCTTGGCCTGCTCCTCCCGCACGTCGGCAGGCAGCTGCCCCGCGGTGTAGGCCTCCCCCGCCAGCGCGGCGATGTTGCCGGGACGATCCGCGAGATCTCCCAGGTCACGTTCGGACAGCACAGGGTCGAAGCCCTGGGCGTGAAGATCCGACACCGCCACCTCGTACCGCTGCGACAACGCCTTGGTCCCGGCTTGCAGGAGACGGGCGTTCAGCGAGTCACGGCGCGGGTGCGCGTACACCCACAGGGCGTTCCCCGGCTTCGGCGGATGAGAGATGGTCATGTGTCACCTCGGTTCGTCGGTGGACTCGTCATCACACTCTGCAGTGAAGTCCAGACAAGCGTGCCGCGGAATGAGCGAACGTCCGAGGTTCATGCGTGCACGTCCGCGTCATCGAGAACCGCGGGTCGAGAAGTCACCCCGCGATCCACAGAGGACGGGCAACCAAACCGGCCTCCCATCGCATGGATAAGGGTGAGGGCGTCTGCTGGGGCGCCACTGATCCCCGGGGAGAGCCGCGGTGCGAGTGGGCCAGGTGATCGCGGTGGCGGTGTTCCTGCTCGCCCTGGTGGTCGTCGCGATTCCGGTGCTCGCGCTCCGCGACGCCGAACGACCTCAGGAGCAGCGTCCCACAGTGGTCCGCACGGACGACATGACGTGGCAGAGGACGCCTGCCCCTGTGTCGCCCTCGCCACCGCGGCCACCGGATGGGGGACGACGCTGAGCTGGGAAACCGAGTTCGCCGAACTCTTCGACCGGTGCGCGGACTCCATGCGGTTCACCGCTTATCTGCTGTGCGGCAACTGGCACGAGGCGGAGGACGTGATGCAGTCGGCGTTCATGAAGCTCTACCAGGCCGGACCGAAGCTGGCCGACCGCAGCGGGATCGAGGCATATCTGCGGCAGGTCGTCGTCCGCACCTTCCTCGCCGAACGCAGACGCCTGCGCTGGCGCAGGGAGGAGCTGACCGACGCACCTCCCGAGGAGATCTTCACCGCGCCCGGTGCCGAGGACGGCCTCGTGGTGTGGGAGGCGTTGTCCACCTTGCCCGCACGCCAGCGTGCGGTGCTGGTGCTGCGGTACTGGAACGACATGAGCGTGGAGGACGTCGCCGCCGCGCTCGGTTGTTCTTCCGGCACCGTGAAGTCGCAGAGCAGCAAGGGGCTGCTGACGTTGCGGCGCAAGCTCGGCCCCGGGTTCGACCGGTCGCGGCAGGAGGCCTGATGGTGCACGAAGACGAACTGAGAGCGATCTTCTCCGCACTGCGGTCGCAGACGGCGCCGCCGAGTTCCAGCTCCGCCACCGACCTGATCCGGCGCAGCCAGGCGAACCGGTCGCGGCGCCGTGGCGCAGCGGTGGCGGGAAGTGTCGTCGCCACGGCGGGGGTCCTGGTGCTGGCGCTGGCCTTCCTGCCTGACGCCCCCAGCAGACCGGTGGATCCAGGCCCCTCCCTGCGGACACCGGCCTCGACGACCGACAGCGTGCTCACCACTCCCAAGGGAGCGCCTGGCTCGTACCGCACGACGCCGGGCCTCCCTGTCACCACCACGGGCGTGGCACCACCGGCGACATGACGGCCGGCCTCGTCCGGGCAAGTCGAATCGACGCGGTCTTCGACAGTTCGCACGTACCCAGAAAAGGAAATACCGCTGCGGAATTGCGGGCATGACCAGCTGCATTTGTTCTTCTGCACGTTCATGCGGTCATTCGACGATCTGCTCGTCCTATTGACATCCGGGTAAATTGGGAGCGCTCCCACAATCCTGTCATTGGAGTAGTCATGCGAATGACCTTCCGTGCCGTTGCCGCCGCGGGTTTGCTGGTCGCGAGCACGTTCGTCGCGACAGCGGGCCCGGCCCACGCCGACGTGACCATCTGCGACCAGTACGGGTCGACCACCATCCAGGGCCGTTACGTGGTGCAGAACAACAGGTGGGGCACCTCGGCCCAGCAGTGCATCAACGTCACGTCGTCCGGCTTCCAGATCACCAGCCAGCAGGGCTCGTCCCCGACCAACGGGGCGCCGGTGTCGTACCCGTCGGCGTTCCTCGGCTGCCACTACACCAACTGCTCCCCCGGCTCCACGTTGCCGATGCAGGTCAGCCGGATCCGCAGCGCCACGTCGTCGATCAACTACCGGTACGCCGGCGGCACCTACAACGCCTCGTACGACATCTGGCTCGACCCCACGCCGAAGACCAACGGCGTGAACCAGATGGAGATCATGATCTGGTTCAACCGCCAGGGCTCGATCCAGCCGATCGGCAGCACCACCATCGGCGGGCGCAACTGGCAGGTGTGGCGCGGCAGCAACGGTTCCAACAACGTCATCTCCTACGTCGCGCCGTCGCCGATCAACTCGTGGTCGTTCAGCGTGCTCGACTTCATCAACGACGTGCGCGCCCGCGGAGCGATCACGAACTCGTGGTACCTCACCAGCATCCAGGCCGGGTTCGAGCCGTGGAACGGCGGCGTCGGCCTGGCGGTCGACAACTTCTCGGCCTCCGTCAGCGGCTGAGCCGCGGAGGACCAGGCCGTGCGAGCGGCTCGACCTACACCGCGGCGGCCTCCTGGCCCACCGGGAACCGCACGCCGGTGAGTTCCTCCGATGCGGCCCAGAGGCGCCGCTGCACGGTCAGGTCGTAGGAGTCGGGACTGGAGGTCACCACCCTCGGGTGGCCGCGCCGCTCGGCCAGGCCGTCGGGTCCGTAGTACTGCCCGCCGAGGACGGACGGGTCGGTGGCAGCCCGCAGGGTGGGCAGTGCGCCCGCCGCCGCGGGCTGGGTGAGCAGCGGAGCGAGCCAGGTGATCAGCCGGCGGGCGGCCGGCGGGGTGTTGCGGGCCAGTTCGGTGTTGGAGATGCCGGGATGCGCGGCCACCGCGACGGTGGTGCCGTGCGCGGCGAGCCTGCGCTGCAGCTCGTAGGTGAACATCAGGTTGGCGAGCTTCGACTGGCCGTAGGCGCCGGCCCGGCTGTACGAGCGTTCCCACTGCAGGTCGTCGAAGTGGATGGCGGCGCGGATGCGGTGACCGGTGCTGCTGACCGTGACCACCCGCGAGCCGGGCACCGGCAGCATCAGGTCGAGCAGCAGCCCGGTCAGTGCGAAGTGGCCCAGGTGGTTGGTGCCGAACTGCATCTCGAAACCGTCGCGGGTGGTCTGCTTCGGGGTGTACATCACGCCGGCGTTGTTGATCAGCAGGTCGATCCGCGGGTGGGTGGCGCGCAGGCCGGCCGCGGCGGCGCGCACCGATTCGAGCGAGGTCAGGTCGAGTTCCCGCACGGAGACGTCCCCGTTGATCCTGGCGGCGGCCAGCTCGCCCTTCTCGGTGTCGCGCACGGCCAGGACGACCGCCGCCCCGCGCTCGGCGAGCCGCCGTGCGGTCTCGAAGCCCAGCCCGGTGTTGGCGCCGGTGATCACGGCCACCCGGCCGTCCTGGCGCGGGATCTGCTGCTCGGTCCAGTTCGTCATCGCCGTCTCCTAAGGTACCGCTGGTAACTTACAGCGGAAACGCTAATGTACCGCCGGTACACTGTCAAGGTACCGGCGGTACCCAAGCTAGGATCGGTGTCATGACGTTCCAGCGGGCACGCACCGAAGAGCAGCGCGAGGTCCGGCGTCGAGCGATCCTGGAGACGACCTCAGCGATGCTCGACGAGATGCCGGTGGCCGAGGTGACCCTGAACGAGCTGAGCCGGCGGGTCGGCCTGGCCAAGACGGCGGTGCTGCGCTACTTCGAGTCCCGCGAGGCGGTGCTGCTCGACCTGATGGACGACCGGACGGCGACCTGGCTGGCCGCACTGGAGCAGGAACTGGCCGGTGGCGTCGACCTGGACCGGTCCGCCGTGGAACGGGCGGAACAGACGGCCGACGTGCTCAGCCGGTCGCTCGCCGCCCAGACCGCGCTCTGCGATCTCTACGGCGCGCAGGGCGGGGTGCTCGAGCACAACGTCTCGGTCGAGGTGGTCCGCCGGCACAAGCGGGCCTCGTTCGGCAACCTCGCGGTGATGGCCGGCCTCGTGCGGCGGTACCTGCCCGAGGCCGGCGACCACGCCGAGCACTTCTGCCTGACCGTCCTCCTGGTGGCCGGCGCGCTGTCCGCCTACACCTCGCCGCCGCCGAGCCTGCTGGCCGTCTACGAGTCCGAACCGGCACTCGCGGTCCACCGCGTCGAACTGCGGGACGCACTGCGAATCGCCATCACCACCTCGCTCTTGGGCGTCCTGCCTCGCTCCTGAGCCCACCCGCCGCCAGAATCGTCAGGAGATCTTGCGGCGGTAGGTGAGCGTGGCGAAGCCGTAGGCGACGACGAGGATGCCGACGCACCAGGCGAGGGCGATCCAGATGCCGGTACCGACCGGCTGCTCCGTGTACAGGGCGCGGATGGCGTTGACGATCGACGTCACCGGCTGGTTCTCGGCGAAGGCGCGCACCGGGCCGGGCATGGTCTCGGTGGGCACGAAGGCCGAGCTGAGGAACGGCAGGAAGACGAGCGGGTAGGAGAACGCGCTCGCGCCGTCCACGGACTTCGCGGTGAGACCGGGGATGACGGCGAGCCAGGTCAGCGCCAGGGTGAACAGGACCAGGATGCCGGTGACCGCGAGCCACGCCGCCACTCCCGCCCCCGAGCGGAAGCCCATCAGCAGCGCGACGAGCACGACGATGACGAGCGAGATCGTGTTGGCGACCAGCGAGGTCAGCACGTGCGCCCACAGCACGGACGACCGCGCGATCGGCATGGACTGGAACCGCTCGAAGATCCCGCTCTGCGTGTCCAGGAAGAGCCGGAACGCGGTGTAGGAGATGCCTGAGGCGACCGTGATGAG
This sequence comes from Lentzea sp. NEAU-D7, assembly GCF_026242055.1. GTDB lineage: Bacteria > Actinomycetota > Actinomycetes > Mycobacteriales > Pseudonocardiaceae > Lentzea. The sequence goes on along the minus strand of NZ_JAPJDL010000012.1, from coordinate 181,244 downwards.
CAGGATGCCGGGCAGCAGGTAGTTCACGTACGAGGCGGAGCCGGTCCGGATCGCGCCGCCGAACACGTAGACGAACATCAGCATCATCGCGATCGGCGTGATGACGGTCGTGATGATGGTGTCCAGACTGCGCGTGATGTGCCGCAGTGACCGTCCCAGCAGGACGGTCGTGTCGATGAAGAAGTGTTTGGTCATCGTCGCTCCCCGGTCGACGTCGTGTCCTTGCGGGCACCGACGAGCGCGAGGAAGACGTCCTCGAGGGTCGGTTGTTTCTCCACGTACTCCCGCTTCGCGGGCGGGAGCAGCTGCTTGAGCTCGGCGAGGGTGCCGTTCACGATGATGCGGCCCTCGTGCAGGATCGCGATCCGGTCAGCGAGCTGTTCCGCCTCGTCCAGGTACTGCGTCGTGAGCAGCACCGTGGTGCCCTGGCCGGCGAGCTCCCTGATGGCCTGCCACACCTCAAGGCGCCCCTCGGGGTCGAGGCCGGTCGTCGGCTCGTCGAGGAAGATGACCGACGGGTTCCCGACGAGGCTCATCGCGATGTCGAGGCGGCGGCGCATGCCGCCCGAGTAGGTCGACACCCGCCGCGCGCCCGCGTCGGTCAGGGAGAACCGGGCCAGCAGGTCGTCCGCGATCCTGCCGGGGCCCTCGAGGTGTCGCAGCCTGGCGACCAGCACCAGGTTCTCCCGGCCGCTCAGGATCTCGTCGACGGCCGCGAACTGGCCGGTGAGGCTGATGGACTCCCGCACGTCCGCGGCCTGCGTCGCGACGTCGAAACCGTTGACACCGGCCGTCCCCGCGTCGGCTTTCAGCAGGGTGGAGAGGATCTTCACGACGGTGGTCTTGCCCGCGCCGTTCGAGCCGAGCAGCGCGAAGATGCTGCCCCGCTCCACGTCGAAGTCCACGCCGCGCAACACCTCCAGCGCCTTGTACGACTTCTGCAGGCCTTGCACCCGGATTGCGGGTTGTGTCGTCATTGGACGCTCCCCTGTGTCACGCACGTTCATGCTTCTCCTGAGTAGGCGGTGTTTCAGGCCCATGTGACCGGGAGCTCGTGGACGCCGTAGATGTGCGTGTTGGTCTTGAGCTTCACGTCGCCGGCGGGAACGGCGAGCTGGAGAGCCGGGAAGCGGCGCAGCAGTCCCGCGAACCCGGCGCGCATCTCGATGCGGGCCAGCTGCTGGCCCAGGCACTGGTGGATGCCGTGACCGAAGGCGACCTGACCGCGGACCTTGCGGTGCACATCCAGGACGTCCGGGTTCTCGAACCTCTGCGGGTCGCGGTTGGCGGCCAGCAGCGAGACGACGACCGTCGAGCCCTCGGCGATCGTCTCGCCGCCGAGCTCGACGTCCTCGGTGGCGTAACGGAAGAAGATGTCGGCCACCGACAGGTACCGCATGAGCTCTTCGACGGCGTCGGGGAGCAGGTCCGGAGCGTCGCGGAGCTCGGCCAGCTGCGCGGGGTGTTCCAGGAGCGCGAACGTGCCCAGCGCCAGCATGTTCGCGGTGGTCTCGTGCCCCGCGAGCAGCAACAGGAACGCCATGCCGGTCAGCTCTTCGATGGTGAGGTCCTCGTCGCGGGCCAGGTCGGAGAGGATGTCCTCACCGGGTGCGGCGCGCTTGCCCGTGACCAGCTCGGTGAGATACCCGAACATCGCGCCGACCGCGGCGATCTTGTCGTCGAGGGTCACGTCCCTTTCCATGAACTTCGAGGAGTTCGACTGGAACGTCTCGCGGTCCGCGTAGGGGACGCCGAGCAGCTCGCAGATCACCAGTGACGGCACCGGCAGCGCGAACTCGCGAACCAGGTCGACCGGCGGGGTGAGGCGAGCCAGTTCGTCCAGCTGCCGCTCGGTGATCGCGATGACGTTCTCCTCGAGCTGCTTCATCCGCTTGACGGTGAAGGCGCCGGTGAGCTTGCGCCGCAGGCGGGTGTGGTCCGGCGGGTCCATGCTGATGAACAGGCCCGGCGTCTGCGGGGACGGCTCGGTGGCGGCCGGCATGCCCGGCGTCTCGTACGGCACGTGGATCACGCCGATGTCCTGGCGGTTGCTGAACCGGGTGTCGGACATGACCTGGCGCACGGCGTCGTAACCGGTGACCAGCCAGCCCTCGTGACCGTCGGGGAACACCATGGGGCTGACGGGCCGGGTCGCACGCACGGCGGTGATCTGGCTGGGCGGGTCGAACGGGCCCGCGTCGCGTTCCGTCGGCAGGCCCTGGAGCGCGGAAGCCGTGTGGCTCATCGGATTCCCTTCGTGGTGGTTGTCGCCACCACGGTCACCGACGAGCCGAACACGGGACTGACACGGCGCTGACACGGGCCGTTCCGGGCGTGTCAGGGAGCGAGCGCGACCGCCACCAGCTCGGTCCAGCCGGTCTCCGCACCCACCCGAGTCGCCTCGGCGAACGCCGCGTCGCCGAGACGACTTCGCGCTGTCCGCTCGATCCGGTCCGCGTCGGGGTGCGAACGGTCCGGCAGTCCGCGCACGGCGGTGCTCGCCGCGAGCAGCTTCGCGGCCTGTTCGTGCTGGTCGCGGCGCAGCGCCAGGTCCGCGACCGAGACGAGCACATGCGCGATCGTGGGCGCGTACCCCACCTCGGCCGCCGCCTGGCACGCGCCGGTCAGGAACTCACCGGCCTCGTCGAGATCGTCGGTCAGGCAACCGAACAGGACGTGCGTCGCGGCGCGGATGGTCACCTGCCTCCCTGCGGGTCCCCACACGGCTGTCGCGACGCCGAGCTGTTCGTACGCCGCTGCGGCGTCGCCGCTCCACCGGGCGAGGTCCGCCTTCGCCAGGGCCAGCATGGCGAGTGCATCCGGCCAGGTGACGCCTTCCGCACAGCGCTCGGCCTCGGCCATCGCCGCCGCGCTCGCGTCCTTGTCGCCCAGCAGCCAGTACAGCTGGGCCTGCCGCGCACGCATCCGGATGACGTCGTCGACGGCCCCGATCTCGCTGATGACGGTGATCGCCTCTTCGTAGTGCTCGCACGCCTCGGCGAACCCGCCGCGCGTGGCGATCCGGTCCGCGAGCTCGGTCAGGGCGAAGGAGATCCCGAACCGTTCGCCGAGAACCCGGAACTCGACGAGCGCCTCCTCCAGGAACTCGTCCGCCTCCCGCCCTGCCTGGCCCATCGCGATCCGCATCTTGCCGAGGTGCAGCCGGCCCAACGCGCGCACCCAGGGATCCTCGCTGTCCAGCGCCACCGTCCACGCGGACGGACCCGCGTCCGGCTCCCGCAACATGTGCTCCAGCGGGGCGATCAGTTCCAGCACCGGGTGGTGGGCCTGACCGCGCCGGAAGAGCTCGTAGGTCTTGTGGACCCACTCCGCGGCCTGGCGTTCGTCGCCCAGGCCGGAGCTGATGAACGTCACGACGAGGCCGTACACCCAGGCCCGGATGTCGTCGGGCACCTCGCCCGGCGTCTCGGTGGCCGCGAGGATCAGCTCCAGGCCCTCGGACTTGTGCCCGACGAGCCACCAGTACCAGCCGGCGCCCGCCGCGAGCCGCATCGCCGCGTGGGCGTCCCCGGCCGCGAGCGCACCGCGCATCGCCGTGCTGATGTTGTCGTGCTCGGCGTTGAGGGTGGCGATCCAGGTCAGCTGCTCGACGCGGAGCAGGTGCGGAGCCGCGGCGTCCACGAGCTCGGTGAAGTGGGCAAGGTGCGCCCGCCGCGCCAGTTCCGACTCCCCCGCCTCGGCGAGCCGGTGCGCGGCGTACTCCTTGATCGTGCTCAGCATCCGGTACCGAGGTGCGCCGTCGTCACTGACGACCAGCAGCGACTTCTCGGTCAGGGAGGTGAGCAGGTCCAGGACCTCGTACTCCTCCCCCGCGCAGACCCGCTCGGCCGCTTCCAGGCTCGTGCCGCCCGCGAACACCGAGAGCCTGCGCAGCACCACCCGTTCGGCGTCGGTCAGCAGCTCCCAGCTCCAGTCGACCATCGCGCGCAACGTCCGGTGCCGGGGCAGCGCGGTGCGGCTACCGCCGGTCAGCAACCGGAACCTGTCGTCGAGCCGGGTAGCGAGCTGGTCGAGGGACATGGTGCGCAACCGGGCCGCGGCCAACTCGATCGCGAGCGGCATCCCGTCCAGTGCCCGGCAGACGCGCGCCATCGTCGCCAACGTGCCCGCGTCGGCCACACGGTCGGTGCGCACGGCGGCCGCTCGGTCCCGCAGCAGCTGAACGGCCGGTGCGTTCTCGATCGCGGTGAAGTCGGCGTCCTCGTCGGGCAGGGCCAGCGGACCCACCGACCACAGCGCCTCACCGGTGATGCCGAGCGGTTCCCTGCTGGTCGCCAGGACGCGCAGCCGGCGGCACTCCCCCAGCAGCCGGTGGGCGAATGCCGCCGCCGACTCGATCACGTGCTCGCAGTTGTCCAGGACGATCAGCGCCTCGCGGTCCCGGATCGCGGTGATGAGCCGCTCCACCGGTTCCGCGTTCACCGCTTCACCGAGCAGCGCGTCCCGGAGACCGAGAGCGGCGAGCGTCGCCTGCGCCACGTCGCTCCCCTGGCCGAGGGGCGCGAGCTCCACCAGCCAGACCCCGTCCGGCAGGTCGCCGAGCAGGGTGCGGCCGGTTTCGCCGGCCAGCCTGGTCTTCCCCGAGCCGCCCGGTCCGATCAGGGTCGTGAGGCGGTGACCCGCGACCAGCTCCCGCACCGCGGTGACGTCGGCGTCCTTGCCGATGTAGCTGGTCAGCTCGGCACGCAGGTTGGTCCTGCGGTTCTCCTCCCGGCGCCCGACCTCGCCGCGCAGCAACGCGACGTGCAACGCGGACAGCTCGGGCGAGGGGTCGACGCCCAGCTCGTCGGCCAGGGCCTCCCTCGTGCGCTGGTACGCGAGCAGCGCCTCGCTGTGGCGACCGGCCGCGGCGAGGGCGCGCATCAACGCGGCGACGAGCTTCTCCCGCAAGGGATGCGCGGCCACCAGGTCGGTCAGCTCGGAGACCAGCTCCGCGCCCCGGCCGAGGCCGATCTCCGCGTCGAACCGGTCCTCCACGGCGGTCAGGCGCAGCCCTTCGAGCCGGGTGGCCGCGGCGTCGAACGCCTCGCTGTCCTGCAAGCCGACGTCCTGCAGCGCGGGGCCCCGCCACAACTCGAGAGCGTCACGCAGCCGCTGCACCCGCAGCGATCCCTCGTCACCACGGGCACGGGCGCCGAGACGTTCGAACCGCACCGCGTCGACGGCGTCGGGATCCACGGCTAGGCGATACCCGTCGGTCAACCCTTCCACCGACGGATCCGGCAGCGCCTTGCGCAGGCGGGATACCAGGCGCTGCAAGGCGTTCGCCGCGTCAGCGGGTGGGTTCTCGCCCCAGATCCAGTCGACGAGCGCCGCCTTCGGGACCACGCGACCCGGTTGGAGCGCAAGGGCGATCAGCAGTGCACGCAGCCGTGCTCCTGGCACGTCGGCGAGAGTGCCGTCGTCCGCGCGAACCTCGAACGGCCCCAGAATCCCGATCTGCACCCGCCCGATCCTGCCACGGCCGGCCGGCAGTCCCCCGGACACCGGCCTCAGGCGGCAACGCGGTGGATGACGATGTCGTCGCGCCTGGTGCGGGCGTAGACCTTGACGTCGGGGGCGTCCTGCGTGGCCACGGAGCTGCGCACGAGGCCCTTCGTGCTCCTGGCGTCCACCGACGCGGTGATGCCCTCGCTGATGCCGACCTCGATGCCACCCGAGGCGTTCATCAGCTCCGCCTGCCCGCGCGTGAGCCTGCCGATCCGGATAGGACAGTCGGCGGCCTTGGCGACGACACTGCCCTCGGCGTCGTCGATGTCGAAGCTGCCGCCGGCGCTGCCGAGGTCGACGTCGGTGCGGGCGCGGCCGATCCACACCTCGCCGCTCGAGCCCTGGTACCGGACAACGCCCTCGACCTCGCCGATCCGCAACCCCGCGGTGCTGCCTTCCACCTCGGCGGCCCCGCCGACATGACCGATCTCGACGCCACCGGACCCGAGATTCCCCCGCAGTGCGCCGATGCGGTCCAGCCGAACGCGCCCGGACGCGAGGTTCAGCTCGCAGTCGCCGAGCTGACCGGCCGCGAGAACCTCGGTCCACGCCGCGTTCAGCACCAGTGCCGATCCGACGGGCAACTCGATCGTGATGGCGACCGAACCGCTCTTGTCACCCGACTTGGTCGTCTTGACGGCGAGGACGCCGCCGGAGAAGTCGACCCTGGTCTTCTCGGCCACCTTCACGTCCGTGGAGTTCGCGCTGTTCACGGGCTCGACTCGCACAACCGTGTCCTGCCGCTCGCTCGCGATGATCCGGACCCTGGCGCCGGCGGTGGTCAACGTCGTCGTGATCGGCTCCAGCGTGGTGAACGTGGGCATGTCGTGTCTCCCTTGCCTGGCTTCGTGGTTGTTGCGACCACGTTCGCCAGCTGGGCGGACACACGGCTGTCACGGCCCTGACACCGGCGGCTTCGCCGGTGTCAGGGCCGTGGACCCGTCACTCCGATGATCTTGCCGCTGCTCACCGGGGACCGGCCGTCCAGGAGCTGCCGGAGGTCGGCCGCGTCCTTGACCCGGCGCTGGGCCCGGTACAGCTCGATGGCCTGCAGCCACGCCGTTCGCGCCCGATCGTGGTGTCCGAGGTCGTGGTGGGTGCGGCCGAGGCGCTCCAGGACGTTCGCTTCGAGGTAGTCGTGCCCGATCTCGCGGAACAGGGCGAGTGCGCGCCGGTAGTGGTCGAGGGCCTGGGACAGGTCGCCGGTGTGGTGGGCGACGTAGCCGAGTGTGTCGAGGGCGTCCGCTTCCACTTCGCGGTCGCGATGGCGCCGAGCCAGCGTCAGCGAGGCCTCGCAGTGGGTACGTGCCTGCTCGTAGCTCCCGAGCTGGGCGTGGTCCCAGCCCACCTGGGCGTGTGCCCACGACACCTGGGCCGGCAGGCCGATGTCCTGGAACAGGCGGAGGGCGGGGACGGAGTGCTGCAACGCCCGCCCGTAGTCGCCGCGGCCCTGCCACAGACTGGCGAGCTTGTGGTGGGCGTGAGCCTGGCCGGGGAGGTCGCCCGTCTCCTCGCTGATGGCGAGAGCGCCGTGGAGCAGGGGCAGTCCTTCGGAGTGGAGCCCCAGTCCTCCGCACTCGTTGCCGAGATGTCTTCGGGTCATGGCCTGGGCATGCCTGTCGCTCGTGCGGTCCGCGGCGGCCACCGCCGCCCGCCAGGTGGTGAGGCCGTCCTGGTAGGCGCCCCGCCTGCGGAAGAACGTGTCCAACGACCAGGCCACGTACCAGACCTGGGCGTGCAGGTCCTGTTCCGCGGCCAGCTTCTGCGCCGCGAGGAGGTTCGGGAGCTCGGTGGTCAGCCATTCCGCGGCCGCCGTGTCGTCCTCGAACCCGAGCGGGACCGCGCCTTCGGCGGGTGCACCGATCGCGATCGCGTGGCGCAGCGGAGCGAGTGTGCGATCAGCGGCGTACGCGGTGTGCGCGTAGAAGTCGACCACTCGCTCGACCGCGGCGGTGTCGCGGTGCGCGCGTTCGGCCGCGTAGAGCCGGACGAGGTCGTGCATCCGGTAGCGGCCAGGAGCGTGCTGGCTGACGAGGTGCGCCTGTTCCAGTTCGCGCAGGCAGGCACGGGCGCGGGCCGGGGGCAGTGCGGTGAGGCTCGCGACGGCGGGCAGGCCGATGTCCGCACCGGGTGCGATTCCCACGGCACCGAACACGGCAGCCGCCTCGGCGGACAGAGCGTTGCAGGACCAGGAGAACACGGCGCGGAGGCTCGCCAGGTCCTCGCCGGCGTCCAGGGCGTCGAGCAGCTCGCTCTGCTCTCGCAGTTCTCCCACCAGTGCGGACAACGGGAAGTCCGGGTGCGCGGTGGCGCGGGCGGCCATGATGCCGATCGCCAGTGGCAGTCCCGCGCAGCAGGTCAGCAGCTCGGCCGTCACTCCGGGTTCAGCCGCAAGCCGGTCCTCGCCCAGGTGGGTCGCCAGAAGCCGTCGTGCCTCCTCGTCGGTCAGCCGGTCCAGGTTCAGCACCCGCGCGCCGTGCGCGGTGACCAGCCCGCTGAGGTGGCGGCGGCTGGTGACCAGCACGACGCAGGTCGAGCTCCCCGGCAGCAGCGGGGCCACCTGGGCGCTGTCCGCCGCGTTGTCGAGGAAGATCAGCATCCTCCTGCCGGCGACGAGGCTCCGGTACAGCCCGGCCTGCGCGTCCACACCGGTGGGGACGGCGGAGGGCGCGACGCCGAGCGCGTCTAGAAAGCCGCGCACCACCGCCGCGGCGGGCGTCGGCTGGCCGGTGGGATCGAAGCCGCGCAGGTTGACGTAGAGCTGGCCGTCGGGGAACCGGTCGAGGTTCCGGTGCGCCCATTGCGACGCGAGCCAGGTCTTGCCCATCCCGCCGAGCCCGCCGACCGCCGTGATCACCACGGTGTCCTGCCCCAGTGCGGCGTCGAGCTCGGCCAGTTCGAGAGCTCTGCCGGAGAACAGCCTCGGCTTGGCCGGAAGCTGTCGCGGCACCGCGATCGGCGGTCTGCGCGGCACGGTCAGCGCCGGATCCGTCACCAGGATCTGCTCGTGCAGACGGTGCAGCGGCGGGCTGGGATCGGTGCCGAGCTCGTCGGCCAGCCGCTTGCGCATCCGCTGGTAGTGGTCCAGCGCGTCGGCGGGGCGGCCGCTGCGGTACAGGGCGAGCATCAGCTGGCCCGCCAGGCGTTCGTCCAACGGGTTCTGCTCCGCCCACTCCGCCAGGTCGGGCAGCAGCAGTGCGGCGTGCTCGGGCCGTGCCAGGTGGCGGAGCTGGACGTCGACGAGCTCGAGCCGGACCGCGTGGCGGTGCTGGATCAGCGTGGCGCGCAGGGATTCCAGCCACGCCGTGGTCAGTCCGGCGAACGGTTCCCCTCCCCACAACCTCAGCGCCTCCTCCAGCAGCGTCGCGGCCCGGGCGTCGTCCTCGGCGGCGCGACCGTCGTCGACGAGCCGCCGGAACCGGTGCAGGTCCACGCTTTCCGGCTCGACGGTGAGCTGGTAGCCGGTCGACCTGCGCACGATCGTGACGCCCTCCGCGGGCGCCAAAGCGTTGCGGAGCATGGTCATGCTGTGCTGAACGGCGGCACGCGGCTTGCGCGGAAGGCGGCGCCCGCTCCAGATCCGGTCCACCAGCTGGTCGACGGACACCACCTGGTTCGCCTCGACCAGCAGCACCGCCAGCACTGACCGAAGCTGCCCGTAGCCGATGGCGATCGGCTCACCGCGGACCTGTGCGCCGACATCCCCGAGCAGACGGAACCGCACCGTCATCTGGCTTCCTCCCCGCGCCCCGGCAGCATGCTTACCGGGTCTGATCAACACGCTCAACCTCTGCCGTCACGCTGCGAACGTTCGGGCTAGGCGGTGCGGGCTGACCGCGCGGGGGGGGTTGCGCCCATCAGGGCCAGATCTGCCACCACTGGTCGTTGTAGCCGAGAATGCAGTTGTAGTTCACGGCACTCTCACCGTTGCCGCCCTTGTTGGACGGGACCGCGAGGCACCGGTTGCTCTTGTAGTTGCGCAACCGGTAGTGGACGTTGTCGGGCATGAGCTCGGGCAGCCACCACTGGTCGTACCAGCCGTCGACGCAGTCGTACTGCACGACCTTCGCGCCGTTGGCGGGGTTCGCGGCGGCGACGCAGCGATCGGTCCGCTGGTTGCGGATCCGGTAGTACCCCGGCGCGGCCTCGATGGGCTCGAACCGCCAGTACTGGTCGGTGTACGAGGTGTAGCAGTCGTAGTGGATCACCGGCTTGCCGTTGCGGTTGTCCGCCGAGTTCACCGCGAGGCACTTGCGGTGGTAGTTGTTGATCAGGTTCTGGTACGTGCCGGGGTTGATGCCCTGCACCACCGGCGTTTGCTGCTCCGCGGCCACCGCGGCGGCCGGTACCAGGAACAGCGCTGCCGACGCGGTCACCGCGAGCGCCAACGCCTTGCGCAACCAGGTTCTCATCCATCCTCCAGGAAGCGAGGCCGGTCTGACCCGCACAGCCTCACCACCGCCGCGTTCGCGGTTCGTTGGCCGCGGTTGAACGACCTGCTCACGCCCCGTTCCGCAGTTCTCAGAGAGCTCTGATACGCGGTCGCTAGCGTGAGCCGGAGCGTGTTCGCGCCGACTTCGGGAGGTTCAGTGGAAATGATGTCTCGGATCACGAGATCGGTTCTCGTCCTGGCCTCAGCGCTCCTGGTGTCCCTGGTGGGCACGTCCGCCGTCGCGACGGCGCAGACAGCGCCGCAGGGCCATACGTGGCATCTGGAGCAGTTCGACAGGACCAGCCGGATGTGCGTTCAGCAGGGTCCCGACGGGAGGACCCACGCCTCGTACTTCTTCTTCGTGGTGAGCGGGAAGTGGGCCACCGACCTCGAGTTCGGGATGCGCGACCTGCCTCCCGGCTGGACCGCCACCGAGCACCACCTCCCGCCGGGCTCCAACCTCCACGACTCCGACGGTTCGATCAGGGTCAACGGGTTCGTCGGCGTGCAGGGACCCGCGTCAGTGCCGCTGGCCACCTACCGCGCGCACATCTGGGTGTCGGACGGGACCGTGACCGAGACCCTCCCCACCGACATCATCGTCACCACCGAGTCCTGGGTGGACTGCATGAACCGCGGGTGAAGCCGCGCCACTGGTCCGGCGGGCCCCCACGCCCGCCGGATCGGGGCACCATCAGCGGGGTGCCCGCACGACGACACCGTCCTCGTCGCTGAAGACCTCGGCTCCCGGCGTGAAGGTGGCGCCGCCGAACGTGACGGGGACGTCGCGTTCACCGGCACCGGTCCTGGTGCTCTTGCGCGGGTTGGATCCGAGGGCCTTGACCCCGATGTCCAACCCCGCCAAGGCGACGACGTCGCGCACCGCGCCGTTGATCACCACGCCGGCCCAGCCGTTGCCGGTCGCGAGGCCCGCGATGACGTCACCCACGAGCGCGCGGTGCAGTGAGCCGCCGCCGTCGACGACGAGCACCCTGCCTTCGCCCGGCTCGCTGAGCACGGACTTGAGCAGGGCGTTGTCCTCGTGGCAGCGGACGGTCACCGCGGGGCCGCGGAAACGGGTGCGTCCGCCGTACTGGCGCAACTGCAGGTCGCACGAGTCGAGGTCGTCGCCGAACTCGTCGTACAGGTCGGCGGTCGCGAAGGTGTCAGATGTCATCTCGGGCTTCTCCGTTGTCGGTCGGTGGCCGGTCGTTCTGCTGGAGGCGTCCTGCCGCGACCCCGGCCGCGGTCAGTCCCACAGCGGTCAGCACGAGGACGCCGGAGGCTCCGCCGCCTGCCGCGAGCAGACCCGCCGCGCTCGGGACGACGACCTGGCCGACGCGGTTTCCGGTGAGGCGCAACGACATGGCGCGACCTCGCAGGCCGGGCGGGGTGGACTCCGCGAGCCAGGACATCGTGAGCGGCTGGCCGACACCGAGGCCCAGGCCGATGGCGAGGACCACGAGGGCGAGCAGCCACACCGGCATGGGCACCGCCGCCGCGAGGAGACCCGCCGCGGCCAGCGAGACGCTGCCCACCAGCAGGGTGCGGCGGCCCAGCCAGGCGGCGAGCCGTCCCAGGAACAGGCGCGAGCCCATGGACGCCACGGCCCGGAGGGTCAGCAGCACGCCGACGGCACCGGAGGCGATCCCGCGTTCGGCTCCCAGCGCGGGCAGGTAGACCAGGGTGATGTCGACGGCCGCGATCACGACGCAGCTGACCGTGAGGGCGCGGAGCAGACCGGGACGGCGCAGGAGGTCGCGCAGTCCGGCGGGTTCACCGTCCACTGTGGCCGGACGGCCGGCGGCGGGCGGGCGCAACGCGATCGTGACGCCCAGCAGCACGAAGGTGATCGCGATCGTCACGCCGAAGATCGTGTCGGTGTGCGGGATCGTCCGGGCGCCGCCGAACAGCAGGATCAGCCCCGGACCGATGGCCTGGCCGAGCGAGGCGGCGAACGTGTAGTAGCCGAACGCGGCGTCGTAGCGGCGCGGTGCGGTCACGTTCGCGACGAGCGCTTGTTGCGCGACCACGGAGCACAGGTGCCCGGTGCCCAGCAGCACACTGCCGGCCAGCAGGCCCGCCACGCCGCCGCCGAGGAACACGAACACCACGGCGGAGGCGCACATCAGAAGCGCGCCCGCGAGCAGCACCCGGCGTTCGCCGAACCGGTCGACCGCCTGTCCGGACGGGATGGCCAGCACCAGCGGTGCCACCGCGAACGCGGCCGAGAGCACACCCAGCCAGGCTGACGCGACACCCAGTTCCAGCGCCCGGTAGGTGGAGGTGGGACGCAGCACGAACGTCACGAGCTGGACGAGCACGGTGTGCGGGAGCAGGAGTACGAGCAGTCCGCGTGCCGGCTTCCGCTCGTCGGCGCCGCTCAGGGCAACGCTCGAGGTGTCGCGACCGGGCTCGCACCCAGGCGTGACGCGGCCTTCGCCCCGAGGCTGGTGGAGATGTGCTGGTGCATCACGGCCGCGGCCGCGTCGGAGTCGCCCGCGATGACGTGCTCCACCAGCTGGTGGTGCTCCACGGCCTTCTGATCACGTTCCTCCTGCCCGGGCACCACCTCCAGGCCGAGCCTGCGGTAGCGATCGGCCTTGTCCCACAGGCCGTCGAGGGTGGCGATGAGCAGGTCGTTGTGCGACGCCCGGTACAGCGCGGCGTGGAACCGCCGATGCGCGATCAGGTCGTCGACGCCGGGGTTGCTCGCCAGCGGCTCCAGGCCCTGCACCGCCGCGCGGATCTCGCGGATGTCGGCTTTGGTGCGCCGCTGTGCCGCGAGCGCGATCGCCAGCGGGTCGAGGGATCGGCGCAGCTCCAGCAGGTCGCGCGCTTCCTCCGCCGTCAGCTCGGTGACGCGGGCGTCGCGGTGGGCGTCGAGTTCGACCAGCCCCTCGGACTTCAGCCGCCGCAACCCCTCCCGCAGGGGTGTCGTGCTGATGCCGATGGTGCGCGCCAGGGTCGCCTGGTTGAGCACCTCCCCCGGCCTGAACTCACCGGACAGGATCTTCTCGCGCAGAGTCGTGTAAGCGAAGTCGCTCTTCGTCATGAAGGGCTCGGCGGGCTCCGCCATCACAGGACCTCCTCGGGACTCGTTATAACCTACACGTGACCTCAGCAGATTCGCCAGACGATCACTCTCCGCCAGCCCCGGCCCCACCATCTTTCAAAGTCGCGGGAGGACCCATAAACCCGCACTTCAGACACCTTCACGCACTGCTTGTCAGCGCTCGAAGCGCCCCACGACCACATGATGGATATAGGTTATAATTTGCAACCTTTCGCGGCCTTCTGCGCGGCAGTGGCGATGACCTCGGCGACCACACCGGCCTGCGTCGCGTACAGGGCGTGGCTCGCCGGGACGGTGGTGATCTCCGCACCGGTGCGCTTCGCCATGTGCTGCAGCATCTCCTGGTCGAACGCCTTGTCCTCGGTCCCGATGACGGCCCAGCTCGGCTTGTCGCGCCAGGCCGCGTTCGTCACCGGCGTCGAGAAGACGCTCATGTTGATGGGGACCTGCGAGTCCCGCAGGAAGGCGGCATCGGCGTCGCTCGCGTCCGCCGCGAAGCCGACCTTGAACATGTCAGGTCTGATGAAGCCGTACCCGTCCTCGCCCACGTCGATGACGAAGTCGGGTGTCGGGGCGAACCCGTCGTACTGCTGGGCGGTCGTCTCGCCCGCGTCCGGTGCCAGCGCCGACACGTAGACCAGGCCCGCGACCCCGGGATGAACTCCGGCCTCGGTGATGACCGTACCGCCCCAGGAGTGGCCGACGAGGATCGCCGGACCGTCCTGCAGGTCGAGCACGCGGGTGGTCGCCGCGACGTCGTCCTCCAGCGAGGTGAGCGGGTTCTGCACGATCGAGACCCGGAAGCCCCGGGCGGTCAGCTCGTCGTGCACACCTCGCCATCCCGAACCGTCGGCGAACGCGCCGTGCACCAGCACGACGTTCTTGATCTCCTGGCCAGCGGTCGTCATGAGGCTTCCCTTCCGTGCGTCGCTCCCGCGGTGCCGGAGCGGACCGAGTGGGTGGCGGCCTGGGCGTGCTCGTCGGCCGCATGTGCACCGTACACTAATATATTGGATATTAGTTGCCCTGGACGTGCGGAACCCCTCGAACCCCGGCGTTCGAACCCGCCTGGGCGCCGGAGGCGATGTCCTTTTGAGACGGTCTGAGACGTGTGCCGCGGGGAACAACGCGAGTTCGCTCGTTCGGCACCGGGTGCGTCGAGCACCGGATCGTGTGGTTCAACCTTATGGCCAATTGGTATGTACCACTTGCCTGGTCCTCGTCGTACGGTCTGCCCGCAATCACCCTGCGTGCAAGGAGCGGACATGAACCGCAAGCTCATCGCCGCCGCCACGGCGGCGGTCACAGCGGCCGGGCTGACCATCGCGGTGGCGCTGACAACCAGCGCCACCGCCGCCGACACGGCTGACCCTGCCATGCTGGCCGCGATGGCCCGTGACCTCGGCATCTCCTCGGAGCAGGCGCGCGAGCGCCTCGACGCCGAGAAGGTCGCGGGCCAGACCGACGCCGCGCTGAAATCCCGCCTCGGCCCGGCTTACGCCGGTTCCTGGCTGGACGGCACCGGCCACACCCTCACGGTCGCGGTCACCGACCCGGCGCTGGCTAGCGCGGTGCGTTCGCGCGGCGCCGTCGCCACGGCGGCCAAGCACAGCGCGTCCGCTCTGGACAGCGCGAAGATCAAGCTGGACGCCAAGGCCACCACCGCACCCGACGCCGTTCCCGGCTGGTACGTCGACGTGCGCGCCAACAAGATCGTCGTGCTCGCCCGGTCCGGCGGCGAGCCCCAGGCCAAGGCGTGGGCGGCCGAGGCGGGTCTGCAGGGCGACATCGTCGCCTTCGAGGCCAGCACCGAGGACCCGAAGCCGCTGATCGACGTCATCGGCGGCAACGCCTACGGCGTCCCCGGCGGCGGGCGCTGCTCCATCGGCTTCGCCGTCGAGGGCGGCTTCGTCACCGCGGGCCACTGCGGAGCCACGGGCGGCCGCACCTCCAACCCCGCCGGCACCATCCAGGGCAGCAGCTTCCCCGGCAACGACTACGCCTGGGTCCGCACCGACGCGGGCAACACCCCGCGCGGCCTGGTCAACCGCTACCCCGGCACCGTCCCGGTCGCGGGCTCCCAGGAGGCTCCGGTCGGTTCCTCGGTCTGCCGCTCCGGCTCCACCACCGGCTGGCGCTGCGGCACCATCCAGCAGAAGAACGCCTCGGTCACCTACCCCGAGGGCACCATCACCGGTCTGACCCGCACCAACGCCTGCGCCGAACCCGGCGACTCCGGCGGCTCGTGGCTGACCGGCGACCAGGCCCAGGGCGTCACCTCCGGCGGGTCCGGCAACTGCCAGAGCGGCGGCACCATCTACTTCCAGCCGCTGACCGAGATCCTGCAGGTCTACAACCTGCGCCTGGTGACCTCCGGCGGCCCGACCACCACCACCCCGCCGACCAGCACGACCACGACCACTCCCCCCAGCGGCACGTGGGCCCCGTACACCAACTACGGCGACGGCGCCCAGGTCACCTACGGCGGCGCGTCCTACCGCGTCATCCAGCCGCACACGTCCGTCCCCGGATGGGAGCCGCCCAACACCCCTGCCCTCTGGCAGCGGCTCTGACAGCACCCCTCTCCCGCCCGCTCCCCGACGGCTGCCCCCGCCGGGGAGCGGCTCGGGCGGGAAAGGTGTCCACAGTGGAACTTTCGCTCAGCGGAGAACTTCGCTTGGTGACACCGGATTGAACCCGGACGGCGGTGGGTAACAGGCGGTACACCACAGCTCGTCCGGAAGCGATCGGAAACACCCATGACCTCGCACGCGCCCGAAACCCTGTTCAGCCACCCCGAAGCACACCAGCCGCAGGTGGCGGCCGGTCCGGCCCGGTTGGACCAGCCGACCTGGACGAACCTGTTCCAGGAGCCGCCGGCAACGGCAGGTCCGTCCTCGGAGAACTGACCTCACCGGGGGATCAGGCCGCGGACGCGATCGGCCTGGAGTCGGCCAGCGGTGCGGGGAAGCGCGGTGCCTTGGCCACGCTGTGGAACCGGATGCGCAGCTTCAGCAGTTCGGCCAGCAGGGCGCGGGGCAGCAGCCTCGGCACGACGGACGGGACCCGCGGGTTCAACGGGACGATCGGCGGGATGATGGCGGCGAACAACCTCAGCGTGGCCGCGTCGGTGTGCGTGATGTCGTGCCGCAGCGCGCGAAGCATGTCGTCGCCCTGGCGCTTGAGGTGGTGCTTCGCCGCCTCCGGGCCGTAGATCCAGGTCGAGAGCCGGTACACGTTGAAGAGGCCTTCCTGGAGGTCCTCGGCGTAGCTGGGCAGGTCGGTGCTGATCTCGTCGTGGCCGCTCAGATGGCGGACGAGCGTGAACAGCCTCTCGTCGGGACGGATTCCGGCCAGCCGGTATCCGATTCGGAGCAGCAGAGTGGCGCCGGAGCAACGGGAGTAGCAGGTGCGCTGGATGAGGTCGGCGTCCAGCACCGCCCGGCCCTCCATGATGCTGCTCTCCAGGAGGAAGTAGTCGTCCAGCTCGGCGAGTGCGCCGAGGATCGCCGGTTCGTCGATCTCGTAGGCGCGCAGGATCTCCTCGATGCCTTCGCGCCACTGCGGGTCCGCGGTGCCGCCGTCCCGTTGCGCGTCCTCGTACTCGAAGTCGCCTCGGTAGACCAGTGCCTCGACGTGGAACAGCACCGGGGCGAGGAAGTCGAGCACCTGCCGCCGGACGCCTGCCCGGTCCAGCACCCGCAGGCACCAGACCGCGGCCTTGCTGCCCTTGAGCTGGTGACGCAGGTCGATGGTCGTGCGGCTCCAGCGCACCGGCATGTCGTCGCCGAGCACGGCCTGCACCCGGCGGCGCATACCGACCTCCGCGCGCCGTGCACTACCGCGGTAGAACTCGTGTTCCATGAGCACCTCCACTGAGTCAGCAAGGATCTGGGGTCACGTGAGTGCGAGGATCCGGTCGATCGTGTCCGGGAGGAACAGCTCGGCGGACACGTTGTCCGGGCCGACGATCGGAGCGATCTGGGGAGCGGCGAGCACCGGATCGCTGTGACAGACGGAGTTGTACGTGCGCCGGCGCGCCGCACCGGCCGGGGTGAAGGTGGCGGCGAGGTCGGTCTTCACCCGAGCGGTCACGCGCAGCCGCCGCAGTCGTTCGGTGCGCTCTTCCCCGTAGTGGGCGAAGGCCGCCGCCGACCAGTCCGGCCCCGCACGCAGGAGGTCGGTCACGATCCGCACGTCGCGCAGCGCGATGGAGAGGCCTTGGCCGATGATCGGGTCGTTCCACCCGGCGGCGTCACCGATCAGCACGACGCCCGGCGCGTAGGGGTGGTCGGTCCAGCTGTCGTTGAACGGGTGGAAGGCGCACGGCCGCACCGGACGGACAGCGGCGAACATTTCGCTGCCGGGGACGCAGCGGAACCGGAAGGCGTTCAGGAACCGCTCGTCGCGGTCCGGTCCGGCGAACCGTCCTTTCTGCGCGATGTCGTGCAGCAGGTAGAGCCGTGCCCGCCCGTTCTTGCGCGGCAGCACGAAGTAGTGCAGGTCGCCTTCCGTGCCCTCGGACAACTGGTCGGCGGGCCAGGCGTGCAGGTCGTCGACGAGCAACCCGCCGCACATCGTGCGCGGCTTGGTCTGGTGCAACGTGATGCCGAGCTGGCCGCGCACCGCGGAGGTCCGCCCGTCCGCGCCGACGATCAGCCTGCAGCGCAGTTCGTGGACGACGTCGTCGTGCTCGTAGCGCACCACCGGGGCATCGCCCGGTTCGATCTCGACGCGGCCGATGCCGCGGACCACGGTGGCACCGGCCGCCGCGGCGGCTCGGCTCAGCGCCTCGCACGCCTCCGGGTGCCCGACGTCCAGCATGCCCGGCACGCCGGGCACCATCTGGTCCAGCGAGGTGGCACCGGCCTCGGCCTGCACCGGCTCCGTCACCTCGTCGTAGGACAGCCCGCGCTTCACGTAGCAGCCGCCCGCGTCGAGCAACGGCTGTTCCAGGCCGAGGCGGACCAGTTCGGCCACACCCCAGCAGGCCATCACCTCGCCGCGCACCTTGTCCCGGTAGGTGGTCTGGCGTTCGAGCACGACCACCTGGAAACCGTCGCCCGCCAGCACCGCGGCCAGTGCGGAACCAGCGATGCCGCCTCCGACCACCACCACATCAGCCGACCCGCTCATTTCCCTTCCTCCCCGATGTCCTGCTGCTCACCGCAGCGCGGCGGGCAACGTGAACGCGATGTCCTCGCGTGCGACCCGCACCTCGTCGACCTCGACCCGGCCGAGGGAGCTCAGCGCGGCGATCAGGCGCTGGACCAGTGGTTCCGGTGTGGACGCGGCTGCCGTCACACCAACGCGCGCGACGCCGCGCAGCAATGCCGGATCGAGCTCGGTCGCGTCCTCGACGAGCACCGCCGGCGCACCCGACCTGGTCGTGACCTCGACGAGCCGGTTGGCGTTGGACGACGTGCGGGAGCCCACGACGATCACCAGGTCCACGCCGGCCGCGACCGCGCGGACCGCATGCTGCCGGTTGGTGGTGGCGTAGCAGATGTCCTCGCCACGCGGCCCTTTCGCGTCGGGGAACCGGTGCCGCAGCGCGGTCACGATTTCGCCGACCTCGTCGGCGGCCAGCGTGGTCTGGGTCAGGAACGCGACGTCGTGCGGGTCGCGGACCTCGAGGCGGTCGACGTCCTCCACCGTCTCGACCAGGTGCATCACGCCGGGAGCCTCGCCGAGGGTGCCCTCGCTCTCCTCGTGGCCGGCGTGACCGATGTAGGCGATCGTCCGCCCCTCCCGCGCGTGCTGGCGTGCCTCGGAGTGCACCTTGGCGACCAGCGGGCAGGTGGCGTCGATCGTGACCAATCGCCGCTCGGCCGCCGCCTGGCGCACCGCGGGGGACACCCCGTGTGCGGAGAACACGACCGCGGCGCCTTCGGGCACCTCGTCGACCGAGTCGACGAACACGGCGCCCCGTGCGGTGAGGTCCGCGACGATGTGTTCGTTGTGGACGATCTGCTTGCGCACGTAGAGCGGTGCCCCGAAGCGCTCGAGCGCCAGCTCGACGATCTCGACGGCGCGGTCCACCCCGGCGCAGGCCGACCGCGGAGCGGCCAGCACGACGCTGCGGTCGGCGTGCGCGCCGCACCACCGTTCGACCGCGGCGGCCACGCCCGCCAGCCGGTCGTCCTCGTGCGGCAGCACGATGGTGGGCACCGGCACGGGTTCGCCGTCGCCACGAGCGGGCACGCCGACCGCTCGCAACGCCGCCACCAGCAGGTCGGCACCGTCGACCGTCACCTCGCTGGACGCCCCGCGGCGCAGCGCGAGCGACGGCGTCGCCGTGGGCCGGCTCGGCATCTCCGTGGTGGGGCGGCACGTGACGTCCGGAAGGCGTCGGGCGATGGCGGCCTCGGCCAGCGGCTCGTCGCTGTAGAGCAGCAGCGCGGTCATGACTCGTCCTCGTCGGCGATGCGCAGCGCTTCTTCGATGAGCGTCTCCACGATCTGGTGCTCGGGAACGGTCTTGACGACCTCGCCCTTGACGAAGATCTGGCCCTTGCCGTTGCCGGAGGCCACGCCCAGATCGGCCTCGCGGGCCTCACCGGGACCGTTGACCACGCAGCCCATGACCGCTATCCGCAGCGGGGTCTCGATGCCCTCGAGCCCGGCCGTGACCTCTTCGGTGAGCTTGTAGACGTCGACCTGGGCGCGTCCGCAGGACGGGCAGGACACGATCTCCAGCTTGCGCGGCCTCAGGTTCAGCGACTGCAGGATCTGGGTGCCGACCTTCACCTCCTCGACCGGAGGAGCGGACAGCGACACCCGGATCGTGTCGCCTATCCCCTGCCGCAGCAGGGCGCTGAACGCCACGGCGGACTTGATGGTGCCCTGGAACGCGGGTCCGGCCTCGGTGACGCCGAGGTGCAGCGGGTAGTCGCACCGCTCGGCGAGGATCTCGTAGGCGCGCACCACCGTCATCGGATCGTGGTGCTTGACGGAGATCTTCAGGTCGTGGAAGTCGTGCTCGGCGAACAGCGACGCCTCCCACAGCGCGGACTCGGCCAGCGCCTCCGGTGTCGCCCTGCCGTGCTTGCGCAGCAGGCGCGGGTCGAGTGAGCCGGCGTTCACGCCGATGCGGATGGGCGTACCGCGGTCACGGGCGGCGGACGCGATCTCGGCGATCCGGTCGTCGAACTTCTTGATGTTGCCGGGGTTCACCCGCACCGCCGCGCAGCCGGCCTCGATGGCGGCGAACACGTACTTCGGCTGGAAGTGGATGTCCGCGACGACGGGGATCTGCGACTTGCGCGCGATCTCCGGCAGTGCGTCCGCGTCGTCCTGCGACGGGCAGGCCACCCGCACGATGTCGCACCCCGCCGCGGTCAGCTCGGCGATCTGCTGCAGCGTGGAGTTCACGTCCGCGGTGACGGTCGTGGTCATCGACTGCACGGACACCGGGTGATCGCTGCCGACACCGACCGCGCCGACCCTCAGCTGACGGGTGGCGCGCCTCGGCACGGTCTCGTTCAACGTCGCGGTGGTCATGGCGTTCACCTCCCGGTGGAAGACGGTTGCTCACCGACGTGCCAGCAC
The DNA here is from genome assembly GCF_026242055.1 of Lentzea sp. NEAU-D7. Classification (GTDB taxonomy): domain Bacteria; phylum Actinomycetota; class Actinomycetes; order Mycobacteriales; family Pseudonocardiaceae; genus Lentzea. The sequence continues at coordinate 160,675 of NZ_JAPJDL010000012.1, read as the reverse complement.
AGGAGTGCACGGGCCGCGTCGGCGATGGAGGAACCGGTCAGACCGAGGCCGGCGAGGAGGGCCTGGCGGGAGCCGTGCGGCTGGAACGCGGCCTCGATGGCGAGCGTGCGCGCGGGCGTGGTCACCCGCTGGTCGCTGAGCGACTGCAGGAACGCGGTGCCGACGCCGCCGGTGCGGGAGTTGTCCTCGACCGACACCGCGACCCGGTGGTCCGCGGCCATGGCCGCGACCGCGGGTGGCAGGGGGTGGACCCACTTCGGATCGACGACCGTGACGGTGATCCCCTCGGTCTCCAGCTCCTCCGCCGCGCTGAGGCACTCGCTGGCCATCACACCGACCGCGACGATCAGCACGTCCCGCGGCGCACTCGGGTGCGCTTCGCCGTGCAGGACGTCCACACCGTCGCAGACGGTCGCCTCCAGGTCCTCGGGCAGCTGGCCCTTGGGGAACCGCAGCGCGGTCGGGCCGGTGGCGGTCTCGAGGCAGTGCCGCAACGCCTGACGCAGCGTCGCGCCGTCGCGCGGCGCGCTGATCCGCATGTTGGGCACGATCCGCAACAGCGACAGGTCCCACATCCCGTGATGACTCGGGCCGTCCTCCCCCGTGATGCCGGACCGGTCCAGCACGAACGTCACCGGGCAGTCGTGCAGTCCGCAGTCCAGCAGGAGCTGGTCGAAGGCGCGGTTGAGGAACGTCGAGTAGATCGGCACCACCGGACGCAGTCCGGCCATCGCCATCGCCGCGCTGGACGTGACCGCGTGCTGCTCGGCCAGTCCGACGTCGAACACCCGCTCCGGGTGGCGCTCCGCGAACGCACCGAGTCCGACCGGGTGCATCATCGCCGCGGTGACGGCGACGATGTCGGGCCGGTCCTCGGCGAGCTCCAGCAGCTCGTCGGCGAACGCGCCCGTCCACGTGCCGCGACCGGACGCGGGGGCGGACTTCGCACGCTGCGGAGGTACCGCGTGGTGGTGGTCGACCAGGTCGGCCTCGGCGGGCGGATAGCCACGTCCCTTGACGGTCCGGCAGTGCACGAGCACCGGCCCGTTCACCGTCTTGGCCCGCTCGAACGCCTGCTCCAGCGCCGCGACGTCGTGGCCGTCGACAGGTCCCTCGTACCGCAGCCCGAGCTGTTCGAACAGGCCTGAGCCACCGGTGCTCTCGTTCAGCCGCCGGCTGACCGCACCGATCGTCGGGCTGTAGGAGCAGCCGTTGTCGTTCAGCACCACGATGACCCTGCGCCGGCCGTCCCCGATGTTGTTCAACGCCTCCCAGGCCATGCCCCCGGTCAGCGAGCCGTCGCCGAGGACGGCGACGACGTGGCGGTCCTCGACGTGCCGCACGACGTTGGCCTTCGCGAAACCGTCCGCATAGGACAGTGCGGTGGAGGCGTGGGAGTTCTCCACGAGGTCGTGCTCGGACTCCTTCCTGCTGGGATATCCCGACATCCCTCCGGCTCTGCGCAGCCGCACGAAGTCCGGCGAGCGTCCGGTGAGCATCTTGTGCACGTACGCCTGGTGCCCGGTGTCCCAGATGATCCGGTCGGCGGGCGACGAGAAGCTCCGGTGCAGCGCGAGCGTCAGTTCCACCACGCCGAGGTTGGATCCGAGGTGTCCGCCGGAGGCGACGACGTTCTCCACGAGGAACGCGCGGATGGCGTCGGCGAGCCCGAACAGCTCCGGCCGGCTCAACGCCTTGACATCAGCCGGATTTACACCGTCTGCCTCCCGCAATCGCGCCTCAAATAGGTCCTTCACTGCTACCTCCCATGTCAGTGATGACTGTTTTCAGGATGCGGAACACCCCAGAACAATCCGCCCGCCCGCCATCCGGAATTCCACTCAAAGTGGAGATGCACAGCCCCTCGCGCGCCCCCAAACAACGGCGATTCCTGCTCACCCGAAGCTAGCAGCGGCAAAAAGTGCCCGCAAATGAAGGGACGTCACCAGCCAAAGGGAGGCGATCCACCCGGATGCCGGTACCGGACATGATCGTTTTTACACGGCGTGACCGAACGGCCTTCTTGCCTCGCGCAAGTGGAGCAGGAGCCGCTGCGCGCCTTCGGAACGTAGTGATCAGACGGTGTCCCGATCCGCGCTTATAAATCTTGAAAACACGTCCATTGCTTTCACCGAATCAGCGCACAGGTTTATCGATCTTCGGATCGGTCACCGATGCGCACGCGAGCACTCGAAGACGTCTTCCCGCGCGCTTGGAATACCGCGCCCAGTCCGAACAGGACAACGAGGAAAGCCGCGGTGAGAAAGGCGGCGCGGTAGCCGCTCGCGGCGAGGACCGTGGCGTAGACGGCAACTCCGATCGCACCGCCGAGCAGGTGGTTCGCTGTTTCGAAGATGCCGGAGGCCAGGCCTTTTTCGTCGAGCGCCACATCAGCGACCGCCTCGTGCGTGGCCACGATGAACGCGGCGGGCAGCGCCGCGCCGAGCACGGCCAGCGGCGCCATGAGGTCGATCAGGTAGTTGGCCGGGACGGGTGCGCGGGCCAGCCAGAGCAGGGCGATGACGATGAGCACCGTCGTTCCCGACAGCACCGCTCGGGGAGACCAGCGGGCAAGAATCCTTGCCCCGAAACAGGAAACGACCAGAGCCACCACGTCCACCGGGAGCAGCGCCAGTCCGGCCTGCAACGCGCCGTAGCCCTGCGCGTTGCGCAAGAACAGCGTTCCGACGTAGACCACCGAGGTGAACGCGAGGGCGTCGGCCCCCACGGCCAGCGAAGCGGCACGCAGACTGCGCACGCGCAGAATCCCGAACCGGATCAGCGGGGCCGGCGTGCGCCGTTCCCAGAGGACGAACAGCACGAGCACCACCACGCCCAGGACGAGCGGTACGAGGGTGCGGACCGAGGCGACGCCTCCGTGCTCCACGCCGGTCAGTCCGAAGAGGACGGCCATCAGACCGGCGCTGACCAGCACGGCCCCGCCGAAGTCCAGCCGCACGGCAGGCCTGCCGTCCCGGGCCTCCGGCAGCACGCGCGGAGCAACGGCCGCGGAGATCAGGGCGGGCACGGTCATCAGGAGGAAGAGCCAGCGCCACCCCAGCAGGTCGGTGATCACGCCGCCCAGCAGCAGCCCGCTCATGATGCCCACCGTCGCCATCGCGGCGAGCAGGGACAACGCGCGAGTGCGTGCGGGGCCGGGCGGATACATGCTGCTGATCAGCGCGAGCGCCGCCGGCACGGCAGCGGCCGCCCCCAGGCCCTGCAACGCCCTCGCGGCGATCAACAGCCACAGCGCCTGCGCCGCCCCTGCCAGCAGCGAGCCGCAGGCGAACACCAGCATCCCGTGCACGAGCAGCCGCCGGCGTCCGTACAGGTCGCCGAGGCGCCCTCCCAGCAGCAGGGCACCACCGAAGGCCAGGCCGTAGGCGCTCAGCACCCATTGGGCGTCGATCGCCTCCGCCGCCAGGCCTTGCTGCAGGTCCGGCAAGGCGATCGCGACCGCCAGACCGTCAGCACCGATGAGGAAGTGCGCCGCACAGACCACGGCGAGGCCGAGGGCCGGCCGCGACTTGCTCGACGTGGAGGAGGATGCCGTCACCGGCTCGGGGTACCCACGCCGAGGCCGGTGAGGCACCGGCCAGCCGGACAGGTGAAATCGCGGCCGGGCCGCGCACCGGTCAGGTGCCGGTGCGTGCGGTGAGGAACTCGTTGTGCCGCAGGGCTCTGCCGACGATGCGGGTGTCCCCGACGGCGCCGTAGAAGCCCTGGCCGTAGCGCAGGGCGAACTGGGTGGCGCCGATGACGAACGGCCTGCCCTGGGTGGTGATCCCGCGCGAGTCCTCGGCGGCGTTGCGGGCGATCTTGGCGCCGTCGACGTACATGCTGGTGCGGCGGCCGTCGTTGACGATGGCGACGTGGGTCCAGCGGCCGACCGGGATCGCGTGGCTCCAGGAGGTGGGGTCGGCGTCGCCCGGGACCGGGTAGACGACGAACTGCAGGAAGCGTTCACCGGAGACGTTGAGGCTGCAGGTCGGTTCGTCGTCGGACCAGCCGCTGTGCTTGCCGGCGTCGCCCGCACGGCCTTCCCAGCTCAGCACGCCCATGAACGCGTGGTCGCCGACGAACGGGCTGGGGAGCTTGAGGAACGTCTCGATGGTGTAGCCGGACTCGAACTTCATGCTGTTGATAGGCGCGCTGGGCGAGGTGCGCAGGACGGCGCCGCGGTCCGGCCCCTTGCCACCGGCGAAGGAGAGGCTGGCGTGGGCGGGCTGAGCGTCGTGGTGGTCGGTCGACCACGTGAGGACGTCGGGCGCCCCGGCGTGCAGGTGCTCGACGGTGAGGTCGTTGCCCTTGCCGGACAGGTCGCGCGCGACGGTGCCGGGCAGCACGGGGCCGGGCGCCGCAGCGGCGAGTCCTTCCTGGTCGAAGCGCCAGTACGCGGCCGTGCCGCGGACGAGCACGGCGCGTGCGGGCCGGGGGTCCGGGAACGCGGGCGGGGCGAAACCGGCGAAGCGGTCGCGGAAGTCGATTTCGACGGTGAACCTGTCGGTCTCACCGCTGAGCTGTGCCGTCTCGGCTTCCGGGAGGGTGTCGCGGCGGGTCAGCAGCCACGGCGAGAAGGTCTCGACGTCGATCACGTTGCGGGCCAGGTCGAACGAGTAGAAGCGGACCATGCCCGCGCCGCCGTAGTAGCGCTCCTGGTAGTTGGTGATGTGCAGGTGCACCGGGTTGCCGTGGTCGTTGGTGAGCGTGACCCGCCCGGACGGCCAGTAGTGGCCGTTGAGGGTGAGGAAGATCTGGTCGTTGCGCCGGATCAGGTTGTCCCACAGGTACTTCCCGTGCGCGGACAACTCAGCCTGCGGCGAGCCGGCGACGAGGTCGTGGGTGGTGAGGATCGCGGGCAGCGCGCGGTGCTCGTCGAGCACGCGTTGTGCCCACTGCAATCCCTTGTCCGACACGCGCCAGTCCAGCGCGAGCAGCAGCCAGCGCCGGCCACCCGCGGTGATGACGTGGAAGCTGTTGTAGCCGTCGGGCGCGAAGCCGCCGAACGTCTTCATCCGGGCGAACCGACCAGGGCCGAACGTCCGCGAGTACGGCGTGGGACCGCGCTGGTCGTCGCCCCGCACGTCGTGGTTGCCGGCGAGCACGCTGTAGGGCACCTGTTCGCCGATCGCGCCGAAGACGGAGTCCGCGAGCCGCATCTCGTGCTCGGCGCCGTGCTCCGTCACGTCACCCAGGTGGGCCATGAACACGATGTTCGCTTCGCGGCGCCGTTTCGCGAGAGCACACAACGCTTCCCGCACGGGCTCCGGATCCGAGCCGCCCTCGTCCAGGAGGTACTGCGTGTCGGGCAGCACGGCGATCGTGAACCGCGAGTCGTCCGGAGAGGGGGCGCCCGTGGACGGCGCCGCCTCGGCCGCGGACGCGCCGAGCAGCGCGGCCGCGGCCGGTGCCGCGAAAGCCGCCTGCAGCAAAGTGCGGCGACCCAGAGCGGGTGTCGCGGAGTCCTGTGTCATGTCGTCCTGCTCCCCTGGCGGCGTCCGGTGCGAGGACAGCCTGCCAACCCCGGCCGGGCGGAACGTTGAACGAACACTGCACGCCGGCTTAAGTCTTGGGAGCGCTCTCCGAACCCGCGAACCTCAGCAAGGGGCGGCTCGACGCTAGCTGTGCGACTTCGGCGTCGCGGAACGCGCGCGGACGTTGCGCCAGCTCCAGGCCAGCAAGCCGAGCAGGAACAGTCCGGACAGGATCAAGCTCGTACCGGTGCTCCACCCGGACAGCGGCAGCCACCGCACGAGACCCCACACGACGCCCGCCGCGACCAGGGCCAAGCCCGCCGCCACGGACAAGGCGATGCGCAGCGGCGACGCGACGCTGTCCTCCGCCGCCTTCATGGCGCGGTCGCGAACCGGGTCGACGTAGCGCTCCAGCTTCGGGAACTCCGAGGCGAGCGTGACCAGGCCGGCGAGCACGAGCAGCAGCCCCGGGCCTGGCAGCACGAGCAAGGCGATTCCGACGAGGAGCAGCACCGCGCCCAGCACGATCACGCCCAGTCGCTTCATCGCACCCTCCCTGGTCGCCTCCAGTGTCTCGGATGCGGCTCACCACCACATCTCGAACCGCGGGCGCTGGGGCCGACCGGCTGCCTGGTCGGCCCCAGCGGAGTGAAAGCGGCGAGGAGGCGTTCAAGCCCGTTCAGGCCACACGAATCCACGCCGTGGACGGCGTGGCGATCGCGTGAGCACCGGTCGCGGGCATCATCAGAAGCGACAGCGCGAAAACTGCGGTGACGACAATTCTTCACATCATGTTTCCCCCTTTTTCTCGCTGCGGAAGTAATCAGTGGTAGGGCTTCACCCAGCAGCAACGCGAGTGCGACGACGAACGGCGTGCCGATCATCGTGATCTTCTTGCAGGTTCGGGTGGCGTTGTCCTTCATGCCTATCCCCCTTTCGTCCGAATGCGCATACGCGGTGGAGGTGGAACCGCAGAACCCCCACGTCCTCCTTCGCCGCCGGTCTCGTCGGCTGATGCGGACGTGGTGAACACGATGGGTCCCTGTTGTGTCGTGCCGTCACCCCGTCTGGCAATCGCCTGGTCAGCGGTCGTGAAGCGGTGCGCGGGCGGAGTAGGAAGGTGGCCGGGGAGGTGAGCATCGTGGCAACAGAGCTGCGTGTGCTCGGACAGGTCGAACTGCGGGTCGACGGCCAGCCGGTGGAGGTCGGTCCCGCACGGCAGCGATGTGTGCTGGCGATCCTGGTGGTGGAAGCGAACCGGCTCGTCACGGTGGAGCAGTTGCTGGAGCGGGTGTGGGCGGATCAGGTGCCCCACAGGGCCCGGTCGGTGGCCAGGAACTACGTGTCGCGGCTGCGACAGGCGCTGACGGGTGAGGTCACCGTCGTGCGGCGGGGCGGCGGCTACGTGCTGGAGGTGGATCCGGAGGCAGTGGACCTGCTCCGGTTCCGCCACCTCGTGCAGCAGGCCCGCAGCGCGGACGACGCGCGGGCGCTGACGCTGCTGGAGGAGGCGGCGGGGCTGTGGCGGGGTGAGCCGTTCGCCGGGTTGGACACCCCGTGGCTGGCCGCGGTGCGCACCGGCCTCGAGCAGGAACGCATCGCCGCCCGGCTGGACCACGTCGACGTCGCGTTGCGCTGCGGCCGGCACACCGAGGTCCTGCCCGAGCTGTTCGCACTGGCGGAGCAGGAAGACGTGGACGAACGCGTCGCCGCCCAGTTCATGCTCGCGCTGCACCGCGCCGGACGCACCACCGACGCGCTGGCCCACTACCGGCGACTGCGCGCCCGGCTGATCGACCAACTCGGCACCGGGCCCGGTACCGAGTTGCAGGACCTGCACCAGCGCATCCTCGACGCCGACCCCGCCCTCGTCCCACCCTCGGCAGCGACCGCGCGAGAGACAGCGGCGAAGGCGGAACAGCCGGTACCCCGGCAACTGCCCGCACCACCGCGGTGGTTCACCGGCCGCAGCGACGAACTGGCCCGCCTGGACCACGCCCTGTCGGACGGTGCGAGAACACCGGCGGCGACAGTGGTGATCTCGGCGATCGGAGGGGCGGGCGGGATCGGCAAGACCTGGCTCGCGCTGACGTGGGCGCACCACCAGGCCGGGCGGTTCCCCGACGGGCAGCTGTTCACCGATCTGCACGGTTCAGCCCGACGCAGGAGCCGATGGCTCCCGAGGTCGCGGTGCGTGGCTTCCTCGACGCCCTGGGAGTGGAGCCCGGCCGCATTCCGACCGACCTGGACGCGCAGGCGGCGCTGTACCGGAGCTTGGTGGCGGGAAGGCGGATGCTGGTCGTGCTGGACAACGCCGCCACCGCCGAGCAGGTGGTCCCGCTGCTGCCGGGCAGCCCGACCTGCACCGTGTTGATCACCAGCCGCGTCAGGCTCGCCTCCCTGATCGACCGGCACGGCACCAGCCATCTGCAACTGGACGTGCTGTCGCGGCAGGAGGCTCGCGCCCTGCTGTCCGCACGCCTCGGCACGGGTCGCGTCGCCGCCGAATCCGACACCGTCGACGAGCTGGTCGAGCTGTGCGGCGGTTACCCACTGGCCCTGTCCATCACCGCCCGTGTCGCTGCCACCCGCCCCGGTCTCCCCCTGGCCGAGGTCGCCGCCGAGCTGCGCGAGCTCGGCTTGGAGATGCTCGACCACCACGCCGACCCGGCCGCGAGCCTGCCCGCGGTGCTGTCGTGGTCGCTGCGCCGGCTCACCGACGAGCAGCGCACCACGTTCGAGCTGCTGGGTGTCGCGCCCGGCCCTGACACCACCCTGCCCGCCGTGGTCGCTCTCACGAGCCTGTCCTCGGCCCTCGCGCGCAAAGCGCTGTCAGCACTGGAGGAAGCGTCTCTGCTCGAACGGCGACCGGGCGGCCGGTACGTGATGCACGACCTGGTCCGGGCGTATGCCGCCACCTCCGCCGCCCACGACCTGCCCGGTGACGGGATGGAGGCGGCATTGGTGCGGGTGATGGACTTCTACCTGCACACCGCCTTCGCCGCGGACCGCCTGCTGTATCCCGAACGGCCACTCGTACAGCCCGACCCGTCCGCACCCGGCGTGCACCCACATCCGCTGCCCGACCCCGTGGCCGCGGCGAGCTGGCTCCAGGCCGAGCACCCCACCCTGCTGGCCGCCCAGCACGCCGCCGCAGCCCTGGGCCGCCACCACGTCGTCTGGCACCTGGCCTGGACACTGCACACCTTCCTCTTCTGGCGGGGGCACCTGCGCGACGCGGTCGCCATGTGGCAAAGCGCGCTGGACGCCGCCGTCCACCTGCCCCAGCCCGCCACCCGCAGTCGCGCTCACCGGCTCCTCGGTACCGTCTGCGCCATGCTGGGCCTGCACGACGAGGCCACCGGGCACCTGGACCAGGCCCTCGCCCTGGCTGTGCGCCACCACGACCTCACTGAACAGGCACACACCCAGGAGACGCTCGCACGCGCCTGGGAGCTGCGGGGAGACGACCGGCGGGCGCTGGACCACGCCCGGGACGCCCTCGACCTCCGCCGCGCACTCGGCCAGCCGGTGTGGGAAGCGAACACGCTCAACACCGTCGGCTGGTACGCGGCGCGCGTAGGCGACTTCGACACCGCCCGCGATCACTGCCAGGCCGCCCTCGCACTGAACCGGCAGCACCACGACTCACGGGGTGAGGCCGGCACCCTGGACAGCCTCGGGCTCATCGCGCACCGCACCGGCGACCACCGGCAGGCCGTCGACCACTACCAGCAGGCCGTCACCCTGTATCGCACGCTCGGCAACACCTACTCCGTCGCGGACTCCCTCGACAGCGCGGGCCGTCCCCACGCCGCACTCGGACAACACGACCAGGCCCGCGCGGTCTGGCAGGAGGCACTGGCGCTGTACCAGGACCAAGGCCGCGACGACGACGCCGCGCGGGTGCAACGACAGCTCGACGGCCTTGGTCCAGCACTGGAACCGATCAGGCCGTCAGGCGCGGTCGAGACGACATAGCGCGCTGCGTGCCGAAACCGCGGCCAGCCAGGGCGAGCGGCCGATGCCTGTCGTGGCGCCGCGTCGCAGCACGGGCATACTCGCGGCATGGTGGAGGATCTTTCGCTCACCGACTACCAGCTCGGGCTGCGCGCGCGGTTCCTCGCGGCGCCCGTGGTGGCGCCGCCGCAGCCTTGGCGGCCTGCCGAGTCCCCTGTGGTCGCAGTGGGCGGGCTGCTCGGAGTCGGGTTCGGCGTCGATCCTGGTGGTGGGCGCGATCTGGTGCTGGTGGCGTCCTCGCAGGGGCTCGGGTTGCTCGACGGCGTGACCGGGGAACGGGTGGCCCGGGACCGCGAGGCTGATCTGGGATGGCCTGACAACGACCTGACCTGCCAAGGGATCGGGGTGCTCGCAGGGCGTCGCGTGCCGATCGCCGGGCTGGCAGGCGGTGGGTTGCACAGCGGGGCCGACAGGTGGTCGGTGGACGTGGTCAGTCCTGACTGGCCGCACGACAGGGTGTTGTTGTCGAGCGGAAGTCTGCACAGCGGTGAGCACGGCGTGGACTGGTGGCACATCTTTCATTCACGCCACTCCGAGTTGCGCGCTGCTGGGTTCTCACCTTCCGGGAGGACGTTGGTGGTGGCCACCAGCAGCGACGTCACCCTGTGGACCCGGGCCTGACCTCACCGCTCAGGCCGGGTCGGTGCGGTCCAGCTTCGCCGCCAGCACCCTGAAGTGGGGCAAGGTGGACCACGCCTCGTGGTCGCCGATGACGTACAGGCGGTGCTTCGCCCGGCTGACCGCCACGTTGAGCAGGTTGGGTTTGGACGCCGCCCACCTCCGGGCGCCGGGCCGGTCGGGCGCGCCGCCCAGTACGAGGACGACGACGTCCGCCTGCTTGCCCTGGACGGCGTGCACCGTGCCGGCCACCAGGCCCCGGTGCCTCTCGGTCCGGGTCGCCACCTGGCGGGCGATGTCGCGGAACGGGCCAATCACCAGGACGTCGGACATGTCGAAGTCCAGTTTCGCGAGCGTGTCGAGGACGCGGTCGAGCCGAACGCCTTCGCCGGGGATCCAGTGGCCCTGGGCGGCGTCGCCCGGTACGTCGATCCACTTCGACTCCGGCAGGCTCGGGTACTTCTCGGCGAACCGCCTGCCCGGCGCCGGTGCGGTGCCGTCGATCATCAGGCCGTCGTAGGCGACGGCGTTGACGATCTCGAACATCGGCTGGTCGCAGCGGCGGTGCACGGTCAGCGGAATCCCGACCCAGGTGGGGGCGTCGTCACCGGGCAGCGAGGTGCCGAGCTGGGTGAGCCGGTCAGCCAGTCGCTGCACGGAGGTGTGGCTGGTCAGCCACTGCTCGTCGACGCCGAACTCCTGCCGGATTGCCTGTTCCGCGCGGAACGGGAGGGCGTTGATCGGCTCCAGCTGGAGGGGATCGCCCACGACGACGGCCCGCCGCGCCCGCCACAACGCGCCCGCGGCGTTCTGCGGCGCCGCCTGGCCCGCCTCGTCGATCAACAGCCACCCCAGCGCCTCCCGGCCGAGGTGGCCGAACAGCCGAGCGTAGGAGGCGAACGTCGTCGACACGACCGGGACCACGAAGAACAGGCTCTGCCACGCGGCGAGCACCGCGTCGGGGTCGACGTCGCGGGGTACCTCACCGCTGACCACGTCCACGGCCGCCTGGAGGCTCTGCCGCATCTCTGTGGGCCTGTGGCGCAGGAACGCCTTGTGCAGAGCCAAAGCCGCTATGAACAGGGCGCTTCGCGCGGTGTTCCACTCGGCATCGGTCCACAGGGCGGCGAGCTCCCGGCGGTCGCGGTCGTGCCACCACGTGGTGTCGGGGTAGTGCCGGCCGAGTGCCGCGGCGGCGTCGGAGAGCCGGCCACCGAGAACGCCGAGTTCCTCCTCCAGTGCCTGCAGTTTCGCCTCGGCGTGGGCCTGGGCGTGTTCAGCCGAGGTCCGTTCCCGGTTGGCGGCCGCGACCGCGCGCCGTGCCGTCTCCAACGGCTCGTGGTGGACCTCCGGCACGGGTATCCCGGCGGCCAGCTTTCGCCGCACGGATTCCGCGTCGTGCGCGGCGGCGTCGAGGTCCCGCAGGGCTGCGTCGATCTCCCACTGGACCGCGGCGAGCTCCTGGTGCGCGGAGGCCAGGTCGTGTTGGGCGGCGACGACCTGCTGAGCCAGCCATCTGTCCTTTGTGGACCACGTGCGCTTCGCGCCGCCCAATGTGCACAGGGTCGCCAGCCATCCCGGCCGGGTGTCCTGGTGGGCGCCGTGAGCGTTCCAGCGCTCGGTGGTTTCGCGCTCGTGCGACTGGACTTTGCGTTCCGCGGCGGCACGGCGCCCGGACCTGAGCCGCTCGACGACGCCCTTCCGGTCGCGGGCGACGTCCTCGGCGGCGGCCAGGCGGTCACGTGCCGACTGTTCGTCCTTCGCCTGCTGGAGCAACGCGATGCGGTCGGCCTCCGCTTCGCGCACGCGTTCGGCGGCGGCCGACTCGGCACACCGCGCCCGCGCCGCGTCGAGGCGCCGCCCGGCTTCAGCGACCGCTTCCCGCTGGTCCGCCACCCCGGCCGCCAGAACGCCGTGGCGTTCGAGCGCCTGGTGCACGGCGGCGCGCTCGGTCCGCAGTTCCTCGACCCGCGCCTCAGCGTTCCTGAACTCCTCGACGGCGGCCGCCCACGTGGTGTCCGGCGTCTCCAGCTCGTACTTCTTCAGCACCAGCATCATCCCGCACCAGTCGTCGGGCTTCTTGTCGTCCGGCTTGTGGAACCAGAAGCTGTCGACGAACCGGCCGCGGTTCTTCTTGTTGCCCAGCTTGGCCGCGACCAGTGCCCAGCCCACGGGATCCTGGCCGGCGGCGGACGTGTCCTCCGGCTCGCTCTCCGCGTCTGGCGCGAGCAACGCGGTGGCGATGTCCGCGAAGTAGTCCACCTCGGCGGCGCGCTCCCGCCAGGAGTCGTCGATGGCGTCCGCGGAGGGGATCTCGTCGGTCACGTTCTCCACGGCGACGTTGTTCGTCGAAGCCAGGACCATCTCGAACCCGGTCAGCTCGGGATTCCACTGGTGGATCACACGTTTGCGTTCGCCGGTGCGCCAGTTGAACCGGCGGCCGGTGAAAGCCTTCCCCGGTTCCGGCAGGGCCGCGAGACGCTGCGCCCTCGTCACGACCAGGTGCGCGACGAGGTCGCGGAGCATCGTGGTCTTGCCCGTTCCCGGCGGCCCGTTGACCCCGATGAGCCCTTCCTCGTCCTGCAGACCCGAGGCGGTGATCACGGCCAGCTGCTGGCTCAACGCCAGCGCGTGCGCCGCGTTGCTCGGCCATCGACCGCCCGGGACCCGTTGCGGCGCGGTGCTCGCCAGCACGTGGTCCAGCCGCTCGCGCACGTCGATCCGACGGCCGACTGAGATCTCCGCCTCGGGCCGCAGGTACTCCCGCAGCGCCCCGCCGGCATCGCCCTTCTCCGCCTGTTCGGCGACCAGGGCCAGGTCGCTCATGACGAAGCTGTTGAGGAAGTCGTGTCCGCCCGGGTTGTCGGCCTTGCGGCGGGCCACGATCTGGCTGCTGATCCGGATGTCCGCCGCCGCGAGGACCCCGGACGTACCTGTCACACCGACGGCGATCTCCAGGCACCGTGCGAGGTCGGCGAAGTCCAGCACGCGCAGCACGTGCTGCGGTGACGTCTTCTCGTCCCCCGGTTGCACCGAGTCGGTGACGAAGTCCCGCCATTCCGCGGTGAAGTCGAGCATGGCGTCCTGCAACCGCGACAACCAGTCGGGTCCGCAGCCCTGCGACCGGTGCACCTCGCCGGTGGCCCAGGCACAACTGGACAACACCTCGGAGTTGAGCAGCGCCCGGCCGTCCTCGCCGACCAGGAACGCGGCGACCGCGCTGTCCCCGCCGGGACGTTCGTCGTAGCTCTCCTGGTCCGGCTCGAAGACCTGCGACAGCACGTCGAACACCTCGGTGCGGCGGTAGATGCCGAGGTACACCGTGTGGCGCCAGGCCTGCTCCGGCTTGAGCTGCCACTGGGCGAGCTCGTGCTCCGGTTGCCAGGGCAGCGGCTGTCCCGGTCGCGCCACGAACATCCGCTGCTCCCGGTCGGGCTTGTCGACCTTCTGCGGACTGAACATCTCGACCGTCCGCCAGAACTCGACCACCCGCGCCCGCGTGACGTCCGCCCTCGGCCCCAACACGTACTCCGATCGTCGCTGTCCAAACGAAGGCGATCAGACTAGCGCTCCTGATCATGTCGGTCCCGCCGATCGGAGAAGTCCGGCCGGAGTGGAAACTTCCGGGGGCAGCCTCGCGGCACGGCCGGTCGGGTGATGTCTCGTACGGGGCGGCTGGACGACCCCTCGACTGGACACACTGGAGAGGTGAGCCGTGGAAGGCGTACCCACAACGACGTGGCGGGCACTGTCGCCGGCGCGCTGATCCAGACCGGCACCCTCACGGGCGGGGTGCACGTGCATCCACCGAGCGACTCCCCGCTCGTCCCCAGGCAACTGCCCGCACCACCGCGAATGTTCACCGGTCGCGCCAACGAGCTCACGGCTCTCACCGCCGAACTGGACGCCAACAACGAGCCCGGTGCGACGGTCGTGATCTCCGCGATCGGCGGGACAGGGGGAATCGGCAAGACCTGGCTCGCGCTCCACTGGGCTCACCAGCACCTCGACCGGTTCCCCGACGGCCAGTTGTACATCGACCTGCGGGGGTTCGCTCCGGGTGGCGTCCCGGTCTCCTCCGCGGCGGCGTTGCGCTGCTTCCTCGATGCGCTGGGGGTCGGCCCGGCCGCGATCCCGGTCCAGCTGGACGCGCAGATGGGCCTGTACCGCAGTCTCGTCGCGGGCAGGCACATGCTGATCCTGATCGACAACGCACCCGACACCGAGCACATCGTCCCGTTGTTGCCGGGCAGCCCGACGTGTGCGGTGCTGGTCACCAGCCGCCGGTCGCTCACCGGGTTGATCACCACGCACGGTGCGCAGTCGCTGAACCTGGACGTGCTGACCGGTGGCGAGGCCCGGGAGCTGCTCGCGCGTCACCTCGGTGAGGACCGGTTGGCCGCGGAGCCTGTCGCGGTGGCCGATCTGGTGGACTGCTGCGCCGGTCTGCCGCTGGCGCTCAAGCTCGTCGCCGTCAGGGCGGCGCGTCACGGCGACTTCCCGCTCCGCGTCCTCGCCGAGGAGCTGCACGACCACGCCGCTCGCCTGGACGGGCTGAACAGCGAGGACACGAACTCGGGCATCAGAGCCGTCTTCTCCTGGTCGTACGACGCCCTGCCCGCCCCGGCCGCGGCGCTGTACGGGCTGCTGGGCCTCGCCCCGGCGTCCGACATCAGCCTGCCCGCCGTCACCAGCCTCGCGGCGATGCCGGCCGCCGACGTCGCGGGGTTGTTGCGCGAACTCGAGGACAGCCATCTGGTGACACAGCGGGCACCTGGCCGCTACCAGATGCACGACCTCATCCGCCTGCACGCCGCCGAACGGTGCCCAGCGGCCGCCCGTGCTCCGGCTCTGCGCAGGTTGGTGGACTACTACCTGCACGGCGCCTATGCGGGTGACCGGATGCTCTATCCCCACCGGCAGCCGATCAACCTCGCCCCGCCCTCGTCCGGCGTCTGCCTGACCTCGTTGCGAGACGAGGCCTCGGCACTGCGGTGGTTCGACGCGGAACGTCCCTGCATGCCTGCGATCCAGCGACTTGCAGCCGACCAGGGCTGGCACGACGTGGTGTGGCAGCTGGCTTGGGCACTGCACACCTACTACCTGCGTCGCGGGCACCTGCACGAGCAGGTCTCCGCGTGGAGGTTGGGCCTGCGCGCGGCCGCCGAGATCGACGACACGGCGGTTCTCGCGCTGGCGCACCGACGGCTCGGGCAGGCCAAAGCGCGGATCGGGGAGCACGACGAGGCGTTGCGCCACCTGCGGGACTCGCTGCGCCTCGCCGAGGAAGCCGGTGACGTGCCGGGCCAGGCGCACACCCACCTCGCGCTCATGCGCTCCTGGGAACAGATGCACGACGACTGCCAGGCGCTGGCGCACGCCTCGCAGGCCCTCCGGCTGTACGAACGGGACGGAACACCGGTCTGGCAGGCCGAGGCGCTCAACGCGGTCGCCTGGTTCGAGGCCCGGCTGGGAAACCACTCGGAGGCCGGGGCGCACTGCCGCGAGGCGATGCGGGTGTTCGACGAACACCACTACCTCGAAGGAACGGCCAACTCGTCCGACACCTTGGGCTACATCGCCTACCAGGCCGGTCGCTACGCCGAAGCGCTGCACTCCTACGAGCACGCGATAGCGCTGTACCGCGAGATCGGCCACATCTACTTCGAGGCCGACACCCTCGCGCACCTCGGCCAGGCGATGCTGGCGGCTGGACGCCGGGCCGACGCCGAGAGGACCTGGCGACGGTGCCTGGAGCTGTACCAGACGCAGCACCGCGTCAGCGCGGCCGACCTGATGCGGGAGCGGCTGACCGCGGCCTTCACCGGCTCGTCGAACGGCGCTCAGCCGGCGGCGCGCTGCGGCGCGGTCAGCCGGCCGGACGGGGTCTCGTAGCCCTCGGCGAGATAGGCGTCCAGTCGCCGGCGACGCTCCGCGATCTGCTGTTCCTGCCGCAGGAGTTCGTCGCGGACCTTCTGGACGCGCGCCAGGAGTGCGGCGCAGTCGCCACGCGGGTGCTCGTTCTGGGCGCACGGCAGGACGTCCCGGACCACGTCGGACGACAGACCGGCGTGGAACAGGTCCTGGACGAACGCG
The DNA here is from genome assembly GCF_026242055.1 of Lentzea sp. NEAU-D7. Classification (GTDB taxonomy): domain Bacteria; phylum Actinomycetota; class Actinomycetes; order Mycobacteriales; family Pseudonocardiaceae; genus Lentzea. Next base: position 144,464 of record NZ_JAPJDL010000012.1, on the reverse strand, counting down.
ACGACCTCGACCGACTCGGGAGGGTACTCGCGGTAGCCGTTGGGCCGGCGCTCGCTGCGCAGCAGGCCCTGCTCCTCGTAGTAGCGCAGTGCCCGGCTGCTGACGCCGGTCGCCTTGCTCAACTCGCCGATGCGCATGGGCCAGTTCACCTTGACCTTGACGTCAACGTCAAGGTTTAGCGTCGAGACCATGACCACTGCAGCGCAGATGCGCGACAAGTTCGCCGTCGTCACCGGCGCCTCCACCGGCATCGGGGCGGCTGTCGCCGAGCGGCTGGCCGCCGCCGGAATGCACCTCGTCCTGGTCGCCCGCGGCGCCGACAAGCTCGATAAGGCGGCCGAGCGGCTGACCCGGCGTCACGGGGTGACCGTGCGCACCGTCCCGCTCGACCTCGCCACCGCCGACGCGCCGACGCGGCTGGCCAGGACGTTGGCCGATCAGGGAATCGAGGTGGAGGTGCTGGTCAACAACGCCGGTGTCAGCTCGCGAGGGCCGGTGATCGACGGCGATCCGGCCCGGTTCCGGTCCCTGATCGACGTCAACGTCACCGCGTTGACCGAGCTCACGGCTCTGCTGATGCCCGCGATGGTCGCCCGTGGCCGCGGAGCCGTCGTCACCATCGCGAGCACCGGGGCGTACATGCCCGCCCCCTACCTGGCGGTGTACGCGGCGACGAAGGCGTACGTCGTCTCGTTCACCCGCGCGCTGTGGGCCGAGACCCGCGGCACCGGTGTCCGGGTGGTGGCGGTCAGTCCCGGCCCCACGAGGACGCCGATGAACACCCGCGCCACGCGGAGCCCCGAGACCGTCGCCGACACCGTGTTCCGCGCTCTGTCAGGCAACGGACCGGCGGTCATCGACGGCAGGGCCAACGCGCTGATCGCGTTCTTGTTCGGCAGGGTTCTGCCGACGCGCGTCGGCCTCGCCGTCGCGCGTCGGATCATGGCCAGAGGCGGTGTCCAGCAGGACACCGTTCCCGCCTGACGTCTACAGCTCCCGCTCGGCCTCGGCCGCCTTGGACACGACCGCGGCCCGTTCGGCCGCGGTGAACCTGCCCGCGCTGACGAAGGCGTCGGCGAGGGCCGTGACCGCGCTGACGAACCGCCCGTGGTCGGGGAAGGGCGCCTGGTCCCAGAGCAGGTCCAGGAAGGTCGGGCCGTCGGTGCCGGGTGAGACGACGCCTTCGACGGGGACGTCGTAGCGCGGCAGGCCGTCGTTCCGCTTGCGGTTGGGCACGCCGGTGTCGACGGAGCCGAAGACGACCGTCGGTTCGACCCGCCGGAAGTACGAGGACGCGGGCCGGCTGTCGCTGATGTGGTAGGGCCGCAACGTGAACCCGCCCGCGGTGAACGTCGGGTCGCCGGCCGCCGTGACCGCGCCGGCCCTGATCGCGGCGCGGCCGTAGTCGCCGTCCCGCTTGAGGTGGCGGTACAGCGACAGCTCGGGGAACGCCCCGCCGCCCAGGAACTGCAGCAGCACCGGGCCCCAGAAGACCGCCTGGGTGTCGGGGCGGTCGGGTGCCCGCTCGATCCGCAGGCCGAACGGCATCCGGATCCCCACCACGTCGCCGCGCCGCCAGTCCCGGCTCAGCGTCACGTAGGTGCCGGGCCGCGCGTCGACGTCCTGCGCCTGGCCGTTGACGGTCACGGTGAAGCCGAGTCGCGCCCACGCTGGCACCCGCAGCTCGAGGTCCAGCCTGCCCGCACCGTCCACGGTGAGCTCCGCGTGGTCCTGGCGCGGGAAGGAGGTCCGCTGCGTGACGGTGAAACCCCGCTCCGGCCAGGTGAGCGTGGCGGGGACGTAGAGGTTGACCCACAGCGCGCCGCCGTCGGCCGAGCGGAGGAAGACCGTCTCCTGGTACTTCGTGTGGTTCTCCAGGCCGGTGCCGCCGCAGCACGTTCCCGTGTTGCCGTAGCTGCGCACGACGCCCGGGCTCACCGGCTGGAAGTAGGTCACCTGCGGGTCGCCGGTGGCCGTGGTGTCGGCGCGCGACCCCGTGATCATGTTGAACAGGCCGCGCTCGTAGTAGTCCATGTACGCCGGGTCGTGCTCGTGCAGGAACAGGTTGCGGGCCAGCTTGAGGAGGTTGTAGGTCGTGCAGGTCTCCGCGCCGCTCGTGGCGATGGCGTTCGCGACGTTGCCGCGGTTCTGGAACAGCTCGAGGTTGTTGTTGGAACCGGGGTAGTTCCCGCCCACGCCACCGTGGGCGAACATGCGGCCAGGGACGACCTTGCCGAAGAAGTTCTTCGCCGCGGTGAAGTACTCCTGGCCGCCGCCGCGCTCGTAGACGCTGAGGTAGCCGACGAACTGCGGCACGTGCGTGTTGGCGTACAGCCGCTCGGGGCGAAGGCGGCCGGGACGGTTCTGCGGGGTGACGACGAGGGTGTCCCGGTTCTGCACGCAGGCGCCGAACAGCGACTCCCGGTTGTCGAAGCACCGGGCGGTCTCCAGGTGCTTGCCGTCGCCGGTGAGGTGGCCGATCTCCGGGAAGACCTCGTTCGCGCCGCCGAACTCGCCGCCGATGTAGAGGTCCCACATGCGGTTGAGGTCGTCGCGGGTCAGCGGGCCGGCGTAGCCGGGGTGGTTCTTGTCGCCGACGGTGAGCGCCAGGTGCGCCCAGTCCGCCATCTTCGTCACGACGTCGAGGGCCTGGGCGTTGCCGGTGTTGTAGTACGCGTCGAGCAGACCGCGCATGATCTTGTGCTGGGTGTACCAGGGCGCCCACGTGTTCGTCTGCGCGTTGCCGCCGTAGACCGCCCAGCGCGGCGGGCCCAGGCGCAGCACCGCGTCCTCCGGGATCGCGCCGAGGTAGCCGGGGAAGGTCGGGACCCAGTCCGCGGGCCCGCCGGAGGGGGCGGCCACGACACCCGCGTCCCGGTTGTTGGGCGAGGCGTCCTCCAGCGTCGTGCCTTCCGGCGTGGTCCGCCAGCCGTGCCGCCTGGTCGTGCGCGAGTCGACCTCCGCCCTCGGCCGCTCCTGACCTCGCGCCGCCCGGAAGGTATCGCCGCACCGCCGACTCCAGCCGGTGGCGACAACGCGAAGGTGGCACTCCCGTTCCCACCGAAAACTCGTCCCTGGCAGGCACTTCGCCACCGGACGACGATCGGTCGCATGACCACCATCTTCATCACCGGCGCCAACAAGGGCCTCGGCCGCGAGGCCGCCCGGCGTCTCGTCGATCTCGGCCACACCGTGCTGACCGGTGCTCGTGATCCCGAACGGGGCGAGGAAGCGGCCGCCGCCGTCGGGGCGAGGTTCGTCCAGATCGACGTCACCGACGACGCGTCCGTCGCGGCCGCGGCGGCGAACGTCGCCGAGCACGAGGGCCACATCGACGTCCTGATCAACAACGCCGGCGTGAGCGGCGCGCACGGTGCGTCCGCCGAGACCCTCACCGGGACCGACGTGCTGGACGTCTTCGACGTCAACGTCGCCGGGGTCGTCCGCACGACCACCGCCTTCCTCCCGTTGCTGCGCAAGTCGACGGATCCCGCCATCGTCAACGTCAGCAGCGGAATGGGTTCGTTCACGCACACGCACGACCCGGAGCGCGCGGAGGGCAGGACCGTCGCGCCGATCTACACGGCGTCCAAGGCGGCGCTGACGATGCTCACCACCCAGTACGCCAAGGCGTTGCCGGACATCCGGGTCAACGCGGCCGACCCCGGCTACACGGCGACCGACCTCAACGGTCACAGCGGCCCGCAGACGGTCTCCGAGGGGACGGACGCCATCGTCCAGCTCGCCACCGAGGAACGCGGCTCCGGAACCGGACGCGTCATCGACCGGTACGGCTCCGTCGCCTGGTGATCAGCACGGGCGGCCCTGCCGAACCGGACGGGCCGCCCGCACCGGTCAACGAGCCACGTCGTGCTCCGGCCGGACCTGCCCGTTGCCCGCGACGAACGCGAGTCGAAGCCGGGTCTCGTCCTCGCTGCCCGGCGCGGCGGACAACACGACGATCTTCAGCTCCAGATCCCCGTCGGTCAGCACGTCGCAGGTCACGTCCACCGGCCCGACGCAGCGATGGTGGATCGTCTTGCTGTCCTCGCGATGAGCTCCGACCGTGCCCAGCGCCCACAGCTCGGCGAACCTCCGGTTGCCCTCGATCAGGTCCGCGACCAAGGCACGCAGCCTGACGTCAGCGGGATAGCGGCCGGTGGCACGCCTCAGGTCGGACACGACCGCCACCTCGGTCGCGGCGGCGTCCGAGGTGGCCACGGGCCACCCGCGAAGCAGCGGAGCGTCCGGCCGCACAGGAAAGGTGTCGCGGGCGAAGTTGCGCTGTCCCACCGGTATCGGCGCAGGGTCGCCGACCAGCGCTGCCCAGCCCCGGTTCCACCAGAGCAGCTGCCAGTCCGCCGCGAACACCGCCGTGGCCGTGTGCTCCAGGCCGGCGAGCACGCGCCGCACTCCTGGCGGGATGTGGTCGGAGATCGCGTCGTGCGCCGGGACGGCCAAGCGCACCAGCCGGTACAGGTGGTCGCGCTCGGCCACGCTGAGCTGCAACGCCCTCGCCAGCGAGGCGACCACCTGCTCCGACGGACTCGCCGACCGTCCCTGCTCCAAGCGGGTCAGGTAGTCGACGGAGATCCCGGCCAGCTCGGCGAGCTCCTCGCGGCGCAGGCCGGCCGCCCGCCGCGTCCGCCGGGCGGGGAGACCGGCCGCTTCCGGTCGCAGCCGGTCCCGCCACGCCCGGATCGTCGAACCCAGCGCAGCGTCGTCGTTGCTCATCACTCCAGTCTCGCGTGTCCGGCGCTCCTCGAGGTGGTACTGGTTGTCCTACCGTCGAGCGAGTCAGGTGCGGGTGGAGCCGGATCAGCGGTGCTGCTGAGCCTGGTGACGTTCCCGATCAGCCGTGTCGCGACCGACGCCGGGTTCCACCGGGTCGGGAGAGACGGCGGTCGCGTCGACGGATGTGGTGCGGGTGCGGATCCAGCTGGCGGTGACCGCGACCGCGAGCAGGGCAGCGACCACGCCGAGCGAGAACCAGGTGGGGATCTTGTAGAGGTCCAGCAGCAGCATCTTAACGCCGACCCACACGAGCACCAGGGCGAGTCCGAGCTTGAGGTAGACGAAGCGGTGCATCAGGTCGGCGAGCAGGAAGTACATGGCGCGCAGGCCGAGGATGGCGAAGGCGTTGGAAGTGAACACCAAGAACGGCTGCTGGGTGACGGCGAAGATCGCCGGGATGGAGTCGACGGCGAACACGACGTCGGTCACCTCGACCAGCACCAGCACCGCCAGCAGCGGGGTGGCCACCCAGCGACCAGCCTGGCGCACCAGGAACTTCTGCCCGTGGTACTGGTCGGTGACCGGGACGAGCTTGCGGAACAGCCTGAGCACCACGCTGCGTTCGGGATCGATGGTCTCGTTGCGGTGCATCGCCATCCGGATGCCCGTGGCCACGAGGAACGCGCCGAACACGTACAGGACCCACGCGAAGGACGCGATCAGCACAGAGCCCGCCGCGATGAACACCGCCCGGAACACCAACGCGCCGAGCACCCCGTAGAACAGCACCCGGTGCTGGTACTCCCGCGGCACGGCGAAGTAGCCGAAGATGATCGCGAAGACGAAGACGTTGTCCACGGCGAGGGACTTCTCGATCACGTAGCCGGCGAAGTACTGGGCGGCGAACTCGGCACCCCAGGCCCACCACACGACCGCGCCGAACCCGAGGCCGAGCGCGACCCACACCGCCGACCAGACGGCGGCCTCGCGCACACCGACCACGTGAGCGCGGCGGTGGGCGAACAGGTCTACCGCGAGCATCGCCAGGATCGCACCGAGCACCGCGGCCCACGCCCACAGCGGAACAACCACGACAAGCACCTCCGGTCACGTCAGGTGAACCGGAGGTCTCCCCGACCACCGGCCGAGACGCACTCGGAACGCAGCGCGTCGTGCACGGTGGCACCGGGACCGGACAACCGCGGAGCTGTCGTGATGACGATCCCGGACGAGGTGGGTACTCCCCTCCGCACGGCCAGAATGACGAACCACAGTTCGCCTGTCAAGGCTTGACCGACGAAGCAGGCTTCGTCAATCTCGAAGTGAGGCCTGCTCGCGGTCTCACGGGTCCCCACTCGCGGAACGCTGGTCTTCAATGCCCGCCCGCTGCGCAAAACTCCTCTACGCCATCGACGCCACCGATCCCTCGCCCGCCACCGAACTTCCCGCGGCGGCCCACCTGATCGCCGACCACGGCCGGCTCGTGCTCGCCGTGCTGCACCCACCACCAGGCTTGACGCTCAACGCCCGGCTGATCGCCTGGCAGCAGGCCCGTCGCCACCAGATCACCGCCACCGTGCTCGCTCCCCTCCTGTCACACCCCGCGACCGCGGGGCTCAGCGAGCGGAACGTGCGGATCCACACCGCCGCGTGGACTCACCGTCGCGGGCCGGGCAGCCGGCATCGTCGCGTGGCCACCGCCTTGCTGCGGCTGTGCCGCAGCCACGACGCCGACTTGCTGGTCCTACCCGCTCACAGTCGACTCCTCACCCCTCCGGCTCACCGGTACCTGCTCGGCCGCGCACCGGCGGGGCTGCGGATCCGGCGCGCCGACGAGCACGTCGCGCCCACCGCCTTGCTGGTGTGATCACGCCCGATCGAGCAGCCCCGGAACCGGTGTCGGCGACGCGCAGATGGCCTATGGTCGGCGCATGCGGTCTGCCGAGCCTCCGATCGATCCCGCCGTCCCCGCCATCGCGGAGACCACCCCGGCAGAGTCCGACCCCGCGACCTCCGGCACGGCGGACCAGCGGACCGGACCGCAGGCGCCAGGGGGGTCGTGGACCTTCCTGAGCAACCACGCGCACGTGCTGCTGTGCCTGTCCGCGGACCCTCACCAGACCCTGCCCGTGATCGCCGAGCAGGTCGGCATCACCAGCCGGGCGGTCCAGCTCATCCTCACCGACCTCATCCAGGGCGGCTACGTCGAGCGCACGAAGGTCGGGCGCCGCAACCACTACCGCATCAACGCCGACGGCCACCTGCGCCACCCGTTGGAAGCCCACCACCGCATCGCCGACCTCATCGCCGCCGTCGGCCCCGCGAGCACCGGCACCGACAGCGGCACCGCCCCGGCTCCGTCGCGCCGCCGCACCGGCTGATGCCGGACATGCACCTCACCGCGTTTCCGGCGTAGCGCTCACGTCAGGGCCGGGACACGTCGGGCCACAGCACGGCACGCGACCGGATGCCGTCGCTGCCGAGCACGAAGCCGGCAGCGGCTCCGGTGTTGTTGATCGCGCGCGCGTAACTGCTGCTGGCGGGATCGGCCGGCAGCGTGCCCAGATCTGCGATCCGGCCCTTGGCGTCCCACCGCACCGCGTGCGTCGCGCCGCTCGGCACCCCGGCGATGCCGATGATCACCCCGGAGCGGTTGATCCCGACCGGCGCGCTCCATCCCCTGTCGAAGAGCGCGCCGAGATCGGTGGCGCCGGACGAAGGATCCCAGCGCAAGGCGTGACCCGCACCGCCGTCGACCGCGGAGCCGTGGGCGATCACGGTGCCCGCGTCGTTCATCCCGACGATTCCGTTCGAGCGCATGCCCGGCGGGTCGGAGAGGACCGTGAGACGACCAGCCAGGTCCCAGCGCACGGCCTGGATGTCCCCTACCGGACCGGAGGCGTAGCCGACGACCACTCCTGCGTTGTTCAACGCGTACGCCATGCTGTAGGGAAACCCAGGCGTCGGGTTCAGCGCGGTGACACGGCCCGACCGGCTCCACCGCACGGCACGAAACGTGCCGTCCGCCTGCGGCATGGTCCCGATCGCCATCCCGGCGTCGTTGACAGCTCGAGCGGTGCTGTAGGCACTGCCCGGCAGGTCGTCGAGATCGAGGACGCGCCCCGCGGCGTCCCAGCTCACCGCCCGCACCTCGTTGCCGGCGAGTGTGGCCTCCCCGAGGACGAGGCCGCCTTCGTTGATGCCGACCGGTGACGTGGCCACGCCTCCCGGCGGGAGGGCCAGTGCGGTCACACGTCCGGCCCGGTCCCAGCGCACCGCACGTTGCCGGCCGTCGACGGTCATCGACCCCACGACGACGCCGGCGTCGTTGATCCCCACCACCGAACTGGCCGTGGCGCCGGGCAAGAGGCCGAGCGCGCTGATGCGTCCGGCGCGGTTCCAGCGCACCGCGCGCGGCTGCTGATCAGCACCCACGACCACACCGGCGACCACACCGGCGTCGTTGATCAGCGACGCCTGGCTGCTGCCGTATCCGGGCAGTGTGCCGAGCTCGACGATCGTCGGCCTCGCCGCGGCGCCGGCGGAGCCGTCCGCCATCAGCGCACCGGCCAGCACCGCCGACGTGAACAGCGCCAGCGGTTTCCGGTTGGACGAACCGAAGACCTGCTTCCAGGAACCGTGCATCGCCGCCCCCTAGTCCTCACCGTTGCTCCGACTGTCCAGCGCGGCGCGGGGTCGGAGCCAGTGCCCAACGGGCCAAGGCTTCGAGGGAGAAGGTCACCCCGCGCGCCTGCCGCCCGAGGTCGTGCGGCAGGCGGTTTTGGAACTCACCTCACCGACCCTGCCGTCTCGCCGTCATGCAGGCCTTCGTCGTCGGCCATAGCGTTGAGTGCGCAGCGTTCACAGGCGAAAGGTGCTCCCATGCGCTTCACCGCGGCAACGGCGATCGTCGCTCTCGGACTGGGCGTGGTTCCCGCCCCGGCGTCCGCGGAGGAGACCACCGAGGTGCGGCCTGTCCGCTCGGTCGACCTCGAGCGCTACGACGGCCGCTGGGTGCAGGTGGCGGCGATTCCCCAGCCCTTCCAGGCGCAGTGCGTCCGCAACGACAGCGCGGACTACACGGTGCTGCCGGAGGGGCAGGTCAAGGTGGTGAACTCGTGCACCCGTGCGGACGGCGTGACGACGTCGCTGGAGGGCAGGGCACGACAGGCCGACCCGGCCTCCACCGCGAAGCTCGAGGTGTCGTTCGTCAGGACGGCCGACGGGTGGAGCTTCGACGAGCCGGGGACGTACTGGGTGATCGGCCTCGACCGCGACTACCGCTGGGCCGTGGTGGGTGCACCGGACCGCAGGTCGGGGTTCGTGCTGGCGCGCACCCCCGTTCCGTCCCGCAAGGACGTTCGCGGCATGGCCCAGGCGCTCGTCCGCAACGGGTACGACCTCTGCGACTTCAGGATCACCGCGCAGGACGGCGGCGCCCCCGACTCCGCACCTCTCTGCGAGGGACAGCCGTGAAGCCGGCGTCCGCCGGCGAGCTCATGACCGCAGTCGCCCGAGGTGACCGGACAGCGTTCGGCCAGGTGTACGACCTCCTGGCGGTCGCGGTCTTCGGCCTCGTCGTCGACATGATCCGGGCGGAGAACGGACAGGTCGATCCGGACGTGGCCGAGACCGCCGCGCTCGACGCGTGGACGCACGTCTGGCGCAAGGCGCCGGCCCTGACGGACCGACCGCTGAGTTCGGCGGAGGCGATCAGCTGGGTCTTGAGCCAGGTGCGGGAGCGGTGTTCCCTGGTGGCGGCCGATCGAGGTCCTGCTCATGAGCCACGCACGGTGGCCGCGCAGTTCCCTCGAGGATCGTCTGCCAACGGGAAGCGCGGTTCGATGGCGCCCGCAGGAAGGGTCAGCTGATCGAGTTCCGCCAAGCCCGTTAAGGCTAGGCGGGGAGGTGACGGCCGTCGCCGACCGCGGCGGCGGGGTCGTCGAACGACGCTGCGCCGGCGGGTCACGGCGACGGGACCACCGGCACGACCGCCTGGTCGGCCTGGTCCCGTCCGCTGACGGCGGACCGTCGTTCGCGCTCGGCGTGAACGACCACGGCGCGGTAGTGGGTGGTGCGAACGACGCTTCCACCGGGCGGGCGGTCGTCCGCCCGTGACATCGCAACGGCTGACGCCGCGCCGGAGAACGCAGAACACGCCGTTCAACGACGGCCTGTGCATGCACCCGTCCGGTGCCACCTGCCCCGACGCGTTCCGCCGCCTGTTCGCGGTCGACCCCCAGGACCGGCGTACCGCTCGCCGATCTGTTACGCGTCGAGAACGTGTTGGTGCGCAACGGTTTCGTGCCCGGCGGCATCGGTGAGGCGCCTGCGGGCTGGCGAGTGCTGTCACGGCCCCGCCCGGCATCAGCGTCCCAACGGTCCCGGCTCGCGCGGGACCTAGGCCCCTCACGGCAGGGTGCCGCCGATGCCACGTTCGTGAGACAGACCATCGCCAGGGGTGGGAGAACCGTGACCACGACCGAACGCATCGAGGTGCACGGCACCGTGCAGGGTGTCGGGTTCCGGCCGCAGGTGCTGCGGCTCGCGACCGAGCTCGGCATCCGGGGCGACGTGCGCAACGTCGGCGGGCACGTCGTGATCACGGCGTGCGGGACGCCGGACACGCTCAGCGCGTTCCGGCTGGCTCTGCGCGAGCGTGCGCCACGCCACGCACGCGTCGACGACATCACCGTCACGCCGCACGAGGACATCGGGCGGACCGGGTTCGTCGTGCTGGACAGCGGGTTCGCGGCTGGACCGCGCACGATCGTGCCCGATCTCGCGACCTGCGACGCCTGCGTGGCCGAGCTGTTCGACCCCGATGACCGGCGCTACCGGTATCCGTTCATCAACTGCACCGACTGCGGACCGCGCGCCACGATCGTCAAGTCGTTGCCCTACGACCGGTCACGCACGTCCATGCGCGGATTTCCGCTGTGCACCTGGTGTTGCGCGGAGTACCACGATCCGGCCGACCGCCGCTTCCACGCGGAGCCGGTGGCCTGCCCCGACTGCGGCCCTCGACTGCGCTGGGGAGACGTCCGGGGCAACGAGGCACTGCACGTGTCCGCCAGGGTGATGGCGCGGGGCGGCATCGTCGCGGTCAAGGGCGTCGGCGGCTACCAGCTGATCTGCGACGCCGCGGACGAGGACGCGGTCGCCCGGTTGCGCAAGCTCAAGCACCGGCCGCGCAAACCGCTGGCGGTGATGGTCCGCGACCTCGCCGAGGCTCGCACGCTGTCCGCCGTGGACGGAGAAGCGGCCGAGCTGCTGCAGTCGCCCGCCGCCCCGATCGTCGTGCTGCCTTCGCACACCGGAGGGCTGGACGTCGGGCTCTTCCTGCCGTACAGCCCGCTGCACCACCTGCTGATCCGCGGCCTCGGCCGGCCGCTCGTGGTGACCAGCGGCAACCGGTCGGGCGAGCCGATCGTGATCTCCGACGAGGAGGCCGCGGCCAAGCTCGGTCCGATGGTGGACGGCATCCTCTCGCACGACAGGCCGATACTCGAGCGCTACGACGACTCGGTCGTCCGCGCCGGACGAATGGTGCGCAGGGCACGGGGATTCGCGCCGAGCCGCCTGCCGCTGCCCGTGGCGTCACCGGCTCCGGTGCTGGCGTTGGGCGCTCAGCTGAAGCACACCGCGGCACTCGCCGTCGGCGACCACGCGGTGCTCGGACCGCACACCGGTGATCTGGAGAACGCCGAGACGCTCACGGCTTTCGAGCGCACCGCGGACGCCCTGTGCCGGTGGCAGGACGCGAGCCCGGAGTACTGCGCGCACGACCTGCATCCCCGCTACCTCTCGACCGGGTACGCCACGCGGTGGTCGCGCGAGCGACGGATCCCCGTTCAGCACCACCACGCCCACGTCGCGGCGACCGCGGCCGAGCACGGTGTGCGGGGGAGGTTCATCGGTGTCGCGTACGACGGCCTGGGACTCGGCGACGACGGCACGCTGTGGGGCGGCGAGATCCTCCTGGCCACGTACCGCGACTACCGGCGGGTCGGCCGGTTCGGCCGCGCGCCGCTGCCCGGCGGGGAGGCCGCGGTGCGGCGACCGTCCCGCATGGCGCTCGGGTACCTGCACGGAGCCGAGGACTTCGGCGCGGAGTCCATTCCGGACACCCGACGGGCGGCGGAGACCGTTCTGGTGCGGCGCATGATCGAACGGCAGGTCAACAGCCCGCTGGCGTCGAGCGCCGGCAGGTTGTTCGACGCGGCGTCGGCGTTGCTGGGGTTGTGCGAGGAGAACTCCTACGAGGGTGAGGCGGCCGTGCTGCTGGAGGCCGCTGCCGCCGGGCACGACGGTCCGTCGTTCGACTGGAAGCTGCACCGGCGCGACGGGATGTGGGTGTACGACCCGGTGCCGACCCTGCGCGACCTCGTCACCTGTGGCGACCCGACCGGCGTCGCCGCCGCCCGGTTCCACACGACGATCGCCGAGGTCACCGCGGCACTCGTGCGCGAGGTCGCGGATGGCGTCACGACGGTGTGCCTGGGCGGCGGGGTGTTCCAGAACCGCAGGCTCGTCGACGCCGTCACCCGTGAGCTCGGCGACTTCCAGGTGCTCGTCGGCGAGCGCGTACCGGTCAACGACGGCGGGATCAGCTATGGACAGGCCGCCGTGGCGGCGGCCCGGCTGGCGGGAGGGGAAAGCTGATGTGCCTGGGGATTCCTGGACGGATCGTGACGCTGGACGACGCAGAGCCCCGGTCGGGGACCGTCGACTTCGACGGGCTGCGCCGGCCGGTGTGCCTCGCCTACACACCGGAGGCCGAGGTCGGCGACTACGTGATCGTGCACGTCGGGTTCGCGATCACCCTGGTCGACGAGGAGGAGGCGGCCAAGACGCTCGCCGTGCTGCGCTCGATGCCGGACGCGATCGAGACGGAGCTGGGAGCGTGAAGTACCTGCAGGAGTACCGAGATCCCGTGCTGGCCCGGCGCCTGCTCGCCGAGTTGCGGTCCACGGCCACGGCGCCGTGGACGATCATGGAGGTCTGCGGCGGCCAGACGCACACGATCGTGCGGCAGGGCATCGACGAGCTGCTGCCCGCCGGCGTCCGGATGATCCACGGCCCTGGCTGCCCCGTCTGCGTGACACCGCTGGAGACCATCGACCGGGCCCTCGCGATCGCCGCCCGGCCGGACGTCGTCCTGACCAGCTACGGCGACATGCTGCGCGTGCCCGGCACGTCGGACGACCTGCTCGCGCTCAAGGCCCGCGGCGCGGACGTGCGGGTCGTCTACACGCCGCTCGACGCCGTCCGCATCGCCCGGGAGAACCCGGACCAGGAGGTCGTGTTCCTGGCGGTCGGGTTCGAGACGACCGCTCCCGCCAACGCGATGGCGGTGCTGCACGCCGCGTCGACGGGGGTGGCGAACTTCAGCGCGCTGGTGAGCCATGTGCTGGTGCCGCCCGCCATCACGGCGCTGATGGACGAGCCGGACACTCAAGTCCAGGCGTTCCTCGCGGCCGGCCACGTCTGCGCGGTCATGGGCTGGACCGAGTACGAGCCGATCGCGCGCAAGTACGGCGTGCCGATCGTCGTGACCGGGTTCGAGCCGCTGGACCTGCTCGAGGGGATCCTGATGGCCGTGCGGCAGCTCGAAGAGGGCCGCACCGAGGTCGAGAACCAGTACGCCCGCGCGGTGCGCCGGTCCGGCAACACCGCCGCGCAGGACGCCGTGCGACGCGTCTTCCAGGTCACCGACCGGACGTGGCGCGGCATCGGCCCGATCCCGCGCAGCGGCCTCGCGCTGCGCCCCGAGTTCTCCCGGTATGACGCGGAACACCGGTTCGCCGTCGGTGACCTCGTGACCCGAGAGTCGCCCGACTGCATAGCGGGCGACATCCTGCGCGGCACCCGCGTGCCGACCGACTGCGCCGCCTACGGGCGCACCTGCACCCCCAGAACGCCGCTGGGCGCACCGATGGTGTCCAGCGAGGGCACCTGTGCGGCGTTCTTCAACGCCGGCCGAACCCTGGAGCACCGATGACACTCTCGTGCCCTGTCCCCCGCGTGGAGACCGAACGCGTCCTGCTCGGCCACGGTTCCGGCGGACAGCTGATGGCCGAGCTGATCGCCGAGGTCATCAGCCCCGAACTCGGCCTCACCGGCCCGCTGGAGGACGCCGCTCTGATCGGGCTGGACCAGGTGTTCAGCACCGACAGCTACGTCGTGACGCCGCGGTTCTTCCCCGGCGGCGACATCGGCTCGCTCGCCGTGCACGGCACCGTGAACGACCTCGCCATGCGCGGCGCCCGCCCGATCGCGCTCAGCCTCGCGTACATCATCGAGGAGGGCCTGCCGATCTCGGAGTTGCGCGACATCACGCACTCCGCGGCGGCCGCCGCCCGCGCGGCAGGCGTCCCGATCGTCACCGGTGACACGAAGGTGGTGGGACGCGGCGCCGCCGACGGCCTCTACATCACCACGACAGGCGTCGGGGTGCGGCTGCGCGACGCCTGGCCGTCCGCGGCGAGCGCCGTGCGGGGCGACGTCGTCCTCCTGTCGGGAGCGATCGGCGGGCACGGCATCTCGATCCTCAGTGCCCGCGAGGGACTCGGTTTCGAGGCCGACGTCCTCTCGGACAGTCAGCCGCTGCACGAGCTGGTGGCCGCGATGATCGCCGCCGGCGGCGCGGACGTGCACGCGTTGCGCGATCCCACGCGTGGAGGGCTCGCCGGATCGCTCAACGAGATCGCCACGGCGTCCGGGGTGTGCGTGGAGATCGTCGAGTCGGCCGTGCCGGTGCCGGTCCCGGTCGCCGCCGCGTGCGACCTGCTCGGCCTGGACCCGCTGCACGTCGCCAACGAGGGCTGCCTGGTGGCGTTCGTGGCTCCGGCATCTGTCGACGCGGTGGTCAAGGCGATGCGCGCGCTGCCGGAGGGCGCGGAGACCACGATCATCGGCGAGGTGACGCACGGCATGCCCGGCCGCGTCCTCGCGCACACCCTGGTCGGCTCGTCACGCGTCGTCGACGTGCTGGTCGGCGAGCAGCTGCCCCGGATCTGCTGATCCGGGGCAGTGGTGGAGAGGTCAGTCCTCCTGGACGTCGATCTGGATCTTGCGCTCCTCCGGCGGCGCGGCGATCGGCACGCGGACCTCGAGGATGCCCTTCTTGTACTCCGCGGAGATCTTCGAGGTGTCCGCGCCCGAGGGCAGCGTCACGGTGCGGGTGAACGAGCCGTAGCGGAACTCGGAGCGCTGCTGTTCCTTCTTCGTCTCCTCCCTCTTGGCGGTGACCGTGAGAGTGCCGTCCGTCGCGCTCACGTCGATGTCCTTCGTGGCGTCCAGGCCGGGCAGCTCCGCGCGCAGCACGTAGGAGCCCTCCTCGACGAAGTCCTCGATGTGCATCGGGTGCCGGGTGCCGAACGGCCAGGTCGCGTCGAACATCTCCCAGAGATCGGGCAGGAGGGAACTTGCCTGACGGCGAGCCAGCGAACTCATGTCGTCTCCTTTCCTGTCGCCTTGCGGCAACTCCAGCTCACCACCGGGGCTCCCCGCCGGACAGAGACGGAAGCGCTCCACCGCACGGGTACTTCGTCACTGGGGGCGTGCCGGGCACCTCGCGACCATGGGAGAAGACCCAGGAGGTGGCGGAAATGAACGTCGTGCTCGGCCTCGACGGCCTCGACGCCCTCGTCGGCGTGCTGCGGGAGGAGGGCCACGTGGTCATCGGCCCGGTCCTGCGGGACGACGCGATCACCCTCGCCGAGCTGAGCTCCGCGGCGGACCTGCCGAGCGGATGGGGCGTCGAGACCGGCCCCGGCCACTACCGGGTGCGCGAACGGGAGGACGCGGCGGTCTTCGGCCACTCGGCGGGCCCGCAGTCGTGGAAGCGGTTCCTGCACCCGCCGCGCCGCACGCTCGTCTCCAGCGACAGCACCGGATTCCACGCAGCGCGGGACGACACGCCGGACTACGCGTTCCTCGGCGTGCGGCCCTGCGACCTCGCCGCCATCGCGAAGCTCCGCCAGATCGTCGCCAGCAAGCTCCCGTTCGTCGTCGCCGCCCAGTGCACGGAGCCCGGTGAGGTGTGCTTCTGCACGTCGATGGGCTGCGGCCCCGGAGCAGGAGACGGTTACGACATCGCGCTGACGGAACGCCTCGACGCCGACGGGCACCGTTTCCTCGCCACGCCCGGCACCGAGGCAGGGGCCGCAGTCCTCGACCGCCTGCCCGGTCGCGTGGCCACGAAGCAGGACGTCGCCCTGGCCGAGCAGGACGTCGCGACCGCCGCGCGCCGCATGGGCCGCGCATTGCCCGAGGTCGACCTGCGCGACCTGCTCGCCGCCAACCGGGACTCCGCGCACTGGGAGGCCGTCGCGCAGCGGTGCCTCACCTGCGGCAACTGCACGATGGTCTGCCCGACGTGCTTCTGCGTCTCGGTCGAGGACACCACCGACCTCGACGGGAACGCGGAGCGCGCGGAGCGGTGGGCGTCGTGCTTCGAGATCGACTTCTCCCACCTGCACGGCGGTGCGGTCCGCACGTCCGGTGCCGCGCGGTACCGGCAGTGGATGACGCACAAGCTCGGCACCTGGCACGACCAGTTCGGCACGTCGGGATGTGTCGGTTGTGGACGGTGCATCGCCTGGTGCCCGGCGGGGATCGACATCACCGAAGAAGCAGCAGCACTCAGCCAAACGACGGAACACGGCGGTGAGCGACGATGACCACCCCAATGACCGGCCTGGACACGCTTCCACTGTTCACGAACCTGTCCCACACCCAGCGCGCGGCGGTCGCGGGAGTCAGCCGGATCGAGACCTACGAGGCCGGCACCCGGCTGTTCGACGAGGGCGGGCTCGCCGACCAGTGCTGGGTCGTGCAGACCGGATGCGTCACGGTCGACACGGTCGTGCCCCAGCGCGGCCGGGTCGCGGTGCAGAGCATCGGGCCGGGCGAGCTGCTGGGCTGGTCGTGGCTCGTGCCGCCGTACCGGTGGCACTTCGGCGCGACGGTGGTGTCGCCGACGCGGGCGGTGGTGGTGGACACCGCGGCGTTGCGGCAACTGGCGGGCGAGGACCCGGCCCTGGGCTACCAGCTGTCCCTCGTTCTGCTCGAAGCGCTGCTGAACCGGTTGCAGGCGACCCGGATCCGGCTGCTCGACCTCTACCGGAATCCCTCATGACCTGGGTGCCGACGCCGTACCGGGTGGCGACGCGCACCGTCGAGACGCACGACTCGGCGACTCTGGCGCTGCGGCCGGTCGCCGAGTCGTTGCCCGCGTTCCGGCCCGGCCAGTTCGCGATGCTCTACGCGCACGGCGTCGGCGAGGTGCCGATCTCGGTCAGCGCGATCCCCGGTGACGGCACGCTCGTCCACACGGTTCGTTCCGTCGGCGCGGTCAGCCGTGCGCTGCACGACGCCGCGCCCGGCACCGTGATCGGGGTGCGCGGCCCGTTCGGCACGGCGTGGCGGCTCGACGACGTCGAGGACCTCCTCGTGGTCGCGGGCGGCATCGGACTCGCCCCGCTGCGGCCGGTGCTCGCCCACCCGAGCAAGCGCACCGTGTTCATCGCGGGCGCCCGGACTCCGCAGGACCTGTTGTACACGGCCGAACTCAGCCATCTGTCCGGTGTGGACACCGTGCTCACCGTCGACCACGGCGACCACGACTGGAACGGGCGCATCGGCTTCGTCACCGAACCACTCGCGTCCATACCGCTCGACCCGGACCGCACCACGGCGCTGCTGTGCGGTCCCGAACCGATGATGCGCTTCTGCGCCAGGACCTTGCTCGGCCGGGGTGTGCCGGCCGAGCGGATCCAGGTGTCGCTGGAACGCAACATGCAGTGCGGCATCGGTCTCTGCGGTCACTGCCAGCTCGGGCCGTTGCTGCTGTGCCGTTCGGGGCCGGTCGTCGGTTACCCGGTCGCGGAACCGCTGTTGCTCACGAGGGAGCTCTGATGCCCACTCCAAGCAGAACCTCGGTCGCCGTGTGGAAGTTCACCTCGTGCGACGGCTGTCAGCTCACGTTGCTGGACTGCGAGGACGAGCTGCTGCCGTTGACCGAGCAGGTCCGGATCGCGCACTTCCTGGAGGTCACGAGCGTCAGCGAGCCGGGTCCGTACGACATCTCGATCGTCGAGGGATCGGTGACCACGCCGGAGGAGGCCGAAAGGATCCGCTGGATCCGCGAGCAGTCGGCGGTGCTGGTCGTCGTGGGCGCGTGCGCGACCTCGGGCGGCATCCAGGCGTTGCGGAACTTCGCCGACGTCGACGAGTTCCGCTCGATCGTCTACGCCCGGCCCGACCACATCGCCGCGCTGGGCACGTCGACCCCCATCTCCGCGCATGTCACCGTGGACCACGAACTGCGCGGGTGTCCCATCGACAAGGGGCAGTTGCTGGAGGTGCTGACGGCGTTGCTCGCGGGGCGAAAGCCCGACCTCCCGGACACCAGCGTCTGCACCGACTGCAAGCGCCGCGGGCTCACCTGCGTGATGGTCGCGCACGGCACACCGTGCCTCGGGCCGGTGACGCACGCCGGGTGCGGCGCGTTGTGCCCGGCGGTCAACAGGGGCTGCTACGGCTGCTTCGGTCCGATGAACCAGCCGAACGTGCCCGCCCTCGTACCGCTGCTGCGGCGCAGCGGCATGGGCGACGACGAGCTGCATCTGGTGTTCCGCACCTTCAACGCGAACGCGGAGTGGTCATGACCCATCGCCCGAACCGCACGTTGCAGGTGGCCGGACTCGCACGGGTCGAAGGCGAGGGCGCACTGCACGTGCGCACCGTCGGCGGCGAGGTCGACCGCGTGGAGCTGAACATCTACGAACCGCCGCGGTTCTTCGAGGCGTTCCTGCGCGGCAGGAACTTCCGCGAACCACCGGACATCACCGCCCGCATCTGCGGCATCTGCCCGGTGGCGTACCAGATGAGCGCCTGCCTGGCGATCGAGGACGCGTGCGGGGTGCACGTCAGCGGACAGCTGCGGGCGCTGCGCCGGCTGCTGTACTGCGGTGAGTGGATCTCCAGCCACGCGTTGCACATCTACCTGCTGCACGCTCCGGACTTCCTGGGGTTCCCGGACGGCATCGCACTCGCCCGGGAACACCGCGCCGTGGTCGAACGAGGGCTGGCGCTCAAGAAGGCGGGCAACAGGATCATGGACGTGATCGGCGGGCGCGCGATCCACCCCGTGAACGTCCGCGTCGGCGGGTTCTACCGCGTTCCGGCACCGGACGACCTGCGTCCCTTGGCCGAGACGGTGAGGCAGGCGCTGCACGACGCGCTGGCCACGGTCGAATGGGTGGCCGGGTTCGACTTCCCCGACCTCGATGTACCTCACGATCTCATGGCGCTGCGCGAGGACGACGGCTATCCGCTCGACGGCGGCACACCGCACGTCAGCACCGGACTGGACTTCCCCGTGGCCGAGTTCGGGGATCACGTGGTGGAGCACCAGGTTCCGCATTCCACGGCACTGCACGCGCGGCTGGACGACCGGTTGTTCCTGGTCGGCCCGCTCGCCCGGTACAGCCTCAATTCCGATCGCCTCTCCCCCGCCGCCCGCGAGGCCGCGACCGCGGCAGGTCTCGGGCCGGTGTGCCGCAACCCGTTCCGCAGCATCGTCGTGCGAGCCGTCGAGATCGTGTACGCCGTCGAGGAGGCGTTGCGGATCATCGAGTCGTACGAACGCCCGGACCAGCCCAGCATCGAGGTGGTGCCGCGTGCCGGGATCGGGCACGGCGTGACGGAGGCACCGCGGGGCCTGCTCTACCACCGCTACGGGCTCGACGCGGCCGGCCGGATCCTCGACGCGGACATCGTGCCGCCCACGTCGCAGAACCAGTCGGCGATCGAGACCGACGTGACGTCCGTGGTCCGGTCGCACCAGCACCTGGACGACCACGCGCTGCAGTCGTTGTGCGAGCAGACGATCCGCAACTACGACCCGTGCATCTCCTGTTCCGCTCACTTCCTCGACTTCAACCGGGAGCGGCTGTGAGCGCCGTGGTGATCGGAGTCGGCAACGAGTTCCGGCGCGACGACGGAGTCGGCCCGGCCGTCGCCCGCGCGGTAGCCGCCTCCGGTGTCCACGCGGAGATCAGCGACGGCGACCCGGTCCGGCTGATGGAGGCGTGGGACGGTGCCGACGTCGTCGTGATCGTGGATGCCGTGCGCTGCACACCTGCGGTTCCAGGTCGCTGGCATCGAACCACGTTGCCGCACACCATCCCCGCGGCGAGCTCGCACGGACTCGGGGTGCCCGAGGCCGTGGAACTCGCCGAGGCGCTCGACCGCAGGCCGGAGCACCTGGTGATCTACGCCGTGGAAGTGGCTGACGTCGGCTTCGGCACCGGGCTGACGCCCGCCGTGGCGGCAGCTGTGGCGGACCTGACCACCTCGGTGCTGGCGGAGTTGCCCTGAGCGGGCGCCCGGCACGCAACGCCGTCGTGGTCTTGCCCGCGTCGTCGAGCCCGAGGAACCCGTGGACCTCACCGGCACGGACGGTCGGGTCATGACTCGACGGTGGGGAGCCTCACTGCCAGCTCCGGGTGCACCGGCGGACGAGACCCGGTCCCTCCCCCGCGAGGACCTGTGACCCTGTCCCGCAACGGCACGTCGGCCCGACCCTTCGAAGCGGACACCCCGACTTGGAGGAGAAGTCATGAAGGTCGACGAGCTGATCGCCAAGACCAAGGAATCCCTGGAGGCGAAGAAGGTGTACACCGAGCCTTACGAGAAGGACGGCATCACCGTCATCGCCGCCGCCACGCTCTCCGGTGGCGCGGGCGGCGGCACCGGCCGCGACGAGAAGAACCAGGAGGGAGAGGGCGGCGGCTTCGGCATCACCGCGAAGCCCACCGGCGCCTACGTCATCAGCGACGGCAAGGTCCGCTGGGTGCCGGCGGTCGACGTGAACCGGCTGGTCGCCACGGCGGGCGTGGTGGCCGTCGCCGCGCTCGTCGTGGCGCTACGCCTCGCCAAGGCGAAGGCTCACCTGCAGTGAGCGGCTGGAACGCCTCTGGCACGGCCTGATCTGGCCGTCACGTTCTTCGTCTCGCTCTTCACCACGACGTGACCATCTACGAGGTCCGCATCAACGGCAACTGCGAGAGCACCGGGATCAGCGGGTGGTCCAGTCGCGTGAAACCCGCTGCCACTCCAGTTCCCACCGGCGCATCCGCAACCTGGTGTGCACGAAGCGGACCAGGACGTGGAGGAATGCGACAGAGGCCGTTGCGGCGGCCCAGAGCAGCAGGGCGACGCCGATCGCGTTGACCGCGGCACCTCCGGCGGTCAGGGGCGGCTCGGTCAGGTCACCGCTGTACCGGTCGATCCAGATCGGCACGGCGGTGCCGGCTTTCGCTCCTCGGTTCACCCGCACGTCGCCCTCCCGGGCCTGACCGCCGGGTCCGAGCCACGTCGCCCGCACAGGAACCTTCTCCGGAACCGTGCCGCGATCGTCCACCGAGACGGGTGGCGAGGCGTCTTCGGCGAGAACGGCTTCGGCGCGCTCGCGCGTCTCCTGCTGGCTTTCCACCTGTGCCCGCTGTCTCGCGTGCAGCTCCGAGCCGACGGCACCCGCGACGGGCATCGCCAGCAACGCGACCGCCACAGCTGCCGCCAGCACGGCTCCTTCGAGCCGATCTCCCGCGGTGGCGAGCTGGTTGCGGCCGGGAAACGCCTGGCGAACGACTCGGCGGAGAAGCTTCAGGGCCATGGTCCACCTCCATCAGGCAGGTTGCCCCTGACGAGCGGCGCGTCCCAGGGTCCTCGGTCTCCTCGCGACCGGGCAAGTGGGCCGGTCGAATACCGCCGGTACGGGCCAGAAGTCTCTGGTGGAGTGAGTTCCCCGGCGCGGAAGCTGGGCTCCGCGCTGGCGCGCCGAACGCCGTTGTCACGATCGAGCACCAGCGCGCCGGCGTCCCTCTTCCTCAGTGGACGGCGTTGGTGCGGCCACCATTGCCGTGCCTGAAACGCTCCTCGTCGCGGGCGGCGTGTTGCTCACCACCAGCCTCGTCAGCACCTGGCTGCGCTGCAACCGTTGAGCCACCTGGGGTTTGGCCCCTTGGCGAACACGTTGTTCGGGCACAAACTTCTAGGATGAGCGATAGCCGCAGAGCAGTGGTACCGGTACTTCTTCTGATGAGCGCAGGGCTGGTGCTGTGGCCCTCGGGCACGGCTGCGGCACAACCGCAACCGATGTGCAACGGACTGGCCGCGACGCAGGTCGGGACCAACGGCAACGACGTCCTGTTCGGCACCAACGGTCCGGACGTGTTCGTCACGCACGGCGGCGACGACGTCGTGTTCGGTCTCAACGGCAACGACACCGCCTGCCTGGGAGCGGGGGCGGACGAGTTCTTCGGCGGCAACGGAAACGACTGGGCCGCCGGTGAGGACGGCGCCGACACGCTCAACGGTGAGGCGGGCAACGACACGCTCACCGGAGGCCAGGGTCCGGACCGCCTCGACGGTGGTGCGGGCAACGACACCCTCAACGGCGGCGCGGCCGCCGACACCGTCGAAGCCGGCGCGGGTGACGACACCGTCAACGCGGGAGCGGGCGCGGACTCCGTCAGCGGTGGCGACGGCACTGACACGCTCAACGGGCAGAACGGCGCCGACCGGATGAACGGCGACAACGGCAACGACACCCTCAACGGTGGCGCGGGTGTCGACGACCTCGACGGCGGTGCCGGCAACGACATCGTCAACGGCGACGCGGGCAACGACACGCTGACCGACCCGGCAGGCCTCGACGTCGGTGACGGCGGCGCGGGCCAGGCCGATCGCTGCGACTCCCGCTTCGAGTCGCTGTCCGGCTGCGAAATCATCTTCTGACCGGCATTTCCGGTTCGGTGCGAGTCCCGGCGCGGCCGGGAGACCGCGGCGCCCACGTCCCCGACCGCAGGCGACTGCTCTCCCGGTCGTGCCGATCCAGGCCGTCGTCAGGCAAGCCCCGTCACGTGAAGATGATCTGGCCGCCCGCCGCGAGCTCGTAGAACTCACCGACCGTGATGACGCCCTGCACCTGGTCGATGAAGTCCTCCTTGGACAGACCGAACAGGTCCACGGACGCCTGGCACGCGTACAGGCCCGCTCCGGTGTCCGCGATCATCTCGACGAACTCGGGGATCGGCGGGATGTCCAGCTCCTCCATCTTGTGCGACAGGTAGCGCGTCATCACCGAGGACACACCGGGCAGGCCGCCCGCCCAGGTCGCCAGGTGCAGGCCGGGGTTTCCGACGGTGGCGAGCTTGATGTGCTCGTGCCGCGCCTTGTGCACGGCGTCGAGCCCGAAGAAGGTGAAGAACAGGTTGGCCTCGATGCCTTCCGCACGGGCGCCGTTGGCCATGATCAACGCGGGGTAGATCCCCTCCAGGGATCCCTTGGAGACGACGATGGAGACCTTCTCGATCTTGTCCGACATCGCTGGCGGTCCTTTCGAGTCAGATGCAGCCGCGGGGTTTCGGGATACCGGCGATGCGGGCCGCGAGTTTCGCCGGACCCTTCGGGAACAGCTGGTAGAGCTCCTTCACGCTGACACCGGAGGTCTTGCCCAGGGCGCGAACCGTCGGGCCGGTGCCCTTGTCCGCGAACTCGGCGCGCATGAACCTGATGACCTGCCAGTGGCGATCGGTCAGGTCGCCGACTCCCGCCTCGTGGGCGATCTCGGGCGCCATGTCCTCACGCCACTGCACGGGGTCGAGGAAGAAACCCTCGTCGTTGACCGGCACCTCGGTCCCGGCATACACCTTTGTGGACATTCGGATTCCCCTCAGCGGGCTTCGAACCGCTTGCCCGCGCGGGGCATGGCGGTGGACACGCCGGGCAGGTCCCGGCCGGGCAGGAGGCTGTGCCAGTACAGCCAGGAGAACATCAGCTTGCCGAGGTGGTTGAGCCGCGACTCCGCCAGCAGCGGCAGTCCCACCGGCGACGGGTAGTGGCCGGGCAACGGCTCGGTGTCGTAGTTGAAGTCGATCAGCAGGGCCTTGCCGAAGCCGCTCTCGATGAAGCAGTTGGTGTGGCCGTCGAAGCTCGCGTCGAGTTCTTCACCCGCGAGGAACCGGACGACGTTCCGGGTCAGCACCTCGCCCTCGAAGTGGGTGACCGACCCCGCCTTGGAGGTCGGGATCGCCGCGGCGTCCCCGATGACGAAGACGTTGTCCCTGGCCTTGGATTGCAGCGTGCGCTCATCAGCGGGCACGAACCCGAGCGCGTCACCCAGGCCCGGGGAACGTTCGACGCATTCGGCACCGCCGTGCACCGGCACCACGACCGCCAGGTCGAACTCGACCTCGCGCTCGTCGTACGAGATCAGCTTCCCCGCCGCACCGTCGACCTCGCCGGTGTTGAACTCGGTCACCAGTTCGATGCCCTTGTCCTGCAGCATTCCCGCGAGTGCGCTGGAGGCGACGGGCTTGGTGAACGCCCCGTCCAGCGGTGTGACGTAGGTCAGCCGGACCCGGTCGCGGATGCCGCGCTCCTGGAAGTACCAGTCGGCCAGGAAGCAGAACTCCAACGGTGCGACCGGGCACTTGATGGGCAGGTCCACGACGTCGACCACCAGCCGGCCACCGTCGAACTCCTCCAGCGCCCGCGCCAGTGCCGTCGCACCCTGCAGGTCGTAGAAGCTGAACACCCTGGTCATCCAGCCCGGCCCGGTCAGACCGTCGGTCTCCTCCGGCACCAGCCGGGCACCGGTCGCGATGATCAGGACGTCGTAGTCGAGCACACCGCCGTCGGCGAGGTGCACCCGGTCGGCCTCGGTGTCGACGTGGTCGACTCCGCTGCCGCGGTAGCCGATTCCGTCGCGCAACTGCCGGTGCCGGGACCGGACGAGGTCGTCCGCGTGGGCGAGCCCGAACGGGACGAACAGCAGGCCCGGCTGGTAGACGTGGTCGTCGTCGCGATCGACCACGGTGATCTCGCACTCCGCGCCCAGGACACGGCGCAGTCTGTTGGCCGCGAGCGTGCCGCCCGTGCCACCGCCGAGAACCACGATGCGCTTGGTCATGGCCTCAGTCTTCGGCGCGTCGAGACCCGCACCCAGGGGCCTTCGTCCCCGCACGCGCGGGTCCATCGACCGCGTCCACGGGCGAACGCCCGATCCACGATGGACAGGTGACCGCCACCGTTCGCGGCGCAGGGACCTCATCCCTGCTGGACCGCATCCGGCGTGGCCTCATCGGCGACGACGAGGTCCTCGACGGACCCTACGGCCCGCGCCGGATCATCTACGCGGACTACTCGGCGTCCGGCCGGGCGCTGGACTTCGTCGAGGACTTCATCCGCGCGCAGGTGCTCCCCCGCTACGCCAACACCCACACCGAGAGTTCCGGCACGGGCCTGTACACCACGAGGCTGCGCGAGCAGGCCCGGCGGCTCATCCGCGACTCGGTCGGCGGCACCGAGGACGACCTGGTGATCTTCTGCGGCTCCGGTGCGACCGCCGCGATCGCCAAGCTGGTCGCCGTCCTCGAACTGCGGCTTCCGGCAGGGCTCGACGAGAGGTACTCGTTGACGGACCGGATCCCGCCGGATGAGCGACCCGTGGTGTTCGTCGGCCCGTACGAGCACCACTCCAACGAACTGCCGTGGCGCGAGTCCATCGCGGACGTCGTGGTCATCGGCGAGGACGCCCGCGGCCACATCGACGTCGCCGAGCTCCGCCACCAGCTGGTGCGGTACGCCGGCCGTCCGCTGCGGATCGGCAGCTTCTCCGCCGCCTCCAACGTCACCGGCGTGCTCACCAACACCGACAGCATCGCCGCCCTGCTGCACGAGCACGGCGCGCTGTCCTTCTGGGACTACGCGGCCGCCGCCCCGTACGTGTCCATCCGCATGTGCGAGAGCGCGCCGGGCCGCGGCGACCACAAGGACGCGATCTTCCTGTCGCCGCACAAGTTCGTCGGCGGCCCGCAGACCCCCGGAGTGCTCGTGGTCCGCCGGGAACTGGTCACCAACGCGGTGCCGACCGTTCCGGGTGGCGGCACGGTGGCGTTCGTCCACCCGCTCGGACACCGCTACCTGGACGACCCGGTCGCCCGCGAGGAAGGTGGCACACCCGCCATCGTCGAGTCGGTCAGGGCCGGTCTGGTGTTCGCGCTCAAGGACGCCGTCGGCACCCGGACGATCCAGGCCCGCGAGGAACGGCTGTGGCGGCACGCCCTCGCCACGTGGGAGGACGAGCCCGGCATCGAGATCCTCGGCAACCACGACGCGGCCCGGCTCTCGATCGTGTCGTTCCGCATCCGCTGCGGAAGCCGGTTCCTGCACCACAACTTCGTGGTCGCCCTGCTCAACGACCTGTTCGGCGTCCAGACGCGCGGCGGCTGCTCCTGCGCCGGACCGTACGGGCACCGGCTGCTCGCCATCGACACCGCGCACTCCCGCGGCTACGACCACGAGGTCGCCGTGGGCTGCGACGGGGTCAAGCCGGGCTGGGTGCGGCTCAACTTCAACTACTTCATCACGGACGCCGTCCGCGACTACCTCGTCGAGGCCGTGCGACTGGTCGCCCGGTACGGCCATCGGCTCCTGACCGACTACGTCTTCGACCCGCACACCGGGCTGTGGCGGCACCGCGCCACCGCGACCGTCCCGCCGGGACTGCCCGATCTGCGCTCCGCCGCGGCGGCCGGCACAGCCACGTCCAGCCCTCGCGCCCACGCCGACGACAGCGTCCTAGCCACGCAGCTGGAGGAAGCCCGGCGCCTGCTCACCGCTCGCGCGGACCTCCTCGACGACGGTCCCACCGGGCTGCCCGAGGACTTCGAGTCGCTGCGCTGGTTCGTGCTGCCGCCGGTCTGCCTGCTCGGTCAGGCCAGCGCGAGGAAGAGCTTCTCCAGTTGAGCGCGGTCGGCGACCGACTGCTCGGAGCCGTCGGCGATGCACTGCTCCAGCCCGCTGGCGATCAGCTTGAAGCCCGCCCTGTCCAGCGCGCGCGACGCCGCGGCCAGCTGCGTGATGACGTCCTTGCAGTCACGGCCGGCCTCGATCATCTGGACGATCCCGCCCACCTGTCCCTGCACGCGCCGCAGCCGCTTGACCACGTCGGTGAGGACTTCTTCGTTCAGCTCCACCCGTACCTCCTTCAGTACCCCCCAGGGTACCTGAGAGCGGGAACAACCTGACCGCGAACGACGTTGGAA
The DNA here is from genome assembly GCF_026242055.1 of Lentzea sp. NEAU-D7. Lineage (GTDB taxonomy): Bacteria > Actinomycetota > Actinomycetes > Mycobacteriales > Pseudonocardiaceae > Lentzea. The sequence continues at coordinate 117,606 of NZ_JAPJDL010000012.1, read as the reverse complement.
CAGATACCCCCAGGGGTATACGGGAGGAGAGAGCCCCATGGCAGTCGTCAACCTGACCAAGTCCAACTTCACCGAGATCGTGAAACAGCCGGGCACCGTCCTGGTCGACTTCTGGGCGTCGTGGTGCGGCCCCTGCCGGATGTTCGCACCGGTCTTCGAGCAGGCCGCGCTCCAGCACGGCGACATCACGTTCGGCAAGGTGAACACCGAGTCCGAAGTCGAGCTGGCGCGGACGTTCGGCATCTCGTCGATTCCGACGCTGATGGTCGTCCGCGACGGTGTCGTCGTCTACGCGCAGCCCGGCGCGCTTCCCGCGGTGGCACTCGAGGAACTGATCACCTGGGCCTGCGAGCTCGACATGGACCAGGTGCGCGCCGATGCCCGGCCACACCGCTGACAAGGAGCCACCGTGAAGTACGACCTGACCATCACGCTCGACCTGCCCCACGAGGACGCGGTGCCCGCCGTCCGCGCGGCGCTGAAGGAACAGGGTTTCGGCGTGCTGACCGAGATCGACGTCCGGACGACCATGCGCGAGAAGCTCGGCGCCGACGTCGAGCCGTACGTCATCCTCGGCGCGTGCAACCCGTCGCTGGCGCACCGGGCACTGGAGGTCGACCGGACGATCGGTCTGCTGTTGCCGTGCAACGTCGTCGTCCGTGCCGACGGTGACCGGAGCATCGTGCAGGCACTGGACCCCGCTCTGATGGCCGAGGTGCCGGAGCGGGAGGAACTGCGGCCGATCGCCGAGGAGGCCGGCGAACGCATCCAGGCCGCCCTCGACTCGCTGGTCACCACGGCAGGCTGATGGTGAAGGCGGTGCCCTCGGTGTCGGACGTGGCGGTGACCGCACCGCCGTGCGCGGCCACGAGTTCGCGGACCACGGCGAGCCCGATGCCCGTTCCCGCGACGGTGTGACCCGCACGGCCTCGCCAACGCCGTTCGAAGACGTGCAGCAGTTCGTCCTCGGGGATTCCGGGCCCCGTGTCCCGCACCTCCACCACCGCCGTGTCCGCCGAACGGCACACGGCGACGGTGACGACGTCGCCCGGCCTCAGGTACCGGACGCAGTTGGCCAGCAGGTTGCCCAGCGCTTGGTGCAGGCGATCAGGGTCCGCCCGCACCACGACGCCGTCCGCGAGTTCGAGCCGCACCCGCAGACCCGCGGCCCGCAGATGTGCGGTGTGGGCCGCCACCGCCGTCCTGGCCACCGCGGCGAGGTCGACTTCCCGCCGCCGCAGCGACAACGCCGCCGCCTCCGCGTCGGCGAGCTCGGTGAGGTCCTGCACGATCCGCCCCAGCCGCTGTGCCTGGTCGTGCAGACTCGTCAGGCGGCCGGGGTCCGGCGGGACCAGGCCGTCGCGCAGCTCCTCGAGGCCCGCCTGCAGGGTGGCCAGCGGGGTGCGCAGCTCGTGCGCGACGTCGCCGGTGAGGTCGCGCAACGCCTGGTCGGACCGGGCGACCTCGCCTGCCATGTGGTCGAACGCGTTCGCCAGCTCGCCGAGCTCCCCCGGCGCCTCCACCCCGGCACGCGCCGAGCGGTCGCCGGCCGAGATCCGCCGCGCGGCGCGGGTGAGGCGGGTGAGCGGCACGACGATCCGCCTGCCCACGAACCAGCTCGTGAACGTGGCGACCACCAGGGCGACCACGGCGGCCAGCACGATCCAGCCCCAGGCGATCTCCCTTGCCGCGGACGCGGTCGGCCCGCCGAACGCCAGGTGCACCGAGCCGACCACCTCGCCGGACACCACCACGGGAGCCTCGGTCCACCCCGCGCCGCCGGCGGCGTTCATCGGCATGCCCCGGCCGTGACCGGAGACGACGCGGCCCTCGGAGGCGTGCACGACGAGACGGGCGCCCGCCCCCGCGGCGAGCGTCGACGCGGAACCCAGATCCACGCCGTCCCAGCCACCCGCGGCGGCGTGTGCGGCCGCGACGGCGTCGGCGACCCGCGCGGCGGCCTGCTGCCGTGCGTGTGCCTGCGCGGAGGCCAGCCCCTGCCCCGTCCCCCACCACGCGGCTCCCGCGAGCACCACCACGGCCGACAGCGCGGCCAGCACGAACGCCGCGAAGAGCCTTCTGCTCAACGGTCCCCAGGCGGTCGTGCGCTCACCGGTCACGGCGCAGCCCCAACCGGTAGCCGACGCCGTGCACCGTCTGCACGACGTCCGGCCCGCACTCACCGAACTTGTGGCGCAGGTTCTTCACGTGCGAGTCGACGGTTCGCTCGTATCCCTCGAACTCGTACCCGCGCACCTGGTTGATCAGCTCGTAACGGGAGTAGACACGTCCCGGCACGGCGGCGATCACGGCCAGAAGCCCCCACTCGGTCGGTGTCAGCTCCAGCAGCTCACCGTTCCAGTGCACCTCGTGCCGCGACTCGTCGATCAGCAGACGACCGTCCGAGAAGGACGTCGCGGCGGGGACGGCCGCCGCGTTCGCCCGGTGCAGGACCGCCTGCACCCGCAGCACCAACTCCGTGGGGCTGAACGGCTTGGTGACGTAGTCGTCGGCGCCGAGCTCAAGCCCTCGGATCCGGTCCTCCACCGCACCGCGCGCCGTCAGCACGACGACCGGCGTCGCACCGGTCTCCCTCGCCGCACGCAACACCTCCACGCCGTCGACGTCGGGAAGGCCCAGGTCCAGCACCACGAGCGAGGCCACCCGGTCCGCCACCATCGTGAGCGCCTGCGCCCCGGAACCCGTGGTCAGCACGGCGAAACCGGCTCGCTCCAGATAGCGGCGCAGCAGTTCGCGGATCTCCTTCTCGTCCTCGACGACGAGCACCGTCTCAGCCACGAATCCCTGTCTACGCGGACGAACCGGCCCGTTCGAGGGTCCAAGTACCCCGCCGCGACGGGCTCCACGTCATCTTCACACGACCTGCACGTGACCTCCTCCGCCCGGCGGGACGATGAGGTCGTCACGAGGAGAGGAGGAGCCATGAAGACCCAGACCCGGATCGCCGCGGTCACGGCGGCCGTGATCGTCACCGCGGGCGCGTTCGCCGGAACTCTCGCACTGGCGAGCGGTCCTCCGCCGATGCCCGGCCCCGGCCCCGGCTTCGGCCCCGGCCCCGGCTTCGGCCCCGGCGGGATGGACATGCCGCGCGGCGGGCCGCGTGACGGCGGATGCCTCGGCATCCCCGGAGTCGTCGACCCGAGCGGCACGCTCACCGAGGCACAACGCACGGCGCTCGCGGCCAACGCCGAGGAGGAGAAGCTGGCGCACGACCTGTACAGGGCGTTCGCCGACCGCTACGACCTGCCGATCTTCGACCGCATCGCCGCGGCGGAGACCACGCACCTCGACGCGGTCCGGACCCTGATGACCCGCTACGGGATCACCGATCCCACCGCGAACCAGGCACCCGGTCGCTTCACCACCCCGGCCGTGCAGGCGACCTACGACCAGTTGCTGGCGCAGGGAACCGGCAGCCAGGACGCCGCGCTCGAAGCGGGCCGCACCGTGGAGACAGCGGACATCGCGCTGCTGCGCAAGTCGCTCGACGGCCTCACCGCGCCCGACGTCCAGCGCGTCTACGGCCACCTGCTGACCGGTTCGCAGCACCACCTGGCCGCGTTCGACCGGTGGCTCAAGCGGTGAAGCGAGGGTGGCGGCCCTGCTCGGGGCCGCCACCTGCCGTCACTTTGCGGCGCTTGCGTTGCACGAGCCAGACGCCACCGCCCACGGCGATGAGCACCGCCGCGACGATCCCGTACCAGACGGGCAGCTGCTGGGCGAGCACGAAACCGCCCATCACGAGGACGAACCAGCCGAACCCCTTGCGCAGCACCGTCTCCGGGATCCGTCCTGCCAGCCTGCCGCCCGCCAGGCTGCCCGCCACCGCGGCCGCGGTGACCAGCGCGGCCAGCGTCCAGTCGATGTGGACGGTCGCCAGGTAGCCCGCCAGTCCGGCGAAGGACTTCATCGCGATCACCACGAGGGACGTGCCGACCGCGACCGCCATCGGAAGTCCGCCCAGCAACGCGAGCGCCGGCACCACGAGGAAGCCACCACCGGCACCGACCAGACCGGTGATCGCACCCACCGCGACGCCTTCGGCGACGACCCGTCCGACCGGCAGCTCTCCGTGCGGCTTCTCCTGGACACCCTCACGGCGTCCGCGGATCATCGCCACCGCGGTCGCGATCATCATCAGCGCGAAGCCCGCCAGCAGCCACGTACCGGGGACGAACTGCGCGAGAAGGCCGCCGCCGTACGCCCCGGCCATGCCCGCGGCACCGAACACGAGTCCCGTGCGCCAGCGCACGCGTCCCGCCCTTGCGTGCGACACGGCACCTACCGCGCTGGTGACACCCACGACGAACAACGACATCGCGATCGCCTGCTTGGGTTCCTGCCCGGCGAGGTAGACCAGGATCGGCACGGTCAGGATCGACCCTCCGCCGCCGAGCACCGCCAGAGCGACTCCGACGAGCACCGCGGCGAGCAGCGTCAGGACGATCATGGTGCTCACCCCCTCCCGTCACCCAGTGCGGCGACCACGGCCTCGACGGTGGTGCGCGGGCCGCGGTTGTACGGCAGCTTCGCCAGCAGCAACCCGAGCAGGCAGGTGTTGCTCAGCGCGGCGACGACGAGCCCGGCGCCCACGAGGCCCGCGAGCCACGTGACGGGCGGCACGAACACCCCGGCGAGCACCGCGCTGACCACGATCGCGCCCGCCACCAGCCGGACCTGGCGTTCGAGGTCCCAGCGCGGCCTGCCGTGCCGCACCGGGCCGCCCGCCGCCTGCCAGGCCGTCATCCCACCGGCCAGCAGCCGGAGGTGGGGCAGACCGGCCGACGCCAGCGCCTGCTCCGCCTGCCCCGCCCGCTGCCCGGACCGGCAGATCAGCACCACCTGCTCGTCCAGGTGGTGGCGCAGCTCGTCGCGGTGCTCGCGCAGCAGGTCCAATGGCACGTTGTAGGAACCGGGGATGTGCGCGCCCTCGAACTCGCCGGGGGTGCGCACGTCGATCAACCGCGGAGCGCTCCCGGACTCGACCAGTCGCTGGAGCTCCGCCACGTCCAGGATCACCGGAGTGCTCACCGCTGCTCCCCCGTCACGAGCAGGCCCGTGTCCCGGGCGGTGTCGAAGTCGTCGTCGACGTGCACGACCGCACGGCCGGCGCGGGCGAGCACACTCGCCGCGATGGACGCCCGGTAGCCGGACTGGCAGTGCACCCACACGACACCGCCGGGCACGTCCGACACCCGCTGCGGCAGATCGGGCAACGGGATGTGCAGCGCTCCGTCCAGGTGGCCCTGCCGCCATTCACCGCCCATCCGGACGTCCAGCAGCACGTCGGCGGGAGGCAGTCCGTGCGGCGGCTTGCCGGTCCGTGCCGCCGCCAGGTCCGTGAACGTGGCCACCGCCAGCTCACCCAGGTGCGCCTCGTCGCCGGCCCACTGTTCAGGGGTTCCGGTCGCCGCGGCCGCCGGCCGGTCGATCCCGATCCGCGCCAGCTCGCGCTGGGCCTCGGCCACCTGCTCGGCGGACTCGCCCAGCAGCGTGATGGGCGAGCCCCACGGCGCCATCCAGCCCAGCCAGGTGGACATCGGCCCGTCCAGGCCGAAGCTCAGCGTGCCGGTCAGGTGCCGATGGGCGAACGCCTTGCGTGACCGCAGATCCACCACCCACTCCTGGGCGTCGATCCGGCTCCGCAGTTCGACGGGGTCCGCGATCCGCACCGGAGTGAGATCGACCAGTTCGGCTCCCTCGGCGTTGCGCACGCCCATGTGGGCGTAGTACGCGGGATAGGCGTCCAACCCGGCCAGCATCTGAGCGACGAAGTCGTCGGCCTCCAGCACCAGCGCCGGGTTCGCGGTCTTCTCCCTGCCGATCGTCGAGGACGGCGCGTCCGCCTGGGAAGCCGAGCAGAAACTGCCAAACCCGTGCGTCGGCCACACCTGCGCGCCGTCCGGCACCAGATCGGCGAGCCGCCGCACAGAGGTGTGCTGGTGGTGAGCCAGCGTTTCGGCGTGCTGCTTGCCGAGCAGGTCCGTGCGGCCGGTCGTGCCGAACAGCAGCGAACCGCCGGTGAACACACCCACCGGACCGTCTGGGCCGTGCAACACATACGACACGTGGTGGAACGTGTGCCCAGCCGTGGCCACCACGGTCAGCCGCATACGGTCGGACAGCACGATCTCGTCCCCGTCCCGCACCGGTGAGCGTTCGAACCCGACGTCGTCCGCCGCCGCCACCGCGTACACCGCTCCGGTCAGCTTGGCCAGCGCCAGTCCACCGGACACGTAGTCGTTGTGCAGATGGGTCTCCACGACGTGCGTGATCCGCACGCCACGACGGCCTGCCAGCGCCACCACCCGATCGATGTCGCGCTGCGGATCCACCACCACCGCCACCCGTCCGTCGTGGGCCAGGTAGCTCCGGTCGCCCAAAGACGAGGTCGCCACGACCTCGACTTCTGTCGTCATGATCATCTCCTCGTGTCACATCGCCTGAGGATCAGAGGATTCCCCGGCGGCACGCATACCCCTGGGGGTATCTGCACCTCCACCATACGTCCCGCGCGCGGCCGTCGACAACTACCCCCGGGGGTATGCAATCGGAAGGTCCCGTCCGCAGCCCGGCAGGGGCGGAAGACGGCTGGCGGTGAGGACCATCGGCACTGCACAGCAGGATGCGGCGGGCCGGGTGCTTGAGCCGTGAGGCGACGTAGCGGCCGGTTGAGCTTGGAGCGCGGCTTCCGCCATCAGGACATCAAGCGCATCGTCCGCGAGCAGCTGCCATGACACGGGTGCCTGCCGGGCGGGACCGACGGTTCCAGTACCGCCGTCACGGTCTCGCGGCCGGCGTCAGAACGGCCGGCATCGCCGCTGACCACGCGATGGCGCTGCGTGAGCTGTTCGGTCACCGCCGCCATCCCGGACGCCAGGCTGGTTCTGTTCCCCCGCAGGGGACATCTCGGTGTCGGCCCGTCGGTAGCGCGCCTCGTGCTCGGCTTCCTCGACGAGTCCTGAGAAAGCAGGTGCCATGTCAACTTCGCGCGAGGTTTTGCTCGGCGGTGATGCGCGCAAGCCCGGCGCTCCGCCGTTCGGGGATCACGGGGACGTCCTGACGTGGCCATCCGCTGGCAGGTGATGCGCGACCTTCAAGACGCGCCGGAGGCGGTGTGGAGGGCGGAACTTCGGGATCGCGGACACGCGCCGGGAACGGCTCGTCGACTACCTGATGCGCGAGCAAATGCCGGACGGCGGCTGGAACTGCCGACGGGACCAGGGCGGGGCGGAGGCACGCGGCCGGGAGTTCCTGCTGGCCCACCGCCCCTACCGCTCCCACCACACCGGCGCCGTGGTCGACCCGGCGATGCTCCGCCTGACCTTCCCACCGCCATGGCGCTACGACGTGCTCCGCGCGCTGGACCACTTCCGCTCCGCCGGAGCGCACCGGGACGAGCGGCTGACCGATGCCCTGGAACACGTTGCGCGCCCTGCGCGTGCTGAAGTGGTTCGGCGAAGTCTGACGCGCGCCGTCCACGCAGCCGAGTTCGTCGCGCGAAGCGCGCCTGAGCACTTCGACGCCGGGGGACCCTGCTCAGAAGTTGACGCGCACCGCGGTGGTGAGGACGACCTCTCCGTTCGCGGCGGAGTACTCCTGGAACAGCACCCATCCGTTGCCGTTCAAAGGCTGCGGAAAGCTGATCTCCCCCTGGAACGGGCGCAGCGCGTCGCCGCCGCCGGTGACGAAGCTCTTGGCGATCTCGGTGGTGCCGCCGTCCTGCTCGGTCACCACGCGCACGGTCACGTTGCCCTCGAACACGTGGGCCCGGCCGCTCAAGGCGAGTGGCGACGACACCGTCTGCCCGCTCTTCGGCGCGTCGACCTGGATGACCTCCGAGCGAGCACCGGTCACCCACCACTGGCCGCCCGCGCGCTGCAGTCCCACCACAGTCGGGAGCGTTCGCACCGGCTGTGTGCCGTCGTTCGGGGACGGCGGGTAGTACGTGGCCTCGGCGGTGCCGTCCCCGGTCCACCGGAACGGGCCCTCGAACGCCGCCCTCACACCGGCGACGTCGACCAGGAACCGCTTGCCCGCGGCGAGCGCACCGGCCTGGTCGCCCGGTGTTCCCGGTGGTGTCAGCTGCAGCCAGTGGTAGAACGCCGCGACGTCGCCGTCGAACGAGTACACGGTGGACTTGACCGTCGGGAACTGCTTGAGCGTCGAGTCCAGCTCGGCCAGCAGTGCCGCGCTGCCCGCGCTCGAACTCGCGTTCGGGATGACGGTGCTGAAGTTCGTGAAGTCGGCGTGCGCGACGCCGTCCGCGATCCGCACGCTCTTCAGCGTCCTGGCGGTCGCCGGCACGAACATCGACCAGTACCCCGCCTCGTGCTCGGCCGCGGTGGGTCCGGGCAGCAGCTCGTTCAGCGCCGCCGTCGCGACCATCCGCGTCCTGGGCACCGTGCGCGGCACCGCCACGACCTTGCCCGGATCGTCGAGTCCGCCGCGGTGGAAGTACACGGAGACCGTGGTCGACTCACCGCCTGATGGGGCGGTGGTCGCGGACGGGGCGGACGTCGTCGGCGACGTGGTGCCCGTGGCGACCGGAGGTCCCGGCCGGCCCACCTTCAGCGCGACCAGCACACCGCCGAGAAGAACGACCACGCCGATCACCACACTGACCACCAGCCACAGCCGCCGTCTGCTCCCGAACCGCCTCATGGCCTTCTCCCTGTCCCAGCGTCGCGAAGGAGCCTCGCGCCCGCACGGGGCGAGGACCGCCGCCTCCGCGAACAGGTCGTCCGGAGCGGTCAGCTCCGCTCGGGCACTGTGAAAAGCCTGCGCTCAGGCACAGTGCGCTCACAGAATCGAAGGGATCGTCGCCACGGGACCATGTGCCGTCCTCAGGGCCTGACCTCTGCCCCTGCTCGGGCGGGCTCCGAGCAGTCCGGGGGCACGCTGTCCGATGGCGTCCTGCGGTTCGGCTTCCGCAACCGGCCGTCGTGGATCGTGACGACGTCGTCGACGGCCGTGAGGTGGCTCCGGTCGTGGGTGACCAGGACCGTCGCGGTGGCCTGCCGGCGGGTCAGCCCGGTGATGAGCTCGACCACCGCGGCACCGCGGTCGTGGTCCAAGGCGCTCGTGGGTTCGTCGACGAGCAGGACGGTGGGGTTGTTCATCAGTGCGCGGGCGATGTTGACGCGCTGGCGCTGGCCGCCGGAGAGCTGGTGGGGGCGGCGTGCGGCGTGATCCGCGAGACCGACCGCGTCCAGCAGGTCCAGTGCCGTGCGGCGTGCCTCGGCGGGCTTGCGGCCGGTGACGTACGCCATGACCTGGAGCTGCTCGGCGGCGGTGAGGGCGGGCAGCAGGTTGGGTTGCTGGAAGACGATGCCTATCCGGTGACGGCGCAGTTCCGCGAGTCTGCCGCGGTTCAGTCCGGTGGTCCCGGCGCCGTCGATCGCGACGGTGCCGGAGTCGGGGGCGACGAGGGTGGCGGCGACGGCGAGAAGGCTGGACTTGCCGGAGCCGGACGGGCCGATCACCGCCGTCGTGGTGCCCCTGGGCACGTGGAGGGTCACCCGGTCGAGAGCGGTGACCGTGCTGTCGCCGTCGGGATAGGTGAGGGTGACGTCGGTCAGGGTCAGGCTCATCGGGCACTCCCCAGGGCGGTCAGCGGGTCGACTGTGGTGATGCGGCGCACCGCCAGAGCGGCACCGAACGCCCCGAGCACGACCGTGGTGACGGCGGGAGTGAGGACGGTCGCGGGGTCGAGCAGGAACGGGACGGTGTCCCGCACGAGCGTCCCGGCGGCGGCGGCGAGCGCCGTGCCGACCAGGGTCCCGCTGACCAGCAGCACGAGTGCTTGCCCCAGCGCGTCGCGCAGCAAGGTGCCGGTGGAGGCGCCGAGAGCCTTCAGGACGGCGATGTCACCGCTGCGCTGGATCGTCCAGACGGTGAAGAAGGCACCGATGACGAGCGCCGAGATGACGAACAGGAAGCCCCGCATGAGTTGCAGCGAGCCGTTCTCCGAGCGGTAGGAGCCGATGGCGGTCAGGGAGTCGTCCCTCGTGGTGGTGCGAGTCCCGGCCACGGCGTCCGCCGCCTCGACGTCGATGTCCGGACGGGTCTTCAGCGCGATGACCGTCGCCGTGGTGCCGGGAGGCGCGGTGCTGCGCCAAGTGCCGAGGCTCGTCCAGACGACCGGGGTGTGGCTGAAGCAGGCGTCGCCACGCACGGCGGTCACCGTCAGGTCCTGTCCTGCCAGGGTGACGGTGTCACCGGTGGTGGCGCCGAGCTCCTCGGCCGCGGGAACGGACAACACGACCGTCCTGTCGCCGACGTCCCCGACCAGTTCCGAGCCGGGCGACACGCCGAAGACCGACACAGCCGCGTTCCGGCCGCCCGCGGTGGCCCTGGTCGTGCTGATCCCCAGGGGTTCGGCCATTACCACGCCCTCGGTGCCGGCCCAGTGCCGCACCTGCGCCTCCGTCACAGCGGAGTCCGAATAGGACAGGTCCTGCGCGGGCCCGGAGAAGGCGATCCGGTCCACGGGCAGATCGGTGATCGCGGACACGTTCTGCCGTCCGAGTCCGGTGGTCAGCCCGGACAACAAGCCGACCAGCGCGGTGATGAGCACGATCACGACACCCATCAGGGCGAAGCGACCTTGGGCGAACCTGAGGTCTCTCAGTGCGACGAACACGGCGTGAACAGCCTTTCGGGTGGTGAGCGCGATGGCTTCACTGTCGTCGCGAACGCGCCGGGCCGCCTCTGGCGCAGGACGTCACCCGGTGCGTCCGAAGAGGACACGAAGGTTGTGTCTTTCGACAGAGGCCGACCGGGCGCGAGGTGCCTAGGCTGGGAGAACTGTGGACACGACCGCCCCCGCCCTCACACCGACCGGCCGCGTGCTGACCTGGTGCCTGCACCTGCTGGTCGTCTGCCTGCTGGCCCTGACCGCGCTGAGGGCCGTGCTGGGTGACGCGCCGCGCGCGGCGGCCGTCATCGCGGTCGCCACCGCACTGGGCCTGCTCTACGCAGCCGGCCCGCTGCTGCCCGGCGTCCGCACGTCCCGCCGTGCCGCGGCCATGTGGACAGCCGCGGTGGGCCTCGTGTGGCTGACGTTGCTGGCCCTGTCCGCCGACGCGGTCTGGCTGGCGTTCCCGCTCTACTTCCTCCAGCTGCACCTGCTGCCACGCCCGGCGGGCCTGGCAGCGGTGACGATCACGGCGTCGGCCGCGATCACCGGCTTCGCCACCCACACCGGCACCTTCACCCCGGCCGTCGCGATCGGCCCGGCCCTGGGCGCCGCCGTGGCGGTGGCCGTGGTCTGGGGCTACCAGACCCTCCACCGCGAGAGCGAACGCCGCCGCGTCCTGATCGACGAGCTCACCGCCACCCGCGCCGACCTGGCCGAAGCCCAGCACAACGCGGGCGTCCAGGCCGAACGCGAACGCCTGGCGAGCGAGATCCACGACACCCTCGCCCAGGGCCTCTCCAGCATCCAGCTGCTCCTGCGCGCCGCCGAACGAGCCCTGCCCGCCCAGCCCGAGAAGGCCGCCGGCTACGTCGGCCAGGCCCGCCACTGCGCAGTCGACAACCTGGCCGAAGCCCGTCGCTTCGTAGCCGCCCTGGCCCCGCCCGGCCTGGAAGGCACGTCTCTCGCCGACGCCCTGGACCGGCTGTGCACCACCACCTCCGAACGGCACGCGGCAACCGTCGGCTTCCACCTGACCGGTCCGCCCGTGCCGCTGCCCACCGCCCACGAGGTGACCCTGCTGCGCATCGCCCAGTCGGCCCTGGCCAACGCCGTCAGCCACTCGGGGGCCCAGGCCATCACCGTGACCCTCGGCTACCAGAGCGACCAGGTGGCGATCGAGGTGGTGGACGACGGCACCGGCTTCGGCCCTCTCCCGCTTCCCGGCGCGGACACCGGAGGCTTCGGCCTCGCGACCATGCGCGCCCGCGCCCGAGCGCTGGGCGGCACACTCACCGTGGACAGCACCCCCGGCCGCGGCACCGCCCTCGCCGCGCGCCTGCCCCTCACCACTCCCGAGGAGCACCGGTGACCGACACGCCCATCCGCCTCCTGCTGGCCGACGACCACCCCGTCGTGCGCGCCGGCCTGCGCGCCGTCCTGGAAACGGAACCCGGCCTGCTGGTGGTGGCCGAGACGGACACCGCCGAAGCCGCCGTCGCACGAGCATCCGAGGGAGACGTCGACGTGGTCCTGATGGACCTGCGGTTCAAGGGCGGCATGACCGGCGCCGAGGCCACCGCGGCGATCACCGGCCGCCCCGGCGCGCCACGCGTGGTGATCATCACGACCTACGACACCGACGCCGACACCTTGCCCGCGATAGAAGCGGGCGCCACCGGCTACCTGCTGAAAGACGCACCTCCAGAGGACCTGGCAGCCGCGGTGCGCACAGCGGCCGCGGGCCACACCGCCCTGGCGCCCACCGTCGCCGACCGCCTCATGAACCGCCTGCGCACCCCGGCCCCCCCCCCCCCCCGCCGCGCCCCCGCGCCCCCCCCCCCCGCCCCCGCCGCCCCCCCCCCCCCGCCCGCCGCCGCCCGCCTCCACCTCACCGAAGGCACGGTCAAATCCCACCTGGCCCGCATCTACACCAAACTGGGCGTCGGCTCCCGCACCGCGGCCGTGGCCGCGGCCTCCGACCTGGGCATCATCAACTCCCGACGATGACGGGACCTCCTGAACTCGACCCGGTGCAGGAGCCGGACCGTCCACCGCGAGGCGTCAGCCGGCCGACCGTCGTGCCGGCGGTGCCCGCCAGGAGTCCCGCGGCATCGGTCAGCGCTCCGATCCCCGCGGTCGAGCCGGTCGCTTCGACGAACCGGCGGCACGCCTCGATCTTCGGTCCCATCGAACCCGCGGGGAAGCTCAGGTGCCCGAGTTCGGCCACGTCCAGGTGGTGCAGCGGTTCCTCGGTCGGCATGCCGTAGTCGGACATCACCGCGGGCACGTCGGTGAGCAGGAGCAGGTGGTCCGCCTTCAACGCGATCGCCAGCGCAGCCGACGTGAGGTCCTTGTCCACCACCGCCTCGACGCCGCGCAACTGCCCGTCGTCGACGACGGGTGCTCCCCCGCCACCCGCGCAGACCACGATCGTCCCACCGCTCACCAGCTGCTCGACGGACTCCTGCTCCACCAGCCGGAGCGGCTCGGGTGAAGCGACGACGCGCCGCCAATGCGAGCCGTCCGCCGCCATGGTCCATCCGTTCAGCTCGGCCAGCCGGTCGGCCTGGGCGCGGTCGTAGATCGGGCCGATGAACTTCGTCGGCTCGGCGAACGCCGGGTCGGCCGCGTCGACGACGGTCTGGGTGACCACGGCGAGGACGGGTTTGCGAACGCCCGCGTTGCGGAGGGACTGGGCGAGCCAGTAGCCGATCATGCCCTGGGTCTCGGCGCCGAGGGTGTCGAGCGGGTACGGGCGGGTCAGTGACGGGTCCGCCTCGCTTTCCAGTGCCAGCAGGCCGATCTGCGGGCCGTTGCCGTGGCACACCACGAGTTCGTGTTCCGCGGCGAGCGGCGCGAGGGCTCGTGCCGCTGCTTCGACGTGGTGGAGCTGGACGGAGGCGTCGGCTCGTTCGCCGCGCAGGAGCAGGGCGTTGCCTCCGAGTGCGACGACGATGCGCATCAGGAGGCCAGCCCGGCGACGATGACCGCCTTGATGGTGTGCAGGCGGTTCTCGGCCTGGTCGAAGACGACCGACGCGGGTGACGAGAACACCTCGTCGGTGACTTCGGCGCCGTCGAGGCCGTACTGGTCGTGGACCCGGCGGCCCACGGTCGTGGTGCGGTCGTGGATGGACGGCAGGCAGTGCAGGAACTTCGTGCCGGGGTTGCCGGTGGCCTTCATCAGTTCGGCGGTGACGCGGTAGGGCGTGAGCAGGGGGACGCGGGTGTCCCAGGCCTCGGGCGAGTCGCCCATGCTGACCCAGACGTCGGTGTAGATGAAGTCGACGCCGGCGACGGCCTGTTCGGGGTCGTCGGTGACGAGCACGCGGGCGCCGCTCGTGGCGGCCAGCTCGTGGGCCTTGGCGATCACGTCGGCAGGGGGTTGCAGCGCGGCGGGTGCCGCGATGCGGACGTCCATGCCGAGCAGGGCGCCGGTGACGAGCAGGGAGCGGGCGACGTTGTTGTGGCCGTCGCCGACGAAGGCGAAGCTGATGTCCTCGACCCGGTCGGTGGAGTTCTCGGTCATGGTGAGGACGTCGGCGAGCATCTGGGTGGGGTGCCAGGAGTCGGTGAGGCCGTTCCACACGGGCACGCCGGCGTGCTCGGCCAGCGTCTCGACGGTGTCCTGGGCGAAGCCGCGGAACTCGATGGCGTCGAACATGCGGCCGAGGACCTTGGCAGTGTCCGGGATGGACTCCTCGCGGCCCATGTGGGAGCCGGTCGGGTCGAGGTAGGTGACGTGGGCGCCCTGGTCGTGCGCGGCGACCTCGAAGGCGCAGCGGGTGCGGGTGGAGCTCTTCTCGAAGACGAGGGCGATGTTCTTGCCGGTCAGGACCGGGTGCTCGACGCCGGACGCCTTGGCGCGCTTCAGTCCGCGGGCCTGGGAGACGAGGTCGAGGAACTTCTCCTTGGTGAGGTCGAGTTCCTTGAGCAGAGAGCCGGGGTGTCGCATCGAAGATGTCCTTTCAGATGCCGTCGCGCTGGATCGGGCAGGTCATGCAGCGGGCTCCGCCCCGGCCGCGGCCGAGTTCGTTGCCGGGGATGGAGATGACCTCGATGCCGTGGTCGGCGAGCATGGTGTTGGTGACGGTGTTGCGCTCGTAGCCGACGACGACGCCGGGTGCGAGAGCGAGGAAGTTGTTGGCGTCGTCCCACTGTTCGCGTTCGGCGGCTCGGGCGTCCTCGTCCGCGCACAGCACGCGCAGCCGGTCGATGCCGAGCAGTTCGGCGATCGTGGTGAACACCGAGGTCCGCTCCTGCACGCGCAGGCCGGCCGAGCCGCGCTCGACGACCTCCTCCGCGTCGGCGGGGGTGATCACCCACGTCGTGAGCGACTCGGGGTCGAGGCCGGGATAGCGGATGAACGTGGCCGGATCGAGCATCGTCATGACCGTGTCGAGGTGCATGAGCGCGTGCGAGCGGGGCAACTGCACCGCCGCGACGGAGGTGGCCTGCCCGGTGCGGAACAGTTCGCGCGCCAGGATCTCCACTCCCATCGGGGTGGTGCGCTCCCCCATCCCGATCAGCACTGTGCCGCGCCCGAGGACCAGGATGTCCCCGCCTTCCAGCGTCGCGGGCTGGTGACCGGCGTCGTCCGCGCCGTAGTAGATCGGGAACACCGCGTCGGCGAACAGCGGGTGGTAGCGGTAGATCGCCTGGCAGTGCAGGGTTTCGCGACGGCGAGCGGCCTTGGCCATCGGGTTGACGGTGACACCGCCGTAGATCCACGCCGAGCTGTCGCGCGGGAAGAGCGTGTTCGGCAGCGGTGGCAGCACGAAGTCGTCGAGTCCGAGGCTGTTCCACCGCAGGCTCTGCACGCCGAGCGGAGACAGGTCGGCACGGGTCACCCCGCCGACGAGGAGTTCGGCGAGCACCGGGGCGTCGACCTTCTCCGCGAACTCGCGCACCGGGCCGGTCAGCGTCGGGCCGAGCAGTTCCGGTGTGCACACGCGATCGAGCACGAACGCCCGCGCCTCGGGCAGCTCCAGGGTCTCGGCGAGCAGGACGCCGGTGTGGTGCACGACGATCCCCCGATCGCGCAGCACCGCGGCGAACACGTCGTGTTCCTCCTGGGCCTTCGAGGCCCAGAGCACGTCGTCGAACAGGAGCTCGTCGCAGTTGCGCGGGGTGAGCCTGCTCAGTTCCAGGCCGGGGCGGTGAACGATCACCTGGCGGAGCGCGCCGACTTCGGATCCGACGCCGAGGGTCACGACCCGACCTCGCCGTACTCGCGGCGGCCGACCTTCAGCCAGATGTAGAGCGGCACGCCCAGCAGCAGGCACACGACGCCGTAGTAGACGGCCTGGTAGCCGCTGCCGGCCAGGGCCCAGAAGCCGAAGGCGAGAGCGAGGACCGAGACGGTGCAGTCGCGCACGAGGTGCGGCCACTCGGCCCGGCGGCCGCGCACGAGCAGCCAGTACAGCTGTGCGGCGGCGCTGAACAGGTAGGGCACGACGGCGGTGAACACCGACAGCAGCACGAGCGTGGTGAAGACCTGCTCGAAGTTCGTGTAGCTGACGACCACCAGCGCCGAGGCGAGCACGGTGGAGCTGATGATGCCGAAGCTCGGGACGTCGCCGCGGGTGCGCAGGAACGCCTTCGGGAACAGCTTGTCCTTGGCGGCGGCCATCGGCATCTCGCCGACGATCAGGGTCCAGCCGACGAGGCAGCCGATGCCGGACACCACGGCGGCGATCGCCACGGCCTGACCGGCCCACTGGCCGCCGAAGATGGCGTTGGCGGAGTCGGTGAACGGCGCCGAGCTCTCGCGCAGCGTGCCGTTCGGCACGGTGCCGAAGA
Source organism: Lentzea sp. NEAU-D7 (assembly GCF_026242055.1). GTDB lineage: Bacteria > Actinomycetota > Actinomycetes > Mycobacteriales > Pseudonocardiaceae > Lentzea. The sequence goes on along the minus strand of NZ_JAPJDL010000012.1, from coordinate 101,142 downwards.
CGGTGAGCGTGCCGAGGACGTAGATGACCGCGCAGCCGATCGTGCCGAGCACGGTGGCCCGCCCGACGTTGCGCTCGGGATCGCGGACACGGCCGGCGGCCACCGACGCGGTCTCGATGCCGATGAAGCTGAACAACGCGATCGCCGCCGCGGCCGAGATGGCGCCGCCGATCGAGGTGCCGCTCGCGTTGAACGGACCGAAGTTCGCCGACTTCACGAAGAGCAGGCCGACCGTGGCCATGAACAGCAACGGCACGATCTTCAGCACCGTGAAGACGACCTGCGTGACGGCCATGCTCCGCAGTCCGGACAGGTTGACCAGAGCCGGAATCCACAGGCCCGCCAGCGCGATCACGATGGACCAGCCGACCTGGTGCTCGGTGTTGACGAACACCTCGACGTACCCGACCAGCGCCACGACGATCGCCGCGTTGCCCGCCCACGCGGTGATCCAGTAGCACCAGGCGTTGAGGAACCCCGCGAACTCGCCGAACGCCTCCCTGGCGTACACGTACGGACCGCCGGAGCCGCTGATGCGCTTCGCCAGCGCGCCGAACGTCAGCGCGAGCGCCAGCGCGCCGATCGACACCAGGACGAACGCCACGAGGCTGACCGGGCCGAACGCCGCCAGTGCGGTCGGCAGGCCGAACACGCCGGTTCCGATCACGGATCCGACCACCAGGGCGGTCGCGGTGGGCAGGCCGAACCTGGACGGCCGTGGCCGGTCGGCCGGACCGGGCCGTGTGGCGGCCTCCGGTCCCGCTACGTCTGTGCTCACAGCGTTCTCCTCACTCCGATGTGGACTCTTCGCTGTGAGCAGCCTGCGCCGGGACGGGGCTGCTCCCCCACCTGCTCACGTCTCGTCGGCACCGGGCACAAGGTCCCCGGCCGTGCGGGACCCCCGTCTCTGCGCACCGCCCCGTCACGCGACAAGCCTGAGGAGAAAGGCGACTCCACGAGGAGGAACAGATGAAGGCGCTGGTCTACGGAGGCCCCGGCAAGCGCGAGTGGAAGGACGTGCCGAAGCCCGAGATCAAGGACCCGGCGGACGCGATAGTGCGCGTCACCGCGGTCACCATCTGCGGCACCGACCTGCACATCCTCAAGGGGGACGTGCCCGAGGTCGAGCCGGGCAGGATCCTCGGGCACGAGGCCGTCGGCGTGGTCGAGCAGGTCGGGGCGTCGGTCACGGGACTCCAGCCGGGCGACCGGGTGCTGATCTCCTGCATCTCCGCGTGCGGACGTTGCCAGTACTGCCGCACCGGCAGCTACGGGCAGTGCCTCGGCGGCGGTGGCTGGATCCTCGGCCACCTGGTCGACGGCGTGCAGGCCGAGTACGTGCGGGTGCCGTTCGCCGACACCTCCACGCACCTCCTGCCCGCCGACGTCAGCGACACCGCGGCGGTCGTGCTCGCCGACATCCTGCCCACCGCCTACGAGGTCGGCGTGCTCAACGGGACCGTGAAGCCCGCGGACACCGTCGTGATCGTCGGTGCCGGGCCGATCGGGCTGGCCGCGATCCAGACCGCGCAGCTCTACAGCCCCGGCCACGTCGTCGCCGTGGACCTCGCGGCGTCGCGGCTCGACGCGGCCAAGCAGTTCGGTGCCGACATCACCGCGTCGACCGCGGAGGAGGCCGAGCGGATCGTCAGCGAGCTCACCGGTGGCCTGGGCGCCGACGTCGCGATCGAGGCGGTCGGCGTGCCGGACACGTTCGAGCTGTGCGCGAAGCTCGTGCGGCCCGGCGGGCACGTCGCGAACGTCGGTGTGCACGGCAAGCCCGCGACGTTGCACCTGGAGAGCCTGTGGATCCGCAACGTCACCATCACCACCGGACTCGTGGACACCGTGTCCACGCCGACGTTGCTGCGGATGGTCGCGGCAGGGCGGATCGACGGAGAGCGGTTCATCACCCACCGGTTCGCCCTCGGCGAGATGGAGCAGGCGTACGAGGTGTTCGAGAACGCGGGTGACAGCGGGGCGCTGAAAGTCGTTCTGCAGGCCTGACTGGAGGGGGGGGGGGGGGGGGGGGGGGGGCGGCGGCGGGGGGGGGGGGGGCGCCCCCCGGGGGGGGGGGGG
>NZ_JAPJDL010000012.1:0-99053 GCF_026242055.1 Lentzea sp. NEAU-D7 | reverse complement strand
CCCCCCCCCCGCCCCCCCGCCCCCCCCCCCCGCCCCCGCCCCCCCCCCCCCCCCCCCCCCCCCCCCCCCCCCCCCCCCCCACGTCCAGCCCTCGTTCCTCAGCGCGTGAGGGGCCGCTGCGCGGAGTTCAGCCGCCGTGCCAGAACCACCTTCACTGCGGCATCGGCGAGCACCACCACCGGCACCGTGGCGGCGGCGAGTGCCCAGCCGAGCGCCGACGGGCCGTGCCCGCCGAGCAGGTCCGGCAGCGGTGGCACGAACAGGAACACCACGAGCACGACGAGCTCGAACGCCACCGCCCACAGCAGCAACCTGTTGCCCCGCAGGCCGGTTCGCCACACGGGCCGGCTCACGCTGCGGCACGCGTAGGCGTTCGCCAGCTGGCCGAACACGATCGCGGTGAACGCGGTGCCCGACGCGGTCGCGAGCAACGCGGCGTCCGGCACGTCGCCGAACCGCCAGCCGCCCGCCACCAGCACGACCAGGAAGGCGAGCATCGACATCAGCGCCTCGGCGGGGCCGAGCACGCCGAAGACCCTGCGCAGCAACGCGCCGTCGACGAGCGAGCCGGTGCGCAGCTTGCCGCGCATGGTGTGCTTGTTCGGCGGCTCGGCGCCCAGCGCGAGCGCGGGCAGCAGGTCGGTGCCGATGTCCAGCGCCAGCACCTGCAGCACGGTGATCGCCAGCGGGATCGACCCACCGGACAACGCCCACACCACGAACGGGGTGAGCTCGGCGACGTTGTCGGTCAGGTGGTAGGTGAGGAAGCGGCGGATGTTCGCGAACGTGGCACGACCCTGTTCGACCGCGGCGACGATCGTGCCGAAGTGGTCGTCCAGCAGCACCAGGTCGGCCGCCTCGCGCGCCACGTCCGTGCCGGAGGAGCCCATCGCGATCCCGACATCGGCGGCACGCAACGCCGGGCCGTCGTTCACGCCGTCCCCGGTCATCGCGACCACGTGTCCCCTGCGCTGCAACGCCATCGCGATGCGCAGCTTGTCCGCCGGGGTGACGCGTGCGACCACGACGCCGTCGTGGTCCAGCAACGCGCCCAGCTCGTCCGGATCCGCCGGCAGGGCGGAGCCCTCCACGACGAGCCGGTCGGGACCGAGCAGGCCCACCTGGTCGGCGATGGCCCGCGCGGTGGCCGGGTGGTCGCCGGTGATCATGGCGAGACGGATGCCCGCGGACCGGCACGACGCGATCGCCTCCTCCACGTCGTCGCGCGGCGGGTCCTGCAGGCCCACCAGGCCGAGGAGTTCGAGGTCCTGTTCGGCCTGCTGCCAGGAGTCCTCGTCACCCGGCCGCGCCGGCCTGCGCGCCACCGCCAGCACGCGCAACCCGCGCTGGGTCAGTGCCGCGATGGCGTCTTCAGCCCCACGCGTCGTCACGCACAGCGGCAGGACCGTCTCCGGCGCCCCGGTCACGTGCACACCATCGGAGTCCACAACGGACGATCGGCGGCGGCGGGGGTCGAACGGGAACCGCACGGAGTCCGCCGACGGGCCGTCCACGCCCACGCGTGCGGCGAGGACGTGCAGGGCGACCTCCATCGGGTCGCCGACGGGAAGCCACTTGCCGTCCTGGTGGAGCGCGTGGGCGACCGGCGAGCAGCGCTTCGCGCTGGAGGCGAGGTCCCGCACCCGGTCGATCGCCCGCGGAGCACCGCTCACGGTGGCGGTCGGCTCGTAGCCGGTGCCGTGCACGGTCACCTCGCCACCGCTCGTCCACACGTGCACGACCGACATCTCGTTGCGGGTCAGCGTGCCGGTCTTGTCGGTGCAGATGAACGTCGTCGCGCCCAGCGTCTCCACCGCGTCGAGCTTGCGCACCAGCGCGTTGCGGGCCGCCATGTTCTGCGCCGCACGGGCCAGCGAGAGGGTGACGGTCGGCAGCAGCCCTTCCGGCACGAGCGCCACCGTGACACCGATGGCGAACAGGAACCCCTCGACGAGCGGGAGCCCGAGCAGCACCGCGACGCCGAAGAAGACCGCGCCCATCAGCACGGCCAGCACGGCGACGACCACCACGACCTTGTGCAGCTGGGCCGCGAGAGGGCTGCGGGGTGGCTTGGCCTCCTGGGTCAGCGCCGCGATGCCGGCGAGCTTCGTGTGCCCGCCGGTCGCGGTCACCAGCACCTCCGCCTCGCCTTCCGCGACGTAGGTGCCCGCGTAGACCTCCTGCCCGGCACCCGGTCTCGTCGACACGCTCTCGCCGGTCAGCATCGACTCGTCGACGGCGAGCCCCGAAGCGGTGAGCACCTCGCCGTCGGCGCAGATCCGCGCGCCGGGCTCCAGCACCAGCTCGTCGCCGACGACCAGTTCGGAGGCGTCGATCTGGCTGAGATGGCCGTCCCTGCGCACCGTGGCACGCAACGGCATGAGGTCGCGCAGGCGCTGCGCCGCGCGGTCGGCCCGGTGTTCTTGCGCGAACGCGAAGGCGCCGTTGAGCACGACCACGACCGTGATCGCCACGGCCAGGGCAGGCATGCCGGCGACGAACGCCAGCACAGCGGCGGCCCACAGCATCAGCGCGAAGAAGTGCACCAGCTGCTCGACCAGCAACAGCAGCGGGTGCCGCCGTCGTGCCCGCGGCAGCTCGTTCGGCCCGTCGTCGTGCAGTCGCCTCGCCGCCTCGGCCGAGGAGAGTCCCGTTGTCGCGACAGTCATAAGTGCATCTCATCGCCGCTGATGGGCAGCGGACAGGGCATGACGTCCCTGCGGGCCGGGACCAATGCGCACCGTCGCCCAGCGGGCCCACGACCCTGGTCCCCCGGACGTGCCGCCCGGACGCTGGTCGGTATGGACACCGACAGCTACATCGCCTTCCTCCTCGTCAGCACGCTGCTCGTCGTCGTCGACGCCGTGATCATCACCATCAGCGGCCGCAGGTACCTCGGCGACGACGCGAACCGCGGTATGAGCGTGGCCGCGAGCTGGCTCACCACGACCTTGTTCACGCTGATCGTGCTCGGCCTCGTCGCCCTGGTCTCCACGGTCGACCTGCCGGTCGACGGTGAACTGCAGAAACTCGTGACCAAGCTCGGAATCGTGCTGCTCCTGCTGGCCGTGGCGCACGCGATCACGATGACCGTCCTCGCCCGCTACCGCGGCGAGGAACGTCAGGAGCAGTTCGCCGAGGAACTGACCGAGCAGCGCCGCGGGCACAACCACCCGCCCGAGGTGTCGCGGTCCATCGAGCACCACGAGCCGTATTCGACGACGTAGAGGCACAGGTGAACCGCATGGCAACGACGATGGCCGAACTCGATTCCCTCCCTCTGCTCACGAAGCTGTCGCACACCCAACGCGCGGCGATCGCGGGAGTGAGCCGGGTCGAGACCTACGCACCGCGGACCCGGCTGTTCGACGAGGGCGGGGTCGCCGACCAGTGCTGGGTGGTGGTGTCGGGGTGCGTCGTGGTGGACGCCCTCGCACCGGGGCGCGGCCGGGTCGCGGTGCAGAGCGTCGGACCGGGTGAGCTCGTCGGGTGGTCGTGGCTGGTGCCGCCGTACCGGTGGCACTTCGGCGCGACGGTCGTGTCACCCACGCGAGCGGTGGTGGTCGACACCGCGGCACTGCGCAACCTCGCCGACGAGGACCCGGCGTTCGGCTACCAGCTGTCCCTGATCCTGGTCGACGCTCTGCTGAACCGCTTGCAGGCCACCAGGACCAGACTGCTGGACCTCCCCAGCGGTCCCTCCTGACCACCGCCGGAACCTGCCAGGTGACCTGGAATGATCCTCCGGTCCCTCCCGCGGTCCCAGCCAGGACGGGACCTTGGCCCCTGGGACAACTGCTCCAGACGACGCAGAGTGTGGGCGTTCGCACAGCCCACAGGAGGCCTGGAGTGCACCACACCGCCGCTACCCGGACCCCGGTCGCGATCGCCCGTTACTTCGACGAGGTCGTCGACCGGCTCGCCTGCCAGGGAATCGACGTCGCGCAGGTCGTCCTGGAACTCTCGGCGTCACGACCCAAGCGCGGCGAGGTGGTCACCGGACGAGGCACCGTGCTGCGCTGGAACGAGGACCTGGGCTGGAGCAACGGCGTCAGGTCGACCAGCCCGGCCGCACACCCCGGCGAGGTCGCGGAGTTGCTCGAACGCCCGTGAGGCGGACCCGGTCAGCCGCGTGGTCCTCGTCCAGCACGAAGGGCGCTTCCCCTGGTGGGAGGCGCCCTTCGTCTTGGTGCTCCGTCAGTTGTGCATCTTCAGCAGACGGGTGTGCAGCTGGTCGTGCACCTCGTCGACCGCCTCCGCGAACGTGGCGGCCTCGGCCTGCGCGGGCAACGAGGTCCCGTTCACGTCGAGGTTCACCCGCACCGCGATCGTGCGCGGTCCTGTGCTGGTCAGCCGCACTCGTGCGAACGGCACCGGCGCGGGTGCGTAGCGGCTGAGCGGTGCGATCTTGTCGTGCGCGTACTGCCGCGCTTCGGCCGGTACCCGCTCGCCGAGCTCCACCACGACGTTGCCGATCTCGGTCGCGCCTGCGTGCTTCATCGAACACCTCCACGATTGCTGATGCCTGCACTGTCGCCGAACTCGATCACCCGCCGACAGGTGCCAAGGTGCCGTCCGGTCCGGGACCTGGGTCCCTGGTCGGCGGATCCTCCTCCTGCGGGAGTCAGGCCCTCCTGCCCCAGCGGAAGTAGGCGATCGGGCCGGCGAAGTTCACCAGGATCGCCAGCGCCCACCACAGCTTCCTGCCCCGCACGAACTGCGGCGGGCGCAACGCCAGGTCGGTCCACGCCGCCGCGGCGAAAGCGACCTCGGCGACGCCGGTCGCCACCGCCGTCCTGCGCTGCCACGGGGTCAGTTCGCTCCAATGCTTCCTTCTCATCCGGTCTTCGCCTCCTTCACGACCACGACGGGGCAGGCCGCGTGGTGCAGGCAATGTGCACTGACGGAGCCGAGCAGCGCCTCGGCGACCGCGCCGTGCCCGCGGTTGCCGACGACGAGAAGCTCGGCGTCCGCGGACGCGTCCACCAGCACGCCTCGCGGATCGCCCTCGGCGAGCACGGGACGGATGCGCGCGCCGACGTTGCCGATGTCGTAGAGCGCCTCGTCCAAGGCGGTCTGCCCGAGAGACCTCTGGTGGTCCTCCGCCAGCTGCGCGGCCACGTCCGCGGGCAGCGGGCCCGCGACGAGACCGTCGTCGCGGTGCCACACCGACACCGCCGCCACGTCGCAGTCCCGCCGCACGGCCTCGTCCACGGCCCAGAGCAGGGCCGCCGCCGAGACCGGCGAGCCGTCGACCCCGACCACGATCCGGCCTGCCATCAGCCGAAGATCTCGGTCTGGCGCGGGCGCTTCGAGTCGTCCCAGTCCGGCCTCAGGTTGTTGTGGACCTCCACCACACCGGGCATCGACCGCACGAGGTGCTCGGCGATCTCGATCTCGCTGCGCCGCTCCAACCGGCCGCTCAACGTGACGACGCCCCGGGAGACGGTGACACCGATGGTCAGCGGGTCGACCCACAGCGTCCGGCCGAACACCTCGTCCTGGATCTCACGACGCAGGTCGGCGTCCTCCCGGACGAACAGCCGCAGCAGGTCCCGGCGGGACAGCACGCCGACCAGCACGCCTTCGCCGTCGACCACGAACAGCCTGCGCACGCCCGCGGTCGCGAGCTCGCGGGCCGCCCTGCTCGCCGGGGTGTCCGGCGTCGTCGTCCACACCGGAGTGCTCATGACGTCCCGGGCCGTGAGCCCGGCGGACTGCGCCCAGCGGTGCTTCTCCGCGCGGGCGGCGAAGAAGCCGGGAGGCTCCTCGGCTCCCGCCCGGAACTCCTCCTTCGGCAGCAGGTCGGCCTCGGAGACCACTCCGACGGGCCGGTCGGCCTCGACCACCGGCAGCGCACTGACCTTGTTGTCGCCGAGCAGTCGCACGAGGTCCTGGAACGGGGTGTCGGGGCCCGCACCGATGACCTCGGCGGTCATCAGTGAGGCCACGGTGGGTTCGCGCATGGCAGTCCTCCGCAAGTCGCCGGTTGTCCGTGCACCCCAGCGTTCATCCACGCCGGACACCCACGACACGTGCGAAAGCCGGTGCCGGTACGGGACGAAGGGCTCTGCGCGGCGGCGTCGCGCACTGGGCACGCTGATCAGCGAACCCACCCGAGGAGCAGCTCATGAACGACAAGCCCCGCATAGTCGTCGGCGTCGACGGCTCCCCCGCCGCGCGAGGAGCGCTCGCCTGGGCCGTCGCGGAGGCCAAGCGCACCGGCGCGTCCGTGCTGGCGCTGTCGGTCTGTCAACTGAACCCCTCGCTCGACGAGGGCGTCGACCCGTTCAGCGAGAGGCACCGCCACGACCTGGAGGCCGCCTTGGAGTCGCTCGGCCCGTCGGTGCTCGACGTCCGCATCGACACGGAGGTGCCGCAGGGCGTGGCGGGTCCGGTCCTCGTGGCACGGTCCGCCGGCGAGGCCTGCCTGGTCGTCGGTGAGCACGGCTCGCACAGGGCGGACGTGCTGGTGATGAGCTCCGTCACGAGCTACTGCCTGCGGCACGCCCTTTGCCCCGTCGTCGTGGTCCCGTTGGAAGGAGCGCGCCATGACGGTCCTCTCATGCTCCGGCCTGAGCCGCAGGTTCGGTGACGTCCAGGCCGTCGACGACGTCTCGTTCACGATCGCGGAAGGCGAGACCTACGGTCTGCTCGGGCCCAACGGCGCCGGCAAAACCACCACCATCTCGATGATCACCGGCGTGCTCGAGCCGGACGCCGGTGAGGTGGTCGTCGCCGGACAGCCGATGTCGACGCGCGCCATCGCCGCCAAACGGCTGGTCGGCTACGTGCCGCAGGAACTCGCGCTCTACCCCGACCTGACGGGGAGGGAGAACCTGCGGTTCTTCGCGAGCCTCTACGGCGCCGCCCGCTCGCGCGTCGACCACGTGCTCGACGTGGTCGGCCTGACCGATCGCGCGGGCGACCTGGCCCGCGAGTACTCCGGCGGCATGAAACGGCGGCTGAACGTGGCGGTCGGGCTGCTGCACGAACCGCGTCTGCTGGTGCTCGACGAGCCCACCGCGGGCGTAGATCCGCAGAGCCGCAACCAGATCATGGACAACGTCCGGGCGCTCGCCGCCGCGGGCATGGCCATCCTCTACACCACGCACTACATGGAGGAGGCCGAACGGCTCTGCGACCGGGTCGGCGTGATCGACTCCGGGCGGCTCATCGCCGAGGGCACGCGCCGCGAACTGGTGGAGAAGCTCGGTGAGCGGGACCGGATCTCGTTGCTGCTGGACGGCGATCTCGCCCATGCCGCGGCGATGCTCGGCGACCTCCGCGACGTGAGGAACGTGGCGGTGCACGGCCACGGGCTCGACCTGGTCGTCGACGACGCGCGGGAGTGCCTGCCCGTCGTGCTGTCGGCCATCTCCTCCAACGGGGTCGTGGTGCGCTCCGTCGAGGTGACCGAGCCCGATCTGGAGACGGTCTTCCTGCACCTCACCGGCAAAGCGCTGCGGGAGTGACCATGCGACAAGCACTGCTGATCGCTCTGCGCGACCTGCGAGAGCGGGCTCGCGACCGCACCGCCTACGTGCTCGCACTCGTGCTGCCGCTCGGTCTCGCGGGCGTGTTCACGTTGATCCTGGGCAACATCGCCGGCGACGGCGAGGTGTTCCGCTACGTGGTGGCCGACGCCGACAGAGGCGTCGTCGCCACGACGTTCACCGACGAGGTGCTGCGCGGCGCGGCGGCGAACGGCGCGATCCAGATCCGATCGGTGCCGACGGCGGCGGAAGCCCAGGCGCTGGTGGACAAGGGTGAGGCGACGGCGGCGTTCCTGCTGCCGGAAGGCCTCACCGAGGACGTGACCGCGGGCCGGGCGGCACGGATCGACGTCGTCGGTGACGTCGACGCTCCGACCGGTACCCAGGTGGCGCGTTCGCTCGCCGAGACCTACACCGGCCGCCTCGCGGCGGTGCGGGTCGCGGTGGCCGCCACCGTCCACTCGGGAGTCACCACCTCGCCGGCCGACCTCGCCGCCGAAGCGGCCGCCGCACTGCCCGGAACCGTTGTCGCCGAGGACACCACGGGCCGCCGCCAGCTCGACCCGAAGACCCAGTACGCGGCCGGAATGGCGGTGTTCTTCCTGTTCTTCGCCGTGCAGTCCGGCGTCACCGGCCTGCTCGACGAACGCCGTGACGGCACGTTGGCGCGGTTGCTCGCGGCACCGGTGCGCCGCTCGTCGATCCTCGCGGGCAAGCTGCTCACGAGTGTCGTCATCGGTGTGCTGAGCATGACGGTCCTGGTGGTGGCGTCCTCGCTGCTCATGGGCGCGCACTGGGGACATCCGGCGGGCGTCGGCCTGCTGGTGCTCGCCGGGGTGCTGGCCGCCACCGGGGCCATGGCCGTCGTGGCCGCCATCGCGAAGACCGCGGAGCAGGCCGGTGGGTGGCAGGCCGTCGTCGCGATCGTGCTCGGTGCGCTCGGCGGCGCGTTCTTCCCGCTGGAGCAGGCCGGTCGTGCGCTGGAGGTGCTGAGTCTCGTGACGCCGCACCGCTGGTTCCTGCGCGGGCTGGCCGATCTCGCCGGTGGCGGGGTCGCCGCCGTGCTGCCCTCGGTCGCCGCCATGACGGCGTTCGCCGCGGTCACCTGCGCCGTGGCCCTGATCCTGTTCCGAAAGGTGGTGCGACCGTGAAGATCCTCTCGATCGCCTGGATGAACCTGCGTCGGGCGATGCGCGACCGCACCGGCCTGTTCTTCCTGGTGGCACTGCCGCTGATGCTGGTCTTCATCATCGGCGCCGCGTTCGGCGGGGCCACCACCCCGCTGCTCGGGGTCGTGGGTGACGCCGGGGCGCTTCGCGCCGAATCCTCGTTGCGGGTCAAGGACTTCCCCGACGAGGCCGCGTTGCGCTCGGCCGTGGAGCACGGCGAGGTCAGCGGCGGTCTGGTGCGGACCGGCACGGACACCCCGCGGATGCTGGTGCGTCCCGACCGCACGGGCCAGCAGGTGCGGATGCTCGTCACGACGACGCTGACGCAGGAGGCGAACCGGTCCGCCGCAGGTGACTTCGTCGCGTCCCGCACCGGGCTCGACCGCGCCGCGGCACTGTCCGCTGTGGACTCCGTGCGGGTGGAGCCGGTCGAGGTCCGCACCAGCACCACGGGCGAGGCGCTGTTCCCCCGGGACTACTCCGGTTTCGACCTCGGTGCGGCCAACCAGCTCGTCCTGTTCACGTTCCTCAACGCCCTCACGACCTCGGCCGCGCTGGTCGAGTCCCGCGCGCTCGGTGTCACGCGGCGCATGCTCGCGACCCCGACACCGGCCGGGGTCGTGGTGGCCGGCGAGGCGCTCGGCCGGGTCGTCATCGCCCTGCTGCAGGGGCTGATCGTGCTCGTCGGCTCGGCGCTGCTGTTCGGCGTGCGCTGGGGCGACCCGCTCGGCGCCGCCGCACTGCTGGGCGCGTTCGCGCTGGTCTCCGGAGGGGCGGGCCTGCTGCTCGGCGCGTTGTGCCGCACTCAGCAGCAGAGCACGGGCGCCGGCATCCTGGTCGGCCTGGGCCTCGCGGCGTTCGGCGGGTGCATGGTGCCGATCGAGTTCTTCAGCCCCACGCTGCACACCGTCGCGTTCACCACACCGCACGGCTGGGCGGCCGACGGGTTCGCGGCGCTGACCCGCCGCGGCGGTGATCTCCTCACCGTGGTGCCGCACCTGGGCGTGCTGCTCGGGTTCGCGGTCGTGCTGTTCGCGCTCGGCGCTTGGAGGCTGCGACGGGCGGTGACGGCGTGACACGGGCCTTCGCCGCGCTCACCAGCGTGGCGAAGGCCTCGTGCAACGCTTCCGCGAGCACGTCCACGTCCGGGTTGCTGTCGTAGTCGGCGGTGATGCCGATGGTGAGCCGGTCGGCGTAGGAGAGCACGGCGATGCCCGTTCTGATGCGCACGGCGATCGGCACGTAGGGCAGGATCTCGACGATCGGGCGGCCCAGCACGCGAAGCTCTTCCCGTGGCCCCGGAACGTTCGTGGTCACCGTGACGATGCTGCGCTGCGGCAGCATCGCCCCGAGCCGGATGCTCCACGACAACGGCGCGAACGGCTCGTGCCGCGCCAGTTCGGTCACCGCGTGCCCGGCCTCGGCCTCGTTGCCCTTCTTGAGCGCGGCGAACCGTTGGTGCACCACCGAAAGCGCGTCCACGACGTGCTCGGCCTCGACCGGCAGGAACGCCAGCCGGACGCTGACCTGGTTGTCCATCCTGCGGTCGCCGCGCACCGACACGGGCACCATCGTCCGCACGCTCTCCGGGTCGGGCCGTTCACCCCGCGCCAGCAACACCGCGCGGTACGCGGAGCTCACGGCCGCGAGCACCACGTCGTTGACGGTGCCGCCGAAGGTGTGCGCGACCTGTTTCACCTCGGCCAGCGAGGCGCGGACGATCCGGTAGTGCCGGGCGGTGCCGAGCGGCCCGAACAATGACGAGGCGTGCACCGGCAGCAGTGAGCCGACGAGCGACACCAGGCCGCTCACCGCGGACGCGACCAGCCGCGCGGTCCGCATCGGAGAGGTCACCGCGGCGCCCAGCAACGACAGCAGGCTCGCGTCCTGTTCCGGTGCGGGGTCCGGCGCGGGCGCGTCGCCGTACATCACGTCGTAGAGCATGGTGCCGCCCACGCCGTCGACCAGGCAGTGGTGCACCTTGGCGACGATCGCCCAGCGTCCTCCCGCGAGTCCCTCGACCACCCAGTACTCCCACAGCGGGCGGTCGCGGTCCAGGCGCTGCCCCATGACGCGGGCGATCAGCGCGGACAGCTCGGCGTCACCGCCCGGCGCCGGCAGGGCCGTGCGGCGCACGTGGTAGGCGAGGTTGAACGCCGGATCGTCCTGCCAGCCGGGCGTGCCCAGGTCGAGCGGGACGCGGAGGAGCTTCTGCCGGGCACGCGGCAGCACGGGCAGCCTCGCCCGCATCAGCGCGAGGAACTCGTCGTGCGTCGGCGCCGGTCCCTCGACGACCGCCACCGAGGCGATCGCGAGCGAGGCGTGCGGGTCCGCGTCCTCGATGTCGAGGAACGCCGCGTCGAGCGGGCTGAGGTGGTCCATGAACCCAGTGCAGCAAGGGAGATCCCGGTGCGACACCGCCTGGCGTCCCGCTCCGCGCGAGCACTTCGGCCCTGCCCGCACGGCGGCGCCGGGATCACGCTGACGACAGGACGTACCAGGCGACCAGCACATCGTGGAACGCCCGCTGCGCAACGAGCTCGCGCGCCGGATCGTGGCGCTCGCCAGGACGTTCGGCTACCTCGCGCTCGCCGGGCAGAACTCCGACGACCGGGTCCCTGACCTCATCTGGTGCTGCAGCGCCCGCTGGCCGTGCCGGGGTCGCTGTTGTTCACCCTGCCCGTGATCGCACCGGCGAGGTCGAGAAGGAGACGACCATGACCTCGCGGAGGCGTGCTGGGGGGTCCAACAGCGGGCCGTGGTCGTCAGCGGCGGGGTGGCACGGCCGGTCGGCGACGCCCGTCCTCATCCCGGTGTGAGCACGGCATCGCCGTTCGCGGATGCCGAGGCGGTCCGGGACCATCGCGGCGGCTGGAGGGGACCGAGGGCACTGCTGCAGGCGCGCTCCCGGCGAGAGGGTGGTGGTGGAAGGGAGACAGACATGACCGTCGAACAGGAAACCAAGGTGAGCAAGCTGCGCGGTGAAGCGCTCGTGGAGAAGGTCAAGGAGCTCATCCACGAGGGCAACGTCCGGCGCCTCGTCCTCAAGAACGACAAGGGGCACACCGTGATGGAGATCCCGGTGACCGCCGGTGTCGTCGCCGCGATCGCCGCCCCCGTCGTGACCGCGATCGGTGCCGTCGCCGCGATCGCGAGCGAGTGGACCATCGAGGTCGACCGCCGCACCGGCACCGCACCGGAGGAGCCGCGGTCATGAGACCCGTCCGGGTGTGGATGGGACTGGTGCTGGTGGCACTCGGTGTCTTCGGCATCCTCGACGCGACCGACGTGCTCGACTCCGGCGACGCCGTCGGACGCTGGTGGCCCGTCGCGCTGGTGGGGCTCGGCCTCGTGGCGATGGCCGCGCAGCGCCGGGTCTCACTCGGCTCCGTCGTCATCACGCTGGCCGGGCTGGTGCTGCTCACGGGCACGCTCGGGTGGGCCACCGGCGACCTGCTGTGGCCGACGGTGCTGGCGTGCGCCGGCATCGCCGTGCTCGTGGGGTTGCGCAGGCACCACGGCACCCGCACACCGGTCGCGATCCTGAGCGGAACCACCACCCGTGAACGCACGCAGCACCTGCGGCACGCCGACGTCTCCGCCATCTTCGGCGGCGCCACGCTCGACCTGCGCGAGGCACACGTGGACGGCGAAGCGAGCATTGACGCGTTCGCCCTCTTCGGCGGTGTCGAGGTGCTGGTGCCCGAAGGGTGGCGCGTCTCCGTGGGTGGGTTGCCCTTCATGGGCGGGATCGTCGACAAGACCGACAACGACCGGCTCCGCGACGACGCGCCGGTGCTGACCGTCAACGGCACCGCGCTGTTCGGCGCCGTCGAGGTCGCGAACCATCCGAAGCCCTGACGGCGGGCATCGCATCGGCCGGCCCGGACCGCTGAACGAGCTCGTGCACGCCCGGCGATCCGGCCGGCAGGGAGGAGATCGGAACCATGCGAACACTTCGTGCGGCAGGCGCCGTCGTGCTGTCCGCGGTGCTCTGCCTCGGTGTGTCGACCGGACCCGCCACGGCGGACGACGCCGGCCCCGGCACAGCGGAGACCACGGCGCCGGCGGAGCCCGGCACCAGCACACCACCCGCGACCAGCACTCCCCCGGCCACCAGCGCGCCGGCGACCACTTCCACGACGATCACCACCAGCACGTCACCCGCACCACCGTCCCGGCCCGAGGCCCCGCCTTCGGCAGACCCGGAAGGCACCACCTCGCCCGCACCGGGAACACCGTCCGCGGCACCCCGGGCGGAGCTGCCGGACCTGACGCTGACGGCGTGGTTCGACAAGCCCTCCTACCTGGGCCACGAGGAGATCACCGCCGGGGTCCGCGTCACCAACGTGGGCTCCGCCGCCGTCAACCAGGCGGTGGTCACGTCCACCGGCGAGTTCTCCACCCACCACTGGACGCCGTTCCACCCGTCCGGGATGCGCGTCGAACCGGGTCAGAGCGTCGAAGGCAGTCTCACCGGCCGGGTGACGGGCACTGGTGACGAACTGCGCCTCGTGATCACCGTCCGGCCGCTCGGCGACGAGCAGGACGCGAACCCGGCGGACAACGAGGTGACGATCTCCGTGCCGATCACGTTCGTCCGCGGCACCTACCGCGGACTGGTCTACGGAGACGCTGACGGAGACCAGGCCGCGGACCCCGGTGAGGCGCTCGCGGGCATCACGGTGCGGGTGTCCGACGGACTGAGCAACTCCTGGACCACGACCACCGGCCCGGACGGCCGTTTCGCCTTCCTCGACCTTCCCGGTGGGACCTACTGGACCTACTTCGACGCTCCGGGGTGGCACTTCGGCGGGCTGACCGCGGTGGTCGACGGGACCGACGACCCCGACGTCGTGGCGCGCGGTGTGCGGAAGATCGAATGGGGCACGCTGACGGCGTCGATGCGGTTCGCCCAGCAGGACTACCGGGTGGACGACGTGGCTCGTCTGCTGCTGACGTTGACCAACAGCGGCACCAGCACCTTCACCGACCTCACCGCCGAGTGCACCGTCACGTCCGCGGCCGGGTTCGACGCGGGTGAACTGGCGCGCGGCGCGGTGCTGCCGGCCGGTGCGACGAGGACGTTCGAGATGACCGCGCGGATCACCTCCGCGGCACGGACGCAGGGCCACGTGCGCGCGGACTGCCGGGTCGGAGCGCCACCCAGCTCGAACGGCTACGCCTCCGCGACGGCGTTCGCGCGCGTTCCCGGAGGCATGGCGTCCCGCGTCGTCGGGCACGTGGCGGTCTTCCGCTACAAGCCGCTGCTGGGCCTGCCGTCGGGTGTCGCGTTGCCAGGGGTGAAGGTGTACCTGGCCGACCGCGTCACCGGTGAGATCGTCGCCAGGGACGTCACCACGGCCGGAGGCCGGTTCGAGTTCCACCAGATCCCCGCGGGCATCTACCGCTTCGGCATAGTCGGAGCGTGGCGGTTCGTGTACTCCGACCCGGACAACTTCGTGGTGCAGGACGGGGAGAACGGCGACAACGAACCCTGGTGGGAGTGGTACTACAAGCGCACGTTCTTCGTCCTGCCCGGACCCGACCAGCCCGACCCGGACCCCGCGCCGCCCGCCGGCTCGGCACCCCCCGCCGACTCGGCACCGCCGGGCGCGGACACCGGCACGCCGCCCCTCGCGGTGACCGGCGCCGGGGTGACCTGGCTGGCGCTGGGAGGCCTGATCAGCCTCCTCGTGGGCAGTGCACTGGTCTTGGCGGGTGGACGCCGCCCCGAGCCGAGGTGACTCCTCGCGTGTCAGAAGGGAGCCTCCCCGACGTCTCACGTCGGGGAGGCTCCCTTCACGGCTGTGGCGCGCGCTCGGCCAGCGCGAAGTACGCCTCTTCCTCCTGGGCGAAGTGCAGGCGCAGCACGGCGTCCAGCCCGTAGAGGGTGGCTCTCAGGTCGTCAACGCTCTCGTTCGCGGGACCGTCCTGCCCGGCCAGGTGCCGGCCGAGCCTGCGGGTGAGCCGTTCGATCTCGGCATGTCCCCTGCTCATCGTCACGGTCGACTCGGCGTCACCGAACTCCTCGGCGAGGGCGGGGTACAGCTCCACCTCCTCGGCGTGTTCGTGCGGCAGCACCCGCGTCACCATCAGCTCGTGCGCCAGGCGCACCGCGGCCACCGCCTCCTCGGTGAGGGGCGCGCACAACGCGTCTGCGGCGAGCCGCACGGCCTCCCGCGCAGCTCGCAGGTCCTCGTGCTCAGCGTCGAAACGCTGGAGGAGCCGCGTCGTGTCCTCGCTGAGCCGCAGGCGGCGCACCGGCAGCAATGCGCGCAACGAATGCAGGATCACCGCGGCGTCGATCACCTCCTGCACCACCGCGCCGCCCACGGGGGCGAGCAGCCCGAACGCCGCCAGGCCCATCGCGGCCAGCGCCAGCCCCATGCCCCACAGCGCGCTCTGCGTCGCGACCCGGCGCGCCCGCGCCGCGATCTCCACACCGTCGGCGAGCCGGTCGATGCGGTCGTCGAGGATGATCGCGTCGGCGGCCTCCACGGCCGCCGACGATCCCCGGTTCCCCAGCGCGACGCCGACACCGGCCGCGGCGAGTGCGGGGGCGTCGTTGATGCCGTCGCCCACCATGACGGTGAGACCGTTGATGTTCTCCGCCCGCACTCTGTCCACTTTGTCCTGTGGGGTGCAGCGTGCCACGACGTCGTCGAATCCCAGCATTCCCGCGACGTCCTGCGCGACGGCGGTGCGGTCACCGGTGAGCATCACGATCCTGCGCAGGCCGGCGGCACGCAGCCTGCGCACCGTGCGAGCCGCGTCGCGGCGCACCGGATCCCGCAGCAGCACCGCACCGGCGACTTCGGCGTCGACCTCCACCCAGACCGCGGTCGCCGCGTCCAGAGCCGCTCGCGCGACAACCGCGCGTTCCCAGTCCGCTCCCCCGCTCTCCTCGCGCCTGCCCACGACGACGCGCCGCCCGCCGACCGACCCGGTCATCCCTCGTCCCGGTTGCTCCCGCACGCCGACCGCGGGTGGTGGCCGCAGGCCGGCCGCCGCCGCGGCGTCCACCACGGCGGCGGCGAGGACGTGGCTCGACAGGTGCTCCACCGCGGCGGCGATCTCCAGCACCCGCTCGGTGGTCCAGCCCGGCGCGGGCACCACCCCCACCACGGCCGGATGTCCCTCGGTCACCGTGCCGGTCTTGTCCAGCAGTGCGATCCTCACGTTCCCCAGCGCTTCCAGTGCCCGGCCGTCCCGCATCACCACACCCGCGCGCGAGGCGCGCGACATCCCGGCGGTGATCGCGACGGGCACGGCCAGCAGCAACGGGCACGGTGTCGCCGTCACGAGCACGGCGACCGCGCGCACCGGGTCGCGGGCGAGCACGGCTGCCAGCGCGGCGACCACGAGCGCGAGCGGCAGGAAGAAGGCGGCGATCCGGTCGGCGATCCGCACCACGGGCGCGGTCGAGGCCGCTGCCTGCTCCGCCAATCGCAGCACACCGGCGTACGTGCTGTCCTCCGCGGTGGCGATGGCGCGCACGTCGACCGCGGTGCCCGCCGCGACGACCCCGCTGCGGACCTGGTCCCCGCGCGGCCGGCGCACCGCGAGTGGTTCCCCGGTCAGGGCGGACTCGTCGAACTCCGCGTCGCCGAGCAGCACCGCGTCGACCGGTACGACCTCGCCGGGACGGACGGCGATCACGTCGCCCGGCACGACCTCGTCCACGGGAACGCGCCGCAGGTCGTCACCGACGCGTACCTGTGCGAACCGCGGCGCGCGGTCGAGCAGGGCGCTCATGTCCCGCCTCGCCCTCCGCTGTGCGAAGGTGTCGAGCGCGTGCCCGGTGCCGAGCATCACCGCGACCATCGCTCCCGCCAGGTGCTCCCCGACCAGCAGCGTGCCGGCCAGGGCGAGCACGGCGAGCACGTCCGCGCCGAACCGCTTGGCACGCAGGTCCGCCACCACCCGGGTGACGGCGGGCAGGAGAGCCACGACAGTCGCCGCGGTCCAGCAGATCCCGGCGGCACCGGGTTGCCAGGACCACAGCACGCCTCCCGCGGCGGTCAGCGCCACCACGAGCACGAGGAACGCAGGTCCTGCCCACTGCCTCGCCTTCACGAGCACAGCGCTCATCACGCGGCCCTCCCGTGCGCCCAGGTCACGTGGTCATGGCGTCGATGTCGGCCAGCACGTCGGCGATGTCGGCGGCCCACCGCTCGATCTCCTGCCAGTCGCGGAAGTCACCGAACCGGCCGCCCACGGCGCGGAAGACCAGCGACCCGAGCTTGCCGAGCATCTCCGCCCGCACCACCCCGCTGAACAGCCGGTGCTCGACGGGCACGACGTCCTCGCGCAGATGGGCGAGGATCACCGGTTCCTCCAGGCCCGCCCACCTGCGCAACGGGCCGCGCAGGGAGTCCGGCAGGCCGACGCTGAACAGCCACACCGGCTTGCCCCGCAACGTCCGGCGTTCCCTCGCCAGGAACGCGGCGCCGGACGGCAGCCAGGCCTGGTCGTGGACCGCGCTGCCGACGACGTAGGCGTCGTAGCCGTCCGCGTCGGTGATCTCGTCCACGCTGTAAGTGGCGACCACGTGCCCATGTGTGCGCAGCACCGCGGCGATGCGCGTCGCGACGCCCACCGTCGAGCCGGCCGCGGTCGCATAGGCCACCAGCACCTTCATGATCTCCTCCTCAGACGTCCTCCGCACAGGGCTGGACCACGACGGACCGCACTCCGGGCACGCTCTCCGCCAGCGCGGCCACGGCCCGCTCCTCGTCGCGACCGGTGAACGGCCCGAGCACGGTGGCCGCCCCGGACACCACGACGACGTCCCACGGCCGCGCGCCGAGGTTGTCGCACAACAGCTTGCTGATCCCCGCCGCTGTCACCTCGTCCTGCGGGGTCAGCGCCCGCAGGAGGTCTCCGCGGCTCACCACGCCGACGAGCAGGTCGCCGGCCACGACCGGCAACGACCGGTAGTGGTGCCCGAGCAGCTGCCGTGCGATCTCACCCACCGGCATCTCGGCCTCGACAGCCACGACGGGATCGCTCATCGCGTCGCTCACCCGATGCGCGGTGCGGCGTGCCCGCAACTCCTCGCGCAGCAGGTCCTCGCCCGACACGACGCCGACGAGCCGGCCGTGGTCGTCCACCACCGGCAGCGCCGCGAAACCGTGCTCGGCGACGAGTGCGGCGGCTTCCTCGATCGGCGTCCCCGGCGACACGGTCACCGCGGGCGCGGACATCACGTCGAACGCTCGCATGTGCACTCCTCCGTCCACTCAGGACAGCTCACGCCGCCTGCGACTTCAGCTTCCGCCGCACAGCGGGAAGCGACCAGTTCTCTGCGCCCCGGCGGTCATGGACCTTCGACCCTGCCGGACCGGGACACGGCGCAGGATGCTCTGGCACATGAACTACGACATCACGCTCACCGAGTTGTCCCCGACGACGGCATGTCACCTCAGCGTGCGCACGTCCCCGCACGACATCGCCGCGTCGGTGGGCGGCGGGTTGCAGCAGCTTTACGACTTCGCGACCGCGGCGGAGGTGGCGCCTTCCGGTCCGCCGCAACTCGCGTACCCGGACCCGGTCACCGAGGGCGACCTCGAGCTCGACCTGTACCTGCCGATCTCCGGCGAGGTCACCGGCCAGGCCCCCGTCGACGTCGTCGGCCTGGCAGGCGGTCCGGCCGCGCGCACGGTGCACCACGGTGCCTACGACAAGATTCCCGCCGCGTACGAAGCGGTCTTCCGGTGGATCCACGAACACGGCCACACCCCGTCCGGCCCGCCGAGGGAGCTGTACCTCACCGGACCGGACGAGGAGCGGAACCCCGACCACTACGTCACCGAGGTCGTCGTGCCGCTGCTGCGTCGCTGAGCACCCGCGACGGCCAGCACCAGCAGCACCAGGCCCGCCAGGAACAGGACTCCTCCGCCGATCATCAGGCCGATGGACACCGGACGCAGCGCCGGAACCTCGGCCTGCGCCGCGAGGCCGGCGTCGACGCCGCGCGAGCGGTCGGTGTTGAGCACCACCGCGGTCCAGCTGCCCTGTTCCGCTCGCCAGGTCACCTCGCCGGTGCCCGAGGCAGCCCAGAAGGTCTGCGCGGCGGGGTTTGACGGCGCTCCACCGTCACGGTGCCAGTACGTGATCCGGTCGCCGGTCATGCTGACCTCGTCGTGCTCCACACCGGACAGATACCGCCGGACGTCGTCCGTCCGGCCGATGCCGATGAACACTCCGTTGTCCGCCTTCAGCCGCACGTCACCGAGCCAGTTGTCCGCCAGCACCCAGTCGGCGTCGGTCCAGCGCAGCTCCAGCGTGCCGAACTCGATCGCGTACCCGTTGCCCTGGAAGGACTCCGGCCTCGTGCTCAGCAGTCCGGACGAGTCGCGCTGCGTCTGGTCGGCCCACAGGCCGAACCCACCCGTTCCACCGATGGCACCACCGGTGAGCAGCAGCAGCGCTCCGATCACCACGGCGGTGACCCGGCCGGGCGACCAGCCCCGCACGGGCGGCGCCGGTGGTGGCGGTGACTGGCTGATCGTCGTCGTTCCCGCCTCGTCGCCTCCGGAGTCGAAGCGGAACGGCGGGTAGGAGTCGGTCATCAGGCCCGCGTACGCCGCCACGCGCAGCGCCCAGCGGTCCATGCCCAGCACGAAGTCGAACAGCCCCTGGGGATACCGGCCGGTGAACAGCAGCGCGATGCCCGCGAACAACGCCATCAGGCCTACCAGCCCGCCGGAGTTGTAGACGGTCTCGCCGGTCTGGTAGGCGACGTAGCTGCCGCCACCGACGAAGAACCCGACGATCAGGTAGTGCGGAATCGCGAGCAGCCACCACTTCACCAGCACCAGTCCCCGGGACAGGTGCTCGGGGTAGGCGATGTCGAGCGTCGCCGGGTAGTCCGGCTCCTCGCCGAGGCTGAACGGCGGGTAGCGGTCCGTGGCCAGCGCCCCGTAGGTGTAGTACGCCACCCGCCACGTCCAGCGCAGCACGCCGACGTTGAAGTCGAACAGGACCCGCGGATAGCGGCCGGTGAACAGGATCGCGAAGAACGCCGCGACGCTGAAGAGGGCGAACCCCAGCCACAGGAACGCCAGCAACAGGTAGTGCGGGATCGCGAGGAACCACTTGACGAGCCACAGCCAGCGACTCAGGCCGGGCTCCAGCCGTGCGTGCACGTGCACCGGATAGCCGGTGGTAGCAGTTGTCATCGTTGCCTCCCTACTCCCTGCCACCGTCACGCAGATCCACGCGCACCGGCAGTACCCCGTGACTCTTCGGCGCACGGACCTAGTGCCCTGTTTCGCCCTGGAAGAAGTGGCAGATCGTGGTGGTATGACTGATGTCCTGGTCGCGTACGCGACGAAGATGGGTTCGACGAAGGAGATCGCCGAGGCGATCGGGGAACGGCTGCGCGCCGCGGGGCACGAGGTGACCGTGCTCGACGCCGCTCAGGTCCGTTCGGTCGAGCACCACAGCGCTCTGGTGCTCGGCAGCGGCCTCTACGCCGGCCGCTGGCGCCGTGAGGCGGTCAAGTTGCTCAAGCGCAACGAGAAGATGCTCGTGGACCGGCCCACGTGGTTGTTCCACAGCGGTCCGCTCGGCAAGAACCTCACGGCGCAGCCGGCACCGCGCAAGGTGCGGGAGATCGCCACCCGCATCGGTGCCGACGAGCCGGTGACGTTCCCCGGCAGGCTGACCGCGCAGACCGCCACCGGTTTCATCGCGAAGAAGATGGCCCAGGGCGCCATGGCGGGCGACTTCCGGGACTTCGGCGAGATCCGGGCCTGGGCGGACCGGGTCGCCGAACAGCTCTCCGCCGTCGACTCCCCGGTTCCACCGGCAGCCGCGTGACCGCGCTCAGCACCCTCACGGCCGGTCGTCGTGGACGCGGATCTCGATCTCCGGCGGCTGCCGGAGGGTGTTGTGCACGGTGCAGTGGTCCACGACGGCCTGCAGCGCCTGCCGCCGGCGCGGCTCCAGAGCCTGTGCGGGATCGACGGTGATGCGGA
Source organism: Lentzea sp. NEAU-D7 (assembly GCF_026242055.1). Classification (GTDB taxonomy): domain Bacteria; phylum Actinomycetota; class Actinomycetes; order Mycobacteriales; family Pseudonocardiaceae; genus Lentzea. Next base: position 78,401 of record NZ_JAPJDL010000012.1, on the reverse strand, counting down.
TGCGGCCGATCCGCGGCGGGCGGTCGGCCGCCATGCCGTACTCGGCCACCACCGTGAGCCCCTCTCGCGGGAGGGAGTGGCGGTGCAGGTAGCTCCCCGCGTAATGCGCGACGCACGTCGCGAGCGACGCGGCGAACAGCTCGACCGGGGACATGCCCTGGTCGCTGCCGGGCTGGTCGGTGTGGACCTCGTGCGCCCGCAGCAGGACGGCGTACTCGTCGCCCTGGACGTGGCGTACCTGAACCCGTTGGTGCAGGGGGACCTCAGTCTTCACGGTGCACTCCTCACCTCTTCAGCGGACGCACGACCGCCAGCGGGCAGGGGGCGTGGTGGACCAGTGCCTGGCTGGTCGAGCCGAGCAGCATGCCGACGAACCCGCCGTGGCCGTGGCTGCCCACCACCAGCAACTGCGCTTCGGCTCCGTAGCGCAGGAGCGCCCGCGCCGGCCGGTCGCGCAGCGCGATCCGGTTGACCACGACGTCGGGGTACTTCTCCTGCCAGCCCGCCAGGCGCTCGGCCAGCAGCCGCCGCTCGTCCTCCTCGACCTGTGCCCAGTCGACGCGCAGGCCCGACAGGACGTACGCGCTGTCCGCGGCGAAGTCCGTGACGGCGATGACCGCGGTCAGCGAGGTGGTGCGCAGGGAGGCCTCCTCGAAGGCGAACGCCAGCGCGGCCTCGCTCGTCGGCGACCCGTCGACACCGACGACCACCGGACCGCCGGGAACCGCGTTGCCCCGCACCACGACGACCGGGCTCTCGGCGTGCGCCGCCAGTGCCACCGCCGTGGAGCCGACGGCGAGCCCGGTCACGGTGCCGCGACCCCGCGACCCGACCACGACCGTCCTGGCGCTCCTCGACAGCTCCACCAGCGTCGCGCCCGCGCCGCCGCAGACCACCTCAGTCGTGACCTCGACCTCGGGAGCGGTGGCTCGCGCCGCCGCCCTGGCCTCCTCCAGCCACGTCCGGCCCTGCTCCTCCATCGCGCGGCGGATGTCCTCGGCGAGGAGCAGGACCTCCGGAAAACCGCGGGTCGGCAGCACGAAGGTGTGCACGAGCCGCAGCGGTACCTGGTGGCGGGCGCACTCCTGAGCGGCCCAGGCGACGGCGGCCAGCGCCGAGTCCGAGCCGTCGACGCCGCAGACGATCGGGGCGGAAGGGGATCTCATCGTCGTCCTCCAGTCACAACGGGCTTGGGGCACACGCTAGGAACCGGGAAGCCGGCGGGACGCTGCCGTTGGTCCCGCACCGGCCGGGCCCTTGGCACCGATCACCGCCCGAGGCCCGTCGATCCCGGTCAGGTCGGGACCTTCGACGGTGGGACGGCACCACGGGCGCGCGGAGGGTTGGGCAGAGGAGAGTTCCACCGCGACGCGATGAGGTGAACGACATGGCCGAGGTACCCGAAGCGCTGGGGCTGGCGCCGGAAGCCGTTCAGCGCGTGCTCGAGGCCGCCTCACTCGCGCCGTCCGTGCACAACGCCCAGCCGTGGCGGTTCCGCGTGCTGCCCGACCGGATCGAGCTGCACCCGGACCCGCGCCGCAGGCTCCCCGCGACCGACCCGGACGACCGCGAGCTGCGGTTGTCCTGCGGTGCGGCCCTGTTCAACCTGCGGCTGGCGCTGCAGGGAGAGGGCGTGCGGCCGCTCGTGTCGATGCTGCCCGGCCAGGACGCGCCGGGAGCGCTCGCGATCGTGCGGCGCGGAGGCACGATCGAGCCCGACGACGAACAGCGCGCCCTGCTCAAGGCAGTTCCCCGCCGCCGGACGAACCGCAGGCCGTTCCACGAAGCGCGGGTCGACCCCCGCCAGTGTCACGCACTGGTGCGCGCGGCCGAACTGGAGCGCTCGTGGCTGCACGTCGTCGTGACGCCGCAGGACCGCGCCCAGCTCAAGAAGTTCGTCAAGCAGGCGCACGAGATCCAGCTCCGCGACGAGGCCGTGCAGGCGGAGCTCGCCTCGTTCACCGGGCACCGGCCCGGGTCGACCGACGGCATCCCCGCGGCCTCGGCCGGTGTCCGACCCGAACTGCAGGACGAGTGGGTCTTCCGCGACTTCCAGGGGCCTGAACGACTGCCGGGCAAGGACTACGAGTCCGATCCGCTGGTCGTCGTGCTCTGCTCGTTCTACGACGGACCGCTCGGCGATCTGCAGGCGGGACAGGCGATGCAGCGCGTCCTGCTCGCCGCCACCGTGCACGGGCTGTCGGCGTCGTTCCTGTCGCAGCCGGTCGAGGTCCACAGCGTCCGCGAGCAGCTGCGACGCTCGCTGGGCGGCGTGCTCGTGCCGCAGACCGTGCTGCGGCTCGGTTACAGCACGCCGGTCGCGGCGACACCGCGGCGCCCATTGTCCGAACTGCTGCTGGAACCAGACGACTGCCGGTCCTGAGTGGACTTCCGACCGGCCGAGGAGGAGGAGCCCGATGACCGCTACGGCGGAACGCCCGACCACCGCCTGGCGCGGATTCCGCACGGGACCGTGGTCCGACGAGATCGACGTGCGTGGATTCATCCAAGCCAACTACACGCCGTACGAAGGCGACGCGGAGTTCCTGACCGGTCCGACGCGGCGCACGACGGCGTTGTGGCACCGGTTGACGGAGATGTTCGCCGACGAACGCGCCCGCGGGATCTACGACGTCGACGCGAGCACACCGTCCTCGATCACCGCGCACCGCCCGGGTTACATCGACCGCGACCAGGAGCTGATCGTCGGCCTGCAGACCGACGCGCCGCTCAAGCGCGCGATCATGCCGTCGGGCGGGCTGAGGCTGGTGGAGAACAGCCTCAAGACCTACGGCTACCAGCTCGACCCGCGGGTGGAGGAGATCTTCACCAAGTACCGCAAGACGCACAACGACGGCGTGTTCGACGCCTACACCGCCGAGATCCTGCGGGCCCGCAAGGCCGGCATCATCACCGGTCTTCCGGATGCGTACGGCAGGGGCCGGATCATCGGGGACTACCGGCGCGTCGCCCTCTACGGCGTCGACCGCCTCGTCACGGCGAAGCTCGCCGAACGCGCGGCCCTGGACGACCTGGCCTCCACCGAGGACGTCATCAGGGACCGGGAGGAACTGGCCGAGCAGATCCGCGCGCTCGGCGAGCTCCGGCACATGGCCGCGTCCTACGGCTACGACATCTCCGGTCCGGCGGCCACCGGCAGGGAAGCACTGCAGTGGCTGTACTTCGCCTACCTCGCGGCCGTGAAGGAGCAGAACGGCGCGGCCATGTCGCTGGGCCGCACGTCCACGTTCCTCGACATCTACCTGCAACGCGACCTCGACGAAGGCGTGCTGACCGAGCGCGAGGCGCAGGAGCTCGTCGACGACCTGGTCGTCAAGCTGCGGATCGTGCGGTTCCTGCGCACCCCGGAGTACGACCAGTTGTTCTCCGGCGACCCGACCTGGGTCACGGAGTCGATCGGCGGAATGGCTCGCGACGGACGCCCGCTGGTCACGCGCACGAGCTTCCGGTTCCTGCAGACGCTCTACAACCTCGGTCCGGCACCGGAACCGAACCTGACGGTGCTGTGGTCGCCGCGCCTGCCGTCGGGCTTCAAGCGGTTCTGCGCCAAGGTCTCGGTCGACACGAGCTCCATCCAGTACGAGAACGACGACCTGATCCGTCCGAGGTTCAGCGACGACACGGCGATCGCGTGCTGCGTGTCCGCGATGCGCGTCGGCGAGCAGATGCAGCTGTTCGGCGCGCGCGTGAACCTCGCCAAGGCGTTGCTGTACGCGATCAACGGCGGTCGCGACGAGGTGACCGGAGTCCAGGTGGCACCGGCGTTCCCGCCGATCACCTCCGAGTACCTGGACCACGACGAGGTGCGCGCGGCGTTCGACCGGATGACCGACTGGCTCGCGAAGACCTACGTGGAAGCGCTCAACATCATCCACCACATGCACGACAAGTACGCCTACGAACGCATCGAGATGGCCCTGCACAACCACCCGGTGCAGCGCCTGCTCGGCTGCGGCATCGCGGGCCTGTCGGTGGTGGCGGACAGCCTGTCCGCCATCCGGTACGCCCGAGTCCGGGTGATCCGCGACGACACCGGTCTCGCGGTCGACTACGTCGTCGAGGGAGACTTCCCGAAGTACGGCAACAACGACGACCGTGCGGACGCGATCGCCGTCGAGCTGGTCGAGGACTTCATGAAGAAGGTGCGGCAGTACCCCGCGCACCGCGGCGCCGTGCACTCCCAGTCGGTTCTCACCATCACCTCGAACGTCGTCTACGGCAAGCACACCGGCAACACCCCGGACGGCCGCCGCGCGGGCAAGCCGTTCGCACCGGGCGCCAACCCGATGAACGGCCGCGACCGGCACGGACTCGTCGCCGCGGCGCTGTCGGTGGCGAAACTGCCGTACGACCAGGCACAGGACGGGATCTCACTGACCGCGAGCATCACCCCGACGGGCCTCGGGCGCACCGAGGACGAGCAGGTGACCAACCTGGTCGGCCTGCTCGACGCCTACACCGACGCCGGCGGGTTCCACCTCAACGCCAACGTGCTCAACCGCGAGACCCTGCTCGACGCCATGGCGCATCCGGAGAACCACCCGCAGCTGACCATCCGGGTCTCCGGTTACGCCGTGAACTTCATCCGGCTCACGCCCGAGCAGCAACGCGACGTCATCAACCGCACCTTCCACGAGTCGCTGTGACCACCACAGGATCAGTCCACTCGTGGGACGTCTCCACCGCGGTCGACGGACCGGGCACCCGCTTCGTGCTGTTCCTGAGCGGGTGCCCGCTGCGGTGCCTGTACTGCGAGAACCCGGACACCTGGCACATGCGCGACGGTCACCGCACGACCGTCGACGAGGTCATGGCCGAGGTGGAGAAGTACCGGCGGTTCATCGAGGTCGCGGGCGGCGGGCTGACGCTGACCGGTGGGGAACCGCTGCTGCAGCCCGCCTTCACCGCCGCCGTGTTCCGCCGCGCCAAGCAGCTCGGCCTGCACACGGCCCTCGACACGTCCGGTTTCCTCGGCGCACGGGCGTCCGACGAGCTCCTCGCCGATACCGACCTGGTCCTGCTCGACATCAAGTCCTGGGACCCGGCCACCTACCGGCACGTCACCGGCGGCGAGGTCGTCCCCACCCTGGAGTTCGCGCGCCGGCTGTCGGCGCTGGGCAAGGCGATGTGGATCAGGTTCGTCCTCGTGCCGGGACTCACCGACGACCCGGACAACGTCGCGGGCATCGCGTCGTTCGTGAGCACCCTGGACTCCGTCGAACGCGTGGAGGTGCTGCCGTTCCACAAGCTCGGCGCACCCAAGTACGCCGCGCTCGGCATCCCCTTCCCCCTGGAGAGCGTGCCCACGCCCGACTCCGATCTCGTGCGGCGGGTGCGCGAGCAGTTCGCCGGCTGCGGCGTCCCCGTCCACTGACCACCCCGGCAACGAGCAGAGGCGCCGGGGCAACCCCGGCGCCTCTGCTCGTTCCCCTGCGTGGCGGTCAGTTCTCCGCGTACTGCACGATCCGCACGTCGGTCACACCCGCCACGGCGCGCGCCAGCACTTCCGCCACGTGCCGGTCCGTCGCGTCGTTCATCTTGTCCTCGATGGACACCTTCCCGTCACGCACGGCCACGGTCCACCGGTACGTGGAGCCGATCATGTCCAGGCGGTGCCGGATCTCGGCCTCGATGATCCAGTCCTCCCTGCTGATCGAGCGCAGCATGTCCCTGCGGGTCACGATGCCCGCGAGGTGACCCTCGAAGACCACCGGCACACTGCGCACACCGCGCTCCAGCATCAGGTCCGCGACCTCGGCCAGATCGGTGTTCGGCGTGACCGTCACCGGCGACGTCATCACCTGACCCACCAGGTCGGCCGGGGCGACCCTGGCCTTCGGCGGCTCGCCGTGCACCAGCGCCCGCGGGTCCTGCGGCAACCGGTGCCGCAGCAGTTCCGCCTCGCTCACAAGCCCGACGAGCACGCCGTTGTCGTCCACGACCGGCAACGCGGTGAAGCCGCGTTCGGCGAGCAGGTGGGCCGCCTCCCGGGCCGGGGTGTCCGGCCTGACCACGACGACGTCGGCCGTCATCACGTCTCGAGTCCTCATCGTGCTCTCTCCTTCACCCGAACAGCTCGGTCTGGCGCCTCGGAGACCTCGACGTCCACGTACCTCCAGCCTTCCGGCGGGACCGCGAACGGGACACCTCCCAACGGCGCCGGTGAGCGAGGACGCGGGTCCCGGCGAGGCGGGGACCTACGCCCCTCACCACCGGCCGTCGTCACTGCGAGGTTCAGAGGTGCGACTTCGAACTGGAGGTGAGCCGGATGGACCGCGGTCAGCCGGACGAGAACACACTGCGGGCGGCGGTGGCACTCGCCTGCCGCGCACCGTCGGTGCACAACTCCCAGCCCTGGCGCTGGGAGATCGGCGCACACAGCCTGCACCTGCACGCCGACCGCACGCGCACCCTGCCCGCGGTCGACCCCACGGGCGCCGACCTCGTGATCAGCTGCGGGGCCGCGTTGCACCACGTGCGCGTCGGACTGGCCGCGCTCGGCTGGCGGGCGGTCGTGCACCGGCTGCCCAACCCGGGCCGGCCCGACCACCTCGCCGCCATCGAGTTCCAGGCACGCGAGCCCGGTGAGGCGCTCGTCGCGCTCTCGACCGCGATTCCGCGCAGGCGCACCGATCGCCGTGCCTTCTCCTCCTGGCCTCCTCCCGACGAGGTCCTCGAGCAGCTCGTCGTCCGCGCCCGCAACGAGGGCGTCGAGGCGCAGGTGGTGACCGGCAGGGCACGGGACGAACTGCTGATCGCGATCGACAGGGCCGCCGCCACGCAGGAGGCGGATCCCGGCTACCGCAACGAGATCCGGCAGTGGAGCGGTGTCTACCCCGGCGCGTCGGCGGGGGTGCCCGCCGCGAACATCCCCGCCGGTTCCCACCAGTACGGCAACCTCCGGATGCGCGAGTTCGCGCCCGGCGAGCTGATCCAGGCCGACCGCCGGCTCCTCGGCGAGGACGCGGGGGCGTTGCTGCTGCTCAGCACGTCGTCCGACGACGACCTGTCGCGACTGCGCGCGGGTGAGGCGACCAGCGCGGTGCTGCTGGAAGCCACGTCCGCGGGGCTCGCGACGTGCCCGCTGAGCCAGCCGCTCGAGGTCGTCGAGACCAAGGAGCTGGTGCGCGACCGCGTGCTCGGTGGCGCGACCTGCCCGCAGCTCGTCATCCGGGTCGGCTGGGCCGGCTTCAACGCCGACCCGCTGCCCGCCACGCCCCGCCGTCCCCTCATCGACGTCCTCAGCCACCAGGAGCAGCCGTGACCACGTACATCCGCGACTTCACCACGCTCGGCAAGAACGACACCGACATCGCCGGGGGGAAGGGCGCCAACCTCGGCGAGCTGACCCGTGCCGGCCTGCCGGTGCCGCCCGGCTTCGTCGTGACCGCCGAGGCGTTCCTGACCTCCATGAGCCAGGTCCGCGACGACCTCGCCGCCGAACTGCTGATCGCGCTCGACCGCGCCTCCACTCCGGACCGGCTCGCGGAGTCCGCCGAACGCATGCGAGAGCTCGTGCAGAAGGCGGGCGTCTCGGACGAGGTGCGGCACGCGGTACTGCAGGCCTACCGCGAACTCGGCCAGGACGAGTCGGTGGCCGTGCGGTCGTCGGCCACGTCCGAGGACACCGCCGGTGCCTCGTTCGCCGGGATGAACAGCACCTTCACCAACACGAGGGGCGCACACGCCCTCCTTGACCGCCTGCTGGACTGCTGGGTGTCGTTGTTCGGCACCCGATCGGTCGCCTACCGCGCCGAGCAGGGCATCACGGACGAGCCCGCCATCGCGGTGGTGGTGCAGCGCATGGTCGACTCGGAGCGCTCCGGGGTCATGTTCACCGCCGACCCGTCGACCGGCGACCGCGACCGCCTGCTCGTCGAGGCGTCGTTCGGGCTCGGTGAGGTCGTCGTCAGCGGTTCCGTGGAGCCCGACACCTACGTCCTGCACAGGGACGGCGACCAGGTGTCCCTCGTGGACACCCGGATCGGCCGCAAGACCCACAAGATCGTGCGGGGCGCGAACGGGAACGACGAACGCATCGAGCTCACCTCGGAGGAGTCGCACGCACAGGTGCTCACCGAGGCCGAGGCGGTCGCGATCGGGCAGCTGGGCGTCCGCGTGCAGCGGCACTACGGCGAGCCGCAGGACACCGAGTGGGCCATCGCCGACGGCAAGACGTGGCTCGTGCAGTCCAGGCCCATCACGACCCTGCCCGTCACCGTCACGGCCCTGGACGGCCCGCTGGTCGCCGGGCTCGGCGCCTCACCGGGCATCGCCTCCGGGCGGGTGCGCGTGCTGCGCTCCCCCGACGAGGGTTCCCGCCTGCGTGACGGCGAGGTGCTGGTCGCCGAGATGACCAACCCCGACTGGGTGCCGACGATGCGGCGCGCGTCCGCGGTCGTCACCGACGGCGGCGGCATCACCTGCCACGCCGCCATCGTGGCGCGCGAACTGCGCGTGCCCTGCGTCGTCGGCACCGGCGCGGCGACCTCGGTGTTGAAGGAAGGCCAGCAGGTCACCGTCGACGGCAGCGCTGGCGAGGTGCGCGCGGGGGCCGCGCCGATCACCACCGCGCCGCGCATCGTGCCGCCCGCCGTGCTCGCCACCGAAGCCCTTGGCACGCGGGTGTACGTGAACCTCGCGTTGCCCGAGCACGCCTCCGAGGTGGCCGCGATGCCGGTGGACGGTGTCGGCCTGCTGCGGGCGGAGTTCATGCTCACCGAGGCGCTCGGTGCCGAACACCCGCGCCGGTTCCTGGCACAGCACGGCAGCGAGGACTTCCTCAACGCCATGACGTCGTCGCTGCTGCAGATCACCCACGCGTTCGCACCGCGCCCTGTCGTCTACCGCACCATGGACTTCCGCACCAACGAGTTCCGCGAGCTCAAGGGCGGCGACGAGTTCGAGAAGCACGAGCACAACCCGATGATCGGCTATCGAGGCTGCTACCGGTACGTCGACGACCCGATGCTGTTCGGCCTCGAGCTCGAGGCTCTGGCACGGGTCCGGGAGCAGACCCCGAACCTGCACCTGATGATCCCGTTCGTGCGCACCAAGTGGGAGCTCGAAGCCTGCCTGGAACAGATCGACCGCAGCCCGCTCGGCCGTCACCGCGGCCTGCACCGCTGGGTCATGGCCGAGGTCCCCTCCGTGGCGTACTGGATTCCCGAGTACGCGCGCTCCGGCATCGACGGCGTTTCCATCGGCAGCAACGACCTCACGCAGCTGATGCTCGGCGTCGACCGAGACTCCGAGCTCTGCGCGGACCTGTTCGACGAGTCCGACCCGGCCGTGCTGGACATGATCGGCCGCATCGTCACCGCCGCCCGTGACGCGGGCATCACGTCGTCGCTGTGCGGGCAGGCGCCGTCGAACAAACCGGAGTTCGCCGAGAAGCTCGTCGAGCTCGGCATCACCTCCATCTCGGTCAACCCCGACGCGGTGCCGGCCGCCAGGGCGGCGATCGGATCGGCAGAACGCCGTCTCCTGCTGCGGCACGCCCACTGACACACCACTCACCAGGGAGAAGCACCATGGCTGTACGAGTCGGCATCAACGGGTTCGGGCGCATCGGACGGGACGTGCTGCGCGCCGCGTTCGACCGCCACGACACCGCGATCGAGATCGTCGCCGTCAACGACGTCACCGACGCGGAGACCTTGGCCCACCTGCTCGCCTACGACTCGACGTACGGCCCGTGGAGCCGCCACGTCACCGTCGAGCACAACACGATCACCGTGGACGGCCGCAACATCCTCGTGACCGCACAGGCGGACCCGGAGGAGCTCAACTGGGGCATGCTCGGCGTCGACGTCGTCATAGAAGCCTCGGGCCGGTTCCGCACCCGTGAGACTGCGGGCGTCCACCTAGCGCGCGGTGCCCGCAAGGTCGTCATCACCGCCCCCGGCAAGGAGGTCGACGCCACGATCGTCATGGGCGTCAACGACGACATCTACGAAGCGGGCAAGCACCACATCATCTCGAACGCCTCGTGCACCACCAACTGCGCGGCGCCGATGGCCGCAGTGCTGGACGAGGCGTTCGGGATCGTCGAGGGCGTGATGACGACGATCCACAGCTACACCGGCGACCAGGCGCTGCTCGACCGCCCGCACAAGGACCTGCGCCGGGCCCGCTCGGCCGCGGTGAACATCATCCCGACCTCCACCGGAGCGGCCAAGGCCATCGGCCAGGTCATCCCGTCGCTGGCCGGCAAACTCGACGGCCTGGCGGTGCGCGTGCCGGTCGAGGACGGATCTCTCACCGACCTCACGGTGCGACTCGCCGAGCCGGCGACGGCAGAGCAGGTCAACCGCGCGTTCGAAGAGGCGGCGGCGCGGCACCTCAAGGGAATCCTGCGCTACACCACGGATCCCGTCGTGTCCCGCGACATCATCGGTGACGCGGCTTCGTGCGTGTTCGACGCCTCGCTGACCAAGGTGCAGGGACATGTCGTCAAGGTGATGGGCTGGTACGACAACGAGTGGGGCTACGCCAACCGCACGATCGACCTGGTCGACCGGGTCGCCCGGACGCTGCCGTGAACGGGCAGACCGGGACCTGACCCGGTCCCTACGATGCCGGGCACCCGCTGGTGCCCGGCATTCTCGCTGTTCCGGTGGGGTCAGGCCCGCATCGTGTTGTACGGCTGAAATCCTCGTCGCGTACGTGGCCAAGTCCGGCTCCAGCAGGGAGATGGCCGAGGTGGTCGTGGAACAGATCCGCCACGCCGCGCACGAGGTCACCGTGCTCGACGCCGCGGAGGTGCGGTCGGTCGAGCCGTACAAGGCCGTCGTGCTGGGCAGCGCACTCCACTTGGACCGCGAGGCGGTCAAGATGTTGACGCGCAACGAGAAAGCACTCTCCCGCAAGCCGGTGTGGCTCTTCCACGGGACTGGGACGAGATCCGCCTGCGGGCGTACGTGATCTCGGAGAGGCTGGTCGCGCGGATCAGGCGGCCACCAGAGTGCCCAGAACCTGCCTGCCGATCGACGTGAGGACCGCCGGAACCCTCGTCCCCGCCTGGGATCGCGACGCCGCCGCAACCAGTCCCGCGGTGCAGAGGTCGTTGGTGGCGGTGAAGTCGCACCACAGTCCGTCCACGGACAGGCTGGGGACGCGGCCGCCCAGCAGTTCGGCGCGGCCTTCCGCCACTGCCTGCAGCATGGCCCGGTGGCGGGCGGTGTATCCGTGGACGCTCATCTGCTTTCCCCTTGCCCGCTGGTGCTTCCGTGGTGAGGCAAGGCTCCTCTTCCAGGCCGGGTGTGACGCAGATCCCAACGTGGTGACCGCGCCGGGACCATCGCCGCGGCCGGGTGGGACGTGAGGCTCTGCTCCGGTGTGCCCGGCGGAAGTGATCGGCGGAAGTGATCGGCTGACCAGGTCGTGACGTCCCGGCCGGATCGGGACCAACGACCGCGTCCCGGACCGTTCCACCTGAGCAGACTGAGGTCAGGAAGAACTTGGGAGGCAACGATGTCCGCTGTTCACGCTCCAAGCCGCAGCCGCATCGACGCGGCCGCGAAGTCCCTCGCGGTGCTGCGCATCGCGACGGGGTTGTTGTTCCTCTGGGCGTTCGTCGACAAGGCGTTCGGGCTCGGCTACGCCACCCAGTCGAAGAACGCGTGGTTCTCGGGAGGTTCGCCCACGAAGGGCTTCCTGAGCCGGGTCGACGTGGGACCGTTCCAGTCCACCTTCCACGACATCGCGGGCACCTGGTGGGCCGACGGCCTCTTCATGGTCGGCCTTCTCGCGATCGGTGTCGCGCTGGTGCTCGGGATCGGCCTGCGCCTCTCGGCGGTCGCCGGCAGTGTGATGATGCTGCTGATGTGGGTCGCCGAATGGCCGCCCGCCCAGCACAACGCGGCCGGCGAGGCCACGATGTCCACCAACCCGATCATCGACTACCACGTCGTGTACGCACTCGTGCTGGTCGTGCTCGCGACGACGGCGTCCGGTGCCGTCTGGGGCCTGGCCCGCAGGTGGGCCGAGCTGCCGTTCGTCAAGGCGAACACCTGGCTGAGGTGAGGCAGGGCGAAAGGGAGGGCACCGCGACCGCGGTGCCCTCCCTTTTCCGCGTGCACGGGTCAACCGGCGCGGCGGGCGTTCTCGATCTGCTCGTCGAGTCCGGGACGTACGAGCAGGACGGGGCACGAAGCGTGACGGATCACGGCCTGGCTGGTCGAGCCGAGCAGTTTCCCCCGCAGACCACCGGTGCCGTGCGATCCCACGACGAGCAACGACGCACCCGCGGACAGCTCGACCAGGTGGTGCGCGGCGGATCCGGGCAGCACGTGCCGTTCCACCCGCACGCCGGGGTGCCGGTCGGCGCACGCGGCGATCCTCTGCGCCACCACGGCCTCGCGGGCGGCCTGGAGTTCGGACCACACGATCCCGACCGACGCGGCGAGCTTCTCGTCGCCCATCGGCGGGTGCCAGGCGTGCACGGCGACGAGCGACGTGGCCCGTGCTTCGGCCTCCGCGAACGCGCGGTCGACCACCATCCAGTTGTGCGGCGCGCCGCTCACACCGACGACGACAGGACCTTCGGCGTCGTCACCCCTGACCACGACCACAGGGCACTTCGCACGGCACGAAAGCGAGACAGCGACCGAGCCCAGCAACAGGCCCGTGAAGCCACCAAGGCCCCGTGAGCCGACGACGACCAGCCCTGCGCGGGCCGACTCCCGTTCGAGGAGCCAGGCGGGCGTGTTCACCTCTACCCTGTGCGTGATGTCCAGCTCCGGCGCGACTTCGAGCGCGCCCGCGACAGCGTCGCGCACCCAGCCCATCGCCTCGTCGTGCAGCGCGCCGCGTGCCATCCCGGTCATGTCCAGCGCATCGGCGGGCAGGGGCAGCTCGGCGTGCACGACGCGCAGCTCCGCGCCCCGGCGGGCGGCCTCCCGCGCCGCCCACCGCGCGGCGCGCTGGGCGGACTCCGAGCCGTCCACGCCGACCACGACCACGTTCGAATGTCCGATCGGGACGGTCATCCCGCTCACCTCCCGGTCCATTCCGGGTAGATCCGTTCCCATTCCCGGGCCCACCGTTGCGACCGGATCCGGCTGTGCACGTACCGCGTCGTCAGGTAGAGCAGCGCCATCGAGCCGGCCACTCCGCTCCACAGCAGCAACGCGAGCACGATCGCGTCGATCGCCGCCCCTCCGGGAGTGATCGGCGCATCGGACGGGTTGCCGTTCTCGTCGATCCAGATCGTCACCACGGAGCCGGCCTTCGAGGCGTAGTGCGCCTGAACCTCACCTTGCTTCGCACTGCCGTCCGCCAGTCGCCACCTCGCGAGCACAGGAGCCGCCTCGACGGCTCCGCCCCGCTCGGACGAGCCGATCGTCTCCGGGGCGTCCTCGATCAGCACGGCGTCGGTCTCGTGCCTGCTCGTCTGCTCCACGGCGACCTGGGAACGGTGGCGCGCATACATCTCCGACCCGGCCGCGCCCGCGAAGGGCACGGTCAGCACCGTGACGGCGAGCCCCAGCGCGAGCACCGCACCCTCGACGCGGTCGCCCGTCGTGGCGAGCCGGTTGCGGCCAGGGAAGGCTTGATGGACGAGTCGGGACATCGGTTTCGCGATCATGCGGTCCACCTCCTGGTTCAAGATTTCCGCGTGGAGGCGGTGTGTCCCAGGGTCCTTCGTCGCGTCGGGGATGAGCCCGTGGTCTCGGCGGGACGAAGACGGGATGCGGTGCGGCCGTGGTGGTACCCGGTCCGTTGCTGCTGCCTGGTGATCTCCCCTGGCCTTGGTGGTGAGTCAGTCGCGCACCACCTGACCTTCAGGTGCAGAGTGCGGCGGTGATCGTCGCAACCGAGAGCAACGCGTGGATGAGCGGGTGGCGCAGCTGTCCGAGCAGCCGCACCACCCACCCCTGCCCGCGATGAACGGGCAGCTCGTCGGGGCCGGACTCGGCCGGCCCCTGCCGCCACCACGCGGCGAGGAGGCCGGCTCCGGGGCCGGTCTCGGTGAGCAGGACGACGTCCTCGCGGTCAGGGGCGGTGAGCGGCATGGTCCGCCCTCAGACGCGGGTCGTCGTGGCTGAGGGCCCGCAGCACGTCGAGCCGGGTGATCATGCCGATGACCTGACCCTGGTCGAGCACGGGCACGCAGATCACCTCATAACGGGTCATCGCGTCGAAGAGGGTCTCCGCGTCGAAGTCGGGCCCGACGGTCAGCGCCGGCTGCCTCATCACCCTCTCGACCTTGGCCGCGTCCCCCTCGCCATGCCGACACGCCGCCTTGGTCACCACGCCGTAGAAGAACCCCTGGTCGACGACGGGCAGCATCGTGAGGCCCAGGTCGTCCATCAGCCCCTCGGCGTGGCGGGCGAAGTCGTGCGGCCCCACGGTCACGAGCGGCCGCGTCACGAGGTCCCTGGCCTTCATCGCGGGCTCTCCGCGTGCTCGCGGTCGGTCACCGGGATCACGACGACCGGGGCGTGCGCGTGGCGCACCACGTGCATGCTGGTGGAGCCGAGGACCGCCTGCCGGATCCGGTGGTCGGTGTGCGAGGCGACGACCAGCATCGCCGCGCCCTCCGACGCCGCCTCCAGCACCGCGGCCGCGTCGCCGCGCAGGCTGCGCCGCACGATCTCCGGCTGGTCGGTGCGGTCGCCGAGCACGCGGTTCAGGGCCTGTTCGGTCAGCTGCTCCGACGCGGCCTGCTCGCGCTGTGCGGAGGTCTCCGTCCAGTCGACCAGCGCCTCGAACTGCCAGACGTTCACGACGTGCAACGGGCACCCCCGCACGACGGCCTCGTCCACCGCCCACGCGAGTGCGCGGTCTGAAGCCGGACTTCCGTCCACACCCACCACGACGGGCTTTGAGTTCACGCTCATCTCGATCTCCTCGTCTCGTGTCAGCTGGTCCGCAACCGCCGCGGGAACGGGTCGGTCCGCCGCGCGGCTGCGACGCGGACCCCGGCATCGACCGCCGGGCACCCCTTCTCCCTTTCGTCGATGACGTGGGTGCCGACGCCGCCCAGCCCCGTCACGACGAGCGGCCCGAACTTCTCTCCGGTGGCCACACCGACCAGCAGCGCCGACACGTCAGTGGGAGGTCAGAGCAGAGGGCCGGGGGTCAGTGGTGCGGGGATCCGGGTGATCCGCTCGTCGCGCGCGGTCTCGGTCTCGACGGGCTTCGGCGCGCGGACCACGACCACCGGGCACGTCGCGTGGTGCACGCAGTACGAGCTGACCGAGCCGATGATCGCCTCCACGATCGGCCCGTGCCCGCGACTGCCCACCACCAGCAGCTGCGCGTCCTGTGACGCCGTGGTCAGCGCGGTCCTCGGGTCGCCCTCGACGAGCACGCGCGAGATCTCGACGCCGGTGAACTCCTCCACCGCCCCGTCCAGCACCGCCTGCTGAGCGGCCCGCCTGTTCTCCGGCGACAGCTGCAGCGCGATCTCGGCCGACATCGACCCGATGGCCATGCCGTAGTCCATGTGCCACGCGGAGACCGCCTCGACCCGGCAACCCCGCAACCGGGCCTCGTTCACCGCCCACCGCAGCGCCTCCCGAGAGGCCGGGGATCCGTCCACACCGACCACCACGGGCCGGGACTCGTTCTCGCTCATGCACTTCAGCGTCGCGGACCACGACGCCGCAGGTGAGTGGCCGGGGTCCCCCGGTGTCCGGGACCTTCGTCCTCGCCCTGCCAGACCGTCCCGAACGCCGCCACGGCGAGGATTGGCGTGAGCGTGGCGAGATCGACCGCCGCGCCGACGACCTGGCGCTCGGGCCACCACCGTCGTCGCTGAGCCGGAAATCCGCGAACGCGCGGGCTTGGTCGAGTTGTGAGAATGCTCCACTCCGGCCCGGCAGTCCGATCACGAGCGCCGTCGCAAGGTGGCCGGCCGCGACGGGCGGCGTTCACAGTTCAGCCCGAGTGCAGGCGCGAGGCCTCGTCTTCGGCCGTGACGACGTGCGCGTCCGGGCCGGGGAACACCAGCGCCTCGTGGTCGTTGTCCAGCCACCGCACCACGTACGGCGGGCTCCCGTCCTCGTGCCGCAACCGCACGATCTGCCCGCGCCGTCCGCCGCGGTCCACCACGGGGCCCTTGACCACCAGCCAGTCACCCGCTTTCGCCTTCATGACGCCGGCCGCACGATCGCCAGCGGACAAGGCGCGCTGTGGACGAGCCCCTGGCTCGTCGAGCCGAGGAGCATGCCGGTGAACCCGCCGCGCCCGTGACTGCCCACCACCACGAGCTGAGCCTCGGCCCCGTACCGCATCAGCGCACGCACCGGCCGGTCGCGCACGACCACGCGGGTGACCGGCACGTCGGGGTACTTCTCCTGCCACCCGGCGAGGCGCTCGGCCTGCACCCGGCGCTCCTCCTGTCCCCGGTCCGCGGTGGACCGCGAGGCGGTGTAGGCGCTCTCCACCACGAAGTCCTGCCAGCACGTCACCGCGGTCAGCGGCGCGTTGCGCGACGATGCCGCCTCGAAGGCGAAGGCCAGTGCCGCCTCGCTCGTCGGCGAACCGTCGACTCCGACCACGACCGGACCACCGGGCACCTCGGTGCCGCGCACGACGACCAGAGGGCACTTGCCGTGGGAGGCGAGCGCGAGGGCCGTCGAGCCGACCAGCAGGCCCGTCACGGTGCCGAGTCCCCGGGAGCCGAGCACCACGAGTCGCGCGTCGCGGGACTCGGAGATCAGCAGGGCCGTCCCGTACTCGAGGACCCGCTCGGTGCTCACCTCCACGTCCGGTGCCGCGGCCCGCGCGGCCGCCGCTGCCTCCGCGAGCCAGTTGTCGGACTGCTCCTCGATCGCACGCCGGATCTCGTTGGACGTGAGCACGATCTCGGGATGTCCGGGGGCCGGCACGTCGTACCCGTGCACGAGCTTCAGCGGGGTGTGGTGGCGGGCGCAGTCGGCGGCAGCCCACCTCACCGCGGCCAGGGCCGAGGACGAGCCGTCGACACCGGCCACGACCGGAGCGGCGGGTCCCTTCATCACTTTCCTCCCGTCAGCAGGTGCACCCGCAGTACGCCGTGAATCGACATGGCGAGTGCCGCGAGAACGTTCCTGGTCTCCTCGTCGGTGTTCTCGGCGCCGATCGTCACCTCGCCGTCCTGCACGGCGACAGTCCACTTGCGACTTCCGCCGCCGTAGAGGTCGAGCACGCGCTGCACTTCCGCCGAAACGGTCGTGTCGGTCCTGGCGAGCGCACGGACGAGGTCGCGCCGCGTCACGACGCCCACGACCTGCGAGCCGTCCACGATCGGGAAGCAGCGGACGTGATCGTCGACCATCGCGCGCGCCAGCGCGGACACCTGGACGTCACCGTCCATCGCGACGATCGGTGTGGTCATCACGTCGCCCACACGGGAGGCACCCGCCTCATAGCCGTAGCCGTTGCGCAGCAGGTCGGCCTCGGTCACGATGCCGACCAGCCTCTTGTCGTCGTCGACGACCGGCAACGCGGTGAACCCGTGCGACACCAGCAGTGCCGCGGCCCCGCGCACGGGCACCTCCGGCTTCACCGTGATCGCCGGGCTGGTCATGATGTTGCGAGCGCGCATGGCGTACTCCCTTCCGCTTCCGGCGCTAGGAACGCATCGCGCCCGAGGACGCGGTCGTTGGTCCCGCCCCGTGCGGGCCCGTGGCGCCCACGAGCAGCAAGGCCTGCGGGAAGCCCGCGAGCTCGTGCCGCTCGATCAGGCCGGCCCGCCACTCCTGACGGTGCACGAGGTGGACGACGGGCCGCACCCGAGTACCGGCCGAACGCGCCGCCAGCACCGCTGCCTGCAGCGCGGCCCCGCCCCGCACGTGGTCCGGGCGCCCGTCTCCCACCGTGACGACGACCAGCGTGTCGTCGGCGACGCGATGCAGTTCGGTGCCTGCCCAATGGCTGGCCGTCACCAGGTCGCGCGCGTCACCGTCGCCGACGCCGTCGGCCAGCAGGATCGCCCGGTGCTGCGCGAGTTCTTCCTCCGCCGGGGGCTGCCGCCGGTCGGCCTCGACGACCGCGATCAGGTCCGGGTTCGCGTGGTCGGCGGGGAACACGACCTCGGCGTGCCAGCCGCAGGCCCTGATCGCGAGCACGACGTGCTGCAAGGCAGCACCGCACGTGAGCAGCCGGTCCATCCCCAGCGGGTCGCGCAACGACCTGTGCGCCACCTCGTACAGGTAGACCGACCGGTCGTGCAGCTCCAGCACCCACGGCCTGCCCGCGCTGTACACCGGCGCTTTCCGCGCGGCTTCGACGATCGCCGCTGCCTCTCCCGGGTTCCACCGCATGTCTCGACGATCCGCCCGCAGCCGGCTCGTCGACAGGGCGCACCGGCTCGCCCGGCACGGGCCCTTGGACTCTGCGCCGGCCACGCGCGGTGTCGGAACCTGGAACCCCGGACGAGGAGGTTTCATGAGCACCGCCAAGAAGTGGAGCGTCGAGCTCCTGATCGACGAGCACGAGGGCCGGACCAGGGCCGAGGCTCGCCTGCACACGCTGGACCCGACCCGCCTGGTCGGAGTCGGAACGGCACGGCTCAACCCGGCGGACCGCGACGTCCCGGAGATCGGCGACGAGCTCGCCGCGTCCCGTGCGCTGGCCGACGCCGCCGCGAACGACGTCGAGGGCGTCACCGCGACGCCCGCCCGGCGCGACGAGTGAGGTGGAGGAGATGAGCCGGCGCTACGGCGGCCCGAGACGCAATCCACCGAGCAGGCTTCTTGCCAGGTTCTCTCCCGAACCAGTCGTGCACCGCACCTCGCCGCAGTCGTCGGCAGCAACGCCAGGCGCTGGGGCTGGCTCCTGACCACGTGCGGACCGTTCTCGAGCCCGCATCGTTCGCGCCGTCGGTGCACAACAGCCAGCCTTGGCGGTTCCGGCTGCTGCCCGACCGCATCGAACTGCACGCGGACGTGGAACGCAGCCTCAGCGCGACCGATCCCGACGCACGTGAACTGCGACTGTCCTGCGGCGCGGCGCTGTTCAACCTCCGCGTCGCCCTGCACGGGCTCGGGGTGCGCCCATTGGTCACCCTCCTGCCGGGCAACGCCGTACCTGGCGCGCTCGCCGCTGTCCGCAGAGGTGGCGTGCTGAGACCGGACGACGAGCACCGCGCCCTGCTGCGCGCCGTCCCCGTCCGCCGAACCAACCGCCGCCCGTTCTTCGAGTCCGGAGTGGACGGACGACGGCGACATGCGCTGGTGCGGGCCGCCGAACTGGAACGCGCGTGGCTGCACGTCTTCACCACCCGTGAGGACGTCGCCCGGATGAAGTACCTCGTGCGGCGCGCCCATCAGATCCAGCTCGACGACCCCGGCGCCCAGGCCGGGCACCGCCGGGTGCCGGCGACGGCGTGCCGCCCGCCTCCGCGGGGTTCCGCCCGCAGGCGCAGGACGAGTGGGCGTTCCGCGACTTCGGCCACGACCGTCTGCCGGGGAAGGACTACGAGTCGAACCCGCTGGTGCTCGTCGTCTGCTCGCACTACGACTGTCCGCTAGGTGAGCTCCAGGCCGGCCAGGCGATGCAGCGGGTGCTGCTCACCGCGACCACGCTCGGACTGTCCGCGTCGTTCCTCTCCCAGCCGGTCGAAGTGCGCAGTGTGCGGGAGGAGCTGTTGCTGGACTCGACCATCTCGACGACCTGAGCCTTCACCAGCGCCTGTTCACCGTCACGGAACTGGCCAGCTCGACGAGGACCACCTCGGTCCGGTCCACGGCGAAGGCGAGCATCAGCACGCCGCCACCCCGCGCGGCCTGCTCGCGAACAGAGCGTTCGCTCAGCGGCTTTTGCGAACCGCTCGCATGACCTAATCTGAGCGCAGGTGTGCCGGGAAGTCTGGTCGGCGTGACATGTCCCCCGTTGGGAAGGAACGGTCATGCCCACCAGAAGAGCTCTTGTCGTAGGCGCGGGTGTCGCCGGGCTCACCACCGCGTTGCGGCTGCTCCGCAGCGACTGGGAGATCGTCCTGGTCGAACGCGCCTCCAGGTTCGCCGACGACGGCTTCCCCTGCGCCTTGCGCGGCGCCGGCTGGGACGCCGCCGGCAGGCTTGGCGTGCTGGGCGCACTCACCGAGCGCAGCCAGCCCCGGTGCGGGACCGTGGTCATCGACCGCACCGGCGTTCCGTTCGCCCTGTCCCCCAAGCCGTCGAGCCGTGTCCCCGTGCTGCGTCACGGTGATGTCGTGTCAGTTCTCCGGGAGGCGGTCGGCGACGTGCTGCGGCGTGCCGAGGTGCTGCGGCTGGTCGAGGACGACTGCGGCGTCACGGTCGAGTTCACCGGCGGCGACGCCGACTGGTTCGACCTGGTCGTGGGTGCGGATGGCACGGACTCCGCGGTCCGAGGCGCGGTGTACGGGGACCAGAAGTGGCGCGGTCAGGGCTTCAGCGTCGTGTCAGGCCGGCTGCAGGGCTCTTCCCGGGACGCGGTGCGGATGGACCTCCCGCGACGCTCGATCCGCGTTCACCCGCTGCACGACGGGCAGTCCGCCGCCCTGTTCGCGTGGCGTGGTGACGTCGGCCTGGCTCTGGACGACGTGTTCGGCGACGTGCCGGGGCTGCCGTCGTCCCTGTTGTCGCAAGTGGACGAAGTCCGGCTGAGCCGGCGCAAGGGCTTCCAGTCGCACCTGAGGCGGTGGGCTTCGAAGCAGGTCGTTCTCGTCGGTGACGCCGCGTGGTGTTCCAGGCGCTACTGCGAGCACGGTGTGTCGCTCTCGATCGCCGGTGCCGAGCTGCTGGGGGACGCGCTCGACATCTTCCCGCACACGGCGGAGGCGTTGGCGTGGTGGGAGGAACAGATGCGTCCGCTTGTCCGGCGTGCGCGGCGTCAGAGCACCGTGCTTCGAGAGAGCGAGGTGGCCGAAGCGTTCGCCGCCCGGCCGGTGTGACGCTGCCGATCGGTGACGTCGGACCGGAGCCGGCCGAGCTGGTCACAAGCGCTCACCTCAGGTCTGCCCCCTGGAGATGCTCGGAGCTTGAGCCGATCGTCCACAACGCACACGGACAAGATCACTTCAACAGCGCGCCACGGCCGTTCGTGAGGTACGGTCGGATGGTTGCCGTCGCCAACGGCATGGTGTGCCGGGAAGTCTGGTCGGCGTTGCGGCCGACGACACCCGGAGTGAGCCTTGACCCACGCGACGACCCGGTTGTTCAGCCGCGGTTCCTGGCCCGAGGCCAGGCGCATCGCCGATCTGCTCCGCCTGGAGACGGTCGGCGGTGTCATCATGCTGGCCGCGGCCTGCGTCGGCCTGATCTGGGCCAACTCACCGTGGGCATCGATCTACGAGACCCTGAGGTCGGTGGAGTTCGGTCCCGAGTCGCTGCACCTGCGGCTCAGCCTGGCCGAGTGGGCGTCCGACGGTCTGCTCGTGATCTTCTTCTTCGTCGCCGGCCTGGAGCTCAAACGAGAGTTCGTCGCCGGTGACCTGAGGGACCCCAGGCGCGCCGCGGTGCCGGTCGCGGCGGCGTTCGGCGGCGTCGCGGTCCCCGCGCTGATCTACGCGGGGATCAACCTCGGCGGTGGTCCCGCACTGGCGGGATGGGCGATCCCGACCGCGACGGACATCGCGTTCGCACTCGCGGTCCTCGCGGTGATCGGCCGCTGTCTGCCCTCGGCCTTGCGCACGTTCCTGCTCACGCTCGCGGTCGTGGACGACCTGATCGCGATCGTGATCATCGCGCTCTTCTACACCGATCACCTGTCGTGGCTGCCGCTGGCGTTGATGTTCGTACCGCTGACGCTGTTCACCGTTCTCGTGCAACGCCGGGTCCGGTCGTGGTGGCTGCTCATCCCCCTGGCCGTGGCCACGTGGGCACTGATGCACGCCTCGGGGGTGCACGCGACTGTGGCAGGGGTCCTGCTCGGCTTCGCCGTGCCGGTGATCCGCCGCTGCGGCGAGGGCCCCGGACTCGCCGAGATCTTCCAGTACCGCTGGCAGCCGATCTCCACCGGCGTCGCCGTCCCCGTGTTCGCCTTCTTCGCGGCCGGCGTGTCCATCGGTGGTGTGAGCGGCTTCGTCAGCTCGCTCACCGACAACGTCACCCTCGGCATCGTGCTCGGCCTGCTGGTGGGCAAACCGATCGGCATCACCGCCGCGACCTACCTCGTCGCGCGGTTCACCAAGGCGGAACTGGACGACGACCTGGCGTGGATCGACGCGGTCGGCCTGTCCGTCCTCGCCGGCATCGGGTTCACCGTCTCACTGCTGGTCAGCGAGCTCTCCTTCGGCGAAGGCAGCAGCGACTACAGCAACGCCAAGGTCGCCGTCCTGCTGGGCTCGGTGCTCTCCGCCCTGATCGCGACGGTGATCCTCCGTGTGCGCAACCGGATCTACCGGCGCATCTACGAGGAGGAGAACCGCGACGCGGACAACGACGGGATCCCCGACGTGCACCAGGCGGAGGCGGACAGCAACCGGACAGCGGGCGGCTGACGGGAACCGCGAAGCCGGTCAGCGGAGAGATCCCGTCATTCCTGCCTGCGTTCCTCGGGCTGACCTGTGGGCAACCCGTCCGGGGGCTCGAAACTCAGCGCCTTGGCCACGGGCACGTCGGTCGAGGAGTGCAGCACGATCGACAGCGCGATGGTGATGGCCACGAGGTCGAAGACGTGCTCCCCGGCCGGGATTCCGGCCTGCAGGACCAGCAGACCGTAAACAACCGACGCGAAGCCCTTCGGGCCGAACCACGCCGCGGCGGAACGTTCGCGTGCGGGCAGCGGTGTGCGCAGGAGCGACAACATCATCGCCGCCGGCCGCACGAGCAGGATCGCGATGACCGCGACGGCCCAGTCTCCCGCGGTCAGGTGCGAGAGGCGTTCCGGCGTGATCAGCGCTCCGAAGACCAGCAGTGCGGCGAACTTCGTGATCTCGGACAGCAGGTCGCCGAAGTGCTCGAAGTGCTCCGCGGCGACGCGGTCCAGGGTCGCAATGGTCGAGCCCGCCGCGAACGCGGCCAGGTAGGGGTTGGCGTGCGTCAGGTGACAGGCCGCGTACAGCATGATCGCGATCGCCAGCGGACCGAGTGCCTGCAGCCGCGGTTCGGCGGTGAAGATCTTCAGCCGCCACGACAGCACGACGGCGGCGGGAATCACGATGCCCAGGGCGAGTCCCGCCGCGAGCTCGATGCCGATCGTGGCGAAGTCGGTGTCCTTGTTCGCCGCCGTGGCGAGGAAGATGAGCACGAACGGCAGGGCGAGACCGTCGTTGAGCCCCGACTCGACGTTGAGCAGGCGCCGCAGCCGCGCGGGTACGTCGGTGCGGCCGACGATCGCGGACGCGAACACCGGGTCCGTCGGCGAGAGGATCGCGCCGATCAGGAACGAGGTCGTCCAGTCCAAACCGGTCAGGAAGTGCGCCGGCACCGCGATGCCGATCATGGTGAGCGGCATCGCCAGGCCGAGTGCCCTGCCCGAGAGCCTCCATCCCTGCTTCAGGTCCGGCAAGCCTGCCCGCTGGCCGTCGGTGAACAGGACGGTGAACAGCGCGAGGTCGGCGAGGACCGTCACGAAGCCGCTGTTGGACGGGATGTCGACCAGGCCGAGGCCACCCTGGCCGATCAGGGCACCGGCGACCAGGAACATGAGTGCGGTCGACAGGATCGTGCGGGCGGCGAGGCCGGACAGCGAGACGCTGATCAGCAGTACCGCACCGAACGCCAGAACCAGTGCCATCAACGGACTCCGCCCACGTCGACCAGGCCCACCACGAGTTCGCGGCGAGCGTTGCCGACCAGACTTCCCGGCGCACCGCGCGCAAAGATGCCGCAAACGGTCAGGCAAAGCAAACCGGCGGCCTCGACGACCCGCTCACCAAGGCAGGTCCGTGACGACTGCGGCAAGTGAGCGAATCTGACGTTCTTCACCTCGCGAGGGCGGGTGCCGGCCGTCGTTTCCTCCGGCGGCCGGCACCCCGATCCCCTGGCGGTTCGGCGCGGACGCCCGCCCCGACCGGTCGGCGTCCGCTCCGACAGTCTGCCGGAAACCCGCACTGTGCAACCTTGCGAAGCCCTTGCGGTGCGGACCTCATCGCCGCGGCGAGCGCGAACCGCGGGGACGTCCGCCCGTCCAGAGGTAGATCCCGCCCACCACCGCCGCCATTACGAGGACACCGAGGATCGCGTCGGAACCGCTGTTTCCGCTCTCCTGGGCGATGTCCCGCGTCCTGGGCACGGCGGGTGCCGCCTGGGGAACGGTGGGAGCGGCCGACGGCGTGACCGGTGCGGCGGCGAGCGCGGCGAGCGGGATGGCTTCCGTGTCGTTGAAATCGACCATGCCGGTCGCCTCGAGCACCTGGATGTGGTCGAGCACCACCTCCATGCAGCGCTTGGCGAAGTCGCGGATGAGCGTGTTGCGCGTGCCGGTGCGCACGACCGCGAGGAACTTGTAGACACCGCCGTGCGCCGCGCGGAGCCGGTTGGCGAAGACCCGGTCGAACTCGGCACTGCCCGCCGGGGCGTTGGTCATCTCCGCGATCCAGCCCTTCTGGTCCGCGCTGGCCTCGGTGGGCAGCGGGACGCCGAGGGTGCGGCCGAGTTCGAGGACCTTGGCGTCCAGCTCGGTGTGGCCGTCGATCAGGTGCCGGCCCGCCTCCTTGACGAGGGGGTTGGCCGACTTCTCCAGGCCCAGCCGTCCAGCCGGTCCCTCCCACAACCCGGCGAGCCGCACCTTGACGAGCATGTCCCGGCCGGCGGGCCCCATCGGACCGAACTGGGTCTGCGTGTACTCCGGCCCGAAGTCCGGCTGGGCCGACGCCTGCGGAACCGCGAGCGAACAGGCGATCGCGAGCGCCGTCACCAGTTGGGCGAGACGTGTGAGCACGTGGATCTCCCTCCGCCTAGAGCGGCGATCGTGTGTACCGACACGGAGGGATACGGACTAATCGGACCGGCAAGATTATTGCACTGTGCAAGCGTTATCTAGTCGTTACCAGCGCAGACCGTGCAGTAGTGCGGCCCCAGCGGCCGATCGTTCCCCGTCCAGCCGGCTTGACCGGCCTGCAGCCACAGGAGGTCCCACGCGAACAGACCGGTGGCGCTCGTGCGGCGGGAGCGTCCACAGCCATCGCACACCAGAACGGTGCCTGTCATGCCTTCGTCGGTGGTAGGCATGCCCGTCACGACTGATATGGCCTTTCGTCACACCCGAGACGGACGCCGGCCGCGCTCCGGCGGCCGGCGTCCGACCTTCCCCGGAAGCGCGCAGGCACGCGCCCACCACGGGCGTTCACCCGCGGTGACAAGCATGCACGACGCGTGCACTGTGCAACCTTACGAACTCCTTCCGAAGAGGACATCTGCTTCGGCGTGCGGTCACCATGGCAGCGTGATAAAAGCAGCACCAGAAACCAGTGAGGAAAAGCAGGACATGGATTTCTCCGTGCTGCTCGTGGATGACGACGAGCGCATCCGCCAGGCACTCGGGCTCGCTCTCGCCGACGAGGGGTTCGACGTCGACGAGGCCGTCTCCGGCGAGGATGCCCTGAGCCGTCTCGACAGCGACTCGTACGACGTCGTGCTGCTCGACCTCATGCTGCCCGGAGTGGACGGTCTGCAGGTCTGCAGGAGACTCCGCGCTCAGGGAGATCTGCCGATCATCATCGTCACCGCCCGCACCGACACACCCGACGTCATCGCCGGTCTGGAGGCCGGTGCGGACGACTACGTCACGAAACCCCTGGTCGCCAGCGAGCTGGCCGCCCGCATCCGAGCGCTGCTGCGGCGCCGCGGCGGGCCTCGGCAGAACATCTCCCACCGGGTCGAGGACCTCGAGATCTGGCCGGACGAGGGTGTGGTCAAGCGCGGCGGCGAGGAGATCCGCCTGACCCGCACGGAATTCCGGCTGCTCGCCGAACTGGCCGCCGCGGGCGGGCGGATCGTGACCAGGGAGCAGCTGCTCCAGCGCGTCTGGGGATACGACTACTACGGCGACACCCGGCTGCTCGACGTGCACATCCGCCGACTCCGCACCAAGGTCGAGCACAACGCCGACGACCCGGTGTTCGTGCTGACCGTGCGCGGCTCGGGTTACAAGATCGGTCCACCGAGGTGATGCTGCGCCGTCCGTCGCTGCGCTGGCGCGTGGCCGCCGCGCTCGGCCTCGGCTCGCTCCTCGTCACCAGCCTGCTGGCGGTCGCGACCTGGAACCTCGCCTCGGACTACATGCTCCGCCAACGCGTGCAGGCGACGACACGTCAGGCCGAGGTCAACCTCCGCCTGGTCGAGGAGGCCGTCCGCACGAACTCCGACGGACTCACCGAGCTGCTGACCGGGCTCACCACCAACCCCGACTCGACCATCATGCTGTTCCGGGGCGGCGACGTGCTCTCCAGCGGACGACAGGTGGATCCGGCCGTCGTTCCCGGTGAGCTGATCACCATGGCCCGCGACGGCACCCCGGCCCGGCAGCGCCTGCGGGCCGACGGGATCCCGGTCATCGCGGTCGCCCAGTCGCTGGCCGACGGGCAGGGCGTCTACGTCGAGCTCTTCCAGCTGGTCCAGCTCGACCGCACGTTCCGGTTCCTCAGCGGCCTGCTGATCGCCGGAACGGTGCTCAGCGGTCTCATCGGAGTGGGACTCGGCTCCTGGGCCAGCAGGCGCGCGCTGAGGCCCTTGACGGAGCTGACCGCCGCGGCGTCGCGCATCGCCGGCGGAGACCTGAAAGCACGGCTGCCGGACCAGGCCGATCCCGACCTCGAACCGCTGGCCACCACGTTCAACACCACGGCCGACGCACTGGAACAGCGCGTGCTGCGCGACGCCAGATTCGCGGGCGACGTCAGCCACGAGCTCCGGTCCCCGCTCACGACGATGGTCAACGCGGCCGCGGTGCTGCGGCGCCGTCAGGCCGAACTGCCCGGCACGACCGGCAAAGCGCTGAACCTGCTGACCTCCGAAGTGGACAGGTTCGCCCGCATGGTCGTCGACCTGATGGAGATCAGCCGCGCCGACCAGGACGGCGACCAGAACGACCTCGAGCCGCTCGACGTCGGCGCGCTCGTCCGGGGCGCGGCCGGACTGCGCCTCGGCGCCGACATAGAGATCGTGGTCGCACCACCGGCTCCGGTGGTGCTCGGTGACCGGCGCAGGCTCGACCGCGTGATCGGCAACCTGATCGAGAACGCCGAGCAGCACGCGGGCGGTGCCGTCCGGCTGGCGGTGCTGCACCGGAACGGGTACGTCCGCCTGGAGGTCGACGACACCGGCCCGGGTGTCCCCGAGGACATGCGGCTGCAGGTGTTCGAGCGGTTCACCCGCGGGGCCAGGGCGGGCAGCCGCGGGGCCGACACCGGCAGCGGTCTCGGGCTGGCGCTCGTCGCCGAGCACGTCCGCCGCCACCACGGCAGGGTGTGGGTCGAGGACCGCCCCGGCGGTGGGGCGCGGTTCGTCGTGGAACTCCCGGAGGCCGACGCATGAGAACAGTCATCGCCGCCGGAGTGGTCCTGCTGGTCACCGGCTGCGGAGTGTCCACTCAGGACGAGCCGGAACCGCTCGGCACACCGACGATCTCCGGCGAGGCGCCGACTCCCGTGGTGACGCAGCGGCGTCATTCGACGCCGGCGTCGAGCGCGAGTACCCCCGCCACGTCGACCGCGGCGACCCCCACCCCGACGGGTGATCGTTAGCCACTCGTCAGGTTCACCGCCGCACGAACTCGGACAGGATGGGAGGAACCCGCCGGAAGGACCCGTTTTGACACGAAGCCGCTCCATGCCCGCCGACGCGGAGGCCGTCTTCGACATCGTCTCCGACCTCGACAACCTGACCACCTGGCTGCCCGACTCGGTCGAGGTGGAGTTGTGCGGTCCCCGCCTCATCCGCATGTGGATGCCCGGTCTCCGCGCCGAGGTCGACGTCGAACGGCAGATCCGCATCGACTGGGAGCGCCTGCGCATCACGTGGGGCAGCGAGACGACGACCTCCTGCTCCGGCGCCCTGCAGGTCCTCCGGCTGACCGAGAACCGCAGCGCGGTCAGCGTGAGGCTCACCGGTCCTCCCGGATCCTCGACAGCCTCGGTCGGCGCCTGGCTCGAGGCGGCACTCGACGCCCTGGAACGGGTCGTGTGCGCCGAACACCTTGCAAAACGGGCAGTGCACCAACCTGCTCAGTGATCGCGGTGCCGCGACTGCGGTACAACAGTGGCATGACCAGGTCCAAGGTCGGCGCGAACGACGTCGACGCGCTCACCGACGCCGTGCTCACGGCCTCCCGCCTGCTGGTCGCGGTGTCCGCGCGCTCGCTCGCCGCCTTCGAGGACACCCTCACCCTGCCGCAGTTCCGGATGCTCGTCGTCCTGGACAGCCGGGGAGCGATGAAACTCAGCTCGCTGGCCGCGTTGCTGGACGTCAACCCGTCCACCGTCACCCGCATGGTCGACCGCCTCGTGGCGACCGGGATGATCGCCCGCCAGCCCAACCCGGCGACACGTCGCGAAGTCGTCACCGAACTCACCGACGAGGGGCGCCGGGTGGTCCGCGGCGTGACCCGCAGACGTCGCGCGGCGATCGGGAAGATCGTCGCGAAGATGGCACCCGAGGAACGGCGAGGTCTCGTGGAAGCGCTCACCGCGTTCACCGAGGCGGGCGGTGAACCCGCCGTGACCGGCGCCGACCTGGACTGGATCTGACGAGCCGCAGGCCCTGCACGAAGCCGGCTACCGGGGTTCTGCCGCGTCCAGCCTCCGGCGCAGTGCGCCGGCGAACTCCTCGGCACGCTCGAGTTGCGTACGCAGTTCATCGCAGCGTTGTTGCGCGGCCTGCTCGAACCTCCGCAGAGTCGCCGTCAACGCCTGCCGCCGGCCGTCGTCGAGCGGCTCGCCGCCGTCGAGCCGGAAGCCGCCCTGGCTCCGCGCCGAGGGAACGACCAGGCCGACTTCGTCGTAGTGCCGGATGGTGCGCTTGCGACAGCCGGGTGCGAGCGACGTCGAGACGGGACGACGACGTGCAGTCGCTACCTCGTCTCGGCCGCGCACCTCGCGCCCCAGTCGCGGGCGCGGTCGAGCTCTCCGTCGACCAGGGGACCCGGTGTGCCGCCGACGTAGAAGTTCTCCGCCTTCGTCAACGCCGGAAAGCCTGCGCGCCGCAGCCGTTTGAGAGCGGCGCGGGCGGCGGAACCCGGCATCTTCGGCCGCTCGACCTTCGTGTCGAACGCGGCGACCACCGGTCGTGTCCCACCGTGGCTGACCTGGTCCACCCACTCGCGCAGTCCTCCACCCGCCGCGATCTTCTCGTCGGCACCCTGTTTGGCCGCGTCGGCACGAGTGCTGGCCTTGCTCATGCTGAACGCGTGGGTCGGACCGCCGACGACGAGCAGTTCGACCTCGTCACCGAGGACGGCCGGAGCGGAACTCACCTCGACGACGTCGACGGTCATCCCGGTCCGCAGTCCTTCCGCGACGGCCTCGGCGATCTTCCCGGTGTTGCCGAACATCGACTCGAACACGACGAGCGCATGCTTCATCACTGACTCCTCCATCTGTTCGTTCACCGGGTCACGTTCTTCGGATCGCTGTCTCACCAGCCGTGTTGACGATCATCACGACGGCCGCGGCGAGGAACACCCCGGCGACCATCGGCTCCGGCACGAAGAAGACCTGGTCGGCCGGTCGTTGCCGATCCGGCTCGCCTCCACTTCGCCTCCTCCGCTCGTGCGCCGCTGATATCGACGTTAGGTGGGCGCGCACAGCCGGAGGAGGTCCGAAGGTCCCGCCGCAACCGAGCACGTAGGACGTGACCGGATGAAGGCGCCGGTCTCCCCCGCCGCTCCTCCCGGTGGCGCACTTGCTGTTCCTGCCGGGACGAAAGAGCCGGTCGACTCGGGCAGGGGGTCCCTGGTCCGGAGCTCGTGACGGCCGGATCGTCAAGAGCCTGACCGATGCGCGGTCCTGACCGACGCGGTGTGTTCAGCGCCGAGCTCGGCGGGTGAGGCCCCGAACATGCGGGAAGACAGGAGTTCGTCATGACCGGCACAGCACGAAAGCCCGCCACGACGGCGCGGCGCGGGAGCTACCTGGCCGGAGCGCTGGCCGACACGGTCCTG
The DNA here is from genome assembly GCF_026242055.1 of Lentzea sp. NEAU-D7. Lineage (GTDB taxonomy): Bacteria > Actinomycetota > Actinomycetes > Mycobacteriales > Pseudonocardiaceae > Lentzea. The sequence continues at coordinate 48,380 of NZ_JAPJDL010000012.1, read as the reverse complement.
CTGGTTCTGGTCAACGTGTCACCCGGCTGGCAGGCCGTGCCGATCCTGACCGACGCGGCAGCCGATGTGGTGGTCGCGGTCGACATCGCGCTGGCCATCGCTCTCGTGGTCAACCTGGTCTGCCTGGCCCGGCCTCACCGTCCGCTCACCGCACTGGGTGATGTGGTCAGCACTGCCGCGGGGCTGGTGGCGCTGGTGCGGACGCTTCAGGTGTTCCCGTTCGCCTTCGCCGAGTCGACGACCGACTGGGCCACCATCACGCGGCTGGCTCTGGTTTCGATCATCGTGGTGGTGTGCATCGCCCTGCTGGTGCAGCTGGTGGTGCTCGTGCGCGTCCTCGTTCACCGGTCACGAGGGCGTCGACCGGCCCGGACACCTTGACCGTCGCAGTCAGCTCGCACCGAGCGGTCCAGGCCGACGCGGCTGACGGCGTTGCTCCGGCACCCCCTCACTTCAGCGTCATCCTCGAGAGGCCGCGGGTGAGGACGTCGGCGGCCGCGGTGATGCCGTCTTCCGCGCGGATCCGTTCGCCGAGATGTGCCGCGCGGGTGCGCAGGCGCTCGTCGGTGAAAGCGGTGTGGAGGGCGGTGGCCAGCGAGTCGACGGACAGCGCGGCGCGCGACAGCGGTCGCGGGCCCACACCGAGCGCGGCGACTCTCTTGGCCCAGAAGGGCTGGTCGACTCCGTGCGGCACGACAACGGAGGGAACGCCCGCACGCAGGGCGGCCGCGGTGGTGCCGGCGCCGCCGTGGTGGACCACCGCCGCCGCCCTGGCGAACAGCCACGAGTGCGGCACCTGGTCCATGACGATGACGTTCTCGGACGTGGCGATGTCGCTCATGCCGCCCCATCCGGTGAGCAGCACCGCCCGCACCCCGGCCCGGCGGACGGCTTCGGTGACCAGTCTGGCGGTCGCGGCGGGGTCGGCGCCCACCATGCTGCCGAAACCGATGCAGACGGGGGCCTCCCCGGCGTCCAGGAACTTCACCAGTTCCGTCTGCGGGGTCCAGGCCGGGTCCTCGGGCAGGAACCAGTAGCCGGTGACGTTCCAGTTCGCGGGCACGGAGACGACGTGTCGGCTGAACCCGTAGAGCGAGAGCGGGGCCTCGCGTGGGCGGGACCGACGGCGGGGCAGGCCGAGCACCTGGGTGCGGACGGCGTGGGAGACGGCGCGGAACGGCAGGGTGAGAGCGGACTCGGTGATCGCCGAGCCGATCAGGTTGCCCACTCCCCCGGTCCAGGCGGGCATCCAGGGCGTCAGCACGCCGGGCAGTGCGGTCGACACCGTCCCCACCGGTTGCAGATGCGCGTGCACGAACGGCACACCGAGACGTTCGGCGATGTCGACACCCAGCACCGCACCGCCCACTCCTCCCATCAGCACGTCGCTGTTCTCGGCGTAGCCGAGCAGTTCACGTGCGTGCCGCAGCGACTGCTGGATCATCTGTTCGCGCATGCCCTTGGGGACCACACCTCCGGAGAACCCCGCCTCGGCCGCCGCGCGCGCCGCGTCCTCCATCCGTCCGGTCAGCGGCACGGCGTCCAGTCCCAGCCGGGTGAGCCAGTCGGTGAAGTCCTCGGGAGCGGCGATGCGCACCTGATGTCCTGCCCGCTGCAGGCCTCCCGCCAGGGCCGCGTAGGGCTGGACACCACCGCGGGTGTCGATGGCGACGATGCAGATCTGCACAGCGACCTCCATTGCAACAATTTGTTGCAATACTACGGGGAGGGCGGATGGCGGGCATGCCAGGTCGTGTCTCGAGTTGCGATGATGATGAACTCATCGATGGATCACATGAGACGTGGTGCGGGACAGGCGAGTGGCCCCAGGATCGGAGCGGGAGATGGGCGATGACCCGAGCACGCCGAATCGCCGCGACGCAGGACGCCCCCGCGGCGCGTCCGTGGTAGCGGCGGTTCTCGCGGCCACGCGCGCCGAACTGGCCGAAAGCGGGCTCGACGGGCTGAGTGTCGACCGCGTCGCCCGCCGCGCCGAGGTCAACAAGACCAGCGTCTACCGGCGCTGGCCCACGAAGGAGGCGCTCGTCGCCGCCGCGATGGACGGTCTGCGCACCGAGTTCGCGGACAGCCCCGACACCGGCAACCTGCGCGACGACCTCCACGCCCTCGCCGAGCCCATCGCCGAGTTCCTGTCCCGCCCCGAAGGAAAGGCACTGGCACGAGCGGCCATCGGCACCGGCGCCACGAGCGAGATCGCCGCGCTCGCCTCACGCCGGATGACCGAGCAGGCGTCACCGGTGTTCGCCATCGCCACACGCGCACGCGGACGGGGCGAGTGGCACGACGACACCGATCCCCAACAGGTGATCTTCAGCCTGGTCGGCGCGATCATGCACCGAGTGCTCCTCGAAGACGCCGACCCCACCGGCCGGTGGCTCGACTCGCTCGTCGACCTCCTCCACCGCGGCGCCGCCGCGACTCCCGTCGCGCCACCAGACCGGACTACACCTTGACAGACGAACCACAGTTCGTCATTCTCGATGCCGAGGGGAGTACCTCAGCGACCAAGCCCGTGTCGTCAGCACGATCCGGCCGATCCGGATCCGGCGCGGGACCCCGCGATCGCCCTGCGCGGGTCGAGGAAGACCTCACGCCACCGACGCCAGCACCGCCCAGGCCGGGCCTGTTCGGTGTGCTCTGGCGACTCGCGGACAGGACCTCGCCGTGGCCAGCACTCCTCTTGCGCACCACCCCGACGACTCGACCGCCGCCCAGAGGCGGCCCGGCGCACCGGACAGTGCCCGGACCACACCGCTCACCACGCACGCGGTGACCGCACTTCAGGCGGTGCGCGCCTATCCGAGCATCTCGCTGCTCGCCTGCACGCGTCCCGGAGCGGTCATGCACCCCGGTGACGTCGCCACCTTGCGCACACTGGCCGCACAGGCGCGGAACCGGCTGGACGCCGAACACGTTCCGAACGCCCGCCCGCTGCTGGACGCCCTGGACACGATGATCCGCGAGGCCGCCGGGCGACCCGCTGACCGGGCCGTCGCGCTGTTCGTCAGCGCCGCCCACAGCCGGCGCGTCGACCTGCCGGTCCCGGTGGTCGACCGGTGCGTGATCGACCCGACCTTCGCCACCCGTGACCTCGTCCGCGCCCTGCAGCACACCCCGCGGCACACAGTGCTGCTGTTGTCAGCCGATCACGCCCGGCTGCTGCACGGCCACGGCACCGTTCTCGTTCCCGCTCCCGGCAGCGCGTTCCCCGCCCGTCGCCGCTCCGACGGCGACCACACCGGCCGCGGCGCCGAACGACCGATCGAGTTCCTGCGCCGAGTCGACCGCGTGCTCGGCGCCGCACTGCGCCTGTACCCGATGCCGCTCGTCCTCGTCGCGGCCGAACCCACCTCCGGCAACTTCCGGCGCCTGTCCCGCAACACCGCCCGCCTCGCCGGCACCGTCAAGGGCAACCACCTGGCCACTCCCACCGAGACCCTCGTCGACCTCATCCGCCCGGTGCTGCGCGACTACCTGCGCTCCCGCGCACAGCAAGCCCTCGACCTGATCGAGCAACGCGCCGCCGAAGGCCGCGTCCTCACCGACATCGGCACGGCCTGGCTCGCGGCTCGCTGGGAACGCCCGGAGATGCTCGCCGTCGAGGAGGACTACTTCTACCCCGCCCGCCTGAACGCCGACGGCGACACCCTCACCCCCGCCGACGACGTCGACCACCCCGAAGTCATCGACGACGCCGTCGACGAACTCATCGAGACCGTGCTGTCCCGCGGCGGCTGGATCGCGCTGCTCCCGCCGGGAGAGCTGCCCGGCGGCGCCCGCCTCGCCCTGACCCTGCGCCGCCGTTGAGACCCCTGACGCGCAGCCCGCCCAGCCCGGAAGGAACCGACCAGATGGCCGTCACCGCGCGCCCGAGCACGTCCTCCGAAGCCCTCGCCGCTCTGGTCGAGGGCAACCGCCGCTTCGTCGCCGACCAGCCCGCCCACCCCAACCAGGACGCCGCACGCCGCCGCAGCAGCGCCGGCACCGGCCAACGCCCGTTCGCGGTCGTCCTCGGCTGCTCGGACTCCCGCGTCGCCGCCGAGATCGTCTTCGACCAGGGCCTGGGTGACCTGTTCGTCGTGCGCACCGCCGGTCACCTCGCCGGCACCGACGTCCTGGCCAGCGTCGAGTTCGGCGTCACCGTCCTCGGCGCCCCGCTGGTCGTCGTCCTCGGCCACGACAACTGCGGGGCCATCACCGCGGCCCTCACCGCCCACGACACCGGCACGCTCCCGCCCGGTTTCCTGCGAACCATCGTCGAGCGCATCGGCCCCGAGGTGCTGGCCGCCCACAGCGCCGGCATCACCGACCGCGACGCCATCGGCCAACTCCACGTCGAGCACACCGCCGAGATGTTGCTGCAGCGCTCCGCACTGCTCACCGACGCCGTCACCAGCCACCACGCCGCCATCGTCGCGATGACCTACCAACTCGACAACGGCCGTGTCCACCTCGTGGCCCAGCACGGCGACGCGCTCACCGCAGCGCTCGCCGAGAACACGATCACGTAGAAGGATTCGGCCGCAGGGACTTTTGGACCCGGACGAGTGCGTCCAACGGCCGTGGAGCCCGGCCTTCACCGACCTGACACTCGGATCTCACAGGTACGAGGAGGGTCACCATGAAGAGAACGATGCGCACCGCGTTGTCCATCGCCGTGACGGGCTGGTTGATCGCCTCGATCCCGCCCACCGCGGCTTTCGCCGGCCAGACCTCGCAGCCGGTCGTGCTGCTCCCACCACCGGGATACCAGCACACGTGGCTGAAGGGCATCAACGACGACGGGATCGTCATCGGCAGCGCCACGCTGCCGCAGTCGCTCGCGCCGGCCCGCGCACTGCGGTGGAACCTCGCGGGCGAACTCACCGAGCTCGACGGCCTGGGTGGTCGCTTCCACGACGCGCACGCGATCAACCGGCGCGGCGACGTCGTGGGGTATTCCCAACGCCCCGACGGGTATGTGCGTGCCGTGCGCTGGGACTCGCAGGGCGGTGTCCACGACCTCGGCGTCCTGGCGGGTGACGTGAACTCCATCGCCTACGACGTCAACGACGCGGGCACGGTCATCGGGGTGTCGTCCCCCAACGAGACCCAGGTGGAGGGCAGCACCGCCGTCCTGTGGGACTCGGCGGGTCGCCTGACGGTGCTGGACGCGCCGCCCGGCGCGCGGAGCGTCATCGGGTTGGCGCTCAACCGGCACAGCGAGGCGATCGGCACGTACTTCGACTCGACCGGCGCGAACCGCGCTGTCCGCTGGGACCGCGCCGGGCGCGCGACGGCACTGGCCAACCTGGGCGGTGACCGCGACGAGGTGGTCGGGCTCGCCGACGACGGCACAGCCGTCGGCATGGTGTACGGCAACACCCACCGTGAGCTCGCCGTGCGCTGGGACCGGGCGGGGCGGCTCACCTCGCTGGCCGAGGAGGCCCAGGTGCTGGCCATCGCCGGCCGCGGTGGTTCGGTGGTCGGGCGTCTGTACGCGGGTGGTGCGCAGCGGTGGGACTACCGGCGCGGCGGTGTGGTCGATCTGCTGCCGCCGTCAGGTGATGCGTCTGCGTCCGCTGGCGACGTGAACGGCCACGGGGTCGCTGTCGGGGCCTATGACCGGTCACCGGACGGGGACACGGCCGCTGTTCGCTGGGACCGGGCAGGCCGTCCCACCCCGTTGCCGACACCTGCCGACCACGAGCGCGCCTGGGCAGAGAAGATCAGCGATCGCGGCGACGTCGCCGGCGGCGCATACCGGTCCTACTCCAGCTACGTGGTCGTCTGGCCCCGTCACCGCCAGGGCTGAGCACATCGGTCCGTTCACGTCAGGTCCACGGTCCCTGGCCGGAGATCGGTGAACGTCAGATCGTGGAAGACGTGCTCTTTCATGGTCCCGAACAACGCCGGTGGCACTCGCCACCGGCGCCGATGATCCACCTGCATCCGGGAAGAGGAGCGGCCGCGGCCACCGTCGGTCCGCCGATCGGCCGCATGCCGCAGGAACCGGCCGACCGGTTCCGAGCGCACCTGGCCGCCCGCAGGTGACGGCGCGGCTGTTCGCCGTGGCTCTCGGCGCGATCGCGATGGCGATCGGTGTGGCGTTGCCGTCGGCTGTCCGGATTTTCCGGCTTCCACGTCCGTCCGGGCCGTACGAGGTCGGCACGATCACCCACCACTGGGTGGACGACGACCGCCCCGACCTCTTCACCGCCGATCCTGCTGACCGCCGTGAGCTGGTCGTGCAGATCTGGTACCCGGCAACATGTCCCGCATCGGCCTCACCGGCGCCGTACGTTCCCGACGCCGAGGTTCTCGCCCCGTTGGCGAAGCTGCTCGAACTGCCGCGCTTTCTCCTGCGGCCGCTCGAGCACGTCTCCACGAACGCGGTCCCGTGCGCGCCGGTGGCCGGTGTCGGGCAGAGCTTCCCGGTGCTGATCTTCTCGCCCGGCCGGGGCGGCTATCGGCAGCACAACACCTGGCAGGTCGAGGAACTGGTGTCGCGCGGCTACGTCGTCGCGGCCATCGACCACCCGCACGCGGCCGCCGGCGTGCGGTTCCCGGACGGACGGCTGGTGACGCTCGACTCCCGCATGCTCGACAACGACTTCGTCGACGTCGTGGTCCCGTTCCTCGCCCAGGACGCGGTCTTCACGCTCGACCAGCTGACCGCGCTGAACCACGCCGACCCCACCGGCATCCTCACCGGACGGCTGGACGTCTCCCGTGCGGGCATCTTCGGACTGTCGCTCGGTGGCGAGGTCGCCGCCGAAGCCTGCCGGCAGGAGTCCCGTTTCCGCGCCTGCCTCCCGATGGACGTCTGGATGCCGCCCGGCGTGGTCCGATCAGGCTTGTCCCAGCCCACGATGTGGCTCACCCGCGATGCCGGCACGATGCGGCGCGAGGGGTGGCGACAGGCGGACATCGACCGGACTCTCGACACCATCCGCGCGGTGTTCGACATGTCCGGCGATGCGTACCTGGTGCGGGTGCCCGGGATGTACCACCAGGACTTCTCCGACGCGGCGCTGCTGTCCCCGCTCACCCGATGGCTCGGCGTCACCGGACCGATCGACAAGAACAGGGCGCACGACATCGTGACTGCCTGCTCGCTGGCGTTCTTCGACCGCCACCTCAAGGACCGGCCGGCCGCGTTCGACGGCCTGGCGGAGCGGTACCCCGAAGTGCTCTTCGAAACCTCGTGACACCACCGCGATGACCCGGTTCTCTCCACTTCGCGGCAGCCTCCACCGCCGTCGACGCGTGAACGAGATGTCCGCACTGCTGGACCGGACGCAGAGGCTCGGCGTGAAATCAGCGAGTGTGCCGATGGAGGGCAGGCGATTGCGATGCCCAGGAGTGCGAGTTCGCCGTGGACGCGTCGGCAACCTCACGACGGGTTCTCGGCTGCCAGACACCGTACTTCGACATGTCCGACGTCATGGTGATCGGTCAGCCGGGCGCCCGGCTGGTCGGGCGGCGAGTGAACCTGACCTGCCCAACGTCGCGGTCAGCCGGGCGGCGAAGTCGCCCCGCACCGTCCCCCGGTGAGCGTCACCGGTGCGCGACCGCGAAGTTGTCGAAGCCCGCAGCCGTGTTGAAGACGCGCACACCGTTGGCACCATTGGAGAAGCTGGTGTCGGTCACGGAGATCTTCGGCGTCGCCATGTCGCCGACGTACACCTTGATGGCCGAGCCGATCGCCTCCACCCGCAGGTGGTGCCGGGTGTTCGGCCGGACGGGCACGGCGGCTGACGCGAGCTGCGTCCAGTTGTTGTCGGCCTTGCCGAGCACGACCCGTCCGCTGCCGGTGATCCCGGCGTAGTAGCCGCGGTAGGCGTCCGTCCCGGTGGTCGCCTGCGTCACGCGGAACACGACCCCGCTGTCGCCGGCGGCGGACTTCGGGGTGATGTCGGCGTCCTGCACGAAGTTCGAGAAGTTCGTGTCCAGCAACGACTTCCCGCCGAACGAGGTCCCGGTCTCGTACCGGCCCCCGGTCACCGACCAGGTGCCGCCGTGCGTGGTCCAGCCGACGGAGTTGTCGTCGTCGAAGTTGTCCTTCACCCGCATGGTCACCGGCTGGACGGTGCCGTCGGCGTTGAAGGTCATCCGGTCGTAGGCGACCTGCCTGTCGTTGGCGCCCGAGCGGCTCAGCGGGCGCCGGTGGTAGACGATGTACCAGATGTCCGTGCCGGGCACGTTGATCACCGAGTTGTGGCCGGAACCCCTTGCGACGGCGGCGTCCTGGCTCAGCACGCGGCTGATCTTGGTGAACGGTCCGGTGGGCGAGTCGGAGATCGCGTACGACACCGCGTAGTTCGGTCCGGTCCAGCCGTCCTCGGACCACATGAAGTAGTACTTGCCGTTCCGCTTGAACATCTGCGAACCCTCGGTGAAGTTCGCCGGGGTGATCTCCTGGTACGTGCTGCCGTCGGCGAACTGGCCGAGACTGGTCATGTCCGCGTTGAGCTTGACCACGTTGGCGTGTCCCCAGCCGCCGTAGTACATGTACGCCTGGCCATCGGTGTCGATGAACACGTCCTGGTCGATGGGCTGCGCTCCGTTGACGAACTGGCTGATCAACGGCTTGCCGATCGCGTCCAGGTACGGGCCCTCCGGCCGGTCGGCGACCGCGACGCCGATGCCGCCCAGTTCGGAGTTGCTCTGGATGTCGTTCGCGCTGAAGTACAGGTAGTACCTGCCGTTTCGCTGCACGGGAGCGGGCGCCCAGACGGCTCGGCGTGCCCAGGAGACGTTCGCGGTGGTGAGGACGTCGGGGTGCTTGGTCCAGTTGACGAGGTCGGTCGAGGAGAAGGCGTCGAGGTACGTCTGCTCGTCGTACGGTCGCGACGACGTGGGAAAGACCCAGTACTTGTTGTCGTAGACCGCGACGTCCGGGTCGGCGTACCACCCGTCCACGAACGGGTTGCCGGCCTCCGCTGTCGAGAAGTCGGGCACGGCCGCCGCGGACGAGGCCACAGCGGGCACGCTTCCGAGCAGTGAGAGGGTCAAGGCCGCTAAGACGATCTTTGACGTCACGTCTCGTCCAATCCACAGGGTTACAACGTTGTAAAAACCGTGCGCATTGATCCAATCACTCTCCGTGCGCAGCTGTCCAGATCCGTCTCGGGCGCGGTCGGTGGTCTGCTACCGCAGCCATTACACCTGCCTTGTCATCCGAGTAGTTCTACCGACGTCGCTCCGAGCCACCACATATAACGTGCACGCAGGAGGTGCAGGAGTGAGCACACGGTTGGCCGGTGTGGCCGTCCATCTGCCCGAGACGCGGCTGAGCACGGAAGAGGTGGAGCGGCGTCTGGGACCGTTCACTCCGCCGCCGGGGCTCATCGGCCGGTTGACCGGTATTCGGTCACGGCACGTGATGCGCGATGACGAGCAGGCGTCCGACCTGGCGGTGGCGGCAGCGCGCAAGCTGCTGGCGGACACCGGAACCCAGCCAGCGGACATCGACCTGCTCCTGTTCGCCTCCGCCAGTCAGGACATGGTGGAACCGGCGACCGCCCACATCGTCGCGGCGAAGCTCGAGCTGCACTGCCCCGTGATGGACGTCAAGAACGCCTGCAACAGCGTGCTCAACGCGATCGAGGTCGCCGACGCCTTGATCGCGACGGGTCGTTACCGCACCGTTCTCGTCACAAGCGGCGAGTCACCATCGCGGGCCGTGCGCTGGAACGTGGCGAATCCTGCGCAGTTCCGGCGTGCCTTCCCCGGATACACGCTGTCCGACGCAGGCGCGGCCCTGCTGCTCACCGCCGGTGATGCCGGCGTGCTGGGCAGTGCGTTCACCGCGGACTCGACGTGGTGGGACGTCGGCACCCTCCCCGGCGGCGGATCCCGGCATCCGCGCGATCCGGAGTTCACCTACTTCGACATGGACGGTCCGCGGCTCAAGGACGCTTTCCTGCACCTGGGCCGCGACGTCCTCGACGACGCCCTCCGCGGCCTCGATCTGACGTGGGACGACTTCGCGGTTGCATGCGTGCACCAGGTGTCGTTGCCCTACCTGGAGATCTTCGCCGAGGGCGCGGGCGTGCCGCGCGACAAGCTGGTGGTGACGCTGCCCGAGCACGGCAACGTGGCATCCGCGAGCCTGCCCCTGCAACTGGTCACCGCGCAGCGCATGGGCCGTTGCGGTCCTGGCGACCTCGTCGCGTTGGTGGGCCTGGCCGGTGGAGTGAGCCTCGGTCTCGTGGTGGTGCGGCTGTGAGCCTGTGGGTGGTCGTGCCGGCTTACAACGAGGAACGCTCCATCGTCGCGACGCTGAGATCTCTTGCGGCGCAGGAAGACCAGGACTTCACGCTGGTCGTGGTGGACAACGGCTCGACCGATTCCACAGTGGACCTGGTGCGGCGGTTCCACAGGGAGAATCCGGGGCTGCGGCTGGAAGTCGTGCACGAGCCGCAGAAGGGCACCGGCGCGGCGGCGGACACCGGGATGCGCCACGCGGTCGCCCGCGGGGCGCGATGGCTGGCGCGCACGGACGCCGACTGCCTGCCGGCACCTGACTGGACGGTCCGGATCAAGGCCGCGCTGGGAAGCGGACTTCGTCTGGTGTCAGGACAGCTCTTGCCGCGCAAGGACGAAGGGGTTCGGGCCGTCACGCGGTGGGTGCTCATCGTCGCCGTCGAGGTCGCCTCGGTGTTCGGCAAGATGAGGTCCGGCAACCGGGGTCCCCGCTACCTGGGGCCGTACGTGATGACGCCCGGCTGCAACATGGCGATCACGGCAGAGTTGTACGTGCTCGCCGGCGGGTTCCCGCGGTCGAAGATCGAGGACCTGCACGAGGACCGTGCCCTCGTAAACGCGGTTCGCCTGCACACCACGGCGTACGGGCGGCGGCGGGACGTGGTCGTCCACGGCTCGTCGCGGCGGGCACGGGCGTGGGGGTTGCGCAAAACGCTCGCTTGGTACGCCGACCACCGCTACCGACCGGATGTCGTGGACATTCGATGAGCTGGGAGTTGAAGCTCCACCTGGCCGCGCACCCGGTCGCCTACCCCTTGGTCCGCGCCGTCGGCCGCATCGCACCGGTGATCCGCGTACCGCGGGTGGGGGTCGTGGTCAGCGACGCCGCTCTCGCGAAGGAAGTGCTCAACGACCCGGCGCACTTCACCAAGACCGGACCCGGGTCGCCCGCGGACCTGTGGACGCCTGTGGTGGGCCCGACCGTGTTGCTGAACATGGAAGGCGCGGCGCACGGCGACCTCCGGCGCAAGCTGTCCGGGTTGTTCACACCGCGCAGCGTGTCCGACCTGTGCGGGGCGGTCCTCGACGCACCGGTGGACGAGTTGCGGAATGAACTGAGAGCCGGCCGGCCGGTCGACCTGGTGGCCGTCGTGCGGCGGCTGGTGGGTGCGGTGATCTGCGAGCTGGTCGGACTGGAGGCGACCGAGGCGGTGGCAGCACACGTGGCGGGTACCGCGATCACGTCGGCGATCCGGCTGGGCCGTCGGTCACTGACGCCCGCGCAGGTGCTGCGGTGCCGGCAGTCGCTGGGTGTGCTCACCCGGCCGGCCGCGCGGGCGTGGGCCGACGGTGACCCGGCAACCGTGCCGGGCCGGATGCGGCAGCTGGGACTGACCGAGGAGGAGGCACTCGGTGCGGTAGCGGCCTTCGTGCTCACGGGGACCGAGACACTGGTGTCGTACATCCCGCGGCTGGTGGCGTTGCTGCACGACTTCGGCTGGCTGGACCGGCTGGCCGCCGACAGGAGCCGGGTCGACGACGCGGTCGCGGAGGCGCTGCGGGTGACCGTGCCTTCGCCGGTGATGCTGCGCAGCGTGGCCGCGGACTCCCGGATCGGCCGGGTGCGGGTGCGGGCCGGCGACCGAGTGGTGATCGCGACGATCTCGGCGGCGAACGCGCCGGGGTCCTTCGATCCGGAGCGTCCGCACCCTCCGCAGATCAGGCAGCTGTGGTTCGGTGCGGGACCGCACTTCTGCCTGGGCATGCCGCTGGCTCAAGCGGAGATCCGCGCGGTGCTCGGCGCCGTGCTCGACGCGGCCCCCTTGTCCGTTGTGGACCGCAGCGCCGCCCGACGGGTGCTGATCCCCTGCTACTCCAGATTGGTGGTGCGCCGTGGCTGATGACCTGCTGATCGGGGTGTTGCAGGCGGCCGAGCGCCACAGCCGGCGGCCCGCGCTGACCGACGGACGCGGGAGGACGATGACCTACGCGGAGCTGGCCGACCGCGTACTCGGCACAGCGCATCGGTTGCGCTCGAGGGGTTTTGCGCCTGGAAGCCGGATGCTGTTCTCGGTACGGCCAGGACCCGACGCGATCGTGCTGGCTCTCGGAACCGTCGCGGCTGGCGGCACGGTGGTGTTCGTCGACCCCGGCGGCGGGCAGGAGCTCTTCACGAGGCGCACCGAACTGGCAGGGCCGGGGTGGGCGGCGGCCGAGTCCCTCTTGTACGCGGCCAGCGCACCCGGCCCACTGCGCGCCCTGGCTCGTCGCAGAGGCGTGCTCCTGCCGGACTACACCGCGTTGCCGGTGCGGCACATCAGATCCGGGCCGTGGCTGCCCGGTGTGCCACTGCGCTCGGTGTCCACCCGGAGGCTCGCGAAACCGGTTGCCGACGCGCCACTGCCCGACGCTCGACCGGACCAGGACGCCGTCGTCGTGTTCACCTCGGGCACCACGGCAGAGCCGAAAGCCGTTGTGCACACCAGGGGTTCGCTCGCGGCCGCGCTGAACGTGCTGGCGACGCGGTGCGAACTGGGTGTGGACGCCCGAGTGCACACCGACCAGATGATGCTGGGACTGCCCGCGCTCATCGCGGGCGGGCACTGGTCCATGCCGCCCTACGGGTTCGCACCTGCCGCCGAACCCGCCGCGCTCGCGGCCGGCCTGGAGGGCGCCACCCACACCTTCCTGGTGCCTTCCGACCTGGCCGCGATCCTCGACAGCGGCGTTGCGCTGCCGCGGTCGCTGCGCCAGGTGTTGCTGGGTTCCGCACCGGTCCTGCCACCTCTGCTCCGACGTGCACGCGCCGCGTTGCCGGGGGTCGATCTGCTCGCCGTGTACGGCATGACCGAGATCCTTCCGGTGGCGATCGCGACCGCCGAGGAGAAGCTCGCGCACGACGGCGACCTCCTCGGCCGGCCGCTGCCGGGCGTGCGAGCACGCGTCGCCGAGGACGGGGAGCTGATGGTGTCCGGACCCAACCTGTGCCGCGGCTATCTGGGATCGCCACCGTTGACGGAGCACGCCACCGGCGATCTGGCTCGCCTGGAGGGCGACTTGATCGTGCTCACCGGCCGGAAGAAGGACATGATCCTCCGCAAGGGGACCAACGTGTATCCCGGCTTGTACGAACCTGCCATCACCCGCCTGCCGGGCGTCACGGCAGCCGTCATGATCGGCGTGCCGGACGAGATCGGTGACGAACGGATCGTGCTGGCGATCGTGCCCAGCCCTGACGCCGGCCCCGACCTGGCCGCGCGGGTCCAAGCCTCGCTGCCGGACCTGATCGACGTCTACGCGCTGCCCGACGAGGTCGTCGTCCTTCCCGAACTACCGCTGTCGGGCCGCACCAGGAAGATCGACCGATCCGCCCTCCGCGCGAGACTGGCTCGCTGATGCGGCTCGCGGTGACGGGGGCGACCGGCTTCGTGGGCGGGGCGGTGTGCCGTGCCGCCGAAGCACGGGGTTGGCAGGTGCACGCCTACGGGTCACGTTCGTGGGACATCACGGCGGGGCCGCTGGTCGATCCGCCGGTCGTCGACGCCGTGGTGCACTGCGCCGCCGCCGTGACCGACTGGGGTTCTCCCGCGGAGATCCGACGGGTGAACGTCTCCGGTACGCGAAGCGTCCTGGAGACCTTCCCCGGCGCACGGTTCGTGCACATGTCGTCGGCGAGCGTGTACGACCCGTTCAGGCCGACCGTCTCGGCGATCGAGTCCGCAGCCCCGGTGAGTCGCTACCTCACTGCTTACGGTGCGACGAAGGCCGAGGCCGAGGGACTGGTGCTGGCACGCCCGAACAGCGTCATCCTCCGCCCCCACGCCGTCTACGGCCCAGGCGACCCGACTCTGCTTCCACGGGTCCTGAGCGCGATCCGCGGCCGGACCTTGTTCCTCGCGGGCAACGGGCAGGCACTACAGTCGCTCACGTCGATCGACAACCTCGCACAAGCCAGCCTGCTGGCCTGCACCGGCCAGCCCGGCATCTACAACGTGGCGGACTCTTCGCCGGTCGTACTGGAAAGGGCGTTGCGGGACCTGCTGCGGGAACGTGGCCTGGACGTCCGGATCCGCTACCTCCCCCTGGGGCTCGCCTGGTCTCTGGCAGCGGTGATCGAGCCCGTCTGGCGACTGGCGGGTCGAGCGAAGCCTCCCCGCCTGACCAGGTACGCCATCAGCCACCTGGCCAGCGAGCGCACTCTCGACATCACCGCCGCCCGGACGCGCCTCGGTTACAAGCCCGCACCGACGTCTTTCGCCGGCGCGGCAACGTGGTGAGCAGAAGACGTCCGGCGACGCGAGCTCTTCCCGCGCATGGTCGAGTCGCCGAGTCATGTGTCGAACGCTTCGCGCATCGAGGTTTCGACGGGAAGATCGTTCCTCTGCGGTCGTACCGAGTCAGCGCTGCGGTTGCGCCGCGGCAGCATATGGGAGTATTCGAGCGCGGCTCACACAACAGCCGCACGAGCCGGGTCGAGCAGGTCTACGTCGTTCTCCTCGATGAGGCGCTCGAGAGCGAACGCACCGTTCTCCCGTGCGAACGCCGCCTCGCTCGCGGTGATCGCCAGCAGCCAGTAAATGCTGACGCCGACACCGTCCGCGTGGACGGTCTCGAACTCGTCACCGAACAGGAACGGCGTGCTCACCAGGAAGTGGTCGCAGATGGACCCGGCGAGCCACGGCCTCCCGATGTTGATCACCTTGCCGAGCCGGACGCGGAATCTCTCATCTGCGTGGAACGCGGAGACCATCGCCAGGTTCTCCACCGCCTCCTCCGACTCCCGCGGCGTGAGCGACAAGAACTCCAGCCTGTGCTCGCCCGGCATCGGCACGCGCCACGCCCCGATCGAGGAGTAGAGCCAGGCCCTGCCCACCTCCTTCGGCGCGATCTCCAGCACTGCGAACTCCGGAATGGCCTCAACGATCTTGCCGCGATCCCAGGTCCGCAGACGTGCTTCGCGATCAGGCCAGAAGCCCTGCACGTGGTCCCTGATCGCGGAGCTGACTGCGTCGGTCAAAGCCATACTCCTTTTCCTGGGATATTGGGAGCGCTCGGCAGCCTCTGGGCGCTGGCACTCACCGCAGGCGGAACCGTTCAACGCTTCGGCGCTCGTGCCGCGCGCCTCGCGCTCCTGTTCGCAACACGTGGTGGCCCATTGCAACGGATAGCGCCGAACGAGGTCTGATCTCAACCGCGTTCAGCGATGGAAGCGGCGCATCATGTATGCCACGGCGATAACGCCCACTGTCACCATAACGACAAAGGTCCAAGGCTTTTGCACGTCGAGAATCGCCATGATGGCACCTACGATGATCCCGACTACAACCAGGCCCACTACCGCCGTTGCCTGTGGCTTCCCTCGCAACACGTGGATCGCCCTTTCGCTTGCCGATCAGACGAGGACCACTATTCCGATGCCGAGTCCGAGGCCGACGACGGCCACGGTATCCGCGATCGTGCCCAGGCTGGACTTGAGGTCGTTCACGCTGTAGGCGCCGGTCGGGTCGGTGTTGTTGATGGGATCGGAGTTGTAGTAACGGTTACCGAACAGCGTCAGCCCACCCTTGAGGGTGGCGGCCAGCTTTCCCCACATGTGGCATGACGACGTGGTGTACACCGAAACCTCCTGCGCTCGGAGTACTGGGAGTCGCATGCCCACATCGTGCAGGTAGCGGACCGGTTCTCTACTCTGCGCACGTTGGCGCTGCGGCGAACTCACCGGCAGCCACCGAAGCCGAGGTCCCGGCGCTAGGGCCGTTCCAGCCGATCCCGCAGGCGCGCCAGGTCCGCCGTGATGCTCTTATTCACCTGGCGGCTCATCAGCGGCGTCGCCCAGCCGAAGAACCTCCCGGGCGAGCCGATCGCCCGGATCGCGACGAGCGTGCCGTCCGGTGCGTCCGCCAGTTCGTAGCGCACGGTCATGGGAAACGGCCGGTCGACCTTCATCTCGACGAGCCGGTCCGGTTCGGACCGGGTCACGGAGTAGCCGTAGTCGAACTCGCGGCCGAGGAACCTGGCGGTGCGCACCACGGTCGCTCCCTCGGTCAGCACACCGGGACGCGCCGGTCTGCTGGAGGTGATCCCACCGGTCCACTCGAGGTCGTGGGCAGGGTCGAACATGAACGCGGCGACCTCCGCACGCGGCCGGTGCACGAGCACCTCTGGCCTGACGTCGACGGCCATCGGCCACCTCCTGTTGAGCGACTCCACGCAGTCTGAACGTCGACGCCCCTCCTCGCAGGGGAAGCACGGTCTCCCCGGCAGGCCGGTCGCGGCAAGAGCCTGCAGGGGGCACTTCGAGTCAAGCGAAGTTCTTGGTGAAGAACTCGTCGAGCCTGACGAAGGGGATGAGGTCCTTGCGAGCCGCCAACATGTCGAGGTTCGCCATCAGCGGGAAGGCGAAGAACGACACCGGCGTCGTGGCGGTCCACGCGGTGGTCGAGTTGATCGAACACGGGTGGTAGCCGGCCGCCGCCCGAGCGAAGGCGAGGGAATCGCGTGCCACGCACCCATGACCACGCGCCACTGCGGGGCGTCACGGCGACTGTTCGGTGAGTGGCTGTGCGGTCACATCAACCCGGCCGAGTGGGCGAGGACCGCGAGGCGCACCCGGTTGTCCGCACCCGTCTTCGTCATGAGCGCCGCCACATGGGTCTTCACCGTCGTCACGCCCACGTGCAGCCGTGCGGCGATGTCGTGGTTGCCGAGGCCCTCGGCGAGAAGCACGAGCACGTCCAGCTCGCGCGGCGTCAAACCACGCAATGCGTTCGGCGGTTCCGGGCCGGTCTCCTCCCGGACCACTCTGTTCACCAGGCGCCGCAGCACACCGGGGCTGAAGGGTTGTTCGCCCGCGTCGGCGCGCCGGATCGCCGCCAGCAGTTCCTCCGGGGCGGAGTCCTTCACGAGGAACCCGTGCGCACCGGCTGCCAGCGCGGGGTACAGGTGATCGTCGTCGTCGAACGTCGTCAGGGCGACGACTCGAGATTCGGGGTTGTCGGTGAGGATCTTGCGGGTCGCCGCGATGCCGTCGACGACGGGCATGCGCAGGTCCATGAGGATCACGTCGGGCCGGCACCGCGCCGCTTCACGCACGGCCTCCGCGCCGTCGGCGGCCTCGCCGACGATCTGCACGTCCGGCGCGCTCTCGCAGAGCATCCGCAGACCCGCGCGCACGAGTTGCTGGTCGTCGGCGATGAGCAGGCGGATCATGCGGGCTGCTCCTGGCGGGGCACGCGGGCGCGCACGGCCCAGCCGTGTTCGGTGGGGCCCGCGCGGAAGGATCCTCCGAGCCGCTCGACCCGCTCCGCCATCCCGGTGATGCCGTGCCCTCCCGCGACGGCGGGAGGTGGCGCTCCCCCGGCGTCGCTGATCTCGACGTCGACGGCGTCGGCCGCCTCTCGCACGCTGAGCAGCACCGCCGCGCCCGGTTCGGCGTGACGCATCACGTTGGTGAGCGACTCCTGGACGATCCTCAGCACCACGAGGCGGCGTGACGCGTCCAGTTGTTCAGCGGTTTCGCTGATGTCGGTGCGCACCGCGAAACCTGCGCGCTCGCACCGCTCGGCCGCCTGGCGCACCGCTGTCCCGAGGCAGGCGGGACTCGCACCGACCGAGGAGGGGACCGACGGGTCGCGGAGTTCCGCGACCAGCTCCCTCAGGTCCCGCAACGCGGCTGAGCCGGTGGTGTGCACGTCGTCGAGCACCTCCCGCAGTTGTTCGGCACCAGTCGCGGCGTGACGCGCCACGGCCGAGCGCAGCACCATCGAGGACACGTGGTGGGCGACGAGGTCGTGCAACTCCCGCGCGACGGCGATCCGGTCGGCTTCCCGCGCCGCCGAGACCTCCGCGTCCCGCACCCGCAGGATCAACGCCTTCTCCTCGCGCTGCCGCGCCGCGAGCTCCCGCATCGACCTCAGGTGCCGTCCCGCGAGGACGGGAACAGCGATGACCAGCGCCAGCCTCAGCGCCACGGCCGCCGGCCGGTCGTCCTGCTGGGCGAAGAGGTAGATCGTGTCGACCGCGAGCGCCGCCCCGCACCCGATCAGCAGCCGCGGCCGCCAGGACCGCCGCATCGCGAGCTCGCCCAGCGAGAGACCCGCGCACACCTGCGCCACGCCGAGGCCCGGAGCGTCCATCAGGAACGCGGTCAGCACCAGTGCGTTCTGCGCCAGCGAGACCGCGAGCGGCCACCGCCTGCCCGCGACGAACACCAGCGAGGACGCCACCGGCACGACCCACGTCGACGGCCTGGTGTCGGGCGCCGGAACGGAGAGCCACAGCGTCGAGGCGACCACCAGGCCCAGCGGCGCGAATCTGGGTGCCCATCGCGCCACCACCGGCCACGCGCGGTTCCAGGAAGTCACGACGACGATCGTAGGTCGATCATGTACCCGCCACCTCCTACCGCGGTAGGAGGTGGCTCGTCCTCCAGGCCGCCGAGACGGACCCGGCGCAGGATGTGCCGCTTCCCGCCGATGCCGACGATGAGTTCCGTGCTGACACGACGTCCAACCCGGCGCAACGAACTCGGAGTCGCAGGATGATGATCTGGAGCAAAGCCCCGTCCAAGACGATCCTCGTCATCCGGCTGCTGATGGCGGCGATCTTCATCCTCTACGGGTGCGTCAAGCTGTTCGGCGGCCAGTACTACTACGGCGACTGGGACAACCTGTCCAAGTCGACGGTGGACGGCACCTCCCTGGTGTGGTTGTTCTACGGCTATTCGCCGTTCTACGGCCGGGTCACCGGCCTGTTCGAACTGGTACCGGCGGTCATGTTGCTGTTCCGCCGCACCACGTTCGTGGGAGCGGGCGCCCTCTTCGTGGTCGGGCTGAACATCACGCTGATGGACTTCGCGTTCGACTACCCCTCGGTGAAGTACATGGCCGCGCTGTACACCATCCTTTGTGGAGTTCTCGTGCTCCACGACCGCGGCAAGCTGCGCGACGCCTTCGCCGACCCGCTGGCAGAGCGACGTTCCCATGTGGACGCCGACGCGCCGAAGGGCCGGGGCTGACTCCGATGCCCAAGGCTGTGGTGGTCGGCTCAGGCCCGAACGGGCTGGCGGCAGCCGTCCGGCTGGCCCGGCACGGCGTCGGCGTGACGGTCCTCGAAGCCGCGGACGGACTCGGCGGTGGAGCACGGACGACCGAGAAGCTCGTTGCGGGGACGCTGCACGACGAGTGCTCGGCGGTGCATCCGACCGCCGTGCTCTCGCCGTACCTGCGGGAGCTGGGCCTGGAGCGGTACGGGTTGCGATGGCGGCATCCCGAGGTGATGCTCGCCCACCCCCTGGACGACGGTGCGTGCGGGGTGCTGCGCGGTTCGGCCGAGGAGACCGCCGCGGGTCTGCCGGCGGGCGACGGTGAGCGGTGGCTGCGGGTGTTCGGGCCTCTCGCCGCGCACGTCGAGACCACCGCGGGCGACCTGCTGGGACCCCTGACGCGGTGGCCGTCGCATCCGCTGCACCTGGCCCGGTTCGGGCTGCGCGCGGTGCCACCCGCCTCGCTGATGCGCAGGCTGTGGCGTTCGCCGGCCACGCAGAGCCTGTTCCTCGGAGCGGCCGCTCACGTGATGCACGACCTGCACGCACCGATGACCTCCTCCGTGGCGGCGATGCTGATCGCGGCGGGCCACCGGTTCGGGTGGCCGGTCGCGGAGGGCGGCTCCCAGGCGATCACGGACGCGTTGACCGGGCTGCTGCACGACCTCGGTGGCACGACGGAGACGGGCAGACTGGTCGAGTCCACTTCGGACCTGCCGGAGGCGGACGTCGTGCTGCTCGACACCACTCCCGCCTCGGCCGCGCGGATCTTCGAGGGCAGGCTGCCGAAGCGGGTGCACCGGGCGTACCACCGCTGGCGCCACGGACCGGCCGCGTTCAAGGTCGACTTCGCCGTGCGCGGCGGCGTGCCGTGGCGCAACGCCGCCTGTGCCGCGGCGGGAACCGTGCACCTCGGCGGCGGCCCGGACGAGATGCTCCGCACCACCTGCGAGATCCAGCGGGGCAGGATGCCCGCCGCGCCGTTCGTGCTCGTCGGCCAGCAGTACCTCGCCGATCCGAGCCGGTCCGCGGGCGACGTGCATCCCGTGTGGGCCTACGCGCACGTCCCGCACGGCTTTACCGGCGACGCCACCACGGCGATCATCGACCAGATCGAGCGCTTCGCCCCCGGCTTCGCGGACGAGGTCGTGGCCTTCTCCGCCAAGAATCCCGGCGAGCTGGCCCGGGGCAACCCGAACCACGTCGGCGGCAACATCCTCACCGGGGCCAACGACCCGTTCCAGCTGGTGTTCCGCCCCCGCCTGACACTGCACCCCTACGACACCGGCGTGCCCGGCGTGTACCTGTGCTCCGCCGCCACACCACCTGGGGCGGGAGTGCACGGCATGGGCGGATATCACGCCGCCGGGCGCGCCCTGCGCCACCTGGAACGCGCCAAGGGTGGCCGAATCCGAGTGTTGCAACCCGATTCGGGTGGATGACCCGAAACAACGCAACAGGGCAACTCTCTGCGGTATCTCTGTTACGGAGGGCAACATCGCTCTCTGTAACGCAGAACATGGGGAGTTCGCGTTGAAGAAATCGATTCTCGCCGCAGGGCTCGCGGCCGCCGTGGGTGTCACCACGGCGGCCGTGCCCGCGGCCATGGGGGAAACCACCGCAGCGCGGCACGTCGGCGCGGGTGGTCTGACGACGACGGTCACGCTGATCACCGGTGACCTCGTGCACGTGTCCAACGGGCAGGTGCGGACTCGCGCGGCGAAAGGCCGCGAAGGTGTCCGCTTCCACCACTACACGGACGACCAGGGCGACCTGCACGTCGTCCCTCTGGACGTCCAGCCGCAGATCACGGCGGGCGCGCTCGACCAGCGGCTGTTCGACGTCTCGCTGCTCGCGCAGTCCGGCTACGACGACGCCGGGCGCGACACGATCCCGTTGATCGTCCAGGGCGGCGCGCCGCGTTCGGCGGACGCGAAGTCGTTGCCGAGCATCGGCGCCCACGCCGTCACGGCCGACAAGAAGGGCGGCTTCTGGTCGGCGGCGCGCACCACCGGCGCGGCCAAGATCTGGCTCGACGGGAAGATCACCGCCTCGCTCGACCGCAGTGCCGCGCAGATCGGCGCACCGCAGGCGTGGCAGCAGGGCTTCACCGGGTCCGGCGCCACGGTCGCCGTGCTCGACACCGGCATCGACACCACGCACCCCGACCTGCAGGGCGCCGTGGTGGAGGAGAAGAACTTCACCCCGGCCACCACCACCGACGACAGGTTCGGCCACGGCACGCACGTCGCGTCGACGATCACCGGTGACGGCAGGTACAAGGGCATCGCGCCGGACGCGAAGCTGTTCAACGGCAA
Source organism: Lentzea sp. NEAU-D7 (assembly GCF_026242055.1). Taxonomy (GTDB): domain Bacteria; phylum Actinomycetota; class Actinomycetes; order Mycobacteriales; family Pseudonocardiaceae; genus Lentzea. The sequence goes on along the minus strand of NZ_JAPJDL010000012.1, from coordinate 26,807 downwards.
GGTGCTCGACGACAGCGGCGGCGGCAGCGAGTCCGGCGTCATCGCGGGCATGGAATGGGCCGCCACCAAGGCGGACGTCGTCAACATGAGCCTCGGCACCAACGCACCCAGCGACGGCACCGACCTCGTGTCGCAGGCCGTCAACCGGCTCACCGCCGAGCACGGCGCGTTGTTCGTGGTCTCGGCGGGCAACTCGGGCGGCCCGGTCGCCTCCCCCGCGGCCGCCGACGCCGCGCTGACCGTCGGTGCGGTCGACCGCGGCGACAAGCTGGCCGGCTTCTCCAGCCGCGGCCCGCGCACCGGTGACGGTGCCATCAAGCCGGACATCACCGCGCCCGGTGTGGACATCGTCGCGGCGAAGGCGAAGAACGGTGTCATCGGCACCCCGGTCGACGAGGGACACGTGTCCCTGTCCGGTACGTCGATGGCGGCACCGCACGTCGCGGGGGCGGCGGCGATCCTCGCGGCGAAGAACCCCACGTGGTCCCCGCAGGACATCAAGACGGCGCTGATGAACTCCGCCAAGCCCTACGCGGACTCCGGCGTGTTCGACCAGGGCGCCGGACGCGTCGACGTGGCGCGCGCGGTCACCACGAGCCCGGTGGCCACCCCGGCCAGCGTCGGCTTCGGCACCGCGCAGTGGCCGCACGACGACGACCAGCCGATCACCAAGAAGATCACCTACCGCAACACCGGCACCGAGCCGCTCACGCTCGACCTGACCGTCACCGACCAGAAGCCGGCGGCGGACGGCCTGTTCAGCGTGTCCCCGGCGAAGCTGACCATCCCGGCGGGCGGGACCGCGGAGGCCACGGCCACCGCTGACACCCGCGTGGCGGTCCCGGACGGCGTGTACGGCGCGGCGATCCTCGCGTCCAACGGCGTCCGCGTGCCGATCGGCGTGCACAAGGAGCCGGAGAGCTACGAGGTCACGCTCAACTACATCGGGCACGACGGCAAGCCCGCCGACGCGTGGCGCTACATGCTGCTGGGCCACGACCGCCGCACGTTCGTCGACGGCGCGGCCCCGACCGGCACGACGAAGATCCGGGTGCCCAAGGGCAAGTACCTCGTGAGCACCTACTTCGACACGCCTTCCGGTGATCCGGCCGTGCGCAGCAAGCTCACCGTGGCCTACGAACCGTCCATCGAGATCACCGGCACCCGGACCCTGACCTTCGACGCCCGCACGGCCAACGAACCGTCGATCACCGTCGACCGCCAGGACGTCACGCAGGCGAGCGGGTCGCTGACCGTGCAGTTCACCACCGGGGACTTCGGTTTCGGCAGCGGCTGGGGCACCGGGGACTGGAACGGCTTCTACGTGCACCCCTCCGCCACGTCGCACGAGGGCTTCACGTGGTCCGCGAGCAGCGTGCTCGCCAAGCAGAACGCCGACGGCACCTTCTACGGAAGCCCGTACCAGTTCCACTCGCAGGCCGTGGGCGAGCACAAGCTCCCCGCCGCGATCAGGCACAGTGACCGCGAACGCGACATGGCCCAGGTCGACACCACGCTGAAGGCCCGCGTTCCCGGTTCGAGCGCCAGCCGCAACAACGGCGTCTACGGCCCGCTTCCCTTCAAGCTCAAGGAGTTCTACACGCCCGGAGTGCCGTGGAGCCGGTCGCTGTTCGAGGAGTTCGGCCCGTCCGTGCCGCCGACCGTCGTCGCCGACGCGAACCCGAAGACGTTCAAGCGCGGCGCCAAGAGCACGGAGCGGTGGAACGCCGCGGTGTTCGGGCCGGCCTTCCCGGCGCTTCCGGCCGAGGCGGCCGGGGCCTGGGCGGGACGGCAGGGTGACCAGCTGTTCGTGAACGCGCAGCTGTTCGCCGACGGCACCGGCGAACACCGGACGATCGACTTCGGCAACAGCAGGGGCAGCACCAAGCTGACCGCGAACGGCGCGGTGGTGGCCGAGTCCGCGGAACCGGGTTACCTGTTCACCCCGGTCCCCGCAGCGAGGACCAGCTACCAGCTGCACACCGAGGGCACCCGCGCAGGGCTGTCGTCCAAGGTGACGGCGGACTGGACGTTCAGCTCGGAGACCGTGCCGGGCGACCGCGCCAAGGCGTTGCCGTTGCTCGCGGTCCGGTTCGAGCCGAAGCTGGACGACGACAACCAGGGCCGCGCGGGCAGCGTGCTCACGGTTCCGGTGACGGTGCAGCGCAACGGTGCCGCGGCAGATGTCACCGACGTCCGCACGCCCCAGGTCGAGGTCTCCTACGACGAGGGCAAGACCTGGCAGCGGACGACCGTCTTCAAGGCCGGCGACAGGTGGCTGCTCACGCTGCTGCACCCGAAGGGCGCGAAGTCGGTGTCGTTCAAGGCGAAGACCGGTGACGCGCAGGGCTCCGTCGACCAGACGGTGGTCGAGGCGTACACGCTGAGGTGACGCGGGTGGGGAGGGGCCGCCGGCCTCTCCCCACCTGTGTTCTGGGCGGCGAGGAGATCACGCCAGGTGGGACGGGAGCGCGTGGTTGGTCACGGCGTCTGTTCCGGCCAGATGGTGATGCGCCATCGTTCGACGTCGCGGATGTTCTCGCGGTGTTCGTGGTGGCGTGCCTTGTAGGCGTCCTCGCGCCCTTCGCACGCCACTGCGCAGCTGATCGTCCCGGCGGCGGGTGCGGGCAGTTCGAGGGCTGGGTAGCCCTCGGTGTCCACGAGGGCGATCTTGTTCGAAGAGCTCCTGAACGAGTGGCGCGGCTGCTGGCTGAGCAGCTCCGGTGGAACGTCGGAGGCGCTGTCGAACACTTCGAGCCGCACATGGGAGCGTCTGATGACTGTCCACGAGGTATCGATACCTGTCTACTTCGCACGGTTCTACCTCGTGAGCTACCCGCAGCGGCTCGAGGAGGACCCGCGGCTTGGCTCCCTTGCTGAACAGCGGTGATTCTGCTGGTGTCCCAGGTCGGACGTGTTCGGGACGACCCGCCTGATCATCACGGGGTGTTGTGCGCCCCACACGGCGCGTATCATCTTGCGCTGGCTCCGACCACCGACGAGCCAGGTCCGAGAGGTCCGTGGGAGACGTCGAGACAGTGCGGCCCACCATCGGCATGATCACGGCAGGCCCGCTCATCGAGCTCGCCGGTGAGCAGTGGCAGGGCGTCAGCGACGGCGTCGCGGCCGCCGGCTGCGACCTCGTCTGCTTCGTCGGCACCGAGCTGGCCCATCCGGACCACCACAAACGGCAGGCCAACGCGGTCTACGACCTCATCGCGCCCGGCCGGATCGATGCGCTCGTCATCTGGACGACGCGGATCAGCCAGCAGATCGGCGAGGCCGCGATGCGCGAGTTCGCTGAGCGCTACGCGCCGATCCCGATCGTCAGCGTCGAGGCGCCCCTGGCGGACTGGCCGACGGTCGTGATGGACAACCGCAGTGGCATGGACCAGGCGGTCAGCCACCTGATCGAGGTGCACGGCCATCGACGGATCGCGTTCGTCCGCGGGCCGCTGGCACACGTCGGCGCGCGGGACCGCTACCAGGGGTACGTGGACGCGCTCGCCCGGCACGGTCTGCCCTTCGAGCCGGGGCTCGTGACCGAGCCCGCGCCGTCCTGGGATCCCGCCGCCGCGGCGGACGCGGTCGCCACGATGCTGGACGAGAGCGCGGAGCCGCCGGACGCCTTCGCGGCGGCCAATGACGAGTTCGCGCTGGGCGTCGTGACCGCGGTGCAGGAGGCGGGCCTGCGCACGCCGGAGGACGTGGCGGTCATCGGGTACGACAACCACACGTGCATCCGCTCGAACGACCTCGGTTACCAGGCGCCCGCGCGGCCGGCCTCGGGCAGTGTGCACCGCCGGGTCAACATCGACGCGGGCACGCCCGCGCTGACGACGGTGCGGGCTCCGTTCTTCGAGATGGGGCGCCGGGCCGCCGAGATCGCGCACGCGATGGTCCGGGGTGAGCCCGCGCCCGCGCTGGAGGTCGTTCCCACCGAGCTCGTGGTCCGCCGTTCGTGCGGTTGCATCCCCTCGGGCAACGGGATCTCGGCGCCGGCGCACGGTGAGCTGGCCGTGCCGGAGCACGACACCGCCGAGGCGGTCGCCGCGAACCTGCGCCAGGGGCTCGGCCCGAAGTCGGCCGTGCTGCCGGTCGGCTGGGCCGAACACCTGATCCGCCTGTTCCTCGACGCCGGACGGCCGGAGGGCTTCCTCGCCGCGTTCGCGGAGCACCTGCGCGACAGCGCCCGCGCCGGATGCGCGGCGCAGTCGTGGTGGGCGCCGTTGTTCTACCTGCGCCGGTTCGCTCTCGCGCGCGGCATCGACGAGGGAGCGGTCGAGGACCTGTGGCTGCGGGTGCAGCTGATGGTGTCCGACGTGGTCGAGCGGGAGAGGACGTTCGAGTACCTCCTGCACGAACGGCAGGACCAGACCGTGCGCGAGGCGGGCCAGCGGCTGATCGTCTCGCGGGACGTCGCCGAGCTCACCGCCGCGCTGGTGGCCGAACTGCCCAGGATGGGGATCCCCGGCTGCCACGTGATGACGTTCGAGCCGACCCGCGGGTGGGCGCGCCCGCTGATGTCGTACGAGAACGGCGAACTCCGGCCGGAGCGCACGGAGCTGACGTTCCGGTCCACCCAGCTCACGCCCCACCGGATCGACCGGCCGGCGCCCGGCAACTTCGTGGCCGCCGCGCTCTTCGGGCTCGAGGAACAGCTCGGGTTCGTGCTGTTCGAGGTGGGCGCGATGCCGGGCTGGGTCTACGAGGCGATCCAGCAGCAGCTCAGCAGTGCGTTGCGCGGCATCAGGATGCTCGAGCGGGAACGGCAGGCCCTCGCCGAGGCCGAGCACGCGCGGCGCTCGCTGGAGCTGGCCCACGCCGAGCTGGAGGACCGGGTGCGGGAACGCACCGCGGCACTGGTCGACGAGATCGCCGAGCGCGAACGGCTGGAGGCACAGCTGCGGCACGCGCAGAAGATGGAGGCGATCGGCCGCCTCACCGGTGGCATCGCCCACGACTTCAACAACATCCTGACCGTCATCAACGGCAACAGCGAGGCGTTCCTGCGGCGCTGTTCGCCCGACGACCCGCGACGCCCGGAGATCGAGGACATCCAGCACGCCGGTGAGCGGGCCGCGAACCTCACCCGCCAGCTGCTCGCGTTCACCCGCCAGCAGGTGCTCGACCCCGAGCGCCTCGACCTCAACGCGACGATCACCGAGGTGCGGGCCATGCTCGCGACCCTGGTCGGCGAGGACGTGGAGCTGGCGCTGGACCTTCCCCCGCACGTGTCGCCGGTCTGGGCGGACGCGGGGCAGCTCGAGCAGATCCTGTTCAACCTGGCCGCGAACGCCCGTGACGCGATGCCCGGCGGCGGGGTGCTCGGCATCAGCACGGACAACGTGCACCTCGACGCCTGCCACTCCGGTCGCATGGTCGACGTGCGTCCCGGGGACTACGTGGCGCTCAGCGTGAGCGACACCGGCACGGGCATGGACGAGGCGGTCCAGGCGCAGATCTTCGAGCCGTACTTCACCACGAAGCCCGTCGGCAAGGGCACCGGCCTCGGCCTGGCGACGGTGTTCGGCATCGTGCAGCAGAGCGGCGGACAGATCGACCTGACGAGCACGCCCGGCGCGGGTACGACGATCACCGTGTACCTGCCCCGTGCGCGGACGCACACCGCACCGCTCCCCCACGCCACGCCCCGGACGTCACCTCCGCGAGGGTCGGAGACCATCCTGCTGGTGGAGGACGACAGCCAGGTGCGCGCCGTGACACGCCACTCGCTGGAACAGAGCGGGTACGCGGTGATCGAGGCGCGCAACGGCCTGCAGGCGCTGAAGCTCGTCGACACCCACGACGACATCGACCTCATCGTGACCGACGTGGCGATGCCGAAGATGGGCGGACCCGAGCTCGCGGCCACGGTGCGGCGGATCCAGCCCGGTCTGCCCGTGCTGTACGTGTCCGGCTGCACGACCGCGGACGAGCTGGACCCCACGGCGGTCCTGCTCCCCAAGCCGTACGCGGAGATCGAGCTGCTGCACGTGGTCCGCAGGCTGCTCGACCAGGCGGTCTGATCACGGCCGGCGGCAGGTCCTCGTCAGGGAGTGCCCAGGATGGCGTGCTCGTAGGCGTAGATCACCAGGTGCACGCGAGTGCGCTGGCCGAGCTTGGCGAGCACGCGCGCCACGTGGGTCTTGACCGTGCCTTCACCGACGGTCAGGGCACGGGCGATCTCGGCGTTGCTGAGCCCGCGCGCCACGTGCCGGAGCACCTCCAGCTCGCGCGGCGTGAGCAGGTGCAGCCCGGCCGGTGCGGGCCGGGGCGCGATCTGCGCGAACCGGCGGATGGCGCGGCGGGTGACCTGCGGGTCGATCAGCCCCTGCCCCTTCGACGCCGCGCGGACCGCCTCGACGAGCAGCGCCGGTTCGCTGTCCTTGAGCACGAAACCCGCCGCGCCCGCCTGGAGCGCGCCGAACAGGTACTCGTCGACGTCGAACGTGGTCAGCGCGACCACGGCGGGCGCGGGGTTCACCGACTCGGTGATCCGGCGGAGGGCCGCCAGCCCGTCCATCCGCGGCATCCGCATGTCGAGCACCACCACGTCGACGCACAGCAACCGGGCCTTGTCGACGGCTTCGGCGCCGTCCACGGCCTCGTCGACCACCTCGATGTCCGGTTCGGCGTCGAGGACCAGCCGCAGTGCCCACCGCGCGGGCTCTTGGTCGTCGGCGACCAGCGTGCGGATCATCGCCCCTCCCCCAGCGGCAGCCGGGCCTCGACGAGCCAGCCGCTGGGCCGGTTCGGCTCGATCCGCAGCGTTCCTCCCAGCAGCCGGGTCCGTTCCCGGAGGCCGCGCAGCCCGGTGCCGTCGGCCGTCGGGCCGGGTGCGGTGGAACCGTTGTCCGCCACGGTGATCACGACGGCGTCCGGCGTGTGGTGGAGGCGCAGGTCCACCCTGGTCGCGTCGGAGTGGCGCAGCGCGTTGGTGAGCGCCTCCTGGGCCAGCCGGTAGCCGGCGTGATCGACCAGTGGCGGCAGGCGGTCCGGCGCCGGGCCGTCCCTGGTGAGGGTCACGGTGCGGTTCGGGCCTGTCACGTGGTTCACGAGGGCGTCCAGATCGGTCAGCGTGGTGCCGTGCGTGGGTAAGGCGGCCAGAACGTCGCGGACCTCGGTGAGCGCGGTGGCCGACACCTCGGCGATCGTGACCAGCGCCCGGTCGGCGACCGGCGGCAGGGAGCGGGCGACGTGCCGGACGGCGTTGGCCTGCATCCGGATCACGGTGAGGTGGTGTCCGACCGCGTCGTGCACCTCGCGGGCGATGCGGGCGTGCTCCTCGGCGATCACGCCGCGGGTCTCCTCCCGGTAGAGGCGTTCCGCGTCGTCGGCGCGGTCGCGGTGCATGCGCAGGGCGTGGCCGACGGCAGCCGGCGCGATGCCGAGCAGGAGCAGGTCCGTCCAGGTCGCGGCCGTCGGTGAGTGCACCCCGGCCACGGACACGACGAGGAACCAGCCCACGGCCAGAGCGAACACCGCCGGCCGGGGACGGTGGTACGCGGCGGAACCGAACGCGGCCATGGCGACCAGGCGCCCGGACCAGTCCGGCACGGCGATGACGATCACGATCGCGGCGGACGCGAACGCCGTGATCAGCGGAAAACGACGTCGCAGCAGCAAGGGGACCGCCACCGCGACCGATGCGGCGATCATGACGACCGGACTCGCGGAGCGGTGTTCCACCAGCCCGAGCACCGCCACGGCGACCGCGGACGTGACGGCGAACAACGCGTCGCCTCCGATGGTGCCGCGAAGCCGCTGGGGAACCGTGCTCCGCGGAAACGACCGCCACGCGTGCGGTCCCACCGGGCGGCCGGTCGCCCGGTGGTCATCCATTCCCCCGTTGTACACGGCCAGGTCAGACCGGTGTGCCGCACCGCGCGTCCGGCGCGGGCAGCTCCCCGGCCAGGAGGTAGCGGTGCACGTGGTCGCGGACGCAGGCGTCGCCGTTGAGGTAGAGCCCGTGGTTGCCCTCCACGGGCAGGTACGCGCCTCCCAGCTGAGCGGCGACCCGGCGGCCGTGCTCGGCGGGGGTCAACGGGTCGTGCTCGCCGTTCGCCACCAGCACGTTCGGCATCGCGGACAACGCGGACGGCGGGTTGAGCCCTTCCGCGGGCAGGCCCGAGCAGTGCCCGGAAACCCGCCACGGAGCCGCCGCCCACCCCAGCCGTGGCGCGACCGCCCGCAACCGGTCTTCCACCCGCTTCACGGCCGGGAAGTCGTCCGGGAAGGGGAAGTCCGCGCAGAACGCCGTCCGCGCGAGCCGGACGTCGGACGGCCCGGGCCGCGGTGTGATCGGCGTCGTGTCGCCGGCCTCCAGCTGTGCGAGTCCGGTGGTCAACGCGGGCCATCCCCTGTCGTTGCCGATCCGCGCCGCAGCCCACCTGAGGACCGCGGACGCCTCCACGCCGGGCATGGACAGCACCTGGTCCCACACGGCGATCACGTCCTTGCCGTGCAGTGCGCAACCGGTGTCGGCCGCGCACCACCGCGCCATCCGGTGGAGGTTGTTCTCCGCCGCGACGGCACCGGACCGAGCCCACTCGGCCGGGTCGCGCCGGGTGTGGTCCAGCACGCTGTCCAGGTACATCCGCCCGACCCGGTGGCCGAACAGCTCCGCGTACGACTGCCCGTAGACCGTGCCGTAGGAGTTGCCGAAGTAGTGGAGCCGACGCTCACCGAGCGCACGCCTGATGGCGTCCATGTCGTGCGCGACCTGGCGAGCGTTGAGACGCCCCCGGTACGCACCCGTGGTCTCCGCGCAGTCCGCCGCGAACCGGCCGTTGGCGGCGGCGTACTCCCGATGGGCGGACTCGGTCACCGGCGAGGACAACGGAGCGGGGTTGGGACTCGGGCAGGCGACGCCCATGCCCCGCGGGTCGAACACCACGACGTCGAACCGCGCCGCGAGGTCCGCGAACTGGTCGCGGTAGCCCGGAAACGCGAAGTTGGGGATGGTCGCCCCCGGGCCGCCGGGGTTGAGCAGGAGGACACCGGCCTTCTGCTCCCGAGCCGGGATCTTCAGCAGCGGCACGGCGATCCGGGTGGCGCCGGCCGGACGGGTCCAGTCGGCGGGAACCACTACCTCGCTGCACTGGAGTCCGCCGTAGCACTCTTTCCACGTCAGGCTCTCGGCAGCGGTGGCGGGGGTTGCGCCTCCTGCGAGCACACCGACTGCGGCCAGGAGCGTCATCAGCGCTTTCATGCCCCGATCCGATCATCCGGAGCACGCCGGCACGTCTGCCTTTCGACAGACATCGCGCTCACCGCGACACACGGGAAGAGGGCGGTATTCCAGTGATTAAGGAATTCTCGGTGCTTTGCGGTCTGCTTTCACGGCACACCGGGCAGAACCACTCGCGATTCGACGAACGGCTGGTACGACACGGCGAACGGACGCCGTTTTCAGCACTGCCGATCAGCTTCTCTGAACTCTTGCCTTCTTTTATCCGACGCCACTGGGAGACCGCTACAGTCGCCGGAACGCGCTCAGCAAGTCGAGCGCTCCTGGCACAAAATGCAGAACGCGCGAGGTCTTGATGCTTGACGAGAACCAGCCGCCGTTCCGATCGCCCGACACAGTGCACAACGAAGTCAGCACGAATGCGGGCGGCGTGGTTGCTCAAACCGGGTCTGTTTTCGGAGATGTCCACCTCCACGGTGGCGACCGAGGGTGCACTGACGATGACCTGCATGTCGCTTCTGCAGATCTCGTCCGCGCGATCAAGGCCCAGTGGCTCCGCGAGGCGGAGAAGCGCCGCATTCGAGACCCTCTTCGGCTGAACGTTCGATTCGGACCGGCACATCAGGAGATGACCGATTACTGGGGTAATGTGTTCGGAGATCCAGCTGTTTCCGAGATCGAGCCTCCACCGCTGTCCGGACTGGTACAAGACTTCACCGAGACTTATCGCGGAGTGCCATCAGGCAGGATGGTGGTGTTGGGCAGAGGTGGCGCCGGAAAGACGGTGCTCGTCTTGCAGTTCGCGCTCGACCTCCTGAAGCAGTGGAGAATCGGCGGTCCCGTACCGGTGATTCTCAGCGTCGGCACCTGGAATCCGACCACAACCTCACTGCGGACCTGGGTCGAGGAGCAACTGGCGCGCGACTACGTCGGACTGGGGAAAATCGGGCGAAGCAGAGCGCCGACCGCGTCCGTTCTCGTGGCGGAGGGTCAGATTCTGCCGATCTTCGACGGGTTCGACGAAATCGCCGCACAGCACAGGAAGCAGGCGCTCAGGTTGCTCAGCGAGTGCAACCTCCCCATGGTGCTGACGAGTCGCACGGAAGAGTACGCAGCGGCTGCCCGCGAGCTGCACGTGCTGTCCCGGGCAGCAGCCGTCGAGCTGATCGACATCTCGCCGGAGGACCTGCGGACGTACCTTCCCCGAACGCGCCGCAACAACCCTGGAAGCGCGTCGTGGGAGCACGTCCTCGACCAACTGGAGCGACAACCTCTCGATCCTGCCTGCAACGACCTGGCAAGAGTTCTGTCCACCCCGCTGATGGTCGCTCTCGCGCGTGACATCTACGGGGAAGGCACTCACCTGGATCCGTCGGTGTTGCTGGACCAGCGGCGGTTCAGCGGCACCGACGCTCTCGAACACCACTTGTTGGACGCCTTCATCTCGGAGCTGTACACACGACCGCAAGAGACGACCGGCAGACGGCGTCGACAGGCACCGCGCTGGGATCCAGCTCTGGTGCAGCACTGGTGCGCCCACCTCGCCAGGCGACTCGACCACCACGGCACACGAGACTTCGTTTGGTGGACCTTGGCCCGAGAGGCACCGCGCCGCGGTAGCGGTGTGTTGCTGGGGCTGGTGGGCGCCACAGTCGGGCACTTCTTGTGCACAACGGACGTCCAGTTCCCCGTGCGGGCGGTGTTCGGACTGGTCCTCGCGGTGGGTTTCTCGATCTGGCTTCACCTCGGACTCGCGGGCGGACTGCCGACCGGGCTGGTCTTCGGAATCGCCGGCGGAATGGCGCTGGGGTGGCCCGCCGGGTTGCTGGCGGGCCAACTGGGTGTTGTGGCGGGGCTGGTCATCGATCGGAGAGCGGGCCCACCACGGCCGGTCGTAGCCCGCCTCGGACTGCGCAGAAACCTCCGCCGAGCAGCTGGCGGCCTGACCACGGTGGCTGCGACCGGAGTGGCGACCGGCCTCGTCGTGGGTGTGCTCAGCGGCTTCACGATCAGCGCTGGAGCAGGAATGCTCGGCGGCGTCGCGGTCGGAGTGGGCACGGCTCTTGCCGCTTTCGTGAACCAACCAGCCGACACCGCACAGGCTGTTGACCCGCATTCTGCTTTCCACGCTGACCGGAGCAGCGTTCTGCTCGTCGGTTCGTTCGGAGGGTTTCTGTTCGGTGTCTCGTTCGGCGTGGCCGGCGACCTGTCTTCGGGGTTCATCGTGTTGTCCGGTGCCGGCTTCACCGCAGTCGGTGTAGCGGCACTGGCCCTCGGGTCCGCATGGGGCGAGTTCTGCCTCGCACGAAGCTGGTTCGGCCTGCGCGGCGAACTGCCCTGGCGACTGCTCACCTTCTTGCACGACGCGCACGACAGAGGACTCCTCCGGCAGTCGGGAGCCGCATACCAGTTTCGTCATGCGCGACTTCAAGATCGGCTCGCGTCACTCTGCAAGAAGTAGCTCGGTGGCGTCGTTTGATCATGTCGCCTGGTGCACGGCCGCCATCACGACGTGGCTCACCACGGTGATCCGGCGAAGAACGAGCAGACCACCCGGCGGATCTCGGGAGGCGCAGGGGTCCCGTCGCGGTCAGGTCCGCGTCGCCCGTGTCCTCCACAGCACCAGGACGAAGTAGGGCGTGCCCAGCAGCGAGATGACGAGACCAGCCGGCACCTGCGACGGCGCGACGACCGTGCGGCCGAGGGTGTCCGCCGCGCTGACCAGGATCGCACCGACCGCCGCGGCGACGGGGATGACACGGGCGTGCTTGCCGCCGACGAGAGAGCGCGCCAGGTGTGGTGCGACGAGGCCGACGAAGGCCACGACGCCGATGGCGGCCACGGCGGTCGCCGCGAGGACGCCGCAGGCGGCCAGGACCACCACGCGCGACCGTTCCAAGGGCACGCCGAGGATGCGGGGCGTGTCGTCGTCCACGCTGTGCAGGTCCAGTTCGCGGTGCCGTGACCACAGCAGCGGCGTCAGCAGGGCCAGGGCGATCAGGCCCGGCACCACCTGGTCCAGCGTGCGGCCGTAGGTGGAGCCGGAGAGCCACGTGAGCGCCTTGGCCATGTTCCACGGGTCCGAGGTGACGATCAGCAGCGTGATCAGCGCCATTCCGCCGGACCAGAGCCCGATGCCGATGACCACCAGCCGGTCGGAGTCCAGGCCCGAGCGCCAGGCGAGGCCGTAGACCAGGGCGAACGCGACCGTCGCGCCCGCGCCGGCGGCACCGGCGACGTGCCACGCGCCGGCCATCGGCACGAACGTGATCAGGGCGATGGCGGCGAGGCCCGCGCCCGCGGTGATGCCGAGCAGGCCCGGTTCGGCGAGCGGGTTGCGGCTCACCGACTGGATTCCGCAGCCGGACACCGCCAGCGCCGCGCCCGCGGTCAGTGCCGCGAGGACGCGCGGCAGGCGTTGGTCGAGCACGTAGGTCAGCGCCGTCCCGGTGTTGCCGGACACCCAGTTCACGAGGTCGCCCAGCAGGACGAGCCGGTCGCCGAGCAGCATGCCGACGATCGGGGCGGCCACCAGCAGGACGACGACGGTGGCGCTGGTGACGACGAGACGCCGCCTCGACCCCGCCACCGCGACACGGCCAGCCGGGGGCTGGCGGCGTGAGCCGCTCGGGCGGCTGCGGCGGGCCAGCCACACCAGGACGATCGCGCCCACCACCGTCGTGATCACACCGGTCGGCACGCGCAGGGCGCCCGCCGAACCCATCACGGCTCGGATGAACACGTCCGCGCCGAGCACGAGCACGGCGCCGAGAAGTCCTGACAGAGGCAGCAGAACGCGGTGCCGGCCTTCCTTGGACATCAGCAGGCGTGTGATCACGGGCGCGCAGAGGCCCACGAACCCGACGGGGCCGGCGATCGTCACGGCGGCGGCGGTGAGCGCCACGGTCAGCAGCACCGCGCCGATGCGGGTGCGGCGGACTTTCAGGCCCAGGACCGTCGCGTTGTCGTCGCCCAGGGCAAGGAGGTCGAGCGAGCGTCCCATGGCGATCAGGGCGACGACCGCAACGAGCACGACCGGTGCCATCTGGGCGACGGCGTCGAACTTCGCGGCGCTCAGCGAACCGCTGCCCCACGCGAACAGGCCGGACGTCTCCTGCTCGTAGGTCAGCAGCAGGAGGATGGTGATCGACTGCAACGCGAGCGTCACGGCCGAACCGACCAGCACGAGCCGTGGCGTCGCCGACCCGGCACCGGACAGGCCCAGCACCACGACCGCCGCGGCCAGGGCTCCCACGAACGCGGCGCCCCCGGCGGGCAACGCCGGCAGGCTCACGCCCAGCGCGGACACCGCGACGACGGCGAGGTAGGCGCCCGCGTTGACGGCGAGCGTGTCCGGTGCCGCGAGAGGGTTGCGGGCCACGGACTGCATGCCCGCGCCGGCGACACCGAGCGCGACACCGAGCAGCAGGGCCGTGAGCAGGCGCGGCAGTCGCGAGCCGGACAGCACGGCGTAGGTCTGCTCGTCACCGGCCCCGACGACGGCGCGCAGCACGTCGAGCACGCCCGTGTCGGCGGTGCCCTGGGTGAGGTGGACGGCGGCGAGCAGGGCGATGGCCACCGCGCTCGCCGCCGTGACGACGACGTTCCTCACGGTCAGGCGAGGGCTTTCACGAACTGGTCGGCGATGCGCACCACGGACTTCGGCCCGCCGAACGTCCACGTGCCCGGCTCGAACCTGTGGACCTGCTGGGCCGACACGAACGGAAGCCGCTGCCACACGGGGTTCTGCGCGAGCCCGGTGGTGAAGACGTCCTCCTCGGACGCGCTGTAGAACAGCACGGTCTTGGGGTCGGCGAGCGCGGTGAGGCCCTCGACGTCGGTCTGGCCGAGCGCCCACTGCGGGTCGACCTGGCCGGTCCACGCGTTCTTCAGCCCGAGCCGCTCCGCGGTGTCGGAGACCAGTGACCCCTTGCCGAACGGGCGGATGCTGACCGTGCTGCCCTCCAGGTAGCCGTCGGCCATGAAGAACGGCGTGCCCGCCTTGGCCTCCAGCGCCTTCTTGCCCTCGGCGAGCTTCGAGTCCATTTCGGACAGCAGCTCGTCCGCCTCCGCGCTCTTGCCGATCGCCTGCGCGACCATCTTCACGTCCTCGCGCAGCCGGTCGAAGTTGCGGGCGGCGTCGCTGGACTTCGTGACGACGACCGGCACGTACTTCTCGAGCTGCGGCACGAGCGTCGTGTCGCGCGAGGAGGCCATGACCACGACGTCCGGGTTCAGCGCGACGATGGCGTCCACGCTGGGCTCGTTGCGCTTGCCGACGTCCTTGACCGAGGCGTCCAGGGGCATCGACGCGTTCCACGTCTTGTAGCCCGCCGTGTCGGCCACGCCCACCGGCATCACGCCGAGCGACGCGACGACCTCCGCCTCGGCCCACTCGAGCGCGACGACGCGCCGGGCGGCGGACTTCAGCTCGACCGCCTTGCCGCGGGAGTCGGTGACCGTGACGGGACCGCCCGCGTTCTCGGTGGGCTGCCCGCTCTGCGGTGTCTCCGTTGTGCCGCAGGCGGTCAGCAGGATCGCGGTGGCCGCGATCAGGACAGGGATGCGCATGACTTGTTCTCCGGGTTGTGGTTCAGACGCGAGGGGTGTGCCTGCCGACCGGGCGGCAGTGCAGCGTTCCGGTGACCGGGTCGTCCGCGACGTGCACGACGACGCCGTACGCCTCGGTCAGGTGTTGTGCGGTGAGCACTTCCTTGACCGTGCCGCTCGCCAGGGCCTTTCCCTGCGACAGCAGGACGACGCGGTCGGCGATGATCGCCGCGTGGTCGAGGTCGTGCAGCACGACCCCGACGGCCACGCTGTGGTCGGTGGCGAGATCGCGCACGACGTCGAGGATCTCCACCTGGTACCGCAGGTCCAGGTGGTTGGTCGGCTCGTCGAGCAGCAGCACGCCGGTCTCCTGGGCGAGGCACGAAGCCAGCCAGACGCGCTGGAGCTCGCCACCGGACAGCTCGTCGACCCCGCGACCGGCCATCTCGGCGACGCCGGTCATCGCCATGGCCCTGGCGACGGCGGCCGCCCCGTCCGGGTCGGTGCCCCGCCACCCCGTGCGGTAGGGGTGGCGCCCGTAGCCGACGACGTCCTCGACGGACACACCCGACGGTGTGGGCCGCTGCTGGGTGAGCAGCGTGACGTTGCGCGCGAACTCCTTGCCCGACAGGGCAGATCCGCGCCAGACCTGGCGGTCGCCGAGGCGCACCTCGCCCTGCTTCGGCTTGTGCAGGCGCGCCAGCGACCGCAGGACCGTGGACTTGCCGGACCCGTTCGGGCCGACGAGGGCCGTGACGGTGCCCGGTGCCAGTTCCACCGACACCCCGTGCACGACCTGGTGCTCGTGGTGGGCCAGGACCAGGTCCTGCCCGGCGAGCATCACCACCGGAGCGTTCGACATGAGGGGAGCCTAACCTAAATTAGGGTCGCCTCATCAACCCGTGACCCACGGCACGTCCACTTCGGACAGCGATAACCGCTTGAGGAACGCGCGGGACGATGCCAGGCTGCGACGGCCGTTGATCGTCCGTCCGCTGGGAGCCGTGCTTGTCCGTCGGAGCCACACCGAACACCGACGCGACGCCGGCGAGGCGGTTGCCTCGTCACGAGGGCGCGATCGGCCAGGCGCACAAGGAGGCCGAGTGGCTGCCCCGGCTCGCCCCGCACCTGCCGCTCGCCGTACCCGTGCCGGTGGAGGTGAGCCGGCCGGACTTCGGCTGTCCGTGGCCGTGGGCGGTGTCGCGCCGGCTGAACGGCGAGGTGGCGACCGTCGAGGCGCTGTCCGGTTCGCACCAGGCCGCCGAGGCGCTGGCCGAGTTCCTCCAGGCGCTGCACCGGTTCGACGCCGAACCGGTCGGCGTCGCCGCACCTCTGTCCACACGGGACGCGGCGACGCGGGCGGCCATCGCGTCGCCGAGCAGACCACCCGCCAGATCACTCAAGCCCCAGCAGACGAAGGACAGCATGCCCACCACAGTTCGTGACGCCCGCCAGGACGACTGGCCGCAGATCTGGCCGATCATCCACGACGTCATCACCCAGCAGGAAACCATCCCCTACGACCCCGGCATGAGCGAGTCCGACGCCCGGCGGATGTGGCTGCTGCCCGCACCTGCGAGAGTGGTCGTGGCCGGTGAAGACCAGGTGCTCGGCACCGCGAACATGTACGCCAACCGGGGCGGCCCCGGCGACCACGTCGCCTCCGGCACCCTGATGGTGGCCGAGGAGGCGCGCGGCCAGGGCGTCGGCCGCGCCCTCACCACCGACATGATCGACTGGGCGCGGCGCAGCGGGTTCGCCGCCCTCCAGTTCAACGCCGTCGTCGACACGAACACGGCGGCGATCAAGATCTACGAGAGCCTCGGCTTCGTCACGCTCGGCACCGCGCCGAGGGCGTTCCGCCACCCGGCTCGAGGGCTGGTGGGCTTGCGGGTCATGTGGCTGGACCTGTGAAGGCTGGTCCGTCCCCGGGACGGACCAGCCACCTCACGACGATCAGGAGCACTTGCGCCCGTCGTTGACGCACTTCACGATCTTGGCCATCGTCTGCTCGGAGTTGACGTTGGCGAAGTCGTTGTGGTCGGAGAACGGGTTGTGGTTCTCCTCCGGGAACGCGTCGAGCTGGTACTGGCCCTTCTGCTGGACGTCACGGGAGATGTTGTAGGAGATGCTGATCCGCAGCTGAGGGATGGCCTTGAAGCCCTGCGGGCACGCGCCGGTCTGCTTGTCGGCGAACCGGACGTGGTCGCGGTGGTTGGCGCTGTCGGCGTTCTGACCGTCCCAGCAGCCGGGGAAGTCGTGCACCCGCATGACCTTGCTGCCGTTCGGGCAGACCACGTACTTGTCGGACAGCCGGTCCTCGAACCCGCCGCAGGTCCACGTCGCACGGGCGTTGGCGGGGCCGCGGCTGGTCGGCTTGGCGTCACCGGTGACCATCTTCAGGAACTGCGGCATGGCCGTGACCTTGCTGGTCGCGTTGCCGCGGTACTCGATCTTCACCTCGGCCGGGCGGACGATCTTGCCGTTGTTGCCGACGAGCTCCAGGTTCCTGCCGGTGGGAGCGGCCAGGGGCGGCGGGGCGGCGGTCGTGGTGGTGGCACCGCCGTTGTTGTTGCCGCCGTTGTTGTTCCCGTTGTTGCCGTTGTTGTTGCCGCCGTTGTTCTCGTTGCCGCCTTCGTCGCCCTCGTTGAGACCGCACTTCGCGAGGCGCTCCAAGCCCTGCGGCTTCTCGGCGTTGCGGCCGATGGCGATGGCGATCCGGTCGAGGGTGGCGACCCGCTTGTCCTTCAACGGCCCGAGGATGGCGTTGTCGACGAAGTTGGCCCCGCCCTGGCCCTTGCTGGTCACGAGCCGCTGGTTGGCCTCGGCGATCTGCTTGTCCAGCAGCGCGAGGTTGCGGTCCACCTCGTCGATGGCCTGGTCCGGCACACCCGGCAGCGCGCCGCGCACCGAGGGGCACTTGATGGTCGGGGTGGCCGCGTCCTGCTCCTGCTGAGCGCTTCCCTGCGCGGCGAACTTGCGCGGGCCGTTCGAGTGCCCGTTGTGGCCGCCACCGTGGCCGCCGTGGCCGAACCGCACGTCGCAGTCGGCGAGCGAGGTCAGGTTCGGCTTGCGCGCGGACCGGCCGATGGCGATCGCGATGCGGTCCAGCGTGGCGACGCGCTTGCTGCGCAGCGGGCCGAGCACGGCGTTGTTGACGAAGTTCGGGTCGCCGGGGTTCTCGTTGCGCGACACCCGGTCGTTGGCCTCCTTGAGCTGCTGCGACAGCAGCTGGAGGTTCCTGGTCACCTCGTCGCGCACCCGCTGCGGCACGGCGGGCAGCCGCTCCGCGACGCCGGGACACGCGACCTCGCCGGGCCCCGTCTCCTTGATCTTGTCCGGACTGGAGCCGACGGACGACGGGTTGGCCTTCGGGTTGATGCGCACCACGGGCCAGAAGTAGGACGAGCGGTCACCGTTGCGACAGGTGGTCTCCGCGTCCAGCAGGCTCTCGTCGGTCGACTCGGCGCTGATCGACACGTTGCCCACGAAGTCGTGCACGTGCTGGGCGCCGTGCCGCAGACCCGGCTGGGCGACCGGGTTGTCGGCGCTGAACTTGCCGTTCTCGTTCGTGCCGCAGTCGACCGTGAACACGCCGCCTGCCCCGTTCTTGCCGACCTTCGGCGTCACCACGTTCTTGCCCACCTGCTCAATGGGCACGAACGCGCTGACCGGCGCCGGCGCGCCGTCCTTCGCCGCCAGCGCGACGGTGGCAGTCCCTGCCGCGACCACAGCCACCGCTGACAGCGAAGCGATCAGGCGGAACTTCCGTCTGTCGGTTACGCGGTGCGTCACTAGTCCTCCTCGTTCATGCCGTGCATGATCGGGAGTACGTACGGCGGAGCCTCCCGGCTCAACCGAAATTCCCGCTTCGCACAGAATCGAACGAGACCGCTCCCATTCGACGACACCGCTTGTCACGATGGGTGATCGGTACCGTCGTGCTGAGTGATCACCCGCCGACGAGTTGTGCACTTATGTGCACTCGCGTTCGCCGATGTCCGTTCGAGTCCGGGAATGATCGTTTCAGTCCACGCGGTCGGTGTTGCACCTGACGCAGCGGCATGTGATGTCCTTCGAAGGACCACAGCACGAAAGGCCCCGCTCGCGATGCACCTCTCCTTCACGCCTCCCCGCCGGGTCAAGATCGGTGACGCCGCCGCCTTCGCCGGAACGACCCCGCGCGCCATCCGCCACTACCACCACATCGGGCTTCTCCAGGAGCCCGAGCGGGGCGGGGACGGACGCCGCCGCTACGGCTACGACGACATGATCCGCCTGTTGTGGATCCGCAGGATGGCGGACGCCGGCATCAGGCTCGACGACATGCGGGCGGCCTTCGACGAGCCCCTCGACGTCGAGGAGAGCCTGAGCCGCCTGGAGGAGAGCCTGGCCGCCCAGGAGGCCGACATCAGGCGTCAGCGCGAGATCGTCCGGCGCCTGCGAGCCGTGGGCAGCCCGCTGGGGCTGCTGTCGGACCTGGTGGCGGAACGGCTCAAGCACCTGCCCGCGGGCGCGCTGCGCACGTCCGACCTCGACACCTTGATGGTCACGGAACGGATCTTCGGCCCGCAGGCCGCCGCGGTCCAGGCCAGCACGTTCATCGTCCTGGCGACCCACCCCGGACTGCGGGCGGAGGACGACCGGCTCGACGCGGCCGAGGCGGCCCTCGACGACGGCGTCGAGCCGGACGACCCACGGGTCGAACAGCTCGCGAGAGAGCGATTCGCCCACTGCAAAGCCGTGGAGCAGGCCATCCAGGCCGCCGGACTGGACACCGCCGAAGAGGAGCTGTTCAAAATGGACGACGAACTGGATGGCGAGCAGGACAGGCTGATGAGCGCTTACGAGGCGTTCACCAAGATGCCGTACGACTTCTCTCCCGCACGGGTGCGCTGCATGGAGCGCGCGGGACAACTGCTCGGACAGGACCTCGCGGACGGCTGACGAGCGGTCAGCCGTGGTTCAACCGGACGGCGCGGACGTCGGCTCCGTCGCTGGCGGTGGAGGTGAAGAACGCGATGACGTCGTTGCCCGAGATCGTCTCCAGTCCCATGTAGTCGCCGAGGAACAGGCCTCGCGGGTCTCCGGGCGCGAAGTACGAGATCGGCGCCCGGTAGTGGTCGAACGGCCCGTGCAGCCGCTGTTCGGGTTCCCACGTGCGGGTGCCGTCGTGCGAGTGGCGGACCCAGACGTCGGTGGTCGCGATGCCGTCACCGAGCACGTTGTTCCGGTCGTCCCAGTAGGTCAGGGTGACCGTGCCGGTGTCCGACACGTCGATCGCGTGGTTGTAGGACTGCACCCCCGGGCCGCCGGTGGCGACCACGGCGGGTCCGCTCCAGTGCCGTCCGCCGTCGGTGGAGCGCGCCAGGACGACCCTGTTCACGGCGGTGCCCAGCCCGTCGGCCCACACGACGTAGATCGCGCCGGTGGTCATGTCGACCGCGATGTCGGGCAGGTAGTCCTCGGCGCGGATCGGGAAGCCGTTGTCGGGCACGACCAGCGGCGCGAACCGGATGGGTGCGATCTGCGCGGGCGCCGACCAGTGCAGCCCGGCGTCCCGGGAGGTCATGACGCCCATGTAGACGCCCCTGTCGTTGAGCCCCGCGCCGGTGAAGAGGTTCGCGGCGACGTTGTACAGCGTGCCGTCCGGGCCGACCGCGATCTGGTTGCCCTGGAAGTAGGCGTTCGAGTCGCGCATCGGCACCGGCGTGGACCACGTGAGCCCGCCGTCGGTCGTCCGGGAGAACATCGGCTTCCCGCGGTAGGCGAACGAGTGCAGGTCCGCGACCGGGTGCTGCCTGCCGTCGCTGGGATAGCTGCCGCGGATCCACGTCGCGTACGCGTGGCCGGGACGGGTCGGATCGCCGGTGATGGAGACCTTGTCGTTGAAGACGCCCCGGTCGCCGGAGTCCTCCTGGATGATCTGCGGCGGACGCCAGGCGCCAGTGGCGCGGTCGAAGCTCGTGACCGCGATGGCGGACAGGCCCAGCGCGGCCGAGTCGATCGGCTGGCCGATGAAGTAGGCGTTGCCCACCTTGTCGTAGGTCACCCACGGGTCCGTGACCCGGCCGAACCGGGTCGGGCCTCCCTGGCAGCCGCTCCACGGCACGTCCGGCAGCTTGGTCCAGTTCGCACCGCCGTCGTGGGTGATCCACGACGACAGGCCGCGCGCGCCGCCGTCCGGCCACCGGTCCTGCTGGGTCGCGCCGATCATCTCGTCCGGGTTGACCGGGTTGACCGCGACCTGCGGTTCGACCTCGGTGTCGTCGTAGGCCTCGGCGAAGTCCGCCGACGCGCCGTAGGGGCAGGCCGTGAGCGTCGACGCGCCGTTGACCAGCACATCCACGCTCAGCGAGAAGGGAGCGGCCGAAGCCCCGGGGGCCGTGCTCAAGAGGATCAGGGGGACGACTGCCGCCGCTGCGGTGAGCCGTCTGGTCGCATGCATAGGGGTACCTCCGCATGTCCACGTTCCCCCTCATGGGGGTATCGCCCCATCAGCTCCGGCCGTTTCGGCAGTGGCGGGCACGATCGCCCAGCCCTGCATGTGCGGCACGGTCGGCGGGACAGTCGTCAGGCGTGCTCGTGCAGGTCGGCGAGGTCCCATTCCGGCAGCGGGTCCTCCAGCGCGCGCCAGTGCGCCGGACCGGCCTCGAACTCCTCGTCGGTCAGCAGCGCCGGCTCCAGGCGGCGGCGTGGTTCGTCGAGGTCGAGGCCGACGCCGATGAAGACCAGTTCCTGGCGGCCCTGCGGGGTGTCCAGCAGCTGCCCCGGTTCGAGGGTGAGGTTCGGGCCTGCCTGTGACCACACCGCGAGCACCTCGGGGCGGCTCGCGATGTGGCAGAAGCCCTTGCTGCGCAACACGCCGTCCCAGTCGGCCAGTGCCGTCATCAGGCGTGCGGGGTGGAACGGCCGCGCCGCGCGGAACGCGACCGAGCGGATGCCGTACTCCTCGGTCTCCGGGACGTGGCCGGTGCCCGCCAGTTCCTGGGCCCAGCCGGGGGCCTGTGCGGCGGTGACCGGGTCGTAGCGACCGGTGTCGAGCACCTCGGCCAGATCGACGACGCCGTGCCGCGTGTGCAGCAGGCGGGCGGCCGGGTTCATCCTGCGCAGCACGGCGTCGAGCGTCGCGAGCTGTTCGCCGGTCACGAGGTCGGTCTTGTTGACCACCAGCACGTCCGCGAACTCGACCTGGTCGGCCAGCAGGTCCGAGATCGTGCGCTCGTCGGACTCGGCGGCGGCTAGGTCGCGCTCGGCCAGGTGGTCGCCGGTGGTCAGTTCGCGCAGGAAACCCGCCGCGTCCACCAGGGTCACCATCGTGTCCAGCCGCGCGTGGTCGGACAGGCTCGTGCCGTCCGCGAACGTCCAGTCGAAGGTCGCGGCCACCGGCATCGGCTCCGAGATGCCGGTGGACTCGACGAGGATCGTGTCGTACCGGCCCGAGCGCGCCAGCTCGCCGACGCTGTCGAGCAGGTCCTCCCGCAACGTGCAGCAGATGCAGCCGTTCGTCAGCTCGACCAGACGCTCCTGCGTGCGGTCGAGGCTCCCCTGGCCCGCGACCAGGGCGGCGTCGATGTTGATCTCGCTCATGTCGTTGACGATCACCGCCACGCGCCGGCCTTCCCGGTTGGCGAGCACGTGGTTGAGCAACGTCGTCTTGCCCGAGCCGAGGAAGCCGGACAGCACGGTGACCGGAGTGCGCCTGAACATATGCACATGATAATCATGTTCAGCAGACCGCACGCGCCGTGGCCCCGGCCGTGGTGGCGTTGGCCCGCCGCGCACGGCACGTTGTGATGGCCGGTCTCGCGATCGCCGGGACGTTCATCGTGGTGCTGTCGGCGTGGGACCTGTTCGGGACGCTGCCGCTCCCCCTCAGCGTCGCGAGCCCCTATTCGGTGAACATGGTGAACGAACGCATCTGGTCGAAGCGCCGCGCGGCGAGATCATCGCGCGGGATCAGGAAGCATCCGCAGTAGACCTCGCTCGGCGTGGGGAACTGGGCGAGCGGCACCCATTCCCGGCTCAACCGGTACGCCGCCTCGCGCCGCAGGCGGAAGCGCTCCTCCTGCGACTCCGCCTGCCGGCTCCTGACGTCGTCGAACGCCATCTGCGACCACGGGCCGTCCTGGCCGCCGATCTCCCGGCAGTACCCGCCGAGGCGGAGCAGGCAGAAGCGGTCCTGGTCCGGCCAGAGTTCGTCGACGAGCTCGCACAACTGCTCGATGTGCTTGAGCTCGCCGAACAACCGTTTCACGGTGTCCGGCTCGTGCTCGACGTCGCGCTCCCGGATCCAGTCCGGCAGCACCGGCCGCACCCACGCGGTGAGCCGGCGCTCGGGCGTGACGAACGGGATGTTCTCGTGGAAGTACGTCCTGGTGTCGTGGCCGGGAGGCGGTGGCGCCGTCTCCGTGCCCGCCGGGACGTGGACGACCCGCGAGAACTCGGTGGTGGGATGTTCTTCCATGTCCTCCTCGTGGTGCAGGAAGAACAGCAGCGATCCGTCCGCCGGCAGGTCGAGCCCCTCGGCCCGCGGAAGAGCCGCGCAGTCGACGGAACCGATGAACGGCAACGGGTAGTCGCCACCCGGCCACTTCACGCCCACCGGTAACTCGGGAAGCCCGCCGAACTGGCCGGCGACTTCGTCCCCGGCACCGCCCGGACCCGCCCAGATCGCGAACCGGAGCTGGTCGGCGAACGCGTCGGCCTCGTCGTGCGGAATGCCTCGATCGACTGCCGCGCTGCGGAACTGCTCATGACGATCCATGGCGCAGCATGATCGCAGACCGGTGGAAGCGCTCCCTCGCGCCGTTGGCCGATGGGCGCGACCCGATTCGCCGACCGGATGTCCGGCTGATCGGAAAACGAATCGACCCGGTTCATCCTCAGGAAGAACTGCCAAATTTTCCCATCACGCAAAATCGATCAAAAATGCCACCGGCGCATGTAGCATGGAGGAGAAAGTGCCGCTCTTCCGACGGCCTCCTCGATCCTTTCCACAAATGGCCTGATTCTCCCCGTCAGGCGGCAGCGTGGGCCGGCTCGCCTGAACCGCGGTCGCCACCATCGAGGAACAGGACACACGTGGACCAGCTCAGCCTCGGAGTCATCGCGCAGACCCACAAGGAGAACGAACGCCGGCTTCCCCTGCACCCGCTGCACCTGGACCGGATCGACGCGGACCTCCGCGGCCAGATCTACCTCGAACACGGCTACGGAGAAAGCTTCGGCATTTCCGACGAGCAACTCGCGGCCTCCGTAGCGGGGCTGCGCACGCGCGAGGAACTCATCGCGGAATGCGATGTCGTCCTGCTGCTCAAACCACTCGCCGACGACATCGCGCAACTGCGCGAAGGTCAGGTGCTGTGGGGCTGGCCGCACTGCGTGCAGGACGAGAAACTGACGCAGCTCGCCGTGGAACGGCGGCTGACGCTCATCGCCTTCGAGGCGATGAACCACTGGACCTCCGACGGTTCGTTCAGCCTGCACGTCTTCCACAAGAACAACGAGCTCGCCGGCTACTGCTCGGTGCTGCACGCCCTGCAGCTCAACGGCTCGACCGGCGACTACGGGCGGCGGCTGCGCGCCGTCGTGATCGGCTTCGGCGCGACCGCACGAGGCGCCGTGACGGCGCTCAACGCCCATGGGGTGCACGAGGTCACCGTCCTCACGAACCGGGGCGTCACCGCCGTCAGCGCGCCGATCCACTCCGCGCGGATCGTCCACTTCGACCACGACGCCGCCGATCCGGATCGCAGCCACGCCTTCACCGAGGAAGGGCGCGTGCCGCTGGCCGGGTTCCTCGCGGAACACGACGTCATCGTCAACTGCGTGCTCCAGGACACGGACGCACCGCTGACGTTCCTCACCAACGCCGATCTGTCCACCGTGGCCCCGGGAACGCTCGTCGTGGACGTCTCCTGCGACGCGGGCATGGGCTTCGAATGGGCGCGTCCCACCACGTTCACCGAACCGGACTTCCTGGTGGGCGACCACGTGCGCTACTACGGCGTGGACCACAGCCCGTCCTACCTGTGGAACTCGGCGACCTGGGAGATCAGCGAGGCACTGCTCCCCCACCTGCGTCCGGTGCTCACCGGCGCCTGGGACTCCAGCGACATCCTCCGGCGCGCCGTCGAGATCCGCGACGGGACCATCGTCAACCCGCGCATCCTCTCGTTCCAGCACCGATCATCGGAGTACCCGCATGCCCGTCTCTGAGCTGCACACCACCGAACTCGCCGACCACTCCGACAGCGCCGGCGCCTGCGCCGTGTGCCCTCACCCGTGGCACGAGCACGACCCGCTCGGCGTTCGCTACTGCACCGCCACCGCAGCCTCCGCACTGTCCCGCGGTTGCATCTGCCGGTGACGTGCCGCCTCGGACGATCGGATTCCACCGCTGTTTCGCGGTCACCGGCAGCATGACGGCGCAGGCCCACCCGCTCGCCCCGGTGCGTCAACGGCCTCATGCGCCGTGCCGCGAGTCAACCGTCCGAGCCGTGCCCATCCTCGTTGCCGGGGTGCGCGGCCGGGGCAAAAGCCTTCTCCAGCACGACGATTCTCTCCTCACGAACTGATCGTTCGACCTGCGCGTCCTGCGAACGAGGAACGGAGCCAGGCGCCCATGCCCTCGACTACGTCTGCGAGGACCGCGCACGTGTCAGCCGAGGGGCGGCGTCACGAAGTCAACGTCGGCAGGGACGTTCGCGATGCCCTGTGTCGAAACAACTCCGAGGCAGGCACCCGCAGCGCGCACGCCCTCGCGCGCCTCAGCGAGGAAGCTCGCGGGTAGCTCGTTTCCGGCGTGGTCGAGCAGGACGTCGTCGAAGCCGAGTGCTGCCGCCTCACGGGCGAGCGCCACGACGTAGCCGCGCACTTCGGGATGGCTCGAGTTGGTGAAGACAAGGTCGCCGTCGCGGGCGGCGTGGTCCCGCAACCCGGAGTGCCACGCCGCCTTCGCCAGCACGGGGTCTCGGAACGGCACCACTCGCGCCACGGCGCGCAGCCCTGCCCGGTGAAGCTGATCCACGGCTGACCGCGGGTCGTAGCGGTCGCTGACCGCACCGATCCGACCGGCCAGCGCGACGTTCGAGAGGTAGGGGATCTGGCCGGTCTCGTCCTTCACGTCGAGCACGACGGTGTCGATCTCGCCCTTGCGGGCCATCGCGAGCACCGCCTGACGTGAGCGCGGTGACGTCCACTCCCCCGGTTCAAGATGCGCAACCCGCATCGCGGGACGCACGACCGGCACGGTCACGTGCTGTCCTGTCGTGTTCCCCGCCGTGTCGCGTGCTTGCACGAACACGGTCGCCGCCGACGGCACGGTCACTTCGAAGGTTCCGTCGTGCAGTCGCGCAGCGCTCTGACCGACCCGTACGAGCACCGCTTCGCTTGTCGTTCCGCGCACGGTGATCGACGTACGCGGATCGGCCGCTTCGGTCCGATCGACGGTGAGCGACGGCGCGGTGTCGTCGATCCTGAAGTTGTGCTCGACCTCAGCGTCCCACCACAGCAGTGAGGCATCGCGGACTCGAGCGCGCAGCGTGTGCACGCCTTCGACCGGCTCGAAGTCGTGCAGCCGCAGCCGGTCTCCCTCACGACGAGTCGGAACAGGCTCGTCGTCGATGAACACATCCACTTCGTCCAACGTGCCCGGGTCGTCAGCGGTGACACTCACCGCGAGCACAGCGGCTGTCTTCAAGACCGAACCGTGTTCGAGTCCGTCGACGGCGAGCCCGAACCGCTTGAGGTGCGACACGGAAGCCTCAACGGTGAACGACACACCGCACACCGCGGCGAGCAAGGCGAGCAGGAGGAGTTCGGACTTTCGCGCTGGGGCGTTCATCGTTCATCCCGTGGCCAGCGCGGTGAGCCGGTCCGCACCACCGCTGAACACGTTCTGGTCGATCGGGGACGAGCTGTGCTGCCAGATGGTGTGGAAAGGCCACTTGTGGGGCATGGGGCCTACCGAGGCCGCGTACCTGGCGAGCCACAACGGGTTGGTGGAGCTGAAGTCGCCGCTGCGTCCCGTGCACTTGTCCCACCACAGCGTGGACGTGTA
>NZ_JAPJDL010000011.1:260746-288464 GCF_026242055.1 Lentzea sp. NEAU-D7 | reverse complement strand
TACACCGGCCTACGCTGGGGCGAGCTGACCGGACTGCAGTGGATCAGGACTCACCTGGACTCGAATCCGCGCATCACCGTGGATCCTGAGTTCGGCGCGCTGCACGAAATTGGGGGACGCAAGCCCACTCTCGGGCCGCCCAAGACGCCGTCCAGCGCCCGCGACGTGCACCTGCGATCAGCCTGCTCCAGGAGGTTTTAGGAGCCCAGATGAGGTTCCAGCTCTGGGTTCAGGCGTCACGGCAGGGCTGGCTCTGACGCGCTGGCCCGGATCTGCGGTTCTCTATTTCAGTGAGGGGTCGAGGAGCGTCGGACTCACACGATCGCGTGGCTGCTCAAGGAGGCCTTTGGACACAGCTTTGACGAAAGCTGCCTCACGCTCCACGTCCGCTTGTCGGTCACGTGACGCCCCGACAGCAAACGGGTTCTTGCCCAGTTCCCAGATCGGGTAGTCCTCATGCAACTGATCGTTCGTGAGGAGAAGACGAGGGCGTTGAGGCAAGCCGCGTGCCTGTTCCATCAGGCCGGTGCACTCCCGCCCAGGTTGGGTGACCGCGAGCAGGTCCCAAGGTGCTTGCAAGGCATCGGCCAGAGTGTCCATCTTGGTAGCGTTGCTGGCGTCGGCGCCTGCGACACGACGCTTAACTTCAACGGGCACCAGGTCGCCGTTGGCGAACAACAGCAGTACGTCGGCTTCTCCGACATCTTCTCCGATCTTGGGATCGATGAAGGTCACACCAGGATGCACGCCGACGAGGTCCCATCCCTCGAACAACTCAGTGAGCCACCGCAACGCGATCAGATGTCCAAGACAGTCGTTTTCCAGGACTCGGCGTAGCGGCTCCCCCAGCCTGTAAGTGAACTTCAGCTCGCCGGCACCGTACGGCTGCCGGATCTCACGACCACACCCAGTACAGCCCACGGGAGGAGGCAAGGAGGCCATGGGCAACCACGACTTTCCGTTGCACTCGGGACAGCTGACCTGAACACCACGCACCAACAAGTGCCGTTGCTCGGCCCAAGTCACCCAATTCTCCGCAGCATCCTGCTTGCCGCCGAGCGCCTTGCGGAATTCATCAAGTGGCAGGTCGCGTCCCTCACCAGAGGGAGCGATTGCGGGGTCATCACGCCCCAGTTCCTCCGCTGCACGCTCCAGCTTCTCGTCGTCAACGCCCAGCTCACGCAACTCCTTGTGCACAGTCGCCCATCGTTTCTTCCACCACGACATACCGCTGCGCTCGCCGAGCCGGTACAGCAAGTCGATCAACGGCGCGTGCGAAAGCCACCACACCTGCTCTATGCCGCCCAAGGCTTCCAACAACGCGACCGCAGCGAGGCCTGGGTTTGATGGTTTGGCGACCAAGCCACGGCTGTGGACTGTGGCCGCCACAGCGGTCCAAGAGGGTGGCCACGCCACACTGATCGGATCAACGCGGCGCATTCTCAGTACGTCCGCCTGAGCCGCGCCCGCCCGGAAAGTGGCCGCGTACGTCGCGCCACGCATCATCCCGTCGGCAGGCAACAAGCGATCGTGCACAGTGACATCAACGAGCACATCCGCACCGCAAGCGCCGTCCTGCTGCAAGGGAGCGAGGGTTTTCCGGTCCTCGTCGGAGACCGTGAGACGGGCACGCCCCGCGCTCCACATGGCCACCTGACTACCAGGCCTGCCCGGTGCGCTGCCGAACGTCAGCAACTCCTCTTCGCTCGCCACGACGACGCCGTGAGCACGTGCGGTCAGAGCCACCAACTCGTCGTGCCTCAGCGAGGAGCTCGTGACGTGGCACTTTCCACCTGACCACCCGAACATGGTGGCCCTACCAGGCTGGCTCAGCTCCTCGAGAGCCTGGTCAGTGAGCTCAGCAACCGGGATACCGATCGGCAACACTCGTTTGTCCCCGTGCGCCGCCCTCAGGTTCCACAGCAACACCACATCTTCGACAGAACCAGGCGACAGCGCGACGATGATGTTCGGGCCGGCCGCCCTCCGAACTGGAAACCGCGGCGGAATTATCGGGCTGCGTGCCATGAACCCCCTGTCAGGTTCCATGCCAGCAGCCAAGTTCATGTTGCTGAGCTGTCGCGGTTTGACATGATCGTTGCTCTCAAGCCGGATCAGCAGATCCTGCAACGACCCCTCAGTGTGAACACGTCGAACGGGGAACAGCTCTTCGAAGGTCAAATCCTTGCGCAGGAAGAACCGGTCGAGGGCATGTTGGTCGATGGCCGCCGGAAGTCGCCCCAGTACCGCCGCGTAGGCCGGTTGCCAGGGATCGTCGTCAGCGAGTTCGACGACTTCGACCGGACGGGTCCACCTATCTAGGTCCTCGCCGGAGGCAATCAAGACCACCGGCGTGTCCCATGTGGACTCCTGCCGAACCCTGAACGGAGTTGCAACCGGGATCCCGGAGGCAACGTAATCAACCAGTTCCGACTCCAGCAGCCGAGCGTAGCGACGAGGCATCTGCCCGTCGCGAACCGGCAGGAGCGGGCGGCCGCCACCGCCCCACAACTGGCACAACCACTCGATTTCCTTCAATGCGCCAGGAACGTCGCCTACCGCAACCGGGTGCGCGCATCGCACCGGCCTCAGCCACGTGGACACCTCGTGAGGTCCGTCAAGGAGATCATTATCGAGTAGACCGCGCACAGGACCGATAGTGCCATCGCCTCGACGCGGTTCCTACTCGACACTCAATGAGTAGCACGCCGAGCTACCTGAGCAACCCCCGCATTCCACCTGAGGTGGGCGAGCACTGCGAGTCGGGCACGACGCCCGCGCAAGTCCGTTTCCGGGCGCCCGACGGTCTCCAGTGTGTACCCACCCACTACGAGTGACTTCGACGAATTGGACCGAGTCACCCGGCCTTCGATCACGACCACGCCGTATCGCTCGGACCGCACCATCACGCCTACTAGGTCGCCCTCGCGCAGTTCTGCGACTTGGGTAGTTAGGGCTTTCAGGTTACGCCGGGGCTGTGCGGAGGACAGCGCGGACTGCTGCATCGGTCAGGTCTCCTTGCTGACTTGATGGTCGGTGCCAGCTTGCCCTGTGATCGCCCCGATCGACCCGCCGCCCGAACCAAAACACGTTCGAGGCAACTCGTCGCCACCTTCGGAGGTGAACAGCACCACGACATCGCGACCAAGGTGCCCGTCAGGTGGTCTTTGCCGAGTGATGGCACAGGTGGCGGACAAAGGCCGGTCTACGCGCTGTGACACCACCACGCGTTACTGTCCTCCGGTGGCGCGTGACTATTCGTTGCAGACGATCAAGCTGCTTTTCGGGCGTTCGAACAGGTGCGCATACCCGGAGTGCTCTGAGCAGCTGGTCTTCTCGGACCGGGACCTGCTCACGGTTGCCGTGCAGATCGCCCACATCAGGTCCGAAACGCCACGAGGACCGCGACACGATCCCGACTACGAGGAGGACGTTGACGGCGAGGCAAACCTGTTGCTCTTGTGCGGCAAGCACCACAAGCACGTCGACGACCACGCCTCGGCCTATTCGACAGAGGAACTGCTGACCTGGAAGCAGCAACAGGTCGCCCAGGGCACCGGGATCGACTTGTCGGACAACGAACTCCGGCAGATCCTGCAGCGATTGGCGGCCACGATGCCGTTCAGTCCTCGGATGCGCAGCAGAGCCGAGACACTGGACAACGCACACCGTGAGCTTCACGGACGCCGTGCGGCCCGCCTGAAGCTGTTCGTCCCGCCGCACCGCCGTGACGAGGTGCTGGCGTGGATGACCGCCCTCGACGACCCAGTCGTGACCGTGCCGACTGGAAACGTCCGCGTGCTCGTAGCGTCGCTCGGAGCCGGGAAGTCCGAGCAAGCCAACCGCTGGTGGGAGCAGGGACTGCGGGAGGCCGAATCCGCTGACGACGTCGACGTTCCACTCTTCTTCACCGCCCGCATGGTGGCGCACGGGCTACAGGATGCGATCGTCGCGAAACTGGGCGCCGATCCGCACCTGAACTGCCGAGTCGTCGTGGACGAGCTAGACGGTGTGCCGACCTCAGAAGCCCAGAATCTTCTGCATGAGGCACGCACTCTGGTGCACGCGTGGCCTCAGGTAAGCGTGCTCGCCTGTACACGACCAGGCCTCGCGCTTGCTGAAGAGGAACGGATCGACGTTCCCGCCTGGAGCCCCGACCGCGGAGCCGCACTGGTCAGCCTCGTGCTGGGCGAGCCCGCACCCCACCACCTGTGGACCGCGGAGACATCGACCCTGCTCACCAACCCACTCACCAGCCTGGCCCTCGCCGCACAGGTACGCGCTGGACGCAACATCAGGATCTCCAGGACTCGGCTGCTTGCCGACCTGGCGACGCAGGCAGCCTGCGTCCCCGGCCAGGACGTGCCAGACGAAACTTGGGAGGATCTCGCCAGCCTCGCTGTGGTACTGCTCGAACCGCCGCACGTCGCGAAGAGCACCCTGTTCCGGCTACCGCGGGTCCAGCGCCTAATCGCCACCGGGCTGGTCGTCGAAAACAGCGGCGAGCTGACGTTCGCCCTCCCGGTGTTCGAACAGTACTTCGGCGCGGAGGCGATCGCTTCGGACTCGGTAGATCTCGCTACCGCCGCAGCGCCCCGGTCGTTCCCCCGATGGCGATACGCGCTGGCCGTGGCCGTCTCCAGCGCCCCGACGCCAGCCCGCCAGGAAGAACTGCTCCTGCGTCTGGCAAAGATCAACCCGGCAGCCCTGTTCTGGATCATGGGCGAAGTCTCGACGTGCGATCTCGGCCCGTTGACATTCCACACGGACACGGAGATCTCGGCCGTTATCCAACGCCGTGACGTCAACGGTGTGAACACCGAGCCCAACCTCGCGCTCAGAGCGGGCAGATGGCTTCGTGAAGCCGAAACAGCCCTTCTGGAAGGCCTCGGACCGCTCGCGAAGTCTCTCGTTCGCCACCATGACGGAAGGCCCGCCCGCTGGGGAATCTGGTTGCAGAACGGCTGGGCCACGTTGGCACGTGCCCGCGACGCAGAGGGTGGCCCAGAGGTCACACCGCTTACCGAGCCCTGGCCACCGCGTCCCCACAACTGGCAGAGCGTCACGGGATTTACCTTCCCTGCCCACGATTTCGGACGCTGGCACATTGCTCAGCAAACCCTCCAAAAACAACTCGCAACCGCCATCCAACGGAGGACGCTGTCAGTTCCGAAAGACTCATGGCTCGCCCGCGAACGCACCTACGACCTTGCCAAGTTCGTCCACACATTCGACAACGGACGCGGCCACAGCACTCCCATCGATGTCGCCGAGATCCGTGAGCGGGTTTCCGCGTGGGAGGAACGCGCTGCCGGGACCGTGCGGTCCACCTGGTCCGGGACGGGGCGGAACGTGGATGTCGATTCGGACGACATCCGTTGGTTGTCCAGCCAACTTGCTCTGGAAACCAACGACCTCTTGCTTCCGCCGTGGCCTGAGGGCGATCTTGTACGGCCACGCGCCACCTGGACTTGGGAGCTCTACTCGCCGAAACTCACGTTGGCCCTGGCCGAAATCATGGTGCGAGAGGCCCTGGTCGGCTACCGACAGCTCGTGGAACAGAACTTCCCCGCCTTCGGTGACGCATTGGGTCTCTACGGCATGTTCCCCGTGCGAGCTGAAGTACTCGTCATGCGATTCACTGATACTGAGGTCGACTCACCCGACGTACGCCTGGCAGTGCTGCCCGACAACTCAACCAGCGACTTCGAGTCGGCAGCGGTCGTCTCGACGCTCGTCACCGGCCTCCAAGACCCTGCTTACGGTGATTGGTGTCGGAGGATTCGCCATGTCCCGCGCAACGCGTTCAACCCGATCGACCTCGGCAACATCGACCACCCGATCTGGGACTCCAACGCCGCAACCACGCTCGCGTACCGGTGGTTGAGGCGAGACCTCGCCGCGCTCGGCTGGCACACAGAGCGCTAACGCCGAACAGAACCGGCAGGCGACGGCGGTGGTCAGCCCGTCGTCGGGCCTAATCCTGCCCAGCGGCGGGACGCCCGCGTTGAACACTGCCTTGTGTGTATCGTCGCCGCCACACGTCGAGGCCTAGCGAGAGTCGGGGCCGGCGCGGTACTGGTGGATCTCACCGTGCGGGGACGCGGGCTCCGGATCGAACGATGGCGGCAACATCGTCAGTAACGGCGTCCAGGACAGTAAGTCCCTCAACACTTCCCGCCAAAAGTGCTCCGCAGACCAGCCCGCGACCACCGAACGGCCGACGTCAAACCGGTCAAGGGTGGGCTACGTGCACCGTGGTGCGTTTGGGTTGTCGAACGGGGCGCTCTACAGACTGATGCTCAGCACTGCGGCGCTGGTCTGGACAACGGCCGAAAAAGGCCAAGGTCATGCTGGGACCAGTAGACCCCCAGTCGCTGACGACCGCATGTGGGGTCATTCACGACGACGGCGTGAGTGTCACATCGAACGCGACCGCCAGCGCCATCACTCGGGGCATGTCGCGAGGCATGAGGATCGGAGCCATCGCTGCGGTGAACGTTCGATTGCCCAAGCGGACCA
The DNA here is from genome assembly GCF_026242055.1 of Lentzea sp. NEAU-D7. Classification (GTDB taxonomy): domain Bacteria; phylum Actinomycetota; class Actinomycetes; order Mycobacteriales; family Pseudonocardiaceae; genus Lentzea. The sequence continues at coordinate 281,942 of NZ_JAPJDL010000011.1, read as the reverse complement.
GACTGCGGCCTCGGTCTTGGCCCAGGCGTGAGCGGCCATGTGTCGGGTGCTACGCAAGGCTTCGGAGTCAGCCTGCCGGACCAGGGCGAGAGATTTGCAGTACATCGGGCAGTGCGGAAGTCCGGTCAGTGAGGTCCAGGCTCACTAGGTGGCTCTGGAGCGACGATGCCTCGGAGCAGCCGCTCGGACGGGGTCGATGCTCAGGTGGATCCGCTGCGCCAACGCCGGATCCACATCAGCGGCAAGTTCACGAAGTCGCGCGTGCAGCTAGTGCCCGCGCGTTGTCGCCGGATCAGCCTGAGGTCAGCACGGCCGCGTCCTCCGCCGTCAGCCCGTCTGCGGCCAGGACCCGTGCAGCAGCTGCAGCCGCGCACGTTAGGGGCGTTCGCCGCTGTTACGTCCCCTGACGGGCGCTGTGCAGAGCCTTGAGTCAGCTGTCCCGAGAAGCCTTCCCATCCGGAGTTAAGAGGTGCCAACGGCGCTCTCTACATCGGCCGAGAGCACCCCTCCAGAAGGGCGTGCCTGATGACACTGCCAATTCGACCGTCATCTTCAGGATCGCCAGCGCCGAGCTGCTCCGGCCCGGTGACTAAGCAGACCGCCGCCGCCGAAGATCACCCGGCGACGACCCACCTGGCGACCACAACCACGCAGGTCCTGTTCACCCCAGCTCAAGCGGCAGCGCAGCTGCAGGTGCGGGAGTCTTGGCTGCGCCGACGAGCCGCACGTCGAGCAGTACCGTGCACTTTTCTGGGTAAACACCTGCGTTTTTCTCGGGACAACATAGAGAAAATTGCAGAATCGGCGGCACAGCCAGCGAACTCGACTAGCGCAAAGACACGTCCACGTCGCACCACAAAACGCCGGAACCCGGAACACAATGAACACATTTAGCTTGCCCTTCTCCTCGAAACGAGCGTTCATCTAGGTGACACCTATTCGGCGCACCCGACAAGCGCGACTCAAATGGAGAAGAAATGGCGTGGACAGAGAAACACGGCAACGTCTGGCGTGTTCGCTACCGCCTAGGAGACGGAGCCGTCTACTCCGAGAACGGCTACGCAACCGAGGCGTCGGCTGAAGAACGCGCACTAGACGTGGAATCTGACCAACGGCGGAAACAATTTGTCGATCCACGTCTCGAGAAGACCACGATCGACGAGTGGATTCGGAAATGGTCTGACGCGCACAATGTGAGGCCGACCACATGGTCGAAGTACGACTCGCACCTGCGCACCCACATCCTGCCGTTCTGGTCCGGCACCGCGCTCGGCGACATCGAGCGGATCGAGGTCAAGGGCTGGGTTAACAGGACACTGCGGTCGAAGCTCGCCGACAAGAGTGCACGGGATGTTTTCAAGCTCTTCTCCCAGATCATAGGCGAGGCGGTCGACGAGAAGCTGATCGGTTCGAACCCCTGCCGGAAGCTGCGGATCGTCTTCGCCGATTCACCAGAACGACCTCACGCCACCACGGACGAAGTGGACGCGCTCGCAGCGCGAATGCACCCCGATGACGGCTTGCTGGTGATCACAGCCGCCTACACCGGCCTACGCTGGGGCGAGCTGACCGGACTGCAGTGGATCAGGACTCACCTGGACTCGAATCCGCGCATCACCGTGGATCCTGAGTTCGGCGCGCTGCACGAAATTGGGGGACGCAAGCCCACTCTCGGGCCACCCAAGACGCCGTCCAGCGCCCGCGACGTGCACCTGCCGCCATTCCTCGTGAACGAGTTGCTCGCGCATCGCGAACGCAATCCCGACTCGCGATTCGTGTTCCCCACGAGACGGGCCTGCTTCAACGTCGCGCCAACTTCCGGGCGCGCGCTTGGTTGCCAGCCGTCTCTGGCAACGAAGCGCTCGGCTGGGCTCCGCTGAAGGAGGGCATGGTCTTCCACGATCTCCGGCACACACAGGAGACTTGGCTCATCGAGGACGACGTGCCACGCGTGCTGAGACTGGAGCGGTTGGGACACAAACGCAGTTCGACTGACGACCGGTACTCGCACGTGACCGAAGCGATGATCGGCAGGATGCTCGAACAGCTCCAACGCCGCTGGGAGGCGGACGGCGGATGGTCCTGGACCATGGAAGACCCCGACGAAGCCTGGTGACCACCTCTGCATCTCGAAATGTGTTCAGCACCTGCGCTCCCAAATTGCTCCCAATCAATGCGAACGCCTCGTCGACGAAACCGCCGACAGTCCACCTGACCAGGCCAGACACGCCGTTCCACTGATGAGCTTCGGCTAGCGAACACTTCCCCGAGAGCTACCGGCTGATGCCCCCTCTGCTCTTGGTCGCTCCCGGCCCGCCGGGCCCGCTACGCCTATGGTCTGGCGCGCCCACGGCCAGGACGGATACGCAGGCGATACGGGTGTTGTCCTAGCCTCGGGGCGGTGGACAGGGCACCGGGTTTGAGCGTCCGCCTCAAGCTCACCATCAGCTACGCGAGCTTCCTCATGATCACCGGCATCCTGCTGATGGCCGCGGTGCTGGTCTACTACACGTACCTGCTGCCGGACGGCTGGCTCCACACCCCCACCGGTGACTTCTGGATCCACCGCGACCGGCTGCTGGCCTCGTTCGGCCCGTTCATCGCCGGGGTGCTGTGCTTCCTGCTGGGGTTCGGGCTCGTCGGCGGCTGGTTCCTGGCGGGACGGGTGCTCGCCCCGCTCGACCGCATCACGCACGCCACGCGCATGGCCGCGGGAGGGTCGCTCTCCCACCGCATCGAGCTGCCGGGTCGCGCGGACGAGTTCCACGAGCTCGCCGACGCGTTCGACGCCATGCTCGCGCGGCTCGAGACCCACGTCGCCGAGCAGCAGCGGTTCGCGGCCAACGCCTCGCACGAACTGCGCACGCCGCTGGCCATCACCCGGACGCTGCTCGACGTGGCGCGCAGGGACCGCGACGCGGACGAGCTCGTCGACCGGCTGCACTCGGTCAACGCGCGGGCGATCGACCTGACCGAGGCGTTGCTCCTGCTCAGCCGCGCCGACCAGCGGACGTTCACCCGCGAGCGCGTCGACCTGTCGCTGGTGGCCGAGGAGGCCGTCGAGACGTTGTTCCCCCTGGCGGAGAAGCACGGCGTCGCCGTCGAGACGTCCGGCGACGCCGCCTTCGCCGCCGGTTCACCGGCGCTGCTACTGCAGATCACGACGAACCTCGTGCACAACGCGATCGTGCACAACGACCGCGGCACCGTGTGGACCAGCACGGCCGCCGGGCCGGCGTTCGTCACGCTCACCGTGGAGAACACCGGTGAACTGCTCACGCACCGGCTGGTGTCGACGCTGACCGAGCCGTTCCAGCGCGGCACCGAACGCGTCCGCCGCGACCACGCGGGAGTCGGTCTCGGCCTGGCGATCGTCAAGAGCATCACGCACGCGCACGACGGCACCCTCACGCTCACGCCGCGGGCAGAAGGTGGGCTGCGCGTCACGGTGCGGTTGCCCGCCGCACCGTGACGCGGCCGCTCAGCCGATCGGGAAGTCGAAGTAGGTGTCCGGATAGGGCTCGTCGATCAGCGTGTAGTGCCACCACTCGCTGTCGTAGCGGCGGAACCCGCAGGCCTCCATGATCGAGCAGAGGTGCTGCCGGTTCGCCGTTTCGGCCTCACCGACCGCGGCACCGTGGTGCGAGATCGGGTCCATCAGGTCGTGGCCGCCGCCCATCGCGGCGAGCTCACCGGTGCCCAGGTGGTAGAGCGTGAGGTCGACGGTGCTGCCGCGGCTGTGGCCCGACTTCGCCGCCACGTACCCCTGTTCGAACATCTCTGCCCTGGTGATGTGCGGGTGGTGACGCGCCTTCGTGCGGCCGTCCTCGGGTTGCGCGGCCCAGCGCAGGAAGCAGTCGACGGCGCGTTGCGGGCGGTAGCCGTCCCACAGCAGCAGGCCGAAACCGAGCGACTCGGCCTTCTCCTGCGCCATCGTCAGAGCCGCGACCAACGCCTTCGTGCCGACGATCCGGTTGACGAGGTAACCGTCGACGGGTTTGCCGGTGAAGTTGTCCCACGTGGCGTACTTGGCGTCCCAGCGGATCCCGGGCACGTCCACGAAGACGAAGCCCGCGTTCACCGGAGCTTTCCCGTCAGCGCCAGGGACACCAGGTGGTCGATCACGTCACCGAGCGGCAGTCCCGCGGCGGCCATCATCCTCGGGTACCGGCTGTAGGAGGTGAGGCCGGGCATCGTGTTGACCTCGTTGAGGACCACCTCCCCGTCCGGTGTCAGGAACATGTCCACCCGCGCGAGACCCGAGCAACCCAGCGCGCGGTAGACGACCTTCGCCGTCTCCCGCACGAGCGCGCGGGACTCCGCCGGGATGTCCGCGGGCACGACGAACGTCGAGTTCTCCGAACCGGTCTCGGGAGTGCTCTCCTGGTGGATCCGGAAGAAGCCGTGGGTCAGCGCGACCCTGTCCAGTTCACCGACGACCAGGTCGTCTCCGGTGCCCAGGATCGAGCAGCCGATCTCGCTGCCCTCCACGGCCTCCTCGACCACGACCTTCGAGTCGTACTGCCGGGCGACTTCCAGCGCGACCTGCAGTTCGTCCTCAGTGGACACCTTGGTGACGCCGAACGACGAACCCGACCGGGCCGGTTTGACGAAGACCGGATAGGCCGGGGAGTCCGGCGTGCCGGTCCAGAACGTCGGCGTCGCGACACCCGCGCCGCGGGCGACGACGTACGTGAGCGACTTGTCCATGCACAGCGCGGAACTCTGGACGTCGCACCCGATGTACGGGATGCCCGCCAGTTCGAGCAGACCCTGCACCGCGCCGTCCTCCCCCTGCCTGCCGTGCAGCACGGGGAACACGACGTCCAGGCCCCTCCGCTCGAACCGGCCGTCGCCCAGGACGAGCAGGCCTCCGGGTCCGAGCACGACCGGGCGGCCGTCCTCGGCGTCCGGGCCCGCGCAGAGCTTCCAGTCGCCGCTGCGGGTGATCTTGATCCAGGACGGGTCGTACTTCGCGGGGTCGAGGTTCCGCGCGACCTCCCCCGCGGACTTCACCGAGACGGGATGTTCCTCGAACGTCCCGCCGAAGACGACTCCGATCTTCACCTTGGTCATCGCATTCCCCCGTTCGCGAAGCTCAGACAATTGATGAGGCTGTTCTCCACGGTGTCGCTCAGCGCGTGGTCCGTGTAGTAGGCGGTGTGCGGAGTGATCAGCACGTTCGGCAGCCGCCGCAGTCGCAGCAACGCCTCACTGTCGATTTCACGAGCCCGGCAGTCGGTGTAGAAGATTCCTTCCTCACCTTCGAGAACGTCCAGCGCCGCTCCGCCGAGACCGCCGCTTTCCAGCGCCTCGACCAGAGCCTTGGTGTCGACGAGCGGGCCGCGTCCCGTGTTGACGACGACGGCGCCGCGTTTCATCAGCGCGATGCGGTCGCGGTCGAGGAGGTGGTGTGTTCCCGCGTTCAACGGCGTGTGCAGCGTGACGACGTCGCTCACCCGCAGCAGGTCGTCCAGCGGCACGTAGTCGGCCGAGTTGCGGGGCCGGGTGTCGTGGGCCAGCACGCCGCACCCGAAGCCGCGCAGCCGGTCCATCACCGCCACACCGATGCGCCCGGTGCCGACCACGCCGACCGTCAGGTCGCGCAACTCCCTGCCGCGCACCGCGTTCAGGCGGTAGTCGTGCAGGTCGGCGCGCCTGAGGACGGATCTCACGTCGCGTACGACCATCAGCATCAGCATCACCGCGAAGTCGGCGACGCTGTCGGGCGAGTACGCGATGTTCCCGACGGTGATGCCGAGGCTCTCGGCGCACTCCACGTCGATGTGGTCGAAGCCGGCGCTCCTGGTGGAGATGTACCGGACCCCGACGCGGCCTAGCGCCAGGAGGGCGGACTCGGTGACGCGGGACTTGTGGCCGACGCTGACGCACTGGTTTCCGCGGGCCAGTTCGGCGTTGGCCTCGGACACCGGCGCCTCGGTGATGGTCGGCGTCACGCCGCAGCGGGGTGCCATTCTCCGGAACAGGACAGCCTCGTCCTGCTCGCACCCGTAAATCGTGATGCCTGTTGCCATGCCTCCCACTCAAGGAGACACGGCGTTGCCGGCCCGTATGCGGTTTCTGATATCTCCGCGATACGGCCGCTATTCGGCTTTGGTCACCAGCAGGTCGATCACGGCGGGCAGCTCGGCGCGCAGCTGGGCCACGGTGCCGGAATTCCCGGTGAAGTGGTGCAGCAGAGCCCGCTGGAAGATGCCGTCGAGCGTCACGTAGGTGGTGCCGGGCGACGCCGCGGGCGTGCCGCCGAGCAGTTCGGCGTAGCGGCTGACGACCCGCCACACCATGTCCTGCCGGTGGCCGTCGATCTCCAGCACGTCGGCGCGGAACGACCCGTCGAACAGGCTCTGGTTGCGCAGGTCGTACCAGAGGCGGTGCAGCGGCGCGTCGCGGCCGAGGGTGTCGAAGAACATCGCCACGAACTCGGCGCGCAGCTGCTCCGCCGTCGTCGACGTGGCCACCACCTCGTCGTAGCGCGTCACGCAGACGACCTCGTACTGGCGGACCGCCTCGGTGATCAGGTCGCGCTTGTCCTCGAAGTAGTAGTGCAGGACACCGTGCGAGAACTCGGAGTTCTGCGCGATCTCCCGCAGGCTCGTGCGGGCGTAGCCCAGCTCGGCGAGCGTGTGCAGCGTCGCCACGGCGAGCTCGGTCCGCCGGGCGTCGAACTTGTCGACCTGCCGGCGGGCGAGGCGGTCCTGCTTGCGCGAAGCGACTTCTGTCACGTCCTGGATCGTAACCCCCACCGCGACGAATCTTGACCATTCGTCCAAAAAATCTTGGACAGTCGTCAAAGAAAAACTTGACGACTGTCAAGGAGTAGCTAGGGTGTGAGCCATCTCACCGAGGAGGCGACTCAATGACGAGTTATCAGCTGAGCGGGCGGAAAGCGCTGGTCACCGGAGGTGCACGAGGGCTGGGCGCGGGCATGGCGCAGGCTCTCGCGGCGGCCGGGGCGTCCGTCCTGATCGGCGACGTCCTGGAGGACGAGGGCAAGCAGACCGCCCAGGCGCTGCGCGACTCGGGAGCGACGGCGGAGTTCGTGCCGCTGGACGTCACCGACGACGCGGGCTGGGCCTCAGCGGTGAGCACGGCCGTCGACGCGCTCGGCGGGCTCGACATCCTCGTGAACAACGCGGGCATCGAGATCACCAGCCTGATCACCGAACTCGACCCCGCGGACGTCCGCAGGATGCTGGACGTGAACGTGCTGGGCACGGCGCTCGGCATGAAGCACGGCCTGCGCGCGATGCGCCCCGGAGGAGCCGCGGGCAACGGCGGCTCGATCATCAGCGTCGCGTCCGTCGCGGCCACCATCGCCTTCCCCGGCATCAGCGTCTACTCGGCGACGAAGTCCGCGATCGACCGCCTGACCAGGGTCGCGGCCGCGGAGTCCGGCAAGCTCGGCTACGGCGTGCGCGTCAACTGCATCTACCCCGGCCTCACCCCCACCGCGATGGGCAACCAGCTGGCCGTCGACTGCGCCCAGCTGGGCCTGTTCCCGTCGGTCGAGGCCGCCGTGGGCGCGGTCGTGGAGCTCACGCCGCTCGGCCGGCTCGGCCAGGTCGACGACATGGCCGACGCTGTGGTGTTCCTCGCGTCCGACGCCTCGAAGTTCATCACCGGGGCGGGCCTCCCGGTCGACGGCGGCATGGGGATGTGACGCGATGCCCACCGACAAGCCCGTAGTGGTCTACGGGGCCTCCGGCTACACCGGACGCCTGATCTGCGAGTACCTGCGCGAGTACGGGATCCCGTTCCTCGCCGCCGGCCGCGACGGCAAGAGGGTCAAGGAGGCCGTCGACGCCGTGCCCGGCATCGACACGGTCTCCTACGACGTCGCGGAGGTCGAGCACACCGAGCAGGCGCTGACCGAGGCGTTCACCGGCACCAAGGTCGTGCTCAACACCGTCGGCCCCTTCTCCCGCTACGGCCACGAAGCCGTGCGGGCGAGCCTGAACGTCGGCGCGCACTACACCGACACCAACGGCGAGCAGGACTGGATGATCGACGCCGACGCGCGGTACGGCGCCGAGTTCGCGAAGCAGGGCCTGCTGATCTCCCCCGGCATCGCGCAGATGTACACGGTCGGCGAGATCGCCGCGCAGATCTGCCTGGAGCAGCCCGGACTGGACACCTTGGACATCGGGGTGTTCTGGAAGGGGTATCCGACCGTCGCCTCCACCAACACCATCCTCACGAACGCCGCGTTCTCGAAGGCCTACTACCTGGAGCAGAACGAGTACGTGGAATGGCCGGCGGACGCGGGTCTCTACGAGCTCGTCGTGCCCGGCCAGCACGAACTGGGCCTGGCGCTGCCGTGGGGCGGGACCGCGCATCCGGTGTGGTTCAAGAGGGATCCGCGCGTCGCGTCGGTGCGGGCGCTCGGAGGCGTGTTCAACCGGCCGTTGATGCTCGGGGTGCCGCAGATCGTCGCGGCGGCGCTGGAGCAGATGGAGGGCAAGTCGGACGCGGAGAAGTACGAGATCGTCGACGCGTTCTCCGCGCAGGTGCGCAGTGAGATGCCGCCGCGCGAGAACCCGCGGATCAACATCTCGCTCGACTCCGTGCACGCCTCGGGTCCGCTGGGCCGCGCGCACTGCGTGATCCACGGCAACTGCAACTACAAGCAGACGGCGTTGCTGAACGTGCACGCCGCCGTGCACCTGCTGCAGGACGCGCCGCGCCGGACGGGGTTCGCGTCGGGCTGCCAGGCGTTCGGGCACCGGGAGCTGCTGGGAGCGCTGCGGTCGTTCGGCCTGGTGCTCGACCCGATCCTCGAAGTGCACCGCTGATGCGGCTCTGCGACTACCTGGACAAGGGGGCGTCGCTCGGAGGCGACGCCCCCTGTCTGACCATCGACGGCTCCTCGCAGAGCTACGCGGAGGTCCAGCGGCTCTCCCGGGCGATCGCGGGAGCGTTGCAGGGCAGCGGGATCGGGCCGGGCGACCGGGTCGCCGTGCTGTCGGCGAACGACCCGCTGGCGCTGACCTGCGTGTTCGGCATCTCGCGGGCCGGGGCGGTGTGGTGCCCGGTCAACCCCCGCAACGAAGCGGCGGAGAACCGCGAGCTGCTCGACCTGTTCGGGTGCCGCTGCCTGTTCTTCCAGGCGAGGTTCGCCCCGCTCGTCGACCGCATCCGGGGTGACCTGCCCGCGCTGACGACGCTGGTGTGCCTGGACGGCGAGGTGGAGGGCGCGGTCGCGTTCACCGACTGGCTCGCGCGTTTCGGACGTGAGCCGGAACCGGTGGCGGTGGCCGACGACGACCTCTGCGTGCTGGCGGGCACCGGTGGCACGACCGGGCGGCCCAAGGGCGTGCGCCTGACCGGGCACAACCTGGAGACCGCGACCGCGCTCACCCTGATGAGCTACCCGTTCGGCGACCGGCCGCGCTACCTGGCGCTCGCCCCGCTCACGCACTCGGCGGGCGTGCTGACGTTCCCGATCATGTCGCTGGGCGGCGAGACGGTGATCATGCCGGCGCCGGACCTCGGCGAGTTCCTGCGGCTGATCGAGCACCACCGCATCACGCACGCGTTCCTGCCGCCGACGGTGATCTACGGCCTGCTCGACCACCCGGCCCTCGACTCGACGGACCTCGGTTCGCTGCAGTGCCTCTGGTACGGCGCCGCGCCGATGTCCCCGGTGCGGCTCACCGAGGCGCTGCACCGGATCGGGCCCGTGATGGGCCAGCTGTTCGGGCAGACCGAGGCACCGAACATGATCGCCACGCTGGCCCCCGCCGACCACTTCCTGCCCGACGGCTCGATCGCGCACGAGCGGTTGTCGTCGGCGGGCAGGCCGACTCCGCTGACCCAGGTGGCGATCATGGCCGCGGACGGTGCGCTGCTGCCCGCGGGTGAACGCGGCGAGATCGTCGTGCGCGGCCCGCTGGTGATGGCCGGGTACCACGAGAACCCGGCGGCCACCGCCGAGGTGAGCGCGCACGGCTGGCACCACACCGGTGACATCGGGTACCTCGACGCCGACAACTACCTGTTCATCGTCGACCGCGCCAAGGACATGATCATCACCGGCGGGTTCAACGTGTACTCCGCCGAGGTGGAGCAGGCGTTGCGGGCGCATCCGGCGGTCCAGGACAGCGCGGTGGTCGGGCTGCCCGACGAGAAGTGGGGCGAGCGGGTGACGGCGGTCGTGCAGTTGCGCGCCGCGGGCAACGCCGACCCGGCATCGTTGATCGCGTTCGTGAAGGAGCAACTGGGCGGGGTGAAGGCGCCCAAGCAGGTGGAGATCTGGCCGGACCTGCCCCGGTCCAAAGTGGGCAAGGTGCTGAAGGCCGAGATCAGGCAGCGACTTTTCGATTCGTGACAGCCTTCGCCGGGATCACGAGGATGACGGACACCACCACGAGCAGCCCCAGCAGCACGACGTTCAGCGCCCGGTCGAGCGGCTCGTACACGTGCAGCATCGTCAGGTGGTAGAGGAAGTGCAGGGTGTTGAACACCAGCAGCGTGGCGCCGGCCAGCGGCACGACGGCCGGTTTCCTCGCGTGGGCCAGCGCCATCAGGCTCAGCGCGGTGAACGCGAGGTAGACCGCGCCGATGTCCTTGGCGAAGTGCTCGTTGTACGGACCGAGTTGCGGCAGCCAGCGCAGTCCGAACCCCGGGAACGTGTCGAACCAGGTCCTCGTGGCGAAGTAGGCGAAGACGCCGACGTACGCGGACGTTGCCGCGATGAAGGCCAGGCTGATCCGGTCGAGCAGAAGTTTCACGAGACGGTCCTTCGTTCGCGTTGCGGGGCTTCAGCAGGTGGACGAGGTGGCGCTTCGATTCGTGACAGCCCCGCCCGAGGTCACCGGGTAGCGTGCAGGCCGTGGAACCAGTCGCGCTGCCGTTGGGCCGTCCTCGTGAGGAGCGGGCCGACGCCGCGCGCAACCGTGCCCACCTGATCGAGGTCGCCCGGGAGATGGTCGCGGAACTGGGCGCCGACAAGGTCACGATGGACGGCCTCGCCGAACGCGCCGGGCTGGGCAAGGGCACGGTGTTCCGGCGCTTCCGCACCCGTGCGGGCATCTTCCACACCCTGCTGGACGAGGAGGAGAAGCTCTTCCAGCAGCGGGTGCTGGCCGGGCCGCCGCCGCTGGGTCCCGGGGCGCCGGCGGCGAAGCGGCTGGTCGCGTTCGGACGGGCCCGGCTCGAGTTCCTGGTCGAGCACATCGTCCTGGCACGCGCCTCGCTGGACCCCGGCCAGCCCGTTCCCGCTCGTGACAGCCCTTCGCTGTTCCACGTCCAGATGCTCCTGAGCGAGGCCTGTCCGGACGAGGCCGCCAGTGGCAGCCTCGCCCTACAACTCGTCGCCGCGCTGGAAGGGCCGGTCCTGCTCTACCTGCGAGCGCAGGACGGCGACGCGCCCGACCTGGGAGCCGTGGTGCACGACCTGATCGACAGCTGGCAGGTCCTGGTCGAGCGCGTCTGCGGCTAGGTCCTCGACCGCACGGTGAAGCGGTCGATCGTGAGCGCGCCCGCGTCCAGCCGCAGGCCGAGAGCCGGTGCCCAGCCCGCGACGACCGGGGGATCCACGAAGGACCCGATCGGCGCGGAGCGCAGCAACGTCCACCGGCCGGCGTGTTCCTGCCAGCTGGTCAGCCGGCCGTTCTCGACGACGACGGCGAGCCGGTCGCCCGGTGCCCAGGTCAGTGTCGCGCAGCAGCCGCCGGTGGCCTCGTCACCGCGGCGGACGCCGGCCACGGTCACGTCCACGCCCGAGGCCCTGCCCGCGTTGTTGAACCAGGCCAGGGCGAAGTCGCGGTTCCCGGCGGTCTGCCCGAGGAACAGGCTGTCCTCCGGCGCGGAGCCCGCGAACGACCGGGGTTCGACGACGACCGCCGTGCCTCGGACGGCACCGGTCACCGGCGCGCCCAGCACCGCGCCGGCACGCGTTCCGGTGCTCGCGGTCAGCACGCCGTCCGCGACCTCCAACGCCGGTGGCGGTTCGCCGAACGGACCGTCCACGCGGTACGAGGCGAGGCGGTCCGTCTCGAACGTGTCGTCCCAGACGACGGAGGAGTAGGCGGCAGGATCGAAGACGGTCTGCGCGGAACTCAACGCCGACGTGACGCCACTGTCGCCGGAAGCCGTTGCCAGCAAACGGATCGGGGCCCGCTCCCCCAGTGGCAGGTCGGCAGGTGCCGTGATGCGCCACCGGGTGACGAGACTCCGGCCCGTCCCGAGCTGCGCAGCGTGGGCCGAGGACAGGGGCACCGCACTCCACCCCGGCGGCACGGCCAGCGTCGCGCGGACACCGCGCAACGGTTGCTGTGCCTGCAAGGTCGTGGTCGTCTCGACGGCTCCCGCGCGGACCGCGAGATCGTCCGGCACCGAGGCGCGCAGCCCCCGGACCGGTGACCGCCACGACGAGAACGACGTGATGCCGACGGCTCCGCCGTCCGCCCGGCTCGGCAGGATCCGCACCCGGCTGGTGGTCACCGCCGGTTCCACCAGAACGCGGTTCAGCCGGCGTGCCACCGGTTGCGCAGGAGTTCTCCGCTGGCCGGGGAGGTCACGCCACTGGCCGTCCCAGTACTGCAGGTCGAACGTCGCCGGCACGCGCACTCCCCCGCCGTCGTCGTAGAACACGACGCGCAGATCGGAGATCGGTGCTGGCGCGCCCAGGTCGACCTCCAGCCAGTCCGCGGAGTTCGGGCTGCCGTACGACGTCCAGCGCGTGCCGGGCACGTCGAGGTGGAAGTCCTGGCCGTCGATCGCCTTGGCGGGCGGGTCGGCGCTGTAGCTGTGGGACGCGCGGGCGGCCGGGAAGCCGGTGCGGCTGACGTTCGCGAAGTCGTCGACGAGCTCCGGGACGTCCGCGGAGGTGCGCGCCGGGATCGTCAGGCGCACCGGCGCCAGGCCGGCCTGCGTGTGCGTGAGCCTGCCGTCGAGCCAGACCCGCAGGCCGGCGCCCTTGCCGTAGCGGCTGCCGTCCCTGTCCCACAGCACGGTCAGGTTGTGCCCGTGGTACGGCACGTTCTCGGCGGCGAAGTGGGTCCAGGAGTCCGGGACCAGCGGCGCGATCGACACCGCGTTCCCGAGCTGTGGCCGGATGCCGAGCAGGCCGGACAGCACGTTGTCGTTGAACGTCGAGTGGTTGTAGTCCTCGCTGTGGCCCTTGCCGTCGTACAGCCAGCGGTTCTCGTCGGGGTGGTGCGCCTCGGCGACGTAGGGTTCGCCGTTCTTGCGCTGCGTCAGCGCATAGCCGCGCAGCACCGCGAGGTAGTCGTCGCGGTCGACGTAGGACTGCGCCGGGTAGTCGATGAGCAGGTTCGCCAGCGCGGTCAGGGTCTGGCTGGTCGCGAACGGCCAGCTCGGGCCGTTCCAGCGGCAGCAGCCGTTCAGCGCGTCGCGCATGAACCACGGGCTGCGGCGCTCGGCGGTGGTCGGGCCGTACGGGGCGGCGAACCCCTGCGGGTCGGTCAGCTGCGCCCACGCCGCGCTGTTCGCCGCCGGTGGCATGTGGAAGTACCACGGCACGAAGCCGATCGCCTCGCGGTCGGCGAGCTTGGTGCGGCCGGGGTTGCCGTCGCGCATGACGTGCTTGTAGAACTTGCCCGCGTCGTCCCAGAGCCACCGCTCCTGGTTGGCCCGCAACGCGTCCGCGGCCTGCTCGAACGGGCGTGCGCCGGCGGCGTCGCCCCGCGCCTCGAACAGCTGCGCGATCGCCCGCGCGTCGCCGTACTGGTAGGCGTTCAGGGTCGGCCGGAAGCCGTCGCCACCGTGGTAGGGATCGGGGCTCTGGTACGAGCTGACCGTGTACTCCATCGCGTCCCACACCGGCGTCTGCCAGTAGAGCCCCAGCTGCTGGTCGAACTGCGGCGACCAGCGCTGCCACTGCCGCACGAGCTCGGGCAACCGGTCCGTGGCGAAACGGGAGCGCCCATCGACGGCGGCACGGGCGGCCACGGCGTCGGCGGCCCAGAACGAGTACTGGTGGGCCCAGTCGGTGGTGTTCTCGTTGAGGAAGTCGGTCGCGGGCTTCGGACCCGCGCCGGAGCCGCGCAGCCAGTAGTCGACGTAGTCGTCCAGATAGCGGTGGTCGCGCAGCCAGCGGCCCTCGTAGACGTGGTGGCCGGCCGCGGCGACGATGCCGCCGTTCGGGGCCGAGTAGCCGACCGGGCCGAGGAACTCGGAGACGATCCAGCCGTCCTTCGGGCCGGTGTACTTGAGCGCCTCGCGGTAGGTCCGCCAGCGGTAGTAGTAGGTGTCCCGGATGACGCGGTCCGGCAGGTCGACGAACGGGATGTTGGCCTCGTACCAGGCAGGTTCCGGGACGTCGCCCAGCAGCCCCGCGTGGTCGAGGAAGTTCGTGCCGGCCCCCACCGCGGGGTACGGGTCAGGTGCCGCCGCGCGGTCCTGCCGTGCCACCGCGGGCCCTGCCGTCGAGATCGTCAACACCGCTACCACGAGCATCGTCATTGACACGCGCATGAGCTCATTGAAGTGGGAGCGCTCTCAACGCGCAAGACTCAACGCAGTCCGACATACCTCCACAGGATCTCGAACATCGGCGATCATCGCCGCCGCCAGAGCCGCCGCGGCGGCGAAGCCGGGGTCCCCCAGCACCCGCGTCACGGCGCCTTCCAGTCCCTCCACAGTGGACGGCCGCACGACGAGGCCGCTCCCCTGCCGCGCGACCCGGCACGCCATCTCCCACTGGTCGCCACCGCCGGGCACCACCACCACGGGAACGGCGGCCCGCAACGCCTTGACCAGCATCCCGTGCCCGCCACCGCACACCAGCACCGCGGCCTGGCGCAGCAGCGCGTCCTGGTCACCGGGCCCGGACCGCGCCCACGACGGCAGGTCGTCCGGGGCGGGCGCGAACGTCGACACCACCGCCCGCACACCCTTGTCCCGCAACGCTTCCAGCGCCATCTCCGCCATGCCCCGCGTCCCGGTCCACGCCGTCGACGGCGCGATCACCACCAGCGGTGCGTCACCCGGCGGCGGGGTCAGCGTCTCCTTGCTCGCCTCCCACAGCAGCGGCCCGACGACGTGCGCGTCACGCGGCCAGTCCGGACGCGGCACCTCCAGCGCGGGCAACGTCGCGATCAACCGCGCCGCCGGACCCGTTCCCCGGGCGTCGAGCCCGATCCGTTGCCGCACAACGGCACGCTGCCGTTCCCCTTGGCGCAGCGACCTGGCCGTCAGCGCCCGCAGCACCGAGTCGCGCAGCCTGCCCCGCACGCCGGCCCCGGCGGCGAGCCCGCTCCCCATCGGCGGCAGCCACTTCGAGGGTTCGTAGAGCGGATGCGGCGACAGCTGCACCCACGGCACACCGGCGAGTTCCGCGGCCATGCTCGCGCCCAGGGCGAGAACGTCGCACACGACCAGATCCGGTTCCAACGCGGCGAGGTGCGGGGCGAGCGCCAACGCGAGCGTCGCGGCCTGGTCGTGCAGCGCGCGCCCGAGGTCCGGCGCGTCCCTCAGGTCGTCCAGCGACAGGCCGGGCACTCGCGAGGCCGTGATCCCCTCGGCGAGGGCGGGCTCGACCCAGCGTTCCCCCGTCAGCAGGACCGGGGTGTCGCCCGCCTCCGTGAACCGCAGGCACAGCGCGATGGCCGGCACCACATGACCGGGATCGCCCCCGGAGACAACCACGACTCGCACCGGGGCAGATCTAGCCTTCTTCGCGCGGCCTGTCCAGTGTTCGTGTTGGCTGGGCGGCATGGATCAGACCCGCTGGCAGAGGTACTGGGACCGCAAGTCGGCGAACTACGACGCGGAGATCGGCGTCCTGGACCGCCGGGTCTTCGGCGACTCCCGCCAGTGGGCCTGTTCCCGGGCCACCGGGGAGGTCCTGGAGGTCGCCGTCGGCACCGGCCTCAACCTGCCGCACTACCCCGCCGGCGTCGCGCTGACCGGCCTGGACCTGAGCGAGCGGATGCTCGAGCTCGCCCGGTCCCGCGCGGCGCGGCTCGGCCTGGACGTCGTCCTGAGGCAGGGCACCGCGCACGCCCTGCCGTTCGGCGACGCCGCGTTCGACACCGTCGTGTGCACGCTCGGCCTGTGCGCCATCCCCGACCACGAGACGGCGGTGACCGAGATGGTTCGGGTGCTGCGGCCCGGTGGGCGGTTGGTTCTCGTCGACCACGTCGCCAGCTCGTCCCGGCTCGCGCGGGGCGCGCAGTGGCTCGTGGAGCGGATCACGGTGCCGATGGCGGGCGAGCACTTCCTGCGCCGCCCGCTGCACCTGGTCGTGGCCCGCGGCCTGACCGTCGAGCACCGGGAGCGGTTCAAGCTCGGGGTGGTGGAACGACTCGTCGCCCGCAAGCAGGTCAGCAGCAGTGGTGACCCCGCCACGCCTCACGACCTTCCCTGACCGCCACCGCGGCGATCACGAGCGCCGCCAGCGGATCGGCCCACCACCAGCCGAACAGGCTGTTCACCACGAGGCCCACCAGCAGCACCGCGGACAGGTAGGTGCACAGCAGCGTCTGCTTCGAGTCCGCCACCGCGCTCGCGGACCCGAGTTCCCGACCGGCCCTGCGCTGGGCGTAGGACAGCCACGGCATGACCAGCAGCGACACCGCCGCGAGCACGACGCCGACCGTCGAGTGCGCGGCCCGGTCGCCCTGCACCAGGGACAGCACGGACTCGACGCTCACGTACGCCGCGAGCGCGAAGAACGACACGGCGATCACCTTGAGCGCCGTCCGTTCGCGCTTCTCGGGGTCGCGCCCGGCGAACTGCCAGGCGACCGCGGTCGCCGACGCCACCTCGATCACCGAGTCCAGCCCGAACCCGATCAGCGCCGTCGACCCCGCCACCGAGCCGGCCGCGAGCGCGATGACCGCCTCGACCACGTTGTAGGTGATCGTGGCGGCGACGAACATCCGGACCCGCCGCTGGAGCAGGAGCTTGCGCCCGTCCACGACGGGCGCGCAGCAGGCGTCACTCATCGGCGCAGTCCGCTCCGGGCTCGACGGCCAGCACGACGTCCAGGAGCTCGCTGATCGCGCGCTTCAGGTGCGGGTCCGCCAGCTCGTAACGCACCTGGCGGCCCTGGTAGGTCGCGACGACCAGGCCGCAGCCGCGCAGGCACGACAGGTGGTTCGAGACGTTCGACCTGGTCAGCTCCAGCCGCTCGGCCAGCTGCGCCGGATAGCCGTGGCCGTCGAGCAGCGCGATCAGGATCCGGCACCGCGTCGGGTCGGCCAGCGCGCGGCCCAGCCGCGCGAGGGCGGTCTCCCGCGTCTCACAGGTCAGCATGAACCGAACTGTACAGCCGGGGCTGAACAGTTCAGCGCACGCGGTCGGTAGCGCAGCCGGCGAGGAGGAGAACCAGGACGGCTGCGAGCGCGTGGTCACCGCTGAGCGCGCAGGCGCAAGCGAGTGTGAACCAGAGCACAAGCCTCATGAAGCGAGGTTAGGGACCGTACGACGAAGACCGCATCTCATTTGGGCAAGGCTTGATGGTCCCTTAAGCAAAACTGAAATCGTGACGACACGGGAGTTCTGGGACCGGCACGCCGCTGCGTTCGACGACGAACCTGACCACGGTTTGCGCGATCCGCGGGTGCGTGACGCCTGGGCACGGCTCCTCCTGTCGCTCGTCCCCGCGGCGTCCTCGGTCGTCGATCTCGGCTGCGGCACCGGCAGCCTGTCGGTGCTGCTCGCCGAAGCCGGTCACGACGTGCACGGCTTGGACCTCTCCGAGGAGATGGTGGGAATCGCGCGTGCCAAGGCGGCGGCCGCGGGCGTGGCCGTCGAGTTCGGCACCGGCGACGCGGCTCACCCGCCGCACCCCAGGGCCTCGTTCGGCGTCGTGCTGGCACGGCACGTGCTGTGGGCGTTGCCGGATCCGGCGGCGGCACTGGCGGAGTGGGTGTCCCTGCTGGAACCGGACGGCGTCCTGCTGCTCGTGGAGGGCCGGTGGTCGACCGGAGCGGGACTGACCTCCGCGCAGACCCGCGAGCTCGTGCTCGGGGTGCGCGCGGAGGCCGTGGTCACCCCGCTGACGAGCGAGGACCTGTGGGGCCGCCCGATCGAGGACGAGCGCTACCTGCTCGTGAGCCGGCGGTAGGGGCGGTAGGGCAGGCCGACGAGCGCGGCACGGTCTCTGCCGTCGAGGCCGACCATTCCGGTCGTGACCTTGGGATCGGACGCCACCAGCGCGGCGAACACCTCGTCGGCCACTTCTTCCGGATCGCGGCCGGTCACGTCGACCGCCAGCCGGAAGGTGACGTACGGGTCCGCGTCCGGGTAGGAGAAGTCGAGCTCCGCCACGTCCTGGCTGTCCCACGTGGCGTGGCACCTGCCGCGGACGCAGTCCCACCGGCCCAGGACCGTCGGATCCGCACGCAGCCTCTCGTTGAGCAGCCGTGCCACCGTCCTGGCCGGCCATTCCCAGCTGTGGTCGTGCGTGAAGCGGGCGACCTCGCGGTCGTACTCCCCGGCGTCGAACGGGACGTCCTGCGGCAACCTGCCGATGATCTGGCACTTCCAGTCCCGCCACACCACCTCGTCACCCTCGCGCACAATCGTGACGCGCAGCTCGGCACCGTCGTTCTCGTCCACGACGATCTCCTTCGGCTCAGCCGTGGCGGCCAACTGGGGGATCACGCACTCCGGCGGGTCGGCCTCGAAGCAGCCGAACACCCGCGCGGCGATCGGCACGCCGTCGATGACCACCCTGGCCTCGGCCATGCCGACCGGTTTCGGTTCGTGCGTCACGACGCGCACAGCGAACCCGGAGCGGGGTGTGTCGAGCGCGGCGGCCCGCTGAGCGATCCAGGCGCTGACCGGACCGAGCTCCTCGATCCAGGCGGTCAGGACGTCCTTCAGGGTGGCGACCAGCTCGACGCGCAGGTCACCCAGCACCAGCGCCGCGTGGCCGGTGGCGAACTCGTCGGCGAGGGCCGTCAGCGCCGCGGCCCGGTCGTGGGTGGCGGGCCGCAGGTGGGCGAGTTCGACCCAGCGCCGGCACACGGCGATCGCGTCCTGGTACTCGTGCAGCACCGAGTAGCCGTGCGCGCGGCTCATGCCGTACAGCAACGCCCCGGCCTGATCCCACAACCGATCCGTCACGTCCGCCTGGTCGAGCAGGCCACGAAGGTCGTGCGACTCCGCGATCCTCCTGGCGATACTGCCCCGGCCGCCGTGCGACCGCACCCAGTCCCGCACCTGCGGATCGGGATGGCCGATCAGCACCCGGACGGCCGCGTGGAGCGCGTCGCCGGAGTGCTCCTCGGCGAACCGGATGGCGTCGTGCTCGGCACCTTCGATCTTCACCAGCACCTGGACGGCGACTCTGGCCAGGCCCGGATTCGTTGCGGCCGCGATGACGTCCGGGACGTCGCCCAGTTCCGCCTCGCCCTCCAGCAGCCGCAGGCCGAGGAGGCGAACGCGGTCGTCCGTGCTCCGGGAGAGGAACCACCTGGCCGCGCGGACGAGCGGTGCCACGGGTTCGAAGCGGGCTCGACAGCTGCCACGCAGCACGGCTTCCTCGTCAGGATCGAGAGCGAGGACCTGGTCGTGCAAGGCCTGCGGCGTGAGCGCGGGATCCGCGGCGAACCGCGCCAGCAGTTCGAGGAGGGCGAGCGTCCGCTCGCTGCGCTCGCTCACCTGGCGGAGGAAGACTCGATTCTCTTCGTCATGATCGAGACCTTACCCGGTCTCGTGCGGCGCGCGCACTAGGCCGAATTGCTCCAGAAAGTTCTTGCAACGCTTTGCCCGGTGTGCCTGCGGATGCTACGACCTTCAGTGAACCCCTGCACACAAGGAGACAACGTGGTTTCCTCAGTTTCACGCACCCTTCTCGCGGTGCTGCTGATCGTCGGACTGTCCACACCGGTGCAAAGTCTTGCGGCGCCACCGGGCGCCAAGGACGTCACCGTCACCCTGTTCCAGTGGCCGTTCGCCCGCGTGGCGGCGGAGTGCACCAACGTCCTCGGCCCCAAGGGCTACGGCTACGTCGAGGTCTCCCCCGCGACCGAGCACGTCCAGGGTCCGCAGTGGTGGACCAGCTACCAGCCCGTCAGCTACCGGATCGCCGGGCGCCTCGGTGACGAGAACGCCTTCCGGAACATGGTCAGCACCTGCCACAACGCGGGTGTGAAGGTCATCGCCGACGCGGTGATCAACCACATGAGCGCCGGATCGGGCACGGGCACCGGCGGTACCGGCTACTCCAAGTACAACTACCCCGGCGTGTACAGCGACTGGGACTTCCACTCGTGCCGCTCGCCGATCAGCAACTACCAGGACCGCTTCAACGTCCAGAACTGCGAGCTCGTCGGTCTGTCCGATCTGGACACCGGCAGCGAGTACGTGCGCGGGGCCATCGCCGCGTACCTGAACCGCCTGATCGCGATGGGCGTCGACGGGTTCCGCATCGACGCGGCCAAGCACATGGCCGCGGGCGATCTCGCCGCGATCAAGGGGAAGCTGAGCAACCCCGCCGTGTTCTGGGTGCACGAGGTGATCTACGGAGCGGGCGAGGCCGTGCAGCCCGGCGAGTACACGGGGTCCGGTGACGTGGACGAGTTCCGCTACGCCTACGACCTCAAGCGGATCTTCAACAACGAGAACCTGGCCTACCTGAAGACTTTCGGGCAGCCGTGGGGCTTCCTGCCCAGCGGTCAGGCGCGGCCGTTCGTCGACAACTGGGACACCGAGCGCAACAACTCCACCTTGACGTACAAGGACGGTTCGACCTACACGCTGGCGAACGTCTTCATGCTGGCGTGGAACTACGGTGCGCCGCAGGTGTACTCGGGTTACGAGTTCAGCGACAAGGACGCGGGCCCGCCCGGCAACTCGGTCTGCTACAGCGGCTGGAAGTGCCAGCACGCCTGGACGCAGATCGCGAACATGGTGGCGTTCCGCAACACCGTGGCGGGCACCGACGTGAACAACTGGCAGGACAACGGGTTCGACCTGATCGCGTTCGGCCGCGGCAGCAAGGGATTCGTCGCGATCAACCGCGAGACGTTCGCGGTGACCCGCACGTTCCAGACCGCGCTGCCCGCCGGGAGCTACTGCAACGTCCAGGAGAACGGCTGCGTCCGCGTGACCGTCGACTCCTCCGGCAGGTTCACGACGACGCTCGGCGCGGGAACCGCCCTGGCGCTGCACGTCAACGCACGCTGAGACGAGCCCCGGGGGTGCCGCGCCGGCCCCGGGGGGCCGCCCGGGGCGGCCCGGCGGGGGGGGGGCGGCG
>NZ_JAPJDL010000011.1:0-260736 GCF_026242055.1 Lentzea sp. NEAU-D7 | reverse complement strand
GTTAACCCCCCTGGGCCTCCACGACCACGCACGCTGAGACGAGCCCCGGCTGTCCACCGCTTCACGCGGTGGACAGCCGGGGACTCCCGTCAGGCGGTGTGCAGCCTCAGGCCGTAGACGTTGAGGATCTCGTTGATCGGCTGGAACCACGTGCGACCGCCGCTGGTGCAGTCGCCGTAGCCGCCGGACGTGACGCCCTGGGCCTGGTCACCGGTGATGAACGAACCACCGGAGTCGCCACCCTGGGCGCAGACGCTCGTGCCCGCCATCTGGTGCACGTCGCCCTGCGCGTAGCGGATCGTCTCGTTGCGGCTCTGGATCACGCCGCAGTGCCACTGGGTCGTCGAACCCGAACGGCAGACCGAGGTGCCGACCGGCGCCTCCCACGAACCGCGCACCAGCGCGTCGGGCACCCGGCCCCAGCCGAGCACGACGGGCACGGTCCACCAGCCGCCGCCGGTGCGCACCCACGCGTAGTCGTTGCCGGGGAAGGAGGATCCGGCGAAGTTGCCCTGGTAGGAGCGGTCCCAGCCGTAGACGGCCGCGCCGTTCCCGCCGCAGTGGCCCGCCGTGACGTAGCCGCCGTGCACCGAGAAGCCGATGGAGCAGCGGACGTTGCCGGTGTAGTACGGGTCGCCGCCCACCGTGCCGGCCGCGAACGGCTGCGGCTGCCGGACACCCTCGGTGCGCACGGTGATGGAGCCGAGCTGACGTGCCTTGTCCAGGAACGAGGCCACCTCAGCGGTCTGCTTGCCCGCCTCGACGTTCACCACGACGGTCCCGGTGCGCGGGTCGGGGTGCCAGCTCGCCACGGCGGACGGCACCGACCCGGACGCGGACAGGGCGTCGAGGCGGTTCTTCTGCGCCGCCATCGAGCCCGCCGAACGGCCGACGACCACGGCTTCGGCACCGGTGGCCTCGACCTTGCGTGCGGCCGTCCGGTCCGTCACGGCGACGACCAGGCGGTTCTTCGTCTCGTCGAACCAGCTGCCGGCGAGTGCGGCACCGGCCTCGCTTTCGGCGCGCGGTGCGATGACCGACGCGCGTTGTTCCTTCTCCAGGCGCAACCGCGCCTGGGCCTCGGTCAGCCCGAACGCCGAGCTCATCGCGGTGAGCAGGCCGGGGGACATCTCCTTCTCCGACGCCTGGGCAGGCACCGTGAAGGTGGACCCGACCAGCACGAGTGCCAGCGCGGGCACGATTCTGGGCATGGTGAAGCGCATGCTCTTCTCCTTGTCCGTGCAGGGATCGCTGCCCGCCCCGTTGCGGGAGCGACGAACATGAGAGCGCTCCCACCGTGGCGCAGGCAGCCCGCGGTGGTCAACAGCTGACACGGGAACTGTCCTGCCCGATTCGTGCCCGGACGGGCCGAACCGGGCATCACCGCATGACGACGACCTGCCGGACGGCCTCCCCGGAGGCGAGCTTCGCGAAGCCTTCGTTGATCTCGTGCAGCGCCAGCCGCCCGGACAGCAGGCCGTCGACGGGCAGCCGGCCCGCGCGGTAGAGGTCGACGAACCGCGGCACGTCCCGGCGGGGCACGCACGAACCGAGGTAGCTGCCCTTGAGCGTGCGTTCCTCGGCGACCAGGTTCAGCGCCGGCAGGCTCACGGTGCGGTCGGGGTGCGGCAGGCCGACGGTGACGGTGGTGCCGCCGACGGCCGTCGCGGCGTACGCCTGTTCGAGCACCGCCGCCACACCGGTCGTGTCGATGACCTTGTCCGCGCCGCCACCGGTCAGGTCCCGGACGTGGGCGACGACGTCCGGCCCGCCCGCGGCCTCGTGCGTCGCGCCGAGCGTGAGAGCCAGCTTGCGCTTGTGCTCGACCACGTCCACCGCCACGACCTGCGTCGCGCCCGCCGTCACGGCCGCGAGCACCGCCGCGAGGCCGACACCGCCGAGACCGAACACCGCGACCTTCTCCCCCGGCTTGACCTCGGCGCTGTAGAACGCGGCGCCCGCACCGGTCAGCACGGCGCAGCCGAACAGCGCGGCGACGTCGAGCGGCAGGTCCTCGGGGACCAGGGTGGCCGACCGGCCGGAGATCACCGTGTACTCGGCGAACCCGGACACGCCCAGGTGGTGGTGCGGCCGTGTGCCGTCCGGAAGGGTCCAGCGGCGCTGACCGCCGAGCAGCGTGCCGTCGCGGTTCGCCGCGGCTCCGGGCTCGCACAGCGCCTGGCGGCCCGACGCGCACCGGCGGCAGGCGCCGCACGCAGGCACGAACGACAGCACGACGTGGTCGCCCACCTGGAACTCGGCGTTGGGACCGGTCTCGACGACCTCGCCCGCGGCCTCGTGGCCGAGCACCATCGGCAACGGCCGGATGCGCGAACCGTCGATCACGGACAGGTCGGAGTGGCACAGGCCGGTGGCGTGCACGCGCACCAGCAGTTCGCCGGGACCGGGCGGGTCGAGCTCGAGGTCCACGACCTCGAGCGGCCCGCCGACTCCGGTCAGCACCGCGCCTCGCGTCTTCACGCCACCACCAGACCTTCCATCGCCGTGCGCAGGTGCGCGGGGATCTCCACCGGTTTGCGGGTCTCGCGGTCCACGAACACGTGCACGAAGTGGCCCTCCGCCACGACGTCCTCGCGTCCCTCGAAGAAGAACCCGACCTCGTAGCGCACGCTCGACCGGCCGAGGTGTCCCACGCGCAGCCCGGCGTCGAGCGCCTCCGGGAACGACACCGAGGCGCGGTAGTTGCAGTGCGACTCCACGCAGAGCCCGATCTGCTGGCCGGCCTGGATGTCCAGCCCGGCGCCGATCAGCCATGTGTTGATCACGGTGTCCATGAACGCGTAGTGCACGACGTTGTTCACGTGGCCGTAGACGTCGTTGTCCGCCCATCGGGTCGGAATCCGCTGCCAGTGCCGGTACTGCTCGCGCACGCGACCTCCATCGTCAATCGAGTCTCCTGGTGAGCTCGACCCTCGACCGCACGCCGAGCCGCGCGAAGATGTTGCGCAGGTGGTGCTCGACGGTGCGGTGGCTCAGGAACAACCGCGCGGCGACCTCGCGGTTCGTGGCGCCCTCGGCGACCAGCCTGGCGATCTGCGCCTGCTGCGGCGTCAGGCCGGGGTGGTCCCTGGGCTCGCTCGTGGAGTCGCCGGCCGCGCGCAGTTCGGCGCGGGCCCGCTCGACCCAGTGGTCGACCTGGTAGGACTGGAAGATGCGCACGGCGTCGCGCAGGTGTTCGCGCGCTGCCTTGGGTTTGCGGCCGCGCCGCAGCCGGTTCCCGTACAGCAGCTCGGTCTTCGCGAGTTCGAGAGCGGTGCCGCTGGAGCGGTGGAGCCGGATCGCTTCCTCGAAGTGCTCGTCGGCGGTGCCGCTCTCCAGCAGGCCGTGGCAGCGGTGCGAGAGCGCGAGGCGGGCCGCGCTTCCCGTCGTGCCGGCCCACTTCTCGAACGGCTGCAGCGCTCTGTCCGCAGTGGACGGCTTGCCGCACGCCACGGCGGCCTCGACCACGTGCGGCGCGGCCATCACCTTGATGCCGGCGTGCCCCGGCTGCAGCCGCAGCCGGTCCAGCGCGTCGGCGGGCCGGTCGCGCGCCAGGTCGACGCACGCGAACGCCCAGGCGCCGAACGTGCCGGGCCGGGTGAGACCGCGCTGGGTGATCTGCTCGGTGGCGGCGTCGATGCGGTGCAGCGCCGTGTCCGCGTCACCTCTCAGCGCCGCCAGCAGCGCGAGGATCGTCAGGTGGTCGACCACGGCGTTGTGCTGTCCTATCGCCGTCGCCGCGTGCACGCCCTCGGTCGCCGCCATCAGCGCCGCCGAGTGCTGGTCCAGCAGCAACGCCGACAACGCCCGGTACACCAGCGCCCACGGCACCATCGCGGTGAACCCGGTCTCCCGCGCCGCCGTGACCGCGCTGGTGGCCATCTCGTGCGACCGGGCGGCGTCCCCGAGCACGTAGGCGGCCTGGCTCGCCCAGATCCGCGCCTGCGGTCCGGGGACCTGGTCGGCCAGGTCCACGACGGTGCGCAACGCGGGCAGCGCCTCGTCGTGCCTGCCGTCGAACGTCGCCAGCATCCCGGTGAGGTGCTCGAGCGTGAGCCGGGTGGCCGGCGGCTCGTCGGCGCGGCGGATCTCCTTCGCGAACTCGGCGACGGCGGCGTAGCGGCGGTGGTCCCCCGCGATGCTGGCCGCCTCACCCGCGAACCCCAGCGCGGCCACCGCGAGCTCGCGACGCGTGCCGACCAGTCCTTTCGCGGCGCGGATGAGCCGGTCGGCCGCGACGTCGGGGAGGCTCTCGCCGAGCTCGATGCCGCCGACGAGCAGGTCCATCAGCGCCCTGAGCTCCGGCGTGTGGGTCATCTTCGTCGCGGTGCGCAGGACGGCCCGCGACCGGTGCGGCGCGCCGTGCGCCCAGTGGTCGGCGGCGGCCTTGAGCAGGTGGTGCGCCTTCTGCTCGGGATCGGTCGTGAGGCGGGCGGCGCGGTCGTGGTCCCGCGCGGCCGTCGCGAAGTCGCCACACCGCTGCGCGTGCTCGGCGTAGGTGGTCAGCACGTCGACGAGCGCGGGGTCCCGCGTCGTGACCGCCTGGTGCCACGTGCGGCGGGCGCCCGGCGGCAGGGTCTCCGCCAGAACGGCGTGGGCCCGGCGTCTCAGCGGGAGCGGCACGTCCACCCGCAGGGCGGACCGGACCAGCCTGCGCGAGTCGAACAACGGCCCGGCCTCGGTCACCGCGTCCAGGTCGAGCGTCTCGGCGTCGACCTCCTCGTCCACCGCCACCATCGCGACGACGTGCTGCGCCTCGGGGGACAACGCGGCGAAGCGGGCTCGCCACCTCTGCCGCAGGGAGCTGTTCTCCGGCAGCACCTCCGGCGCCGGCGCGACGCCTCCGAGCTGCGCGGACGTGAGCGATCCGGCCAGCTCGACCAGCGCCAGCGGGTTACCGCAGGCCAGCTCCACGAGGTCCGCGGCGACGGCGGAGGGCAGGCCGGGCACGAGGTCGTGCAGCACGCGGAGGCTCGTCACGGCGTCCAGTGGATCGAGCGTGATGCTCGGCAGCCCACGTGGTCCGCCTTCGGTCGCGATGAGCAGCGCGCCTCTCGTACCTCCCACGTCCTGTGCGAGTTCCAGAAGCTCGTCATCGATCTCGGGGACGTCCACGCACAGCATCGCGTCGTAACTGTCCTCCACCGCGTTGAGCAGCGCAGTCTTGCCTGAACCGGCCTCACCACACAGCACAAGCACTCCGCCGCACCCAACGCGCGCACGCTCCACCAACGCGTCCACGGCGACGCGTTGCCGCTCTCGGCCACGCAGCATCGGCCCAGTCTTACGGCGGCGGCCGCTCCTCCGGAAGGGGTAAGGGCCAAATTCACCTACCACCGTTAGTTTTGACACCGAAGTTGTTCACCGAGACCGGTGGTTGCACCGATGCGCACCCGGACGCCGTGGTTGCAGGGTCGAGGTCGTTCCTCCCCCTGTTCCCTGCCGAATGAGGTGTACAGCGCTGTGCAACTCCGCACCCTGATTCCCGTCGCGCTCTCCATGGTGCTGCTCGGCGGCACCGTGGCCCAGGCCGCCGACAACCCGTACGAACGCGGGCCGGCCCCCACCAACTCCAGCATCGAGGCGAGCCGCGGCCCGTTCGCGGTCTCGGAGACCTCCGTGTCGTCGCTGGTGGGCGGCTTCGGCGGCGGCACGATCTACTACCCGACCAGCACCTCCGCCGGCACGTTCGGCGCGGTGGTCATCTCCCCCGGCTACACCGGCACCCAGTCGAGCATCTCGTGGCTCGGCCCGCGCCTCGCGTCGCAGGGCTTCGTGATCTTCACGATCGACACGAACTCGATCTACGACCAGCCCGACAGCAGGGCCTCGCAGCTGCTGGCGGCCCTCGACTACCTCACCCAGCAGAGCTCCGTGCGCACCCGGATCGACTCGTCCCGCCTCGGCGTGATGGGCCACTCGATGGGCGGCGGCGGAACCCTGCGCGCCGCCAGCCAGCGCCCGTCCCTGCAGGCGGCGATCCCGCTCACGGGCTGGCACACCACGAAGAACTGGTCGACCGTCCGCGTCCCGACCCTGGTCGTCGGCGCCGAGGACGACTCCATCGCCCCGGTCTCGTCCCACTCGGAGCCGTTCTACACGAGCCTGCCGTCCACGTTGGACAAGGCGTACCTGGAGCTCAACAACGCCTCGCACTTCGCCCCGAACTCGTCCAACACGACGATCGCGAAGTACAGCATCTCGTGGCTCAAGCGGTTCATCGACAACGACACCCGCTACGAGCAGTTCCTCTGCCCGGCACCGGGACGCAGCACGCTGATCGAGGAGTACCGGGACACCTGCCCGCACTCCTGATCCTCTGAACACGGGTCGCGGCGCCACCCCGAGCGCGAGCGCCGCGACCCGGCCCAGGTCGGTCGAGCACGAGCCGGCACCGCTGCGCCCCGGGATCACGTGGCGTTGCGGTGCTTCTGACCGCGCAGCACCGGTGACGCCCACGCCGCGAGCACACCTGCCGCCAGCACCACGAGGCCGGCCGCGATGCCCGCGCGCGGATCACCGGCCGCGACCGACAGGGCACCGCCCAAGGCGGCGCCGAGAGGCCGGCCGAGGCCCCAGGCGATCATCCGCGCAGTGGTGTTGACCCGAGACTGCAGTTCCTCCGGGCACACCTCCTGCCGGTAGGTGATCCCGTTGATCACCACGACGGCACCGGTGACGCCCCAGTAGGTCGCCGCCGCGCACGCCACCAGCCAGTGCCCGCTCACGAGCACGAACACCCCGCCCAGCAGGGAGAGCGGCAAGGCGCCGAGCGCCACCCCGGCGCTGCCCCAGCGAGCGGTCACCCGCGGCAGCAGGCGGGAGGCGAGGATCGCGCCCAGGCCCCAGCAGCTGAACAGGGCCGCGAGCCTCGGGTCACCTTTCGACTCCACGCCGAGCACCTGGTCGGCGAACGGCACGAGCAGGGCGATCCACGCGCCACCGGCCACCGAGTGCGTCGCGCCGACCAGGGTGAGGACCCGGATCACCGGTTCCTGCCAGAGGAACCGCAACCCCTCGCGCATGTCCGCGACGAGTTGCCTCCCACCACTCACCGGTCGTGGGGTGGCCATGCTGCTCGTGATCGCGCGCAACAACAGTGCCGAGCCCACAGCCGTCAACGCGTTCACGGCCAACAGCGCCGCCGGAGCGACGACGACCACGATCAGGCCCGTCACACCCGGCACCACGAGCTCCACCACGGTCGTGCGCCCGAAGAGCGTCGAGTAGGCGGCGGTCAGCTTCTCCTTGCCCACCAACGCCGGCAGCGCACCGAAGTTCGCCGCGTCGAAGAACACGAACGCCGTCTGCGACGCGAACGCCACCGCCACGACGTGCGGCGCGGTCAGTCCGCCCGCCAGCCACGCCACGAGCACGCTCAGCAGCACGGCGGCGACCGTGAAGTCCATCGCCACCATCATCGAGCGGCGGTCCAACCGGTCCGCGAGCGCGCCGGCCGGCAACCCGAACACCAGGTACGGCAACGCCTCCGCCGCCGTGACCGCGGACGTCCAGCCCGCCGAGCCGGTCAGCTGGTAGACGAGGACGGGCAGCGCCACCGCGGACACCACGGCGCCGACGACCGAGAGCACCCGCGCGTTCAGGTACCGGCTGAAGTCGCGTTCGCCGCTCAACGGGCCTCCTGCCCGTACCGGGCGGCGACCGCGGCGGCCCGCTGTTTCAAAGCGGTGCGCAACCACTGCGGCTCAAGGGCTTCCGCGCTCGTCGAGAGCTGCCACAACGCCCACTCCGCGTGCCGTGCGTCCTGGAACGCGACCTCCATCCGCAGCCAGCCGTCGTCGGGCTCCTCGGCGACCACGGCCAGT
Source organism: Lentzea sp. NEAU-D7 (assembly GCF_026242055.1). Taxonomy (GTDB): domain Bacteria; phylum Actinomycetota; class Actinomycetes; order Mycobacteriales; family Pseudonocardiaceae; genus Lentzea. The sequence goes on along the minus strand of NZ_JAPJDL010000011.1, from coordinate 252,910 downwards.
GCGGTGCCCACCAGCTCCTCCCGCCGCGCCGGGTGCACCCGCAGCACCACGGCGACCTGGTCACCACCGGTCCGGAACCGCGTGCTGCGTTCCTGCCAGGCCCGGCCGAGGTCGACCCGGCCCGCTCGCCGCGCGGGTTCGTCGAGCTCCTCGGCGGCGAGGATCCGCGACAGCCGGTAGGTCCGGTCCTCCCCCGCCTTCGTGGCCAGCAGGTATCCCTGCTCCCGCACGGTGACCAGCCCGATCGGGTCCACCGTGCGCCACTCCGCCGCCTCGCCCCCGGCCTCGTAGCGGATCCGCAGCCGGTGCCCCGCGAACACCGCGCGACGGACCTCCGCCACCACCGCGTCCGGCAGCTCCTCCTCCACCGCACGCCGCGAGAGGAGGTCGATCTCCGGATCGACGAGCAGCCGTTCCGCCGCACCGGCCGCCGTCTTCCGGTAGCTCTCCGGCAGCGCGTCGACCACCTTGAGCACGGCCGAGGCGAGCGACGAGCCGAGCCCGAACACCTGCGCACCGCGCCGGGAACCGGCGACCAGCAGAGCCAGCGCCTCGTCGTGGTTCAGGCCGGTGAGCTCCGTCTGAAAACCGGGCAGCAGCGCGAACCCGCCGTGCCGGCCGCGTTCGGCGTAGACCGGGACACCGGCCGCGGACAGCGCCTCGATGTCGCGCAGGACCGTCCGGGTGGACACCTCGAGCTCGCGGGCGAGGCTGGCCGCCGACAGCTGGCCGTGCCGCCGCAGCAGCAGGACCAGCGAGACCAACCGGTCGGCACGCATGCGAAAACCGTACGGGAATACGTGACACAGGATGTCGTGTATCGCTTGCGAGGCTGACGGCACTGTCGAAGAGATCGAATGGAGCTGTCGTGGCTGTGGAACGAACGCCGGTCAACCCGTGGACGTGGTCGGCGGAGCTGGGCTACCACCAGGGCGAGGTCGTCACCGGGCAGGCCCGGACGCTGTACTGCGCGGGCCAGACGTCGACGAACGGCGACGGCAAGCCCGAGCACGCCGGGGACATGGGGGCGCAGCTGGCACTGAGCCTCGACAACCTGGAGGCGGTGCTGGCCGAGGCGGGGATGTCCCTCGCGAACCTCGTGCGGCTCAACGTCCACACCACCGACGTCGACCTGCTGTTCCAGCACTACGGCGTGCTGGCGGCGAGGCTCGGCCAGGCGCGCGTGGCGCCGCCGACCACGATGCTCGGGGTGAGCAGGCTGGCGCTGCCCGACCTGATGGTCGAGCTGGAAGGGACGGCTGTGGCGTGACGCTCCGGGTGGTGACCGCTTGCGAACACCACCCGGAGATTGCCGCGTGATGGCCGCGGAGTACGTCCGCCGGTACGAGGCGGAGATCCTCGGCAGCGCCGACCTGGCTCCCGTCAGGTCGGCGCTGCCGAGAGGCGCGGCGCTGCTCTGCGTAGAACGCGACCGGAAGCCTGCCAGCGCTCGCTGATCGCCCGGCGGCCGGGCGTGCCCGTCGAGCACCTGCTGCCGTAACGGGTCGAACTCGTCAGGTTCCGCTGATCGGCGCTGCCCTGCCCGCGGTTCAGCCCTTGCGCCGCTCAGCCGGGTCGTTGGCCAGGAGGAACTCCCGCAAGCCTGCGAGGTCGTCGGTGTTGATGTGGTCGACGCCCGCCGTGAGCAGCTCGCGCCACACCGCGTCGCGAGCCTCACCCGCCACGTCCGGGGTGGCCCAGAACCGCACCCGGTAGCCGGCGGCGTGCGCCTGGGACACGATGCGGTGCAGCTTCTCCCGCTCGGCCACGGGCATGGCGCCCACTCCCTGCCAGGTGAAGTTCTTCGTCCAGTTGTCGCTGACGAGCGGCATGAACGCGGCGGGGACACCAGTGCCGAGATCGCTCATCCTGCCGTCGTAGCCGGCCCGCCGGATCCGCTGGGCGAGCATGTCCTCACGCGGCCGGTTGCCGCTGATGACCACCTCGACCGCGCCACGTCGTTCGTGACCGCCGACCCACTGGGTGAGCATGGGACGGAACTCGCGCAGCGCCTCGTCCACGGCCTTGTACGTCGCCGGACCGTCGCTCTTGATGTCGACGAGCAACTGGAAGGAACCACGCCAGTGCGGGTAGACGCGACCCCCGTTCGCCCGCACGACCTGCGCGAGCGGCTGGAGGTAGAGGCTGCGCAGTGTGCGGCCCGGCCGCGCGTCCACCAGGTCGTGCGCCACCCGCAGTTCGCCGTCCACCAGCCACACGTCGGCCTCCACCGACGTGAACCCGCGGTCGCGGGCGTCGGCCAGCGGGCGTTCGTGCTCGTAGTCGTTGTGCGCGTGCGCACGTTCGAGCGGCTGCACCCGGCCTGACGCGGCAGCGGCACCCGGCAGCGGGCTCGCCACGACGGTCACGAGCAGCGCCAACAGAACGGACGAGGTCAATCGCTTCATCGGATTCCCTTCTCTGCGTCCACACGCGAACCCGCGCCAGCGCGAGTGGTGGGCACGCACAGTGTCTAGCCAGCCGCCGCTGGTGGAAGGAGTGCTTCTTGTGGACGAACACCAGTCGACACACCGGACAAGGATCAGGTGCGGCAGAACGCCACGCTGTAGGGTCGTTCCCTTGCAGCCATGGTGGACGGTCACCGCAGCTCAACGCCCCAATTGCGGAGTCAGGGCATCCCACGCGCTGAACGCCGCCGCGTTTGAGCCGGCCGCTCCCGTGGTATCGACCAGAACCATTTCTGTCCCGTTCCGGAGGGTGCTCATGCAGATCCAGGTCAACACCGACCACAACATCCACGGTGGCGAACGACTGGCCACCTATGTGACCACCGACCTGGAGAGCAGCCTGTCCCGCTTCAGCGGATGGTTGACCCGCGTGGAAGTGCACCTCAGCGAGGACGCGGGCGGCAAGCCGGAGGACAAGAAGTGCGTCATCGAGGCGCGGCCGGGAGGCAAGCAGCCGGTCGCGGTCACCCACCACGCGACCACCGTGGACGACGCGTACGCCGGGGCGGCGCACAAGTTGGGACGGGTGCTGGATTCCCGGTACAGCCGCGCCCACGACCACAAGGGCAGTGACAGCATCCGGCACATGCCCGCTCCGGAAGACCCGGAACTGGTCGGCGCGCTCGAGGACGAGCCTCGGAGCTGATCCGGGCGACAGGGCGAGTTCGAGGACACCGTCCTCCGCGGGCTCGCCCTGGACCGGCTCGGCGCACCGCGCAGAGAGCGTTTGCAGCACTCCATCGATTTGGTGGAGTGCTGCTCCGCAGGTGACGTGCGTGAGCCTCTCCCGAGGGTGCCCACTTCATGATGACTCGACAGCGCCCCAGTCCAGTCAGCGCTGTGACCTAGACAGCCGGCACCGCGATCGACTCGATGGCGGCGGCCGCCAGCGGGGTCGCCGTCCCGGTGTAACGGGTGGCCAGCGACTGGAACAACCGCTCCGCCTCGATCGCGGGCCAGTCGCCCGCCAGCAGCTCGGCCGGCAGGTGCGGGTCCTGGCGCACGAGGTCGAGCCAGTCGCCGTGCAGCACCAGCTGGCGGGCCAGGTCGTCCGGCAGCGAGGCGTCCGGCTCGCGCCACTTCGCCAGGAAGTCCTGGTAGCGGGCGGCGATGGCGGCCGTGTCGAACGCGCGGCGCGCGAGGTCCGCCGCCTCGGTCGGCTTGGCGTGCTGGGCGGTGAAGACCGTGACGTTCTCCGCCAGCCCCTCGACCAGCTCGGTCACGTCGCGGGCGCCGGGCGCGATCCACAGGCCGTTCTGCACCGGGCCGAAGCCCGCCCACTGCAGCTGTGAGCGCAGGTCGTGTCGTTCGCCCCGGCGACCCTCCGGCAGCGAGAAGCCGACCAGGGTCCAGGTGCCGTCCCAGTCCCGGTTGACCGCGCCGCGCTGCCAGATGCGGCGCTCGCCGTCCTGCAGCACCGCCGTCGCGCGGGCGGTGAGTCCGAAGTAGACCTTGCGGCCGTTGCGGTGCTTGGCGAGCAGACCGCGCGACGTCATGCGCGTCAGCGTGGAGCGCACCGCCTCCTCCGAGACGTCCACGCGCCCGAAGACGTCGATCACGCTGCCCGAGTAGACCGCGATGTCGCGGCCCAGCACGTACAGGCCGAGGAAGTTCAGCATCAGGGACTGGGGCGTCACACCGCTCACGATACATGTTGGGCAGCATCTAGACGAGCGTCATGAATATGCCCTACTTTGGGTCGCGATCCCCACGGAGAGGACTCGCCTGATGGAGCTGTCGGGAAAGGTCGCGATCGTCACCGGTGCCGGTCGCGGGCTGGGCCGGGCGTACGCGGAAGCGTTGGCGCGCAACGGGGCCCGGGTCGTCGCCAACGACGTGGACGAGGTCGTCCACGAGGTCGCGGCGGGCATCGGCGGACGCGCGGTGGTCGCTCCGGTCGGGACGGCCGAGACCGCCCAGTCGCTCGTGGACGCCGCCGTCGAGGAGTTCGGCCGGCTCGACGTGCTGGTCACCAACGCGGGCATCCTGCGCGACCGCGTGCTGTGGAAGATGAGCGACGACGACTTCGACGCCGTGATCAACGTGCACCTGCGCGGCACCTTCACCTGCGCCCGGGCCGCGGCCGTGCGGATGCGGGAGCAGGGCACGGGCGGCAGCCTCGTGCTGGTCTCGTCGCCCGCCGGCCAGCGCGGCAACTTCGGGCAGACCAACTACGCCGCCGCCAAGGCCGGGATCGCCGCCATGGCGCGGACCTGGGCGCTGGAGCTCGCGCGGTCCGACATCGCCGTCAACGCGGTCGTCCCCGTCGCCGCAACCGAGATGACCCGCACGATCCCGGCGTTCGCGCCGCTGATCGAGGAGTCGGAACGCACCGGCGCGCCACTGCCGGAGTGGGTGCGGCGCGACGAGGGGCTCGGCACCGTCGAGGACGTCGCGGGACTGATCGTCTACCTCGCCTCGGACGCGGCGAAGGGCGTGACGGGACAGGCGATCGGCATCGGCGGCGACCGGCTCGCGCTCTGGTCGCACCCCGCCGAGAAGCAGGTCCTGTTCGCGGACGGCGGCTGGCAGGCGGACGCGATCGCCGAGCGGTTCGGCGAGTTCGAGGCCGAGACCTACGGGATCCCGCAGCCGGTGGCCCGATGAACGTTCCCAGAATGGATGTGGACAGCCTCGTCGCCATCGACGTCCACACCCACGCGGAGATCTCCGCCGACGGCCACAGCTCCCTCAGTCCCGCGCTGGTCGAGGCGTCCGCGAAGTACTTCAAGGCCGCCCACCGCCAGCCGACCATCGCCGAGACGGCCGAGATCTACCGCGAGCGGAAGATGGCCGCGGTCATCTTCACCGTCGACGCGGAGCACGCCACCGGCCACCCGCGCATCTCCAACGAGGAGATCGCCGCGTCCTGCGCCGAACACGCCGACGTGCTGATCCCGTTCGCGAGCGTCGACCCCTGGAAGGGCCGCACGGCCGTCCGCGAGGCGCGCAGGCTCGTCGAGGAGCACGGCGTGCGGGGCTTCAAGTTCCACCCGAGCCTCCAGGACTTCTCGCCGGACGACCGGATGGCGTACCCGCTGTACGAGGTGATCGAGGAGCTCGGCGTGCCCGCGCTGTTCCACAGCGGACAGACCGGTATCGGCGCCGGCGTGCCCGGCGGCGGTGGCATCAGGCTCAAGCACTCCAACCCGATGCTCGTGGACGACGTCGCCGTGGACTTCCCGCACCTGCGGATCGTGCTCGCGCACCCGTCGTTCCCGTGGCAGGACGAGGCGCTCGCGGTGGCCACGCACAAGCCGTTCGTGCACATCGACCTGTCCGGCTGGTCGCCGAAGTACTTCCCGCCGCAGCTCGTCCGCTACGCCAACACCCTGCTGCAGGACAAGGTCCTGTTCGGGTCGGACCACCCCGTCATCACCCCCGACCGCTGGCTGGCCGACTTCGCGAAGCTGGACATCTCCGACGAGGTCCGTCCCAAGATCCTCAAGCACAACGCCGCCCGTCTGCTCGGACTCGTGAAGGAGGACGCGTGACCATCTCCGTCCAAGGAATCGCAGAACTCAGGGCCCTGGCGGGGCAGAGCCTCGGCCACACCGACTGGCTGCAGATCGACCAGAGCCGCGTCGACACGTTCGCCACCGCCACCGACGACCACCAGTGGATCCACGTCGACCCGGAACGCGCCGCCTCCGGCCCGTTCGGCGGCACGATCGCACACGGCTACCTGACGCTGGCGCTGCTCATCCCGCTGATGAGCGAGCTGCTCGACGTCTCGGGCGTGCGGATGAGCCTGAACTACGGGCTGGACAAGGTGCGGTTCCCCGCGCCCGTGCCGGTCGGCGCCAAGATCCGGCTGCTCGGCCAGGTCGCGTCCGTCGAGGACGTGCCGGGCGACGGCGTGCAGCTCACCGTCGACTTCACCGTCGAGATCGAGGGCTCCGCGAAGCCCGCTTGCGTCGCACGTGCCGTCTACCGCCACTACACATGAGGTGAAGCCATGGCGCCAACAACGCAGTTACGCCGTGCAGTCGGGTCGAGCTTTCTCGGCAGTGTGATCGAGTACTACGACTTCCTGCTCTACGCCACGGCCTCCGCGGTCGTGTTCAACAAGGTCTTCTTCTCCTCGCTGGACCCGCTGGTCGGCACGATCGCGAGCTTCGGCACGTTCGCCACCGGCTACCTCGCCCGGCCGCTCGGCGGAATCCTCTTCGGACACTACGGGGACCTGCTGGGGCGCAAGAAGATGCTCGTGCTGACCATGAGCCTGATGGGCGTGGCGAGCTTCCTGATCGGCCTGCTGCCCACCTACGCCCAGGTCGGCTGGCTCGCGCCGGCCGGACTGGTCCTGCTGCGGGTCGTGCAGGGCATCTCCGTCGGCGGCGAGTGGGGCGGCGCCGTGCTCATGTCGGCCGAGCACGCCACCTCCCGGCGCGGGCTGTGGGCGAGCTTCACCAACGCCGGCGCGCCGTGCGGCATGGTGCTGTCGACGGCCGCGCTGACCGGCACCGCCGCGCTGGTCGGCGAGCAGGCGTTCCTCGACTGGGGCTGGCGGGTGCCGTTCCTGCTGAGCGTGGTGCTGCTGGGCATCGGCCTGTTCGTGCGGATGAAGGTCGAGGAGACGCCGGTCTTCCAGGCCGAGCGCAAGCCGGGCTCCATGCCGTTGCTCGACGTGCTGCGCAACCACCCGCGCACGCTGGCGCTGGGCGTGGGCGTCGGCCTCTCGGCGTTCGTCGCGCAGTCGACCCTGACGACGTTCGTCCTGGCGTACGGCGTGCAGGCGGGCAACAGCAGGCAGATGATCCTCAACGCGCTGACTCTGTCCTCGGCGCTCGCGGTGATCGGCATCATCGGCTGGTCGGCGATGTCCGACAGGGTCGGGCGCCGGCCCGTCGTGCTCGTCGGCGCCGTGCTGATGGCGGCGTTCGGGTTCGTGCTGTTCCCCATGGTGGACAACGGGTTCATCGTCATCGCGCTCGTGCTCGGCCAGGCCGTGATCCACCCGATGATGTACGGGCCGCTGGCCGCGCTCTACAGCGAGCTGTTCAACACCGGCAGCCGGTACACCGGCGCCTCGCTCGGCTACCAGCTGGCGGGTCTGGGCGCGGGGCTCGCGCCGTTGCTCTTCGCGCAGGTGCAGAAGTCCTCCGGCACGGGCGCGATCCCGTTCATCCTCGCGGCGTTCTGCCTGCTCACCGTCATCTGCACGGTGACGCTGCACGAGACCAGCCGGACCAGCCTGACAGGAGACAGGAATGCGCAACGCGGGACTGGGCAGCTGGCCACACCGCCGAGCACGCATGGCGCCGAAGCGTGAGGCGTTCACCTGCGACGGCGTTTCCTCCACGTACGAGGAGGTCGCCGTCCGCACGACCCGGCTGGCGTGGCGGTTGCGGGAGCTCGGGGTCCGGCACGGTGACCGGGTCGCGTACCTCGGCCCGAACCACCCGTCGTTCGCCGAGACGATGTTCGCCGCGCACCAGCTGGGCGCGATCTTCGTACCGCTGAACTTCCGCCTGACCCCTGCCGAGATCAACTACCAGCTCGCCGACTGCGGTGCGCACGTGCTGGTGCACGCGCCGTCGCACCAGGTGGAGCACCCGCGGGCGGTGTCGCTGGCCGCGTACGAGGACTGGCTGCTCCAGGGCTCCGGCGAGCCACTGGACGAGCCGGTCGGCGCCGACGACATCGCCCTGATCCTCTACACCTCCGGCACCACCGGCAGGCCCAAGGGCGCGATGCTCAGCCACGCCAACCTGCTGTGGAACACCTTCAACCTGATGATCGGCGTCGACATCGCCTCGGACGACGTCGCCCTGGTCAGCGCGCCGCTGTTCCACGTCGCCGCGCTCGCCCAGACGTTGCTGCCCACGTTCGCCAAGGGCGGGCGCAGCGTGATCACCTCGCGCTGGGACGTCGCCGAGTGCGTCTCGCTGATCGAGACCCAGCGCGTGACGTGGATGTTCGGGGTGTCCACGATGTACGCCGACCTGGCCGCCTCCTCGTCGTGGCACGACGCGGACCTGTCGTCGTTGCGGGTGCTGCTGTGCGGCGGGGCGGCGGTGCCGGACGCGGTGATCCGCGCCTACCAGGACCGGGGCCTGGTGTTCTGCCAGGGCTACGGCCTCACCGAGACCGCGCCCGGCGCCACGTTCCTGGAGGCCGCCGACAGCGTGCGGAAGGCGGGTTCGGCCGGTCCCCCGGTGTTCTTCGGTGATCTGCGGCTCGCCGGCACGGGCGAGATCGAGGTGGAAGGCCCGAACGTCACGCCGGGCTACTGGAACGACCCGGTCGCCACCGCGGCCGCGTTCACCTCCGACGGCTGGTTCCGCACCGGCGACCTGGGACGGCTCGACGACGGGCACCTGTACGTCCTCGACCGGCTCAAGGACATGTACATCTCCGGCGGCGAGAACGTCTACCCGGCCGAGGTGGAGAACGCGATCACCTCGCACCCGGACGTCGCGGAGGTCGCCGTCGTCGGGGTGCCGGACCAGCGCTGGGGCGAGGTCGGACGGGCGTTCGTCCGGCCTCGCGACGGCGCGGTGGTGGACGCCGCCGGGTTGCGGGAGTTCCTGTTGCCGCGCCTGGCGAAGTACAAGATCCCGGTCCACGTCGAGGTGGTCGCCGAACTGCCGCGCACGGGGTCCGGGAAGGTCCTCAAGCCCGCGCTGCGCCGGTTGCCGCTGTGACCGCGTGGCGGGCCAGGACCGTCTGGACCGCCTCGTCCACCGAGTGGGCCATGGCCTTCTCGGTGGGCGACCAGTTCACCAGCAGCATGCGGGGCCAGAACGCGAAGTTCGAGATCATGCCGAGGAACTGCGTGGCCGCCAGGACCGGGTCCTCGACGGTCAGCGTGCCGGCCTCGTGCTCGGCGGCGAGGTAGTCGCGCACGGTGTCGAAGAACGGCTGTTTGCCCAGCTTGAACTGCGTCTGCCCGAGCTCGGGGAAGCGCGGCGCCTCCGCGATGACGATGCGGAACAGCGCGACCATGCCCGGCCGCGTCAGCAGTGCCACGTACCGGTTGCCGAGCGCCGTCAGGCCCCTGCGCGGATCACCCGGCTGCGGGGTGAGCGCGCCCTCCTCGGTGCGCCAGTAGTCCGTGACGATCGCGTCGAACAGCTCGGCCTTCGTCGGGAACTGCTTGAACAGCGTCGCCTTCGACACCCCGGCCGCGTCGGCGATGCGCGCGAGCGAGGTCTTGTCGTAGCCGGACTCCAGGAACAGCCGGGTGGCGGCGTCGACGATCGCCGTCCGCTTCTGCTCCGCCATGCGCTCGTGGTAGGTCGGCACCCCGCCAGTATGCCACGAGGTGAGTCACTTGACTCACCACCGACCGATGCCTACGGTTCCGAGGTGAGTCACTCATCTCACCACTGGAGGAGACCGATGGGACGCTTCGACGGGCAGACGGTGTTCATCACCGGCGCGACGAGCGGAATGGGCGCGAGCCACGTGCGGGGCTTCCACGCCGAAGGCGCGCGGGTCGTGATCGCCGCACGGGACCTCGACGCGGGGGCGAAAGCGGCGGAGGAACTCGGCGAGCGGGCCCTCGCCGTGCGGCTCGACGTGACGGACGAGGACGCGTGGTCCGAGGCCGTCCGCACCGCGGAGGAACGGTTCGGGCCGGTGTCGGTGCTGGTGAACAACGCCGGCGCGCAGCACCCGGCCGCCCTGATCGAGGACACCTCGCGCGAGGTCTGGGACCGCACGCTCGCGGTGAACCTGACCGGGCAGTTCCTCGGCATCAAACACGGTGCGCCGTCGCTGCGGAGGGCCGGCGGCGGGTCGATCGTGAACATCGCCTCGACCATGGCCAACGTGGGCTCACCGTTCTACGCGCCCTATGTCGCGAGCAAGTGGGCGCTGCGCGGGCTGACCAGGACCGCGGCGCTGGAGCTGGGCCGCGACGGCATCCGCGTGAACTCGGTCCACCCCGGCGTGGTGTCGACCCCGCTGATCACCGAACCGGTCGTGGCCGGGCAGCCCGCGATCGGCGAGCTCTACTCCCCCGCTCCGTTCGCCGTGCCACGACTGGGCGAGCCCGCCGAGTTCACCGCGCTGGTGCTCTACCTGGCGTCGCGAGAGGCGGCGTTCGCGACCGGCTCGGAGTTCGTGCTGGACGGCGGCCTGCTGCTCGGGCCCGCCCTAGCGGCCTAGGTAATTCGCCACCGGGCCGAAGGTGAACAGCCCGGTGCCCGCCACCAGCTCGTCCTTGGCGGGCAACAACAACGCGCGTGCGCGCTCGCGCAGTTCCTCGTCTCGCAGCCTCGCCGCCGCCATGGCCAGCAGGCAGGCTCTCACCTCGATGAGCAGGTCCGCCGGTCCGTCCGGCAACGCGCGTGCGGCCTCCAGCGCCTCGTCGTGGGGCAGCACCAGCGGGCGAACCCAGTCCAGGTGCGGGCCCCAGTCGTCGGTCAGGTCCACTGAGGACGGACCGTGCAGGCTGAGCAGGGCCAGCGGCAGCAGTCCGCGTTCCATGCCCCACATGCCGGTTCCCCGGACGCGGCCGGCGGCCGCCCGGTAGGCGCGGTCGGCCTCGGACGTCCGGCCCGACGCCGCGAGCTTCAGCGCCGCGTACCAGTCGGTGAAGACGCCCACCAGCGGCAGGTCGTGGCGCTGGGCCAGGGCGTCGGCTGCGGCCGCGTGGCGGTCGGCCGTGCCGAAGTCGGCGAGCGCGGAGCAGGCCTGGACGAGGATCAGGTGGCCGAGGACCTCGTGCGTGACCAGGCGTCCTGCCGCAACCTCGACGAGTTCGCGGCCGATCGCGGCCCGCTCCCCCGCCAGGCCGGTGCGGTGGAAGGTGTGCATGAAGCGGGCGTTCAGCGCGAACGCGAGCAGCCCGGGATCGCCGAGGTCACGCGCGATGGCCTCGGCTTCCCGCGCCTCCGCCAGGCGGGCGCCGGTGCCTCGTTCCTCCATCGCGATCGTGGCGAGCAGGCGGGCGCGGGTGGAGGTGGGGCCGGGGAACGACGGGAGGACGCGTTCCGCGGCGGCGGCGAGTTCGGCGGAGTGGGCCGGGTCGTCGTTCGTGGTCCAGATCCCGGGGACGTCGAACGACCCGATCAGCTCGGCCACCTCCTCGGGACCGGCGGCCAGGCGCAGGGCCGCCGACCTCCGTTCTCGTGCCCCTTCCAGGTCCCCGCTCACCGCCAGCGCCCTGACCAGGCCGGTCAGCAGGTCGGGCCGCTCCGAGCCGGCCGCGATCGCGGCCTTCCACAAACGCACCGCCTCACCGGGCGAACGAGTCTGCTCCGCCGCCTCGGCCAGTGCCCGCACCGCCGCGGCGCTTCTCGTCCCCGCGAGGGCGTAGTGGTGTGCCCGCGTCTGGACGTCAGCGGGGCTCACCGCCTCGGCGACCGCCTCGTGCCAGCGAGCACGCCTGGTCAGCGACACCTCCTCGTACAGGTTGTCGCGCACCAGCGCGTGCGTGAACCGGGCGCGGCCCGGCGCGACCTCCACGACGAACCCCGCCTCGATCGCGAGGTCCAGCGCGTCGAGGACGTCGTGGCCCGCCAGGGCGGCCAGCAGGTCCACCTCGACGTCCCGTCCCAGCACGGAGGCCTGGCGCAGCACGGTCCGCACCTCGGCCGGCACCCCGGCGAGCCGGTGCCGCAGCACGTCCCGCACCCCTGCCGGAACCGAACCGAGGTCACCGCCCGAGGCGACCAGCCGCGCGAGTTCCTTGACGTAGAACGGGTTGCCGCCGCTGCGCTCGTGGACGGCACGCGCGTGCAGTGGTCCCACGATGGCGGCGACCGCCTCCTCGTCCAGGCCGCCGAGCTCGACGCGGACGGGGTCGGCGCGGGCCAGGGCTTCGAGCGGCACGGCGGTGCGGGAGGTCGCGACGACCAGCACCCGGCCGGAGAGCCGGGCCGCCGTGAACGCGGCCAGCACCGCGAGGGTCTCCTCGTCGGCCTGGTGCAGGTCGTCCAGCACGACCAGCACCGGAGCGGCGGACTCCACGGTGGACACGATCGCGCGGCGCAGGTGGAACCGGTCGGTGGCGGGCAACGACTCCCCCAGCGCCTCCACCACCTGCTGCCACGGCCACGCCACCGGTGCGTCCTCCGGGCAGCGCGCCCACACCGCCGTCCACCCCCTCGTGCGCAGCACGGCGCTGAACGCCTCGGCCAGCGCGGTCTTGCCGGCACCGGCCTCGCCGGTCACGAGGGCGAGCCCCAGTCCCGCCGCGGGCACGGCGGACTCGAGGGCCGCCAGCTCCGCGGACCTTCCCACCAGCGTCGGCGCGGCCGCAGGCGTGAGGCGGGGTGACTGGGCGAGGATGTCCGACTCCAGCGCGCGGAGCTCCGGCCCCGGATCCACGCCCAGGTCCTCGACGAGCGCGTGCCGTGCCTCGCGCACCGCTTCGAGCGCCTCGCCCTGACGGCCTTCGCGGTACAGCGCCAGCGCGAGCAGGCTCCACGCCTTCTCCCGCCACGGGTGCTCCGCCAGGTGCGCGCGCAGGTCGGCGACGACACCCGCGGCACGGCCGAGAGCCAGCGCGGCCTCGGCCCGGCGTTCCACGGCCACCAGCCGCAGCTCCTCGAGCCGGTCGATCTCGGCGCGCGCCCAGTGCTCGTCGGAGAACTCGGCGTAGGCGGGTCCGCGCCACAGTGCCAGCGCATCGTCGAGCACGGACAGGTCGCCGCCGAGCATCTCCTCGAACCGCCACGCGTCCACGTCCGACGCGAGCAGCGCGTACCCCGTGCCCTCGGTCACCAGCAGCGTCGAGGGGGTCCGGGGTGGACGATCGGGTTCCAGCGCCTTGCGCAGCGCGCCGACGAACGTCTGCACCGTGCCGACGGCACCCTCGGGCGGGTCCTCCCACAGGTCGTCGACGAGCGTGCGCACCGGGACGACCCGGCGCCGGGCCACCAGCAGGCGTGCCAGCACCGCCCGCTGCTTCGGGCCGCCGAGGCGGGCGGATCCCGCGGTCAGCGGGCCCAGCACCCCGAACGTCACCACCCGCTGACCCTAACGCTGATCGGTTGCTGATCGGGCACCCGCACAGTGGTCCCGTGAACCACACCGCATTCAACTACCAGCGCGTTCAGGTCTCCGAGGGCATCGAGCTGAACGTGGCCACCACCGGCCAGGGCAGCCCGGTCGTGCTGCTGCACGGCTTCCCGCAGACCCACCTCATGTGGCGGCACGTCGCCGCCGACCTGGCCGCCGACCACACCGTGATCATGCCGGACCTGCGCGGCTACGGCGCCAGCGACAAGCCCGCCGACACCGGTCTCACCTACGCCAAGCGCACGATGGCCGCCGACGTCGTGGAGGTCGCCCGTGCGTTCGGGCACGACACGTTCGCCCTGGCCGGGCACGACCGGGGCGCGCTCGTCGCGTTCCGGACCGGCCTCGACCACCCGAGGCACGTCACGCACCTCGCGTCGCTCGACGTGCTGCCGACGCTGGACATGTGGGACGTCATGCGCGGCACGTCCGCCGCCGTCGGGTTCCACCTGTTCCTGATGGCCCAGCCGCCCGGCCTCGCCGAGCAGATGATCAGCGCGACCCCGGACGCGTTCTTCGGCCACTTCCTCGACATCTGGAGCGGGCAGCCGTTCCCCGCGGACGTCCGGGCCGAGTACCTGCGCACGAGCCGCGAGGCCGTCACGTCGATCGTCGCGGACTACCGGGCCTCGGCGACCATCGACGTCGAGCACGACACCGCGGACAGGAACGCGGGGAACCAGCTGGAGATGCCGGTCACCGTGCTGCAGCAGGACTGGGGCGCGGCGCTCGGCTTCGACGCCAAGGCGCTGTGGCAGGCGTGGGCACCCGACCTCGACCACCGCACGGTCTCCTGTGGACACTTCATGGCCGAGGAGGCACCGGACGTCGTCGCGGGGGCGATCCGCGACCTGCTGAAGCGGTGATCCCGCCCGGTGCCGCGAGCCGGCCTCAGGCCCTGACGCGGCCCTTGGTGGTCCACATCCGGTAACCGGCCGACACGGCGTCGGCTTCCGACGCGAACGCCATGTCGCCCTTCATCCGCCGGTAGTACGGCGAGTCGGGCGTGTGGTAGACCATCGTCTTCGAGTTGCCCTTGACCGGCAGCGGTTCCTGCCTGGCCGGCTTCGGGCCGGCCGGTGCCAGGGCCTGTTCGGCGATCACCACCTGCTCGGCCGCCGGGCGGGGTGCGGGCAGCGCGAGGCGCGTCTTCGGGCGTTCGGGCTGCAGGCGACCGCGGACCGACAGCCACGTCACCAGCGAGCCGACGGCGAAAGACACCAGGCACAGCAGGAACATCTGCGAGAACAACCAGAGCACAGCGAACTCCTAACGGACTACGACGTCGACCTGGCGTGTGGCCGGGTCGTACTCGCCGCCGGGGGCGGGACGGGTCTCGATGGCGATCAACGCGGGCGCCACGCCCTGGCCGACGAGGACGTCGCGGACCAGCTCGCCGCGTTTCGCCGCCATCGCCTGGTCCGTGCCGTGCGCCACCAGCGTGATCGAGGCGCGCGGGGCGACCAGCAGCATGCGGCCGACGCGTTCGACGAGCACGGGGCCGTGGCCTTCGTAGGCGGTGGTGCCCTGCACGAACCGGATCGCGCCGTTGCCGTTGACCAGGCGGGAGATCGAGTCGTGCAGGGCCGCGACGTTCAGGTCGCCGGCCGTCGCGGACGAGCCGACCTCGATGCGGTCGGTGACCTGCAGGCCGTTCGCCGCCTCCCGGACGGCGTCGCGGACCGCGGTCGCCCTGGCCTCGTCGGGCACCCTGGCGGCGACCACGACCTGTCCGTTGTGGATGGTCGTGGTCACGTCCGACACCTTCGCGGACAGCGCGGCGGAGAGCACCCGCCCGATCACGGCGGGAGGGATCGGCAGCAGGCCGCCGAGCCGGAGCGCGGCGGTGACGCGGTGGTCCTCGGACCGCACGGCTTCCATCAGCGCGCGGCGTTCCGCGTCGTCGGCGACGGCGCCGGACACCAGGATCTCACCGCCGCGCACCGCCACGAGCAGCTGCTCGGGCTCGGCCGCGCGCACCTCGGTGCCGCCGACACCGTCCACGTCGGACACCACGGCGCGCACCGCGTCGACCGAGCGCGGCGAGACCTCGCTGACCACGACCGATCGGCCGTCCACCGCGACCACGCCGTGGTAGCCGGCCTTTCCCAGCGCTGTGCGCACGTCGGAGTGCAGCGTCCGTTCGACGCCACCGCCGTGGACGAACACGCCGGTGGTGGCGAGCAGCGCGGGCACCAGGAGCCCGCCGATCCAAACCGCGTGAGGCAAGCGCACGGCGAACTGGGTATCCGACCGCGTTGCCGAAAATCCAGCTGGTGCAGCCTTTCGGACCGAACTTCACCCGGTCAGGTGGCCGGGTGGAGTTCGGACCTCGTGTGCTAGGCCGTGTCCCGGAAGTTCGTCCGGTGGCAGGCGCGGGCGAGAGACCCGGAGACGACACCGCCGCCCGACGGGACTTCCGGGACACGGACTAGTCGACCGCGGCGCGCGTCCTGCGCCAGGCGACCACGATCAACGCGATCAGCCCGAACAGCGGGATCGTGCTGATCGCCCAGGACAGCCCCATGGGCGGCCCCGGCTGCTCCATCACCTGGAGGTTCTTCAGCTCACCCGTGCCCGCGCCCGCCGGACCGTCGACCTCGAAGCGCATGGTCCACGTCCCGGGTTCGGGCAGGGCGAAGATGTCCAGGCCCCACACCTCGCGCTTGCGGGGGTGCCGGGCGAGCGGGCCGCCGTCGTCCTCCACGCCCTCGCGGAACAGCGTCAGCGTGCCCTTCTTGCCCTCGATCCCGTTCTCGGGCGCGAAGGTGAAGTCCAGCGACTGCATGGCTTTCACCGGCCACGTGCTGAAGCCGATGGTCAGGTCGTACGGTCCCGCCTGCACCTTCTCGGTGTGCACGACGTTCACCGGTTCGAAGGCCAGCGCGGGGGCGGCCAGTCCGAACAGCAGCGCGACCGTGCCCGCGAGTCCCAGCAACGTCTTACGCATGGCTGTCCTCCTTTGCGGGTGCGAGGTGGCGGAGCATGTGGCCGAACCGCCGGCCGAGCACGCCGGCGAGGGCGCCGAGCACCGCGCCCGCCACGACGGTGGCCACGTACCGTTCGAGAGCGGGGAAGTTGCTGCCCTGCACGAGCATCCGCTGCAGCGGCGCGCAGGCGGTGATGATCACGCCGCCGATCGCGCCGGTGAGCCAGGCGGGCACCTTGTGCAGCAGCTCCACCGCGACCGCGACGAGGATCAGGCTCATCGGGATCATGTTGGGCAGTCCGGGGATCCCGTCCGCGTAGTCGCGCAACGGCAGGCCGGTGGCGTCCGCGTAGACGTCGGTGGCCCACGGCGAGAACCACCAGAACACGGCCTGCAGCAGCGCCACGACGATCCCGACGGCCAGCGCGCCACCGCGTCGCTTCAGGACGTACGCGCCCATGAACAGGATCATCACCGAGAAGAACGCACTACCCGCGTTGACCGTGTTGACGGCACCGCCGGGCAACGCGCGCAGGCCGAGCACGGTCACCATGCTGAACGCGAGCAGGGTGCCCGCCGCGGCGGCGACGCCGTACGTTCCCCAGCGCTGGTCGCGTGCGACCGCGAAGATCATGACCGCGCCGACCATCGTGATCGAGATCGACAGCAGCAGCCCGATGTGCGGCGGCGAGTCGATCACGGCGTCGAAGCCGTACAGGCCGTGCCACCACTGGTCCCACAGTCCGTAGACCAGGAACAGCGCCGCGCCGATGCCGGAGATCAGGTACCCGACCGGGGCGGCGAACGTGCGGCCGAACACGCCGACCGCGCGCCCGCCGACCATCGGGTCGACGACCTTGCCGCGCTTGGAGTCCGCCGTCGTCAGCAGCACGACGGCGAGGCTCGCCAGGCCCGAGATCGCGCTGCCCGCGTACAGGAACAGGTGCGGCAGGGTGAAGAACGTGTCCGGGCCGACGTCGGAGTGCCACTGGATGTCCCAGGTCAGGCCGATCAACGAGATCAGGGTGCCGCCGACGACGGCGCTCGCCGGGACCAGCCCCCTCGGGACCGTCCTCGCCGACGACGCTGCCGTCGCCGTGATGTGCACAGTCATTCCTCCCCCTTCTAGGTGAGCAGGAGCGGGATGACGACCCGCTCGCCGCGCAGTGACAACGTGATTTCCCATTGGCCCGCCATGAACAGGTCGACGCCCGCGACCTCGTACCGGCCAGGGGCCCGGGGTGCCGCCGTGATCGGCGCGAGCGCGTGGCCCATCTGCGGCATCGCCGGTTCGACCGTCACGTCGCCGTCGGCGGCGTTGCCGGACCGGTCGGTGATCCGCAGGTCGAACGAGTTGCTGCCGGACCGCGTGCTGGCGGGCGTGAGCTCGAACCGGAGCTGTGCGCTCTCCGCGAGGTGCGGCCGGGCCTCGACCCCGCGCGGCCACAGCACCAGCAAGGCGGCCACCACCGCGATCACCCCGGCCACGACGGCTGTCGTCGAACGCTTCACTTCGAGGCCACCTTCCCCGCCGGGACGTCGACGACCTTCGGCACGGTGACGACCGAGTAGTCCCGTTCGACCTGGATCCACACGAGATACCTGCCCGGCAACGGGAACGAGTAGGTGAACGGCACGTCCGGCCCGTAGGCGGCCACGCTCTCGTCGGGCCTGTCGGGCAGGCCGGGGGTCTGCGGGAGCATGGAGTGCACGTGCGCCCAGATCGGGGCGTCCGCGGCGGTGCCGGTGACCGGGCCGACGACGATCATGTGCCCGAGCATGCCCAGCCACGGCTGCAGGTCGCGCTCGCCGAACTTGGCGGTGATCGTGCTCGGCCTGCCCGCCTCGCGGATCTCCATCGCCGTCTCGGCCTGCGCGTCGTGGCGGGGAGCGGCCGTGCCGGAGACCTCGACGCTCGACCGCAGGAGCTGCACTCCCCCGCCGCGCCGGGCGATCTCGGCGGCGACCGCGTGCTCGCCCTGTTCGGGGTCGGTCAGCCTCGCGCGGAACTCGCCCGGCGCCGTGCGGACCGGATGCAGGTGGCGCAGGTGCCCGGACGG
Organism: Lentzea sp. NEAU-D7; assembly: GCF_026242055.1. GTDB lineage: Bacteria > Actinomycetota > Actinomycetes > Mycobacteriales > Pseudonocardiaceae > Lentzea. The sequence continues at coordinate 234,476 of NZ_JAPJDL010000011.1, read as the reverse complement.
CGACACCACGACGAGGTGGATGAACGCGCTGTCGTGCACCAGCAGGTCGTCCACCGGCCGTCCCGACGAGCCGTCGGTCAGGTTCAGCACGAGGTCCTCGTCGTCCATGCGGGGCACCATGTTCACCGGCGGACGCGAGAAGTCCACAATGGACGTGCGCTCGTACGGGTTCATGACGTTGTCGTACGTCGGATCGAGGTGCGTACCGGGCGCCGCGACCGGCGGGATGCTCGGCGCCAGCAACGCCGCCGTCACGCCGACCGCCACCGCGGCGACCACGCCCGCGGTGGGCACCACAGCGAGGCCGATCCTGCCGAACACCGCCAGCAGGAGTGCCGCCAGCAACAGCACCCCGGCCGCGATGAAACCTCCGTAGGTCGCGTTCTCCCACGGCGACGGCACGAGCGCCGGCACGACGAACGGGATGGTGGCCTCGTCGACCGCGAGCTCCCACGGACCGGGCCGGTCCACGTGCAGCAGCCCGGAGTGGAATCCGGGCGTGGCACCGAGGACGACCTTGGCGGTGCTGCTGGGCGCGCCGGCCGCGCGCAACGTCAGCGTCAGCTCGCCCGGCGGCGTGCCGGCGTGCGTCACCACGTCGACGTGCACCGGCCCCGGCACCTCCGCGACCCGGCGGATGATCACCGTGAGGTCGCGGTCGCCGAGGCTCTGCGCGACGTGGATGTCGGCGCCGGACTGTGCGCCGTCGGCGAGGGCGGGGGCGGCGATCCCCAGGAGCGCCGCCAGCGCGAGCAGGAAGGTCACGACAAGTCGTTTCATCGCGACCGAACGTATCGATCACGGCCTCGCCGCCGCGTCACTGCCAAGTCGGAAATCGCATCCCCCGCGCGGGGGATCTCCGACCCCTGCGAAGCGGGAGGTTCTCAGGGGCGCCATCGGGCAGGATTGCGCTCGATGGATCTGATCAAGCTGCCCCTCAAGCACCAGTCGTGGCTGGTCGCGACCGTGTGCATGGTCGTGGACGGCGGGTTCGTGCTGCTCGACCGCGAACCGTTGCCGCAGACCGCGGTCGTGCTGCTGATGACGCTGGCCGTCGACGCGATGCTGGCCGGTCCGGCCCGGCTGTCTCTGTGGGTGGCGGCGGCGCAGGCGGCCGTGCCGGTGATCGTCCTCGTCGGGATGCGCAACGGGATCGACGCCAACGACGCGGGTCTGCTGATCGCCGGGTACCGGGCGGGGGCGTGGCTGCGCGGCACACCGGCGTACACCTCGCTCGGGCTGCTGTCGGCCAGCCTGATGGCGTGCATGGTCGTCAACGGCTACGGCCCGCTGTACGCGGTGCTGGTGGCGGCCAAGGGCGCGCTGCTGCCGTGGCTCGTCGGCCGCTACACGACGGCGCGCCGCGCGTACCTGGCCGAGCTGGAGAAGCGGTCGGCGATGGCGGAGAAGGACGCGAAGGCGGCGGTCACCAAGGCGATCACCGAGGAACGCGGTGCGATCGCCCGCGACCTGCACGACGTGATCATCCACCACGTGAGCGCGATCAACCTGCACGCCGGCGCCGCCCGCCTCGGTCTGCCGGAGGGCAATCCGAAGCTCACGAACTCGTTGCGCGCGGTCGAGACGTCCAGCCGCGCGGCCATGGTCGACCTCCGGCACCTACTCGACCTGTTGCACGGCGACAAGTCCGAGGGCGCGCGGCAGCCCGGGCTCGACAACCTCGACGAGCTGCTCGACGGCGTGCGCGCGGCGGGCCTGCCGGCCCGGCTGGAGGTGCGCGGGCAGCGGAGGGACGTGCCGGAGTCGTTGGACATCACGGTCTACCGGATCATCCAGGAGATGCTCACCAACGCCCTGCGGCACGGCGACGCGTCCGGCGTGACGGTGACGCTGGAGTACGCGACGGACTCGCTCACCATCGCGTCGCGGAACAAGGCGGGTTCCGGTGACGACTCCGGCTCGGTGCGCCGCGGCCTCGTCGGCATCCGCAACCGCGCGGGCATGTTCGACGGCAGGACCAGGTCCGGGCTCGACGAGGACGGCCGCACCTGGCGCACGACTGTCACGTTCCCCCTGGAGGCGTCATGACGTTGACGGTGCTGCTGGCCGACGACCACGCGATGCTGCGCTCCGGGATGCGCGCGATCTTCGACACGCAGGACGACCTCCGGTGCGTCGCGGAGGTCGCGGACGGCAGGGCCGCGGTGGCGGAGGTCGCGCGGCTGCGCCCGGACGTGGCCGTGCTCGACATCCGGATGCCCAAGCTGGACGGGCTCGGCGCGACGGAGATGATCCTGGCCGACCCGGCGAACCGCACGAAGGTGCTGCTGCTGACGACCTACGACACCGACGAGTACGTCTACCGCGCGCTCAAGGCGGGGGCCAGCGGGTTCCTGCTGAAGTCGCTGCCGCCCGAGGAGCTGATCTCGGCGGTGCGGGTGGCGGCGCGCGGGGACGCGTTGATCGACCCGTCGGTGACGCAACGGCTGATCGCGCGGTTCGCCGTCAGCCTCGCCCCTCCCCCGACGCCGCCGGAGCTCGAGCTGCTCACCGCGCGCGAACGGGAGGTGCTGCAGCTCGTCGCGGCGGCCTGCAGCAACGCCGAGATCGCCGCGCGGCTGCACGTCGGGGACGAGACCGTGAAGACGCACGTCTCACGGGTGCTGGCGAAGCTCGGGTTGCGCGACCGGGTGCACGCCGTGGCGTACGCGCACATCAACGGGCTGGTGCAGAGCGGTCGCTGAGCCGCGGGGACCCCTCGTCGACCCCGCGGGCCAGCGGCTCAGCTCTGCCAGACGATCGGCGACTTGACGTAGTCGTCGCCGCGGTTGTACTCGGCCGCCGCGACCTTGAGGCCGTCCTGCGCCGCGCTCAGCACGCACGTCTCGTACGTCTCACCGGCCGCCTTGAACGTCTTGGGCGCGCTGGTGGAGTCGCACTTCGGGGTGTCACCGCTGATGATCACGCCGGTGCCCTTGCCGTCCTCACCGAGGCCGCGCAGGCCGATCGAGGTGAAGCTCAGGTCGGTGCCGCTGAGGTTCTCGACCTTGGCCCGCAGGTAGAACGGCGTGATGTTCTTGGCCTTGTCGCCGAACTTCGCCAGGTCCTCCTTCGCGCCCGCCTCGATGGCCGTGACGGTGATGGCGATGGTGCCGGTCTTGTCCCCGGTGGCGACGGGGATCACCGCGCGGGCGCCGACCTTGAGCTTCGAGCCGGGAGCCGTGACGTCCCCACCGGCCGGGACCGGCGGCGCCTCCTTCGAGGTGGAGGTCTCCTCGGTGCTCGTCGCGGTGGACGTCGTCGTGTCCGTGGCGGGTGTCGCGGTGCCGCCGGTCTCGGAGCCGCAGGCCGACAGCAGCAGGCCCGCCGCCGCGACGGAGGCGATGAACAGGGGGCCACGGGCGTGCGTCACTGCGGAACTCCTCGGACTGCGGAACCTGGGTTGCCCTGGACGCTAGGCCGGATGCCGGAGCGGCGGTATCGGTCGTTCGCACCACACGCCGGACTCAGAGGTCGTCGAGGCCGATCAGCCCGTCCTGGATCGCCCGCGCGACGAGCGCCGCCTTGGTCGGCGCCTGCCTGCCGATCGCCGCGTACTTGACCCTGATCCGCTCCAGGTGGGAGTTCACCGTGCTGAGCGTGATGTTCAGGCGTTGCGCCACGAACTCCTTCGACTCGGACTGGAACCACTCGACCAGGACCTCGGTCTCGCGCGGCGAGAGGGCGGGCCTCGTGTCCGACCTGTCGCCCGCCAGCGCGCCCGCGAGAGCCGGCGGCGTGTACGACTGCCCTTCGGCGGCCGCCTTGACGGCCTGCACGAGGTGGTCGGCGCCCTCGGCCTTGGTCAGGTAGCTGAGCGCGCCGATCTCCAGGCACTGCAGGACGATCTCGTCGTCGGCGCGCATCGAGTAGACGACGACCCTGCGGCCGTCCTCGACGAGCTTGCGCAGCGCGGACGTGGCGGGCGCGACGCCGCCGAGGTGCAGGTCGAGCACGACGACCGCCGCGCTCGCGCCGGGACCGGTCCAGGCCACCTCGGGGTCCTCGCCGCTCGCCACGAGCTCGATGTCCGCCGTGGACAGCCAGTGCGCGACTCCCGCGCGCACGACGGGATGGTCGTCGACCACGACCGCCGTCACGTCGTCCGCCATCTCGCCTCGCTCCTCACCAGTCCGCTGTGGACGCTCGTCTCGACGACGACCGCTCCCGTCCTGCCCGGTGCCGGCAGTGCTTCCGGCGCGTCCGCCACGACCGCCACGCGCACCTCCGTCGCGGTGCGCAGCAGGCTCACCTTCGCACGTCCGTCCGCGACGGCGAGCGCCTGGGCCATCGGCGCGACCAGCTCGCGGCGCACCTCCGTCGGCACTGGCGTGGCCGTGCCGCTGACAGCGAGCGAGACGACGACACCGCGCCGTTCGGCGACGTCCACACACGCGGTCAGTTCGTGCAGCAACGGGTCGGGCACGTCGTCGTTCTCCGCGAACAACCTGCGCAGCTGCACGGCCGCGACCGAGCAGCGCAGCCTGGTCGTCTGGTCGGCCGCGCTCACGCGTTCGTCGGCGAGGTCGGCGAGCAGCGGCAGCAGGGCGCCCAGCTGGCCCTCGAACCCGGCCCGCAGGTCCTGTTCCCGCTGGCGGGCGAGCTCTTCGCGGGTGCGGGCGGCGTCGTGCTCGGCGGCGGCCTCGGCGGCCAGCCCGGCGTCGCGGTGCAGGACGCGCGTGACCACCAGGACTCCGAGCTGGAAACTCGTGCCGCTGAGGATCACGACCCCGGCCGTGCCGGCGTCACCGCCTCCCTCGCGCGCGAACCAGGCGATGCTGAAGCAGATGTGCGCGCTCAGTGCCGCCACCAGCGCCATCGGCCTTTCGACCAGCACCAGCAGCAGGTACCAGCCGACGAGCCCGAACCCCCAGTCCGCCGGGCTGAACGACGCTCCGGCGGGCAGCGCCGTCGTCGCCAGCACCGACGCGACGAGGGGTGCGACGGCGAGGAAGGCCGGTGTCGGCACCGCGGCCGCGGTGCACCCGGCCACGACCGCCAGCACGGCCGTGAGCAGCCCGTACGCGATCCACGCCGCCGTGCCGTGCGGATGGGCGACGAGCGAGGGCAGCATCAGGACGAGCTGGACGGCGAAGACGACGACCAGCAGGACCTGCCTGGTGGTCGTGGCGACGGTGTGGTCAGTCATCGGCGGTCCACTCCAGCCGCGCGGTGGTGCCCGCCGGGCTCGACTCGACCACCGCGGTGCCGCCGGTGGCCTCGAGGCGCCCGACCACGGATCCGCGCAGGCCACGCCGGTGTTCGGGCACCTCGGCGGGCACGAAGCCCCGGCCGCCGTCCTGGACGACGACCACCGCGCCCCGTCCCCGCGTCACCGTCAGCTCGGCTTCGGCAGTGCCCGCGTGACGTTCGACGTTCGTGAGCAGCTCACGCGCGGCCCGCACGAACTGCAGGGCCACCCCGGCCGGCACCGGCACGACCTCGGCCTCCACCCGCACGTGCACGGGGCTGTCCCGCGCCACGGCGGTGAGTGCGGCCCCGAGGTCCACGGTCCCCTGCGCGTTGCCCCGCTCGGCCAGCACGACCAGGTCCCGGCGAGCCTGAGCGGCGACCTCCTCCGGATCACCACCGTGCGCGGCCATCAGGAACGTGGCGGCAGCCGTGTCGTGCAGCAGGGCGAGGTACTCCCGCTCCCGCCTGCCCTGGTCGAGAGCGACGGCCGCGGCCCGGCTCCGCTCCGCGGCGCGCTCCCTCAGCGCGTCGACCCTCCGGCTCGACCTGCGCAGCAGCTCGTAGGACAGCCGGGCGAGCACCGACTCCAGCACCGCCCGCACGAGCACCCCCGGCCCGGTGGTCATGACCTGCACCGCGAGCAACGCGGCCGTCGCGGGAACGGTGACCTTCGGCGGCCACTGCCACTGCCAGGTGATCAGCGTCGTGGTGAGCACCGTCATCACCCACTGGTCGGCGTCGGCCCCCAGCACCACCGACAGCACCACGACGCGGAGGAACGCCACCGGCAACGCCACGCGGGGCAACCGGAAGTCGGCGACCGTGCTCACCGCGACCGCCGCGAACAGCGACCAGCCCAGCGGCGAGTTGAGCGAGAAGGCGCCGAAGAGGCTGATCAGGACGACACCGGCGCCGCGGATGGGACCCGCGAGACGGGACACCGTCGCAAGCAGCCTCGCCTCCAGCACGTCAGGCATTCTCCGCGAGGCCCTCCCGGACCGCCCATCCGGCCCGCCCGCTGATCCGCCTCCCGGCCGAACCGGTCCGCATATCGTCCGCGTATCGAAAAACGCGTACACCCTCGCAACGGCCGTGCGCCTTCACTGGGAGCGTGCTCAACACCTGGCAGGAGTGGGTCGGTACGGAGACCGGGGTCGTGGTCGGCGCGGTGCTGGGGATACCGGTGGCCGTGCTGGTCATGCTGCTTCTGGCGCTCTACCGGAGGTCCCAGGGCACCGCGAGGCCGTGGCGGAACTCGTTCGCCGAGGTCGGCCTCTTCTACGGGACGCTGCCGTGGGTCTGGATCATCATGCTGCCGGGCGAGACCCCGGGCGTCACGGGCGAGCTGAGCCTGGTGCCGTTCGCGGACGTCCTCGACCTCCTCGCCCACGGCGACACGGGTCAGATCGTCGGCAACATGCTGGTGTTCGCGGCGCTGGGGTTCTTCGGCCCGCTGAGGTTCGCGGGCCTGCGGTCGGTGTGGCGGGTGCTGGCGTTCGCGGCGGCCTGCTCCGCGTTCCTGGAGATCGCGCAGTTCGTGCTGCGACTGGACCGCGTGTCCTCTGTGGACGACGTGCTGCTCAACGCCGCGGGGGCGGCGCTGGCCTCGCTGGTGTCCTGGTGGTGGTGGCGTCCCCAGCACGCGCCGGTGGAAGAACGGCACCTGGCCGCGGTGTGAATATGCGGGCGATATGCCCCGCTCCCTAGGCTGGCCGCATGCGCGTGCTGATCGTGGAGGACGAGCCGTACCTGGCCGAGGCCGTCCGGGACGGGCTGCGGCTGGAGGCGATCGCCGCGGACATCGCCGGGGACGGCGACACGGCGCTGGAGATGCTGAGCGTCAACTCCTACGACCTCGCGGTGCTCGACCGCGACGTCCCCGGACCGTCCGGGGACGAGATCGCGCGGTGGATCGTCGCGTCCGGCAGCGGCATGCCGATCCTGATGCTCACCGCCGCCGACCGGATCGACGACAAGGCGTCGGGGTTCGGGCTCGGCGCCGACGACTACCTGACCAAGCCGTTCGAGCTGCGGGAGCTGGTGCTGCGGCTCCGGGCGCTCGCCCGCAGACGTGCCTACGCGCGACCGCCGGTCAGCGAGATCGGTGGCCTGCGGCTCGACCCGTTCCGGCGCGAGGTCTTCCGCGACGGGCAGTACGTCGCGCTGACCCGCAAGCAGTTCGCGGTGCTCGAGGTGCTGGTCGGTGCCCAGGGCGGGGTCGTCAGCGCCGAGGAGCTGCTGGAGCGGGCCTGGGACGAGAACGCCGACCCGTTCACGAACGCCGTCCGCATCACGGTCTCGGCGCTGCGCAAGCGACTCGGCGAACCGTGGCTCATCGCGACCGTGCCGGGCGTCGGCTACCGCATCGACGCGGATGGCTAGGCCGCCGGGTCTCAGCGCCCGCCTGAAGTTCACCCTGAGCTACGCGGGCATCGTCGTCGTGGCCGGTGCCGTCCTGATCGCGGTGGCCTGGTGGTACCTGCTGCGCTTCGTCCCCGACAACGACCAGGGCCTGCTCTTCACCAGCCCCAACCGCTACCTGCTCTCCCGCATCTTCGGCCGCGCCGCCGCCGTCGCCATGCTGTTCCTGGTGGCGTTCGGCCTCCTCGGCGGATGGCTGCTGGCCGGCCGCATGCTCTCGCCCCTCGACAAGATCGCGGACGCCGCCCGGCTGGCCGCGAAGGGGTCGTTGTCGCACCGGATCCGGCTTCCCGGCAGGGCGGACGAGTTCCGCGAGCTCTCCGACGTCTTCGACACCATGCTCGAGAAACTCGAGTCGCACGTGGGCGAGCAGCGCAGGTTCGCCGCCAACGCCTCCCACGAGCTGCGCACCCCGCTGGCGATCTCGCAGTCGCTGCTCGACGCGGCGCGCCAGGACCCGTCCCAGGTCGACGCCGAACTCCTCGACCGACTGCACACCGCGAGCCGCCGCGCGATCGACCTCACCGAGGCCCTGCTGCTGCTCAGCCGCGGCGAGCGAGGGGTGTTCACCCGGGAGCGCGTCGACCTCTCCCTGGTCGCCGAGGAAGCCGCGGAAACCCTTCTGCCCCTGGCGGAACGACGCCGGGTCGAGCTCGTGGTCACCGGGGAGGCCGCGACCACCACCGGTTCCGCGGAGCTGCTCCTGCGGATGGTGACGAACCTCGTCCAGAACGCCGTCGTGCACAACCTCCCGGCCGGTGGCACGGTCACCGTCCACACCGAACCGCAGCACCAGGCGTGCGTGGTCCAGATCGAGAACACGGGCCGCCTGCTCACAGCGGACCTGGTGCCGACGCTCACCGAGCCGTTCCAGCGCGGCGGCGAGCGCGTCCGCGACGACGACCACGCGGGTGTCGGCCTGGGACTCGCCATCGTGCACAGCGTCGTGCGCGCGCACGACGGCGCCCTCGACATCGCCCCGCGCCCGGAAGGCGGCCTGCGCGTCACGATCCGGCTGCCCAGTCCCTGACCTGTGGCTGGATCTCGTCGAAGAACGCGGTCTTGGCGCGGGTGTAGTCGTCGTAGTCCGGCTCGCCCGCGTGCTGCTCGGCGAGCGCGCGCTTGATCTGCTCGTAGCGCCGGGCCTGCGCGGGGTGGCACCGCAGCCAGTCGCGGAGGTCGACGACCCACCGCGCGAACGGCGAGTCCGCGCGGCGGACGTGCAGGATCGCGGCCTCGGCCGGGGAGTGGAACAGGCGCTTCTCGTACGCCGCGTCGTCGGCCCGGTCCCCCGGCCTCCTGGCGTCCCTGCGCACACCGGGTGAGTCCGGCCTGGCCCCGTGCGCCGGTACGAACGGCGTCGCCGCCAGGACCTCGGTCAGCCGGGCCAGTGGCGGCAGGCCGGGCATGCGCACCTGCAGGTCCACGATCGGCTTCGCACCGAGTCCGGGCACCGCGGTCGACCCGATGTGCTCGTAGTCGAACCCGTCCGCGCCGGGCAGCGCCGCGAACGCCGACCGCACCCCGCCGAGGAGGTGCCGTGCGCGATCAGGCCAGGCGGAGTCGTACTCGACGATGACAGCGGAAGGCATGTCCCCGACCCTAGTCTGATCCAGGAATTCGCCTTCCGGCGCTTTTGCGTTACACCACCACTTTGGACTCTCCATCAATTCCTCGAATGCGAGGGAGGCCTTCGACCCTAGGCGTTGTGGCAGTTCGAGGATCACGCTTGTTCGTCTTCTGCCATGACGGGAGGGCACGATGACCAAGCCGAGTGGCACGGTGACCGGCAGCGGCCAGTTCCGCGTCGGACCCGAACTCAGAACCGGTGTGATCGAGACCCGGAGCCAGGGCGTGAAAGCGGTTCTGTACACCGAGGTCGACGGCGAGCCGATGGTCGAGGGCGACATCGTGCTCACCCTCGTGCGGGAGGGCGAGCTCCACGAGAGGGGCGTCGTCATCCCAGGTCAGCAGTTCCGCTGGCCCGGTGGCCGGGTGCCGTTCGAGATCGACCCGAACCTGCCGGACCAGGCCCGCGTGCACAACGCGATCGCGCACTGGGAACGCAACACCCGCATTCGCCTGGTGCCGAGGAACGCGACGGACACGAATTTCATTCGTTTCCAGCCCGGCGGTGGCTGCAGTTCTCCCGTGGGCATGCGCGGAAACCAGCAGAACATCACGCTCGCACCCGGCTGCGGAACGGGCGCGACCATTCACGAAATCGGGCACAGCGTAGGTCTGTGGCACGAACAGAGCCGCGAGGACCGCAACAACTTCGTGACGATCGATTTCACGAACATCCAGCAGCAGAGCGCCCACAACTTCAACCAGCACATCACCGACGGCGACGACGTCGGCCCGTACGACTACCACTCGATCATGCACTACCCGCGGCGGGCGTTCGCGATCGACACCGGCTGCGACACGATGACGCCGATCCAGAACGTCGAGATCGGCCAGCGCGACGGGCTCAGTCCCGGCGACTGCGCGGCGGTGCGGTCGATGTACAGCGGCCTCGAACCGGCGGCGGTGTTCCGCGGCGTGCAGTTCACCGGGTCCGTCCCGGCCGGCACGACCAAGCGGTGGTTCACCCACAGCTGGCCCGCCCACTGGTACGTCCTGTGGACGGTCGTGCCGACGGCGCCCGCTGTCGACGGTGCGGCGCAGGTCGAGTGGACCACCCAGGTCACCCGGCAGTCCGGTGGGCTGCTCAAGTACTTCCTCGCCATCACGAACCTGACCGGCGGCCAGGTCGACGTCGAGGCCCGTTACGACGTGCTCGGCTGGTCGCCGGGCGCACTGTGAGAGGAGCCGCCATGAGCGCCGATCTCGACGGCGGGGCCGCCCCCGCGTCGCTCGACGACCTGGTCCTCGCCGAGCCGCTCGACCTCGCGGGCGACGGCGGTGCGGCACCGGATGCCGTGCAGGACACCGGGGACGCCGTGGCCGAAGAGGCCTCGCACGCGGCCGAGGACGCCGGTCCCGCGCCCGAACCGGAAGAGTGAAGGGAGAGTCCCGATGCGACTTGGTGTGCAGTTCCGGGGACAGGTGCCCGGCGGGTCGTCGCGGCGCTGGTTCACCCACAGCTGGCCCGAGGGCTGGCGGGTCGTGTGGATGGTGGTGCCGACGTGGCCGATGGTCGACGGTGGCGCGCAGATCGAGTGGAAGGTGCAGGTCGACCGGCAGGCCGCCGGGCTGATCAAGTACTTCATCGAGATCCGCAACCTCACCGGCGGCCCCGTCGACATCGAGGCCCGCTTCGCCGTGCTGAACTGATCCGGTGAACGGCACCGTGGTGGTACCGGCGGGCACGCCCGCGTTCGGCCGGGCGGTGCTGCGGGTGCGGCTGCTCGACGTCTCCCTCGCAGACGCACCCGCCGTCACGAAGGCCGAGCACGTCAGCGAGTTCCGCCGTGACGACACCGCCGAGCAGCGCCTGCCGTTCGACCTCGGCCTGGCTGATGGGCCGGTGCTGACCGTCGCCGCTCACGTGGACGTGAGCGGCGACGGGCGGGTTCGTCACGGCGACCTGGTCAGCACCAGAGCCGTCGCGCCGTCGGACGGCGTGGTCGTGCTCGTGGAACCGGTGTAGCTCAACGCCGGTAGACGCCGAACTCGTAGAGCGAGTAGCCCCAGCCGGTTCCCCGTTGCGTGGCGTGCAGACGGACGTACCGGCCGGTCGCCGTCACGTCGATCGCGTCCACGCCGCCGTCTCCGGCCGTCGTGCCGTACACGGAGCGCCAGGCGTTGCCGTCGTCGGACACCTGGATCTCGTACGCACGCCCGAAAGCGCCCTCCCACACCAGTTGCACGTGCTGGAACGTCGTCACCGCGCCGAGGTCGACCCGGATCCACTGGGGATCGGCCCAGTCGGTGGCCCAGCGCGAGGTTCCGTCGCCGTCCACCGCGTTCGACGGCGGGAACGGCGCGCCGTCACCGACCTGCTGGTACGACGAGGCGGTGACCGCCTTGCCCTGGGCCACGTTCACGCCGGACGGCTGCGGCGCCACGACGCGCACGGAGCGGGTCTCGATGCCGATGTTGCCGCGCCCGTCCTCGGCCATGACGTAGACCTTCCACACGCCGAGGCGGTCCGGGGCGGTGACGGTGAGGCGGTTTCCGGCGACCTGGACGGGTGTCGCGGCCAGACCACCGCTGTTGTCGATGTACTTGCTGTTGAACGCCGTCGACCAAGCGACGGCGTCACCGTCCGGATCGGCCGCGGCGACGTCGATGGTCAGCGGCGCACCCGCCGCCACGGTCTGCGGCACGGTCATCGCGGAGATCACCGGCGGCGTGTTGGCGGGGGTGGCGCCGCCGAACGCGCGCTGGACCGCGTAGAACGAGAGCCGCTTCTTGCCCGCGGGCGTGAGGTTGAACCAGACCGCGCCGAAGTCGTACTCCGTGCCGTAGTGGAAGAGCGTGCCGCCGAAGGACACCCCGGTGTGGCCGGTGATGCAGTTCCAGGCCTGGATGTAGCCGTCGCGCTTCTGCACGTCGGTCGGCTCGGCCGGCACGCCGTTGGCGTCGTTCGGCACCTCCCACTCCCCCGCCGGACCGGCCTCGGTGAGGATGTACGGCTTGGTGTGGCCACCGGAGATCCAGTCCTGCCGCACCTGGCAGACGTTGCCGTAGGAGTTGACGGAGTACAGGTCGAGGTCGGGCGTGTGCGCCTTGAGGTACACCCACGCACCGGTCCACGCGTCGGTGTTCGTCACCGGGTGGCCGGTGTCGATGGCGTGGATCGCCCGCGCCGCCTCGTTCAGGTAGCGGGCGTACGCGACGCGCTGGTTCTCGAGTTCGGCGCCGGAGTAGCAGTTCTGCAGCCCGAGGATGGACTCGTTGCCGACGTTCCACATCAGGACGCCGGGGTGGTCCTTGTAGGTGGTGACCCACTGGCGGATCTGACCGAGCACGTCCGCCTTGTACTGGGCGTCCGTCACGTAGTTCACGCAGCCGCCGGAACCGGGACCGCCACCGGGCTGCAACCAGAAGCCGTTGATCACGCGCAGTCCGTGGGACGCGGCCGCGTCGAGCAGCGGGCGGGTCGAGGCGTCCGTGCCCCACGTGCGCAAGGTGTTGACGCCCATGGACTTCAGCTCGGGCATGTACCGCGCGGCGTCCGCGGCGGGCGGACCCCAGGTGAGGCCTTTCACGACCCATGGCCGGCCGTCGACCGTGAGCTGCCAGTTGCCCTGCGACCCGGTGACGTGCACACCACTTCCCGGTACGACGCCGCCCTGCGTGCCGTAGACCCGGAACTCCCACAGCGAGACGCCGTACCCGTTGGCGCGCTGGGTGGCGTTCACCCGGACGTACCGGCCGGTGCCGGTGACGTCGTAGCCCTGCCTGCCGCCGGTGGACCCGGTCACCGACCGGACCGGCTGCCAGGCGACGCCGTCAGCCGAGACCTGGATCTCGAACGCCGTCGCGTAGGCACCCTCCCAGTCGAGCTCGACCCTGCTGAGCGTCGAGGAGGCACCGAGGTCGACGCGCAACCACTGCGGGGCGCTCCACTCGCTGGACCAGCGGGTGTCACCGTTGCCGTCGACCGCGGCCGACGCGGGGGTGCCGGCGTTCTCGGTCGACGAGGCGAGAGCGGGTCTGCCCTGGGAGAGCAGGGCCGGCGCGGCCTGTGCCGGGACCACCGCGATGCCGAGGAGCACGGCGACCACCGTGCAGATGGAGCGGACGCGAGCCATCGCGCCTCCTGCCACGAAGTAGGGATGCATGAGGAGAGCGCTCTCACAACCCTGCCGCCGAACGTTACGACCAGACGTCGGCGGTGTCAAAAGAACCGGTCTTGACACCTCGCACGGCAGGGCGGGAACCTGTTTGGGAGAGCGCTCTCCCAGCCGGTTCCCCACTCGGCAGGAGGACACAGGTGTCCCGAAAAATCAGCGCGTTGTCGATGACGGCCGCCCTGGTGGCGGCCGTGGTCGTGGTCGTGACCCAGTCGGCCCGGGCCGACGACCTGGTCACGCACCACGAGTTCCAGGCCAACTGCTCGGTCACGACCCACCTCCCGGACGACCCGATCGTCTTCCCGGGGCTTCCGGGCGCGTCGCACATGCACACGTTCCTCGGCAACCAGTCCACGAAAGCCAGCAGCACCAACGACTCGCTCAAGGCAGGTCAGACCAACTGCAGGACGCCCGACGACAAGTCCGCGTACTGGTTCCCGTCGGTCATCAACGGCGACCAGATCGTCCCGCCGGACTTCCCCCAGGTCATCTACTACAAGTCCGGCATCCTGCGGTACCAGGACGTCGTGCCGTTCCCGCCGGGCATCCGGTTCGTGGTCGGCAGCCCCGCGACGACGCAGGAGCAGTTCCGCACCGCGCCGGGCGCGGTCGAGGGCTGGGAGTGCGGCGACAGCTTCCACAACTGGGACATCCCGGCGTACTGCCCGCCCGGCACGCAGCTCAACATCCGTTACCAGGCACCGAGTTGCTGGAACGGCCGCGACCTCGACTCGGCGGACCACAGGTCGCACATGGCCTACCCGGACCGCGCGACGCTGGTCTGCCCGCCGAGCCACCCGGTCGCGGTGCCGATGATCGAGTTCAAGATGGCGTTCCCGGTGTCCGGTGACATGTCCCGCGTGCGGCTCTCCAGCGGTCGCGGGTACAGCTGGCACTACGACTTCATGAACGCCTGGGACGCGCCCACGCAGGCCGCGCTGGTCCGCCACTGCATCAACGGCGGGCTGCAGTGCGATCCGCGCGGGTTCGACCTGTACAAGCCGAACCGGGGCGCCGCACTGGGACCGGACTACCGGTTGCCGCGGTGAGGTTCCTCGCCTCATGCACCCCGGGGCGGCGCGTGCCCTGGGGTGTTTCCGCGTTGCCGCTGTTGGCCGGGGGTGCACCACGCCCGCTCTCCCGCGTTCAACGCCGCGGACACGGCACGGGTCCAGCGGATGATCCCGGCGAACAAGCGGTTCTGCCCGCACTCGACGGCGCGCCACCCGCGCTCGCCGGGCTCGCAGCAGCGCTCAGGACCTCGAACTCGGCCGAGCCGGTGCACCTGCGGCAGTCGCGCGAGCGGGCCGGGCTGCCGACCACCGGCGTGCACGCCGGCCACCAGCACCGGGACCAGGCCACCGAGCTCGCTCGCGGTGAACAGCGAAACGGAACGGACGCCGCGACCGAGGAGATCGCGGCGTCCGTCGAGTCATCTCGCAGGGATCAGCTCACCTGGCCCGGTCAGGGGTAGTTCACGACGTACCGGACCTGGTTCGCCAGGTCCGCCTGACCGCCCGTGCCGTTGATGACGTTGGCGATCGTGCCCACGCCGCCCAGCGACACCGTCACGAGGTGCGTGAACCGGACTCCCGGCCGGTTCGGCGCCTCGAAGCCGTTGTCCGTCACGATGCTCGGATCGGCCTGGTTGAAGGCGTACACGCCGACACCGAACGCCTCGTGCGTGGTCACCGAGTCGGCGACCTTGTAGCCGGCCCAGCCCCGCTTGGACCCGTTCATCCACGCGGCCTGGTTGGGCGGGTCGTACGGCAGCTCGTTCTGGTACAGGTAGACGCGGCCGCCGTTGCCGTTCCAGACCAGGTTGTGCTGCTGGTAGTGCTCCACGAACAACCCGTACGCGATCACGTTGTCGCCGTTGACGACCACGCCGTTCTGGCCGGGGTTCGCGGTCCAGCTGACGCCCGCGCCGTGGTCGGCACGCCACACCCAGGTGTGGTCGATGATCGTGTTGCGGCTGTTGACGCGCATGCTGACCGTCGCCTTGCCGGCCTGCGACCCGCCGACGCGCAGGTACACGTCGTGCAGCGAGGTCGGGTTGGCAGCGTGCGAGTTCGCGCTGGAGTCGCCGACCTCCAGCAGCACCGGCGAGTTCTGCACGCCTGCGTCGACCAGGAACCCGGCCAGCCTGACACCGTCCACATCGGACGTCGTCAGCGCGGCCCTGCCGGTGGTCGGCGTCAGCGTCGCGAGGCCGAGGCCCAGCACGACGGTGTTCGGGCGGGTGACCCGGATCGTGTCGTCGAGCTGGTGGATGCCCGGCGTGAGCAGCAGGTGCTTGCCCTGCGCCAGCGCGGCGTTGATCGTCGCGGCGGGGGTGCCGGGCTTGACGACGAAGAAGTCCGCGAGCGACACCGACGTGCCGGGGTTGCCGTTCTCCCAGCTCGTGCCGCGCGAGTTCTGGCGCAACGCGGGCAGGAAGACCCGGTACTCACCGGAGTTGTCGAAGTACAGGTACGGCTTCTCCCGCGTCACCGGCGAGGTGTCGACGGTCGTGTGCGACGGGTTCGGGAAGTGGTTGGGCGGGGCGCCCTGCGTGCCGGCGAACACCATGTTCCACACCGACCCCGACCAGCCGCCGGCGAGGTTGCTGTTGCGGGTCAGGAACTGCTGCTGCGAACCGGAGACGGTCACGCCGTCGATCTTGCTGTCCACGATCAGACCGCCGCTGGCCCAGCCGTCGTAGCCGTTCCACAGGTGCGCCTGGCCGCGCAGGTGCATCCGCCGGTACGCGGTGGCCTGCGAGACGGCCCAGCGCTCGATCTGGTTCGGAGGCAGCGTGACCGAGAGGTTCTCGGTGCCGCGCCAGAAGTTCTGCGTCGCGTTGCCGAGGTTGTTCGGGTCGTTGCCCTGCTGCAGCCAGTCGGCCTCGACGCGGATGTGCCCGTTGATGTTCACGTCGTCCGGCATCAGGCCGAGACCGACGATCTGCGTGTAGAACCGGAGGTTCACATCAGCGTTGTAGCTGCCCGGCTTGAACAGCACGGCGTGCCGCTGCGGACCGAACTGGTTGGTCCTCATCTGCGTCGCGATGGAGTCGAGTCGCGACTGCATCTCCGACTGCGAGGAGCCCGGACCGTAGACGTGCACGTTCGGGCCGAAGTCCGGGTTGCGCGGGTCCGTCGGCGTGACGCCGGGGGTGTCGGGCGTGGTGGTGAAGACTCCGAGCTCCCACAGGGAATAGCCGTAGCCGGTACCGCGCTGCGTGCCGAGGACGCGCAGGTAGCGGCCGGACCCGGTGACGTCGACGGACTGCGTGCCGCCGGTGCCGGTCGTGGTCGAGTAGACGTTGCGCCACGACGCGGAGTCGGCGGCGTTGTCGGTCACCTGGACCTGGAAGGCCTTGCCGTACGCGCCTTCCCAGCTCAGGGAGACGCGGCAGACCTCCTGCGTGGAGCCGAGGTCGACCTGCAGCCACTGCGGGTCGGAGAACTGCGACGACCAGCGCGTGCCCGCGTTGCCGTCGACGGCCGCCGACGCGGGCGTGCCGCCGTTCTCCGTCGAGGACGCGGTGGCGGGGCGGTTGAGGGCGGCGTTGGAGGTGCCGCACGCGGCGGCTCCCGCTTGCGAGGTGGCGCTGATCGTGGTCACGAGACACAGAGCGGCAGCGGCGAACGCGGCGGCCCTGGACAGGGTTGAGCCCATGGTCCTGCCTGACGGGGGGAAGGGCTGAAAGCCTTGGACAGGGGCGTGAGAGCGCTCTCCCAAGGGACGTTAACGCCGGGTGTCGAACAGGTCAATCAGGCAGAGGCCCGTACGACGAGTTCCGGTTCGAAGATGACGGATCTCGGCCGTTGTCCCGGTTTTTCCAGCTCCGCGAGCAACAGGTCGGCCATCTGAGCGGCCATGCGCTCCACCGGCTGCCGGATCGTGGTGAGCTGCGGGCGGCAGGCCAGCGCCGGCGCGCTGTCGTCGAACCCGACCACGGCGACGTCCTCCGGCACGCGCAGGCCGTGCTCCAGCAGCACGTCCACTGCCGCCTGCGCCATCAGGTCGTTCGCGGCGAACACGGCGTCGAGGTCGGGGCACTCGGTGAGCAGCCGGTGCATCGCGGCCGCGCCGCTCTCGGCGGTGAAGCCGCCCTCGGCGGTCGGGACGTACGGGAAGCCGTGGCGGGCCATGGCGTCGCGGAAGCCGGCGTGCCGGTCCTGGCTCGCCAGCACGTCCATCGGGCCGGAGATGGTGGCGATGTTGTACCGCCCCGCCGCGACCAGGTGGTCGGCGGCGAGCCGCCCGCCCGCGCGGTGGTCCATGTCGACGTAGCCGATCGGCATCGGCCTGCCGGGCCGCGCGTAGAGCACGGAGGGGACGCCGGCCTCCAGCAACCGCGCGGGCAGCGGGTCGGCCGGGTGGGTGGACACCAGCAGCGCGCCGTCGGCGCTGCCCTGTCTGAGGAACTCGACGACCTCGGTCCGCGCGTGGTCGGAGTCGGCGAGCATGAGCACCGGGTGCACGCTGTGGCCGCGCAGGAAGTCGACCACGCCCGCCGTCACCCGGCCGAAGAACGGGTCGGTGAACACGTCCGATCCCCCGCCCGCGCCGGAGATCACCAGCGCGACCGTGCCGGTGCGGCGCGTGACGAGAGACCGGGCCACGCGGTTGGGCGTGTACCCGGTCTGCTCGATCGCGTTGCGCACCGTCTCCTGGAGCTCAGGATCGACGTTGCGCGTCCCGTTGACGACCCGGGACACCGTCGCGCGGGACACGCCCGCGACTCGGGCGACGTCCTCCAACGTGGGTGCGACCCTGCTCATGCACCGGTTGTACCACGTGAGGAGAGCGTTCTCCCAACATCAAGAGGTGACGACCACGTCCTTGATCGCGCCTCGCCAGAAGTCCACGTTCTGGCCGTTGTACTTGGCTCGTCCCACCGCGAACGCGCCGGTGCTCTCGATGGCGGGTCCCGCCGCCGCCGTGGCGACCAGCGCACCGTCGAGGTAGAGCCGGATCTCGCCGCCCTTCCGCTCGCCCTTCAGCTCGTACCAGCGGCCGATCTCCGGCGTGATCTCGTAGCGCGCCCGGTTGCCACCGGGCGTGCTGAAGGCGAACGCGCCCTGGCCGTACTGCAGGTAGAAGGGGTTCTCCGACTGACGGCCGTCCTGGCTCACCGCGGAGGCGTAGTTGCCGGGCAGCTCGTCCAGGCGCACCTTCGCGGACACCGTGTAGTCCTTGGTCGTGTCGACGACCGGGCCGTAGGTCTCCGCCGAGCCGTTGCGCAGCTCCAGCGCGCCGTCCTTCCAGGTGGCGCCGGTCGGGCTGAGCGTGAGCGGGTTGGCGCCCTTGGAGTCCTTCGCCGTCGTTCCGCCGGTCTCGTTCAGCTTCCACTCACCGCTGCCCGCGTACGGGTACGGCTTGCCGGCGTTGGCCCCGGCCTCGATCACCCGCCGGTTGATCTCCCGGACGGGACCGGGGTCGACCTTGATGCGCTTGCGGTCGTAGGTCCAGAGGCCGTTGAGCTCGCCCTCCAGGTCGGTGACCTGCGTGTAGACCGACGCGGACATCTCCTGGCGCGCCTGCCCCAGGTAGAACGTGCGGGTGTTGTCGACGTACTTCGCCGTCAGCGCCGCCTTGTCCGGCACGCCGCTGTAGATGGCGATCGGCGCACCGGGCCACTGGTGTCCGGGCGTGCGCAGCGTGAAGCCGCCGTGCTCGCCGTCCATCACGACGCGCTTGCCGTCCGGGCGGGCCGGGTCGGTGTTGTTGTAGTCGTGGTGGTCGATGACGTCGCCCTTGCCGCTGTCGCCCTTGGAGGCGCAGCAGTTCACGCCGCTGTGCGCGCTGACGACCCGGCTCGGGTCGGCCGCCTTGACGTCGTCGGTGATCTGGCCGGTGACGGTGCGGTCCCACTCGCCCCAGCCCTCGTTGAACACGATCCACGCGTAGATCGACGGGTGGTTGTGCATCTGCTGCATCAGCTCGCGGCTCTCCTTGAGGAAAGCCTGCTGCGCCACGGGGTTGCTGCCGTCCTCGACGGACACGAAGTCCTGCCACACCAGCAGTCCGAGCCGGTCCGCGTGGTAGTACCAGCGGGCGGGTTCGGCCTTGATGTGCTTGCGGACGGAGTTGAAGCCGAGGTCCTTCTGCGCCTTGAGGTCGAACACGAGGGCCTCGTCGCTCGGCGCGGTGTTCAGGCCGTCCGGGTAGAAGCCCTGGTCGAGCTGCATCAGCGAGAAGATCGGCTGGCCGTTGAGCGTCAGCTTCGGCGTGCCGCCGACGTTCGCGATCCCGGTGGACCGCATGCCGAAGTAGCTCTTGACCTTGTCCCTGCCGAGCGTGACGTCGAGCTTGTACAGGTACGGGTCGTCCGGAGTCCACAGGTGCGGGTCGGGCACCGGCAGCGTCAGCTTGGTGTTGGCCGGTCCGGTGACGGTGCCGACCTGCTTGCCCTTGGCATCCTTCGCGACCGCGGTGACGGTGGCGTTGCCGGCGGACTTGACCTCGACGGCCAGCGAGCTGGTGGCGAGGTCCGGGGTCGTCCTGATCTCGTCGATCCCCTTGTCGGCCACCGGTTCCATCCACACGGTCTGCCAGATGCCCGACGACGGCGTGTAGAAGATGCCGCTGGGGTTGGGCGACTGCTTGCCCTTGGGCTGGTGCGGGCCGGTGGTGTCGGTGACCGCGACGACGATCTCCTGCTCACCGCGCTTGAGCACGTCGGTGATGTCCGCGCTGAACGCCGTGTAGCCGCCGGTGTGCTCGGCGACCAGCTTGCCGTTCACCCAGACCTTCGCGTGGTAGTCGACCGCGCCGAAGTTGAGCTTCAGCCGTTGCCCGGACCCGATCCGCCAGTCGTGCGGCACGCTGACCGTGCGGCGGTAGAACATGTGGTCCTCGTGCCGTTCGAGCCCGGAGAGCTGCGACTCGATCGGGTAGGGCACGACGACCTTCTCGCGCAGCTTCTTGCCGAACACCGGCTGCTCACCCGCCTTGGCGGCCGCGAACTCCCACGGGCCGTTGAGGTTGAGCCACTTGTCGCGTTCCAGCTGCGGCCTCGGGTACTCCGGCAACGGGTTGCGGGTGTCGACCTTCTCGCCCCACGGCGTCCTGAGCCGTTCCGTGGAGACGTTGCCGACCGTGCGCGCGGTCTTCTCGACCTTCTTGCCGTCGACCGCGAGGGCGCCGGCGCCGTCGTAGTAGATCCGGACCCTTTGGCCCTTCAGCACCCGCTCGGCCAGCCTGATGGTGACGCGGTCGCGGCTGGTGGTGATCACCGAGATCGGCATCGGGGTGGCGTCGACGTCCACCCGCAGGTGGTCCTTGAGGTCGTTCGCCCCTGTGACGCGGCCACCGAAGTCCGCGGTGAGGGTGCGACCGTCCTTCGAGACGCCGGCCGTGCGCGGCACGACCTGGAAGTCGGCGGGCGGCGTGAACGCGGACTCCGGCACGATCTGCTTGGGCGTGGTCGCGCTCGACCAGCGCAGGAACATGTTGGCGCCGCCGACGTCCTGGAACATCTCCAGCTTGAAGGCGTACTGGCGCCCGGCGGTGAGCGTCACCGGCGCGCTGGTCTGCTCGCGGTCCCAGTCGCCGACCCAGTGGTCGATCACGGGTTTGTCGTCGATCAGCAGCCGGAACCCGTTGTCCCCGACGGCGTGGAAGGTGTAGTCGCCGGTCTGCGGCACCGCGATCTGCCCGGTCCAGCGCGCCGTCGTGTGTTCGGTGCGACCGTTGAGGAACCCGAAGACGCCGGTCAGGTCACCCTGGTTGATGTCGGCGTCCAGCACGGTGCCACCCAGGGTCGCGAAGTCCCGCGCGCCCGGTGCCGACATGCTGAAGTACTCGCCCTTCAGGCCGTGCACCGGCTCGGCGGCACTCGCGGACGGCAGTCCGGGCGCTATCCCCAGCGCCAGCAGCAGAGCGACGAGTACGGGGGCGGCTTTCTTCATCAGCGAAGATCCCCTTCGTTTTTACAACGTTGTAAGAGCGCTCCCATACATCCACGCACACGGCTCGGAAGCCGGGCTACGGCCGAACGGAGGTATCGGGCATGTCAAACCGGACAAGTTTCCGGGACGTCAAGAGGCGCGAAGGTCCTCGGTCACCTCGATGCCGTGCCCGGTCCACCGGACGGCCCGCAGGTCAGGCACGACGACGGGCGCGGGCGTGTGCAGGGCGCCGGTGCCGACGCCGACCACGGTGGCGGCCTCGGCGGCGAGACCCGCGGCGACCCCGTTGCCGCTGTCCTCGAAGACGAGGCACTCCCCGATCGGCAGCCCGAGCTTGCCCGCGGCCTTCAGGTAGCCCTCGGGGTCGGGCTTGCCGTGCGTGACGTCGTCGCCGTTGATGACCACCGGAGGCAACGGGATCCCCACCGCGGCCAGCCGGACCGCGAGCAGCTCGGGCGGAGCGGACGTGACCAGGGCCCAGTTCCCCGGCAGGGAGTCCACCAGTTCGCGGGCTCCGGGGATCGGGGCGGTCGAGCCGGCGTCGGCGACCTCGATCTCGTTGATCCGCCGCAACGCGCCGGCCTGCTCGGAGGCGGGTACGTGCATGCGGACGGTGTCCGCCGCACGACGGCCGTGCAGGCCGCGCAGCACCTCGTCCGGGTCCACACCGAACTCGTGCGCCCACTGCGTCCACGCGCGTTCGGCGGCGACCGTCGAGTCGGTCAGCACACCGTCCATGTCGAACAGCACCGCCCGGCAGGCCAGGTTCGTCGTTCCCCTCACGGCAGCGGGATCTCCAGGCTCACCGTGCCGCGCAGGTCCAGCCACGCGCGGTCGCGTCCGCGCACCAGCCGCAGCACGACCTCCTCGCAGTGCGGGCAGCGCGCGACGGTGCCCGGAGCGCTCTGGTAGACGCGCAGGCTCGCCACCGGGCCCTTGTACCCGCAGCCCGAGCACTGCCCGGTCGCGGCGGTCAGGTCCACCGCGAAGATCTCGCGGAGGTCTCCCGCCAGCGCGTTCCCGTCCACGTGGCTCATCGGTGCTCTCCTGTCAGCCGAAGCGTTCGGTGCGGACGCGGCGGGGGTCGTGGCCCAGCGCCACGAAGATGTCGGACACCGTCTCGACGAACCCGGTCGGCCCGCACACGAAGACGTTCGGGCTGAAGTCGGCGGGCCAGGCGTGGGTGTTGAGCGTGGCCAGGCCGAGGCGCCCGGGTGGGTGCGGCGAGCCTTCCGGGGCCTGGCGGGTGTGCACGAGGTGGACGTCGAGGCCGCCGTCCTCGCGCGCACGCCGGCGCAGCTCGTCGGCGTAGTAGACGTCCTCGGGCGTGCGCACCGAGTAGATCAGCCGGAACGGCACCCTGCTGCCCTCCGCGGCCCGCGTGCGGATCATCGCCATCAGCGGTGCGATGCCCGATCCGCCCGCCACGAGCGTGACCGGCGCCTGGTCGGTCGCACGCCAGACGAACCAGCCGCCGACCGGGCCGCGCAGCTCGATCCGGTCGCCGGGTGAGAGCGCGTCGCACAGGTACGGCGACACCTCGCCGTCCTCAACTCGCTGCACGCTCAGCTCGAACCGCTCCCCGTCCGGTGCGGAGGAGATCGAGTAGCTGCGCTGCACCGAGTAGCCGTCCTCGGCGGTCAGGCGCACGTCGACGTGCTGGCCCGGCAGGTGTCCCGGCCAGCCGGGCACGTCGAACACCAGGCTGCGCGCGCTCTTCGTGATGTCGGTGGCCTCGGCCAGTTCGGCCACCCGCCAGGTCAGTCGCCCTGATACCGCTGCTCGCGCCATGGGTCTCCGTAGTCGTGGTAGCCCGCGCTTTCCCAGAAGCCGGGTTCGTCCTCGAGCAGCAGCTGGATCCCGCGGACCCACTTCGCCGACTTCCAGAAGTACAGGTGCGGCACCAGCAACCGCGCCGGCCCGCCGTGTTCGGGCGTGAGCTCGTCGCCGTCGTACCGGTACGCGATCCACGCCTGGCCGTCGACCAGGTCCTCCAGCGGCAGGTTCGTGGTGTAGCCGCCGTAGGACTGGACGAGCGCGAAGTCGGCGGCCGTCTCGACGTCCTCCAGCAGCACGTCCAGCGAGACGCCCTTCCAGCGGGTGCCCAGCTTGGACCACTTGGTGACGCAGTGGATGTCCGTCGTGATCTTCTCCGCGGGCAGCTCCACCAGCTGCTGCCACGACCAGTCGTACCGCTGACCGGCCTCGGTGTTGATCGTGAACTGCCACCGGTCGGTCGGCACGCGCGGCGTCGGTCCCGCCGTGAGGACGGGGAAGTCCTCCGCCAGGTACTGACCGGGCGGCAGCTGCACGTCCGGTGACTGGCGTCGCCCGGTGAAACCGGGAGAGACGATTGGCATCGTGTCAGTAGACGCCAGCGGCGGGCCGAACGCCACTGCTGATCACGGAGGTCACATGGACGTCATGGTGGAGATCACCGGAACGACGACGTTGATCAGGATGAATCGCCCGGACCGGCGCAATGCGGTCGACGGGCCGATGGCCGCCGAGCTGCGGGAGGCCTTCCTGGCGTTCGAGGCGGACCCGTCGCAACGAGTGGCGGTGCTCGCCGGTGAGGGCGGGACGTTCTGCGCCGGGGCGGACCTGACCTCCGTCGGCGACCCGGCGCGGCGCAACGAGCTCGATCCCTCCGGCGGCGGTGCCGGGCCGATGGGACCGACGCGGTTGCGGCTGAGCAAGCCGCTGATCGCGGCCGTCAGCGGCTACGCGGTGGCAGGCGGGCTGGAGCTGGCGCTGCTGGCGGACCTGCGGGTCGTCGAGAGCGACGCGGTGTTCGGGGTGTTCTGCCGGAGGTGGGGCGTGCCGTTGATCGACGGCGGCACCGTGCGGCTGCCCCGGGTCGTCGGGCTGGGGCGCGCGTTGGACCTGATCCTGACCGGACGTCCGGTGCACGCCGAGGAGGCGCTGGCGATCGGCCTGGCGAACCGGGTGGTCGAGCCGGGGCAGGCGGTGGCGGCGGCGCTGGAGCTGGCCGGGCAGATCGCCGGGTTCCCGTTCGAGTGCGTGCTGGCCGACCGGGCGTCGGTCTACGGCGGGCTGGACCTGCCGTTGGCGGAGGCGCTGCGGGCGGAAGGGGCGGCGGGGGTGCCGATCGTGGCCCGGGAAGGGGTGGCCGGAGCCGCCCGGTTCGCGGGCGGCGCGGGGAGGCACGGGCGGTTCAGCGGAGACGGCGAACGCTGAGACCGGATCTCATCCCGGGGCGGCGGGCCTGGTCAGGCCCGCCGGGTGAGCTCCCACGCGGTGATCTCGGTCCTGGTGCGCAGCCCCAGCTTGGCCAGGACGCTGCGCACGTGGGTCTCGACGGTGCGTTCGCTCAGGTGCAGGCGGGTCGCGATCTGGCGGTTGGTCAGGGCCTGCGCCACCAGGTCCACGACCTCGGACTCGCGCGGTGACAACGGGTCCTGCGCCTGTTCCACCGCGCCGATCCGCTTCAGCTCCCGGTCGGCCTCGGCCAGCCGGACCGGCATGTCCAGCGCGCGGAACTCGGCCGCCGCCTCGGCCGCGAGCGTGCGGGCCTGGGACAGGTCGCCCTGTTCGACGAGGGCGCGGGCGAGTCCGAGCCGGCTCAGCGCGGCGAACGGCCGGGCGCCGATGCGGGCGTTCATCTCCAGGGCCAGCCGGTAGTGGCCGGCGGCGGCCTCCGTCCGTCCGCAGGTCATCGCGAGGTCGCCGAGCAACCGCGGCACCGCGGCGGTGGAGAACACCGCGCCGGACCCGTCCGCGGCGAAGAACGGGTCCAATGTGGACAGCACGGCGTAGACGCCCTCGGCCGCCTCGGTGTCGCCGAGCATGCAGGCGACCACCCCGATCTGCGCGACCAGCGGAGCCCACGTCGGCCCGGCCTCGAGCACCGCCGGCATGGCCCGGAACTCCTCGAACGTCGCTGCGGCCTGGGCGGTCTGCCCGAGCATCGCGTGCAGGAACGGCACGTAGACGCGGGCCAGCGGGATGTCTCCGACCAGCTCGATCACCTCGAACACCTCCCGCGCCGCCGCCTCGTCGATGCCGCCGACCAGCTGCGCCATCTCGTTGCGGAACGCGTAGTACATGCCCTTGGCCGCCGCGACCCCCATCCGCTCGGCGATGGCGCGAGCCGTCTCGTTGCACTCCTCGGCCTTCTGCAACTGCCCGACCAGCGCCGCCCGCGTGGCCCTCAGCCGGTGCAGGTGCCACCACGCGACCCCGTGCTGCCGCGTCGCCGCGAACTGCTCGATCAGGTCCAGCTGCCGGTCCACCTCGACCAGGTCCCCCACCTGGAGCGCCGCGTCGACCAGCCAGACGTGACCCCACAGCTCGGCGTGCGGCTGCCGTGCGGTCTCGGCCAGCACGACGGCCCGGTTCGCGAGCTCGACCCGCTCGTCCCTGAACTGCGGCGCGCACAGGGTGAGGTGCCGCGCGTGGATGCCGTCCAGCTCCGCGTCCGGATCACCGCTGCGCACGGCGAGCTCCAGTGCCGCGGCGGACAGCTCCCGCGCCCGTTCCGCCGCACCGGTCGTGGTGGCCGCCATCGCCCGGCGCGCCAGCAGCCGGGCCCTGGTCGCGGTGGCCTCCTCCGGGAGGTGCCGCAGCGCGGCCGTGCAGAGCTGGTCGACGGCGGCCAGCAGCGAGCGGTCGCCCAGCCCGGTGATGACGAGGGCGGCCTCCGCCATCAGGTCGGGAGCGCCGGCCTGCTGCGCCAGGCGGGCGGCGGTGCGGCAGTGGCCGAGGCTGGCCTGGGTCTCTCCCGCGAGGAACTCGGCGCGGGCGAGGCCGAGGGTGAGCTCCGCCGTCTTCTCCTCGGCCGTTGCCAGGGCGAGCGCCGCGAACCCGGCCGCCTCGTCGTAGGCGAGTTCCGCGGTGGCCGCTCGCGCCGCCTCCGCCGCCCACCGCGAGCACTCCGCGGCGGCGTCCGCCCCGCTCGCCCGGTGCCACTGCGTCGCGATGCGTCCCGGCGCGCCACCAGCGGCGGCAAGGGCCAGCGCGCAACGCCGATGCAGTTCCGCGCGCACGGACGGCGCCAAGCTCTCGTACACGGCGTCCCGCACGAGCGCGTGTGTGAACGCCAGCGACCCGTCGTCGGCCTGCAGGACCCTGGCGGCGACGGCGTCGTCGAGCGGCGTGGCGGGGTCCTCGCCGGTGACGGCCGCGAGCAGCGCGGGGTCGATCCGCTCCCCCAGGACGCTGGCCACGCCGAGCACGTCGCGGGCGTGCGGGCTCAGCCGGTCCAGTGTGGACAACACCATCCGGTGCAGTTCCCGGTGCCCCGCGGCCTCCCCGCTGTCGATCAGCATGCGCACGTACAGCGGGTTGCCGCCGGTGCCGTCCACCAGCCGTGCCGCCAGCGACTCCGGGTCCGGCACGGCCGTGGCGGAGCGCACCCATCCGGCCACGTCGCCGCGCGTCAGCCCGCCCAGGTGCAGGGTGCGGGCGGCGGGAGCGCGCATCACGCCGGACAGGTCCCCGCCGGCCTCGCGACAGGTCGCGACGACGAGGATCCGGGAGGCGGGCAGTTCGGTGGCGAGGTGGGCCAGCAGGCGCAACGACGTGCGGTCGGCCCAGTGCAGGTCCTCCAGCACGAGCAGCAGCCCGCCGGGCGCGGCCTCCGCCACCAGGGCGTCCGCCGCGTCGGCGAGCAGGGCGAAGCGGGCCGAGTCGTCCTGGCCGGAGTGTCCTTCGGAGAGCACGCGGTGCAGCGCGGGCACGGAGCGGGCGAGGCGGCGCCACGGCCACAACGGAGGCATGCCGGGATCGTCGACGGCGTGGCCCCGTGCGACCGGGACGCCGTACGAACCGGCCATCGCGGACACCGCCGTGGCCAGCCTGGTCTTGCCGATGCCCGCCTCACCGACGACGAGCACGAGACGGCCCGCGCCGCCCGCCGCGGCGACGAGGCCCGCCCGCAGCGAGGCGAGCTCGCGGTCGCGGCCGAAGATCGGGGCTTCCTCCACGCCGGGAGTATCGCCGACCGGTGGCGGTTCGGTACCGGTCTCCGTACTGGCACGGATCCGTGTCGCCGCGGACGGGCCGAGACTCGGTGCACCACCCAAGGAGGCGACCATGTACGCGCAGCTCACCTACTTCGACGGACCCCGCGGCCCCGAACAGCTGGCCGCGGCCGACTTCGCGGCGAAGCAGCGGATCGCACCGGCGGCCATGGCGGTGCCGGGCAACATCAGGACCTACGTGCTCCGCCGCGCGGACGGGTCGGAGGTCGTGCTGTCGATCGCCGAGTCCGAGCAGGCGCTGATCGACACCCAGAAGGCGATCATGAGCACGCAGCTGCTGCCCGGCGAGGACCCGGCGCTGCTGCCGGGCGCGGACCGCGTCGAGATCTACCCGGTCCTCGAGGTCTTCGAGCACGACGGAGCCCGGTCATGACCACCACGCGAGCACTCGCCGCCGGTGTGTGGCGGGCGGACCTGAGCCGCAGCAGCGCGTCGTTCCAGGTCGGCAACCTCGGCCGCAAGGCGAACGGCACGGTGCCCGTCACCGCGGGCACCGTCGAGATCGGACCGGTCGGCGCGTTGCTGGCCGTGCACGGCACCCTGGACCTCGGCGCCATCGACACCGGGATCGCCAAGCGCGACCAGCACCTGCGCAAACCCGGCCTGCTCGACCTCGACCGGCACCCCGTGATGACGTTCACCGCGACGTCCGCGCGGGCCGCGGGCACCGGCTGGCACGTCACCGGCACGCTGGCCGCGCGGGGCAGGGAGGCCGAGCTCGGCGGGACGGTCGAGGTGTCCTCACTGGACGGACGCGAGGCGGTGCTGACCGCGACGGCGCGGCTGGACCGCAGGGCGCTCGGCATCCGCGCGCCGGGTTTCATGATCGGCCGGTACGTCGACGTCACCGTCACCGCGGTGATCTCCCAGTCCGCCTGACAGGTCCGGACGGTCGCGATCAGCCCTCGGCGGTCCGTCCGGACACCGCGTCCGCTGGCGGAGGCGTACGACTCGGCGCCGAAGCCGGCCCGAGGTCCTCCCTGCCGGGGTGCCGCCGTGCCGACCACAGCGTCAGCGCGGCGGCACCGACACCCAGGACCAGCGAGGTCCAGATGTTCAGGCGCAGGCCCAGGACCGTGTTCGCCTGGTCGATGCGCAGCGCCTCGATCCACAGCCTGCCCAGCGTGTAGAGCACCACGTACAGGCCGAACGCGCGGCCGTGCCCCAGCCGGAACCGGCGGTCCGCCCAGATCACCACGGCCGCCGCGGCGAAAGTCCACAGCAGTTCGTACAGGAACGCCGGGTGGAACGTCCCCAGCACCACGGGCGCTCCGTCCGGACCGATCACCGCACGGCCCGCGTCCTGGTCCCACTCGTGGATCGTGAGCCCCCAGGGCAGGTCGGTCGGGCCGCCGTACACCTCGTTGTTGAACCAGTTGCCGAGACGGCCGATCCCCTGTGCCAGGAGGATTCCGGGGGCCGCCGCGTCGGCCAGCGGAGGCAGCGCGACGCCGGCGCGCCTGGCACCGATCCAGGCTCCGAGCGCGCCGAACGCGATCGCGCCCCAGACGCCCATCCCGCCTTCCCAGATGTAGAGGGCGCGCACGGGATCGCCGTCCGGGCCGAAGTACGGCTGCCAGGACGTGGCCACGTGGTAGAGCCGGGCACCGACGACGCCGAACGGAACGCCCCACGTGGCGATCTGGTTGATGACACCGGGCCTGCCGCCGCGCTCGACGTACCGGCGTTCGGTCAGCCAGGCGGCGACGAGGACGCCGGCGATGATGCAGAACGCGTAGGCGCGGATCGGCACCGGGCCGAGGTGCCACACGCCCTGGGTGGGACTCGGTATGGCTGCCAGGAGCATCGCGCCAGGCTAGCGAGGCCGGGGCCTGCGCACTGTGAAGTCCGCGGGCCCCGGCTCGTCATCACCTGTTCAGCGCGCCACCGACGATCGGCAGCACCACCTTGCTGACGCCGAGCGACACGGACAGCGAGACACCGCTCGCCGCCGCGTCCGCGGCGATGTAGGCGTTGTGGTTCGTGACGAGCACGATCCCGATCCGGTGCCCTGCCGGGACCAACGCGTCCCTGGCGTGCAGCTTCCAGGTCACGTCCGCGGTGGACCCGTTGGTGGGCAACGGGGTCGCGGTCTCGAGCGACAGGCGGTTCTTGGCGTCGACGGCACCCTTGGTCAGCATCGTCGCCGACACCGCCTGGATCGACACGTCCGGCGGACGCGCGCAGCCGGTCTTGTCCCGCAGGTCGTTCCTGCCGCACACCTCCGTGGACAGCTGCAGCGGGCTGCGTTCGGACAGCACCGCCTGCGTGCTCGGGCCGTAGTCCACCAGCAACGCGGTGAGCGGCGTCGACGCCCGGTTCGACCCGACGCGGACGGTCAGGCTGACCTCACCGGACAACCGCGCGTCCTTCGTCAGCGGTGCCGTCAGGTAGGCCAGCCGGCTGGTGTTCGCGGTCTCCGGGTTGGCCATCATGGCCGCCTCGCTGATGTTCGCGTTCGCGCGCAGGCTCTGCGTGCCACCGGCCACCGGTGTGGTGGTCAGCGAACCGGACATGCCACCGGCCGCCGGACCGAAGTACAGCGTGGTGTCCTTGGTGTCCGGCCGCGGCCACGTGGCGGCCTGTTCCCAGCTGCCGTCCGGCTTCTGCACGTCGGCCATGGGCTCGTTCATGATCCCGTTGTCCGCGCCCTTGAGCCAGTGGTCCATCCACAGCCCCATGACGCGCTGCCACTCGGCCTGGCGGAACGAGATCGGGTCGAGGTGCCCGCCCCGGTGCAGCCAGATCTTGCGCGGCACGCCGCGGTCCGCCAGTTCCTTCCACCAGCGGCCGAACTGGGACGGCTTGACGTTCCAGTCCGCCTGGCCGTGCACGGCGAACACCGACGCGGACACGTTCTGCGCGCCCACCCGGTAGTCGCGGGCCTTCCAGAACGACGTGTAGTCGAAGGACTCGTCGCCGTCCTCGCGGGACAGCTGGTCGAACACCGGCTTGCACTTCGCCTTCTGCGCCGCGCTCACGACGTAGTTGGCGAGGAAGGTCGGGTAGTTGGACTCCCAGCCCTTGTACCCGATGCCCTGGTCACGGGCGTACTCGTACCAGCTGGAGATCGCGGCGATCGGCACGATCGTCTTCACGCCGGGGATGTTCGCCGCGGCGGCCGCGTTGGGCAGCGTGCCGTTGTAGGAGACGCCGAGCATGCCGACGTTGCCGGTGCTCCAGCTCGCCACCGCCGCCCGGCCGTCCGCGTAGAACGCCTTGGCGCGGCCGTTGAGCCAGTCCACGACCGCGCGGACGCTCGCGGTGTCCTCGGGACCACCCGTGGTCGGGCAGCCGGTCGAGCGGGAGGTGCCTTGCATCTCCATCTCGACGACGGCGTACCCGCGCGGCACGAAGTACTCGTCGTACCAGCGGCCGAAGCCGCGCGGCACGTTCGTCGCCGACGCGGCCGTCGCGCCCAGCCCGTAGTAGGGGCTGGCCTCCATCACGATCGGCACTCGGCCGGCCGTGTCGGGCCGCATGACGTCGGCGGCGATCCGGTCGAGCTTGCCGTCCGCGTCACTGTCGATCGTGGACTCGACGTAGACGGTCTCGGTGATCGCCGCGGCGGCAGGAGCCGCGTTCGAGGCAGGCGTGTAGATCGTCGCGGCCATGAGCAGGGTGGCCGCGACGAGGTAGACCCTTCGCATGAGTTCCTCCGTCGGAGGGCCCGATGAAGCAGCAGGGGTGGAACTCGGGCCCTACGAAGGAATCTCACCGGATCCGGCGGTGTCGCCGGTACGGCCGAAAGATCTGAACCATTGCCCGTCTCAGGCGGCGACCAGTTCCTTGTCCTTGGCCGGCGCCTTGACCTTGGGCTTGCGGTTCGGCAGCGACAGGCGGAAGACCTTGTGCCACGCGGAGAAGACCTGCTTGGGCAGCGGGCCGGTCACGTAGTCCAGTTCGTACTTCTCGAACAGCGCCTTCACCTTGACCGCGACCTCGGCGTACCGGTTGCTCGGCAGGTCCGGGAACAGGTGGTGCTCGATCTGGTGCGACAGGTTGCCGGTCATGAAGTGCATGGCCTTGCTGCCGCTGATGTTCGCCGAACCCATCATCTGGCGCAGGTACCACTGGCCGCGCGTCTCGCCCTTGATCGACCGGCGCTCGAAGGTCTGCACGCCCTCGGGGAAGTGACCACACATGATCACCGAGTGCGACCAGAGGTTGCGGACCAGGTTCGCGGTGAACGTCGCCGCGAGCGTGGTCAGGAACGACGGGCCCGACAGCAGCGGGTGGATCACGTAGTCCTTGAGCACCTGCTTGCGGATCTTGCGGCCCACGGCCCTGGCGCGCGCCCGGAACTCCGGGTTGTTGCGGCGGCGCTTGTGCAGGTTCTTGCCGAGCTCCAGGTCGTACGCGGCGATGCCGTACTCGAAGAAGCAGGCGTTGATGAAGTTCCACAGCGGCTGACCCAGGTGCATCGGGTGCCACTTCTGGTCCTCGTCCACGCGCATGATGCCGTAGCCGAGGTCGTTGTCCTTGCCGATCACGTTGGTGTACGTGTGGTGCAGCTCGTTGTGCGAGTGCTTCCACTGCTCGGCCGGCGAGACGTGGTCCCACTCCCAGGTCGTGGAGTGGATCTTCGGGTCGCGCATCCAGTCCCACTGGCCGTGCAGGATGTTGTGCCCGATCTCCATGTTGTCCATGATCTTCGCGACCGACAGACCGGCGGTGCCGATGATCCAGGCCGGCGGGAAGAGCGAGAACAGCAGGATGCCGCGGCTGGTCAGCTCCAGCTTGCGCTGCACCGAGATGACCTTGCGGATGTAGGCCGCGTCCTTCTCACCACGACTGGCGATCACCTCGTCGCGAATCGCGTCGAGCTCGCGGCCGAGCTCCTCGATCTGCTCGTCGGTCAGGTGGGCGGTGGGATCGATGGCGGTCATGAATCTCGCTTTCCGGGAAGCAGTGGCTGGGGGAGGGCCACTTCGCGGGGGGAAGGGAATGTCAGTGGTGGGCGCGCTGGCTAGCGTTCGAGTTCGCAGGGGCCCGCCGCGGCGGACACGCAGGTCTGGACGAGCACGTGCGCGGTGGGGCTGTCCTCGGCCTGGGTGATCTCGCCGGTGCGCAGGTCCCGCACCGCGCCGGACTTCAGCGGCGTGACGCAGCCGAAGCAGATGCCCATGCGGCAGCCGGACGGCATCAGCACGCCCGCCTCCTCGCCGACGTTCAGCAGCGGCGTGGCACCGTCGGCCTCGACGGTCTTGCCGGTCTTGCCGAACGTGACCTCGCCACCCTCGCCGGCCACGACCACGGTCGGCCGGAACCGCTCGGTGTGCAGGCGCTCAGCGATGCCGTGCTCCGCCCAGTGCGCCTCGGCGGCGTCGAGCAGGCCCGCCGGCCCGCAGGCCCAGGTCTCGCGCTCGGCCCAGTCGGGCACGAGCTTCTCCAGCTCGGCGACGTCGAGCATGCCGTCGGTGTCGGTGTGCAGCTCGACCAGCTTCAGCGCCTCGTCCGCGACCAGGTCGTGCAGGTCGTTGCGGAAGATCACGTCTTCCTTGCGCGGCGCGGAGTGCACCATCACGACGTCGGCGAGCCGCGAGTCGCGCAGCATGCCCATCGCGGGCGTGATGCCGCTGCCGGCCGTCAGGTAGAGCACCTTGGCGGGCTTGGCGGCGGGCAGGACGAACTCGCCGGTGGCCTGGTCGAGCTGGATCACCGTGCCGGGCTTCGCCTTGCGGACCAGGTGGTTGCTGACCTTGCCGTCGGGGATGGCCTTCACGGTGATCGTGATGCGGCCGTCCGCGCGGTTCGTCGGCGACGTGACCGAGTACGCGCGCCAGAGGCGCACGCCGTCGACGTCGATGCCGACCCGGACGTACTGACCGGCGACGTGACCGCGCCAGCCCTTGCCGGGCTTGATCACGATCGTCGCGGCATCGTCTGTCTCGCGGTGCACGGCCTCGATGCGGCCGCGCAGGTCAGCACCTGAGCGGAGGGGACTCACCAGGTCGAGGTAGTCGGACGGCAGCAGCGGCGTCGTGACCAGCTCAAGCAGTTTCCACGCCCTGCTGCGTAGGGCGGCACTCGTCATGACTCCAGCTTGATGCGCCCTAGGGCGTAAAGTCCTGTCCGCAGGACGTGAATATCCCCGGCTGGATTGTTCGCAGGGAACAAATCGTGACTCACGCAATGAGGAGGGCCACCGAACTGGCCCTGGATGAGAAGACCGTGACCGCGTTGCGGGAGGTCCTGAGGCCGACCGCCGACGAAGTGGTCCGCGCCATCATCACCGAGGTGCCGAGCTATGCCAATGCACTTTCCGGACGCATGGGTGGCACCATCCGCCGTGCCGTTCGCACGGCGCTAGGACACTACTTGGACCTCGCGAGCGGCACCGGCGGGGGCGGCGATGCGAGCGACGCGGCCTACGAACTGGGCCGCGGCGAGGTGCGCGACGGCCGTTCGATGGACGCGCTGCTCAGCGCATACCGCGTCGGCGCCCGCGTGGCCTGGCGAGGCCTGGCCGCAGGCGCCGTACCAGCGGGTCTGCCGGCCGCGGAGGTGGCGAAGTTCGCCGAACTGACCTTCGCCTACATCGACGAGCTGTCCGCCGCCAGCGCCGCGGGCCACGCCGACGAACTGGCCGCACGAGGCCTGGCCCACGAGCGCCACCTCGAACAACTCGCCCGCGACCTGCTCGCCGGCGCGAGCGCCGAGGTCCTGCTGGCCTCCGCCGGACGCGCCGGCTGGCAGCCGCCGTCCACGCTGACCGTGGTCCTGCTCCCCGCGTTCCAGGCCCGCCCCGCCTACCGCTCGCTCGACCCCGGCACCCTCGTCCTCGACGACCTGCCGGACTCGACCGGCGTCTTGTTCGTACCCGACGCCGACCGCTCCCACCTGCTACGACAGCTCAACCACCGCAATGCCGTCGTCGGGCCAGCACGTCCATGGATGCGTGCCTCCGCCTCGTACGAACGGACCGTACGCGCACGCTCCCTCTCCTCCGACATCCGTGACACCGAGGAGCACCTCGCCTCTCTCGTGCTGAGCGCCGATCCCGACGCGTACGCCGACCTGCGCGCCCGCGCCCTGGCCCCGCTGCTGGCACTCCCGGCCACCACGGCCCGGCGGCTGGAGGAGACGTTGCGCGCCTGGCTGCTGCACCACGGCCGGCGCGAGGAGGTGGCCGCTGCCCTGTTCGTGCACCCGCAGACCGTCCGGTACCGGATGGGCCAGCTCCGGGACCTCTTCCCTGACCTCGGGTCTCCGCAGCGGGTTTTGGAGCTGACGCTGGCCGTGGGCCTGAGTTTTGGTCAACACTGAAGTTATCGAGTGAATTGTTGTGGCTCGTGTCACGTCGCGGTGAGAACCTGAGCTTCGATCTCGACGTCTAGCGGAGTGTGAGAGCCATCCGGGGTGAGGCGGGCCTCGACGAGGAACAGCTCGTGCGCCGGGTCGCACGAGGCGACCGCCGCGCGTTCGAAGAGCTGTACCGCCGCACCTCGCCGTGGCTGACCGTGCGGCTGCGCAGACGTTGCTCGGACGAGCAGATCGTCGCCGAGGTGCTGCAGGAGACCTACCTGGCCGTGTGGCGGGCAGCGGACGCGTTCGCCGGCGCGGCGGCGGGCGGCACCGCCGTCGGCTGGCTGTGGACCATCGCCGCACGAAGGCTGATAGACGCGTTCCGCCGCCGCGCACACCACGCCACACCGCCCGCCGCGGCCGCGCCCTCCCCCGCCGCCGCGGCCGACGAGGAGGTGCTCGACGGAGTGGTCGGGGACGAGGTGGGCGACGCGCTGCGCCGCCTGGCGCCGGAACTGCGGCAGGTGCTGCAGGCGATGGTGCTCGACGGACTGACGGTGCGGGAGACGTCGGTGCTGCTCGGGGTGCCGGAGGGCACCGTCAAGACCCGTGCCCGGCGGGCTCGGATCGCGATGAGGGAGGCCCTGGCATGACCGCTCTCGGAGACGCGTCGGCCGTTGGCGGCACCGGCGGCCGATGGGTTCCGCGTGGGCGCCGGGTCGGCCTGCCTGGTCGCACCGACATGGCCGCCCGCCGAGTCAGCCAGTTCTGTCGCACGACTGCGGTCATCCACCAGGCCGACCTGCTCGGCGGCGTGGCCACAGCCACCTGCCAAGTCAGCCTGCCCGGCCACACGACCACCCACCAGGCTGACCGGCCCGGTCACACGGCCACAGCCACTCGCCGGGAGAGCCTGCCCGACAGCATCCGCGCTGCCCACCAGACCAAGCATTCCGCCTGCACCGCCATCCGGCCGCCCGGCCAACCCCGCGGCGCCACAGCCGCGGTCCGACCTGGCCCCGCCACAGCGGTCCGCCGACCAGACCCCACCAGCTACCGGCCCGTGCCCACCGACCAGCGGTGCGGCCCGCACGACAACACCGCCTTCTCTCACGAGCTCAACCCGCTCGATGGCACCACCGCGGCGCCCCGGCCCGGCGCCACCACTCTCCAGCCTGGTCCACCCGACAGCACGGCGGCCACCGTCCCCGGCCAGCCCAACGCCGCGGTCAACCACTCCCCCGCCACCCCGCCCGAGCCCCCGCACACCGCGACGCAGGAGGCGCGACCATGACCACCGACCACCCCGCAGACCACCTCCTGCACCGCTACTCCCAAGGCGACCCCGGCATCCCGGCGGACGAACTGTGGGCCGTCGAGTCGCACCTCGAAACCTGCGCCCCGTGCCGCGCGAGGCTCGCCCCCGAGCCGATCGCCGAGGCCGTCTGGGCGAGTCTCTCGCCGCTGCTCGACCGCACCCCGCAGATGCCGCGCGCGCGGGCCTGGCGGCGGGTGCACGGGTGGGTCTCGCCCGCGGCGGGGCCGTGGCTCGCGATGATCCTGCTGGTCATCGCCGCCGCGGTGGTGCTCGACCGGGCCGGGTTCGCGGTGGGTGATCGGGTGTCGCTGGTGTTGCTGGTCGCGCCGGTGCTGCCGGTGCTCGGTGTCGCCGCGTCCTGGGGGCGTTCGCTCGACCCGGCTTGGGAGCTGACCGCCGCCACGCCTCGGGCGGGGCTGCCGCTCGTGTTTCGGCGGACGGCGGCGGTGCTGGCCGTGGTGGTGCCGGGGCTGGCGGTGGCGAGTCTGCTGACGGGCGCCGGGTTCGGGCGGTGGTTGTTGCCCTGTCTGGCGTTCACCGTCGGCACGCTTGCTCTTGGGACGCTGGTCGGGGTCACGCGGGCCGCGGTCGTGCTGATCGCGGCGTGGGCCCTGGTGATCGTGGCGCCGACCATCGCGTTCAGCCGCACGTCCGTCGTGCTCGGTGCGGCCGCCGCGCCGGTCTGGGTCGCGTTGCTGGGGGCCGGGCTGGTGGTGCTCGCCTTGCGGCGGATGGCGTTCACGCGTCTGGAGGGGAACCGATGACCGCGCCCACCACCTACGCCTGGGAGATCGAGGCTCGCGACCTGCGGGTCAAGGCCGGGCGGCGGATGGCCGTCGACGGCGTCACGCTCTCCATGGGGCGTGGTGTGCACGGGTTGCTCGGGCCCAACGGCGCCGGCAAGACGACGCTCGTCCGCGCGCTCGCGACCGTGCTCGAACCGCACTCGGGCGAGCTCTCGATGCTCGGTGGCGCGGAGCTGCGTCATCTGCGCCGGCGGGTCGGGTACCTGCCGCAGGAGTTCGGGCACTACCGGCGGTTCACCGTGCGGGAGTTCGTGGCGTACGTGGCGTGGCTCAAGGAGATGCGGGACATCCCGGCGGCCGTGCAGCGCGCCGTCGAGAGGGTCGGGCTCGCCGATCGGGCCGACGACAGGATGAAGACGTTGTCCGGCGGCATGATCCGGCGCGCCGGCATCGCGCAGGCGATCGTGAACGACCCCGAGATCCTGCTGCTCGACGAACCGACGGCCGGTCTCGATCCCGCCCAGCGCCTCAGGTTCCGCGAGCTGCTCACCGAACTCGGCACCGACGCGTGCGTGGTCGTCTCGACGCACCTGGTGGAGGACGTCGCTGCCGCCTGCACGGACGTCGTGCTTCTCTCCCAGGGGAAACTCGTCTTCCAGGGCACCACCGAACGGCTCGCGGCCCACGGCACGGAACGGCACGCGGGCGACAGTCCTCTCGAACGCGGCTACAGCGCCGTGCTCGGCATCCCCGATCGGCCCGGCAGCTGGTGACCGCCGTCACAGCGTTCCGAGAACCTCGCGAGCCCCGTCGCCGTCTAGCCCGTCAAGAGCGAGAACACTTGAGGGAGAACGGGATGCAGGCGATCGAAGCCGACAACCTGGTGGTGCGCGTGGGCGGGCGCAAGGGCCGCGACGCGGTGAACGGACTCAGCCTCGGGCTCGGCCGCGGTGTGCACGGGCTGCTCGGCCCGAACGGCGCGGGCAAGACCACGCTGATCCGCACGCTGGCGACGGTGCAGTCCCCCACCTCGGGCACGTTGTCACTGCTCGGCACACCGGCGAACGGCAAGCTGAGGCCCGTCCGGCGCAGGCTGGGCTACCTGCCGCAGCACTTCGGGTTCTACAAGCGCTTCAAGGTGCGCGAGTTCGTCGAGTACCTGGCGTGGCTGAAGGAGATGCCACCGGCACGCATTCCTGCCGCCGTGCGGGAGGCACTCGAACGGGTCGGGCTGACCGACCGCGCCGAGGACCGCATGAAGTCGTTGTCCGGCGGCATGGTCCGCAGGGTCGGCATCGCGCAGGCGATCGTCAACGAACCCGAGCTCCTGCTCCTGGACGAACCGACGGTCGGCCTGGACCCCGCGCAACGGCTGCGGTTCCGCGAGCTCGTCGTCGAACTCGGCAGGGAGGCCTGCGTGCTGATCTCGACCCACCTGGTCGAGGACGTCGCGGCGGCGTGCACGGACGTGGTGCTCGTCGACCAGGGATCCCTGGTGTTCCGGGGAACTCCGGACGATCTCGCCACCGCCGGCACGGAGGCGCACGTCGGCGACAGCCCGATCGAGCGCGGCTACTCGGCACTGATCAGCGCGAAGACCGCCGGGGGTGCCTGGTGACCGGGCTGCGCATCGAGCTGCGACGCTCGACCGCGCTCTGGGCAGGGCTGCTCGTGCTGGTGTCCAGCACCGGAATGCTGCTGCTGATCACGTCCGGGAGCGAGAGGTGGCCGGCGAACTCGACGTCGGCGGTGCTCGAGCTCCGCCTGCCCCTGGCCTACGTGTGGGCGCTCGTGGTCGGATTCGCCGTCCTGCAGGGAATGCGGGACAGCCGCGCACGGGTGACCGAGCTGTTCACCTCCACCTCCCGTCCCGGCTGGGTCAGGCTCGGCACGCTGGCCTGCGCGGTGGCGGGCGCCGTCGCGGTGGCGGGCGCGGTGATGTGCGTGGCCCTGGTCGTCAAGGTCGCACTCGGCGGGGGGTTCGTCTCGGCCGGGTTCGTCCCGCTCATGGTGACCGTGGTGCTCGCCCTCGCGTCGAGCGTCCTGTTCGGACTCGCGGTGGGCCGGCTCCTGCCGCACCCGCTGACCGTGCCGGTGGCGCTGGTGGCCACGTTCATGGTCTCGACCAGCGCGGCGCGGGCGCTCGAAGCCGGCTCGCCCGACGACGAGATCTCCCGGCTGGCGCTGCTCACGCCCGTCCTCGACCCGCCGGGCTCGGACCTGGTCACGACCTCGGCGTCCGTCGACCTGGGTCAGGTGGTGTGGTTCACCGGCCTGGGCGTGACGGCGTTCCTCCTGCTCGCCGCGCGGACCCACCTCGGCCGCCTGGCCGCACTCGTGCCGGCCGGTCTGGCGGTCGTCCTCGCCCTGTCGATCATGCCGGTCAAGTACTCCGACGTGCTGGTGACCGACTCAATCGCCGGAAAGCTGGTCTGCGAGGGCACCGTGTGCGTGAGCCAGGTGCACGCCGCCAGTCTCCCCACCGTCGCCGCGGTCGGCCGCGACGTCCTGACCACGCTCTCGGTGCTGCCCGACGCGCCTTCCGAGGTCAGGGAGGACACGTCGGCGATGGCTCATCTGGCGGCGCCCCAACGCGATCGGCGCATCGTCTACGTGGAGTCGCAGCGCTTTCCCAGCCACCTGACCATGACCGGTGACCAGCTGCGGCTGGAACTGCTGGCCGGTGCGGGCGTGGCAGGATGCGCCACCCCGAACACCTTCGACACCAGCGGGAGCGCCGTCCGCTACCTGACCGCCGGCTACTTCAACGGGGAACTGGCCGAGCTGGCCTCCGACTCCTTGACGTGGAGCAACAGCCGGCTGCGGGCCGAGATCGACGAGGCCTGGCGGACGTTCCGCGGCCAGTCCGCGCGGGAGCAGCTGGACCGGGTCGTGCGGGCGCGGCAGATGTTGCTGGCGTGCGAGGACTCCGAACGCGTGCTCGACGTGCTGAAGGCGAGCTGATGAGGCCGCTCGCGCTGTACGCGCAGTCACGTGGAGTTCCGGCGGCGCTGGTCGTCCTGCCCGTCGTGGTGCTGGTCGCGTGGTCGGCGCTGCACTCGCCGTGGACGCCGCTCAGCGCGTCGCTGACGACGCTGGCCGCCGTGCTGGTGACGACGGCCGGTCTCGCGGGCCAGGACCCGGAGCTCGACAGGTCGACCGCCGTCCCGTGGCCGTGGTGGCGCCTCGGGCACCTCCTGCTCGCCGCGACGGTGGCCGCGACCTCGGTGCTGCTGGTGCAGGAGCTCGGCGACGCACCGTTCGACGCCGCCTTCGCCGTCCGCGACACCGCGGGCATGATCGGTCTGGCAGGCCTGGCCGCGACGGTGGCCGGAGCCCGGCTCGCCGCCACCGCGCCGGTGCTGTGGTGGGCGGTGGCGGCGATCATGCCGCCCGCCGGGTCGGCGCTCGGCCGCGTCGTCACGTGGCCGGTCGGCGCCCCGGACGACACGCTGACCCGGTGGACGGCGGGAGTGCTGTTCGCGGGCGGGATCGCCGCGTACAGCGCACGCGGCGCACGACGCTAGGCGATGGTCTCCAGCGCGATGTAGTCGGCGATCGCCCGCTGTCCCCTGATGTTCACGTGGACGCCGTCACCGACGTCGTACTGGGCGTTGATGCTGTTCGGCTTGATCGGGTCCTCCAGCACCTGGTCGAAGTCCTGCACCGCGGCGCAGGTGTCCGAGCAGTCGCCACCGCGCTTCACGAAGTCGTTGACGGCGTGGCGATCCACGTTGTTCTGGTCGCTGTAGCCGGGCCGGGGCGTGATCGGCGTGACGTGCACGGCGATCCCGGCCTCGCGCAGCCGCTGGAACACCGCGCGGTAGCTGGTGACGATGTCGGCTGCGGTGCAACCGTTCGCGAGGTCGTTCGTGCCGTAGTAATAGATGACATCGCTGACGCCGTGCAGGGCCAGGACATCCCTTTCGAGCCGTGACAGGGCATCCAGGCCGACGAACGGCGCCGGAGTGCGCGGGCAGACGGCACTGGTGGTGCCGCTGACGCCGGCGTTGGCGACGGCGAGCTGGGGGCCGGGCGAGGCGGCGATGCGGCGGGCCAGCACGTCGGTCCAGCGCTTGTTCGTGCCGAGCTCGGTGCAGCCGGGCCCGCAGTCCGTGCTCCCCACGCCGTCGACGACCGAGCTGCCGAACGGCACGACCGTCCCCTTCAGCCGCGGGTTGAACACGTCGACCGCGCTGACCAGGTAGGTCGACTGCACCGTCTGCGTGTACGCGGCGCCCTGGCCGGTGGTGTGGTCGCCCGAGCCGGGTGGGGTCAGGTAGTTGTCGCGGAACGCGGCGTCGTGCCGGCCGGGCACCACCTCGCCCGCGACGTGCATGCTGACCGCGAGATCGGTGTCCGGCACGGTGTTCAGCGACGTGCGGTCGCTCCACATCTCGCCGCCCGCGGGGATCGTCACCGCGCGGCGGCCCCCGAACGTCACGTCGCGCGTGCCCTCCACCGCCGCGCCGCCCGCGCTCAGCGCGACGGTGGTCCGGTCGATCGTCAACGGCTGCCTGCCGAACGTGTTCTGCACCCGGATCCGGACCGCGCTGCCGCCCTGGCTGAGACGGGTGATCATCCGCATCGACTGGTCGTGCAGCGTGACGGGAGCGAGGTTCTGCTGCGACTGCGCCCACGAGGTGAACCAGACGGGACGGTCCGCCAGCGCCGCCGGGGTCAGCAGCGCGGCCACGGCGAGGACGGTCGAGGCGATCGCGAGGTTCCGAGTTCTCATACCCGGTTCCTATCGCTTCGTGACGACCGGGTCACGTCTTGTGATCACCTGGTAAGACGGCCCTCAGGACACCTCGGTCGATGCCGCGGGAGGAGGTGTGCGCCGCAGCAAGAGGACGACGAACCCGAGAAATCCGCGGTAGCCGCCCAGCCAGCTGGTGCGGTGGGCCTCCGACATCTGCAGAGCGAGGTCGCTGTCGGGGTGTTCGGGATTGTCGAGGGCCCACCGGGCGAGGGTGCCGGTCCAGCACCACTCGTACTCGTCCCACTCCGCGATGGTGCTGATGTACCCGTAGACCGGTGTCCATCCGTCGGCGACGACCTGGGCCACGGTGGTCGGGAGATCCGCGTACTTCTGCGAACCGCCCTCCTGTTGCGCTCGGACGGCGGCGTCGGGTTCGCGCTCCCAGAAGCAGTCGCCGAGCAGGAGCATCCCGTCTTCGGCGAGATGCTCTCGAGCGGCGTTCAACGTGGGGAGCAGCCCGCCGAACGCGTAGGCGGCTCCCACGCTGAGCACCAGGTCCGCTTTCCTGGTCGACCGGTACTCGGCGACGTCCTGGCGGCGCAGTTCCAGCCGCTCTTCCAGACCGAGCCGGGCGGCCTCGCCGAGGACGTGGTCGAAGCCTGCACCCGAGATGTCGACTCCGACAGCCGTTGCGCGGTCGTGCGCCTGCAGCGCGCGTAGCAACCAGGTGCCGTCGCCGCAGCCCAGATCGAGCAGATGATCGTCCGGCCCGCGGACGGCCCGGCGGAGGAGGTGCTCCACCGTGCTGTCGCTCAACGGAGCCGAAATCGGATGGTCTGCGTGCGCGAGAGCGCTGAGTTCACGTCGGTCCACCACTGCTGTCTATCAGAATTCGATCTTGTGTCGCAGGTGTTCGGCGGTGGTGATGACGGCACTCTCGCCTGCCGACGGGCCCAGGTGACCAGGCCTAGGTGACCAGGCCGCGGCGATAGGCGTAGACGACGGCCTGCACCCGGTCGCGCAGGTCGAGCTTGGTGAGGATGCGCGACACGTACGTCTTCACCGTCTCCTGGCTGATGACCAGGGCCGCGGCGATCTCGCTGTTCGACAGGCCCTCGGCGATCAGCCGCAGGACTTCGAGCTCACGCGGTGCCAGCTGGGTCTCCGCGACCTCCCCGGCGGGCCGGATGCGCGCCGCGAACCTGCCGACGAGCTGCCGGGTCACCTCCGGCGCGAGCAGCGCGGCACCGCTCGCCACGGTCCGGATGCCGTGCAGCAGCTGGGCCGGTGGCGCGTCCTTGAGCAGGAACCCGCTCGCACCGGCCCGCAGCGCCTCGTAGACGTACTCGTCGAGGTTGAACGTCGTGACCACGAGAACCTTCACGGGGTCGGGGACGCCGGCGCCCGCCAGCAGCCGGGTCGCCCCGATGCCGTCGAGCACCGGCATCCGCACGTCCATCACGACGACGTCCGGGGTCAGCCTGCGGGCGAGGTCGACCGCCGCGCGCCCGTCCCCGCACTCCCCCACGACCTCGAGGTCCGGCTGGGCGTCGATGATCGTGGCGAACCCTGTGCGGATGAGCGCCTGGTCGTCGCACACCAGCACGCGAACCGGTGCGCTCACGCCGGGTTCCCCGCCGGGATGCGCGCCGTGACCACGAAGCCGCCGTCGCGTTGTCCCGCCGAGAACTCGCCGCCCAGCACGTCGACGCGCTCGCGCAGCCCTGCCAGGCCGCGGCCGCTGCCTCCGACCGCCGTGGCCGACCTCGCGCCCTCGGTACCGACCTCCACGGTGATTTCCCTTTCCCCGTAACGCACGTGCACGTTCGTCGGGTTGCCGTGCGCGTACTTCAACGCGTTCGTCAACGCCTCCTGCACCACCCGGTACGCGACGGCCTCGGCGCTGCCCGCGTCCCGCGCCGCCTCGCCCTCCTCCGCGAACTGCACGGGCTGCCCGGCCAGCCGGGTCTGCTCGACCAGGGTGCGCAGGTCCCCGACCGTCTCCGTGCTGTGGTCGGGGTTCAGCAGGTCGAGCAGGTGCCGCAGGTCCGACAGCGACCGCCGGCCGGTGTCGGTGATCGCCCGCAACGTCTGGTCCAGCCGGTCGGGGGCCGCGGTCAGGTACCGCGCGGCCTCGGCCTGCACCACCATCGCCGTCACGTGGTGGGTGACGACGTCGTGGAGCTCACGGGCGATCAACGTCCGTTCCGCGACACGGGTCGCCGCGGCGACGTGCCGGCGGCGTTCCTCCTCGGCGCTGCGCGCGAGCCGCAGCCACGCGCCGATCCCCCACGCGGCGGCCACCGCCAGGTAGAACGTGACGAACCCGGCCACGCCTTCCGTGGCGCCGTTCAGGTCCAGCGCGACGGACAACCCCACGTATCCGGCGGAGAGCGCGATCACGGTGCCGCGCCGGTGGTGCGACAGGTGCAGCCCGGCGCTGATCAACGCGATCGGCAGGGCCGTGCCGGCGACGGTGTGGTAACCGCGCAGCTGGTCGACGGCGAACGCCACCGACACCACAGCGAGGCAGACCAGCGGCCACTTCCGGCGGACGACCAGCGGCAGGCACTCGAACGCGATCACCGCGAGAGCCAGCGCGTCGAACGGCCGGTTCGGCAGTCCTCCGAGCTGGGTGCCCTTGTCGTGCAGGGCGGGCACCAGCGACCCCAGCGCGAGGAACAACGCCAGTGGCGCGTCCTGGACGCGAACGTCCCAGGCGCGCCACCGCTGAAGGCTGATCACGCGGCGAGAGTAGCGGCCGACGCGGCACGACCGCGGCGCGGCAGGACGTTGCCCCTGCGCTTCGCCAGCCACAGGAACGCCGCCGTGACGACCAGTCCGGCCAGCACCGAGTACACGCTCGCCTCCGGCCCGAACGCCCCACCGGTGACGAGCGCGGGACCGGACGTGACGCCGTCCAGCAGCCCCTGCGGCGCGTCCTGGCCGGAGACGCTGGTGCTGAAGATGCCACCCTGGGCGAAGTTCCACGCGAAGTGCACCCCGATCGGCACCCACAGGTTGCGCGTGGCCACGTACGCGGCGCCGAGCATGAGCCCTGCCTCGATCGCGATGGCGAGCGAGCTCCACACCGTGGCGTTCGGGTTGAAGATGTGCGCGAAGCCGAACACGAGTCCACTCAGGACCAGCGAGAGCCACGTGCCGAGGTGCTCCTCGACGATGCGGAACACGACGCCGCGGTACATCAGCTCCTCGGTCACCGCGACGGCGACCATGAACCCGAAGATCGCGATCATGCCGGACACCGAGCCCCAGCCGCGCACCTCGTACCCGCCGAGGAAGGTGATGTTCAGGATCACCGCGCCGAACATCGCGAGTCCGGCGAGGACACCGCGACCGAGAGCTCCCGCGGCGATCTTCAACGAGACCTCGGTGGGCTCCCGGCGTTCGGTCCTGCGCACCACCCAGGCGTACGCGGCCAGTGCCAGCGCCGCCGCGACGACACCGGCGACCAGCGTGAGCGGCGCGTTCCACCCCAGCGCCTGCACG
Organism: Lentzea sp. NEAU-D7; assembly: GCF_026242055.1. Lineage (GTDB taxonomy): Bacteria > Actinomycetota > Actinomycetes > Mycobacteriales > Pseudonocardiaceae > Lentzea. The sequence goes on along the minus strand of NZ_JAPJDL010000011.1, from coordinate 189,682 downwards.
CCGGTGGCACCCACGAACGAGACGGCCGCGACCAGGAGGAACTGCTTCAGAAATCGCATGGCCGGAACGTTAGGGATTTCACGCCTCTGGGACGTCACCGTGCGGTGGACATTCGCGTGTAGCCCCCAAGGGGGACACAGAGGCCTTGAGTGCCGCCGACAGCCAGGCGAACGGCATGAACTCGGCGGCCTCCTTCGCGGTCCCGTCGATGATCGCCACCAGCGACTGGTACCGGGTGTACGGATCGGTGGACGTGGTGGCCTCCTCGATCGACTCCAGGTGCAGCCGTTCGATGTCGAGCACGCCGGCCGCGAGCTTCTCGCGGTACTCAGGACTGTCCGGGGTCTCGGTGATCTCCCCCAGATAAGACGCGTAGAGACCGGCGATCTCACGCCCCAGCGACGAGTCCGCCGGTTCACCGGCCTGCTGCGCCTCCTGCGCCCGCACGAAGATCGCGCCTCCCCGTTCGAACGCGCCCACCATCTCCGCCGACGTCATCATCGCGGCGGCGGGCCCGGTGAAGGTCTCCCGCAACGCCTTCTTCACCTCACGGCGGAAGTCCGCGTCCTGCAGGAGGTTCGCCAGCTCGATCCACGCCTCCAACTGCTCGGTGGCCGGCTCGTCCGGCAGGACCAGACGGCCGTTGCGCATGAGCCCGAGGAACTCGGGGCTGACCTCGAGGCCCTCGCTGATCTCGTTCCAGAAGTCGTCGAACAGCCGATCGCGCTCCTCGTCGGACATCCCCACCAGCTTGTGCATGAGGATCACCTGCTCGGCTTCGGTGTGCTGCCGGGCGATCGTCCGCAGCACCGCTCGCCTCGACCGGATGCGGCGGGCCTGGTCGTCCAACCGGGACAGGTGCGCGGTGGCGAGCTCGGAGAGCGTCACGCGGCCGTCCAGCAGCCGCCGGATGTCGTCGAGCCCCGCGTCCAGTTCGCGCAACGTGCTGACGAACTCCAGCCGGGCGATCGCGTGGACGTCGTAGAGCCGGTGCCCGGCCGCGGTGACCTCGGCGGGGGCGACGATGCCCTCGTCGGAGTAGAACCGGATGGCGCTGACGCTCAGCCCGGTGCGGCGAGCCACCTCTCCGATCGCGTACAGCCTGGTGTCGTTCATGAGGCCACTATCGGACCTCAAGCGGCTTGAGATGCAACCCACACGATCGACTTACTTGAGCATTACCATCTCTTTACCTATGCTGACCGACGAGGGGAGTACTTCCCAAGCGTCTGCCCGGTCAGTACGGACACCCCGAGGTGTCCTCGGGAGACCGCCCGCGCCGGGTGAAGGAGACCTCGAACGATCCTGTTCGAGGAGGCTTTGTGCCCGTGCACTCCGTGGCGTCGCCCGGTCTGTGGTTCGTGAGCATCGCCGTGCTGGTCGCCCTGCTGGTGGTCGACTTCCTGGTGACCCGCCGCCCGCACGAGGTGTCGGTCAAAGAAGCGGCGGGCTGGTCGGTCTTCTACCTGACGCTGCCGCTGCTGTTCGGGCTCTGGCTGTGGTTCGAGTTCGGCAGCGGTCAGTCGCTGGAGTTCGTCACCGGGTTCGTGGTGGAGAAGTCCCTCTCGGTGGACAACCTCTTCGTCTTCATGCTGCTGCTCGCCGCGTTCAGCGTGCCGTCGGAGATCCAGCAGCGCGTGCTGCTCTACGGCATCATCGGCGCACTGGTGCTGCGCGGCATCTTCATCGCGGCCGGTGCCGCGATGCTGTCGGCCGGGACCTGGGCGTTCCTGGTGTTCGGTCTCGTCCTGTTCGCCTCCGCGCTGAAGATCCTGCACTCGGCCCTCGCCGGTGAGCCGGAGGCGAAGGACACCTCAAAGATGCTGTCGGTGCGGTTGCTGCGCAGGCTGATGCCGGTCACCGACGACTACCGCGGCACCAGGATGACCGTCCGCGAGAACGGCCGGAGGGCTCTCACCCCGCTCGCGATCGTGGTGGTGGCGGTCTTCGCGACCGACGTCGTGTTCGCGATCGACTCGGTGCCGGCGGTGTACGGCATCACCGAGGACCCGTACCTCGTGTTCACCACCAACGCGTTCGCGCTGCTCGGCCTGCGGGCGCTGTACTTCGTGCTGCAGTCGTTGCTCGCCAAGCTCGTGCACCTCAACCACGGTCTCGCGATCATCCTGGCGTTCATCGGGGTGAAGCTGGTGCTGCACTGGGCGCACGGCGTGTGGCCCGGCGTGCCGACGATCCCGACCCCGGTCTCGCTGGCCGTCATCGTCGCGACGCTGGGCGTCGTCACCCTGACCAGCCTGCGGTCCCGCCGAAAGGAGGAAGCGGTCCCCCAGCCGTGAGTTCCACGGGCAGGAAGCTGGTCGCCCGCTGAACGGACAGGTGTCCGATATCGTGGGCACATGCCTGCTCGCCCTGACACCGGCCCCGACTTCATCGAGGCGCTCGCCCGCGGCCTGGACGTGATCCGCGCGTTCCGGCCGCTGCGCCCGGTGATGACGCTCAGCGAGGTCGCCTCGGCCACCGGGCTCGCACGGCCGACCACGCGCCGCATCCTGCTCACGCTCGCCGAGCTCGGCTACGTGCGGCAGAGCGAGGCCGGCTTCGCGCTCACGCCGCGGGTGCTCGACCTCGGCGTCGCGTACGTGCGGTCGATGGGCCTGTGGGACGTCGCCCGCCCGCACATGGAACGGCTGTGCGCCCGCACCAACGAGTCCGTGTCGATCGCACAGCTCGACGGGCCGGACATCGTCTACGTCGCGCGGGTCGCCGTGCCGAAGATCGTCACGCTGTCCGTGCAGATCGGCACGCGGTTCCCGGCACTGCCGACGTCGCTGGGGAAGGTGCAGCTCGCCGCCCTGCCGCCGGACGAGCTGGAGGCCGTGCTCGCGCAGCCGACCCGGTCCGGACTGACGTCGCGCTGGCAGCCGGACGCGGCCGAGCGGGACGCCGAGCTGCGGGACGTCCGGGCGCGCGGCTGGGCGCTGACCGACGAGCAGCTCGCGCTGGGCATCCGGTCGGTCGCGGCGCCGTTGCGCGACGGCAGCGGCAGGGTCGTGGCCGGGATCAACGTCAACTGCCACGCGTCCGAGACGTCGGTCGAGCACATGGTCGAGCACCACCTGCCCCTCCTGCTGCAGGTCGCGGGCGAGATCAGCGCCGACTTCGCCCGGCTCGGCGCGGTGCCGCACGAGGTCGTCGCGTCCTGAGGGGTTGACCCGCGGCCGTCGAAGGTTGACGATTCAACGGACACCTGTCCGCCAGACGGTCAAGGGAGTTCCCGATGAGTTCCGTCGTCCTGAGAAACGGCACTGTCCTGACCATGGACGGCCGCCAGCCGCTCGTCGATCACGACGTCCTCGTCGCCGGCGACCGGATCGCCGCGATCGGGCCGCGGCTGGAGGTGCCGGAGGGGACCGTCGAGATCGACGCCACAAACGGCATCGTCATGCCGGGCATGATCGACACGCACCGGCACCTGTGGCAGACGGCGATGCGCGGCTACGGGGCCGACTGGACGCTCACGCAGTACTTCGTCTGGTACTACCTGGAGTGGGGCAAGGTCTTCCGGCCGGAGGACGTCCACGCCGGCAACCTCCTGGGCGCGGCCGAGGCGCTCGACGCCGGTGTCACCACGACCGTCGACTGGTCGCACGGCCTGCGGACCACCGACCACGCCGACGCCGCCGTCGACGCGTTGCAGGCGGTGCCGGGCCGGTTCGTCCTGGCCTACGGCAACATCCAGGACAGCCCCGCCTCCTGGACCGCCACGCCCGAGTTCCGGGACTTCGTCTCCCGCCGCATCACCGGCGACGACATGCTGGGATTCCAGCTCGCGTTCGACGTCACGGGCGACCCGTCGTTCCCCGAGAAGGCCGCCTTCGAGGTCGCGCGGGAGCTCGGCGTCCCCGTCACGACGCACGCGGGTGTCTGGGGCGCGACGAACGACGACGGCATCAGGCTGATGTACGACAACGGCTTCATGACGCCCCAGTCGATCTACGTGCACGCGGCGACGCTGTCCGCCGACTCCTACCACCGCATCGCGGCGACCGGCGGCTCGATCTCCGTGTCGACCGAGAGCGAGCAGAGCGCGGGCCAGGGGTACCCGCCCACCTGGGCGATCCGCGAGCACGGCATCCCGGTGTCGCTGTCGATGGACACGTCGGTGTGGTGGAGCGGCGACCTGTTCTCCGCGATGCGCGCGACGCTCGGTGCCGACAGGGCCCGCGAGCACATGGCCGCGCACGCCAGGAACGACACCGTCACGCACTCGTCGTTGCGCGCCGAGCAGGTCGTGCAGTGGGCCACGACGGGCGGCGCACGGGCGTTGGGACGCGATGCGGACCTCGGCAGCCTCGAAGTCGGAAAGAAGGCCGACATCGTGCTGCTGCGCAACGAGGACTCCCCCGCGATGTTCCCGATCCTCAACCCGTACGGGCACGTGGCCTTCCAGGCACAACGGTCCGATGTGGACACCGTGCTCGTCGACGGCCGGATCGTGAAGCGCGACCACAAGCTCGTCGGGGTCGACCTCGGCGCCATCCGCGCCCGGGTGTCGAACACCGTCGAGCACCTGCGGACGCAGCTCGGCGAGGAGGCGTGGGCGAAGGGCATGAACCCGGACATCCCGGAGTCCAAGGTGCTGGACAACCCCTACACCTACACCGAGTACCGCGGCGACACCCGGACGTCGGTCTGATGGGCCCTCTCGAAGGCCTGCTCGTCGCCGACTTCTCGCGCGTGCTCGCGGGCCCGTACGCGACCATGCTGCTGGCCGACATGGGCGCCTCGGTCGTCAAGGTCGAGGGCCCGGCCGGCGACGAGACCCGCACGTGGATGCCGCCGGTCCGCGACGACGTCTCGACCTACTACCTGGGCGTCAACCGGGGCAAGCGGTCGATCGCCCTCGACCTGCGCTCCGAGGACGACGCCGCGCTGGGACGGGAGCTCGCCCGGCGCGCGGACATCGTGATCGAGAACTTCAAACCGGGCGGCCTCGCCAAGTACGGGCTCGACCACGCCTCGGTCAGCGCCGCGAACCCGCGGGTGGTCTACGCGTCCATCACGGGGTTCGGTTCCGGGGAGGGCAGCCACGTTCCCGGCTACGACCTGATGGTGCAGGCGATCTCCGGGTTGATGAGCCTGACCGGTGACCCGGACGGGCCGCCGTACCGCGCGGGCATCTCGGTGTTCGACGTGATGGCGGGCAACCACGCCGTCATCGGCATCCTCGCCGCGCTGCGCCACCGCGACGCGACGGGACAGGGCCAGCTCGTCGAGGTGAACCTGCTGTCGTCGGCGCTGACGGGTCTGGTCAACCACAGCTCGGCGTTCGCCGCGGGCGGTGTCGTGCCGTTCCGCATGGGCAACGCGCACCCCAGCGTGTTCCCGTACGAGCCGTTGCCGACCGCCGACAACGACCTGATCGTCGCGGCGGCCAACGACGGCCAGTTCCGGCGGCTGTGCGAGGTCCTGGAGCTGCCCGAGGTGCCGGACGACCCCCGGTTCGCCCGCAACGCCGACCGCACGCGGCACCGCGAGGAGCTCCGGCCGGTCCTGGTGGACCGGCTGCGGACCCGTGGCGCCGTCGAGTGGTTCGACCTGCTCGTGGCGGCCGGGGTGCCGTGCGGGCCGATCAACACGATCGACGGCGGGTTCGCGATGGCCGAGCGGTTCGGGCTCGACCCCGTCGTGGTGGTCGGGGACGTGCCGACGACCCGGCACCCGATCCGCTTCTCGGAGACACCGGCGGTCTACCGGCTGCCTCCACCGGATCTCGACGAGCACGGCGAGGAGCTGCGCGCATGGCTGAAGGAGGACCGTGACGGTCTATGAAACGGCGCTCGGCGCGTCCACGCCCGACACCATCACGTTGCTGGGACAGGACCTCGCGCGAGACGTGATGGGCACCGTCGGGTTCGGTGAGCTGGCGTTCTGGCTCGCGACCCAGCGCAGGCCGAGCCCCGGCGAGACGCGGCTGTTCGAGGCGGTGCTGGCCGCCCTCGCCGACCACGGGTTCACGCCGACCGCCATCGTCAGCCGCCTGACCTTCCTGTCCGCCCCCGACTCCGTGCAGGGCGCGCTGGCGGCGGGTCTGCTCGGTGGCGGCTCGCGGTTCCTCGGCGTCACCGAGGACGCCGGACGGTTCCTCAACTCCGTCGTGCGCGCCAGTGGGACACCCGGCGACTGGGACGCGCTCGCGCTGGAAACCGTTCGAGCGCAGGGGAAGTCGCGCATCCCCGGGCTCGGGCACCACGTGCACAAGAACGGCGATCCCCGCACCCCGCGCCTGTTCGAGATCGCCGAGGAGGAAGGCCTGGTCGGGCCGCACCTCTCGCTGTTCGCCGCGATCGGGCGGGTACACCCGCAGGTGCTCGGCAAGACGTTGCCGCTCAACGGCGCCGGCACGTGCGGCGCGGTGCTCGCCGACCTCGGTCTGCCGCTGGAGCTGTTGCGGGGCTTCGCGTTGCTGGCCCGCACCGCCGGGCTGATCGGGCAGCTCGCCGAGGAGCTGCGCAACCCCGTGGCCAACCAGATCTTCCTTTCCGTCGACACGAACACCAGGTCTGTCGCGCCTGTCGAGGAGTGAGCAATGCAGCTCGTCACCGAGGACAACATCACCGCGCTCGCCGAGCAGCGCTGGGCCACCGCGAAGGACCCGCGGACCGCGCAGCTCATGACCGCGCTCGTCCGGCACCTGCACGACTTCGCCCGCGAGGTGCGGCTCACCGAGGCCGAGTGGATGGCCGCGATCGGGTGGCTCACCGCGACCGGGCAGATCAGCGACTCCAAGCGCGAGGAGTTCATCCTGGCCTCGGACGTGCTCGGCCTGAGCATGCTGGTCGTGCAGATGAACCACCGGTTCGACGCGGGTGCGACACCGGCGACCGTGCTCGGGCCGTTCCACATCGACGGCTCCCCCGAGCTCGGCTTCGGCGGCGACATGTCCGACGACGTGGACGGAACTCCGCTCTACCTCACCGGAAGCGTGCGCTCGCTGGACGGTTCGCCGGTTCCCGGAGCCGTGCTGGACGTCTGGCAGGCCGACGCCGAGGGCGCGTACGAGGCACAGCTCGAAGTCGACGAGGCCCGACTGCGCGCGAAGTACCGGGCCGAGGCGGACGGCACCTACTGCGTCCGCACGATCACGCCGAAGGGGTACTCGATCCCGATGGACGGGCCGGTCGGCGCGTTGATCGGGCAGACCGCGATCAGCCACTTCCGCCCGGCGCACGTGCACTTCCTGCTCACCGCCGAGGGGTACGAGCCGCTGATCACGCACCTGTTCGAGGAGGGTGCCGAGTACCTCGACAGCGACGTCGTGTTCGGCACCAAGCAGGAGCTCGTGGTCAGGTTCGAGCCGCGCGAGCCCGGTCCGACCCCGGACGGCGGCACGTCCGCGGTGCCGTGGGTGCTCGCCGAGTTCGACTTCGTGTTGCAGCCGTGCGCGCCGCGGTAGTCGTTCGTCCCGGTCAGCCTCCGTCGCTCGTTGACCGGGACGAGCCCTCCGGCGAGGTCGTCGTGGACGTCCTCGCCGCGCCCATCACCCCGTTGGACCGCCTGTGCGCCAGCGGCACGTCCTACTTCGGCGTCCCCGCGACGCCCTACGTGCCCGGCGTGCAGGGGATCGGGACCGTCAGCGGGCGGACGGTGTGGTTCCCCACCAGCGCCGGGATGGCTCCCGGTGACGGGAGCATGGCCGCGAAGGCGTTGGTGCGCGAGGAAGACCTCGTCTTCCTGCCCGACGTCGACCCCGTCGTCATGGCCGCGCTCGGGCTGTCCGCCGTCGCCGCGTACGAGGCGTTGAGCAGCCTGTCGCCCGGCGAGTCCGTGGTCGTGCTCGGCTGCGGAGCCGTCGGTCAGGCCGCGATCCAGCTCGCCCGGCTCGCCGGTGCCGGACGGGTGGCGGCCGCCGCGCGTTCGGCGGAGGGCCGTGCACGCGCGGTGCGGGCGGGAGCCGACGTCGTGGTGCCGCTGGAGGACGTGGCGGAGGCGGCCCAGGGCGCCGACCTGCTGATCGACCCGTTGTTCGGGGAGCCCGCCGCCGCGGCCGCCCGGGCGTTGCGTCCCGGTGCCCGGTGGGTGAACCTCGGCGGATCGGCGGGCGAGACGAGCCCGATCACGTCGTCCACGTTGCGCAGCCGGTCGTTGCGCCTGTCCGGCTACACCAACAACGAGCTGACCGCGCGGCAGCGGGCCGAGGCCATCTCCGCGATCGCCGGGCACGCGGCGGCGGGTGCGCTCGCCGTCGACCACGAGGTGGTGCCGCTGGCCGATGTCACCGATGCGTGGGACCGCACCGCTCACGGCCGGGTCGTGCTGGCCATGTAGTTCCTGCACCGCCACGGAGTGCGGAGCTGATCATGGCGTGCCAGCATGCATCATGTGGATCGACGCGGATTTCTGAAGGTCGCGGGCCTGGCCGGTGCGAGCGCGGCGCTCGCCGCCTGTTCCTCCCCCACCTCCAACCCCACCCCGGTTCCGCCACCGTCCAGTTCGTCCGTTCCGAGTGGACCTCCGGACTGGACCGCGTTGCGCTCCAGGCTGTCCGGGCAGCTCGTGCTCGCCGGCGACGACGGGTTCGCCTACCAGGGCTTCAACCCCGTGTGGGACGCTCAGAAGCCCGCCGCCGTCGCCAAGGTCGTCTCCGACGCGGACGTGCAGGCGTGCGTCGAGGCGGCACGGGGACGCGTGGCCATCGCCGCCCGCAGCGGAGGTCACAGCTACGCCGGGTACTCGTCACCGTCCGGTGGCCTGCAGGTCGACGTGCGCGGACTGGCCGGCGTCGAGGTGCTGCCGGGTGATCAGGTCCGCGTCGGGTCCGGCGCCGCTCTCGGCGAGGTGTCGAAGGCCCTGGCGGCCTCCGGGCGGTGCCTGCCGACCGGCACGTGCCCGACCGTCGGCGTCGCCGGCCTCACGCTCGGCGGCGGTATCGGCGTGCTGTCCCGCAAGTACGGGCTGACCTGCGACCACCTGGTGTCGGCGACGGTGGTGACCGCCTCCGGGAAACTGGTCACCACGTCCGCCCAGCAGGAGCCCGACCTGTTCTGGGCGTTGCGGGGCGGTGGCGGTGGCAACTTCGGGATCGTCACCGAGTTCGTGTTCGCCACGGTGCCCGCGCCCGAGGTCACCGTGTTCTCGCTGTCGTACCCGGCCGGTGCCGCGGCGGACGCGCTGGACGCGTGGCAGACCTGGATCGCCGGGGCGCCGAACGAACTGTGGTCGAACGTCGTGGTGCGTGGTGGCGCCCAGCCGAGCTGCAAGATCGGCGGGTGCTTCATCGGCTCCGTCGGTGGGCTCGCCGCGCTGGTGAACGAGCTGCCCGCGCCGGCGCAGCGGTTCATCCAGCCCCAGACCTACGCGGAGGCCACGCGGTACTTCGCCGGTGGCCCGATCGCCCGTGAGTCGGCCGTGGCGTCGTCGCGCATCGTGCGCGAGCCGATGAGCGACCCCGCGAAGGCCGTGGACCTGCTGGCGGGCCAGTCGGACGAGACCTACCTGATCTTCGACGGGCTCCGCGGCGCGGTGGCCGACGTCGCGCCGGACGCGACCGCGTTCCCGCACCGCACGGCTCTCGCGAACGTGCAGATCTACCTCAAGACGCCGCCCGAGGCCGCCGGCCAGGCGCGCGGCACGCTGGCGACGATCCGCGACGGGCTCGGCGCGCTGGTCGGCGACGCCGGGTACGTCAACTACATCGACCCGCAGATGCCGCAGTGGGCTCAGGCGTACTACGGCGGCAACCTCGCGCGTCTGAAGGAGGTCGCCGCCAAGTACGACCCGGACCACGTCTTCGCCTTCGCGCAGGCGGTGTCCGCGTGACGCCCGTGGAGCCGGATCAGGCGGCGTCCCGTGAGCAGGCGGGACGCCGCCTGAAGATCAGGGGATGCGGGCGCCCACCGCGGCGAGCGCGCGGGTGACGGGCTGGAAGAACGTCACGCCGCCCCTGCGGCAGTCGCCACTGCCGCCCGAGGTCAGCCCGATCGCGTTGCCGTTGGCGGTGAAGAGCGGTCCGCCGCTGTCGCCGCCCTCCGCGCACACGGTGGTCTGGATGAGACCGGTGACGCGGCCCTCCGGGTAGTTCACCGTGGCGTCGAGACCGGTGACACGGCCGGCGCGCAGTCCCGTCGTGCTGCCCATCCGCTGGACCTGCGTGCCGACCCGCGCCTCGGCGGCCCGCTGGATCCGCACCTTGCGGCCGTTGCCGGTGTCGACCTCGCTGGGCGCGTCGGCGTTGCGGTTGTTGTAGGTGAGCAGGGCGAAGTCGCCGTTGCCGGGGAAGGTCGAGCGCGCGACGGTCGCGGCGGCCCGGCCACCGGGGGTCAGGGAGAACTGCCTGCCTGCGGCCGTGCAGTGCCCGGCGGTGAGGATGCCGGGACTGCCGTCGCCGGTGACGACGTTGAAGCCGAGCGAACAGCGGCTGCCGCCGGCGAAGATCGCGTCACCGCCCTCGGCGAACAGCTTGAACGTGCCCTCGGTGCGCCGCAGCCTCACCCCGGCGCCCATGGCGTTCACCGTGGACACCAGGTTGTCCCACTTGGCGCCGGTCACGGTGCTGTCGGCGGTGACGAGGACCTCGTTCGTCGCCGGGTCGACGGCCCACGCGGTGCCCGTCACGGAAGCCTTCTCCCGCAACGTCTCGACGGCCTGCGCGGGCGCCGTGCGCTGCTCCGGCGCCGCCTGGCTCGCGGTGAACGTCGAGGCGGTGATCGCCACGGCGACGAGCCCGACGGCACCCGCGATCACCTTGGCCCGGCGGTGGTCATCGTGGTGTTTGCCCATGTGGCGCCCTCTCGTTACCGGATTGAGATCCGCTCCTGTCTGGGCATACGTACAGCGCCGCGGTCCGGTTGAGGTGAATCGCCGGGCTCGCCCTTCACAGGCTCTTGGCGAAGTGGAACGCGGGGATGACGTAGCCCGACGCCAGGTAGAGGCGGTGCGCGTCGTGCCTCTGCGTGCCCGAGTCGAGGTGCACGCCCGCACAGCCCAGGCGGCGGGCCTCGTCGTCCACCCACCGCAGCAGGGCGCTCGCGTGGCCCTGCCCGCGGGCGGCCGGCAGCGTGCTCAGGTCGTCGACGTAGAGGTGCGACCCGGCGTAGAGGTTGGTCATGTGCCGGAACCCCGCCACCGCGACGACCCGGCCGTCCGCGTCGAACGAGGCGGCGATCCGGTAGCCCTCCCGCCGCTGGGCGCGCACGAGCTCGACGAACTCGCCGGCATCGGTGAGGTGCGGCCGGAGCTCGCGCATCGCGTCGAAGGCGAGGGCGGTGTCCGCGCCGTCCAGCTCGGCGACCGAGAGGGTGTTCTGAGTGGTCATGCCGCTGATGTTCACCGAAACAAGTGGCCTCTCAGAATACCCAGTGAGGGGTTAAACCAAGAGGCCACTTGTCGTGGAGCTACGGGGTCAGGTTGATGCCCCACGTGTCGATCGTGCCCACATCGGACGCCGCGAGGTCGCGGACGCGGAGCTTCCACGTGCCGTTGGCGCCCTCTCCCGCGAGGTTGGCGGTGAAGGTGCGGTCGATGTTGTCGGCGGAACCGCCCGAGCGGTTGTGCAGCGTGTACGACGTGCCGTCCGGCGCGATCAGGGCCACCGTCAGGTCACCGACGTACGGGTGGACGATCCGCACCGTCACCACCGAACCGGCGGACGGCGTCGCGGAACACCCGGAGATCACGACGTCGCTGTCGACCGCGGCGCCCGCGTCCGGGATGGCGACGTCGGCGGGGTTGGTGCCGGCGCAACTGCCGCCACCGCCGCCCGTGACGGTCAGCGAGTAGGTGGCCGTGCGGGAGGCGGAGCCGGCCGCGGTGATCGTCACCGGGTAGGTGCCCGCCGCGACGGACGCCGTCGTGCTGATGGTGAGCGTCGAGCTCGACCCCGTCTGGACGGACGCCGGGCTGAACGAGGCCGTCGCGCCGGAGGGGAGCCCGGACGCCGACAGCTGCACGCTCTGCGGGTCGCCGCTGACCGTCGCCGTGCCCACGGTGGCCGAGACCGACGAGCCCGCCGCCACCGAACCGGACGCCGGAGACACCGACACGGAGAAGTCGGCGCCCGGCGTGCCGGTGCCGACGGCCGACTTCCACAGGGTGTAGGCGATGCCGTCGACCGCGCGGTTGAGGTGCGTGTCGCTGATGTTCGCGGTGGTGTCGCACGAGGCGTGGTAGCAGGGGTCGAACGCGGCACCCGAGGTACCGCCCCACTTCGTCGCCTGCGCCGCGGTCTTGCGGGCGCTCGCGCCCATGGCGTAGCCGGACGCGGGGATGCCCGCGTTGGTGAAGGACGCGTCGTCGGAACGGTTGCGGCCCTCGGTGTTCTCCTCCGGCTGCAGGCCCAGGGAGTCCCAGTACGCCTTCATGTGCGTGGACTGCGCCGAGGTGATGTTGTTGATGAAGTAGCCGCCGTTGGTCGAGCCCACCATGTCGAAGTTGAAGTAGGTCTTGATCTTCGTGCGCTCGGTGGACGGGAGCTGCGAGACGTAGAAGCGCGAGCCGTTGAGGCCCTGCTCCTCGTCGGTCCACCAGCCGAAGCGGACCTTGTTCAGCATCGAGGGGTTGGTGCGCGCGAGCACGAGCGCGGTCTCCAGCAACGCCGACGAGCCCGAGGCGTTGTCGTTGATGCCCGCTCCCGCGGACACGCCGTCGAGGTGGGCGCCGAACATGTAGACGTTGTTCGCGTTGCCGCCGGGCCACTCCGCGATCACGTTCGGGCCGGCACCGGTGGTGCAGCCCGAGGTGCAGGGCTGCTCGGTGACGCTGAAGCCCGCCGCGGTGAGCTTGTCCTTCACGTACGTCACGGACGCGCGGTAGCCGGCCGAGGTCGAGCGCCGGTTGCCGCCGTTCTGCGAGGCGATCGTGCCGAACGCGGTCAGGTGCGCCTTGACCGCGTTGATGTCGATGTCCGGGATCTGCGGCCCGGTGCCGCCGGTGACCGTCAGCGTGTAGGTCGCGGTCTTGGTCGTGCCCCCCGCGGCCCGGACCGTGATCGGGTAGGTGCCCGACGAGATCGACGCCGCGGTGCTGATCGACAGCGTGGAGTTCGTGCCCGTCGTGACGGACGAAGGGCTGAACGACGCGATGGCGCCGGAGGGCAGCCCGGTCGCGGTCAGCGCGACGGTCTGCGCCTGGCCCGCGGTCGTCTGGGTCTGCACGGTCGTCGAGACCGCCGAGCCCGCCGCCACCGAACCGGACGCGGGCGAGACGGCGACGGAGAAGTCGTTCGCCGGGGTCGAGCCGCCGAGGTTCAGCGACCACGCGTCGATCCGGCCGACGTCGTTGTTCGCGTTGTCGTTGACCCGCAGCTTCCAGGTGCCGTTCGAGGTCTCGCCCGACAGGTCCACGGTGTAGGTCTGGTCGATGTTGTCCGCGGATCCGCCCGAGCGGTTGTGCAGGACGTAGGCGGAGCCGTCCGGGGCGACCAGGCTGACCTGGAGGTCGCCGACGTAGGTGTGGACGATCTTCACCGGCACCGTGGCGGTCGCGGACGGGGCCGAGGCGCAGTCGGAGATGACGATCGACGACTCGACCGTCGTGTTGTCACCGATCGCGACGTCGCCGTCGTTGGTGCCGGAACACCCGGCCAGTGCCGCGGGCGCGGCCGATGCGGGGACGGCCAGCGCCGCCACGGTCATCGACACCAGTGCTGTGGCGAGCAGAGATCTTCTTCTTCGCACAGTCGGGCTCCTTCGCAGGGATGCAGGGTCACGCGACCGTAGCCGCCGAAGTCGCGGCCGGCACCCGGTCGTTCGGATGGTTGTCGTCACGATCGGCGTGCGGCGTTCCGCCGATGTCCGTTTTCACTTTCAAGTCGTGGCTTCCGTTGGGCCATCAGAGGGATAGCGTCGGAGAACCGGCCGGAAGGAGACATCGATGTCGCTCTCGCCAGACACGCCTCCCGGCTTCGCGGACACCCTGCGCGCGGCCGTCGTGGCGCGGGGCCTGTCGCTGGAGCGGATCCGCGACCACCTCGCCCGCCGCGGGGTGTCGGTCAGCCTCGCGACGCTGAGCTACTGGCAGACGGGGCGCAGCCGGCCGGAGCGCCGGGCGTCGCTCACGGCGGCCGGTCATCTCGAAGAGGTGCTGGCGCTCGAACCCGGTGCGCTGTCCGGGCTTCTCGGGCCCGCGCAGCGCGGAAGCCGCCGTGAGACGAGCACGATCAGCGCGTTCTGGCCGGTGCCGTCGGTGATGGACGACGTCGTCGGCGGGGTCGACACGCGCTGGGACGGACCGAGCAGTACGTCTCCGACCCCGGCCACCACGGGCTGCCGGCCTGCACGGTGCCGGCCTGCTGGCGTTGCTGGGACCTGGTCTCCACGACGTGGACACCGTCGCCGAGCGCGCGCACCTTCTCCAGGAACCGTTCGGTGGCTTCGGTTTTGCGCGTGGTGTTGACGGTGACGTCGACCCGGTTGTCGCGCACGTCGACGCCCCAGCTGTACACGCCGGGCACGCCGTCGCCGATCAGCTTCTCGACGTCACCGAGCAGGTTCTCCAGGTCGGCCGCGCTGCGTCGCACGACAACGGCCTCGACGCCCTCGGCCCGCGCCCGCCGTGCGGCTCGCTCGTCCGCAACGGCGACGGTGAGCTTGCCTGAGCGCCAGAATCGATCCGCACGCGGCAGCGATGATTTTGCTGCGCATTCGCATGAGTGGAACTCCTTCAAAAGGCAGGGTGCGGAAACGGTATTCCGGCCTGCCTCGAAGGCGCATTGTTCAACTGTTCAGTCAGCGCGGCCAGCGCACGTGCTCGTCGTTGATGCGGAACTCGTGGGCGTGCGTCCACACAACGCCCTCGGCGTCACGGTGTTCGTGCTCGACCACTTCCGGATCGTGCGTGGGCCAGAACTTCACGGCGATGACCGCGGCCGCGGCGGTCACCGTGCCGAGAACGAGGAAGGCCGTGCCCGTGCCCGCGGACGTCGCCGCCCAGCCGGCGAGCGGGTAGCAGAACAGCCAGCAGGCGTGGGACAGCGCGAAGTCCGCGGCGAACAACGCCGGGCGGTCCGCGGGATCGGCGGAGCGGCGCAGCAGACGCGCTCCCGGCGTGAGGGCGAGCGAGCACCCGGCGCCGATCAACGCCCACAGCACCAGCAACGTCTGCCAGTGCCCGGCGAGCACGGTTCCCGCGCACAGCACGACGACCAGCAGGACCGCCGCGCGCAGCACCACGGCGCGGTCCGCGAACCGGTCGAGCAGCCCGGGCAGGGTGAGTGCCGCGACGAGCGATCCCAGGCCGTTCGCGGCCAGTGCGACGGCGACGTCGGACGCGTCGCGGCCGAGGCCGTCCCGCACGTGGGCCACGGTGTTCACGAACACCATCGAGCCCGCGGCCGCCGCCGCGAGGTGCACGGCGAGAAGCCCGCGCAACCGCGGGGTGGCGAGGTAGATGCGGATGCCGCGCGTGGTGGCGTCGTACCAGTCCCCCTTGCGCGGCAACGACTTCGGGCGCGGCAGTGCGACGGAGAGCACGAGCAGGGCCGACGCCGCGAAGCCGAGAGCCGTGCCGAGGAACAGCTCGTGGAAGCTCACCAGCGCCAGAGCCGCGGCGGCGAGCGCCGGACTGAGGAGGCTCTCCAGGTCGTAGGCGGTGCGCGACAACGTGATCGCGCGGGTGTAGTCCCGTTCACCGGGCAGGACGTCCGGCAAGGTCGCCTGGAACAACGGCGTGAACGCGGCGGATCCCGCCTGCAGCAGGAAGATCAGCACGTAGACGTGCCACACCTCGCCGGCCCACGGCAGCACCGCCGCGACCGCGACGCGGACGAGGTCCAGCGCGACCAGCACCGCCCGGCGGGGCAGCGCGCCGAGCACCGCCGTGGCGATCGGCGCCACCGTGACGTAGGCGATCATCTTGATCGCCAGCGCGGTGCCGAGCACCGCGCCCGCCGCGGACCCGGCCAGGTCGTACGCCAGCAGGCCGAGCGCGACGGTCGCGAGTCCCGTTCCGGTCAGCGCGACGACCTGGGCGCCGAACAGATTCCGGTAGACGGGATCGCGCAGAACGGAAACCACGGCGGAACTATAAGCACCAGAACAGGTTTGCGTCGACGGTGCAACAGCCGAACACTGGCAACAGCAATGGATTCACATTAATCCAATGTAGGATTTCTCCGTGCCCACCCCGTACGACGCCGTCGCCCCGCTGTACGCCGAACTCATCAGCGACATGCTCGACACCAGGCCGCTCGAACGCGCGATGCTGGCCGCGTTCGCCGAACTCGCCGACGGGCCGGTGGCGGACCTCGGCTGCGGCCCCGGCCACCTGACCGCGCACCTGCACTCGCTCGGACTGGACGTCTTCGGGCTCGACCTCTCCCCCGCGATGATTTCTCTCGCCCGCGAGGCCCATCCGGACCTGAGGTTCGAGCAGGGAACGATGGCCGCGCTGGACCTCGACGACGGCGTTCTCGGCGGAATCCTGGCGTTCTACTCGGTCATCCACATGCCGCCGCACGAGATCCCGGCCGTGTTCGCCGAGTTCTTCCGCGTGCTGGCACCGGGAGGCCACCTGCTGCTGGGGTTCTTCGCGGGTGACGATCCCGAGCCGCAGGAGTTCGACCACAAGGTGGTGCTCGCCTACCGCTGGTCGCCCTCCACCTTGGCGGAGCTGCTGGGGAAGTCCGGTTTCGCCGAGGTCGGGCGGCTGGTGCGGAAACCGGTCGAGGGTGAACGGTTCCTGCAGGCCCAGCTGCTGGTGCGCAAACCCACCGCCTGAGCACCCTGCCAGAAGCCCTGACCGAAGCGGCAGGACTCTCTCTGACGTGGGCGCGTTTCATGTTTGGTTATCGCACGCGGGAGCTTTCGTGCGGTAGGAGGGCACGCGTGGGCCCCGCGTGCAGCCCGGAGTGGCGGGGGGGGAGGAGGGCTGGCGCAAGCCGGCTCCGGACACGACCTAGCGGAAGACCACCGTGCCGTTGCCGTTGAGCAGGACGCGGTGCTCGCAGTGCCAGCGGACCGCCCGCGACAGGGCGAGCGCCTCGGCGTCGCGGCCCGCCGCGGTCAGCGCACGCGGGTCGTAGGAGTGGTCGACGCGCAGGACCTCCTGCTCGATGATCGGGCCCTCGTCGAGGTCCGGGGTGACGTAGTGGGCCGTCGCGCCCACGTACTTCACGCCCCGGTCGTAGGCCTGGCGGTAGGGCTTGGCGCCCTTGAAGCCGGGCAGGAACGAGTGGTGGATGTTGATCACGCGGCCCGCGAGCTTCGCGCACAGGTCGTTCGACAGCACCTGCATGTACCGCGCCAGCACCACCAGGTCGGCCTGGTACTCCTCGACGAGCTCGACCAGCCGCTGTTCGGCGGCCTGCTTGGTGTCGGCGGTGTTCGGCACGTGCACGAAGTCCAGGCCCGCCGCCTCCGCCATCGGCCGCAGGTCCTCGTGGTTGGACACGACGGCGGCGATCTCCCCGCCGAGACTGCCCGCGCGCCAGCGGAACAGCAGGTCGTTCAGGCAGTGCCCGGCCTTCGACACCATCACGAGCAGGCGCGGCGGCCGGTCGTCCCACAGGTCGAAGTCCATCTCGAACTCGCTCGCGACCTTCGCGAACTCCGTGGCGAGGTCGTCGGCGTCCGAGGAGTCGCACGAGAACGCGGTGCGCAGGAACAGCTTCCCGCGCACGTCGTCGTCGAACTGCTGGTGCTGCACGATGTCGCAGCCGTGGTCGACCAGGAACGACGTGACGGCGTGCACGATGCCCGCTCGCTCCGGGCAGTGGAGGGTCAGCGTGAACTGGGCCATCACGCCACCGCCAGGTACTCGGTGCACGCGTCGGCGAGCCACGCCGCGAAGTACTCGGCGAACGACGACCGCACCAGGATCGTGCACCGGTCCTCGCCTGTCACCTGCAGGACGATCCCCGTCCTGGCGAGGAGTGTCTGCACGCAAGTGCCGACGGGAGCCGAAGACGGGTGCAGGTCCACGGAACATCCGTGAGCAAGCACCTGCCGGACGAGCGGCCCTTGAAGGACCACGGTCGTGCGCTGCGCCGAAGTGTCCACAACGGACCCTCCGGCAGTCCCGAGCGCGCCACGCAACACCTCCTCGATCGTGACCTGCAGGCCGGGCGAGGCCGTGACGAGGAACTCGTCCGGTCCGAGCCAGAGCACCTCGGCGTCCCCGAATGGTCCGGTGCCGGAGGTGAAAGTGCAAGCAGCGGAAGGGAACGGGACTCCGAGCGCCGAGCCCGCCGCCGCGAGTGCGTCCGGGTCGGACACGCGGACGGTGAGCTGCGAGCGGAACGGCACCTCGGCGACGTCCAGCACCGGGGCGAGCGCCGCCAGGCGGTCGCGCCAGGCGGCGAGGGGACTAACCGTCACGACGGGCTCCTTCCTTGTCGTACAGCACGGATTCGGTGACGGTGACCGGCACGAGCGAGTCCTCGACGGGCACGTACAGCGTCTCGCCGATGCGTTCGTGGCCGGAGCGCACCAGCGCCAGCGCGAACGTGCGGCCGAGGGCCGCGCTGGGATAGCTCGACGTGACGTGGCCGAGCATCCGGACCGGCGGTTCGGGCAGGCGGTCGGTCTCCACGATCTGCGACCCCTCCGGCAGCAGCACGGCCGGATCTACGGGCAGGAGTCCCACGAGCTGCTTGCGGTCCGTGCGGTTGTTCTCGGCGCGGGCGAACGAGCGCTTGCCGATGAAGTCGGGCTTCTTCTTCGACACCGCCCACGACATGCCGAGGTCCTGCGGCGTGACCGTCGCGTCGGTCTCCTGCCCGATGATCGGGTAGCCCTTCTCGGCGCGGAGCACGTGCATGGTCTCGGTGCCGTACGGCGTGATCCCGTACTTCTCCCCCGCCGCCATCAACGCCTCCCACACGGCGATGCCGTGCCACGCGGTCACGTTGATCTCGTAGGCCAGCTCACCGGAGAAGCTGATCCGGCACACCCTCGCCGGCACGCCCGCGACCTCCGCCTCGCGCCAGGTCATGAACTCGAACGCCTCGTTGGAGACGTCCAGCGACGGGGCCACTGCGGCCAGCACGTCCCGTGACCGCGGGCCCACCAGCGGGATCGTCGCCCAGTGCTCGGTGACCGAGGTGCAGTGCACGTCGAGGTGCGGCCACTCCGTCTGCAGCCACTCCTCCATCCAGTCGAGGATCTTGGCCGCGTTGCCGGTGGTCGTGGTGACGAGGTACCGCTCCTCACCGACCCGGATCACGGTGCCGTCGTCGATCACCATCCCGTCGACGCCGCACATCACGCCGTAGCGGATCCTGCCGACCTTCAGCGTGCTCATCATGTTCGTGTAGAGCATGTCCAGGAACTTGCCGGCGTCGCGGCCCTGCACGTCGATCTTGCCGAGCGTCGAGCCGTCCATCATGCCGACGCTCTCGCGCGTGGCCTTGCACTCGCGCAGCACGGCCGTGTGCAGGTCTTCGCCGTCGCGCGGGTAGTACCAGGGCCGCTTCCACTGGCCGACGTCCTCGAACAACGCCCCGTGCGCCACGTGCCACGGGTGGATCGACGTGACGCGCACCGGGTCGTGCAGCTCGCCGCGGTCCCGCCCGGCCAGCGCGGCGAACGACACCGACGTGAACGGCGGGCGGAACGTCGTGGGCCGCTGCTCGGCCAGCTCGACGCCCAGCTCCTCCGCGACGATGCCCGCGGCGATCATGCCGGACGTCTTGCCCTGGTCGTGCGCGGTGCCGATGGTCGTGTAGCGCTTGACGTGCTCCAGCGACCGCAGACCCGCGCCGGTCGCCCGCAGCACGTCCGCCACGGTCGAGTCCCGTTGCAGGTCGACGAAGCTCGCGTCGTCGTCGCCCGGCACCCGCCACAGCACCAGGCCGGAACGGGCGGTGCAGCGCGAGTCCGACACGGGCAGCGGAACCTGGCCGCCGGGCGTGAACCCTGCGGCGGCCGCGGCCTGCGCACCGGCGTCCCGGCCCTGCCGCGCGCACGCGCCGAGGTCCAGTTCGCCGGTCGCGGACCCGGCGACCCGCACGGTGGGAAGTTCCTCGCCCGGCACGAAAGCGCCGAGTTCGGCGTCGTAGCGCAGCTTGCCGCGCGCCTGGCTGAACAGGCTCACCACCGGGTTCCAGCCGCCCGACACCAGGACGGTGTCGCAGTCGACGGTGAGGTCCGGCGAGGTGGCGGCCAGCGGAGCGATCCGCGCCCCGGTCACCCTGCGGTCTCCGTCGGTCCCGGCGACCACGTGCCCGGCGCGGACCTCGATGCCCCGCGCCGCGCACTCCGCCGCCAGCCGGGCAGGCGGCTCCGGGCGGGCGTCCGTGACCAGCGCGATGTCCACACCGGACTCGGCCAGGTCGATCGCCGCGCAGTAGGCGCTGTCGTCGGTGGTGAACACGACCGCCCGCGAGCCGGGCAGCACGCCGTAGCGGTGCAGGAACGTGCGGGCCGACGAGGCGAGCATGATCCCCGGCCGGTCGTTGTCGGCGAAAGCCACGGGGCGTTCGTGGGCACCGGTGGCGAGCACGGTCTGCCGCGTCCTGATCCGCCACACCCGCTGCCGGGCGACCGAGGCCGGCGCCGCGAACCCGAGGTGGTCGGTGCGCTTCTGCAGCGCCAGCACGAACCCGTCCTGGTACATGCCGAACGCCGTGGTCCGCTCCAGCACCAGCACACCCGGTGTGCTCTTCAGCTCCGCCACGACGTCCGCGACCCACTCGGCGGACGGCCGGTCGTCCAGGTACTCGTCCACACCCAGCAGCGCGCCACCGGCCTGGTTCTGCTCGTCGACCAGCACCACCCGGGCGCCGCTGCGAGCGGCGGTCAGCGCCGCGACCAGGCCGGCGGGGCCGGCACCGACGACCAGCACGTCGCAGTGCTCGTGCTTGGCGTCGTAGCGCGCCGGGTCCGGTTCGGGTGACAGCCGTCCCTGACCCGCCAGCCCGCGCGCCACCAGGCCGTCGTACAGCTCGACGGTCGTGGCGAGCAGCATCGGCTCGGAGAACGGTGCCTCGACCTGCACCAGCGACGTCGGGTCCTCGGACCCCGCCGCGACGATCCCGCGCGGACGGCCGAGCTTCACGCTGCTGCCGATCTGGTGCACCCCGTGGGCGAGCAACGCCGACGCGAGCGTGTCGCCGGGGTGCCCGGTGTACGGGCGGCCGTTGAAGGTGAAGTGCAGCAGGGTGTTCCGGTCGATCGAGCCACCGGTCGGGGTGCGGAAGGTCATGCGGTCACCTCGGGCATGGGCTCGCCCACGCGGTAGACGGCCAGCAGGTCGTGGGTGCGGGTGTCGCGGACGGCGTTGAACCACCGCCGGCACCCGGCGTGGTGGCTCCAGCGCTCGGCGAACGGGCCGCTCGGGTTCTCCCGGAAGAACACGTACTGCGCCCACTGCTCGTCGGTCAGCGCGGCCGGGTCCTCGGGGTAGGCGACGTGGGCCTGGCCGCCGTAGTGGAACTCCGCTTCCTCGCGCGGGCCGCACCACGGACACGGGATGAGTTGCATGCCTGCTCCTAGTGCGCGACGGCGGCGGCGCCGTGCTCGTCGACGAGAGCGCCCGTGGTGAAGCGCTCGAGGGTGAACGGCTCGTTGAACGGGTGCGGCTTGTCGTGGGCGATGGTGTGCGCGAAGCAGTCGCCGACACCGGGTGTGGCCTTGAAACCGCCGGTCCCCCAGCCGCAGTTGAGGTACAGGCCGCCGACGGGCGTGAGGCCGACGATCGGCGAGGCGTCCGGGCTGACGTCGACGATGCCCGCCCACGTCCGCAGCAGGTGTGCCCGCGCGAAGACCGGGAACAGTTCCAGCGCCGCCGACATCTGCTGCTCGATGATGTGGAACGAACCCCTTTGCCCGTAACCGTTGTAGCTGTCGATGCCCGCGCCCATCACCAGTTCGCCCTTGTGCGCCTGGGAGACGTAGACGTGCACGGCGTTCGACATCACGACGGTCGGGTGGACGGGTTCGAGCAGTTCGGAGACCAGGGCCTGCAACGGGTGCGAGGCGAGCGGCAATCGCAGCCCGACCATCTTCGCGAGCACCGAGCTGTGGCCCGCCGCGCACAACGCGACCTTGCCGGCCGCGATGCGACCGCGTGACGTCTCGACGGCGGTGATCCGGCCGCCGGACGTCTCCAGCCCGGTGACCTCGCAGTTCTGGATCAGGTCGACGCCCATCGCGTGCGCCGCCCGCGCGTAGCCCCACGCCACGTAGTCGTGCTTCGCGATGCCCGCGCGCGGCTGGTAGGTCGCGCCCAGCACCGGGTAGCGGACGTCCGGCGAGGTGTTGACGATCGGGCAGATCTCCTTGACGCCGGCGGGATCCACCCACTCCGCGTCGATGCCGTTGAGCCGGTTGGCGTTGACGCGCCGGACGCTGTCGCGCACGTCCTGCAGGCTGTGCGCCAGGTTCAGGACCCCGCGCTGGTCGAACAGGATCGGGTAGCCGAGGTCGTCCTCCAGGCCCTCCCACAGCTTCAGCGAGTGCTCGTAGATGCCGGAACTCTCGTCCCACAGGTAGTTCGACCGGATGATCGTGGTGTTGCGGGCCATGTTTCCGCCCGCGAGCCAGCCCTTCTCCAGCACGGCGACGTTCGTGATGCCGTGAACCTTCGCGAGGTAGTACGCGGTCGCGAGGCCGTGCCCTCCGCCGCCGACGACCACGACGTCGTAGGAGGACTTCGGTTCCGGGTCGTCCCAGAGGAAGTCGGGGTGCTCCGGCAGGTGCGCTCCGGGCGGCTGAGCCGAGCTGGTCATGCGCGACGCCTCCAGCTGAATCATCTGGTCGACTACTGGTATATCAGTCTGTGCGTTACCGTAGGTCACATGAACGCACGGGTCAACGACGAGCCCGCCTCCGTCTCACTCACCGAGCGGGCGTACGCGGTCCTGCGAGATCGCCTGGTCATGCTGGAGATCAAGCCGGGTGAGCCCATCAACGAGGACAGGCTGCGCACCGAGCTCGGCGTCGGCCGCACCCCGATCCGCGAGGCTCTCAAACGGCTGGAGCAGGAACGGCTCGTCGTCGCCTTCCCGCGCCGCGGCACGTTCGCCACCGACGTGAACATCTCCGACCTCTCCCACATCTCCGAGGTGCGCAGGACCCTGGAACCCCTCGCCGCGGCGGCCGCGGCCGAACGCGCCACGGCGCAGGACAGGGCCGCTCTCACCGAGCTGCGCTCACGGCTGGACACGGCGGCACCGACGGGCGACAACACGGAACTCCTGCGCACCGACGTCGGCGTGCACCGCGCGATCTACGGGTGCGTGCACAACCCGTTCCTCGAGGACACCCTGATCTCCTACGACAACCTGGCCACCCGGATCTGGTGCGTGTTCCTGCCACGACTGCCCGGAATGGCTGGTCACGTCGACGAACACGTGCCCCTCCTCACCGCGATCGTCGAGGGCGACGCGAAGAAGGCGAGCGAGCTCGCCTCCCAGCACGTCATCGGTTTCGAACAGGCGATTCGGGCGTTGATCTAGCGATCTGGTCGACGGTGTGGGCGCAGTGCTTCTCCCACAGCACCATCGGGTCGCTGCGCAGGTCCTTCGCCAGCGCCACGCACAGCACGACCATGACCAGCGCGAACGGTGCCGCGGCGATGATCGTGAGGTTCTGCAGCCCCGTCAGCGCGGTCGCCCCTCCACCACCGACCAGCAGCATCACCGCGGCGACGCCACCGGTCGCGACGCCCCAGAACACCACCAGCCGCCGGTGCGGTTCGATGGCTCCGCGCTGCGACAACGAGCCCATCACCAGCGAGGCCGCGTCGGCGCCGGACACGAAGAAGATCGCCACGAGCACCATCACGACCACCCCGGCGACGCCCGCCAGCGGGAACTGCTCCAGCACACCGAACAGCTGGGACTCGGGGTTCGCCGCCCCAGCGAGGTCGGTTCCGCCGCGCTGCAACGTGATCGCCGTGCCGCCCATGATCGTGAACCAGACCAGGCTCACCGCGGACGGCACCAGGATCACGCCGCTGACGAACTGCCTGATCGTCCGGCCGCGGCTGATCCGCGCGATGAACATGCCGACGAACGGCGTCCACGAGATCCACCACGCCCAGTAGAAGATCGTCCAGGACGCCAGCCAGCCCTCCATCGCGCTCCCGCCGGACGCGGCGGAGCGGGAGACCATCTCGCCCATCTCGCGGAAGTAGTCGCCGATCGCCGCCGGCACCAGGTTCAGGATCAGCACGGTCGGCCCGACGACGAACACGAACACCGCCAGCACCGTCGCCAGCACCATGTTGATGTTCGACAGCCACTGGATGCCCTTGGCCACCCCCGAGACCGCCGACGCCACGAACGCCACCGTCAGCACCGCGATGACACCGATCAGTACGCCGACGCCGGGGTTCTCCGACACGAACCCGCCCGCCCTCAACCCGCTGCCGATCTGCAGAGCGCCGAGACCCAGCGAGGCCGCCGACCCGAACAGCGTCGCGAAGATCGCCAGGACGTCGATCACCCGGCCCAGCGGCTTCTCGGACACCCGGTCGCCGAACAGCGGTGCGAACGCGGCACTGATCAGCTGCCTGCGGCCGCGGCGGAACGTGCCGTACGCGATCGCGAGGCCGACGACGGCGTAGATCGACCACGGGTGGATCGCCCAGTGGAAGAGCGACGTCGCCATCGCGGTCTCGACCGCCGCGTCCGAGCCGCCCTCGACCGTGCCGGGTGGCGGCTTCACGAAGTGCGACAGCGGTTCCGCGACGCCGTAGAACATCAGGCCGATGCCCATGCCCGCGCTGAACATCATCGCGACCCACGAGATCGTCCGGAACTCCGGCCGCTCGTCGTCCTGCCCGAGCGGGATCCGGCCGTAGCGGCTGAAGGCCAGCCACAGTGCGAAGATCACGAACCCGGTCGCCGCCGTCAGGAACGCCCAGCCGGTGTAGCGGATGACCCAGGCGAGCACCGCGGACGAGACACTCCCAAGACTCGCCGTGCCGAGCACTCCCCAGGCAAGGAAGGCGGCGGCGACGACCGCGGACACCGTGAAGACCACGCGGTCCGTGTGGATTTTCGTCGCGGGTAAGAACTTCGGTTCGGACATGGTGTCTACCACCTCGTCGCGGATGTGACTTCCTGGACCCAGCGGTGGAACTCCCCGATGTGGTGCTCGGAGGGAACCAGCACTCCCCCTTGCGCGTAGGCCCGCGACGACATCGCGGGCTGGCACCGTTCGCACGCCTCGAAGTCCTGCTCGTTGACGCGGTGGAACAGCTCGACCGACCGCGACACGTCCTTGCCGGTCGCGACGACGTCCTTGGCGTAGAGCCAGTCGCACTCGACGATCGTGCGGTCGGCGGCCATCGGGAACATCCGGTGGATGATCACGTGGTCCGGCACGAGGTTGATGAACACCTGCGGCCGCACGGTGATCGCGTAGTACCGGCGTTCCTGGTCGGAGGCGACGCCGGACAGGTTCTCGAAGCCCTCGCTCCCGTCGATCGTGAAGCCCTTGATCTCCTCGCCGAACACCGCCCCGTGCCCGACGTAGTACTGCGCGGCGTACCCGTCCGCGAACTCCGGCAGGACCTCCGTGAGCTCGGGGTGGATGGTCGCGCAGTGGTAGCACTCCATGAAGTTCTCGATGATGAGCTTCCAGTTGGCCTTGACGTCGTAGGTGATCCGGCGGCCCAGCTCCAGCTCGCTGACCTGGTAGTTGCCGATCGCGTCGAGGTTGCCCAGGCGTTCGCGCACGTCCTGCTGCACGGTCTCCTCGAACGACGCCGGCTCGTCGGCCAGCGAGATCCACGCGTAGCCGAGCCATTCGCGCAGGTGCACGGTCTTGAGCCCGTACTCGACGCGGTCGACGTCCGGCATGGAGGTGAGGTTCGGCGCGGCGACCAGCTTGCCGTCCAGGCCGTAGGTCCAGGCGTGGTACGGGCACTGGAAGTTGCGCTTGACCGTGCCGGTCTCCTCGACGCACAGCTTGGCGCCGCGGTGCCGGCAGATGTTGAGGAACGCGCGCAGCGACCCGTCGCGCGAACGGGTCACCAGGACGCTCTCGCGTCCGATCTGGACGGTCCGGAAGTTGCCGGTGTCCGGCAGGTCGGCGCCGCGGACCGCGCAGAACCACATCCGCTCGAAGATGTTCCGCTGCTCCAGCGCGAAGATCGCCGGGTCGGTGTAGGTGTTGCCGGGCAACGTGGGGATCAGGCTGGACGGGAGGTCGGTCGCGGTCATGGTGGCTCCGTGAGGGGAAGTCAGAACAGGAGAGATCGCGCGTCGCGGCCGGCGCAGATGACCAGCAGCGGTGCGGCGTGGGTGCTCGACCGCGTCAGCACGCGGGCACCCGTTCCGGACGGCTCGACGTGGAAGTCGATCACCGTCTCCTCGAAGCGCAGGTCCGCGCCCGCCCGGAAGGCCTCGTCCGAACTGGGCAGCTCGGCCTGCGACCGGCTGTCCAGCCCGAGCACCCGCAGTCCCCGCGCGGCGAGGCGGTGCGCGGCCGCCCCGCCGAGGTCGCCGAGCCCGATGACGATGACGTCGTGGGTCATGACCGGATCCGTTCCATCTTCGGGTCGAAGAGCGGTTCGGACGACACGACGGCCTGGACCCGCTCACCGAAGTACCCGATCTCGACCGGCGTGCCCTCCACCGCCACCCCGGCGGGAAGCCAGGCGTAGGCGATGTTCTTGCCGATCGAGTAACCGCGCGCCGCGCTGGTCACGTACCCGACCGGCACTCCTCCGGCGAACACGGGCTCTGACCCCATCACGACCTGGTGGTCGTCGTCGATGACCAGGCAGGTGAGCTTGCGTGCCACCGTGGCCTCCGACTTGCCCTCCAACGCCTTGCGGCCGTGGAAGTAGCCCTTGTTCATCCGGACCGCGAAGCCCAGCCCCGCCTCGAACGGGTCGTGCTCGGTGGTCACGTCGGCGCCCCACGAGCGGTAGCCCTTCTCCAGCCGCATGCTCGTGAACGCGCTGCGGCCGGCCGCGATGACACCGTGCCGCTGCCCGGACTCCCAGAGCGTGTCCCACAGCCTGCGTCCCATGTCGGCGGTCGTGTAGAGCTCCCAGCCGAGCTCACCGACGTACGACAGGCGCATCGCGGTGACCGGCACCTCGCCGATGAAGGCTTCCTGGGCCTTGAAGTACCCCATCGCCTCGTGGGAGAAGTCGGTGCGGGTCAACGGCTGCAGGAGATCGCGGGCCAGCGGCCCCCACAGGCCGATGCAGCACGTGCCGGGGGTGATGTCGGTGATGTGCACGCCGCCGTTGGGCGGCATGCGCCTGCGCAGCCAGTCGAGGTCGAGCGGGCCGTTCGCGCCGACCTGGAACCGGTTCTCGCCGAGCCGGGCGACGGTCAGGTCGCTGCGCACTCCCCCGTCCTCGTTGAGCAGCAACGTGTAGACCACCGCGCCCGGCTTGCGGTCGAGCTGGTTGGTGGTCATGGTCTGCAGGAACGTCAGCGCCTCCGGGCCGCTGACCTCCAGTCGCTTCAGCGCGGTCATGTCGAACATCGCGACCCGCTTGCGCGCGACGAGGGCCTCGGCACCGGCGATCGGCGACCAGAACCGGGACGCCCACTCGTTGCGTCCGGGGATCTGGGCGACCTCGGGCAGTGAGGCGTTGGCCTCGTACCAGTGCGGCCGCTCCCAGCCCGACGCTTCGAGGAACACCGCGCCCAGTTCCACCTGCCGCTCGTGGAACGGGCTGGTGCGCAACGGCCGCGGGTTCTCGGCCGGCTGCAGCGGGTGCAGGACGTCGTAGACCTCGACGAACGCCCGGCAGCTGCGCTCGTGCACGTAACCGGGCGAGCGCTGGACGTCCTCGAACCGGTTGAGGTCGCAGCCGTGCAGGTCGACGCCCGGCTGCCCGTCGACCAGCCACTCGGCCATCGCCTTCGCGACGCCGGCCGAGTGCGTGATCCACACGGCCTCGGCCACCCAGAACCCGTTCAGGCCGGGGTGTTCGCCCAGCAGCGGGTTGCCGTCCGGGGTGAAGGAGAACAGGCCGTTGACGCCCTCCTCGACCTTCGAGTCGGCCAGCACCGGCAGCAGGTCGACGGCGGCGTCCCAGGAGGTCTCGAAGTCCTCCGGGGTGAACGCGATCTCGGACGGCATGGTCGGCGCCACGTCGAAGTCGAGGATGTCGTCCGCCGAGATCGGCATCGGCCGGTGCCCGTACGCACCGATGCCGATGCGGTCGACGTGCTCGCGGAAGTACAGGTCCGCGTCCTGGTGGCGCAGCAACGGCTTCGACATCTCGGACAGCTCGGTGTTGACGCCCTTCAACGCCGGCAACGGGGCCGTCTTCACGTACTGGTGCGCCATCGGCACGAGCGGGATGTCGAGGTCGACCATCCTGCCGATGCGCGGGCCCCACATGCCGACGCAGGACACGACGACGTCGGCCTGGAACGTGTCGTGCTCGGTGACGACGGCCTTCACCCGGCGACCGGCGCGTTCGATACCGGTGACCTTGTGGTGTGCCAGGAACTTTGCGCCGCGTTCCACCGCCCTGCGTGCCTGCGCCTCGGCCGCGCGCAGCGGCTTCGCGAGGCCGTCGCCCGGGATGTGGAACCCGCCGAGGATCTTGGCCGGGTCGAGCAGCGGGTGCAGCCGCGCGCACTCCTCGGGGTCGCGCAGAAAGCTCTCGACGCCCCACGACGTCGCCCAGCCGTGGCGGCGCTTGATGTCCGTCCAGCGTTCCGGGGTGGTGGCGACCTCCAGGCCGCCGAGCTGCTGGAAGCACCACTGGTCGTCCAGCGTCAGCGCCGCGTACTTCTCCACGGTGTACTTGGCGAACGACGTCATGGTCTTGCAGCCGGTGGTCTGGAACACCAGGCCCGGCGCGTGGGAGCTCGACCCGCCGGTCGCGAAGAGCGGTCCCTGTTCGAGCACGGTGATGTTGGTCCACCCGCGTGCGGTCAGTTCGTCGGCCAGCGCGCATCCGACGATGCCCGCGCCGATCAGCACGACTCTCGGCTGGGTCACAGGACCACCACCGAACGCAGCACGCGGCCGTGGTGCATGTCCTCGAACGCCTTCTCGACGTCGCCGAGCCCGATGGTCTCCGAGACGAACGCGCCCAGGTCCAGCCGGCCCTGCAGGTACAGGTCGATCAGCATCGGGAAGTCCCGTGAAGGCAGGCAGTCGCCGTACCAGGACGACTTCACCGCGCCGCCGCGTGAGAACACGTCGATCAACGGCAGTTCGAGCTTCATGTCCGGGGTCGGCACACCCACGAGCACGGCGAGACCTGCGTGGTCACGGGCGTAGAACGCCTGCTGGAACGTCTCCGGGCGGCCGACCGCGTCGATCACGACGTCGGCGCCGTTGCCCTCGGTGAGCTCCCGGATCGCCTCCACGACGTCCTGCTCGCGGCCGTTGATCGTGTGCGTGGCACCGAAACGACGTGCCCATTCGAGCTTGGTGTCGTCGAGGTCGACGGCGATGATCGTGCGCGCCCCCGCCAGCCGGGCGCCCGCGATGGCCGCGTCACCGACACCGCCGCAGCCCAGGACCGCCACGCTGTCGCCGCGGGTGACGCCGCCGGTGTTGATCGCGGCGCCGATGCCCGCCATCACGCCGCAGCCGAGCAGGCCCGCGACCTCCGCCGGTGCCTTCGGGTTCACCTTGGTGCACTGTCCCGAGTGGACGAGCGTCTTCTCGGCGAACGCGCCGATGCCCAGCGCGGGTGACAGCGGTGTGCCGTCCTGCAGCGTCATGGGCTGCGCCGCGTTGTGGGTGTTGAAGCAGTACTGCGGACGGCCGCGCAGGCAGGAGCGGCACGAACCGCACACCGCGCGCCAGTTGAGGATCACGAAGTCGCCGGGTACGAGGTCGGTCACGCCGTCGCCGACGGCCTCGACGACGCCCGCGGCCTCGTGCCCGAGCAGGAACGGGAACTCGTCGTTGATCCCGCCCTCCCGGTAGTGCAGGTCGGTGTGGCAGACCCCGCAGGCCCGCACCTCCACCAGCGCCTCGCCGGGGCCGGGGTCCGGCACGAGGACGGTCTCGACCGAGACCTTGGCCCCGCGCCCCGCAGCCACGACACCGTTCACCGCATGTGCCACTTGAGTCGCTCCTGTCAGAGGTGGGGGTAGAGGGGGTTCTTCGCCGCCAGCCGGGCGACGCGAGCGGAGAGGTCGTCCTCGTCGGAGGACGGCTGGAGCGCCACGGCGATGATGTCGGCGACCTCGGCGAAGTCGCCGGCGGTGAAGCCGCGGGCGGCGAGGGCGGGAGTGCCGATCCGCAGGCCGGAGGTGACCATCGGCGGGCGCGGGTCGAACGGGACGGCGTTGCGGTTGACGGTGATGCCGATGCGGTGCAACCGGTCCTCGGCCTGCTTGCCGTCCATTTCGGACTCGACGAGATCGACGAGCACGAGGTGCACGTCGGTGCCGCCGGAGAGCACCCGCACACCGGCTTCGGCGCAGTCGGGCCGCGTGAGGCGTTCGGCCAGGATGCGCGCGCCTTCGAGGACGCGCTGCTGGCGTTCGCGGAACTCACCGCCCGCCGCGATCCTGAACGCGACCGCCTTGGCCGCGATGACGTGCTGCAGCGGCCCGCCCTGCTGGCCGGGGAACACCGCGGAGTCGATCTTCTTGGCCAGCTCCCGCCGGCACAGGACCACGCCACCGCGCGGGCCGCCGAGCGTCTTGTGGGTCGTGGTGGTGACGATGTCGGCGAACGGCACGGGGTTCGGGTGCAGCCCCGCCGCGACGAGACCGGCGAAGTGCGCCATGTCGACCATGAGCCTGGCCCCGGCGAGGTCGGCAATGCGGCGGAACTCGGCGAAGTCGAGCTGCCGGGAGTGGGCGGACCAGCCCGCGATGATCAGCTTCGGCCGCGACTCCAGCGCCAGTCGCTCGACCTCGGCCATGTCCACGCGGCCGGACTCCCGGTCGACGTGGTAGGCCACGACGTCGTACAGCCGGCCGGAGAAGTTGATCCGCATGCCGTGCGTCAGGTGGCCGCCGTGCGCGAGGTCTAGCCCCATGATCGTGTCACCCGGCTGCAGCACCGCCGCCATCGCCGCGGCGTTGGCCTGCGCGCCGGAGTGCGGCTGGACGTTCGCGTGCTCGGCGCCGAACAACGCCTTCACCCGCTCGATCGCCAGCGACTCGACGACGTCGACGTGCTCGCACCCGCCGTAGTAGCGGCGGCCCGGGTAGCCCTCCGCGTACTTGTTGGTCAGCACCGATCCCTGCGCCTGCAGCACGGCGACCGGCGCGAAGTTCTCGGAGGCGATCATCTCCAGCGTCGACCGCTGGCGGTGCAACTCGGCGCGGATCCCGGCGGCGACCTCCGGGTCGAGTTCGTCGAGGTCCTGGTCCAGAACTGTGGTGGTGGGAACGGAGAGCGACAACGGGCCAACCCTTCCGAGCAAGTTCCGCAATACGCAACGAGGTCCGCATTATGCAACTGCAGCGCGCATCACGGTGCGACCCGCGCGAGCCGTTGTCAAGCCCTTGTCGCACGGACGGAGGCACCCGAAAAGGAGAGGAGCCCCCGGCCGCGGCCGGGGGCTCCTCGTTTCCGAATCTCTTTCACGGCACGGGATGCCCCATGCGGACGGAGAGGTCTCGCGACGCGACGCGCAGCTCCTCGACGATCTCGGGCATGCGCTTCTGCGAGAGCCGGTAGGCGGGACCGGCGGCGCTGATGGCCGCCACGACGTCGCCGCGCGAACCGAACACCGGCACGGCGACCGCGTGCAGGCCGGCCTCCAGCTCCTCCATGCAGGTGGCGAACCCGTCCTCGGCGGTGCGGCGCAGCACGCTGCGCAGCTTCACGGGATCGGTGATCGTGCGCGGGGCGCAGGACTCCAGGTCGCCCGAGAGCAGGCGTTCCTGCTCGGCCGGCGACGCGGCGGCGAGCAGGACCTTGCCGCTCGAGGTGGCGTGCAACGGCGTGCGCTGGCCGATCCAGTTCTGCGCCGCCACGGCGGAGCTCCCCCGCGCCTGGCTCACGTTGAGCGCGACGTCGCTGTCGAGGATCGCGATGTTCACGGTCTCCCCGAGCCGGTCCGCCAGCGCCGAGCAGACGGGACCTCCCACCCGGACGTAGTCGAGCTGACCGCTCACCGCTCCGGCGAACCGCAGCATGCCGAGACCGATCCGGAACGGACCGCGTTCGCCGTCCTGCTCCACGAGCTCACGGGCCTGGAGCGTGTAGACGAGTCTGGACGCGGAGGACTTGTGCACACCGAGCTCGGCGGCGATCTCGGTGATCCCCGCTTCCCCGTTGCGGGCCAGCAGCTCCAGCACCGACACCGCCCGATCGACCGATTGCACCAGCGCAGGGTCGCGCGCCTCCCCGTTGTTGCTCATCACGCAACACTATCCGATTGGCGCAACGCTGTGTTGCGAACGAGTACGCGGTGTTGCACCGAGAAGACGCTCGGCGCTTGAGCCTTGACGCGTCCCGAAGACCTCCGTCATTCTGCTGTTGCGTATCGCACACCCAGTTCCGTAATACGCAACGGAGGGTTCCTGATGATCACCGCTTGCGCCGTCGACGACCTGCCACCAGGCGAATCCGTGCGGATCGACGGCCAGCCCGCGATCGCGGTCTTCAACGCGGACGGCGAGTTCTACGCGATCGACGACACCTGCAGCCACCAGGACGCCTCCCTGTCCGAGGGCTGGCTGGAGGGGTGCTTCGTGGAATGCCCGTTGCACGCCGCGCTATTCGACCTCCGCACCGGCGTGCCGACGTGCCTGCCCGCCAAGAAGGCCGTGCGCACGTACCCCGTCGTGGTGCGGGACGGCGTGATCCACGTGGACACGGGTGGCCGGGAGGCCGTGGCCTGAGAAGGGTCGCGTCTCACAACGCGGCCAGCAAAGCGGCCGTCCGCTGCTCCAGGTGCGGCCGGACGTCATAGCCCGTGAAGATCCACGGTGAGCGCTTCTCCATCCCCGCCAGCACCATCTCACCCACCTCGTCGATGCCCGGCCCGCTGCTCAGGAACTCCTCGACGGCGGGCACGTGCTCCTCGTGCAGCGCAACGTCCGCGGCCAGTGCCCTGGTGTTCGCGACGATGTCCGTGTCGACCGGGCCCGGGCACAGCACGCTGACCTCGATGCCGTGCGCGGCCACGTTCAGGCGCAGCGACTCGGACAGCCCCACGACGGCGAACTTGGCCGTCGCGTACAGCACGTTCGGGTCGGACACGAGCCCGGCGGCCGACGCGGTGTTCACGACGTAGCCGCCGGCACGCTCGATCATCCGCGGCAGGAACGTCTGGATGCCGTTGATCACGCCGGTCAGGTTGACGGCGAGGGCCAGGTCCCACTTGTCGTAGGTCAGCTCGGTGACCGGGGCGTGCGGCACGATGCCGGCGTTGTTGAACAGCAGGTCCACCGGCCCCAGAGCCCGTTCGGCCTCGTCCGCCGCCTTCTGGAACGCCGCCCGGTCGCGCACGTCCAGCAGGTGGGCCTCGGCACCCAGTTCACCGGCCGCGCATTCCAGCGCGGGCGCGTCGACGTCGGCCAGCGCCAGGCGCACGCCGCGCTTCCCCAGCGCCCGTGCGATCCCCAGGCCGATCCCCCTGGCACCGCCGGTGACGAAGGCGGCCGAACGCGTCCATTCCCGCATGGGAACACCCCACTATGTTGATCTGCCGACACTATGTTGACTGACACAGTAGCCTGCTCAGAATGACCACGACATCGCTCAGGGAAGTTCTCGCCACCGGCGGGCCCGCCACCGTCGGGGTGCTGGCGGGCCTCCAGGTGCTGGACAGCGTCGACGGCGTGATGTTCGTGGTCTTCGCCCCGGAAATCCGCGAGTCGCTCGGCGTCAGCACAGCGACCATCGGCGTCGTGGGAGCCCTCGCCGGGGTGATGGTCGCCCTCGCCGCTCTCCCGCTCGGCCTGCTGGGCGATCGCCACCGCCGCACCACCATCGCGGGCGTGGCCACCCTCGTCTGGGCCGTGGCGGCGGGGCTTCTGGGCCTGGTCCAGCACCTCTGGCAGGCCGTCGTGCTCCGCGTGGCCGCGGGCATCGGCAAGGCCAACGAAGGACCGATCCAGTCGTCGCTGCTCGTCGACGCCTACCCGCCGGCGGGGCGCGGGCGGGTGCTCGGGCTGCACCGCGGCGGGCAACCGCTCGGCATCGTCACCGGCCCCCTGCTGGCAGCGGCCTTCGCGGCGTTGATCCCCGAGGAGCACGAGCCGTGGCGCTGGGCGTTCGCCTTCCTCGCCGTGCCGGCGCTCCTGCTCGGCCTGGCCGCGTTGCGCCTGCCCGAACCCGTCCGCGACCACACCACGGCGACACCGCGCGGCGTGCTGAAGGAACTCGCGAAGATCCGGACGTTCTCGGGCGTGGTGGTCTCGCTGGGCGCGTTCGGGGTCTCCGTGACGACGATCCCGATCTACCTGAACGTCATCCTCGAGGAAGACCTCGGGCAGGGCGCGGCGTCCCGCGGCGTGATCACCGCGGTCTGCGCGGCCGGCGGACTGCTGGGCGCGACGCTCGGAGGGTTCTTCAGCGACAGGCTGTTCCGGCGCAGCCCTCGGGCGTGCCTGCACCTCGCGGCGGGCTCGCTCGCGGTGCTCGGCATCGGGTTCGCGGCGCAGGCGCACGCGCCCGGCGTCACGACCTACGTGGCCGTCGGGGTGGTCACCCAGGCCATGACGTTCGCGGGCATCGTGCCGCTGAGCCTCGTCGTGGCCTCGGTGACGCCGAAGGAGTTCAGGGCGACGGCGTTCGCACTGGTCGGGGTCTTCACGGCGGTGGTCGGCGGACTCGGTGGCGCGGTGCTCACCGGCGTGGCCGAGAAGCTGTGGGGCGCGCAGGCGGCGGTCGCCGCGGTCGCGCCGCTGGCCTCGGTCGTCGCGGGCCTCGTGCTGATCGGCACCGCCCGGCACGTGCCGGGGGACGTCGCCCGGGTCGTACGATGATCGCCGTGAACTCCCCAGGGCAGCGCCGGATCGACGAGATCGGCGACGAGAGCCGACGCCGCATCCTGGACGCCGCCGAGGAACTGTTCGCCGAGCGAGGTTTCGACCGGACGTCCTTTGTGGACATCGCGAGGCGGTCGGGCATCAGCCGCGGCTCGATCCCCTGGCACTTCAAGAACAAGGACGGCCTCGTGATGGCCGTCGTGGAGCGCGCGGTCGCGCGGATCTGGCCCGCCGAGCGCTACGAGACGGTGCCGTCGCTCACCGAGGTGTTCGCCGAGACCGCCGAGCTGCTCAGGAGCGGCAACTCGGCGCTGGTGTTCATGATCCTGGTCGAGGCGCTCGGCGACCGCGGCGTCGTGCACGACCAGTACCGGCAGTTCTTCGCCCGCAGGCGTGAGGGCATCGAGGAACTGCTGCGGTTCAAGCGCCCCGCCGGCGTCGATCCCGTCCAGGCGGCGGAGCGGGAGCGCACCGCGGCCGTGGCGCTGAACGGCGCGCTGCTGGGCATCCACCTGCAGGCCCTCGTCGATCCGGAGAACGTGGATCTCGACGCCGCGCTGGTCTCGGTCGCCACGATGTTCGACCGGAACCTCGCGGACGTCTGGCGCGACTGAAGCACCGCGCCAGGGCTGCGAGGTGGAGGCGAAGGAGATCGCCGACACCACCGAACGTGATGCCTCGTCGACCGCGTCCGGCCGCGACCCGACAGGCCTAGGCGAGATCCTCGGCCTGCAGCTCGGCCCGCGACGACACCCCGAGCTTGCGCAGCACCCGTGCCGCGTGCTGCTCGACGGTGCGCGGTGACAGGAACAGCACGTCCGCGATCTTGCGGTTGGTGTGGCCGGCGACCAGCAGCCGGGCCACCTCCTGCTCGCGCGGCGACAGCTCGTCGCCGTAACCGCGCCGTCCGCGCCGCGACGGCTTGCCGCCGCCGATGCTGCGCAGCTGGTGCCGGCACCGGGCCGCGTCACGGGTGGCGCCCAGGCCGTCGAACGTGTCCACCAGGGCCGACAGGATCTCGGCCGCCTTCTCCTGGTCGGTGGGCAGCAGGCAGGCGGCTTCGCGTTCCGCGACCAGCGCGGTGAGGTAGGGCGCGGGCAGCGCCGAGTACCGGTCGGCGGCCTCGCGGAAGAGCGACATGGCCGTGTCGGCCTGGCCGCGTGCCTCGGCGAGCAGGCCGCGGCACCACGCGAGGGCGGCGAACGCCATCGGGGCGTCCCTGCCCTCGATCCCCGCCGCGATCTCGTCGATCAGCGTCTCCGCGTCGGTCTCCCGGCCGGCCGCGAGGAACGTGGCCACGGCGACGGGGCCTAGCTCGGTCGCCCACACCCACACGCCCTTCGTGCGCACGATCGCGAGGCCTCGGTCGACGTCGACGCAGGCGCGGGTGATCTCGTCCTGCGCGAGCATGGTCCTCGCCAGCGCCGCGCACCCGGCGATGGCGACGGGCGCGATCGACTCCTCGGGGGCGAACGCGCCGGTCTCGGTGAGGTAGCTGGTCGCCTCCGCCCACTCGCCGCGCGCCATCGCCAGCGAGCCGAGGACCAGGCACAGCTCGCTGGCCAGCGGGAACAGGTCTCGGTACTCGTCGAGCAGGCTCGACGCCCGGCCGGCGAGGCCGTCCCAGTCGCCGGTCAGCCAGTCGAGGCGGGCCCTGGTCGCGTGGGCGGTGCTCGCCGTGAACGGAGCGCCGCACTCCGCGGCCAGCCGCAGGCCGTCGCGCAGCAGGTCTGCGCACCGGCCGAAGTGACCGGTCGTGGTCATGGCGTCGGCGAGGTTGCAATGGGCGCGGGCGAGCTGGCGCAGTGCGCCGGAGGTGGGCGCGGACGCCGGCCGGAGCTCCCACTCGGCCAGCACCGACGGGTCGCCCGTGTGCATCTTGGAGCCGACCTCGTTGGCGTACAGGGCCATCTTCTGCTCGAGATCGGTCTCGGCCGCCCGTGTCCTGCTGACGCGGTCGAGCCAGGGCTGGACCTCGCTCATCGGGGTCATGCCCAGGTAGGACAGTCCCAGCACGGCTTCTCCCCGCGCGGCCAGGTCCGGGCACTCGGTCAGGTCGGCGACGGCCCGTTCGAGCTCGGAGCGGGCCTCCTCGACCCCGCCCGCCTGGCGGATCAGCAGCACACCCCGGTAGTGCCGGACCTGTCCGCGCGCCGCGGTCGACAGGCGCCGGTCCGACAGCAGGCGTTCCAGCGCCTCGGTCGGATCCAGCTGGTCGAGGCCCTGGTGGGCGATCTGACCGAGCTTGATCGCGAGCCGGTCGACGTCGGCCGCGGGCACCGCCGGGTCGAGCAGCAGCCGTTGCAGGAGGGCCGTGGCCGTGCCCGCGTCGCCGTTCTCGACCGCCCTGTCCGCGGCGGCCTCGCCGTAGCGCAGCCACTCGGACGTGCGCCCGGCGCGTTCGCTGTGCTCGGCGAGCTGGACGAGCGGGCGTGGTTCGACCCGGTCGAGCACCTCGGCCGCGCGGCGGTGCAGCTCCTGGCGGTCCGGTCCGCTCAACGTGTCGTAGACGGCCTGCTGGGCCAGCGCGTGCCGGAAGCCGTACCGGCGTGCGCCGACCTCGTGCAGGACGTGGCCGGTCAGCGCGTGCGTCAAGGCGGCGCGGCTCTCCCCGATCTCCGCCACCTCGCCGAGCAGCTCGGCGGACGCGGGCGCGCCCAGCACCGCCGCGGCCTCGACCAGCCGGGTCGCGGCGGCGGGCAGCGCGGCCAGCCGTTCGGCGATGGCGTCGCGCAGCAGGACCGGCACCTCGACGTTGTCGAGCAGCCTGCGCGCCGTGGCACCGTCCGCGTGCACGGCACCGGCCGGATTCCGCAACGCCCGCAACGTCTCCTCGACGACGAAGGGGATGCCCGCCGTGCGTTCGTGCAGTTTGGCCGCGAACTCCGCCGACACCGCCTCGCCGTCGAGGATCGCCGACGTCAGCGCCCGCACCTCGGCCACGTCGAGCGGTTCGAGCTCCAGCAACGCGCTGGTGATGCCGGTGGGCGGCCGGTACGCCGACCCGAGCGGCACACCACCCGGCACGTCCTCGCGGCGGTAGGTGACCACGATGGACAGGTTGGCCGGCGGATCGCCCATCAGGAACCGCAGCAGCTGCCGCGACCCGTCGTCGGCCCAGTGCAGGTCCTCGACGACGAGCAGCACCGGTCCGAGCACGCCGATCAGCTCGCGCATCGCGCGGAACAGCCGGTGCCGGTCGGCCCGCGGATCACCGGTCGGAGGCAGCGGCGGTGGCAGGTACTCGGCGAGTTCCGGCAACGGTGAACCCAGCACGCCCGCCACCGGGCTCAGCCGCGAGTGGTTGCGCGCCAGGCGATCCGTGCAGTCGCGCAGCGCCTCCAGCACCGCGCCGTACGGGAACGGCTCCCCCACCGGCTGGCAGTGGCCCATGAGGACGGAGATCGGGCCCAGGTCGGCGTCCAGCAGCTCCCGCACCAGGCGTGACTTCCCGACGCCCGCCTCGCCCTCGATCATGATCACCGCGGGCTGGCTCGGCACGGCTGCCCGCAGCGCGCCGAGCTGGTCACCTCGGCCCACCAGCACCGGCGAGCTGGTGCGCATCAGTCCGCCGGGGTCGCAGCGCCGCGCCCTGGACTTCGGTGTCCGGCTCATCCGCACCGATGTTAGGCGAAAGACGGGTATCCCTACGTAGCGATATCCGGATTGTTCGCCGTTCGGCCTCGATCGATGGTGATCGGCACGTGCCGCCCATCCCTGCAGTGGCGGCCAGAACGGAGAACCCGAGATGCGACTCGATCGCACAACACGAGTGCTCGCGGCCGCCGGCCTCGGCCTCGCCGTCGCGGCGGCGGTGAGCAGCCCCGTCTCCGCCCAGACGGGCTCGATCCAGAAGACCGACAGGCCCGTCGCGGGCAGCTACATCGTCGTCTTCAAGGACGGTGCCAGCGACGTCCCGACCACCAACGCCAAGGCGCTCGACCTCGCCCGCAAGCACGGCGGCAAGGTCAGCAACACCTACGTCGCCTCCGTGCGCGGCTTCGCCGTGAAGCTGGACGAGGCGGCGGCGCGGCGGCTCGCGGCCGACCCGTCGGTGGCCTACGTGCAGCAGGACGGCTGGGCGAGCATCTCCGACACCCAGACCAGCCCGACCTGGGGGCTGGACCGGATCGACCAGGCGAACCTGCCGCTGGACCAGCGCTTCACCTACCCGAACACCGCCTCGAACGTGACCGCGTACGTCCTCGACACCGGGATCTACAAGGCGCACACCGAGTTCGAGGGCCGGGCCGTGGACGGCTACGACTTCATCGACAACGACTCCGACGCCTCGGACTGCCAGGGCCACGGCACGCACGTCGCCGGCACGGTCGGGTCGAAGACGTACGGCGTGGCGAAGAAGGTCGGCCTGGTCGCGGTCCGCGTGCTCGACTGCTCGGGCAACGGCCAGTACTCGCAGATCATCAAGGGCATCGACTGGGTCGCCCAGAACGCGAAGAAGCCCGCCGTGGCGAACATGAGCCTCGGCGGCGGCGCGGACTCCACTGTGGACAGCGCGGTGAAGCGCGCCATCGCGGCGGGTGTGACGTTCGGCCTGGCGGCGGGCAACAACAACGGCAACGCCTGCAACACCTCTCCCGCCCGCGTGCCGGAGGGCATCACGGTGGCCGCCAGCGACTCGGCCGACAAGCGCTCGATCTACACCGGCGGGCAGGCGTCCAACTGGGGTTCCTGCGTCGACCTCTTCGGGCCCGGCTCGAACATCACGTCGACCAGGAACGGCGGCGGCACCACGTCCATGGGCGGCAC
Organism: Lentzea sp. NEAU-D7; assembly: GCF_026242055.1. Lineage (GTDB taxonomy): Bacteria > Actinomycetota > Actinomycetes > Mycobacteriales > Pseudonocardiaceae > Lentzea. The sequence goes on along the minus strand of NZ_JAPJDL010000011.1, from coordinate 150,168 downwards.
GTCGATGGCCACCCCGCACGTCGTCGGCGCCGCCGCGCTGTACGTGTCCGCGAACCCGTCCGCAACCCCTGCCCAGGTTCGCGACGCGCTGGTGAACAACGCGACGACCGGCAAGATCACCGATCTGCAGGGCTCGCCGAACAAGCTGCTCAACATCAGCTTCATGGGCGGCGGTGGCCCCGACCCGGAGCCGTGTGCCGCCGCCACCAACGGTGACGACGTGTCCATTCCGGACAACAACACCGCGGTCACGTCGTCGGTGACCGTCACCGGCTGCACCGGCAAGGCCCCGGCCACCACGCAGGTCAAGGTCGACATCAACCACCCCTACACCGCTGACCTGGCCATCGACCTGGTCGGTCCGTCCGGTGCCGTGTACAGCCTCAAGAAGGCCAAGGGAGCGACCTCCTCCGGCGGTGTGCACGAGACCTTCACGGTCGACGCCTCGGCCGAGGACCGCAACGGCACGTGGAAGTTGCAGGTGACCGACGTCTGGACCTACGACGCCGGGAACATCGACACCTGGACCCTGACGTTCTGACGACGCCCGGAAGGACCTCCCATGCACCGCACCACCTGCGGGCTCGCCGTTCTGATCGTCGCCTCCGCCCTGCTGGCAACCCCGGCACAGGCGGCTGAGGCCGACTTCGTCAAGGCCCGCACCCCCGCGGCCGGCGGCAGCTTCATCGTGTCCCTCAAGCCCGGCGCCGCCGTCCAGGCGTCGTCGAGCGCTCTCACCCAGAAGTACGGCGGCACCCTCGACGCCGTGTTCTCCCACGCCATGCGCGGCTTCCAGGTCAAGAACCTGACCGAGGCCGCGGCGCGGAGGCTGGCGGCCGACCCCGCCGTCAAGGCCGTCTACCAGGACGGCACCGCGAAGGCGCTGGACGTGCAGGACAACCCGACGTGGGGCCTGGACCGCGTGGACCAGGCGTCCCTGCCGCTGGACAAGAAGTTCACCTACCCCGGTGGCGGCGCTTCGAACGTGACGGTCTACATCACCGACACGGGCGTCAAGACGTCGATCGCCGACTTCGAGGGGCGCGCGTCCGTGGGCGCCGACTTCATCGCGGACGGCCAGAACGGCCAGGACTGCTCGGGCCACGGCACGCACGTGGCGGGCACGGTCGGGTCGAAGACCTACGGCGTGGCGAAGAAGGCCAAGCTGGTCTCGGTCCGCATGCTCGGCACGAACTGCACGAGCAGCGGCCCGGACTCGGCGGGCGTCAAGGCCATCGAGTGGATCACGGCGAACGCCCAGAAACCCGCCGTGGTCAACGCTTCCTGGACCTTCGACACCGCCGACATCGGCAACGACGCCATCGCCGGGATGGTCGCCTCCGGCGTGCAGATGGCCGTCGCGTCGGGCAACAGCTCGACGAACGCCTGCTCCACCGGTCCCGCCAAGATCGCGTCACTGATCACCGTGAACGCGACCTCGTCCAACGACGCACGCGCCTCGTTCTCGAACTACGGCTCGTGCACGGACATCTTCGCCCCCGGTGACGGCATCACCTCGCTGGGGCTGAACGGCGGCGCCACGAACATGTCCGGCACGTCCATGGCCACCCCGCACGTCGCGGGTGTCGCGGCCCTGCACCTGTCGGCCAACCCGTCCGCGAGCCCACAGGCCCTGCGCGACGCGCTGGTGAACAACGCCACTGACGGCAAGGTCACCAATCCCGGTACCGGTTCGCCGAACAAGCTGCTGTACAGCGGTTTCGTCGGCGGCGGTCCCGACCCGGTGTGCGGCCCCGGCACGAACGGCGACGACGTGTCCATTCCGGACACCGGCACCGCCGTCTCGTCGTCGGTCACGATCGCCGGCTGCGCCGGCAACTCCACGGCCTCGGCGACCGTCAAGGTCGACATCAACCACACCTACACCGGCGACCTGGCCATCGACCTGGTCAGCCCGTCCGGGAAGTCCTACGTGCTCAAGAAGGCGGGCGGCGCCTCGTCCTCGGCGGGGGTCCACGAGACCTACACCGTCGACCTGTCCTCCGAGGCGCGCAACGGCACCTGGAAGCTGCAGGTGAAGGACGTCTACACCTACGACACCGGCAACATCGACACCTGGACCCTGACGGTCTGAGTCCCGCGTGACAGGTCGAGCCCCGGAGCCGTTGAGGCTCCGGGGCTCTTTCCTGTTCCCCCGCGGGGTCTAGCGGGTGACGGTCAGCGTGAACGTGGTCGTGCCGGTCTTCCCGTCGGCCGAGGTGGCCTTGATGGTGATCGGGTAGGTGCCGGGCGGGGTGGAGAAGTTCGTGAAGACCCAGACGTTGCTGCTGCCGTTCTGGCCGATCGTGGCCGGGTTGAACGACATCTGGGCACCGGTGGGCACACCGGACGCCGTCAGCGTCAGGTTGCCCGTGCCGCCTGCGGCCTTCACCAGGGTCTGGGCGAGCATGCCCTGCCGGACGCTGGCCGAGGACGGCGACGCGGTCACCGCGACCTCACCGGTCGGCGGTTCGCTGCCCTCGACCGTGAGCGACACCGTCGTGGTGGCGGTCTTCCCTCCCGCGTCCGTGCCCGTCACCGTGATGCCGGTCGTGCCGGCGGTCGCGGTGCTGGAGACGTCCAGCGTCAGCTTGGACGAGCCGCCGGCACCCACCGACGACGGCTGGAACGTGGCCTTCACGCCGCTGGGCACGCCCGAGGCGGACAGGGTGATCGTCCGGCCGTCGCCGCTCGAGGAGATCGTGGTGGAGACGTACTTGCCCTTCGCCGCCTTCACACTGCTCGGCGAGGCTCCCAGCGTGAAGTCGCCCGGCTGCGGGTCGCCGCCACCGGTGACGGTCAGCGAGTACTTGCCGGACGCGGTCTTGCCGCTCGTCGTGGTGCCGCCGACGGTGACCTCGTAGGTGCCGTTCGGCGCCGAGGTGCTCGCCTCGAACGTGACCTTGGCCGAGTTGCCGGTGGTCACCGACGTCGGCTGGAAGACCGCCTTCACACCGCTCGGCAGGCCACTCGCCGACAGCGTGGCGTTCTCCGCGCCACCCGAACCGGCCGTGGTGGTGATGCCCGCGGACACCGTCTTGCCCGCCGCCACCGAACCGCTGCCGGGCGCGACGGTCAGCCCGAAGTCGCCGACCGGGGGCTGCTCGCCGACCTCGGTCTTGACCCAGTCACCCATCTCGTTGTCGAGGCGGCCGTAGATCGAGTACCACTTGAAGTCGGACCGGCTCCACGACGCGACGCCGTAGATCTTGCCGTCGAAGATCAGCGGGCCGCCGCTGTCACCGGGCAGGATCGAGATCCGGCCGTCGGAGTACCCGGCGCAGATCATGGTCGCCGACTTGAAGCCCGCGCCGACGCCCTGGCAGACGCTGTCCCCGTTGACGACCGGCAGGCTCGCCTTGTCGAGGGTGACGTCCTGCGAGTTGTCGTTGAAGTCCTTCTTGCCGTAGCCGAAACCGAGACCGGTCTTGCCCGGCGCGGCACCGCCGGCGTCCGCGGAGGTGGCGAACTTCGGGTACGCGGCACCGCCCTTCAGGGCGATGTCGCGGTCCACGGTCACGACGGCGACGTCGTAACCCTGGTCGAAGTTGACGTACTTCGGGTGCTTCTTGTAGCTGACGACGTTCACGGCGAACCCGGTGCCGGCGCCGCCCTGGTAGTCCTTGAGGTCGTCGAGCCCGTAGACGAACTTCTTCTCCCCCTGGGCGTCCGCGCAGTGCGCCGCGATCAGGATCTTGCGCGGCGCCACGACCGTGCCGGTGCAGGTCTGGCCCTCCGGCCGGGTGCCCCCGGCGCGGATGCCCGCGATGATGCCCGGGAACTCGCTCACGGTGGCGCTCTGCCCGCCGACGAACATGGGCGAGGCGTCACCGAGGTTGGCGGGGACGGTGTCCCCCAGGTAGTTGGCCGCAGGGGCGTTCGGCGGTGCGGCGTTCGCGATGCCGACCGGCGTCAGCACCGTGGCCGCGACCAGGGCCAGCAGGCCCCAGGACCGTGGTGTTCTCGTCACGTTGGTTCCTCTCCGGATCTCGGAACGGCCCACCTCAGGGCAGGGACGGGGGCCGTTCGCTGCGATCACTGTCGGAGCCCCGCACGCGCGGAACAATCAGGGTTCGCATCCGTAGGGGTACGGAACTTTCACGTACCTACGCTTTGCGGAAGATCGTGATGGAGTGGCCGACCACGTCGATCGGGGCGCTGGTGTCGATCAGTGCCCGCAGCACGTCGTCGGCCTTGGCGATGGCCGTGTTGGACACGACGAGCAGCCCGTGCACCTGGTCCGGCGGCACCGCGCGCGGATCGGCGGCGCGGATGCCGTAGTGCTCGGGCACTCCGGAGCCCTTGTAGACGAGCCACATCCGTTCACCGGGGTACCGCTTCAGGCGCTCGGCCAGCCTGCCCAGGTCCTGGCCCCAGTCGACGTTCGAGTCGTGCAGGTGCAGGTGGGTCTTGGACGGGCCGCCGAACACCTCGTTGGAGTACGGCAGGTAGTAGGGGAACGTCCACAGTGAACTCACCGCGGCCAGCGCGACCGCGAGTGCCGCGTAACGCCGGTGCGCGACCACCGCGGCGGCGACCGCGAGGAACATCGGCACGAAGATCGCGTACCGGACGCCGAGGTCGCGGTTGCCGGTCATCGCGATGAGCAGCAGCACGGCGGCGGGAGCGAGGACGTACGCTGCCGCCGGGCGTTTGATCATCGCGACGGCTCCGGCCGCCCAGAGGAGCAGGGCTCCCAGCGGTGTCTTCACGAGCAGCGCGGCCGGCAGGTAGTACCAGTGCGAACCCTCGTAGTGCGTGCCGAAGAGGTAGCCGCCCCAGACGCGGCTCTCGAACCCCAGCTGGACGCGCATCCCGTCGAGGTAGGGCTCGGGGAACGGCAGCAGGCCGACCGGTGCGGACGGCAGGCCGGGCGGGGTCTCCCAGCGCAGCAGCGGGTCCACGGCGAGGTACGACGCCCACACCACGGCGACCGCGATCAGCACCACGACGAGCGCGGCCTTGACGCGGGCCTGCCAGAAGACCAGGAACAGCAGCACCGGGACCGCGGCCAGGGTGTTCATCTTCGTCGCCAGCGCCGCGCCGAGGGCCAGTCCGGCGAGCGGCAGGTACGGCGCGGGGCCGGTGCGCGCCCGCCACAGCAGCCAGGCCGAGGTGAGCAGGAACCCCGCCGCCGGAACGTCCAGCGCGGCCAGCGATCCGTGGGCGATGAGGTCGGGCGAGAACGTGTACAGCGCGAGCGCGACGAGCCCGCCGGACCTGTTCGTGAGGTCGGTGGCGAACAGGAGGACGACCAGCCCGAACAGCAGTGTCAGCACGATCATCGGCAGGCGCGCCGCCAGCAGCAGTGCGCCGGGGTCGTTGCCCGACTCGTAGAGCAGGTGCCTGCCCAGTTCGGTCTGGTCGCCCCCGAAGCCGGGGGCGAGGCGGACGCCGGTGAACGCGAGCCCGGTCGCCATGATCAGCTTGCCCAGCGGCGGGTGCTCGGGGTTGTACCGGAGGCCGTGCTCCTGCAGCTGGACGACCGCCGCGCCGATGTAGACGGGTTCGTCGACCGTCGGCGTCTGCGCGACGGCGGTGGTGATCATCGCGACCGCCATCTGGGTCAGCAGCACGGCCGCGGCCAGCACGAACAGCCAGCGCCGTGGTGCTCTCACCGGCACCGGGCGCGGCAGCACCCCGGCGGGGCGCTGAATCGTGGCGAGCGACAAGACCGCTCGGTCCTCTCCCGTGGACGAACCAACCAGACACTTCCCGAAACGGGATGCCCGCCGGATCGGTTGCTCCACCTGCCTGAGGCGTGGAGGGAGCCGCTGCGCGAAATTCGTTTCAGCGAGGCGGCGGCACAGGGCTAGCCTGCGCGAATGCCGTTGGGAGACTTGGACAAGATCGCCGAGGACACCGGTTTCTCCGGCGTGGTCCAGGTCGACCGCGCCGGGGAGGTCGAGTTCGCGAAGGCCTACGGGCTCGCCAACCGCGCGTACGGCGTGCCCAACACCGTGGACACCAGGTTCGGCATCGCCAGCGGCGGCAAGGGGTTCACCGCGCTGACCGTGCTCTCGCTGGTCCACGAGGGGAAACTGGCGCTCGACACCACCGCCCGTTCGCTGCTCGGCGAGGACCTGCCCTTGATCGCCGACGACGTGACGGTCGAGCACCTGCTCACGCACACGTCCGGCATCGGCGACTACCTCGACGAGGAGGGCGACTGGCAGGTCGACGACCACGTGATCGGCGCCGTGCACGAGCTGACCACGACGGAGGCCTTCCTGCCGTTGCTGGACGGGATTCCCACCAAGTTCAAGGCCGGCGAGCGGTTCGGGTACTGCAACGGCGGCTACGTGGTGCTGGCACTGCTGGCCGAGCGTGCGAGCGGGCAGGGCTACCACGACCTCGTCCGCTCCAGGGTGCTCCGCCCGGCGGACCTGACGAGGACCGGCTTCCTGCGCTCCGACGAACTGCCCGGCGACGCCGCCGTCGGCTACCTGGAGGGCAGCGACCGCTCGAACGTCTTCCACCTGCCCGTGCTGGCGAACGGTGACGGCGGCATCCACACGACGGCGGGCGACATGTCGAAGTTCTGGCGCGCGTTGTTCGCGAGCGGGGACGCGGAGCTGGTGACGAGGCCGCGCCACGACGTGCCCGAGGAGTCGCTGCGCTACGGCCTCGGCTTCTGGCTGCACCAGACCAGCGACGAGGTGATCCTCGCCGGGTACGACGCCGGAGCGTCGTTCAAGTCCACTCACGACCCTCGTACTGGCACCACCGTCACCGTCCTGTCGAACACCTCGTCCGGCGTCTGGCCGATCGCGCGCGCACTGATGTCCTGACAGCACTGTTCTGAACGGGTGACGGATGCGAACATGTGTTCGTGAGCACCCCGATCCTGCACGCCGACCTCGACGCGTTCTACGCGGCGGTCGAGCAACGGGACGACCCGAGCCTGCGCGGTCGTCCGGTGATCGTGGGCGGTGGCGTGGTGCTGGCCGCGAGCTACGAGGCCAAGGCGTTCGGCGTGCGCACGGCGATGGGCGGCGCGAGGGCCCGGCGGCTGTGCCCGCACGCGATCGTCGTGCCGCCGCGGATGCCGGCCTACTCCGCCGCGAGCAAGGCGGTGTTCGAGGTGTTCCGCGGCACGACGCCGCTGGTCGAGGGCCTGTCGATCGACGAGGCGTTCCTCGACGTCGGCGGCCTGGGCCGGATCTCCGGTCCCCCGGAGGTGATCGCCGCACGCCTGCGGGCGGACGTGCTCGCCCAGGTCGGCCTGCCGATCACGGTCGGGGTGGCGCGGACGAAGTTCCTGGCCAAGGTCGCGAGCGGGGTGGCGAAGCCGGACGGCCTGCTGGTCGTGCCCGCCGACCGCGAGCTGGAGTTCCTGCACCCGCTGCCCGTCGAACGGCTGTGGGGCGTCGGCGAGGTGACGGCCGCCAAGCTGCACGCCCTGGGCCTGCGCACGGTCGGCGAGGTCGCCGGGCTCGGCGAGGTGGCGCTGGTCTCGATGCTCGGCAGGGCGGCGGGCAGGCACCTGCACGCGCTGGCGCACAACCACGACCCGCGTCCGGTCCAAACAGGACGGCGCCGCCGCTCGATCGGCTCGCAACGCGCGCTGGGCCGCCGGGAACGCACCCGCGACGACCTCGACGCCATCCTCGCCTCACTGCTCGACGGCATCGCACGGCGGCTGCGCACGGCCGAGCGCGCGTGCCGGACCGTGGTGCTGCGCCTGCGGTTCGCGGACTTCACGCGAGCGACGCGGTCGCACACGCTTCGACACCCGACGACGGAGACCGAGGTGCTGCTGGCGGCGGCGCGGGAACTGCTCGGCACGGCGACGCCGATGATCGAGAACCGGGGCATCACGTTGCTGGGCGTCTCGCTCACCAACCTCCAGGACGACGCGCCGATGCAGCTGGCGCTGCCGTTCGAGGAGCGGAAACCGGCCGCACTGGACGCCGCGCTGGACCACGTGCGCGACCGCTTCGGATCGGCGTCCGTGACGCGGGCGACGCTGCTGGGCCGCGATCCCGGCATCTCCGTACCGCTGCTACCGGACTGATCACCTGGTGCGCGCACGACACCGTGGAGCGACCGGCCATCGGCCGATCACTCCACAGTGGACGTAGCTGGTCTAGACGAGGCGCACGGCGCGAGCCTGCGGCCCCTTCTGCCCCTCACCGATCTCGAACTCCACGGCCTGGTCGTCGGCGATGCCGTGATGCCCGTAGTCCTGCACCTCGGACTGGTGCACGAACAGGTCAGGCCCGCCGCCCTCGGGCGCGATGAAGCCGAAGCCCTTGCTGCCGTTGAACCACTTGACAGTTCCTCGAGTCACCTGCGAGCTCCTTCGACGCCGACTGCGGTGGACACCGGCAGGTTCGCCAGGCCGAGCATGGACAACAGGTCACGGCAGTCGCCCACGTCACGAGCGTGCTCCGCCACTCGCTTGGCGGCCTGGCGCTGGTGCTGGAGCCCGGTGGTCTCGGCGAACAGCCTCGCTTGCGCGAAGTCCTGCGCCGCGTGACGCGGCTTGCCGAACCGGGAGGACGAGGAGGGTGAAGACGGGAATTCCGGCTGCAAGCCGGTGCTCCGTTCTCCGGCCGGAGACACCGGACCGGACGGGATCGGGGACCGCAGCGGCTGGTTGCCGTCGGCTGGTACCCCAACGCGGCCCACAGTAGCCCAATGACCAGCGCGAAGCACCACGAACACCGCGTATCGTCGATCCATGCCGAATGACGAAGGTGGCCCGGCGCTCGCCCCCACGCTGTCCGAATGGCTCAAAGCACGGGAGGAAACGGCCCGCCACCTGGCCACCGGCGCCGCGCGCACGGTGGACGAGGAGTGGGTGCAGCGGCTCGCCGACCTGCTCGCGACGGAGAGGTCGTGGCAGGAGCAGTACACCGAACTGGTGGCTCTCGGCAGCGCGGACGGCCGGTTCCCGACCTCGAACCGCTGAGCACGCACGCCCCTGCCGTCACGGCTGAAGTTCCGGTTCGTCGAATTCTTGCGTGATGTTGTTGACATCTTGCACTCTGGAGTCGGGTCGCCGACAAAGGAGTGCGCGATGTCCCTGTCACGCCGAACACTGCTGAGCACCGCGCTCGCCGCTCCCGCGCTGGGGCTCCTGCCCGCCCCCGCACGCGCGGCCAGCCCTCCCGGCGACGTCGTCGGCAAGATCACCGCGGGCTACCAGGGTTGGTTCGCCTGCCGCGGGGACAACTCCCCCATCGACGGCTGGTGGCACTGGAACAACGACTGGAGCAGGCCTCCCGCACCGCCCACCAGCTCGATCGTCGCGTGGCCGGACGTCCGCGACTACGCGCGCACGTACCCGACCGCGTTCGCCGCCCTCGGCGACGGCCGGCCCGCGACCCTCTTCTCGAACTACGACCGCCAGACCGTCGACGTGCACTTCCAGTGGATGCGCGACAACAACATCGACACGGCGGCCCTGCAGCGGTTCGACCCGACCGGCGGCGAGGGCCCGATCCGCGACGCGGTGACCGCGCACGTCCGGCCCGCGGCGGAGGCCACCGGCCGGAAGTTCTACATCATGTACGACGTCACGAACTGGACGAACATGCAGTCGGAGATCAAGACCGACTGGCTGGACAAGATGTCCGCGTACACGTCCTCCCCCGCCTACGCCCGGCAGAACGGCAAACCGGTCGTGTGCGTCTGGGGCTTCGGGTTCAACGACCCCGGCCGGCCGTGGGGCCCGCAACCGTGCCAGGACGTCGTCGACTGGTTCAAGGCGCGCGGCTGCTACGTGATCGGCGGTGTCCCCACCCACTGGCGGCTGGGGATCGAGGACTCCCGGCAGGGCTTCGGCGACGTCTACCGGTCGTTCGACATGATCTCTCCGTGGATGGTCGGCCGGATCGGCACCCCGGCGGACACGGATCGCTTCCACACCAACGTGAACACACCCGACAAGGCGGAGTGCGACGCGCTCGGGATCGACTACCAGCCGTGCGTGCTGCCGGGCGATGTCGGGTCGCGGCAACGGTTGCACGGCGACTTCATGTGGCGGCAGTTCTACAACATGGTCCGCCTTGGCGCGCAGGGCATCTACATCTCGATGTTCGACGAGTTCAACGAGGGCAACCAGATCTGCAAGACCGCCGAGACGCTGGCCGACGTGCCGGCCGGATCCGGTTACCTCGCACTGGACGAGGACGGCACCCGCTGCTCCGCCGACTACTACATGAGGCTGACCGGCGACGGCGGCAGGATGCTCAAGGGTGAGATCGCCCTGACCGCGACCAGGCCCACCCTGCCGTGGATCGGCGGCCCGCCCGCCCCGGACACCGACCTCGCCGCCGGGCGCCCCACGACCCAGAGCTCGCAGACCCAGCACTACGGCAGCGGCCTCGCCGTCGACGGCGATCCGCACTCCTACTGGGAGAGCGCGAACAACGCCTTCCCGCAGTGGATCCAGGTCGACCTCGGGGTGGCGCACGCCGTCCGCAGGGCCGTGCTCGCACTCCCGCCGAACCCCGCGTGGGGGCGGCGCACCCAGACCGTGACGATCGAGGGCAGCACGGACGGCCGGTCGTTCAGCCGGCTCGCCGGGCCTGCCGGGTACGTCTTCGACCCCGCGACCGGCAACTCGGCCACGGCCACGTTGCCCGGCACCCAGGCCCGGTTCGTCCGGCTCACCTTCACCGGGAACACGGGCTGGCCCGCGGGTCAGCTGTCGGGGTTCCGGCTCCACACCTGATCACGCCGCGGCGTCTCGCCGGATGGGCGCTGTACAACTAGAACGTGTTCTAGGTAATCTGCACCACATGATCGCCACAGTGGTGTGGGGCACCGGCAACGTCGGCCGTGCCGCCATTCGCGCCGTCGACGCCCATCCGGCGCTGAAGCTGACGGCCGTGGTCGTCCACAACCCGGAGAAGGTCGGCCGCGACGCGGGTGACCTCGCCGGGATCGAGCAGGAGCTCGGAGTCGCGGCCACGAACGACATCGACGCGGTGCTCGCCACGAGTCCGCGCGCCGTGGTCTACGCCGCGTCGGGTGACATCCGGCCGGACGACGCGCTGGCCGACATCACGAAGGCGATCCGCGCGGGCGCGGTGGTCGTCACGCCGTCGCTGTACGCGCTCTACGACCCCCGGAGCGCACCGCCTGAACTTCGAGAACCGGTTCTAGCCGCGATCAAGGAGGGCGGCGGCTCGCTGTTCGTCTCCGGCGTCGACCCGGGCTGGGGCAACGACGTGCTGCCGTTGCTGATCAGCGGGCTCGGCCACACCGTCGACGCGGTGCGCTGCCAGGAGATCTTCGACTACTCCACCTACGACCAACCCGACGCGGTGCGGTGGCTGATCGGGTTCGGGCAACCGCTCGACTACCAGGCGCCGATGCTGATGCCGACGGTGCCGACCATGGTGTGGGGCGGGCAGATCCGGTTGATGGCCAGGGCGTTCGGGGTCGAGGTCGACGAGATCCGCGAGACCGTCGACCGGCGCGCGCTCGACGAGACGGTCACGACGCGGACCATGGGCGAGTTCGAGAAGGGCACCCAGGGCGCGATCCGGTTCGAGGTGCAGGGCATCGTGAACGGCGAGCCGCTCATCGTCATCGAGCACGTGACGCGCATCCACAGCTCCTGCGCGACGGACTGGCCGATGCCCCCGTCCGGCGACGGCACGCACAAGGTGATCATCGAGGGCCGCCCGCGCATCGAGGTCTCGGTCGAGTCCGCCGACGAGGGCGAGAACCGATCCGCGGGCGGCAACGCGACCGCCGTCGGCCGCATCGTGAACGCCATCGACTGGCTCGCCGAGGCCGAGCCGGGACTCTACGACGCGCTCGACGTCCCGCTGCGCGCCGCGGCCGGCAAACTCGGAAGGAGCAGGCCGTGAACATCGACATCCCCGAGGGCAAAGATCCCATCGGATACGTGTGGGGCGAGCTCGTGCCGGGCATCGGCGTGGCCGCGGCCAACCTCTCGCTGGCCGTGTACCAGCACACCACGCTGGGGCTGCGCGAGTTCGAGGCGGCGCGGCTGCGGATCGCGCAGATCAACGGCTGCATGTTCTGCCTCGACTGGCGGACCGAACGCGACGGCGAGAAGGTCGAGGACGACTTCATCGACGCGGTGACCCAGTGGCGCACCACCGACGCCTTCGACGACCGGGCGAGGCTGGCCGCGGAGTACGCCGAGCGGTACGCACTGGATCACCACGGTCTCGACGACGAGTTCTGGTCGCGCATGACCGCGCACTACAGCCAGGTGGAGATCGTGGAGCTCACGATGAGCATCGGAGCCTGGCTCGTGTTCGGCAGGCTGAACCGGGTGTTCGGCCTCGACGCCCTGTGCGTGCTACCGAAGTTCTGACATCCGCACGGGACTCAGAGGTCGGTCGCGATGATCTTCTCGATGTTCCGCTCGGCCAGTGCCGTGATCGTGACGAACGGGTTCACCACGGTGGTGCCGGGGATCAGCGATCCGTCCATCACGTACAGGCCCGGATAACCGTGCAGGCGGCCGTAGTTGTCGGTGGCCTTGTTGAGGACCGCGCCGCCGAGCGGGTGGTACGTCAGGTGGTCGCCCCAGATCTTGTAGACGCCGAAGAGGTCGGTCCGGTAGATCGTCCCCTCCTTTGAGTTGATCCTGTCGAAGATGGTCTTCGCGGCGTTGATCGAGACCTCCTTCCACGCCGTCTGCCAGCTGAGGTCGACCTTGCCCGCGGCGGGGTTCCAGGTGAACTGGGCGCGGTTCGGGGTCTTCGTGATCGACAGGTAGAACGACGCGTAGGTCTCGATGCCGGTCGGCAGCGGCGCCACCTCGGCGAAGGCGCCACCCGAGGTCCAGTTGTCGATGCCCAGGGTCGGGATGGACGACTGCAGCTTGCCGGTCGGGTCCCACATGTGGTTCGCGCGGCCGCACATGACGTTGCCGTTGTCGCCCCAGCCCTTGCCGACCTCGCCGTTCAGGTTCGGCAGCGCGCCCGTGGCCTTGAGCTTGACCAGCAGCTTGCTCGTGCCGACGCTGCCCGCCGCGAAGAACACCCTCGCCGCGGTCACCTCCTTGACCGCGATCGGGTCGCCGTTGGTGTTGAGCTGCTCGATGGTGACCTTGTAGCCGCCCGTCGCCGGGACGACCGAGACGACCCGGTGCAGCGGCGAGATGGTGACGCGCCCGGTCGCCCTGACCTTGCTGAGATAGGTCTTCTGCAACGACTTCTTGCCGTAGTTGTTGCCGTAGAGGATCTCTCCGGCCAGAGCCGACTTCGGGACGGTCCCCGCCGCCTCCTGCTCCATGTAGTTCCAGTCGTACACGGTGGGCACGAAGACGTACGGGAAGTTCGACCGCTGGGCGTGCTTGCGGCCCACTCGCGAGTACTGGTAGGCCTCGGTGGTGTCGAACCAGGCCGGGCGGATCATGTTGACCCCGAGTTCGGCGTTGGCACGGGGGTAGTAGGTGCCGTACATCTCGTCGGGGTTCACCGTCGGCAGGACGTCGCCGAAGTGCTCGCGCTTCGGCGTGACGGCCATGCCGCCGTTGACGAGCGAGCCGCCGCCGACGCCGCGTCCCTGGTAGACGGTGATGCCGGCGAACTCCTCGGCGTCGAGGATGCCGGTGTAGCGCGGGATCGCCTTGTCGATCGGGAAGCCCAGGAAGTTGCTGAGCGGCTGTTTCGTCTTGGTGCGCAGCCAGAAGGACCGCTGGTCCGGGATGGTGGTGTTGGCGAAGATCTTGCCGTCCGCGCCGGGGGTGTCCCACGCCATGCCCATCTCGACCATGTGGACGTCGACACCGGCCTGGGCGAGCCGCAACGCCGCCACACTCCCGCCGTACCCGGTGCCGATCACCAGCGCGGGAACGACCGCCGCGTCCGCGATCGACGCCGCCGCCTGTGCCACCGGCGCGACACCACCGAGCGCGACCGTTCCAAGAATAGAACCTGTTCCAGCTATGAACGAACGTCGTGAAAGACCCTCGAAACCGTTGTCACACGTCATTGTGTGGGTCATGTGATCTTCCTCACTGTGGGCGCATGAGAACAAGTTATACCGGCGGTTGTAGATCAAGTCACTACCTGGTAGTCCCGGTTCGCCCAGGTGCGCGGTGCAGGTGAGGGTCTTGGCGGCTGGATCCGGAGGTCACTCCGACACGCCGTGCGGCTCGGTACGACCACACGATCCGGGGACGTCCGGACACGCCTGGCCGCCCGGCGATCGAGCGATGCCCGCGGTATCCGACGGTGGTGAGGAGTTCACCGGACAGGTGGAGGAACTGGGGATCTCGTACAGCACCAGGACTGTCGGTCCGTTGTGGACGCTTGTCCGAAGGGCCCGGCATCCGGACGGCGGAGTCGTCACGCGGCCCTGCGGCCCGCCCGCCGAAATTGAGTGGAACGGCTCGGCCCCGGCCGCTACCTTCCTGCCGGACTGATCCCCGGAGAAGGACGTGCCGTTGTACACCGTCTGAGTCTTCCCAAGCGCTGGTCTTCGTTGCGCGCCGCTCTCTGAGCTGCGCGCTCCCCTTGCTGCGGATTTCTCACCGAACGGTGTACCTCTGTGCTCACCACCTGGGCCGTCGTGCCCACCTGTCTTCCCCTCGTCCGCCGTCGTTGCCACGTGTGCTCCGCCGACCGCTTCCGGGCGAGCGGCAAGTTCCGCGTCAACGCCAACCACAAGGTCCTCGACGCCTGGCTCCTCGTGCTCTGCACGGGCTGCGGGGACACGGCCAAGCTCACGATCTTCGAACGCTCCCACGTCCGCACGGTCCGTCCCGCGTTGCTGGACCGGCTGCACGCCAACGACCTGTCACTGGTCGCGGAACTGCTGCAGGACAGCGTTCTGCAGCGCCGCAACCACGTCTCCCTCGACTGGGAGGGCGCGTGGCGGCTCGACACCGGCGGGTCCGATCACCTGGACCAGGAGGTGGTCGACGTGACGGTCCGGTTCACGGCACGGATCCCGGTCCGGCCCGTGCGGCTGATCGCGGACGCGTGCGGGCTGTCGCGCGGTGAGGTCGAACGGCTGATCGTCGAAGGGAAGGTCGTGTCGGCGATCCGGCTGACCGGCAAGGTCTCCGGCGACTTCACCTTCACGCTGAAGCGCTGAACGAGCGCGTCAACGCGGCCAGTACGGCGGCCACGCCCGGTGGATCGGGCGGGTCGCCGTACGTCGCGGCGTGGATCTCGCGGTGCAGACCCACGAGCTCGGTGGCGTGCACGTCCGGCCGGCGGTGCGCCTGCAACCCCAGCCCGGCCAGGATCGCCACACCCGCGCCGGCGGCCACGAGCGCCTGCACCACCACCATGTCGTCGCTGTGCGAGGCGATGCGCGGTGCGAAGCCCTCGCTCCGGCAGACGGTCTCCAGTTCGGCCCGGCACGCGTCGCACCCGCCGATCCACGCCGAGTGCCGGTGGTGCGCGAGGCTGTCGTCCGGCCGTGTGCTGATCAGGTGGATCGGGTCGTCACCGAGGTGCACGAACCGGAAGCCCTCCTCCACCGGCGTGCCGGCGTGCCGGAACACGACCGCGACCTCGGCCTCACCGTGCCGCAGCATCGCGAGCGCCTCGACCGGATGCCGTTCGAAGAGGCTCAGTTCGAGGCCGGGATGCTCTCCCGCCAGCGCGGCGGCCGCCCTGGGAACGATCGTGGCGGCCGTGGAGGCGTTGGCGGCCACCCTGACCCGGCCGGAGCGCAGGCCGACCTGGGCCGCGAGCTCGGTGGCGGCGGCGTCGACCCGTCCGACGATCTCGGCGGCTCTCCTGGCGAGCAGCTCTCCTTCAGGCGTGAGGCGGATGCCGCGGCCGACCCGCTGCACGAGCTTCACGCCCGTGGCCGCCTCCAGCCTCGCCAGGTGGTGGCTCACCGACGGTTGCGAGTAGTGCAGCTGCTTCGCGGCCTCCGTCACGGAACCGTGCCGGGCCACCGCCGCCAGCACCTTCAGGTGCACGAGGCTGAGCATTCATCAAGGCTATCGATGAATTGTGCGCGCCATCGGCATTGGACGTCATGAGTCGGGCGAACCAGGCTGGGTCCATGACCAAGGTGACGTGCGACCTCTCGATCTCCCTCGACGGCTACGCGGCAGGGCCCGGCCAGACCGAGGACCGTCCGTTCGGTGACGACGGCGGCGACGGCTGGGGCAGCGAGTTGCACAGGTGGATGGAGGACCCGGCCGAGCAGAGGTGGCAGATGGACCGCATGGCCGAGACCAAGGCGTTCATCATGGGCCGCAACATGTTCGGCCCGGTCCGCGGTTCCTGGGACCGCCCGTGGAACGGCTGGTGGGGCGACAACCCGCCGTACCGCGGGCCGGTCTTCGTGCTCACCCACCACCCGCGCGAACCTCAGCCGATGGAGGGCGGCACGACGTTCCACTTCGTGACCGAGGGCATCGCGGCGGCGTTCAGGCTCGCCCGCGAGGCGGCCGGGAACGGCAACATCTCCATCCACGGCGGCGCCGCCACGATCAACCAGTACCTGACCGCGGGCCTGGTCGACGAGCTCCGGCTGCGGATCGTGCCGATCACGCTCGGCGCCGGGTCGCGGCTGTTCGACGGAGTTCCCGGGCTGAACCTCGAACAGGTCGACTCCCGTGCGGGAGCTTCCTTCACGCATGTGACGTATCGCATTGTGCGCTGAATGGCCTCTTGATCGCTCCACATCGTCAGGCCAAGGTGAGGAACGTTCAGGTCCCTGAACACCTCGGAAGCCGACGGCGTCAGACGAGGAGCACGAATGCGGAAACGCACGACGATCGTCCCTCTGCTAGCCCTTCTGAGCCTGGTCCTCCCTGTACCCGCGACCGCCCAGCCGGGCGGCACGGTGGTCTCCGGGCAGGCCAGGTTCCAGATCCTCTCCCCCACCCTGGTCCGCTCCGAATTCGCCGGGGACCGCCGCTTTGAAGACCAGGCCACTTACAACGTTGTAAACCGCACCTTCCCGCGCACGGCCTACTCCTCGCGCGTCCAGGACGGCTGGCTGACCATCACGACGTCGGCCATGACCCTGCGGTACCGCGTGGGGTCCGGGCCGTTCCGCGCGGACAACCTCGAGATCAAGACGGCCGGCACGACCGCGTCCCCGTGGCGGCGGGTGGTCTGTGCGACCGGGCAGCTCTGCGAGGCGGAGGACCAGCAACGGGAAGGCGTGCTGGTCGCGGCCGACCACCCCGGCCACTCCGGCGCGGGGTTCGTCGCCGGGTTCTCCTACGCCAACAACGGGATCACCGCGACGGTGCGCGCCTCCAGCGCGGGCAGGCACCGGCTGGTCGTGAAGTACGCGAACGGGCGGGGTGGCGACGGCAAGCACGAGAGCCGGACGCTCGGGCTCGCGGTCGACGGGCAGGCTCCTCGTCAGGTCACCCTGCCCGCGACCGCCGACTGGGGCGCCTGGCAGCAGGTCTCCACGGAGGTCGACCTGTCCGCGGGCGAACACCGCGTCTCCCTGACGCGCGGTGCCGCCGATTCGGGCAACGTCAACGTTGACAGCCTCGCTCTGCTGAGCGGTGACCAACCGTATCCCGGCGTGCGGGCGGTGGACGACTGCCGGTTCGGCACCAGCTGCGAGGCCGAGAACGGCCTGGTCTCCGGCGCGGCGAAGATCGCCGCCGAGCACGCGGGGTTCGCGGGCACCGGGTTCGTCGCCGAGCTCGTCGGGGGCACGCGGCTGAGCCAGCGCGTGACCAGCGTTCCGGCCGCGGGCACGTATCCCGTGGTGCTGCGCTACGCCAACGGCGTCGGCGGCGACGGCAAGCACGAGGCCCGGACCGTGCTGGTCAACGGTCAGCCGATCAGCCTGCCCGTCACGGCGAACTGGGCCACGTGGGCCACCGCTACGGCCCAGGTCTCCCTGCCCGCGGGCACGTCCGACCTCACCATCACGTGCCCGGACACGGGCTGCCACGTCAACCTGGACACCGTCGGGGTCGACAACTCCGTCCAGCACCTGGCGCTCGGCGGCTACCGGCGCTCGCTCGACGGCTACACGGGCAACAGCGGCGATCCCCAGCTGACGCCCGGCCTGATGTACCGCGACGGCTGGTACCTGCTGGACGACACGACTTCCGCTCTGCGCAACGGAACTCCGCGCGTGGATCGGGGCGCGCAGCCGTACCAGGACGGCTACGTGTTCGGCTACGGCCAGAACTACAAAACGGCGCTCGGTGACCTCACGGCACTGACCGGCGGGCCGAAGTTGTTGCCGCGCTGGGCCTACGGCGTCTGGTACTCCGAGTACATCGACCGGACCGCCGCCGACTTCCGCGACCGGATCCTGCCCGCGTTCCGGCAGCACGGTGTGCCGCTCGACGTCCTGGTGGTCGACACGGACTTCAAGGGCCACAACCTGTGGAACGGCTGGCGCATGGACCAGACGAAGTTCCCGGACCCGCAGGGCTTCCTCGACTGGGCGCACGGTGAGGGCCTGCACAGCACGCTCAACATCCACCCGAGCATCCAGGGCGACGACCCCGACTTCGCCCGCGCGCAGGCCACCGCGAAGGGCAAGCTGGCCAGGGGTTCCTGCACGAACTGCTACGTGTTCGACTGGGGCGACCCGGACCAGCTGCGCGCCTACCTGGAGCTGCACCAGAAGATGCCGACCGACTTCTGGTGGCTCGACTGGTGTTGCGACGGCTCGGGTTCGTCGCTGCGCGGGGTCACGCCCGACTCGTGGATCAACGAGCAGTACGCGAAGATCGGCGCGTTCGCGTTCTCCCGCGGGTTCGGGTCGCTGCAGGCGGGCGGGTACAGCGGCTCCGGGCCGCTGCCGACCGGTCCGTGGGCGGAGAAGCGCTCGACCCTGCACTTCACCGGCGACACCTCGTCGACGTGGGGCACGCTGAAGGCGACCATCGGCTACACCTCGGCCGAGGGCGTGTCGACCGGGATGTCGAACATCAGCCACGACATCGGCGGCCACAACGACACCACCGGGCTGCGGGGGTCGGAGACCTACCTCGACAACGGCCAGGTCCGCTACACCACCAAGATGCCGGACGACATGTACGCGCGGTGGGTGCAACTGGGTGCGTTCCAGCCGATCACGCGCCTGCACAGCAACCACGGCGACCGCCTGCCGTGGCAGTACGGGGCGGCGGCGCAGGCGTCGGCGACGAAGTTCCTGAACCTGCGCGAACGGCTGGTGCCGTACATCTACTCGCTGGCGGAGCAGGCGAACCGCACCGGCGTGCCGATCCAGCGGCCGGCGTGGCTCGAGTACCCGGGCAGTCCGGAGGCCTACTCCACTGTGGACAGCCAGTTCCTGCTCGGGCCGGACGTGCTGGTCGCGCCGATCACGACGCCCGGCGAGACCGGTTCGACGCGCGTCTGGTTCCCGCCCGGCCAGTGGACCGACTACTTCACCGGGCAGGTCTACCAGGGCAACACCTGGGCGACCGTCAGCGCGGGCTGGGACACCATGCCGGTGTTCGTGCGAGCGGGCGGGATGCTGGTCGAACGCAGCTCTGACGTGGCCAACGACGTGCAGAACCCGGCCGGCCCGCTGACCGTGCACGTGACGGCAGGCGCCAAGGGCGAGTTCACCCTGTACGAGGACGGCGGGCGCACGCGGATCATCCAGCACGGCGACACGATCGTCCTGCTGTCCGGCAAGGTGTCCAAGCGGGACTGGAAGTTCGTCGTGCACAAGGCCGACGGGACCAGCCACGTCGTGCAGGCGCGCAACTCGCCCGCGGTGGTCAGTCTTCGGGCACCCAGGTGAGCAGCCTGACCTTCGCGACGGTGCGCACGTGCTTGCGCATCGCCGCGGCGGCCTTCTTCGCGTCCCCCGCGGCGATGGCCTCGTAGATCGCCGTGTGCTGCGCCAATGACCGGGACGGGCGCCCCGGCTGGCGCAGCGACTCGGTGCGGCTCTCGGTGATCTGGCCGGCGATGGTCTTCATGAAGTCGGCCAGCAGCGAGCTGTGCGCGGCGGCGGTGACGGCGGCGTGGAAGCGGCGATCCCCTTCCACGCCGTTGTCCCCCGCGTCGATCTCGTCGCGCATGAAGTCCAGCGCCGCGCGGATGGTCTCCAGCTCGGCGTCGGTGCGGCGTTCGGCGGCCAGCTCGGCGAGCTTGGTCTCCAGCGCCTCGCGCGCCTCCAGCACCTCGGGGAGGCGCTTGCGGCGTTCGACGAGCTGCTCGACCGGTTCGACGTCGAGGGTGTCGCGGACCAGGTACGTGCCGCCGCCGTGCCGTGCCTCGACCAGGCCCTGGACCTCCAGGACGACGATCGCCTGCTTGATGGACGCGCGGCTCACGCCGAGGCTCGCGGCGAGATCGCGTTCGGCGGGCAGCCTGTCCCCCGCGCTCAGGCCCGCCTCCACCACGTGCGCGCGCAGGCGCTCCAGCACCTGCTCGTACAGGCGGGACTTGACCATGGGCCGCAGTGCCTCGGACATCGTCCCAGGATAACCGGTCAAGTGGCTCAGCCACTAGGCCACCTCTTGACAGCGGCTGGACCGTGAGCGGAAAGTGGCTGAACCACTTGGCCACTGAGCCAGCCCAGGCCATCCACCCGGACAGCCCCAACGACGGGAGCCCTGCATGTCCGCCGAACTGATCTCGATACTCGTGCTGGTCGTGGTGTTCGTCATCGCCACGACCAGGTCGATCAACATGGGTGCGCTCGCCTTCGCCGCGGCCTTCGGGGTCGGCACGCTGGTGGCGGACATGAAGACCGACGACATCTTCAAAGGCTTCCCCGGCTCGTTGTTCGTCGTGCTGGTCGGGGTGACGTTCCTGTTCGCCATCGCCCGCGCCAACGGCACCACCGACTGGCTGGTGCACATGGCGATCCGCCTGGTCGGCGGGCGGATCGCGTTGATGCCGTGGGTGATGTTCGCGATCACGGGTGTGCTGACGGCGATCGGCGCGGTGAGTCCGGCGGCGGTCGCGATCGTGGCGCCGATCGCGATGGGGTTCGCGGCCAAGTACCGGATCAACCCGTTGCTGATGGGCGTCATGGTCGTGCACGGCGCGCAGGCCGGCGGGTTCTCCCCCATCAGCATCTACGGCACGATCGTCAACGGGATCGTGGCGAAGGAAGGCCTGCCGGGCAACGAGATCGTGCTGTTCCTGGCCAGTCTCGTGGTGAACCTGCTGATCGCCGCCGTGGTGTTCGTGGTGCTGGGCGGCATGAAGCTCGCCAGGCAACCGCTGGAGGCGCCCGCGCTGGCCCGCACCGGTGGTGGTGACGACGCGCTCGGCGGCGGAGCCGGCGACGACGACACCCGCGACGTGACCGACGTGGCGGAAGAGCGGGTCGCCCTGACCGCGCCCCGCATCGCGACGCTCCTCGGCCTCGCCGCCCTCGTGATCGCCGCGCTGGTGTTCGACCTCGACGTGGGCCTCGCCGCGATCACGGTGGCCGTGCTGCTCAGCGTGGTGTGGCCGGAGACGTCCAAGCAGGCGATCACCCAGATCACCTGGCCGACGGTGCTGCTGATCTGCGGCATCCTCACCTATGTCGCGGTGCTGCAGACGATGGGCACGATCAAGTGGGCGGGTGACTCGGTCGCCGGTGTCGGCGCTCCGCTGCTCGCCGCCCTGCTGATCTGCTACATCGGCGCGATCGTGTCGGCGTTCGCCTCGTCCGTCGGCATCATGGGCGCGCTGATCCCGCTGGCCGTGCCGTTCCTGCTGCTGGGCGAGGTCAGCGCGATCGGCCTGATCGCGGCGCTGGCGGTGTCGGCGACCGTGGTCGACGTGAGTCCGTTCTCCACCAACGGCGCCCTGGTGCTGGCCGGTGCGCAGGACGTCGACCGCGACAAGTTCTTCAAGCAACTGATGGTCTACGGCGGGATCATGGTCGCGGCGGCGCCGCCGCTGGTCTGGCTCGCCCTCGTCGTCCCGGGAATCTGGTGACCTTGATGTTCGCTCTGCAGTCCGACCGCGTCGCCCTCCGCTTCGGCGACCGGACCCTCACCCACGCCGAGCTCGGCGCCTGCGCCGGGGCTCTGGCACAGCGGCTGTCCGGCCTGCCTCGGGTGGCGATCTGGGCGACCCCGGCCATCGAGACGTGCGTCGCGGTCGTCGCGGCCCTGCTCGCCGGGGTGCCCGCGGTGCCGCTCAACCCGAAGGTCGGCGAACGCGAGCTCGCGCACATCGTGACGGACAGCGCGCCCGCCGCGGTGCTCGCCGCTCCCGGCGTCGAGCTCCCCGAGGGCCTGGGACCGGTGCCCCGACTGGACGTCGTGCTCGACGGCGGGGGCGCCGCGTCGTTCGCCGATCCCGGTGCCGAGGCGCCGGCGCTGATCGTCTACACCTCGGGCACGACCGGCGCCCCCAAGGGCGTCGTGCTGCCACGCCGGGCGATCGTGTCCACTTTGGACGCGGTCGCGGAGGCGTGGGGGTGGGCCGGGGACGACGTGCTGGTGCACGCGTTGCCGTTGTTCCACGTGCACGGGCTGATCCTCGGCGTGCTGGGCCCGTTGCGACGGGGCGGCACGGTGCACCACCTCGGCAAGTTCTCCACCGCAGCGGTCACGCGGGCGCTGGCCGGTGACGGCACGATGATGTTCGGCGTTCCGACGATGTACCACCGCATCGCGGAAGAAGTGGGCGACGACCCGGAGCTCGCCACCGCGTTGAGCGGGGCGCGGCTGCTGGTGTCGGGCTCGGCGGCCCTGCCCGTGCGCGACCACGAGCGGATCGCCGCCGCGACCGGGCAGCGCGTGGTCGAGCGGTACGGGATGACCGAGACGCTGATGAACACCAGCGTCCGCGCGGACGGCGACCGCAGGCCGGGCGCGGTCGGCGTGCCGCTGCCCGGCGTCGAGGTGCGGCTGGTCGACGACGCCGGGCGGACGCTGGACGACGCCGGCGCGATCGGGGAGATCCAGGTGCGCGGGCCGAACCTGTTCACCGAGTACCTCAACCGGCCCGACGCCACCGCCGAGGCGTTCGCGGACGGCTGGTTCCGCACCGGCGACGTGGGCACCCGCGACGAGGACGGCTACTACCGCATCGTCGGGCGCAAGGCGACGGACATCATCAAGAGCGGTGGCTACAAGATCGGCGCCAGCGAGATCGAGAACGCCCTGCTGGACCACCCCGGGGTCAAGGAGGTGGCGGTGACCGCCGAGCCCGACGACGACCTCGGCGAACGGATCGTCGCCTGGGTCGTGCCCGCCGGGGCGGAGCCGTCCCCGGACGAGCTGGCCGACCACGTGGCGCGGCTGCTCACCCCGCACAAGCGGCCTCGGGTGGTGCGGTTCGTGGAGTCGTTGCCGCGCAACGACATGGGCAAGGTGATGAAGCGTGCCCTACGGGCGTGAGCCGGCCCGTGAGGTGATCGGGCGGGTGGCGTCGTCCTTCGCCGAGCTGCCGGACGGCCTGGGGCCCTCCGCCGGGGACGGGCCGCTCGGCTGGCCGGGCTACGGCGACCAGCTCGCGCGAGCGGCGGCCTCGACCGGTGAACGCGAGTCCGCGGTCTGCGGGGTCGCCGAGATCGGCGGGGTCACGGCCGCGGTGGTGGCGTTCGAGTTCGGGTTCCTCGGCGGCTCGCTGGGAACCCGCACCGGCGCCCGCATCGAGCAGGCCTTCACGCACGCCCGCGAGCTCGGCCTGCCGGTGGTCTCGCTGGTCGCGACCGGTGGCAGCCGCATGCAGGAGGGCACGCTCGCGTTGATGCAGCTGCCCCGGATCGCCCGGCAGCTCACGCTGAACCGGGAAGCAGGGCTGCCGCACATCGCCGTCCTGCGCGATCCCACGACCGGGGGCGGCTGGGCCACGCTCGGGGCGGGTGCGGACGTCGTGCTGGGACTGCGCGGCGCGCAGGTCGGGTTCGCCGGGTCACGGGTGCGCCCGCCGGGGTACTCGGTGACGCAGCAGTTCGCGGCCGGTCTCGTCGACCAGCTCCTGGCACCGGAGGAGCTGCGCGAGCGGCTGGAGCGCTGGCTGCGGCTGCTCACCACCACGTCCACCGGCGGCCCCGCTCCCGTGCCGCCGGCGCTGGGACAGGCGACGCTGCCGAAGAGCGGCTGGGACGCGGTGGTGCGCGCCCGCACGCTGGGCCGCCCGCGCGCCAAGGAGTACCTCGCCTCCTACTTCGACTGGCACGAGCCGGTCAGCGGTGATCGCGGCGGTGGCGTCGATCCCGGTGTGCTGTGCGGGTTCGGGCACCGCGACGGGCAGACCATCGCCTACGCGGCGCAGTGCGGCACGGCGACCCGGCCCGCCGGGTTCCGCACGGCGGCCCGGCTCGTCCGGCTGGCGGACCGGCTGGGGATCCCGGTGCTGACGCTCGTGGACACACCGGGTGCCGCCAACGACGAGGTGGCCGAGAAGGCCGGGGTGGGCGCCGCGATCGCGGACATGTTCACCGCGGTCGCGGCGGCGCGGGTGCCGGTGACGACGCTGGTGATCGGAGAGGGCGGATCCGGTGGCGCGCTGGCGTTCGCCGCGCCGGACCGGATGTGGGTGACGCCGGACTGCTACTTCGCGGTGATCTCGCCCGAGCTGGCGAACGCGATCCTGAAGCGGGACCCGGCGCGGGCGCGGCAGACGGCGGAGGAGTTGCGGTTGCGGCCGCAGGACCTGGTCGAGCTGGGCGTGGCGCGGGGGATCGCCCAGCCCGACCAGTCCGCCGATCAGGCCACGGCCAGGTAGAGGAAGGCCAGAAGCGAACTCGGGACGCAGATGGTCACGAGTCCGACGACGCCGTAGAACGGCTCCTTCTTGAACACCATCGCGCCCAGCGCACCGACACCGGCGAGCACGGACGCGACGAACAACAGCAGAACGACGTACGACATGGGAGGTCCTCAGGTCAGGGGTGGGTGGAGCCGGGAGCGGCCGCGTGCGGCGGTGCCCGGCTCGACCGGTGACCTGAGGTCGTTCCCTCGACGTGCTGGGCGGCGGCCACGACGACCGCCGCCGGGCCCTGCGGCGGGCGTGGGCCGGACGCGGGGCCGGGCAGCGCCCAGCAGGCGTCCGGAGACGCCGTCGTCTGCACGTGCACGGCCGAGACCGGAGCGTTCAGCCCTGATCCCGGCCGGTCCGAGGCCGTGTCGCGGGTGCTCGTGCCGACGAACGCCAGCAGCAGGGCCAGCAGGAGTGCCGGCCACCTCACCGAGCCGCTGCCCGCCTGCGGAGGAAGAACTCGCCGACCGGTTCCACGTAGCGCGCCGCGATGGGGCCGATGATCGCCATCAGCAGCACGTACGCGGTGGCGAGCGCGGCCAGCTGATCGTTCACGTGGCCGGAGGCGACGGCCAGACCGGCGATGACGATGGAGAACTCCCCTCGCGCGACCAGCGCGGCACCGGTGCGGGCGCGGCCCATCGTCCCGATGCCCTGGCGCCGTGCCGCCCACCAGCCCGTCGCCACCTTCGTCGCGGTGGTGATCACGGCCAGCAGCACCGCCATGCCGAGCACGGGCGGGATCGTGCGCGGATCGGTGTTCAGTCCGAACACGACGAAGAACATCGCGGCGAACAGGTCCCGCAACGGTTCGAGCAGCCGCGTGGCGTTCTCGGCGGTGGAGCCGGAGATCGCGATGCCGAGCAGGAACGCTCCGACGGCGGCGGACACCTGCAGCTCCGAGGCGATGCCGGCGACCAGCAGCGCCGACCCGAGCAGTTTGAGCAGGAACACCTCGTGGTCGGGGCTGTCCACCACGGCCGAGATGAACCGGCCGTACTTCAGCGCCACGACCAGGACGACGGTGATCGCGAGCAGCGAGATGCCGACCGACGTGAGCCCGCCGACGAAGCTGACGCCCGCGAGCACGGCCGTGAGCACCGGCAGGTAGACGGCCATCGCCAGGTCCTCGAACACCAGCACCGAGAGGATCACCGGAGTCTCGCGGTTGCCCAGGCGGCCGAGGTCGCCGAGGACCTTCGCGATGATGCCGGACGACGAGATGTAGGTGACGCCCGCCATCGCCAGCGCGCCGACCGGGCCCCAGCCGAGCATCAGCGCGACGATCGCGCCGGGTGCCGCGTTGAGCACGATGTCGAGGACACCGGCCATCCACGACTTCTTCAGGCCGGTGGTGAGTTCGGACGCCGAGTACTCGAGGCCCAGCAGCAGGAGCAGCAGCACCACGCCGATCTCGCTGGCGAGGTGGGCGAACTCCTCGATGCCGTGCAACGGGACGAGTCCACCCGAGCCGAACGCGAGACCGCCGACGAGGTAGAGCGGGATCGGCGAGATGCCGAATCTCCAGGCGAGGCGGCCGAGCAGGCCCAGTCCGAAGAAGACCGCACCCAGCTGGATCAGGGCGATCGTGGTGTCGTGCACCGGCTCAGCCGCCCGTCAGGATGTCCGCGGCGGCGTCGAGACCGTCCGAGGTGCCGACGACGACCGCGAGGTCGCCGTTCTCGAACAGGAACTCGGGGCCGGGCGACGGATGCGCGTTGCCCGCGCGCACGACCGCGACGACGGAGGCGCCGGTGCGGGTGCGCAGCGCCGTGTCGCCGAGCGTGCGGCTGGAGAACGCCGTGACCGGCAGCTGGCGGGTCGTGATCCCGGTGATGTCGGCGTGCTGCCTGGCAAGCTTCGAGACGAGCTGCGGCGCCCCGAGCAGCCCGGCGAGCGTGCCCGCCTCCTCCGGCGCGAGCGGGATCGACGCGACGGTCGTGTCGGGATCGTCCTGTTTGGACATGATGAGCTCGAACTTGCCGTCGCGGTAGGAGATCACGCCGATCCGGCGGCCGGAGCGGAGGGAGAAGTCCTGCCTGACCCCTATGCCGGGCAGGGGCGTCACTTCGACGTTCACTCGAGTTCCTAGGGTTCAACGAGCCCGGCGCGGATCGCGTACCGGGTGAGTTCGAGGCGGTCCCTGAGCCCGAGTTTCTGCAGCAGGTTGGCCCGGTGCCGCTCGACGGTCTTGACGCTGATCACGAGCATGTCCGCGATCTCCTTGGAGGAATGGCCCTCCGCGACCAGCTTGAGGATCTCCTCCTCGCGATCGGTGATCGCCTTGGCCGGGAGGCCACCGCCCTCCCCCGCGCGGTCGAGGTAGTTGCGGATCAGCGAGTTCACCGCGCCGGGGTAGAGGAACGGCTCGCCGCGCATGGCCGAGCGGCAGGCCTCCACCAGGTCGCGGTCGGCGACGGACTTCAGCACGTACCCGGAGGCGCCCGCCTTGAGCGCCTCGAAGAAGTACTGCTCGTTGTCGTACATCGTCAGCATCAGGATCCGCAGGTCCGGCAGGAGGCGCGAGAGCTCGCGCGCGGCCTGCAGCCCGGTCAGCCGCGGCATGGCGATGTCGAGGATCGCCAGGTCCGGCTTCTCCCTGCGCGCCATGCTGATCGCCTCGGCACCGTCGCCCGCCTCACCGACGACCTCCAGGTCGGGTTCGTTGTCCAGGATCATCCGGACGCCGCGGCGGACCAGCGCGTGGTCGTCCGCGAGCAGGATGCGCACGGTCATCCGCCCTCCCCCTTGGCCTTGACCACCAGCCTGACCTCGGTGCCCGGCAGCGCCGGCCCGACGGTCAGGTCGGCGCCGACCAGCAGCGCCCGTTCCCGCATGCCGCGGATGCCCGCCCCTTCCTGGCCGTCGCCGATCCCCCGCCCGTTGTCGCGCAGCAGCAGCTCCACTTCGGACGGACGGGCCGTCAGGGCGAGCTCGATCTGGTCGGCCCGCGCGTGCCGGACGGTGTTGGTGAGCCCTTCCTGCGCGACGCGGTAGACGACCAGTTCGGTCTCGGCGTCGAGCGCGGGCAGGTTCTTGTCGAACGACCGCTTGATCGTGAGGCCGGCCGGGTCACCGATCTCCCGCGTGAGCGCCTTGAGCGCGCTGACCAGTCCCAGCTCCTCCAGCACACCAGGCCGGAGCCGCCGCGCGATGCGGCGGATCTCGTCGAGCGTGCTGCGCGTGGTCTCCTGCACCTGGAGCAGTTCCTCGCGCGTCTCCTGCGGCGACTGGTCCGCCACCCGCTTGAGACTCAGCAACACCGCCGTCAGCGACTGCCCCACCTCGTCGTGCAGCTCCTGCGCCACCCGCCGCCGCTCGGACTCCTGCGCCGACAGCGCGATGGCCGAGCTGTACCCGCGCTCGGTCTCCAGCCGGTCGATCATGCTGTTGAACGTGGTGATCAGCTCAGCGATCTCCCCGTGCCCCGCCGCCCGCAACCGAGGCCCGGGCTTGAGCAGGTCGATCGTGGTCATCGCCCGCGTGAGCCGCCCGAGCGGCGCCAGCCCCACCCGGATCAGCACGGCGTTCGCGATCAGCATCACCACCAGCCCGGCCCCCAGCACCAGCACCTCGCGCAACGGCGCCGGCGTCGACACGGTCGCGGGCCCGAACACCAGCAACGCGGCCGCGATCAGCAGGACCAGGGCGTTGAGCAGGAAGATCCGCCCGAACAACGACACGCGCGCCGCCTCTCCGTGATCACTTCCCGCCACGCCTGCGAGGCTGACGGGTGGGGGCACCACGTGTCCATCCGTGGCAACACCCATGTTCGCGGGGGCCGGGCGGGTGCGCCGGTCGGCGGGCTGCGGGTGGGGTTCTGGTGGGGACCGTCACGCCGGGTGGAGTGACGTGGGTCGCGCCCGGCGAGGCGGCCGTGGCGAGGCGGCCGTGGCGAGGCGGCCGTGGCGAGGCGGCCGTGGCGTGGCGGTACGGCGGTGGCGTGGCGTGGCAGCAGTAGTGGGTGGCGCGGCCGTGTGGATGGCACGGCCGTGTGGGCGGCGCGGCGGCGGGTGGCACGGCGGCAGTAGTAGGTGGCGCGGCCGTGTGGATGGCACGGCCGTGTGGGCGGCGCGGCGGCGGGTGGCACGGCGGCAGTAGTAGGTGGCGCGGCCGTGTGGGTGGCGCGGCGAGGTGAGGGTGTTGGGTGGCACGGTTCGGCCGCGCGACCAGCGCCGATGCGACGAGGCAACGGCGCGGGTCAGCGACGCGACCACAGGCAATGCGACAAGGCAACGCGCTAGGTGACCGAGCCAGCTGCGCGACCACAGCCGGTGCGACGAGGCGTCGCTGGGCGGCGCGGATCGGTCGCGCAACCCCAGGCGATGCGACAAGACACCGAGCTGCAAGACACCGAGCTGCGCGGCACCGGCCAGCCGCGCAACCCAGAACCGGTGGGCGGTGACACCCACGACGCCACACCTCGGCTGCCCCGGACAGCACCCCGGTTGAGTGCCACGACGGATCGCCCCACCAGCCCGAGGTGACGGATCGTGGAGCCAGACGCCCTCAACCCCACGGGAGGCGCCCGATGACCCCCCGCCGCACCCGAACCTGGCCCGCTCACCTAACGGCTCTCGCGCTGCTCACAGCAGGCCTGCTCACCCCACACGCCCTGCTGATCGCCGCCGGACTGCTCCTGGCGGGCTCGGTGGCGCTCAGGCCGCGCGCGGGACGGTGAACACGCGCAGGAACGTCCCGAGCAGTGCGGGATCCCCGGCCAGCCCGACCGTGCCGTCCCGCATCGCGCTGACGATCGCGCGGTAGGACGCCAGGTCGTCGTCGGCGAGTTCCACGGTGATGGTCAGGTCGGGGCCCGCCGGTGCGGGGCCCAGGCCGGTGAGCAACGCGCCGTCGGTCACCACCGCGTGCACCACCACGTCGCGGACGTGGATCTCCCACGACGCCGTCAGCCCGGTTGCCTGTTCCGGCTGGAAGACGGCGCGGAGGTTCAGCACCATGCCCTCGGGGGTGACGACGTCGTTCTTCTGCGGCTCGCCCAGTTGCGTCGCGCCCCAGCGGGCCAGCGACAGCAGAGCCGGCTCCAGCGACTGGCCGACGGGGGTCAGCGCGTAGACGACTCCGCGGGCGGGCGCCGGGGCTACCTGGCGCTCGACGATGCCCGCCTGTTCCAGCTCCTTGAGGCGCGTGGCCAGCACGTTCGTCGGGATGCCCGCGAGGCCCGTCTGCAGTTCCGTGTAGCGGCGCGGCCGCACCATGAGGTTGCGCACGATCAGCAACGCCCACCGCTCGCCGACCAGTTCCAGCGCGCGGGCGAGGCCGCAGTACTGGCCGAAATCACGTCGCTTCACAGCCGAACCATAGCAAGCTTGCGCAAGCGCAGCCAACTACGCAACACAAAGTTCACTTGCAAAAACGAAGCATCAAGCCTTACCGTCGTCGCAACCTGCTCCCGAACTCGAAGGAAGTGCGATGACCGCACTGCTCGATCGCACCGACACGGCCGTGCGGCGCCCGTTCCTGTCCCGCGGTGCCGGTTTCGCGGGCATCTCGGCCGCGATGGTCGCGATCCTCGTGGCGGCCGGCGCGCCGACGCCGTTGCTGCCGATCTACCAGCAGCAATGGGGGTTCGCGCCGTGGGTGCTGACCCTCGCGTTCGGCATCTACGCCTTCTCGCTGCTGGTCTCGATCCTGGTGATCGGGTCGCTGTCGGACTACGTGGGACGGCGGCCGCTGATGATCGCCGCGCTGGCCGTCGACCTCGTCGCGATGGTGATGTTCCTGGTCGCGCCGAGCATCGGCTGGGTCATCGCGGCACGGGTCGTGCAGGGTGTCGCGACCGGTGCGGCCTCCAGCGCGCTCAGTGCCGCCGTCGTCGAGCTGGCGCCCGAGCGGTACAAGAAGCTCGGCGCCCAGATGACCAGCATGGCGCCGCTCGGCGGACTGGCGATCGGCGCGCTCTTCGCGGGTCTGCTGGCGGAGTTCGCCTCCGACGCGACGTTCGAGGTGTGGCTGGTGCTCGCCGTGGTCATGGCGGCCGGGACCGTCTTCGCGGTCTTCACGCCGGAGACCGCGACCCGCAAGCCGGGCGCCCTGGCCTCGCTGAACCCCCGCATCTCCCTGCCCGCCCAGGTGCGCAGGCTCTACTGGACGTCGGTTCCGGGCATCGTCGGCGGGTTCATGACGATGACGGCGTTCATGGGACTCGTGCCCGCGCTGCTGGTCGCGGTGTTCGCCGTGCAGAGCCCGATCGTCGGGTCGCTGCTCGCCTTCGTCGCGCTCGGAGCGTCCACAGTGGCCTCCGCGTTCTCCAGCGGTGTCAAGGCACCGAGGCTGCGGCTCGGCGGCACGATCGCGATGGTCGCCGGAGCCGTGCTGTTCGTCGGCAGCATCGGCGCCACGTCGCTTCCCCTGCTCTGGGCCGCGGCGGTCGTGGGTGGCGCCGGGATCGGCGCGTCGTTCGCCGGCACCACGCGCGGGCTCGTGCCCGAGGTCGCACCGCACGAACGCGCCGGGCTGTTCACCGCGATCTTCTTCGTCGGCTACCTCGCGATGGGCAGCTCGGCGATCATCGCGGGACTGTTCGCCGGTGTCGTCGGAGCGACGTCCATGGCCATCGGCTACTGGATCGTCGTCGCGGTCGTGACGTTGGTCAGCGTGGTCGCGATGGTGCGGGTCAACCGGAGCTGATCCGGTCGGCGTGGACGTGCGTGCGCACCCCCTGGGGGTCAAACAGGATCAGCAGTTCGACCGCGCCGCCGTCCGCGCTGCCCAGCCAGTGCGGCTTCGAGGTGTCGAACTCGGCGGCCTCACCGGGCGGCAACGTCAGGTCGAGGTCGTCGAGCACCAGCCGCAACCGTCCGTTGAGGACGTAGAGCCACTCGAACCCGTCGTGCGTCTGCAGCGTCGGCTCCAGCGGTTCCGGCACGGCCGGGATGAGCATCTTGAACGACTGCACCCCGCCCGGCCGCCGCGACAACGGCACGAACGTCATGCCGTACTTGTGGATCGGCTTGAGGTGGATGCGCGGATCACCGGTCCGCGGGGCGCCGACGAGGTCGTCCAGCGGCACGTCGTAGACGCGCGACAGCGGCAGCAGCAGCTCCAGGGTCGCCCGGCGCTGCCCGCTCTCCAGCCGGGACAGGGTGCTCTCCGAGATTCCCGTGGTCGTCGCGAGGTCGGCGAGCGTGATGCCCCGGTGCCGGCGCAACGTCCGCAGCCGCGCGCCCACCCCGTCGAGAACGTCTTCGGTTTCGCGGTTCACGGGTCCGAGCTTGCCACACTGGCAAGTTTTCGTGCCAGATCCAGCAACCGCAGCCCAAGCTGGCCGCATGAAACGCCTAGTGCTCGCCTTGCTGCTCCTGATCACGGCCTGTGCCACGCCCCAGCAGACCCCGGCGTACGCCACCGCCACCCAGAACGACCCGGCTTTCCAGAAGACCTTCCGGCACGAGTTCGCCGACGTCGACGGCATGCGCATGCACTACGTGACCGGAGGCAGCGGCAGCCCGGTCGTGCTCATCCACGGCTGGCCGCAGACCTGGTACGGCTGGTGGCCGATCATGCCCGCGCTCGCCGAACGCCACACCGTCTACGCGCTGGACCTGCCCGGACTGGGCGACAGCACCGGCAAGCCCAAGGGCTACGACAAGGCCACGCTCGCGCGGTACGTCCACGCGCTGACCAGCAAGCTCGGTCTTCGCGACGCCTCCGTCGTCGGGCACGACCTCGGCGCGGCCGTCGCGTTCCAGTACGCCAGCCAGTTCCCGGGGGACACCGCCCGTCTGGGCTACCTCGACCTGCCGCTACCGGGCCCGGCGATCGACGCGCGCACCTACCGCACGCTCAGCTGGCACATCGCGTTCCACTCCCAGCCCCGGGTTCCCGAGGCGATCGTCCAGAACGACGTGCGCGACTACCTCGAGCTCTTCTACCCGCAGGTCTCCTACCAGGGCAGCGCGTTCGGCGGCACGTCGACGACGTCCCCGTTCGCGGACGACGAGATCGACGAGTACGCGCGCACCTACGGCGCGGCCCTCTCCAACGGCTTCGAGCTGTACCGCGCGCTCGACCAGGACGTCCGCGACACCGAGGCCGCCCGGCCGGTCCAGGCCCCGGCCCTGGTCATGGCCGCGGAGGGCCAAGCCGAGGCGATCAAGGGCACGGCCGCACCGCGGATGACGAACATCGTGCGCGCGCTCGACGTCCCCAAGGCGGGACATTGGCTGGTCGAGGAGAACCCGCGGTTCGTCACGACCGAGCTGCTGCGCTTCCTCAGTTCATGACCGGCATGCGATCGGACCACGGCAGCGCCTCCTCCAGCTGTGCCGCGAGCTTGATCAGCAACGCCTCCCCCTGGAGCGGCGCGACGAACTGGACGCCGAGCGGCAGCCCGTCCGCCGTCCAGTGCAGCGGCAACGAGAGCGCGGGGCGGCCGGTGATGTTCGCGAGCTGCGTGTACGGCACCCAGCCGAGGTTCTCGGAGATCATGTCGTCGACGATCTTCGTGTGCTTGAGGAACCGGGCCGTACCGGTCCTGAGCAGCACGTCGGTCGCCCTCTGCAGCGACACCGGCAGGTCGAATTGGCCGACCTTCGGCGGCGGGGTCGCGAGCGTCGGCGTCAGCAGCAGGTCGTAGGACTCGAAGTAGGTGCTGAGCCGGCGGGTGTGCTCGTGCCGCCGCTGCACGGCGTCCACGTAGTCGACGCTGCTCGTGGCCCGTCCCAGGGCGGCCATGAGCAGCGTGTCGCGTTCGAACGCGCTGTCCGGCGCCCCGGTCAGGCGCTTCGCGTCGGCGACCTTCCACGCGAGGTTCACGAACCACGTCAGCAGGAAGTCCTTGGCCAGCACCGCGTCGTCGAACGGCGCCCGCGGCAGCTCCTCGACGTGGTGGCCGAGGCCGGTGAGCACGCGGACGGCCGCCGCGACGGCCGCGACCGCCTCGGGATGCGGGTCCGGGTTGATCGCCGACGGCACCCGCACGCCGATCCGGAGCGAGCCGGGAGCCTGGCCGACGTAGGAGAGGAACGACTCCGGCGGCATCGCGGGCGAGTAAGGCCCGGCCGGCTCACCACCGCAGATGACGTCGAGCATCGCGGCCGTGTCGCGGACCGTGCGCGAGACGACGCCCTGCACCGCCGCTCCGTGCATCATCTCGGCGGTGTCGGGCCCGAACGGCGTGAGGCCGCGTCCCGGCTTCAGCCCGACGAGCCCGCAGCAGGCCGCCGGGATCCGGGTCGAGCCACCCCCGTCGTTCGCGCCCGCGCAGGGCACGATCCCGGCGGCGACCGCGGCCGCCGAACCGCCGGAAGAACCGCCGGGGGTCCGTTCCAGGTCCCACGGATTGCGCGCCGGGCCCCAGACGGCCGGCTCGCTGATCGCCTTGGCACCGAACTCCGGCAGGTTGGTCTTGCCGAAGATCACCAGGCCCGCGTCGATCCAGCGCTGGACGACGGTCGAGTGCGCGGCGGCCTTCAGCGCCTTCAGCGAGCGCGACCCGTTCGAGGTCGGCAGGCCCGCGTAGTCCTGGCCGAGGTCCTTGATCAGGAACGGCACGCCGGCGAACGGGCCGGTGAGGTCGCCGGACGGTTCGGCCGGGACCTCCCGCACGATCGCGTTGAGCCGGGGGTTGACCTCCGCGGCGCGTTCCCTCGCCACCGCGAGGAGTTCGGCCGCGGACACCTGCCTGTCCGCGACGAGCCGGGCCAGCCCGGTGGCGTCGTACTTCCGGTACTCGTCGAAGTCCACGCGCTCAAGGTAACCGCTCGACCGCCGAAGACGGTCTTCCGCACCACAGCGGGGTTTCCTCGTGCCCAGCGGACCGAGCCGGGCCGCCGTCCACGAGGGTCAGGACACGAGACAGCCCGCCAGGTCCTTCATCGCCGCCTCCACGCCGACGTCGAGGGCGGCCTGCATCACGCGCGGGCGCCGTTCGGTGCGGCCGATCGTCGCGCTGCCGAGCGGCGGCCGGATCTGCAGGCAGGCGGGGTGGGACGCGAGGAGCTGCTCGTCCAGCGCCCTGATGTCCTCGCGCCGCAACCAGGCCGTCACGACGCCCGGCGCGTGGCGGGCGAACCACCGCGACAGCACGAAGCGTTCCCCGCGGGACGGCGGCACGCCCAGGAACTCGTCCTCGCGCCGCGTGCGCAGCGCGACGACGTGCGTGGCGCCCTGCGCGAGAGCCGTCCTCACGGGAATCGTCTCGCTCAGCCCGGCGTCGACGTACGGGCGGCCGTCGATCATCACGGGGTCGCCCGCGAGGAACGGCATCGCGGTCGACGCCCGCAGCGCGGTCTGCAGGCTCGGGGTGTCGCGGACGTGGCCGTGCAGGTCGGTCGCCTCGCCGGTGAGACCGTCCGTCGCCATCGGGTGGAACTCGACGGGGTTGTCGAGGATCTCCTGGAAGCCCATCGGGTGGACCTCCGTGTAGACGGTGTGGACGAGGTGGTGGGTGTCCACGACAGGCCGCCGGGTGAACGCGCGCCTCGGGTTGATGGTGGTGCGCATGACGGCCGGGTCCCACCAGGCGTGCTTGCTCCTGTCCGCCCGGCCGCACAGCAGCCAGGCCGCGTTCAGCGATCCCGCCGAGCTGCCGTAGACGGCGTCGAACAGCGGCAGCAGCCCGAGCCGTTCGATCGCGACGGTCATCCCGCTGGAGTAGACGCCGCGCGAGCTGCCGCCCTCGACCAGCAGGACGAGCCGCGCGTCGTCGTTCCGTTGTCCTGGAACGCTTTGCTGCCGCCTGCGCTCGCGCAGCAACTCGAGAACCGTCATGCCGAAACCCTATCTGCGGGCCCTGCACCACGCTGCTACTGTGGAAGTGAGATCAACCGCCCTCGATGAGGAGCTCGACGTGCTGGTGGGTGAAGACGACATCTCAGGGTGAGCCCTGGATGTGACAGGCCATCGATCGCCGATGGCCGTTCAGTCGTCCCCTTTTTCCACACGCGCGATCGTTCCGCGCGCGGTACGTCTCAGAGGTCTCACACCCATGTCCGACGCATTCATCGTCGTGTCCTCCCTGTCCTTCTCCTGGCCGGACGACACCCCCGTGTTCGACGGCCTGTCCGTCTCGGTGCCGGGCGGGCGCACCGGTCTCGTCGCCCCGAACGGTGCCGGCAAGTCGACGCTGCTCAAGCTCGTCGCGGGCGCGCTCACGCCGTCCGAGGGCAGCGTGACCGTCGAAGGCGTCCTCGGCTACCTCCCGCAGGACCTGCCGCTCACCGCCGGGCTGACCGTGGCCGAGGTGCTCGGGGTCGCGGACGTGCTGCGCGCCATCGCGGCCGTCGAGTCCGGTGACGTCGCCGAGGAGCACTTCACCACCATCGGCACCGACTGGGACCTGGAGGAACGCACGCGCGCCCAGCTCGACCGGCTCGGCCTCGGCGACCTCGCGCTCGACCGGGTGCTCGGCACGCTGAGCGGCGGGCAGGTCATCTCGCTCGGGCTCGCGGCCCAGTTGCTGAAGCAGCCGGACGTGCTGCTGCTCGACGAGCCGACCAACAACCTCGACCTGGACGCCCGGCACCGCCTCTACGAGGTGCTGGACGACTGGCGCGGGTGCCTGCTCGTGGTGAGCCACGACCGGGCGCTGCTCGACCGGATGGACCGGATCGCCGAGCTCGACGGCGGCGAGATCCGCTTCCACGGCGGGAACTTCTCGTCCTACGAGGACGCGGTGGCGGCCGAGCGCGAGGCGGCCGAGAAGAACGTCCGCAGCGCCGAGCAGGAGGTCAAGCGCGAGAAGCGGGAGATGCAGCAGGCCCGCGAACGTGCCGCCCGCCGGGCGTCCACCGCACAGCGCAACCTCTCGAACGCGGGACTGCCGAAGATCTTCGCGGGCAACATGAAGCGCAACGCGGAGGTGTCGGCGGCCAAGGCGGACGGCACGCACGCGGCCCGGCTCGGCGCGGCCCGTTCGAAGCTCGACCAGGCCGAACGCGCGTTGAAGGACGAGCAGAGGATCAGTCTGGAGCTGCCGCAGACGGCGGTGCCGGCGGGCCGCACGCTGTTCCTCGGCGCGGACATCCGGGTGCGGGACCTGTTCTCCGGCCTGGACTTCGCCGTCCGGGGACCGGAACGCATCGCGCTCGCCGCCCCGAACGGCGCCGGCAAGTCCACGCTGCTGCGGGTGGTCCACGGTTCGCTGACGCCGGACAGCGGTGAGGTGAAGCGGGCCGACGGCCGGGTCGCCTACCTGTCCCAGCGGCTCGACCTGCTCGACGACTCCCGCACGGTGGCGGAGAACCTGGCCGCGTTCGCCCCGGCGATGCCCCCTGCCGAGCGGATGAACCTGCTGGCGCGCTTCCTGTTCCGCGGTGCCCGCGCGCACCTGCCGGTCGGGGTGCTGTCGGGCGGCGAGCGGCTGCGCGCCACGCTGGCGTGCGTCCTGTTCGCCGAACCCGCGCCGCAGCTGCTGTTGCTGGACGAACCGACGAACAACCTCGACCTGGTCAGCGCCGGCCAGCTGGAGAGCGCGCTGAACGCGTACCGGGGCGCGTTCGTCGTCGTCAGCCACGACGAACGGTTCCTGAGCGAGGTGAGGATCGACCGCCGGCTGCGCCTGGAGGGCGGCAGGCTGCTGGAGGTCGCAGGTGGCTGAGGCACTGGTCGCCACCGAGCTGGTGCGCGGGTTCGGTGGCCGGCGCGTGCTCGACGGGGTGTCGCTGACCGCGGCGCCCGGCCGGCGCATCGGGCTGATCGGCGAGAACGGCGCGGGCAAGTCGACGTTGCTGCGGCTGCTGGCGGGCGCCGACCAGCCCGACGGCGGCTCCGTCACCCGGCCGGCGGACCTGGGTTTCCTGCACCAGGAGATGCCGTTCCCGGACTCGGCGACCGTCGCCCAGGTCCTCGACGACGCGCTCGCCGAGGCACGGGAGGACCTGGCCGAGCTGGAACGGCTGGGCGCGCTGGTCGCCGATCCCGCGTACCTGGAGGAGTACTCGGAACGGCTGGAGCTCGCGCAGCGGCACGAGGCCTGGGACGCGGACCGCCGGGCCGCCGTCGTCCTCGACGGACTCGGGCTCGGCGAGGTGGCTCACGACCGCGCGCTCGGGTCGTTGTCCGGCGGTCAGCGGCGCCGTCTCGACCTGGCCGCGCTGGTGATCCGGCGGCCGGCGGCGTTGCTGCTGGACGAGCCCACGAACCACCTGGACGACGCCGCGGCCGCGTTCCTGGAGG
Organism: Lentzea sp. NEAU-D7; assembly: GCF_026242055.1. GTDB lineage: Bacteria > Actinomycetota > Actinomycetes > Mycobacteriales > Pseudonocardiaceae > Lentzea. The sequence continues at coordinate 112,450 of NZ_JAPJDL010000011.1, read as the reverse complement.
AGCAGCTGCGAGCACTGCCCGGCATAGTCGTGCTGGCGAGCCACGACAGGGCGTTCCTCGACGCGGTGTGCACCGACCTGATCGACCTCGATCCGGCGGTGGACGGGCCGGTGCGGTTCGGCGGCACCTACAGCGAGTACCTGCGGCAGAAACGCGCCGACCGCGACCGCTGGGAACGCCGCTACGCCGAGGAGCAGGAGGAGCTGGCCGCCGTCCGCGACTCGCTCGGCCTGATCGCGGGCCGCGTCGCGCCGAACCGGGCCATGCGCGACAGCGACAAGATGGGCTACGGCGTGCGGGCGAACCGCGTGCAGAGCCAGATCTCCCGCCGCGTCCGCAACGCCACCCGGCGCCTGGAGGACCTGGAACGCCACGCCGTGCCCGCTCCCCCGCGCCCGCTGCGGTTCGCGCCGGACACGGTGGCGCTGCCGGCCGAGGACCTGGTGTCGTTGCGGAAGGTCCGGGTGCCCGGCCGCCTCGCGCTCGACCTCCTCGACGTGCGCGACGGCGACCGCCTGCTCGTGACCGGCCCGAACGGCGCGGGCAAGTCGACGTTGCTGCACGTGCTGGCCGGCCGCCTCCCGTCCGGGGGCGTGCGGCGGCAGGCCGGCGTCCGCGCTGGACTGCTCGACCAGGACACGTCGTTCGCGAACCCCCGGCTCACCGCACGAGCCACCTATGGCCGCGCGCTCGGTGCCGAACGCATCGCGCAGGTGCCGCTGGAGTCGTTGGGACTGCTGCACAAGTGGGACCTGGGCAAGCCGGTCGGCGCGTTGTCGGTGGGCCAGCGGCGGCGCCTCGCGCTGGCGCTGCTCGTGGCGGACCCACCGCACCTGCTGCTCCTCGACGAGCCGACCAACCACCTGTCGCCGACGCTGTGCGACGAGCTGGAGGACGCGCTGGGGCCGGGTCCGGGCGCGATCGTGCTCGCGAGCCACGACCGGTGGCTGCGGCACCGCTGGCGAGGTGCGCAGATCGGCCTAACTCGCTGGACAGGCTCCGGATGATGGTCCGGGGGTTGTCATGGTGGTGTTCGAGTGCGTGGCGTGCGGTGCGGCGCTGACCGTTCCGCTCAGCCAGGTCGACCGGCCCGACCACGAGCACCACGCGTGGGCGAACAGCACCGAATTCACGCCGTCGCTCCTCCCGCCGGGCACCTACGCCGCACAGGGCGACTTCCTCGTCGGGCCTGGGGACGTGCGAGGCCTGTTCTGGGTGGACGAACACCCCGAGGGCTGGTGCTGTGGCGTGAACGGCTCTGACCCGAACCTCGCCTGCGCGTGCGGGCAGCCGGTCGCGACACGGGTCGACGACTGTTCGTGGTGGCAGGTGGTGCGGTTCGAACCCGGCGCGGTCCGGGCCACTGGTGAGCCGGATCCGGTGCGGCCGTGGGAGGCGTTCGGCTGGGACAGCGTGCCGCTGACCGAGGGCGAGCTGTGGTGGCCCAGACGGGTGGGGATCGCGGCCGGGGCCGCGCTCGCGGGCGTGCTCCTCGCGGCGCGGAACGCGCCCGTGCTCGCCGCGGAAGGACCTGTCCACGACCTGTTCCAGAGCCATCTCGACGCGTGGCGGCCGCCGGGGCCACCTCCCCGGACCCTGGCGCTGGCCGGGCCGGGCCTTCGCGCTCAGGCCGATCTTCTGATGGTGCCCCGGCATCCGCAGACCGGCGAGCCCTGGCCCGTGCCGGGCACGCGCGTGCCGATCTCGGCCGAGCTGTGGCTCTGGCTGGCGAACGACAAGCCGCCGTACCTGCCGAGGACGGGCGGGCAGTGGGAGCGCTACTTCCGCCACGACCCGCTGCCGTGCCGTCCGGGAGAACTCTGGCTGGACGACAACGTCACGCGGCGTGTGATGTCGAACCCGCGGAACTAGCTTCGACGTGGTTGTGCAAGGACTCACCGCACACCACGGAGGACTGATCATGACCGGACGCCCGCCCGTCGCCGACCTCGCCACCTGGCAGCAGGCCCGCGACGCGCTGCTGGTCCGCGAGAAGGCCCACACCCGCGAGGGCGACGCCATCGCGGCCGAACGCCGGAAGCTGCCGATGGTCGAGTTCGACGGCAAGGTCGAGGTCGTCGGCGCCGAGGGGCCGGTGCCGTTCGTGGAGCTGTTCCAGGGACGCGACGAGCTCGTCGTCTACAAGCACATGTGGTGGGACGGCGCACCGCACCAGGGCCAGTGCGAGGGCTGCACCCACGTGCCGTGGCACTTCGACAACGCCGCCTACCTCAACGCGCGCGGGGTGTCGTTCGCGATGCTGACCACCGGCGCGTGGGACGAGGTGGCGCCGTTCGTGGAGTTCATGGGCTACACCCAGCCGTGGTACTCCGTGCGCGGAGTGGACGGTCCCGCCGGTGGCGACATGGGATACCTGACCAGCTACCTGCGCGACGGCGACCGCACGTTCCTCACCTACTCCACGACCGCGCGCGGCTGCGAGCGGGTCAACGGGTCGCTGGCGCTGCTCGACATGACCGTCCGCGGGCGCGGCGAGGTCTGGGAGCAGCACCCGGAGGGCTGGCCCGAGCCACGTCCGGCGGGGTGGTTCTGGCGGACGAACGCCGACGGCGACTCCAGCTGGGGCGAGGACAGCAGGCCCGTGCCGCAGTGGACCCGGCCGGGCGCGACGCCCGTGCGGACCCTGGGGCGGCAGGGCCACTGCCACTGATCAGCGGGGCCGGGTCGCGGTCGCGAGGACGCGGCGCTTGTGGTCGAAGGTCTCCAGGACGCTCCGCGCCTCCTTCCGCAGGGACTCCACCGCGGGGTCGCCGGGTGCGTCGGTGGCGAGGGCCCCCTCCCACATCCGCCTCTCCCGCTCCCGCCACTCCGGCCGGTCGGCCACCTCGACGTCGGTGAACCCGGCCTCGGGGAGCTGGCGGGCGAGGTCGATCTCGCGGATGCGGCGCCAGACGCGCTCGTCCCCGGGCTCGGCCGCCTGCCAGCAGGTGACGACGAGCCGTCCGCCTGGCCGCAGGACGCGCAGGCACTCGCGCAGCGCGTCCGGCTTGGACTCCGCGAACTGCAGGGAGTCGACGACCAGCACCGCGTCCACGGAGCCCGCACTCAGGCCGGTGGCGGTCAGCGTGCCGAGCCGGAAGTCGCCGCCGTCGCTGCGCTGCCTGGCCTGCCCGACGGCCACGGCGGAGAAGTCCACGCCGACCAGCCGGCACCCGGTGCGGCGCGCGATCTCCAGTCCGTACCCGCCCCGGCCGCACGCGAGGTCCAGCAGCACCCGGCCCTCCGCGAGGCGCAGCGCCGGCACGACCTCGTCGAGGCCCGCGCCGCCCAGCAGGCTGGTCGACTCGAGGCCCGGCGGGAGGCCGAGCGTCCGCCGCACCAGGTCGTCGGCCAGCGGTGAGGCGGCCCGATCGGCGTACCAGCGGTCGAAGTCCTCTGCACTCGTCACCGCGCAGACCCTGCCAGAGAGCGCGTGCGCGCCCGGCCGCTTTCGCCCGGTCCACTGTGGCGTGCTGCCGAGGCCGCACCGCCTGGCGGACGTCCGGGACCAGGGCTCGATCCGCCCGGGAAGAATCGCGCCAAGTACGCTCGTCCGCGTCGGGCAGGTCCAGGCACGCGGATTCGTCGTCAATGCTGACGCTCTGTTCCGTTCCGAACGCCCTGCGCATTTGTCCGCGCTGGTTCTGATCGACGTCTGGACCAAAGTATGACGGCGCGTTAGGCCCAGGTATGACGCGTGCGGGCGGTCACGTCGTTATTGTCCGTTCCGTTGGTCATCATCAACCCGTAACCCCTTTCCGCCGGAGGGACAGCCGCGTCATGTGGGAAGTTCTGCAGTCAGCGACCGACGTCCGGTCGCGCGTCACCGAGTGGATGGGGAAGCGGTTCCTCGCGCACCTCAGCAAGACCGGGTTCGACCTCGAGTCGTCCTGGTTCGTGCCGTCGCGCGTGCTCGCCCCGCTGCGGCGCAACGGCCTGGACCCCGTGCCCGAGCTGGCGCGGATGCAGGCCCACGGTCCGGTGACGCGGCTGCCGCTGCCGGTGACGGTGTGGCTGGTGACGGGCTACGAGGCGTCCAAGCAGGTGCTCGTGGACTCCGAGGCGTTCAGCAACGACTTCGGGCACCTGCGCGAGCTCGGCCTGTTCTCGGACGAGGCGCCGGGCGGACTGGGGTTCAGCGACCCGCCCGAGCACACGCGGCTGCGCAAGGTGCTGACGCCGGAGTTCACCATGCGCCGCCTCTCCCGGCTCGTGCCGCGGATCGAGGCGATCGTGGCCGACCAGCTCGACCTCATGTCCATGAAGGACGGTCCCGTCGACCTCGTCGAGCACTTCGCGATGACCGTGCCGGCGCTCACCATCTGCGAGCTGCTGGGCGTGCCCGCGAGTCAGCGCGAGGAGTTCCAGCGCCGCAGCGTCTCGCGGTTCGACCTCGGCGGCGCGGCCACGACGTCGCTGTCGGCCGTGTCCGAGTCGATCGTCTACTTCCGGGAGCTCGTGCGGGCCCAGCGGCTGGACCCGACCGACGGGCTGCTCGGCGAACTCGTCCGCAAGCACGGCGACGAGCTGGACGACGACGAGCTCGCGGGTCTCGCGGACGGCCTGCTCACCGGCGGGTTCGAGACGACGGCGAGCATGATCTCGCTCGGCACCCTCGCGCTGCTGCGCGACCCCGCCCTGCGCGAACAGGCGCTCGGCGACGAGAAGGCCGTGAACGGGCTGGTCGACGAGCTGCTGCGGCACCTGAGCGTCGTGTCGGTGGCGTTCCTGCGGATCGCGCGCCACGACATCGAGGTCGCCGGCACGAAGATCAAGGCGGGCGACATCGTGGCGTGCTCGCTGTCGCAGGCGAACCGCGACCCGAGCGCGTACCCGAGCCCCGACGTCATCGTGCCGGAGCGCGCCGCGGGTCAGCACCTCGCGTTCGGCTACGGCGCGCACCGCTGCATCGGCGCCGAGCTCGCGAAGATGGAGCTGCGCATCGCCTACCCGGCGCTCGTCAAGCGGTTCCCGGAGATGCGCCTCGCGGTCGCGCCGGGCGACCTGTCGTTCCGCAAGCTCTCGATCGTCTACGGGCTGCACTCGATGCCCATGCACCTCGGCGCGCAGCCCAGTCCGATCCAGCAGGTTCTTTAACGGAGTCGGGTGGGGGATGGCCTGATACACCCAACATTTCCCCGGTTGGGGTTGAGGGGCCATCCCTCATGCCTTCCGGATCGCGTTCGAACAGTCTTCACCTGCCAACGCATTCCGCGAACGGAAGGTAGAGACCATGATCCGCCAGGCCATCATCGCCGCCGCCACCCTCTCGACCATCGCCCTCCCGGCCGTCGCCGCCGCGGACCCGGTCATCGGCCAGCCCGCGCCGTGCGTGAAGATCGCCGACCTGGCGGGCGCGGACTTCTCGGTGAAGCAGTGCGGGATCAGCGACGTCGACCAGTACCGCGCGGGCCTGGAGAACAACGGTGGCTCCTACTGCGGCCCCAGCTCGCTCTACAACGTGCTGCACCACTGGGCGCACGAGCGGAACGCGCCGGTCGGGTGGCTGACCACGAAGGTCAAGAACCTCGACCCGAAGGACCCGGCCGACCACAACGTCATCACCAACTCCGTCGGCCGGATCGGCGTCGACGCGCAGTACACGAGCAAGGGCACGAAGCTCAGCAACCTGCGGACCGCGTGGACCATCGCGACCAAGCCCGCCCGTGACGCCGGCTGGAGCACCGCCACCGAGGGCATCAGCCCGCACGGGAACGCGGACTTCGGCGGGGACATGGCGAAGAAGCTGGCCCGCGGGCCGTTGCAGATGCTCTACGGCCGCTACACGGCCGGTCCGCAGAGCAGCCTGCAGCGCGGCGGCGGCCACCTCGTCACGGTGACGGCGGTCGAGGGGTCGTTCGGCGGCAACACCGTGCAGGTGCGCTACATGGACCCGGCCAAGGCGGCCGACCACGGCGTGGGCGACTACCTGAAGACGCAGTCCACCTACGCGACGGTCACCGCGACGCTGACGAAGAGGTCCGTCTACGAGTACATCCCGGTGACCGACAACCCGGACACCGACACCGACGAGAGCCTCACGCCGGGCACCTACCGCACGGTGACCCGCTGGCAGCTCACCACGCCGACCTCCACGCCGACCACCACGGTGCTGGTCGAGGGCTTCAACTGGTTCGACATGGCTCCGCCCGTGGGCTGATGACGACGCGAGAAAAGGCCACCCGGACCGGGTGGCCTTTTCTCGCGTTCACTCCCGCATGCCGATCGTGTCGATGGGTTTCGCCCGCAGCGACAACCGGGTGGACACCGCGATCGACACCAGGCCGAGCAGCGCGGCACCGGCGAGCGTGCCCAGGTAGACCAGGACCGACCCGGCGGGCACCGGGCTGCCGGTGAGGCCGAGGGAGAGCACGGCCAGCGGCACCGCCGCCACCAGCGACCCCAGCACGGCGGCCAGTCCGACCGTCAGCAGCGCCTCGGTGCGCATCATCCGGACGATCTGACGGCGTCCGGTGCCGACCAGCCGCAGCAGGGCGAACTCGCGGCGGCGTGCGGCCGTGGACATCACCAGCGTGTTCGACACGGAGATCGCGACGTAGCCGAGGATCACGCCGACCGCGACCAGGTTGAGCAGGAACTGGGTCCGCTCGGTGCTCCGGTCCTGCGCGGCCACCCGCTCGGTCACCCGCAGGCCCGGGTAGCGGCTGGTCAGGTCCTTGAGAGCGGTGACGTCCGCGCCCTTGACGAGCACTGCGCTGTCCACGCCGGCCGTGGTGTGGGCGCGGGCGTCGGCGGCCGAGAGCACGTAGTCGCCGAACGCGAGGTCGTGCTCGTAGGTCGCGACGACCTTCAGGTTCGCCTGCTGACCGTCCGCGAACCAGAACTCCACGGTGTCGCCGATCTTCTTGTCCTCCCACGAGGCGTGCGCGTCGCTCAGCGCGACCGTGCCCGTCCGGAGGTCGTCCAGGCTGCCGGACACGACGCCGAGGTCGACCATGCCGCTCGCGGTGGCGTCGAGGCCGTTGGCCTGACGGCTCTGCACCTCGACGCCGTCACCCGTCCTGCTCGCGGTGATCACCTGCGTGCGCACCAGCGACGTGGCCGTCCCGCCCGGGATCTGCCGGACGACCTCGGCGGGCACGCCCGTGCCACCGCTGATCACGTGGTCGGCGGTGATGGACCGCTCGGTCTGCTGGTGCACGGCGGCCGTGAGCGTCGTCTGGCTGTAGTAGTTCACCACCGCGAACCCGATGGCGAGCATCAGCGGCGTCACCGCGGCCGCGAGCCTGCGCGAGTTCTTCAGCACGTTCGCCGAGGCCAGGTAACCGCTCACACCGGACGACCTGGCGAGCACCGGCGCGATCACCCGGACCGCCGCACCGATCACCCTCGGTCCGGTGAGCGCCAGCCCGATGATCAGCACGAGAGCCGCCGACACCGCGATCGCCGCGCCGATCTGCCCGCCGACGACGACCGGCACGACCGTTGCGCCGAGGCCGGCCACGGTCAGGACCCACCCGATGGCCAGCCGGATCCTGCCGACGTCCCGCTTCTGCACCGCGGCCTCGCCCAGCGCCTCGACGGGGTTGATCGACGACGGCCTGCGCGACGCGCTCCAGGCGGCGAGGCGTGCCGCGCCCACGCCGATCAGCAGCGCCGCCACCAGCGGGATCGGGCTGATCGAGAGGGCGAAGTCGTCCGGCACCACGCCGATCCGCGCGAACGCGGCCCGGAGCCCCTGGCTGACCACGATGCCGAGCAGGCTGCCGATCACGCCGGCGATCACCGAGACGACCGTCGTCTCGACGCCGATGAGCTTGCGGACCTGCCGCGGCGTCGCGCCGACGGCCCGCAGCAGGGCGAACTCGCGGCGGCGTTGCTCGACGGTCAGGGCGAGGGTGCTGGCCACGACGAAGATCGCGACCAGGATCGCGTACCCGCCGAACGAGCCGGCCAGGATCGTGAGGATCGACTTGGTCCGGCTGACGTCGTCGAACTCGGCGGCGCTGCGGTCGGCGCCGGACGACACCGTGACGTGGTCGTTCGCGAGGACCTTCTCGACCTGCCGGGCGTCGGCGCCCAGCACGCCGATGGCGCTCACCTGGCCGGAGCGCCCGAACAGCGCGGCCGCCTCGGTCTCGCTGAAGAACACCGAGGCCTGGCGCGCCCGTCCCGCCGCCTCGGCGACCCCGGCCACGCGGTAGGTCTCGGGCACGGAACGGGTCATGATCCTGACCTCGCCACCCGCGCCGACACCGGCCTCGGCCGCCAGTGCCGAGTCCAGGACCACCTCGCCCCGCTTCGGCGCCGTGCCCTCCTTCAGCGTGAACGGCGCCAGCACGGCGGAGTCCCAGTTGTGGCCGAACGACGGCTTGCTCGCGAGCGGCTGCCCGTCCTGGCCCACCACCACGGCGGGGAAGGTCTGCTCGGCGACGGCCCGCGCACCCGGCACCGCGGCGATCTTGGCGACCAGCGCCGCGGGAAGGGCAGGCTGCTCGGCGGCGTGTTCGAACGCCATGACGTCGCCGCCGGGAGGCCGCACGATCCGGTCACCGGTGACGACCACGTCGGCGGCCGCGTAACGCTGGGTCGGCACGCCGCCGCGCAGGCCCGACTCCATCAGGATCCCGCAGGCCGCGACGAGCGCGGTGCCGCACAGGATGGCGACGAACGCGCCGATGAACCCGCCCGTGCGCGCCTTCACGGTCTGCCAGGCCAGGCTCAGCACCGCCGATCACTCCCCACGACTCGTGACGCGATCGCCAGCACGACGACCAGCAGTTCCACGCTCAGGACCTGTCCGAACTGGTTCACGCTCACCACTCCCCCAGGTGCGTCATGCGCTCCGCCACGCGCTCCGGCGTCGGGCCGACGAGCTCGCCCGCGAGCCGTCCGTCCGCCAGGAACAGCACGCTGTGCGCGGCCGAAGCGGCGACCGGGTCGTGCGTCACCATCAGGACCGTCTGCCCCATCTCGTCCACAATGGACCGGAGCAGCGTCAGCACCTGGTGCGCGGTCCTGGAGTCCAGCGCGCCGGTCGGTTCGTCGGCCAGCACCACCTCGGGCCGGGCCACCAGCGCGCGGGCGATCGCGACACGTTGCTGCTGGCCTCCGGACAGCTCGGCCGGGAGCCGGTCGAGCCGTCCGTCGAGCCCGACCCTGCCGACGACCTCCCGCAGCCACCCGCGGTCCGCCGTGCGTCCGGCGAGGCGCAGCGGCAGGGTGACGTTCTGCTCGACGGTCAGCGACGGCAGCAGGTTGTAGGCCTGGAAGACGAACCCGATCCGGTCCCGCCGCACCTTCGTCAGCGCGGCCTCCTTCAGGCCGCCGAGGTCGGTGTCACCGAGCAGCACACGCCCGGACGTCGGCCGGTCCATGCCCGACGCGCAGTGCAGGAAGGTGCTCTTGCCCGAGCCGGACGGTCCCATCACGGCGGTGAACGTGCCCCGCCGGATGCCGACGGTGACCTCGTCCAGCGCGGTGACGGCACCACCCCCGGAGCCGTACACCTTCCGCACCGCCTGCAGCGACAGCGCGTCTGCACTCATCACGTTCTCCTTGGCTCTCAACGACTTCTGAGCAAGAACGTAGTTCTGCGAGGCGGGGCGGAACGATCACGCAGGCTGCCGGGAACGAGGTGGAGCAGGCTCCACCCCCGCACCGGTTCGTCGGCGCGGACAGATCGGGGAGGTCAGATTCGTCGGCTCCGACGAGGTGGCGGTGAGGGCGCCGAACCTAGCGTTGGCCGTGACCGGAGTCACGTCGACCTGGATGGGGCGCGGATGTCCAAGCTCAACGAGATCAACGACTGGCTGCAGGAGAACCTCCCGCGGCTGGTGGCCGAGCACGGGGTGCCCGGGGCGGCGGTGGCCGTCACCGTCGGCGACGAGGTGGCCGAGGCTGCGGCGGGGGTGCTCAACAAGAACACCGGGGTCGAGACGACGACCGACTCGCTGTTCCAGATCGGGTCGATCACCAAGGTCTGGACGACGACGCTCGCGATGCAGCTGGTCGACGAGGACCTGCTGGACCTCGACGCGCCCGTCCGCGACTACCTGCCGGAGTTCCGGATCGCCGACGAGGACGCCGCCGCGCGGATCACGGTGCGGCAGCTGATGAACCACACGTCCGGCTTCGAAGGCGACCTCTTCACCGACACCGGCCGCGGTGACGACTGCGTGGAGAAGTACGTCGCCACGTTGCACGACACGCCTCAACTCTTCGCTCCCGGCGAGATGTTCAGCTACAACAACGCGGGCTACTGCGTGCTCGGCCGGATCGTGGAGGTGATGCGCGGCAAGTCCTACGACGACTGCCTGCGCGAGCACCTGTTCGCCCCGCTCGGCCTGACCCACGCCGCCGCCGACGCCTACGAGGCGATCCTGCACCGCGCCGCCGCCGGGCACCTCACCCACGACGAGGCCGCCGGGCCGCAGACGGCGCCGGTCTGGGCACTGGTGCGGTCGAACGCCCCGGCCGGGTCGATGCTCGCGATGAGTCCTCGCGACCTGCTGAAGTTCGCGCGCATGCACATGAACGACGGTGCCGGGGTGCTGTCGCCGGACAGCGTCGCGGCCATGCGGCAGGTCCAGGTGCAGGTGCCCGACCTCGCGTTGATGGGGGACGCCTGGGGTCTGGGCTGGGAGCTGTTCCACTATCCGCAGGCGACGGTCATCGGGCACGACGGCGGCACGATCGGGCAGAACGCCTTCCTGCGCCTGGTTCCCGAGCACGGCGTCGCCGTCGCGTTGCTGACCAACGGCGGCAAGACGATCGACCTGTACCAGGCGATCTTCCGGCACGTGCTGCGCGAGCTCACCGGCGTCGAGCTGCCCGCGATGCCCGAGCCCGCCGCGGAACCCCCGGAGGTCGACGGTGAGCGGTTCACCGGCGTGTACGTCTCGGCGGTCGGCGAGCGCGTGGTCACCCAGGACGAGGACGGCCGGATCTGGATGGAGGTCATCCCGAAGGGGATCATGGCCGAGCTGAGCCCGGAGTCCGCCGGCAAGACGGAGCTGGTGCCGTGGCGCGACGACACGCTCGTCGCCGCCGAACCCGTCATGGGCATCCACATGCCGCACGCGTTCGTCGGTGACGACGGGAACGGGCGGGCGCTGTTCCTGCACACCGGCCGCGCGGACCGCCGGGTCGTCCGGTGATCGCCGAGGCCTTCGCCGAAGCGGGCGTGGAGGGTTTCGTCCACGCCCGCGAGATCGGGGTGAACGGCCCGGAGGCCGGGCACGGCGCCGACGAGCAGGTCGTGCTGGCGTCGGTGTTCAAGATCCCGGTCGCCGTGGCCTACGCGGCCGAGGTGGCGGCGGGACGGCTCGACGAGACCGCGCGGACGCGCGTCACGCCCCGCTACCGCATCGGCGGGATCGGCACGGCCGGGTGCCGCGACGACGCCGAGATGAGCTGGCGCGACCTGGCGCTGTTCATGATGACCATGAGCGACAACGCCGCGACGGACGTCATCTTCCACCGCGTCGGGCAGGCCGCCGTCGACGCCGTGGTGGCAGGGCTGCCGCGGACCCGGATCCTGGGCTGCTGCGAGGACCTCTTCGCCTCGGTGGTCGCGGACCTCGGCACCGAGGACGTCGAGGAGGCGATGACGGACCCCGCCGTGGTCCCGAAGCTGTCCATTGTGGACCCGGAGCGCACCACCTCCTCGACGCCGCGGGAGATCACGACGTTGCTCGACGCGATCTGGACCGACCGCGCCGCCGCACCCGAGGCGTGCGAACGAGTCCGGGCGATCATGGCCCAGCAGATCTGGCCGCACCGGCTCGCGTCGGGCTTCCCCGCCGACGTCCGCGTCGCCGCCAAGACCGGCACGCTGCCGAGCGTCCGCAACGAAGCCGGCGTCGTCACCTACCCCGACGGCCGCAGCTACGCCGTCGCGGTGTTCACCCGCTCGCAGTCGCTCGACCTGCGCAACCCCAGCGCCGACGCGGTGATCGGCCGCGCCGGGCGCCTCGCCGTCGACCAAGTCCGGAGGACCTCATGAAGCGTGCGGTGGCCCTGTTGGCGGCCGTTGCCCTGGCCGGGTGCGGAACCTCGGCGAACTCCGGTGGCCAGAACCTGGCCGAGGGCGGGACTTTCACGATGTCCGTCGGTGCGGATCCGGGCTCGCTCGATCCCGCGCTGACCGTCCTGTCGGTGGCACGGCAGGTTGGGCGGTTCCTCTACGGCAGGCTGGTCGAACGCACGTCCAGCGGCGAGATCGTGGCCGGTCTCGCCGAGAAGTGGGACGCCACCGTCACCACGGCGACCTTCACGCTGCGCCAAGGCATCACGTGCGCCGACGGCGCGCCGCTGACCGCCGCGGACGTCGCCGCGAACATCACCTTCGTCGGCGACCCGAAGAACAACTCGCCGCTGGCCGGGCTCCAGGTCGCCCCCGGCACGTCGGCCACGGCGGACGAGGCGACGCGCACCGTCACCGTGACCAGCGGCGCGCCCGACGCGTTCCTGCTGACCAACGTCGGCACGCTGCCGATCGTGTGCGCCAAGGGCCTGAGCGACCGCGCGTTGCTCGCCAAGGGCGAGCAGGGCACCGGCATGTTCACGATCTCGGAGATCGTGCCCAACGACCACTACACCCTGACGCGCCGCAAGGACTTCGCGTGGGGCCCCGGCGACTGGCAGAAGGACCAGCAGGGCCTGCCGGACAAGGTCGTCGTCCGGGTGATCGCCAACGAGACGACCGCCGTGAACCTGCTGCTGTCCGGTCAGCTCAGCGCCGCGACCGTGGCCGGCCCCGACCAGGAACGCCTGTTCGGCCAGAAGCTCGACCACGTCGACACCGCGACCCCGCTGGGCACGCTGTGGTTCAACCAGGCGGCAGGCCATCCCGGCCAGGACCCCGCCGTCCGGCGCGCGCTGGTCCAGTCGCTCGACCTCGCCCAGGTCGGCAAGGTGCTGACCAACGGCAAGGGCAGGCCGTCCAAGAGCCTCGTGACCGTGGAACCGCGTCCCTGCACCGGCGACAACGTCACGCCGCACCTGCCGAAGTTCGACAAGGCGGCCGCCGCCGGTGCGCTGGACTCGGCGGGGTGGCGTGCCGGATCGGACGGCGTGCGGTCGAAGGACGGCACACAGCTGTCGGTCAAGCTGCTACAGCCGACCGTCCTCGGCCCGACGCTGACCTCGGCCGCCGAGCTGATCCAGCAGGCGTGGCAGGCGATCGGTGTGCGGGTGGAGATCCAGCCCGTCGACGCGGCCGGCATCAACCAGACGTTGTTCGGCACCGGCGCGTGGGACGTGTCGATGGCGCCGGTGACGTTGTCGCTGCCGAGCCAGCTCGTCCCGTTCTCGTCCGGCCCGGTGCCGCCGCAGGGCGTGAACTTCGCCCACGTCACCAACGCGGAGTTCGCCGCCGAGTCGAAGCAGGCCGCGTCACTGGCCGGCGCGCAGGGGTGCGAGCACTGGGGCAAGGCCGAGGCCGCCCTGGTCCGCGACGCCGGACTCGTGCCGTACTTCGACGCCGTCGTGCCGACGTTCGTCAAGGGCGCGAAGTTCACCATCAGCGACAGCGTCGACCCGGCCTCGATCCGGATGCTCAGCTCATGACCACTGGCTGGGTCCCGTTCGCGCGGCGGCGGGCGCTGCGCTTCCTGACCTCGCTGTGGGTGCTGGTGACCGCGGCCTTCCTGATGATCCACCTGATCCCGGGCGACCCGGTCCGCGAGTCACTGGGCATGACCGCACCACCGGACCTCGTCGCCTCCCGCCGCGCCTCCCTGGGTCTCGACGACCCGTTGCTCGTGCAGTACTGGCACTACCTCGGAGGCCTGTTCCGCGGCGAGTTCGGCACGTCGCTGATCAGCGGCACGCCGGTCGCGTCGCTGATCGGCGACCGGCTGCCCGCCACCGTGCAGCTGGCGGTGCTCGCCTTCCTGGTGGTCATCGCCGTGGCGGTGCCGGTGGGCGTCGTGATGGCCGTCCTGACGAAGGGCGGCCGCCGGCGCGGCGGCGAGCTGGCGTTCACGTCGACGAGCGTCGTGCTGGCCGCGATCCCGGAGTTCCTGCTCGCCGTGGGACTCGTGAGCCTCTTCGCCGTGCAGCTCGGCCTGTTCCCCGTGGCGGGCAACGACGCCGCCGGCTCGTGGGTGCTGCCGGTGCTGGCCCTCGCGACCGGCCCTGCCGCGGTGCTCGCCCGGATCGTCCGGGTGGAGCTGCTTTCCGTGCTGGGCAACGACTACGTGCGAACCGCACGGGCGAAGCGCCTGCCGGCGCGGCTGGTGTACGTGCGGCACGCGCTGCCCAACGCCGTCACCGCGACCCTGACCCTGGGCGGCATGATGCTCGCCGCCCTCGTCGCGGGGACCGTGCTGGTGGAGAACGTGTTCGCGTGGCCGGGACTGGGGTCGACCATCGTCGGCTCCATCCAGCAGAAGGACTACCCGGCCGTGCAGGGCATCGTGCTGGTGTACGGGGCCGGGGTGCTGCTGGTCAACCTGGTGGTGGACGTGGTGCTGGCACTGCTGGATCCGCGTTCGACGATCAGGGAGGCGTGATGGGCCCGGCCTTCCGCTCGCACACGGCTGTCGGAGACGCGTTCGCCGCTCGGCTCCGGCCCAGTCCGCCGCGGTCGGCGGACGGGGAGGCGTGCGGCGCTCCTCGCACGCTCACCTCGCGGCAGCCCTCGCGCAGAGAGGCGGACAGCGTCCCCCGCCCCCTCCCGGCTGCCGGAAATGCCTTCGCAGCTCGGCTCCGGCCGCAGCCGGCGGAAGGAAAGGCGTGCGGCGCCCCTCGCACGCCCACCCCGCCCCAGCCCACGCAGGGAGAGACGCACAGCGCTCCCAGCCTCACCCACCCGCACCCGGCGCTCGCCGCTCAGCTCCGGCCCACCCGTCCGCACCCGGCTGCCGGAAGTGCGTGCGCTGCTCGGCTCCGGCTGCAGCCGGCCGACAGGAAGGCGCGCAACACCTCTCGCACCCCCAGCACACCGCAGCCCACGACCAGGGAGGCGCACGCCGTTCTCCACCCGCTCGCCCCACCGCAGCCCAAGACCACGCAGGCGTGCGCCGCCGCTCACACGAAGCCCGCACCACCGGCCGCCGGGGAGGCAGCATGCGTCGCCTGACCGTCCTCCGCTCTCCCGTCGGCGCCGCCTCCGCCGTCCTGCTCACCGTCCTGCTCGCCCTGGCCGTCTTCGCCCCGATCCTCTGGGGCGACCGCGCCGCCGCCATCGACACCGACGCGCTCCAGCAGGGCCCGTCCGCGGACCACCTGCTGGGCACCGACCAGCTCGGGCGCGACATCTTCTTCCGGGTCCTCGTGGCCACCCGGCTCACGATCGGCCTCGCGCTGCTCGCGACGATGATCGGCGTCGTCACGGGCCTGGTGCTCGGCTCGGTGCCGTCGGTGCTCCCGAGGTGGGCGGGGCGGATCGTCACGTCCGCGGTGAACATCGCGGTCGCGTTCCCCGGGCTGTTGCTGGCGTTGTTCTTCGCCGTCATCTTCGGCACCGGGACGATCGGGGCGGTGCTGGCCATCGCGTTCGCGATCACGCCGTCGTTCGCCCGTCTCACCCAGACGCTGACGGCCTCGGTCAGCGGACGTGACTTCATCGCGGCCGCGCGGGTGTGCGGGGTGGGGCGGTTCCGGCTGCTGACCCGGCACGTCCTGCCCAACATCGCCGAGCCGCTCGTCATCAACGCCACGCTCGCGGCGGGGTCGGCGCTGACCGCGTTCGCCGGGCTGTCGTTCCTGGGCATCGGCGTGCAGGCGCCCTCCTACGACTGGGGCCGGCTGCTCGGCGAGGGCCTCAACCGCATCTACATCTCCCCCGCTCCCGCGCTCGGGCCCGCGGTGGCGGTGGTGCTCGCGGGGCTCGCGTTCAACCTGTTCGGCGAGGCGGCCGCGGCGGGTCACCGCCAGCGGTCGCACCGCGCCGCCACCCCGCAGCCGAAGACCGTCGGCTCGCCCGCTGACGGCGGGTTGCTGACCGTGCGGAACCTGCACGTCACCTTCCCCGGTGGCATCACGCCGGTGCGCGGCGTGTCGTTCAGCGTCCACAACGGAGAGATGATCGGGGTGGTCGGCGAGTCCGGCTCCGGCAAGAGCCTCACCGCGCTGGCCGTGTCGCGGCTCGTGGAGCACCCCGGTTCGGTCACCGCGGACACGTTGGAGTTCAACGGGAAGCCGCTCGACAGCACTCCGGACCGGGAGCTGGGCACGCGCCTGGCCATGGTGTTCCAGGATCCGACGACGTCGTTCAACCCCACCAAGCGCATCGGCCGCCAACTCGCCGAGGTGTCCGAGGTGCACCAGGGGTTCGACCGCAAGGCCGCGGCGGCCAAGGCCGTCGACCGGCTCGACGCCGTGCGGATCCCGGAGCCGGAGCGCCGGGCGAAGCAGTACCCGCACGAGTTCTCCGGCGGGATGCGGCAGCGGGCGATGATCGCGATGGGGCTGATGGGCGAACCGCAGCTGGTGATCGCCGACGAACCCACCACCGCGCTCGACGTCACGGTGCAGCGCGAGGTGCTCAAGCTGCTCGCCAGGATCAGGGAGGTCCGCAGTGCCGCGGTGCTGCTCATCAGCCACGACATCACCGTCGTGGCGCAGACCTGCGATCGCGTGCTCGTGATGTACGCGGGCCGGATCGTCGAGGAACTGCCCACGGACGAGCTCTTCACGGCCGCGCGGCACCCGTACACGACGGCGTTGCTGAAGGCGGTGCCGGACCTCGACACCGACCGGGACGCGCCGCTCGCGGTCATCCCCGGACGGCCACCGGAGCCCGGCGAGATCGGCCGGGGGTGCCCGTTCGCGCCCCGCTGCCCGCTCGCCGACGACCAGTGCCGCACCGAAGAACCCGAACTCAGGACCCTCCGGCAGGACCACCGGGTCGCGTGCTGGAAGTCGGAGACCGAACTGGCAGGGGTGCGATGAGCGAACTCGTCTTCACCAACGTCACCGTCCGCTTCGGCCACCACACGGCCGTCGACGACGTCAGCCTCACCGTGCCGGCCGGGCAGGTCATGGGCCTCGTCGGCGAGTCGGGGTCGGGCAAGTCGACGCTCGCCGCCACCGCGGTCGGTCTGCGCAAGCCCACCTCGGGCCACATCAGCGCGGACGGCAAGGTCCAGATGGTCTTCCAGGACCCGTACTCCTCGCTCGACCCGAGGATGAGCATCGGCAACTCGATCGCCGAGGCCATGCCGAGAGGCACCGACAAGAAGGCGGAGGTCGCGCGGCTGCTCGACCTGGTGAACCTCGACCCCGGCCGGGCCACGGCACTGCCGGCGAGGCTCTCCGGCGGGCAACGGCAACGCGTCGCGCTCGCCAGGGCGCTGGCCGGACGTCCCAGGGTCGTCATCGCCGACGAGATCACGTCCGCGCTCGACGTGTCCGTGCAGGGCGCCGTGCTGAACCTCGTGCGGGACCTGCAACGACAGCTCGGCCTCTCCATGCTGTTCATCTCGCACAACCTCGCGGTCGTGCGGTACGTGAGCGACCGCATCGCGGTGATGAAGGCGGGCCGGATCGTCGAGGAGGGGCCCGCCGCGCGGGTGCTCGAAGACCCGCGGCACGAGTACACGCGCGAGCTGCTCGCGGCCGCGCCCAGACGGCACACGAGGCTGGAGGCTTCATGATCGACGATCTGCACGGGCGCAGCGTCGTCGCGGACACCCACAACGACCTGTTGGACGCCATCGTCCACCGCCCGGTCGAGCGGTGGGTGCCGCACTTCCGCGAACGCTGGCTGCCGCAGTTGCACGCGGGCGGCGTCGACCTGCAGGTGCTGCCGGTGTTCATCGACGACGTGTTCCGGCCGGAGGGCGCCCTCAGGCAGACGCTGCGGATGGTCGAGGCGGCCCACCGCATCGCCGAGGCGAGCCCGGAGACCAGGCTCTGCTTCGACGGCACCGACATCGACCAGGCGCTGGCGAACGACCAGATCGCGCTCGTGCTCGCGCTGGAGAGCGCGCCGGGCGTCGGTGAGGACGTCGAGCTGCTGGAGACCCTGTACCGGCTGGGCGTGCGGATCGCGTCCCTTGCGCACTTCGGCCGCACCGCGCTGGCCGACGGCAGCGGCGAGGACGCCACCGGCAGCAGGCTGACCAGGGCCGGCGTCGCCGCGCACGCCGAGATGGAACGCCTCGGCATGATCTTCGACGTCAGCCACCTGAGCGCGGCGGGCGTCGACCACGTGCTGGAGCTCTCGACCCGTCCGGTGATGGCGACGCACTCGTCGGCGCGGGCGTTGCGCGACCACCACCGCAACCTGACCGACGCCCAGCTCAAGGGCATCGCGGACAACGGCGGCGTGGTGTGCGTGAACTTCTTCGCGCCGTTCCTGCACGAGTCCGACTTCACGATCGGCCGCCTGGTCGACCACATCGAGCACATCGCGGGCGTCATGGGCGTGCGCCACGTCGGCCTGGGCCCGGACTTCGTCAAGGAGGTCCTCGAGGACGTCACACCGCCGTGCTGCGAGGCCCAGTTCATCGAAGGCGTCCCGACGGACCGGTTCCTGCCAGGGTTGGAAGGGCCGGCGGGACTGCCGCTGGTGACCGAGGCACTGCAGAAGAGGGGATGGCCCGAGGCCGACATCGTCCGCGTCCTGGGCCAGAACGTGCTCGACCTGTTCCGTTCCGAACTGAGGGGATCCGCATCGTGACCACCATCGAGGACCTGTACGGCCACGCGCTGCCGGAACAGCCCGCGATCTCGCCCGACGGAACCGAGGTCGTCTACGTCCTGCGCACCACCGACCGCGAGAACGACCGCGACGACCGCGCGCTCTGGAAGGTGTCGAACGGCAGGACGAAGCAGCTCACCAGGGGCAAGTCCGACACGGCACCCGCCTGGTCACCGGACGGCAGGATCGCGTTCCTGCGCGCCCAGGACGGACCTGCCCAGATCTGGCTGCTCGACGGCGAGCCCGAACAGCTGACGACCCTCCCCCTCGGCGCCGGCACACCGGTGTGGAGCGAGGACGGCACGAAGCTCGCGTTCTCCGCGCCCGTCGACATCGCGGACGCCTCCGCGCCGATCGTCACGAGCCGCCTGTCCCACAAGGCCGACGGGTCCGGCTACCTGCGCAGCATCCGCGCCCACCTGCACGTCCTCGACCTGGAGACCCGCGAGGTCCGGCAGGTGACCAGCGGCGACTGGCACGCGGGCACGCCCGCGTGGTCCCCGGACGGCACGAAGCTCGCCTTCACGGCCTCGCGGGACGACGACTCCGACCTGACGTTCCGCTCGGCGGTGCACGTCGTCGAGGTCGACGGTCACGCCGAACCGCGGGTCGCCGGACTGGCCGAAGGGCAGGCCGCGACGGTCACGTGGACCGGGGCAGGTCTGCTCGTCGTCGGGCGCACCACCACGAGCGCCGGCCACCTCGACCTCCTGCACCTGCCGCTGGACGGCGAGGTGCGCGCCCTGTCGGCATCGCTCGACCGCAACCTCATGCCCGGCATGTCGGGCTATCCCGGCGGTCTGCCCGTGCAGCACGGGAACACGGTGCTGTTCTGCGCCCGCGACCGGGGCTGCACCCAGCTCTACGCCGTCGGCCTGGAAGACGGTGAGGTGCCGCGTCTGGTGCTGGGCGGCGATTCCCGAGTCGTGTCAGGGCTCTCCGTCGCCGGCGACGTCGCCGCCGTCGTCCTGGGCACGCCGTCCTCCTACGGCGAGATCGCCACCGTCGACCTGAAGACGGGCGAGGTCACCGTCCACACCGGACACAACGAGATCACGCCGATCGTGCGCGAGGAACGCGAGTTCACGATCTCGGACGGCACGGTCGTGCACGGCTGGCTGGTCCGCGACCCCGAGCTCACGGGCCCGTCGCCGCTGCTGCTCGACATCCACGGCGGCCCGCACAACGCGTGGAACGGCACGGCCGACCCGATCCACCTCTACCACCAGGTGCTGGCACAGCAGGGCTGGACGGTGCTGCTGCTCAACCCGCGCGGCAGCGACGGCTACGGCGAGGCCTTCTACCAGGCGGCCCTCGGCGCGTGGGGCAAGGCGGACGCCAAGGACTTCCTGGAACCGCTCGACCAGCTCGTCGCGGAAGGCCTCGCCGCTCCGGCCAGGCTCACCGTCACCGGCTACAGCTACGGCGGCTACATGACCTGCTACCTCACCAGCCGCGACACCCGGTTCGCCGCCGCCGTCGCGGGCGGTGTCGTCAGCGACCTGACCAGCATGGCGGGCACGTCCGACGGCGGCCACTACGTGACCGAGCTCGAACTGGGCGGCGAGGGCGCGCACCTCGCGGAACTCTCCCCGCTGACCCGCGTCGACGACGTCCGCACGCCCACCCTGATCTACCACGGCGCCGCCGACGACCGGTGTCCCGTGGGCCAGGCCGAGCAGTGGTTCACCGCGCTGCGCCGCAACGGCGTGCCGGCCGAACTGGTGCTCTACCCGGACGAGTCGCACCTGTTCATCCTGAACGGCAAGCCGTCGCACCGCGAGGACTTCAACCGCCGCGTGGTCGACTGGGTGCGCGAGCACGCGGAGAACCGCAAGCCGCTCGACCAGAAGCACTGGCAGCGCAGGCTTTCCGCGCTCTCGAAGAAGCACGACCTGCCTGGCGCAGCGCTCGGCATCTTCTACAAGGGCGAGACGATCCTCGCGCACCACGGCGTGCTGAACCTGTCGACCGGCGTCGAGGTCACCGACGACACGATCTTCCAGATCGGCTCGATGGGCAAGGTGTGGACGACGACGGTCGTCATGCGGCTCGTCGACGAGGGTCTGCTCGACCTCGACGCGCCGATCACCGACGTGCTGCCCGAGCTGAAGCTCTCCGACCCGGTGGTCGAGCAGAAGGTGACCATGCGGCACCTGCTCACGCACACCAGCGGCATCGACGGCGACAACTTCACCGACACCGGCCGCGGTGACGACTGCCTGGAGCGCTACACCGAACTGCTCGCCGACGCCGCCCAGAACCACCCGCTCGGCGCGACCTTCTCCTACAGCAACGCCGGTTTCGTCCTCGCCGGCCGGGTGATCGAGAAGCTCACCGGCAAGACGTGGGACGTGGCGATGCGCGAGAAGCTCTACGCCCCTCTCGGACTCACCCGCGCGGGCACGTTGCCCGAGGAAGCGCTGCTGCACCGCGCCGCGGTCGGCCACGTCACCAAGGACGAGAAGCTCGAAACGGCGCCGGTGTGGATGCTGCCGCGCTCGCTCGGCCCCGCCGGGACGATCTTCGCCTGTGCGGAGGACGTGCTGAAGTTCGCGCGCATGCACCTCAACGGCGGCGTGGCCGAGGACGGCACGCGGGTGCTGTCCGAGGCGTCGGTGGCCGCGATGACCGAGAAGCAGACCGACGTCCCCGACCCGGAGGCACTGGGCGACTCCTGGGGCATCGGCTGGATCCGGTTCGGCTGGGACGGGCAGCGGCTGGTCGGCCACGACGGCAACACCATCGGGCAGTCCGCGTTCCTGCGCATCCTGCCGGAGCACGACCTCGCGGTCACGTTGCTGACCAACGGCGACACCGCCCGCGAGGTGTACCTGGAACTGTACGAGGAGATCTTCGCCGAACTGGCGGACCTCGACATGCCGATGCCCAGGGTGCCGGCCGCCGAGCCGCCCGTCGTCGACAACTCCCCCTACCTCGGCAGGTACGAGCGCGCCTCCATGAGGCTCGACGTCGTCGAGGGGGAAAGCGGGCTGCAGCTGGACGTGACACCCACCGGTCCGCTGGCGGGCATGTTCCCCAAACCGCCCGCGGTCGATCTCGTCCCCGCCGGTGACGGGCGTTTCCTCTACCTGTGGCCGGACTCCAAGAGCTGGTCCTCCCTGGTGTTCTACTCGCTGCCCACCGGGGAGCAGTACGTGCACATGGGTGTCCGCGCCACCCCGAAGGTGTCCTGATGAACCTGATCGACGACATCGGGCGGCTCGTGTCCTGCGAGTCGCCGTCCACCGACCTGGCGGCGGTGGCCCGCAGCGCGGAGGTCACCGCCGAGGTGGGCGCCGCACTGCTCGGCGCGGCACCGGAGCGGATCGTGCTCGACGGCCGCACGCATCTGCGGTGGCGGCTGGGATCGGGGCCGCGCAGGGTGTTGCTGCTCGGCCACCACGACACGGTGTGGCCGATCGGGACGCTGGAACGGATTCCGTTCAGCGTGCAGGACGGCGTCCTGCGCGGGCCCGGCTGCTTCGACATGAAGACCGGCGTGGCGATGATCTTCCACGCGGTCGCGTCGCTGGGTTCTCCCGACGGCGTCACGGTTCTCGTGACCGGCGACGAGGAGGTCGGCTCGCCGTCGTCGCGCGGCCTGATCGAGACCGAGGCCGTGGAGCACGCGGCCGTACTGGTCTGCGAGGGCTCGGCGGACGGCGGCGCGCTGAAGACCGAGCGCAAGGGCACGTCGATGTACGAGGTGACGTTGCACGGCCGTGCCTCGCACGCCGGGCTCGAACCCGAACGCGGTGTGAACGCCACGATCGAGGCGGCGCACCAGATCCTCGCGGTCTCGCAGCTGGCCGACCCGGCGACCGGCACCACCGTGGTGCCGACCGTGCTGTCCTCCGGCACGACGACGAACACCGTTCCCGCGCAAGGGAAGTTCATGGTGGACGTGCGCGTGCGGAACCTCGCCGAGCAGTTGCGGGTCGACGAGGACATGAAGGCGCTGCGGCCCGTGCTCGACGGCGCGAAGGTCGAGGTGGCCGGTGGCCCGAACCGCCCGCCGATGGAGCTCTCCGCGTCCTCGGCCCTGTTCGAGCTGGCTTCGGGGTTCCTCCCGGGGATCACGCAGGCGGCGGTCGGCGGTGCGTCCGACGGCAACTTCACCGCGGGCGCCGGGGTCCCGACGCTCGACGGGCTCGGCGCGGTCGGCGGTGGGGCGCATGCCGAGCACGAGCACGTGCTGGTGTCGGAGCTCGTCCCGCGCACCCGGCTGCTCGCGGCCCTCGTGAGGGAGCTGACATGACGCTGGTGGCACAGAACGTCGTCGTCCGCCAGCTCACCGAGTTCACCGAACTCGTTGCCACCCAACGGCTCTACGAGTCGATCTGGCGGTCGAACGGCAACACTCCCCCGGTCACCGCCGAGCTGCTGCGGGCGATGACCAAGGCGGGCAGCTACGTCGCGGGCGCGTTCGCCGGTGACGATCTGATCGGCGCGTGCATCGGCTTCTGCTCGCCGCCGGACGCGGGCTCCCTGCACAGCCACATCGCCGGCGTGGCGGCGGGCGCGCGAGGGCGCAACGTGGGGTACGCGTTGAAGCTGCACCAGCGGACGTGGGCGCTGGAACGAGGGCTGCGCGAGGTCACCTGGACGTTCGACCCGCTGGTGCGCCGCAACGCCTACTTCAACCTCGGCAAGCTCGGCGCGGACGCGACCGAGTACCTGCCGGACTTCTACGGCCTGATGCACGACGACATCAACGCCGGCGGCGAGAGCGACAGGCTGCTGGTCAGCTGGCGGGTCCAGGCCCCGGAGGTCGTCGCCGCCTGCGCCGGTCAGCCGAAGGTCGTCAGCGCCACGGGCGCGGTCGCCCTGGGGATCTCCGACGACGGGCTGCCGGTGCGAGGCACGTGCACGGGCGCCACCGCGCTGGTCGCCGTTCCTCCGGACATCGAGGCGCTGCGGGTCGCGAACCCGGCCGCGGCCACCGAGTGGCGTCACGCCGTGCGGGAGGTGCTCGGCGGGCTGCTCGCGAGCGGCGCCCGCGTCACCGGGTTCGACAGGTCAGGCTGGTACGTCGTGGACAGGAGCAGTTCGTGAAGTTGACCGGGGTGGAGATCCGCTGGATCGAGATGCCGCTGAAGTCGCCGTTCCGCACCTCGTTCGGCACGCAGACCGTGCGGCAGTTGCTGCTGCTGCGCGCAGTCACGGACGAGGGCGAGGGCTGGGGCGAATGCGTCGCGATGGCCGACCCGGTGTACTCCAACGAGTACATGGAGGGCTGCGCGGACGTGCTGCGGCGGTTCCTGATCCCGGCGCTGACCGGGCCGATCGACGGCATCTCGGTGGCCCCGCGGCTGGCGAGGTTCCGCGGGCACCGGATGGCCAAGGCAGCGCTGGAGATGGCCGTCCTGGACGCCGAACTGCGGGCGCGCGGGGTATCGTTCGGCCGCGAGCTGGGCGCCGTCCGCGACCGCGTGCCGTGCGGGGTGTCCGTAGGGATCATGAACTCCGTCCCGGAACTCCTGGACGCGGTCGGCGGCTACGTCGACGAGGGCTACGCGCGGATCAAGCTGAAGATCGAACCGGGCTGGGACGTCGAGCCCGTGCGGGCCGTGCGCGAGCGTTTCGGCGACGACGTGCTGCTGCAGGTCGACGCGAACACCGCCTACACGCTCGGCGACGCCCGGCACCTCGCGAAGCTCGACCCGTTCGACCTGCTGCTGATCGAACAGCCGCTGGACGAGGAGGAACTGCTCGCGCACGCCGAACTCGCCAAGGTCGTCCGGACACCGATCTGCCTCGACGAGTCGATCACCTCGGCGTCCTCGGCCGCCGACGCGATCAAGCTCGGCGCCTGCCAGATCGTCAACATCAAGCCCGGCCGGGTCGGCGGCTATCTGGAGGCCCGGCGCATCCACGACGTCTGCGCGGCGCACGGGATCGCGGTGTGGTGCGGCGGAATGCTGGAGACCGGCATCGGCCGTGCCGCGAACGTGGCGCTGGCGGCGTTGCCCGGCTGCACGCTGCCCGGCGACACCTCGGCGTCGGACCGCTACTACCAGATGGACGTCACCGAGCCGTTCGTGCTGGAGGACGGGCACCTGACCGTGCCGACCGGTCCGGGCCTGGGCGTGACGCCGTTGCCGGACGCCCTGGACGCGGTCACGGTGAAGACGGAGTGGGTTCCTCTGTCGTCGACGCCGCACTGACCCGCGGATCTGCGGCGATCGTGGACCAGGGTGCAGGGGCATGATCGTGAGGTGTGGCGTTACTACTGCTGTACCTGACCTTCGTCTGGCTCTGCGGCTGATGGTTCTCCTCGGCCGCTCATCGGCGGCCAAGGATGTCGAACTGCTGGTGCTGCGGTAAGAGGTCGCCGTGCTGTGTCGGAGCAATCCTCGCTCTGCACAGCACGAACCTCGGGAAGAAGATCTTGTTGTCCGTCACGCCACTGACGCTACGAAGGCGGCCACCGCACCGAAGTACCAGGGCAGCGCTCACCATGAGCACCACCCCGCCACATCACAACCGATCGCTCACCGCGATCAGGTGGCGTAGGGCAGCTTGAACCCGCGTGCCCGAGACGCGTCCTCGTACGTGGACATCATCGCCGAAACGACGGACTCGATCTCCGCGAGCGGATGCCTGGCCTCGTCGAGATCACCTTCGGCGATGCACCCGGAAAGCTCCTTGATCGCGTCTCGGAGCACGCTCAGGGAACACCTCGGCGGCTTCAGACGATTTGTCCACTGTCATCCCTGTGGGTGGAGGTGATGCCGGGTTCGCCTTCGATGAGCTTCCAATTCATGATATTCGACCTCTCGACTGCGTCGTGTTCGATCCCGGTGTCGGAGATCGTCGATCTGGGCACCCCTGAAGAAACCTGACGGATTGAGGAGACCGCGATGCAGGGTGACGTCGAGACGTACCACGAGAACGGAACGTGGAAGAACAAGGTCGAAGGCAACTCCCAGGCGTCCAGTACCCACGACACCAAGGACGAAGCAGTCGCCAGGGGCCGCGAGATGGCTGTCGACCGCGGCGTGGAGCACGTCATCCGCAACCTGGACGGCACGATCGGCGAGAAGAACACCTACCCGCGGAGCCGCGACCCGCGTGACATCCCGGGCTGAGCATGCCGCGCACACCGACTAGCACGGTCGAACTGCAGTCCGATGTGGAGTGTCGGGTGTCTCGGCAGATGAACGCCTAGCGCGTGTGACGTCGCGCGCCGAGGGTCACTCCGAGCCCCAGGACGGCGAGCATCGCGGCGACACCGAAGGTCCAGTGCGTCGCGCGGGCCACCTCGAGCGGTGTCGCCGCGGTGACATCTGTTGTGCCGGCGGCGAAGGCGAACACCGCTCCCATGACCGAGGCCCCGGTGATGAGGCCCAGGTTCCGCGACAGGTTCAGCATGCCGGACACCACGCCCCGCTCGTGAGCGGGCACGTGTCCCATGACTGCCGTGTTGTTGCCCGCTTGGAACAACGCGTAGCCGGAGGTCGTGGTGACCAGTGGGAGGAGGTAACCCAGAACACCAGCTCCCGCGGGCATCACGAACAACGCCACCGTGCCGCAAAGGACACCGCCGAGTCCTGCCACGACCACCGCTCCGGTGCCGAAGCGGTCCGCGGCACGCCCGGCCGGGACACCGGTGAGAGCGGACACCGCAGGGCCGGCCGACATCACCAGGCCGACGAGGGCCGGTGCCAGGTCGAGCGTGCCCGCCAAGTGGAAGGGGCCCACCACCAGGGTCGTCATGACGATGGTCGACACGAGCGCACTGGTGATCAGGCTCGCGGCCAGGAGCGGGTCACGGACCATCGCGACATCGACCAACGGGACCGCGACTCGGCGCTCGATGAGCACGAACGCCACGAGAACGGCCGCCGCGGTGACGAGCAGTCCGACTGTGAGAGAAGCGTTTCCGACGGTCACGGCCATCGCGTAGGCGCCCAGGGCGATCGCCAGCAGTGCGGTGCCTGTGGCGTCGAAGCGGGACTTGCTGGACGACGGCAGGGATCCGGGCAGGGCGTGACGGGTGAGAGCGAAGGCGAGGACACCCAGCGGCACGACGACGAGGAAGATCGCACGCCACCCGAAGGCCTCGACGAGGACGCCGCCCAGTGCCGGCCCCGACGCGGTTCCGACCGCGGACGTGGTTCCCAGCAGGCCCATTGCCGCGCCGGTGCGCCCCTCGGGCATGGCGTCGGCCGACATCGCCATGGTCAGCGCCATCATGCACGCGGCACCCGCTCCCTGAACCGCCCGGGCGGCGATCAGCAACGGCAGGTTCGGGGCTAGGCCGCACAGCAGCGTGGCGGCGGTGAACACGACGATGCCACCGAGCAGGACGCGGCGGCGGCCCATGGTGTCGCCCAGCCGTCCGGCGCCGACGATCAGCGTCGTGGTGGCCAGCAGGTAGGCGATCACGACCCACTGGACGGCGCCGAACGGCGCGTCGACCGCAGTGGCGATGCTCGGCAGGCCGACGTTGGCGATGCTGGTGCTCAGCGACGGCAACAACATTGACAGCGACAAGGCGGTCAGCGACCACGTGAGAGCCGGTTGTTTCTTCTCTTGCAGTGATTTCAAGGGATGGCACCTTCGTGAGTCGGGGAGGTGCCATCGACGCTAGGTTCGTGCCTGATCTGGCGGAAGGCGCAAAGTTGGAAAGGCATTTGTGCACGCGACGCCAGGTCACGTGGGACTCTGTTCGCATGCCCCGCGACCTCAACCTCCTGGTGACGCTCGAC
Organism: Lentzea sp. NEAU-D7; assembly: GCF_026242055.1. Lineage (GTDB taxonomy): Bacteria > Actinomycetota > Actinomycetes > Mycobacteriales > Pseudonocardiaceae > Lentzea. The sequence continues at coordinate 85,117 of NZ_JAPJDL010000011.1, read as the reverse complement.
GTGCTGCTGGAGGAGGGCAGCGTCACCCGAGCCGGCGAAAGGCTTGCCCTGAGCCCTTCGGCGATGAGCCGCGCACTCGCCCGCCTGCGCCGCGCCACGGGCGACCCGCTGCTGGTGCGGTCTGGTCGCGGACTCGTGCCCACCCCGCGCGCGATCGAGTTGCGCGATCGCGTGCACCGCCTGGTGCGGGAAGCGGAGGAAGTCCTGCGGCCGGTCGGGGAACTGGACCCGGCCACGCTCGACCGGACGTTCACCTTGCGCGTGGGCGACGGGTTCGTCGAGCGGTTCGGACCCGGCTTGGTCGCGGCAGTCGGCCTGCAGGCGCCTGGCGTGCGGCTGCGGTTCCTGCGGAGGACCACGAAGAACACCGGCCCGTTGCGCGCCGGCGACGTCGACCTGGAGACCGGCGTGATCGACCGGCCGCTGACACCGGACGTGCTCAGCGAGCCGCTGCTGACCGACCGGTTCATCGGAGTCGTGCGCGCCGGGCACCCGCTGACCACCGGGAAGATCACCGTGGCGCGCTACGCCTCCGCGCGGCACGTCCACGTCGCCCGGCGCGGCGCCGAGGAGGGCCTGGTGGACGAGGCCCTGCGCCCGACCGGCCGGCGACGTGACATCGTCACCGTCGTGGACGGCTTCGGCGCAGCCCTGGCGCTTGCGAGGGCGTCGGACCTGGTGGCCACCGTCGCCGAACTCCACGCCGCGCCCCTGAGCCAGGACATGCACTCCTTCGCGCTGCCGTTCCCCACGCCCGAGGTGACGGTGTCCTCGCTCTGGCACGCCAGGCTCGACGCCGACCCGGCCCACCGATGGCTGCGCACCCTCGTGCGGGAGTCCGTCAGGGCGTGACGACACCGCCACGGCGGCAACCGCGGACTTGATCCGCGCAGGGCGATGCCGGAAACGCCGGCGGAGCCGGGATCTTCGTCGACGCCACCACTCTCGGAGCCACACCACGTGCCGGGCTCAGGTCGTGAGCGCGAACTCGGGCAGGGTGAGTGCCGAGTGGGCCGGTCGTCCCTCCCTGGCCGGCATGGCGGTGAGGCTGCGCAGCCTGTCGTTGCGCTGCTGCAACGCTTCGGCGGTGACCGGGAAGAGCGTGGCGCTGCCCCGGCCGACCAGGTCCTGGTTCATGGTCACGAACTCACGGGTGCTCTCCTCGTAGGCGGCGAAGCCCTCGCTGTGGGAGCGGCCGGCGAGGGATCCGGCGAGCATGTAGGCGCCGACGAGCGCGAGGCTGGTGCCCTGGCCGGTGAGGAACGAGGGTGCGTACGCGGCATCGCCCGCCAGTGCGACCCTGCCGTTCGACCAGTGGGGCATGCGGATCTGGCTGACCGCGTCGAAGAACAGGTCGCTCGTGTCGCGTGCGGCGGCGAGCATGCCGGGGACCTCCCAGCCTGCGTCGGCGAAGACCGCGGCGAGCAGGTCGCGCTGGGCCGCCGGGTCGCCGAACGCGTGGAACGGCGGTTCCGGCTGGGCGAAGTTCAGGAACGCGTGCACCTCGTCCTCGTCTCCGACGGCGTACAGCGCCGCGGCCCTGCCAGGGGTGTTCCACATGACGGTCTCGTGGGAGAGCCCGAAGGTGTTGGGCATGGTGAACACGGCGAAGCAGTAGCCGAGGTAGCGGTGAAACTGCTCCTCAGGGCCGAAGAGCATCTCGCGGGTCTGCGAGTGGGTGCCGTCAGCGCCGAGCACCAGGTCGAACGTGCGGGCGCCGCCACCGTGGAAGAGGACGTCGACCCCGTGGTCGTGCTGGTCGAGGGTGCGGATCGAGTCGTCGAACAGGAACTCCACGTCGTCGCGGACCGCCGCGTAGAGCGCCTCGGTCAGGTCGCCGCGCCGGACCTCCAGGTCGCGTCCCTCCACGCCGCCGGTGACGGCGTGGGGGTGCAGCGAGGTCACCTCGCTGCCGTCGCCGTGGAGGAAGGTGAGCCGGCGCAGGTCGATGTGCGCGTCCTGCAACTGCGGGAGGACTCCCATCCTCCGGATGACCTCGAGCGCGGTGCCGCGGATGTCGATGGGGTAGCCACCGCTGCGCGGTGCGCTCGCCTTCTCGACCACCGTCACCTCGTACCCGTAGCGGTGCAGCCAGAACGCGAGCACCGGACCCGCGACGCTCGCCCCGGAGATCAGGACCGTGCGCCCCGGCGCGGTGGACAGGCCTGCTCGGTCGGTGCGGGTCATTGCGTGACTCCTTTGCGCATGGTGCGGGTGATCAGCAGGGCCAGCGCGGTGACGGCGCCGGCGATGACGAGGCCGATGACGAAGGCCGATTCGGCGGGGACTTCGGAACCTGCGGGGATTCCCGCGGTGAGGACGGCGCCGCTGACCTGCACACCCACCGCGAAGCCGAGCACACGCGTCACCAGGACCAGGCCGGTGGCGATGCCGGTGTCACCCTGGTCGACGGACGTGGCGGTGCTGGTGACCATCGCCGTGACGCACAGACCGTTGGCGAGCGCGATCAGCGCCTTGGCGACGACGAGGTGCCAGACCTCGGTGTGCACGGCGGCCAGGGCGAGCAGGGCCACGGCCATCATGACGGCGCCGGCGGTGACCACGGCACGCGAGCCGAACCGGCGCGCCCCCATCCCGCCGAGCGGGCCGGCCAGTGACGCGGCCACGGCTCCCGGCAGGAGGTAGAACCCGATCTGGGTGGCATTGGCACCGAAGCCGTAGCCGTCGCCCGAGACGGCGAAGAGCTGTGGGACCAGGTAAACCGCGCCCGCGGTGCCGAGGCAGATGACGAACGTCAGCAGGCACGACTTCCACACGGCGGGCTGGGCCAGCATGCGCAGGTCGACCATGGGCGCGGCCGCACGGCGTTCGACGGCCACCCATCCGGTTGCGAACGCCGCCAGCAGCACGACGAGGCCGACGAGCACGAGCGGCTTCGAGGCGATGTCGGGTGCCACCGCGAGCACGCCCATGAGCGTGACCAGCGTTGCGCTCAGGAGGGCGAAGCCGGGCCAGTCGATCCCGGCGCCTTCGGAGCGGCCGGGGGAATCGTGCGGCATCAGCCGGTTCATCGCCATGGTCGACGCGATCACTGCGATCGTGGGCAGCGCGAACATCCAGTGTCGGGACAGCTGCTCGGCCACGGGACCGGCGGTCAGCGTTCCCACCATCCCGCCGCCGACGAAGAGCCCGCTGACCCACCCGATGGCGACCTTCGCACCGCCGACGGGCAGGTGCTTGCGCACGAGGATGAACGACAGGGGCAGCGCACCCACCATCGCGCCCTGCAGCACCTGGCCGAACAGCAGCACGGGCAGGTTCGGGGCGAGGGCCGACACCAGGCCACCGACGCTCACCACGGACATCAGCTTGATCAGGACCGGTTTCCCGCCGTAGCGGTCACCGAGCTTGCCGGCGATCGGGGTGATGAGCGCGCCGGTGATGAGGAGCACGATGCTGAGCAGCGCCCCTTCGGCGGGGCTCATGCCGAGCTCGCGTTGCAGGAGCGGGAGGGTCGGCGTCACCACCGACTCGAGGGCGCCGGTGGCGAGCGCCAGCACGCTGAGCGCTACGAGAGCGGGCTTGCCCATGGTCACCGGAGGTGACGCAGCTGCGGTCATGACGGTCCTTCTGGTCGGTTCCTGGTGTGTGAAACGCCTGCCGTGCGCGTGGTGCTGTCGTCGGCGGAACGGACGGACGCGTGGCCCAGACCGCTCACCACCAGTACGACCACCGCCGCTGCCGCCACCGCGATGCCCGCGTGCGCCTGGCACAACGCCGCACCGGCGACCGCTCCGACGACGAGGAGGGCGACGACCGCGACCCGCCGCTTCGCCCCCTGGCGGCGGCCGGCTCCCAGCCGGGAGTCCGCCGCGAGTCCGGTCAGCGTGGAGGTGACGACGACGGTGGTCACGTCCTTGACCGCCAGGTGGCGGGCCGTCGCCGCCTGCACTCCCATGGCCAGCGCGAGCGCCGCCGCGAGCACCGCACGGGTCGCGGCGGCGCCGGTCCCGATGACAGCCACGCCGAGCGCCGTGGCGGCCAGCAGCAGGTCGACGCCGCCCAGCAACGCGGTGTGCAGGCGGCTCCAACCGGGGGCGGCGGTCCGCAGCGCCCGTCCGGCTGCGGCCGCGCCGGCGAGGAAGGACACGAGCGCCACGGCCGGACCGAGCACCGGCAGCCCCGTATCTCCCACCGCCGCCATCCCGAGGATGACCACGTTGCCCGTCATGTTGCCCGCGAACACCTGGTCCAGGCGCAGGTACCCGACGGCGTCGACGACACCGGTCGTGAAGGTGAGCGCGAGCATCAGGTGCACCGGGGTCACCTGCCACCGCACGAGCCGGCGCGCGGTGCGGGTCGCGGAGCCCGTCATCGCCCCACCGCGTAACCCTGGGCGCCACGCGGGTTCGCCGCCGCGCGCAGGACACCGGTGTCCGGATCACGGGTGACGACCGACAACCGGCCCTGGCTCCACGGTCCGGAGACGGTGACGTCGTGGCCGCGGGCGACCAATTCGGCGACCACCGCCTCACCCGCTCGTTCCTCGACCACCAGCCCGCCCGGCGTCCAGGTCCGCGGCCAGAACGAGCTGACCACCGCGGTGGTGTGGAACGTGGGCGCGTCGATCGCCTCCTGCGGGTCGAGGCCGAACACGAGCGTGCGCAGCAGGTACGGCAGCTGCCACTGGTCCTGCTGGTCACCTCCCGGGGTGCCCAGCGCCGCCACCGGTCTGCCGTCGCGCAGCAGCAGGGTCGGGCTCAGCGTCGTGCGAGGTCGTCGTCCCGGCGCCAGGCGTGCCGGGGCGGCGGGGTCGAGCCAGGTCATCTGGAGCCGCGTGCCCAGTGCGAAACCGAGTCCCGGCACCGCGGGGGACGACTGGAGCCAGCCTCCCGACGGGGTGGCGGAGATGATGTTCCCCCAGCGGTCGACGACGTCGATGTGGCAGGTGTCGCCCCGCGTTTCCCCGGTCTGCTGCACGGTGGGTTCCCCGACGCCGTCGGCCAGGTCGGCGGGTCGCCGGGTGACCAGGGCGGGTGTGTACGGCGCGACGCCGATGTCGCCGGGCCGGAACTCGGTCGACGCGACCTCACCGACGAGGGCGGCGCGTTCCTCGCTGTAGCGGCGGGACAGCAGCCGGCGCACCACGGGCTCCGCGTCCACCGGGTCCAGCTGTCCGTAGTACGCCTCCCGGTCCGCCATGGCGAGCTTCACGACCTCGGTGATCGTGTGGATCCCCCTGGCGGTCGACGGATCGATCTGCTCGTCGTCGAAGTGGTCGAGCACGGTGAGGGCCTGCAGCAGCACGGGCCCTTGGGACCACAGACCGGGCTTCGCCACCGTGGTCCCGCGGAACTCCGCGGTCACCGCGGGTTCGAGCGACGGGGTGAAGTCGGCGAAGTCGGCCGCGGTGATCACCCCGGCGTGGTCGCGGCCGGAGGAGTGCCGGTGCGGCACCTGCGCGAACTCGGCCACCTCCGCCGCCACGAACCCGGTTCGCCAGGTGTCGCGGGCGGACTGGATCCTGCCCGTTCTCGTCTCGCCGGTGGCCGCGGCGCACAGCCTGCGCAACGTCCGGGCGTAGGTCGGGTTCACCAGCGTGCTGTACGGCTGCGGAACGCTGCCTTCCGGCATCCACAACGCGTACGACGTCGGCCAGTGGTCGCGGAAGAGGTCCTCCACAGTGGACAGGACGTGCGCCAGCCGGGGCACGACCGGAACGCCGCGCTCCGCGTAGTCGATCGCGTAGGCGAGGACGTCGGTGAGCTCCCAGGTGCCGAGCTCGGCGAGCAGCCACAGCCACGAGTCGACGGCGCCGGGGACGGCGGCGGCCAGCGCGCCGGTGCCGGGGACGTGGTCGAGCCCCTCGGCCAGGAAGTGGTCGATCGTGGCCCGTCGCGGGGCGTGGCCCTGACCCGCCAGCACGCGCGGGGACGGGTCCGCCGCGGTCGCGAGGACGGCGACGAGGTCACCTCCCGGACCGTTCAGGTGGGGTTCGGCCACGTGCAGCACGAAGGCGCCCGCCGTGGCCGCGTCGAACGCGTTGCCACCGCGCTCCAGGACGGACTGGGCGGTCGCGGAGGCGAGCCAGTGCGTCGACGCGCACATGCCGAAGGATCCGCGGAGCGTGGGACGCGTTGTGCGGGGCAGGGCGTCGATCGGTGGCGGTGGTGAACCGGCCATGGACGTCGGACTCCGTTCAAGAGCGGTACGTGGTGGCTTGGTGGTGCGCGGCGTGGTGGTCGGCCAGCACATCGCCGCCGAAGTCGGTCTCCGGGTCCCGCCACACGGCGTGCGCGTGGTTGGCACCGCGGTGGACGTTCGTCCACTCGATGAGCAACCGGGGGCCTTGCAGCCGGTAGTAGTGCGGTTCGCCCGCCGTGGTGGAGCCGGCCCAGGCGAGGTGCACGGCGTCCAGCGCCGCCGGATCGTCGTAACGGGGCAGCGGGGACACCCCCTCGGGAGCACGGTCGAGGTAGGTGCCCAGCAGGCCGCGGAGCAGCTCCCGCTGCGCGGCGTTGAGCTCGCTGCCCGCAACGCCCCTGGGAGCCGGGGTGATGGCCAGCGCACTCCGGTCGGCGCCGTCGAGGCCGGTGACCGGCTGCTCGGCGCGGTCGGGGACGTGGTGCCCGGGACGCCACAGCTCGGCGCGCTTCACCACGCGGTCCTCGACCCTGGCGCTGTTGCCCGCCACGACGTCGTTCGGCGGGCGGGGCAGCAGCACCGCGCGGGCGGCCAGCTCGGGGTGCAGGGACCGGACCAGTTCCCCTGCCAGGTCTTCCGCGACCCCCAGCGGACGCAGCGCCGCACCGCCCAGCAGCGGTGCCGCAGCTGGATCGGCACCCAGGAAGTTCGGGGTGGACGCGGCGATCCGCCCGTCCACCACGAGGTAGTTGAGGGAGACGTGGTGGCCGCCGAAGCGCCACCCCCACGGCCGCGGTCCACCGGGCTCACCGAAGACGCGCAGGTAGTACTCGCCGGGATCGCGGGTGCGCTCCCTCCCCCAGTTCACCGAGAAGCCCTCGACGCGGTCGAGGACGTTCTCCAGGCCGAGGACGGTGGCAACGGTGGTGTAGCCGGCTTCGGACAGTCCACTCGCGACCAGTCGCATGACCGACCGGTGCTGGGCCGGGCGCTGTTCGTGGAAGGTCAGGCCGCCGTGGTCGGTGGGCGTGTAGTACCACCGGGTGCGTTCCACTTCGGACTCACCGCCGGCGGCAGGTGGCGGTCCGACCGCCACCTCGCGCTGACCGGGGTCTAGGGAGTCGAGCCAGGCACCGGCCGCCTCCGCCATCCGCGTCGCGACCCCGGTCCGAGCGGCCGTTTCCTCGAGTCCGGGCTTCCCTGGTCCTGGTGACAACACCGCTCCTCGCCGACGCGAAGTGTAACTATCGTATGATTTGAGAGAACTCTACCAGATTATGGGCACTGCGGAACGGCTGAACGAAGGTCGTCTGAAGTGGAAGTCGCCGCGGCATGCGGGTGAACCGCGAACGGACGCGGTGAACCTGCCGGGCCCGCCGAGTGGCGGAGGACGGCGACTGGAACGCGGGTTACCGGTGCGGCTCGGCGGACGTCGTCACGCGAGCGGCGCGCGGGTCAGCCGACCCGCGCCCAGCCGCGCAGCGCACCGCAGTACGCCTCGGTCAGCCTGGTGATGACCTGCCGGCGCGACAGGCGCTTGCCCTGCAACAGGTCCTGGACCTCACGCGGGTCGAACATCATGTTGTTGAGGAACAGGGCGTCCTCGATCAGGTCCTCGGAGAGGCCCAGGTCCCTCAGAAGTCCCAGCACGGGTTCGCTCCAGGCGTCCCGCATGGTCGCGATGATCTCGTTGCCGTCGTGGAGCCGCTCGAGGTACCCGCGGCGGGACCGCAGCTGGACCAGCGCCGGGCCGTGGTCGCGGAGGAGGTCCACCCACTTGTCCACGACGGCCTCGAAGAGCGGCCGCCCCTGCGCGGTGGAGGCCGCGGTGAAGTCGCTGAGCTCTTCGACGACGCTGAGCACGTAGGCCGCGAGCACCTCGTCCATCGAGGAGAAGTAGCGGTAGGCCGTGGCCGGCCCGATCTCCGCACGCGACGCGACCGCCTGCATGGTCAGCTCGTCGGGTGCCTCCCTGGCGAGCTCACCGACGGCTTCGAGGAGACGCCGGCGGTTGCGGCGGGTGTCGCTGCGCAACTTGCGCCCCCCACTCGGGGCGGGCTGCTGATCGGACACGGTCTCCTCCGCCTCGTAGAAGTGCCGGCAAAGGGTAACGCGTTCGATCATCGCGCCGTTCACCGCTGCGGTCGGTCACGGGCCGGGGACGCCGAGGTGGCCGACGATGCGGTCCAGTCCGGTCCTCAGGTCGTCCTCGGACGCCGCGAACGAGATCCTGATGTGTCCCTCGCCGGAGGGTCCGTACTCCGCACCTGCCCTGACCAGCACCTTCCGCTCCGCGAGTTCGCGGACGACCTGGTGCGAGGAGCGGCGGGCCTCGTAGCGGAGGAACCCGTAGAACGCGCCCTCCGGCGGGACCAGGTGCAGGCCGGGAACGCCCGACAGCTGCGCCGTCACCAGCTCACGACGCCGCCGGTAGGCGTCGACCATGGTGCTCACGACGTCGTCCGGCAGAGCGAGGGCGGCGAGGGCGGCGCGCTGGACCGCCGTGTTGACGGACCCCTTGAGGGTCCTGTGCACCTGGGCCGCCGCGTCCACCACCGCGCGGGGCCCGGTCAGGTACCCCACCCGCCAGCCCGTCATCGCGTACGTCTTCGAGAACGTCTGCACGTAGACCGTCCGGTCCCGCAGCGATTCGACCGCCAGCGCCGAGATCGCCTCGTGCCCCGGGTAGACCAGGCGGTGGTACGCCTCATCGCTCACGACCAGGGTGTCCGAGCCGTCGAGGAGGTCTCCGAGGGCCTTCAGCTCCTGCTCGCGGTGCACGATGCCGGTGGGGTTCGACGGGTTCGAGAAGATCACCACGGCGGCGCCGGGAAGCGCGGCGGCCAGCGCGTCGAGGTCCCAGTGCAGGTCCTGGCCGAGCGGGACGAAGTCCACCGTGCCACCGGCCAGGACGACCAGGTCGGCGTACAACGAGTAGGCGGGCTCCGGGATGACCACGCGGTCACCGGGCCCGACCAGCGCGAGCACCGCCGCCGCCAGCGCACCGGTGGCACCGTGGGTGACGAGGAGGTCGTCAGCGCTCCACGGACGGCCGGGGTGCACGGGCAACCGCTGCGCGAGAGCCGCGCGCAGTTCCGGCAGGCCCTGCTGGTCGGCGTAGTGGTGGTCCCCGGCGCGCAGGGCGGCCACGGCGGCCTCGACCACGGGCCGCGGGGTCGGGAAGTCCGGCTCGCCCATGGCCAGGGAGACCGCACCCGGCGGCGCGGGGGTCAGCGCCGGGCGCCGCGAGAACCGCCGCAGCTCCTCGACCCGGCGCGCGGGCAGCACGGCGGTCATCGAGTCACCACCGCACGGACGGGACGCGCTGCGAGGATGCGCTTGCGCAGCGCGTCCTCCTTCTCACCGATCCCGTCGACGGCGTCGACGACCTCCCGCACCCGGTGCCGCGGCACGACCACGACGCCGTCGGCGTCGCCGACGAGCACGTCGCCCGACGCCACCACCACACCGCCGACCGCCACCGGCACACCGATGCCTCCGGGCCCGTCCTTGAACGGCCCCGCGGGGGTGACAGCCCGTGCGTACACGGCCAGTCCCATCTCGGACAGCGCCTGGACGTCGCGCACCGCACCGTCGACCACGGCACCCACGACGCCGGTGTTGACCATGATCTCGCCGATGAGATCGCCGACCAACGCGCGCGTCAGGTCGCCGTGCCCGTTGACGACCAGGACGTCTCCCGGCAGGGCCTCGTCGAGCGCGCGGTGAACGGCCAGGTTGTCACCCGACCGCACGTCCACGGTCAGCGCGTTGCCCAGCAGCTTCCCCCGTCCGGCGAGCAGCCGGATGCCGCCGTCCATGACGGTCATCCGCTCCAGCGCATCACCGACGTTGGCGGCCGGCACCTCCCCCAGCCGGCGGATCTCCGCCGTCGCTGTTCTGGGCCAGCCCTGGGCAAGCGACACCCTGTCGGTCGCTGCGACTATGTACACGGCGGTAGTCCATTCCTAAATGAGATGTCTCTATCAATTAGTCACCATAGCCTTCCTGCGAGGCGTCGACAAGGTGCCGTTCCGAGGGGCCGGTTCCGCCGCAGGGCTGAAGGCGCGACCTCCGCTCCGCGGCGAAACCGGCGAGGCGGCGCGGTCAGACGCCGCGCGTCCAGAACTCCTGCGCGGATCCGGTGAACGACTCCGGGTCGCCGGCGAGGAAGAACTCGTCCCACGTGGGCCCGTCGGAGAGCTCCCAGTGCTCGACGGCCAGACCGTCCTTGAAGCGCCACGCGCCCATGCCCACGCGGGTCCACTTCCAGTCGCCGCGAGTCGTGCGGAACGTCCCGTGGACGATCCCGTAGTGGTCGTCGGCGAGGATCTGGTCGAACTCGACGGGTTCGACGTTGGCGTCGGCGAGGCTCGCCCGCCGCTTCGTGTAGCGGCGCAGGAAGTCCATCCCGCCGGTCGCCGCCAGGCGCACGCCCCCGGTGTGGATCACCAAGTCCGGGGACATCCGCCCCATCACTTCGTTGGTGTGCTCCTGCAGTCGCCGCAACCGTTCCTCCTCGCTGAGGTTCGGATCGGCCGTGATCTTCGCGCCGCCTCGGTACATCTCGGCCAGCCACACGGCGTTCGGATGGGTGTCGGACAACAAGGTGTCCCCCTGACGAGGTGAGAGTGTGTACATACTTATCTGAGGCAACTGTATCACTTGATAGCGATCTATCATCACACCTGCATGCCGTCTGCCTTACGTTGCTTTTCTGGACTGGGCTTTACCCCTAGGTACAGCCCAACCGATCGCCTCAGGTGATTTCATAGACTCAAATGAGACATACTTATCATCGGCCTGCCATCGCATGCAGCTGAAGCTCCCGAAGAGTGCGCGGCAGGCATACCGGATCGAGGTGCCCCGCGTCCGATCCCCGCGTCGGTGCGCCGGATCGTCGGGGTCGGCGTGTTCCTCGGCAACCTCATGCCCGATCCGAACGAGACCTACGTGGAGGGCACCTGACCAGCCTGAACATGCTGGTGCGCCAGTAGGCTTCAATCATTGGACAAGTTCCTGTGTAGACGGTTGGCAAGGTGGTGGCATGAGCCCGCGAACAGGCCTCACCCGCGTGCTGGACGACCTGGGCACCACGCTGATCGACCTCGTGCGTGGTGATCCGGGCCGTGCCACCGACATCGGCGGCGTGGTGATCCACGATCCGGAGGACGACCAGGTGCTGCCGCCGTGCGCGCTGGTGCTGGGCGTCGGCGTGCGCGAACCCGCACCGCTGCTGGCCCTGCTGGGCGAGGAGGGGGCGGCCGCGCTGGTCGTGCGCGGGCCGATCGCCCTCACCGCGGAGCTCTCCGAGGCCGTCGACCGCTCCGGGGTGACCCTGCTCGGCCTGGCGCCGGGCGCGTCGTGGACCCAGCTCGCCGCGATGCTGCGGTCGCTGCTGGCCGAGGGCGAGGTCGACCCGTCGGAAACCCTCGGCGGCGTGCCGGCCGGGGACCTGTTCGCTCTGGCCAACGCGGTGGCGTCGCTGATCAGCGCTCCGGTGACGATCGAGGACCGCAGCTCGCGCGTGCTCGCGTTCTCGGGGCGCCAGGACGAGGCCGACTCCTCGCGCGTCGAGACGATCCTGGGCAGGAAGGTGCCCGCGCGCTACACGCAGATGCTGGAGGCGCGCGGGGTGTTCCAGCGGCTCTACCGCAGCGACCAGCCCGTCTACATCGAGGGCCTGCCCGCCGACGACGGGTCGCTGTGCCTGCCCCGCCTCGCCGTGGCGGTGCGCGCGGGCGACGAGTTCCTCGGCTCGATCTGGGCCGCCGTCCGTGCGCCGCTGTCCCCGGACGACTCCACCGCCTTCGGCGACGCGGCGAAGCTCGTGGCGTTGCACATGATGCGCCAGCGCGCGGGTGCCGACGTCGAACGGCGGCTGCGCGCGGACCTCGTCTCGACCGCGATCGAGGGAGGCGCGGGCGCGGCGGAGGCGGTGCGGCGCCTGGGTCTGGCCGACCAGGCGTGCGTGGTGCTGGCGCTGGCGCTCGCCCACTCGCACGGCGACGACCCGGCCGCGCACGCCCGGCTGCTGGCCGAACGCCAGCAGATCGCCGACGCGCTCGCCATGCACCTGACGGCCGTGCACCCCCGCGCCGCCGCCGCGTTGATCGGCGACGTCGCCTACGCGATCCTGCCCGCGGAGTCGGACGACCGGGCCCTGCGGATCGCCACGGACTTCCGCAACCGCATCGGCAACCACGTGCTGGTGGGCGTCGGCGAGGTGTCCGACGGCCTCACGCTGTCGCGGTCGCGGGCCGGTGCCGACCTGGTGCTGCGGGTGTTGCGGGCCGGGCGCGCGTCCCGGTCGGTCGCGCGGGTGTCCGATGTGCACAGCGAGGGCTTGTTGCTGGAGCTGTCGGACCTGATCGCCGAACGCGGCGACACGCTCACCGGGCCCGTCGCGCGGCTGATCGAGTACGACCGCAAGCACAGCGCGTGCCTGGTCGAGACGCTCAGCGCGTGGCTAGACGCCTTCGGCGACGTGGCCGCCGCGTCCGCCGCCGTTTTCGTACACCCCAACACCTTCCGCTATCGGCTGCGGCGGCTGTCGGAGGTCGGGGAGATCGATCTCAGCGATCCGGACGCGCGGTTCGCGGCGATGCTGCAGCTCCGGCTGTGGCGGCCAGGCGGCGCCGCGCCGGCGCGATGAACGCTTCGGTCGACGGGTGCGTCGCCGGTGGCGGCCATGCCAGGTGCACGACGATCGGGTCGGCGTCGGTCAGCGGCACTCATGTGGGTGATCGAGTCAAGCGCAGTGCGCTAGTTCTCCGTGTTGGCGGGCGCTGCTGGTGATGGGTCGGCGTTGATGACGTCCAGCCCCTGGCGAACGGCTCCAGCTTCTTCGTCGAGCAAATGGCGAGCACGGGTGGCCCAGTCCGCGTCGATGCGGAAGCTGTCGCCGCGGAAGCGTGGAAAGACGTGCAGGTGGAAGTGGAAGATCTCCTGGAAGGCGGCTTCTCCGTCGGCGAGGAACACGTTGACGCCCTCGCAGCGCAGGCCTGAGCGTCGAAGGGCGCGGGCGACGCGGTGGCCGATCCTCCAGACGTGTGTGCTCGTCTCCTCGTCCAGGTCTTCCAGCCCGATGGCATGCAGCCGTGGCACTACGAGGACGTGCCCCGGCGTCACCGCGCCGAGGTCCATGAACGCAACGACTCGATCATCTGCATATGCCACGCTCGCCTCGGCCTCTCCGGCGACGATGGCGCAGAAGACGCATTTCTCAGGACTCTGGTCGTTCACGTCCAAAGCGTTGCAGTTGCGTCGTGGGCGACGCGAGCGAGTTCCCGGTCCTCCAAGCGCACCACCTTGCGTCCTCTCGAGGCGCTCGTTGCACCAGAGTGCCCTCGTGACGCACACGAACCAACTCCGGAGACCACACCACGTTCACCTTCCAGGCCGCCGTGACCCCGAACTACACGACCGGCCCGAGGCTGAGATGACGCTGCGCCAGCTCAACGAACACCTCCGTCAACGGATGCGCCGCCACCTCCGGCCACGCCAGGTGCACCACGATGGGCTCGGCATCGGTCAAAGGCAGGTAGGTCACGCCGGGATGGGGGTGGTGGTGACTGGTGCCGGCCGCCGTCACCCCGACCGCCGTGCCGGTCGCGATCGACGTGAGCCACTCGACCACGCCGGGGACGTCCACCGTGCGCGGGCGCGCTCCGGCCGGCCAGAGGTCGGCGCCGGTGGTCGCCGCCGTCTCGCACACCGCGACGCACTCGCCCACGAGGTCGTCGAGCACGAGGGCGTCGCGGGTCGCGAGCGGGTGGTCGTCCGCCACCGCCGCGATCCGGGGTTCCTCGACGAGCGCGACGTGCGCCAGGCCGGTCCCGGCGGGTTCGGTGCGCAGGACGGCCACGTCCGCCTCACCTCGGCGCAGTGCCGCCTCCGGGTCGTCGGCCTGGCGGATGCGCACGAGGACGTCGGGGTGTTCGGCCCGCCACTCGCGCAGGAACGGGATCGTGAACCGGCCGAGCGCGGCCCAGGCGAAGGTCAGCCGGATCGGCTGCGGCTGGGCGGCGTCGGCCAGGGCCGCGTCCAGGGACGTGAGGATGCGGTGGCTGTGCTCCCACAGGCGCAGGCCGGGCTCGGTCAGGGCGACGTGCCTGGTCGTGCGTTCGACCAGCCGCACGCCCAGGCGTCGTTCCAGTTGGTCGAGCGTGCGGGAGAGCGCGGGCTGCGTGACGTGCAGCGCCTGGGCGGCCGCGGTGATCGACCGGTGGTCGCCGATTGCCGCGAGTGCCCTCAGATGACGCAGCTCGACATTCATGACCACCGATCATAAGTGCTGCACGAACGGCATTTCCCACCTCGCGGGACCGCACCTAGCGTCGGCGGCATGAGGATTCTGCTCGTTGGAGCGACAGGGTTGCTGGGCACCGCGGTGCACGAGGTGCTCGTCGAACGCAAGCACGACGTCGTGACCGTCTCACGCACTGGAGGCGACCTGCAGTACGACGTGACCGACCCGGCCCAGGTGGCCGATCTCTACCAGACCGTCGGCCAGGTCGACGCCGTCGCGTCGGCGGCCGGGCACGTGCCGTTCAAGCCGTTCGGTGAGCTGACGATCGCGGACTACCAGGCCGGGGTGACCGGGAAGGTGCTCTCCCAGGTCGCGCTGGTCCGGGAGGGGCTCGCCCACGTGACGGACTCGTTCACGCTGATCACGGGCGTGCTGGCGCGCGAGCCGATCGTCACCGGTGCCGCCGCGTCCCTGGTCAACGGCGCGGTCGAGGCGTTCGTGCGCGCCGCCGCCGTCGAGATCGCCCCGCGGCGCGTCAACGCCGTCAGCCCCACCGTCTTCACCGAGGCGCTGGAACGCTACGGCGACTACTTCCCCGGCATGAAGCCCGTGCCGCTGGCCGACGTGGCGCAGGCCTACGTGCGGTCGATCGAGGGACGGCAGACCGGGCAGGTCTACGTGCCCTGAACCTGGACCCGTCCGAGGAGGCGGTCCACGAGGTCGGGCAGCTCCTGCGCGCCGGCTCCCTCCAGCCACAGCGCGATGCCCGTGCGGATCGTCGTGAGGAAGGTCGCCGCCATCAGCCGGGCGGCCTCCTCGTCCGGTTCGCGGCGGACGAGAACGGCGGCCAGGTCGCGTTCGAGCGCGACCTGGTCCCCTGCTTGACGTGCGAGCAGCGACGGGTGTCGGCGCAGCAGCCGGAGCTGGGCCATCCACTCGACGTCCGGCAGGGGCCGGACGCGGTAGAGCTCGGCGGTGGACGCGCGCAGGGCCTGCCAGGCGCCTTCGCCGGCCGGACGCGCCTCCACCATGGCCACCAGCGCCCTGAGCCGCTCGCGGTCGGCGTCCAGGACGGCGTCCTCCTTGCTGGTGAAGTAGTTGGAGAACGTCCTGCGCGAGACACCCGCCGCGTCCGCGATGTCCTCGACGGTCACCCCGTCCAGCCCGTGCTCCATCGCGAGCCTCAACGCCGCCGCGGCCAGCGACCGCCTGGTCACCGCCTTGTTGTGCTCCCGCCGCGTGGTGAGGGTCTCCATGCCTTCCAGCGTAGCGGTGTAAGTTGCTCATTGCGCAAACTTGCACAACGCGCAAGAATTGTGGTGACGAAGGGGCGGGACGTGAAGATCGAAACTCGGGCGATGGGGCACCGGCAGGTGCTGGAGTCGCTGTCCGGACTGCTGCTCGCGCTGTTCGTGGCCATGGTCAGCTCCACGGTGGTCTCCACCGCGCTGCCGCGGATCATCGGCTCGCTGAACGGCACGCAGACGCAGTACACCTGGGTGGTCACGGCCACCCTGCTCACGGCGACGGCCACCACCCCGCTCTGGGGCAGGCTCGCCGACCTGTTCAACAAGAAGACGCTGGTCCAGGCCGCGATCGTGATCTTCGTGATCGGCTCGCTGCTCGCCGGCTTCGCCCAGGACACGGGCCAGCTCATCGCCGCCCGCGCGTTCCAGGGCCTCGGCGTCGGCGGTCTGCAGGCACTGGTGCAGGTCGTGATCGCCGCGATCATCCCGCCGCGCGAACGCGGCCGCTACAACGGTTACCTCGGCGCGGTCATGGCCGTGGCGACGGTCGGCGGCCCGCTGCTCGGCGGCCTCATCGTCGACGTGTCGTGGCTCGGCTGGCGCTGGTGCTTCTGGGTCGCCGTGCCGATCGCCGCGCTGGCGTTCGTCGTGCTGCAGGCGACGCTCAAGCTGGAGACCGTGCGCCGGGAGAACGTGAAGATCGACTACCTGGGTGCCGGCCTGATCGCCGCGGGCGTGAGCGTGCTGCTGGTCTGGGTCTCGTTCGTCGGCAACTCGTTCGACTGGATCTCGTGGCAGACCGGGGCCATGGTCGGCGGCGGTCTCGTGCTGCTGGGCGCGGCGATCGCCGTCGAGCTCCGGGTCGAGCAGCCCGTCGTGCCGCTGCACATCGTCGTCCAGCGCACCCCGGCGCTGGCCATCATCGCGAGCCTCTCGGTGGGCATGGCGATGTTCGGCGGCGCGGTGTTCCTCGGCCAGTACTTCCAGATCGGCCGTGGCTACAGCCCGACCGAGGCCGGCCTGCTGACCATCCCGCTGATGGCGGGCGTGCTGGTGTCGTCCACGATCTCCGGCCGCCTGATCAGCCGGTCCGGCAGGATCAAGCCGTACATCGTCGCGGGCACGATCATCCTGGTGCTCGGCTTCCTCGGCCTGGGCTTCGTCGACCACGCCACCGCGCTGTGGATCGTCGGCGTCGCGATGGCCGTCGTGGGCATCGGCGTCGGCATGACGATGCAGAACCTCGTGCTGGCCGTGCAGAACAGCGTGCCGCTGAGCGAGCTGGGCGCCGCGAGCGCGTCCGTCACGTTCTTCCGCTCGCTGGGCGGCACGATCGGCGTGTCGGTGCTCGGCGCCGTCCTCGCCAACCGCGTGACGGCGGACCTCTCCGCCGCGCTGCACGTGCCGGCGGGTCAGTCGACCGGCAGCACCAGCGCGCTGAACCTCTCCGCCCTGCCGCCCCAGGTGCAGACGATCGTGCACACCGTCTACGGCGACGCGACCGCGCACATCTTCCTGATCTCCGCCGCCGTCGGCGTCGTGGGCATCGTCGCGGCACTGCTGCTCAAGCCGATCACGTTGCGCACGACGATCGATCTCGAGAAGAAGGAAGCAGACTCAGCGGTCGCACGATAACCGAGGAGCACCCATGAGCGCCGGCCTGAACAACGCCTTCGAGTCCACAGTGGACTGCTTCGGTCCCGCTCCCCTGCCGTCGTCGAGGACCATCATGGTCGGGATGGACGGCACCGACACCGCCATGCGCGCGGCAGCGGCCGCGTTCGGCCTGGCCCGCCGCCAGGGAGCCCGTCTGGTCGTCACGTTCGTGGCGTGCCACTCGTCCCTGGCGGCGCTGAGCCCTGCCGTCGCCTCCGTGTTCGAGCACGAGGCGACGGCACGGCTGCACGCCGAGCTGTGCGACCAGGTCCGGGAGTTCGCCGAGGAGCTCGACGTGCCGGTGACGTTCGCGAAGGCGTTCGGCGACCCGTACACGGTGCTGCGCGACTCGGCCGACCAGTGCCAGGCCGACATGGTCGTCGTCGGGGCGTCGCAGCAGGCCGGGCACCGGTTCGCCGGGTCGGTGGCGACGCGGCTGATCAGGTCAGGTCACTGGCCGGTTCTCGTGGTGCCCTGACCCCGCACCTCGGACGACACGACGCCCGCCGTCGACTCCCGCAGGACCAGCGTCGTCGCCAGCTCCAGGTGCAACGCCTCCGGCCGGTGCCCGTCCAGCACCCGCATCAGCTGCGTGACGGCGATCCTTCCCATCTCCTGCAACGGTTGCCGCACCGTCGTCAGCCGCGGGCTCGTGGCCTCGGCCAGGTCGATGTCGTCGAACCCGGCCACCGACAGGTCCTGGGGCACGCGCAACCCTCGTTCCCGTGCGGCCTGCAACGTGCCGACGGCGACCTTGTCGTTGAAGCAGACGATGGCGGTGGGGCGGGGGTCCAGGTCGAGCAGCTCCGCCGCGGCGCGCTTGCCGTGCGCCGTCGTGGCCTCCACGTGCCGCAGCCGCTCCGGCGTCAGCAGCACCCCCGCCTTGGCCAGCGCCGCGCGGTGGCCCGCCAGTCGAGCGTCCCCCGCGAGCCACTCCTCCGGTCCGGCGATCACGGCGATGTCGCGGTGGCCGAGGCCGATCAGGTGGTCCGCGACGGCCCGCGCGCCGGACGAGTGGGCGGCCGAGACCGCGGCGATGTCCGGCGGTGGCGGGGTGCGGGGGTCGACCACGACGAACGGGAATCCCGACTCGGACAGGGCGACCAGCTCGTCCCCCTCCTCCGGAGGCAGGATGAGGATCGCGGCGTCGACACCGGCCTCGCGCGGCAGCGCCTTGAGCGCGTCGCTGCGCTGACCCGACTCCCCCGCGTCCAGCAGCACGCGCAGGCCGTGCAGCTTCAGCGTCTCGGCGATCGAGGAGACGATCAGGCCGAAGTAGTCGGTGAGCACGTACGGGCACCGGACGTAGACGGTCCGCAGCCTCGCGGGCGTCTCCTGCCGGCGCCGTTCCACGGCCTGGAGCACCAGGTCACGGGTGCGCGGCGCCACGTTGACGTGATCGTTCAGCACGCGGGACACGGTCGCGACCGACACACCCGTCTCCGCCGCGATGTCACGGAGACTAGCGCGCTGTTTCACGTGCTCGATCTTGCGTTCCACCAGGTCAATGTACCGGAACTCCTCCAGACCATTGACCCTTGCCACGACCGGGTGTTTCATCCTGGAAGCTGATGTTTCACAGTGACGATTGGGTGTTACATGAGACGAACCGCGATCGTGGCCCTGGTGCTCGGGCTCACCGCTGCACCGGCGGCGGAGGCGTCCGGCGCGCCTGAGGTGCGGGTGTGGGTGACCACGCCTGATCGCGCGGAACTGATGCACGAACGGCCGCGCGTCACCTTCGGCACCGGCACGTCGGCGCATCCGACGATCGTGGTCTACTCCGGCCGCCAGTACCAGGAGATCGACGGCTTCGGCGCGTCCATCACGGACTCGTCCGCCGAACTGCTCGCGGGTCTCGCCCCGGCCGTCCGCGCCGAGACCATGCGCAAGCTCTTCGACCCGGTGCACGGCATCGGGGTCAGCTTCCTGCGCCAGCCCATCGGCTCGTCCGACTTCACGGCCGCCGCCGAGCACTACACCTACGACGACGTGCCGGCCGGGCAGACCGACTTCCCGCTGCGGCACTTCAGCGTCCGCCACGACGAGGCGAAGATCCTCCCGTTGCTGCGGGAGGCGAAGCGCCTCAACCCGCGCCTGAAGGTCATGGCCACGCCGTGGAGCCCACCGGCGTGGATGAAGGACAACGACTCGCTCGTCGGCGGCAGGCTCAAGGACGACCCGAAGATCTACGACGCCTACGCGCGCTACCTCGTGAAGTTCGTGCAGGCGTACGCGAAGGCCGGTGTGCCGGTCGACTTCCTGTCCGTGCAGAACGAGCCGCAGAACCGCACGCCCGACGCCTACCCCGGCACGGACATGCCCGTCGCGGCGCAGATCGAGGTGGTCGAGGCGCTCGGCCCGAAGCTCAGGCTCGCCAGCCCGCGCACCAAGATCCTGGGCTACGACCACAACTGGGCCACGCACCCCAACGACGGCACGGCGGAAGCCGACTACCCGTACCAGATCCTGAAGAGCAAGGCCGCGAAGTGGCTGGCCGGCACCGCGTACCACTGCTACTACGGCGACCCGAGCGCGCAGACCGAGTTGCGCGACGCCTTCCCGGACAAGGGGATCTGGTTCACCGAGTGCTCAGGCTCCAAGGGCGCCACCGACCCGCCCGCCAAGGTCTTCAGCGACACCCTGCGCTGGCACGCCCGCAACGTCGTCCTCGGCACCACCCGCAACTGGGCCCGCAGCGCGGTGAACTGGAACATCGCCCTGGACAGCACCGGCGGCCCGCACAACGGCGGCTGCGGCACGTGCACCGGCCTCGTCACCGTGCAGCCGGACGGGTCGGTTGTCACCGACGCCGAGTACTACACGATCGGCCACCTCTCGAAGTTCGTGAAGCCCGGCGCGCGCCGCGTCGCCAGCACGTCGTTCGGCACCACCGGCTGGAACGGCCAGATCATGGACGCCGCGTTCCGCAACCCGGACGGATCCACGGCCCTGGTGGTGCACAACCAGCACGACGACCCGCGCTCGTTCGCCGTCAACGCCGGTGACCGCACGTTCGAGTACACCCTGCCCGGCGGCGCGCTGGCGACGTTCACCTGGACCAGCCGGCTCCGCGACAAGCTCGACGCCGTGTCGCTCAAGGGCGCCACCGCCATCCCCGACGGCGCGCTCGCGATCGACGACGACGCGTCGACCCGCTGGTCCAACGGCGCGGCCCAGGCTCCCGGTCAGTTCCTGCAGGTCGACCTGGGGCGTCGCGAGGACTTCCGCCGCGTGGCCGTGGACTCCGGCGGCAACCTCGGCGACTACGCCCGCGCCTGGGAGCTCTCGGTCAGCGACGACGGCACGACCTGGCGCTCGATCGCGTCCGGCGCGGGTGTCGGCCAGCTGACCACCATCGACGTCCGCCGGACGAGCGCGCGGTACCTCCGCATCACCTCCACGGGTTCCGCGAGCAACTGGTGGAGCATCGCCGACTTCCGTTTGTACGACTGAACATCTGCTGTCGGGCGCCCAACCCCTGCAAGGAGCGCTTATGTCAAAGACGACACAACGCTGGCGCGGCATCGCGATCGCGGCGGCCGTGGTGACGGCGGGGAGCACGCTGGTGTCCCCCGCCGCCACCGCGGCGACCAACGCGAGCGTGTGGCTGACCACCGCTGACAAGTCGAACGCACTGACCAGGAAGGCGGACGTGACGTTCGGCTCGGGTGGCACCGGGTCGACGATCACGGTGAACCCGAACTCCACCTACCAGTCGATGGTGGGCTTCGGCGCGTCGTTCACGGACGCGGCGGCGTGGAACATCTTCAACTCGCCGCGCCGCAACGAGATCATGAGCAACCTGTTCGACAAGAACACCGGCATCGGCCTGAGCTTCCTCCGCCAACCGATCGGCGCGAGCGACTTCTCCAGGAGCTTCTACACCTACAACGACGGCGCGGCGGATCCGTCGCTCTCGCGGTTCTCCATCGACCACGACAGGCCGTACATCCTGCCGCTGTTGCAGCAGGCCAAGCAGATCAACCCGCAGCTCGCCGTGATGGCGACGCCGTGGAGCGCGCCGGCGTGGATGAAGAACAACAACAACCTCATCCGGGGCTCGCTCAACGACAGCCGCATCGGGGTCTACGTCGACTACCTGGTCAAGTTCGCCCAGGCGTACAGGGCCGCGGGCATCCCGATCGACTACCTGAGCGTGCAGAACGAGCCGCTCTTCGAGCCGCCGGGCTACCCCGGCATGTACATGTCGCCGCAGCAGCAGGTCAACGTCATCAACACCCTGGTGCCGAAGCTGCGCGCCGCCGGTGAGCAGGCCCGCCTGCTGGGCTACGACCACAACTGGGACAACGTCGACTACGCGCAGACCGTCAACAACGGCGCGGGCGGCAACGTGATCGGGTCCGCGTGGCACTGCTACGGCGGTGACCCCAGCCGGCAGTCCATCGTGAAGAACAACCAGCCCGGCAAGGACGTCTTCTTCACCGAGTGCTCCGGCACGAGGTCGGCCGACGACGCCGCGACGTTCCGCGACACGTTGCGCTGGCAGGGCATGAACCTGGCGATCGGCGCCACGCGCAACCACGCGCGGACCGTCGCCATCTGGAACATGGCGCTGGACCAGAACAACGGTCCGGTGATCGGCAGCTGCACCAACTGCACGGGTGTCGTCACGACCAACGGCGGCAACGTCACCTACAACGCCGAGTACTACGTCCTCGGCCACCTGTCCAAGTTCGTGCAGCCCGGCGCGGTCCGCATCGACTCGACCGGCTTCGGCGAGGGTGGCGTGCAGAACGTCGCGTTCCGCAACCCGAACGGCCAGATCGTGCTCGTCGCCCTGAACACCGGCGGTCAGCAGGACTTCCGCGTCTCCTACAGCGGCCAGACGTTCGGCTACACCCTCCCGGCGGGGGCGATGGCGACGTTCACCTGGCCCGGCACGCTCGACCCAGGCCAGCCCGGCGGGCGCACGGGTGCCATCACGGGCCTGGGCGGCAAGTGCCTCGACGTCACCGACGGCTCGACCGCGAACGGCACCCTGCCGCAGCTGTGGACCTGCTTCGGCGGCCCGAACCAGACGTGGACCCTGCAGTCGGACGGCACGGTGCGCGGCCTGGGCAAGTGCCTCGACGTGACCGCGAACGGCACGGCGGACGGTGCGGCGGTCCAGCTCTGGGACTGCTTCGGCGGGCCCAACCAGAGGTGGACGGCGTCCGGCGGCACGCTGGTGAACGTGGGCAGCAACAAGTGCCTGGACGTCATCGGCGGCAACACCGCGGACGGTGCGAAGCTGCAGATCTGGTCCTGCACCGGCGGGGCCAACCAGCGGTGGACGGTGCCCGCGTAGGTTGAGCGGAAGACCGGTGTCCGCAGACACCGGTCTTCCCGTTCCGGCGCTTGAGGCCAGGCGGCGTGGGTAACCGCTGGACATGACCGATCCCGTCAACCCTGAAGCACCGCACTCGCCGGGCACGCCGAGCCTCGACGACCTGGACGTCGAGGAACCCGAAGTCACGCAGGAGACGACCGAGGACGAGAGCGAGCCGCCGGACTGAGCATGGCCGGCCGTCCAGTGGATACCCCCGCACCATGGACACCGAGGAACTCCGGCGCTTCGTCCTCGATCGGCTGACCGAGGACGAACAGCGCCTGGCGCGAGGAGAGTTGCCGCTGCTCGACGAGGCCGAGGGCCGGGGCAGGCTGCGCATCACGCGTTCCGACGACGGCGCCGGCCTGCTCCTGCTGCCCGGTCCGATCCAGGCCGCGGAGGAACGCCACCCCGTGCCGTTCCCCGAGAAGCTCACCCAGCTCCGCACCGAGGTCGAACGCGGCGACGACGAGGCGTTGCTGCGACTGCTCGCCGAGGCCTACGACACCCACCACGACTGGCAGGAGGAATGGCGATGAGCACGCCGGAACCCGACCGCGCGACAGCGGAGAGCGAGCTGGAGGACGCCGACATCGGCGGCGAGCACACCAGGCCGACCTACGCCGACGAGAACCCCGGTGGCCCGCACCGGGGACGCGACGAGTCAGAGCCCCACGACGAGGGCGGAATGGACCAGTAGCGGCGTCACGCGCGGGCCGGCACGACGGCCCGCCTGCCGGGCAGGAACCCGCGCGCCGCGGTCAGCAGCATCCGGGCCTCCATGAGCTCCCCGTACTCCAGGTGCTCGTCGGCCGCGGCGACGTGCTCCAACGCCCTCGCGGGCACGTCCGGTGCGTCCATCACGGCTTGCGCCAGGCACTTGCGCGCCTGCTCCGCCTGCTCGGCGAGATCCGCTCCGGCCGTGGTGCGCAGGTGGACGAGCGCGTCGCAGATAGCCCGGTCGAACGCGTTGGTGTTCATGTGCTCCGCCTTGCAGACAGTCGGGATCGGGGCGCGCCGACTGCTTGACGCGCCACCGGCTACCCGCGCCGTCCGGCGGCCAAACCACCGAACTTGAATTTTTCTCCGCGCCTACGACAGGACGTTGGCGCGCTGCGCGGGCACGAACGCGGCGAAGTCGCGGTTGACCTGCTCCCGCACCTGCTCCTCGTGCAGCACCCGCTCGACCCACGCGGCCACCACGGCCGGCGCCGGGCGCGGGTCACCGTCGAGCCGGGCCACCTCCACCAGCTCGCCCAGCCGGTCCTCGACCGCGACCGACCAGCCGCTCTGCTCGTGCCACACCAGCGCCACGTAGTGCTCGGGGAAGTTGGTCAGGCGCCCGTCCAGCGCCACGTACGCGTTCACCCGCGGCGTCATCTCGACGCACGAGCTGTCGCCGCTCAGTCCGAGCTTGGAGACGACGTCGCGGACGTAGCGCTGGACCTCGAGCGCCGCCGAGTCGTCGAAGTCGATGTCGAAGGGAAAGTCGAAGCCGAAGTCGATCGTCATGTCGCGGTCCATGCGAGCCGTGCCTCCGTCAGCCGTACACACCCAGTGCTGCGCAGGTCGAATACCCACGCGGGGTGTAGGCCAAACGCTTCTCAGAACGTTCGTACGGTGAGGCGGGATTCGCGCGCACGGCGCGCACGCTCGCCCTGACGAGGGGACGGCTCAGTGCAGAGCCATGACCGCGTCCGCCTCCGCCGCGTCGGAGATCACCCATTCGGGTTCGTCCCGCCACCGGTCCAGCGACTCGGACGGCACCCAGCCGGAGCCCTGCGAGGTCTCCTCGACGCCTCCGGCGCGACCCGGCCCTGCTCGTCGTGGATCTCGAGGAAGCGGGGCTCCGTCGAGGCGATCCTGCGCGTGACGCGCTTCAGGCCGGAGCCGGTGAGCGGCAGGGTGATCAGCGTGCGCGGCTTGCCCGTGGGCAGCCACTGGCCTTCGCGCAGGAACATCTCCCACCGCTCGGAGCCGTCAGCGGGGACGCGGACGAGCGAGTACGCGTTGTCGAGGTTCGCGACCTCGCGCAGCCGCCGGAAGGCGGCGAAGTAGAAGTGGCCGCCGACAGGCCGGGCGGCCCGGCGGGCGGCGCGGACGCGCAGGCGCGCGGCGAGGTCGTCCCGCTCGGAGCTGTCGAGCGGAACGGAGAACTCGTGCCGGCGCTGGAGCTTCGGCACGACGTCGTACGCCGAGTCGAGGTCGAGGACGTCGGTCAGCCGGTGGAAGACCGCGTACCCGGCGGTGTCCTGCGCCCGTGCCGCGGTCCGCCAGCGCACGGTGAGGCGCGCCATCGTCTCGACGACGCGCGCCATGGACGTCTGGACGGCGGTCATGCGCGGTTCGCGGGTGGCCTGGGCGAGCAGTCTCGACGGCTGCGGCTCCGGCTCGCCGGTGAAGGCCAGCTCGGCGAGCTCGCCGTCCGGGTTGTCCACCACCCTGGTGACCGCAGCCACCGGCAGGCCGTCCACGAGGACGACGTGGTGGGAGCAGCCGCGGTCCCACTGCGCGTCCACCAGCCGCTTGACGTGCGCGGCCTCGGTGAGGCTCAGCGCGACGTACTCCTCGTTCGCGTCGTGGCCGAGGTCGATGCGGCGGAGCTTGTCGCTGGGTTCCCACGTCTCGTGCCCGGCGTACTCCTCCTCGACCCGGCCCTCCGGCCGGCGGATCAACCGGTCCACAGTGGTCAGATCGAGCACACCGAGGGCCTGCTTGAACGAGGCGTAGTAGGTGTAGTCGGTCAGCTCCGACTCGTGCCTCCGCGCGCGGATCGCCTTGGTCATCTCGACCAGCAACCCGTTGGCGTGGCGGACGTCCGCGTCACGGGCCCGCCAGTCCGGTTCGGACGGAACGCGGCTCAGCAGGTCCGACGGCTCCCAGCGCAGGTCGTGCGTGAAGGCTTCCTCGACGGCACCCGTCAGCCGCACGACGGCGAACGGAAGCCGTTGCCCCTCAACGTGGATGACGACGTAGCGGATGTCCGGGCCTGCTTCGCTCGCGTGGTGGTCCCCCATAGCGGGGACACTCTACCGCTGCAGGAGCGTGCGAACGGCCACCGTGGTCCACGCGGCCACCAGCGCGCCGTACAACACCACGGCCACCGCGGAGAACAACACCGACGGCACCCGGACCGCGAGCGCGCTCGTGCCGGTCACCAACGTGCCGAGCGGGAACACGAAACTCCACCACGTCAACGCGAACGGCAGCCCGCGCCGCGCGGTCCGCACGGTGACGGCCGCCGCGAGAGCGACCATCGTCGCGAACAGGCTGACGCCGAACAGCGCGTAGCAGCCGAGCACCATCGCCTGCCGCGACGAGCCTTCGGGCAGGTGCTGCGCCAGCAGGGCACCGGAGGCGGCGGACACCATCGGCGGCACCACGGGCATCAGCCACCCGGCAAACGCGCGTTCGCCGCTGCCTATCATCCGCAGCGGCACCAGCACCGACGTCGCGAGCCCGAGCACCGTGCCGGCGACCCACAGCGTCCAGTCGACGGCCAGCGCGGCGGGCAGCCCGATCCAGTCCTTCCCGAGCAGCAACGCCCCGGTGCCGACGGTCATCAACGCCATCGGCGGCGCGCCCCAGAACTGGGCCATCACGGGGTCGGCGAGCTGAGCGCGCACCGTCGCCCACGTCCAGCGGCGCAGGGCGGCGGCCACGAGGAAGGCCAGCAGGGCGGCGTCCAGCGCCCACACGTACGTGGCGGCGGTGTGCAGGCCGGGCATCGAGGCACCGGCCGTGGCGACGATCCCCGTCCCCATCACGGACGCGAAGAGGTTCGGGCCGAAGGGCGCCGCTCGTCGCACCTCTGGGGCACGGTGTGGTCGAGGTGCGAGAGCGGTCACGACATGACAATCCTCGGGCGGGGCCCGCCTCGGTAGACACCGATCGCCGATGTGGACATAGGCTGGCCCTATGCCTCTTCCGTCCAGGGTCACCGACCTGACCAGCTTCGACCTCCTGCTGAGCGTCGCCGAGCTGGGCAGCATCGGCCGGGCGGCCAAGGCGCACGGCATGTCGCAGCCCAGCGCCAGCGAGCGGCTGCGGACCCTCGAGGCCCGCGTCGGCGTCGCGTTGCTGGAACGCACCCCGCGCGGTGCGCGGCTCACCACGGCGGGTCAGCTGGTGGCCGGCTGGGCGGCGCAGGTGATCGTCCGCGCGGCGGACCTCGACGCCGGCATCACCAGCCTGCGCGCGGACCGGCAGAGCCACCTCAGGATCGCCGCGAGCCTCACCGTGGCCGAATACCTGCTGCCCGCGTGGCTGATCGCGCTGCGGTCCGTCAGCCCGGACACCGCGACCGTGCTGTCGGCGGGCAACTCGGTGCACGTCGCCGAGCAGGTGCTGGCAGGGAAGGCCGACCTGGGGTTCGTCGAGAGCACCGACGTGCCGGCGGGTCTCGCCAGCCGCGTCGTCGCCACGGACGAGCTCGTCCTCGTCGTCGCGCCCGCCCATCCCTGGGCCAGGCGCCGCCGGGTCGCCGCCGCGAAGGCCGCCGCGACGCCGATGGTCAGCAGGGAGTCCGGTTCGGGCACCCGGCAGGCCTGGGAGCACGCGCTGCGGGTCGCGGGCATCACCGAGTCCGCGGTCCCGTTGCTGGAGATGTCGTCGACCACCGCGATCAAGGCGGCCGCGATCGGCGGCATCGGCCCGGCCGTGCTCAGCCTCCACACCGTGGCAGCGGACATCGCCGCCCGCACGCTCGTCCGCGTCGAGGTCGGCGAGGTGGACCTGCACCGCGCGTTGCGGGCGGTCTGGCCGTCCGGCCGGACACCCCGGGGGCCCGCCTCCGACCTGTTGACCATCGCGACGCGTACTCTCACCCACCGTGCCGACCGGCGGTAGCAAACAGGTTCGCGCCGCGCGCAAGCGCAAGAAGCGCATGGCTCGCGTCGTCCACGACCTCACCGACGCGCAGTGGGACGCCCTCAAGACGTCGTGGGGCGGCTGCGCGTACTGCGCGGCTCCGGCCGGGTCGCTGCAGAAGGACTGCGTGCAGGCCATCTCGCGCGGCGGCCGCTACACGCTGGGCAACGTCGTGCCCGCGTGCGGATCGTGCAACGCCAGCAAGTGCAACGCCGAGGTGACGGGCTGGCTGCGGCGCAAGAAGCTCGACGAGCGCACGTTCCTGGTGCGCCACTACGAGATCTCGGCCGAGCTGACCACCCGCTTCGCTACCCCACCAGACGCCGTCGCCAGTCCAGAGGCGTGACGCTGATGGACCGGCCGGGATCGCGGTTCCAGCTCGTCCGGAGGCCTGCCGCCTCCAGCGCCGCCACGACCTCGTCACCGATGGCGGTGGTGGTCTCGGCCGTTCCGTCGAACCCGCCGTACAGCAGCGCCAGGCCGTGACCCGCCGCGGCGGAATCCGTGCACTGGCTGTGGAAGTAGACGAAACCGCGCGCACCCGGCGCGCTCTCGCCGCCGATCTCGTCCTGGCCGCAGGTGCGGCAGCAGGTGAAGTTCTCGCGGGCCGTGATGCCGGCCTGCTCCAGCGCCGCGAACGCGCGGGTGAGGCGTTCGGGATCGGTCTCGCCCTGCCAGGTGGCCTGTTCCGCGACCCGCTCCAGCCACAACCGGTCGACGAGCGCCGCCGCCTGCTCCCGCGACACGGGCCGGCTGTCGCCGCTGACGAGGTAGTCCTCGGCGAGCTCCGTGAGCTGGGCGCGGGAGGAGTAGCCGCCGGCCAGCACCTCGCGAACGCGTTCCTCCAGCTGCTCGCGGTCGGCGTCGGCGAGGTCGAGTGGCGGCACCGCGGGCTCGGGTGGCAGACCCAGCGACGACCACGCGAGACCGCTGTCCCACCCGGCGTCCTGGCGCGCCCAGCCGGTCAGCGCCGCGATGGCACCGTCGAGCCCTGCCGTCGCCGCGAAGTGCCGGTCGGCGCCACCGTCGCGGTGCTCGACCGCGTAGTCGCCACCGTTCTCGTGCCAGATCTGGGCGAACACGCCGGGCAGGTCGGGCACCCGCTGGACGACCAGGAACCGGTCACCCGCGCCACCGATGCGCCGCACCAGATCGGCCAGCTCCTCGGCGGACACGCGCACGTGCCGCTCCCCGTTCTCCGTCTCCACCACGATCTCGAGCATGCGGAGACTCTAAACGGCGGGCTCAGGCGGAGTTGCGAACGGCGTTGTACCCCTTGTAGAGCGCGTCCCACGCCTTCTTGCAGCGGGCGTGGAGCTGCCCGTCCCCGCTGACGCCACCGGCCGCGAACCACGGCTCGCACGGCCCGATCTCGGCGAGCTGGCGGCGCACGTCGGTGAGCGCGGCCTGGCCCGCGGGCGGCAGCTTGGCGGCCTGCTTCTCGACCTCGTCGACCACCCCCGTCACGTCCGGCATGACGTGGCTGCAGTTGTCGGCCGGGGCGACGGGTTCGCCGCGCAGGCGGGCGGCGCAGTCCGTGAGCAGGACGCCGATGGCGTCGAGCCTGGGCTGCAGGTCCGGCAGCGGTGAGCCGGTGGCCGAGGTCGCGGCCGGGGTGATCTTGGGCAGGGACGACGTCCCGGTGCCGCACCCGAGCAGGAGGAAAGCCAGCGCAATGGCGGAGTAGCGCATGCCGAGCAGCGTAGCGAGACGACGAGGCCGCCAGAGCCGGGGAGGCTCTGGCGGCCTGTCGTTCACCCGATCAGGTTCACGCGCGGATGTAGGACTTCACGCCGTCCGGGAAGCCGAGCGCGGCCGTGTCGGCGACGTCAGCGCTCACGACGGCGGACTTGCCCTTGCAGCCCGGCTCGGACCAGATCTTGACCGCGCCGTCCGGGGAGAGGGACCGGAAGCCGCCGCGGAGGTCGGCGCACCGGGCCTCGACCTTGACGCCGGTCGCGAAGTTGTCGCCGCTGAAGTCGTCGAAGTTCTTGCCGGAGAAGAACGTCACCGAGTTCGCGGGCTTGGCGCCGGGAGCCGGCGGAGCGGGCTGGGTGACCGGGGCCTCGGCGGGGGCGACGGCGCGTTTGCCCTCGGGGTTGATCACGAACCACTTGTTGCCGACGTTCTGGCCCTTGATGTCTCCGGCCTTCTCGTCCTTGCTGAACAGGTAGACGGGGCGGCCGCCGATCGTCACCTGGGTCGCACCGTCCTGGCGCTTGACGAAACCGATGTTCTCCCGCTTGATGCCGGGGAAGAAGAGCTTGGTGCCCTTCGTGACCGTGATGGGCGGCCACGTCTTCGCGCAGTCACCGTTGCAGTTGGACACCCCGCCGTTCACCGGGTCGTCGCTGAACCAGTAGACCGAGAGCCCCTTCCCGTTGACCACCGCGGGCTCCAGACCGCCGGCGTTCGCGACACGCAGCTCGACCCACTTCTGCTTCACCTCGAGGGATGCGGACGCCGGCGCGCGGTCACCGGTGCTCCGGTCCGCCTTGTTGGAGCCGGCCGATCCGCGCAGGAAGTCCACACCGGACTCATCGGTGGGCGCCTGCCGCGTCTCACCGGCCTGTTCCGTTGCGGGGGAAGCGGATCCGCTCTGCGCGGCACCCTGACCGCAGGCCGTCAGAGCGACGACACCGACCGCGAAAAGGGCAGCAACGAACCCAACTTGCTTGCGACGCATTGTTTTTCTCATTCCTGAGTGGACTTTCGCCAACCTGTTCACCTCCCATCACGTACGCCCCCTCCGATCGGTTCAGCGGAGTTCGGGTTGAGAGCGCGATCACACGCCCCGCCGCGCCCACCCGGTACCGTTGGAGGTGTGAACATCAGCCTGAGCAGCGACTTCGCCGACGCGGTGCCGGAGATGGCGGTCTCGTGGGAGGCCGTCCCGGTCGTCGAACCGGAACTCCTGGCGCTCAACGAGCCGCTCGCGCGGGAGCTGGGACTCGACCCGGCCTGGCTCCGAGCCGGCGGGCTGTCCTTCCTCGTGAGCAGCAAAGGCGTCGCCCAGGCCTACGCGGGCCACCAGTTCGGCGGCTACTCCCCCAGGCTCGGCGACGGCCGCGCGCTCCTGCTCGGTGAACTGACCGACGCCGGGGGCCGCCTCCTCGACCTGCACCTCAAGGGCTCGGGCCGCACCCCGTTCGCCCGCGGCGGCGACGGGCTGGCCGCCGTCGGCCCGATGCTGCGGGAGTACCTCGTCAGCGAGGCCATGCACGCCTTGGGCATCCCCACGACCCGCGCGCTGGCCGTCGTCTCCACCGGCCACGTCGTGCAG
Organism: Lentzea sp. NEAU-D7; assembly: GCF_026242055.1. Classification (GTDB taxonomy): domain Bacteria; phylum Actinomycetota; class Actinomycetes; order Mycobacteriales; family Pseudonocardiaceae; genus Lentzea. The sequence goes on along the minus strand of NZ_JAPJDL010000011.1, from coordinate 54,374 downwards.
CGCGAGGAACCGCTGGCGGGTGCCGTCCTGGCCAGGGTCGCCGCCTCGCACCTGCGCGTCGGCAGCTTCCAGTACGCCCGCAACACCGGCGACCTGGACCTGTTGCGCCGCCTCGCCGGCCACGCGATCGCCCGCCACCACCCCGGCAGCACCTGCCTGGAGCTCTTCTCGCACGTGGTCGCCGCCCAGGCGTCCCTGGTCGCGCGGTGGATGCTCGTCGGCTTCATCCACGGCGTGATGAACACCGACAACATGACGATCTCCGGCGAGACCATCGACTACGGTCCGTGCGCGTTCATGGAGGCCTACGACCCGACGACGAAGTACAGCTCCATCGACCACCGGGGCCGTTACGCGTACGGCAACCAGCCGATCATCGCCGAGTGGAACCTCGCCCGCCTCGCCGAAGCCCTCCTGCCGCTGTTCGCCGACGACGAGGACGAGGCCGTCTCGCTCGCCCTCGCGACGCTGCGGACGTTCGACGAGCACTTCCAGGAGGCCTGGATCGGCGGCATGAGGGCGAAGCTCGGCGTGTCCGGCGACGTCAAGCCCCTGCTGCAGGACCTGCTCGCGCTGATGCACGAGAACAATGTCGACTTCACGTCGTTCTTCCACCTGCTCGGCAAGGCCGCCCGGGGTGACGCGGAGCCGGTCCGCTCCCTGTTCCTGGACCTGGCGGCCGCCGACGCGTGGCTCGCCCGCTGGCGGGAGCTCGGACCCGACGGCGAGGCGATGGACCGGGTCAACCCCGTCTACGTGCCGCGCAACCACCTGGTGGAGGAGGCGCTGGCTGCCGGGGCGGACGGGGACATGGGCCCGTTCGACCGGTTGCTGAAAGCGGTTACCTCCCCGTTCGGCGAAAGGCCCGGCCTGGAATACTTCGCGGCTCCTGCACCGCAGGACTTCAGTGCCACCTACCGGACCTACTGCGGGACTTGATGAAGCTGCAGCCGATCGGCCACGTCGAATCGCCCCTCACCGACCGCTCCGCCGCGCCCAAGCAGCCGGACGAGGGAGCGCCGGAGGCCTTGCTCGTGTTCGCGCCCGAGTACGCACGGGCGATGCGCGAACTGCGACCGGGCCAGGACGTCCTGGTCCTCACCTGGCTCGACCGCGCCGACAGGTCGGTGCTGGCCGTGCACCCCCGCAGCGACCCGGACCGGCCGGAGACGGGCGTGTTCTCCACGCGGTCGCCGGACCGGCCGAACCCCATCGGCCTGCACCACGTCCGGATCACGGCGGTGGACGGCCTGGGCGTGCGGGTGGCACACCTGGAGGCCGTCGACGGCACGCCGATCGTCGACGTCAAGCCTGTCCTGGGCGCGGAATGCTGACCTGCCGGGGAGCGGGGTTTGACCGGCGGGTACCCCGTCGTCATGAGCCAACCAGTACCGCCGGCGGAGCCCGTGCCGACCACGCCGGGCCCGGACCAGCCGCGCCCCACAGGACCTGACCAGCCCCAGCCGCCCGGACCGGACCCGGATCCCCTCCGCCCGCCCGGTCCGGACCCCGACCCCCTGCCGCCGGAACCGAAGCCGATCTAGCGGTTTGAACGGCCGGAAAGCCGGGTACGGGTGTCGTGGCACTGCCGGACCTCACCCCTGGAGCACGCCATGCTCAGTCGAGAGGAACACCAGCGGCTCGTCGACATCGAGGAGCACCTCCGCGCCTGTGACCCCGACCTGGCCCGCGCGCTGAGCGAAGGCCCCCTCTCGCAGAGGAACCTGCGCCAGCGCGCGGTGGCCGTGCTGGCGCAGTTGTCGTTCAGGAAGCGAACGGGTTCGGCCGGGTGACGGCTTCTTCCTGACGGGCGCAGGCGCCGGCTTTCACCGCCGCACGCGGAAGCGGGGCCGCGGCGTGCACCGCGACCCCGCTTCCGGACGTCATCAGGAGGAAGCAGCCTTCTGCAGCTCCCGGCGCAGCTGCTCCTTCGACATGCTCGAGGCGCCGTCCAGCCCCAGGTTCTTGGCCTGCAGGAGCAGTTCCTCACGCGTCGCCTGCCCCGGCATCTCGCCGAGGTGATCGGCCCGGCTGCGCGCGAACGCCTCGCCGAGCTCGTACCGGCGTTCCGCGCTGAGCCGCTGGCGCATGCCCGGCAGGACGGTCTTCTCCTCTTCCTCCACGTGGTGGGTGATGGAGTCGACGACGTCCTGCAGCGCCTTTTCGTACTGCGGGGAGTCGTACTCGGCGTCGAGGAGCTTGGCGAGCAGCTGCTCGGCCTCGGCGTGCTCCTCCTGGCTGTGCTCGACCTCGTCCTCCCCACCCGCGTCCTTGGCGACCGGGTAGACCTCGGCCTCCTCCGCGCGGCTGTGGGCGACCAGCAGGCCGCAGAGCACCGGGGTGAGCAGCGGCCGTTTCTCCGGGTGGTTCTTCAGCTCGTCGAACAGGCGCTCCACCTCGCGGTGGTCCTGCATGATCAGGTCGACGACGTCGTACTGCATGGTGGTTCTCCTTCAGTTCGGGTTGTTCCTCGGATAGCGCGTGGAGATGGGCGCGATGCCGCGCCGTCCGATTCGGCCGAGCGCGACGCCGAAAGCACTGATGACGGCGATCGCGACGACCACGGCGATGACGATCGACCAGGTCAGCGTGGTGCCGAGCAGACCGGAGGCCGCACCGGCGATGACGCCGGCGACGAGTCCGTTGACGAGGTTCACGAGGCCGGCGACCCCGAGCGCGGTGCCGATCAGCCGTGGGCGCCTGGCGTTGCGCCAGCCGGTCTGACCGGCGTCGGCCTCGACGCCCAGGGTGTCGTCGTGCAGCTGGCGGACGAACACGTCCCTCGTGGACGGCTCGAGTTCGGCGTAGACGGCCCTGATGCGGTTGATCCCCAGGCCCGCCTGGACGTCCTCGATGGTCAGCTCGACCGTGCGGAAGAGGGTGGCGAGCCCGATCAGGAACAGCGCGGTGAAGACGACGAGCAGCAACGTGAGCAGCACCGTGCGCGGCACCACCTGCGCGACGAACCCGAGGGCGATCATGGACGCGGAGATCGTCGTCAGCAGGTGGCCCGCGCGTCCGGTCGCGTCGGTGATCGTCGCCGTGCGGATCATCTGCAGCGTGTTGTGTTCCATCGTGAGGATCGTGAGCGCCGACGCCTTGTCCACTTCCGCCACGTCAGCGGCCGAGCGCGTTGGCAAGTTCCTTCTTCGTCATCGTGGAACGGCCCTTGATGTTCTTCTTCTTGGCCTCGTTGTAGAGCTGTTCCTTGGTGAGGCCCTTCGGGCGGTTCGTGCCCGACCGCCGGCCACCGCGCTTCTGCGGTGACATGTCCTGAGTGGACGACTTGCTCGCCGTCTTCGACTCACCGGCCTGGGCCCGGTTCTTGTTCACCGTCCGCGCCGCGATCTCCTTCGCGCGCTTCGGCGAGGCGCCTCGGTCCTCGGCGGAGTCCTTGATGTGCTCGTACTGGCGTTCCCGTTTCGCGTTCGATCCCGCGGGCATCACGACCTCCTGACTCGATGCTGGTCCGCGAATACCCCCGGTCAGGACGATTCACACCCGATCGACCGGGTAGCCGGGGACATGGCGATCTCCACCCGACTCGACACCGCCCGCGTGCTCGCGACGGTGCTGCTGCCCACCCTCGCCAAGGGCGTCATCGTCCGCAGGCCCGGCGTGATGGCAGCCGCCGAGAAGCTCCAGTCCGACACGCGCGCGATAGACACGATGCGGAAGCTGCGCGACCGCTACGGCCCGGAACCGGTGCGCCTGCGCATCACCGGCCGCAGCGTCGCGGTGCTGGTCGACCCCACGGACGTCGGCAGACTGCTCGCCGGGTCGCCGGAGCCGTTCGCGCTGGCCACGAAGGAGAAGAAGGCCGCCCTGAAGCACTTCCAGCCGCACGGGGTGCTCATCTCCGAGGGGCCGCAACGGGATCGGCTGCGCCAGCTCAACGAACGCGCGCTGCGACCGGAGAACGTGCCGGCGGAGGCGATCGTGCGCGACGAGGCCGACCTGCTCACCCGGCACGTGATGAGCACCGGCGAACTGACGTGGGAGGCGTTCAACCAGGCGTGGTGGCGCGTCGCGCGCAGGATCGTCCTCGGCGGCGGCGCCCGCGGCGACGACCAGCTCACCGACGACCTGAAGGCGCTGCGCGAGAACGCCAACTGGGCGTTCCTGCACCCGAAGCAGCGTGCTCTGCGCGAACGCTTCCAGCGCCGGCTCGACGGACACCTGGCCCGGCGAGAGGAGGGCAGTCTGGCCGCGCAGCCCGGCGACCTGTCCGGCCAGGTGCCGCACTGGCTGTTCGCGTTCGACGCGGCCGGGATCGTCACGCTGCGAGCACTGGCCATCGGTGCGCGCGGCATGAACGGCATCCTGGAGTCCGCGCGGTTGTGGCCGACGACGCCGGTGATCCTGCGCGAGAGCACGATCGCCACCCGCTGGCACGGCACGTGGTTGCCGGAGAACACCGAGTTCGTCGTGTTCACGCCTTTCTTCCACCGCGACCCGGACAGGCTGCCGTTCGCCGACCGGTACGCCCCGGAGATCTGGGACGGGCCGCGCGACCCGGCGATCGTGCCGTTCAGCGCGGGACCCGGTGAGTGCCCCGGCCGCGACCTGGTGCTGACCACCGCGGCGACGATGCTGGACACGCTCTCCGAGCACCTCTCGTTCCCGGCGCTGAGTGCTCCGCTGCCGGGCACGCTGAACCACTTCGGCATCCGCATGCCGGCCCAGCCGACGGGTACTCGCGTTTCATGAACACACCCCGCTACGCCGTGGTCACAGGCTCGGACTCCGGCATCGGCAAGGCCGTGGCCGTCGCGCTGGCCCGTGGTGGCGTCGACGTCGGCGTCACGTACCACGAGGACGCCGCCGGCGCCGAGGAGACGGCTCAGGAGGTTCGCGAGGCCGGTGCGCGCTGCGCGGTGCGGCAACTGGACCTCACCGACCTGCCGGACGCCGCCGGTGTCGTCGACGAGCTGGCCGCCGAACTGGGCGGCGTCGACGTCCTGGTGAACTGCGCCGGCACCGGGAGCAGCCAGAAGGCGCTGGACATGCCGTTCGACACCTGGCGATCGGTGCTCTCGGTCGACCTCGACGGCGCGTTCCTGTGCTGTCAGCGCGCGGCCAGGCACATGATCGAGGCCGGACGTGGTGGACGCATCATCAACATCACGTCCGTACACGAGCACCTGCCGCGCGTGGGCGCCGCGCCGTACTGCGCCGCGAAGGCCGGGCTCGGCGCGCTCACCGAGGTGCTCGCCCTCGAACTGTCCGAGCACGGCATCACGGTCAACTCGGTGGCACCGGGCGAGATCTCGACGCCGATGACCGGCCAGGAGGACGTCGACCCGCACACGCGGTCGCGTCCGGGCGTGCCGCTCGGCAGGCCGGGCAGCGCGCACGAGGTGGCCGCCGTGGTGGCGTTCCTGGCGACCCCGGCCGCGAGCTACGTGACCGGGTCGTCGTTCGTCGTGGACGGCGGGATGTCGCTGATGGGGCCGCAGGCCAGCCAGCTCATGACCGACGAGAATTGGAGGCAGACCTGATGCGTGCCGTGGTGCTCAACTGCACCTTGAAGAAGTCGCCGGAGCAGTCCAACACCGACCTGCTCGCCCAGGTGGTGATCGACGAGCTGACCAAGAGGGACGTCGAGGTCACCTCGTTCCGGCTGGCCGACCACGAGATCCCGCCCGGCGTCGTGACCGACCTCGGCGGCGGCGACGAGTGGCCGAACGTCCACCGGCTGCTGCTCGACGCCGAGATCCTGGTGTTCGCGACCCCGACATGGGTCGGCCGGCCTTCGTCGCTCGCGCAACGGGCGCTGGAACGGATGGACGCCATGATCTCCGAGACCGACGACCAGGACCGGCCGGTCGCCTACAACCGGGTCGCGGGCGTCGTGGTGACCGGCAACGAGGACGGCGCGCACCACGTGATCAGCGAGATCTGCGGCGGCCTCGGCGACATCGGCTACACGATCCCCGGCCAGGCGTGGACGTACTGGAACCGGGGTCCCGGCCCCGGCCCGAGCTACTCCGACACCGACGAGGGTCACGAGTGGTCGGAGAAGACCGGCCGCACGATGGCCGCCAACCTGCACGCCGTCGCCCTGGCCCTGGCAGAACGCCCGATCCCGGCCTGAACCAGCGCCACGAGCGCGCCGATCGCCAAGCCGCCCAGGACGTCCGTGGGCCAGTGCACACGGGTCCTGAGGCGGCTGTAGGCGACCAGCAACACCAGCGGTGTCACGAAGAAGGCGGCCTCGCGGTCCGTCAGCGCGGTGGCGGTGCCGAACGCGGCCGCCGTCACCGCGTGCTTGGACGGGAACGACGACGAGTCGGGGTGCTCCGGCAGCTCCTGCCGCGCCGGCATGCTCGCGACCTGGGGCCGGCGCCGGTGCACGACCACGCTCACCAGGTGCCCCAGCGGCATGGCGACCACGGCCGCGGTGAACGCGCGCTTCGCGGTCTTCTTCCTGCCGCACAACGCGAGCAGCCCGGCGACGGGCAGCCACAGCAGGCCGCCCCGCGCGGTCAGGCTGGCGGCGATGATGATCGGGTGCGGACGCCGGGTGGGCAGCGCCTCGCTGTTGTGCAGCGAGTCCTCGTCGAGTTCTTCTAATTCGTCCTCACCTGTCATCCCGCTCATCTACCCAGAACCGGGCTGGCTGGAACCTCCCTGCCCTGTCCCAGCCCGACCACGATCGCCTTGAGGGCCTCCTGCGCGTCGAACTCGGGCTTCCAGCCGAGCTCCGTCCTGGCGCGCGAGGCGTCCAGCAGCGGTGACTTCAGGGCGAGGTCGACCCATCCGGGCGGCGTGGGCTGCAGGTGCAGCCTCCAGCTGACGTTCGCCAGTGACCGCATCAGCTTCGGCGGAACGGTGACGTGCCGGCTTCCGAGGACCTCGGCCATCGCTCGGGGCGTGATGACGGGGTCGGCCACGAGGTTGATCCCGCCGTGCAGCCGCTGCTTCAGGATCCGCGCGACTGCGTCGGCGACGTCGTCCGCGTGCACGAACTGCAGCACCAGGTCGCGCGGGATCGGCAGGACGGGGATCCGGTGCCGGAACACGGCTCTCGGCACCAGGCTGCCGAGGAAGTAGTCGCGGATCTCGGATCCGGCGTCGGACTGCAGGATCAGGCCGGGCCGCGGCCGGGAGATGAGCAGGTCCGACTCGAACTTGTTCAGCATGTGCTCCACAGCCGCCTTGTGCCTGCTGTAGAAGGACGTCCTCACCCCGTCGACCGGCCACGACTCGTCGACCCGACGGTCCTTGCTGCCGGGTGAGTACGCGCCGACCGACGACATGTGGACCAGGTGTGGCACATCGGCCTTCACCGCCGCGCTGAAGACCTGGGCGGACCCGGCCACGTTCGTCCGGTACAGCGCCCGTTCGTCCCGCGAGGGCTGGATGAGCCAGGCCAGGTGCACGACGGCGTCGGCCTTCGCGAACGCGGTGCGCAGCACCTCCTCCGCGCCGGCACGGCCGATCTCGACGGGCGTCCAGAGCACGCCGCGGTAGGGCGGCGCGTCGGCCGGCGGGCGGCGCGAGATGCCGTGCACCTCGACGTCCGGTTCCTCGGCCAGCCTGCGCAAGAGCGCCGTTCCCACGTTGCCACTCGCTCCGGTGACGACGATCCTGCGTGCGGGCATGGTTCCTCCGGGTGTCGGCCTGTGCTGCCGGATACCCGTTCAGGTGACGGTGAGAACCGTCTTCAGCCTGCCGTCGCGACGGATTTGCCGACGATGTCCGCCAGAACGGACAAAGCAGCCTGGGCACGTGTTTCGTTCGAACGAAGGCGGGTACCGCCCCGAGGTGGATCGCATCGCCGACATATGGGGATCACGCACGCCGCACGGACGCGGGACGCGGTGGCCGGTCCGGGTCGACCAGCGGCTCGCGGACGGCGTCGAGGAGTCCGATGTGGACCGCTGGGTCCAGTCGGCGTGTGTGCTGTGCAGCAACGGGTGCGGCTGCGACATCGCGGTCAGGGACGGCAGGATCGTCGGTGTTCGCGGACGCGCGGACGACATCGTCAACCGCGGCAGGCTTGGACCGAAAGGCCTTCACGGCTCGTGGCAGGCGCACGGCAAGGACCGGCTCACCACGCCGTTGATCCGCCGGGACGGCGAACTGCGGGAGACCGACTGGGACACCGCGATGAGCGCCATCGTCCGCCGTTCCCAGGACCTCCTCGCCGACACCGGGCCGCTGTCGCACGGCTTCTACACCAGCGGGCAGCTGTTCCTGGAGGAGTACTACACGCTCGGCGTGATCGGGAAGGCCGGCATCGGCACCCCGCACATGGACGGCAACACCCGGCTCTGCACCGCGACGGCCGCGGCGGCGCTCAAGGAGTCGTTCGGCTCGGACGGCCAGCCCGCCTGCCACGCGGACATCGACCTCTGCGACGCCCTGTTCCTGTACGGGCACAACATGGCGGCCACTCAGACCGTGATGTGGGCGCGGGTGCTCGACCGGCTGGAGGGACCCGGCAGGCCCCGGCTGGTCGTCGTCGACCCCCGGCGCACACCGACCGCCGAGGCCGCCGACGTGCACCTGGCGCCGTTGCCCGGCACGAACCAGGCGTTGCTGAACGGCCTGGTGCGCGAGGTGGTCGAGCGCGGCTGGTTCGACCGCGAGTACGTCGACCGGCACACCCTCGGTTTCGAGGAGCTCAAGGCCACCGTCGCGCCGTACACACCGGAACGCGTGGCGGAGATCTGCCGCGTCTCCCCCGCCGACCTGGTGCGGGCCGCGGAGATCTTCGGGACGTCGGACCGGGTGCTCTCGACCGTGCTGCAGGGCTTCTACCAGTCGCACCAGGCGACCGCGGCGTCGTGCCAGGTCAACAACCTGCACCTGCTGCGCGGCCAGATCGGCCGGCCCGGCAGCGGTGTGCTGCAGATGAACGGCCAGCCGACCGCCCAGAACACCCGCGAGTGCGGCGCCGACGGTGACCTGCCCGGCTTCCGCAACTGGGACAACCCCGAGCACGTCGAGGAGCTCGCGCGGCTGTGGAACGTCGATCCGCTGACCATCCCGCACTGGGCGCCACCGACGCACGCGATGCAGATCTGGCGGTACGCCGAGCAGGGTTCGATCAGGTTCCTCTGGATCTCCGCGACCAACCCCGCCGTCTCGCTGCCGGAGCTGGCCCGCGTCAGGGAGATCCTGCGCCGGGAGGACCTGTTCGTCGTCGCGCAGGACGCGTTCCGCACCGAGACGACCGAACTGGCGGACGTCGTGCTGCCGGCCGCGCTGTGGGGCGAGAAGCAGGGCACGTTCACGAACCTGTCGCGGGTGGTGCACCTGTCCGAGCAGGCCGTCGAACCGCCCGCCGGCGCCCGCAGCGACCTCGACATCTTCCTGGACTACGCGAGCCGCATGGGTTTCCGCGACCGCGCCGGTGATCCGCTGATCAAGTGGAAGGACGCGGAGGGCGCGTTCGACGCGTGGCGCGAGTGCAGTCGCGGCAGGCCGTGCGACTACAGCGAGCTCTCCTACGAACGGTTGCGCGGCGGCAGCGGAATTCCCTGGGGCGGGGAAAGGCTCTACGCCGACGGCGTGTTCCCCACCGCCGCCGAGTACTGCGAGGACTACGGCCACGACCTGCTGACCGGCGCCTCGACCACGCCGGCCGACTACCGGGCACGGCGCCCGGACGGGCGGGCGTTCCTGAAGGCGGCCGAGTACACGCCCGCGCGGGAGCAGCCGGACGACGAGTACCCGTTGCTCTGCACGACCGGCCGCTCGGTCTACCACTTCCACACCCGCACCAAGACCCGTCGCGCCCCGGAGCTGCAGAAGGCGGCCCCGGACCCGTGGGTCGAGCTCTCCCCCGCCGACGCGGACGAGCTCGGCCTGGGCGAGGGCGACGTCGTCCGGGTCGAGTCCCGGCGGGGGTCCGTCGAGGTGCCGGTCCACATCGGACGGTGCCGTGACGGCGTGGCGTTCCTGCCGTTCCACTACGGCTTCCAGGCCGCCAACGAGCTGACGGCGACCGAGTGGGACCCGGTCTCCAAGCAGCCCTTGTTCAAGATCAGCGCCGTGCGGATCAGGAGGGTCTGATGCACCTCGCCACCTACCTGGGGCTGCTGCAGACCTCGCTGCGCACGCTCGCCGGCGCGTTCCGCGAGGTCGCGAGCGGTCACGGCGACGAGCCGGACGTGCGGCGCACCTGCGAGGTGCTCGCGTCGCGGATCGACGGCCAGGCCGAGAAGCTCGCACCGGTCGTCGACCGGTACGGCGAGCACCGCGAGGCCGAGCCGGAACGCCTGCACGCCGCGGAGTTCGAGCAGACCCGCACCGGCGGTGTCGGCCTGCTGCGCGACCTGCAGGACCTGTACGCGCTGTCGTCGTTCACCGACATCACCTGGACCGTCGTCGGCCAGGCGGCGCAGGGCCTCCGCGACCAGGAGCTCATCGACGTCGTCAACGCCTGCGAGCAGGACACGGCACGGCAGCTGGCGTGGTTGAAGACGCGGATCAAGCAGGGCGCCCCGCAGGCGTTGATCGCGGCAAGGGACTGACACCCGCTGGCGGTGTGCCCCGGTCGTTCCTGCGCGACGCGGTCTTCCCGGGTCACCCTTCGAGACGGGAGACGAGGACCCCTCCGCGCTCGACGAACGACTCGGGCAACCACGGCTGGTCGAGCTTGCGGCCGTTCCACCTCGTCTCCTGCACGTAGATGCCCGGTGTGCCGGTCGCGAGGATCGTGATGTTCTTCGCGGTGATCCGGGTCTTCGGGAACATCGGGCTGGAGACGTGCAGCTCGGCGCTGCTCGGCGTGCGCGGGTACAGGCCGAGCGCGGCGAAGACGTACCAGGACGACATGGTGCCGAGGTCGTCGTTGCCGGGCAGGCCGGACGGGCCGGTCCGGTAGACCAGCCTCGCCATCGCCCGCACCGTCTCCTGGGTTCTGCGCGGCTGCCCGAGCTCGTTGTAGATCCACGGCGTGTGGATGCCCGGCTCGTTCGTCGGGTCGTACCGCAGCGCGTCGCCGCCGGTCGCCCACGAGCCGTCCGCGCGCTTGAAGAACCCGTCCAGCCTGGAGACCGCGACGTCCTTGCCGCCCATCGCCTCGGCCAGGCCTTGGACGTCGTGCGGCACCATCCACGTGTAGGTGGCACTGCTGCCCTGCGCGAAGCCCAGGTCGGAGGCCGGGTTGAACGGCGTCACCCACGTGCCGTCGGCCTTGCGGGCCTGCTGGTGGCCGGTGGCCGGGTTGAACGTGTTGCGCCACCAGCCCGCGCGCTCCTGCATCTCCTCGCTGGGGCGGCCGAGCCTGCGGCCCAGGTCGGCGAGGGCCTGGTCGGCGACGGAGTCCTCGAGGGTCTCGGCGGCACCTCCCCAGCAGTGGCAGGTGTCGTGCGGGGCGTAGCCGAACCGCACGTACTCGGCGAGGTTCGGGCGCTGGCCCTCGCACTGACCGGGACAGCCCTTGTCGGACAGCCCGTCCGGGTGCGGGACGGTCGCCTGGCGCAGCAGCGAGTCGTAGGCCGCCCGCACGTCGAAGTCCCTGGCGCCCATGGCGTACATGCCCGCGACGGCCGGGGCGGACGGGTCACCGGTCATCACGTGCGTCGGGCCGGTGATGTGCACCCAGCGGTCCCACACGCCGCCGTTCTCGCGCGAGATCTCCAGCAACGACTGGGCGTACCCGCTCGCGACGTCCGGTGCGAGCAGGGCCAGCAGCTGGGTCTGGGCGCGGTACTGGTCCCAGCCCGAGAAGTTGCCGTACCGCACCTCGCGGCCGGCGTCGCTGATCACGTTGGGCTGCAGGAAGGCGTGGTAGAGCGCGGTGTAGAAGATCGTGCGCTCGTCGGCGGTGCCGCCGTCGACCTCGACCGCGCGCAACCGCTTCGCCCAGTCCTTCTTCGCTTCCTCGGCCACGTCCGCGACGGTCGCGCGCTTCGGGATCTCCGCCGCGAGGTTGCGCTCGGCCGCGTCGAGGCTGGTGTAGGAGATGCCGACGCGCATCCGGACCTGCTTGTCCGCGAAGGACACGTAGCCGCCGGATCCCCTGCCCGCGCGCGCACTTCCGGTCAGGTAGCCCTCGCCACCGCGCGCGGTGGTGCTGCCGGGCCTGAGCTCGCTGTCGACCCACGTGCCGTGCGCCGAGATCGGGCGGTCGAACGACGCCGTGAAGTGCAGGCGGTAGTAGGTCTTCTGGTTGTTCGTGCCGCCGTTCGCCCGGCGGCCGCAGAACGCACCGGTGAGCACCGAGCCCGAGACGGAGCTGGTCGCCGGGTCGATCGTGATGTCGGCGTCCTCGCTGCCGTTGAGCGAGTTCGAGGTGCGGAACAGCAGCGAGCCGTTCACCGGGAAGGTGAACTCGCCGATGCCGGCGCGGGTCGTCACGGAGAGGTCCGCCGTGGCACCGGACTTCAGGCCCACCCGGTAGCGGCCGGCCTCGGCCTTCTCGTCGGCGTGGGAGAAGTCGCTCGCGAAGATCTGGTCCTTGGTGTCCGCGGTCGGCGACGAGGTGATCTCACCGACGTGCGGCATGATCGGGATGTCCCCGGCGGCACCGGGATGGCAGCCGGCGCCGTTGACGTGCGTGAGGCTGAAGCCGCGCACCCTCGTCGCGTCGTAGGCGTAACCGTTGGCGGCGCCTGTGTTCGTCTGGTCGCCACGCGTCGACGTCGGGCTCCACGAGATCATCCCGAACGGCCGCACCGCGCCCGGATAGGTGTTGCCACCGCCCGCCGAGCCGATCAGCGGGTCGACGTAGCGGGTGTCGTCCCTCACCGCCGCACTCGCGGGGGTCGCCAGCGCGGCGGTGAGGACAGTGACCAGGAAGACCGGGAGCGCTCTCACGTCCCGGACACTAACCGGTTCTCAGTGAACGCAGGGTGGCCGGTAGCCGTCGATCTTGAGGCCCTGGAACTCCAGGTCGTTCTTGGTGTTGCCGACGAACACCAGGCCACGGGCGTCGTCGAGCGCGTCGGCCAGCGGGTAGGACGGCTTGCCGAGCGCGGGCAGATATGTCCAGTCACCTGTCCTGAAGCTGAAGAACCGCTTCACGAGCCTGCCGCCGGTGGACGGCACCTTGGTGACCCACTTGTCGCCACCGCTCCAGAACGACGCGGGCCGCAGCTGGACGTGGAGGTCGTTGGTGGCGCGGTAGGTCATCCAGAAGCCGGCCGACTCGGACAGGTCCGCCTCGGCCTCGAACCTGTTCCCCAGCCAGACGACCATCACCGCCCAGTCGTCGGCCAGGAACCTGATCTTCGCCGTGTACCCGTGCCGTCCCTTGGGCACGAGGATGCTGCCGGTCGCGGGCTCCGTGGCACCCTCACCACTGGCGATCCACTGCTGCAACCGGTCGATGGACGGGGTGGCGCACTCGCGGCCGCGCGAGGCGTTCGCCACCGCCGTCGAGCTGAGCGTGAACAGCACCGCGCACGCGATCACCGCGACGCGGCCGAACGTCGATTTCAGGCGCATCTGGCGGACCGTAGCGGAGATTGGTTTAAACCATTTCTCTTCACCGTTGACAGGTCTCAGCCGGCTACCTGGACAGCGGATTGTGAGGGCCTCCCGCGAGGGACACAGTGAGCCTCGTGCAGCCTGCCAGATGCATCGCATCCATAGGTGTCGTAGCGGTTTTCGCCCTCCAACTCACCACTCCGGCCCTGGCGTCGGCCGGCTGCTCCCCCGCGGTCGGCGCGCGGTCGTTCGCCACGGCCTCCCAGCTCCGCGCTCTCAACGCCACCGTCGCCGGGTTCGGCGTCCGCGCGACCGGCAGCCCTGCGCACAACCGCCTGATCTCCTGGCTGGAACGCCGTGTGGACCGGCTGCCGGGGGTGTCCGTGCGGTCCGAGCCCTTCGCGATCGAGCGCTGGCGGCCAGGTCCCGGACTGCTGTTCTCGGGCGGTGTCGTACCGGTCGCCGGCGCGATCCCCTACTCCGATCCCGGCCTGCGTTCCGGCGAGCTGGTCCGCCTGCCCGCCGGCACCCCGATCACCGCCGCGAACGCCGCCGGCAGGATCGTGCTGCGCGACTTCCCCGCCCTCGACCGCGGCTACCTCGCCGAACCGCTGCTGGACAGGGACATGGTCGACGCGGGCAGGGCCGGCGCCGCCGGGGTCGTCGTCGCCTTCCCGTTCCCGCACGAGCAGGTGAAGGGCTACTGGGACCCGCACCTCGGCACCCACTACCGCGTGCCGGGCGTGTTCGTCGGCTCCGACGCGGCCGCGAAGCTCGTGCCGGGAACGCGGACGACCATCGGCGTCCTCGCCGCGCGCGCCCCCGCCGTCACGCGCTCGCTGGTCGCGACGCTGCCGGGCCTGAGCAGCGAGCGGATCGTCCTCGACACCAACACCGACGGCGTGGGGTGGGTGCAGGAGAACGGGACAGTCGCGCTGCTGGCGCTGGCCGAGCACTTCGCGCGCCAGCCGTTGCGCTGCCGGCCGCGCACGCTGGAGTTCGTCTTCGCGACAGGTCACCTGCACCGCCCGGCGGAGGGCAGCGAGTTCCGCGCCCGCGCGCTCGACGCCGAGTACGACTCGGGCTCCGTCGCGTTCGCGTTCGTGCTGGAACACCTCGGGACGCGGGAGTTCCTGCCTCGTGACGGCTCTCTGCAACCGACGGGCCTGGCCGAGCCGTCCGGCTGGTTCGCGGGCAGTCCGGTGCTGGCGCGGACGGCGGCGACGGCGCTGGCCGGGCGTTCGGTCGAGCGCACCTTCGTCCTGCCGGGCAGTGATCCGCCGGTACCGGGCCGGGTGCCGGCGCAGTGCTCGTTCGGCGGCATCGGCACGCACTTCCACTCGCACCTGGTCCCGGCGATGGCGATGATCTCCGGACCGTGGACGCTCTGGGCGCCGTCGTTCGGCGCGGCGGCGGTCGACCACGACCACATGCGGCGCCAGGTGCTGGCCGCGGGTGACGCGATCACCGCGCTGGCGCCGTTGCCGCGCGAGCAGATAGCCGGGCCGTACCTCGACCTGCGGCGGGCGCGGGCGGCCGGTGCGCCGACCTGCCCCCACGACCTGCCGCCCGAGTGGGCGCCTAGAAGCTGATCGACGCCTGGACGGCCAGGTGGTCGGACGGGTACTGGCCGTTCAGGTGGAAGGTGTTGATCGCGGCGGCCTCGACCGCGGCGCCGCGGGTCAGGATCCAGTCGATGCGCGGCCCGTCCGGGACGAGCGGGCCGTACCCGTGGAACGTCCCGTACGCCGGGGTCGTCCGCGGGCCCGCGAGCCACGTGTCGGCCAGCCCGGACGTCAGGGTGGTGTACGCCGGTGAGCCGGGGACGTCGTTGAAGTCGCCGGTGAGCACGACCGGGAGCGCCTGGGCCTGGAGGCGGTCGCGGACGAACTCCGCGCTGCACAGGCGGGAGTGCGCCGACTCGTGGTCGAAGTGCGTGTTGACGGCCACGAACTGCTTGCCGGTCAGGCGGTCCGCGAACCGGACCCACGTGACCATGCGGATCACGTTGTTGCCCCACGACCGGGAGCCGATGACGTCCGGGGTGGCGGACAGCCAGTGGTGGTCGAACTCCAGCGGCTGCAGGCGGAGCGTGTCGAAGAAGATCGCCACGAACTCGTCGTGGCTGCCGCCCGCGCGGCCGAGGCCGATCCAGTCGTAGTGGTCGGGCAGGTCGTGCGCGATGTCGTTGATCTGCCCGTACAGGCCTTCCTGCGTGCCGAGCAGGGCCGGGCGTTCCCGGAGCAGGAACTGGGCCATGACCGGACGCCGGGCCGCCCACGAGTTCGGCTCGGCGTCCGAGGCGTACCGCAGGTTGAACGACATGACGTTCAAGGTCGACATCTGTCCGAGCATGGCACAGGCCCGCCCCAGGTCGGGGCGGGCCTGCTCATGTCATGCCGGCGCGTAGCCGGTCGGGGTGGCGGTGAAGCTGCCACGGCCCTGCGTCCGGCTGCGCAACCTCGTGACGTAGCCGAACATCTCGGCCAACGGCACGCTCGCCGTCACCACGGTCGCACCGGGCCTGGCCTCCGAACCGAGGATCCTGCCCCGGCGCGTCGCCAGATCACCCAGCACGCCACCGAGGTACTCCTCCGGCACGGTCACCGCGACCTCGGCGATCGGTTCGAGCAACGTCATGGCGCCGGCCTTCAGCGCCTCGCGCAGCCCGAGCCTGCCCGCCGTGCGGAACGCCATCTCCGAGGAGTCCTTGACGTGCGTGGACCCGTCGGTGAGCGTCACCCGCACCCCGGTCACCGGGTGGCCGAGAGGTCCCTCGGCCAGCGCGTCCCGGCAGCCCTGTTCGACCGCGCGGACGAACTCCTGCGGCACGCGCCCGCCGGTCACGGCCGAGCGGAACTCGAAACCGGTCTCCAGCGGCTCGGTGTCGAGCACGATGTGAGCGAACTGCCCCTGTCCTCCGTCCTGCTTGGCGTGCCTGTGGACGAATCCCGTGACGCCCGTGCTCACGGTCTCGCGGTACGAGACGCGTGGCCGTCCCATGGTGAGCTCGATGCGGTGCAGCGTGCGCGCCTTCTCCACCGAGACCTCCAGGTGCAGCTCGCCCTGACCGGACAGCACCGTCTGACCGGTCTCCGGGTCCGTCCCGAACCTCAGGGACGGGTCCTCGTCGACCAGGTGCGCCAGTGCCTCGGTCAGCCGCGCGTTGTCCGCGCTGGTCCGCGTTTCCACGGCCACCGACACGACCGGCTCCGGCGGCACCGGGGGTTCGAGCAACAACGGAGCCGACGGCGCGCACAGGGTCGTCCCGGTACGAGCCGACTTCAGCCCCACCACCGCCACGATGTCCCCCGCGACGGCCTGGTCGACCGGCGTGTGCCGGTCGGCCTGGACGCGCAGGATCCGGCCGATGCGCTCGGTGCGGCCGCCCACCTGGACCGTGTCTCCCTTGTGGAGGGTGCCCGAGTAGACGCGGACGTACGCGAGCCGTCCGGTGGCGGTGGCGTTCACCTTGAACACCAGCGCCGCGAACGGTGCGTCCGGGTCCGGCTGCCGTTCCTGGCCGTCGACGCCCCGCACCGGCGGAACGTCCACAGGGGACGGCAGGTACGCGATCACCGCGTCCAGCAACGCCTCGACACCGCGGTTGCGGTACGCCGAGCCGCACAGCACGACGGTGGCCCCGCCCTGCCTGGTCAGGTCGCGCAGAGCGTCTCGCAAAGTCTGCTCGGACAGGCCCTGTGCGAAGAACTCCTCCAACGCGTCGGGGTGCAGCTCCGCCACCGCCTCCTCCAGGAGGCGGCGCCGTCGTCGCGCCTCTGCCAGCAGCGTTTCCGGTACGGGTCCCTCGGTCATGCCGTCGTCCCAGATCAGCGCGCGCATGCGCACCAGGTCGACGACGCCGTGGAACCCGTCCTCCACGCCGATCGGCAGCTGCACGACGAGCGGCACGGTGTGCAGCCGCGTGCGGATCGACTCGACGACCTGGTCGAGGTCCGCGCCCGCCCGGTCGAGCTTGTTGACGAACGCGATCCTGGGCACGCCGTACCGATCCGCCTGCCGCCACACCGATTCGCTCTGCGGCTCCACGCCGGCCACACCGTCGAACACCGCGACGGCCCCGTCGAGCACGCGCAGGGACCGTTCGACCTCGTCGGCGAAGTCGACGTGTCCCGGCGTGTCGATGAGGTTGACGCGATGGGAGTCCCACGTGCAGGTCACGGCCGCGGCGAAGATCGTGATGCCGCGATCGCGTTCCTGCGGGTCGAAGTCGGTGACGGTGGTGCCGTCGTGCACCTCGCCGCGCTTGTGGGTGCTCCCGGTCGCGAACAGGACGCGTTCGGTGAGCGTGGTCTTGCCCGCGTCGACGTGGGCGAGGATGCCGAGGTTGCGGACAGCGTTCAACGTGATCGTGCGCATGGTTCGATGCCTTTGGTGTCAAGGACTTGCGGGGGTCAGCGCGATGACCCGGCGAACTCCGCCCGGGAGTTCGTCAGACAGTCCGGCGCCCGGCGCGCAGCAGGCGACCGGGGTGCGAGGACACGAGGATCACGTCGAAACGGGACGGGAGGACGACGGCGGCGGTACGCACGGCC
Source organism: Lentzea sp. NEAU-D7 (assembly GCF_026242055.1). Classification (GTDB taxonomy): domain Bacteria; phylum Actinomycetota; class Actinomycetes; order Mycobacteriales; family Pseudonocardiaceae; genus Lentzea. Next base: position 36,429 of record NZ_JAPJDL010000011.1, on the reverse strand, counting down.
GGTCTCCTCTCGCCTCGGTGATGATGATCGTGGAGTGTAGACACATGAGCGTTGCCTCACAACGCATTTGAGGCGGAACACCTCCACGACGCCCTTCGTTCACCGGGTATGCGCCTGTGTTTGCTCGGCGACTCGATCGCCGCCGGAGTGGGCAGCACGCGCCGGGAGGACACACTCGGCCCGTTGCTCGCCGAACGCCTGCGAAAGGCGGGACATCGAGTCGAACTCGCCGTGCACGCGTTCGCCGGCGCTCGCTCGGCCGATCTGCGCGCCCAGGTGCGCACCGCCGTAGCGAGCGGAGCCGACGTCGCGGTGGTGGTCATCGGCGCGAACGACCTGACCAGGTTCGTCCCGGCGCACGTCGGAGCCCAGCAGCTGCACGACGCCGTCGCGGACCTGCGCGCGGCGGGGGCCGAGGTCGTCGTCGCCACGGCGCCGGACCTGAGCATCGTCTCGCACGTGCCGCCCGCGTTGCGCAACGTCGTGTCGGCCGTGAGCCGCGACTACGCCCAGGTGCAGCAGCAGGCCGTCATCCGGGCCGGCGGGGTCGTCGCCCACGTCGAACGCGCCGTCACGCCGCGGTTCGCCGCCGACCCCTCGCTGTTCGCCGCCGACCGCTTCCACCCCTCCGCCGCCGGCTACCGCGCGATCGCCGAGGCCCTGGCGCCCGCGGTCGAGGCCGCCGCGGACCGGCTCGGCTGAGCGAACTCCGACGTTGCGATCAACGCCGTGGCGTCGTACTGTCCGCACTAAGTTCAAGCATTGAACGAATGAGGTGGATGATGAGCACGCCCACTCCGGCGGACAAGTTCTCCTTCGGTCTGTGGACCGTGGGCTGGCAGGGACGCGACCCGTTCGGCGAGGCCACGCGACCCGAGCTCGACGTGGTCGAGGCCGTGCACCGGCTCGCCGAGCTGGGCGCCTACGGCCTGACGTTCCACGACGACGACCTGTTCGGCTTCGAGGCGACGCACCGTGACCAGCAGATCAGCCGGCTGCAGGGCGCGCTGGCCGAAACCGGTCTCGTCATCCCGATGGTGACGACGAACCTGTTCAGCCACCCCGTCTTCAAGGACGGCGGCTTCACCAGCAACGACCGCGGCGTGCGGCGGTTCGCGCTGCAGAAGGTGCTGCGCAACGTCGAGCTGGCGGCGGAGCTCGGCGCCAAGACGTTCGTGCTGTGGGGCGGCCGCGAGGGCTCCGAGTACGACGTGGCCAAGGACGTGCGTGCGGCGCTCGACCGGTACCGCGAGGCCATGAACCTGCTGACGCAGTTCGTCACGGACCGCGGCTACGACATCCGGTTCGCGCTCGAGCCGAAGCCGAACGAGCCGCGCGGTGACATCCTGCTGCCGACGGTCGGGCACGCGCTCGCGTTCATCACCTCGCTCGACCGGCCCGAGCTGGTCGGCCTGAACCCCGAGGTCGGGCACGAGCAGATGGCCGGGCTGAACTTCGTGCACGGCATCGCGCAGGCGCTGTGGCACGGCAAGCTGTTCCACATCGACCTCAACGGTCAGCGCAGCATCAAGTACGACCAGGACCTGGTGTTCGGGCACGGCGACCTGATGAACGCGTTCGCGCTGGTCGACCTGCTGGAGACCGCCGGCTACGACGGGCCCCGGCACTTCGACTACAAGCCGTCGCGCACCGAGGACATCACGGGCGTCTGGGACTCGGCCAAGGCGAACATGGCCACGTACCTGCTGCTCCGCGACCGCGCAGCCGCGTTCCGCGCGGACCCGGAGGTCCAGGAGGCGCTGGCCGTGGCGGGTGTCGCGGAGCTCTCGCAGCCGACGCTCAACGCCGGCGAGTCCTACGACGACCTGATCAAGGACACCGGCTTCGACCCCGACCAGGCGGGCGAACGGGGCTACGGCTTCGTCCGGCTCAACCAGCTCGCCCTCGAGCACCTCACGGGAGCGCGCTGACATGACGCTCGTCGCCGGCGTCGACTCCTCGACGCAGTCGTGCAAGGTCGTGGTTCGCGACGCGGAGACCGGCAGGCTCGTCCGGGAGGGCCGCGCGGCCCACCCGGACGGCACCGAGGTGCACCCCTCGCACTGGTGGTCGGCTCTGCAGTCCGCGCTCGCCGACGCCGGCGGACTGTCCGACGTCGCGGCGCTGAGCGTCGGCGGGCAGCAGCACGGCATGGTCTGCCTCGACGAGGACGGCGAGGTCGTGCGCGAGGCGTTGCTGTGGAACGACACCCGTTCCGCGGCGGCTGCCGCCTCGCTGACCGGCGAGCTCGGCGCGGACACGTGGGCGGCGCGGATCGGTCTCGTGCCGGTCGCGTCGTTCACGATCACGAAGCTGCGCTGGCTCGCCCAGCACGAACCGGCCAACGCGAAGCGCACCGCCGCCGTCTGCCTGCCGCACGACTGGCTGACGTGGAGGCTGCGCGGCACCGGCGTGCTCTCCGACCTGGTCACCGACCGTTCGGACGCCTCCGGCACCGGCTACTTCGACTCGGTGTCGAACGAGTACGTGCCCGACCTGCTCGCTCTCGGCCTCGGCCGCTCCGACGTGGTGCTCCCCCGTGTCCTGGGCCCGGCGGAGTTCGTGGACGGACCGGTCCGCCTCGGTGCGGGCGCGGGCGACAACGCGGCGGCCATGCTCGGGGTCGGCGGCGGCACCGACGTCGTGGTGTCGCTCGGCACGTCCGGCGTCGTCACCGCGACCAGCGACGTCCGCGCGGAAGACCCGTCCGGCATCGTGGCGGGGTTCGCCGACGCCACGGGCCGGTACCTCCCGCTGGCCTGCACCTTGAACGCCGCCCGCGTGCTGGACGCGACCGCCCGGATGCTGGGCGTCGACCTGGCCCGGCTCAGCGACCTCGCGCTGTCCGCGAAACCGGGTGCGGAAGGCGTGGTGCTGGTTCCGTACCTGGAAGGCGAACGGACGCCGAACCTGCCGGACGCGACGGGTGCGTTGCACGGACTGACGCTCACCAACGCCACGCCCGCGAACATCGCGCGTGCGGCCGTCGAAGGCATGCTGTGCGGTCTTGCGGTGGGCCTCGACGCGCTCGCCGAGCAAGGTGCGGACGTCACCGGCGTGCGGCTCGTCGGAGGAGCAGCGGTTTCTCCCGCGGTGCGGGAGATCGCGCCGACGGTGTTCGGTGTGCCCGTGACGGTGCCCGCGCCGGACGAGTACGTGGCGAACGGTGCGGCACGGCAGGCCGCGTGGACGCTCACGAACGGGACGACGCCTCCGGAGTGGACGCTGGCGGAAAGCACGCGGTACGAGGCGGACGCGGTGCCGGAGATCCGGGCGCGGTACGGAGACGCGGCACAGCGATACTTGAGTCGATGACCACCGTCGACCACCTGCGTCAGGTTCGCCTCGGCAACCTGCGCACGGTGCTGCTCGCCCTCGTCGACCGGCCCGGTTCGCGCGCCGACCTCGCGGCGCGCACCGGGCTGACGAAGGCCACGCTGTCCAACCTCGCCGAGCCGTTGCTGGCGGGCGGGATCCTGGTGGAGGAGCCCGCCACGCTCGCGGGCATGGGCAGGCCGTCCAAGCCGTTGCGCTTCCACCCCGCCGGGCCGGTCGCGGTGGGTGCGGAGATCAACGTCAGCCACCTCGCCGTCGAGACGCTCGGGCTCGACGGCGCGACGCTCGAACGCCGTCTCGTCCCCGCCGACATGCGCAAGGCCACCGCGGACGAGGTGCTCGACCGGATAGCCGGTCTGATCCGCGAGGTCACCGGGGGTTCCGAGCGCACGGTTCTCGGGGCGGGTCTCGCGATCCCCGGTGTCGTGCACGAGGGCACCATCGTCCGAGCGCCCAACCTGCCCGAGTTCGTCGGCGAGCGGCTGGCCGAGAGGCTAGGCGAGCGCACCGGTCTCGACGTCCAGCTCGACAACGAGGCGAACCTCGCCGCGCTCGCCCACCTGTGGCCCCGGCACCTGGCGGGCGAGGACTTCGTGCACGTGACGGCCGACGTCGGCATCGGCGCGGGCGTCGTGCTGGGCGGCGAGGTCTACCGCGGGGTCAGCGGGTTCGCGGGCGAGCTCGGCCACGTCGTGATCGAGCGCAACGGCATCCGCTGCACGTGCGGCAGCCGCGGGTGTGTCGAGCGGTACGCGGGGCTCGACGTCATCCTGCGCGAGGCGGGCCGACGCCGGCTCGACTCGTTGCGCAAGGCGCTCGAAGCGGGCGACCCCAGGGCCGCGGCGGCCGTGCGGACGGCCGGCGAGGCGCTGGGAGTCGGCATCGCGACGCTGATGAACCTCTTCGACGTCCCGACGGTCGTGCTCGGCGGCAGCTACGCCGTGCTGTACGACCACCTCCGCGAGGCCGTGCAGTCCGAACTGGACGGCAGGGTGCTCGCGGGCGGCGAACGGCACACCCGGCTGCTCGCCTCGCCCCTCGGCGAGTTCGCGGTGGTGCGGGGCGCGGCCGGGCTGATCACGAGGCGCGCGGTGCAGCAGCCCGAGCGGCTCTTCGCATAGCCAGGCCGCCCAGGACCACTCCGGCCACACCCACGGCGAGCGACACGTAGCCACCGACGATGCCGTAGCCGGTGCCGGGGCCGCCCTTCGCCATCACCACGACCGCGACACCGATCACCGCCCCTGCCGCACCCAGCACGACGGCCCACAGACCTCGCCGGGTGAGCGCGACCAGGCCGAGCACCCCGATGACGACACCGATCAGCGACAAAGTGCGGCCGGCGGACATCTCATAAGCAGCGGAAAGCAACATGGGCACCAGCCAACCCGCCGGACCGGCCCGCGTCGTCGTGCGGGCGCAGACACCGCTGTACCGCGGGCGCAGTAGTCCGACAATGCCGCCGCTGAAGGATCTACCAGCGCGAACGGGGGATTAAGGTGCACGGATGAGCAAGCGCTGGCTGGACTGGGTGATCGCCGCGGGGGTCGCGACGAGTCTCGTCGTGGCGGGCCACCCCGCCACCGGTCCGGGCTACGCGCTGCTCGCCGCGAGCGGCCTGGCGCTCATCGCGCGCCAACGAGCGCCCAGAGCCGTGCTCGCGGCGACCGGACTCCTCGCGCTCGGCTACCAGGCCACCGGCGCGGACGTGCCGGTGATCGCCTTCCTGTTCGCCGTCTACTCGGCGATGCGGGCGGGCCACCGCATGTTCACGCTCGCCGGCTCCGTCCTGATGCTCGCCACGCTCCCCCTCGCCGCCCTCGCCTCGCCGCGCGACCTCACCACGTACGAGGCGTTCGCGCAGACCCGCGACGTCCTGCAGATCGCGTGGCTGATCGCCGCCGCGGCCGCGGGCGAGGCGCTGAGGCAGGCCGAGCGGCGAGCCGACGAGGCCGAGCGCACCAAGGAGGAGGCGGCGCGCAGGCGGGCCGGCGAGGAACGCCTGCACATCGCCCGCGAGCTGCACGACTCGCTCACCCACCAGATCTCGGTGATCAAGCTGCAGGCCGAGGTCGCCGTCCACCTCGCCCGCAAGCGCGGCGAGGACGTGCCCGAACCTCTCCTGGTCATCCGCGACGCGGGCCGGGAGGCGTCCAGGGAGCTGCGCGCCACGCTCGAAGCCCTGCGGGACGACGGCAAGAACCCGCCGCACAGCATCAAGGACGTCCCCGAGCTCGTCGAACGCGCCAGGGCCACCGGCCTGGACGCCAGGCTCACGATCGAAGGCCGCCACGACGACGTGCCGGCGGCCGTGGAGCGCACGGCGTACCGGATCGTGCAGGAGTCGCTCACGAACATCGCCCGCCACGCCGCCGCCGCGAGCGCGCGGATCCACATCGGCTACCGCGAGGACACCGTGGTCATCGAGGTGGACGACGACGGCACGGCGGCACCGGGGACCACCGCGCCGGGCGTCGGGCTGCTCGGCATGCGCGAACGCGTCACCGCGCTGGGCGGCCACCTCCAGGCGGCGCCCCGGACTGAGGGCGGTTTCCGCGTGCAGGCCGAACTTCCCGTGGTACAGCCGTGATCCGCGTCCTGCTGGTCGACGACCAGCCGCTGATGCGCCGCGGTTTCCGCGCGTTGCTGGAAGCCGAGGACGACATCGAGGTCGTCGCCGAGGCCGGGACCGGCCGGGAAGGCCTCGACCAGGCCCGCGAACACCTCCCGGACATCGCCCTGATCGACATCCAGATGCCGGAGATGGACGGCATCGAGGCCACCAGGCACATCGCCGCCGATCCGTCCCTGGCCGGCACTCACGTCGTGATCCTCACCAACTACGGCCTGGACGAGTACGTCTTCCACGCCCTGAAGGCGGGCGCGGCCGGGTTCCTCGTCAAGGACGTGGAGCCGGAGGACTTCCTGCACGCCGTCCGGGTCGCGGCCCGCGGCGACGCCCTCCTGGCCCCGTCGATCACCCGCAGGCTGATCGACCGGTACGTGAGCCAGCCGCCGCGGCGGGAACTGAGCCTCGCCGACCTCACCACCAGGGAACGCGAAGCCGTCGTGCTGGTCGCCCGCGGCCTGTCGAACGACGAGATCGCCGCGAGCATGGTGATCAGCCCGCTCACCGCGAAGACCCACGTCAACCGCGCGATGACGAAGCTGCACGCCCGGGATCGGGCCCAGCTCGTGGTGATCGCCTACGAGTCGGGCCTGGTGGTCCCGCAGACCTCCGAGCGCGGGTAGGCCTCCGCGCAGATCCGGTTCTCGGCGTCCGCGACGGACAGCGACCAGCGGATGATCCGCGCGTCGTTGGCGCCGGTCACCAGCTCGTCCTCCCGCGTGAACGCCACGGCCTGCACCGGACCGGTGTGCCCGGTCAGCGTGGTGCCGGAGCGGGTGCCCAGGTCCCACACGACGACCGCGTCGTCCTCTCCCCCGGATGCCAGCGCGGTGCCGGACGGGCTGAAGGCCAGCGCGACCACGGGCGCGGAGTGGCCGGTCAGCGTCATCAGTTCGGCGCCGGTGGCCACGTCCCAGACCTTCACCGTCCGGTTGGCGCCCGCCGTCGCGAACCGGGTGCCGTCCGGGCTGACCGCGACGTCGCGCACATCGCCCTGGCCCGTGCTGACCCGCCGTTCCAGCCTGTCGCGGGCCAGGTCCCACAACATTGCGCCGCCGGCCGGGTCGGTGGAGACCAGCAGGCGGCCGTCCGGGGTGAACTCGACGGCGCTCGCGATGTGCGGCCCACCGGAGAACGCGCCCTGCGCCAGTTCCGGCAGGCTCCACCGGAACCGGCCGAGCGAGGCCGTGACGATGCCGCGCCCGTCCGGCTGGAAGGCGATGTCGGTCGACGCCCCCAGGCCGCTGTAGGACAACGACGACAGCCGCTCCCGCCGAGCCACGTCCCAGATCGAGATGGTGTGGTCGCGGGTCAGCGCGGCCAGCCGGGTGCCGTCCGGGCTGAACGACACGGACTCCACCCGGTCGGAATGACCGTCCAAAGTGGCCAGTGCGGTGCCGTCGAGGTTCCACAGCCGCACGGTCGTGTCGTCACCGGCGGACGCGACCGTGCCGTGGGACACGTCGATGTCGTTGATGCCGCCGGAATGCCCGGTGAACGGCGGCACGGCGTCCTCGCGCACCGCCACGATCCGGCCGTAGCCCCCGGAGACGAGCAGGGTGCCGTCACGTCCCAGGGCGATCGCCCTCGACTCGGTGCGGCCGCGGTCGCGGTAGGTCGTGATCGGGCGACCGGTCCGGACGTCCCAGATGGTGATGAGCCCGTCCTCGTCCGCCACCGCCATGCGGCCGCCCACCGGCTCCGAGGCCTCCCACGCGTAGGCGCCCTGCTTCGGCAGTTCGGACAGCAGCTTTCCGCTCACGTCCCAGAACTTCACCCCGTCGCGCAACGTCGCGGTGCCGATCCTCGTGCCGTCGAAGACGACGTTGCTGACCTCCAGGGACGGGATCTCGCCGATCCGGGCGCCGGAAGCGACGTCCCACACCAGCGGGTGCTCCTCCCCGTTCGCGGTGACGAGCAGCGACCCGTCCGGGCTGAACGCGAGCGCGTCCACCTCCCCGGTGTGCCCCCGGAAGGTCCGGCTGGTCCGGGCGGCGACGTCCCAGACCTCGACGGCCCCACCGGCGACGCCGACCGCGAACGACGTCCCGGCCGGGTGGAACGCGAGCCCGGCGGTGATCACGTCGAACTGGCGGGAGAACACGGCCTTCCCGGTCCCGAGGTCCCACACCACCACGTCGCCACGGCTCCCGCCCAGCGCGGGCAGCGACGCGTTCGACGCGAGGAACCTGTCGTCGGCGCTGAACTCGGCCTGCCTGGCGTAGCCGCCGTCGGTGAACGCGTTGTGGTCCGCGAGCAGCAGCTTGCGCGACCGGGTCCGCGGCTCCCACAGCGTGACGTGGCCGTCCCGGTCGGCCGTCGCGATCACGTCACCCCGGTGTGACACGCTCACGTCGAGCACGGGCGGGCCGTCGGCGTTCAGCTCGATGCGCCGGCGCGGCGCGGAGGCGGTGCTCAGCAGTGCGCCTCGGGTGTCGCCGTCCGCGTGCAGCCGGTAGGCCGACATGGCGAGCGGTCCAGCGAGGTCGGGTGCGGTGTCGACGAGGCCACGCGCGGACAGCGCGATCTGGTGCGCCTGCTCGATCCGTTGCCGCAGCTGGGCTTCCCGCGACTGCCACCACGCGACGCCGCCCCCGCCCGCGGCGAGCAGGAGCAGCACGCCCATGATCGAGACGAGCCTGGTGAGGAGCCGGTTGCGGCGCTTCACCGCCACCTGCTCGGCCTCGTCGCGCTCGCGGCTCGCCCGGAGGAACGCCTCCTCCGCCGCGTTCAGCTCGCCGGGGTGGTCCTGCGCCCAGGCCGACGCGCTGAGCAGCTGGGCGCCCCGGTAGAGCGCGCCCTCGTCGCGGTCCAGCTCGCTCCACGTGTGGGCGGCGGCCGTCAGCCTGCGGTGCACCAGCAGCGTCGAGCGGTCGTCGGACAGCCAGCGCTGCAGCCGGGGCCACGCCCGGATCAGCGCTTCGTGCGCGATCTCGGCGGTGCCCTCGTCCACCACGACCAGCCGCTCGGTGACCAGACGGCCGAGCACGCCGTCGATCACGTGGTGCTCGGCGACGCCGTCGAGCTCGGCGCGGCGGATCGGTCGGCGGGTGTCCTCGGTGCCGTCGCCGAGCGCGGTGAGCCGCACCAGGATCCGGCGCATGGCCCGCTGTTCGGCGTCCGCGAGGTCGGCGTGGGCGCGTTCGGCGGTCTGCGCGATCGCCCCGCGGACCCCGCCACCGGCCCGGTAGGCGGCCAGGGTCAGCTCGGTGCCCGAGCGCTGCCACGTCTCGACGAGCGCGTGGGACAGCAGCGGAAGCGCGCCCGGTTCGGCGTCCACGTCGGCGAGCACGGTCGCGAGCAGGTCGGGGGCGACGGACAACCCGCTCATCGAGGCGGGGCGCAGCACGATGTCGCGCAGGTCCGCGCCCGAGGGCGGCCCGACCAGGACTGTCGCCTCGTCCGCCAGCGCCTTCACCAGACCGGCGTGCTGCGTGACGTGGGCGAGGAAGTCGGCCCGGACGCCCAGCACGACCCGAGTGCGGCGGTGCGGCCCCTGGGCGGCGTCCAGCAGCACCCCGATGAACTGCGAGCGCTCGCTTTCGTCGGCGCACAACGTGAACAGCTCTTCCAGCTGGTCCACGACGAGCAGCAGGCGGACGTCGTCCGGGCCGTTGGCGAGTGCGTTGCGCACCTCGACGTCGAACGCCGCCGGGTCCGCGCCGAGGTCGGGCCGCTTGCCGGTGAACGCCGCGAGGGCGTTCGTGAGCGCGGCCATCGGATGCGCGCCCGGCGTGATGACGACCGGCCGCCAGGTCGCGCCGAGCCCGCCGACGACACCGGCCCGCAGCAACGAGGACTTGCCGCTGCCGGACGCGCCGAACACGCCGACGACGGGGTGGCGGTCGATCCGGCGCGTGACCAGGTCGACGAGGTGGTCGCGGCCGAAGAACCACGGGTGGTGCTCCGGCTGGTAGGCCATCAGGCCGCGGTACGGGCAGGCCGCACGGCCGGGTCTCGGCGGCGCGGGCTCCGGCGGTGGCGCGCCCTGCAGCATCGTCTCGTGCAGGCCGCGCAGCTCGGCGCCGGGCTCGATGCCGAGGTCGTCCACGAGCCGTTCGCGGGCCCGCCGGAACACCTCCAGCGCCTCCGCCTGGCGGGACGCGCCGTAGAGGGCGGTCATCAGCCTGGCGTGCAACGGCTCCCGGTACGGGTTCGCCTCGGCCAGCTCGGCCAGCCAGCCGATGACCCCGGCGTGCCGGCCCAGTGCCAGTTCGGCCGCGGCACGCGCCTCCACGGCACGCAGCCGGGCCTCCTCCAGCCGCGCGGCGTACTGGCCGGGCAGGTCGGGGTAGGCGGGACCGCGCCACAGGCCGAGCGCCTCGGCGAGCAGATCGGCGGCCTTGTGCGGGTCGCCGTCCGCGAGGGCCCGTTCGCCGTCCGCGGCCAACTGGTCGAACAGGTCCGCGTCGAGCTCACCGGGTTCGACCGCGAGCGCGTACCCGCCCGGCTCGCGCGTGATCCGGTCGCCGAGGCCGAGAGTGCGCTTGAGCTGGTACACGTACAGCCGGACGTTCTCCTGCGCGGAGGCGGGCGGAACCTCCCACAGCGTCTCGATCAGCCGGTGCGGGGAGACCGGCGTGTTGGCGTGCCGCACCAGCATCGCGAGCAGGATCCGCTGCTTCGCCGACCGCAACGGGGTCTCCTCCTCGCCGGCCGCGACGACGATCGGACCGAGCACCCGGAACCGCACGCACCCTCCCCCGTGATCGGCGGAACGGTAACAACGACCTGGCGTTATACGCAGCAGATACGCGGAAATACGGCCCTGTGCCGACTGTTCCGGGATGTGCGAACCATCCTCGTCTCGCTGTCGCTGTGCAACGCTTCGCTGGCCGACCGGATCTCGGCCGGCCTCTCCTCCGTTCCGTGGGCTCGCCCAGGCGCTCCCGCCGACGTGACCGTGGCGGACGCCGCGCGGGCCACCGGGCCGCGGACCGTCGCGGTGCTGCCGTCGTTCGACGCCGTGGAAGGCCTGGTGCGGCTGGGGGTGACCGGGCTCGTGCTCGCCGACGACCCGCCGGAGGACATCGTGCGGGCGGTCCACGACGTGCACCGGTTCGGCGGCTGGGTGTCGCCGCGGCTCGTGCCCTCGCTGCTGCCCGGCCCGCCACCGGCGTCGCTGACCGTCCGCGAGCGGGAGACGTTGCGGCTGGTCGCCGAGGGGCGGGAGAACGCGGAGATCGCCGCGGCCATGTTCATCACCGTGAGCGCGGTGAAGTACCACGTGTCGAACCTGCTGAGGAAGTTCGGCTGCCGTGACCGCACACAACTGGTCTCACGACTAGGGCGCCCGTCGGCGGTGCGTTCCTAGCGTGCAGGCCATGAGAATCCTCGTTGCCGCCCTGATCTCGTTCGGGGTTCTGATAGGAGTCGTCAGCCCCGCCCAGGCGGCGCTGCCGGCGTGGCCGAACGTCAAGGAGGGCCAGAACGGCGCGACCGTGCTGACCGCCCAGCACCTGCTGCGCCACCGCGGCTACAACATCAGCGCCGACGGCGACTTCGGCCCGGCCACCGAGACGGCGGTCAAGCAGTTCCAGAGCGCCAACGGCCTGTCGGCGGACGGCCAGATCGGCCCCAACACCTGGCCGAAGCTGATCGTCAGCGTCAAGCAGGGCAACAACAGCAACGCCGTGCGCGCCGCCCAGGTGCAGCTCAACCGCTACGGCTACGGCCTGGACGAGGACGGCGACTTCGGCAGCGGCACCCACAACGCCGCCGTCGCGTTCCAGCGTTCGAAGAGCCTGACCGCGGACGGCATCGTCGGCCCGAACACGTGGCAGACCCTGGTCGGCGGATCGGGCTCCGGCGGCGGTGGCGGCGGCACCTACAGCCTGCCGCTGGCCAAGAGCGCCCTGCCGCGCAGCGAGTACGACGACCCGCACCACGACTACCCCGCCATCGACCTGCCGGTGAACAGCAAGCCGGCGTACGCGATGGTCACCGGCACCGCCTACCGCATCAACGAGCCCAACGGCTGCGGCAACGGCCTGCGGATCGTCAAGAGCGGCGTCGACTACATCTACTGCCACTTCTCGTCGTGGTCGGTCTCGAACGGCGCCGCCGTCAAGGCCGGTGACCGAGTCGGCACGACCGGCAACACCGGCAACTCGACGGGCCCGCACCTGCACATCGCGATCAAGATCAGCGGGACGTCCTACTGCCCGCAGAACTTCCTGCTCGCCGTGTACGACGGACGGACGCCGCCGGCGCCGTCGTCGCTGCCCCGCACGGGCTGCTTCTACTGACGCACAACGCTACTGCGACACCTTTCCGAGTTCGTCGAGCGCTCTTGGCGAACTCGGGGCAGGGCCACCGGGTCAATGCCGCGCGACATCGTGCGGTCCCCGGTGGCCCTGCCGCGTTTCGAGTCGCTCCGAGTTGGGGCGCAGGAACGCGCCGACGTTCGCGCGGACGCGCCGGGTGGACCGCGCGTTCCGTGCGAGCTCCCGGCACAGCGGTGAGCGACCCCACAGCCCGTCCGGAAACACGCCGGGCACCGCGGCCGTTGTACAGGTTGGTCGGTGCGGTCCGTGTCCCCCCGGGCCTCACCTCATCGCCTTCGCGGAAGACCGCACAGCTGGTACCGCGTCGAGCAACTCGCCGAGAGGCGACCGATCGCATCGGCCTCCCGTCCCCCCCCGCGACCCGCCACTCCCCCCCGCCGCCCGGCTCTCGGGCGTCCGGTCGGCGCGGACCTCTCCTGCCGCGCCGACCACCTGTTCTTTGTCCCACAAGGCCTTCGTCTTGACCGACGGTGACCGGCCACACAGATCCTCCTGGAACACAACAGATCCCCGCGCCGTTGTAAGAGTTGGTCGGTGCGGAACGAGTCCCCGGGCCCCAACAGAACAGCCTTCGCGGAACACCGTCCGGCAGGAGCCGCGTCGTGCCCACCGCCGAGAGGCGACCGCCGCACCGACCTGCAGACCACGCCCTCGGGCCGTACACCCCCCAGACGACCCGAGGGCCTTCCCTCTCCAGCAACACCTGGGACCGCGACATCAACGTCGTTGCGGCACACCGCTCGCCCGCGTGCATCACCGAAAGGTGACCGCAGCACCACACAAGCCACGCCCTCGGGCCGTACACCCCGACACTGCCCGAGGGCGTTCCCTACCCGAGCAATACCGTTACACCGCACACCAGGGCCCGTGCGGAACGCCGCACACCCGGAACCTGCGCGCACCTATCGCCGCAAGGCGACCGCCGCACCACCCACACGCCACGCCCTCGGGCCGTACACCCCCAGACGGTCCGAGGGCTTTCCCTCTCCAGCAACCTGTGGCACCGCAACACCAACGCCGTTGCGGCACAACGCTCCCCCGCGCCTATCGCCGAAGGACGGCCGCCGCACCACCCACACGCCACGCCCTCGGGCCGTACACCCCCCAGACGTCCCGAGGGCCTTCCCTTCTCAGCATCCCCTTGCACAGCAACAACACCCGGTGACCGAGCACACAGATCACCAGGAAACACAACGGAACCCCGCACCGTTGCACAGGACGGTCGGCGCCGAACGAGTCCCCAGGCCCCAACACAACAGCCCTCGCGGAACACCGTTCACCCGGAGCCGCGTCGCGCACACCGCCGAGAGGCGACCGCCGCACCGACCACCTCTACTCGCCCCCAGGCTGCCGTCCTCCCCCAGGCAGCGTGGGGGCTTCCCGCGTTCGTGGGGTCAGGCGACTCCGGCGGCGATCAGCTTCGCCCAGATCTCGCCCTGGTCGACCACCTCGACGCCGAGCTTCTCCGCCTTCGTGAGCTTGCCGGCGCCGACGCCCTCGCCCGTGATGAGCAGGTCGGTGGTGGCCGACACCGACGAGGCGGCGGTGGCGCCGGCCCGTTCGCACATCTTCTGGAACGTCGGGCGGGTGACCTTCTCGCCGGATCGCGGGTCGCTGATGGAGCCCGTGATCACGACGGACTTGCCCTCCAGGGGTGCGCCGGCGACCACCACCGGGGGCAGGTCCTCCTCCCGCACCTCCAGGGAGACGCCGCGTTCCCGCAGGCGTTCGATCTCCGGGCGCAGGCGGGCCAGGTGGAAGTTGATCGACTCGGCGACCTTCTGGCCGATGTCCTCCACGGCCACGAGCTTCTCGACGCCCGCGTCGGCGACGGCCTCCAGGGAGCCGAAGCCCGCGCGGCACAGGCGGGCCGCGGTGCCTTCGGAGGCCATCGGGATCGACAGGCCGATCAACGCGCGGCGCAGGCCCACGGAGCGGCTGCGGTCGATGGACTCGATCATGCGGGTCGCGGAGACCTCGCCCACCCGGTCGAACTCCAGCAGGCGTTCCTTGGTGAGCGTGTAGAAGTCGGAGGGGTTCACCAGGTCGCCCGTCTCGGCGAGGCGCTCGATCCACACCTGGCCGATGGCGTCGATGTCGGCGGCGGCGCGGGACGACCAGTGGATCAGGCGGCGCACGGTCTGGGCCGGGCAGGCCGAGTTCGTGCAGAACAGCTCGCGGCTGTTGCCCTGCTCGGTCAGCGGCTGGGCGCAGGACGGGCACTCCGACGGCGGGACGATCTCCTGCTCGGCGCCGGTGCGCTTCGACTCGTCGAGCACGCCCGCGACGAACGGGATCACGTCGCCGGCGCGGCGGACCAGGACGGTGTCGCCGATCTTGATGCCGCGCGAGCGGATGACCTCCTGGTTGGCCAGCGTCGCGCGGGTGACGGTCGTGCCGCCGACGAACACGGGCTCGAGCCACGCGACCGGGGCGATCTTGCCGGTCTTGCCCACGTCCCACACGACGTCCTTGAGCACCGTCGTCTTCTCCTCGGCGGCGAACTTGTACGCGATGGCACCGCGCGGCGACGACGAACGGGTGCCCGCGGCGGCGAACGCGTCGCGGTTCGCCAGGCGCAGCACGGCGCCGTCGAGGTCGTAGTCGAGCGTGTTGCGGGCCTGCTCGATGCCGCTGATCAGCTCCTGCGCCTCGGCCGCGGTGGAGCAGTGCTTCATCTCCGCGACGCTGAACCCCAGCTTGCGCAGGCCCGCGTCGAGGTCGGAGTCGGCGCTCTCCGGCTCGGTCGTCAGGTCGAACGCGAAGAACTGCATGCGCCGGCCCTCGACCGCCTTCGGGTCCTTCGCGCGCAACGTGCCCGCGGCCGCGTTGCGCGGGTTGATCAGCGGCTTGTCCGGGTGCGCCGCGTTGTACGTGTCGAACGTCGAGCGCAGCATCACGCACTCGCCGCGCACCTCGACCCGCCCCGGCGCCTCGACCTTGTCCGGCACGCCGTCGCACAACGCGCGCGTCAGGAACGTGACGTCGTCGCCCGTCGTGCCGTCGCCTCGGGTGACCGCGCGCGCAAGGCGCCCGTTCTCGTACACCAGCGCCAGCGACAGGCCGTCGAGCTTCGGCATGACGACCACGGGCTGGCCGGGGAACCGCGCGAAGAACGACTCGACCTGCTCGGGTTTGTTCGCCTTCTCCAGGGACAGCATCGGCCGCGAGTGCCGCACCGGCGCGTGCAGCACCGACGGCGCGCCCACGTGGTCCAGCGGGTTGTCCTCCGGCGCGAGCTCCGGGTGCTTCGCGACCAGGCCGCGGAACTCGTCCTCGATCGCGTCGTACTCCGCGTCCGCCACCAGCGGCTCACCCTGGTAGTACGCGTCACGCAGCTCGACGATCCGGCCGGCGAGCTCCTGAATCCGATCCCCAGCAGCACTCATGGAGGGGACGTTACCGGGGACCACCGACAAAAATGGACGGTCGTGCCTGGAGCCGCGCTCGAGTCGCGGTGGAGCCGGTTCGAACGGCGCTCCACTTCGGACTGCGACGCCCGAAGCGCTCGGCGTGCCGCTAGTCGCGCGGCCCGCGCAACGTCAGCACCACACGCAGCACGTGCTCGACGGCCGCCGGGAACACCGCTCCCCTGAGCTCGTCGCGGTGCACCAGGGTCTGCCCGGCGAACTCGACCATCCGCTCCGGCCCGACCCGCCGCACCACGAGCGCCGCGACCTCCTCGAGGTCGAGGCCGGGGTGGTCGAGGCGGGTCAAGGCGAACTCGACGAGCAGCTCCTCGTCGCTCACCGCGCACCTCCTCCCGCGACTCGTCGGATTCTTCCACCGGTACACGTCGAAAACATGCGCTGGACCGATGATCCGGGCCACCCGCACGCTGTCCCGCATGAAGTTCTCACGGCCGGAGGCCCGCAGCTGGCGATGCCCTCCCGCTCCCACCGGGGTGCGGGACTTCCACGCCGGTCTGCCCGGCTACGCGCCCACTCCGCTGACCGAGCTGCCGGCCCTCGCCGCGGAACTCGGGATCGGCCGCCTGTTCGTCAAGGACGAATCCTCCCGGCTCGGCCTGCCCGCTTTCAAGGCTCTCGGCGCGTCCTGGGCCGTTCACCGCGTTCTCGAGGGGCGATCGGACCAGGTCACGCTCACCACCGCGACCGACGGCAACCACGGCAGGGCGGTCGCGCGAATGGCCCGGCTGCGCGGCCAGCACGCCCACGTCTTCGTGCCGCACACCGTGCCCGAGCCGGCGATCGAGGCGATCCGGGCCGAGAACGCCCAGGTCACGGTGGTCGAGGGCACGTACGACGACGCGGTCGCCAAAGCCGCCGGGGCGGACGGGGTCCTCGTGCAGGACATGGGCTGGCCCGGCTACGAGGAGGTTCCTGCCTGGATCGTCGAGGGCTACGGCACGCTCTGCCACGAGATCGACGAGCAGCTCGACGGGGATCCCGGCCTGGTCGTCGTCCCGGTCGGCGTCGGGTCCTTCGCGCAGGCCGTGATCACGCACTACCGCGGCCGCGGCTCCCGCACGAGGCTCCTCGCCGTCGAACCGGACAGCGCCGCGTGCGTCCTCGCAAGCCTCGAAGCGGACGAGCTCAGGACCGTGCCGACCGGCGACACGATCATGGCCGGGCTCAACTGCGGCACACCGTCCGCCACCTCCTGGCCGTATCTGCGCAACGGCCTGGACGCCGCCGTGGCCATCTCCGAAGCCGAATGCACGCAAGCGATGAAGGACCTCCACGCGCTGGGCGTCCACTCAGGACCGTGTGGCGCCGCATCTCTCGCCGGACTCCGTACCATCCGTGCCGACTTCGGCCGGCTCGACACCGTCGTGCTCATCAGCACCGAAGGACGCCCGTGAACCCACGTGACCTGCTGGCCCAACTCGTCTCCATCGACTCGGTGAACCCCGACCTCGTCCCCGGCGGCAACGGCGAACACGAGGTAGTGGACTTCATCGCCACCTGGTTCCGCGCCCACGACTTCGAGGTGCACCGCCTGGAGCGACGACCGGGCAGACCCTCGCTCGTCGGCGTCAGGAAGG
The DNA here is from genome assembly GCF_026242055.1 of Lentzea sp. NEAU-D7. Taxonomy (GTDB): domain Bacteria; phylum Actinomycetota; class Actinomycetes; order Mycobacteriales; family Pseudonocardiaceae; genus Lentzea. The sequence goes on along the minus strand of NZ_JAPJDL010000011.1, from coordinate 19,169 downwards.
GCACCGGTGGCGGGAAGTCCCTGATGCTCAACGGCCACGTCGACACGGTCGGCCTCGCGGGCTACAACGGCGACCCGCTGCACCCGCACGTCGAGAACGGCAAGATGTTCGGCCGCGGCACGTTCGACATGAAGGGCGGCATCGCGGCCATGATGGTCGCCGCGGCCAGGGCCACCGAGCGCCCGCTGCGCGGCGACGTCATCGTTGCGTGCGTGGCCGACGAGGAACACGGCAGTTTCGGCACGGAGGAGGTGCTCGACCACTTCACCGCCGACGCCGCCATCGTCACCGAACCCAGCCACCTCGAAGTCACCCTGGCCCACAAGGGCTTCGTCTGGTTCGACGTCGAGATCCGAGGCAGGGCGGCCCACGGCTCGCGGCCGGAGCTCGGCATCGACGCCATCGCCAAGGCAGGCCACTTCCTCGTGGCGCTGGAACGGCTGGGCCAGGACCTCCGCGAAGGCCCGCGGCACCACCTGCTCGGCACCGGCACGGTCCACGCGTCGCTGATCAGCGGCGGTGAGGAGGCCTCGACCTACCCGTCGGTCTGCCGGATCACGCTCGAACGCCGCACGGTCCCAGGTGAGTCACCCCAGCAGACCGAGGACGAGCTGCGCACGATCCTCGACCACCTCACCGCGACCGTCCCGGACTTCACCGCCACGCTCACCCGAGGCCTCGCCAGGGACCCCTTCGAGGCCGATCCCGACGCCGAGATCGTCCGCACGCTCGTCGCGCACCTCGGCGCGCCGCCGATCATCCGCGCGGAGCCGTTCTGGACCGACTGCGCGTTGCTGGACCGCGCCGGCATCCCCTGCCTGCTGTTCGGCGTCGACGGCGCGGGCGCCCACGCCGCCACCGAGCACGTCGACCTGGCCTCCCTCGACCGGCTCACCGACGTTCTGACCGGCACGATCACCGCCTTCTGCCACTAGGTTCACTCCCCGGGGGAGGCACGGGGGGAGAACGGGGATGCCACGCAAGGAACGGCCGCTCGACGCGGGTGACTCGGCGGTGCTCGCGTTCGCGCGGGAGCTCAGGTCGTTGCGGGAGCGGGCGGGCAGCCCGACCTACCGCCGGCTCAGTGCGCTGACGCACTACTCGGAGGCGGCGCTGTCCCAGGCCGCCGCCGGGCGCAAGCTGCCGACGCTGCAGGTCACGCTCGCGTACGTGCGCGCGTGCGGCGGTTCCGAGGAGGAGTGGGAGCGCCGCTGGCACGCCGCGGCCGAGGCCGAACCCCGGCCCGAGCAGGACCCCGGCTCGCCCTACGCCGGGCTGACCGCGTTCGGGCAGCAGGACGCCGACCGGTTCTTCGGCCGCGACCGCCTGGTCGACCGGCTCACCCGCCTGGCCGCGGACGAACGCGTCGTCGTGGTGGTCGGCGCGTCGGGCGCGGGCAAGTCGTCGCTGCTCAGGGCCGGTCTGATGCCCCGACTCGGCGACCGGGCCGTGCTGTTCACACCCGGTCCCAGTCCGCTGCGGGAGTGCGAAAGAGCGCTGCGGGACGCCGGCGAGGACACCGTTCTCGTGGTCGACCAGTTCGAGGAGATCTTCACCCTCTGCGAGGACCGCGACACCCGCAGGCGGTTCGTCGACCGGCTGACCGCGCACCGGGTGGTGCTGGGCGTGCGGGCCGACTTCTACGGCCACTGCACGGACTTCCCCGCGCTGGTCGAGGCGATGGGCCGGGCCCAGGTCACCGTCGGCCCGATGAGCACCGACGAGCTGCGCGCCGCGATCATCCAGCCGGCCAGGCGCATCGGGCACACCGTCGAGACCGCCCTGGTCGCCGAGCTCGTCGCGAACTGCGCCGAGCAGGCCGGCGCGCTGCCGTTGCTCTCGCACGCGCTGCTGGAGACGTGGCACCGCCGCAAGGGCAACACCCTGACGCTGCAGGGCTTCCGCGCCGCGGGTGGGTTCGAGGGCGCGCTGACCCGCACGGCCGAGTCGGTGTTCACCGGGCTCACCGGAGGGCAGCAGGAGTTCGTGCGGTCGCTGTTCCTCCGGCTCACCGCGGTCGGCGACGGCACCGAAGACACCAAACGCCGCATCAGCCGCGCCGAGCTCGACGACGAACCGGACGTCGCGCTCGTGCTGGAGGCGCTCACCACGCACCGGCTGATCACGGTCGACCACGACCGGATCGAGATCACGCACGAGGCGTTGATCCGCAGCTGGCCGAGGCTGCGCGAGTGGCTGGCGGCCGACCGCGACGGCCTGCGCGCCCATCGCGACCTCGCCGAGTCGGCGGCGGTGTGGGAGTCGCTCGACCGCGATCCCGGCGCGCTCGTGCGCGGGGTGCGCCTGGAGTCGTTCCGCTCGTGGCTGACGGACCCGCCGCACCCGCTGACCGCCCGCGAGCGCGAGTTCCTCACGACCAGCGTCGCCGCGGAGTCGGCCGAGCTCGCGAACGCCCGCCGGGGCCGGCGCCGGTTGCAGGTCCTCGTCGGCCTGCTCACCCTGCTCCTGGTCGTCACGACCGGCATCAGCGTCCTGGCGGTGCGGGCCGGCGGCGAGGCGACCAGGCAGCGCAACAACGCGCTGTCGCAGAAGGTCGCGCAGGACGCGAAACGGCTGCGCGGCACCGATCCGGCGCTCGCCGCCCAGCTCGCGCTCGCCGCCTACCGGCTCTCCCCCACGCCCGACGCCCGCAGCGCCGTGCTCAGCGCGTTCACGCCGTTCTACGCCACCCGGCTGACCGGCCACGGCGACAACGTCAACTCCGTCGCGTACTCGCCGGGACGCAAGCTGCTGGCCAGCTCCAGCCGGGACCACACGGTCGACGTGGTCGACGTCGCCGACCCGCACCACCCGCGCGAGGTCTCCACGCTCACCGGTCACACCGACAACGTCGCGAAGGTCGCGTTCACCTCCGACGGCGCGGTCCTGGCCACGGCCGGATGGGACCGCACGGCCCGGCTGTGGGATCCGGGCACCGGCGGCGTGCTCGCCACCCTCGCCCACCCCGACCACGTCAACGCCGTCGCGTTCAGCGGCGACGACCGGATCCTGGCCACCGCGAGCACCGACCGGTTCGTCCGGCTGTGGGACCTCACCGACCTGCGCAGCCCGCGCAGGATCGCCGAACTGCCCCACCCCGGCGCGGTCATCTCGCTCGCGTTCGGCGCGGACCGGCTCGTCGCCGGAACCGGGGACGGCGCCGCGCTGGTGTGGGACCTGGCCGGCACCACCTCGCGCACGCTCGCGGGCAAAGGGCCGGTCCACGCGGTCGCCGTCAGCCCGGACGGCCAGAGCATCGCCGTCAGCCACGACCGCGACGTCCGGATCTGGCCGGCGAACGGCGGCGAACCGCGCACGCTGTCCGGGCACACCGACGCCGTGCGCGGCCTGGCGTTCAGCCCCGACGGCCGCCTCGCGAGCACCTCGGTCGACCGCACGGCCCGCGTCTGGGACCTGACCCGGCCCGATCCGCTCGTGCTGGCCGGCCACACCGCCGCCGTCGTCGCGGCCACGTTCGCCGGAACGACGCTGGTCACCGCGAGCGACGACCACACCGTCCGGCTGTGGGACCTGCCCGGTGAGCTCCTCCAGGCCCACGACGACTCCGTCTACGCCGTGGCCACGAACGGCGAGATCATCGCGACCGGCGGCTACGACCGCACCGTGAAGCTGTGGCAGGACGGCAGGCTCCTCGCGGTCCTCACCGGGCCGGGCGACGCCGTCAACGCGGTCAGGTTCACGCCGGACGGCAGGACCCTGCTCGCGGCGAGCGCCGACCGCCGCGTGCACCGCTGGGACGTCAGCGGCACACCGGTGAAGCTCCCGGACCTCGCGGGTCACTCCGACGCCGTCAACGCCCTGGCCATCAGCCAGGACGGGGCCACCATCGCCACCGCCGGCACCGACCGCGCCATCGTCCTGTGGGACGCGGCGACCGGCGCCTCGCTCGGCACGCTGCGCAGCCACTCGGACTCCGTGCAGTCGCTCGCCTTCAGCCCGGACGGCCGCCGCCTGGCCAGCGGCTCCGACGACTTCAGCGTCCGGATCTGGGACGTCGCCCAGCGCCGGGTGACCACCCACCTCGCCGGCGGGTCGCACGTCGCCAAGTCCGTCGCGTTCAGTCCCGACGGCACGCTCCTGGCCACCGGGGGCACCGACTTCGCCGTCCGCGTGTGGGACGCCGCGACCGGTGCTCTCAACGCCGAGCTCACCGGCCACACCGACACCGTGCACGCCGTCGCGTTCTCCCCCGACGGCGCGACGCTGGCGAGCGCGAGCGCCGACCACGACGTCCGGCTGTGGCGGACGAGCGACCGCACCCCGCTCGCCACCCTGTCCGGCCACGCCGAGCGGGTCTACGCGCTCGCGTTCACGTCCGACGGCCACACGCTGCTCAGCGCGGGCGGCGACCGGACCGTCCGAGCGTGGGAGGCCGACGTCGAGCACGCCGCCGAACGCATCTGCGCCGCGGTGTCGCCGCCCCTGTCCGCCCCCGACTGGAACCGCCACTTTCCGGACGTCGACCTCACCCCGCCCTGCCGATGACCCGTCGTCAGATCGACGATCTCGGCAGCTTCACCTCGTCACTCACGGTGTTCCCCCTTCCCTCGCCGCCCTGTGTAGCGGGAGGGGGTTCTTCACGGTCGACGCCGTGAGCTGAAGAAACAAAGGTGAACAACCGCGTTCCTCGCCGCACGACCGGTTCCTCGACGCAACGTCGGCTGACCGCCGCCACGATCGTGAGCACCGCCGTGCAGCCCGCGATCGCCGGACCCGCCACGAGGCAGGTCAGCGCGTGAGCACCGGGACGTCCACACCGGACTCCCGCACCGCGGCAAGGTCGACCTGCAACGCCGGTTCCGAGGCCGCAGGCTCGTCACGCTCGTACCCATGCAGGCACCTCCGCCGGTCCTTAGACGGCGTGACCGGCGCCGGTCAGCAACGCCCAGTAGCGGTCGCCCTAGGACCAGTGCCACCACTCGGCCGGGTAGTTGATCAGGCCGGCGGCACTCAGGGCGCGTAGTCCAACGGCACCAAAGGGTCCCCGTTGTCGAGCACGCGGATGGCGCGCACGATCGGATCGGCCAGCAGGATGGTCATGCGGCCGACCTGGGAACGTGCGTCCATCCAGGACTCCTCCTCCAGGCCGCGCCCGCACGCCGAACGAATCGGGAGCGCGGGCACCGGCCGTTCGGACGAGGGACGCACGGCGCGCGGGAATTCGGCAGACTGGTGCCGTGACCCGACAGAGGACGATCTGACGTGCACGCCGCCGGCCTGGTGCTGCACCCGCGACGCGACTCCGCCGCCGCCGTCGAGGCCGTCCTCGGCTGGGCGACCAAGCGCGGTGTCGAGATCCTCGGCATCTCCGACGAGATCCAGCGCCTGCGCTGCGAGGCCACCCCGGTCACCGCGGAGGAGCTGGGCCGCCGCGCCGACCTGCTGGTGAGCCTCGGCGGCGACGGCACGATGCTGCGCGCCATGCGCATGGCCGACGGCGAACGAGCGCCCGTCCTCGGCGTCAACCTGGGCAGACTCGGCTTCCTGGCCGAGGTCGACGTCCCGGACCTGCCCGCAGCGCTGAGCGCCATCGACGCCCGGAACTTCACCGTCGAACCCCGCATCGCCGTCGACGCGCGCTTCAACGACCAGGCGGTCACCGCGTTCAACGACGTCGCCGTGGTCCGCATCCCCGGCGAGGGCAGCGCCCGCGTCGCCGTCCGGGTGGCCGGCCAGCCGTTCGTCAGCTACGCCGCCGACGCCGTCATCGTGGCCACGCCGACCGGCTCCACCGCCTACAGCTTCTCCGCGGGCGGCCCGATCACCAGCCCGTCCGTCGAAGCGCTGCTCGTCACCCCGGCCGCCCCCCACTCCGCCTACAGCCGGGGCGTGGTGCTGTCGGTGAACGACGAGGTCGACCTCGACCTGCTGCCGTCCAGCGGCCGCCTGGCCGTGGAGGTGGACGGCATGGTCGCGGGGTACGTCGAGCCGGGACAGCGGGTGTCGTTGCGCGGCCGTGCCGGTGCCGCGCGGGTGGTGCGGCTCGGGATGACGACGTTCTACCAGCGGGCGCGGCGCAAGCTGCGGCTCACCGACTCCGCCGAACTCGGGTGAGGCCGCGCGGGTGGACCGCCGAGGACCGCGAGAGCGAGGGCGGTATCTGCCCGAAGGTCGCCCACCACCTCGTTCCCTGATCTCCACTCGTGCTCGAGCGCCGCTTGTTCGGATGTCCGCGCCGAGCAACGGATGGGGGCAAGGAACATGGAGCTGAACAGGCGCAGGGTGTTCGCGCTGGGTGCGGGCGCCGCGCTCGCCGCGGGCACGGGGACCGCCGGTGCCGACACCGGGAGGCCGGCACCCGAGCCGAACCTCCCCGGCTTCAAGCACAACTACACCGAGGTGAACGGCGTGCGCCTGCACCACGTCACCGGCGGGCGGGGAGAACCGCTGCTCCTGCTGCCGGGATGGCCGCAGACGTGGTGGCTGTACAACAAGATCATGCCCGCGCTCGCGACGAAGTTCCGCGTCATCGCGGTGGACATGCGCGGCCAGGGCGGATCGGACAAGCCGCAGGGCGGGTTCGACAAGAAGACGATGGCGACCGACATCCACGAGCTCGTCAAGAAGCTCGGGTACGACCAGGTCAACATCGTCGGGCACGACCTGGGCAGCATGGTCGCGTTCGCCTTCGCGGCCAACTTCCCCGCCGCGACGAAGAAGGTCGCGTTCATGGACGTGCTGCACCCCGACGAGAGCTTCTACCAGATCCCGCTGCTGCCCCCGCCGGGCGGGTTCAGCCTCTGGTGGTTCGCGTTCAACCAGGTCATGGGCCTGCCCGAGCAGCTGCTGGCAGGCCGGTTCCGCTACCTGGTCGACTGGCTGTTCGCCAACACCGCGTTCACGCCGTCCGCCATCGACGAGCGGTCGCGGCGGATCTACGCGCAGAACTACAACTCGCCGGACGCCATCCGCGCGAGCAACGGCTGGTACCAGGCGTTCCACCAGGACATCGCGGACGGCAAGACGTACGCCAAGCTGACGCCGCCGGTGCTGGGCCTGGCCTCGATCTCGTCCTACGACCAGTTCCTGGGCGCGCTGCCGAACGTCGCGAACCAGTTCGAGGTCGTGCGCGTCGACGGGTCCGGCCACTGGCTCGCCGAGGAGCAGCCGGACTTCGTCGCCCGCGAGCTCACGCGGTTCTTCAGCTGACCGGACGTGCCGAGGGGATGAACGCCGCGATCACGACTGCCAGCAGCGCGGTCGCGGCGCCCAGGCCCATGATCAGCTGGAAGCTGAACGGCACGCCCACCTGCGTGAGCACGACGCCCGCCACCGCGCTCGACACCGACGTGCCGATCGCGCGCATCAGCGTGTTGAGGCTGTTGGCCGCGGCCGTCTCCGACGTCGGCACGGCACCCATGATCAGGGCGGGCATCGCGCCGTAGCCCAGGCCGATTCCCGCGCCGATCACGGCCGAGACCACGACGAGCTGCCACACCGCGGTCAGCATGAAAACCCCTGCGCCGTAACCAAGAGCGACCACGAGCGCGCCGAGGACCAACGTGACGCGCGGGCCCCGCGCGTTCGAGATCCGCGCGGACACCGGCGCCGTCGCCATCATCACCAGGCCGGACGGCACCAGCACCAGGCCCGTGACGAGCAGCGACTGGCCGAGCCCGTGGCCCGTCGAGACCGGCAGCTGCAGGATCTGGGGCAGCACCAGCGACTGCGCGAACATGGCGAACGCGAACACCGCCGAGGCGATGTTGGTCAGCAGCACCTGACGCCGGGCCGTGGTGCGCAGGTCGACCAGCGGCTGCGGTGACCGCAGCTCCCACCAGCCCCACAGCCCGAGCACGACGGCGGCCGCGACGAACAGGCCCGCGGTGGTGGCGCCGCTCCAGGTGGACGCCTTCGACACGCCGAGCAGCAGGCAGACCAGCGCGACCGACAGCCCCAGCGCGCCGAGGACGTCGAACCGCCCGCCGCCCCGCACCGGCGACTCCGGCACGACGACCAGGACCGCCACCAGCACGAGAACACCGGCCGCGGCCGACGTCCAGAACAGCATGTGCCAGTCGCTCTGCTCGACCAGGAACGCCGCCGCGGGCAGGCCGAGCGCTCCGCCGACGCCCAGCGAGGCGCTCATCAGCGCCGTCGCCCCGGCCAGCCGTTCGAGCGGCAGCTCGTCGCGCATGATGCTGATGCCGAGCGGGATGACGCCCACCGCCAGTCCCTGCACAACGCGGCCGACGACCAGCGGCACCAGCGAGTAGCTCAGCGCGGCGATCACCGAGCCCGCGACCAGCATGAGCAGGCTGACCAGCAGCATCCGGCGCTTGCCGTACATGTCGCCGAGCCGGCCGACGACGGGGGTCGCGACCGCGCTGGCCAGCAGTGTCGAGGTGATCACCCAGGTGGTGTCGCCGGGTGAGGAGCCCAGCAGTGCGGGAAACCTCGGCAGCAGCGGGATGACCAGCGTCTGCATCAGCGACACCGTGATGCCGCCCAGTGCCAGCACGGCCACGACGACGTTCGGACGGGTCACCGGGGGCGTTTCTTCGAGGAGCACGCCACCGAGTCTAAGTCAGTCACTTGACTTAACATCGGGTGGTGCGAGGATGTCCCGGATGTCCGAAGCGGAGGTGACGATGACCAAGGTGGACAGCCAGTCCAAGACGGAGCGCGCGCACGCCACGCGCGAGCTGATCCTCACGGCGGCCGAGCGGCTCTTCGCCGAGCACGGCGTGGTCGCCGTCTCGAACCGCCAGGTCAGCGAGGCGGCCGGCCAGGGCAACAACACCGCCGTCGGCTACCACTTCGGCACCAAGGCCGACCTCGTGCGGGCCATCACGCGCAAGCACCTGGCGCACATCGAGGAGATCAGGCAGCGGATGGTCACCGGCCTCGGTGACTCGCCCGGCCTGCGCGACTGGCTCGACTGCCTCGTCCGCCCGGTCACCGAGCACCTGGAAGCGGTCGGCAGCCCCACCTGGTTCGCCCGGTTCGGCGCGCAGGTCATGACCGACCCGACGCTGCGGCCGATCATCGTGGAGGAGACGCGCTCGTCGCCGTCCCAGGTGCGCATCCTGGCGGGCCTGAACGCCTGCCTCGCCGACCTGCCGGACGACGTGCGCGCCGAACGCCACGACATGGCACGCCAGCTGCTGGTGCACATGATCGCCGAACGCGAGCGTGCCCTCGCCGACGGCACCCCGACCCCGCGGGCGAGCTGGCCCGACGCCGCGACAGGACTGGTCGACGCCCTCGCCGGGATGTGGCTCGCTCCCGTCAGCGGCTAGGTCGCGTCCCGGGAGTTCGTCCGGTGGCAGGCGCGGGCCTGGAAAACGTTCGAGCACACCTTCCTGACCTGCCACCCTGGTGCGGTGCTGCTCAAGCTGACCGGGTCCAGCTGTGCGGGCAAGACCACGCTCGCCTTCGCCGCGGGCGAGCGGCTGGAGCGGCTCGCCGTGCACGACTTCGACGAGGTCGGCGTGCCCGAGAACCCCGATCGCCACTGGCGCCACCGCGAGACCGAGAGGTGGGTGCGCCGCGCGCTGGAGTACCAGGACCGCGGGGTCGACCTCCTGCTCACCGGCCAGTCCCCGCTCGGCGAGGTCCTGGCCTGTCCGAGCGCCCCGCTGCTGGACGGGATCGCGGTGTGCCTGGTCGACGTGTCCGACGAGGTCAGGCGCAGCAGGCTCACCGCGCGCGACGCGGGCCGGTGGGACGCGCGGGCGGTCGGCGCCTTCCTCGGCTGGGCCGCCTGGCACCGCGAGCACGCCACGAACCCCCGGCACCTGCCCGGCGCCGTCGTCGACGACGGCTGGCCGGACATGGCCTGGGACCGCTGGACCGGCTGGACAGCCGACGACCCGCGGTGGTGCACCCACCTGCTCGACACCACGGACCGGTCCGTCTCGGAGTCCGCGGACCAGGTGGAGCAGTGGGTGGTCCAGCAGCGCGACGCGCTCCGATCCGAACGTCTCCCCCTCTCGCGGGGCTGGTCAGATCCGGCAGCAGCCCGAGCCGATCACGGGACTAGCCCTTGAGCGCGTAGAACCTGATCGGCGAGTTCGGCTCGAACCCGATCCGGGGGTAGACCGGCGCTCCGGCGGCCGTGGCGTGCAGCGTGGCACGGGTGATCCCGGTGGCCCGCCAGGCCTCGTACAACGCCTTGCGCGTCACGGCCTCGCCGTAACCCCGGCGCTCCCACCCCGGCTCGGTCGCGACCAGCACCACGAAGAGCCGGCCCGCGGTCTCGACCGCACCCGCGCAGGTCACCGGCACGCCGTCCCGGAGGCCCAGGTACGCGTGCACGCCGCTCTTCCACAGCGCCGAACCGGCGATGCCGTCGCGCCCGGCCTCCACGCCGAAGCCGTACGCACGGGAGTTGATGTCCGCGTACGCCAGCAGCTGGTCGTCGGTCGTCACCCGCTCGAACGTCAGCTCCGCGTGCGAGGGCTCGGGGATCGGCAGCAGGTCGCCCGCCATCCCGGTGCCGGGGAAGGCGTGCTCGAGGCCGGCACGACCGGCCAGCGCGTCGAGGTCGGCACCCTCCGCCAGGCCCTCGAACACCCACAGGAAACCGAATTCCTGCTTCGTCCGCATGACGTCGGCGGCTTCGGCGAAGCGCTGCGCGAGCAGGTCGGCTCCGATGCCGGACTCGGTCAGCGTCACGCAGTTCCAGAACGGGAACCGGCAGTCCGCCCACCGCACCGCGATGCCGGGGAGATCGCGCACGTCGGCATCCGGGTTCCGGTCCAGCACCATGGCGCGCCACCCGACAGTGAGCTGCTCCAGCGACTCCAGCGCTTCCGTCGAATCGATCATGCGATCGAGCTTAGTCGGCGGCGTTCTCCCGCAGTCGTCGCAACATCAGCGCCAGGTGGAGCCGGAACCGACCGGCCGCCGAGTCGAGCTCGAACCCGAGCACCGACTCGGCGCGGGCGAGCCGTGCGGGCATGGTGCTGTGGTGCCGGTGCAACGCCGCCGCGGCCTTGCGCACCGAACCCGTGGCGCACAACGCGTCCAGCACCGTGATCATGCCCGCCTCCGCGGCCAGCCGGTCGAGCGCGCGCACGTCGGGCAAGGCATCGATGTCGGCGAGGGCCACCTGATCGGCCAGAAGTGCCAGGCTCCCGAGCCTTTCCCACCACACCACCGGCTCACTGTCCGATGTGTACCGCAACGCCGTCCGCGCGGCCTGCCAGGACTTCGCCGCGTCGATCGCGGGCAGCGACGGGCCGACGCCGAGACGGCCGGTGGTCTCCGGGACCTCGGTGGCCAGCACCGCACGCACGGCCCCCAGCAGCACCGAACGTCCGGGAACGTCCCCGGTGGCCGCCAGCACGCGCAACGGCGCCGTGGCGGGGACGCCGAGCAGGTGCAGCGCGCGAGAACGTTCCGCCGTGCCGGCACCTTCGGACAGGACCAGCTCGACCAGCGCGGGATCGCCCAGTTCCGGCAGGGGCACGCTGGAGTGTTCGAGCAGCACGGCGGCGGCGATCGCGAACCGTTCCAGCAGCATGTCGTCCAGCGGCGCGGGCGCGCCCTGCCGGGCCACCCAGACCTCCACGCCGCCTTCAAGTGCGCGGATCGAGGCCTTCGCGGGCACCGGGCCCGCCGTGACCGCTCCCCCGGCGTCGGCGCGCAGCAGGAGGCCCTGGGCGGGCGCGTGCAGGCCGGCCGGGCACCCGGCGAGCTCGGACGTGCTGCGCACCAACACGTCCAGGCCCGCGCGTTCGGTGATCAGGCGATCGAAGAACCCGATCACCCTCACCGCGCTCTCGGCGTCGGCGTCCAGCCCGGACAACCTCAGCAGCAGGCCCTTCATCCCGTCACCATAGCCCCCGACAGGTGGCTGGCCGGATGTCCGAATAGCCCGCCACGTGTCGGCTGCCCGCACCGCCGTTCCGAGCCGAGGATGGGTCCCATGAGCTACGACCTGGATCCCGAACTGCTGCCCTGGCTCGACATGCTGCCGCAGGTGACCATGACCGACTACAAGGCACTGGTCGCCGCCCGCACCCAGCAGTCGGAGCTGGCGAACCTCATCCCGGTGTACGAGCCGGCCCACCCGATCGACGTCCGCGACGAGACGGTTCCCGGTCCGTCCGGCGCACCGGACGTGCGGGTGCGCGTCTACGGCCGCGCCGGCCGCGAGAACCCCGTGCCCGGCCTGGTGTACATCCACGGCGGCGGGTTCGTCATCGGCAGCGTCGAGATGTTCGAGGCTCACGTGCTGAAGGTCGTGGACCAGCTGAACGTCGTCGTCGTGTCCGTCGACTACCGGCTCGCTCCAGAGCACCCGTTCCCGGCACCGGTCGAGGACTGCTACGCGGCCCTCACGTGGGTCGCTGCCAAGGCCGGCGAGCTCGGCATCGATCCCGCCCGGCTCGGCGTCGGCGGCGAGAGCGCGGGTGGCGGGCTCACCGCCGGGACCGTGCTGCTCGCGCGCGATCGAGGCGGTCCCGAACTCGCCTTCCAGCTCCTCGGCATCCCCGAGCTCGACGACCGGCTCGACACCGACTCGATGCGGGACTACGTCGACACCCCGCTGTGGAACCGCCCCAACGCGATCTACAGCTGGACCGCCTACCTGGGCACCGAACCGGGCGGCGACGACGTCTCGCCGTACGCCGCCCCGGCCCGTGCCACCGACCTGTCCGGGCTCCCGCCCGCGTTCGTCACCACCTGCCAGTACGACCCACTGCGCGACGAGGGCGTCGAGTACGCGCGACGGCTCGCGCACGCGGGTGTACCGACCGAGCTGCGCCTGTACCCCGGCACGTTCCACGGTTCCTCGCTCGTCGAAAGCGCGGAGATCTCGCGCCGGATGTTCGCCGACGAGGTGGACGCGTTGCGCCGCGGCCTGAAGGTCACGGACTCCCGGTGACCGTGCTGCCGGACTTCGTGACGTGGTAGGTGACGGTGGCGCCGCTCCAGTAGTGGAACGTCAGCGTCACCCGCGCGTTGTCGTTGACCTCGGCGAAGAACTCCGGGGTCAGCGTCGTCGCGCCGGTGGTGTAGTTCGGCGCGAACGCCCGGTCGAACTCCTTGAAGGAGGTCCAGTTGTGCGGGCCGGCGTTCGACCCGTCGGCGTACTTCGCCTCCATCGTGGCGAGCAGGTCACCGCGGAAGGCGGTGGGGATCGCGAACGAGCCGGTGGTGCCGGTCGCGGCGGACAGGACGGGCGTGTCGTGGGTGACCAGGTTGACGCGCCACGGCACCCCCGCGGAGAAGTGGGCCGTCAGCACGGCGTTCGTGCCGTAGGCACGTGATCCGCTCAGCCTGGTCATCGCCGCGGCGGTCAGCGTGAGCTGGTCGCCCGAGATCGTGTAGTCGGTGCCCCGCACCAGTTCCGCGGTGCCCTGGCGCAGGCCGGTGAAAGTGGTCCCGTTGGGGTTCAACGTGATCGTCTTGGCGGTGACGGCGCTCGCCCTGGCGCTGAACACCTGGTCGGACGACGCGGTGCCGGAGCGGGTGGTCCAGCTCGACTTGATGTGCGCGATCAGTTCGGGGTCGCTCCACTGGAAGGACGTGCGGCCGAGGTGCTGGCCGTTGTCCCACAGCATCGTGGTGATCTTCTTGGTGCGGGCGTAGTAGCCGAAGTGCTCGAAGAACTTCAGCTTCTCGCCCTGCTGGATCGTGCCGGTGTGGCGGTCGAACCCGAGCAGCCCGTACTCGCCGAGGATCACCGGGACGCCGCGCGAGACGAAGGTGTTGTGCACGCGGTCGAAGGAGTCGGTCAGGTCCTTCTGCGCGGTCGCGTCGTACCGCGTCCCGCCGGCGACGTTCACGCTGAACGGCCAGTAGCCGTAGTAGTGCACGGTCGCGGCCAGGTTCGGGTCGCCGAACCCGCGGATCGACGTGGCCAGCTCGTCGAGGCGCGCCTGGTCGGACGACGTGTGCAGGGTGGGCAGGACGAGCAGGCGGTTCGCGTTGTTGCCGCCCGAGCGCCGCACGATGTCGCGGAACGACGCGTTCAGCTCGTGCAGCAGCTGTGCGTTCTGGGCGTCACCCGAGCTGCCGGTGAACTGCGGCTCGTTCACGCTCTCGAACACGAGCTTGCCCGGCGAGTCGCGGAAAGCGGTGGCCAGCTGCGTCCAGATCGCGTTGTAGCGGGTGAGCACGCCGGTGCGGTCGGACGGCATGGCCGCCATCCACTGCCACGAGTCGTGGTGGATGTTGATCATCACGTGGAAGCCGTCCGCCAGCGCCCAGCCGACGACCTCCTTGACGCGGTTGAGGTACGCCGCCTCGATCACGTGGTCCTGACCCTGGTGCTGGCCCCACGTGACGGGGATCCGGATGCTCTTGAAGCCCTGCGCCTTCACGTTGTCCAGCAAGGCCTCCGTGACGCGCGGGTTGCCCCAGGACGTCTCGTCGCTGCCCGTGGAGTCCAGCGTGTTGCCGAGGTTCCACCCCGGCTGCATCGCCGCCACCTGCGCCATCGCGTCGCCCGGCACCGGGTTCCCCGTGGTGGTCGTGGTGGTGGTTGTCGTCGTGGTCGTGGGCGTGCCCGGCTCACCGGTGCACGTGACGCCGTTGAGGGCGAACGACTGCGGTGCCGTGTTGGCGCCGGACCAGCTGCCGTTGAAGCCGAAGGACACCGAGGCGTTCGGCTCGATCACCCCGTTGTAGCCGGCGTTGACGGCGGTGGCGTCGGCACCCGAGGAGGTGACGGTGGCGTTCCACGCCTGGGTCACCCGCTGGCCGGACGGCCACGTCCAGGTCAGGCGCCAGCCGTCGACGCGCTCCCCCAGGTTCGTCACGGAGACGTTCGCGGTGAACCCGCCGCTCCACTGGCTCGGCACCGCGTAGTCCACCTTGCAGCCCGGCGCCGCCGAGGCGGGAGCCACCACCGCCAGGCCGATGCTCGCGGCCACCGAGACGAAAGCCGCCATGAGCGCGAAACCGCGCCGTCCGGTCATGACACACCTCCCGAATCTGGGAGCGTTCCCAGGTGGCCGGACTGTAGTGAGCGGCGATCGAGGCGGACAGACGAGTCGTCGAATCGACGTCGAACGCGGAAACCCCTCTGTCGCAGTGCTTTCGTGACCGTTACAGTCCCGGATCTGGGAGCGCTCCCAGATTCGTCCGAACTCCTGTCCCCGGAGGCTGACGTGCACGGACGCAGAGCTGTCACAGCCGTCCTCGTCGCGGTGCTCGCGGTGGTGGCCGGTCCGCTGGTGTCACCTTCGGCGGCCGCACCCGCGTTCAACTACGGCGAGGCGCTGCAGAAGTCGGTCTGGTTCTACGACGCCCAGCGTTCGGGCAAGCTGCCCGCGACCAACCGCGTGAGCTGGCGCGGGGACTCGGCGCTGCGCGACGGCTCCGACGTCGGCCTCGACCTGTCCGGCGGCTTCTACGACGCCGGCGACCACGTGAAGTTCGGGCTGCCCTTCGCGTTCAGCGTGTCGATGCTCGCCTGGGGCGCCGTCGAGAACCGGGCCGCCTACGTGAGCTCCGGCCAGCTCCCGCACCTCATGGCGAACCTGCGGCACGGCACGGACTGGATCATCAAGGCGCACCCGTCCCCGAACGTCGTCTACGGGCAGGTCGGCGCGGGCAACCCCGACCACGCGTGGTGGGGGTCGGCGGAGGTCATGCCGATGGCCCGCCCGTCGTACAAAGTGGACAGTTCGTGTCCCGGCTCCGACCTCGCCGGCGAGTACGCGGCGGCCATGGCGTCGGCGTCGATGGTCTTCAAGGACACCGATCCCACCTACGCGGCCACCCTGCTCACGCACGCCAAGCAGCTCTACACCTTCGCGGACACCTACCGCGGCAAGTACAGCTCGTGCATCACGGACGCCGCGAGCTTCTACAACTCCTGGAGCGGCTACCAGGACGAGCTCGTCTGGGGCGCGATCTGGCTGCACCGCGCCACCGGTGACGCGAGCTACCTGACCAAGGCGAAGACGGAGTACCAGAAGCTCGGCACCGAACCGCAGAGCACGGAACGCTCCTACAGGTGGACCATCGCCTGGGACGACAAGTCCTACGGCGCCTACGTCCTGATGGCGAAGCTGACCGGCGAGCAGACCTACGTCACCGATGCCAACCGCTGGCTGGACTTCTGGACCACCGGGTACAACGGCAACCGGGTGCGCTACTCCCCCGGCGGCCAGGCGGTGCTCGACAGCTGGGGGTCGCTGCGCTACGCCGCCAACACCGCGTTCGCGGCGCTGACCTACTCGGACTGGCTGTCCACACGCGACAGTGCGCGCGCCAGGACCTACCACGACTTCGGGGTGCGGCAGATCAACTACGCCCTCGGCGACAACCCGCGCAACGCGAGCTACGTCGTCGGGTTCGGCACCAACCCGCCGCGCAACCCCCACCACCGGGGCGCGCACGGCTCGTGGGCCGACAGCATCCAGGAGCCCGCGGTCAGCCGGCACGTGCTGTACGGGGCACTGGTCGGCGGTCCCAGCACCAACAACGACGCCTACACCGACAGCCGCAGCGACTACGTGATGAACGAGGTCGCGCTCGACTACAACGCGGGCTTCACCGGCGCGCTCGCCCGGCTGTACGGGGAGTTCGGCGGCACTCCGCTCGCCTCCTTCCCAGTCGCGGAGACCCCGGACGGCCCCGAGCTGACCGTGCAGGCGTCGGTGAACCAGAGCGCCGCCCAGTTCACCGAGATCAAGGCGTTCGTGCTCAACAAGAGCGCGTGGCCGGCGCGGACGTTCAACGGCACCCTGCGCTACTACTTCACGCTCGACGGCGCCACCACACCCGGCCAGATCACGGTCACCACGAACTACAACCAGTGCGGCACACCCGGTGCGCCGGTGCAGCACAGCGGCGCCGTGTACTACGTGGAGATCCCGTGCCCCGGCGTGGCTCCGGCCGGGCAGTCCGCGTACCGCAAGGAGGTCCAGTTCCGGATCACCAGCGCGGGCACCTGGGACCCGGCCAACGACTGGTCCCACACCGGCCTCGGCAGCGGCAACACCGTCGTCCAGACCGACCGGATCACGCTGCGCCAGGACGGGAAGACCGTGTGGGGCAACGAGCCCGGCGGCGCCGTGGAGGACAGCGAGCCACCGTCTGTCCCGAGTGGACTGACCGCCTCCGATGCCGGCCCGACGAGCGTCACGCTGACCTGGACGGCCTCGGCCGACAACGTCGGGGTGGCCGGGTACGACGTCCTCAGCGGCACTACCGTCACGGCGACGGCGACCACGACCAGCCTGCGGGTCACCGGCCTCACGCCGGACACGCCGTACACGTTCTCGGTGCGCGCCCGCGACACGGCGGGCAACGTGTCCGCCGCCAGCGCTCCGGTCACCACGCGCACCCTCCCCGGCGTCGCCGCCACTCTGACGGTGCAGCACAGGGGGTCCGGCGCGGCCACGACGAACCAGATCGGCGCCACGCTCCAGCTGACGAACCGGGGCACGGCACCGGTCAGCCTCTCCACCACGACGATCAGGTACTGGTTCACCGGTGACGCGCCGTCGGCGACCTACCAGGTGTGGTGCGACTGGGCGCAGATCGGGTGCGCCACCGTCCAGGCACGGGTGGTCAAGCTGCCCGCCGCGCGCACAGGCGCCGACGCGTACGTCGAGGTCTCCTTCGGCTCCGGCAGCCTCGCGGCGGGAGCGAGCACGGGCGAGATCCAGGTACGGGCAGCGAAGTCCGATTGGTCCTCTTTCAACCAGACCGACGACCACAGCTACCGCGTCAGCAACGCGCTCACCGACTTCGACAGGGTCACCGCCCACACCGGCGGTTCCCTCACGTGGGGCACCGAGCCCTGACGACTTCGGGACGGGACGTTCTGCACGGCACAGGCGTCCCGTCCCGTACCCAACCGCGGTCGCGCTCTCACGAACGGGCGACACGAGCGTTTCGTCACACCGGTCCGGCGGTCGCGGACTCCTACGATGTGCGTCATGACGGAGATCGACCGGCAACGACGGCCCGGCCCGCGGATCGAAGAGGTCGCCCGGCTGGCCGGCGTGTCCAAGTCGACGGTCTCCAGGGTGATCAACGGCGAGCAGTACGTGAGCGCCAAGGCCCGCGACGCCGTGCGCACGGCGATCACCCATCTCAAGTACAGCCCGAACCAGGCGGCCCGCTCCCTCGCGGGCAACAGGGCGAACGCCATCGCGCTGATCATCTCCGAGCAGGGCAGCAGGGTGCTCGGCGACCCGTTCTTCGCGGGCGTGCTGCGCGGCGTGCACGCGGAGCTGACCGGCCGGCGCATCCAGCTGCTGCTGATGCTGAGCCGCCCGGAGGACCACGACGACCTCCTCGCCTACCTGGCGAGCGGTCACGTCGACGGCGCGCTGCTGGTGAGCCTGCACGGCGACGACCCGCTGCCGCTGCGACTCCAGGAGTTCGGCCTGCCGGTGGTGGCGGGCGGCCGCCCGCTCGCGGCGGGCTCGGTCCCGTTCGTGGACTCGGACAACTTCACCGGCGGCCTCGACGCCGTGCGGCACCTGGTCTCACTGGGACGCACCCGGATCGCGACCGTGGCGGGCCCGCGCGACATGGCGGCGGGCCTGGACCGGCTCAGCGGCTGGCGACGGGGCCTCGGCGAGGCGAAGCTGTCCGCGGACCTCGTGGCGGAGGCCGACTTCACCCCGGAGAGCGGCGCCATCGCCATGTCGGAACTGCTCGACCGCGCCCCCGGGATCGACGCCGTGTTCGTCGCCGCCGACATCATCGCCCTGGGCGTGCTGAAGGTGCTGCACGCCCGAGGCAGGCGCGTGCCCGAGGACGTGGCGGTCGTGGGGTTCGACGACTCCCTGCTCGCGTCGACCGCGACCCCGCCGCTCACCACCGTCCGCCAGGACGTCGAGCAGCTCGGCCGCACGATGACGTGGCGGCTGCTGGGCGAGCTGGCGGGCGACGCCGGTCTTCCGCCCTCGCTGCTGCTGCCGACGTCTCTGGTGCGCCGCGCAAGCGCCTGATCCGGCGCGCGCCCTGGAGGCGGTGTCTGTTGGGTGGCGGTGTCCGCTGGACGCGGCACCAGCAGGGCGGCAATGCGTGCACGACGCGGTGCCAGCGAATGCGGCGCCACCCCGGGACGCGGCTTCAGCAGAGCGCAGCGCCACTGGACGCAGGTTTCGTCGAGGGCGGCGGCGGCCAGCGGCGGCGGCGGCCAGCGGCGGCGGCGGCCAGCGGCGGCGGCCAGCGGCGGCGGCGGCCAGCGGCGGCGGCGGCCAGCGGCGGCGGCCGCCAGA
>NZ_JAPJDL010000010.1 GCF_026242055.1 Lentzea sp. NEAU-D7 | reverse complement strand
CCCAGCCCACCCGCCAAGAGCACCCGCCCCACCAGGTGCACCTGCCCCGCCAGCCATAGGGCGCGCCCACCCACCAGCCCACCGGCGCGCCCACTCCGCCCCGACACCACCTGACGCGAAAGGAGGCCACCCGGCCGATCCCCTTCCCCACCAACGCAGCCGAGCCTGAACCCGAACCACCCCGGATGATCAGCGAGCGTTCATCCCGCGGACCACTCGGTCGGCCACACTGCGCGCCTCCGACCGTTGAGGAGGACCAGTGGTCCGGTTGTGCACAGGCCTGGTGGCCTTGGTGTTGCTCGTCTCGGCCGCGCCGGCCGGGGCGTCGGCGCCGTCGAGGTTCCAGCGGTTCGACACCATGCCGGTGTTCCGCAACAGCTCGGCCGCCGAGCACACGGCCGCCGAGATCGCGGCTGCCACCGCGGACGGCGAGCTGGTCGTCTACACCGACTCGCCGGGGAGGCGGATCGGGTTCGCCAAGGCCGGGCGGGAGTTCACGCCGGACGGTGTGCTGCCGATGCCGGGCGAGCCGACCTCGGTCGACATCGTCGGACGACTCGCGCTGGTCGCGGTCGACACCTCGAAGTCGTACACCGAGCCGTCGGGTGTGCTGGTGGTCGTGGACCTCGGCAGCCGGCATGTCGTGGCCACGCACGAGCTCGGCGGGCAGCCGGACTCGATCGACATCTCCGCGGACGGCCGGTACGCGGCCATCGCGGTCGAGAACGAGCGCGACGAGGACGTCAACGGTGGCGCGCTCCCCCAGGCGCCTGCCGGGTACCTGACCATCGTCGACCTGGTCGGGGGCGGGCCGGCGTCTTGGCAGTTGCGCGAGGTCGAGCTGACCGGGATCGCTCAGGTCGCGCCGGCCGACCCGGAGCCGGAGTACGTCAGCATCAACGGACGCGGCCAGGTCGCCGTGACGCTGCAGGAGAACAACCACATCGCGATCGTCGACCTGCGGTCCGGCCGGATCGTGCGCCACTTCTCGGCGGGCACGGCCACGGTCGCCCGCACCGACACCAAGGACGACGGGAGGTTCGAACCCACCGAGACGATCACCGCGGCTCGCGAGCCCGACGCCGTCGCCTGGCTGGACGACCGCACGCTCGGCACCGCCGACGAGGGCGACTACCTCGGTGGCTCGCGCACGTGGACGGTCTTCGACGCCGGCTCCGGCGAGGTCGTGTTCTCCTCGGGCAACGACCTCCAGCGGATCGCCGTCGAGCAGGGCCAGTACCCGGACGGCCGCTCGGACAACAAGGGTGTCGAGCCGGAGGGCCTGGCCGTCGCCACCTTCGGGCGCGACAGGTACGCGTTCGTCGGCATGGAGCGCGCCAACCTCGTCGCCGTCTACGACGTGAGCGACCCGCGCAGGCCACGCTTCCTGCAGGCGCTGCCGACCGGCGTCGGGCCGGAGGGCCTGCTGCCGATTCCGGCCACCGGCACGCTCGTGGTCGCCGCGGAGGAGGACGCGGCCGGGGACGGCATCCGCTCGTCGCTCAGCGGGTACCGCCTGACCCACAAGCCACTGGCGTTGTCGTCGCAGCGCAACCAGGGGACGCCGTCGATCGTGTCGGACGGCATCGGATTCGGTGCTCTGTCAGGGCTTTCCGGCATTCCGGGCAATCACCGCGACGTCGTCGCCGTGACGGACTCGGCCTACAGCCCGACCCGGATCCTGACCGTCGACACCGTGGCCGCGCCCGCGAAGGTGCGCGCGGAGCTGACGCTGACCAAGGACGGCAAGCCCGTCGGCTACGACGGTGAAGGCATCGCCGCGCGCGGGAGCGGTTACTGGATCGCGGTGGAAGGCGACGGCAAGCAGAAGCCGAACCTGCTCGTGGAGGTCGCCGCGAACGGCGCTGTCACCAAGGAGGTCCCGCTGCCCGAGGTGATCGCGAAGACCGCCACCGGCAACGGGTTCGAAGGCGTGACCGTGATCGGCAGCGGCAGGTCCGAGCAGGTGTGGCTCGCCGTGCAGCGCGAGTGGAAGGCCGACAGGCTCGGCCAGGCGACGCTGGCCCGCTACACCCCGGCGACCGGTGAGTGGGCGTTCGCCGCGTACCCGCTCGACGCTCCGCAGGCCGGTGCGTGGATCGGCCTGTCCGAGATCACCGCGTTGAACGACCGCACGCTGCTGGTCCTCGAGCGCGACAACCAGCGCGGTGACGCGGCCAGGACGAAGAAGGTCTACCGCGTCGACATCACCGGCGTGACGCCGGTGGCCGCGGGTGCCGAGAAGCCGTTGGTGGCCAAGAAGCAGGCCGAGGACCTCCTCCCCGCCCTCCAGGCCGGCGGCGCCACCACCCACGACAAGCCGGAAGGCCTCGCCGTGATCGGCACCTGGCCGCTCCAGCGGCTCGTCGGCGTGGTGGACAACGACGGGCTGGACGACGCTCCGGGCGAGTCGGTGTTCCTGCGCCTCGGCTGGATCCGCTGACGCGGACGGACGACTCGAGCTCGTGAGCGGCGCTGACCGGTTTCGCTGGAAGCCGGTCAGCGCCGCTCACTCCTCGGGCTTCAGCGACAGGTAGGCCGGGCGCAACAGGCCGGCCAGCGACGACCCGCCCACGGTGATCGGCACACCGTCGAGCTGATCGAGCACCGCGTCCGTGCGCACCGCCGCAGTGGGGTCGCCGAGGCTGAGGCTCGACGTGGTCTGCCGCTGCCAGAACGTGTCCAGGCACCTGGTGAGCGGCGGCGCCTCCTCGCGGACCACGGTGGAACGCACGCTGCCGCGCAGTGCGCGGAGACGGTCGAGCAGGTCCTCGCGGCTGCGGCCGCGCCAGGCGAGGATCTCGAACGGGTCGTTGTCGAACGACTCGGCGAGCAGGTAACAGGTGGCGGCGAGGTGCTTGCACGGCACCTCCCAGTCCGGGCAGCTGCAGTCCATCGTCAGCTCGCGCTGCGTCGCGGGGAAGAGCCGCAGTCCCAGCGAGGCGAACAGGGTCTCGATGTCCGGGGGCATCTCGCCGGCCAGCAGTTTCGCCGCGTACAGGGCCTTGCCGGCCAGCGCGTGCTCGATGCGCTGCCACTCCTGGCCCGTGAACGACTTGATCGCGATCCGCGTCTTGTACGGCGTGGGCCGTGAACCCTGCACGAGGGCGATGACCATGCTCGTGGACAGCGACAACGACAGCACCTGGCCCTGCCGCGCGTAGGTGCGGCCGCGGGTCAGCCGGCCTCCCATGCCGAACGACTCCAGCACCTCGATGAACCGGCGCGACCACCAGGTCGCCCCGATGTCGCCGCGCTTGCTCTTGGCCTTGAGGCCGTTGTCCACCTTGATGGTCTTGCCGTACCGGGGACGTTCGCCGGACCAGTGCTCACTCACCGATGGCCTCCCCGGACAACGTCAGCAGGTCGCGCAGCTGCGCGGTGGACAGGTCGGTGAGCCAGTTCTCGCCCGCGCCGACCACCAGCTGGGCCAGCGCGCGCTTCTCCTCGATCATGGCGTCGATGCGTTCCTCCAGCGTGCCGATGCACACGAACTTGCGCACCTGCACGTTGCGGCGCTGGCCGATCCGGAACGCGCGGTCGGTCGCCTGGTCCTCGACAGCCGGGTTCCACCAGCGGTCCAAGTGGATCACGTGGTTCGCGGCGGTGAGGTTGAGGCCGGTGCCGCCCGCCTTGAGCGACAACAGGAACAGCGACGGCCCCTTGCTGTCCTGGAAGCGCTCGACCATGCGGTCGCGGGACGCCTTGTTCGTGCCGCCGTGCAGGAACAGCACCTCGGTGTCGAAGCGCGCGGCCAGGTACGGCACGAGCATGCTGCCGAACTCGGTGAACTGCGTGAAGCACAACGCTTTGTCGCCCTCGGCGAGCACTTCCTCGAGCACTTCCTCGAGGCGTGCGAGCTTGCCGGAGCGGCCGGCGACGCGGGAGCCGTCGCCGAGGAAGTGGGCGGGGTGGTTGCAGACCTGCTTGAGCTTCGACATGGTCGCGAGCACCAGTCCCTTGCGCCCGATGCCCTCCGCCTCCTCGATCTTCTCCAGCATGTCGTTGACGACGGCCTGGTAGAGCGAGGCCTGCTCGGTGGTGAGGTTGCAGAGCTGGCGCATCTCGACCTTGTCCGGCAGGTCGCTGATGATGCGCGGATCGGTCTTCACGCGGCGCAGCACGAACGGGTTGGTGATCTTGCGCAGCCGTGCGGCGGCGTCCTGGTCGTTGTGGCGCTCCACCGGAACGGCGAAGCGGGCGCGGAACGTGTTGACCGTGCCGAGCACGCCCGGATTGGCGAAGTCCATGATCGACCAGAGTTCGGCCAGGCGGTTCTCGACGGGCGTGCCGGTGAGCGCCACGCGGTGGCGTGCCTTGAGCTGCCGCACCGCCTGGGACTGGCGGGTCGCGCTGTTCTTGATGTTCTGCGCCTCGTCGAGCACCACGCGGTCGAACGTGAGGTCGCTCAACGCCTCGGCGTCGCGCGCGGCCAAGGCGTAGGTGGTGAGGATCAGGTCGTGGCTTTCGACGGCTTCGCGCAGCGCGTCACCGTTCTGGCGGTCCGCGCCGTGGTGCACGTGCACCGAGAGCTCCGGGGTGAACCGCGCTGCCTCGCGCTGCCAGTTGCCGACGACCGACATCGGGCAGATCAGCAACGTCGGCGGCCTCTTGCCGCCGGCGCGGTTCAACGCCTCCAGCGCCAGCAGCTGAACGGTCTTGCCGAGGCCCATGTCGTCGGCCAGGCACGCGCCCAGGCCAATCTTGTCGAGGAACGCGAGCCACGCCAGGCCGCGCTGCTGGTACGGACGCAGCCGCGCGAGGAAGCTCTCCGGCGGCTCCACGGGTTCCAGCTGCTCGTCGGCCTTGCCGGACAACAGGTCGCCGAGCCAGCCGTCCGCCTCGACGGACATCAGCGGGAGCGGCAGGCTCTCGTCCTCCTCCGTGAGTCCACTGTGGAGCATCACCTCGGCGGCGGTCATCTGCCCGCCGCCGCGCTTGAGGAACGCGAGCCCGGCGGCGAGCCGCTTCTGGTCGACCTGCACCCACTGGCCGCGCACCTTGACCAGCGGCACCTTCGCCCTGGCCAGTTCGGCGAGCTCGGCGTCGGTCAGCGTGTCCTCGCCGAGAGCGAGCTCCCACTTGTAGTCCACGATGGACTTCAGGCCGATCTCGCTCTCCTTCGCGACGGTGCCGGCGGTGCCACGGCTCTTCGTGGTGAGCTTCAGGCCCAGCCTCGTCGTCTGCTGCCACCAGGACGGCAGCAGCACGCCGAACCCGGCCTGCGCCAGCACCGGTGCGGCGGTCAGGAACCGGTACGCGCCTTCCGCGCTGACCTCCATCTCGGCGGGGTGCGAGCCGCGCAACGCCTCGTCCAGGTCGGGGTGCAGCTTGCTCGCGCGGCCGAGGTCGGCCAGCAGGTGCTCCTGCGGTGCCGGGATCCAGCGCCGCAGGACGCTGTCGTCCGCGAACCAGACCTGGTGCGCGGGTACGAGGACGCTCGGCTCGTCGACGGCCTGCAGCAGGAACTCGACGGCCCACTCCTCGTCGTCGCGCTGCTCCGGCGAGCGCAGCCGGAAGCACGTGCGCACAGGGCTCTCGTTGCCCGCGGTGTCACGCCAGCGGTCCAGTCGCTCACGCAGTTCGTAGAGCTCGACGGGGTCCGCGTCGAACACGGGCTCGCCGGTGAGCGCGGTGAGCCAGGACTCCGCCGTCGTCGTCGCGGGGCCACGTCGTGCCGGGGCGAGAGCCGTGCCGCCCAGCCGGCTCCGCACCTGCTCGTCGACCGCGGTCGTCAGGGCCGCGCGCACGAGTTCCGCGGGGTCGCTGACGATCTGCTCGCACCGGCAGGCGGGCGGCATCGCGGCCTGCAACGCCGCGAACCGCGCCGAATCCGTTCCCGAGAGCAGCGGCACCCACTGCGCGACGGCCCGGTCCGGCGCGACCGACGGCAGCACGCGACCACGGTCGACCAGGTCGGTGGCGAAGCCGGCCACGTCGAACACGAACCGCGCTGAGGCGCTCAGCCGCACCTCGGCGCCGCGTTCCGGGGCACCGTCGAGGCGGATCGTGGGCACGCCCCACTGCCGCAGCTGCACCTTGCCGCGCTGCGCTCGTTCCGCCGCCAACGGATCGCGCACCAGTTCAGGCGACGCCATCGGCCCTGAGGAGAACGACGGCAGCAGCAACGCCCGTGTGGTCGTTTTGCCCGGTTCCTGCCCGAGCGCGGCGGCCAGCGATTCGGCCGACGCCGCGAACGGGTGTGGCGCGTCCCGGCGCGTGCTCTCGCTGCGTGCGGGCAGCCCGGAGTCTTCGGCCCACAGTGCTAGAACACCGTCGGTCGTGCACAGGCCATGCAGTACGAGCACCTCTGAACCCTATGTGCTCACATTGGCGCCATGGTCGAAGACTCCCCTGTCGTGCTGGACGGTCGGTCCCTCAGCGCCGACGAGGTGGTGCGCGTCGCGCGGTACCACGCGCCGGTGGCCCTGCACGCTGACGGCCTCGCACGCCTCGAGGCGTCGTGGGGTGCCAGCCAGCGCCTTGTGGTGCGGCGACAGGTGTACGGCCGCACGACCGGCGTCGGTGCGAACCGCAACCAGATCATCAGCACGGAGGGCTGGGCGGAGCACGGCCTGCGCCTGCTGCGCAGCCACGCGGGCGGGCTCGGCGGCATGCTCCCGGAGGAGCAGGTCCGCGCCATGATGGTCGTGCGCCTCAACCAGCTCCTCGCGGGCGGCGCCGGTGTGCGCAGAGCCGTGGCCGACGCACTGCTCGCCGCCCTGAACAGCAGCTGCTACCCCGGCGTCCACGAGTACGGCGCCATCGGCACGGGCGACCTCACCGCACTCGCCGAGACCGGCCTGACGCTGCTCGGCGAGCGCTACTGGCTCGGCTCCACGCAGACGCCTGACCCGATCGAGCTCGACTCGGGCGACGCGCTGGCGTTGATCAGCAGCAACGCCCTCACCATCGGCATGGCGGGCCTGGCCTGGCAGGACGCGCACCAGCTCCTCAAGGCCACGCACGTCGTCGCCGCGCTGTCGTTCCTCGCCGTGGACGGAGCCGTCGAGGCCTACGACGAACGCGTCCACCTCGGCCGCCCGCACCCCGGTCAGGTGGCGGTGGCCGCCGAGATGCGCCGCCTCATCGGCGAACCACCACGCCCGCCGGCGCGCATCCAGGACCCGTTCGGTTACCGCTGCTTCCCGCAGATCCACGGCCCGGCCGTCGACGCCGCAACCGACCTGGCCCACGTGCTCGACGTCGAGTTCAACGCCGCCGCCGAGAACCCTCTGATCGTCTCCGACCACTTCGGCCCCGAGGACGACGCCGCCTACCACCACGGCGCGTTCCACAGCGCGTACCTGGGCCAGGCGCTCGACCGGCTCCGGCTCTCGATGCTGCACACCGGCCACATCTCGACCGCCCGCCTCGCGACGCTCGTCGAGCCGAGCTTCACCGGCCTGCGCCCGTTCCTCGCCGAGGGCGTCCCCGGCAGCTCGGGCGTGATGATCCTCGAGTACAGCGCCAACTCCGCGCTGGCCGAGGTCCGCACCCTCGCCGAGCCCGCGAGCATCGGCAACGCCGTCGTGTCGCGCGGCCAGGAGGAGAACTCGAGCTTCGCGTTCCAGTCCGCCTCCCAGGCCCTGCGCTCGCTGAGCGCGTTCCGCCTGGTCCTGGCGTGCGAGGTCGTGGCCGCCGTCCGCGCCCTGCGGCTGCGCGGCATCACACCTCGGACCGAGTCGCTGCGGGCCGCCTTCGAGGCCGCCGAGTCGAAGCTCAACCCGGACATGTCCGACCGCCAGCTCAGCCCGGACGTCGAGGTCGCCTCGGCACTGCTGGACGACTTCGCCACCTGCTGAGATCCGGGCTTGATCTCCACCGAACTGGAGCTTTTACGGTGGGACGCGGCCAGGTTGATCAAGGTGGGGGATGTGGTTGTGGTGCGTGCTGTCCGTGTGCACGAGTTCGGTGGTCCCGAGGTGCTCCGCGCGGAGGAAGTTCCCGCGCCGGTGGCGGGCCCGGGCCAGGTGGTGGTGGGCATGGCCGTCGCCGACGTGATCTTCCTCGACACGCTGCTGCGCAACGGCTGGGGCGGCGAGTACTTCCCGCTGACCCTCCCTTACGTGCCGGGCGGAGGCGGCGCGGGTCACGTGCTCTCGGTGGGCGAAGGCGTGGACCCGGCGTGGCTGGGCAGGCACGTCATCAGCCGCGGATCAGGCGGCTACGCGGAGCAGATGGTCTTCCCCGCCGAGGAGATCGTCGCGGTCCCCGATGGCCTGGGCTCGGCCGAGGCGGCGGCACTGGTGCACGACGGCGTCACCGCGCTCATGCTCGCCCGCCGCACGGAGATCAGGAAGGACGAGTGGGTCCTGGTGGCGGCCGCGACGGGCGGCGCGGGTTCGCTGCTCGTGCAACTCCTGCGCGACGCGGGCGCACGAGTCGTCGCCGCGGCCCGCGGCGAACGCAAGCTCGCACTGAGCCGCGACCTGGGTGCGGACCTGGCCGTCGACTACTCGCTGGACGGCTGGCAGGACCAGGTCCGCGAGGCGACGGGCGGCGTCGGCGTGGCCTTCGACGGCGCGGGAGGACCGCTCGGCAGGGCGGTGTTCGAGACGGTGGCCTCCGGCGGTCGCTTCATCACCTACGGCACCTCGGACGGGTTCGCCGACATCGATCCGGACCTGGCGGCCAGTCGGCAGGTGCACGTGGACAACGTGCTGGCGGCCGGGCCGCCCGACCCGGCGACCGTGCGTGCACTCCTCACGGACGCGCTCGCCCTCACCTCGCAGGGCCGGATCCGGCCGGTGATCGGTGCGACGTATCCGTTGGCGGAGGCCGAGAAGGCTCACCGCTCGCTGGAGGAACGCGCCACCCTCGGCAAGTCGCTGCTGCTGGTGTGACCGCTCGCGCGACCGGGGTCGGGCTCGGTCATCGGGTGGCTGGCTGGGCGGCTGCGCTGGGGCAGGCGGATGTGTGGCGGCAACCGGGAGGCGTGGCGGTCGCCGGGAAGGGTGGCAGCTGGCAGACGGGCGTCGGCTGCGGCCGAGGTGGTGGTCGCTGGGCGAGGTGGTGGGCGCCGGCAGCCGGCTTGGCGCGGGGCAGGCCGGTGGCGGGATGGCGACAGTGCAGCAGCGGGTGACTAGCAGCGGGGACGGCGCGACAGCCTCATTAGCGGGATAGCGGGAGACCGACGGCAGAAACGACGGCAGAAACGGCGGCAGGCCGGCGGCGAGGTGGCGGGAGATCGGCTGCGGGACCGGCGGGAGGCCGGTACCGGGGCGGTGACCACAGCCGAAGCGGTGGGGGGCGTCGGCAACCACAACGACTGGCAAGCCTGTGGCGAGGTGGCGCCAGCCCTTGTGCGCGGCGGGGTGGCGGCAGACCTGTGGAGCGGTGCCTGTGGCACGTAGCGAGGCCCGGTCGGAGACGGGGTGGTGGCCGCCGAGGCGGCCGGGCAGCGGCAGCCGCAGTAGCGGCGAGGTGGCGGCAGCCGCAGTAGCGGCGAGGTGGCGGCAGCCGCAGTAGCGGCGAGGTGGCGGCAGCCGCAGTAGCGGCGAGGTGGCGGCAGCCGCAGTGAAGCAGTGCCGGTGGCGCGCAGCGAGGCCGGAGTCGCGGGCAGCCCAGGTCACCGGGCAGCCCAGGTCACCAGGCAGCCCAGGTCACCAGGCAGCCCAGGTCACCAGGCAGCCCAGGTCACCAGGCAGCCCGAACCCCGGGCAGCCGTTGCCCGGACGCGCTGCCCGTCGCCGAGCGCGCCGCCGTCCCCGGAGCGGCGCGGCCCGGCGGGGAGCGGCGTCAGCCTCCAGCCACCGACGGCAGGATCTGGATCTCGGCGCCTGACGGGAGCGGGGTGGCCGGGCCTGCCAGGCGGCGGCACTCCTCGCCGTTGACGTAGAAGTTCACGTAGCGGCGCAGGCCGGCGCGCTCGTCGCGCAGGCGGCGGTCCAGTTGCGGGTAGGTGTCGGCCAGGACGTCGAGGGCTGCTCCCAGGGTGGCCGGGTCCGGGACTTCCACGTCCAAGTGGGCGGCACCGTCGGTGGCGGCGCGGAGGACTCCTGGGATCAGGACCGTCACCTTCACGTCGGGACCACCACGGCTCGGACCGACATCACGTCTGGCAGGTGGGCCGCCACGCGGTGCCAGGTCTCGCCCTCGTCCGGGCTCGCGTAGACCTCGCCCGAGCGGGAGCCGAAGTAGACGCCGGGGACCTCGGCGTCGTCCGTGCACATGGCGTCGCGCATCACCGCTGTCCAGAAGTCGTCGGGAAGGCCTTCGCCCAGGGCCTGCCAGGTGGCGCCCGCGTCCCGGGAGCGGTAGACGCGGCACTTGCCCTCCGGCGGGAAGCGGCGGCCGTCCGCCTCGATCGGGAACGTGAAGATCGTGTCCGGGTCGTGGGGGTGGACGACCATGGCGAAGCCGAAGTCGGTGGGCAGGCCGTCGGCGATCGACTGCCAGGAGTCGCCCCCGTCGTCGCTGCGGTAGACGCCGTGGTGGTTCTGGGCGTAGAAGCGCGACGGCGCCGCGGGGTGCTGGGCCACCTTGTGGACGCACTGGCCGAACTCCGGCCACGGGTCCGGGAAGAAGTACGCCTTGATGCCCTTGTTGCGGGCTTCCCAGGACTTGCCGCCGTCGGCGGTGCGGTAGACGCCGCCCGTCGACATCGCCACCAGCAGGCGGTCCGGGTCCACCGGGTCGGGCACGATCGTGTGGACGGCCTGGCCGCCGAAGCCCGCCTCCCACTCCGGGCGGTGCGGGTGGTTCCAGAGGCCCTCGACGAACTCGAACGAGCGGCCGCCGTCGGAGGACTTGAACAGCGCCGACGGCTGGGTGCCCGCCCAGACCACGCCCGGCTGCGCGGCCGGTGCGGGCTGGAGCTGCCAGACGCGTTCGAGGGCCGCTTCCTCCACCGGGAACGCGATCGGCGGCGTGGACGACTCCTCCCAGGTGGCCCCCAGGTCGTCCGAGATGGACACTCCGGGGCCGAAGTGCGGAGAGGACACTCCCGCCATCAGGCGAAGGCCCGCGCGCGAGTCGAACGCGACCGCGTACACCTCCTGCATCGCGTGGTGCGGCCCGTCGACCTGCCACGAGACCCGATCCTCACTGCGGGCGAGCCACAGCCCCTTGCGCGTACCGATCGCCACAACCACCGTCATCGCAACGCAGCCTCCCAGCCCGAAGATGTGATGCGGAGCACGTTACGCCGGGGATCCGACAATTTCTGAGGACGAGGGAAACCCCACGTAGACCCACAAGTTACTCACTGGTAGCGTCCGAAAGAGGAGACGCAAGGAGGCGCCAGTGCTGCTCGACCCGAACCACTACGACCCCGCCCACCTCGACGACGAGACGCGGCGCCTGCTCAGGGCGACCGTCGACTGGTTCGAGGCCCGCGGCAAGCGGCAGCTCATCGCGGACGCGCAGGACAAGGTCTGGTACACCGAGTTCCTCGACTTCGTGAAGCGCGAGAAGCTCTTCGCCACCTTCTGCACGCCCGCGAGCGTCGACGGCACCAAGCGCTGGGACGCCGCCCGCAACGCCGCGTTCAGCGAGGTGCTCGGGTTCTACGGCCTGCAGTACTGGTACGCCTGGCAGGTCACGGTCCTCGGCCTCGGCCCGATCTGGATGAGCGACAACTCCGAGGCCAAGCAGAAGGCGGCGGCCCTCCTCGACAGCGGCGCGGTCTTCGCGTTCGGCCTCTCCGAGAAGGAGCACGGTGCCGACGTCTACAGCACCGACATGATCGTCACGAAGACGGAGACCGGCTACACCGCGACCGGCGGCAAGTACTACATCGGCAACGGCAACGTCGCCGGCATGGTCAGCGTCTTCGGCAAGCTCGCGGACTCCGACGAGTACGTCTTCTTCGCCGTCGACAGCCAGCACGAGAACTTCGAGCTCGTCAAGAACGTCGTCGACAGCCAGATGTTCGTGAGCGAGTTCCGCCTCGACGCCTACCCCCTGACCGACGCCGACATCCTGCACCGCGGCCCCGACGCCTTCTCCGCCGCGCTCAACACCGTCAACGTCGGCAAGTTCAACCTCTGCACGGCCAGCATCGGCATCTGCGAGCACTCGTTCTACGAGGCGATCACCCACGCCCACAACCGGATCCTCTACGGCAACCCGGTCACGAACTTCCCGCACGTGCGCCAGAACTTCGTCGACGCCTACGCGCGCCTCACCGCGATGAAGCTCTTCGCGGACCGCAGCGTCGACTACTTCCGCAGCGCCGGCGAGAACGACCGCCGCTACCTCCTCTTCAACCCCATCACCAAGATGAAGGTGACGAGCGAGGGCGAGAACGTCATCGACCTGCTCTGGGACGTCATCGCCGCCAAGGGTTTCGAGAAGGACACGTACTTCACGCGCGCCACGGCCGACATCCGCGCGCTGCCCAAGCTCGAAGGCACCGTGCACGTGAACCTGGCCCTGGTGCTCAAGTTCATGCCGAACTACTTCTTCAACCCCAAGGCCTACGACGAGGTCCCGACGCGCCACGACGCGACCGACGACGACTTCTTCTGGCACCAGGGCCCCGCGCGCGGCCTCGGCAAGATCCAGTTCCACGACTGGGAGCCGATCTACACCGAGCACGCGCACCTGCCCAACGTGGCGCTGTTCCACGAGCAGGCCAAGGCCGTCAAGACGCTGCTGACCACGGCGGCGCCGGACGAGGCCCAGCAGAAGGACCTCGACTTCCTGCTCAACCTCGGCCACCTGTTCACCCTGGTCGTCTACGGCCAGCTGGTCCTGGAGCAGGCGAAGATCACGAACACCGACCAGCACGTGCTCGACCAGATCTTCGACGTCCTGGTCCGCGACTTCGCCGGCTACGCGACCGCCCTGCACGGCAAGGCCAGCAGCACCGAGGCCCAGCAGCAGTGGGCCGTGGGGCAGATCCGCAAGCCGCACGTCGACCAGGCCCGCTTCGACGCCGTGTGGCAGCAGGTGGAAGCGCTCTCCGGCCGCTACGAGATGCGCCCCTAGTCCTGGTAGCGCTCCAACGCCGCGATCATGAGTTCGAGGCCGAACTCGAACTCGTGATCGTGGTCGTAGGTCCCCAGCTCACCGATCACCTCCGCGGACAACGGGAACGCCGACACGTCGACGTCCACATAGGGCGACAACGCGATCCCGCCGAGCTCGGGCGTGGTCGCGACCTCCCTCATCAGCGTGCCCAGCAGGTACGACACCATCGCCCGCATCATCCCGACGGCGATCTTGCCCCGGAACCCCGCGCGGTCGAAGTTCATCAGCGCCGCCTCGATCGTCCGGAACCCCGCCTCGCTGCTCAGCCGGCGCGTCGCCAGCATCACGAACGCACGGGGGTGGCGGCGCGCCAGCTCCCGCACGGCGCGGGCGTGCGCCCGGATGTGATCACGCCAGTCGTCGCTGTCCACCTGGTACGGACGCGCCTCCGCCATGATCCGCTCGGCCGCGAGGTCCACCAGCACGGCCTTGTTCGGCACGTGGTTGTACAGCGACATCGTGCCCGCGCCCAGCTCAGCGGCCAGGCGCCGCATCGAGACGGCCTCGACTCCCTCGCACTCGATCAACCTCACGGCCGCATCCACGATGCGGTCGCGGGTCAGCGGCTCACGTGGCGAGGACACTGGCGGAGACCGCACGACGTGGAGTAGCTTCCCTGCGACGTACGGCGTACGTAGGAGGGTCGGCCGGTATGACCGAGTCCAAGGCGCTCAGAGCGCTGCGTGAAGCGATCGTCTTGGAGCACATGGAGTCGCAGAACGACCACGACTTCGACACCTCTCTGAACACGTTTCCGCACCCCCGGTACGAGATCATGGCGTCCGGCCAGGTCTTCGAAGGCGTGGACGCGGTCCGCGGCTACTGGCAGCGCACCCGCGCGGCGTTCCCCGACCAGCGGAACAAGATCATCGACGTCCACCACGCCGACGACGCCGTGATCGTCGAGTTCGAACTGCAGGGCACGCACCTGGGCAGCCTCATCGGCGAAGAAGTTACCGGACGGTCGTTCAAGGTCAGGATGGCCGGTTTCTTCCTCTTCGACAAGGACATCCTGGTCTGCGAGCGGATCTACGGCGACACGGCGACCGTCATGGCCCAGCTCGGCATGCTCGACGTCCCCGAGAAGTTCTAGAACACGACGCGAACCTCCCCGACGACCTGCCCGCCACCGAGCACCGGCACGGACAGGGACTCCTTCGCGGGCGACACGTCGAACCCCGTGGCCGCCAGCGCGGTGAGCCCGATCGCCGTCGTGGCACGGGGATTGCCGTCGAGGACCTTCACCGCGACCGCGTGCCCGGCCGCGGTCCCCAGCACCAGCACACCCTCCGCGCCAC
The DNA here is from genome assembly GCF_026242055.1 of Lentzea sp. NEAU-D7. GTDB lineage: Bacteria > Actinomycetota > Actinomycetes > Mycobacteriales > Pseudonocardiaceae > Lentzea. The sequence continues at coordinate 277,916 of NZ_JAPJDL010000010.1, read as the reverse complement.
CCTTGGCCACCACGCCCGGCAGCTGCTGCATGACCACGGTGTTCACGTGCCCGGTCCCGCCGACGTACTCGGGGAACCGGCGCATGGCGTCGGCGACGGGCGTGCGCATCAAGCCCTGCATCGCCCTCGCCAAGCCGTGCAACGACAACGCGTGCACGGGCGCACCGCAGCCGTCGATCGCAGTGTGCACAACGGACTCTTCGGACAACTCCTCCACCGTCCGCACCACCAGCCGCTGCAGGGGATGCGAAGTGTCCAGATAGGTCTGCGTCGGCCACCGCGCCGCCACGCACGCCGCGAGCATCGCCGCGTGCTTGCCGGAGCAGTTCATCCGCACCCGGGAAGGTTCCGTCAGCCGTTGGCGCGTCTCCTCGTCCTCCGGCCAGGACGGTGGGCAGCGCAGCAGCCCGAGCGGCAACCCGCCGAGCACCTGCATCACCAGCTCGACGTGCCGGTTCTCCCCCGTGTGCGAGCCGGCCGCGATCGCCAGCGCGGGCCCGGACAGCGGCGCTCCGGCGGACAGGCACGCCAGCGCCTGGAACGGCTTCATGCACGACCGCGGCAGCACCGGGTCCTCCACCGCGCCGGCGGAGACGCCCACCGCCCCGGACGGCAGCAGGCCGACGACGCTGCCGTGGTGCAGGCTCTCCACGAACCCCGACCGGGTCACCTCAGCGAGCAGTGCGGGCACGAGCAGCCTCCAGCCGGTGGGCCAGCCTGGACAGCGCCAGGTTGACCACGAGGTAGACGAACGCGACGACGACGAAGGTCTGGATCAGCAGGCCGTTGTAGTTCGCGAGCACCCGCCCGTTGAACAACAGCTCCGCGTAGGACACCACATACCCGAGCGAGGTGTCCTTCAACAGGCTGACGGCCTGGGTCACGAGTAGCGGTGTCATGTGCCGCACGGCCTGGGGCAGCACCACGAACCGCGTCACCACGCCGTCCGGCATGCCCAGCGACAGCCCCGCCTCGCGCTGGCCGGGATCGACCGCGGAGACGCCCGCCCGGAAGATCACCGCGTAGGACGCCGCGTGCGACAGGGCGAGCGGCACCACGAGCTTCCAGAACAGCGGCAGGTTCACGCCGAACGACGGCAGCACGAACAGCATCACGTACACGAGCAGCAGCACCGGAACCGTGCGCATGACCTCGGCGTAGGCGCGGGTGAACCGGTTGGGCCGCAACGCGAGCAGCAACCCACCCGCCATCGCCAGCACCCCCGTCGCGCACGCCGCCACCACGGTCGACCACAGGCCCCCGAGCAGATAACGCCACACGGGCCAGGTCAGGTACGGCCTCCACCGAACCGGCTCCAGCTGCCCGCCGGCCGCGAACTGCCGCAACCCCAGCGCGACGAGCCCGAGGAGCACCAGCCCCGACACCACGGAGACCCAGAAGACCCGGCGGCGGAACCGGGGGCCGGGAGCGTCGAACATCAGGGCAGCCGCCGTTCCAGCGCACGTGCCCCGAACCCGATTCCGGCCGCCATCACCAGATAACAGAGTCCGACGCCGGTGAACACCAGCAACGGCTGCGCGAACTCCAGGTTGATCCGTTGCGCCGCACGGGTCATGTCCACTACTCCGACCACACCAGCGAGAGCCGTGGCCATCGTCAACGCGATCGCGATGTTCGCCAGCGGCTGCACGACGTTCTTCAGGGCCTGCGGCAGGATCACGTGCCGCAACGACTGCCGGACCGACAGCCCCAGCGCCCGCGCGGCCTCCCCCTGCCCGGACGCCACCGCGTTCACGCCCGACCGCAGCGCCTCCGCCACGAAGGCCGCCTCGTAGAGCGCGATCGCCGTGAAGGCCGTCCAGAACAGCGGCATCTTCACGCCTGCCTCCGGCAGCCCGAACACGAACAGCACCAGCCAGGCGAGCAGCGGGACGTTCCGCCACACCTCCACGTAGACCGCGCCCGCCGCGCGCAACAGCGGTACCGGCACGATCCTCATGACGGCCACCAGCAGCCCGGCGAGCAGGGCGCCGCCGAACGACAGCAGCGTCAGGGCGACGGTGTTCAGGAAGCCTTCGAGGACCAGGCTCATGAGGCGATCGCGGGTGGCGCCGGCGCGTCGCCGGTGACCACGGTGCCGATCGTCTGCTTCCAGACCTCCTGCCACAGCCCCGACTTGCCGAGCTCGCGCAGCCAGTCGTTCACGAACGCCGTGAACTCGGCGTCCCCGTGCCTGATGCCGATGCCGTACGGGTCCTCGGTGAACGGCTCGCCGACGAGCTGCAGCTCGCTGTCCTTGGACGCGTCGGCGACCAGGATCGCCTGGTCCTGCACGTAGGCCTCGCCGCGGCCCTGCTTCAACGCCGTCAGGCACTCGGGGTCGGAGCCGAACTCGACGATCTTCGCCGTGGGCGCCGCGTCCTGGACGGCCTTCACTCCGGGCGTGTTCGCACCGACGATGACGGTCCTGCCGGCCAGGTCAGCGGGTGCGGAGATGCCGGACGTGCCCTTGCGCACCGCGATCGACTGGCCCGACTGGTAGTACGGCCCGGCGAACGACACGCGCTCCTTGCGCGCGGGCGTGATCGTGTAGGTCTGGATGATCACGTCGACCGTGCCGTTGGCCAGCAGCGGTTCGCGCGTCTCCGACGTCGCGGAGAGCAGCTCCGCCGAGGGCTTGCCGAGGATGTGGTGGGCCAGCAGCTTGCCCAGGTAGGCGTCGAAGCCGGTGAGCTCGCCGCTGATCGGGTCGAGCTGGGACAGCAGCGGGGCGTCCTGGGAGCCGCCGATCAGCAGCTCGCCGCGCTTCCTGATGCGGTCGACGGCCGAGCCGGGCGTCACCTGACCTGCGTAGACGGGCGCTTTGGCGAGCAGGGCGTCGATCTTGCCGCCGCCTGGGACCGCCTCCGAACCGCCGGAGCACCCGGCCACGAAGAGCAACAGAGCGGCTACGAACAGTCTCCCCATGCGGCGAAACTACTGAGCGCGATGAATCGGGCACAAGATACGACAAAGCCGCTTGTCCGATAGTGGACAGGCGGCTTGTCTAGATCAGATGTGCTGATCAGTCAGACTCAGACGGCGCGAACGCCCTGGGCCTGCGGGCCCTTCTGGCCCTGACCGATCTCGAACTCGACCCGCTGGTTCTCCTCGAGAGCCTTGTAGCCGTTCATCTGGATCTCGGAGTAGTGGACGAACACGTCGGCGCCACCGTTGTCAGGGGAGATGAAGCCGAAGCCCTTCTCCGCGTTGAACCACTTGACGGTGCCCTGTACTGCCATCTTGCTACTTCTCCTCTAACAGGTGCCGGATCGCGCTCGCGACCACCGGGTCAAGTCACGGCGGCGTCTTCTCCGGAACCTGGAGAACCCGCTCACTCGCAACCTCGTTCCGCGAGCGGGGTGATCCACGAACACGAAACGTACGACCGCAGACAGTCAACCACGGCTCCCCGCCCTCAGTCGAGCCATCGATTTCGCTGCTATCGTGAGATGCCAAATGAGTTCGCGGAGGTGCTCGTGTCGGAGCAGACGGCGATGTCGATCAAGGTCACCGTCGCACCCCAGATCTCCGGCGGACTCGCCGCACTGGCCGAAAAACTCCTCCGCGCCGAGGCCACCCGGAAGGACCGGGGCAAGGGCCGCAAGACCTCCAACAAGCTGGTCGGCGAGATCCACGGCACTGTGCTCCAGATCGGCACCGTGAAGAACATGAACATGCCCGACGGCCGGTAACCTGGAGGGTCGTTGACCCAGGGGGCCGTGGCTTGACCGGCAGCGAACGACTGCTCTTCTTCTTCATCGGTTTGGTGACCACATTCGTGTTCATCCGCATCAGCGTGCGCATGATCAGGGCGAAGGTCCGCTGGTGGCCGGGGAACATCGTGCACGGCGACACGCACGTGCATCACGTCGTGTTCGGCACCGTGCTGCTGCTCCTGTCCAGCGTGGCGGGCCTCGTCATCCCCGACGACCTGCACGGCGCCCGGCTGGCGGCGGCGGCCGGTCTCGGGGTGGGCGCGGCGCTGGTGCTGGACGAGTTCGCGCTGATTCTGCACCTCAGAGACGTGTACTGGACGAAGGCGGGCCGGCTGTCCGTGGACGCGGTGTTCCTCGCCGTCGGTCTCACCGGGACGTTCCTGCTCGGCGCGCGGCCGTTCGGCTACGACGAGGTGCTGCAGCTCAACCCGGAGACGACGCCGGCGTCCACGTTCACGCTCCGGCTGATCATCATCTCCGTGAACCTGTGCTTCGCGATCGTGGCGCTGCTCAAGGGCAAGATCTGGACCGGCCTGCTCGGCCTGCTCGTGCCGGTGGTGCCCGCCGTGGGCGCCGTGCGGCTCGCACGGCCCGGCTCACCGTGGGCGCGCTGGCGCTACCTGGAGGGCTCGCGCAAGCTGACCCGCGCGTACCGCCGGGAGGCCAGGATCCGGCAACCGATCATCAAGGCGAAGATCGCCGTGCAGGAGTTCATCTCGGGGCGTCACGACCTGCCTGATCAAGACAGGCCGTGACGGGGCTCTAACCTCCGAGGATGTCCTGCTGGGCGCAGGTCTGGGCGAGCGCGCCGGCGCACAGCTCCGCCGGCTTGACGATGCCCTCCGTGACCAGCGTCCGGACGGTGTCCTTCTTGATCAGCGTGGCGCCGAGCAGCACCGACTTGATGTCGCGCCGCGCGACGGGGTCCCGCAGGTTGCCGGTGGCGAGGTCGTCGGCACCCTCCAGGTCTCCGCGGGCGATGGCGATCGCCAGCCTGGCGGCCGCCTCGGCCTCGTCACGCACCGGCTTGTAGACGGTGATGCACTGGTCGCCCGCGAGCACGGCCCGAAGACCGTCCACAGTGGCGTCCTGGCCGGTGACCGGGACCCTCAGGTTCTTCTTCTTGAGCACGGCGATGACCGCGCCGGCCAGGCCGTCGTTGGCCGCGACCACGCCGTCGACCTTGCCGCCGTTCTCGTTCAGGATCTGCTCGAACAGCTGCCCGCCGAGGTCGTTGTTCCAGTCGGCGACCGGTTGCGACTTCACGAGCTTGAGCGCGCCGCTGTCGTACTTCGAGGACAGCCGCGACTTCTGACCCTGGGCGAAGAGCGTCGCGTTGTGGTCGGTCGGAGCACCCTGGATCTCGATGATCTGGGCACCCGGCTTGTCGCCGAGGCAGCTCAGCAAGCCGTCGCCCTGCAACTGGCCGACGTTCACGCTGTCGAAACCGACGTGGTACTCCGCCTGGCCGCCGAGCGTCACGCGGTCGTAGTCGATGACCGGGATGCCCGCCGCCTTCGCCTTCTTCTGCACCGCGAGGCCGCCCGCCGCCGACAAGGGCGTGATCATCATGACCTTCACCTTGCGGCGGATCATCTCGTCGGCGATCTGCGCGAACTTCGCCTCGTCGCCCTCGGCGTTCTCCATGAACGGCTCGATGTCCGCATAGTTGAACGCCTGAGTGAGCAGAGGGCGATCCTGCTCTTCCCAACGCGTGGATGTCGTTCGGTCGGGAAGGATTACCCCGACGATTGGTTTGGGACCACGCGTAGGCAGCGTCGGAGACCCCTGACCTGCGTCACCACAGGCTGAGAGGAGAAAGAGCAGGCACGCCGACGATGCCATTACCCGTCTTCGCATAATCGCGAAGTCCATCCCTTGAATCTTGTTAAGTCAAGATTTCTTCTCATAACATCACGCTCCGCTTCCGATCGGCTACAGTTCGATTCCGTACGAAAGGCGCTGATGCGCGGCGAATTTTCGTGTCAGTGTGTCCAACTTGGGCGGCAATCGGGGGCCGCACCATGTTGTTGGATCCAGCCCTGACCGGGTGTGAGGAGACAGCTAGGTGAGAACGCGCAGAACCGTGATGGCGGTGGCGGCAACGGTGTCGCTGATCGCCGCGGGCACTTCGGCGGCGGGGGCCGCTCCGGCCACCACAGGGCCGACCACGGAGTACACCGTCCTTCTGGAAGAACCCGGTAACCGCGACTTCGCGATCGACGCCGTGGAAGCGGCGGGCGGCGAGGTCGTGCGGAGCAACGACGCCGTCGGCCTGCTGACGGTCAAGGCGCCCGCGAACGGCTTCGCGGAGAAGGTTTCCGCTTCGAGCGCGATCGTCGGTGCCGCTCGGACCAAGCCGATCGGGCACGCGCCCGCGGCGAAGGCCGAGAAGGTCAAGCGGGACAACGTCGAGAAGGAGAACAAGACCGAGAAGCCGAACAAGGCGCCCGCGCAGTCGGGCTCGACGGCCGGCATGGACCCGCTCGACGGGGACCTGTGGGGCCTGAACCTCGTTCGCTCCAACATCGCGCGGGCCAAGCAGGCCGGCGACAAGCGCGTGTACGTCGGTGTTCTCGACACCGGTGTGGACGGTTCCCACCCGGACATCGCGCCGAACTTCAACAACGAGCTCTCGCGCAACTTCACCGTCGACATCCCGAACGACTCCGACGGTGGCCTGTTCGACGGCCCGTGTGAGTTCCGCGGTTGCGTCGACCCGGCGAACTGGGACGACGGCGGCCACGGCACGCACGTCGCCGGCACCATCGGCGCCGCTGCCAACGGCTTCGGCATCTCCGGTGTCGCACCGGGCGTGTCGCTCGTCAACATCCGCGGCGGCCAGGACGCGGGCTCGTTCTTCCTGCAGCCCGTCGTCGACGCCATCACCTACGGCGCCGACATCGGCCTGGACGTCATCAACATGTCGTTCTACGTCGACCCCTGGTACATGAACTGCGCCAACGACCCCACGGCCTCGGCCGAGGAGCAGCTGGAGCAGCGCACGATCATCGCGACCGTGCAGCGCGCGCTGAACTACGCGCACCGCAAGGGCGTCACGCTGATCGGTGCCGGTGGCAACAACCACGAGGACCTCGGCAAGCCGCGCCAGGACACCGTGAGCCCGAACTACCCGCCGGGCCACAACCGCACGCGTCCGGTCGACAACGCGACGTGCCTCAACCTCCCGACCGAGGGCAACCACGTCATCTCGGTGTCGTCGCTCGGCCCGTCGACGAACAAGGCCGACTACTCGAACTACGGCGTCGAGCAGACCGCGGTCTCGGCCCCCGGTGGCTACTTCCGCGACTACTTCGGCACGCCGTGGTACCGCACCAACGAGAACATGATCCTGTCGACCTACCCGCGCAACGTCGCTCTCGCCGAGGGCAACATCGACGAGGCCGGCAACATCACCGACATCGGTCTGGGCGCGGGCGTGAAGAAGGCCGTGCAGGGCGACAAGGTGGGCTACTACCAGTACCTGCAGGGCACCTCGATGGCCGCCCCGCACGCCGCTGGTGTCGCCGCGCTGATCGTCAGCCAGTACGGCAAGAAGGACAAGAAGAACGCCGGCCTGACCCTCGACCCCGACAAGGTCGAGAAGGTGCTCTACAAGACCGCGACGCAGCGCGCCTGCCCGAACCCGCGCACCGTGTCGTACGTCAACGTGGGCCGCACGCCGGAGTTCGACGCCACCTGTGAGGGTGACGCGAAGTTCAACGGCTTCTACGGTCACGGCATCGTGGACGCGTACGGCGCGGTCACCCGTGGTGGCCAGTTCCTGTAAGTCCTTGTAACGCGACAAAAGGCCCCTGGTGTCTTGCCGGGGGCCTTTTGCGTGCGACGAAAGTGGACTCTCCGCCCAACCTTCGTCTGAACGTTGCGGACCGCCTTGACCGTGCCGTAGCGGCATGGTTTCAACTGGGTCCTGTCAGCAACCGGGGAGGAGGACGTCGTGGCGTGGAGCACCAGTCAGCTGGCCGATCTCGCCGGCACGACGTTGCGCACGATCCGGCACTACCACGACGTGGGCCTGCTCGCCGAGCCGGAACGCCGCGCCAACGGCTACAAGAGCTACGGCGTGCCCCATCTCGTGCGGGTGCTGAGGATCAAGCGCCTCACCGATCTCGGGTTGTCGCTGACGCAGATCGCGGAGCTCGGCGACGGGGACGAACATCCCGGTGAGGCGCTGCGCGCCCTCGACGCCGAGCTGGGCACGACGATCGAGCGCCTGCAACGGATCAGGGCCGAGCTGGCACTGGTCCTGAGCCAGGAGACGCCGACCGACCTGCCGCCGGACGTCGCGGCGATGATCGAGAACGCGGACCTGTCTCCGCAGGACCGCGCGTTCACCGTCGTGCTGGCCCAGCTGCTCTCGCCGGAGACGCTGGCCAAGTACGCCGGGACGCTCGATGGCTACTCGCGGCATCCGGCGGTGGTCGCGTTCGACACCCTGCCGGAGGACGCGGACGAGGAGACCCGGCAGCGGGTGGCGGACGCCATGCGCGAGATGCCGTACATGGCTCAGATCCGCGCCGCGTTCCCGGATCCGGCCGGTCTGTGGAGCGACGCCCCGCGAGGCGTGGAGCACGCGCGGCGGACGGTCGTGAAGGTCCTGGTCGAGCTCTACAACAAGGCGCAGCTGGACGTTCTCGTCCGCATGGGCGCCTGATTCTCATTGGTCTGACGTGCCGAGGGGGCACGTCGTCGGGGAGGTATTTGCTAATGCGAAAAACGATGTCGCTGGCCGCGGTGGTGACCGCGGCGGCAGCGCTGGTGATCACACCGGGGGTGTCGTCGGCGGCGCCGGTCACGGAGATCAAGTGGGCGGCGTGCCCGTCCGACGTGGCCATGCCCGGTCTCGAGTGCGGGACCCTGCAGGTGCCGCTCGACTACCGCAAGCCGCAGGGCCGCAAGACCGAGGTGATGATCTCGCGGCTGGCCAGCAAGAACCCGGAGAAGCGCAAGGGGATCCTGCTGACCAACCCCGGCGGGCCGAGCGAGGGCCTGACTTTCCCGTTCTTGTTGAAGACGCTGGGACTGCCGCAGAGCGTGCAGGACGCATACGACGTCATCGGCATGGACCCGCGTGGCATCGGTTACAGCTCACCGTCCACGTGCGACATGACCGAGGAGCAGATGGCGGACGGCAGCGTGCCGCCGTACGCCAACAACTCCGCCGACGTGCGCCAGCGCGCCGACGAGGTGAAGAAGATCGCCGAGCAGTGCCTCAGGTCGTCCACGGCCGACGAACTGCCGTACAACACGACCCAGAACATCGCGCGTGACCTGGACACGGTCCGTGCGGCGCTGGGCGAGAAGAAGGCGTCGTTCCTCGGGTACTCCTACGGTTCGTACCTGGGTTCGGTGTACGCCACGCTGTTCCCGAAGACGTCCGACCGCGTCGTGATCGACAGCAACCTGCCGAAGACCGGCTGGGACGTCGAGGGCGGCAGGCTGATGGGCCGCGGCGTCGAGGACACGTTCCCCGACTTCGCGAAGTGGGCCGCGGCGCACCCGGAGTACGGCCTGGGCACGACGCCGCAGCAGGTGCGCGCCAAGTTCTTCGACCTCGCCGCACGCCTCGACCAGAAGCCCTCGGTGGAGGGCTACGACGGCAAGCTGTTCCGGTTCGGCACCTTCACGGCGCTCTACGCCACCGGTGACGCGGCCTTCTCGCAGCTCGCGGCCTCCTGGAAGGCCTTCGACACCGGCCAGCCGCAGCCGCCGCAGGAGTACCCGGAGGTCCCGCGCGTCCAGGCCCTCCTGGCGGGACGCCTGCACGTGATCTGCGGTGACTCCGCCTGGCCGTCGTCGGTCGGCACGTACGAGCGCAACGTGGCGATCGACCGCGTCCGCCACCCGATGTTCGGCGCGGCCGCCGCGAACATCCAGCCGTGCGCGTTCTGGCCGAAGCCGGTGGAGAAGCAGGTCCTGCCGTCCGACCGGGGCCCGCGCAACGTGCTGCTGGTGCAGAACGAACGCGACCCCGCGACACCGCTGGCCGGTGCCCTGTCGACGCGTCGCGCGTTCGGTGACAGGGCCGCGATCCTGACCGTCGACCAGGGCGGCCACGGCACGTACGTGGTCGGCAAGAACAAGTGCGCCAACGACAAGGTCACCGAGTACCTGCTCGGCGGCCAGCGTCCGAACGACACGAAGTGCGCGGCTGAGACCAGCTGACGACCGGCAGGGGCCGGCTCGCGTCCCGCGGGCCGGCCCTTCGCAAATTCGTAAACACTCTTGCCGATGAAGGTCCGGACCCCTTACCGTTGCCGCACCGCCGCCCGGGACACCCCGGGAGGAACGCGTGAAGATCTCAGGCCGCATCGCGGCCGCGGTTCTCACCTGCGTCGCGCTCGCCACCGCGACGACGGGAACCGCTCAGGCAGCCGACCTGAACGACCCGCGCATGAAGGACATCGCGATGCAGATCGTGTCCAGCGCGGAGAACTCGTCCACGAACTGGCGCGCCCAGTTCGGCTACATCGAGGACATCGACGACGGCCGCGGCTACACCGCCGGCATCATCGGCTTCTGCAGCGGCACGGGAGACATGCTCGACCTCGTCGAGCTGTACAAGCAGCGCAAACCCGGCAACGTGCTGGAGAAGTACCTCCCCGCGCTGCGCAGGGTGAACGGCACCGACTCGCACGCCGGACTGGATCCCAACTACACCAAGGACTGGAAGACAGCGGCCAAGGACTCCGTCTTCAAGGCTGCGCAGGAGTCCGAGCGCGACCGCGTGTACTTCAACCCGGCCCTGCGCCAGGCCAAGGCCGACGGCGTGCGCGCCCTGGGCCAGTTCGCCTACTACGACGCGATCGTCATGCACGGCGACGGCTGGGGCAGCCTGGACTTCTCCGGCATCCGCAAACGCGCGCTGGCCAAGGCGAAGCCCCCGTCGCAGGGCGGCAACGAGACCACGTGGCTCAACGCCTTCATGGACGCCCGCGTGTGGACCATGAAGCAGGAGCCCGCGCACGAGGACACGACCCGCGTGGACACCGCGCAGCGCGTGTGGCTCAAGGCGGGCAACCTCGACCTGAACACACCGCTGAGGTGGAAGGTCTACGGCCAGAGCTTCGAGATCAAGTAGGCCGGAACGGCGTCTGCGAGTACCGCAGCGGTACTCGCAGACCCCACCCCGGCTAGAGCTGGGTCCAGTCCAGCACCGGCGCCGCGAAGTCGCGGATCGAGGCCAGCAGCCCGAGCCGCGCGGCCTTCACCTTCTCGTCCTCGGCCATCACGAGCACCTCGTCGAAGAACGTGTTGATCGGCCCGGTCAGCCCTTCCGCTGCGGCGAAGAACGCCGCAAGCCCCACGACGTCCCGCGGCACGCCGTCGAACGCCTTGTGCAGCGCCACCTCGGCGGGTTCCGACAGCACCGAGGCGTCGTAGGAGCCCTCGACGGTGGCGGGCACGATCCGCCGCACCCGCTGCAGGGCCGCGGCCAGCGCGTCGAACGACTCGTCGCCCGCCAGCGACTCCAGCTGGGCCAGCGTCTCGTCGGCCAGCACCGGCGAGTCGGCCAGCGGGAGCACCGCCTGCACGAAGCGGTGCTCGTGGCCTGCGTCGAGCAGCGCCTGCTCGTACCGGCGCACCGCGAACTCGCGCGCGGTCTCCAGAGCCTCCGCGGAGACCTCAAGACCTTCGGACGCGAGGGAGAGCGCCACCGGCAGCGTGATCGCCCGCAGGTCCGGGAACGCCCGCAGCACGGTCACCGCGCCGAGAGCCGCGCGGCGCAGGCCGAACGGGTCGGACGAACCGGTCGGCTGCGCGCCGATGCCGAACAGGCCCGCCAGCAGGTCGAAGCGGTCCGCCAGCGACAGCAGCGCACCCGGCACCGACGACGGCAGCGCGTCGCCCGCCGAGCGCGGGAGCTCCATCTCCCACAGCGCCTGGGCGACCTCGGGCGTCTCCCCCGCCCGCACCGCGTACTCACGCGCCATCACACCGGCCAGCGACGACAGCTCGATCACCATCTGCGAGCCGAGGTCGAACTTGGCCAGCGCGCCCGCGCGGTCCAGCGTCTCGCGGTCGACGTCCACGACGCCGGCGAACCGACCGGCCAGCGCGGCGATCCGCGAGGCGCGGTCGGCCATCGAGCCGAGCTTGTCCGCGAACGTCAGCTTCGCGAGACCGGACTTCATCTCGTCCAGCGGCGTCTTGAGGTCCGCGCGCCAGAAGAACGCCGCGTCCTCGTACCGCGCGCGCAGCACGGCCTCGTTGCCCGCCCGCACCAGGTCCGCGTCCACGGCACCGTTCGCCACGGCCACGAAGTGCGGCAGCAGGGTGCCGTCGGCCGACCGCACCGGCAGGTAGCGCTGGTGCTTGCGCATCACGGTGGTGAGGATCTGCCCGGGCAGCTCCAGGTACCGCTCCTCGAACGAACCGAGGATCGGCGTCGGCCACTCGACGAGGTTCGTCACCTCGTCCAGCAGGCCGTCGACCTCGACGACACCGCCGACCGACGCCGCCAGCTCCTGCGCCGCGGCGACGATCGAGGCGGCCCGCGCCGACGAGTCGGCCTCGATGCCGTGCGACCGCAGGAACTCCAGGTAACCGTCCGCCGTGGACACCTCGACGACCGGAGTGCCGGCCGTCCGGTGCACGCGCGTCGACGTGCCCGAGACCAGCGACGACACCGCGACCGGCACCGGGGTCTCGCCCAGCAGCGCGAGCAGCCAGCGGATCGGCCTGGTGAACGACAGCTTCGGGTCGTTCCACTTCATGTTCTTCTCGGCACGCAGGTCCGACACGACCTCGGCCAGCAGCCCGCTCAGCACCTCGACGGCGCCGCGGCCGGCATCGGACTTGGTCAGCGCCACGAACTCGACGCCGTTCTCGACCACGCGCCCCAGCGCCGCCACGTCGACGCCCTGGCCGCGTGCGAAGCCCTGCACGGCCTTGGTCGGGTTGCCCTCGCCGTCGAAGGCGGCGGAGACACGGGGACCGCGCACGGTGCGTTCCGCGTCCGGCTCGCGCGGCGACACCGCGGGCACCAGCACGACGATCCGGCGCGGCGTGCCGTGCACGGTCACCTCGCCGCAGGACAGCCGCGTCGCCGCCAGCTTCGAGGTCACCGCGGCGCGCACCGCGTCGACGGTCCTGCTCACCTCGTGCGGCGGCAGTTCCTCGGTGCCGATCTCGAACAGCAGCGTCGCCGGCGCGACGACGTCCGCGAAGGACGACGGCTTCTCGGCGACGGCCGGGAGCTCCGCCACGCCGAGCGGGTGCCCGAGCTCGGCCCGGCGCTCGGCCCACAGGGCGGCGACCTCGCGCGCCAGTCCGCGCATCCGGCCGAACGCGCGGGCGCGCTCGGTCGTGGAGATCGAGCCGCGCGCGTCGAGCACGTTGAAGATGTGCGAGCACTTCAGCACGAAGCTGTGCGCCGGAACGGGCAGGCGGGCGTCGAGCATGCGCCGGGCCTCGGCCGCGAACTCCTCGAAGAGGCGCTTGTTCGCCTCCACGTCCGCGTCGTCGAGGTAGTACCGCGACATCTCGTACTCGGCCTGGCCGAACGCCTCGCCGTAGGAGATGCCGGGCGCGTAGGCGATCTTCTTGAAGTGGTCGACGCCCTGCAGCGCCATCATGATCCGCTCGATGCCGTAGGTGATCTCCACCGACACCGGGTCCAGCGTCATGCCGCCGGCCTGCTGGAAGTACGTGAACTGGGTGATCTCCAGGCCGTCGAGCCAGACCTCCCAGCCGAGGCCCCAGGCGCCCAGGGCGGGCGAGGCCCAGTTGTCCTCGACGAACCGGACGTCGTGCCCGCGCACGTCGATGCCCAGCGCCTCCAGCGAACCGAGGTAGAGCTCCTGCGGGTCGCCCGGGTCGGGCTTGAGGATCACCTGGAACTGGGTGTGCGTCTGCAGCCGGTTCGGGTTCTCGCCGTAGCGGGCGTCGTCGGGCCGCACGGACGGCTCCACGTAGGCGACGCGCCACGGCTCGGGACCCAGCACCCGCAGCACGGTGGCCGGGTTCAGCGTTCCCGCCCCGACCTCGGTGTTGAACGGCTGCACCACGATGCAGCCTCGGTCGGTCCAGTACTTGGTCAGCGCGAGCAGCGCGTCCTGCATCGTCAACACGGCGACGAGTCTACGAACCCGCCAAAACCGCTGGTCAGGGGGCCTTGATCGGGTGGTCTCCGCCACTGTGCCACCCTGTGCACAACCGAGTGGCGGCCCCGCACGTCTACTTGGTGTACCCGAATGCGCTGAGAGGAGTGGGTGTGGACAACCGGCCGCCGCGGCCGGGAGACCCGAACGGGAATCCCAGGCGACCTTCCGCCACCCCGCGTCCCCAGACGGGTCAGCCCCGCCGCCCGCAGGTGCCGCCGCGCGCCGCCGAGCCGCCGCGCAGGCAGCCCGGAGGAGGCGAACCCCCACGTCGGGAGCCTCCGAAGCGCGTCGAGCCGCCCCGCCGGGAGCCTCCGAAGCGCGTCGAACCGCCCCGCCGCGAGTCAGCGGGCCGCGCCGAACCGCCCCGCCGCGCGACCCCGAGCCGGGAGCCCGCGCGCGCCTCGTCGTCCGCCCCGCGCCCGCGTTCGATCGCCGACCGCCCCACGGTCCGCACCACGCCCGCGAAGGCGAAGGCCGACGCACCCGCTCCCCGGCCGAGGCCCAGGCCCGCACCGGTCCGCGTGCCGAGCAGGACCGAGCGCGGCGCGTCCACCGGCGCCAAGATCTTCATCAGCATGGTGTCCGCGACGATCCTGCTGGTCACCGGCATCGCGTGGCAGAACCTGACCGCGCTGACGGACGGTCTGACCAAGCAGGACCTGAACCTGGCCGACGCGGGCGAGAAGCCCGCCGACGGCGCGATCGACATCCTGCTGGTCGGCATGGACAGCCGCACCGACTCCAAGGGCAACCCGCTGCCGCAGAACATCCTCAACGAACTGCAGGCGGGCGGCACCGACGACGGCGGCTTCAACACCGACACGCTGATCCTGCTGCACATCCCGAACGACAGCGGCAAGGCCTACGCCGTGTCGTTCCCGCGCGACTCCTACGTGAAGATCGCGGGCGGCTTCGGTCGACACAAGATCAACTCCGCCTACGGCTTCGCCAAGAACCAGGCCGCCGAGAAGCTCAAGAACAGCGGCAAGCCCGCGCCCGAGGTCGAGATGGAGTCGCGCAAGGCGGGCGCGAAGAACCTCATCGAGACCGTCCAGACCCTGACCGGCACGACCATCGACCACTACGCCGAGGTCAACCTGGTCGGCTTCTACGACATCACCAAGGCCGTCGGCGGCATCGACGTCTGCCTCAACAACAAGGTGCGCGACAGCTTCTCCGGCGCGAACTTCCCCGCGGGCCCGCAGACCATCGAGGGCAAGAACGCGCTCGCGTTCGTCCGCCAGCGCCACGGCCTGCCGCTGGGCGACCTCGACCGCGTCGTGCGCCAGCAGGTCTTCATGGCGGGTCTCGCCAAGAAGATGCTGTCCGCGGGCGTGCTCACCGACAGCACCAAGCGCAACGACATGATCAAGGCCGTCAGCGGCGCGATCGTGCTCGACGAAGGCTGGGACATCACCAAGTTCGCCCTGCAGATGAAGGACATGACGGGCGGCAACATGACGTTCCAGACGATCCCGACGGGCAACCCCGACCTGCAGACCCCGGAGGACGGCTCCGCGGTCGAGGTGATCGAGTCCGAGGTGCGGGCGTTCGTCAAGAGCCTCGGCAAGGCGCCGGCGTCGTCGAACCCGGCGGACCCGAAGTTCGACAAGGCCTCGGTGACCGTGGACGTCCGCAACGCCTCCGGTCAGCCCGGCCTCGCGGGCGAGGTGCTCCAGTCGCTCGTCGCGAAGGGCTTCACGGGCGGCCAGACGGGCAACGCCGAGGCCATGGCCAAGTCGGTCGTCCGCTACGGCAAGAACGGCGAGGCGGGCGCGGACGCCGTGCAGGAGGCCCTCGGCGGGCTGAAGGTCGAGCAGGACGTCAACGTGCCGGCCGGCGCCGTCCGCGTCTTCCTCGGATCGGACTACTCGGGTCCCGGCGCGCGGGGTTTCGCCGGTTCCGGAGTACTCGCCCTGGACGGTGCGCGCCAGCAACCGGCTGACCCAGCCGCCCCTCAACCCATCTCCGCGGACGGCGTGCGCTGCGTGAACTGATACTCAGAGTAGAGATGTATAGCCCGTTCGGGGGATTCTCCCAGCAAGTTGCGTAAGCGGCGAAGCACTGGCGCCTTCCATCACCGTGAGACCCGCTCACGGGGTGGAGGACCAGGGTGCAAACTGCGAACGGCCAAATCGACACAGTCGCGTACCAGCGCGTGCTCGGTGATGAGATCCGCAGCCTTCGCAAGCAGCGCGGATGGACCCGCAAGGAGCTGAACAAGCGGCTGCAGACCGAGATCTCGCTGCAGACGCTGGCGACCTACGAGCTCGGCACCCGGCAGTGCTCCGTCGTGCGTCTCGTGGAGATTTGTCACGCCCTCGACGTCCCGGCGCACGAGGTCCTCGCCCGCGTGCACGAACGCTTCTTCGGCGACACCCCCGCCGGACATCTGACGTTGAGCCTCACCGCCATCGCCTCGACCGACAACCCGCGGGTGCTGCCACTCAAACGGTGGGCGGCCGGACGGCTGCACGCGCTGCCGCCAGGTGCCTCACCCGACGTTCATCTGGACCTGCCCGCGCTCGAGAACATGGCGCAGCTGTGCCAGCTCCCGACCGTCGAACTCATCCGCATCCTGCGAGCCCTGAGCCGCTAGTTGTACCGAACCTCGTTCACACCAACGCTGGCGGCCGTCCGAAAGGGCCGCACAGCTTCGCCGGTAGCATCGCCGGGGTGAACGATTCCCCCGCCCGCCTCCCCCTGCGCACCGCAGCCGCCGTGAAGCTGGGCAACCTGAGCTCCACGCTGTCCCAGAAGATGGGTCTCGGCGCCGGCGGCATGATCGGCGGCCGGGTTGCGCTGAAGCTCGACCCGCAGGCGCTCAACCGCCTCACCCAGGGCCGCAGGGTCGCCGTCGTGACGGGCACCAACGGCAAGACCACCAGCACGATGATGCTGGCGCGGGCCGTGGGCGCGCTCGGCGAGGTCGCCACGAACCACAGCGGCGCGAACATGCCCGACGGCCACGTCACGGCGCTCTCGAAGCAGCCGGACGCGCCGTACGCCGTGCTGGAGTGCGACGAGGCCTACTTCCCGGCCGTCGCGGGCGCAAGCAACCCGTCCGTCGCGGTCATCCTGAACCTCTCGCGCGACCAGCTCGACCGGGTCGGCGAGGTCCGCACCATCGAGCGGTCGCTGCGCGACGCCGTCAACAAGCTGCAGAACTGCACGATCGTCGCCAACTGCGACGACGTGATGGTGACGAGCGCGGCCTGGAACGCGCCGAAGGTCGTCTGGGTCGCCACCGGCACCGGCTGGCACCACGACTCGGCGAGCTGCCCGCGCTGCGGCAACCCGATCCGCTGGCAGGGCGAGCACTGGCACTGCACGGGCTGCGACCTCGCGCGCCCGCACCCGAACTGGATCACCGCCGACGAGGCGATGATCACGCCGGAGCACCAGAAGCTCGAGCTGCGCCTCACGCTGCCGGGCAAGTTCAACCAGGCCAACGCCGTCATGGCGTCCGCCGCCGCCCACGCGATGGGCGTCCCCGCCGACGAGGCCGTGCGCCGTCTGCGCGGCGTCTCCAACGTGAGCGGCCGCTACCGCACGATCCAGCGGGGTGGCCGCAGCGCGCGCCTGTTGCTCAGCAAGAACCCGGCGGGCTGGAGCGAGACCCTCACGGTCGTCAAGGAGGCCAACCACCCGGCCGTCCTGGTGATCAACGCCCAGGAGGCCGACGGCCGCGACCTGAGCTGGCTGTGGGACGTCCCGTTCGAGCGCCTCCAGGGCCGCACGGTGATCGCGTCCGGCGAACGGGCGACCGATCTCGCCGTCCGCCTGACCTACGCCGAGGTCCAGCACACGATCGTGCCCGACCCGCTGAAGGCCATCGACCAGATGCCGCAGGGGGCGGTCGAGGTCATCGCCAACTACACCGCGTTCCGCGACTTGAATGCCAGGGCTGCCGCTGATGAGTGAGTCGACAATCCAGATCGCGCTCGTGCTGCCGGATCTCCTCGGCACGTACGGCGACTTCGGCAACGCCGTGGTCCTCGAGAAGCGCATGACGTGGCGCGGTATCAAAGCCGAGATCGTGCCGATCAACTACGGCCAGCCGGTGCCGGACTCGTGCGACATCTACGTCGTCGGCGGAGGTGAGGACACCGCGCAGACCCTGGCGGTCAAGCACCTGCGCGAGCACCCCGGCCTGCAGCGCGCCGTCACCAAGAACGCCGTGGTGCTGGGCGTCTGCGCCGGCATCCAGATCTTCGGCGAGAGCTTCACCCGCGCCGACAACGTCACGCACCCCGGCATGGGCCTGATCGACTCGACCTCGCACGCCGGCGGCAGCCGCGCGATCGGCGAGGTCATCGCCGAGCCCGCGGGCGGCCTCTTCGAGGGCGTGCTGACCGGGTTCGAGAACCACCAGGGCCGCACCGTGCTCGGCCCGGCCGCCCGTCCGCTGGCGCACGTCAAGGTCGGCACCGGCAACGACGGCAGCGTCGAGGGCGCCGTCCAGGGGCGGATCCTCTGCACCTACCTGCACGGCCCGGTGCTGCCGCGCAACCCGCAGATCGCGGACCTGCTGATCGAGTGGGCGACGGGCGTGAAGCCCGCGCCGCTGGACCTGCCCGCCGTCAGCGCTATGCGGGCTGAGCGGGTGAAGGCAGCGAGCTGACCGGCACCAGCCGGTCCGCGACACCCGGCCAGATCACGGCCATCACGTAGTCGGTGGCGAGCGCGGGCCCCACAGAGGGCCTGCGCTCCATCCACACCGCGAGGCGTTCCGTCGCGCCGACGACGATCTCGGCGAACGCCTCCGCCTCCAGCGGGTCGATCTCCGGCGTGAACGACGCCAGCACGGCCCCGATCATGTCCGTCTGCTGCTGCCGGATGCCTTCGACCTCTTCCTGCGCCGACGGCACGGCCACGGCCGCCTCCTGCCGCAGCAACGCCCACGACCTGCGGTGCTCGTCGATGAACTCGAAGAACGCCAGCAGCCCGAGCCTCAGGAACTCCTCCGGGCTCGCGGCACCCGCGATCGCGGCAGCCGTCTTCTCCCGCAGCTCTGTGCGCGCACGGTGGATGCAGCCGATGAGCAGGCCTTCCTTCGAGCCGAAGTACTCGTAGAGCATCGGCTTCGAGACGCCCACGCGTTCGGCGATCTCGTCCATGGAGGTGGCCAGATAACCCTGTTCGGCGAAGATCTCCTCAGCGACGGCGAGCATCTGGGCCATGCGCTGGGCCTTGGGCATGCGGCGCCGTGGAGCAGTCACAATTGGAGTCTACCGCTCGTAACTTACTCGGGGTAACCTACTGCGAAGTAGCTACCGCGAGCGGAGGGACTTCCCCATGCACCGAGAGACGAAAGTGCTCGTCATCGGCACCGGCTTCTCCGGCCTCGGCATGGCCATCGAGCTGAAGCGCCGCGGTGAGCACGACTTCGTGGTGCTGGAGAAGGCGGCCGACCTCGGCGGCACCTGGCGGGACAACTCCTACCCGGGCTGCGCGTGTGACGTGCCGTCGCACATGTACTCGTTCTCGTTCGAGATGAACCCGAAGTGGTCGCGGATGTTCGCGCGGCAGGGCGAGATCTTCGACTACCTGCAGCGCGTCGCCGAGAAGTACCGGCTGCGGCCGCACATCCGGTTCAACACCAAGGTCTCCGGCGCGCAGTGGGACGACGAGGCCAAGCGCTGGAACGTCACGACCGAACAGGGCGACACCTACACGGCACAGGCACTGGTCGCGGGCGTCGGCGCGCTGCACATCCCGAACGTCCCGGAGCTGCCGGGCATCGAGAACTTCAGCGGCAAGGCGTTCCACTCGGCGCAGTGGGACCACGACCACGACCTGACGGGCAAGCGCGTCGCCGTCATCGGCACGGGCGCGTCCGCGATCCAGTTCGTGCCGAAGATCGCCGGCCAGGTCGCGTCGATGAAGATCTTCCAGCGCACGCCGCCGTGGATCATGCCGAAGGCCGACCGCGAGATCAACGGCTGGGAGCAGAAGCTCTTCCGCGCCTTGCCCTTCACGCAACGGGCCTACCGCAACTTCGTGTACTGGACCCGCGAGTCGTCGGCGCTGGGCTTCGCGGTCAACCCGAAGATCATGCAGTTCGCGCAGGGCATCGCGTTGCGGCACATGAAGAAGCAGGTGCCGGACCCGGCGTTGCGCAGGAAGCTGAAGCCCGACTACACCATGGGCTGCAAGCGCGTGCTGATCTCCAACGACTTCTACCCCGCGCTGGGCAACCCGAACGTCGACCTGGTGACGGACAAGGTCTCCGAGGTCCGGGAGAAGTCCATCGTGGACAGTGCGGGCGTCGAGCACGAGGTCGACGTCATCATCTACGGCACCGGGTTCCACGTCGTCGACTCGTTCGACTACCTGGACATCCAGGGCAAGGGCGGCGTCGACCTCGCGAAGCAGTGGCGCCAGGAGGGCATCGAGACCTACTACGGCATCACGGTCTCGGGCTTCCCCAACCTGTTCTTCCTGCTGGGCCCCAACACCGGACTCGGGCACAACTCGGTCGTGTTCATGATCGAGTCCCAGATCCGGTACATCTCGCAGTGCCTCCAGCTCCTCGACAAACACCGCGCAGCGGAGCTGGACGTGCGGGTGGAGGCCCAGCAGGAGTTCAACGCGGAGCTCCAGAAGAAGCTCACCAAGGGCGTGTGGACCCAGGGCGGCTGCAAGAGCTGGTACCTCGACGCGCAGGGCGTGAACCGCACCGTGTGGCCGGGGTTCACCTGGCGGTACTGGATGCGGACCAAGCGCGTGCGCGCCGAGGACTACGTGCTCACTGCCAAATGATTCACGGCTGCACGATGACCTTCAGGGCGGTCCGCTCGTCCATCGCCTGGTAGCCCAGCGCGACGTCGTCGAGCGGGACCGTCCGGTCGAAGACGGGCCCGGGGTCGATCCGCCCGGCGAGCACGTCGGCCAGCAGCTCCGGCAGGTACGCCCGCACGGGGGCGACACCGCCGCCGATGGCGATGTTGCGGCCGAACAGCTTGCCCAGCGGCAGCCCCGGCATCTCGTGCGGCACGCCGACGTAGCCGATCCGGCCGCCGTCGCGGACGATGCCCATCGCGGTCTCCCACGACTGCTCGGTGCCGACGCACTCCAGCACCGCGGAGGCGCCGAGCCCGCCGGTCATCTCCTTGATCCGCTCGATCGCGGCCTCACCGCGTTCGGCGACCTGGTCGGTGGCGCCGAAGAGCCTCGCGATCTTGGCCCGGTCCTCGTGGCGGCCCATGGCGATGATCCGCTCGGCGCCGAGCCGCTTGGCCGCGAGCACGCCGCACAGCCCGACAGCGCCGTCGCCGACGACCGCGACCGTGCTGCCGGGGCCGACACCCGCGCCCACGGCGGCGTGGTGTCCGGTGCCCATGACGTCGCTCAGGCTCAGGAACGCGGGCAGCAGCGACGCCGGCGCGTCCGCGGGGACCCGGACCAGCGTGCCGTCGGCCTGCGGCACGCGCACGGCCTCGCCCTGGCCGCCGTCGCTGCCCTTGCTGCCCCAGAAGCCGCCGCTGCGGCAGGACGTCTGCAGGCCGGCCTGGCAGTACGCGCACGTGCCGTCGCTCCACACGAACGGCGCGATGACGCGGTCGCCGACGTTGACGGTGCGGACCTCGCTGCCGACCTCCTCGACGATGCCGAGGAACTCGTGCCCGATCCGCTGCCCGTCCGCGCGCTTGGCCACGCCCCGGTACGCCCACAGGTCGCTACCGCAGATGCACGCGAGCTCGACCCGGACGACGACGTCGGTGGCCTCCTGGACGGCCGCGTCCGGCACCTCCTCGACTCGGATGTCTCGGGTGCCGTAGATCGTCGTAGCCCGCACCGGGCGCCTCCTCTGCCTCGTTGCCCAACCGTTGCATCGTGCTCCTGTCCCGGTGTTCCCGCCGAATCGGGACGCTGTGGAATTGCTTACTCGTGCCTAGTATCGGTCGGTGATCACTGCCGAAGGCCTCGTACGGGCGCGCGGAATCCGTTACGCGACAGCCGACCGCTTCGCCGCGCCGTCCCCCGTCGCCTGGGACGGGGTGGTCGACGACTCGCGGCGCGGCCCCGCCTGCCCGCAGCCCCCGTCGGCGCTCGCGTCGGTGGTCGGCAGCTCGGTGGAGGGTCTCGCGTTCGACGAGCACTGCCAGGTGCTCTCGGTGACCGCTCCGGCCGGGGCGTCCGGGCTGCCGGTGATGGTCTGGTTCCACGGCGGGGCGTACGTGACCGGCAGCGGCGAGTCCACGAAGTACGAGGCCGGGCTGCTGGCCTCGGAAGGCGTCGTGGTGGTCAACGTCAGCTACCGCCTCGGCGTCTTCGGCTACCTGCGCGACAACCTCGGCCTGCTCGACCAGCTCGTGGCGCTGCGGTGGGTGCGGGACAACGTCGCGGTGTTCGGCGGCGACCCCGCGAACGTCACGGTCTTCGGGCAGTCCGCGGGCGGCGACTCGGTGTACGCGCTGATGCTCACCGACACGGAGGGCCTGTTCCACCGCGCGATCATGCAGAGCGCGCCGATGGGCACCCGCAGTCCCGAACGCGCCGAGATGACGGCGGCCTTGCGTGCGGAGATCTCCGTCGACGCCACCACCTCGGTGGAGGACGTGCTGGCGGCGCAGGTCGCGGCCGTCGCCGCCGTCGGTCCCCGGTTCGTGCCGTCGGGCGGCATGCCGTTCGCACCGGAGGTCGGCGCCGATCTCACCGCGGCCGCGTCGCGCGTGGAACTGCTCGTCGGGCACACGGCCGACGACGGCAGCCCGTACGTGCCGGACTCGCGGTACTGGGAGGCCGTGACCGAGCTGATCTTCGCCGGTGGTGCGCGTGAGCTGGTGCGGGACTGGACGGCGGCGGGCGGCCGGGTCGCCACCTACCTGTTCGGGTGGGCCCCGGACGGTGCCCCGCTGGGCTCGTGCCACTGCATGGAACTGCCGTTCCTGTTCGACCCGGAGGGCTGGCTCGGTGCGGGCATGCTCGCCGGGCAGGAACCGGATCCCGTGCTGGCCAAGACGCTGCGGGGCGTCTGGACGGCGTTCGCGCGAAACGGGCTGGACGCGTTGCCGTCCCGGTCACTTGAATTCGGCGGATGACCGACCGCGAACGTTTGCGCACCACCTTCGGCGAGGACGCGGCCCGGTACCACCGGGCACGTCCCACCTATCCCCCGGAGCTGTTCGAACGCCTGTCCGGCCCGCGCATCCTGGAGATAGGTCCCGGAACGGGCCAGGCGACGCTGCCGCTGACGGCGCTGGGCGAGGTGACGGCGGTCGAGCTGAGCCCTGATCTGGCGGCCGTCGCCCGTGCCCACGCCCCCACCGCCCGCGTGGTCGTGGCGGACTTCGACGTGTGGCCGCTGCCGGATCCGTTCGACCTGGTGGTGTCGGCGACGGCGTTCCACTGGCTCGACCCCGCCACCCGGATGGCCCGCTGTGCCGCCGCTCTGCGTCCTGGCGGCTCGCTGGCCGTGATCTCGACGCACCACGTCGCGGGCGGGACCGAGCAGTTCTTCGCGGACGTGCAGGAGTGCTACGAGCGCTGGGACCCCACGACACCGCCGGGCCTGCGGCAGTCGCCCGCCTCGGCGATCCCCCGCGAGTTCGACGACAGCGCGTTCTTCGGCGAGCCCGAGTTCCACCGGTACGAGTGGGAGCAGGCCTACGACACCGAGGCGTACGCGGACCTGCTCCTCACCTACTCGAACCACATCGTGCTGCCGGACCGCGACGCGTTGCTCGCGGACATCCGCCGGCTGATCGACACGCGCTACGACGGCCGGATCGTGAAGCGCTACCTGACCCAGCTCGCGCTCGCGGTCAGGGTTTCCGGACCCGGCCGGCCATGAGCACCGCCGCGCCACCGCCCCCCACGAGCACGAGCCCGGCCAGGCCGAGCGGCAGGACGTCGAAGCCGGTGAACGCCAGGTCCTCCGCGGTCTCGCGAGCCGGAGCCGCCTGAGGTGCCGGCGGGGCTCCGCCCTGCTGGACCGCCGGTGGAGCCTCGGTCGTGGTCGCCGGGGTCGTGACCGGGGTGGTGGTCACCGGAGGCGTTTCCGCTGGTGCGCAGCCCGTGTGGGCAGGGTTGCCGCGGCCCACGCCGTGGTTCGAGTCGCACTCGTAGCCGGAGTTGGCGTCCGAGCCGCCCGGCTGCTGACCCGGCGGGTTCTTGTTGTCGGCCTTGCCGACGCAGCCGGCGCACGGTTTGCCGTTCGCCTCGCCCGTGCCGTTCCCGTTCTGCGACGGCGAGCCGTCCCGGGTCGAGTCGTACGGGCCGGACACGTTCGCGCCGTTGCCGCTGAAGTCCGCGTTCGACGGCGGTTGCGGCACGGAGGTGTCCTGCACCGACTGTCCCGGCGGGACGTTCGGGTTGTTCGTGATCCCGCTGCCCTTGCCGTTGCCGGGGTCGGCGAGCGCCAGACCCGGCGCCAGCGCCAGCGCGGCGGCCACCGCGAGGGCGGGGAGTAGACGCGTTGCCTTCATGCCCGAGATATCAGACGGCCTGTGACCCGCGTTACACCAGGTCACAGGCCGTCCTCATCGGACTACGCACCGGTGGTGCCGTCACCGGCGGGCGGGTTGGGGGGCGGTCCCTTCCTTCGAGACGCGGTAGATCACCGTGTCGTGCGACGGGACCGAGGCCGAGATCGCGCCGGACGTGGTGCTCACCGACTTGGTCCACAGGTCCTTCAGCACCGCCGGACCGGTCATGCCGATCTCCTCCAGCGACGTCGAGACGGTCTGCGTGGCCGCGGACTTGTTGAACAGCGCCACGGCCTTGTCGCCGTTGGCCAGCGGCTTCACGATCACGTCGACACCGGACGTGCCGGTGGTGCGGATCCGCTTGCCCTGCACGCCCAGCCGGTCCTGGTCGACCGCGATGACGTCCTTGTTCTCCAGGATCGCGAACGTGTCGGCGGAGGCCTTGCGCAGGTCGGAGCCGATCAGCAGCGGTGCGGCCATGATCGCCCACAGCGAGAAGTGGCTGCGGTACTGCACGGCGTTCATCTTGCCGTTGCCGACCTCGAGCATGTCCGGGTCGTTCCAGTGGCCGGGCCCGGCGTAGGAGTCCAGCACCACGTTCTCCTCGTAGATCTCCATCGTGCGCGCCCAGGTGTCGACGATGTCGCCGGTGGTGCGCCAGAGGTGGCCGGTGTCGGAGGCCCACTCCCACGGCTTGCTCTGGCCCCATTCGCACAACGAGAACACGATCGGACGGCCTGTCTTCTTCAGCGCGTCGCGCATCGTGCGGTAGCGCTGCTTCGCGTCGACGCCCTGGTTGTTGCAGTTGTCGTACTTCAGGTAGTCGACGCCCCAGGACGCGAACTGCTGCGCGTCGGACTCCTCGTGCCCCAGACCACCGGGGAAGCCGTTCTCCTTCTCGCAGGTCGCGGTTCCGGCCGAGGTGTAGATGCCGAACTTGAGGCCCTTGGAGTGCACGTAGTCCGCGACGGCCTTGATGCCGTTGGGGAACCGGGTGCGGTGCGGGACGAGCTTGCCGTCGGCGTCGCGGGTCTTCTCGGCCCAGCAGTCGTCGATGTTGACGTACTCGTAGCCCGCGTCCTTCAGGCCCTTCGACACGAAGATGTCGGCGATGCCCTTGACCATCGCCTCGGTGAACTCGGGGCCGCAGGCGGTGGAGTTCCAGTTGTTGAAGCCCATCGGCGGGGTCAGCGCGAGGCCGTCCGGCAACGCCCTGGCAGCGGGGGCGACCAGGACCGCACCGGCCACTGTGGACAGCACGGTCAGCGCGACGGCCAGCCTGACCCGTCCCGGTGCTCGTCCGGGTCGGCCGCGATCTTCAGTTTTCCGACAGGAAGTCCGCGGATCTCGGACCGGAAACTCCTCCCGGATGCGTTTCGACGTGCCATCGCGGACCGGGACATCCGATGAATTGATTTCTTCGCTGGACGTTGCCCCTGGTCGACCCGTGGGCACCGCAGCCGTGAGCTTCCCGAAAAGGCGTGTCGTTCCGAAGGACATCGTCCACTCCTCCCGCGCGCATGACCGACCAACCTCAACACGATGCAACAACCGGGTGCTGCTCGCCCTGCGAGTGGGCCAGGACGCCTAGGATGTGCCGCCAAAGGGGCGGGGAGGACACGCATCAGCCGTGCCCTGGTACGAGGAGGTGGCATGGCTGTGTCGACAGCGGCGATCAACGAGGGCAGGGTGCCTCAGCGGGGCCGTCCTCGCGACGCCAGCAGGGACGACGCTTTACGACAGGCGGCGCTCGAGGTGATGGCCGAGGTGGGGTACCGGGCCCTCACGATGGACGCGGTGGCGGCCCGCGCGCGAGCGGGCAAGGCGACGATCTACCGGCGGTGGGAGTCGAAGCTCGATCTCGTGATCGACACGTGCACCCAGCTCGCCACGCAGAACCTCGCGGCGCCGGACACCGGCTCGCTGGCCGGGGACCTGCGCGAGTTCCTCTCGTCGTTCGCCGCGTTCCTCTCGGGACCGATCGGCAAGGCGGCTCAGGCACTCGTGGGCGAACTGCCGCACGAGCCCGAACTGGCGGCGGCGTTCCGGGAGACGTTCCTGATCTCGCAGCGCGACGTGCTGCGCGGCATCCTGGACCGGGCCGCCGAACGGGGCGAGCTCAAGGCCGACGCACCGCGCGGCATGGCGGTCGAGATCGCGGGCGCCGCCCTGATCTACCGGCTCATGCTGACCGGGGACCCGCTCGACGAGCCGTTCGTGGAGAAGGTCGTCGAGCAGGTGCTCCTGCCGTTGGTGCGGGTTTCCTAGCGGAAGAGCTTGCGGACCAGCGCGAAGCCGACCACGGCGCCGACCGCGATCAGGGTGTACTTGACCTTGGGCTGGCTCAGCACGTCGAGCACGGACGACTTGCCCTGCTCGACGAGCTTCTGCGGGTTGGCGCGCTCGCTGAGCTCGTCCAGGGTGGCGGCCAGCGCGGTGCGAGCCTGCTCGATCTCGCGCTGGATGGTGTCGGGATCGCGAGCCACATGTCCTCCTAGCAGCGGTTCTGCCCGCAACCGTAGTGGACGGCCAGGAGGGCGGCTTCGCGCGACCCGCGAGAGCGTGTACATGGAGGGCCTATAGGCTTCCACCCGAGGGGTCGTAGCCCAATTGGCAGAGGCACTGGGTTTAGGTCCCAGCCAGTGGGGGTTCGAGTCCCCCCGACCTCACCACCCTCCTGGGCCAGGTGTGCTCGCGCAGCACGTTCGCCCAGGTCAAACCGCGTGGCGCCGCGGCTCTTCAGTGGTTCGCCGCAGGGGCCTGCCCGCGGCGGACCACCTCCGGATCAGCCCCTGGGGCACCGCGCGCCTGCCCCGCGAACTGCTCCGCGAGCCGTTCCCTGCCGAAGAGCCGGACCGACTCGAACTGCTCGAACCGACCGGCCCCGCTGAACGTGAGCAGCGACTTGGCCACGAGCGCGGACAGCAGCACCAGCACCCGGTCCGAGGGCAGGTCGCAGGCCTGGACCGCGACGTCGAGCCCGAAGCCGCCTGGCCGCTGCGAGATGCACCGGAACACGTGCTGCTCGTCGGCGCTCAGGCGGTCGTAGCTCCACCCGATCGCGGCGCGCAGGCTCTGGTGGCGTTCCGCGGCGGTGCGGTTGCCCCGGTTGAGCAGTTCCAGCCGGTCGTCGAGCCGCGCCAGGACCTCCCTGACGGGCAACAGGGTCACGAGCCTGGCCGCGAGCTCGATCGCCAGCGGGAGGCGGTCCAGGCGCGCGCACAGGGCGGCCAGCGCGTCCCTGTCGCCGAGCCGCAGGCCCACCTGGTTCGCGCGGGCGCGGTCGGCGAACAGCTCCACCGCGTCCGCGAGCGACAACGGCCGCACCGCGAAGAGCACCTCCCCCGGCACCCGCAGCGGTTCGCGGCTGGTCGCGATGACCGCGAGGCCGGGGCAGCCGAGCAGCAACGGCTCCAGCAGCGCGGAGCACTCCGCCGCGACGCGTTCGCAGTTGTCCAGCACGAGCAGCGTCTCGCGGCCCGCCAGCGCCCGCACCAGCGTGCTCAGCACGGGTTCGCCGACCGGCTCGCCGAGCGCGGCCGCACAGGCACGGCCCACGTCGTTCGCCGGGGCGAGGTCGACCCACGTCGCCCGGCTTCCGGTGAACTCCTTGGCCAGCCTGCTCTTCCCGACGCCCGCCGGTCCGACGAGCGTGAGCACGCGAGCGCCGGCGAACGCGTCGAGCCCGGCCAGTTCGGCGTCGCGGCCGACGAAGCTGTCCAGGGCCGTGACGGGTTCGTGGACACGCCGCCGGTACGCCCGCTGCCGGCACGCGTTCGAGCAGTACCGGGCGTGTCTGCGCCGGGAAGTGGCGGTCGAGGTGCCGCAGAACGCACACGTTCCCACCTGGTCAGCCATCGAACCCGATCGTAGTCAAACGACCAGAGGCCGGAAAGGCCTTTCCGGGACGATGTGGACCAATGGCACATCTCGCGAGACGCCGCCGTTCCGCTTTGCCGCTCCCGGTCACCGCCGAATCCTCTGTGGATGACCTCGCGTGGTCCGCGCTCGGCGTGAGGACTCTCACGCTGAGCGTCCCGGACGGCGGTGATGGCACGCCGAACGACCACAGTTCCTGGTCAGGCACAAGGATTCGGCGCCCCCTAGGGGGTTTCCCCCAGGCCGGAGCTGGGGTTCACCCCACCCCGATCTTGCGGTTCACCCCAATGTCCCCGCACCACGCCGTCCGTAGCTTGGACGTCATGAACTTGGTCGACTGGGTCACCGACCTGATGCACACGGCCGGCGCACCCGGAGCGGCTTTGGCGATCGCGCTGGAGAACCTGTTCCCGCCGCTGCCGAGCGAGGTCTTCCTGCCCCTGGCCGGCTTCACCGCGGCCCAGGGCAAGATGTCGCTGCTCGACGCCATCCTCTGGACCACGCTCGGCTCGGTCGCCGGCGCGCTGCTGCTGTACTGGATCGGCGCCGCGCTGGGCCGTGACCGGGTCCGCCGCATCGCCTCCCGCATGCCCCTGGTCCGGGTGTCCGATGTGGACAGGACGGAGGCCTGGTTCCTGCGCAACGGCTACCGCGCGGTCTTCTTCGGCCGCATGATCCCGGTGTTCCGCAGCCTGATCTCGATCCCGGCCGGCGTCGAGCGCATGCGGCTGGCACCGTTCGTCGCCTACACCGCGGCGGGCAGCCTGCTGTGGAACACGGCGCTGATCCTCGCGGGGTACCTGCTGGGCGACAACTGGCACCTCGTCGAGCAATACGTGGGCATCGGCTCGAAGGTGGTTTTAGGCCTGGCGGTCGTGGCCGTCCTGGTCTTCGTGGTGACCCGCCTGTCGAAGAGGCGGGCCAGGTCACGCGTCTGAGCACCCGTGCCCGGCTAGTTCGCGACCTTGAGGCCGTCCAGGTAGCCCGTCAGCTCGCGAACGGCGCTGCGCCCGGCCCGGTTCGCCCCGATCGTGCTGGCCGAGGGCCCGTACCCGACGAGGTGGATGCGCGGGTCGGACACCACGCGGGTGCCGTCCACCTGGATCCCGCCGCCGGGGGCACGCAGGTGCAACGGCGCGAGGTGCTCCAGGTCGTGCCGGAAGCCGGTGGCCCACAGGATGACGTCGGCGTCGAAGCGTTCGCCGGACGCCCACTCGACGCCGGTGGGCGTGACCCGCTCGAACATCGGCTTGCGGTCCAGCACCCCGGAGGCGATGGCGGCGCGCGTCTGGTCGGTCAGCGCCAGCCCGGTGACGCTGACGACGCTGCGCGGGATCAGGCCGGCCCGGACGCGTTCCTCGACCATGCCGACCACCCAGCGGCCGTAGTCCTCGGTGAACGGCCCCTCCCGCCACACCGGTTCGTGCCGGGTGACCCAGCGGGTCTCCGCGGCAACCGGGGCGAGTTCCATCAGCAGCTGCGTGGCCGACGCGCCGCCGCCCACGACCACGACGCGCTTGCCCGCGAAGTCGGCGGGGCCCTGGTAGTCGGTGGTGTGCAACTGGCGGCCCTGGAACGTCTCCTGGCCCGGGTAGTGCGGCCAGAACGGGCGGCGCCACCTGCCGGTCGCGTTGATCAGGCCGCGGGTGGTCCAGACGCCGCCGGTGGTCTCGACCTTGAGCAGCGAGCCGTCGTCCACCACCCGCGTGACGTTCACCGGGCGCACGACGGGCAGGTCGAAGAGCTGTTCGTAGCGGGCGAAGTAGGACGGGATGGCCTCGTTGGCGGCCTCGTCGGGAGAGGGCTGCTCGAACGGCATGCCGGGCAGCTCGTGGATGCCGTGCACGGTCCGCATGCGCAGGCTCGGCCAGCGGTGCAGCCAGGCGCCGCCGGGAGCGTCGTTCGCGTCCAGCACCACGTGGCCCACCCCGCGGCGCCGCAGGAAGTACGAGGCGGACAGGCCCGCCTGTCCCGCTCCGATCACCACCACATCCGTCACATCTCGGTCAACGGGAGGAGGAGGCCGAGTCTTCTCGCCCTGTGATCCATGAAACATCCGGCACAACGTCCGGGTGACCGCTAGCTTCCGGGAGCGTGCACCTACTCATGACGATGGCCTTGCTCGCGGCACCCGTGTCCACGGCGGCGCCCGTTCCCGCGCCGACCGCCTCCTACGCGGTCTACGACCGGATCACGCACCAGGTGACCGGCCGGGACGTGCA
This sequence comes from Lentzea sp. NEAU-D7, assembly GCF_026242055.1. GTDB lineage: Bacteria > Actinomycetota > Actinomycetes > Mycobacteriales > Pseudonocardiaceae > Lentzea. The sequence goes on along the minus strand of NZ_JAPJDL010000010.1, from coordinate 247,536 downwards.
CAAACCGATCAGATCCGCCTCGCTGGTGAAGATCCTGATCGCGATCGAACAGCTGGAGACGCGGGGCGACGACCCGCGCATCGAACCCATGCTGCGGGTCAGCGACGACTACGCGGCGAGCGAGCTGTGGGTGGAGAACGGGTGGGAGCAGGTCGTCGTGCGCACGGCCGAGCGGCTCAAGCTCGACGACACGCGGCCCCCGGAGAAGCGGGGCATGTGGGGCTACACGGCCGTGAGCGCCTCGGACGTCGTGAAGATCTACCGGTACGTGCTGGAGGAAGCGAAGCCCAAGGTGCGGCACACGATCATGGGGCACCTGCAGCGGGCCGAGAAGTGCGCGTCGGACGGGTTCGACCAGTCGTTCGGACTGCCGTCCGCCACGTGGAAGCCCGCGTTCAAGCAGGGCTGGTCGGGGTTCGGCGACCCGACGAGGCCGTGCGTCGACAGGCCGCGCCCGCGCGTGCAGTGGGACCTCGACACGAAGTCGCCGGCCCTGCACACGTCCGGGACGTGCTGGTTCAGCATCGTCGCGGTGCTGACGCTGCACCCGGAGGGCACCACGTACGAGAAAGCCGCGAAACGAGTTACCCGGCTCACGGAAGAAGTCACGAAGTATCGGTGTTGATCGATGCATGAGCCGTCTCACTGAGATCCCGCTGTCCGTTCTCGACCTCGCTCCCATCACGTCGGGGTCGGACGCGACGACCGCGCTGCGGAACTCGCGGGAGCTCGCTCAGCAGGCCGAACGCCTCGGCTACCACCGCTACTGGTTCGCCGAGCACCACAACATGCCGGGCATCGCCTCGTCTGCGCCCGCCGTGCTGATCGGGCACATCGCGGACGCCACCGAGACGATCCGCGTCGGGTCGGGCGGCGTCATGCTGCCCAACCACGCACCGCTGGTGGTCGCCGAGCAGTTCGGCATGCTCGAGGCGCTGCACCCCGGCCGCATCGACCTCGGCATCGGCCGCGCGCCCGGCACCGACCAGAAGACGGCGCGGGCGTTGCGGCGCACCGAGGCAGGTCTCTCCGCGGAGAACTTCCCGCAGGAGCTGACCGAGCTGATCAAGTACTTCGAGGGCACCGCCGAGCTCAACGCCGTGCCCGCCGCCGGCAACAAGCCGCCGATCTGGCTGCTCGGCTCGTCCGGCTACAGCGCGCAGGCGGCGGGGATGCTGGGCCTGCCGTTCGCGTTCGCCCACCACTTCAGCGCGCAGAACACGCTGCCCGCGCTGGAGCTGTACCGGCGGCACTTCCGCCCGTCCGAGGTGCTCGACGAGCCCTACGCGATGGTGTGCGCCTCGGTCGTCGTCGCCGACACCGACGAGCACGCCCGCTACATCGCGGGTCCGGGAGCGCTCTCCTTCGTGCGGCTGCGGCAGGGCCGCCCGGCCCCGCTGGCCACGCCGCAGGAGGCCGCGGACTACCCGTACACCGAGATCGACCAGTTGGTGATCGAGGACCGCATGTCCAGCCAGATCATCGGGTCCCCCTCAACGGTCCGCTCCGGGCTGGACGAGTTGATGGAGTCGACGGCGGCCGACGAGCTCATGGTGACGACCATCGTGCACGGGCACGATGACCGTCTGCGTTCGTTCGAACTCCTCAGCGAGGTGGCCGAACGGACGCCGTCACTGGGCTGTTCAGCCGCACATACGTGAGTCGGCCAGGCGTGACCTTCACGTTTTGTACGACAGACACTGGTCTGAACGGGTGATAAACGGCTCCGCTTGTAGCGCGTGGCACACAGTGGGCGATGATCGGTGTGAGCGCGCACGCCCCCCGACGCGCTCCCTAGCGTGACCCGCGGCCTCGGCCGCACGGACGGCGTGGGGCCGGCGCACTCTGTGGCGCCGCCCACGCCGCCCATCACGAGTCGGCCACGTCCCGGCACCAGGTCCGCTTCAGAGGCCTCTTTCGTTCGCACTTCCCTCTTCGGCACCGTCACAGTTGACGTGAGTCGTTCACACCCACCGCCGGGGTGGGAAAGGGGAGTTCGTGAAGTTCGCCAAATCGGCCGCGGGCCTGTGCCTGGTGCTGGCCGTGGCGGGATGTGCGGGCCCCGGTGTCGCCGTCACCCCCGACGAGAACCTGACGGTCGAGCAGCGAGCCGAGACGCCGAGCGCGTCCGGTGCCGCCGGGTACGGCACGCAGCGCGTGTGGGCCTCGGGCCTGTCCGTCGTGGTCTCCGCCCCCCGCTCCCTCTCACCGTCCGAGACGGCGATCCCGAAGGCCAGGCGCACCGCCGTCTTCACGATCACCGTCTACAACGGCTCCAAGGCCCCCTACCTGCCCTCCCAGCTCTCCGTGCGCGCGACGGCGGACGGTGAGCCCGCCGCCGAGCTCGTCGACTCCGTGCAGGGCCTCAACGGCCTCGCCGCCGCCGTGGCCGAGCTCCCGCCGGGCCGTGACACGCAGCTCCAGCTGGCGTTCGCGGTACCCGAGGCGCCGGTGCGCATGCAGCTGACCATCCAGCCGGGTGGGCAGGGCCAGGACGCACCCACCGTCTTCGAGGGCCAGGCCTAGTCTCTGGGGCATGACCAGTCGTCTCGAACCTGGTGACACCGCGCCCGCGTTCACGCTGCCCGACAGCGAGGGCAAGCCGGTGTCCCTGTCCGACTACCTCGGCAAGTCCGTGGTCGTGTACTTCTACCCGGCCGCGAGCACCCCGGGCTGCACCAAGCAGGCCTGCGACTTCCGCGACAACCTCGGCGCCCTCGCCGGCTCCGGCTACGAGGTCGTCGGCATCTCGCCCGACAAGCAGGAGAAGCTCGCGAAGTTCCGCGACGCCGAGGGCCTGACGTTCCCGCTCCTCGGCGACCCGGACAAGAAGGTCCTGACCGAGTGGGGCGCCTTCGGCGAGAAGCAGAACTACGGCCGCACCGTCCAGGGCGTCATCCGCTCGACGTTCCTCGTCGGCCCCGACGGCAAGATCGTCAAGGCCATGTACAACGTCCGCGCGACCGGCCACGTCGCCAAGCTCCTGCGCGAACTCCCCGCCTGATCCCCCACCGCACGTGAGGCCGTCGTCGCTTCAGACTGCGACGGCGGCCCTTTTCAGGTATGGTCGAACGGAGGGCGTGCAACAAAGCCGCCCCTGTTCCGGTGAGGGTGATACACCGTGTGTCGTTTGACGGCACCTAACGGCCCCGACATCCCGTCTGATTTCATCTTGCGAGTCCACTTCCCCACGCGCGGCGGCTGACCAGGGCTTTTCGCCCATCCGTCAACCGTTGTCTTCAACACGCACGCCTAGCGCTGCGTGCATTTCGTGCTGGGAAAATTCAATGCTCAAGTGGATGTTGCTCGCCCTCGCCGTGGGTGCGGAGGTTTTCGCGACCCTGTGCCTCAAATACTCCGACGGCTTCACCAAACCGTGGCCCACGGCGGGCCTCGGCGCGGGTTTCCTGACCGCGCTCTACCTCGAATCGCTCGTGATCAGAATGGGCGTGCCGGTGGCCATCACCTACGCGATCTGGGCAGGCGCCGGCATCGCCCTGGTGGCGATCACGAGCCGGGTCCTGTTCGCGGACCCGCTGAACCTCGCCATGCTCGCGGGCATGGCTTTGATCGCCGCGGGCGTCTGCGTCGTGTCGGTGGCCTCACACGCGCAGGCCGCCACGGTGTGACCCGCGGCTAGACCAGCTTGCGCAGGTACGGGACGAGGAGCTTCAGGGCGCGGCCCCGGTGGGACTCCGCGTCCTTCTCCTCGGCCGTCATCTCGGCTGAGGTGATCTCGTACCCCTCGGGCACGAAGATCGGGTCGTAGCCGAAGCCGTTGGTGCCACGACGGGCGCGCAGCAACGTGCCGCGCCACTCGCCTCGCACGACGACCTCCTCGCCGCCGGGCACCACGAGGGCGACCACCGAGATGAAGGCCGCGCCGCGGCGCTCGTCCGGCACGTCGCCGAGCTGGCCCAGCAGCAGGTCCAGGTTGGCGTCGTCGTCGCCGTGGCGGCCCGACCAGCGGGCGGACAGCACGCCGGGCATGCCGTTCAGCTCGTCCACGGCGAGGCCGGAGTCGTCCGCGACGGAGGCCAGGCCGGTGGCGGCAGCGGCGTCGCGGGCCTTGGCCAGGGCGTTGCCCTCGAAGTCCGGCGCGGTCTCCGGGGCCTCCGGGAACTCGGGCACGTCCGACAGGGACAGCACCTCGATGCCGGCCAGCGACTCCGACACCACGATGCGCTGGAGCTCGCGGAGCTTCTTCGCGTTGCGGGAGGCCAGGAGGAGCTTCATCGCTTGCTCGCCTTGGGCTCCGGCAGGACGCCGGGGTACGGCTGGGCGAGAGCGGCGGCCTGGAGGCGGTTCAGCTCGGCGCAGCCGCGCAGGGCGATGTCGAGCATGCGGTCCAAAGTGGACCGGGCGAACGTCGCGCCCTCGCCGGTGCCCTGGACCTCGATCAGCGTGCCCGCGTCGGTGGCGACGACGTTCATGTCGACCTCCGCGCGCGAGTCCTCCTCGTACGGCAGGTCGAGGCGCACGCGGCCGTCGACGACGCCGACCGACACCGCGGACACCGCGCACGACAGCGGGGACGGGTCGGCCAGGCGGCCCGCCGCGCCCAGGTACGTCACCGCGTCGGCCAGCGCGACGTACGCGCCGGTGATCGCGGCCGTGCGGGTGCCGCCGTCGGCCTGGATGACGTCGCAGTCGATGACGATGGTGTTCTCGCCCAGCGCCGCCAGGTCGATGCAGGCACGCAGGGAACGGCCGATGAGGCGCGAGATCTCGTGCGTGCGGCCGCCGATGCGGCCCTTCACGGACTCGCGGTCGCTGCGGCTGTGCGTGGCCGACGGGAGCATCGCGTACTCGGCGGTCACCCAGCCGAGGCCGGAGCCCTGGCGCCAGCGGGGGACACCTTCGGTGACACTCGCGGCGCACAGCACGCGGGTGTTCCCGAACTCGATCAGGACCGAGCCCGCGGGCCAGGTCTGATATCTACGCGTGATCCGGATGTCACGCAACACGTCGTCGTTTCGGCCATCGCTTCGCACCACGGCGCTTACCCTAATGAACCCTGCGGAGCGCCATGGCGTAGGGAGAGACATGCTGACGATCGACGGTATTCCGCTCCACCCCTTGCTGGTGCACGCGGTGGTCGTGCTGTTGCCCCTCGCGGCGCTCAGTTCGGTCGCGATCGCGCTGGTCCCGGCCTGGCGGCGCCGGTACGCGTGGCCCGTTCTGGGGGTCACGCTGGCAGGTGTCGCGGCGGTCCCGATGGCCAAGCAGGCCGGTGAGGACCTGCAGACGGCACTGCAGAACAACGGCGTGCAGAACCCCGCCATCCAGACGCACGCCGACCTCGGCACGACGCTGCTGCCCATCGCGCTCGGGTTCGGCGTCGCGGTGATCGCGCTGCTGGTCGCGGGCCGGCTCGCCGATCGCGAACGGCAGGCGGAGGCACCCACCACGAAGACGTGGCGGGTGCTCTCAGTCGTGGTGTCCGTGCTGGTCGTGCTGCTCGCGATCGGGACGACGGTGCAGACCGTGCGCGCCGGTCACAGCGGTTCGGAAGCCGTCTGGAGCGGCGTCGGGAGCTGAAGCGGCGCCGTCGCCGACTGCTTCAACGTCCGCGTGACCGTGCAGAACTGCTCCACGGCGCGCCGGACGACGATCTCCAGCGCCTCCGGGTCGTCCACCGCGGACAGGTCGTACGAGAGCGTCACCGGGATGGAGATCACCTCGTTGCCGCTCTCCGACTGGACCGCGTCCGCCTCCGCTGTCAGCTGATCACCGCCGGTTCTGCGCAGGATCAACGTCTCCGACGTCACGACCGCGCACCCGGCGGCCGCCGCGACCAGCAGCTCGACCGGGCTGAACGAGCCCTCCTGGCCCTTGCGGCCGATCCGCACCGACGCACCGCGCCCGTTGGAAGCGACGAACTCGTGCTCGCCGACGCGCTCCAGGTTGATCATGTCCGCTCCCCCACCTCGTACCGGCCGCCCTGCACGACCAGCTCACAAGGCCCGCCGAACGCCGACCGGGCCTCCTCCAGCACGTCCTCACGCGACGTCCACGGCGGCACGTGCGTGACCAGCAGCCGCCCGGCCCCCGCCCGCGCGGCCAGCTCACCCGCCTCGCGTCCGGACAGGTGCAGATCCGGCTGCCGGTCCGGCGCGTGCGTCCAGCTCGCCTCGCTCAGCAGCACGTCGGCGCCGGACGCCAGCGAGTCCAGCGCGGCACAGGGCCCGCTGTCCCCGGTGTACGCCAGGGTCACCCCGCCGTAGGAGATCCGGAACCCGTAGGCCTCGCAAGGATGTGCGACCACGGCGGAGTCCACGGTGAACGGTCCTATCTCCACCCGCGACCCCAGGCCGTGGAAGGAGAAGACGTCGCTCAGGTCCAGCGACGACCGCTCGGCCTCGTTCGGCGCGTAGGCGGCGGCGAAGCGCGAGTGCGCGTCGGCGGGCGCGTGGACGGGCAGCGTCCCGGACGGCGGAACGGGGTGGTACTTCCTCGCCACGTACAGGGAGGACACGTCGATGCAGTGGTCCGGGTGCAGGTGCGAGAGCACCAGCGCGTCCATCGAGAACAGCGGCCGCTCCTCCTGGAACCGCGACAGCGCCCCGTTGCCGAACTCCAGCGCCAGCGTGAACCCTTCGGCCTCCAGCAGGTAGCCCGACGCCGCGGCACCGGGGCCGGGGATGCTGCCGGAGCAGCCGAGGACGGTCAGCAGCACATCAGCCCCACTGTTCGAAGGTCGGCAGGAAGCGGGCCGCGAGCTTCGCGAACCGCTCGGGCGGCCCGGTGCACGTCACCCGGTGCAGCGCGGGCCCGGAGCCGGCGAACTCGTCGCGCTCGGTCAGCAGCCGCACGACGTCCTTCACCGTCTCCTCGGCGCTCGACACCAGCGTCACGTGCTGGCCCATGACGATCTGGATCACGCCCGTCAGCAACGGGTAGTGCGTGCAGCCCAGCACGACCGTGTCGACCTCGGCGCGCTGCAACGGTTCCAGGTAGGCCTGCGCCAGCCCGAGCACCTGCCGGCCGGAGGTGATGCCGCGCTCGACGAAGTCGACGAACCGCGGGCACGCCGCCGCCGTCACCGTCACGTCGCGCGCGGCCTGGAACGAGTCCTGGTAGGCGTGCGAGTTGATCGTGCCGACCGTCGCGATCACGCCGACGCGGCCGCTGCGGGTCGTCGTCACCGCGCGCCGCACCGCCGGGAGGATCACCTCAACCACCGGCACGTCGTAGCGCTCACGGGCGTCGCGGAAGCAGGCGGCGGACGCGGTGTTGCACGCGATCACCAGCATCTTCGCGCCCTCGTCCACGAGCCTGTCGCAGATCTCCAGGGCGTGCTTGCGCGCCTGCGCGATCGGCAGCGGCCCGTAGGGACCGTGTGCCGTGTCGCCGATGTAGTGGATCGACTCGCCCGGCAGCTGGTCCATGATCGCGCGGGCGACGGTGAGGCCGCCGACGCCCGAGTCCATGATCCCGATCGTCACGCCGTGAATGTAGCGGGTGTTGTAGTGCGCCGGTTGTCGCGAGAAACACCCCACGCGGCCAGGACGCCGCCGATCGCGCCGAACAGGTGGCCTTCCCACGACACGCCTGGCTGGCCGGGCAGCACGCCCCACAGCGCGGCGCCGTACAGCATGAACACGCCGACGGCGATCACCAGCTGCAGCCACGAGCGCGCGAAGATCCCGCGCACCAGCAGGAACGCGAGGAAGCCGAACACCAGCCCGGACGCGCCGATGTGGCTGCCGGGACTGCCGAGCACCCACACGCCCAGCGCGGACGACAACCAGATGACGGCGGTGACCTGGAAGAACTGCTTGAGCCCTCCCGAGTTCGCGAGGAACCCCAGCAGCAGCAACGGAACCGCGTTGCCGGTGAGGTGGCTCCAGTCGCCGTGGATCAACGGCATCCACAGCAGGTTGTCCCACTCGCTGAAGTCGCGCGGCCGCACGCCGTCGTCCTCCAGCGAGCCGCCGGTCGCCACGTCGAAGGCCTCGACGACGTAGAGGAAGCCGACGAACCCGGCCACGACCAGCAGCGACAGCACTGGGTGCGGCGGTATTACCCGTTTCGCGAGCGCGGTGCGGTCCACGTGTCCAGAGTACGTGCCAACTAAGGTGGTTGGGTGTCGATCGAAGTAGCGGTACGCGCATCCGCCCAGCTAGGTGAGGGCCCGACGTGGGACCACAGCAGCTCCACGTTGCTGTGGGTGGACATCCTCGCCTCGGAGGTGCACCGGTACGCACCCGCGCGGGACGACGACGCGGTGCTCGTGGTGCCCCAGCACGTGGGCGCCGCCAAGCCCCGCGCGCAGGGCGGCATCGTCTGCAACCTGCGCGACGGCATCGCGCTGGTCGACCGCGACGGCACCAAGAGCTGGCTCGTCTACTGGGCTCGCGACGGCGTGCGCGGCAACGACGCGGGCATCGACCCGTCGGGCCGCCTGTGGGCCGGCACGATGCGCTACGACCAGGCCGCCGACGAGGGCTGGCTCGCCAGGATCACCGGTGACGGCTCCGCGAAGGTCATGGTGGACAAGGTGAACACGAGCAACGGCGTCGGCTGGAGCCCCGACGGCGAGCTCATGTACTACATCGACACGCCGACCCGCCGCATCGACGTCCTCGACTTCGACAACGCGGCAGGCACCGTCGCGAACCGCCGCCCGCTCACCCACGTCGGCAACACCGACGGCTGGCCGGACGGGCTCACCGTCGACGCCGACGGGTGCGTGTGGGTCGCGCTGTGGGGTGGCCGCGCCGTGCGGCGCTACACACCGGCCGGTGAGCTCGACCGCGAGATCGAGGTGCCGGTCGACAACCCGACCGCGTGCTGCTTCGGCGGGGCCGACTTCACCGACCTCTACGTGACGTCCGCCCGCGTGGGGCTGTCCGACGAGGCGCTGGTGGAGCGGCAGCTCAACGGCTCGGTGCTGGTGCTGCCCGGCGTCGGCCAGGGCGTGCCGGGCGTCGCGTTCAACGGCTGAGGCGCGCTGCCGCAGGGGTCCCCCCGAGCTGGGAACCCCTGCGTCACAACTTACTCGGCACCACCGACAAGATCGGCGGGATCGCTCACGCCCAGAGGTGGCCGTCGAGCTTCGCGGCCGCCTCGTCCAGAGTTCCGGCGTAGGCGCCGGTGGACAGGTACTTCCACCCCGCGTCGCAGACGATGAACACGATGTCCGCGGACTTCCCCGCCACCTGGACCTTCTGCGCCACGGCCAGCGCGGCGTGCAGGATCGCCCCCGTCGAGATGCCGGCGAAGATGCCCTCGGTCTCCAGCAGCTGCCGGGTGCGGCGCAACGCGTCGTAGGACCCGACCGAGTACCGCCCGGTCAGCACCGACTCGTCGTACAACTCCGGCACGAAGCCCTCGTCGAGGTTGCGCAGGCCGTAGACCAGCTCGCCGTACCGCGGTTCGGCGGCGATGATCTGCACGTCCGGCTTGGCCTCGCGCAGGTACCGCCCGACGCCGACGAGCGTGCCCGTCGTGCCGAGACCGGCGACGAAGTGCGTGATCTCGGGGAGGTCCTTCAGGATCTCCGGGCCCGTGCCGCGGAAGTGCGCCTCCGCGTTCGCCGGGTTCCCGTACTGGTAGAGCATGACCCAGTCCGGGTTCTGCTTGGCGATCTCCTTCGCCGTGGCGACGGCCTGGTTCGACCCGCCGGCGGCAGGCGAGAACACGATGCGCGCGCCGTACGCCTGCAGCAGCTGCCTGCGCTCGGACGAGGTGTTCTCGGGCATCACGCACACCAGGCCGTAGCCCTTGAGCTTCGCGGCCATGGCGAGCGAGATGCCGGTGTTGCCGGACGTCGGCTCGAGGATCGTCGCACCGGGACGCAGCACGCCGTCCCGCTCCGCCGCCTCGATCATGGCCAGCGCGGGCCGGTCCTTGATCGAGCCGGTCGGGTTGCGGTCCTCGAGCTTCGCCCACAGGCGCACGTCCTCGGACGGCGACAGGCGCGGCAGGCCCACCAGCGGCGTCCCGCCGAGCGCGTCCAGGAGCGAGTCGTAACGGGCCATGGGAGAGATCAGCCGCCCGCGACGGCCGGGAGGATGGTGACGTTGTCGCCGTCCTTCACCTCGGCCGCGAGGCCGCCGGAGAAGCGCACGTCCTCGTCGTTGACGTAGACGTTGACGAACCGGTGCAGCGTGCCCTCCTTGACCAGGCGGGCCTTGAGGCCGCCGTGGTTGTTCTCCAGGTCGTCGATGACCTCGGCGAGCGTCGTACCGGCAGCGGACACCGACTTCTCGCCCCCGGTGTGGGTGCGCAGGATGGTCGGGATCGACACGGTGACTGCCATGGTGGTTCTACCTCCGGGAAACGGGTGCAACTCAGGATTCGACGATCTTGACCGGTTCCTCGGTCACGACACCGTCGACGATGCGGTACGACCGCAGCTCGTGCTCGATCGGGTCGCGCGTGGAGACCAGCACGTAGTGCGCCTCCGGCTCGCCGGCGAACGAGATGTCGGTGCGGGACGGGTACGCCTCCGTCGCGGTGTGCGAGTGGTAGATGACCACCGGCACCTCGTCGTTCGCGTCCATCTCGCGCCACACCTTGAGCTGCTCGGCCGCGTCGAACCGGTAGAACGTGGGCGACCGCTCCGCGTTCTCCATCTCGATGAAGCGCTCAGGGCTGTCGGACCCGTACGGCCCGGCGATCACCCCGCACGCCTCGTCGGGATGGTCGCGGCGCGCGTGGGCCACCATCGCGTCCACCAGGTCACGGCGAATCACCAGCACGCGTCCAATCCTACGGGCTGACGAGGGTTGTCTCGGTATGCGAGATACCCGCGCTCCGCTGGTTGTTTTAGCTCTGGCTTATATTAGCCAGAGCTACTACAGTCACCGCCGTGCACGCGTTCGACGTACTCGCAGACCCGGTGCGCCGGCGGATCCTGGAGCTGCTCGCGAGTGGCGAGCGGGCGGCGGGAGACGTCGGCGAGGTGGTCCAGGCCGAGTTCGGGATCACCCAGTCCGCCGTGTCGCAGCACCTGAAGGTGCTGCGCTCCTCCGGGTTCGTCGAGGTCAGGCCCGAGGGCACGCGACGGCTCTACGCCGTGGCGCCCGACCCGTTGCGGGAGGTCGACGCGTGGCTGGACCACTTCCGGCGGTTCTGGGAACCGCATCTCGACGCGCTGGCGACCGAACTGGCACGCGGCAAGCGCGAACGCAGGCTGGAGGCAGAAGATGACTGATCGCGCCTACGAGGACGGCAAGCTCGTCATCCGGCGGCACTACAAGGCGGAGCGCGAGGACGTCTGGGACGCCATCACCGCGCCGGAACGCCTGGTCAGGTGGTTCCTGCCGATCAGCGGTGACCTCCGCCCAGGCGGCCGCTACCAGCTCGAGGGCAACGCGGGCGGCGAGGTCGTCCGCTGCGACAGGCCCAGCGAGATCGGCCTCACCTGGGAGATGGGCGGCGGCGTGACCGAGGTCGTCGTGAGGCTCGACCCGGACGGCGACTCGACGGTGCTCACGCTGTCGCACTCCCCCGTGCCCGGCGAGCTCATCCCGAACGCGTCACCGACGATGTGGGGCCTCGGCGCCGGCTGGGAGATGGGCTTGCACGCGCTGGAGGACTTCCTCGCGGGAAACCTGCCGGAAGGCGCCGCGAAGGACTGGATCGCGACCGCGTCGCCGGAGGACCTGATGGCCGCGGGAGTGCGGGCGCAGCAGATCAGCGACGCGTGGACGGAGGTGCTCGGATGAGGTTCACCAAGGAGGTCGTGCTCAACAGGCCGATCGAGGCGGTGCGGGTGATCACGTCCGACCCGGCCCACCTGCACGGGTGGCAGCCGGACCTGGTCAGCATCACCCAGCACAGCGAGACACCGGGCGCGCCCGGTTCCACGGCGACGCTGAGGTACCGCAAGTTCACGCTGGAGGAGACGGTGCTGTCCGCGACCGCCGACGAGCGGATCTCCCAGTACCGGACGACCGGGATGGTGCACACGATCACCAACCGCTACTCGGCGATCGACGACCAGCACACGCTCCTCGTGTGCGACAACGAGTTCGAACTGTCCGGGCTGCTGAAGCTCGGCCGCAGGGTGCTCGAGAAGTCGCTGCGCGAACAGGTCGAGCGCAACGTCGACAACTTCAAGGCGTTCATCGACGCCGGCTGAGCACCACCACGAGGTAGAGGGCCAGCAACGCCACCCCGCGCCGCCGTTGTCCCTGGTCGAGCCCGCGCCACGCGGCCAGTTCGGCCCAGGCGGCGAGCGGCGTGACGGCGACACCCACCTTCATCAGCACTTTTCCCAGCCCCGGTGGCACCAGGAACGCCGCGGCGAACAGCCCCGCGGGCGCGACCACCGCCAGCTCCCTGCCGGGAATCTCCCGCGCCGCGCCGGGCGGTGCGAGCTCGGACACGACACCTGCTGCCTGATCGATGACATCGGCCATGCCGGGTGGTTACCCAACTCAGAGGTCGCGGAACGCCGACACGCCGTTCACCGAAGTCGCCTCGCGCACACCGGACACCACGGCCTCAGCGAACATCTCGGCCGCCGCCGTGCACAGCGCGTCCAGCGCGAACGCACGCGGCCCCGCGAGCGGCACGGCCCCCGTGGCCAGCGCGAACACCGTGTCGCCGTCGAACATCGAGTGCGCGGGCCGCACGGCGCGGGCCAGGCCGTCCTGCGCGGCCATCGCGAGCCGCTGGCACTCCGCCTTGGACAGGTCCGCGTCCACCGCGACCACGCCGATCGTGGTGTTGAGGCCTTCGGGCTTGCGTTCGGGCAGTGCCACCGCCGACGTTCCGAGCGAGGGCAGCCACGGCAGGCCGGACGCGCGGTCGACGACCTCGCCGGCCGCGTTCACCACGGCCAGCGCGCCGACCTGGTGCGCGCCGACCGTCGCCGAGGCGACGCCGACACCACCCTTGAGCGACCCGACCCGCGCACCGGCACCCGCGCCGACGCAGCCCAGTGCGAACTCGGAGGTGGCCGCCTCGCAGGCCGCGTAGCCGAACGCGGCGTCGGGCCGGTTGCCCCACTCCGACATCGGCAGGTCGAAGATCACCGCGCCGGGCACGATCGGCACGACGTGGTGCGGCTGGGCGCCCACCTGGAAGCCGATGGAGCGTTCGGAGAGCCACCGCATGACGCCGTCCGCGGCCGCGAGCCCGTAGGCCGAGCCACCGGAGAGGCAGATCGCGTGCACCTGCTGGACCAGGTTCGCCGGGTCCAGCAGGTCGGTCTCGCGGGTGCCGGGAGCGCCACCGCGGCCGTCCACGGCCCCGACCGCGCCGCCCGGGACCAGCACGACGGTCGTGCCGGTCGCCCAGCCGGGTTCGAGGCGGTGGTGGTGGCCGACGAGGACGCCGGGAATCACGGCATCATCGCTTCGACCAGCGTGTCCTGCACCCAGGTGAGCCAGTGGTAGACGCCGAGGTGCGGCGATCTCGGGTCCTCCGGCGGCAGCTCGTCCGGCATGTCCTCGGTGACGTCCAGCGCTGTCCCCAGGGCCAGACGCACGTCGTTGAGCGACGACATCCAGGCCTCGGCTTCCGCGATGGTCAGCCGGAGCTCACCGCCGTCGGGTGAGCAGGTGCGCAGCACGGTCTCGGCCGCGCCTGTCTTGTGGTCCAGAAGCTCCGGCTCGTGCAACGAGCGCAGCGCCGCCGCCGAGTTGACCTCGTCCGGGTCGGGCGCGTCGTCGTCGAGGCGGTGGAAGTCGGGCAGCAGCCTGCCCAGGATGGGGTCGTCGGGAGCCTCCGACGAACCGGTCCTGATGCCGGTCAGCTCCGCGAGCTCGTCCTGGGGCGCCTCCTCGGCGCGGGCCAGCAGCATGTCCTGGATCTGGCTGACCAGACCGCGCACGACCGCGGCCTCCTGCCGATCCAGCCTGCCGACGACGACGTCGCCGTCGCGGATCCACCTCTTCACGAGGCCCGCTGCATGGTCGCCCAGAGCCCTGCCGCGTGGAGTTTCGCCACGTCGGCCTCCACCTTGTCCTTGGTCCCCGATGTCACGATCGCCTTGCCCTTGTGGTGCACGTCGAGCATCAGCTTGGTCGCATGGTCCCTGCTGAACCCGAACAGCTTCTGGAACACGTACGTCACGTAGGACATGAGGTTTACCGGGTCGTTCCAGACCACGGTCTGCCAGGGTCGGTCCTCGGCGGCGACTTCCTCGCCGACGGCCTCCGGCTGCGTCCGTTCCTGTTCGACGGGCGTGGTCATACCGCCAATGGTGTCATGTTCGCCGCAGTGACGGAGACCGCGTGCGGGTAAACCGGATGCGACCTTAGGGTTGGTGACCATGAACTCGACGGCGTTGCTCACCGACCATTACGAGCTCACCATGCTCGCGGCCGCGCTGCGTGACGGCACTGGTGACCGTCCGTGCGTGTTCGAGCTGTTCGCGCGCCGGCTCCCGAACGAACGGCGCTACGGCGTGGTCGCCGGCACGAACCGGCTGCTCGACGCGATCGCGGACTTCCGGTTCGGCGAGGAGGAGATCGAGCAGCTGCGCCGCAACGCCGTGGTCGACGATTCCACCTTGGAATGGCTCGCGAACTACCGGTTCAGCGGCGACGTCGACGGCTACCCCGAGGGCGAGCTGTACTTCCCCGGTTCGCCGGTGCTGACGGTGCGCGCGTCGTTCGCCGAGGGCGTCGTGCTGGAGACGCTCGCGCTCTCGATCCTCAACCACGACAGCGCCATCGCGTCCGCCGCCGCCCGCATGGTGACCGCGGCGAACGGCCGCAGGATGATTGAGATGGGCTCGCGCCGCACGCACGAGGAGGCCGCCGTGGCATGTGCCCGCGCGTCGTACCTGGCGGGCTTCACCGCGACGTCCAACCTGGAGGCCGGGCGCCGGCACGGCATCCCGACGGCCGGTACGTGCGCGCACGCGTTCACGTTGCTGCACGACTCCGAGGAGCAGGCGTTCCGCAGCCAGGTCGAGGCGCTGGGCGCCGGGACGACGTTGCTGGTCGACACCTACGACATCACCGAGGGCATCAAGACCGCGGTCGCCGTCGCCGGGCCCGATCTCGGCGCGATCCGGATCGACTCGGGCGACCTGGGCGTGCTGGCCCGCCAGGCCCGCGACCAGCTCGACTCGCTGGGCGCCCGCAGCACCCGCATCGTCGTCTCCGGTGACCTCGACGAGTACTCGATCGCCGCCCTGCGCGCCGAGCCCGTGGACGCGTACGGCGTCGGCACCTCGGTCGTGGTCGGATCCGGCGCGCCGACCGCGGGCATGGTCTACAAGCTGGTCGAGGTCGACGGCAGGCACGTCGAGAAGCGCAGCACGTCCAAGCAGTCGCGCGGTGGCTGGAAGAAGGCGCTGCGCAGGCACAAGGACACGGGCACGGCGCTGGAGGAGGTCGTGTTCCAGGCGTCCTCCGAGCCCGAGCTCGGCCCGCACGACCGGCTGGTGCAGATCCCGCTGATGCGAGCGGGCAAGGTCACCGACGAGGTGCCCACCCTGGAGCAGAGCCGCGAACACCTGCGTGCGGCTCTGGTGAGCGTGCCGTGGGAGGGCCTCAAGCTCTCGCGCGGCGAGCCCGCGATCCCGACGATCTACGTGGAGAACTGACATGACCAAGGCACTGATCGTCGTCGACGTGCAGAACGACTTCTGCGAGGGCGGTTCACTGGCCGTCGCCGGTGGTGCGGCGGTGGCCGCGGCCATCTCGCAGCACATCGCGACCTCGTCGTACGACCACGTC
Organism: Lentzea sp. NEAU-D7; assembly: GCF_026242055.1. Lineage (GTDB taxonomy): Bacteria > Actinomycetota > Actinomycetes > Mycobacteriales > Pseudonocardiaceae > Lentzea. Next base: position 231,886 of record NZ_JAPJDL010000010.1, on the reverse strand, counting down.
GTGGCGACGCGGGACTACCACGTCGACCCCGGCGCCCACTTCTCCCTGACGCCGGACTTCATCGACTCGTGGCCGGTGCACTGCGTCGCGGGCTCGCCCGGGGCGTCGTTCCACCCGGAACTGGACGTGTCGGGGATCGAGCAGGTCTTCTCGAAGGGCCGTTTCGCCGCCGCCTACTCGGGTTTCGAGGCGGAGAACGACCTCGCGGGCTGGCTGACGGACAGGGGCGTCACCGAGGTGGACGTCGTGGGCATCGCGACCGACCACTGCGTCCGCGCCACCGCCCTCGACGCCCACCGCAACGGCTTCCGCACGAGGGTGCTCGTCGACCTGACGGCGGCGGTCGCCGCGACGACCCGCGACGCCGCCGTTGAGGAGCTGCTCGCCGCGGGTGTCGCGGTCGCCTAGGGCGTCGGCGAACAGGCGACCGTGCCGAGGGTGATGCTGCCGGTGTAGCCGGACGACGGCTCGAACGTGATCTTCAGCAGGGTCATGCTGAGGCTGCCGTCGTTCGGCACCGGGAACACGGTGTCGGTGAACTTGGCCTTGGCGAGCACGGTGCCGTTGCTCGCCTTGACGTCGTGCACGTGGCCGGGCGGGATCTGCGCCGGCAGCCCGGGCCAGCCGGACATGCCCTTGAGCTGCCAGCCCGCCGACGTGCCCTTCTCGTCGGCGTTGCAGGTGACCGACCACTCGGCGATCTTGAGCCGCGGCCCCTTGTTCCCGCCGGACAGCCCCGCGAGGGCGGACAGGTCGAAGGCCACGCCCTTCGCCGCGGACTTGGTCCTGGTCAGGAACTGGTCCGGGTTCACCACCTCGGTCGTGCAGGTGGAACTGGTCTCGCCGATCGTGAGCCCGGTCCGGCTCACCGCCGGGCTGGAGCCGGTGACGGTGCCCGCCGCGTCCGGGTTCACGTCGCACACCGCGAGCGGCGCCACCGTGAACGTCTGGCCCGCCTTCGCGAAGTCCGCGGATCCCGCCGACGCGGTGCCGGGCGGGTTGGCCGCGAGTGCGGTGCCCGCGGTCGCGAACATCAACGCGACCACAGCGCCGGCGATCGAACTCTTGCGCATTTTTCGCATTGCCTTTGTTCCCACCACCCGATAATGGTTGTGATGGGCGGCGCTGATGAATGCCCTGCCCTTCATGCCACCCGTTCGTGTAGGCAATTACCTGGTTGAGTGACACGCGTCTTCGTCAGCGGACGCCCACGAGCGTGGCGTACGGCTCTCGGCGCGGCAGGGCCGTCGGCAGGCCCGCCAGCCTCTCCAGCGCGGAGCACACGCGCACGGCGGCACGCCCGTCTCCGAACGGGTTGCGCCCCAGGGGAAGCCGCAGCCGGGAGCCGAGCACCCAGCCCGCCTCGGCCAGGATGCGGGTGGTGTCGGTGCCGACGAGCCAGGCGCACCCGGCGTCGACGGCGAGCATGCGTTCGGTGGTCTCGCGCAGCACCAGGACGGGCACGCCGAACGTCGGTGCCTCCTCCTGGAGGCCACCGGAGTCGGTCAGCACGAGGGACGCCCGCTTCAGCACGCGCACCACGTCGGGGTAGTCCAGCGGGTCGGTGATGACGACGCGTTCGTGGCCGCCCAGCAGCGACACGACCTGTTCGCGCACACCGGGGTTCGGGTGCGCGGGGATCAGCACGTGCAGGTCGGGGTGCCGGTCGGCGATGGAGCGCACGGCGTTGAGCACGCGCATCAGCGGGCGGCCCCACGACTCGCGGCGGTGCACGGTGACGAGCATGAGCCGGCCACCGGTGGCGTCCAGGGTGCGTTCCAGGGCGACGAGGTCCGGGCTGGAGGCGGGCAGGTTCGCGGACGCGACGCGCTGCACGGCGTCCACGACGGTGTTGCCCGTGACGACGATGTGGCTGTCCGGCAACGACTCGGAGTTCAGCGCGTTCGCTGCGTCGTCGGTCGGCGCGAGGTGCAGCGAGGTGATGCGGGAGATCATCTGCCGGTTCCCCTCCTCGGGGAACGGGCCGTACAGGTCACCGGTCCGCAGACCGGCTTCGAGGTGCGCCACGGGGATGCCGCGCCAGAACGAGGCGAGTCCCGCGGCCAGGGTCGTGGTGGTGTCCCCCTGCACGAGGGTGACCGCCGGGTCGCGCTCCTCCAGCAGGGCGTCGAACTCGGGCAGCAGCCGGGAGACCAGCTCGGCCTGCGTCCCGGTGGTGCGGGGCACGTCCAGCCGCACGTCCGGCACCAGGTCGAACGCCGCGAGCGCCTGCTCGACCATGCCGGAGTGCTGTCCGCTGTGGACGATCGTGGGGCGCAGGCCGGGGTGGCCCTTCAGGGCGATGGCGACCGGGGCGATCTTCAGTGCTTCCGGCCGCGTGCCGGCCACCAGCAGAACCTCTTTGCTCACCGTATGTCCTCTTCTCGGGGGAGGGCGGGAAGGTCCGTCCGGGAGCGGGGGCAACCCCGGACGGACCACGTCAGCCGGCTCGATCCGGTCTGGTCTGGGCGGGGACCGCGCGCCGCCTCCTCCGCGCCGAGTGCACGAGGAACGCACCCGCGGCGAGGAGGACGATTCCCGCGGCGATCCACCACGTCACGTCCGCGCCGGTGACCGCGAGGGCACCCACGCCCGTGCCGACGCCAATGCCGGTACCGGGGACCTTGTACATCCGCGCTCCTCGATCAGGCCTGCCCAGAGGACAAGACGGGTAGCGACGCGCGACGGCGCAGCGCCACGAAGGCGACCGGAGCGGAGACGACACCGAGCAGGCCGAGGCCGATCCACAGGCCCGCCCCCGACGCCATCGGGATGGGCAGGCCGGCGGGGCCGCACGTGGCGGACGAGATGATCACGTCGCCGGTGCCGATGGAGCCGAGCACGCCCTGCAGCAGCTTGATGTGGATCGCGTTCACGGTGAGGCTGCCGTCGTTGTTCCCGACCTGCTCGTTGAAGATCACCTCGGCGATCTTGACGCCCGCGAGCTGCACGTCGAGCTTGGTGTTGGCAGCCGGGTCGGCGTTGACCTGGCCGAGTTTGCCGAGGTTCACGCCCGCGAGCTTGGCCTTGCCGGCGAGACCCTTCTGGGTCGCCGTGCACTCCGCCTCCACCAGTTCGGCGGAGATCTTGCCGGTGACCTTGGAGAGCAGGTCGACCCGGACGTCCGCGGTGCTCGCCCGCGAGTACACGCCGCCGGAGTTCTCGTCCCGCGACGCGGAGGCGTTGATGACACCGGTCTTCAGAATCCCGGTGAGGTCGACGCCGGCGAACGTGTTCTGGGTCGGACCGTTCGCGTTCGCCGCGGCGAAAGGCTCCGCGTTGACCGCGGGGCTGCCGAGCAGCGTCACGTTGAGCTTCGCACCGTAGGCCGAGGCGTCCCCCGGAGCGGCGGAAGCGGGCGCGGCACCGACCAGGAGTGCGGCAATCGCGATGACTCCAGCCAGTCCCGTCATTCGGACACGCATGAAACTCCTTCCCTTGATTCCTCCGGCCCCAGGGCGCGTTGATACCGATGTGGTTTCACGCTTTCCGGGGGCAATTACCGGCATCGGCTTTCTTTCGAGGGAACTGAGGGTTACTCCCCGTATCGGGCGACGGGACCACTCGACTCGCCCAATCGGCGCCACCCATCGTGGCTTTTTTGATCAATTTCCGGTTACGGCGTCACCCGATCCGGGGGTGAGGGATGACGTTGCGTTGACCGATGGAACGTCAAGTAGCCCGTCTGGGCGCTCCCTCATCGGTTGAAAGGATCTTCGGGTGACGCTTGCCCTGCGCCGCACCGCATTCCCGAGCCGGGTGACGGTGGTCGCCCTGCTGGCCGTAGCAGCGGGACTCGTGTTCGCACATCGCCTGTACCGCACGGCGGAGATCTCGCTGTCCGGCGCGGTCCTGAGCGCCATCAGCTCCTACGGCGTGGACGTGGTCGCCGACCGCCAGACCGTCTACTTCGGACTGGGCTCGGACACCCCGCTGGGCCTGCGGATGACGCCGGAGTGCACGTCCGCGTTCCTGGTGCTGCCGCTCATCGTCGTCGGCGCCGTGATGATCGCGTTGCGCCCGCGCATCCAGAGCCGCGTGCTGGTCGCGCTGGGGGTCGCCGCGCTCGCGGTCGTCGTCGTGAACCAGTTCCGCGTGCTGACGCTGGTGGGCCTCGTGCACTGGCTCGGTGTGGACACCGGGTACTACTGGGGTCACACCCTGCTCGGATCGATGGTGAGCGTGTTCGGTGGCGCGGCGGCGTTGGTCGCGTTCGTCTGGCTGGCCACGCGGAAGTGAGCCTCGACCTCGTCCTCGGGTTCACGCAGGCGCTCGCCCTGACGATGAGCGTCGCCTTCGTGACGTACGTGTTCGTGATCGTGGTCCCGTACCTGCGGCGCCAACCGGCCCCGGTCGGTGAGCCGGGTTCGCTGGAGTGGCACTTCTTCGTGCCGTGCCGCGACGAGGAGGCCGTCATCGGCGACACGATCCGGTACCTGCGCGGGACTTTCCCCATCGCGCACGTGTGGGTCATCGACGACGACTCGGACGACCGGACCGCCGGGGTCGTGCGGACGCTGAAGCGCAACGGGGGCGTGCGGGACCCGCAGATCCACCTCGTGCAACGCCAGCGCCCGTACGCCCGCACCGGCAAGGGCAACGCGCTGAACGACGCCTACCGCACGTTGAAGATGTGGATGGGGCGCCGCGCGGACGCCGATCGCGCGATCGTCGTGGTGGTCGACGCGGACGGGCGGCCGGCGCCCAACTGCCTCGAAGTCTGTGCGGCGCAACACCTCTTCGGCAACCCGCGGATCGGCGCCGTGCAGGTGGACGTGCGGATGATCAACGCGGGCCAGCGGCAGCCGGGGGTGTCGCGGTGGCGCAGGGCGTTCGGCGCCGGGCTCGTGCGGATGCAGGACCTGGAGTTCCGCACGGCCATCGCGGCGATCCAGATGTCCCGCGGCGCCACCGGCACGATCTCCATGGGCGGCAACGGCCAGTTCACCCGTCTGTCCGCTTTGGACTCCATCGCCGGGCCGACCGGGAGCCCGTGGCGCGGGTCGTTGCTGGAGGACTTCGAGCTCGGCGTGCACCTGCTGACGGCGGGCTGGCACACGGGTTTCTCGTTGGACACGCACGTGAACCAGGAGGCGCTGTACTCGTTGCGGCGGTTCCTGGCGCAACGCACGAGGTGGGGCCAGGGCACCATGCAGTGCATGCGCTACCTGCGGCGCATCTGGGACTCCGACCACCTGACCACGCTGGGCGCGGCCGAGATGATGTACTACCTCGCGCAACCGTGGATGCAGTTGCTGGGCACGCTGATCTACCCGATTCCGATGGCGATGATGGCGTACCGGTTCGCGGTGTCACCAGGTGAGGTCGTGACGTGGTTCCTCGACGGCGCCTGGATCCTGTTCACCGTGTACGGCGCGTTCGGATTGCTGCCGTTCGTGCTGTGGGGACCGGTGTACCGCGCGCGCTGTGAACCCGTCGGCTTCTGGAAGTCCGTTGCGTACGGGTTCGGCTACGCGCTGTACATCTACACCTTCTACATCACGTCGTGGCGCGCGTTGATCCGATTGGTGCGAGGCAACAACGGTTGGACCAAAACGCGGCGCAACCAGGAGCGGGTGGCGGGCAAGGTGGCCCTGGACGTCTGATCCACGTGTGTGACCGGTCACTTTGTGGAGATCGGACAAAGACGTTCTCGAGCCTGCGTGGTTAACCTCGGTTCACTCGATTCCGTCTGGGAGGGAACCGTGACTCTCGCACTCGCGCCCCGTCGCACCGTGCTCGCCGACTTCGTGCCGGGCGCCCTTGCCCGCGACCTCGCGCTCGTCGTCGCCGGTGCCGCTCTCACCGGCCTCGCCGCTCAGGTGGCGCTGCCGATTCCGGGCAGCCCGGTTCCGCTGACGGGCCAGACGTTCGCCGCCCTGCTCGTCGGCGCTTCGCTCGGCTGGCAGCGCGGAGCGACCTCGATGCTGCTCTACCTGATCGCCGGAGTCGCGGGCGTGCCGTGGTTCCAGGGCGGTTCGTCCGGGGTGCCGGTGTCGCTCGGCTACGTCGTCGGCTTCGTGTTCGCCGGTGCTCTCGTGGGCTACCTGGCCGGCCGCGGCGGCGACCGCACGCCGTTGCGGACCCTGGGGACGATGGCGCTGGGCAACCTGGCGATCTACTCGGTCGGCGTGCCGTGGCTGATGGCGATGACCGGGATGTCGCTCGGCAAGGCCCTGGCCGTGGGCGTGCTGCCGTTCCTGGTCGGTGACGCGCTGAAGATCGCGCTCGCCGCGGGCGTGCTGCCGGGAGCCTGGGCACTCGTGCGCCGTCGGTAACTTGGACCGGGTGGTGACACCTGGGGAATATCTGTCGTTCTTGGATGCGCGCCTGCCCGGTCTGGTGGCAGGCGCGCATGTTTACGGGTCACGAGTGCTCGGCGACGTCGTGCACGACTCCGATCTCGACATCGTGATCGAGCTTTCCGCGCCCGCTGACGTGCCCGCCTTCGAGGGGGCCGACGTCGCGGTCGTGCTCGCCGGTTCGCTGGAGAAGCCGGTGTTCGACGTGACGCCGTTGTCCGGCGAGATCACTCCCGTGCTGTGGCAACAGCTGCGGACCGTCGGTCAGACCGTGCGCGGCACACGGCCCACGTGTCCGGGCAGTGCCGCTGACGTCGAGGCCTACTGCCGCGACAACCTCGTCAGCTACTGGAAGCTGGACTTCGACCGCCTCCGAGGGGTGCTGCCGTCCCTGGATCCGGCGGCGACGATTCCGCGCGACTCGCTGCTGTGGGCGGGCCTCGGCCCGGCCCGGCTGTGGCACACGATCCGGACCGGCGAGATCGTCAGCAAGTCGCGTGCCGGCGAACTGGCCGCCGCCCGCTGGCCGGACCTGCCGATCCTGGACCTCGTGGCGTCCCGGCGGGGCTCGGACGTGCCGCTGACCGTCGCGCACGCCGCGGCCTCGCTCGAACTGTTCGACCGGATCACGGCCGACGTAACGACGTGAGGCCCGCGGCCGAGAAATCCGCGTGACGACGCATACCGCCGAAGAGCTGGGCTGTCTGGTCGGCGGCCCGCCCCGCGCGGCCGAGGTGGCCCTGGCCCGCCTGATCCAGGCCGGCCTGGTCCGGGTCTCGCGCGAGGGCGTGCTGAGCGCCGTCCACGTGCCCGGCCGGGGCCCGTCCACCCCGCTGGAGGCGCAGATCCTGACCGGCCTGCGCTACGGCCGCCACCTGAACGACGTCGTCCACGGCGCGTTCAGCTCGGCCGAGGCGGACGGCCTGCGGACCCACCTGGTCAACCGTGGCCTGCTGCGCCGCCGGCGCTCCCTGCGCCCCCGCCTGCACCCGTGGCTGTTCCTGCTGATGCCCGTGCTCGTCGTGACGGGGTTCGTCTGCCTGGCGTGGCCGGAACTGCCGCAGGAACTCCTGCCGCAGCTGAGCCCGTTCCCGTTCTGGTACTTCTTCGTGGCCGGAGGGCTCGCGTTCGTCCTCGGCTCGGTGCTGGCCGTGCGCGACCCGGGCCGGTTGCGCACCAGGGCCGGCTACGTCCTGATGAAACGAGCCCAGCGCAGGGTGAACGCGCACGACCCGGTCGGCGCGGTCGCCGTGCACGGGCTCCGCGGCAGGATCGGCGGACTCGCGATCGCGGGGATGTTCGGCCTCAGCGCCGTGATGGTCGGGACGCTGCCCGGCCGAGACTCGTCGACCAGCAGCAGCTGCGGCGGTGGCTGTTCGTCGAGCTCGTGCGGCAGCGGCGGTGGTGACGGCGGAAGCGGCTGCGGTGGTGGGTGCGGCGGCGGTGGCGACTGAGTGGGTAACGGCGCGGACTTCGGGGCCGACAGGCCGGCCATGACCAAGTGGGACGAGCACGGTCTTCTCGACAAGGTGAGTGACGCACTGCGCCAGGCGAGCCCGCTGTACCTGAGCGCCTACCAGCTCGCGATCAAGCTGGAACGTGCGCACCCCGGTCTCGCCGAGCGACTCGGCAAGCCGCTCGGCGGCGCGGGCGTCGGAGTGCACAACAGCCTGACCGAGTACCTGGCCGCACAGCTGGCCGGCCGCATCGACCGGGAGGGCGCGGCGTTTCCCGTCGAGCGAGCACACCTCTCCAGCGAGGGAGTGCGTGAGATCCGCTTCACCGGCCCAGGCGGGACCGATCTGGTCAGCAGTCTGACCGGCAGCGGCTACCACCTCTCCCTCTTCCGGTGGCGTGCACCGGTCAGCAACTCCTGAGCGGGACTGTCGGACCCTCCGGGTACGGTCTGTCCCGTGCCTGAAGTTCCCCCCACCCTGAGCCTGCTCGAAACCGCCGTCCACGCCGTCGGTGGCGCGGAGCGTCCTGGTCAGGTGGAGATGGCCGAGGCCGTCGACCACTCGATCCGCACGGGCGAGCACCTCGCGGTGCAGGCGGGCACGGGTACCGGCAAGTCGCTGGCGTACCTGGTGCCGTCGATCCGGCACGCGGTGGCCGAGGACGAGACGGTGGTGGTCTCGACGGCCACGATCGCGTTGCAGCGGCAGCTGGTGGACAGGGATCTGCCGCGGCTCGCCAAGGCGCTCAAGAAGGACCTGGGGCGTGAGCCCACGTTCGCGATCCTCAAGGGCCGCAGGAACTACCTGTGCATGCACCGCGTGCACAACGGCGCGCCGGACGAGCCGGAGGAGGACGCGCTGTTCGACCCGTTCGCGGTGTCGAAGCTCGGGCGCGAGGTGAAGCGGCTGCACGAGTGGTCGTCGGACACCGAGACCGGTGACCGCGACGAGCTCGTGCCCGGTGTCAGCGAGCAGGCGTGGCGGCAGGTCAGCGTCACGGCCCGGGAGTGCCTCGGGGTGTCGAAGTGCCCGATCGGGTCCGACTGCTTCGCGGAACGGGCCCGGGCCGAGGCGGGCAAGGCGGACGTGGTGGTCACGAACCACGCGATGCTCGCCATCGACGCGCTGGAGGGCTACCAGGTCCTGCCCGACCACGACGTGGTGGTGATCGACGAAGCGCACGACCTGGTCGACCGCATCACGTCGGTGGCCACGGAGGAGCTGAGCGGGGCGTCCGTGGGCATGGCCGCGCGGCGGTGCGGGCGGCTCATCGACCAGGACATCGCGGACCGGCTGGCCGAGGCGAGCGACGGGCTGGCGATGATCCTCGAGGACATGCCGTCCGGCCGGCTGGACGCGCTGCCCAGGGCTCTCGCGGGTGCGCTGGCGGCGACGCGCGACGCGGCGCACAACTGCATGTCGGCCATGGGGTCCGAGCGCAAGGAGGACCCGGACGGGGCGACGGCGCGCAAGCTCGCGCTCGCGTTGCTGGAGGAGGTCCACGACTGCGCGGTGCGGGTGCTGGAGGCCTTCGACGAGGAACGTGACGTCGTGTGGGTCTCGGGCGACTTCAACCAGAAGGCGCCCTCGCTGCGGGTGGCGCCGCTCGGTGTCGGCGGGCTGCTGCGCGAGCGGCTGTTCGCCAAGCGCACCACCGTTCTGACGTCCGCGACGCTGACCCTGGGCGGTGCCTTCGACGCGATGGCGCGCCAGTGGGGCCTGCCGCCGTCGGAGAAGGTCCGCAAGATCGAGGGCGCGGCGACCGACAAGGACATCGACGGTCCCAAGTGGAGCGGCCTCGACGTGGGCTCGCCGTTCCAGCACGGCACCAGCGGAATCCTCTACGTGGCAAGACATCTGCCGGCTCCGGGCCGTGACGGCCTGCCGCCGGAGTACCTCGACGAGATCGAGGGCCTGGTGAACGCGGCGGGCGGGCGCGCGCTCGGCCTGTTCTCCTCGACGCGGGCGGCCAAGGCCGCCACCGAGGCGCTGCGGGACAAGCTCGAGTACCCGATCCTGTGCCAGGGCGACGACGCGACGGGCCTGCTGGTCAAGAAGTTCTCCGAGGACGAGCGCTCGTGCCTGTTCGGCACGCTGTCGCTGTGGCAGGGCGTCGACGTGCCGGGGCCCAGCCTCCAGCTCGTGATCATGGACCGCATCCCGTTCCCGCGCCCGGACGACCCGCTGGCCTCCGCCCGTCAGAAGGCGGTGAGCTCACGCGGCGGCAACGGCTTCCTGACCGTCGCCGCCACGCACGCAGCCCTGCTGATGGCCCAGGGCGCCGGCCGGTTGCTGCGCTCGATGTCGGACAAGGGCGTGGTGGCCGTCCTCGATCCGCGCATCGCCACCGCCCGCTACGGCGGTTTCATCAGGGCCTCACTCCCCCCGTTCTGGACGACCTACGACCCGGAGGTCGTCCGCGGCGCCCTCAAGCGCCTGGACGAGGCCCAGACCCGCTGATCCGCTCGACGAGCTCGTCGCGGTAGGCCTGGGCCTCCGCCAGTTCCGGTTCGGAACCGTCGGCCTTCTTCAGCGCGCCCTCGAGGATCTTCAACCCCTGGCGCTCGTCCCCGTGCGCGTCCGCCTGCCGTGCCGCGTTCTCCATGGCACGAGCCAGTTTCGTGCGCGCCTCGGGTTCCTGCGTGGCCTTGTTGATCCGGATCCAGTTGCCACCCGGATCGACGACGGCGAACCCGGTGTAGCGGTCGTTGCGCAGCCGCGGCCGGGTCATCCGCGGAATTCCGGAGATCAGCACTTTCCCGTGCACGGCGCGCATTCCCGCCGCGAAAGCCTCGAACAACGGTCCGGTGTCCTCGACGATGATCACGCACGTGCTGTGCGACTGCTCCGGAACGTGCCCCTCCAACCCGTAGAAGTGCAGGTTGATGTCTTCACGCCGCACGCAGACGTACGGGTTGGGGCGCGTCTGCCGATAAGTGGTGGAAAAGCCGAGCATCTCGTAGAAGGCCGACATTTCATCGATGTCGACGCAAGGAAGGAGCGGGATTGTCAGTTCGTTTGCCACCGCCCGAAGCTAAGCCCGGTTCCGCCGAAACGACACGGAGCTATTTGCTCATGCGAACAGCAGCGCGAGTCCGCCGAGCAGGAACAACGCCGAAACCACGGCGATGGCGAGCACTCGCCCCCGCGACGTCCCCGCGTGCTTGAGGGCGATCCCCAACGGTCCGATACCAGCCACGACAGCCCCTTTCGAAGGTATGGCAACAGCGGCGCGCACGGCCCCGAACGCCACCCCGAACGGTGACATGCCGAGTTCGCGCGCCCCGACGACATCCGCTTCCCACTGCTCGCGACAGCGCTCGTCCCCCACCACCGCCGCCGCGAACCGCACCACCAGCAACGCGACTCTCATTGCGCCGCCCGCGGCACGAACCTCGGCGCCGGAGCAGCCCGCGCGACGACCTTGCGGGCCTCCGCGGCCCCGTCGGCGGTCAGCCGGTACATCCGCCGGCGCGGCCCACGCCGTTCCGCGTCGTCGTCCCAGGCAGAGGTGACCCACCCGGCCCGTTCCAGCCTGTCCAGCAACGGGTAGACGCTGCCGGACGGCCTGCCGGTGAGCTTGATGATCTCCAGGCCCCAGCGCGGCTCGTCGGCGCCGAGCAGCACTTCGAGAACGTCGACGGTGGCCTTGCCGATGCGCTGCAGTGGCTCCACGCCACTAAGACTACCTATGTAGATTAAGCCGTTCAAGCAGCTCTTCGCGGAACTTCAGCGCGGAGGCCCGCTCCTCCTCCGAAGCGTGCACCTCACGCTCCAGCGCCCCTTCGAGGATCCTCAGCGCCCGCCGCTCGGCCGCGTGCGAACTGGCCAGCGTCACCGCGCTGCTCAACGCCCGCGACAGCCCGTTCCGGCCGTTCTCCCGTTCGCGCACCGCGGGCACCACCCGGATCCAGTTGCCGCCGGGGTCGACGAGCAGGAACCCGTCCCGCCGGGGCCGCGTCATCCGCGGAATGCCCGTGATCAGCACCTGCCCGTACACCTCGCGCATCCCGGCCGCGAACGCGTCGTGCAGCTCACGCGGGTCCTCGACCTGGATCAGGCACGAGCTGTACGACTGGTCGGCCTGGTAGCCGGGGATGCCGAAGAAGTGGAGGTTGATTTCCTCCCGACGTACCGACAGGTACGCGTTCGGCCGGTACTGCCGGTACGTGACCGCGAAGCCGAGCATCACGTAGAACTCGGCCACCTCGTCGATGGAGGCGCACGGCAGCAGCGGGATCGTCACCTCGTTGGCCACGTCGCCAAACTAGACCCGGAGATCAGCCGTCGACCAGCAATCCGCGTAACGGTCCTTGCAGTCTTCCGGCACGGCGGGACACGCCGGGCAGCGACGTCACCCGCGCCGGACGTTCCAGGGCCGGCCGCCACATCGAGTCCACGACCTCGTGCACGGGACCGGACACGTCACCCTCGAGGCCGTCCAGGTGCTCCGCCCACAACTTCAGCCGAGTCGCCCGCACGACCTCGGCGTCGTCGGTCACCACGTTGACCTCGGTGTCGTTGAACAAGGAGTGCTCGTTGAGGTTCGCCGACCCGACGGACATCCACTTGTCGTCCACAATGCACAGTTTGGCGTGCACGTAGACCGGCGCGTCCCCGTGCGAGACGAGGGTTGCGGCGAGAACCCGCTTGCCGGGGTCGGCGTCGAGCATCCGGCCGAGCTGGCCGCGGGTGGTGTCGGCGCCGTTGCTGGGCTTCTGCGGCAGCAGCAGCACCAGCCGGAAGTCCGGTGACGGCGGGGTCTTCAGCTTCTCCAGCAGCACCTCGGTGATCTCCGGCGACCACAGGAACTGGTTCTCCACGTACACGAACGACTCCGCCGCCCGCAGCGCCCGCAGGTACGAGTCGAGCAGGCTGAAGTCGCCGTGCGGCGAGAAGTCGTAGGTCTTCTCCGGGACCGTGCGGACGAGCTGCACCGAAGACGACCCGGCCTCCGGCGGCACCTCGGGCGAGGGCAGGGTCTCCCCCGCGATCTCCAGCCAGCGCGCGGCGAAGTGCGCGGCCACCTCCGCGACGACCGGGCCCTCGAGCTTCGCGATGTGGTCGTGCCAGCCGAGGTCGCGCGGCGGGTGGTCCGGCGAGTCGTGGCGGTCGCCCTCCACCGCCGTCATGTCGAGGCCGCCGACGAACGCCACGTCGTCGACGATCACGATCTTCTCGTGGTGGCAGTGCAGGGTGCGTTCGCGCGCGTCGAGCTCGCAGCGGACCGCTCCGCACTCCAGGAAGGCCTTCTGCGCCGCGGCGGCCCGCTTCCGCGTCGGTTCGAAGAACGGCACGGGCGGGCCCGCCCACAGCAGGACGCGCACCGGCACCCGTTCCGCCGCCGCCGACAGCAGCTCGCGCAACTGCGGCGCGCCCGGTTCCCGGGTCAGCTGGAAGTCGGGTGACGCGTGCCAGTTCGCGATGTGGACGTACTTCTGCGCACCCTCGATCGCCTTCGCGATGACGGGGAACGCGTTGGCCCCGTCGACCAGGACCTCGATCTTGTTGCCGCGCTGCACGGGGCGGCGCGGGGTGAACCACCCCGCGCCGTCGCCTTCGAGCACGTCACCCCATCCCAGCTTCCGCAGTCTTCGCGTGTGATGGGAGCACAGCAGGTTCTCCAGCCCGTCTCCGAGCCGGGCGTCAAGAACGTCGAGTAAGCCCACGAAAGGCGGATTTACCCGTTTCACGCGCTTCTAAACGGCGAGCACCGTGGTCGTGCCCGGTTCGACCTCCGTGAAGCCCGCGTCCCGCACCGCCACGACGTCGCCGCGGTGGATCAGCGAGTCCCACTCCGCCACGGACGGCGTCCGCACGGCACACCGGTAGTCGAGCTCCGCCCACGCCTTCAGCTCGACCGCGGAGAGGTGCGGCGCCAGCAGCATCGACGCGTGGCCGACCTGGGCCGCGAGCTTGCCGGCGGACATCTCGACGCGCGGGTTCACGTACAGCAGCCGAGCGCCCTCCGGCACGGGGCCAGGCTCGTCGGCAGGCAGGTCGGAGCCGGAGATCTGCAGCTTGGCGACCTCCCGCGGCGTCTCCGACACCAGCACAGGCAGCAGCGAGCGGACCGACGCGCCGTCGACCGTCACGGTCACCCCCGGCAGCTCCTGCACGGCGTCCCACTGCACGCCGCGGGCCCGCCGCGACACCTTGCGGATCCGGCCGGCCACCCACGCCCGCACGGGCTCGTGCCACTCGCCGCCGACGTCGGCACGCGGGTCGAGGCACACCGCGACCGCCGAAGCGGCCGCGGCCTCCAGCAGCGCCGTCCGGGACGGCGGGTCGACGCGTTCGATGCGCAACACCATCGGCATCGCGCGCACCTCGCTCTCCTCGGCGTAGTTCCGGGAGGCGATGAGGTCGAGGATCATCACAGCCGGGTCAGCTCCAGGCCGTCCGCGGCGTCCGCGGCCTCCACCTCGGCCCGCGTCACGCCGAGGATGAACAGCACCGCGTCCAGGAACGGGTGCGACAGCGCCGTGTCGGCCACCTCGCGCAGCGCGGGCTTGGCGTTGAACGCGATGCCGAGGCCCGCCGCGTTCAGCATGTCGATGTCGTTCGCGCCGTCACCGACCGCCACGCACTGCGCCAGCGACACCCCGACCTCCTCGGCGAACCGGCGCAGCGCCACGGCCTTGCCAGGCCGGTCGACGATCTCCCCGACGACCCGCCCGGTCAGCTTGCCGTCCACGACCTCCAGCGTGTTCGCCGCGCAGAAGTCCAGCTGAAGCTCGTCCGCGAGTCCCGTGATCACCGAGGTGAACCCGCCGGACACCACACCGCAGTAGAAGCCGAGGCGCTTCAGCGTCCGGATCGTCGTGCGCGCGCCGGCCGTGAGCTCCAGCGTGGACCCGACCTCCCCCAGCACCTTCTCGTCGAGGCCCTCCAGCAACGCCACCCGGCGCCGCAGCGACTCCGCGAAGTCGAGTTCGCCGCGCATCGCGGCCTCGGTGATCTCGCGCACCTGCTCCTCGCACCCGACGTGCGCGGCCAGCATCTCGATCACCTCGCCCTGGATGAGCGTGGAGTCGACGTCGAACACCACCAGGCGCTTGGCCCTGCGGGTCAGCCCGGCGCGTTCGACCGCGATGTCGAGGCCCACCCGGACCGACACGTCCGCGAGCGCCGACCGCAGCGCCGCGTCGTTCTCCATCGTGTCGTCCGCGACCGAAACGCGCAGCTCAAGGCCCGTGACGGGGTAGTCGGCGACACCGCGGATCGCGTCGATGTTCACGCCGAGCGACGCCAGCCGGCGCGCGACCTCGGTGAACGCCTTCGCGGTGACCGGCCGGCCGAGCACGATCAGCACGTGCGAGGACTCCAGGCGGGCGGTGCGCTTCGAGTCCGCGCCGATCTCGATCTCCACGTGCATCGAGACGGTGGCCATGGCCTGCTCGACGGACTCCTGCAGGCCCTCGGGGTCGTGGTCGGTCGAGACCAGCGCGCCGAGCACCAGCCTGCCCCTGATCACGACCTGTTCCACGTCGAGCACCTCGACGCCGTGCCGGGTCAGCACGGCGAAGAGCACCGAGGAGACGCCAGGCTTGTCGGGTCCGGTCACGGTGATGAGCACGGGCGTTTTCACGTCGTCGTCTCCTCGTAGACGCGAAGAGCCCCGACCGCGTGGAAGCAGCCGGGGCTCGTCGTTGAACCTGTTACTCGCAGGTTACTTGTGGTCGTCGTCGTCCTTCTCGGAGGCCGTACCCGACTTGATCGCGGACGCCGCCATCTCGGACAGCGCCGGCTTGGCGTCCTTGTGCTGGATCGTCTTGCCGGTGAAGGTCACGTGACCCTCGTTCCGGATCCGCTCGATCATGTGCGGGTAGTGCAGCTCGAACGCCGGGCGCTCCGAACGGATCCGGGGCAGTTCGGTGAAGTTGTGCCGCGGCGGCGGGGACGAGGTGGCCCACTCGAGCGAGTTGCCGTAGCCCCACGGGTCGTCCACCGTGACGACCTCGCCGAAGCGGTAGCTCCGGAAGACGTTCCAGATGAACGGCAGCGTCGACGCGCCCAGGATGTAGGCGCCGATCGTCGAGATCATGTTCAGCGTCGTGAAGCCGTCGGACGCGAGGTAGTCGGCGTACCGGCGCGGCATGCCCTCGTTGCCCAGCCAGTGCTGGACGAGGAACGTCGCGTGGAAGCCGAGGAACGTCGTCCAGAAGTGCAGCTTGCCGAGCGGCTCGTCCATGAAGCGGCCGGTGATCTTCGGGAACCAGAAGTAGATGCCCGCGAAGGTCGCGAACACGATCGTGCCGTAGAGCACGTAGTGGAAGTGCGCGACGACGAAGTACGTGTCGGACACGTGGAAGTCGATCGCGGGCGCGGCCAGCAGGATGCCGGACAGACCACCGAAGAGGAACGTCACGATGAAGCCGATGCTGAACAGCATGGGCGTCTCGAACGTCAGCTGGCCCTTCCACATCGTGCCGATCCAGTTGAAGAACTTCACACCGGTCGGGACCGCGATGAGGAACGTCATGAAGGCGAAGAACGGCAGCAGCACGGCGCCGGTCGCGTACATGTGGTGCGCCCACACGGCGACGGACAGGGCCGCGATGCCGAGCGTCGCGTAGACCAGGCCGTTGTAGCCGAAGATCGGCTTGCGGCTGAACACCGGGAAGATCTCCGACACGATGCCGAAGAACGGCAAGGCGACGATGTAGACCTCCGGGTGCCCGAAGAACCAGAAGAGGTGCTGCCACAGGATCACGCCGCCGTTGGCGGGGTCGAACACGTGGGCACCGAGGTGGCGGTCGGCCAGCAGGCCGAGCAGCGCGGCGGTGAGGATCGGGAACGCGAGCAGCACCAGCACCGACGTCACCAGGATGTTCCAGGTGAAGATCGGCATCCGGAACATCGTCATGCCGGGCGCGCGCAGGCAGACCACGGTGGTGATCATGTTCACCGCGCCGAGGATGGTGCCGAGACCACCGACCACCAGGCCGGAGATCCACAGGTCGGCACCCGCGCCGGGCGAGTGGATGGCGCTCGACAGCGGCGTGTACGCGAACCAGCCGAAGTCAGCCGCGCCACCGGGGGTGACGAAGCCCGCCATCACGATCAGGCCACCGAAGAGGTACAGCCAGTACGAGAAGGCGTTGAGCCGCGGGAACGCCACGTCGGGCGAGCCGATCTGCAGCGGGAGCACGAAGTTCGCGAAGCCGAAGACGATCGGCGTCGCGTAGAGCAGCAGCATCACGGTGCCGTGCATCGTGAAGAGCTGGTTGAACTGCTCCTGGCTCAGGAACTGCATGCCGGGACGGGCCAGCTCGGTCCGCATCAGCATGGCCATCGCGCCGCCGACCATGAAGAAGGCGAACGAGGTGACCAGGTACATGATGCCGATTTGCTTGTGGTCCGTGGTGCGGAACATCCGCAGCAGGAAGGACCCCTTGACCGCAGTGCGCGTCGGGTAAGGACGCGTTGCGATCGGCTGCGGGGCTACGGCCGTCACGGTACCTCCAGGCCTTGGTGGGACCAGTAGTTCGGGAAACTCCCCGGATATTAGACGGAGCCGATCAGCTCCATTCGGGTGGGCCATGGCCGGTGGCCAGCGGCGTAGCGCACGTCACACGTATCCTGCCGCCGTGCTCCGATTGCTCGCTGTCGCTTCTGTCCTGTTGCTGGCCGCCTGTGGCTCCCCGGCCACGCACAACTCCGCAGACGTCGCGTTCGCCCAGGGAATGGTGCCGCACCACGAGCAGGCGCTGGAGATGTCCGGCCTCGTCGCGTCCCGCACGGAGAACCCCAGGGTGATCGACCTGGCCAAGCGCATCGCGGACGCCCAGAAGCCCGAGATCGACCGCATGAACGGCTGGCTGCGCGCCTGGAACGCACCGGTGCAGGCGTCGTCGCACACGTCACACGGCCACGCGGAGAACCACGGCATGGTCGAGCTGGGCAACCTCGCCGACCTCAACGACACCGAGTTCGACCGCCAGTGGCTGTCGCTGATGATCCAGCACCACCGCGGCGCCGTGGACATGGCGCAGAAGCACCTCTCGGCCGGCACCGACCCGGAGACGCGCAAGCTCGCCCAGGAGGTCGTGAACCACCAGGAGAAGGAGATCGCGGAAATGGAGTCGCTCCTCCCGCAGGGCTGATGCCAGCCTTCTCCGCGTGAGTGCAGCTGAGGCCGTGCGCGTCGCCGTGTCCGTCGCGGCCTCTCATGGCGTGACGTGCGCCGACCCCGTCGTGCTGAAGACCGGCAGCAACGTCCTCGTACACCTGAGCCCGGCCCCGGTCGTCGCCCGGATCGCCGCGCGCACCGCCCTGGTGCGGCCCTCGGTCGAGGACCACTTCGCCCGCGACCTGTCGGTGTCGTCGTTCCTGGCGGGACGCGGTGTGCCGGTCGTGACACCTTCGGCCGAACTCCCCGCCGGACCCCACGCCGTCGACGGCTTCGTGCTCTCGTTCAGCACGTACGTCCCCCACGAGCACGGCGCGCGGCTGCCCCGCGAGGACGTCCTGAAGCTCCTGCCGGACCTCCACGCCGAACTGAGGCACTACGAGGGCCCGTTGCCCACCCGCGGCCCGCTGGACGACGTGGACAACGTCCTGGCCCACCTGGACGGCCTGGGCGTGCCGGACCTGGACAGGTTCCGCACCTGGCGCGACTGCGCGTCGGCACAGTGGACCGAGCACCACAACGACGTCCAGCCCCTGCACGGCGACGCCCACCCGGCAAACCTGCTGCTCACGCCGTCCGGCCCGGTCTGGAACGACTTCGAGGACACCTGGCTCGGCCCGGTCGCCTGGGACATGGCCTGCTCCGCAGACGAAGGAGCCGCCCAACGCGCCGTGGAGATCTACGGCGGCGGGGCGGCTCCTTCGGACGTGGAGTTCCACGTGGAGACACGACGCATGTTCAGCACGCTCTGGGGCGTGCTCACGCAGTGGACTTAGGCGCGACGCCTGCGCATCACGAGCACCATCGCGGCACCAGCGGCCACGAGCGCGGCACCGAGGCCGAGCATCCACGCGGACCCGAAGCCGGTGGCGGCCAGGTCGTGCACCTCGGCGACCGGCACGGGCGCGGCGGTGGTCGTCGTGGTGGGCACGGCTTCAGCGGAAGAAGACGACGAGGCCGGTTCGGAGGTCGACGTGGAGGTCGGCGTCGACGAGTGGGTCACGGTCGACTCGGACGTGGTGGTGGTCGTCGTCGTAGTGGTGGTGGTCGTGGTGCTGGTGGGCGGCTGTTCGACAGCGACACCACATCCGAACCACTGACCGATCTCCGGGAGGTTTCCGCCGTCGACGACCGGGGCGCGCAGCTCGTTCCACGGCAGCGCGTCGCCGAGCTTGTCGGCCAGGTAGACGTTGAACACGTCCCCCGCCTTCACGAGCATGCCCGTGACCTGCACGTTCTTGGGCAACCCGGTGATGTTCAGGTGCTGCTGGTTGTCGCCGCCGGTGTAGCCGAACTCGCCGGGCAGGACCACGTTCCCGCTGAGCCCGCCCACGGTGCAGGCATCGGGGTGGTTGACGTCGACGAACTGGAAGAACGGCTGCGCGCGCGGGTCGTCCGTGGTCACCTCGTCGGCGAACGCACTGGTCGCCAGCACGAGCGAGGCCACAGCGGCCAGGGCGGCCGAGGCGAGCAGGCCGGAACGTCTCAGGGGCGTCGAACGCATCGGGTCACTCCGTGGGGGTCGGCGGATGCCGCGATCTAAGACGATCGACGTCCCCCGAACGGGTTAGGTGACGATCAACAGTGCACCTCGTGGCCGAGTTGTTATTGCTCCGTGAGGTGTAACCCCAAACGAAAAAGCCGCCCGGCACGCCGTGGAGATCGCGGCGGCGGGCGGCTTCTTCAAACGGAGCTGTCTTAGGCGCGACGCCTGCGCAGCACGAACAGCACAGCGGCACCACCGGCGACGAGCGCGGCACCGAGGCCGAGCAGCCAGGCGGACCCGAACCCGGTGGAGGCCAGGTCGTCCTCGTCGGCGACAGGCACGGGCGCGACCGTCGTGGTCGTGGTCGGCGCGACCTCACCAGAGGTGGTGGTCGTCGTCGTGGTGCTCGTGGTGGAGCTCGGGGACGACGAGTGCGTGATCGTCGTCGGGGAAGTCGTGGTGGTCGTCGTCGTGGTGGTGGTCGTGGTGGTCGTGCTCTTGACGCCGCAGGCATACCAGTGACTGATGTCCGCGACGTTGCCACCGTTGTTGACCGGCGCCTTCAGGTCGTTCCACGGCAGCGTGCCGAGGTCGTCCGCGAGGTAGACGTGGTAGGCGTTGCTGCCCTTGACGACCACTCCGGTGATCGTCACACCGGCCGGCTTGATGCCGGTGATGTCGAGGTCCTGCGTGTCCTTGCCGCCGGTGAACTCGAACTGGTCCTGCGTGTACGAGGTACCGGTGAGACCACCCACCGAGCAGGCGTTGTCCCAGTTCCACTCGATGTTGCCGTCGAATTTCTCCGGCTCACCCGCGAACGCGGTGGTCGCGAAGGCGAAGGTGACCGCAGCGGTGACGGACGCCACCGCGAGCAGACGGCTGGGTCTCGGGGAGGTCAGGCGCATCGGGTTTACTCCGTGAGGGTTGGCGGATGCGGCGATCTAAGACGATCGACGTCCCCCGAACGGTCTAGATGACGATCAACTACGTCCTTGTGGCCGAGTTGTTACACGTCCGTGAGGCGCACCGCCCAAACGACCAAACGCCGAAGGGGGCCTGCCCAAAGGCAGACCCCCTTGAAAGGCACACAGACGCGGAACGACTCTCAGTCGTTCTGCGTCACCTCGGCGGGCTTGAGGAACACCGTGCCACCGTTCGGCATGCGCCTGAACCAGTCAACGGGGGTGACGGGCTGGCCGAGCACCGGACCCACCCCAGTGGGGAGGTGGGGAACAGGAACGCCGGCACCAAGGGGGAGCTGGGGCCGACCGGGAGGCTGGTTCGGGGTGGTCATGGTTCCTTCTCGACGGATGGGTCGGGGCCTGCGCGTGAGGAACTCCGGATACCCGGGAAGCCCTGAACCACGACTTGTTCACAAGACGCGTCGAGCTGGTGATACCCGGTTCGCCTGAGTGTGACCTCGCGCGATATTCATCGCCTATCGTCGGATCGCGCACCGGAAAACGACTGGTGACGGCGTCGAACGCGTAGCGATTTGTGGCACACCGGGTGGACCGGATGCGGAAGTCTACAACGGCTTGCAAGGGGCCTCACCTGCACATTCGTGGCTTAGAACCCGAAGGTGTGAAGCCTGCCGTTCAAGCCGTGCGCACAGGACAACGGGCAGACCGCGATGGGCCGCATGGCGGAACAACTGCTCCCGGCGGCCATCCTAGGCGTGACCCGCTGAGGCGGAAATAGAAGAAATGAACACATTTCTCATTCGACGCGCGAATACCTGCGGCCGATGCCGACGCCACCAGCAAGATCAACGCGACGGGCGGAGGTGGACGGTGCCACCGTTCGGCATGCGCCGGAACCACTCGATCGGCACCACGGACCGCCCCTCCGGGATGTCCACCCCAGGAGACGACCGCGGGAGCCGTGCTTCGGGGGCCGGAGGGAACTGCTGCTGACGGACAACCCGGTTCGAGGTGGTCATGGTTCCTTCTCGAAGGATTTGAGTCACTCACTCGCTTCGACGATCGAGAACACGCGCAACGACCCCAGAGCGGCTGCCAGGCGCCGCCGCGTCTCGGGCAAGTCGGTCCGCCACTTCTCTGCGGCGTTTCCGAGCAGCAGCCGGAACGGTGCCGGTGCCCGGTGGCACTCTTTCAGCACCCAGCTGGCGTCGGGGTCGAGCCAGAAGATCTCCGGCAGTTCCTGCACGCGGCCCACCACGGCGCGACCACTCTTCGCGAGCCGGTAGACCACGTCCGGCAGCACCCGGAAACTCCCGTCCTCGCGGACGCCGGCGGCGAGGACGGACGCGTCCGCAGTGGGCACCCCTTCGACGGCATCGGCCACTTGGCCCGCCAGGGCGTGCAGCAGCCATCGCGCGTCCGACAGCAGGTCGTGCTCGTGCGCCATCAACCAGTCGCCGATCTCCGCGGCCCGTTCCCGAGCCTTGGGCAGCAGGGAGTGCGGACCCAGCTGTTCCGACTCGGACAACTGGGAGAACTGGCTGAGACAGGTGTAGGCGTGCCAGGCCGCGAAGGTCTGCTCCAGGGGCCATCGGGCGCGGGACCAGGAGGTCTCGAAGTACTCGGCTTCCTCGGCGTGCGCGTCGAGGAACTTCTGCGTGATGGCGAAGTCGAAGAACTTCTCGTGCGCACCCTCGTGCACGAGCGCCTCGGCCACTTCCATCGGGCACGCCGGCTCGTCGATCAGCACGATTCCCGGCACGTATCGCGACGACGCGGAAACCACTCCCCCGGACGTCTCCGCCTTGAGCACCACGAGCATCGACACGTGGGCCAGCAGGTCGCCGGCCATCGCAGGGGCGAGCCGCCTGAACAGGTCGACGCCCTCAGCCACGATCCTGATCGCCGTCTCGAACCGCTCACCGTCCGCCTCGGTGAGCGGCCGCGGTGCCTGACCGGGTGGGGCGATGATGCGCAACGGCGCTTCCAGCTGCTTGGCAGCCGCCGGATCGGACGCCACCGCGATGCCGGCGTCCCGCACCCCCGTCGCGGCGACCTCGCGCAGCGCCTCCGGGTCCACGCCGCCGTGCCCGGCCAGGGCACGACCGATCTCGTAGCGCACGATCGGATGGTCGAGGAGGTTGTCTGACATCTCCGCACCAGGTGCGAACAAATCGACGGCGAGGCGGTAGAGCGCGCGTCGCTCGTCGACCAGCACGTCCGCGGGCGCGAGCCGCGCGTGCAGTGCAGGTGCTGATGGAGAACCCAACATCGAAGACCCCGTGTTCACGTACCCGGCGGCGTGGAGCCGGCGCTTGACCACCGAAAGCTCCCTGTCGCGGGAAGATAGCGACCTGCGTCACCGACGCGAAACCGGGATCCCCCCAGAAGATCGATGCCCGGCCTGCGCCTGCGGGCGCTGACCGGGCACTGATCGGCTCTGTTCATCAGCCGAACATGATGCTGGTGACGTTCACGAAGCCGACCACGGCCAGTGCGACGACCGAGACCAGGATCATCGTGATCACGGTGCGCCATCCGATCGCGGTAACGGCGACGGCGACGGCGGCGGCTATTCCGAGTGCGCTCCCTGCGGACATCTCGCTCCTCCCGACTAGGCGAGCACGTGCTCCCAGGTGTGGGCGGTCCCGGGCGTCTCGCCTGGAACAAGGGTCCCGTGTTGTAGGTTGTCTGTCAACGGTCGCCAGGTTGCCAGACAAGTTGCAACCGACAGGCAACAGGCTTACGCTTGGACAATGCCCGCCGACGACGTTCATCTCGGCGAGAGCTGGTCGCTCTCGCCTGACTCGCGACGGCCCCTGCCGGAGCTCATCGAGCAGAAGCTCCGAGAGCAGATCATCGGCGGCACCCTCAAAGCCGGCGACCGCCTCCCCACCGAGCCGGAACTCGCGCGCAAACTGGACGTCGCGAGGTCGTCGCTGCGCACCGCACTGCAGCGGCTGCAACTCCAGGGCATCGTCGAGGTCCGCCGCGGACTGGGCTGGTACGTCCGCCGCACCGACCTCGCCGCCGTCGAAGAGCACATCGAGGGACGACTCGCCGCGAAGCAGTTCTCCCCGACCGACCTGCTGGAAGTGCGGATCGCGCTGGAGACCACCGCCGCGTCGCTGGCCGCGGTGCGCGCCGGCGACGGCGAACTGGACGAGCTCGCCAAGCTGAACCACCGCTACCAGCGCGCGCAGGTCGAGGACGCGCAGGAGGTGATCGAGTCGGACGAGGAGTTCCACTCGGCGCTGATCCGCGCGTCGCACAACGAACTGCTGGAGCACATGTACCAGGTGCTCGTGCCAGGCCTGCAGGACTGCAAGCGGCACGCGCACCCGTCCCGCGAGGTGCACAACCGCTCCGCGAACGAGCACGAGCAGGTCATCTGGTTCCTGCGTCGTCACGACGAGGTGGGCGCGAAGAGCGCGATGACCACCCATCTGCTCGGGCTGTACAACGACGTTGCGGCGGACGACACACAGCCCAAAGCGAACCTCAGCACGTACGTCGGGGTGTCGGACAACCCGATCTGGGGCAGGTCGCGCTGATACGGCAGTGACCGAAAGGGGCTGGCGCAGTTACCTCATCACTCCCACCATGTATGGACGGCCGGTGGAGTGAGGGGGCGGCGACCAGGTGGTGACGGCGCGCAGGCACAAACAAGCGCTGGCCGTCGCGATCCTGTTGATCGCCGTCGCGGCTGCGGATCTGACAGCCGTGCTGCTGTGGCAACCCACCTCGCGAAGCGTGCTGCACGACGTGTTGGTCGTGTTCTGGCCGTTGCCAGCGCTCGCGGGATTTCTGCTCGGCGCCTACGAACTGTTCCTGCACAAGCGTCTCGTCGTGGAGTTCGGCCGGATCTCCGGACCGGGCATCGTCGAACACCTGCTTCCTTCCGAGGTGCTGCGCACGTTCCTCTCGTCGGTGTACGGCCCGAACGACGCGAACGACGACGTGGTGGCTGGTGTGCTCGGTGGCGAGGGCATGCGCCCGCGCGGCGACGACCTGACGATCAGCACCAGCACCACCGTGAAGCTGGAGCTGCAAGGCATCGACACCAAGACGTACCACCTGATGACGACGCAGCGGTACCGCTTCCGCAACGACGTCCCCACCGAACGCTTCGTCATCTTCGCGACCTCGAACGCCACCCTGCGCGACAGCATCAGCGCCGCCTGCCGCTATCCGTTGTTCGAGCTGTACTTCATCCCGGACCCTTCGCTGTTCCTCGACTCCGTCGACGACCTGCGCCACTCCACCCAGATCGCGATCGACTACCTCGACCACGAAGGACTGCGCCGATCGGCAGAGCCCAGCCAGATCCCGCCGGTCGAGGTGAGATTCGACCAGTGGACCAACTACCTGACGTTCTTCCGCGAGTCGACGGGCCCGCTGGGCAAGCTCAGCCCGCTCGACCACATGAGCGATCTGCGGATCCTCGAGTGCGATCTCAGCCGCATCGCGGAGGACCACGTGGTGCGCTCGATCCGCGAGCTCACCGTCTGGTCACGCACGTTGCAGCGCACCAACGACGGCTTCTGCTACTGGCAGTCGCCCTACCCGTCCTTTGTGGACACCATCAGCTTCGACGCGACCGGACTGGCCGTCGAGCAGTCCCCCAGGCACGAGTTCCGGGTCATGCCGTTCACGTTCCGGTCGGCGACGGCGGCCGCGCGCTGGTTGGAGGCCGGCGAACTCGAGGACCTGGACGTGCGGTCGTGGCTTCTGCCGGGGCACGGGGTGGCCTTGCTGTGGCGCGAGGCGATGGGCTGAGTCACCAGATCGCTGTGACGCCATGTCCTTGAACGACCCACCGGTTGAGCCTCAACGAGAGGTAACCCTCGTCCGCGTCGAGCATCAACGAGTCGACGCCACCGAGATGGGCCTGCACCCACACTTCCCTGTACTGCTTCCGCATCGTTTCCCGCACGTCCACGGTGAGGCTGCTGATGAACATCGGCCTGTCGGCGTACCAGTAGATGAAGTGCTCGTCGAGCTTCTGCGTCCAGCGGAAGTGATGTCGCACGCGAACGAGGTCTGTCTTTTCCTGGCTCAGATCTGCGGCGAAGAGCGCGATGTCGGACGCGGCTATTCCGACCGGCGGCGAGAGATGCCGGTGCAACTCGTCGGTCGGCACCTTGCGGAAGCCGACTCTTCTGGCTCCGCCGCCCGGTGGCGTCACGTAGCACTCGAGTTGCCGGCCGAACGCCTCCACAGCCTCGTCGAACGGCGTTGACCTGGGTAGGGCGGTGACCTCGAACAGCTCAGGACAGGCTGCCGACAGAGCGGCAGATTGCGGCGGAGACCTCGTGGCGGCGATCAGGATCGGACCGCGTCGCATCGTCGCTTCGAAGCGGTTGCTGACGTGCACCGTCTCCCCGTCCACGCCGTCCACCCGCAGCGCGACCGAAACGTTGTCGTAAACAGGCCTTTGTGACAGAACCATCGCGATGAACGACGTCTTGTCGCCGGTGTTCGGCGCATGACGGTCCAGTGCCAGTGTCACGAGCTCTTCAGCTCCCGTGCTGTCGAGCACGAGCTTCCTCGTGGAGGGTGCGGTCGCCGACCTGGCGTCGTCACGAATCTCATCGATCTTCAGATCGACGCTGCGCAGCAGCTCGCCCTGACTCCTGTTGCGCGCCCACTCGAAGTAGATCGAGACCAGCAACACCAGAACGAGGTCCCTGGTGACAGGGCTGAGGCTCCGGGCGACCGCCTCACCCGCCTCCGGGTTCAGCACCGCGGACACGATGATCTTCGGCGCTGACGTGTTGATCAGTGCGATCACGGCGAGCACGCTGCCGAAGTAGATCAGCAAACGCGACCGCATCGCTGCTCTCAGTCCGTCGGCCGCGTGTACACGGTCGCGCCACCGTTCGGCATGCGACGAAACCAGTCGACCCCGGTCACCGGTTGGCTGGGCACGGGCGGCAGAGGTGGCGGCGGGTCGGGCACGGGCTGTTCGGGATGGGAGTTCATGGTGGTCTCCTCCCTTACCGGTCATCCGACTCTATCCAAGGAGCCGCCATCCGGGCGACGACCAGGTGGGTGGAGTGGCGTTGCAAGTGAGCGCAAGAAATTGCGTACACTTGCGCCATGACGCAACGGAGGCTGGCCGAGGTCGCGGCCAAGGTCGGGGTCAGTGAGGCCACCGTCAGCCGGGTGCTGAACGGCAAGCCGGGCGTCTCCGACGCCACGCGCAGTGCCGTGCTCACCGCGCTTGACGTGCTGGGTTACGAAAGGCCGACGCAGCTCAGGGGTGAACGTGCGCGGCTGGTCGGGCTGGTGTTGCCCGAGTTGCAGAACCCGATCTTCCCCGCGTTCGCGGACGTGGTCGGGAACGCGCTGGCGCAGCGGGGGTTCACGCCTGTTCTGTGCACGCGGACGGCCGGCGGGGTGACTGAGGCCGAGTACCTGGAGCTGCTGCTGGAGCAGCACGTCAGCGGGATCGTGTTCGCCGGTGGGCTGTACGCGCAGAAGGACGCCAGTCACGGTCACTACCAGCAGATGATGTCGCGCAAGTTGCCCACGGTGCTGGTCAACGCGGCTATCGACGACCTGGCGTTCCCGCGGGTGTCGTGTGACGACGCGGTGGCGGTCGAGCAGGCGTACGGGCATCTGACGTCGCTGGGGCACAAGCGGATCGGGGCCGTGCTCGGGCCGCCGGACCACGTGCCCAGTCAGCGCAAGCTGCAGGCGATCGACAAGTGCGGCGGGGCCGACGTCGAGCACGCGATGTTCAGTCTCGAGGGCGGGCAGGCGGCGGCTACCAAGCTCGTGCAGCGCGGGGTCACGGCGATCATCTGTGCGAGCGACCCCCTGGCGCTCGGTGCGATCCGGGCCGTGCGCAGGGCCGGGCTCGACGTGCCCAAGGACGTGTCGATCATCGGGTACGACGATTCGGCCTTCATGACCTGCACTGATCCGCCGCTGACCACGGTTCGGCAGCCGATCGAGGCGATGGGGCGGGCCGCCGTCGAGCTGCTGGCCAACCAGATCTCCGGCAACGCGGTGGCGCCCGACGAGTTGCTCTTCGAGCCGGAGTTGGTGGTGCGGGCGTCCAGTGCGCCGGTGAGGTAACAAGCGCAGTCGTCTTCTTGCGAGTTTTCGTCTGGATATTGCGTTCAGATGTAACGGCGCCTTATGGTCGCCGTCACATCGACGCGCTCGCGAGAAGGGCGGCCCCACCATGAAGAAGTCCGCTGCCGTGCTGATTGGCGGTGTCCTGGCCCTAAGCTCAGTCGGCTGTGGGAGCGGTTCCACGACCGAGCCCGGCGGCAAGGTCCAGATCAACATCAACGGTCAGCCGCCGCAGACCCAGGCGTTCGACCGCAAGGTCTTCGACGAGGACGTCGCGGAGTTCGAGACAGCGAACCCCGACATCGACCTCGTGCCGCACGAGGGGTTCATGGACCCGAAGACGTTCAGCGCCAAGCTCGCCGGCGGCCAGCTGGAGGACGTCTTCTACGTCTACTTCACCGATCCCGCGGCTCTCATCGCCCGCAAGCAGGCCGCCGACCTGACGAACTACGTCAAGGACGTCCCGCACTACGGCGACCTCAAGCAGGAGCTCAAGGACGTCTTCACGGCCGACGGCAAGGTCTACGGCCTGCCCACCGCGAACTACACGATGGGCCTGCTCTACAGCCGCACCAACTTCACCAAGGCGGGCCTGGACCCGGACTCGCCGCCGAAGACGTGGGACGAGGTCCGCGCCGCGGCCAAGAAGCTCAAGGACGCCGGCGTCACCGGGTTCGCCGAGTACAGCAAGAGCAACCAGGGCGGCTGGCACTTCACCACGTGGATGAAGTCCGTCGGCGGTGACGTCGCCCGCAAGGACGGCGACACCTACAAGGCCGACTTCAACAACGACAAGGGCAAGGAAGTCCTGCGCAGGCTCAAGGAGATGCGCTGGGACGACAACTCCATGGGCGACAAGCAGCTCCTGGAGATCGGCGACGTGCAGAACATGATGGGCGCCGGACAGCTCGGCATGTACCTGGCCGCACCGGACAACGTCGCCGCGATCGTCAACCAGTTCAAGGGCAAGTACGACGACTACGGCCTGGCCGCGATCCCGGAGCAGAAGGGCACCCTGCTCGGCGGCGAGGGCTACATGATCAACCCGAAGGCCACGCCGGAGAAGATCAAGGCCGGCCTGAAGTGGATCCAGTGGAAGTACCTGAACCCGGACCGGCTCGAGGGCAACCTGCAGAAGTACAAGGACCGCGGCCAGCCCGTCGGCCTGCCGATCCCGCCGATCGCCGACATCTGGACCGGTGAGCCGCGCAAGAAGCAGGAAGACCTCAAGGCCAAGTTCGCCACCATGCCGGTGAAGAACTTCCAGGCCTACGTGGACGGTTCCGAGAAGACCAAGGGCTCGCTCGAACCGCCGCAGGCGCAGCAGGTCTACGCGATCCTCGACAGCGTGGTGCAGGCGACCCTGACCAACGAAGACGCCGACCACTCGGCACTGCTGAAGGATGCGGAGACCAAGGTCAACGCCGTCCTGGCGCAGGTGAAGTAGGTGCGGCGCCACGTCACCGCGTACGGCTTCCTGAGTGCCGCGCTGGTTGTCTTCGCGGTGTTCTCCTGGTACCCCATCGTGCGCGGGGTGGTCCTGAGCTTCCAGCAGGTCAACTTCGTCACGAGTCCCGACTGGGTGGGCTGGGAGAACTTCGAGCGGCTCTTCGCGGACCCGCTGTTCGGGGTGGCGTGGCGCAACACCTTGTACTTCACGCTTCTGGCTCTGCTGCTCGGTTTCGGCGTCCCCTTCCTGACCGCCGTGGTGCTCAACGAGCTGCGGCACGCCAAGGGCTACTTCCGCCTGCTGGTCTACCTGCCGGTGATGTTGCCGCCGGTCGTGACGGCCCTGCTGTGGAAGTGGTTCTACGACCCGGGACCGGGCCTGTTCAACTCCGTCCTCAGAGGACTGGGGCTGCCCACGTCGCAATGGCTCGACTCCAGCAGCACCAGCATGATCAGCCTCGTGCTCGTGATCACGTGGGCGAACATGGGCTCGGCGACGCTGATCTACCTGGCCGCGCTGCAGACCATCCCCGGTGAGCTGTACGAGGCCGCCGACCTGGACGGCGCCGGGATCGTCAAGAAGGTCTGGCACGTCACGATCCCGCAGACCAAGTTCGTGATCCTCATGCTGTTGCTGCTGCAGGTCGTCGCGACCATGCAGATCTTCACCGAGCCGTTCATCATGACCGGCGGCGGCCCGGAGGAGTCCACGGTCACCGTGCTGCTCCTGCTGTACCGCTACGCCTTCTACTACAACGACTTCGGCACCGCGAGCGCGCTGAGCCTGATCCTCTTCGCGGTGCTGGGCGTCTTCTCCTTCCTCTACCTCAAGATCACGAAGAAGGCCGGCGCATGAGGACTCTCACCAGGGGAACGGGCCCGGTCTACTGGATCGTCCTGGCCGGCACGCTGGTCCTGTTCACGGCGGCGTTCCTGCTCCCGCTGGTCTGGGTGCTGCTCGGCGCGTTCAAACCGCCGGCGGAACTGGCGCAGCAACCGCCGACGATCCTGCCCCGGACCTGGGAACCGGGCGCGTACGTCGACGCCTGGAACTACATGGACCTGGGGCGGTTCTTCCTCAACACGTTCGTCGTCGCGATCGGCGCGTGGGCGGTGCAGATGGCCGTGATCGTCCCCGCGGCCTACGCGCTGTCCAAGCTCCGGCCGATCTTCGGCAACGTGGTCATGGGCCTGATGCTGGCGACGCTGATGTTGCCCTCGACGGCCGTGCTGGTCCCGGTCTACCTCACGCTCACCGACCTCGACCTGCTCAACAACCCGGCGGGCATCTGGTTGCCGGCCGCGGCGAACGCGCTGAACGTGTACCTGCTCAAGCGGTTCTTCGACCAGATCCCGGAAGAGCTCCTCGAAGCGGCCAGGATCGACGGCGCGAACACGTGGACGACCCTCGTCCGCATCGTGCTGCCGATCTCGCGCCCCATCCTCGCCGTCGTCTCGATCTTCGCGGTCGTGGCGGCGTGGAAGGACTTCATCTGGCCGCTGCTCGTGTTCCCCGATCCGGCGAAGCAGACGCTCAGTGTCGCGCTTCAGCGCTTCGCCCCGGACACCCCGATCAACCTCCTGCTCGCGGGCCTCGTGCTGGCGAGCCTGCCGATGGTGGCGCTGTTCCTGGCGTTCCAGCGGCACATCCTCGCGGGGCTCACCGCGGGCGGCGTAAAAGGCTGAAAGGACACCAGATGAGTTGGTGGCGCAACGCATCCATCTACCAGGTCTACCTGCGCAGCTTCGCGGACGGCAACGGTGACGGCATCGGCGACCTGGCCGGCCTCCGCGCCAAGCTCCAGCACATCGCGAGCCTCGGCTTCGATGCGATCTGGCTCAACCCGTGGTACCCGAGCCCGCTCGCGGACGGCGGCTACGACGTGGCGGACTACCGCGACATCGAGCCGGTCTTCGGGTCGCTCGCCGACGCCGAGAAGCTCATCGCGGACGCGCACGGACTGGGCATCCGGATCATCATCGACCTCGTCCCGAACCACTGCAGCGACCAGCACCCGTGGTTCAAGGACGGCCTGTGGGACCGCTTCCACATCCGCGACACCGAGGAGATCCCGAACGACTGGCAGTCGCGCTTCGGCGGCCCGGCCTGGAGCAGGCTCCCGGACGGCCGCTGGTACCTGCACCTCTACGCCGCCGAGCAGCCCGACTTCAACTGGGAGAACCAGGTCGTCCACGACGAGTTCGAGGACATCCTGCGGTTCTGGCTCGACCGCGGTGTCGACGGCTTCCGCATCGACGTGGCCGACGGCCTGGTCAAGGACTTCAGCAAGCCCGACGCCGACCTGCCCTACTCCGACCAGGACGGCGTGCACGAGATCTACCGCAGGTGGCGGCAGATCGTGGACTCCTACGACGGCGACCGCATCCTCGTCGGCGAGATGTGGCTGCCGGACCCGGTCAGGTTCGCCCGGTACCTCCGCCAGGACGAGATGCACAGCGCGTTCAACTTCGACTTCCTGTGCTGCCCGTGGAACGCGGGCGAGCTGCGCGAGGTCGTCGACAGCACGCTCGCCGCGCACGAACCCGTCGGCGCGCCGCCGACCTGGGTGCTCTCCAACCACGACGTCACCAGGCACGTCACCCGCTACGGCCGCGAGAAGACGGGGTTCTCCTTCGCGGACAGGCAGCACGGCGCCCCGACCGACTTCGAGCTGGGCACCCGCCGTGCCCGTGCGGCGATCATGCTCACCGCGGCGCTGCCCGGCGGCGTCTACGTCTACCAGGGCGAGGAGCTGGGCCTCTGGGAGGTCGAGGACCTGCCGGACGAGCTGCGCGAGGACCCGGTGTGGCACCGCTCCGGCTTCACCGACCGGGGACGCGACGGCTGCCGCGTGCCACTCCCCTGGTCCACGGAGGACGGTCCGAGCTGGCTGCCGCAACCGGAGAACTGGCAGGACTTCTCGGTCGCGGTCCAGTCGGAGGACCCCGGCTCGATGCTCTCGCTGTACCGCGAGGTGTTCGCGCGGCGCCGCGGCATCGACGGCGACCTGGAGTGGCTCGACCTGGGTGAGGACGTGCTCGCGTTCCGGCGCGGCGACACCACCTGCGTGGTCAACCTGTCCGGCGCGCCGGTCGCCCTGCCGGGCGTGCCGACGTTGTCCAGCGTCCCGCTGGAGGACGGCAAGCTTCCGAGGGACGCAGCGGCCTGGCTGAGCTAGTACCGGACCGGGTGGCGCTGAGCGGTTGTGGTCGAAACGTGACCACAACCGCTCAGTCGTTTCTGCCCACATGGCGGCGATACGGGCAGAACGGCACCGGAACTCGGGCATGCCCGCTCTGGCCGACCTGCGTCAACACGCCGTCACACACGGCGAACCGGGCATAATTCGGGCAGTATCTCACCCAGTTGTGGCACCCACCACAATGTTTCCAGGGTGTTTCATCTACGCACGGCCCGAACGGGCAACTCAAGAGCCGAATGGGCAGGTGACATGCGAGCCGAGGAACGCAAGCGGCGCATCCTGGCCAGGGCCCGCGCCGACGGCCGCGTCGACGTGGTGGAGATGGCGCAGGAACTGCGCGTGGCGCCCGAAACGGTCAGGCGCGACCTGCGCGTGCTCGACGAGCACGGCCTGGTGCGGCGGACGCACGGTGGCGGTGTACCGGTCGAGAGCGCCGGCTTCGAGACAGGACTCCGGTTCCGCGCCGGGTCGCACGTCCCGGAGAAGCGGCGCATCGCGAAGGCGGCCGCCGAGCGCCTCGACGACGCCGAGACCGTGTTCATCGACGAGGGCTACACGCCGCAGCTCGTCGCGGAGGCGCTGCCCACGACCAACCCGCTCACGATCATCACCGCGTCGCTGCCGACCGCGGCGGCGATGTCCGAGCACCCGTCGTGCACCGTCCTGCTGCTGGGCGGCCGCGTCAGGGGCCACACGCTGGCCACTGTGGACCACTGGACCACCAGGATGCTCGGCGAGATGGTCATCGACCTCGCCTACATCGGCGCGAACGGCATCTCCCGCGAGCACGGCCTGACCACGCCCGACCCGGCGGTCGGCGCGGTGAAGGCCAAGGCGCTCGGCGCGTCCCGGCGGAAGATCTTCGTCGGGACGCACACGAAGTTCGGCGTCTCCAGCTTCCACCGGTTCGCCGAGGTCTCCGACCTGGAGGCGATCGTCACCGACAGCGGCCTCTCCGCCCACGAGGCCCACCGCTACACCCTTCTAGGCCCCAAGGTCATCCGTGCTTGATCATCTTGTGCACTGACCGCCCTCACGATTTGGGTGCGACTTCCCCCTTCTTCAGCGCGCCCAAAAACCCTTGAAAGGAACCGACGATGTCGTCGATTCGCACACTCGGAGCCGCTACCGCCGTGTTGCTGCTCGCGTCCGCCTGCTCGGGTGCCGGCGGCGGGGGCGGCGGTGAGAACTCGGTGAACGTCCTGATGGTGAACAACCCGCAGATGCAGGACCTGCAGAAGCTCACCGCGGACAACTTCACGAAGGACACGGGCATCAAGGTGAACTTCACCGTGCTGCCGGAGAACGACGTCCGCGACAAGATCAGCCAGGACTTCTCCAGCCAGGCCGGGCAGTACGACGTCGCGACGATCTCCAACTACGAGACGCCGATGTACGCCAAGAACGGCTGGCTCGCGCCGATGGACGACTTCGTGTCCAAGGACAGCGGGTTCGACCAGGCCGACATCCTGGAGCCGATCAGGCAGTCGCTGACCGCGGCGGACGGCAAGGTCTACGCGCAGCCGTTCTACGGCGAGTCGTCGTTCCTCATGTACCGCAAGGACATCTTCGAGGCCAAGGGCGTCACGCTGCCGGAGAAGCCGACCTGGCAGCAGGTCGCGGAAGCGGCGCAGAAGGTCGCGACGCCCGAGGTGCGCGGCATCTGCCTGCGCGGCCAGCCGGGCTGGGGCCAGGTCATGGCGCCGCTCACGACGGTCGTGAACACCTTCGGCGGCACGTGGTTCACCAAGGACTGGCAGGCGCAGGTCAACGCGCCGGAGTTCAAGGAGGCCACCAAGTTCTACGTCGACCTCGTCCGCAACTACGGCGAGAACGGCGCTCCGCAGGCGGGCTTCGCCGAGTGCCTGAACAACATGACGCAGGGCAAGGTCGCGATGTGGTACGACGCCACGGTCGCCGCCGGTCTGCTCGAGGCCGACGACTCCCCCATCAAGGGCAAGCTCGGCTTCACCCAGGCGCCGGTCGTGAAGACCGACAGCTCCGGCTGGCTCTACACGTGGGCGTTCGGCATCCAGAAGGCGTCGAAGAAGCAGGACGCGGCCTGGAAGTTCATCTCGTGGGCGTCCGGCAAGGGCTACGAGGAGCTCGTCGGCAAGAACCTCGGCTGGTCGAAGCTCCCCGACGGCAAGCGCGCGTCGACCTACCAGCGCGCCGAGTACAAGCAGTCCTCCGGCAGCTTCTCCGCGATGGCCGAGGCCGCGATCAAGAGCGCGAAGCCGCTCAACCCCGGTGTGCAGGAGCGTCCGGCGCCCGGCATCCAGTTCGTCGGCATCCCCGAGTTCACCGACCTCGGCACCCAGGTGTCGCAGCAGATCAGCTCGGCGATCGCGGGCGCGGTGACGGTGGACGACGCGCTGAACAACGGTCAGGGGCTCGCCGAGAAGGTCGCCGCGAAGTACAAGGGACAGTGACATGGCTGTCATGACGCGGGAGCGGTCGGTCGTCGACCGGCCGCCTCCCGTCCCCCGCAAGGGCTACTCGAAGTGGGCGCGGCGGGCGCCTCTGCTGCCCGCCCTGATCTTCCTGATCATCGTGACGCAGCTGCCGTTCGTCGCGACGCTCGTCATCTCGTTCATGAAGTGGAACTCGCTCGACCCCACCAACCGCGGGTTCGCCGGGTTCGACAACTACGTCAACGTGTTCACCGACCCGGACCTGCGGTCGTCGGTCGTCAACACGATCGTGCTCACGGCCTCGGTCGTGATCATCAGCCTGCTCCTCGGGCTGGGTCTTGCGCTGCTGCTGGACAAGAAGTTCGCGGGCCGCGGGTTCGTGCGCACCATGCTCATCGCGCCGTTCCTCGTGGTCCCGGTGGCGGCGGCGCTGATCTGGAAGCACGTGCTCTACAACCCGGAGTACGGCCTGTTCAACGGCATCCTGAACTGGCTGGGCTTCGACGCCCAGCCGGACTGGATCTCCACCATGCCGATGAGCGCCGTGGTGCTGTCGCTGGTGTGGCAGTGGACGCCGTTCATGATGCTGATCCTGCTGGCGGGCCTGCAGTCCAAGCCGATCGAACCGGTCGAGGCCGCGACGATCGACGGCGCGTCGTCGTTCCAGATCTTCCGGTACCTGACGTTCCCGCACCTGCGCCAGTACCTGGAGCTCGGCGGGCTGCTCGGGTCGATCTACATCGTGCAGAACTTCGACGCGGTCTTCACGATCACGTCCGGCGGTCTGGGCACGGCGAACCTGCCGTACATGATCTACCAGACCTTCTACCAGGCCCACGAGTACGGCGAGGCCTCCGCGGCCGGCGTCATCGTGGTCGCGGGCTCGATGGTCATCGCGACGTTCGCGCTGCGCGTGGTGTCCTCGCTGTTCAAGGAGGAGAAGCGATGACGCCCCGATGGTTCAAACACGGCTGGGGTGTGCTCGCCTGGTTCGCCGGCATCGTGTTCTTCGCGCCGGTGGCCTGGATGTTCCTGACCTCGCTGCACAGCGAGTCCGACGCGGCGACGAACCCGCCCTCGCTGCTCGCGCCGATCACGTTCGACGGCTACGCGGAGTTCTTCGACTCCGGCGCGTGGCCGCCGCTGATCAACTCGTTCAGCGCCTCGATCGGGTCGACGATCATCGTGCTGCTGCTCGCGATCCCGGCCGCGTACGCGTTGTCGATCAAGCCGGTGGAGAAGTGGACGGACGTCCTGTTCTTCTTCCTGTCCACCAAGATGATGCCCGTCGTCGCGGCGCTGCTGCCGATCTACCTGATCGCGCAGTTCTCCGGGATGCTCGACAACATCTCGTTCCTCACGCTGCTGTACTGCTCGATGAACCTGCCGATCGCGGTGTGGCTCATGCGGTCGTTCCTTTCCGAGGTCCCGAAGGAGATCCTCGAGGCGGCCTCGATCGACGGCGCCGGGTTGCTCACGATCCTGCGCCGGGTGGTCGCCCCGATCGCCATGCCGGGCATCGCGGCGACGGCGCTGATCTGCTTCATCTTCAGCTGGAACGAGCTGCTCTTCGCACGGGTGCTCACCGGTGTCGTCGCCGGTACCGCCCCCGTGTACCTCACCGGGTTCGTCACCTCCCAGGGCCTGTTCCTGGCCAAGGTGTGCGCGGCCGCGGTCGTGGTGTCTCTGCCGGTGCTCATCGCCGGGTTCGCCGCCCAGGACAAGCTCGTCCAGGGCCTTTCGTTGGGAGCGGTCAAGTGAAAGCAGCAGTGATCACCGGCGTCGGGTCCGTCGAAGTGACCACTGTGGACGATCCCACCTGCGGTCCCCGCGAAGTGGTCGTCGACGTGGCGGCCTGCGGGTTGTGCGGCACGGACCTGCACATCCTGCAGGGCGAGTTCGCGCCCACCCTGCCGGTCGTGCCGGGCCACGAGTTCGCCGGCACGGTCGTCGAGATCGGTTCGCAGGTGAACGAGCTGAAGGTCGGTGACCGGGTCGCCGTCGACCCGTCGCTGTACTGCCACGAGTGCCGGATGTGCCGCTCGGGCAAGAACAACCTCTGCGAGCGCTGGGCGGCCATCGGCGTCACGACGTCCGGTGGCGCGGCGGAGTTCGCGGTGGCACCGGTGGCGAACTGCGTGAAGCTGCCGGACCACGTGCGCACCGAGGACGCGGCGCTGATCGAGCCGTTGTCGTGCGCGGTGCGCGGCTACGACGTGCTGCGGTCGCAGATGGCGTCCCGGGTGCTGATCTACGGCTCGGGCACGATGGGCCTGATGATGCTGCAGCTCGGCAAGCTGACGGGCGCGTCGTCGATCGAGGTCGTGGACCTCAACGAGGAGCGCCTGAAGACCGCCGTCCAGCTCGGTGTCACGGGCGTGGCGTCCTCGGCGGACGAACTGGACCGGCCGCAGGGCTGGGACGTCGTCATCGACGCCACCGGCAACGAGAAGGCCATCCAGGACGGTCTCGGCCGGGTCGCGAAGGGAGGCACGTTCCTCCAGTTCGGTGTCTCGGACTACTCGGCCCGCGTGACCATCGAGCCGTACCGGATCTACAACCAGGAGATCACCATCACCGGCTCGATGGCGGTGCTGCACTCGTTCGAACGGGCGGCTGACCTGTTCGCGACCGGGGTGCTGGACCCCGAGATCTTCATCAGTGACAGGGTGCCGCTGGACGACTACGCCAAGGCGTTGGACCAGTTCAAGGCCGGTGTCGGGCGCAAGATCCAGGTCCTGCCGTGAGCTGATCCGAGAAAGTTCTCAGAAGTTCGTGGGCACTCGTGTATCCAGACGAGTGCCCACGACTCCTTCCAGGCATGTCGAAGTCCGGGCAGAAAGTAACGCCGCCGTACTTTTCGCACATGTCCGACGAAGAGCTCCTCGCCTGGTACGCGGAGCTTCAGGTGCGCGCCATGAACGCGCCACCTGGGGACGTCGATTTCGATCACACCCACAAGCCCGCCCAGCCGCGGACCGTGGAAGAGCTCCGCCACCGGATCATGACCTTCCAGGGCTGGCCGGGAGGTCTCTCCACGCTGGACTCCGGTTCGCCGTTCCACAACCTGTGGCACTGGCTCAGCGACTGACCCGGCGCGAGGTCACCCTCGCCCGGGTCATCGGCGTTCTGGTGGCCGCCTGTGTGCTCTACGCCGTCGTGCACACAGCGGTCACCGGCGCCGTCTCACATCCGCGGAACTGGCTGGTCGCGTTCGCCTGCACCCTGCTCGGGGTGCGGGTGATCGGCCACGTCCGCAGGTCGTCCGTCGGGTGGTTGCTGCTGGCGATGGGCGTGTTCGGCGCCGTCGCCATCGCGGTCGCGGGTCAGCCCGCCGACCATCCCGCCCGATGGGTCGAGGCGTGGGTCTGGTGGCCCACGTACGCGCTGCTGCCCGCTGTGGCACTGGTCTTCCCGAACGGCAGGCCCCTGAGCAACCGCTGGTGGATCGCCATCGGCGCGTCGCTGTTCAGCGCCGTCGCCGGCACCATCGGGATCGCCTGGGCGTCGTGGGGCGATCCCGCCTCGTTCTGGCAGAGCAGTGGTGGCGGGGTCGCGAAGACGATCACGCTGGTCGCCGTCCTCGCGGCCGGGGTCTCCGTGCTCGCGGCCGTGGTGTCCCTGGCTCTGCGGTGGCGGAGGGCCGAGGGGGACGAACGCCGTTTGCTGGTGTGGGCGTTCGCGCTGCTGACGCTGGCCGGCGTGGCGACCGTGGTGGAGACGACGGACGGGCACATCGCGTGGATCGTCGGTGTGCTGGCGTTCCCGGCCGCCGCGGTCATCGCCATCCTGCGGTACGGCCTGTACGACATCAGCCTGCTCATCCACCGGTCGCTGCTCTACGGCTCGCTGACCGTGGTGCTGCTGCTGGTCTACCTCGGCGTGATGGTCGGGGCGGGCCAGCTGTTCGCGAAGGACGCCGAGGTGATCGGGGTCGTGGCCGCGGGACTGGTGTTCGCGCCGATCCGCAGCTGGGTGCAGCGCAGGCTCGACCGGTGGCTGTACGGCGAGCGCTCTGATCCTTATGCGACGTTGTCCACGTTGAGCGAGAAGCTCGAACAGTCGCAGGACGTGCTGGCGACCGTGGCCCAGACGGTCGCCGAGTCGTTGAAGCTGCCGTACGTGGCGATCCGCGGCGGGTCGGTGCTGGCCGAGCACGGACGCAGCCGCGGCTGGCCGCAGTTGCGCTTCCCCATGACGTACCGAGGCTCCTCGGTCGGTGATCTCGTGGTCGAGCCGCGTGCGCCCGACGAGCGGTTGAGCGATCGCGAACTGAGCCTGCTCGTCGACCTCGCCCGGTCCACGGCCCCCGCCGCGCAGTCGATCAAGCTGACCGCCGACCTGCAGCTCGCCCGCGAACGGCTGGTGCGCGCCCGCGAGGAGGAACGGCTGCGGCTGCGGCGCGACCTGCACGACGGCGTGGGACCGGCGCTGGTCGGGATCCGGTTGCAGCTCAAGGCGTTGCGCCGCTCGCTGGGCGACGTGCTGGACCCGGTGCTGGCCGACGTCGACACGACCGCCGTCGAGGTGCGCAGCCTCGTGGACGGGCTGCGGCCGCCGATCCTCGACCAGGGCCTGGCCCTGGCCGTGCGCGACGAGGCCGCCCGCTTCGGCGGTGACCTGCGCGTCGAGGTGCGGGCCGAGCAGATCGACGGGCTGTCCGCCGCCGTCGAGGTCGCGGCCTACCGGATCGTCGCGGAGGCGTTGACCAACACCGCGCGCCACTCCGGAGCGTCGACCTGCGTGATCACCGTGCGGACCGACGGCGACCTGGTCGTGGAGATCGTGGACGACGGACGCGGGGTCGCGGCCGGCGCCAAGCCGGGCGTGGGGCTCGATTCGATGCGGGAACGCTGCGCGGAGCTGGGTGGATCGTGCACAGTGGGACCCGCGGAACCACACGGCACGCGGGTGGTGGCGCGGATCCCGTTGGAGGCCCAGTGACGCGGGTTGTGATCGCAGACGACCACCCGGTGTTCCGGCGCGGCTTGAAGGCGTTGCTGGACGGCGAGGACGGTCTCGAGGTCGTCGGTGACGCCGCCGACGGGCAGGAGGCCGTGCAGGTCGTCCTGGACCTCGCGCCGGACGTCGTCGTGATGGACCTGCACATGCCCGTCCTGGGCGGTGTCGAGGCCGCGAAGCAGATCCAGGAGGCACTGCCGCACGTCGGCGTCCTCGTGCTGACGATGCACGAGGACGACGAGCTCGTGTTCGCGGCGATGAAGGCCGGGGCGCGCGGCTACCTCGTCAAGACGACGGACGACGACGAGATCGTGCGCGCGGTGCAGGCGATAGGAGCCGGCGAGGCGATCTTCAGCGCCACGATCGCCCAGCGGATGATGGGCTACTTCACCGCGATCTCGTCGTCCAAGGCCGTGCTGTTCCCGCAGCTCACGGACCGGGAGAGGGACGTGCTGGAGCTGATGGCGTCCGGCCTGGACAACCCGTCGATCGCGCACAGGCTGAGCCTGTCGGGCAAGACCGTCCGCAACCGGGTGTCCGCGATCTTCACCAAGCTGCAGGTGGCCGATCGCGCGCAGGCGATCGTCCGCGCCCGCGAGGCCGGGCTGGGAAGTCCCCGCTAGGTCGGGACAACGGTCACCTGACGACGGGACTCCGCCCCCGATTGGATCGGCGTATCCGCCGAAGGGGGCCCGATCGCATGGACATCACCTGGGACGTCGCACACGCGCGGCTCAGCCACGACCGAATGCTGCACATCGCACAGGCGCTCATCTCGATGCGCCCCGAGACCGTCACGCTGGGCGGCGGCGAGCCGCTGGGAGTGCCCGGCCTGTTCGAGATCGTCGAACTGTTCCGCGACGCCGGCATCGACGTCGTCCTGCGCACGTCCGGCAAGTCGCTGCACCCGTCGATGGTGCGGACGCTGCTGCTGTCGTGCTCGCGCATCGAGGTGTGCGCGATGGCGTTCACGCACGCCATGCACGCGTTGCACCTGCTCGACATCGGCGCGGGCAAGCTCGACCGGCACGCCGTGTTCGGCCTCGACGCCACCGGCATCCGGCGCGGCTTCGACCGCCTGGAGGACTTCTGCGCCACCACCGCGTTCGAACTGCCCCGGCTGGGGTTCATCGCGTTCAGCGACACGCTCGGCTCGGACCACGCGCAGTACCTGCAGTCGCTCGCCCCTCAGACCGTGCGGGTGACGGTCGAGACCGCGAACACGTCGGTGGTCAGAGCGAGTTGACCAGGGCGCGCCAGGCAGAGGTGGAGAACGCGAGCACCGCACCGCTCGCGTTCTTCGTGTCCCGGACGAGCGCGTCCTGGGCCAGCGACACCTCCACGCAGCTGCTTCCGCTACCACCGCTGCTGTAGCTGCTCTTATGCCAAGTCCGTTCCGCCGACATGAGGGTCCTCTCGAAGTCCGCTGACGTACTCCGCCAGCTTGCGCTTCGATTGTTCCGCATCCAGAGCGACACCATCCAGCCGCTGAAAGAGCCTCCTGGTGCGCGCGACGGCGATGCTGTCCTGCGCGTACACCTCGGCCGTGTCGCTGTCGCTGTACACGACCGGAGCCGCCTTCCCGAACTCGTACAACGTGACCGCGGAGCGGAAAGCGCAGACGTGCGCCGGCACGATCCTGAGGATGTGGGTGTTGAAGAGCAGGCGCAGGTATTGGTCTTCACGAAGAGCGGCGTCGCCCAGCCGCATCCGCAGAGCGAGTTCGTGCAGGTAGAAGACGCACTCCGGGCGGTTCGGCCGCCTCATGATCGCTTGCCGTTCCATACGCGCCTGGACGAACCTCTCGATGTCCTCCGGCGCCTCGATCTGGCTGTCCACGAACAGCTCTCGCGCGTACGACTCCGTCTGCAGCAGGCCGTGCACCGTCAGGATGTCGAAGGAGACGATCCTGGTGGCCATCGCCTCGGTCATCGCGAGCGTGCGCAGGTTGTCCGGCAGCTGGGCGAAGTACAGGTCGAAGGCGTTGTAGTAGCGGCTGCGGAACGCGTCGATGAAGTCGATGTCCTTGCCGCACGTCGCCAGGTACTGCACGACGTCGACGTCACTCGCGCGCACCTTGCCCAGCTCGATGTCGGACACCTTGCTCGGATCCCAGCCGAGCTGGACGGCCATCGCGCGGCCGTGGAACTGGGTGCAGGTCTCTCTCAGGCGGCGTAGCTCGTCACCGAGATCCCGGCTGTACGGGGTGGAGATGATCGCGGTCATGCTTTGCCACGGTATGGATTGGTTTTGATCCATGCCACGGGCTCGTTCGGGTGAAAACGGCAGGCCCTATGGCGTCGTGCGTCGCATACGGCGCCATAGGGTCTGACCTGCACGTTCACCCCATCGTGGAATGGAATTCGAACACCTGTTCATGCCACGATGAACGCATGCAGGCACTCGCGCTCTCCTCCCCGCTTGATCTCCTCGACGAGCTCAAGCGGAAGGTGCGCGCGCTGCAGAGGCTTCAGTTCCAGGTGCTGGAGATCATCGGTTCGCTCGACCAGCAGGGTGCGGCGGAAACGTTGGGGTACAAGGATCTCGTCGAGGTCTTCAAGCACACGCTGCGCTGGGATCCGAAGGTGTCACGCCGCAGGATCAAGCAGGCGCAGGCGTTGTGCCCCACGGTGACGCCGACCGGTTCCCCGATCGCGCCGGTGCTGCCCGGTGTCGCGGCCGCGATGGCCGAGGGAGAGCTGTCCGAGGACCACGTGGAGGTGCTGGCCGAAGCGATGGCCGCGCTGCCCTCCGTGGCGGAGGTGCACGTGGTCGAGTACGCGCGGCAGCACGAACCCCGGTCCGCCAAGGCGTTCTGCAAGGAGCTCGCCTACCGCCTGGACCAGGACGGTCCGGAGCCCAAGGACTCAGACCCGGTGGTGCGGAAGAACGTCCTGCGGCGTCAGTGGAGGGGCGGCCGGTACCTGCTGTCCGCCGACCTCGACGCCGAGACCGGAGCGAAGCTCGACGCGCTGATCGACCCGCTGGCCAAGCCGGAGCCCCACGACCAGCGGTGCGCGCCGGAACGAGAGGGCGACGCGCTGTGCGAGGTCGTCGACCTGGCTCTGCGCGCCGACAGCAGCAGGATCCACGGCGGCGAGCGCGTCCAGCTGACGGTCACGGTCGACTACGACAAGCTCCGCGAGGGCGTCGGCACCGCCCTGCTCGACAACGGCGAGCACCTGCCGATGAGCCAGGTCCGCAAGATGGCCTGCGACGCGGGCATCATCCCCACCCTGCTGGGCAGCCGCTCCCAGGTCCACGACGTGGGCCGCAAGACCAGGGCGATCAACGCGGGCCTGCGCCGAGTCCTGGTGGCCCGCGACAAGGGGTGCGCCTTCCCCGGCTGCACCCGCCCGCCGAAGCACTGCGAAGCCCACCACATCAGGTTCTGGTCGGAGGGCGGCAAGACCAACGCCGACAACCTGGTCCTGCTCTGCCGCCGCCACCACGACCTCGTCCACCACTCGGATTGGCAGATCGAGATGACCGAAGGCCTACCGACCTTCCGCCCACCGGCGTTCGTGGACCCGCACCGAAGACCGAGGACCAACCCGATCCACGCCGCCTGACGCGCAGCGCTCAGAAGACTCCCCCGCGGGCCGCGAACACGGCCTCGACGGGGGTCTCCGAGCCGAGCGCGAGCCGCAGCAGCACGCGGGCCTTGCGCGGGCACAACCAGCCCGCCATGACCGCGCCGCGCTCGATCAGGTCCGACTCGGAACCGGTGAAGCCGTAGGTGTTGCGGAACGTGGTGCCCGCGCCGGTTCGCGACGCCACCACCACCGGGAAGCGGGCGCGGGAGATCGCCTCGGCCATCCCCTGCGACACGTGCCCGGCACCGGTGGCCGCGACGACGACGCCCCGGACGTCGAGCCAGTCGAGGATCGCGCCGTCATCGTCCACTGTGGCCTCGACGAGCGGCACCGCCGGCGGGTCGAGAGGCCTCGGCAGTGCGGGCAGCCGGTGCGCCGGGTGGAAGTACTGCGGGGCGCCCTCGATCTGGAGTCCGAGCGGGCCGGGGAAGGAGGCGAAGGCGTTCGGCAGGCTGCTGTGGGCCTTGCGGACCCAGCGGGCGGCGTGGATCTCGTCGTTGAGGACGAGCAGCGCTCCGCGCCCGCGTGAGTTCGCCGCCGCCGCGACGGACACGGCGGCGGTGAGGTTGGCCGGGCCGTCCGCGCCGGGCAGGCCCGGGTGGCGCATGGCGCCGGTGACGACGAGCGGTTCTTCGTGCGGCCACAGGCAGTCGAAGAAGTACGCGGTCTCCTCCAGCGTGTCGGTGCCCTGGATGATCACCACGCCGGCGGCGCCCCGCGAGACCTGCTCGTGGGCCCAGTCGAAGGTCTCCAGCAGCGTCGCGAAGGTGAGCGAGGCGCCGGGGATCGTCGCCAGGGTGGCGATCTCGCCGACT
Source organism: Lentzea sp. NEAU-D7 (assembly GCF_026242055.1). GTDB lineage: Bacteria > Actinomycetota > Actinomycetes > Mycobacteriales > Pseudonocardiaceae > Lentzea. Next base: position 188,058 of record NZ_JAPJDL010000010.1, on the reverse strand, counting down.
TCGAGGCCTCCGACGAGGTCCTGCGCGCCGAGCGTCGGTGACACCGCGCCGGAGCCCGTCATCGTGATCGTGCCGCCGAGCGAGGCAACCGCCACCCGTGAGTCCATGGCTTCACTCTAGGTCGGCAGTCCCGCTTCCACGCGTCCCGCCGTGGCGAGTGGAAGCGGGACCAGATCAGGGGGTCACTGGCGCCAGTAGGTGATGTTGCGGAAACGGGCCTCCGCGCGGCCGCTGCCGTGGTGGTAGACGCCGTTCTTGAAATAGCGCGTCGCCGGGCCCTCGTCCTGGTGCGTGAGTTTGAGGGCGCCGTTGTAATAGGTCTTCACGGTGCCGCGGCCGCCCGCCACCGCGGTGTGTTCGACGCGAATCTTGAACCATTTGTTGTAAATGCCGGTGGCGACGACCTGGTTGCTGTCCTTGCGCAGGGTGCCGCCGTTGATGTTCGCGACGTTGAGCATCACGTCGGTGGCGCGGGTGCCGTCAGGTCGGCTGCCGCGCAGGATCTGCACAATGGTCGGGCCGCTGACGCCGGCCGGGATGTAGATCTCGCCTTCCCAGGCGCGGGAGCCGCTGGAGTACTCCTGGTTGAAGCGCATCTCGGTGCGCGGATCGGTCGGGCTGCCCTGGGTGTGCGGCTGGTCGTAGTCGTACACCCACATCGTGTGGACGCCGCCTTCGAACTTGTAGCGGCTGCTCAGCGCGAGGTTGTAGGGCTTCTGGACGGTGTAGGTGTACGGCGCTGACGCCCACTGCGCGGACGGCGGCTGAGCGAGGGCCTGAGCCGCCGGTGCCACGAGCAGGGGTGCGGTCAGCGCGAGGGCTAACAGGGAGCGGCGACTGTGGAGTGCAGGGGTTTCCACGGTGAATCCCTCCGACCTTCGACAAGTGGTCTGTACCACTGTGGAGGTCAGGGGCCGGAGGGATCAATAGCCGCACGAAATTCCGGCACAAGGTTCAGATGGCTGAACCTTTCACATTCCTGAACGCAGCTCGTCGAAAGTCGGGAACTTCGTCGCGATGTCGCTGCCGGTGAAGTTCCCGATCCAGCCGTCGTCGTCGTGGAAGAAGCGGATCGACACGTAGTCGGGCGTCGTGCCCATGTCGAACCAGTGCGTCGTGTTCGCCGGAACGCTCAGCAGGTCGCCCGCCTCGCAGAACACCGCGTACACCTTGTCGCCGATGTGCAGGTAGAAAACACCTGCGCCACGGGCGAAGTAGCGGTCCTCGTCGTCGTCGTGGGTGTGCTCGGCGAGGAACTTGTTCCGGAACTCGACGGCCTTCGCGCGGTACTCGTCCGTGTCGGCCGGGGTCATCTCCATCGCGTCGACGTAGCCGTAGCGCTCCGTCTCGCTGACACGGGCGACCTCGTCCTCGTAGATCTCCAGGGCGTTCTCGGCGGTCACACCGTCCACAACGGACCACCGGCTGAAGCGCACGCCGTGCTCCTTGAGCGCGGTGGTGATCTCCTCGGCGTCGGTGGTGCGCAGGACGGTCTCCTCGGGGCCGGTTTCCGGCCACACCGTCAGCAGCGTCATGAGTGCCTCCCCGTAAAGATGTCCCGCGTCTCCACCTTGAAGCGCAGCAGCCACTCCAGGCATTCCAGGCGGTGCCGTGCCTGCACGAGGTCGTCGCCCCACACGTACACGCCGTGCCGTGCGACGAGCAGCGCCGGCACCTTCGGGTCGAAGCCCTTCTCGAAGGCGTCGCCCAGTTCGAGCATGTCCTGCGAGTTGCGGACGACCGGGATCACGACCTCTTCGTGGTCGTAGCGACCGAAACCCTTGAGCATCTCGAGGTCCTTCAGCACCACACCGCCGGGCCAGTGCTCCGCAGCGACGACGGTGGCGAGCGCGTGGACGTGCACGACGGCGCCCGCTCCCGCGACCCTCGCGATCCTGGCGTGCAGGCCCGCTTCGGCGGACGGGACCTTCGGAGAGTCGACGGCGTCGCCGTTCTCGTCGACGACCACGCTGTCCTGCGCGGTGATCTCGCCCTTGTCGACGCCGCTGACCGTGACCGCGAGACGGAGCGGATCACGTTGCAGGACAACGGAGAGGTTGCCACTCGTGCCGCGCATCCAGCCCATCTGCGCGAACCGGACGCACTCGCGGGCGAGCTCGGCGGTCACGAAAGCTCCCAGACCGTCGGGTGGGGAGAGAAGTCGGCGTTGCCGTACGGCTCACCGGCGCGCGCGACGCCGACCGTCTTCCAGCCCGCCTCCTGCGCCGCGTGCAGCTCGGCCGGAACGTCGCTGTAGAAGGTGATGTCGTCGCTCTGCAGCACCGAGGCGATCTTGCGGTACGACTCGGCCTCGCGCTTCGGACCGGCGTTGACCGTGTCGAAGTGGTGCTCCAGCAACGGGGTCAGGTCGCCGTCGGTGGTGTGCTTGAAGAACGCGACCTGACCGGCGACCGAGCCGGAGCTGAAGATCGCGAGCTTCACGCCGTCGCCGTGCCACTTGCGGATCGCGGGGACGACGTCCGGGAAGAACTCCGCCACCAGGTCGCCCTGGGCGTAGCCCTGCTGCCAGATGAGGCCCTGCAACGTCTTGAGGGGCGTGACCTTCTGGTCGGCGTCCATCCAGTCGTGCAGCGCCTTGACAACGTCGTCGTGGCCGCTGAGCTCCTTGATCTGCTTCACGGCGTCGGCGACCACCGGGTCGTCACCGTGCTGCTCGATCCACGGACCCAGCCTGGGACGGGCGTAGTCGTAGAGGACGACCAGCACCTGGTCCGTCGCGCTCAGCGTGCCCTCGATGTCGAGCACGACCCACTTGCTCACCGCTGTTCTCCCTCGTAGTACTTGTCGAGCTCGCCGGCCTGGTAGACGCCCCGGTCGGTCACCACGGTCGTGACGAAGCGCGGCGGCGTCACGTCGAACGCCGGGTAGTGCCCTCTGACCCTCGGCGTGGCACTCGGCCTGCCCAGCACCTGCAGCACCTCGGCACCGTCGCGGTACTCGATCTCCACGTGGTCCGTCGTGGGCGCCAGCAGGTCGGGTGCCTGCACTTGGGCGTGGAACGGTACTCCGAACGCGTGCGCGGCCACGGCGAGACCCAGTGTGCCCACCTTGTTCACGACGTGCCCGTCCATGGTGACCCGGTCAGCCGCCGTCACGAGCGCGTCGACCTCACCGCTCTGCAGCACCGCGGCGCCCATGCCGTCCGTGATGAGCGTGGTGTCGACGCCCATCTCGATCAACGTCTCCGCGGTGAGCCTGGCTCCCTGCAGGTAGGGCCTCGTCTCGGTGCAGAAGAAGCGCAGCGTCTTCTGCTGCCTCTGGGCCGCCCTGACCGTCTCCGTCAGGTACAGGTCGGCCCAGCAGTGCGTCATGACGGTGGCGTTGTCGGGCAGCAGGTCGGCCGTGTGCTCGCCCAGCGCCTGGCTCTTCGCCCGGTACCGGCGGTCGCCTTCCTCGGCGCCCGCGAGCGCGTGCGTGACGTCCCGCGCGGCGTCCACGTGGTCGAGGACGACCTTGGTGGCCTTGCGCAGGGCGTTGTTGGTGCGCCTGGTGTTCTCGAACATCAGCGCGGTCTCCGCGAGCTGCGCGCGGGCCTGCTCGAACGGCAGCGCTTCGAGGGTGCGTGCCTTCAGCACCATGCCGAACAGCACCGCGAAGTACGGGCCGGAGGACTGGGTGACCATGTCCTCGATGGCCTGCGCGACGTCTTCGGCCGTGCGGCAGAGCACCCAGTCGCGTTCGAACGGGAACTGCCGGCGGTCGAGGATCAGCACGCCGTCATCGGTGAGCCGCACCGAGTCGGCGAGGACCGGCTGCATCAGCTGTACCCGGTGTGAGCGGGGCGCGCGCCGGTCAGGAAGTGCTCGCCGACCTCGCGGGCCTTGTAGACGACCGGGTCGTGCAGCGTGAGCGTGCGGGCGTTGCGCCAGAAGCGGTCGACGCCGTACTTGGCCGCGGTGCCGCGCGCACCGACCTGCTCGAAGATGCGGCTGGTGACCTCGTTGACGAGCTTGGTGCTGACGACCTTCGCCTCGGAGATCGTCACCGCGACCTCGCCGCGCTTGGCCGGCGTGAGGTTGCGGCCGAACTCGGACGCCTCCCAGAGCTGGCGGGCGGCCTCGTCCGCGAGCAGCCCGGCGGCCCTGGTCTGGGCCACCATCTCGCCGTAGGCGGCGACGATGTACGGGTCCTCGGTGGCGGACTCGACGCCGCTGACGAACCACGGGCGGGTCTTGGTGCGGGTGTAGTCGGCGGCCTCCGCGAGCGCGCCTTCCGCGATGGCCACGTAGAGCTGGGCGAGCACGAGCTGGAAGCCGATCGCGGCGAGGCTGACGCGCGGGTCCTCGGTGGCCGGCTGGACCCCGAGCACCTCCGTCACCTGGACGTTCTCGAAGTTCACCCCGCCGGACGCCGTGAGGCGCTGACCGATGTTGTCCCAGTCGTCCAAGTAGGTGATTCCGGGTGCTTTCCCGTCGAGCAGGAACGTGAGCTTCTCGCCGTTGTCCGTGCGGGTCGCGCTGACCACGAGGCGGTCGGCGACGGCGGCTCCGGTGGCGAAGGTCTTGCGGCCGTTCAGGACGAAACCGTTCTCGGCGGGCGTCAGCTCGAGCGCCGCGTCGAGCGGGTTGCTGACACCGGCCCAGAACTGGTCGGGCTGGACGCTGAACTGGGTGTCGAACAGGCCGCTGCGCCAGATCTGCAGGTAGTGGTACCCGAGGAGGTGCCCGACGTTGGCGTCGGCGGCGCCGACGATCCGGCCGATCCGCTGCTGCTGCGTCCAGTCGCGGACGTTCAGCAGACCGCTCTGCCGGAGCAGTTCCACCTCTTTGGCGGGCGGCTGGTTGGCCCGGTCCCTGTCCGCCGCGTCGGACCTGAGCGTCGCCGCAACCTCGTGCGCGACGTCCAGCCAGTTCGACATCCCTGCTCCTCTCGGTGGTACCCGGTTCAACTTACTTCGTCACACCACCGGGCTAACCACGATGTGAGAGAGACCGTCGCCTGGCAGACTGCCCCGCGAACCTCGCTCTGGCGGGGGTCCAACATCTAGGGAGCAATCGGTATGGCGCAGGGCACCGTGAAGTGGTTCAACGGCGAGAAGGGCTTCGGATTCATCGCGCAGGACGGCGGCGGTCCGGACGTGTTCGTGCACTACTCGCAGATCTCCGGCTCGGGCTTCAAGTCGCTGGAAGAGCAGCAGCGCGTGGAGTTCGAGATCGGTCAGGGTCAGAAGGGCCCGCAGGCGCAGGACGTCCGCGCCATCTGATTGAGCTCTTCGAGAGCCCGCCCAGCCGCGTGCCGGGCGGGCTTTCTGCTGCACGGGGACGGATTTGTGGCAACCGAGGGAGTCGAACCCTGCGCGGCTTGTGAAGGCGGCGCCCGAGTACCGGCCCTAACCCTTCGGTTGGGCGACGGCTGCCTTGGAGTTGTGCTGACCTCTAAGAGGGCTCTACGACACGTGGGATACCCACAGTGTTAAACGTCCAAACGCTTGAAGGCTTTTCATGTTTCACTCCGGTAGGTGACCCTGGTCACCGTGCGACTCCTCCCTGCCATCGCGGCCCTGCTCCTGCTGCCTCTGGTACCCGCCACCGCTGAAGCGGCTCCCGCGGGCACGTTCTACGTCACCAGTGTCCGGACCGGCCTCAACGTCGCCCAGAGCGGCGGTGGACTGGCACTGCACCGTCCGAAGGGAAACGAGGACCACCAGCAGTGGCGGCTGAGCGACGGGAGGTTCGAGAACACCGACTCGCCGGGCCAGTGCATCACCCGCCAGCTCACCATGGGTTCGTGCTCACAAGGGGATACGGCTCACGAGCTGCGTCAGTTCGGTGATCAGTGGGAGTTCTTCGTCCTCGGCGGTGAGTCGCGCTGGTACCTGACCCCGGTCGTCGCCCAGACCAGCCCGATGCCGGCGGATCCGCGGCTCGACCAGATGACGTTCCTGACCGCCCACAACGCCTATGCCAACGGGGTGGACGGCGGGTTCGCGCCGCCGTTCGTCAATCTCGCGAAGAACCAGACGCGCGGGATCGTGCAGCAGCTCAGCGACGGCGTTCGCGGGTTCATGCTGGACATCCACCAGACCCCGGACGGCGCGATCCTGTGCCACAACAGCTGCACCCTCGTCAGCAAGCCGGTGGCGCTCAACGTCGACGTCCAGCGGATCGTGGACTTCCTGCGCGCCAACCGCAGCGAGATCGTCACGGTCTTCCTGGAGGACTACGTCGACGCGAACACGCTGCGCGCCGAGCTCCGCAAGGTGCAGGGGCTGAACGACGTCCTGTACCGGGCCGAAGGCGTGCAGCAGAACGGCTGGCCCACGCGCAGCCAGATGCTGAGCAGCAACAAGCGGCTGCTCATCTTCACCGATCACGGCAAGGACGGGCGCGAGGACTCGGGCGTGCTGTACCAGAAGGACTGGACCGTCGAGAACTACTGGTCGATGGGCTCGGGGCTCGGCGGTTCCGACTGGTCCTGTTACAGCCGATGGGATGAAAAACCGCTCACCGCGACGGGCACCTTCCAGCCCTTGTTCGTCATGAACCACTTCCGCGACGTTCCGTTCACGAGCACCGCGACGACGGACAACGGCAAGCTCGCGAACCGGGCGCAGCACTTCTGCCAGCCCGCCGCCAGGAAGAAGCCCAACTTCCTCGCGGTCGACCTCTACCACCTCGGAAACGCGCAGGCCGCGGTCAGCCTGCTGAACTCATACGCATATGGGCCGTAGCCCAAATCGTGGGAGTTGTACGCTCCGCGCATGGCCTCGATCCTGTTCACGCGCGGAGCGCCCTCTCTCGACATCATCGACCAGGAAGGCCTGCGCGAAGCGGCGCAGAAAGCCTTCACGGACGACCCCGGCGGCACCTTCGCGTACGGCACGAGCGTCGGCTACGTCCCGCTGCGCACCTGGCTCGCGGAGCAGCACGGCGTCGCGCCGGAGCAGGTGCTCGTCACCAACGGCTCGATGCAGGCCGACGCGTTCCTGTTCGAGCTGCTCGTCGGGCAGGGCGACGACGTGGTGGTCGAGGCGCCGACCTACGACCGCACGCTGCTGAACCTGCGCCAGCGCGGCGCCAAGATCCACGCGATCGAGCTGGAGACCGACGGCATCAACGTCGACGCGCTCGAGGAGCTGCTGGAGAGCGGGGTGCGCCCGAAGCTCGCGCACATCATCCCGAACTTCCACAACCCGGCCGGCTACACGCTGTCCGAGGCGAAGCGCGCGCGTCTGCTCGACCTCGCGGCGAAGTACGACTTCGTGCTGTTCGAGGACGACCCGTACGTCAAGGTGCGGTTCGAGGGCGAGACGCTGCCGACGATGCTGTCGCAGGACAAGAACGAGAAGGTCGTCTACGCGTCGTCGTTCTCGAAGACCATGGCGCCCGGCATCCGCTGCGGTTACCTGGTGGGCCCGAAGGCCGTCATCAAGTCCATCCAGGACATCGCCACCACCACGTACATCTCGCCGAACATGGTGGCGCAGTCGATCGTGAACTCGTACTGCCGCTCCGGCCGTCTCGAGGAGTCGGTCGCGAACGTCCGCACCGCGCTGCGCGCCCGCAAGGACGCCCTGGTCGCCGCGCTCCAGCGCGAGCTGCCGGAGGCGGTCTTCACCGCGCCGCAGGGCGGCTACTTCATGTGGGTCGAGCTGCCGGGCGTCTCGATCGACAAGCTCGTGCCGGTCGCGAAGGAGCACGGCGTCGAGTTCGTGAAGGGCTCCGACTTCCTGCTGGAGGGCGGCGACAACGCCATCCGCCTCGCGTTCTCGGGCGTCACGCCGGAGCAGATCGACGAGGGCATCACGCGCCTCGCGGCTGCCGTGCGATCGCTCTGATCTGCGCCTCCAGGTGGTCCGGCAGCGCACGCCGCTGCCGGAGCGCCTGACGCAGCCGGGGCAAGGCCGCCCGGAACGCCTTCGGGTCCTTCAGCGACGCCGCCAGGGCGCTGGCCAGCGGCCGTCGCATCCACGCGGCCAGCAGTGCGTTGCGCCGCTCGACGACGTCCTCGCCCGGCGCCCGGCCTGCCGCGGGGTGGTGGTGCGCCACCACGTCGTCGACGTAGCAGAGCGCCCACCCCGCCGCCGCGAGGTCCCACGACAGCAACGTCTCCTCGCCGCGGAAGAACAGCACCGGGCTGAAGCCGCCCACGTCCAGGAACGCCTGCCGCCGCACGATGGCCGAGCAGGCCAGGAACCCGAGCACCGCGGGCCCCGCGACCCCCTCGCCCAGCGGGCTGTCGCGCAGCAGCGGCGTGATCGGGTCGGGTCTTTCCTCCGGCCCCACCAGCGTGCGCGCGGCGATCACCGCCAGGTCCGGGTGCTCGTCGAAGATCAGCTCGGCTCGTTCGAGCGCGTCGGGCGCCCACCACGAGTCGTCGTCGGCGAAGGCGACGAACGGTGTCCGCGCCGCCTGCACGCCGAGGTTGCGGGCCACCGCGCCGCGGTTCACCGCCGACTCGAGCAGCAGGACGCTCGGGAACTCGTCGCGCACGCGGGACACCGTGTCGTCCGCGGAGGCGTTGTCGACCAGGATCACCGGCACCGCGAGCTCGCTGAGGCGTGACAGCGTGCGCAGCAGGCTGTCGGCGCGGTTCCGCGAGGCGATGACGACGGTGGTTCTGGCCATGCCAGTCGTCTACCCCGTCGTCCGGCATCGACACTTTGACACCAGCTGACGCGAAATCTGGCAGTTGCTGACATTCTGGGCTAGGTTGACGGCGTGGAGACGCTCACCGCCCGTGCCGCGAAGGACCTGCGCACCCGCCTCGCGATCCAGGAGGCGGCCATCGCGCTGTGTCTCGACCAGGGCTTCGCCGCCACGTCGACCAAGGCCATCGCCGACCGCGCGGGCGTCTCCGAACGCACGCTGTTCCGCACGTTCGGCACCAAGGCCGCGATCTTCTGGTACGACGCGTTCCTCAGCCGCGTCGTCCGCGCGCTCGTCGCGGACCCCGATCCCGTTGCGGCGCTGACGAAAGCAGTGCGCACGGCCATCGACACGATCACACCCGAGCAGTGGGCGCTGGAGCTCGGCCGCCGCGCCGTGATCGTCACGGAGCCCGACCTGATCGCGACCGGCACCCAGGAGCTCAACACGGGTGCCGCGAAGATCGCCGCGGTCCTGACCCCGCCGCTCGCCTCCCCCGCCCAGGCCTTCGACCTGGTGCTCTTCGCGCGGTTCGCGGTGGCGGGCATGGGCGCGGTGCCGATCCACACGGACACCACACCGGCGGCGTGGGGCGCGGAACTGGAACGAGTTGTGCACAAGGCGGCCCACGGCGCGTTGGAGCGGTCATGAACCTCATCACGGACCCGAACACGCTGGCCGGCCTCAGCCACGACGAGGCAGAGTGGGCCCCGGCGGGAACGCCGTACGCCGCACTGCGACCTCAGTCCACAGAGGACGTTCAAGAAGCCGTGCGGCACTGCGCGGCGCACAACATCCCGATCGTGCCGCGAGGCGCGGGCACGGGTCTGTCCGGCGGCGCCAACGCGGTCGACGGCTGCCTGGTCCTCGACCTCAGCCGCATGGACGAGATCCTGGAGATCGACCGGGACAACCTGCTCGCCGTCGTGCAGCCGGGTGTCGTGAACGACGACCTGAAGAAAGCCGTTGCCGCGCAAGGGCTCTGGTACCCGCCGGACCCGGCCAGTTCGCCGTGGTCGACGATCGGCGGCAACGTCGCCACGAACGCGGGCGGCCTGTGCTGCCTCAAGTACGGCGTGACGCGGGACTACGTGCTCGGCCTGGAGGCCGTGATGGGCGGCCCCGTCGCGTACGGGACGGCGGTGCGGCTCGGCAGGCGCACCACCAAGGGCGTCGCCGGCTACGACCTGACCAGCCTGCTGGTCGGCTCCGAGGGCACGCTCGGCGTCGTCACCGAGGTCACCGTCCGCCTGCGCCCGGCCCCGCGTCCGTCCGCCACCGTCGTCGGCGCGTTCTCCAGCCTCGTCGCCGCAGGTCAGGCCGTCGCGCTGAGCACCAGCCGGGGCCTGCAGCCCGCCGCGCTGGAACTGGTCGACCGCGCCTGCCTGCAGGCCGTGGAGGACTGGAAGCACCTGGGCATCGAGCCGGACACCGAGGCCATGCTGCTGGCCCGCGCCGAGACACCGGACGACGCCGACGGCCTGGTCGCGGCCTTCACCGACGCGGGCGCCGTCTGGACGGAGCGTTCCACCGACTCGACCGAGGCCGAAGCGCTCTTCGCCGCCCGCCGCCTGACCTACCCGGCACTGGAACGCCTCGGCCCGCTGCTGACCGAGGACGTGTGCGTGCCCAGGTCGGCGGTGCCCGCGTTGCTCGCGCACATCGAGGAGATCGGCGCGCGCCACCAGGTCCGGATCGCGACCATCGCCCACGCCGGCGACGGCAACCTGCACCCGTTGCTGATCACCCCGCCCGGCGACGACAACGCGAGGATCGCCGCGCAGGCGGCGTTCGAGGACATCATCGACCAGGCGTTGCGGCTGGGCGGCACCGTCACCGGCGAGCACGGCGTGGGCCTGCTCAAGCGGGACGGCATGATCCGCGAACTGGGCCCGGACGCGTGGTCGGTCCACCGGGCGGTCAAACAGGCGCTCGACCCCCTGAACCTCTTCAACCCCGGCAAAGCCTGAGGAGTCCGCATGCGCGTTCCGGTAGACGGCGGCGATCTCGCCGTCGAGATCCACGACGGCGACACCCCGCCCGTGCTGGCGATCCACGGCGTCAGCGGCAGCCGCAGGCTGTGGAACTGGGTGGCGGCGCACGGTTTCTCGCTCATCGCCCCGGACCTGCGCGGCCGCGGCGACAGCTGCGAGGTGCCCGGCTCGTCCATCGGGCAGCACGCCGACGACATGGTCCGCGTGCTCGACGCCTTGAACCTCCAGACCGTGACGGTGTGCGGCATGTCCATGGGCGCCTACGTGGCCGTCGACCTGGCCGTGCGCCACCCGGACCGAGTGCGCGCGCTCGTGCTCGTGGACGGCGGCTTCCCCATGCCCGCCCACGCCCACATGACCGAGGAGATGCTCTCGGCGGCGTTCGCCCCGCAGGTGGCCGCCCGTGAACGCACCTGGACCGTCGACGAGTACGTGGCCGTCCAGGCGGCGGTCAACTCGACGGTCGACGCCACCGACCCGTTGATCCGCGAGTACTTCGCCCACGACCTGACCCCGGACGGCCAGCTGAGGTTGCCGGCCGACACCCTGGTCGCCGACGCCACCGACGTCGTCTTCGGCACCTCGCGCTGGCGGGAGCTGACCGTCCCGACGTGGTTCGTGCACGCCGAGTGGAGCACCGGCCCGGACTCCCCACCGGCCTACACCGCCGACCAGGCCCAGGCGTTCCGCGCCGAACTGCCCGTCCTGCGCGACCCCGTGCTGATCAACGAGGTCGACCACGGCGGCACCGTGATGACCCGGACGGGCGCGGCCGTCACCGCCGAGGTGCTCGCGGAGGCGTTGAAGAGCTGAGCACTGCGCCACACCTCTTGGATCCGAGCGTTCCCGGCAGTTAGTGTGTACACCAATGATTAGTACACCAAGTGTTCCGGAGAACCCGCTCGAACTGGAGCGGCAGGTCTGCTTCGCGCTGGCCGTGGCCAGCCGGACGGTGATCGCGGTCTACCGCCCGATCCTGGAGCCGCTGAACCTCACGCATCCCCAGTACCTGGTGATGCTGGCGCTCTGGGAGCGGTCACCGCGCACCGTCAAGGACCTGAGCAGCGTCCTGCAGCTCGACCCCGGCACCCTCAGCCCGCTGCTCAAGCGGCTGGAGGCGATCGGGTACGTCGAGCGGCAACGGGACAAAGCGGACGAACGCGCGCTCGCGCTGACCCTCACCGAGAAGGGCACCGAGCTGCGCCAGGAAGCGCTCAAGATCCCCTTCAAGGTCGTGGAGCAGCTCGACATGACGTTCGAAGAGCTCGCGCAGCTGAACCAGGTGCTGCACAAGGTGATCGCCAAGGCGACCCGGTGAACCCCGCGCTGAAGGCCTGGTACTACGCGGGCGGGCGGGTGCCCCAGAAGTACCGGGAGTTCGTCTACGACGACGTGACCGGTCCAAAGTGGTTGCTGCGGTTCACGGTGCGCAGCCTCGTGCAGGTCACGCCGCTGACGACGGCCATCACGCTCGCGCTCGTCTTCGGACTCGGTTCGCCGTGGCCGCTGGCGATCGCGTGCGGTGCGCTCGGATTCGTTGTAGGACTGTACTTCGCGCTCTCCTACGCACCGGAAAGTGTGGATTACCGCCTCACGAAGTACGGGTATCCACGAGGGACGGCGACTCAGGGGCGCCGAGAACGCAATGCTGTGAAGGATCGCGAACGACAGGCGAAGTACGACGCGGTCTGGCGGCGATCCGAGGGGTGAAGACCTGTGGCCTTGTCGACCGATCAGTTCCAGTTCACGAGGCCGCAGGCGATCACACTCACGGCGGGCGTGGTGCAGCTCGCCTTCGGATGGCTGGATCTCTTCGGCCTGGATCCGAACTACCGCGTCGTCCAGCTCGGCGTCGGGGTGATGGGCATCTTGATGGCGTGGCGGCTCGGCCACGCGCGGATGTACGGACTCCTCCTGCTGCTGGGGTTCGGGATGCTGGCGTTCTCGCTCGACGACGTCACGACCGAGGGCTTCCTCGGGGTGCGGACAGCGCTGCTCGGGCTCGTGATCACGCTGGCCAGGCCGGCAAAGCGGGCTCCGAGCTGACGTCGCGGTCGACCGAGCGCAGCGCCGTCACGGTCGCGAAACCGTCCGCCAGCAACGCCGTGTCCGTACCCGGCACGAGCGACTCCTCGTTGTAGACGTGCACGAGCTCGACCTCGTTGTCGCCCACGTCGTCCACCCGGCTCTGCACGGTGCCGAACCGCGCCAGCTCCGCCCAGCGAAGTCCCCGCACGTCGACGACGTTCGGCACGTTCACCGACAGCACCGTGGCCGCGGGCATCTCCAGCAACGCGGGCAGCACGACGCGCACCACCTCGCCCGCCTTGTCCCACAACGGTTCGGGCGCGTCCAGTCCCACGTCGAGCGACACCGCCATCGCCGTGACGTCGTTCAGGTGCGCGGTCAGCGCCGCGCCGACGGTGCCGGAGTGCAGGATGGCGCGGCCCACGTTCGCGCCCAGGTTCACGCCGGACAGCACGACGTCGGGCTTGCCGCCGAAGCCGCCCCTGCACGCGATCAGCGAGATCAGGCCCGGATGCGCCGCGACGGCGTAGGCCTCGACGTCGAGTCCCGGCAGGGTGCGGCGCTCGCTCGCCACCCTGCCGTTCCCTCCCACCGCCGCGACCGAGGCGCTGGTGCCGCTGGCCTGGGCCGACGGCGCCGCCACCACCACTTCGAGGCCGCACTCGGCAGCGGCGGACGCCAGGGTCCACAGGCCGGGAGAGTCGATTCCGTCGTCATTCGTGATCAGCGCGCGCATCCGCTCATTCCTCGATCGGCTCCAGTTCCACGCGTTTGCTCAGCTCGCGCACGGCTTCTCCCCCGCCACTGCCGAGGCCGTGCCGCGTCACGTTGACCGCTCCCGCGGCCGCGCCGAGCTTCACCGCGTCCGTCAACGACATACCCAGCGCGAGGCCCGCCGAAATCCCCGCGGTCATGGAGTCGCCGGCGCCACGCGTGTCGACGGGCTGAAGCTGCGGCATCCGCACGAGGTAGAGCTGGTCTTCCAGCAGGGCCAACGCCGGTTCGTCGGCGCGCGACACCACCACTCCGTGCACGCACGAGGCAGCGATCTCGCGTGCCTTCTCGATGAGCTTGGGCAGGTCTTCCTCGCCCAGTTCCTCGTGCGACACCTTGACGACGTGCGGGCCGCCGCGCACGGCTTCGGCGAGCCGGTCGCCCGCCAGGTCGACGATCACGCGGCAACCGTTGCCGGTCAGGTCCGAGGTGAGGCGGAAGTACGTGTCGTGGGGCAGCACCCGGTCGTCGGACGGCCCGCTCAGCACGGCCGTGCCCGCGCGGATGCCCTCCACCAGTGCCGACTCGTAGACGTCGTCGAGCTCGTGGCGGGACAGCGCATCCGGGAGCATCTCGACCATCTCGTCCCGGCTGCCGTCGCGGCGGTCGTGCACGTAGGCGCCGTTGCGGGCGGCGACGTCGCGCGCCTTGAGGTCGACGTGCTCGCCTTCGAGCAAAGTGCGCAGCACACGACCGGTCTCACCGCCGAACGTCGCGCACACGACGGCTTCGACGCCTAAAGCGGCGATCATCCTGGACTGCCAGAAACCCTGGCCGCCGGCGTGCAGGTGCACGTCCGGCTCACCGTCGAGGTCCTCGACGGTGATGGTCAGTTGAGGGGACGGGGCAAATACGGCAACTCGGGCATCCACGACGCTCTGTTACCCGGTGCGGACGCTCGATAAGCGCCCGCACCGGATGAATCAGACATCACGCGCCGGAACCGCCGGTCGGGTCCTCCCCGTCCTGCGGTGCGGGCGCGCCGTCCGCTCCCATCTCGTCGTCGGCGCGCCACTCACCCGGCTGCGTCATGTCGCGGTACTGGTCGACCTCCTGCGGTGTCGGGTCGACGCCGGCCTCTTCGGCGAACTCCTCGGCAACTTCCGGATCCGTCATGGCCGACGAGTACCCACTGGAAGTCAGCAAACGCCTCCGTCGCGCCAGACACCCCACTGACCGGTGGTGCCGGGCTCCTCACCTCGCGTCCACCACTGCGCGGTCCACTTGTGGCCGTTGTGCGAGACCACGTTGCCGCCGTTGTAGACCTTGTCGCGCTCCCACGCCGGCTGCGTGCACGGACCGGGGCCGGGGCCACCGGTGTCCCACGGCACCTGGGCCGACTTGTAGAAGTTGATGCCCATGGTCGTCCAGCGCGGGCCCTGGTTGCCCAGGCGCGCCTTGAACTGGTCCCAGTTGTGCGTGGACCACGGCGACCACGCCAGCTCGGCGATCGCGGCGAGCCTGGGGAACGCCATGAACTCGATGTCGCGGCCGGTCACCAGCGTCTCGCTCCACAGTGGAGCCTCCACGCCGTGGACCGCGGACTCCGGGACGCCGCTCAGGTGCGTGCCGGGATTCCACTCGTAGGCGGTCTGGACCTCGATCAGACCGGCCCACGACAGGCCCAAAGGCGTGCTGGAGTTGTACTTCATGTCCAGGTACGCCTTGTTCGCGGGCGACATGATGACCTTCTGGCCGCGTGCCGCCGCTGCCTGCACCGTGGCGTTGGACGTCGTGGTGCCCCAGTACTGCGGCATGGCCGTGGTGTCGGTCGTGGTCTTCACGAACTCGTGCCAGCCGAGCACGGTCTTGCCGTACTTCTTCACGATCGGCAGGGCCCGGTCCATGAACGCCTGGTAGTCGGCGTCGGAGGTCGCGTGCGCCTCGTCACCGCCGATGTGGAAGTACGGGCCGGGCGTGAGCGCCGCGATCTCGCGCACCACGTCGTCGACGAACTGGTAGGTGATGTCCTTGTTCACGCACAGCGAGGAGTAGCCGACCTCGATGTCCGTGCGCAGCGGCGGGGCCTGGCCGTTGCAGTTGAGCTCCGCGTACGAGGCCTGCGCTGCGTTGGTGTGGCCCGGCATGTCGATCTCGGGGATCACCGTGATCTTGCGCGACGCCGCGTACTGCACGATCTCGCTGTACTGCGCCTTGGTGTAGTACCCGCCGGGGCCGCCGCCGACCTGCGTGCTGCCGCCGTACGTGGCGAGGCGCGGCCAGCTGTCGATGACGATCCGCCAGCCCTGGTCGTCGGTCAGGTGCAGGTGGAAGTAATTGATCTTGTAGAGCGCGAGCTGGTCGATGTAGCGCTTGACCGTGGACACCGGGTGGAAGTGGCGGGCCACGTCGAGCATCGCGCCCCGGTAGGAGAACCGCGGGTGGTCGACGATCAGCGCGCCCGGCACGGTCCACGGACCGGCCTGCGCGGTCGTGCTCTCGACCTTGGCCGGCAACAGCTGCCGCAGCGTCTGCACGCCGGCGAACAGGCCTTCGGAGGTGGCGGCGCGCAGAACGATGGAGCTCGCCGCCACGTCGAGCTGGTAGCCCTGCTGGCCGACCGTGCCCGGCGCGCCCGTGAGCAGCAGCGAGATGCCGTCGGACGGGGTCCCGGTCGAGTCGGACACCGGGAACGCGTACCCGGTCGAGGGCCGCAGGACGCCGGCGAGGAAGTCGCCGACGTCACGCGCGGCAGGGGCGGTGTAGATCTTCGTGGCTGCCGTCAGCGTGTGCGTGACACCGCTTCTGGCCTGCACCGAGACAGGGACCGGCACGAGGCTCTGCAGTGGTTCCGCGGCTTGCGACTGCGCGCTCACGGACAGCGCTGCGGTGACAGCGACGACCGCGGCGAGAACGCGAGTTCTCACGACTCCTCCTCACGAGTCGGGGGCGGCGACCCTGCTCCAGCGTGCTCAAACATCCCTTTTGTCGTCAATGGTCTGAGCCAATTCTTTGTTCGAGACCTTCTGGAAGCGGCCTTCCGGCTCAGTACCGGGGCAGGCTGAGGCTGTTCACGATCTCGGCGAAGTCCTCGCCGGGCGCCCCGCCCGTCTCCACGTTCCGCAGCGCCATGTCCTGGTTGGCGGTCACGTACGGCCGCAGGACCTCCTCGTAGCGCCCGAAGGCGGCCGACGGGTCCTTCGCGAGCTCACCGGCCAGCACGTACGCGCCGACCAGTGCCAGGCTCGTGCCCTGCCCGGACATCGGCGAACCGCAGTAGCCGGCGTCACCGAGCAGCACGACGTTGCCGCGCGACCACGAGTCCATCCTGACCTGGCTCATCGAGTCGAAGTGGAAGTCGGGCGCCTCCCACATGTGCTTCAGCGCCGTCGGCCACACCCAGCCCGCGCCGTCGAACTTCTCGGCGACCAGCCGCCGCTGGGCGTCGACGTCGCGGTGGTCGAACGGCACCTCGCCGTAGAAACCCATGTAGACGCGGCATTCCGCGTTGGCGCAGGCGCTCATGATGCCACCGCCGACGGTCCCGCCCTGCTGGAACGTCTGCCAGTGGTCGAGGCCGAGGAAGTTCGGCGCGGTGAAGACGGCGAGGTTCGTGCCGAGGTGGGTGGTGAACCGCGACTCGGGCCCGAACACGAGCCGGCGGACGTGGGAGTGCAGGCCGTCCGCGCCGACGACGACGTCGAAGTCGCGCGGGGCGGCCTTCTCGAACGTGACGCGGGTGCCGTCGATCGAGGTGATGGTGTCGTCGAAGAGGTGCTCGACGCCTTCCGCCGCGTCGAACAGCATGTGGGCGAGGTCGTCGCGCAGCAGTTCGACGTCGGGGCTCGACAGGTCGCCACCGCTCAGGCTGTGCGTGGTGGAGCGGAACAGCTCGTTGCCGTCGGCGTCGACCATGGTCATGCCGCGCATGCCGGTGCTGGACGACCGCAGCCGTTCGCCGAGACCCATGCGCTCCACGACTTCGAGCGCCGGGCCGCGCACGTCGATGGCCTGGCCGCCGGGCCGCAGGCCGCGCGCCCGTTCGACGACGGTGACGCTGAAACCGTGGTGGCGCAACCAGTACGCGAGCGCGGGCCCGGCGATGCTGGCGCCGGAGATCAGAACGTTCTGCACGGTGTTCCCCCTGTGGATCGGTGTTGCCCACAAGGTGCCGACCGGCGCTGACCACTCGCTGACCGAACGCGGTCAGGGTTTGACGGCGACCCCGGCGAACGGAACCTCGTTGATCGCCGGGTTGGCCGCGAAGTCGCCCTCGCCTTCGGGCCGCCACGACGGGCAGCCGACGAGCCCCGGCTCGAGGAGGTCGAACCCGTCGAAGAACGCGAGCACGTCGTCGTGCGTGCGCGGGAACGCCTGGTTCGCCGAGCTCCTGACGTTGTAGGTCCGCACGGCCTCGTCCATTCCGGAGGGCTTCGCCTCGGCGGAGGCGTGCGTCAACGCGAGGAAGCTGCCGGGCGCGAGCCTGTCCCGGTACTGCCCGACGATCGCCGCCGGGTCCCACTCGTCCGGGACGAAGTGCAGCACCAGCAACATGAACAGGCCGACGGGCCGGTCGAAGTCGATCAGCCGGCCGGCCGCGCCGAAGATCTGGTCCAGGTCGCGCAGGTCGGCCTGCACCACGGCGGTGTCGTGGTCTCCCGCGAGGATCAGCTCGCTGTGCGCGACCGCGACCGGGTCCCTGTCGACGTAGACGACCCTGCAGCCGGGCGCCTCCGCCCGCACGATCTCGTGCAGGTTGCCGACGGTCGGGATGCCGGAGCCGATGTCGAGGAACTGCCGCACGCCCCGTTCCGCCACGTGCACCGCGGCCCTGCGCAGGAACGACCTGTTCAGCCGTGCCGCGTCACGCACGCCGGGCATGATCTGCAGGATCTTCTCCCCCAGCGCGCGGTCCGGCGCGAAGTTGTGGCCACCACCGAGCCAGTAGTCGTACACCCGGGCAGGTGACGGCACCGTCGTGTCCACACCTGGTGGAACCCAGCCGAGGTCGCTGCTCACCGGCCGAGCGTACTTGTGCACACCGGTCCGGCTGAACGGATGAGCATCCGATCGTGTGCATCTGCTCGCCACCACTGGACGGATGACCCTAGGTTGTTCGGGGTCGCACGAAAGGGTGATGGCGATGCCGCGGCACGTCGGTGCCGGGGCCGGGCCACGAGAAGAAAGCCTTCAGCGTGAAACTGCTGCCCGTACTGGCCGCTGTGCTGGCGATGACATCGCTGACGCCCGCCGCGCACGCCTCCGGTGCCGACTGCCGGCTCACCACCTTGCCGGTGTCAGGTCCGAGCGGCACCGCGACGATCTCCGGTCAGCTCTGCGAGCCGGTCGGCGCGAACCCGGACTCCGTCCAGCTGCTGGTGCACGGCGGCACGTACAACCGCGCGTACTGGGACCTGCCGGGCGTGCCGGAGTCCTATTCGTACCAGCGCGACATGGCCCGCCGAGGCCGTGCGACGTTCGCCGTCGACCGGCTCGGCACGGGTGCCTCGACGCACCCGCCCAGCCTGCCGCTGCTGATCTCCCTCGAGGCGCGGACGATGCACGAGGTGGTGCAGCACCTGCGCGCCGGACGCGTCGGGGGCACCGCCTACCGCAAGGTCGTCATCGTCGGGCACTCCGTGGGGTCGGGCATCGTGGCGCTGGAGGCCGCGACCTACCACGACGTCGACGGCGTGGTGCTGTCCGGCATGACGCACATGCCGGCCGTCCCGGTGCTGGCTCTCGGTGCGGCGCTGGGACTTCAGCCCGTGTTCCTCGACGACGTGCTGGCGAAGCTCGGCAGCGACCCGTTGTACTTCACGACGCGGCCCGGCGCGCGGGCCGGGCTGTTCTACGCGATGGGCGACGCCGAGCAGGCCGTGGTGGACGCGGACGAGGCGACGAAGGACCAGGTTTCCGTGCCGGGCATGGGAACCGTGGCCGTGTTCGGCATCGTGCTGCCCACGACGCAGGGCATCGACGTGCCGGTGTTCCAGGCGGTCGGCAGCGAGGACGTGCTGTTCTGCGGCCTGCTCGCGTTGCGCGACTGCTCGGACGCCACGCACCTGCGCGCCCAGGAAGCCCCGTACTACCGCCCGGAGGCCCAGCTGCAGACCTACGTGCTGCCGGGCGCGGGTCACTCGCTCGGACTGCACCGCAACGCGGAGGACTACCGCGACGCGACCCGCGCCTGGCTCAGCTCGAAGTTCGGGATGTGAGCCGGGCGGCCGCCGTGCCGATGCCCGAGGGGCCCTGGCTGAACGCTCCCGCGTTCACCGGCGTCCGGATCTCGTCCTCGCCGTAGCGACTGGTCTCCTCGTGCCAGTTGACGATCGCGACGATCCAGTCCTTCAGCTCGTCGGCGTAGCGGGTCAGCGACGCCCGCGTGGCCGAGTCCAGGGAGAGGTCCTCGAACATCTGCGGCAGATGCGTCTCGACCGAGGAGATGAACTGCCCGAGACGGGCGTCCATCAACGCGTAGGTCACTTCGAACGCCCGGGACTGCGAAACTCCGAGGAAGTTCTCGATCACCCTCACCATGTTGTGCACTTCGCCCTCGTACTGGATCTCCTTCAGGTACGAGAAGACGTCGTTGGTCATGCAGGCGTAGTCCATGGCCGACCGCTCCATGGTCTGGACGACGCGGGTCCCCCAGATCTCCGGCGGCACCGTCGTCGAATGGGAGAACCGCGACAGCGAGGTCGTCAGCTCGGAACCGAACGTCGACCGCCGCATCTCCAGGTAGTCGATCGGGTCGGGAATGCGGTTCTGCTGGATGTTCACGACCTCCCACACCCACGCGTCGACCATGTCGTCCACGGTCTGCCGGAACGTCGCGCGGAACTCGGCGGACATCGGACCGGCGGTCTTCTGCCACAGGTCGGCGAGGCTGCGTTCCATCGCGTTGGCGGGTACCAGGGTCGGCACCATGTCGAGCGGCATGCACTGCTTGAGCCGTGCGGTCTGCAGCTTCAGGCCGGCCAGGTCGCGCAGGCGCCCGAAGACCCACGGGTAGACGTCGTCGGCATAGGTGCCCCAGGTCAGCCAGCACGCCGAGAGGAACAGCTCGCCCGGCGTCGCGTCCGGGTCCAGGCCGGACGAGCACAGCGCGAGGTCGAACCCGCGGTGCTTGGCCTCGTCCCAGATGCCCTCGCCGTGGATGCCCATCTCCCGGCCCCACACGACGATCTCCTCGCGCACCTGGTCCAGGTGCGGTGACAGGGTCAGCGTGAACGGGACGTCGAAGGACGGCAGCGTGTACGGCTCGACGACCTTCGGGGTGCTGGAGAACTGCCTGAGCCGCTGCGGCATGGTCTTGGCGTACGAGCCGAGGATCCCCAGCTGGGGCTTCGGGGCCTTGTTCATGTACCGCGACGACCGCAGGTGCCACTCGTGGCCGCCCGCCTGCCAGTCCTGCAGGCCCTTCACGTAGCCCAGGACGGCCGCGCGCCCGATGGGGTCGATGGCGTGCTCGTCGAGCAGGATCGGCAGCTCGGTGAGCGCGGTGTGCTCGAACTGGTGCAGCCGCGAGGTCAGCAGGTCGTTGACGGCCTCGGCGGCCTGCTGCGTGGGCAGGTCGAGGAACTTCTCGAACACCAGCACGCCGTTGGAGAGCTCGCCCTCGTCGAGCACCTCGCGTTCGTAGGAGAACAGGTCGTTGCGCAGGTGCACGGCGTCGCTGAACGTGTCCCTGAGGACCCCGATGGGCCGCGAGAGGGCGATGCGCGCGGGCACCTCGAGGCCGACGGCGTGCTCGACGAGGTTCGCGGACCACGGCGCGCCACCGACCTTGCGGCGCATCTCGATGTACTCGATCGGGTTGGACAGCCTGTGGGCGCTGATGTTGTGCAGCTCCCACATCGACTCGTCGAGCAGGTGCTGGGTGTTGGCGGCGAACCGTTCGCGCCAGTCGAGCGAGTGGGTGGGCACGGTGCGGCGCCAGAGGTCGGCGAGGCCCTTCTCCACCGGGTTCTCCGGCGTGGCCGTGATGGCACCGCTGACCGGCATGAACAGCGGCAACCGGTCGAGGTAGGCCTGTGCGCCTCCGATGTCCGGGTTCCGCTTGTAGAGCTCGACGAAGTGGTCGTCGAAGTAGAAGACCCACACGTACCAGTCGGTGATGAGGTCGAGCGCCTCACCGTCGCAGTCGGGGTGGGTGTACGCGCAGAGCAACGCGTAGTCGTGCGACTCCAGGTCCTCTTCGGTCCAGACGACGGTGCCGTGCTGCGGCACGTCGACCATGTCCATCTCGCGTGCCCAGGCGCGCGTGTGGACGCGGGCGCGTTCGAGGTTCGGGTTCAGCCTGGCCGGATGGGGCGTGTAGAACTCCGGCAGCTGGAACGGCTGCATGTGCGTTGGACCTCCGCGCGTTGGGCTGACGCGATGCACGCAACCAGCCCGCCGCACGGGAACGCCAGATGGTGAAACCGTGATCCACACGTGCGTGGATCACTGTCGCCCGTTCAGCCCAACCCGGCCCGCCCGGCGCACACTCAGCGCACCAGCGACTGGGCGCTGAGCTTCACCGCGAACGGGAATTGCAGCTCGATGATTTCTTCTCCCTCGGAACGGGCCTGCTCGACGTACACGCCGTTTTCGAGATGCAGGCACCGCAGCCACGGACTGTCGTAGTCGATCATCCAGTAGTTCTCGCAGCCGACTTCCTGGAACTTCGCCCGCTTGAGTTCGAGGTCCACGTGCCGCGTGCGGGGCGACAGAACCTCGACCGCCAGCACCGGCGGCCCGATGAGCGCCTGTTTCGAGAACTGCTCGCGCCGGCCCACCACCAGGTCGGGGATGAAGACCGTGTCGTCGGCGAGCACGACGTCGACCGGAGCCGGCAGGACCTCGAGCTCCGGTGGGCAGACAGCGGTCAGCGCCACCAGCAGGCGGGCGACCACCCGCTGGTGCACGGGGCGGGGTGAGGGGCTCATGACGAGCACCCCGTCGACGAGTTCGAAACGGTGCCCGTCATCAGGCATCGCCTCCAGGTCCGCCCACGTCAGTGGTCTGCCGTGGGGAAACGTAGGGACACCACCCATGGTGCGTTCCACCCCCGTGTCGTGGCCACTGCCCGCCGGACGGATCCCGGCGATGCCATTAGACAAGACTGGTCCGATTCTCACGACTCGCAAGCCCCTTTTGGCCGACCCCGCACCACTGCACGCACACGTCCTCGTCACCACCGTCCCGCAGGGTGAGCGGCTGTTGGTCCTGCCGTGGAAGGCACCACCCGGACGGAGCAGCGTGATGGTTTCAATCGAACAAGTGGCTAATTTCTGATCAATTTTCGGGCGATTTTTGATAACGCGCGCCGCCCTGCCAATTGCCCGCGAATGCGACCCTAACGGAATCTTACGGGCGAGCCAAGCACTCCGTTGGAGCAATACCTCACGAGTACCTCACACCGCGTTGATCAAAACACGCCGTTCGCATTCCCTTGAATCCGTGTGATCGCGGTGGGGACGACGTGGGGACGGCCTTCACGACCCTCGGTGGCGACACCACCGAGGGGAGCAGGGGATGCGCAGGACCGGGGACAAAGTGGCGCAGTGGATGGCCTTCGCCGTGCTGGCGGCAGCCGTGATCACGCTGGTGGCACTGGGGCTTTCGCTCTAGCGAGGGTCTGTTCCGCGAACGCGACGGCCCGCGGCTGGGGCGTGTTCCTGGCCGCGGCCACCGCCTCCCGCGCGTACCGCACGGCGGTGTCCCGGTCGCCCAGCGCCAGGTGCACGGCGGAGAGCTGCCCGAGCACGCGGTCCACGCTCCACCAGCTGCGTTCCCGCACGATCACCAGGCACCGGCGCAGGTGGCCGAGCGCCTCGACCGGCCTTCCGCCCAGCTGGGCGTCGAGTGACAGGGCCACGAGCAGCGCGGCCTGTCCGATGTGGTCGCGAACGTCCTCCATGGACGCCAGCACCGCGTGGTCGTCGGAGAGGTTGGTGTACGTCCGGCACAGTCGTGCCGCCTCACGCGCCAGTTCGCGCGCGACGGTGTGGTGGCCCATCTCGTAGCGCCAGTAGGCGTAGTCGGCCAGGGCGAGCGCTTCACCGCGCCGGTCGGCCGACTCGCGGTAGGCGATCAGCGAGCGTTCCGCGTAGGCCAGGCACTCCTCGTCGGCGAACGCGTCGAAGTGCACGTGAGCGATGTTGTGCAGCGTCATGGCCGCGGCCCGGACGTCGCCGTGCTCCTCCATCAACGCGACAGCCTCGCCCATGTACGCCAGGGCTTCCTCGGTCCGGCCGAGCTGGGCGTGGTTGATGCCGATGTTGTGCAGCGCGGCCGCCACCCCGGTCGGCGCGCCCGCCTGCCGCATCAGCACGACACCGCGTTCGAAGTGGTCCAGCGACCTGTCGTACTCGTGCCGTTCGCGCGCGATCATGCCGAGCAGCCCCATCACGGACGCCTCACCGCGCAGGTCGCCGATCTGCCGCATCAGGTCGAGCGCCTCGCGCAGGTCCCTCTCCGCCTTCGGGTCGCCGTCCTCCATGTACGCCGAACCCAGGCCCCGCAACGCTTCCGCGCGTGCCTTCAGGTCGCCGAGGTGGCGTGCGGCACCGAGGGCGACGTTCAGCACCTCGACCCGCTCCCTGCCGGACCCGCGCAACAACAGGAAGTGGGCGAACTGGTGCGGCAGCTGCCACGCGTGGTGGTAGAACCCCTCGTACGCCGCCAGGTAGACGGCGGCCCTGAGGTTCAGCCGCTCGGCCTCCTGCCACGCCAGTGCCTCGAACGGGGTGGGGAACCGCGGCGGATCGACCAGCTCGTGGGTGACGGCGGAGTCGAGCTCCGGGCGGCCGGGGGCGATCCTCCGCGCGGAGTCCTCCGCTCCGCGCAGGTAGTGGTCGAGGATTCGCGCGATCGCCTCGTTCCTCTCCCCCGGCTCGACCGACGCCTTGGCGTGGTCGGCCAGCAGGTCGTGGAGGCGGTAGCGGCCGTTCTCCTTCTGCTGCACCAGGTGTGCGTCCAGGAGCTCGTCGAGCAGCCGTTCGGCCTCTGCGCGGGTGGTGCCGATGACCGCCGCGGCCAGGTACGCGTCGAAGTCCTCGCCGGTGTGCAGGCCCAGCCGCCGGAACAGGCGCTGCTGGTCCGGCGTGAGTTGCTGGTAGGACAGGGCGAACGCGCCCGCGACGCTGCGCTCACCCGCGGTCAGCTCCGTCAGGCGCTGCTCGGTGAGGCGGCGGACGAGGTCCTTCGCGGACCACGCCGGGCGGGTGCGCCAGCGGGCACCGACGATGCGGACGGCCAGCGGCAGGTAGCCGCAGAGGCGGACGATCTCGCGCGCGGAACCGGTGTCCTGGCCGACCTTCGCGCGTCCGGCGATGCTCGCCAGCAGGTTCAGCGAGTCCTCTTCGGACAGCACGTCGAGGGAGATGGTGTGGGCGGCGTCCAGGTCGACCAGGCGGCGCCTGCTGGTGACCAGCACGAGGCCCGAGCCCGGCAGCAGCGGGCGGACCTGGGCGGCGCTGCCCGCGTTGTCGAGCACCACGAGTGCCTTGCGGTGCGCCAACTCCGCTCGCCACCGGGCGGCGCGGGCGTCCAGGCCGTCCGGGATGTCCTGCGCGGGCACGCCGAGCGCCGTCAGCAGCTCCAGCAGCGCGTCCGACGGCGTGCGCGGCGCGACGCCCGCGGTGTAGGAGTGCAGGTCGACGAACAGTTGTGCGTCCGGAAAGCGGGAAGCCAGGCGGTGTGCGGCGCGGACGGCGATGGTGGTCTTGCCGATGCCCGCCATGCCGTCGATCGCGGTGATCGCGACGCACCCGGACGGCACGGCGGCGAGGATCTCGTCCAGGTCGGAGGCACGGCCCGCGAAGTCGGCGATGTCGCCGGGCAGGTCGTTGCGCACGCGCGGCCGGTTGTCCGCCGTGAGCACCTGCTGGTGCGCCTTCTGCAGGTCCTTGCCGGGGTCGAGGCCCAGTTCCCCGGCGAGCCTGCCGCGGATGTCGTCGTAGGCCCGCAACGCCTCGGTCTGCCTGTCGCAGCGGTGCAGCGCCACGATCAGCTGCGCCCACATCCGTTCCCTGGTCGGGTGCTGACGGGTGAGCGACCGCAGTTCGGGCACCAGTCGCTCGTGCCCGCCGCGGGCGAGGTCGGCGTCGATCCGGGCTTCCAGCGTCGCCAGGTACTTCTCGGTCAGCGCGGGCACGTGGTCGCGCTCGAGCGCGTCGCTGCCGATGTCCGCGAACGGGCGGCCGCGCCAGAGCGCGAGCGCCTCCCGGGGTTCCAGGCGGTCGAACCGGTGGAGGTCGACCTCGTCGGGCGGCACGTCCAGCAGGTAGCCGCCGGGCTTGGTGCGCACGAGACCCGGCAGCACTTCGCGCAGGCGGCCGACCGCGGTCTGCAGGGCGTTGCGCGAGCCGCCGGCCAGCTCGACGAGTTCGTCGACACCGACCACCTGCCCCGGCCGCAGCAGCAGGGCGGCCAGCACCACGCGCCGCTTGCCGGGCGGGATGTGGACCTGGCGCCCGTCGAGCACCACCTCCAGCGGCCCGAGCAGGCCGAACGACCTCACCGCCACTGACCCCAGTGCACGACCTCGTCGAACGGGCGGCGCTTGCGCGTGCGCGGCGAAGCGCCCTCGGAGATGGCCTCGTCGGCGGAGTGCCCGATCGCGATCATGCCGATCGGCACGTACATGTCCGGCACGCCGAACGCCGCGCGCAGCTCAGGCCACTTGTCCTCGTCCATCCCGAAGAACACCGCGCCGAGGCCCTCGTCCACGGCGGTCTGCAGGATCAGCAGCGCGGCCATGCCGGTGTCGATGTCCCAGTAGGGCACCGGCCAGTGGTCCTCGCTGCGGTCGGTCCAGCCCTTGTCCTCCTGCGCGTACCGGTCCAGGTAGACGTCCTTGGCCGAGAACGGGATCACGACGACCGGCGCCGTCTTCGCGTCTTCCCCGCCCCACCACTCGAACATCTCGGTGAGCCGCCGCAGCGGCTCGCCCTGCAACACGAGAAAGCCCTGGCCCTGCGAGAACCCGGCCGACGGACCGCGCACGGCGTTGCGCATGATCCGCTGGATGCTCTCGTCGCTGACCGGCTCGTCGGTGAACTTGCGCACCATCCGCCGGCGGCGGACCACTTCCTGGAACTCCATCGCGACCCCCAGACAGTCGAGCCTCGACCGTATCAGCGGCCGGACTCGCCCACTCAGAGCCGGCGGAGCCCTGCCAGCACGCGTTCGAGCAGCATCCCGTCCGGCCTGTCGCCGCCGTAGGACGACGCTGTGCGGTGCACGTCGATCAGGCCGTGCCCGGCCATGTCGCCGAGCAGCACCTTCGTGACGCCCAGCGGCAGCCCGCGCAGGGAGGCGATCTCCGCCACCGAACGCGGCTGCATGCACAGGGCCAGCACGTCCTGGTGTTCCGGGCGCACGGCGGTGGACGAGAACTCGTTGACCGAGACCAGGGTCTCGATCTCCAGGTGCACGTCGGACGTGGTGCGACCGCCGGTCCACGCGTAGGCGCGCACGATCGACGACGACGAGTCGATGCCCGTCTCGACCGACGGCAGCGGTGGCACCGGCTCGAACGCCAGCGTCGCGTACGGGTCCGGCTCGCGGACGGGTTCGGCGGCGCGCTCGGGCTTCTTCTTCTTGTTCCGCTTGCGGATCCGCTCGCTGTCGAAGCTGAAACCGCTGATCAGATCGCCGAAGTTGACCTGTTCGTCGGGCTCTCTCATGCGAGCTCGGCCCGCAGTTCGGGCGTGAGCAGCTGGCCCACCTGCCGCACGACGACGGTCATCTCGTAGGCGATCTGCGCGACGTCGGCCGCGGACGTCGCCAGCACCGCGAGGACGGAGCCGTCGCTGATCGAGGACAGCAGCATCACGCCTCTGTCCATCTGCACGACCGTGCGGACCACCGCCTCGCCGGCGAAGCACTTCGACGCGGACTCGGCGAGGGAGACCACGCCGGCCACGATCGCCGCGAACTGCGGTGCGACGTGCGCCGGCAGCTTCGAGGACGAGATCAACACCAGGCCGTCCGCGGAGATCACCACGGCGTGCTCGATGCCGGGGGTGCGTTCGGCGAAGTTGGTGACCAGCCAGCCGAACTGGTCCACCTGCGTGCTCATCGACTCTCCTGGTTCTCGGGAAGGCCGCGTTGCACACCCCGCTGGAAGGCGTCGAGGAAGCCCCGGGCCGATTCCGGCGTCTGGCGTGCGGGCGCGGGGGGAGGCGGCGGTGCGGCGGCCTGCGTCGTCTGCTGGAACCACGACGCTCGCTGCCGTTCGATCGTCTCCCCTCGGAAAGACTCCCAGGACTCTTGCCGTCGTGGTGCCAGTTCGGCCGGAACCAACACGATCGCGCGAGTCCCGGAACCTTGCTTCGCATCCAGACGTACCACGATCTGGTGGCGTGCGGCGAGCCTTCCGACGACGAAAAGTCCCATTTCGCGGAAGACCTGCACGTCCACGCCCTCGCCCGCGGCCTCCAGCCGCCGGTTCACCCCCTCGAGCGCCTCGGGGTCGATGCCGATGCCGTGGTCGGCCACGTCGATCTGCACGATGCCGCCCGCCTCGATCGACGCGCTGATCGAGACCTGGGTGTGCGGCGGCGAGAACGCCGTGGCGTTGTCGAGGAGCTCGGCGAGCAGGCGGACCAGGTCGCTCGCCACGTAACCGACGACCTCGGCGTTGGGTGCGGTGTGCACCATCACCCGCTGGTACTGCTCGATCTCCGCGGCCGCGGCGCGCAGCACGTCGGTGAGCGGGATCGGCTTGTGGAACCGCCGCGCCACGTCGCCACCGGAGAGCACCATCAGGTTCTCGTTGTTGCGGCGCATGCGGGTGGCGAGGTGGTCGAGCTTGAAGAGGTTCGCGAGCTGGTCCGGGTCCTCCTCGTACTTCTCCAGCTCCTCCATCAGCTTGAGCTGGCGTTCGACGAGGCTTTGGCTGCGCCGCGAGAGGTTCACGAAGATGTTGCGCATGTTGGCGCGCATGCTGGCCTGCTCGATGACCGACTTCACGGCCTGCTGGTGCACCGCGTCGAACGCGCGCGCCACCTGGCCGAACTCCTCGGTCGTGTGCACCGGCACGGCCTCGATCTCGGTGCTGCCGCGTCCGGTCGCGACCATCTCGGGGAGCTTGTCCCAGGCCACGTCGAGCGCGGAGCGGCGCAGTGCGTTGAGCGAGCGCAGCAGGTAGCGGCCGACGACGAAACCGATGGTGGCGGCCAGGATCAGGCTGGCGAACAGGATCGCGGACGCCGCGCCGGCGGCGTCGCTGGACTCGTCGCGCAGGCGGTCGGCGGTGGCGCGCAGGTCGTCCTGCAACCCCGTCACCACGCTGCCCATCGACGCCACGACGGCGCCCGTCGCCCTGCTCCAGTCCGCGGCCGCGATCGGCAACGGCGGTTTGGGCCTGTTCGCGTTGGTGCCGGTGCTGGGCGCGTCCGAGGTCGGGTGCAGCACCGCCGTGGCCAGCATCGTGCGCTGAGCCTCGATGTCCGGGCCGCTGAAGTTCTTGCCGTAGACCTTCATCTGGTCGGGCGTCGCGAGGGCCGCGAACTCGTCCGCGATGTAGCCGAGCTTGACGTTCGACTCGACCAGCGCGCGGACCTCGGCGTTGGTGAGCTGGCCGCGGGTGAGCCCGGACAGCACGACGGCCTGCTGGTAGAGCACCTGGTCGCGGACGTGCACCACGTGGTGCAGACCCATCGCGGTGCGCAGCAGGGCGGCGTCGCCGAACTCGCTGGCCATCACCTCGTCGACGTCGAGCAGCGAGTCGGTGAGCTCGGTGTAGATCTTGATCACCGCGGGGATGTCGTTGCTGCTGCGGTCGCGCAACACCGTCAGGTCGCCGATGCGGTTCTGGACGTCGCTGAGGCGGGCGGTCACGACCTCGCTGAGCGAGGTCTTGCCGATCTGGTCGCGCAGTACCGCGCGGGCGTCGTCGGTGCGCTTGCTCTGCTCGGAGAGGATCTCCGGGCCGGCGCCCTCAGCGACGATGTGCCGTTCCGCCTGCACGCCCTCGATCACGGGGATCAGGGCGGCGCGGACCTTCACCAGTCGCTGGAGCGCCGCGTAGGTCTCGGCGCGGTCGATCTGCGAGTTGATCTGCAACACGCCGGAGCCCACCGCGATGGCGACCGGAACGATCAACACCGCGGCGAGCTTGACCGGCAGGCGCCAGTTGCGCCAGTTCACGAGCGCGTTGAACATCAGACGAAGAGCTTGGCCGCGTTCAGGAAGAGCCGGTACAGGCCGTAGGCGAGCGGCAGGCCCACCCACAGCCAGGCACCGACCAGCAGCACCGTGCTCGATCGGTTCTCTCGGGGTGAGCTCACTTCTTCACCACGCCTTCCGCTTCGTCCTTGTCCGCCGACTCGGCGGCTTCGGCGGCCTCGGCCTCGTTCCACTTGGCGACCGCGGCCTCGTCGTCCTGGGACGAGGGCTTGCCGGTCTCCCCGGCCGCGGGTTCGTGGAACTTCGGGTTGACCGGGCGGATCAACTCGTTCGCGACGAAACCGACGACCAGCAGCGAGATCATGATGTAGAACGACGTCGCGTACAAGTCCGGGCCGACGTGCCCGGCCTTCTTGCCCGCGTCCGCGATGGCGTTGACGATCAGCGGCCCGAGGACGCCGGCCACCGACCACGCGGTGAGCAGGCGGCCGTGGATCGCGCCGACCTGGTAGGTGCCGAACAGGTCGCGCAGGTACGCCGGGACGGTCGCGAAGCCCGCGCCGTAGAACGACAGGATCACCATCGCCGCGATCACGAACAGCGGGGTGCTGGTCGAGCCGACGGTCAGCAGCACCAGGTAGAGCAGCGCGCCGACACCGAGGTAGAGGCGGTAGATGTTCTTGCGGCCCACGATGTCCGAAGTGGACGACCAGATGAACCGTCCCGCCATGTTCGCGGCGGACAGCAGTGCCACGAAACCGGTGGCCGCGGTGGCGGCGACGGGCGTCGAGGACTCCTTGAAGAAGTCGACCAGCATCGGCGCGGCCTTCTCCAGGATGCCGATGCCCGCGGTGACGTTGAAGCACAGCACGACCCACAGCAGCCAGAACTGCGGCGTCTTGATCGCGTTGTTCGCGGAGACGTTGAAGCCGACGTTGGCCTTGGGCCTGTCCTTGAGCAACGCCTCCTTCTCCGCCGTGAACTCCTTGGAGGGCAGGCGGATCAGCAGGACGCCGACGCTCATGAAGACCGCGTAGGCGATGCCGTGCACGAGGAAGGCCTTGCCGATGCCCGACGTGGTGGCGCCGAACGCCGTCAGCATCGAGGTCGACCACGGTGACGCGATGAGCGCGCCGCCGCCGAAGCCCATGATCGCGATGCCGGTCGCCATGCCCGGCCGGTCGGGGAACCACTTGATCAGCGTCGAGACCGGCGAGATGTAGCCGATGCCGAGGCCGATGCCGCCGACGAGGCCGTAGCCGAGGACGACGACCCAGTATTGACCGGCCCACACGCCGACCGCCGAGATCAGCAGGCCGGAGCAGAAGGCGATCAGGGACATCAGCATGGCCCAGCGCGGGCCCCTGCGCTCGACCGTCGTCCCGAGCACGGCGGCGGAGAGCCCGAGCATCACGATGCCGAGCTGGAACGGCAGAGCGGACTGCGTTCCGGTGATGCCGAGAGATTTCTCCAGCGGCGTCTTGAAGACGCTCCAGGCGTAGGCCTGGCCAATGGAGAGATGAATCGCCAGAGCTGCGGGCGGAACGAGCCAGCGGTTCCATCCGGGAGGCGCGACTTGGCGTTCGCGCGCTAAGAACCCCACTTTATCCCCAACCGTCACCAATAACGCGGACCGGCCGATCCTAGGCCAGGTGCACACGTGCGACAACGGTCTTGACCAAGGCTTCAGGTGTTGCACCTGGTGCAACTCCGGACCGTCCACGTGATACAGACGTTGGTGCGAACCATTTGAGACGAATGGGAGTCCGGCTTTCAGTCCGGTTTCGGTCCGGTCGGCGTTCGGCATTGGTCCGGTTTCGTCCGTTTCCGGGGCCTCCGTCACGTTGACTGCACACGTGAGAGCGCTACAGTGGGCGCCGCACACGAGGGGCAGGGGTACATGACCAAGGCGATGCGGTCGCCTGGCGAAGCGCAGCACGAGTACCGGGAAAGCCGGGGTTTCGCGTCGTTCGACGACCCGGACACTTTGTCGTACGTCGATTCCGACGGCACCCCGAAGTTCGAGCTGATTCGGCAGACCGAAGAATTCCGCACTCTCCGTCGCCGGCTCACGACGTTCATCTTCCCGATGACCGCTCTTTTCCTCGCGTCCTACCTGACCTTCGTACTGCTGTCCGCGTACGCGAAAGACTTCGTCAGCACCAAGGTGATCGGCGTGATCAACCTCGGGATCCTGCTGGGCCTCGGACAGTTTGTGACTTCGATCATCATCACGCTCGGTTATGCCCGCTACGCAAAGCGACGGCTGGACCCGCAGCGGAAATTGCTCGCCGAGAAGACGGGCGTCGAGGAGTAAGTCATGCCCACCACCGGCAACCCGGTGCTGAACCTCAGCGTCTTCGCGGTGTTCGTCCTGATCACCCTCTACATCGTCTACCGCGTGAGCAGCCGCAACGTGACGGCGTCGGACTACTACGCCGCCGGCAGCTCGTTCACCGGCGCGCAGAACGGCGTGGCGCTGTCCGGCGACTTCCTGTCCGCCGCGTCGTTCCTCGGCATCTCCGGCGGCATCGCGGCGCACGGCTACGACGGGTTCCTCTACTCCGTCGGCTGGGTCGTCGCGTGGCTGGTCGGCCTGCTGCTGATCGCGGAGGGCCTGCGCAACACCGGCCGCTTCACCGTCGGCGACGTGCTGGCGTTCCGGATGAAGCAGCGCCCGGTCCGCGCGGCGGCGGCGAACGCGACGCTGGTGATCTCGTTCTTCTACATGATCGCGCAGATGGCGGGCGCCGGCGGGCTGATCGCGTTGCTGCTCAACGTGACCTCGAAGTGGGGCCAGGCGATCCTGATCGCGCTGGTCGGCATGGTCATGGTGCTCTACGTGCTGGTCGGCGGCATGAAGGGCACGACCTGGGTGCAGATCATCAAGGCCGTCCTGCTGCTGCTCTGCGTGACGCTGATGAGCGTCTTCCTGCTGGGCAAGTTCGGGTTCAGCCTGTCGGCGATCATGCAGCAGGCCACCGAGAACAACAAGCTCGGCGAGGCGGTGCTGGATCCGGGCGCGAAGTACGGCTTCAGCGCGATGTCCAAACTGGACTTCGTCTCGCTGGCGCTGTCGCTGGTGCTCGGCATCGCGTCGCTGCCGCACGTGCTGATGCGCTTCTACACCGTGCCGAACGCCTCCGAGGCGCGTCGTTCGGTCGTGTGGGCGACCTGGACGATGGTCATCTTCTACCTGTGCACGCTGGTGATCGGCTTCGGCGCGATGGCCCTGGTCGGCACCGACAAGATCGCCGCGGCACCGGGCGGCGAGAACTCCGCCGCGCCGCTGCTCGCGTTCGAGATCGGCGGCGCGGTGCTGCTCGGCGTCGTGTCCGCCGTCGCCTTCGCCACGATCCTCGCGGTCGTCGCCGGCCTGACGCTCGCGGCCTCCGCCTCGTTCGCGCACGACGTCTACGCGAACGTGATCAAGCGCGGCAACGCCGAACCCCGCAGGGAGATCCGGGTCGCGCGGCTGACGGCCGTGGTGGTCGGCATCCTGTCGATCATCGGAGGCATCGCGGCGAACGGGCAGAACGTCGCGTTCCTCGTGTCGCTGGCGCTGGCCCTGGCCGCCTCGGCGAACCTGTCGACGATCCTCTACACGATCTTCTGGCGGCGCTTCAACACCACCGGCACGCTGTGGAGCATCTACGGCGGGCTCGGATCGTGCCTGGTGCTGATCCTGTTCTCGCCGGTGATGTCGGGCGCGAAGACGTCGATCTTCCCGGACCTGGACTTCGCGTGGTTCCCGCTCGGCAACCCCGGCCTGGTGTCGATCCCGTTCTCGTTCCTGTGCGGGTTCCTCGCCACGATCTTCTCCCCGCGCGAACCGGAGATGGCCGCGAAGGCGGCGGAGATGGAAGTCCGGGCGATCTCGGGCATCGGCGCCCGCACCTAACCCGCGGGGATGATCCCCGACTCGTGGGCGATGATCGCGGCCTGCACGCGGTTGCGGACCCCGAGCTGCCGGAAGATCGTGCTGACGTAGACCTTCACGGTGCCCTCGACGACGTGGATGCGGGCGGCGATCTCGGCGTTGGACAGGCCGGCGCCGACCAGGCCGAGCACCTCGCGCTCGCGTGCCGTCAGGACCTCGATCCGTTGCGTCGCAAGCGGTCGCGGGTGTGCGCGGGAGAGCTGGTCCACGACCCGCTTCGCCACCATGGGTGACAGGAACGCGCCGCCGTTCGCGACGGCGCGGACCCCGGAGATGATCTCCTGCGGGTCGCCGGTCTTCAGCACGAACCCGGCCGCGCCCTCCCCCAGCGCCCGGCTGATGTACGCGTCGTCGGCGAACGTGGTCAGCACCAGCGTCCTGGTGCCGGGATGGCACTCGCGGATCACCTTGGCCGCGTCGAGGCCGTCGAACACGGGCATGCGGATGTCGAGCACGGCCACGTCGGGCCGGTGCCGGGCCACGAGGTCGATCGCCGCGCTCCCGTTCTCCGCCTCGGCGACCACCTCTACGTCCCCGGCGGTGGCGAGGACGGCCTTCACGCCGAACCTGACCACCGGTTCGTCGTCCGCCAGCACGACCCTGATCAACCGCTCCTCCTGGCGAGCCACTGCTTGGACACGAGCCGATCATCCCGGAAGCACAGCTGGTGCAGGTCGTGGCGGTCGCCGTCGAACGGGTTGGGGTGCGTGCTGTAGTAGCGGCACTCGGTGCCCGGCGGGGCGGTGACGCCGAGCGGGTTGTCGACGCGGGTGCGCAGCGGCAGGTCGAGGGCGTCCTCGTGTTGCCCGGGTTGTGCCCGTTCGAACTGCTGCGGTGTGAGAACGGACGTCACGGCGTCGAACACCATGTAGCCGGGCACTCCGATGGCGATCCCCGCGCACACGACCGTGGTGATCAGGACCGTGCGTCTGGCGCTCTTGCGAAGCTCCTCCTCCGTGCGTTCGCGGCGCACGTGCGTGGGCGTCGTGCGGGCGCGTGGGCGTTCCGGGAGCTTCGCCCTGACCTCGAACCCTCCGTCGTCGGAGGGCGCGGCCTCGAACCAGCCGCCGACGAGCGCGACGCGTTCGGCGAGGCCCACCAGCCCCTTGCCGCTGCCGACCGCCTGGGTCCTCGGCACCGGGCCGTTGGTGATGCGCAGTTCGAGGTTCGCGGACAGGCTCACGGTGACCTTCGCGCCGGGAGCGTGCTTGATCACGTTCGTCAGCGCCTCGGCCGTCACCCGGTGGACGGTCCGCGCGATGATGCCGTCGATCGCGGTCCTGCGGCCGTTGACGAGCTCGACGTCGAGTCCGCTCCTGGCAACGACCTCCTCGATCGTCGCGACGGGTTCGTCCTCGTCGGCGCGCAGCACCTGCATGACGTCGGCGAGCCGTTCCGCCGCGGCCGTGACGCTGGCACGGGCGGTTTTGGCCGCCTCGCGCTGTTCGGCGGTGAGCGACGGTTCCAGCTCCAGCGCGCCGGTCAGCAACGCGGCCCGCGCCAGCTCATGACCGACGAGGTCGTGCATCTCGCCCGCGAGCCGGGCGCGTTCGGCGTTGCGGGCGTTCTCGACGCTCCGCTCCAGCAACGAGGCGTGCTCCCAGCCGACCTCGCGCAGCTCCGCGTACCGGCGCCGGAACCGGCCGAAGGCCCAGGGCACGACACCGAGCACGCCGACGCCGGAGGTGACCGCGAGCGCGGTGTCGGAGCCACCGCGCTCGGTGAGAGCCACGACGACACCGGCGACCTCGGCGATCGTCAGCGCGATGGCGGTGGGCCGCGGATCCTCCGCGTTGCGTCCGGCGAGGAAGCTGACCAGTGCCAGTGCGGGAGCGAGCGCCATCACCCTGACGTCGAAGTCGACGGTGACGAGGTAGCAGACGAGCCAGGTCCCCAGTGCGGTTCCCAGCGCGACGGCGGGCCGGTCGCGCACGACGGCGAAAGCCGCGCCGAACAGGACCAGGTAGAGCAGAACCTCCCACACGGCGACCATCATCGCAGTCGCTGCAGCACCACGGTCGGAGCGTCCGCCACCTCAGCTCGCTGCCGCCTCCTGTCCAGCAGCACCGCGATCCCCCACGACACCAACGCTCCGAGCGCCAGCCCGGCCAGGACGTCGTGTACATAGTGGACACCCACGACCACCCGCGACGACGCCGCCGCGACCGCGCACACGGCCGCCACCCAGCCCCAGGTCCGGTGCAGCGCCCAGATCGCCATCGCGGACGCCCCGGCGATCACCGAGTGGTTGCTGGGGAACGACCAGTCGCCCGGCTCCGGGCACTCCGCGATCGACGGCGCCGTGCGGCAGGGCCGTTCCTCCCGCACGACCAGCTTGACGACCTCGCTGATCGCGTACGCCACCACCACACCGGCACCGGCGAGGAAAGCCCGCAGCCTGTGCTGGAACCACAACAACAAGAACATCAACGCGAACACACCGAGCACCGCGTCGGTGCCCACAGTCAGCCAAGTCACCCAGCCGAACCTACGAAGGCACCGGCACCGGCGCCCCTGCCCTTCGGAACCGGGTGCCCTTTACTTTCGACAAGGCCGGCCGTCCTGCGGCGACGGCCAGAGCGTGGAGAATGCGCGAGGTGTTGATCCAGCGAGCGGCCATCGCGCTCGTCCAGGTCCTCGGCCTGGCCGTGTGGTTCTCGATGTCCGCCGTCGTTCCCTCCCTGCGCGCCGAGTGGGGCATCAGCGCGGGTGCGGCGGTGTGGCTGACCGCGTCGGTGCAGCTCGGCTTCGTGACCGGCGCGGTGGGGGCCACGGTGCTGAACCTCGCCGACCGCGTCCGCCCGCACGTGCTGCTCGCCTGCTCCGCCGCCCTGGGCGCGGTGTTCACGCTGGTGCTCGGGTTGTCCGTGGACGGGCTGGGGGCCGCGATCCCGCTGCGGTTCCTGACCGGGGTGGCGCTCGCCGGTGTCTACCCGGTGGGCATGAAGCTGATGGCGTCCTGGTCGGAGCCCCGCAACCGCGGACGGGCGCTGGGCGTGCTGATCGGGGCGCTGACGCTGGGCTCGGCGCTCCCCCACGTGTTCGGGCGGCTGCCGTGGCGCGAGGTGCTCTTCGCGGCCGCCGCCCTCGCCCTGCTGGGCGCCCTGGTGGCGCTGCTGGTCGTGCGGCCGGGGCCGTTCCTGACCGCCACGACCGCGCAGCTCAACCCCCGGTACGCCGTGCAGATGTTCCGGGAGCGCGGGCCGCGGCTCGTGAACCTCGGCTACTTCGGGCACATGTGGGAGCTGTACGCGCTGTGGACGTGGCTGCCGACGTTCCTGCTGAGCTCGGGCGAACCCGTTGGTGTCACGGTGTTCCTGACGATGGGGGTGGCGGGGTTCGCCGGCTGCCTGGTGGGCGGCTGGGCGGCGGACAGGTTCGGGCGCGCGCCCGCCGCCGTGGGGGCGTTGACGGTGAGCGGGCTCTGCTGCCTGCTCTCGCCGCTCGCGTGGGGGACGTCGCTGCTCATCGCGTTCTGCGCGGTGTGGGGCGCCTCGGTGATCGCCGACTCCGGGGTGTTCTCGGCGTCGCTGAGCGAGGTCGCCGACCCGCGCTACGTCGGGACGGCGCTCACCGCGCTGACCGCCGTCGGGTTCGGGCTGACGGTGGTGAGCATCCAGCTCGTCCCGCTGCTCGCCGACGTCGTGACCTGGCGCTACGCGTTCCTGCTGCTCGTGCCCGGCCCGGTGGTCGGTGCGCTCGCCATGCTCAGGACCAGGTCGTAGTAGCCGTCGGGGTTGTCGGCGCCGGACCGGCCGTCGATCAGCTCGCGCACGACGTCGCAGTGCCCGGCGTGCTGCGCGGTCTCCGCCGTGACGCGGACGAGCAGGTGCCCGAACGTGGTCTGCCGCTCGTGCTCCGGCCACCAGGCCACCGAGGCCGGCGCGTCCAGCGGCAGGCTCGCGATCGACTCGTCGGTGTGCTTCCAGGCCTGGCGGTACAGGTCGACGAGGTACTCGCGGGACTCGGAAGGCTTGGCCCACATGTCGCCGTTCTCCCAGACCGATCCGTCCTCGTTCCACGGCAGGGTGACCGGCGCCGGACGGCCGGCGCTGTCGCCGAGGTAGCCGAACTCGATGCCGACCAGGTGCTTCACGAGGCCGAGCAGGTTGGTGCCGCTGGGCACGAGCGGGCGCCGGACGTCGTACTCGCCGAGTCCGTCCAAAGAGGACAGCACCGAGTCGCGCGAGTCCTGGAGGTAGCGCTGGAGGTCGTGGGCGATCATGCCGCCGACTCTAACGCCGTTGGGCGGCAACGTCCTTCGGTTTCGCCACGACCTCCTGCGGCGGCCGCAGCACGTCCGGCGCGGTTCCCCACTGGCTGTACACGGCGGTGAACCGCTCGGTCTGCTCGTCGACGGTCGGCGCGCTGCGCTCGACCCGGACCGGCCTGTTCTCGTCGTCCACCTCGACGACGAGCCGCACGTCGCCGTCCGTGAAGCCGCCCGAGTGCGGCACCCCTCCCGCGGCGAACACGTACCGGTCGCCGTCGTGCTCGACGAGCCGGACGGTCTTGCGGTCGATCTCGCTGAACGCGCCGCTGGGTGAGTACTCGCGCTGGGCCAGGGACAGCTCCACGGAGAGCGTGCCCACCCACAACGCGTCGTTGAGCTCCATGCTGGAGAACTCCTTGCCGGGCGGCAGGGTGAGATCGCTGTGGCTGAGGTACTCGTCGTCGTGCACTCTCATCGAGCGGTAGTCGGTGGTGCCGTACCTGTTCTCGACGTGCGCGGTCACGTCCCACTGCGGTGTGCCACCCATCCAGCTGAAGTGCAGCACACCGGCATAGGCCTCTGTGCGCGGATGCTTGCCGTCGACCTCGGTCCTGACGTCGAGCCGCACCGACTTCTGCTTCCGCATCACCTCCCGCCAGCCGTCGATCAGCGCCACGGGGTCGGCGGGCGCCGCCGAGCACGCGGTCAGCACGAGGAGCAGGGACAGGACGAGACGCATGCCTGGAGTCTGGCGCAACAGGGTGATCTCGACGCGTGGAACGAAGAGGTCCGGAACCGCTGACGTTTGCTAGTCCCGTTCGCCGGAAACCACGAGGGCATGACCGAGCACCAGCAGTTCACCACGCCCGAGGGCGGCGGCGAGCCCGTCGACGAGGAACCGGACGCGGTCGCGACCGAGGCGGGCGGCGGCGAGTTCGTCACCTCGCCCGAGGAGACGGCCATGCACATCGAGGAGACCGAGGAAGGCGGCGGCCGCGTCGACCGTCCGGGTGACGGTTACCTGGACGAATAGGCACGTTCGGCTGACTCACGGAGGGTGACGCCAGGTCAGCGCCGGATCGCTCGAACGCCGCTCAAGTTTCGCTTGAGCGGCCGTTCGTCTAGGACACAAGCTGACCTCAAGTGGTCCTAGAGTCCTTCATGTCGGGACAAACGAGCGAAGGACAGAAGCGATGACCACCACCGAGATCCTCACCGGCGAGCGCGCGGACCTCCTCGAGACCCTGCGGCAGCACCGCTGGTTCCTGACGTTCACCGCGCAGGGCCTGAGCGACGAGCAGGCGGCGTCGAGCCCGACCGCGAGCGCGCTGAGCATCGGCGGTCTGATCAAGCACGTCGCGTCGGTCGAGGAGAACTGGGTCAAGTTCATCGAGCACGGCACCTCGGCGATGGAGTCCGACCCCGAGTCGCAGGACTACGAGAACCACGAGGCGAACTTCCGGATGGAGCCGGGCGAGACGCTGGAGAGCATCATCGCCCGCTACAACGAGGTCGCGGCCCACACCGACAAGCTGGTCGAGACGGTCGACATGGACCTCTCGCACCCGCTGCCGGCCGCCCCGTGGTTCCCGGAGGGCAAGACGTGGTCGGCGCGGCGGGTGTTCGTGCACATCGTCGCGGAGACCTCGCAGCACGCGGGCCACGCGGACATCATCCGCGAGACGATCGACGGTCAGAAGACCATGGGCTGATCAGGCCTCGGGCGGCGAGAAGGCCGAGAGGAACTGGTCCCGGAAGTCGCTCATCCGCGACACCGGGGCCGACCCTCCCGGCTTGATCCCGTCGTCCCACTTCCAGGCCTCGACCTCCGCCATCACGGCCGGGTCCTTGGCGACGACGGTGATCGGCACGTCCCGCGACGCCCCCTCGCCGGTCACCATCTGCGCCGGCTGGTGGTCGCCGAGGAACACCATCACCAGGTTCTCGTCGCCGTACCGCTCCAGGTAGGAGACCACGGACTCCAGCGAGTACGAGATGGAGTGCGCGTAGTCGGCGCGCACGGCCGCCGGGTCGCGGCCGAAGATCGACTCCGGCGGGTCGTTCGAGGCGGGCATCGTCGAGTAGACCGAGCCGTCGCCGAGGTCCTCCCAGTCCACGGAGTCCGGGGTCGGCGACCACGGCGCGTGCGAGGACACCATCGGGATCGCCGCCATCACCGGGCCGTGGGCCTTCGCGCGCTCGTTGCGCTGGAACGACTCCAGCGTGAACTGGTCGGGCGTGGTCGCGTACCCGAACCGCGGGCCCTCGTAGCCGAGGTCCTGGGCGGCGTAGATCTTGTCGTAGTGGAAGAAGTCGCCTTCCGGCCACGCCTGCGTGATGCCGGGGACGACACCGACCGACCGCCACGACGACTCGCGGAACGCGCGCGGCAGCGTCAGCCGGTCGGAGGCCACGAGGTTGCGGTACCGCTGCTGGTTGTCGATCCACAGCCCGGACAGCAGCGTCGCCTGCGCCATCCAGCTGCCACCGCCGGCGGTGGGCGAGGTCAGGTACGCCGAGCGGGCCGAGTACCCGGCCTTCTTCAGCCGGTCGTCGCCCTGCGCCAGCTTCGCGGCGACGTCCGGCATGTCCAGCGCGGACTTGCCGTAGCTCTCCACGAACGTGAAGACGACGTCCTTGCCCTGCAACGAGGACAGCAGCCCGGGGCGACCGCGGAACGCGTCGACCGACGCCTCCGCCGCGAACACCTCCCGGTCGTTCAGCCCGGCCTGGACGCGCCGCGCGTGGTCGACCAGCGACGTCGCGGCGGCGTCGGAGTAGACCGGAACTCCTGGCACGGCAAGGGAAACGCACACCACGACCGCCGCGGCCACCGCCCGGATCGCGACGGGACGCCGTCCGGCGGCGACAGAACCGAGGCGCTGCACGGAGATCGCCGCGACGAACACGATCCCGGCGACCAGCGCGACCGCGAGGCCCACGGCGAGAACGGAGGCGAAGCGGCCGAACGTCACGTCCACGAAGTCGATGGCGGGCACCAGCAGCGGCCAGTCCAGCACGAGGTCGAACGGCCGGTACAGCACCACGTCGAAGCCGATGTCCATGATCTTGACGACCGCGAACAGGCCCAGCGCGACACCACCGATGATGGCGGCGGGCTTGCGGATCCGGTCGGGCAGCAGCACCAGCACCAGCACGCCGACGAGGCCTTCGAGCGGCACCCGCAGGAACGCCTCGAACGAGAACTTCTCCAGGTCGCTCGGTGCGATGAGCACGAACAACACGAACAGCCCCGCCAGGACCGTGACCGTCCGCCGCAGCAACATCCTCACCGAGAATCCCCTTTCCAGATCCTATGGGGTAAACGCGGCGCGGCACGCGACCGGTTCAACTGCTCTACGATCGGGTTCGTGACCCGCCCGCACGTTCTGCTCAGCGTCGCCGTCAGCCTCGACGGCCACATCGACGATCGCGGCACCGAGAGGTTTCCTCTTTCGAACGCCGAGGACTTCGACCACGTCGACCGGATGCGCGCGGAGTCGGACGCCATTCTGGCGGGAGCCGAGACGCTGCGCCGGGACAACGCGCGACTGCTCGTCTACAGCGAAGAGCGGCGCGCGCGCAGAACAGCCGAAGGCAAACCCGAGTTCCCGTTGCGCGTCACCGTCACCAGAAGCGGCGATCTGGACCCTGAGCTGCGGTTCTGGCACTGCGGCGGCGCCACCCTGGTGTACTCGCGCACGCCGGAGACCACGGTCGGTCATCTCACCGAGACGAAGACCTTCAGCGAATTCTCGGAGATTCTGGACGATCTCGGCTCGCGCGGGGTGAGAAAGCTCATGGTCGAAGGCGGCACGAGCATTCACACGGCGTTCCTCGAAGCCGGACTGGCCGACGAGATCCGGGTGGCGGTGGCACCGATGCTGATCGGACAGGCAACGGCCCCGCGTTTCGTGAAT
Source organism: Lentzea sp. NEAU-D7 (assembly GCF_026242055.1). Classification (GTDB taxonomy): domain Bacteria; phylum Actinomycetota; class Actinomycetes; order Mycobacteriales; family Pseudonocardiaceae; genus Lentzea. Next base: position 146,515 of record NZ_JAPJDL010000010.1, on the reverse strand, counting down.
CCCGCCGAATTCCCCGGTGGACCGGCACGCCGATTCCACCTGGAGGACGTCACGAAAGTCGGGGACGTCGCGGTGCTCCGCTACTTCCCGAAAGTCACTTCCGGACGAGCCTGAGCGCACCGAAGATCTGTTCGCGGCGGTAGACCGCGATCACCAGCGCCCACACCATGAAGATCAGCGGCATCATCGCGTCGTCGAAGCCGCCGTTGGTGACGAGCAACAGCTCGGTCAGCGCCGCGCCGGCCATGATGCCCGCGAGCCCCAGCGCCGCGAGGCCGCAGATGGGCGGGATGAGCAGGCCGATAGCGGTGCCGATCTCCAGCACGCCGGTGAAGTAGCGGAACCACTGACCGAAGCCGATGTCGTCGAACTTGGCGACGAACGAGTCGGTGAACAGCGCGTAGCCGTTCATCACGAACTGCACGGCGAGCACGATCTGCAGGATCCAGACGACGATGTTGCCGATCTTCGCCGCGGTTGAGGTCTGCTCAGGCATGGCGGGATTCTCCCACCGGAACGGCCGCGTTGGTCCACAGCCAGAGCACATCGCGACCGAACGACCACACGAGCGATGCCAGCGCGAGACCGACGAGGACACCCGCGAACGGCAGCAGGCCGGACGCCGCCACCACGAGGAAGATCCCCTGGACCGCGGCCACGACCTTGCGGGCGTAGCTGGCGGGCAGCGGCGCGTTCATCCAGCGCAGACGCCAGGAGGCGGCGACGAACACGTACCGCATGAGCCCGATCGCGAGCACCCACGGACCCATGTGCACGGCCACGTAGGCGCTCAGCACCAGGATGAGGAAGGCGTCGACCTCCATGTCGAACCGGGCGCCCAGCGCGGTCGAGGTGCCCGTGCGGCGGGCGACCTGACCGTCGACCCAGTCGAGTGACAGCGCGACGGCCGCCAGCGTCACGACCAGCGCGACCGGCACGTCCTGCCCGGCGCGGTCCGCGACCAGGGCGGTCACCGCGCCGACCATGAGGCCGCGCGCGAGCGTGACGCGGTCGGCGGGGCCCAGTGAGCTGGTGCGATGGCGTTGCATGCCGTAGCCGAGGAACGCCCACGTGGCGAACCCGTAGGCGAGACCGGCGGCCCAGCCGAGCAGTCCCAGGCCGGTGGTGGCACCCACCACAGCCAGCAGGAGCACCTGGGCGGCGGCCCAGGCGGCAGGCTCCCGTACGACGACGGGTGTCCTGGTGTGCTGAAGTGTGATCATCAGGTGCCCCTAACGAACTTCGTGCGGCGGAGGTGTTGTGAGTGACACGTACGGCGAGTGCCTTTTGGCTCAATGAATCCGGAAATGGGGAAGTCCGGCAGGTCGCGCTGCCCGAACCCGGTCCGGGTGAGGTCGAGGTGCGCACGCTGTTCTCGGGCGTCAGCCGGGGCACGGAGACCCTCGTGTTCCGCGGTGGTGTGCCGGAGAACCAGTACGCGGTGATGAGGGCTCCCTTCCAGGAGGGCGACTTCCCGTGGCCGGTCAAGTACGGGTACCTCAACGTGGGCGTCGTCGAACACGGGGACCTGCGCGGGCGCACGGTGTTCTGCCTCTATCCACACCAGACCCGTTACGTGGTGCCGGAAACCTCGGTCACGCTCGTGCCCGACGCGGTGCCGGCTTCGCGGGCGGTACTGGCGGGCACGGTCGAGACCGCGGTCAACGCCGTGTGGGACGCGCGCCCGCTGATCGGCGACCGGATCGCGGTGGTCGGTGGCGGCATGGTCGGGTCGAGCATCGCGGCGGTGCTCGCCACGTTCCCCGGCGCCCGCGTCGAGCTCGTGGACGCCGATCCGGCTCGGGAGGAGGTCGCGCGGAAGCTCGGTGTCGGCTTCGCCCTGCCGGGCGACGCCCTCGACGGCTGCGACCTCGTCTTCCACGCCAGTGCGACCGAAGCGGGTCTCACCACGGCTCTCGACCTGCTCGCGCCGGAAGGCCGCGTGATCGAGCTGAGCTGGTACGGCGACAGGAAGATCTCCGTGCCGCTGGGCGAGTTCTTCCACTCGCGCCGGCTGACGATCCGCAGCAGCCAGGTCGGCGCGGTCGGCCGCCCGGACCGCACCTACGCCGAACGCATGGCGGTCGCGCTCGACCTGCTGGCCGACGACAGGTTCGACGCGCTGGTCACGGGCCACAGCGCGTTCGAGGAGCTCCCCGACGTCATGCCGAAGCTCGCGAACGGCGAGATTCCGGCGCTGTGCCACCGGATTGACTACGGTCAGGGTCATGTTCCCGAGTGACACCACGGTCGACGTCCGCGGCAGGAGCGTGGCCGTGCTCCCGGTCGGCAGCACCGAGCAGCACGGCCCGCACCTGCCGCTGGCCACGGACTCGGTGATCGCGTGGACGATCGCGTCGGAGATCGCCGCGAGGTACCCGGTCCGGCTGCTGCCGCCGATCCAGTTCTCGTGCTCGCAGGAGCACGCCGACTGGCCGGGGACCGTCAGCATCTCCGCCCGCACGCTGATCTCAGTGGTCACGGACATCGCGGAGTCCCTGCGGCGCAACGGAGTCACGAACGTGGTGCTGGTCAACGGCCACGGCGGCAACTACGTGCTGTCCAACATCGTGCAGGAGGGCGAGGGCCTGGCACTGTTCCCCGGCCGGGACGACTGGGCGTTCGCCCGGGAGAAGGCCGGCATCGAGACCTCGGCCTACAGCGACATGCACGCGGGCGAGCTGGAGACCTCGATCCTGCTGCACGCGCACCCCGATCTGATCCGTCCCGGCTACGAGACCTCTGACCACCTGGCGGAGGACCGGCGGCACATGCTCACCCTGGGTCTGGCGCCGTACACGTCCTCCGGCGTCATCGGGCGTCCGTCACTCGCGTCAGCGCGCAAGGGCGAGCTCCTGCTCGCGGGGCTGGCCGAGTCCTTCCGCCACTACCTCGACCTGTTCGGTCTTGGCACGGCGTGAGAGGAACAGCACGACCGCGCCGGGCAGCGCGGCGATGAGCGCGAGCACGCCGTAGACGATGCCCGTGGTGAAGCCCTGCGCGGCGCCCAGACCGGCGGCGCCGAACGCCACCGCGAGGAACGCCTCGCGCGGGCCGAACCCGCCGATGTTGACCGGGATCGCCATGATCAGCAGCGCCAGCACGACGACCGGCGCGAGCTGGGTGACCGTCGCGTCCGACCCGGCGGCGCGGGCCGCCACCAGGAACATCGCGACGTAGCCCGCGACCGTGGCGGCCGACAGCCCGATGACGGCCGGCCAGGTCCGCAGCGACAGCAGCCTGATGCCGTCCGCGAGGGTGTTGACCAGCGCCCGGCGCACCGGCCGGATGTTCCAGCCGGCGGCGGTCAGGACGGCCAGACCGGCGAGGACCAGCGCGGCGGTGGTGCCGTCCGGCGCCAGGTCGAGGCCGGGCGCGGGGTGCGTGAGCAGCACCGCGAGCCCGATCCCGATGAGCACGACCTGGCCGGCGAAGCGCTCGAAGAACACGGCGCGCACGCCCCGTCCGACGTCGCCCGACTCACGGCCGTGGTTCACCGCGCGGTGCACGTCGCCGAGCACGCCCGCGGGCAGCACGGCGTTGACGAGCTGGGCGCGGTAGTAGTCGCTGACCGCGGTGCGCAGGGTCAGCGGCAGGCCGAGGCGGCGCGCGACGAGGACCCAGCGACCCGCGCTGAGCACCGTCGTCACGAGCCCGATCGCCAGTGCGGCGGCCACGGAGAACGCGTCGATCGCGCGCAGTCCGTCGACGAACGCCCCGGTGCCCAGGCGCACGCCCAGAGCGACCAGGATGCCCAACGCCAGCACCAGGCGGAGCCACGGCCAGAACTTCTTCATCACACAGCTCCCGGTAGTGCCAGCAGGTCGACGTGGTGGACCGCCACGGAGGCCGTTGACCTGCGGCGCAGGTACTCGGAGGCCTCAGGGGCGAGTGAGGGTTCCTGCTCCACCGCGGCGCCGACCCAGCCCTTCAGCCATTCCCGCTGGAGGTCGTCGGCATTCATGCGCCAGGGGCTCTGAGCCGTTCGAACCGAAGCTCCGGCCGCCACGAACGCCTCTTCGGCGGCGGCGGGTGCGTCAGGTCCGAGCAGACGACGCCCGTCCACGACGCGACGCTGGTGGGCGTTGAACGCGTCCTGGAAGGCGGCGTCGAGCGGCTCGGCCGGATCGATGTCGATCCGGCCTGCCACCGAGAGCGTGAACAGTGCGGGCACATGAGCTTCTACGCAGGCCAGTGCCAGAGCGTTCATCTCTTCGGCGGTGAGCAGGTCGAGCAGGGCGGAGCAGGTGACGAGGTCGGCGCCCGCGAGGTCGGCGGCCTTCAGGGCCGTGAGGTCGCCCTCACGCGTCTCGGCGGTGACGTTCTCCAGCGCGCTCACGCTGGCCTCCGCCAGCCCGAGCAGCCGGGGGTCGCGGTCGTGCAGCACCCAGTGCTGCACGCCGCCGAGCCTCCCGGCGAGCCATCGTCCCATCGATCCCGTGCCACAACCGAGGTCACGGATCGTCAGGGGGTTTCGGTTCACCAGAGTTTCGCGGACCACGTCCACGAGCTCGGTCGAGCGCGCGGTCGCGTCGGCGTTCTCACGCAGTGCCAGCCATTCCGGGGCGAAGGTCATGGCCGGAGCGTAGCCAGCACCCTCCGCAGGTCCTCTGTGGATTCGTCCCAAGTGGACAGAACGGCTCGCCGCGCGAGCGCCTTCGCACGCAGTTCCGCCCGAAAGTCTTGATCTTCGAACCAGCGTGTCAGTGCAGCTTCCACCGCGTTTTCGTCCCCGGCGGGAACGAGCAGGCCGCCGTCGCCGAGGGCGTCGGGGACCGCGCTCGCGATGACCGGCAGACCGCGGGCGAGCGCCTCGGTGACGACCATGCCGTAGGTCTCGGCGCGGGAGGCCAGCACGAAGAGGTCGGCACTGGCGTACGCGCTGGTCAGCGCCTCGCCGGCGAGCGGTCCGGGAAAGCTGACCCGGTCGTCTCGCGGAAGCTCGCGCAGGAACGGCCGGTGCGGGCCCGCGCACGTCAGCCGCCAGTCGCGTTCGATCCTCCGCAACGCCCTGAGCAGCAGGTCGTGGCCTTTGCGGGGTGTGATGGACGCGACGCAGAGCAGGTGGTGGATGCCGTCCGTGCCGTGCGCCAGCGGTGCCGGGTCGGTGCCGGGGACGACGACGTGGACGTGGTCGAGCCCGTGCCTGCGCTCGATCTCGCGCGCGGCCGTCGGGCTCGTCGCGATGACGGCCTTCGCGGCCCTCAGGACCTGCCCTTCGCGCGCGTCGAGGTCGCGTGCGGTGCCGGCGTCCAGACCCGTCTCGTCGGCGAGCGGCAGGTGCACCAGGACAGCGATGTTCAATCTTCGTGTGTGAGGAACGACGATTTGGGGTAAGCCGCAACTCACGAGGCCGTCGAGGAGCACGACGTCTCCGTGCGGGATCGCCGCAAGCGTTTGCTCCAACGCGGTGGCGTCGCTCGGAATCGGCCAGTCGCCAGCGACGAGCAGACGGTTCAGGCCGGCGCTCACGCGCAGGTCGTAGACGTTGCCGCCACTGGGACTGCCCGGATCTCCGACGTCAGCCGGAAGGACGAAGTGCACGTTCGTAGCCCGCCCACGCCACATGCGACTCGTGAAGTGTGACGGCGATCGCATCGATCCCGTGAGCGCCCTCACCCAGAGCGCCCTCGGAGATCTTGTCCGCGAGCTGGTCCGCGATGTGTTTCGCGAGCCACTCCGTGGAGGTGTTGATGCCCGCGAACTGGGGTTCTTCGTCCAGGTTGCGGTAGTTGAAAGCGGCCAGGACCTTGTTCAGCTCCTGGGTGGCGAGTCCGATGTCGACGACGATGTTGTCCGAATCGAGCTCAGCCCGTTTGAACGTTGCGTCCACCACGAACGTTGCTCCATGGAGACGTTGTGCTGGACCGAAGACCTCGCCGCGGAAACTGTGGGCGATCATCACGTGATCGCGAACGGTGATGCTGAACAGGATGACCTCCGCTGTGCGGTCGGGTTACGGTGCGACCTCCATCCGAGCGTAGCTGCACGTTCGGAAGGCGCCTGGCGACAAGGGGACCGGAGATGTTCGAACAGGCCTTCAACGACGAAGACGTGGCGGAGTCCGATCTGGTGACACGGCGTGGCACCTTCCGCGCAGTCGCGTTCCGCGCGGACGGCCACGAGCACATGGCCCTGGTGTACGGCAAGACGAAGCTGCGCGAGAACGTCCTCGTGCGCATCCACTCCGAGTGCATGACCGGCGACATCTTCGCCGCCATGCGCTGCGAGTGCGGTGAACAGCTCGACGCCGCGCTGAACACGATCGTGCGCGAAGGCAGCGGCATCCTCGTCTACCTGCGCGGACACGAGGGGCGTGGAATCGGCCTGGTGTCGAAGATCCGCACCCACGTGCTGCAGGACGAGGGACTGGACACGTTGGACTCGGCCACGTCGCTCGGCCTGCCCGTGGACATCCGCGACTACTCCCCCGCGGCTCGCGTGCTCAAGCACCTGCGCGTGCAGTCCGTGCGGCTGATGTCCAACAACCCGGACAAGATCGCGGCGCTGGAGTCGCACGGGATCTCGGTGACCGCGCGCGTGCCGTCGCTGATGACCCCCAACGCGCACAACATCGCGTACCTGACGGCGAAGCGGGACCGGCTCGGTCACGACCTGCCCCAGGTCGAGGAGTTCACGACGCTGCCGCATGCCCGCTGACCATTGCTTTCCCACCATGTGGCGCTCAGACTGGGCCGATGCTGGCGCTGCGGGCAGGGCGTGCGTTCGACGGTGAGAGGTCCGTTCCGGGCCCCGTCACGGTCCTCGTCGAGGCCGGGAAGATCAAGGCCGTCGAGCAGGGGCGTCCCGAGGTCGCCGGTGCCGAGGTGGTCGACCTCGGCACCGCCACCGTCCTGCCCGGACTGATCGACACCCACGTCCACCTGTGCGCGGACAGCGAGAACGGCGCGCTGGACCGCCTGCCCGGCTTCACACCCGAGCACCTCGACGAGGTGATCAGGGACAGCCTCGACCGCCACCTCAGGGCAGGCGTGACCACGGTCCGCGACCTGGGTGACCGCGAGTGGTCCGTTGTGGAGCAGCGCTCGAAGCACCGGCAACGCGTTCTCGCCTCCGGGCCGCCCATCACCAGCCCGCGCGGTCACTGCTGGTCGATGGGCGGTGAAGCGTCCGGTGACGACGCGCTCCGCCAGGCCGTGCGCGCCAGAGCCGAGCGCAACGTCGACGTCGTCAAGATCATGGCCAGCGGCGGGTTCGCCACCCCCGGCACGATCGTCGACGACTGCCAGTTCACCGAGCACGACCTGCGCGTGGTGGTCGAGGAGGCCCACTCGCTGGGCCTCCCGGTGACCGCGCACGCCCACAGCCTCCGGGCCGTCCAGCACGCCGTGGCCGCCGGTGTGGACGGCATCGAGCACTGCACGTGCCTGTCCGGCGGTGCCATGGTCGTCCCCGCCGATCTGGTGGACGCGCTGGCGGAGGCCGGCATCGCCGTCTGCCACACGCTCGGCGCCACGATGGAACCGCCTCCTCACATCAAGGAGGCGTTCGACCGCATGGGGATGTCCATGGCCGCGAAGATCGCCGTCGCCGGACGCATGTACGACCACGGCGTGCGCACGGTGTCCGGCACGGACGGTGGTATCGGCGCGGGCAAACCACACGGGATCATTGCCCACGCGATGCAGGACCTCGTCAAGGCGGGCATCCCGAACATCGCCGTGCTGGCGAGCGCGACCAGCCAGGCCGCCAGGGCGTGCGGCGTGAGCAAGGGCGTGCTGAAGCCCGGCTGGGATGCGGACGTCATCGCCGTGCAGGGGGATCCCGTGCGGGACATCACGGCGTTGCACCACGTGACGACCGTGGTGATCGGAGGTCAGATCGTGACGACCGTCTTGCCGGCGGACCGCCGCGAGTAGACGTGGTCCACCGCACCGAGCGCTTCGGACAGCGGGAAGACCTCGCCCACGGCGGCTTTCACCGAGCCCGCCTCGGCGAGCACGCGCAGCTCGTCGAAGACGTCGGCGCGTTCGGTGGACATCAGCGGGACGAACTTCTTGGACGAGAACGGGTTCAGCAAGAGCGAGCCCAGCGACTTGTGGAAACCGCCCGTGATCGAGCCCCCGGTCTCCGCGCCGACCAGGACGATCCTGCCGCGTTCGTTGGTGGCTCGGCGCAACCTGGACAACGGCCTGGCGCCGCCGCAGTCCAGGATCAGGTCGTAGGTGCCGGTGAAGTCCGCGACGGTGTAGTCGAAGACCTCGTCGGCGCCCAGTGAGCGCACCAGGTCGACCTTGCTCGTGCTGCACACACCGGTCACGTGTGCGCCGAGGGCTTTCGCGATCTGGACCCCGAACGACCCGACGCCCCCACCCGCGCCGAGCACCAGGACCCGTTGCCCCGGTTGAACTCCGCGCAGGCCCTGCAGCGCCGTCCCGCCCGAGATCGGCATCGCGGCCGCCTCCGTGAACGAGGTCCCCTCCGGCCTGCGCGCCAGCCGTGCGACCGGGGCGACGGCGTACTCGGCGAACGACCCCTCGCAGGTGCCGAACACCTCGTCGCCGACCGCGAACGCGGTCACGCCGGGCCCGATCTCCCTCACCACACCGGCGACGTCCCGTCCGGGCACCGGTGACTTCGGCCCGCGGACCCCGAAACCGAGGAACCGCAGCAGGTACGGCTTGCCGGTGAGCAGGTGCCAGACGCCCATGTCGACGCCCGCCGCCCGCACCTCCAGCAGAACCTCGCCCTGCCCAGGCACAGGCACATCGAGGTCACCGAACACCGCCGATCCGTATCTTCGTTGCACGACAGCCTTCACAGCTCTTCCTCCTCCGGGTACTGGAACACCTCTTCGAGCGACACCCCGAACGCGCGGGCGATCTTGAACGCCACCTCCAGCGAGGGCGAGTACTTGCCCTGCTCGATGGCGATCAGCGTCTGCCGCGTCACGCCGATGGCCGCGGCGAGGTCGGCCTGCTTCATCTCGCCGTGCGCGAACCGCAGCGCACGGATGGAGTTCGTGACTTTGGTCGGCTTCACGGCATTCCCCGCCGGTAGAACGCGATCTTCGCCGCGGACCCGAGCACCGCGGACAGCACGAAGCACAGGTAGAGCACGTTGGCGATCCAGAAGTACGGCGCCTCGAACATCGCCAGCGCCATCGCGGACACACCGCCGATGGCGATGAACGACTGGCCGATGTGGTCACCGAACCGGCCGATCTCCTGGTCCCGCTCGTCGGCCTGCAGCCCGTCGTTGCGCGCGGCGACGCCGAACCAGATCCCGGACACGATGCCGGCGACGATCCCGAACAGGATCGTCCACAGCAACGCGCCCACGTACGGCGCCTCGGCCAGCGGACGTCCCGCCGCCCCGTTCAGGACGAGCACGACGTACACGGCATAACCAACTATGGCGATGACCGCCAATGCCCACGCCCGCTTCTCCTCGAACGCCATGTCCCGCTCCTGATGTCAAAGAAACCTGACATCACCAAGGTAAAGCGAACCGGACACCGTGTCAAATATCTTTGACTTAACCTTTTCGTGACCAACGCGTCCGTATGGCGGTCGACTCCGTCTGATCGGAGCCGTTAGCGTGCGGCGCATGCTCCGTCCGATCCTTGTTGCGTGCGCGCTTGCCCTCACGGCGTGCGGCCACGCAGTGACGGCGGAGCCCCCCGCCGCCGCGCGCACGCAGCCCCAGTCGCACACCCCCGCGGCAGCGCCCCTCGTGGCGACGCCCGAGGTCTGCCCGCTGCCCGACAGCGGGTTCGAGTGCGGCTTCCAAAAGCGGATCAAGGCGGCCCAGGACTACGCCGAGACCAGGCCGGGAACCACGGGCTTCGTGCTGCGCGACCGCGAGTCCGGCGCGATCTGGCGCAACGACCACTCCGGCGACATGACGTGGACCGCGTCGACGATCAAGCTCGCGATGGTCGTGAACCTGCTGGAACGCCACCGCGCCGGCAAGATCAGGCTCAGCGCCGAGGACCGCTGGCTGATGAACGCGATGCTGCACACGTCCGACGACGACGCGGCCGACACGCTGTGGAAGCGCTACACGGGCGCGACGTTCAACGCGGCGTTCGGCAGGTACGGGATGACCGACCTGGTGCCGCAGAAGGGTTATTCGGCCGCGTTCCCCTACTGGGGCTTCGAGAAGTGCACCGCGAACGACCTCGACCGCCTGATGAACTACGTCCTCGACTCCGTGCCGCAGGACGACCGCGCGTACATCCTCGGACAGATGCGCGAGGTCGGGCCCGTGCAGCAGTGGGGTGTCTGGGGCCCGGACTCCGGCGTCAAGAACGGCTGGTCGGAGGAGGAGGGCGGCTGGGTGATGAACTCGGTCGGGTTCGTCGGCGCTGACGAGCGGTACACGCTCGCGATCATGAACAACCTCAAGGGCGAGGGCGCCTACGACGAGGGCCGCGCGACCGACACCGAGATCACGCGCATCCTCTTCCGCTAGGCCGTCAGCCCTGGATCGACTCCCACAGGCAGAGCACTGTGCCCTCGCTGTCCTTTACGTACTGCGAGAACCCGTAGTCGCCCACGCGTTCCTTGGCGTTGAGCACCGTGCCGCCGGCCTCCTCGACCCTGCGCGCCACGTCGTCGACGTCCGGCACCTCGATGATCAGCACCGGCCCCTGCACGAACTCGGTCCGCGGCGAGATCCCGCCGTCCGAGTCGGCCACGTCGACCGGCTCCCCGTCCGTGTCGACGAGCACGTAGTCGAACGGCAGCCGCTGCGCCGACCACCCGAAGACGTCGCGGTAGAACGCCGTCGCACGGCCGAGATCGTCCGCGGGCAGCTCGAACTTGACCCTGCTCATCGCGCGAGGTCCGGCACCTGGGCGACGAGCTCCTCCGGCGCGGACAGCCGCCAGGCCTCGAACACCAGCTCCTTCATCTCGTCGGCCTCGATGCCTTCGAGGTGCACCACGACCCAGCCGAAGCCGCCGGACGTGAACTGCTCCTCGAACACCTCGGGCCGTTCGGCCACGAGAGCCTGCTGCTCGGACAGCGTCTGCTTCAGCCCGACCGTCTGCGTGCGCGGCCAGTAGTAGCCGAACACCTTGCCGCGCACGCGGAACGTGTCGTACTGCTGACCCGACGACCGCCGCGCCTCGGCGAGCCCGTCCACGATCTTGAAGAGCTGCTTGTTCGATGTCGCCACTGCCGACCCCCAAAGCCGAAGGCGGAAAGTATAAAACCGGCTTTCAGGACGCGGGCGCGGTGAGCCTCCCCAGGTGGTCGACGATCAGCGCGGCGTGGGACAGCGGGGTGCTCAGGTCCTCGACGTCGCCGTTGGTCGTGTAGTCGAGCAGCACGACGTCGGCGGACCCGGCCAGCTCGTGCAAGCGCTCGACCTCGGCCCGCAGGCAGTGCTCCAGAACCCAGCGGTAGGCGGGTAAGTAGATCTCCTGCCGGGCCGTGCGGTAGTCGAGCAGCCGCTCTCCCGCGAGCCCCGCCCGGTGCCCCTGGACCGGCCCGAAGCGCCGGACCGTGCGCTTCAGGCCCTTCATCGACGTCACCGCGAGCTTCGACGGATCGACGTCGGCCCCCTCGAACACCTTCAGCGCCTGCCAAAGGCCCTCGACGGACTCGCTCGTCACTCCGGGCGACAACGGCACAGGGATCCGGCCGTGCGGGAAGAACGGGCTGAAGCGCACCCACGGCTCAGGGCCGCGCGACGTCACGTCGACGACCACCGCGTCCGGGCGCTTCACCTTGCGACGCTTGCTCGCGACTTCGATCGGCATGGCCCGAGCATGGCAGGGGGGTCTGACAATTTCCGTCGGCGCGCACCGCCCCGTTCAGAACCTGGTCAGCTCGTAGAGCTTCGCGCCGTTGGAGCCGTAGACGACAGCGTGGTCCGCCTTGTCGAAGGCGATCTTGAACGTGGCCTGGTTGGTTCCCTGCTTCACGATCAGCGAATAGCGGTTCTCGCCGTCCGGAGCGGAGGACAGCGTGCAGCTCATCGGACCACCGATGTCGAGCGGCTTGCCCTGGTGGTAGTAGAAGCCGTCGCACTGCGCGCCATTGCCGCCGAACGTCTTCGTGCCGGTGCCGTCCGACGCGGTCCAGGTGCCGACCGCCGTCTGCGCCACGTCGGCGCTCGCCGGTGGATCGCCGTCGCCGGTCAGGTCGACCACCACGGCCCGTCCCACGAAGAAGAGCGCGACGATCGCCACCGCGGCCACCAGGATTCCACCGAAGTTGAACTTCTTGTTGCGGTTGTGGGTGGTGTTGTTGCTGCCGGTGACGTCGCGGCCCGCGATGATGCCGTTGTCGCTCGCACTGATGGAGCCGCCTGCCGAAATCGTCGAGCGGTTCTGCTCGTCGCGCGGCGGCGTTCCCGGCTGTGGCTGCACGTTCGTCCTCCTCGGCTCTGCAGTTCCCGCACTCCACCACCGGGGACGGGGACCTGACGGCCGTTGTGCGTCACGTGCGGCACAGACACCGCGTTTCGTTATGCCACGGCACCACGTCCAATGCGCGGGCGCATGTCCACTTTCTTTCCTTGCCGGGCAAAGCCGCATGAACATCGTTCCCGCCGGCAGGAACGCAACGGAAAACCGCGCGCATTCATACGTCAGGAGCAATTCGGTCACATCTCGCACGATCCGAGCGATGACGGGGATTGCCCTGTCCCCGGAACGTCAGGACGGAACATGACAAACACCCAGGTCGTCGCCTCGGTGACCCGCGAACACCGCCGTGGCAGCTTCTGGCGCCGCCTCACCGAGATCGAAAGAACGGCGTTCGCGACGAACGCGCAGATCCGCTGCTTCGCCAGGGGGTCGGAGCTGATCTCCGCCGACGACCGGAACCGCTGGGCCGCCATCATCTACAGCGGACGGGTCAGAATCATCGGTGAAGGCCGGAAGGTCGTCGCGACGCGGTGGGCCGGCGACATCGTCGGTGAGCAGGCGGTGATCGACGCGGGCGCACGGCCCGGCGCCGTCGTGGCGGACACGAAGGTCAAGGCCATCCTGCTCAGCAAACAGGACCTGGACGGCCTCTTCGCGAAGTTCCCGCACGTGGTGCTGACGTTGTGCGCTGTGGTGTCCGAGCGGCTGCGGGAGGCCGACCAGCTGCTCGACAGCCAGGCCGACGACGCGTTCACCCGCGTCGTCGACTCGCTGGTGCGGCTGGCGGAGGACTTCCGGGGCGACGAGCACGGACGGTTGCGGATCCCGATCGGTTCGCAGTCGGCGCTGGCCGAACAGCTGAGGCTCTCCAGGGAATCGGTGGTGCGGGCGTTGCGCACGCTGCGCGCACAACGTCTCATCTCGACAGATCGACGTGGCGTCGTCGTGGTGCACGACCTGGCGGCTCTCCGTGCGACATAACAGTTCGTGGCCGCTGTGCCGCACGTGACGCAGTAGGCGCGAAACGCGCCGCGCGCGGTGCTGCACTGGCCGGCATGGATCCCTTGCCCGGCTTGGTACTCGTGGTCGAAGTCCGGTCCTTCAGCGACCTGAGCAACCCGGACATGCTGTCCGTGCGGGAACTGCTGCACGAGCTGGTGGCCGAGTCGTTCGACGCGGCCGGCGTGTGCTGGGACGACTGCTCGCACGAGGACCGCGGTGCCGCAGTCCTCGTCGTCGTACCGGCGACGGTGCCGAAGACCGCCGTGCTGGGACCCGTCCTCACCGAACTGATGCGCCGCGTCGCCGAGGCGCCCGCCAACCCCGACGGGACGGCGATGCAGGTGCGCATCGCCGCCCACGGCGGCGAGATCCACCGCGACGTCAAGGGTTTCGCCGGCTCGGACGTGATCCTGCCGTTCCGGCTGCTCGGCTCGCGGGTGCTGCGCGAGGCGCTGACCGGGTCGGCCGCGCGCTGCGCCGTGGTGGTGTCGGACTCGCTGTACGAGAGCACCGTGCGGCACGACTACCCCGGAATGGCCGGCCGCGTGTTCCACCCCGTCGAAGTGCGGGCGGAGGAGACGACCGTGCGGGCCTGGCTGCACGTGCCGGGAGGCGTCGTCCCCCCACCCGCGCCACCCGCTCAGGAACCACCCGCACCGGCCCCACCCGCGCCGCACCACAACGGTGCCCACATCAGCGCCGGCGGCGACATCCGGGTCGAGAACGGCGTCCTGGCCGGTCGGGACGTGACCACCGCAGAGCACCGCCACAGCCCGTGGTGGCGCCGGAGGAAGGACAACTGATGAGAAGACTGCTGGCGCTGGGTTTCGTCATCGCCCTGACCGCGTCCGGCTGCGGCCTGCTGGACAGCAAGCACAAGGTCGGCGAGTGCGTGCGCACGCGCGTGTCGCTGGGCGGCACCGACATCACCGCGGCCGACTGCCCCACGACGAAGGGCTTCGACGCGAAGTCCATCACGGATCCGGTGTACAAGATCACGGCCGTGCTCGAGTACGAGAAGTCCTGCCCGAACGGCAGCACGTTCGGCGGCATCCAGCTCAAGCACGAACCCGACGACGCCGTCTACTGCCTCTCCCCGGCCACGGGCTCGTGAGGAAGGCAGCGACGACGGCCGTCGACCTGGTGCGGCGCCTGGAGCTCAGGCAGCTGCACCGGCCCGACGAGGTGCACCGCGCGCAGGCCCTGCAGACCCTCTTCGAGAGGTACGACCTCGCTGACCTGGACCCGCAGGCCCTCATCAGCGAGGTCACCCGGCTGCTGGAGGACGACCGGGCTTTTCGCCGGTCCGTCACCGCGCAGCTGCCGGCCGTCCAGGGCAACACGATCTCCGCCGGCGGCTCGATCACCGCGACCGGAGGTGTCATCGCCGGCGGCGACGTCAGCGGCAGCAACAACACCGACAACAGCAAGAAGAAGACCAGCTTCGGCGGCATCCTCGTGACCGTGGTGGCCGTGGCGGGGCTGCTCCTGGCCGGCAGGGCGGTGATCAACAACTTGACCACGGGTGACCCTGGCGACCCGGCCGGCGGGAGCATCCCCGCTCTCACGGGCTCCCACACCTGCCGCGACTTCCTCGCCGCCGACCAGCCCACCCAGCTCGCGACGCTGAAACGCGTCTACCTCGAGGCGGGCGACGCGGAGAGGGCCGGCGACCCGTTCATCCTGCAGAACGGCCAGTACACGTGCGGGCAGGCACCGAACATGAAGCTCGAGAAGCTGGCCCGCCGCTAGCGTGCGAGTTCGGGCGTGTTCAGAGGCGTACTGCCGTGGGGCACGCGGCTGCGTTGGGTCAGCACGACGCAGACGAGCACGACGGCCGCGGTGGCGAGAGCCGGCCAGCCGACCTGTTCGCCCAGCACGAGCGCCGACCACAGCAGCGTCAGCACCGGCTGGGCCAGCTGGATCTGGCCGATCTTGGCCACGCCGCCCGCGGCCAGGCCCGCGTACCAGGCGAAGAAGCCCAAGAACATCGAAATCACCGACACGTAAGCGAAACTGAGCCACACGATTGTGCCGGCGCGTGAGAAGTCGGCCGTGTACAAGGAGATCGGGATCGTCACCGGCAACGAGACGACCAGCGCCCAGCAGACGGTCCTGGCGCCGCCCAACTCGCGGGAGAGCGCGCCTCCCTCGGCGTAGCCCAGGCCGCACAGCACCACGGCGACCAGCAGGTAGCCGTCGGCCAGGCTCAGCGAGCCGGAGAAGCCGCCGCCGGTGGCCACGAACGCCAGCACCGCGAGCAGACCGGCGCCGCTGGAGAGCCAGAACTTGAGGGGTGGGCGTTCGGCGGCGCGCAGGACCGCCCAGATCGCCGTGGACATGGGCAGCACGGCGATCACGACGGCGCCGTGGGCCGAGGTCTGCGTGGTGAGGGCCAGGGACGTGAGCAGCGGGAAGCCGACCACGATGCCGAGGGCGACGACGAGCAGGCGGCGGACCTGCGTCACCGACGGGAGGGGCGCTCGCGATAACGCGAGGTAGGCGATCGCCAGGAGCCCGGCGACGACGGCGCGTCCGAACGCGACGAACCACGCGTCCATTCCCGCCACTGCCAGGCGGGTCGCCGGCAGGGAGAAGCTGAAACCCAGGACGCCGAGCGCGCCGAGTGTTACCCCCGCTGGCACGATAACGTTACTCTTGGCTCTCATGGATGAGGATAACGCAGCTGCCCGCGTTATCGAGCACCTGAGAGCAGCGGCACGGTCCGGCCACGTCGGCGACCGCATGCCCTCGGTGCGCGAACTGATGGCGCGGCACCGGGCGTCACCCGCGACGGTCCAGCAGGCGATCCAGCGAGTAGCAGCCGAAGGACTGGTCGAGGTGCGCCCCGGCCGGGGCAGCTACGTCGCCCCTCGGACGTCGGCAGTGAGCCACGACCTGTCGTGGCAGGCCGTCGCGCTCGGCGAGGGCAGGCCCGGCGAGGACCTGGTGGCGAGCCTCCTCGCGGTGCCGAAACCCGAGGCGATCCCGCTGACCAGCGGCTACCTCGACCCCGCTCTGCAGCCCGTGGACGCGCTCGGCGCCGCGCTCAGCCGCGCCGCACGCCGCCCCGCCTCGTGGGGACGCGTCCCGGTGGAGGGCCGGGAGGAGCTTCGCGCGTGGTTCGCGAAGGAGGCCGGCGGTGAGCTCAGGGCCGGCGACATCACGGTGTGCGCGGGCGCCCAGGAGGCACTCGCGACGGTGTTCCGCGGGCTCGGCGACCGCGGTGACGCCGTGCTGGTCGAGTCCCCCACCTACCTCGGCGCGATCGCGGCGGCGCGCGACGCCGGGCTCAAGGTCGTCCCGGTGCCGGCGGACCAGGACGGGGTGCGGCCGGACCTGCTCCAGGCCGCCTTCGAACGCACCGGCGCGAAGATCTTCTACTGCCAGCCGCTGCACGCGAACCCGCACGGCGCGGTGCTGTCCGACGAGCGGCGCGCGGAGGTCATGCGGATCGTCCGCGCCGTGGGCGCGTTCCTGGTCGAGGACGACTGGGCGCGCGGCTTCACCGTCGACGGCACCGCGCCGCCGACACTGGTCTCGCAGGACACCGACGGCCACGTCGTCTACGTCCGCTCGCTCACCAAGGTCGCCGCGCCGGGCCTGCGCGTCGCCGCGATCGGGGCCCGCGGCCCGGCGGGCATCCGCTTGAAGAACACCCGTTCCCGGCAGGACCTGTACGTCGCGGGGCCGTTGCAGGAGGCGGCGATCGACTTCGTGACGTCCCCCGTCTGGCGCCGGCACCTGCGCACGCTCCAGCAGGCCTTGAGGTCCCGGCGTGATGCTCTGAGACGCGCGCTCGGCGAGCACCTGCCCGAACTGGACGTCGCGAGGTCGTCCGGCGGGCTGCACCTGTGGGCACAGCTCCCCGACGACGTCGACGACCTGGAGCTCACGACGGCCGCCGCCGCACGGGACGTCGTGGTGTTCCCGGGCCGCCCGTGGTTCGCCGCTGAACCACCGGGCAGTTTTCTCCGTTTGACCTATGGCGGCGCCCCCGAGCACGTGCTCGCCGAGGGCGTCCGGCGGCTGGCCGACGCCCTGTCCACCCTGCGGCGATGACCGCTTCGGGTGAATTGCACCATTCATTAACTTGACTCATTCCAGAAAAGGCGGCAGGGTGGGGTCGTGCCCACGGCTTCCGATTTCGAGCGCCTGCTGCGTGGAGCGTCGCTTCGGGTGACGGCCCCGCGGATAGCAGTGCTGTCCGCAGTGCACTCCCACCCGCACGCCGACACGGACTCGATCATCGGCGTCGTGCGTCAGAACCTCGGCGCGGTCTCCCACCAGGCCGTGTACGACGTGCTCCGAGCGCTGACCGGAGCCGGCCTGCTGCGGAAGATCGAACCCCAGGGCTCGGTCGCCCGCTACGAGGCGCGCGTCGGGGACAACCACCACCACGTCGTCTGCAGATCCTGCGGTGCCATCGCCGACGTCGACTGCGCAGTCGGCCACGCGCCATGCCTGGACGCATCCGACGACCACGGTTTCGCCATCGACGAGGCCGAGGTCATCTACTGGGGCTCCTGCCCCGAGTGCACGACCGCCGCGAAAAGTTCCTGAACACCCGGAAGGATTCCCGTGTCCGACAGCACTGACGCCAAGCTGAGCGAGCTGAACGTGGAGGAGGCCGGCGGCTGCCCGGTCGCCCACGGCCGCCGCAGCCATCCCAGCGAGGGCGGCGGCAACCGAGACTGGTGGCCCAACCAGCTCAACCTCCGGATCCTCCGCAAGCACCCCGTCCAGGCCGACCCGTTCGGTGGTGAGCTCGACTACGGCAAGGAGTTCCTGACCGTCGACCTCGACGAGCTGGCGCGCGACGTCGACGCCGTGCTGACCGAGTCGAAGGACTGGTGGCCCGCGGACTTCGGGCACTACGGCCCGTTCATGATCCGCATGGCGTGGCACAGCGCGGGCACCTACCGCACCCACGACGGCCGCGGTGGTGCCGGCGCGGGCATGCAGCGCTTCGCCCCGCTCAACAGCTGGCCGGACAACGGCAACCTGGACAAGGCCCGCCGTCTGCTGTGGCCGGTCAAGAAGAAGTGGGGCAAGAAGGTCTCCTGGGCCGACCTCATGATCTTCACGGGCAACCGCGCGCTGGAGACCATGGGCTTCAAGACCTTCGGCTTCGCCGGCGGCCGCAACGACGTGTGGGAGCCGGACGAGGACGTCTACTGGGGCCCGGAGACCGAGTGGCTCGGCGGCGACTCCCGCTACAGCGGTGAGCGCGACCTCGAGTCCCCGCTCGCGGCCGTCCAGATGGGTCTGATCTACGTCAACCCCGAGGGCCCGAACGGCAACCCGGACCCGCTGGCCTCCGCCCGCGACATCCGCGAGACGTTCGGCCGCATGGGCATGAACGACGAGGAGACCGTCGCGCTCATCGCCGGCGGCCACACCTTCGGCAAGGCGCACGGCGCGGGTGACCCGTCGCTGGTCGGCGCCGAGCCCGAGGGCTCCCTGATGGACGCGCAGGGCTTCGGCTGGATCAGCACGCACGGCACCGGCAAGGGCCGCGACGCCATCACCTCCGGCCTGGAGGTGACCTGGACGCAGAAGCCCACCGAGTGGACGAACCTGTTCTTCAAGAACCTCTTCCAGTTCGAGTGGGAGCTCACCAAGTCTCCCGCCGGCGCGCACCAGTGGAAGCCGAAGGACGGCGCGGGCGCCAACACGGTGCCGGACCCCGAGGACGGCACGCTCAACCGCACGCCGATGATGCTGACCACGGACCTCGCGCTGCGCTTCGACCCGATCTACGAGCCGATCTCGCGCAAGTTCGCGGAGAGCCACGAGGCGTTCACCGAGGCCTTCTCCCGTGCGTGGTTCAAGCTGACCCACCGCGACATGGGCCCGATCCAGCGCTACCTCGGCCCGCTGGTGCCGCAGGAGGAGCTGATCTGGCAGGACCGCCTGCCCGTGCGCGACTACGAGCTGATCTCCGCCGAGGACGTCGCGGCGCTCAAGGCCAAGATCCTGGAGACCGGCCTCTCGATCTCGCAGCTGGTCAAGACCGCGTGGGCCTCGGCCTCGTCGTTCCGCCAGAGCGACAAGCGCGGCGGCGCCAACGGTGCCCGCATCCGCCTCGAGCCGCAGCGCGGCTGGGAGGTCAACGAGCCCGACCAGCTCGCCCAGGTCCTGCGCACGCTGGAAGGCGTGCAGGAGGCGTTCAACAGCTCCGCGACCGGCGGCAAGAAGGTCTCGCTGGCCGACCTGATCGTCCTCGGCGGTGCCGCGGCGATCGAGCAGGCCGCCAAGGCCGCGGGCCACGACGTCGAGGTGCCGTTCCTCGCGGGCCGCGTGGACGCCACCCAGGAGCAGACCGACGCCGAGTCGTTCGCCGTCCTGGAGCCGACGATCGACGGCTTCCGCAACTACCGCGGCAAGGGCCACCCGCTGCCGTCGGAGTACCTCCTCATCGACAAGGCGAACCTCCTCGGCGTCTCGGCGCCGGAGATGACCGTGCTGATCGGCGGCCTGCGCGTGCTGGGCGCCAACCACGGCGGTTCGCAGGCGGGCGTGCTCACGGCCAAGCCGGAGACGCTGACCAACGACTTCTTCGTCAACCTCCTCGACATGGAGACGGAGTGGAAGTCGGTCACCGAGGACGAGGAGAACTTCGAGGGCCGCGACCGCGCCAGCGGTGCCGTCCGCTGGACCGCCACCCGCAACGACCTGGTGTTCGGCTCGAACTCCGAGCTGCGCGCCGTCGCCGAGGTCTACGCGAGTGACGACGCCGGCACGAAGTTCGTGCAGGACTTCGTCGTCGCGTGGAACAAGGTCATGAACGCGGACCGCTACGACGTCTGATCCAGCTCTGCCCAGGTGCCCCCAGGCCACTCCCCCGGCCTGGGGGCACCTTCGTGTCCGAACCACGTTGTGCGGCAACGTCATCGCCTGACGCGCGGTAGACCTGCGTCGCCTCCGGGTCGCCCTTCGAGCGCTGGCGCAGGCGGGTGACGACGAAGAGGACGACGGCCGCGGCCACGGTGAGGAGCACCAGCTTCTGGAAGACACCGGCGTAGGACTCGACCCGGTGCCAGTTCTCGCCGAGCAGGTAGCCCGCGCCCACGAAGATGGTGTTCCAGATCAGACTGCCCGCGGTGGTGAGCACGAGGAACTTCGGGAAGTTCATGCGTTCCACTCCCGCGGGCAGGGAGATGAAACTGCGGAACAGCGGCACCATTCGGCCGAAGAAGACGGCTTTCGTGCCGTGCCGGGTGAACCAGGCTTCCGTCCTGTCGAAGTCGGTCACGCGGACCAGCGGTATCCGGGCCACCAGATCGCGGGTTCTCCTGCGGCCCAGGAGCATTCCCGCGAAGTAGACGACCACGGCTCCCGCCACCGAGCCCGCAGTGGTCCAGAACAGCGCCGCGGGCAGGCTGAACACGCCCTTGCTCGCGGAGAAGCCGGCCAGGGGCAGCACCAGCTCGCTCGGGATCGGCGGGAACAGGTTGTCGAGGCCCACGACCACGGCCGCGCCCACCCCTCCCAGTGACTCCATCAACGAGACGGCCCATTCAGCCAGCATTTGTTTCCCCTCGCAGGACTGTGAAATCGGTCGAGGTCCACGTTAGGAATGGGCAAGGGGCGGGACCATGAGGTCATCCGTCGGGAATCGTGGGGAAAACCGCAGCGCGATACTGCGGTAAACCGCAATGCCGGAGGGCGGGGACGTCAGTACGGTGGCGAACGTGCATCAGGGGGAGAGGCTCAGCGCGGGTTCGTTGGTGCGCGGCTGGTTCCGGATGCTCGTGGGTCTCACGATCGGGTCGCTGACGGGGGTGGCCGGTCTGGCCGCCGCGGCCACCGGCGTGGGCGTGGTGGGGCTGACCGGGTACGAGCTCGGCAGGATCGCGCGGTTCGACCAGGCCGTGCACACGAATCCGCTGACACGTCAGGGATGCCGGCGTTACCTCGCGGCGCGGTGGCTGGTCGGCGCGCTCGGCGCCGGCGTGATCTGTCTGCTGGTGTCCTGGTACGCCGTCGGGATCTCGATGGTGACGGCGTGGCTGTTCGACGGCGACTGGGCGCTCATCGAGGACGCGGACCGGGTGTCCCTCGGGCTGATCGCGCTGGTGGCGATCCCGGGTGCGCTGGTCGTCTTCGTGACGACGGCCGGCGTGGTCGGCGTCGCGGTGCTGGACCGGTGGCTCGCCACCTCGATGCTCGGGACGAGCCAGCAGGCGTTGCTGCGCCAGCGGGTCGCGGAACTGACCAGCACGCGGGCCGAGGTGATCGAGGCGATCGACGACGAACGGCGGCGCATCGAGCGCGACCTGCACGACGGCGTCCAGCAGCGGCTCGTGGCGCTGGGCATGCTGATCGGCCGGGCGAAGCGGGCCAGGGGCGAGGAGCAGCTGCAGGAGTTGTTGCGGCAGGCGCACGACACGGCGGGCGAGGCCATCGACGAGCTGCGCGAGGTCGCGACGCGCGTCTACCCGGCCGTGCTGGACGACTCGGGGCTGGACACGGCGCTCGAGGTGCTGGCGGAACGGTCGAGCGTGCGCGTCGAGATCGACAACAGGCTGCGGTCCTCGCCCGGCACCGCGCTGGAGGCGGTGATCTACTTCGTGACGTCCGAGGCCGTCACCAACGCGGCCAAGCACGCGAACCCGTCGCTGGTCGAGGTGCACGTGCGCGCGGACGGCAGGGGCGGCATCGTGGTCGTGGTGCGCGACGACGGCGTGGGCGGTGCCGACCCCGCCGGTACCGGGCTGTCCGGGCTCGCGAGGAGGGTCAAGGCGGTGGACGGGGACTTCGAGGTGACCAGT
Organism: Lentzea sp. NEAU-D7; assembly: GCF_026242055.1. Lineage (GTDB taxonomy): Bacteria > Actinomycetota > Actinomycetes > Mycobacteriales > Pseudonocardiaceae > Lentzea. Next base: position 124,393 of record NZ_JAPJDL010000010.1, on the reverse strand, counting down.
CCGCCGGGCGGTCCCACCACGATCCGCGCGAGGGTGCCGTGCGGGTGATCCTGGCCGAGGACTCGACGCTGCTGCGCGAGGGCCTGATCCGGTTGCTCGCCGAGGAGGGGCACGACGTCGTGGCCGCCGTCGGCACCGCGCCGGAGCTGCTGAAGGCGACCGGGGAGCTCCGGCCGGACATCGTGGTGACGGACGTCCGGATGCCGCCGGACCACAAGGACGACGGCATGCGCGCCGCACTGGAGATCCGGGAGCGGTGGCCGGAGGTCGGCGTGCTCGTGCTCTCGCAGTACGTGGAGAACCGCTACGCGACCGAGCTCATCACCAGCACGGGAGGCAAGGTCGGCTACCTGCTCAAGGACCGGGTGGCGCAGGTGGACGAGTTCCTGGAGGCGCTGGACAGGGTGGCGGCGGGCGGCGCGGCGTTCGACCCGGAGGTCGTGCGCAGGCTGCTGACCAGGACGACGCACGTCGACCCGATCGACACGCTGACCGCGAGGGAGAAGGAGGTTCTCGAGCTGATGGCCCAGGGCCTCACCAACGCCCGCATCTCCACGCAGCTGCACATCTCGCAGAGCGCCGCGGAGAAGCACATCAACGCGATCTTCGACAAGCTCGGCCTGTCCGGCTCGTCCGGCCTGAGCCGCCGGGTGATGGCCGTCGTCCACTACCTGGGCAGCTGATGGGCATCGAGGAACTGCTCACCACACCGGGCGCGAAGCTCGAGCGCGGCACGTTCAACGACGCCGTCGTGGTGAAGGGGAAGTGGGTGGCTCGGTTCCCCCGCCAGGACCTGCCCGACGCACGACGCCGCGCGCGGGCGCTCAGGCGAATCTCGCGGCTCGGCCTGCCGTTCGCCGTGCCGGACGTGATCGAGGACAGGCTGGACCTGCCGCTGGGCCAGGCCCACGTCGTCATCTCGTACCTGCCCGGCAAACCGGCGCGGACCGCGAGCGACGAGGCGGTCCGCGAGGTGCTCGACGCGCTCGCGGACGTCGAGCCGGACGAAGAACTCCGTGCCCTGCTCGACGAACCGCTGCACCACGCGGGCGGCCCGCACGTGGCGGAGAAGATCGCGGAACTGGTGTTCCCGCTGCTCGGCGCCGACGAACGCGCCCAGGCCGCGGAAGTCCTGCGACGGTTCGCCGACCTGCCGCCGGCCACGGGCTTCGTGCACGGAGACCTGGCACCGGTGAACCTGCGCTGGCACAACGGAAGGGTCAGCGGGGTCATCGACTGGGACTTCGCCTGCGCGGGCGACCCCGCCCTCGACGCGGCCGCGTTCGCGAACTACGGCTGGCCCCTCGTCGAGCGGGTCAGGCCGGAGCTGTACGACCGGGCTCGCACGCACGCCGCGATGTTCCCGCTGACCGGCGCGGTGTCGGCGATCCTCCAGCACGGCGATCCGGCGAGGTTCCTCGCCTGGTTCCGCCGCCGCTGCGCGGTCCGCGAACACCCACCCGTCGGCTGAAGGACGCGAACAGCACCGACGCGTGTGCCCACCATCACAGGCGCTTCGACCCGGGGATTCGGTGCCCCTGAGCAGCGGAACCGCGCTGCCGAGAGCCACCAGCTGGCGGACTTCACCCGGACGGAGGACTTGATCACTATGATGGGTGAGTGCCCCTGAGTCGTCGACCTCTCGCGTCACTCGCTGCGCTCGCGCTGGTCAGTGCGGTCACGGCGTGCACCAACGCCGCGGTGGGCGACCCGGTCGGAGCACCGGTCGAGCAGCAGAAGGCCACGTCGACGAAGAAGGCACCGGCCGCGGCGCCGCCCAGGGACAGGATCAAGCTCAGCGTCGAGAACGGCCGCCAGAGCGCCGGCACGGTGATCGCCGGGGCCGGGGACGCGCCGTACAACTACGCCCCCGCCGTGATGGTCGACAACGGCAAGGTGCGCGCGTGGTGGTGCAGCCAGCTGAGCGCGGCACCGCCCGGCGGTGACGACATCCTCTACAGCGAGGGTCCGACGGTGGGCGGGCCGTTCTCGACGGCGGTCCCGGTGTTCTCGGGCAGCGGCGGCAGCTTCGACGCGATGCACACGTGCGACCCGTCGCTGATCAAGATCGGCAGCGTCTACTACATGTATTACACGGGCGCCTCGCGGGACAACCACGCGAACGGCAGCTCGGTCGGCGTCGCCTCCAGCAAGGACGGCATCACCTGGACGCGCGAGGCGGGCGGCCAGTCGATCGTCGCCCCCGCCGGTGACAACATCCGCGAGAACACCTACGGCGCGGGCCAGCAGTCGGCGATCTACCTCGACGGCTGGGTGTACCTGATGTTCACCGACACCACCGGCCTCGCCTCGCACCAGAACGGCGCCGGCCAGTACGTGCTGCGCTCGAAGGACCCGACGTTCACCAAGGGCGTCGAGGCGCTGGGCAAGCAGGGCTTCAAGGCGGTCACGTCGAACAACGGCCCGCGCACGCGGTCGGTGGTCGAGGCCTTCAGCGCGGACTGGATGTGGATCGAGGCGGCGTCGTCGTTCGCCATCGCCCACGAGACCGACGAGGGCACCACCATCACGTTCTGGAACAGGGACTTCACCCGCCACCCGTTCGAGACGGTGCTGATCCCCGGCGCCTGGGAGGAAGGTCCCGGCCTGCTGCGCACGCCGGAGGGCCACGCGCCGGCCGACACCAGGGACCCGTGCGGACGGGTGGGGCTCGACGTGCTGCGCGGCACCGTCGAGGGCCCGGCGGGACCGACGAACATCTCCCACTTCGGCCTCGACGCGGTCGGGATCAAGGGCTGCGCCACCGCGACCGAGGTGAAGGCGCTCAACGGCTTCGCGGTGCCCTCACCGGAACGCACGCTCGACGTCGTCGTGGGCGGCAACGTGATGCGGTTCGAGCGCCGTTCGGTGGCGGAGAAGTTCGCGCGCGGAGTGCTCGGCACCCGGCCGCAGGGCGTCGACGCGCTGAAGCTCGCGTTCACCGTCCCGGCGGGCGCGCCCGCGGTGACCAACCCCTCGGGCCAGGTCGGGCTGCTGCTCGACGGCAAGCTGTGGGTGGTCGGGTCCGCCGAGATCGCGACGCTGAACTCGTCCACGATCACCCCGGTGTCCGCTGAACAGTGGGCCCGGTACGAGCGCCTGCCGGATCTCGTCCGGCGCTGACCGGATACGTTCTCCCCGGGGTTGGCATCGGACATGGGGGACCGACTGGTGGCTGTCACGACGCAACGACCCGGCGAGCTGGCGGACAGCCTGGTGCCGCTGCCGGACGAACCGCGGCACGAACTCGCGTGGCTGGGCCTGCTGTCGGCGTTCGTCGCCTCGGTGGCGTTCCTGCTGGTCATCCCCGCGGGTTGGTCGCGGCTCGACCACCTGTGGGCCGAGGACGGCGCCCGGTTCATGGTCGACGCGGTGCGCTCGCCGGTGCTGGAGAACCTGGCCGACCCCTACGGCGGCTACCTGCACGCGCTGCCCCGCCTGGTCGCCCAACTGGTCGCGTTGCTGCCCTGGGAGTGGACGGCCGCGGGGTTCGCGGTCTGCGCCGCGGTGCTGCGGGCGCTGGTCGCGTTGATCACGTTCTCGGCCTCCAAGGCGTACCTGAGGTCGACGCCGATGCGGTTCGCGCTGTCGGCCCTGGTCATCGTCCTGCCCGCGGGCAACTCCGAGACCTTGAACAACATGGCGAACCTGCACTGGTTCCTGCTCTACGGCGCCTTCTGGGCGTTGTTGTGGCGCAACGCCCCGCGCGTGCCGGTCGCGTTGTTCGTGGTCCTCGCCGCCCTGTCCAGCCCGCTGGTGTTCGTCCTGGCACCGATCGCGCTCCTGCGGCTCCTGCAGCCGCGCAAGGAGGTGCCGATCGCGTTCCTCGCCGCCCTGGTCGTGCAGGGCCTGACGATGCTGTTCGCCTCCCGCACGCCGTACTCGCACGACGAGGTCGACCCGGTGCAGGTGCTGCTGGCGAGCCTGCTGCGGGTGCCGGTGGTCGCGTTCACCGGGTCGGAGCGGGTCAGCGAGTTCTACCCGGCGCACGGCAACCTGCTGATCCTCGGCGCGCTGCTGGCCGCCGCCGTGCCGATCGCCGCGGGGCTGTGGTTCGGCGACCGGGCCTCGCGGGCGCTCGCGCTGGCCGCCGGCGCCTGCAGCGTGATCGTCATCGTCGCCTGCCTGGTGCTGAACTGGACGCACGTCCTGCAGGTGCAGGCGCCGGAGGTCGTGATGACCAGCCAGCGCTACAGCATCGCGCCGTGCCTGTTCCTGTTCACGGCGATCTTCGTGGGCCTCGACGCGACGACGGCGAAGACCTGGCAGCGCCTGGTCGTGGGCGGGAGCCGCTACCTGGTCGGGATCCTCGTGGTGGTCAGCATCATCACCCAGTTCCGGGAACCGAAGACCGTGCTGACCGGCATTCCGTGGGACGAGAGCCTGGCGCGCGCCCAGGCGGAATGCGCCGCGGGAGCGACCGAAGCCCGCCTGGAGCACGAGCCGCAGGACTGGTTCTTCGTCGTGCCGTGCGCATCGGTGCGCTGACGCGCGCTACGCGGTGGACGCGCGCCTCATGAAGTCCCGGAACGACGTCGCGGGCCTGCCCGTCACGTCCTGGACGGTCGTGGTGACCCGGTCCTCCGCTCCCTCGCGGATGTCCTCGTCGAGCCCGGCGAGGAGAGCGGCGAAGTCGCGGGGCAGCACTTCGGCGATCCGTTCGGCCATCTCGGCGGTGCTGATCGATCGGTGCCGCACGGGCTTCCCGGTGACCTCGGTGATGATCGCGGCCGCGTCGGCGTAGCTCAGCGCCTCGGGACCGGTGATGACGTGGTCGGTGTTGTGCGGCACGGCGTCCGTCAACGCGCGCGCGGCCACCGCGGCGATGTCGCCGGCGTCGACGAAACCGACCCGGCCGGCACCGGTGGCCGTGACGATCTCGCCCGCCCGGACCCCCGCCGCGAGCGGGTGGTCGCCGGTGAAGTTCTGCATGAACCAGGACGGCCGCAGCACCGCCCATTCGGGCAGGGTGCGGACGAGTGCGGGGAGAGCGCCCATCCCCGTGGCGCTCTCCGGCACCGCGGACGAGCTCAGCAGTACCACCCGCCGCACGAGCCGCGCTCGAGCGAGCAGCGGCTCGACCACCGGAACGGGGTCGACGACTCCGACCGGGGGGATCAGGTAAAGACGATCTATCCCGTCCAGGGCGGCGTCAAACGTCGCCGGCACGTCCCAGTCGAACCGGACGTGGTCCGGGAGCACCGGTTTCCTGGTGGCGACGCGGGCGCCCGGCAGCAGGGCGGCGAGGCGGCTGCCGGTCGTGCCGGTGCCTCCGATGACCAGCGTGTTCACGCCGACAGCTCCTGTGCGAGAAGCGGGTTCCAGTAGTCGCGGTAGTGCACGATCTCGCCGTCGCGGGTCGTCACGACCACGATGTACGAGGCCCGGTACGGCTTGCCTGTCGCGACCACCACGCCCTCGGCCTCGAACTCGGCGATGACGACGTCCGGGTCGGTGCTCTGGTGCACGACCTGCCTCGGAATGCTCCGGATGTCGAGCATCTCCGGGTAGTCGCGCACGTAGTCCTCGACCGCCGCGCGGCCTTCCAGCCTGGCCGGCCAGCCGGGCGGGGCGAACGGGAACTCCGCCACGCCGTCCTCGGCCCACAGGCCGGCGAAGCCGATCATGTCCTTGTCCAGCAGCAGTTGCAGTGCCCTCGGGATGAGGTCCACGGAAGCTCCTCCGAAAGAAATGGACGGGACGGTACCGTCCCATCCACCACAGTAGGCGGGACGGGACCGTCTCGTCCAGTCCTATGATGTGCGCCATGACCAAGCGCACCCCGACCGGCGCCGCCGTCCTGCAGCCGCACGTGACCCGGGCGATCACCGACGCCGTGTTCGACGAGCTGGCCCTGCACGGCTACGGCCGGCTGTCGATGGAGGCGGTGGCCAAGCGGGCGGAGGTCGGCAAGAGCGCGCTCTACCGGCGCTGGCCGTCCAAACAGGACATGGTGGTCGCGGCGCTGTCGGAGTTCTCCGTGCCGCTGGCCGAGGTTCCGGACACCGGTTCGTTGCGCGGCGACCTGCTGGCCACGGTCACGGCGGTGCACGACTGGCTGACGCACCCGAGGTTCGCGACGATCCTGCCCGACCTCACCGCCGAGGCCGTCCGCAATCCGGCGCTGTCCGAGGCGATCGCGGCGACGATCGGCGAGCCCCGGCGCGCGCTCGGCGCCGTGACGCTGCGGCGGGCGGTCGACCGGGGCGAGCTACCGGCCGACCTGGACGTCGAGATCGCCCTGGACCTGGTCGCGGCACCGGTCTACTGGCGGCTGTCCGTGCGGCGCGCCGAGATCGGGCCCGACTACCTCGAACGGCTCGTGGACCACCTGCTGCGCGCTCTTCAGTGCTGATAGGCGGGGTAGTCGACGTATCCCTGCGGGGTCTGGAACCACGTCTCCTGGTCCGCGCCGGCGAGCGGCAGACCCAGCCGGAACCGCTCGACCAGGTCGGGGTTGCCGATGTAGGCGCGGCCGTAGCTGATCAGGTCGGCGCCGTTCGCGAGCCAGCGCTCCCCCTGCTCGCGCGTGCTCTGCTCCGGACCGATCTGGCCGCCGGGGTTGAGGATGAACGCACTCGGCCACGCCTTGCGCAACCCCATCAGCACCTCGTCGTCCGCGGTCGCGAGCAGGTGGACGTAAGCCATGTCCGGCAACGCTTTCAGCAGCTCGCCGTAGAGCACGGGCACGTTCTCCTCGACGATGCCCTGGATCTCGCCGCCGGGCGAGAGCCGGATGCCGACGCGGTCCGGCCCGATGGCGTCCACGGCCGCTTCGGCCGCCTCGACGGCGAACCGGATGCGACCGGTGATCGAGCCGCCGTAGCCGTCGGTGCGCTCGTTCGCGCTGGAGGACAGGAACTGCTGGATCAGGTAGCCGTTCGCACCGTGCAGCTCGACGCCGTCGAACCCGGCGTCGACGGCCCTGCGGGCCGCGTCGGCGAACGCCTGGACGTGGTCGGCGACCTCCGCCGTGGGCAACGCCCGCGGCACCGGCGCGGGCTTCATCCCGGCCGGGGTGAACACGTCGGTGCCGGCCGCGATCGCCGACGGGCCGACGGGGTGGTGCCCGGCGACCTCTGCGTGCCCGATGCGGCCGCCGTGCATGAGCTGGGCGAAGATCCGCCCGCCGTTGGCGTGCACGGCGTCCGTGACGACCCGCCAGGCCTCGACCTGGCCGTCGGTGTGCAGGCCGGGCATGAACGGACCGGCCTGGCCGACCGCGTTCGGGTGCACGCCTTCGGTGACGATGAGTCCGGCGGTGGCGCGCTGGGCGTAGTAGGTGGCCGTGGTCTCGGTCGGCTTGCCGTCGACGGCTCGTGCGCGGGTCATCGGCGCCATCACGAGGCGGTTCGGCAGGATCAGGTTTCCGAGGCGGTAGCTGGTGAGGAGCATGAGAGCTAGGCTAGAAACCTGACATTGACGTCAGAGGTAGCTTTTGTGGCGGAGGTCTCATGCGCATCGGTGAGCTGGCGGAACGCACGGGAGTGAGCGTGCGCGCGTTGCGCTACTACGAGGAGCAGGGCCTTCTCGCGTCCGAACGCAGCCAGAGCGGTCAACGGCGTTATGCCGAGAACGCCGTTGACCGGGTGCGGCTGATCCAGCAGCTCTACGCCGCCGGGATCTCCAGCGCGTCGATCCTGGAGATGCTGCCGTGCGTGGTGACGGGGGTGGCGGCGCCGGAGGTCCTGGCCAAGCTGCGCGGGCACCGGTCGTCGGTCGTGAAGCAGATCGAAGAGCTGCAGGAGACCCTCCTGCAGCTCGACACGGTGATCGCGGGCGCCACGAAGACGTACGCGACCGGGGTGCCGTGCCCACCCGCCTGAGCGGGCACGGCACGGACGTCAGATCGTGGCGGTGTCGATCACGAAGCGGTACCGCACGTCGCTCGCCTGCACCCGCTCGTAGGCGGTGTTGATCTCCTCAGCGCCGATCAGCTCGATCTCCGAGCCCAGGCCGTGCTCGGCGCAGAAGTCCAGCATCTCCTGGGTCTCGGCGATGCCGCCGATCATCGAGCCGGCCAGCGTCTTGCGGCCGCCGAGCAGCCCGAACAGGTTCAGCGAGATCGGCTCCTCCGGCGCGCCCACGTTCACGATCGCGCCGTCGGTCTTGAGCAGCCCGAGGTAGGCGCCGAAGTCGAGCGGCGCGGACACCGTGGACAGGATCACGTCGAACGTGCCCGCGAGCTCGGTGAACGTCGCCGGGTCGCTGGTGGCGCGGTAGTCCTGGGCGCCGAGCTTGAGCCCGTCGTCCTTCTTGCGCAGCGACTGCGACAGCACGGTGACCTCGGCGCCAAGCGCTGCGGCGATCTTGACGCCCATGTGGCCGAGCCCGCCCAGGCCGACGACGGCGACCTTCTTGCCCGGCGCGACACCCCAGTGCTTGAGCGGCGAGTAGACGGTGATGCCCGCGCACAGCAGCGGCGCGGCCACGTCCAGCGGGAGCCCCTCGGGGATCCGCACCACGAAGTTCTCGTCGACGACGATCTGCTTCGAGTAGCCGCCGTAGGTGACGTCGCCGTGGCGGTCGACACCGTTGTAGGTCATGGTGTTGCCGCCCGTGCAGTACTGCTCCAGGCCGCGCAGGCAGTTCTCGCACTCGCGGCACGAGTCGACCATGCAGCCGACGCCGACGCGGTCACCGACGGCGTGGCGGGTGACCTCGGAGCCGACCTCGACGACCACGCCGGCGATCTCGTGGCCTGGGACCATCGGGAAGATGCCCTGGCCCCAGCCCTCGTTGACCTGGTGGATGTCCGAGTGGCAGATGCCCGCGAACTTGATGTCGATCAGGACGTCGTGCGCGCCGACCGCGCGACGTTCGATGGTCGTGCGCTCCAGCGGTGCCTTGGGTGCGGGAGCGGCGTAGGCAGCGACGGTGCTCATCAGGTTTCTCCTCGTTGTCGTGTCGTCCACGACACTGCTCCGCTCCGAGGCGGCTACCCAGACACCTGCTCTTCGTACGACTGGCGTGCCTACCACTGGCAGTAGCAGGCACGGCTCGCCTCGTCCGGGGATACTCGGACGCATGACCGTCGACCCGCGCACCGAGCTGAGCGAGTTCCTGCGCAGCCGCCGCGCGCGGCTGACCCCCGACGACGTCGGGCTGCCCCGCTACGGCCGCACCCGCCGCGTGCCGGGCCTGCGCCGCGAGGAGCTGGCGCAGCTCGCGGGCGTCTCAGTCGCGTACTACACGCGTCTCGAGCAGGGCAACGGCCGCAACGTCTCGGACGAGGTGCTGGACTCGATCGCCCGCGCGCTGCGGCTCAGCGACGCCGAGCAGACGCACCTGCGCAACCTGACCGCCTGCCCGTACGACGACAAGAAGAAGAAAAAGACCTCACGCGGGGTCCGGCCGGCCCTGAAGCACCTGCTCGACAACGTCGGCGTGCCCGCCTACATCGGCGGGCGCCGCTCGGACGTCCTCGCGTGGAACCCGATGGCCGCCGCCCTGTTCGGCGACTGGGCCGAGCTGCAGCCGCGCGACCGGAACTGGGCGCGCTTCATCTTCCTCCAGCCCTCCTACCAGGAGCTCTTCGTCAACTGGGAGAGCAAGGCCGCCGACGTCGTGGGGTTCCTGCGGATGGACGCCGGCTGCTACCCGAACGACCCCGAGCTCACCGCCCTGGTCGGGGAGCTGTCGATGAAGAGCGAGCTGTTCCGGCAGCTCTGGGCCAAGCACGACGTCAAGGAGAAGTCCTTCGGCACGAAGGTGCTCCGCCACCCGCTCGTGGGCGAGATGACGCTGGCGTACGAGTCGCTGCGGATGCCGAGCGAGCCGGACCTGTTCTTCACCACCTACCACGCGGAGCCCGGCACACCGTCCGCCGAGGCGCTGCAGCTGCTGGCCAGCTGGGGCAGGGACGCGACGCGCTCCGGACAGTCCGTCAGGACGCAGACGTGAGGACACCGCGTCTGGAGATCGAGTACTGCACGCAGTGCCGCTGGCTGCTGCGCGCGGGCTGGACCGCGCAGGAGCTGCTGACGACGTTCACCGCCGAACTCGGTGAGGTCGCGCTGATCCCCGGCACCGGCGGCGTGTTCGACGTGCGGCTCGACGGCGAGACCCTGTGGTCGCGCAAGGAGCAGGAGGGCTTCCCGGACCTCGGCGTGCTCAAGCAGCTCGTGCGCGACCGGGTGGCGCCGGAGCGTTCCCTCGGCCACACGGACCGCAAGAACTCCGCCGACGCCTGACGCGCGCCGGAAAACGCTTGCCGCGGTGGGCTTTCGCCACCGCACCACCATCTCAGCCAGTGGATTTCCACTGGCGCTCAAGGCTTTTCCGGTAGACCTCTGCGGCTGTCCACCAAGCCGATCGCTCCAGCGGGTTTCGAGCCGTCACTCATACGTTCTTCAACTAACCAAGAACGTGCTCGCAACGACTCGCGCCTGCTGACCGCTTGGGGGATTTCTGAGATGTCGCACGAAGCTGAAGTGGACGGCGGCTGCCTTCCCGACCTGCTGCGCAAGCAGGTCGAGGAACACCCTGATCGCACGGCCGTCGTCTTCGGTGAACAGAGCATCACCTACGGCGAACTCTTCGAGCAGAGCTCCGCGCTGGCCACGCACCTGCGGCGGCTCGGCATCAGCGAGGACGACTGCGTCGGCATGTTCGTCGAGCCCTCACTGGACCTCGTGGTCGGGGCGTGGGGAATCCTCTGCGCCGGTGGCGCCTACCTGCCGCTGAGCCCGGAGTACCCCGAGGAGCGGCTCCGGTACATGATCGAGGACTCGCGCACGAAGGTCGTCGTGACGCAGCCCGCGCTGAAGCAGCGCCTGGCCGAACTGGCGCCCGCCACCACGAGGATCGTCACGCTCGACGACTGCGACGAGGCGTTCGACGACGGCTTCTCCCCCGCCCACGACAGCCTCGCGTACATCATCTACACCTCCGGCAGCACCGGCCGGCCCAAGGGCGTGATGATCGAGCACCGCAGCATCGTCAACCAGATGCTGTGGTTGCACGACGCGCACGCCATCGACGGCACGAAGCGCGTGGTGCAGAAGACCCCGATGAGCTTCGACGCCGCGCAGTGGGAGATCCTCGCCCCCGCGGTCGGCAGCACCGTGGTGATGGGCCGTCCCGGCATCTACCGCGACCCCGAGATGCTGATCGAGACCATGCGCGAGCAGGGGGTCACCACGCTGCAGTGCGTGCCTACGCTGCTCCAGGCGCTGATCGACACCGAGGAGTTCCACACCGTCACCTCGCTGAGGCAGGTCTTCAGCGGCGGCGAGGCGTTGTCCCGCACGCTGGCCCAGGCGTTCTTCGCGGACATGCCGAACGTGAGCCTCATCAACCTCTACGGGCCGACGGAGACGACGATCAACTCGTCGTCGTTCGTGGTCGACCCCGCCGGGCTCGCCGAGGCCCCGAAGTCCATCTCGATCGGCCTGCCCGTCGCGAACACGACGTACCTGGTGCTCGACGACAACCGCGACATGGTCACGCCCGGCGAGATCGGCGAGCTCCACATCGGCGGCATCCAGGTCGCCCGCGGCTACCTGCACCAGCCGGAGCTGACCGCGGAACGGTTCGTGGACGGCATGTTCCGCACCGGCGACCTCGTGACGCAGAACCTCGACGGCACGGTGCAGTTCGCCGGTCGCGCGGACAGCCAGGTCAAGCTGCGCGGCTACCGGGTCGAACTGGACGAGATCCGGCTCGCGATCGAGACGCACGACTGGGTGCGCAACGCGGCCGTGATCGTCAAGGAGGACGAGCGCACCGGGTTCCAGAACCTCATCGCGTGCGTCGAGCTGAACCCCAAGGAAGCCGCCCTGATGGACCAGGGCAACGCGGGGTCGCACCACCAGTCGAAGTCCAGCCGCCTGCAGGTGCGCGCGCAGCTGTCGAACCCCGGCGTGCGCGACGACCTCGCCGGCCGGCAGAGCTTCGAGCTGCCCGGCGAGGAAGCCTCGTGCCTGCAGCGCAAGGTCGTCTTCTCGCGCAAGTCCTACCGCTTCTACGAGGGCGGCCAGGTCACCGACGCCGACCTGGCGCGGTTGCTGGAACGCAAGCCGATCGGTGCCGGCTCCAAGGACCCGAAGTCCGTCCACGTGTCCGAGCTGGGCGAGATCCTGCGCTACTTCGGCGCGCACTTCAGCGACCAGCGGCTGCTGCCGAAGTACGGCTACGCGTCACCGGGTTCGCTCTACGCGACCCAGCTCCACCTGGAACTGCACCACGTCGCGGGGCTGCCGGCCGGGTTGTACTACTACCACCCGCTGCGCCACCAGCTCGTGCTGATCAGGCCGCTCGAGGAGAGCTTCGAGGTGCAGGCGAAGCTGCACTTCATCGGGCACAAGGCCGCGATCGAGGCGGTGTACCTCAACAACATCCAGGAGGTCCTGGAGATCGAGACGGGCCACATGGTCGGGCTCTTCGAGGAGGTCCTGCCCGGCTACGGCCTCGACATCAAGGCGTCCGCGTACACGCCGGAGACCAAGGACCTGCTCGACGTCGCCAGCGAGGACTACTACCTCGGCACGTTCGAGCTGTGCGCCTACACCGGCGTCCGCGAGGACGAGGTCGACATCTACGTCCAGACGCACCCCGGCCGCGTCGCGAACCTGCCCGGTGGTCAGTACCGCTACGCCGGCGGCGAGTTCGAGCGGGTGTCCGACGAACTGGTGCTGCGCAAGCACGTCATCGCGATCAACCAGGCGGTGTACGAGCGCGCGAGCTTCGGCGTCAGCGCGATCGGCCGGTCCACCGAGCTGTGGCGGCGCTACATCGACCTCGGCCGGACCATGCACCGGTTGTCCGCCAACGACGTCGACCTCGGCTTCATGTCCTCGGGCTACAGCTCGAAGTCGAACAACGACCTCCCGTCGGCCAAGCGCATCTGCGACATCCTGAAGGCCGCCGGTGAGCAGGACGGCCCGTCGTACTTCTTCCTGGGCGGCAAGGTCTCCTACGACCAGCGCCGCAGCCCCGGCATGAAGGAGGACGTCGTCCACATGAAGGGCCCGGCCGAGCTGATCCGCGACGACCTGGTCAACTTCCTGCCGGACTACATGATCCCGAACAAGGTCGTGGTCCTCGACGCGCTGCCGGTCACCGCGAACGGCAAGATCGACGTCAGGGCCCTGGAGATGTCGGACAAGACCAACGTCGACGACCAGGACCGGCCGTTCGTCGCGCCGCGCACCACCACCGAGCGCCGCATCAGCGAGATGTGGAAGAAGCTGATGAAGCGCGAGACGGTCTCGACGCACGACGACTTCTTCGAGACCGGCGGCAACTCGCTGATCGCGGTCGGCCTCGTGAACCGCATCAACAAGGACTTCGGCACCAGCCTGCCGCTGCAGGTGCTCTTCGAGTCGCCCACCGTCGAGCAGCTCTCCCGGCGCGTCGACGGCCTGCACGAGGGACCGATCTCGCGGCTGGTCCCGTTGCAGCCCAACGGTGACGGCGCTCCCGTCTTCTGCTGGCCGGGCCTCGGCGGCTACCCGATGAACCTGCGCACGCTCGCAAGTCGTTCGGAGCGCCCGTTCTACGGCGTGCAGGCGAACGGCATCAACGAGGGTGAGACGCCGTACGGCACGATCCGCGAGATGGCCGCCGCCGACATCGAGGCGATCAAGAAGGTCCAGCCGGAGGGCCCGTACACGTTGTGGGGCTACTCCTTCGGCGCGCGGGTCGCGTTCGAGACGGCCTACCAGCTCGAGCAGGCGGGCGAGGAGGTCGAGAACCTGTTCCTGATCGCGCCGGGATCGCCGAAGGTGCGCTCGGAACGGGACAGCGACGAGGCCTCCTACGACAACAGCGCGTTCGTGACGATCCTCTTCTCGGTGTTCGCGGGCAGCATCACCGACGCCCGCCTCGCCCGGTGCCTGGAGGTCGCGCGGGACGAGGACAGCTTCGCGGCGTTCGTCAGCGGCGAGTTCCGCGACCTCGACAGCGAGCTCGTGCGGCGGATCATCAGGATCGTCACCGAGACGTTCTCCTTCAAGTACACCTTCGGCGAGCTGGCCGAGCGCACGATCACCGCGCCGCTCACCATCTTCAAGGCCCAGGGCGACGACTACTCGTTCATCGAGGGCAGCGAGGGCTTCTCGGTCACCGACCCGGTGGTGGTCGAGCTGGAGGCGGACCACTACAGCCTGCTGCGCGAGCCCGACATCGACGAGCTGCTGGCGTCCATGCGGCAGACCACGACCGTGCAGGACGAGGTCGCGCGGGTGCCGGTGCTGCTGTCCGACGAGCAGATGGCCGAGCTGATCGCGGCCGTCACCAAGGCCGTCACCCTCGCCATCGCGGGAGGCCGGTCGTGAGGAGGCTCGGATGCCGCACGTGAACATCAAGCACTTCCCTGCACCGCTCAACGACGAGCAGGCGTCCGAGCTGGTCTCGGCCATCACCGAGGCGGTGACCCGGGCCTTCGGCTGTGCCGAGGGCGTCGTGTCGATCGCCCTGGAACCGGTCGAGCAGCGGGCGTGGCAGGACCAGGTCTACGCGCCGGAGATCGTGGAACGGAACCACCTCCTGCGCAAGACCCCGAGCTACTGAGGTGCCGATGCGCATTCCCCTGGTGTACAGCGAGGAAGTGGCCGAGGCGATCACGGCGGGCCAGCCCGTCGTAGCGCTGGCGTCGGGCGTGCTCAGGTCCGGACGGGACCACGCCGAGACCGCGCGTCTGGTCGAGGACGCGGTGCGCGCGAGCGGGTCGGTCCCCGCCACGATCGGCGTCGACAAGGGCCGGATCCTCGTCGGACTCTCCGAGACCGACATCGAGAGGTTCGCCGCCACACCAGGGATTCCCGTCCTGGACAACCGGGACCTGCCGGTCGTCCTGGCCCGCGGGACGACCGGGACCACGGCGGTCTCGGCGGCGATGGCCGCGGCCGGGCTCGCGAAGCTGAAGTTCCTGTCCAGCGCGGAGATCGGCGGCGTGCACCCCGGTGCCCGGCGGCTGTCCCCCGACCTCGTGCAACTCACCCGTTCCCAGGTCGCGGTGGTCTGCGCGGGAGCCCGCCCCACCCTCGACCTCGGGCTCACGCTGGAGTTCCTGGAAACGCACTGCGTTCCGGTCGTCGCCTACCGGTCGGACGACTTCCCCGCGTTCTACTTCGGGACCTCCGGTCTGCCCAGTCCGCACCGCGTCGACGATCCGCGGGTGATGGCCCGTGCGATCGAGAGCCACTGGGCACTCGGCAACCCCGGCTCGTTCCTCGTGACCACACCGACGAAGCCCGCGGACGCGATCGACGACGACGAGATCGAGTCCGTGAAGGCGACCACGGCGGTGATGGTCAGCACCGCCGAAGTCGCGGGGGAACTCGCCGCCGCCCACGCGAAGGAGTTCCCTTCATGAACCGGTGCGCGATCTTCGACCTCGACGGCACGCTCGTCGACTCCCCGCGCGGCATCGTCACGACGTTCGCCGCGGTGTTCGCCCAGCTCGATCTGCGCACGGCGGACTCCCAGACCATCCGCGCCACGATCGGGCTCCCGCTGCCCGCCGCGTTCGCGAAGGTGCTCGGGACGTCCGAGGACGAGCCGGTCGTCACCGCCTGCGTCGAGCTCTACCAGGCGACGTTCCGCAAGATCGTGCTGCCGATGGCGACGCAGCTGGTGTTCCCCGGCGTGTACGACGGGCTGCAGTCGTTGCGGGACGACGGTTTCCGGCTCGCCGTCGCCACGAGCAAGTACATCGGGAACGCCGAGGCGCTGCTCACCGCGGCCGGTCTGCGCGAGGAGTTCTCCGTCGTCGTCGGCGCGGACCAGGTCTCGAGGCCCAAGCCCGATCCGGAGTCCGGCCTGCTCGTGCTGCGCAGGCTCGGGGTGTCCCCGCGCAACGCGGTCATGGTCGGGGACACCACCCACGACATCAACATGGCGCACGGAGCCGGCATGGCGTCCATCGCCGTGACCTACGGCGTGCACGGCGTCGACCAGCTGCTCAGCGCCGAGCCGACCTGGCTGGTCGACTCGTTCGCCGGGGTCGTGGCCGCCGTGCGGGAGTGCACCTGATCACCACGGGAACAGGGCCTGGCCGCTGGCCGCCTGCCACGTGACGAAGGCCAGCAGTCCGGTGTAGCCGAGCGCGGCGACGGTGATCAGCCGCGCTCGCCTGGTCTCGTCCGTCCTCCGCAGTGCGAAGAACACCAGCAACAGCACCTGGACCGCGTGCAGCCCGACGAAGTGGGGCACCCGGAAGTCGCCGGCCTCGCCGACGCCGTGTCCCTGGTACAGCACGATCTCCCTGCCGTTGGCGTCGACGACCGTGCGCTGGTGGACCTCGGTGGCCAGGAAGTACACCGGCACGACCATGCCGAACGTCGCCATCGCGAGACCGGCGCGCACGGCGCGCTTCAGCCCGCGGTCGCCGTCCCGTTGCAACAGCGCCAGCGCCACGATCGCCAGCTGCACGAGGAACAGCACCGCCACGCCGTTGGTGAAGACCTGCGTGGCGAGCAGGGTGATCGAGTCGGTCGAGGTGTTGAAGTGGCTGAACGTGCCACGGGCCGCCTGCACGGTGATCGCCGCGACCTCGGCGAACGCGGCGATCGCGAACGCCGTCCCCATCCACGAGCCGAACCTGCGCGCTCTCGTGAACGTGCTCAGCAGCCACGAGAGCGTGCCGGAGTAGAGGGCGAACGCGAGGCCGAACTTCAGCGGTTTCAGCCAGACCGGCTCACCGAGCAGTTCGCGGTCGTCGAGCAGGACCCCGAACGCGGCGACCAGCGCGAGTCCGAGCATGAGCGCGGTGTTGACCAGGAGCGGGCGGTGCCAGTTCGTGAACATGACGGCAATGCTCGAAGGCTGACGCACCGTCAAGGTCAAGCCCCACAATGACGGGGTGCTGACGATCAAGCGGCTCGCCGGGTACGTCGGGGTCACGGTGCGAGCGGTGCGCCACTACCACCAGACCGGTCTGCTCCCCGAACCCGAACGCGACGCGTCGGGCTACCGGCGCTACCCCGCGCAGGCCGTGGTCGACCTGATCCGCATCAGGACCCTGACGGCGGCGGGCGTGCCGCTGACCCGCGTGCACGAGCTGATCAGGGCGACGCCCGAGCAGTTCGCCGCGGCCGTCGAGGAGATCGGCCAGGGCCTGACGCGGCAGATCGAGGAGCTGGAGCAGCGCAGGGCCGGTGTCGCCGCGCTCCGGGCGGGCGACCGGATGTTCCTGCCCGCCGAGATCACGGACTACCTGGACCAGCTGCGGGTTCTGGGCGTCAGCGAACGCGGTGTGCGCTTCGAGCGCGACGGCTGGATCGTGCTCGCGGCCGCCTACCCGGACCGGGCGCTGATGTGGATCGCGCAGAAGCGGGAGCAGCTGGCGGATCCGGACTTCCGCCAGTTCTACGTCACCTACGACCAGGCCCACGACTGGGACCCCGCCGATCCGCGCCTCGACGGTCTGGCCGACGTCATGGCGGCACGGCTGCGGCAGGAGGCGGCGCAGACCGTGCACGAGGTGCTGTCCGCCGACGAGAAGTCACTGCTCGGGGCGCACGTGCAGGACTACTCGCCGGCGTGGATCCGCCTGTCCGAACTGGTGCGTCACCGCACGACGTCGTAGACCAGCTTCTGGATGCCGTTCGAGTACGACTCGCTCTCCACGAGCTTCAGCACCTGCTTGGCCTTGTCGGTCTCGCTGAACAGCCGCTTGCCCGCGCCGAGCAGCACCGGGAACACCAGCAGGTGGTAGCGGTCGATCAGGCCCGCGTCGGAGAGGTTGCGGTTGAGCGTCGCGCTGCCGTGGACGGAGATCGGCCCGCCCTCGGTCTCCTTCAGCGCGGCCACGTCGTCCAGCGAGCGCAGGATCGTGATGTCGCCCCAGTTGTCGACCAACTGGTCGTCCTTCAGCGTGCTGGACACGACGAACTTCGGCATCACGTTGTACTTCGGGAAGTAGTCGAGCGTCGGCCACACCGGGGAGAACGCCTCGTAGCTGACCCGGCCCATCATCATCGCCGCGGCCTCGTCCTGCTCCCTGCCCTTGATCTCGTAGGCGGCCTCGTCGAACTCGATGTCCTGGAAGGTCCATCCGGAGCTGCGGTGACCGGGTTCGCCACCCGGTGCCTCGACGACGCCGTCGAGGGAGACGAAAGCGGTGGCGATCAGGGTGCGCATCTGGTTCTCCTCGGTGTTCGCGCTTGCTGTCATCAGTGCGTCGAACGGGAGACGCCGCAATCGACATCTCGCGCCAGGAGATTTTCCGCCACGCCCCGCGGCGGCGCCGGCCACCCCTCCGAGTCCAGCGCCAAGGGCTGGAACCGCATGGCGCCCGAGGGTACTAGCCCCTGAGCCAGTCCCAGCCGAACCTCCGGACCACCAGCACCAGTCCCAGCAGGACCATCACCGCGTACGCCGTGACGCGCAGCGCGTCCGGCATCTCCACGTAGTTCAGCGCGAACCAGCTCCTCGACCCACCGGCCAGGTTGTTGATCAACCCGCCGCCGCCCTGCACCAGCAGGACCAGCGCGATCAGCTCCACCACTACTCCCCCTCAGATCAATACTTACGTATTGGTTTGACTCCCGAAACGATAGCGCGGTCCCGTCTCGTGGTCAAATCAATGCGAACGTCTCGAAAAGAGGAGCCGAGTGAAGCCAGTACGAGGCAGGGGTGCCGCCCATGACGAACGGCGCGGCGCGATCCTGGAAGCGGTGTTCGAGATCATCGACACCGAGGGCGCCCACCAGGTCAGCATCCGCCGCGTCGCCGAACGCGCCGGTGTGTCCGTGGGCCGCGTCCAGCACTACTTCCCCAGCAAGGACGACCTGCTCACGGCGGCGTTCACCGCGATCAACGACCTCGGCACCGCCCGCGTCCAGGCTCGCCTCGCCGAGTCGTCCCCCGCCGAGGCGCTGCTGACGGAACTGATCCCCGGGACCGAGGAGGAACGCCGTCAGTTCCGCGTCGCGCAGGCGTTCGAGACGCACGCCCTGACGAACCCGGACCTGGTCGTGCAACTCCGCCGGGGCTACGACGAGCTGGTCGACCTGCTGACCGTGCTGATCGGTCCGGCGGCGAAGGAGCTGCTCGCGTTGGCGCTGGGACTCGCGCACCTGACCCTGACGGGCAATCTGACGCCGGAGGAGGCCCGCGCGATCGTCCGGTCAGGAATCGAGAAGCACGGCTGAGCCTCCGCTCCTACCGTTGGACCCAACAACGACCGGGAGGACCGAGAAATGGCCAGCAGCAAGGGAATCCGTCAGTTCCACCGCGTGGTGAGCATGGTCTTCATGGCCACCGTCGTGTTCACGGCGGTCGCCCTGACCGTCGACAGCTCCGTCGTGTGGGTGTCGTACGTGCCGCTGCTGCCGCTGTTCGTCCTGATGGGAACGGGCGTCTACATGTGGTTCCTGCCGCAGCTCGCCCGCCGCCGTGCCCGCCGGAGCGCGGTCTAGCCGCTGAGCCGGTCCTCCAGGTGCGTGAGGGTGGCCTCCAGCGCCACCCCGTACACCGCGATCCGGCAGGCCAGCCGCCACAGCGTCGCGTCCGTCGGTGCCACGGCCAGGCTGATCACCAGCTCCCGCACGAGCCGCCGGGTCTGCGCGACCAGCACCCCGACGCTCTCGGTGATCTCCCCGAACGCCGCCGACACCGAGCTCAGCCCCCGGATCGCCTCGATGTTGTGGCCCATCAGCCGCACGTGCTCCTCGGCGCCGGTCCACCGCGGGGTGTCCTGCTCCAGGAGGTCCTCGAGCTCGTCGGCCATGTCCTGCTGTTCGGCCGCGATGTTGTACCAGGTCATCGCGTGCGCGGCGATGACGTCCGGTAGGCCGGTGAGGTCGTCGAGCACGTCCCGCAACGGCCCGATCCGCTCCATCGCCGCCCGCGCCGAGTCCTCGACCGGCTCGACCAGCGAGGGCACGGCGGCCTCGCGCACGAGGTCGGGACCAGGTGCCCGCACGCCGTAGAGGTCGTACAGCCCGGCCACGATCAGGCGCAGGTTCTCCTCGACGTAGGAGACCAGCTCGTCCTGCCGGGCGTGCTTCTCCAGCACGGCGTGGATGATCCACCGGCACAGCCGCCCGTACACGGTCTCGTCGCCGACGACGACCGCGCTGGCCTTGTGCACGGCCGCGAACCGCACCCGCACGGCCTCGATG
This sequence comes from Lentzea sp. NEAU-D7, assembly GCF_026242055.1. Lineage (GTDB taxonomy): Bacteria > Actinomycetota > Actinomycetes > Mycobacteriales > Pseudonocardiaceae > Lentzea. Next base: position 104,321 of record NZ_JAPJDL010000010.1, on the reverse strand, counting down.
CGGCCGGCGTGACGGACGATCTGGCCGGTCACGCGCCTCCCTCGGCTCAACGAACGCTCCGCTGCCAACGTTAGTGGTGACAGGGGGTGGGAAGTGGACGATTCCCACCGGGGCGTGATCGGCGCATCGGTCGTCGCCGGATTCCTGCTCGTCCTCTTCTGCGCGCAGGGGGCGTGGCTGGGGGCCAGGTTCGCGCTCGACCTCGGCACGTCCGGCGGCTACGTGATCGGTGAGGGCTTCCACTGCGGCAAGCGCACCGGCTGTTCCAGCCCGCACGGCACCTTCACGAGCGACGACGGCGAGGTGGTCCGGGAGGACGTCCGGCTGGACGGCAGGCTGGAGGCGGCCCCCGGCCGGGGCGGCACCGTGCGCGCGTACGACATCGGCGAGCCCGGGACCGTCTACCGGGCCGAGGAGCGGCACGACCATCCCGGTCTCGTGTCCCTCACCCTGTGGGGTGCGGGGCTGGTCGCGGTCGTGTTCGGGACCGGGTACCTCTGGCGGACCCGGAAACGGGCTTGACCCTGCACCGCGGTGCAGGGTCCAGGGTGATCGGCATGACCCGAGATCACGTGGCCCGCTGGGGCAGAGCCGGTGCGGTGTACGACTTCGTGGCGAGCATCGCGTTCGTCACGCCCTGGACCGGCGCAGTGGCGCTGGACCTGCTCGGCACGACCCACAGCAGTCAGACGCTCCTGTTCTCCACGCTGTTCGGCACGGTCGTGGTGATGTGGTCGATCGTCCGCTGGCTGCGGCCGGAACGGTTGCTGATCGCCGCCGACACCGCCGGGCGCGCTCTGTTCAGCCTCTGGTTCGCCTGGGCGTTGTGGCAGGGGCACACCCCGGCGCTGGCGGGGTTCCTGGTGCTCGAGCTGTTCTGGGGCGCGGCCCAGCTCCGCGCGCTGCTGCGGAGGTAGTTTCCGGTGGTGCGCATATCCGAACTGGCCCGCGCCGCCGGGGTGGGCATCAGCACCGTGCGGTTCTACGAGCGTCGCGGGCTCGTCGTCCCGACGGCCCGGTCCCACGGCGGTTACCGCCACTACGACCAGGAAGCGCTGAAGCGCTTGCGGTTCATCCGCCGTGCGGCTCGGCTCGGCTTCACGCTCACCGAGGTCGAGCAGCTCCTCTCCGCCTCCACCACGCCCGACGTGGGTGAGGTGGTCACCGGCAAGGTCGCCGAGATCGAGCAGCGGATCAACGACCTGGACCGCGTGCGGCTCGCGTTGCTCGACGTCGCCGCGAACGGCGTCCGGGACCAGTGCCCGGTGGTCGCGGCGCTGAGCGACTGAGGGGTGCCGGCTCGTAAGCTGTCGGCTGGCGAACGGGAGGGCGAGCGGTGGCGGACGACACGGTGGCCGGGCTGATGGCCGAACTGGCCGCGCTCGAAGACCCGAAGGCGCGCGCTGTGAACGAGAAGCACGGCGACGACCACGGCGTGAACCTCGGCAAGCTCCGCGCGATCGCGAAGCGCCTCAAGACCCGGCAGGACCTCGCGCTCGAGCTGTGGGCGACGGGCGACACCGCGGCCCGGCTGCTGGCGTTGCTGATCTGCCGGCCCAAGGCGTTCGGACGCGACGAGCTCGACACCGTGCTGCGCGAGGCGAGGCGCCCCAAGGTGCACGACTGGCTCGTGAACTACGTCGTCAAGAAGAGCCCGCACGCCGAGGAACTGCGCGTGCTGTGGTTCTCCGACCCGGACCCGGTGGTCGCGAGCGCGGGCTGGGCGCTCACCGTCGACCGGGTGGCGAAGAAGCCGGAGGACCTGGACCTCGACGGCCTCCTGGACGTCGTCGAGAAGGACATGAAGGACGCCCCGCGACGACTCCAGTGGGCGATGAACCACTGCCTGGCGCAGATCGGGATCGAGCACCCCTCGCTGCGCGCCCGCGCGATCGAGATCGGCGAACGCCTGGAGGTCCTCAAGGACTACCCGACGCCGCCGGGCTGCACGTCGCCGTTCGCGCCGGTGTGGATCGGCGAGATGGTGCGGCGCAAGGGTTAGAGCCAGCCCCGTTCGCGCGCGGTGCCGGCCGCCTCGGACCGGTTGCGCGCGCCCAGTTTCGCCATCGCGGTCGACAGGTAGTTGCGGACCGTCCCCTCGGCCAGGTTGAGCCGGGCCGCGATGTCGGCGTTGCTCGCGCCCGTCGTGACCTCCCGCAGCAGCTCGCGTTCGCGCGGTGTCAGGGGATCGGCGCTGTCCCACGCGGCCATCGCGAGCTCGGCGGCGACGACGCGTTCGCCGGCGTGCACGCGGCGCAGTGCCGAGACGAGGTCCGCGATCGGCGCGTCCTTCAGCACGTACCCGGCGACTCCGGCGTCCATCGCGCGCCTCAGGTATCCGCTGCGGGCGAAGGTCGTGATGATCAGGACGCGGGTGGGGTCGCCGCGCTCGCTCAGCGCCTGTGCGACGTCCAGTCCCGTCCGGCCGGGCATCTCGATGTCGGTCAGCAGCACGTCGGGCCGGTGTTCCGCGACGGCCGCGAGCGCCTCGTCGCCGTCCCCCGCGGTCGCGACGACCGTGACGTCGGGCTGCAGGTCGAGCAGCTGGGCGAACGCGCCGCGCACCATCGCCTGGTCCTCCGCCAGCACGACCCTGATCACGTCGCCACCTTCAACGGCACGGCGATCGTGACGGTGGTGCCCGCCGAGACCGTCCGCGCGACGAGTCCGCCCAGTGCGGCGATCCGCTCCCGCATGCCCGTCAGCCCGTTGCCCTCCGGCGCGTGCCCGCCGACGCCGTCGTCGGCGATCACCAGCCGCAGCTCACCGTCGCGGGTCTCGACGCCGATGTGGCACGTCGTGGCGCGAGCGTGCCGGGCCACGTTGGTGACGGCCTCCCGCAACGCGAGAGCCAGTTCGTGCTCGGTCGAGCCGACGATCACCAGCCCGGGGTCCCTGCGCACGGTCACCTCGACGCCGAGGCTCGACAACGCGGCACGCGCCGCCTCCAGCTCGGTCTCCAGTGACGCGGTGCGCCACCCGGTGACGGCGTCGCGGATCTCGCCCAGCGCCGCGCGGGCCGTCCGTTCGATCTCCGCCGCCTCCTCCCGCGCCCGTGCGGGGTCGGCGGCGACGAGCTGGGCGCGCAGGACGATCGCGGTCAGCGTGTGGCCGAGCAGGTCGTGCAGGTCGCGGGCGATGCGCTCGCGTTCGGCGAGGGTGGCGAGGTGCTCGATCCGCGTGGTGCGGATGCGCAGCTCGGCGGCCTCGCGGTCCCGTTCGGACCACTCGACCTGCAGGACGCCGACCAGCCACAGGAAGATCAGCGACGGCAGCAGCCCCCACAGCCGGTACGGCATCTCGACCACGGACACCACGCCGAACAGGCAGATCAACGCGCTCAGCGCGACGAACCAGCGCATCGCCACCCGGCGCGACTCCGCGAGGCCCGCGAACGCCGCCGCGTAGACGAACAGCACGGCGGCGCCGGTGTTGAAGGGCGTCGTCAGGGAGCCGAGCACCACCGTCGGCACGAGGCACCACCAGCGGACGCGGTCCGGCCGGCGCCACGCCAGCACGTACATCGGGACGAAGACCGCGGTGACGACGGCGACGAGCGCCCAGTCCACCCAGTCCGCGGCGGGGTCGAAGATCGGGGCCCACAGCAGGTTCCCGAGGTAGATCAGGTGCGACCAGCGGGAGATCCCAGCGACGTTTTTCATGACCGCGCATGACGATACGACACGGCCGCGAGCAGCGCAGCCACCAGCGCGAAGCCCAGCAGCACGAGCACGTGCACGACCACGGGCCCCCCGGTCAGCTGGGCCCGCGCGAGCTCCGACAGGTGGTAGGTCGGCAGGAACCGCGCGACGTCGGCGAAGAACGCGGGCATGATCTCCAGCGGCATCCACAGTCCGGAAAGGACGGACGCGGGGATGAGGATCGCGTTGAGCACGGCGGCCGCGGCGCCCGCGCCGACCTGGAAGCCGATCGCGAGGCTCAGCAACGCGAACGGCAGCGAGCCGAGCACCAGCACGACGAGAAGCCGCAGCAGCGCGGGCAACGGCGCCGTCAGCGAACCGGTGACGGCCGCGGTCGCCGTCATCGCGACGAGCACCCCGGCCGCGTAGGGCAGTGCCGCCACCACCTTCGCCGCGAGCGTCACGCCGATCGGCACCGCCGACACCTGCTTCGCCCGCAGCCACCCGCGCTCCCGGTCGGACGCGACGCCGATACCGGGGTTCATCAGCACCACCGAGATCACGCCGAACGCTCCGAACGTGGCGATCATCGTGGTGCCCGCGGACACCCCTCCGGCGCTGAACTTCCCGAACAGCGACACGAAGAGCGCGAAGAACCCCACCGGCATGATGATCGAGAAGAACAGGGCGGCCGGTTCGCGGACGACACCCCTCAGCTCGTCCGCGAGCTCCACGCCGAAGACCTTCCCGGAACTGTGCACGGTCACGCCGCACCCCTCTCGATCAGACCCGCCACTGCCTCTTCCAGCCCGGCACCCTCGACCCGCAGGTCGCTCAGGCCGGAGTCCTCCGCGAGCAGCACCCGCAACAACGCCTCCGGCGCACGCGTGCCGAGACGAACGTGCTCGCCGTCGGCGCGCAGCGACACGACACCCGGCAGCGCTTGGAGGCGCTCCAAGCCGAGGGCCGTCCGGGCGATCACCGTGCGGTCGGGCAGCCGCGCGACCAGCTCCGCCGGTGTGCCCTCGGCGAGCACCCGGCCACGGTCGAGCACGACGACGCGATCGGCGACGGCCGAGGACTCCTCGATGAGGTGCGTGGTGAGCAGGACGGCGGCCCCGCGCTCGCGCCGTTCGGCGAGGATCCGCCAGAACCGCCTGCGGGCGGGCACGTCCAGCCCGGCGGTCGGTTCGTCCAGCACCAGGAGCGCCGGATCGGCGACCAGGGCCATGGCGAGCTGCAGCCGTTGCTTCTGGCCTCCGGAGAGCTTCGCCGCGCGCCGCCCGGCCAGCTCGGTCAGGTCGAGCTCGGCCATCACCGGTCCGGCCGCGGCACGGGGCCTGCCCGCGCGCACCGCGGCTCCGACGACCAGCTCGGACACCTTCAGCGTGGTCGGGAACCCGAGCGACTGGTGCACCACCCCGAGCCGCCGGCGGGTAGACGCGACGCGGGGGTCGCCACCGCACACGCGCACCGAACCGGCCTGGGCGGGCAGCAGCCCGATCACCTGGTTCACCAGCGTCGTCTTGCCCGCGCCGTTCGGCCCGAGCAGTGCCACGCACTCCCCCGCGCCGACGTCGAGATCAACGCCGTCCAGCGCCTGCGTGGCACCGTAGTGGTGCCGCGCCCCTCGTACTCCGAGCACCGTTTCCATGGCGTCGAGCCTGCTCGGAAGCGGCTCTCGTCAGTAGTGAGGCGGCGTCACGACCTCGGGATGACAAAAGTCATTCGGGCCGGACGGCCTGCGCCCTCGGGTACTTGCGGCCGGGCATCGGCGCGGGCGAGCCGGTGAACGACACCGGCGTGCCCGCCAGCAGCAGCGTGAGCCCCGCCGGCAGCTCGTCACGCGAGACGAACCACGACCCGCCGCGCGTGTCCGTGATGAACCCGTGCGCCTGACCGGTCTTCCACGTGGCCACGGTGCCCCTCCGTCGTCCGCGCGGCGCCCCGACCGGCGACGCCACCACCTGCGACGACCGCACGAACGCGCGCCGCAGCGGGTAGTCGGCCTGGTCTCCGGGCGCGAACAGCTCGTCGAAGCCGGGGGTGAAGTGCGTGGCGGCCCTCAGCGGGGCGGCGGTGCGCGGAGTCCAGGCGGGCGGCGCCTGGACCGTCTTGATGTCGACCACCGGCACGATCACGTGCACGCCCCGTGCCGTCAGCCGTTCCGCGAGCGGGGCGAAGTCCGAGTCACCGGTCAGCAGCACGACCCACTGCAGCGGCACGGTCGTCGCCCGGTCCCACGCCTCCAGCGCGAGCAGGACGTCGACACCCTTCTCCTTGCCGTTGTGCAGCGGAAGGTCGTGCCGCGTGATGCCGGCCGCGGCCAGCACCCGGTCGAAGGACTCGGCGGGCGTGTCGATGCGACCGCGCACGTAGTGAGCCTCCGCGACCACGCACTCGTCCAGCGGACGACCCGTCTCGTTGTGGACGTACCAGCGCAACGCGTCGTGCAGGCCGTCGAGGGAGACGCGCGCTCCCCTGGGATGCGCGGTCGCGTAGAAGTCGCTCAGGTAGGCGAACCACGTGCCGTCGTAGAACACTCCGATCCGGACGGTCTCACCCACACGACGAGATTACTACTTCCGGCCGGGGCCGTTTCAGCTCGTCCGCGGGCGCGGGTCACCCACCGGAACTCCGGAAGACCGAGTGCCCCGGCGCCGCCGGTAACTCCAGCAGCTGCCCCGCGACGTCCAGGAACTCACCCCCGCACTGCCACTCGGTCAGATCGGGGTCGACGACGAACGGGTCCGAGGGGTCCGCGTCACCCTCCGCCACGCGATAGGCCAGGGCCTCCGACTCCGAGTACGCCAGCACCGTCTCGTTGGTGCCACGCCACACACGCCTGAACATCACCGCGTTGACGCACGTGAAGTGGTCACGCACGACCGTCCGACGGAACCCGCTGCGCAGCAACAACTTCATGCATTCTTCGACGCTGCTCACAACGCCCGATTGTGGCTGTGAACGGCGGCCGTCCTCACCCTCCGTCACTCGATAGGGTCAAATCTTTGAGGCACGTGCACAACGCGAGGGTCCCTCTTTCGTGCAGACAACCAGCCGAGAAGGACTCGATCGGGCTATCGCCTGCGACCGGCTGATGCGCAAGCCTCTGGCGGTGGTCGACATCCCCGCCCCTGATCCCGCCTCGCCGCTCTACGACCGTGCCGCGACCCAGATCCCGCACATCGCCGAGAAGGTGCTGGAGGCGTTCTTCGCCCGATCCGCGACGTACCGGCAGCTGCCGCACCAGCTGGTCGACCGCGAGATCACCGAGGCGGTGACCCGTCACCTGCAGGTCTTCCTGCGCGCGCTGCGCGAACAGCGCCCGCCCGCGCCCGAGGAGCTGGACATGCAGATCGCCACGGCGGTGCGGCGGGCCCAGCAGGGCGTTCCGCTCGACATCGTGCTCAGCACCTACCACGTCGCGGCGACCGTGGGCTGGGAGGCGATGGCCGCCGTCGCCGAGCCGGACGAGATACCGGACCTGCTGGCGACGGTGCCGGCGCTGCTGCGGTACCTCAGCGTCGCGGTGCCGGCCGTGGCCGGGTCGTACCTCGCCGAGCAGCAGGCCCTGCACGCCGAACGCCGCGAAGCCGGTCGCGCGCTGGTCGCGGCCCTGCTGACCGGCCGGGAGGCCGAGCCGCTCGCCGAACGGATCGGGCTGGAACTGTCCAGTCACCACGTCGTTGTCGCCGTGCGCGTCGAGGCACCGCCGGTGGCCGATGGTGCCGACGCTCGGCTCGCCGTTCACGGGCTCGTGCGGCGGCTACGAGCCGAACTGCCCAAACACGCCCTGTCCGCGTTGGACCACGACGGCGGCACGGTGCTGTTGCCGACGACCGAGGAAGGCCTCGACCAGGAACTGGAGGACGCCGCCGACCTGGTCCGCACCCTGCTCACCGCCGCCGGCACCGGCCTGATCGGCGGGATCGCGGCGGCGGAGAGCCGCGAGGACATCCCCGCGGCGGCCCGGCAGGCCGCCGACATCGCCGAGCTCGCCCAGCGCCTCGGCCGGCAGCCCGGCGCGTACGTCCTCGACGACGTGCTGCTCGAGTACCAGCTGTGCCGTCCCGGCCCCGGCCGCAAGCGCTTGGCACGCGTGATGGACCGGCTCTCCGAGCACCCCGACCTGGTGCACACGCTGCGGACGTTCATCAACAGCGACCACAACCGCCACCGCACGGCGGACGAACTGCACCTGCACCGCAACACTCTCAACTACCGCCTGCGCCGCGTCGCCGAGCTCACCGGGTACAACCCGGCCGACCCCACCGACATCCGGCTGCTCTCGGCGTCGTTGATCGTCCACGACCTGAGGTCCTGAAACGCCGGGAAGGCGAGCGCACGGGTGTGCGCTCGCCTTCTTCAACGGATCAGATCAGTCGCCGTGCGGGTTCTGGACGGAGACGTGGACGTGGTCGTAGTGACCGTTGGTCACGCCGCTGCCGCCGTTGTAGGTGCGCCAGCCCTCGGACGCACGGGCGACGCTCCAGATCTTGCCCTGCCAGATCACGTAGCGGACGTCCAGCTTGGACGCGTGCTTCTGCAGCCAGTAGGCCAGCTTCCAGCCCTGGGCCTTCTGCGCCTCGGTCGGGTAGGTGCCGATCGCGTTCGAGATGGTGCAGTCGAGCGCGTTGCCGGTGTTGTGGTTGCTCGTCGACGACTCGTAGCTGCGGTAGTCGCCCACCCAGCACTGCTTCTCGCCGGTCTTGGAGGCGATCTGGTCGTCGATGAACTGCGTGCGCTTGGTGGCCTGGGGCGCCCGCGCCGTCGCGGACGGGTGCGGGTTGGTCTCCGGCGCGGGATACACGCCCGGCGACGGGTCCGGGTCGCCACCGGCGTCACCGATGCGGTGGGAAGCGTTCTCGTTCTTCAGCTCGGTCTTGAGGTTGCCCTTGGCGCCGGCCGCGAACGTCTGCTTCGCGCCACCGTAGTTGCTGTTGTAGAAGACCGTGACGGCCTTGGTGGAGCGGTTCCAGACCGACGCGGCGTTGTTCTTGACGCACACGCCCTGGCCGTTGCCCGCGCTCTTGAAGTCGTAGCAGCTCGGCTGCGAGTCGCCGTAGTCGGCGACCGAGCCCGCGAAGTCGGACACCGAGCCCTCGTTGTCGCTGTTGTAGTACAGGCAGAACTCGCCCGACTCGCAGGACCCGTTGCGGTCGGTCGCCGCGTTGGCGACACCGGCGCCGAAGGACGCGCCGACGAGCGCCCCCATCAATGCCACGAAAGTGAGTTTCTTCAGCACGTTTGACCCTTTTCACTCCACAGGCTCCCCGGCCTGTGCAGGGGAAGCTTCGTTGGGTCAGAGAATTCCGAGCAGCGCTGACATTCCGCTGACACGCGCAGCCACCGATCTGTCAGGGCGCACCGGAGCTCGTGCGCTACTCGCAGGCCACCCCGTCGTTGTCCCGGTCGAGGGCCGACCGGTAGCCGGGCTGCCCGCGGTAGAGCGGTGCCGCACCGGCGGCTTTCGCGGCAGAGCAGTTGGCGTAGTACGCGGCGGGCGGCTCGGGTGCCGGCTGCGGCACGACCGGCTGCGGTACAACGGGTTGCGGCGCAACGGTTCTCGGCGCGACGGGTGCGGGTTTCACGTCGAGCCCGCCGCACGACGGGCCCCAGAACCCCAGAGATGCCTGCTTGGCGGCCGTCTCCGCGACCTGGACCGCCGCGTCCGCCCCGGCGATCGCGCGAGCGACGCCCTGACCGGCCGCGAGCACCGCGTAGTCCTCACCGCCGGCCAGCAGCAGCTGCGACGCGACGACCTGGACGGGCTTGCCCACCAGCGTCTTCGTCGCGAACTCGACCGCCGACGCGGCCCAGCACTCACCGGGCTGGGCGAGTCCGGACACCACCAGCTTGGCACCGTTGGACAACACCACCGTGCGACCGTCCACGACGGACTCCACGGTCACCGGCGGAGGAGTGGTCGTCGTCGTGGTGGACGTGGTGGTGGTCGTGGTCGTGGTGGAAGAGCCGGCCGCGAGCTTGGTCGGCGCCTGCGCGCCGCACGCGGACAGGACCAGCAGGAAACCGGCAGCGATCGCGGTTTCCTTCGACAGCTGCTTGGAAACGGTCATGGCCGCCACATCGCGGCCGCCGCCACACCTCGTTACACAAGTCCATTCGACTGGGCATAGAGCGCGGCCTGCGTGCGGTCGCGCAACCCGAGCCGCCCGAGAATGCGCGAGATGTGGTTCTTCACCGTGCCCTCCGACAGGTGCAGGCGCTCGGCGATCTCCTTGTTCGTGGCCCCGGCGGCGACCAGCCGCAGCACCTCGACCTCGCGCACGGTGAGCGGTTCGCGCCGGGTGTCCGACCGGTCCAGCACCGCCGCCAGCCGGGCCGCCGCGGCCGGGTCGAACTGGGCCACGCCCGCCGCGGCCAGCCTGACCGCCGCCGCCAGCTCCTGCGACGGCAGGTCCTTGAGCAGGTACCCGGTCGCCCCCGCGCGCAGCGAGCGCACCACGTAGTCCTCGTCGTCGAACGTGGTCAGCATGACGACCTTGCAGCCGGGTGCCCGCCGGCGCAGCACCGCCACCGCCTCGACCCCGTCGAGCCCGGGCATCCGCACGTCCATCAGCACGACGTCCGGCGCCAGCGCCACGGCCCGCTCCACGGCCTCGTGCCCGTCCGCCGCGACGCCGACGACCTCGATGCCGGGCTGCAGTCCCAGCAACGACGCGATGCCCTCCCGGATCAGCCGCTGGTCGTCGACGACCAGCACGCGCGTCACGCGATCCCCGCGACGGGGATCGTGACGGTCAGCCGCGTGCCCGCCGCCGTGCTGGCGAGGTCGACCCGCCCACCGGCCAGCGCGACCCGTTCCCGCATCCCGAGCAACCCGAACCCCTCCGCCGCCGCACCCGTGCCGCGTCCATCATCGGCCACGGTCAACCGCGCCCGCTCGGCGTCGAACTCGACCGCGACGGAGATGTGCGTGGCGCAGGCGTGCCTGCGCGCGTTCGTGATGCCCTCCTGCGCCGCCCGGTACAACGCGTGCAGCGCACCGGTCCCGTGCTCCTCGGGCGAACCGCTGACCGTCAGCGTCACGTCGCCCTGCCCCGCGACCAGCTCGTCCAGTGCGGCCGGCAGGTGGAACGACCGCAGCGACCGCACCGACTCGCGCACCTCGCCCAGCGCCCGCCGCGCCGACCGTTCGGCGTCCAGCACCGCGGCCTTCGCCGTACCGGGTTCGCGCTCGTGGAACGCGGCCGCCTTCTCCAGCAACACGACGATGGCCGTGAGGTGGTGCCCGAGGTCGTCGTGCAGGTCCCTGGCGACCCGAGCCCGTTCCGCGGCGGCCGACAGCTCCGCGACAGTCCGATGCGACTCCTGCAACCGAATCCGCCCGTCGCGCTCCCGCACCGCCACCGCGGCCATCGTGATCGTGAGGACCATCCCCACGACGAACATCACCAGGTCCGACACCTGCTCGACGTGGGCGTACCAGCCCGGCGTGCTCACCACGGCCACAGCGAGACACACCACCGCCAGCACGACCGCCACACCCCGCCCGAACGCGAAGTAGGCCGTGAACGGCAACAGCAACAACAAAAGCCGAGCCAGCCCAGAACCGTCCACATAGGCCAGTCCCACGTACAGCAGGGCCCGCAAGGCCAGCAACACCACCGCAACGCGCTTGGGCGTGCGCACCGGATACCGCCGGAACTCGCCCAGGTCGAAAGCCGCCAGCACCATCAGGCCACCGACCAGCAACGGCACGTCCGTGTCACCGAGCCCGGACACCGAGGCGTACACCCCCGCGACCAGCACGGCGGCACACATCACCGGCGACACCCAGAACGCCGGCCGCGAGGTGAACATGCCGCTCAGGCTAGTGCCGGACGTGCCGACCACACCGTCGTCGAAAGCCACACCAGCACCGCAGCACACGCGACGTGCACCAAAGCGGACAACGGCGTGTCCGGCAGCACCGCGAACACGGCCAGCAGCACGAAGCTGATCCCGTACCCCCAAGCCGGCACCGCCGGGAACACCCTCGCCCGCACCATCGACACCCCGAACAGCACGGACCCGAGCACGAACACCAACGACCCGGCCTTCAGCACCACCTGCGTCAGCGGTGGCACCGCCCCGGGCTCCAGGAAGAAGATCACCAGGTTCAACGCGAACGCCACCCCGGTGAACACCCCGAGCCCCAGCATGTTCGCGGCGAACGCGAACGCCCCGAACCTCCCCGAAGCACGCGCCTGGTGCCCGTGCAACGCCAGCACCGCGGGCGCCCCGAACGCCGTCCCCAGCCCGATCACCGCACTGGTGAACGCCGTCTCCCCGGTGAACGCCTCCACGGCCCCCGGCACACCGATCGACAGGGCGAGGACGACCCCGCACACGGCACCGAACCTCGGCAAGAAGATCTCGTTGTCAGCCACACCCGCGACGCTAGGAACACACCCACCGTGCCCCGAAGTCCCAACCGGCCACACCGGACGCCACAGGTCACGCCGCCGGGGGTGCCGATCGGCACGTGCCTCCTTTGAAGGCTGACGCCGTCAGGTGTTGACGATCGCTCCCGCCGCGTTGGCCTGCACCACCAGGCCGGCGACGCCGGCGACGAGTTTCTTGAGGTCCTTCAGGACGGTCTGCGAACGGTCCGGCCTGCCTTGGGCGGTCGGGTACTTCCGGGCGAACAGGAGATCGACGTCCGGAGCACCCACCACGACGGCGTGGCAGTTCATGCTCGTGGCGATCAGGTCGTCCGGGGTGCCAGGGCCCCAGGTCGCGTCGGACACCGTGACGGTGACACCGATGCCGTACCCGAGCGCCCTCACGTCGACGGCGAGCCCGTTGAGCCCCTCGTAGACCTTCTTGACCATCTCGACGGCCGTCTTCACCCGGTTGTCGAAGGTGTTCTGCTGGCCGTTGGCGTTGCTGGTCAGGGCGGTGATGTTCTCCTGCCCCGCCGACCCGCCGAACATGGCGTTGAGCAGGTGTCCAGCCTTGAACGCGCGGTCGGGGTACTTGGCGCGGATCACGCCGAGCGCCGGCAGCGACGCCGTCGACTGCGCGTTGCTGTTGATGTTCACCACGGCGCCGGGACCGAGTGTCGCGGTGCTGTGCCGCCCACCGCGACCGGTCGGCCGGCCGGCGTTGTCGGTGAACTGGAGGTACGCGGGCCCGGCGAGGTACTTCATCTGCGAGATGAACAAGGGGTTCGGGATGACGACCCGGCTCCGGCCACTGGTGTCGGCCAGGGTGGCGGCGGCCTCCTCGGCCGCCAGCCTCTCGTCCTCCTCCATGTCGTCCTCGACGGACTCGTCGTCATCCGACGATCCGGAGGCGGACTCCGAGTCCGAGTCGTTCAGGCGGCGGCGTTTGGACGACGGTTCGTCCTCCGACTCCGAACTGCTCGACCCGTCCTCCGAACTGTCCAACTGGAACTCGTCGTCGCTGTCGTCAGCAGTGGTGTCCCTCTTGCGCTTGGTGGTCACCGAGTCACCCTCATTTCGCCGTTTCGCGGTGCAAGATCACCGCAACTCGTTCATCGCGGGAGACGAAGTGGTGGTTTCAGCGCATTACGGTGACGGCGAAGCACAATCGAGTCGGCGAATACCGCCTTTTCCGGGTTCTTATGACAGGCCGGACGGCGAGCCGCTGAGGAGCTTCCGGGGTCGCCCGCGAGCAGCGCGCCCCAACGGCATGCGCTTCACGTCGTTCACCGCGGAAGAGGAGACCACCCGGGAACACGGTCACGAAGCTCAGCCCCGGAAAACAAGAAACCCGTCCGGTCAGCTGTTTCGCTTGACCGAACGGGTTCTACTTCAAGTGGACCTGACTACACAGCATGAGAACTCTGTTGTTGCAGCTCAGGGGCCTGAGTTGGCCATCAGAGCCGTTGGCAGCCGCAGGTAGCACTCCGGTGGCCACCCTTCACCTACAGGCTAGGGAAGCGGCGCCTTGCCCCGCCGCTTCCGCCAGTAGCGATACCACCGGACCCGCCAACGGACCTTGGGCTCCTTGATGGGCTCGTAGCCCATGCCAACCTGCTGCTCTCTAATGCTCACGCGCTCTTTTGGTGTCGGCCCGCTGTTCTCCGGATCGTTGTGCACGTGCTCGATAGGTTCAGCGAGGTGACGCCTCCACCACTCCCCGCTCGCATCGCGGAAGATGACCGTGGTGCCTAAGGATGGCTCGCCGGGATGGTCCTCGTTGATCCATATGAAGTTGACGACGTACTCAGACTCGGGGTCAATGACGCCGACATCAATCGAGAAGTCGTCCCACGTGTTCTTACGTCCTCGGTTGACCAGCTGTATGCGAGCTGGTCCGATGAGTTCCTTGCTCCCGTTGTGGATCACGGCAGTAGCCTGAAGGAGTGGTGCCGTCGCCTGCCAAGCGATCCTCTTCCCCTCGTCAGGGTATGGATGCGGGACCATCGCCACGTGGAACAGTCGGTTACCGATCCGCGCACCGTTGGGGAGCACATCAACGAGCGCACCGACTTCGTGATACTCGACGTGCGTGATCTTCGAGTACACCAGCCGCGCTTGTTCCTCGCGCTTGATCTTGATATTGCGGCGGTAGGTGAAAGCCGCAATCAGAAGTGCTGAGATGGTGCCGATCGTGCCGAGCCAGTTCCGCACCAGCTCCCACGCGGCTGCCGTCATACAACGACCATAGTGGACGCAACGGAACAGCTCGGCACGACATTGGGCTGTCGTACCGTCCTAGACGCGCAGTTCGGCGAGTAGCACCTCGGCTGCCATCTTTGCGGGCTGCGAGAACGGCGTCTCGGTACCCCGCTTGGCGGCGATCCTGATCGCGTTCGCGCAGTGCATGAGCTGGGACAACTTCCCTGACCGGGTCTGCAGGTCGTCGGCGAACTCAGCTTCGACGTGTGAGAGGAGATCAGGGTCCGGCAGCGACGCCTGCCACAAGGTAGCCGCGTCGTGACCTCGGGGGGCCTGCCCCCAGTCCTGCCAGTCGATAAGAAGTCCGGAGACCGTCACGTTGCCCCAGTGGAGGTCAGCGTGGGCGGTCCCCCACTCCTCCACCGTGGTGTCCACCCCTTCGAACACCTGACCGATCCGCAGCGTGAGGTGGTCCTGACTCACGCCCACGCGTTCGGTCTTGTGCTCGCTGAGCGCCTCCAGTGAGCTGCGCATCCCCGCCCACCACGTCGTCGGGAGCGCCTTGGCCGCCTCCAGCCCTCCCGCAGACCTCACGGACGGCGAGGCCACGAACTCGACCTCATCAGCACGCCAAACCAGGTCGCGAGCCGGGTCAGCCCACGTTGCGCTCTGGAACCAGCCCGGGATCGGGACGTTCTCGATCGTCGAAGCGGCCTCAAGGCCGACCCACGCAGCGCTCTTAAGTCGCCACGTGAGCCTCTGCTCGATCCGCAACCACGTACCGCGGCTGGTGCGGAACCCCTCGGTCACCCCACCGACGCCGTGCACGACCGAAGACCGGTCCAACGCGAGATCAAACACGCGCTCGACGTGTTCGAGCACATCGTCGTGAGGGTTCGCGCTCATGTCGAAACTGACGATGGGCCGAGGCTGACCCGGCTTAACTCCAGACAACGAACAAGTCCTTCCTGACGGATCGACACAACATCTTCCCGGACGGAGACCTGATCAGCCGGGAGTGGTGATCAGTTCGCGGTACTTGTCGACTGCACCGAGGTCCACTTCCAGTTGAGTCGCGGCACACAACTCGCTGAGGTGCTGTTCGTTCCCGGAACCGACCGCCAGCCTCGTACAGTGCGGCAGCTCGAACGCCAGCCTGAAGGCAGCCTGTACAGGCGTGTGGTGCTGGTCCGGTTCGAGGAAACTGGACAGGTCGGTCGTCGTCCAGGTCGGATCGCTCGTGCTTCCACTGAAAGGACTCATGCCCCAGCGCTGGTCCGCGTCGAGATTGAGCTCCCAGCCCAGGCTCTCGCCGGCGTCGAGTTGCTCGGCGGTCAACGACAACCCCACGCGAACCATCAGCGTGCTCGGCTTCGGACAATCGGAGCCCGCACGCAGCACGTTCGTCAGCGGTGCAGGCTCCCAGGCGGCAACTCCCCATGCACCGCAGAGCCCTGCGTCGACTGCGCGTTCCAACTCCTCGCACGCGTCCGCGAAGTAGTCGTGTGCCTGCGCCGGGTGGAGAGCCTTAAGGCTTTGCTCTGGGTTGTGCAGGAAGACCACGGCAGGTGGGACAGCGAGGTCACGGACAGTCTGCTCGATCGCCTGCCGCAGGTTCCACCGACGAAGCGAGTGGTAGTTGCCGTTGCCGACCGGGAAGTAACCGACCTTCGTGGAGATGGTGAACTCATGGATGAGGTCGCCCGCGGCGACTGCCAACTCACGATGTCCGCCGAACCCCTGGTAGTTGAACGCGGTGTCCAGGTCGGTGATGCCGAGGCTCAGAGCGTGCTCAAGCAGTGCGTGGCGGGGACGAGTCCGGTGAAACCCGAGCGCAAGGCGTCGGTCAGTTCTGCGCACAACCCCTCCTTCATGAAGGTCTCGGCGAGCGGGGCCGCGTCGATGCCGGTGAGTCCACGAACCCGTTCGAGTGAGACGGGATAGCCGGACAGCAGCAGCCTGGCCGCGTCCTCGGCTCGGCGAGCGAGCCGAAGTCGCTTACCGACGGCGAGCACCGTGAGGTCCTGGTCGTTGACCTCGATGTGCGGAGGGAACGGAGTCACGCAGACAACGTCAGTGGCCGGACCGAACAGCCCCCCGGTGTGGACATAACGCGAAGGCGCTTGTTCTCGCTCCCGAGCTGCGAGGTAGGACGGGATGGTGAGGGACTCCGTGTGCCGCAGCAATTCTGCGTACAGGACGTTGTTCTGAACCTCTTGATCGTCCTTCTCGCCGAAGCGGTCGAGGTCGATGCGGAACAACACGTCAGTGCGCATCTTGTCCGCTACCCAGGCCGCCCAGTCCACGCCGGTGCGCTTCACGAAGCCGAACGTGGCGTGCAGGCTGTAGCCCTTGTCGTCCTTGTCGGTTCGGGTCGCCGTGTGCCAGTAGCCACGAGGAATATGCATCACGTCGCCAGGCTGCATGGTGCCTGCCCACTCGATGTCCTCACTCGGCTGGGAATTCGGCGAGGCGTCCCGATACATCGGCGCCTCGCGAGAGGCACCCCGCACCTCCCACGACTTTTCGCCGGCGAGCTGGACCACGACAACGTCGTGATCATCCCAGTGCAGGCCGAACCCTGCGGCGTCGGCGGTAGTGAGGTAGGTGTTCACCTGCACGAGTTCACGGGACCACCATTGCAGAGCGCGACACGCCACTTCCATCGTCGGGTCGAAGGCATCCATCCCGTCGACGACGAGGGTGCATCCTTCCTGCATGAGGTGGGACAGGGTGTCCATGTTCGCCATCGGCAAGCTCTGTCCGCGCCTGCTGATGGTGGGCGTCAGGAACTGGTTCGGACGCAGCTCGTCGCCCTTCTGAAAACAGCGAAACTGGGGCGGCGAAAGGCTGCGACGCATGGCGATGTCCAACAGTCGCTGCGGCGTCAGCATCCGCGCGCACAGCTCGGGATCATCGACCGAACCGCGGGCGAACCCACGCCCCATCGGCGCCGCGCTGTCCCAGCCCAGCGCCTTCTCCATCAACTGAACCAAACGGTGTTCCACAGATCCTCCCCAACTCGTGAGAACCGTTGGGGCACCACAACGATGTGGTGCCCCAACGACTTGAACGAACTTCAGAACCGAGCCAACAATCAGCTCGTGCTGTGCACCGGGTCAGGCCAGGGCAACCCCCGTCTCACCACCGACGCTCTCGGCCGGGTGGTTCAGGCCGTCACCGTTCCAACCATCACCGCCAGCGTCCTCGGACGCGTCGGAGTGAACGGCATCAGCCCGACCACGCACGACCGACAGGCTTTCGACTGCCAGCACAAGCGAACTCACGCTCTCCATTTCCTTACCTCCCCTCGTTGGTGAGTAGTTCCAGGTCACTGTGGAGGCACCGTGCAGGCACCTCGTGGGAAGGAAGATCAGCTCGCGCAGATGCGACGCCGCGGGCGGCTAGAACCGCCTGTGTTCAGCGCCCGCACCTGAGTACGGCGCGAGTTTCGACAAGCCGGAGACGACCTGGTGCAGAGTGCCAACACAGCGGTAGATGACAGGCGACGGCTCGAACGGAGCCGCCCAGTTCCGGCGCGCTGGTACTCGGAGCGCAACCGCGTATGTCTCGGCCCAGACGGCCACGGTGTCTACGTACTGCGGGAACACCCTGAAGTACAGGAGCCCGTCGTCATTGCCCGTCGAGTTGGGCAACGGCACGGGCTGCAACCCCATCCGCTGCATCTGCTCGAACGAGCTTTGAACGTTCACTAGTTTCGGTTCTTCCGCGACTGCAACGCCGCCGCTCATCGCTGCAACGCCGTCTGCGTGCATGACATGACAGTCGCCACGAGAGGCAGCACCATCGACTCCGGGTTGGGAGGGCAGACCCAACGAAGCGTTTCAGAGTTGCAGGTAGGGCTCAGGGGCAACGTGAAGTAAGAACCTTCGCCGTAGTGGGTGACTCCATGAAGCGAAAGGACTCCGAGATTCGTGATGCTCGCCGGTTGCGCCATGCAGAGGAACGCCCACTGCCTGGAAGATCCGACCACCTCCATCACCGCTGCGTTCAAACTCAACAGCTTCAGGGAGTGGTTGACCTCGCCTCCAAGCCCGCTCGGCATCAGCAGGACGTCTGCAAGTTCGCCGCACCGAAGCATGACGTTCGGACCCTCCGCGACAACCGGCCACCCGAAGCCCCTCGTGTAGAGGTCGGTCGCAGGAGACGAAGGGCGAGCTGCCGCCGCGCCAATACCGGGCAGCTCGCCCTCCGCCGAGGTCGCCAGGCGCGCGTGCGGGATACCGCCTGCGACCTCCGTTCGCAGCACCGACCGCGCGCCCGGCGGAGTGGAAGGGGCAACGCGTCTGCCATCGGCCTGCGTAGTCATGGCGCAACTTCCCTTGTCGTTTTCGCTGGACCATCACCGTTCGGGCAGCCCTCTGCGGTGACTCGAAGTTATTGCGCTAGCCCAATCGGGCGGAGTCGCCACGAGAGGTGGCCATTCCCACCAGGTGGCCAGAAGAGGTGGCCAGAATGGATGCGCTCAGCGCCAGGCCACCGGAGGATGTGGAACATGCACGAGCCGACCATCGGACCGCTGCTCCGCGCGTACAGGAAAGACGCCCATGCATCACAGGGGCAACTGGCGGCGTGGCTGTCGGATCGTGCAGGCAGACCAGTCACCCGCAACGAGGTGTCCAGGTGGGAAGGCGAAAGCAGGTTGCCGACGCCCTTCTGGCAGAAGCACCTGGCAGCGGCCTTGGACGCAGACGCAGACGCCCTACGAAGGGCGGTGGATCGCGCCAAGACCAAACGCCGACTCTTGCAGTGCGAAAACCACCAGCCCGAAGGGGGCGATGTGCAACGACGTGCGTTTCTTGGTGCTATGGCTGGACTCGCAGCCTCAGCCTCGTGGCCTGTCCTCCCTCAGCCGAAACCCGGACAGCGGCTCGGCAGCAGCGATATTCAGCGTCTTCTCAACGAGACGGCGCGACTCCGCCGTCTTGACAACTACTTCGGTGGCGCCGATACATACAAGCTCTACGCAACGGTGCTAAAGGAGACGCAGGACCTCGTCCGCAACGCCAGCTTCTCGTCCGAGACGGAGCGCAACTGCAAGGCAGTGATCGCGGAGCGGGCGCAGCTAGCAGGCTGGGCCGCCTTCGACGCCGGCCTGCACGCCGAGGCTACGGAGCACTACGAGATCAGCTTCGAAGCGGCGAAGGAGGCTGGGCACCCTGCCCTGGCCGGAAATGCGTTGGCCTTCCTGGCGTACCAGAAGGTGACGTTCAAGAAGCCGAGCGTGGCAATGGCGGTGGCTTCCTACGAGACCGCTAAGCAGCATGCGACTCCACGAGTGCGAGCCCTGCTGTTGGAACGAATGGCATGGACACATGCCGTGGCCGGGCAGCCTAACGAGGCTGAACGGGCATTGGCCGCGGCTGCGGAGACCGTCCACCTAGCCAGCGACCGGCCCGAGCCTGACTGGGTGTTCTGGGTCAACGAGGACGAAATCAAGATCATGACCGGGCGTTGCTGGACTCAACTCCGTCGACCGCTGCGAGCGGTTCCAATCCTCGAAGACGTCCTCGGCCGCTTCGACGACACGCACGCCCGAGATAAGGCGATCTATCTGACCTCCCTCGCACACGCGTACCTCGATGCTGGCGAGATCGAACAGTCGGCAAGCATCACACAGCAGGCCATCGACCTGGCGGCAGGCGTTGGCTCGGTGCGGCCGATCGAACGCATCACCAAGGTGACCAGTCGGCTTCGGCCACACCGTTCCCTGACGGCTGTATCCGGTGTGCTGGACGCAGCGAAAGCTCTGCCTACAGCTCGCTAACAGACTTGTCGAGCCAGGCCTTGTACCCCTCTGGAGCAGCGGCGATGGGAACCGCCGTTAGCTCCGGATTGTCCCAGGGATGCTCGTGAAGCAGGTGCGCCTCCAACGCGGGGTACCTGTCGGCGGTCGTCCTGAGGGTCACCTGCCACTCTTCGCCCTCGCCCATCTCCCCGTTGTGCCAGAAGAACGATGTGCTCGGCCCGGAAACGAGCGCAGCACCTGCGAGACGAGCTGCCACAGCAGAGCGAGCGAGGCTCGCGGCCGTGTCGCGGTTGTCAGCGGTCGTTGTCACCTGCAAGTAGTCGCTCACATCCACAGCCTAGGACGCCTGCGCAGGCTGGACGGGGCCTTGGACTGCATTGCCCTTGCTCAAGCCCTCCTCGCAGGGACGACACTCCTAGGCCAAGCGACCCGAATACGACTTGGCGTAGCGGCGGCCGAAAGCGACATCTCCCCCAATCAACCACAGCGAAATACATCAAAGCCCGATGAATTCGTGTGAGCGATCCCATACAAAACGCGAGCAACCGAGGCACGTTTACTTGCGCCGACGCAAGCATTTCGCGCGCACCTAAGCAACGCACTTTGCACTATTCGGTCCCGAACCAATTCGATCTTGCTCGCCCGCCGACTACTGTCAGGCCCTGAACCGATGGTGAGCAGGGGTGTTTGACTTGACAACGTCATCGTTCCTGGGCATGTTGGAATGATCGTTGCCGCCCAGGGGGTGGGCGGCGTGAGGAGCTGGGGGGCTCAGTGAGAAAGAGGCGTCGCGGTCGAAGACGCGGCTCACGTGCGGAGGAAGCGATGTTGTCGTTTTGGCTGGCGGAGATAATGTTCGCCGGATACCTGCGGGTGTCCGGCGGATAAGCGACGCTGACCAATCCGCAATCGCTTTATGGCCGCTGGGGGCGGCCTCCGCAATGTCTATGAAGAACAGCACCACCATGTCCGCTGCTGACTCGGTCGCGCTGGACGACCTGGCGCACGACGTCGAGCTGCTGCGGATCGTTGAAGATCAGCTAGGCAGGCTGAACAGCCTGAAGCGGTCCTTGCGCGGGAGGCTGAAGTCCCGGCTTGAGGGCCACGAGTTCGGCACGGTCAACGGCTTGCCGGTGGTCCGCAGTTGGACTGACTCGCGCATCATCGTCGTGATCGACTGGTTGCGGGAGCGGTACCCGGAGCAGGCCGAGGCCTGCGAGGACATCCGCCCTGTGCAGAAGTTCGAGCTGCTGCCTGCCGCGTGAGCGCCCGGACGCAGTCCGGCCGGTCCCGGGGGACCGGTCGGGCTCGCCCTGGGGATGCCCCGGCCGTGCTGGGTGATCTCGCCGCTGAGATCGCCGAGCAACTGATCGGCTTGCCGCTGGACTACGGCACGACCATCGAGCAGATCGCCGCGTTGCTGGCCGCCGAGCCGCGCAACCGCGCGAACGTGTGTGCGGTGACTGCGGTCATCGTGAACGACGCGTTGGCCGATCCGTTCCGTGAGACGACGGCGAACCGTTGGCGTGCGCGGATTCCGGCGTGGGTGGCGCCGCCGATGGTCGGTGTGACCGTGCGGCGGATGCTCTCGCTTGATGTCCTGGTGAGGACCGGCCGTTACGTGCGCTCGACCGACAGCAAGGGCAAGAACGGGGGGAAGTTGATGCCGATCTACGCGCTCAACCTCGCCGCGCCCGCACTGATAGCGGCGCGCGCCGCCGAGCAGTCCGCCGCCTGACCGACCAGTCCTGTGTTGCCGCGCAATGCCGCGCGGCCATCTCGTGCTGTCCGCACACCGTGATTCTTGTTATGGGGGAACGAAACCGTGGCACGCGACCACGCCCGCTTCTACCTGTCCATGTGGGATGACCCGGACTTCATCGCCTTGTCCGCGCTCGCCAAGATCGTCTATGTCCAGCTGTGCATGCAGCGCAAGCTCGCCTACTCGGGCGAGCTCACCGTCTCGGTGAAGCGCTGGAGCAAGGCGCACCCGGACCAGGACACCGACAGCATCCGGGCGGCGCTGTCCGAGCTGGACGCTGCCCGCTTCACCGTCACGGACCACGACACGGACGAGTTGCTGATCCGCTCGTTCATCCGCTCGGACAAGCTGTTCAAGCAGCCCAACGTGTTGCGGGCCGCGCTGCGGTCCGCGTTCGAGATCGAGTCGCCGTTGCTGCGTCGCGCGCTGGCGTCCGAGCTTCGGCGTCTGCCGGTCGAGATCACCGGCCCCTCGCCGGCCGTCGCCGCGGACGAGCTGGAGGCGGGCGCGCGGGAGCTGCCGGCGTCGGTCATGGCCGCGATGGCGGAACGGGGCTCGGCCCGCACCACGCCCGCCACCACCGCGGCCGGGACGGGCGCCACCGGCTCGACGCCCGTGCTCGACACGGCCCCGCCGACCGTGTCCGCACCCTCCGCGAACCCTCCGGCGAACCCTTCCGGGAACCCCTCGCCGAACCCTTCCGAGGACCCTTCGCCGCGAGGTCGGGGAGAAGGGAGTACGGAGATGGAGACTGGAGAACTTCTTCTCTCGTTGGATAAAACTCAAGTGGGTGTCCCCGCGCGCACGCCTGCGAGCACGGACGCGCCCACGCGTACACGCGAGGCCGCCCCGGTCGCCGGGGACTCCGCCGATGCTCCTGCTCTCGCCGGCACGGATCGCGTACTCGAGGCGTCTTCGGTGCGGCAGCTGCGCCGCCAGGAAGCGGAGCGTCTGGTGACCCTGCACAGCCCGCGCCAGCCCCGGCGGGTCCTGGACAAGCTGCGCGGCGAGGTGATCGGGCTGTTGCGGGACGAGGTCGAGCCCGCGGCCATCGCGGAAGGCCTGCGGCTGTGGGCGGGTAAGTGCCTGTCCACGGCGATGCTCCCGGAGCTGGTCGGCGAGGTGATGCGCGCCCGCACCGTCAACGCCTCGCCACAGGTCCGCCAGCGCGAGCGCGTGATGGCGGCGACCTGGGAGGCAATCCGGTCCGACGCGATCGCTGAAGACGACCGGAGCCCGATCGGCCTGGCGGTGCGCGCCGAGCTGCCCGCCCACGCCGACGCCTCGACGCTGGACGCGATCCTGGAACGCGCGCTCAACGAGACCACCGGCCTCGGCGCTTCCCCACTCGATCCGGCCTCGGTCGATCCTGCCGGGCTGGGGGCTGCGGCATGAGCACGCCCAATGCGCAGCAGCTCACCCGCAGCACCATGCGGGCGCTGCTGGCGCACTACCGGATCACCCCCGGCGACACCGCGCCCGAGGACGTGGTGACCGAGTGGCTGCGGGAGCTGCGCGGCCGGACCGTCGGCGAGTGCCACGCCGCGTTGAGCACGCTCCCGCTGGAGCAGGTCCGGCACGTGACGGCGGCCCAGATCGCCCAGTCGATCACGCTCGCGCGGTCTAGGCCGGCCGCCACGGGCACGCCAAGCTCCACCCGGCCACCGAAGCCACGCGACCGGGCCGCCGACCAGGCGGCGGGCGCGCGGGGCATCGGCAAGGTCTACGCGCTGATGGGCTGGACCGGCCACGAGAAACACGTGCTCGCCCGCACCGTGCCGTGCCCGTTCTGCAGGGCGTCGGTCGGTACCCCGTGCAGCCCGCTGACCCGCAACCGCCTGCGCCAGCGCGAGATCCGCGACCGGGAAACCCGGATGCACCCGTCCCGTCTGCGCGCCGCCGAGGCAAAGCGCGCCAACTCGTCTTCGTCCGGCGCTGCCGCGTCCGGCACCGCCACGCAAGGAGCTTCCGCATGACCGCCGCACGCCTGTTCATCGCTGATGAGGTCGCCCACCCCGACGCGCACGACCTCTACCGGGCCATGCCCAGCCGCGACGAGGCCGCGACCGCGCGCCTGGCGTGGGAGGTCGCGGTGGACCAGCTCGTCCGGCCCGGCCTGCACACCGTGCACCGCGCGAACGGCACCACCGAGACCGCCGAGGTGCTGACCCTGCTGCGCCAGGTCGAGGAGGCCGTGTTGCCAGGCTCGGCGGTCACCGGCAAGCCCTCGCAGGGTTCCCGGCCTCCGGCGAGCCTGGGCGCGCTGTCGCTGCTGGCCTCGATCCGCAGGGAGGTCCGGCAGTGCTGCCGCACCCACGACCACCCGCAGTGGACCACGCTGACCGAGCAGGTGCGGGCCTGGGCGGAGCACGCCGAGCACTGGCAGCACGCCGCCCCGGACTACGTGGTCTGGGCCGCCGAGGAGTCCACGCGGTGGGTCGCGCAGGCCCGCCAGCTGCTCGACCCCGAACCGCGGCTTCCGCTGCGCGGGCGGGCATGCCCGGTCTGCCGCGTCGACGTCGTACAGGTCTGGTCCGACGACGAAGGCGACTACGTCCGCCGCCCCGCGCTGCGCATCGACGCCGAGCAGGTGGAAGCCGTGTGCGCCGCGTGCGGGCAGCGGTGGGGCTTGGACGTGTGGGCGCAGCTGAACACGCTGCTGGACCAGCAGCTCACCCACGAAACCCTCGCCGTGACCGGGATCACGCACGGCGACGACGCCGAGTAGTTGACCTTCAGTCGTTTCAGTCGGCATAATGGTCGGCACTGGGACACGTGTGCCCAGAACCCCCAACCCGATGCCCGCCGCACCTCCCCCCGGTGCGGCGGGCATCGTCATTTCCGGGCATCACGTCAGTACGGCGGCACCACTTCGCCCTTCTGCCGCTTCTTCGTCTGATCGCTTCTCACGAAGTGCTGCATGGCGATCGTGCCGACACGCGGCACGTGGATTTCGTAGGTCACTAGCCCGAGCCACAGCGTCGGCGCCATGCGCACCGCGAAAGGCACCTCGGCCACGGCCAGGCCGTCCAGGCTCATCCCGCGTGCCGACGCGGGCCAGATCGAGTCGGACGCGCCGAGCAGCGAGCGCCGCACCTCGCCCAGGTCGACCCAGGTTGGCTGCGGCTCGTCGTAGACGTGCAACAGCTTCTTCCTCGACCGCTCCACGTGCTCGAACATGCGTTCGATCGTGCGCCACCGGCCTACCTGGACGCAACTCACGCGACCACCAGACCTTTCAGTCCCGAAGACGTTGGCGCTCGTCCTCGCCGCCGTCTTCGTCCGCGGGCGGTGGCGCACCGCTGCACGTCGTGATCGTTCCCCGTCACGACGAGCGCGACGCCGCCGCCCGCCTCCCCTCACGCCTCGCCCCGCGGACCCATGCCGGCCGCCTCGCGAGGGTCACTCGTCGCCGAGCTGCCCGCCCACGCCGGCCACGGCGCACCCATCCCGCCACGCGCGACCCAATGGGAACCCGGTTCTCAGCACGTGGTCCGCGAAAGAATTTCTTTGGAGCACGACCACCCATTTCCGCTGGCCAGAAATGTGCGCGACGTACTCACAAAAACAGTTTCTTGAATACGTTCCATTCGCTTGCCCGATTCCATGAATTGGGAGATCATGGTTTTGCAAGTGAGTCAGCCCCGGTGCTAGCACACCGGACCTGACCAGGAATGAAGGGAAACCCCAGAGGTTATGAACAGCAGGAAGACTATGGCCGTCCGGATATCTGCCAACCCGGATGAGAGGCTGTTTGGGGCAGGGTGCTTTGAGAGTGCCGATGTTGAGAACCTGCCGGATCTGTGCCAGATGATGTTGAACAACATCATGGCCATGTCTGCCGACAAGTTCAGCATCCGGTACTACCGCAACAACCACGTTTCGCTGGTTGTGGGCAACGCCTACCCGCTTGAGAAGGGCTGGGAGTTCTACACCCCCGGTACCGATGCCCCTGATCAGGATGGGTCGCTTGGCGGAATCTACGAGTCCGCCATCAATCAGTACAACTGGTTCTGCCCGTGGGACATGGAGAACCTTTCACTCCGCCGATTCACCCTGTGCGGAATCCGGTTCCTGGGCTTTCCTGACTCCAAGGACATGACCGGGGTGGGCAAGGTGGTCAGCCTGACCACCGACTGTGACTGCCAGCACCGGGCCGTCCGGACCGCCCGCTAACAAGGGCAGAGGACCGGGGGGGGGGGAGCACTCACCCCCGGTCCGTGTCCGAGAAGGCCCACCATGTCCAACAAGGACGACACCGGCCGGGAATACGGGGCGTACTACGCCCGCACCCGGCTGATGAGTTTGACCGAGCTGACCGAATGCATGTACCGCGTACTCACGCGGTCGGCCGATTCGGTCACCGTACCGACCGGAACGGAATTCGCGCTCTGGCACAACGGCGAACAGAACATCGTGGTCAAGGTCATGAACCTGACCGACGAGTTCCTGTTCATCGCACCGGGTTTGTACACCTACGCGGCGCAAGAGTTGCACGACTCGGTTGAGGAGTTCTTCGAGAAGTTCAACTGGACCCATCCGGACGACGGGTTGGACCGGCGGTTCTTCTGCACCGTGCACCTCTTGAGTGAGGCACAGCAACGCGAGCGCGACCACGAACCGGGGCTGTTCTTGTCCGCAGCCAAGTCCTGACCGCCGCTTTGTCACCGAGGACGCCAGGCCGGAAAGAAAGGCCCTGGCGGCTGCTAGCACAGCCCCAGGGTGTGGTCTGGCGTCCTCGCGGAGCGGAAACCGAAACGGAAACTCCGAGAGGACGTCTGACGTGGGTGAGAGTACTCCACCGCTGGATGCGTTGTCTGCCGCCGAGGCGGGCGAACGCTATCTGTACGCGGTCAACCTGAGCGATCAGCAACTCACCGCGCTGCACCAGACCTTGAGCCTGGACACGCACGTGATGAACGTGCTGTGCCTGCTGTACCTGGATCTGGGAACCGCGATGGTGCGGGAGCGCACCGATCCGATGGCCGTCTACCAGTGCCGCGAGTACGGATGGGTGAGCGGGGACACCCGGCTCAAGCTCACCGCCGAGGGCGTGGCGGCGTGGTGGCAGTGGAAGAACGCCGTCACCTCACACCGGAGCGACCCGCGCTTTCAGCAGTTGTGGCGGGACGTGACCGGATGGTGAACAAGCACACCGCGCCCGATGCCAGCCCGGCCGTGCACCCGGACGCACAGGGCGTTCCGTCGATGCGGGGCACCGACGAGCGCCCGGCGCTCGTGCAGGACGAGCAGCCCGCCGAACCCGACCCGATCACCCGCGACTCCAAGGCTTTCCTGAAGCTGGCCGAGGACAAGCAAGTGCTCCGCGTCCTGTGGATGTTGGCCGTGGGCTTCACCTGGCCGTGGCTGCTGGAGGACGCCACGACACCGGCCGCACGGAACCGGGCGATCCGGCGCGGGCTGGTGGCCCCGCCCGTGGGTGCGCGGGGAGCCGAGCTGGTCCCGTACCACCTCACCGACTCCGGCCGCGCCGAACTTCTCGCATGGGTCCAGGCCATCACCCCGCACCGCGAGGTGCGCGAGGTGGCCGCGCTGTGGGCCGAGGTGACCGCGAGGTAAGCCCGCCCGGCGGCGGCCGTCCTGGTCGCCGCCGGGCTTTCACCGATCACATTGTGTTGACGTACAAGGGGAAAGTCGTTGACGAACAAGATTGTGTACATCCGGATGAGCAGGGAGCCCGGGCCGACGTGCGCGTGCGGCCTGTTCCACAGCCTCGAAGCACAGCAGATGTGGGCGGAGCGCGCGGCCGAGCTCACCGGGTACGGCGCAGGCGTGCGGGGATCGATGGCCCAGCGCGCGACGATGCTGCGCGCACAGGTGGAACGCGACCGCCGGGCCGTGAACGTGTTGGGGCTCATCGCAAGCCTCGACGGTGACGCCGCGCTCGTGAGGCTGGCCACCACCGCCGAGGAGGTGATGGACCTGCTCACCCGCGACATGCTGGCCTACTGCCGCGAACACAACCGATTCTCCGTGACGATGATCGGCCACGCCGTCGGCTGGACGTGGTCCCTCACGGAATTCGAACTGGCGCGCATCGAACGAAACCTCAGGATGCGCGCTATCGTCCGCCAGGCGCTGACGCGGATTCAGGACCAGCGTGCGCGCGACGACAATTGATCACGAGGGCTCGACGGTGCGCGGGTTGTCCGGCAGGATCGCACGCGTTCCTCTGTGAGCTGGTGAGACAACACGCATGAGGACACGGAAAGGCCTGCGAACCCAGTTCGCAGGCCTTTTCTTTTCCCGCGATCCGTCGCCGAAGATCGTAAATCAATGCGTTAACCCATTCGTCGTCACTTTGTCCGGAAACTCTCCGAATTGCTTGCGAGGCCCGGAAATGCCGCTATGTTTGTGGTGTCTCCCGCTCACACCGAACAGCACCACTGAATGAGTGCTGTCCGAGCAATCAGAGGAAATCCGAACAATGACCACACCGGTTGACCCTGCCCAGAAGACTCCGGCCGCCAAGCCTGCCACCAAGGCCGCTGCCAAGCCCGTAGCCGCCAAGCCTGCCGCTAAGGCCACCAAGGCCCCGGCAAAGACTCCGGCCGCCAAGGCCCTGGCTCAGGCTCCGGCCAAGCCAGCAGCCGCCAAGGCCCCGGCTGACAAGTCCAGCAGCACCAAGGCCGCACCCGCCAAGGCTCCGGCCGCCAAGGCTCCGGCCGCCAAGGCTGCACCCGCCAAGGGCACTCCCGCCAAGGCCGAGGCCAAGGCCAAGCCGGTTGCAGTGGTGGAGCCGATCAAGCCGGGCAAGGATGCGTGGGCGCGGCTCGCCACTGCGGTCAATGGCTCCCGCTCGGTGAACGAGCTGCTGAAGAAAGCCCAGTTGTCCGACTGGAACGTGAAGGTGCAACCGGCGGTGACGCTGGCCGAGACGGACAACTGCACCGAATGTGAAGCCCCGGCAGGCGAGAAGCACAAGAAGAATTGTTTGATGCTGGCGGACGTCCCCAACGACACGGGCCTCGTGGACCCGGAGCACACGGCCGTGCCGCTGGAGATGGACAACACGTGGGGGCTGGTCCGCCCGCACCCCGACGCCCCGCACGGCCGGAAGTTCATCAGCTCCACCACTTCGAACAAGGTGCCGGTTCCGATGGAGGTCCGGGGCGAGATGCTGGCCTCGATCATGAAGGACACCAAGGCCAAGACCGGACCGGCCGGACCGCTGTGGAACGACAAGGCCGCGTTCGCCAGCATCCGGGTTCCCGAACCGCTCATGGTGGGTGGCAAAGACCCGGTTGAGTTCCGGGTGGTGGTGATCAGCTCCCTGGTGACCGCCCGCAGTTCCAAGCTCATCATCAGCCCGGTCCGGGTGGCCACGCAGACCGTCCACCCGGTCGAGTTCCTGAAGTACCCCAACCACATCAACCTGACTGCCGCCGATGACGCGGACAAGCGGATCACCGAGACCAGTGATGGGCTGGACCTGCTCAACACCTACACGCAGTGGTTCACCGAGACTGCTGAGGCTCTGTTCGCGCGGACGCTGAACAAGGACGAGTTCAGCAAGTTCTGCAACACCTTGTTCCCGTACCCCGGTGACACCGCCACGCATGCCAAGCGCACCCGTCACCAGATGTGCATCAACCTGATGAGAATCCTGTTTGACGGCAAGGTGGACATCACCAAGGACATCGCGGGCACCGCCTGGGGAGCCTTGACCGCCGCACTCACCGTGTTCCAGCAGTTCGACCCCGAGACCGGTGACACCGACACCGACCGTGCAATGACCACGTTGTTCGCGGACAAGAACAACCCGAGCAAGACCGCCTGGCAGCTCGCCCGCCGGTTCGTGAGCTAGCCGCCCGGTCCCAACCGAACACCCGACAGCCCCGGCATCCCCGATGCCGGGGCTGTCTCATGTCCGGGGGTGGCCGTGCCGTCCCGTGCCGCCCGACCGTGCACCCGTCCGGGGTGCCCGAACACCACCCGGACCGGTGGCCACTGCCAGCCCTGCCGTTCCCGTGGCCGCCGTGCCCACGGGACCAGCGCGCAGCGTGGCTACACCGCTGGCCACCGGTCCCGGTTCCGTCCGGCCGTGCTGGCCCGTGACCGGGTGTGCCGCTGTGACCGCCTGGACTGCACCGCCCACACCGGCCGTCCCTGCTCCGCTCCGGCCACCGTGGCCGATCACTGGCCGCTGACCCGCAGGGAGCTGGTAGCCGCTGGCATGGACCCTGACCACCCTGCCCGTGGCCGTGGCCTGTGTGGCCCGTGCCATGCCAAGGCCACCGCCGAGGACCCGAGGACCCGAGGAGGGTGGAACAGCCCGTGAGCCACGCCGCCGACGCCCCCCGCTCGGGCCGCACGCCACCCCCAGGGGAGGGACCCTTCCGCCGCGCAACAGGGCACAAGCCACTGAGGCCCATCCGGGCCTGGTCAGGTTTTGCCGACGGCCGAACCCACGTCCGCGGAACCAACCCGTGACCGCCGACGCCGGCCGCGACCCAGACGAGTTGCTCGACGAGATCGAGCAGGCCGCCGACCAGGTGGCCGCGTGGACCGCGCGCTGGGAAACCCTTGTGCGCCAAGCCGTCGCGCGTGGCATTGCGCAACGCCGGATCGCACCTCACGCGAACGTCGCGCAGTCCACGGTGTCCCGGCTGGCCGCCCGCGCGCACTCCCCCGCCGACCGCTGTTCGTGATGCGCCACGCATCACGCGATGCACCACGCATCAACGACCTGGAGGTGACCCGCTGCCCATCGAGATCGACGGCATCACGAGCTCGGAGCAGATCCGCGCCGAGCTCGCGGCCGAGGGAAAACCGGTTCTGCTCGGCTTCAGCCGGGGTAAGGACAGCATTGCCGCGTGGCTGGCGATGCGCGAAGCCGGGATCACGGTCGTCCCCTATCACCTGTACCTGGTGCCGGATCTGCGGTTCATCGAGGACAGCAGGAAGTTCTACGAGGACTTCTTCCAAACGCCGATCCTGAACCTGCCGCACCCGACGCTGTACCGGTGGCTCAACAGCCTGTTGTTCCAGCCACCGGAGCGGGCGGCGGTGATCGAGGCCGCGCAGCTGCCCGAACCCACGTATGAGGAAGTCGCGGACATCATCCGGGAAGACCTGGGCCACGCGGGCGCCTGGAACGCCGACGGTGTGCGCGCCGCGGACTCGCCGAACCGGCGCATGGCGATGGTCACCCACGGCCCGAAGCGCGACAGCGTCCGCAAAGTCAGCATCGTGTGGGACTGGCGCATCGCCGATGTCCGCGACGCGCTCAAGCGCCACAACTGCCCGCTCCCGCCCGAATACGAGTGGTTCGGCCGCAGCTTCGACGGCCTGGACTTCCGGTTCCTCGACCCGATCCGCCAGCACGCACCCGACGACTACGAACGGATCTTGCAGTGGTTCCCGCTCGCCGACCTGGAGGTGTTCCGCCGTAACCTCGCCGCCTGACCCCAATGCCGATCTCCTGGCACAGCTCAAATCCACCGCCGTACTCGGCGGCCCTTCCTCCAACGCCGACCTCCTCGCGCAGCTCAACGCCGAACCGCTGCCCGATCCCCTGCAGGACGTCGAGTACGCCGGCGACCTGGCCGCCGACGCCGGCGCCGAGCTCGACGCACTCGCGATCGGGTTCCGCGAACGCACCAAGCGCGAAGACGAACGGTTCCGCCTCGCCACCGACTCCGAGTACTGGTTCGCCCTGTGCTTCAAGTCCCGCGAGGACAAGGACGCGTTCCTGGCCGCCGCGCGGCTGATGCACATCGGAGACAAGTACCTCGACGGCCGAGCCGCCGCCTCCGTGCTCGGCGTCGACATGCCCAACACCGACACCGGAGAGGAGTGATTTCCATGCGTCGTCGTCTCGGCCGCATGGTCGCGGGCGCGTTCCGTCGCATCACGCGCCGCGCGTCCAGCCCGTCCCGAAGCCGTAGCTCGGGTTCCTGACCTGTGCGCTCTCACCTGGCTACTTGCGATAGTGACGCACTATCGTAAGTATGGGCGTGTGTACACGAGGTACACGCTGGTCAGAGCGGTAACGCCTTCTGGCCACCCGGACCGGGTGGCGCACACAAAAGTGCACGCCACCCGACCGACTACCTGAACAGGTCACTCATCCCGTTGATCAACGTGATGACCTGAATCAGGAGGTTGAGGACGACGGCGGCCCTTTCGGAGTTGCCCCTCCGGCTGGGTCGTCGTTCCTCATCACGCTCCGGACCGTGATCCGACGCGCGGCCCTCATCTGACACTTGACACCTCCGCCGACCTTCCCGTGCGGACCTTCTCCGCACACGGGTGGGTGTCGGCCTTCCCAACCCGGCCGGAGCCGAGAAGTTCGAAGGCTGCCAAGCGCTCTGCTCTGCCCCGTCGCGACTGGCTGTCGCGAACCGGACCAACCTTAGCCAGTGCATTTCGCATGATGAGAAACGCGCCTGACCGGGGGGTAACACCTAGCCGTACACGGGTGTGGATGGCTCCTGTCTTGCACAACTGGTGTTTTCGCAGCCTAAAGCCACTTCGGGAGACCTGAACA
Organism: Lentzea sp. NEAU-D7; assembly: GCF_026242055.1. Lineage (GTDB taxonomy): Bacteria > Actinomycetota > Actinomycetes > Mycobacteriales > Pseudonocardiaceae > Lentzea. The sequence goes on along the minus strand of NZ_JAPJDL010000010.1, from coordinate 72,040 downwards.
GTCCTTCTCGGCGGAGCTGATCGGCCCTACCGAACACCGCTTACCGCTCACCGCCGCATCCCTACCGCTCGGCGTAGTAGCACCCAGCCCCTACCGCTGACGTGCGGAAACCGCAGACTCTTGCCATCCCGGACAGCACATTGGCACGGCGGCCCGCCTGCAAACAGACTTGATGTGCATCTGCGACTCACCGCGCCTCGCGGACACCGGTTAGACCAGGAACGACATGTCGTTGCTGACGCCCGCCTGCAAAGCACCCCGGAGGCGCGTGTGGGCAAACGGGGACCGGCTGGGAAGCCAACCAAACTGCGGATCTTGCACGGCGACCGGGCCGACCGGATCAACTCCGACGAGCCCGAGCCGCCCGAGGACGAGATCCGTTGCCCTGACTGGGCTTCCGACGACGCGCGCTCGATCTGGCAACGCCTCGCGCCCGGTCTGGAAGAGCGCGGGGTGTTGACCGCGTGGGACGTGGACGCGTTCCTGGTGCTGTGTGAGGCGCTGGCCCGCTACCGCTCCGCCACGGCGTTGGTGAACGGCTCGGCGCTGTTGGTGCAGGGCGGATCGGGCCTGATGAAGAACCCGGCGTTGCAGGTGCAGGCCGAGGCCGAGCGCACGTTCCTTCAGTTCGCCGCCCGGTTCGGGTTGACGCCGTCAGATCGGCAGTCCATCAAGGTCGAGGTGGGCCGCGATGGCAACAAGGGCGGCGCGGAACGCCTCCTCTCGTAAGAACCCCAGCACTACCACGAAGGCGCCCCCGCGGCTCCCCGTGTGCGGCCGCGAGTTCGACGGGTCCCGCTGCCGCAAGCGCGGCACCCACTTCTGCACTCCGCGCGCCGATCACGCCCAGGCGTTCGCCGAGGAAATCTGCGTCCACACGAAAGACCGGTGGGCGCGCAAGCCGTTCATCCTCGCGCCGTGGCAGCGGGACGACATCGTCCGGCCGTTGTTCGGAGAGGTCCGTTGGGACACCGAATCCGGGTCCTACGTGCGCCGCTACCGCATCGCGTGGATCGAGATCGCCCGCAAGAACGGCAAGAGTGAGCTGTTGGCGTTCATCGCGTTGTACATGCTGGTCGGCGACGGCGTGGAGTCCGCGGAGATCTACGGCTGCGCGCGCGACACCGAGCAGGCCCGGCTGGTGTTCAACGTTGCGGCCCGCATGGTGGCACTTTCCCCGGTGCTGTCTCGCCGGCTGCGGGTGGTCGAGCACTCGGCGCGCATCGTGGACGAGCGCACGAACTCGGTCTACGTGGTCGTGCCCTCGGACGCACTGGGCAACCTCGGTTCCAACCCCTCGGCCGTGATCTTCGACGAGGTGTTGACCCAGCCGAACGGCGACTTCTGGCACGCGATGCGCACAGGCATGGGCACGCGGCTTGAGCCGCTGCTGATCGCGGCGACCACCGCGGGCAACGACCCGACCAGCTTCGCCAAGGCCGAGCACGACGAGTGCGTGAAGATCGCCGAGAACCCCGACCGTGCCCCGCACCGCTTCGTGTACTTGCGCAACCTGGACCCTGACGCGGACCCGTGGGACGAATCTAACTGGCACTTGGCCAATCCCGCGTTGGGTGACTTCCTGTCACTCGAGGCGCTGCGGGAAGAGGCGATCGAGGCCCGCAATGATCCGGCCAAAGAGAACGTCTTCCGCCAGTTCCGGTTGAACCAATGGGTGTCGCAGTCGTCGCGGTGGATGCCGATGCACGTCTATCTCCTGTGCACCGGCACCGACTCGACGCCACCGGCCCGGCTGCGGCAGCTGCACGCCGGCCGCCCCGCGTGGGGTGGCCTCGACCTCGCGTCCAAGATGGACCTCACCGCGTGGTGCCTGATCGTCCCGACCGGGATCGACGGCCACGCCTCCGCATTGTGGCGGTTCTGGCTGCCAGAGACAGCGGTCGCGCACCTGGACAAGCACACCGAGGGCAAGGTCTCCCAGTGGGTTGACCAGGGCTGGATCACGGCCACGGACGGCGAGGTCATCGACTACGACGTCATCGAGAACGACATCACCGCGGACACCGGCCTGGTGCGCGTCGCCGACATCTCCTACGACGAGTGGTCAGGCGAACCCGTCCGCCAGCGCCTCGAACGCCGCACCGGCGTCCCCATGTACCCAGTCGCCCAGACCTACAAGGGCATGACCCACGGCATGACCGAACTGATGGCCCTGACCAAGTCACGCGGCTGGTCGCACCACGGGAACCCCGTCGCCGAGTTCTGTTTTGACTCTGTGGAGGTTCGCCACCCACCTGGCGAACCCGACCTCATCCGGCCGGACAAGCCCGAACGTGGCAAGACAGGTAAGCGCATCGACGCTGTACCAACAGCTGCAATGGCGGTAGGCGGCTGGAAGCTGCGCGGCTCAAAGATCAAGAAGTCGTCCCGGATGGTGGTCCTCGGATAATCGCGTTCTTGCGGTGGCTGCCGGAGCTAGAGTTGCTACGTGACCGGCAAGATCGTCTTTCCTGAGCCATCGGTTGACCGCGACGGACCTCTTGGCTGGGCCGAGCCTGGCGTGAACTTCTACCTGGAGTCCACCCGCCCCCAGGCTGTCGCCGCGCGCGCGTGGATCAATGCCGCATACCAACGGTTCCCCGACGACGAAAAGGGGACATTCGCGGGCCGCTTGCGCAGTGCCGACGAGACACAGCACTACACGGCCATGGACGAGTTGTTCGTGCACGATCAGCTAATAAGAGTTGGTCGCGTCGTTCACGAGGAAGACGGAAAAGGGCCGGATTTCCGGATCTACCGGGAGGGCACCTACGTCGGCGCGGTCGAGGTTTGCTCCCTGTTCGAGAACAGGGAATGGTTCCAGGCGCGGCAGCGACACGCGAGGATTGCCGACGAGCTACAAAAACATATTCCACTCGAACAGTGGTATATCACCTTCGACCTGGTCCGCCTCCACCAGCAGCCGTCACTCAAACGAATCGCCACATGGGTAAAGCAGCAGATGGCCGCGCTTCCTTCCGTTTTGGAAGATCCGCGAATGACAACGTCGCCGGTCACCTACAAGACTGATGATGTCGAGCTTCGCTTCCGGTTCATACGCCGGGTCTCAAATTCGGCACCGAAGCCAACCGACCGTGTCGTGATGAACGGCCAGATCAGCGGCGGGATGGTGGACTCGTACCTGAGATTGCGGTCTGCGCTGGAGAAGAAGGTGCAGAAGCGCTACGAAACGCGCGGCAAGCCGCTCGCGATCTTCGTTGGAACCAAAGATTGGGCGTGCAGTCTCGACCAGTTCGAGGACGCCCTGGTTGGAAACGAGCAGATCCTTATCTCCTCTGGCGAGGTCGGACGCGCCAACAACGGCTTCTTCGGACGCAACAAAGAGCGACCTTCTGGCAAGCATCAGGACATATCCTGCGTCTTCGCTGCACGTAACTGGCTGCCGTGGGAGCCCGAGAAATTCACGACTCTGAGGTTTGACAACCCGTTTGCAACTCATGATTTCCCCAACGACCTGTTGCCTGCGGACCACACGTTGGGTCTCGTCCGCAATGAGCAGGCCCGCTGGCTGGAATGGATGCCTTCGCGTCCCACAAGCTATTGACCGAATCTCTGGCGCTCATCTCGCAACGATGATGGCCCGCGCAGCAACCTAGGCCGCGCGACTGGTGGTGGTCGCTCTGATCAGCACCAAGTTCGAGCTGTCCCCCGAGCAGTGGGTAGCCCGCCTCGCGCGGCTGCACAACAGGCAGTTGCCGGAACTGGAGTTGCTAGACGCCTACTACGAGGGCGAACAGCCGCTGTCGTACATGCACCCGGAGTTGTTGCGGCGCATGGACTCCCGGCTCCGCTCGGTAGTGATCAACTGGCCGCAGCTCGTCGTAGACAGCCTGGACGAGAGGCTGGACGTCACGGGTTTTCGACTCGGCGGCGAGGCTGCCGCTGATCGCGAGCTGTGGCACATCTGGCAGGCCAACCGGCTGGACCTGCATTCCGAACAGGCGCACGTGGACGCGCTCGCGCTCGGCCGCTCCTACGCGATTGTGGGCAGCAACGAGAAATCACCGTCCACCCCGCTGGTGACGGTGGAGTCCCCGTTGGAGGTCCACGTCGACCTGGACCCGCGGACTCGCGAAGTCCGCGCGGCGCTGAAACGGCAGTACGAGGAGGACGGCGACGGCTACGCCGAGGCCTACGCCACGCTGTACCTGCCCAACGAAACCGTCTGGTACAGCAGCGACAACGGCGGCGGCACCTGGTCGGAGATTGACCGCGACGAACACGGCATGGGCACGGTGCCCGTGGTGCCGATCATCAACCGGCCCCGCATCCGCCGACGCCGCACCGCCCCGCCGAGGCTCGGACGCTCGGAGCTGATCAGTGTTCTCCCGCTGTCCGACGCGGCGTGCAAGATCGCCACGGACATGATGATCTCCGCGGAGTATCACGCGATGCCGCGCCGGTACGCGCTCGGCTTCGACAAAGACGATTTCGTTGACGCGCAAGGGCGTCAACTCACGCCGTGGGAGTCCGTGGCCGGTGTGCTGTGGGCGTCCCCGAAGTCGCCCAAGGAAGACGGCGTTTCGGTCGGCCAGTTCCCCGAAGCGAACCTGTCGAACTTCCACGACACGCTCAACACCCTGGCCCGCGTAGTCTCCAGCCTGTCCGGCCTGCCCCCGCACTACCTCGGCTACGCCACCGAGAACCCCGCGTCAGCGGACGGTATCCGCTCGTCGGAGTCGCGGCACATCAAGCGCGCGGAACGCCGACAGCGCACGTTCGGCGACAGCTGGGAACAGATCATGCGCATCGTGCTGATGGTGCGCGACGGCCGGATTCCGCCCGAAGCCCTGCGGATGGAATCGCAGTGGGCGGACGCCGCCACGCCTACCTTCGCCGCACAGGCCGACGCAGCCGTGAAGCTGTACTCGGCAGACCGGCTGTTGCCGCGCCGCTTCGCCCGCCGTTCGCTGGGCTACTCCGACACCGACATCCGGGATATGGAAGCCGAGGACGCCGAGGCGTACTCGCGCGTCGCGGGTGGCGACCAGGCCGCTGAATTCGGCCCGAAGCCAATCCCCGAGCCACGTCGGCCGGAGCCCGCGGCCCCGTCGCTGCCGTCGCCGCGTCGGCCGGTCGGGCAGCTCGGCGGACAGGTCCTCCCGCCGCCCGCCGTGCAATTCATCGAACCGACTCCAGCACGCTGACCACCAGGCGGTGATGCCCAGTGACCGCGCCCAAGACCGAGGTGGACACCAGGTTCTACACCGCACAGCAACGCATCGTCCGCACCGCCGCCAACGAAGCGCAGACCGCCTGGCGGCGGCTCGACAGTCCCGCCGCAGACTCGGCCGCCGCCACTGCCCTCCGCCTGCAGGTCGTCGCGACCATCGAAGAGGCCCAGGCGGAGGCCGCCGCGCTGGCGCCGTTGTACATCGCCGCCACGCTCGCAGCGCTCGGCGCGGTGTCCAACCCGGTCGGCGCGCTCGTATCGGCGATGTTCGCAGGGCTGGCTACCAACGGCATGCCGCTGTCGGCGCTGGTGGACTTCGCGTTGCGCCGCTACCGGCTGGCTCTGCTCGCCGGCGTGCCCCCGTCCGAGGCGCATGCGCTCGGCCTGGCCAAGCTGCTGACCTACGTCACCACCGAGGCCGCCGACGCCGGCCGCCTCGCCCGCCACACCGCCGCAATCCTCGAACCCGAACTCGCCGGATACGAACGCGTCGTGACGCTGCCCGCGTGCGGGCGCTGCATCCTGCTGGCCGGACGGCTCTACAGCTTCTCCACCGGCTTCGAACGCCATCCCACCTGCGACTGCGACATGAAACCCGTCACCCACGACCAGTGGCACAACGACCGGCCCAGCAACACTCCACGCGGCCTGTTCGAGTCCATGACCCCGGCCCAGCAGAACAAGGCCTTCGGGCCTGGTGACGCCGAAGCGATCCGGGCCGGAGCGGACATCTCCCGCACGGTCAACGCCCGCCGCAAGAACGCCGTCTACGTCGCGGGCGGCCACGAATACACCCTCGACGCCACCACCGTGCGCGGCCACGGCCGCCAGCTCGGCGAGCTGGGCAAGCAAGGCGGCCGATACAGCCGCTCCCGCGTCCCGCGCCCGACCGCCGCGCAACTGGTCAACACCGCCCGCGACCGGGACGAGCTGATCCGCCAACTCGGCCGGTTCGGATACGTGCGCTGACCTGCGCCTCTGCGTCTGTTCCCTCGCCCCGGAAAGGGGGTTTTCCTGCCCTTGTCCCAGCCCACCACCCCGACCACCAGCACCACCGACACCCCGCCCGCGAACCCCGTGCAGGCCCCGGCCAGCCCACCCGCACCCCCGGCCGCGCCGCCCGTCACCGACCCGGCCACCGACGCGGCGGATACGCCGGACTTCAAGGCCTTGTACGAGCAGGCACAGGCCAAGCTCACCAAGGCCGAGACCACGGCACGGGAGAACCGCGACAAGGCCAAGCGCCTGGACGAGATCGAGGCCGCGCAGCAGACCGAGACCGAACGCGCCACCGCCCGCGCCACGGCGGTGGAACAGCAGCTCGCCACCATGCGGCGTCTCGCGCTGGACGCGGAGATCCGCGCCGCCGCAACCGGCTGGGCCGACCCGTCCGACGCACCGCGCTACCTCGACGACCGCGACCGCTACCTCACCGAGGACGGCGCGATCGACACCGCCGCCATCACAGCCGACCTCGCCGCGGTCCTCACGCAGCGCCCGCACCTCGCCCGCGTCGACGGCCCGCGCCGCCCCGCGCCGGACCCCTCGCAGGGCCAGCGCAACGGGCCGTCCGGTGTCGCAGAGCAGATCCGCGACGCCGAAGCCCGCGGCGACTGGACCACGGCCATCAGCTTGAAGAACCAGCGGCTGGCCGAGCAGGCGCGCGAGCAGCGCTGACCGCTGCTTCCCTTGACACGTAAGGAGATTCATTGCCTGGTATCGCCGCTATCGCGAACACCTACAACAGCCCGAATTTCGTCGGCGAGCTCTTCTCGTTGACCCCGACCGACACCCCGTTTCTGTCCAGCATCGGCGGCCTGACCGGCGGTAAGCGGGCGAACGGGATCGTGCACACCTGGTCTGTGTACGACCTGCGCGCACCGGACGCCAACCGGCAGCGCCTCGAAGGCGCGGATGCACCGTCCGCAGAGACCCGCGTCCGGGGCCAGGACCGCAACGTCCTTGAGATCCACCAGGAGACCGTGGGCGTCTCCTACACCCGGCAGGCATCCCAGCAGATGTTCGCCGGCACGGGCTCGGCGAACCCGAACGCCGCGAGCATCGGCGGCACGAACGCGGTTCTCAACGAGATGGACTGGCAGACCCGCCAGGCGTTGACGCAGATCGCCCGTGACGTCGAACTCGGGTTCATCGTCGGGAAGTTCCAGGAACCGTCTGACAACTCCACGGTGCGCAAGACGCGCGGCATCCTGGAAGCCACACGCACCAACGTCATCACGAACGCCCAGCCCAAGCCGCTGACCGAGGGCATGATCCTCGACCTGTTGCAGAAGGTCTGGGAGAACGGCGGCATCCAGGTCTCCGAGACCGCCACCCTGATGTGCGCGGCGTGGCAGAAGCGTCAGCTCACCAACGAGTTCGTCACAAAGAAGAACTACCAGGAGCAGTCACGCAACGTCGGCGGCGTCTCCGTCTCCACCATCGAGACGGACTTCGGACGGCTCAACATCATGTTGAACCGGTACATGCCCGCCGACACCGTGCAGGTCGTCAGCCTCGACCAGTGCGCACCGGTGCTGCTTGAGACGCCGTCGAAGGGCTTCTTGTTCTCCGAGCCGTTGGCGCGCACCGGTTCCACGGACAAGGCGCAGATCTACGGCGAAATCTCGCTGGAGTACGGGCCGGAGATCGCGCACGGCAAGGTCACCGGCCTGACCACCACGGCCCCGGCTGGAGGTGGCGCGTGAGGTTCACGTCCAGCGTCTACAAGGAACTCGTTGTGCACGACCTCGGCGTCACCTTCGTTGATGGTGAGGCCGAGGTCAGCGACAAGGCAACGGCTGACGCGCTGCGCGGTCTCCCGACTGAGCTCGGCGTCCGAGCGGTTGGCGGTCGGCCGCCCGCGTCGAACGCCAAGCCCGACTAGCGTCGGATCTGCTACTCCCGCTCAGGCACCGTCCGAACGCGCTGGCTCCGGGTACAGCTCGCTCACGAGTTTGTAGGAGGCGCCGATGATCTGATCAGCCATCCCGAACGTCCAGACAGGCTGTTTTCCTTCGTGCGTGAGCTTGTTACGCAGCCGCCTTCCTGTATGGACGATGTCGGCCACATCGGCACTGATCAGTCCTTGGGCGCGAGCGGCGTTGATCAGCGTCTGGAAGTTTCCGCCTTGTTCGAGTCGTTCCTTGAGCGCTACCTCAACCGCGTAGATCGATTGCGCAGACGCAACGGGAACCTGCTCGTAGAAGTAGAACCCCAACGGGAACATCCCGCGCGCGGTGCGTAGCAAGGTAGCTGGACCTTCGGGCGTGACCGACGTGATGACCCACGAGTCAGCGACTTCCTTGAGGCGCCTGTAAGTCAACGGACGAGGCTGGCCGTCCTGGTCGAATCCTCCACCGAAGTTGACCATTCTCGGGTCTGGGTCGGGCGCGGCGAACTCGCCGAGGTCGGCACCGGGCGGCGTCCACAAGCTCATCTCTGCACACTCTCTCAACTCGACGGAGTCGAACCGGTCAGGATATGCCGCGCGCTGCGGTGCCGCGACTGACTTGCCGTCGTGGACACGCGGGCGGGTGATGTCGTGTCGTCACCGATGCCCCTTGCCACCGCCGACGACGTCCAGGCGAGGACGGATCAACAGTTCACGCCGGCCGAGCGCGCCCGCGTCACGGTCCTGTGCACGGACGCCTCGGCGATGGCGCGCAGCCTCGTCCCCTCGATGACCGTCCCGCCGCCCGCTACGGCGGTCGGCGTGGTGAGCGCCGCCGTTCTGCGTGCGCTTGCCACCCCGCCGGAAGGTCTCAAAGACGAAGCGATCGGCGGCCACTCCCGCACCCTCGCGGGCGACGGAGGCGGCGGCCTCTACTTCACCGACACCGAACTCGACCTCTTACGCCCTGCCCCCAACGGCGGGGCGTTCTCCATTTGGACGTAGCCCATTGCAGCTTCCGCACATCGTGACTCTCGTTGACCCGCTGGAGGTTGAAGACCAGTACGGCAACCCCAGCCCCGCGGCCGACTACGGCCCCGGCGCACCCCGCCGTGACGTTCGCGGCTACATGCAACCGCACACCTCGACCGAACCCGCCGAGACCGGCCGCCAGCCGAAGATCACGCGCTGGCGGTTGTTCACGTACTTGCCAGTCGGCGCGCGGGAACAGGTCGAGTGGCGCGGCCGGACGTTCCGCGTCGACGGCGACCCGGAGATGTGGGAACCCGCGTTCGGCCGGACCCGGTTCTGGGTGCGGCTGACCGAAGTGGAGGGCTGACCATGAAGGCCTTCAGTGGCTTCCGCGTCGACCGCGACAGTATGGGCGAGTTCCTGCGCACCTCGCCGGAACTCGCCGCGCACGTGAAGGAACTCGCCGAACAGGTGGCAACCAACGCTCGTTCCCAGGGCCACCGGGTCACCTCCGGCGAGCTGCCGCCCGTCGAGGTCCTGGACGACCCCGCCCCGGATCGTGTCGCGTTCACGGTGGCGGTGCAGCACCCGGCGGGGATGGGCATGGAGGCCAAGCACGGCGTGTTGACGCGCGCGGCCGGAGCACTCGGCCTGAACGTGCACGGCATCGACACCCACCCCGACACATGACCGGCCCTGCCCCGATCCCCGTCCCGGTCGACGTGGTGGAACTCGTGCTCGGGCTGCTGCGTCCGCTGCTGGCCGCCCGCCCCGAACCCGTGCTGTCCGGGATCAAGGTAGGCACCGAGACCGGCCACGGCCAGCACGGCGGCCCGCCGTCGCTGCCGTGGCTGCGCCTGACCGAGGAAGGCCACACCTGGCGGTGGCCCGCCATGCAACGCGTGGTGCTGCGGCTGACGTGCTGGCACCGCACCGAGCACGACGCCAAGGCCGCGGCCAGCCTGGCGCTCGCACTGCTGTGCAGTCTGCGCGGCACGCGCGGTCTGCTCGACGCGGAGCCCATCGTGGGGCCGATCGCCGCCCCCGACCCGCACACCCGCAAGCCCCTGGCAACCGCCACGGTAGCCGTCCGCGTCCGCACCCCTGCCCGACCCTGACCCCTTGTTCCGCTACGGAGGCTCCCGCCCCCGTACTCGAGGCGCTTCACCTCGCGGGGCCTCCCTCCCGATTCCGGAGGCAACCCGCTTGGCTCTTCGCCCCACACTCGTCCGTGTCCCCGGCACCGGGGAACTGTCCCTCGCCCCACCGGGCACACCCGAACCGCCCGACTCGACCACCGCGCTCCCGGCCGCCTGGACCGGCCTTGGTCTCTCGACCGAGGACGGGGTGACGATCAAGCGCGCGGTGGAGAAGTCCGGCACTACGCATTGGCAGCAGATCACCCCGGCCCGCTACATCTACACCTCGCAGGAACTCACCGTCGCGTCGGTGTTCCAGGAGTCCAAGGGCGCGGTGCTCAGCGTCTACTTCGGCGGCATGGTCTTCACCGAGACGGCCACCGGCTCGAAGAAGTACAGGGCCGAGATCAGCGCCGTCCCCAAGGGCGATGAGCGCGCGTTGTGCGTGGACTGGACAGACCAGATCAGCGCCACCGAGATCTACCACCACCGGCTCTACGTCCCCCGCGTCGAGGTCTCCGAGACCGCAGACGCCCAGTGGACCCGCACCCAAGAGGCCCGTTGGGGCCTCACCTTCGCGGCGCTGTCCCCGGCTTCCGGCACGACTCTCGCTGTCTGGCTCACCGATGACCCCGCCGTCCTGCTGGCCACGCCCGGCGGCGGCTCCCTCGTCGCATCCGGCAAGTCCGACTGAAACCCCTAGGAGACAACGACTGTGAGTCAGCGCCAGCGCCGTGAGGCGACCGGCACCACCCACCCCACCGGGAAGCCGGGTTCGGCCGTGATGTGGCGGGGCAAGCGGTTCGGACTGCCCGCCCCGCAGGACTACCCGCTCGACGCGATCGAGGCCGAGGAACAGGGCCAGACCCTCACCGCCCTGCGGCTCATCCTCGGTGAGGACCAGTACGCGACTTTCCGTGAGCTGGCCAAGACCACCGGCGACGCGGACGACTTCTCCAAGGCGATCATGCGGGAGCTGGGGAAGGGAAACCGCTAGTCGTCGGCCGCCTGCTGGCCGACGACACCACCGCCGAAGCCCTCGAAACCGACCTCCTCCAGTACGGGGTCGACCTGCTCGACCTCTACCGAGGCCGCCTGTCCTACCGCCGCGTGTGCGCGCTCGTCGCCAACCTCCCCGAGGACGCGGCCGTGTGGCGAACAGCAGGGGCCGACGCCGGCTGGACGCGCGCGGATCTCGCGCTGGCCACGCTGGAACGCCGGGTCACGCTGCTGTGGGCCACGGTCGCCACCGCGCTCGGGCACAAGGTCACCGACGCCGACGTGACTGGCCCGTTCGACCCGCCCGACACCTCCGCCCCGGCCACGGGAGGAGGTGAGACCGCCGAGTCCGAGACGAAGTCCCTGCGCGAGATCGCGCTGTGGATGCGTGGCGGGTGATCGCCCCTGACCTTCGTCGGACACGCCTACCTCAAGGTCCTGCCCAGCCTCGTGGGCCTCGGCTCCGCTGTGAAGCGGGCCATCAACGAGGAAGAGCGCGGCAACCCGCACATCAGCCTCGGCGCGCAGATCCAAACCGCGCTGGCCCGCGCGCAGCTCCAGCAGCTCGCCGCCCAGGGCGACCAGACCGCCATGCGACTGCTCGCCCAGCTCGACACCCTCCCGGCCGAGCGGGAAGCCAACGCGCTACGGGAACGCCAGAACCGCAAGGCGATCACGTTCCGGGCCGTGCTGGACAAGTCGTTCACCACCACACTGGCGGGGCTCGGCCAGCTCGACCGCGCGATCACCGGCACCACGACCGAGATCACCCGCAACACCGCCGCCGTCGGCGCCGCCGCACTGAAGTACGGGGCCTATGCCGGTGCCCTGGCGCAGGCCATCAGCCTGACCGGCGGTCTCGGCGCGGCGGCGGCCACGGCCTCGGGTTCGCTGCTGGTGCTCCCGGCCGTGGGCATCGCCGCGGCCGTCGCGGTCAACACGCTCAAGCTCGGCGTGGAAGGCCTCTCCGACGCGCTCAAGGCCGAGAGCGCAGCGGACTACGCCAAGGCGGTCAAGGACTTCCCGCCCGCGATGCGGGAGACCACCGACGCGGTGCGGGCGTTGCGGCCGCAACTCGACGGCCTGCAGCTCGACGTCCAAAGCCGATTGTTCGACGGCCTCGGCAAGGAAGTCGACCAGCTCGGCGGGACCTACCTGCCGGTGCTGCGCGGCGGCCTGGCCGAGGTCGCCGGAGGCTTCAACCTCGCCGCCCGCAACGCCGCCGCGTTCGCCCGCGACGGCCGCACCGTCGACGACGTCCGGCTGATCCTCGACCAGACCGGCCAATCCGTCCGCGCACTGTCCGGCAGTGCCGCGCCGCTGCTCCAGATCATCCGGGATCTGGCGGCGGTCGGCTCGGAGTTCCTGCCCGGCTTTGCGTCCGGATTCGCTGATGGCGCAACGAGTCTGGCCGAGTTCGTCAGCCGTGCCCGTGAAACCGGGCAGCTGCGCGAGTGGATGAGCGCCGGACTGTCGGCGGTCGGCGACTTCCTGACCACCGTGGCGAACCTGGGCCGGATCGTGTTCACGGTCCTGTCCGCCGCGAACACCCACGGCGCAAGCCTGTTCGGCACGCTGTCAGCGCTGACCGGTTCCATGCTGGCATTCCTCCGCTCGGCGGAGGGAACCGTTGCGTTGCAACAGTTCTTTGGCGGTCTCAACGCCGCAGCCTCCGGTTTGCTCACGCTGCTGGAGGCCGTAGGCCGCGCGTTCGCCGCCGACACGATCCCCGCTGTCGGGCAGCTCGGTTCATCGCTCGGGCAGGCCTTCACGACGCTGGCCGCTGGAGCGAAACCGGCCGCCGAGATCCTGGCCGTGCTCGCACCGCTGGCGGGGATCGCTGCTCAGGCGCTCGCCTCGGTGCTCGTGCCGGCATTGGGCGCCGTCTCGGCGATCGCCGCCGAGCTCGCGCCCGTCGTCGGCGAGCTCGTGCAAGAGCTCGTCGGCGGCGCGTTGGCCGACGGCATCCGCGAACTGACACCCGACCTGCTCAAACTGGCGCGCGCGGCGAAACCGCTGGTCGCCGCCATCGGCCGCCTGCTCGTCTCGGCGCTTCAGGCGGCCGTGCCCGCCGCGTCGGCACTGCTCAAGGCCCTGACCCCGATCGCGACCGAGCTAGGTGGCGCGCTCGTTCAGGCCATCGAGGCCGCGCTACCGCTGGTCACGATCCTGGCCGAGATCTGGTCGGACGTCCTGCTGGCAGCCTGGGAGCAAGCCCGGCCGGTTCTCCCGGTTTTGGTCGAGTCGATCCGGCAGCTCGTGACCGCGCTGGACCTGTCGGCCGCCACGCCGTCGTTGATCGAGACCGGCACCCTGTTGGGCAAGATCCTGGCCGACGCGCTGCGCAACCTCGTTCCGCTGATTCCGCCGCTGGTCGCGGCGTGGGTGCAGTTCTGGAGCGAGGGCCTGCTGCCGATGACGCCGCTGCTGCTGCGGATCGTGTCCGAGCTGCTGCCCGAGCTGCTTCCGCTGCTCGCCGAGCTCGTGCCCGTGATCGTGCAGGCGCTCGGGATCATGACCTTGTGGAACGGTGGCCTGCTCAAACTCGCCGCCGTCTTCACCGAGTACGTGATCCCCGTCCTGAAGCTGTTCATCAACGACGGCGTGAAACCGGTTTTCCAGAACGCGCTGGAGATCATCTCCAGCGCATTGGCGCTGATCAAGGGCGTGATCACCACCGGGCTTGCGCTGGTCTCCGGTGACTGGTCCCGCGCGTGGCGCGGCGTGCAGGACATCGCGTCGGCCGCCTGGCGGCTGCTGACCTCCGGCGCGGAGCTGGGCGTGCGGTCGCTGCTGGGCTTCTTCGGCGGCCTGCCCGGTCAGATCCTGGCCAGCTTCGGCAACGTCGGCTCCCTGCTGCTCGAAGCGGGCAAGAACCTGATTCGCGGCTTCCTGCGCGGCATCGAGTCCATGATCGGCTACGTCCGTTCGAAGCTGGCCGAGCTGACCAACCTGCTGCCCTCGTGGAAGGGACCGCCCGAGCGGGACGCGAAGCTGTTGCGCGCCAACGGTGTGCTCATCATGCGCTCGCTCGTGGACGGGTTCGAGGCCGAGGAACCGGCCGTGCGCCGCTACCTCACCGACCTGACCAACCGCATCCCCGCCGCCACGCTCTCCGTCGAGACCGGCCCCGTTGCCGCGCAACGACTCGCGGGCACGGCGGCTGTCACGGCCGGCCGCGACCGCGGACCAGACTCGGACCTCGCCGCGCTGGTCGACGCGATCGAGCGCCTGGCCGCACGGCCGCTCGTGGTCCAGGTCGGCGCAACCGAGATCGCCCGCGCCACGGCCGAAGGTCAGCACGCGTTGTCGCGGAGGTGATCTGGTGGGTTCGCTGTGGATCGGGCCGCCCGGACTCATGCGTGAAGTCCGCCAGGCGGCAACCGAGTTCGACCGCTCCGTTCAGATCGGAGTGGAGGAGTTCGCGGCGCTGTCGGGCGGGGTCACCACGACCCGCCTGGCCACGCCGCCCCGGCGGCTGTCGCTGTCCTGGTCGGCCCTTGCCGACAGTGAATCGCAGTGGCTGGAAGCGTTGGCGCGCAACGTGTACGGACCTGGGCCGCTCGTGGTGATCGACCCCGCCTCACGCAACCTCCTGGAGGGCGGCCAGTCGCAGGGCTACGGCCCACGCTCCGCTATCGGCAACAGCGGGTGGGGCACGCTCATCGAACGCGCCGACCACGTCCTGACGCTCACCGATCCCCGCGACAACGACCAGCTGGTTTACGACCACTCGCACTGGATCGGCTACCCCGTCACCGCTGGTCTTCCCGTCCACATGGCAGCGAGCCTGCCCGACGCGCAGTGCCAAATGACGTTCTATACGGCAACCGAGGGGTTCGTCAGCTCGCACGGACCCGCGCCGACCTTGTCCGTCGTGCCCCCTGCTGGTGCCGCGTTCGTCGCGCTGCGGGTGATCCTGCGCGCCTGGAGCGGAACCAAGCCGCTCGGCCCCGTCATCATGCGCATGGGCGAGCCGCTCGCCCCCGGCGAACTCGGCGCGCTCGGCGACGGCTGCCCGCCGATGTCCGTCACCGGCTACAGCGACAAAGCCCGGCCGCCGCACCACGACCTCACCCTGTCCCTGGTGGAGGTGCGCCGTACTCCCCGCTAGCGGAAAGCTCACCTCTGCCCTGCTCGACGCCGAGCGCACCAACACCAGCCTGACCCGGCTCGCCGGCCACGACCTCACCGACCAAGTCACGTCGTGGACGCTCGACCGCTCCTACGACTCCGACCTTCCCGCGCCGATGCGCGCGGTCAACGGCAGCGCCGCCGCCGAACTCCGCCTCGCCCTCACCGGCAGGGACGACAAGACCGCTGCCCAGCTCTACAGCCCCTATGCCCCGCACATTTCAGGCGACATCGCCCGGCCTGGCCAGTCCGTCACCCACGGCTGGGGCCTGGCGGGCGAGGTCCTGCCCGCGTTCCGCGGCTCGATCCGGGACCGGGCGGCCGACAGCGGCACCGGCACCGTGGCCGTGTCCGCGCTCGACGGCGCCGAGCAGCTCCGCGACGCCGCACGGCTGCCCGCCGTCCTCTCGGCGAACGGCAACCCGATCGCCTCCGGCACGTGGGTGGTGGACCACCTGTTGCGCGAGGGCGGCATCCACAGCGCGCCACCGCCGCGCGCGGACTGCACGCTCTACGCCTCCATGCACGGCGGAGTCGTGCCGGACATCGGGTTCTACCGCGACCACACCCCGAACTCGCTGACCTACCGACGAGACCGCGCGCCGTGGGAGATCGCCGCCGTCCCCGGCTCGCAACCGTTCACCGTGCGCTGGGACCCGCGCACCCGCACCACCGCGGGCGGACGCGGACTGTTCATCGAGTTCTGGGTGGACCGCACCTCTCTGCAGGCGTCCGGGAACCGCGTGGAAATGAAGCTTGTGTTCCAGGCGGACAACAACATCAACGACATCTACTTCTGGTTCGACTTCAAGGAAGACCAGATGAACATCGGCGCGACCGGCACCGGTGGCACCGTCAAGGGCGATGCCGCAATGGGCATCCGGTTCGACAGCATCTACCACATCGGCGTGCACTGGACCTGGAACGGCCGCACCCCGTCCGCCCGCTACTTCATCACCAGCTCGGCGTTCAACACCTACCGCGAGACCGACATGGGCGCGTTCACCGAACTCGGTTTCTCGCAGCTGAACTACATCGAGCTGATCTCGGCGTTGCCGATCGAGGCCGTGCAGGTGTCGTTGCGCGAGAACGCCATGACACGGCAGGAGTTCACCCAGACCTGGACCCGTGGCGCGGTGCTCGACCAGATCACCTCCGACCTGCGCGCGATCCCACCCGTGCAGGGCTCGGCGTGGGAGGTGATCACCAGCGTGGCCAAGGCCGAACAGGCCACGGCCGAGTTCGACCCCTACGGGGTGTTCCGCTACCGCAACAACACCCGCTTCACCACGCCCGGCCAGACCGTCCTCAAGGTGACCTCGGCGCGGGAGATCGCCGCCATGCAGGTGTCGGAGGCGATCGACTCGATCCGCAACACCATCGACGTGCCGTATCAGCTCTACTCCACCGGCTCGCCGGCCGAGCGGTTCACCGAAACCACGGTGCGCTCCATCGCCGCGTTCCAGACGCTGACGGTCTCCTACGACTACGACGTCTCCGAGTACGACAGCCCGCCACCGATCGTGTACGCCACCACGGCCCCGGCCAACACCAGCCGTGTCCGGTTCTCCCCGACGCTCAACGGTCAACTCGGTGTGCATGGCTCGATCGAGTCCACTACCGAACGCGACGGCGCGACCCTGCGCGTGACCTTCCGCAACCGGTCGTCCAGTACCTGCTACATGGTCACCACCAGTGGCACGCCGTCGCTGTCGATCTGGTCGCAGCGTCTCGCGTCCGGCAGTCCGGCCAGGCTGTCCACTCGCCGCTACGACACCACCAGCCGCACCCGCTACGGCGCGCAGGTCTACCAAGTCCCACCCACACCGTGGATTCAGACCCTCGGCACCGCCGGACGCATCGCCAACTACCTGCTCTCCGTTGCCGCACAACCACTACCCGTGCTCGGAGCTATCGAGATCCTGCCCGATCCACGGATCACGCTGGGCGACCTCGTGCGCGTGGTGGACGAGGTCGGCGCGGCACTGGACACCGACGCGTGGGTGATCGGCATCCGCACCAGCGGCGACGGCACCGGACGCATCCGCCAGGTCCTCACCCTGCGCGCCACCACCAGCCCCGGCGTCCCCACCGACCCCGGCCTGAACCCAGACCCCGCCGTCGACCCCGCCGCGCGCGACGTCCTTGCACGCGAAGGCATTCGTGTCCCGTAGTTCCGGACCGGCCTCCGGCCCGGAACTACGTCAAGGTCCACTTTGAACTGGCGGTGGCGTGGCTGCTCCAGTCCAAGTACGAACGGAAGGCGTCCACCCGACACCAGGCTCAGGCTGGTTCACCTCCAGGTGTCGCATCAGCGCGCCCACGGCCGTGTCGGCTTTCGCCATCTGGAGCGCGGACTCTATGACGAAGCGCTTCCCGGTCTGGTAGTCGTCGTGGGTCAGGTTCTCCTGTGCCTTGGTGACGGTGTAACGCTGGCTGCCGCCTCCGTAAAGGTGAACTTTGGGCGCGAGAACTTCGAACTCGGCATACCGGCGATAGTCCACTCCGAGAGCGATCATCCGCATCGCCCGCTGCATGGCGGCCGTGATGTTGGTAAGTGCCTCAACATGTTTGACGACGCCGCCGAGCGATTCCCGGCCCAAGTCGAACGCCGAAGGGCTGGTGTAGCGGTTGAACTCGTGGAGAGTTTGGCCGAACCCGAACGCTTCGCGGGTGCCGTGGCGATTGCGGCCAGAGTAGTGGTCGAGCATCTCTTGGAAGGCAAGGGACAAGCCTGCGAGCCCCGCTACGTAGTCACCGATGTCCGCATGTGATTGGGCGTCTCGTAGAGCCTTGACCGTCTCTGGTCGCGCAACCATGTCGATCAGGTCGATGCGCGCGAAGTCCAGCCCGAACACCAGAGACGTGGCATCGACGAAGAAGGTCGTGACGTCGCCGCGAGTCTGAACGACGGCCGTGGCGGACGGGATGGTGCCGTGGTGCTTCAACGCAACCCGCAGCTTGTTCATCCGGTCCATCGGGTTCTTGCTCGGCAGTTGTGCCTGTCCTGGCAATCCAGGCTGGAGCTTCTCCCAGTACTGGGCGAAGTTGATACCGGTCGGCACATTGATCTTCAGGTGCTCAGCGGCCAGCAGCAGGAACGACTCAACGGCGTCATGGAACGACAGGATCGCCGTAGCCGAGAGCGGCTCCGGCTGATCAGCTTGGACGATGCCCTGTTCGTAAAGGAACCGCACGAAGGCCAAGCGTTGAGTTGTGACGGGATCGAGGGCCAACGAACTCTCCAATATCGATCACATGCCGGTGGTGACCGGCCGCTAAAGACCCGCGCTGGTCGAAGCGGTGTTCGTCGACCATGCGGCCGGGGGCCTCGAATCTTACGTTCCACGAGCGGCACACGCCGCTGAATTACCGCTGGTCAGGCCGTCCGAGCGACTGCATATTCAGCTTGACGGACAACTGCGGCCGTCACCACACGCTAGAGGGCGAGCGCGATCGCATCGCCCCTTTGCGCCCTGAGGGGAGGTAGATGGACCCCTCCCTGCTTCCCCAGCTCGGTGTGGCCGGAGCGCTCGTGATCGTCGTGGGCTACCTGCTGCACGCCAACCACCGGCTCATGACCACCAACCGGTCAGACCGCGCGGACTATCTCAAAGCCCTGGCAGCACGCGAAGCCGCACACGCGGCCGAGCTCACCGCCCTACGCGCTCGCTTCGCCGAAGTCGAAAAGCGCCTCGGCGAAGTCGAAGACGAACTCGACCGCGAACGCGACCGCCGCCGCGCGGCCGAGGACATCGCCGCCGCCGTGCGGCGCCACACCTAACCCACCCCGAAACGAACGGCCGTCACCGCCTGGTGACGGCCGTTTTTTGTTGCCCACCAACAGGAAGAGAACACCTTGGCCTGGCGCGTAGCGCGATCCCTGCTCACCCTCCGAGACCAGATCAACGCCAAGTTCCCCAACAGGAACAAGGCATCCGACGGCTTCATCGGCGACGCCAACCACGACGCCACGAGCGACCACACCCCGTGGTACGGCGGCATTGTCACCGCCGGAGACTTCACCCACCACCCCGCAGTCGGCTTCGACATCGACCGGTTCACCGACGAACTCCAGGCCAGCCGCGACAACCGCATCAAGTACGTGATCGCCAACTCGCTGATCATGGACACCCGGCCGCAGTTCAACCCGTGGCAGTGGGTTCGCTACACCGGCAGCAACCCCCACACCAGCCACGTCCACATCAGCGTCGTGGCCTCGGGCCTGTGCGACGACCCGCGGCCGTGGAACATCCCCATGCTCGGCGGCGCCAGCACCCCGCCGCCGTCCCGGCCGCCCACGCTCCCGCGCTTCCCGCTGCCGCCGAACCACTACTTCGGGCTGATCACCGGCCCGAACGAGTCCCACGGCGGCGCGCCCGTGTCGATGGGTGGAATCCCGGACGAGCAGTACTACGTGCGGCTCATCCAGGAACGGTTGCAGCGACTCGGCTTCGCGCCGAACGTGCCCGGCTGGGCTGACGGCATCTTCGAGCAGCCCACCAAGGACGCCGTCGCCGCCTGGCAGCGCGCCCACCGCCCCAACTCCACGTCCCGCTGGGGCGAGGTGTGGGGCGACGACTGGGCCGACCTCATCCGCCCGTGACCCCCGAGCCAGTGCCCGCCGCGCTCACGCCCGGCGGGCACTGGGTCATCTCCCTTGCCCTCGTCGTCTGGCTGCTGATCAAGGGCAGCAAGGCCGCCGTGCTGTGGCTCGACCGCCACGACGACACCCAACCCACACCGGAGGCTGCTCCTTTGCTCGACACCCGTCCCCGCCCGCTGCGCGCCGTCGCGACCTGGGTAGGCCTGATCACCGCCCTGGTCTCCTGGCTCGTCGGCTCCGGCCTGCTCACCACCGGCCAGGCCGACGCCATCAACGGCACCGTCTCCGCGGTCCTCGCCCTGCTCGGCGCCTTCGGCGTTGCTCTCGCCGGCGAGCGCCGCGTGACTCCGACGTTCGACCCGCGCGACGACGCCGGCCGGGCGCTCGTCCCACTCGACATCGACTGACGATCCAGCCCACCTAGCCAACGCCCACCAGCGCGAGGAGCCTTAGGCCTCGCGCTGGTCTGGGGCTCCTCGCGCGCGATCTCGCGGAGCCCACGAATGACGGCAGCAGCCAACGCCCAGGCCTGGACGGTCGACCACGTCGAGACCGAGCCCCTCGACGACGCGCAGCGCGCCCACGCGGTAAACGAACTCGCCACCCTCATCAATTCCTGGAACGAATCACAGCGCTCTACGTGAGAATTGAATCTCAACAATGGTCAACCGGTAATGCTATATTCCGGAACATGACCGAGAGCAATTCCGGAATTGGTAGAGCCATGCCAAAAACCGCGCATTCTCGCGCGTGCGCGGTGAATACTTGGGGGAACATCATTGTCTAGGCGGACACGAACCAAAAAGGTGAGCAACGCTGCGGCGGGGCTCGACCTGGACACCGTGCGGGTCGGCGTCTACATGCGGCGCAGCACCGACGACGAGAACCAGCCCTACTCGATCGA
Source organism: Lentzea sp. NEAU-D7 (assembly GCF_026242055.1). GTDB lineage: Bacteria > Actinomycetota > Actinomycetes > Mycobacteriales > Pseudonocardiaceae > Lentzea. Next base: position 51,199 of record NZ_JAPJDL010000010.1, on the reverse strand, counting down.
GGCGCAGGACACCCGACTGGAGGCCTATGTCCAGTCGCAGCCCGGCTGGAAGATCGTCAAGAAGTTCAAGGACGACGCGTCCGGGAAGAACACCGACCGGCCCGATCTGCAAAAGGCGATGCAGTGGGCCAAAGCGAACATGATCGACGTCTTGCTCGTCTACCGGGTGGACCGGTTCTCCCGCAACCTGCGCGACACCGTCACGCTGCTGGACGAGCTGGAAAGCGTCGGCGTGGCGTTCCGCTCCGCCACCGAGCCGTTCGACACCTCCACCCCGGTCGGCCGGATGATGCTCCAGCTGCTCTCGATGTTCGCGCAGTTCGAACGAGACCTGATCGTGGACCGCGTCACGGCGGGCATGGAGAAGAAGGCCGAAGCCGGAGAGTGGAAGGGCGGCTACACCCCACCCGGCTACGCCAAGGACCCGGCCACACACAAACTCGTGGTGGACGAGGCCGAGGCCGTCGTGATCCGGCTGATGTTCGATCTGTACACAAAGGACCGGATCGGCTCCCGCTCGATCGCCAACGAGCTCAACGAACGCGGGTACCGCACGCGAAGCGGCGGACTCTGGGCGTTCAAACGGGTTCTCACCATCCTGGAGAACCGCGTCTACCTCGGAGAGATCCACTACCGCGACGTCATCACCCTGGACGCCCACCCTCCGCTCATCACCCCCGAGCAGTTCGCCGAAGCCGAACGCATCATGGACTCACGCGGCGAAAGCCACTCGCGCCGCGCAACCAACAACTCCGACTACGTGGCCACCGGCCGCCTGAACTGTCCCAAGTGCAAGCACGCGATGATCGGCACCAGCGCCACCGGCAAGACCAAGACCTACCGCTACTACACGTGCATGAAGCGCATGAAGTACGGCAAGGACGCCTGCGACCAGGACCGCCTCAACGCCGATGCGCTCGACCAAGCCGTACTCGACTCCGTCGCCAGCTTCTACGGCAACCAGCTCGACCTCATCCGCGACGCCGTCAACGAAGCCCGCAAGGTCTACGAGTCCAGCCACGACACCGTGACCGCCGAACTCAACACCGTGAAGGCCAGGCTCAAAACCGTCACCGCGAAGATCGACAAGTACCTGGACGCGTTCGAAGACGACCTCTTCGACGCCGACGACGACGCCGCCAAGGAACGAGTACGCGGCTACCGCACCGAACAGAAGCAACTCCGCACACGCGCGGCCGAACTCCGGGAAGAACTGGAGAACGAGCCCACCATGCCCGATGCCGCCACCCTGGAACAGGTCAACACCAACATCCGGACCATCATCAAGGCAGGCAACCCCAACCAACGCAAGGCCGTCGTAGAGACCTTCGTAGTCAAGATCAAGCTCACCGGACCGGGCCGCATGGTCCCCGTCTTCCGAGTGCCACAAACCCCCGCACCCACCGATGCCGCGAACGCCAAAGGGGCGGAGCCCGGTATATCGGACTCCGCCCCTAAGGGTGTTCGTGTATGTAGTTCTTTGGTGGAGCTGAGGGGACTCGAACCCCTGACCCTCACACTGCCAGTGTGATGCGCTACCAGCTGCGCCACAGCCCCTTGAAGGTCCACGTTCCCGCCGGGTTTCCCCGTCGTTCTCGTGTGGCAATACCGTACAACACCCATGCCACAAGATAAAAATCGGGGGTATCCAAGGCGCATTCGGCCTGGTAGGACCCGGTGACGACCAGGCGGCACCACCCACCCCGAAGATCGAGTGCGAGACCCCGAAACCCCCTCGGAGCTGCACGAACAGCGCCGATCAAGCGAGCAGGCCGCACGCACCGCACGCAACGGGCCGGAAGTGACGCGCGGCACAAAACGCGGCAACGCCCGGCCCCGAGAAGATCGGGACCGGGCGTTGCACGAGCAGACTCACTTGGTCAGGTCGGAAAGCCAGTTCTTGTTGTCCAGGTCGACGAGCTTGCCGCCGGAGGCGACGCTGGGGGTGCCGCGGAAGCGGCCCGACTCGGCGTCGCGGAGGGCGGGGTCGTTGCTGGTCTTGGACATCAGCTCGTCCAGCTGCGACTTGTAGGTCTGGTTCCGCACGCACGACTCGAAGGTGGCGGACGTGACGCCGACTTCCTTGCCCAGCTTGATGAGCTGGTCCTGGGTGTAGCCGGCTTCGCCTTCCTCGGGCTGCTTGTTGAACAGCGCCGCGTGGAACGCGTTGAACTTGCCGTCGTCGGCCACGCACAGGGCGGCGTTGGCCGAGTCGGTCGAGTAGCCCTCCGGCGACGAGAGGCGGTTGAGCATCGGCAGGATGTGGTAGCGGACCTTGACCTTGCCGTCCTCGACCGCCTTCTTGATGTCGGTGCCGTAGGTCTTCTCGAACGTGCCGCAGATCGGGCACAGGAAGTCCTCGTACACGTCGACGGTCACGGTGGCCGTGTCCTTGCCGACGAGCACGGTGTTGCCGTCGCGGACGGCGGGGGCCGAGATCGTGTGGTCCGCGGGTGCCAGCGGGATGGCGTCCGTTGTCGACGTGGAGGGCTTCATCTGCTGGAAGATGACGTACCCGATGACGGCGACGGCCAGCACCGCCACGACGGCGATACCCGCGATGATCTTGGTGCGGTCGCCGCCCGACGAACGGGCCTGGACCACCGCACGCGCGGCCTGCTTCTTCTTCCGCGCACTGCGCTCTGCTCCACCCACGGCGATGAGGGTAGCGACACAAACTAAAAGAAAGCTGAGCGCGCAATCACGCTTCTGGGTGACGTGGCTTGCCGCCGACCCGTTCGCCGGTCGGGATCTCGGCGCTTTCGTCCAGGCAGCCGCACTCCGGCGCCACCGCGGCGGCCGTGTGCTCCTCCTCGTGCGTGGGCAGCGTTTCGGGGGCGACGAACCAGAAGCCCACGGCCAGCAGCAGCGAGGCGCCGGTGATGGCGAACGACGCACCGAAGCCGAACGAGTCGGCCAGCAGGCCCGCGGCCATCGGGCCGATGATCGCGCCCAGGTCCGTCACCATCTGGAAGCCCGCGAGGACGGGGCCGCCCTTGCCGCGCGCGCCGATGACGTCGGCCACGACGGCGTTCTGCGGCGGGTTCAGGAGCCCGGCGCCGGCACCCGCGATCAGGGACGCCGCCATGAACGTCCAGAGGTCGCCGGTGAAGCCCATCCAGACCGTCGCGAGGCCGCTGACGAGCAGACCGACGATGGCGACGGGCTTGCGGCCGCGCGTGTCCGCGAGTCGGCCGGACAGGAACAGCATCGCGGCGTTGCCGGCCGCGAACACCGACATCGAGATGCCCGCCACGGCCGCGCTGTGCTCCAGCGCCTCGATGACGAACACCGGCACCAGCGAGATCCGCACGCCGAACACGGCCCAGCCGTTCGCGAACCCGGACGCCAGCGCCGCCCGGTAAGCGGGGTGCCGCACCGCCGCACGCACCGTCATGGGCACTTCGGTGTTGGTCTTGTCCAGCGCCACCAGCGTCGACCGCCGGAGGAAGATCCACACGACGAACGCCGCGACGCACAGCAGCACGCCGTACGACACGAACGGCACCCACAGCCCGAACGGCACGAGCCCGGCGCCGACGATCGGACCGGCGATGTTGCCGACCAGGAACCCCGCCGCCCACATCCCGGACGCCCGCCCGCGCATCGGCGCCGGCGTGATCCGGATCAGCAGCCCCAGCGCGGCGACCGTGAACATCGTCGACCCGACACCGGCCAGCGCGCGCCACGACAGCATCTCGGCGTAGCTCGTCGAGAACCCGCTCATGGCGGTTCCGATCGCCACGATCAGGATGCCGACGATGTACACCCGAGGCTCGCCGAAGCGGTTGACGAGCTTGCCGCTCATCGGCGCGAACGCCAGCCGGACGAACGCGAAGGCGCTGATCAGAGCCGCGACAGCGGTATGACCGACACCGAACGAGGACGCGTACACCGGCAGAACGGGTGCCACGATCCCGAACCCCACGGCGATGATGAAACTCGCCGCGACCAGAACCCACACCTCGACCGGCAACCGCTCGCGCACAAAGCCTCCCTTAGCCCTGCTAAGGATATGTCACGCGGCAACTAAGTAACTCAGTCGAGTAGCTCATCCACTCTGCGTACATAGGCAGTCACGGGATACGCCGCAACGAACCCGCACGCCTCGGCGAACCGCTCCCCCGGACCCTCGTCCACCTGCGACGCGACCAACATCGCGCCCGACGAACGCAGGGTCGCGGCAGCGGACACCACCAGCGACCGCCCGACACCCCGGCGCCGCCGCGCCGGACGCACCACGCACTGCTCGACCAGACCCACGCCACGCTCAGCGAATCCCGACACGAATCCGCCGATCCGGTCGCCGTCATCCATCACCAGGGTCGAACACCGCGGGTCGTCCAATCGATGCCCGAGCCAGCGACCCAGCCGTTCACGGTTGCCAACCAGCTCGTCGGACAGCAGCTCGACGATCCCGGCCACGTCCGCGTCGAGGGCCGGTCGCACTCCCTCTGCCACCGACGCGGGTCCGCGATGCACCACGGTCAGCAACTCCTCGACCGCGTACCAGCCGGAGTCGTCGGCGATGCCCTCGATCTCGTCCACCGTGGTCGGCGACGCGTACACGACGGCCTCCGCGCGCCCCACCGCGGCGAAGGTGTGCTCGAGCTGCAGCAACGTCGACGCGACCTCGACCGACGAGCCGTCCAGGGCGCACCCGAAGTTGCCCGACGGCAGCGGGTTCTCCCGGTTGACCACCACGGCGGCGCTGCCGACCTTGCCCACCTTGCCGTACCGGACGGCACCGGACGCGAGCCGCGCGCCCTCCACCAGGATCGCGAGCGATCGGGACTGGTAGGGGTCGAGCAGCTCCGGGTCGTCCGGGTCGCGCAACGGGTCAACCAACGCGGCGGTCCTTCCACTGGGCACCTGGACGCATCGCGCAGTCCAAAAGGAACACCCCAATCGTCGCCCACAACACCGGCACCGGCACCTCCGGCTGCCCGGCCCCCGCCGCACGAACCAGCGGTGCGGCGCGGCCTGAGCGAACCACGCCGATCATCCCCGCACGGCAACCCTGGCACACTCAGCGACGTGGACCTGCCCGATCTCCCGGTGAAATCCGTTCTCCCCCAACTCCTGGCACAGCTCCAGGAGCACGGGGCGGCCGTGCTGGTCGCGCCACCGGGAACCGGCAAGACGACGCTCGTCCCGCTGGCCCTCGAAGGCAGGGTCGTCGTCGCCGAACCGCGCCGGATCGCCGCGCGAGCGGCCGCCGCGCGGATGGCGAGCCTGCTGGGCGAACCGGTCGGCCACACCGTCGGCTACTCGGTCAGGGGTGACCGCAAGACCAGCAGGCACACCCGCATCGAGGTCGTGACCAGCGGTCTTCTCGTCCGCAGGCTGCAACACGACCAGGAGCTGAAGGGCGTCGGCACGGTCCTGCTGGACGAGTGCCACGAACGCCACCTCGACGCCGACCTCCTGCTCGCGCTCCTCCTGGACGCCAAGGCGGGGCTGCGCCCGGACCTCAGGCTCCTGGCCACGTCGGCGACCGTTGCCGCGCAACGGCTTTCGGACCTGCTGAACGCGCCGGTGCTGCACACCGAGTCGCGCATGTTCCCGACGGAGATCACCTACGTCCCGCCCGCGCGCAACGAGCACATCGAGACCACGGTAGCGAGGGCGATCAACAAGGCACTGTCCGAAGTGGATGGTGACGTGCTCGCGTTCCTGCCCGGTGTCAGGGAGATCAACCGGACCGCGAGCCTGCTCAGGGCCGAGACCGTGATCCTGCACGGCCAGCTCAACGCCCAGACGCAGGACGCGGCCCTCAGGCCCGGACCGCACCAGCGGGTCGTGCTCGCCACGAGCATCGCGGAGTCCAGCCTCACCGTCCCCGGCGTCCGCGCGGTCGTGGACGCCGGCCTGGCCAGGGTCCCGCGAGTCGACCACCGCAGGGGTCTGGCGGGTCTCGCCACCATCCGCGTCTCCCAGGCCGTCGCGGAACAGCGCGCCGGACGTGCGGGACGTGAGGCGCCGGGCCGCGTCTACCGCTGCTGGCCCGAACACGAGCACTCGACGCTCCCCCGCTACCCGGAGCCGGAGATCAAGACCGCCGACCTGACCAGGCTCGCGCTCGAGCTGGCGGTGTGGGGCACCCCGGACGGCAGCGCCCTGAACTGGTGGGACGCCCCTCCGGAGGGCGCGCTCAAGGCGGCGCAGGAGACCCTCGACGCCATCGGCGCGCTCGAACCCGGTCGCCGCGACCGCATCGCGAGCGTCGGCCTGCACCCCCGGCTCGGCCGTGCGCTCATCGACGGCAGCGCGCTCGCGGGCAACCGGACGGCCGCCGAGGTCGTGGCACTGCTCGACGACAGCACGCACCCCTCCACGAGCGATCTCGCGACGGCACTGAAGGCACCGGGCAAGTGGCGCAAGGAAGCCAAGAAGCTCGAGAAGCTGGGCACGAACCCGGCGGGCAACGGCGACCCCGCGCTCGTCGTCGCCCTCGCCTACCCGGAACGGCTGGCGAAGCGCCGGTCCAAGAACAGCAACGTCTACCTGATGGCCAACGGCACGGCCGTCGAGCACACCGACTCGCACGCCAAGTGGCTAGCGGTCGCGATCGCCGACCGCGAACCGGGCAGCAAGCACGGCCGCGTCCGCCTCGCCGCCCCGGCCGACGAGGAACTCGCCGTCACCGCCGCGGCGGCCCTTGTGCACACGGTCGACGACATCCGGTGGAACGGCGACGTCATCGCGAACGAGGTCCGCAAGCTCGGCGCGATCACCCTCGACGAACGCCCGCTCAACGATCTCGCCAAGTCGCAGCAGGCACTCCGCCTCGGTCTGGAGGCTGAGGGCCTGGGCCTGCTCAAGTGGACCGATGCGGCCATTCGCCTGCGCGAGCGGATGGCCTTCCTGCACAGGACCCGCGACTGGCCGAGCGTCGAAGACGAGCACCTGATCCGCGCGCTCGACCTGGGCAAGGCGAAGAAGCGCTCCGACCTGGCCAAGATCGACACCACGGCGCTGCTGAGGAGCCTGCTGCCGTGGCCCGAGGCGGCGGAGTTCGACAAGCTCGCCCCGGAACGCATCGGCCAGGGCAAGGTCGACTACACGCAGGACCAGCCCGTTCTCTCCGTCCGCATCCAGGACGCCATGAAATGGGCCGACACGCCGCAGATCGCCGGAATTCCGGTGGTCGTGCACCTGCTCTCCCCCGCAGGCCGCCCCACCGCCGTGACCAGCGACCTCAGGTCGTTCTGGCGCAACGGTTACCTGCGCGTCCGCAGTGAGCTGAAGGGCAGGTACCCCAAGCACCACTGGCCGGAAAAGCCCTACGACAGAAGATAAGACAAATGAGCTGAACGGAAATCCCGGCGCACCTCTGTGAACCATCGGGAAACGAACAGCGTTAGTCTCTTCTATGGCGCACATCGCGATCTTCCTCATGCCCGAACGGGGGCACGTCCTGCCCGCGCTCGGGGTGATCGCCGAACTCGTGCGCCGCGGTCACCGGGTGAGCTGCCCGGTACCCGCCCGGTTCCTCCCCGCCGTCACCGAGTGCGGTGCGACCGCGATCCCCTACGAGGCAACGCTTCCCGGCGAACTGCCGCCGTCGCTCTACGAGGCCGCGCAGCTCGCGCTCGCCGAAGCAGAGTCGGCGTTGCCCCAGTTCGAGCGCACGTTCCGCGACGACCGGCCGGACCTCGTCGTGTGGGACATCGCAGCCTGGTCCGGCGGCGTCGTCGCGCACCGGCTTGACGTGCCGAACGTGCTGCTGGAAGTTCTTCTGACCAGCAACGCGCACTGGTCGCTCGGCGCCGAGGTCGTACCACCGCGCCGGTTCGACCAGGCCGCGATCGGGTTCTTCACCAGGCTGCACGGCTTCCTCGGCTGCTCGCTGCCGGAGTTCGTCTCGGGTGCGAGCCGCCGGATCGCCCTGTTCCCCAGGGAGTTCCAGCCCGAGGGCCACACGTTCGGCGAGCGCGTCACCTTCACCGGCCCCTGCCTGACCGGACGTGCGTTCCAGGGCACGTGGGAACCTCCGCCCGACAGGCCGGTGGTGCTCGCGACGACGGGCACGCAGGTGTGCGCGGACGCGGCGCGGGGAATGCCGTGGCACCTGGTCACGAAGGGCAAGGTGCTGAGTCCCGCGATGAACGTCGAGACCCGCGAAGAGGTGCCGCAGCTCGCGGTGCTGAAGCACGCCCGCGTGTTCGTGACGCGCGGCGGCATGGGCGGGGCCATGGAGGCGCTGCACCACGGCGTCCCGATGATCGTCGTGCCGCACACGACCGACCAGCGGCTCCACGGCCAGCGGATCGAGGAGCTGGGGCTCGGTGTGCTGCTCGACACCGTGACCGTGGAGGGCGTGCGCTCGTTGGTGGACCAGCTGGCGTCGGACTCCGCGATCGCCGCGCGGGTGAAGGACATGCAGCGGATGATCCACCAGGCGGGCGGCAGCACGGTGGCCGCGGACGTCGTCGAGGAGGAACTGGCGCGGTGAGACGGATCTGGGACGACGCGGTGCGCGCGCTCGGCGGCGCGCCGGACGCGGGTGATCTGATGGAGCGCTACTCCGAGCCGCACCGGACCTACCACAACGCCTTCCACGTGGTGTCCGTCGTGCGCGACTCGTCCGCGCTGGCCGACGCGTTCGCGTTCACCGTGGAGGAGCGCGCGATCCTCGCGCTGGCGGCCTGCGCGCACGACGTGATCTACGACAGCAAGCCCGGCGAGGACGAACGCGCATCCGCCGCGTGGGCCCGCGAACGCCTGGCAGGCCTGGAAGAGGCGCACATCGCACGTGTGGAGTCGTTGGTGCTGGCCACCATCACGCACTCGTCCGACGACCCGCTGGCGCACGTGCTGCTTGACGCCGACCTGGCCATCCTCGGCTCGCAGCCGGAGCACTACGACCGCTACAGCCAGGCCGTGCGCCAGGAGTACGCGCAGTACGACGACGCGACCTGGCGGGCGGGCCGGGCGAAGGTGCTGAAGACGCTGCTCGACCGCGAGGTGCTGTTCGTGACCGAGCCCGCGCGGCAGCGGTGGGACGACGCCGCGCGGACCAACCTCGCCCGCGAGCTTCAGTCCTTGGCGTAGAGCACCTTCGTCGCCGTCGTGAAGCGCTTGACGGTCTCCGGGATCGGCTCCACACCGATGCCCGGCCCGGCCGGCACGTGCATGAAGCCGTCCTGGAGCTCGAACGGCTCGGTGAGGTCCTCGGCGAAGTACCTCCGCGACGCCGAGACGTCGCCGGGCAGCACGAAGCCGGGCAACGCGGCCAGTGCCAGGTTCGGCCCGCGTCCGATGCCGGTCTCCAGCATTCCGCCGCACCACACCGGAACGCCGTGCGCGGCCGCGACGTCGTGGATGCGGCGCGCCTCCAGGTACCCGCCGACCCTGGCGGGCTTGACGTTGATGATCCGGCACGCGTCGAGCGCGATGGCCGTCGCCGCGTCCCTGGCCGACGTGATCGACTCGTCGAGGCAGATCGGCGTGCGGATCCGTTGTGCGAACAGCGCATGCCCGCGGAGGTCGTCCTCCTCCAGCGGTTGTTCGACCAGCAGCAGGCCGAACTCGTCGAGCCGGCGCAGGTGGTCGGCGTCGGCCAGCGTGTACGCGGTGTTGGCGTCGACCTGCAGCAGCACGTCGCCGAACCGTTCGCGCACCGCTCGGACGGGTTCGACGTCCCAGCCCGGCTCGATCTTGAGCTTGATCCGCGCGTAGCCCTCGGCGAGGTAGGCCTCGACGTCGTCGAGCAGCTCGGGGATCGAGTTCCTGATCCCGACCGAGACCCCCGCCGGCACCTTGTCCGCCGTCGCGCCCAGATAGGCGCCGATCGACATCCCGTACGACCGCAGCTCGGCGTCCAGGACCGCGGTCTCCAGCGCCGCCTTGGCGAGTTTGTGGCCCTTGACCGCGTGCGTCCTCGGCGCGACCTCGGCGGCCGTGACCTCGGGCGTCACCCGCGGCACGAGGTGCTGCTCCAGCACCAGTTCCGCGGCGCCGACGAACTCCGAGCAGTACAGCGGTTCCGGGTCGGCCGCGAACTCCGACCAGCCCTCCGCCTCGTCCGCGACGACCCGCAGCAGGAACGTGTCCTTCGTCGTCATCGTCCCGAACGAAGTGCGGAACGGCGACACCAGCGGAATCGCGACGTGCAGCAGCTCGACCCGTTCGATCTTCACCGTGACACCTCCTCATGGCGCACCAGCTCGTACCAGCCGTCGCGGGACATCGACGTCGCGACGTAGCCCTGGCCGAAGGCGTCCACGAACACGCCCCGGACCGCCTCCCGCCACTGCCTCGCGAGGTCCCGTGACTCCTTGCGCACCTGCACGACGTCGCGCGGCACCCGGCACCAGATTCGTTCGCCGTCCGTGCGCGCCAGCGGTTCTCCGTCCGGGGCGGTCTTCGTGACCTCACCCGCCGGCACCGGCTCGTGCGGCTCGCGGGAACCGGTGAGGTCCCATCGCACGGTGAGCCGGTCGCTCTCGTCGCCGTCGTTCACGCCGTCGCGCATCGGCCCGTAGAAGTCCACTGTGTACTCGATGGCGACCGCCCCGAGCTTGACCAGGTTGAACCGGGCGTTGCGCGACACCAGCGGGTCGTAGGTCCACCGCATCGACCGGGCGCCGAGCTCGACCGCCCAGTCCTTCTGCGCGAGCTTCAACGCGTGCCCGGTTCCCGGCCGTGCGGCCGCGATCATCGAGTACACCGACCCGTCCGGGCAGAAGAGCCCGGTCGTGGCGCCGACCAGCTCGTCGCCGTCGAACGCGCCGATGGTCGCACCGCCCGCGTGCCGGACGCAGTGCAGCGTCTCCGTGGACAACACGTCCTCGGTGGTGTCCCAGACCTCGGCGTAGTACCGGGCGACGCGGGCGATGCCGGCGACGTCACCGATCACCTGGAACCGCAAGGCGTGCCTTCCTGACGCTGTAACCGAAGTAGATGACGAACCCGAGTGCCATCCAGGCGAGGAACGCGATCCACGTGTCGAGCCCGAGGCTGAACATCATGTAGACGCAGAACGCGAGGCCCAGCAACGGCGTCACGGGCGAGAACGGCACGCGGAAGCTGCGCTTCCGGTGGGGTTCCGTGCGCCGCAGGATGATCACCGCGACATTGACCAGAGCGAACGCGAACAGCGTGCCGATGCTCGTCGCGTCCGCCAGCGACCCCAGCGGCACCAGAGCGGCGAGCACGGCGATGAACAGCCCGACGACGACGGTGTTCACGAACGGCACGCCGGTGCGCGGGCTGAGCTTCGCGAAGATCGACGGCACCAGCCCGTCGCGGGACATGGCGTACAGGATGCGCGTCTGTCCGTAGAGGACGGTCAGCACGACCGAGGTGGTCGCCACCACAGCACCGATCGACAGCAGGATCGGCCAGACGGCGCCGTCGACGTTGTCGGTGAGCACACGGCTCAGCGCCGCCTCCGTGCCCTCGAACGTCTGCCACGGCATGGCGCCCACGGCGGCGAGGGCGACCGCGCAGTACAGCGCGGTGATCACGACCAGCGAGATGATGATCGCGCGCGGCAGGTCGCGCTGCGGGTTTCTGGCCTCCTCGCCGGCGGTCGACGCGGCGTCGAACCCGATGTAGGAGAAGAACAACGTGGCCGCGCCGGCGCTCACGCCCGCCAGCCCGAGCGGGAACAGCGGCTGGAAGTTGCCCGCCTTCAGCGCGGTGAACGCGACCGCGCAGAACATCAGCAGCGCGCCGACCTTGATCCACACCAGGATCGTGTTCGTCCGCGCACTGCCCTTCGCGCCACCGAGCAGCACCAGCATGGAGACCACCACGACCAGCACGGCGGGGATGTTGACGACTCCGCCCGCCCCAGGCGGCTGGCTCAGCACGTCCGGAATCCGCAGCCCCGTCACCAGGTGCAGCAGCTCGTTGACGTACTGCCCCCACCCGACCGCGACCGCCGCGACCGACACCCCGTACTCCAGCACGAGGCACCAGCCGCAGACCCACGCGACGATCTCGCCCAGGGTCGCGTAGGTGTAGGAGTACGAGGAACCGGACGCGGGGATCAGGCCCGCGAGCTCGGCGTACGACAGCGCGGAGAACAACGCGGTGATGCCCGCCAGCACGAACGACAGCACGATGGCGGGCCCGGCGAGCGGCACCGCCTCCCCCAGCACGACGAAGATGCCGGTGCCGAGCGTGGCACCGATGCTGATCATCGTGAGGTGGCCGACACCCATGGTGCGCTTGAGCTCGCTACCTGGATGGGTCAGCTGGTCGATCGGCTTGCGCCGCAACACCCGCGCCCCGATGCGCTGTTGGTTGCTCATCAGGACAACCTAACGCCCACCTGTGGATCTAGTGGCCACCAACGGGGCGGAACGTGCGGCGGTATGTGTCCGGCGGCACACCGACGGTCCGGTGGAAGTGCCGGCGCAGCGTTGTGGCGGTGCCCATCCCGGACGCCTCCGCGATCCGGTCCACGCTGTCGTCCGTCATCTCCAGCAGCTCCTGCGCGCGCCGGATCCTCTGCGTGTGCAGCCACTGCAACGGCGTGGTGCCCGTCACCGCGCGGAACAGCCGGGCGAGGTGCCGTGAGCTCATGCCTGCCTGCCGCGCCATGTCCTCGACGGTGATCGTCTGGTCGAACCGCGCCGAGACCCAGTCGAACAACTCGGTGAGCGGATGCCCTTCGCCGGACGGCACCGGCGCCAGCACGAACTGCGCCTGCCCGCCGTCCCGGTGCGGCGGCACGACGAGCCGGCGCGCCGCCGTGTTCGCCGTCGAGGTGCCGTGGTCGCCGCGGATCACGTGCAGGCTCAGGTCGATCGCCGCCGCCTTGCCCGCGCTCGTCAGCACCTGCCCGTTGTCGACGTAGAGCACGTCCGGGTCGACCTCGACGCGCGGATACCGCCGGGCCAGCTCGTCGGTGTGCGCCCAGTGCGTCGTCGCGCGCAGCCCGTCGAGCAGCCCGGCCTCGGCCAGCACGAACGCGCCCGTGCACAACGACACGATCCGCGCGCCCTTGTCGTGGGCCGCTCTCACGGCCTGCACGAGCGCCGGATCGAGAGGCACGTCCACGTCCGCGATGGCGGGCACGACCACGGTGTCCGCCCGGTCCAGCCGGTCGAGCGGCAGGTCGGGCTCCAGCGTGAACCGGCCGAGGCGCACCGGGGCGTTCCCGCAGACGACCACGCGGTAGTCGAGCTGCGGGGCGGTGAAGATCTCGTACGTGGCGGTCAGCTCGAAGTGCAGCATCCCGGAGGTGACGGCGAACGCGAGCATGTCCGAAAGTGTACGCATCGTGTCGTTCCAGACACTGGCTCGGGCCACGCCCAGCGGCTTGACTGGTCCACATGGGACACAACATCGCGGTCTACGGCGCATCCGGCACCACGGGACAGTTCGTCTTGGCGGAGCTGGAGAAGCGCGGCCACAACCCGCTGCCGTTCGGACGCGCACAGGCCACCGCCGACGACCCGGCAGCCCTCGACCGCGCCCTCGAAGGCGCGGCCGCCGTCACCAATACGGCCGGTCCGTTCGCCGTCACCGCGGGCCCGCTGATCGCCGCCGCCGAACGCGCCGGCATCCCGTACGTCGACGTGGCGGCCGAGATCGAGGCGAACGCCGACACGTTCGCCCGCGGCGCCTCGATCCCGGTGGTGCCCGCGATGGCCTTCTTCGGCGGCCTCGCCGACCTGCTGGTCACCGCCGCGATGGCGGACTGGGACTCCGCCGACGAGGCCCACATCGCGTACGGGCTGAGCGGCTGGCAGCCCACCGCGGGCACTCTCACCGCGGGCCAGGTCTCCCGCGAGCGCCGCGACGGCCGGCGAGTCCGCTTCCGCGACGGCGCCCTGACCTACCACGGCGACACCGCACCGGTGCTGGACTGGGAGTTCCCCACCGGCACCCGCCAGGTGATCGGCGAGTTCTCCATGGCCGACGTGGTCACGCTGCCGAGCCACCTGCGGATCTCCTCGGTGACCGACTACATGTCGACGGAGGCGGCCACCGGCCTGCAGGCCGCGCAGGCCCGCCAGGAGCCCGAGACGTTCGAGGTGGACGTGCGCGTGCGCAGGGCAGGCGAGGAACGACGCCTGACCGCATCCGGCAAGGACATCTACGCCGTGAGCGCCCCTCTGGCCGTGGAAGCGGCAGAACGCCTGCTGAGCGGCCGCTTCAAGACGACCGGAGTCGCCTCAGCGGGCGCGATGTTCGACGCCCCGGACTTCCTGGCCGCACTGTCGGACGTCATTCAGACCAAGGATTGTTCTTGATGACGTCCAACTGCCCCTGAGCGTCCCGCGCGTGCCGGAAGAGGTCAGCGACCTCCTCCGTCATCCAGTACTGCGCGCTCTTGCCTTCGGGGTACTCCCAAGCCCACGGCCACGCACGTCCAACCGACCGACAGTGCCGCATCGGCCACCCAAGAACCCCTGCCACGCCGTGCTTCCCGTTGGGCAGGCCAAGCCGTGAGCTCAGCTCATCACCGCTGAACCGCACACCAGGCTCGTTCATCAACACGGTGAACAGTTCCTTGGCCGGCTCGCTGAGCTTCCCCCAGACAACCTCGGAGAGTTCGCCGTCGGCCTCACTCCACCCGACCACTTCACCACCTGGCTCATCCACGACGTAGATCATGGACGACTGCTGACCAGCACACGGCGTCAATTGGACCACCAAGGTCGCGAAGCGACGAGGCAGCAGAGGCAGGCCAGCCGGATGGGCCGCCGATGTCGCGAAGCGACGAGGCAGGCCGGGGGTCCGGGGGCGTGCCCCCGGCGTGGGGGTCTGGGGGCTCGGCCCCCAGAGGACACCCGAGAACGAGAAAAGGTGAGTGCTGTCCACGAACAGCACTCACCCATCGAGTGGAGGTGCCGGGAATCGAACCCGGGTCCTGTGCCGGTTCATCAGGGCTTCTCCGTGCGCAGTCCGCTGTGTCTCTGCTTGACCCCACCTGTCACGCGGACGAGCAGGTGTGACGGGCCCAGTCGCTGTGAGTTTCCCGGGCAGTCTCCGCGACCGAGACTGCTGGTAAGCCCTCTAGCTGATGCCGGGAACTAGGCCGAAGGCACTCCTAGGCCGACAACCGCTAGCTCCGCTGTCAGGCAGCGAGAGCGTACGCGGTGCGCTTGTCGTTAGACGTGGCGCTTATTGGTTTGCGATGACGCTTAACGGTGGTCTCTCGCCTGCACCGACACGCTTCCCCTGAATCAACGTTCACAGTCGAAACCGTTCACCCCCTTGTAGTGGTACGCATAGCATAACGACTGCGGCCACCGAGTTCTTCCCGAGGCAGGTAGGGCTGTCCCCACCTCTGACCGGATGGCTGGCCAGATGGTCTCTGACCAGCGAGAACGACAGCATGGACGTCATGAGGAAACCGAACGCGCTCGCAGCCGGGTTCTACCTGCTGACCAACCTGGTGACCGGCATCTTCTGGTTCACCCTCTCCGTCGTGCTCACCGTCGTGGGGTTCGCGACCTCGATCCTCTGGGTGGGTCTGCCGATCCTGTGGTCGGCGATGGCCGTCGCGCGGGGCGGGGCGACGATGGAGCGGGCGTGGGTCAGGGCGGCGTTGCGCACGGACATCCCCCGGCCTTATCGGGAGCTGCCGACCGGCGGCACGTTGTGGGAGCGGTTCAAGGCCCAGTTCACCGATCCGGCGACCTGGCGTGATTTCGGGTATCTGCTGTTGCTGTTGCCCGTCGGTGTCCTGGAGTTCGCGTCCGTCGTCGTCATGTGGTCGGTCACGGCGGCGTTCATCGCGGTGCCGTTCTGGATCGACACGGCGCCGTTCGCGGTGATCGTGGGCGACTTCTGGACCATCGACTCGTTCGCGTCGGCGTTGCCGGTCTCGCTGATCGGGCTGGCGCTGATCCCGTTCGCGGCGCTCGGCACGCGGTGGCTCGGGTCGGTGCACGGCAAGTTCGCGCGCGGCATGCTCGGGCCGACCCGGGCCGACGCGCTGGCGATCGAGGCCGAGCGGTTGTCGTCCAGCCGGGCGCGCGGTGTCGAGGCGGCCGAGGCGGAGCGCCGGCGCATCGAACGCGACCTGCACGACGGGGCGCAGCAGCGGCTCGTGGCCGTGGCGATGGGGCTGGGCCGGGCGAAGTCCAAGTTGGACACGGACCCGGAGGCGGCCGCCGAGCTCATCGCGGAGGCGCACGCGGACGCGAAGCTCGCCATCAAGGAGCTGCGGGACCTGGCGCGGGGCATCTACCCGTCGGTCCTGGGCGACCGGGGGCTCGACGCCGCGCTGTCCGCGCTCGCCGCCCGTGTGCCGATCGAGGTCGACCTGCAGGTCGACGTGGAGCCGCGGCCGCCGACGTCGGTGGAGAGCGCCGCGTACTTCACCGTCGGCGAGGCGCTCACGAACATCACGAAGCACTCCAACGGCACCAAGGCGACCGTGCGGGTCAACAGGGTGGACACGGGGGTGCTGGTCGAGGTCACCGACAACGGTCAGGGTGGCGCGGAACTGCGGCCGGGCGGCGGGCTCGCCGGCCTCGCGGACCGGGCTGCCACGATCGACGGTGTTGTTGTCGTCGTCAGCCCCGTTGGTGGGCCGACCGTTGTTCGAGCGGAGTTGCCGTGCGCGTGGTGATCGCCGAGGACTCGGTGCTGTTGAGGGTGGGCGTGCAGAGGTTGCTCGCCGACGAGGGCATCGAGACCGTCGCGGCGGTGGAGAACGGTGACGACCTCCTCGACGCCGTGACCGAGCACAGGCCTGACCTGTGCGTCGTGGACGTGCGGATGCCGCCGTCGTTCACCGACGAGGGGCTGCGGGCCGCGATCGAGTGCCGCCGCCGCTATCCGGGGCTGCCGGTGCTGGTGCTGTCGCAGTACGTGGAGGAGCGCTACGCCGTGGAGCTCCTCGCGGGCGGCGCGAGCGGGGTCGGGTACCTGCTCAAGGAACGGGTCGCGGACGTGAAGGAGTTCGTCGACGCGGTGCGCAGGGTCGCCGACGGTGGCACGAGCATCGACCACGAGGTGATCACGCAGCTCATGGTGCGCAGCAAGAAGAGCCCCGTCGACAAGTTGACGCCCCGCGAACGCGAGGTGCTCGGGCTGATGGCCCAGGGCCTGTCCAACACGGCCATCGCCGGCACGCTCGTCGTGTCCGACGGCGCCGTGGAGAAGCACGTCGGCAACATCTTCGCCAAGCTCGGCCTGGAGCCGTCGAACTCCGAGCACCGCCGCGTGCGCGCCGTGCTCGCCTACCTCGACAGCTGAAGCAGACGGGCGCCGTTGTCGTGCAGGACCGCCTGCTCGGCGGCGGCGTCCAGGCCCCACGACCTGATGGCGTCGAGCTGCACCTCGTACGGGTACGGGATGTTCGGGAAGTCGGTGCCCAGCACCACCCGGTCCGCGAGGGCCGCGACGCGCACCCGCCAGTCCGCGGGCAGCGGCACCATCTGCTCGGTGAACGGGACGCCCACCATCGTGGTGTCGACGTGCACGTTGGAGTAGCGCTCCACCAGGTCGAACGCGCCCGTGTAGTCCGGCATCCCCGCGTGCGCGATCACCGCGGTCAGCCGCGGATGCGCCTTCAGGACCTCTTCGAAGACGCCGAGCCCGGTGAACTCGCCCGGCATCGGCCCGTCACCGCAGTGCACGACCACGGGCACGCCGGCCTCCGCCAGCTGGCCCCAGACGCCGTCCAGCAGCGCGTCACGCGGGTCGTAGCCGCCGACCTGGACGTGCGACTTGAAGCAGCGCGCACCGGCCTCCAGGGCCTTGCGCACGTACGCCTCGGCGCCGGGTTCCGCGTAGAACGTGCCCGTCGGCACCGCCTCGGGGACCCGCGCCGCGAAGTCGGCCACCCACTCGTTCAGCCACGGCGCCATGCCCGGCTTGTGCGGGTAGAGCAGGGGTGCGAACGCGACGACGCCCAGCTCCCGCAGCGCGGTGAGCCGGGCGTTCTCGTCGGTGCGGTACTGGATGAACCAGTCGACCCCGGACTCGCGCACGCGGTCGAAGTAGGCCCAGACCTTGTCCAGGACGTTCTGCGGCATGAAGTGGACGTGGACGTCCACCAGTGCCATCAGTAGCGACCCTTCAGGGCCCGGCCGTGGGCCTTGGCGATCTCGCGGTTCGCGTCGCGCTTCGCCAGGTCCTGGCGCTTGTCGTAGGACTTCTTGCCCTTCGCCAGCGCGATCTCGACCTTGACGTAGCCGTCCTTGAAGTACATCTGCAGCGGCACGAGCGACAGACCGGACTCCTTGGTCTTGCCGATCAGCCGCTCGATCTCCGCCTTGTGCAGCAGGAGCTTGCGCTTGCGCCGGACCTCGTGGTTCGTCCAGGTGCCCGCGACGTACTCCGGGATGTGCAGCGCGTGCAGCCAGATCTCGCCGTCGTCGACCTGGGCGAAGGCGTCCACCAGGGACGCCCGGCCCATGCGCAGGCTCTTCACCTCGGTGCCGACGAGCTGAATGCCCGCCTCGTAGGTGTCCAGAATGGACCAGTCGTGCCGAGCCTTGCGGTTCGACGCGATGACCTTCTGCCCGCGTTCCTTGACCATGACGACAAGTCTAGGCGGTCGGCAAAATACTTAAAGCCGCACGTAGAGACGGAGTGTCACGTAGCCGGTGGTCGCCGAGATGACTATCGCGACGAGGAACAGCCAGGGCGACACGATCAGGATGTCCAGGTAGCCGATCGGCGGGATGATGCCCGACTCGGTGAGGTTCCTGGTGATCCTGTCGAGGAAGAACGCCTTGAACAGCACGAGGCCGCCGACCGCGGTGACCGAGCCGATGATGCCCGCGACGACCGCCTCGATGAGGAACGGCAGCTGCGTGTACCACCGGGTCGCGCCCACCAGTCGCATGATGCCGACCTCGACGCGGCGGGTGAACGCCGACACCTGGATGGTGTTCGAGATCAGCAGCAGCGCGGCGAACGCCTGGATGAGCGCCAGGATCAGGGCGACGTCCCGCATGCCGTTGAGGCCCTCGAAGAACCGTTCCAGGAACTTGCCCTGGTCGTCGACGCCCTTCACGCCGGGCTTGCCCTCGAAGGCCTGCTTGATGACGTCGGTGCGCTCCGGGTCCTCGAGCTTCACGCGGAACGTGGCCGGGATGGCTTCGGGACGCGCGAGCTTGAGCAGCTCCGGCTGGGCCTCGAAGATGCGCTTGAAGCGCTCGAAGCCCTCGTCCCGGTTCTGGTACACCACGGACTCGACGCCGGAGGTCGCCTCCAGGTTGGAACGCAGGCCCGCGCACGGCTGCTGGGTGCAGTCCTTGTCGTTGGCGCTGACGTCGTTCGTCAGCAGCACGGAGACCTCGAGCTTGCCCGCGTAGTTGGCCTGCATCTTGTCGACCATGCGGACGACGAGCAGGCCACCGCCGAGCAGCCCGAGCGAGATGGCGGTCGTGAGGATCATCGCGATCGTCATCGTGACGTTCCGGCGAAGTCCGGTGATGACCTCGCTGAACACGAAGCTGGTACGCATCGGGGGCGGGGTTCCTTGGGGTTCGGGGGCTTAGGGACGCTTAGCGGCCAACGCCGTAAACGCCGCGCGCGTCATCACGGACGACCTTGCCGTACGAGAGCTCCACCACTCGGCGGCGCATCGAGTCGACGATGCCGTGGTCGTGGGTGGCCATGATGACGGTCGTGCCGGTGCGGTTGATCCGCTCCAGCAGCAACATGATGTCCTGGCTCGTGTCGGGGTCCAGGTTTCCGGTCGGCTCGTCGGCGATCAGCACCAGCGGGCGGTTCACGAACGCGCGGGCGATCGCGACGCGCTGCTGCTCACCACCGGACAGCTCGGTCGGGAACCTGTCCTCCTTGCCGTCGAGGCCCACCAGCTGCAGCACCTCCGGCACCACCTTGACGATGGTGTTGCGGGGCTTGCCGATGACCTCGAGCGCGAAGGCGACGTTCTCCGCCACCGTCTTCGTGGGCAGAAGACGGAAGTCCTGGAACACGCAGCCGATCGACTGCCGCAGGCGGGGGACCCTGCGGCGCGACATCTTGGCGACGTCGAAGTTGGAGACGTAGACGCGTCCCCTGGTCGGCACCTCTTCGCGCAGCAGCAGGCGCAGGAACGTCGACTTGCCGGAGCCGGAAGGCCCGATCAGGAAGACGAACTCGCCCTTTTCCATCTCGACGGACACGTCGTCGAGCGCAGGACGCGTGGAGGTCTTGTAGACCTTGGAAACGTGTTCGAGACGAATCACGAGGCGCGAGTCTACTCATGGCCGGGGTAAAGCCCCCGTTCCGGTTAACTTCCAGCCCCGGAAGGGCGGTTCGGACCTCAACAGGCCGTGGTCGAACCGGTACCGCCCGTCCACGAAAAGAGCACGTCCGGGCCCTTTGCGGGACCGGACGTGCTCTTCGGCTCAGATCAGCTCTAGCCCTGCTGGGACTGCTTGCGCCACCGGATGCCGGCCTCGAGGAAGTCGTCGATCTCCCCGTCGAGCACCGCGGACGGGTTGCCGACCTCGTGCTCGGTGCGCAGGTCCTTGACCATCTGGTACGGGTGCAGCACGTAGGAGCGCATCTGGTTGCCCCAGCTGGAGCCGGAGTCCTTCAGCGCGTCCATCTTGGCCTGCTCCTCCTGACGGCGGCGCTCGAGCAGCTTCGCCTGCAGGACGTTCATGGCCGTGGCCTTGTTCTGCAGCTGCGAGCGCTCGTTCTGGCAGGACACCACGATGCCGGTCGGGATGTGCGTGAGGCGCACCGCCGAGTCCGTCGTGTTGACGCCCTGGCCGCCGGGACCGGACGAGCGGTACACGTCGACGCGCAGGTCCTTCTCGTCGATCTCGACGTGGTCGGTCTGCTCGACGACGGGCACGACCTCGACACCGGCGAACGACGTCTGGCGGCGGCCCTGGTTGTCGAACGGCGAGATGCGCACGAGACGGTGCGTGCCCTGCTCGACGCTCAGCGTGCCGTAGGCGTAGGGGGCGCTGACGCGGAAGGTGGCGGACTTGATGCCGGCCTCTTCGGCGTAGGACGTGTCGAACACGTCGACGCCGTAGTTGTGGCGCTCGGCCCAGCGCGAGTACATGCGCAGCAGCATCTCGGCGAAGTCCGCGGCGTCGACGCCACCGGCCTCGGCGCGGATGGTGATGAGGGCGTTGCGCTCGTCGTACTCGCCGGACAGGAGAGTGCGCACCTCGAGGCTCGCGATCTCCTCGCGCAGCTTGGCGCGCTCGTTGTCGGCGTCGGCCGCCGCCTCGGCGTCCTCGGCCTCTTCCGCGAGCTCGTAGAGCAGCGGCAGGTCGTCGAGGCGCGAGCGCAGGCCGGTGACCCGGCGCAGCTCACCCTGCTTGTGGGAGAGCTGGCTGGTGACCTTCTGCGCCTTCTCCTGGTCGTCCCAGAGGTCGGGGCGGGTCGCCTGCGCCTCCAGGTCCGCGACAGCGGCGCGCAACGCATCGAGGTCCAGCACCGCCTCGATGCTCGAGAGCGTCGCGGAGAGTTCCTTGATGTCTGCTTCGACGTCCGGGTTCACGCAAAAAGATTACGCCAGCACCGGTCGCGAGTCGCGACCGGTGCGTGCTGGCGCTCTCTTCTACGCGGTCGGAATCGCGTCGAGCAGCTTGAGGACGGCCTTCGCGTGGGCGAGACCGAACTCGGCCACCGCCTTGGCGTAGGGGTCCTCCGCCGTCTTGGCCGCGCTCTTCGCGCTCTCCTGTTCCTGACCGTACGTCGAACGCGCGGTCGTGATCAGGGACTCGCGCTGCTTCGCGGTCAGCGAACCGGCGTGCACCAGGCGCAGGATGAGCGGGCTGCGGAGGTGGTCCGGGCCGGGCTCGGACAGCAGCCAGTTCTTGAAGGCCTTCTTGCCCGCGGCAGTCAGCACGTACTGCTGGCTGGACCGCGGTCCCTGCTTGCCGAGGCGCAGCAGGCCCTGGTCGGCCAGCGCGGGCAGCTCGCGGTACACCTGGCTGCGGGTGACGCTGAAGAACGCGCCGAAGCGGTCTCCTGCCTCCGCAACCAACTGGCCACCGGTCTTGGGTCCGTCGTGCAGCAGCCCGAGCAGGGCGGCTGCGGTCGCATTCAGGTCTGACACAACGACAACGTTCCCACGTCTGGGGGAAGCTGTCCACAATGGTCAGCCGTTCTGTCCACAGTGGCTGATCACCGGGCTAGTCTGATGGGCCATGCGGAGCAACGAAAAGTCTCGCTGAGTAAGCGGCAGTTTCCGAGTCTCACGCGTTTGGCCTCTTGACCGTCTGTGTCCATCCCGGATGGAAAAGTCCTTTCGCAGAAACGAAAGTCCTTCGCCCTCACTCGATCGGCGGTACGACTCTCACCGGCCGGAGCCACCCGAATGGACGGTCGGGGCCAACTGTCGCACGACCTGGTGATGTCCGCGCGGACCTCTTTCCTGAGCCCGGCATTCGAGGAAAATGATCATTGCCAGACAGGCGCGGTTGAACACGGAGGTCGGGGACCATGAAGAACCTGAGCTTGAAGTGGCTGGACCACAAGAAGGTGGCGGCGCACACGAGGGCATGGGTGACGGGAGGCATCCCGGAGCAGGCCGGCAAGGACGAGTGCATGGTGTGCGGCAAACAGATCCGCAAGCACCGCACGGTCAACGGCGAGGGCCGCATCTGCTCCAGCATGCTGTGCGCCCAGTACTGGGCGGAGAACATGACCTGAAAGGCCCGGCCACCTCACTGGAACCGGAAAACGCAGAAGGCCGGAGCTAAGTGGCTCCGGCCTTCTGTCTGTTACTAGTAGCGGGGACAGGATTTGAACCTGCGACCTCTGGGTTATGAGCCCAGCGAGCTACCGAGCTGCTCCACCCCGCGCCGCTTCTAGCTTGTCTCACCGTGTTGCTGTCTTGCTGTTGTAAGGAGAACTCTACACCCTCCGAAAACCCATTTTCACCCACCCCCCTTGAGCGTCATTCCCGCAGGTCAACGCCCCGCAGACCCATCCAGCCCGACCAACTCGCCAATCCGCCCGAACGGGCCGGGCCACCGACGGGAGCAAGCCGTCCACGAACAGGATTGCTCTCGCCGGCCGAAGGCGAAGCGACCGAAGCGCGAGATGTTCGGCCAGCCGACGCAGAAGACAAGCCAGGCCGAGTCCAAAGCTCCACCGCCGACGCAAATGCGAAAAAGCCCTGTTCGCGTTTCGCGAACAGGGCTTCCTCAACTTTGTAGCGGGGACAGGATTTGAACCTGCGACCTCTGGGTTATGAGCCCAGCGAGCTACCGAGCTGCTCCACCCCGCGTCGGTAATTAGAACCTTACGCGGGGGGAGCAGCGGAAAGCAAATCGGTAGGTCAGCCGGACGGTGTGGGGCTCGGCACAACCGACGACTGGCCGGTCGGCGGTGCTGCCGGCGCCCCGGTGTTGTACTGCTTGAACCTCTTCGTGGCGTCGTCCAGCTTGGCGTAGGCCTGGCCGAGCTCGGTGAAGTTGCTGCTCTGCTGGGCCCTCTTGATGTCGGCCAGCGCGGCGTCGATGTCGCTGACGGCCTTCTGCAGCTCAGGGCTCAGCGCGCTGTTGGTGGGCGGTGTGGTCGACGGCGGCGTGGAGGTCTGGCCGTTGCCGTTGTTGTCGCTGGGCGGCGGCACGACCGCGCCGGCACCGCTGAGCACCTGGTCCAGCGCCTCGTTCAGCGTGGACGCGTAGCCGACCCGGTCGCCGTACCAGACGAGCACCTTGGACAGCTGCGGGTACGACGTGTTGTTCGACGCGCGCTCGATGTAGACGGGTTCGACGTAGAGCAGCGCTCCGCCCACGGGCAGTGTGAGCAGGTTGCCGTAGACGACGGTCGTCTTCTGCTGGGTCAGCAGGTTGAGCTCGCGGCTGACGTTGTCCGAGGTGAGGAACTGCGTCTGGATCTGCTGCGGGCCCTTCGCGTCCTGGCTCAGTTGCAGGACGCTGATCTTCCCGTAGTTGTCCGGATCGGATCCGACCGAGACGTGGGCCGCCATGAACTCGCGGTTCTCGCGGACGAGCGGGCTGGTCAGCTGGAAGCGGACCTTGCTCGGGTCGCTCGGGTCACCGGCGAGGACGTAGAACGGCGGCTGGGCGTCCCGGCGCTTGCTCGCCGCGTCGCGCTGGGCGTCGGCCGTCGTCACGTTGTCGATCGTCGGGTCCTGCGGCGGTGCCCAGTAGGCGACACCGGAGTAGAAGTCCGACGGCGACGAGACGTGGTACTTCGACAGGATCTGCCGCTGCACCTTGAACAGGTCCTCGGGGTAGCGGAAGTGCTGGCGCAGCTCGTTCGAGATCTCGCTGCCGGGCTTCACCGTGTTCGGGAAGACGCCCATCCAGGCCTTGAGGACCGGGTCCTTGTCGTCGATCTGGTACAGGTTCACCGTGCCGTCGTAGGCGTCCACAGTGGCCTTGACCGAGTTGCGGATGTAGTTGACGGGCTTGTTGACCTGCGAGATCACGACGCCGTCCGCGGTGAGCGAGTCGTTCGTCGCGTCGCCGAGCTGCGTGCGCTGCGCGTACGGGTAGTTCTCGAGCGTGGTGTATCCGTCGACGATCCACGTGATGCGGCCGTTGACGACGGCCGGGTACGGGTCGCTGTCCACCGTGAGCCACGGGGCGACGGCCTGCACGCGGTCGCGCGGCGTGCGCTTGAACAGGATCTTCGAGTCGTCCGCGATCGACTGGTTGAAGAGGATGTTGCGCTCGCCGTAGTACGCCGCGAAGGCGAGCTTGTTGAACAGGCTGCCGATCGGGACGCCGCCGGCACCGGTGTAGGTGTAGGACTTGGCGTCCGTGTCGTACTCGGCCGCCGAGCCGGCCGGGCGGCCGCCGACGATCGAGTAGTCGTTCACGCCGAACAGCTCGCCGAAGTAGGTGCGGGGCTGGTCGACCTTGATGCCGTTCGGGACGTTGCCGACGTCGCCGTTGGACTTGACCTCACCGGTCTTGAAGTCCGGGTAGCCGCCGTTGGACTCGTCGGCGACCGCGTTCACCTTGTTCGCCTCGGCGTAGACGAAGCCGTTGCCGTGCGTGTAGATGAGGTGCTGGTTGATCCAGTCGCGCTGGCCCTGCGGCAGGCTGTCGAGCTTGAGCTCGCGCACCGCGACGATGTAGTCGCGGAGCTTTCCGTCCACTGTGTACCGGTCGACGTCGAGCTTGTTCGGGAAGCCGTAGAACGGCCGCAGCTGCTGGAACTGGGTGAACGTGCGCGAGAGCACCGCCGGGTCGAGCAGGCGGATGTTGCCCAGCGTCGCCGCGTCGTTGGTCTTGACCTGGTCGTTCGTGACGTTCTGCTTGCCCTCGTAGGGCTTCGTCTCGACCTTGTCGTCCGTCAGCCCGAACGACTGCCGTGTCGCCGCGATGTTGCGGGTGATCGACTCGGCTTCCTTCTGGATGGCGTTCGGCTTGACCGAGAACTGCTCGAGCACCGCGGGCCACGCCGCACCGACGAGCACGCTCGACAGCACCAGCAGGACGGTCGCGATGGCGGGGAGCTGCACGTTGCGCATGAACGCGCCCGCGAAGAACGCGACGGCGCAGAACACCGCGATGCACAGCAGGATCAGCTTGGCCGGCAGCACCGCGTTGAGGTCGGTGTAGCTGGCGCCGACGAACTTCTCGTTCTCGTGCAGCAGCAGCGAGTACCGGTCGAAGAAGTACGCGACGGCCTTGAGCAGCACGAACGTGCCGGCGACGAGCGCCAGGTGCAGCCGCGCGGGGCCCGAGAGCTGGCCGCCGCGACCGGCCAGCCGGATGCCGCCGAAGAGGTAGTGCGCGATGACCGCGCCGATGAACGAGACGGCGGTCGTGATGAACAGCCACGACAGCAGCCACTCGTAGAACGGCAGTTGGAACGCGTAGAAGCCGATGTCGTGCCCGAACTGCGGGTCGGTCACGCCGAACGGCTGGGAGTTCAGGAACAGCTGGATCTGCTGCCAGTCCGCCTGCGCCGACGCGCCCGCGATCAGACCGACGAAGACGGGGATGCCGATCGCGAAGAACCGCACCCGCCCCATCACGACGGTGCGGTAGCGCGCCACCGGGTCGTCGGGCCCGGACACCGGCACGAACACCGGCCGGGCCCGGTACGCGAGGAAGAGGTTCAGCGCGACGATGCCGCCGACCACGGCCCCGACGGCCACGAACAGCGCCAGGCGCGTGAGCAGGACTGTGCTGTAGACGTCGCGGAATTTCACCTCGCCGAACCACAGCCAGTTCACGTAGGTGTCGAGCAGCCGCGATCCCGTGATGAGACCGAACAGGAGCACTACACCCACGATGAGCAGTATTCGGCTGCGCCGGGACAGTTTCGGCAGTCCGACCGGAGGCCGTGTGGCCACGAGGCACGCTCCTGGATCGCGGTAAATCGATACGTACGTTTAGTCCAACTCTACGGACGACGCCCTGGGTTCCCGTGAAGTCCGCAGTCTTACGATGACACGCGTGTCAGCGAGTGAAACGCCAGCGGTCATCCTCCCGACGGTCGCCCGCGAGGTTGAGGAGTTCGTAGCGGCAGGCGGCTGGGAGCAGCCACCGCAACTCTTCGCCCTCGTGGCCACCTCAGAGCTGCTCAAGCAGCAACCGGAGCTGCGGGACCAGCTCGACCCAGAGTCGAGCCCGCTGACCCCGATCGCCCAGGACGAGCTGAAGGGCGACCTGGGCGACGCGCTCGCGGGCATCGAGTGGCCCCCGGCCGTCACCGGGTGCGCCCTGGCCCAGGAGATCGTCGTCCTGCCGCCCGAGGCCGAGACCGAGCTGAGCCACGGCGACCTGGACGACGAGGCGGCCCGCCGCTTCGCCGCCGAACACCCCGCCCGCCGCGAGGCGCGCCTGGTGGCGGCGGTGCTGCGCGACGGCTCGGTCTCCTGCGTGCTGAGGCTGCGCGGGACGGTCGAGGTGCCAGAGGAGTTCGTCGAGCACCCCGAACTGGCGCCCAACCTCACCGACGCCCTGCTCGCCACGCTGCGGCCCTAGTCGTCACCTCTCCAGGCTGGCACAACCCCGGCGCCCGATCGCGCCGGGGTTGATGTCGTGGCCTGATGTTCGCGGCAAGCGGACAGCGACGACCGCCGGAAGCACCACCGACCCGGCCGCCCCCGGCGGGACCGACGCGCGGTTGCCGATCTTGTCGGACCCTCTGAGTACGTTGAGATGTAGGGGTTCCCAGGTCAGGGGTACCCCTGCGAAAGCGCGCGCCGACGTCCGCGGCGGGTCGACAACCGCGGCGGGTCGACAACCGCGGCGGGCCTACGACTGCGGCACGGGTCGACGACTGCGGCTGGTCGACGACCATCTGGGGACCAAAGCCTCGCCGACCAGCGAGGCGCACACCGGTCACCGGCGTGAAGCACCCGGCCCACAGGCGGCGACCACTCCGCGGCACGCCGTTCGAGGCGTCGGACAGACACCGCGTCGACCTCCGGCCCCAAGCCAGGCCCGACGACCACCGGGACCGAAGCCTCGCCGACCAGTGAGGCGCGCACCGGTCACCGGCCTGAAGCACCCGGTCCACACGCGGCGACCACTCCGGCACGCCGTTCAAGACATCACCCAAACGCGTCCACCCCCGGACATGCACCGGCCGCGGCCACAGCGGGCCGCGGCCGGGTCAGCCGATCCAGGTGAGCGTCACCCGTCCACGGGCCGGGTCAGCAGCTCGGCGTGTCCTTGCCGGCGTTGAGCGCCTCCAGCGACGACACGGCGTCCGTCAGTTTCTCGACCTTGATCAGCTTGAGGTCGGGCGGTGCCTGCTGCTTCGCGTCCGTGCAGTTGTCGGCGGGCACGAGGAACGCCGTCGCGCCCGCTTCCTTCGCGGCGACCATCTTGAACGCGATGCCGCCGATGGGCTTCACGGTGCCGTCGCCGGTGATCTCGCCGGTGCCCGCGATGGCCTTGCCGCCGTTGAGCTCGCCCGGCGTCAGCTTGTCGACGATCGCCAGCGCGAAGATCAGGCCGGCCGAGGGGCCGCCCACGTCGGAGAGACTGATCTTGATCTTGAACGGCACATCGGCGCGGTCGACCGGCGAGATGCCGATGAAGCCCGCCGGGCGGCCGTCGTCGCGGGTGCCGAGCGTGAGCTGGGTCGACTGGGAGGTGCCGTCCTTCTCGAACGCCACCTCGATGCGGTCGCCGGGCTTGGTGTTCTCCAGCGCGCCGCTCACGTCGGCGGCGCTCTGCACCTGCTTGCCGTTGACCGAGATGATGCGGGCGCCGAGCGGGATGACGTTGTCCGCCGGGCTGCCCTTGGTGACCTGGTTCGCGATCACCATGCCCGGATACTTGAGGTAGTTCAGGGCCGCGACCTCGGCGGCGGTCTGCGACTCGCTGAACGCGCGCTCGTTGTTCTCCTGGACCTGCTGCTCCGACTCACCGGGCTTGAAGAACTCCTCGCGCGGCGCCAGGGCGTAGCGGCCGGACAACCACAGGCCCAGCGCGCCGAACAGCGACACGTCGTCGGTGAGCGAGACCGTCGTCATGCGCAGGGTCCCCTTGGTGGGGAAGGTGTCCTGGCCCTCGACCGACACCACGTCGGCGTCCTTGACCTGGCCGAGCACGTCGTAGGTCGGGCCGGGGCCCAGCGCGACGTACGGGACTCTGGCGAAACCGCCGAGCAGTCCGAGCGCCGCCACCACTAGGAAGCTGACGATCAGCGTCCACGTCCGGCGGGTCAGTCCGCGTTCCCTCGGCGGGGGCGCGGGTGGGGGTGCGGTCGTGACGGTTTCACTCACGGCTGAACAGCGTACGACCATGTCTGTCCGCGTACGGTAGAGGCATGAGTGACGTGCCGTTCGGGTTCAGCCCGCACGACCCCGACGACAAGAGCGGGAAGCCGGGAGACAACCCGTTCGACTTCAGCCAGCTGGGCAACATGCTGAGCCAACTGGGCTCGATGTTGAGCAACGCGGGTTCGTCGAGCGGGCCGGTGAACTACGACCTCGCCAAGCAGATCGCGTTCCAGCAGCTGTCCTCGACGACGACCACGATCGGGTTCGCCGCCGACCAGTCGAGCGCGGTCACCGACGCCGTGCACCTGGCCGAGATGTGGCTGGACCCGGTCACGTCGCTGCCCGCCGGCACCCGCACCACGCAGGCGTGGACCGCGCGCGACTGGATCGAGCGCACGATCCCGACCTGGCAGCGCCTGTGCGACCCGGTCGCGCAGCGCATGTCCGGTGCGTGGGTCGAGGCGATGCCCGCCGAGGCCAAGCAGGCGGCCGGTCCGCTGCTGGCGATGCTCGGCCAGATGGGTGGCATGGCGTTCGGCTCCCAGCTGGGCAACGCGCTGGCCCAGCTCGGTTCCGAGGTGCTGACCTCGACCGACGTCGGCCTGCCGCTCGGCCCCGAGGGCACCGCGGCCCTGCTGCCGGCGAACATCGAGAAGTTCACCGAGGGCCTGGAGCGTCCCGCGTCCGAGGTCATGGTGTTCTTGGCCGCCCGCGAGGCCGCTCACCAGCGCCTCTTCACGCACGTGCCGTGGCTGCGGCAGCGCCTGCTCGACACCGTCGAGGAGTTCGCCAAGGGCATCAAGGTCGACACCTCCGCACTGGAGCAGCTCGCCGGCCAGATCGACCCGTCGAACCCCGCCTCCATCGAGGAGGCCATGAGCTCGGGCCTGCTCGAGCCGCAGACCACCCCGGAGCAGAAGGCGGCGCTGAACCGCCTCGAAACGCTCCTCGCCCTGGTCGAGGGCTGGGTGGACGTCGTGGTCGACGCCGCCGTCTCCGACCGCCTGCCCGGTGCCGCGGCCCTGCGCGAGACGCTGCGCCGCCGCCGCGCCTCCGGTGGCCCGGCCGAGCAGACGTTCGCGACGCTCGTGGGCCTGGAGCTGCGCCCGCGCAAGCTGCGGGCCGCCTCGGCCCTGTGGAAGCTGATCGGCGACCAGCACGGCGTCGAGGTGCGCGACAGCGTGTGGGAGCACGCCGAGCTCGTCCCGACCGCCGAGGACCTCGACGACCCGCTGGAGTTCGCCGAGCGCCTGACGAACACCCGCAACGCGCTGGAGGACCCGATCGCCGAGCTGGAGCGCACCATGCGCGAGGGCAAGGCCGAGGACGGCGGCAAGCCCGACAAGCCGGAAGAGGCCTGACCAGCACCCGAACACGTGAAGCGCCCGGCGAGCACACCCTCGCCGGGCGCTTCACGTCGTCAAGGCCTCAATCCTCGGTGATCCCTAAGCCTGCGGCGGCCGAGAGACCCTCCAGATAGCCCATGGCCCGCTCGGTCTTCGGGTAGCGGTGGACCCACTCCCAGAAGTCCTTGCCGTGCCCTGGGACGAGCAGGTGCGCGAGCTCGTGCACCAGCACGTAGTCAAGCACCCACGGCGGCACGTCGCGCAGCCGTTCGGACACGCGGATCGTGCCCTCCGTCGGCGTGCACGACGCCCAGCGCGTGCGCATGGGCGGCACCCAGCGCACGCTCGCCGGCTCCGCCAACGAGTCCAGGTAGCGCGCCGAAAGCTCCGCGCACCGCGCCATGAGCGCCTCGTCCGATGTGCGCGCAGGGGACTTCCTGCGCGTCTCACTGCGCTGGAGGCGGCTCAACATCTCCGCCACCCAGTGCTTCTCTTCCCCCTTGGTCATCCGTGCCGGCAGAAGGACGACGACGGTGTCGCCCTCCCGGTACGCGCTGACCATGCGGCGGCGCCGGGGGCTCCGCCGCACTTCCACCCGCGGTTCGGCCATGCAGTCACCGTAAACGCCGCCACCGACAAATTTCCGCCCCCAACCGGCGGCAGGCGCGCACCCGGCGGGTGAAGTTCCACCGAACGGCGGCTGGACACGCGCGGGATCGACATGCGCGATTTCGCACGCTTGCGGAGGTACCGTCGCGCCAAGGTCCCCGAGTGTGTCCGCACTCACAACTGCAAGGGAGGGGCTGTGGCCGACACCTACAACGGCTACTGCGTCAAGTGTCGCGAGAAGCGCGACTTCGACGGCAACGTCGAGGAGACCAATGGGCGGCGCATGGCGAAGGGCACCTGCCCTGTGTGCGGTACGAAGATGACGCGGATCCTCGGCAAGGCCAAGGTCTGACGTTTGCGCTGGCAGGGGGCCACGCCCCCTGCCAGTCTTGCCGTCGTGGACACAAGACCTCGCGTGCGTGCCGGACTGGCCGTGGTGCGCAGAGCCCCCGGCGTCGTGCAGGTCGGCATCGACCCGAAACACGCGGTCGTGATCGACTCGCTGCCCGAGGCACTGGTCGACGAACTGATCGCCCTCGACGGCCGGTACACGGTCGGCGAACTGGGTGAGAGGCTGAAAAGCCGAGGTGGAGACCCCACCCAGCTGGGTGAAGTTCTCGCTTCGCTCGAAGAGGCGGGTCTGCTCGACGACGGTCCCCTGGCGAGGGGTGGGACGGCCGCCGTCCACGGTTCCGGGCACCTCGCACTCTCCATCACCTCGCTTCTGGCGGAATCGAGCGTCCAGCTCGCCCACAACGCCGATCTGACCGTGCTGGCGGCGACGCTCGTCCCCGATCCGAACCTCGTGGGCACGCTGATGGCGTTCCGGACGCCGCATCTGGCCGTGCGCGTGCGTGAGGGCGTGGGGATCGTGGGGCCGCTGGTCCTGCCTGGTCGTTCTTCGTGCCTGAACTGCGCGGACCTGCACCGCACCGACCAGGACCCGGCGTGGCCCGTCATCGCGGCCCAGCTCGTCGGACGGCCCGCCTCGACCGACGTGCTGTTCGCGTCGGGAACCGCGGCGCTGGCGGTGGCGCAGGTCCTGGAGTCGCTGAGCTACGTCCGCGGCCGCGACCAGGTCCCTCCGCCCGTGGTGAACGCCACTCTCGAACTCGACCTGCTGTCCGGTGTTGCTGAGAGGCGAAGCTGGTATCCGCACCCGGACTGTCAGTGCTCCGCACATAACATGGCCGAGTGACCGAGATTCCGCGCAAGGCCGTGCAGCGCACCGCCAAGCTGGCGAGCCTCCCGCTCGGGGTGGCCGGCCGGGTTGTCGGCGGCTGGGGGAAGCGACTGACCGGACGCGCGGCCGACGAGGTCAACGCCGAGGTGACGGCCAAGACGGCCGAACAGGTCTTCGCCGTGCTCGGCCAGCTCAAGGGCGGCGCGATGAAGTTCGGGCAGGCGCTGAGCGTGTTCGAGGCGGCGGTCCCCGACGAGCTCGCGGCCCCGTACCGCGAGGCGCTGACGAAGCTGCAGACCGCGGCCCCGCCGATGCCCGCTCGCACCACGCACCGCGTGCTCGCCGAACAGCTGGGCGCGTCCTGGACGAAGCGCTTCCAGGAGTTCGACGACGTTCCGGCGGCCTCGGCGTCCATCGGCCAGGTGCACCGCGCCGTGTGGCACGACGGCCGCGACGTGGCGGTGAAGGTGCAGTACCCCGGCGCCGACGAGGCCCTGCGCGCCGACCTGAAGCAGCTGCTGCGGTTCAGCCGCCTGCTGCAGGCGATCATGCCCGGCACCGACGTGCGCCCGCTGCTCGAGGAGCTGCGCGACAGGTACCTGGAGGAGCTCGACTACCGCGACGAGGCCGCGAACCAGCGCACGTTCGCGAAGGCCTTCGAGAACGACCCGCACGTGCTGGTCCCCCGCGTCGTCGCCTCGGCGCCCAAGGTCATGGTGACCGAGTGGACCTCCGGCGTGGGCCTGTCGCACATCATCCGCGAGGGCTCGCCCGATGACCGCGACCTGGCGGGCCAGCTCCTCGCCGAGTTCCACTTCTCGGCCCCGTCGCGCTCCGGCCTGCTGCACGCCGACCCGCACCCCGGCAACTTCATGCTGGGCGACGACGGCCGCCTGCGCGTGATCGACTTCGGCGCCGTGGCCCGGCTGCCCGACGGCCTGCCCAAGACGCTCGGCCTGATGACCAGGCTGGCCCTCGACGGCCGCTCCGCCGACCTCGTCGAACTGCTGCGCACCGAGAACTTCATCCGCGAGGGCATGGAGCTGCACGGCGAGGACGTCCTCGGCTACCTGGCGCCGTTCGTGGAGCCGCTGCGCACCGAGTCTTTCCACTTCACCCGCCGCTGGCTGCAGTCTCAGGCCGAACGCGTGGGCGATCTGCGCAGCCCGGATTCGCAGACGGGCCGTTCTTTGAACCTGCCGCCCCAGTATCTGCTGATCCACCGCGTGACAATGGGCGCGACGGGCATTCTCTGCCAGCTCGACGCCCACGTCACCGCGCACGAAATCGTCGCCCGGTGGCAGCCGGGATTCGCCGACTAACTCGTCCGAGTGAATCCCGGCGAAGTTGTCCACAGCTTTGCCACCACCCCACTTCGACCACCACCGGTTGCGCAACCATGAACCCATGGCACCCATCGCGACCACCGCTGAGCTGCGCAAATCCGGGATCTCCTCGCGGGAGGTCCTGCGCCTCTGCACACCCGCCGGCTCCTGGCAGCGGCTGCTGCCAGGCGTAGTTCTGACCACGCCTTCGCCCGCCACTCGTCTCGACCGGCTGCGCGCGGTTCTTTCCTTCGCCGGGCCTTCTTCGGTGATCACGGGAGCCGATGCGCTGGTCCGCCAGGGAGCAGTTCTTCCTCTTCCCCGGCACATTCACGTCCTCGCGGGAAGCAATGTGCGAAGAGCGAATCCGTGGATTCTCCTGGAACGCACCACCCGTCCGCCGGTCGTAGTGGAACGCCACGGCCTGCGGCTCGCGGGTGCCGCACGGGCTGCCCTCGACCTGGCCCGGCGGGAGCTGAACCCGCGCGCCATCGCGGAAGTCCTCGACGCCGTGGTGAGTGCGCGGTTGTGCACGCCGGCGGACCTGCGGGAGGAGTTACGGGTGAGCAGCCGCCGAGGGACGGCGCTGGTCAGGCAGGCCTTGGGCCACCTGTACCCGGGCTGAGGCAGGCGGAGGTGGCGCGCTCGTGTCGTGGCGACGGATCGCGGTTCCCCGCCCAGCGACAAGCCGACTTCGCAGGGCTGATCGGGTGATCGCTTGTGCCCTGACACCGCAGGTCAGCAGGCATGCGCTACAGCTCGGCCCAGGCCGTCACGCCTCGTGGAAGTCCTCGGCGCCGTGGCGAGTGCGGTTGTGCACGCCCGCCGACCTGCGGGAGGAGTTACGGGTGAGCAGGGGCCGAGAAACGGCGCTGGTCAGGCAAGCCTTGAGCCACCGCCACGTCGGCCTGACGGCAGGCCGACGTGGAGTACTCGCGTCATGGGCGACGGACCGCGGTTCCCCGGCCAGCGACAAGCCGACTTCTCGGGGCTGATCGGCTCACCGCCTGCGCCCTGACACCGCAGGTCAGCAGGCATGCGCTCCAGCTCGGCCCACGTTGTCGCGTCTCGCGGACGTGTTAGGTGGTCGACCAGCGACCGGCTCTCCAGGTCGCTGGTCGCGATCCTTCGGCACCAGGCCGATGCGTGTGCGGCGGTCGAGGAAGTCGCTAACCAGGCGGATGTCCCCAATGCGGCGGGGGATCTGCCTGTGGTCGACCGCGTCCGGCGCCATCCTGCGGCAAGTGGCTCTCGCCTCCGACGACCGTGACCACACCTGACCCTGCGGCTCACACCCACGGGCCCGTGCCACCTCAACCCGACCGTTACCGCAGGTCAGACGCACCCCGGCTTCGCCGCGCGATCCGCGGCCCTGGGTGAGTCAGCGCCAGTACTCGTCCGGCAGCTTGCCCTCGATGTCCCGCACGTGGGTCTTCGAGCACGTCTGACACAACCACCGGAGAGACCCACCGGTCCTCTCCGACGACCAGGCCAGGAAGTCCAGGTCGGAAACGGAGGAACGCAGCCGCCCGCATCTGTGGCACACCGGCTCCGCCCCAGCGGTCACCGGCGCCGTCCCAGATGGACGGTGTCGGTTTCCAGCAGGAACACGTCCTCGCGGGCGCCGACGTACTCCGAGTCGGAGGGGTTGAGCAGGCGGCGGAGCGCGTCGCGGTCGGCCGGGTGCAGGTGGGCGCTGGTGATCTCGGCCAGCCAGGTCAGGCGGTCCACCGCCCAGTCGCGGACGAGTTGTTTGGCCGGGGCCGGGTGGTCGACCACGAAGCTGAAGGCGCTGATCTCGCCCAGGCCCGCGTCGGCGAGGGCGACGTTCCAGCCGACCGGGAGGCGGACCGAGCCCGTCATGTTCTCGCGCATCGACACGAACCACGAGGCTCGGGCCGCCGCGATGCGGTCCTGCAGGCCGGGTGAGCCGATGCCGAGGTCCCACGGGAGGAAGCGGGTTTCGAGGCCGCCTTCCGCGAGAGCCAGCCAGCCGCCGGGGGCCAGAGCTTCTACCAGGCGTTTCATGCCGCGCAATTGATCAGGGAGGTGGTGGATCACCCGCGAGCCCCAGATGAGCTCGACCGGGCCGGCGAACGACAGCGGGTCTTCGGCGGCGAGGTCGGCCAGTACCGGCTTCACCGACACGGCGCCGTCGGTTTCCGCGCGGGCCGCGGCGCAGGCCGCGTCGAGGAGTTCGGGGGTGGCGTCGACCAGGACCAGGACGCCTCCGCCGTGGTCTCGCAGGGCCGCGGCGAGCGGCACGCTCATGGAGCCGGCGCCGCAGCCGACGTCCATCACGACTGGCGAGTCGGGCAAGGGCTCGACCAGTCTGCGGGCGACCGAGGTCAGCGCCTCCGCCTGCAGCGAGCCGTAGCGCCTCATCGCGTGGAGGCGAGCTGACCAGTCGATTCCGTCGTGAGTGTGGTGCGGCACAAAAGGGAACGGTACGGAGGAACGGCCGAGGCCGCCATCCACCTTCTCGTGGATGACGGCCTCAGCTCGAGACTGTCAGAGGTCGAAGCGAGCCGCTCTGCGTCCCGCCCATCGCGACAACCTGCGCCAACGTTGCGCTGACGCGAGGCGGTTCGCCAGGCGTTGCTCCTCTGCGAACCTCTGGGCTTCTTGTATTCGTATTCGGACGAGTTCTTCATTCAGAGACATGGGAGTCAGGCCCTCAGTCAGGTAGGCGGGCATTGCGCTGTGGTTGAGCTGCACGGTGTTCACGCTGCCGCCTCCGTCTTGCTGGCAGTGACAACGGTCGCGTCCTTGCGCGGACGGCCACGAGGCCGCTTGCGCGCGATGACGACTCCGCGCTCGAAGATCTCTCCACCCCAGACGCCCCACGGCTCGTGACGAGCGATCGCGCCGGCGAGGCACTCCGCGAGGACCGGGCAGGTCCCGCAGAAGGACTTCGCCTTCTCGAGGTCAGCAGGCGCGTCAGCGAACCAGAGGTCGGGGTTGTGGGTGCGGCAGGGGATGTCGAGCCCCTCCGCGAGGTCCGGAAGTGCCTCGCCCGTGAGCGGGACAGTCGCGGTCAACATCAGGGTTTTCTCCTTGTGTGGGGTACTGCAAAAACACGAAAGCCGCGGACTCTGTACGAGTCCGCGGCTTTCGTGAGCCTGGTGGTCCTTCGACCCCTTCTATGGGGTCGGCAGAAGCCTTCTCACTTGATGCGCGGACAGCGCATTCGTGTAGTTGTCGACGTCATCGATGACCGGCAGCGCGATCGGCTGCTCGGTGCGCACTTCGGCTCCCGCCAGAGCGGTGCCGCGCAGAGCGGTGCCCCGCTCACGACCCAGCAGCGCCACTGGCTTGTGGGCAGAGGTGTGCCACATGGCCTGAGCGGATGCGGACGTGCAGAAGCCCCCGGTCAACGGGAGGCCGAGCGCGCGGGAGATGCTGAAGATCTTCACAACGGGCCACCTCCTCCGAACGAGAGAGCTCTGCATCGAGAGCTAGTAGTAGTTCTTCTTCCCCAGACGGGTCCTCCGGACCCGGCATGAGCAGGTTATGACCCCGTACCTGGGGCTCGCAACCTATTTAACGAAACTTGTCCCGATCAGGTGGCGGAGTACCCGACACCGGCTCGGACCAGGCCCAACACGTCGTCGCCGAACTTATCAAGCTTCGAGGCGCCGATGCCCGAGATCGCGACCAGTCCGGCCGAATCCGTGGGTCGCTGCTCCGCGATCGCCATCAGGGTCGCGTCGGTGAAGACGACGTACGCGGGCACCTTCAGCTCCCGCGCCCGTCCCGCGCGCCACCGGCGCAGCGACTCGAGCAGCTCCTCGTCCACATCGGACGGACAGGACCTGCATCGGCCGAGCTTGACGGCCTGTGCCTCGACCAGCGTCGACGCGCACACCCGGCAGGTCGGCTTCTCCTTCTTCATGAGAGGAGGCCGTTGCGCGCCACCGGACACCCGTGCGGCCGGGTGGTTCTCGGGAACGAGGCTGTAGAGGAACCGCGAACGGCGCCGGTACTTGCGTCCGCCGGCGGCGCGGGCCAGCGCCCAGGAGAGCCAGATGTGCTCACGCGCGCGCGTGACACCTACGTACAGAAGGCGGCGTTCTTCTTCGATCTTCGCCTCGTCGCCGTCCGCGTACTGGATCGGCATCGTGCCCTCGACCAGTCCGACGAGGAACACCGCGTCCCACTCGAGGCCCTTCGACGCGTGCAGCGACGCCAGCGTCACGCCTTCGACCGTCGGCGGGTGCTGCGCTTCGGCACGCATGTCCAGCTCGACGCAGAACCTCGGCAGGTCGGCGTCGGGCGTGGCGGCGGCGAACTCCTCGGCGAGCTCGACGATCGCGAGCAGCGACTCCCAGCGTTCCCGCGCGCTGCCGCCGGTCGGCGGCTCGTCGGTCAGCCCGACGCGGTGGAGCGCCGA
Organism: Lentzea sp. NEAU-D7; assembly: GCF_026242055.1. GTDB lineage: Bacteria > Actinomycetota > Actinomycetes > Mycobacteriales > Pseudonocardiaceae > Lentzea. Next base: position 13,764 of record NZ_JAPJDL010000010.1, on the reverse strand, counting down.
GCGCACGACCTCGGGAAGGCTCCCGTCGGGAGCGCCCGACGAGCGCAGCGTGATCATCGCCTGGCGCACCTCGGCGCGTTCGAAGAACCGCTCACCTCCGCGCACCAGGTACGGGATGCCGAGCCCGGCGAGCGCCTGTTCGTACACCTCGGACTGCGCGTTGACGCGGTAGAGGATCGCGATCTCGGACGCCGCGACGCCCTCGTCGAGCAGCGTCTTGACGCGGCCCGCGACGGCGTCGGCCTCGCTCGGCTCGTCGTCGAACTCGTGGAACCGCGGCTTCGGCCCGTCCGGCCGCTGCCCGATCAGCTGCAGGCGTGAGCCGGCCGGACGCCCGCGGGCCCACTTGATCACGTCGTTGGCCAGCTCGACGACCTGCGGCGTCGACCGGTAGTCGCGCTCCAGCCGCACGACGACCGCCTCGGGGAACCGGCGCCCGAAGTTGAGCAGCGGCTGCGGTGAGGCGCCCGCGAAGGAGTAGATGGTCTGGTTCGCGTCGCCGACCACGGTCAGGTCGTCGCGAGCGCCCAGCCACGAGTCGAGCACGCGCTGCTGCAGCGGCGTCACGTCCTGGTACTCGTCCACGACGAAGCAGCGGTAGCGGTCGCGGAACTCCTGCGCGACCTCCGCGTTGTCCTCCAGCGCGCCCGCCGTGTAGAGCAGCAGGTCGTCGAAGTCGAGCAGCTGCGCCTCGGTCTTGAGCTGCTCGTAGGTCGTGTAGAGCTTCATGATCTGTTCGGCGGGCGCCGGGATGTCCCGCGCGGCGCGAGCGGCGGCGGCCGGGTAGTCCTCCGGCGTCAGCAGGGACGCCTTCGCCCACTCGATCTCGCTGGTCAGGTCGCGCAGCGCGTCCGACTCGGTCGGCATCCCCAGCCGGGACGCGGCGCGGGCGACGACGCGGATCTTCTGGTCGACGAGCTCCCAGCGCGGACCGCCGATGACGCGCGGCCAGAAGTAACGCAGCTGGCGTGAGGCGGCGGCGTGGAAGGTCACGGCCTGTGCGCCGTGCACGTCCAGAGAGCGCAAACGTGTGCGCATCTCCCCCGCGGCGCGCTTGGTGAACGTGACGGCGAGGACCTGCGACGGAGCGACGTGGCCGCGCTGGCACAGGTAGGCGATGCGGTGCGTGATGGTGCGCGTCTTACCTGTGCCGGCACCCGCGAGCACGCACACGGGGCCACGCGGGGCCTCCACCGCGGCGCGCTGTTCCGGATCGAGTCCCTCCAGCAACGCGTCCATGCCCGGCAGTCTCGCAGATGGCCGAGCTGTGCTAAGTCAGGCTCCCGCTGTGTTCGAGAATTTCGGCCAGTACCCTGTGGGTATGGCTGGTAAGCAGGACAAGGCGGCGGCGAAGGAAGCGGCGAAGGTTCGCCGCGCGGCTTCACGCGCGCGGCGCAAGCAGATCTTCGAGGCGTTCAAGATGCAGCGCCGCGAGGACAAGGCGCTCATCCCGATGATGCTGGGCGCCCTGCTCGGTGTCACCGCGATCGCCGTGGTCCTGGGCATCGTCTTCAACGCCGTGTGGATGTTCGTACCGCTGGGCGTCGCGATCGGCGCGCTGCTGGCCGTCATCATCTTCGGCCGCCGCGTCCAGAGCAACGTCTTCCGCAAGGCGGACGGCCAGCCGGGCGCCGGCGCCTGGGCGCTCGAGAACCTGCGCGGCCGCTGGCGCGTCACGCCCGCCGTCGCGGGCACCACGCAGCTCGACGCCGTGCACCGCGTGCTGGGCCGGCCGGGCGTCGTCCTGGTCGCCGAGGGTGCGCCGCAGCGCGTGAAGCCGCTCCTCGCGCAGGAGAAGAAGCGCATCGCCCGCGTCGTCGGCGAGACCCCGATCTACGACTTCATCATCGGCAGCGAAGAGGGCCAGGTCCCGCTGAAGAAGCTGCAGTCGAAGCTGATGAAGCTGCCGCGCAACATCACGGCCGCCCAGGTCGACTCGCTGGAGACCCGCCTCGCCGCGCTGGCCAGCCGTGGTGCCGCACTGCCCAAGGGCCCGATGCCGGCGGGCGCGAAGATGCGCAACGTCCAGCGCGCCATGCGCCGCCGGGGCTGACCGAACCCGCTCCCACCAGCGTGAAGAGGCCCGCCGCACATCTCGTGCGGCGGGCCTCTTCGCGTTCTCGGTGGCTAGCGGACCTTGATGACGACGGTGCCGGCCGCCTTGTCGTGCAGGCAGCGGCCGTCCGAGTCCCAGACCAGCGCCGGGATCAGCGGGAAGATGAGCACGGTGCGCAGCAGGGCGCGCGGCAGGTGCACGAACGTCTTGCCGTCGATCCGCGCCACCCGCAGCCCGAGCAGCGCGTGCCCCGGGGTGAACCCGAAGAACGCGACGGCGACAGTCGTGATCACGAACCAGGCCAGCAGGCTCCAGTTCTTGGGCAGGTCAGGCTGGGTGAAGACCGCCGCGACGCCCGCGGCGAGGAGGAAGTCGACCAGGATGGCGAACGTGCGCCGCCCGATCGAGGCGATGGAGCCCGGCCCCTCCTTGGGGAAGCCGTGACGCTCACCACGCCAGCGCTGTTGCGTGCCGTCGTTCGAGTCTTCACCCGGCGACAGCACCGAATTGGGTCCTGACAGCCACGAACCGGTCCACCTGCTCACCCCACCAGAGTAAAGCCGTGCTCAACGGGTGAGCATCCGCAGGTCGCCTTGCCCACTTGGACGGCCCCGTTAACACTGGCGAAACATCGGAGTGACGGACGGGCAACACCGCCGACATACGGTCACTCGCGATGACCAGCCGTTGTCCATAGTCAAGGAGTCGACGAGGGTGTTCAAGAATTCCGACGAGGTGCTGAAGTTCATCACCGACGAGGGCGTCAAGTTCGTCGACGTGCGGTTCAGCGACCTGCCCGGCGTGATGCAGCACTTCACGCTGCCCGCCAAGGCGTTCGACGCCGACGCGATCGAAGAGGGACTCGCCTTCGACGGCTCCTCCGTGCGTGGTTTCCAGTCCATCCACGAGTCGGACATGCTGCTGCTGCCCGACCTGTACACCGCGCGCCTCGACCCGTTCCGGATCGAGAAGACGCTGATCGTCAACTTCTTCGTGCACGACCCGTTCACGCGTGAGGCGTACAGCCGCGACCCGCGCAACATCGCGCGCAAGGCCGAGCAGTACATCACCGACTCGGGCATCGCCGACACCGCGTACTTCGGTGCCGAGGCCGAGTTCTACATCTTCGACTCGGTGCAGTTCGACACCACCGCGAACGGCTCGTTCCACAAGGTCGACGCGGTCTCCGGCTGGTGGAACACCGGCCGTGAGGAAGAGGGCGGCAACCTCGGCTACAAGGTCAAGTACAAGGGTGGCTACTTCCCCGTCACCCCGAACGACCACTACGCCGACCTGCGCGACCAGATGGTCCTCAACATGGAGGCCCAGGGCTTCACCGTCGAGCGCGCCCACCACGAGGTCGGCACCGGCGGCCAGGCCGAGATCAACTACAAGTTCAACACGCTGCTGCACGCCGCGGACGACCTGATGCTGTTCAAGTACATCATCAAGAACACCGCGTGGCAGGCCGGCAAGACCGTCACCTTCATGCCGAAGCCGCTGTTCGGCGACAACGGCTCGGGCATGCACACGCACCAGTCGCTGTGGAAGGACGGCTCGCCGCTGTTTCACGACGAGAGCGGCTACGCGGGTCTCTCCGACACCGCCCGCCACTACATCGGCGGCATCCTGCACCACGCGCCGTCGCTGCTGGCCTTCACCAACCCGACGGTGAACTCCTACCACCGCCTGGTCCCGGGCTACGAGGCCCCGGTCTCGCTGGTCTACTCCCAGCGCAACCGCTCGGCGTGCGTCCGCATCCCGATCACGGGCAACAACCCGAAGGCCAAGCGCATCGAGTTCCGCTGCCCCGACTCCTCGGGCAACCCGTACCTCGCCTTCTCGGCGATGGTCATGGCGGGCCTCGACGGCGTGAAGAACAAGATCGAGCCGCCGGCCCCGATCGACAAGGACCTCTACGAGCTCCCGCCCGAGGAGGCCCGCGACGTCAAGCAGGTCCCCGCGACGCTGGACGCCGTGCTCGACAACCTCGAGGCGGACCACGAGTTCCTGCTCGAGGGTGGCGTGTTCACGCCGGACGTGATCGACACCTGGATCTCGTACAAGCGCGAGCAGGAGATTGACCCGCTGCGTCTGCGCCCGAACCCCTACGAGTTCGCGCTCTACTACGACGTGTGATCGGCTGAGCTTCGCGTCGAAGGCCCGGTGGGGACGTCCCCGCCGGGCCTTCGGCCGTTCTAGGTGGCGAGCAGGGTCGCGGTGGACGACGCCCCGCTGACCCGGACGTTCGACACGAGCACGTCGGCCTCACCGCCGGTCGGCAGCTTGATGCGCGCCTCACCGCCGGTGAGCTCCGCCGAGGCCGTGCCCGCGCCGGACAGCTGCCACTGACCGCCGTCGTCGACGGTCTCGATCAGATCGACCCGGTCCATCACGACCGCGTTGCCGTCCGCGTAGATGAGCCGGGCCGGTCCCGAGTAGCTGAACATCAGTTCTCCCCTGCCGGATCTCCCTGACGCTGGAACACACGTACAGGGCGGCCGCGGGGTTCAGGTGATGATCCGAAGAGGACTGGTGTCACGCGGCGAGGCGGGTGCGGACCTCCATCAGGGCCTCGCCGAGCAGGTTGAGTCCCAGCCACTGCGCGGGGTCGGCGGCACGCGGGTCGGACGCGACGAGGCCGATACCCCACACCCGGTCCTGCGGGCTGGCCTCGACGAGAACGCGGGAACCCGTGCCCAGCAAGTAGGACCGCAGTGCGGGGTCCTGGCCGAACTTCGCCAGGTTGCCCTCGACCACGATCTCCAGGCGCGCGGAAACCCACTGGTCGTCGGAGAAGCCCGAGACCTGCCGGCCCAGCGCCTTGGCCTCGCCCGGCGTGCGGGCGGCCAGCACGCGCTCGGCCACGGCGGTGTCGTCGAAGAGCAAAGCCTTGCGCCACATCATGTAGTGCTCGGCGGACGCGAACTGCTGCCCGTCGGCGACGAAGGTGCACGGCCACCACTGCGACAGGCAGCCCTTGCCGATGCCGCCGTCACGTTCGGGCTGGTGGCCCCAGAAGAACAAGTACTTCACAAGGCGCCAGGCTAGCCACCTAGCCGCGTGATTCCTCGGGATTTTCGTCCGGCTCCAGCATCTCCGGCTCACGCCAGGGCTCTGAGCGCGTCGGTCCGTTGGCACGCAGCTCGTTCTCGACCTCCTTCTTCAGGTGGTCGTCCTTGGCGAACCCGTGCTGGTCACTTCCGCGTTGCGTCATGCATCAGGCGTACCCGGTGCCGCCGGGAAATCACTTCGGCAGCGGGATTCCCGCGATCGTGATCGCGGCGCCCGTCGGGGCGAACTGGCCGGAGATCGACGAGAACGTCAGAGTGAGCGAGTTCACACCCGTGCCGAGCTTCTCGTCGAGCACGACGGTGCCCGAGGTGGTGGTGCCCTGGGTGACGAGACCGTCCCACTTGCTGCTCGACGCCGCGTAGGTGCGGTTCAGATCGTCCACAACGGCGATGCCGACCACGGGGAGGGTCATCCTGGCTTGGGAGGCGTTCGTGGCCGTCACGAAGAGCTTCACGCGGCCGTTCGCGGCTTCCACGCGAGTGACCTCGACGGTCAGCATGCCGCGCTGTTGCTTGAACGAGCCCGTGGTGACCTTCACTTCCGCTGACGGCTCTGTCGTTTCCAGTGCGCCATCAGGGGTTTCGACACCGTTCGACGTAGTCGTCGTGGCGGTGACGTTGGGCTGCGCGGCGGAGTTGTTGCCACTCAGTGCATACTCGATCACACCGAGTAGTGCGAGCACACCGGCAGCCACGCCCGCGATGGCGATCACGGTCTTTCCTCGGCGCGTGACCCTGCGATGCTGCATGACTTCCTCTGCTAGACCCCCGACGAACCACAGCTCCCCCACTGAGCGCGCCCAGTCTCATCTCGATTGGGTGAAACGTCAATGCGCTAGGGTCCGCGCGTGTCTCAAGATGTCGCCGAATTCACGGCTCCGCAGCTGCTCACCACCCACATCTTCGACTCGGCACCCGATGCTCTCGAAGCGGTCCAGGCCGCTGACGTGCTCGACCTCGGTGTCCGCGTCTACAACCGGCTCGTGCCCGACACCGACGACGCGGAAGCGTTGGAGGAGGAGTGGGTGGTCGAGATCTACACCAGCGCTCCGGCGGTGGACCCCGACTCCGACGAGGACTGAGCAGTTCCAGGTTCGGGGGCACACCGCGAGGTGCGCCCCCGAACCTGAAGAAATACCTGAAGATTTCAGACGGTCAGTACAACTTTTCCTCGCACATGGCCACCTTCGAGCAGCTTGTGCGCCTTCACGGCCTCCGCCAACGGAAAAGTCTGCTGCACCTCGACGCGCAGCTTCCCGGCCGCGACCAGGTCCACCAGCCACTGCGTCTGCCCGGCGTCAGGCCGCGCCCAGGTGTTGACCACGCCGTTCTCCCGCGCCCGTGCTCCATCCACAATGGACGTCATCCGCGCCCGGTCGCGCACCAGCTGCAGCGACTGGTCGAACGCGAGCCCTCCCGCGTTGTCGACCACCACGTCGACCCGGCCGTCGCCACCGACGAGCTCCGCGACCGAGTCGACCAGCGCGTCACCGTAGGCGACCGGTTCCGCGCCGAGCGAGCGCACGAAGTCGTGGTTGCGCGGCGACGCTGTGCCGATCACCCGTGAGGCGCCCAGTTCCCGCGCGATCTGCACCTGGAGGTGCCCGACGCCACCGGCGGCCGCGTGCACCAGGACGACGTCGCCGGAACCGATGCCGGCCGCCTTCAACGACTGCAGCGCCGTCAGCCCCGCCAGCGGCAACGCGCCCGCGGTCACGAAGTCCACGGTGGACGGTTTGCGCGCGATCATGCGGTCCGGCAGCGAGACCGACTCGGCGCAGGTGCCGAACTGGACGTGGTCCTTGCGCGCGTACGCGAGCACCTCGTCGCCCGGCTTCCAGTCGTACACGCCGATGCCGACCGCCCGCACCACACCCGCCACGTCCCAGCCGGGGATCAGCGGCAGGTGGTGCGGCAGCAGCCCCTGCAGGTACCCGGCTCTGATCTTGCAGTCCACCGGGTTCACCCCGGCCGCGCGCACGTCCACCAGCACGTGATCGGGCCCGACCAGCGGATCGGGCACTTCCTGCAACGACATGACCTCGGCTTCACCGAACCGGGTGTACGCGATCGCTTTCACGGTTTCTCACCGTAGAAGACACGCTCCGCCACCGCACGTGCACGACGAGTGGTCCTGCGGTACTCCTCCAGGAACTCACCCGGATCGCCACCGGGTGCGTAGCCCATCACCGAGGCGACCGCGACGAGGTCACGCCCGGACGTCGGCAGTTGATCAGAGGCCTTGCCCTTCACCAGCATCACGGCGTTGCGCGCCTGCGTCGCGAGGTTCCACGCGGTGGTCAGCGCGGTGGCGTCGTCGGCGGCGAGCAGACCGGCCTCGACGGCCGCTCCCATGGCGGCCATTGTGGACGGTGTGCGCAGGCCGGGCACCGCGCCGGAGTGTTGCAGCTGCAACAACTGCACGGTCCACTCGACGTCCGCGAGCCCGCCGCGCCCGAGCTTGGTGTGCGTGCCCGGATCGGCGCCGCGCGGCAGCCGTTCCGCGTCGACCCGCGCCTTGATCCGCCGGATCTCCCGCACGGACGCCGCGTCCAGACCGGCGGCCGGGTACCGCAGCGGCTCGATCAGCTCCTCGAAGTCGGCTCCCAGCGCGGCGTCGCCCGCGATGAACCGGGCGCGCAGCAGCGCCTGCTTCTCCCAGAGCTCGGCCCACTGCCGGTAGTACGCGCGGTAGGAGTCCAGCGTCCGCACCAGCGGCCCCTGCCTGCCCTCGGGCCGCAGGTCCGCGTCGACCTGCAACGGCGGGTCCTGCGACGGCGCGCCGAGCAGCCGCCGGATCTTCTCCACGACCCCGCTCGCCCACTTCACCGCCTCGGCGTCGGACACGCCCTCGTGCGGCCGGCACACGAACATCACGTCCGCGTCCGAGCCGTACCCGAGCTCGTGCCCGCCGAGCCGGCCCATCCCGATCACGGACACCGCCGCCAGGGACTCGCCGGACGACCGCACCGCCGCGTCCAGAGCGCTCTGCAACACCGAACCCCACACCTCGGACAGCGAGACGCACACCGTCTCCAGCGGCATGAAGCCCAGCAGGTCCGCCGCGGCGATCCGCAGCATCTCGTGGCGCCGCAACGACCGTGCCGCCGCGATCGCCCGCGCCGCGTCGCCGTACCGGGAAACGGCGCTGCGCAGGGGTTTCCCGATCGAGTGCGGATCACCGCCGACCAGCGCCTCGGTGTCGGCGAGCAGCCGCATCACCTCCGGCGCGCGCACCAGCAGGTCCGGCACGAAGCGCGACGTGCCCAGCAGCACGGCGAGCCGTTGGACGACAGCGCCCTCGTCACGCAGAAGCCTCAGGTACCAGGGGGTTTCCGCGAGTGCTTCGGACACCTTCCGGTACGCGAGCAGCCCGCCGTCCGGATCGGGCGTGCCGGCGAAGAGGTCGAGCAGCACCGGCAACAGGGCACCCTGGATGCGGGCCCGCCGCGACATCCCGTGCGTCAACGCCTGGATGTGCCGCAACGCGCCGTCCGCGGACATGTACCCCAACGCCGCCAGCCGAGCCACGGCCTCCTTCGTGGTGAGCCGCAACGCCTCGGTCGGCACGCCCGCGACGGACTGCAGCAGCGGCCGGTAGAACAGCTTCTCGTGCAGCCGCCGGACCTGGTTGGCGTGCTTGCGGAACTCCGCGAGCAGCACCTGCCCCTCGGACTTCTGCCCGTCCGCCGCGAGCCCCACCGAACGCGCCAGCCACCGCAACGCCGTCGCGTCGTCGTCGGCCGGGAACAGGTGCGTGCGCAGTAAACGCTGCAGCTGCAGCCGGTGCTCCAGCGTGCGCAGGAACCGGTACGAGCGCCCGAACTCCGCCGCGTCCTCGCGACCGACGTACCCGCCCTGGCCCAGCGCGGCCAGCGCGGCCGTCGTCGCCTGGATGCGCAGGTCCTCGTCGGAACGCCCGTGGACGAGCTGCAGCAGCTGGACCGCGAACTCCACGTCGCGCAGACCGCCGCGGCCGAGCTTCAACTCGCGTTCGGCGAGCCCGGTCGGCACGTGGTCCTCGACCCGGCGCCGCATGGCCTGCACGTCCTCGACGAAGTTCTCGCGCTCGGCCGCCGTCCACACGTAGGGTCGCACGACGTCGAGGTACGCCTGCCCCAGCTCGGCGTCACCGGCGACCGGCCGTGCCTTCAGCAGCGCCTGGAACTCCCAGGTCCGCGCCCACTTCTTGTAGTACGACGCGTGCCCGTCCAGCGTGCGGACCAGCGCGCCCGCCTTGCCCTCGGGCCGCAGCGCCGCGTCGACCTCGAAGCACGACTGACCGGCGATCTGCATCATCGTGCTGGCCAGCCGCGTCGCCACCCCCAGGTCGCCCTCGGCGACGAACACGACGTCGACGTCGCTCACGTAGTTCAGCTCGTTCGCGCCGCACTTGCCCATCGCGATCACCGCGAGCCGGCAGCGGTCCGCGCCGTTCACCCGCTCCGCCGCGAGCTTCAGCGACGCCTTCAGCGCCGACACGGCCAGATCGGACAGCTGCGCCGCCACGGTGTCGTACGGGACGTACGGCAGCTCGGGCTCAACGACGTGCGCGAGGTCGTTCGCGGCAACGAGCAGCAGCTTCGCCCGGTACTCCGTGCGCAGCACGTCGCCGTCCGCCAGCTCCAGCGACACGTCGACCTCGTCGGTCAGCGAACGCCACCGGCCGGGGTTCGCGACGAGGAAGTCCGAGAGCGCGGTGGACGAGCCGAGCACCGCGAGCAGACGCCCGCGCACCACGACGTCCTTGTGCAGCGCGGCCGACAGGGCATCCCAGTCGGCGACAGCTTGGAGGCGTTCCAAGCCGCGCAGCGCGAGGTCCGGATCGGGGCAGCGGGACAACGCGGACAACACCGCTTCGGAGCCCTCGGTGGGCCGGCGGTCGGCCCACAGGCCGAGGCCGCGCAGCACTTCCTCGCTGCGCGGTTCGGTGAGCCCGAATCTTGCTGGTGACGCGTGGCGCACTGGTTCGCTCATCGTGAGCCAACCCTAATGCCCTCACACGGCTAGAAGACGATCAGTGAGAGTCCGTAGAGCACGACGGCGACGCAACCGGCGAAGCTCGCGTACGCGGGCACCTTCTTGTCACCCGACAGTGCGCGGATGCCGACGACGAACAACGTCACGACCAGAACCGTGACCAGCAGCGTGGCGCCGAAGACCTGGAGAAGCGCCGTCCAGTCGACCTTCATGCCGCCACCTTGTGCAGCTCGGCCTGCGCCGCGACCTCGTCGACGATGTGCTCCGGCTTGACCGGCTCACGGCGCGCCATGATCCAGATGCCGAGCGACACCACGATGCCGATGGTGGCGACGCCGATGATGCCGACGGTGCCGGTCGACGCCCACTTGCCCGCGAGCGCTCCGACGATGCCGGCGGCGGGCAGCGTGAACAGCCAGCCGGCCGCCATCTTGCCCATGGTGCCCCAGTTGACGCCGTTGCGGTCGCGGCCGAGGCCGGAGCCCATGATGCCGCCGGACGCGACGTGCGTGGTGGACAGTGCGAAGCCGAGGTGCGACGACGCGAGGATCGCCGTGGCCGTCGAGGTCTGCGCCGCGAAGCCCTGCGCGGGCTCGATGGTCGTCAGGCCGCGGCCCAGCGTGTGCGTGATGCGCCAGCCGCCGAGGTACGTGCCCGCCGCGATCGCGAGACCGGCGCTGACGATCACCCAGGTGGGCGGGCCGGAGCCGGGAGCGAGCGAACCGGACGTGATCAGCGCGAGCGTGATGATGCCCATGGTCTTCTGCGCGTCGTTCGTGCCGTGCGCGAGGGAGACGAGCGAGGCGGACGCGACCTGGCCGACCTTGAAGCCGGTGTGCGCGACGCGCGGGTCCGCCGCCTTCTTGAGCCGGTAGACGACGATCGTGGCGATGGCCGCGACCAGCCCGGCGACCAGTGGCGCGACGATCGCGGGCACCAGGACCTTGTCGACGACCTTGGCGAAGTGGATGGCGTCCACACCGGACGCGACCCAGGCCGCACCGATCAGGCCGCCGAACAAGGCGTGCGACGAGCTCGACGGCAGGCCGACGTACCAGGTGACGAGGTTCCACATGATCGCGCCGACCAGCCCGCCGAAGATGATGGCGGGCGTGATCTGCGCGTCGTCGACGATGCCGCCGGAGATGGTCTTGGCGACCTCCACGGAGAGGAAGGCGCCCACGAGGTTGAGAACCGCCGACAGCGCGACCGCCGTGCGGGGCTTCAACGCACCCGTGGCGATGGAGGTGGCCATGGCGTTGGCCGTGTCGTGGAACCCGTTGGTGAAATCGAAGATGAGAGCGGTGATGACGACGATGATCACCACAAGAGCGGGATCCACAGTGATCCTCCGGCTGGATCGAACAAGCTGTCCAGGAGATTACGGTACCGCCAACGGAGGATGTCTTAAAACCTACGAAAGTAACGTCACACCAGCGGAAGTTGTGTCCCTGAGCCCATCGCCGGCAACAGTTCTCCCCGAACGAGTTTCGCGAATCGGCCGACGAACGGCTGCCACACCTCTTCGAAGTCGCGGTGCGCCTGCTCGAGGAACTCCTGGTCGAAGTGGTGAGCTCGCGCACACGAAGCCGATTCAGGATCTTTGGCGGCCCAGTTCAAGACGATTTCCGGCGTCGTCTCGATGTGGAACTGGAGGCCGTAAGCGCTCTCCCCGACACGGAACGCCTGATTCGGATATTTCGGGGACGCCGCGAGGTGCTCCGCGCCGGGCGGCAGCAGGTGCACCTCGTCGTTGTGGAACTGCAGCACGTCCGGCGTGAACGGCAGGTCCGCGAACAGCGGGTCGCCGGCCGCGGCGTCGCGCTTCGCCACCAGCAGCACCCCGACCTCGGGCCCCTGCGGTCCCTTGCGGACCTGACCACCGGTGGCGGCCGCGAGCAGCTGCGCACCGAGGCAGATCGCGAGGGTGGGCAGCCGCTTCGACACAGCGCTCGACAGCAGCCGGCGGGCGTCCGCGAGCCACGGGTGGTCGAGGTCGTCGAGCGCGCCCATCTCGCCACCGAGACAGACGACGCCCTGGTAGCCGTCGAGGTTCTCCGGCGCGGGCTCGTCCTTGAGCGCCACGAGGTGGAGGTCGATGCCTTCGGCCTCGAGCCAGTCCCCGAGCTTGGCCAGCGGGTCTGACTGCGAGGGCTGCAGGACGAGCAGGCGTGGTGCGTTCACGCGGTTGAGCCTATGTCGGACGAGGTCAGCAATGACACGCGACCTTGGATACGCCCGCTGCGGCGAACTGGTCCGACTCGACCGGATAACCGGCCTCCCGCCAGGCCGTGATGCCGCCCGAGAGCCGCTTGACGCGGTACCCCCGCTGCGCGAGCGCGAGGGCGCCCTTGGTCGCCGCATTGCACTGGAAGCTCTCGCAGTAGCAGATGTAGACGAGGTCCGGATCGAGGTCGAGCCGCTCCGGCAGGTCGCGGTAGGGCAGGTTGATCGCGCCGGGGATGCGAGCCTGCGCGAACGCCTCCGGAGCGCGCGTCTCCACGAGGACGTAGCCCCGGACGTTGCCGTCCTGCATGTCGCGGTGCACGTCGTCGGGATCGGCCTCGAACGCGAGCTCGGCGGCGAAGTGGGCGGCAGCGGCGTGCGGGTCGGCGGCGGGGAAGCGCAGTGCGTTCGTCATGCCTTCGATCCTGCTTGGACCGCTCCAGTTCGGACATGCGGAAGTCCAGGCGTTCGGGACGTTCTCCTTATGATTTCCAGGTGGAACTCGACGCCGTGGACTGGAAGATCCTGTCGCTGCTGCAGCAGGACGGCCGCATGTCGTTCAGCGCGCTGGGCCGCGTCGTCTCGCTGTCCGCGCCGGCGGTGACCGAACGGGTGCGGCGCCTCGAGTCGCTGGGCGTGATCACGGGCTTCACCGCGGTCGTGTCCCCTTCACGGCTGGGCCTGCCGATCGAGTCGATCGTGCGCGTGCGGGTGCGGTCGCTCGACACGCCGCGGTTCCGCTCCCAGGTCCTGGTGCTGCCGCAGATCCTCGACGCCGACCACGTCACCGGCGACGACTGCTGGCTGCTGCGGGTCGTCTGCCGGTCGATGGTCGAGCTGGAGGAACTCGTCGAGGTGATGCAGCGCTACGGCGACACGACGACCTCGCTCGTGTTCTCCTCCCACGTCCGCAACCGGGCGCTGTCGCCCGAGCTCTTCACTCGGACGAGTGATTGATGTCCGGATCCACGCTTGAGCGCGTCTAGTGGATGTCCTGATTTCATGATCATCCACCTCCGCGGAGTCAGAAGCGCGCGTGGGGAGCAGCCGGGTTGCTGCGTTTTGGGTGTGGCGATCGGGGAGCAGTGCTTGGGAGAGCAGTGCTTGATGGGGCGGTTCGGCTGCGGCGCCTGGGGGCGCATTTGAGGTGGGCCGCCTGAGCGGATCGCCAGCGGCGGATCGCCAGCGGCGGATCGCCAGCGGCGGATCGCCAGCGGGGATCGGCGGTGGTGAGTGGCCTGGGCAGATCGCCGCCAGTGGGCGGCTTGCGTTGGACGGCTCGAGGGATCGCCGGCGGTGGGTCGCCTGAGCGGAGTATGTGGTGGATAGCTTGAGCGGATCACCTGTGGGAGAGCGCTGAGCGGGGCGCGGTCAGGGCTGCGCGGTCAGGGCTGCGCGGTCAGGGCTGCGCGGTCAGGGCTGCGCGGT
>NZ_JAPJDL010000001.1 GCF_026242055.1 Lentzea sp. NEAU-D7 | reverse complement strand
CGCGGGCGAGTGTTTCCGCCACCCTCAACGAGACGTAGTCGCGCTGTCCGGCGCCGCCTCGCCCTGGGCCGCCTTGCGCTGCGCTGCCCTGCCTGGCGCCGCCTCGCCCCTGTTCGGCCTCGCGGTCCCCAAGTTTCTGCTCGCCTAAGCCGCCTTCCCGCAGGATCCGGGCGCCGTGACCACTCGCGCCCCGACTCGCCTCGCCCCAGCTCGCGGGGTCCGAGACGCTGCAGCGCCATCCCCGCACCAACTCACGCTGCGCCGCACAGCCCGCGAGCTTCCGCTCACCTGGGCTCGCTTCGCCGCATGCTTCCGGGCGCCACGCACCCGCCCCAGCTCGCCCCAGTTCGCGGTCCGCAAGACGCAGCTGCGCCGCCCCGCGTCGTCTCGCCACCCGCCTGCTTCCGCTCACCTGGGCCCGTCTCCTCGCATGATCCAGGGCGACACGCCCGCTTGCGCCGTCACCGCTCGCGCCCCAGCTCGCCTCGCTTCGGCCGCAGCGCGTCACTTCTCGCCGCTTTCATCTCTCGCAGGCCGGGCTTCACCTCCCGCCCAGGCCTCCGTCCCCGCGCTCGTCCAGCGCGGCCACCGCACCACCACCCCTCACCGCCACCCGCTCAGACCCCGCCACCCGCTCAGACCCCGCCACCCGCCCAGACCCCGCCACCCATCCAGTAGAGGTCTGGACCATTTCGTGCTTCAATGACAGTGGGTCGCCGCCTGTAAGCGAAAGGTGAGCGAATGTCCCGCTTGTTGCCCAAAGCGCTGACAGCCCTGCTTCTGCTCATGAGCACCGTGCTCGTCCCGGTCACCGCCCAGGCGGCCGACACGTGTGCGCTCAAACCCCGCCCGGCGGGCAAGGTCCTGCACGGGTACTGGGAGAACTGGGACGGCGCGTCCAACGGGGTGCACCCGCCGTTCGGCTGGACCCCGATCACCGACAGCCGCATCAAGCAGCACGGCTACAACGTGATCAACGCGGCGTTCCCCGTGATCCGGTCCGACGGCACCGTGCTGTGGGAGGACGGCATGGACGCCGGGGTGAAGGTTGCGACTCCTGCCGAGATGTGCGCGGCGAAGGCGGCCGGGGCCACGATCCTGCTGTCGATCGGTGGCGCGACGGCGGGCATCGACCTGAGTTCGGCCGCTGTGGCCGACCGGTTCGTCGCTACCGTCGTGCCGATCCTGAAGAGGTACAACTTCGACGGGATCGACATCGACATCGAGACGGGTCTGGTCGGCAGCGGCAACATCAACCAGCTGTCGGCGTCGCAGGCGAACCTCGTGCGCATCATCGACGGGGTGCTGGCGGCCATGCCGGCCGGGTTCGGGCTCACCATGGCGCCGGAGACCGCGTACGTGACGGGCGGCAGCGTCGTGTACGGCTCGATCTGGGGTGCCTATCTGCCGATCATCAAGAAGTACGCGGACAACGGTCGTCTGTGGTGGCTGAACATGCAGTACTACAACGGTTCCATGTACGGCTGCTCCGGCGACAGCTACTCGGCCGGGACCGTGCAGGGGTTCGTGGCGCAGACGCAGTGCCTGAACAAGGGGCTGGTCGTGCAGGGCACCACGATCAAGGTGCCCTACGACAAGCAGGTTCCCGGGCTGCCCGCGCAGCCTGGTGCCGGTGGCGGCTACATGAGCCCTGCGCTGGTCGGGCAGGCGTGGAACAGCTTCGGTGGCCAGCTCAAGGGGCTCATGACCTGGTCGATCAACTGGGACGGCTCGAAGAACTGGACCTTCGGCGACAAGGTGAAGTCGTTGCAGGGGCGTTAGAGCACGATGGTGTTCTGCCCGGCGGCGATCCGCCACACTCCGTCCTCTTTGGACAGGATGTAGAGCGGTGAACCCTCGTTCTGGTCCGGGATCGGGGTGCCGTCGGGCCGGACCGGGCGCTGGCGGATCTTGACGGCCGCCACGTCGGGCCGGATGAACAGCACGTGCGCCACCTCGTACGTGGCGGTCGCCTCCTTCGCCGCGCCGGGCAGGACCTGGCGGGTGAAGGAGGCGATCTCGTCACGGCCGGTGAGCCGCTTGCCGTGCGCGGTCGTCCAGATCGCGTCGGAGCGGAAGAGGCCGATGAACTCCTCGGGGAGCTCGTTCTGCTGCGAGTGCTGGACGGTGGCGACGAGCTTCTCGATCTCTGCGATGTCGGTCATGGTCAAGATCGTCGTACCTCGACCATGCTGGAGGTCAAGTCACTCGCGAGGCGCTACCCGCGACTCGTAGGACTTCGGCTGGTACCAGGGGTTGTAGAAGCAGCCAGTGCCGTACTTCTGGTCGTGGCCGGGGCAGGCGTACGAGATCAGGAACGGGTTGGAGCGCACGCCGAACTTCTCCCAGGCCGACAGGGACTGCATGGCCGCGGCGTACTCGGAGTCGCTGAACGCGCTGTGCGTCGTCTCGGTCGTGAAGGTCTGCACGAGGTTGTACCAGCGCCCCGCCTTGGAAACGACGTCGCGGTAAGCCGACTCGTGCTCCACGAACGCGGTCGGGTCGCCGATCGCGTGCACCGACAGGACCGGGATGTCGATCTTGCCGGTGAGGTCGCTGTCGTGGGCCAGGTCGGCGCGGGCCGACGGGTCCGCGGCGAAGCGTTCGACGCCCGCGTTCAGCGCCGCGTCGTCGTGCGAGCCCTTGTACACCACACCCTTGTTGCTCCAGGGGTTCCGGTCGCCCAGGCGGTTGTGCACGATGTCGCGGAACGTGAACGTCGCGAAGTTCAGGTGCGAGTTCAGCGTCTCCTCGGGGATCTTCGTGACGGTGAGGATGTCCGTGAGCTTCTGCTGCTGCTCCGGCGTGCGGCTGCCTGCCACGCCGAGGCATTCCTCGATCCTGCCGCGCAGGCCGGCGGTCGTCATCGTCGAGCCGGGACGCAGGCCCTGCCACAGCGGATACTGCTCCTCGGACGGCCGCGGGTGGTTGCCGCAGTAGTACTGGTAGACCACGCGCAGGTCGACGCGGTAGTCGTACCCGCGCGAACCGCCGGCCAGGACGCCGCTCGTGAGCAGCGCCGCGTCATAACCCTTGTACAGCTCGATGGTCTTCGCCGCGACGTTGCCGCCCCACGACTGCCCGTGGAGGTACACCTTGTGCGGCTTGAGCATCCTGACGACCATCCTGCGCAGGTTGTCGGTGTCCTCGGCCGCCATCCGCGTGCCGTACCCACCGCGCCGGTACGAGGTCCCGGCCCACGCGTAGCCCTCCTCGACCATGACCGACCAGCGGTTCAGGTCGTCACGGGTGCGCTCCGGCGTGGGGTCGCCGAGGTCGGGGCCGCCGTGCGAGTGCACGACGAGCGTCTTGTTCCACTTCTTCGGCACGGCGATCGTGTAGTACGCGCCGTTCGGGTCCCGGCCCTCGTAACAGGTGGTGCCGGCGGGGACGTTCTCCGGGCACGGTGCTGTCGGGGGCAGGTGCACCGGCGACGTGAGACTCGCGGTGAGTGCGAATGCCAGCAGGACGTTCATGGCGGGAATCGTGAGTCGGGCTCGGCAAGTGGTCCAGTTCACTCGCGCAAACTTGGGATTTCCCTGACGTTACGATCGCGCTCCGCGGCGGAAGCGGACGCTGTTCAGCACGTGACGTGCCCAGGCGTGGTCGGCTGGGTCGTCGTGCACGCACGTCACGACGACCATCTCGCCGAACCGCGCGACGTGGCCGTGGAACTCGTGCCGGCCGGAGGCGCCGGTGAGCCACAGCGCGTGTCGCAGCTCGACGCCGTCGCGCTCCACGAACCTCTGCTCCTCCGGCACGTCCGGGGCGCCTTCCAGAGCCAGCTCCAGGAAGCGCTCGGCCGACGTGCCCTGGGCCCGGCGGACGTCGACGAACACCGCGCGGCCCGGTCCGGCGAACCGCAGGCCCTCCTCCAGCACGTGCGGGGTGAGGCCCGCGCTGCGCTCGACGCTCCACCTGCCGGGCAGCCTCTGCTGGATCGGCACCGGCAGTTCGACGAGGTAGCCGCTGAGCACCTCGTCGCGGTCCCAGGTGGTGCCGAGCAGCGGGTGCTGGACGTATTCGGGCAGGTCGCCGGGCTCGCGGACCTCGGCGGCCACCTCCGCGCCGCGCAGGCCGTCCCACGGCTTGATGTCGTGCGCGAACGTGCCGGTGAACTTCAGCGAGTCGTAGCCGGGGCCGTCCCACGAGTCGGCCGCGTGCCGCGCGTCCTGCTCGTCGACCCGCATCCAGGCGCCGAACCACAGTTCCAGGTCGCCGGTCAGGTCGACGAGCAGGACGCACCGCACGTACGCGGCGTCGCCGGTCAGGAGAACGTTGCCGCCGGCCAGGAGCGAGTGGGCGCGCACGCCCGGCGGCAGACCCAGGTCCAGGTCGATGGCGCCCGACTCGTCGAGCTCGGCGCCGCAGCAGTCGCAGGCCGTCACCCGATGTACCGGACGCTGTTGAGCACGTGCTGCGCCCACGCCTTGTCCGCGGGATAGCGGTACACGCAGCGCACGGAGATCATCGTGCCGGGACGGACGACGTGCGCGTGGAACACCTGTTCCTCGTGGCCGTCGATCACCTCGCTGAGCCAGAACGCGTGACGCAGTTCCGGGCCGTCGTGCTGCACGGAGTGCTCGGCGCTCGCGGGGTAGCCGTCGAGGACGGCACCGAGGAAGTCGCTCACGCTGCCGCCGGTGAGGTCGGCGTAGACGTCGAGCGCCACCCGGCGGTCCGGGCTCGTGAACCTGACCGTGCGGCCGTCGACGACGCAGCGCATGCCCTCGGTCCGTTCGATGGTCCAGACCTCGCCGAGCGTCTCGCGGACCGGCACGGGCAGCGGGTGCCGGATGCGGCACAGCACCTCGTCGCGGTCCCATTCGCGCTCCAGCAACGGGTGCGCGGTGAAGTACGGCAGCTCGTCGGTGTTGAGCACCGCGGCCTCGACCGGCACTCCGAGCACGTCCCAGGGCTTGATGACGTTCGCGAACCTGCCGGCGATCCGCAGGTTCGCGTACTGCTCGTCGTTGTCCCACACGGCGTGGGCGTACATCGCGTCGACCTTGCTGATCTGCGTCCACGCGCCGAACACGATCTCGGTTCCGCCGGTCAGCCGAACCGGGAGCAGGCAACGGATGTAGGAGTCGCCGTCCGGACCGACGAGCAGCCCGCCCGTGGGAGCACCGAGTTGCTCACCGGGCACGCCGAGCAGTTGCTCCGGACGGTTCAGCCGGTAGTCGATGCGGTCCGTAGAGGTGATCTCGGCTCCGCAGCATCCGCATTGGACGGTCATGCGCGCATGGTAGTGGGGCGAGTGCGATCGGCACCGGTCAGCGGTCGCCGCGCTGCAGCTCGTCGTCGGCCAGCAGGCGGGAACGCACCAGGAAGCGCACTCCAAGTGGTGCCTCCAGCGAGAAACCGCTCCCACGGCCGGGCACCACGTCGATCGTCAGGTGCGTGTGGCTCCAGTACTCGAACTGCGCCGCGGACATCCACACAGGAACGACGAACTCGTCCACCGCGAGGTCCCCGAGGTGGACGTCGGACGATCCGGTGCGGAACTCCCCGAGGGGGTAGCACATCGGGGCCGAGCCGTCGCAGCAGCCGCCGGACTGGTGGAACATCAGGTCGCCGTGGTCGGCCCTGAGGCCGCGGAGGACGTCCGCGGCCTCAGGGGTCAGTGCGACGCGGGGCATCAGAAGAAGCCCAGGGCGTTCGGGGAGTAGCTGACGAGCAGGTTCTTGGTCTGCTGGTAGTGGTCGAGCATCATGCGGTGGTTCTCGCGGCCGATGCCGGACTGCTTGTAGCCGCCGAACGCCGCGTGCGCCGGGTAGGCGTGGTAGTTGTTCACCCACACACGACCCGCCTGGATGTCGCGGCCGGCGCGGTAGGCGACGGACCCGTCGCGCGACCACACGCCGGCGCCCAGGCCGTACAGGGTGTCGTTGGCGGTCTTCATGGCGTCGTCGTAGTCGGCGAACCGGGTGACCGAGACGACCGGGCCGAAGATCTCCTCCTGGAAGATCCGCATCTTGTTGTCGCCCTCGAAGATCGTCGGCGTCACGTAGTAGCCGCCGGACAGCTCGCCGCCGAGGTCGGCGCGCTCGCCGCCGGTGAGCACGCGGGCGCCTTCCTGCTTGCCGATGTCGATGTAGGACAGGATCTTCTCGAGCTGGTCGTTGGACGCCTGCGCGCCCATCATCGTCTCGGTGTCGAGAGGGTGGCCCTGCTTGATCGCGCGAGTCCGCTCCACGGCATCGCCCATGAAACCGTCGTAGATGTCGCTCTGGATGAGCGCCCGCGACGGGCACGTGCAGACCTCGCCCTGGTTCAGGGCGAACATCGTGAAGCCTTCCAGTGCCTTGTCGTAGAAGGCGTCCCGCTGCGCGGCCACGTCGGAGAAGAACACGTTGGGCGACTTGCCGCCGAGCTCCAGCGTGACGGGGATGATGTTCTCGCTGGCGTACTGCATGATCAACCGGCCGGTCGTCGTCTCGCCGGTGAACGCCACCTTCGCGACGCGCCGCGAGGACGCGAGCGGCTTGCCCGCCTCGACGCCGAAGCCGTTGACGACGTTCAGCACGCCCGGCGGGATGAGGTCGGCGATCAGCTCCATCAGGACGTGGATCGACGCCGGCGTCTGCTCGGCCGGCTTGAGCACGACCGCGTTGCCCGCGGCCAGTGCGGGCGCGAGCTTCCAGACCGCCATCAGGATCGGGAAGTTCCACGGGATGATCTGCGCGACGACGCCGAGCGGTTCGTGGAGGTGGTAGGCGACCAGGTCCTCGTCGATCTGCGAGATGCCGCCCTCCTGGGCGCGCAGCGCGCCCGCGAAGTAGCGGAAGTGGTCCACCGCGAGCGGCAGGTCGGCGGCCAGCGTCTCGCGGACGGCCTTGCCGTTGTCCCACGTCTCCGAGACCGCGAGCATCTCCAGGTTGGCCTCGATGCGGTCGGCGATCTTGTTGAGCACGTTGGCGCGGTCCGCGACCGACGTCCTGCCCCACGCGCGGGCGGCGCCGTGGGCCGCATCCAGTGCGCGCTCGACGTCCTCGGCGGTGCCCCGCGCGATCTCGGTGAAGTCCTCCCCGGTGACCGGGGTGGGGTTGGCGAAGTACTGGCCCTTGGCGGGCGGCACGTACTCGCCTCCGATGAAGTGGTCGTACCGGTCGCGATACGTGACCACGCTGTCCGGTTGTCCTGGAGCCGCGTACTTCGCCATGGGGTCTGCCTCCCGCGTCGTTGCGAACAGGCGGCGAAGGTAAGACCGGCAACGTTTCACGCACGTTGCATCCGATCGGACCAACGACGGGCTTGCCGGTGTGGTGCCGCGGACTGCATCCTGGACCGATGGACCCAGTCGAGCTGGGTGCCGCGCGTCCGGTGATCTTCGAGTCGTGGCGGCGCTCCCTTGCCGCGCGCGTGGACCCGGACAGGCACGAGGCGCCGGTCGTCTACGAGCTCGACGAGGTCGCGGACATGAGGGGCGCGCACCCGCTCGCCGCGACCGTCCCGCTGCTCACGCACACGCTGTCGATGGACGACACGATCATGATCGTCACCGACACCCGCGGCCACGTCCTGTGGTGCGAGGGCGACAACCAGGTCCGGCACAGGGCCGAACGCGTCCACCTCACCGAGGGGGCGCGGTGGAGCGAGGACGTCATCGGCACGAACGCGATGGGCACCGCGCTGGCGACGGGCAGGCCCGTCACCGTCCACTCCAGAGAGCACCTCGTGCGCACCTACCACGGCTGGACCTGTGCGGCGAGCCCCGTCCACGACCCCCACACGGGGGTCCTGCTGGGCGTCGTCGACGTCAGCGGGCCGTTGAAGACGATGCACCCGGCGGTCGCGCAGCTCGTGTCCGCGGCCGCCCGGCTGGCCGAGCACCACCTGCAGCGGTTCGCGCCGCGGCAGCACGTGCTGACGCTGAACTTCCTCGGCGGGCTGCACGCCGACCTCGACGGGCGGTCGCTGGCGCTGACGTTGCGCAACGCGGAGGTCCTGACGGCGCTGGCGCTGCACCCCAAGGGCCTCACGGCGGAACAACTCGCGTTGCTGCTCTATGGTGAACGCGGGAACCCGACCACGGTCCGCGCGGAGCTGCACAGGCTGCGTGCGCAGCTCGGTGGTGTCCTGTTGACGAGGCCGTACCGGCTCGATGCCGTGGTGCGCGGCGACTTCCTGGACGTGCGGACCGCACTCAGGTCCGGTGACGCGGGCAGGGCGACCCGGCACTACGGCGGTGATCTGCTACCCCGTTCGGACGCGCCGGCGATCCGCGAGGAGCGGGCCGACCTCGCCGCCGCGGTGCGCAAGGGCGTGCTGGAGCGCGGAGATCTCGGCGCGCTGCTGTCGTTCGCGGACAACGGCGAGGACGCCGAGGTGCTCGAACGGCTGCACTCGCTGCTCCCGGTCACCGATCCTCGTCACGCTCTCGTCTCCTCGCGCCTGCGAAGGGCGCTGGAATAGGCTTTCCCGCCAGGGGAGGGCAATGTGAAGCAGTGCATCAACTGTATGACCCGGTTGCCGCGCAAGGAGGTCACCGAGGTCGCGTGGTGTGCCTTGTGCGCGCCGTGCCTGCAGGTCGTGTCCGACCAGATGAAGGTGCTGCACGACAGGCCCGGTGGCGCGCCCGTGCAGATCCAGCAGTGCGGCTGGTGCGGTGTCGCGCGCTCGTGCGGTGTCGGGTGGCGCACGAGGTGCCTGGTGTGCCTGGACGACAGGTCCGTGCCGGACCCGGCGGTGCAGAAGATCGCGCACCGGCTGGAGCTCGACGGCACCTGGCGGGAGAACTCCGAGTTCCTCGCCGCGACGACCGTGAAGGTCCGGCTCGCCAAGTACTTCCGGCCCGGCTGGACCGTGCTCGCGACGGACGTGCACGGGCTGCCGTGGACCGGGTACCGGTGGCTGACCAAGTCGCACGGCACGTGGGGCCGCGACGAGGAGACCGGCGAGGTGCGGCGGCTCAAGCGCGTGCGCGGCGAGGAGAACCTGCTCTACCTCGTGCGGTACGGGACGGTGCTCAAGTTCGGGCGCGGGACCGAGGACCGGGTGAGCGCGCACGTCGCCCAGGGCGCGGTGCCGGTCATCGTGCTCTCCGCCCCGAGCGAGCAGGTCGTCGTGGCGAGGGACCGGCTCAAGCGGCTGCACCGCGGCGAGATGGTGTCGCAGCGGACGCCGGTCGACCTGTTCGCGGTGCTGCCGGACGGGCTCGACGTCACCGACCGGTTCTCGCGGAGTTGATCCTGGGTAGTCCTCCACCATGGACGACGTCGTCGTGGTCGGGCAGGTGGGGCGGGACCTGGTCCTCGTCGTGGACGAGGTGCCGGAGGCCGGGGGCACGACACCCGTGCGGGAACGCCGGGAGATGCTGGGCGGCAAGGGCGCGAACATCGCGGTCGGGCTCGCGCAGCTGGGTGCGCCGGTCGCGCTCGTCGGTGTGGTCGGGGACGACGACGTGGGCGCCCGGCTGATCGCGCGGGCAGGTGCGGACGGGATCGCCACCGAGGGCGTGGTGCGACGGCCTGGGTGCGAGACCGCGCTGTTCGTGGACGTGGTCGCCGACGGGTGGCGGTACCTGGAGGACGTCCCGGACGGCGTGCTGCTGCGCGAGGAGGACCTGCCTGTCGACACCATCGCGGCCGCGGCCACCGTGGTCGTGCAGCTGCAGCAACCGCCCGAGGTGGCCCTCAAGGCGGCACGGGCGGCGACCGGGCGGGTGGTGCTCGACGGCGCACCCGAACGGCTGCGAGACGAACTGCTGGCGTGCGCCGACGTGGTGCGCGCGGACCACCGCGAGGCGGAGCAGCTGACCGGTCGCAGGATCGCGAGCGCGGAGGACGCGCTGGGCGCGGCCCGCGAGCTGATGCCGAAGGAACTCGTGGCGTTCGCCGTGGACGGTGTGGGCAACGTGTTCACGTGGGACGGGGGAGAGCTGGTGGTGCCGCTCGGCGACGTGCGGGTGGTGGACACGACCGGGGGCGGGGACGCGTTCGTGGCGGCCCTGGCGTTCGCTCTCACGCGTGGGGACGGCCCCGAGGAGGCCGCGAGGCTCGCCGTCGAGGCCTCGGGGGCCACGGTGACGCATCCCGGGGGCCGGCCGAACCTCACTGCAAGCTGATCAGGCGCGTTATCGTTGAGGCGTCCAATGAGGGGAGGGGTCCGCGTGCGAGTACTCGCCGTAGTGCTGTTGCTGCTGCTCTCCGCCATGCCCGCACACGCCGCGACAGGGACGTACGTGCGTCTCGGGCACTTCTCGATGGACCAGGCGCGTGTCGACGGCACGCTCGACGGGGTCAGGCTCGGCACGCTCGACTACGCCCAGCTCTACGACTACCGCCGCATCGAGCCCGGTGAGCACGTCGTCGAGTTCCGCATGGCCGAGCCGGGCAGCCCGCTGCTGCGGTCGGTGACGATGCGGGCGGAGAGCGGGAAGACCTACACCGTCATCGACATCGCCTCCTCGATCAGGGTGCTGGAGGACGACATCAGCCTGCCTCCGGACGGGCAGGCGCGGCTGCGCGTGATCAACGCTGGTGACGCGGCGATGGACCTGGTGCGCGGCGGCACGGCCGTGCACCGCGGAGTGCAGGCGAACTCCACGACCGGCTACGTCCTGCTGGCGCCCGGCTCGGACGCGCTGCAGGTGGTGCCGCGCGGCAAGGACTCCACGACACTGGAGGCCGCGATCGAACCCGGCGGGGTCTACACGTTGCTGGTCAACGCGCGGCGGATCGAGCTGCGGACCGACGCCAAGGGCGCCGAGGTCGTGCCCGGAGGCGGGCAGGAGACCGGGTTCGGCGGCATGGCGGGCGGCTGGGACTGGCTCACCGCCCTGGTGATCACGCTCATCGTGGGCGTGGCGATGTACTCGGTGCGCGGCCGGCTGTTCCGGTTCGGCTGATGGCCAGGGGCAAGTTCCTGATGGGCGCCGCGGTGCTGGTCACGCTCATCTACGTCGTCAAAGGGCCGGGTTCGGACGAGGTGCCGGAACCGGTGACGGTGCTGATCCCGTCGATCGGCGTCGAGACCACGCTCGAAGCGCTGGAGGTCGACTCGGCCGGGGTGCTGGAGCCGCCGACGCGCTCGGACAAGGCCGGGTGGTACGCCAAGGGGATCGCGCCGGGCGACGCCGGCCCGGCGGTGATCGCCGGGCACGTCGACTCGAAGACCGGGCCCGGTGTGTTCTACCGGCTGCCCGAGCTGCGACCCGGTGCCGAGGTGCTGGTGGAGCGCGAGGACGGCAGCAAGCTGACGTTCGTCGTGAACGGCACCCGGACGACGGAGAAGTCCGCGTTCCCGACCGCCCTGGTGTACGGGCCGACGCCGCTGTCGGAGCTGCGGCTCGTGACGTGCGGGGGCGACTTCGACCGGGTCGCGGGCAGCTACCGGAACAACGTCATCGTGGAAGCGGTGCTGAAAGTCTGACGGTCTCGTCCGCCCACCTCGTGAGCAGCGTGGTGTCGTGCGAGATCGCGAGCACGCCCGCACCGGACTCGCGCTGGTAGGCCTGGATCACGCCGACCAGCGCCGCCGTCGTGGAGGCGTCGAGCATCGTCGTCATCTCGTCGCAGATCAGGTACCGCGGCTTCAGCGCGAGCGCACGGGCGAGGCAGGCGCGCTGCAACTGCCCGTCGCTGACCTCGTGCGGACGGCGGCCCAGCAGGTCGTCGGTGAGCATCACCAGGTCGGCCAGCTCGCCGACGCGGTCCCCGCCCGGTTCCGCGATCGCCTGGCGCAGGGTGAACCGCGGGTCGACGGACAACCTCGGCTGCTGGAACAGCACGCCGATCCTGGTGCGTTGCCGGGCCTGGAACCGGAACCCGGTGACGGTCTCGCCGTCGATCTCCACCGTGCCCGCGAACGGCTTGTGCAGCAACGCGAGCACTCGCGCCAAAGTGGACTTGCCCGATCCGCTCGGCCCGGCGAGCCCCACGGTCTGTCCTGGCCGGACGGTGAGGCTGACATCGGTGATCACCGGGGCGTCGTAGCCCGCGGTGATGCCCAGCCCGGTCAGCACGGGCGGTGGCACGCGACGGCGTGCGGGTCGTCGGTGAGCACGGGGCGGTCCTCGCAGATAGCGGTGGCCTGGGCGCAGCGCGGGGCGAACGCGCACCCCGCCGGCAGGTCGGTGAGCAGGGGAGGCTGGCCGGGGACCGGGAGGAAGTCCCGTTCCGGCAGGGCGTTCGCGAGCCCCCGGCTGTAGGGGTGCTTCGCGCCGTCGAGCACCTCGTGCGCGGGGCCCACCTCGACGATCCGGCCCGCGTACATCACCGCGATCCGGTCGGCGACCTTGTGCGCCGCGGCGAGGTCGTGGGTGATCAGCAGGACGGAGTGGCCGTCGTCGACCAGCCTGCGGAACTCGCCGAGCAGCCCGTCCACGAGGTCGCGGTCGAGACCGGTGGTCGGTTCGTCGGCGATCAGCAGCGGCGGGTTGCCCACCAGCGCGAGCGCGTTCGCGACGCGCTGCGCCATGCCGCCGGACAGCTCGTGCGGGTAGCGGTCGAGGTGCTCGGGCAGCAGACCGGCCCGTTCGGCGGCCTGCCGGGCGTCGCCGCCGAGGACGCGCGCCGCCTCTTCGAGCTGGGACCGCGCGGTGCGGACCGGCGTCAGGTGACTCGCCGGGCTCTGCGGGACGAGACCGATCCGGCGTCCGCGCACCGTGGTGGCGAGCTCGTGGTCGGTCGCCGCGAGCAGGTCGACGTCGCCGAGCCGCGCGCTGCCGGAGGTCTCCGCGTTGCCCGGGAGGAACCCGAGCAGGGCCGAGGCCAGCACCGTCTTGCCGCAGCCGCTCTCGCCGACCAGCGCCACGCACTCACCGGGCCTGACCAGCAACGACACGTCGTTCACGGCCTCGACGGTCGCGCCCTTGAGCGCGAACCGCACCGACACCCGGTCGATCTCCAGGTTCACCACGTCAGCTCCGTGCGCCGTTTCGGGTTCAGCCGGTCCCGCCACACGCCGCTCAGCCCGGACACCGCCAGCGTCGTGATGATCAGCAGCAGACCGGGTGCGAGCGACATCCACCAGCCGCCCACCAGCAACGAGCGCTGGGCGTCGTTGATCATGTTGCCGACGCTGGCCGCGTGCGGCGGCAGACCGAGGCCGAGGAACGACAACGCCGTCTCGTGCCACACCGCGTGCGGCACCATCAGGGTGGTCGCGAGCAGGACCTGCGGGGCGACGTTCGGCAGCAGGTGCCGGGTGAGCACCTGCGTCCGGCTCGCGCCGCCGACGATCGCCGCGTCGATGAACGGCCTCGTGCGCAGCGACAGCACCTCCGACCGCACGATCCGGGCGGCCGTGAGCCAGTGCGTCAGGGCGATCGAGATGATCACGGCGGAGAGGCTGGGCCGCAGGACCGCCACGATCACGATGCCCAGCAGCAGGTGCGGCACCGAGGCGATCGCGTCGACCACGCGCATGAGGATCCGGTCGAACCAGCCGCCGATCGACCCCGCGAGCGCGCCGACCGCGGTGCCGGCGACCGCGGAGATCACGGCGGCGACCACGCCGACGGTCAAGGACACGCGCAGGGCGTAAACGCAGCGCAGCAACACGTCGCGGCCCAGTTCGTCGGTGCCGAACAGGTGCGCGGCGGACGGCGGCTGGTTGGCGATCGCGAGGTCGACGTACTGCTCGTTGAGCTCCACGAACAGGGGCACGACCAGGACGGCCAGCACGACGACTCCCAAAACGACCGCGGACGGCAGGAGCCGCCAGCGCGGTGACCGCGGCGGGCTCGCGGCGGTGAGGCGGCTGCGCGGGGCGGGACGCCAGGTCAGGTCAGCCATCGAGCGCCACCCTCGGGTCGGCCAGCGCGTACAGGACGTCGGCCAGCAGGTTGCCCACCAGCACCACGCCCGTCGCCATCACGGTCAGCGCGCCCAGCAGGGCGAAGTCGACGTTCAGAGCCGCCTCCACCGTCGCCCGCGCGATGCCGGGCCACGAGAACACCGTCTCCACCAGCAACGCCCCGGTGATCAGCTCGGGCAGCCGTGCGCCGAGCAGGGTCAGGAACGGCAGCAGCGAGGTGCGCAGCGCGTGCCCCGACACCACCAGGTGGTCCGGCAGCCCGCGGGCCCTGGCGCCGATCACGTGGTCCTGGGTGAACGACTCGAGGAGGTTCTGCCGCACGAACAGCACGAACCAGGGCGCCTGCGAGATCGCCAGCACGGCCACCGGCAGCACCATGTGCACCGCGACCCCGCCGGCGGACACCGGTTCGGACCCGGTCGTCACGCCGCCCCCGGGAAGCCAGCGCAACTGCAGGGCGAACACGTACAGCACCGCGAGTCCCACCCAGAAGACCGGCGCGGCCTCCAGCGCGTAACAGCCGCCCGTGATCGACCGGTCCAGCCACGACCCCTGCCGCCACGCCGCGAGCGTGCCGAGCAGCAGTCCGAGCACCAGCGCCAGGGTGAAGCCGACCGACACCAGCAGCACCGTCCACCCGAGACGGTCGCCGATGACGGCCGACACGGGCTGCTGCAACGACAACGAGTCGCCGAGGTCGCCGGTGACCGCGTGCCGCAGCCAGGCCCAGTACTGGGCCACGACCGGTTCGTCGACACCCCAGTTCGCCCGCAGCTGGGCCACGCGTTCCGGTGAGGCACCCATGATCCGGACGCCGAAGTAGCGCTCGACGGGGTCGAACGGTGAGGCCTTGGCCAGCACGAACAACGCGAAGCTCACCACGAGCAGCACCGGGACCGCGAACGCGAGCCGGCGCAGCGCCAGCGTGCCGATCGCCCGCCGCCGCGTCACGGCTTCGGCGTCCAGCGCTCGAGGTTCCACCACACCGCGTGCACGAGGCCGTGGTCGTGCGGCTCGACCTGGGTCTCCTGGCCGTTCCACCTGTCCCGCACGACGTAGGTGTGGTCGAGGAACACCAGGAACGCCCAGCCGGGATCGGCGGCGTACGCCTCCTGGAAGTCCTGGTAGGCCTTCTTGCGCGCGGCCGGGTCGAGGCTGCGGCGGCCCGTGTCGAGCGCGGTGTCCACAGTGGAGTTGCGGTACAGCGTCATGTTCACGTAGCCGTCCTGGCCCGCGTACCTGCTGTGCAGCAACGTGTACGCGGCCGTGTCCGGGTCGTACGGGTCACCGCCGCCCCAGACCGCCGCCGCCTCCTTCCGGCGCTGCAGCATGACGTCGAACGTGGTCGCCTCGACCGGGGCGTCGATGCCGAGCTTCGCGATGTCCGAGGCCGTGGCGAGCGCGAGCTCCTTGCGCAGCACGTCGGGAGCGGGGTAGAGCACGGGCAGCTTCGCGGCCTGGCCGTCCTTGGCGCGCTTGCCGTCCGCGCCCCTGCGCCAGCCCGCCTCGTCGAGCAGCCTCTCCGCCTCGGCCACGTCGAAGGTGAACGCGGACTTCTCGTCGTACCAGTCCTCCAGGTACGGCGAGACGGGCGTCGACGCGGGCTTGCCGGAGCCGGCCAGCACGGCGTCGATCATCGCCTGGCGGTTGATGCCGAGGTTGATCGCGCGCCGGACCTGCGGGGACGAGGTGAACGGCAGTTCGGACGGGATGCCGAGACCGCGGTAGTCGGCCGACGGGTTCTGCACGACCTTGTACCCGGACCTGTCGCGGTAGGTCCGGGCGAGCTTGGGCGGCAGCACCGTGCCGTCGAACTCACCAGCGGCCATGCGGGTCGCGCGGGCGTTGTCGTCCGGCACGAAGACCACGGTCACGGACTTGATCGCGGGCGCGCCGCCCCAGTAGTTCTCGTTGGCCTTCAACACCATCCGGTCGCCCTTGCGCCACTCGGAGACCGTGTACGGGCCGGTGCCGACCGGGGCGGTGTTGAACGGGGCGCTGTTGATGTCGACGCCGGTGAGCTTCGCCGCGGGCACGATGCCGAGTGCGAGCTGCTGCGCGAACGGCGCGTAGGCGTAGGAGAGCGTGAACCGCACGGTGCCCGGGTCGAGGGCCACCACGTCGGCCAGCGCGTCGAACCGGGAAGCGATCGTGGAGTTCACCTTCTTGTCCACCACGGACTTGTAGGTGAACACGACGTCGTCCGCGGTCAGCGGTGTGCCGTCGGAGAACGTGACGTCCTTGCGCAGCTTGGCCGTCCACGTCAGACCGTCGGCTGACGCCGTGGGCAGCTCCGCGGCCAGGGCCGGTTTCAGCGCGAGCGAGGCGTCGCGCGAGACGAGTCCGTCGAAGATCTTCGCGGCGCCGTCGGGTGCGTAACCGAGCACCGGGTTGAGGTTCTCCGGCTCGCCACCTGCGCCGATCACGATGGACGTCGCCGATCCGGTCGTCGAGCCGTCGGGTGACGAGCACCCCGCCAGCAGGACGACGGCCAGCAGAAGCGCGCGCCGCATCCAGTTCCTCCCCAGTGTCCGTGTTGCCAGGTGCAGCTAACAGCAAGCAAGTTGCAATAGGCAAGACGTTGCAGCTGCGCGCTCGAGGAGGAGTCGTGCCAGCATCAAGGCATGACCAATGGAGTGCATACCCACGAGCACAGCCACGGAGACACGACTCACACGCATCCGCACGGCGAACACGCACACGATCACGTCGAGCACGAGCACACCCACACGCACGGCGGCTCGACGCACTCACACACGCACGTGCACGACGCGGGGCACATCGAGGAGCACGAGCACTCGCACTAGTGCGATTCGCGCGCGACCTCGCTGCCGCTGGAGCCGATCAGGAAGTCCAGGTCGGCTCCGGTGTCGGCGCCCAGGACGTGGTCGACGTAGAGCCGTTCCCAGCCCCGCCTCGGTGAGGCGAACGCCGACGTCATGGCCTCGTTCGGCGTGCGGGACAGGAAGTCCGGCGCCTCGACGTCGATCCGGCGGTTCTCCACGTCCAGCACGATGACGTCGCCGGTGCGCACCAGCCCGAGCGGCCCGCCCGCGGCCGCCTCGGGTGCCACGTGCAGGACGACGGTGCCGTAGGCCGTGCCGCTCATGCGCCCGTCGCAGATCCGCACCATGTCGCGCACGCCCTGTTCCAGCAGCTTCTTCGGCAACGGCATGTTCGACACCTCCGGCATGCCCGGATAGCCGCGCGGGCCGCAGCCCCGCAGCACCAGCACGGAGTCCGCGTCCACGTCGAGATCGGGGTCGTCGACGCGGGCGTGGAAGTCCTCGATGCTGTCGAACACCACGGCCCTTCCGCGGTGCTGCAACAGGTGCGCCGACGCGGCCGCCGGTTTGACCAACGCCCCCGACGGCGCCAGGTTGCCGCGCAGCACCGCGATCCCGCCCTCGGCGATGATCGGTGCGGACCTGCTCCTGATCACCTCGGGGTCCCAGATCGGCGCGTCGCCGAGGTGGTCGACGAGCGGGCGGCCGGTGACCGTGAGCCCGGCAGGGTCGAGCAGGTCGCGGACTTCCCGCAGCACGGCCAGAAGCCCGCCCGCGCGGTGGAAGTCCTCCATCAGGAACCGGCCGGCCGGTTGCAGGTCGACCAGCAGCGGCACGCCCGAGCCGATGCGGTCGAAGTCGTCCAGCGTCAGGTCGACGCCGAGCCGACCCGCGATCGCGAGCAGGTGCACCACGGCGTTGGTCGAGCCGCCGACCGCCGCGAGCGCCACGATCGCGTTGTGGAAGGAGGCCTTGGTCAGGAACGTGCTCGGCCGCCGGTCCTGCTCGATCAGCTCCACGACCAGCCTGCCGGTGCCGTGCGAGGCCTCCAGCAGCCTGCTGTCCGGCGCCGGGGTGCCCGCCACGCCGGGGACGACGGTGCCCAGCGCCTCGGCGACCAGCGCCATCGTCGACGCGGTGCCCATGGTGTTGCAGTGGCCGCGGCTGCGGATCATCGCCGACTCGGAGCGGGCGAACGCCTCCTGCGACAACGTGCCCGCGCGCACCTCCTCGGACAGCCGCCAGACGTCCGTGCCGCAGCCCAGGGGAGTGCCGCGGAACGTGCCGGTCAGCATCGGCCCGCCCGGCAGCACCACCGCCGGGATGTCGACGGACGCGGCGGCCATCAGCAGCGCGGGGATCGTCTTGTCGCACCCGCCCAGCAGCACCACTCCGTCGACGGGGTTGGCGCGCAGCATCTCCTCGGCGGCCATCGCGGCCATGTTGCGCCACAGCATCGCGGTGGGGCGGACGTTGGTCTCGCCCAGCGACACCACTGGCAGGTTCAGCGGGATGCCGCCCGCCTCGTACACGCCGTTCGAGACGGACTTCGCGACCTCGTTCAGATGCGCGTTGCACGGGGTGAGGTCGGAGGCGGTGTTGGCGATGGCTATCTGCGGGCGGGCGAAGGCGTCGTCCGGGACGCCGCGGCGCATCCAGGCGCGGTGGATGTAGGCGTTGCGGTCCTGGCCTGCGTACCAATGCTCGCTGCGTAGCCCCACTGCGCGCCTCCCCGAGGTCCTCGCCCGACCTTAGCTACATCGGCAGGTCGGGCGGCAGCTGCAGCGCGATGGTGATCAGCGAGTGGACCCGGTTCGCGATGACCGCCAGCAGGCCGTGCATCTCCGGGGACGCGGCGTCGGCGGCTTCCTGGAGCGTGCGCAGGTCGGTGTCGATCTGCCCGAGCACCGCCGCGGTGTCGGCGGGACCGGCCGTGAACGCGCGGGCGATGTCCTCCAGGGGAAGACCGTGGACCTCCAGGCGTTGTACCAGGTGGATGCGCTCCACGTCGTCGCCGCGGTAGAGGCGGTAGTTGCTCGCGGTGCGCTGGGCGGGGCTGATCAGGCCCAGCGTCGTGTAGTAGTCGACGGTGCGGATGCTCACGCCGGCGCGGGCGGCGAGCTCGCCGATCTTCAGCAGTGCCTCGGACATGGCGGTGACCTCCCGTCACCGCAAACCATACAGTGCTACGTGCTACTGTTGGTACATGCCTGAAGAAGCCGATGTAGACGGCTGTAGTACGTGGCCGGGTGCGTCTTGTTGATCGCATCCGGCTTGCTCGCCATCGTGGCCCTCACCGCGGCCACCGGCTATTTCGTCGCGCAGGAGTTCGTGTACATGGCGGTCGACCGCGGCCGCCTGCAGCAGTTGGCCGAGGGCGGCTCGAAGGCCGCCGACCGTGCCTACCGCGTGACCCAGAAGCTCTCGTTCATGCTGTCCGGTGCCCAGTTCGGCATCACGGTGACGGCGCTGCTCGTGGGTTACGTGGCCGAGCCGCTGCTCGGCACCGGCCTCGGTGTGCCGGGCTCGATGGTGATCGCGCTGGTTTTCGCGACCTTCGTGCAGATGGTGCTCGGTGAGCTCCTGCCGAAGAACCTCGCGATCGCGCGGCCCGAGAAGCTCGCGCTGGCCCTGAGCTCCTCGACCCTCCTCTACCTGAAGATCGCCGGACCGGTGATCCGGCTGTTCGACGCGGCCGCGAACCGGCTGCTGCGCGCGATCGGCATCGAGCCCGTCGAGGAGCTGCCCCAGGGCGCGACGCCCGAGGACTTCCGGCAGATCGTCGAGGAGGCGGGGGAGCGGGGACACCTGGACCCCGAGCTCACCCGGCTGCTGGAGCACGGCATCGGGTTCCGCGAGCTCGTCGCGGAACAGGCGATGACGCCCCGCGTGAACGTCCACGCCGTGCGGTTCGACGAACCCGCCGCGCGCGTCGTCTCGTTGCTGGAGACCGGCAACTCGCGTTTCCCGGTGGTCGGCGAGGACCTCGACGACCTGCGCGGTGTCGTCGGGCTGGCCGAGGTGCTGACGCTGCCGCCGGAGCAGCGGGCGTCGGTGGCCATCGGGAAGATCGCCTCGCCCGCGCTCGTCGTGCCGGCGACGCTGCCGTTGCCCGCGGTGCTGGAGAGGCTGCGCACCGAGCGCCGTCAGCTCGCCTGCGTGGTCGACGAGTTCGGCGGGTTCGCCGGCGTGATCTCGCTGGAGGACCTGGCCGAGGAGCTCGTCGGTGAGATCCACGACGAGGACGACCGGGTGGCCGAGATGATCGAGAAGGTCGGCGACGACTGGCGCGTTCCCGGCCGCATGAGGCTGGACGAGGTCGAGGACGCCACCGGCCTGGAGCTCCCGGCCGACGACGCCTACGACACGGTGTCGGGTCTGGTGCTGCACCAGCTGGGCAGGGTGGCCGAGGCCGGAGACGAGATCGAGATGAACGGCGTGCGGCTGGTGGTCACGACGGTGGCGCGCAACGTGCCAGATTCGGTGGTGCTGTCCCGATGAGCATCGTCATCTCCGTCGTGCTGCTCGCGTTGAACGGCTTCTTCGTGGCCGCGGAGTTCGCGTTGATCGCGGCGAAGCGGCACCGGCTGGAGCAGGCCGCCGAGACGTCCCGGGCGGCGCGGGCCGCCGTGGCGGGCGTTCGCGAGCTGTCGCTGATGCTCGCGGGTGCCCAGCTCGGCATCACGCTGTGCACCCTGGGCCTGGGCGCGCTGGCCAAGCCGGCCGTCGCGGACCTGCTGGAACCGGCGCTCCGCCTGACCGGCCTGCCGGACGCGTTCGCCTACGGCATCGCGTTCGCGATCAGCCTGGTGCTGGTGGTGTTCCTGCACATGGTCGTCGGCGAGATGGCCCCGAAGTCGTGGGCCATCGCGAACCCCGAGCGGTCCGCGCTGATCCTGGCGCTGCCGTTCCGCGCGTTCGCCCGCTCGGTCCGCTGGCTCCTCAGTGGACTGAACGGCGTCACGAACTCGCTGCTGCGCCTGATGAAGGTCGAGCCGCAGGACGAGCTGGCGCAGGCGCACCGGCCGGACGACCTGCGGATGCTGCTGCGCCAGTCCGCCGAGCACGGCCTCATCCCCGAGGCGCAGCAACGGTTGCTGACGAGGATGCTGCAGGTGCAGCGCACGACCGTGAGCGAGGTGATGGTGCCGATCGCGGAGACGTCGACGGTCACCGAGCACACCACCGCGCGGGAGGTCGAGCGCCGCAGCCTCCAGTGCGGACGGTCGCGCTTCCCGGTCACCGACGAGGACGGCCGGTACGTCGGGCTCGTGCACATCCGCGAGGCCATGCGCGCCACGGCCCGCGGCGAGGACCCGCCGGCTCGTGAGCTGATGGGCCCGGTGCTGACGCTGCCCGCGTCGATGCCGGTGGCCCAGGCCGTGACGGCGATGCGCGAAGCACGAGCGCAACTGGCCCTGGTAGCCGACGACGAGTCTGTGGCGGCGATGGGCGGCGCGTCTGGTCAGCCCGCTCGGCTCGCTGATGGCGGGGCTGCGGCGGCGATGGGCGGCGCGTCTGGCCAGTCCGCTCGGCTCGCTGATGGCGGGGCTGCGGCGGCGATGGGCGGCGCGTCTGGCCAGTCCGCTCGGCTCGCTGATGGCGGGGCTGCGGCGGCGATGGGCGGCGCGTCTGGCCAGCTCGCTCGGCTCGCTGATGGCGGGGCTGCGGCGGCGATGGGCGGCGCGTCTGGCCAGCTCGCTCGGCTCGCTGATGGCGGGGCTGCGGCGGCGACGCACGACGCGCCTGACCAGCTCGCTCGGCTCGCCGATGGAGGGGCCACAGCGGCGGGCAACGGGTCTGGTCAGCTCGCCCAGGTTGCCGATGACGCGAGTTCCCGTCGGTCGTCCGGTCGCCTCTTCGGGTCAACCGCCGAAGGCGATTCGGGCCGAAGCGGCGGCCGGACGGCCGACTTCCCGGCGAACGAGCCGCCGTCTCCGAAGGAGCGGCCAAAGACAACTGGTATTGCCGCACTCGAAGACCTCCTCGAAGAGCTGATCGGCGACTTCGAGGACGAAACCGACACCCGTCCGGTCGGCGTCCGCTGACCGGGGTTTCCCAGGGAGGAAACACACATGTTCAAACGGATGCTCAGCGCCTTCGGCGTCGGCGGCCCGTCGGTCGACACGGTGCTGGACTCGCCGCACGCCACGCCCGGTCAGGTCGTCACCGGGCAGGTGCGCATCCAGGGTGGCAGCGCGGACGCCGAGATCGGCCAGGTCGTGCTGTCGCTCGTCACCCGCGTCGAGGTCGAGCACGGTGACCACGAGTACGGCGGCGTGTCGGAGTTCCAGCGCCTTGTCGTGCAGCAGGGCGTGCGGGTCGCGGCCGGTCAGCTGGTCGCGATCCCGTTCCAGCTGCCCATCCCGTGGGAGACCCCGATCACCGCTGTTGGCGGCGGCCAGCTGCCCGGCATGACCGTGGGCGTGCGGACCGAGCTCGTGATC
Source organism: Lentzea sp. NEAU-D7 (assembly GCF_026242055.1). Classification (GTDB taxonomy): domain Bacteria; phylum Actinomycetota; class Actinomycetes; order Mycobacteriales; family Pseudonocardiaceae; genus Lentzea. The sequence continues at coordinate 773,763 of NZ_JAPJDL010000001.1, read as the reverse complement.
GCGGGCGCGCCGGACAAGGGCGACCTCGACCCCGTGCTGGTCCACCCGCTGCCGTCGCAGGACGCGGTGCTGAACGCGTTCGGGCAGCTCGGTTTCTCGTTCCGCAGCGCGGACGTCGAGGCCGGCCGCCTGCACGGCGTGCCGCAGGAGCTCGGCTTCTACCAGGAGATCGAGTTCTTCCCGCCGGCCCAGTTCGCCGGTGCCGTCCAGCAGGTCGAGCTGACGTTCGTGGCGTCGCCGCACGAGCTGTTCGTCATCCTGGAGGCCGACAAGCGCGGCGGGATGTTCTCGTCGGGCGGTGACGCGTTCGGGCACTTCCGGCTCTCGCACCAGGAGGCGCAGGTCGCCGACTGGGCCTCGTCCATCAACGGCTGGCTGTCCCAGGTGGCGCAGCGCGGCGGCGGCATGCACGGCTACGGCCAGCACGGTCACCACGGGGGTCACCACGGCCGGGGCGGCATGGGCATGGGCACGGTCGTCGCGGCCGGTGCCGCCGGTGTCGTCGGCGGCATGGTGGTCGGCGAGATGATGGACGACGCGTTCGAGGACTTCGGCGACTTCGGCGGAGAGTGACCGCGTAACGCGTTTGCGTTCCTCCTCCCGGGGTAACCGCGTCCTGCGTCAAGCAGTCGGCGTTGTTACCCCGGTGGATGGAGGGCGGTGACGACGTGATCGCGCTTGACTACGCGTTGAGGGTCACGCGGGAACTGGGCTTGAGCGGTGAGTCCTCGTGCGTGGACCAGCTCAAACCGTTGCGCGTGTACATAGCCGTGGACGGCCGGTTGCCCGGACATCCCGACCGCGATGTGGCGCTGCTGTGGACGGAGGGTCACGGCTGGGCGATCGCCGTCGAGGACGGTGCCGAGCTGACCGTGGTGGCACATCTACGGGGAGCCGTGGAGCCGCCGCCTCGCACCGTCGCCCGGTGGGTGCGGCGCCAGTTCGCCGGGAGCGGCTCAGCGGAGACCGTGAGCCCGGCGGTGCGCGCCGGCCAGGTGGCCTGACCGAACGCAGAAGGCCCGTCGTGCCCCGAGATCACGGGGCACGACGGGCCTTTGAGCGGAATCAGCCGACGCTGACAGGCTCCTGCCTGTCCTTCTTCTCGATGTCGTCGAGCGCGGTGCCCTCGACGTCGAGCTCCGGCAGCCAGCGCAGGAACTTCGGCAGCCACCAGGCGCGCTCACCGAGCAGGGCGAGCGCGGCCGGCACGAGCACCATGCGGACCACGAACGCGTCCACGAAGATGCCGACGGCCAGGGCGAAGGCGATCGACTTCACGGTCGCCTCGCCGGCGGGGACGAAGCCCGCGAACACCGAGAACATGATCAGTGCGGCGGCCACGACGACCGGGGCGGCCTGGCGGAAGCCCGTGGTGATGGCCTCGATCGGCTTGGCGCCGCGGTGGTGCGCCTCGTGCATCCGGGACACCAGGAAGATCTGGTAGTCCATGGCGAGGCCGAACAGGATGCCGATCACCAGGATCGGCGTGAGGCTGATCAGCGGGCCGGTGCTGTCGAGGTTCACCGCGCCGGCGAGCCAGCCCCACTGGAACACCGCGACCGTGGCGCCGAGCGACGCGCCGATGGTGAGCAGGAAGCCGAGCACGCCGACCAGCGGCACGAGCAGCGAGCGGAAGACCAGGACCAGCAGCACGAGCGCCAGGCCGACGACGACCGCGAGGTAGATCGGCAGGGCCTTGTCCAGGGACGTGGCCACGTCGACGCTCACCGCGGTGGCGCCGGTGACGTAGGCCTTGCCGCCCTCCACGCCGGACAGTTCGGCGCGCAGGTCCGCGACGAGCTTCTCGGTCTCCACGGTGTCCGGGCCGGACTTCGGGATCACGGTGACCAGCGCGGACTTGCCGTCCTGGCTCGGCTGGGCGGGCGTCACCATCGCGACGTCGGACAGCTGCGCGATCGGCTTGGACGCCTCGGTGGCGGTCGCGGCGGCGCCGTCGCCCTCGAACAGGACGATGATCGGGCCGTTGAAGCCCTCGCCGAAGCCCTTCGCGAGGATCTGGTCGGCGCGTTCCTGCGTGGAGCCGGTCGGCGGCTTCTGGATCAGCGTGGTGTCCATGGACGCCACCGGGATCGAGACGATGCCGAGCGCGACGACTGAGAGCAGCAGCGCGACGACGCGGTTGCGGGTGACCGCGCCGCCCCAGCCGCGGATGACACCGCGGTCCTTGGGCTCCGAGGCCTCGGCCGCACGTTCCTTGCGGGTCAGCACGCGGCGGCCGAGCAGGCTCAGCACCGCGGGCACCAGCGTGATGGCGATCAGGACCGAGACGACGATCGTGGCGGCGGCGGAGACGCCCATCTGCGTCAGGAACGGGATACCGGCGATCGCGAGGCCCACCAGCGCGATCACCACGGTGAGCCCGGCGGTGACGACGGCGGACCCGGCGGTGCCGACCGCGGTCGCGACGGCGTGGCCCACCTCGGAGCCCCGGCGCAGCTCCTGGCGGTAGCGGTTGATGATGAACAACGCGTAGTCGATGCCGACCGCGAGCCCCAGCATCGAGGCGAGGATCGGCGTGGTCGACTGCAGGTCCATGAACCCGGTGGCGATCGTGATGCCGAGCGTGCCGATGCCGACGCCGATGCCGGCGCTGAGCAGGTTCATGCCCGCGGTCACGAGCGAGCCGTAGGTCAGGGCGAGCACGACCAGCGCCAGTACGACACCGATGGCCTCGGTGGGCCCGCCGACGTGCGGCGTCTCCTGCATCGCGGTGCCGGTGACCTCGACGGTCAGGCCGGCCGCGCGCGCCTTGTCGACGGCCTTGGTCAGCTCGGCGCGCTGCTCGGCGGTGACCTCGCCCGGCTTCACGTCGTAGGTGACGGTGCTGTAGCCGACGTCGAGGTCGCGGTTGACGCTGGGCGCCGCCGGGTCGAGCGGGTTCGTCGCCGACCGCACGCCCTTCAGCGCGGACTCGTCGGCCACCAGGTCGGTGATCGTCTTGACGTGCTGCGGCAGCTTCTGGCCGGCGGGAGCCTGCACGACGACCTTGGCCGACGCGGTCTCACCGGAGCCGAACTTCTCCTGGATGCGCTCCAGGGCGGTGGTCGACTCCTGGCCGGGGATGGACATCGAGTTGGACGTCTCACCGCCGAGCGTGAACGCGCCGACGCCGGAGCCGATCAGCACGAGCAGCCAGATCAGGACGACGGGAACACGGCGCCGGTAGGTGCCCATTCCCAGTCTGTAGAGCAGTTTCGCCATGGTGGTCAGGCCTCCTGGTGCCCGAGTGCGTCGAAGCAGGTAGCGAGGATCAAGGGACGCCAGGTCGTCTTGTCACCCTCCTGGTTGGCCAGAAGGGTGAGCACGGCCATGGCGCTCAGCGCGCCGACGATGCGGATCGCGCGGGGCAGTTCTTCGCCGGGATCGATGACGAACATCTCGTTGAGGAGCAGCTCGTCCTGCGCCTGCTGCGGGTCCTCGCCCGGCGCCGTCATCGTCCGGAACAGCAGTGAGACCAGTCCTGGCCGGTCGAGTGCGTGGTCGGTCAGCAGCTCCAGCGCCCGCCGGTCCCGCTCAGGCCCGGCGGGCAGCGGCGAGACCTGGTCGAGCACGTGCATCGTGATCACACGGCTCTGCTCCCACGCCGCTTCGAAGAGAGCGTCCTTGCTCGGGAAGTGGTGCAGAAGACCGGCCTTGGACAAGCCGACAGCGTCCGCGAGCGACTTCAGCGAGGTCTGCTCGAAGCCGTGCCTCGCGAAGAGGGCGGCGGCGGCGTCGAGGATCCTCTCGTCGACGCCGATCTTGGGCTGTCGTGGCACGCAGTCGACTTTACGGCGTTCACCGACCGATTCGGTAGGTTTACCGACCGAAATGGTCGGTGGCGTTCGTCACCACAACGGGTGAGTGATCACGATGCAGGCGGTGGTGGAGGTGACCGGCGGTGACGTCGTCGCGCTGTCCGGGCGGATGAGCCGCGAGGAGTTCGACCGGGTGCTCACCGCCATCGCCGAGTACGGCTCGGACGACGACGCCGAGTGCGGACCGGCGCGACTCCGCGCGCTGGTGGACGCGGAGATGATCGTCATGGCCGGTGGGCTGGAGGTGAGGGACACCGGGACCGGCGTGCGCGTCGGACCCGGCTGCTGCGCCGGGCTGGAGAGCTGGCGCGACTGGGCGAGGCTGCTCGACAGCGAGGTGCCGTGGCTCGGGCGTTCGCCGACGCCCGGGGTGGAGCTCGCCGCCGGTGCGGTGAGGGTGCGGCCGGACGAGGAGCGCCCCGACGACCCCGCGTGCGAGATCGCGGACCTCGCCGGACATCTGGAGCGCGTGCGCCAGGACCTGATCGGGTTTCTGGAACTCGTGCGGCGGTGGACGCCGCACGACCTGGGCGGCGCACTGGCCGCGCGGTTCGACGAGGACTTCGTCATCAGCGCGCCTCTGTGAGAATGGGCCGATGTTCGTCTTCGACGCGGAACTCTGGATCTGGGACGCCCGCCGCACGGATACCTGGACCTTCGTGACGCTGCCCGAGGACGTCTCGGACCAGATCCGCGACATCGCCACGCCCGGTGCCGGCTTCGGCGCGGTCAAGGTGCGTGCCGGGGTCGGTGCGAGCAGCTGGTCCACGTCGGTGTTCCCGGACAAGCAGTCCGGGTGCTACGTGCTGCCGGTCAAAGCGGCGGTGCGCAAGAAGAACGGCGTCGGGCCCGGCGACGTCGTCGAGGTGACCGTCGAGGTGCTCTAGCGCGTCCAGTCGATGTCGGCGTAGATCGCGGCGTGGTCGCTGGCCGCGTGCACCTCGTTGGTCATGGTTTCGTAGACGTCCCAACGGTTTTTCGTGCGCGGCCCGCGCCACACGCCCTTGCGGAAGATGCCGCCGCCGGTGGCCTTCGCGAACAGTTCGGGGGTGAGCAGGACGTAGTCGATCTTGCCCTTCTCGTTCACACCGCGGTACGTGCCCCTGCGGTGGTCCCAGTCGAAGTTCTCGTGCTCGCTGATGTCCCGCAGGCCCGTGCGCTGGAACAGGGGGCGCAGGGCTTCGCTGTCCGCGGTGTCGTTGAGGTCGCCGACGACGGCGATGTGCTCGTGGCCCTCGTCGCGCAGCCGGTTCACGATGCGGGCGATGCGGACCGACTGGCGGAACCGGCGGCGGGCGCCGATCGGGTCGCCGGGAGCGCCGTAGCCCTTGGACTTCAGGTGGTTCACGAGCAGGACGACCTCGGGGCCCGCGGGGGTGCGGACGTGGTACTCGGCGCAGTCGCGGGAGAAGATGACGCCCGAGCTGTCCTTCGCGTACACGTGCGTGCGGATCGTGATGACCTGGTGTTCGTCCCGCGTCAGCAGTCCGACGTTGATGCCGCGCTCGTCGTTGCCGTCGATGAGGTGGACTTCCTCGTACGGGGTCCAGCCGACGTTCTTGAGCATGCTGGCGGAGAACATGTGCAGCAGTTCGCGCGACTCGGCCTCGACCACGCCGAGGACGTGGGCGCCGACGTCGCGCATCACCTGTGCGGTGTGGCGCGTGGCGAGTTCGCTGATGGGTTCGGTGGTGAGCTCCACCCAGCCGACCCAGGACTCGCGACCGCTTGCCACGACTGAGGTTTCGCCGGTGCGGTGGCGCGCGAGGAACCGGCCGCGGATGCGCCGCAGGATCGCGTACTTGCTCCGGTCACTCCTGAGCAACTCCAGTGTCGCCAGGTGTTCCTTGAGCTCTTCCTTGACTTCCGGCGGATAGGTCTCGGCGGCGATGAGTTCGTTGAAACGGGCGTGGGCGGCCAGGATCGGAGCCGCGTGCTTGGTGGCGTTGCGGCCCATGACTTTCGGGCGTTCGAACATGTTCTCCACGTTGAACGAACCGATTCGCGTGGTGCTCACGCACTCCAGGGTCGCATGTGGAGGAACGTGTTCGCCCTGGTCCGCTCGGGTGATCTTTCGCTGCGCCGATGGTGGAGGGCCCCGTGGCTGGGCTGCCGGAAGGTGGTGGGGCCCTCCAGGTCGTCGGCCGCTACTCGATCACGGGCAGCTGGCGCGGTTCAGGATCGACACCTTGTTCGGGTTGCTGTGGTCGATCTCCTTGCTGGACTTCTTCTTCGCTGGAGCCACGAAGCACTTGTTGAAGCGCTCACCGTTCTCACGCACGAACTCCAGCTCGATCGCGCGAGCCTGGTTGCAGTGGTTGTTGTAGTAGACCGTCGTGGTGACGTTGCCGTCGCCCCAGGAGATGTTGATCTTCTGGTCGGCCGGCGAGACGCACTTCGCAGACTTGCGGTGCACCGCCTGGACGGACACGTCACCGGAGGTCGTCGCGCCGGCCGTCACGGGAGCGATCCCCGTCAGTGCGAGCCCCAGACCCGCGGCGGCCAGTACGAGATTGCGAGACTTCACGAAATAACCCCTCGATCTTCCTATTTCGGGAGATGTCCCTGCGAGCCGTCCGGCCCGCGACGACGACGTTGCCCTTTTGATCAAGGACGAACCTAGGATGAACCTTGAATCCACTGGCTGAGGGGTGATCTTGGAGTTCGGGCTGCTCGGTGCCGTCGAGGTGCGCGACCGGGGCGAGGTGGTCGAGATCGGCCACGTCCGGCAACGGTCTGTGCTGGTCGCGCTGCTGCTGGAGGAGGGACGGCCGGTCCCGGTCGACCGGCTGCTCGACCGCGTCTGGGGTGAACGGGCGCCGCTGCGGGCGCGCGAGACGCTCTACGGCTACGTGTCGAAGCTCCGCAAGCTGCTCGACCTCGACATCGAGCGCTCACCGGCGGGATATCGGCTCGCAGTGGATCCATCGCGAGTGGATCTGTTCCGCTTCAGGGCGTTCGTGCGTGACCGCGACTTCGACGCCGCGCTCGGGCTGTGGCGCGGGCAGGCGCTCGACGGGCTCGAGTCGCCGTGGTTCGACGCGCTGCGCGAAAGCTTGCACGCCGAACGCCTCGCCGCCGAGCTGGATCGCAACGACGTGGCGCTCGCGGACGGCCGGCACGCCGCGCTGCTGCCGTCGCTGCGGCAGCTCGCCGACGCGCACCCGCACGACGAACGCCTTGCCGCACAACTGATGCTGGCGCTGCACCGGTCGGGCAACGACGCGGAGGCGTTGCGGCACTACGAGATCATGCGCCGCCGCCTCGCCGACGAGCTCGGCGCCGACCCGAGCAGGCCGTTGCAGGACGTGCACCAGCGGATCCTCTGCGGCAGCGTCGAGGAACGCCCCGCCGGTCCGCGCCAGCTGCCCGCACCGCACCCGTGGTTCACCGGTCGCACAGGTGAGCTCGCCGCGCTGGACTCGCCCGGCACGGTCGTGATCACCGCGATCGGCGGGACGGGCGGCATCGGCAAGACCGCGCTGGCACTGCACTGGGCGCATCGGCACCTCGACGAGTTCCCGGACGGCCAGCTCTACGTGAACCTGCGCGGCTTCGACCCGTCCGCCGACCCGACGCCGCCCGAGACCGTGCTGCGCGAGTTCCTGGAGGCGCTGGGGGAGGAGAGCATCCCGGCGGGCCTGGACGCACGGGCCGCGCGCTACCGCAGCGTGGTCGCGGGACGGCGCCTGCTGGTGGTGCTCGACAACGCCCGCTCGACCGAGCAGGTCGTGCCGCTGCTGCCGGGATCCGACGCGACGGTGCTGGTCACGAGCCGCCTCAAGCTCGCGGGACTGGTGGCCGCGCACGGAGCGCGGTCGGTGTCGCTGGACGTGCTGCACCCGGCCGACGCCCGCGACTTCCTCGTGGCGAGGCTCGGCGCCGGGCGCGTGGCGGCCGAACCCGCCGTGGTCGCCGACCTGGTGAACTGGTGCGGCGGACTGCCGCTGGCGCTGTCGATCGTCGCCGCCCGCGCCGCGATGGAACCGGACTTCCCCCTGGCCGCGTTCGCGGCCGAACTGCGCGAGCAACCCCTGGACGCGCTGGACGCGGGCGAGATCGGCACGAACCTGCGGGCCGTGTTCTCCTGGTCCGTGGCGGCGCTCTCGGACCAGGCGGCGCGCGCGTTCGGCCTGCTCGGCACCGCCGGCACGGCGGACGTCGGTCTCGCGGCCGCGGCGGCGTTGCTCGACCTCCCCGTCACGCGGGCGCGAATGGTGTTGCGGGAGCTGGAGAACGCGCACCTGGTGCAGCAGCACGTGCCCGGCCGGTACCGGATGCACGACCTGGTCGGGCTGTACGCGGCGGACCTGCCCGCCGATCCGGGCTCACGGCTCGCCGACTTCTACGCCGCCACCGCACGGGCCGCCGCGCTCACGCTGGAGCCGCACAAGCCGTTGCCGGAACACGAAAGCGGCCACGCGCTCGGCTTCGAGAGCAACGCGGCGGCGATGGCGTGGTTCGACGCCGAGCACGTCTGCCTGATGGCCGAACAGCGGCAGGCCCTGGGACGCAAGGACTTCGACGCGGCGTGGCTGATCGGCCGCGCGCTGAACAACTACCACCTCCGGCGCGGCCGCACCTCCGACGACATCGACGCCTGGCTGACGGCGTTGCGCGCCGCGGAGGAGCTGGGGGACCCGATCAAGCAGTCCACCGCGCACAGGTGCCTCGGCGCCGACTACATCGAGATGGGCCAGACCTCGTTGGGGCACAGCCACTTCGAACGCGGTCTGGAACTGGCCGCGGGCACCGGCGACCACGAGGCGCACGGTGGCGCGCACCGGGCCATCGCGTGGGCGGCGGAGTTCGTGGGCGACCTGGACAAGGCCCTGGAGCACTCGCTCGCCGCGCTGGAGGAGTTCCGCGTGGCCGGGACGGAGATCCGCGTGGCCGAGTCGCTGAACGAGGTCGGCTGGCGCTACGCCTGCCTGGGCCGCTACGCCGAGGCCCGCACGTTCTGCGAGGAGGCCATGCTGCTCAACGACGAGCTCGGTCACGCGGAGGGGTGCGCGGCCACCCTCGACAGCCTCGCGCACATCGCCCACCACGACGGCCGCCACGCCGACGCCGTCGCGCACTACGGCGAGGCGCTGGCGCTGTACCGGGAGCTGGACAACTCCGCCGAGCAGGCCGTCGTCCTGGAACACCTGGGTGACGTGCACGCGGCGGCGGGGGAGACCGCGCAGGCGCGCGAGCAGTGGGGCCGGGCGCTGGAGCTGTACCGGGAACAGGGCCGCGACACGCAGGCCGCGGCCCTCGAAGCACGTCTAGGCGCCTGACCAGATGTCCCGCCCGAAACGGCGGAACTCTCTGACGTGGGCGCGTTTCATGTTCGGTGACCGCACGCGGGGAGCTTTTGTGCGCGTGTCTGGCCGGGTGCTCAGACGCGGCTCATCTGGCGGCCGCTCTCGATCAGCTCGTCGGTGAACGAGTCGAGCGCCTGCCCGAAGTCGCGCTGGTCGGGCTCGTGCCAGTCCTCCAGCTGGTCGAGCAGCCAGCGCCGCCACGCCCGCACGAGCTGGGCGAACACGTCCGCGCCCCGGTCGGTGAAGCGGTAGCCGTCGTCGCCGGACGCCAGGTGCCCGGACCGCACGAGGGCCTGCGCGGTCGGTTCGAAGATGCCGCCGGGCACCTTCGTCATCTCCGCGATCTCGTCGAGCGTGGCCACGCCGTCGTCCGTCGAGGCCCGGTACACCCGGCCGAGCAGCCACGCCTGTTCCAGCGGCAGGTCGACGCCGGAGCGCCGCAGCACGGCCAGGCCGGGATCCTCACCGGACCTCGCCACCACGGTGGAGACGAGTGTGCGCAGCTCGTCGTAGGAGTTCGACGGCGGTGCGGCGAAGCTCTCGCCCACGCCGCTGTTGCCGGCCGCGGCGGCGCGGGACGTGTCGCGCAGCGGCACCTGCGGCAGGAAGAACGCGACGGCCAGGGCCACGAGCCCGATCGGCGCGGCGATCAGGAACATCATCTGCACCGTCTCGGCGTACCCGGCGACGACCGGTGCCCTCAGGGCGTCCGGCAGCGCGTGGACGGCGGCGGGGCTCGCGATGGCGCGCGGGTCGACGCCCTGCGGCACCACCAGGTGCTTCGGCAGCTGGTTCGCGTAGATCGTGCCGAAGATCGCGACACCGAACGAGCTGCCCATCGTGCGCAGGAAGCTGATGCCGGACGTGGCGACGCCGAGGTCGGTGTAGTTGGTGGTGCTCTGCACGACGATCACCGGCACCTGCATCACCAGGCCGATGCCCGCGCCCAGCACCACCATGAACGCGCCCATCTCCCAGTAGCTGGTCGACGCGTCGAGGAGGGACAGCAGGAACAGGCCGACGGTGAGCCCGACCGAGCCGAGCAACGGGAAGATCCGGTACCTGCCGGTGCGGCTGATCGTGTTGCCGGTGATCAGCGCCGTGGCCATGAGCCCGGCGATCAGCGGCAGCATCCACAGCCCCGACGCCGTGGCCGACTCGCCGCGCACGTACTGCAGGTAGATCGGCAGGTACGTGATGCCGCCGAGCATCGCGAACCCGACGACGAAGCTCAGGATGCCCGACACCGTGAACACCCTGCTGCGGAACAACCTCATCGGCAGCATCGGCTCGGCCGCGCGCTGCTCCACCAGCACGAACGCGACCAGCAGCACGATCGAGCCGGCTGCCATCCACAGGATCGTCGGCGACGTCCACGCGTACTCGGTGCCGCCCCAGCTCGTGACCAGCGTCAGCCCGGTCGCCGCCAGCGCGATCAGCGCGATGCCGGCGTAGTCGATCTTCGGACGGCCCTCCGCCCTGATCGTGGGCAGCGCGGCGATCGCCACCAGCACCACCGCGATGCCCAGCGGGATGTTCACGTAGAACGCCCAGCGCCAGCTCAGGTGGTCGACGAACAGCCCGCCCAGCAACGGCCCGGCGACCGTCGCGATGCCGAACACCGCGCCCGCGAACCCCTGGAACTTGCCGCGTTCCTTCAACGGCACGACGTCCGCGATGATCGCCGTCGAGGTGACCATCAACCCGCCGGCGCCCAGCCCCTGCACCGCGCGGAACGCGATGAGCATGCCCATCGACTCCGACCAGCCCGCGAAGAACGACCCGACCAGGAACAGCGCGACGCTGACGACGAACGTCTTCTTGCGCCCGTAGAGGTCGCCGAACTTGCCGATCAGCACCGTCATGATCGTCTCGGCGAGCAGGTAGGACGTCACCACCCACGACAGGTGCGCGCCGCCACCCAGGTCGGCCACCATCGTGGGCAGCGCGGTGGACACGATGGTCTGGTCGAGAGCGGCCAGCAGCATGGCGAGCAGAACGGCCGCGACGACCAGGTTCCGCCTGCGGGTGTCGATCATCTCGGGCACGCGGCGATGGTCGCGCAGGTCGGGCGATCTCGCAGGGCGGGACAGCACGTCCTAGGCTCGGGGGCGATCACCCGAAGGAGGCCGTCTTGATCTTCATCACCGCCAAGTTCCGCGTCCTGCCCGAGCACGCGCAGGCCTGGCCCGAGATCAGCGGGAGCTTCACCGAGGCCACCCGCGCCGAACCCGGCTGCCTGTGGTTCGACTGGTCGCGCAGCCTCGACGACCCGAACGAGTACGTGCTCGTCGAAGCCTTCCGCGACGGCGACGCCGGCGGCGCGCACGTGCAGTCGGAGCACTTCCGCGCAGCCCAGCGGGAACTGCCCCAGTACCTCGCCGAGACGCCGCGGATCGTCAGCCAGACGGTGGACCAGGACGACTGGTCGCGGCTCGGCGAGATGGAGGTTCCGCCACGCGGGTGAGCCTCGCCCGGATCGTTTGGCGCACGCGGTTCCTCCCGCCGAGGATGGCCGGATGGACGTCTTCGTGGAGTTGTCCGCCGAGCTGACCGGGTTCTCGGCGGAGGAGCTGAGGTCGACCGGACTGGTCGAGCAGTACCGCGCGCTGGCGGGCGGCGCGTCGGAGGCCGAGATCATCCAGCTCTGGTACACGGGCGTCTGGCGCGGGGTGATCCCGACCGAGCGCGCCTACGCCGAGGGCCTGGCCTGGAAGGCGGCCGGAGTCGCTCCACCCGGCACGGCGGCTCCCGGTTTCGGCAGCTGGGAACGCAGACCCGGAAGCAGTGCCCGGTGAGGGTCGTGGTCGTCGGCGCGGGGTTCGCCGGCTCGCTCATCGCCAAAGCGCTGGGGGACAACGGGTTCCGCGTGCTCGTGCTGGAGGCGGGCGCGGAACCGAACTCCGACGCGGTCAGCAGGTTCCGCACGGCTCTGGTCAAGTCACCACTCGTGCCCTACCGCACGACCGCCGCCGCGCCGTCGAGCGACTACCTGGTCAACACCGGCCCGCACTCCCTCGCGAGCCCGTACCTGCGCATGAACGGCGGCACTGGCACCGCCTGGACCGGCATCACGCCCCGGATGCGACCCGACGACTTCCACACCGGCGACCTCGGCCGCGGCCGCAACTGGCCGCTGTCCTACGACGACCTGGAGCCCTACTACCGCAAGGCGGAGTGGGAGATCGGGATCGCGGCCGACGCGGACGAGCAGCGTCAGCACGTGCCCGTCGCCGAGGGCTACCGCTACCCCATGCACGCCCTGCCCCGCACGTTCCTCGACGACGCCATCGCGTCCGTCGTGGACGGTCGTCGCATCGACGGCCGCGAGCTCCTGGTCGTCGGCACACCCCAGGCGCGCAACGGTGTCCCGGTCGACGGTTACCGGCCGGACGGGCGGCTCTGCGCGGGTTTCGCGAGCTGCGTGCCGGTCTGCCCGGAGAACGCCAAGTACACGCCACACCGGACGCAGAAGCGGTGGCCGCCCAACGTCGAGCTGCGCACGCGGTGCGTGGTGAACCGGCTGCGCGCCGACGGGTCCGGCCGCGTCACCAAGGTCGGTTACCAGCGCTACGAGGACGACACCACCGGCACGCACACCCGTCACGAGGAAGAGGCGGACATCGTCGTCCTCGCCGCGCACGCCGTCGAGAACGCCAAGCTGCTGCTCCTGTCCGGCCTCGCGAACAGCAGCGACCAGGTCGGCCGCAACCTCATGGGCCACCCGGTGCTGCTGACGTGGGGGCTCATGCCGCAGCCGATCGGCCCGTTCCGCGGCCCCGGCTCCACGACGGGCATCGAGACGTTCCGGTCGGGCCCCGAGCGCCGGGTGCGGGCACCGTTCCGCATCGAGATCGGCAACTGGGGGTGGGGCTGGTCGGCGGGCAGCCCGGGTTCGGACACCGCGGAGTTCGTCGCGGCCGGCCTGCGCGGCACCGCGTTGAGGAAGGCGGTCGCGCAGCGGGTCAGCAGGCAGTTCACGCTGCAGATCGAGGTGGAGCAGGAGGCGGACCAGGCCAACCGCGTCACGCTCGCGCGTGAACGCGACGTGCTCGGCAACCCCCGGCCGTCCATCCACTACGCACTGTCGGACTACGCCAAGGACGGCCTGCTGGCGGCGAAACGGGTGTCGGAGCGGCTGTTCGAGATGCTCGGCGCCGAGGACCACACCGTGTACAAGCCGGACGACGGGCACTACTTCGAGCACGACGGCGAACCGCTGCGGTACTGGGGCGCCGGGCACAGCGGCGGTACGCACGTGATGGGCACCTCGCCGCGCGACTCGGTCGTCGACCAGTGGCAGCGCTGCTGGGACCACCCGAACCTGTACGCGGTGGGCTGCGGCAGCATGCCGTCGCTCGGCACGTCGAACCCGTCGATCACGATGGCGGCGCTGGCGCTGCGGACGGCGGAGCACCTCGCCGCCCACGCTGGATGAAGAGGATCGCGGCCGCCACCGCGATCACGACGACGCCGTTGCCGAACGCCCAGAGCACGGCGTTGTCGTGGACGACGTCACGGGAGACGGCAGGGTCGCGGAACACCGGGTTGACCTGCGTGATCAGCAGGACCTTCATCGCGACCGAGACCGCGAGGCAGCCCAGCGGGCTTGGGCACCCGCGTGACGACGGCCAGGACCACGGCCAGCGGCGCCCACGGCAGGTAGTAGTAGATCGGGCTGCCCGCGGCGAACACGCCCACGAGCGAGCCGGGCCGCGGGTCCGCCAGCAGCTGCGGGTTCCACACGACCTGCTCGTAGAGGTTGCCGAACAGCCACATGCAGAGCAGCGGAATGACCAGCCGCGAGAGTCTCACCGGGCCATCATGGCGAAGATGTCGAAAGCTCCGTGACGCCGATCGACGCAGGGGTGGCAGCGGACGCTGCCAGTCGACAACGAGGAGAGAACATGCGGTTCATGCTCACGCACCGGGTCCCGCAGGACGATCCGGCCTCATGGGAGCCGACCCCCGAGCTCGTGGAGCGGATGAACGCGTTCGTCGAGAAGCTGACGGCGGACGGCGTCATGCTCGGCGCCGAGGGCGTGCAGCAGCAGGGCGCTGTGGTGCGCAGGCGCGGTGCGGCGATCAGGTCGACCGACGGGCCGTTCGCCGAGGCCAAGGAGGTCGTCGGCGGGTTCCTGCTGATCAGCGCGAAGGACCTCGCGGAGGCCACCGCGGTCGCCGCGGAGTACATCACCTGCTTCGCGGGCGTCGAGGAGATGTCGGTCGAGGTGCGGCCGGTCGCGGAGTTCGAGGACATCGAGCCCTACCTGGCCAAGTAGGCCAGCTCGACGACGAACCACTCGCCGTCGAGCCTGCACGGTCCTCCCGGGTGGAGCCGCACGTCCTCACCGTCCAGCGCGACGAGGACGTGCGGCCCCTCCAGGTCCAGGCTCACGTCCGCGACCATGCGCACGCTGATGTCGTCGGAACGGACGTCCAGCGGCTCGGGCAGGTTCTCACCGAGGTCTTTCAGCTCGACCAGCCGGTTGCGGTAGAAGGTCGTGCCGATGTTGGTGAGCCGGTGCACGGGCGACACGGGCCGGTACACGAAACCGCCGCGGTGCTCGGAGATGAACCTCGGCTCGCTGCCGTCGAGCCAGTCCATGCGGCCTTCTGAGCCGTCGATGCCGAGCACGACGTACGGGTTGTGGTGCAGGTGCCACGGGTGGGTCTCGCCCGGTTCGAGCGTCACCTCCCACACGCGGACCACCGGGTCGTCGTGCAGCACGCGCCGGCCGACGTCCACGAGCACGATCTCCTCACCGGACGGCGAGATCACGACGTCACCCCGCAAGGTGCACCTCCTGCAGATAGCGGTCCTGGACCGATCGCCACGACGTGGTGGTCCACGGTTCGATGTGGGCTATGTGCGCGTCCGGCCTGACCAGGACCACGGTGTCGCTGAAGCGCTCCCGCACCGTGTCGCCGGGATCGAAGAAGGCGCGGGAACGCAGGTCCGGCGCGTCCCACCGGCTCACCACCACCTGCTTCAGGCCGGGAGGCCCGTCGGCGGGCAGGAACGGGCGGCGGCGCGCGTCGGTGAGGTGCAGCGCGACGAACGAGTCGCGGCACAGCTCGTGCAGGTGGACCGGGCCGCGCCGGTCGAACACCCGCAGGTCCGGGATCCTGTCGCCGGCCCGCGGCGGGCCCGAGCGCGTCATCGACCAGTCGGCGCCCAGCCGCACGCCGAGCAACGTCCGCGTCATCGCGTCCCGCCATCCGGCGACCGAGTCCGAACGCCGGTCCATCACGGCACGGGCGGCCTCCGCCATGGCGCCGGAACCGTGCACGGCCACCGGCTTCTGCTCGGCCTCGTAGCCCTCCAGCAGCTCCTCGCCCGCCCACCCGCGCAGCACCCACGCGAGGCGCCACGGCAGGTTGGAGGCGTCCAGCACGCCGGTGTTGAGGCCCAGCGCCCACATCGGGGTGATCAGGTGCGCCGCGTCGCCCAGCAGGAACACCCGGCGGTCGCGCCACCGCGACGCCACCCGGTGGTGAACGGTGTAGACGTTGCTGCCCAGCACCTCCACCGAGTCCACCTCGCCGATGAAGTGCGCCGCCTTGTCGCGCAGCTCCTCCGCCGCCGGCGCGTCCCGGCCGGGGGCCAGCGGGAACACGAACCGCCAGCAGTGCGGCTGCCGCACGAGGACCATCCACTCCTCGCGGTCGCCGAAGTAGGCGAGGTACGGGTAGTCGCGCGGATTGCGGACGTCGAGGTCGCACACCAGGTCGACCAGCGCGTACCGCTGCTCCAGCGTGTGCCCCTCGACCTCGACGCCGAGCCGTTCCCGCACGGTCGACCGCCCGCCGTCGCAGGCCAGCACGTGCGACGCCGCGAACGCGACGATTCCATCCGGAGTGGACAGTCGCAGCGCGACGCCGTCGTCGTGCTGCGAGAAGTCCACCAGCCGATGCCGCATCCGCAATGCGCCCGGCGCGCGTTCCTCCAGCAGTGACGCGAGCACCGGCTCCAGCTCGTGCTGCGGAACGTTGACGACGAACGGGAACCGCGTCTCGCCGGCCAGCGCGGAGGTCAGCACGCTCCCGGTCGACGTCCCGGTCGCCCGGTCCACCTCGCCGATCTCGTCGAGCCGCAGCGACGCCTCCAGCACCGGCCCCAGCGCCCCGTACCGGTCCAGCACCTCCAGCGTGCGCGTCAGGACCGTGCCCGCCTTGGTCTCGCTCGACAGGTCGTTCCCGGCCTCGAAGACGACGACCGGAACCCCGTGCGCGACCAGACCCAGCGCGGTGACCAGGCCGACCGGGCCCGCACCGATCACGGCCACCGGACCATCGGACGTGTTCATGGACCCTCCCCGCCCCCTATGTTCGAGCACGAGGGTGCCTTCGGGGGAGGGAACATGAGGAAAGCGTTTTCAGCCTTGCTCGTGGCGCTGGCCGTCACGGCCTGTTCGTCACCGGCGGAGCACGCGGCTCCGAGCAAGGTCAGCTATCTGACGTCGTTCGGCACGTTCGGGCGTGACGCGTACGTCTACGTGGCGAAGGAGAAGGGGTTCTTCGAGCAGGCCGGCCTCGACGTGACGATCACGCCGGGCACCGGCAGCGTCGACGTCCTGAAGCTGGTCGCGACAGGCCGGGCCGACTTCGGCGTCGCCGACTTCACCGCCACCGCGATCACGCTGGCCAAGGAGAAGCTGCCGGTCTCCGTGATGGCGGCGATCCAGCAGCGCTCGCTGGCCGCGATCGTGGCGCTGGAGGGCGGCGGGATCAGCAGGCCGGCCGACCTGGAGGGCAAGAAGATCGGTGACCAGCCCGGTTCGACGAACCAGGTGATGTTCCCGGTCTACGCCAGGGCCGCCGGCATCGATCCGGCGAAGGTCCAGTTCGTGCCGTCGGCGCCGCCCGCGCTGCCGCAGCTGCTCGCGGCGCGGCAGGTCGACGGGATCGGCCAGTTCGTCGTCGGCACGCCGTTGATCGAGGCGGCGGCCAAGGGCAGGAAGGCGGTCGTGCTGCCCTACGGCGACCTCGTTCCCGACCTCTACGGCAACGTGCTGATCGCCTCGAAGGATCGCGCGAACGACGCGAAGCAGGGTCAGGCCTTCATGTCGGCGTTGCTCAGGGGGCTGGAGTACTCGATCGAGCACCCGGACGAGGTCGGGCCGATCCTGAAGAAGTACCAGCCGACGCAGGACGCGGGGGTGGCCAGCGCCGAGGTCGGTCTGATGGCGCCGTACGTGAAACCGCCCGGCTACAGCGGTCGCGTCGGCGGGATCACCGAGGAGCGGGTCGGCAAGGTCCTCGGGACGCTCGCCGAGGCCGGGGCGATTCCGGCCGGATCGCTGGCGCCCGGTGACCTCGTGTCCTTCGGGGCCTCACCCAAGTGATCACGATCAGCGGCGTCTCGCACTCCTTCGGCGGCGTGCACGCGCTCGACGGCATCGACCTGGAGGTGGACGAGCACGAGTTCGTCGCGGTGATCGGGCGGTCGGGCTGCGGCAAGTCGACGTTGCTGCGGCTCGTCGCCGGACTGCTCACGCCGTCCGGGGGCCGGGTCCTGGTGGCCGGTTCGCCGGTCACCAGGCCGCGGCGGGACGTCTCGGTCATGTTCCAGCGGCCCGCGTTGCTGCCGTGGCGTTCCGTGCTGGCCAACGTCCTGCTGCCGGTCGAGATCCTCGGCCTGGGCGATCACCGCGACCGCGCCCGCGAGCTGCTGGAACTGACCGGGCTCGGCGGGTTCGAGGAACGGCTGCCGCACGAGCTGTCCGGCGGCATGCAGCAACGGGTCTCGCTGTGCCGGTCGTTGATCCAGAGCCCGCGGGTGATGCTGATGGACGAGCCGTTCTCCGCTCTGGACGCGATCACCCGCACCGAGCTGTCCGAAGAGCTGCAACGGGTGCAGCTCGCCCAGCCGCGCGCGGTGCTGTTCGTGACGCACTCCATCGACGAGGCCGTGCTGCTCGCCGACCGGATCGTCGTGCTCAGCCCGCGGCCCGGCCGGATCCACCGGGTCGTCGAGGTCGATCTGCCCCGTCCGCGCGCCCTCGGCCAGGTCGAGCTGGACGAGGTGGGTCGCGAGCTGCGCGGGCTCCTGGTGACGGCATGAGGGCCGTGCTGCCGGTGCTGGGACTGCTGGCGATCATCGGTGCCTGGTGGCTCGCGACGATCGTGTTCGCGATCCAACCGCTGCTCGTGCCGTCGCCGGCCGACGTCGTCGCGTCGTTCCTGGAACTGCCCGGCTACCTGCTCGAACAGACGATGGTCACGTTGTGGGAGGCCGTGTCCGGCTTCGCGCTGTCCGTCGTGATCGGTGTGCCGCTGGCGTTGCTCATCGTCGGGTCGAGCGTGCTGGAGCGGATGTTCTACCCGCTGCTGGTCGCGCTCAACGCCGTGCCGAAGGTCGCGATCGCGCCGATCGTGGTGGTGTGGTTCGGGTTCGGCATCGAGTCGAAGGTGCTGATGGTGGTGCTCGTGTGCATCTTCCCGATCGTCATCTCGACCGCGTCCGGCATGCGGTCGACGCCTCAGGAGCTGGTCGAGCTGTTCCGGTCGCTCGACGCGACGAGGACGCACGAGTTCTTCAAGCTGCGCCTGTGGCACGCGCTGCCGCAGATCTTCGTGGGCTTGAAGGTGTCGATCACGCTGGCCGTCATCGGGGCGGTCATCGGTGAGTTCGTGGGCGCCGACGCCGGACTGGGCTACGTGATCACCGTGTCCGGCGGCAGCGCCGACACCGCGCTGGCGTTCGCGGCGATGGCGTTGCTCGCGATCATCAGCGTGGCGCTCTTCTACCTGTTGACCTGGGCCGAGCGGAAGCTCGTGCCCTGGTCGGAGGAACACCGGGTGCTCTAGCGGGCCAGGCGGTCCAGCAGTTCACCGAGCAGCGCGCGCTCGCCCGGCGTGAGGGCGCCGGGATCGTCATCGACCAGCGCGCGCAGGGTGAGTGCGGCGTCCGCCCGGCCGGCTGGAGATTCGGTGGTGGTGCGCAGCACGCCGGCCAGCGCGGCCTCGCGGACGCGTTCGGACAGCGCGAAGTCCGGCTCGGGCTGGCTGATCAGGATCAGCGTCACACCGACGTTCGCGGCGAGCATCTGTTCGGCCGCGTCGTCCGCGGGCACCTTCAGCAGGCCCCGGGCGGCGGCCTCGGTGAACCGTTCGCGCAGTGCCGCGTGCGCGGGAGCGGTGACGGCACAGGGCTGTTCATCACCGGAGGGACGCCCGGAGGGTTCGGCCTGGCCTACGCCGAGGCCGCGCTGGAACAGGGCGATCAGGTGTCCTCACCGTGCGCCGGCCCGCTGAGCTGCGGGAATGGGCCGCTGCCCACGACGACCGCGTGCTGGTCCTCAAGCTCGGCGTCACCGATGCCGAGCAGGTGCGGGCGGCGGTGCGGGCGGCGGAGGAGCGGTTCGGCGGGATCGTGACCATGTCCTTGTTGGCCGGACTGGTCGGCGTGCAGGGGTTCGGCTACTACTCGGCGGCGAAGTTCGCGCTCGAGGGGCTGTCGGAGGCGCTGCGCCAGGAGGTCGAGCCGTTCGGCGTGCGCGTGCTCGGCGGCGCCGCGTACGACGCCGCCGTTGCCGTGCATGAGGACGCGCTCGTGGAGCTGCGCGCGCACGAGAAGCTCTCGCGCGGCGCGGATTTCTAACTTGCCGCGCCGCCTGCGGCCAGGCGCATCAGGTCGGAGTCGAGGTCGATCGTCAGCTCCGTGCCGCCCGCGCTGCCGTACTCGTGCTGGTAGCTGCCCCACGACTCGTCGCGCACGGTCTTCTCGAAGCCCGAGGTCATGAGCGCCACCAGTTCGAGGGCCGCGCGGTCGATGCGCTTGGTGAGGCCGTTGTCCTGCCAGTCCTCGGTCGAGGCGAACAGCGAGGTCGGCACCACGACGGTCCGCAGGTAGGCGAACAGTCCGCGCATCTGGTCGTCGACCACGAGCGCGTGCCTCGCCGTGCCGGCGGTCGCGGCGAGCACGACGGGCTTCGCGATCAGCAGGTCGTTGTCGAGGACCTGGAAGAACGACGTGAGCAGGCCGCTCGCGCCCGCCTTGTAGACGGGGGTGCTGGCGACGATGCCGTCCGCGTGCCGCAGGGTCGCGACGGCGTTCTGCAGCTTCGGCCCGACGTGGTTGGACACCAGGGCGTTCGCGATCTCGGTGGCGAGCTCGCGCAGTTCGATCACCGTCGTGCCGACGGTCTGTCCCCGCTTGCCGGCGAGCGCGGTGACGCGTCCGGCGACGCGGTCGGCGAGCAGCCGGGTGGACGACGGGTCGCTCGTCCCGGCGGACACCACCACCAGCTGGAAGTTCTGGCCCATTACTCCTCGCTCTGGCTGAGCTTGCCGGTGATGGCGGCGAGCTGGTCGAGTTCTTCGGGTGTCAGCACGCTCAGGGCGCGCGTGACGCTGCGTGCGTGCGGGCGGCCGATGGCCCGCTGGGTCTCCCGGCCCGCGGGGGTGAGCGACAGGCGCACACCCCTGCGGTCACCGGGATCGGGGCACCGGTCGAGGTAGCCCCGTTCGACCAGGCGGTCGACCATGCGGGACAGAGCGGGCTGGCTCAGCAGCACGTGGCGGTTCAGCTCACTCATCCTGAGTGGACTGTCGCACTTGGACAGCTGGTACAGCACGTCGTACTCCCGCATGGTCAGGTCGCCCCAGACGTCCTCCGCGTTGAACTGCTTCATCAACACGGCGTACGCCTTCATCAGGGACTCCCACGCCTCGTTGGCTCGGGTCACTTCGAGTCCTGGTACGGCGAGCCACCCGTGACGTTGTCACCCCGGTTGGCGTTCGGCCTGGGCTGGCGGACCGGACCGTCGCCGTACTTGTCCTTGACACGCCCGGCGTGCGTCGGAGGCTTGGCGGTCTCGGGGTCCTGGCGGGCCTCGATCTCCTTGCGCAGCACCGGAACGACCTCCTCGCCGAGCAGGTCGAGCTGGTTGAGCACGGTCTTGAGCGGCAGGCCGGCGTGGTCCATCAGGAACATCTGGCGCTGGTAGTCGCCGAAGTGCTCGCGGAAGGTCAGCGTCTTGTCGATGACCTCCTGCGGGCTGCCGACCGACAGCGGCGTCTGCTCCATGAAGTCCTCCATCCGCGGCCCGTGGCCGTAGACGGGTGCCTCGTTGAAGTACGGGCGGAACTCCTTGACCGCGTCCTGCGACCGCTTCGCGATGTACGCCTGGCCACCGAGGCCGACGATGGCCTGCTTCTCCGTGCCGTGGCCGTAGTGCGCGTAGCGCTGGCGGTAGAACTTGATCAGCCGGATGTAGTGCTCCTTCGGCCAGAAGATGTTGTTGGCGAAGAAGCCGTCACCGTAGAAGGCGGCCTGCTCGGCGATCTCGGGCGTGCGGATCGACCCGTGCCACACGAACGGCGGCAGGTCGTCCAGCGGACGCGGGGTGCTGGTGAAGCCCTGCAACGGCGTGCGGAACTTGCCCTCCCAGTCCACGACGTCCTCGCGCCACAACCGGTGCAGCAGGTTGTAGTTCTCGAGCGCCAGCGGCAGGCTCTGCCGGATGTCGGCACCGAACCACGGGTAGACCGGCGCGGTGTTGCCACGGCCCAGCATCAGGTCCATGCGGCCCTTCGCCAGGTGCTGCAGCATCGCGTACTCCTCGGCGATGCGCACCGGGTCGTTCGTGGTGATCAGCGTCGTGGCGGTGCTGACGATGAGCTTCCTGGTCTTCGCCGCGATGTGGCTGAGCAGCGTCGTCGGCGCCGACGAGAAGAACGGCGGGTTGTGGTGCTCGCCGATGGCGAACACGTCGAGCCCGACCTCCTCGGCCTTCTCCGCGATCTGCACGATCGCGTCGATGCGCTCGGCCTCGCTCGGGGTCTCGCCGCTCACCGGGTCCCTGGTGATGTCGCTCACCGAGAAGATTCCGAACTGCACGGCACCCGCCTCCTTCAAACTTAGTGACTTATGCGTTTGCATCTACTCTAACGCGTGGGTGCCCGGGCTATTCCCACTACCCTGGTCCCATGTCGCTGGGGGTGGGGGACGCCGGCTTCAGCTACGGCGGGGTCCCCGTTTTCGCAGGTCTGTCCTTCACCGTCGGCCCTGGTGAGGCCGTTGCCGTCGTGGGTGCGAACGGCTCGGGCAAGTCCACCCTGCTGCGCTGCCTGGTCGGGGCCGAGGCGCTGGACGCCGGCAGCGTGCTGCTCGACGGTGCCGAGGTGGACGAGTCGTCGGGTGCGGTGCGGGCCGCCGTAGCGTCGCTGCTCGACGACGCCGACTACTTCCCGGACGTGTCCGTCGTGGAGCGCCTGCGGCTGCTGGCCTGGCTGCACGGATCCTCGGCCGACGTCCCGGCGGTGCTCGGCGAGGTCGGGCTGACGCCGGTGGCGGACCAGCTGCCCCCGACCCTGTCCTCGGGCCAGCGGCACCGGCTCGGGCTGGCGTCGTGCTTCGTGCGGCCGCGCTCGGTGCTCGTGCTGGACGAACCCGAGCAGCGCCTCGACGCCGCGGGCCGCACCTGGCTGCGGTCCCGCCTGCTGGCGGAGAAGGCCGCCGGGGTGGCCGTCGTGTTCGCGTCGCACGACCACGAGCTGGTGGAGGCGGTGGCGTGCCGGACCGTCGCGCTGTGACCGCGGCGGCCGTCCGGCACCGGTTGCGGCCCCCGGTGCCGTGGCGCTTCCAGGTCGCGCGGCTGTACGCCCCGTTCGTCAACTTCTCGATCGCCGGCCTGGTCGGGTGCGGCTGGGCGTACGCGGGACTGACCAAGACCTCCCACCCAGGGGGCGAGTGGACCGCGCTCTGGTTGTCGGTGCTGGGCGCCGCCGTGCTGATGAAGGTGGCGCTCGCGGCCGGGCCGGTCTTCGCGGGCCCGGACCGGGTGTTCTGGGTGCTGAGCACGCCCGTGTCGCGCGGCGCCCTGCTGCGGCCCCGGTTCCTCTGGCTCCTCGCGGCCGGTGCGGCGGTGGGTGCCGGCTGGCCCGCTGTCGTGTCCGGGATCGTGGGGGCCGTGGTCCCGCCCGTGGCCGCGGCGGGTGCCGGGTCCGCCTGCGGGGTGGCCGTGGTGGCAGGTGCCGTGGTGCTGCAATGGGTTCGGGTGCGGCCGCAGGGATGGTTGAGCGGGCTGGCCGGGCTCGCGGTGGTGGCCCTGCTGGTGCCGCTCTGGGCGGGTTCTGGTGGCGGGCTTCTGGGAACGGCCGGCTTTCCCGTGCGGCCGGGCGGGTGGGCCGGGGTGATCGGTGCCGCCTGGGTGGTGGCGATCGGCTTGGCGGTGGTGGCGGCCGCGGCGCTGCGGTCACTGCGGCGGTCCGACCTCGCGGCGGGCGGTGCGCTCGCGGGTGTGGCGCGGGTGTCGGTGAGCTGGTTCGACCTCGCCCTCCTCGGCGCGGTGCTGGCCGAACGCCGTGCCCGCGCGCTCGGGCGCGTGAAGTCGGTGCGGTTGAGGGGCTCCCGGCTCGTCGTTCTCGCCTGGACCGACGCGCTCCGGCTGCGCCGCACCCCGAACGCCGCGCTCGTCTGGGCGGCGCTGCTCCCCGCCCCGGCGCTGGTGTCGGTGGGCTGGGAGGGCGCTGTCGTTCCCGCCGTCCACCTCGTCGCCGCGTTCCTGGCCACCGACCGGCTGGCCGCGGGGCTGAAGTTCGTCTGCCGCTCGCCCGCGATGCGTCGCGCCCTGGGGCTGCCGGATCGGCAGCTGAGGCTGGCGCACCTCGTGTTCCCCGCGTTCGGCGCGATCGTGTGGTGTGCCGTCACCGCGGCCTTCACCCCGCACGTGTCCGCGGTCAACGCGCTGGTCTCGGCGGTGGGCGCGGTGGCCGTCGTGCACCGGATCGCCACGCGGCCGCCGATCGACTACGGCGCCGCGGTCATCGACTTCGGCGTGTTCGGGCCGACGCCGCTCGGCCTCGTGGTGCAGTTCAGCCGCGGTCCGGCGTTGCTGGCGGTGCTCGGGCTGGTGCAGCTGGCGCTGTAAGAGGCGCGGCTCCTCCGGGGAGTCCGGGGAGCCGCGCCGTCCTGTCAGGCGAGCAGTTCGGCGACCCGCGTGGCGGTGGCCGTGGTGGACTGCGGGTTCTGACCCGTCACGAGCCGGCCGTCCACGACCACCGTGCTCGACCACGGCTCACCCGTCGCGAGGCGCGCGCCCAGGTCGGTCAGCCGGCCGGCGACCGAGTAGGGGACGTCCAGGCCTCCCTGGCGCTCCTCCTCGTCGCTGAACACGGCCATCTCCTTGCCCGCGAACACGAACGTGCCGTCCGCGCGGACCGCGCTGAGCAGACCGGCCGGTCCGTGGCACAGCGCCGCGACGACCTTGCCGCCGTCGTGGAAGTCCGCCAGCAACGCGCCCAGCGACGCGTCGGACGCCAGGTCCGCCATCGGACCGTGCCCGCCCGGCAGGTAGATCGCGTCGAACCCGCTCGCGTCCACATCGGACAGCACGGCAGGGGCGCGCAGGTCCTCCAGCGAGGCGACGGCTTCGTCGAACGTGCCGTCGAGGCTCGCCTTGTCCACGGTCGGCACCACCCCGCCGGGCGTCGCCAGCGTGACCTCGACGCCGGCCTCCCGCAGCACGCGCACGGACTCGACGACCTCCTCCGCCCAGAACCCCGTGGGGTGGGCCGAGCCGTCGGCCAGGGTGAGCGAGTCGGCGCCGGACACGACCATCAGCAGCTTCTTCATGTCGAACAGAACATCACAGATCCGCAGAACGCGACGGATGAGCTATAAGTTGACTTATGGCTGCCAACTTGACGGACCTGGACCTGCTGGCGACGTTCCTGGAGATCTACCGGGCCGGCTCGCTCACCGGCGCGGCCACCAGGCGGGGGCTCACCCAGCCCGCGGTCAGCGGCCAGCTCGCCAGGCTGGAGAAGGAGCTCGGCGAACCGCTGTTCGTGCGGGGCGGCCGCGGCGTCACGCCCACGCCCCGTGCCGACGACCTGGCCCGCCGCGTCGGCCAGCACGTCGACCAGCTCCGCACCGCGCTCGACTCCGGCGGAACCCTAGAAGGCACGGTCCGGATCGGGGGAGCGGCCGAGTTCATGACCGTGCGAGGCCTGCCCGCGCTCGCCCCGCTGACCGGCAGGGGACTTCGGCTGGAGGTGACGTTCGGCCTGGCCGGCGACCTGCTCGCCGCACTCCGGGCCGCGAAGCTGGACGTGGTCCTGTCCTCCGTGCGCCCCGGTGCGGGATTCACCGCCGCACCGGTCACCGACGAGGAGTTCCTGCTGGTCGGGCCACCCCTGCTGGCCAGGACCGTGGACCGGGACCTGCTGGCCGCGGACCCCGCGCGGGCCCTCGAACACCTGCCGCTCGTCGCCTACGACGGCGCCCTGCCGATCATCCGGCGCTACTGGCGCAGCGAGTTCGGCACGCGCCCGGCGAACGCCGTCGCCGTCACCGTGCCCGACCTGCGCGCCGTGCTGGCCGCGGTGATCGCCGGGGCGGGCGTGTCCGCCCTGCCGCGCTACCTCGCCGAACCGGCGCTGGCCGCCGGTTCCGTCGAGCAGCTGCACCACCCGGAGGTGCCCCCGCTCAACACCCTCTACGTCGTCACCCGCGGCACGACCACGCCCGCCACGGACGCCGTCGCGGAGCACCTGCGGTCACGCGACTGGGGCGTCCTCTGAGTGATCAGTCCTGAGTGGACAGACCTCAGACGCTCCGGAGCACCGACACGACGATGCCGAGGATGACGGCCTTGTCCCCGTCGATCACGGGGTAGTCGGCGTTGCGCGGCTCCAGGTACACGTGGCCGCCCTTGCGCTGGTACACCTTGACCGTCGCCTCCTCCTCGATCATGGCGGCGACGATCTGCCCGTTGTACGCCTCGTGCGTCTGCCGCACCACGACCGTGTCGCCGTCGCAGATCGCGGCGTCGACCATCGAGTCGCCGCGCACGCGCAGCGCGAACACGTTGCTGCCCCGGCCGACCAGACCACGCGGCAGGTGCAGCACCTCGTCCACGTGCTCGACGGCGGAGATCGGCGCACCGGCGGCGATGTCACCGACGACCGGCACCGAGATCGAGTCCTCGGAGGTCATCCCCGGCGCCATCGGCGCCCCGCTGAGGAAGACCCGCACGTCCATCGGCCGCGTCACCGAGCCGCCGCGCTTGAGGAAACCCTTGTCCTCCAACGCCGACAGGTGCCGGGAGACGCTGGAGGACGACTTCAGGCCGACGGCCTCGCCGATCTCGCGGGTGCTGGGGGAGTAGCCGTGCTCGACGACCCAGTCGCGAATGGCGACCAGGATCCTCTGCTGGCGCTCCGGCAGCACCGTCGTGTCGAGCTCGAGATCGTCGTAGGCGGTCATCGGTCGATAGTAGTAATCCGCTTGCC
Source organism: Lentzea sp. NEAU-D7 (assembly GCF_026242055.1). GTDB lineage: Bacteria > Actinomycetota > Actinomycetes > Mycobacteriales > Pseudonocardiaceae > Lentzea. Next base: position 747,392 of record NZ_JAPJDL010000001.1, on the reverse strand, counting down.
AGACACGATCGGGTGGTCGTTCGATCATGCGATGACCTCTGCCTGGGTAGGAGAAGTCGTCCGGCTGCGCGGCGTCGAACCGGAGGACTGGGACGCGTTTCAGAGGTTCGACGAGAACACGGGCGACATGCGGCGCGCGGATCGCGTTCATCCGCCGCGATCCGCCGCCGCCCAGCGGGAGTGGGCGCAGACGACCGCGCTGAGGAAGCCGGAGGACGACAGGATGGTGCTCGCCGTCGAGTCGCTCGCCGGTGGAGTACCGGTCGGCATGGTGACCACCAGTGAGATCGACCACCGCGCGGGCCGGTTCAGGTACGGCGTCGCGATCGGCGCCGAGCACAAAGGACGCGGCTACGCGACGGAAGCCGTGCGGCTGCTGCTCGGCTTCATGTTCGGCGAGCGGCGGTTCCACAAGTGCGGGGCCAGCGTGTGGGCCTTCAACGACGCCTCGATCGCGTTGCACCGCAAGCTCGGTTTCACCGAGGAGGGCAGGCTGCGCGACCACGAGTTCTTCGCCGGCCGCCACCACGACGTGGTGCTGTTCGGCATGACCGCGACCGAGTTCGCCGCCCGGCACCCGTTCCCGCGCGAGATCTGACCGGCTGCCGCACGATGTGGCGGTGAGCACACGCCGGGAACGCTTCTGGCCCCTGCGGCCAGGTAGGTCTGTGCGAACCGAAGCGGCGCCCGTGGCGCTGACACCAGGAGCGGCGCCGGCCTTGCTGGACGAGGCCGCGCTGCTGGAGGTCTACGAATCGACGGCCGGGCGGTTGCACCGCTACGTGGCCAGGCGGGTCGGTCCCGACACGGCGCAGGACGTGGTCTCGGAGGCGTTCCTGGTGCTCTGGGACCAGCGCGCCGGGCAGGCCTACGACGCGGACGCCGTGCGGGCCTGGCTCTACGGGGTGGCGACGAACCTGTTGCGGGGCCACGTGCGTGCCGAGGAACGCAAGCTGCGGGCGTGGAGCAAGGAGCACGCGGCCCGCACCGACGAGGCCGACATCGGTGACCGGGTGAGTGCCGCGGCGGACGCCGACGTGCTCGCCGGACCGCTCACCTCCTGGCTCGCCGAACTGCGCGTCGAGGAACGCGAGGTGCTGCTGCTGCACGCGTGGGCGGACTTCACGCCCGCCGAGATCGCCGTGGCGCTCGACGTCCCGGTGGCCACCGTGCGCACCCGCCTGCACCGCGGCCGGGCACGGCTGCGCACCCGCCTCGCCGCAACCGCCCACGACTTCACCGAGGACAGCCATGTCTGAGCCCACCAAGCCCGAGACCCTCGACCGAGTGCTCGACGCCGCCCTCTCGCGCGCCGGCGACGAGCCCGTCCAGTTCGACGTCGCCGCGGGCAGGAACGCCCTGGCCGCCGCTCTCCAGGCACGCGCCGAAGCGGCCGGGCCGATCGCCGCCGGCGTGCGGACCCGGCCGCGTCGCCGCACCCGCTGGCTCGCCGCCGCGGCCGCCGTGGCCGTGCTGACCGGCGGTGGCCTGGCCGCGTCGACCGTCGACCTCACCGGCGTCGGCAGCAACCCGGTGAGCGCCGCCGAGGAGCTGACCAAGGCCGCCGACCTGGCCTCCCGCGTGGTCGAGCGGCCTCTCGCGCCCGGCCAGTTCCGCTACGTGCGCACCCGTTCCGAGGGCATCACGGTGGAGCTCGGCTCCGGGCACGCCTCGACGACCGACCTGGTCCAGGAGGAGTGGATTCCCGCCGACCGCCGCGGCGAGTGGCTGTTCCGGAACAAGATCAACTCCGTGAGGTGGCTGGACGGACACGAGGGTGACGGCCGGCCGGACGCCGGTACGTCGTTCAAGGACGGCCAGGAGTTCCGCGCCAAGTGCGGCAACTACTCCTACTTCGCCGAGGGGCAGCCGGACCGGTGCACCACCGGCTCGCTCGGCAGCCCCACGCCGGAGTTCATCGCGTCGTTGCCGAAGGACCCGAAGGAGCTCTACGCCAGGCTCGAAGCCGAGAACGGGACCGGTGACCCGGGCGTGCTGTCGTCGGCTCGCACAGCTCTGCAGTCGGGCGTGTTCCCCGCCGACGTGCGGGCGAACATCTTCCGGGCGGTCGCGCTGGTGCCGGGGCTGGTCGTCACGGACAAGAAGGCCAACCTCGACGGCAAGGAAGGCGTCGCGCTCGGCATCAGGCAGGGCGACGACTTCAGCGAGATCATCGTCGACCCGGAGAACGGCGACTTCATCGGTGGCCGGTCGACCGTGGCCGAGGACCTGCCCGAGGACGAGGGCGGTCTGGAGAAGGGCACCGTCCGCGAGTCCTACGCGGTGACCTCCGCGGTGGTGGACGCGCTGGGCGGCCGCCCCTAGACCTTCTCCCGCGTTCGGGGCGCGGGAGAGACATGCAACCCTGGGGTTGCGCATCCTCGGGGGGATGTGCAACTCTGGGGTTGCACTTATTGGCGGACCTGGGAGTTGTCGTGAGCGTGGACCGGATCGAACGCGAGACCCTGATCGAAGCACCGTTGGCGCGGGTCTGGCAGCTGGTGACCGAGCCGGGGTTCTGGGTGGCCACACAGCCGTCCGGCACCGCGGTCGAGGGGGAGACGACCCTTTGCAAGAACGAGCAGTACGGCGACTTCCCGGTCAGGGTCGAGACCGTGACGCCGCAGACGTACGTGTCCTACCGCTGGGCGAGCGCGTTCGGCGGGCAGGAGCTGAGCGAGGACAACACGACGCTCGTCGAGTTCACGCTCACGCCCGAGGGTGCGGCGACTCGGCTCAAGGTCGTGGAGAGCGGGTTCTCGCGGCTCGCGGGCTCGGAGGAGCTGCGCGCGAAGGCCCTGCAGGACAACACGGGCGGCTGGTCCGAGGTGCTCGAGGCGTTCACGAAGAAGGCCGAAAGCTAAGTTGAACGCGTGCCCAAATCAGCCGACCGAGGTCGCCGCACCCGTGAACAACTGATCGACGCCGCCGCGCGGCTCGTGGGCGAGGTCGGCTGGGGTGCGGTGACCACGCGGCTGGTCGCCGAACGGGCGGGCGTCAACGCGGCGCTCGTGCACTACCACTTCTCGTCGGTGCCGGAGCTGCTGTCGACGGCCGCGCTCCAGCGCGCCGCGCGGGTGCTGGCCGAGTCGGCGCAGGCGCTCGGAACCGCGTCGCCGGCCGAGGGCGTCGAGCGGATCTTCGAGGACCTGTCCCGCTTCACGGGTGCGGATCCCGAGTCGTTGCTGCTGGCCGAGGCGTTCCTCGCCGCGCATCGGCTGCCCGAGCTGCGGGCGGGGCTGGCGGAGCTGGTCGCGGACTTCCGGGCGCGGGTCGCCGAGTGGCTGCGGACCGCGGGTGTGCGGGACGCCGACGCGGTGGCGTTGTTGCTGGGAGCGGCCATCGACGGGCTGGTGCTGCACCGCGCGCTGGACTCGTCGGTCGACTTCCGCGTGGTCGCGGGTCCGTTCCGGCGCCTCGTCGCGGGCTGACCTGCGCGGTCTCGGCGAACGCGTCCGCGAGTGCTAAGTTGGGCATATGCCTAAGTCGAATGCCCAGCAGCGTGCGTTGATCGTCGGGGCGGGGATCGCCGGGCTCACCTCCGCGTGGTGGCTGGAGCGCGCCGGGTGGGACGTCTCGGTGGTGGAGAAGGCACCGTCGTTCCGCGCGGGCGGCTACATGATCGACTTCTTCGGACCGGGTCACGAGGTGGCACGGCGGATGGGCCTGCTGCCGGCGCTGGAGGCGCGGCGGGCGCCGATCTCGTCGGTGACGAGCGTGGACTCCTCGGGGCGTCGGCGCGCCGAGATCTCCACGGCCGCCTACGAGGCGGTCGCGGACGGGGTGATCAGCCTGTTGCGCGGCGATCTCGCGTCGGTGGTCCGTGATGACCTGCGGGCCTCGATCCGTTGTGGCACAACGGTGTCCGCCGTGGACGACGGGCGGGTGACGTTCTCGGACGGGTCCTCGGGGGAGTTCGACCTGGTCGTCGGCGCCGACGGGGTGCACTCGCGGGTGCGGGAGCTGGTGTTCGGGCCGTCGTCGTCCTTCGTGCGCTATCTCGGGCACCACACGGCGGCGTTCTCGTTCCGGGACGTGGAGCTGAGCGCCCGGATCGGTCACCGCTACCAGATGCTGACCGTGCCGCAGCGGATGATCGGCTGCTACGCCGTGCGGGACGGGTCGATGGCCGCGCTGATGCTCTACCGGTCCGCTTCTCCCGAGCTGCCCGCTGATCCGGCCGCGGCGCTGCGGGAACGGTTCGGCGACCTCGGCTGGGTCGCGCCCTCGCTGCTCTCCGTGGTGCCGCAGGACGTCTACTACGACGAAGTGTCCCAAGTGGACATGCCCGTGTGGCATCGCGGCAAGGTCGTGCTCGTGGGCGACGCGTGCGGTGCGGTCTCGCTGTTCGCCGGCCACGGTGCTTCACTCGCGATGACCGGCGCCTGCGTGCTGGCGGAGGAGCTCGCCGCGGGCACCGAAGGCGCCTTCGCGCGTTATCAGAGCCGGATGAAGCCCGCCGTCGAGCACACGCAGGAGTTCGGGCGGCGGTTCATCGGCTGGATGGCGCCGTCGTCCGCGTGGCGGATCTCGTTGCGCGACTTGGCGTTCCAGCTCTCCGGCCTGCCCGTCGTGCGGAAACTGATCCGCGGCTCCGTCTCGCCGGACATCGACGGCGTGCTCGTCAGCGCGAGTCGTACGCCTCGCGGTTGACCAGCACCTCCGCGATGTGGTCCTCCGCCCACCGGCACAGCGCGAGCAGCGGCTCGTGCAACGTGAACCCGAGTTCCGTCAGCTCGTACTCGACCCGCGGCGGCACCTCGGCGTACACGTGCCGCGTGATCAGCCCGTCGCGTTCGAGGTCCCGCAGCGTCTCGGTGAGCACCTTGCCGCTGATGCCCTCGAGCTGCGCCTTGAGGTCGCCGAACCGCGCGCGCCCGTTGCCCAGCACGGACACCGCCATCGCCGTCCACTTGTTCGCGATGCGCGCCAGGCTCGTGCGCGACGGGCAGGTGGCCGCGAGCACGCTCCAGTCCGGCATGGTCTGTGACATGGCGCACATCCGTCCATTAGTTACGTTGAGGTAATTGGTTACTTTCGTGAGCATAGGTCAACCGCAACGAAATGGAGAGACCTATGACCACCCCGCTCGCCGTCGCCACCACCTACTTCGACGCCCTGGAGGCCGGTGACTTCGCCACCGTCGCCGCCCAGTTCTCCGACGACGTCGTGTGGCACCAGCCCGGCGGCAACCGGTTCTCGGGCGTGCACCGCGGCAGCGAAGCCGTCGGGGCGATGCTCGGCGGCATGATGTCCGTGTCCGAGGGCACTTTCGCTTTGAAGCGCAGCGCGCCGCTGATGGTGAACGGCGATGTCGTGGCGGCTTCGGTGCACTGGACCGCCCGGCGGTCCGGCGCGGAGATGGACGGGACCGGGATCGACCTGATGCGCGTCGCGGACGGGAAGGTCGTCGAGGTGTGGCTGTTCACGGCCGACCCGGCGGAGGAGGACGCGTTCTGGGGGCAGGGGTGATTTCGGCGCGTCCCGCCACCCGATCGGGCTAGGGCACGACAGACTGTGGCACGTGGAACGGGATCGCAGGTGGGTGGACAAGGGTGAGGCCATCGGGCACGGCGTGAGCTGGCTCGCGCGGTGGAGTCTTCGGGTGGCGCTGGCCGCGCTGGGCTTCTGGATGGTCTTCTGGCTGGTCGGGAAGCTCTGGGTGGTCGTCATGCCCGTGCTGCTCGCCCTGCTGATCACGACGGTGCTGTGGCCGCCGGCGCGGTGGATGATGTCGAAGGGCCTCAACTCGGCCCTGGCGGCGACGATCGTGCTGGTCGTCGGGCTCGGCGTGCTGGGCGGGGTCATCGCGGCGATCTCGACGTCGATCGCGTCCGGTGTGCCGGAGATCGCGCAGAGCGCGCAGAAGGCCGTCAGGCAGCTGCAGGACTGGGTGGCAGGGCCGCCGTTCAACCTGCGCGGCAGTGATCTCGACCGGTTGATCGCCCAGGGCGTCGACCAGGTCCAGTCCAGCATCGGGTCGATCGCCGGCGGACTGCTGACCGGTGCGGGCGCGGTGACGTCGGGCCTGGTGACCGGGATCGTGGCGCTGCTGCTGGCCTTCTTCTTCGTCAAGGACGGCACGCGGTTCACGCCTTGGGTGCGCGGGCTGATCGGTGAGCGGGCCGGTGGGCACGTCACGACGGTGCTGGAGCGGATCTGGGTCACGCTCGGCAGCTTCATCCGCAGCCAGGCCGTCGTGTCGCTGATCGACGCGGTGTTCATCGGGGCGGGCCTGCTCGTCCTGGGCGTGCCGCTGGCGGTGCCGCTGGCCGCGCTGACGTTCCTCGGCGGCTTCGTCCCGATCATCGGCGCGTTCATCGCCGGTGCGCTGGCCGTGCTGGTCGCGCTCGTCAGCAACGGCCTGACCACGGCGATCATCATGCTGATCATCGTCATCGTGGTGCAGCAGGTCGAGGGCAACGTGCTGCAGCCCATCCTGCAGTCGCGCAGCCTGCGCCTGCACGCGGCGGTCGTCCTGCTCGTCGTCACGGCCGGCACGTCGCTCTACGGCATCGCGGGCGCGTTCTTCTCCGTGCCGGTCGCCGCCGCCGTGGCCGTCGTGATGCGCTACCTGGGCGAAGTCATCGAGGCGAGGTCCGTAATGGTTACGTCACAACCTGACGGGGATGATCCAGGGGAGACCGAACGTTCTCCTGAGTGAACACCGAGAAGAGGAGTGACACTGTGACGGAGAAGGCTGTTCTCGCGGGCGGCTGTTTCTGGGGCATGCAGGACCTGTTCCGCCGCCACCCCGGCGTCGTCTCCACGCGCGTCGGGTACACCGGCGACCCCAGCACGCCGAACGCCACGTACCGCAACCACGGCAACCACGCCGAGGCCATCGAGATCGTGTTCGACCCCGAGCAGCTCAGCTACCGGCAGGTCCTGGAGTTCTTCTTCCAGATCCACGACCCGTCGACCCGCAACCGCCAGGGCAACGACATCGGCGCCGGCTACCGCTCGGCGATCTTCTACACCGACGACACCCAGAAGAAGATCGCGGAGGAGACGATCGCCGCGGTCGACGCCTCCGGCAAGTGGCCCGGCAAGGTCGTCACCGAGGTCACCCAGGAGTCGGACTTCTGGCTGGCCGAGCCCGAGCACCAGGACTACCTGGAGCGTTACCCGAACGGCTACACGTGCCACTACGTGCGGCCGGAGTGGCAGCTCGGCGAGCGTTGATCGAGATCGTCGCGCTGCACGTCTCACCCGTGCACGCTTTCGAGGGCCGTCCGTCGGACGGCCCTCGTCCCGATCCGGGGCCCGTCTCGCGTGACCACGTGGAGATCCGGGCGGGGCTGGGCGTCGTCGGCGACCGCTACTTCAACCACCCCGCGCACCGCAACGCCGCGGTCACCTTCATCGCGGCCGAGTCGCTCGATCCGTGGCCGGTGGACCCGCTGCTGGCGCGCCGCAACGTCGTCGTGCGCGGGTTCGGCGTGGACTCGCTGCCGCGCGGCACCGTGTTCAGCCTGGACAGCGGGGACGGGCCGGTGCGGTTCGAGGTGCGTCGTCCGGCGCACCCGTGCGCGTGGATGGACCAGGTCATCGCTCCGGGTGCCTTCAAGGCGCTGCGGGGCAGGGGCGGGATCCGGTGCGTGCCGCTGGACGACGGGGTGCTGCGCACCGGAAGATCCACCGCGGTCATAGTGGACGCATGAAGTGGTTGCGGCGCAAGCCCACGATCATCACGGCGGCGAGCCTCACGCTCGTGCTCGTCGCCGCGGTCACCCTGTGGAACGTCAGCAGCGCCCGCACGTTCCAGTTCTTCGGCGACCTGGTCGACCGCGTCGAGACCGGCGAGAAGGTGGTCGCCCTCACCTTCGACGACGGGCCGGACCCCGCCGGTGCCCAGCAGGTCCTGGACCTGCTCGCGGCCGAGGACGTGCCGGCCACGTTCTTCCTCATGGGCCGCGACCTCGAGAAGCACCCCGACCTCGGCAGGCGGATCGCGGACGCCAAGCACGAGATCGGCAACCACACCTACAACCACCAGCGCATGGTCGGCGTTCTGCCGAGCACGGTGGCGAGGGAGGTGGAGGACACCGACGCCCAGATCCGCAAGACCGGCTACAGCGGCGACATCCACTTCCGCCCGCCCAACGGCAAGAAGCTCTTCGCCCTGCCGCTCTACCTGGAGCAGCACGACCGCACGACGGTCATGTGGGACGTCGAACCGGACTCCGAGGGCTCGCCCACCGCGCAGGAGATCACCCAGCGGACCCTGGCGCAGACCAGGCCGGGCTCGATCATCCTGCTGCACCCCATGTACGCGGCGAGGGAGCAGACCCGGCAGGCGCTCAGGCCCGTCATCACCGGGCTCAAGGAACGCGGCTACCGGTTCGTCACCGTGTCCACGCTCCTCGGCGGTCGCTAGATCAGGTCGGCCAGCTCGACCCGGCGCAGGAACTCGCCGCGGATCCGGTCCGCCACCGCGTTGACGACCTCCGCGCCGTCGGAGGAAGGGTCGACGTGCACCCGGAACGGCGGCTTCGCGGCGCCGGCCACGTCCACGATCGCGTCGGCCACGGCACCGGCGTCCGCCCACGACGGCTCCAGCTCGGCGAGGCGGCTGCCGACCTGGTCCACCAGGCCGGGGTAGAGCTCCTCGTACTCCGCGGCGCGTGCGGTGTCGGCGGGCGTGCCGCTGTGCGCGAAGTGGTTGGTGCCGCGGGTGAACGCGCCCGGCACGACGATCGTGGTCTCGATGCCGAACCGCAGCAGTTCGGCGCGGTAGGAGACGGCCACCGCGTCCATCGCCGCCTTGGCCGCGAAGTACGGCGCCAGGTACGGGGGAGTGCCGCCGCGCGTCGAGCTCGACCCGACCCACACGACGTGGCCGGAGCGCCGGCCGCGCAGGTGCGGCAGGGCGGCGCGGTTCACGCGCTGGGTGCCCAGGACGTTGACGTCGTACAGGTCCGCGTACTGCTCCGGCGTGAAGGCCTCGGCCGGGCCGGTGGCCATGTGGCCCGCGTTGTGGACGACCACGTCCAGGTGGCCCTGTTCCTCGATGATCGTGCTGATCGCGGCGTCCGCGGACTCCTGCGACCGCACGTCGAGTTCGACGGCGTGCACGTCGGCGTTGTTCTCGGCCCCGAAGGCCTTCAGGTCCGCGACGGCGGTGGCGTTGCGGCCGAGGGTTTCCCTCATGCCCGCGTACACCGTGTGTCCGGCGAGGGCCAGCCTGCGCACCGCCAGCGCGCCGAAGCCGCTGGACGCGCCCGTGACGACGATGACCTCGCCCATCAGATGATGCCTCCGTTCGCGCGGATGGTCTGGCCGTTGATCCAGCGAGCGGGACCGGCCAGGAAGGAGATGACCTCGGCGATGTCGCCGGTCGAGCCGAGACGCTCCAGCGGCGCCTGCTTCGCGAGGGTGTCGATGGTCGCCTGGTCCTTGCCGTCGAGGAACAGGTCGGTGGCCGTGGGGCCGGGGGCGACGGTGTTCACGGTGATGTCGCGGCCGCGCAGCTCACGGGCGAGGACCAGGGTCAGCGCCTCGACGCCGCCCTTGGACATGGCGTAGGCCCCGTACTGGGGGAAGCGCAGGCCCACCACGGACGACGAGACGTTGATGATCGCGCCACCGTCGCGCAGCCTGCGGGCGGCCTGCTGGTTCACGATGAACGTGCCGCGGGCGTTGGTGCGCATGACGCGGTCGAACGTGTCGAGGTCCATGTCCGCGACGGTGCCGAGCGGCATGATGCCCGCCGAGTTCACCACGACGTCGACGCCGCCGAAGGTCTCCCCGGCCAGTTCGAAGGCGGCGGTGACCGCCTCCTCGTCGCCGACGTCGGCCTGCGCGGCGACGGCCTGACCGCCGTTCGCCCTGATCTTCTCCACGGTCTCGTCAGCGGCGCTCTTGTTGCCGGCGTACACGATGACAACGGCAGTTCCCCCGGCGGCGAGACGTTCGGCGGCTGCCCGTCCGATGCCCCTCGATCCGCCGGTGACGATCGCAACGCGAGTCATGTCAGTGCTCCTAGCTGCTGTTTCCGTCGTTACCTCCAAAACGTATCACTGATATCGAATCGCTGCTACCGCTGGCGTGTTATCGTCGTTACATGGACACGAGGGAGCGTCTGGTGAAGGCCGCGGCCGACCTGCTCGTCGAGGGCGGCAAGGAAGCGGTCTCCACGCGCGCGGTCGCCGCGGCCGCGGGAGTGCAGGCGCCGACGCTCTACCGGCTGTTCGGCGACAAGGACGGGCTGCTCGACGCCGTGGCGGGGTTCGGTTTCTCCGACTACCTCTCGAGCAAGCACGCGATGGGCGTGGGCGACGACCCCGTCGACGACCTGCGCAGGGGGTGGGACCTGCACATCGGCTTCGGCCTGGCGCGGCCCGCGTTCTACCTGCTGATGTACGGCGAGCCGCGCAAGCGCGCGGCGAGGCTGGAGGCGGACGCGATGCTCCGCGAGATCATCGGCCGCATCGCGGCGGCGGGCCGCCTGACGGTCCCGGTGGAGCAGGCGGCGCAGTTCGTGCACGCGGCGGGCATGGGCGTGGTGCTGGCGCTGCTCGCGACGCCGGAGCAGGAGCGAGACCTGGAGCTCATTGCGTTCTCGCGCGAGAACGTCATCAGGGCGATCACGACGGACGTCGCGCCGGACGCGCCGACGGACATCCCGAGCCGGGCGATCGCGCTGAGGGCGGCACTGGAGGAGGACCCGCCCCTGGTGCTGTCTCCAGCGGAACGGGCCCTCCTGGCCGAGTGGCTCGACCGGGTCGCGAAGTAGCTGCGCGGCCGGACGATCAGGCGTTCGGGTCGAACGGGATCCCGGCCGGCTTCGAGATGCTCAGGTTGTGGTTGAACGCGCCGTCCTTGATCGCCAGGGACGCGCTGCCGAAGTTCGCGTTCACGAGCTTGTCGCGCACGCCGGCCGGGAAGCGGTCCCAGCTGACGAGATCGGGGTACTGGTAGACCCCGTAGTGGTTCTCCGCCTGCTCACCCGCACCCGCGAGGCGGAAGCAGTGCGTGCTGGCGCCGTCCTTGTGGTAGATGATCTTCGGGTGCGTGCCTTCCCACTGCACGTTGGCGCGCGGGTGCGTCTTGTACTTGCCGTGCTCCGACGTCGAGACGTACTGGGCCACGTCGTTCTGCACCCAGACGACCACGTGCTCGATGTCGTGGCGATGACCGCAGCAGTCCCACAGCGGAACGGCCTGGTCCTTCTCGAAGTACAGGTCGTACAGGTAGGCGCACCAGCCGTTGTTGCACTTGGAACGGCTGTAGGAGTTGGTGTTGTCCAGGTCGGACCTGTCGTGGCAGTTGCCGTTCAGGGCGCCCGAGTTGTTCAGGCCCGGCGCGATGTCACCGGTCGGCGAGATCGCCGGGGTGGGGTAGCAGCCGTCGCCGTCGTAGTCGAACGCCGGCTGCCACTTGCCGTCGGCCGCCTCGTAGTTGGCGGGGATGGCCCGGGGCGGGTCAGCGAGTGCGATGCCGGGGAACAGTGCCGTGATCAGCAGGGCGCCGGCGAGCGCGGGCAGGAGTTTCTTCCTCAACTTCAGGCCTCCGGTGAGCAGCAGGGAGCGGAGAGGCGTGCGAGGCAGAAGGTGGTACATGAACCACCTTCACGTCTAGGTGGTTGGCCAAATCTTTGCCGTACCGGGAATTTCACAGCTGTGGAACGGAATCGATCACGTGCGCGGGCCGTGATCTCGTCGCCGCAGGTCGGCCGGTGCACGGTCAGCCGCGCGACCCGCTTGCGCAACGCGGGCTCCAATTCGGCGCAACCGCGCGTCTTCTCACCGCGGTCGGGTTTGATCGACGAATGTTCACCTGGCGCCGCACGGGTTCGGAGGGGTCACATGAAGCTCGTCGCTGCTTCGACGCTCACGCAGGACGAACTCGCTGACGTGCGGCAGATCTACTTCGACGGCTTCGCGCCGCACCTGCGCGCGCCGTTCGGCGATCTGCTGGCCGACAGCGCGTTCGTCCTGGTGGACTCCCGGCCGCTGGGGTTCGCCGTGCTGCGGGTCCTCGGCGGCACCGGCTGGGTCTACCTGCGCTACTTCACCGTGGGGGAGAAGGGCCGGGGGCTCGGAGAACACCTCTGGACGCACCTGCGCGCGGCGATGACCGGCGCCGGCCACACCCGGATCGTCTACGACGTGGAGGACCCGGCCCAGCACGGCATCGACCCGGCCGAGGAACGGATCCGGCGCCGCCGCATCGCGTTCTACCGCCGCCTCGGCGCCGTGGTGCTGCCCGTCCACGGCTATCTGCCGCCCGAGGGCAGCGCCGGCCACCCGATGCTGCTGATGGCCGCCGACTACGTTCCCCAGACCCCGGCCGCGGCCGACGACTTCCGGCGGATCGTCCTCGCCGTGTACGAGCACCGGTACGGCATCGCGGCGTCCGATCCGCTGGTGACGAGGACGTTGCGGCTCAGCGGCGTCTCACATGCGGGCTGAGCCGACCTTCCAGTACCCGCTGAACATGATCGCCTTGCGGTCCACCCCGCGGTCCTTCACCAGGTGGCGGCGCACGCCGGTCGCGAGCGCCGACTCCCCGCACGCCCACGCGTACTCCACGGTGGGCAGCGCCTTGTCCTGGATCGCCTTCAGCACGGCGGATCCCGGCTCGGCGTCGCCGCGCAGCACCCACTCCGCGTCGAGGTCGAGCCGGTAGGACTCGTCCGGCACCTCGGCGAACACGTGCGCCGGCCGCGTCTCGGCCTCGAGGATCGCCGCGAGGGCGGGCAGCGCGGTCTCGTCGGCCACGAGCAGCACGGACCCGTCCGCGGGCGGCCGGTAGGCGGAGCCGCCCGCCCGGAAGCCGGCCTTGTCGCCCGCGATCGCGCGCCGGGCCCACCGCGTGCCGGGGCCGGCGTCGCCGTGCACGACGAAGTCGACGTCGATCTCGGCCATGTCAGGCCGGTGCGCGCGGACCGTGTACCAGCGCAGGTCCGGGCGGGTGTCCTCCGGCATCGCGCTCAGCGACGTGCGGACGTTGATGCGGTCGTCGGCCGGCATGACGAGCTCGCGGCCGGTCGCCATCAGCAGGCCGAAGTACTCGTCGGGCCCGGTCACCGCGAACGAGGAGAACTCCGGCGCGTGGAAGGTGATCCGGCGCATGTGGGCGCTGAGCTCGGTCACCGCCGTGACGGTCATGACGAACTGGTCGAAGACCTCGCGGCGGTTCGCCGGGGCCATCATCATCTCGGCGGCCTTGGTGGCGGCCTTGAGGGTGAACCGGTCGAAGGCGGAGTAACGCGACATGCTCCGCAACGTACACCTTTGGTTAGGCTTACCTAAACCCTCAGGCGAAATCGAGATCCAGAGCGCACACTGCGGACATGTTCCCCAGGACCGCGCAACAGCAATGGTGGTTCGAAGAGTCCGAGAGCAAGAACCGCAGCCAGGCCATCGGCCTGCGGCTCGCCATCGCCTACCACGAGCGGGACGCCGAGGCCGTCGAGCGACTGCTGCCGCAGGACCGGGACGAGGCCTGGCTGGTGATGGGCGCGCTGGAGAACGGCCTGCTGGCGCTCAACCAGCTCTACCCGCCCGGCCCGCCCGACGAGGTGTGGGAGCGGGTCACCCCGATCATCGACGCCGCCGCGCCCAAGGGAGTGGTGCCACGTACGCGCGCGCTGCTCGCGGCGATGTCGCACGCCATGTACAACGCCACACTCGGTGAGGTCTACGAGCGCAAGGAAGAGGATCCGTACACGGGTGCGCACCTGTACGCGGCCATCACGGCGATGCGCGCGGCCGAGCGCGAGGGCAGCGTTCAGCGGATGCTGCAGAAGGCCGACGAGCTGGATCTGGCCTAGTCGCAGGGGGTGCGGTCAGCCTCACCGCCGGCGGAGGCGCGTGTGAGGTGCAGCTAACAGACACCCGCGCGTGCATGTCCATACATTGTCGTGCATAATTCTGTACGTGTCCAAGGTGCTCACTTCACTTCCGGCCGGCGAACGCGTCGGCATCGCCTTCTCAGGTGGTCTCGACACCTCCGTCGCGGTCGCGTGGATGCGTGAGAAGGGCGCTGTGCCCTGCACGTACACCGCGGACATCGGCCAGTACGACGAGCCCGAGATCGAGACCGTCCCCGGTCGCGCGGGCACGTACGGTGCCGAGATCGCGCGTCTCGTCGACTGCCGTTCCGCGCTCGTCGAGGAAGGTCTCGCGGCGCTGGCCTGCGGCGCGTTCCACATCCGGTCCGGCGGCCGCGCGTACTTCAACACGACGCCGCTCGGGCGGGCCGTCACGGGCACCATGCTCGTGCGCGCCATGCTCGACGACGACGTGCAGATCTGGGGTGACGGCTCCACCTACAAGGGCAACGACATCGAGCGGTTCTACCGCTACGGCCTGCTCGCGAACCCGTCGCTGCGGATCTACAAGCCGTGGCTCGACGCCGCGTTCGTGACGGAGCTCGGCGGCCGCAAGGAGATGTCCGAGTGGCTGCTGGAGCGTGACCTGCCCTACCGCTCGTCCGTCGAGAAGGCGTACTCGACCGACGCGAACATCTGGGGCGCGACGCACGAGGCCAAGTCGCTCGAACTGCTCAACGAGGGCATCGAGATCGTCGAGCCGATCATGGGCGTCAAGTTCTGGGACCCGTCGGTCGAGATCGCGACCGAGGACGTCACCATCGGCTTCGACCAGGGCCGTCCGGTCACGATCAACGGCAAGGAGTTCGGCGACGCCGTCGACCTCGTGCTGGAGGCGAACGCCATCGGCGGCCGCCACGGTCTCGGCATGTCCGACCAGATCGAGAACCGCATCATCGAGGCCAAGAGCCGCGGCATCTACGAGGCGCCCGGAATGGCGTTGCTCTTCATCGCCTACGACCGCCTCGTGAACGCCATCCACAACGAGGACACCGTCGCGGCGTACCACAACGAGGGCCGCAAGCTCGGCCGGCTGCTGTACGAGGGCCGCTGGCTCGACCCGCAGTCGCTGATGCTGCGCGAGTCGCTGCAGCGCTGGGTCGGCGCCGCGGTCACCGGCGAGGTCACGCTGCGGCTGCGCAGGGGCGACGACTACTCGATCCTCGACACGTCCGGCCCGGCGTTCAGCTACCACCCGGACAAGCTGTCGATGGAGCGCACCGAGGACTCGGCGTTCGGCCCGGTCGACCGCATCGGCCAGCTGACCATGCGCAACCTCGACATCGCGGACTCGCGCGCCAAGCTGGAGCTCTTCGCGGGCCTCGGCATGGTCGGCACCCGCCAGTCGGCGCTCATCTCGGCCCAGCCGGAGCCGACCCAGCTGATCGGCGACGTGCCGGACGGCGGCGCGGAGGCCATCGCCTCGCGCGGTGAGGTCTCGGAGGCCGACGAGCTGCTCGACGCGGCGGCCATGGAGTTCGGCACGGACTGACGGCACGGGGTGGGCGGGGTCGGCCCGCCCACCCCTGTCGGCGTCAGGTCTGCGGCCACATCGAGTAGATGACGTTCTCCTCGTCGGCGCACACGACCTGGGGCATGATCCCTTCAGCGACCTGGTTGCACGACATCGATCCGATCTTGATCGGCGGCAGGCCCGTCTTCGGCTCCACGCGCTGGGCGTAGTAGTCGAACAGCACCGCTCCGGCCTGGTCGCAGTTGAGCCTGCCCTTCGGGGTCTCCACCACGACGGCCAGCATCGGCTTGCTGAGGGCTCCGAGGAACAGCTTGTCGCAGTACTGCGAGGGCAGGCTCTCGTACTGCTCCGGAGGCACCCCGTCGAGAGCCGTCTTCGCGGCGGTGGTGCTCGGCGTGGCCGTCTCCTGCGTCGTCGTCTCCTGGGTGGTCGTCCCCGGAGTGGTCGTCTCCGGCGTGCCGGTCGCCGAACCGGACCCGGTGACCTCCGGGGTGCAGCCCGCGGCGAGCAGGGCGAGGAGCACAGGTGCGATCAAGAACCTCATGCCTGCGGGGTCGGCGGCGGGCTCGCAGTCGTTACCCCGCTAGTGTTCCGGCTTGTGTCGACCGAGGCTGAGCGGGCCAGGCCCGCCGTGCTGCTGAACCCGCTCGAAGGCGACCCGACGGACGCCGACAGCCACATCGGTGGCCCGATGCTGTGGCCGATCGACGAGCCCTGGCCCACCTGCGACGGCACCGCCCACGACCCCGCGAGCGGAGCCGAGCCGTTCGTCGGCGCCGTGCAGCTCTACCGGCGCGACTTCCCGGAGCTGCCGTTCCCGGCCGGCACCGACGTGCTCCAGGTGTTCCTCTGCACGCTGCACCACGACCTCCCGCACGCCCACGGCCCGGACGTGCGGCTGGTGTGGCGCGACTCCACGACGGTGGTCGAGCTGGTGGAGGAGGAGCCCGAGCCGTCGGTGCAGGAGGAGAGCTACGTCCCCACGGTCAACGTGCTCGAACCCATCCGCTTCACCGAGCACGAGTCGAAGGTCTCCGGCGGCACGAAGATCGGCGGCTGGACGCCGTGGTGGCAGAGCGGTCCTCTCGAGTTCGAGTGCCCGCACTGCGGTGCGGCACAACGCCAGACGCTGTCGCTCGCGACGCACGAACCATCCGGTGACGACGTGGAGTGGGAGTTCGGCCGCGAGGGCAACCTGAACGTCCTCACGTGCACCGGGGACGTCAGGCACCCGATCACCGTGCTCGTCGACTGAGCGCCGCCACGCCCGCCAGCAGCACCAGCAGGACCCCGGCGAACCACGTCATCACCGCCGTCGGGGCGAGGAACCGCGTCGCCAGCCCGATCGACAGCGACGGCACGCTCAGTCCCAAGTAGGCGATGAAGAACAGCGTCGCCAGCGCTTCGCCGCGATTCTGCGGTGCCGCCATCGACGAGACCGCGCCGATCGACGCCTTGAACTGCACGCCGGCGCCCACGCCCGCGATCGCGCCACCGGCGAGGAACAACGGGAAGCTCGTCGCGTGCATCCCGGCGACGACCAGCAGCATGCCGAGCGCCTGCCCGCTGAGGCCGAGCGTGCGCTTCGCGGCCGCAGTGAGCCCGCCGGTCACCGTCTGCGCGAGCGCCGCGCCACCGAACACGAGGAACACCACGAGCCCGGCCAGCAGGCGCGACGGGTGGTGCAGCTCGCCCGCCACGAAGCCCGGCGAGACGGACGTGAACACGCCGAACACCGCGAACGCGGCGAACGCCCCCAGTGCCGCTTCGAGGTAGGCCGTGCGGTCGCCGTGATCGGCGCTGATCCGTTGTGGACGGTACGGAACCTGCTTGCGCACCACGGTTTCCGGGGTGAGGGCGACCGCGGCGATGCTCACCGCGAGCAGCACGGCCAGCACGACGTACGGGGTCGTCAGCGGCGCGGGCGCGTACTGCGCGAGCACGCCCGCGACCAGTGCGCCGGCACCGAGGCCGCCGATGTTCGCGGCGGTCGACACGATCTCGAACCTGCGCGGGGAGGCGCCGGGGCGGTGCCGGGTGTGCAGGTCGTGCAGGTAGGCGGTGGCGGTCGCGGCGATCAGGCCGACGCCCAGGCCGTTGACCACGCGGGCGACGACCAGGACCGGCAGCGACGTGCTGGTCAGGAAGAGCAGCGCGGACACGATCTCCAGGCCCAGCGCCGGGATGAGGACCGTCTTGCGGCCTGCCCAGTCCGAGACGTGGCCCGCCAGGACGAGGCTGATCACCACTCCGACGGCGAAGGCGGCGAACACGACGGTGATCGCGAACGTCGAGAAGCCCTCTCGGGCGACGTAGAGCGGGAACAGCGGGGCGGGGACGGTCGAGTACGCCATCGCGACGAGGAACGTACCGGCGACAGCCCAGAAACCGCGCCCGTGGTGCCTGCTGACGGCGGGGCGTTCGGCGACCGGTGAATCGAGGAGCAACGACATGCCACCACCTTGCGGTCCAGCAAGCATCTCGTCCAACGAAAGTTGAAGCTGAGGATCATCACTTTCTGAGATACTCGCTGGTGTGGACCTCCGCCAGCTCGAATACTTCGTCGCTGTGGCCGAAGAGAGCAGCTTCACCCGTGCCGCCGCGCGCGTGCACGTCGTGCAGTCCGCGGTCTCGGCCGCGATCAAGACCCTCGAACGCGAGCTCGGCGCCGCGCTGCTCGACCGCAACTCCCAGCGCGTCCTGCTCACCGACGCGGGAGAGGCGCTGCTGCCGAAGGCCCGGGCGGTCCTGGACGCCGCCGCCGAGGCGAAGGACGCGGTGGCCCAGGTCGAGGGCGGGCTGAAGGGCACCGTGCGGATCGGCACGCTGACCGCGATGACCCTGATCGACCTGCCCGGTCTCCTCGGCGAGTTCCACCGCCGCCACCCCGGGGTGCTGGTGCGCACGAGCGCGGCGACGGCGGGGTCGGCGGGTCTGGTCGAGCAGTTGCTGGACCGCAGGCTCGACCTCGCCTTCGTGTCGTTGCCGGGGGAGGTGCCGGACGGCATCGTCCTCGACGAGCTGGCCCACTCGGTCATGGACCTGGTGGTGCCGGACGACCACCCGCTCGCCGCCAGGACCGAGGTGTCCGTCGCGGACCTCGCCGGCATGGACTTCATCGACTCACCGCTGGGCTACGGCAACCGCGCGGTGGCGGACCGGGCGTTCGCCGCCTGCGCCGTGCCCCGGCGCGTGACCCTGGAGATGTCCGACATCTTCACCGGCGTCGACTACGTGCGCAACGGTCTGGGCGTCGCGCTGCTGCCGAGCTACATCCTCGGCGACGCGAAGGGCGTCACCACGCTCAGGGTGACCGGCGCCGACCTGCGCTGGCCCATCGGGCTCGCGAGGCCGGCGGACCGCGCCCCGGCCGCGGCGGCCAGGGCGCTGATCGCGGTGGTGCACGAGTTCCTCGACCGCTAACGGGTGCAGGTGAAGCTCGCCGCGCTGTCCGGATCGCCCGCGCGGTAGCGGGGCCAGCCCGGGTACTCGCACAGCGGACGGGTGCGGTCGTGGGCGAGGTCGGCCACGACCGGGTTCTTCGGCGACCGTCCACTCCCGACCCAGCGTTCGAGCGCGGAGAGCGAGTCCCACCCGGCGGCGAACGACGGCGTGCCGAAGTTCGCGTGGTTGGCGCCGGGCACGAGGTAGTAGCGCAGGAATTCCCGGGTCGTGGCGGGTCCGAGGAGGTCGCGCACGCGGTCGTGGTAGTCGTTGGTCGAGCGGTGGGAGACCAGTTCGTCCGCGGCGCCGTGGAGCAGGAGCAGCTTGCCGCCGGAGCGCGCGAACGGGCCCAGGTCGGCGTTGTTGCGGTCCTGGACGGTCGACAGGTGGCTGATCCGGTCGAGCCACTTCCCCGGCCGCAGGGGATCGAGGCCGAGCGGGTCGAAGCCGGGGTCGCGGGTCAGGAAGTACTTGACCCACTGGTCCCAGTACTGCATCCCGTAGCCGCTCGTCACCGGCATCGGGTTGGCCGGCGCGGTCGTGCCGAACCCGAGGAACGGGGTCCGCATGTCCGCGCCCGAGAGGAACGGGAAGCCGGGGTAGCCGGTCTCCCCGCTCGCGACCCGGTACGGCCACCTCAGCGGCGTCGACATCGCGGTCACCGCGCCGATCTGGGCGTCGGACAGGCAGGTCTGGCCCGTGTCCACGCCGTCGGGGCAGCGCAGGACACGGGGGTCGAAGTGGCAGCCGGAGAGGTTCGAGACGACTCCGTCCCTCACCCCGTCCAAGCCGTCGCACGCGTTGATCACGTTGTCGTACAACAGGGTCTGCTTCGCCGGACCGGGGAACGCGCCGGGCCGGGCGAGCACCCGCGTCAGGTGTCCCAGGTACAGGACCTCGGCGAGGTTGTTCCAGGCGGGATAGCCGGAGATCACGCCGTCGAACGCCCGCGGCCACCGTTGCGCGACGATGAGAGCCTCACGCCCGCCCGTCGAGCCTCCGGCGAAGTACGTCTCGGCCGGGCTGAGCCCGTAGGCGCGCCGGATCAGGAACAGGCTCGCGTCGTGCGTCTTCTTCAGCGCGTCACCCGCGGCGAAGTTCCGCACCGCCTCGTCGTTGACGCCGAACGAGCCGTCCAGCGAGGGCACCGCCACCGGACCCTGTTGATGGCCGGAGTCGCTGGCGAACGTCGCGTAGCGCCGGGCCAGGGGAGCGGGCGCGTCCGCGGCGGCGAACGGCACGTTCCCCGTGAGGGCGGGGATCGTGCCGTTGTACCCGCCGCCGCCGAACATCATCGCCTTGCGGTTCCAGCCGTGCGGCAACGCGATCCGCATCTTGATGACGGGCGCCGCGGGGTCGACCGGGCGGATCTCGGCGTCGGCCTGGCAGTACTCGATCGTCTGTCCACTCACGACAGCGCTCGTCGTGGTGGCCGCCGTGACGCGGCCTCCGGTGGTGGGCAGGCTGAGCGCGGATGCCGGGATCTCCAGCTGACCGAGCCCCGCGCACGCCGGGACGCTCCTGGGCGGAGTCGTCGCGAGAGCGGGATCGGAACCGAGCAGCAGGACCGCGGTGGCCAGCACGACGGACGTCTTCACAGCGGATCTCCTGTCAGCGGTAGAGGTGTGTGCCGGGAACGGCCTGCGGGTCCGCGCGGACCTCGGCCGGGTTCGTCTCCGGCAGGAACCACGCGCTGACGAAGGTGATCAGCCCCATGAGCGTGATGTAGGCGGCGACGGGAACCGTGCTGCCGGTCTCGGCGATGAGCGCCGTCATCAGGAACGGCGTGCCGCCGCTGATGATGATCGCGGAGAGCTGGTAGGACAGCGACGCGCCGGAGTAGCGGACGTTGGGCGCGAACAGCTCGCCCAGGAAGCTCGCGATCGGGCCGTACGTGAGGCACTGGAAGGTGAAGCCCACCACCACGGCCACGAAGATCAGCGGTAGCGACGCGGTGTTGACGAGCGCGAAGTACGGGAAGCCCCACAACGCGACACCCAGGCCACCTGTGAGGATCAGCGGCCGTCGCCCGATCTTGTCGGACACGTGACCGGCCCAGGGCAGGACGGCGAGCATCGCCACGGAGCTCAGCAGCACGACGGCGAGCAGCCCGTTGCGGTCGAGCTTCAACGACGTGGTGCCGTAGTTCAGCAGTCCGGCGATGCTGACGTAGAAGAGGCTGTTGGTGGCGGAGAGGATGCCGCAGGCGAGCAGGATCGTTGCCCACCTGGTCCGGACGACCTGCGCGAGCGGGGCCCTGACGACCGCGCGCTCAGGCCGTGCCACCTCCTTCTGCAGCTCGCGGAACTCCGGCGTGTCCTCCACTTTGGACTGGATGTAGAGGACCACGGCGAACATCACGATGCTGACCAGGAACGGGATCCGCCAGCCCCAGCTGAGGAACGCGTCGTTCGGCATCAGCCCGCTGGCGGCCACGAAGATCAGGTTCGAGATGATCACGGCGACGAAGACGCTGGTCTGGCCGAAGGTGCCGGCGAACCCGCGCCGCTTCGGGCTCGCGGACTCGGTCAGCAGCAACATGATGCCGCCCCACTGGCCGCCCGCCGCGAGCCCTTGCAGGAACCGCAGCGTCACCAGCAGGATCGGGGCCAGCGCGCCGACCGACGACGCGCTGGGCAGGCAGCCGATCAGGAACGTCGCGCCGCCCATGAGCGCGAGGCACGTGACCACGACCGGCTTGCGCCCGTACTTGTCACCGAAGTGCCCGGCGAGCACGCCGCCGACCGGGCGAGCCACGAAGCCCGCCCAGAACGTGCTGAACGCGAGCAGGGTGCCGGTCAGGGCCGAGGACTGCGGGAAGAACACCTTGGGGAACACCAGGGCGGCCGCGGTGCCGTAGAGGAAGAAGTCGTACCACTCGATCGAGCTCCCGACCAGCCCGACGGTAAGCAGCTTGCGGAAGCCGCGGCGCCGGGTCGCGGACTGTTCTTCGGGCTGGGCCAGAGGGGTTGCCATACATGCCGCCTTCGTCGATGAACCGGCAGGTGATGACGGCCAATGCTAGGGCGGAGACCCCTCGGCGCTGAGGTCTGGATCACACACCACCTGCCTGGGTTCGGTGGGGCTTTCCGCCACCGGGGGCTGGGTGAGAATGACGTCGTGAGCATCGACCCGAGTGAGTCGCACGAGCTCGTGCGCCGCCAGCGCGAACTGGCGTCGTTGTACGCGACGGCCAAGTCGCTCACCGCCCTCGGCGAGCTCGACGACGTGCTGCAGTCGATCGTCCGCCACGCCCACGACCTGATGGGCACGGACTTCACCTACCTCTCGCTGGTCGCGGACGGCAGGCTGTCGGCCCGTGCGGCCGAGGGGACGATCTCCGCGGCGTTCCTCAGCGCCACGATCCCGGCCGGTGTCGGGCTCGGTGGCAAGGTGCTGGCCACCCGGCGCCCGCAGTGGGTGCGCAACTACGCCGCCTCGACCCTCATCGACCACGACGCCGGGTTCGACCGCCTCGTCGGCACCGAGGACCTGGTCGCCCTCCTCGGTGTGCCACTGGTGATCCGGGACGAGGTGGTGGGCGCGCTGTTCGCCGCGTACCGCTCCGAGCGGTCGTTCCACGCGGGTGAGATCGCGCTGCTGAGCGCGTTCGCCGACCACGCGGCGGTGGCGCTCGACAACGCCCGGCTCTACGAGGAAAGCCGGACCGCGTTGCAGGACCTCCGGGTCGCGTACCGCAGGATCGAGGAGCACGTGGCCGTCGTGGAGCGGGCGCAGGCGATCCACGAGGCCCTGACCGGGGTGGTGCTGGAGGGCGGGACACCCGACGACGTCGCCCAGCTCCTGGCCGAACAGCTGGGCGGCACCGTCACGGTGCTCGACGCGCCCGGCCACCGGTCCGGCCGCGTCACGACCTCGGTCGAGGACGGGGTCGCCCGCAGCGTGGCCCCGATCCAGGCGGGCGACAGCCGGCTCGGCGCGCTGGCGTGGAGCAGGCCGGCCGGTCCGGGCGTCTCGGAGGGCATGGACCTGCGCACGCTCGAACGTGCCACGCACATCCTGGGGCTGCTGATCCTCAAGGAACGGGCCGTAGCCGAGGCCAGCGAGCGGCTGAGCGGGGAGCTGCTGACGGAGCTGCTGGTCGGCGGTCCCGGCATCAGCCCGGCCCAGCGCGCCCGCACCCGTGCCCGCGGCATCGACGCCGACCGGCTGAACCTGGTCCTCGTCGCGGACTCGGCGTCGTCGTCCTCGGCCGACCTCCTGCGCCATCTGCACGACATCGCGAGGGACCGCGCGGGACTGGCAGGCGAACACCTCGGCAGGGCCACGATGATCGTGCCCAGCACGGACGACGACCGGACCGCCGAGGAGGTCCACCGGCGGCTCCGGCGCTCGCTCGGCGGTGCCGTCGCCGTCGTGGGGGAGAGGGCGGCGGGCCACGACTGGTCCCGCGCGTTCTCCCTCGCGAGCCGCTGCGCCGCGGTCATGCGGGCGATCGGGCACACCGACAGGGGCGTCACGACGGGCCGGTACGCCCTGTTCGCGATGGTCTTCGACGCCGACCGCGCCCGCGAGCTCGACCGCTTCCTCGCCACCTCGGTGGGGCCGCTGGCCGATTACGACGCGCGGCGCGGCACCGACCTCGTCGGAACGCTCAGCGCCTACTACGACCACCGTGCGAACGTCGCGGCGACCGCGCGCGCGTTGCACGTGCACGTCAACACATTGCTCAAGCGCCTGGACCGCGTCAGCGAGGTCCTCGGTGCCGACTGGCGCACCGAGAACGACCTCGAGTTGCAGCTGGGGCTGCGGCTGTACCGGTTGCGCGAGCTCTAGGCCGAGTCGCGCAGGGCGCTCTTCGAGAGCTTGCCGGTGCCGGTCTTCGGTAAGGCCGTCCGGAAGACGACCTCGTCGGGCAGCCACCACTTGGCGACCGAGGGCGTGATGTGCCGCAGCAGTTCGTCGCCCGTGGTGGCGCTGCCGTCGCGCAGGACGACGTAGGCGACGGGGCGTTCGCCCCACCTCGGGTCGGGGCGGGCGATCACGGCGACCTCGACGACGTCGGGGTGCGAGGTGAGCGCGCTCTCCAGCTCGACCGACGAGATCCACTCGCCGCCGGACTTGATCAGGTCCTTCATCCGGTCCACGAGCCGCACGTAGCCGTCGCCGTCGATCGTGGCGAGGTCGCCGGTGCGCAGCCAGCCGTCGCGGGTGAAGCTCTCGGGAGACTCCACCTGGAAGTAGCCGCCCGCGACCCACGGTCCCGCCACCTGCAGCTCACCGATGGCCTTGCCGTCGCGCGGCAGTTCCTCGCCCGTCTCGACGTCGGCGATCCGCAGGTTCACCAGCGGCAGCGGCTGGCCCTGGGACGCCCGCACCGCCTTCTGCTCGTCCGCGGGCGCGTCGCGGTGCTGGCTGCGGGTGCCGCCGATCGTCCCGACAGGACTGATCTCCGTCATGCCCCAGGAGTGGGTGATGGGGACGCCGATCGCGGCCCGGTAGATCTCGGACAGCGCCGGGGCGATCACCGAGCCACCGCCGAGCAGGAACCGGGTGGCGCTCAGGTCGTGCGACCGCAGCCGGGGAACCAGGCTCGTCCACACCGTCGGGACGGCGCCCGCGACGGTGACCCGCTCGGTCTCCATCAGCCGCAGCAGGTGGGCCGGCTCCGAGGACGGGCCGGGCAGGACCAGCGAGGCGCCCGTCATCATCGCGCCGTACGGGAGGCCCCAGGCGTTGGCGTGGAACATGGGCACGATCGGCATGACGACATCGCTCTCGCCCAGACCGATGAACCCGGCCGCGAGCGTGCCCAGGCAGTGCAGGATCGTCGACCGGTGGCTGTAGAGCACGCCCTTGGGCGGTCCGGTCGTCCCGGAGGTGTAGCAGAGCCCGGAGGCGAGGTGCTCGTCCGCGAGCGCGAACGAGTCCTCGAAGGAGCCGGTGAACGGATCGGCGGCCGCGACCAGGTCGTCGTAGTGCAGGACGCGCGGATCGGCCGGGATCGGCACGTCGCTGTCGTCGGGCAGCACCACCCAGTGCCGGACCGCCGGCATTCGTCCGGCGCTGGGCCAGATCCGCGGCAGCAGTGCGCGGTCGACGAACACGACGTCGTCCTCGGCGTGGTTGACGATGTACTCGAGGTGCTCCGCCGACAGCCGGATGTTGATGGAGTGCAGCACCCGCTTGGTGATCGGCACCGCCAGGTACAGCTCGAGGTGGCGCCGTGTGTTGGTCGCGAACGTGGCGACGCGGGCACCGGCCGGCACGCCGAGCGAGTCGAGCGCGGTGGCGAGGCGCCGGGTCTGCCGGGCCACGTCGGCGTACGTGACCCGCTCGACCCCGGCCGTCACGACCTGCTTGTGCGAGTAGAGCCGCTCGGCCCGCTCCAGAACGTGCGCGAGGGTGAGCGGCCGGGGTTGCATCAGCCCGTCCATGGAAAATCACCCTAAGTGAGCTCCCTGGCGGGCAGCAGGGGAGAACCTTCCACTCCTCTTCCTGTTGTGGCAGCGACTTCCCACACCGCTCATGCGCGATAGGCGTCGCACGCCAGCGTGATCAGGTCGGTCAGGTGCCGGGGTGGCTGGTCCTTCCACCACGCCAGCCACACGGCGATCGGCGGCGCGTCCACCACGGCCCGGTAGGCCACGCCGGGGCGGGGGTTCAGGCTCGCGGTGGCCTCCGACGTCATGCCGACGGCCTGCCCGGCGGCGATCAGCGTCAGCCACTCGTCGACGCTGTGGGTGTTGCGCACGACGGCGGGGGCCTTGCCGGGCTGCCACAGGTCGAGTGTCGTCGTCCCCGTCCGGTCGTCCACCGCCAGCGAGTAGCGGGCGAGGTCGGCGAGTTTCAGCGAACGCCTGCGCGCCAACGGGTTGTCCGTCGCGACCACGCCGTAGCGCCGCTCGGTGCCCAGCAGCGCCGTCTCGAACCGCGCGTCGTCGAGTGCCCTGCGCACGACCGCGACGTCGGCCATGCCCTCGGCGAGCCCGGCGGTCAGCGAGTTCGACTGCACGAACACCAGCGGCAACCCCGGACGCGTTGCGGCCCAGGCCTTCTGCACGCGCCGGGTGTGCTTGCCCAGCGCCGCCCACGCGTAGCCGATGCGCAGCTCGGTCAGCGACTGCGAGGCGATCCGGTGCAGGTGGGCGACCTCGTCCAGCACGCGCCGGGCACCGTCGAGCACCTGAGTACCCACGGCGGTGAGCGCGACGTGGCGGGTGGAGCGTTGCAGCAGCCGCACGCCGAGCGCGGACTCCAGTGCGGCGACCGATCTCGACACCGACGCCTGGGTGAGGTCGAGTTCCCTTGCCGCGTCGGTGAACGTGCCGGCGTCGACCACCGCCACGAACGCCCGCAGGTGCCGCAGATCCATACGTCCAGCGTATAGGCGACACGGCTGATGCATTTCCCGCATCAAAGCCGGGACCGCAGGCTGGACGCATGAAGAGCCTCGGTGGATTCGCCACGATGACCGCGAGCGCGGCGAGCAACCAGATCGGCGCCGCCGTGGGCGCTCACGCGTTCGCGGCCATCGGCCCGGCCGGTGTCGTGGCGGTGCGCCAGTTCGTGGCCGCCGCGGTGCTGCTGCCGATGGCCCGGCCGAACCTGCGGAGGTTCACCTGGGCGCAGTGGTGGCCGACGATCGCGCTCGGTCTCGTCTTCGCCACGATGAACCTCAGCCTCTACATGGCGATCGACCGCATCGGCCTCGGTCTCGCCGTCACGCTGGAGGTGCTCGGGCCGCTCGGTGTCGCGCTGGCCGGTTCGCGAACGCGCCAGGACTTCCTGTTCGTGCTGATCGCCGCCGTCGGCGTGTACGTGCTGGTGCTGCCGGGCCCCAGCAGCGACTACCTCGGGGTCGGGCTCGGCCTGCTCGCCGCGGGCTGCTGGGCCGCGTACATCCTGCTCAACCGCCTGGTCGGCGCCCGGCTGCCCGGTCTGCAGGCGCCCGCCGTCGCGACCGCCATGTCGGCGACGCTCTACGTTCCGGTCGCGGTGCTGCTGGTGCTGCACGGGAAGCTGACCGGGATGTCGATCCTGTACGCGGTCGGCGCGGGCGTGTTCTGCAGCGTCGTGCCCTACGCCGTCGACGTGATCGCGTTGCGGAAGGTGCCCGCGCGCCTGTTCGGGCTGGCGATGAGCGTGCACCCGGTGCTCGCGGCGCTGGCGGGTCTCGTGGTGCTGGGGGAGGCGCTCGAACTCCACCACTGGGCCGGAATCTTGCTCGTGGTCACCGCCAACGCACTCGCGGTGACTTGCAGCAAGTGGTCTGGATCACCTACCGTCAAGCCTGAAATGTGAATCCAATTCACTTAGCGGGGTGCTCATGCGGACGAAAGTCTTGACGGTGGTCGCCGCACTCGTCGGTGCGGCGCTGGTCAGCGGCCCGTTCGCCTGGGCTGAACCCGAGCCGTACCTGGTGGGCAGGGGCATCTCCGACGTCACCGGCCCGGCCGCCGAGAACGGCATGATGGGCTACTCGAAGTTCGACCAGAAGACGACGGGCATCCACCAGCGGCTGCGGTCGCGGGCCTACGTCGTGGTCGACCGCGCCACGTCCAAGCGCGTCGCGTACGTCAACGCCGACCTCGCGATGATCTTCCGCGCGGTCCAGGAGGGCGTGCTCACCAAGCTGCAGGCGAAGTACGGCAGTACCTACACGCGCGACAACCTGCTGCTGTCCGCCACGCACACGCACAGCGGCCCCGGCGGGCAGTCGCACAACCTCGCCTACAACCTCTCGATCCTCGGCATGCAGCCGCAGGCGCTGGCCGCCGTGGTCGACGGCATCACCGAGTCGGTCGTCGAGGCGCACGAGGACGTGAAGCCCGGCTCGATCAGTCTCGGCATCGGCGAGCTCACGAACGCGTCGGTCAACCGCTCGCGCGTCGCGTTCGACCGCAACCCCGACAAGGGCGCCTTCCCTGCCGGCATCGACCCGCAGATGACCGTGCTGAAGTTCAAGCAGGGCACCGAGAACGTCGGCGCGATCAGCTGGTTCGCCACGCACAACACGTCGATCACCAACGCCAACACGCTGATCAGCCCGGACAACAAGGGCTACGCGGCATACCAGTGGGAGCACGACGACGAAGGCGTGCGGTACCTGGACGACACCGCGGGCTTCGTGGCGGCGTTCCCGAACACCAACGCGGGCGACATGTCGCCGAACCTCAACCTGAAGCCCGGTTCCGGCCCCACCGAGAACGAGTGGGAGAACGCCCGGATCATCGGCGAGCGCCAGAACCGCAAGGCGCAGGAGATCTACCGCGGCCCGCAGTCCGCGGTCTCGGGCGGCGTCGACTCGCGCATGCGGTTCGTGGACATGTCGGCCGTGCAGGTCGAGGGCCGCTACACCTCCACCGGCCAGCCCGGCACCACCTGCTCGGGAGTCGTCGGCGCGTCCACCATCGCGGGCAGCATCGAGGACGGCCCGGCGATCCCCGGCTTCTCCGAGGGCATGCAGTCGCCGTGGAAGAAGCTCTTCGAGCCGTTGCAGATGGAGGTCCCGCAGTGGCTGCGGGACTGCCAGTTCCCCAAGGCCTCCCTGGTGCCGACGGGCCTGATCGGTGCCACGCCGAACATCGTGCCGCTGCAGATCGTCCGCATCGGACAGCTGCACCTGGTCGCGGTGCCCGGTGAGGTCACGATCACCGCGGGCCTGCGCATCCGCAAGGCGGTGGCCGCCGAGGCCGGTGTGCCGCTGCGGAACGTGCTGATCCAGGGCTACGCCAACGACTACAGCCAGTACGTCACCACGCCGGAGGAGTACGACTCGCAGCAGTACGAGGGCGGCTCCACCCTGTTCGGCCGCAACACGACCCCGGCCTACCAGCAGGAGTTCGCCAAGCTCGCCGCGTCGATGAGGGCGGGGACCACGCTGCCCGCCGGCCCGAACCCCGGCAAGCCGCCGTTCACCGACCTCAACCTGCAGACCGGTGTCGTGCTCGACGACAAGCCCGCGGACAAGAGGTACGGCGACGTCCTGATCGCGCCCAAGGCGTCCTACGGCCGCGGCGAGACCGTCACGTCCGTGTTCGTCACCGGTCACCCGAAGAACAACCTGCACCGCAACCACACCTTCCTGGAGGTGCAGCGGCAGGTGAACGGCCAGTGGACGCGCGTCGCCGACGACGGCGACTGGTCGACGCGCTACAAGTGGGAACGGGTCGGCATCGCCTTCTCCAACGCCACGATCACCTGGCAGATCCCGGCGGACACCCCCGCCGGCACCTACCGGATCGTGCACCACGGTGACGAGAAGAGCGGGTGGACCGGCAAGATCACCGGCTTCACCGGCGCCACGGCGGGCTTCACCGTCGGGTAGGACAGCACGTCCGCGACGGCCCCTGTCCCGGTTCGGGCGGGGCCGTCGTTATTCCCGGAGTCCCTGAGGCGGTGATTACGTTGTGCACGATTTAATCGCGCACTAGTTTTATGGCATCACCCCGGAACGCCAGGAGGAAGCCATGAAGCGCCCCGTTCTCGAACCCGCCGCCGCCGAGTTCGCCGCCGCCACCGCCACGCCGCCGTTCCTGTTCGAGATCGCCCCCGAGGAGGGCCGCAAGGCCGTCGACGAGGTGCAGTCGGGCCCGGTGGACAAGCCCGAGGTCGACGAGCAGTGGGTCGAGCTGGACGGCTTCAAGGTCCGCGTGGTCAAGCCGGCGGGGGCCACCGGTGACCTCCCGGTCATCCTCTACATCCACGGCGCGGGCTGGGTCTTCGGCAACGCCCACACCCACGACCGCCTGGTCCGCGAGCTCGCCGTCGGTGCCGGCGCCGCCGTCGTCTTCCCCGACTACTCGCTGTCTCCCGAGGCCCGCTACCCGGTCGCGATCAACCAGAACTACGCCACCGCGCGGTGGATCCAGAGCGACGGCGCCTCGTACGGCCTCGACGCCTCGCGCGTCGCGGTCGCCGGTGACTCGGTCGGCGGCAACATGGCCGCCGCGCTGACGTTGCAGGCCAAGGAACGCGGCGACATCGCGCTGAAGGCCCAGGTGCTCTTCTACCCGGTGACCGACGCGTCCTTCGACACCGACTCGTACCTGCAGTTCGCCGAGGGCTACTTCCTGCGCCGCGACGGCATGCAGTGGTTCTGGGACCAGTACACGACGAACCCGGTCGAGCGCGCCGAGATCACCGCGTCCCCGTTGCGCGCCACCAAGGACCAGCTCGCCGGTCTGCCCCAGGCGCTCGTGATCACCGCGGAGGCCGACGTGCTCCGCGACGAGGGCGAGGCCTACGCCGACAAGCTGCGCGAGGCCGGCGTGCCCGTCACCGCCGTCCGGTACGCGGGTGCGATCCACGACTTCGTGATGCTCAACGCGTTGCGCGGCACGCACGCCGCCGAGGCCGCGATCAACCAGGCCGTCGCGTTCCTGCGCGAGGCCCTGCAGAAGTAGGCGCCGTTTCCCGGCCCCGTTCCCCCGGTGGAGCGGGGCCGAACGGCGTCAGGAGAACCACGGCAGGACCACGAGCACCACCAGTGCCGCCGTTGCCGCGACGAGCAGCACCAGCCCGGTCAGCACGAGCGCGACCCGAGGCCACCGCGCGCCGGCCCGTACGTCCTGCTGGGGTGCGCTGCACGCAGAGGGCTGGCCGGCCGCCTGGGGCCGGGCCACCGGGCCGTCGTAATTGATCATGCTTCGGCCCACCACCGGCCAGGCCGGGACGGTCTCGGCGGAACCGCTTGCTTCATCGGGTTTCTCGGCCATCACGGCCACCCCTTCGACTGGGCGAGCTGCACACACCACGCCGACACCTCGACGAGCAGGAGGACGAGGCCGGCCACGAAGCACCACTGCAGCTTGCGGAGCTTCTTCTCGTTGGCGTCGAGCCACTGTTCGAAGTCGGCCGCGAGATGCCGTCGCATCGAGTCGAGGTCGTGCCCGAGGTCGACCGCGCCCAGCAGCCGTGACGCGCTGGACAGGAACGTCCACCGCCAGACCGGCGCGCAGATCACCAGCGCGAGGACGAGAACGCCGGTCATCGCGGCGATCGCGACGACCGTGGCCGCGCCCCAGCGGGACGCCTGCAGCGCCGTGCCGACGAACGAGGAGCTGACGAGAGCCGCGCCCGCTGTCAGCAGCGTGACGCGCGAGCGGAGGTTGTCGAGCGCGGCCTGCTGGTAGCTCAGCGCCCGCAGGGACTCCGAGAACACCAGTTCAAGCCGTCTGTCCGGCTCTCCGCTGTCCACCAGCCCATCATGCGCCGAACGGCACAGCGCAGCGTGGCCCGAACGGGTGGAGTCAGGCGCGCCGGGTGCTGGCGACGTGGAACGGCGTGCCCTGCTGGCACGTGGTCATGGCACCGGGATCGGCCCGCCCGGTCACCTCCACCTGGGCACCTGCCACCGCGATGGCGGGGTCGGCGCCGAGCAGCAGGTACTGCTCGCCGGTGGTCGTCAGGATCGTGCAGCCCGACTCGACGCCGCCGGAGATCGTGCCCCGCAGCGTCGTCACGCCCGGCTCCAGCGCCCGCGACGGCGTGGGCAGCGGAGGCGGCGTGGTCGCGGCCGACAGCGGAGCCGACGAGGGCGGCAGCGGCGCCGGGACGCTCGGCGCGGACGTGTCGGTGGTGGGAGTGCTCGACGCGGGCACCTGTGGCGGCGGCACTTGGCCGCACGACGCCAGCACCAGGCACAGCAGCGCGGCCGCTAACCGGCGCATGTCACGTCACCTCCGATGAACCACGGCGACCGGGCACGGCGCGTGGTGGAGCACAGCGTGGCTGACCGAACCCAGAATTGCACGCCTCATCGCACCGCGGCCATGGCTGCCGACCGCGATCAGCGCAGCGCCGTCGGCCGCCTGGAGCAACGCACGGGCGGGCGCGTCGAACGCGACCTCTTGTGCCACGTGCACATCGGGCCACCGCGCGGCGTGCGGTGCCAGGTGTTCCTCCAGCACCTTCGCCAGGTCGACGCGGACGTGGTCGAAGTCCTGCTCGGGCAGCTCGGCCCAGCCGACGTCGTTCCACGCGTAGATGGCGAGCAGGTCGCGGCCGTGGCGGGAAGCGTGCTCGAAGGCGAACGCGATCGCGTCGGTGGAGGTCTCGGAGCCGTCGACACCGACGACCACGCGGCCGTCGCGGGGGCCGGAGCGGGTCACGATCACGGGGCGCCCGGCGGTCGACACGAGCTCGACGGCGGTGGAGCCCAGGAACATCTCCGCGATGCCGGTGCGGCCGGAGGAGCCGAGCACGAGCAGGTCGCCGGGTTCGGCGGCGAGGACGTCGACCGGGCGGCCGATGCGCACGTGCGTGGCCACTTCGAGGTCGGGCCAGCTCTGCCCGATCTCGGCGGCGAGCTCGGCGAGGTGGTCCTCGGCTGCCCTGGACATCGTCTCCTCGGTGACGAACTCGGGCACCGGGATGGACATCGGCGTGAAGACGGGCTCGGGGAGGGGAGCGCGCACGGCGTGCACGACCTGCAGGGTCGCGCCACGGCGGGAAGCCTCCTCGGCACCGTAGTGCGCCGCGCGCCGGGCCAGGTCGGAACCGTCGAAACCCACTACGACCGTGGACATGACACCACCTCCGACCGGGGCATACCCGATCGGAGGTGGTTTCAAATGTGATCTAGTTGATGACGAACTGCGAACCCGGCTCGATGGTGATGTCGCCGTCCCTCGAGTTGGTGATCGTGACGTTCGTCAGCCGCGCCGAGCCGCGGGCCTGGGCCATCGCGAGGATGCCGGAGCCGTTGTTCGACTTGTCGATGCGGACGTTGGTGATCTGCACGTCCGGCATTCCGCTGCCGCCGCCCTTGAACTGGATCCCGTCGTAGGTGGAGTCGAGGATCTCGGTGTCGCGGATGACGACGCCGGGGATCGGCAGGTTCTGCGAGAACAGCGTGATGGCGCCGAACTCCTGCGCCTCACCCCAGAACGCGCCGCCCGTGCGGTGCAGGGCGTTGTTGGCGAGCGTCGTCGTCCCGCCGAACGGCAGCGGGTCGTGGTCGGTCGCCAGCATGATGCCCGGGTAGTTGGCGGTGTCGGAGATGATGTTGTTCTCCGCGCGGTTGTTCGACCCGCCGTAGATCGCGATCCCGTTGGCACGCCACGGCAAGGCGATCGTGTTGTTGAGGAACGCGTTGCCGCTGCCGACGTCCACGTTCTGGTCCTTCACGTACTTCGACGCCCACACCGCCAGTGCGTCGTCACCCGTGGTGCGGAACGACGAGTTGAACACCGTGGAGTTGCGCGTGCCGTTGGTGAAGTTGATGCCGTCGGCGTACGTGTCGCGGATGCGCATCCCGCTGAACTGCAGGCCGTCACCGGGGTTCCAGAGCTCGGGCAGGTTGCTGTAGTCGCGGCCCACCCAGACACCGACGTTGGCGTGCTCGATCCACACGTTGGTGATCCTGGTGTTCTTGCCGAACCGGCCGTTGAGGCCGACACCGCCCTCCGCGTTGCCGTCACCGCCGCGGATCCGGCCGGAACCGAAGATCGCGATGTCGGAGATCTGCGTGTTGTCGTCGATGTCGAACCCGAAGTTGCCCTCGTGCGGGTGGTTGATCGTGCCCGCGTCCTGCGGCTGGATCAGGCTGAACAGCTGCGAGTGCCACATGCCCGCGCCGCGGATCGTGGCGTTGCGGATGCCGACCTGGTTGTGGCCGCCGCTGCCGGACTGCGTCAGGATCTTCTTCTCCTGGCGGAACTTGCCCTCCGGGATCCAGACGCACGGGATCTGGCCGGTCTGGTCGGCCGTGACCGCGCGCTGGATCGCGTCGGCGTCGTCGGTCTGGTCGTTCGGCGTGGCACCGTACTGCGTGATCGAGACGCAGTCCGCGGGCTTCTGCGCGGCCGGCGCGACCTGCTCCAGGTCGATCAGGTCGATGACGTAGAACTGCGCGCTGTCACCGGCGTCGCGCTGGAGCTTGAACCGGGTGCCGGCCGGGTAGCTGCTCGCGAGCAGCTGCGAGGTCTCGTCGAACAGCCTGCGGGCGTCGCCGCCCGGACGGTTCGTGAGGCCTTCCGGGTCGTCGGTCGTGCCGTAGAGCCAGCTGTGGCGCGAGGACAGGGTCAGCTTCTGCACGAACTGGTCGTTCGCGTAGAGGCTGATCGTCGCCTCCTGGCCACCGCCGGCGGCGGCGTCCGGGATCGAGTTGCGCACGACGATCGAGTTGGTGCTGACCGTCGAGGTGACCTCGACGAACTGGCCCTGCGCGTCGAGCCGCACCGATTTGCGGCCCGAGGACTCGGACCCGAAGTTGGTGTGCCCGAACGTGCGCTCCGCATCGGCCTGCAGCAGCGTGCCCTGGTAACGGCCCGCTTCCGCCTCGTAGCTCGTGAACGGCACGGAAGCGCCGCGTCCGACCACAATGGACTGGGTCGCGGTGTTGTTGGTCTCGTTGGTCTCCGCGACCTGGCCGGTCGCGTCCGCGGTCGCGGTGGCCGTGGCGCCGCCGTTGGTGGCGGTCCAGGAGCCGACGGTGACCGTGACGGTCTGACCCGCGTTGATCGCACCGGTGTTGGCGTTGAGCGTGCTGCCGCCGACGGCCACGCGGGTCACCGAAGCGCCCGCTGCCGAGGTGCCGCGGTTGGTGACCTGCACCGCGAACGTCACCTGCTGGCCCGCCGCCGGGGACGACGGGTTCGGGGTGACGCCGGTGATCTGCAGGTCCGGTCCCGGTGCCTGGCCGACGACCAGGGGAGAGCCGGAGGTGAAGGTGTTGTTGCCCTCGTTGGTCTCCGCGACCTGGCCGGCCGGGTCCACCACGGCCGCGGCGGCGTAGGAACCGGCACCCCGCCGGCCGGCGTCGACGGTGACGCTGGCCGTGGCCCCGGCGGCGAGACCGCCCACCTGTGCGGTGCCCGCGGCGGTGCCGCCGAGCGTGACGTTCAGCGTCGTCGCGCCGGACGCCACGGTGCCGCCGTTGCGCACGGTCGCGGTGAGCCTGATCGCGTCGGCCTCGCTCGGGTTCGCCGGAGCCCACGTCAGGTTCGTGACGGTCAGGTCGGGCGCCGGTGCGGAGGCGCCGAACACCTGGAACTCGGCGACCTGGCCGCCGGGCGCACCGGTGTTCGAGTAGAAGTGCAGCCGCACGTCCGAGGCCCTGCCGTTCACCGGGATCGTGACGGTGTTGCCGGTGGCCGGGTCGAACCGGTAGTCGGCGCGAGCCTTCAGGGTGCCGAACGCCGTGGCGCTCGCCTCACGGCCGAGCACCTCGAAGTTCTGCGTGCGGGCGCCCCACGCGCCGTCGGGGTTGAGCTTGACGACGACCGAGGTGACGTCCGCGTTCGAGCCCAGCTTCGCGGTCAGGTGACCGGGAAGGCCGTTGGACTCCCAGTAGGTGCCGGTGTTGCCGTCGACCGCGTTGCCCGGCACGTAGGTGTGCACGTGCCCCGACTCCTCGACCGGCTTGCCCGCCGCGAGGTTGTCCCCGGGAGGTGGCGGGTCGACCGGTCCTGACTCGCCGTGCACCTCGAACTCGCTGAGCTGGGCGGCGGCCCAGCCGGTGTTCCCGGTGATCGTGACGCGCACGTACCGGGTGCTGGTGGCGGGGAAGTCCAGCGTCACCGTGTTGCCCGAGCCGGGGGAGAAGACCCTCCCGCCGGAACCGACGAGGTCGCTGAACTGCGATCCGGTGGCACTTCCTTGCACGGCAAGCGTTTGCGTGCGCTGCTCCCAGTTCGAGGGCAGGCGCAGCACGACCTTGCTGACGCTCTTCGCGGCGCCCAGGTCGGCCTGGATCCACTGGGGGAACGCGCCGTTCGCGCTCTCCCAGTAGCTGCCCTGGTTGCCGTCACCGGCGTTGCCGGCGCCGTACGGGCCGTTGGAGCTGGACGCGGTCAGGTTCGCGGACAGCCTGACGACCGCTGCTCCTGCCGTGGGTGTCAATCCGAACAGTGCGAGGGCGCTGACAAGGGCAGCGCTCACCGCACGCCTCA
The DNA here is from genome assembly GCF_026242055.1 of Lentzea sp. NEAU-D7. Taxonomy (GTDB): domain Bacteria; phylum Actinomycetota; class Actinomycetes; order Mycobacteriales; family Pseudonocardiaceae; genus Lentzea. The sequence continues at coordinate 711,775 of NZ_JAPJDL010000001.1, read as the reverse complement.
CTAGCGTGTTTTTCATTGAATTGTCCTTCGCGGCAGGGAAATCAGTTGATGATGATCTTGAAGGTGGACGTCGTGTTCCTGATGTCCTGGAAGTTGTTGCTGAACCTGAGACCGTTGAACGTGACCTCACCGACGGCCGGGCCCTGACCCTGCTCCGGCATCTCGTTGGCCCACAGGCCGAAGCCGGACTTGGCGTCGAAGGCGTCGCCGCTCTTGCGCGCACCCGAGATGCTCACGTTGGACAGCACCGTGTCCTGGAAGACGTTCTCGGCCGCACCGTTGTACTTCGTCTGGAACATGATTCCGCTGTACGTCGGATCGACGATCTCGACGTCGCTCACCCGGATCCCCGTGTACTTCTTGGAGGCGGAGAACATCCAGATCGCGCCGAACGTCTGCGCGCCCCAGAAGTGGCCACCGGAGCGGACGAGCGTGAGCCCGCTGAACGTCGTCGGCTCCGGCCCGAAGTCCTCCATCGGGTAACCGAAGTCGAGCGAGCTGATCGTCACGGCGGAGTAGGTGAGCGTGTCCGCCACGTAGATGTTGCGGAACGTGTTGAGCTTGCCGCCGTAGACCGCGAGACCGGCCGCGCGCCACGGGGTCAGCACCGAGAGGTTCTCGAAGACGTTGTTCTGCTGGCCGCTCCCACCGCTGTCGGTGGCGGCGAACAACGCGAACGCGTCGTCCCCGGTCGACCGGGCCTCGATGTTCGCGATCCGGTTGCCCGCCGAGCCGTTGGTCAGGTTGAGGCCGTCCGCGTACATGTCGCGGATGCGGCTGTCCCGGATGACGTTGTTGTCGACGTTGTTGCCCCAGAACAGGCACATCATGTGCTCGACCCAGATGTTCTCGATGGTCATGTTCTGCACGCCGGCGAGGTCGAACACCTTGCCCGGCCCGTTGATGCGCGCGGTGTAGTTGCCGAAGACGGCGAACCCGCTGAACGTCGACCCGCTCGCGGACGGCTGCGCGCTGAAGCCGATGTCGGTGTTCTCCTGCGTGGGCGGCGCCTGGAACCGGGTGAACCAGGGACCCGCGCCGACGACCCGGACCGCCTTGCCGTAGACCTGGAACTTCTGCGCCGTCGGGTAGGTGCCCGCGGGCAGGTAGACGCCGACCAGGGCGCCGGTCGTGTCCATCCGGACGCGGTCGAGCGCGTTCTGCACGTCCTGGTGGGTGAACCCGGCGGGCACGGCGTAGCGTGCGGCATCGGGGTTCGCGGCGGCCGTCACCTGTTCGAAGTTCACGAAGTCGATCGCGTAGTTCGTGGTGTTGGCCGCGTCCTTCTGCAGCTTGATCTTCGTGCCCGCCGGGAACGTCGAGTTGAGCATCACGTTCGCCTCGTCGTAGATGTGGCGCGGCCCGCCCGCTCCCGGTGAGTTGCCCGGTTCGGCCTCGTTGCCGTAGAGCCAGATGTACTTGGAGGTCAGGTCGATGGCCTTGTGGAACTGGCCGTTGACGTAGACGTTGAGGTTCGACGTGATGCCGCCGCCACCGGAGCTGTCCGGGATGGAGAACCGGGTGACGAGGGTGTTGGTGGGGCCGGACGTCGTGAACTCGACCGACTGGCCGGTCCCGTTCAGCGTGACGGCGCGGCGGCCGGAGGCCTCACCGGCGAGGTCGCCGATCGTCCTGTTCGGACCGAGGACCTGCGCGCCACCGCCGACGGTGGCGTCCTCGGCCTCGACGTGCTGCCACGGGACGCTGGCACCGCGGCCGATGAACAGCGACTGCTCGCTGGTGTTGTTGCCCTGCTTGGCCGGGATCTCGTTGCCGTCATTGGCGATGACGGTGCGGACGGTGTAGCGGCCGTCGGCGGCGGGCCACGTGCCGAGGGTGAGCGGGGCGGTGGTCGCGCCCGCGTTGATCGTGCCGGTGTGGCTGCCGGTCAGCGTGCGCACGGCCTGGCCGCTGCTGTTCAGGATCGTGACCGTGACGCCGTGCGCGCCGGCCGCGCTGGCGGTGGTGCCCTGGTTCTTGATCGCGACGCTGAACGTCGTGGTCTGGCCGCCGGCCGGGTTGCTCGGCGACCAGGACGGCACGGCCACCAGGTCGGAGCTCGGGACCGGCGTCACGACCAGCGGGTCCGGGTGGATTCGGGCGTTGTTGGTCTCGTTCTGCTCCGCGACCTTCTTGGTCTCGTCGACCTTGGCCGTGTACTCGTAGCTGCCGGAGGGACGGGCCGCGATCGTGGTGCTCGCGGTGGCCTGCGCACCCGCCGCCAGGGCGCCGACCTGAGCCGTGCCGACAGCGGTGGTGCCGAGGAAGAACGTCACGTCGGTGGCGGCGCTGGCCGCTGAGCCCGCGTTGCGGACCGTCGCGTTCAGCGTGATCTGGTCGGTCTCGACGGGGCTCGCCGGCGTGATCGACGTCGTGGTGACGGTGAGGTCGGGATTCGGGGCAGGGGTGCCGAACACCTGGACCTCCGCCACCTGGGCGCCGGGCGCACCGGTGTTGGACGTGACGCGCAGTTGCACGTCGGCGACCCGTCCGGCCGCGTTGATCGTGACCGCGTTGCCGGAGGCCGGGTCGAAGCGGTAGTCACGGCCGGCGGTCAGGCTCGTGAAGCCGGTGGCGTTCTGCTCGCGGCCGAGGACCTCGACGTTCTGCGTGCGGGCACCCCACGCGCTGTCGGGGTTGAGCTTGACCGCGACCGAGCTGACGTCCGCGTTCGATCCCAGCTGGACGGTCAGCGTGCCGGGGAACCCGTTGGACTCCCAGTAGGTGGCCAGGTTTCCGTCGTTGGCGTTGGCGGCGACGAAGTTGTGCACGTTGTTGTTCGCCGTGACCGGCTTGCCCTGCGCCAGGTTCGTGCCCGTGGCGCCTTCGCGCGTCACGGTGTTGCTGGCGGGGGACTGGTTGCCCGCCGCGTCCTTCGCGATGACGTGGTAGCTCACGCGCAGGCCGTCGGGCTGGCTGTCGGTGTAGGTCGTGCCGGTCACCGTGGTCCGCAGGGTGCCGTTGGCGTAGACGTCGTAGGCGGTGACGCCCGTGTTGTCCGTGCTCGCGTTCCAGGTCAGCCGGATCTGCCCGGCCTGCGGCTGGGTCAGGGCGAGGTTGCCCGGCGCGCTCGGCGCCTGCGTGTCACCCCCGGTGGGGCCCTGCACCTCGAACTCGCTGAGCTGGGCTGCCGGCCAGCCGGTGTTGGCCGTGATCCGCAGCCGGACGTAGCGCGTGGTCGCGGCGGTGAAGTCGATGGTGACGGTGTTGTTCGCGGACGGCGTGAACTCGTACCCCCGGGAGGCGACGAGGTCCGTGAAGTTCTGGCCGTCGGTGCCGCCCTGGACCGCGAGGGTCTGGGTGCGGGCGCCCCAGCCGCCGGTCGGGAGCTTCAGCACGACCCGGTCGGCCTTCACGGCGGCGCCCAGATCGGCCTGGATCCACTGCGGGAACGCGTTGTTCGCGCTCTCCCAGTACGTGCCCTGGTTGCCGTCGCCGGCGTTGCCCGGCCCGTAGTTCTGGTTGGTGCTGCTCGCGCTGTACGTGGCCTGGAGGTTCGCGCCGACCGCGGCCTCGCGCACCTCGAGCTTGGCCGTGGTGCTGGTGGCGCGGACGTGCCGGACCAGCGTCGGGTCGACCTGGAACGTCACCTTGCCGTTCCTGAAGTCGTGTGGGCGTTCCGCGACCAGCGTCGACCAGCCTCTGCCGTCCAGGCTCGTCTGCACGGCGAACGTCTCGGTGCCGTTCCTGGAGGACGTGAGGGTGACCTGGTCGATCCGGGTCTGTTCGGCCAGGTCCAGGCTGACAGGGGCGGCCTGGGCCGCGGGGGCGGTGGTCAGGGTCGCCGCCGCGGTGATCAGTGCCGCTATCGGGGCTAGCAGGGAGCGAACGCGTGTCGTCGGTGACATGGCGTGCTTGGCCCTTCTCGGTGGGGACGCGAGGGGGTGTGGCGCGCCTCACCGTAGAAGTGACCAGCAGATTACCGCAATATCTCGACGTGATTGCGCAAATTTGCGACATAGCGCTCTGAACAGGAAAGACGGGTGTTCGTTCCCGTATCCGACCAGTGTGCCAGCGTCGGCAAGGGCGATCACCAGCGGCTGGACGGACGGCTTTGCGGGAGGTTCGGGCCCGAACCTGGCTCGAAAATTGATGGTGGGCCGATCTTTTGGCTTGCGGCCGCTTGCTCCGTGTTTGCCGTGCTTGCGTAAGGTTTGCGCAAGTTTGAGAGCTTCGTGAACTTGCTTGACCTCGAGTGAACTGCAGGTTCTACGTTCGGCTCCATGACGGTTCTCGTGACGGGGGCGACCGGGAACGCCGGAGCCCAGGTGGTGAAGGAACTCCTCGCGCTCGGCCAGCGGGTCCGCGCGGTCACCAGGAACGCGGCGGCGGCGCGGCTTCCGGCCGGGGTCGAGGTCGTCGAGGGAGACCTGACGCGGCCCGAGACGATTCCGTTCGACGGCGTCACGGGCGTGCACCTGCTGTCGAACGCGGGTGCCGACTACGCCGCGCTGCTCACCGGGCCGGAGCTGGTGCAGCGGGCGGAGAAGGCCGGTGTCCGCAGGATCACGGTGCTGTGGAGCGGGTACCGGAGCCCGCTGGAGGAGGCGGTCACGGCGAGCTCGCTGGAGTGGACCGTGCTGCGGCCGATGGACTTCATGTCGAACTCGCTGGTCTGGGCCGAGTCGGTGCGCCGGGAGGGGGTGGTGCGCGAGCCGTTCGCGTACGCGCGGAGTGCGCTCGTGCACGAAGGCGACATCGGCGCGGTGGCGGCCGCCGTGCTCGTGAGGGGTGGGCACGGCGGCCGCACGTACACGTTGACGGGGCCGGAGGCGTTGTCCGTGCCGGAACAGGTGGCGGCGATCGGCGCGGCGATCGGGCGGGAGGTCACCTACGTCGAGCAGTCCGAGGAGGAGGCGCGCGACGAGATGCTCCGCGCGGGGAGGCCTCGCGAGGTCGTCGACGTCCTGCTCGGGTGGAAGCGGGACATGCCCGCCGAGGGGTACACGGTGGTGCGCGATGTCGAGGACGTGCTGGGAAGGCCCGCGCGCTCCTTCGCCTCGTGGGCTCGGGAGCACGCGGGCGCCTTCCTCTAGCGCAGCAGGTACGCGTCGACGATCGTCTGCTCCACGGTCTGGCCGCTGCCGGAGGCCTTGGCGCGCAGGGAGACCGACTTGGCGTCCTTCGGGTGGGCGAGCAGCACGCGGTTGGCCGTGATCTGCGTGCGCTTCCACGTCGTGCCGCCGTCGTAGGAGACCTCGACCGACGTCACGCGCACCGAGTCCACCTGCGACTGCGTGGAGATCGGCACCGAGAGCATCTGGCCGGCGCGGGCGTAGCCGTCGTCGTCCAGCTGCGGGGCGAAGCGGATGACCGACAGCGGCAACGCCGTCTGCCGAGCCGTCGTGTCGCTGCGGAACGTCCACACGCCGGAGATCCTGGAGCTCAGCGCGTTGTCCCGGACGGCGGACGTCTCCAGGCGGTAGTGCGCGGCGCCGGGCTGGACGTCGGCCACGGCCCAGCCCGGTTCGGCCGTCTCCACGGCCTTCACGCCGTCGCGGTACAGGGTCGTGCGGGCCTCGGTCACGGGGCCGTAGCCCTCGTTGCCCGCGTTGTCGCCGTACAGCGGCACGGTGATCCGGACGAGGTCGCCGGTGCGGAACGAGTGCGGGACGTCGCGGGCCGGGGGCAGCGCCGGGCCGAACACCGGGCGGTGGAACGGTTCCAGGTAGGACCTGCCCGGCCTGTAGTGCCGCAACGGGGTGACGAGCGCGCCGGCGAAGCCGTTCTCGTCGAACAGGGTGAACCTGCGCGACCAGTCACCGCCCTCGCCGCCGTAGTACTCGGTGCGCGGGCCGGGAACGAAGTTGTCCAGCGAACCGTAGGTCCAGTCGGCGCGGCCCTCGGGCGAGGAGGTGTGGCCGATGGACGCGCTCTGACCCGGCTTGAGAGCGGGCATGTCGACCTTGACCGACGCGAGGTCCTTCTTCGCGACGGTCTTCGTCAGGCCGTCCGGGGCGGATCCCTTCTGGTACCAGGCGAGTCCGTAGAAGTCGGGGCCCGCGGTCCAGAACGTGGCGATCTTGCCGGTGACCTCGTCCGAGTCGGGACCGAGGCTCGCGACGCCGAGGTGGTCGGTGGAGCCGCCGACCGAGAAGTTGCCGATGGTGTAGGCGGTGCCGTCGACGACCCGCTCGAAACCGGTCTGCAGCAACGAGAGCTGAGCGGTGACGGGCAGCGTCACCTTGACCGGCTTCGCCTGGCGCGCGTCGAGGGTGATCGTCGTGGCGCCGGAGACGGTCAGGTTCGGGTAGTTGACGACGTCGTGGGTGTAGGCGGCGCCGGACGAGATCACGCTGCCGGTCAGGATGTAGCGGCCCTTGGCGACGCGGGCGACGCCGGTCGTGCTGTTCGGCCACACGCGGGCGCCGGTGTCGACGTTGATCATGCTCGCGAACGTCGAGGCGGTCGCGGCGCCGGAGCGCTCGACACCGGTGACCTGGACGTCGTAGCTCTCCACCTCCAGGTCGGCGACGACGGCCGTGCGCACGCCGCTCGCGACGATCGCGCCGCCGAAGACCCCGCCCGCGGGCTGCTGGGCGACGTCCGCGGTGACCGTGGCCTTCGCGGTACCGCCCGCCGGGACGGTGAGCTTGGCGGGCGACACGCTGAACAGGGCGCCGTTCGTCTCCGCCGACAGGTCGAGCGTGACGGCTTCGGAGCCCGCGTTGGAGTAGGTGATCTCCTGGGTCAGCGCGGGTTCGCCGGTGTGCGGCCACTGGTGCGCGCCGAAGCTGACGCTGGCCGGGCTGGAGGTCACGTTCTGCTGGATCAGCTTGGCGACGTCGACGCGGCCGGAGCCCTGCTCGAACGGCGTGAGCTCCTCCGTCGGCGTCGTGGTGCCGGTGAGCCGTGCTTTGAGGGCGGCGCCGTCCAGTTCCGGGTGCTGCTGGCGCAGCAGTGCCGCCGCGCCCGCGACGTGCGGGGTCGCCATCGAGGTGCCGTCGAGCGAGGTGTAGCCGTCGGCGACGGGCGCGCCGATCCTGCCGTCGGAGTGCAGGGCGGCGACGATGCCGACGCCGGGCGCGGTGAGGTCGGGCTTGAGCGTGCCCGCCTGCGTCGGGCCGCGGCTCGAGAACTCCGCGATGCCGTTGCGGTCGTCGACCGCGCCGACGGTCAGCGCCGCGTCGGCGGTGCCGGGTGAGCCGACCGTGCGCGCGTTGGGGCCGCTGTTGCCGGCGGCGATCACGAACAGCGCGCCCTTCTCGGCGCTGAGGCGGTTCACGGCCTCTTCGAGGGGTTCGACCTCGGGCGTGTCGTAGCCGCCGAGGCTCATGTTGATGATCCGGGCACCCTGCTCGACCGCCCACTCCATGCCGGCGATGATCCCGCTGTCCTGCCCGGAACCGTTGTCGCCCAGCACCTTCACGTCGAGGATGCTCGCGTCCGGCGCGACGCCGCGGTACTTGCCGCCGCTCTTCGCGCCGGTGCCCGCCACGATCGACGCCACATGCGTGCCGTGGCCGTAGTGGTCGTCGTTGTCGGGGGAGTTGGAGAAGTTGCGCTCCCCGACCTCCCGGTCCGCGAGGTCCGGGTGGGTGTCGTCGACGCCGGTGTCGAGGACGGCGACCGTGATGCCCTTGCCGGTGAGGCCCGCCGCGTGGGCGGCGGGGGCGTTGATCTGGGCGACGCTGCGGTCGAGGTTCGCCTGGCGCTGGGCGTCGAGCCAGATCTTCTTCGCGCCCGACGCGGAGAACGTGCCCGCGAGCGGCGTCTTGGCCGCGTCGAACGCCACGCCGTTGATGCTGCGCAGCTGGAGACCGGACTGCGCGATCAGGGTGCCTTCGGGGTAGGTGGCGATGACCGGGAGGGCGCCGCCGTACGCCGCGAGCTCGGTGACGTCGAAGAGGCGCTCGTCGAGACGGCCGTCCGCGATCATCGGAATGGCGTCGTGCGGCACCACGTACTCGTGTCCCGCGACGGTGTACGTCGAGAACAGGACGCGTTCGCGGCCGGGCGCGGGCCTGATCGCGCGCTGCCCGGTGAGCACCTGGTCACCGGTGATCAGCGTGACGGTGGGCGCCGGTGCCGCGGCGGGGGATGGAGAGGCATGGACCTGGCCCGCGGTGAGCAGTGCGCCGGCCAGTACGACGACTCCGAGTAAGCGCACCCGGTCCTCCGTAGGTGTGTGAGAGCGTTCTCACGGACCGTAATGAGGTGCTCACCTGGCTGACAAGGTCTACACCAATTTCCGGCACGCTTTAATCTTTGCGCCATGACGGGCCTGCGTGAACGCAAGAAGGCGGCGACCAGGGAAGCGCTGGGTGACGCCGCCTGGAGCCTGTGCGTGGAGCACGGCCTCGACCGGGTGACGGTGGACCAGATCGCGCGGGCGGCCGGGGTGTCGCTGCGGACGTTCTTCAACTACTTCTCCTCCAAGGAGGAAGCGGTCGTCGCCGGGGACACGGCGACGGCGCTCGCGTTCGTGGAGGAGTTCGCCGCGCGGCCCGCGGACGAACCGGTGCTCGTCGCCCTGCGCGAGGCCCTGCGGACGATCTACCCGCGCCACGTCGACCTCGACCGCCTCCGGCAGCTGCGCCGGCTCCGGCGCGACCCCGCGCTGCTGCCGCACGTGTTCGCCGCCTACTCCGCCCGCGAGCAGGCCCTGGCAGCGGCGATCGCGGTGCGCTGCGGCGCCGACCCCGAGGTGGACCCCTATCCGGCGGTGACGGCGTCGACGATCCTCGCGTCGATGCGCGCGGTCGTGCAGTGGTGGCTGGACACACCCCAGGCCACGGACAGGTTCGACGTCACCGAGCTGGTCGGCCGGATGATCGACCAGCTCGGTGCCGGGTTCACCCGGTGACGGCGTTCACCAGGTGACGGCGTTCACCAGGTGACCGGGAGCCTGTGCACGCCGTAGATCGACATGTCGGTCCGCAACGGCACCTCGGCGGCGGGCACGGCGAGCTCGAGCGCCGGCAACCGGCGCAACAGCTCGCTGAAGCCGACCGCCATCTCCACCCGCGCCAGCTGCTGGCCGAGGCACTGGTGGATGCCGTGCCCGAACGCCACGTGGTGGCCGCGCGGCCGGTCGACGAGGAGCGCGTGCGGGTCGTCGTACTGGCTGTCGTCGCGGTTGGCCGCGGGCACCGACACCACGACCGTCTCGCCGGCGCGGATGGTGGCGCCGCCGATCACGACGTCCTCCTTGGCGTGCCGTGAGACGCCCGAGCTGATGATCGACAGGTACCGCAGCAGCTCCTCGACCGCGTTCTCGACCAGGTCCGGGTCGTCGCGGAGCCTCGCGAACTGGTCGGGGTGCTCCAGCAGCGCGAACGTGCCGAGCGCCAGCATGTTCGCCGTCGTCTCGTGGCCCGCGATGAGCAGCAGGTTCGCGATGCCGGTGAGCTCGTTGTCGTCGAGGTCGGTGTCGCGCACGAGCCCGGACAGCAGGTCGTCGCCGGGACTCCGCCGCTTCGCGCACACGAGCCCGTACATGAACTTCCGCAGCTCGGTGGTGTTCTTGATCTGTTCGTCGACCGTGGTGTTCAGGCTGAGCAGCTTGGCCGTGCGGCGCTGGAACTCGTCGCGGTCGCCGTAGTCGACGCCGAGCAGTTCGCAGATCACCAGTGACGGCACGGGCAGCGCGAAGTCGTGCACGAGATCGGCGGGCGGTCCCTTCTCGATCATCGCGTCGAGCTGGGCCGTGACGATCTCGTGCACGCGCGGCGTGAGGTCCCGCATCCTGCGCACGGTGAACTGCCCGGTCAGCATCCGGCGGTAGCGGGTGTGTTCGGGGGCGTCCATGAAGATGAACGACCCGGCCCTGCGCTCCGGCGGGAACAGCTCCGCGTGCAGCTCGGGAGAGATCAGCGCCCTCGCCCGCGGGCTGTTGACCCGGTCCGAGCTCATCTGCGGCGCGGCGAGCACCGCCCGTGCCTCGTCGTGTCCGGTGACGAGCCAGACGGTGTCGCCGTTGTGCTCGATCCTGTGGATCCGCCCGTGCCCGCTCAGCTCGGTCAGCCCGGTGGCCGGGTCGAACGGGCACTTGCCGCGGTTGGTGAGTTCGGCGGGCAACTGCGGGCGGATGAGCTCCTGCGCGCTGCGCTGCCGCTCGGCCGTGGACATGGCCTCTCCCTGTCTGACCCGGTGTGACCGGGTCGTGGCTCGGCGTCACCTCCACGGTACCGATACTTGCGCGTTGTGCAAGATTTTTGGGGGAGCCTCAGACCGCGAACACCTGCGCGTCGTTCGCGAAGGCCTTGAACTCCAGCGCGTTGCCCGCGGGGTCCAGCAGGAACATCGTCCACTGCTCACCGGGCTCGCCCTTGAACCGCACGTACGGCTCGATGACGAACTTCGTGCCGGCGTCCGCCAGCCTGGCCGCCAGGGCCTGGAACTCGTCCACGGTCAGGACCAGGCCGAAGTGGGGGACCGGCACGTCGTGGCCGTCGACCGGGTTGCTGACGCGCTCGGTCCTCGGCGCGAGGTGGGTGACGAACTGGTGGCCGTGCAGGTTCCAGTCGATCCAGGTGTCGGAACTGCGGCCCTGCTCCAGGCCGAGGGTCTCGCCGTAGAACTCGCGAGCGGCGGAGAGGTCGTCGACGGGCATGGCGAGGTGGAAACGGGGGATGTTCGGCATGTAGGAATGTTAACATTCAGACAAGATGTCGTCTTGTTAACATTGCTCACATGACAGTGGGTCCGGCGCGACGGCGAGGTCTGGGCAGCGAGGTCGCGGACATGATCCGCGTGGCCATCTTCGACGGCGGCTACCCGCCGGGCAGCGCGCTGCGCGAGGTGGAGCTGTCCACGGCCCTGCAGGTCTCCCGCGGCCCCGTGCGGGACGCGCTGCGCCTGCTCGAACACGAGGGCCTGGTGCGCACCGAGTGGCACCGGGGCACCACGGTGGCCGAGCTGTCGCTCGAGGACGTGGCCGAGCTGGACAGTCTGCGGGGCGCCCTGGAGACGCTCGCCGTCCAGCGCGTGGTGGCCACGGGCGCCTCGCTGGAGAAGATCGCCGCGGCGGCGCTGGAGATGGAGCGCGCCTCGACACCGCACGAGATGGTGCGGTGCGACATCGCGTTCCACGACGCCGTGTACGCCGCCGCCGGCCACTCGCGGCTGACCCAGGCCTGGGAGGCGATCCGGTCGCAGGTGCACCTGTTCCTGATCACGCGGGTGCGGCTGAGCACGGACGGCTACCTGGAGCAGATCCGCGACGAGCACCGGGACCTGGTGGCCGCGCTGCGGCTGGGGAACGCCGAGGGGGCGCTGAAGCTGTTCGCGGAGCACCGCAGGCACGCCTTCGACGTCCTCACCTCAGGTTCCTGATCCTGGCCGCCTCTACTCCGATCGAGATCACCACCGCTCACGAACGCGTGGATCCACTGGGCTGAAGAGGTGATCGGAACGATCAACCGCCCGCCGGCGCTCCTACGCTCGGCGGCGTGGACCTGCAGGCACTGAAGTACGAGGGCGACCCGCTCGCCGACGCCGTCATCGCGCACCTGATCGAGAGCGGCGACCTGAACGAGGTCAACCAGGTGCTCGCGGAGTTCCGCGGCAACGACGAGCCCGTCCCGGAGCACCTGCCGCCCGTGGTCCGCGACTACCTCGTCGCCACCGACGACCCGCCCGAGTGGATGGACGAGGAACGCGTCGCCCGCGCGCACGAGTTCTTCGTCGACGACGGGGTGCACGTGGCGTCGGTGCTGTCGTTCGGTGCGATGGTCAACTGCTACGCGCAGCCCAGGCCGTCCCGCGTCCTCACGCTCACGCACCGGCTCAACCAGCCGCACCGCCGGCTGTCGGAGACGTCGCAGTTCGTGCTGAACATGATGGAGCCCAACGCTTTCGGCACGGGCGGCTCGTTCGTGCCGACCATCCAGAAGACCCGGCTGATCCACGCGGCGGTCCGCTACTTCGTCGGCCGCTCACCGGAGTGGGACCACGAGGCGGACGGCGTCCCGGTGTGCCAGCAGGACCTGCTCGGCGCGCTGCTGATCTTCTCGGTGCAGGTGGTCGAGGGCATGCGCCGCATCGGCGTCTCGGTGACCGACACCGAGGCCGAGGACTACTACCACGTCTGGCGCGTCGCGGGGGCGGTGCTCGGCATCCGCGCGGACGTGATGCCGGAGACGCTGGCGGAGGCCGAAGAGCTCAGCGACACCATGGTGCGGGCGTCCTACGCGCCGTCGGAGGAAGGCGTCGAGCTCACCAGGAACCTCGTCGAGCTGTACGAGAAGTTCGTACCCGGCAAGGCTTTCGACGGGGTGGTCGCGGCGATGGTGCGGCAGGTCGTCGACGAGGAGGTCGCGGACTGGCTGCAGGTCCCGCGCTCCCGGGGCTGGGCCAGGGCGGTCAGGACGGGCGCGAAGGTGATGGGCGTGTTCGAACGCGGCGAGGACCGCAGCCGCGTCGCCCGCGCGGTGCTCGACAAGGCGGGCGAGGTGTTGCTCGGCGCGAGCGTCCGCACCCTCACCGACGGCCAGCCGACCGCCCTGGTCGTGCCGGCCTGCCTCCGCCGCTGAGCGCCTGACCAGATGTCCGTCCTGGACGGCGGAACCCTCTGACGTGGGCGCCTTTCATGTTCGGTGGCCGCACGCGGGAGCTTCCGTGCGGTAGGACCGCACGCGAAATCCCGCGTGCCCTGCCGGACGTGGGGACCCCGCGTGCAGCAGGAGCGGGGAGTGGAGGGCTGGCGCTGGTCGGCTCAGACACGACGTCTCGCGGCGGGCCTGGCCGTCTCCGGGTCTCTCGCCCGCGCCTGCCACCGGACGAACTCCCGGGACACGGCCTAGAGCCAGCCGTGCTCGTGCGCGACCGAGAACGCCTCGGCGCGGCCCGCGACACCGAGCTTGGTGACGGCGGCGGACAGGTGGTTGCGCACCGTCCCGGCGGACAGCGACGTGCGCGCGGCGATCTCGGCGACCGGGGTGCCGAACTCGCTGAGCCGCAACACCTCCAGCTCGCGCTGCGTCAGCGGGCACGGGGGAGCGGCGAGCGCGTCGGCGGCGAGAGCCGGGTCCACCCAGCGCGACCCGGCGTGCACGCGGCGGATCACGTCGGCCAGCGTGCCGCCGGGCGATCCCTTGGGCAGGAAGCCCTTCGCGCCCGCGTGCAGGGCCTGCTGCAGGTGCGGCGGCCGGCCGCGGCCCGTCAGGACCACCACGGCGCACGTCGGCAGCACGCGCGCCAGTTCCTCGGTGACCTCCAGGCCGTCGAGCAGCGGCATCTGCAGGTCCACCACGGCCACGTCCGGGCGGTGCGCCCGCGCGGCCTCCACGGCGGCCCGGCCGTCACCGGCGCGGGCCACCACCTCGAGATCCGGCTCCAGGCCGAGCAGCGCCGCGAGCGCGTCGCGGATCAGCTCCTCGTCGTCGGCCAGCAGGACCCTGATCACGCGGGCACCACGACCTGCAGCGTGAACACGTCCCCGGACTTCTCCACGGACACCTGGCCGCCCACGGCCGCGAGCCGCTCGCGGAGGCCGCGCAACCCGTTGCCCTCACCGGACGGCTTCTCGGTGCCGTCGTTCGTGACGGTCATCCGCACCTCCTCGCCGGCGACAGCGACGTCGATCATGCACCAGGTCGCGTGGCTGTGCCGCAGCACGTTGGTGCACGCCTCGCGCAACGCCAGCGCGAGCTGAGTGGCGCGTTCACCGTCTACCGGTGCGTCCGAGACGGTGCACCGGATGCCGGCCTCCTGCATCACGTTCCGCACGGCCTCAAGCTGTTCGGGCAGGTTCACGGCGCGATAGCCGTGCACCGCGTCACGAACCTCTTCCAGCGCCGAGGACGCCAGTCGTTGCGCTTCGAACGCCTCCGCCGCGGACCGCTCCGGGTCGGTGGCGGCGAGCCGCCCGGCCAGTTCGGACTTCAGCGCGATCACCGTCAGCCGATGCCCCAGGAGGTCGTGGACGTCCCGCGCGAACCGCAGCCGCTCCTCGCTCACCGCGAGCTCCGCCTGCGCCTCGCGCCCGGCCCGAGCCTGCCCGAGCAGTCCGGCGAACCACATCGGCAGCCCGGCCATCGCGATGATCGTCAGCCCGACGACCGCCGCGATCATCTGGTACGTCGTGTGGTCGCGGCTGACGAAGAACCCGACCAGGCCCGAGACCACGACTGCGGAGATCGCCGCCAGCCACCTCCAGGGGCCGTTCAGCAGCAGCGGAGCGAACCCGGCCGCGGCGCCGCCGATCCACGCCCACGTGAACAGCTCCTCCGGCCCGGCCGGCGCCACGAGCGGGATCGTCGCCAGCGTCGCGGCCACGAGCACCCACAGCGGCCCGCCCCGCAACGTCACCGCGTACGCCACGGCCAGCGCCAGCAGTCCCAGCACCCCGAGCCAGCGCAGCGCGGACGGCTCGCGCAGCACCGAGACCAGCGGCACGGCGAGCGAGCCCAGCCACAGCACGTGGAGGGTGCCGCGCAGCGCGGTGTGCGGGAGATCGTTCATCGCCATCAGCCTAGAACCACACCATCAGGATCGTGACCGCGATGACAAGGTCGAAGATGCCGCAGAACTCCGACCACCAGCGCGGCACGACGGCGTTGCGCACGTGGTGCACCAGGTCCCAGACGGCGTGGGCGCCCCACCCGAGCGCGATCAGCAGCACCCCGTTGTGCGGCGACACGAGGAGCACCGCCACGGCCAGCGCCGCGTAGAGGCCGAACACCGCGAGCTGCGTCCGGGGCGCCCGCCGTCCCCAGAACAGGTAGGCCGCCTGGCACACGAGCAGGGTCCACACGGGAGGCACCACCGGTGCCTGCCAGAAGTCGAACGAGATCGCCAGCGCGATCGCCGCGGGCCAGCGCTCACCCAGGGCCCTGACCACCGGGTTCGTGCTGGGCGTCCCGTGCTCGTGGCGGCGCAGGACCAGCACCGCGATCATCGCGGGCACCATCAGCAGGTGCCCGCCCATTTCGACTGCGTGCCCGTCCAGCACGCCGAACCAGTACGGCACCAGGAGCACCAGGTACGGCACGACCATCGCCGCGCACATCTCGAGGACCCGGCCGTGGCCGTGGTAGCGCATCCACAGCGCCATCGGCACGCACATCGAGGCCGCCATCCACAGGGCGGCCAGCTCGACCTGTCCAGGCGTCAAGAGGGGCCCGAGCAGGGCCATTCCGATCAGCATCGCCACGAACATCTCTGCCCCGTGGCGCAGCAGCGGCCGAACCGCCGGCGAAAGCGTTGTCGTCATGCTTCGAGAATCGAAGAGACCCGCCGCAAGACCCATCCGCGCGCTGTCACGACTTCTCTGTGCGAAACGCACAGACGAACTATGCGTTCACCTCTGCCCAGAGGGTCTTCCCGCCCGTGAACTCCCGCGTGCCCCAGCAGCGGGAGAGCTGGGCGATCAACGCCAGCCCGCGGCCCCGCGTGTCACCGAGACGTGACCGCCCCAGCTGCGGAAGTTCGGCCGGCGTGTGGTCGTCGACCTCCACCCGGATGAAGTCCGTGTGCCGTTGCACCCGCACGACACGCGGCCCCTCGGCGTGTTCGTAGGCGTTGCTCGCCAGCTCCGTGCACACGAGCAGAACGTCGAGCACGACGTCCTCCGGCAGATCCCTCAACAGGGTCCCGATCCACGCGCGCATCGCGCCGAGATCCGGCTCGTCCTCCGGCAGGGTGTGCAAGGTCCTCGCGGAGGCGCTCAGCACCTCTGGGGTGTCCATATCCATCCCACCTCGTCCACTTCAGGCCCCCCTGGCTGCTCAAGACGGCCGTCAGGGTGCGAAATACCACCGTGCGTGCTACCCCAAACGCGTGGACGGCTATGGCTTCAACCTCGCACTCGTCGCGGTTCTGGTGTTGCTCAACGCGGCTTTCGCGGGCAGTGAGATGGCATTCGTGTCACTGCGCGAAGGCCAGCTGCGCTCGCTGGAACGCGAAGGACACCGCCGGCTCGTCCGGCTCGCACGCGATCCGAACAGGTACTTCGCGACGGTCCAGATCGGCATCACGCTGTCCGGGTTCCTCGCCTCGGCGACCGCCGCGGTCTCCCTGGCGGCACCGTTCGTGCCGCTGCTGAGCTTCCTCGGCAACGCCGCGAACGGGGTCGCCATCGCGCTCGTGACCGTGGTGCTGACGTTCGTCACACTGGTCTTCGGGGAACTGGCGCCCAAGCGCCTCGCGATGCAGTACGCCGTGCGCTGGTCGAAGATCGTCGCCGGCACGCTCGACCTGCTGTCGACGATCTCCCGGCCCGCGGTGTGGCTGCTCAGCAAGTCGACCGACCTCGTGGTGCGCGTGTTCGGCGGCGACCCGGACGCCGACGAGGAACAGATGTCGGCGGAGGAGCTGCGGGATCTGGTTGAGGTGCAACAGCATCTCAACCAGGAACAGCGCACGATCATGACCGGCGCGCTGGAGATCCACGAACGGCGGCTGCGCGAGGTCCTGGTGCCGCGGCGGCAGGTGACGATCGTCGAATCAGGTTTGGACACCCCCGCGGCACGGGAAGTCCTGGCGAGGTCCGGACATTCGCGGGCCCCGGTGACCAAGGACGGGCACCTCGACGACGTGGTCGGTGTGGTGCACCTGCGAGACCTGCTGGACGACACCGTGCCCCTGGCGGACGTGGCACGGGCACCGATGGTGTTACCGGACTCGGTGCGCGTCACGGACGCGTTGCGGCGCATGAAGGCCGAGCACGAACAGCTGGCGCTGGTCGTGGACGAGCACGGCGCGGTCGACGGCATCGTGACGCTGGAAGACCTGCTGGAGGAGATCGTCGGTGAGATCTACGACGAGACCGACTCCGACGTGGTCGGGGTCAGGACCGGGCCGGACGGTTCGCTCGAGCTGCCCGGCACGTTCCCGATCCACGACCTGGTGGACGTCGGCGTCGAACTCCGCGACGCGCCGTCCGGGCCGTACTCCACGATCGCCGGGCTGGTGCTGCTGATCCTCGGCCGCATCCCGGAGGAGCCGGGCGACGTGGTGGAGGTCTCCGGCTGGAAGATCGAGGTGCGGCAGGTCGAGCACCACGCGATCACCCTGGTGAGGCTGAGGTCACAGGCGAAACCGCGGAATGAAGTGGACCTCTGAACCGTTACACACGAGTGCAGCGGTGTATAGGGCCGCTGCCCCGCAGACGGCGAGTTCGCCGAACCGGCTGCGGCGGTTGACCCGAACAGTCAACCAGACGACCGGCGTGAACCCGCGCCGGCTACCACCTGCCAACGGATACGGGGGATTTGGCATGCCCGCAGATCTGAAGAACCGCGCGTCCGGGCAGCAGGACGCGGACCTGGTCGGCCAGTACCTGCGCGAGGTCGGGCGCACACCGCTGCTCACCGCGTCCGAAGAGGTCGACCTGTCCCGGCGCATCGAAGCCGGCGTGTACGCCGCTCACCTGCTCCAGTCCGGTGACACGACGCGCGAGCCGCGGCTGCTGCGCCGGATCGTCGCCGAGGGTGAGCGCGCCAAGGACCACATGATCCGCGCGAACCTGCGCCTGGTCGTGTCGGTCGCCAAGAAGCACTCGTTCCGCGGCCTGCCGTTCGGGGACGTGATCCAGGAGGGCAACCTCGGCCTGATCCGCGCGGTCGAGAAGTTCGACTACGCCAAGGGCTACAAGTTCTCCACCTACGCCATGTGGTGGATCCGCCAGGCGATCGAACGCGGTCTGGCCGAGCAGACCCGCACCGTGCGCCTGCCGGTGCACGTGGTCGAAGAGGTCAACAAGCTCAAGAAGATCGGGCAGAAGCTGTCCGCGTCGTTCGGCCGCGAGGCGACGGTCGAGGAGATCGCCGCCGAGGCCAAGTGCTCGCCCTCGCGCGTGCAGGACATGCGGGACGCGGCGCGCACGTGCGTGTCGCTGGAGACGCCGGTCGGCGACGAGGGCGACTCGGTGCTGGGCGACCTGATCCAGGACACCGACGGCGTGTCCGCGCCGGACCTGGTGGAGCAGCAGGAGTTCACCGAGGGCGTTCGCTCCCTCCTGGACGTCCTGCCCGAACGGCAGGGCCGGATCATGCGCCTGCGCTACGGCCTGGAGGACGGGCGTGCCCGCACCCTGCAGGAGGTCGCGGAGGAGCTCGGCCTGACCCGTGAGCGGATCCGCCAGCTGGAGAAGCAGTCGCTCGCCCAGCTCAAGCAGTCGGGCGACCGCGACGACCTCTTCGCGCTCGCGGGCTGACAACCGCCTGTACTTCGCGTTGTGGCGACTAGAGGTTTTTGAGCGTCTCCGTGAAGTAGTGCAACGTGAGCTCCGCGTCCCGCGACTGTTCGTGCGGGGCGCGGAGTTTTTCTGCGAAGTCCGCGATGTCGGCGATCGTCCACCGCAGCGAGTAGAAGGCGCTGTCACCGCCGACCAGCCAGAGGTCGCGTTCCGGTGGGGCCAGTCCGACGGTGTCCCAGTCGACGAGCACCAGGCCCCGCGGCGTGTTGATCACGTTGCCCGCGTGGGGTTCTCCGTGGGTGACCACCCGCTCGTCCGGGAGCTCTCCGGCCAAACCGTCCAGTTCGGCCAGTTTCTCGCGGACGATCCCGCTGTGGGCCGCGAAGACATCGCGGGCCCGGTCCGAGCACCACTCACCGGGCTCGTCGAGCAGCGCCGTGAGCCCGGCCGCGGCCGGGACGTCGATCGGGGCGACCGGGGTGCCCGCCGGTGGTGCACAGCGGTGCAGGGCCGTCAGCAGCTCGGTCACCCCGGCGTGGACCGGATCGCCGAAGGATCCGGATCTCCCCGCGACGTACGGGAAGACGCTCAGCGCGTAGCGGTCGTTGAGCAGCACCACGGTCTCGCCGTCGTCCGAGCGCACCGGTGCCACGACGAACGGCAGTTGCTCGCCCAGACTCGCCGCGGTCTCCATCGCCCGTCGCAGACCGGTCAGCGGCTTGGCCGTCAGGTCCGACACCGAGGTGAACCACCGGTCGTAGACGGTCCAGTGGTAGTCGCCGAAGCCGACAGGCGCGTAGACCGGTTTCCCGGTGATGCCGAACCTGGCGAGGCCGGCCTTGAGCTCGTGTTCGGGCAAGCCGTTCGGAAGATCCTCCACGGTGCACGAAGTTAGCGGCTCGAATGGCACGATGTCCCGCGTGAACGTTTCTGCCGTGTTGCGCACCCTGGCGCGGTTGAGTGCCGCTGAGCAGCCGCAGAAGCTCGTGCTGGACCTCACCAAGGCGGCCGGGCTGCTCTGGCTCGGCGACCACGAGCCGTCGTGGCGGGCGATCACGCTCGTGCAGGAGGGCCCGCACTGGACGCCGGTCTCGTGGACCGCCCCGAAGCAGGCTCGCGAGGAGGTCGCGCACCTGGCCGCCTACGACGCGCTGCACCAGGAGGACCGGTTGCTGCGGCTGGGCTGGGCGTTCCTGACCGGGCCCGCGGAGATCGGCGGGCAGCGGCGCCGGGTGTGCCTGCCGCTGGTGTCGCGGCCGGTGCGCCTGCACCACGGGCTCGGTCTCGGCTACGCCTACCACGTCGCCGGTGACGCCGGGGTGTTCCCGCTGATCGACGACTGGGCCAAGACCGCCGAACGGGAGGCCGCACTCGCGCCGACCGAGGCGTGGATCGCCCGGACGTTGCGGCTCGCCGGGTTCGAGGACGTGCCGATCGTGCACGACGACCCCAAGAAGCTGATCTCCGGCAGCGAGCTCGTCGTCGCGATGGGAGCCGGGCTGCACGCGGGCGAGCCCGTCGTGAAGACCGAGCACGGCACGGCCCTGTACGACTGGTCGGGCAAGAAGGGCCTCGACGGCACGGCGTTCGCGGCCCTGTACGGCGCCACCACCGAACCG
This sequence comes from Lentzea sp. NEAU-D7, assembly GCF_026242055.1. Classification (GTDB taxonomy): domain Bacteria; phylum Actinomycetota; class Actinomycetes; order Mycobacteriales; family Pseudonocardiaceae; genus Lentzea. The sequence goes on along the minus strand of NZ_JAPJDL010000001.1, from coordinate 692,074 downwards.
GACCGGCACGACGAGCCGATCAGTTCGGCGTTGCCGCTCAGCCACAGCCAGATGCGTGCGGTCGAGCACGCTCGCCGTGCGCGGATCACGGTCGTGGGCGGGCCTCCCGGCGCGGGCAAGACGCACACTCTCGCGGCGCTGGCGCTCGACGCGGTGGCGGCGGGGAAGTCGGTGCTCCTCGCCAGCCGCACGCGCAACGCCGCCGACGTGCTCGGTGGCGCGCTGCGGAAGGCGGGTGGGCCGGTGCCGGTGCTGTTCGGTGACTCCGAGCTGCGGCAGGAGATGGCGCGCGAACTGAGCGACGGGCTGACCGCCACGAGCGATCCTGAGCGCCTGCACGAACTCGATCGCGTCCGGAGGGCGGCCGCCGCCGCTGTCGCCCGTGTCGAACGCACGACCGGCGGCTCGCTCACCGACGAACGACTGGCCGCGGAAGCCAAGAAGCACCAGGCGTTGATGCCGGCGCATTGGGCCGTGGCGCCGAAAGCGTTCGAGGCGGGTGTGGACTTCGCCGCGCTGCACGGTCTTCTCCGGCCGCGCACCGGATTCCTCGGCGGACTGCGGACCGGGTGGGCGGTGCGCAAGGCGCGCGGGCTGACCGGTGCGGGCGAGGTCCCGGTCGAGGACCTGCGCGCCGCGGTCGAGGCGGCCGAGCAGACCGCGGCGTCCGTGCGGATCGGGGCGAACGGCGGCACGGCGTTCGGCGAGCTGCGGCCGTTGCTGGCCGAGCAGGACGTCGCGAGCCGCACGGCCACGGCCACGTGGCTCAAGGAGTACTCGGTGAGCCGCCGCGGTTCGGGCGCGCGCCTGGCGGTGGCGGCGCTCGCGAAGGCGTTGCGGTCCGGGCGGGCGGCGCGGCGGCGCGGGCTCGCCGAGATCGACAGCGCGGATCTGGTGGCGGCACTGCCGTTGTGGGTCGGCACGCTGTCCGACGTGGAGGACATCCTGCCGCCCGTGCCCGGCATGTTCGACCTGGTGATCATCGACGAGGCCAGCCACGTCGACCAGCCGCTGGCCGCGCCGGCGTTGCTGCGCGGCCGGTCCGCGGTGATCGGCGGGGATCCCCGCCAGCTGCGGCACGTGTCGTTCGTCAGCGACCAGGCGGTGCAGGCGGCGGTCGACGCGGAGGGCACCCAGGACCTGCGCGACCGGCTGGACGTGCCGAAGGTGAGCCTGTTCGACGCGGGCGCGGCGACGGCGGGCGTGCACTGGCTCGACGAGCACCACCGCTGCGCGCCGCACCTGATCGGGTTCGCGGCGGCCAGGTTCTACGACGGCAAGATCGCACTGCTCACCACGCACCCGTCGATCGCGGACGTCGACTGCATCGACACCGAGCGCGTCGACGGCGCCCGCACCGCGAAGGGCGTCAACCAGGCCGAGGTCGACGCCGTGCTCGCCCACGTCCGCAAGCGGGTGGCCGCGGGCGTGCGCTCGATCGGCGTCGTGACCCCGTTCCGCGCGCAGGCCGACGCGCTGGAGGAAGCGCTGCTCGGTGAACTCACGCTGGACGAGATCACCACCGGTGGCGTGCGCGTCGGCACCGTGCACGGCGTGCAGGGCAGCGAGTTCGACGAGGTGGTGATCAGCCTCGCCGCGGACGCCAAGCCGGGCGCGTGGCGGTTCGTCAACGATCCCAGCCTGCTCGCCGTGCTGACCACCCGCGCGCGCCGGAAGGTGCACGTCATCACGTCCGCGCCCGAACCGCCGGGCCTGATCGGCGAGTACCTGCGGCACGCCGACGTCGCGCCGACCGAGACCGCCGGCACCGACCCCGAGGACGAGTGGACCGCGCGTCTCGCGCACGAACTGCGGGCCGCGGGCCTGACCGTCCGCACGGGCTACCCGGTCGGGCAGTGGCGAGTGGATCTCGTGGTGGGGGAGAAGGACGACGCCGTCGCGGTGGAGACGCGCCCGCACCCTTCCGGAGTGCGGGCGCATCTCGCTCGCTGGCGTGCGCTCACCCACGCGGGGTGGCGCGTGCACGACGCGTTCGGCAGCCGGTTCGGCGACGACCCGGCGCGGGCCGCCGTGGAACTGACCCAGGAGCTACCTGCGGCTGGGCTTGAACAGCGGCTCCGCTGAGACGGCCGACGGCAGGAACGGGTTCGGGTTCGCCGGGCACACCGTGCCGACGGGCGGCAACGTGCCGTTGAGCAGGTACGCGTTAGTGTGGTCGGTCGCGCACTGGCTCACCCCGTACGCCGTGTGTCCCCAACCCGCGTACGCGAGCAGACGACTGCCCGCCAGCTGACGATTGGCGGCCTGCGCGCCCCGGAAGTCCGTCACGCCGTCGAAGTAGTTGCCCACCACCAGAACCGGCGCGCTGGTGCGGGTGCGCCACGGCCCGGTGAAGCGGTCGGGGTTCGTCGGCCAGTCCGCGCACGCCGCGTTGCCCCACCACCACGCCGGTCCGAACTCCGAACCCGCTTCGGCGTACCGGGAGATCGCCCGGTAGGCGTGGAAGTCGCGCGGGTACTCGATGTCCGCGCACGCGTTGCCGTTGTAGGCGTCGAACCCGTTGGGGTAATCCGGTTCCGCCGCAACCGAAAGCGACCCGGCCGCCGCGTCGGAGAGCTGGTCGAAGAACGCGGCGGCGTCCGGCCAGTCGCTCGGCGAGTACATCGCGCCGATCGCGGCGTTGACCACGGCATCGTAGGTGAAGACCTGGCCGCCGAGCTCGATCGGCTTGGCGCGCACCGACTTCAGCAACGCGTTCCAGCGCTTCTCCGACTGCGGACCGAAGACGCACGCGGCCTCGTCGCAGGTGCGGAGGAACTCGCGGAACTCCTCCTTCGTCGCGATCCGGTCCGACTCGATCTGCCGGCCGCTCGACCACAGCTCGGGGTCGAGCACGCCGTCGATCACGAGCGCGCGGATGTTGCCAGGGAACAGGTTCGCGTAGGTCGCGCCCAGGAACGAGCCGTAGGAGAAGCCCAGGTAGCTGATCTTGCGGTCACCGACGGCGCGGCGCAGCAGGTCCATGTCCCGTGCGACGTCGGCGGTGCTCATGTGCCGGGCGATCCGCTGGTCGTCGCGGCACTCGGGGCCGAGCGAGCGGTAGCGGTCGAAGAACGGCCGCTCCTGCGCCGCCTGGTACGGGAAGCCGGGGATGCCCTCGAAGAACTTCCCGAGGTCCGCCTCGCTGGCGAAGCAGTGCAGCGGGTCGGACCTGCCGACCCCGCGCGGGTCGAACCCGACGATGTCGAACCGGCCCTGGAGGTTCGCCGACAGGGTGTTGCCCGCGCCGAGCGCGAAGTCCACGCCCGAGCCGCCGGGGCCGCCGGGGTTGAGGAACAGCGACCCGATCCGGCGCGCGGGGTCCGTCGCGGGCTTGCGCGCCAGCGCGACGGTGGTCGTGGCGCCGCGCGGGTCGTCGTAGTCGAGCGGCACCTTCACGGAGGCGCACTCGAAGCCGGGGTGTTCGGGTCCGCACGCCACCCAGTCGATCTTCGGGATCGGCGCGCCCCCTCCCGAAGCCTGTACGGCGGGTGTGCCGGTGATCAGGAGCGCGGCCGTGGCGGCCAGCACGGTGAATCGCATCGACAAGCTCCCCTCTCGTCTGCGGAAGCGCTCTTCCTACCGGCTCGCGACAGGCCCCGTCGACCGCCGAAAGTCGTGACCGGCCAGTTGGGACGCTCCGTCGAGGAACGGGTTCGGGTTCGCCGCGCACACCGTGCCCTCCGCGGGCAGCGAACCGCGGAGCAGGTAGGAGTGGATGTGGTCGATGGCGCACTGGCTGCGCCGATACGCGATGTGCCCCCAGCCCGCGTACTCCAGCAGGCGGCTGTTCGGCAGCTGCCGCGCGACCGCCTGCGCGCCCCGGAAGTCGGTGGAGCCGTCGAACCGGTTGCCCACCACCAGAACCGGCGCGGACGTGCGGGCCCGCCACGGCCCGGTGTAGCGGTCGGGGCTGACGGGCCAGTCCGCGCAGGCGCTGGTGCTCCACCACCAGTAGGGGCCGAACTCCGACCCCGCCTCCGCGTAGCGCGACACCGCCCGGTACGCGCCGAACGTGCGCGGGAACTCGGTGTCCGCGCACATCGTGCCCAGGTTGGCGTCGAAGAAGTTGTCGTAGGCCGTCGTCTCCGTCGGCAGGTGGGCGGACTCGGCAGAGGCGTCGGACAGCTGGTCCAGCACCGCGGCGACGTCCGTCCAGCTCTCCGAGGCGAACCCGGCGAACAGTGCCCACGCGATCACCTCGTCGTAGGTCCACACCTCGGTCCCGAGCGTGATCGGCTGGGCGCGCACCGCGTCCAGCAGCGCGTGCCACCGCTGCTTCGAGTGCGGCCCGAAGGCGCACGAAGCCTCGTCGCAGAGCCGGAAGAACTCGTCGAGTACCTCTTTCGCGGCGATCCGATCGGCCTCGATCTGACGCCCGCTCGACCAGAGCTCGGGGTTCAGCACGCCGTCGATCGCGAGGGCGCGGATGTTGCCCGGGAACATGTTCGCGTAGGTCGTGCCGATGTACGAACCGTACGAGGTGCCGAAGTAGGTGAGCTTGCGGTCGCCCAGAGCGTGGCGCAGCAGGTCGAGGTCGCGCACGACGTCGGCGGTGCTCATGTGCCGTGCGATCGGCTGGTCGCAGCGAGCCGCCAGCGAGCGGTAGCGGTCGAAGAACGGCCGTTCCTGCGCGGGCTCGTACGGGAAGATCGGTCCTGCGGCCAGGAACTCCGCCCGCTCCTGCTCGGACGCGAAGCAGCGCAACGGGTTCGACCGGCCGATGCCGCGCGGGTCGAAGCCCACGACGTCGAACCGGCCCCGCAGTCCGGCCGACATCTTCTCGCCCCACGCCCACACGTGGTCGATGCCCGACGCGCCCGGTCCGCCGGGGTTGAAGAGCAACGACCCGATGCGTCCCGCCTGGTCGGTGGCGGGTTTGCGCGTCAACGCCACCGTGGTGGTCGCACCGCGCGGGTCGTCGTGGTCGAGCGGCACCGTGATCGTGGCGCACTCGAAACCGGGGCGTGCGGGCGCGCACTCCGCCCAGGTGATCGGTGGAGCGGGAGGTGCGGCCAGGACCGCCGGTGTGAGGGTGACCAGGAACGCCGCCACGGCACTGAGCACGAACAAGCGCATGGGGCGTTCATAGCCGTGCTCAGTCAGGCCGTCGATGCTTTTGGCGAACTCCCAGGTGATCGGCGATCTGGTCGTGGATGGGCGTGCTCATCACGACCGGGCTCGCCGGCGGGGGCTGTGGTGTTGCCGCAGGTGTGTCCTGGTTGTCAGGCATGAAGGGAGCGTAGGGATGGTCATTGACCCCTCAAGGACGCTGATCAAGGAATCACACCAGTCGTACCCCAAGAGGTGAATCGCGTTCCCCCGATCTATACCCAGCGTGGGACCTCGGACCTGCTACAGGACCCCCTGTGGGTGCCCCCGATGGAGTTAACGAGTGATGACCGGCAACGTGGAATCTCAGCGGACGGACGCGCGGTTGCGTGATCTCGCGGCCATGCTGAACGATCGGGTCGAGGGCCGGACGAGCGTGGAGCGTGACGATGGTCAGCGGCAAGCCGGGCATCGCCAAGCGGCAGCTCATCCTGCTCACCGGCAGGGCGCACCCCGAACTGGCCGAGGCCGTTGCCAAGGACCTGGGCGTCGCCATCACCCCGCAGGCCGCCTACGACTTCGCGAACGGCGAGATCTTCGTCCGCTTCGAGGAGTCGGTGCGCGGCGCGGACGCGTTCGTCATGCAGAGCCACAGCGCTCCCGTCAACGACTGGCTGATGGAGCAGCTGCTGATGGTCGACGCGCTGAAACGCGCCTCCGCCAAGCGCATCACGGCGGTCGTGCCGTCCTATCCGTACGCGCGCCAGGACCGCAAGTACGCCGGCCGTGAACCCGTGTCGGCCCGCCTGGTCGCGGACATGTTCAAGACGGCCGGCGCCGACCGGATCGTCACGGTCGACCTGCACACAGCGCAGGCCCAGGGGTTCTTCGACGGCCCGGTCGACCACCTGCACGCGATGTGGCTGCTCTGCGACCACGTCGGCAGCCGCTACCGGGGCGAGGACCTCACGATCGTCTCCCCGGACGCCGGCCGCACCAGGCTCGCCGAGAAGTGGGCCGACCTGCTCGGCGGCTGCCCGATCGCGTTCATCCACAAGACGCGCGACCCGTTGCGCCCCAACGAGGTCGTGGCGAACCGCGTCGTCGGTGACGTCGAGGGCCGCACCTGCGTCGTGGTCGACGACATGATCGACACGGCGCTGACGAGCACGACGGCGGCCCGGCAGCTGCTGGAGCAGGGTGCGAAGGACGTGGTGCTGGTCGCGACGCACGGCGTGCTCTCCGGCGACGCCCACGACCGGCTCGTCGGGAGCAAGGCTCGCGAGGTGATCCTCACCGACACCCTGCCCATCCCGCACGAGAAGCGGTTCCCCGGCTTGACCGTGCTGAGCATCGCGCCGCTGCTGGCCCGCGCGATCCAGGAGGTCTTCGAGGACGGCTCGGTGACGAGCCTCTTCGACGGCAACGCCTGACCTCTCGGGAAGCCCGCGCGCCGGTCTCGTGTTGACATGTGACATGGGCGACTTGCGAGTGGAGACCTCGGCGAAGCGGGTCCGTGCGTACTTCGGTGGCGAACTGGTCGCGGACGCGACCACGCCGCGCCTGGTCTGGGAGATTCCGCACTACCCCGCCTACTACCTGCCCCTGACCTCGGTCCGCGCCGACCTCAGGGCGACCGGTGAGACCAGGGGCGACGGCGTGGTCCACGACGTCGTCACGCCCGGCGGCACGGCGTCCGGCGCGGCGGTGACGTACCCGGACTCGGTGCAGCTGCGCGACCTCGTCCGGCTCGACTTCGCGGCCATGGACGAGTGGCTCGAAGAGGACGAGCCGATCTACGTCCACCCGCGCGACCCGTACAAGCGCGTCGACGTCCTGAGCAGCTCACGGCATGTGCGGGTCGCACTGGACGGGGTGACGCTGGCGGCCTCGTCGCAGCCGCGGATCCTGTTCGAGACGAGCCTTCCACCGCGGTACTACCTGCCGTTGAGCGATGTCCGGTTCGATCTGCTCAGGCCGTCGGACACGCAGACGCAGTGCCCGTACAAGGGCACGGCCGCGTACTGGTCGGTCGAGGTGAACGGCGTGACCCACGACGACCTCGTCTGGATCTACCGGTCACCTCTGCCCGAGAGCCAGAAAATCGCTGGAATGGCCTGCTTCTTCAGTGAGAAGGTCGACCTCTTCGTCGACGGCGAGCTCCAGGAGAAGCCGAAAACCCCCTGGTCATAGCTACCGCGAGCGAGTCTTAGTTCACACACTGCAAAGTTGCAGTGACTGCAAAACGATCCTGTACTCTTGCCCCGTGAACCAGCCGGGGGAGAGCCTGCGCGACCGCAAGAAGCGCCGCACCCGTGCCGCGCTCGAGCGGGCGACCGTGCGTCTCGCCGCCGAGAGGGGCTACGACCACGTCACCGTGGAGGAGATCGCCGCCGAGGCCGACGTCTCGGTGCGCACCTTCTTCAACTACTTCGCGAGCAAGGACGAGGCGCTCATCGGCGCGGACCCCGAGGCGGGCCCGCGCATGGCCGAGCGGATCCTCGCCTTCCCCGGCACCACCACGCCCTTCGAGGCGTACCGGTCGTCGGTGCTCGCGGAGATCACCGAGGAGCTGGACAACGCCCGCGACCTGTGGCTGCTGCGCAAGGAAGTCCTCATGCAGCGGCCTGACCTGCTGGTCCGCGCGTTCGCGAACAGCGCCGAGTCCGAGCAGCTGCTCGCGGACGCGGTGGGCCGGCGGGCAGGGCTGCCCCGGTCCCACGTGTACCCGCGGCTGCTGGTCGCCGCCGGCAGCGCCGCGTTCCGCTGTGCGGTGACGCGCTGGGCGAGCGACGACAGCGTCGCGCTGGGCGAGCTCGTCAGCGAGGCGCTCGACCTGTTCGGCACCGGGCTGGCTCACGCACCACGTCATCACGAAGGGGGATCATGAGCATCGAGGCAGAACCAACAGCGGTCCACAGCAAACGCGACGTAGTCCAGGCCATGTGGGGCCTGATGCTCGGCATGTTCGTGGCCATCCTCGCCGGCACCGTCGTGTCGAACGCGCTGCCGCGCATCGTCGCCGAGCTGAAGGGCTCGCAGTCGATCTTCGCGTGGATCGTGACGGCCGAGCTGCTCGCGATGACCGCGACCGTGCCGTTGTGGGGCAAGCTCGCCGACCTCTACAGCCGCAAGCTGCTGATCCAGGCGTCGCTCAGCCTGTTCGTCGTCGGCTCGCTGATCGCGGGCTTCTCGCAGAACGTCGAGATGCTCATCGTCAGCCGCGTCGTGCAGGGCCTGGGCGCCGGTGGCGTCACGGCGCTCGCGACGATCGTGATGGCCGCGATGATCCCGCCGCGCGAGCTCGGCAAGTACTCCGGCATGTTCGGCGCGGTGTTCGGCGTCGGCACCGTCGCGGGCCCGCTGATCGGCGGCGTCCTGGTCGACACCTCGTGGCTCGGCTGGCGCTGGTGCTTCTTCATCGGCATCCCGTTCACCCTCGCCGCGATCTACATGCTCCAGCGCACGCTGCGCCTGCCGGTCGTGCGCAACGAGAAGACGAAGATCGACTACCTGGGCGCGTTCCTGATCGTCTCCGGCGTCTCGACGCTGCTGATCTGGTCGTCGCTGGCCGGGCAGAAGTTCGAGTGGGCGTCGGGCTGGACCGCCGGCCTCGTCTCGCTCGGCGTGCTGCTGCTCGTGGCGGCCGTCCGCGTCGAGGCCACCGCGCACGACCCGATCGTGCCGCTGTCGATCTTCCGCAACCGCACCGTCTCGCTGGCGACCGTCGCGAGCGCCCTGGTCGGCATCGCGATGTTCGGCGGCACCGTCTTCCTCTCGCAGTACTTCCAGCTCTCGCTCGGCAAGACCCCGACCCAGGCCGGTCTGCTGGGCCTGCCGCTGATCTTCGGTCTGCTCATCTCGTCCACCGTGGCCGGACAGCTGATCACGAAGTTCGGCAAGTGGAAGGCGTTCCTGGTCGCCGGTGGCGTGTTCATGGTCGGCGGCATGCTGCTGCTGTCCACGATCACCGCGCAGACCAGCGTGGTCATGGTGTCCGTGCACATGTTCGTGCTCGGCGTCGGCGTCGGCCTGATGATGCAGAACCTGGTCCTCGCGGCGCAGAACGACGTGCCGGCCAAGGACCTCGGCGCCACCACGTCCACGCTGACGTTCTTCCGCTCGCTGGGCGGCGCGATCGGCGTCTCGGCGCTGGGTGCCGTGCTGGCCAACAAGGTCTCGTCGCTCGCGGCCGAGAAGTTCGGCCCGATGGGCGGCCTCACCGGCGGCGAGGGCAACGTGCCGGACATCTCGGTGCTGCCGCCGGAGATCAAGGCCGTGATCGCCGACATCTACGCGACGGCGACCGCGGAGATCTTCCTGGTGGGTGCGCCGTTCGCGGTGCTGGCGCTGCTCGCGGTGGCGTTCATCAAGGAGAAGCCGCTCAAGGAGATGAGCGGTGACGACCGGCTGGCGGCGGAGATCGCCGCGGGTCACTGATCTGCTCGCTGGTGCCGGGGCCCTCGACCTTCGTGGTCGGGGGCCCCGGTGCGTTCAGAGCAGAGGGACCCGGTCCCCGGGGCCGGGGTAGTAGCCGCGCTCCAGGCGGAAGACGTACGCCCGGAGGTCGGCCTCGAGGTCGCCCGCCAGGTAGGAGAGGAAGTCGCGGGCACCGTCGGCGGCCTCGACCTCGTCCTGCTTGCTCGACGCGGCCCACTCGGCGAGCAGCGCGGTGACGTGCTCCTCGACCTGGGCTCGCCCACCCCACCAGGACCGCACCGCCTCCGGTGTCCACCGTTCGTTGCCGTCGTCCGCGTAACCGCCGAAGGGGTCCTGCGCCGCGGCGACGTGCACGCACTCGATCTCGGCCTTGGTCCTGGGCTGGCGGTACACGAACTCGTTGTAGAAGTCGCCGCCGTAGAGGATGTGGCGTGGTGCGTGCAGCCGGCCGGTCCAGCAGTTGTCCGTCTGGCCCGTGTAGAAGGGGCCGGGCACGTTCAGCCAGTGCTTGTCCGCCCAGTTGTCGCTCACCCCGGCCATGATGCCTGACTTTCGTCAGGGGTCCGGTGTGCCTTTCAGGTCGGGTTCCTCCCCGCGCCGATCCCTACGTTCTGTCCCATGGTTCTCTGGGGTGCAGCGCTCACGCTGCTGGTGTCCACGTACATGGGAGAGGCGTCCCTTCCGGGCGTCGCGGTCGCGATCACCAAGGGAGACCAGGTGATCGCGGTCCAGAGCTTCGGGCACGACTCGTCCGGCGCGCCGATCACCGGGAGCTCGAAGATGGCGATCGCCTCGGTCAGCAAGTCGTTCACGGCGCTCGCGGTCCGGCAGCTCGCGGACGCGGGGAAGATCGACCTCGACCGCCCGGTCCTCGGCTCGCGGGTCACGCCGCGGCAGCTCCTGGCGCACGAGTCCGGGATCAGCGACCGGACCTTGCCGGAGAAGAGCCTGCCGCAGCCGGACAGCGCGGAGGGGGCCGTGGAACGGGCCCGCGAGGCTTTGCGGGAAGCCGTGCCCGACGGCGAGTTCCGCTACACCAACACGAACTACCACCTGCTCGCCCGGCTGGTCGAACTGGCGTCGGGCGAGAACTTCAACGCCTACCTGAAGAAGCACGTCTTCGAGCCGTTGGGCATGAAGGACACGGTGGCGATCGACGTGACGCCGCGGGACCTGCCGCCGGACCACCGCAAGGGGTACGGCTACGCCTACGGGTTCTCGGTGCCGCTGACCGAGCCGGACCGGTTCGTCACGGGGTCGGACGGGGTGGTCAGCACGGCCGCGGACATGGCGAAGTGGCTGGCCGCGCAGCCGCGGCTCGGCCCGCGCGACGGCATGGGCTGGAAGGCGGACTCGCAGGGGCGGTTGCGGCACAGCGGGATCTGGTTCACGGGCACGGCCGGGCAGCTGCTGACGTCGTCCGGGCACGGCATCGCGGTGATGACCAACAGCGGGGTCACGCTCGGCAACGAGGGCACGCACGTGCTGGAGAACGCGATCGCCGCCGTCCTCGACGGCGAGGAACCGCCGCGGCCGGAGTCGTACCGGCTGCTGGTGGATCTCGTGCTGGCCGGGCTGACGCTGGTGTCGGTGGGGCTGGGGATCCGCGCCCTGCGGCGGCCTCGCAGGTTCCACAGGGCGTGGCAGGTGTTCAGGTTCGTACCGCTGGGCGTGCTGCTGGCGCTGCCGGCTTTGCTCGGGCTGCTGTACGGCGGTGGGCGCGACATCACGTTCGTCCAACTGGCGCACTACTCGCTGCCGCTCGTGGTGTGGTTGGGCGTGTCCAGCACGATGAACCTGGTCTTGGCGGTCGTGAGGTGGGTGCGATGAGGGTCGTGGCGCTCGGGGGCTGCGTGGTCGTCGCGTTCGGCATGTCGTTCTTCATGGAGGAGAACGTGCCGCCGTGGACGGTCGTGGTGTGCGCCGGGCTGTTCGTCGCCGCGTTCCTGCTCGGCAGGCGGATGGCGCCCGGCTGGCCCGCGATCATGTTCGCCGCGGCGGGCTTCATCGGGTTCACCCAGCTGATCGTCGTCGGGCTCGCGGTGGCGCTGCCGTGGTTCCTCGGCCGGGTCGCGGGACAGCAGGCCGCGCTGGCCGCCGCCGAGGTCGAGGCCGCCCACCTGCGCGAACGCACCCGGATCGCGCACGAGGTCCACGACACGCTCGGCCACGAGCTCAGCCTGCTGGCCCTGCAGGCGGGTGCGCTGGAGCTGAACCTGCCTCCCGAGCACCAGCAGGCCGCGGCCCAGCTCCGGGTGACCGCCTCCGCCGCCACGGAACGGCTGTCGGCACTGGTGTTCCTCCTGCGCGACGGCGAACCGCCCGCGGTGGCCGACCTGCGCGACCTCGTGGACCGCGCCGTGGCGGCGGGGATGCGCGTCGAGTTCACAGTGGAGGGTGATGTGCCGGCCACTGTGGAGCGAACCGTGCACCGGGTGGTGCAGGAAGCGCTGACGAACGCCGCCAAGCACGCGCCGAAGTCCCTCGTGGAGGTGAAGGTGACGTCGGGGGAGGGCAGCACCGTGGTGGAGGTGCTCAACGAGGCCGGGTTGCGCCGGGGCGCGGGCAGCCGGCTGGGGCTCGTCGCGTTGCGCGAACGGGTGCGGATCGCGGGCGGTACGCTCCGGGTCAGCCGCGACGAGGGCCGGTTCGAGCTGGTCGCGACGGTGCCGCACACGGGGGAGCTGTGATCCGGGTTCTGCTCGCGGACGACGAGGTGCTGGTGCGAGCGGGCGTGCGGGCCGTCCTCGGCGCCGATCCCGGGCTCGAGGTCGTCGCGGAGGCGGCGGACGGCCGCGAGGCGATCGACCTGGCGTTGAAGCACCGGCCCGACGTCGTGCTGATGGACATCCGGATGCCCCGCCTCGACGGCCTGGAGGCGGCGCGCGAGCTGGCCCGGCTCGGGTTCGGCGTGGCGATGCTGACGACGTTCAACGACGACGGCTACCTCGAACGGGCGCTGGACGGGGGCGCGCGCGGATTCCTGCTGAAGTCGGGGGATCCGCGCGAGCTGATCGCCGGTGTGCACGCGCTCGCGTCCGGCGGCGCCTACCTGGCGCCCAAGGTGGCGGCCCGGATGATCACGCGGTTCCGCGGCGGGCGGGTCGGGCGGGCGCGGTCGCGGGTGGAGTCGCTGACCGCGCGGGAACGCGACGTGCTGGCGTTGCTCGGCGAGGGCCTGTCGAACGCGCAGATCGCCCGGCGCCTCGACCTGGTCGAAGGCACCGTGAAAGGGCACGTGAGCGCGATCCTGGGCCGCCTGGGCGCGGAGAACCGCGTCCAGGCGGCCATCGTGGCCCACGAGGCGGGCCTGGTCGGCTAGAAGAGCTGCCTCAGAACGGGAAGTGGCCGTGCTCGCTCGCGATCGTCACCCAGCGCGTCGAGGAGAACGCCTCGATGCCCCAGCGGCCGCCGAACCTGCCGTACCCGCTGGACTTCACGCCACCGAACGGCGCCTGCGGCTCGTCGTCCACGGTCTGGTTGCCGACGTGCACGATGCCGGTGCGGATGCGTTGCGCCAGCCCGAGTCCGCGCCGCGAGTCCTCGGTGATGATGCCCGCGGTGAGGCCGTGCTCGGTGTCGTTCGCGATCGCCACGGCCTCGTCGTCGTCGGCGACGGGCACGACGACGACGGCCGGGCCGAAGATCTCCTCCTGGAACACCCGCATCCGCGGCGTGACACCGTCGAGCACGGTCGCGCCGCCGTTGCCGCCCGCACGGACGGTGGCGCCGTTCGCGACCGCGTCCTCCACCAGCGCGGCGACCCGCGCGGCCGCCCGCGGGTTGATCACGGGACCGATCACGGTGCCGGGGTCGGCGGGGTCGCCGTGGGGCAGGGAGCCGACCTTGGCCGCGAGCTTCGCGGTGAACTCCTCGGCCACGGCCCGGTGCACCAGGATGCGGTCGGTCGACATGCAGATCTGGCCCGCGTTGTGGAACGCGCCGAACGTCGCCGCGTCCACCGCGTGGTCGAGGTCGGCGTCGTCGAGCACCAGCAGCGAGTTCTTGCCGCCCAGCTCCAGCACGGCGGGCTTGAGGTGTTGTGCGGCAAGGGTTCCGACGATCCGGCCGACCTCGGTGGAGCCGGTGAAGTTCACGGCGCGCACGCGGGGGTCGGTGATCAGCGCCTCGGCGACCGCGGCGGCGTCCTCCGGGGCGTTCGTGACGACGTTGAGCACGCCCGCCGGCAGGCCTGCCTCGCGCAGCACGTCGGCGATCAGCAGCCCGGCCGCGATCGGCGCGTCCTCGCTGGGCTTGAGCACGACGGTGTTCCCGGCGGCGATCGGCGCGGCCACGGCGCGCGTGCTCAGGATGACCGGCGCGTTCCACGGCGCGAACGCCGCGACGACGCCGAGCGGCTCCCGCACCGCGAGCGACAGCTGACCGGGCACCTCCGTCGTCAGCACCTCGCCGACGGGCTGGGTGACCGCGGCGGCCGCCTCGCGCAGGACGTTCGCCGCGAGCACGACGTTGAACCCCGCCCACCCTGCGACGCCGCCCACCTCGGCGGCCATCAGGGCGACGACCTCGGCCGTCCTGGCCTCCAGGCCGTCCGCGGCTCGCAGCAGGATCCCGCGTTTCACGGACGGCGACGTCGCCGCCCACCCCGCGAACGCCCGCTCGGCGGCGTCGACGGCCCGCGTGACGTCCGCGGGACCGGCCGCCGCGACGACGGCGTGGACCTCGCCGGTGAACGGGTTGAGGTCGTCGGTGGTGCGGCCGTCCAGCGCCGGAACGCTGTCGCCGCCGATGAGGAGCTCACGTTTTTCGCTTGCCACGGTCACGGATTCAAGCGGCAGACCACCTGATCATCCAAGCCCGGCTTCCGGTGGGTGGAAACTGGGCTCCAGCATCCGCGCGATCCCGCGCGCCGCCACCTGCAACGCCGCCACCAGCCGCGCCCGCACGTTGCGCAGGTCGGGCACCACGATCCCGAGCGCGGCGACGACGTGCCCGTCCACCTCGACCGGCACCCCGACGCTGCACGCCCCGAGCGTCATCTCCTCGAACGTCTGCGCGTACCCGTCCCGCCGGATCCGGTGCAGCTGAGCCCGCATCCGCCCCGGCTCCGTGACCGTGAACGCCGTGATGCGCGTCAGCCCGTGCGCGAGCACCTCCTCCTGCACCTCTTTGGGAGCGTGTGCCAGCAACACCTTCCCGACCCCGGTCGCGTGCAACGGCAACCGGCTCCCGGTGCTGCTCACGATCGGCACCGACGCGTGCCCGGAGACACGGTCGAGGTACAGCACCTCGGTGCCCTCCCGCACGGCCAGGTGCACCACGGCACGGGTCGCCGCGTGGATGTCGTGCAGGAACGGCTCCGCGACCCGGCTCAGCTCCACCTCCCCGGCGGCCAGCAGGCCGAGCCGCCAGATCCGCCTGCCGATGACGTACTCGCCGGAGTCCAGCCGCCGCACCGCGCCCCACTCCGCGAGCTCCGCGAGGAGCCGGTGGGTGGTGCTGATCGGCAGTCCGCTGCGTCGCGCGATGCCGCTCAGAGTCTGGCGGCGGTGCCGGCTGTCGAAGGTGCCGAGCAGCGACAGCAGCTTGGAGGAGACGGTGGCGGCCACCCCGCGGATTCTGCCCGGTCCGCCCCAGGCCGGCCGCCGAAGCCCGGTACCGGGCGGGTCCGTCCACACGGCACAAGAGGCCGCCGCCGAGCGGCGCGGCCGGGAGGAATTCGCTTCGGGACGCGGGGGAGCAGCTGGTAACACTGGGCGTGTGACGTACCTCGGTGAAGGCTGGGACAGCACGGCCGTCCTGGTCGGCGGACGCTGGGTGGAACGACGGCCTCGCCGTCCGGAGATCGGGCCGCAGCTCGTGCGCGAGTCGGTGGTCATGCCGTGGCTCGCGCCCCGGTTGCCGCTGCCCGTCCCGGTGCCCGTGGTCGTGTCCGAGACACCGGTGGTGGTGCGGCACGCACTGGTGCCGGGGGAGGAGCAGCACGCGCTCAACGCCGTCCAGGGCCGCCAGCTGGGCGAGTTCCTGCGCGCCCTGCACGCCGCGCCCGTCGCCGAGGCCGTCGCACTGGGTGTCGGCCCGAGGCGGTTGCCGGTCGAACGCTTCCGCGCCGAGGTGCGCGTGCCCGGCGCGGAGGAACTGCTCGCCGCACTCGACGGCCTGCCCGCCGACACGCTCGTCCACGGCGACCTCGGTCCCGAGCACGTGCTGGGCCGCGACGGCGTGCTGACCGGCGTGATCGACTTCGGCGACCTGCACGTCGGCGACGCCGCCCTCGACCTCGCGTGGGCACTGCACTCCACGCCGCCCGAGTTCGCCGCCGCCCTCGCCGAGACCTACGGGGTCACGCGCGACCTGCGGGAGCGGGCCCTGGTCTGGCACCGGCTCGGACCGTGGCACGAGGTCCTGCACGGCAACGACATCGGCGACCCGGAGATGGTGGAAGTTGGGCTGGCTGGAGTACAGGACCGCCTCGAAAACGGGGTAACCCTCCGCTGACAGCAACAGCCGAGGAGGACGAGATGCCCTGGGTTCGCCGGCACCGCCGCAGCGCCCCGTACAGCTGGTTCCGCACCACGACGGTGCGCAGCCACTACCGCAGGCCGCCGGGTTCCATGTGGATCCCGATCGTGGTCGCCATCGCCGTGATCGTGCTGCTCATCGCTCTGTTCTGAGGGTAGGGTCGGGGGCATGGGACAGTTGGGCGAGTTGTTCCCCGGCCCCAAGGTCCGCCGCGAGGCGACGGACGCGGGCACGGGTGAGGACTACGAGGAGACCGGGCCGCTCGACCTCACGGCGGGCGCGGTCCGCCTGAGGCCTCGGCCGAAGCCGGCCCCGCAACCCGAGAGCGCCGACGGCACCGAGTGATCACCGGTATTACCCTTGCCCGGTGCTAGCCGGGCTGCTCTTCCTCATCCCCGCCACCTTCTTCGTCATCGGCGTGGTCCGCGACCGCCGGAGGCTGAGCAACGCCGTCTGGCTCGGCATCGCGCTCGTGATGCTGCTCCTGCTGCTGGCCGAGGCCGGACGGGACAACCCGGTGCTGAGCATGCCGCTGATCGTCGCCTTCATGCTCGCGGTGCTGGGCCTGCTGCTGCTCCCGCTCGCGTTGCTCGCCAACGGCGTGGTCATGGTCCGCCGCGAGGGCCGCTCGCTGGGCAACCTGTTGTCGTTGCTCGCGGGCCTGGCCCTGCTCGGCGAGATGGCCTACTTCGCGTGGGGCATCACCCAGCCCAACGACTGGATCCGCGGTTCCGCGATCGGGTTGTTCCTGGTGTCCGCGTACATCGCGTTCCTGTTCGTGAGCCTGCTGCTGTACTCGGTGATCTACGGCCGCACCGGCCGCCGTCACGGGTTCGACGGCATCGTCGTGCTGGGCGCCGGTCTGATCGGCGACCGCGTGCCGCGGCTGCTGGCGAGCCGGCTCGACCGCGCGATGCGGCTCTACCACCGCGAACGGGAGGCCGGCCGGTCGCCGCTGATCGTGGTGTCGGGTGGGCAGAGCTCGGACGAGCAGGTGTCCGAGGCGTTCGCGATGAACCGGTACCTGCTCGAACGCGGCGTGCCGGAAGGCGACGTCGTGCTGGAGGACCAGGCGACCACGACCGAGGAGAACCTCCGCTACAGCAAGGCTTTGCTCGCCGAGCGGGGTCTCAACGGCCGGGTCGTCGCGGTCACGAACAACTACCACGTGTTCCGCACCGCCGTGCTCTCCCGCAAGCAGGGCCTGCGGTTGCAGGTCATCGGCGCGCCGACGGCCTGGTACTTCGTGCCCAGCGCGTTCCTGCGGGAGTTCGTGGCGCTCCTGGTGCGCAACCCCGTCGTGCACTTCCTGGCGTGCGCCCTGCTGATGGCGGGCGGGCTCGCGCTGACCCAGATCGGCTGATCCGCTCAGGCGCGGGTGAAGCGCATGACCCAGTTCGGTTCCCAGGTCTCGCCGCCGTCGTAGGAGAACCGCTGCTCCCAGACGGGCTCGTCGCCGGTCGTCCAGTCGAACCGCACCTTCACCGCGTGCCCGCCGACCTCGTCGTCGCCGAAGAACACCCCGTGCCCGTCGGTGAACCTGCCCTCCAACGGCGGGTCGAGGTGGCCGGGAGCGCGGGTGGAGGCCCACCAGATGCGCCAGACGCCGGCGGCGGGGTCGTACTGGCGCAGCGTCATGCCCTCCCAGTCGTCCGCGAAGACGCTGTCGATGATCGCCGCGCCGCCCAGCAGAGGTCTGGCTTCGGCCTGCGTCTCGAACTCGACCCACTCGGTGCCGCGGCCGACGATGTCGGCGATCTTGCGGTTGGCGACCCGCCAGCGGCCGTGGAGGAAGTTGAAATCGTTCTCACTCATGGAAAAGACGCTAAACCGATTCACTGACACCTTTTGTCAGTGATCGTCTATTGACCTAAAGGTCTGGACCATTTTACCGTTCCCGGCAGTGGCCGCCGCCCTAGCCAGGAGGTCCTTCCCTTGCGACTGCTCGCCAGAGTGGTCCCGGTGCTAGCTCTGCTAGCCGGGACCGTGATAGCCGTGACCAACGCACCGACCGCAGCCGCAGCCCACGAGGACTGCCGGCCGGACGGGCTGTACAAGACGCCGGGCGTCGAGGTGCCGTACTGCACCGTCTACGACACCGCCGGCCGCGAGACCATGGGGGACAAGTCCAGACGCGTCATCGGGTACTTCACCAGCTGGCGGACCGGCAAGAACGGTCAGCCCGGGTACCTCGCCAAGGACATCCCCTGGAACAAGGTCACGCACCTGAACTACGCGTTCGCGCACATCGACGCCCAGAACAAGATCTCGGTCGGTGCGAACGACGCGAACAACTCGTCCATCGGCATGGAGTGGCCGGGCGTCCCCGGCTCCGAGATGGACCCGGCGCTGCCCTACAAGGGGCACTTCAACCAGCTCACGAAGTTCAAGAAGGCCAACCCGAACGTCAAGACGCTGATCTCGGTCGGCGGCTGGGCGGAGACCGGTGGCTTCTTCAACGCCGACGGCACGCGCAACGCGTCGGGCGGCTTCTACAAGCTCGGCCAGAACCAGGCGGCGATCGACACGTTCGCCGACAGCACCGTCGAGTTCCTGCGCAAGTACGGCTTCAACGGCGCTGACATCGACTACGAGTACGCGACGTCGAACAACCACGCCGGCAACCCGGACGACTTCTGGATCTCCAACGCCAACCGCGGCACGCTGTGGGCGGGCTACGACAGGATCATGAAGACGTTGCGCGAGAAGCTCGACCGCGCCGGTGCCGCCGACGGCAAGCACTACATGCTGACCGCCGCCGTGCCCGCCTCGGGCTGGCTGCTGCGCGGCCAGGAGGCGTACCAGGTCACCAAGTACCTCGACTACCTCAACGTCATGAGCTACGACCTGCACGGTTCGTGGAACCAGTTCGTCGGCCCGAACGCCGCCCTCTACGACGACGGCAAGGACGGCGAGCTCTCGGCCGGTGGCGTGTACACGGCCCCGCAGTACGAGGGCATGGGCTACCTCAACACCGACTGGGCGTACCACTACTACCGCGGCGCCATGCAGGCCGGACGCATCAACATCGGCGTGCCGTTCTACTCGCGCGGCTGGCAGGGCGTCACCGGCGGCACGAACGGCCTGTGGGGCAAGGCTCCGCTGCCGAACCAGTCGCAGTGCCCGCCCGGCACCGGTTCGTCCGTCGGCTCCACCACCCCGTGCGGCAACGGCGCGGCCGGCGTCGACAACATCTGGCACGACGTCACCGCGGGTGGCGCCGAGGTCCCGTCCGGTGTGAACCCGTTGTGGCACACCAAGAACCTGGAAGCCAAGATCACCGGCTCCTACGGCGCGCAGTACGGCCTCGACCCGGTCAACGACCCGACCGACCGCCTCACCGGCACCTACACGCCGTACTACGACTCGACGCTGAAGTCGCCGTGGCTGTGGAACAACGACAAGAAGGTGTTCCTCTCCACCGAGACCGAGCAGTCGATCGCGGAGAAGGCCAAGTACGTCAAGGACAAGGGTCTTGGCGGCATCATGATCTGGGAGCTCGCGGGCGACTACAGGTTCGACTCCGCGAAGAACGAGTACTTCATCGGTGACACGCTGCTGTCGACCATCAACACCGGCCTGAACGGTGCCGCGCCCTACGGCAACCTGAAGGCCTCGACGCAGCAGACCCAGTCCCTCGCGGTCGACGTGGACGTCCACGGCTTCGCGCTGGGCGACAACAACTACCCGATCACGCCGAAGATCAAGTTCACGAACCGCTCGACCGTCACCATCCCCGGTGGCACGAAGATCGCGTTCGACTACGGCACCAGTGCGCCCGGCAGCATGGGCGACCAGTCGGGCTTCGGCCTGAAGGTCGTCTCGAAGGGACACAGCGGGCCCAACGTCGGCGGCCTGAAGGGCGACTTCCAGAAGGCGGAGCTCACGCTGCCGTCGTGGCAGTCGCTCGCACCGGGCGCGTCGATCGAGGTGACGGTCAGCTACCAGCTGCCGATCTCGACGCCGTCGAACTTCGTGTTCACGTTCGGCGGCCAGTCGTACGCGATCAGCGCGGACCACCCGCGCATCGGTGGCGGCAACCCGCCGACCTCCACCACCACGTCCACGACCACCTCGACGACCACCACCACCACCACGACCACGACGACCACCACGACCAAGCCGCCGACGTGCGCGCTGCCCGCGTGGGAGGCCGGCAAGGTCTACAACGGTGGCAACGAGGTGTCGCACAAGGGCCGCAAGTGGCGGGCCCAGTGGTGGACGACCAACGAGGAGCCCGGAACCACGGGTGAGTGGGGCGTCTGGCGCGACCAGGGTGCCTGCTAGTTCGCCGTAGAAGTCAGGGATCTGTCAGGCGCGGGGCTTAGGCTGTCCATCGTGACCGCCCAAGACCCGCGCCTGCAGGAACTGGTGCTGCTGCGCAAAGTGCGCGACCGGATCGACCGCGAGTACCGCCAGCCGCTGGACGTCGCTGCGCTGGCCCGCGGCGTGCACCTGTCCGCGGGGCACCTGAGCCGTGCGTTCCGCGCCGCGTTCGGCGAGTCGCCGTACAGCTACCTCATGACGCGCCGCATCGAGCGGGCCATGACGTTGCTGCGCCGGGGCGACATGTCCGTCACCGACGTGTGCTTCGAGGTCGGCTGCACCTCGCTCGGCACCTTCAGCACCCGCTTCTCCGAGCTGGTCGGCATGTCCCCGAGCCAGTACCGCAAGGTCGCCTCCGAGGACGGCCAGGGCATCCCGAACTGCCTGGCCAAGGCCGTCATGCGGCCGATCAGGAATCGAGAAGCGGGGACCGGCCCGTCCGATTAGGTTGACCGCCATGTCAGTCATCATCGCCGCGGCGTTCCTGCCCGCAGACGACCCCGAGAAGTCGCTCGGCTTCTTCCGCGACGCGCTCGGCTTCGAGGTCCGCCAGGACGTCGGCCAGGGCACCATGCGCTGGATCACGGTGGGTCCGCCCGGCCAGCCGGAGACCGGCATCGTGCTGCACCCGCCCGCCGCCGACCCCGGCGTGAGCGACGAGGAGCGCCGCACGATCGCCGTGCTCATGGCGAAGGGCGTCTACACCGCCCTCTCGCTCGCCACGAAGGACCTGCAGGGCACCTTCGACCGCGCACGGGCGTGGGTCGAGTCGTCCGGGGCGGGTGAGGTGCTGCAGGAGCCCGAGGACCAGCCGTGGGGCGTGCGCGACTGCTCGTTCCGCGACCCGGCCGGCAACCTGGTCCGCATCAACCAACTGTGATCGTGGTGCCGGGCGCGGCGTAGCCGACCGTCCCCTGGTACCGGGCCGCAGCACGGGTGACCGCTTCCTGAGAGGTCAGGAAGCGGCCCACGTGCGTGACGACCAACCGTCCCGCGCCCGCCCGGGACGCCGTCTCACCCGCGTCCTCCGGCGTGTGGTGGACCATGTCCGGCGTCTTGACCGCGCTCTCGGCCTCGCACAGCAGCACGTCGGTGCCGCTCGCCAGCGCCGTCAGACTCGGGCACGGGGCCGTGTCGCCCGAGTACGTCAGCGAACGGCCCTCCGCCTCGATCCGCACGCCGAACGCCGGGATGCCGTGCTCGACCGCCGCCGTGCTCAGCCGCATCGAGCCGACCTCGGCCTCGTGCCCGTCGTGCAGTTCGGTGACGGCGAAGGCCGACTCGATCGGGCTGCGCTCCGGGCCGTTGGTGAGGAAGCCAGCCAGGCGGTCGGCGATGCCGGGCGGGCCGTACAGCGGGACCGGGTCGCGCGAGACGTCCGCGAACACCAGGGCGTAGTAGGCGGTCAGCAGGTCCGCGCTGTGATCGGCGTGCAGGTGCGAGATCCAGATCGCGTCCAGGTCCTCCAGCCGGGTGTGCCGCTGCAACGGCCCGAGCGTGCCGGCGCCGGCGTCCATCCACACGCGAGTGTCACCGTGCGACACCAGGTAGCCGGAGCAGGGGTTGTCCGCGCTCGGGTACGGCGTCGCGCAGCCGAGCACGGTCAGGCTGAGGTCCATCGGTCAACCGTAGATCAACGAGCGCGCTTTCCCCATGCGGTTGTCGGCCGGCCGGTGACGCCGGTGCGGCGGGTACTTTGATCGCGTGGAAGAGCCCGTGTGGAACGAGTGGCGGCGGCCCGGCCCGACCGCCGCGCAACGGCGGCGCGACATCGGAATCGCCGCGATCGTGCTGCTCTGCGCGGTCGAGGTCACGACGCTCGTCAACAGCATGGGCGCCTACGTCTTCAAGAACCCTCCGGGCCTGCTGGAGCAGGTGCTCTGGATGCTCGTGCTGTCCGTGCCGCTCGTGGTGCGCCGCCGCTACCCGCTCGCCGTGATGCTCGTGGTGTCCGCGCTGTTCATCGCCGCGCAGGTGAACAGGGCCGGCGACACCCTGGTGCCGTCCGCGATCCTGTTCCTCGCGATCTACACGGTCGGCGCCTGGGAGCAGAACCGCCGCGTCGCGCGCTGGTCGCGCATCGGCGTGATCGCCGCGATGTTCCTGTGGCTCGGGTTCAGCCTCGTGCGCGCCCTGCTCGGACCCAAGGGGGACTTCAAGGACGCGGCCGGGCCGATGGACCCGGTGCTCGCCTCCGTCCTGTACGGACTGGAGTTCAACATCTTCTTCTTCCTGCTGGCCTACGTGGTGGGGGAGATGGCCTGGTCGGGTGCCCGGCGCCGGGCCGAGCTCGAGTTCCAGGCCGAGGAACTGCGCCGCTCGCAGGAGCAGAACACCCGCGGCGCCATCGCGGCCGAACGCATGCGCATCGCCCGCGACCTGCACGACGTCGTCGCGCACCACGTGTCCGTCATGGGCATCCAGGCCGGTGCCGCGCGCCGCGTCCTCGACTCCGACCCCGCCCTGGCACGTGACGCCCTGCAGACCGTCGAGCAGACCGCCCGCACCGCGATCAGCGAGCTGCGCGGCCTGCTGGGCGTGCTGCGCGCGGACGCGGACACCGACCTGAAAGCGGCGCCCGGCCTCGACGACCTGCCGGAGCTGTTCGAGAGTGCCCGCGCGGCAGGCCTCGAGGTCTCGCACGGCGTGTACGGCGATGCGCGCGAGGTGCCGTCCGGTGTCGCGTTGTCGGCGTATCGGGTCGTGCAGGAAGCACTGACGAACGTGGTGAAGCACGCCGACGCGCAGCACGTCGACGTGCGGATGCGGTTCCTGGACAGCGCGCTGGAACTGGAGATCGCGGATGACGGCCGTGGCCGGTCCAACTCCACCAGCTCAGGTTTCGGTCTCGTCGGCATGCGCGAACGTCTTGCCGTGCACGGAGGTTCGCTGGAAGTGGGGCCACGGCGCGAGGCGGGCTTCCTGGTCCGTGCGTCGCTGCCGACCGTGGTGGAGGAGAAGGCGTGAGTCTGCGAGTAGTGCTGGCCGATGACCAGGACCTGGTCCGCGCCGGCTTCCGGGTCATCCTCGGCACCGAGCCCGGCATCGAGGTGGTCGGCGAGGCGGGCGACGGCGCCGAGGCCGTGGAACTCGTCGCCGAGCTCCGTCCCGACGTCGTGCTGATGGACGTCCAGATGCCCCGCATGGACGGCCTGCAAGCCACCCGCCACATCCTTTCCGCAGGTCACGGCACTCGCGTCGTCATACTGACCACGTTCGACCGCGAGGACTACCTCTTCGAGGCGCTGCAGGCGGGCGCGAGCGGCTTCCTGCTCAAGAACGCCTCGCCGGAAGACCTCGTGGAGTCCGTGCGGGTCGTCGCGCGCGGTGACGCGTTGCTCTCACCCGAGGTCACCCGGCGGGTGATCGCCCGTTTCAGCACCGCGCCGAGGGAACGCACCCGTCCGCCCGAGCTCACCGACCGAGAGTTCGAGGTGCTGGTGGAACTGGCCAAGGGCGCGTCGAACGCGGAGATCGCCGCGACGCTGTTCCTGGGGGAGACCACGGTGAAGACGCACGTGTCGCGCGTGCTCACCAAGCTCGGTCTGCGCGACCGCACGCACGCCGTGGTGTTCGCCTACGAGAGAGGGATCGTCACTCCGGGCGGTTAGCCCGTACGCAATCTGACGTACGCGAGATCAGAACGTGAGCGGATGATGCAGCCACTCGTGGTGGCGAGAGTAGGACGCGACACCACGGGAGAAGGAGCGCATCACGATGACCACCATCCGCAAGCTCAGCGGCCGCGCCCGCAAGGCCGTGCTGCTCGTGCACGTCCTGTCGGCGGCGGCATGGCTCGGCATCGACCTCGCGCTGGGGATCCTCGTCGTGGTCGCACTGTCCACTGAGGACACCGGAACCGCCGGGGTGGCGATCCAGGCGGTCGACCTCTTCGCGATCTGGCCGATGTTCGGCGCCAGCGTCGTCTGCATGATCTCCGGCGTCGTGCTCGGCCTCGGCAGCAAGTACGGGCTCGTGAGGTACTGGTGGGTCGCGACCAAGCTCGTCCTGAACGCCGGCATGTCACTGCTGATCGCGTTCGCGCTCCGGCCCGGCGTCGCGCAGGCGGCCGAGATCGGCGACCGGATGCTGGCGGGCGACCCGGCCGCCGTGATCCCGTCCGGAATCCTGCACCCGGTCGTCGTCGCGCCGACGTTGCTGCTGTTCGCCTACTTCCTCTCCGTGTTCAAGCCGTGGGGCCGGATCCGGAAGTCGGCGCAACCGGTCGAGCGCCGCCGGGACCTCGTCGAGGCCGTCTAGCCGCGCGGACGCGTCAGAAGTCCACCCTCATCACGAAACGCCGCTTCGTGGGGTGGGTCACCTGCACGAACCCGGCCTCCTCGAACACCTGCCGCGCGCCGACGTGCATCTCGCCCCACGTGACGTTCTGCCCCGGCGCGGCGATCATCGGATAAGCCTCGACGGCACGAGCGCCCCGCTCGCGCGCGTGGGACACGGTCGCCGCTGCCAGCTCGTAGGTGAGGCCCTGGCGCCGAAACCCCTTGCGCACCACGAAACACGTCACGGCCCACACGCCGTCGTCGTCCTTGTCCTCGGCGCGCCCCTTCCACGGAACGGGCATGTCCAGCAGCTTCGCGTAGTCGCAGCGCGGTTCGACCGCCACCCAGCCGGCGGGCTGGTCGTCCACGTAGGCCACGAGGCCGCTGCCCCGCGCGGACTGCGACTCGTGCGCGGCGACGCGTTCGGCGAGCGTCGAGTCGCGCCAGAACCAGCCCTTCACCTTGTAGCGCTGGCAGTGGCACTTGCGGGGCTCGGAGCCGTCGAAGATCGCCTCGACGTCCTCCCACGGCACCTCGTCCGACGGCACGATCCGGATCACGTCCGCGACCCTAGAGGTCCTGCGTGAGGTTGACCGGGTTCCCGTCCGGGTCGAAGACGTGCGCCACGCGCTGCCCCCAGGGCATGTCGTTCGCGGGCCCCCGCACCCGACCGCCGGCGGCCTCGACCAGCGGCAGCGCCGCGTCGACGTCCTCCACGCCGATGCTCAGCACGATGCGCGCGGGCACCGAGACGTCCACCTCCTCGGCCACGAGCCCCAGCTCTCCGTCGCCGATCTTGAGCGTCTTGTAGAAGACCGGTCCGTCAGCGGGGTGGCGGTACACCTCGACGGCGCCGAACACCTGCGAGTAGAACGCCTGCGCCCGCTCCAGGTCGGGCGTCAGGACGATGGGCTGAACAGCCATGGACTTCCTCCAGAACTAGTCGTCCACAGATGTACGGGACGGCCGCCCAGAACTGAGCGGTGCGGAACTGAGCGGTGCGGAACTGAGCGGTGCGGCCGAGGGCGAGCCGAACAGGGGCAGCAGCTCCTCCACGTTCAGGTACGTGGTGGTTCCCGTCACCATGCCGTCCCGCACGTCGAGGAACACCAGTCCGAACGGCTGCTCCAGACCGGGCCGCATCTGCCAGAACGCGGGGGAGGCGTTGGCCCGCACCGGTACCAGCCAGGCGCCGGCGCAGGGGGAGTCAGGAGCGCTCAACGCGAGGGAGATCGACTCGCGGCCCCGCAGCCACCAGCTGAACGGCGGCATCGACATGGTCGCGTCCTCGTGCAGCAAGGACACGAGCGTCCGCATGTCATGCCGGTCGAACGCCTCGCAGTAGCGGCGCAGGAGCGACTTCTGCACGGGGTCGGACACGTCCAGGGGTGCGCCGACGTCGGCCACCCGCAGTGTCGCGCGGGCGCGTTGCAGTGCGCTGTTCACCGACGCGACCGAGTCGGACAGCAGTGCGGCGACCTCGGAGGCCTGCCACGCCAGGACGTCGCGCAGGATCAGCACGGCCCGCTGGCGGGGCGGCAGGTGCTGCAGGGCGGCGACGAACGCCAGGCGGACGGTCTCGCGGCGGATCGTCCGGTCCTCCGGCAGCACGGAGGCGTCCGGCACTGGCTGCACGAAGGCGTTCTCCAGCAGAGGGGCGCCGAGTTCCCCGCCGGACGGGCCCAGGTCCACGGCCAGGGCGCGGCGCTGAGCACTGCGCTGCATGTCGATGCAGATGTTCGTGGCTATCCGGTAGAGCCAGGTCCGCAGCGACGCGCGCGCGGAGTCGTAGCTGTCGAACGCCTTCCACGCGCGCACAAGTGTTTCCTGCACGGCGTCCTCGGCCTCGAAGCCGGAGCCGAGCATGCGGTAGCAGTAGCCGGTCAGCTCGACCCGGAACGGCTCCAGCGTCTCGATCACGCACCAGACCCTACGCGGACCGATGAGTTCCCGTCGCCCGGCTCGTACATCCGGGCATGACCGAAGACATCCGCGCCGCAGTGGCGGCCGAACGGCGTGACCAGGCAGAACTCCTGAGCGGCCTCACCGGGGAGCAGTGGCAGGCGCCGAGCCTGTGCGAGGGCTGGACCGTGAAGCACGTCGTCGCGCACACGACGCTGCCGTTCCGGTCGTCGGGAACGAGAGTGCTCCTGGAGATCCTGAAATCGGCCGGCCGGTTCAACCACGCCTCCGACCGCATGGCCCGCAAGGACGCCCTGCTCCCGGCGAGCGACCTGCTGAACAGCCTGAAGAACAACATCGACCACCCGTGGACGCCACCCGGTGGCGGCCCGGCCGGAGCGCTCGCGCACGAGGTCATCCACGGCCTGGACATCACCGTCGCGCTGGGACTGGACCGCAGGGTCCCGCTCGACCGGCTCCGCGTCGTGCTCGGCGCCATGAAGCCCGCCAACGTCAGGTACTTCGGTGCCGACCTCGGCGGCAAACGCCTCGAAGCCACCGACCTGGACTGGACGTTCGGTGAGGGCGAGCCGGTCAGGGGACTGGCCCAGGACCTGTTGCTGCTGGTGTGCGGGCGGACGCTGCCGGCGGGCCGGCTCAGCTGACCACCTCTTCGCGCACCCGGGCCGTCGCCTCGATCGTCGCGGCGAGGAAGCGCGCGACGACCTGCCGTTCCTCCGCGCTCATGCGCCCCCACGCCGCCGCGTAGCCGCGTGCCAGGGGCTGGAAGAACGTGGAGGCGAGCTCCGTCGCCGTGTCGAGCACCCGGAGCTCGACACGGCGGCGGTCGCCGGGGTCGCGGTCGCGGACGACGTGCCCCGCCCTCTCGAGGCGGTCGAGCACGGACGTCGTCGCCGACGCGCTGAGGTTCAGGGCCTTCGCCAGCGTGCCGGGTGTCATCGGGGCCGTCATGATGAGGTTCAGCGCTGTCATGTCCGTGGGATGCAACTCGTGGGCGGCGCTGAAGATCTCCAGGAACCGGTTCGACTCCATCACCAGCGCGCGCAGCATCATGCTCAGCTCGTAGTCGGTTGCATCGCTCACGCGCACAGCTTACTGTTTCGACCATCGAAACGTTCGACGATCGAAGGAATGTCTGATGCGAGTGCTTGCCGGGGTCCTGCTCGTCGTCTGGTTGGCCTTGGGCGGCTTCACCGGACCGTACGCGGGCAAGCTGTCGGAGGTCGCGGAGAACGACAGCAGCGCGTTCCTGCCCAACTCCGCCGAGTCCACCCAGGTCGCCGAGCTGCAGAAGAAGTTCCAGCGCGAGAACGCGATCCCGGCGATCGTCGTGGTCGAACGCGTCAGCGGACTGACCGAAGAGGACAAGAAGTACCTCGCCGACGAGGTCAAGGGCTTCCAGGCGTCGCCGGTGATCCCCTCGCCGAACGACGACCAGGCCGCGCAGGTGGTCGTCCTGCTCGACCCCGCCAAGGACGTCAAGGACTCGATCTTCGAGCTCCGCGACGGCACGCGTGGCGCGCCTGAAGGGCTGACCGTGCTGGTCACGGGCCCGGCGGCGCAGGTGGCGGACCTCGTCGAGGCGTTCGGCGGGATCGACGGGCTGCTGCTGCTCGTCGCGGGCGCCGTGGTCGCGTTGATCCTGCTGGTGGTCTACCGGAGCCCGCTGCTGCCGATCGTCGTGCTGGTGTCGGCGGTGTTCGCGCTGGGGCTGGCCAGCTTCGTGGTCTACCTGCTCGCGAAGAACGACGTCCTGGCGCTGAACGGCCAGAGCCAGGGCATCCTCTCGATCCTGGTGTTCGGCGCCGCGACGGACTACGCGCTACTGCTGGTGTCGAGGTTCCGCGAGGAGCTGCGCGACACCCAGGACAGGTTCGCGGCCGTCAAGACCGCCTGGCGCGGCACGATCGAACCCATCGCGGCCTCGGCCGGCACGGTGATCCTCGGCGTGCTGTGCCTGCTGTTCAGCGACCTCGACTCGAACAAGGGCCTCGGCCCGGTCGCCGCCATCGGCATCGGTGCCGCGCTGCTGACCACGATGACGTTCCTGCCCGCGACCCTGGCACTGCTCGGGCGCGGCGCCTTCTGGCCGTTCGCCCCGAAGTTCGGCTCGGAGCACCCCGAGACCAGCGGGCTGTGGGGCCGCGTCGCGAACCTGGTGCGCCGCAGGCCGCGCGCGATCTGGATCGTCACCACGCTCGTGCTGCTCGTCGGCGCCGCGTTCCTGCCGCAGCTCAAGGCGTCGGGCACCGCGCAGTCCGACGTGTTCCTGACCCCGGTCGAGTCCGTGGCGGGACAGGAGCTGCTGTCCCGCCACTTCCCCGGCGGCACCGGCTCGCCCACCGTGATCATCGCGGCCGAGGACAGGACCGCCGAGGTCGTGCAGAAGTCCAAGGTGGACGGTGTCGCGGACGTGCGGCCGTCCGGAACGGCCGAAGGCCTGGTGCGCATCGAGGCCACGCTGACCGACGCCCCGGACTCCGACGCCGCGGTCGAGACCGTGCAACGGCTTCGCGCGGCGGTCGACGGCATCGACGGGACCAAGGTGGGCGGGCCCACGGCGACGTTGCTCGACACCAGGACGACGTCCGAGCACGACCGGATGCTGATCATCCCGATCGTGCTGGTCGTGATCTTCCTGATCCTGGCGCTGCTGCTGCGGTCGTTGCTGGCGCCGCTGCTGCTGATCGCGACCGTCGTGCTGTCGTTCGCGGCCACGATGGGCGTGTCGGCGCTGGTGTTCAACCACGTGTTCGACTTCCCCGGTTCCGATCCCGTGGTGCCGTTGTTCGGGTTCGTGTTCCTCGTGGCGTTGGGCATCGACTACAACATCTTCCTGATGACCCGCGTCCGCGAGGAGACCCAGCGACTCGGCACAGTCGAGGGAACGCTGCGCGGCCTCACCCTGACCGGTGGCGTGATCACGTCGGCGGGTGTGGTGCTGGCGGCGACGTTCGCGGCGCTGGCCGTGCTGCCGATCCTGTTCCTCACGCAGATCGCGTTCATCGTCGCGTTCGGTGTCCTGCTCGACACGCTGCTGGTGCGGTCGCTGCTCGTGCCGGCGCTGTCGGTGGACGTCGGCGGGCGAATCTGGTGGCCGTCGAAGCTGAGGTGAGCCAGGATCTCGGGCATGACCTTCACGGCACGTCAGCTCAACCGCGCCACGCTCGACCGGCAGATGCTGCTGAGGCGTGAACCGGTCGACCCGCTGACGGCCGTGAACCGGGTCGTGGCGATCCAGGCGCAGGAACCCGCGTCGCCGTACATCGCGCTGTGGAACCGGATCGAGGGTTTCGACCCCGCCGACCTGGACGAGGCGTTCGTGAGCGGGGTGGTCCGCAAGGCATCGCTGATGCGGATCACCCTGCACGCCGTGACGGCCGCGGACCACGAGGTGTTCCACCACGCGATGCTGCCCGCGTTGAGGGCGTCACGGCTGTACGACAAGCGGTTCAAGTCGATGAACGTCACGATCGAGCAGGCCGACGCGCTGCTGGAGCACCTGCTCGAGTTCGCCGCGACACCCCGCCAGAAGGCGGAGATCGAGGAACTGCTGCACTCGCACGCCGGCGACGTCGGTGAGCCCGGCGTCTGGTGGGCGCTGCGAACGTACGGCGGTCTCGTGCACGCGCCGACGGGCGGGCCCTGGTCGTTCGGACTGCGGCCGTCCTATCAGGCCGTGACGACCGAGCCGCGCGAGCAACTGGCCGCGGTGGCCGAGATGCTGCGCCGCTACCTCACCGGGTTCGGCCCGGCGACCGTCCCCGACATGAACCAGTTCAGCATGTTGCCGCGCACCACGATCCGGGAGGCGCTGGCGTCGCTGGACCTCGTGCGGACCGGTGACCACTACGACGTTCCCGGCCGGACGATGCCGGACGAGGACGCTGTGGCGCCGCCGCGGCTGATGGCCATGTGGGACAGCACTTTGCTCGCCTACGCCGACCGGAGCCGGATCATCCCGGACGAGTACCGCAAGCTCGTCATCCGCAACAACGGGGACACCCTGCCGACCCTGCTCGTCGACGGTCACGTGGCAGGGGTGTGGCGCCCGGCCGAGGACGGAGGCGTCGAAGCTACGGCTTTCCACGCCCTCGGCGAGGAGCAGTGGGCCGGGCTGGCCGAGGAGGCGGCGTTGCTGCGCAAGCTCCTCGGTGACCGGGAACCGCAGGTGTACAAGCGTTACGTGCGGTGGTGGAGCGGCCTTCCGGCCCACGAGGTCCGTGTTCTGTGAGTGGACCTCACGCGGGACGCACCTCGGGGACGGTCTTCGTCACGTTCTTCTCCGATGCGGCGGAGGCGAGGCGCCCGGCCATCGTGCCGCCCTCGGGGGTTCCGGCCGGCGACGGCACCTTGCCCAGCAGGTACCCGGCGTGGCTCACCGCGAGCAGCACCAGGAACGCGCTGGAGAACTCGGGCAGCCCGGCGATACCGGCGGGGTTGTCCACGGCCCTGAAGGCCGAGACGGCCTGCGCGACGTAGATCAGCACCAGCAGCACGGTGATCACGAAGTTCTGGAACTTCGCGAGGTCGATCGACCGGCCCGCCGACGCGCCCTCTTCGGCGGTCAGCATCTCCCAGAACCGCCCGCGCTCGGCGCCGAGCGGGTAGGCCGCCACGGAGTCCGGGCGGGTCGTGCTCTTCGTGATCTTGATGGCGGTCGCGACCACTCCGGACCCGACCGAGATCCCCAGCAGCCACAGCACCTGGTCCGGGATCTGGAACCCGGCCACGTCGACCTGCCCGGCCGCGAACCGGCCGAACGCCATGCCGCTGACCAGCGAGAGCAGCACGACCGTCCACACCATCACCTGCACCCGCGAGAGGCTGTAGCGGCCGCGGGCGTCCCTGAGCACGTTCTGCGCACTCAGACGGGAGGGGACCACCACCGCGAGCAGCACGATGACGACTGCGGACACGGACCAAGCCCAGAACGTGGTCGCCATTGCGGCCTCCTCGCTACGCCGTTCGGACGCTGTGGCCCTTACGTCGTCGAGAGATGACCTGGCGTTATCACGTTCGGTAACGATTTGGGGGTCGGTGTGCGCTGTAGTCGATCACCAGACCGGCCCGCGACGCCGGGGCGCACGTCGCCAGGTACAGCCGCTGGCCCTCGACGTAGCGGCGGTTGCGGGGGTCGTCCGGATCGGGCGGACTGCCGTCGCGCCCGGCCATGCGCGCCGCGGACACCGCGAAGCCGACGTCGAGGAACACCGAGAAGTCCCAGTGCGCCACGACCTCGTCGCGGTGCAGGAAGATCCCGTCCACCAGCAGCAGCGCGTCCGGTGACGCCACCTCGGCCGGCGGGTCGACGTACTCGTCGGTCTCCAGGTCGTGGCTCGCCCGCCGGAACGGCCGTCCCTCGGCGAACGGCGCGAGCAGGCGCTCGACGAACCGCGGGTAGTCGAAGCTGTCGAGGAAGAACCCCTCGGGCGAGGTCCTGCCGCGCCGCCAGCGGATCGCCCGCGGGTGGTGGAAGTCGTCCACCGAGGCCCGCACGACCTCGCGGCCCCTGGCCCGCAGCACCCCGGCCAGCTCGTCGCAGAACGTCGTCTTGCCCGCCCCGTCGACGCCGTCGACCGCGACCAGGCCACGGGCGGGAAGCAGAGCGGCGACGTCGTTCAGCACCCCGGCACCATTTCACACATCGTCACCGCGACGGCCCCGTTCGGATGAGACCCAGGTCTCCCCGGCCTCAAGAACGCGTAAATGCCGGACCCGCTCCCGTAAGGACGTTGTCAGGCACCCCCTGATCAGGGATTTCGTGATGCACGCTTCCGGGCGTCATCAAGAACGTCTTTTCGTTGAAGGGAGCGGCGTCATGGCCGACCTGGCCTATGCGTTGCTGCTGATCGGGAGTTTCGTCGTGTTGGGCCTGACGGTGCGCGGACTGGAGAAGTTGTGAGCACGGGACTCGTCGCGAACGCCGCCGCCGGCGTGCTCGCACTCGGGCTCGTCGTCTACCTGTTCATCGCACTCGTGAGGCCGGAGAAGTTCTGATGTCACCCCTCGTGGCCGGTCTCCTGCAGACCGGCATCCTCGTCACGGCCCTGGCGGTCGTGTACCGGCCTCTCGGCGACTACATGGCCCGCGTCTTCACCGCCGAGCACCACTTAAGGGTCGAGCGAGCGATCTACCGCTTCGCACGCGTCAACCCGGACGCCGAGCAGAAGTGGAGCACCTACGCGTACGGCGTGCTGGGCTTCTCCTTCGTCGGCATCGTGTTCCTGTACGTCATCCAGCGCGCTCAGTCGTTGCTGCCGTTCGGTTTCGACCGCGGCAACGTCGGCCCCGGCATGGCGTTCAACACGGCGATCAGCTTCGTGGCCAACACGAACTGGCAGTCGTACGTGCCGGAAGCCGTCCTGGGCCACACGGTCCAGATGATCGGCCTGACCGTGCAGAACTTCGTGTCGGCGGCGGTCGGCCTGGCCGTGGCCGTCGCGCTCGTGCGCGGTTTCGTGCGGCACCAGACCGACCGGCTGGGCAACTTCTGGGTCGACCTCGTCCGCGGCACCTTCCGGATCCTGCTGCCGATCGCGTTCATCGGCGCGATCGTGCTGATCGCCTTCGGTGTCACGATGTCGCTCCAGTCCGGAGTGGACGTCGACGGGCAGGTCGTGGCCAACGCACCCGTCGCCAGTCAGGAGGTCGTCAAGGAGCTCGGCACCAACGGTGGCGGTGTCCTCAACGCGAACTCCGCGCACCCGTTCGAGAACCCGAACGAGTGGACCAACCTGATCGAGATCTTCCTGATCCTGGTCATCCCGGTCGCGCTGACCCGCACGTTCGGCCGCCTGGTCGGCGACAGGAAGCAGGGCTATGTCCTGCTGAGCGTCATGGCCGTCATCTGGACGGCCATGCTGGCGATCATCTGGGCCGCCGAGGCGAACGGCGTCAGGCCGTTGGAGGGCAAGGAACTCCGCTTCGGCATCCCCGGTAGCGCCCTGTTCGCGAACGCCACCACCGGCACGTCGACCGGCGCGGTCAACTCGTTGCACGACAGCTACACCGGACTCGGCGGCGGTGCCGCACTGCTCAACATGCTGTTCGGCGAGATGACGCCGGGCGGTGTCGGCACGGGGCTCTACAGCATCCTCGTGATGGCGATCATCGCAATGTTCCTGGCGGGCCTGATGGTCGGCCGCACGCCCGAGTACCTGGGGAAGAAGCTGGGGCGCAGGGAGGTCACGGCCGCCGCGGTGTCCATCCTCGCGATGCCGACGGTGCTGCTGATCGGTGCCGGCATCGCCGCGGTCCTGCCGAGCACGCAGGCCGCTCTCAACAACCCGGGAGAGCACGGACTGTCGGAGATCCTCTACGCCTACGCGTCGGCGTCGAACAACAACGGGTCGGCCTTCGGCGGCATCACGGTGACGAGCGACTGGTTCCAGTCGTCGCTCGGCCTGTGCATGCTGTTCGGCCGGTTCGTCCCGATCGTCGCGGTGCTCGCGCTCGCCGGATCCCTCGCGGCGCAGAAGAAGGTGCCGGTCACGGCGGGCACGCTGCCCACCACCGGGCCGTTGTTCGCGACGCTGCTGACCGGCTCGATCGTCCTGGTCGCCGCGCTGACGTTCG
Organism: Lentzea sp. NEAU-D7; assembly: GCF_026242055.1. Lineage (GTDB taxonomy): Bacteria > Actinomycetota > Actinomycetes > Mycobacteriales > Pseudonocardiaceae > Lentzea. The sequence goes on along the minus strand of NZ_JAPJDL010000001.1, from coordinate 657,992 downwards.
TCCCCGCTCTCGCTCTCGGTCCCATCGCGGAGGCACTGCTGTGACCACCAAGCCCGGTCTCGCGGCCGCTCTTCCCGAGGCCCTGAAGAAGCTGCACCCGCGCCACCAGCTGCGCAGTCCCGTCATGTTCGTCGTCTGGGTGGGTTCGTCGCTGGTCACCGTGTTCGCGGTGACGGAGCCGAGCGTGTTCACCATCGCCGTCGCGGCGTGGCTGTGGTTCACCGTGCTGTTCGCGAACCTCGCCGAGGCCGTCGCGGAGGGACGCGGCAAGGCGCAGGCGGAGTCGTTGCGGCGCACGAAGTCCGACGCCGTCGCCCGGCTCGTCAACGGCGACGTCGTGGCGGGCACCGAACTGAAGATCGGCGACCTGGTCGTCGTCGAGGCGGGCGAGGTCATCCCGGGCGACGGTGACGTGGTCGAGGGCATCGCGACGGTCGACGAGTCCGCGATCACCGGCGAGTCCGCGCCCGTCATCCGCGAGTCCGGCGGTGACCGGTGTGCCGTCACCGGAGGCACGACCGTGCTGTCGGACCGGATCGTCGTCCGGATCACGACCAGGCCCGGCGAGTCCTTCGTGGACCGCATGATCGCGCTCGTCGAGGGCGCGGAACGGCAGAAGACGCCGAACGAGATCGCCCTGACCATCCTGCTGTCCACGCTCACGATCATCTTCCTGCTGGCCGTCGTGGCCCTGCAGCCGTTCGCGATCTACTCGGGAGGCGAGCAGTCGGTCGTCGTGCTGACGGCCTTGCTGGTCTGCCTGATCCCGACGACCATCGGCGCGCTGCTGTCGGCCATCGGCATCGCGGGCATGGACCGGCTGGTGCAGCGCAACGTCCTGGCCACCTCGGGCAAGGCGGTCGAGGCCGCCGGCGACATCGACACGTTGCTGCTCGACAAGACCGGCACGATCACCTGGGGCAACCGGCGCGCGACCGAGTTCATCCCGGTCGGCCCGACCTCCGACGAGACGCTCGTCGCGGCGGCCCGGCTCGCGAGCCTGGCCGACGACACCCCGGAGGGCCGCAGCATCCTGGAGCTGGCGGGCGGAGAACCCGCCACCGAGCACGAGAAGACCGGCGAGTTCGTCCCGTTCACCGCCCAGACCAGGATGTCGGGCATCGACCTCGGCGAGCGCAGCATCCGCAAGGGCGCGGCCTCGGCGTTCGAGCTGACCGACACCGCCCGCGAGATCGTCGACGAGATCAGCTCGCAGGGCGGCACCCCGCTCGTCGTCGCCGAGAACGGCAACGTCCTCGGCATCATCCGGCTGTCGGACGTGGTGAAGCCCGGCATGCGGGAACGCTTCGCCGAGCTGCGCGCCATGGGCATCCGGACGGTCATGGTCACCGGCGACAACCCGTTGACCGCCAAGGCCATCGCGGAGGAGGCGGGGGTCGACGACTTCCTCGCCGAGGCCACGCCCGAGGACAAGCTGGCCCTGATCCGCAAGGAGCAGGAGGGCGGCCGGCTGGTCGCGATGACCGGTGACGGCACGAACGACGCGCCCGCGCTGGCCCAGGCGGACGTGGGCGTCGCCATGAACACCGGCACGTCGGCCGCGAAGGAGGCCGGCAACATGGTCGACCTCGACTCGGACCCGACCAAGCTCATCGAGATCGTGGAGATCGGCAAGCAGCTGCTGATCACCCGCGGTGCGCTGACGACGTTCTCCGTGGCGAACGACCTCGCGAAGTACTTCGCGATCCTGCCCGCCATGTTCGCGGCGATCTACCCGGCGCTGGACAAGCTCAACATCATGCACCTGGCCACGCCGCAGTCCGCGATCCTGTCGGCGGTGATCTTCAACGCGGTGGTCATCGTGGCGCTGATCCCGCTGGCGCTCAAGGGCGTGCGGTACCGGCCGTCCAGTGCCTCGGCGCTGCTGCGCCGCAACCTGCTGATCTACGGCCTGGGCGGCGTCGTGACGCCGTTCGCCGGGATCTGGCTGATCGACCTGCTCGTGCGACTCGTCCCCGGGATCGGCTGAGACAAGATGAACAACTTCCTGAAGCAGTCGTGGGCGGGTCTGCGGATCCTGCTCGCGCTCACCGTGCTCCTCGGCGTGCTCTACCCGCTGTCGGTGTGGGGAGTGTCGCGGATTCCCGGCCTGCACGCCAACGCCGAGGCCGTGGACACGACGCTGGTCGCCGTGGCCCGTGAAGGCGACCAGTACTTCGTGCCTCGTCCGTCCGCCGCGACGCTGCCCGCGTCCGGCGGGTCGAACAAGGGTGAGCTGAACGAGGACTACACCTCGGTCGTCGCGGAGCGCAGAACGGAGATCGCGCGACGCGAGGGCGTGCCCGAGAGCCAGGTGCCGCAGGACGCCGTGACGGCGTCCGCGTCCGGCCTCGACCCGCACATCAGCCCGGACTACGCGGCGTTGCAGGTGCCCCGTGTGGCACGCGCGTCCGGGCTGCCGGTGGAGGAGGTGCGTGAGCTGGTCGCTGCCCACACCGGCGGCACCTTCACCACCACCGTCAACGTGACAGCGCTGAACCGTGCCATCGACAGCGCACGTTGACGGTCGCCGGGGTGAGCTGAGGATCTACCTCGGCGCCGCTCCCGGCGTCGGCAAGACCTTCGCCGTGCTCGGCGAGGCCCACCGGCGCCGGGAGCGCGGCACGGACGTGGTCGTCGGACTCGTGGAGACCCACGGCCGGGACAAGACCGCCTCCCTGCTCGAAGGCCTGGAAGTGGTGCCGCGCAGGCCCATGCGGCACCGCGACCTCGAAGTGTCCGAAATGGACGTGGACGCGGTCCTGGCCCGCAGGCCCGAGGTCGCGGTGGTCGACGAGCTCGCGCACACCAACGCGCCGGGCTCGCGCAACGAGAAGCGGTGGCAGGACGTCGAGGAACTGCTCGAAGCGGGCATCGACGTCCTGTCCACGGTCAACGTCCAGCACCTGGAGTCGCTGAACGACGTGGTCGAGCGGATCACCGGGGTGCGGCAGCGGGAGACCGTGCCGGACGAGGTGGTCCGCCGCGCCGAACAGGTCGAGCTGGTCGACATCACCCCGGAGGCGCTGCGACGGAGGTTGGCGCACGGCAACGTCTACCCGGCGCACCGCATCGACGCCGCGCTCGGCAACTACTTCCGGCTCGGCAACCTGACGGCGTTGCGCGAACTGGCGCTGCTCTGGGTCGCCGACCAGGTCGACGTCGCGTTGCAGCGGTACCGCACCGAGAAGGAGATCACCGACACCTGGGAGACCAGGGAACGGGTCGTCGTCTCGATCACCGGGGGCCCGGAGAGCGAGACGCTGATCCGCCGCGCCCGCCGGATCGCGACGCGGGCGGGCGCGGAACTGCTGGTGCTGCACGTGATGCGCGGTGACGGGCTGTCCGGCGCGACACCCGAGCACATCGCCCGGTCCCGCAGGATCGCCGAGGACGTCGGCGCGACGTTCCACTCGGTCGTGGGCGACGACGTGCCGACGGCGTTGCTGGAGTTCGCCCGCGGGGTCAACGCCACCCAGCTCGTGCTGGGCACCTCGCGCAGGTCTCGGGTCGCGCGGGCGTTCGACGAGGGCATCGGCGCGGCCGTGGTGCAGGAGTCCGGCGCGATCGACGTGCACATGGTCACGCACGACGAGTCGCGGCGTGGCCTGCGGTGGAAGACCGGCGTCGATCCGCTGTCGCTCCAGCGCCGCCTCATCGGCTGGGGCCTGTCGCTGGCGCTGCCGGCCGCGGTGACGGCGCTGGGCATGCTGTGGCGCGACGAACTGGACCTCTCGACCGACCTGGTGGCGTCCCTGCTGGTCACGTGCGTGGTGGCGATCGCGGGAGGACTGGGTCCCGCGTTGTTCTGCGCCGTGCTCGGGGCCGGGCTGCTGAACTACTTCTTCACCGAGCCCTACTACAGCCTGGCCGTGCGGACGCCGGAGAACGTGATCACGCTGGTGGCCATGGTGATCGTCGCGACCGTGGTGGCGCTGACGGTGGACCGGGCGGCGCGGCTGGCGGAGCAGGGCGCGCGGGCGCGGACCGAGGCCGCGTTGCTGGCCTCCTACTCGCGGACGGTGCTCACGAGCCCGTACCCGCTGGCCCGGCTGCTGGAGAAGATCCGGGAGAACTTCGGACTGGAGTCGGTGGCGCTGCTCGAACGCCGTGGCGGCGTCTGGGAACGCGTCGCGTGCGTGGGGCCGCGGCCGTGCGACGAACCGGATGACGCCGACGCGGATGTGATGGTGACGTCCGACATCCACCTGGCTCTGCGAGGCCGGGTGTTGCCCGCGAGCGACCAGCGCGTGCTGGAGGCGGCCGCCGGGCAGGCGCTGATGGCGTTGCGGCAGCAGCGAATGGTCGACGAGACGCGCGACGCGCACCGCAAGGTGGAGACGTCGGAGCTGCGCACCGCCCTGCTGTCGGCGGTGGGCCACGACCTCCGCACGCCGCTGACGTCGATCAAGGCGGCGATCGGGAGCCTGCGCGACGACTCGCTGCCACTGTCAGAACAGGACGTCCGCGAGCTGATGGCGACCGTGGAGGAGTCCGCGGACCGGCTGACCGGCCTGGTGGACAACCTGCTGGACTCGTCCCGGCTCGCGACCGGTTCGGTCGAGCCGGTGCTGCGGCCGATCGGCTACTACGAGGTCGTGGCGAGGGCGCTCGCCGGCATCGGGGGAGAGGTGTCGGTGGTGGTGGCGGAGGACCTGCCGCCCGTGCTGGCGGACCTCGGGCTGCTGGAGCGCGTGGTCGCCAACGTGGTGGACAACGCCCTGCGGCACGGCAGTCCGTCCCCGGTGGCGATCCGGGCCAGCCGCCACGGCTCGTCCGTCGAGCTGAGGATCGTGGACCACGGTCCGGGCCTGCCGAAGAAGACGGGGCACAGGTTGTTCGCGCCGTTCCAGCGCCTCGGTGACCGCTCCGCCACACCGGGCGTCGGGCTCGGGCTGAGCGTCGCGAAGGGCTTCACCGCCGCCATGGGCGGGGAGATCAGCGCCGAGGACACCCCGGGCGGCGGACTGACCGTGGTCATCTCGCTGCCCGTCTACGAGGAGACTTCCCGATGACATCAGTGCTGGTGGTCGACGACGAACCGCAGATCGTGCGCGCGTTGAGGATCAACCTCAGCGCACGCGGCTACGACGTGATGACGGCCTACGACGGCAGATCCGCCCTGGGCGTGGCCGTCGAGGGCAAGCCGGACGTGGTCGTGCTCGACCTCGGCCTGCCCGACATCGACGGCGTGGACGTGATCGCCGGCCTGCGCGGCTGGTCCACCATCCCGATCATCGTGCTGTCCGCGCGCACCGACTCGTCGGCCAAGGTCGAGGCCCTCGACGCGGGCGCCGACGACTACGTGACCAAGCCGTTCGGGATGGACGAGCTGCTGGCCAGGCTGCGTGCCGCCGTGCGCCGCAACGCGGCTCGCGAGGACTGCGACCCCGTGGTCGAGACGTCGTCGTTCGTCGTCGACCTGGCGGTGAAGAAGGTGCGGCGCAACGGTCACGAGGTCCACCTGACGCCGACGGAGTGGGGCCTGGTCGAGATCCTGGCGCGCAACCCCGGCCGGCTCGTGTCGCAGAAGCAGCTGCTGCAGGAGGTGTGGGGGCCGATGCACGTCAACGAGTCCCAGTACCTGCGCGTCTACTTCGCCCAGCTGCGCCGCAAGCTGGAGGACGACCCGGCCCGCCCTCGCCACCTCATCACCGAGCCCGGCATGGGGTACCGGTTCGAGATGTGACCGCGGGACCGCGTGGTGGGGCGGACCCGCCCGCGAGTCCTCCGGTCAGCCCTACTGCCCCGCGGACCCGAAGTCACTAGCGTGACGGCAGGGGACTTCGGGGGAAGGTGGAGCGGTGGGGGAACCGGCGCGCCGGGACGTGCTGTCCTGGCTGGGGAAAGGGGCACTCGGAGCGGTCGCGCTGAGTGCCGTGGGGCGGCCCGCGGAGGCTGCGACCGGCGTGACCGTGCTGCGCGGGGCGACGCTCATCGACGGCACCGGCCGCCCGCCCGTCCGCGACGCGACGGTGGTGCTGGCCGGCGACCGGATCCTGGCCGCCGGGCGCCACCGCGACGTCCCCCGCGGCGTGCGGGTGGTCGACGTGGCCGGGAAGTACGTGATCCCCGGTCTGTGGGACCTGCACACGCACGCCACGTTCTACGAGAACACCGTCGCACCGTTGCACGTCGTCCAAGGCGTCACGGGCATTCGTGAGATGTGGGGCCAGCCCGAGACCCACGGCACCCGCCGTCGCATCGAGACCGGCGAGATCCTCGGCCCCCGCATGGTGATCGCGAGCGCGATCGTCGACGGCCCCGGTTCCATCTGGCCCGGTTCGGACGTCGTCCGCACCCCGGCGGAAGCCCGTGCCGCCGTGCGCAGGGCCAAGGACGGGGGAGCGGACTTCGTCAAGGTCTACTCGTTCCTCTCACCGGAGTGCCACGCCGCCATCGCCGACGAGGCCCGCAGGCTGCGGATCCCGTTCGCCGGTCACGTTCCCGCCCGCGTGCCGGTGCAGGACGCGCTCGCACAGCACACCCACGAGCACCTCTACAACCTGTTCACGTCCACATCGGACGACGCCGACGCGCTCTACGCCCGGTTGCGCGCCATGCCCGACGACCCGGCCGACCCGAACTGGTGGGGCCGGCACGCGGGCCGGATCGAACGCGCGGCCGTCGCCACCCACTCACCGGCCCGCGCACGCCACCTGTTCGCCACCATGGCCCGACAAGGCACATGGCAGTCGCCGACCCTCTTCGTCGAGCGGAACATGTCCCGCTCGCCCGAGACCATCACGAACGACCCGGTAGCCCTCGAACGGATGCGGTACATCCCGGTCGGCCTGCGCGCGCAGTGGCAGCAGATCATGGCCGGCCGCCCCATCCGCACTCCCGAGGAGGTCGCGGAGCTGCGGAGGTTCGGCGACGCCCGCATGCGCCTGCTCCGCCAGATGCACGAGGCGGGCGTGGGCGTCGTCGCGGGCACCGACGCGGGCTTCGCCTACGTCTTCCCCGGCTTCTCCCTGCACGACGAACTGGCGCTGCTGGTCCAGGCGGGCCTCAGCCCGGCCCAGGCCCTGCAGGCCGCCACTCGGGACGCCGCGCGCTGCGTCGGCCGCGAGCACGAGTCGGGCACGGTCACGCCGGGCAAGCAGGCGGACCTGGTCGTGCTGGACGGGGACCCGTTGCGGGACATCACGAACGTCGGTCGCATCCACGCCGTCGTCAGCCGGGGCCGCTACCTGGGTCCGGCCGACCGCGCGCGCGTCCTCCGCGAGATCGAGGTCGCAGCACAGGAACCGGTCGAGGCTCCGGCCACGCCGACGGGGTGCTGCGCGCACTGATGTGGTCCCCGCCACCGCGGTCGTCAGGATCGCGTCAAGGCGGAGCCCGCCCGTGTCAGGGTCCCGTCCGGGATCTGGGCACCGGCCCGCGGCAGGCGTGTGCTGGACGCATGACACTCGCGGAGTTGTTGCCCAGCACCGGATGTTCCACCGAACCGGTGCTGGAAGACGGTCTCTGGCCGGACGGCACTCAGGTTGCCGGCCAGGACCTCGTCATCGGTGGAGTCCCCGCCACGCAGCTGGCGGCCCGCTTCGGCACCCCGTGCCAGGTCCTGGACGAACAGACGGTCCGCACCAGGGCGAGGTCCTTCCGCGCCGCGCTGCCCGAGGCCGAGGTCGTGTTCGCGGGGAAGTCGTTGCCCTGCCCCGAGGTCTACCGCTGGATGGCGCAGGAGGGCCTGTCCCTGGACGTGTCCTCGGCCGGCGAGCTCGCGCTGGCCAGGGCGGCCGGGTTCCCGGCGACGCGCATCATCATGCACGGCAACGTGAAGACCGCCGAGGACCTCAAGGCGGCACTGGAGCACGGCGTCTCCAGGATCGTCGTCGACTCGTTCGACGAGATCGCCCAGCTCGGTGCCCTGGCGACCCACGGCCAGGAGGTCATGATCCGGGTGACGCCCGGCATCGACGCCCACACCCACGCCAAGATCGCGACCGGTGTCGAGGACCAGAAGTTCGGCTTCTCACTGGCTTCCGGCGCCGCACTGGAGGCCGTCCTGCGGGTGGTCGAGCAGCCGTCGCTCAAACTCGTGGGCCTGCACTGCCACCTCGGCTCGCAGATCAGGCACGTGGCGAGCTACGAGGAGGCCGTGCGGCGGATGGTCGGCCTGATCGCGTCCTGCGGCACCAGGATCGAGCAGCTCGACCTCGGTGGCGGCTTCTGCGCGCCGTACCTGCCGGGCGACGCGGACTTCGACCTGGCGGGGCTCGCCCACCGCGTCCGGGGCGCCCTCAACTACGAGTGCGCGCTGCACCGCGTGCCACCCCCGCGCCTGCTCGTCGAACCCGGTCGTTCGATCGTCGCGAACGCCGGCGTGACCCTGTACCGGGTGTGCGCGGTCAAGGAGTCGGTCCGCACGTTCGTGGCCGTGGACGGCGGCATGAGCGACAACCCGCGTCCCGCCTTGTACGGGGCCAAATACGCCGTCCGGCTCGTGGGCCGCGGCGGAAAACCCAAGCCGGTCACCGTCGTCGGCAGGCACTGCGAAGCAGGCGACGTGCTCGCCGAGGACGTGCTCCTCCCGGCCGACGTGCACGCCGGAGACCTGCTCGCCGTCCCCGCGACGGGCGCCTACCACCACGCCCTGGCTTCGAACTACAACCAGGTCTGCCGTCCGCCGGTCATCGCCGTGAAGGACGGGGTCGCGAGGCCGATCGTGCGCAGGGAGACAGAGGAGGACCTGCTGCGCCGCTACGTTTGATCATTCGGGTGCCGAGTCGAACGTCTGTTCCCTAGAGTGGCGCGATGCACTCGTACGCCTACGTGGCCGACTCCCGGCTGGACGAGACGCGGCGCGCCCTCGGACTGCAGACCTCCGGCGGCCGGGCGCCGAACCCGCGCTTCTTCACCGGGTTCCTCGCCGACTCGCAGCAGGCCGCCACCGCGTTGCTCGCGATCGCCAAGGTCGCCGGCACCCGGTACTTCCAGCCCACCACGGAGCGCCTGCGGGACCCGGTCGTCACCTGCAACGGCGACCGGCTGCGCTTCGAGTCCTTCTCCGGCTGCTGCGGCGTCTACGCGCGCCTGGACGTGCTGGGTGACGCCCTCGACGGCGAGGTGCACGACCGCGGCACCACGAACGTCGACGTCAACGAGCCGCTGCGCCGCGCGCTCGCCCGCGTGACCAAGGGCGACCCGCTGCACCTCACGGTCGGGCCCGACCAGGTCGAGGTCGGCACGCTCGACGGCGCGGTCGTCGAGAAGAAGGTCCCGCTACCGCCGCGCTGGTTGCGGGGCTTCGCCGAGACCCAGGTCCTCACCTCGAAGTTCGACCTGAAGGCCGAGCTCTCGGCGGCGGACGCGCAGCGGTTCCTCAAGACGCTGCCCAAGGGTCGCGCGGCGGTGTGGGCGGTGCCGTCCGGGAAGTCGTTGCGGCTCAGCGGATCGGCCTCGGCCAACGCCGTGTGCCTGGCGGGCCCGAACCGCCTGGAGACCTTGATCCCGTTGCTGCGCTTCGCGAAGGCGGTCCGGCTTTACGGCCCTCCGGCCGACGGCAAGCCCGTCGCGAGCGGCTGGGAGGTGGACCTCGGCGCGCAACGCCTGACGCTCGTCCTGTCGCCCGAGGTGACCCGAGGCCTGTCCGGCGAGGGCGCCGTCCTCGACGGACTCGCGGCGGGAGACGCCGACACCGACGCCGAGCTGGTCGGCGCCCTGCTCGACTTCGAACCCCGCGTGGACGTCGCCGACCTGGCCGACCGCTCCGGACTCACGCCGGCCAGGGTCGGGGACGCGCTCGCGCAGCTGGGCACGGCCGGCCGGGTGGGCTACGACCTCGCCGAGGCGTCGTACTTCCACCGCGAACTGCCCTACGGCGGCATCGACGTCGAGGCCATGAACCCCAGGCTGCGCAACGCCAGGGCGCTCGTCGCGCAGAACGCCGTCAGCTGGGACGGCGACACGGCGGTCGTCGGCTCGTACCGCGTCAACGGCGAGGCGTGCACCTGTCAGTGGTGGGCCGAGTACCGCGGCGGCCGCGGCAAGTGCAAGCACGTGCTGGCCGCGGACATGGTCAGGGGACGGGCGTGACGTTCGACCGGATCCGGGCGGTGATCGAGACGGGGCACGCCTACCCGCTGGGGGAGGCGCTCAAGAACCTGACCCCCGAGCAGCGCAAGGAGTGCGCGAAGGACCTGATCGCGTACGAGAAGGCGCACCGGGCGAGTGATCTGCGCTGGCAGCACGGCGAGCCGCTGGCGATCGCGGGAGCGGGCCTGCTGCCGAGCGCGTCGGCGCTCGCCCCGTGGCTGGTCCGCTACCGGATCTCGCTGCACCACTACGGCCGTCAGCACGACGACAGGATCGGTGTTCTCGTCGACGTCCTGCGGCACCGCGAGCTCACGTGGATGCCGGACCTCGTCGGGAGGCTCGCTTCCCGGATGCCGGCACGCCAACTGCTCCGGCAGGACCTGCTCACGGTGATCCTGGAGTTCTGCGGGGAGGACCCGCCGGACTCCGACGGATTCCTGCTGCACCTGCTGGACTCCAAGGGCCACCAGAAGTGGCGTCCCGGGTTCGACGTGCTGTTCCCGCGGCTGCTGGAGGTCGTGGGATCGGGGTTCTACTTCGGGAACTCGAGGCCGTTGCAGGCGTTCCTCCGCACGCGGGCGAACAGACAGGTGCTCGTCGACGGCTGTCTCGCCCGGCTCCAGCAGGGCGGATCTCAGTCGGAGATGGCCGGTTTCATCGAACTGCACGAAGCTATCGCCATCACGCTCGCGGAAACCGTCGAGCACGTCCGGGACTACCTGGCGATGCTGTCTGACTCGCGCTCCACCGTGGCCGCCTTGGCCCAGGACCAGCTCAAGCGAGTCGACGACGCGGGAAAGCTCGACTTCGGTCTGCTCTGCGAGGCGAGCCGGTGGGTGTTCGGCCGCACCGAGAAGAAGCTCGTCCGCGCCCAGCTCACGTGGCTCGGCAAGCACGGCAAGGCGAACCCGGACGACGTGGTGCTGACCGCCGCGGAGCTGTTTGCGCACGAGTCGGACGACCTGCGCGGCCAGGCCGTCACGCTGATCGCGAAGCACCTCGGCAACACCGGTGACACGACGCAGGCCCAAATCCGCGCCTCGGCCGAGCAGCTGCCGGGCGACCTGGCGGCACGGCTCGGCGGCACCACGTCCCGGGAACAAGCCCCGGAACTGGCCGCGTTCGAGCCCAGGCCGTTCCCGAGCCCGATCGCCACCCTCGACGAACTCACCGGGGAACTGCTCAGCGCGTTCGGCCGCAACTCGAGCAACGTCGAACCGTCCACGGCGGAACGCATCATCGAGGCGGTGGTCCGGTTCGCCTGGCAGGACAGGGAAGCGCTCGGCGAGGCGATCCGGCCGTTCTCCGAGAACTCCCCGTGGTTCGACCACTCCCAGCACACCCCGCGTTCCGAGCTCATCGGAGCGGTCCTCGACGCTCCCGACAAGCCGCGCCCGCTGAAGCACGGGGTGACCACTGAACTGGACTTCGCCCGCAACCGGAAGCCGGAGCCCGGCATCGGGGCGGTCGGGGACGAACTCGCCAAGCGGCTGTACGAGATCGGGAGAGGCCTCGTCCACCTGCCGAAGCCGGCCCTGGTCTCCACGCCCACCGACATGTCCGGCCTGATCGAGCCTGCGGTGCTGGCCGACCGCCTGGCCAGGGCCGAGGCCGAGGGCTGGGAACCGTGGCAGCGCGACCTGCGGCAGGCCTTCCAGCGCCTGCCGCTCGACACGGACCCCGCGGTGTTCGCATCGTTGACCAGCAAGGCGGCCGCGAAGGTGCGCGACTGGCTCGCGAACAGGACCGACCCCGAGGTCGCCATCGCGGAACGCACCTACCGGCACCCTTGGCGGTACGACTCCTACATGGGCGAGACCGGCCTCTACGCGACCGTCACCCCCGGCTTGGAGGAGCCGGAGCAGTTCCTGCGCCAGCACGACGACTGGGGCTCGATGAAGGAGTGGTGGCCCTCGCTGCTGCCCGCCCAGCGGGAGGTCGTCGCCGCCCATCTCATTCCGCACCTGCGGGCGCGCACGGCCTCGAAGGGTGGCGACGGCCCGCTCCTGCCGATGCTCGCCGAAGCCCACGGTCCAGCGGGTCCGGCTCTGCACCTCGCCCTCTCCTACGGATTGGGTGCCGAACTGACCGTCAACCGCGCCCACGCCGTCGACGCGGTGCTGGTCCTCGCCGCACGCGACCAGCTCGACGGCAGGACGCTGGGCGACTTCCTGGGACGGCTGCTCGACCGCGGCGACCTCGTGATGAACCGGGTCGTGCCCTGCCTGCGCGACGCGGCCCGCTCCGGTGCCGCACGGCAGGTCTGGGACGCCCTGACCGCGGCCGTTCCCCGGCTGTGGACCCACAACCGGGCGGCGGACGTGATCGAGCTCGCGGTCGAACTGGCCCAGCTGCTGCAGCCGGGCGGCACCGTCGGCGGACTGGCCGAGGCCGCCGCCCGCAAGGGGTCGAGCAAGGCGGTCGTGCAGGCGAAGAGACTGATGAGCGCACTGGGAGGGAAGGCGTGAGCTTCGACAGGATCCGGGCTCTGATCGAATCGGACCAGCTGCTCGCGCTCGGCGAGGTGCTCAAGAGCCTCACGCCCGAGGAACGCAAGGAGCGCGCCGCCGACCTCGTCGCGTACGAGAAGAAGCGGCGGGCGTCCGGCCGGAACTGGGACCACCACGCGGGGTTGCAGATCGCGGGAATCGGGTTGCTGCCGAACGCCTCCACACTCACGCCGTGGCTGGTGCGCTACCAGATCTGGTGGCACCGCATGAGCCAGGACAACGGCATCTCCGAGGCCTTGGACGTGCTGAGGCACCGCGACCCCGCGTGGCTGCCGGACCTGGTCGCACGGGTCGCCGCCAGGATTCCCGCCCGGGAGCCGAGCCGGCCCGACCTGATGAGGATCATGCTGGAGTTCTGCGGCGACAACCCACCGGACACCGACGGGTTCCTGCTGCACTTCCTGGCCTTCGACGGTCACGCGGACTGGCGTCCGTCCTTTGACGCGCTGGTCCCGCGCATGCTGGAGGTCGTCGGCGGTGGGGCGATCTTCGCGAACATCCCGCAGTGGCCGCAGTTCCTGTGCGAGCGGGCAGACCGGCGGGTGCTCCTCGACGGCTGCCTGGCCCGCCTCCAGCAGGGCGGCAGCGCCTCGGAGATGGAGGGTTTCCTCGCGCTGCACAGGATTCTCGACGTGACGCTGGACGAGACCGCCGAGCACGCACGGGACTACGTCGCGATGCTGCCCGACTCCCGCTCGTCGGTCGCCACCCTCGCGCAGGCCCGGCTGAAGACGCTGGACGAGGCGGAAAGGCTCGACTTCGACCTGCTCGCCGACGCGAGCCGGTGGGTCTTCGGCCGCACCGAGAAGAAGCTCGTCCGCACCCAGCTCACGTGGCTCGGCAAGCACGCGAAATCCACTCCAGACGACGTCGTGCTCACGGTCGCGGAGCTGTTCGCGCACGAGTCGGACGACCTGCGCGGCCAGGCCGTCAAGCTGATCACCAAGCACCAGGCGAAGATCGGCGACAGCACGCGGACGGAACTGCTGGCGCTGGCCGAACAGCTGCCGCCCGATCTCGCCGCCCAGCTCGGCGCCGAGACGGTCGCGGAGGAGGCGGTCGAGCTCGCACCGTTCGCGCCGCGCCCGTGGCCGGACCCGATCGCCACGCTGGACGAGCTGACCGGCGAGGTGCGCGGGCTGTTCGGCCGCAACGCGGGGCAGGTCGACCTGGTGACCGCGGAACGGATCGTCGAGGCCGTCGTCCGCTTCGCCTGGCAGGACAAGGAGGCGATCGCGCGGGCGTTCGCGCCGGTCTACGAGAAGTACCCGTGGGTGCTGAACCAGGGTGCCTATGAGACCTACCCCGACCACGCCCGGCGCGACTGCTGGTCGGTGCTCGTCGCGATCATCGGCGCCGTGTCCGAGACCGCCGTGGCGCTCGGCCCGATCGAGTCGGTGCTGGAAGCCGCCAGGACGTGGATGAGGCAGCTCAAGCGGGCGGAGGTGGGCTCGGTGAGCCTGCAGCTCGCCAAGCGGCTCAACGAGATCGCCAAGGGCATCGTCAACTCGCCGCGACCGGCGCTGGTGTCGACGCCGACCGCGACGAACGGCCTGCTCGACGCCGTGACGCTGCTCGAACGCCTGGCCAAGGCCGAGGCGGAGAACTGGGAGCCGTGGCCGCGTGACCTCCGGCAGGCCTTCGAGCGGCTGCCGCGCGACACCCGCCCCGAGGACTTCGCGCCGCTGACGAGCAACGCGGGCAAGTTGCTGCGCGAGTGGCTGGAGGAGCGGAGCGATCCGGCGTCCGAGCTGGTCGAACGCACGCGCCAGCAGCACTCCTACTACGGGACCCCGCCGCCCCCGGAGAAACGGCTGCTCGTGACGCTCACACCCGGACTGGCCGATCCGGAGCGGTACTGGTTCAGCTACAACGGCTGGGGCGCCATGCTCCTGTGCTGGCCCGCCGTCCTGCCCGCGCAACGGGAGGTCGTCGCCGCGTACCTCGTGCCGATCCTCGCGAACGGCCGGGAGTCGAACGTCGACGACGGCCCGGTGCTGCCCGCGCTCGCCGAGGCGGACGGCCCGATCGGCGCCGCCACGCACCTGGCGCTCGCCTACGGGCTCGGCGCCGCGGGGACTGTCGGTCGCGCCCACGCCGTCGACGCGCTGCTGATCCTCGCGGCCCGCGGCCAGCTCGACGGCAGGGCACTGGGCGAGGTGATCGGCCTGCTGCTGGAACGCGGCGACCTCGCGCTGAACCGCGTGGTGCCGTGCCTGCGCGATGCGGCACGCTCCGGTGCCGCAGCTCCGATCTGGGACCTGCTGACGACCGCGCTGCCGAAGGCGTGGTCGCACAACAGGGTCGCGGACCTGGTCGAGCTCGCGGTCGACCTGGCCCAGCGCCTCGAGCCGGGCGGCACCGTCGGCGGTCTCGCGGAGGTGGCGGCCCGCAAGGGTTCCAGCAAGGCGGCCGTTCAGGCCCGGAGGCTGGTGAACGCACTAGGCTGAACCGCATGGACCTGGGAGTCGTCGTCGCGGAACGGCAGATCGAGGGCAGGGCACCGGACGGATCACCCTTCGAGGTGGTGGTCAGGTTCGGTACCCCGCGCCCGGACCCGTTGAGCGGCAACGGCGACTGGGAGTGTCCACATCAGATCGTGGGCCTCGGCGACGAGGTCGTCAGCGCCGCGTACGGGGTGGACTCGCTGCAGGCCCTGCTGCTCAGCGTCCACTCCGTGCGGATCAGGCTGACCGAGTCGGGCGCCACCCTGGACTGGCTGGGCATGCCCGAGCTCGGCCTCACCGTCGCGCCCGTGCTCAGCTAGCGAAGACGGGGTAGTGGTCGGACAGGTCGTTGAAGGTGTACTTGCGGCCCCACGACCAGATCGACCACTCAGGACTCTTCGCGCGCCGCGTCTCGTTGCGCAGCAACGGCCCCTGGACGGTCAGCACGTAGTCGAGGTGCTCGGACGCGTACTCCGGCCCGTACTGGTCGCGGCAGACGCTGTTGTCCGCGCAGTCCCAAGAGAACGGGTGCCCACCCACCTCGGGCGTCCGCGCGCCCAGTTCCGACACCATCCGCGGGTACTCGTCGCTCGCCATGACCACGTTCAGGTCGCCCGCCACGTACACGGGCTCGGCCGCGGGGATGTTCCGCGCCGTCAGGAACGCCCTGATCTCGGCCCGCTGCTTCGCCCGGTACCCGCCCGGCGCGCTGGTGCAGGCCGAGTCCTCGGCCTGCATGTGCGTCCCGACGACGTGCAGCGGCCCGGTCGGCGCCTCGATCCGCACGTACGCGAACCCCTTGTTGGAGAACCAGTCCGCGCCGCAGCCGTCCCGGTAGACGTGCTGGATCCGCGTGGTGATCGGCCAGCGGCTCAGCACCGCGACACCGCCGTCCTCCGGCGTCGAGTCGCTGTACCTCCCGCTCGTCACGTCCCACCCGGCCTTGCTGCGGCCGAGCACCGGCGTCTGGTGCGGGTAGGTGTCGCGCAGGTTCGCCAGCAGCCGGTCCGAGGCGGTGTTGTCGAAGACCTCGTTGAGCACGACGACGTCCTGCCCGTTCAGCACACCGGTGCTGTCGATCAGGTCGGCGCGGGCGACCTGGCCCCAGTTCGGGTAGAGGTTCCGCGACAGCATGAAGACGTTGTAGGTGGCGATCCTGGGGGCGGCCGGAGCGGCGACCGCGGGGGCGGCCGAGATCGTCAGCGCGACGGCGGCGGCGAGCGTGATCAGGCGCATGAGGCCCGATGGTGGCGGACGTGAAAGTCTTTCACAACCCGCCTGGGTGACCCGAAGGTGTCGTATCGATTAAGCGCTCTCGACGAACGCGTCCCGAAGCCGCTGCTCGCTCAGGAGATCAGATCGATCAGGGACCTGATCTCCTCACGCGGCGTGCGGCCGAGGGCCGAACCGATCCCGCACGCCACCGCTCCTGCCTCCAGCCACGCCGGAACGTCGGCGGGCGCAACGCCTCCGGTGGGCACGAGCGGCGCGTGAGGCAGCACGGCGAGCACGTCCCTGACCCACTGAGGTGTGGGCGCCGGGAACACCTTCACCGCGTCCGCCCCGGCTTCAAGAGCCTGCACCACCTCGGACACCGACCCTGCCCCCGGCAGAACAGCGGCCCCGTACCGGTGCCCGGCTCGGATCACCGACAAGTTCAGGTTGGGGGCCACCAGGAACTGTGCCCCGGCGCGCACCGCGGCGACGGCGGAAGCCTCGTCGAGCACGGACCCGGCACCGATCACCGCTGACGGGTGGTCCGCGCGGAGCTGCCGGATCGCCTCCAGCGCACCGGGATTCGTCAGCGGCAGCTCGAGGGACGTGATCCCGGCGTCCAGCAGCGGAACGGCCGCCTGCACGGCGGAGGAGGCGTCGGCGGTGCGAACGATCGCGATGATGCCCTGCCGCACGACCGCCTGGGTGATCTCGTAGCGGTAGCTCACGCCGGCCAGGCTACTGCGCGCAGATCAAGAGATGTTCCTGGTGCGTGACAGGGGCTGCCAGCCGCTGTCAGCGAGGTGTGCGGAGAGTGCCAGCGGGCCGGGTGAACCTGGTCGTGCCGTCAGGGAGGCGGCACGATCTCCAGGGGAGCTCCACATGCATGTCACGATCATCGGTGCCGGACTCGGTGGCCTCACGCTCGCCCGCGTGCTGCACGTCAACGGCATTCCGTCCACCGTCTACGAGGCCGAGGAGTCACCGTCGGCGCGGACGCAGGGCGGCATGCTCGACATCCACGACTACAACGGGCAGATCGTCGTCGAGGCCGCGGGTCTGATGGACGAGTTCCACCGCCTGGTGCTGCCCGGCCGCCAGGCCATGCGGGTGCTGGACTCCGACGGCACCGTGCTGTTCGAGAAGGGCGACGACGGCACGGGCGGCCGTCCCGAGGTGCAGCGCGCCGACCTGCGGCAGATGCTGCTCGACTCGCTGCCGGCGGGCACCGTCCGCTGGGGCCGCAAGGTGACCGGTGTCGAGGGCAGGACCGTGACGTTCGCCGACGGCGGCACCCTCACCGCTGAAGTGCTGGTGGGTGCTGACGGCGCGTGGTCGCGGGTGCGGACGTTGGTCACCGACGCGAAGCCGGAGTACACCGGCATGTCGTTCGTCGAGACCTACCTCCACGACGCCGACACCCGGCACCCGGACGTCGCGAGGGCGGTCGGTGGCGGCTCGATGTTCGCGCCCGGACAGGGCAAGGGGATCTTCGCGCACCGGGAGAGCGGCGACACGCTGCACGCCTACGTGGAGTTGAGCCGCCCGCTGGAGTGGTTCGACGACCTCGGCCGGATCGCGGGGGAGTTCGAGGGCTGGGCGCCGGAGATCACGAAGCTCATCACCGAGTCCGACACGGAGCCGGTGTTCCGCCCGCACTACGCCCTGCCGGCGGAGCACCGCTGGGAACGGGTGCCGGGAGTGACCCTGGTCGGCGACGCCGCGCATCTCATGGCGCCCAACGGCGAGGGCGCCAACCTGGCCATGCTGGACGGTGCCGAGCTCGCCCTGGCCCTGGCCACCAAGGACGTGGAGACCGCCCTCGCCGAGTACGAGGAGGCGATGTTCGAGCGTGCCGCCCGCACCGCGGAGGACTCCGAGGAGATGGTCCAGAGCCTGTTCGGCGACGAGCCCCCGCAGAAGCTGCTCGACCTGCTCGTCGAGGCCTGACGACGAAGGACACCGCTGAGCGGCGCTTGCTGCAGATGCATACAGTCGTGCGCATGACGCAAGAAGACGGCGACCTGGACGGCCTCGTGCGCGCACGGATCCGCGCACTGCGGGTCGCCCAGGGCTGGTCCCTGGACGAACTCGCCACGCGGGCCAAGCTCAGCCCGTCGTCGCTCAGCCGCATCGAGAACGGTCAGCGCCGCCTCGCCCTGGACCAGCTGGTGACGCTGGCCAGGGCCCTCGACACCTCGCTCGACCAGCTGGTCGAGACCGACACCGACGACGTGATCGTCAGCCCGATGCTCGACGGCGGGCACGGCACGATGCGCTGGCCGATCAAGGCCGAGCCGGGCATGACGGTCATGCGCCAGCGGATGACCACCCCGCCACCCGACAACCCCGCCTCACTCCGTGCACACTCCGGCCGCGAATGGCTGGTTGTGCTGTCGGGCACGGCGGTCCTGCTGCTCGGCAACCGGAGGTTCCGCGTGGAGACCAACCAGGCCGCCGAGTTCCCGACGATGCTGCCGCACGCCATCGGCACGGCAGGCGGTCCGTGCGAGATCCTCGGCATCTTCGACCGGGAGGCGCGGCGCGGCCACAACGCCGACAAGAAGGCGTGATCTTGCGCGGATGGCATCGTGGAGGGTGACCGTCTTGCTCATTGCGCAAGGTGTCGTGCATCTGGCGCATGGCCGACCTACTTTGGGGACCATGAGCGAACACGGACATGGGCACGGCCACGGTGTAGCACCTGACCACGGCCATGCGCACGAGCACGAGCCGAGCCGCGGCCCAGGCCCCGAGTCCGAACACGAGCACCGCCACGGTCACGGACATGGTCACGGCAGCGAACACGGTCACGGGCAGAGCCACGACCACGGGCCTAGCCGCGATCACGGCCACGGAGACGAGCACGGCTACGAACACCGACATGGTCACGGCGAAGGGCATGGTCACGGACAGGGCCACGACCACGGAGACGGCCGCGGCCCCGGGCCTGGCCGCGATCACGAGCACGGCCACGGACACAGCCACAAACATGGCCACGGGCATCAGCGCGGGTTCGACGACGCCGCCGACCAGGCCGAAGTCCTCGACCTCGACGCCGAACTCCTGGCCGACCACACCGCCGCCGTCATCGACTGGCTCCCCACCGCGAACCCCCGCCACATCGTCGACCTGGGCGCCGGCACCGGCGCGGGCACGTTCGCCCTGCTGGCCCGCTTCCCCGAGGCCCACGTCACCGCCGTCGACTCCTCGGTCGAGCACCTCCAGCGCCTCCGCGCCCAGGCCGGGGAACGGGGCCTGGCCGACCGGATCCACACCGTCGTCGCCGACCTCGACTCGCAGTGGCCGGACCTCGGCACGCCCGACCTGATCTGGGCCTCGGCCTCCCTGCACCACATGGCCCACCCCGGCCACACCCTCGCCCAGCTCCACAAGACGCTCGCCCCCGGCGGTCTGCTCGCGGTGGTCGAGCTGGCCGGCATGCCGCAGTTCCTCCCCGAGCACGCGCCGGACGGCCACGACGAGCGCATGCCGCACCGCGGGGCCGACTGGGGTCCGATGCTGACCGGCGCCGGGTTCACCGTCGAGGGCGACCGCACGATCACCGTCCACGTCGAACGGTCCGAGGCCGTGGAACGCTACGCCCGCATCGTTCTGCGGCGGCGGCTCGAACCGGAAGCGCTCGAAGAAGCCCTGAGTCGTGACGACCTGGCGCTGCGCACTGAACGCACTGTCTGGGCGGCGAGGAAGTGACCGTCAGCGAGGCCGCGAGCCCTGGTTGACGAGCGCGGTCCTCAGCAGGTCGAGGGCCGCGGCGCGGGCGCCGGTCAGCGACGGCTGCTCGACCGACGCCGCGACCACGGCGACCTGACGAGGCAGCCGGGTGCACTCGGCGCTGATCGCGTCGAGAAGAGCCGGTCCCCACGTTCCGCCGATCACCACGAGTTCGGGGTCCGCCAGCGTCACCAGGGCCGTGATCACCCCGCCGACCGCACGGGCCGGCACGAGAGGATCGGCCTCCCGCAGCCGCGGCACGTCGATCGCGGTCGAGCCGGGCCGCCGCAGGCCGAGTTCGCCGAACACCTCGATGAACGGGGTCGCGCCCGACGGCCCGGCGGTGATCACGTGCGAGATCTCGCCCGCCAGCCCCGAGTGCCCGCGCCGCACCTCGCCGTCCAGCACGACCGCACATCCCAAGCCCTCGCCCAGGTGCAGGTAGGCGAAGTCCGTCACACCCAGCACGGCGTGCTCGGCCTGCGCCGCCCAGTTCACGTCGTTGTCGACGACCACCGGGCCGTGCACCAGCGGGCCCAGCACCTCGACCGGGTCGAGCTCGCCCACCAGGAACGGCGAGTCGGGGAGGTGGACGAGCCTGCCGGTGCGGCGGTCCACCGGGTCGGCCGCGCTCACGGTGCAGAGCCGGACGTGGTGCGCCGCAACGGCTTCCGCGGCCGCGGACGGCAGCGCGGACGCCACCTCGGACGGCGAGGCGATCGGGTGGTGCGCCCGCTCGACGACGTCCCCGTAGGCGTCGACGCACTCGGCCTTCACGCCGTCCGGCGCGATCGTGACGACCAGCGCGACGCCCACCTCGGGAGCGAGGCTGTAGAACGAGCCGACGCGGCCCTTGCCGCGCCCGCCGGGGGTGCGTTCGCCGGTGTCCGCGACCAGGCCCTGCTCCACGAGCCTGCGGACGCTCTCGCTCACCGTCGGCTTCGACAGGCCCGTCTCGATCGCCAGTTCGGCCCGCGTGAGCTTGCGTGCCGTCATCAACGTGCGCAGCACGTGCTCGTCCGAGATCGAGCGCAGCAACTCCTGGGACGGCCTGGTCACCCGGCGGATTCTAGTTAGGGGTCTTGCCTACAACGGGTCGACACGCCTACGGTTCCAAGTTAGGAGGCCTTACTGGAAGGAGCCGCCATGCTGCCGCACTGGGACACGACCCCCGCTGACCTGCCGAAAGCCGTCCGCGAGGTGAAGAAGGCGATCCGCGCGAACATCGAAGCGTCCGGCCGCACCGTCGAGGAGGTGTTCGCCGTCGTCGAGCAGCGGATCCGGCGCGATGTCGACGACGTGAAGTCCGGGCAGGCGTGGCCCGTGATCGACTACGCCGACATCGAGAACGGCACCGCGAGCACCGAGCTCGTGCGGCGCCGTGGCTGTCTGGTGGTGCGCGGCCACTTCGACCGCGAGCAGGCCCTGGCCTGGGACAAGTCCATTGTGGACTACGTCGAGGGCAACGACTTCTTCGAGAACTACCGGGGTCCCGGCGACGACTTCTTCGGCAGCGTCGGCTCGAAGCCCGAGATCTACCCGATCTACTGGTCACCCGCGCAGACCGAGGCCAGGCGGCACGAGCGCATGGCCACGGTCCAACGCTTCCTCAACGGCCTGTGGCGCCACGACGGCTGGTTCGACCCGGCCACGGACGTCGGTTACCCGGACCGCATCCGCCGCCGCCCGCCCGGTGCCGACTCGAACGGCCTGGGC
Source organism: Lentzea sp. NEAU-D7 (assembly GCF_026242055.1). Taxonomy (GTDB): domain Bacteria; phylum Actinomycetota; class Actinomycetes; order Mycobacteriales; family Pseudonocardiaceae; genus Lentzea. Next base: position 636,328 of record NZ_JAPJDL010000001.1, on the reverse strand, counting down.
ACCCACCTCGACCCCGGCACGCTCGACCTGTGGATGACGCGCGAGTACCAGCAGGCGTTCCGCCACCTGTTCAACGGCACGCCCGAGCAGTACGACCCGTGGGACGCCGCCCACCGCACCACCGGCCCGCAGTACCCGGGAACCACGATGTGCTCGGTGTTCCGCACCTTCCAGGGCTGGACCGCGCTCTCGGACATGGCCCACGACCAGGGCGTCCTGCACACCGTCCCGATCCCCGGTGCCATGGCGTACCTGATGCTGCGCCCGCTGCTCGACGACGTCCCGGACGACGACATGTGCGGCGTCACCGTCAACCAGGTCTTCCCGGTCGTCCCGAAGTACCACGAGCTCCTGATCGAGGCGCTCAGCGGCATCCCGGACGTCCGGGCCGGCGACTCGGTCTGGTGGCACTGCGACATGATCCACAGCGTCGCGCCGGTCGAGGACCAGCAGGGCTGGGGCAACGTCATGTACATCCCGGCCGCCCCCTCCTGCCCTCGCAACGACCGCTACGCCGAGGAGATCCGGCGCGCGCACGCGACCGGGTCGAGCCCGAGCGACTTCCCGGAGGAGCACTACGAGCGCACCTGGCCCAACCGCTCACGCCCCGAATAGCACCCGGAACACCGCGCCCTCACCAGGTGCGGTGTCCAGCTCGATCCGCCACCCGTGCGCCGCCACCAGCGCCGCCACGATCGACAACCCCAGCCCGCTCCCACCCGGCCCCCGAGCGGGATCCGCGCGGTAGAACCGTTCGAACACCCGCGCGGCCTGCTCGGGCGTCAGTCCCGCCCCGTGATCGGTGACGACGATCGAGTCCGGAGTCAGCCGCACCTCGATCGGCGTCCCAGCCGGCGTGTGGATCAGCGCGTTGTCGAGCAGGTTCGTCAGGATCCGCCGCACCCGCGCCTCGTCCGCCTCCACCGGCACCGGCCCCGCGAGCAGCTCCAGTGAGATGGGCCGGCTCGTGTCGCGCACCCGAGCCTCGACCACGGCGTCGTTCACCGGCACGACCAGGTCCACAGTGGACAACGCCAGGGGCTGTGACGAGTCCAGCCGGGCCAGCTGCAGCAGGTCGTCGACCAGCACCCCCATCCGCGCGGCGTGGTCCTCGACTCGCCGCAACACTTCTGCAGCATCCGTCGCCGCACCCTGCCGGTACAGCTCGGCGTACCCGCGGATCGACGTCAACGGCGTCCGCAGCTCGTGCGACGCGTCGGCGACGAACTGCCGCATCCGGTTCTCGGAGCTGACCCGCACCGCGAACGCGGACTCGATCTGCCCCAGCATCGTGTTCAGCGCGGACGCCAGCCGCCCGACCTCCGACCCCGGCCGCCGCACCGGCACCCGCCGCGACAGGTCGCCGGCCGCGATCTCGCCGGCGACCTGCTCGACCTCCTCCAACGCCCGTGTCGACGCTCTGACCAGCGCGTACCCGGCCATGCCCACGAGGATCAGCGCTCCGAGGCTGATCAGCAGGAACGCGAGCCTGAGGTCGCCGACCGCCCGGTCCACCTCCGACTGGTCGACGGCCGCGACCAGTTCGGCGCCGTCGAACTGCCGCATCACGATCCGCCGCGAGCCGACCGTGACGTGCTCGCCGGGCGTCAACGTCCCGTAGGCCGGCAGCCCTTCGAAGGGGGTGCCGGACAGCACGCCCTCCGCGGAGCGCAGCACCGCGTTGTCGCGCAACGGAAGCGTGCGCGGCGTCGACACCACCCGGTCGAGCCGCGCGTCGAGCTGGCCGAGCAGGTACCGCTCCATCACGGTGGACCCGATCAGCCACGTCGCGAACAGGCCCGCGGCCGCCAGAGCGACGAGCACGACCACCAGCCGCACGCGCAACGTCATGGGCGGATCATGTACCCGAGCCCGCGCACGGTGTGGATCAGGCGGGGCTCGGTGCCGTCCACCTTGCGCCGCAGGTAGGAGATGTACGACTCGACCACGCCGATGTCGCCGTCGAAGTCGTGCGCCCACACCTGGTCCAGGATCTGCGCCTTGGACAGGACCCGGCCGCTGTTGCGCATCAGGTAGTGCAGCAGCCGGAACTCGGTCGGCGACAGCTCCACGACCCGCGCACCGCGCCGCACGACGTGGCTCTCCACGTCCAGCGACAGCTCGCCGCACGTCAGTTGCTCCGAGCCGCCGGGACGGGTGCGGCGCAGCACCGCCGTCACCCGCGCGATGACCTCCTCCAGGCTGAACGGCTTGGTGATGTACCCGTCGCCGCCGATCGTCAGCCCGGTGACGCGGTCGTCCGCGCCGTCGCGCGCCGTCAGGTACAGCACCGGCACCCGCACACCCGACGACCGCAGCCGCCGCACCACCTCGAACCCGTCCCGGTCGGGCAGCATCACGTCGAGCAGGACCAGGTCCGGAGCACCGGTCCGAGCAGCGTCAAGGGCCTCGCCGCCCGTCGCCGCGCTCGCCACGGTGAAGCCCGCGAACCGCAGGCTGGCGCACAGCAGCTCGCGGATGCTCGGCTCGTCCTCGACGACGAGCAACCGGCCGCGCTCCACGCGGGTCACGGCCGCTGGGTGATGGTCTGCCCGGTCACCGTGCCGTCGGAACCCGCCTGGCCCTGCACGACGACCTGCTGACCGGCCTTGAGGTCCGTGAGCCTGCCCTCCGTGCTGATCTCCACCTTCGTCGTGTCCGAAGTGGACACTTTCACGACCTGGCCGTTCTGCGTCTTCACGTAGACGGTCGTGCCGTCGACGCGGTCGATCGTGCCGGCGGTGCCGCGTCCGGCGAAGTTGCCGCCGTTCGGCCGGTTCTGCCCCGAAGGCGGAGTGCCGTTGAACTGCCGGCCCGCGGCGTTCTGGCGTGCCGGCGTCTCGGCCGCACCGAAGGACTTCTGCACGAACACCCCGCCGACGAACGCCACGATCGCGAGCACCGCGACCCCGAGGACCACCGTGGTCCTGCCGAGGCCCGCCTTGCGCTCCTTCAACTCGGCCGAGATGTCGTTCTCCAGGGGCTGGTCGAGTGGGTTGGTCACGTCAGGGACTCCTCATTCATGCCGGAGGGCTTCGATGGGACGGAGCTTCGCGGCGCGGGAAGCCGGGTAGCTGCCGAAGAACAGGCCGATCAGCGCCGAGACCGCGAACGCCAGCAGCACCGACGACGGCACGAGCACGGGCTGGATGCCCGCGATGGTGAACCGGCTGCCGACCACGCCCGCCGCCACCCCCAGGGCGCCGCCGAACAGGCTCAGCAGGGTCGCCTCGATCAGGAACTGCCCGAGGATCGAGGACCGGGGCGCCCCCACGGCCTTGCGGATGCCGATCTCCCGGATCCGCTCGGTGACGGTCACCAGCATGATGTTCGTGATGCCGATCCCGCCCACCAGCAACGAGATCGCGGCCACCGACGCCAGCAGCACGGTGAACGTCTCCGTCGTCGCGGTCCGCGCGGTCAGCAGCTGGTCCTGGCTCAGGATCCGGTAGTCGGCCGTGCCGGTGGTCTTGTGCCGCCCGTTGAGGATTGTCGTCACCTGGGCCTGCGCGTCCGGCAGCGCGTCCGCGGACCGTGCCTGCACCACGATCTGGGTGAGGCCGCCGTAGCCGGTCAGCGCGTTCTGCGTGGTCGTCAGCGGCGCCACGGCCAGGTCGTCCGCGTCCTGCAGACCGCTGGAACCCTTGGCCGCCAGCACCCCGACCACCGTGAACGGGATGTTGTTGACCAGCACGGACTTCCCGACCGGGTCGAGACCGGGGAAGAGCTGCGCGGCCACGGTCGCGCCGATCACGACGACCTTGCGCGCCTGCTGGACGTCGTTGTCGGAGAACAGGTTGCCCTGCGCGACCGCGCTGTTCGTGGTGTCGAAGTAGCGCGGGTCCGAGCCGATGAACTGCCCGATGTCGTGCGTGGTGTCGCCGTACCCGGCCGTCGCCTGAGCCGACACGACGGGTGAGGCGTACTTGACGGCGGGGGAGTCCTGACCCACCAGCGCCGCCGCGTCCGCCGTGGTCAGCGGCTTGGCCGTGGTGCCGGGCTGGGCGCGTTGAGGGCTGATCGTCAGGATGTTCGTGCCGAGCCCCGCGATGCTCTGCTGCACCGCGCTCGACGCGCCGTTGCCGACCGCGATCAGCAGGATCACCGACGCGACACCGATCAGGATGCCCAGGGTCGTGAGCCCGGACCGCATCTTGTTCGCGGTCAGCCCTCGCACGGCGAAGGCGGCGATCTCGAAGATCCTCACACCAGCACCCCCGCGACCCTGCCGTCGACGACCCGCACGGTCCGCATGGCGTGCGCGGCGACCTCGTCCTCGTGCGTGATCAGCACGACGGTGCGGCCAGTGGCGTTGAGCCGGTCGAGGATGCCCAGCACCTCACGGCTGGAGTCCGTGTCGAGGTTCCCGGTCGGCTCGTCGGCGAGCACGATCGCGGGCGAGGTGACCAACGCCCGCGCGATGGCGACGCGCTGCTGCTGACCACCGGACAACTCGTTGGGGCGGTGGTGAGTCCGGTCCCGGAGACCGACGAGGTCGAGCGCCGCCAGCGCCCTCTCCCGGCGCTGGGCACGCCGAACTCCCGCGTACACCAGCGGGAGCTCGACGTTCGCGAGTGCCGTCGTGCGCGGCACCAGGTTGAAGGACTGGAAGACGAAACCGATCTTCCTGTTGCGCAGCAACGAGAGCTGCTCCTCGTCGAACTCGCCCGTGTCGATCCCGTCGAGCAGGTACTCGCCGCCCGACGGCACGTCGAGACACCCGAGGATGTTCAGCAGCGTCGACTTGCCGGACCCCGACGCGCCCATGATCGCGATGTACTCGCCCTTCTGGACGGTCAGGTCGAGCCCGCGCAACGCGTGCACGGCCGTGTCGCCGCTGCCGTAGGTCTTGCGGAGGTCGCGGACCTCGATGACCGGGCTCATCGACCGGTCCCGGTGAAGCCGCCACCGTTGCGCTGACCACCGGTGCCGGGGAACTGGCCACCCTGCTGCTGTCCCGTGCGGTTCTGCCCCGTCGACGTGGTCACCGGCGGCAGCACGACCTCCTCGCCGGCGGTCAGCCCGGACCTGATCTCCACGTACTGGTCGCCGCGCACCCCGATCTCGACGGTCCTGCGCGTCTCCGCCCCGTTCTCCAGCACCGCCACCGAACTCGCACCGCCGGCGGTCTGCACGGCCGCGGCGGGCACGGCGAGCACGTTGGTGGCCCCCGCGACGGTGATCTCGACACTGGCCGACTGGCCGGGCCTCAGCCCTGCCGGCGGCTCGGTCAGCGTGAGCGTGACGCCGTACTGCACGACGTTGTTCGCGGTCGTGGGCGTGAGATCGACCTGCGTGACCTTGGCCTGGATCGGCTGCGACTGCATCGCGTTGACCGTGACGGTCGCCGCCTGGTCGCCCTTGAGCTTGCTGACGTCGGACTCGGAGACGTTCGCGTGCAGCACCAGGTTCTTCAGGTCGGTGACGACGACGAACCCGGACGCGGTGGTGGTGCTCGTCGTGCTGGAGGAGGTGCTGGAGCTGTTGCCGCTGCTGACCTTCTGGCCGACGGCGCCGATGACCGACGTGATCGTGCCGTCGCCGGGAGCGGTCAGCGTGGTGGCCGCGAGCGCGTCCTTCGCCTGCTGGAGCGCCAGCTGCGCCTGCCGGTAGGCCGTGAGCAACGCGGTAGTGCCGGTTCCCTTGTCCAGCGCGGCGTTCAGGTTGCCCTGCGCGATGTCGACCTGCAGCTGAGCCTGCGCCGGGTCGAGCTTCGCGAGCTGCTGGCCCTTCGTGACGACGTCGCCGACCTTGACGTTGATCTCGGTGACCGTGCCGCTCGCGCCGAACGACGCGGCGGCGCTGAACGAGCTCTGCACCGTCCCGGACGCCGTCACCACCTCGCTGACGTCGCGGTTCGCGGCGGCGGCCGTGCGGGCGGCGGTGGGCTGGGCGCTGCCGGAGGAACCGAAGAACACCAGGTAGCCGGCGACCCCGGCGCCGAGGAGCACCACCACCAACAGTCCGTTGATCACCAGGGATCTACGACGTCGAGTCATGGCTGGGGATGGTCGTCCGCCAAGCTGTGGCAGCGCTGCGAGTTTCCTGGCAACGAGCTGAAGATCAGGCGATCCGTTTTCACCCGAACGAGCCTCTTGTTGCTTTGGGAGCAAGCCCTACGGTCGAGGAATGGCCACCAGTACTCCATCTACCGCATACAGCCGGGACCTGGGCGACGAGCTGCGCAAAGTACGCGAGACGTCGTCCGAACTCACGGGCGCCGCACTGGCCGTCCGCCTGGGCTGGGATCCCAGCAAGGTCTCCACGCTGGAGAACGGCAAGTACCGCCCCAGCGAGATCGACCTCGTGCAGTACCTCTCGATGCTCGGCAAGGACATCGACTTCTTCGAGGACTTCAAACGCCGCTTCCGGTACGCGTTCGAGGAGTACATCGTCCAGGTCTCGGACAACCTCCGCACACTGGCGATGGCCGAGTCGACCGCCACGATGATCACCAGTTACGACCCGCAGGCGGTGCCGGGCTTGTCGCAGACACCGGAGTACGCCGACAGCCTGTACAGGATGGGCGGGTACATCGTGGAGGAGCGGATCCCCACGGTGGTCAAGTTCCGGATGGACCGGCAGGCGATCCTGAACCGGCACAACCGCCCGAGTTGCTTGTTCTACATCCACGAACATGCGTTGCAGACACAGGTCGGCGACGCGCAGACGATGGAAGACCAGTACGCCAAGCTGCTGTTCGGGGCGCCCACCATCCGGATCGTCCCAGCGACGGCGAAGCTCGTGGCCACCAGTTGCGTGCTGTGGGAGTACCACAAGGCGATGCCCGTGGCGTTCACGTCGACCGACCTGGCGAAGGTGTTCGTGCAGGATCCGGGCGCCATCGCGCGGACCCGGCTGCTGTTCGACCGCTTGGCCGAGGTCGCTCTGGATGAGGAACAATCGCGGAAGGTGCTGGCGGACTACGTCGGCCGACCGCGAGAGGAACTCAATGAGCGAGGCCCGCGCTTGGCGTAAGAGCAGCTACAGCGGCGCGACCGAGGACGACAACTGCGTCGAGGTGTCCTTGTCCTCCGACGCTCTGGTCCGCGACTCGAAGAACCCGTCCGGAGGCGTCCTGACCTTCACTTCTGCCGCCTGGAAAAATTTCCTAGAGAACCGTTGAACCGTCTCCCGTCCCACTACGTGTTCCCGCCGTCGAACGGGATCGAGGGGGATGGGTCATGGCGGACGAGAAGACGGTGCTGATCGGTAAGTGCGGTCCGACGGTCATGCTGCCGAAGCAGGGCAGCCGGGTCGTGCCGCTGCGTCAGACCGCTCCGCTGCGGGTGGACGTGGCGGGTGGCGGCCCGGTCGGCCTCGCCTTCGCGTGCACGATCAAGTCGTTGCTGGGGGAGCAGGTCTCGGTCCGCGTGCACGACCGCCGCTGGATGCGCCAGGGCAACCGCGTCGTGTGGAAGGGCCTGGCCGAGGGCAACAACCGCCGCGAGCAGGTCGTGACGCTGCAGAGCAACGTCTGGGCCTCCCTGCCCGTCGCCGTGCAGGAGCGGTTGTTCGCGCCCGGCAAGTTCTCCGAGATGTGGCCGCTCGGCCCGGACTCCCCGGCGTCCAAGGGCCGTCCGCGCAACATCAAGATCCGCTGGATCGAGGACTGCCTGCTCGACATGGCCCAGGACGTCTACGGCATCGAGGTCGTCCCCGGCGCCTACACGCCTCCCGCCCGCTTCGACGGCCTGCACGTGCTCGCGATCGCCGACGGCGCCCGCTCCGCCACCCGCGCGGCGTTCTCGTCCCAGTTCGGCACCCCGAGCCGGGAACTGTTCTCCGTGGACGGTTCGCCGCTGGACGAGCGCGTCCTCGGCATCCGCGTCACCGCGAAGTCGCCCGACGAGCACACCGTCCCGCTGACCGTGGCGCAGAACAGGTTCCTCTTCAACTCGCTCGGCGGCGGCTTCATCAACATGCGCCTCACCGCCGAGGAGGCGTCGGAGATCGTCGCCCTGGGCGAGAGCGGCCCCGTCTCGTGCATCGGCAAGTTCGGCTGCACCATGCGTCCCGCCTCGAACGGCCGTTTCGTCTGCGACCGGCACCGCGCGGTGTTCAAGCCCTCGGTCGACAAGCTCTCCTACCTGTGGCCCCGGATCCTCGACGGCCTGCGCTTCTTCGGCGTCGGCGTGGCGGACGTCGTCGGCATCAACTCGTTCACGCTCGGCATGCAGCAGATGTCGAAGTTCACCGCGCAGCTCGCGCCGTCCACGTTCGGCTTCCTGCTCGGCGACGCCGCGAACTCGCTGCACTTCTGGCCTGGCCGCGGCCTCAACACCGGCCTCAAGAGCGCCCTCTCGCTCGCCGTGAACCTGCAGAAGCGCTGGCGCGGCAAGGCTTTCCGCGCCGCTGACTTCGCGCAGCACGAGGGCATCATGCAGCAGCTCCAGTACCGCGAGAAGTCGCGTGCGTGGACCACCATGCTCATGCCCGACTCCGAAGGCACCCCGCGCGGCATCGAGGACCGCATCCGGGAGGGCCTCCAGGGTCCCGCCGACCGTGCCGCGCTGGTCAAGACGCTGTTCGAGCGCGTTCTCGACATCAAGAAGCGCATGGGCGACCGCATGGGCCCACTGGCCACCGACGAGTGGTACTACGGCCGCGTCAACGCCCTGGACACCCGGACGCTGAAGGTCCTGGTGGAGTCCGGCGCGTGGATCACCCGGGAGATCGGGGGCGAGGAGGTCGAGGTCCCCTCGGCCGCACCCGCCGCTACCGCCCCGGAGCCGGTCCGCCGGGGTCTCTCCCTGGTCAGCTAGCCGACAGTCGTGCGCAGAGAGCGCACCGCGTCCAGCAGGAGATCACGCAAGGTCCGGGTCTCGCCCGGTCGCGTCCACTGCCGGAACGCCGCCTGCTGCGCGAGCATGGCGGCACCGGCGGCGAGGAACGCGGTCTCGGGATCACCGCACCGCGCCTGCAACGCGGCCGCGATGGCCTCGGTGAGCGCGGCGTTCTTGCCGAGCTCGCGCTCCAGCAACTCCGGGTTGGCGGCGATGACGGCGTGACGGCGCGCCACCACGGCGCGGTGGTCCTCGAACATCTTGTCGGCCACGACCTCCAGCGCGCGCACGACGGCGTCGAGCGGCGGCAAGGCGTCGTCGCCGGCCGCGATCTCGCGGACGATCTCCTCCTGGAGCCGTGAGCTCAGCCTGAACAGCACCTCGCGCTTGTCCGCGAAGTGGTTGAAGAACGTCCGCTGGGTGAGCTCCGCCCGCTGGACGATCTCGGCGACCGTCGTGCGCTCGAACCCCTGCTGGTCGAAGAGCTCCAGCGCGGCGGTCTGCAGGCGCTCGGCTGCGTCCGGTTTCCATCGCGGCATGGTCCTGAGACTAGCGATTGCACAATGTGCAGTCACTGGTGCTACGGTGATTGCACAAGCTGCAATCACATCAGGAGGCTTTCTCATGGCCGAGGTGTCGATCGTCCGTCCCGGCGAGGGCGAACTCATCGCGAGCGGTCCGTCGCAGATCCGGATCCTCGAGGACGGCAGCAACACCGCTCACCGCCTGGGAATCGGCGAGGTCGTCATCCCGCCGCACACCCCCGGTCCTCCGCAACACCGCCACGCGCAGCACGACGAGGGCTTCTACGTGCTCACGGGCACCGTGCGGTTCACCATCGGGCAGGACGACCACGACGTCGAAGCGGGTTCGTGGGTCACGGTCCCGCCGGGGGCACCGCACACCTTCGCCAACCCGGGCGACGATCCGGCGGTCATGCTGACCACCTTCACGCCGGACCTCTACGTGCAGTACTTCCGCGACCTCAAGGCGATGGTCGAGTCCGGGCGGCCCCTGAACCGCGAGACCATGGTGCCGATCTGGCAGAACTACGCGACCGAACCGTCCACCGAGTTCGCGCCGTGACCGACCGCCAGGTACACCCAGGCCTCGATTCCCGAAGCGAGCCGCACGAGTGCTCGCCGGTAGTCGTCCACCTCGTAGAGGTCCGCCGCCGCCAGCTCCGCGGTCGTCACTTCCAGCACGGTCCCCGCGGTCGCGTCGGCGGGGTCGCCGGTGTGCCGCAGGATCGGGTGCCGGTCCGTTCCGCTGACCGCGATCACGGCGGGGTCGGTGATCGTCACCCAGTCCTGCCGGTAGCCGGGCAGCACGTCCTGCCTGCCGGTCAGCGTCCGCCCGAAGTGCTCGACCTGGACCGGTGGCGTCTGCAACGTCCCGTAGGAGAAGAGGTTCACGACGGCGTCCGCCGCACCGCCGATCCGCCGCAGCACGGGACGGGCGACGTCGGAGTTGCCGATCACGACCGAAGCCCTTCCGGCCGGCTCGACCTCGTCCAGGTAACGGCGGCTCGCGGCGTGGTACCGCTGCTCGAAGGCCCGCCGCGCCTGCTCCAGCCCGCCCAGCAGCTCGGTGTCACGCCGGGTGCCGCGTTCGAAGGCCACCTCGAACGGCGTGTCGACGAAGACGACCTCGTCCCACTTCAGCTCCCGCTGCAGGAAGCTCCCGTCCACCACCAGGACCAGGTCGTCCGGCGCGGTGACCGGTGGCTCGTCCAGGGGAGTGTCCGAACGCAGGTCGATGATCCGCTCGCGGTACCGGCGGTCTCCGCCGGGCCCGAGCGGTTCCAGCACCAGCCGTGAGAACGCGTCGAAGTCGTAGGCGTCCAGGTAGTAGCCGTCCGCCGAGTCGCGGCCCTGCCGGTGCCGCACGGCGCGGGGCTGGTGGAACCCGTCCATCGACAGGTGCGCGGCGGACCGGCCCCGCGCGGCGACGGCCGCGGTCAGCTCGCGGGCCAGCGTCGTCTTGCCCGACGCGGTGATCCCGTCCACCGCCACCCGCAGCGGACGCCCGAGCCCGGCGAGGTGGTCGGCGATCCGGCCCAGCACGCGCTCCCGAGGAGTGATCACGGGGCCGAACTCTAGTCTTCCTCGACCTCGCGCCTGGAAAGCCTGACTTCCTCGACGTCGAGCTTGCGCTGGATCGTCCGCAGCACGATGTCGTCGATGGCGGCCTCGTCGCGCAACCGCACCACGGTCGCCCGCTTGTGCGCGATCAGCTCCAGCCGCAGCGCCGCGTACTCGACCTCGGACTGCGCCACCTGCTCGTCGCCGGCCTCCTTGGCCCGCACGACCTGCAGGTGGTGTTCGTACTCGGCGAGCACCCGCTTGTAGACGACGTCGGAGACGCCCACCTTGTCAGCGAGACGGGGCAGAGCCTCGTAGGCCTCCTCCGAGGCCGTCGACTGGGCCAGCCTGAGCTCCTCGTCCAGTGCCGTGTCCTCGGGCAGTTGCGAGAACCGGATGATCGAGGGCAGCAGCACCGCCTGCACGATCAGCGTCAGCACCACGACGCCGGACGTGATCAGGATGATCTCGTCGCGGAACGGGAACGGCCCGCCACCCACCACCGTCTCGGGCACGGCCAGCGCGGCGGCCAGCGACACCGCGCCGCGGAACCCGGCGGCCGACGACACCAGCCGCTGGCGGGCACCGACGCGCCGCAGCCGTTGCTGGGGACGGCGGTCGAGGGCCCGGATCACATAGGGAGTCGTGTAGCTCCACAGCAGGCGCGTGCCCGTCACCGTCAGCGCCACCAGCCCGATGGCGCCGAACGTCGCCAGGGTCTCCGAGCCGTCCAGCGACCGGATCGCGCTGTGCGCCTGGAGCCCGATCAGGACGAACAGGGCACCGTTGAGCACGAACGTGGCGATGCCCCAGAACGCGTAGCTCACCTGGCGGGTGTCGGCACGCACGATGCGCGGCCCGACCCGCGCCAGCGTCAGGCCGCACGTCACCACGGCGATCACGCCGGAGCCGTGCACGGTCTCGGCCAGCAGGAACGCCGCGAACGGGGTCAGGATGCTGACCACGCTCTCGTGCAACGGGCTGTCGAGCCGCTTGCGCACCTGCACCGCGAGCCACGCGACGACCAACCCGGCCACCGCGCCGCCCGCGTACGACAGCACCAGCTGCAGGCCGACCCGCCCGGTGCTGAACTGCTGCTCACCGGCCGTGATGGCGACCGCGATCGCGTAGATCACGAGAGCCGTGCCGTCGTTGATCAACGACTCCGCGCGCAGGATCGTCGTCGTGCGGCGCGGCATTCCACGGGCGATCGCCGCGACGGCGGTCGCGTCGGTGGGTGCGAGAGCCGCGCCGAGCACCCACGCCGGACCCCAGCCGAGGCCCAGCGCGTGGGCGACGGAGGCGACGGCCGCGGCGGTGGCGAGCACGAGCAGCGTGCTGAGCAGCACGATCGGGCGCAGGTTGCTGCGGATCTCCCGCAACGAGGTGTTGAGGCTCTCCCAGTACAGCAAAGCCGGCAGGAAGATCAGCAACATCGCCTCCGGCGGGAGGCTGACCTCTTGCAGGGCGGGCACGAAGCCGAGCACCCCGCCGCACACCACCAGCAGCACCGGGGCGGCGACGCGCAACCGGCCGGACACCATGCTGCTCGCGAGGATGCACACACCCAGCACCACTACGAGTTCGAGACCGAGCATGCGCTAGAAGATAGGCCGATCAGGCGCTCAGCGCGTCATCCAGCTCGGCCAGCAGGCGGGACTTGGGACGCGCTCCCACGATCTGCCTGATCGGCACGCCGTCGCGGAACAGCAACATCGTCGGCAGCGACATGACCTGGTGGTCGCGGGCGGTGGCGGTGTTCTCGTCGGCGTTGATCTTGACGACGGTCAGGTCGTCCCGCTCGCGGTCGATCTCCTCCAGCACGGGCGTGAGCATGTGGCACGGCCCGCACCACTGCGCCCAGAACTCCACGAGGACGGTGCCCGTCCGGGTCTGGTCCGAGAACGTGGCGTCGGTCAGCTGCTGCACTGGAACTCCTTGGGTTCGGGCACGAGGCACGGGTCCTGGAAGGCGAGTCTGGCCAGCAGGAACTCCCGGACGGTGTTGAGCCGGTCCAGGCAGGCGTCCACCTCGGCGAGCTTGCGCCGGTAGACCTCCCGCGAGTCCGGGCACGAGTCACCCGACTCGTGCCCCGCGCGCAGGCACGCGACGAACGGCCGGGTGTCCTCCAGGGACAGCCCGACCGCCTGCAGCGACTGGATCTCGCGGACCAGCCGCAGGTGGTGCTCGTCGTACTCGCGGTAGCCGTTGGGCGTGGGGGGGGGGGGGGGGGGGCCCGGGGGGGGGGTGGGGGTCGTCGTCGCCGGGGGGGTCGGGGGGGGGGGGGGGGGGCGCTTCGAGGAGCCCTTCGGACTCGTAGAAGCGCAGCGCACGGGTCGTGGTGCCGGCTCGCTTGGCCAGTTCGCCGATCCTCATGGACCGAACGCTAAACCTTGACGCTCACGTCAACGCAACACTTCGGCTGGGAGCGCCCTGCCAATCGCCGCACCGCGATCCGCAACCAGGAAAATATTCCCGCTCCGGCCAGGAGTCCCACCCAGTGGCCGCCCCGGCGTGAGGCCCCTCAACGCTCGCAGAATGCGGGTAAACGACGAGAGGGGGACCAGTGGGCACACGACTGCACCTGGCCGCCGCGCTCCACGCGACCGGCGAAGAAGCCTTCAACGCTAGGCATTGGGCCGAACTCGTGCGCGAGGCCGAGGAAGCCAAGCTCGACTTCGTCACGTTCGACGACTCGCTCGGCGGCCGGCCGGGCCTGGACGCGGTGCTCACGGCCGCGCGCATCGCCCCGCTGACCACGCACGTCGGCCTGGTGCCGACGGCGGTGGTGACGCACACCGAGCCGTTCCACCTGTCGAAGGCGATCGCGACGCTCGACCACGTGAGCGGGGGACGGGCGGGCGTCCAGCTGGCCGTCGCACCCGATCCCGCTGACGCCAGGCACTTCGGGCGCCGTTCGGCCGGACCGGAGTCCGAGCTGTGGGAGGAGGCCGCGGACTACGCGGAGGTGCTGCGCCGGTTGTGGGACAGCTGGGAGGACGACGCGGAGATCCGCGACGTGGCCACCGGGCGGTTCATCGACCGCGAGAAGCTGCACCACATCGACTTCGAGGGCCGGTGGTTCAAGGTGCGCGGACCGTCGATCACACCGCGCCCGCCGCAGGGGCACCCGCTGATCGCGGCCTCGGAGCCGTTGGGCGACATCGTGTTCGCGGACGAAGTGTCGGCATCGGAGAGGCTCGTGTTCCGAGACGTCGAGGCGTCAACTCCGATCGAGGAGCTGGTCGCCTGGCACGACGAGGGTTTCGCCGGCTTCCGGCTGCACGGTGACCTCCGGCTGATCACCCGCGAGGTCGTGCCGGAACTGAGGCGGCGCGGACTGTTCCGCACCGAGTACGAGCACACGACGTTGCGCGGCCACCTCGGCCTCGCCCGGCCGGCCAACCAGTTCGCCTAGGAGGAACGCGAGATGCCCAAGCAGATCCACCTCGCCGCGCACTTCCCCGGCGTGAACAACACGACCGTCTGGAGCGATCCCCAGGCGGGCAGCCACATCGAGTTCGCGTCCTTCGTCCACTTGGCACAGACGGCCGAACGGGCGAAGTTCGACTTCTTCTTCCTGGCCGAGGGGTTGCGGCTGCGCGAGCAGGGCGGCGAGATCTACGACCTGGACGTCGTCGGCCGGCCGGACACGTTCACCGTGCTCGCCGCGCTGGCCGCCGTCACCGACAGGCTCGGCCTGGCGGGCACGATCAACTCCACCTTCAACGAACCCTACGAGGTGGCGCGGCAGTTCGCCTCGCTCGACCACCTGTCGGACGGTCGTGCCGCCTGGAACGTCGTCACCTCGTGGGACGCGTTCACCGGTGAGAACTTCCGGCGCGGTGGGTTCCTCAAGCAGGAGGACCGGTACACGCGCGCGGAGTCGTTCCTGCGCACCGCGTGGAAGCTGTTCGACACCGGGGTGGGGCCGTTCGAGCACACCGACCAGCACTTCGACATCAGCGGCACGTTCGGCGTTCCTCGCTCGCCGCAAGGGCGTCCGGTGATCCTGCAGGCGGGGGACTCCGAGGAGGGCCGCGAGTTCGCCGCCGCCACCGCCGACGCGATCTTCTCACGGCACGCGACCCTGGAGGCGGGCCAGAAGTTCTACAGCGACGTGAAGAGCCGTCTGGCCAAGTACGGCCGCACGCACGACCAGCTGGTGGTGCTGCCCGCGGCCACGTTCGTCCTCGGCGACACGGACGCGGACGCGCAGGAGAAGGCCGCTGTGGTGCGGCGGCAGCAGGTCAGCGGCGCGACCGCCATCCGGTTCCTGGAGCAGGTGTGGAACCGGGACCTGAGCGGCTACGACCCGGACGGGCCGCTGCCCGACGTCGAGCCGCTGACCGGCGAGAACACCATCGCGAAGGGCCGCGCGAGCGTGCGGATGTTCAAGGACCCGGTGCAGACCGCGCGGGAGTGGCGGGAGAAGGCCGCCGCCAAGAACCTGTCCATCCGCGACCTCGTGATCGACGTGAGCGCCCGGCAGACGTTCGTCGGGCCGGCGGACAGCGTCGCCACGCAGATCGACGACCTCGTGCAGCAGGACGCGGCCGACGGGTTCATCCTCGTACCGCACGTGACGCCGGGCGGGCTCGACGAGTTCGCGGACACCGTCGTGCCGTTGCTGCAGGAGCGCGGCGTTTTCCGGGCCGACTACACAGGTCCGGCGCTGAGGGATCATCTCGGTGTCCGATAGTTGTTCAGCACGTGGACGTCCTTGCCCGGCCGGTTCACCGGTACCTAACGTGAGCGTCGTTGAGTGAGTGCTCTCCTCAAGAGCGCAGGGAAGGGAGGACAGGATGAAAGGCGCTGCCGCTTTGGTCCTGTCCTCCCGCTGTCGCACCGCCTGTACGAGCTGACACTTCCCGCTCGTCTCACGTTCCCCGCCGCGGCAAGGACTCGCCATGACCTCTGGCACGCTGACGCTTGTGTCCACAAAGGACGATGATCTGCCCTCTCTGCCCGTCGTGCCCGCCCGCCACCCGTGGCGCTGGGTCGGCGTCGCGTTCGTGCTGGTGCTCGCCGCGCAGTTCGTGCACGGCCTGGTCACGAACCCCGCGTGGGACTGGCCGACGTTCGCCCGCTACTTCACCGCTCAGTCGATCCTGACCGCTGTGGGCACGACCATCGTGCTGACCGTGCTCGGCACCGTGCTGGGGTTCGCGCTCGGGATCGTCGTGGCAGTGCTGCGGATGTCGAAGAGCCCGTTCCTGAGCGCTGTGGGCTGGACCTACATCTGGGCGTTCCGGTCGATCCCGCTGATCGTGCAGTTGCTGTTCTGGTTCAACATCTCCTACCTGTACCAGCGGCTTTCGCTCGGCGTTCCGTTCGGGCCGGAGTTCGTCAGCTTCGAGACGATCGCGCTGATCAGCCCCATGGGCGCGGCCGTGCTGGGGCTCGCGTTGCACCAGGCGGCCTACGCGGCGGAGATCGTCCGCTCCGGCGTGATCTCGGTGGACCGCGGGCAGCTGGAGGCGGCGGCCGCACTGGGCATCCCGAGGTTCCGGCAGTTCCGCAGGATCGTGCTGCCCCAGGCGATGCGGTCGATCCTGCCCAACGCGGCCAACGAGGTGATCAGCCTGTTCAAGGGCACGTCGGTCGTCTCCGTGATGGCCATCGGCGAGCTCTTCTACCAGGTTCAGGTCATCTACGGCCGCAACGCCCGGGTCGTGGCGCTGCTGATGGTCGCGACCGTCTGGTACATCATCCTGACCACCCTGCTCTCGATCGGCCAGCACTACGTCGAGCGCTACTTCGCGCGAGGAGACCGCAGGTGATCGAGGTTCTGGGCGTGCACAAGAGCTTCGGTGCGCTCGAAGTGCTGCGCGGGGTGTCGCTCGAGGTCGCGGCCGGCGAGGTCGTGGTGGTGCTCGGGCCGTCCGGCTCCGGCAAGTCGACGTTGCTGCGCGCCATCAACCACCTGGAGAAGGTCGACCGCGGGTACATCACGATCGACGGCGAGCTGATCGGCTACCGGCGCCGCGGCGGGAAGCTGCACGAGCTCAAGGAAAGCGAGATCCTCAAGCAGCGCAAGGACATCGGGTTCGTCTTCCAGAACTTCAACCTGTTCCCGCACCTCACCGCGCTGGAGAACGTCGCGGAGGTGGCGGCGCTCTCCGACGCACGGCACTTCCTGGAGCGTGTGGGGCTCGCCGACAAGGCGGACGCGTACCCGCGGCAGCTCTCCGGCGGCCAGCAGCAACGCGTCGCCATCGCCAGGGCCCTCGCCACGCGGCCGAAGGTCGTGCTGTTCGACGAACCGACGTCCGCGCTGGACCCCGAACTGGTCGGCGAGGTGCTGGACGTGCTGCGCGACCTCGCCCGTTCCGGCACCACGATGGTCGTCGTCACGCACGAGATCGGCTTCGCCCGCGAGGTGGCCGACCGGATCGTGTTCATCGACGACGGCGTGATCGTCGAGCAGGGATCACCCGGCGAGGTGCTCGACCACCCGGTCCACGAGCGCACCCGCGCTTTCCTGTCCAAGGTTCTGTAGAAGGAGTTCGTTGTGCGCAAAGTACTTCTCGCCGTGCTGGCGTTCGGTCTGGCTGCCTGCGGCACGGCCGGTGGTGAGGAGCCCGCCGAGGTCTCGGGCCTGAGCGTGAACCTCAGCCCGCAGCAGAACCGCGTGACCGCGGTGAAGGACGACAAGATCGCGGCGAAGGTGCCGGAGAGGTTCAGAACGAAGGGGGAGCTGGTGATCGGCGGATCCGCCGGCACAGCGCCACCTCTGCGGTTCTACGCCACCGATGACAAGACCGTGATCGGTGTCGAGACCGACATCGCCACGCTGGTCGCCGACGTGCTGGGCTTGAAGCCCCGTCTCGAGGTCGCGTCGTGGGAGAACCTGTTCGTCGGTCTGGACAGCGGTGCCTACGACCTCGGCCTGTCGAACATCACGGTGACCGAGGCGCGCAAGGAGAAGTACGACTTCGCCACCTACCGCCTGGACACGCTGGCGTTCGAGGCCAAGAAGGGCGGCACCTGGAAGGTGAAGGAGCCCAAGGACGTGGCGGGCAAGGTGATCGCCGTGACGTCGGGCACCAACCAGGAGAAGATCCTTCTCGACTGGAGCACCCGCAACGTCGCCGCCGGCCTGCCGGCCACCGACATCAAGTACTTCCAGAACTCGTCGGACTACTACCTGGCGCTGCAGTCCGGCCGCATCGACGCCTACCTCGGCCCGAACCCCACGTCGGCCTACCACGCGGCGACGTCCGGGCAGACCGAGGTGATCGGCAACTTCTCCGGTGGCGCCGCGGTCCAAGGCAAGATCGCCGCGACGACGAAGAAGGACAGCGGGCTCGTGACTCCCGTCCAGGAGGCCCTGAACCAGTTGATCGCCAACGGCAAGTACGCCGAGGTGCTGAAGCGCTGGGGCCTGTCCGACGAGGCCGTGCCGGCGTCCGAGATCAACCCGCAGGGCCTGCCCAAGAGCTGAGGAGGTGCGACATGAGGTTCAGCATCACCATCGACACCGAGGACGAGAACACCGCGCTGCGGCTGCTCGGCGCGCTGACCGACGCGGGCCTGGTGCCGGCGGTCGAGGCCGCGGTCGAGGAGGTGGACGTCCGGATCCTGCCGGACACGCGGCAGGTGCTGGTGCACGACAAGCCCGTCGAGCTGACGCGGCTCGAGTTCGAACTGCTGCTCCACCTGTGCTCCCACACCGACCGGGTGCACCGCCGGCGTGAGCTGCTGTCGGCCGTGTGGGGCGTCGACGACGACTACAGCGGTGGCCGCACGGTCGACGTGCACGTCCGGCGGGTGCGCCAGAAGCTCGCTGACGCGGCGGAGATCGTCCAGACCGTCCGCGGCGTCGGGTACCTGGTCGCGTCGAGCGGCCGGTTCCGGGTGGAGCGGTCGCCGAACGTGGTACGCCTCGCGGACCGGCGTGCCGGGTAAACGAGTTGCCCCGGCCCTGGGCGCGGTGTTGCATGGGAGGCTCATCCGGGGGAGTTGATCGATGCTCGACGGCGAGACCGCCACCGACGTGTCCCTTGTGGACGAACTGGTTCGCACGCAGTTCCCGCGCTGGCACGGTCTGCCGATCACCGAGGTCGTGCACGGCGGTACGAGCCACGCCCTGTACCGGCTGGGCGACGACCTGGCGGTGCGGCTGCCGCGCCGCGAGTGGGCGAGGGACGACCCTTCCAAGGAAGCGGTCGTCCTCCCTCTGGTCGCGCCGTACCTGCCGGTCGCCGTGCCGGAACCGCTGGCGCTGGGCGAGCCCGCGCCGGACTACCCGTACCAGTGGTCGGTGGTGCGCTGGGTCGAGGGTGAGATGGCCCCGGTCGAGGAAGTGTCCGAGGACACGCCGCACCGGCTCGCAGCCCTGATCCGCGCGCTGCACGAGGTGGACGCCACAGACCGGCCGTGGACCGCCGGTCGCGGTCGCCTCGACGCCCACGACAACGACGACGCCGTCCGCTCCTGCATCGCGCAGGTCGGCGGTGACCCCGGGCTGGTCGCGATCTGGGAGGACGGCCTCGAAGCCCCGCGCTGGGATCGGCCCGGCCGGTGGCTGCACGCCGACCTGCACGTCGGCAACCTGCTCTTCGCCGGCGGTGAGCTGACCGGTGTGATCGACTGGGGCAGCGCCGGCGTCGGCGACCCGGCAGCGGACCTCATGACGGCCTGGTTGTACCTCGACGAACGAGGTCGCAAGGCGTTCCAGCGCGAGATGAGCGAGTACGACGACGCCGCCTGGGCGCGTGCGAAGGGCTGGGCGCTGCACCTCGCCGTGCTCGCGCTGCCGTACTACCGCGACACCAACCTGTTCCTCGCGGGCATCGCCCGTCGGACGCTCGACCAGCTGTGTCCCGGGTGGGACGGCTGATGCTGGTCGGCGAGTTCGTCACCGAGGCGGTAGGTGGCCTGGCCGGTGCCGTCGTGCCCGCGCACCGGTCGTGGAGACATCGCCACCCAGCCGGGCTTGCCGGCGCGGCCGTCGGCGGTCTCATGACCGCGTGGGTTTTCCTCGACGAACGCGTCCGCGGGGCTGAGCCCTCGAACTCGGTCGCGGGTATCACCCGCCACGCCCCGGCCCAGCTACTCGCGGAACGCGCCGGGTGACACACCCGTCTCGCGGACGAAGAACTTCGTGAAGTTCGTGGCCTCGCTGAACCCGAGCCGGTGCCCGATCGCCGCCGACGACAGGCCGGTGTGCACGAGCAGCCGCTTGGCCTCCAGCGTCACGCGGGCGTCGATCAACGCCTTCGCGGACTGCCCGGTCGCGGCCAGGCAGATGCGGTTGAGGCTGCGCGTCGAGTAACCGATCCTGGCCGCGTACTCGGCGGCGTTGCGGGTGGTGGCGAACGAGCGTTCCAGCTCTTGCTGGAAGCGCTCGAAGCGGGGGTCGTGCCTGGGGGTGTCGCCCGGCAGCCGGGCGATGCGCAGGAGCAGCGCGCCCAGCAGCTGGCGCAGCAGGTCTACCGGCTCGTTGGTCAGCAGGTTGCGGCGGTACTCCTGCCGCACGTCCTGCACGGCGCGGCTGAAGACCGCCAGCTCCGCCTTGGGCACCGTGTGCAGCACCGGGCCGAACGGGCTGAGGACCGGTGGTGGGAACGCGGGGGTGAAAAGCACCATGAGTGCCTCGGCCGAGCCCGTGGGCAGGCGGAGCACTCGGCCCGGGCTGATGTGCAGCAGCGTGCCGGAGGCGCACGGGTGGTCCACGAAATCGACCATGGTGGTGGCGGTGCCCGCGGTGAACACGAACAGCTGGTGGAAGTCGGTGCGGTGCA
The DNA here is from genome assembly GCF_026242055.1 of Lentzea sp. NEAU-D7. Lineage (GTDB taxonomy): Bacteria > Actinomycetota > Actinomycetes > Mycobacteriales > Pseudonocardiaceae > Lentzea. The sequence continues at coordinate 615,709 of NZ_JAPJDL010000001.1, read as the reverse complement.
CCTTCGTGAGTGTGTCCCCGGTGAGGCGGCGGCGGAGCACGCCGAGGTCGAGTGCTTCCAGGCCCAGCTGCCCGCGGTCTGGGTTGCTGAAGCCGAACTGCGCTACCTGTCCACTTTTGACCATGGTGAGGCGTGATCCTACCTCGATCGGGCGCGGCCGGTGGAGCACTGTGTGAGCCATGGACAACAAGGAAATCGTGCTCAAGGCCGCAGGCGAGCTGTTCGGCGACAAGGACCCGTCCGCCGTGGACCGCTGGGTGGCACCGGACTACCGCCAGCACAGCTCGCTCGTCGCGGACGGACCCGAGGCGCTGCGCGGCCTCGTCGCGACCCTGCCGGAGGGCTTCCGCTACGAACTGGCCCGGGTGATCGCGGATGGTGATCTAGTTGCGCTGCACGGGGTCTACCACGGGTTCGGGCCTGAGCCGCTGGTCGCGTTCGACCTGTTCCGCGTGCGGGACGGCAAGCTCGCCGAGCACTGGGACGCGCTCACGCCCGTCGTCGAGAACACCGCGAGTGGACGGTCCCAGACGGACGGTGCCTCGCAGCCCGCCGATGTGGACACCGAGCGCAGCCGTCAGCTCGTCAAGGAGTTCGCCCAGCGGATCCTGCAGGACGCCGACTACTCGGTGCTGACCGACTACATCTCCACCGAGACCTACCTGCAGCACAACCCGGAGGCCGCGGACGGGCTCGACGGGTTCGGCGCCGCCGCCGCGAACTGGGCCCAGCAAGGCAAGAACCTCGTGTACAAGACCGTTCACCAGGTCGTGGCCGAGGGTGATCTCGTGCTGCTGCAGTCGGAAGGCGAGTTCGGCGAGCCGGTCGCGTACTGGGACCTGTTCCGCGTCCAGGACGGCAGGATCGTCGAGCACTGGGACGTCATCGCGCCGATCCCCGCCGCCCTGCCGCACGCCAACGGACTGTTCTGACATGCTCGCCACCCTGCCCGGCTACCGGGACGCGGTCGCACTGGACGAGTCCTTCCGCCCGCTCGGTGCACCCGCGCCCGCCCACGAACTCGACCGGCTGACGAGCCTCGCCCTGCGGATGCTCGGCGACGACCCGTGGGTCGGCGGGTTCCCGCTGCCCGGGAACGCCGGCGAACGGCGGCGCCTGCTGCGGGCGGTGCTGACGATCCGCGGGCCCGCGCCGCTCGACCCGGAACTCGTCGCCGTGCTGGACGCCCTGCTCGGCGGCGAACGTCAGCGCACGCCGCCGGCCGATGTGGTGACGCTGCCCGCACCGATCGCGGTGTGGCGCGGCGACATCACGCGGCTGGCGGCCGACGCGATCGTCAACGCCGCCAACGACGCGATGCTCGGCTGCTTCCAGCCCTTGCACGCCTGCGTCGACAACGCGATCCACGCCGTGGCCGGGCCGCGGCTGCGGGCCGACTGCGGGCGGATCATGTCGCTGCAGGGCACACCGGAACCGACCGGCACCGCGAAGATCACCCGCGGCTACCACCTGCCCGCGTCGTTCGTGCTGCACACCGTCGGACCGATCGTGCACGGAAGTCCGTCGCCCGCCGAGGAGAGCGCACTCGCCGACTCCTACCGGGCGTGCCTCGACCTCGCCGCCGAGGTGCCAGGAATCCGCACGATCGCGTTCTGCGCCATCAGCACGGGGATCTTCGGCTTCCCGAAGCGACCGGCCGCGCGGATCGCCACCGGCACGGTCCGGGACTGGCTCGCCGCGCACCCCGGCCGGTTCGACCGCGTGGTGTTCGTGGCGTTCAAGGCCGAGGACGAAGGTCTCTACCGGGAGTTGTCGTGACACTGGAACGCTGGCTGGACGAGGCAGACCGCGTGCTGATCGCCGCGGGCGCGGGACTGTCGGCGGCGGCGGGCTACGACTACTCGGACTCCGAACGGTTCGCCGAGTTGTTCCCCGTGCTGCACGAGAAAGGGCTGTGGGCGCGGTACCAGTTGATCGGGCTGCCGCTGCCGCCCAGGCTGCTGTGGGGCTACTGGTCCGTGCACGTCGACGACATCCGGTTCGGCGAGGAACCGAACCCCGTGTACACGCGGCTGCGGGAGGTGGTCGGCACCCGTGACCACTTCGTGTTCACGTCCAACGTGGACGGGCTGTTCGAGCGCAACGGGTTCGACGCGGAGAGGGTCTGGACGCCTCAAGGGGACTACGGCCGCTACCAGTGCGAGACGCCGTGCACGCGCGAGACGTGGCCGAGCAGGCCGATCGTCGAGGCCGCGCTCGCCACCTACGATGCGGCGACGGGCGAGGTCACGGCCGTGCCGTCCTGCCCGCGCTGCGGGGGTGAGGTGTTCCTGAACGTGCACAAAGGACCCGAGTACGTGCCGGACCACTACCTGCCCGCCGGGCAACGGCTGCGCGACTGGCTGGACGACGGCGTGCTCGTCGTCGAGATGGGCGCCGGGTACAGCACGCCCGGAGTCATCCGCTCCCCGGTCGAGTCGGTGGTGCGTGCACTGCCGGGTGCGCGGCTGGTGCGGATCAACACCGCGCACGCCGAGGTGCCGGCGGACCTGGCCGGGCGTGCCCTGAGCGTGCGGGCGGACGTCGCGGAGGTGCTGGCATGAGGATCACGGCGGCCGTCGTGGGGGAGAGGCACGGCGAGTTCGAGCTGCGCGAGGTGCTCCTCGACGAACCGCGGGAGGGCGAGGTCCTGGTCCGGGTCGTGGCGGCGGGGATCTGCCACACGGACTCGATCACCCGGCACGGCGACCTGCCGTTCCCGTTGCCGGGCGTGCTCGGCCACGAGGGCGCGGGCGTCGTCGAGGCGGTCGGGCCGGGAGTGTCCGGTGTGGCCGAGGGAGATCACGTCGTGCTGGGCTGGCCCTGGTGCGGCGACTGCCGCAACTGCCTCGATGGTCAGCCGCGGTACTGCCTCAGGCTGGGAGACCTGCTCGTGGGCGGCGGCCGCGACGACGGGTCGACCGCGTTGCGCGGCCTCGACGGCTCGCCGCTCGCGAGCCACTTCTTCGGGCAGTCGTCGTTCGCGACGCACGCGATCGTCCCGTGGCGCGGTCTCGTGCCGGTCGAAGGGCCACTGGAACTGCTCGGCCCAATGGCGTGTGGACTGTCGACCGGTGCGGGCGCCGTGCTGAACGTGCTGAAGCCGCACTCCGGTTCGTCCGTGGTCGTCTACGGCGCCGGCACGGTCGGGCTCGCCGCCATCATGGCCGCGCTCAACAGCGGGGCGACCCGGATCATCGCGGTCGACCGGCACGAGTCCCGGCTCGCGCTCGCCCGGCGGTTCGGCGCCACCGACACGGTGAACGTCACCGTGGACGAGCCCGTCGCGGCGGTGCACGAGATCTGCGCCGGGCCCGCCGACTTCAGTCTGGAGTGCACCGGAGTCGTGGCGGTCTGCCGTCAGGCCGTGGACTCGGTGGGGATGCGCGGGACGTGCGCTCTCATCGGCGGAGCGCCGGCAGGGGCGCGCGTCGAACTGGACCACCTCAGCACGCTGTGGGGCAAGCGGGTCGTCGGTGTGCTCGGCGGGGAGGGGCGGAGCGCGGCGCTCATCACGACGCTGATCGACCTCCACCGGCAGGGGAGGTTCCCGTTCGACGAGCTCGTCACGCACTTCCCGTTCGGCGCCGTGGGGGACGCGATGCGGGCGGCGGAGGCGGGTGAGGTGATCAAGCCGGTGCTGCTGATGCCATAGCACGTCGCGCCATCCGCGAACCGGAGTAGGAGGCCCCGCCATCCGGGGCCATTCGTCAGGTTACGTAGATGAGAAAGTTTCACCACCCCCCTCGACGGCGCCTCCGGTTTGTGCGTACGGTGAGCGCGCTGTAACCGTACCGGTCAGTAGTAACCCTAGCTGAATTCCTTTCTCCCCACCCCTGCAGGGTGAGGAAGTGAGCGCAGTGGACATGCTGTCGGATCGTGAACGGGTGCTGTGCCTGAGTCCTTTCGGCACCCCCAACCCGGCCCTCGTGGTCGCGGCCGAACGAGCCGGTGGGCTTGGTGTGCTCGACCTCGGGCCCCACGCCGCCGCCGACCTCGGCCGTGTCACCACGCGTCACCCGCGCGCCTTCGGGGTGCGGCTGCACGGACCGTTGACCGTGCCCCTGCCGGACACCGTGGACACCGTCGTCGTCGATCTTGTTCGGCATGTTCCGAACCTCGCTGAGCTGGGTGAACGCCGTGTCCTCGCGGTGATCACCTCGGTGGCGGAAGCCGTTGCGGCGATCGAGTTCGGAGCCACCGGCTTGATCGCGAAGGGTGCCGAGTCGGGCGGCCGAGTGGGTGGTTCGCCCGCGTTCGTGCTGCTCCAGCAGGTGCTCGCGCTGACCGATCTGCCGGTCTGGGTGGCCGGGTCGATCGGCCCCGACACGGCGGCCGCCGCAGTCGCCGGTGGTGCTCGCGGAGTGGTGCTGGAAGGCCAGCTCGCACTGGTCGCGGAGGCCCGAAAACATATTTCCGGCGAAATTGTCAACGCGGTCCGGATGATGGACGGCGCCGACACCGTCGTGAACGACGGGTTACGCGTTCATGTTCGTCAAAACGCGCTCGAAATTGGTCAGGAAGGTTCCCTGGCCGATTCTTACCGTACCTCGTTCGGCACCGTCGGAGGCGTGGTCGGAGCCATTCAACGGGGCATCTCGGACAATCTCACCCTGGCGGGTGAGCACCGCTCGATCCGGTCCGGCGGGCCGTTCTGCGACCGCGTCCCCGGCCTGCGGTACCCCATCGCGCAGGGCCCGATGACCCGCGTCAGCGACCAGCCCGCGTTCGCCGCGGCCGTCGCCGAGGGGGGTGCCCTGCCGTTCCTCGCGCTCGCGTTGATGGAGGGCCCCGCGGTCCGCGAACTGCTGGACCACACCGCCTCCAAACTCGGTGAACGACCTTGGGGAGTCGGCCTGCTCGGCTTCGCCCCGCCGGAACTGCGGGCTCGGCAGATGGAGGCCGTGCTGGCCGTGCGGCCGAAGTACGCGATCGTCGCCGGCGGCACGCCCGCGCAGGCGCGCGAACTGGAGGACGCCGGCATCGAGGCGTTCCTGCACGTGCCGTCGCCCGCGCTGCTGCGCCGGTTCCTCGACGAGGGCGCGCGCAAGTTCGTCTTCGAGGGCTCGGAGTGCGGCGGCCACACCGGCCCCCGGACCAGCTTCACGTTGTGGCAGCAGCAGATCGACGTGCTGCGCGGGCGGGAGAAGGACGTGGTCGCCCTGTTCGCGGGCGGCATCCACGACGCCCGCTCGGCCGCGATGATCTCCGCCATGACCGCGCCGATCGCGGCACGGGGTGCGGCCGTCGGCGTTCTCGTCGGCACGGCCTACCTGTTCACCGAGGAAGCCGTGACGCACGGCGCGATCCAGCCGGTGTTCCAGCAGGTCGCGCTGGAGTGCGAGGACACGGCGCTGCTGGAGACCTCCCCCGGTCATGCCGTCCGCTGCGCGCAGACGTCCTACGTGGACACCTTCGAGCAGGCGCGGGCCGAGCTGACCGGACTGTCGAAACAGGAGAGCTGGGAGCGGCTCGAACAGCTCAACCTGGGACGGCTCCGGCTCGCCAGCCGCGGTCTCGTGCGCGAGGACGGCGGGCTCAAACCGGTCGGCGAGGACGAGCAGCGCCGCGAGGGCATGTTCATGATCGGCCAGGTCGCGACGCTGCGGTCCGAACGCACCACCATCGCGGAGCTGCACGAGGACATCGTGTCCGGCGTGCTGCCCGAGACCGTCGCGGAGATCGACGAGCCCGAACCGCTGGACGTCGCGATCATCGGCATGGCCGCGATCATGCCGGGCGCGCGGGACGTCGCGGAGTTCTGGGCGAACGTCCTGGCGGGCACCGACTCCATCACCGAGATCCCGCCGGACCGGTGGTCGCCCGAACGCTACGGCAGCCCGTTCCGGTGGGGCGGTTTCCTCCCGCGCACGGCCTTCGACCCGCTGGCCTACGGCATCCCGCCCGCGTCGCTCACCTCGATCGAGCCCGCCCAGCTGCTGGCGCTCGAAGTGTCGGCGCGAGCGCTCCAGGACGCCGGCTACGCGACGCGGGTGTTCGACCGCGAACGCACGTCGGTGATCTTCGGTGCCGAGGCGGGCGCCGACCTCGCGAACGCCTACACGGTCCGCACGGCGTTGCCCGCCTTGGGCATCCGAGGCCTGGACGACCACCTGCCGTCGCTGACCGAGGACTCGTTCCCCGGTGTGCTCGGCAACGTGATCGCCGGGCGGGTCGCGAACCGGCTCGACCTCGGCGGCGCGAACTACACGGTCGACGCCGCCTGCGCGTCGAGCCTCGCCGCGCTCGACGTGGCGTGCAAGGAACTCGTCGGCGGTACCAGCGACATGGTCCTGTGCGGCGCGGTCGACCTGCACAACAGCGCGCACGACTACCAGATGTTCGCGTCGGTGAAAGCACTGTCCGCCAAGGGCCGGTGCGCCACGTTCGACTCCGCAGCGGACGGCATCGCGCTCGGTGAGGGCGTGGCCGCCGTCGTCCTCAAGCGACTCGCCGACGCCGAACGGGACGGCGACCGCGTCTACGCCGTGGTCAAGGGCATCGGCGCGTCGAGCGACGGCCGGTCGCGGGGCCTGACCGCGCCGCGTCCGGAGGGCCAGCAACGGGCCCTGCGCCGCGCCTACGCGTCGGCCGGGCTGCCGGTCACCGCCGTCGGACTGGTCGAGGCGCACGGCACCGGAACCGTGGTGGGCGACCGCACCGAGCTCGCGTCGCTGACCGAGATGTTCTCCGGCGTCGAACCCGGCTCGTGCACGATCGGCTCGGTCAAGTCGCAGATCGGCCACACCAAGTGCGCGGCCGGGCTCGCGGGCGTGATCAAGGCTGCCCTGGCCGTGCACACCGGCGTGCGGCCCGGCACGCTGCACGTCAAGCAGCCCAACGCTTTCTGGGACGCGCGGACCAGCCCGTTCGCGTTCGGCCACCGCACGTGGGCGAGCAGGGACCGGGTCGCGGGCGTCAGCGCGTTCGGGTTCGGCGGCACGAACTTCCACACCGTGATCGCGGGCTACACCGGGGCCGACGAACCCCGGCACGGCCTGACCGCCTGGCCCGCCGAGCTGTTCCTGATCCGCGGCGACGACCAGGCGTCGGCACAACGCGAAGCCGCCCGCCTCGCGGCACTGGCCGACGAGCGGACGCCGTTGCGCTCGCTGGCCGCCGCCTGCGGGACCGGCACGGTCCAGGCCGCGTTCGTGGTGAGCGACCACGCCGCACTGCGCAAGGCGCTGGAGGACGTCGAGGCGTGGCGCCCGTCGGACGTCGTGTCGCTGTGCACAGGGGAACGGCCCCAGGTCGCGTTCCTGTACCCCGGCCAGGGCAGCCAGCGGCCGGGCATGCTGCTCGACCTCGTCACCGCTTTCCCGCGCCTGCAGGACCTCCTCGACGCGCGCTACGAGCGGGTGATGTACCCGCCGGCCGCGCTGACCGCCGAGGACGTGTCCCGGCAGCGCGCGGAGATCACCGACACCCGCAACGCCCAGCCCGCGCTCGGCATCGCCGGGCTCATGGTCACGGCGCTGCTGGACTCCGTCGGCGTGCGGCCGGACCTGGCAGGCGGCCACAGCTACGGCGAACTGGTCGCGCTCTCGGCGGCCGGTGCGTTCGGTGCCGCCGAGCTGCTGGAGCTCAGCGTCGCGCGCGCTGAAGCCATGCTGGAGGCGGTCGGCGAGGACCCCGGCACGATGGCCGCGGTGACCGCGACGGTGGCCGAGGTCGAGGCGCTGCTGCCGCCGGACGTCGTGGTGGCCAACCACAACGCGCCCGACCAGGTCGTGGTCTCGGGCCCGACCGAGGCCGTGGCCGGTGCGGTCGAAGGACTTCGGGCCGCCGGGCTCACCGTGAAGAACATCCCGGTCGCCGCCGCGTTCCACAGCCCGCTGATGGCCGGTGCCCGCGACCGGTTCGCGGCCCGTCTCGCGGAGATCTCCCTCGGCGGGACGCGGTTCCCGGTGTGGTCCAACGTGTCCGCGGCTCCACACGACGACGTGCGCGAAGGGCTGTCCGCGCAGCTCGCGGGCCGGGTGCGGTTCGTGGACCAGATCGAGTCGATGTACGACGCCGGCGCCCGGATCTTCGTCGAGGCGGGGCCCGGCGGCGTGCTGACGTCGCTGGTCGGCAAGACCCTCGGCGACCGGCCGCACCAGGCGCTGCGCTGCGACGACCACGTGACGTTCCTGCGCACTCTGGCGACGCTCGCGGTCGCCGGTGTCGAGGTGGACACCGCACCGCTGTTCGAGGACAGGGCCGAACCGGCCACGGCCGTGCCGCCGCGGCCTGGCTGGTACGTGGATGGAGGACTCGTGCGGGACGCGAACGGCGACGCACTGCCCGGCGGGCTCCGGCCCGCGACGGAGTTCCCGACGCTGCGAGCGGGGTCGGGGCTGGGGCGTGACGAGATCATCGAGAAGTTCCTGGACGGCATGCGGGACGCGGTCAGCGCCCAGCGCGACGTCCTGCTGAGCTACCTCGGCACCGAGCCCGCGCCGGTTCCGGCGCCCCGGCAGGTGATCGACCAGCAGCCCGTCGCCGTCGCCGTCGCGAAGCCGGTGGCCAGGCCGCAGGAGGACGTGGGCGCGGTGGTCCTGCGGACGATCAGCGCCCGCACCGGCTACCCGGTCGAAATGCTGCAACCGGGGCTGGACCTGGAAGCGGACCTGTCGATCGACTCCATCAAGCGGACCGAGATCGTCGGCGAGCTGGTGGCCGAACTGGGCGCCGCCGGGTCGGTCGACGAGCTGGCGCAGCTCAAGACCATCGAGGGCATCGTCGGCTGGTTCGGCGCCGCCGCACCGGTCGCCGCCGCGGGCAAGGACGTCCGGGAGGTCGTGCTGCGGACGATCAGCACGCGCACGGGCTACCCGGTCGAGATGTTGCAGCCGGGGCTCGACCTGGAGGCGGACCTGTCGATCGACTCCATCAAGCGCGCGGAGATCGTGGGCGAGCTGGCCCAGGAGCTCGGCGCGGCGGGGGAGGTCGACGAGCTGGCGCAGCTGAAGACGATCGACGGGATCGTCGCCTGGTTCGGTGAGACCCCTGCCCTCACCGCGGCCACCGCGCCCGCTCCCGTCAGCGCGCCCGGCGGCAGGCTGGTCCGGCTGGTTCCCCAGGTCGTGCCCGCGGAGCCCGCCGCCCCCGCCGGCCTGACCGGCAGGACGGTGCTGATCGTCGACGACAACGGGATCGGGCTCGAACTCGCCGACCTGCTCGAACGCCACACCGCCCGGCCGCGCATCGAGCCCTCCTTCCCGGCCGACCTGACCGGCGTCGACGTCGTGATCCGGCTGCAGGCACGGCTTCCGGAGGCGTTCAGCGAGGTCAAGGCCTGCGTGACGAACGGGGTCTCGCTCGTCGTGGTGACCACGGGCGGCGGCACGTTCGGCTTCGACCACCAGCCCGACGAGCTGCCGGCGGACATCGGCCTGCACGGCCTGATCCGCACGGCCGCGCTCGAGTACCCGGACCTCGTGGTCCGCTCGGTCGACGTCAACCCCAAGGAAAGCCACCGCGACATCGCCACCGCGCTGCTCGCCGAGATCGGGCCCGGTCCGGCCGTCGTCGGCTACCAGGCCGGTAGGCGCCAGGTCATCGAGGTGGCCGAGGCGGAGCTCGCCCCGGCGCCCCTCACCCTCGACGCCGACAGCGTGGTGCTGCTGACCGGTGGCGCCCGCGGCATCACCGCGCTCGCCGCGACCGGGCTGGCCGAGCGCACCGGGTGCCACGTCGAGCTGATCGGCCGCACGCCGATCGCACCCGAGGACCACCGGCTCAGCCACGCCACCACCGAGCCCGAGCTCGTGAAGGCGTTGTTCGAGCTCGGCGAGAAGGACGACGTGCCCGCCAAGGCGCGCAGGGTCCTCGCCGAACGCGAGGTCCGCCAGACCATGGAACGGTTGCGCGCCACGGCGTCGAGCGTGCGCTACCACGAGTGCGACGTCACCGACGCCGAAGCGGTGGGCAGGGTGGTCGAGGACATCAAGGCCCGGTTCGGGCGGCTCGACGGCGTCGTCCACGGCGCGGGTGTGCTGGACGACAAGCTGATCGAGGCCAAGACCCAGGAGTCGTTCGACCGGGTCTGGGCGACGAAGGTGAACGGCGCCAAGGCGTTCGGTGACGGGTTCCTCGTCCTGTTCGGCAGCGTCAGCGGCGTGTTCGGCAACCGCGGCCAGGCCGACTACTCGGCGGCGAACGACGCGCTCGACCGGATGGCCAGGTTCTGGGGCGCGCACCGCCGTGTCGTCGCCGTCGACTGGGGTCCCTGGGCCGGCACGGGCATGGCGTCCGGGCTCGCCGGCGAGTACGCGCGGCGCGGCATCCCGATGATCGAGCCGGCGCAGGGCGTGGACGCACTGCTCAACGAGATCGCGAACGGCCAGGACGTGCAGGTGGTCTACCGATGGGAGGCATAGCGATCGTCGGGATCGGCGCCGTCTTCCCCGGCGCCCCGGACGCGGCGACGTTCTGGCGCAACATCGTCAGCGGCGTCGACGCCATCGGCCAGATCCCGCCCGGTCGCTGGGACCCGGCGACCTACTACGACCAGGACAGCAGGACCGGCGACAGGTTCTACTGCCGCAGGGGCGGGTTCGTCGACGACCTCGCGGAGTTCGACCCGACCAGGTTCGGCATCATGCCGTCCACCGTGGACGGTGCGGAGCCCGACCAGTTGCTCGCCCTGGCCACCGCGGCCGAGGCCATCGCCGACGCGGGCGGCGAGTCCGTGCTGCCGTCGAGGGATCGTGTCGGCGTGGTCGTGGGACGCGGCGGTTACCTCACGCCCGGCTGCGCGCGGCTGGACCAGCGGGTCAGGCTCGCCGACGAGGTCGTGTCGGTGATCGGGGACCTCTTCCCGAACCTCGCCGGCGCCGAGCTGAACACCGTCCGCCAGGCCATCCGGGACCGTCTCGGCCCGGAGCAGCCCGAGTCGTCGATCGGCCTCGTGCCGAACCTGGCGGCGTCGCGCATCGCCAACCGGTTCGACCTCAAGGGCACCGCGTACACGGTGGACGCGGCCTGCGCCTCCGGCCTGGTGGCCGTCGAGCACGCCGTCCGCGAGCTCCAGGAGGGCCGTGCGGACGCCATGCTCGCGGGCGCCGTCCACGTCTGCCACCACCCGACGCTGTGGAGCGTGTTCACCCAGCTCAGGGCGTTGAGCCCCACCGAGCGGATCCGGCCGTTCGACGCGAGCGCGGACGGCACGCTGCTGTCCGAGGGTGTCGGCATGGTGGTGCTGAAGCGGCTGGAGGACGTCGGCGACGAACGCGTCTACGCGGTGATCCGCGGCATCGGCACCGCGAGCGACGGCCGTGCGACCAGCATGATGACGCCCAACCCGGACGGTCAGCTCCTCGCCGTGCAACGGGCTTGGGCCAACGCGGGCCTTGATCCCCGCGAGAAGTCACCGGGCCTGATCGAAGCGCACGGCACCGCCACACCTGCCGGGGACGCCGCCGAGCTGCAGACGATGATCACCGCGTTCGGCGGGCAGGGCGACGAGATCGGCATCGGCACGGTCAAGTCGATGATCGGCCACGCGATGCCCGCCGCCGGCATGGCCGGGCTGATCAAGGCGGCGCTCGCGTTGCACCACAACACGCTTCCGCCGACCCTGCACGTCGACACCCCGCACAGCAGCTTGGCCGGTACGAGGTTCACACCCGTGACGAGTGCTCGCGAGTGGACCGGACGGCATCGCGCGGTCGTGAACGCGTTCGGGTTCGGCGGGATCAACGCTCACGCGGTCCTCGACGGCCACACCATCGCCAAGCCGCGCAAGCCCGTCATGACGTTCGCCGCCGACACCGCCGACGAGCTCGCGAACGCGTTGAGGCAGCGCCGCACCTCCAGCGCAGACAGGGCGTTCCGGCTCGCCATCGGCAACCCGGACGACCGCAAGCTCAAGCTCGCCGAACGGGTGCTGGCCCAGGGCAAGGCGTGGCCCGGCCGCCACGACATCTGGTTCTCCCCGCAGCCGCTGCTGACCGGCACCGACCAGGTCGCGTTCCTGTTCCCCGGATTCGAGCGCGAGTTCAGCGGCGAGGTCGTCGACCACGCCGTCGGGCTGCTGCAGGACGGCCGCCGCGAGGCCCGCGAGCTCATGGCGCTCGGCATCACGCCGGGAGCGCTCGCCGGGCACAGCATGGGCGAGTGGACCGCGATGGTCGTCGGCGGCATCTACCCGACGATCGACGAGTTCGTCTCAGCGCTCGGCCCCGGCGCGGTGGCGGTCGTCGACATCGCTTACGCCGCACTGGGGTGCTCTGCGGACACCGCCGAGCAGCACCTGATCGACGGCGTCACGATCAGCCACGACAACTGCCCGCACCAGTCGGTGATCTGCGGCCCGGTCGACCGCCTCGAGCAGGTGCTCGCGACGCTGAAGGCGAACGGCGTGATGGCGCAGCTGATGCCGTTCCGCACCGGCTTCCACACCCCGGCGCTCGCCCCCTACCTGGGCCGGGCCAGGGAGATGCTCGACCAGCTTCCGGTGCGCGCGTCGGACGTCCCGGTGTGGTCGGCGAACTCCCTCGAACCGATGAGCGCGGACGGCGTTCGCGACCTGGTCCTGCGCCACCTGGTCGAGCCCGTCCGGTTCCGGCCGTTGCTGGAACGCCTGCACGGCGCGGGTTTCCGGGCGTTCGTCCAGATCGGGCAGGGCAGCCTCACCGGGTTCGTCGGCGACACGCTGAACGACAGGCCGCACATCGCGGTGAACGCCGACATCGCGCCGGAGGCGTTGTGGGCGTTCGGCCTCAAGCGCGGCACCGCCCACAAGGTCAAGCTCCGGCTCGGCACGCCGAAGATCACGCTCGACGCGCTCGGCACCGAACCCGTGCTGGTGGCCGCCGACGGCCCGATGTCCGCCGCGGTCAACAAGCTCCTGGCCCACACCCACGCCGTCGCGCGCGAGGTCGTCGGCGCGCTCAGGCCGAACGAGGCGGGCTTCACCCGCGAGTTCTCGTTGCGGACCATGCCGGAGCTGGCCGACCACTCGGTGTTCCCGCAGCCACCGGGCTGGCCGGACCTCGCGGACGGGTTCCCGATCGTGCCCGCGACCGGCCTGCTGGAGGTGTTCGCGGACGCCGCGCGCCGGCTCACCGGAGGCGCGGTGCACGGGTTCGCACAGGTCAAGGCCAAGCGCTGGCTCACAGCGCTGCCCGCGACGACCGTCAAGATCTCCGCCCGCGCGGAGGGCCGGGACCGCGTCCTCGTCAAGGTCGGCGACTACGCCGAGGGTGTCGTGCTGATGTCCCCGCAGACCCCGGAGAGGGTCGGCAGGGAGCTCGAAGGAGTTCGCGACGCGCCGGTCACCGCCGCCGAGCTGTACGCGGACAACTGGATGTTCCACGGACCGGCGTTCGCGGGAGTCACGAAGATCGACTGCCTGGCGGACGACGGGATCGCGGGCGTGCTGACGCCGTTGCCCGCGCCGGGGGCGTTGCTGGACAGCGCGGGGCAGCTGATCGGCCACTGGATGCAGGTCTGCCGCACCGAGGACCAGACCGTGCTGCCCACCGGCATCGAGCGGGTGACGTTCCACGGACCCGCGCCCACCGGGGACGTCCGGTGCACCGCGTGGATCCGCGAGGTCACCGCGCAGGTGATGGTCGCCGACGCCGAGCTGACCGTGGACGGCGCGCTGTGGTGCCGGATCACCGGCTGGACCACCCGCCGGTTCACGACGGACGACCGGATCTGGCAGGTGAAGCTGAAGCCGGGCACCGAGATGCTGTCCACGAAGGACGGTGACCGGGTGTGGGTGGAGGAGAACTGGGCCGACAGCGCGACCCGCGACCTGATCATGCGCCGCTACCTGAACTCCGCCGAGCGGCACCACTACGGCGGCCTGGACGTGCCCGCCCAGCGGGACTGGCTGCTGCGCGTGATCGCGGTGAAGGACGCCGTGCGCTCGTGGCTGTGGGATCGCGGAGCGGGGCCGGTCTACCCGGCCGAACTGAGTGTGACCGCCGACGGCCGTGTGCGCGGGGCCTTCGCCGTGCCGCGAGTCGACGTGACATCCGAACCGGGGCGAGCCGCGGCCCGCGTGCGAACGGAGAACTGATGGACGAGGTGCTGCAGCAGGTCGCGAAGCTGATCACCGAGGTGGTCGGGCCCGACTTCCTGCTGGGAGTGGAGATCACCCGCGACACCACGTTCAGCGACGACCTGGGCCTGGAGTCGATCGAGTTCGTGGCCCTGGCGGACAAGCTCAACGCCCACTACGGCGTCGACCTCGTGGCCTTCCTGGCGGACATGGACATCGACGAGATCATGGCGATGTCCGTCGGCCGGCTCGTCGACCACATCACGGCCCGTGTCTGAGGTTCACGCCCGAGGGTTGCGCTTCCACGTGCAGCGGCTCGGGCCTCCAGAAGGCACGCAGGCCGGACCGACCGTGGTGTTCGTGCACGGCCTGGTGATGGACAACCTGTCCAGCTTCTACTACACGCTCGCCGCGCCGCTGGCGCAGGCCGGGTTCGGCACCGTGCTGTTCGACCTGCGCGGGCACGGCCTGTCCGAGCGGCCGCCGTCCGGCTACACGCCGGAGGAGAGCGCGCTCGACCTGGTCGCCGTGCTCGACGAGATCGGCGTGACCGAGCCGGTCTTCCTGCTGGGCAACAGCTACGGCGGTGTCGTCGCGATGCACGCGGCCGTGCAGGCACCCGAACGCGTCGGCGGCGTCGTGCTGGTCGAGTCCGCCGTCGGGGGAGTGGTCGGCGACGCGTGGTTCGAGGACATCACGAACACGCTGACCGTCGCCGCGCTCGGTCTGGAGTTCGACCGGACGCAGGACCAGCTGATGGCCCTGGGCCAGCGCAAGATCGCGAAGCTCGCCGTGAACGCCAACGCGTTGCTCAACGGCACCACGCTGATCGACGACCTCGGCTCCGGCGCCAAGCTCGACCTCACGCAGGTGCGGTGCCCGGTGCTCGGGGTGTACGGCGCCGAGTCCGAACTGATCGGAGCCGCCGCCGAACTGCGCGAGCGCATCCCGTCGTGCCGCCTGCACGTGGTGTCCGGACTGGGGCACACGGTTCTCCGCGAGGCCACGGCCGAGCTGCTGGACGTGCTGTTCGACTGGCTGCCGTCATGAGCCGGTTCCTGTTCGTCGTGCCGCCGCTGACCGGCCACGTCAACCCGACCGCTTCCGTGGGGGCCGAGCTGCTGGCGCGCGGGCACGAGGTCGCGTGGGTCGGGCATCCCGGCACGCTGCAACCACTCCTGCCCGACAACGCGCTCGTGTTCGCCGCGATCGACGACCACCTGGAAGGCGTCATCCGCGCGCAGCGGGAGCGCTGGCTCGCGTTGCGCGGGATGGCGGTGCTCAAGTTCTTCTGGGAGGAGTTCCTGATCCCGCTCGGACACGCGATGGTGCCCGGAGTCTCCGACGCCGTCACGGTGTTCGCCCCGGACGTGGTCGTCGCCGACCAGCAGGCGCTGGCGGGACCGGTGGTGGCGCGCGGCGCCGGACTGCCGTGGGTGACGTCGGCCAGCACGTCCGCGGAGCTGGTCAACCCGCTGAGGACGATGCCGAAGGTCGACGCCTGGGTGCGTGACCTGCTGCACGACTTCGCCGGTGGGGACATCAGGTTCTCCGACCGGCTGGTGCTGGTCTACAGCTCGAAGGCGCTGGTGGCGGGCGAGTTCGGCGACGAAGTGGCGTTCGTGGGCCCAGCGCTGACCCGTCGCGTGGAACGGGTGGACTTCCCCTGGGAGAGGCTGACCGGCGGGCGGCGGGTGCTGATCTCCCTGGGCACCCTCAACGGTCCCGCGGGCGAGCGTTTCCTCGGCCAGGCCATGGACGCGGTCGCGGAGCTCGACGTGCAGGCCGTGGTGGTCGCTCCGCCGAGGCCCGCCCCGGCGAACGTCTTGATGCTGCCCTCGGTGCCGCAACTCGCACTGATGCCGCACCTGGACGCCGTCGTCACGCACGGCGGCCACAACACGGTCTGCGAGGCGCTCGCACACGGGCTGCCACTGGTCGTGGCGCCGATCCGCGACGACCAGCCGACCGTCGCCGCCCAGGTCGTGGAGGCCGGTGCCGGAGTGCGGCTGACCTACTCGCGCGCACGGGCAGCGGACATCCGCAGCGCACTGGCATCCGTGCTGGACGAGCCGGAGTACGTGGCCGCCGCCGAGCTGGTGCGCGAGTCGTTCTCGGCGGCAGGCGGCGCAGCGGCCGCGGCCGACCTACTGGAAAAGGTGGTGGCCGGGTGATTCTCAGCGTGCTGGTCGTGGTGGTCGTCCTGCTGGACGTGCTGCGCCTGCGTTCCCGCGCGTCGAAACTGCGAGTGCTCGCCCGGGGCGCGGACGGGCACACGCTCCTCACCGCCACCGGAGTCCATCCGGAGGGCTCGTGGGAGTCCGACGCCGATCTCGTCGACCTCGTCCCGCGCGACCTGCACACGGTCGCGGCGCTGGACCTGCTCGGCGCGGTCGACCCCGGCAAGTACCGCGACGACCAGTGGGCGCGCGGGATCAGCGCGTCGCAGGCCGTCCTGGTGCGGGAGCCCTACGTCGAGGAGGTCGACCCCGGCGACCCCACCGAGTTCGTGGCGTACGTGCGGCGGGTCAAGGACCACGTGCACGCGCGGGTCGACATCGCGGTCGCGCCGGGGCTGAAAGCCGGGCCGCACGACCTCGGCTACCGCGCGGCGACGTTGCGGCAGTTCGGGAAGCGGCCGTCGCTGTGGATCGCGGGCTCGGTCATCGGGTACGCCACCGTCGTGGCCGCCCTGCTCACCTCCTGGCAGTGGGGACTCGCCGCGCTGGCCGCCTACTGGGCGCACCCGGTCCTGGTGTTCGCCGGCACGCCGCTGCGGCCGCGTGACCTGTGGGTGCCGCGCGTCCTGCGCACGCCCTACCTGTGGTTCAAGACCGCCGGGGGCAAGAAGTCGACGGCCGAGAAGCGTCAGGCCCGGCACCTCGAACAGGCCGCGCCCTGGTACGAGCAGAACCGCGACCGGAACTTCCACGAGGCACCGCGCGACACCTGCCCGTCCTGCGGCGGCACGGACCTGCGCCGCTGGGTCACCGCGACGGACCTGGTGCAGCGCAAGCCCGGCACGTTCACGATGGACCGCTGTGTCCGATGTGGACATGTCTGGCAGAACCCGCGCCTGACCGAGGAGGGCCTGGGCTTCTACTACCGCGACTTCTACGACGGCCTCGGCGAGACGTCGGCGGAGGCGGTGTTCTCCGGCAAGACCGAGCCCTACTACGGCCGGGCGCGCATGGTGCAGCCGTACACCTCGCCCGAACGCTGGCTCGACGTCGGATCCGGGCACGCGCACTTCTGCCTGGGGGCCAAGGAGGTCCTGCCGCAGACCCGGTTCGACGGGCTCGACCAGGGCGCGGCCATCGAGGACGCGGCGCGGCTCGGCCGGATCGAGAACTCCTACCGCGGCAGCTTCAAGGACTTCGCGGGCGAGCTCAAGGGCCGCTACGACGTGATCAGCATGCACCACTACCTGGAACACGTGCGCGATCCGTGGGAGGAGCTCGACATCGCCGCGGACGTGCTGCCCGACGGCGGCTACCTGCTGATCGAGCTGCCGGACCCCGAGTGGCGGCTGGGCAGGCTGTTCGGCCAGTACTGGATGCCGTGGTTCCAGCCGCAGCACCAGCACATGATGCCGATCGGCAACCTCCAGGAGGCGCTCGCCGAGCGCGGACTGACCACAGTGGCCACCGAGCGCGCGAAAGCGCACCTGTGCAACGACTTCACGCTCGCGCTGCTGTTGTGGCTGGGGGACAAGGCGCCGCGCACGCCCGCGCCGTGGCGGCCGGGCAAGGTGCGGCTCAGGAGGACGCGCAGCTTCCTGGTGTGGACGCTCGGCATCCCGGCGTTCTTCGTCGCGCTGGCGCTGGACCAGACGGTGAACCGGTTCCTGGCGCACCGCACCGGCCAGGGCAACGCCTACCGGCTGCTGGCCCGGAAGGCGCAGGCGTGATGGACATCGCGGATCGGCCTGAGCTCGCGCCGGAGCTCAGGCTGGTGCCGCACGCGTTCCGGCGCACGTTCGGACGGCCCGCGGAAGGCGTCTGGTACGCCCCCGGCGTGCTGAACCTGCTGGGCGGTGCGGTGAAGGTGCACGCCAAGTGGGGTGCGATCGTCGCGGGAGACCGGCGTGACGACGGCAGGCTCGAACTGGTGTCGGTGAACCGGCCGACCGAGCGCGCGCTGCTGCCGTCCGACGACGTCCCGGCCTGGGCCGCGGGCGTGGAGGCGAGGGGCGGCGCCGCGCTGATGTGCAGCGTCGACCTGCCGCAGGGCAGTGGCCTGTCCGCGGCCGAGGCGCTGAGGACCGCGGTGGGGCTGGCACTGCGCGACCTCGCCGGTGAGCGGTTCGAGGAACCGCGGCCGGACCTGCTCGCCCTGCCCGGCCAGCGGCTGCTCGTCGTCGACACGAGGGTCCGGCGCCCGGAGCCGCAGGTGGAACTGCCCCACGTCCGGGACGCGGACGACCTGGGCGCCGCCCTGACGGCCTACCACCACGCCCAGAACCCGGATCCGGAGCAGGACGCGGTCGTCCAGGCGGCGCTCGCGGCGGGCGCGCGCGGTGCCAGCCTGCTGATCGACCCGCCGGGCAGGCCCGCTGTCGCGCTGGTCGACGCGGACCTGGTCCCCGCGGTGAAGAAGGCGATCACGAGGTCGGTGGAGATCCCTCCCCGCTACCTCACGATCGTTCCCGGTCCCTTCAACACTGCGGCTTTACGGTGAACTCGGCCCGGCGGAGGTCCCTCGAGTTCGGGCCCACCAGCAGGACGAACTCGCCCGGCTCGACCACCCGGCGGCCGTCGGCGTCGACGATCGTGCAGGCGGAGACGGGGAGCTCGAGGTCGACCTTCACGGTCTCGCCCGGCGCCACGTCGACCTGCCTGAAGGTCTTGAGCTCCTTGTCGGCCCAGCTCACCGAGGTGACGGCGTCGCTGACGTAGACCTGCACGGTCTCGCGAGAAGGCCGTGACCCGGTGTTCGTGAGGGAGATGCAGGCCCTGACGACTTCGTCCGGGCGCAGCACCGCCGTCTCCACGAGCAGGTCGCCGTACTCGACCGTCGTGTACGACAGGCCCTCGCCGAACACGAACGCGGGCTCCTGCGTCAGGTCCGCGTAGCGCGTGCCGTGCTGGCCGCGGATCTGGTTGTAGTAGGTCGGCTGCTGCCCGGCGTGCGCCGCGAACGAGATCGGCAGGCGGCCGCTGGGCTCGATGAGCCCGTGCAGCACCTCGGCGATCGCGCGGCCGCCCTGCATGCCGGGGTTCGCCACCCACAGCAGCGCGGCGGCGTTGCGCGCGGACGCGGGCAGGACCAGCGGCTTGGACGCGAGCAGCACCACGACCAGCGGCGTGCCGGTCTCGGCCAGCGCGTCGAGCAGGGCGATCTGACCGCCGATCAGCTCGAGCGTGGCGGTGGACCGGCCCTCGCCGACCAGTTCGATCACGTCACCGACGACGGCGACCACGTAGTCGGCGCCCTCGGCCGCCGCGACGGCCTCGGCGATCAGGTTCGCGTCCGGCGCGCAGGCCCGCACGACCGGCGGGCGCGGCTGGCCGTCGGGGAACGTGTCGCCCTCGGGGTCCGGCTCCAGGGTCAGGACGTCGGCGCCGCGGGCGTAGGTGACCTCCTGCGACGAGAGCTCGCGCAGGCCGTCGAGGACCGTCGTGATCATCTCGCGCGGGTGGCCGTTGGGCAGCCAGTCGGCCTGGCCGGACGAGCCGGCCCAGTCGCCGAGCTGGGTCTGCGCGTCGTCGGCGAGCGGGCCGACGACCGCGATCCTGCCCTTCGGCTTGCCGAACGGCAGCACGCCGTCGTTGCGCAGCAGCACCAGCGACCGGCGCGCGACCTGCAGGTTCAGCGCCACGTGGTCGTCGTGGTTGATCATCACGCGCTGGCGTTCGGCGTCGGGCCTGCGCGGGTTCTCGAAGAGCCCCAGGTCGAACTTGAGCGTCAGGATGCGGGTGACCGCGCGGTCGAGGTCCGACTCGGCCAGCAGGCCGTCCTCGACGGCCTGCAGCGCGCCGTCGAAGAACTGCGGGGTCGTCATGATCATGTCGTTGCCGGCCTTCACGGCGGCCGCGGCGGCGTGCGCGTAGTCGGGCTGCAGCTTCTGCTCCCAGACCATGCGGCCGACGTTGTCCCAGTCCGTGATCAGCGTCCCCTTGTAGCCCCACTCGCCGCGCAGGACCTCGTCGAGCAGCCACGAGTTGACCGTGATCGGCACGCCGTCGGTGGACTGGTAGCCGAGCATGAACGTCGCGCAGCCCTCGCGGGCGACCCGCTCGAACGGCGGCAGGAACCACGAGCGCAGCTTGCGGCGCGACAGGTCCGCCTCGCTCGCGTCACGGCCGCCCTGGGTCTCGGAGTACCCGGCGAAGTGCTTCGCGGTCGCGAGGATCGCCGTCTCGTCGGCCAGGCCGTCGCCCTGGTAGCCGCGGACCATCGCGGCCGCGAGCTCGCCGATCAGCACCGGGTCCTCGCCGAACGTCTCGTCGACGCGGCCCCAGCGCAGGTCCCGCGAGATGCACAGGACCGGCGAGAACGTCCAGTGCACGCCGGTCGCGGCGGCCTCGACGGCGGTGACGCGCGCGACCTGCTCGACCAGCTCCGGGTCCCAGCTCGCGGCCATGCCCAGCTGCGTGGGGAAGATCGTGGCGCCCTCGTAGAACGAGTGGCCGTGGATGCAGTCCTCGGCGATCAGCAACGGGACGCGCAGACGCGTCCGCGTGGTGAGGTCCTGCGCGCGCAGCACTCGCTCCGGCGAGGTGTGCAGGATCGAGCCGACGTGCTTGCGCAGCACGTGGTCGTCCAGGTCCTCCCTCGAGTCCAGCTGCATCATCTGGCCGACCTTCTCGGCCAGCGTCATGCGGCCCAGCAGGTCGGCTACCCGCTCTGCGGTGGGCAGCGTGGCGTCGAGGTAGGGCACGTCGTCGCGATCCATGTGGTCTCCGAGAGGGCTCGTGCGGCGGCAGCGTCTATGGGAGCGCTCTCACAGTTGATACCTGAAACCGGTTCCGCGCGAAACCGGTTTCTTGATTTCCGGTACAAACGAATCGTTCGAGTAACCCGAACGCGACGAACCGGCAACCCTTCGGGGTCACCGGTTCCGGTGTGTCGCGCGGGCGTCACGCGGCGCGGTTGCGCCGGACGCCGGATTTTCGGGCCGGACCTGGTCGCAGCGCCCCGCGTGCCGGCCTAAGTCGTGTCCCGGTAGTTCGTCCGGTGGCAGGCGCGGGCGAGAAGATCCGGAGGCGACACCGCCGCGTTGCCCTCATACCGGGCGTATTCGGGCGTCGCGGCGGGGTCGCCTCCGGGGCCTCCGGCCGCTACTGCCGCCCGACGAACTTCGCAGGGCCCTGCGTGCCTAGCGGGTGGCCTTCGCGCCCTTCGGCGAGATGGCGAACCACTTGTCGTCCACGCCGTGGCCGGTCGTGTCGCCGGCCCCCTCGTCGTCGACGTAGCGGTACACCGGCTTGCCGGCGATGGTGACCTGCTCCAGCCCGTCCGGGCGCTTCGTCGTGCCGAGCAGCGCCTGGTCGAGGCCCGGTGCCTCGATCTTGCCGCCCGCCGCCAGCAGCGGCGGCCACACGAGCGTGCACTCCGGTTCCAGGCAGGTCGACTTCGACGGGCCGTCCTGGGTGGTGAAGTAGAGGGTGTTGTGCTCGCGGTCGGCGACGACGGCACCGACCGCGGGCGACTCCTCGACCTGCAGTTTCGCGATGTCTCCCGGCAGGACCCGAGTGGGTCCCGCGACCGGACCGGCAGCGGCCTCCAGTTCGGCCGGCGTGGCTGTCTCCTGCTCGGGCGGAGCAGAACAGGCACCCAGGCACACGAGCAGCGCGAGAACGGCGAATCGGCTCACATCGGGGATTACGGACAGCGGTGCCCCGGCGGTTCAGCGCTCCTGCGGGACGTCCGCCCTCAGGATGGCCGCCAGCACGAGCTCGCGGATCTCCTCGGCGATCTCGTCGACCGCGAGCGGCGGCCGGTGTGCCTGCCACTCGCGCAGCAGGCCGGTGATGGCGCCCACGAGCGCTATCGCGGTGAGCCGATACGACCGCTGCGGCGCCACGCCCGCGGCCGCCGCCCGGAGGGCCTCCGACTCGATGAACTCGGCCCACGTGCTCACCCAGCGCACGTGCTGCTGTTCGATCTCCGCGTTCACGCCCACGGCCTCGACGTAGTTGAGGCGCGGCGCACGGGGGTCGGCCGTCACGCTGCGCACGAAAACGTCCAGCAGCGTCGTGACCCGGAACCGCACGTCGTCGGTCTCCAGGTCGGCCAGTGCCGTGCGGACCTGTGCGAACGCCGTGGCGTTGATCAGGTCGTGCAGGTCGCGCAGCAAGTCCTCCTTCGAGGCGAACTCCTCGTAGAAGTTGCGCGTGGAGACGCCGGCCTCGGTGCACAGCTCGGTGATCTTGGTGGCCGCGAAGCCCGTGCTCGTGAACAACTCCAGACCGGCCTGCAGCAGCTTCGCCCGGCGCTCCGCCTTGCGCTGCTCGGGCGAGATACCGCCGTAGGCACGGGCCACTGGGCGCTCCAATCTGGTAACTGGGCTTGTCAGATTACGTGGGCGCAACCTCACGCGCATGCCAGGCGTCTAGACCTTTGCGCGGGGGTTCAGCTGCCCGTCGCGCTGGGGATCAGAGCGGGGCAGCCGCCGGTGAGATAGCCGGAGTTGTACTCGAAATGCCACTGCTCGTTTTCGTAACGGCGGCACCAGCCGAGGGTGCTGCCGTTTTTCTCGACCCATTTCGCTGATTCGATCGGCTGGACGTCGACCGCGAATCCGATCACGTGCATCGAACGGTCCGGCGGATTCAGCACGTACTTCGCCGCGAGTTCTTCGGTCCCGAACTTCTTGACCGCGTCGTCGAACTCCGCCTGCTGCTGCTGACGGCTTCGCTTGCCGTCGTTCAGGCAGAGCTTCACGCCCTGGTCAGCGGCCTTCTGGCGCAGCTTCAGCCATGCCTGCAGCACCTCGGGGCGCAGGCCTTCCGGGTCCTCGTCGAAGTAGCGCGCGTCGATCGGGCAGTTCGGCCCGTCCGGCGGTCCGGGCACCTCCTCGATTATCGCGAGCGGTTTTCCCGGATGGCGGTCGAACACGAGCGTCAATCTGCCCAGGTAACCCAGCGCGCCGCCGGTGGAAACCACGAGTGTGACGATCAGGAGCACGCCGTGCGCGACGCGTCTGGAGGTCTTGGACATGATTCGGATAATACGTCGGCGGGCCGCCTCGTCTGTCAGCAACCCGTAACAGTCCATCGGTGGCTGTGTCCCCGCGAACGTGGCGATCGACACATCCGTTCGGCCCAATCACGCTTTCGGCGGAGCGGACAGATGTGATCGGTGAACAGTTCTGGCCCCTTTCGCCACAGCGATTCGGGGTGGCAGCATCTTCCTCGGCCGAGAACCGGCCCGTATTTGTGAGGTCTCAGGAGGACCGTTTTTCATGTCCGGCCGCATCTTTGCGTTCGTCGCTCTGTTCGTGTCGCTTTTCGCCTTCGCCGGCACCGCCCAGGCCGCTCCCGCGGCACAGACGCCGTCCCCTTCCCGCGGCGGCACCGCGCTCGTGCTCTCCGTCCAGTACTCGGAGTTCGACGGCAACGCCTTCAAGGCGACGGTGCTGACCTGCGAACGAGGTGACCAGCACCCGCGCAGGGCCCTCGCCTGCGCGACGCTCGCCTCCGCCGGGACCGACCTGCAGGCCATGCAGGCGGACGACCGGGCGTGCACGTTCCACTACGCGCCCGTCGAGGTCTCGATGTTCGGCTTCTGGCGCGGTCAGCCCGTGAGCGAGGTGCACACCTACCCGAACTCGTGCGTCATGCTGGCGCACACCGGTGCCCTCTTCGATTTCTAGGAATCGAACACGGCACCTCAAATAAATGTGGAGCGGGACGCGGCAGGGGCGTCCCGCTCCACATTTCGTCGTACCCCGGAATGGGTGTTGCGCCGAATGGCGGGCGGCCCGCCCGGCATGCGAGGGTTGGATCATGGCCGCCGCTCCGCGCTTCCCGCTGCTCCACTGGACGACCATCACCCCCGTGCTCGGCATGGTCCTGCTCGCCCTGACCTGGGGGCGTGACCTCGGGGGCCTGCTCGTCGCACTCGTCGCCCTGGTCCTCGCCGCGACCGTCCTCGCCGCCGTGCACCACGCCGAGGTCGTCGCGCTGCGGGTCGGGGAGCCGTTCGGATCCCTCGTCCTCGCGGTCGCGGTGACGGTCATCGAGGTGGCGCTGATCGTCACGCTCATGGTGTCCGGCGGGCCCGAGGCGTCGTCACTGGCGCGCGACACGGTGTTCGCCGCGGTCATGATCACCACGAACGGCATCGTCGGCATCGCGTTGCTGCTCGGCGCGCTGAAGCACCACACGATCCTGTTCAACGCGGAGGGCAGCGGCGGCGCGCTCGCCACGGTGATGACGCTCGCCACCCTCACCCTGGTGCTGCCGACCTTCACCACGACGACGCCCGGCCCCGAGTTCTCCGGCCCGCAGCTCGCGTTCGCCGCGTTCGCCTCCCTCGGCCTGTACGCGCTGTTCGTCTTCACCCAGACCGTCCGGCACCGCGACTTCTTCCTGCCGGTCGACGAGGACGGCGTGATCGAGGCGGACGAGCACGCCGAGGCTCCGTCCGGCAAGGCCGCGCTGGTCTCGCTCGGCTTCCTGCTCCTCGCCCTGGTCGCGGTGGTCGGGCTCGCGAAGATCGAGTCGCCCGCGATCGAGGCGGGCGTGCGCGCGGCCGGGTTCCCCCAGTCGTTCGTCGGTGTCGTCATCGCCCTGCTGGTGCTGCTGCCCGAGACGATCGCCGCCGCCCGCGCCGCGTTGCGCGACAGGATCCAGACCAGCCTCAACCTCGGCTACGGCTCGGCGATCGCGAGCATCGGCCTCACGATCCCGACCATCGCGCTGGCGACGATCTGGCTGGACGGGCCGCTGATGCTCGGCCTCGGGTCGACGCAGATGATCCTGCTGCTGCTGACGGTGCTCGTCAGCGTCCTGACCGTCGTGCCGGGGCGTGCGACGCGTCTGCAGGGTGGCGTGCACCTGGTGCTTCTGGCCGCGTTCCTGTTCCTGGCTGTGAACCCGTAGCCGGTATCCTTCCCGGTCTTCAGATCCGTTGTGCCGCAGTGCATCCGGCTCCTACGTTCGTGCCATGTTGCGTCGCAGGGCACTTCTGCACACGGCCGCGCTGGGAGCCGTGTCGGCACTGGTCGGCAGGTCCACAGTGGACGTTCAGCTGATCAGACCGGGTGATGCCGCCTACGGCGACGCCAAGCTCGGCTACTTCACGCAGTACGACGCCCAGCGTCCCAGTGCGATCGCGCGAGTCGCGTCACCGGCGGACGTCCAGCGCTGCATCGAGATCGCGCGCCAGGAGCGGGCGAGGATCACCGCGCGCTGCGGCGGCCACAGCTATCCGGGCTACTCCACCGCGAACGGTGCCCTGGTCGTCGACGTGCGTGGTCTCGACCGGATCGACGTCCGGCCGGACGGCACGGCCGAGGTCGGCGCCGGCGTGCTGCTGATGGACCTCTACGTCGCCCTGGCTAACGCCGGGCGGATGATGCCGGCGGGCACGTGCGCGACGGTCGGCATCTCCGGGCTGACGCTGGGCGGCGGCATCGGTGTGACCGCCCGGCAGTTCGGTCTCACCAGCGACCGGCTGGTGAGCGCGCGGATCGTGACACCGGACGGCGTGCTCCGGACCGCGTCGGACACCGAGCACCCGGACCTGTTCTGGGCACTGCGCGGTGGTGGCGGCGGCAACTTCGGCATCGTCACCTCGTTCGTGTTCCGCACCGAACCCGCGCGCACCCTCACGACGTTCACGCTCCGGTTCCCGTCGGCGGCGCTGGCCTCGTTGCTCAGCGCGTGGCCGGGCTGGCAGAGCAGTGCGCCGGACGCGCTCACCTCGACCGTCGGCGTGGGCAGCGGCTCCACCCCGCACGTCGAGGTCGGCGGCTGTCTCGTCGGCACGCCCGCGACCCTCCGCCCGCTGCTCGACGACCTGGTCCGCCGCGTGGGTTCGCAGCCCACCTCCCGCCGCGAGACCGAGCAGAGCTTCCTCGCCGCGATGGAGCGGTTCGCGTGGTGCCGGGTCAGCGACGGCTCGTGCCGGCCTAGCTGGAACGGGGGCGGCGGCAGCCAGGCGCGCGGCAGCTACGTCGCGACGTCGCGGATGCTGACCAGGCCGATCACCGACCCGCAGAAGCTCGCCGACATCTTCAAGAACACCCCGGACTCCTACAACATGATCGACGCACTCGGCGGTGCGGCCGGTCGCGGCCCCACCACGGCGTTCCCGCACCGGAGCGCCCTCGCGAGCATCCAGGTCGAGGTGTCGTTGCGGGCGGGGGAGGCGAACGCGCGGCGCGCGATGGGCGTCGCGCGGGACGAGCTGGGCAAGATGTTCGGTGCGACCGGCTACGTCAACTACCTCGACCCGCAGATGCCGGACTGGGCGAACGCCTGCTACGGCTCGTCGCTCAGCAAGCTTCGCGAGGTGGCGCGCAAGTACGACCCGGACCGCGTCTTCGCGTTCCCCCAGGGCCTCGCCTGAATCCATGAAGCCGAACGGACTATTGTCCTGCTGCGGCGTTCGGCCCTACATTGCGGTAACGCCGGTTACCACAAAGGGGTCCAACGATGCAGCTCCGTGCCGTGCTCGCCGCCGTCTTCCTGATGTTCAGCCTGGTCACACCCGCCACCGCCGCAGCGCCGGGGGAGCTGGTCAGCAGCCGGGAGGTGGCGTGGCACCCCGAGCCGCTCAGGTTGCTACCGGCTCCGGTGAAGGCCTACGACATCCGCTACAACTCGACGTCCGCGACGGGCACCGCCACCGTCGTGTCCGGCATGGTGCTCGTGTCCCCGCTGCCGTGGAACAACGGCCCGCGCCCGATCGTCGCGTACGCGATGGGCACGCAGGGCATGGCCGACCGGTGCGCGCCGTCGCGGCAGCTGCAGAACGGCACCGAGGTCGAGATCGCGTTCCTCGCGCAGGCGATGTTCAACGGCTGGGCGGTCGCGGTGACCGACTACGAAGGCCTTGGCACCCCAGGGGACCACACCTACGCGGTGGCGCGCTCGGAGGGTCGTGCCCTGCTGGACGTGGCGCGGGCGGCGAGCGGCATCCCCGGCCTGTCCGCGGACGCGCCGATCGGCCTCTTCGGCTACTCGCAGGGCGGTCAGGCCGCGTCGGCCGCCGCCGAGCAGTGGAAGTCCTACGCGCCCTCGCTGAACGTCGTCGGCGTCGCCGCGGGCGGCGTGCCCGCCGACCTGAACGCGGTCGCGAAGTTCAACGACGGCAACGCGGGCTCCGGACTGGTGTTCGCGGCCGCCGCCGGCTACGCCCAGGCCTACCCCGAGCTGCCGTTGGCGTCGGTGCTCAACGCCCGCGGTCAGCAGGTCATCGACCAGATCCGCGAGTCCTGCGTGGCCGAGATCGCCCTGGTGGCACCGTTCACGCGGCTCAACGCGCTGACCACGCGGCCGGACGTCATGCTGGACCCGTTGTGGCAGAACAGGTTGAAGGAGAACACGCTCGGCTCGGTGAAGCCGGCCGCGCCCGTGTACCTCTACCACGGCACGCTGGACGAGCTGATCCCGTTCAGCGTCGGGCAGAAGCTGCGCTCGCAGTGGTGCTCGCTCGGAGCCGACGTCCAGTGGACGCCGCTGCCGCTGCTCGGGCACATCACCGCGGTCAGCGCGTGGGGCTCGAACGCGATGACCTGGCTCGGCGACCGCTTCGCCGGGCGGAGCACGCGCCCCAACTGCTGATCACGGCGGCGGCGAAGGCCGGGAACCAGGCCGGTGGCGAGAGCCCGGCGTGCGCCAGCGCGTCGAGCTCCTGAGCGCCGAAGGACTGCGAGGTCTCACCCGCGCCCGTGTGGCCGACCGCGCCGACCTGCCGAAGGTGGTCGACGGGCTGTGCAGGCTCCACGAGTCCATGACGGGCCCGAACGCCGTCACGGTTGCTGTGGGTGGAGGCCGCGACCAATCCCCAGGTGCGGCAGGCGTTGTTGCGCGGGCGGGCCACGACGGCGTCGATGCTGATCCCGGCCCTCGCCGCCTCGGCCGGGGTCGGCGCCTGTGTGCAGGGTCTGTTCCTGCAGCAGTGCGCGCGGGGCGAGGCGATCGACCCCGGCCGCTGGTGGAGATCATCGTCCGGGGTGCCCTGGCGGAAACCGGCGCCGGAACGTGAAGCCCTCCGGCGTCGGGCCCTGCTCCTTCACCAGGTCGAGCTTCGCGAGGCCCTCCTCGGTCGTGGGGCGGTACCCGGCGGGGACCCACCACATCACGTCGAGCACGCTCTCCGGCTCGAACCACTGCCGGGTGCGCTTGACCGCTTCGAGGTGCACGCCGCTGAACGCGAAGGCCCACAGCGCCTCGACCGACTCCCACACGCTGAGGTTGTAGGCCTCCCGCATCGGATCGCGCCCCAGCCGGACGAGATCTTTCGCCATCCGCTCCGAGGTCGGGCTCTCGCGCGTTGCCGGGAGCCTGCTGCGCCAGGTCGTTGATCGCCTCGATCCTGCTCGTGAACCCGCGCATCCTCCAGTGGTCGAAAGCCCACAGCCCGGTCGAGTTGTTGGCCTGCGCCAGGTGGAAGGCTCCCATGCTCCTACTTTGGCATGATCGAACGATGCGATGTGTGGTGCTCGACGACTACCAGGGTGTGGCGCTCGCGAACGCGGACTGGTCCGGCCTCGACGTGACGGTGCTGCGCGACCACCTGGACGACCCGGCCCCCGAGCTGGCCGAGGCCGAGTGCGTCGTGATCATGCGCGAGCGCACCCCGTTCACCGCCGAGCTGTTCGCGCGGCTGCCCCGGTTGCGGCTGCTGGTCACGAGCGGCATGCGCAACGCCGCGATCGATCTGGACGCCGCTCGCGCGCACGGAGTCACGGTCTGCGGCACCGGCAGCGCGAAGACCCCGCCGGCAGAGCTGACGTGGGCGTTGATCCTGGGGCTCGCCCGCCACCTCGTCGTCGAGAACGCGGCGTTCCGCGCCGGGGGCCCGTGGCAGAGCACCGTGGGCGTCGACCTGGCCGGGAGCACCCTCGGACTGCTCGGGTTCGGCCACCTCGGCACGGCGGTCGGCCGTGTCGGCAAGGCGTTCGGCATGGACGTCGTCGCCTGGAGTCCCCACCTGACCTCCGAGCGGGTCGAGGCGGAGGGCGTGCGCCTCGCGTCCGGACTGCACGACCTGCTGGCCCAGAGCGACTTCGCGTCCGTCCACCTCGTGCTCGGTGACCGCAGCCGCGGCCTGGTCGACGCCGCCGCGCTCGCGTGCATGAAGCCGAGCGCGTTCCTGGTCAACACCTCGCGCGCCGCCATCGTCGACCAGGCCGCGCTCCTGGAGGCGTTGCGCGGCAACAAGATCGCGGGCGCGGGCCTCGACGTCTTCGAGACCGAGCCGCTGCCGGTCGCCGACGAGCTGCGGTCGCTGCCGAACGTGCTCGCGACCCCGCACCTCGGCTACGTCACCGCGTCGAACTACCGCACCTACTTTCAAGAGGCCGTTGAGGGCATTCACGCCTTCCTCCGAGGAGAGCCCGTCCGGGAGCTGACCCACTCACGGTAGGTGTCTCGTACTCCGGACGGGTGATTGGCTGCGACCGCTGGATCCAGGGCTAACGCCGTCTTCTGGCGGGGCGACTACCCGGTCGTGGCACAGGTGTGTCCTGTGTCACTCCTCATCGGAGCTACTGACCTGGCAGCGAGGCGTCGGGGGCCACGCCGTCGAGAAGGCGGGTCGGCCATGCGGTTTTCGCGGAGCGGCAGGCGGGCGATCGCGGCGGTGACCAGCGGCGCGCTGGCGCTGTTCGGGTTCGTCGTGGTCAGTCCACCGGCGGTGGCCCAGGCACCGGACGTGCAGAAGATCCTGGCGGGGATCAGCGCCTTCGGTGACTTCTCGAAACAGCTCGCGAACGTCGGCAGGCTGGGGGAGGCGCTGCCGCTGCTGGGCGTGAGTCCCGGCGCGGCGCTCGGCTTCGGCGATCTCGTCGCCAAGACGGTGCACGACCCGTTGAAGGACAAGCAGAACTTCCCCGACCTCGCGGGCACCTACCAGCTCGGCGACAGCAGGCCGGGCACCCTCACCGTGCAGACGAGCGACACCAACGGCATCAAGCGGGTCGACGCCGCGCTGCACGTGACGACGGTCGCGGACAAGCAGCCGATCAGCGTCGCCGACCCGTCGGTCAGCTTCACGACGTCCGGGGCCGTGGACGTGACGTTCACGCTCGACGCCAGGTTCCACTTCGCCTACCAGGAGTCCACCGGCTCGTTCTGGCTCGTCAAGGACGGCGACTCGCCGAAGTTCAGCGTGGGCGCCAAGGGCGTGCTCGACCCGGACGCCGTGCCGTCCGCGGGTTTCGGCATCCTCGGCGTCGACCTCGACAAGGGCGCCAGCCACGTCGCGGTCGACACGAACATCACCGCCTTCGCCGACGACCCCAACGGTGACGGCAGGCTCACGGAGATCACCGAGCCCGGCGCCGCGGCGGGCCTGTTCCACATCGGGCTCGGCAACCCGGCCGGCAAGGTCGACGCCAGCCTCGAGTTCACCTCCCAGCAGCTCGCCGGAGCGAACGTCGGCGGCCTCACCGGCACGATCGCCGTGCAGTGGCCGGACATCGCGAGCGGCACGCCGTCGATCACCGTGACCGGCCCGGACCTGGCCCAGCTCACCCGCTTCACCACGCTCGGCCCGCGCGACCTGCTCGAAGGCCTGAGCCACCTGGTCAGCTCGATCGACGCGGTGCAGCGCGCCCAGTGGGGCTCGACGGCCGACCCGGTCGGCAACGTGAACCTGCCGTTCATGCGCGGCACTGTCGCCGACGCGGTCAAGGCGGGCGGCGCGCTCGCGAAGTTCGTGGACGACAACGTGTTCAAGCCGGAGGAGGACCCGGCCAAGGCGGGGCTGCCCAAGTTCAGCTCGGTGCAGGAGCTCTTCACCAAGCTCGACACCGGACCCATCGCCGTGTCCGGCGTGAGCTACCGCGACGACGTGAAGAAGCTCGAGTTCACGCTGACCATGAAGCAGGACGCGCCGAACGACGGCCGGCCGCTGGACGTGGTCGCGAGTCTCACGTCGGGCCAGGGCGACGGCGTCACCTACACCGCCACGACCCTCAAGCACGTCGGCAAGGCCAAGCCGTGGACCGCCGACGCGTTCAAGGGGCGCATCGTGTCCGCCGGCACCTCGCAGGGTGTCGTGAAGGGCAACACCGCCGACGAGATCACGCTCGAAGAGGGCTGGCAGGGCGGCATCCCGGCGGACAAGTCGCCGTACAAGGTCAACGCGCCGGACCCGATGACCGGCCAGGTCACGTTCGGCGACGTCTTCGCGGGCAAGGGGCTCAAGGGCGCCAACGCGTTGAACGCCACCGCGACCGTGAAGCCGTCCTACGAGGCCAAGGCGACGCTGGTGCTCGACCTGCGCGACCCGATCAAGGGTGACGCGTGCAAGTCGCTCGACCCGGACGCCGCGGCCACCGGCTGCCCGTTCGCGGACAAGAACCCCGACGGCACCACGACCCTCGTGTCCAGCCTGCCGCGCACGCCCGACCGGTTCCTGCTGCGCACCGGCGGTCAGCTGCTGCGCGCGAGCGCCCCGGTCGACACGAACGTCGACGTCAACGGCAGCGTCGGCTACCTCAAGGTGCACATGTCGGGCGAGCTGCACATGTCCACCAAGGACGGCGCGACCGACATGCTGTCGATCAGCCTGAAGAAGGTCGGCGACGCCGACGGCGACCTGCCGCTGTCGCAGATCTTCGCCAAGGTCGTCGACAACCCGCAGACGCCCGCGCTCGAACCGGAGAACCTGCTCACCGTCGCGGTCGGCGCCAAGGCCACGGCCACGGTGAAGCTCGACGTGCCGGGCATCCAGGACTTCTTCGGCGGGCCGGTGCAGGTCGGCGTCACCATGCCCGACATCACCGACCCGGCGAACATCCAGTTCACCGGCCTCGACGCGCTCGACAAGGCCAAGGCGTTCGACTTCGACCCGAACAACCCGCGCGCGATGTTCGGCCAGATCATCAAGGCGCTGCAGGTGCTCAACGGCTCGCTGCGGGCGGTCGACGGTGACGGCGAGGTCAAGACCGCCATGACCTCGCCGCTGCCGGTCGTCGGCAAGTCGCTGTCCGAGCTGCTCGGCAGCGCCGACGCGGGGACCGGTGCGTACGGCAACACGACGATCAACGGCGTGAACGTGGGCTTCCTCCGCGACGACACGAGGACCGGCGACAAGGCGTTCGGTCCCGACTTGAAGGGCCGGGCCGTGCTGGTCGGCACCCAGGTCGCCGTCGTCGCGGCGGCCGATCCGGCCAACAACCGCGTGCTGCTCGCCGGACCGTGGAGCCAGGTGCCCGCGAACGGCACGGCGTACGCGTTCCGCAGCCCGCTGGAGGACGCGGTCGACAGGCTCACCGCGGCACCGCCGGACTACCTGCAGGACCTGGTCACGCAGCTGAACGCCGCGCTGCCCACCGGCAGCGGCATCTCGTTCGCCTACCAGGTCGTCGACTCGAAACCGTCGATCGTGCTCAAGGTCGACGTGAAGCGGAAGGTCGCGACCTCGCAGCCGGTCCGGTTCTCGTTCACCGACGACAAGGGCACCGCGCGATCACTGGTCGGCGCCGAGGGAGAGGCCACCGCCAGCCTCGCGCTGACCGGTTCCACCAAGATCGGCTTCGTGCTGCCGCTGGAACCCGGCGACGGACCGGCGAACGCGGGCGGGCTCAAGGTCCTGCCCGACTCCACTGTGGACATCACCGCGCACGGCGGCATCACCGGTGTGGTGAAGTCCTCGGTCGGGCCGTTGTCCATCGCCCTCGGCAACCCGAAGGGCCCGGAAAAGGCCGTCGCGAACGCGCACTACAACGCGCACCTCGGCTTCAGCGGGCAGAACCCGGTGTCGTTGAGCGACTTCGTCAAGGGCGTGCAGCTGACCCTCAACGGCGACAACCAGCCCGTGACCTGCCAGGGCGACCCGGCACAAGGCACCGACCTCGCGCTGTGCGCGGTCATGCCGGTGTTCGTGAGCTCCGACAACGTCAACTGGACGAAGCTGTCGAGCCCCGGTGACTCGTTCATCGTCCGGTTGCCGCGTCAGGTCGCGGATCTGGACCAGGCCTTCTCGTTCAGCCCCGACCTGCCCGGCGGCGTCAAGCGGTTCGAGATGCCCACCGACCTCGGGCAGAAGATCCTCGACGCGCTGCTGGACTTCTCCCAGTTCGGCGATGGTATCGAGAAGTACCTGGCGATGATCGAACGCGCCCTGCGCACGGCCGCGTTCGACGGCAAGCTGCCGCTGGTCGGCGACGACGTCCAGCAGGGAGCCGACAAGTTCGGCCAGCTGCGCGCCAAGATCCAGGAGGCGATGACCAAGCTGCCGGGCGGCGGCCGGGTGAACAACACCGGCGAGCTCACCACGTGGGTCAACGACCACCTCAAGCCCGCGGTCGGCAGTGCGGTCTCCGTCGGCTTCACCTGTGACGCCACGTTGCAGCCCGCGACCGAGGCGAAGGCCACCGCGCAGGGCACGGCCGGGGCGAAGAAGTACGTCTACGGCGTCGTCGCGAGCGCCCAGGGCAAGGACGCGCCACCGGCCCTCGCCGAGGTGACCAACGGCGCCGATCCGCTGACCGGCGACAACTTCAACCGGATCACCTGGAAGAAGTCGCAGTACGCCACCGGGTACAAGATCATCCGCAAGACCGACCCGAACGCGAACGACTGGGTCGTGATCAAGGGCGACCTGGGCGCGGACGCGGTCCTGTTCGACGACAAGAACACGCCCAACGGCCCCGCGTACGTGCCGGCGACGACGAACCCGAAGCTGACGGACTGCCCGGCCGCGGCGTCGCTCGCGGACATCACCGGCGCGGCGTTCACGTTCGACGTCTGCGACGGCGACGTCTTCGGCAACGACTGCGACAAGGAGACTCTTGCGCTGGAGAGCCCGCTGGACATCGGCATCCCCGGCCTGTCGCTGAAGGCGGCGCCGGGCGCGCCGGAGATGAAGGCGGCGCTCGCCTACCACCTGCACGTCAAGGCTGGCGTCGACAAGAGCAGCGGCTTCTACGTGGCGACCAAGGACGGGCCGAACCCCGAGCTCGGCGTCAAGCTGAGCTTCACGCTGCCCGACGCGATGAAGGCGCGCCTGGCGTTCCTCGACGTGAACCTGACGCAGCACGCGGGCGGCGCGACCGACCTGTTCAACGGCATGTTCGTCGTCGACCTGCACAAGAAGGGGCAGGCGGCCTGCTACGAGAACTGCGGGCCCGCCAACGACGACCGGATCACGCTGGCCGACCTGGCCGACGTCGGCCAGGTCACCGACGTGTCGCTGAAGGCCAAGGCAGGCATCGACTGGGACTTCGACGTGAGCGCCGGTCCGCTGCCCGGCGTCAACGGCTGGTTCCACCTCAAGTGGGAGTGGAACGCGTTCGGCGGCAAGCCCGGTGACGGCACACCGGAGATCGCGTTCAACAACGTCCAGCTCAACGCCGGGAAGTTCCTCGGGCAGGTGCTGAAACCGATCGTCGAGAAGATCGCGCTGTTCACCAAGCCGGTCCAGCCGATCATCGACCAGCTCTACGCCCCGATCCCGGTGTTGTCGGACCTCTCGCGGGCAGTGGGCGGCGGTGACGTCAACCTGGTCACCATCGCCAAGGAGTTCTCGACGATCGCCGGCGGGCCGGAACTGGAGTTCGTGGACAAGGTCCTGCGCGCGATCCAGCTCATCGGCAAGATCAGCCAGAACGGCGGGGCGATCGACATCGGCAGCTTCGCCGTGCTCGGCGACAAGGCGAAGACCACGACCAACTCGCCGGACAACGCCGCTTCCCTGATCGACACGAACAAGATCGACCTCGCGCCGGGCGACCTGGCGTCGAAGATCGACGCGTCGGCCGGTGGGGCGAAGGTCGTGTCCGAGGGCGAGGAGGGCAACAAGGCGGGCTTCACGTTCCCGATCCTGAAGGAGCCCGCGAAGCTCTTCGGCCTGATCATGGGCCAGGACGTGGACCTGGTCCGGTTCGACTCGGGACCACTGCGCCTCGGCTTCTCCTACAGCCAGTCCTTCGGCCCGGTGTACGCGCCGCCGCCGGTGCTGGTGACGATCTCCGGCAGCGCCTCGGTCGAGGCGCGGTTCCGGGCGGGCTTCGACACGTTCGGCATCCGCAAGGCTGTCGAGTCGGGCAAGCCGGCGTCCGTTCTGGACTCGATCTACCTGGTCACGCAGGACGAGTCCGGCAAGCCGCTGCCCGTCGTGACGTTCCGCGGCGAGCTGGCCGCCGGCGCGGCGGTGAGCGTGGTGCTGATCGAGGTCGGCATCAAGGGCGGCGTCGCGCTGACGATCAACCTCACCTGGGCGGACCCGAACAACGACGGCAAGTTCCGGTTCTTCGAGTTCTCCAAGGTGGCGCTGAACAACCCGATGTGCCTGTTCAACATGGACGGACGCCTGAGCCTGTTCCTGAAGGTGTACATCACCCTCGGGTTCTCGATCTTCAGCGTCTCGTTCGACTTCACGCTGGCCGACATCACGTTGCTCGACTTCTCCGTGAAACCCGACTGCTCGCCACCGCCACCCGTTCTCGCGCACAAGGCCGGCACGACGCTGGTGCTGCACATGGGTGACAACGACATCGGCAAGCGCGACCACCCCGCGTGGACCGCGAACGACAACGAGGAGAAGTGGACGATCACCCAGCTCGTCAAGGACGGTGGCGGGTTCGACGGCTTCGCCGTGAGCGCGCTGGGCTTCCGCGAGGAGTTCCGCGACCCGAACCTCACGAAGGTGGTCGGCAACGCCACCGGCGACGAGGGGAAGCGGATCATCGTCTTCCAGGGTGACGGCGACAAGAGCGGCGCCGTGAACGACGCCAAGGCCGAAGCCCAGCCGTTCGACAAGGACGTCGAGGTCACCGGCGGTGACGGCGACGACTCGGTCAAGACGGGCATCGGCAGGTCGGTCGTGCACGGCGGTCCCGGCAAGGACCAGATCACGACCGGTGACCTCGCGGCCGCGTTCGGCGGCAAGGGAACCGCGACGGTGACCGGTGGCGACGGCGACGACGTGATCACCGTCGGCGGCGCGGACGACACCGTCGGCGGTGGCGCGGGCAAGGACCGGATCGCGGCCGGCCTGGGCAAGAACCGGATCGACGGCGGTCCCGACGACGACAACATCGGCATCGCGTCCGACAGCCCGCTCGCGGAAGGCAAGGCCGACCCGCCCGCGCACCTCGTCGCGCAGGCCAACGTGATCATCGGCGGCACCGGCAGCGACCGGATCTCCGGTGGCTCCGGCGGCGACACGGTCTACACCGGTACCGAGGTGCAGACCGGCGTCGACGAGCACGGCCCCGCGGACAAGGGCTTCAACGGCGACAACAACAAGGACGCGATCAACGTCGTGGACACCGGCACGGGTTCGGACACCGTGTACGGCAGCCAGGGCGTGGACTTCGTGACCGGTCACTCGTTGAAGGAGCAGGTCGACGACATCCGCGGTGGCGGCAACAACGACGTGCTGACCGGCGGCTACGGCAAGGACAAGGTGTACGGCGGCCCGCACGACGACTACGTCATCGCGGAACCGTCCGATGTGGGCGACGTGACCGGCAGCGGTGTGTTCGGTCCGGTGCGCAACGTCAAGCACCGCGTGTTGCCCGCCGGTGTCACGCCGTCGTCGAAGCTGCTCGTCGGTGGCTACGGCAACGACCACGTCATCGGTGGTGACGGTGGCGCGGAGGTCTTCGGCGACAAGTTCGCCAACCCGTGCACGCCGCCGAGCGACAACCCCGTGTCGGCGCCGCCCGCCGAGCCGGATGACGCCGACGACGGGCGCGACCTGATCACCGGTGGCACCGGGGTCGAGATCGTCGCCGCCGGTGGCGAGGCGGACAACGTGGACGCCAGGTCCGCCAAGGACCGGCTGTGCGGTCAGCTCGGTGACGACGTGCTGGCCGGAGGCAACGACGACGACACGATCTACGGCGGTGGTGGCAAGGACCTGGCCTACGGCGACGCCGGTGTGGACGACATCTACGGCAACAACGACGACGACACCCTGTACGGCGGCGCCCAGGACGACGTCATCGAGGGCAACAACGGCGTCGACCGCGCGTTCGGTGGCGCGGACAACGACCGCGTCATCGGCGGTACGCGCAAAGCGGGAGAGCCGGACGTCGGCGACTTCCTCTACGGCGACGCGGGCAACGACGTCGTGATCGGTGACAACGGCGTGGACGGGCCGTTCGACCTCGACGGCGCGAACGCCGGTGCGGGTGGTGCGGACTTCGTCTTCGGTGGTGACGGCGACGACCGGGCGTTCGGAGGTCTCGCGCACGACGAGGTGTTCGGTGGCCCGAAGGACGACTACCTGGAGGGCAACAACGCCGACGACGTCGTGCACGGTGACGCCGGCGAGGACCGGATCATCGGCGGCAGCTCCGAGGTGGCGGCGAACGCCGGTCGCCCGGACACCGGGGACAGCCTGTTCGGCGACTCCGGTCCCGACCTGATCGCGGGTGACAACGCGGTTCTGTCCCTCGTGGACGGAGCGCAGGCCACGCCGGTCACGCTCGGACGAGGATTCGCCAAGGCGCACAAGGTCGCACTGCTCGACCTCGGCTACACGCCCGCCGCGGGCACGTCCGGCAAGGACAAGATCAGCGGTGGTGACGACCCGGACGTGATCTACGGGCAGGGTGACGAGGACGCCATCACCGGTGACGGCTCGGACGACTACGCCGAGGGCGGCCCGGCCCGCGACGAGATCGACGGCAACGACGGCCAGGACGACCTCGTGGGCGGCAGCTCGACCGAGGACTCGCCCGGTGTGGGCCAGCCGGACGCGGGAGACGTCATCCACGGCAACAACGCCCAGGACGTCGTGCTCGGCGACAACGGCGTGCTCGTGCGCGGTGGGACACCGCACCGGGTCGTGCAGGAGCGTGGCATGACCGCACGGGCGATCTCCCTGTACGACCTCGGCCTCACCCCGCGCGCCGGCTCGTCCGGCCCGGACCAGGTGGACGGTGACGACGCCAACGACGTGATCTTCGGACAGGCCGGTCCCGACCGGCTGAAGGGCAACGGTTCCGACGACTACGTCGAAGGCTCGCAGGGCGTCGACTGGATCGAGGGCGACGAGGGCGACGACGACCTCGTGGGCGGCAACAGCACCTCGCTGTCCGGTGCCGGTGACACGACTGCCGGTCAGCTCGACGCGTCGGACGCGGTGTTCGGCGGACCGGGCAACGACGTCGCCATCGGCGACAACGGCGTCGTGCTGCGGCCTGCGCAGGGGGAGACCCCGACGCGGGCGACGATCCGGCTCGCTCCCTCCGGTGGAAACCCGATGGCGCAACGGATCGTGCAGCGCTACGACCTGCAGGCCGGTCCGGCCGACCGGTTCGGGGACGACCGGATGTCCGGCGGCTCGGGCGTGGACGTCCAGTGGGGCCAGGACGGCGGGGACTTCCTCACCGGCGACGGCGACGCCGACTACCTGGAGGGCAACGGCGGCGGCGATGTGCTGCGCGGCGACCGCGGGCTCGGCTCCCCGTCGTCGGAGACCACCGTGGTCCCGTTGGACGACGCGGACTGGCCGGGCAGCTCCAGCGGGCCCGACCAGCTGGTGGGCACCGCCCCCGACGGGCAGGACGACATGATCGGCGGCAGCACGATCCAGGGCTTCCGCGACGGTGGCGACGCGTTCGAGGGCAACGGCGAGGACGACGTC
This sequence comes from Lentzea sp. NEAU-D7, assembly GCF_026242055.1. Lineage (GTDB taxonomy): Bacteria > Actinomycetota > Actinomycetes > Mycobacteriales > Pseudonocardiaceae > Lentzea. The sequence continues at coordinate 576,978 of NZ_JAPJDL010000001.1, read as the reverse complement.
CAGCTCGGGGACAACGGCTCCCTGAAGCGCACGCCGCAGGGCCAGCCGGGGTCGATGACCGAGCAGGTCTACACCGAGCGCTACAAGTCCGGTGCGGTGCCTTCGAACGCGACGGTCTCGCGGGTGGCCGACATCGGTCCGTCGACCAGGTTCTGCACGACCGCACAGGCCACGTGTGAAACCGGTGGAGCCTTCGGCAACGACACGATGTTCGGCAACGACGGCAACGACGGCATGTGGGGTCAGGACGGCAACGACACCATGCACGGCCAGAACGGCGATGACGACATGTACGGCGAGCTCGGCGACGACGTGATGTTCGGCGGCGACGGCGAGGACGCGATGCTCGGTGACCGCGGTGGTGTGGTCAACGAGCACATGAACGCCAACGACGTGGCCGCGCGTGGCTTCACGGTGAGCCTGAACTCGGTGCCGCAGGAGTCCTACACGGGCTTCCGCGCCGGCTCCTACGACCGGAGGGCCGACCTGCTGCACGACGTCAACGGCGACCAGTTCGTCGGCGGCCCGGCCGCACCGGCCATGCCGCACGACGGCATCGCCGAGGGCGGCAACGACCGCATGCGCGGCGGCCAGGGCAACGACAACATCCACGCCGGGTTCGGCGACGACCTGGTCAACGCCGACAGCGGCGGCGACCGGACGTTCGGCGGCGACGGCGCGGACGTGCTGTGGGGCGGCAAGGGCTGCGACCAGGTGGTCAACGCCCAGACGCCGGACTGCCTCACGAACGGCGTGTTCGACGCGTCCTCCCGCGGCACGAACGACAGGTTCCTGGACCACACCTTCGGCGGCGTCGGTGGTACTTCGCCCGCCTCGCAACAGGGTGCGCTCGGGTCCGACGTGCTCGACTTCAACCCGCGCGGCTCCTACCCCGGCAACTGCGCGCAGGGCCTGTGGCCGCAGACGCTCGGCGACGGCGCGGTCGACCCGTGCCTGTGGTTCGAGATGACCGAGAAGACCAACGACAACCCCGCCGTTCCCGCGACGCTGGCCGACAACCAGCACCACGACGGCACGGACTGGATCTACGGCGGCTGGGACCGCGACGTGCTCCAGGCCGACCGCGCGCAGAACGGCCCGAACCCCGGTGACCGCCTGATCGACTGGGCCGGCGCGTACAACCTGTACACGCACTGCCCGGCCTCCTACGGCGGTTACAACGACATCCGTCAGCGCAGCCCCGGCATGGAGGTGTTCCTGCAGAAGCTGGCGTGGGGCTCGGGCGCCGGGCAGACGGCCGGCGACGTGACCACCAGCGGCACCTCGGCGTTCCGCGAGCTGGCGCTGGTCTACCCGTCCGACAACAACCAGCACGGGATCGGCCCCGCCTATCCCACGACACCGGGCCACTTCGACTCGCCGGTGTCCTGCACGGACTGAGAACGAGCGGGGGCATCCGGAGCGCGGGTAGCGGCTCCGGGTGTCCCCGCGCCGGACTGACAGGAGGTCGGCGATGAACGACGCCGGACTGGTCGTGGTCACCGGTGCGACCGGGCGCCAGGGCGGCTCGGTCGCGCGGCACCTGCTGGCCGACGGCTGGCGGGTGCGGGCGCTGACCCGCGACCCCTCGTCGCCCGCGTCCGGCAGGCTCGCCTCGGCGGGGGCCGAGGTGGTGCGCGCCGACATGGCGTCGCCCGGCTCGCTGCGTCCCGCCTTCGCGGGCGCGCACGGGGTGTTCAGCGTCCAGAACCCGATGACCAGCGGCCTCGACGAGGAGGTCCGGCAGGGCCGTGCGGTCGGTGACGCCGCGGCTTCGGAGGGCGTGCGGCACGTGGTGTACGCGTCGGCGGGCCCGGGAGTGCCGGGAACCGGTGTGCGGCAATGGGAGAACAAGCTGGTGGTGCGCGCCCACCTGGAGTCGCTCGGACTGCCGCTGACCGTCCTGCGCCCGATGGCGTTCATGGAACTGATGACGGACAAGGACTTCTACCCGCCGGTGTCCATGTGGCACCTGATGCCGAAGCTGATCGGCGCGGACCGGCCGCTGCTGTGGTTCTCGGCCGGCGACGTCGGCGCCGTGGCGGCCAGGGTGTTCGCGGAGCCGGACCGGTTCGTGGGTGCGGACCTCCCGCTCTGCGCGGACGTGCGGAGCGTCGACGAGTGCCGTGCGCTCTGGCGGGAGACCCGCGGTCGTCCGCCGCGGGGCTTCCCGATGCCGGTCTGGCTGTTCCACCGGTTCGTCGGCGAGGACCTGACGAGGATGTGGCGATGGCTGCGCACGAATCCCGTCACCGCGGACATCGCCGCGACGAGGGAGATCGTGCCGGCCGCGCGCACCGTTCGCGAGTGGCTGGTGCAGCGAACCTACTCGTAGTAAGTTCGGCGGCATGACGCCGGACGCCTCCGCGCACATCGACGTCGCTGCCTCGCCGCAGCGAGTTCTCGACCTGGTCAGCGACCTCCGCGGGCTGAGCGGATGCGCCGAGGAGTACTCGGGCGGCAAGTGGCTGAACGCCGCGGGTCCGCAGGTCGGTGCGCGGTTTCGCGGCATCAACAAGCGCGGCTGGCGGAAGTGGCCGACGACCTCCACGGTGACCGACTGCTCCGCGACCCGGTTCGCGTTCGAGGTGAAGTCGCTCGGGATGCCCGTGGCGCGCTGGCAGTACGACATCGAGGAGACCGGTGACGGCTGCCGCGTCACCGAGTCGACGTGGGACCGCAGGCCCGGCTGGTACGTGCCGTTCACGATGCTGGCGACCGGGGTCAAGGACCGCGCTGTGACGAACCAGCGCAACATCGAGGCGACGCTGGAGCGGTTGAAGCGCGCTGTCGAGTCTGTCTGACGACCAGGCGGAAAACGAGCAAAGCGAGTCCGCCCAACAGGACCACCGGCCTTACCGGTATTGCTCGCGATTCCACGCGGCCACCCACCACCCGGCCGATTCCCGCTACACCGCACCAAAGTGCCCCGCACCCCGGAAAACGCACGCTGACCAGCAAGATCACCACTGCCGCGAAAACCTTAAAAGCATTTAAAAACAACAAGGTCCAGCCCGTTTTGAACCCCGTCCGTGACCTCCCCGTAGTCATCGGTACAACACCGTTCGACCCCCCGAGGAGACACAGAATGGGCGCTCGACACCGCAAGCCCGCCATGATCGGCGCGGGCGCCGTGCTGGCGATCGCGGCTGTCGCCGGTGGCATCTTCGCCTTCAGCGGCACCAACTCGAACGCGGCTGAGGACTGCGGCGGGCTGGACACCGCCCTGCAGAACAACCTGAACTTCATCGCCGGTCAGCAGGCGAACCCGGACGCGCAGTCCGACGCTCGCATCCAGAACCGCCAGCAGGTCGTGAACCTCATCAACCAGCGGCGTGCGGCGGCCGGCTGCGGCAACGACGTCCAGGCCAAGCCCGAGGCCGGGCAGGCCGCCACGTCCGGTGAGGACTGCGGCGGGCTGGACAAGGCGCTGCAGAACAACCTGAGCTTCATCGCGGGCCAGAAGGCCAGCCCGGACTCGCAGTCCGAGGCGCGCATCGCGAACCGGCAGGCCGTGGTCGACCTCATCCAGCAGCGACGCAAGGCGGCGGGCTGCAAGGGTGACGGTGGCGCGGCCGACGCGGGCCAGGGCAACGCGGGCCAGGGCAACAACAACGCCGGCAACCAGCCCACCGCGCAGCCCTCCGCCCAGCCCGACGCGAACCAGGGCGACAACGGCGCCACCGGCCAGCAGGTCTGCAACGGCTCGACCGTCACGCTGTCCGGTGAGGGCGGCGCGCCCGCCGCGTCCAGCGGCACGTTCCCGATCGGCACCACCCTCAAGGTGACGAACCTGGACAACAACAAGTCCACGACCGTCAAGGTGGCGTCGGTGTCCGGCAGCTGCGCGCTGCTGAACAACGCGGCCTTCGAACAGGTCCGCGAGCCGGGCAAGTTCCTCATCCGCAACGCGCGGATCGAGAAGATCGGCTGATCTGTCCACATCGGACGGCACGGCGGGCGGGTGTTCCCTTCGAGGCGCGGGGGAACACCCGCCCATCGCTGTGCGCGGTCACCGGGAATAGTGATCTCGGTGTGGTCAGGCGCCCGTCCGGGGTGAGACCTTGGGCGTCGTGACAGAGAAAGCGACGGCACCGTCTGTCCTGCGGAACACGGCGTTCCTGCGGCTGTGGACCGGCACCACCGCGTCGGGGCTCGCGATGTGGGCACTGCCGTTCGTGCTGGGCCTGGCCGTGCTCGAACGGTCCATCACGGCCGTCGAACTGGGTGTCGTGCTGGCCACCAGAACGGTGGGCTTCCTCGCCGCGGTGCCGATCGCCGGTGTGTTCGCCGATCGGCACTCACGACGCAACGTCGTCTTCTGGTCGTGCCTCACGGCCGCGGTGATGACGCCCGCCATCGCACTGGGCATGGGCAGGTCCCTGCTGCTCATGGCGGCGGCCGCGACGATCGTCGGCGCGGGGCAGGGCGCCTGCCGGCCCGCGTTCCAGGCGCTGGTGGCCGAGGTGGTGCCGGAGGCCCAGCGGCAGCAGGCCAACGCGGCGACCACGCTCGCGATCAGGGTGACGACGCTCGTCGCGCCGAGCCTGACCGCCCTCGCGGCGCTGCTGACCGACGCCAAGGCACTGCTGGCGGTCACCGCCGTGCTGTGGCTCGTCGCCACGCTCGTGCCACCCGCCGGGAAGGCCGCACCGGTCCGGACCGAGGCGCGCGCGGGCTTCACGGCCGAGTTCCTGGAAGGCCTGAGCGAGGCACGCCGCCACCCGTGGCTGCTGTCCGGGCTGGGCGCGCTGACCGCGATGATCGCCTTCGGCTACTCCGCCACGGCCGTCCTGCTGCCGGTGGTGAGCCGGGACCGCTACGACACGGAGGCGGTGCTGGCGGCCGCGACCACCGCGTACACCATCGGCGCTCTCGCGGGCGCGACGCTGATGGCCCGCTGGCGGCCGCGGGCGCAGGGCTGGGCCGCGCTCGCCGGGCTGGCCTGCTACGGCCTCATCCCGCTGGGCCTGCTCCTGCCGGTGCACGCGTTCGTGCTGGTCGCGGTGTACGCGGTCGCGGGTGTCGGGATCGAGCTGTTCAACGTCCCCTGGTTCACCGCGATCCAGCGCGAGGTGGAACCGGGCAAACTGGCCCGTGTGTCCTCGCTGGACTTCCTGCTCTCCTACGGCCTGGCGCCGGTCGGCCTGGCCTTCATCGCCCCGGCGATCGACCAGTTCGGCGTGAGCGCCGTGCTGGGCGTCTGCGCGGTGGTCTGCTTCGCCGCCCCCGCGGCCGCCGCGCTGGTCCCGTCCTCCAGGGGGTTCACCAGGTCCAGCTGAAGCCGCGGACACCGGGCCGCACGTCCAGGGCCACGTCCAGCAGCGTGCGGCCGGGCGTGACAGCGGACCCGTCCGCGAGCTGCGTGACGGAGCTCGGAGGGGTGCCCTCGAACGTCACCTCCAGCACGTACTCGCGCGTCGGCAGCCGGAACTTGCGCTCGTAGTTCGTCGCGGGTGGACACGGGTCCTGGTTCACCAGCTCGTGCTCGATCACGACGCTCTCGCCCTTGCGCAGCGGCCGTTCGAACAGCAGCTCCGCGACCAGCAGCCCTTCGGCGGGCTCGCGGACCACCTGGCCGACCGTGCAGTTCTTCAGGGCGCTGACCCGCGGCAACGGCCGGTCGTGGTCGTCGACGTGCATGATCACGACCCACCGGTCGGGCCCCGTCATCGACGCCGACAGCACCTGCCGCGACCGGAAGACCCGCTCGGTGCGGTCCGCCCCGATCGTCACGAAGTCCTGCTGGCTCACGCGCAGGAGCTGGTCGTCCCACTGCGTGTCGAGGCCGTTCAAAGCCCGCTCGACGGGCGTCTGAGGGGACCAGAACGCGGACATCGGTGCCGGGGCGTTGCGCAGCCAGCGGCCCCGCGGGCGCGGCGGGCCCAGGAGTTCCGAGAGGTGGCCGGGCGGCAGTTGCAGGATGTGTTCCAAGTGGACGACGGCCTGCAGCGACTTCTGCCGCTCGGGACGGCTGCGGCCCGTCTGCCAGTAGCTCAGCGTCGCCATCGAGACGGACACGCCGTTCTGGGAGAGGTGTTCGCGCAGGCGCTCGAGACCGAGACCGCGATTCGTGATCGCCGTCCGGAGCGCCTGCGCGAACTCGTCCACGCTGGTCACGCTAATGCATCTGCACGTCGGGCTGCAGCCCTCCTGACGGCTGGTACTGCCGGTAGGTGACCTGCCGCCCGTCCATCACCAGCTCGACCTCGACCGTGTCGGGGAACGGCGGGCCCATCGGGCGCAGCAGCACCGGCTCGTGGCCTTCCTGGTGGATCCGGACGTTGACGCTCTGCTGCGTCGCGATCAGGTGTCCGAGCAGGTCACGGGCGTTGGTCCAGCCGTTGTTCTCGGCCGCGTCGGCGTGCATGTGCCAGTTCTGGTTCTCCACCAGCGCCCCGTACAGGTGGCCCTGGTGCATCGGCCTGCCGACGGAGTAGTCCGCCACGGCCTTGGTCACGGCCTGGTGGGTGGCGGCCAGGCCGACGACCTGCTGGCGCAGCGTGATCGGATCGACCCCGCGGGCCTGGCCGACGACCGCGTACAGGCCGTTGGCGGTGACCTGTGGCGTGGGCTGGCGGACCAGCAGGTCCTCGTTGAGGAACCGCAGCTGCCGCCGTGCGGTGCTCACGTGGTCGGACGCCACCAGCCCGTGGGCCGCGACGACCTTCTGGTCCTTCTGGATGCCCGCCTGCAGCTGCTCGAACGGCGCGGGCATCGGCGCGGACACCGCCGGGTTCATCCGGTTCTTCTGCGGCGCGCCCAGCTGCGTCTCCATCTTGCGCGGCGGGTTCCACGTGTTCGTGGTCTGCCCGTTCGCCGGCGGCAGGAACGGCTCCACGACCGCGTGCTGACCGGTGGCGAGGCGCTCGCGCTCGTCGGCGAACTTCGTGCCAGCCTTGGAGGACTTGCCGTCGAGGAACCGCTCCGACACGTTCGGCAGCGCGGTGTGCGACTGCGGCAGCTTGCCGTCCTTGAGCAGCCCGTAGGCGATCCTGGACAGGTCGGTGCCGGTGTCGCCCGCCACGAAGTCGGTCGTGAACGCCTGGCCGCGCACCGGGTGCCGGTTGTTCTGGACGTCCACCCTGGCGCGTTCGGTGGCGGCGTCCATGTCCGCGGCGTCGGCCGGGGTGTGCAGCTTGGCGAGCTCCGCGGCGTAGAACCGGTTGAGCGACTGGCCGAGCTGCCCGAACTCCGCCTGGCCCTCGCCGAACCGCACCGCCGGCTCCGCCAGCGGCACGAGGCCGTCGACGAAGAGGTTCGGCTCCGGCGTGTAGGGCAGCAGCGGGTGGATGCCCTGCTGGGTCCGGCGCGCGTGCATGTCCGCGTCGATCACCTGGACGAACCGCTGGTGGAAGTCCGGCTCGGCGAGCTTCGCCCGCAGGACCTCCTTCTGCGCGTCCGTGGTCTTCGCGTCGCCGTCGATGCGCGCGAGGACGTCGGCGTGCAGCTGCTCCGGCGTCACGGCGACCCGGTACCCGCCGCCGATCATCAGCGGCCGGGACGGGTCGCCGGCGTCGTCGCCGACCGTGCCGTCGACGAGCTGCGTGACGTGGTCGAAGACGTGCCTGCCCTCGCGGGTCGTGCGGTCGCCCGCGTCGAAGTCCATGACCGCGACGTACGGGTGCGTTCCGGTGGCCGCCAGCGCGGTCACCGCGAACAGGTGCGCGTCGCTGTCCAGCGTCGCGTTGCGGGTCTCGCCGAACTTGAAGCCCCTGGGTCCGTGCGGAACGCTCACCAGCGCGACAGGTTCCGCGCGGCCGTGGACCGACGGGGTCGCGGCGGCGATCCCGGCGTCGATCTCCGCCTGCGTCGCGCCGTTCACGCCGAGCACGAACGCCACGCGGCCGTCCACGTCCTGCGCGCCGGCCATGACACCGTTGATCACGTCGTCGAGCTGGCCGAGCTCGCTCGCCCGCACGATCATGCTGACCACGAACGACGGCTTCTCGTTCGCGGCGATGCCCTCCTGCGTCCGCTGCAGGTAGTTCTCCGCGGTGATCCGCGTGAGCGGGTGTCCCTGGGCGAGGTTCTCGTACGCCGCGTTGTGCACGCCGTTCTCGTTGAACGGGGTGACCTCCGGCTCGGTCATCTCGATCTCGACCTCGTTGTCCTCGATGGACAGTTCGGCGAGCTCCTCGCGGGTGCGCTTGGCGGCGTCGCCCGCCGGGTCGGACTCCAGGTGTTCGTTGCCCCGCTTCGGCATGTTCGGCGGGGGCAGCTCGGAGTCCTCGACGGCGGCGGGCTGCGGCGGGTTGTGCGTCTGCAGCGCGGCCATCCGGTCGGAGACCAGCTGGAGGTGGCGCGGCTTCAGCGCGGCGTCCGCCGCGTCGATGCCCTGGGTCATGGGGGAGTTGTCGTTGACGACGCGTCCCCTGCCGTCCTGGTGCTGGAAGATCGGCTTCACGTCGCCGGTCTCCAGGTACTCGTCGCGCAACCCGAGGAAGTGCCCGACCTCGTGCGCCAGTCGCCGCGAGTCGGTGTCCGCCGGCCAGGTGAGCTGGTTGGCCCGCCCGCCGGGGTCGTCGGTGACGTTGATCGTGGCGTGCGCGTCGGCGGGGTTGCCGGTGAACTCGACCGTGACGTGGAACTGTTCGCCGCTGGGCAGCCGGTAGCCCTGGTTGAACAGCTCCTCGACGCCCGCGCGGGTGCGGTCCTGGACGTCGGCGGTGCCGTTGTCCAGGTGCAGCCGGACGGTGAAGTCGCGGACCGGCACGCCGTCGACGTCCAGCACGCGGTTGTCGTAGGCGATGGGACCGCGCCAGGCCTTCATGGAGATGCCGTGCGGGCCGACCTTGGTGGAGTCGAGGACACCGCCGTCCTCGCCGCGGACCCAGCTGGTGGCCGGGGTCGTGGCGCGGACGTCCGCGATCGCCTGCGAGGACACCGGGTTCCGCGGGTCGAACCACGCCGCGCTGGTGTCCGTGCTGTGCAGCGGGCTCGGGTCGGCCGGCGGCGTGTGGGACACGGGCGCGTCCACCGGGGGAGCGGACGGCGCCGAGTCGTCGTCGACCATGCCGTCGCCCTGCAGGTGTTCCTTCAGCTCGGTGATGAGCTCCGGCGTCACCTCGACGCCCAGTGCCGCACCGAGTTCCGCGCGGTTGTCCGTGACGGCCCGGGTGAACTGCTCCGGGCTGACAAGGCCTTCCGGCACGAGCATCGACTTGGCCAGCACCTGGTGCACCCAGAGCGCCTGGCTGTAGGAGTCTTGGCCGTAGACCGGGATGTCACCGATCGAGTCGGACAGCGGCGGCGCGCCCATCACGTCGATGAGCGCGATCTCCTGGGCGAAGTTGAACGCCCGGTTGTAGCCCTTCTCGTGGTTGAAGATCTCGGAGGCGATCCTGGCGGGGTCCGCCGCGAACGCCGGGCTGTTCTCGAGCGTGTTCCACAGCTGATGCGACCAGTCGTCGAACTTCCCGTGGCCGTGGTCGCCGGCGAACGCCTCGATCTGCTCGCTCTCGATGATCGGCCGCTTGAACTCCGCGTTGAACGCCTTCGTGACGGCCTCCAGCCCGTGCTCGTCGATCAGCGCCGCGACCTCGCCGGAACGGGAGTGCAGGACCACCGAGGCACGCAGCAGGTCCATGCCCGCCTTGTGGTCCAGGTACTTGTTCGTGTTCTGCGTGAGCTCCGCCTCCACCTGCTTCATCAGCGGGGTGGCGTTCTGCATGGCGTCGTCGGTCAGCGCCACGAGTGCGGTCTCCGCCGCGCTGCGGGGTGCCGGGGCCGACGGCGGCGCGGGCTCGGCGGACGGTGCCGGGTCGTCGTCGACCATGCCGTCGCCCTGCAGGTGCTGCTTGAGCTCGGTGATGAGCTCCGTCGTCACCTCGACGCCCAGTGCCGCACCGAGTTCCGCGCGGTTGTCCGTGACGGCCTGGGTGAACGCCTCCGGGCTCACGATCGCGTCGGACGGGATGACCTTCGCGTCGCCCAGCACCTTCTGCACCCACAACGCCTGGCTGTAGGGGTCGGTGCCGTAGACCGGCGTGGTCGCGATGGAGTCCGTCAGCGGCGGCGCGCCGACCAGGTCCGCGAACGCGGTCTCCTGGGCGAAGTTCGTGCCGCGGTTGTAGCCCTTGTCGTGGTTGAAGACCTCGGCCGCGACCCTGTCCGGGTTCGCGCTGTAGGACGGCGTGTTGCCGATCGTGTCCCACATCCGGTGCGCCCAGCCGTCGAACGCGGTCCGGCTCTCCGGCGTGCTGAGGTCACCGAACTGGGCCAGCTGCGCCGTCTCGATGATCGGGCGGCCGAACTCCTTGTTGAACGCCCGCGCGACCTTCTCGACGCCGTGCCGCTGGATCATCGCGGCGACGTCGGCGGTCCTGGTGTCGAGCACGACCGAGGCCCGCAGCAGGTCGAGACCCGCCTGGGACTGCACGTACCTGCCGGCGTCGGAGGCCAGCGCCGCCTGCACCTGCTTGGCGAGCGGCGAGGCGTTCGTCATCGCGTCCGTCGTCAACGCCGCGAGGTGGCTCGCCACCACGACGTCCGGCACGCTCCTGGGCGCCTCCGTGCCGGCGTCGGAGGTGTTACCGGCCTCGGCAGAGGGCGCGTTGGGCGGTTGCGGTGCCGAACGGGTCTGCGCGTCGGAGCCGGTCGCGGAGACCATGCCCTGCTCCTGCAGCTCCGCCGTCAGCTCGGCGATCTTCGCGTCGGTGAGCGCGACCTCCAGCGCGTCCCCGAGAACCCCGCGGTTGTCCGTGACGGCCTGCGTGAACACCTCCGGGCTGACGACCTGGCGCGGCGGGATGATCTGCGCGTTGCCGAGGACCGTCTGGACCCACATCGCCTGGTCGTCGAGGTCCGTGCCCCAGACCGGGGTGTCACCGATGGCCTCGGTGAGCGCCGGCGGCGGCACGATCTCGGCGAGAGCGGCCTCCTGGACCATGTTGAACCCGCGGTTGTAGCCCTTGTCGTGGTTGAACAGGTCCGCGACTTTGTCCACGTCGGCCTTCAGGGCGTCGGACTCCCTGACGGTGTTCCACAGCTGGTGCGCCCAGTCGTCGAACTTGGCGCGGTTGCCCGGGTCGCCCAGGTCGGCGAACTGCGCGAGCTGCGCGCCCTCGATGTAGGGCCGGTCGAACGCCTTGTTGAACGACGCCGCGACCTCGTCCACGCCGTGCGTCGCGATCAGCTCGGCGATCTGGTCGGTCCTGGTGTCGAGGACGACCGAGGCGTGCAGCAGGTGCAGGCCCGCCTCGGACTGCACGAACCTGCCCGGGTCGCCCTCCAGCCTGCTCTCGACGGACTTCGCGAAGTCCGGGGCGTTCGCCATCGCGTCCGCCGTCAGCGCCTCGAGCCGGTCGTCGACCTCGGTCGGCGCCGGGGCATCGGCCGGCTCGTCCACAGTGGACGGGGCGGGAGGCGGCGGCGCCGGACGCGTCTGCACGTCCTCGTCCGGCGGGGCCGCGCCGGCCGCCGCGGGGGGGGGCGGGGGCCGGGGCCCCGGGGGGGCGGCCGGGGGCGGGGGGGGGCGGGGGGGGCGCCGGCCGCGACGGCCCGCCCGCGGCCGGCGCGGCCCCGCCGCACGCCTCGGCGGGGGGCGCGGACCTGGACACCGGGGGAGCGGGCGGAGCCGGCGGAGCGGCCGACGTGGTGGTCGTCGCCGGCGCGGTGTTGAAGTCGGCGATCTTCTGGTCGACCACCGCCTTCTTCTCCCACCACTCCTGCTGCTTCAGGTCGGCCGCCCTGCGCGCGTCGTTCAGCTTCGTCTCGGCGGCCCTCACGAGGGCCTCCTGCTCCGCGCGGGCGGTGGCGATCCGCTCCGCGGCCTGGTCGTGCGCGGCCTTGGCGGCGAGGCGGTCGGCGCGAGCCTGCGCCTCGACCTGCTCCTGCGCGACGACGTCCGCACGCCGGGCGGTCGCTTCCGCCCGGAGACCACCGATCGCGGCGTTGGCGGCGTCCAGCTCGTGCTGGGCCTCCTGCATCGCGGTCTGCGTGCCGGTGAACGCGGTCTCCGCCGTCCTCAGCGCGGCCTCGGCGTCCGCGTGCGCCTGGCGCGCGGTCTCGACCTGCTCCCGCAGTGCCGTGTCGTCCGGCGCCGCGGCGAGCCGGTCCTCCAGCCCCTCCAGCGTCTTCGCCTTGGCCTCGACGTCCGACTTCGCGTCGTCCAGTTCGAACCGCGCGGTCATCGCGAGTGCCCCGAGGCCACCGACCTTCGGGGACAGCTCGTTGATCGCGTCGAGGGTGCGCGCGGCCGCCAGGCGAGCGGTCTCCGCCTTGGCCTCCAGGTCCGCGAGCGTCGCCTGCTCGGTGAGGTGGGCCTCGATCGCGTTGTTGTAGTCGATCTGGACCGGGGTGAAAGCGAAGTCGTTCCTGGCGAGCACCGCGGCCGAGTTGTTGATCACCTGCTGCGCGGCGTGCCGCTGGGCGTCGACCTCGACCTCGGCGGTGCGCCAGGCGTCCGCGGCCGACTTGACCTCGGTCTGGGCGGTCGTCAGCTCCTCGGTGACGTTCTTCTGCAGCACGGTCTGCGCGTCCGCGACGGGCATGCGGACCGCGGCCGAGTTCGGCACGGAGAGGTCGACGACGGCCGTCCTGCCGCCGATCGTCGCGACCACGCGGTACTCGACGCCGAACTGCACCAGGCCGGTCGTGGCCTTCGGCTTGAGGTTGTTGACCTTGTTGTCGGTCTGGCCACCGGAGTTCGCCGTCGAGTCCTCGGCGGCGTGCCGGAGCTCGACGCCGCTCACCGCGACCGCGACGTTGTCACGGGGGTCGGTGTTCTGCTTGATGCCCGCGCCACCGGTCGCGAGACCGACGGACACGTCACCGCTCTCGGTGACCTTCGAGTCCGTGCTGGTCGAGGTGACCTGCGACTTCGGGTTCTCCAGCGCCACACCGTCGCTGAGCGCGCCCAGCGACGGGTCGACCAGCTTGGCGTAGACCTTGACGTCCGCGTCCTGCCCGAACGTCAGCGCGGCCTCGTGCAGGCCCGGCACGCTCAGCGGGCCGGACAGCATCGACGGCAGGTGCGGCTGCAGGTTCTCCGGGCTCAGCGTGGACAGCAGGCTGTTGAGCGAGCCCGTGCCCTTGCCGGTGAGGCCCTTGCCCGCGCCCGCTTCCTTGAGCGCGTCGATCGCCGCCGCGCGCAGGTCCTGGGCACCTCGCAGGTTCTCCACCGACGCGCCCGCCGGGAGGGCGGGGGTGCTGCCCCGGCGCCAGTCCGTGACGGCCTGCGGGGTGGCCTGGTCGGCGCCTCGCGACTGCTGGTCCTTGGAGTACGGCTGCGGTGCGGTCCCGCCACCGACCTTCTGGTTGTCCGCGTGCAGCCGGACGGTCATCTCCTGCAGGCCGCTCCCGGCCTTCGCGATCTCCTTGTCGCCCTTCTCGACGACGAGCTCGAACTCGATCGGCACGGTGTAGCGCGCCGCCGGTCCGCTGCCCGCCCGGAAGCTCGCGAACTGGTCCGTCGTCGAGGTGCTGACCCCGCTGCTGGTCGACTGGCCGATGTTCGCCGCCGCCATCACGCCGGCGGTACCGGAGACGTTCGGGTTGGCGCTGCCGGGCGCGGCGAGCCCCGGTGCCTTCAGCCCGAGTGCCCAGCCCGTGCCGCGGCCCTGGCCGTCGGTCACCTTGTGCGAGCCGGAGATCGTCGACTCCATCTCGACGCCGTCGTTGACGACGTTCTGGAACTGCGGCGTGTCCGCCTTGGCCCGCAACGTGACCTGGTAGGAGTCCTTGCCGAACGTGCCGGGCTGGTGCACCAGCAGCGGCACACCGCCGTCCAGCGCACTGTCGATCATCGCCTTGACGCTGGCCGGCGAGCTGAAGTCGACCAGGCGCTGCAGGTTGCTCATCGAGTCGTCGAGCACCGAGTCGGGCAGCAGCGAACCGCCGAAGCGCTTCGCCGTCTTCGTGCCGACCTCCTCCGACAGCTTGGCGACCACGCCGGACAGGTCCGGCACGCTCTCCACCGTGGACAGACCGAGCGCACCCGGCTCGCCCTTCGCCACCGTCGCGGGCGGCGCCATCTGCGGGAAGTCCGGCTTGTCCACGTTCGGCTGCACGTCGGGCAACAGGCCCATGTCCCGCGCGACGTCCTCGGTCACCCGCACGAACACGGAGTTCGGCAGGGTCACGGTGGCGCCCTCGGACCTGGGCGTGCCGCCGTGCAGGAAGTTGGCCGCCCGGCTCTCGCCGACCACGGTGACGTCGGCGTCGAGCTGCACCAGCACGGTGCGGCCGCCCGCGGGCGTCACGTAGTTGCGGTCGTGGCTGCCGCCGACCTCCTTGGCCGACGACTTCGAGTCCGACCACGGCGTGACCTTGCCGGCCACCGCGACGCCACCGGCACCGCTGGCGGGCGTGGGCTCACCGGCGGGCGGAGCGGGGTCGTTCGGCTTGATCGGCACGTTGATGCCGCCGGTGATGTCGACCGCCCTGCCGGTGGACGACGACTGGGCCGCCTTGTAGCCACCGGTGCTGGCGTTCTCGGTGGCGGTGTTGTCCGAGATCGACACGATCTTCGGGTTGCTCAGCCCGAACTTCACGCCGATCGCGCCGGTGCGGTCGGTGACGCGGCGGTCGTACTTGAGGCCCTGCTCCTGCACGCCGGTCTCGGTCAGCGTGCGGAGGTTCGCCTTGATGTTCTCCGGGGAGAACATCTTGTCGATCTGCGCGCGCGACGCGGTGCCCGGCACGGTGAGCGCCGAGTCGCCGCCCGCCGCGCGGTTGAGCGCACTGATCGCCTGGTCCCGCAGCGCGGTCGTGTTCGCCACGGCCTCCACGTGCAGGAAGTCCGGCGCCTTCTCCCCGGTCCTGGTGCTCAGGAGCTTCTTGACCGACGGCGCGTCCTTCAGCGTCCTCAGCTCCGGCGTGCCGGGCTCGAAACCCTTGCCGGGGTCGGCGTCCAAAGTGGAGCTGTCGGACACCCAGAGGTTGACCTCGCCCTTGATGGGCTCGAGCTTGCCGTCGCCGGTCTTCGCGACCGTGGTCTGCTGCGGCGCGTGGAACCCGGGAGCACCGGGCACGATCCGCCGAACCCAGGCCCGCGGCCGGGTGAACGTGGTGATCTCGACCTCGAACTCGACGTCACCGCGGAACACCTGGGCGTTCGGGCTGCCGACGCTGAGAGAGGTGGTGTTGACCGTGGGACCGGCGGTGGTCTTGTCGGTCCACGAGTGGTTGTACTTGACACCCGCCTGCGGGGTCGGCGTCAGCTTGGCGACGCTGGTCTGGCCGGGGATCGCGACCTTGCCCTCGACACCACCGCTCCAGCCCTTGGTGGTGCTGGAGGAGCTGTCGAGCTTCGGTCCGGTCGACGACGCGTCGCGGACGTTGCGCGCGTCGGCCTGCCCGAGGTGCTTCGGGTCGGAGACCTTGGCCTTGACCGTGATGTTGACGTAGGTGTTGGTGGACTTGCTGCTGTTCTTCAGCTGCACCTGGACGCCCGGACCCATGAGGCTGTCCATGTTGGTCCGCAGGGCGGCGGGGGACAGCTGCGAGGTGAGCCTGCGCTGGTTCGCGAGCTGCTCGGCGACGTCGGCGAAGTTCTTGCCCTTGCTGCTGCGCGGGTTCGCGGTGGTGTCGTTCCAGTTCGGCAGGAACTTGGCGAGACCGGGGACGTCCCGCAGCGCGTCCTCGACCTGCGTCTGGACCTCCGAGGCGACCTCGAACTCGCCGACCTTGGCGTTGCCCGCGGCGATCGCGTCACCCAGGTAGGGCGGCGGGAACTTCGTGCCCTTGTTCGACTCGTCGACGATCGTGGCGCGGGTGCCGTCCGGGGTCGGCAGGCCCATCTGACCCGCCTCGGGCAGGCCGACACGCAGGTACGTCGTGACCGGCACCTGGACGGTCTTGCCGCTCGGCGTGCGGACCTCGACCTCGGCGGTCACCTTGTACAGGCCCGTGTCGCCCTTGAGCTGGATGCCGCTCTTGTGCGCGGTGTTGATGCCCGCGTTCACGTTCTCCGCGGTGCGGGCGGAGTAGCCGGCCGTGACGCCGGCCTGGCCGCCCACCACGTTCGGCAGACCGGCGTTGAAGCCGACCCCGGCGGTGATGTCACCGCCGGACTTGGTCGTCGAGGACACACCACTGCTGTGCGCGGAGGTCTCGTGCAGGCGGAGCTGCCCGGTGTCGAGCGTGCCGACGAGCTGCGCGGTCCGCAGCGTCGCCTTCATCTGCACCGCGGCGCCCTTGCTGGCGTGCGGGCTGATCAGGTCCGGCGACGTCACGTAGGCGCCACCGAGCATCGCGCCGAGGTTGTTGCGGATCTCGGTGGGGCTCAGGAAGTTCTGCAGCGCCTCGCGGCCGGGCGAGCCGATCTTGACGATCGACGGGTGGAGCTCGCGCGCCACCTCGGTGAACGCCCTCGCGGGGTTGTCGACCGTCACCGCCTCGGGTGCGGGGTGTTCGAGCTTGGCGCCCCACCTGGCGACCGACGGGGTGACTTCGGCGGACGTGTTGCCCGAGTTCGTGATCTTGGCCAGGTCGTTCGGGATCTGCAGCGTCACGTCGGTGCCGGTGCTGACCGAGGCGACGGGCCTGATCCCGCCGCTCGCGTCGGCCAGGGTGATGTCGTAGGTGACGTTCACCGTGGCCTGCGTCGACCCCTCGCCGGCGCGGATGATCCGCTGGTCGGTGAGCGACGACGACATGCCCTGCGACTGGGCCGGCGTGGCGAGCTGCGCCTTGCCGCCGAGCGAGCCGTACGGGCCGAGCCCGGCGCTGGCCGAGGCCGCGCCGCCGACGTCGTTGGCCGTGGCGACGGTGTGCGTGGCCGAGGACGAGTTGCCCGACTGGGCGGTCGCGTCGACCTTGACGCCCGGCGCCTCCACGGGGGCGACGTCCGTCTGCGCCTGCATGGTGGCGCGGATGTTGGCCTCGTACCAGGTGTTGCCGATCTTGACCTGGAAGTTGCGGCCCTTGTCCAGGAACGACTCGAAGTCGCCCTTGATCGCCTGCTGGATGCGGGCGGCGTCGGCGGGCTTCAGGCCGTCGATGGCGCCGGTGACGTTCTCGGCGCCCCGGACGTCCGTCGGCGCGATCGTACCCAGCGCCTTGTTGTCCTGGAAGAAGCCCGGCAGTGCCTGCGTGCCCGGCATGACCTGGCCGACGCCCTGCGGCGCGATCACGGTCATCGGGATGACCGGGTTCGGCGTGGGAGACGGCGGTGCGGGCCGCGTCGGCGCGTCGGACTCGGGTTCGGTCCACGCCGGGGCGTCCTGAGTGGACGGCGGCGCCTGCCGCGTCGGCGAGTCGTCGACGTCCATCGCGTCGGGGTCGTGCGGCGTGAAGGTCGACTTGCCGTTCGGGTTCGGCTCGGCCTTCAGGTGCAGCTCGGGCCCGGACGAGTCGCCGGTGAACGGCTGCAGGGTCGTCGGCGTCTCGCCGGGACGGTGGATGACCACCGGCCGGTCGAGCTGGGTGGCCAGCAGGTGACCGGCCAGGTCCTCCGCCGCACGGGCCTTGACGTTGTCGGCGGCCTTCGCGTCCGCGTCGGCCTTGTCCTGCGCGGCGCGCTCCTGGGCGTCCAGCTCCTGACCGGGCGTGCCGGTGTTGTCGACCGGGACGTGGGTGTTGCCGTCCTTCGGCTTGAAGCTGTCCGGAAGGGGCGTCCTGGGCGCCGGGCCGGGTTCGACGAACGCGTTGACCAGGTGGCCGTTCTCCAGGCCGTGCTGCTGCCGGTACCGCGCGATCTTCGTGGTGACGTCGGCAGACGCGGCCGCGCCTTGGTCGATCGTCTGCCGGCGCAGGTCGGCCGCCGTCTGGACGTCGCCTTCCGAGGCCAGCGCCCGCTGTGCCGCGTCGAACAGGCCGTTCGGGCGCGGTGCGGACGCGTACGGCAGGACGCCGTGCTCCAGCATGCCGAACGTGCGCGTGACGTTGCTGTTGTTGTCCGACAACGCCAGGCCGACCATCGCGGCCATCTTCTGCTGCTTGGTCGTGGCGTCGATCGGGGGCAGGGCGGCTTCCTTGGCCGCCTTCTCCGCCTTCTTGAGCGCGGCCTTGGCCTTCTTGTCGAGGTCCTGGTCCGCGGCCGGCTTGGCCCTGCCCTTGCCCTTCTTGTCAGCAGAAGTGGAGGGCGCGGAAGCCGGCTTCGGCGGCTTGGGCGGCAGGCCCGAGTCGATGCCGGCGTGACCGATGCCCCACTTCATGTCGGTCGAGATCGCCTGGTTGAGCGTGTTCTTGTCCTGCCAGCCGAGCTTGCGCGCGTCCGCGTCAGATGGCCGCCAGCCGCCCTGGGTGGACTCGAGCTTCTGGCGTCCCGTCGCCGGGTCGTCGGTGTAGGTGTGCTGCTTGACCTGCTCGGGCTCGCGTTCGGTGTGCCGCTTGTTCTGGAAGTCCTTGCGGATCGACGCGGGCGAGGTGCCTTCCTTGGCCGCCTTCGCCTCGACGCTGGTCTCGCCGCCGAAGAACCGGTTCGGGACGTTGGCGATGTCGACGTGCGACTGGGGCCACCAGGTGCCCTTGTCCTTCGCGAAGCCGAGCGCGAGACGGGACAGGTCCGTGCCGACCGCGCCGCCCACGAAGTCGTTCGAGAAGTTCTCGCCGCGGAACGGGTTGCGGTTGTTGGCGGCGTCGACCGCGGCACCGGACTTGACGTCCTCGATCCGGGTGCCGGTGTCGGGCTGCGACACGGACTTCGCGGCGTGGATCTCGAAGATCTCGGCGGCCGCGAACTCGTTCATCGACTTGCCGAGCCCGTTGAACTCCGAGTCCTCCTTGCTGAACTTCACCGACGGGTCGACCAGCGGGACGACGGCGTCGACGAACAGGTTCGGCTCGGGGGAGTACGGCAGCAACGGGTGCACGTCGGCCTGCCGGACCCGCGCGTCCATGTCGTCGCGCATGGCCTGCTCGAACTTCGCGACGAACTCGGGATCGGCGAGCTGGGCCTTCGCGGTCTCCAGCTCCTCCAGCTTGGCGTCGATGTCCTTCTGCCGCTTGTCGAGCGACTCCTGGGCCTTCTTGAGCTTCTCGCCGGTGAGCTTGTGCTTGCCGCTGTCGACCTTGGCGCGGTCGCCGTTCAGCTTCTTCTGCTCGGCGTCGAGCGCCTTCGTCTCCTTCTGGATCCGTTCCTCGACCGCCGGGATGAGTGCGTCGGGGTCGCCGACCCGGTAGCCGCCCGCGTACATCAGGGGGCGGATCGGGCCGATCTCCGGCGAGCTCATCGAGTCCGCGAAGTGGTTGAAGACGTCCTTGTCGTTGCCGGTCACGAGGCGTGAGCCGGTGTCGAAGTCCTGGATCGAGATGTACGGGTGCGTGTCCTTGCCGAGCATCGCGCCGACGGCGAACTTGTTGGCGGTGCTGTTCATCGTGTTGTTGCGCATGTCCCCGTACGGGAACTTGGCCTTCGGGGCCGACGGCGCGGGCGGCAGCTGCACCAGGGCGATCGGCTCCGCGCGGCCGGCGATCTTGGTGTTGGCGTCCGCGATGGCCTGTTCGAGGGCGGCGTTGTCGGCGGGCTTGCCGTTCACGCCGACCACGAACACCATGTTCTGCTTCAGGTCCCCGGCGTCCTTGGTGATCGACTCGATGACCGCGTCGATGCCGTTGACCGGGTCGTTCAGCTGTCCGTGCCCGACGATCATGTTGACCACGAACGACGGCGGCTTGTTCTGGTTGATGCTCTGGTAGAGCTTGCCGATGTGCTCCTGCCTGCTGGGGAGCGGGACGGCGTGCTCGGCCAGCTTCGCGAACGCCTGGTTGTACTTGAAGTCGACCTGGCCCAGCGACATCGCACCGAGCGTCGCGGTCAGGTTCTCGACGTCCGCGGTGGACGGACCGGCCACGTTGCCCGGGTCGAACTCGGGACCGTCGTGCTTCGTCCTCTTGGTCTGCGGCTGGGTGTCCTGCTCGACGTCACTGTCGAGGTCGCTGAGGTCGCTGTCGCTGTCCACCGGGCGCTCGACGCGCTTCGGCTGGGGGCGCGTGTCGCCGTCGGGCGTCGAACCCGGCGTGGTGGACGGCGGCGCGGTGGCCGGTCCGGGCGTGTCCAGCCTGGTGTCGGGCACCATGACCTGGCTGTTGGCGGTGCGCTCGACCAGCCACAGGTGCCGCGGCCGCAGGCCGGGCTCCTTGCCGTGGACATCGGCGCCCATCATGCCGCCGTCGTCCTTGTGCACGCCCGAGTTCGTGTCGTGCTGCTGGAACACCCGCGACTTGTCGCTGTACTCGTCCGGGATGCCGAGGTAGTGCAGCGTCTCGTGGGCGAGGACCTCGGGGCTGGTGTTCGGGTTCCAGTGCGTCTGGTCGACGTTGGGGTTCTTCGGGTCGATCTTGATGCTGGTGTGGGCGTCGGCCTTGTTGTCGGTGAACTCCAGGTTCAGGTGGAACTGGTCACCGCTCGGGAGCCGGTAGCCCTGGTTCAGCAGGGAGTCGACGCCCTTGGTGGCGTTCTCCTTGACCTGTGCGACGACCTCCGAGTGGACCTTCGCGGCGGGGTCGACGTGCACCTTGACGGTGTACTCCTGCACGAAGTTGCCGGGGCTGGTCTCGATGCGGCGCAGGTCGTAGTTGATGAGGCCCTTGTAGGACTTCAGGTTCGAGGGCGTGCTGTCGGTGCGGACGTCGTGCACGACGACGTCGACGGTGCGGACGTTCGCGCCGGCCCTGCGGTCGGCCCACGTGCTCGGGTCGGCCGGCTTGCTCGGCGCGAACCAGTCGGCGGTCTTCGCGGGGTCGTGCCGCCACGACTCGTCGGTCAGGACGTCCTTGCCCCGGTGCGACTCCGGGGTCGGCGGGGTCGCCCTCGGCGGCGCGCCACCACTCTTGATCTTCGGCGCGTCGCCGCGAGGGGCGGGCGCCGGGGGAGCGGACGGCGCGGCGGACGGCGCGGGACGGGACGAGCTCGCCTCGGCGCCACTCCTGCTGGTCTCCGCCGCGGACGACTCCTGCGGCAGGGGCCTCTGGCCGACGTCCGGGGTCGCCGTCGAGGTGGTCGTGGTCGTGGTCGGCGCGGGCGGCGCCGGCGGGGTGTTCGCCGTGGTGTTGAACGCGTCGACCTCGTTGTCCACCTGGGCCTTGGCGTCCCACCACAGCTTCTGCTTGGCGTCCGCGTCGCGCCGGGCGGCGTCGAGCCTGGTCTCCGCGTCCTTGATCGCCTTCTCCGCGGCCGTCTGCTCGTCCACGAGCTTCTGGCGCGCGTCCTCGGCGGCGGCGCGGGCGGCATCGGCCTGGGCCGCGGCCTCCTTCGGCCCCTGGAGCGCGGTGTGGGCGTCCGCGGCGGCCTGACGCCGGACGTCGAGTTCCGCACGCGCGTCGGCGATCTGCTGCTGCACGTCGGTCAACGCGGCGTGCGCCGCGTCGGCCTCCTGCGTGAGCCGGTCGATCTCGGCCTGCGGAGCGCCGTCGGCCCGCGCGTCGTTCACCGCGTTGTCGGCGACCTGCGCGTCCTGGCTCAGCGACACGGCCTGTGCGTTGAGGTCCTTGATCTGGGCACGGGTCTGGCCCGCGTCCCTGATCGCGTTGTCGAACGCCGTCTGGAAGGGCGTGACCCTGGCCTCGGCGTCGAGGTGCGCGTCGATCGCCGTGTTCAGCTTCGTCGACGCGTCGCCCAGAGGCCCGTCGGTCCGCGCCAGCACGGCCGCGGCCTCGTTGATCCTGTCCTGGGCGTCGTGGCGGGCCTTCTCGACGTCCTTCTCCGCGGTCCGCCAGTCGTCGGCCGCCTTCTTGACGTCGGCCTGGGCGTCCTTGAGCGAGTCGCTGAACTGCTGGTTCAGCATGGTCTCGACCTCGGTGGCGGGCATCCGCACACCGGCCGAGTTCGGCACGGACAGGTCGACGACGGAGGTCTTGCCGCCGATCGTCGCGACCACGCGGTACTCGACGTCGAACTGCACGAGACCGGTGCGGGAGGTGTCCTTGGGCTTGACGGCGCCGCCCTCGGCCTGCGCCGGACCACCGGACACCGCGGAGGAGTCCTCACCGGCGTGCCGCAGTTCGACACCGCCGGTGCCGAAGTTGACGGTGTCCTTCGGGTCGGTGCTCTGCTTGACCGCCGCGCTGCCCTGCGCGAGACCGACCGACACGTCGGCGGTCTCGGACACCTTGGCCTCGCTGGAGGTCTCGGTGGTCTTCGTGGTGAGCGGGGTCTCGATCTTGACGTCGTCGCTGAGCGAGCCCAGCTGCGGGTTGACGAGCTTCGCGTAGACCTTGACGTCGGCGTCCTGCCCGAACGTCAGCGCCGCTTCCTTCAGGCCCGGCACCTCGAGAGGGCCGGACAGCATCGACGGCAGGTGCGGCTGGAGGTTCTCCGGGCTCAGCGTCGAGAACAGGCTGTTGAGAGAGCCCGTGCCCTTGCCGGTCAGGCCCTTGCCCGCACCGGCGTCCGTCATCGCCTTCACCGCGGCGTCGCGCAGGTCCTTGGCACCGCGCAGGTTCTCCACCGACGCGGTCGGCGGCAGCTGCGAGGCACGGGTGTCCTGCTGGAAGGTGGCCGCGGCCTCTGGGGTGCCGAACTCGCCGCCGCGCTTGCTGGCGGCGGACATGTACGGCTGCGGATTCCCGTGACCGGTGGTCGGCTGGGAGATCTTCTGGTTGTCCGCGTGGGTGCGGACCTTCATCTCCTGCGGGCCGCTCTCCGCCTTCGCGACCTGCTTGGTGCCCTTCTCGACGACGAGCTCGAACTCGACCGGCACGGTGTACCGCGCCGCGGGGCCGCTGGCCGTGCGGGTCTGGCTGAACGCCTCGCTGGTCGAGGTGGTGACCGAACTGCTCGTGCTCCCACCGATGTTCGCGCCCGCACTGACACCCGCGGTGCCCGAGACGTTCGGGTTCGCGCTGCCCGGCGAGGCCAGGCCCGGCGCGCGCACGCCGACGCCCCAGCCGGTGCCGCGGCCCTGGCCGTCGCTGTCCTTGCGGGAGCCGCCGACGTTGTGCGACATGTCGACGCCGTCGTTGACGACCTGGTCGAACTGCGGCGTGCCCGCCTTGGCCCGCAACGTGACGTGGTAGGAGTCCTTGCCGAACGTACCGGGCTGGTGCACCAGCAGCGGCACACCGCCGTCCAGCGCACTGTCGATCATCGCCTTCACGCTCGACGGCGAGTTGAGGTCGACGATGCGCTGCAGGTTGCTCATCGAGTCCTTGAGGACCGAGTCCGGGATCAGCGGGTCGCTGCCGAACTTCTTGGTCTTCGCGGACAGCTCGGTGGTGAGGTCGTTGACCACACCGGAGAGGTCCGGCACCGACTCCACGTTGGACAGACCGAGCGCGCCGGGCTCGTCGGGCGCCACCGTCGACGGCGGAGCCATCTTCGGGAAGTCGGGCTTCGGCACGCTCGACTCGACCTTGGGCAACGCGCCCAGCTCGCGCGCGACGTCCTCGGACACCCGCACGAACACCGACTTCGGCATGTTCACCGTGACGCCCTCGGCGTTCGGCGTGCCTCCGTGCAGGAAGTTCCCGGCGCGGCTCTCACCGACGATGGTGAACTCGGCGTCGACCTGGATCAGCACGGTCCGCGCCTCGCCGGGCGTGGTCCGGCCGCGGTCGACGGTGCCGCCGATCTCGTTCGACGTGGTCTTGCTGTCCGACCACGGCGTGATCTTGCCGGTGACCGCGGCACCGCCCGAGCCACTGGGCTGCGACGGGGTGCCGGCGGGCGGCGGGGTGACGTTGGGGCGCACCGGGACGTTGATGCCCGCGGTGAGGTCCACCGACCGGCTGGTCGTGGACGACTCACCGGCCTTGTACCCGCCGCTGACCGAGTTGTCCGAGCCGGTGGTGTCCGAAATGGACACCAGCTTCGCCTCGCCCAGCTTCACCGACATGCCGATGGCACCGGACCGGTCGGTGACGCGCCGGTCGTACTTCAGGCCCTGCTCCTGCACGCCGGTCTCGATGAGCCGCTGCAGGTTCGCCTTGATGTTCTCCGGGGCGAACATCTTGTCGATCTGGGCGCGCGACGCGGTGCCCGGCACGGTGAGCGCCGAGTCGCCCTTCGCGGCGCGGTTGAGCGCGTCGATCGCCTGGTCCCGCAACGCGGTCGTGTTCGCGACCGCCTCCACGTTGAGGAACTCCGGCGACTTCGGCCGAGCCTGTTCGGGGTTCAGCAGGTCCTTGACGGTCGGCGAGTTCTCGAGCTGCTTCGGCTCGGGGTCACCGGGCTTGAAGCCGTCGCCGGGGTTGTTGTCCAGGGTGGCGCTGTCCGACACCCACAGGTTGACCTTGCCGTCGATCTTGTCGAGGCCCGCGCCGGTCTTGGCGACCGTCGTCACCTCCGGCGAGTGGAAGCCGGGCGCCCCGGGCACGATCGTGCGGACCCACGTGCGGGGCCGCGTGAAGGTCGTGATCTCGACCTCGAACTCCACGTCGTTGGAGAAGACCTGGGAGTCCGGGCTGCCGGCGTGGGACGACGTGGTGGAGACCGCCGGGCCGGCCGAGGTCTTGTCCGTCCACGAGTGGTTGTAGGAGACACCGGCCTGCGGCATCGGGGTGAGCGAGGCGACGCCGGTCTTGACCGGGATGTTCGCCCTGCCCTGCACGCCACCGGTCCAGCCCTTGGTGGTGCTGGTGTTGGCGTCGAGCTTCGGGCCGGTCGTCGTCGAGTCGCTGACCGAGTGCGCGTCGGCCTGGCCGAGGTGCTTCGGGTTGCTGATCTTGGCCTTGACCGTGACGTTCACGTAGGTGTTCGTCGTCTTGCCGGAATTCTTGAGCTGCACCGAGACGCCCGGACCGAGCAGGCTGTCCATGTTCGCCTTGAGCGCGGCGGGGGACAGCGTCGCCGTGATCTTGCGCTGGTTCGCGAGCTGCTCGGCGACGTCCGCGAAGCCCTGGCCCTTGCTGCTGCGCGGGTTCGCGTCCGGGTTGTTCCACTGCGGCAGGAACTTCTCGAAGCCGGGCAGCTCCCGCAGCTTGCCCTCGACCTGGCTCTGCACCTTGGTCGCCGGCGTGAACTCGCCGACCTTGGCGTTGCCGGCGGCGAGCGTGTCGGCGACGAACGGCGGCAGGAACTTCTTGTCCGCCGTGGCGGGGTCGGTCGTGCTGTTCCTGGTGCCCTCGGGCGTGGGCAGACCCACGGCGCCGGCCTCGCCCAGGCCCATGCGCATGTGCGTGGTGACGTCCATCTTCACGCTGTCGCCGGCGGGGGTGCGGACCTCGACCTCGGCCGTGACCTCGTACAGGCCCGTCTCGGACTTCACGCCGATGCCGGACTTGTGGCTGCTGCTCGACCCGGCGTTCACGCCCTCCGCGGTGCGCGTGGAGTAGGTCGCGGTGGCACCGACCGTGCCGCCGACCTGGCCGGGCACACCGATGTTGCCGCCGAGCCCGGCGGTGACGTCGAACCCGGTCTTGGTGGTCGCGGACACACTGCTGCCCCAGGCGGAGGTGTCCTTGAGGTCCAGGGCGGCCTGGTCGCTCGTGCCGACCAGCTTCGCGTCCTTCAGCGTCGCGGTCATCTGCACCGCGCCGCCCTTGCTGGCGTGCGGGCTGATCAGGTCGGGCGACGTGACGTACCCGCCGAGCATCGACGGCAGGTTGTTGCGGATCGAGGTGGGGCTCAGGAAGTTCTGCAGCGCCTCGCGGCCGGGCGAGCCGATCTTCGTGATCGACGGGTGCAGCTTCCCCGCGACCTCCGAGAACGCCTTGCCGGAGTCCTTGACCACCACCGCTTCCGGCACCGCGTTCTCGACCTTGGTGCCCCACGCCGGGTCCTTCGGCGGGGTCATCGCCGAGGACTTGCCGGAGTCGACGATCTTGGTCAGGTCCGTCGGGACCTGCAGCGTCACCGGACCGCCGTCGACCGTGGCGGGCGGCTTGACGTTGCCGTTCGCATCGGTGAGCGTGATCTCGTAGGAGACCGGGACGGTGACCTTCTTGGAGCCGTCGTCTGAGCCCTTGATCGCGCGCTGCTCGGTGATCGAGTTGCTGGTGGCCTGCGAGACCGCGGGCGTCGCGAGCGCCGCCTTGCCGCCAAGCGAGCCGTACGGGCCCATCGGGACACCGGCCGTCGCCGAGGCGCCGACGTCGTTGGACGTGGAGATGCTGTTCGTGGTGCCCGTGGCCGCGGCGGCCTGGTAGTTCTTGTCCACCTTGGTGTCGGCCGCGTCGGTCACGGTCGTGGTGGCGTCCGCGTGCATCTCGGCGCGGATGTTCGCCTCGAACCAGGTGCCGCCGATCTTCACCTGGAAGTTGCGGCCACCGCCGAGGAACGTCTCGAAGTCGTTCTCGATCGCGTTCTTGATGCGGGCCTGGTCGTTCGGCTTGAGGCCTTGGATCTCGCCCACGACCGCGTCCGCGCCGGGGACCTGCGTCGGCGTGATCGACCCGAGCGCCTTGTTGTCCTGGAAGAAGCTCGGCAGGTTCGTGTCCGGCACCTGGCCGACCGGCTGCGGCGCCACGGTGGTCATCGGGATGACCGGGTTCGCCGTCGGCTTCGGCGGCGCGGGACGGGTCTCGACCTCGGGGGCCGAACGCGTGTCCGTGCCGGTGTTCTGGTTCGTGCCGGCGTTGGTGTTCGCAGGCGGGGCCGGCTGCGGTGCCGGACGGGTCTGGCGCGTGTCGGTGTCCACCGAACGGTCGGCGACCGGCGCGGGCCTGCTCTTCGACGAGCCGGGCTGGGCCGGCGGCACGTGCGGGCTGTACTTCGTCCTGCCGTTCGGCTGGGGCTCCGCCTTGAGGTGGATCGGCTGGCCCGGCTTCGCGGTCTTGGGCGCCTTGGGGTCGGGTTTGGCCAGGGTCGCGGGCTTCGGCCGTTCGACGAACGGGTCGTGCTGCGTGAACGTGCCGTCGGGGTGGTGGAACACGACGGGACGTTTGAGCTCCGTCGCGAGCACGCGTGCGGCGAGCTCCTCGGCCTTGGCGGCGACCTCGTTGTCGGCCACCTTGGCCGCTTCGGTCGCGGCCTTCTCCTTCGCCTGCTCGTCCGCGGTGAGCTTCGTGCCCTCCGTGCCCCTGTTGTCGACCTTCACCTCGCCGCTGTTCGGCTGGTACTTCGGGTCGATGTCGACGGTCGGCGTCGGGCCGGGCTCGGCGAACGCGTTGACCAGGTGGCCGCCCTGGATTTTGTGCTGCTGCCGGAACTCCGCGATCTGGGCGGTGATGTCCGGCGACGCCGTGGCGGCCTTCTCCGCCGTCCTGCCGCGGAGGTCCTGCGGCGGCGGTGCGGGCTTGCCGGTCGCCTTGCTCCTACCGGGTGCCGGCTTCGGGCTCAGTGCGTCGTGGACGGCCTGGAACATGCCGTCCGGGCGCGGGTCGCCCGCGATCGGCAGGATCTGGTGCTGCAGCGCGCCGAACGTGCGCTGCACGTTCGCGTTGTTCTCCGACATGGCGGCGTCGAGCGCCGTGGCCATCTTGTGGTGCTTGGTGTCCGGGTCGACGTCCTCGGTCGGCGTCGTGTCGTCCGCGGTCTCGTCGACGTCGCTCGCGTCGTCGTCGATGTCGGCGTCCTCGTCGACGTCCACGTCGTTGTCGGCGTCGGCGTCCTGCATCTCGACGTCGGCGCCGGCGCTGCCCGGAACGGGAGAGGTGCTCTGGGGATCGATGCCGTGGTAGCCGATGCCACCGGGCAGCGGCGCTGAGACCGCCTTGTTGAGGGTGTTCTTCTCCTGCCAGCCGAGCTTCGTCGCGTCCTCGACGGTCGGGCTCCACTCGGTGCCGATCGTCGTGACCTCGCCGGTCTCGGGATCGAACTGCGTGCCGTGGATCTGGGCGGCCTCGCGCTGGTCGTTGGGCTTGCCGCTGAACTCCTTGCGGATCGTCGCGAGGCTGGCGTCCGCCTTGGCCGCCTTCGACGCCTTCGGGGTGTCACCACCGAAGAGCCGGTTCGGGACGCCCTTCATGTCGACGTGCGACTGCGGCCAGGACTTGCCCTCGGTCTTCGCGAACCCGAGCGCGAGGCGGGACAGGTCGGTCGCGACCGCGCCGTCGACGAAGTCGTTCTTGAACGTCTCGCCGCGGTACGGGTTGCTGTTGGTCTGGGCCTGGACGTTGATCGCGCCGTCGATGACCTCTTGCGAGGCGTTGTCCTTGAACGTCGGGTCCGACGCCGCCGCGTTCTCGTTGGCGTTGATCTCGTCGGTGAGCCTCTTGAACTCCTGCAACTCGCGCTGCGTCGGCTCTCGGCCCTCGGCCTTGGCGTCGTTGACGAGCTGGAGGCGCGCGTCCTTGAGGGCCTGGTTGGGGTCCGGCTTGGCGAACGCGTTGTTGTTGATGTCGGCGAGTTCCTTGCCCGCGAAGTCGTTCATCGACTTGCCGAGGCCGTTGTACTCCGCCTCGCCCGGGCTGAACTTCACGTTCGGGTCGACCAGCGGGACGGCCGCGTCGATGAACAGGTTCGGCTCAGGGCCGTAGGGCAGCATCGGGTTGGTGTTGCCCTGCCGCACGCGGGCGTCCATGTCGTTCTTCATGGCCTGCTCGAAGCGCTGCGCGAAGTCCGGCTGCTTGATCTGGAACTCGGCCTTGGCGAGGTCCTTCTCGAGCTTGGTCTTCTTCTTGCCCTTGAGCTCGGGCAGGTCGTTCTCGCGCTGCTTCTTGATGCGCGCCTCGACGTCCTTGACCAGCACCTGCGGGTCGCCCACGCGGTAGCCGCCGGTGTACATCAGCGGACGCATCGGACCCGCGTCGGTGTTCATCGAGTTGGCGACGTGGTTGAAGATGTCGGTCTTGCCGTCGGCGACGCGCCGCGAGCCCGTGTCGAAGTCCTGAATGGACAGGTACGGGTGGGTGTCCTTGCCCGCCATCGCGCCGACCGCGAACTTGTTGGCGTCGCTGGTCATGGTCTGGTTGCGCATGTCGCCGAACGGGAACTTGCCCGTGGCGGGCACCTCCAGCGGCACCAGCGCGATCGGCTCCGACCGCCCAGCGATCTTCGAGTTGGCCTCGTTGATGGCCGCGTTCATCGCATCGATGTCAGCGGCTTTGCCGTTGACGCCGATGACGAAGACCATGTTGTCCTTGTGCTTGCCCGCGTCCTTGGTGATCGCGTCGATGACGCTGTTGATGTCGGCGGCGGGGTTGTTCGGGTCGGGGTGGTTCAGCGACCCGTGGCCGACGATCATGTTGACCACGAACGACGGCGGCTTGTTGTTCTCGACGCTGTCCTTGAGCTTGCCGAGGTAGGTGTCCCTGGTGGGGACGTCGATCGTGCCTTCGCCGAGTTTCCTGAACGCGTCGTTGTACCTGGTGTTCGGGTCGATCTGGTCGAGCGTCATGTTGCCCATTTGCTCGGCGAGCGCGTCGACCTGGGAGTCGGTGGTGTTGTCGACCTCCATCGCCGCTTCGCCGTCCACAGTGGACGGACCGGCTTCCGGCTGGACCTCGGTGTGCGGCTTCTTGGTCGTCCGCTCGTCGGCCGCGGGGACGTTCGCGCCGCCCTCGTCCTCACGGGAGCGCTTCGTCGGTGCGGGCCGAGAGTCGGTGTCGGACTTCGGCTCAGCCTTGGTGTCGGACTTCGTGTCCGCGTTCGGGTCGGTCTTGGTGTCCGCGTCCGTGCCGGTGTTCGTGCCGGGCGGCGTCGTGGCGGGCGGCGTCGTGGTGGGGCTGGGCGTGTCCAGCCTGGTGTCGTGCACCACGGTCTGGTTGTGGGCGGTGTTCTCGATCAGCCACAGGTGCCGCGGCCGCAGACCGGGGTCCTTGCTCTTGTCGAGGACGTCGGCGCCCATCATGCCGCCGTCGTTCTGGTGCACACCGGAGTTGGTGTCGTGCTGCTGGAAGACGCGCGACGTGTCCTTGTACTCGTCCGGGATGCCGAGGTAGTGCAGCGTCTCGTGGGCGAGGACCTCGGGGGACGCGTTCGGGTTGAAGTTGTCCTGGTCGGTGTTCGTCTTGCTGTCGCCCACCGTGACCTGGGCGTGCGCGTCGGCCTTGTTGTCGGTGAACTCGACGTTGACGTGGAACTGGTCGCCGCTGGGCATGCGGTGGCCCTGGTTCAGCAGCGAGTCGACGCCCTGGGTGACCTTGGCCTTGAGGTCCTCGACGACCTTCGGGTCCGTGTTCGCACCCGGATCGAGGTGCATCTTGACCGTGTACTCCTGCACGAAGTTGCCAGGGGAGGTCTCGATGCGGCGCAGGTCGTACCTGACGATGCCCTTGTAGGAGTCGACGTTCGACGGGGTGCTGTTCGTCTTGACGTCGGCGACCTCGGTGTCGACCTTGCCGACGTGCGCGTCGGCCCTGCGGTCGGCCCACGTGCTCGGGTCGGCCGGATCCTTCGGTGCGAACCAGTCCGCGGTCTTCGCCGGGTCGTGCCGCCACGACTCGTCGGTGAGGACGTCCTTGCCCTGGTGGTTCGGCGCGTCCAGCTTGGGCGGCGCGCCACCGCTCTTGATCTTCGGCGGTACGTCGGTCTTCGGCGCCGGCGCGGGAGGCGCCGGGGGAGCGGGCGGCGCCGGGGGAGCGGGCGGCGGGGTGTTCGCGGGCGGGGCGCCGCGGCTGCCCTGGGTGTCCTGGCTGGTACCCGGAGCGTTGGTGCCGGTGTTCGTGTCGGCCTGGATGTCGGTGGAGTCGTCGACGACGGGCTCGGTGAGCATGCCCCACTCGGCGAGCTCGTCCTTGATCTCCTGGATCTTGGCGTCGCTGATCGGACCGAGGACGGTTTCCAGCGTGTGCTTGGTCTCCGGGTTCGAGACGACGTCGACGAACGTGTCCGTGTCGACGGCCTTGTCCTTCGGGACGAGCCCGGCGTTGCCGAGGACGTCGAGCATCCAGGTGCCCTGGGACATCGGGTCGGCGGCCGGCGCGGGCTTCGACTCGACCTCGGTGGACAGCTGTGGGCCGTCCGGGTTGAGCATCGCCTGGAGGGCGGCGTCCTGCGCGAAGTTGGTCGCGCGGTTGTAGCCCTTCTCGTGGTCGAAGATCTCCGACGCGAGGGCGTTGGGGTCGTTGTCGTACTTGGGCGTGTTGTCGATCGTGGCCCAGAGGTTGTGCGCCCAGCTCTCGAAGTTCTGCTTGCCGTTCTTCGGGTCGTTGAACGCGTCGATCTGGGTGCCCTCGATGATCGGGCGGTTGAACTGCTGGCGGAACGCCTCCGCGACGTTCGCCGCGCCGTGCTGCTCGATCATCGCGGAGATCTCCGCGGTCCTCGTGTCGAGCACGACCGACGAGCGCAGCAGGTCGAGGCCTGCCTCGTT
This sequence comes from Lentzea sp. NEAU-D7, assembly GCF_026242055.1. GTDB lineage: Bacteria > Actinomycetota > Actinomycetes > Mycobacteriales > Pseudonocardiaceae > Lentzea. The sequence goes on along the minus strand of NZ_JAPJDL010000001.1, from coordinate 545,959 downwards.
GTAGACGAACGTGCCGGGGTTGTTCTCGAGCGCGGCCTCGACGTCCATGGCCTTCGGGCTCGCGTTCTCCATCGCGTCCGTGGTCAGGTCGTCGAGCTGCGACTTGATCTCGGCGACGACCTCCGGGTCGATTCCGGTGTCGGCGTCGGCGTCCGTCGCCGCGTCGGAGTCCTTGTCCCCGTTGCCGCTGTCCTTGTCCCCGTTGTCCTTCGAGTCGTTGCCGGCGTCGTTGTCCGCGGGCGGAGGCGGCGGTGCGTCGTCACCGCGCCCGCGTCCGTTGCCCTGGTCGCCGGTGTCCCTGCTCGAACCGTCCTTGCCCGAACCGCCCTTGTCGTTGCCGTCGGTGTTGCCGGGCGACGAAGGTGCGGGCCGGGTGTTGTCCTTGGTGCCGCCGTCCTTGGGGTCGTTGCCCCTGGAGCCGTCGTCCTTCGGGTTGTCCTTGCCGTTGCCCGAATCGGGACCGTCGTCGTTGCCCTTGTCGTTCCCGCTGCCGTTGTCGGCGGTCTCCGGCTTCGGCTGCGGGTTGTTCTCCGCGACGGCGTCCTTCAGCACGTCCCAGGCCGGCGTGACGCCGGGTTCGACGTCGTGGTGCTTGTGGGGGCGGTCCTGCTGGAACGTGTCCGGGTTCTGGTCGAGGATCTTGTACGACCCGTGCTCGGCGAAGTCGTCGAACGCCTCGTTGCGGAACGCGTCGCCCAGCGGGTGCCTGAAGGGGATCTCGTGCGTCTCGATGCTGTCGCGGAAGTCCTGGCGAGCGTCCGCGCGGCCGGTGCCGTCGATGTACTGCTCGTAGAGGCCCTGGAACCTCGACCCCGGCTGCGCCGCGGCGTTGATCGTCTTGCTGATGTCGTTGCGGTTGGTCGCCTCGTGGATCGCGAACGCCTGCACGTGGGCGTCCGACCCGTTGTTGATCATGTGCTGCTGCAGCTGGCTCTGCGCCGACACCAGGGACAGACCGCCCTGCGTGTAGTCGATCAGCAGCACGTCCTTGCCGGGGGGCAGGTCTCCCAGGAACTCGTTGAAGTGCTGGTCCAGCATGTCCTGTTGCTGGTCGGTCATCGGCTCGGTCTTGGGCTTGCCGTCAGGACCGTTGTACGCCGGGGCGAGGATCGAGTTCGGGTCTGAGGGCAGCGGCCGGAAGTTCGACAGCGGGATGGACACCGCGTCGTGGCCCTGGTTCTGCAGCGCGGCGACCACGGCGGCCGGGCTGCGGCCCAGGCCGACGTAGTTGAACTGCTCCGGCGGGTACTTGTTCGTGATGTCGGTGGCGAGGTCGTTCACCGCGTTCAGCACGTTCTGCTGTGCCTGGATGTTCTGCTCGGCCGCGACGCCCTGCATCTCGCTGCGGAAGTCCGCGGCGTTGTCGACGCCGTACACCTCGGGCTTGCGGTTGCCGCCGCCCAGGCCGGCGTCGTAGAGCAACGGGTGGATCGCCGCCTCGACACTGGTGCGCGGCGGCACGGTGACGCCGTTGTCCGCCAGCCACTGCTTGGCCATGTACGGCGTCAGACCGACCGTGGTGTTCTCGTCGACCCTGATGCTGACGAACTCCGACGCCGGGTTCGGCCCGTGCTTGAGGTCGCCGTTCGCGTCCGGCCAGTAGCCCGAGTCGTTCTTCGGGTCCTCGGCGCGGTAGCTGTTCACGCGCTGCTCGACGGTCTGGAACTCCACGGCGTCCTCGTACACCGAGTCGGTGTCGCTGTCCGTGTCGTTGTTCGTGTTGGTGCCGGACCGCGGGCCCTGGGGGTTGGGCGAGGCCGGGTTCGGCGTCGGCACGACGACCGGCGCCACGACGAGGCCGGGCGCGGGGTTGGGGTTCGCCGTGGTGTTCGGGTTCGGCGCGGCGCCGGCGGGCGGCTGGGGAGCCGGCCGCGTCTTGACGCTCGGGTCGCCGGGGCTCGGCGTGTTGGTGGGCGGGACGTCGGCGTTGGGGCTGGTGACCGGCGGCGCCGGGCGCGTCTGCGCGGGCGGCTGCGTGGCCGTGTCCGGGGTGGGCTTCGGCTGGACCGGGGGAGCGCTGGTCTCGGGCTTCGGCGTGTTCGCCGCGGGAACGGCGGTGTCCGGCTTCGGCGACGGCGCGTTCGCGGGCGGCACGTTCGTCGCCGGGGCGGGCGGCGGCGTGTTCGCCGGCGGGACCGTGGTCTCGGGCCTGGGGGCGGGGTTCGGGTTCGGGTTCGGCGAGGTGTTGGCGGGCGGGACGTTCGCCTCAGGCCGCGGCGACGGCACGGTGGCAGGCGGCGTCGCGGCGTTCGGCGGCGGGGTGTTCGCCGGAGGCGTGTTGGCCGGCGGGGTGTTGACCGGCGGTGCGCTGGCTGACGGGGTGTTGGTCTGCGGGTTGCTGGCCGGCGGGGTGTTGGCCGGTGGTGCGCTGATCGGCGGGGTGTTGACCGGCGGGGCGCTCACAGGCGGAGCGCTCACAGGCGGCGCCGGACGCGTCTGAGCGGGTGGGGCGTCGGCGCGCGGCGGCTGTGCGGACGGAGTCGTCTCGGGACGGGGAGACGGGGTGTTCGCCGGTGGGACGTTGGTCGCCGGGTTCGGCGAGGGTGCGTTGGCCGGCGGCGTGTTCGTCGTCGGGTTGGCCGGGGGCGTGCTGACGTTCGGGGCCGGGGACGGCGTGTTGACCGGCGGCACGGTGGTGGGCGGCGCGGGGCGCGTCTGAGCGGGTGGTGCGTCGGCGCGCGGTGGCTGTGCCGACGGAGTCGTCTCCGTGCGCGGAGACGGGGTGTTCGCCGGCGGGACGTTGGTCGCCGGGGCGGGGGAAGGCGCGTTGGCCGGGGGCGTGTTCGCCGCCGGGGCGGCCGGAGGTGTGTTCGCCGCCGGGGCGGGCGACGGGGTGGTGACCGGCGGGGTGGTGACCGGCGGTGCCGGGCGGGTCTGCGCGGGTGGTGCGTCGGCGCGCGGTGGCTGTGCCGACGGCGTCGTGTCCTGGCGCGGAGACGGTGCGCTCGTGTTCGGTGCGTTCGTGTTCGGCGCGTTCGTGTTCGGCGCGGGCGACGGCACCGGTGGTGCGGTGGGGGCCGGGCGCGACTGTGCGGGCGGCGGCACGTTCGCCGCCGGAGGCGGTGTCGACACCGGCGGCGTGCCCGGCTTGGACTGGGCGGGCGGCGCGGTGTTCGGCGTGGCCGCCGGGGGAGCTGTGGCGGCCGGGGGAGTGGTCGCGGCCGGAGGCGGGACGAGCGGGGTGGGCTTCGGCGCGGGAGGGGGCGTCGAAGGTGTCGTGGCAGGCGGGGCCTTGGTGATGGTGCTGTCCGGCGTGGGGGGCTTGGGTGCGTCGAACACGCCCTTCGCGCCGCCGCCGGCAGGGGTGAACTTGCTGCCGCCGCGTTCGCCACCGGTCGCGCCGGGAGTCGCTCCCGGTGCCATCGGCGGTGCCATGCCGGGCGCCATGCCCGGAGGCGTGGCGCCGCCGCGCGACGGTGACGTCGCCGCGTTCTGCGAACCGGGAGCGGTCGTGGAGGTCTGGGTGCCGGCCGCGCCGCCGGGGGTGCCGGGGCCGTTGTAGCCCGGCGCCGTCGGCGTGAAGGACGCGGGGCCCTTGCCACCGCCGCCGGGAGGGGTCGCGCCGACGCCGCCGGGCGTGCTGGGGGTCGCGCCACCCTTGGCGCCGCCGCCGGGAGGAGTCGCGCCGACGCCGCCGGGCGTGCCGGGGGTCGCGCCGCCCTTGCCGCCGGGACCGTTGTACCCCGGTGCCGTGGGCGTGAACGCGGCCGGGCTCTTGACACCGGGGGTGGACCCGGTGCCGCCCTTTCCGCCGGCGGTGTTGCCGGGAGGGGTGTAACCGGGCGCGGTCGGGGTGAAGGACGCGGGACCCTTCGCGCCGCCGCCGGGAGTGGACCCGGTGCCGCCCTTGCCGCCGGCGGCGTTGCTGGGAGGGGTGTAACCGGGCGCGGTCGGGGTGAAGGACGCGGGGCCCTTGGCGCCGCCGCCGGGAGTGGTCCCGGTGCCGCCCCTGGTGGTCGGAACCGGTCCGGCCGCGGGGCCACCCGGCGTGTTCACGCCGGTGCTCACACCGCCGCCGGTACCGCCCTTGGTGGTGGGCACGGGTCCGACCGCGGGACCGCCCGGGGTCTTGACACCCGGCGTGGTGCTGCCGCCCTTGCCGCCGGCGTTGCCAGGGGCGGTGTAGCCGGGTGCGGTGGGGCTGAAGGGCGCGGGGCTCTTGGCGCCGCCACCGGGCGTGCTGCCGCCGCCCTGGGTGGTGGGCACGGGTCCGACGGCGCCGCCGCCGGGTCCCTTCCCGCCGCCGGTCGAGTTGACGCCTCCGCCCTGCGTGTTGGCGACGGTGCTGGCTTTGCCGCCGCCGGGTCCGGTCACGCCGGTCGAGTTGACGCCTCCACCCTTGGTGTTGGTGACCGTGCTGGCTTTGCCGCCGCCGGGTCCCGTCGCACCGGTCGAGTTGACGCCTCCGCCCTGCGTGTTGGCGACGGTGCTGGCTTTGCCGCCGCCGGGTCCCGTCACGCCGGTCGAGTTGACGCCTCCGCCCTGCGTGTTCTTCACGCCGGTCGCCGGGTCGATCGACTTCATGTTGTTCTGGTTGGTCGTGTCGACCTGCGTGGCCGTCTGGTGCGTGGCCCTGAGGTTGGCCTGGACGTCGGTGAACGCCTTGGCGCCCCGGTCGGCCTGGGAGACCGCGTTGTCGTTCGACGAGTTGAGCGCCGGCACCGCGAACAGGCCGATGGGGCCGAGTGCGTTGCCGCTGAAGTTCAGGCCGCGCAGGCCGGACGAGATGCTCGACAGCCGGGACCCCAGGTCACCCGCCTTGCTCTGCAACCCCTGCATCGAGGAGTCGTTCATGGAGAAACCGCTGTTGCCGGTGGGGCCGCCTCCGCCCGTTCCGCTCGTGGGCGGCGCCGAGGGGGGAGGGTTCGCTCCCGGGTTCGACGACGGGTTCGGGTTGACGTTCCCCTTGGCCATGAGCGGCGATTCTCCAGAACTGCGTCAGAACAAGGCGGGATCGCGGGATCCCGGCTGTTGGCTGGGACTTACTCTGTCGGCCGGGCGGAACGCTCGTGCGCGACGGTCGGCCGCAGAGGCTCGGACGCGGCACCGCCGGCCGTCTCGTAAGCCGTGGCCGCCTGCAGCGGCTCGCCGGCCATGAGCGGGTTGACGCTCTCGTAGACGGGCTCGGCGTCGACGCGCGCGTACACCTCACGCGGCTGCGACGGCTCGAGTGCGTCGTACGCGTGCGACATCTGCGTGCGCGCGAGCGGCTCGTAACCCGACGAGGCCTGCAACGGCTCGGACGGCGTCTCCGGGCTGATGTACATCTCACGGCTCTGCATCGGCTGCACGGCCTCATAGGCCGGTGTTCCCGAGGTCATGCTGACGCCCGACACCATCGTGGAGTCAGAAGCCTCCACGCGGGAGAACGCCGTCGGAGCCTGGACCGCCTCTGCCCGCTGGAAAGCCTGTACGGGCTCGGTCGCCTGCACGGCTTCCATCCGCTGGAACGGCTGCAGGGGCTCGGTGGCGCGCACGGCTTCCGTCCGCTGGAACGCCTGCACGGGCTCGGTAGCGTGCACGGCCTCTGCCCGCTGGAACGGCTGCAGGGGCTCGGTGGCGCGCACGGCTTCCGCTCGCTGGAACGGCTGCACGGGCTCGGCCGCGTCCATCGCCCTGAGGGCCTGCATCGGCTGTGCGGGCTCGCTCACGGACATCGCCCGGAGAGCGTGGGCCGGCTGAAGCGGCTCGACCGCTTCCGTGCGCCGGAGCGCCTGCATCGGCTCGGCGGCCACCGCTTCGGTGCGGCGAAGGGCCTGCATCGGCTCGGCCGCCACCGCTTCGGTCCGCCGCAGGGCCTGCATCGGCTCGCCCTGCTCGGTCGCCCTGAGGGGAGCGCTGGCGAGCGTCGCCTGGACGGTCCCGTCCTGCTGGACCGTGCCGACACGGGCGTTCACCATCTGCGCTGTCGCGGTGCCGGTGGCGTCCGCGGCGGTCTTGCCGTCGGTGGCGCCGCCACCGCCGCCACCACCAGCGCCGCCACCGCCGCGGTTCTCCATCGCCTCGTCGATCTTCTTGTTGACGCCGTCCTGCGCCTTGTAGCCCTCGTAGGCGATCTCGGCGACGTCAGCGGAGTTCTCGAAGCGCTCCCAGCCCTTGCTGACCTTCTTCATGATGTCGTCGAGGTCGCCGATGCGCTTCATCTGGCGTGCGAGGGCGGCGACGACGCGCGCCACGCGGGACGCGATGTTCACGCCCAGCGCGACCGCCTTGCCTACCGCGAAGCCGATGAAGATCGGGATCGAGGCGCCGAAGGTCGGGATCATGGCGGCGGCCGCGAGGATCGCGCCACCGATCAGCGAGCCGATGAGCTGGGCGATCAGGTCGCGGACGATGTCCCGCAGCACCGTGACCAGCATGCCCATGATCGCGACGATCTTGGCCTTGGTCTCGACGGCTTGGGCGAGCTCGTCGAGCTCCTGCACCATGCCGTCCATCGACTCCTTGAACTTCTCGGACGACGCGCCCGTCCAGCCGTCGAACGTCGCGAGGCCGCTCTTGTGGTCCTCGGCCAGCACGCGCAGCTCGGCCGCGCGCGCCTTGTTGGCCTCGACGTTGGCCTGGATCTCCTCCGGGTTGCCCATCAGCTGGTTCAGTGCGTCACGCAGGAACGACACGTGCTCGATCAGCCAGCCGACGCCGGCACCGATGATGCTGCCGAGGGGGTCGATCGCGAGCATCACCGTGGCCGAGGCGGCACCGATGGCGTTGAACGTGATGTCCAGCGCCTTCTCGGTCTCGCTCTCGGCGTCCTTGCTGATGCCGTCGATCAAGCTGCCGTAGGCCTCGATGAACAGCGAGCCCTTGAGCTTGTTCTCCTCGGTGATGTTCATCCCGGGAGGTGACGGGAGTGGAGTCTGAGGCGCGGTCATCGCTGTTCCTTACCAGGGCTGGTTGTCGTCGTCTTCGTCGTCGTCCGCGGGGCGCCGGACGCGGGCCGCCGCGGGCGGCGCGGGCGGCTGCGGGGCCACCGGCCGGTTGACCGGGGGAGCCGGAGCAGGTTCCGGCTCGTCGTCGTCGATCTCGTCGTACGGGTCGTCGTCCTCTTCGACCTCGTCGTCCGGGATCGAGTCCGACACCATCTGGTAGGCCTCGGTGCCCTCGCCGAGCGGCTTGAAGAGCTCGAGGACCTGGGTGGCCGCCTGCTTCTGGGCCGCCCGCGCGGTCTCCAGGATCAGCGCGGTGAGCCGGGGGCCGCCCATCTCGACCGCGCGAGGCCCCAGCTGCAGGTTCTGCAGGCCGCCGTTGGGACCCACCGTCACGGTCACCGCGCCGTCCTTCGACGTCACGGTGGCGGAGGACGCCGCGAAGTTCTCCGTGAGGTCCTCCGACTTCTGCTTCAGGTCGGCCAGCTTGGCCTCGTACTCTTCGACCCACTGATAAGGGTTCGCGGGGTTCACACGGTCCTCCGGCGGCGGCGGTTCAACTGCGGTTCGGGCTGTGACGCGTCAGTTCACGCGAGCACGGCGTCGATGCGGGTGGCGATGCGGTCGTTGTCGGTCGGCGAGAGGCTCAGCCAGCCGTCCGAGTTGACCATCAGGTAACGGCCCTGGTGGGTGTCGAACCAGTTGATCACGACACCCGACCGCTGGCGGCCCTGGGTGACGCCGAACTGGCCGCCCGCGACGCGGTTGGAGGCGAGCTCACCGAACTGCTTCGCGTCCTGCGCGGACAGACCGGCCTGCTGCAGCGCCTCCTCGTCGTCCACCCCGCCGTCACCGAACAGGTCGTCGTCCGCGTTGGCCTCCTCGGCCTCCTGCAGCGCGACGGCGTCCTGGAGGGACTGCACCCGCACGTTCACGGCCGTGCCCGGTCCGGGCACGGCGTCGGGCAGCACCTTGACGATCTCGCGGGCGATGCCGGTCTCCCGGATCTCCAGCAGCCCGACCCGCTCGCCGTCGATGATCGCCAGCGCGGCGCGCTCGCCGTTGGAGACGGCGAGCGCCCGCACCGTGCGGTCGAGACCGGCGACGGCGTCCACCGACACCTCGTGGTCGGCGAGCAGCCGCAGGAAGTCCTCGAGGCGCTGGTTGTCCACGAGACCCCGTGACCTCAGGTCGTCCATCGTCTCCGTGACGAGCACGCGGCGTTCCTGCTCGGTCGCGCCCTCGGTCGGCACGTCGAGCGGGTAGGGCACTCTGCCGAGCCGCAGGTCGTGCCACAGCACGTCGAACTCGCGCGGTGAGAGCAGGAACTCGGGCGTGATCAAGACGACTCGGTCCCCTTCTGCTTCTTCACCTTCGCGGCACCGATCACCGACGGGGGCAGGTTCTCACCGGGGACCTCGAACAGGTCGCCGCCCATGATGTAGCTGGCGGAACGGTGCTCCTTGTCCTCCTCGCCACGGCCACCGGCTCCGGGAGCGCCACCCATCGGCGCACCCGCGCCCATGCCGGCACCGGCCGCCGCGGCACCGGGACCCATGCCCATCGGCATGCCGCCACGGCCCGCCTGGCCCTGGACACCGGCCGCGCCACCGGACTGCATCGCGCCGCCGCCGGCACCGGCGGTACCGCCCGCGCCACCGCCGAACGCGCCGCCGCCACCGCCACCGCCGCCACCACCGGCACCCATCTGCGGGGTGTACGGCATGGGGCCGCCCTTCATGCCCGCGCCGCCACCGGCACCGCCACCGCCGCCACCACCGGCACCGCCGCCCGCGCCACCGGGACCGTTGTAACCGGGCGCGGTCGGCGAGTAGGGAGCGGGACCACCCTTGATGTTCTGCGGGGTGTAGTTCGGGTTCGCGATGTCGCGGCCGACGACGGGGACCTTCGGGATGTTCTGGCCGCCACCCGTGTTCGTCTTGCCACCGGGGCCCATCTGCGGCGTGTAGCCGGGACCCATCTGCGGGGTGTAGCTGCTACCGCCGCCACCACCGCTGCCGCTGGTGTACGTGCTGCCCGGAGCGTTGTAGTTCGGAGCGGTCGGCGTGTAGGCCGCGGCGGTGTTGGTGTTCGTGTTGCCGGTGTAGCCACCCATCTGCGGGGTGTAGCCGCTGCCGGCGCCACCACCGGCGCCACCGCCCGCACCGCCACCGGGACCAGCGGGCGCGTTGTAGGCGGGCGCGGTCGGCGAGTAGGCGGCCGCGGCGGGCTGGTTCACACCACTGACGGCGCCACCGGCACCGCCACCGCCCGCGCCGGTGCCGGTCTGCTGGCCGAGCGGAGCGGCCGTCGCCGTGCCGGCGCTCGCCGTCTGGGTGGACATGAGGCCGTCCACCTGGTTGTTGAGAACGGCGGCGCCGGAGCGCGGCATCGCCATGACCGGCTGTTCGACCCTGCCGGTGCTCGGGTTGAACGGCGGCTTGAAGGCGGGCGTCGTCGAGTCGATCTGGCGGGAGTTGTTCTCCATGTCGGTCATCACGCCGACCGCCTGGTCGTGCGCCGCGCGCGACGCGGCGTTGGCGATCGCGATGTCGGCGGAGGCCAGCACGAAGGCGGGCGTGCCGGGCTGGGAGAGCGCGGCCGCGGCCTTGTTCCAGTCGAACTGGACGGGCTGGGGCATCTGCGCCCTGGCGGTCTCCATGACACGGCCCTGGTCGGCGACCTTGGTGCCGACCTCGACGGCCGTGCGCGCGGTCTCGTCGACCCAGTCCCCGAGCTTCTTCATCGCGGCGCGGGCGGCCTCGGCAGCGTCACCCGTCCACTTCGACTCGGACGCGGTGATCACCGAGTTGATGGTCCTGGCGGCCTCGGTCAGCTCGTTGCCGTACTTGCTCCACTCGGAGCTGATCTGGCCGGCCTGACCGGGGTCGTTGTTGTTGTGCACCGCGGCGTACAGCTCTTGGTGCGATCGGGACGCCCAGTTCTGCGGGTCCGTGAGGACCGGGACGTTCTCGACTTCGCTCGGGTCGGTCTCGGGGGGCATGACCGGCTCGCCTCTCACTCCGTTGGATCAGCTGGCCACGAGATCAGCTGTTACCCATGTGCTTCTTCAGTTCGGCCTGCTGTTCCTCGTCGAGCCTGGTGAAGTTCTCGATCGCCTCGACGATGGAGTTCTTCGTCTGCTCCAGAACCGTGCGGTACGCGGTCATGACGCTGACGAACGAGTACTGCTCACCCTCGGCGCGGTGGGTGAACTTGTCCCGCATCTTGTCGCCGACCGGGTTCGCACCGAGCGGCGCCGGGCGGGCGATGCTCGTGTTGGCACGTTCGATCCAGGAGTCGACCTGGTCGATCTGGGCCTGGAACTGCTTGCGTAGTTCCTCGCCCGCGTCCGGGTCGATCTGCACCTGACCCGAGCTGACGGTGTCCCCGAGCGGGACAGCGTCTTTGTCACCGACGATGTACATGCGGGCAGTATCGGGTGTCTTTTGGCGCAATGCTCACTTTGTGGTGCGCGAGTTACCAATTGAGACCCGCCTTCACAATGCGTTGCCCTGGACCGAAACGGGCCACTAACAGGTGAACGTCGTGTAACGGCGTGATCGTTTGCCCTGGTTGTGGGAGCGCTCTCGGGGTGTTGCCCGTTCGGGCTCCCGATCTCTGTTCACATCCCTGGAACGGCCCTTGACCTGGGCTGGATGTGACCCAAATCACATAGGCGATTCACGGGAATTTAGGGCTCTCTTGAGGTACGTCACCAGCTGGTTCGGCGTTCACCGGATCGGCTGAATCGGTGTACCGGCACAAGAGCGCGGGCGCACTCCGGAGAGTACGCCCGTCTTGCCCGTTTTGGATCATTGTTGTGCGCTGCGCCGCACCACGTCCGCCTTCAGGCCAGCACCGCGTCGATCCGCGTCGCGATCCGGTCGTTGTCGGTGGGGGACAGGCTGAGCCAGCCGTCGGAGCGCACCATCAGGTAGCGGCCCTGGTGGGTGTCGAACCAGTTGATCACCACGTCGGCGCGGTGCCGTCCGTGCGTGACGCCGAACTGGCCACCCGCGACCCGGTTCTGCGCCAGCTCGTCCATCTGCCGCGCGTCCTGCGCGGACAGTCCGGCCTTGAGCAGCGCCTCGCGGTCGTCCAGCTCCTCGTCGGCTGCGCCCCACGGGTCCTCGGAGTCCTCCTCCTGCTCGGCCTCCTGGAGCGCGACCGCCTGCTGCAGGGTCTCCAGCCGCACGGACAGCGCGCTGCCGGGACCCGCCACGCCCTCGGGCAGCACCCGCACGATCTCGCGGGCGAGCGCGGTGGCCCTGATCTCCGAGAGGCCGACGTTCTCGCCGTCGATCACCGCGAGAACGGCCTGGTCGCCGCTGGAGGCGGCCAGTGCCCGCACGGTCCGGTCGAGCCCGGCGACGGCGTCCACGGACACCTCGTGGTCGCCGAGCACCCGCAGCAGGTCCTCCAGCCGCACGTCGTCGGCGATGCCGCGCCGGCGCAGGCCGGCGATCGTCCTCTCCTGCAGGTCCTTGACGTCCTGCTCGGTCGCTCCTTCGCTGGGCACGTCGAGCGGGTACGGCATTCTGCCGAGCCGCAGCGTCTGCCACAGCACCTCGAACTCGCGGGTCGACAGCAAGTACTTGGGCGTGATCACGAGTGCTCGGAACCTTTCTGCTCTGCCTGCTTTGCGCGCAGTATCGAGCAGAATTGGGGCAACCGTTCACCATCGGGCGAATACGTACCCGGTTGAGACGAATGTTCACAATCCGTCGAGGTCCGGGGAATCGGGCAGTTTCCGGGCAGGCGCCGACCGCGGGAGCGCTTGTTTCCCCAGGTTCCGAGAGCGCTTTCAGGACGTGAACAGGACGGGGGCGCACCGCCCGTTCACACGTCCACGAGGCCCGGATCGGCCGACGAGTGTGACCCAAATCACTTAGCATGGAGAAGCGTGATTGCCTCGGTGACTTCAGTGTTTACTGAAACCAACGGTCCGGACGTTCGGCGACGCACACCCGCGGATGTGAAGATCGGCTGGTGACGGTCTCCTCGTGGGCACCCCTGCGCCGCAACGCGTTCCGCGCGCTGTGGCTCGCCCAGTTCGCCTCCAACATCGGTACGTGGGCGCAGACCGTCGGCGCCCAGTGGCTCATGGGGGACCTGGGCGGCAGCGCCCTGCAGGTCGCGCTCGTCCAGACCGCCACGACGTTGCCGGTGTTCCTGCTCGTGGTGCCGTCCGGGGCGCTCGGCGACATCCTCGACCGGCGCCTGGTGCTGATCTCCGGTCAGGTGCTGATGCTGGTGGGCGCGGGCGGGCTGATGCTGCTCGCGGGCACCGGCAGGGCGACACCGGCGAGCCTGCTCGGGCTGCTCGCGCTGATGGCGATCGGGCAGGCGCTGTCGATGCCGTCGTTCCAGGCGATCCAGCCGGAACTGGTGCCGCGCGAGGAGATCCCGCAGGCCGCGCTGCTCAACGGCGTCAACATGAACGTCGGCCGCGCGATCGGCCCCGCGCTCGGCGGACTGCTGATCGCGCTGGCGGGGCCGGAGGCGACGTTCGCGTTCAACACCGTGAGCTTCCTCGGCGTGCTGGTCGTGCTCGCGCGGTGGAAGAGGCCGTCGGACCACCGTCCGCTCGGCGCGGAGCACATCACGACCGCGATGCGGACGGGCGCGCGGTACGTGGCCAGTTCACCGCTGTTCCGGCGCGTGCTCACGCGGCTGACGTTGTTCATCGTGTTCGGCAGCGGGTTGTGGGCGCTGCTGCCGGCGATCGCGCGCGGCCCGTTGCGCCTCGACGCGAGCGGGTACGGCGTGCTGCTCGGCAGCGTCGGGGCGGGGGCGATCGCCGGCGCGTTCGTGGTGCCGAAGCTGGTGCAGCGCATGAGCAAGAACCGGATGGTGCTGCTCGCGACGGTCGTCTACGCGGGGGCGACGAGCACCGCGGTGCTGACGCGGAGCTTCGCGCTGGTGATCGTGGCGATGCTGCTGACGGGGGCCTGCTGGATCGCCACCCTCTCGACGTTCAACGCCACCGCCCAGGTCCTGCTGCCCGCGTGGACGAGGGCGCGGGCGCTGGCCTACTACCAGCTGATCCTCATGGGCGGGCAGGCTCTGGGCGCCGTCGTGTGGGGCGCCATCGCGGACGCGTACAGCCTCAAGACGGCCATGATCGTGCCCGCGGTGGCGATGGTCGTGCTGGCGCTCGCGGCGACCAGGTGGCTGCCGTTGAACGACAGGCCGCTCGACGTCAGCCCGGCCACGTACTGGGAGGAGCCGCCGGAGATCACCGACACCGGAGCCGGCCCGGTGCTGGTCACGGTGGAGTGGCCGGTGGCGCCCGAGAACGAGGCCGCGTTCATCGACGCCATGCAGCGCGTCGGCAGGGCCCGCAGGCGCACCGGAGCGACGATGTGGGGGTTGTTCCGCGACACCGAGCAGCCCGAGACGTTCCTGGAGACCTTCACCGTGGCGACGTGGCAGGAGCACCTGCGCCAGCACGTCGAACGCGGCACCGTCGTGGACCAGCAGAACCAGGACACGGCGCGTGCGCTGGCGAAGGGACCCGCGCACGTGCGGCACCTGCTGTTCGCCGAACCGGTGAAGCCGGACTAGGCCGGTTGCCGTGAACGCTTTCCATAGCAGCGCGCTATGTGCGGAAGGGATGATCGCGAGGCCGCGGCCGGTGTGACGCTCGGGGACACCTCGAACCCTGCGGAGGACACCCCGATGAGACCACTCGCCCTGGTCCTGGCCCTGCTGGCCGGGATGCTCGCCCCCGTCACGGCCCAGGCCGCCGTTCCCGGCACACCGAACAGCCCGCTGCTGCCACCCGCGGTCGCCAGGACCGTCCTGCACGCCGCGCCCGACTCGGCCGTCCACACCGCCGCCGTCGCCGACTACCCGGCCGAACTGCGCGCGCTGACCCGCGTGCTCGACACCTACACCAGTGCAGATGACGCGGCCGTGCACGCCGGAATGCTCCTGCTCTACCACGGCCACGCCCAGCCGGAGTTCCTCGCGGCGGTGCGCGCCGAGCCGGAGGTCCTGCGGGCGCTGCACCGGTTCGTGGTGGGACACCTCGACCTCTTCGGCACCGACCGCCAGTACCTCGTCCAGAACGCGACCCGTGAACTGGGCAGGTTCCTGCAGCACGACGACATCGCGCCGCGCGTCCGCCCGTTGCTCGCGGACCTGGCTTCGCGCGGTGACGTCGTCGGCCGGCTCGCGCCGATGTGGGTGGGCGTCGCGGAGATGGTCGACTGGTACGACAAGGCGAACTGCCGCCGGTACGGCACGTGCGACTTCCGCGCCCGGATCGACCGCCGCGTCCTCACCGTCAGGCACACCTGCAGCGCCACGCTGAAGATCCGCGCCCAGCAGCTCACCCGGACGCAGCTGCGCCAGACCTGCGCGTCACTGGCCGGTCAGGACGCCGTTTTCCACCGCGTGGTGCGCGATCCCGGTCCTGTCGCCGGGGACGGCAACACCTCGCTCGAAGTCGTCGTCTTCAACACCAGCAACGACTACCGGACGTACGCCGGGGTGCTGTTCGACATCTCCACCAACAACGGCGGCATGTACCTCGAGGGCGACCCGGCGCTGAACCAGGCGCGGTTCATCGCGCACGAGGCCGACTGGCTGCCGACGTTCGCGATCTGGAACCTCAACCACGAGTACACCCACTACCTCGACGGCCGGTTCGACCTGCACGGCGACTTCGAGGAGAACATGACCACGCCGACGGTGTGGTGGATCGAGGGCTTCGCCGAGTACCTCTCGTACAGCTACCGGGGCGAGGCCTACGACGACGCGCTGGCCGAGGCGAAGAAGCGGACGTACGCGCTGAGCACGCTGTTCGACACGACCTACGAGCACGACGCCAAGCGGGTCTACAACTGGGGTTACCTGGCCGTCAGGTACCTCGTGGAGCAGCACCCGGCCGACGTCGCGGAGGTGCTGGCGGACTACCGCGTGGGGGACTGGGAGGGCGCCAGGGACCACCTGACGCGTGTGATCGGCACCCGCTACGACTCCGACTGGTACACGTGGCTGGGCTCAGCCGGCTGAGGTGAGGGCCGCGCCCCGTTCCTCCCACCAGGGCCGGAACACCGGGCTGGCCAGCGCCTGATCCGAGTACGCGCCCAGCACCTCGGCGAACACGCGGCTGGCCTGGCTCCAGGTCAGCCGCTCCCGCCGCCACGCGAACACCAGCCGCATCCGCATCGGCGCCCCCGCCAGCGGCCGCACCGCCACGCCGGGACCACCCTGCGACGTCGGCTCGACCAGTTGCACCGCCTTGCCCGCCGCGATCAGCTGACGGCCCGCGCCGCTCGGCATCTCGAACCGGATCCGCGGCACGAACCCGACCGCCCGGCACGCCGCGCGCAGTGCCGTCAGCGAACCGTCCTCGGCGCCCGGCGGTCCCACCCACGACTCGCCGGCGAGGTCGGTGAGCTCCACCTCGGCCTGTGACGCGAGCCTGTGATCAGCGGGTATGGCGATGTACACCGGTACCCAGGGCACGACGACCCGCTGCGCCACCCCGCGGGGCAGTCCCAGGTCGCCGTCCTCGTCGACCGCGATCACCGCCGCGTCGAGGTGCCCGTTCGCCAGCGCCAGCGCCAGGCCCGTCGAGGACGGGTCGACCACGAGCGTGATGTCGTCCAGCGTCTTCTCCAGGCGCGAGTAGAGCGCCGGGACGCATTCCATGTGCACGGACCCGAACCGGACGGGCCCGCCGCGCGTCGCCGTGTCCGAGCCGAACGCCTCCAGCTCGACCAGCAGCAACCTGGCCCGTTGCAGCATCTGCGCGCCGAGCGGCGTGGGAACGGTGCCGGACCGGCCGCGGTCGAAGAGCGTGCCGCCGACCATGCGCTCGACCCGCTGGAGCAGGGTGGTGAGCGACGGCTGGGAGATGCCGAGCTGCGTGGCCGCCCTGGACAGGCTGCCCGCGTCACCGATGGCACAGATCGCCCGCAGATGCCGGATCTCCAGTTCCATAGGGCGAGGCTATACGCGGAGTCAGCAGGTGCGGTCGCGCTGGGCGCCGACCGGCGAGAACTCCAGGCGCACGTCCCCCGAGCGCGGCAGCACCAGGGCGACGCCGTCGCCCCTGTTCCAGCCCTTCGGCAGCAGGAAGCTCTGGCCGCCCGACTGCAGAACGAGGACCAGGCCGTCGTAGCGGAACCGGTAGGCCGAGTCCGGCGCGGTGCACAGCGTGCTGGTGACGTCCGGCGCCCGGATCCCCAGGTCCTTGGTGCTGAACACGACAGTCTCCGGCATCGTGCGGAGCTTGGTCTCGTACTCGTACCCCCTGACCTCGCCGACCGCCGCCGAGTAGTCGTTGACCGCCCAGAACAGGCCGATGCTCGCGAGCACGAAGGTCAGCGTCCACTGGACCACCGGCACGACGCCGGTGGCCCGCCTGCCGGACAGCGACGTGTGCAGGTGCTCCGCCACGGGGAACAACACCACGCCCAGCGCCACGAACACCCCCGGCAGGCCCGCCACCGCGCGGAACAGGCCGGGCGCCGCGAGACCGGCGAGCCCCGCCAGCACGAACGCCGAGCCCAGCGACACCAGCACCGGCACGGCCCGCCGCGTCAGGACGCGCCACGTCCTCGGCGTCAGCGCGGACTGCAGGAAGCGGTAGCCCCAGAGCACGCCCAGGCCCGCGGCCGCCAGCACGGTCAGCGGGACGAACATGCCGTCCGCGCTGCGGATCAGGTAGTCCGACGCGGTCAGGCCCAGCACCGAGTAGTGCACGCCGAACCACTCGCAGAAGAACAACGCGTGCCGGGTGCCGAAGAAGAACAGCAGCGCGGTCAGCACGGTGGTCGGCGCGAGGATGGAACCGAAGACCCGCAACGCCCGCGACGGCGCCTCGTCCTTCGGCCGTGGGGAGGCGGCGCGCACGGCTCAGCCCCCGGAGCACAGGTCGTTGGTGACCCGGAACGTGATAGTGCCGCCCTCGTGCAGGGGATCGGGCACCGAGATGCCGCCGGGGACGACGAAGCAGTCTTCCGTGAGCCCGCTGGCCGGGTCGACGACCAGCGCGTGCCCCACGCACAGCACCTGGCCGGGGCACGCCTCGGCCACCTGCCCCTGGATCCGGCCCCAGCTCTCGGGGAAGAACTGCTCGTCCTGCTGCTCGATGGACCCGCGCAGGCCGGCCGGTAGCACCCAGCGGTCCGGGGGTTTCGGCGGTGGTGGCGGCGGTTTCGTCGTCGTGGTGGTGCGAGGGGGTTTCGGAGGTGCGTTCGTCCTGGTCGTGGGCACGACGAGGACGGTGGTGCTCGTGGTCGTGGGCGCGACGACGCCGGTGCTGGTCGTGGCCGCGGTGGTCGACGTGGGCGTGACCTCCGGCTGCGGAGCGCGCGGCGGTGGCGGTTGACCGCAGGCGGTGAGCGCGGCGGCGACCAGGAGACAGATGGGGGTCAGAGGGTTCATGGCGATGCCTCCTCCAGTAGGAAGAGCACTGCGGCCGACCGGTGGATACATCTTCCCGGTTTCCATAGCGTGAAGCTATGGCCATCTGGGATTGGCGAGACCCCTCGGAGTGCGGGAAGGGTGGGGCGGAGGACTACTCCGGAAGGACCTGAATTGGCTCGGACACGCCGCGACATGGCGAAACTGGTGGACGCGGACGGTTTCCGCACGTACATCCGCGACGGCTGGGGTGAGTGGGACAGCTCCGTCGACCTGCCGCAGGGCACGGCGGAGGCGGCCGCGGCTCATCGCGCCCGGCTCGCCGCGGCGCTGCCCGGCAAGCGGATCGCGCTGGCCGCCGGGCGCGCGCACGTCCGGTCCAACGACACGTTCCACGAGTTCCGCGCCGACAGCGACTTCGTGTGGCTGACCGGCTGCCAGGTCGAGGGCGCCGTGCTGGTGATGACCGGCGACGACGCCACGCTGTTCGTGCCGGTCCCGAGCGAGACCCACAGCGTCGACTTCTTCGGCGACGCCGACCGCAGCCCGTTCTGGATCGGCGCCGCCGCCGGCCCGAAGGAGTGGGGCGAGGCGCTCGGCATCACGGCCCGGCCGCTGGAGGACCTCGCGAACGCCCTGCGCGGCCGCCACCCGGAGACGCTCGTCGCCAAGGGCGTCGACCCGCTGCTCGACGCGCTGACCGGCTCGCACAGCGACGAGCTGCGCACCGTGCTCGCCGAGCTGCGCCGGATCAAGGACGACTGGGAGGTCGACCAGCTCCGCCAGGCCGTCGACGCGTCGGTCAAGGGCTTCGCCGACGTCGCCATGGAGCTCGGCCAGGCCGTGCGCGGCGGGGGAGAGCGCTGGCTGCAGGGCACGTTCGACCGCCGCGCCCGCACCGAGGGCAAGGGCCCCGGCTACACCTCGATCGTCGCCGCCGGCCCGCACGCCCCGGTCCTGCACTGGACGCGCTGCGACGGCCGCGTGAACGACACCGACCTGCTGCTGCTCGACGCGGGCGTCGAGATGAACTCCCTCTACACCGCCGACGTCACCCGCACGTTCCCGGTCAGCGGCGAGTTCAGCGCACCGCAGCGCCAGGTGTACGACCTCGTGCTCAAGTCGCACGTCGCCGCGCTCGCGGAAGTGCGGCCGGGCAACGACTACAGCGCGTTCCACCACACCGCGATGCGCGTGCTCGCCGAGGGCCTGCACGACTGGGGCCTGCTGCCGGTCAGCGTCGACAAGGCGCTCGACCCGTCCGGCCAGCACCACCGCCGCTACATCGTCTGCGGCACCGGGCACTTCCTCGGCCTCGACGTGCACGACTGCGCCGACGCCCGTCAGGAGACCTACCAGCAGGGCATCCTGGAACGCGGCATGGCGCTCACGGTCGAGCCCGGCCTGTACTTCCACCCCAACGACGAGACGCTGCCGCCGGAGCTGCGCGGCATCGGCGTGCGCATCGAGGACGACCTGGTCGTCACGTCGACCGGCGCGGACGTCCTGTCCGACGCGCTGCCGATCGAGACCGACGACGTCGCCGCGTGGGTTCGCAAGCAGCGGTCCTGAGCCGGAGTCCTAACTGGACGGAGTGGAGCGGGCCCACGCGAACGTGAGTTCCACGGCCCGCTTCCAGTTCGCGTACTCGTCCTCGCGGTGCCGGGCGTCCATCGCCGGGTTCCACCGCGCGGCCAGGTGCCAGTTCCTCCGCAAGCCCTCCAGGTCCGGCCAGTACCCCGCGGCCAGACCGGCGGCGTACGCGGCACCCAGCGACACGGTCTCCGCCACCAGCGGCCGCATCACCGGGATGTCCAGCACGTCCGCGAGGAACTGCATCAGGAGGTGGTCGGCGGTCATCCCGCCGTCCACCTTCAACACCGGCGTCGGCACCCCGAGATCGGCGTTCATCGCGTCGACCACCTCGCGCGTCTGCCAGCCCGTCGCCTCCAGCACGGCCCGCGCCAGGTGGCCCTTGTTGATGTACGACGTCAGCCCGACGACGAGCCCGCGCGCCTGCGAGAGCCAGTGCGGCGCGAAGAGCCCCGAGAACGCCGGCACGATGTAGCAGCCGCCGTTGTCCTTCACCGTGCGCGCCAGGGTCTCGATCTCCGGCGCGCTGTGGATCAGCCCGAGGTTGTCGCGGAACCACTGCACCAGCGACCCGGCCACGGCGATCGACCCCTCCAGCGCGTACGCCGGTTCGCCGCCGATCTGGTAGCCGATCGTCGTCAGCAGCCCGTGCTTCGACCGCACCAGCTCGGTGCCGGTGTTCATCAGCAGGAACCCGCCGGTGCCGTAGGTGCCCTTGATCGACCCCTTCTCGAAGCAGGTCTGCCCGAACAGCGCCGCGTGCTGGTCGCCCAGCGCGGCGGTGATCGAGATGCCCGGCACCACGCGGGTCGTGACACCGCTGATCTCGGTCGACGGGCGGATCTCCGGCAGCATCGAGGACGGCACGCCGAAGAACTCCAGCAGCATCGGATCCCATTGGCGCGTCGAGAGGTTCATCAGCATCGTCCGCGACGCGTTGGTCACGTCCGTGACGTGCAGGCCACCGCTGACGCCCCCGGTGAGGTTCCAGATCAGCCAGGTGTCCATGGTGCCGAACAGGACGTCGCCGCGCTCGGCCTTCGCGCGCAGCCCGGCCACGTTGTCGAGCATCCACCGCAGCGACGGCGCCGAGAAGTACGTCGCGAGCGGCAGGCCGCAGCGGTCGCGGACCTCCTCGATGCCCTGCTTCTTCCCGAGCTCGGCGACGAGGTCCTCGGTCCGGATGTCCTCCCAGACGATCGCGCGTCCGATCGGGACGCCCGTGTGCCGGTCCCACAGCACGAACGTCTCGCGCTGGTTCGTGATGCCCATCGCGACGACCTGCTCGGCCGTGATCCCCGCCTGCCGCAACGCCTGCGGCACGATCCGGTCGACGTTGCGCCAGATCTCCACGGCGTCCTGCTCGACCCACCCCGGCCGCGGGTGGTACTGCCGGTGTTCGCGCTGCGCGACCGCGACGAGGCGGGCGTTCTGGTCGAACACGATGCAGCGCGTCGACGTCGTGCCCTGGTCGATCGCCATTACGAACCGTTGCACGGCGAGCCCTTCAGTTCTCGTCGACGAGCGAAGTGGTGACCGACTCGGCGGCCTGCACGACCTGGCGCACCAGCGTCGCACGCGGACGGCCCGCCGAGTCGCACAGGCGGTCCGCGGCGCCCGAGATCCCGATCGCACCGATCACCAGGCCGCCGGGGATCCGGATCGGGGCGGCGATGCTCGCCTCACCCGGCATGTACTCCTCGGCCTCGCCGGCCCAGCCCTGCCCGCGCACCTCGGTCAGCACGCGCTCCAGCATCTGGGTGCGCGTGATCGTCCTGCGCGTCAGCGACGTGAGCTCCCGCCGGCGTGCGGCCGCCGACAGGTCCGGGTCGTAGGCGAGCAGCACCTTGCCGAGCGCCGTGGCGTGCAACGGCAGCATCGCGCCGATGCCGAGTGTTTGCACAGAGTCATCGGGACGGAACACGTGGTGCACGACGAGGACGGCGCCGTCGTGGTGCATGCCGATCCGCACCTCCTGGCCGGACCGCGCGGCGAGAGTGTCGGCCCAGTTGATCGATCGAGAACGCAGCTCGTTCGCGTCGAGGTAGGACGTTCCCAGGTGCAGCAGCGCGGCACCGAGCCGGTACCGCCCGGTCGTGTGGTCCTGCTCGACGAACTCGACCCGTTGCAACGTGCGGAGAATCCCGTGCGCGGTGCCCCGCGCGAGACCGAGCGAGTCGGCTATCTCCGTGAGACCGTGGTGGCCGGAGCCACGCGCCAGAAGCCGCAGCACGGCTGCGGCGCGTTCGATCGACTGGATGGGTCCCGGCACGCGAGAAACGTAATTGAGACGACCCGTGTCGGCAATGTCGAACAGCTAGGGCAGCCGTCACCCCTGGAAACAGGCCCGAAACGCCTTGTCTGCGCGCAGCGTGACCGGTCGGTCACACGTTCGTGGGTGCCAGGTGTCGACATTGTCGAAACGTGCCTGTTGAGCAGGCGTGACGTGGCTCATT
This sequence comes from Lentzea sp. NEAU-D7, assembly GCF_026242055.1. Lineage (GTDB taxonomy): Bacteria > Actinomycetota > Actinomycetes > Mycobacteriales > Pseudonocardiaceae > Lentzea. Next base: position 524,658 of record NZ_JAPJDL010000001.1, on the reverse strand, counting down.
ACGTTCCGCCTCAATCACCACGGGGTGATCAGCCGTTCAAGGACGAATGGGAGGCCAGCGTGGGTCTCGGGACAGTGTTCCTCAGCGAGGTGCTCGGTACGGGCATCTTGTTGTTGCTGGGTGCGGGTGTGGTGGCCAACGTGCTGCTCGCCAAGTCGAAGGGCTTCGACGGCGGCTGGCTGTTGATCAACTTCGGTTGGGGCCTCGGTGTGTTCGCCGGTGTCTACATCGCTTACAAGTCGGGCGCGCACCTCAACCCCGCCGTGACGATCGGCATCCTCACCAGTGGCGCGGACGAGTTCGCACCCGGTGTGCCGGTCGGCGTGGGCTCGACGCTCGTCTACTTCGCCGGTGAGATGCTGGGCGCGTTCCTCGGTGCCGTGTTCGCGTGGCTCGCGTACAAGCCGCACTTCGACGAGACGCCCGACGAGGGCCTCAAGCTCGCGGTCTTCTCCACCGGCCCGGCGATCCGCAGCTACACCTGGAACCTGGTGTGCGAGATCATCGGCACGTTCGTCCTGGTCTTCGTGGTGCTCGCGCTCGGCAAGACGCCGACCCAGCTCGGCCCGCTGGCAGTGGCCATGCTCGTCGTCGGCATCGGTGCCTCTCTCGGTGGTCCCACCGGCTACGCGATCAACCCCGCCCGCGACCTCGGCCCGCGCATCGCGCACGCGCTGCTTCCGCTGTCCTACAAGGGCACGAGCGGCGATGGCCCCAAAATCGAGGCTGTCGGCAAGAAGGACTCCGACTGGAGCTACTCCTGGGTGCCGGTCGTGGGGCCGATCATCGGCGGCGCGCTCGCCGGTGTCGTCGCCTCGCTCGCGTTCTGACGTGTTCTGACTCTCCGGAAAGGACTTATCGATGTCGCAGTACGTTCTCGCCGTCGACCAGGGCACGACCAGCACGCGGGCGATCATCTTCGACCACAGCGGCTCCATCGTTGCCGTGGGCCAGAAGGAGCACGAACAGATCTTCCCGCGGGCAGGCTGGGTCGAGCACAACCCGGTGGAGATCTCCGAGAACACCCGGTTCGTGATCGGCCAGGCACTGTCCACGGCCGACCTGAACACCGGTGACCTCGCCGCCGTGGGCATCACCAACCAGCGCGAGACCGCGGTGGTGTGGGACAAGAACACCGGCGAGCCGGTCTACAACGCGATCGTCTGGCAGGACACCCGCACCCAGGCGATCGTCGAGGAGCTCGGCGCACTCGGCGGCGGTGCCGACCGCTACAAGGCGAAGGTCGGCCTGCCGCTGGCCACCTACTTCTCCGGCCCCAAGATCCGCTGGATCCTCGACAACGTCGAGGGTGCCCGCGAGCGCGCCGAGGCCGGTGACCTGCTGTTCGGCAACACCGACACGTGGACGCTGTGGAACCTCACCGGCGGCCCCAACGGCGGTGTGCACGCCACGGACGTCACCAACGCGTCGCGGACCATGCTGATGGACCTCGACACGCTGCAGTGGGACGCGGAGATCGCCGCCGACATGGGCATCCCGCTGTCCATGCTGCCCGAGATCCGCTCCTCCTCCGAGGTCTACGGCACCGGCGGCCCCGGCGGCGTGCTCAAGGGCGTGCCGATCGCGGGCATCCTCGGCGACCAGCAGGCGGCGACGTTCGGCCAGGTCTGCTACGAGCCCGGCACCGCGAAGAACACCTACGGCACCGGCAACTTCATGTTGCTCAACACCGGTACCGAGAAGGTCGCCTCGAAGAACGGTCTGCTGACGACCGTCTGCTACAAGATCGGCGACGAGGCTCCCGTCTACGCCCTCGAGGGGTCGATCGCGGTCACCGGCTCGCTGGTGCAGTGGCTGCGCGACAACCTCGGCATCATCGGCTCGGCCCCCGAGATCGAGACGCTGGCCAGGACGGTGGACGACAACGGTGGCGCGTACTTCGTGCCGGCGTTCTCCGGTCTGTTCGCGCCGTACTGGCGAGCGGACGCCCGCGGCGCCGTCGTCGGCCTGACCCGGTTCGTCAACAAGGGTCACCTGGCGCGGGCCGTGCTGGAGGCGACGGCGTTCCAGACCCGCGAGGTGCTGGACGCGATGAACGCCGACTCCGGTGTGCCGCTGACCGAGCTGAAGGTCGACGGCGGCATGGTCGCCAACGAGCTGCTGATGCAGTTCCAGGCGGACGTCCTGGACGTGCCGGTCGTGCGTCCCGTCGTCGCCGAGACGACCGCTCTCGGTGCCGCGTACGCCGCCGGTCTGGCCGTCGGCTACTGGTCCGGGCTCGACGAGCTGCGCGCCAACTGGGCCGAGGACAAGCGCTGGACGCCGGAGCTCGACTCCGACGAGCGCGAGCGCGAGTACCGCAACTGGAAGAAGGCCGTCACCAAGTCGTTCGACTGGGTCGACGCCGACGTTCGCTGACTTCTTTCTTTAGGGAGCTGAAGAAGTTGTTCGCAAGGCTGGATCCGGCTCGCCGTGCCCGATCGCTCGAAGCGCTGGGCAGCACGGAGTTCGACGTCCTCGTCGTCGGAGGTGGGGTGGTCGGCGCGGGCGCTGCGCTCGACGCGGCGTCACGCGGCCTCTCCGTCGCCCTGGTCGAGGCCGACGACTGGGCGGCGGGCACGTCGAGCCGGTCCAGCAAGCTCGTCCACGGCGGGCTGCGGTACCTGGAGCAGCTGGAGTTCAAGCTGGTCCGGGAAGCTCTGAAGGAACGCGGCCTGTTGCTGCGCCGGCTCGCACCGCACCTGGTGCGGCCGGTGCCGTTCCTCTTCCCGCTGAAGAAGCAGTGGGAACGCGCCTACGTCGGCGCGGGCGTGATGCTCTACGACTCGATCGGCGGCGCCGGGGCCGTGCCGATGCACCGGCACCTCTCCCGCCGCAAGATGGCCTCGGTCGGGCCGTCGGTGAACACCTCCGCCTTCGCGGGCGCCATCCGCTACTACGACGCGCAGATGGACGACGCGCGACTCGTGACGACACTGGTGCGCACGGCCGCTCAGCACGGCGCGACGGTGGTGTCCCGCGCCAGGGTCACGTCGCTGCTGCGTTCCGAGGGCCGGGTCTCCGGCGCCTCGGTGCGCGACGAGCTCTCCGGCGTGACGCACGTCGTGCGGGCCCGGCGCGTCATCAGCGCCACCGGGGTGTGGACCGACTCGCTGAACTCGATGTCGCCCGGCACGCCGCCGTTCCAGGTGCGGATGTCCAAGGGCGTGCACGTGCTGGTGGAGCGGTCGAAGATCCAGCTCGACGGCGGCCTGATCACGCAGACCGAGAAGTCGGTGCTGTTCGTGATCCCCTGGGGCGCCTACTGGATCATCGGCACCACGGACACGCCGTACTCCGGTGCGCCCGAGGCCGTGTCCGCCACGGCCGACGACGTCACCTACATCCTCGACCACGTCAACGCCGTGCTCCGGTCGCCTCTGACGGTGGACGACGTCGTCGGCACGTACGCGGGCCTGCGGCCGTTGCTCGCCGGCGCGTCGAGCGACACCTCGAAGCTCTCCCGCGAGCACGCCGTCGCCGAGCCCGAGCCGGGCTTCTTCGTGATCGCGGGCGGCAAGTACACGACCTACCGCGTGATGGCCGCGGACGTCGTGAACGCGGCCGTCGCCGGACTGGGCCGCGGCGTGGCACCTTCCCTGACCGCGCGGCTGCCGTTGTGCGGCGCCGTCGGTTTCCAAGAGCTGTGGGCGGACCGGACTCGGGTCGCTGCGGAGTCCGGCCTGCCCACGTCCACTGTGGAGCGTCTGCTGCGCCGCTACGGCTCGGCCGTGTCCGACGTGCTGGCGCTGATCGCGCAGGACTCGTCGCTGGCCTCGCCCGTGGCGGGCTACCTGGCGGCGGAGATCGTGTACGCCGTGACGCACGAGGGCGCGCTGGGCCTGGAGGACGTGCTCGCCCGGCGGACCCGGATCGCGATGGAACACCTGGACTTCGGTGCGTCGGTCGCGGGCGAGGTAGCCGACCTGATCGCCGGCCCGCTCGGGTGGTCCTCGGCTGAACGTGATGCAGCGGTGGAGACCTATCGGGCTGACACGGAGCTGGCGGCGAGATGAGATGGACAGCGCGGAGCTGATCGAGAGGTTGCGGCGGGAAGGCGGCTTCCGGCTGCTCCCGCTGCTGGGGAACACCGGGCAGGTCGCAGGGGTGCACCTGGCCCGGTTCCTCCCCGGCGGGCACCTCGACGTGATCCAGGCCTGGGACGAGCGGTGGGCCGTGTGGGCCCGCCTGCCCGACTCGCTGGACCCGGCCGCGCCGTTCGACGGGCCGGGTGGGGGAGTGGTGCGGAGCGGGCCGCTGGTTCGGGTGGCCGCGCCGCTGCTGCCGTTGCAGGCCGGGCTGCTGGCTCCGTAGCTGGGGATTGCTGGGCGCGGCTGGGGGTGGTCGCGCTGTGATTGCGGTGTGTTGGTGCGGTTGCGGGGTGGGTTGCTCGTGCCGTGGCTGCGGTCGAGGGTTGGGGCGTGGGCGCTGCGACTGTGGGTTGCGGGCCGGGCTGCCGATGCTGTGATCGTGGTGTGTCGGGCTGCGGGTGAGGTCTGAGCTCCTGGCGCTGTGACTGTGGTGTGTTGGCTGCGGTCGAAGGCCGGGTTGATCGCGCATGACTGCGGGGCGGCTGCGGGCCGTGATGCCGCCGCAGTGATGCCGCACCCCCGTGATCCCGGCCGGTCGGCTGCAGGCGGGGATCCTGGCGGCGTGCGGCCTTTTGGCTGCCGGGCCGGGCTGCGCCCTGGCAGCGGCTGCTGTCTGCCGCCCCCAGACGTCTACCGCCCCAAGACGTCCGTCCCCACACGTAAGCCGCCCCACACGTCTGCCACCACCTGCCGTTTCAACCTCGACTTACCGCCCCTTAGGCGGCCTGAGCGAGGGTCGAGGCCATGATCAGAGCACTCGCGCTGGCCCTGCTGGCCGTCGTCGTCACGGCCCCGGCCGCGCACGCCGCCAGCCCCGTCAGCCTGACCGACGGCTTCTACGTCGACCCCGACTCCAACCCCGCCGTGTGGGTGCGCGACCACGCGAGCGACGGCCGCCAGGCCGCGATCAAGGCGAACATCTCCACCAAGCCGATCGCCCGCTGGTTCGGTGCCTGGAGCGGGGACATCAAGACCGCTGTCAGCGGTTACGTGAACAAGACCGGCACCAAGCTGCCCGTGCTGGTCGCGTACAACATCCCCGGCCGCGACGCGTGCGGTGGCCACTCCGGTGGCGGCGCGGGGACGCCTGAGGCCTATCGGGCCTGGATCTCCTCCTTCGCCTCGGCGATCGGGACTCGGCCGGCCGTCGTGGTGATCGAGCCGGACTCGCTGGCGGACTTCGGGTGCATGGACGGCGGCAAGGTCGCCGAGCGGACTGCGATGATCAAGTACGCCACCGAGCAGTTCAAGGCCAAGGCGCCCAACACGTGGGCCTACCTAGACGCGGGCAACGCGCAGTGGGTGCCGGCCGCGACCATGGCCACCCGCCTGGACTCCGCCGGTGTGCGCAACGTGCGCGGCTTCTCGATCAACGTGTCGAACTACCACACCACGGCGGCCTCGACGGCATACGGCAACTCGGTCAGCGGTGCGCTGCCCGGCTACACCAAGCCGTACGTGATCGACACCAGCCGCAACGGCAACGGTCACAACGGTGAGTGGTGCAACCCCGGTGGCCGCAAGCTCGGCACGCCCGCCCGCACCGGTGGCGGCGCGGAGATGTTGTTGTGGGTCAAGGTTCCCGGCGACTCGGACGGGCGGTGCGGCAAGGCGCCGGGCGTCGACGCGGGCAAGTTCGACCCGCAGCTCGCGTTCGACCTCGTGCACGGCTACTGAGCCAGGGATCGCAGCGGCGTGGGCCCGCGGTACTCCGCGAGCTTGCGCCGCGTCTGGTGCTCGTCCAGGGCGATCTCGTCGAGCAGGTCGAAGAGCCTGCGGCCGCGCTCCACGGCGGCCTCGCCCTGGGCGAAGACCTTGGCCAGGCCGGATTCCGCGTGGACGAGCGGCGGAGCCTTCTCGAACTCGAACAGCGTGCAGGCCGGCTGGAACACCGCCGTGGCCGCCCCTTGCGGCACGACGCGGATGATCGAGGAGTTCGCGAGCAGCCACACGTACTGCTCCTCCATGACCTGCTTGGTGCCGAGCCGCATGCGCAGCGCCAGCTCGTGCAGGTAGAAGACGCACCTGGGGCCGTTGGGGCGGCGCAGGACCGCCTGCCTGTCCAGGTCCTCGACGGCCTGGCCGGTGGCGGCCTGCAGGGCACGCGCGTAGGCGGGCGTCTGCAGGAGGCTGTTCACGGTCAGGACGTCGTAGGCCGTGATGCCGGTGGCCATCGCCTCCGTCATCGCGAGGGTGCGGGTGTTGTCCGGCACCTGCGCGAGGTACTGGTCGAAGGCGTTGTGGTAGCGGCGGAGGAAGTCCTCGAAGTAGTCGACGTCCTTGCCGCAGACCGTGATGTACTGCGCGAGGTCGATGTCGCTGCCCCGGATCTTGCCGTGCTCGAGGTTGGAGACCTTGCTCGGGTCCCAGCCGAGCTGCAGCGCCATCGCGCGGCCCCTCAGGCCGGTGAACCTCTGCCGGAGCCGGCGCAGTTCGTCGCCCAGATCCCTGCTGTACGCCGTGGAAGTCGTCACTGTCACGACTTCGAACGTATGGGTTGGAATTACTCCATGGTACGGGCTCGTTCGGGTGAAAACGTGCTTGTTAGTCGATCAGCTTGCGGAGCTCCGCGTCGAAGTCGACGTAGTCGCTCTCGCAGCCGGGGGCGACCACGTCGTAGGTGGAGTTGAGGAACTCCTGCAGCTCGGACGACCGCACGTGGAACACGGCGTGCGACACGTCGGACCGCAGTTCGAGCACGGCGGTCGTGGAGTTGTGGGGCCGCAGCCGCACGTCGCCCGCGCCGCTGGTGGTGATCAACCCGTCGGCGAGCAGGTCGCGGCTCACGAGCCACACGGTCTCCTGGCGTCCCATGCGGAACGTCATGGTCACTGCGTGCGGGTCGTCGGCGCGGTAGCCGAGCTCGACGTCGACGGGCAGAGGGCGCCCGGACGGAGCGATGAAGGCGAATGTCGAGTCGGCGCCCACTCGTGTCACGTTCCTCATGCCCCCTTAGACGTCCGGCAGCCTCCGTGGATGCCTCGATCAGGAAAATCGATCCGAACGTGATTTTCAATGGTCCTCAAGTATGACTTTTCACATGCAGCGGCGAACGCCGGTCGAGACGGCTTCGCGCACCTGCCCTGACCAGGCCTTCTGTGCTGTTCGGCCTGGTCGGGTTCGGTCATCTGTGGACGGGATCACGACGTGGGACGGGCGGCTCGCGACCCGAATGTTGGGACGGCGTGAGCTCGGGAACCTTAATTCCAGTTAAAGTCGGAAGTGCTTTCCGTAGCTAATTCGGCACGCAAAGTGATGCCCGGTCAGGCCGGGTTGCCGCGCGGCCGGAGCCGTCCTCCCGGCAGCGGTGGCGCCGGCAGGCGGGCGCCGGGGTAGCCCTCGACCCGGCCGAACCGTTCGGTCTCCGCCTGCCACTCCTCCCGGAACGCGGCGATCTCGTCGTGCGTGCGCCCGACGAAGTTCCACCACATGACGATCTCCTCGCCGAACGGCTCGCCGCCCAGCAGCACGACCCGCGCGCCTTCGGCCGAGGAGAGCGTCAGCGTCGAACGACCGGTGCCGACGTAACCGAGGTCGCCGGGCTCCAGTGCGGTCTCGCCCAGCGTCACGTCACCGGTGTCGAGCAGGACGCCGTGCTCGAACGAGGGCGCCACGTCCAAGGTCAGCGACGTGCCGGCGGGCAGCACGACCTCGGCACCGAGCAGCGGTGTGAACGTCCGCACCGGTGACGTCGACCCCGCCAGCGAGCCGAGGAACACGCGCACCGAGGCGCCGTCGACCACCACCGTCGGCGGGACGTGGTGCTGGAAGTCGCGTGGCGCGTCGCGGTGGGCGTCGGGCAGGGCGAGCCAGAGCTGCACGCCGTGCAGGACCGAGGACGAGGCGGTGGACTGCTCGGAGTGGCAGATGCCGCTGCCGCCGGTCATGAGGTTGAGCTCGCCGGGGCGGACGAACGCGTGCACGCCGAGGCTGTCGCGGTGCTCGATCTCGCCGGTGAACAGCCAGCTGACGGTCTGCAGGCCCGTGTGCGGGTGCGGGGCCACGTCCATGGTGACGTCGTCCGGGCCGTAGTGGTCGCAGAAGCACCAGGCGCCGATCAGGGAGCGCTGCTTCTGCGGGAGCGTCCGGCGCACCGACATCGCCCGCGGGCCGCCCAGGGGGACGTCGCGCGGGGTCAGCACCTCCACACCGCCGGGGGTGGAGGTGCACGTCACTTCTGCGGGCTCGGCCTCGACATTGCTCACGGGGCCGATCGTAAGCTGGCGCGGGGGGAACAGTGGATCTTCGTGAACACGTGTCGGCCACCGGGTACGTGCTCGACGGCGCGCAGAGCGAGGCCGTCGACCGGCTCGCCGTGCTGGGCGAGCGGCGCCGGGGCGTCTACCTGCACGGGCCGGTCGGCCGCGGCAAGAGCTTCCTGGCGGACGCGCTGTTCGACGTGCTGCCGGAGCCGAAGAAGCGGGTGCACTTCCACGCGTTCTTCCAGGAGCTGCACCGGAGGATCTCCGAACGGCTGCACGAGCGCGATGCCGTCGCCAGGGCGGTGCGGGAGCTGGTCGGACGGGCGAAGGTGCTGGCGTTCGACGAGCTGCACGTGCACGACGTCGGCGACGCCATCTTGATGACACGGCTGTTGGAGGCGCTCCAAGCCCGCAAGGTGATGATCATCGCCACCTCCAACTACCCGCCGGACGGCCTGCTGCCCAACCCCCTCCACCACGACCGCTTCCTGCCCGGCATCGCGCTGGTCAAGGAGCTCATGGACGTCGTGGAGCTCAACGGCCCCCACGACTACCGGCACCTGCGCGGCGCCCCGCGGTCGCGGTTCGAGACCGGGGCGATCATCAGAACGGCCTCGCCGCCGTCCACGCCGGTCATCCTCGACGTGAACGGCCGCGCGATCACCGCGCTCGGCACCGAGGGCACGACGATCTGGTTCGATTTCGGCGACCTGTGCGAGAAGCCGACGTCGGCGCAGGACTACCTGGTGCTCGCGGACCGCTTCGACGACTGGGTGATCGTCGGCGTGCCACGGCTGCGCACCCGTGGCGAAGAGGCCCGGCAGCGGTTCGCGAACGTCGTGGACGTGGTGGTGGACAAGGACGTCAGGCTGACACTCGTGAGTGACCACCCGCTCGGCGAGATCGTCGGTGGCGAGGCGCGTGACCTCGCCCGCACCGCCAGCAGGCTGGAGCTGATCAACACGACCGGGTGATCAGCTGGGGGCCGGGCGGGCCGATAGTGCCGTTGTCCCCCCGGCAAGGAGTAGTCAGGTATGACGTTGCGCGCACGCATCGGCGAGGTCGTCGAGAGCACACGGTTCCAGTGGATGATCATCTGCGTGATCGTGGTGAACGCGGCCACCCTGGGAGCCGAGACCTCACCTTCGATCGTCGCGAAGCACGGTGACCTCCTCAGCGCCGTCGACCACCTCGCGCTCGCCGTCTTCGTCGCCGAGCTCGGAGCCCGGCTCTACGCGTTCGGCTGGCGGTTCTTCCGCGATCCGTGGAACGTCTTCGACTTCGTCATCGTGACGGTGGCGCTGCTGCCGGCCGCGGGGCCGCTCAGCGTGCTGCGGTCGCTGCGGATCCTGCGGGCACTGCGACTCGTGGCGATGGTGCCCAGCATGCGCAGGGTCGTGACCGCGCTGGTGAGGTCCGTTCCCGGCCTGATCTCGCTCACCGGGCTGCTGGTGCTGCTGCTGTACATCGGTGGCGTGATCGCGAGCAACCTGTTCGGCGACTCCGGCGACCCGAGGTTCGCCGACCTGGGGTCGACGCTGCTGACGCTGTTCCAGATCACCACGGGCGACGGCTGGTCGGACGTCATGCGCGACTCGATGGAGTACCAGCCGCTCGCGTGGATCTTCTTCCTCTGCTACCTGCTGGCCGGCACGTTCACCATGCTGAACCTGTTCATCGCCGTGGTGTGCAGCGCGATGGAGCCGGAGGTCCAGCAGTTGCCCGCGCCGCGTTCCGCGTCGCACGACGACCTGCTGCTGCGGGAGGTCCGCGCTCTGCGGGAGGAAGTGCGGGCGATGCGCCAGAACGCCTGACCGGATTCGTCCACGCGGCCTGGAATTCTCACTCGGTCTGTCATCCGGTCGGGCGCGGAAAACCCACGAAAGTGGGGACGTCGATCTGCTTGCACGGGTTACGAGGCCCACCAGAACGCGACGTCGCGCCTCCCCGTTCGTGTCCGAACCAAGCCTGAACGGCGGATCGCCCGTTGGTCCATCAGCTGCAAAGGTCAATTGCTGTTCGGCAGCGAGCGTTCCCACGAACAGGAGCCACTCAGGTCATGGCGAGCCCCACTGTGAAGCCGGTTCTGCGCACCGACTACCAGCGTTCCGTCGCGGAGTACTGGAACAAGGAGAAGGACCCGGTCAACATCAAGCTCGGTGAGGTGGACGGGCTCTACCACCACCACTACGGCCTCGGTCAGTACGACCCGGCGGTGCTGGAGGCACCCGCCGAGGTGCGCGACCAGGTGATGATCGCCGAGATGCACCGCCTGGAGACCGCGCAGGCCGAGGTGCTGCTCGACGCGTTCGGCGACGTCCCCGTCGGCGGCCACCTGATGGACGGCGGCTCCGGGCGCGGCGGCACCAGCTTCATGGCCAACGCGCGGTTCGGCGCCCGGATCGACGGCGTCAGCATCTCCGAGGAGCAGGTCGCCTTCGCCAACAACCAGGCGGTCGAGCGCGGTGTCGCCGACCAGGTGAGGTTCCACTTCAAGAACATGCTCGACACCGGCTTCGAGACCGGTTCGTTCAACGGCATCTGGACCAACGAGACCACGATGTACGTGGACCTCCAGCAGCTGTACGGCGAGTTCGCGCGCCTGATCGCGCCCGGCGGCCGGTACGTCTGCATCACCGGCTGCTCCAACGACCTGACAGGCCTGCGTTCGCGCGCCGTCAGCCAGATCGACCAGCACTACATCTGCAACATCCACCCGCGCAGCGAGTACTTCAGGGCGTTGGCGGACAACGGGTTCGTGCCGATCAGCGTGGTCGACCTGACGCCGGACACGATCCCGTACTGGGAGCTGCGCGCCCAGTCGTCGGTCGCGACCGGCGTGGAGGACCCGTTCCTGACGGCCTACAAGGAAGGCAGCTTCCACTACCTGCTGATCGTCGCGGACCGCATCTGATGAAGGACCTCCTCACCGGGCCGTCCGGGCTGGGCACCTCCGCTGCCCGGCTCGGGCGGCCCGAGGCCGTCGCACTGCCACCGGAACCCGGTTACGCGGAACGCCCGTGGGGCGACGGCACCGCGCCACCGCTGTACGTGCCGATGCCCGAACGCGAGGACGCCCTGCTGGCGGCCGCCGTGGACGAGCGCCTCGTCGCGTGGGCGGGGGAGTGCGGGTTCTCCGAGCCGGAACGGTTCCTGGGCGGCATGTTCGGCCGGCTCGCGGTGCTGACCCACGTCGACACCGACGACGTCGACCAGCTGCTGATCGCGGCGAAGCTGAACGCGGCGTGGTGGGCCGCAGACGACCTCTACGCGGACGACACCGAGATGGGGGCGATCCCGGCCGAACTGCCGCCGCGCCTGGCCCTCGCGATGGCCGCGATGGACCCGGTCGCGCCCGCCGCCGAGTTCACCCTGGACCTGGAGGAGAGGATCTCGTCCGACCCGGTCCTCGTCGGCCTCCGCTCGGGCATCGCGCACCTCACGTCGCGCAGCACGGCGACCGTGGTGCAACGCGTCTGCTACTCGACGTTCGCGATGTTCGTGTCGTGGGGCGCCTACGCGGCCTGGCGGCACACCGGTGACTACCCGCCCGCGTGGCAGTACCTGGCGACGAGGCAGCACGACACCTTCTACACGTCGATGACGCTGATCGACGCCGTCGGCGGCTACGAACTACCTGCGCCGCTGTACTACGACCCGCGCGTGCGGCAGCTGCTCACGGCCGCGGGCACGGCGTCGGTGATGGTGAACGACCTCGTGTCGGTGGAGAAGGACGCCGCCGACGAGAAGCCGGTCTGCAACATGGTGCTGCAGATCGCCGCGGACCGGGAGTGCTCGATCGCCGAGGCCACCGCACGGACCGTGGAACTGCACAACCAGCTGGTGCGCGACTTCGAGGCGGGGCACAAGGCGTTGCTCGCGGTGCCGTCGGTGGAGCTGCACCGGTTCCTGAAGGGCACCAGGGCCTGGATGGGCGGCGGCTTCGAATGGCACACCACGCATCCGCGCTACAAGTAGAGAATGCTTGCCACCCGGAACGCGACCCGCTACCTCGCCGCGGCCGACAGGGTGCTGCCGGGCCGGATCACCGGGTTCTACCTGGTCGGCTCGGCGGCGCTCGGCACCTGGCGTCCTGACCTGAGCGACATCGACTTCATCGCGGTCGTCGACGGTGCCACGTCGACGCGCCGCCTGCGCGCGCTGCACGTGCTGGGCAACCTCACGGCAGCCGCGCGGGCGGTCAGCAGGGCTGATCCCACGATCCCGGGGACGGTGAACGGCGCGTTCGTCGCAGCCGCGGACATGGGGAAGCCGGTGACGGCGATCCGGCCGATCGCGTCCCACAGCGGCAGGAGGTTCCACGTGGGGCGCGGGTTCGACGTGAACCCCGTGATGTGGAAAGTGCTGCGGGAAAAGGGGATCGCGGTGCGTGGACCGGAGCCGGGCCTGCTCGGGCTGGATCCGGAACCGGCGAGGCTGCGGGAGTGGAACCTCGGTCAGCTGCGCGGTCACTGGCGGAGCTGGGGTGAGCGTTTGCTGAGCGGTCCGGCGAGCGACAAGCTGTTCGTGCCGGCGCATCGGGCGGCGATCAGCCGCGTGCTCGGGTCGCCGCGGCTGCACCACACGGTCCTCACCGGAGAGGTGATCTCCAAGGAGGCCGCCGCCGAGTACGCCCTCGACGTCTTCGGCGGAGCGTGGCAGCCGCTCCTGAGGGCAGCGCTGGCCCAGCGGAGTGGGAGACCGGTCGAACTGGCGCCTGCCGAGGCGGTCCGTGCGGCGGGGGAGTTCACACTGGCGGTGGTCGCCGACGCGGAGTCACGCGAAGGTTCGGCGTAGCCACGCCATCCGCGTGGCTCGGGCACGGCGTGACAACGCCGCTTCCGGTGCGAGCTGGTCGAAGCCGTGGCAGCCACCCGGCCACACGTGCAACTCCGCGTCCCCGCCCGCCTGCCAGATCCGCGACGCGTAGCCGACGGCCTCGTCGCGGAACACGTCCACCGACCCGACGTCGACGTAGGTCGGCGGCAGGCCGGACAGATCGGCCGCGCGCGCCGGAGCGGCGAACGGCGACACGTCCGGCCCGCCCCGCGCGTCGCCGAGCAACGCCGTCCAGCCGGTGATGTTCGAGGTGCGCACCCAGGTGGTGCCGTCGAGGAACTGGTGGCTGGACGGCGTTTCGCACCTGTCGTCGAGCATCGGGCACATCAGCAGCTGGCCGCGGACGTCCGGACCGCCGAAGTCGCGGGCCATCAGCGTCACCGCCGCCGCCAGCCCGCCGCCCGCGGACGTGCCGGCGACGACGGGAGAGGCGAGACCGTTGCGGGCCATCCACGTCAGCGTCCGGTAGCAGTCCCGCACCGGCGCCGGGTGCGGGTGTTCGGGCGCCAGCCGGTACTCGGGGGAGACGAGCGTGACGCCGAGCTCCGACACCCATTCGGCCAGCACGTGCAGGTCGGACCGGCGGGTGCCCGCGACCATCCCGCCGCCGTGGACGTGCAGCACGGGCGGACCGGCGGACCCGGCCGGGCGCAGCACCAGCACGGGTACGCCGTCCGCGTCCCGCTCGCTGAACGTCACCGTGCCGTCCCTGGTGAGCTCGGCGTCGGTGACGACCCGGTTGGCGGCCCGCCTCTCCGCGATCCGGTCCGGCGTCAGCGGTGGCCGGGAGAGGTCGGCCAGCGCCGCGATCTCCGGGTCGATCACCCCTTCACGCCCGTGTGCGCGAGGCCCTCGATGAACTGCCGCTGCGCCACCACGAACACCACCAGGATCGGCACGGCCGTCATCGTCGCGGCCGCCAGCTGGACGTTCCACATCGGACCGCCGTAGATGTCCACGAACTGGGTCAGCGCCTGCGGCAGCGTGAACATGTCCGGTGTGGACAGGTACACGATCGGCTCCAGGTAGAGGTTCCACGAGTGCAGGAACGTGAAGATCGCGACCGCCCCGAGCGCGGGCCGCGACAGCGGCAGGGCGATCCGGTAGAAGATCCCGGCGCGGCCGAGGCCGTCCATGCGGGCGGCCTCCTCCAGCTCCGGCGGGAGCGCGATGAAGAACTGGCGCATGATGAAGATCGCCAGCACGCACGGTGCCCCGAAGATCGGCACGATGATCAGCGGCCAGTGCGTGTTCGTCATCCCGAGCGACTGGAACAGCTGGAACAACGGGACGATCGTGACCTCGCTCGGGATGAGCAGGCCGGTCAGCACGACCACGAACAGCACGTTCTGGCCGGGGAACCGGATGCGCGCGAACGCGTAGCCCGCGAGCGCCGCGACGGCCATCGTGCCGGCCGTGACGACCACCGCGATGTAGAGGCTGTTCCAGTACTGCTGCCCGAAGGGCTGCATCTTGAAGACCGTCTCGTACGTGGAGAACGTCCACTCCGACGGCAGCAGCGACTCGGAGAAGATCTCGCTGATCGGTTTCATCGACGAGGTGACCATCCACCACGTCGGGAACACGAACGGCACGCACAGCAGGCACAGCAACCCGTAGAGCGCGACCTTACGACTCATGGAGCACCCACTTCCGGCGCATCTGCCACTGCAGCAACGTCAGGGCGGCGACGATGACGAACAGCAGCACCGAGATCGTCGCGCCGTAGCCGAAGTGGTGGAACTGGAACGCCTGCTGGTACAGGTAGTAGATCAACACGGTCGTGGACGTGCCCGGCCCGCCCTGGGTGAGCACCGCGATCTGCGCGAACACCTGCAGCGAGCCGACGATCGTGATGATCGACGTGAGCAGGATCGTCGGGCTGATCAACGGGATCGTGATGCTGCGGAACCGCCTCCACGCGCCCGCGCCGTCGATCTTCGCCGCCTCGTACAGCGGTGCCGGCACCCCCTGCAGCGCCGCGAGGAACAGCACCATGTTCAACCCGACGTTCTTGATCACCTGCACGACGACCACCGACACCATCGCGGTCGTCTCGCCCCGCAGCCAGTTCGGCCCGTCCACGCCGAAGACGCCGAGCAGCCCGTTGACGCTGCCCTCCGGCTGCAGCATCAGCTGCCAGACCAGCGTCCACGCCACCAGCGACACCAGCACGGGGGAGAAGAACAAGGTGCGGAACAGCGTGGTGCCGCGCAGCTTCTGGTTGAGCAGCACCGCGAGCAGCAGCGCCAGCGACAGGTTCAGCACCACCAGCCCGGCGGCGAACCAGGCCGTGGCGACGAGCGAGTCACGCAGCTTCTCGTCGGCGAGAAGCCGCGCGTAGTTCTCGCCGCCGATGAACTCGAACGTCCCGCCGAGCACGTTCCACTCGTTGAGGCTGTACCAGCCGACCATCCCCAGCGGGACGAGCACGAACGCGAGGCTGCCGAGCAGAGCAGGCGCGACGAACAGGTAGCCGACCAGGTTGTCGCGCCTGCGATACGTCCAGAACGTCACGGGCGCTCCAGCAGCGGCTTGATCTTCGCGCACACGCCGTCGAGCACCTGGCCGACGTTCGCGTCCGGCTTCCACAGCGGGTCGAGCGCCGCCCGGATGGTCTGGTTCAGCTCCTCCTGGCCTTGGTGGCTGGGCTTCACCACGCCCTTGCTGATGCCGTCGATCACGACCGACTGCAGCTGCTCCGGCTTGATGAGCGGGTTGCTCTTCGCCAGGGTCTCGGCGTTGAGCAGCGACTGGCGGACCGGCGGGAAGAACTGGGCGAGCTTCGCGGAGTTGGCCGCGTTGGTGAAGAAGCCCAGGAAGTCCGCGGCGGCCTCGGCGTTCTTCGACCGCTTGAGCACGCCGACGCCGGCCTGGCCGATCACCGCGTAGTCACCCTTCGGGCCCTGCGGCAGCGGCAGCAGCGTCCAGCCGAACTTGGCGTCCTTCAGCGCGCCCGCCCGCGAGATCTGGCTGACCGCCATGGCCGCGTTGCCCGCGAAGAAGTCCACGGTCGTGCCGGGGCCGGGGATCGCCTTGTCCGTGAAGATCGCCTTGTGGACGAACGTCATGGCGTCCTTCATCTCCTGGCTGGAGAAGCCGCACGTCCTGCCGTCCTCGCTCCACGCGTTCGCGCCCCAGCCGCGCCAGATCGCCGAGAGCACCGCCCAGTTCTGGTACTTGAAGTCCGGCAGCACGAGGTTCTTGCCCGCGGAAGCCGCGACGGCCTGCTCCCAGGTCTTCGGCAGCTCCTTCACCAGGTCGGTGTTGACGAACAGCCCGAACGGCGAGGTGGAGAACGGGTACGCGTAGAGCTCGCCGTCCTTCTCCCAGAGCTTGATGGCGGACGGCACGAGCTCGTCGGCCTTCTCCACCTTCGCCCTGATCGGCGCGAGCGCGCCGGAGGAGACGAAGTCCGGTGCGGACTCCTCCAGGATCCACGCCAGGTCCGGCGCGTTGCCACCGGCGATCTGGGTGGTGAGCGTGGTGGTGTAGCCGTCGGCCGGGATCGAGTCGAACTTGATCTCGGTGACGTCGGGGTGCGAGGCCTTGTACTCGGACGCGATCTCGTTGAGCAGCTTGAGATGCGCCTCGTTGGCGGTCCACACGGTCATGCGCAGCGACTTGGGGCCGGACTGCGCGGAGGAACCGCTGCAGGCGGTGAGGGCCAGCAGCGCGGCGACGATCAGAGCGGTGAGGCGGGACATCGTTGTCTCCCTGGACTAGTAACCGGACACGTCCGGCCAGCGGAGCTCGACCCCGTCGCGTTCCAGCCGGTGCTGGAAGTCCGCGAGGAGGCCGGGGGTGTTGCGCACCGCGCGAGGGGTGACTCGGTGCGCCAGGCAGAAGTCCGCGAGCGCGCCCGCGACCTCGCCGACGTTCCACTCGACCGGGTGCAGCCGGTGGGAACCGTTGGTGATGTGGGTGGTGCCGATGTTCTTGCCCGCAGGCAGCAGGTTCTCGACGCGCTGGGGGATGAGCGCGCCGAGCGGGATCTCGAACGGGCAGCTCGCGACGTCGAGGTAGTTGTCGCCGCCGGTCGAGGGGTGCAGGTCGATGCGGTACATGCCGACACCCACGGCGTCGGCGTGCTGCACGGCGCCCTTGTCGCCGCGCACGGCGAGCGAGAGGTCCTGCTCGACGATCGTGTACTCGGTCCGCATCCGCCGCGACTCGCGGATGTAGGGCGCCTGGGCCAGGCCGTCGGCGCTGCCGGTGACGTCGCCGCGCAGCCGCAGACCGGGGAAGCCCGTGCCGCCGTCCGCGCGGGGTGCCTCGGTCTGCAGCCAGTACAGCACCGATTTCGACAGCTCCCGTGCCGCCGCGACGTGCTTCTCCGCGTCCGGCACGTCGATCACCGGTGACTCGAAGTAGTCGATCATCGGCCAGTTGACCAGGCAGATGTCGCTGTCGTAGGCGCCTTCGGTGAAGTTGCGGCGCGCGGCGATGCGGCGGAACGTCCACAGGTTGCTGTCGCCCGCGCTCAGCCGCTGGTCGGAGAGCACCGACAGCGGGTCGTCGTCCGGGTTCGGGGTGAACGTGCGCTCGGCGGTGGTCAGCGTGCGCGGGTCGGGGGAGCGGAACGACAGCATCCGGTCGCCCCAGTAGGACGGCTGGTACTCGCGCCAGAAGTCGTACCGCTCGGGCTTGTCGATGGTGTGGTCGCCGTCGACGTGGTCGATCGCGAAGCACACCGACATCGCCTGCATGTTCGCCGGCTGGGCGGTCTCGGGCGCGCTGGGCTCGCCGGTGTCCAGGGTGGACTCGAAGCCCGTCACGTACTCGGTGCCGGACAACGGGAGCAGCTCGCCGGTCTCGGTCGCGTCGAGGACGTACGGCGCGGCCAGCTCGACCTCGGATCCGTTGTGCTCGACGGTGACCGACACGATCCGGTCCCCGTCGGTGCGCGCGGCGATCGGCCGGGCGGGCTGCAGGACCGTGAGCCTGCCGCTGCCCCGGTAGGGCGCCAGCATCTCGTCGATCACGGCGACGGCGACGCGGGGCTCGTGGCAGAGGCGGCTCACGTTGCCCGCGCCGGGGTTGAGCTCGCGCCACGCCCGTGCCCGCGGGGTCAGCGGGTAGTGGCGGCGGTAGTAGTCGCGGATGCCGTCGCGCAGCGCGCGGTAGGACGCGGTCACGCCGAAGCGCTCGACCCAGCTGTGCTCGTCCGGTGGGACGGCCTGGCTGGTGAGCTGCCCGCCGAGCCACTCGAACTCCTCGGTGAGCACGACCCGGCGGCCGGCGCGCAGCAGGGCGAGGGCTGCGGCGACTCCGCCCAGTCCGCCACCTACGACGACGACGTCAGTGTTGTGCGGCAACAGATTCCTCCAGATCAACGCTGAGCGGTTGAGTGGCCCAGCGTGGTGCCTTCGACGAACTCGCAGGCCAGCAGCTCCTGCGGGGTGGTGCCGTGTGCGAGCACCTCGGTCAGCGCCTGCACCGCCCGCCGCCCCATCTCGCGGCGCGGAATGCGGAAACCGGTCAGCCGGACGTCGTCCGGCGCGGGCCGGGTGGCGGCGCCGAGCGTCAGCACGGACAGGTCACCGGGGACCGACAGACCGCGCTCGCGGGCGGCGAGGACCAGCGCGGCGCCGTCGGAGACCTCCTCGGCGAGCACGCACGTGACATCCGCGTCGAGCAGCTGGGTGAGCCCGGCGAACTGGACGTGCGTGCCCTTGACCCCGTGCGCCGCGACGGCCTGCTTGAACCCGCGCAGCCTGTCGGCCGACGACTCCGCGCCCGTGCCGGCGCCCACGTAGGCGAACTCGCGGTGCCCGAGGGCCACCGCGCGGTCCACCAAGTCCCGCACGGCGGCGGGGTAGTCGGCGCCGATGTGCGGCACCGGGCCGCCCGCGTCGTCACGGCGGCCGACGGAGACGAACGGGATGGCCTCCGTCACGAGCTGGGCCAGGTCGTCGCGGTCGATCGACCGGCCGAGCAGCACGCACCCGTCCGCGAGCCGGATCCTGCTGTCGTCGCTGAAGATCCGCCGCTTCCCGCTCGTCGCCTTGGCGCTGGTGAACAGCAGCAGATCGCAGCCGGCTTCCTCGGCCTGCTCCTCGATGCCCTCGAGGAACGGCTGGTAGAAGTCGGCGCGGGTGCTCGGGAAGACGGCCTCGTAGGTGAAGACGCCGAGGATGCGGTTGCGCTGGTCGTGCAACCGGCGCGCGATCGGGTTCGCGACGTAGCCGGTCCGTCTGATCACCTCCAGCACCCTCGCGCGGGTCTCCTCCGCGATCCGGACGCCGCTGTCGGTCCGGTTGTTGAGCACCAGCGACACCGTGGCCTGGCTGACGCCCGCCATCCGGGCGATGTCCTGCTGGGTGAGCCTCTTCGCCATGAACACCTGCCAATTCGAATTGGCAGGGAGTCTGCGACAGCATCCGCACCGCCGTCAAGCCTGTAATAATTCGAATTAGCATCTTGACGGGCCGGGTGCGGGCGGGCGAGGGTGCCGCACCAAGGAGGTAGGCCCGTGAACGCATTCAGCCGTCGCAGCCTGATCACCGGTGCGGCCGCAGCCGGACTGCTCGCCGCTCTGCCGGCACCGGCGCACGCCTTGCCCGCGCCCCCGCCCGTCGTCCCGGACCGCCGTTCGTTCGCCCCGGACGAGCAGCGGTTCGCGCAGTACCTGATGCTCGTCTCGCCGATGGTCGCGGACATGAACGCGAGCGGTTTCTTCGGCGGGGGCTGGTGGCGCAGCCCCAACGCCTCGTACAACGCCCGCGTCCAGGAGCACGTCTACACGCTGGCCTGGTTCGCGACCCGGTCCCGCTCGTGGAACCCCTACCGCGGCAACGCGGAGGTGCTCGCCGCGCTCGACGCGGGACTCGGCCACTACCTCGGGCTGCAGCACGCCGACGGCTCGTGGCCGGAGTACTCGCGCGACCAGCACTCGCTGGCGGCGACCGGGTTCGCCATGGGATACCTGAGCAAGACCAACGCCCTGCTGAGACGCGCCGGAGCGCTGCGGTCGCGGCAGGCCCAGATCAGCGCCGCGCTGCGGCGGGCCATGACGTGGTTCCTCGACCCGTCCAACGGCACCGTCTGGCAGTCGCCGCTCACGTGGGCGAACCAGACGGCATCAGGCCTCGCCGGTGCGGCGCTGGCGCTGAGGCACGACCCGGACGCGGCGCTGCGGCAGCGGCTGACCGAGGCGTTCCGGCGGCTGGCGGCGGTCGGCCAGAGCCCCGCCGGCTACTTCTACGAGGAGTCCGGCGCGGACACCAACTACAACTTCGAGGTCATGCTGCCGGAGCTGGCCGACGCGTGGCGGCAGACCGGCGACCCGAACCTCGTCGCCATGACCCGGAAGTACACCGACTGGCTCGGCTACAACCTGCTGCGCGAACCGGACGGGTCCGGCTGGTTCGCCAACATCGCCCCGAACTCCCGGACGTCCTCGAAGTTCTACGCCGACGTGCGGCCCGATCCCGAACGGACCGCGCTCAACGCCCAGTTCGTGCCGGAGGTGCCCGATCTGGCCGCGTTCGTGTCGAGCCGTGAGGACCTGGCCGCCGCGCGCACGGCCTGGGCGGCCTCCACGGCGCCGGTGCCCGCGCTCGTCAAGCCGGACACCTCACCGCGCATCCTCGCGCACGCGATCTACGGCGAGCGCTACCCGAGCCGTGCCGAAAGGACGGTGGCCATCGCGCGGCTGCCCTACCGGCGCTCGCACTTCACCGAGCGGCGCAGCGATCAGGGGCAAGACTTCCTGTTCGTGCGCCGCCCGCGCTGGTACGTCGGCGGATACTTCGGCACGCGCCGCGCGACCTCGTTGGCGCGCACCGGGTTGACGTTCCTGTGGCACCCCGTCGCGGGCACACTGGTGCAGTCGGTCAACAACAACGACCACGCGTGCTGGGCCACCGTGCTGCCCGGTCAGGTGCCGGACTCCGACGGTCCGCAGCAGGCGGAGTTCCTCGGCGGTGAGCCGTACCGGTTCCGCTACCGCACGCCGTCCGGTTCGGTCGTGACGGAGGTGGCGGTGGGTGATCGGATCGTGCGGTCGGTGCGGGCCGGCGGCGCGGCCACCGAGCAGATTCCCTTGGTGGTAAGGGATTCCGACACGGTGGCGCTCGACTCGCGTGGCCTCACGCTCACCCGCGGCCGCACGGTGGTCCGGTTCGACTGGGGGCGGGAACTGCAGCCGCGGCTGCGGCCGGCGTCCACGATCACCTATCCCGGCCGCCGGATGCAGATCCTCACCGTGCCCCACGACGGCGTGTTCGCCTTGATCGTCACGGCGCGTTAGTCCACTGTGGACAGAAGAGTTCACTCTGATGTAGCAACGCTCTCGCGAATGTCTGCGCAGCTCACGGGGTATTCGATGATCCCAAACCCCAGGTCCACCGTTCGGGTGGTTGTCCGGACGCGTGCGCCCTCAGCGGTCGTGAGGAGTGGTTGTGATGGCACATCTGCGTCGTCTCGTCGACGTTCGCACCGGTGACGAGTTCGATCAGCCCGTTCCCTTCGGCCTGGTGTACCCGGTGTGCACCGCGGACGGTTCCGCACCGCCCAGCCAGCGCGGCCGGACCTGGGAACACCTCGTGGCCAGTGACCGCGAGTTGCGGCAGGTCTCATGAAGTCCGTGTGAAGGGCGCCCGCCCTGGGTACTGCCAGGTGCGGGTGACCCGGCCGGGCGCCCGTGTGAAGGGAGTTCAACATGGACTTCGGACAAGGGCTGACCGACGCCTGGCGCGCCGTGATCACGTTCGTGCCCAAGCTCGCGGCGTTCCTGCTGATCCTGCTGATCGGCTGGTTCGTCGCGAAAGCGGTGGCGAAGCTCGTCGACAAGGTGCTCGAGCGCGTCGGGTTCGACCGGCTCGTGGAGCGCGGCGGGATCCGCAGGATGCTCGCGAACAGCAAGTACGACGCCTCTGACCTGCTCGCGAAGCTGGTCTACTACGCACTGGTGCTGATCACGCTGCAGATCGCGTTCGGCGTCTGGGGCCCGAACCCCGTCTCCGAGCTGCTGACCGGCATCGTGTCGTGGCTGCCGAAGGCCGCCGTCGCGATCATCATCGTCGTCGTGGCGGGCGCGGTCGCCAACGCCGCCAAGGACTTCATCGGCGGCGCGCTGGGTGGCCTGTCCTACGGCCGCGTCCTCGCCAACATCGCGTCGATCTTCATCTGGGCGCTCGGCATCATCGCCGCGCTGAACCAGATCGGTGTCGCCACCACGGTCACCACGCCGGTCCTGATCGCGGTGCTCGCCACGGCCGGCGGCATCCTCGTCGTCGGCGTGGGCGGTGGCCTGGTGAAGCCGATGCAGCAGCGGTGGGAAGGCTGGCTGGGGCGCGCGGAGCAGGAGCTGCCGCAGGCCCAGGCCCAGGCGGAGGCGTACCAGCGCGGTCGTGAGGACGCCGTGCGCACCGGTACCCCCGTCCAGGCCGAGCCCGTCACCGAGCCGGTGCCGACCACCACCGCGCGACCGGTGGCGGGGCAGGACCCGGTGCTCGGCGAGCGGAGGCTGGACGAGCGCTGAACGAGGATCACCGGCGAGGCGCACCCGCTCGGGTGCGCCTCGTTTCTCATGTGAGCTTCGGAAGCGCGGGCACGTCGTCGGTCAGCGGCTTCGCGTCGTGCAGGTGCGCGAGCTGGCAGACGGCCATCAGGCGGACGCCGAGCCACGACGTCGGCGTCCAGTCCGGATCGAGCGCGTTGTCCAGCAGGCCTCGCCCGTAGGCGGCGAGGAGCACGACCGCGCCCACCGTGCCGGCGCCTTCGACGCCGAGCAGCAGGATGTCGCGCACCGCCGCACCGTGCTGGTCGACCTCGGCGGCGAGGGCGGGGGTGATGGCGAGCGCCGCCCACCCGGCCACGCCGATCCGGTCGGAGAGTTCGGAGATCCACTGTCGCGCGTTCTTCTCGCGCCAGGTCACACGCATTCCGACACCGTAGCCGCGTCCGGTGAAGTACCGGTTTGAGGGCACTCGAACCGGGTACACGTGCGCGTGCGCGCCAAGCAGTCGGCGCGGAACTTCCGGCTGTGAAGGCAGGCGATGACCATGACCACCGAACTCGACGAACCGTCGTCGCGGCACCAGCGCGCGGTCGTTCTGGAAAAGCTGGACAACGCGGTCTGCACCGCGCTCGCGGGTGTCGACCCGGACGTGGCCCGCCGAGGCCTCGACGAGGCGCTGGCCGCCTGCTCGGCCGCGCACGCCGCAGTGTCACCGCAGGTCGTGGGCTGTGTCGAGGCCGCGTGCGAGCACCTGCGCTACAGCGAGCGGATGGAAGCCCGGATGCTGCTGACCGTCGCTCACCGGCTGCTCAGCCGCGTCTCGCGCTCGATGACCGTGCCTGCTCCCTCGGCTCCCGGAGATGTCGTCCTCGGCCGGTGATTGGACCGGTGCGGCCCTGGGTACCTCGAACGCACGTTCGAGTGGAAGGGGATCGCGATGAACCGCACGCCCGAGAAGGACCCGCAGGACTGGACGACCGGTGACGAGCCGATGACCGGTCCGCAGGAGTCCTACCTGCACACACTCGCCCAGGAAGCGGGCGAGGAGGTGCCGGCCGAGCTCACCAAGGTGGAGGCGTCGCAGCTCATCGACCGTCTCCAGGAGAGGACCGGCCGGGGAAGCTGATCGTGTTGAACGTGGTGGCCGTGGGTAACCGGACGACGTGGACATCAAGCACGGAGTGACCCAGACGGAAGTGACCCAGGCGGATTCGTCTCTGCTGGCCAGTTTCCCGGACTACCTCGACGCCCAGCGCCTCGTGGACCGCATGTCCGACGACGGGTTCCCGGTGGAGAGCGTCCGGATCATCGGCGACGGTGTCCGGACGGTCGAGCAGGTGACCGGACGCATGACGCGGGCCCGCGCCGCGGCGACGGGCGCGGCCAGCGGTGCGTGGTTCGGTGTGTTCATCGGCGTGCTCTTCGGGCTGTTCACAGCCGGGCAGACCTGGGCCTGGTTCGTGTTCATCAGCCTCGCGGTCGGCGCGTTCTGGGGCGCGGTCTTCGGGTTCGTGGCGCACTGGAGCACACGCGGACGCCGTGACTTCGCGAGCACCATGACCCTGCAGGCACGCCGGTACGAGGTGCACGTCGACCGGGAACGTGCTGCCGAAGCGGCGAAGTACGTGCTCTGAGCCATGCAGACCTTCCTGCCGTACCCGGACTTCACCGCCACGGCCCGCGTGCTGGACCACAGCCGCCTCGGCAAGCAACGCGTCGAGACGCTGCAGATCCAGCGCGCGCTGGTGGTGCCCGGCCACGGCTGGCGCCACCACCCGGCCGTGAAGATGTGGGCGGGCCACGAGGAAGCTCTCGTCCGGTACGGCATGGAGATCTGCGCGCAGTGGCGGTCGCAGGGGTTCAGGGACACCTGCGAGGCGACGATGCGGTCGGACCTGGCCGAGGCCAGGGGGATCGTCGTCGTGCGCACGCAGGACGAGCTGGCCGCCGCGGACGATCTGCCCGCCTGGCTGGGCGACCCCGAGGTGCACCGCAGCCACCAGTCGGCGTTGGTGCGCAAGAACCCCGGTCACTACCGCAGGTTCTTCCCCGCCGTGCCGGACAACCTGCCCTACGTCTGGCCGCCGACGCTGACCCGCACGGTGAACCCGTCGGCGTCGCGGCCCATGGACACGTAGTCGCACGTGCGGTGCAGGATCCACAGCCCGAGCCCGGCCGACCGGGTCTCGGTCGTCGGCACCAGGCCCGCCATCGGATCCGACGGGCCGGGCCCGCGGTCGCTCACCGCGAGCACCACGCGCGACCCGTCCGCCCACAGCCGGAAGCGGACCGGCCTGATGCCGTGCGTCAAGCCGTTCGTGACGATCTCGCTGGCCGCGTAGACGGCGTCGTGCGCCGCGTCCTCGTCCAGATCCACCCCGTCGATCGCGGCGACCACGGCCTCGCGGACCACGTTGGCCGCCGGGTCGACGAGTTCGAGCAGCGGCAGGCGCTCTTCGAGCACGTCCGGGAGTTGCGGTGACGCGGCGAGACCCTCGCGGTAACCGGGGTTGGCCTCGTGCGTGCCGGGCGCGGTGGCGATGTTCGGGTGCGTGCGCACCACGTCGGCCAGCACCTCGGCGGGCGTCGTCCTCGTGTCGTACGGGCACAGGCCCCACACCGGGAACTCGGCGTACGCCTGGTTCGCCGCGGCCTCGTAGCGCGCCCACCAGTCCCAGCTCGCGCCCGTGCCGGGGTGGGGAACGTCACCGACCACGCGCATCTGGCGCGCACCGTCCGCCGTGTGCTCGCGGAAGAGGTCGCGGTAGCTCGTGATGGCGTCGGACGGGCGGGAGTACTGGTCGGCGCCCGGCCGGAAGAGCACACCGGTGCCACCGAGAACTCCGCGCAGCAGAGCGGTGTTCTGCTCCGAGCACGCCACGACGCACGGCTCCCCACCGCGCAGGCCGTTCTCGATGAACGGCACGGCGTGCGCGAGGAAGTCGTCGTCGGTGCCGTAGAAGGCGGTCTCGTGGAAGAAACCGGTCACGAGGACCGATGCTACGCCTCTTTTCCGGTGGTCCATCTGGGGGAACCTGGCTCCCGGCCGCTGGCCTGGAGACCGCCGAACCGCGTACACACGTGGACTGCGCTACCGTCGGCGGGGGTTGAGCAGCCAGCCCGTTGGACGGTCATGCGCACCGTCATAACTGGAGGTTGCCACGTGCTCACCGACGGTCAAGTTCCCTTCCGCACCGCCTGCGAGAGCGTGGGCGCCGCCGTGCTCGTGCACGTGGCCGGCGAAATCGACTTCACCACCGTTCCCGGTCTCGCCGAACGCCTCGGCGAGGCGGTCAGATCCGTCACCCCGCCCGCTCCCGTCGTCGCCGACCTGAGCGGTGTGCGGTTCCTCGGTGCCCAGGGCATCGGCCTGCTGCTCGACCACCAGGACCTGTGCCTGCGCCGGGGCAGCGCGCTCGTGGTCGTCGCGAACACCGCCGCGGTGCTGCGGCCGTTGCAGGCACTGGAACTGATGAGCGTGCTGGGCGTGCGTTCGTCCGTGCTGGACGCGCTGACGCCCGCGTAGTCCCGCGTCACGGGTGCAGGCCCGGCCCCGGTTCGGCGCTGGGAGCGATCGGGGTGGGGCTGAGGGCGGTGTCGTCCTCACCCTCTTCCAGCAGCGTCGCCGCGGGGCCGACGATGCGCACGTCCGGAGTGCCGACGGCGTCCGGATCCTTGTCGTCGTAGTCGAAACGGGCGAGGACGCTGCGCATGGCCTCGATGCGGGCCCGTTTCTTGTCGTTGCTCTTGACCACGGTCCACGGCGCGATCTCGGTGTCCGTGGCGCGCAGCATGGCGACCTTGGCCTCGGTGTAGTCGTCCCAGTGGTCCAGCGACCTGATGTCGTTGGGACTGAGCTTCCACTGGCGCACCGGGTCGATCTGCCGGATGACGAACCGGGTCCGCTGTTCCTTGCGCGACACGGAGAACCACAGCTTCACGAGCAGCACGCCGTCCTCGACGAGCATCTCCTCGAACACCGGCGCCTGCCGCATGAACAGGTCGTACTCGGCCTGGGTGCAGTACCCCATCACGTGCTCGACGACGGCGCGGTTGTACCAGGACCGGTCGAACAGCACGATCTCGCCCGCGGTGGGGAGCTGGCGCACGTAGCGCTGGAAGTACCACTCGCCCTGCTCGCGTTCGCTCGGCTTGTCGAGAGCGACCGTGCGCGCGCCGCGCGGGTCGAGGTGTTCGGTGAACCGTTTGATCGTGCCGCCCTTGCCGGCGGCGTCACGGCCCTCGAAGAGGATGACGAGGCGTTGCCCCGTCTCGGCCACCCAGTGCTGGAGCTTCAGCAGCTCGATCTGCAGCAGCCGCTTGATGTGGTCGTACTCGTCGCGGGGCATCCGCTCGGTGAACGGGTAGTTCTCCTGCCAGGTGAGCACCTCGCGGCCGTTCGCGTCCAGGAGGATCGGCTCGTCGGCGTCCGGGAACTCGGCGGTGTAGCCCTCGGCGAGTAATTCTGCAGAATCGACAGTCACGAATTCGTACATACCCGACGTATCTGCGGCAAAAACCGCCGTGGGGCGTTACCTGTCCGGGTCCGCCGGCATCGGGTTCGCCCGCGTCCAGTCGTCGACGTGGAACGGCGATCCGCCGCTCGCCCGGGAGGCGTGCGCGACCACCGCGGGCGGCAGCCGTCCGTCGGTCAGGCCGAGCCGGTCGCGGTAGTCGGAGGCGAACGCCGCGGCCACCTCGGCCGGGGTCAGCCCCGGTGCGTAGTCGGCGAGGCCGGCGATCGAGCTCTGCCGCAGGTCGTAACCGAGCGCGCGCGACACATCCGTGATCACGGCGCGCACCCGGTCCGAGACGGCGACCTGGACGACGGTGCTGAACAGGGAACCGGTGGCGGTGACGCGTTGGGCGGAACCCACGACCTTCGTGACGCCGCCGACGTTGACGCTGTACTCGCCGGGGCAGTACTCGCCCTCCACCTCGCCGATGCGGGCGTCGACGTCGCCGAGCCCGCGCAGCACGCGGACGTGGCTCTCGGCGTTCGCGGCGAAGGTCGCGCTGCCCGCGTGGCGGATGTCCGTGGTGCTGTCGAGGTGGTCGATCACGACGGCACCGGCGTCGTAGGCGACCATCCGCCCGCCCGGCGACCTGACCACCGGTGCGAAGCCCGCCTCGCGGGCCAGTGCGGTGGCCTCGGCGATGCCGGGCGAGCGGAGGTCCCTGCCGCTGAAGGCGACGGTGGGACCGGACGGCACGTAGATGTGGATCAGCTGGTGCCACGCCGCGCCGGGGGTGCGCAGCAGCAGGGCCGGGACCACGAGGTCGGTGGTCGCGGCCCCGGTGCTCCCGGTGACCAGCAGGCGGGTGTTCGTCGCGGTGGACACCCGGTGATTCTCGACGACGGCGGATCAGCCCGCGGCGCGGTACGCCTCACCGGCCTCGTTCGGGGTGCCGCCGGGGGTGTAGAGGCCGGTGCCGGGCTTGTCCGCGGGCAGTGCGAACCAGGCGTAGCGCTCGACGTACGGGAGGCCTTCCATCATCGCGCTGGAGCCTTTCGCGAAGGCGGCGAGCTGTGCCTGGGTCGGGAAGCGGGCCGTGCCGCCGGAGAAGTCGATCAGCGAGTACTCGGTCAGCCAGATCGGCTTGCCGTACCTCGCGTGCACCGCGGCGAGGTAGTCGCGCAGGTGCCCGACGGCGGCGTCGCTGAAGTCGGAGCCGTACCAGTGCACCGTGACGAAGTCGACGCGCAGGCCTCGCTGGGCGGCACCGGTCATGAACCGGTCGAGCCAGCCGCCCGCCTTGTCGCCGCTGTGCGCGACGGCCGGACTGCCCAGGCGCAGGCCGGTGGCAGCCAGCTTCGGCCACAGGTCGAGCGCCTGCTCCGGGGTCATGTTCGCCTGGTCGGGGAAGTCGGGCTCGTTGAAGCCGAGCAGCACCTTGCCGTTCGCCTTCGCCCTGGCCAGGGTCGCGTCGTCGGTGAACTTCGCACCCCAGATCATCGGCACGAACTCGACGTTCGGCGGCGTGGGAACGCCGTCCGGGTGCGCGGCCCAGTTGTAGTACCAGCCCGCGCGGACGTCGGTGAGCGCCTTGCCGGCACCGTCGAAGTTCCAGGTGCTCACGCCCTTCTTCACCGACGCCGTCACGGGGACCGCGGGCGGCGGCACGGGCTTGGCGGCCGTGGTGGTCGCCGGCGGCGGCGCCGAGGACGGGACGGATGTGGTGGTGGCGGGCGGGGACGTCGTGCTCTCGGCGGTGGCCACCGGGATCGCGCGGGCGACCGGCTCCTCGCGCGAGGGCAGCACGGCGACCACGATTCCCGCCGCCAGCACCGCGGCCGCGGCGGCAGCGAGGGGCTTCACCAGCGCGCCCTTCAGCAGCAGGCCGGCCTTGCCGCCGGTGACGGGAGCAGAGGTGACCTGGGTGATCGCCACGTGCGACCCGCTGAGCGCGGCCGGGTCGAACCCGAACGCGGCGGGCAGCGGCACCAGGGGCAGCCGCGCGAGCAGCCCTTCGACGGACGCGAGGTCGCGCCCGCAGCGTTCACACCGGGCGCAGTCCCGGCTGTGCCGGGCGATCCGCTTGCGCCACAACGGACTGGGCACGCCGTCCCACTCCGCCACGACGTAGGCCAGTTCCGGGCAGCGCGGCGTGCGCTCCAGCGTCCGCACGACGATGCGCGCGGCGTCGAGCTGGGCCTTGACCCGCTGCACGCGCACGGCGGTGTGCTGCGGCGTCAGTTCCAGCGCGGTGGCGACCTCCGCGCGGGTCAGCCGCCCGGCCGCCTCCAGCCACCACAGCGACAGCAGCTCGCGCTCGTCCTCGCTGAGCCACCGGGTGGCCGTGACGACCTCACGCCGCTGCCCGGAGAGCTGCAGGCGCATGATCGTGAGGTCGACGAAGTCCGCGCCGGGGTCGGCCACGTCCTCCGGCACCGGGCCGGTGACCGGCAGGCGCTGGTGGTCGCGGTGGCGCAGCCGGATCTGGTTCATCGCGATCACGACGAGCCACGACCGGAACCCGGCGGGGTCGCGCAGCCCGGGCAGGCCGTGCACCGCGCGCAGCATGGTCTCCTGGACCACGTCGTCGGTGTCCGGGTGACCGCCGAGCGCGTGCCCGACGATGTTGTAGACGAGGGGCAGGTACCCGCTCACCAGGTCGTCGAGCGCGCGCTGGTCGCCCTCCCGCGCGGCCGTCACCGTCGCGACGCCGGGTTCCTCGGTCATCGCCATGCCCACCTCACTTGCCAGTCCGGGGTCGTCTGACCAGGAGATGTCCCAGGCGGCCGGCGATAACGGAAAATTCCTGCCGACGTGCACCCTACGACGGGTGGCGTTGTGTGCAGGTGCGATCACAGCGGGCGTTCTGTGAAGGATCGCATAGATCGCCGATTGAACCCTTTTCGTCCTTGACGGCCGTGCTACCTGCGACAACACTGCCTCGGACAACGACGAACCAGCTGGGAGCGCCCTTGCTCAACGCCTCCGAGCCCTCGACGCACACGACGAGTCCGGGGCCTGTTCGCCGCTTCTGGTGGCGCAGCGGTCAGCGGACGAGACTCGCGATCGCCGCCGCCGGCGTCCTCGGGGCGCTCGCCGTCACCGGTGCGGCCGGCTTCAGCGGCGACGCGCTTCCCGGGCAGCGCGGCGGACCCGGGGTGGCGGTGCACCGGGGCGACTCCTTCGAGGTGACCGTCCGCGCGGTGTCCGCGGTGGACCTGTTCGAGGGCGTGGAGCCCGACACCGGCCGGGTCTTCGGCGCCCGTGTCGCTGGGGTGAACGCGGCGCCGTGCTGGCAGTCGCAGTCCCTGGCGGCCGCGGAGAACCTGTTGCGCGGCAAGAAGGTGCGGCTCACCGCGAAGAGCGACGGCGAGACCGGTACCGATCGCCTCCTGGTCGACGTGGAGCTGCCGGACGGGACGGACTACGCGTGGACGGTCGTGGGTGAGGGCACGGCGTCCGCGGACCTGGCCGCGCGCGGCGAACTGGCACCGGTCGAGTCGGCCGCGCGCCAGCAGCGCCGCGGCCTGTGGGCGGGCGGGTGCACCGGCTACCGCGACGACGCTCTGGCGACGCCGTCCAGCACGCCGCAGACCTCGTCCACCACCACACCGCCCCCGGCGACGACCACGACGACGACACCACCGCCGGTGCCCACCAGGACGACCGAGGAGCCCGCTCCGAAACCGCCGCCCACGACCACCGCGGAGCCCGGCGACGAAGAGTGGCTCGGCAGGTTCGTCGGCAGGAGGTGCTTCCTCGAAGGTGCGCGGAAGACGTCGCCGAAGGGGACCGAGATCGTCTGCACCCGCGGCCCCAGGGGACAGCTGAGGTGGCAGCGTGCGGACTGAGGACCACGTCGACCTGTTCGCCGAGCAGACCGACGCCGACCCGGCGCCCGCGAGGGCGGACGGCGGACGGCCGCGCGGGCTGACCGCCGAGGGCTGGGTGCGCACGACGGGCTGGCTGCAGGTCGGCGACCACCCCGTGAGCTCCGTGCTGCTGGCCGCGCTGGCGGGACTGCTGTGGGCACTGGTCGGAGCGGCCGCGCTGGTGACGGAGTTCCCGGTCGCCGCCGGCGTCCTGACGCTGACGACCCCGGTGGCGTGCGGGGTGGCGTGGTGGCTCTTCACGACGCGGCTGCGGCCGGCCTCGGCGGCCCGCAACGTCGACACGTGCCGCGCGGACGAGCTGGAGCCGGGTGACCTGGTCCGGTTGCACGGCTCGATAGGACCGATCGGCCAGGTGGTCGAGGTGGCAGTGGACGACGACGCGCGGGTCGTCCTGCACGGCGGAGGACAGCGGACGTGGGCTCGCGGCGACGTGGTCCACCTGGCGGAGCTGCTCGGCTGAGCAGCGCGAACTGCCGGTTCCGTCCCACGATCAGCGCTGCCACCAGCGCGTTGCGGGGAGCTAACGTAACGCGCTGTGCTGGGAACACGTGGCGAGGTGCGGATTCTCGGGCCCGTCGAGGTGTGCGGCCCGCGCGGCCTCGCCGTGCTGACCGGAGCCCGGCAGCGCAGCATCGTCGCGGTCCTGGCATTGCGCGCGGGCACACCGGTTCCCGTCGACCGCCTCGTGGACGTGCTGTGGGGTGAGGATCCGCCGCGCACGGCCGTTCGCTCGTTGCACAGCCACGTCGCGCGGGTGCGGCAGGCGCTCGCCGACTGCGGCCTGCCCGGCGCGCTGATGACCAAGCCCGGTGGCTACCAGCTCGACGCGTCCGTCGACGCGGTGACGTTCGAACGGACCAGGGACCTCAGCCTGTGGCGGGGCGAGCCGCTGACGGGCACCGAGCTCTTCGGGTGGGGCCGGGCGGAGATCGACCGGTTGCGGGACCAGCGGATCACCGCGCTGGAGACGTACTGGGGCGAGCGGCTCGACCGGCGCGACGCCGTCGAGGAGCTGGAGCGGCTGGTGGCCGGGCACCCGACGCGGGAACGGCTCGTCGGGCTGCTGATGCGGGCGTTGCACCTCGGCGGACGGCACACCGACGCGCTGGAGGTGTTCCGAAGACTCAGACACCGGCTCGCCGACGAGCTCGGCGCCGACCCGGGCCCGGACATCACCGCCCTGCACACCGCCATCCTCCGCCGCGATCCGTCGCTGCACAGCGCGAAGCCCGCCCAGCTGCCGGCCAGGGCGGGCCACTTCACCGGCCGCGCCGCCGAGTTCGCCTCTCTCGCGGGCCTTCCGCCGATCGTCGTCGTCTCCGGTGTCGCCGGGGTCGGCAAGACCACGTTCGCCGTCGAGTGGGCGCGCCGCGTCGCCGATCGCTTCCCCGACGGGCAGGTGTTCCTCGACCTGCAACGGCTCACCCCGGCCCAGGCGCTGACCGAGATGCTGCACAGCCTGGGCGTCCCGGCGGACCGGGTGCCCGCCGACCCGTCCGCGACGTACCGGACGTTGTTGCACGGCAAGCGAGTGCTCATCCTGCTCGACGACGTCCGCCACGCGCGCGACGTGCTGCCCCTCGTGCCCGGCGACCAGGGGAACCTGCTGCTGATCACGAGCCGCGACGCGCTCTCGGCCCTCGGCACGCGCCACGCCGTGCACACCATCAGCCTCGGCCTGCTGAGCGAACCCGAGGCGCACGACCTGTTCGCCGACATCCTCGGCGCGTCCAGGGTGCGTGCCGAACCCGGCGCGACCGCGGAGCTGGTGGTCCACTGTGGACGGCTGCCGCTCGCGCTGCGCATCGCGGCCGCGCGGCTCGCCGTCAGGCCGGGCAGGCCGATCGCCGACCTCGTGCGCGAGCTGAACCGCAACGACCCGCTGGACGTGCTGTCGGTAGACGGTGACGACCGCACGGTCCGCACCGTGTTCGCGAGCGCGCACCGCACGCTGAGCCCCCAGGCCGCGCGGCTGTTCCGGGTGCTGGGAGAACATCCCGGCGCGAGCTTCCCCGCCGACCTCGCCGACGCGGTGGGCCCGGGTCTCGACGAGCTGGTCGCCTCGCACCTCGTCAGCGAGGTGGGCAACGGCCGGTACGCGCTGCACGACCTGATCCGGCTGTTCGCCCGGCAGAGCGGCGACCTCGGCGACGGCGTGGAGCGCCTGCTCGACCGGTACCTCGCGATCGCCCACGCGGCGGGGGAGGTCCTCAACCCGCGCCACGACCTGGTGACGCGGCCGCGCTGCGACGATCTGCCGTTCACCGCGGACCGCGTCGAGGTGCTCGCCTGCCTCGACGCCGAACGCGACAACGTGCTGCACATGATCCGCCTGGCCGCGCGGTCGGGACTGCACCGCGAGACGTGGCAGCTGGCGTACCTGATGACGGGCTACTTCGAGGCACGGGGCAACTGGGCGGCGCGGGTCGAGCAGTGCGAGCACGCCGTGGCGGCCGCCCGCGCCCTCGGCGACCGACGGGCCGAGGCGGAGATGTTGCGGGGGCAGGGAATCGCGTTGCAGATGACCTCCCGCATCGCCGAAGCCATGGTGGTGCAACGGCAGGCGCTCGCCCTGGTGCGTGAAGCGGGTGACCTGCGCGGGGAAGCACGGCTGCACAACAACATCGCCAACGCGCACTCCGAACTGCGCGAGTTCGACCTCGCCCTGGACTCCTACCGCGCGGCGATGGACGTGCACGGGGCCGCGGGCGACGAGGTGGGCGTGGCGCTGGCCCGCCGCAACCTCGGCTACACCTACGTCCGGATGGGCCGGCCGGAACTGGCCGTCGAACCGTTGTTCGCGGCGCTGGAGACGTTCCGCGCCGAGGGCAACCTCCGGCTGGAGGCGGCGACGCTGATGTCGCTGGGCAACGCCTTCCACCGGCTCGCCGACCTCGCACCGGCGCTGCGCTACTTCGGCGACGCGCTGCGGATCAGTCGCGAGATCACCGACGACCGCTTCGAGGCGGACGCGCTGACCGGACTCGGCGTCACCCGGCTCGCGCTCGGAGATCCCGCCGGGGCAGGGGAATGCCTGACCGCGGCGCTCGCGGTGTGCCGGGCGCTGGGGGACGGGCACCGCGAGGCGTCGACCCTGCGCGACCTGGCCGACACCGCGCTCGCGCTCGGTGACCTCGCCGCCGCACGGGAGCACCTCACCGCCGCCCTGGAGGCCAGGACCCAGGCGCCGGACGGGTTCGAGCAGGCCCGGGCCCACCACACGTTCGCCGACCTGGAGGGCCGGAGTGGGCAATGGACCGAGGCTGCCCGGCACCTGGCTCAGGCCGTCATGCTGTTCACCTCGTGCCGCCGCGTGTGACTGCTTCGCCGGCGTTTGGGAGGCCAGGATCCAGGCGCCGGACGGGTTTGAGCAGGCCTGGGCCCACCGCACGTTCGCCGACCTGGAGGGCCGGAGTGGGCGGTGGACCGAGGCTGTCCGGCATCTGGCTCAGGCCGTCATGCTGTTGACCTCTTGCCGCCGCGTGTGAGCGCTTCGCCGCCGCCCTGGGGGCCAGGATCCAGGCGCCGGACGGGTTTGAGCAGGCCTGGGCCCACCGCACGTTCGCCGACCTGGAGGGCCGGAGTGGGCGGTGGACCGAGGCTGCCCGGCATCTGGCTCAGGCCGTCGTGCTGTTCACCTCTTGCCGCCGATCGTGAACACGGCGACGCGCTTGCCGATCTGGCCCGGCTTCACCGACGTGATCTCCAGGGTGAACGTCTTCTGCTCGCCCGTCACGCGCAACACCTGGTACGGCACACCGGCCTGGGCCTCGCCCGCCTTGACGGTGACCGTTCCGCGCGGCACGGCCTTGTAGTCCTCGCCCTGCTTCGCGGTGCCGTCGACGAACCTGTAGGTCACCTCGACGTCCTGCTGTGCCGGGCCGTTGCGCAGTTTCAGCGCCGCCGTGTACGAGTCCGCCGACTCGTGCACGGGCCCGTCGATCGCGTCCACGACGACCGGGCAGTCCGGCGGCTCGCAGTCCGCTGCTCCGTGCGCGGGCACGATCCCGAGCAGAAGCAGCAACAACACCATGATGGTTCTCATTGACAACCCTTTCGGTGGGTGCGTCTCCGAAGAACGGAGACGGACCCACCGGGGTTGATACTCAGTCCTTTTCGTTGACGAGGTATTGCGCTCCACCGAGATCCGTGCCCTGCGCGTCGGTCTGGCGCACGTGCAGCTCGGCCGGTCCGGCCTCCTCGGCGGTCTCGAACGTCAGCGCGGTCTGCACGCGTTCGTCAGCCTTGAGCGTCAGGTTGTCGAAGCGGGCCTTGGGATCGACGACCTGGAACTGCGTCTCGCCCACCTGCTTCACACCGGTGGCCCTGCCGCCGGCGGCCTTCCACCGCGCCGTGAGCTCCTGACCGAGGTCGAGCGTGATCGTGCCGGCGAACGGGCGGGTCTGTTCGAGGATCAGGTTCTGCCGGGCGTCGGTCCGTTCGGGGTTGCCGATCGTGTAGGGCACGCGGACGGGTTCGAACGGGCGCACCCGCACGGAGTCGACGTTGCGCCACGCGATGTTGTTGTTCCGCTGGGCGTTCTGCTGCGTGTTGCTGCCCTCGGCGAACGTCATCGGGTCGGCGTTCGACACCCACCGGGCGAGCAGGCAGAAGTGCGCGGGACCGGGCACGTTCCAGCCCGGCCAGGTGATCATGACCGTGGTGCCGCCGACCGGCACGGTGGAGCCCGCGGTGCCGATGTAGGTCCAGCCGCCCGGCCAGGCGGTGCCGCCGCCGAGGTTGCTGCGGTACAGGTGCAGGCTGCCGTCCACGGTGCCGATGCCGCCCGGCTTGCGTCTCAGGGTGACGAAGACGTAGTTGTTCACGCCCACGACGGGGTTCTGGGACACCGCGCACGGCACCGGCGTCGAGCACACCTTGATGTCCGGGCTGTAGTAGATGCTGCCGGTGCTGGGCTCGTTGCCGACGTCGCTCACGTTGTCCCGGACGAAGACGTCGCGTTGGAACGGAGTCGCGCTCACGGCCGGGGCGATGAGCGCCGCGGCCGCCAGCAAGCCTGCCAGCGCCGTTGCCAGTGTGGCTTTCACCATGTCCTCCATCGGTTCGTGGACTGCCGAGGGAAGAAGTACCGGCGCGCTGTTGTGGCGACGTTGTCGTGCTGTTGCAAGCCCTAATAGGGACCGATTAGCCGGTAGCCGGGCCACAGCTCGGCCCACGGCGCCCGCGGCTCGCGGCACACCGAGATGGCTCGGCCCTGTTCCATGGTCGCGAGCCCGTGCCCGTTGTCGATGCGCGCCGCCACGGAGCACTCGCGGAAGTCCCGCGCCAGCAGGTCCTCGTCCACCCCCACCGCGATCACGACGTCCGCGCTCTCGGGCGGCGATCCGCGGAAGTAGAGCTCGTTGTGCCCGCTGTAGATCCGGGGGAGCGGATGGTCGTCGCGCATCCAGTGCAGCGCGCCCGCCTCGCCGAAGTTCTTCGTCAGCACCACGGCGCGCGACCGTTCACCTTCGGGCAGTGCGGCGTAGGCGTCGGCGGTCTGCCGGGCCACCCGCTCCCAGCCGATGGTCTCGGTCGTGAGGCTCGTCGCCGGGAACCGGGCGAACATCCGCTCCGGCAGCACCGGCACGATCACGGCCACCTGCACCACGGCGAAGACGGACAGCACCAAGACAGCCACTGGCAACCGCGACCGTCCGCGGGTCAGCCACTCGTCCGCGATCACCCAGCCCGCGGCGACCAGCGGCACCAGGTAGCCCTCGGTGTAGTCGATGCCGCTGGGCGCGACGGCGAGCACCAGCGCAGTGCCGATGAGGTAGGCCGCCCCCAGCGCCCGCGCCGGTCGCCATCGCGGCCGCCGAAGCAGGCCTGCCACGCCCGCGACCAGGACGAGGGCCACCGCCGGTCCCGTGAGGAACGCGACGTAGAGGGGGAACATCAGCCCGTCGGTCCAGCTGCCGTCGGACAGCGTCCGCGCCATGACGAGCTGCGGCCAGCCGTTGACCGCCTGGTAGATGACGTTCGGCGCGCCGATCAGCAGGGTCAGCCCGGCGCCTGCCCACAGCCACCTGGTGCGCAACTCCTGGCGCGGCCCCACCACGAGCAGCGCCAGCACCAGCGTCACCGGCAGCAGAAGTACGACGTACTTGGCGTAGGTCGCCACTCCGCACGTGGCACCGGCGGCCAGCCACCACCGCCCGTCCCCGCGCAGTAGTGCCCGCAACGCGAACAGCGCCACCGCGCTCCAGGCGACGAGGTCCGGACTGTTGGTCAGCAGGAAGTGGGCCACGACGAGCACGGTCACCGACGTGCCGGAGGTGGCCGCCGCGAGCACCTGTGCCCGTGGCCCGCCTCCCAGTTCCGCGGTGATCAGCGCGGCGAGCACGACGACGGCCAGGCCGCACAGCAGAGCCGGCGTCCGGACACCCCATGCCGTGTCGCCGAACAGCACCGCGCCCGCCTTCGCCAGCAGCGGCGCGAGCGGTGGCTGGTCGAAGTACCCCCAGCGCGGATCGTCGCCCAGCATCCGGAAGTAGAGCTCGTCCGCCGAGAGTCCGTAGTTCCCGGCGAACGGGAACACCAGGGCCGCGTAGAGCACCGCGACCACCGCCACCGGGCGTCGCGCCAGCGGCACGGCCAAGCCGGTCCGCGCCGCCACGCCCTCGCTCGTCAACACCGAACCGCTCCCCTCGTGGGTGGCCCCAGCGCCCCCGCGCCGGCGATGCTATCGATGATCAGCTCCGCGCATTGCTCCAATCGGCAGCAATCGCTCTGACGCAGAATCAAACGCCGAGAAGATTGAATCCGATGGAACCGTCACAGGCCGTCGTGCGTCTATAGCACGTGCCGGGACACAGCGTTGTGCAACGGCTTGAAATGTGGAGTATTGGCCGAAGAACAACGCTCAGCTCGTCTTCGGCCCGTCTCAACTGGCTGGGCGAATCCGTGCGTGAATACAAATTCGCGCTGGATGCAAGTGCTTTTGACGCGTGGTGCAACAGCTCGGTCACTGCGGGTGTTCAAGTGGGTGCGCGAGGTGACAAAGTGCACCAATGCGCCGATTGGCGTATAAGCGATTTGATGAAGTTTGTAATATTTTGAATTGGGCTGTTCGGCGGATTCGTGCTGGTCGTGGGCATGGCTAATCTGCCTTTGTCGCTTCGGCGGCTCTGGGGGCTTCTTTGGGGTGGGGTGCTTTCGCCGACCCGCTGTTTCGCGTGCACTTCTCGCGAATGCGGTGGTGGCGGATGACGCAAGGGGGTTTTCATGTCTGTTGTGCAAGAATTAGCGCTTGAGTCACTCGCGGGCTGGTTACCCGCACGAGTGCAGCGTCGGTGAACCGCAGATCGCGGTTCGTCCTCAAGAACGCAACCTGATCCGCCGGCACCGTCGTGCCCGGTGGCAGTCCACGAGCCCGGACTTCGAATAGGGCTCCTTCACCCGCTGTATCTGTGACTTCAGCGGTCTCTCTGTCCTGTTGTGTCGGGGCAATCAGCAAAGAGGAGCAGTTCGGTGGTTGAGCGGGGCGCGCCCGGCGTTCGGTACTCGCTGACGGCGGCGCAGGTGGACATGTGGCTGTCCGCGGAGTTGCTCGGGGACACCCCGGAGTTCAGCCCCGCGCAGTACGTGGTCCTCCGCGGGCCTGTCGACGAGGAACTCCTGCGGGCCGCTGCCCGTGCCGCGGCGCGGGAGGCCGATGCGTACCGGCTCTTCTTCGGTGAGCACGCGGACGGGTCGCCGTGGCAGGCGCTCGCCGGTGAGCTTCCCGGCGACGTCATGCCGGTGGTGGACCTCCGCGGGGAGGCCGATCCGGCGGAGGCGGCGCGGGCGTGGATGCACGCCGACAGCGCCCGGCCGATCGACCACCGGACGGCGCCGCTGTGGCGCTGGGCGCTGCTGCGCGTCGCCGGAACCGAGTACTGGTGGTACCACCGGGCGCACCACCTCATCACGGACATCTTTTCCTTCAACCTGCTCACGCAACGCGTCGCGGAGATCTATTCCGGGGAGCACCGGCCGCGCTACTTCGGTTCCTGGGCCGATGTCGTGGCCGAGGACGAGGCCTACCGGCGGTCCGCCGACCGCGAGGCCGACGAGCGGTACTGGCTGGCCTCGGTCGCGGACGCGGTGCGGGACAGGCAGGACGAGCGGCGTGCCGACAGGCAGCGGCCGTCACGGCGGCGCACGGTCGCCGTCGACTCGGCGTTGCGGCAGGCGGTCCTCGACCGCTGCGCCGAGCTGGGCGTCCGCGTCCCGCACTTCCTCGTCTCGGCGTTCGCCGCCTACCAGCGGCAGGTGACCGACCGCGACGACGTGGTGTTCAGCCTCCCGACGGCCTCCCGGCGCAGTTCGCTGGCTCGCGCGACTCCCGGCCTGCTGGCCGGTGTCGCGCCGCTGGTCCTGCACGTGCCGGACGCGACGACGGTCCGGCAGCTGACGGGCGCCGCCACCGCACGGCTGGCCGAGATCAGCGCCAGGTCGCG
The DNA here is from genome assembly GCF_026242055.1 of Lentzea sp. NEAU-D7. Classification (GTDB taxonomy): domain Bacteria; phylum Actinomycetota; class Actinomycetes; order Mycobacteriales; family Pseudonocardiaceae; genus Lentzea. Next base: position 485,266 of record NZ_JAPJDL010000001.1, on the reverse strand, counting down.
GTACCGGGGTGAGGACCTGGCCCGGCTGCTCGGTGTCACCGGCACCGGCGCCTGGTTCGGTCCCACGCTCAACGTGGTCGACTTCAACCGGCCGCGGGACTTCGGTCCCGAGGTGCACGCCGAGGTGCCCCGCAACCTGGCGGTCGGTCCCGTTCGCGACCTCACCGTCACCACCTACGGCTGGTCCCGCGGTGATCAGGCGTGGCTCGACGTCGACGTCGAGGACGGCGTGGCCGCCGACGCCGAGCTGGTGCTGCACGAGCAGCGGTTCCTGGAGGTGCTCGACCGGTTCGCGCGCGGGCCGCTGGACGGCGGGATCCCCTCGTCCACTGTGGACCCGGTTCTCACGCAGCGGTGGGGCTCCGGAGCCACGCCGGGCGCCGCCGCGAGCGTCCCCGATCTCATCGCGGGGTTCGCTGAGACCCGGCCCGATGAGCCCGCCGTCGTGTGCGGTCAGGACCGGCTCTCGTTCCGCGAGCTGGGTTTCCGGGCCGACGCGCTCGCCGCCCGGCTCCAGCAGGCCGGGGTGACCGCCGAGTCGCCGGTGGCGGTGCTGGTGCCGCGCGGGCTCGATCTGGCGGTCGCCTTCCAGGGCGTGCTGCGCAGCGGTGGCGTCTACGTGCCCATCAACCCCGGGCTTCCCGCGGAACGGCTGGCGTTCCTGCTGGCCGACGCCGGCGCGGTCGTCGCGGTGACGACGCCCGAACTGGCCGGCGAGCTGGCCGGCTTCGCCGAGGTGCTGGTGCTCGGCCAGGCGTCTGAGGACGCCGGGGCGGTGCCGGTGCGCGTCGAGCCCGGCGCGCTGGCGTACGTGGCCTACACGTCCGGTTCGACCGGGCGGCCCAAGGGCGTGGCGGTGACGCATGCCGCGTTGTCGTCGTACGTGGCCGGGTGGCGCGAGGCGCTCGCGCCGCTGGGCGGCGCCGGCACCGTGCTGTCGATGTCGGGCCCGGCGTTCGACGTGTCCATCGGGGACATGACGCGGGCGCTGGCCTTCGGCCGGACGGTGGTGTTCCTGCCGCACGACGAGGTCGTGTCGGTCGACTCCCTGCACCGGACGCTGGCCGACCACCGGGTCGAGGTCGCCGAGATCGTGCCCGGCATGCTCCTGCGCGACCTCGCCGCCCACTGCAGGGAGGCGGGCCCGGTCGAGTCGTTGCGCCTGGTCATCTCCGGCACGGACATGTGGACCTACGACGCACTCGTGTCGGCCGTCGCGGCCGTGGCACCGAATGCCGTGCCGGGCAACGTGTTCGGCGTGACCGAGGCGGCGATCGACTCGATCTTCCACCCGGTCCTGGCGCGGCCGGAGCACGAGGGCGAGGTGGTCCCCGTCGGCGGACCGCTCGCCGGTGTCTGCGTCTTCGTCGTGGACGGCTCGTTGCGGCCGGTGCCGGCGGGCGTCGAGGGTGAGCTGCTGGTCGGTGGCGCCGGTCTGGCCCGGGGCTACGTGGGCCGTCCCGATCTGACCGCGGAACGGTTCCTGCCCGACGTGTTCGGTGGATCCGGCGGGCGGTTGTACCGCACCGGTGACCGGGCTCGGTGGCGCGCGGACGGTGTGCTCGAGTTCCTCGGCCGGGTGGACGAGCAGGTGAAGATCCGCGGTTATCGGGTCGAGCCTGGTGAGGTCGAGGTCGTTCTCGGTGATCACCCGGATGTGCGTGATGTTGTTGTGGTGGCGCGTGATGGTGGCCCTCATGGCGGCAAGCGGCTCGTCGCGTACGTCGTGGCGGAGGGTGAGTTCAGCGGTTCTGCTCTGCGGGCGTGGTTGCGGGAGCGGGTGCCGGACTACCTGGTGCCATCGGTGTTCGTGGCGTTGGACCGATTGCCGCTGACGGCTAACGGCAAGGTCGATCGCCGGGGGCTGCCCGACCCCGAGCCGGAGACGGGTGAGGTGTACGAGGCACCTCGGACGTCCACAGAGGACGCGCTGGCGGCGGTGTGGTCGCAGGTGCTGGGTGTCGAACGCGTGGGCGTGCACGACAACTTCTTCGAGCTGGGTGGCGACTCGATCCTGGGGCTGCAGATCGTGGCGCGTGCCCGTGCCGCCGGTCTGGGCCTCGGTGTGGCCGACGTGCTGTCCCGCCAGACCGTCGCCGAGCTGGCGGCCGCGGTGCGCGACAGCCCCGCGGTGACGCTGGCGGAACAGGGCGTGGTCACCGGTCCCGTGCCGCTGACGCCGATCCAGCACTGGTTCCTGGCGCAGGACGTGGAGAACCGGGACCACTGGAACTGGTCGGGTGTGTTCGAGCTCGCGCCGGGCGCCGATCCCGGCCGGCTCGCCGAAGCGCTCGACGTCCTGGTCGCCCACCACGACGCGTTGCGCCTCCGGTTCTCGCCCGACGGCCAGCACAACGCCGGCGTCGAGGCCGCGGACCTGCTCCGGGTGGTCGAGGGCGACACCGACGTGGTCGCGGAGATGACGGCGGCGCAGAAGTCGTTGCGGCTGGCCGACGGCCCGCTGGTGGCGGCCGTCTTCTTCGACCGCGGCGATCTGCCCGCGTGGCTCGGCCTGGTCGTCCACCACCTGGTGATGGACGGCGTCTCGTGGAACGTCCTGCTGGAGGATCTCGCCACCGCGTACCGCTCGGAGGCGTTGGGGCCCAAGACGACCTCGTTCCGGCAGTGGGCCGAGCAGCTCCGGTCGTTCGACCCCCGCGGCGAACGCGACCACTGGGCCGCGGCGACGTCCGGCGTGGTCGCTCTGCCGGTCGACCGCGACGGGCTCAACGACGAACGCTCCGCGCGGGTCTTCACCACGTGGCTGGACGCCGCGACGGCCGCCGCGTTGCTGGGCGACGCGCACAAGGCCTACCGCACGCAGGGCAACGACCTGCTGCTGGCGGCGCTGGTGCGCACGCTCGGTCCGTGGGCGGGCACCGACGAGCTGACCATCGACCTGGAGAGCCACGGCCGCGAGGCCATCGCCGACGGGGTCGACCTGTCCCGCACGGTCGGGTGGTTCACGTCGATCTTCCCCGTTCAACTGCGTCGGCACGAGGATCTCGGCACGACGGTGAAAGCCGTGAAGGAGCAGCTCAGGGCGGTGCCGCGCCGAGGTGTCGGCTACGGCGCACTGCGCTGGTTGCACGGAGAACTGGCCGATGCGCCGGATCGCCCCGTGCTGTTCAACTACCTCGGCACCGCGACGGCCACCGGCGATCTGCTGCGCCGCGAACTTCCCGTGGCCATGAGGGGCGAGGCGACGTCCGGCGAAGGCACGCGGTCCCACGTGCTGAACCTCGAGGTGACCCGCACCGCCGACGGGAGGCTGCAGGTCGAGTGGCACTACAGCGCCGGGCTGCACGAGGCCGCGACCGTCGAACGGCTCGCCGGCGCCTATCAGCGCGAGCTGGAGGCGGTGGTCGAGCACTGCCGGTCCGGGGTCACGGGTCTCACCCCGTCGGACTTCCCGCTGGCGTCGCTGGCGCAGCACGAGGTCGACCGGCTGGCGGCGCGGTTCCCCGGCCTGGCGGACGTGTACCGGCTGGCGCCGGTGCAGTCGGGCATGTTGTTCGGTGTCGTCGGTGCCCCGGCGGAGGACGGGCTCTACTGGGGTCAGGGGATCTACGAGCTCACCGGCACCGTCGACGCGGACCGGCTGGCCGGTGCCTGGCGCACGGTGATCGCGCGCCAGGCGGCGTTGCGCAGCGGGTTCGTGTGGGAGGGCGTCAGCGAGCCGGTGCAGGTCGTGCTGGCCGATGTGGACGTTCCGCTCCAGGTGCGCGACTGGTCCGGACTCGGCGAGGACGTCCAGCAGGCGCGGTTGCGGGAGTTGCTGGCTGAGGACCGTGCGCTGGGGTTCGACTTGGCTGCGCCGCCGTTGATGCGGCTGTACCTGGTCGACCGCGGCAACGGGCGGAGCTGGTTGGTGTGGGGGCTGTACCAGGGTTTGTGCGACGGGTGGAGTCTGCCTGTCGTCATGGACGAGGTGCTGGCTGCTTACGACCGTTCGCCGCTGGCTCCGGTGCGGTCGTACCGGGAGTTCATCTCGTGGCTGGACGGGCGTGACCCCGGCGAGGCCGAGGGCTTCTGGCGGTCCTGTCTGGACGGTTTCGAGGCGCCGACGCCGTTGCCGGTGGACCGCCTGGCCACCAGCCACTACGCGCAGGACCGGCGGCGCACGCACCTCGACGCGAACGTGACCGCCGGCCTGCTGGACCTGGCCCGCCGGGAACGCGTGACGTTGTCCGCCGTGGTGCAGGCCGCGTGGGCCAAGGTGCTGTCGGCCACCTCCGGTGAGGACGAGGTGGTGTTCGGCCTCACCGTGTCCGGCCGCCCGGCCGACCTGGCCGGGGTCGAGTCGACCGTGGGCCTGTTCATCAACACGCTGCCGGTGCGGGTCGCCGTGCCCGCCGACGTGCCGTTCGCGTCGTGGCTGCGGGAGCTGCGCGACAACCAGGGCGCGGTGCAGCGGTTCGAGTACACGCCGCTGGTCGACGCGCAGCGCTGGTCGTCCGTGCCCGGTGGCCGCGCGCTGTTCGACAGCATCGTCGTGCTGCGCAACTACCCCGGTGGCCGGAGCCGCGTCTCGGACTTCGAGCTGTCGCCGTTGCTCGACTCGGTGGAGCAGGGCAACTACCCGCTCACCTTCGCGGTCGACGTGGAGGCCGAGCTCAGGATCGAGGCGGAGTTCTCCACCGCCGCGTTCGACGCGACGACGGTCGAACGGATCCTCGACCAGCTCGTGGTCGTGCTGACGGCGGTGACCGAGCGGCCGGACCTGGCCGTTCAGGACGTGCCCCTGCAGCGGCCGGAGCAGGCGGCGGCGTTGGTGGCGTGGGGCGAGACGCCCGAGCCCGCCACCGAGCGGCCGGTGCCTGACCTGATCGACGACTGGGCGCGGATCTCGCCCGAGGTCGCGGTGGTCTGCGGTGCGGAGAGCCTGACGTTCGCCGAGCTGGGTTTCCGGGCCGACGCACTGGCCGGCCGGCTCCAGCGCGCCGGAGTGGTGGTGGGCTCGCGGGTCGCGGTGCTGATGCCGCGCGGGATCGATCTCGCCGTCGCCTTCCAGGGCGTGCTGCGCGCCGGTGGCGTGTACGTGCCGATCAACCCCGGGATTCCCGCGGAGCGGCTGGCGTTCCTGCTGGCCGACGCCGGTGCGACGGTCGCGGTCACGACTCCGGCGCTGGCCGGTGAGGTGACCGGGCTCGCCGAGGTGCTGGTGCTGGACGAGGACTCTCCGGGGTTCGGCGCCCTGCCGGTGCGCATCGATCCCGACGCGTTGGCGTACGTGGCTTACACGTCGGGATCGACCGGGCGGCCCAAGGGCGTTGCGGTCTCCCACGGCGCGTTGTCGTCGTACGTGGCGGGCTGGCGCGAAGGGCTCGCCGAGCTGGGTGGTCCTGGCACGGTGCTGTCCATGTCGGGTCCTGGATTCGACGTGTCCATCGGCGACATGACGCGAGCGCTGGCCTTCGGCCGGACGGTGGTGTTCCTGCCGCACGACGAGCACGTGACGGTGGAGTCGCTGCGCGAGACCTTGGTGGATCACGAGGTCGAGGTCGCGGAGATCGTGCCGGGCATGCTGTTGCGCGACCTGGCCGCTCACTGCCGGGAGGCCGGGCCGGTCAAGTCCCTGCGGCTGGTGATCTCGGGCACGGACATGTGGACGCACGACGCGTTGACCTCTGCGGTGGCCGACGTGGCACCGAACGCGGTGCCGGGCAACGTGTTCGGTGTGACCGAGGCGGCGATCGACTCGATCTTCCACCCGGTCGGCGAGGACCACCCTGCCGCGGTCGTGCCGATCGGCACGCCGCTGGCCGGTGCTCGTGCCGTGGTCGTGGACAGCAGGATGCGGCCGGCGCCGGTGGGTGTTCCCGGTGAGCTGCTGGTCGGTGGTTCCGGTGTGGCCCAGGGGTATGTCGGCCGACCCGACCTGACCTCCGAGCGGTTCGTTCCTGACGTGTTCGGTGGTTCCGGTGGCCGGTTGTACCGCACTGGTGACCGGGCTCGGTGGCGTGCGGACGGCAGGATCGAGTTCCTGGGTCGTGTCGACGAGCAGGTCAAGATTCGTGGCTATCGGGTCGAGCCCGGTGAGGTCGAGGTGGTCATCGGCGACCACCCGGATGTGCGTGATGTTGTTGTGGTGGCTCGTGATGGTGGGCCTCACGGCGGCAAGCGGCTCGTCGCGTACGTCGTGTCCGAGGGTGAGTTCAGCGGTTCGGTGTTGCGGTCGTGGCTGCGGGAACGGGTGCCGGACTACCTCGTGCCGTCGGTGTTCGTGGCGTTGGACCGGTTGCCGCTGACGCCGAACGGGAAGGTGGACCGCCGGGGCCTGCCCGAGCCGGAGCTGGAGGCGGTCGCCGAGACCTACGTCGCGCCCCGGACCGCTGTCGAGGAGACGCTCGCCGCGGTGTGGAGCGGTGTGCTCGGTGTCGAACGTCTTGGTGTGCACGACAACTTCTTCGAGCTGGGCGGCGACTCGATCCTGAGTCTGCAGATCGTGGCTCGTGTCCGTGCGGCCGGTCTGGGTGTGGACGTGGCGGACGTGTTCGCCCACCAGACCGTCGCCGAGCTCGCGCTCGCGGTGCGGGAGACGCCCGCGGTCTCGCTGGCGGAGCAGGGAGTCGTCACCGGGCCGGTGCCGTTGACGCCGATCCAGCGGTGGTTCCTGGCGCAGGACGTCCCTGAGCGTGACCACTGGAACTGGTCGGGCGTGTTCGAGTTGGCGCCGGGCACCGATCCGGTCCGGCTGAGCCAGGCGCTCGACGTCCTCATCGCGCACCACGACGCGCTGCGGATCCGGTTCGGGCAGGACGGCCAGCACAACGCGCCGGTCGAGGCCGGTGGGTTCCTGCGCGTCGTCGAGGGTGACGAGGCCGTGGTCGCGGAGATGACCGCCGCGCAGACGTCGTTGCGCCTGGCCGACGGCCCGCTGGTGGCCGCCGTGTTCTTCGACCGCGGTGATCAGCCCGCGTGGCTGGGTTTGACCGTGCACCACCTGGTGATGGACGGCGTCTCGTGGAACGTCCTGCTGGAGGATCTCGCCACCGCGTACCGCTCGGAGGCGTTGGGGCCCAAGACGACCTCGTTCCAGCAGTGGGCCGAGCACCTGCTGGAGCTGGAGACCGGCGGCGAGCGGGAGCACTGGGCGGCGGTGACGTCGGACGTGGTCGCGCTCCCCGCCGACGGCGACGGCCCGAACACCGAGGACTCCGGCGCCGTGGTGCGCACCTGGCTGGACGCGGACACGACCGCGGCGCTGTTCGGCGAGGCGCACAAGGCCTACCGCACGCAGGCCAACGACCTGCTGCTCGCCGCACTGGCGAACGTCCTCGGGGAATGGGCGGGCACCGATCACGTCACGGTCGACCTGGAGAGCCACGGCCGTGAGGGCCTGGACCTGTCGCGCACGGTCGGGTGGTTCACGTCGATCTTCCCCGTGCGGCTGAGCCGGTACGAGGGTGTCGGCGCGACGGTGAAGGCCGTCAAGGAACAGCTGCGGGCGGTGCCGCGCCTCGGTGTCGGTTACGGCGTGCTGAGGTGGGCTCAGAACGAGCTGGCCGATGCGCCGGATCGTCCGGTGTTGTTCAACTACTTGGGCGCGTTCGACGCGGTGGACTCGGCCGGGCTGATCCGCCGCGAGCTCGCCGCCGAGCTGGCCGGCCCGATGCAGGGACCGGGCGGGACGCGGGCCTACCCGTTGCAGCTCGAAGTGGTCCGCGCGGAGGACGGACGGCTGCGGATCGACTGGCTGCACAGCACCAACCTGCACCTCTCCGAGACCGTGGAACGGGTCGCCGCCCACTACGTCGAGGCGTTGCGCGCACTGGTGGCGCACTGCCAGACGGGTGTCACGGGCTTCACGCCTTCGGACTTCCCGCTGGCGTCGCTGACCCAGGCCGAGGTGGACGGGCTGGCGGAGCGTTATCCGCTGGTGGACGTGTACCGGTTGGCGCCGGTGCAGTCGGGCATGTTGTTCGGTGTCGTGGGTTCTCCCGTCGACGGGCTTTACTGGGGCCAGAGCGTCTACGACCTGGCCGGCCCGATCGACACCGGACGGCTGGCCGAGGCGTGGCGTCGGGTGATCTCCCGGCACGCCGCGTTGCGCAGCGGGTTCGTGTGGGAGGGCGTCGGCGAGCCGGTGCAGGTCGTGCTGGCCGATGTGGACGTTCCGCTCCAGGTGCGCGACTGGTCGGGTCTGGGCGGGGACGTCCAGCAGGCGCGGTTGCGGGAGTTGCTGGCCGAGGACCGTGCGCTGGGGTTCGACCTGGCGGCGCCGCCGTTGATGCGGCTGTACCTGGTCGATCGCGGTGAGGGCCGTCTGTGGCTGGTGTGGGGCCTGTACCAGGGTTTGTGCGACGGGTGGAGTCTGCCTGTCGTCATGGACGAGGTGCTGGCTGCCTACGACGGTGCGCCGCTGGCTCCGGTGCGGTCGTACCGGGAGTTCATCTCGTGGCTGGACGGGCGCGACCCGGACGAGTCGGAGTCGTTCTGGCGCAGGACGCTGGACGGGTTCGAGGCGCCCACGCCGTTGCCGGTGGACCGCTTGGCCACCAGCCATTACGCGCAGGACCGCCGCAAGACGACGCTGGACGAGCGCGTCACCGCCCAGCTGGTGGAGCTGGCGCGCAGGGAACGCGTGACGCTGTCGACCGTCGTGCAGGCCGCGTGGGCCAAGGTGTTGTCGGCGTCCTCCGGTGAGGACGACGTGCTGTTCGGGCTCACCGTGTCCGGCCGACCGGCTGACGTGGCCGGCGTGGAGTCGATCGTCGGCCTGTTCATCAACACGCTGCCCGTGCGGGCCGTCGTGCCCGCGGACGTGCCGTTCACGTCGTGGCTGCGCGAGCTGCAGGACAACCAGGTGGCGGTGCAGCGTTTCGAGTACACGCCGCTGGTGGACGTGCAGCGGTGGTCGGCTGTTCCGGGTGGCCGCGCGTTGTTCGACTCGATCGTGGTGTTCGGCAACTACCCCCATCGGGAACTGCCGGACGACCTCGCCGAGATCCCGGACGGGTACGCCTCCGTCGACTCGGTGGAGCAGGGCAACTACCCGCTGACCTTCGCGGTCGACCTGGAGCGCACGCTGCGCGTCGAGGCCGAGTTCTCCACGGCCGCTTTCGACGCCCTCACGGTCGAACGAGTCCTCGACCAGCTGGTGGTCGTGCTCACCGCCGTCGCGGAACGGCCTTCGCTGGCGGTCGCGGACGTGCCGTTGCAGCGGCCGGAGCAGGCCGCGGAACTGGTGGCGTGGGGCGAGACGCCCGTCCCGGCCACCGAGCCGTCCGTGCCCGAGCTGATCCACGGCTGGACGGACACCGACGCCGTCGCCGTGGTGTGCGGCGACGCACGGCTCACGTTCGCCGAGCTGGGTGTTCGGGCCGACGGCCTCGCCGTCCGGCTCCAGCGGGCCGGTGTGGCGGTGGAGTCCCCTGTTGCCGTGCTGGTGCCGCGCGGTGTCGAGCTGGCCGTCGCGTTCCAGGGCGTGTTGCGCTCGGGTGGCGTCTACCTGCCGATCAACCCGGGGCTTCCCGCCGAACGCCTCGCGTTCCTGCTGGCCGACGCCGGTGCGGCCGTGGCGGTCACGACCGCGGCGCTGGCGGCTGAGCTGGCCGGGTTCGCCGGCGAAGTCCTGCTGGTGGACGACGAGCCCGCAGACGCGGGCGAGCTCACCCAGGTCGACCCGAACTCCTTGGCGTACATCGCTTACACCTCGGGCTCCACGGGACGGCCCAAGGGTGTCGCGGTCACGCACGCCGCGCTGTCGTCCTACGTGGCAGGGTGGCGTGACGGGCTGGCCTCGCTGGGCGGACCCGGCCCGGTGTTGTCGATGTCGGGTCCCGGGTTCGACGTCTCGATCGGGGACATGACGCGGGCTTTGGCGTTCGGCCAGCGCGTGGTGTTCCTGCCGCACGACGAGCACGTGTCGGTGGAGTCGCTGCACGCGACGTTGGTGGAGCACCGGATCGAGGTCGCGGAGATCGTTCCCGGCATGCTCCTGCGGGATCTGGCGGCGCACTGCCGGGTCGCCGGTCCGGTCGAGTCGTTGCGCCTGGTGATCTCGGGTACGGACATGTGGACGCATGACGCGTTGACCGCTGCTGTGCGTGAGGTGGCGCCGAATGCTGTGCCGGGCAACGTGTTCGGTGTGACCGAGGCGGCGATCGACTCGATCTTCCACGCGGTCACGGAGGACCACCCGGCGGCCGTGGTGCCGATCGGCACACCGCTGGCCGGGGCCCGCGCGGTCGTCGTCGACTCCGCGCTGAGGCCTGTTCCCGTCGGTGTTCCGGGTGAGCTGCTGGTCGGTGGCGCCGGTGTGGCGCGCGGCTACCTGGGACGTCCCGATCTGACCTCGGCGCGGTTCGTGCCGGACGTGTTCGGCGCGGCCGGTGAGCGGTTGTACCGCACCGGTGACCGGGCTCGGTGGCGTGCGGACGGGACGATCGAGTTCCTGGGTCGTGTCGACGAGCAGGTGAAGATCCGCGGCTATCGCGTCGAACCGGGCGAGGTCGAGGTTGTTATCGGCGACCACCCGGACGTGCGTGATGTCGTTGTGGTGGCTCGTGACGGTGGCCCTCATGGCGGTAAGCGCCTGGTGGCCTACGTGGTCGCGGAGGGCGAGTTCAGCGGTTCGGTGCTGCGGTCGTGGTTGCGCGAGCGGGTACCGGATTATCTTGTGCCGTCGGTGTTCGTGGCGTTGGACAGGTTGCCGCTGACGCCGAACGGGAAGGTGGACCGGCGCGGTCTGCCCGATCCCGAGCCCGAGATGACGGGCGAGGCCTACGTCGCGCCCCGGACCGCCGCCGAGGAGACCCTCGCCGCAGTGTGGAGCGGGGTGCTCGGTGTTGAGCGCGTTGGTGTGCACGACAACTTCTTCGAGCTGGGTGGCGACTCGATCCTGAGTCTGCAGATCGTGGCCCGCGTGCGCGCCGCCGGGCTGGGTGTGGACGTGGCGGACGTGTTCGCTCACCAGACGGTCGCCGCGCTGGCCGCCGTCGTGCGGGACACCCCGGCGGTGACCCTGGCCGAGCAGGGCGTCGTCACCGGGCCCGTCCCGTTCACGCCGATCCAGCGGTGGTTCCTGGCACAGGACATCCCGGACCGGGACCACTGGAACTGGTCGGGCATGTTCGAGCTGGCACCGGGCACCGATCCGGAACGGCTCGGGCGGGCGCTCGACGTCCTGGTCGCGCACCACGACGCGCTGCGCCTCCGGTTCACGCCGGAAAGCCAGCACCAGGTGCCGGTCGGCGGCGGCGGGTTGCTGCGGGTGGTGCAGGGCGACGAGGCCGTGGTCGCGGAGATGACCGCCGCGCAGACGTCGTTGCGCCTGGCCGACGGCCCGCTGGTGGCCGCCGTGTTCTTCGACCGTGGCGATGAGCCCGCGTGGCTGGGTTTGACCGTGCACCACCTGGTGATGGACGGCGTGTCGTGGAACGTCCTGCTGGAAGACCTCGACGCTGTCCACGCGGGCCAGGAACTCGGGCCCAAGACGACGTCGTTCCAGCAGTGGGCCGAGGTGCTGCGGGACCTGGACGCCCAGGACGAACGTGAGCTCTGGCTGGGTCAGACAGCTGATGTCGTGGCGCTGCCGCAGGACCAGGAGGGCCCCAACACCGAGATCTCGGCCGGTGTCGTCCGGTCGTGGCTGGACGCCGGCACCACCGCCGCGCTGCTGGGCGACGCCCACCGCGCCTACCGCACCCAGGCCAACGACCTGCTGCTGGCCGCTCTCGCCCAGGCGCTGGGGGAGTGGACGGGCACCGGGCACGTCACGGTGGACCTGGAGAGCCACGGCCGCGAGGCGGTGGCGGACGGCGTGGACCTGTCGCGCACCGTCGGGTACTTCACGTCGATCTTCCCGGTGCGGCTCACGCACGAGAGCGATCCGGCGACGGCGATCAAGGCCGTCAAGGAGGAGCTGCGGTCGGTTCCGCGCCGCGGTGTCGGTTATGGCGCGTTGCGCTGGCTGCACGGTGATCTGGCCGACGTGCCGGACCGTCCGGTGTTGTTCAACTACCTCGGCGCGTTCGACGCCGTCGACTCGCTCGGGCTGATCAGGCGGGAACTGCCCGCCGAGCTGGCCGGCCCGAGCGAGGGACCGGGCGGGACGCGTTCGCACGTCCTGCAGATCGAGGCAGAACAGGACGCGGAGGGACGCCTGCAGGTCGACTGGCACTTCAGCCACAACCTGCACGACAGGGCCACCGTCGAACGAGTCGCCGCGCGCTACGTCGAGGCGTTGCGCGCGCTGGTGGCGCACTGCCGGTCGGGCGCCTCGGGCTTCACGCCGTCGGACTTCCCGCTGGCATCGCTGACCCAGCCCGAGGTGGACGGGCTGGCGGAGCGTTACCCGCTGGTGGACGTGCATCGACTGGCGCCGGTGCAGTCGGGCATGTTGTTCGGTGTCGCGGGTTCTCCTGTCGACGGCCTCTACTGGGGCCAGGGGGTCTACGACCTGGCCGGTCCGCTGGACGCCGACCGGTTGGCCGAGGCTTGGCGTCAGGTGATCTCCCGGCATGCCGCGTTGCGCAGCGGGTTCGTGTGGGAGGGCGTCAGCGAACCGGTGCAGGTCGTGCTGGCCGATGTCGACGTCCCGCTCGAACGGCGGGACTGGTCTCGTCTCGACGACGTGGAGCAGCAGGAGCACTTGCGGGTGCTGCTCGACGAGGACCGCGCGCTGGGCTTCGACCTCGCCGCGCCGCCGCTGACCCGCCTGTACCTGGTGGATCGCGGCGAAGACCGGTTCTGGCTGGTGTGGGGCCTGTACCAGGGGCTGTGCGACGGGTGGAGCCTGCCCGTCGTGGTGGACGAGGTGTCCGCGCTCTACCAGGGCCGGGCGCTGGAGCCCGTGCGGTCGTACCGGGACTTCATCGCGTGGCTGGGCCGGCGTGACCCGGCCGAGTCCGAAGGGTTCTGGCGCGAGTACCTGGGCGGCTTCGAGGCCCCCACGGCACTTCCGGTCGATCGGCCGGCCGCGAGCCACTACGACCAGGACCGGCGTCGCCTGCGCCTGGACGAGACCGTCACGGCCGGGCTGGTGGAGTTGGCACGGCGTGAGCGCGTGACGCTGTCGACCGTCGTGCAGGCGGCGTGGGCACTGCTGCTGTCGACGTACTCGGGTGACGACGACGTGGTCTTCGGCCTGACCGTCTCCGGCCGTCCGGCCGACCTGGCCGGGGTCGAGTCGATGGTCGGGTTGTTCATCAACACGCTGCCCGTGCGGGCCGTGGTGCCGGCGGACACGACGTTCGCCGCGTGGCTGCCGCGGTTGCAGGACAACCAGGTCGCGCTGCAACGGTTCGAGTACACGCCGCTGGTGGACGTGCAGCGGTGGTCGCCTGTTCCAGGTGGCCGCGCGTTGTTCGACTCGATCGTGGTGTTCGGCAACTACCCGCAGGAGGAGCTGCCGGAGGACCTGGGCGGGGTGCAGGCCGCCGACTCGGTGGAGCAGGGCAACTACCCGCTGACCTTCGCCGTCGACCTGGAGCGCACGCTGCGCGTCGAGGCGGAGTTCTCGACGGCCGCGTTCGACGCGGTCACGGTCGAGCGGATCCTCGACCAGCTCGCCGTCGTGCTGACCGCGGTGGCGGAGCAGCCGGACCTGGTCGTCCGGGACGTGCCGGTGCAGCGCCCCGAACAGGCCGCCGAGCTGGTGGCGTGGGGCGCGACCCCCGTGCCCTCCGCCGAACCGCCGGTGCCGGACCTGATCGCCGGGCGCGTCTCGTCCGAGGTCGCCGTGGTGTGCGGCGACGAGCAGCTGACGTTCGCCGAGCTGAACGCCCGAGCCGACGCGCTCGCGCTGCGTCTGCGCCGGGCCGGTGTGACGGTCGGGTCTCCGGTCGCCGTGCTGGTGCCGCGTGGTCTTGACCTGGCCGTCGCGTTCCAGGGCGTGTTGCGCTCCGGCGGCGTGTACGTGCCGATCAACCCGGGGCTTCCCGCCGAACGGCTCGCGTTCCTGCTGGCCGACGCCGGTGTGATCGCGGCCGTCACGACATCGGCTTTGGACGGGTTCGCCGGAGAAGTACTGCTGGTGGACGACGTGTCCGCGGTCGCAGGTGAGCTCACACCGGTCGACCCGAACTCCCTGGCGTACATCGCTTACACGTCCGGTTCGACGGGCCGCCCGAAGGGTGTGGCGGTGACGCACGCCGCGTTGTCGTCGTACGTGGCCGGGTGGCGTGACGGGCTGCGCACGCTGGGCGGTCCGGGCACCGTGTTGTCGATGTCAGGTCCTGGGTTCGACGTGTCGATCGGGGACATGACGCGTGCCCTGGCGTTCGGCCAACGTGTGGTGTTCTTGCCGCACGACGAGCACGTGACGGTGGAGTCGTTGCACCGCACCCTGGTCGACCACGACGTCGAGGTCGCGGAGATTGTGCCCGGCATGTTGTTGCGCGACTTGGCGGCGCACTGCCGGACGGCCGGGCCGGTGGAGAGCCTTCGGCTGGTGATCTCGGGTACGGACATGTGGACGCATGACGCGTTGACTGGCGCCGTGCGGGAGGTGGCGCCGAACGCGGTGCCGGGCAACGTGTTCGGTGTGACCGAGGCGGCGATCGACTCGATCTTCCACCCGGTCGGCGAGGACCACCCTGCCGCTGTGGTGCCGATCGGTACGCCTTTGGCCGGTGCTCGGGCCTTCGTGGTGGACGGGTCGTTGCGGCCGGCGCCGGTGGGTGTTCCGGGTGAGCTTTTGGTCGGTGGTTCCGGTGTGGCCCAGGGGTATGTGGGCCGTCCTGACCTGACAGCCGAGCGGTTCATCCCCGATCTGTTCACGGGCTCTGGTGAGCGGCTGTACCGCACTGGTGACCGCGCGCGGTGGCGTGCGGACGGCAGGATCGAGTTCCTGGGTCGTGTCGACGAGCAGGTGAAGATCCGCGGTTACCGGGTCGAGCCTGGTGAGGTGGAGGTCGTCATCGGCGACCACCCCGACGTGCGTGATGTCGTTGTGGTGGCACGGGACGGTGGCCCTCATGGCGGTAAGCGCCTGGTGGCCTACGTGGTTGCGGAGGGTGAGTTCAGCGGTTCGGCTCTGCGGTCGTGGTTGCGCGAGCGGGTGCCGGACTACCTGGTGCCGTCGGTGTTCGTCGCGTTGGACCGCCTTCCCCTGACGCCGAACGGGAAGGTGGACCGTCGCGGTCTGCCCGACCCGGAGCCGGAGACGACGGGCGAGGCCTACGTCGCGCCCCGGACCGCCGCCGAGGAGACCCTCGCCGAGGTGTGGAGCGGTGTGCTGGGCGTCGACCGTGTCGGCGTGCAGGACAACTTCTTCGAGCTGGGTGGCGACTCGATCCTGAGCCTGCAGATCGTGGCCCGGATTCGTGCCGCTGGGCTGGGTGTGGACGTGGCGGACGTGTTCGCCCACCAGACGATCGCCGAACTCGCCCTCGCCGTGCGTGACGCTCCTGCGGAGTCGTCGGCAGAGCAGGGCGTCGTCACGGGTCCGATCCCGTTCACACCGATCCAGCACTGGTTCCTCGCCCAGGACGTCCCGAACCGGGACCACTGGAACTGGTCGGGGATGTTCGAGCTGGCGCCGGGCACCGATCCGGAACGGCTCGGGCGGGCATTCGACGTCCTGGTCGCTCATCACGACGCGCTGCGCATCCGGTTCACGCCCGAGGGCCAGCACAACGCCGGTCTCGAAGCCTCCGAGGTTCTCCGTGTCGTTGCCGTGGACGACGTCACCGCGGAGATGACGGCGGCGCAGAAGTCGTTGCGGCTGGCCGATGGTCCGCTTCTGGCCGCTGTCTTCTTCGATCGCGGTGATCAGCCCGCGTGGCTGGGTTTGACGGTGCACCACCTGGTGATGGACGGGGTGTCGTGGAACGTCCTGCTGGAGGACCTGGACACCGCCTACCAGGGCGGTTCGCTCGCGCCGAAGACGACCTCGTTCCAGGCGTGGGCCGAGCAGCTCCAGACCATCGACGCCGTGGAGGAACGCGACCACTGGGCCGCCACGACGGCGGACGTCGCCGTCGTCCCGGTGGACGGGCAAGGACCGAACTCCGAGGCGTCCGCAGCGGTCGTGCAGTCGTGGCTGGATGCCGAGACGACGGCGGCGCTGCTCGGTGACGCGCACAAGGCCTATCGCACGCAGGGCAACGACCTGTTGCTGGCCGCTCTTGCCCAAGCCGTGGGTGAGTGGGCCGGTAGTGATCACGTGACGATCGACCTGGAGAGCCATGGTCGTGAGGGTGCGGACCTGTCGCGCACGGTGGGGTGGTTCACCTCGATCTTCCCGGTCCGGTTGAGCCGTCACGACGAACCCGGTGCGGCGATCAAGGCCGTGAAGGAGGAGCTGCGGTCGGTTCCGCGCCGCGGTGTCGGCTACGGCGCCTTGCGCTGGTTGCACGGTGAATTGGCCGATGTGCCGGACCGTCCGGTGTTGTTCAACTACCTCGGGGCGCACGACGCCGCCGACTCGGAGGGGCTGATCCGCCGGGAACTGCCCGTTGACCTGGCTGGGCCTGCTGAGGGCGAGGGCGGGACGCGCTCGCACTTGTTGCAGCTCGAGGTGCAGCAGACCGCCGATGGGCGGCTGTCGATCGAGTGGTTCCACTCCCGTGCTGTGCACGACACCGCCACCGTCGAACGGGTTGCCGCCCGGTACGTCGAGGCCTTGCGCGGACTGGTCGCGCACTGCAGGTCCGCCAGTGGGTTCACGCCTTCGGACTTCCCGCTGGCCGCGCTGACCCAGCCTGAGGTCGACCTGCTGGCGGAGCGCTATCCGCTGGCGGACGTGTACCGGTTGGCACCGGTGCAGTCCGGCATGTTGTTCGGTGTCGTGGGCTCTCCCGTCGATGGCCTCTACTGGGCGCAGAACGTTTACGAGCTGGCCGGGCCGATCGACGCCGAGTGGCTGGCGGCGGCGTGGCGTGAAGTGGTCGGCCGGCACGCGCCGTTGCGGAGCGGGTTCGTGTGGGAGGGCGTCGGCGAGCCGGTGCAGGTCGTGCTGGCCGGGGTCGACGTGCCGTTGACGAACCACGACTGGTCGGGTCTCGACGAGGCCGCACAACAGGTTCGGCTCCAGGAACTCCTGGACCACGACCGCGCGCTCGGGTTCGATCTCGCTCACCCGCCGCTCATCCGGCTCTACCTCGTCGACCGGGGCAACGGGCGGAACTGGTTGGTGTGGGGCCTGTACCAGGGTCTGTGCGACGGGTGGAGTCTGCCTGTTGTCATGGACGAGGTGTCGGCTGCCTACCAGCGGCAGGTGTTGCCGCCGGTGCGTCCGTACCGCGACTACATCGCGTGGCTGGGTCAGCGTGATTCCGCTGCCACGGAGGGGTTCTGGCGCACGTACTTGGAAGGCTTCGAGGCGCCGACCGCGTTGCCGGTGGACCGCCTGGCCGCGAGCCACTACGCGCAGGACCGCCGTCGCACACAGCTCAGCGAGGCCGTCACGGCCGGGCTGGTGGAGTTGGCGCGACGCGAACGCGTGACGTTGTCGACGGTCGTGCAGGCGGCGTGGGCCAAGGTGTTGTCCGCGTCGTCGGGCGAGGACGACGTGGTGTTCGGCCTGACCGTGTCGGGTCGTCCGGCGGATCTGGCCGGCGTGGAGTCGATGGTCGGGTTGTTCATCAACACGCTGCCGGTGCGGGCCTCGGTGCCCATCGACACGTCGTTCGCCGCGTGGTTGCCCGCGTTGCGGGACAACCAGGTCGCGCTGCAACGGTTCGAGCACACGCCGTTGGTGGACGTGCAGCGCTGGTCGGCGGTGCCGCACGGCCGTGCGTTGTTCGACAGCATCGTGGTGTTCGGCAACTTCCCCCAGGAGGAGCTGCCGGAGGACCTGGGCGGGGTGCAGGCCACCGAGTCGGTGGAGCAGGGCAACTACCCGCTCACCTTCGCGGTCGACCTGGAAGCCACGCTCAAGATCGAGGCCGAGTTCTCCACGGCCGCCTTCGACGCCGCCACCGTCGAGCGGATCCTCGACCAGCTCGTGGTCGTGCTCACCGTTGTCGCGGAACAGCCGGAGCTCGCGGTCGGCGACGTGCCGTTGCAGCGGCCCGAGCAGGCGGCGGAGCTGGTGGCGTGGGGGAGGACGCCGGAACCGGCGACCGAACGGCCGGTGCCCGACCTCGTCGGCGGCTGGGCTCACACGACGCCGGACACCGTGGCGGTGGTGTGTGGCGAGGAGAGCCTCACGTTCGCAGAGTTGGGCGCTCGGGCTGACGCGCTGGCAGCCCGGCTTCGGGGAGCCGGCGTGGCGGTGGGGTCGCCGGTGGCGGTCGTGGTGCCGCGCGGAATCGAGCTGGCGGTGGCGTTCCAGGGCGTGCTGCGCTCGGGTGGCGTGTACGTGCCGATCAATCCTGGGCTTCCGGCGGAACGGCTGGCGTTCCTGTTGGCCGACGCCGGTGTGGTCGCCGCTGTCACGACCTCGGCCTTGGACGGTTTCACCGGAGAAGTGCTGCGGGTGGACGACGTGTCCGCCGAACCTGGTGAACCGCTTGCCCCGGTCGACCCGAACGCCCTGGCGTACATCGCCTACACGTCGGGCTCGACGGGCCGCCCCAAGGGCGTGGCTGTGACCCATGCCGCGTTGTCGTCCTACGTGGCGGGATGGCGTGCCGGACTCGCCGCTCTGGGCGGTCCGGGCGCGGTGTTGTCGATGTCGGGTCCCGGTTTCGACGTGTCGATCGGGGACATGACCCGTGCCTTGGCGTTCGGCCAGCGCGTGGTGTTCTTGCCGCACGACGAGCACGTGATGGTGGAGTCGTTGCACCGCACCCTGGTCGACCACGACGTCGAGATCGCGGAGATCGTTCCGGGCATGCTGCTGCGCGATCTGGCGGCGCACTGCCGGACGGCCGGTCCCGTCGACAGTCTGCGGCTGGTGATCTCCGGTACGGACATGTGGACGCATGACGCGTTGACTGCTGCTGTGCGTGAGGTGGCGCCGAACGCGGTGCCGGGCAACGTGTTCGGTGTGACCGAGGCGGCGATCGACTCGATCTTCCACCCGGTGGGTGAGGACCGTTCCGCCGCCGTGGTGCCGATCGGCAGGCCTTTGGCGGGTGCTCAGGCGTACGTGGTGGACGGGTCGTTGCGGCCGGTTCCGGTGGGTGTGCCGGGTGAGTTGCTGGTCGGTGGTTCCGGTGTGGCCCAGGGGTATGTGGGGCGCCCGGACCTGACGGCGGAGCGGTTCGTGCCCGGCGTGGGCGGTCAGCGTTTGTACCGCACCGGTGACCGGGCTCGGTGGCGTGCCGACGGGACGATCGAGTTCCTGGGTCGTGTCGACGAGCAGGTCAAGATCCGCGGTTACCGAGTGGAGCCCGGTGAGGTCGAGGTGGTCATCGGTGACCACCCGGATGTGCGTGATGTTGTTGTGGTGGCTCGTGATGGTGGGCCTCACGGCGGCAAGCGGCTCGTCGCGTACGTCGTGTCCGAGGGTGAGTTCAGCGGTTCGGTCCTGCGGGCGTGGCTGCGGGAGCGGGTGCCGGACTACCTCGTGCCATCGGTGTTCGTCGCGCTGGACCGGTTGCCGCTGACGCCGAACGGCAAGGTCGACCGGCGAGGACTGCCCGATCCCGAGCCCGAGACGTCCGGCGTGGCGTACGTCGCGCCGAGGACCGCCGCCGAAGAAGTTCTGGCGGCCGTCTGGGCGCAGGTGCTCGGTGCGGAACGTGTCGGCGTGCACGACAACTTCTTCGAACTCGGCGGGGACTCGATCCTGAGCCTGCAGATCGTGGCGCGCACCCGTGCCGCTGGCCTGGGTGTCGACGTGGCGGACGTGTTCGCTCACCAGACCGTCGGCGAACTCGCTCTCGTGGTGCGTGATGCCCCGGCGGTGACCCTGGCCGAGCAGGGTGTCGTCACCGGGCCCGTCCCGTTCACGCCGATCCAGCGGTGGTTCCTGGCACAGGACATCCCGGACCGGGACCACTGGAACTGGTCGGGCATGTTCGAGCTGGCACCCGGCACCGAACCTGGTCGCCTCGCGTCGGCGTTGGACGCGGTGCTGGCGCACCACGACGCGTTGCGCATCCGGTTCACCCCGGACGGCCAGTACAACGCGCCGCTGGAGACCGGGGTTCTGCGTGTGGTCGAGGGCGACGAGGACGTGGTCGCGGAGATGACCGCGGCGCAGACGTCGTTGCGGCTGGCCGATGGTCCGCTGGTGGCCGCCGTGTTCTTCGACCGTGGCGACGAGCCTGCGTGGCTGGGTTTGACCGTGCACCACCTGGTGATGGACGGGGTGTCGTGGAACATCCTGCTGGAGGACCTCGACCTCGCTTACCGGGGCGGTGCGCTGGCACCGAAGACGACGTCGTTCAAGGCGTGGGCCGACCAGCTCCAGACCATCGACGCCGCCGGCGAACGCGAGCACTGGATTGCGACCACCGCGGACGTGGTCGCGCTTCCGGCGGACGGCGACGGCCCCAACACGGACGCGTCCGAGGCGATCGTGCAGTCGTGGCTGGATGCCGAGACGACGGCGACTCTGCTCGGTGACGCGCACAGGGCGTATCGGACGCAGGGCAACGACCTGTTGCTGACGGCTCTCGCCCAGGCTTTGGGCGAGTGGGCCGGTAGTGATCACGTGACGATCGACCTGGAGAGCCACGGCCGTGAAGGCGCTGACCTGTCGCGCACGGTCGGCTGGTTCACCTCGATCTTCCCGGCGCGGTTGAGCCGACACGACGAACCTGACGCGGCGATCAAGGCGGTCAAGGAGGAGTTGCGCGCTGTGCCGCGTCTCGGCGTGGGCTACGGCGCGTTGCAACTGGTCGATGTGCCAGAGCGTCCGGTGTTGTTCAACTACCTCGGCGCGTACGACGGCAACGACGACCCGGCGGGGCTGATCCGCCGTGAGCTGGACGCCGATCTGGCCGGTCCGAGCGAGGGCGAGGGCGGGACGCGCTCGCACCTGTTGCAGCTCGAGGTGCAGCAGACCGCTGACGGCCGGTTGTCGATCGAGTGGTTCCACTCCAGTGCTGTGCACGACACCGCCACCGTCGAACGGGTCGCGGCCAGGTACGTCGAGGCGTTGCGCGAGTTGGTCGCGCATTGCCGGTCGGCCGGTGGCTTCACGCCGTCGGACTTCCCGCTGGCGTCGCTGACGCAGGCCGAGGTGGACGGGCTGGCGGAGCGTTATCCGCTGGTGGACGTGTACCGGTTGGCGCCGGTGCAGTCGGGCATGTTGTTCGGTGTCGTGGGCTCTCCTGTCGACGGGCTTTACTGGGGACAGAGCGTCTACGACCTCGCGGGCCCGATCGACGTGGAGCGGTTCGAGGCGGCGTGGCGTGCGGTGATCGCGCGGCACGCGTCCCTGCGGAGCGGCTTCGTGTGGGAGGGCGTGGCGGAGCCGGTTCAGGTGGTGCTCGGCGACGTCGAGGTGCCGCTGACGGTCCACGACTGGTCGGGTCTCGACGACGCCGCACAACAGCAGAAGCTTCAGGAGCTGCTCGCCGACGACCGTGCGCTCGGCTTCGACCTGGCCCGGCCGCCGCTGATGCGGCTCTACGCCGTGGACAGGGGCAACGGGCAGTACTGGCTCGTCTGGGGGCTGTACCAGGGTCTGTGCGACGGGTGGAGCCTGCCCGTCGTGATGGACGAGGTGTCCGCCGCCTACCAGGGTGGCGCGCTCGAACCGGTCCGGCCCTACCGGGACTTCATCGCGTGGCTCGACGGGCGCGACCCGTCCGCGCCGCAAGCCTTCTGGCGCGAGTACCTGGCCGGGTTCGAGGCGCCGACCCCGCTGCCCGCCGATCGGCTGGCCGCGAGCCACTACGCCCAGGACCGCCGTCGCACGCACCTGGACGAGGGTGTGACCGCCGAACTGGTGGCGCTGGCACGACGCGAACGCGTCACGTTGTCGACGGTCGTGCAGGCCGCGTGGGCCAAGGTGTTGTCGGCGTCCTCCGGCGAGGACGACGTGGTGTTCGGCCTGACCGTCTCCGGTCGTCCGGCGGATCTGGCCGGCGTGGAGTCGATGGTCGGCCTGTTCATCAACACGTTGCCGGTCCGGACGGTCGTGCCCGCGGACGTGCCGTTCACCTCGTGGCTGCACGACCTGCGGGACAACCAGGTTGCTCTGCAACGGTTCGAGTTCACGCCGTTGGTGGACGTGCAGCGGTGGTCTGCCGTGCCGCACGGCCGCGCGTTGTTCGACTCCATCGTGGTGTTCGGCAACTACCCGCAGGAGGAGCTGCCGGAGGACCTGGGCGAGGACTGGTTGCAGGCCACCGAGTCCGTGGAGCAGGGCAACTACCCGCTCACGTTCGCGGTCGACCTGGAGGCCACGCTCAAGATCGAGGCGGAGTTCTCGACGGCCGCGTTCGACGCGGTCACGGTCGAGCGGATCCTCGACCAGCTGGTGGTCGTGCTGACCGCGGTGGCGCAGCGGCCGGGACTGCGGGTGCGGGACGTTCCGCTGCACCGCCCTGACCAGGCCGCCGAGATCACCGCGTGGGGCAGCACGGCCACGCCGGTGGCCGAACGGCCGGTGCCGGACCTGATCGCCGCACAGGCCCCTTCCGGGGTCGCCGTGGTCTGCGGCGGCGAACGGCTCACGTTCGCGGAGCTGGGTGTCCGGGCGGACGCGCTGGCTGCCCGGCTCCAGCGGGCCGGTGTGACCGTGGAGTCGCCGGTCGCCGTGCTCGTGCCGCGCGGGATCGACCTCGCGGTGGCCTTCCAGGGCGTGCTGCGCAGTGGTGGCGTCTACGTGCCGATCAACCCTGGGCTTCCTGCCGAACGGCTCGCTTTCCTGCTTGCCGACGTCAGTGCCGTTGTCGCGGTCACGACCGCGGCTCTGGCCGGTGAGCTGGCCGGCTTCACCGGCGAGGTGCTGGTGCTGGACGACGAGTCGCCGGCCCCGGACGCCGTGCCGGTGCGCATCGATCCCGGTGCGTTGGCGTACGTCGCCTACACCTCCGGGTCGACGGGGCGGCCCAAGGGCGTGGCGGTGTCCCACGGCGCGCTTTCGTCGTACGTGGCGGGATGGCGCGACGGGCTCGCCGAACTGGGAGGGCCCGGCACCGTGTTGTCGATGTCAGGTCCCGGATTCGACGTCTCCATCGGGGACATGACGCGGGCACTGGCGTTCGGTCAGACGGTGGTGTTCCTGCCGCACGACGAACACGTGTCGGTCGAGTCGTTGCACCACACGCTGCGCACGCACGACGTCGAGGTCGCCGAGATCGTTCCGGGCATGCTGCTGCGCGATCTGGCGGCGCACTGCCGGACGGTCGGTCCCGTCGACAGTCTGCGGCTGGTGATCTCCGGCACCGACATGTGGACGCATGACGCGTTGACCGCTGCTGTGCGTGAGGTGGCGCCGAACGCGGTGCCGGGCAACGTGTTCGGTGTGACCGAGGCGGCGATCGACTCGATCTTCCACCCGGTCGGTGAGGACGATTCTGCCGCTGTGGTGCCGATCGGCACGCCGTTGGCGGGTGCCGAGGCTTTCGTGGTGGACGGGTCGTTGCGGCCGGTCCCGGTCGGGGTGCCGGGTGAGTTGCTGGTCGGCGGTCCGGGTGTGGCCCGGGGGTACGTCGGTCGGCCTGACCTGACGGCCGAGCGGTTCATCCCCGACGTGTTCACTGGCTCTGGCGGGCGGTTGTACCGCACTGGTGACCGGGCTCGGTGGCGTGCGGACGGCAGGATCGAGTTCCTGGGCCGGGTGGACGAGCAGGTCAAGATTCGTGGCTACCGGGTCGAACCCGGTGAGGTCGAGGTCGTCATCGGCGACCACCCCGACGTGCGTGATGTCGTTGTGGTGGCTCGTGATGGCGGTCCGCACGGCGGCAAGCGCTTGGTCGCGTACGTCGTGGCGGAGAGTGAGTTCAGCGGTTCGGTGTTGCGGGCGTGGTTGCGGGAGCGGGTGCCGGACTACCTTGTGCCATCGGTGTTCGTCACGCTGGACCGGTTGCCGCTGACGCCTAACGGCAAGGTCGACCGGCGAGGACTGCCCGACCCGGAGCCCGAGTCGGCCGGTGAGCAGTACGTCGCGCCCCGGACCGCTGTCGAGGAGACCCTCGCCGCGGTGTGGAGCGGTGTGCTGGGCGTCGAACGCGTGGGCGTGCACGACAACTTCTTCGAGCTGGGCGGCGACTCGATCCTGAGTCTGCAGATCGTGGCGCGCACCCGTGCCGCCGGACTCGGCATCGACGTGGCGGACGTGTTCGCGCATCAGTCGGTGGCGGAGCTGGCGTCAGCAGTGCGTGACGCCCCGGCGGAGTCGCCGGCCGAGCAGGGTGTGGTGACCGGGCCTGTTCCGTTCACACCGATCCAGCGGTGGTTCCTGGCGCAGGACATCCCGGACCGGGACCACTGGAACTGGTCGGGCATGTTCGAGCTGGCACCGGGCACCGATCCTGCAAGGCTCGGGCGGGCGCTCGACGTCCTCGTCGCGCACCACGACGCACTGCGGATCCGGTTCACCCCGGACACCCAGTTCAACGCGCCGGTCGACGGCGGCGGGTCGTTGCGGGTGGTCGACGGTGACGAGGCCGTGGTCGCGGAGATGACCGTGGCGCAGAAGTCGTTGCGGCTGGCCGATGGTCCGCTTCTGGCCGCTGTCTTCTTCGATCGCGGTGATCAGCCCGCGTGGCTGGGTTTGACGGTGCACCACCTGGTGATGGACGGGGTGTCGTGGAACGTCCTGCTGGAAGACCTCGACATCGCCTACCAGGGCGGATCACTGGCGCCGAAGACGACCTCGTTCCAGCAGTGGGCGTTGCAGCTGCAGGAGGACGACCCGAGCGGTGAACGCGAGCACTGGCTGGCGGCGACCGCGGACGTGGTCGAGCTCCCCGCCGACGGCGACGGCCCGAACGTCGACGCGTCCGAGGCGATCGTGCAGTCGTGGCTCGATGCCGAGACGACGGCGGCACTGCTCGGCGATGCCCACAGGGCGTACCGCACGCAGGGCAACGACCTGCTGCTGACCGCCCTCGCCCAGACGCTGGGCGAATGGTCCGGCAGCGATCACGTGACGATCGACCTGGAGAGCCACGGCCGTGAAGGCGCGGATCTGTCGCGCACGGTGGGGTGGTTCACGTCGATCTTCCCCGTGCGACTCACGAACCACGGCGCTCCGTCGGCCGCGATCAAGGCGGTCAAGGAAGAACTCCGTGCGGTGCCGCGTCGTGGTGTCGGCTACGGCGTGTTGCGCTGGCTGCGGGACGAACTGGCCGGTGCTCCGGATCGGCCGGTGTTGTTCAACTACCTCGGTGCGCACGACGGCAACGACGACTCGGCCGGGTTGATCCGTCGTGAGCTGGACGGCGATCTCGCCGGCCCGAGCGAAGGTGAAGGTGGGAATCGGTCGCACTTGTTGCAGCTCGAAGTGCAGCAGACCGCCGACGGGCGTCTGTCGATCGAGTGGTTCCACTCCCGTGCTGTGCACGACACCGCCACCGTCGAACGCGTCGCGGCCCGGTACGTCGAGGCCTTGCGGGAACTGGTCGCGCACTGCCGGTCGGCCGTCGGTGGGTTCACTCCGTCGGACTTCCCGCTGGCCACCCTCACCCAGGACGAGGTCGACGGGCTCACCGGACGTCATCCGTCGCTTGTGGACGTTCATCGGCTCGCGCCGGTGCAGTCGGGCATGTTGTTCGGTGTCGTCGGCGCTCCGGACGAGGGGGACGGCCTGTACTGGGGTCAGGGCGTCTACGACCTGGCCGGTCCGATCGACCCCGAACGGCTGGCCGGTGCCTGGCACCAGGTGATCTCCCGGCACGCCGCGCTGCGCAGCGGGTTCGTCTGGGAGGGTGTCAGCGAGCCGGTGCAGATCGTGCTGGCCGGGGTCGACGTCCCGTTGACCACCCACGACTGGTCGGGGTTCGACGAGGCGGCACAACAGCTGCGGCTGCAGGAGTTGCTGGCGGACGACCGTGCCCTCGGCTTCGACCTCGCCCGGCCGCCGTTGACGCGCCTGTACCTCGTCGACCGGGGCAATGGGCGGAACTGGCTCGTCTGGGGCCTGTACCAGGGTTTGTGCGACGGGTGGAGTCTGCCTGTCGTGATGGACGAGGTGTCGGCGGCCTACCAGCGGCAGGTGTTGCCGCCGGTGCGTCCGTACCGCGACTACATCGCGTGGCTGGGGCAGCGTGATTCCGCTGCCACGGAAGGCTTCTGGCGCACGTACCTGGACGGTTTCGAGGCCCCGACGGCTCTGCCGGTGGACCGCCTGGCCGCGAGCCACTACGCGCAGGACCGCCGGCGCACGCACCTCGAGGAGAACGTCACCGCCGGGCTGGTCGAGCTGGCCCGGCGCGAGCGCGTCACGTTGTCGACGGTCGTGCAGGCGGCGTGGGCGAAGGTCCTGTCCGCGAGCTCGGGCGAGGACGACGTGGTGTTCGGCCTGACCGTGTCGGGTCGTCCGGCCGATCTGGCCGGGGTCGAGTCGATGGTCGGCCTGTTCATCAACACGCTGCCCGTGCGGGCCGAGGTCCCCGGCAGGACGCCGTTCTCCGCCTGGCTGCACGAGCTGCGGGACAACCAGGTCGCGCTGCAGCGGTTCGAGTTCACCCCGCTGGTCGACGTCCAGCGCTGGTCCGCGGTGCCACACGGCCGCGGCCTGTTCGACAGCATCGTGGTGTTCGGCAACTACCCGCAGGAGGAAGCACCCGCCGACAGCGGCGAGGAGTGGGCCGACGCGGTCGAGTCGGTCGAGCAGGGCAACTACCCGCTCACGTTCGCGGTCGACCTGGAGGCCACGCTCAAGATCGAGGCTGAGTTCTCCACGGCCGCCTTCGACGCCGCCACCGTCGAGCGGATCCTCGACCAGCTCGTCGTCGTCCTCACCGCCGTCGCCCGCGAGCCGGACCTGGCCGTCGCCGACCTGCCGTTGCAGCGTCCGGAGCAGGCCGCGCGGCTCGTGGCGCAGGGCGAGACCCCGGCGCCGATCACCGAACTGCCGGTGCCCGAGCTGGTCCACAGCTGGGCACGCTCCGGCGCCGTGGCCGCGAAGTGCGGCGACGAGCGCCTGACGTTCGCCGAACTGGACGCCCGCTCCGCCGGACTGGCGGAACGGCTCCGGCGCGCCGGCGTGACGGCGGAGTCGCCGGTGGCGGTGCTGGTGCCGCGCGGGATCGACCTGGCGGTCGCCTTCCAGGGCGTGCTGCGCAGCGGCGGTGCGTACGTGCCGGTCAACCCCGGCCTGCCCGAGGAACGTCTCGGGTTCCTGCTCGCGGACGCGGGTGCGGTCGCGGCGGTCACCACCGCGGACCTCGCGGGCGAGCTGGCCGGGTTCGCCGGTGAGGTGCTCGTGCTGGACGACGCGGTGCTCGACCACCTGCCGGTGCGGATCGACCCGGATGCGGTGGCGTACATCGCCTACACGTCGGGGTCGACCGGACGGCCCAAGGGAGTGGCCGTGACCCATCGCGCACTCTCGTCGTACGTGGCGGGATGGCGTGCCGGGCTCGCCGATCTCGGCGGTCCGGGTGCCGTGTTGTCGATGTCGGGTCCCGGTTTCGACGTGTCGATCGGGGACATGACCCGCGCGCTGGCGTTCGGTCAGACGGTGGTGTTCCTGCCGCACGACGAACACGTGTCCGTGGAGTCGTTGCACAGCACGCTTTCCGGTGACGGTGTGGCGATCGCCGAGATCGTCCCGGGCATGCTCCTGCGCGACCTCGCGGCGCACTGCCGGACGGCCGGTCCCGTCGACAGCCTGCGGCTGGTGATCTCCGGCACCGACATGTGGACGCACGACGCGCTCACCACCGCCGTCGCCGAGGTGGCGCCGAACGCGGTGCCGGGCAACGTGTTCGGTGTGACCGAGGCGGCGATCGACTCGATCTTCCACCCGGTCGGCGACGACCACCCGCAGGCCGTGGTGCCCATCGGCACCCCGCTGGCCGGTGCCCGCGCCGTCATCGTCGACGACGCGATGCGGCCGGCCCCCGTCGGTGTCCCCGGTGAGCTGCTGGTCGGCGGTCCGGGTGTGGCGCGTGGCTACGTGAACCGGCCTGACCTGACCGCGGAACGGTTCGTGCCGGACGTGTTCGGCGAGGCCGGCGGCCGGTTGTACCGCACCGGTGACCGGGCTCGGTGGCGTGCGGACGGGACGATCGAGTTCCTGGGTCGTGTCGACGAACAGGTCAAGATCCGCGGCTATCGCGTCGAGCCGGGCGAGGTCGAGGTCGTCATCGGCGACCACCCTGACGTGCGTGATGTCGTTGTGGTAGCAAGGGATGGCGGACCGCACGGCGGCAAGCGCCTCGTCGCGTACGTCGTCGCGGAAGGCGAGTTCAGCTCGAAGGAGCTCCGGACCTGGCTGCGCGAGCGCGTCCCGGACTACCTCGTCCCGTCGGTGTTCGTGGCGCTGGACCGGTTGCCGCTCACGCCGAACGGCAAGGTCGACCGCAAGGGTCTGCCCGACCCGGAGCCGGAGACGACGGCCGAGGTCTTCGAGGCACCCCGGACGTCCGTGGAGGACGTGCTGGCCGAGGTGTGGTCGCAGGTGCTGGGCCTCGAACGCGTTGGTGTGCACGACAACTTCTTCGAGCTGGGCGGCGACTCGATCCTGAGCCTGCAGATCGTGGCGCGCGCCCGTGCGGCCGGTCTGGGTGTGGACGTGGCGGACGTGTTCGCCCACCAGACCATCGCCGAGCTGGCCCCTGTCGTGCGGGACACCCCCACTGCCATGCTGGCGGAGCAGGGTGTCGTCACCGGTCCCGTTCCCCTCACGCCGATCCAGCACTGGTTCGTCGAGCAGGACGTCCCGGACCGCGATCACTGGAACTGGTCCGGCGTGTACGAACTGGCCTCCGGCACCGATCCGGAGAGGCTCGCGCGGGCGCTCGACGCCGTCATCGCCCACCACGACGCCTTGCGCATCCGGTTCCGCCAGGAGGGCGACACCTGGGTGCAGGACAACGACGGTGAGCTGACGCAGGTCCTGCGCGTCGTCACCGCCGGGGACGACGCCGAGGTCGTCGCGCACATGACCGAGGCGCAGACGTCGTTGAGCCTGGCGGACGGCCCGCTCGTGGCCGCGCTCTACTTCGACCGCGGCGCGGATCCGGCCTGGCTGGGGCTCACCGCGCACCACCTCGTCGTGGACGGCGTGTCGTGGAACGTCCTGCTGGAGGACCTCGACACCGCCTACCAGGGCGGACCGCTCGGGCCGAAGACGACGTCGTACCAGCAGTGGGCCGAGGTGCTGCGCGCCGACGACCCGGACGCCGAACGCGCCCACTGGGCCGCGCAGACGGAACGGGTCATGACGGTGCCCGTCGACGGCCGCGGTGCCAACACCGAGGCGTCGGCCGACACCGTCCGCACCTGGCTCGACGCGAAGTCCACCGAGGTGCTGCTCGGCGAGGCCCACAAGGCCTACCGCACGCAGATCAACGACCTGCTGCTGGCCGCGCTCGTCCGGACGCTGGGCGAGTGGGCGGGCACCGGCGACGTGACGATCGACCTCGAGAGCCACGGCCGCGAGGCGATCGCCGACGGGGTCGACCTGTCCCGCACCGTCGGCTGGTTCACGTCGATCTTCCCGGTGCGCCTGCGCCACCAGCGGTTCGGCGACACCGGTGAGCTGATCAAGACGGTCAAGGAACAGCTGCGCACCGTGCCGCGCCGCGGTGTCGGCTACGGAATCCTCCGCTATCTGGAACGCGACGACAATGTTGTCGAAGCGCCCGCGCGGCCTGTTTTGTTCAACTATCTTGGAGCGTTCGACGCTGCGGGCGACGACGCGGTCGGCCTGATTCGTGAAGAACTTTCAGCCGACCTGTGCGGACCGACGGAGAACGAACAGGGGAACCGTTCGCACCTGCTGCACATCGAAGCGGAGCAAACGTCGGACGGCCGGCTCCTGGTCGAGTGGTATTTCAGCACCAACGTGCACAGGGAGGCGACCGTGCAACGGCTCGCGACCCGCTACGTGACCGTGCTGAAGGAGCTGGTCGAGCACTGCCAGTCGGGAGCCGGCGGCGTGACTCCGTCCGACTTCCCGCTGGCCAACATCGATCAAGCCAGTCTCGCCGCCGTGCTCAAGCAGATGGGAGGGTGATCAGGTCCAGCACGGGGGCATACAGCGCACCGGGTTCTGCGCATCTGGGGGAATGAATTGAACGGTGATGAACGGTTCTATTCGGCGTGCCATTTTAAATTAATCATGGCCACCGCGAATGACCCTCATGTGAATGTCTTATGACTGCTCGTCGGGAATAGCTTGACCCTGTAAATGAAGATTGTGTAAAAATGACGCCAGGGGAGGGGCTCATCTGTGATCGAAGATATGTATCCGCTGGCGCCTGTTCAGCAGGGCATGCTGTTCCACGTCCTGGAAGCGCAATCGGACAAGGGCGTCTACTGGGCGCAAGGGCTCTACGAGTTCGACGGGGTGCTCGACGTCGACGCCATGCGGCGCGCGTGGGAGCTGGTGGTCGCCCGCCACGCCGTGCTGCGCACCGGATTCGTGTGGGAGGGCGTGCCCGAGCCGCTCCAGGTCGTCATGGGTGATCTCCAGGTGCCCTTCGAGGTGCACGACTGGACCGCCGTGACCGACCAGCAGGCCGCGCTCGACGAGCTGCTCGCCCGCGACCGCGCCCAGGGCTTCGACCTCACCAAGCCGCCGCTGATGCGCGTGCACGTCATCAAAGACGGCACCAGCCACCACCGGATGGTGTGGGCCCTCTACTCCGGCCTGTGCGACGGCTGGAGCGTGCCCGTCGTCCTCGAAGAGGTCGGCGCCACCTACGACGCCCTGTGCCGCGGCACGACCCCCGATCTCGAGCCCGTCCGGCCCTACCGCGACTTCATCGCCTGGCTGGGCAAGCGCGACCGCGCGGAGGCCGAAGCCTTCTGGCGCGACTACCTGGCCGGCTTCGACGCCCCGACGGCGTTGCCCGTCGACCGCTCGGTCCGCGAGCACTGGGCTCAGGGACGCCGCCGCGCCGAACTGCCGGAGGACCTGACCACCTCGATCATGGACCTCGCCCGGCACAGGCGCGTCACGCCGTCCACGGTGATCCAGGCGGCGTGGGTGCTCCTGCTGTCCGCCTACTCGGGTGACGACGAGGTCGTCTACGGCCTCACCGTGTCCGGCCGTCCCGCCGACCTGCCCGGCGTCGAGTCGATGGTGGGCGTCTTCATCAACACGCTGCCCGTGCGCGTGCGGGTGTCGTGGGAACGCTCCTTCGCCGACTGGCTGGGAGAGCTGCAGGCGAACCAGGTCGCGGTGCAGCGCTACGAGTTCACCGCGCTCTCGGACATCAAGCGGTGGTCGGACCTGCCCCGCGGCAGCGGTGTCTTCGACAGCATCGTGGTGTTCGGCAACTACCCGCAGGCGCTGCTGTCCGAAGAGGACGAGGAGGGCGACGGTGACGAGGACCGCTTCGGCGCCCTCGACTCCGTCGAGCAGGTCAACTACCCGATCGCGTTCGCGGTCGACCTGGAGGACACGCTCAAGATCGAGGCCGAGTTCTCCACCGGTGCGTTCGACGAGGCCACCGTTGACAGGCTGCTGGACCAGCTGCAGGCCGTCCTGGCCGCCGCGGTGGCCGGACCTGACCGGCCCGTTCGCGAGGTGACGCCGACGCCGGTGACCGGCTGGGGCACGGGTCCCGCGTTCGACGAGCCGTACGCCGGCCTGGCCGAGCGGTTCCGGTCGGCTGTCAGCGAGTTCGGCGACCGTCCGGCCGTGCGTGACGGTGCCCGCGAGCTGACCTATGCCGAGCTGGGTGAGCTCGTGGCGCGGGTGGCGTCGGGCTTGCGTGCCGCTGGTGTCGCTGAGGAGACGCGGGTCGGGCTGTGGTTCGAGCGGTCCGTGGATCTCGTGGTGGCGGTTCTCGCTGTGACGCAGGC
The DNA here is from genome assembly GCF_026242055.1 of Lentzea sp. NEAU-D7. Classification (GTDB taxonomy): domain Bacteria; phylum Actinomycetota; class Actinomycetes; order Mycobacteriales; family Pseudonocardiaceae; genus Lentzea. The sequence continues at coordinate 453,541 of NZ_JAPJDL010000001.1, read as the reverse complement.
AGGTGGGACGTATGTGCCACTCGATCCCGCGTTGCCGCACGGCCGTCTGCGTGACGTGCAAACAGCTGCCGGGGTCGAGCTGGTGGTGTCCCGTGGTGACTACGCACTCGACGGTCCGCGCGTGGTCGAGTTCACCGAGCTGGTGACCGGGGCGCCCGCATGGCCGGAAATCGTTGCCACGCCCGAACGCCTGGCCTACACGATGTTCACGTCGGGCTCGACCGGTGTGCCGAAGGGCGTCGAGGTCACCGAGCAAGGCGTTGTGCGGGTCGTGCTCGACCCGGCGGTGACCGCCGTGCCCGGTGACGTGGTGGCGCACATGGCCGCGGTGTCGTTCGACGCGTCGACCTGGGAGATCTGGACCGCGTTGCTGAGCGGTGCGACGCTCGCCGTGGCGTCCGCGAACCTCGCCGAGCGGCTGGACGTCGCGAAGCTCTTCACCGAGCACGGCGTGACGTTGTCGTTCATGACCACCGGTCTGTTCCACCAGCTCGCGGACACCGATCCCGGCGTGTTCTCCGGCCATCGCAAGGTGCTGGCCGGCGGCGAGGCGATGTCGCCTCTCCAGGCGCGCAAGGTGCTCGACGCGAACCCGGCCGTGGCGATCTACAACATGTACGGCCCGACCGAGTCCACCGTGTACGCGTCGTTCCACGACATGCACGCCGGACGGCTCGGGCCGTCGTCGGTCCCGATCGGCATCCCGTTGCGGGGCCTGCGCTTCTACGTGCTGGACCGCTGGCTCCAGCCGACCCCTGTCGGCGTGCCCGGCGAGCTGTACATCGGCGGCACGGGCTTGGCACGCGGCTATGCGGGTCGTGCGGACCTCGCCGCCGAACGCTTCGTCGCTGACCCGTACGTACCGGGTGCGCGGATGTACCGCACCGGCGACCTGGTGCGCTGGGGTGCGGACGGCGTGGTCGACTTCGTCGGCCGCACCGACGACCAGGTCAAGATCCGCGGCTTCCGGGTCGAACCGGGCGAGGTCGAGCACGTGCTCGTCGGCCACCCCGACGTCGCCAACGCCGCCGTGGTCGTGAACGACAAGCGCCTGATCGCCTACGTCGTGAGCACCGCCGAGCAGGCGGAACTGAGGCGCTTCCTCGCCGGACGGCTGCCGGAGTTCCTGGTGCCGTCGGCGATCGTGCCGCTCGACGAGCTGCCGTTGAACAGCAACGGAAAGCTCGACGTGCGCGCACTGCCCGACCCCGGCGCACCCGAGACCACCACCGCGTACGAACCGCCCAGCACCGAAGCCGAGCGCACGCTCGCCGAGGTGTGGTCGCAGGTCCTCGGCGTCGAACGGGTCGGTGTCCACGACAACTTCTTCGAACTGGGTGGCGACTCGATCGTCAGCCTCCAGATCGTCTCGCGGTCCCGTGCCGCGGGACTGCGGCTGGAGATCGCCGACCTCTTCACCCACCAGACGGTCCACGAGCTCGCCGCCCGCGCCGGCACGTCCGAGCCCAGCTCGGCCGACCAGGGCACCGTCAGCGGACCTGTGGCCTTCACGCCCATCCAGAGCTGGTTCCTCCGCGAGAACCTGCCGCACCGCGACCACTTCAACTGGTCCGGCATGTTCGAGCTGGCACAGGGAACCGACGCGGGCACGATGCGGGCCGCGCTCGCCACCGTCGTCGCCCACCACGACGCCCTGCGCCTGCGCCTGAACCGCGACACCCAGGAGAACGCGCCCGCCGAGACGGCCGAACTCCTGACCGTGCTCAGGACCGACCTCGACGGCACGGCCCTGGACGAGGCCGTCACCGCGGCCATGACCACGGCGCAGACGTCGCTGAGCCTCGCGGACGGGCCGCTGCTGCGTGCCGTGTACGTGGACCGCGGCGACAAGCCGGCTTGGTTCGGCCTCACCGCGCACCACTACGTCGTGGACGCGGTCTCCTGGAACGTCCTGCTGGAAGACCTCGACACCGCGTACTCCGCGGGCGCGCTGGCGCCGAAGACCACGTCGTACCAGGAGTGGGCCGCCGCGCTGGAGGCGTTCGACCCCCAGGACGAGCTGCCCTGGTGGCGTGAAGTCGTCCGGACGGCGACGCCCGTGCCGACCGACCTCGACGGTCCGAACACGGAGGACTCGACCGAGTCCGTTTGCGTGACCCTCGACGCGGCCCGCACCTCGGTGCTGCTCACCCAGGCCCACCGCGCCTACCGCACCCAGGGCCACGAACTGCTCCTCGCCGCACTGCTGCAGGTCCTCGGGCGGTGGACCGGCACCGGCGCCGCCGCCATCGACCTGGAGAGCCACGGCCGCGAGGCGATCGCCGACGGCATCGACCTCAGCCGCACCGTCGGCTGGTTCACCGCCATCCACCCCGTTGGCCTGCACCACGACGACCTCGAGGACGTCGCCGGTCTCATCAAGAGCGTCAAGGAGCAGCTGCGGGCCGTGCCGCGCCGCGGTGTCGGCTACACCGTGCTGCGCGAACGGGACGAGCAGCTCCGCGACGCCCCGGCGCGCCCGGTCGTCTTCAACTACCTCGGTGGTGTCGACGCCGCGGAGGACGAGGCCGTGGGCCTGTTCGCCCGCGAGCTGCCCGAGGACCTGTGCGGTCCCGCCGAGGGGGACGGCGGCCTGCGCTCGCACGTGCTCGGCGTCGAGGTCGTCCAGGCCGCCGACGGGACACTGGCCGTGGAGTTGCAGTACAGCACCAACCTCCACCTGCGCTCGACCGTCGAACAGCTCGCCGAGGCCTACGTGGCCGCGCTGGCCGGCATCGTCGACCACTGCCGGTCCGGCGCGCACGGCCTGACACCGTCCGACGTTCCGCTGGCCGCCCTCGACCAGTCCTCTGTGGACGCCCTGGTCGCCGGGACGCCCGGACTGACCGACGCCTACCCGTTGTCGCCGTTGCAGCAGGGCATGCTCTTCCACGCCGTCGAGTCACCGGACAGCGGCGTCTACTGGACGCAGGACGTGCGGGAGCTGACTGGCGAGCTCGACGTCGACGCCATGCGCGCGGCCTGGCAGCTCGTGCTCGACCGGCACCCCGCGCTGCGCACCGGCTTCGTCTGGTCGGGTGTGCGCGAGCCGCTCCAGGTCGTCGTGGGTGACGTCGAGGTGCCGTTCGAGGTGCACGACTGGTCCGACGTCACGGATCCCGACGCCGCCGTCGAGCAGCTGCTGGCCGACGACCGCGCTCGCGGGTGCGACCTCACCACCGCGCCACTGCTGCGCGTGCACGTCGCCCAGGGCCGCGGCCGCCACTGGATCCTGCTGGCCTTCCACCACCTCTACGCCGACGGCTGGAGCATCCCGCTGCTGTGGGACGAGGTCACCGCCGCCTACCAGGGCGAGCCGCTGCCGCCGGTCCGGCCGTACCGGGACTTCATCGCGTGGCTGGCGCAGCGCGACTCCGCCGAGGCCGAGGCGTTCTGGCGCGAGTACCTCGCCGGGTTCGACTCGGCGACGCCGTTGCCGGTCGACCGGGTGGTGCGCGAGCACTGGGCCCAGGACCGCCGGGAACTGGGGCTGCCCCGCGACGTCACGACGGCGCTCGTCGCCCTGGCCCGCGACCGGCGGATCACCCTGTCGACGGTCGTGCAGGCGGCGTGGGCCGTGCTGCTGTCGGCCTACTCGGGCGAGGACGACGTCGTGTTCGGCCTGACCGTGTCCGGCCGTCCGGCCGACCTGCCCGGGGTGGAGTCGATCGTCGGCCTGTTCATCAACACCCTGCCGGTGCGGGTGGAGGTGGCGTGGGAGCGGTCGTTCGCGGACTGGCTCGGAGACCTGCAGGAGAACCAGGTCGCCGTGCAGCGGCACGAGCACACACCGCTCGCCGACATCCAGCGCGTGGCCACCGGTGGCCTGTTCGACAGCATGCTCGTCTTCGGCAACTACCCGCAGGGCGAGGCGCCGGAGGAGGGTGAGGAGGACCCAGGGGAGCTGTTCGCCTCGACCGACTCGGTCGAGCAGATGCACTACCCGATGATCCTCGCCGTCGACCTCGAGGCGACGCTGAAGGTCGAGGCCAACTTCTCCACCGGCGCGTTCGATCCATCCACTGTGGAGCGCCTGCTCGGTCAGCTGGCCGAGGTGCTCACCGCCGCCGCCCGCCGGCCTGCCGCCGCCGTGCGCGAGGTGACTCCCGAGCCCGTGACCGGCTGGGGCCTGGGGCCCGCGGTGGACGAACCCTTCATCGGGCTGGCCGAGCGGTTCCGCCTCGCTGTCGCCCGCTACCCCGGTGAAGTCGCCGTGCGTGACGGTGACCGCGAGCTGACCTATGCCGAGCTGGGTGAGCGGGTAGCTCGAGTGGATTCGGGTCTGCGTGCCGCTGGTGTCGGTGTGGAGACGCGGGTCGGGCTGTGGTTCGAGCGGTCCGTGGATCTCGTGGTCGCGATTCTCGCTGTGACGCAAGCGGGTGGGACGTACGTTCCGCTTGATCCCGCGTTGCCGCACGGTCGGTTGCGTGACGTGCAGACGGCCGCCGGGGTCGAGCTGGTGGTGTCCCGTGGCGACTACGCCCTGGACGCGCCGATCCTCGGCGTGGCCGAGCTGGCCGATCTCGCCGCGGAGCCCGACGACCGGCTGGTGCCGTCGTTGCCCGAGCGGCTCGTCTACACGATGTTCACGTCGGGCTCGACCGGTGTGCCGAAGGGCGTCGAGGTCACCGAGGAAGGTGTCGTGCGGGTCGTGCTCGACCCGGCGGTCGCCGCTCGCCCCGGTGATGTCGTGGCGCACATGGCCGCGGTGTCGTTCGACGCGTCGACCTGGGAGATCTGGACCGCGTTGCTGAACGGTGCGACGCTCGCCGTGGCTCCCGCGAACCTCGCCGAACGCCTGGACGTCGCCACGTTCTACCCGGCACACGGCGTCACGTTGTCGTTCATGACCACCGGTCTGTTCCACCAGCTGGCGGACACCGACCCCGGCGTGTTCTCCGGGCACCGCAAGGTCCTCGCCGGGGGCGAGGGCATGTCTCCGGTCCAGGCGCGCAAGGTGCTCGACGCGAACCCGGCCGTGGCGATCTACAACATGTACGGCCCGACCGAGTCCACTGCGTACGCGTCGTTCCACGACATGCACACCGGCCGGCTCGGCCCGGCGACAGTGCCCATCGGCGACGCCTTGCGCGGCTTGCGCTTCTCGGTGCTGGACCGCTGGCTCCAGCCGACTCCGGTCGGCGTGCCCGGAGAGCTGTACATCGGCGGCACCGGTCTGGCCCGCGGCTATGCGGGTCGAGCGGACCTGACCGCCGAGCGGTTCGTTCCCGACCCGTCCGTGCCGGGCGCTCGCCTGTACCGCACCGGTGACCTGGTGCGGTGGGGCGCGGACGGCGCTGTCGACTTCGTCGGCCGCACCGACGACCAGGTCAAGATCCGCGGCTTCCGGGTGGAACCGGGCGAGGTCGAGCACGTGCTCGCCGGCCACCCCGACGTCGCCAACGCCGCTGTCGTCGTGCGCGAGCTGCCGCAGGGCAAGCGCCTCGTCGCCTACGTCGTGAGCACCGCCGAACCGGCGGACCTGCGGGCGTTCCTCGGTGAACGGCTGCCCGAGTTCCTGGTGCCGTCGGCGATCGTGCCGCTCGACGAGTTGCCGTTGAACAGCAACGGAAAGCTCGACAAGCGCGCACTGCCGCTGCCCGAGGCGCCGGACTCCGCGAGCCACGAGGCACCCTCCACCGACGTCGAACAAGCCCTCGCCGCCGTGTGGTCGGAGGTGCTCGGGGTCGAACGAGTCGGCGTCCACGACAACTACTTCGAACTGGGCGGCGACTCGATCGTCAGCCTCAAGATCGTCGCCAGGGCCCGGGAAGCGGGTCTGGAGCTGAAGATCGCCGACATCTTCACGCACCAGACCATCCGGCAGATCGCCGCCCACACGGGCGTCGCCACCGTCTCGCAGGCCACCGCGAAGCCGTTGGCGGACTTGGAGCCCCTGCGGGCACGGGTGCCGGACCTGGTGGACGCGTACCCGTTGTCGCCGATGCAGCAGGGCATGCTCTTCCACGTCCTGGAGGCGCCCGCCGACACCGCCGTGTACTGGGCGCAGGACGTGCGCGAGCTGCGCGGACCGCTCGACGTGGCGGCCATGCGGGAAGCCTGGCGCACCGTCGTCGGCCGCCATCCCGCGCTGCGCAGCGCGTTCGTGTGGGAGGGCGTCGAGGAACCGCTGCAGGTCGTCGTGGGCGGCGTCGACGTGCCGTTCGAGGTGCTCGACTGGACCTCCGTCGCCGACCCCGCCGCCGCACTGGACGAGCTGCTCGACGCCGACCAGCGGCGCGGGTTCGACGTCACCACGGCGCCGTTGCTGCGGGTGTACGTGGCCGACCGGGGCGACCGCCAGTGGGTCGTGTTCACGTTCCACCACCTGTACCTCGACGGCTGGAGCATCCCGCTGGTCTGGGACGAGGTGTTCGCGGCCTACCGGGGGCGGTCGCTGCCGCCGGTGCGTCCTTACCGCGACTACATCGCCTGGCTTCAGGAACAGCCCTCCGCCGACGAGTTCTGGCGCGAGTACCTCGACGGCTTCACCTCGCCCACGGCACTGCCGGTCGACCGCACCACCCGTGTGCACTGGGAGCAGGGCAGGCGCCACCGCGAACTGCCCGAGAGCGTGGCCCTGGCACTGGAAGGGCTCGCACGGACCGAGCGCGTCACGATCAGTGCCGTCGTGCAGGCCGCGTGGGCGTTGCTGCTGGCTGCGCACAGCGGTGACGACGACGTGGTCTTCGGCCTCACCGTGTCGGGGCGGCCCGCCGAGCTGGCCGGTGTCGAGTCGATCGTCGGACTGTTCATCAACACGCTGCCCGTGCGGGTCCAGGTCCCCGGCGACCGCACCCCGTTCGACCGGTGGCTGCGGACCGTCCAGGACGGACAGGTCGCCGCGCAGCGGTTCGAGCACTCGCCGCTGGTCGACATCCAGCGGGTGGCCGGTGTGCCGAGGCTGTTCGAGAGCATCGTCGCGGTCCAGAACCTGCCCGGCGGGTTCGACGACGGTGACGGTGACGACGCCGACGAGTTCGACTCGCCCGCGTTGCTGGAGCAGGGACGCTATCCGCTGAAGCTCGTCGTCGACGTCGACGGTCAGCTGGCCCTGTTGTGCGAGTACTCCACCGGCGCGTTCGACGACGCCACCGTCGAGGCGCTGCTGGACCAGCTCGAACGCATCCTCGTCACGGTCGCCGCGCGGCCCGGCACGCCCGTGCGGGAGATCGCCCTGCTCGACGCCGCCCAGCGCGCTGAGGTGCTCGGGTGGAGCTCGTCCGAGGCCCGCCAGATGCCGTCGGCCCACCTGGCCGAGCTGTTCGGCCGGCAGGTCGCGGCGCATCCGGACCGTCCTGCTTTGCGCGGCGGCACCGACCTCACCTACGCCCAGCTCGACCGCAGGGCCGCGGGTGTCGCCGAGTGGTTGCGCGCCAACGGCGTCGGCACGGGCACCAGGGTCGGACTCCACCTCGACCGCGGCCCTGAGCTGATCATCGCCATGCTCGGTGTGATCGGCGCCGGAGGCAGCTACGTCCCGCTCGACCCGGCGCAGGGCACCGCCCGGCTCGCCCAGATGATCGGCACGGCCGGGGTCGGAGTCGTCGTCACGGCAGGGGAGTGGCCTCTCGACATCCCTCGGGTGCGCGTGCTCGACGCGACCGTGCTCGACCTGCCCGAGGCCAAGGGGTCCCTGCCGGTCGTCGGGGGTGCTGGCAGCGAGCTGTACGTGCTGTTCACCTCGGGTTCGACAGGCGTGCCCAAGGGCGTGTCACTGACCCACGAGGGCGTGGCCAGGGTGTGCACCGATCCCGCCGTGCGGGTCGGACCCGGTGACGTCGTCTCACACCTCGCCGGCATCGGCTTCGACACCGGAGCGTTCGAGATCTGGCTGGCGCTGCTCAACGGCGCCACCCTCGTCGTCGGCCCCGCGGACATCGCCGAACGGATGGACGTCGGGAAGTTCCTGCGCGAGAACGGCATCACGGCCTCCCTGCTCACCACCGGCCTCTTCCACCAGCTGGTCGAGACCTCGCCCGACGTCCTCGACGGCCTGCGCCTGCTCGTGGTCGGCGGTGACGCCCTGCAGGCCCAGCACGCCCGCACGGCCCGCGAACGCCGTCCGGACCTGCGCATCGTGAACGCCTACGGGCCCACCGAGACCACCATGACATGCACGATCCACACCCTCGGCGACATCGGCGCGCAGGTGCCCATCGGCAGGCCGTTCGCGGGCATGCGGGCCCTGGTCCTCGACCCGTGGCTGCAGATCGTGCCGGCGGGCGTGGCGGGCGAGCTGTTCGTCGGCGGCCCTGGTGTGGCCCGCGGCTACGTCGGCCGCGCGGATCTCACGGCGGAGCGGTTCGTCCCCGACCCCACGGGATCCGGGGAACGCCTGTACCGCACCGGTGACCGCGCTCGCTGGCGCTCCGACGGCATGCTGGAGTTCCTCGGCAGGGCCGACGAGCAGGTCAAGATCCGGGGCTTCCGGGTCGAGCCCGGCGAGGTCGAGGCGCTGCTGGGCACGCACGAGGACGTGCGGGCCGCGGCTGTCGTGGCCACGTCGTCCGGAACCGGGAAGCGCCTCGTCGCCTACGTGGTCACGAGCACGGGCACGGCAGAACTGCGCGCGTTCCTGCGCGAGCGGCTGCCCGACCACCTGGTGCCGTCGGCGTTCGTCGAACTCGACGCGCTGCCCCTGACGCCCAACGGCAAGCTCGACCGCCGTGCACTGCCGGAACCGGCGGCACCGGAGTCGGAGGGCGCGTACCTCGCCCCGCGCACCGACGCGGAACGAGCGCTGGCGGGCATCTGGACGAAGCTGCTGGGTGCCGACCGCGTCGGCGTGCACGACAACTTCTTCGACCTGGGCGGCGACTCGATCGCCTGCCTCCAGGTCGTGGCACGGGCGCGTGCCGCGGGCCTCGGCCTCGCGGTCGCCGACCTGTTCACGCACCAGACGGTCGCCGAGCTGGCCGCCGTGGCCACCGCCCCCGTGCTGGTCGAGGAGGGCCCGGTCACCGGACCCGTGCCGCTGACGCCCATCCAGCGGTGGTTCACCAAGGCCGCCATCGACGACCGGAACCACTGGAACTGGTCGGGGCTCTTCGAGCTCGCGCCGGACGTCGACGCCGGCAGGTTTTCCGCCGCGCTCGACGCGCTGGTGACCCACCACGACGCCCTGCGCACCCGCCTGCACCACGGGCCCGACGGCTGGCGGCAGCACGTCGCCGAGCCGGGCGAGGCCGCGGCGTTCAGGGTCGTCCAGGGCGATGTCCGGGAGCACATGGACGCGCTGCAACGTTCGCTGGACCTCGCGAACGGCCCTCTCGTGGCCGCAGTTCTGTTCGACCGCGGCGACGAGCCCGCGTTGCTCGGCCTCGTCGTGCACCACCTGGTGGTCGACGGCGTCTCCTGGAACATCCTGCTGGAGGACCTCGACTCGGCCTACCGGGGCGAACCCCTCGGGGCGAAGACCACGTCGTTCCGGAGGTGGGCCGAGTCCGTCACGGCCTTCGCGGACAGCGCCGAGGTCCGCGACGAGCTGCCGTACTGGCTTGAGCGGGTGGAGACCGGCTTCACGCTGCCGGTCGACGCGACGGGGGCCAACACCGAGGACTCCGCCGCCGTCGAGGAGGTCACCGTCGGCGCCGCGGGGCTGCCGAACGCGAAGGTCCTCGACGTGGTCCTGGCCGCGCTGCTGCAGACGCTGGGGGAGTGGGCCGGCACCGGCACCGTCGTCGTCGACCTCGAACACCACGGCCGCGAAAGCCTGGCACCGGGCACGGACCTGTCCCGCACGGTCGGCTGGTTCACCTCGGTGCACCCGGTGGTGCTCCGGCACGACGACCTGGGCGACGCCGCCGGAGTCGTCGCCGCGGTGAGCGAAAGCCTGAAAGCCGTGCCACGGCACGGAGTCGGCTACGGCGCGTTGCGCCACCTGACGGCCGAAGACCCGGAGGTGCTCCGCCTCCGTGCCGCGCCGGACCGTCAGATCAACATCAACTTCACGGGCGGAACGGACTCCGTGAACGACGACGAGGTCAGGGGCCTCATCGTCGACGAACTACCGGGTGACCTGTGCGGCGAGAGCACCAGCCGCGGACTGCGTCCGTACGCGCTGCACCTCGAGATCGAGCGCACCGGCGAGGGAGAGCTCCTCGTCGAATGGCACCACAGCACCAACCTGCACCGCACCGAGACCGTGCGACGGGTCGCATCCCGCTTCCGGGAAGCCGCAGAGGCCCTGATCGCACACCTGAACCGGAATTAGGGGGAGCAGTCCTTGTCCACATCCAAGCGGATCTACGCCCTGTCGGCCGAAGAAGCCGCCGAGGCCGAGAACCTGACACTGCGCATCGCCAAGGAGTACTCGGGCCCGGCGGACGAGCAGCTGCTGCGCGACCTGCCGCTGCTCGCCGCCGAACTGCCCGTGGGCCAGCGCCGCTTCCTGCGCGACTTCGCGCTGGAGGACGAGCTGGGCTACGCCGTCGTCCGCGGTCACAACATCGACGACTCGCGCATCGGCCCGACGCCGCAGCACTGGCGTGGCCGGCCGACGCCGACCCCGGAGTTCGCCGAGGAGATCCTCCTGCTGCTGCACGGCTCCCTGCTCGGTGAGCCGTTCGGCTGGAAGACCCAGCAGGACGCCCGGCTCGTGCACGACATCTTCCCCATCAAGGGCTTCGAGACCGAGCAGATGGGGATCGGCAGCACCGACACGCTCACGCTGCACACCGAGGACGCGTTCCACCCGTGGCGCGCCGACTACCTGCTGCTGGAGTGCCTGCGCAACCCCGACGGGGTCGCGACGATCGTCTCCGAGCCCGACCTGCGGTCGCTCGACGCCAAGCACCTCGAGCTCCTGCACGAGCCGAACTTCCTGATCCGGCCGGACGACTCGCACCTGGCCAAGCACAACGAGACCAAGGGCGTCGACGCCGAGTTCTCGGAGATCGACCAGATGAAGGCCGACGACAACCGCGTCGCCGTCCTTTACGGATCGCGCGAGCACCCGTACATCCGCATCGACCCGTACTTCATGGAGACGCCCGCGGACCCCGCCGCGCGCGAGGCCCTGCAGGCGGTCAGCGACCTGCTGGAGGCGTCCTGCCTGGACGTCGCCCTGGAGCCGGGTGACGTCCTCATCATCAACAACCACCGCCTCGCGCACGGCAGGCAGGCGTTCCAGGCGCGCTACGACGGCACGGACCGCTGGCTCAAGCGGGTCAGCATCACGACCGACCTGCGCAAGTCCCACGAGCGTCGCGCCTCGGCGACCGCCCGCCTGATCTGACGGATACGGAAGTCATGCCGAACCCGCTCCACAGCCTCCCGCCCACCGCCAAGGGCATCCTCGCCGTTCTCCGGGTCCTGCCACGGGTCAGCCGGCCTCGCACGGTGCTCCTGGCCGGCGGCGTGGTGGTGGGCGCGGTCCTGCCCATCGGGATCGCCGTCCTCACCGGTCTGCTGATCGGTGCCATCCCCGACGCCGCGCGCGACGGTGCCGGCTCGCCCGCCGCGGGCCGGGTGGGCACCCTGCTGGTCGCGGTCGCGATCACGATCCTCCTCGAGCGCCTGACGTCCCCGCTGCTGCGGGCGGCGGTGTCCACGCTCGGCCGCGACCTCGACCGGTACCTGCAGGAGGTCGTGCTCACCGCGCTGGGCAAGCCCAGGGGCATCGCTCACCTCGAGGACTCCGACGTGCTCGACGAGGTCCGCATCGTGCGGGGTCTCGGCATGAGCGCGCACCGGCCGGGCCAGACCGTCGAGGCCCTGCCCGAGGTGCTCACGTCGTGGCTGCGGGCGATCGGCTCGGCGGCCGTGCTCACCTGGTTCCACTGGTGGCTCGGCCTGGCATGGCTCGTGATCTGGCCGATCATCGTCTACCGGATGCAGCGCGACTACCTGCGGGTCGGCGAGGAGGGGTTCGGGCAGAGCGCCCAGCTCCGCCAGGCCGAGTACGCCAGGGACCTCGCGCTCGATCCGGGCCCGGCCAAGGAGGTGCGCCTCTGGGGCGCCCTCGACTGGCTCGTCACGCGGTTCGACGCGTTGTGGCAGGCGGGGATCGGCCCGATCCGCAGGGCGCGCCGCCCGCGGGCCGGCATGGTGCTCGGCTCCGCGTCCGCGATCCTGGTCATCAACGTGCTGTCGTACGGCCTGCTGGCCTACGCGGCGGTGCAGGGCGACCTGACGCTCGCCGCCCTCGCCGTCTTCGTGGAGGCGCTGGCCAACGCCAACGAGTACGCCGTCGGCGACGAGCACCTGTACCTGTCCAACGCCGCCGTCACCGTGCCGAAGCTCCTCTCCCTGGAGAAGCGGCTCGCCGACGGTGCGCCGCCGCAGACGGGGCTCCCGGTCAGCGCGGACGTGCCCTCGCAGGAGATCCGCTGCGAAGGGGTGTCGTTCCGCTATCCCGGCGGCGAACGCGACGTCCTGAACGGTCTGGACCTGGTGATCCCGGCCGGGCGGTCGCTGGCGATCGTCGGTGACAACGGGGCGGGCAAGACCTCGCTCGTGAAGCTGCTCGCCGGTTTCTACGAACCCACCGGCGGCAAGATCAGCATCGACGGCGCGGACCTCGCCAGCCTCGATCCCGAGGAGTGGCGCAGGCGGGTGGCGGTGCTGTTCCAGGACTTCACGCGCTACCACCTGCCCGTGCGCGACAACATCGGCCTCGGTGCCGTCGAGCACGCCGGTGACGAGGAGATGCTGCGCCGCGCCGCCGAACGGGCCGGGATCGGCGACCTGATCGAGTCGTTGCCGAACGGCTGGGACACGGTCCTGTCGCAGACCTACTCCGACGGCGTCGACCTCTCCGGCGGGCAGTGGCAGCGCGTCGCGCTGGCGCGTGCGATGTTCGCCGTCGAGGCGGGCGCCAAGGTCCTCGTGCTCGACGAGCCCGCGGCCGCGCTCGACGTGCGGGCGGAAGCCGAGCTGTACGAACGGTTCCTGGATCTCACCCAGGGCCTCACCACGATCATCATCTCGCACCGCTTCTCCACCGTGCGGCGCGCGGACCGGATCGTGGTCGTGTCCGACGGCCGCGTCATCGAGGCCGGCGGCCACGACGAGCTGATCGATCGCGACGGCCGTTACGCCCACCTGTTCCGCCTGCAGGCGGAGCGCTTCCAGCCGACGGGAGGAGGCACCGATGCGTGACACCTGGCGGGCATTCCTCACCACCATCAGCTTCGGGTTCCGCGCGGCGCGCTGGCACGCGGTCTTCCAGATCCTCACCGAGATCGCGCTCGCGCTCACCGGGCCCCTGATCGCCTACAGCGCCGGCGTTCTCGTCGACGCCGCGAGCGATCGCGACCTGGACCGGGCGCTCACGGCCGGGTTCGGCATCGCCGCCGCCACCGGGCTGCTCATCGTGGCCCAGTACTACAACGCCCACTGCGTGTTCGCGGTCCTCGAACGCACCCAGGCGCTGTCCGACCGGACGCTGATGCGCCTGCTCGGCGGGATCGGAAGCCTTGCCCCGCACGAGAACCCGAAGTACCTCGACCAGATCCAGCTGCTGCGCGAGGAGCGCGAGAGCCTCGCCGAGATGACCAACGCGACGGCTGGGCTGATCAGCGCGTTCGTCGGCTTCGGCACGACGGCGCTGTTGCTCGCCGACGTCCACCCGGCGCTGATCTCGCTGGCGCTGCTGGCGTTCATCTCGTTGTGGATCACCAGCCGGGCCAACGACCTCGCGGTCGACGCCCAGGAGGACACCGGCGAACCCGAGCGGCTGCGCCGCCACCTGTTCGACATCGGCACGACCGCCGGTGCGGGCAAGGAGCTGCGCGTCTTCGGGCTCACCCGCGAGCTGGTCCGCCGGCACCACGAGGTCTCCGACGAGGTGCTCGACACCCGCAACCGCGCCGCCTGGCGCGGCGCCGTGCTCAAGAGCATCGACGCGGTGATCAACGCGGCGGGGTTCTTCGGCGCCATCGCACTGGTGGTCTGGCTCGCGATCCAGGGCAGGGCCACCCCCGGCGACGTCGTCATGGTCGTCGCGCTCACCATCGAGATGGCCGCGGTCGTCGCCTCCTCCGTGGGCTACAGCGGCGACTTCCTGTGGTGCCTCAAGCAAGCGCGGCGCTACGTCTGGCTCGAGCGGTTCGCCGAGACCGAGGTCAAGCGCACGGAAGAGCCGGCCGCGCCGCCGGCGTCGCTGAGCCACGGCATCGACCTCGTCGACGTGACCTACCGCTACCCGGCCAGCGAGCGGGCCGTCCTCGACGGCGTGTCCCTGCACCTGCCGGCCGGGTCCGTGGTCGCGCTGGTGGGGGAGAACGGCGCCGGCAAGTCGACGCTCGTGAAACTGCTGTGCGACTTCTGCGAACCGGACGGCGGCGAGATCCAGGTCGACGGAGTCGACCTGCGCCGCATTCCCAGTGCCGACTGGCGGACCCGGCTCACCGGCGCCTTCCAGGACTTCGTCGAACTGCAGTTCGCGGCCCGCGAAACCGTCGGTGTGGCGGACATCGGCCGGATCGACGACGACGCCGCGTTGCACGGGGCGCTGGAACGGGCCGGTGCGAGGTCCGTTGTGGACGGTCTGCCGCGGGGTCTCGACACCCAGCTCGGCCGGTCCTGGGAGGGCGGCGCCGAGCTGTCCGGAGGGCAGTGGCAGAAGCTGGCACTTGCCCGCGGACTGCTGCGGACCGACCCGTTGCTCGCGGTCTTCGACGAGCCCACCGCCGCGCTCGACCCGCAGACCGAGCACGCGCTGTTCGAGCGCTTCGCCCAGGCCGCCCGGGAAGGGAAGCAACGGGGAACGGTCACCCTCCTCGTGTCGCACCGCTTCTCGACGGTGCGCATGGCCGATCTGATCGTGGTCCTCGACGGCGGGCGCGTCCGCGAGGTGGGCAGCCACGAGCACCTCATGGCCCACCCCGACCTCTACGCCGAGCTGTACGACCTGCAGTCCTCGGCCTACCGCTGAAAGGAGTCGCCCTGATGAAGTTCGAACCAGCGCCCCTCGAGGACTGGATGCGTCTGTACTACTTCGCGGTGGACGACGACATCGGCAGCAGCGGGGTCGAGGACTACTCGCTCGCGGAGCTGCGCGCGTTGCTCGGCATCGGCAACGACGAGCTCGACGCCGTCGTGTTCCGCGACAGCACGTCGTTCGGCGGCGAGGAAGTGCGCACCGCCATCGCCGCGCAGTGGGGGACCGGTGACCCCGACAAGGTCATGGTCACGCACGGCGGCAGCGAGGCGATCTACCTCGTGCTCAGCACGTTGCTCGAGCCGAGCGACGCCGTCGTCGTCACCGAGCCGACCTACCACACGCACACGTCGATCGCCCGGACCATGGGCTGCGATCTGCGCGTGTGGCCGTTGCGCCCGGAGAACGGCTTCCGCCCGGACCTCGACGACCTGCGTGCGGTCATCGACGGCGCCAAGGCCGTCGTCGTGAACTTCCCGCACAACCCGACCGGCGCGTCGCTCACCCCGGAGCAGCGCGACGAGTTCGTCGCCATCTGCGCGGAGGCGGGTGCGTACCTGGTGTGGGACCAGGCCTTCCGCGAGATGGTCATCGAGGGCGAGCCCTTGACCGACCCGGTGCACGACTACGACAGGGCCATCTCCATCGGCACCCTGTCGAAGGGCTACGGCCTGCCGGGTCTGCGCGTCGGCTGGGCGATCGGGCCCGAGGACGTCCTGCGGGGCACCCTCGACCTGCGCGACCGCATGACGTTGCACCTCTCGCCGCTGGTCGAGCTGCTCGCCACCCGCGTCGCCCGGCACGCCGGCCTGCTGGTCGGCCCGCGCATGGAGCAGGCCCGCCGCAACCTCGGCCTGCTGCGCCAGTGGGCCGCCGACCACCCGGACCTGATCGACCTGCCGGTGCCGATGGGCAGCGCCAGCACGTTCCCGCGGCTGCTCGGCCACACCGACACCACCGGCTTCTGCCACGACCTGGCGAGGGAACACCGCACGCTCCTCGTCCCGGGGTCGTGCTTCGGGGACCCGACCCGCGTCCGGCTGGGCTACGGCGGCCCCACCGCCTCGTTCACCCGAGGCCTCGACACGCTCGCACTCGCAGGGGAGAAGGCCCGTGTTCAGAATTGACCTGTCCGAATCCGACGTCGCCGAGGCCGGCGCGCTCGTGGAGTCGCTGGCCGAGCGGTACCGCACGGTCGAGGACCCCGCGTTCGTGCGCGAGGCCACGGTCATCGCCCACGAACTGCCGCGCGCCCTGCGCGCCGGCCTGCTGGAGTTCCGCCTCACCGAGCCCCACCCGTTGTGCGTGGTCGGCGGCTACCCGATCGACGACGACCGCATCGGCCTCACGCCCGCGCACTGGAAGGACTGCGGCGGCGAGGGCAGGCCGACGCTCGCGGAGGACCTGTTCTTCTACCTCTGCGCGTCGTTGCTGGGCGACCCGATCGCCTGGTCCACCCAGCAGGACGGCCGGCTGCTGCACGACGTGTTCCCCATCGAGGAACACCAGTACGAGCAGCTCGGCTCGGGCAGCGAGGAGCTGCTCACGTGGCACATCGAGGACGCGTTCCACCCGATGCGCACGGACTACGTGGGCCTCATGTGCCTGCGCAACCCCGACGGCGTCAACACCACCTACGGCTCGCTGGAAGGCATCGACCTGCCCGCCGACGTCGTCGAGGTGCTGCGCCAGGAGCGCTTCCCGATCCGCCCGGACCGCTCGCACCTCGCAGCCAACCGCCAGAACGACGGCGACGAGCAGCTGCGCCGCCTGCGCGACCGCAGCTACGAGTGGATCTCCGGCCTGGACGCGAACCCGGAGCCCATCGCCGTGCTGTTCGGCCCGCAGGAGAACCCGTACCTGCGCCTCGACCCGTACTTCATGGAGGTCCCGGCCTCCGACCCCGAGGCCGCCGCCGCGCTGGACACGATCGTCAAGGCGATCGACGCGAACATCGCGGGCTACGCCCTGAAGCCCGGCGAGGTCCTGTTCCTGGACAACTACCGCGGCACCCACGGCCGCGAGCCGTTCACCGCCCGCTTCGACGGCACCGACCGCTGGCTCACCCGCCTGAACATCGCCCGCGACCTCCGCAAGTCGCGGGCACACCGCCGCACCGCCGACGACCGCACCATCTACTAGTCAGGAATTGTTGATGCGCACGAGCCCATTTGATGACGAGGACGGCCGCTTCTTCGTGGTCGTCAACGACGAGGGTCAGCACGCCCTCTGGCCGGCCACGCTGGCCGCCGTTCCCGACGGCTGGACCGTCGCGCACGGCGAGGACACCCGCCAGGCCTGCCTCGACTACGTGAACCAGCACTGGACGGACATGCGGCCGCGCAGCGTGCGGGAGCAGCTGGACCGGCAGGCTGCCGGGAGGTGACCGTGTGGCGCAGCCCTGCCGGACTTCGGTGAGGCTGCGCCCGGCTTGCCCGGGGTGAGCGGGCGTGGGCATGTCCGGCGTGCCAGGGGAGTGGGCATGGCGGGCGGGCTGCCTTCGGGCGTGCTCGCCGTGTCACGCGTGCTCCTGCCCGGCGCTTGAGCGTGCTGTGTTCCGCTGGGGCCTGGTGCGGCTGCGCCCGGAATGGCTGGGATGCGCGTGTGTGGCCGGTGAGGCCGCCTCCGCCGTGCTCGCGTTGGTCGTGTCCGGCGTGGCTCTGCCGGTGCTGGGGAACGTGGGGCTGTGTCCTGTCGGATTCCCGATGGGATGCGCTGGGCGTGCCTGCCGGGGCCCTGCCCGGCGCTTGAAGCGTGAGGTCGTGTCCTGCCGGATTCCCGGTGGGCGTGCCCGCTGTGTTCGGCGCGGCCCTGCCCGGCGCCTGGGACATACAGGCCACGTCCGCCGGACCCCGGCGCAACCTGCACCTGAGGTCCGCGAGGCATGTCCGGCCCGCCCGCCGCACCCACGCCGTCTCAGTCCCAGTCCCGCCGCCCCCGGTGAGGCCGAGCCCGCCCTGTCCGGGAGTGCCCCCACGTGTCCGGGTTGGACGTTCTAGGCTGTCGCGGTGATCACCGGGTGGCGGCATCCCGCCCGCCTAGTCGTACTCGCCTTCCTGGCGGCCACCGCGGCCGGCACGGCGCTGCTGATGCTGCCGGTCTCGTCCGAGTCGGGTCAGGCCACGGGGTTCATGGCCGCGCTGTTCACCGCGACCTCCGGCATCAGCGGCACGGGGCTCGCGGTGGTCGACACCGGCTCGCACTGGTCGGTGTTCGGCGAGGTCCTGCTGCTGGTCCTGTGGCAGGTCGGCGGTTTCGGCATCATGACGCTCGCGTCGGTGCTGGCGCTGCTGATCTCGCACCGGCTGAACCTGCAGATGCAGCTCACCGTGAAGACCGAGACCAACACGCTGAACCTCGGGCACGTCCGCGGGGTCGTCGCGGGGGTGGTGACGATCAGCCTGGTCGTGGAGGCGATCGGCGCGGTCGTGCTGGCCCTGCGGTTCTGGCTCGGCTACGGCGAGCCGTTCGGGCGGGCGGTGTACTCCGGGGTGTTCCACTCCATCTCGGCGTTCAACAGCGTCGGTCTCTCGCTCCACCCCGACAACCTCGTGCGGTACGCGACCGATCCGTGGGTGTGCCTGCCGGTCGTGGCGCTCGCGGTGACGGGCGGGCTGGGGTTCCCGGTGCTGTTCGAGTTCCTGCGCCGCCGGCGCAAGCGGTGGTCGCTGCACACCAAGATCACCGTGCCGGTGTACCTGGGCCTGATGGCGTTCGGCACCCTGGTCGTGCTCGCCGTCGAGTGGACCCGCGCGGGCACGCTCGGCCCGTACGGCTTCGGCGACAAGCTCCTGATCGGACTGTTCCACGGCGTCATGCCCGGCACGGCCGGGTTCAACACCCTCGAGGTCGCCCAGCTGCAGCCCGCCACGCTGCTCGTCAACGACGTGCTGATGTTCATCGGCGGCGGGAGCGCGGGGACGACGGGCGGCATCAAGGTCACGACGTTCGCGCTGCTCGCGTTCGTGCTGCTGGCGGAGGTCCGCGCCGAGCCCAGCGTGCACGTCATGGGCCGCCGGCTGAGCGCGGAGGTGCAGCGCCAGGCGGTCACGGTCGCACTGCTGGGCGTCGGCGTGGTGATGGTCGCGACGATGGTCATGCTCGCCACCACCTCGTTCCGCCTCGACGCCGTGCTGGTCGAGACCACGTCGGCGTTCGGCGGCGTCGGCATGTCCACCGGCATCACTCCCCAGCTGCCCCTCTCCGGGCAGCTCGTCATCATCGTGCTCATGTTCATCGGCAGGGTCGGTCCGATCACGCTGGTCTCGTCCCTGGCGCTGCGGGAACGCCGCCGGCGCTACGAACTACCCGAGGAGCGACCCATTGTCGGATAAGCAGACACCCCGCGTCGTCGTGCTCGGACTGGGCCGCTTCGGCAGTTCGGTCGCGGTCGAACTGATCGGTCTGGGCACCGAGGTCATGGCGATCGACTCGGACTCGAAGCTGATCCAGCGCCACGCCGACGACGTCACCCACGCGGTCGTCGCCGACAGCACCGACGCCGAGGTCATGCGCCAGCTGGGCGTCGACGAGTTCGAGCGCGCGGTCGTCGGCATCGGCAACAACCTCGAAGCCAGCATCCTGACCACCGCCGTGCTGGTCGACTTCGGCATCCCCGACATCTGGGCCAAGGCGATCAGCCGCGAGCACGGCCGCATCCTCGAGCGCATCGGCGCCCACCACGTCGTGCTCCCCGAACACGAGATGGGCGAACGCGTCGCGCACGTCGTGGCCGGCCGGGTCCTCGACTACATCGAGATCGAGAACGACTACGCGATGATCAAGGCCCGGCCGCCGGAGGAGGCGATCGGCAAGCCGCTCGGCACGAGCAAGCTGCGGGCCAAGTACGGCGTGACCGTCGTGGGGGTGAAGCGTCCGGGCGACGAATTCACCTACGCCACCGCGGAAACAGTGATCGAGAGCGGTGACGTGCTGATCCTCGCCGGGAAGGTCGCCGACGTGGAGCGCCTCACGGACCGGAAGTGACCGGCTCGTTCTGGTGGGACCTGCTGATCGGAGTGGCGGCCGCGCTGGCGCTGACCTGGCTGGCGTTGATCATCGCTCTGGTGGTCGTCCGCCCGCGCGGAGGCCTGCTGCGCGAGGCGTTGCGCCTGCTGCCCGACGTGCTGCGCCTCGTGCGCAGGCTCGCCGCGGACAAGTCCCTGCCGCGTGGCGTCCGGGTCCGGCTGTGGTTGCTGATGGTCTACCTCGCCATGCCGATCGACCTGATCCCCGACTTCATCCCGGTGCTCGGGTACGCCGACGACGCGATCGTCGTGACGGCCGTGCTGCGCGGTGTGGTCCGCCGCGCGGGCATCGACGCGGTCCGCGCGCACTGGCCCGGCACCGATGACGGCTTCGCCGCGGTCGTCCGCCTCACCGGGCTGTGACGGGGGACCGTCACCAGGGAACGACGCCGTCGTCGTCGAAGAAGCCGCCGCGCGGCCCGTCGTCCGGCAGGGTGGCGAGCCGGATCGCGATCGCGGCACCCTGCTCCGCCGTGCGCGGCGCGGCGAAGCCGGTGAAGTCGGTGGCGACGTAGCCGGGACAGGCGGCGTTCACGATGACGTTCGTGTCCGCGAGTTCGCGCGCGTACTGCGCGGTGATGCTGTTGAGCATCGACTTCGACGGCGCGTAGGCGGCGAGCGGCGGCCCGGTCTGCAGCGCGAGCGACCCCATGTTGCTCGACATGTTGACGATGCGCGGTGACTCCGCTTCGCGCAGCAACGGCAACATCGCGTTCGTCACGCGCACGACGCCGAACACGTTGGTGTCCAGCACGGTGCGGACGACGTCCAGATCCAATGTGGACGGGTTCTGCGCACCGCCGTCGGTGCGTCCGGCGATGCCCGCGTTGTTGACGAGCACGTCGAGCCGGCCCGTCGTCTGCTCGATGGTCTTCGCCGCGGCGGCGGCGCTGTCGTCGGAGGTCACGTCGAGCGCGACCCCGAACGCGTCGACGCCGTCGGCGCGCAGGCGTTCGACGGCGTCCGCGCGCCGGACGTCGTCGCGTGCCCCGACCGCGACCGTGAACCCGATCGTCCCGAGGCCGCGGGCGATGGCGAAACCGATTCCCTTGTTCGCGCCGGTGATCAGCGCGGTCTTCTTGTCGCTCACGTGCTCCATGCTCGGTGCGGGGAGCACGGGCTGTCCAAGATCGATCCAGTACCCTGTGATACTCCACGGGTATCAGTACGCTGAGGTGCGTGCACGATCTCGAAACGCGCGAACTCCGCTACTTCGTCGCCGTCGCGGAGGAGCTGCACTTCGGCCGCGCCGCCGAACGGCTCGGGATCGCCCAGCCGCCGCTGTCCCGCGCGATCCGGCAGCTGGAACACCGGCTCGGCGTCCAGCTCCTCGACCGCGACCGCCGGGGCGTGGCGCTCACCGAGGCGGGCCGGGTGCTGCTGCACGAGGCCCGCCCGGCGCTCGACGCGGTCGCGGCCGCCGCCCGCCGGACGCGCCGCGCGGGAGACCCCCGCCGGCCACTGGTGCTCGTGACCAAGGCGGGGGCGTCCCACGAACTGCTGCGACGGCTGCTCGGCGCGGCCGAGGCCGAGACGCCGGTCGAGGTGTTGCTGTGCGAGGTCGGCGAGCAGGCGGGGTTGCTGCGCGACGGGAGCGCCGACGTGGCGATCATGCACCGCCCGGTCGACGACCTCGCCGGGTTCGACACCGAGGACCTCCTGACGGAGGGCCAGGTCGCGATCCTGCCCGCGGCGCACCCCCTGGCGGCACGTGATCAGCTCACGCTCGCCGAGGTCCGCGACGTCCCGGACCTGCCGATGGCCCGGTGGCCGCGGCTCGACGGGTCCTATCCGGACGGACCCGGCCCGGAGGTGCGCACGCAGTCGAAGCTCGCTCAGCTGGTGGCGCTCGGCAGGACGTTGCTCGTCATCCCCGCCTCCAGCCGTGCCTGGCAGTGGCCGGAGCACGTCGCCGTGCCCGTCCTCGACGCTCCCGACATCACCACGGTGCTCGCGTGGCAGCCGGGCAACCGGTCGCCGGCCCTGGCGTCGTTCGTCCGCACGGCGGCAGCGCTCCGGCCGTGACGGTCACTCGGTGCCCTCGAAGGTCACCGCCGAGTCGGTGCGGGCGGGCGTGCCCCAGACGAAGTCACGCGCCGCCGCGTCACCGGAGAGGTAGTGGCGGAACCACGACGTGATCACCCGTTTCGCCGCCACGAGCTGAGCGGCCCTGGTGATGGAACCGTTGTCGCAGAACAGTCCCGAGGAGTCCATGAAGCCGCAGTGGAAGCCGCCGGTGACGGTGCGGAGCTGCTTCGACGGCGGCTTGGCCGCGAACATCGGCCGCTGGTGCTCGCCGACCGGGGTGATCGTGTCCTGGGAGCCGGCGAGGAACTGCGCCGGCACCCCCAGCGTCGCGGCCGCCGCCTTCGCGGAGGGGTTCGTCTCCGCCGCCGCGTAGGTCGAGACGGTCGTGATCTTCGGGTTGCGCGCGGCGGCGAGGACGGCGGCGCCTCCGCCCATGGAGTGCCCCGAGACGCCCAGCGCCGTGGTGGTGATGTGCTCGCGGAAACGGGAACCCGCCGTGCCGTCCTGGGCGACGAGCCACGTCAGCCCGGTGTTGAGGTCGTCGGCGAAGGCGCTGTGACTGGGGCTCAGGCCGCCCTGGGGCGTGGGCACCACGACGACGAAGCCCCAGGAGGCGAGGTGCGTGCTCGTGCTGGTGTACTTCGACGTGGCCTGGAAGAAGCCGTGCCCGAAGGCGATCGCGGGGAACCTGCCGGTGGCGACAGGCTGGTTCACGCCCGCGGCCGTCGCCGGGTAGTGCACCCGCGCCGGGACGGACCTGCCGCCCGCCACGGCCGTGACATCGCTGTACGCCACCGGGTACGTGCCGGGCAGGCCGTAGTCCGGTGGCGCCGCTAACGCAGGTGTGGCCAGCGTCGAGGCCACCAGGGCGAGTGTGATCGCGAGAACGCGCATGTGCTTCTCCTCATGAGATCGTCAGGGAGATCCGAATCGCATGTGCAGGGTGGAGACGGCCAGGTGCAGGCGTGGCCGCGCCGCGTCGAGCCAGCCGAGTTCGCCGTCCGGTGTGATGCGCCAGTGCAGGCGGGTGGGGCTGACACGAGCGGACGTGCGTAGTTCCGTGCGATGCGTCTTGCCGTTCAGGGTCTGCCAGATCGACGTGGTCAACCGGACGGGAAGCGCTCGCGACGACCTGCGGGTCTCGGTCGCGGAAGCGATGACGTCGCCGTCGTCGTGAGCTGTCGCGTCGAGGTGCGGCGTGGCGGAGAAGGTGAAGCCCGCCAGCAGTTTCGGGATGCCCCACAGTGCTCGCGCACCCTCTTGAGAGGTGCTGTCGTCCACCATGATGTCCAGAATGGACAGACCGATGCGTGCTTTCCGGCGTACCACCACCGCGGCCATCACCTCGTGGTAGGCCAGGACACCGGGTGGCTGGTAGTCGACGAACGCCGACACCACCAGCACGCGGCCGAACAGGCTCAACGGCACCACGTCCGGCGGTGGCAGGGGCACGGCCGAACGTGGTGCCGTCCACAGGGTGAGCCAGCCCTGCCCGTGCAGGTTCCACGGCTCGGTGGGCCACTCACTGGGCATCGCGCACCTCCACGTCGTGACGCAACGCGGCGGGCGCGCCGTCCGGGACCGCCGGACTGCGCGGTGCCACGGCGTTCAGGCGCAAGTATGCGGCGCCGGGCTGCGGGCGCGGGTCCGGCTCGCCCTTGTTGGGCCACAACGACATCGCCCGCTCCGCTAGCGCGGTGATGGTCAGCGCCGGGTTCACGCCGAGGTTCGCCGGGATCGCGGACCCGTCGACGACGTGCAGGCCGGGACAGCCGTACACCCGCTGGTACGGGTCGACCACGCCCGTAGCGGGGGAGTCGCCGATCACGCAGCCGCCGATGAGGTGCCCGGTCAGCGGGATGTCCGCCAGGTCCGTCCACGCTCCTCTGGCCACCCCGCCCGCCTTGGCCGCGAGCCGCCGCGCCACGTCGTGCCCGGCGGGGATCCAGGACGGGTTCGGAGCGCCCTCGCCCTGCGTGGTGGTCATCCGCCCGCGCCGGGACACGGTGGTGAGCGAGTTGTCGAGGCTTTGCATGACCAGCAGGGCGATCGTCTCCTCGGACCACGCGCGTGGCGTGTGCATCCGCAGCACCGAGCCGCGTTCGCGGAACAGCTGGGCGAGTCCGCGCCGCAACCGCGCGGGACCGCCGTCGACCAGCGTCGTCATCAGCAGCCCCATCAGGTTGCTGCCTCTGCCGTACCGGACCACCTCGACGTGCGTGTCGGCGTTCGGGTGGATGGACGACGTGATGGCGAGACCGCGGGAGTGGTCCACCACGCCGCCGGGTGTCCGCACGGCCACGACGGCCTCGGAGTTGGTGCGGCACAGGAACCCGAGCCGTGGCGAGAGACCGGGCAGGCCACCGCGGTCGCGGATGCGGTGGAGCAGCCGCTGCGTGCCCAGCGACGCCGCGGCGAACACGACCTGGGCGCTGGTGAACGTGCGCGTCGCCCGTCCTCCGGTGCGTCGTGCCATCACCTTGTACCCGCTCAGATGCGGCCGCACGTCGACGACGGTGGTCAGCGGCCACACGTGCGCGCCCGCTCGCTCGGCGAGGTGCAGGTAGTTCTTCGGCAGCGTGTTCTTCGCGTTGTGGCGGCAGCCCGTCATGCAGGAGCCGCAGCCGACGCAGGTGTTCCGCCGGGGTCCGGCGCCGCCGAAGTACGGGTCCGCGCCGCCGGGTCCGAAGTGGACTCCGACCCGGGAGGCGCGGAACGTGGGTTCGACACCGAGGTCGATCGCCACGTCCCGCAGGAACCGGTCACCGGCGGTGCGGTACGGGTTGTCGGCCACCCCGAGCATCCGGGAGGCCTGGTCGTAGTGCGGGGCGAGCTCGGCCTCCCAGTCGGTGATGTGGCCCCAGCGGGAGTCGCGGAAGAAGGACGCCGGTGGCCGGTACAGGGTGTTGGCGTACACCAGTGATCCGCCGCCGACACCCGCTCCGCTGAGCACGGCGACGTCGCGCAGCGCGGTGATCCGCTGGATGCCGGTGCAGCCGAGGGCAGGGGCGAACAGGTAGTCGCGCACCTGCCAGGACGTCCCGGGCAGCTCGTGGTCGGCGAAGCGCCGTCCCGCCTCCAGGACGCCGACGCGGTAGCCCTTCTCCGTCAGCCGCAACGCCGTCACCGCGCCGCCGAACCCCGACCCGATGACCAGCACGTCGTAGTCCACGGGTCACACCTCCACGGCGCTGTGAACGGGTTCGAAGTCCGCTGTCCGCAGCCGCGCGGTGCGGCGCAGGTACTCCCGCGTCCCTCCCGGCCAGTTGGTCGTGATCGACCCGTCGGCGGCGCGGTACCACGACGAGCACGTGCTCCACACGCCCCTGGCCAGCCTGGCGGTCATCTCGCGGTCGAACGCCGCCGCGACGTCGCGCCGCACCTCCAGCACCGTTCCCGTCTCCGCGAGGTGGCGCACGGCGGACACCACGTACCGGCACTGCGCCTCGATCATGGTGATCACCGAGTTGCCCCCGAGGTTGGTGTTCGGGCCGTAGATCAAGAAGAGGTTCGGGAAGCCGGGCACGGTCAGGCCCAGGTGGGCGCGGGGACGCCCGGCCCACGCCTCGGCGAGGTCCTGACCGCCGCGCCCGGCGACCCGCAGGGGGAGGCCGAAGCCGGCGACCGTGAACCCGGTGCCCCAGATCAGCACGTCCGCGGCGTGGTGGCGGCCGTCGCCCGTGCGCAGGCCGTTCTCGGTGACCTCGGTGATCGGCTCGGTCACCACGCCGACGTCCGGCCTGCTGAGGGTCGGATACCAGTCGTTGCTGAACAGCACCCGCTTGCAGCCCGGCTGCGTGGTGGGCCGCAGCGCCGCCCTCAGCTCGGGGTCGCGGACCTGGAGTCGCCGGTGCGCGGCGGCGACGGCCCCGACGAGCGAGCGGGACAGCCGCCCGGCGTTGAGCAGCCCGGTCAGGGCCTCGCCCGCGAGCCACACCCCGCCTCGCGCGGCACGCAGCCTCGACGGGTGCGACCGGCCGGTCAGCCGCGCGTCGGGCTTCGGCAGCACGTGCGGGGCCGACCGCTGGAACACCGTCAGGTGGCCCGTGACCGGCGCGATCTCCGGCACGAACTGGGCCGCGCTCGCACCCGTGCCGACCACGGCCACCCGCCGGCCGCGCAGGTCGACGTCATGGCGCCACGCGGCGCTGTGGAAGACCTCTCCGGTGAAGCGGCCGAGGCCGGGCAGCGCCGGGATCGACGGCGTGCTGAGCTGTCCCACCGCGCAGACCACCACGTCGGCCTCGACGGTGCCGCCGTCCGCGAGGTCGACCCGCCACCGGTTGCGGGTCTCGTCGAACGACGCCGCGACCACCTCGGCGCCGAACCTGATGCGGTCGCGCACCACCGCCGCCGTGGTGCGCAGGTAGCGCAGGATGTCCGGCTGGGCCGAGTACCGGCGTGGCCACGAGGTGCTGGGGGCGAAGGAGTACGAGTAGAGCGAGGACGGCACGTCGCAGGCGGCGCCGGGATAGGTGTTGTCCCGCCACACGCCGCCGGCGTCGCTCGCCCGCTCCAGCACCGTGAAGCGGTCGAACCCGGCTCTGTGCAACGACAACGCGACACCCAGCCCGCCGAACCCGGCACCGATGACGACCACCTCGGGTTGTGCTCTCACGTGATCGACGCTAGGAACAACCACCCGTTCGCACCAGGACAACACCGGCCGCGCAGTTGACAATCGCGGCCATGAGGTCGTTGGCCGAGCCGGTCGTCCGGCACTGGGACTTCCCCCGCGGCGTTGCGAGCGTCGCGCTTCTCCTGCGCTTCGGCGCCGAGCACGGGCTGCGCGCGGACAGCCTGCTCGACGGCAGCGAGATCGACCCCGCGCTGCTCGCCGACCCGGTCGCGGAGATCGAGGCCCGCCAGGAGCTCGCGGTCGTGCGCAACCTCGCCGGCCTGCTGCCGCACGCGGGGGTCGCCGCCGGACGCCGGTACCACGCCACCACGTTCGGCGTGCTGGGCTACGCGTTCCTCAGCGCGGCCACGCTGCAGGACGCGATCACCACCGCCCTGCGGTACCTCGACCTCAGCTTCGCGTTCACCGCCCCCACCGCCGTGATCGACGGCGATCGGCTCGTGCTGGCCCTCGACAGCGCCGCGCTGCCGGACGACGTGGCGTCGTTCCTCGTCGAACGCGACCTCGCCGCCATCCACACCGTCGTCGGCGAGCTGCTGACCGGTGCCGTGCCGGTCCTGGGCGTCGACTTCGCCCACGCCGAACCTGCGGACGTCCGCGAGCACGAAGAGGTCTTCGGTGTCCGGCCGCGCTTCTCAGCGGGCGCGGACCAGTCCGTTGTGGACGTCTCCGTGCTGGCCGAGGCCCTGCGCCTGGCCAGTCCGGAGACGACGGCGTTGTGCGAGGAGCAGTGCCGGACCCTCGCCGAGCGCCGCAGGGAGAGTCCGGGAGTCACCCAGGAGGTGCGCCGCCTGCTCGAGTCCTCGGTGAGGTTCGAGGAGAGCATGCCGTCGGTGGCGCGGGCGCTGGGCATCAGTCCGCGTACGTTGCGCCGTCGCCTGGCCACGTCCGGCACGAGCTACCAGGCCCTGCTGGACGAGGTCCGCGCGAAACGAGCCGTGCGGCTCCTGGCCGACGGTGACCTGTCGGTCGAGGCCGTCGCCGAACGGCTCGGGTTCGCCGAGGCCGCGAGCTTCATCCACGCGTTCCGCCGCTGGTTCGGCGTGACTCCGAGCAGGTACGGCCGGCTTCGGCCCTGACCGTGAACGCCTGCCGGACGAGACCGATCCACCAGAGGAACGTGAGCGCCACGACCGTCGGGTTCTTCAGGAACAGCAGAACGGCCAGGTAGGTCTGCCGGGCCGACGCGGGCAGCAACGCGGACACGACGTGCTCGGCGAGCACCTCGAACACGGCGAACGCCACGCCGAGGAACAGGACCTGCCACAGCAGGCTGCGCCAGTGCCGGCCTGCGAACTCGCGCCCGGCGCTCCACCGCAGCGTCCGCCCGCTCATCGCGATCCGCCAGACCAGCACCACCAGGGCGATCCGGGCGGCGAGCACGACGAACTCGGAGGCCGTCGCAAGGCCGGGGCTGATCTCGTCCGTCCAGTTCACGGTGACCAGCCGCTGGACCGAGGCGACCGAGGACAGTCCCACCACCAGTCCCAGATGACGGGTGTAGCACCACCAGGTCCACCTCGGCACTTCCAGCGCCAGCTTCAGCTCGCTCACGGTTCCCCCTGATGTTTCAGTTGACTGAACAATTTAGTTCAGCATACTGAAATGTCGCCTGAGGTAAAGTGGTGGGGTGGAAGGTCGAGATGCCGGACGTGAGCTCAGCACCGCCGTGGTGGCGTTCCACGAGGCGGTGGGCGCGAGCCTCGGGGTCACGGCCGTCGACCAGCGCGCGCTGGCCGTGATCATGGGAGCAGGATCGGTGTCCGCGGGGGAGCTGGCCCGGGAGATCGGCCTGACCCCCGGCGCGGTCACGGGGGTGGTCGACCGCCTGGTGCGGGCCGGGCTCGCCCGCCGCGAGCCGGACCTGGAGGACCGCCGCCGTTTGGTGATCACGGCGGTCCCCGGCGCGTTCGGTGACACCTTCGCCGGGCTGAGCAAGGCGATGGCCGAGCTGACCGATCGCTACACGCCCGCCGAGCAGGCGGTGATCGCCGACTGGGTGGCGAACACGATCGGCGTGCTGCGCGAGCAGACGCGCATCCTCACCGGGGAGCGAGCGTCACCTCCCAGTCGCCGGTGACGCGCTCGGGGATGACGGTGATCTTGACGGCCTGCCCCTCCGCGACGTCGAGCCCGTAGGACTTCTTCCAGTCGTCGGGGAAGATCAGCGAGCTGCCCGCGCTGTAGGACCAGTGCGAGAAGTCGATGACGACGACGTCGTCGACGAGCACCCGGATCCTGCCGGGTGTGTTCGACCGCACCTCCATGAAGTTGATGCCCGGCCATTCGACCGTGAACTCCCTCTGCTCAGCCGGAGCCGCCGGATCGGCCCGCAGCACGATCGTCGGCTCCGGTGAGACGGCGGGGAACGTCGCCAGCGTCTGGGGGCGCGGGGGGAACGGGTACTCGCTCACCGGTACCGCCTCACCGATGCCGATGGCGAACGTGCCCTTCGTCGTCGTGTGCTGGGGTTCCACGGTCAGCGTGATGACGGACGGCTGTCCCACCACGACGTCGAAAGCGCCCCAGTCGCGCACCCTGCGCGAGCCGCTGCATCCGTTGCGTTCGGTGTAGGTGTGGCCGTTGACGACCACGGTGACGAGCAGGCTGTCGCCCTGCCCGGTCTCGCAGTGGGTGAACAGCAAGAGGTCCAGCGACTTGGGCACGAACCGCACGGTGGCGCTCGTGGAGGGGAGGTCGCTCCACGCCTGGGCGATGAGCCGGGTGCCCTCCTGGTACTCCGGCAGGCTGCGCGGCGGCACGGCGGGTTCGGGCTGCTCGGCGCGGGGGAGCACCGCGAAGACGATGCCGACGAGCGCGAGCACCACGCCGGCGACGCCCAGGACGGCACGGCGGCGCTTGCCCGCGGACACCCTCGCCCGCACGCCCGCCATGCGTGCCTCGTGGGAGGAGTCGGTGAGTTCGGCGCGCTCGCGCAGCACCTCGGTGAGGTCGCTCAGGTTCATCGCCACACACCTTCGAACGTGATCGTGTCGTCGAGCCGCAGCTTCGCGAGCGCCTTGCTCGCCTGGCTCTTGACCGTGCCGACGGAACAGCCGAGCAGCCCGGCCACCTGCGCCTCGCTGAGGTCCTCGTAGAACCGCAGCACCAGCACGGCGCGTTGCCTGCGCGGCAGCCGGCCCAGCGCCTGCCAGAGCCACTCGCGCTCGCCGACCGCGTCCTGCGGCGACTCGCCCGCCCGTTCCGGCAGCTCACCTGTCGACTCCTCGCCTCTCCACCGGCGCCTCCACCAGGTCGCGTGGGAGGTCACGATGATCCGCCGCACGTAGGGCTCGGGATCGCCGTCCACGCGATGCCACGCGCGCCACGCCTTGGCCAGCGCCGTCTGCAGCAGGTCCTCCGCGTGGCCCGCGTCCCGCGTCAGCAGAAAAGCCGTTCGCAGCAGCCGTGGCGACGCGACCGCCACGAACTCCTCGAATCCCTCAGGTGAGTGCAGCAACTGTCACGGCCCTTCCGCTGTGTCCGTCACTGCTACTACCAGTCGGGTGGCGCGAACGGTTGCCTCGCTCGAGCACGCCCCGAGCCCCCTCTGCTGAAGTGTCCAAACGACTACTGACTGATGATCCGAATCGAGAAGCAATGGACAAGGCATCCGTCGCGCGCTTCCTGCTGCTGGCGCTGCTGTGGGGAAGCAGCTTCACGTTCATCAAGGTGTCCCTCGAAGGTCTGACACCGGGACAGCTCGTGCTGAGCAGACTCATCCTGGGCGCGGCCGTGCTCCTCTCGATCGCGGCCATCCGCAAGGTCGCCCTCCCGAGGTCCGTCCAGGTCTGGGGCCACATCGCGGCCGCCGGCCTGTTCGGCAACGTGATCCCGTTCCTGTTGTTGTCCTACGGCGAGAAGACCACCGGCGCCGGCATCGCGGGCGTCCTGATCGGCGCCACCCCGCTGCTGACGCTGGCACTCGCCACGGCCGCGCTGCCGACCGAGCGGGCGACCTCGCGCAAGGCCATCGGCCTGGCGCTGGGCTTCGTCGGCGTGGTGCTGCTGATCGGCCCGTGGCACGAGTCGCTGGGCTCGCTCAGCGGGCGCCTGGCCTGCTTCGGCGCGGCCGTCAGCTACGCGATCGGCTTCGTGTACGTGCGGAAGTACCTCTCACCGCTCGGCCTGGCCCCGTTGTCGCTGGCCGCGTCGCAGCTCGTGTCGGCGGCCGTGCTGCAAGCGGTCGTCACACCGTTCCTGGGCTGGCGGACGCCCGACTTCACCGGCCCGGTGACGCTGAGCATCGTGCTGCTCGGACTGTTCAGCACCGGTCTGGCGTACGTGCTCTACTTCCGCCTCATCGGCGACGTCGGCGCCACTACGGCATCCGCGGTGAACTACGTGGTGCCGGTGTTCGCGGTGCTCGTCAGCGTGCTGTTCCTCGGTGAACACGTGACGTGGAACCTCCTGGCCGGCGGCCTGGTCGTGCTCGTCGGCGTGGCCTACGCGGAGAACAGGATGGGCCAGCTCCGCAAGGAGAAGGAGACCGCGGGGGCGGTCCGGTGAACGCGAGGGCGCTGCTCCGCGTGATCACCGCCGACCTCGACATGGTCATGGACCGCGACCCGTCGATCCTGTCGCGCAGCGAGGCGTTGCTGCACCCGACGGTCATCGCGATCTGGGGCCACCGCGTGTCGCACTGGTTGCACCTGCGGGGACATCGGCGCGGCGCCCGGCTGGTCATGGTCATCGCGAGACTGCTGACCGGGGGGATCGAGATCCACCCCGGAGCGACGATCGGCCGCGGTTTCTTCATCGACCACGGCGCGGGCGTGGTGATCGGAGAGACCGTCGTCATCGGGGACGACGTCACGATCTTCCACCAGGTGACGCTCGGCGCGGTCGGGTGGTGGCACGACAACCAGCGGCCGGAGGGCTCGCGGCGGCACCCGAAGCTCGGCGACCGGGTCGTCGTCGGGGCCAACGCGACGATCCTCGGCCCCGTCACCATTGGCCACGACTCCGTGGTGGGCGCCCAGGCGCTCGTCATCCGGGACGTGCCGGCGGACTCGCGGGTCCTCGCGCCGTTCTCCATCCCGAACCTGAGGTCGAGCCGCAGCGTCGCGAAGGCGGCCAGGCCTCGCCAGTCCGTCGTGGTCGCGGGGCAGAAGCACAAGGGTGCGGCCGTGTTCCCCAGCTGGTGACACCGAACCGATCGGAGAACTCGTGAACGTCCGGCTCAGTCAGCCGCTCACCAAACGACCACCCGCCGAGTCGCTCGTGGACCTCATCGGCGGCACGCCCACCGTGAAGCTCGACCTCGGTGTGACGACCGCGAACCTCTACGCCAAGCTGGAGATGGCCAACCCGCTGTCCAGCGTGAAGGACCGCGCCGCGCTCTACATGATCAACGGTGCGGAGGAGCGCGGGCAGCTCACCAGGGGCTCGGGCACGATCGTCGAGGCGACGTCCGGCAACACCGGCATCTCCATGGCGGCGATCGCCGCCGCGCGGGGCTACCGGTGTGTGATCGTGCTGCCGGACAGCGCGACCAGCGAGCGCATCCAGCTGCTGCGGGCGTTCGGCGCGGAGATCGTGCTGACGCCGTACCAGGAGGGATACGTCGCGGCCATCGCCAAGGCCGAGGAGATCTACCGCGAACGGCCGGGGTCGTGGTTCGCCTGCCAGCACGAGAACCCCGACAACGTGGCCGCGCACCACGCCACCACCGGCCCGGAGATCTGGAACGACACCGACGGCGAGGTGGACGTCTTCGTCTGCGGTGTGGGTACCGGCGGAACGCTCAGCGGCACCGCGAAGTACCTGAAGGAGCGCAACCCCGCGATCCGCGTGGTCGCCGTGGAGCCCGAGGGATCACCGGTGCTCAGCCGGGGATGGGGCGGCCTGCACCGCATCCCCGGCCTCAACGGCGGTTTCGTCGCGGCGACGACCGACGTCGACCTGATCGACGAGGTCGTGGCGGTGTCCAATGAGGACGCTTACGCCACGGCGCGGGAACTGGCCAGGACGGCGGGACTTCTGGTCGGCGTCTCCTCCGGCGCGGCGGCGCACGCCTGCCGGGTGCTGGCGGCACGGCCCGAGCACGCGGGCAAGAACTTGATCACCGTGTTCCCGGACACGGGCGAGCGTTACCTCTCGTGGTTCAACCAGGACGACATCGCCAGCAACGAGGAGTGAACAGACATGACGCAAGTCTCCAACATCCTGCTTCCCGGCGAAGGCGAGTCGGTGCAGATCGGCACGACCACCCACACGACCTTCAAGGCCAGGGGCAGTGAGACGGACGGCAGGCTCGGTCTGTACGAGCACCGGATGGCCCCCGGAGCGCCCGGCGCCTCGCCGCACGTCCACAACGAACAGCTCGAGGCGTTCTACGTCCTGCACGGCATGGTCGAGCTGCACCTCGACGGCAAGTCGTTCGCCGCGCCGCCCGGCACCTACGTCAACGTGCCGATGGGCGTCTCGCACGGGTTCCACAACCCGTACGAGGACCAGGCGACGATGCTGATCATCTTCACCCCCGCGCTCAACCGCGAGGAGTACTTCAGGGGACTCGCCGAGATGTACGCCGACGGCAACAAGCCCTCCGAGGACGAACTGCTGAACCTCATGGCGAAGTACGACCAGTTCGAGGTGACGATGAACGGCTACGACGTCCCCAACTGGGGCCGGCACTGAGGTGGGTGACGGGCGCCCGGACCGGGCGCCCGTTCGCTCGCCGGGGTCCCGCCGCGTCTCAGCTGGTGGTTTGACGGTTGACAGTCTGGCCAGGAGTGGAATATTCCAACCCTTGCAGAGTGTCCGGCGCGGTCGGGTGGGCGGGGCCACCCGACCGGCGCCGCCGGCCAAGAGGTGGCGAATGACAGAGGAGTTACCGGAGATCCCCGGCTTCCGGTACGCCCGACCGCTAGGCAGGACCGTTCATCTGTACCGCGCCGCGGACGGTGAGATCGCGGTGAAGCTGCTCGTCGACCCGCCGCGGGTCGACGAGATCAGGACGGTGGCCGGTCTGCGGCACCCCGGTATCGCGAGCGTCGATCGCGCCGGACGGACCCGCGCCGGCCTGCCGTACGTGGTGATGAGGTACTTCCCGGACGGTGATCTCGCCGCCGCGGCACCGCTGCCGTTCGCACGGGTCCTGGAGATCGGTGTCAGCGTCGCGGACGCCCTGCACGCCGCGCACCAGGCGGGTGTCCTGCACCGCGACGTGAAGCCCGCCAACGTGCTGCGCGACGAGCACGGGCAGGTGTACCTGACCGACTTCGGCACCACCGGCGGAGACCACCTGCTGTGGACGGCGCCCGAGGTGCTCAGCAGCGGTGCGCACAGCATCCGTTCGGACGTCTTCTCTCTCGGCGCGACGCTCTGGCACCTGCTCGCGGGCCACTCGCCGTTCGTGGTGCCGCGCGGCGACAACTCCCGGGTGGCGATCGCGCAGCGCATCCTGCTCAGCGCCGCACCGCCGTCGGGCAGGGCGCCGGCATCGCTGGAAGTGCTGCTGCGCCAGGCGATGTCCGCCGATCCCGCCGCACGACCGGCGTCGGCGGGCGAGTTCGCCGAGCGGCTGCGGCAGATCCACGACGAGTCGGCTCCGACCGCCGCGCTGGAGGCGGTCGTGGTCCCCGCCGAACCGCCCGCGCGCCGGAAGACCCGCTGGCCGCTGTACGCCGGAGTGGCCGGGGCCGTCGCCTTGGTCGGCATCACCAGCGCTCTTCTCCTGCAGGACAAGGGTTCCCTGCAACTGCCAGCCGGAGCGCAGCCCGAGAGCGCGGCCGAGGGCGGTTCGGCGGGCCAGGTCGTGGTCACGGCGACCCGCGTGAACCCGCAGACGCTCCGCTTCTCGTGGACCTACCCGTCACCGCAGCCCGGGGACGAGTTCGTGTGGCGCACCAACGACGAGCTCAAGACGGGCACCGTCAGCGAGCCGTCGGTCGAGCTGACCGCGTCGGGCACGCTGTGCGTCGAGGTGCGGGTCGTCCGGGCCGACGGGACCGGCGGGAGCTCCCGGGACTGGTCGCCGGAGGGCTGCGGCTTCTGACCGGCCGACCGGGCCGGGCAACGTCCTCAGAGGACGCCGCCCGGCCCGGCGGACCTACCTCGCCGCCACGACGGTCGTTTCGGCCTGGCGCTCGTTGTCGCCCGGGTTGTTGTCGTCACGGCCGTCGAGGCGGACCCGCGCCTTCAACGTCACCTTGCCGAGCGCCGCGTCCTGCGCGGAGTAGGTGTACGAGAACGGCAACACCACCGTGCCGTCCTTCGCCACCTGCCCGCGCACCGTGCCGACGACGTCGTGGTAGCCGTCCGGCCTGCGGCGGAGCAGATCGACGACGATGCCCTCGGCGTAGCGGGTGCTGGTCACCGACACCTCGACCCGTCCGGTCTCACCGGCCGTCGCGGTCGCGGGCGCGACGACGTTCGACACGGTCACGTCGTGCGTCTCGACCTTCAGCGTCTGCGTGGAAGAGCCGGAACGGCCGTCCGCCGTGTGACCGGTGATCGTGACCTCGTACTCGCCGTCGGCGGCGTACCGGTGCGAGACCTCCGCCGTGCCGGGCACCGCCGGGATCGCGGCGGACGCGCCGTCCCCGAACCGCACCTCGCCGCCCGCGAGCCAGCGTCCCGCGGGATCACCCGGATCGATGCTGAACCGGACGTCGTCGAAGACACCGGGCTGCCGCGGTGACACCCACCAGGCGGTGGGCTTGATCTGCGGCGCCTCGGCCAGCCGCAACGTCAGTGGCCCCGCGCCGTACACGTCGTCGGCGACCCGGACGTAGTACGTCTCACCGGGCGTCGCGGCGAAGATCGCCGGGTTGTGCGCGCTCGGCCGGCAGTCGACCTCGGCCAGAGCGCTGCCGCGGAACACGGCGACACCCGCGTGGCTCCGGCTGTCGCTGACCTGCGCCGAAACGAAGAGCGCGCGATCGGCCGTGTAGCGGAACCACAGCGAACGGCTGGAATGCAGGTCGCAACTCGGCCTGGTCTCGCCGGCCTCGATCGTGGCCGGCCCGGTGTCACCGGTGACGCCGGTGTCCAGCCGGATGTCGGCGGCGGACGCGAGGTCGTCGTGGGCCGCCCGAGGCACGAGCTCGAGCCCGAACGTCACAGGCCCGGCGAACCTCGTGTCCTGGGCCAGGAAGTGGTAGGTGGTGCCGGCGGTCACCGCGAACGTGTTCGAGCCGCCGCCGTGCGGGAACTGGCAGGCCCCCGGCGTCCAGGTCAGCGCGCCGCGCTCACCCGTGTAGGCGGAGACGGCCGGCTTCTGGTCGTCCGGCCGGTCCGTCGTCATCCGGACGAAACCGTCGGATGGTGCCGTGTAGCGGAACCAGACGCTGCTGGTGCTCCACCAGCAGGTGGAAGGGTCGTCCGCCGCGGCGGTGCCCTCCCGTGTGTCCACAGTGGACGAGAACGGGAGTGAGGTGACAACGGTGGCGCCGGCGAAGTCGTCGTTGGACGGAGGTGCCGCGTGGGCGGCACCGGGCGCCAGTGCCGCGGTCAGCACGACCGCGGCACCGATGATCAAAGCACGCAAGTGAGAACCCCAGTGTCCACAGGCCGCTCGTCGCGGCCTCTCATGTGTGGAGACGCGCCGGGAAGCGCCGGGGATGTCAGCTGCGGGAAGTTGCTCCTTCTGCCGCAACGACTTGCGGCCACCAGGTCACTTGCGCTGCTCGGCCACCAGCCAGCACAGGCAGAAGGGGTGACCGGCGGGATCGGCGTACACCTGGAAGTCGTCCCCGGTGGTGTTCCCGATCGCCGGCTTCAGCACCCTGGCGCCCAGGGCCATGACCTGTTCGTGCGCCTCGGCGAAGTCCTCGACCCACAGGTCGAGGTGGACCTGCTGCTTGGTCGGGCCGTCCGGCCACTGCGGCGGTGCGTGGTCGGGTGCGAGCTGCACACCGACCCGCGGCACGCCGTCGACGACCACCATGTGCCAGTCGTCGTCCTCCTGCACCTCCCCGCCGAGCACACCCGCCCAGAAACGGCTCTCCTCGGCGATGTCGGCGGCGTCGAAGGCGACGACCTGGAATTTGATCCGCATCACCGCATTCTGCCCACGGCCGCGGCGTCCCGCACCTGGCGCTGCGGACTACTCCCGGCCGGCGCTTCGGCGGCTGACCAGCCGCAGCACCACCGCGAGCACCAGCGCGAGGCAGACCAGGCCGATCGTGCGATCGCTGCGGGGACGTGCGGTTCGCTGGTCGGGTCGTTCGGTCTGAGCGCGCCTGCGTCCCGCGGCGGTCACCTCCACGCGGGCCTCCGCCAGCACCACGAGACCGATGACGCCGAGCATGGTGTTCGACACGATCCCGGCCACGTCCGCGTCCTTCGTCGCCCGCGCCGACTGCTGTGCCAGGGAGTCCCAGTCCCGTTGCCCGGAGACGAGCGCTGCGGCCAGGCCGGCCTCGATCCCGTCCGCCGGTGCGGGTGCCCGTGCCATCGCGACGGCCACCCCGTCACTCCGGGCGGCGGCGCCCTCCTCCGCGCGTGCCAGTTCGCGGGCTGCGGCCGCGGTTCGTGCGTCCGCGTAGGCGGCGTCGATCTCTCTGCCGGTCGCGGCCACGTCGCCTTCCCGGGCGATCTGGCGGGCGGTGTTCACGAACTCCGTGCGGGTCGTGCTGATGCTCTCGGCACTCCTGGCCTGAACGGCATACCTGGCCGCCTCGGCCTGGAGCCGCTGCTCCTGCGAGCTGAAGGTGAGCTGCACCAGCGGGAAGAGGATGCCCGCGGCCCAGACGGCGAGCGCCAGGTACGCGAACCGCCGCTCCGGCTCGTCCGCCGCGCCCGGCTGAGCGAAGAGCTCGACCTCCTGGCTCCGGGCGGATCCGCGCAGGGAGGCGCCGGCCACGGCCAAGCCGGTCACGAGCACCGTGATCACGGAGATCCACCGCGCGAACCGGGCGAAGTCATCGCCCCTCCGGTCGGAGACCTCGGGGTCGGGCAAGGGCTTCGCGCGCTGCGCGGCGACGTCGGCGAGCCGGTGGACGAGGTCCGAGCCGCCACCGGGCAGGTCGTAGCGCCGCTGGCCGAGCAGCGTCGTGGGGCCGGAGGCCTGCCGCAAGGAGAAGGCGGCGTTCTCGGCGATCGTCCGCTCCGCGGCGGCGGACGGGTTCACGCCCTCCAGCGGTGCCAGCGCCTCGGCGCGGATCTGCAGCGCGGCGACGCGGAAGGCGAACGGGCCCTCGTTCGCGTAGACCCGCCTGACCTCGTCCTGACGGACACCGGCCCGGTCCACCTCGACCCTGATCGCCTCCTGCCACGCGCTGGACGCGTCGCTGTACTTCCACCCGGCGAGGAACGTGAACGCCGCGCCGGCCAGGATCGCGACGACCTGGACGACCCGTGCCCTCACGAGTCCCGCAGCAGCACGAGGGCGTGGCCGCCGGACTCGTGCAGGTGCAACGAGTCCAGATCGGCCCGGAAGGTGAAGGTCCGGCGCTCCAGCGGTTCGGGAACCTCCACGTAGTCGCCCGCCGCGTCCTCCGGCATCTTGCGGGTCCTGGTGGACCGGTCCGGTCTCAGTTCGAGCCGGTCGGCGGCCGCGGTGTAGGTGCCCTCCTGGTCGCGGTGGAACACGAATCGGCCCGATGGAACGTTGTACTCCAGTGCCTCGCGGGATTTGTACCTGCCGTCGGACGAGAACCGAAAGCGTTTCTCGGTGGTCGATGCCGTGCAGACCCACTCGCCGACGATCCGTGCAGGGCTCGGATCGCCGGCGGGCGGAGGAGCGGCGCACTCCGGGCCCGCGACCGGCTGCGGTGCAACGGAGTTCGCGGAGGGCGGCGGCGGAGGCGGCGGTGCGACAGGTCCTGCGCACCCTGCCTGGGGAAAGGCCGCGAAAATCACGAGAAGTGCGGCTGGGAATGTTTTCGGCGCCGCTGCTGCCATGGCGGCGACTATACGTTCACCCTGATGCTGACGGCATAGAAGAAATCAATGCGGACAGCACACCTGGAATATGAATCGTCAGCCGATGGTGACGACCCGCGCCCAGGAGGGCGGGAGGTCCGGGACGTAGTCGGGATCGTCCTCGTCGTCCTCGCCGGACGAACTCGGTCGCGGGAACAGGCCCACCACCGTCCGGCAGGGCGGTGCCGCGCCGGGCCACGGGGTCTGGCCGTCGGTCAGGGCCACGACGACGTCCGGGCGGGTGCGCAGGGCTTTGGTGAAGCCCTGGCGCAGATCCGTGCCACCGCCGCCCACCAGCGGGATTCCCTCCGCCTGGCACAGCGGACCGGTGATGTGGGCGGCGGCGTCGCAGGACAGCACCGAGACGAGATCACGATGCCCGCCCACCGCGCGGACGATCGCGGCGATCTCGACGAGCGCGCTGCCCAGCTCGGCGTCGCTCACGGACCCGGACGTGTCGACGATGACGACGACCTTGGGCGGTCTGCGGCGCAGGCTCGGCAGGACCACCCCCGGCACGCCGGCCGACCTGCGGGCGGGTCTGCCGTACGTGTAGTCCTCGCCCACGCCGGGGCCGGAGACCGCGGAACGCACCGCCGATCCCAGCAGTTCGCGCCACGGCTGCGGCGGGTGGAACACCTCCTCCGCCCACCGTCGCCACCCCCGCGGGAGGGAACCGGGGTGGCCCGTGATGCTCTGCGCCACGCGGAACCGGACGGCGTCCTGCTCGTGCGCGGTGAGCCCGTGCGCACCGCCCGAACCGAGGTCCCACTCCCGTTCCAGACCGTCCGCGCCGCTGCCGCAGTCGAGCCAGGCGAACGCGGCGGTGTACGGGCCGAGCCGGAACTGCCGCAGGTAGTCCTCCATCAGCTCGCCCGGCGACAACCGGAGCGCCGTCGGCAGCACGGCGTCGTCCGGGCACACCAGGCCGTCGCCGAAGACGTCGTCGTTGATCTCGCAGTCCGCCGCGATGTTCATCCGCAGCCGTTCGCCGGGCCCGGTCAGCTCGTGGCGCGCCGCGAACCGGTCGCCGCGCCCGTGGTGGTCGCGGATCAGGTGGGACACCTCGTGCACCCAGATCCCGGCGAGCTCCTCCACGGGTCTGGCGTCGACGAACGCCGGCGAGACGTAGCAGCGCCAGTGCCGGTCCACGGCCATCGTCGGCACCTGGCGCGACTCCACGACCTTCAGCGCGAACAACGCCGTCGCCAGGTACGGCCGGCACCGCACCGCGTACAGGCGGGCGGCGAACAGCTTCTCCTCGTCCAGGGACGTCATCGGCGGGCCACCGCAACGGTCCTGGCGCGCGCCCCGGCCCGGTCCGCCCGCTGCGCCAGCGACACCGCTCCGGCCAGCTGCTCGATCGCCGCGGGAACCTGCCAGTCGTCCTGCCGCAGCGTGGCGAGCGTGGTCGCCGGGACGACGACCAGGTCCGGCGCGCCGGTCTCGACGGCGAGGGTCAGCAGTGCCCACGCGGCGTTCCAGCGGGCCTCGTCCGGCCGGTTGCGCACCGCCGCGACGACTCCGTCGAGCACCACCTGCCGCAGGTCGCCGCGTTCGGGCAGCACGGCGTTCGCCGGATCGGCGAGCAGGTCCTCGGGGTCCGGCAGGTCCATCCGGTCGAGGCTCGCCAGCAGCTCGAGCCCGGGACCGTCTCCCACGGTGCCCCGCACCAGCATGGACAGCACCTCCCGCGAGGTGCCGGCCGCCGTCGCGAAGGCGATCAGGCGCAGCGCCATCTCCCAGCTGCGCGGTGAGGGCCAGGCGCCGCCGCGGAGCGTCTCGTTCTTGGGCATCTGGTGCACGAGGTTCGGCCGCGCGGCCAGGAGAGCGCACACCGCCCGGCGCGCGAACGCCACCGCGTCGGGCACCAGGTCCGGTGCCAGCCGCGGCAGTGCGGAGGTGGGCCAGGTCCCGCCCAGTCCGCGCACCACGACCTCGTGGTCGAACGTCCACTTGAGATGGACGAACCGGTTGGCCAGCGGCGGGCTCAGCTCCCAGCCGTCGGCGGCCGAGGAACGGGGGTTGGCGGCCGCGACGATCCGGACGCCCGGCGGCAGGCGCAGGGCGCCGACCCGGCGTTCCAGCACGACCCGCAGCAACGCGGCCTGGACGGCGGGCGGCGCGGTGGACAGCTCGTCGAGGAACAGCAGTCCGCGCCCGGCCCTGACCAGCCGGACCGCCCAGTCGGGCGGCGCCATCGGCACGCCCTGCGTCGCCGGGTCGTCGCCGACCACCGGCAGGCCGGAGAAGTCGGAGGGTTCGTGCACGCTGGCGATCACCGTCGTCAGCGGCAGGCCGAGGGAGTCGGCGAGCTGGGTGAGGGCGGCGGTCTTGCCGATCCCCGGCTCACCCCACAGCAGCACCGGCAGGTCGGCGGACACGGCCAGCGTCAGGGCTTCCAGCTGCGGGTCGGCCCGGTGCTCGGTGGAGGTGTCACCGAGCAGGGCGAGCAGATCCGCGGCCACGTCCAGGGGCCGGGCGTCCGTCGATCCATTGTGGAC
The DNA here is from genome assembly GCF_026242055.1 of Lentzea sp. NEAU-D7. Taxonomy (GTDB): domain Bacteria; phylum Actinomycetota; class Actinomycetes; order Mycobacteriales; family Pseudonocardiaceae; genus Lentzea. Next base: position 412,582 of record NZ_JAPJDL010000001.1, on the reverse strand, counting down.
AGTCGTGGTGGAGGGCATGTGTCGATCACCTTGGTTCAAGTCTGAGGCCGTGCGCCGGCCGGGCGAGGAGAAGGGGAGCTCAGGAGTGGAGGAGAGCCGCGCGCCGCCGACGAGCGCGGAGGGAGTCCCTGGAGGACGGAAGCGGCCGGACGTCGTGGAGTTCCGCCCGGTACAGCCCGTGCAGGACCTTGCGCCGCGCCGCCGCCTCCAACTCGTCGCGCAACGCGCCGCTGAGCAGCAGCGCGTCCGGTCCGAGCAGGCCTTCGACGACGGCGAGGGCACCGGCGACGTCGCCGTGGTCCAGCCGTGCGCGGATGTCCAGGAGATCTTCCGGGTGCCGGTGCGCCGTGTCGATCGCGTGCAGGCAGGGCAGGCTCCGGCCGCCCAGCGCGGCCAGCAGCTCCTCCCGGCGGATCTCGTCCGGGGTGTGGTCGAGCGGGGCGAGCACCCCGTCCACCACGCCGATCCGGTGCACGGCGCCACGACAGTCGACGAGGCGTGAACTCGCTGTGCTGTCAGGACTTCGCGGCGCGTCCGCCGGCGGATGTTCCGGTAGCAGCGCGGACCTGACGAGGGGGTGCAGCCGGTCGGCGTCGATCGCGCCGGCGTGCCACAGCTCCAGGTCGGGCGGTACCCACGTGGCCGCGTCCGGCAGAACCGGCAGCGTGCCGCCGCGCGGGGCGGTCGCGGTGAGCCCCGGCGCGTCCAGGTCGAGCACGACCTGCCGCCGGGAACCGAGCCGCACCACGACGGAGCTGCCCGGCCACCCCTCGGCGCACAGCACCAGCGCGGCTTCGGCCGCCCAGCGATGCGTGGCGCGGTTGTCCGCTCGCTCAGGACCGTCGCCGGTGGGCCACTGCGCGGCCCCGCACCGTTCCGGCAGCTCGGAAGTCCTGCGGGTGTCCCACAGGTGGCGGTGCAGATCGAGCCGGAAGCGCCGATCCGGCCGGGGATGCGGATGGCCGCCGGCCCTGCTCAGGGCCCCGGACCGCTCCCACAGCGCGAGGCTGATCCGTTGCCCCGCACTGGCCCAGGAAGGCGGTGTGCGCGCGACGAGATGCACCTCGGCGCCACCGTCCGGTGGCCGGTACCGGGCGAGGGAGAGGGTGAGACCGGGGCGCAGCACGCCGTCCGGCCTGATCCGCGGGAAGTGCCACCGAAGCAGGTCGGGGGCGAGATGACGCAGATCGGTGCGAACCAGGTCCGCGAACCTCTTCCCGCGCGAGCGACTCAGGGCGGGCAGGGTGAAATCGACATCGACCCGCGCCGCGGCGCAGGCTCCGGACCAGTCACCGGCCAGACGGCGGGCGGTCGCGGACTCGATCATCGACGCCGGCACGGCGAACTCGCGCACGTGCGACCAGAAGGTGAGGCGGGAGTGTCCATTCACGGTCGAGTGGTGCATCAGCACTCACCTTTGGTGAACGGGACCCCCGATCTGCTCGAGTTGGTGATCATCGGGGACACCGTAGCAGAGCCCGCAAGCGCTTGGCGCGGGATTTCGCGTCCACGATCCCGCGCAAGGATGGTCCACAGTGGACGAAATTCCGCAGGGCGGGCGCTGGCTGATCACGCCTGATCAGGTCTCGGTGCCGTTCGACGTCGCGGGCCGCTCGGGAGTGACGGACCTCGAACCCCGACCGGTGACCCATTCGGCGAGCGCGATGAGCGTGGTCTCGGCACTGGCCGCCATGTAGTCCCGCAACGCGACCAGGTCGGCTCGGGTGCTGCCGAGGACGGGGTCCGTGCGGAGCAGCCGCCACGACTGCTCCGCGACGGTGCCCCGCCCCTGGGCCCGCAGCGTCCAGCTCCACTCGACGATGCCGTCCTCGGCGCCGCCGACCACGAAGGCGAAAACGCTGCCGGGTTCGGCTTTCACGACCTGTGAGCGGGTGGTCCACTCCTTGCCGTCCCTGCGGTTGTGGCCGCTGAACCACGCGCCGACCTCGGGGCCGGCGCCGTCGTCGTAGGCGACGTCGCTCGCGTTGGGACTCCAGCGGCCGATCCCGGACACGTCGCTGACGAGCCGGTAGACGTCGGCGGGCGCGGCGTCGACCCACGCACGGCGGGTGAAGGTGAGGTCGGTCAGATCGATGTCGTTCATGGCACCCATCTGACCGGCCGGGCCGCGGGCGGACCACTCCCGGCTCTGCGTATCCCCGGCTGGGACACGTGAAGCGCGCGGACCGGGCACATACTCGAATCCATGAACGACACCGCACGGCTCGGGGAGTTCCTCAAGACACGGCGTTCGCAGCTTCGTCCCGAGGACGTCGGCGTGCGGACGTACGACGAGCGGCGCCGAGTGCCCGGTCTGCGCCGCGACGAACTGGCCCGGCTGGCCGGGGTGAGCAGCTCGTACTACACGAGGCTCGAACAGGGACACTCCACCAGCGCCTCGCCCGGTGTCCTGGACGCGCTCGCGACCGCGTTGCGGCTGGACGAGTCCGAACGGCAGCACCTGCACGTCCTGGCCAGGCCGGTGAAGCGGGCGCGCCCGCGCAGGCCCGCTCCCGAACGCGTCGACGAGGCGACCGGCCAGCTGCTCGCCGCACTGGCGGACGTCCCCGCCGTCGTGCTCGGCCTGCGCAGCGACGTGCTGGCCTGGAACCGGCTGGGCCACGCGTTGTTCGCCGGGCACCTGGACTTCGGCGCGGTGGACGAGCCGGTGCGTCCGAACATGGCACGGCTGGTGTTCCTCGACCCGCACACCCGCGAGCTCTACGCGGACTGGCAGAGCAAGGCCAGGGCGGTCGTGGGGAACCTGCGCCTGGTGGTGGGCCGGCATCCGGACGACGCCGCGCTGCACGAACTGGTCGGGCAGCTGAGCGCGAAGAGCACGGACTTCGCGTCGATGTGGGCAGACCACCGCGTCAAAGCCTGTGCCACAGCCGTTTACGAGATGCGGCACCCGCTGGTCGGTCCGCTGACCGCGACCCAGCAGACCCTGAGCAACGGCCTCGGCCCGAGCGTCGTCGTGGCCACCACGCGACCGGGCTCGTCCTCGCACACAGCGCTGGCGCTGCTCGCCCAAGCCACGGCCTGACACCACAAGCAGTCACATCGGAAGGGTGCGGCGCTGCCGCCTGCCCGAAAACAGTGAGGAAAGCATGTCCGCGAAAACCGCCCGGAAGGCACTCGCCGCCGCCGTTCTGGCCGCGAGTTCCCTCGTCCCGCTCGCAGTCCCCGCCTCGGCCGCGACGTATCCGCTGTGCGCGGCGCGCGTCGTCCAGCACTTCGACCTCGCCCAGGGGCAGACACCGGAGAGCATGGTGTTCGCCCCGGACGGCACGGCGTACGTGACGTTCGCCAAGGCCCGGCAGATCGCCGAGATCACGCCCGGCGGCAGGATCAGGATCCTGGCCACGCTGCCCGCGCCCGCGGACGGCGGGGTGAACACGCCCGCGCTGGGATTCCCGTTGACGGTCGGCATCGACCGGGCCGCCGACGGCACCCTGTACTTCCTGTACGCCACCGGTACCGCCGACCTCACCGGCGTGTGGTCGCTGCGACCTGGCGGCACGCCACGGCGCATCGCCGCGTTGCCGGCCACGAGCCTGCCGAACGGCATCGCGCTGCACCAGCGCACCCTCTACGTCGCCGACTCCACCGGCGCGGTCTGGCGGGTGCCCGCGTCCGGCGGCACCGCCGCGGTCTGGTCGTCCGACGAGGTGCTCGCTCCCGCCGGGTTCCTCGGCGCGAACGGTCTGCGGCTGCGGGACGGCGCGGTGTGGGTGACCAACCTCGACCGCGGGACGATCGTGCGCATCCCGTTGCGCGCCAACGGCTCCGCGGGTGGTGCTGAGGTGGTCGCCACCGGCCTGACCGGCATCGACGACTTCGCGTTCACCGGCCGCGGCACCGAGATCATCGCCGCGCTGGACACCGTCAACCAGGTCGCGCTGGTCAGGCCAGACGGCAGCCACACCGTGGTCCTGACCGTGGCCGACGGACTGCAGGGCCCGACCACGGTCGTGGTGCGCGGTCACGACGTCTACGTGCCGAGCGCCGCCTACCTCACCGGGAAGGACCCCAACCTGTTGCGTGCCCGTCTGATCACTTCGACCCGGCGGCCGCCAGCTTCGCGGTGATCGGTTCGAGCACGGCGATCAGCTCGTCGAGCTCGGCGGGGGAGAGGGCCTCGTAGGGCGCGGCGGCGAGGTCGTCGGTGAGGTCCTCGACGCTCTGCCGGAGCGCGCGACCGGCGTCGGTGAACCGGCCGTCCACGTCGACGATCCCGCGCTCGCGCAGGCCGTTCATGACCGCGGCCAGCCGCTCCTGCGGCAGGTGGTGGATGCGCCCGAACGACTCCGGCGGGTGGATGCCCATGGCTATCGCGGAGAGCACATGTGCCTCGGTGCCGCCGATCCGCGCGCCGACGAGCGCGGCGACGTGTCCGTCGCCGCGGTGTTCGCGGAGCATGGTCGCGGAGTGCCAAAGCCGGGCCACCGGGTCGCCCGGCACTTCGAGAGTGCGCATGCCCGCGTACATCACCCGGCCTTCGGTGGGCGCGCTCGTCGCGGCCTTGGTGGTGAGGTCGGCGGCGCGCAGCAGACCGGGCGAGCCGGCCATCTCGTCGCCGAGGATCCGCCGCAGGGAGGCCGCGCTGCCCCGTTCCCGCGCCGCCAGGGACGCCTCGGGCGGGATCTTCTCCCAGGCGCGCGGGATGTGCCGCGCGGCCTCGCCCTCGGCGAAGCTGTAGAACGCGGCGTGCACGACCTCCGCCGGCACGCGCCCCAAAGGTGCGGCGCGGCTGGCGAAGTACCCGTCCCAGTAGCCGCGGTGGCCGAGGGCGGCCAGCTCTTCGTCGCACTCGGTGGCGAAGAAGGTGACGAGGCAGATCGGCTCCAGGAGCTCGAACATGCGCCGGGCGGTGCGGGTCATGGCGGCCATCGTGCCAGAGACCCGATTCCGGACATCCTGGAATTCGCCTGGTCGCGTAAACATTTCTTCTGATGGCCCGGAAAGGTGCTAACAATGGCGGCGGCGAACGCGAAGGAGGGCAGGGAGGAGGCGAAATGATCGCCACAGCGAGAATTCATCCGCTGTTTTTGGTAATGCTGGGACTGTTCCTCGCGGGGTGCGGTTCGACGGCTGCGCCACCGCAGTCGACCACCACCACTGTCGTCACCATGTCCGCGCCGACCGAGTCACCCGCACCGTCCTCGCCGGTCTCCGAGCCACCGCGACAGGCCACGGCGCTCCCGGCCGCGCTCGTGGGTGAGTGGAACGCGAGCACGAGCAAGTCCGGCGTGCTGGTGCTCGTGCTGACCGCCGACGGCGGCTTCCGCCAGTACAGCGGCACGTTCGACTGGAGCGGCAAGGCGACCATGCGAGGAGCGCGGATCACCTTCTCGGGCAGCGACGGGAAGTCCAGCACCGAGGACTGGTCGATCAGCGGCGGCACCCTCACCCTGGCCGGACAGACCTACCTCAAGGCCGACGCCGGTTCGGGCGGGACCCTCGCGCTGGCCGGTTCGTGGATGGGCATGGACGACATCTTCGAGACGCTGGTCTTCGCCGAGAACGGCACCTACCAGCGTCAGCGCGACGGCGGGAACACGACCAGCGGCACTTTCAAGGTGCAGGGTGACGAACTCACGTTGCAGCCGACCGGCGGTGCGGCGACGACCGCGACGTTCTCCATCGCCGACGCGATCCTGACCCTTCGGACGAGCGCGGGGCCGGTGCAGTACGTGCGCTCTTCCTGAGCACGGCCGCACACTGTGCGGCATGGCGGAGTTCGGGGTGGTGCTCGACGACCGGGAACTGGAAGCCCGCTGGGAGAACGCGTGGCGTCCCGAGGAGATCGCGCGCCTGCTCGCCGGGGTCGGCACGCCCTGGTACGTGGCGGCGGGCTGGGCGCTGGACCTGTTCCGAGGAGAGCAGACCCGTCCGCACGGCGACCTGGAGATCGCGGTGCCCGCCGCGGGTTTCGCGGAGGTGCGCGACCGCTTCCCCGACCACGCCTTCGACGTCGCGTCGGCGGGCCGCGTCTGGTTCGACGCGGGAGCCGACGTGCTGGCGACGACGCACCAGACCTGGTTGCGGGACCCGGCGACCGGCGACTGGCTGTGCGACGTCTTCCGCGAGCCGCACGACGGCGGCACGTGGATCTGCCGTCGCGACGAAAGCATCCGGTCGCCGTACGACGAGATCATCGAGCACACGGCGGACCGGATTCCTTACCTGGTCCCGGAACTGGTGCTTCTCTTCAAGGCCAAGGAGGTGCGGCCGAAGGACCAGCAGGACTTCGACGGCGTGCTGCCCCTGCTCGGCCCGCGGCGCCGTCGTTCGCTGCGGGACTGGCTGGCCCAGGTGCACCCAGGCCACCCCTGGCTGGCTGCGCTCTAGCCGTCACCAGCCTCGATGCCGCGGCCAGACCTCTCCGCTGACGAGGTGGTAACGGTCGTGCTGCGCGGCCGTCGCGCAGGCGTGGTTGGGCAGGATCCGCAGGCGCGTGCCGATCGGCAGGTCGGGCACCGGCGCGCCGTCCCGCGTGCTCAGCACGCCGTGTTCCTGGCTCGCCCCGGTCATGACCAGATCGGGGATGAGCGTGCCGCCGGCGTCGGCGACCAGGCCGTACCCCTGGTCGACCGCCTGCGCCTGCGTGCCGCGGTCCCGCGAGGTCGCCATCCAGCCGCCGTCGGTGATCACCCAGTTCCTGTCGCGCTGGTGACCGATCACCGTCACGGCCACGGTGAGGGCGAGGTCGTCGGTGGTGCAGACGCCGATGCCCGCCATGACGAGGTCGAAGAAGACGTAGTTGCCCGCACGGACCTCGGTGACGCCGGTCAGGTCCGTCGCGGCGTGGGCGGTGGGGGTGGAGCCGACGCTGACGATCTCGCACGGGAGGCCGGCGGCGCGCAGCACGTCGGCCGCGGCGACGGCGGTGTCGCGTTCGTTCTGCGCGGCCTTGTGCAGAGCCTCTGGTGTGTAGGCGAAGTAGGACTCGCCCGCGTGGGTGAGCACACCGGCGAGGTGGTCGCCGAGCACCCGGCCGATCTCGGGCAGGGCGGGGTCGGTGACCGCGACGCCGCCGCGGTGGCCGTCGCAGTCGATCTCGATCAACGCCGGGATGCGGAGGTCCTCCTTGCGTGCGAACGAGGTCACGGCCTCGGCCTGGGTGGGGGAGTCGAGCAGGACGGTCAGTCGTACGCCGCGGCGGAGCAGTGCGGCGACGCGCGGCAGCTTGTGCGGGTCGATGCCGACGGCGTACAGGACGTCCCGGTAGCCCGCGTCGGCGAAGTGCTCGGCCTCGGCGAGCGTCGACACGGTGATCGGCCCGCCGTCGTGCACGCGCCGGGCGACGTCGACGGACTTGGACGTCTTGACGTGCAGGCGGAGCGGGACGCCGAGCGTCGCCAGGCGGTCGCGCAGGCGTGCGGCGTTGCGGTCCAGCCGGTCGGTGTCCAGCACGGCGAACGGGGTGTCCACTGTGGTCATTCGGATGCTCCTGACGAGAGGCGGCGCAGCAGGGCGGCGGCCAGGGTGAGGTCCTGCAGGGCGAAGCCGGAGCTGTCGAACACCGTGATCTCCTCGGGTGCCGTCCGGCCGGGGGCGGCACCGGCGAGCACCGCCCCGAGCGCGACAGGCGCGGCGGACTCGGCGTGCTGGAACTCGCCGATCGCGCGCGACTGGTCAGGCAGGTCGCAGAACAGCGACGCGCGGCCGTACAGCGCGACGGGCAGCTCCTGCTTGCCCGGACCGTCGGCACCCATGGCGGAGACGTGCGTGCCCGGCGAGACCCAGCTCGCGTCGAACAACGCCTGCCGGGCCGTGGTGGCGGTGACGAGCACGTCGGCCGCGGCGACTCCGGCTTCGACGCCGGCGGGCTCGGCCGGCAGGCCGGTCCGCGCGGTCACGGCCGCGGCGAACTGCAGCGCCACCTCGGCGCGGCGGCCGACGACGAGCACCCGCTCGATCGGGCGCACCCGGCTGACGGCCCGCACCTCGTGCAGCGCCTGATGCCCGGTGCCGATGACGGTCAGCGTCCGGGAGTCGGCACGGGCCAGCGCGTCCACGGCGAGCGCGTCGGCGGCGGCCGTGCGGTAGGCGTTGGCGGCCGCCGCCTCGACCACGGCGCTGAGCCGCCCGGTGGCCGGGTCGAGCAGCACGATCGTCGAGCTGTGGCGGGGCAGGTCGGTGTTGTCCGGCCAGAAGCTGCCGATCTTCACGCCCGCGAGCTCGCCCGCGGATCCGGACTTGAGGGTGAACCTGGTGTTCGGCGTGGAGGAATGCCCGATCACGACCGGGAACGTCGATCCCGTCAGGGTGGCGAGGAACGCCTCCCGCGCCGCCTCCAACGCCAGTTCGTCGTCGACGAGTGCCGCCGACTCCGCCTCGCTGATGAACGTCGTCACGGCTTGTCCTTCTTGAGTTCGGCCAGGTCGTTGTAGAGGCCGGTGCGGGAGATGCCGAGCCGCTTCGCGATGCGGGCGGGTGCGCCGCGCAGGCTGAACACACCGGCCTCGTTCAGCGACCGGACGAGCGCCAGCCGCTCCTCGCGCCCCAGCGCCGCCACAGGCACCGCGTGCGCACGTTCCGCCCGCTCGATCAGCGACTCGACCACCTGGTCCAGGTCGCCGGAGAAGTTGGTCGTCGCGCTGGTCTCCTCGACCGACGACAGCCCGAGCAGGTCGGACAGCACGCCGGTGGCGCGGTTGATGGCCGACATGTCGATGTTGATGCACAACGCGCCGATGAGCGTCCCGTCGACGTCGCGCAACGGCAGCGTCGTGCACTTGAGCACCCGCCCGTCCTGTGCGCGGGTGAGGTACCCGACCTCGTTGCGGGCGTCGGCCCCGGCGCCGAGCACCCGCAGGCCGATCTCGCTCATCGCGTCCCCCGGCACGCGGCCGGTGACGGACCCGGCGACCGCGACGACGGACCGTTCCGGGTCGCGGTAGTCGTGCAGCACGACCTCGCAGCTGCGGCCGAAGGTCGCCGCGATGCCGTCGAGCACGGGTGCCAGTGCGGCGAACACGGCGTCCGCAGTGGTGTCCGGCACGCTCGACCTCCTGTTCTGAACGAAGTGTCACGTTCTGAACAAACTGTCTCACGAAGGTGCCGTCAGCGCGGTGTGGTGCTCGCCACGGGAGGATCAGGGAGCGATGTACGGCGGCGCCTCGCCCCAGCCCCACTTCGGCACCGGCGCCCCGTGGAACGGCGTGGCGTCCGCCGCGGAGTTCTGCACGGCGAGCCGCGTGCCCCACTCCAGGTAGGACACGAACGCGGAGCGGAACTCCGGATCGCCCGGCAGTCCCACCTCGTCCGCCGCGTCCATGATCAGGTTCAGCCAGCGGCGGCGCTGCTCCTCGGTGATGGCCCTGCCGAGGTGCTGGGAGAGCATGAACTCGTAGCCGCCGCGTTCCTCGGTGTACGCGGCCGGCCCGCCGAACACCTCGCCCAGCCACAGCGCGACGTACCGCGCGTGGCCGGGGTCCATGCCGGCGAACACCGGCGCGAGCAGTGCGTCGTCCGCGACCTTCCGGTAGAACGCCTCGGTCAGCCGGAGCAGCGCCTCCGCGCCCCCGGCCCACGTGTAGAGAGAAGGTGTTGACTGGTCGTTGATCACGACGCCACTCCAGCAGCACGCGAAATGCCCGGCAAGTACGCACTTTTTGGTGAGGAGCGCCGATGTACAACTGCCCGGTCGAGCTGGCCCTCGACGTCATCGGCGGCAAGTGGCGCGCGGTGATCCTCGCGCACTTGAAACAAGGACCGCACCACTACGGCGACCTGCGCCGCAAGGTCCCCGGCATCAGCGAGAAGATGTTCGTGCAGCGGCTGCGCGAGCTGCAGGAGTCGGGCCTGGTCGCGCGGGCCGAGGTGCCTCCGCACGTCGAGTACTCGCTGACCGACGAGGGCCGGAGCCTGGGACCCGCCCTGCAGGCCCTCTACGACTGGGGTGTCGAGCGCGCCGCCCGCACCGGTGCGAGCATTGTGGGCACATGATCACCACACCGCTGACCGACGAGCTCGTGCGTGGCGCCGCCGAACTGGAGGCCACGGAGCGGGGCGTGCGCCCGCACCGCCTGCCTTCCTGGGTGCGCGAGCGCTTCCCCGACCCGCAGCTGATGACCGCGGAGAGCAGGCCTTCCGGTGTGCGCCTGGTGCTGGCCACCGAGGCGCGGGTGATCGAGCTGGTCCTGCACCCGAGCTCCGTCTCCTACCGCGGCGTCGAGCGGCTGCGGGGCAGCGTCGACCTGGTGGTCGACGGCGAGTTGGTCACCAGCGAGCAGCTGGACGGCGGCGACCACGCCGAGCTCGACGTGCGGACCGGAGCGCGGGAGTTCCGCGAGGGCCCGGCGTTCACCGCGCGGTTCGCCGATCTCGCCCCCGGTGACAAGGTCGTCGAGATCTGGTTGCCGCACAACGAGGTGGTGGACCTGATCGCCCTGCGCACGGACGCGCCGGTGCGTCCGGCAGGCGAGGGCCGCCGAATCTGGTTGCACCACGGCAGTTCGATCAGCAGCGGGTCCAACGCGGCCACACCGGCCCGCATCTGGCCCGCGGTCGCCGCGCGCCGGGGCGGCGTCGAACTGCACAACCTCGGGTTCGGCGGCAGCGCGCTGGTCGACCCGTTCGTCGCGCGGGTGATGCGGGACCGCCCCGCCGACCTGATCAGCGTCAAGTTCGGCATCAACGTCGTGAACTTCGACGTCATGCGGCTGCGGGCGTTCGTGCCGGCCGTGCACGGCTTCCTGGACACGATCCGCGACGGCCATCCCCGCACACCGCTCGTGCTGATGTCACCGATCTTCTGCGGCAGCTACGAGGACACGCCGGGACCGGGCGGCATGGACCTGGAGGCGCTCGCGGCGGGCAAGGTCGTCTTCACCGCCACCGGCCCGCACGGGGATGCACCGCAGCTGACGTTGCGGATCATCCGCGAGGCGCTGGAGTCCCTGGCCGAACGCCGTGCGGACGACCCGAACCTGCACTACCTGGACGGCACGCGCCTCTACGGCGAGCAGGACGCCGTCACGCATCCGTTGCCCGACGCCCTGCACCCCGACACGGCCACGCACGAACTGATCGGTGAGCGCTTCGCGCGGTACGCGTTCGCGGGCGACGGTCCGTTCGCCGTCCGATAGGGACCGTGCCTCCGGACGTGCTGCGGTCAACGATGCGAATGGTGTGCCTTGCGCCGCGAGGCCCGCCCTGCCCGGCCACGTTCACGGTGGGTTTGAGATCTCGTCGACTTCTCCGCGAGCCCGGTCGATGATCGCGCCGATGTCACGGGGCCTGCGTTCCTCCTCCCGCGACGCGTCGACCACCAGTCGCATGTGAGCGGCGACCTCCTCGGGCGTGTGCAGATCGGCATGCAGAACACCGATGTGCGGTGACAGCAGTTCTTCGGGAACCCTCACCTCACCCACGAGCACCGGCAGGATGTAGCGATCCCCGCGCTCGACCGCGCGCACCACGGCGTGAGCGAAGTCGTCGCGGGGAGACGGCCGGCTGAAGTAGCCCGCCGAGATGAACGGAACGAAGTGCAGAGCGAGCTGTCCGTAGATCTTGCGCTTCTCGAAGAGATAGTGGCGGCCCCACCACGCGTTGGTCATGTCTGGCTCGTAGAAGACCTTCAGCGCCAACGCTCGTGCTGCCGTGACGGTACGTCGGACGTACTCACGCTCTTCTTCCGCGAAGGACACCGCGATGTCGTAGGCGTCGGTGACCTCGGCGCACCGCGACCGGACCATGAGCAGGGCGAGTGCGGCTGCTGATGCGGAGTCCCAGTCCTCCTCGAGGATTCCGCTGATCGTGACGGGGTCCGCAACCTGCCCTTGCTTCGCGCTGGCTCGCCATGAGCGGTAGGTGCTGGTGTCCTCAACCTCCTTCCAGAGCCAGCGCGCCTTGTTGGCGAACCATGTCGCCGCACGCCGGCCGTAGCTGTGGAGATCAGACGGGGACACAGCCAGACCTGAGCCGTACAGGTGCACGCCGAGCACACCGAACAAGTCGTCATCGGTGTACTCGGCGAACTTGTCGAGGAGATCGTCAGCCATGCATGTCGTTTCCCACGCCGTCCCGGCCGCGCTCAGGCGCGGCGGTCGTGCGTGCGCTCGATGTAGTCGATGATCTTGTGCCACAGCACCTCGAAGAGGTCCTCGGCCGAAAGCAGCTGCTGCTGTCCGTGCGCGCTGTAGTCGTCGAATCGCAACATCTTCTCGGCTGTTCTCGCGTCCCAGACCGCGGTGGCGTGTGCGTTGATCCCGTTGTGCGAGTGCGCGAGCCGGCCGAAGGACATGTCCAACCTGCCACCGCGAACGGTGTCGGCCAGTCGAACCCTCAGGCCGTACCCGTTGCTGCCCCGTTCCTCGAGATGAACCTGAACGAGGACGTTCGTGACGTGCACGCGGCACGCGTAGCCGAACGGCACCAGCTTCGGGGCCGCCTCCTGGAACAGCTCGCCGATCCGCGCGAGCGCCGATTCGAGGACTACGTGTTCGCTGAAGGCGGCCGCGGCTATGGTCGGCAACCGAATCGGCCTGGCCGCGGACGATGCCGGCGGCGTCGGCGCGGTTCCGTGTGCGGCGACTCTCTCAGCGGTGATCCTCGCAAGTTCCTCCACTGCGTGGTCCTCGGCACGAAGGTAAGCGATCGACGAACTCAGCAGGTTCTCGGGGATCCGCACGCCGCCCACCGTGATCGGCAGGAGGTAGGGGTCGTGACCGCGTTCGAGGGAGTGCACGACGGCGGCGTTGAACTCGTCCATCGGGTAGGGACCGGCGAGGTACTCCTTCGACAGGAACGGCACCACGTACCTGGCGTGTTGCCCTCCGTAGACGCGGCGGAACTCGTAGATGAAGTTCCGGCCCCACATCTGCGTCGTCACGTTCTTGTCGTAGAAGACGTCCAGCCCCAACGCCTCGCAGGCCCGCACGAACCCCTCCGCCAGCGGGCGTTGCGCTCCGGCGAACGAGACCGCCAGATCATAGGGGCGCGAGCGATCGAGCATCCGCACATCGTAGAGCGCGGCAGCCGGGCCTCTGTCATCAGCGCCGTAGACTCCGCGGATGACAGAGGCCCGGCGCTGGCTCGAACGGCTGACGTTGCGAGCGAGCGAGGACGTGGTGGCCCGATCCATCGGGCACGCGGAGACTCTGCACTTCGGCGCTGGATCCCAGGCCGAGCTCCGTGCCGAGTTCGACGCGGCGTCGGCCGCGCTCTTCCAGTTCGGGACCATGAGCGGTGACGTGCACAAAGCGTGGTCCGCGCTCTGCGGTCGAATTGGCGACGACGGCGTGTCGGAACGGCTGAGTGCGATCTCCGAACAGCTTGAGATCGGCGCAACAAGTGGCGGCGAGGTGTGTGCCGAAACGAGGGCGTTCGCGGACGGCTCCTACCTGATCATGGTGGACCACGGGATGGCGAACCTGACCTGGCTCGCCGCGAGCCTTTTCGTCCTCAGCAGACGCACCACGCTGCTGGGCGTTCCGCCGGCGCACGCTCCTCTCGACGCCGAGATCGCGGCGAGAGCACTGCGCCTCTCGGTCGCGAGGATCGCGGCCGGCGGCCGCGCGGGCGTCGTCCCCAGCCTGATCCTTCAGCCGACCGAGCTCTCACTGGCCGGCGCGCTCGTCCGCGAGATGGACGTCTTCTTGCTGGCGCACGAGGCGTCGCACATCCTCCTGGAGCACCTCGGCGGCAGCACTGAGCCGCGTAAGTGGGGCCATGCCGAGGAGATCTCCGCCGATCTGCTCGCCGCGATCCTCGTGTTCGACGACATGTTCACCGCAGGCGAGGCTCAGGAATCGCTGGTGCGCCTGCGGATCATTGCCATCCGGTTGTTGTTCTGCGTGCTCGACCTGCACGAGCGGGACTGCCACCTGACGATGTCCGCCAGCCATCCACCAGCCGGTGAGCGGTGGCACACGCTGATCGAGCGGCGGTTCACCGCGATGTTCACCGATCTCGACGAACTCCTGGAGCCCGCCGAGTTGCTGCCCCGTGCGTTGGCGGGCTTGGCCTCGGACACTCGGCTGGCCGACCCCGGAAAGGTGAAGGCAGGGCTCGGCGAGCGACTCGACTCGACGTTGTGGAGCTATCGCGACTGGAGCACGTCCGCATTGCTCGGACGCCGGCTGTGCACCACCGCGGCGGAAGCGCTCCAGGCGCTGCTCGCCTGGCCGGACTGGGGTGACGGCACCGACGCGGCACAAGAGGTGGGTGCGCTGGTTGCCACGGCGTTGGGCACGGACCAGCTCGTTGCGCTGGCCAAGTCGATGCGGACGAGCGCTCACGCCTTCCGCAGGCTGGCCGTGGCACAGATCGTCTCGCCCGCCGTTGAGGGCGTGATCGCGGAACGCCGACTGGAAGGCTCTTTTCCGTCGTGGGCGGTGACATGCATCGTGATGGAGTTGCTCGGGAACGCGGCCGCGAGACGGTGAGCACTTGATCAACCGCAACGCGCACGAGAGGTCGCGTTGAGCCGTTCGAGCCGCGGCGTGATCGCGACCATTGCTCGTGACCGTGGGACGAAAATGCGCGGGCCTGTGCATTCGATGCAAGTCTCGACGGACGGCACCGGCGGGCGGTGACAGCGTGCTGGTTACGATGACGCCAATGCCGGGGTCGTAGCGCAGAGGCAGTCGCACTGGACTCCACATCCAGACCACGCCGGTTCGAATCCGGCCGCCCCGGCAGGCTTGGTCCCGTAGCGCAGAGGCAGACGCGCCGCCTTGTCAGGGCGGATCACGCCGGTTCGAATCCGGCCGGGGCCGCACCATGACAGACAGGATCACCGAGTCCGATCTCGCGACGTTCCACGAGGCCGTCGCGCGGTTGCGCGCGCTTCCGGCCGACGATCCGGTGCGGCTCAAGGCGGAACGGGTCGCCGAGTCGTTCGCCCGTGAGGGTCGCAAAAGCCGCAAGAAGGTGCGCGCCGTCGAACACTCCCGGGCCGACGCGGCTGTCGACGCCGCGACCGCCACGGGGGCGCTGGACCGCCGTGAGGACGCGCCGCTGCCGCCGGTCGAGGACGCGCGGGGACGGGAGCTGTCGCGCCCAAGGCGTTGCTACGTGTGCAAGGAGTTTTACCGGCGCGCAGACGCGTTCTACCACCGGCTCTGCCCGTCCTGCGCGCGCGAGAACACCGAGCGCCGCACCGCGCGCACCGATCTGAGCGGACGGCGGGCGCTGCTCACCGGCGGGCGGGTGAAGATCGGGTTCCAGGTCGCGTTGATGCTGCTGCGGGACGGCGCCGAGCTGCTGGTCACCACCAGGTTCCCGCGCGATGCCCGGCGGCGGTTCGAGGAGGCTCCGGGCAGCGCGGAGTGGCTGCACCGGCTGACGATCGTCGGCATCGACCTGCGTGATCCGCGGCAGGTGCTCGGGCTCACCGAGTCGCTGCGCGAGGACGGCCGGCCGCTCGACGTGCTGGTCAACAACGCCGCGCAGACCGTGCGCCGGCCGCCGGAGTCGTACGCTGCGTTGATCGCCGGCGAGAGCGGCGCGCAACCGCAGAACGCCCTGCTGGCGCCGGGGTTCAGCCCGATGCTGGCGTTGGGGCAGAACAGCGGTGCGCTGGCTCTCGCGGAGATCGACGAGGCCGGGCTGCTGCCGGACACCGCGCCGGTCAACTCGTGGTCGGCCAGGGTCGGCGAGCTCGACGCGGCCGAGGTGCTGGAGACGCAGCTGGTCAACGCGCTCGCGCCGACGTTGTTGTGCGACCGGCTGCTGCCGTTGCTGCTCGCCTCGCCGCACCCGCGCCGGTACGTCGTCAACGTGACCGCTGTGGAGGGACGGTTCGCCGTGCGGAACAAGACTTCCGGCCATCCGCACACGAACATGGCCAAGGCCGCGCTCAACATGCTGACCCGCACCAGCGGGCCCGAACTCGCCGAGCAGGGCGTCTACATGTGCTCCGTCGACACCGGCTGGATCACCGACGAGAACCCGGCGCCGAAGAAGGCACGGCTGGCGGAGGTCGGCTTCCGCACACCCCTGGACGTCGTGGACGGCGCGGCGCGCGTGTACGACCCGATCGTGCGCGGTGAGGCCGGGGAACCGGTCGCCGGCGTGTTCCTCAAGGACTACCGGGAGGCGGCGTGGTGAGCTCGCTGGAACCGCTGCTGGCCTGGCTGCGCACCGGGACGACGGCGGGGGAGCGGCTGGACTTCCCGACCGGCACCGCGCTTCCCGACGGCAGGCTCGACCTCTGCAAGCAGGACCTCGGGCCGGGTGGTGCGGCACTGGTCGCACAGGCGCTGCGGCCCGGCGTGGTCAAGCACCTGCTGCTGGGCACCGACGGCCTCGGCGACGGCGCGGCCGACGTGGCGGGGGAGGCGGTGCAGCGCGAGGTCGAGACGCTCTACCTGGGCTGCAACGGGATCACCGCCGGTGGCGCGTGCCGCATCGCGGACAACCTGCGGATGTCGCCCCAGGCGAGCCGGGTGACCGGCATCTGGCTCAAGCGCAACCCGATCGGCGACGGTGACGCGGCGGCCGGGCTCGTCGAGTCCGCGCGGTCGTTGCGCACGCTCGACCTCGTCCAGACCGGCCTCGACGCCGCGGCCGTGCGGCGGCTGGTGGAAGCCGTGATCACCGCGGCCGGCGAGAACAGGCCGGTGGAACGTCTTTACCTCGGCGGAAATCCGCTGGGCCCGGCAGGGGCGACCCACCTGGCGGCGCTGCTCGCCGCCGACGCGGTGAGCGAGCTGTACGTGTCCGCGGCGGGGCTGGGAGACGACGGTGCGCACACCATCGCCGACGCGCTCGTCACCGGCAGGCTGCGGCGGCTGTCGTTGGCCAGCAACGCAATCGGCCCACAGGCAGCGGCGCGTCTGGTGGCCGCGGCGGCGGTCGCCGGTGTCGAGGTGTGCGACCTCGGCCGGGTCAAGGCCGCCAGGGTGCTGGGCGCCGAGGACAACCGGCTGGACGCACACGCCACGACAGCCATCGCGGACGCGCTGGCGGAGCGGCCGCATCGGTTGCGGCACCTGGTGCTGAGCAACACCGGCCTAGGCAGCCAGGCCGCCCACCGGCTGCTCGACGGTGCCCAGCGCGCCGTCACGCCCACCCGTTTCGTGCTGGGCAAGGGAATCGCGGGCAGCATCGTGCGCAGGCTCGACGCGCTGAGCGCCGGGATTCCCGGACGGCCGCCGGTGCCCGCGGACGTGGCGGCGGTGCGCAGCGTGCACCGCCAGCCGACCGACTAGGGCCTGTACCGAGGTCTGATCCGCGACAGCCGGGCCCGAGGCGCCACCAGAAACCACCTCAAGCGCGACTCTCATCGAACCAGACCTCGATACAGGCCCTAACGCGGCATCTGGGCGAAGACCTCGATCCAGAACCGCTGCCGGTCCTCCGCAGCTCCCATGAGATAGGTGGCCCGCAGCTTCGGTGGCAGCAGCGCGACCAGCCGCGTGATCACCTTGCGGTGCCGGCGCAACTGGGGCAGCTCCGCGTTGGCCAGCACCTGGTGCACGACGTCACCGTGGTTGCCGCCCTCGGCCGACGCCGACTCGGCGCGCAGCCGCTCCTCCCACAGGTGCACCTGCCGCGCCAGTTCACCGAGGCCGGTGACCTGACGGCCCGCCAGCCGGTCGATCAGCGCGGTCAGCGGCACGGGTGCGTACTCGCCGTCACCGAGGTAGATCGTGGCCAGTTCCAGCGGCAGGCCGCGTTCGTGCAGCTTGACGAGCCGCTCGACGGTGCGCTTGGTGATCCACTCGCGGCCCTCGTCGTCGATGTCGTGCTTCCACCACTCCAGCACCGTCTCGGCCACCCCGCCGTACCTGCGGATCAGCCACTCGTTCGCCGGGATGTCGGACGGGTCGACCACGAGCGACGCGGTGAAGCGGGTCGCCTGCGCGATGTTGTTGCGTGCCACCAGGAGCTTGCGGCCCAGGTGGTACGGCGGGTTCTGGATCGCCACCTGGGCGCGCAGGTTCTCGATCCGCTGCCCGGCCAGCGACCACTCCTGCGTGATCTCCATCAGCCGGGCGAACGCGGACTTGTCCTTGGGGCGGTTGTACTCGTCCCACACGATCGCCTTCGGCTCGCGGCCGGTGAACGGCCGCGCCATCAGGTTCTCCAGCGTGCCGTCGGACGTCGGCAGCGGTGCGCAGAGGTCCTCCACGTTGGTCACCGGCAGCGAGAAGTACAGCGGGTCCCGGCCCAGCTCCGCGCGGATCGTCTCGCGCACCAGCTCGGTCTTGCCGCAGCCGGGAGGTCCCTGCAGCAGCACGCTCCAGCGGTTGCGCAGCGCGGCTTTGAGGACCTGGCGCACTGGATCCGGGATCGTGGCGGGATTGCGCACACCGAGTGCGTTCGCGAGCCTGTCCAGGATCTCGGAGGTGCGGTTGCCGTGCTTGTCCTCCAGCCGCAGCCGCTCACCGTTGACCAGCGGAAGTGCCCAGCGCAACGGGAAACCCTCGCGGGCGTTCGCCAGGACGTGCTCCATCGTGCGTGGCGACAACGACTCCCGCAGCTCGTGGCTGAGCGAGTTCCACACGCTGAAGAACGGGCCGAGGTCCCACTCGCGGTACCGCGAGGCGAGAGTGGTGCGCCACGCCGTGTCGTTCGCGGTCATCCGCACGGTCACCATGCGGTCGAGGATCGCGAGGTCGCTGCGGCGCGCCGACGTCTCGGCCAGCGACTCGTTGTCGGTCAGGAACACACCGATGCAGCCCAGTTCGCGCAGGTCGTACTCGCCCAGCGTCCAGTTGCACGCGACCTGCATGAGCTGCGACTGGATCGTCTCGCCCGCCTGCAGCGAGTCGTCGATGAGCAGCACGAACTTCTTGCCGGGCCGCAGCTGGCTCATCACGAGCTGCCGCAGCACGAGCTCGCCGTCCTCGCGCACCGGCGCGTTGACCAGCAGGTCGTCCGGGGTGAGGTTCGCCGCCGGCACGAACACCAGCTCGGTGTCCGGATACGCCTCGGCGATGTGCGAGAAGAACGTCGCGGTCTTGCCGATGCCGTGCGAGCCGAAGATCTGCCCGGTCTGCCCGATGTCGATCATCGCGTCGATGAACGCGGCCAGCTTCGGCACAGTGGTGGTCCTCGCGGTGGTCATCGGCTTCTTCCGGTCACGGGCCGCACGCGGTGGCAGGCCATCGGTGGTGTGTGGTGGTCGGGCCAGTCGTCGCCGCCCTCGGTGATCAGCCAGATCCACTTGTCCGGCTCGGCGGGTGTGACGTGCGGCGCGTAGCCGTCGGTGAGCACGATCACCGCGTCGGGGCGCTCCTCGAAGTACTCACCGTCCACTGTGGAGCGCCCCTCCACGTGGTCGACGACGACCTGGAAGCTCGTGCCGCCACCACCGCTCACGGACTCACCCAGGCGGAACGGCATCACCACGCCGTCGAAGGCCAGCCAGTGCGCCTGCACACCTTCGATGCCGCCGACCAGCTCGGTCATCCACGTCACGACGCTCTGCGGCATCGAACCGGACGTGTCGTAGGCGATGACCAGCACCTTCTCCCGCACCGGTCCCCGGCGCGACAGCATCGGGTCGTGCCCGAGCACGGTCAGCACCGCGCCGCGCTTCTTCGGGTACACCAGCCGCTCGCCCTCGCGGAGCTTCGAGGCGAGCACGTCCACGAGCCAGCGCTGCCACCAGTCGACCTGGCCGGTTCGCGCGGTCGTGCCCCGCAGCACGCCCGCGCCGAGGCGGCCCCACGCCTCGGCCGCCACGTCCTCGGTGCGGTTCAGGAGGTCGAGCAGCTCCGACTCGGCGTTGCCGTGACCCCGGCGCGCCGCCAGCAGCGAGTTCAGCAGCGCCGACGACGCGACCGCGTCGACCGTCGCCTGGTCCAGCTGGACCTCGTGGGTCACGTGGACGCACAACGGCGCGGGCACGGGCGGGTTCCTCATCCGCTTGAGTTCGGAGTAGACGGTCGTGTCCATGACGATGAAGTCGCGGTACGCCAGCGGAACGAGCCCTTGTCCGGTCAGGTCCTCGACGTACCTCGCGTGGATCTCCGCCGGGTCGATGCCCACCGGTTTCCCGTCCAGCACCGGCAGCGTCCGGCCCAGCCGCACCTGCGCGACGTGGTTGATCACCACCTCGGCGGCGAGCGTGAACACCGGGTCCTCGCGCAGCTCCTGCTCGACGAACAGGTGCCGGTGCACCAGGTGCCGGGCCTCGTGGAACAGCACGAACTTGACGCCGTCGAGCCCGATGCCGACGAAGAAGACGGGGTTGAACAGCAGCAGGCAGGTGCCGTCGCCGGACGCGACGACGGCCGCGGTCCCGATCGCCGTCGTCGCGATCTGGTGGTGGCACTTGGAGAACAGCCACGAGGCGACCGCGGACTCGGTGAGCCCGAAGTCGAGCAGCGCGGCCTCCTTGAGCCGCTCGGCCTCGGCGATCACCTCGTCCGCGGCAGGCCGCCAGTCCACCAGTGCCCGCCGGTCCGTCAGGTCGACGACCGGCGTCCGTTTGCGGTAGCCCATTTCCCCACCAGTAGGATTCGTGCCGACGGGTCGTAGCGCAGAGGCAGGCGCACCAGCCTGCAAAGCTGGGACACGCTGGTTCGAATCCAGCCGCCCGTCACCCTCGGACGCGAGCCACGGCCCCGCTGGTCCTCACCAGTTCCGGCACCGTCCCCGCGAACGTCGGCAGCAACTGCGCCAGCACCGCCCACGCGTCAGGATCGACGCCGACTTCCGCGTGCACCAACGGCGCCAGCGCCGCGCCCGCTTCCCGAGCCCGGCGCGGGAACAACAGCACCCCGAGCCCCAGCACCGCGAGCACCTCCTGCGGAGGCCTGGTCACTTCGACGTACTCGGCCGGCTCGACGATGCCCGCCCGCTGCAGGCGGTGGGTGAACTTGGCGTGCGACCCGAACTGTGCGCGCACCGCGGGCGGACAGTCGATCCGCTCGGTCAACGCCCACCGCGCGTAACCCGGCAGCGGCTCCGCCCGGTCCGCCTCGGCGACGTCGGTCCAGTCGTCGGCGCCGACCACGCGCGCCGCGATCCGGGCCGTGTCCATCGTCCGAGCCTCGCGCAGGCCGCCGACCACTCCGCGCGGCCCGACCGGGATCTCGGGAGCCTGGCCGTGCGCGAGCACGTGCAGACGTCCGCCAGTGCCCCCGAACGGCACACCGCGCAGGATGTCGCGCTTGATCGTGTCGGGGGTGTCGAGGTGCTGGAACAGCACCCGGTTCGTCGCGGGATCGTCCTCCTCGAGGATCCACAGCAACACCGAGCGCGGCCGCCGCAACCGATCCAGCCACTGCACCGCGTGCTCGACGGCGAGCACTTCCTGCTCGCCGATGCCGAGCCGCCGCCGCACCGCGGCCGCGTCGCCCTGGTCGATCAGCGAGAGCAGGAAATGCACTCCCGGATGGCCGTTCCCCCTGTTCACAGCGGGGAGTATCGCAGACGGCGCAGCGCGGTCGCGCCGGATTTCCGCAGGGCCTACCGCCGGACGTCCGAGCAGCCCTTGACCACCCGGTCGTACTCGGCGGCGAGGGCCTCGTCGTGCGGCCGGTCGCCGTAGGGCTCCAGCTGGTCCCGGACGCCGGCGAGCAGGCGGTAGCGAACGAGTCGCGTGGCCGCGTCGAGCCACGGTTTGACCTGACCGGGCTTCCCCGGCGAGAACAGGCCGAGCGCGATGTCGAACCACCAGGGGAGGACGAGGTCCTGGGCGACCGCGTCCTCGATGCGCTCGCGGATCGTCGCGCAGGCGGCCTCGTCCGCCTTCGTCGACTGGTCCAGGGCCATCGTCTCGGATCGCCGGGCGCGCACGGCTTCGTCGTACTGGCGGCGTGCGCTGACCTCTTTGCCGACCGGACGTGGGCCGCCGGCGCGGAACGCGAGCCACGTCTGCTTCTCCTTCCGCCACGCCCGTTCTGCGGTCGAGGAGAGTTCGGACAGAGCCCTGACGGCCGAGATCGCGGCTTCCCGTGACCTGTCCCAGCGCACGACCTCCTCCTGAGCCTGTTCCAGGATCGCCCGCAGCTGCTGGACCTTCGCTTCGGACACGGGTGCGGCAGCCAGTCCCGCGTGGATCAACTGGACCATCTCGGGAGTGATGTCCGGCTCCCAGGTGTGGAAGTCCGCTCGGGGCAGCCCTCCGCTCACGCGCACCTTGCGGTTCAGGGCGTTGACGTCCAGGCGAACGTTGGCGATCTCCGCGGACTGCCTGGTGAGCCGCGTCTCCGCCTTGCCGAGGTTCGTCTCGACCTTCTTGACCTTGTCCAGCACCGATTGGACCGAGTGCTGGCCGACCTTGTCCTCCAGGGCTCGCAGCCGTTTGCGGATCTTCTCGACGGTCTCCGACCTGTCGTTCAGAGCTGTCTCGAGCGAGCCGAGGCGCCGGTGGTGCTTGTCGGCCGTCTCCGTCAGGTTGTGGATCGGGTCGTTCATCACTTCAGGCACCTCCAGATCCACCAGCCGATTCCACCCAGCACGACCAACGCCGACCAGCCGCTCAGCAGCGGCGTGGCCAGGGCGCCGAGCACAGCGGCGATCCCCGCCCACGTGCGGGCACCGGGTTCTCCGTCTCCGCGCACGACGGGGTTGATCAGGAGCGCGACGCCGACGGCAAGAGCCATCAGAGCGGGCACCACGTTCCACGCGCTGAACCACAGGACGAGCACCACGACCGCGGCTACGGCCGCAGCCGCGCCGAGAACGCGGTGGGGAAGCAGGAGCCTGTTCGCATCGATGTCGCGCCGCACCTTGAGAAGTGCCTCCACGGCGTTGTGCAGCTCGTCGGAGATCTTGGACCACTGCGGGTCTTCCGGAGCTGTTGCGATGAAGGCGTCGAGCCGAGTCCGGAGCGATTTCTGCCTGGCCGCGAGCAGGGAGTGAGGGTCATCCGCCATGGCAGAACATGGTCAGGGTCGCCGTGGTCCTGATCCAGGCCTACCGCGCGGAATAGGCCGCTTGCCGAACGAGATCACCCTTACAGCAGCGAAAACATGTCCACTTCCAGGCCAGAAGTGGTCTCAACCAGTCCATTGAGGATTCAAGCGCAGCCACGCTTCGAGCGTGGCGAAGTCGGCGTCGGTGATGCCGGTCGCCGAGTCGACGCGGAGAAGGAGGGCTTCTCCGCGGTGCTGTTCCGCCACCCGGACGCGGTCGAGGTCGCTGATCTCGTCGTCGACCCACGCGAACGGGCGGCCGTCCGCGATCCCGACCAACGCGCGCGTCTTCCAGTGCGGCACGCCCGCCTCGTTCTCCAGCGGTGCGTCCGGCAGGTCTGCCACCGGTAGTCGTGGCAGGCCGAGGATCGGGGCGATCACCGCGTTGGCGTCGTGCATCCAGGCGGTGGCCCACATCAGGTCGCAGTCCAGGGCCAGCAGTCGCGGGCCGTGCTCCGGGATGATCGCGGCCAGGTGGGGATTGGACGGGAGCTGCCACTCGGCCCACTGGCCGAGGCTGGACAGCAGTTGTGCTCCGCCGTGGGGCAGGAGGGTGCCGTCGACGTCGAGGAAGACCAGCGGGCGTGCCGGAGGCGCGATCACGGATGCACGGTAGCGGCCGCCCTCAGCGCGGTGGCAGGTAGTAGAACCGGCGCCGGCTCAGCAGCAGCGAGTCGTCGGAGAGCGTGAAGAAGTCGGCGAAATCGAATTCGCGTGGTTCGTGAGCGGGCGCGGTGCCCGGTGGGGAGTAATGGCCGACCGCCACCACGCAATACCCGTCGCCGATCACCTTGAACAGTTCGTGCGTGCCTCTGGTGGTGCGGGCGAGGCGCAACGCGGCGGCTCGCCCGTGGCACGAGGGCGTGCCCGGTGTCCGCACCTGCACGTCCTCGTGCAGCAGCGACGCGTAGGCGTCCAAGTCGCCCTCGTCCTGGTACAGGTAGGACAAGCGGACGTGGTCGACGCCCGCGGCCAGGGTCGCCGCGCTGGGGGGCGTGCGTCGGCCGTCTCCCGTCATGGCGAACTCCTTCCGGCCGTTCAGAATGCAATGCCCAGAGTTTCATCTGCCGATAACCCAGGCCTATCACGGCGCTTTCCCGGCGCTCACCGCGGCGGGAATCGTCCCGGAAGACGAGATGATCGAGCATCCGCCGGATATACAAGTACATCCCGTGTTGCATACATTGAAGAAGTCGGTCGCTGGGGGAACACAGGGAGGGGCGGCGGACGTGAGTGCGGTGCTGCGCAGGTCTGGGGATTCGGTGTTGCGGATCCTCGGGCCGATCGAGATCGAGGGGCCCGCGGGGCCGGTGTGGGTGACGCCCGGCCGCCAGCAGGTCGTGCTCGCGCTGCTGCTGATGGAGGCCAACCAGGTCGTCAGCACGGACCAGATCGTGGACACGCTGTGGAACCAGCTCCCCCCGGACACCGCGCGCACCCAGGTCCAGATCTGCGTGTCACGGCTGCGCAAGAAGCTGGCCGACGCGGGTGTCGACCTGCCCATCGTCACGCGGATGCCCGGCTACCAGCTGCTGCTGGGCGGCAACACGCTCGACTCGCACGTCTTCGCCGGCAAGCTCGCCGAGGCCAGGGTGCTCGTGAAGGAAGGCCGCGCGGCCGAGGCGGTGAGCCTGCTGCGGTCGGCCGTGGCGCTGTGGCGCGGCCCCTGCCTGAGCGGGCTGCCGAACCCGGCGTTGCGCGCCCGCGCACTGCGGCTGGACGAGGACCTGCTGACGGCGACGGAGGACTACCTCGAACTGGAGCTCGAACTCGGCCGCCACCACCAGATCGTCGGTGAGGTCACCCGCCTCGTCCACGAACACCCGATGCGCGAACGGATGCGCGCCGTGCTGATGCTCGCGCTGCACCGCGCGGGAAGGCCCGGCGAGGCGCTGGAGGCGTTCCGGACGGGCCGGCACCTGCTGGTCGAGGAACTGGGCCTGGAACCGGGAGAACGGTTGCGGCTGCTGGAGTCCGCCATCCTCGCGGGGGACACCGCCGGCGGCCGGATCGAGCCGGGCCCGCCCGTTCCGCCTCCCGCGCCGAGCTTCGAACGCCCGCGCCAGCTGCCCGCCGACACCGCCGACTTCGTCGGCAACGAGGCCCTGATCCGCACCGCCGAGGCCGTGCTCGTCGGCGGTGACCGAAGAGCCGTCGGCGTGGTGGTGGTCATCGGCAGACCGGGCAGCGGCAAGACGACGGTCGCCGCCCACATCGGCCACCGCGTCGCCGACCGGTTCCCCGACGGGCAGCTGTACTGCGACCTGCGCGGCACCCGTGAGGAGCCGACCGCCGCGGCCGACGTGCTGGGAAGGTTCCTGCTGGCACTCGGCATCCCGGGCACGGTCATCCCGATGGGCCTGGACGAGCGCGTCGAGATGTACCGGACGTTGATGGCCGAGCGGCGCACGCTCGTGGTGCTGGACGACGCGTCCGCCGAGAGCCAGGTGATCCCGCTGCTGCCCGGCAGCAACACGTGTGCCGTGCTGGTGACCAGCCGGTCGCGGCTCACCGGCGTGCCGGGTGCGCGTCAGGTCGAGGTCGAGGTGTTCGACGCGGCGCAGTCGCTCGACCTGCTGGGCCGGGTCATCGGTGGCGAACGGGTCGCGCGGGAACCCGAGGCCGCGGCGGCGCTCGTGCGGACCGTCGGCGGGTTGCCGCTGGCGTTGCGGATCATCGCGGCCCGGCTGGCGGCACGGCCGCACTGGTCGCTCGCGTCGATGGTGCACCGGCTGGCCAGCGAACGGCACCGGCTCGACGAGCTGGCGCACGGCGAGATGACCATCCGGGCGAGCCTTTCCCTGACCCACAACGGAATGGACCGCCGTTCGCGGACCCTGTTCGGCCTGCTCGGCCTCGGCGAGGGCCCGGAGCTGCCCGGCTGGGTCGCGGGCGCGGTGCTCGACGACGACTCCCGGTACCCGTCGGATCTGCTGGAACCGTTGGTGGACGTGCAGATGCTCGACGTCACCACGGTCGAGCGCACCGGCGAGTTCCGCTACCGCTACCAGGACATCGTGCGGCTGTTCGCCCTCGAGAAGCTGAACGCCGAGGTGCCGCCGGACATGCGGCGGCGCGCGGTGGAACGTCTCCTCGGCGGCTGGCTGGCGCTGGCGGAGCAGGCCCACCGCTCCATCTACGGCGGCGACTACGCGGTGCTGCACGGCACCGCGCTGCGGTGGCTGCCGCCGTCGACCTACGTGCAGCAGGTGAGCGCCGATCCGCTGGAGTGGCTGGACGGCGAGCAGGCCAACCTGTGCGCGGCGATCAGCCAGGCCGCCGACGCCGGGTTCGACGAGGCCTGCTGGGACCTCGCCGTCACCGCCGCGACGCTGTTCGAGTCGCACGGCTACCTGGACGACTGGGAGAAGACGCACGAGAAGGCGCTGCAGGCCACCCGCGCCGCCGGGAACGCCCGCGGGACGGCGGCGGTGCTGAGCTCACTGGGCACGCTGTACATCAACCGCGGCCAGCCCACCCGCGCACACGAGGCGCTGACGACGGCACTGACGACGTTCCAGGAGCTGGACGACCCGCGCGGCCTCGCGCTCTGCCGCCGCGACCTCGGCCTGCTCGCGCGCTGGGCGGGTGACGACGACGAGGCGCTCGTCCTCTACGCGGACGCCATGCGCGACCTCGACCGGGCGAAGGACCTCGTCGGCAGGGGCATCGTCCTGACCCACCAGACGGACGTCCTGTGCCGGCGCGGCCGGACCGACGAGGCCACGGCACAGCTGCTCGAAGCGATCATGATCTTCGAGGGGGCGGGCTACCGCAACGGGATCCCGCACGCGCTGCGGCGGATCGGTCAGGTGCAGGTGCGGGCGGGCAGGCACCAGGACGCGCTCGTCACGTTCACGCGGGTGCTCGGCATGGTGCGCGAGAGCCGTGACGTGATCGGGGAAGGGCATCTGCTGCGCAACCTCGGCGAGGTGAACGCGAGGCTCGGTCAGGACCGCGACGCGAAGGCGTACTTCGAGCAGGCGCTGGTGGCGCGGGAACGGATCATGGACCACGTCGGCGCGGCGGCGATCCGGGTGGACCTGGCACCGGTGCTCGCACGCCTCGGCGACTCGAACCGGGCGTCGGAGCTCGTGCTGCACGCGGTGCGGATCTTCGGCGACCGCGGGATGGAGCGGGAGCGGGTGGCGGCCGAGGAGGCGCTCACCGTTCTGGCTGCGGGGCGGTAGTCCCAGAGCAGCCGGCGACGAACCGTCAGTTCCACGGGTTGCTGGCGGGCGTGCCGTTCCAGGGGTTGCTGTCGGCCGGCGCACCGTTCCACGGGTTGCTGTCGTCCTGCACCGAGTTCCACGGGTTGCTCTCCGCCGCGACCTGCGCGGGGCCGGCCTGGGCGTCCGTGCCGACGATCGCGGCGCCCAGGCCGAACACGAGGGCGGCACCGGCGACGGCGGTGGCGATCCGGGCGAACGCGGCGTGCTCCATGAGATTCTCCTGGGTGTTCTGCGTGGTGTTTCAGCGGTTATTTCCGGCTGATGTCCCCAACGCTATTGGCGGCGATAATCCCGTCCCTATCTCGACGGCAATCCCGGCGCTATCACGACCGGCAGTTTTGTCCAGCGTGTGATAGTGGACGGCATATCCGCAGCTCAGAGCCGTTCTGGCTGTGTCGGGCAACGAGTCTGAGCGCGAATTATCCGAGTGGATTGCTCTGAGATGCCGCCGAGATAGCGGGATATCCGAGATTGGTGTCTGTCCAGCCAAGGCAGCCCAGGAAAAACCGTCTCGGAGGAATGATGTCCGCCAGCGATCATCGACCGACAGTCCCCGCCGGGATCCTCCGGTGACCGCGGTGCCCCAGGTGGACGACCCCGGCGTGACGGCCGAGGCCCCGCGCACCCTGTGGCGTGACCGCCGGGCGTTGGGCTGGGCGTTCGCCACCGGCGTCTCGGCGGTCGGCGACGAGATCTGGTACGTCGCCCTCGCGTTCACCGCCGCACAGCTCGGCAACGCCGGGCTGGCCGGCCTGGTCCTGGCCT
The DNA here is from genome assembly GCF_026242055.1 of Lentzea sp. NEAU-D7. GTDB lineage: Bacteria > Actinomycetota > Actinomycetes > Mycobacteriales > Pseudonocardiaceae > Lentzea. The sequence goes on along the minus strand of NZ_JAPJDL010000001.1, from coordinate 384,753 downwards.
GTGCCACCATCCCGCGCGCCCTGCTGACGATCGTCGGCGGCGCGCTCACCGACCGCTTCGACGCCCGCCGCATGATGATCGGCGCGGACGTGGCCCGGATCGCCGTCCTCGCGGTGGCACTGACCGTGCTCGCCGCGACCGGGGTGTCCGCGGGCCTGCTCATGGTCGTCGGACTGCTCTTCGGTGTGGCCGACGCGTTCTACGGACCCGCGGCCGGCGCGTTCCCCCGGCAGCTGGTGCGCAGGACCGAACTGGTCCGGTTGTCCGCCTTGCGCCAGCTGCTCGACCGGCTGGCCGGCGTGCTCGGCGCACCGCTGGGCGGACTCGTGCTCGTGGCGTGGGGACTGGGCGGCGCGATGCTGCTCGACCTCATCTCGTTCGCGGTGGTCTTCGTGGTGCTCGTCGCGGTCCGGCCGCGGTGGCCGCTGGCGCGGTCCACCGGCAGCACGATCCGCGCCGACATCCGCGACGGGCTCGACCACCTGAGGCTGACGCCGAAGGTCCGCGACCTCGTGATCACGTTGTCCGGCCTCAACGTCTTCGTCAGCCCGGTGGTCGCGGTCGGGCTCGCACTGCACGCCGTGGGCCGCGGCTGGGGCGGCGTCGGCCTGGGCTGGCTGACCGCCGCGATGGGCGGCGGTGCGGCGATCGGCACCCTCATCGCCCTGAAGTGGCGCCCGGAACGACCGCTGCGCGCCGCGGTGCTGCTGCTGTTCGGCCAAGCCGCGTCACTCGGTCTCGTCGGCAACGCGGGCTACGCGGCGACGCTCGCCGGGATGGCCGTGGTCGGCGTCGTCGCGGGACTGGCCTCACCGATGCTGTCCGGCGCCTTCCAGGCGACCGTCGACGAGGAGTACATCGGCCGTGTCGGCTCGGTGCTCACGCTCACCGACGACGCGCTGACCCCTCTCACCATGGTCGGTTTCGGCCTCCTCGCCCAACTGCTCGGCCTCGGTACCGCCGCACTGCTGTTCGCCGGCGGCTTCATCGCGCTGCTGCTCTACGCCTTCTCCCGCCCACACGTGCGGGACCTGCGGATCCCGGACGAAAGGAACTCCTGATGACCACGCAGCTCAGCTCGCCCGCCACCAGCAACCCTGGCCACGGCGACGCTTTCACCGACCACATGGTCAGCCTCTCCTGGAACGCCGTCGACGGCTGGCACGACCGCCGCGTCGGCCCGCTGGAGCCGCTGCCGCTGCACCCGGCGACGATCGGCCTGCACTACGCCCAGGTGATCTTCGAGGGACTCAAGGCGCACCGCGGCCCCGACGGCTCGGTGTCGGTGTTCCGCCCCGACCGCAACGCGCTGCGGTTCCAGAGCTCCGCCCGCCGGCTGGCGATGCCGGAGCTGCCGGTGGAGGACTTCCTGTCCGCGATCGACGACCTGGTGCTGCTGGACGGCGCCGGCCTGCCCGACGACCCGTCGATCAGCCTCTACCTGCGGCCGCTGATGTTCGCGACGGACCCGAACCTGATGCTGCGCCCGTCCGACGAGTACCGGTTCCTGCTGATGGCGTTCGTCGCCGGCGGCTTCTTCGGGGACAAGGCCCTCGAACCGGTCTCGGTGCTGATCAGCCGCGAGCACAGCCGCGCCGTCCTGGGCGGCACCGGCGACGTCAAGTGCGCCGCGAACTACGGCCCGTCGTTCGTCGCGCAGAACCTCGCCCGCCAGGCGGGGTGCCAGCAGGTCGTGTGGCTCGACGCCGCCGAGCACCGGTGGGTCGAGGAGATGGGCGGGATGAACCTGTTCTTCGTGCGCCGCACCGGTTCCGGCACCGAGGTGGTCACGCCGGGGCTGACCGGCACGCTGCTGCCCGGCGTCACCCGCGAGTCGCTGCTCGTGCTGGCGGACCGGATCGGTCACACCGTCCGCGAGGAGCGGATCTCGGTGGACCAGTGGCGCGAGGAGTGCGCGGCGGGCCTGATCACGGAGGTCTTCGCCTGCGGCACGGCGGCCGTGGTGACGCCGGTCGGCACCGTGCGCGACCGCGACGGCGACTGGGTGATCGGCGACGGCACCGCCGGACCGGTGACCCGCGAGCTGCGCCAGGCGCTGGTCGACACGCAGCGCGGCGTCCTGCCCGACCCCGGTGGCTGGCGGCGCGTGATCGTCCCCGCGTCCGGCCTCTGACAGTCCCGATCACGAAGAACCAAGGGTGGGAAGAAAAACATGGAGCACGCAACGAGTGTCGTGGTCGAGCCTGCCGCCGACCGGCGTCCGCCGCCACTGGCCGAGCACCTGAACTCGGACACCACCAGGGCCGCGATGCTGATCCAGCAGGAGGTGCTCGGCGCCGCCAGGGCCTTCCTGCGCGGTGAGGGTTTCGTCGAGTTGCTGCCGCCGGTCATCGGCCCGGTGACCGACCCCGGGGCACGCGGTTCCAAGCAGGTCGACGTCGACTACTACGGCCACAAGTACAAGGTCATGAGCAGCGGCATCCTCTACAAGCAGGCGTCGCTGCTGACGTTCGACAAGCTGTTCTACATCGCGCCGAACGTCCGCGCCGAACCGGTCGAGACGTGCAACACCCAGCGCCACCTCGCGGAGTTCCACCAGATCGACGTGGAGATCGCGAACGGCACCCGCGCCGACGCGATGGGCGTGGCGGAACGGCTGCTGACGTACGTGGTGCGGCACGCGCTGACCGCCGTGCCCGAGCAGTTCGAGCTCCTCGGGCGCGACCCGCTGGCGTTCGCCTGGCTGCTGGCCGGACAGTTCGGCGTGCTCAGCCACCGCGAGGCGGTCGACGAGCTGCACCTGCTCGGCCACCCGCAGAGCCCCGACGCCGAGATCGCCTGGACCGGCGAGGAACTGCTGTCCCGGCAGAAGGACCGCCCGTTCTTCGTCACCGACTACCCGAAGGGCTCGCGCGGCTTCTACGACCGGGAGAGCACCACCGAACCGGGCCGGCTGCGCAACTTCGACCTGCTCGCCCCCGAGGGCTACGGCGAGCTCGTCAGCGGCAGCGAACGCGAGTCCGACTACGCCACGATCGTCACGCGGATGCGGGAGACCGGCGAGAACCCGGCGAAGTACCGCTGGTACCTCGACGTCATGCGCCAGGGCGTGCCGCGCAGCGCCGGGTTCGGCATGGGACTGGAGCGGCTCAACCGGTTCCTCACCGGGCTGGACGCGGTGTGGCAGGTCAACGCGTACCCGAAGGTGCCAGGGGAGATGGCGCCGTGAGGGCGGGCGGATTCCCCGAGGAGCAGGTGCGGGCCCGTGCCCGCACCGGTGCGGCGGAGGCGTTCCCGCCCGTCGAGTCCTACGGCCACGAGGTGTTCGGCCAGAACTCCTCCGGTGCCCAGGTCGCGGCGGACGAGCTCGACGCGGCCAGGCTGGTGCCGCCGGTGTTCATGCCGCTGCGGCTGGAGAAGCTGATCGACCTCGGCCGCGAGCCGCTGCAGTCCGATGTGGACCTGACGACCGCGGTCGGCGGTTTCACCTCGGCGCTGCCGGTGTTCCTGTCCGCGTTCGGTTCCACGCGGATCGGCAGCTCCGAGGTGTCGGTCGCGGCCAGCAGGCAGGCGGGCGCGCTGGGCATCCCGATGGTGATCGGCGAGAACGTCGTGCCCGTCACCGGCTACCGGCGTGAGCCGGCCGCCACGACCGGAATGCTCGCCAGGGTCCGCGCCTACCTCGACGAGGCCGGTCCGTCGCTCGGCGGGGTCGTGGTGCAGCAGAGCACCGAGGACGCGGACGCCGAGGTGTGGAACCTCGTCTACAGCGATCCCGCCGCGGAACCGCTGCTCGCCAGCGGAAGGCTCGGCTTCGAGCTCAAGGTCGGCCAGGGCGCGAAGCCCGGCCTCGGCGGCCTCACGGTGCTTGACCGCGACACGGCCGCGAGGGTGTCCGACCAGTTCGCCATCGACGACCTGTGGTCCGGTCCCGGGGTGCTGCGCTCGGGCAGTCCGGGCACCTTCACCGACGAGATCCTGCGCCAGCAGATCCGGTTCATGCGCAACAACTTCCCGCGCGCCCGGATCTGGGTGAAGCTGCACCCCGGCCGGGACGTCGCCCAGGCCGCGGCGTGCGCGTGGGAGGCCGGCGCGGACGCGGTGACCGTGGACGGCGCCGAAGGCGGCACCGGGTGGGCGCCCCGCGCGTTCCTCGACCACGTCGGACTGCCGCTGGCCGAGTGCCTGCGGCGGATCGGCACGCCGTCGGGCTGCCTGCTGGCCACCGGCCGGATGTGGGAGGGCGGGCGCGCTGTCAAGGCGCTCGCGCTCGGTGCCACCGCCGTCGGGCTCGGCCGTGCCGCGCTCACCGCCGTGGACACCGATCCCGAGCACGGTCTGCGCAGGCTCGTCGAGTGCCTCGCCTTCGAGGTCCAGCTGCTCACCAGCGCCCTGGGCAAGTACACGCCCGCCGCGCTGAGCGGCGAGGACGTCTGGTTCCCCGGCCGGTCCGGTGCCGCCGACCCCGCACCCCGTCATCGAGAAAGCCTGACCTGACATGAACAACCTGGTCCTGCTGTCCGGAACCGCCTCGGACTCGCACACCTGGAACCTCGTCTACCTCCAGCTGCTGCTGGAGGAGGCGGGCCACCGCGTGATCAACCTCGGCGCGTGCGTCCCGCCCGTGCTGCTCGCCGACGAGTGCGAGGCCGAACAGCCCGACCTCGTCGTCCTCAGCACGGTCAACGGCCACGGCTACCAGGACGGGCCGCGCGCACTCGCCGAGCTGCGCGGCAGGCCCGGCCTCGCGGCCGTCCCGGTCGTCATCGGCGGCAAGCTCGGCACCGGAGGCCCGGAGCCCGCGCAGGCGGATGCCCTGCGGGCAGCGGGTTTCGCCGAGGTCTTCGACGACGACACGGCCATCGCGCGGTTCCGGGAGTTCATCACCGCGCACGCGTTGTGCCGCACGGCGGGCACGGCGTCATGACCGGGTTCGCGGACGCGGTCGCGCGGGCCGCGGCCGCGGGCAGGCTGGTGGTGCAGCCCCGCATGGGCATGGCGTCCCCGCTGGAGATGCGGGCCGGGCTGCTGGCGGTGCGCGATGCCGACGCCAGCACGGTCGGCACCCTCACCGTCGACAGCTACACGAGGGTCGGCGACCACCGGGCGGCGCTGGCCGCGTTGCACGACGGCGCGCGGCTCAACGGCTACCCGATCGTCTCGCACCACCCGGAGACCACGCAGGCGGTGCTCGACGGGCTCACCGGGTTCCCCGTGCAGGTGCGGCACGGATCCGCCGACCCGCGCGCCATCTTCGGCGCGCTGGCGGCGGCGGGACTGGACGCGACCGAGGGCGGTCCGGTCTCGTACTGCCTGCCCTACAGCCGGAAACCGCTGCGCGACTCGGTCGAGCACTGGTCCGAGGCGTGCGAGAACTTCTCCGGCCACTTGGAGACGTTCGGCGGGTGCATGATGGGCCAGCTGTGCCCGCCGAGCCTGCTGGTCGCCCTCAGCGTCCTGGAAGCGGTGTTCTTCCGCTTCCACGGTGTCGAGAGCGTCTCGCTGAGCTACGCCCAGCAGACCAACGCGGACCAGGACGCCGAGGCGATCCGCGCGCTGCGCGTGCTCGCCGGCCGGTTCCTGTCCGATGTGGACTGGCACGTCGTGGTCTACGCCTACATGGGCGTTTTCCCGCGAACGCCCGCCGGCGCTCGGCTGCTGAACGACAACGCCGCCCGGCTGGCCGTCCGGGCAGGTGCCGAGCGGCTGATCGTCAAAACCGTGGCCGAGGCGCACCGCATCCCCACCGTCGACGAGAACGTCGCCGCGCTGGAGAGCGCCGCCGAGGCCGCCGCGCAGGCGGCGCCCGAGGAGTCCTTCGTGGACACCGGGGTGCTGGCCGAGGCGACGGCGCTCGTCGAAGCGGTGCTGGAACTGCCGGGTGATCCCGGCACGGCGCTGCTCGCCGCGTTCCGGCGCGGCCTGCTCGACGTGCCGTACTGCCTGCACCCCGACAACGCGGGCCACGCCCGCAGCCACATCGACGACACCGGCCGACTGCGGTGGTCGTCCGTCGGCGCCATGCCGATCCCGCGGTCCTCGGTGGACCGCTCCGGCCCGGCGCCGGACTCGGCGGGCCTGCTCGCCGCACTGCACCGCGTCGCGCACCTGCACGACGCCCGAACCCGCTGAGGAGACGAGTCATGACCACCAACCCGTTCGAGGACGCCGACGGCGAGTACCTGGTGCTGGTCAACGAGGAGAACCAGCACTCGCTGTGGCCGCAGCGCATCCCCGTGCCCGAGGGCTGGACCGAGACCTTCGGCCCCGACGGCCGCGACGCCTGCCTGGCGTACGTGGAGGAGCACTGGACGGACCTGCGGCCCGCCAGCCTCATCGCCTCGATGTCCTGACCTGATCCTTCCTACCCGCCCAGGGGGTGCCACCGTGCTCGACGATCTCCAGACCCTGCCGTCCGCGGTCGACCGGGCCGTGCGCTCGGCTCCGGACGCTCCCGCCGTCGAGTGCGACGGCGTGGTGCTCACCTATGCCGAGCTGGACGCTCGCGCCGGCCGCCTGGCCCGCGTCCTCGCGGAAAAGGGCGTCGGACCGGAGGACGTGGTGGCCGTCGCGGTGCCGCGTTCGGCCGAGCTGGTCGTCGCGTTGCTGGCGATCGTCCGGGCGGGAGCCGCGTACCTGCCGCTCGACCCCGACTACCCCGCCGAGCGGACCGCGCACGTGGTGGAGGTGGCGCGGCCGACGCTGACGCTCGGCCTCGCCGACGTGGCGGAGTGGTCGCGGGCCGGTGAGCAGCACGCAGCGGCACCGTTGCCCGACCATCCCGCCTACGTCATGTTCACCTCGGGGACCACCAACAAGCCCAAGGGCGTGGTGATCACCCACCGCGGCATCCTGCAGCGGATGGCCGACGTCCAGGCGCACTACGGCCTGGGGCGGGGCGACCGGGTGCTGCAGAAGACGCCGTCGGGGTTCGACCCGTCGGTCGTCGAGGTCTTCCTGACCCTGGCCGCCGGGGCGACGCTCGTCATGGCCCGCCCCGGCGGCCATCGGGACCCCGCCTACCTGGCGAGGACCGTGCGCGCCGAGCGGATCACGATGATCCGGTTCGTCGCGTCGATGATCCCGCTGTTCCTGGACGAGTACCTGCGGCACGGTGCGGACGGGCCGTTGCGGCTGGTGGCCTCGGAGGGCGAGGGGCTGCCGATCGCGGTCGCGGACAGGTTCCGCGAGAGCCTGGACGTGGTGCTGTACAACGAGTACGGACCGACCGAGGTGTCCGTCGGCGTCACGTGCCTGCCGTGCCGCGAGGTCGGGGGCAGCGGCCTCGTGCCGATCGGCCGTCCGACCCCCGGTGCGGGGATCCGGGTGCTGGACGCGGAGCTGCGACCGGTGCCGGCGGGCGAGGTCGGTGAGCTGTACCTGACCGGTGTCCAGCTCGCCCGCGGGTACCTCGGGCGGCCGGGGGAGACGGCGGTGCGGTTCGTCGCGGATCCCTTCGGGGCGCCGGGCGAGCGCATGTACCGCACCGGCGACCTGGGCCGGCTGCGACCCGACGGGGACCTCGACTTCGCCGGGCGGACCGACGACCAGGTGAAGATCCGCGGCTTCCGGATCGAACCCGCCGAGGTGGCGGGCGTGGTCGCCGCACACCCGCGGGTCGGGCAGGCGGCGGTGACCGTGCTGACGACACCGGCGGGCGAGAAGTCGCTGGTGGCGTACGCGGTGGCGGACGGCCAGGCTCCCACAGAGGCCGAGGTGCGCGAGCACTGCGCGTCGGTCCTCCCCGGCTACATGGTGCCCGCGGACGTGGTGTTCCTCGACGCCTTGCCGCTGACCCCCAACGGAAAGCTCGACCGGCGTGCTCTGCCGGTGCCGGTCAGGGAACGCGTGCCTTCGGGCGGACCGCCGCGCACTCCGGCGGAGGACGCGGTCTGCGCGTTGTTCGCCGAGGTCCTGGGCGTCTCGCCGATCGGTGTGGACGACGACTTCTTCGCGCTGGGCGGTCATTCGCTCGCGGCGGCGCGGCTGGTCGGCAGGCTGCGGACGGTCGCGGGGATCGAGGTGCCCGCGCCGGCGGTGTTCGAGTCGTCCACGCCCGCGCTGCTGGCCGCGGTGATGGCGACGGCCGGCACCGCCCGGTCCGGTCCGGTGCCGGTGGCGCACCCCGTGCGACCGCCGCTCTCCGCCGCCCAACGGCGGATGTGGTTCGTGCAGCAGTCGGAACGCGGGCCCGCCTACAACGTGCCGATGGCGATGCGCCTGCGCGGCCCGCTGGACGTGCCCGCGCTCACCGCCGCGCTGGCCGACGTCGTGGCACGGCACGAGCCGCTGCGCACGATCTTCCCGATGTTCGAAGACGAGCCGTACCAGCGGGTGCTCGACGCGCCGTCGCTGCAGCTGTCCTCAGTGGACGATCTGGTCTCGCGGCCTTTCGACCTGGAGGTGGAGATCCCGATCCGGGCGGGCCTGCTCGCCGAGGGGGAGGACGAGCACCTGCTGGTCCTGGTCGTGCACCACATCGCGGTGGACGGGTGGTCGATCACCCCGCTGTGGCGCGACCTGGCCCGGGCCTACGCCGCCCGGCTCGAAGGCCGCGCACCGGACTGGGCCCCGTTGCCGGTGCGGTACCTCGACTTCACGAGCTGGCACCGCGACCTGCTGGCCGAGGACGGCGACCTGCTGGCGTTCTGGACCGCGGAGCTCGCGGGCATGCCCGAGGAGATCGCACTGCCCGCGGACCGGTCGGTCCGCTCGGCCGGTGTCCGCGTGGCGGGCGAGGTCGGGGTCAGCCTCGACGCGGCGGTGCACGGCGCGCTGGTGGCGCTGGCCCGCGAGTCGAGGGCGACGTCGTTCATGGTGCTCCGCGCCGCGCTCGCCGGGCTGCTGTCGCGGCTCGGCGCGGGGGAGGACGTGCCGATCGGCGGGATCGTCGCCGGCCGCGAGGACGAGTCGCTGGCCGACCTGGTCGGGTGCTTCGTCAACACCGTCGTGCTGCGCACCGACCTGTCCGGGCAGCCCACGTTCCGCGAGCTCCTGGCCAGGGTGCGCGAACAGGACGGTGCCGTGCACCGGCACGGCGATCTGCCGTTCGACCGGCTGGTGGAGGCACTGCAACCGGCCCGCGCCCAAGGTCTGCACCCGTTGTGCCAGACGTTGCTGGTGCTCCAGCCGCCCGCGACCGCGCCGGACTTCCCTGGTCTGTCCTGCGCGGACGTGCCGCTCGAAGTGGGTGCCGCCAAGGCGGACCTGGTGTTCGACTTCGCCGAGGGCGACGGGCTGCACTGCACGCTCAAGTACGCCACGGACCTGTTCGACGCGGCCACGGCCCAGGCGCTGGCCGCCCGGCTGGTCCGCTTCCTGGAGGCCGTCGCGCAGGCACCGGACGTCCTCGTCGCGGACGTGGACCTCCTGCTGCCGGGTGAACGGGCGGTGGTCGCCGCGGCACCGAAGCGCGCCTCCGCCACCCTGCACGAGCTGATCTCGCGGATCGCGGCTCGGACGCCGCACGCCACGGCCCTGGTCTGTGACGGGTCCACAGTGGACTACGAAGGGCTGGACGGCCGGGCGAACCACCTGGCACACCGGCTCGTGGCCGAAGGCGTCTGCCGAGGCGACGTGGTCGGCGTGCGCCTGGAACGCGGCATCCCGCTCGTCGTCGCGATCCTGGCCGTGCTGAAGGCGGGAGCCGCCTACACGGTGCTCGACGTCGCCTTCCCCGCCGCCCGGCTGGAGGCAGTGACCGCGCTCGCGGGCGTTCGCACCGTCATCACGACCGTTCCGGACAGCACCGCGGTCACCCCGCCCGAAGTCGAGGTGACTCCGGCGGACTCGGCGTGCGTGATGTTCACCTCTGGCTCCACCGGCCGCCCCAAGGGCGTGCTGACGTCGCACGGCGCGCTCGCCGGCACCCTCACCGGCCAGGACTACGTCGAGTTCGGCGCGGACGAGGTGTGGTTGCAGTGCTCGCCGGTGTCGTGGGACGCGTTCGCGCTGGAACTGTTCGGCGCCTTGCTGTCCGGTGCGACGTGCGTGCTGCAGCCCGGCCAGTCGCCGGAGCCGGAACGGATCGCGGAGCTGATCGCCGCACACCGCATCACGACCGTGCACGTCTCCGCGAGCTTGTTGAACTACATGCTGGACGAGCACCCGGACGCGTTCAACGGCGTGCGGCAGCTGATGACCGGCGGCGAGGCGGCGTCACCGGCGCACGTGCGGACGGCGTTGCGACGCCACCCGGACCTCCGCCTGGTCAACGGCTACTCGCCGGTCGAGAACACGATCTTCACGCTCTGCCACCGCATCACCGTCGAGGACACCGAGCGGCGCAGCGTCCCGGTCGGCCGGGTGCTGGCCGGCAAGCAGGTGCACGTGCTCGACAGGTGGCTGCGCCCGGTGCCACCGGGAACGCCCGGTGAGCTGTACATGGCGGGCGACGGGCTGGCGCACGGCTACCTCGGGCAGGGCGCGGCGACGGCTCAGCGGTTCGTCGCGAACCCCTTCGGCGGTGGACGGATGTACCGCACGGGTGACCTGGCCCGTCAGGACGCGGACGGGATCGTCGAGTTCCTGGGACGTGCCGACGACCAGGTGAAGATCCGCGGCTTCCGGGTGGAGCCGGGCGAGGTGCGCGCGGTGCTGGCCGGGCACCCGGACGTGCGGCAGGTCGAGGTCGTGGTGCGGGAGGACCGGCCGGGCGACAAACGGCTCGTCGCGTACGTGGTCGGTGGCGCGCAAGGGTTGCGCGACCACGCCCGCGCACGGCTGCCCGAGCACCTGGTGCCGTCGGCGTTCGTGGTGCTGGACGCCCTGCCGCGCACCGACACCGGCAAGCTCGACAGGCGGGCGCTCCCGGCACCCGACGCGGTGGTCGTGGAGGGCCGTGCCCCGCGCACCGCGAACGAACGCGCGTTGTGCTCGTTGTTCGCCGAAGTCCTCGGTGTGCCGTCGGTGTCGATCGACGACGACTTCTTCCGGCTGGGCGGCCACTCGCTGCTGGTGATGCGGCTGCTCGGCCGCATCCGCCGGGAACTGCACGCCGAACTGTCCGTCGCCACCGTGTTCGACGGACCCACCGTGGCCGATCTGGCCGACCGACTCGTACTCGCGAAGAAGGCCAGACCCGCTCTGCGGGCGCGGGCCCGGCAAAAGGAGACGTTGTGAGCCCCCTGTCCTTCGCCCAGCGCCGGCTGTGGCTGCTGCACCGGCTCGACCCGGCAGGCGCGCTCTACAACGCCACCCACACCCTGCGGCTGCGCGGCCCGCTCGACGTGGACGCGCTGGAGTCCGCACTGGCCGACGTTGCCTTCCGGCACGAGACGTTGCGCACGGTGTTCCCGGACGTCGACGGTGAGCCGCACCAGCTGGTGCTGGACACCGTTCCGGTGCTCCGCAAGGAGTCCGGTGAGTCCGGCCTGTGGGACGCGATGACCGAGGCGTCCGGGTACGACTTCGACCTGGCGGCCGAACACCCGTGGCGGCCCACGCTGTTCCGGGTGTCCGAACAGGACCACGTGCTGCTGTTCGTGATGCACCACATCGCCACGGACGGCTGGTCCTGGGGTCCGCTCACCCGTGATCTCGCCACCGCCTACGCCGCGCGGCTGGTGGGAGATGCGCCGGACTGGGAGCCGTTGCCCGTCCAGTACGCCGACTACACGGTGTGGCAGCAGGAGGTGCTGGGGTCGGCCGACGACCCGGACAGCGAGATGGCCGGTCAGCTGGCGTACTGGCGCGACGCCCTCGCCGGACTGCCCGAGCAGGTCGTCCTGCCCACCGACCACCCCCGTCCCGCCGCGGCGACCCATCGTGGCGCGGCGGTCGAGATCTCGGTCGGCTCCGCGGTGCACCGCCGGCTCTCGGACCTGGCCGCGGAGACCGGCTCGACGCTGTTCATGGTGCTGCAGGCCGGTTTGACGGCGTTGCTGTCCCGCCTGGGCGCCGGCACGGACGTCCCGGTGGGCACGGCGGTGGCCGGCCGGACCGACGAGGCGCTGGACGACCTGGTCGGGTTCTTCGTGAACACCCTCGTGCTGCGCACGGACCTGAGCGGCGACCCGACGCTGCGCGAGCTGCTCGGCCGGATCCGCACGGCCGACCTCGCCGCCTACGCGCACCAGGATCTGCCGTTCGAGCGGCTGGTGGAGGAGCTCAACCCGGAACGCTCGCGGTCGCGGCACCCGCTGTTCCAGACGATGCTGGTGCTGCAGAACGCCCCGGAGGACGCGCCGGAGTTCGCCGGCCTGACCGTCGAGACCGGTTCGGTCGAGCTGCACCCGGCGAAGTTCGACCTCACCGTCGACCTCGCCGAGACCGCGGACGGCGTGCGCGGCTGGCTCACCTACGCGCTCGACCTGTGGGACGAACCCTCGGCGACCCTGCTCGCCCGTCGCTTCACGGCGTTGCTGGACGCGTGGTCGTCGCAGCCGGACGTGCCGCTGTCGCGCGTCTGCACGCTCCTCGCCGAGGAACGGGACGCGCTGGCGCGGTGGAACGACACCGGCGTCGCCTACCCGCACGACCGCACGCTGGTGGAGCTGTTCGAGGAGCGGGTCGACGGGGCTCCGGACTCCGCGGCGCTGGTGTTCGACGGCGTGGAGGTGTCTGCCGCGGAACTGGACGCGCGGGCGAACCAGGTCGCGCACCGGCTGATCGCCCGCGGTGTCGCGCGTGGTGACCTCGTGGGTGTGCTGGTGCGGCGTTCACCGGACTTCGTCGCCGCGATCCTGGGTGTGCTGAAGGCGGGCGCGGCGTACGTGCCGCTCGACCCCGGGCATCCGGACGACCGGATCGCGTCCGTGGCGGGCCAGGCGCGGCTGGACCTGGTGGTGACCGACGATTCGGACCGCCTGGCGCGAGTGACCCGACCGGCCGGTGTCGCGGTGCCGTCCGGTCCGGGGGAGGAGCCCACGACCAGGCCGTCCGTGGCGATCACGGCGGACGACGTGGCGTGCGTGCTGTTCACGTCCGGCTCCTCGGGCGTGCCCAAGGGTGCGATGTCCTCCCACCGGGCCACGGTCAGGACCTTCTTCGGTCAGTCCTATGTGGACTTCGGCGGCTCCTGGCTGCAGTCCGCCCCGGTCTCCTGGGACGGGTTGACCCTGGAGATGTGGCCGCCCCTGCTGCACGGCGGCACCTGCGTGCTCGCCCCCGGCCAGGTCCCCGACCCCGCGGTGATCGCCCGGCTGGTGGCCCGGCACCGGATCACCACGCTGTGGATGTCGGCCGGGCTGTTCGCGGCGGTGCTGGACACCCACCCGGAGGTCTTCGGCGTCGTCCGGCAGGTGATGACCGGCGGTGAGAGCCCTTCGGCCGCACACCTCGACCGCGTCGTGCGGGAGTTTCCGGACGTGCGGCTGGTGCACGGGTACGGACCGGTGGAGAGCATGGTCTTCGCCACCACGCACCAGATCACCGAGGTCGACGGGCCGGTGCCGGTCGGCGCGCCGATCGCGAACACCACCGTGCACCTGCTCGACGGCGACCTCAACCCGGTGCCGCCGGGCGTCGCGGCGGAGATCTACCTCGCGGGCGACGGGCTCGCGCACGGCTACCTGAACCGGGCCGCCACGACCGCCGAGAGGTTCGTGGCGTGCGCGAACGGCCGGAGGATGTACCGCACGGGCGACGTCGGCCGGTGGAGGCCGGACGGGACGGTCGAGTTCCTCGGCCGCGCCGACGACCAGGTCAAGATCCGCGGCTACCGGGTCGAGCCCGGTGAGGTCGAGGCCGCGCTGCTGAGCCGGCCCGGCGTCGAGCGCGCGGCGGTCGAGGTGCGCGCGGACGGCAGCACCGGCAAACGGCTGGTCGCCTACGTAGTCGGGAACGCCGAAGGCCTCCTGGAGCACCTGGCGGAACGCCTGCCCGACTACATGGTGCCCTCGGCCGTCGTGGTGCTCGACGCGTTCCCGTTGACCCCGAACGGAAAGCTCGACCGGCGTGCGTTGCCGGAGCCCGAGCGCGCCCAGACCGGCGGACGGGCGCCGCGGACCGCGCGGCAGGAGGTCCTCTGCGGGATCTTCGCGGACCTCCTCGGCGCGGACCGGGTCTCGCTGGACGACGACTTCTTCGCGCTGGGCGGGCATTCGCTGCTCGCCGCACGGCTCGTCGCCAAGGCGCGCACCGCGTTCGGCGTCGAGATGGCGTTGCGGGACGTGTTCGACCGGCCGACGCCGGCGGCGCTGGACGCGCTGCTCGACTCGCTCGAGCACGCACGCCAGGCCTTGGCACCGAGGCCACGCCCGGAACGGATGCCGCTGTCCCACGCGCAACGCAGGCTGTGGCTCCTCGAAGACGTGCACGGTCCGAGCGCCGCCTACAACGTCCCGATCGCCCTGCGCCTCACCGGATCGCTCGACCGGGACGCGCTGCGCCTCGCCCTGGTGGACCTCGTCGCCCGCCACGAGCCGTTGCGCACGGTATTCCCCGTGCAGGCCGGCGAGCCGCACCAGGTCGTGCTGCCCGCGGAGGTCGACCTGGTCCCGCTGGACCCGGCGGCACTGGAGGAGAGCGCGACCCGGCCGTTCGACGTGCGGACCGAACCGCCGTTGCGGGTCTACCTCGCCGCAGAGGCGCCTGACCGGCACGTGTTGATGCTGGTCCTGCACCACATCGCCGCCGACGGCTGGTCGGTCGCGCCACTGCTGCGCGACCTGTCCACCGCTTACGCGGCACGTCTCGACAACAGCGCGCCGCAGTGGAAAGCCCTGCCCGTCGAGTACGCCGACCACGTGCTGTGGCAGCACGAGCAGGACTTCAGCGAGCAGCTGGGCCACTGGCGCACGGCGCTGGCCGGGCTCCCGGACGAGGCGAGCCCGCCCGCGGACCACCTGCGGCCCGCCTCTCCCAGCCACCGCGGCGGCCTGGTGACGGCGCACGTGCACGCCGACGTGGCCGGGCTCGCGCGGTCCGGTCAGGCGACCCGGGCGATGGTCGTGCAGGCCGCGTTCGCCGCGCTGCTGTCCCGCCTCGGCGCGGGCACGGACGTCCCGGTGGGCGTGCCGGTCGCCGGACGGGGCGACGAGGCGCTGGACGACCTGGTCGGGCTCTTCGTCAACACGGTGGTGCTGCGCAACGACGTCTCGGGCGACCCGACGTTCCGCGAGCTCCTCGACCGGGTGCGGGAGACAGGCTTGGCGGGCTACGCGAACGCCGACGTGCCGTTCGACCGCGTCGTCGAGGAACTGAACCCCACGCGCACCCTGGCCAGGCACCCGCTTTTCCAGGTGATGGTCGTGCTGCAGAACAACGCCGAGGCCGGCGCCGAGTTCCCCGGTTGCGAGGCCGAGCTCGTCGAGGTCGACCGGCACACGGCCAAGTTCGACCTCACGCTGACCCTGCACGAGACCGGCGACGGCCTGACCTGCCACCTGGAGTACGCGACCGACCTGTTCGAGGACCGCACCGCCACCGCGATCCTCGACCGCTACGTGCGGTTCCTCACCGCCGTCGCGGAGAACCCCGGCCTGCGACTGTCCGAAGTGGACCTTCTGACCCCGGCGGAACGGCACACCATCGCGGTGGAGTGGAACGACACCGGCGTCGTCGAGTCCGGCGATTGCCTGCACGAGATCTTCGCGCGCCACGCGCTGCGGACACCGGACGCCACCGCGTTGATCCACGAGAACGGGCGCACCACCTACGCCGAACTGGACGCGCACGCGAACCGGATCGCGCGGCACGTCGACGCCGACGCGGGCACGCTCGTCGCGATCTGCCTGCCCAGGGGACCGGAACTGGTCGCGGCCGTGCTCGCGGTGCTCAAACTCGGTGCCGCCTACCTGCTGCTCGACCCCGACCACCCGGCGGAACGGCTGGCCGCGCTCGTGCGGCAGGCGGACCCCGCGCTGACGGTGGTGGACGGCCCGGTACCCCTGCCCGGCCGGCTGGTCGACCTCCGCGGCGCCGCCGGACTGAGCGCCGAGCCGCTGCACCGCGACGTGCGGCCGGACGCCGCCATGTGCGTGATGTTCACGTCCGGCTCGACCGGCAGGCCCAAGGGCGTGCTGACCTCGCACCGCGCGATCGTCGCCACCCTCACCGGCCAGGACTACGTCGCGTTCGGCGCGGACGAGGTGTGGCTGCAGTGCGCACCGGTCTCGTGGGACGCGTTCGCGCTCGAACTGTTCGGCGCCCTGCTCTCCGGCGCCGCGTGCGTGCTGCAACCGGGCCAGTCGCCCGAACCGGCGCGGATCGTCGAGCTGATCGCGGCTCACGGCATCACGACCGTGCACCTGTCCGCGAGCCTGCTCAACTTCGTGCTGGACGAGTACCCGGCCGCGCTCCACGGCGTCCGCCAGGTGATGACCGGCGGTGAGGCCGCGTCGAAGGCGCACGTGCGGACGTTGCTGGAACGCCACCCGGACGTCCGGCTGGTCAACGGCTACTCGCCGCTCGAGAACACCATCTTCACCCTGTGCCACCGGATCCTGCCGCCCGACTTCGAGCGCCGCAGCATCCCGGTCGGCCGCCCGCTCGCGGGCAAGCAGGTCTACGTGCTGGACGAGCACCTGCGTCTGGTCCCGCCGGGCACACCCGGTGAGCTCTACATGGCGGGCACCGGCCTGGCGCACGGCTACCTCGGCCAGGGCGCCGCGACCGCCGAGCGCTTCGTCGCCTGCCCGTTCGGCGGCCGCATGTACCGCACGGGTGACCTGGTGCGGCAGGGCGTGGACGGCACGGTCGAGTTCCTGGGCCGCGCGGACGACCAGGTGAAGATCCGCGGGTTCCGGGTGGAACCGGCCGAGGTCGCGGCCGTGCTGAACGCCTGCGAGGACGTCCGGCAGGCGGAGGTCGTGGTGCTCGACGGGCCGCGCCTGGTGGCCTACGTCGTGGGAGCGGCCGATCCCGTCGCACTGCGCGAGTTCGCCGCGGCCAGACTGCCCGACCACCTGGTGCCGTCGGCCTTCGTGCTGCTCGACGAGCTGCCCCGCACCGCCAACGGCAAGCTCGACCGCGCCGCCCTGCCCGTTCCCTACGTCACCGCGTCCACCGGGGACGCCGCCCGCACGCCGCGCCAGCAGATCCTCTGCGGCATCTTCGCCGGCCTGCTGGACCTGCCCGAGGTGTCGCTGGACGACGACTTCTTCGCACTGGGCGGGCATTCGCTGCTGGCCGCCCGTCTGGTCAGCAGGGTGCGCACGGTGCTGGGCGTGGAGCTCGCGCTGCGCGAGGTCTTCCGCACGCCGACCGTGCGCGGTCTGGACGCCCGCGCCGACTCCCTCGCCGCGGCCAGGCCCTCCGTGCGCGCCGCCGACCGTCCCGACCGGCTCCCGCTGTCTGCCGCCCAGCGCCGGCTCTGGTTCCTGAACCGCATGCAGGGGCCGGGAACGACCTACCACGTGCCGATCGTGCGCCGGCTGCGCGGACCGCTCGACACCGTCGCACTGCACGCCGCGTTCGGTGACGTCCTCGCCCGCCACGAGGTGCTGCGCACGGTGTTCCCCGACCGCGACGGCGTGCCCGAGCAGGTCGTCCTGCCCCACGCCGAGTGCGCACTGGAGATCACCGGGTGCGACGAGAGCGAACTGGACGCGCTGCTGGCCGCCGAGGCGGCGAGGCCGTTCGACCTCGCGACCGAACTTCCCCTGCGAACCGCGCTGTTCCGGCTGTCCGAAGAGGACAACGTCCTGCTGGTGGTGATGCACCACATCGTGACCGACGGCTGGTCGTGGGGACCGCTGCTGCGTGACCTCGGCGTCGCCTACGACGCCCGCCGCGCCGGTGCCGAGCCGGACCTGCCGCCGTTGGAGGTCCAGTACGCCGACTACGCGCTGTGGCAGCAGGGACTCGACACCGATGCTCAGGCCGGGCACTGGCGGACGGCACTCGCCGGGCTGCCGGAGGAGATCGCGCTGCCGACCGACCGGCCACGCCCGGAGACCCCGAGCCACCGCGGCGAGCAGCTGGCCGTGTCGCTCGACGCCGAGGCACACCGCCGGTTGCTGGCGATCGCCCGCGAGTGCGACGCGACGCTGTTCATGGTCGTGCAGGCCGCGCTGGCGCTGATGCTGTCGAGGCTCGGCGCGGGCACGGACGTCCCGCTGGGCACTGCGGTGGCCGGTCGCACCGACGAGGCGCTGGACGACCTGGTCGGGTTCTTCGTGAACACCCTGGTGCTGCGCACGGACCTCGCCGGCGACCCCACCTTCCGCGAACTGGTCGGCCGGGTCCGGGAGACGGACCTGGCGGCGTACGCGAACCAGGACCTGCCGTTCGAGAAGGTCGTCGAGGAGCTCAACCCGGTCCGTTCGCCCGCACGGCACCCGCTGTTCCAGGTGTTCGTGACGGTCCAGGCCGCCACCCCCGCCGCCGATCTGTCCGGAGTGGACGGTGAGCCGGTGGAGATCGCGGTGACGGCGGCCAAGTTCGACCTCGCGCTGATGTTGGCCGAGACCGCGGACGAGCACGGCCCGGCGGGGATCACCGGCACGCTGGAGTACGCGGCGGACCTCTTCGAACCCGCGACGGCCCGTGCGCTGATCACGCGATTCGAACGTGTCGCGACCGGGATCGACCCGGACGCGCGGGTGTCGAGCGTGGACGTGTTGTCCGCCGAGGAGCACGAACTTCTCGCCGAGTGGAACGACACCTCCGCCGACTACCCGCGCGACCGGTCGCTCGTGGACCTCTTCGAGGAACAGGCGCAACGCCGCCCGGACGCGGTGGCGCTGGTCTTCGGCGACGAACGCCTGACCTTCGCCGAGGTGGACGCGTGGGCCAACCAGGTGGCGCACAAGGTGCTCGAACACGGAGTGGGCCGGGGAGACCTGGTCGGTGTGCTGGTCGAGCGCTCGCCGGCGTTCGTCGTGGCGCTGCTGGGCGTGCTGAAGACCGGGGCGGCCTACGTGCCGCTCGACCCGACGCACCCGGTGGCGCGCATCGTGGACGAGGCACGGCTCGACCTGGTGGTCAGCCACCCGTCCGTCGCGGGCCTGCTGCCGCAGCACCTGGACGTCGTGCGGGTGGACGACGTGCGGGGCGAGTCCCCGACGAGGCCGGGCTTCCCGGTCGGCGGCGGTGACGTGGCGTGCGTGATGTTCACGTCCGGCTCGTCGGGTGTGCCGAAGGGCGTCGTCACGACGCACCGGGCCGCCGTGCGGATGTTCTTCGGCCAGCGGTTCGCCGGCACGGGCGGAGTCTGGCTGCAGGCGGCGCCCGTGGCGTGGGACGCGGCGGCGCTGGAACTGTGGCAGCCCTTGCTGCACGGCACCACCTGCGTGCTCGCGCCGGGCCAGGTGCCCGACCCGGCGCTGATCGCCGAGCAGGTCGCACGGCACGGCGTCGACCGGCTGTGGCTGTCCGCGGGCCTGTTCGCCGCGCTGGTGGACACCCACCCCGAGGTGTTCGGGCAGGTCGGCGAGGTCGTCACGGGTGGCGATGCCGCGTCGCCCGCCCACATCGCCCGCGTGCTGCGCGAGTACCCGGACGTCCGGCTGGTGAACGGGTACGGGCCGGTGGAGAGCATGGTCTTCGCGACCACGCACCAGATCACCGAGGCCGGCGGACCGGTGCCGATCGGGGCGCCCATCGCCCACACCACCGTGCACCTGCTGGACGGTGACCTCAACCCGGTGCCACCCGGCGTTCCCGGCGAGATCTACGTCGGCGGCGACGGACTCGCGCTCGGGTACCTGAACAGGCCGGGCGCGACCGCCGAACGGTTCGTCGCGTGTGCGGGCGGCCGCCTGTACCGGACGGGTGACCTCGGCCGGTGGCGCGCGGACGGCGTGATCGAGTTCCTCGGCCGCGCGGACCACCAGGTGAAGATCCGGGGCTTCCGGGTCGAGCCGGGGGAGATCGAGGCGGCGCTGACCCGCCACGAGCGCATCGCCCACGCGGTCGTGGTCGTGCGGGAGGAACCGGCGACCGGCAAGCGCCTGGTCGGGTACGTCGTGCCGGCGGCCGGGTGCCAGGTCACCGCCGAGGAGGTCCGCGAGCACGTCGGCGCGCTGCTCCCGGCGTTCATGGTGCCCGCGGCGGTGGTCGTGCTGGACGCGCTTCCGCTGACGCAGAACGGCAAGGTCGATCGCCGGGCGTTGCCCGCTCCGGCCGTGCGGGTCGGCGACGACGCCCCGCGCACCGCCCGCCAGGAAGTGCTGTGCGGCCTCTTCGCGGACCTGCTGGGCACGCCGAAGGTCGGTCTGCGCGACGACTTCTTCGCCCTCGGCGGGCACTCGCTGCTCGCCGCCCGGCTGGTGGCCAGGATCCGTGCCGCGTTCGACACCGAGATCGGGTTGCGCGAGGTGTTCGACGCGCCGACCGTGGCCGCGCTGGAGGCACGTCTGGACTCCGGCCGGCCCGCCGGGGAACGGGTGGTGCCGGTCGAACGACCGGAGCTCGTGCCGCTTTCCTCGGCGCAGCAAAGGTTGTGGACGGTCGAACAGGTCCAGCAACCCGGCGCCGCCTACCACGTCCCGATCGCTCTGCGGCTGACCGGCGACCTCGACGTGACGGCACTGCGCGCGGCGCTGGAGGACGTCGTGCACCGGCACGAGGCGTTGCGGACGGTGTTCCGCCAGCGCGACGGCGAGGTCTACCAGGAGGTCCTGCCGGCGGCTGTCGACTTCGCCGAGTCGCACGGCACCGTCGAGGAGGAGTCCCGCAGGCCGTTCGACCTCACCGCGAGCCCGCTGCGGGTGCGGCTTTTCCGCACCGGCGAACGTGACCACGTGCTGCTGGTCGTGGTGCACCACATCGCGGCCGACGGGTGGTCGATGCGGCCGCTGCTGACCGGCCTCGCCGACGCCTACACCGCCCGCGTCGACGGCAAAGCTCCACAGTGGACTCCGTTGCCGGTCCAGTACGCGGACTACACCCTGTGGCAGCAACGGCTCCCGATCGACGACCAGCTCGCGCACTGGCGGCAGGCTCTCGCCGCGCTGCCGGAGGAGGCGACGCTGCCGGCCGACCGGCCACGTCCGGCCCGGCCCGCCCACCAGGGCGACGTCGTGCCGTTCAGCATCGGCGCGGACGTGCACCAGAGCCTCACGGCGCTGGCACGGGCCGCTGGTGCCACGCCGTTCATGGTGCTGCGCGCCGCGTTCGCCGCACTGCTGTCCCGGCTGGGAGCGGGTGCGGACGTCCCGCTCGGCACCCCGGTCGCGGGACGGGCCGACGAGGCGCTGGACGACCTGGTCGGGTTCTTCGTCAACACGCTCGTGCTGCGGACCGACCTGTCCGGCGACCCGACGTTCCTGGAACTGCTCGACCGGGTCCGCGAGCACGACCTCGCCGCCTACGACCACCAGGACCTGCCGTTCGAACGGCTGGTGGAGGAGCTGAACCCGGCCCGCACCACGGCCAGGCACCCGCTGTTCCAGGTGATGGTCGTGCTGCAGAACAACGCCGAGGGCGAGCTGGCGCTGCCGGGCCTCGAGGTGGAGACGCTGCCCGCGGCGACCGGGGCGGCGAAGTTCGACCTCACCCTCGGCCTGCGGGAGGCGTTCGCGCAGGACGGGACACCGGCCGGGCTGACCGGTGAGCTGGAGTACGCGACCGAGCTCTACGACCGCGAGACGGCCGAGGCCGTGGTGACCAGGCTGGCGCGGTTGCTCGAGGCGGTCGCCGAGAACCCCGGCACACCGCTGTCCACAGTGGACCTCCTGGACGCGGAGGAGCTGCACGTCGTCACGGGGGAGTGGAACTCCTCCGGCGACAGCCCGCACCGCGACGCCACCCTGCCGGACCTGATGACCGGACGGCCCGGCGCCGTGGCGGTGATCGACGACCGCGAGGCCGTCACCTACGCCGAACTGCACTCCCGTGCGAACCGGCTCGCCCGGAGGCTGGCGGCACAGGGCGCCGAGGCCGGGGACACGGTCGCGGTGTGCCTGCCGCGCGGTGTGGACCTCGCCGTCGCGATCCTGGCCGTGCTGAAGGCGGGCGCGGCGTACGTCCTGCTCGACCCCGACCACCCGGCCGACCGCCGGCAGGCGCTGCTCGACCAGGCCGGACCGGTGTTCGTGCTGGAGGACGCCGACGGCGGCCACCACCCGGCGGACGACTTCACCCGCGTGATCACCGCGGACAGCCCGGCGTGCGTCATGTTCACCTCGGGCTCCACGGGACGTCCCAAGGGCGTCGTCGTGTCGCACCGGGCGCTCGTCACCACGCTGACCGGCCAGGACTACGTCGGTTTCGCCGAGGACGCGGTCTGGCTGCAGTGCTCGCCGGTGTCCTGGGACGCCTTCGCGCTGGAGCTGTTCGGTCCGCTGCTCTCCGGCGCCACCTGCGTGCTGCAACCCGGCCAGACCCCGGAGCCGGCGCAGATCAAGCGCCTGGTCGAAACGCACGGCGTCACCGCGCTGCACGTCTCGGCCAGCCTGCTGAACTTCCTGGTCGACGAGATGCCCGAGGTGTTCGACGGCGTCCGCGAGGTGATGACCGGCGGCGAACCCGCCTCGATCCCGCACCTGCGCACGCTGCTCGACCGGCACCCGTTCCTGCGGGTCGTGAACGGCTACTCGCCGCTGGAGAACACCATCTTCACCCTCTGCCACGCGGTCGAGCCGCGGGACCTGGAACGGATCAGCGTGCCGGTCGGCCGCCCGGTGACGGGCAAGCGGGTGTTCGTGCTCGACCAGTGGCTGCGGCCGGTGCCGCCGGGCACGCCCGGAGAGCTGTACATGGCCGGTGACGGCCTCGCGCACGGGTACCTGGGCCAGACCCCCGCCACCGCGCAGCGGTTCGTCGCCAACCCGTACGGCGCGCCCGGCGAGCGCATGTACCGCACCGGCGACCTGGTGCGCCAGGACCGCGAGGGCGTGGTGCACTTCCTCGGCCGCGCCGACGACCAGGTCAAGATCCGCGGCTTCCGGGTGGAGCCCGGCGAGGTGCGCGCGGTGCTCGCCCGGCATCCCGGTGTGCGGCAGGCCGAGGTCGTCGTCCGCGAGGACAGCCCCGGAGACAAGCGGCTCGTCGCGTACGTCGTCGGCCGTGCCGAAGGCGTGCGGGAGTTCGCCGCGAAGCACCTGCCCGACTACCTCGTGCCGGCCGCGGTCGTCGCGCTGGAGTCGTTGCCGCGCACGCCCAACGGGAAGCTCGACCGCGCCGCACTGCCCGTTCCGGACGTGCGGCGGGTCGCCGGTCGTGCGCCGCAGAGCCCGCACGAGGAACTGCTGTGCGGCCTGTTCGCCGAGCTGCTGAACGCGCCCGAGGTGACCGTCGACGACGACTTCTTCGTGCTGGGCGGCCATTCGATCCTGGTGATGCGCCTGGTCAGCCGGGTGCGGTCGGTCTTCGGCGCGGAACTGGGCGTGCGGACCGTGTTCGAGAACCCGACGGTCGCGGGCCTGGCGGCCCACCTTCCGGCGGCCGCCCGTCCCGCCCCGAGGCCCGTGCTGCGGGCTCGGCCGAGGTCCAAGGAGACGTTGTGATCCCCCTGTCGTTCGCCCAGCAACGGCTGTGGTTCCTCGATCGGCACGAGGGAACCGGCGCCGCCTACAACATCCCGCTCGCGCTCCGGCTGCGCGGAACGCTGGACAGAGAAGCACTTGAGCTCGCGCTCACCGACGTCGTCGCACGGCACGAGGCGTTGCGCACCACGTTCCCCAGCCGTGACGGCGAGCCGTACCAGGAGATCCTGGACGACGCGAAGGTCGTGCTCGCCGTGCTCGAACCGGGCGATCCGGCCGTCGTGCTGGGCCGCGCGGCGCGGGAGGCGTTCGACCTCGCCGCCGACCCGCCGTTCCGGGCGCACCTGCTCGAGCAGGGGCCGGAAGAGCACGTGCTGCTGCTGGTGATGCACCACATCGTCAGCGACGGCTGGTCGCTCGGGCCGTTGCTGCGCGACCTCACCACCGCCTACACCGCACGGCTGGCGGGCGAAGCGCCGGACTGGGAGCCGCTGCCCGTCCAGTACGCCGACTACACGCTGTGGCAGCAGGACGTCCTCGGCGCGGCCGACGACCCGGGCAGCGTGCTCGGCACCCAGCTGGCGCACTGGCGGGCGAAGCTGGCCGGCCTGCCCGAGGAGATCCCGCTGCCGGTCGACCGTCCGCGCGACGGCGACACCGGTACCGCGGGCTCCGCCGTGACCGCGCTGCTCGACGCCCGCACCACGCGCGGACTCGCCGTGCTGGCCGAGGAGTCCGGCGCGACGCTGTTCATGGTCGCCCAGGCCGCGTTCGCCGCGTTGCTGACCCGCAGCGGCGCCGGCGAGGACGTCCCGATCGGCACGGTCGTGACCGGACGCGGCGAGGAGGCGCTGGAGGACCTGGTCGGGTTCTTCGTCAACACGCTGGTGCTGCGGGTGGACGTGTCCGGCGACCCGTCGTTCCGCGAACTGCTGGCCAGGGTGCGCGAGGAGTCGCTGGACGCCTACGGCAACCAGGACGTGCCGTTCGACCGGCTCGTGGAGG
Source organism: Lentzea sp. NEAU-D7 (assembly GCF_026242055.1). Classification (GTDB taxonomy): domain Bacteria; phylum Actinomycetota; class Actinomycetes; order Mycobacteriales; family Pseudonocardiaceae; genus Lentzea. The sequence goes on along the minus strand of NZ_JAPJDL010000001.1, from coordinate 360,475 downwards.
AGCTGAACCCGGTGCGGGCACCGGGCAGGCACCCGCTGTTCCAGGTCATGGTGCTCGCCGACACCGGCGACGACTCGAACGGACTCGACCTGCCCGGCCTCACCGCCACCGCCGAGCCGATCGGGGCGGGCGCGGCGAAGTTCGACCTCACCCTGTCGCTGCGCGAGAGACGGGACGGGGTGGAGTGCTCGCTGGAGTACCTCACCGGGCTCTTCGACGACGCGACCGCCGAAATGCTGCTGGAGCGGCTGGTCCGGCTGCTGGACCAGGCCGCGGCGGACCCGGACCGTCCGTTGTGGAACCTGGACGTGCTGTCCGCGGAGGAACGCGCCGCGGTGCTCGCCACCACCGAGCCGCCCGTGCCCGCCGCCACGGTGCACGAGCTGTTCGCACGCCAGGCCGCTCGCACCCCGCAGGCAGTCGCGCTCGTGTCGGGTGACACCGAGGTCACCTACGCGCGGCTGGACGCCGATTCCGGCAATCTCGCAGGTTTCCTGGTCTCGCAGGGGATCCGGCGAGGAGACGTCGTGGGTGTCCACATCGGACGTGGCGTGGAGATGGCGACCGCGTTGCTGGCCGTCCTCAAGGCGGGTGCGGCCTACTGCGTGCTCGACGTCGACTTCCCGCCCGCGCGGCTGGCGTCGATGGTCGCGTCCCTGCCGGTGCGGCTCGTCCTGACCGACCGCCCGTTCGACGTGGACGTGCCGGTGGTCGCGCTCGACTACGTCCGGCCGATGCCCTTCACCGCACCGGAAACCGGTCCCGACGACCTGGCGTGCGTCATGTTCACCTCGGGCTCCACCGGTGCCGCGAAAGCGGCCGGCACCCCGCACCGCGCGCTGACCGGCACGCTCGCCGGCCAGCGGTACGCGGGGTTCGGTCCCGGCGAGGTGTGGCTGCAGTGCGCCTCCGTGTCGTGGGACGCCTTCGCCACCCAGCTGTTCGGCCCGCTGCTGGCCGGCGGCACGTCGGTGCTGTACCCCGGTCAACGGCCGGAGCCCGCCGTGATCGCGCGGCTCGTGGTGCACCACGGCGTGACGGTGCTGGACGCGTCCGCCAGTCTCTTCAACCACCTCTGGGACACCAGCCCGGAGATCTTCACCGGACTCCGCTGGGCGCTGACCGGTGGTGAGGCGGCCTCGGCCGGGCACGTGCGCGCCGTGCTGGCCGCCGTACCGGGCATCGGCGTGGTCAACGGCTACGGGCCCGTCGAAAGCATGGGATTCACCACCTCGTTCACCGTGCCGCACGGCTGGGACGGCACGACGGTGCCGATCGGGTTCCCGTTGCAGGGCAAGAGCGCGGTCGTGCTCGACCACCGGCTGGCGCCCGTGCCGACCGGTGCGGTGGGGGAGTTGTACGTCGGCGGGGAGGGCCTCGCGCACGGCTACCTAGGCAGGCCGGGCCTGACCGCCGAACGGTTCGTCGCCTCGCCGTTCACCGCCGGGGCGCGGCTGTACCGGACCGGTGACCTGGTCCGCCGGCGCGCCGACGGCACGCTGACCTACCTGGGCCGCGCCGACGACCAGGTGAAGATCCGCGGGTTCCGCGTCGAACCCGCGGAGATCGAGGCGGTGCTGACCGCACATCCGGACGTGACGGCCACGGCCGTCGTGGCACGCGAGGACGGCCCCGGCGGCAAACGGCTCGTCGCCTACGTCGTCGGCGCCGCCGACCCGAAGCGCCTCCGGGAACACCTGGTGGAGCGGCTGCCCGAGCACATGGTGCCCGCCGCCTTCGTCGCGCTCGACGAGTTCCCCCTGACACCGAACGGAAAGCTGGACCGCCGCGCGTTGCCCGCGCCGTCGTACGCCGTCGGCGGCGGCCAGCCGCGCACGCCCCGGCAGGAGATCCTGTGCGGGCTGTTCGCCAAGGTGCTGGGGCTCGAGGCGGTCGGCCTCGACGACGGGTTCTTCGACCTGGGCGGGCACTCGCTGCTCGCGGCGCGGCTGCTCGCCTCCCTCCGCACGGTGTTCGGCGTCGAGCTGGGCATCCGCGTGCTGTTCCGCGACCCCACGCCACGCGGTCTCGACGGTCATCTGGACACCACGGCGCCGATGCGCATCGCGCCCCGCCCGGACCACCGGCCGGACCGGGTGCCGCTGTCGTCCGCCCAGCTGGGTGTGCGGCTCGCGATGGAGGTCGCCGACCACGCCTACACCGCGCCGCACGCGTTGCGGCTGCACGGTGATCTGGACCTGACGGCGCTGCGGACGGCGTTGCTCGACGTCGTCGAACGGCACGAGGCCCTGCGCACCGTGTTCCCCGAGGACGCCGCCGGATGGCACCAGGTCGTGCTGCCGGCGGACGAGCTCGTGTTCGAGGTCTCCGACTGCGCCGAAGCCGACCTGGAACGCACCTTGGCCGCGCTGGTGGCACGTCCGTTCGACCTCGCCGCCGACATCCCGCTGCGGGTGCACGTGCTGCGCGTCGGCCAGCGTGACCACGTGGTGTTGCTGGCGCTGCACCACATCGCCACGGACGGCTGGTCGACCGGCGTGCTGCTGCGCGACCTCGCCGACGCCTATCGCTCCCGCTGCGAGGGCATCGCGCCCGGCTGGCGGCCGCTGCCGATCCAGTACGCCGACCACAGCCTGCGGCAACAGGAACTGCTGGGCTCGTCCGACGACCCCGTCGCGTTCTGGGCGGAGACGTTGAACGGGATCCCCGACGAGCTGCGGCTGCCGGTCGACCGGCCACGTCCGGTGGTGTCCAGCAACATCGGCGACGAGGTCCGCGCTCACATCGACGCCGACACGCACGGCGCGCTGGTCGCGTTGGCACGGGCCAACCACGCGACGGTGTTCATGGCGCTGCACGCGGCCGTGGCGACACTGCTGACCAAGCTCGGCGCGGGCACCGACGTCGTGATCGGCACCGTGGTCGCCGGGCGCGGCCCGGAGGACCTCGACGACCTCGTCGGCCTGTTCGTCAACACGCTCGCGCTGCGGGTGGACCTGTCCGGAGACCCGGACTTCACCACGGTCCTGGGGCGCGTCCGCGAGGCCGACCTCGCCGCCTACTCACACCAGGACGTGCCGTTCGACCGCGTCGTGGAGCGGATCAACCCGGAGCGTTCCAGCACCAGGCACCCGCTGTTCCAGGTGTCGCTGGCCCTGCAGGACGGGGTGGACGGCGTCGAGGACGACGCGCTGGGCCTGCCCGGCCTGGAGGTGCGGACCCTCCGCACCACGACCGGCGGGGCGAAGCTCGACCTGTCGCTGGGCTTCGGGCAGAGCGCCGACGGGCTGGAGGTGTGCCTGGAGTACGCCGTCGACCTGTGGGACCGCGCCACCGCCGAGAGCCTGCTGGGCCGGCTGGTCCGTCTCGTCGGGACGCTCGTCGCCGACCCCTCCGCCCCGCTGAGCCGGATCGACGTGCTGACCGCGAACGAGCGCGAAGCCGTTCTGCGGCAATGGAACGACACGTCCATCGCCCACGACATCGACAGGCCCGTGCACGCGCTGATCGCCGAGGTCGCCGCGCGCACGCCGGACGCACCCGCGGTGGTCGCGCACGACGGCACGCTCACCTACCGCGAACTGGACGAACGGGCCAACCGGCTGGCGCACCACCTGATCGCACTCGGCGCGGGCCGCGGCACCGTCGTCGGGGTCTGCACGGACCGGGACACCAGCAGCGTCGTCGCGTTGCTGGCCGTGCTCAGGACCGGCGCGGCCTACCTGCCGGTCGATCCCACCTACCCGCCGGAGCGGCTGGTCTACATGCTGGCCGACGCGGACGCGCCGGTCGTGGTGACCCAGCACGCGCTGGCGCACCTGGTCGCGTCCAGCGACGCGGCGAAGGTGCTGCTGGACGGGGAGGTCCCGGACCACCCGGCCACCGCGCCGGAGGTCGGGGGAGACCCGCGCGACGCCGCGTACGTCATCTACACCTCCGGCTCCACCGGCCGTCCCAAGGGCGTCGTGGTCGAACACCGCGCTCTCGCCAACCAGACGGCCTGGCTGGTGACCGCGCTCGGGCTCGTGCCGTCCGACCGGTCGAGCCACCTGTCCGCTCAGGGCTTCGACGCGGCGGTCGCGGAGATCTGGCCGACGCTCGTGTCCGGCGCGGCCCTGCACCTGCCGGCGCGGCAGGTGCTGGAGGACACCGAGGCGCTGGCCGAGTGGATCGCGGAGAGCGCGATCACGGTGTCGTCACTGGCCACCCCGCGGCTGGAGGCCATGCTCGACGAGCCGGCACTCGCCGCGTCCTCGGTGCGCGTCATGCACACCGGCGGCGACGTGCTGCGCCGCCGTCCGCCCGCCGGCATGCCGTTCGAGCTGTACAACACCTACGGCCCAACGGAATGCACGGTGAACTCGACGTGCGGCCTGGTGCCGCCGGGCGCGGACGCGGACCTGCCGCCGATCGGCACGCCGATCGACAACTACGTCGCCCTCGTGCTGGACGAGCACCTGCGGCCCGTGCCGCCCGGCGTGGTCGGCGAGCTGTACGTGGCGGGCGCCGGTCTCGCACGCGGTTACCTGGGCGCTCCCGGCCTGACCGCGACCCGGTTCGTGGCCTCGCCGACCGGCGGGCGCATGTACCGGACCGGCGACCTGGTGCGCTGGCTGCCCGACGGGCGGCTCGCGTTCCACGGCCGCGCCGACCAGCAGGTGCAGATCCGCGGCCTGCGCATCGAGACCGGCGAGGTCGAGGCGGCGCTGTGCGCCCTGCCGGAGGTCGCCCAGGCGGCCGTGATCGTGCGCGACGACAGGCTGGTCGCGTACCTCGTCGCGCCGGACGGGATCGACCCGGCGGCGGTGCGGCGCTCGCTCGGCGAGTTCCTGCCCCGCTACATGGTGCCCGAGGCGTTCGTCGTGCTGCCCGCGTTGCCGTTGACGCCCAACGAGAAGCTCGACCGGCGAGCCCTGCCCGCACCGGAGGTGGTGACCGCGCAGGCGCGTCCACCGGCGACGGCACTGGAAGCGACGCTCTGCGCGTTGTTCGCCGAGGTGCTCGGCCGGGTGTCGGTCGGGCCGGACGACGGCTTCTTCGACCTCGGCGGCCACTCGCTGCTGGCGGCCAAGCTCGTCTCCCGGATCCGGGCGGAACTGGGCGTGCGCCCTGAGCTGCGCCTGCTGTTCGACGCCCCGACCCCGGCCACCCTGGCCGAACGGCTCGGCACGTCGGCGGCCGGCGACCCGCTGGACGTGCTGATCCCGTTGCGCGCCGGCGGGGACCTCGCACCGCTGTTCTGCGTCCACCCCGGCGCCGGCATCGGCTGGGAGTACTTCGGCCTGCTGCCGCACCTCGACCCGCGCCGCCCGGTGTACGCCCTGCAGGCGCGCGGCCTGACCGACCCGTCCTCGATGCCCGCGACCCTCGCGGAGATGGCCGCCGACTACCTCGACCTGGTCCGCACCGTCCAGCCGGACGGCCCGTACCACCTGCTCGGCTGGTCGTTCGGCGCGGTCGTCGTGCACGAGATGGCGACACTCCTGCCACCGTCCGACATCGGCCTGCTGGCCCTGCTGGACGGCTACCCCGAGGCCGAGGAGCACCCGCCGGTGTCACCGGACGACCCGGACCTGCTCACCCCGCTGCTGCTGTCCCTCGGCTACGAGCTCGACCGGCCCGTCCGCGACCGCGCCGAGTTCGACGAGGCCATCCGCGACCAGGCAGGCCCCCTCGCGGGCTTCGGCGGGGCAGCGCTGCCCGAGGTGTTCGCGGCGAACGTCAACCTCCACAACCGCCACAAGCCGTCACTCCTGGCCGCGGACGCGCACGTGTTCGAGGCCACGCAAGGCAAATCCCCGTCCGACCCCACCCCGGCCTCGTGGCTGCCGCACTTCACCGGCCGCGTCGAGGTCCACCGCGTGCACAGCACCCACGGCGGCCTGACCGCCCCGGCACCACTGGCGTCCATCGGCGCCGTCCTGTCCACCCACCTCTCCAGCGAGGAGCCCCGCTCATGACCGCCACCCTGAACACCACCCACGTCACCTCCGTCCACCGCTACTACGAGCTCGTCGACGCGGGCGACGTCACGGGCCTGGTCAACATGTTCAGCCCAGACGCCACCTACCGCCGCCCCGGCTACGCCCCGATGGTCGGCCACCAGGAGATGACCGCGTTCTACGGCGGCGCCCGCGTGATCCGCGAAGGCCGCCACACCGTCGACAAGGTGGTGGAGGGCGAGGACGAGGTCGCGGTCTACGGGACGTTCGCCGGCGTCCTGCACGACGGCAGCGCCGTGAACCTGCGGTTCTCCGACTTCTTCGAGTTCACCGAGGATGGCCACTTCGCCCGCCGGGACACGTTCTTCTTCGCCCCGCTGGTGTGAGGTCTCCGGCCCGCCGACGAACTCCGTCGGCGGGCCGACGTCGGACTGCGGGCGGTCCGCCGACGGACCGCGGCGAGCTGCCGACGCGTACCTCGGGCTGCCGACGGCGGACCACGGGGCCGCTGACGAACCGCGGCGGCGTGCCGTCGGAGCGCGGCGGTCGGCCGTCGGGCCGCGGCGGCCACTGGCGGAGCAGGGCGGGCTGCCAATGAACCGCCGCGGTGGTCTGCTGACGGGCCGCAACGGCTCGCTGATGAACCACGACGGTCCGCCGAACCACATCGGCGCGCCGCCGAACCCCGACGGCCCGCTGATGACCAGTAGTGGCGTGCCGTTGAACCGCGTCGGCTCGCTGCCGAACCACGTCGGCCCACCTACGAACCACATCGGCTTGCCGCTGAACCGTGTCGGCTCGCTGACGGACTACGTCGGCCCGCCGCCGAACCACATCGGCTTGCCGCCGAACCCCGGTGCCCGCCGCCGAACCCTGACTGCCCGCTGACGACCTGCGGTGGCGTGCCGCTGAACCGCGTCGGCTCGGTGTCGAACCACGTCGGCCTACCTGCGAACCACATCGGCTTGCCGCTGAACCGTGTCGGCTCGCTGACGACCTGCGGTGGCGTGCCGCTGAACCGCGTCGGCTCGGTGCCGAACCACGTCGGCCCACCTACGAACCACATCGGTCCGCTGCCGAACCACGGTGGCGTGCTGCCGAGCTACGACGGCTCGCCGCCAGACCACTACGGCACATCTACGAACCACATCCGTCCGCTGCCGAACCACGGTGGCGTGCCGCCGAACTACGACGGCTCGCCGCCAGACCACTACGGCCCGCCCGGCGAACCACGACGGCCCGCCGGCGAACCACGTCGGCGGGCCGCTCCCGCATCCACGTCCGGCCGACTCACAGGTCGGCCAGCGGCACCGGCCTGCCCAGCAGGAATCCCTGCGCCTGGTCGCACCCGAGCGTCCGCAGGATCTCCAGCTGCTCCACCTGCTCCACCCCCTCGGCGATCACGGTCATGTCGACCGCGTGGGCCATGGCGATGATGCTCGTGACGATGGCCTCCGCCTCGTCGGACCGGCCCAGCCCCGTCGTGAAGGAGCGGTCGATCTTGAGCGTGTCCAGCGGGAGGGTGAGCAGCTGCGCGAGTGACGAGTAGCCGGTGCCGAAGTCGTCGATCGCCAGCCGCACGCCGAGGTCGCGCAATGCCGCGAGGGTGCGGGCGGCGAGCGCCGGGTCGCGGGTCAGGGCGCTCTCGGTGATCTCCAGGCACAGCGAGCTGGGGTCGAGTCCCGCCTTGTGGGTGGCGTGCCGGATCGCGGACACCAGCCACGGGTCGTCGAGCTGGCGGGCCGACAGGTTCACCGTCAGCTCCAGGCCCGGTGCCAGGTCGGCGATCTCGCGGGTCGCGGTGTGCAGCATGTGGGCGCCGACGATGTTGATCAAGTCGCTCTCCTCGGCGAGCGTGATGAACTCGCCCGGGGAGATGAGGCCGTAGCGCGGGTGAGTCCAGCGCAGCAGGCCCTCGACGGCGGTGCGCTCGTCGGTGCGGAGGTCGACGATCGGCTGGTAGGCGACCCACAGCTGGTCGCTCAGCGGCGCCGTGCGGAGGTCCTGTTCCAGCTGCAGCCTGCGCTGGATGCGGTCGCGCAGCTCGACGTCGAAGAACGCGATGCGGCCCCGGCCCCTGGTCTTCGCGTGGTACATCGCGAGGTCGGCGTCGCGGAGCAGGTCGGCGCCGTCGCGCGGGTCGCCCGGTTCGGCCAGCACGATGCCGACGCTCGCGTCGACGTGCAGTCGCCGGCCGTCCACGGAGATCGGCCGGTTGAGCTCGGCGCGGACGTGGTCGGCGAGGGAGGTCGCCTCCTCCGGGCCTGCCACGCCGTAGGCGATGACGGTGAACTCGTCACCGCCGAGCCTGCCCACGACGTCGCCGCGCCGCGAGCTGCGGCTCAGCCTCGACCCGACGACCCGCAGCACCTCGTCGCCCGTGCTGTGGCCGAGGGAGTCGTTGATGACCTTGAACTTGTCCAGGTCGATGAACAGCACCGCGGTGAGGCCCGACCGGTGCGCCCTGGCGGCGGGGCTGAGGCGGTTGATCGTCACCGTGCGGTTGCACAGGCCCGTCAACGCGTCGTGCGTCGCCTCGTGCTCCAGCTGGCTGTCGATCATGCGGCGTTCGGTGATGTCGGTGAACGAGATGACCGTCGCCGAGGGCGTCATCCCGTCCTGGGTCAGCGCACGGGCGCTCAGCGACAGCCAGACGTGGCTGCCGTCGGGACGCCGCGCGCGGAGGATCCGGCCGTGCTGCGCCTTGCCGGTGGCGCGGGTGATGGCCGACGCGTACTGGTCGTGCGGGACCGGCTGCCCGGACTCGTCGTGCAGTTCGGCGAGCGACGCGGGCTGGCCGATCACGTCCTGGGCGCGCACCCCGAGGATCTGCTCGGCCGCGGGGTTGACGGACTCGACGAGACCGGTGGCGCCGACGACCAGCACGCCCTCCTCGATGGCCGCGACCACCGACGTGAAGTGGTGCTCGGCTCGCCTGCGCGCCGTCTCGTCCGCGCAGATCAGCACGTACCCGTCGTCCATCCTGGCGACCGACACGCGCACCGCCAGCGCGCCGCCGTCGGAGCGCCGGTGCACCGCGTGCACCACGCCTCCCGACTCCAGCACCTCCAGCGGGTCCAGCGGCGCGCCCACCACCTGACCGATGGGCTGCCCGATCACCTCGGCCGCCCGCCTGCCGTAGACGTTCTCCGCGCTGCGGTTCCAGCTCGTCACGACGCCGTCGGAGGTGGTCGCGATCAGTGCGTCGCTGACGTGCGCGGCGAGGGCGGCCTGGTAGCGCAGGACCGCCGCGGCCGCCTTCTGCTCGGTGACGTCCCGCATGATCACCTGGAACGCGGGCCGGCCCTCCCACGTCGTGCGCACGGAGACCGACTCGATGTCGGTGGTGCCGCCGTCGAACCGGACCAGCACGGCGTCGGCCGGATCGCTCGTCGCGCCGGGCTCGGTCAGCTTCGAGATCCGCTGCATCATGTCCTGCTGCGAGTCCGGGTGCACGAAGTCGGTGATCGGGCGCCCGATCACGTCGGACTCGGACCGCGCCCTCACGAACTGGACCGCCGCCGGGTTCGCGTACACCAGCAGGCCGGCCTCGTGCACCACGATCGCCTCGGGGGCGAGGTCCACGAGCAGCCGGTAGCGGTCGGCGAGGTCCGCGATCTCCCGCTGCTGGACGTGCCGCCTGGTCACGTCGGCGACGACCCCGACCAGGGCGCGGGCCGAGCCGCGGGTCGAGACGCGGGCGCGGAACTGGAGCCAGCGCGTGCCGATCGAGGTCTCGAGGGGTTGTTCCAGCTCGAAGTCCTGCCAGGCCGCAGCCTTGGTGGCCACGTTCAGCGGTGCGGTCAGCTCGGCCAGCCGGGCGCGCACCGTCTCCTGGTCCGCGCCGGGTACGCCGATGACCGCGTCGAGGCCGGGCATCCAGCCGAGCTCGCCGGCGTCGAGGTCCAGCCACCACACGACGGCGGCGCCGACCGAGAGCGCGAGCTCGACCAGCAGTTCCTGGTCGAACCCGGCGTCGCCGATCAGGCCGCTCACGTCTCGGCCCCCAGATCCGGGTGTTGGCACTGTGAAGTCCTACTACACACTCGACCAGAGCCGCATCCGTCTGGCGTGAACATGGTGAGCCGTTATATCCGGTCGCCGGGACCGTCCGATGATCAGGGTTCGCTTCTGACAGTCCACTGTGGACGGTATGGCGGCATTTCGCAAGCCGGTTTACACCGTTATCCTTCTCCGAAGAGGTGTCGGCCCTCGGTCTGGGGGAGCTGGATATGGTCGCGCGAAGCATGGGCATTTGCGGAATCGGCGTGGTCAGCGCGTACGGGTGGAACCGCCGGTCGCTCTGGGAGGGACTGATGAGCGGCAAACCCGCCGCGTCGATCGTCCCGGAGTTGAACCGGTTCCCGGGTGACACGGTCTGGGCCGCGTACGTCGCGCAGGGCGGTGACCCGGTCGACGGGCCGAGCCGGTTCGCGCGGGCCATGCGAGCCGCCGCCAGGGAGGCGATCGAGGACGCGGGTGCCCGCGGCTGGCGTCCCGGCCGGAGGGTCGGGTTACTGCACGCCGTTGTGCTGGGCGAGGTCGACCTGTGGCGCGACTTCTACGTCACGCGCGGTGGCGAGTTACCCGTGCACGACTACCTGGCGTTGATGCCGTCCACCCCCATGTCCACGTTCATGCAGGAATACGGTTTCCACGGCCCCGCCATGAACGTCTCGGCGATGTGCGCGTCGGGCAACGCCGGACTGATCACGGCGAAAGCGTGGCTGGACGCCGGAATCGTCGACGACGTCGTGTTCGTCGCGACTGATCTGTCGCTCACACCGGAGAACGTCTCCCACTTCGTCCGGTTGGGAGTGGCCATCGTGGACGCGGAGCCGCTCGACGCGTGCCGCCCGTTCCAGGAGGGCAGCAGGGGCTTCGTGATGGGCGAGGCGTCGGTGGCGTTCGTCCTTTCGCGAAACTCGGTCAACCCCTACGCCCTCACCCTCGGCGGTGCGATGTCCCACGACGCGTACCACGTGACCTCGATCGATCCGCGGCTCGACCAGGTCACCGCCTGCTTCACCGACGCGCTCGACAACGCCGGGGTCAGCGCGGCCGACGTGCGCTACCTGAACGCGCACGGTCCGGGCACGGCGCAGTGCGACACCGCCGAGGCCGCCGTGCTGGACCAGCTCTTCGGCCCGGACACCGGGATCTACTCCGTGAAGCCGCTGACCGGGCACTGCCAGGGCGCGGCGTCCGCGATCGAGGTCGCGGTGACGGCGATGGCGTACGACACGGGAACGATCCCGGCCTCACCGGTCGTCGCACCGGCACACCCGCGGCTGCTGGACGGGCCGACGCCGTTGCGCGGTGGCCTCACGATCAAGTCGTCGCTCGGCATGGGCGGGCACAACTCGGTGGTGGTGCTGGCGCCACCGGCCTGAGGCATTGCGTTCTCCCGCAATGGGTGTCGCCGCGGCCCCGTGATCCCTACGGTCGGCCGGATGTGGAAGCTGATGACGGCGGCACTCGCGGTGCTGGCCAGCGTGGTCGTCCCTGCTCAGAGCGCTGCGGCGGCCGAACGGTTCTGGGAGCTCCAGCTGAACCTGTGCAACAGCGGGATCGCCGGCTGCTACCAGCAGGGCCGGTCGGTCCCGGAGGCCGCGGACCTGATCGTCCGCCTGCGACCGGACCTCGTGACGCTGAACGAGATCTGCCGCAACGACCTGCCGGACCGCCTCGTGCCGTCCATGGTCACGGCCTGGCCGGGTGACCGGGTCTACCAGTTCTTCGCGCCCGCGCTGAGGAAGGACACCGGCACGCCGGTGAAGTGCACGAACGGCCAGGACTACGGCAACGCCGTGATCGGCCGCGTCTCGGCGGCGGCCTACCAGGGCGTGAAGACGTGGACCGGCAGGTACGCCAGCCAGGACACCGGCAACGAGCAGCGGACGTACGCGTGCGTGTACGCGATCGGCGACCACCTGGGCTGCACGACCCATCTGTCGGCGTCCAGCGAACCTGTCGCGCTCGCCCAGTGCCGGTCGCTGCTGTTCGACGTGATCCCGCAGATCAGGGCGGCGGAAGGCTTCACGGGCAGGACGGTCGTCGGTGGTGACTTCAACCTGGAGTACGACACCTCCGACCCGGAGAACGCCCAGAACTGCGTCCCGCCCGGTCACGTCCGCAAGGGCGACAACAGCGTGCAGCACGTCGTGTTCTCGAACGACCTGGCGTTCGTCAGCACCCAGAAGTACTCGATGCGCTACACCGACCACCCCGGCTTCCTGGTCCGCCTGACCAGGCCCTGAGCCCGGCCAGGCGGAACTCCGTTCAGCAGGCCGGGAAGAAGGCCCTGGTGCCGCCGGTCGCCTCCCGGTCGCTGAACCGGCAGCCGAACCGCGGGTCGTCCGTCCGGCGCACGTCGTCACCGGCCGGCCGCTCGCCCCGGTCCACCCACCTGGTCAGGTCGCGCCACGCGGTCCCGGCCTCGGCGGCGGAGAACTCGCAGTGGTCGACCGTGCGGATGGCGCGCTGCACCAGCAGGTGCGTGCGGCCGAAGCGGGCGGCGTCGTCGCGGTAGTCCCGCTCCATCGAGAACGGCACGAACAGGTCGCCGATCCCGTGCAGCGACACGACGGGAGCGCTCGGCAGGCCCTGCACGGCGGGGATCTGGGTGAGCGCCCACGTGTGGCGCGCGCCGGGGTTGGCGGCCCGGACCCGCTGGACGGCCGCGTTGAGGTCCACCGGCGAGTTGGGCCGGTAGCGGGTCGTGACGTTGGTGGCGATCTGCAGCGGGTTCTCCGCGAGGCTGGTGCTCGCCGAGTTGGTGACCAGCCCGAACAGGAAGTCCTTCCAGTACGCGTAGGCCGCGTCGGTGCCGGGCCGCGCACCGCCGGACAGGGTGGCGACGACGGCCTTGAACTGGTCGTCGCGGCCCGCCAGCGCCTCCTTGATCCGGGGCACCACGACGGTCGCGTAGTCCGGCGGCAGCGGATAGGCCTTGATGCCGGTCAGCGCCTGCGCGACGAGGTGGTAGCTCAGGAAGTAGTCGAACAGCTCGTGGTCGCCCAGCACACCGCACATCGGCAGCGCACCCGCGTAGAACCCGGGGTACTGCTCCAGCGACCGGACGGTGACATGCCCGCCCATGGACGCACCGGCCAGGAAGACCTTCGACGGCCGCTGCACCTTCCGCGCGAACAACGACGCGAGCTCACGGGTGGTCGTGACGCCGGCCCGGACGTCGTAGGCGTTGCTGTAGTAGGACGACGCGGCCCACGCATAACCCTCGTCGAGCCAGCGCTGCCGCAGACCGAACGGTGGAGCGTCGACGGTGAGGACCTTGCCGTCACCGCGATACCCGTGCGCCCACATCGCGAGCCGCCCGTTCCAGCGCGGCGGCACCTCGATGATGTAGCCGGCGTGGCTGTGCACGCCCTGCAGGACCCTCGTCGGTTCGCCGCCGACCAGTGCCGGGGCGAGAGGCGGGTTGATGATCGTGTAGCCGGGCAACGGCCGATCGCCACCGGTGGCCGCCGCCGGCTGCGCGACGACGGACACGAGGAGGAACGACAACGCGACGCTGAGCAGTCGTCTCATGTCCCGGGACGCTACTAGCGGGCGGGCGCCGGCGACAGGAGTCCGTTCGGCCGCAACGAATCACGCGCACCACGCGATGTACGGCGAGTGCGGTTGATCAAAAGGAAGCTGCCGTGGCGTGCCGGCGGCCGGTTCGCGTTGGTGGTGTTCGGCGTACCGGCGGTGCTCGCGGCGACGTTGTTCGCCGTCGATCTGACCTACTGGGCGACCACTCCGAACAGCGGCGCCGATGGTCTTGCCTGCTCAGCCGTACCGCCGATCGGTGCGAAGCTCCAGGTCGAGGCGCGGATCGAGTCCACGAACGTGGACGTGCCCCAGGTCTTCGTCAAGCACCAGATCCGCGTGCCGGCCAGCTGGTATCGCGCGGCCGCGCTGGTCAACGATGAGGAAAGCCCCGCCTATCGCGAGACTCTGAGGTGCCTGCTCGGCGTGAAATGGCAGTCGTGGCACGAGCAGGAGTGGCGCGACGACTCGCCGGTGGTGACCAGCGAGGGCTCGGAGATCGTCGTGACGGACGTCGTGCGCACGAGCGTCTACCGCGAGGCGACCCAGCGAGTGGGCATGGTCAGGCTGAACAGCGCCGTCAGCCGGTGGGACCTGGTGCTGGACCTTCCTGTGATGTACTGGAAGACGGCGGAGAACGTGGAGTTCTCGCTCTCCGCACCCGAGGAGTGGTTGGGTGCGGTCCGTCCGTGGCCGCCGAGGTCGGTCACCGACACCCGCGTCGAATGGCGGTGGTCGAAGCCGGACTGGGGCAAGATCGAGTCCGGTGTCACCGTGCATCCGCGGTTGCAGACTGAGGCGTTGCTGTGGACCAACACCGAGCCCGGCTTCCTCACGAGCCGCTCGCTGTGGTGGCTGGAGACGTTCGCGCTGGTCGTCGTCGCGCTGGTCACGTTGCGCAAGGTGCACAACGCCCGCGCCGCGCGCAGGGCCGTGGCCGCGATGGTCCCGCTGGTGGTGGTGGCAGGTGCCCTCGGCACGTCAGTCGCGTCGCACGAGCGGCTGGCCGACATCATCACCTGGCCGTGGCTGGCGTGGGGGAGCAACCTCGTGGTGCTCCTGGCGGTGCTGATCGCGGGGTGGCGGTGGTGGTTGCCGCGGACGTTCCTGCTGGGTGTCTGTGCCGGGATCGGTGTCCTGCACCACCTCGCGTTCTCCTTGGGGCAGGGGAGGGCGCCGTTCGTGGCGGAGGACGCGGCGCGCCGACCACTGATCCTCCTGGTGGAGGCAGGGATCTCGTTCGGCACCGGACTTCTCATCATCGCTGGAGCGGCGAGTGCGGTGCGGGTGCTCCGCAGCGGACGGTCGGATCGGAGGCTGCCGCTCGGCCACGCGCTGGCCGCTGCCGCGGGAGCCGCCGTGCTGGTCGGTGAGCAGATGTGGATCGCGCTGGTCAACATCGACCGGCACCGCTGGCTCAACGACGAGTCCGCGGTCCTGAGACCGGTGATCGAGGCGTTCCGCTACCACCCGTGGGACCTGCTCGACGACATCGCGTGGATCCTGCTGTTCGTCGCCGCCTTCGCGGTGTGGACGGTGGCCAGGGCAGCGCACCCCGGGAAGGCGCGCCGGCTGGGGATCGGCCTGTTCCTGCTCGGTCCGGCGGTGTGGTTCCTGACGGTGCTGCACGTCGAACTGCCCGTGTGGCTGATCGCGTGGGCGGTGCTCGTCGGCCTGCTCGCGGTGTCACGGCCCCTGCTCGCGACGGTCGGGATGCACAAGGCCGAGATGATCCGCGACCAGGCGCAGTTGCTGGAACCCACCGGGAGCACCGGGGGTGTGTCCGCTGTCGATGTGGCGCTGGCGCTGGGGCCGGGCAGACATTGCCGCGCCAACATGCTGACGGCGACCAAGATCGGGTTCGTTCTCGCGTTCGTGTTCGGTGTGCCGCTGGAGATCATGTGGTTGACAACGGGCCCTCTGCTCAGCGCGGTCCAGAGCGACTCGGTGCTGCTGAACATCGCGGACGGCTTCCTCTGGCAGTTCGGCAAGTACGTCCTGGGTGCGGCGGCCATCGGGCTGCTGTGGCATCAGCTGCCGGGGCGGCGCGGGCCGGTGCGGGTCGTTCCGGTCGTGGTCGCCTACGGCGTGTCCCAGGCACTGGGCTACATCGTCCCGTTGCTGGTGGGTGGCCGGGCACACCCGTTGCAGCTCGTGGACATCGGCGCCTTCGCCGTTGCCATGGTGGTACTGGGTCTGGCGATGGATCGAGCCGTGTTGCGGTCGTACGACCTCGACACGATCGGTCGTTGGCAGGGTTTCGTCGTGCGGTATGGCCTGGAGAACGTCGCCACACGCGTCACGTTGCTCCTCACCCCCGTCGTCGCGCTGCTGTCGCTGTACAGCTTTCTGCAGGGAGGGGACGCACCCTCGGCGCCGAACGTCGACCAGACGCCACCTCGGCGGTAGCCCCTGCTCCTCACAGGAAGAGGTCCATGGGGGACGCGGCGGGCCGCGATCCGGACAGCTTGTAGTAGAGCGCGTAGCACTGGCCGTCGGTCAGCGTGCAGAGGTAGTCGAGGATGCAGCGGTTGGTGTTGCCACCGCTCGGCGCGTACGTGGTGATCTCGTCGCGCAGCCTGCGCGGGAGGCGTTTGAAGTCGGCGTTGGAGTTCTTCCACCGCAGGAGGTACTTGACGAGCTCGCGCAGGATTCGTTGCTGGCCGCGTTGCAGCAGGGCGATGTCCGGCCGTTTGATGACGAAGTTCTTGGTGATCTCCTTGAGCAGCTGGACCTCGTGCCACGCTTCCGCGTCCAGCGCGATGTACGGGCCGTGCTTCCAGAACACGTCGTCGCTGATCTCGACGCTGTTGATGTACTTGCCGATCAGTTTCGACCCGGCGGAACGGGCCCGTCCGACGGTCTGGACGCCGCCGTCGTTCTTCGCGGAGAACGACGCCTTGAGCTCGTCCTTGACGACCCTGACCGCCTTGGCGAACAGGTCCTCGCTGAAGTAGTCGGGGTAGTCGATGCCGAGCCGGTCGCGGAGCTTGCGGAGCAGGCCGTCGTCCTCGTCGAGGCGCAGCTCGTCGAGCACCGCGCGGACGTCGAGGATGCCGGCGAGGTAGAAGTCCTCCAGGTCGTGGATCGCGTAGGTGATGTCGTCCGCGACGTCCATGATGGACGCCTCGAGCGACTGCGTGTCGGGCAGGAACCCCTCGATGTCGTCGAGGAACTCGCGGGCCTCGTCGAAGGCGGCCTTCTCCGACCGGTACACGCTGAACTTCCGCCAGCGCCTGCGGTAGTTCGCGTCGTTGCGCAGCTTGGCGCGGTGGTCGTCCTTGAGGGTCGGGTCGCGCTGCCAGGGGTACTTGGCGATCGCGACCAGCGTGGCGCAGGTGAGGTTCAGGCCGTGGTAGTCGTTGCTGCGCGTCTCGCCGATCAGCACGGTGCGGAAGGTCTGCGCGTTGCCCTCGAACCCGTCCGGCAGCCGCAACAGGCCGCGCGCCACCTTGTCGAGCGTGATCTCGCCGATGTGGCCGAACGGCGGGTGGCCGAGGTCGTGCGCGAGCGCGGCGGCTTCGACCACGTCCGCGTCGATGCCGCCGAGCCGGACGACGAGCTCGCGCGCCGGCTTGTCGTGCAGGAGGCGTTCGGCGATGCTGCGCGCCACCTGGACGACCTTCTCGGAGTGCGTCAGCCTGTTGTGCATCAGGGCCATGTCCTCGAACGGCGTCACCACCTGCGTGACACCGCCGAGCCTGCGCCAGGCGACCGAGTAGAGGATCCGGTCGCGGTCGCGGCGGGCCTCGGAGCGCGTGTCCTGGGCGCCCCTGGCGTGCCGGGGCACGACCAGCCTGGCGTGGCGGCGCGCGTCGCCACTGGTCAGTCGTACCAGTTCGTGTTCGGGACGGTGCCCGTCGCCCTTGGTCATGGCGCATGGTGACGTGCCGTGGTCGACCGATTGTCGACCGGTTGTGGATGCCCGCGTCAAGGAAAAAGATGGCCGATATGTGCCACCCCGACCATCTTGCCGCAGGTGGGACGTCTCATTAGCGTCATTTCCGGTAAGGCCGAATTCCCTTCTGGCACAACGGTTGCCGGAGCCCCGGAGGACTCGATGACGAGCTCGCCCGCGCGTGCGAACGCGCTGCTGTCCGTGCAGGGGCTGGTGAAGCGCTTTCCCGGCGTGACCGCGCTGGGAGGTGTGGACTTCGACGTCCGCGCGGGGGAGGTCCACTGCCTGCTCGGGCAGAACGGCGCGGGCAAGTCGACGCTGATCAAGGTGCTGTCCGGCGCGCACCGCCCCGACGAGGGCGAGATCCGCTGGCGCGGCGAGGTCGTGGAGTTCGGCAACCCGACGGCCGCGATGCGCAGCGGTGTGGCCGCCATCTACCAGGAACTCGACCTCGTGGCCGGGTTGTCCGTGGCGGACAACGTGTTCCTCGGCCACGAACTGTCCACAGCGGGCTTCAGCCGGCGGGCTGAGGCGCGCCGCAGGACCCGCGCGCTGCTCGACCGCCTGGGGCACAGGGACATCTCGCCCGACCGCGACGTCGGCCGGTTGTCGGTGGCGCACCAGCAGGTCGTCAGCATGGCGCGGGCGCTGTCGCTGGACGGGCAGCTGCTGATCATGGACGAGCCGTCGGCCGTGCTGGACCCGGACGAGGTGCGGGTCCTGTTCGGTGTCATCAGGGAGCTCACCGCCCAGGGGGTGGCGGTGATCTACATCTCGCACCGGCTGGCCGAGATCAGGGAGATCGGCGACCGGGTGACCGTCCTCAAGGACGGCCGCACCGTCGCGACAGGTCTGCCCGCGCGCGAGGTGAAGACCTCGGAGCTGATCTCGCTGATGACCGGGCGGGTGCTGGACAACGTGTACCCGCAGCGGGCACCGGTCGACCCGGCCGCGCCCGAGGTGCTGGTGGTGCGCGGACTGGCCGACGGCGACCGCTTCGCCGGCGTGGACCTCACCGTCCGCGCCGGTGAGGTGGTCGGGCTCGCCGGTCTCGTGGGATCGGGGCGTTCGGAGATCCTGGAGACCGTCTACGGCGCGCGCAAGGCGGCGGAGGGCACGGTCGAGGTCGACGGCAGGCGCTTGCGACGAGGAAGCGTAGGCGCTGCCGTGCGCGCGGGGATGGGGTTGTGCCCCGAGGAGCGCAAGAGCCAGGGCTTGCTGCTGGACCAGGCCGTGTACCGCAACATCACCGTCTCGTCGATGTCGTCGTTCGCGAAGTTCGGGTTCCTGGACGACCGCGCCGAACGCGCCCGCTCCACCAAGCTCACCGAGGCGCTGGACGTCCGCCCGGCCGGCGTCGACCGCGTGGTGCGCGGCCTGTCCGGAGGCAACCAGCAGAAGGTCGTGCTCGCGCGGTGGCTGCTGCGCGAGTGCCGGGTGCTGCTGCTGGACGAACCCACCCGCGGCGTGGACGTGGGCGCGCGCAGCGAGATCTACGAGCTCGTCCGTCAGCTGGCCGACTCCGGTGTCGCCGTGGTCGTCGTGTCCAGCGACGTCGAAGAGGTGCTGGGCCTGGCCGACCGGGTCCTGGTGGTGCGCGAGGGCCGCGTGGTGCACGACGGCCCGGCCGACGAGATCGACGAGTCCCGGGTCCTCGACCTGGTCATGGAAGGACAACCAGCATGAGCGAGGACACCGCCGCCGTGCCCGCGCAGAAGCAGACGCCCCCGGTCGGGAAGGAGTCCGGCATCTCGGCGTTGCTCGGCTCCGCGGCCGGGCGCAACACCGGCCTCGTGGTCGCACTGGTCCTGTTGTGCATCGGCGGTGTGGTCACCGCTGGGGACCGGTTCGCCGACGTCGACAACCTGCTCACCATCCTGCGGCTCGCCGCGGTGATCGGCGTCGTCAGCATCGGCATGACGTTCGTGATCACCGGTGGCGGCATCGACCTGTCGGTGGGCGCGATCGTCGCGCTCTCCTCGGTGTGGGCGACGACCCTTGCCACGCAGGGGATCGCGAACGACTCGCACTGGATCGTCATGGTGTTCACCGCCTTGCTGGTGGGCGGTGCGTGCGGACTGGTCAACGGCGCGCTCATCGCCTACGGCCGGGTCGTGGCGTTCATCGCGACCCTGGCGAGCCTGGCCGCCGCCCGCGGTCTCGCGGAGATCATCTCCAACCGCAAGACGCAGATCGTGAACGTGCCGGGCTTCGCCGCGTTCTTCGACGCCTCGGTGCTCGGGATCCCGGTGCTCGTCGTGATCTTCGCGCTGGTCGCCGTCGGCGGGTGGGTGCTGCTCAACCGGACCACGTTCGGGCGGCGGACGTTCGCCGTCGGCGGCAACCCGGAGGCGGCGCGGCTGGCCGGCATCGACGTGCGGCGCCACACCGTGATGCTCTACTCGCTGCTCGGCCTGTGCTGCGGCCTCGCCGCCGTCATGCTCATCGCCCGCACCACGACCGGCAGCGCGACCCACGGCGGCCTGTACGAGCTCGACGCGATCGCCGCGGTCGTGATCGGCGGAACGCTGCTGTCGGGTGGCCGCGGCACGATCGCCGGCACCGTCTTCGGCGTCCTGATCTTCACCACGCTGTCGAACGTCTTCACCCTCAACAACCTCTCCATCTCCGCCCAGGCCGTCGCAAAGGGCGCGATCATCGTGGTCGCCGTCCTCCTCCAGCAGCGGCTCGCCCGACGCAGCGGCGCTTGAGGCCGCGACCACCACCGCCGCACTCCGAGGAGATAGAAACCCATGCAACACAAGAGAGTCGTCCGATTCGCCGCCGTGCTGACCCTCGGCGTCGCGCTCACCGCGTGCACGGGCAACACCCCCGAGCCCCAGGGCGGCGGGAACCAGGGCGGCGGTGTCAAGGTCGCCAACGACGAGCCGGGCAAGAAGGTCGTCATCGGCTTCTCGGCCCCGGCCGCCGACCACGGCTGGATGGCCGCGATCACCGACGCCGCCAAGAAGGAGGCCGGCAAGTACTCCGACGTCGAGCTGCGCGTCGTCGAGGGCACCAACGACCCCAACCTCCAGATCAGCCAGGTCGAGACGTTCATCAACGACAAGGTGGACGCGATCGTCCTGCTGCCGTTCGACGGCGCGGCGCTCACCCCGGTCGCGCTGAAGGCCATGAAGGCCGGCATCACCGTGATCAACGTCGACCGCCAGTTCGACAGCCCGTTCGCCGCGCGGTCCACCGTGCTCGGCGACAACTACGGCATGGGCGTGTCCGCCGGCACGTACGTCTGCGAGCGGCTCAAGGACAAGCCGGGCTCCGTGGTCGCGGAGATCGCCGGCATCGACTCGCTGCCGCTGACCCAGGACCGCAGCAAGGGCTTCGCGGAGGCGCTCGCGGGCTGCGGGCTGAAGGTCAGCAACCGCGTCGCCGCCGAGTTCACCGTGGAGAGCGGTGAGCGGGCCGCCGCGAACCTGCTGCAGGCCGCACCCAAGATCGACGCCCTCTGGAACCACGACGACGACCAGGGCGTCGGCGTCACCGCCGCCATCAAGAACTCCGGCCGCAGCGAGTTCTTCATGGTCGGCGGCGCGGGATCGGCGAACGTGATGCGCGAGATCAAGGCGGACAACGGCCCGCACAAGGCGACCGTGATCTACCCGTCCACCCAGGGCGCCGACGGCATCCGGCTCGCGCGGCTCGCCGTGCAGAACAAGAGCCTCGGCGACCTGGTCGAGGTGGAGATCCCCCGGCAGGTCCAGCTCTACGCCCCGGTCGTCACGAAGGACAACGTCGACCGCTACCTGCCGACCGCCTTCGAGTCCTGAGAAACCGAGAGGACCGCATTGTGACGACCCCGGAGCTGGGCATCGCGATGATCGGCCACGCCTTCATGGGAGCGGCGCACTCCCAGGCGTGGCGGGTCGCGCCGCGCTTCTTCGACCTGCCGCTGCGACCGGTGATGTCCGTGCTCTGCGGCCGCGACGCCGAGCGCACCGCGGCCGCCGCCGAACGCCTCGGCTGGGCGGAGGCCGTGACCGACTGGAAGTCCGTGCTGGACCGCGACGACGTGCACGTGGTGGACATCTGCACGCCGGGTGACACGCACGCGGAGATCGCGGTCGCCGCCCTCGACGCGGGCAAGCACGTGTTGTGCGAGAAGCCGATGGCCAACAGCGTCGCCGAGGCCGTCGCCATGGCCGAGGCCGCACACCGCGCCGCGCAGCGCGGGGTGCGGGCCATGGTCGGGTTCAGCTACCGGCGGGTGCCCGCCCTGGGCCTCGCCCGCGACCTGGTCGCCCAGGGCAGGCTGGGGCGCATCCACCACGTGCGCGCCCAGTACCTGCAGGACTGGATCGTGGACCCGGCCGCACCGCTGTCGTGGCGGCTGGACAAGGAGAAGGCGGGCTCCGGCGCGCTGGGCGACATCGGCGCGCACATCGTGGACGCCGCCCAGTTCGTCCTCGGCGACACCATCAGCGAGGTGATGGGGACGCTGGTGACGTTCGTGCCGGAGCGTCCGCTGGCGGTCAGCCACTCCGGGCTGTCCGGCACGGCGTCCGACCGGACCGGGCCGGTCACCGTGGACGACGCGGCACTGTTCCTGGCGCGCTTCGCCGGTGGCGCGCTCGGCTCGTTCGAGGCCACTCGCTTCGCCAACGGCCGCAAGAACGCGCTGCGCATCGAGATCAACGGCTCGGCGGGCAGCCTGGCGTTCGACTTCGAGGACATGAACGTGCTGCAGTTCTTCGACGGCACCGAGGACTCCGCCGTCGCGGGGTTCCGCCGGATCGTGGTGACCGAGCCGGAGCACCCGTACGTGGGTGCCTGGTGGCCCGCCGGGCACGGCCTGGGGTACGAGCACGCGTTCACCCACCAGGCCGTCGACTTCGTGCGGGCGGTGGCCGCGGGCACCGACCCCGCACCGACGTTCGACGACGGACTGCGGGTGCAGCGCGTCCTCGCCGCCGTCGAGGCGAGCGCGGAGTCCGGCACGTGGCAGCAGGTTTGAGGAGGAGACGGGAAATGGCACGTCCGATCACGCTGTTCACCGGCCAGTGGGCCGACCTGCCGTTCGAGGAGGTCTGCCGGCTGGCCTCGGGCTGGGGCTACGACGGCCTGGAGATCGCCTGCTGGGGCGACCACCTCGACCCGTGGCGGGCCGCGGAGGACGACGACTACGTCGCGGACCGGCTCGCGATCCTCGCCAAGCACGACCTGAAGGTGTGGACGATCTCCAACCACCTCACCGGCCAGGCCGTCTGCGACGACCCCATCGACGAGCGGCACCAGGGCATCCTGTCCGCCCGCAACTGGGGCGACGGGGACCCCGAGGGGGTGCGGCAGCGGGCGGCGGAGGAGATGAAGGCGACCGCGCGGGCCGCGGCCAGGCTCGGCGTCGACACCGTCGTGGGGTTCACCGGCTCGTCGATCTGGAAGACCGTCGCGATGTTCCCGCCGGCGCCCGCCTCGATGATCGACGCGGGCTACCAGGACTTCGCCGACCGCTGGAACCCGATCCTGGACGTGTTCGACGAGGTGGGCGTGCGGTTCGCGCACGAGGTCCACCCGTCCGAGATCGCCTACGACTACTGGACGACCGTCCGGGCGCTGGAGGCGATCGGGCACCGGCCCGCGTTCGGCCTCAACTGGGACCCGTCGCACTTCGTCTGGCAGGACCTCGACCCGGTCGGGTTCCTGTGGGACTTCCGCGACCGGATCTACCACGTCGACTGCAAGGACGCCCGGCGCCAGGTCGGCAACGGCCGCAACGGCCGGATGGGCTCGCACCTGGCGTGGGGGGACCCGCGGCGCGGCTGGGACTTCGTCTCGACCGGACGCGGTGACGTGCCGTGGGAGCAGTCGTTCCGGATGCTCAACACCATCGGCTACTCCGGCCCGATCAGCGTCGAGTGGGAGGACGCGGGGATGGACCGCCTCACCGGTGCCCCCGAGGCGCTGGAGTTCATCCGCCGCAACGCCTTCGACCCGCCGTCGGCCTCGTTCGACGCCGCGTTCAGCTCCGGCGGGTGACGACCGCGAAACACCTGTCCGTGCCGATGTGACAATTGTTCGATGGAGAGCACCTTGGGTGTCGAGGCGGGTTCGCCGGCCGCAGTGCTGCGCATGCTGATGGACGGCAGCCCGCGCACCCGGGCGGAGATCGTGGCCGCGACCGGCCTCGCCCGTTCCACCGTGCGCGCCAGGCTCGACCTGCTGGTGGCGGCCGGGCTGGTGACCGGCAGCGGCACGGGGGAGTCGACCGGTGGCCGTCCGGCCGGCAGGTTCGGCTTCAACCCCTCCGCCCACCTCGTGCTCGCCGCCGAGGTGGGCGCCACCCACGCCACCGTCGCCATCTCGGACCTGGCGTGCCGGCTGCTGGCCGTCGAACAGGTGGACCTCGACGTGGCCGACGGCCCCGCCGCCATACTCCCGCTCCTCGTCACGACCTGGCGCTCGCTGCTGCTGAAGGTCGACGCCGCGCAGATCGCCGGCGTCGGCATCGGCCTGCCGGGCCCGGTCGAGCACTCCACCGGCCGCCCGAACAACCCGCCGATCATGCCGGGATGGGACGGCTTCGACGTTCCGGCGGCGATCGCGGCGGAGTTCGGCGTGCCGGTCCTGGTCGACAACGAGGTCAACCTCATGGCCCTGGGCGAGCACACCGCCTCGCACCCGGACGTGCGGCACATGATCGTGGTGAAGGCGGCGACCGGCATCGGCGCGGGCCTGATCAGCAACGGCGTCCTGCACCGCGGCGCGGCGGGTGCCGCGGGCGACCTCGGCCACATCAGGGTGCCCGAGGGCGGCGAGGCGCTCTGCCGCTGCGGCAACACCGACTGCCTGGAAGCCGTCGCCGCCGGCCCCGCGCTGGCCGCGAAGCTGCGCGACCTGGGCCACCCCGCGGACTCGACGGCCGACGTGGTCGCCCTCGTCCGGGCGGGCAACCTCGAGGCGGGCCGTGTCGTGCGGCAGGCGGGCAGGGACATCGGCGAGGTGCTCGCCGGCTGCGTGAGCATGTTCAACCCGTCGCTCGTGGTCATCGGCGGCCTGCTCGCGGAGGCGGGCGAGATGCTGCTGGCGGGCGTGCGCGAGTCGATCTACCGCCGCTCGCTCCCGCTGGCCACGGAGAACCTCCGCATCGTCGCTTCGGGTGCCGGGGAGACCGCCGGTGCGCTGGGGGCTGCGGCGATGGTGGTGCGGCACGTGTTGTCGCCGGAGGTGCTGGATGTGCGGCTGGGTGAGGTCGCTGCCGGTGGTGGTGCGCCTGAGGTGCAGCTTTCTTCCAGCGCCACCTAGTTGGTGGTCTGCGTCTGGTGTCCTGGGCGGCGGTGACGCGGCATGCGCTGTCGCTGGAGGGGGCGGACGCCCGGCTGGGTGAGGTCGCTGCTGGTGGTGCTGTGTCTGAGGTGCAGCTTTCTTCCAGCGCCACTTAGTTGGTGGTCTGAGCCCAATGTCCTGGGCGGCGGTGGCGCGGCATGTGCTGTTGCTGGAGGTGTCGGACGCCCGGCTGGGTGAGGTCGCTGCCAGTGACGTAGCGCCTGGGCAGCTCTCTGCCGCCGCTACCTGATCGCGAGGTCGCCGCAGCGATCGCGCATGCCCTCGTAATGGCGGCCTTCATCCTGAAGATGCCTGCATTTTGACAGCTAAGTGCAGACTTTTGATTGACGTCCGCCAATAGTCCGGCATACAGTCGCCGTATGACTGTGACCCGCGTAACACCGGGGGTGGTCACCCACCTGACCGTGGGCCAGGAGCCCACGATGGCGACTCGGCGCCTGCTGCAGCTCATGCGCACCGGCGCGACCGACCGTGCGATCGCGCGCGAGCTGGACGTCAGCCTGCGCACCTTGAACCGGCGCATCGCGCGCCTGCAGTCGTTGCTCGGCGTCCAGTCGAGGTTCCAGCTGGGCATGCTCGCCGCCGAGCTGGAGTGGCTCGCGGTGCCTCCGCGGGCGCAGGCCTCGGGGGAGTGAACGACGGCTCCCGTGCGGGAGCCGTCGTGGGTGTGGCCGGGGAAGCTCTGCCGGTCAGGACACGCCGCAGCTCGGTGCGGACCAGAAGCGGCTGGACTTGTGGGCGACGTGCACGTGGTCGTTGTGGCCGGTGTAGCCCGGTCCGAGGATCTCGTTGAAGCCGTGGTTGCGGGCCTGCTTCGCCAGCGCGCAGAAGCCCTGGGCTCCGGCGCCCAGGTCGACGGCGTCGCCGTAGAGGTGCCGGCTTCCGGCCGCACCGCCGACGGCGTTGTTGCACGAGACGCTGCGGAAGCCGCCGTTGACGTCGATCGGCCTGTCGCCCATGGCGTGCCGCATCGCCTGCAGCTTCCACATGGACACCAGGGCGTTCGCGCGTGCGGTCGCCGCCGAGACGTTGCCGCCCGACCAGTCGGAGTTGCAGTTGTTCAGCTCGTCGTAGGAGAAGTTGACCGGCGTGCAGTCGTCGTCCTGCAACGCGTAGATCTTCGAGAACGTCGCGGACCCGGCGATGCCGTCGGCGCCGAGGCCGTAGGCCTGCTGGAACCGGGTCACTGCTGCCTTGGTGGCTGGCCCGAACTGCCCGTCGAGGCCCAGCACGCCGCCGTAACCGGGGTAGCCGGCGACCCGGATCTGCAACTGGCGCACGTCCTCGCCCGACGCACCCTCCGACAGGGTGCGTCCCCAGGTGTAGCAGGCGTCGGCGGCCGTCACCGGGTCCGCCTCCGCTGCCGCGGCGGGGGTGACCACCACGGCGGAGAGCAGGGCGAGGGCCGGTAAGAGGAAACGGAGTTTCATGACAAGCGGCACCTTTCGATCACAGGGAGGTGCAGCCTGTCGAGTCCGCGCCGGGTCTGTCAATGAGCAACCAAATGAACTTCAAGTGTGGCGAGGAGAAACCACCCGAACAGCCGTCACGACAAACGCCGGGAAAGTCCACAAAGGACTGTCTTCAGCCCTCGGTGCTTCCGAGTGTGATCTGCAGCAGGTCGCCCAGCTGGTCGAGCTGCGCGGGCGTCAGTCCGCCGAACGACGACTCGACGATGTCGTCGGCCAGGGCCTGCCCCTCGGCTCGCAGCCGGGCCCCCTCCTCGGTGAGGCGGTGGCGCACGGCCCGTCCTGGTGCCGGAATCCTCTCGATCAGCCCGCGATCGGCCATGCGCACCGCCAGTGAGCCGAAGGACTGGTCGGTCTGGAACGTCAGCACCGCCAGGTCGTGCAGTGAGGCGTCCGGCCGGCGGTGCAGGTGGCGCAGTGTGTCCCACTGGACGAGGGACAGCCCGAGCGGCGCCAGCGCCTGGGTCAGCGCGCGGTGGTGGCGGTGCTGCAGGCGCTTCACGGCGAGTGCGACATCGGCGGGACGGTGCTTCACGCCGTCCAGCTTAACGAACCTTGCTTATATAAGTATCCTTATCTAAGGTTGCTTATATGACTCGGACCTACCTGCTCCTGCACGGCGGGGGCGGCGCCCCCACGATGACCCGGTTCGCCGCGTTGCTGACCGGCCACACGCAAGCCCAGGTGCTGGCGCCGACCCATCCCGGGTTCGGCGGCACCCCCAAGCCGGACGGGCTGACCGGCGTCCGCGAGCTGGCGCGGTACTACGTCGCGATGCTGGACGAGCTGGACCTCGCGGACGTGGTGGTGGTCGGCAACTCGTTCGGCGGCTGGCTGGCCGCCGAGATCGCGCTGTGCGCGAGCCCGCGCGTCAGCGGTGCGGTGATCGTCAACGGGATCGGCGTCGTGGTCGACGGCCACCCCATGACCGACGTCAGCGGCCTGAGCGTCGCCGAGATCCGCTCGTTCTCGTTCCACGACCCCTCCAAGCTGCCCGCGCCGCCCGCGGGCGGCAACGGGCCCAGCCCGGACGTGCAGGCGCTCATCGGGTACACCGGGCCGTCCATGTCGGACCCCACGCTGATCGACCGGCTCGCCGACGTGAAGATCCCCGTCCACGTGCTGTGGGGCGAGAGTGACCGCATCGTCGATCCCGCGTACGGCAAGGCCTACGCGGCCGCGATCCCGTCGGCGACGTTCACGCTGCTTCCCCGCACCGGCCACCTGCCGCAGGTCGAGACGCCCGAGGGACTGCTCGCCGCCATGGAGTCCGTCCTGCCCGGCTCATGACGCCTCAGCCCGGCCGGTGCCCGGCCAGGAACCGGCGCACGACGGTCTCGGGATCGGCGGGTGCCTGGGTGGCCCGCTGGTCGACCCGCCGCGCGATGGCCCGCATCATCACCGGCCCGACCAGCGCGAAGAACGTGTGCCGCGGCGGCTCGACGACCAGAGCGCCTCGCCGCTGGTGGTGCAGGATCACCGCGTCCACCCGTTCCAGCAGCTTCTCCGGTTCGGTGAGGACCGAGGCCACCTCCGGGCTGAACTTCGCCTCCCTCATGAGGGTGAGCACCACGCCACCGCGCGTCTCGTAGAGCCGGGAGTAGTAGCTCACGATCTTGGTCAGGTCGGCGGCCACGTCGTCGCCCGGTGCGTCGAGGTCGAGCGCGAACCCCGCGAAGTTGCCGCGCACGGCCTGCCGCAACAGGTTCTGCTTCGAGGTGAACCGGCGGAACAGCGTCGCCTCGTTGATGCCGGCGGCGTCGGCGATCGCGCGGGTGGTCGCCCGCTCGTACCCCTGTTCGGCGATCACCGCCAGCGCCGCGTCGAACACCGTCTCGTCGGTCACCCGGCCGGCCACGCGTCCTCCTCGATGGATGCAAGTGCGCACTTGCATCAGCGTGACCGGATGGCTACCTTGAATTGCAAGTGACTGCTTGCAATTCAGCCTACCGAAGGACAGGGCTCATGGCCGACACCAGCTTCCCGGCTCGCTCGTCAGTGCTCGCGCCCAGCGCCGGGGAGGTCGTCGTCGGCCTTCTGGGAGCCGCTGTGGTCTCGATCGCGGTCAACGCCCTGATCGCCCTGGTCGCGGGCAAGTTCATCCCGGCGGGCGTGGAACGCATGGGCCTCGCGCTCGCGGAGTACGCCCCCGCCACGGTGATCGGCGTCCTGCTCGGCACCCTCGGCTGGTACCTCGTGCGCCGCTCGGCCCGCGACCCGAGGCGTGTGCTGCGCGTCCTCGTGCCGGTCGTCGTCGTGCTCTCGTGGATTCCTGACTTCGGCATCCTCGCGGGAGGCGCCTCCGTGGTGAACTCGGTCGCGCTGGTCGCGATGCACACCGTCGTCGCCGCCGCCACGGTTCCCGTGCTGGCGCGCGTTCTGCCGCTACCCGCCCGGTGACAGGGAACCCGCCGGGCTGACCACGTCCTGCGCGAACCGGCGGGCTCGCGGATTTGTAGGCTGCCTCCGGTGGAACGCGCGGCGGCCGGCGCGCGTCGACTCGAACGGACGAGACGCGCGGGACACGAGGACGATGACGCAAGAGACGTTCGGGCCGTACCGGATCGAGCAACTGCTCGGTCGGGGTGGGATGGGCGAGGTGCACCGGGCCTACGACACGGCGCACGACCGGTTCGTGGCGCTCAAGAGGCTGTCGCCCGGCTACCACGACGACGAGGACTACCGCGCCCGCTTCCGCCGCGAGGCGCAGATCGTCGCCCGGCTGCGTGAGCCGCACGTCATCCCGATCCACGCCTACGGTGAGATCGACGGCCGGCTCTACCTGGACATGCGGCTGGTGGAGGGTTCCGACCTGTCGGACGTGATCCGCGAGGGGACGGTCGAACCGGCACGGGCCGTGCGCATCGTCGAGCAGGTGGCGAGCGCCCTGGACGCCGCGCACGCCGACGGTCTCGTGCACCGCGACGTGAAGCCCTCGAACGTCCTCGTCACCTCCGGCGACTTCGTGTACCTGGTGGACTTCGGCATCGCCCGCAGCGTCTCCCCGGCCGCGACGAGCCTCACCGCGTCCGGCTCCGTGGTCGGCACCCTCGACTACATGGCCCCGGAACGCTTCGAGAGCGGCCCGGTGGACGGCCGGGCGGACGTGTACGCCCTGGCCTGCGTCCTGTTCGCCTGCCTGACGAACCGCCGCCCGTTCACCGCGGACGGCACCGCCGCCCAGATCTGGGCGCACCTCAACGAGGCACCGCCCAAGGCCTCTCCGCTGAACCCGGCGGTCCCGGCGGAGCTGGACGACGTCATCGCGAAGGGCATGGCCAAGGACCCGGCCGACCGCTACGCCACGGCGGGCGCGTTCGCACGGGCGGCGGCCGAGGTCCTGGCCGCCTCCGCCGCGTCCGCGGGACAGTTCGGGCTGCTCGGCGGCGCGCCTCCCGCACCTGGCGGTACGACACCGGCCGGGGGATTCGCCGGTCCCGCGGCCGCCGGTGCGACTCCGGCCGGGGGATTCGCCGCTCCCGCACCTGCCGGTGCGACTCCGGCCGGGGGATTCGCCGGTTCCGCGCCCGCCGGTGCGACTCCGGCCGGGGGATTCGCCGCCCCCGCATCCGCCGGTGCGACCCCGCCTGCGGGGCACGCCGCTCCTTCGACCCCTCCCGCGGGCCATCCCGCTCCGTCGACCCCGCCCGCGGGACACCCCGGCACTCCAACCCCACCGGGCGGGCACGCGGGACCCCCGGCCGGCTGGCCACGACCGGGAGCACCGGCTCCGCAGGGCCGCCCGCAGTTCCCCCAGCAGCCCACACCTCAGCCCTGGGCACCGGCCCACCACGTGGCGACCGGCCCGCAGCAGGTCGTGAACCCGGTGCCGTACCCGCCGACGCGCACCAGGTCCGTCCCCGCCAAGCGGATCGCCCTCGCCGCCGGCGCGTTCGCGGTCGTGGCGGGACTCGTGGCGACCGTGCTGATCATCGGCAACGGCGACAGGACGGTCGGGTCCGGCACCACCTCGTCCAGCACGACGACCACGACGACGACCGCCTCGAGCACGAGCGCCACGACCACCACCCGGACCCGGACGCCGCAGGACGACGCGCTGATGGCCGCCCTGCCGACCGTCTACCAGAGCGCCAAGTCCTGCGCGCCCACCGCTGCCGACAAGGACACGGTCGCCACCGTCCGCTGCACGACCGTGACCGTCGAGGACCCGTGGGCCCCGCCGCCGGCCGAGGCCGAGTTCCGGCTGTTCGCCGACCAGGCCAAGCAGAACGCGTTCTTCCTGGCGCTGGTCACGAGCCGGGGCATCCCGCGGATGGACGAGCGCGGTGGATGCCGGCCGAAGTCCGACCCCATCCACTACGCACTCTTCTACCGCGACACCTCCGGCCCGCTGCCGAACGAGTTCACCACCTGCTTCCTCGACGGCGGCACCGCCCAGGTCTGGTGGGTCGACACCAGGAACCTCACCATCGGCACGCTGAAGAAGCCGGGTGACGTCGACACCCTCGACAAGCTCGACCTGTGGTGGAACCACCAGATCCTGTCGGCGTTCTAGGACTCAGGCCTGGGCGTGATCGGCCGCGACGTCGAGGATCCACGTCACGCCGAACCGGTCGGTGAGCATGCCGAAGCCCGGCGACCACTGCGCGGGGCCGAACTCCTCGACCACCGAGGCGCCCTCGGCGAGGCCCTTCCAGAGGGTCGCGACCTCCTCGGCGGAGTCGCCGCGCACGGAGAGGAAGAACGGCTCCGTGGTGATCGTCGTGCCGTTCGCCCGGTGGGTGGTGGGCTCGCCCTGGACGAACGGGACGTTCTCGCCGGGCACGTCGTAGGCCATGACCCGGAAGCCGTTGTCGGCGACGACCTGGCCGAAGACCACGTTCTGGGCACCGGGCAGGTCGGCGGGCATGCCGAAGTCGGCGTAGGTGGCGATGGTGGCCTGCCCGCCGAACACCGAGCGGTAGAACTCCAGGGCCTCCCTGGCCTGGCCGCGGAAGTTGAGGTGGGCGACTGCGTTGAGCGACATGGTGTCCGGTCCTTCACGAGTGGTTCTCGTCGCCGGAGGTCTCCGGCGACGAGAACGACGATGTCAGCGGTAGAGGACAGGGAACGTCCGCTTCTCCTGCCAGACTGAGCACCATGCCGACGGCTTCCTCGACGACCACCTCCGCGCGACTGCTGGCGCTGCTGTCGATGCTGCAGGCCCGCCGCGACTGGCCGGGAGGCCTGCTCGCCGAGCGCCTGGCCGTCAGCGAACGGACGGTGCGCCGTGACGTCGACAGGCTGCGCGAGCTCGGTTACGTCGTGCACGCGGTCAAGGGACCCGACGGCGGTTACCGGCTCGAAGCCGGCAGCCACATGCCGCCGATGTTGTTCGACGAGGAGCAGGCGGTGGCGCTCGCCGTGGCGCTGCGGATCGCGGTGAGCGCGGGCGCCGGCATCGAGGAAGCCGCCGCACGGGCCCTGGTGACCGTGCGCCAGGTGATGCCGTCCCGGCTGCGCCGCCGCGTCGACGCGCTGGAGATCACCACGGCCGGTGCGACAGCCATTCAGGTGGACACCGAGGTGCTGCTCACCTTGAGCAGCGCCATCCGCGGCCGTGAGGAACTGAGGTTCGACTACCACCCGCCGGGCCGGCCTGACCACGCCGAGCCGCGCCCTCCGCGCCGCGTGCAGCCGCACCACCTCGTCGTCCGGAGCGGCCGCTGGTACCTCCTCGGATGGAGCGAGGAACGGCAGGACTGGCGCACCTACCGCGTGGACCGGATGACGCTCCGCGTCCCCACCGGTCCCCGTTTCACCCGGCGCGAGGTGCCCGGCGGGGACGTCGCGGCGTTCCTGTCCGCCCGGTTCAAGGGCTCCGCCGGCGCCGACGCCTGGCCCTGTCGGGGCGAGGTCGTTCTCGGCCTTCCGCTGGCCGAGGTGGCGGTGTTCGCGGGCGACGGCACCGCCGAGGAGGTGGGCCCCGCCAGGACGAGGCTGGTGGCAGGAGCCTGGTCGTGGGTTGCGCTCGCCGCGTGGCTCGCGCGCTTCGACGCCGAGATCGAGGTCGTCGGGCCACCGGAGCTGCGGGACGCCTTCGCCGAACTGGCCGGGCGCGCGGCGAGGGCGGCCGGCTGACCGGTCAGCGGGTGAGGTCGCGGTGCACCGGCGAGTCCTCGTCGAGGGCGACGAGAACCTGGTGCAGGACTCCGGCGGCGGTGTCGATCACGGATCGGTCGACGGGGCCGAGCACCCGGCTGATCACCTCGGTGACGTCCGTCCCGGCCTCGCGTGCGGCGTCGAGTCCTCGCGCGGTCAGGCGCACGATGTTGCTCCGGGCGTCGGTGCGGTTCGCCTCGCGCGTGATGTGCCCGTCGTTCTGAAGCCTGCGGAGGATGTTGCTGATACCTCCCGTGGTGAGCAGCAGCTGTGAGGACAGCTCCTGCGGGCGTGCGCCGGCGTCACCGCACGAGACCAAGGCTCCCAGCACGTCGAGTTCGCTGCGGGAGAGTCCGTGCTTCCTGAGCACCTCGGTGATGTGGCGCTCCAGCAACGTCTGCAGCCTCACGGCGTGCTGAGCGAGGGACAGCGAGGACACCTCGCGCGGTGAGGACATGCCCGGACCCTACCGGATCGCTGTCGTGATAGCTTTCGGAAAAGGTAAATCGGGAGGCGCGATGACGACGGCGATCGAGAACGTCCGGGTGTTCGACGGCTCGGTGGTGAGCGAACCCCGGCGGGTGGTGTTCGGGGAGTCGATCTTCGAGGACCAAGGCGCGGCGGCCGACACGGTCGTCGATGCGGCGGGAGGCGTGTTGTCACCGGGTCTGATCGACGCGCACGTGCACACCGTGCGCGGCCGGGCCGATCTCGAGGACCTCGCCCGCTGGGGCGTCACGACGGGGCTGGACATGGGTGCCTGGCCGCTCGAGTTCGTCGGCGAGGTGCGGCGGCAGAAGGGCGTGGCGCAGATCCTGAGCGCCACGATCCCGGCGGTCGGGCGGGGCGGGCACCACGCGCGGATGCCGGGCTTCCCGGCGGAGGGGATCGTGACAGGCCCGGACGAGGCGCGGGCGTTCGTCGAGCGGCGCGTCGCCGACGGCGCCGACTACGTCAAGATCGTCACCGAGGCCGGGCCGCCCGAGGGCATGGACCAGGCGACCGTGAACGCCCTCGTCCAGGCCGCCCACGAACACGGCCTCCTCGTCGTCGCGCACGCCGTCACGACCGGCGCGTTCCGCGTCGCCGTCGAGTCCGGTGTGGACGTCAGCACGCACGCGCCGCTCGACGCCGTCCTCGACGACGAGACCATCGCTCGGATGCGGGAGATCGGGATGGTGTCGGTGCCGACGCTGACGATGATGGAAGGCACCGCGGCACTGTTCGCCGCCGCCGGTTTCCGCTACGAGCACGCGCGCGACACGGTGACCGCGCTGCACGACGCCGGCATCCGGCTGCTGGCCGGGACGGACGCGAACTCGGCGGCCGGAGCGCCGTTCGCCCCGAAGCACGGCGAGTCGATGCACCACGAGCTCGAACTCATGGTCGCCGCCGGGCTGACCCCGGTCGAGGCGCTCGCGAGCGCGACGACGTTGCCGGCGCAGGTGTTCGGTCTCGGCGACCGCGGGGCGGCAGCGGCCGGGATGCGCGCGGACCTGCTCCTGATCGACGGCGACCTCACCGCCACGCGGAACATCGCCGGCGTCTGGATCGCCGGAGACCGGGTCCGCTGAGCGAGCGCGGCCGGGAACGTCCCGGCCGCGCTCGCCCCGGCATCACTGCGCGGTCGGGACGGGGTGGCCTTCCGAGGCCTGCACCACGACGATGCCCTGACCCGACAACGCGAGCTGGTACGCCTCCCCGGAGCCGCGGCCGATGACGGCACCGAGCTTGGCCGTCTTGCGGATCGTGGACTGCAGCGAGGTGGACCACAGGACGGCGGACTGCATGTCGACGAACGTCGGCTGGTCCACGTTCAGCACGACCGGCGTGCCGTAGGCGGTGACGGCCAGTGCGCCGGTGCCCGTGAACGTGGTGTTGAACAGGCCGCCGCTGAGCATCGACGCGCCTTCGGTGCGGTTGATGTCCCACTTGAGCGAGCTGTCGAACGCGAGCACGTTCTTGCCGTTGACCGTGACGCCCTCGTCCTCCAGGTGCAGCACGAAGATCTCGTCGGCGTCCTGGGCGAGGAAGACGTCGCCGCTGCCCGACACCTTCATCAGGGACATGCCCTCACCGGTGAAGGCCTTCTTGAACAGCTTGCCCAGACCACCGCTGCCCTCGTAGGCGAAGTCGACGTCACCCTGGTAGGCGATCATCGATCCCTGCTTGGCGAAGAAGAACCCACCGCTGCCGGTGAGGTCCACTTTGAGCATGCGTTCGTTCTGCAGTTGGAAGCTCCCGGGCTCGACGGCCCGCTCTTCGTGGTTGAACAGTGAGCTGCGCATGGGCAGATCATGCCGCAGAGGCCTTCCGGACGATCCCGCGCGCCATCGTGGCGAACACGACGTCGTGCAAAGGCTTCTGCGCCACCCAGTACAGCTGGCCGAGCAGCCCGTCGGCGGTGAACGTGATCTTCTGCCGGTAGCGCGTGCGGTCGCCCTCCCGGTCGACGCGCATGTCGAGCACCGTGCGGCCGGGCATCTTCATGTCCGCCCGCAGCACCAGCTGCTTCGCCTCGTCGTCGCGGTGCAGGACGGTCCAGAAGTCGACCACGTCGCCTTCGCCGACCTCGGGTGCCCGGCCGCGGTACAGCCCGATGCCGCCGAGCAGGTGGTCGATCGCGCCCCGGACCGTCCACACGAGAGGGATGGTGTGCCAGCCGTCCTTGCCGCCCAACCCGTTCACGGTGCGCCACACGTCCTCCGGTGACGCCTCGGTCAGCACCGTCCGTTCCTCGGTGAACACCTCGCCGCCGTCCTTCTCGGCCTGCGGGGTGGTCGCGGCGCGGATGGCATTGTCGACGCTGGTCATGCCGCCGGGCGGCGCGGGCAGCACGTCGGTGACGAGCGGGCCGTCCGCCGCGAGGTCGTGCTCCAGCGACGCGAACAGCGGTTCCGCGACCGCCGCCCGCACCGGGGTCACCAGTCCGGCGACCTGCGCGGCGAGCTTGTGCGACCACAGGGGGGCGGGCACCGGCAGCCGGACCGGGAGCCGCAGCACCCGCGCACACCGCTGCACCAGCTCCAGGTAGCTCAGGCGCTCCGGGCCGGGCACGTCGAACACGCCGCCGACCGGTTCCGGGAGGTCCGCGGCGGCCACCAGGAAGTGCACGACGTCCGCGACCGCGACCGGCCTGCTGGTGTTGTTCATCCACGACGGCACCGGCACCCACGGCGTGAGCCGCGCGGACGACCGCAACAGCTCGAAGCTCGCCGAACCGGCACCGATGATCATCGACGCCTGCAGCACGAGCGCGGGCACCGCTCCCGCGGCCAGGACGTCGCCGACCTCGGCCCGTGAGGCGAGGTGCGCGGACAGGCCGGGGGAGTCGGGGCGCGGCCCGCCGACGTAGACGATCTGCCGCACCGCCGCGTCCGCCGCGGCCCCGGCCAGCACGGCGGCGGCCCTGGCGTCGACGCCCGCGAAGTCCGGCCGGTCCAGCGAGTGCACGAGGAAGTACACGACGTCGTTGCCCGCCAGCGCTTCCCGGACCGCGTGCGGATCCGTGGCGTCACCGGTGTGCACCATCACCCTGGTGGCGAACCGCGCCGCCTGCGCGCTGTCGCGGACCAGCACGGCCACCTGGTGGCCGCGCCTGAGCAGCTCGGGCACGAGGCGCGACCCGAGGTGCCCGGTCGCGCCCATCACGAGGCACCTCGTCGGCTGCCCGTCTTCGTCGGTCGTCATCCGCATGACGTGCCCGTTTCCGGACGGCCGCAACCGTCGGTCCACGAACGCGTGACATCGCGGTTGCCGGACCGGGGCGCCGGGTATCGCTCACCGGTGACGACGTCGATCGCCCTCTTCACCCGTGACCTGCGGGTCCACGACAACCCGGTGCTGCACGCCGCGGCCGCGGCGGACCGGTGCGTCCCGCTGTTCGTGCTCGACGACGCGATCGTCACGTCGGCGTTCTTCAACGCCAACCGCGCCGCGTTCCTGTCCGACTGCCTGGCCGACCTGGACCGGTCGCTGCGGGCGTGCGGCGACAAACTTGTGGTGCGCAAGGGAAAACTCGCCGACGAGGTCGCCAGGGTCGTCCGGGACCACGACGTCACCGAGATCCACGTCGCCGCCGACGTCAGCAGGTACGCCCGCCGCCGGGAGGAGGCCCTGGAGGCGCTGGGCGTGGACCTGCACGTGCACGACGCGTCGATCAACGCCGTGCCGCCGCTGTCCCTCACCCCGTCCGGCGGTGGCGACCACTTCGCGGTGTTCACCCCGTACTTCCGCAAGTGGGAGACCGTGCACCGCCGCGGTGTCCTGCGCGCGCCGCGGCGGCTGACCGTGCCCGAGATCAGCGGTGAGCCACCAGGCAGGCTCCACGACGGCACCCCGTCGCCGGACCTGGCCGCAGGCGGCGAGACCACCGGTCGAGAGCTGATGGCGAAGTGGGTGCGCACCGGCGTGGACGACTACGCCGACCTGCACGACGCACTGGCCGACGACGCCACCTCGCACCTGTCACCGCACCTGCACTTCGGCACGGTGTCGGTGACCGAGCTGCTGGACCGCGCCGGCACCGCGTCCGAAGGTGCCCGCGCGTACACCCGCCAGCTCGCGTGGCGCGACTTCCACCACCAGGTGCTGGCCGCCCGCCCCGAGTCGGCCACCAGGGACTACCGCACCCGGCACGACCGCTGGAGGCGCTCGGACCGCGACTTCGCGGCGTGGCGGGACGGCCGCACCGGCTATCCGATCGTGGACGCGGCGATGCGCCAGCTCGTCCAGGAGGGCTGGATGCACAACCGGGCCCGCCTGATCGCGGCGAGCTTCCTGTGCAAGACCCTGTACCTGGACTGGCGGCTGGGTGCCCAGCACTTCGTCGACCTGCTGGTGGACTGCGACCTGGCGAACAACCAGATGAACTGGCAGTGGGTGGCCGGCACGGGCACCGACACCCGCCCGAACCGCGTGCACAACCCGTTGGCTCAGGCTCACCGGTACGACCCGGACGGCACCTACGTCCGGCGCTACCTGCCCGAACTGGCCGCGCTGGCCCCGAAGCACGTCCACGAGCCGTGGACGCTGCCCGACGAGGAACGCAAGGCGCTCGACTACCCGCCGCCCGTCGTGGACCTGCGCGAAGCGGCGGACAGGTTCGCCGCGGCGCGTTCCCGGAAGAAGTCCTGAACGGCCTGCCTGCCTGGAAAGGCGACCGGCACGGGCCCGCTCGCGATGGGCCCGTGCCGGCGCGTTCTCCGGAGCCGTCGTCAGGCGACGCGGCAGGAGACGGCGGGCCAGTTCCAGTTACCGCCGTGCATGATCGTGAAGCCGAACGTGTTGCCGCTGCCGTTGGGGCGTGCGGTCATCACGTTCGCGGAGTCCCAGCTGGCACTCGTGTTCCAGGTGGCGATGATCCGCTGGGGTGAGCTGACGGTGACCGTGACGATCCAGTTGTCCGTGCCCGAGACGGTGACCTGGCCGTTGAAGCGGTCGTTCCACTTCTCGCCCTCGGAGTACGTCGCGGTGCAACCCCCGCCGCCGGGGTTGGACGTCGTGGTCGTGGTGCTGGTGGGCGGCGTGGTGGTGCCCGTGCCCGCGTTCAGGGCGTTGAGCACCGAGGTGTAGGCCGCCTTCTTGTTGCCGCTGCCGTCGAACAGCAGCGGGGTGCCCGAAGCACGCCAGGAGTCGGTGTCGCGGATGCCCCACACGGTGATGCCGGTGCACCGCGCCACGGCGAGGCAGGCCTGGGTGACTCCCGAGTACTGCTGGGCCTGCGTGCTGCCCGAGCCCTCGATGTCGAGCTCGGTGATCTGCACGTCCACGCCGAGGGCGGCGAAGTTCTGCAGGGTGGTGTGGTAGTTGGACGGCACCGGGTTGCCGCTGTTGAAGTGCGCCTGGAAGCCGACGCAGTCGATCGGCACACCGCGGGACTTGAAGTCCTGCACCATCCGGTAGACGCCCTGCGTCTTGGCGTGCGACCAGTTGTCGGTGTTGTAGTCGTTGTAGCAGAGCTTCGCGCCGGGGTCGGCCGCCCGCGCCGCGCGGAAGGCGGCCTCGATCCAGTCGTTGCCGGTGCGCTGCAGGTTGGAGTCGCGGCGTCCGCCGCTGCTGCCGTCGGCGAAGGCCTCGTTCACCACGTCCCAGGCGTAGATCTTGCCCCGGTAGTAGCTCGCGACCTGCGTGACGTGGTTGAGCATCGCGTTGCGCAGCGCCGTGCCGGACATGTTCTGCATCCAGCCGGGCTGCTGCGAGTGCCACGCCAGCGCGTGCCCGCGGATCCGCTTGCCCTGGTTGCGCGCCTGGTTGACGATCCGGTCCGCGTTGCCGTAGCTGAACTGCCCCTGGTTCGGCTCAGTGGCGTCCATCTTCATCTCGTTCTCGGCCGTGACCATGTCGAACTCGCGGTTCAGGATCCCGACGTAGGTCGAGTCCCCGAGCTTGTTCGCGGCCACGGCCGTGCCGAAGTAGCGACCGCTCTGCTGGGCCGCCGCGGCGAGAGTGGAGGCGGCGCCACTGGCGGGTGACGCCGCGAGGACTGCGGCCCCCACGGTGGCGAGGACGAGGGTGGACACGAGGGACACCCGTGCGACTGACTTCACTGTCAGCGTCATGTTCGGCGCTTTCTGAGAAGCACTCGCGAGAACGCGAGTGGAATGGGTCGAGCGGTGCGGACTGCGCCATGTCCGCGTCACTCGATCTGAAACGCTGACAGTATTAGCCGAGGTCGTTCGACCTAACAAGGCGCGCTTCTCCGCTCGCCGCGGCAGCAGGGCTGACCTGGAAGATCATCCTCGGGAAGAGTGCCGTCTTTTCGAATGCCCGTCGAACGCGCAGGTGGGACCGCGTGTTCGACGGGGCCGAATTCGGCGTGATTTCGCACGTTCTGCACGAGGTTTCGCGCGTAATTGTGTGAAAGTTTCGAAACAAGTTTCGAAAACCTGGGGCCCTGGTGGCCTGGGGATCACTTCCGCCAGAACAGGTGGTGGGTGACGCCGCTCGGGCTGGGCACGACGTCGAGGTGGAACCGGTCGAGCAGCTCGTCGGGCGACTTCCACAGCGGCACGCCGTGCCCGAGCTCGACCGGGACGACCGCGACGTGCAGGGTGTCGACGAGGTCGGCGTCGAGGAACGACCGGATCGTGGTGGCACCGCCGCCGATCCGGACGTCCTTGCCCTCCGCGGCCTCCTTCGCGAGTGCGAGGACGTCGGCCGGGTCCGCGTTCACGAAGTGGAACGTCGTGTCGGACAGGGTGAACGACGGCCGTTCGTGGTGGGTCAGGACGAAGACCGGCGTGTGGAACGGCGGTTCGTCGCCCCACCAGCCCTGCCAGTCGTGGTTCTGCCACGGGCCGCGGTGCGGGCTGAACTTGTGGGCGCCCATGATCTCCGCGCCGATGTTGTGCCCGAAGTCGCGGGTGAGGTGGTCGTCGAGGCCGCGGCTGCCACCGGGTTCGGTGCGGTTGGGCCAGCTCGCGGTGGCACCGGCCCACGCGAACATCGTGCCGGGATCAGCGTGGCCGAACGGCCGTTCGAGGGTCTGGTCCTCGCCGGCACCGAACCCGTCGCTCGACACTACGAAGTTCTGGACCTTCACCAGCTGGGTCATGGGGCTTCCTTCCGTTCCTGGGTCGACGGGTGGACCGCGGCGGACGCGGGAACTCATCGGTCCAGCCGGAAAAGCGTGTCACAGGTTCGGAGTAGCCTCGTCCCATATGCAACCTGGGGGGTGTGCATGGACGACGCCGACCTGCGGCGTGTTCTGGACCGGATCCGCGACGGTCTCGCGGGGGTGCCGGGAACAGCCGGCCTGGTACTGGGCGGATCGCGCGCCAGGGGTACGGCCCGCGCGAACTCGGACGTCGACGTGGGCCTGTACTACGAGCCCGGCCGACGCCCGGACTTCGATACCCTGCTCGGGGTCGTGGCGGACCTGGACGACCGCGGTGCCGTGGACGGCTTCGGCCGGTACGGCGAGTGGGGGCCGTGGATCAACGGCGGCGTGTGGTCGCGCATGGCGGGCACGAAGGTCGACATCCTGCTGCGCGACGTCGCCAAGACCCGTCAGGTGCTCGCCGACTGCGCCGCCGGGCGGATCGACATCCATTACCAGCCCGGTCATCCGCACGGCTTCTGCACCGCGATCTACGCGGGGGAGGTGTTCCAGAACGTGCCGTTCCACGACCCGGACGGCGTGCTGGCCGAGCTGCGCGGCCTGGTCGACCCGTACCCCGAGCGGTTGCGCACCGCGGTGGTCGAGAGGTTCGGCTGGGAGGCGGGCTTCTCGTTGTCCACCGCGAAGTCCGCGGCCGAGCGCGGCGACGTCGCGTACGTGACGGGCTGTGCGTTCCGGACCGTCTCGTGCCTGACGCAGGTCGTCTTCGCCGCCGAACGGAGGTACCTCACCAACGAGAAGGGCTCGGTCGCCCTGGTGTCCGGATTCGCGTCGGCGCCCGCGGGATACGCCGAGCGGGTCGCGGACGCGCTGACGGCCGTGACGCACTCGCCGCAGGACCTGGTCTCGGCCTTGGAACAGTTGTCCGCACTGCACGACGACGTGCTCGCAGGTGTGTGAACCGCCGACAAGCACCACTACCGTGGGAAGGCCATGGAACACAAAGCATTCGTGTTGTCCGCGCACCTCGACGACGCCGTCCTCTCGGCGTCGGCCAGGCTGATGCGCCCGGGAACCACGCTGGTGACGGTCTTCACCGGCATGCCGCCCGACGGGATCCCGCCCACGTACTGGGACCGCCTCACCCGCGCGGAGTCGCCCCGGCAGCGGCAGCTCGACCGGCTGGCCGAGGACGACGAGGCACGCGGAGTCCTCGGCTGCGACACGGTGCGCCTCGACGAGCTGGAGGAGCAGTACCGGTCCGGCCCGGTGGACGCCGAACGACTGTCCGCGCGCATTGGCGAGGTGTTCGAGCACGCGGACGAGGTCTGGATCCCTGCCGGGATCGGCGGCCACACCGACCACCTCGCCGCCCGCGACGCCGCGCTCACGGCGGTGCGGGCCTTGCCGGAACGCCCTGAGGTCCACCTCTACGCCGACATCCCCTATGCACTCTGGCACGGCTGGCCGTGCTGGGTGACCGGTGCGGAACCCGACCCGTACCTGGACGTCGACGCCTGGCTCGACGGAGAGCTGAGCTACCGCGGCCTGGACCCGGACCGGATGGTCCGGGAGGTGAACGCGCTGCCGCCGCAGGCCCGTGCCCTCAAGGAGAAGGCGGTGGCCGCGTACCGCTCGCAGCTGCCCGCGCTGTCGCTCGACGGCTCGAACCCCCTGCGTCTGCGGAACGCGCTCAGTCACGAGGTCTCCTGGCTCCTGCGGCCCTGAGGCTGCGGTATGTCCGAAGTGGATGGCGTTGGAAGGCGGCTCACCACCCGGCGGTGAGTCTCTCCTGTCTGTCGTTGTCGAGTCCGTAGACCGACTCGGTGGCCGCGTGCCGCTGGCTGCTGTCCGCGCTGTCGCTCGACGGCTCGAACCCCCTGCGTCTGCGGAACGCGCTCAGCCACGAGGCACTCCTGCCTCCGCCTGCCCTGATGCCACAAGGAGTCGTAAGGGCCGCTGAAGGCGGCTTACCACCCGGCGGTGAGTCTCTCCTGTCTGTCGTTGTCGAGTCCGTAGACCGACTCGGTGGCCGCGTACCGCTGGCGGCTGCCCCCGCTGTCGCTCGACGGCTCGAAAACCCGGCGTCTGCGGAACGCGCTCAGGCGCGAGGTCTCTCCTGCCTGCCGTTGTCGGGCTCGTAGACCGACTTGGTGGCCGCGTGCCGCTGGCTGCTGTCCGCGCTGTCGCTCGGCGGCTCGAACCCCCTGCTTCTGCGGAACGCGCTCAGTCACGCGATCTCCTGGCTCCAGCCCTGACAAAAGTCCCAAGTGGACAATCTCGGAACGGGCTCACCATCCCGCGGTGAGTCCCTCCTGCCTGCCGTCGTCGAGCCCGTAGACCGACTCCGCGTGCCGTCCCAGCACCCGCAGCACCCCGCCGACGCTGGTGCGCACCCGCAGCGCGTGGCCCGCGCCGCTGAGCCACTCCTGGACGTCCGCCGGCATCGACGAGTCGACCTGCAGGTGCGGCGGCACACCGGCCTCGGTCTTGTCCGCGCCGGGCAGGTAAGTCCACCGTGGACGGTTCAGCGCCACCAGCGGGCTCACCCCGTCGACGAGCAGCGCGGCGAGCACCTGGGTGTTCCACTGGCACTGGCCGTCGCCACCGGGGGTGCCGCCGAGCCAGCGGACCCCGTCGGCGTCGGCGGCGCTCCAGGCGAAGATGGTGTTGACCGGGCGCCTGCCGGGGGAGACGCCGTTCGGTTCGCCGGGGGAGAGGGTGGCGCTGCGCCCCAGCCTGTTGCACAGCAGCAGACCGAGCTCGCCGGCACCGACGCCGGCTCCGAACCCGAGCCCGAGGCTCTGCGTCCAGCTCACGCTGTTGCCCGCCTCGTCGAGGACGGCGAAGTGCGTGGTGTCGCCGTCGGTGTAGTGCCCGGCGTACCGGGTGGCGCTGCGCTTGTCCGGGTCGACCTCGCCCGCCAGGTCCGCGAGCACGGCCTCCGCCAGCGGGTCTGCCGGCGGCGTGCACGCCGGGTCGCCCAGGTGCGCGATCCGCCACGCGTACGTCTGGTGGACGATCTCCGAGAGGAGGTGCACGTTCGCCGCGGAGTCGGCACCGCCGTGCTCCCGCAGCCGTTCGTAGAGCGCGAGGTTCTGCAACAGCAGCGCCCCTTGCGTCGGCGCGGGGTTCGTGGCCACCTGGGCTCCGGC
This sequence comes from Lentzea sp. NEAU-D7, assembly GCF_026242055.1. Lineage (GTDB taxonomy): Bacteria > Actinomycetota > Actinomycetes > Mycobacteriales > Pseudonocardiaceae > Lentzea. Next base: position 317,531 of record NZ_JAPJDL010000001.1, on the reverse strand, counting down.
CACCGTCGTGGTCGCGGCGGGCACGACCTCCCCGATCCGGACCGCGCAGTCGCCCGGCGCGAAGAAGCCGCCCAGCCGCTCGCTGAGCCTGGTCACGCTCGCGTCGAGCTCGGCCTCCAGCTCGTCCACCGACTTCGCCAGCAGCCGGTACAGCGCGGCCAGCCCCGGATTGCGCAGCCGGCCGCCCACGGCGGAGGTGTGCGGGCCGTACAGGCCCGCGAACTCCGGCTGGCTCAGCACCGCCAGGTTGTCCTGGATCCAGCGCGCCGTCTGCGTGGTGACCGGGGTGCCCCGCTCGGCCAGGTCGACGGCCGGGGCGAGCAGCCGGGACCACGGCAGCGTGCCGTGCCGTTCGTGCAGGGCGCACCAGGCGCCCAGCAGACCCGGTGTGGTGGCCGACTCGATGCCCCGGCCGGGCACGGTCCGGTGACCGCGGGCGGCGAAGTTCGCCGCGGTGGCGTGGGCGGGCGCCCGGCCCAGGCCGGTCAGCGACCAGGCCTGGGCCGAACCCGCGAGGTGGAACACCGCCGCCGCGTCACCGGCGGGACCGGACGCCATCGGCATCGCCACCGTGAGCACCGCCGACGCCGTGATGGCGGCGTCGAACGCCGTGCCACCGTCGCGGAGCACGTCCAGCGCGGCCAGCGTCGCGGCCGAGCTGCCGGTGGACACCATCGCCCGCGTTCCCCACTGCTGGCGGTCGCGCAACACGTCACGCATGCGGTTCCTTGCGCAGCCGCAGGAACACGCTGGCGTGCACCAGCTCCACCTCCCCGTCCCCGAGCACCGAGCACAGCGCTCCGACCGCGTCCCGCACGGACGCCTGCGCCGCCGTCCACGGCCCGCCGCTGGCGACCCACCAGCGCGCGCGGACCTCCGCCGGGACGGACGTGGTGCGTTCCAGCACGAAGGAGTCCTCGACCTCGAACCCCGCGCCGCGCGCCAGTTCCTCGGCCTGCGCCACCGTCAGCCTGCGCGCCTCGAACGGGTCCGGCTCGGACAACCCGGTCAGGCGGGTCAGCGCGGCCTGCGACTGCTCGGCGAACCGGTCCGTCGCCGCGGTGCGGCCCGCCGTCGCCGCGCAGACCAGGCCACCGTCGGCCAGCAACGCGTTCATCGTGGCGAACACGTCGGGGTAGCGCGGGTGCATCCAGTGCAGCGCGGCGTTGGAGAACACCGCGTCATAGCGCTGGTCCACCGCCACGTCGGGGAAAGCTCCCCGCGTGAAGCGAACCCGGTCCGGCCAGTTCTTCTGCGCGGCCACCGCCAGCATGTCGGCCGACACGTCCACCGCGTCGATGCGCGCGGAGGGCATCCGGTGCACCAGCGCCTCGGTGAGGGCGCCGGTGCCGCAGCCGATCTCGTACACGCGGCGCGGTTCGGCCGGCCGTGGGTGCAGCCCGGCGACCAGCTCCGCGTTGCGGAACTGGATGCGCCGGGCCAGCACGTCGTAGTCGGCCGCGCTGTTCCAGCGGTGGGCGGTGACCGTCACGTGCGCACCATCTGCGGCAGGCCGATGATCTCGCGGACCTGCTGGGGCGTCGCGGGCTCGCGGCCCATCTCCCGGGCGATGCGCACGATGCGCTCCACCAGGCGCGGGTTCGTGGTCGGTTCCTTGGTCTTCCAGTCCAGGTACGGGTTGTCCTCCAGACCGACCCGGACGTGACCACCGAGGCTCAGCGCCAGCGTGTTCGCGGCGAGCTGGAACCGGCCGATGCCCGCGAACGCCCACGTGGACGGCTGCGGCAGCGAGCTGAGGACGGCGGCGGCGTTGGCCGCGCTGACCTCGGCGGTGCCGATGGAGCCGAACAGGATGTTGAGGTAGTACGGCGGCTTGAGGATGCCGCGGGAGATCAGGTAGTTGGCGTAGTTGACCATGCCGATGTCGAAGATCTCCAGTTCCGGCACGATGTCGCGTTCCTGCATCGCCCGCGCCAGGCCCTCGATCGTCTCGGGCGAGTTCACCGACGGTCCGGACACGAAGTTCATCGACCCCAGTGTCAGCGAGGCCATCTCCGGGCGGGCCAGGTTGTCCACCGTCAGCGACGCGGCGCGCTTGTCGAGCTCCGACCAGTTGCGGCCGCTGGTGGTGACGACCAGGACGATGTCCGGCGTCAGCGTCACCACCGCGTCCACGATGTCGGTGAAGCGCTGCGCGCTCCAGGTGGGTTCCTCGTCGTCCTCCCTGGCGTGCAGGTGGACCATGCCGGCGCCCGCTTCATAACAACGGCGGACGTCCTTGGCGATCTCGTCGGGCGTGATCGGGACGTCCGGGACCTTCGCCCGGCGCGGCACCATCCCGGTGGGACACAGGTTGATGATGACCTGATCGGGAAGACTCATACCCCTCGCCTCTCCTCGGTCGCGGGCGACCGCCACACCCCGGTCCACTGTCCGGGTGCGGGCGACGGCCCGGCGGGTCGGCAGCGCAGTGCGGCGCCACCGTCGATGTCGATCAGTTCGTGGCCGCCCGCAGCGGCGTCGCCCGCGTCGAGCACCACGGCGTGCTCCGGTGCCAGGTCGCGCTCGGCGGCTGGCTCCCAGCGATAGCGCCGGACGTCGGGATCTCTGCGCCACAACGGTTTCGCGGACTCCCAGAACGCGGTCAGCGCGGGCGGGGGAGCGGCCCAGACCGCCTCCCGGTCGGCGAAGTCCCGCCACAGCCAGTACACGCACAGCTCGGTCTCGTCGTCCGGCCGCACCAGCACCTGGTACCTGAGCAGGCCGGGCACGTGCAGCGACCGGCCCAGCGCGACGTTGAGCCGCACCAGTTCCGCGCCCTCACCGGGGCGCGCGAACTGCCTGCCCAGCACCGCCACCGCGGTGCCGCTCATCCGGCCCGCCCGCCGCCGGCCGAGTCGAGGTGGCCCATGAGGACGTCCTTGACCCTCAGGTACTCGGAGTTGTGCGCGCTGACGAACCCGCCGTGCGGCACCCGCTCCACCGTCAGACCGGCGTTGACGAGCGCCTCGATCTTGCGCGGGTTGTTCGTCGCGAGGCGCAGGCTCGACACACCGAGCTGGCGCAACGCCTCCGCCGCGGCGCGGTAGTCGCGGGCGTCGGCGGGCAGCCCGAGGTGGACGTTCGCCGCGACCGTGTCCATCCCCTGTTCCTGCAGGGCGTAGGCCTTGATCTTGTTGACCAGGCCGATGCCCCTGCCCTCGTGCCGGGGCAGGTACAGCAGGATGCCGTGTTGCTCCTTCGCCAGCAGACGCACGGCGGTGTCGAGCTGGGGCCCGCAGTCGCAGCGCAGCGAGGCCAGGACGTCACCGGTGAAGCAGGCGCTGTGCATGCGCACGAACGGCCGCAGGCTCGTCTCCGGGCCTCCCCGCACGAGCGCGATGACGTCCTCGCGGCCTTCGTCGTCGCCGAAGACGTGCAAGGTGAAGTCGCCGTAGGACGTCGGCAGCTCGCAACTGGCGAGCAACGTCGTTGTCAGCACTTGATGTCTCCCCCTACTAACGTGCCGGTCAGTCGCGATAGCGGTCGATGCGCCCGATCGGCTCCTCCGGCTGCCACGACAGCAGCGGGATGTGGGCGTTGACGGTCTGGCCGTTGTTCAGCAAGGCCGACGACGGGTGGTACAGGTGCAGCATGGTGTCGTCGTACTGGTCGAACGCCGTCGCCAGCTGCACCCTCAACACGAAGTCGAGGTCCTCGCGTCCCCATCCCTCGAACCGTTCGTCCATGCCCCCCGCCGCGTCGAACACGTCCCGGCGCAACCAGACGCACAGGCCGGGCGCCCGGTGGACCAGGAAGCCGCGCAACCGGTCCGGGTCCGCCTCGGCCCTGCCCTCCACGCAGCGGTCCGCGATCGCGCGCACCGACGCCGGCTGGTCCACGTACGTCACGTCCCGGAACGGCATGAACCCGCCGGCGCCGTCCCGGTCGAAGCGGGCCACGTTGCGTTCGACGAAGTTCCTGTCCACCAGGGCGTCCGCGTCCAGCACGCAGAGGACCGGAGCCGGTCGCGCGGTGTTGACCACGCCGGCGTTCACCGCCCAGCACTTGTTGAACGGCCCGCCGTGCGGCGCGAAGAGGTGCTCGTCGGCGTAGTTCTCCACCAGGTCGCGCCACCGCGGCTCGTCGTCCGACTCGACGACCGTGACCTGGTAGCTCGACCGGTCGGCGCTCTGGTCCGCCAGGGACCTCAGGCAGGCGGCCAGGTTCCTGGTCCGGTGCTCGTTCCCGTCGCGGTTGCGGAACGGGATCACCACGTGAGCCAGCGGTTCGCCCGATCCGGAGGGCTTGGCGGCCTCCCACCGCGACCAGTCGCCGTCCTCCGTCGCCGTCCGGTCGTAGGCGCCGCCGACGCGGTAGCCCAGCCTCGACCGGCGCGACAGGTCCCACGCGGCCCGGGTCAGGTCCTCGGTCTTGCGGGCCGGGTCGTCCACGGCGGCCTTCGCCAGCTCGCGGACGCGCTGCCAGCGGGCGACATCGGCCGGATCGGCCTCGAGCGCCTCGATCGCCGCGGACAGTTCCGCGTCGCCGCACGACACGACCGCGTCCGCCACGGCGGCGAGCAGGTCCTGGATGCGGTGCCAGTAGTAGGGGTTCGCGCCTCGCGCCCCTTCGTCCGCCTTCAACACGGCGGCGTCGGCGACGGCACGGGCCGGGGTGTCGGAGTCTGCCGGCGGAGTCATGTGTCCTCTTCTCATGCGGGTGCGGAGTGCCGCGCGGTCTTCTCGCGCGGCGGTGTCTTCTCGTCGATCTCGGCGGGGAACCGCCGGCGCAGCAGGAACAGCACGATCGCGGCCCCGCCCGTGAAGGCGGCGAACACCTCCCACACGGCCAGGGCCGACGTGGCGAGCAGGGCTCCCGCGATCGCGGGCCCGCTGATGTTCGAGATCGACCAGGACATCTGGAACACCGCGACGTACCGCCCGCGCCACGCGGGTGGCGCGGCCGCGACGGAGAGACTGCTGGCGGCCGGGCCGGCGGCGGTCTCGCCGAGCGCGAGGAACACCACCCCGCCGAACACCAGCGCCACCGCGACCGCGGTGCCGGTCACCGCCGACGCGCAGGCCAGCAGGACGATGGCGACGAGGAAGAACCCGGCTCCGACGATCGCGGTCGTGGTCCGGCGCAGCACGCCGAGCCGCGCGGTGACCAGCGACTGCAGCACCGCGGCCAGCACCATCTTCACCGTCAGCGCCGACGCGGCCACCCACACCGGGAGCACCGTGTACCTGGCCACGTACAGCGGCAGCACCAGCGACGGGATCAGCCAGCCGAACGTGAGCAGCGTGTTCGCGAACGCCAGCTGCAGGTACCTGCCGTCGCGCAGCAGGGCGGGCCAGCCACCCCGGGGCACCGCGGTGCGCGCGGTCCGCCCTCCGCGCACGGACAGGAACAGCGCACCGGCGACGAGCGACGACGCGATGTTCAGCGCGAGCATGACCCGCAGCCCGTCCGTGCCACCGGTCGCCAGTGCGGCGGCACCGAGCGCGCCACCCGCGGCGAGACTCGCGCTCTTGACCATGTTGACCGTGGAGTACCAGCGGTCGAGCCCCTCCTCGCCGACCTGCTCGCCGACGAACACCGGCCACGTGGCCCAGTACATCCGGTCGGAGAGCGTCACCAGCGCGACCCCGCACACCAGCACGCCCAGCCCGGTGACGTGGAAGTAGAACGAGAACCCGGCCGCCGCCACCACCGTCTGCGCGACCAGCACCCGCTGCGCGCCGAACCGGTCCACGAGCTGGCCGATCAGCGGGGTGACCGGGAGGCCGACCAGGCTCGCCGCGGTGATGACGAGGCCGAGCCGCGCGAGCGGCACGTCGGTGGTCTCCGAGAGGTAGAGGAAGGTGAGCGGGAAGAACGCGCCCGCGCCGACCGTGTCGACCAGGACCGCGACGAACAGCCGGTTGCGGCCGGCCGGGGCAGTGGTCACCGGCTCGCCACATCCGATCTACAAAGGACAGATGACGACAACAAGTCTCGTACCCCCCAGCACGGTCTTCCGGACGTCTCTGCGGTCGTCCCCGTTCATGTATAGCACCAAAGGCGATCGCGGTGGATGTGGCGGTAGGGGAATCGGCTTTTGCAGCGCTCTGTGACGAAACCGGATTCTCGCTGGCCTTTCGAGTGAACTTCCGCGCGGCAGATGACGTTGGAAACCGGAAACTTTACCGGTTCTCCGAAGACTATTTCGCCACCGGTGAGGGCTGCGTGCTCCCTGACGCAACGGCTCCTAAGTGGACAGTTTTGACCCGGAAAGTGCACAAGCTCAGGCAAGTCCACTTGGGACTGATCTTGGGGCGCGGTCGCGGGGACGGTGCCCCGGTGCTCAGAGCGCTGTCGAGGCGCCCGGGCCGCGGCGGGAGCGCTCCTCCAGCTTCCGGGCGAACAGCGCCCAGGACTCGGCGCAGTGGTGGGCCGCCTCGGCCAGCGCGCCGACGGCGTGCGCGGGTACCGCGTCGGTGTAGCGCTGCCACTGCTCGGGGCTGAAGGTGCCCACGTCGAGCGCTCGCAGGACGCCGCGGCCCGCCTCGGTGAACCTCATCGACGGATCGCGCCTGAGCGGGCCCAGGTCCTGCGCGGGACGCGGCTCATCGGCCGGGATCGGAGCCTCGGCGCGTTCGGCCAGCCGCTGCCGCGCGGGCACCGGGTCGGCGCCGTCGAGCAGGCGGCGACGCACGTCGCGCACCGTGCCGACGGAGACGTTGGTCCGCCGCGCGACCTCCCTCAGGCTCGTGCCGGGCTGGGAGACCAGCAGCTTCCCCGCCTGGCGGCGCCCCTCCGCCGTGGTGAGCGGCCGCACCCTGCCGTCGCGGCCGATCCTGGCGGGCGCGCCTCCCGCGGGTACCGCCCGGCGCAGCACCCCCACGGTCTTGGCCGACAGGCCGACGACGGCGGCGATCGCGCGGTCCGACCACGTGCCGTGCGTGGCGATGATCCGCCGGGCCGCCGCGTTGCGGTCGGCCTGGCCCAGCGGCAGGCCGTCCGCGGAGTTGAGCCGCACCGCCAGCAGGAACGCCTCGTCGGCGGTCCCGTCGAAGAACAGCACGTCGATCGTCCGCTCGCCGCGCGACCGCGCGGCGAGCAGCCGGTGCAGCCCGTCCACGACCCTCATCGTCGGACGGTGCACGACGATCGCGGGCAACGGGCCGTCCGCCTCGGCCAGCGCGCGCACGTGCCCGGGATCCTCCCCGGCCACCCGAGGCGAGTCGCCGGTGACCAGCGCGTCGATCGGCACCCGGCCGGGCGCGCATCGCGCCAGGTACCGGTCGACGTCCGTGGCACTTCCTTCCCCCGCGGCCCCGTCGGACGGGGCCACCCCTTCGATCACGATCTCCCCCACGAGATTCGCTGAACACGCCCCCACGTCGCACCGAGCGCCACTCCCCACAGCGACGACATGGTGACTTTCGGTGAGTCGACCGTAACAAGATGATCTGTCGTCGGGCAACGTCGTCACCCGCTCGCCGAGACCGGTTTTCCGCACTCCCGGTTCTTCGCGTTCCTGATTCCTCCGCTTCGGGCATTGCATTCCTGATTTTGAGGGATATCGCGTGTGAAGCGCGCGAAGATGGCAGTCCTCTGCCGGACTTGTCAACGATTCGCTTCACAGTTGCACGCGATTCGACCGAATGCCTTCCGAAGTCTGATTCACGGGCTCTGCTGGTCATTTGCGCAGTTCAGAGCTATTGGTGAATCTTCTTGCCAGTGTTGGCCGATGCGGGTAGTACTGGAATGCATCCATTGGAGGAAAGGGCTTCGATGTCCAGAGTGGAACGGAACAACTTGCGAGATCCGGACGAGATCGCTCGCCAGGTGCAGGACGGAACTCTCACTCGACGGAACCTGCTCAAGTTGTTCGGCGTGTCCGCGGCGTCGGTCGCGTTCACCTCGGCCGCCACGGGAACGGCGGGGGCGGAGGGGGTCCGCTACGACTACGTCGTCGTGGGCGCCGGCTCGGCCGGGTGCACGCTGGCAGCACGGCTGCTGGCGGACTCGCGCGCGAGCGTGCTGCTGATCGAGGCGGGCGGTTCGAACGACCTGCCGGAGGTGCGGGACTTCACGAAGGCCGGCTCGCTGACCTCGCCGGGTTCGAGGCTCATCTGGCCCTTCCAGTCCGAGCCGCAGCCCGCGCTGCTGAACCAGCCGCAGTCGTTCGTGTGCGGGAAACTCAGCGGCGGCAGCAGTTCGGTGAACGGCATGGTGTGGGCGAGGGGCAACCCGGCCGACTACGACCACTGGGCCGCCCAGGGCGCGACCGGCTGGAACTACGCGAACGTGCGCTCGTCGCTGGACGCGCTGACCGGCCCGATCAAGCCGTCGAGCGAGTTGACGCGGCGCAACCTGCTCTCGCAGGCCACGGTGAACGCGGCCGTCGACGTGGGCTACGCCTACAACCCGGACTACAACGGCGCGACGCAGTTCGGTGTCGGCTACACGCAGCTCAACGTGGTGAACCAGATCCGCCAGGACGCGTTCACCGCGTTCCTGACGCCCTACCTCACCGACCCGCGCCTGACGATCATGACGGACGCGGAGGTCGCGCGGCTGACGTTCGACAGCCGCAGGGCCGTGACCGGTGTCGTGATCAGGGCGGGCGACCGCCAGTTCACGGTCCGGGCCGAGTGCGAGGTCGTGCTCAGCACGGGCACGATCAACACGCCCCGGCTGCTGCAGCTGTCCGGCGTCGGCGCGGCGCGCGATCTGGCGCCCCTCGGCATCCCGGTCGTCGCGGACCTGCCCGGGGTCGGCGCCGGCCTGCACGACCACCTGATCTCGGTGACGTTGAAGAAGCTGCGGGTGCCGGAGCCCGAGTCGCACATCACCGCGATGGACGTCACCGCGTTCACCGGCAGGGGACGGGTGCCGGGAACACCCGCGTACCAGTTCCAGGTCTACTACACGCGGGACGGGTACCCGCCCTATCCGGGCAACTCGATGTCGGTCGGGGTGATCAACTTGCACCCGACCAGCCGGGGCCACGTGAAGCTGCGGTCGGCTGATCCCGCCGTGCCGCCGGTCATCCAGCCGAACTTCCTGCAGACCCCGGAGGACCTCGACACCCAGGTGGAGGGCTACCGGCTGGCGATGGAGCTGATCAACTCGCGGGGCCTGCGCGACTGGGTGACCGACGAGGGCTCCCTGCCGGGACCGGGTTACGACACCAGGGAGAAGCTGGTCGAAGCGGTGCGCACCTACTCCCAGGCCGACTTCCACGCCGTCGGGACGTGCCGCGTGGGCACCGACTCGAACGCCGTCGTGGACCCGCAGCTGCGAGTGCGCGGTGTCACCGGGCTGCGGCTCGCCAGTGCCGCGATCATGCCCAGCGTGACGTCCGGCAACACCAACGCGCCGTCGATGATGATCGGCGACCGCTGCGGGCGGCTGATCCTGGGCCGTTCCTGACGACACGACCGAGGACCGCTGTGCAACCGGGGAATCCCCTGTGGCACAGCGGTCCTCGCGTCGGCAACAAGAGTTGCGGCCACTGTCACGGTGGGCATCGCCCTCGCCGCGGCGGGTGCGCGGGCTGATCGTGGCGGAGGAGCACAGCGTGCACGGCGGCCTCGGGGAGGCGTGCGCGCCCGCGCTCCTGACCGAGGGCGTTCCGGTGCGGTTCCGCGCGCTGGGCATTCCGGACGAGCCGACCGTCAACGGTCCGCAGCTCGACGTCCTCGCGCACCACGGCATCGGCGCGGACGAGCTCGCCGCGCTGGCCCGGGAGCTGGTCGGACCACCGGCGGGGAGCCGCTGACCAGGGCACCGCAGGTGTATTCGGACGTGGAGCGGGTATGCGTGGCCTGCCGGCGCACCGCCGGTCCATTGTGGAGTCCAGCGCGGTCCCGTCGCGGACCGGATCGCCCGCCCGAGGAGGAACACCGATGCGAATCCTGGTGCTGCGCGCACTCGGACTGGGAGACCTGCTCACCGCCGTACCCGCGCTGCGCGCACTGCGCAGGGCGTTCCCCGGCGCCGAGATCACGCTCGCCGCGCCGGGGTGGCTGTCCGACGCGGTCGCGCGGATCGACGCCGTCGACCGGCTGCTGCCCACCGAGGGCCTCACCCGAATCGAGTACGACAGCCCTGATCTCGCCGTCAACCTGCACGGCCGCGGGCCGCAGAGCGTCGAACGGCTCATGGCCACCCGGCCCCGGCTGCTGCTCACCCACGACGAGTGGCCGGAAGACCGGCACGAGGTGCTGCGGTGGTGCGATCTTCTGCAGGAGCACGGAATTCCATGCGACGCCGACGATCTGCTGCTGTCGCCGCCCGGACCGCGGACCGAGCGGATCGTGGTCCATCCGGGTGCGAGCCACGGCGCGCGCCGGTGGCCGGTGGAGCGGTTCGGCGCGGTGGTGCGGGAGCTGGACGGCCACGACGTCGTGGTGACGGCCAGTCCGTCCGAGCTCGAAGCGGCTCGCCGGATCGTGCCCGAGCCCGTGTGCGGAAGCCTCGGCCAGCTGCTCGACCTCGTCGCCACGGCCGGGCTCGTGATCTGCGGCGACACCGGGGTCGCGCACGTCGCGACGGCCTACGGCACGCCGTCCGTGCTGCTGTTCGGTCCGATGCCGCCGAGCCTGTGGGGGCCGCGTTCCGGGCCGCACCACGTGCTGTGGCACGGCGGAACGGGTGACACGTTCGCCTCGGAGCCGGACCCCGGCCTGCTGCGGATCACCGTGGACGAGGTCCTGGACGCCGTGAAGGAGCTCCGGCCGGTCACGGCAGGCCGAGGTGCACGACCTTGACGGTGGTCATCTCGTCGAGCAGCTCCGGCCCGTAGCCGAACCCCGTGCCGGACGCGCCGCGGGGCTGAGCCGCGCCGCCGGGAGCGCCGCCGAACACGGCGTTCACCTTCACCGTGCCGACCGGCAGCGCGCGCCACGCCTTCTGCGCGTGCTCCATCGACCGGGTCAGCACCGTCGCCGCCAGGCCGTACTCGCCGGAGCACGCCTCGCGCAGGCCTTCGTCGAACGACGGCACCACACACACCGGCGCCACCGGGCCGAACGTCTCCTCGCGCATGATCCGCATGTCCGGCGTGCAGCCGGTGAGCACGGTCGCCGGGTAGTGCGCGCCGGGGCCGGCCGGGATCTCACCACCGGTCAGGGCCCGTGCGCCCGCTTCGAGCGCTTCGGCGACCTGGGCGTGGACGAACTCGCGATGCCTGTTGTCCACCAACGGTTGTGCGTTGGCCGTCCACTCCTTCGCGCGGGCGCACAGCGCGTCGATGAAGGCCGCGGCGACCTCTTCGTGCACGTAGATCCGTTCCACCGAGGTGCAGAGCTGGCCCGCGTTGGTGAACGCCCCGAGCGCGGCCTGCTCGGCCGCGCGGTCCGGGTCGACGTCCGCGTCGACGAGCAACGGGTCGTTGCCTCCGTTCTCCAGCAACAACTTCGCGCGCGACGCCTGTGCGATGGCACGTCCTGTCGCGGTGCTGCCGACGTGCGCGACGACGTCGACGTCCTCGCGCACGAGCTGCGCACCCGTCGTCCCGTCACCGATCAGCGTCTGCAGCACGTTCGCGGGGAAGTGCGGCCGCAGCACCGTGTCCAGCAGCATGCCGGTGTGCGGGCAGCGCTCGCTCGGCTTGTGCACCACGGTGTTGCCCGTGACCAGCGCCGCGCCGAGCAGCCCGCACGCGACGGCGACAGGGTCGTTCCACGGGGTGAGGGCCACGACGACACCGCGCGGCTCCGGGATCATGAAGTCCACGGCCGAACCGAGCAGCGACCGTCCGCGGTGGACCGGGCCGAGTTCGGCGTACTGCTCCAGCGTGGACGCTCCGGCGAGCACACCTTCCCGCGCCGAGGCGTACGGCCTGCCCGTCTCGGTCTCCACCACGGTCGCGAGGTCCCCGGCCCGCGCCCTGAGGTCCGCGGCGGCCGCCCTCACGGCGGCACCGCGTTCGGCCGCGGACGTGGCGGCCCACGCGGTCTGCGCCTTCCGGGCGGCCGCCACCGCTGTTGTCGTCTCCGTCTCGGACGCGGCCGGGAGCCAGCCGACCAGCTGACCGTCGAGTGGGCTGTGGACGTCGATGGCGTGGGTGGCGGTCATGCGATTCGGGTACCCGGACGTCCCGGTCGAAACATGGAGGAAGCATGCCCGGACGAGAGGAACTCCCCAGCACGGTGGCACGGTCGTCGAAGAAGGCGCAGCGCACCTGGATCAAGGCTCACGACTCGGCCGTGGAGACCTACGGAGAGGGCGAACGTGCTCACCGCACGGCGTTCTCCGCGCTGAAGCACTCGTTCGAGAAGGTCGGCGACCACTGGGAGGCCAAGGAGGAGAAAGGACCCTCCGACCGCCAGGCGGCCAGGAGCACGCCGGTGCAGGGGGAGACCGCCGGTGGCGTGGACGCGAACGCGAGCAAGGAACACCTGTACGACATCGCGAAGCGCCTGAAGATCGACGGCCGCTCGCGGATGTCCAAGGACGAGCTCGTCGAGGCGATCGGCAGGGCGAACGACCGCGCGACGGCCGCCGCCCGCTCGTGACCGTCGGCGACGACTTCTCACTGACCGTTTCGAGCACGTCACAGCCCGTTGCAGGTCGTGGCGGCGGGAATCGCTTCGCAGAGTAGCGTTTCAAGCCGTTTTTCTCGGCTAAATCTCCTCTATGGATCGGACCATCGAGGCGGTGCTCTTCGACCGCGACGGCACGCTCGTCCGTGATGTGCCGTACAACGGCGACCCGGCTCGCGTGGAGCTGATGCCCGGCGCTCAGGAAGCGATCAGGGACCTGCGCGCACGCGGACTGCGCACCGGAGTGGTCAGCAACCAGTCCGGAATCGGCAGGGGGTTGCTGACCGAGGCCCAGGTGCAGGCGGTCAACGCCCGCGTCGAGGAACTGCTCGGACGGTTCGGCACGTGGCAGATCTGCCCGCACCACCCGGATGACGGCTGTGCGTGCCGCAAACCCGCGCCCGGCCTGGTGCTGGCGGCGTGTGACGCGCTCGGGGTGAGCCCACGACGCACCGTGGTCGTGGGGGACATCGAAGCCGACGTGATGGCCGCGCGCAACGCGGGCGCGGCGTCCGTCCTGGTCCCCACGGACGTGACCCGGCCGGAAGAGGTGCAACGCGCGCCGCGCACGGCCGCTGATCTGCGTGCCGCGATGGGGATGATCCTGTGAGGACGCTGGTGGCGCGGTTGGACAGTGACGGCGACGTGCTGCTCGCGGGTCCGGCGATCCGCGCGGCGGCCGCGTCCGGCGAGGTGGTCCTGCTGTGCGGACCAGGCGGGGTGAGGGCGGCCGAACTGCTGCCCGGCGTGAACCGGATCATCGAGTGGGAGTGCCCGTGGATCGTGAACCCGGCGCCCGAGGTCCGGCCGATCGACATCGAGGCCGTGGTCGCGCTGGTGCACGGGATCCGCGCCGACGTGGCGCTGGTGCTGACGTCGTTCCACCAGAGCCCGTTGCCGCTGGCCCTGCTGCTGCGGCTCGCCGGGGTGCCGAGGATCGTGGCGCGCTCGACCGACTACCCCGGCTCGCTGCTGGACGTGCGGCTGACCGGCGACCCGGACGTGCCCGAGGCCGAACGGGCGTTGCAGGTCGCGCGCGCGGCCGGGTTCGAGCTGCCGCCGGGCGACGACGGCCGGCTCGCCGTGCTCGACCCGCCCCAGGTCGAGCTGGATCATCCCGAACTGAGCCACCCGTACGTGGTGGTGCACCCCGGTGCGACGGCGCCCGCCCGCACCTGGTCGCCCGACCGGTGGGCGAAGGCCGTGGTCGCGTTGAACGCGGCAGGGCATCGCGTGGTCGTGACCGGCGGACCGGCGGAAGCCGGCCTGACCGCACACGTCGCCGGCGCGTGCGGGACCGATCTGGGCGGGCGCACCACCTTCCGCGAGCTGAGCGGCGTGCTGGCCGGTGCCGAGGCTGTCGTCGTCGGCAACACCGGCCCCGCTCACCTCGCGGTCGCGGTCGGCACACCGGTCGTGTCGTTGTTCGCTCCGGTCGTGCCCGCCGTCCGATGGGCACCGCACGGACGACATGTCCTGCTCGGCGACCAGCACGCGCGGTGCCGGAACAGCCGTGCCCGTGAATGTCCGATACCCGGCCACCCGTGCCTGGACCTCGTGGAACCCGCCGAGGTCGTCGCGGCCGTCGCGGAGGTGACCCGATGAGAATCCTGCTCTGGCACGTGCACGGGTCCTGGACGAACTCCTTCGTCCGGGGCGACCACGACTACCTGGTCGTCGGCCCTCCTGACGGGATCGGGCTCGCCGGACGTCCCTGGCGCGCGACCGAGGTCTCTCTGTCCGAAGTGGACGCCGATCTCGCGGTGGTGCAGCAGCCGGAGCAGCTGGGCCTGGTGCCGCGCGGTGTTCCGGTGGTCTACCTGGAGCACAACACACCGAGTGCGCCGGGGCAGAGGCATCCGATGGCGGACTGGGACGGGCTCCTGGTGCACGTCACGCACTTCAACGACCTGATGTGGGACTGCGGGTCCACCCGGACGGTCGTCGTCGAGCACGGCGTGGCCGACCCCGGCCCGCTCTACACCGGCGAGCTGGCCCGCGCGGTCGCGGTCGTCAACGACCCGGTCCGGCGCGGCCGGATCGTCGGCACCGACCTGCTGCCGCGGTTCGAGCCGATCGACGTGTTCGGGATGAACACCGAGCCGATCGGTGGCCTGGGCGATCACGACCTCGGCTCGCTGCACCGGGAAATGGCTCGCCGGCGCGTCTACGTCCATCCGATGCGCTGGACCTCGCTGGGGCTGTCGCTCATCGAGGCGATGCACATCGGCATGCCGGTCGTGGCGCTCGCGTGCACCGAGGCTGTGCGCGCGGTGCCCGAGGAGGCCGGAACGGTCTCGACGGACGTGGAGGACCTGGTGCGCGCGACGCGGGAACTGATCGCGGATCCCGCGCTCGCGCACGAGAAGGGCAAGAGGGCGCGCGAGTTCGCGTTGGCCCGGTACGGACTCGATGCGTTCCTGCGCAGCTGGGACGACGTGGTGAAGGAGGTGGCCGGATGAGTGACGTGACGATCTCCGTGCCCGCCAGCCCGCTGGCGGTGGCGCGATGAGCGTGGAGGAGCACCTGAACGGACTGGCCGGCACGCTGACCGCCCTGCGGGCGCAGGCGCCGCGGCTCACCCGCTGGGGCAGCACGCTCGCCCGCAGGCTGACCGAGGGCGGCAGGCTGCTCGCCGCGGGCAACGGCGGATCCGCCGCCGAGGCTCAGCACCTCACAGCCGAGCTGGTGGGCCGCTACCGGCACGACCGCGCGCCGTTCTCGGCGCTGGCGCTGTGCGCCGAGACGTCGAGCGTCACCGCGATCGCCAACGACTACGGCTACGACCAGGTCTTCGCCCGGCAGATCGCGGCACACGCGCGGCCGCGGGACATCGTCGTGCTGCTGTCCACCAGTGGCCGCAGCGAGAACCTGCTGGAGGCCGCCCGCACGGCCAGGAAGGTCGGGGCCCAGGTCTGGGCGTTCACCGGCCCGGCACCGAACCCGCTGGCCGACCTGGCGGACGACGTGCTGGACCTGCCCGGCGACCCGTGCAACGTGCAGGAGGCGCAGCTCGTCGCGGTCCACGCCCTGTGCGAGGCGTTCGAGGCCGCGCTCCCCGCGACCCTGCGGAGGGTCTCATGAGGCTGGTGGTGGTCGGCGACTCGCTGCTGGACGTCGACGTGGAGGGCACGGCCGAGCGGCTGTGCCCGGACGCGCCCGCTCCCGTCCTCGACGTGTCCGCCGAACGCGCCAGACCGGGAGGTGCCGCGCTCGCGGCCACCATGGCGGCGCGCGACGGCGTGGACGTGACGCTGGTCAGCGCGCTGGCCGACGACGAGGACGGGCACCGGATCCGCTCGCTGCTGGAGGTGCCCGGTGTGTTCGGGCCTTCCGGCGCGCCCACGTCGGTGAAGACGCGCCTGCGCTGCGCGGGGACGTCGCTGGCGCGCATGGACCGCGGTGGTGGCCCGGCGGAGCCCAAGGCCACCGACGAGATGCTCGACGCCGTGCTGTCCGCCGACTTCGTGCTGGCCTCCGACTACGGCCGCGGACTGCTGCGCGACGAACGGCTGCGGGCGGTGCTCACCCGCGTCCCCGTGGTGTGGGACCCGCATCCCCGCGGTCCGGCGCCGGTGCCCGACGCCCGGCTGGTGACGCCGAACCTCGCCGAGGCCACGGCGTTCAGCGGTTGCTCAGACCCGTTCGAGGCGGCGGAGGAACTGCTGAGCCGGTGGCGATCGCGTGCGGTGGTGGTGACGCGAGGTTCCGGCGGTGCCTTGCTCCACTGTGGAGGGACACCGGTCGCGGTGCCCGCGCCGAAGGTGACCGTGCTCGACCCCTGCGGGGCGGGGGACAGGTTCGCGGTGACGGCGGCGGCGCGGCTGGCCGCGGGCGCCACTCCCGACGAGGCCGTGGCGGACGCCGTCCTCTCGGCCGCGCGGTTCCTGGCCGACGGCGGTGTGTCGGGAATGGCGGGCACGCCCATGTCCACCATGGACGCTGTGCGGGCTCGTGGTGGAACGGTCGTGGCCACCGGCGGGTGCTTCGACGTGCTGCACGCCGGCCACGTCCGCATGTTGCGGGCGGCGCGGGAACTCGGCGACTGCCTCGTGGTGTGCCTCAACTCCGACGCGTCGGTGCGCAGGCTCAAGGGGCCGGAGCGTCCGGTGAACCGGCAGGCCGACCGCGTGGAGGTGCTGCGCGCGCTGGGCTGCGTGGACGAGGTGGTGGTGTTCCCCGAGGACACACCGGAACGCGTGCTGCGCGACCTGCGTCCGGACGTGTGGGTGAAGGGCGGTGACTACACCGCCGAGCTGTTGCCGGAGACGGCTGTGGTGCGGCACTGGGGCGGCCGGACGGTCGTCGTCCCGTACCACCGCGGCCGTTCGACGACCGAGATCCTGTCGAGGAGGGCTTGATGCTGGGTGACGTGCTGGTGACCGGAGGTGCGTCCGGACTGGGTGCGGCGGTGGTCGACGCCGTGCACGAGGCGGGCGGACGGCCCCTCGTGCTGGACAAGGCGGCGCCGTCGGCGCCGCACGTCGCCGACTTCGAGTCGGTCGACCTGTCGGACACCGACGCGGCCGAACGCGCCGTGCGCGACCTGCTCTCCCGCAACGACAACCTGACCGCCGTGGTGACCGCGGCGGGTGTGGACAGGTGCGGGCGTCTCGACGAGGTGCCCACGGCGGAGTGGGAGCACGTCGTGCGGGTGAACCTGTTCGGCACGGTGGCGGTCGTGCGCGCGGCGCTGCCGCACCTGCGCAACGGCCGGGTGGTGACCATCGCGTCCACCCTCGGGGTGCGCGCGGTCAGCGACGCCACGGCGTACTGCGCGTCGAAGTTCGGCGTCGTTGGCTTCACCCGCGCCCTGGCGGCCGAGACGGCCGGCCAGGTCGGCGTGACCCTCGTGGTCCCCGGCGGCATGCGCACCCACTTCTTCGACGACCGCGACGAGCAGTACAAGCCGGCGGACACGGCGAAGCTGAACCCGCCGGACCGGGTGGCGGCCGCGATCATGTTCGCGCTGAGCCAGCCGGCGGGGTGCGAGGTGCGCGAGCTCGTCGTGGCCCACGCGGAGGAACCGTCCTGGCCCTAGCCCGCCTCCCGGAAGTCCCGTCGGCGGCAGTAGCGGCCGAGGGCCCCGGAGACGGCGCCGCCGCGACGCCCGAATACGCCCGGTATGAGGGGCATCGCGGCGGTGCCGGACACCGGTCTCGCCCGCGCCTGCCACCGGACGAACTTCCGTGACACGACCTGGTCCGCCTCCCGGAAGTCCCGTCCTGCGGCCGAGCGGCCGGTGGGCCGTGGTGCGCATCGCGTCCTGCCTGCCCCGGTGCGCACCGGCGGTGATCCGGTCTGGGTTCGTGCCCGACGTCG
This sequence comes from Lentzea sp. NEAU-D7, assembly GCF_026242055.1. GTDB lineage: Bacteria > Actinomycetota > Actinomycetes > Mycobacteriales > Pseudonocardiaceae > Lentzea. The sequence goes on along the minus strand of NZ_JAPJDL010000001.1, from coordinate 299,727 downwards.
GATCGGGTCGGCCTGACCGCGTGGTCAGAGGACGGGTGTTGGACGGACAGCGCCGGGAGCGGCTTGTGCGGGTCGTGGAGGAGTTCACGGCCGCGGCTTCCGGACGTGCTGGTTTGGCGCGCGGTTTGTGCCTCGCGTGTCTGCACGTCGTGCCTGGTGTGGATGCCGCAGCGCTGACGTTGCGCGGCAGCGCGCACGCCGAGGAGATGGTCGGCGCCAGTGACGAGTGGGCGGCCCGGCTGGAGGAGGTCCAGTACACCCTCAGGGACCGGCCGGGTGTGGCTGCTTTCATCGACGCCGCACCGGTGCTGGTGGCCGATCTCGGCGTGGACGGCGTGCGGTGGCCTGGTTTCGCTGCGGCGGCTGCGGCGGAGGGCCTGGCGGCGATGTTCGCGTTCCCGTTGCGGGCCGGCGGCATCAGGCTGGGCAGGCTCGACCTTTTCCGCCGCCGTCCCGGCGGCCTGACCGCGGCGGCGGTCGCGGACGCGGTGGTCCTGGCCGACCTGGCGACCTGCGCGTTGCTGGAGCAGGACGACTCCGCCGGCGAGGACGAACAGCTGCGGATGACCTTGTCGTACCAGGACGTGAACATGGCGACCGGGATGCTGGCGGTGCAGTTGCAGATCAGCCTGGAGGACGCGTTCTCCAGGCTGCGCGCGCACGCGTTCTCGTCGGGCTGTTCGGTGCTGGACGTGGCACGTGATCTGCTGGAACGGCGCATCCCGCTGGACCGGCTGGCGGACTGACCGCGCCGCGGGCACGGCACCATGCCGGGTCGTATGCTGCGGGAGTGCCCCGTGCCCAGGAACAGATCGCCGTCACGTTGAGCGAGCTCACGGCGAGGCTGGTGGGCCGTCATGACGCCGATTCGGTGCTGCGGCTGGTCACCGCGGCGTGTGGGACGCTGCTGTCGGCGTCGGCGACCGGGGTGTTGCTGGCGGATCCGCGTGGTGGGCTGAGCGTGGTGTCGGCCTCCGACGAACGGGCCCGGTTCCTGGAGTTGCTGCAGAGCCAGGTCGACGAGGGCCCGTGCGTGGACTGCGTGCGTGACGACGCGACGGTCGGCTGCCCGGATCTGGAGGACGGCCGTGGTCGCTGGCCGGCGTTCACGCGTGCCGCGCTGGATGCGGGGTTCCGTGCGGTGCACGCGGTGCCGATGCGTCTGGCGGGGGACGCCGTTGGTGGTCTGAACGTGTTCTACGCGGCGGTCACGCCGTGGCAGGACGGGCAGCGGCGGCTCGGGCAGGTGCTGGCCGATCTGGCGGTGCTGGGCCTGTCGCAGGACGACGACCCCGCGCGCAGCCACCGGCTGGCCGAGCGGACCCTGACCACGCTCAACGACCGCGTGATGCTCGCGCACGCGATCGGCATGGTCGCCGGTGGCCTCGACATCGGCACCGACGAGGCCCGCCGCCTCATCTTCGATCACGCCACGAGGACCCGGAAACCGGTCCGCGACGTCGCCCGCGGGCTCACCGGCGGGAACCTCGAAGCGACCGCGCTGGACCCGGGCAGGCCCTAGTCGTCCCAGTCGGGGTCCGAGCGCCGTTCGGCCGCCGCATCCACGGCCGCGGTGACCCGCGCGACCTCCGCCTCGCGTTCGGTGTCGCCGAACCGTTCCGGCACGTCGCCGCTCCAGGCCCGCACGACGCCGATGGCTTCGTGCAGGGCCGCTCGTCTCTCGACCGCTTCGACGAGGCGTCGCGCGGCGGCATCGCCGGAACCGCCGCTGGGTGAGGTCATGTGCCCAGCCTCCTCCTCATCGACCGCGATGGCGACCCGGTCCCGCGACCGAGGTACTGTTCGGCGAGGTCACGTGTTGCGACTAGTCCACAGTGGACGAATCGGGAGCGGTACCGGATTCGTGTCCAGTGGCAGCCGCACGAGGGGCCGAGGGTGGACGGACAGCGCCGGGACCGGCTTGAACGGATGATCGAGCAGCACGCCGCGCGTGCCGGGTGGCCGCGGGCGCTGTGCGCGGTGTGCGTGAAGGCGCTTCCGGTGGACGCGGCGGCGCTGGTCGTGCGCGGTGACGAGCGGTCGCAGGAGGGGGTCACCGCCAGCGACGCGTGGGGCGAGGCGCTCGAGGAGCTGCAGTACTCGCTCCGCGAGGGGCCCGCGGCGGAGGCTCGGCGAGGGGCCCGCGGCGGAGGCTCACCGCGGTGGCGATCCGGTGCTGGTGGACGACTTGATCGCCGAGCGCGCCAGGTGGCCGGGGTTCGCCGCCGCGGGCGCCGAGGCGGGCCTCGGCGCGGTGTTCGTGTTCCCGCTGCACATCGGTGGCATCCGGCTCGGCGCGCTGGACCTCTACCGGCGCAGCCCCGGTGGTCTGTCCGCGGGTGCGCTCGCCGACGCCGTGGTGCTGGCGGACGTGGCGGCGCTCGCCCTGCTGGAGAGCGAGCTGTCCGCCGACCACGAGAAGCTGCGGATGGAAGTGTCCTATCAGGACGTGCACCTGGCGACCGGTGTGCTGGCCGCGGAGCTGGGGATCGGTCTCGAAGAGGCCTTGGTGAGGTTGCGGGCGCACGCGTTCGCCGAGCACCGGTCGTTGCCGGTGGTGTCGCGCGACGTGCTCGAAGGGCGGGTCTCCGCCGACCGCCTCGCGGACTGAGCACTACTTGCCGGACGACATGTTCCTGTGGCGGCCGGTGGGCCGCTTACTTTTCCGGAAGCGGTGTAGGAGGCGTTTCGCCGGGTAGCTCAATCCCATGGCAGAGCGTGCTGTGGTGACCGGAGGTGCGGGCTTTCTCGGCTCGCACATGTGCGACGCCCTTGTGGCGCGCGGCATGCGGGTGACCTGTGTGGACGACTTCAGCACGGGGGAGCCCGCGAACGTGCCGCCTGGTGTCGACCTCCTGCACGTCGACGTGCGCGAACCGTTCCGGATGCCGCCCAGCGAGCTGGTGCTGCACTTCGCGTGCCCCGCGTCGCCCGCTGCCTACCTGGCGTCACCGGTCGGCACGCTCGAGACGGGCGGGTTCGGCACCCATCGCGTCCTGGAGGAGGCCAGACGGCTCGGCGCGCGCGTGGTCGTCGCCTCCACCAGCGAGGTGTACGGCGACCCGCTGGAACACCCGCAGCGGGAGACCTACTGGGGCAACGTCAACCCGATCGGGCCGCGCAGCGTGTACGACGAGGCGAAGCGGTTCGGCGAGGCGCTCGCGTTCGCCTACCGGCGGGAGCACGGCGTCGACGTCGGCGTGGTCAGGATCTTCAACACCTACGGGCCCCGGATGAGGTCGAGCGACGGTCGCATGTTGCCGACGTTCTTCGCGCAGGCCCGCAAGAACGAGCCGTTGACCGTGCACGGTGACGGCACGCAGACGCGGTCGCTCTGCTACGTGGACGATCTCGTGCGCGGCGTGCTGGCCATGGCGGACAGCGGTGAAGCCGGGCCGGTCAACCTCGGCAACCCCGAGGAGGTCACGGTGATGGAGGTCGCCAAGCAGGTCATCGAGGTGACCGGCAGCGACTCCGAGATCGTGCACGTCGGCGCGATGACCGACGACCCCCGGCGACGCAGGCCGGACATCACCAGAGCGCGGGAGCTGCTCGGCTGGGAGCCGGAGATCCCGCTGGAACGAGGACTTCGACTCATGGCGAGGGAGACGTGATGCGGGTTCTGGGCATCAACGCGATTTTTCACGATCCCGCGGCCGCCCTCGTGATCGACGGGCACACGGTCGCGGCCGCCGAGGAGGAACGGTTCTCCCGGCGCAAGCACGGCAAGCGTCCGGTGCCGTTCTCGGCCTGGGAGCTGCCCGAGATGGCGGCGAGGTGGTGCCTGGAGAAGGCCGGGCTCACGCCGGCCGACCTCGACGCCGTCGCGTACTCCTACGATCCCGCGCTCGCGGAGGACGACACCGCGCCGTGGGAGGAGCTGCGCACCAACTACGCCCGGCGGGCCCCGCAGTTCCTGGCCACCGCGTTGCCCGGCCTGGACCCGGAGATCGTGCGGTTCGTGCCGCACCACGCCGCGCACGCGGCCTCGACCGGGCTCGCGGCACCGTTCGGCGGGAACTGCGCGGTGCTGGTGGCCGACGGGCGCGGCGAGTGCGGTTCCTACCTGGCCGGGCGGTACGACGACCAGAAGCTGGACAAGCTCGCCGAGCAACGGCTGCCGCACTCGCTCGGCCTGCTCTACGAGGACCTGACCGAGCACCTCGGCTTCCTGCGGTCCAGCGACGAGTACAAGGTCATGGCACTCGCCTCGCACGCCGAACCCGTGCACCTGGACCTCATGCGCGAACACATCACGACCACCGCCGACGGTGGCTTCCACATCGTGCCGATCGAGTGGAACACCCTGGCCAAGCAGCCGGACGGTGAACTGCAGCAGGAACACGCCGAGCTCGCCGCCAGCGTGCAGCGCAGGCTGGAGGAGGTGCTGCTGGAGCTCACCACGTGGCTGCACGAGCAGACCGGTGAGCGCAGGCTCGCGATGGCGGGCGGGGTGGCGTTGAACTGCGTCGCGAACACGCGGATCTTCGCCGAGGGACCGTTCGACGAGGTGTGGGTGCAGCCCGCGGCCGGCGACTCCGGCACCGCGCTCGGCGCCGCACTGCACGTCGCGTCGGGTGAGCCGCTGGCGCCGATGCCGGGCGCCGACCTCGGCCGGAGCTGGAGCGACGACGAGATCGAGCAGGTGCTGAAGACGGCGAAGGTCGTGTACGAGAAGCCCGCGGACCTGGCCGCCGTGGTGGCGCGGGCGCTGGCGGAAGACGGGATCATCGCCTGGTTCCAGGGGCGGTCGGAGTACGGGCCACGCGCGCTGGGCCGCCGGTCGCTGCTCGCGAACCCCTGTTTCGCGGCGAACCTGGAACGGATGAACGACGTCAAGGGCCGCGAGCAGTTCCGGCCGATCGCGCCGATGGTGCTGGAGAGCCGCGCGCACGAGCTGTTCGAGCGCGGGCCGGTTCCCAGTCCCTACATGCTGTTCGTGCACGACGTCCGTCCTGAGTGGAGGGACCGGATCCCGGCCGTGGTGCACGTGGACGGCACCGCCCGCGTGCAGACCGTGGCGGGGGACCCGCTGCTGGAACGGGTGCTGGAGGAGTTCGACCGCCACACCGGTGTGCCGGTCGTGGTCAACACCAGCCTCAACACGGCAGGGCGGCCGATGGTCGACTCGCCCAGGGACGCGCTGGAGTGCTTCGGTTCGTCGCCCATCGACCTGCTCGCGATCGGCCCGTTCGTGGTGCGGCGATGACCGGCTACACCGTCGTCATCCCCACGGTCGGCCGCGAGAGCCTCGACGTCGTGGTGAACGCGATCCGGGATGGCGAGGGGCCGCCGCCGGAGGAGATCATCGTGGTGTACGACCGCTTCGGCCGCGGGCCGGCGGCCGCGCGCAACGCCGGCTGGCGGCGGGCCACCAGCGAATGGGTGGTCTTCCTCGACGACGACGTGCTGCCGCCGCGGGACTGGAAACGACGACTCGCCGACGACCTCGCGGCGGTGGGCGACGACGTGGCGGCCAGCCAGGCGCGCATCGAGGTGCCGCTGCCGCCGGACCGCAGGCCCACCGACTGGGAGCGCAACACCTCCGGTCTCGCCGACGCGAAGTGGATCACCGCGGACATGGCCTACCGGCGGTCCGCGCTGCTGGAGACGGGCGGTTTCGACGAACGATTCCCGCGGGCCTACCGGGAGGACGCCGACCTCGCGCTGCGGGTGATCGACCTCGGGTACCGGGTCGTGTCCGGTGACCGGGTCACCACGCATCCCGTGCGGCGCACCGGTTTCTTCACCAGCCTGAAGCAGCAGCGCGGGAACGCCGACGACGCGTTGATGCGCAAGGTGCACGGCCCGCGGTGGCGGGAGAAGATCGGCGGGCATCGCGGCCGGTTGCGCGAACACGCGGTCACCACCGGCTTCGCGGTCGCCGCCGTCCTTTGTGGACTTTTCGGTGCCAGGCGTGCCGCGGCCGTCGCGGCGCTGGGGTGGGCCGCCCTGACAGCGCGGTTCGCGGCGCAGCGCATCGCCCCGGGTCCTCGCACGGCACCCGAGGTCGTGCGGATGATCGTGACGAGCGCCGCCATCCCGCCGGCCGCCTGTCTGCACCGAGCCCGTGGCGAGCTGCAGGTGCGTGTGACCCGGAACGAGGCGCAAACCGCCGCACGAGACGAGTCGGGAGGGCAGACGTGCATCGAATCGGTGTCGTTGGTGCCGGGTACGTCGGCCTGACCACGGCCGCCTGCTTCGCGCACCTCGGCCACGACGTCGTCTGCGCGGACGTGGACGAGGCCAAGGTCGAGCGGTTGCGGCGGGGCGAGGTCGACCTGGTCGAGCCGGGGCTCGCGGAACTGCTGGAACAGCACGACATCGAGTTCACCACCGTGTTTCCGCGTGACGTGGACTTCCTGTTCGTGTGCGTTCCGACGCCGGCGGGGGAGCACGGGCAAGCCGACCTCACCGCCGTGCACGACGTCGTTGCGCAGGTGCCGGAGAACACGGTGCTGGTGCTGAAGTCGACGGTTCCCGTCGGCACCGCGTGCGGCATCGCGCACCGGCCGACCGTGTCGAACCCGGAGTTCCTGCGGGAAGGCCACGCGGTCGAGGACTTCCTGCGGCCGCAACGGGTGGTGGTCGGTTCGGCCGACCAGGACGCGGCGAGACGCGTCGCCGCGCTCTACGGCGACGTGCCGGTCGTGCTCACCGACAACACCACCGCCGAGCTGGTCAAGTACGCCTGCAACAGCTTCCTCGCGGTGAAGCTGTCGTTCGTCAACACCCTCGCCGAGCTGTGCGAACGCGTCGGCGCGGACATCGACGGCGTCACCGAGGGCATGCGCCTGGACGAACGCATCGGTGCCGCGTTCCTGCGGCCCGGCCCCGGCTGGGGCGGCTCCTGCCTGCCCAAGGACACCCGCGCGCTGCTCACCACGGCACGCGAGCAGGACGTCGAGTTCGGCACCCTGCGCGCCGCCGTCGACACCAACGAGCACCAGGTCCGCCGCATCGCGGAGAAGATCGAGGGCGACCGGATCGGGCTGCTCGGCCTCACGTTCAAGGCGGGCACCAACGACCTGCGCGACTCGCCCGCGCTCGCGATTGCGCGGCTGCTGGACGGCGACATCCGCGCCTACGACCCGGCGATCACCCAGGAGGTCGACGGCATCACCGTCGTCGGCACACCGGAGGAGCTGGCGGACGGCCGCGACGTGCTGGTCGTGCTCACCGAGTGGCCGGAGTTCGCCGAGCTCGACTGGCCGGCGCTCGCCGACCGGATGACGACCCCGGTGCTCGTCGACACCCGAGGCGTCGTTCCCGCCGACAAGGTCCGCGAGGCCGGCTTTCGGCTGGTCAGCGTGGGACACCCGGACGGACTCCGGTGACGTGGCGTGAACACGGTGTGGTGACACCGGGTGGCGCTTCGGCAAGTGGTGTTTCGAAGCGTTTTCCGGGGATAAATCTCCTCTGTGGACCGGACTTCCGCCGCGGGGCCCTCCGATCGTGACGACGCGATGTGGACGCCGAAGTCGCGGGCGGGGATCGGCTGTGCAATGGAGGTGACGGCATGAGGATCGCGATGGTGTCCGAGCACGCCAGCCCGCTGGCGGTGCTGGGCGAGGTCGACGCCGGTGGGCAGAACGTGCACGTGGCCGCGCTGTCGGAGGCATTGGTCGCGCGGGGACACGAAGTCGTGGTCTACACGCGGCGGGACGACGGCGAGATCCCGGAGCGGGTGCGCACGGACGCCGGTTACGAGGTGGTGCACGTCCCCGCCGGACCCGCGGAACACGTGCCCAAGGACGAGCTCCTGCCTTTCATGGGGGAGTTCGCCCGCTTCCTGGCCGAGGACTGGCGTGCCGCGCCACCCGACGTCGTGCACGCGCACTTCTGGATGTCCGGATTCGCCGCGATCATGGCGACGCGCGACCTCGCAGTGCCGGTGGTGCAGACCTTCCACGCGCTCGGCACCGTGAAGCGCCGCCACCAGCGCGAGGCGGACACCAGCCCCGCCCAGCGGATCGCGATCGAGCGGATCATCGGCAAGAAGGCCGCCCTGATCGCCGCGACCTGCGAGGACGAGGTGAACGAGCTGGTGAGGATGGGGATCGTGCGCACGCGCACCGCCGTCGTGCCCTGCGGCGTCGACCCCGAGCTGTTCCACCCCGCCCCGGCCTCGCCCCACCCCCGCCGGATCGTGTCGGTCGGCAGGCTGGTGCCGCGCAAGGGGTTCGAGGACCTGATCACCGCGCTGAAGATGGTGCCGGAGGCCGAACTGGTGATCGCGGGCGGACCACCCGTGAGCAAGCTGAAGTCGGACCGCGAGGCGCAGCGGCTGCTCGCGCACGCGGAGGCGCTCGGTGTGTGCGACCGAGTGCGGCTGGCAGGGCAGGTGGCCCGCAAGGACATGCCGGACTTCCTGCGCTCGGCGGAAGTCGTCGCCTGCGTGCCGTGGTACGAACCGTTCGGCATCGTGCCGCTGGAGGCGATGGCGTGCGGCCTGCCGGTGATCGCTTCCGCGGTCGGCGGGCTCCTCGACACCGTGGTCGACGGCGTCACCGGAAAGCTGGTGCCACCGCGGAACCCGAAGCGGCTCGCGAAGGAGCTGCGGGTGTTGCTCGCGGACCGCTCCCGGCGCAGCGTCTACGGCACCGCCGGCGCGGACCGGGTCTCCGCCTGCTACACCTGGGACGAGGTCGCGCGGAGGACCGAACACCTGTACCTGCGCGTCGCCCGGCCTTCGCTGGCCATGGTGCGCTGACCGCCGGACCACATCCGCGAGAACCGCGCCGGCTCCTGCGACACCGGGTCCACCCTCCGCGAATGCCCCGGGCGGTCCGGGGTACCTCCGTGGTGTTGGCACGCGCTCTGGAGGAGGATCGGTGAACCCACAGGCAGTCGTGACGGGAGCGTCGAGCGGTATCGGTCTCGAGCTCGCGAAGGTGTTCGCGGACAACGGCTTCGACCTCGTCATCGCCGCGGAGGACGACGCGGTCGACACCGTCGGCGAGGAGATTCGAGGCCGTGGCGGCGTCCAGGTGGACGCCGTGCAGGTCGACCTCTCGTCGTACCAGGGCGTCGAGGACCTCGTGGCGCGCATCAGGGCGAGCGGGCGGCCGGTCGACGTGCTCGCCGTCAACGCCGGGGTCGGCGTCGGGGGCGACTTCGTCCGCGACACGTCGGTGGACGACAACCTGGAGATCGTCAACCTCAACGTCACGTCCGCCGTGCACCTGACGCACCGCGTGGTGTCGGACATGGTGGACCGCAAGGAAGGGCGTGTGCTGTTCACGTCGTCGGTCGCGGCCACCACCCCGGGGCCGTTCCAGACGGTGTACGCGGCGTCGAAGGCGTTCCTCGCCTCGTTCGGGCAGGGCCTGCGCGAGGAGCTGAAGGACACCGGTGTCAGCGTGACCCTGCTGATGCCCGGTCCGACGGACACGAACTTCTTCGACCGGGCGGGCATGCAGGACACCAAGGTCGCCCAGGCGGCCAAGGACGATCCCGCCCAGGTCGCGCGCGAGGGGTTCGAGGCGTTGATGAAGGGCAAGGACCACGTGGTGGCGGGTTCGGTGAAGAACAAGGCGCAGGCGCTGGCGGGCCGGGCGCTGCCGGACCCGGTGAAGGCCAAGGCACATCGCAAGATGTCCGAACCCGGTTCGGCGGAGTCTTAGACCCGTTCCCGGAGTGGAGCACGTCGCCGGGCGCGGTCGTCGCACCCGGCGACACCCTCTTCGAGTCAGGGCAGCACGGTGCTCGCCGCTGTCCTGCTCCACTCGAGCAGGAGCAGGGTGGCGTCGTCCTGCAGGTGCCCGTGCTGGTGGTCCAGCACCGCGCGGGACACCCGCCGCAGGGTCTCCGGCGGGGGCAGCCCGGCGGCCTCGTGCCGTTCGGTGAGGTCGGCCAGGCGCTCCACGCCGAACTCCTCGCCCCGCGAGTCGCGCGCCTCGGTGACGCCGTCGGTGTGCAGCAGGATCCGGTCGCCGGCCTGGAGGTGTTCACGTCCGAGCGACCGGGGCGTCCTGGCGAGGTGACCTAGTCCGAGCGGCACGTGGACCGCGCTCCGCAGTGCCTTGACCATCCTGCCGTCGCGCAACAGCAGGGCGGGCGGGTGTCCCGCGACGACGTAGCGCAACGCCCCGGTCGCGAGATCGAGATCGGCGAGCACCGCCGTCGCGAACGGAGCCCTGAGCCCTTCGGCCGCCTGCTGCCGCACGGCCTGGTCGGCCAGTTCGGCCGCCTCGAGGAGCCCGAGGCCGTTGCGGCGCGCATTGCGGGTGGCCGCCAGCACGATCGCGGTGGTGAGGCCCGCGTGCAGGTCGTGCCCCGTCGCGTCGAAGATCGAGAAGTACGCGCGTCCGTTGTCGACGGCGTAGTCGTAACCGTCACCACCCACGGAGTGGTAGGGCTCCATCACCGCCGTGACCGTCAGCTGGTCACACGCGAAGGTCTGCGGCGGCAGCAGCTGCCACAGCAGCTCGGACGCCACGGACAACGGCGTGGTGCGGCGCAGGACGTGCAGGAAGTCGCTGTAGTGGAGCTTGCTCATGAGGAGATGTCCGAGCAGACCGGCCAGCTCCCAGCAGTGCTCGCGGATCGACCGGTCGTCCGGGTTCCTGCCGCCGTGCAGGAGGAACTGGACGACGCCGAGCCGCTCGGTGCCGTTCAGCACCGGCAGCCACAGGCACGGCGGCGAGCCGCTCACGGCGATGATCTCGGTCCGCTGGAACGCGCGCCCGGCCGTGGTGGAGTCCACCCGCAACGACGGTCCCTCCTCGGGACGGACCGACCGCAACCACTGCTGACCCATGTCGACGACGTACAGCTGCGCGGTGACGTCCACCTGGGCGGCGGCCTCGTCCAGCAGCTCCGCGAGACCGCCGGCCGTCGACAGGTGGGCGCCGTTGATGACGTGGCGGAGCGCGGAGTTCCAGGCCTCGGCCTTCTCGGTCACGTGAACTCCTCGGACCGGCTGCTCACGGCGAGGACGTCGCGCAGACCCGACAACGTGAGGATGCGGTCGGGAGCACTGCCGCGCAGGCAGGTCACGCTGATCGTCCGCCCGGCTCGCCGCGCGGCGTCCGCGGCCTCCAGGAGCACCGTGACGCCGCAGCTGCTCAGGTAACCCAGGCGGGTGAGGTCGATGTCGACCGGGCTGTCGGGCCGGGCGCCGATGTGGGCCATCAGCGGTGCGCGGAAGCCGCCGGAGGTGTGCGTGTCGAGGTCTCCGGTGAGGCGGAGCACCTGGGTGCCGCCGGAAGCCTCCTCCACGGCGAGCCCGACCACGTCGGACGGCGTGGCGAGCGCCGGCGCCGGTGCCGGTGGTACGTCGGCGGGTGCGGTGGAGAACTGGAAGGTGACCGTCGTGCCCGCGCCGTTCGCTTCGAGCTCGACGTCGTCGGCCATGGCGCGGATCATCTGCAGCCCGCGGCCGCGGTGGCCGGGATCCTCGGGCTCCGGGCGCCACCTGCCGTGATCCCGGACGGTGACGCGCACGGCGCCATCGGTCTGCGAGAGCTCGGTGTCGAACGTGCCCGTGGCGCCGGGATAGGCGTGGTCCACGACGTTCGCGGCGGCCTCCCCGTAGGCCAGCACGAGGTCGTAGGCGAGGTCGTCGGACAGCCCCGCGGCGGCCGCCCACTCGGACACGGCACCTCGCAGCTCCGACAGCCGGCGCGCCTCGGCGGGGGACGTCACGCGCAGTGGCGCGGGCAGGTGGCGGGCGACGACGAGCGCGACGTCGTCGCTGTGGCCGTCGGCGAGCAGCGCGTCGACGATCGTGCCGGTCAGTTCGGGGGGCGCCTGGTGGTGCGCCCGCGCCACGACGGCCAGCAGCTGGTCGAGGCCCTCGTCGACGACGACGCCTCTGCGTTCGACCAGGCCGTCGGTGTAGAGCACGATCGTCGCGCCGGGCGCGAGCTCCGTGCTGTGCTCCTCGTACCGCGCTCGGCCCGCGGTGCCCAGCACCGCGCCGGTGCTGCTCGTGAGCAACCGGGCTCCCCGCTCGTCGGCCACCAGCGGCGGCGGGTGACCCGCGCTGGCCCAGCACAGCCTTCCGGTGGCCCAGTCGAAGGTGATGCACGCGCAGCTGCTGCCGGTGGCGCCGTTCACCCTGGCGGCGAAGGCGTCGAGCCGTTCCAGCGCCGCGGCGGGGGAGTGCCCGTCGACCAGGAACCCGGCCAGGGCGCTGCGGAGCTGCCCCATCACGGCCGCGGCCGTCGGGCCGGAGCCGACGACGTCGCCGACCGACATCCCGGCCACGGTGCCGCTGATCGGGAGCACCTCGTACCAGTCGCCGCCGACCTGCGCGTGACTCGACGCGGGCAGGTAGCGGGCGGAGGTGGCGAGCCGCTCCAGCACCGGCAGCTCGCGGGGCAGCAGGCTGCGCTGCAACGTGGTGGCGATCTCGTGCTCGCGCTGCAGCAGCAGTTCGCGCTCGGCCTCGGTGCGCTGCCGTTCGGTCACGTCGCGCCCGATGGCCTGCAGCCCGCTCGGCGTGACCTGGACGCTGAGCTCCAGCGCGACGATCGACCCGTCGGCGCAGCGCAGGTTCCAGACCCCGGTCTGCTCCTGGTCGTGCGGCGGGTCCCGGTCGTCGCCGTCGAGCACGAACAGCTCCTCGGCGGGGCGGCCGACCAGGTCCTCGCGCCGGTAGCCCAGCAGTCTGCAGGCGGCCGGGTTGATCTCGACGAACCGCCGTTCGCCGTCGAGGACCCAGATGCAGTCGACGGCCCGGTCGATCAGCAGGCGGAGGCGCTGCTCGTTGTCGCGCAGGGCGCGGTCGGAGTGCGCGCGCTGCAGCGACTCCCAGCAGCGGTTGACCACGACGGACACGAGGTCGATCTCGTCCTGGGTCCACTGCCGCGGGTGCGCCTGGTGCACGGCCATGGCCGCGACGAACCGGCCGGCGCGCAGCAGGGGCAGGCAGATCACCGCGCGGATGCCCGTGACCGCGTAGGCGGCCAGGTCGTCCTCGTCGAGCCGCGGATCGTTGCCGCTGTCCGCGACCACCCACGGTTCTCCCGCCCGCATCGCGCGCAGCGCCCCCGCACCGAACTCGCGCATGGCGAACCGGCCCGGCAACGGCGGCAGCCCGGTGGCGTAGTCGCCGCTCATGACGAAGTGGTTCTCGTCCTCCTCCGTCCGCGCGTACGCGCACCGGTCGACGGCGAGGTGCTCACCGAGCATCCGGGTCGCCAGCGCCATGAGGTCGTCGGCGTCGTCGAGCTTCTGCGACTCGCGGTCGAGCACCGCGAGGAACCGTTCCCTCTCGGCGGCGACGCGCTGGCCGGTGACGTCGACGAGCACGCCCTGCAGCGCCCGCGGCGCGCCCGCCTCGTCCCGCTCCACGTGGACCTTCTCGTACAGCCACACGACTTCACCGCTCGCGGTGACGGCTCGGTAGCTCAGGTCGTAGTCGTCCTGGTCACCTGCCCGCTGCCAGCGGTCCCGGTGGGACCTGTCGCGGTCGTCGGGGTGCACGACCGAGTCCCAGAACCCGGGTTCCTCCAGCCACCGCTGGACGGGATGGCCGAGCAGCTGTTCGACGTGGCCCGACACGAAGGTCAGCTCGCGGGTCCGGGCGTCGGCGGCCCAGAACACGACGCCGAGGTTGTGCACGAGCCCGCGCAGCCTGTCGGAGTCGATCTCGTGTCGGGCGGTGCTCATGGCGAAAGCCTGTCACGCCGGCGACGGTGCGGCGAACCGCACACGGCCGAGGTTCGCCGGACGCAACGAACGCATGGTGCGGCCCCTTCATCTCGATCAGCGCAGACGGGGTTTCCGCAGGAGAGGGCCCGTCAAACGTCGGCCGCGGGCTCAGCGCGGGGCGACGCTGTCGATCAGCCCCTGCGCGACCTCGCGCAGCTTGACGTTCCGCTTCTGGGAGTCCTGCACCAGCATGGCGAAAGCCTGGTCCGCGGTGCACGAGTGCACCGCCATGAGCACGCCCTTGGCCTGGTCGATGACCGCGCGTGAGACGAGCGCGGTCTCGAGGTGGGCGATGTGGTCGCGGGACCGCTGCCACCGGTGCGCGTTGTCGATCGCCGCGCTGGCGGCGGTGGTGAACAGCCGCATCACGCCTTCGTCGAAGGGATCGAACGCCGACGGCTTGTAGCTGTAGATGTTGAGCGACCCGACGTGCTTGGCGTCGCTGTGGTCCGCGGCCGGGAGCACGATCGGCACGGACAGGTAGGCGCGCACGCCGTGCTGCTCGGCGGACGCGTCGAACTCGGGCCAGTTGTCCCTGTTCTCCCCGACCACGGCGCGCACGGCCCGGAGCGTGCGGGCGGCCTCCAGGCACGGACCGCGGTTGGAGCTGTACTGCTTCTCGTCGATCTCGATGAGCTCGGCGACGCTGGCGGCCGCGGTTCTGGGTTGCCGCGGGTTCACGGTGACGGTGACCGCGTCGGCGTCCTGGATCGCTCTCGTGGCGGTCTCGCTGAGTCTTTGGAGCACCGAGTCGAGCGGTTCCTCGCCGGAGAAACCGTCCCGCAGCATCGTCAGAGCGGAGGTGGCGTCGTCGAGCCGCTCCACCGGATCCTGCCGATCGGTGTCGGCGGTGTGCGCGCCGTCCTGGCTCGGTGGGATCGTCAAGTCGTCCATTGCGCCGGTCCTCTCGCCGGTGTCGAGTTCGCGGCGCTGGTCGCTCAACGCGCTCGCAGGGAATGTTAAAGCCTGCGTGATTCGGCGTGCATGCCGCGGAAAGGTGAGAAACCGAACCAGGGCGGGGTGTTGTCGATCTCACCGCCCCGCACCGGCTCGGTCCTCGTCGTCAGCCGGCCTCGGCGCGGACGAGATGTGCGGCACGCTGGTAGACGAGGACCGCGTCGCGTGCGACGCGGTCCCAGCCGTAGCGAGCCCGCACCCGGTCGGCGCCCGCGAGGCCGAGAGCGTCCCGTCTGGACCTGTCCGCGACCAGTTCGCGCAGAGCGAGCGTGAGCGCGCGGACGTCGCCCGGCGGCACCAGCCGTCCGGTGATCTTGTCGACGACCACGTCGGCAAGTGCTCCCACCGCCGACGCGACGACCGGCAGGCCCCGCGCCATCGCTTCCAGCGCAACGACTCCGGCCGGGTCCCGGCGCGGCGCGGTCACCACGACGTGGGCCGAGCGCAGCAGCGCGGTCACCTCCGCCCGGTTCGCGGTTCCGGTCACCGAGACCCGGCCCTGGACGCCGAGCCGCACGGCCAAGTGCCGCAGCCGCCGCGCTTCCAGGCCGGTGTTCCGGTCGACGGTCTCGACCGGTGCGGCGACGACGAGCGCGGCGTTGCGCAAGTCGGCCATCGCCGCGACGACGGTGTCGAAGCCGTGACCGGGCAGCAGCCCGCCCAGACCGAGCACCCGCACCGGTCCGGAGCCGCGTTCGGTGACACCGGGCAGGCCCCGGCCGTCGAGGTCCACACCGGCCGGCGACACGGAGATCCGGGAACGGGGCACCCCCGCCAGGCACAGGCCGTGCACCTGATCGCTGCTGGTCACCGCCACGTGAGCGGCATGGCGGCAGATCAGCCGTGCGATCCGCTCGTGTTCGGAGTCCGGTTCGTGGTGGGTGTGCACCACGGGCACGCCGTGCTCACGTGCGGCCAGCAAAGCGGCGAGGCCCGCCACCGACCCGTCCGAGTGGGCGATGTCCGGCTTCGCCCGGACCCACTCGCGGCGGAGGAACCGGGCGAAGTCGTCGGTGTGGTCCCACACGGCGGCCTCGGGCATCGGGCGGGCGGGCCCGAAAGGCACGTGCACGACCTCGTAACCGTCTTCGGTGTGCTCACGGTCCCCGACGTTCGCGGCGTCCCTGCGGGCGTAGACTACGATCTCGTGCCCCTGCTGGGTCAGTGCTCGCGCGAACCCGGCGGTTCCGGTCCGGTGGGGCATCTCGCCGGTGTGGCTGCCCACCAATGCGATGCGCATGCTCATCCCCTCGCCGTCTGACGAGGACTCCGGAACGAGCGCACGGCGGGAACGTCATGCCCGCCGGCTCTTGCTGAACCGGATGATCGTGCGATGTTCGGCGTACCCGTCCATCACGAGTCCGAGGCCGGCGCCGCTGCTCGGCGCGTGAAGACCGCGGACCGCACGAGCTTAGCGGGCGGCCTGGCGATGAACCAGGCCCCGGTCCTCGCGCCGGGTAGCATCCCGTCCGTGCCCGCCGCCACGGGCAGCGGCAGCGCGAAAGCGTTGTCCTGCCTCGGCTTCCCCTACTCCGGACCAGTTTCCGGCGGAGATCGACATGCCCTTTGCCGATGAGCTGATCGGTGTTCAGACCGTCTCCGATCTCACCGCCGCCCTGCTCACCGCGGCGCCGGGGGCGGACCTGCCCCGGCTTCGCGCGGCCGGAGCCGCCCTGGCGCCGCTGGCGCTGCGGGAGCGCAGCGATCTGATCCGCGACGCGCTGCTCGCCGACCTGCCGGGGGACTACAGCTCGTTCGCGCGGACCGTGCGCGCCGCGGCCGCCCGGTCGCCGTCCTTCACCGGATGGCTGATCTGGCCGGTCACGAGTGCCGTCGCCACCAAGGCCATCGCCGAGGGCGGCGTGGAGGCGTTCGACGACGCGCTCGCGCTGCTGGCGGAGCTGACGCCCCGGCTGACCTCGGAGTTCGCGCTGCGCCCCCTGCTCGCCCACGATCTGGGACGAGCACTGGCGACGATCCTGCCCTGGACCCGTTCGGAGTCGGCGGACGTGCGCAGGCTCGCCTCGGAGGGAACGCGCCCGCTGCTGCCCTGGGCCGTCCGCGTGCCCGGCATCCTCGCCGAGCCCAAGGCGACGCTGCCGATCCTCGACGCGCTGTACCGGGACGAGAGCGAGTACGTCCGGCGCTCGGTCGCCAACCACCTCAACGACATCAGCCGCCGCGATCCTGAGCTCGTCGTCGCGACGGCGGCCGCGTGGACGGCCGCGCCCGACGACAACACTGCCCGCGTCGTGCGCCACGGCCTGCGCACGCTCGTCAAGCAGGGCCATCCCGGTGCGCTGGAGCTGCTGGGGTTCACCTCCGCGCACCTGGACGTGACGGGCCCGCTGCTCTCCGCCGACAGCGTGGTGATCGGGGAGGCGCTGTCGTTCACGGGCTCCGTGCGCAACCTCGGCCAGGAGCCCGCGCGGCTGGTGATCGACTACGTGGTCCACCACCGCAAGGCCAACGGCACGCTCACCGGCAAGACCTTCAAGCTCACCACCCGCACCGTCGAACCCGGTGAGACCTGCGAGCTCAGCCGCGAGCACTCGTTCCGGGTGCTGACCACGCGCCGCTACCACCCCGGGCGGCACGCCGTCGAGCTGCAGGTCAACGGCGTGCGTTCCGGTCGCGCCGAGTTCACCCTGGTGGCCTCGGGTGAGGGATAGATCAGGTGGAGGTCAGGGGTGAACCCTGATGGCGCGGTTCGCGGCCGCGGGCACTCTGGAGTCGTCAAGGGGACATCCGCAGTGCGAGGAGAATCATGAGCGAATCCAGGCCTGAGTCCGTCCACACCGCCGTCGACTCGGTGGTCGACGCCGTGCGAGGACTGGTCAGCGAGGGCTTCAACCGCCGTGTTGTCGTGCGCGACAGCAAGGACGACGTGGTGCTCGAGGTGCCGGTCGCTCTCGGGCTGGTCGCGGCGTTCGCCGCTCCGGTGGTCACGACCATCGGTGCCGGTGTCGCGCTGGTCGGGAAGTGCGGGATCTCGCTGGAGACCCGCGAGTCGTCCTCCGGTCAGGTCGTGACGACGGTCGAGTCCGAGCGGGTGTGAGTCAGGAGCGGCCGGCGAGGGTCTCCTCGCCGGCCCCGCTCACCGCGGTGCTGCCGATCACCCTGGGCGGCAACCGGAATCCCGCGATCAGGGCGGGGTCAGCCACTCGCTGAGGGGTGTGCGTTCGGCCTCCGTGAGCTGCCGCAGTTCCGGCAGGCGGCGCCGGACCGTGCCGGTGGCCGTGGACGTCGTCGCCGCGGCCGGGGTCCCGGTCCGGCGGGGCTGTGGCCAGCAGGGTCAGCACCGCGCCGGCGCCGGCACGTCACCGCGCCCGCGCCGGTGGAGCGGGCCGCGTCCTGTGCACGAGCCACCAGGGTGCGGCGGGCGACTCGCCCTTCGCGCCGATGCCCGACCACGCGGCCACCGAGCAGCACCTGGCGGAGACCGGTCTGCCGTTCACCGCACTGCGCAAGGGCTTCTGCGCGAGCACGGTCCCGCACCCGCTGGGTCAGGCGCTGACGACCGGCGGACTCGTCGCGCCCGCGGACGAGGAACGGGCCGCGTCCCTGGTGCGGCAGGGGGATGCCCGAGGGCCCGGGCGGCCTGTTGCTCGGCATGTTCCGGGCCTCGCGCCGCAGCGACCTGGGACAGGCTGGAGAATCTGCTGCGGCGCCCGCCCACCCCGTTGCGCTCGGTCCCGGCGGGGCGTGATCCCGTTCAGCCCCTGAGACGGGTGCCGCGGCGCCAGACGGCACGCGTGTTGAGCGTGTCCGAGATCGTGGTGGTGGGGTCCCCGTCGACGAGGAGCAGGTCGGCGCGCAGCCCTTCGGCGATGCGACCGCGGTCGGACAGCGCGAAACGGCGGGCCGTCGTGGCGGTCGCGGCGCGCAGCGCCTGTTCGGGGGTCAGCCCGGCCTGGACCAGGTACTGCAGTTCGTGGTGGACGCTCGCGCCGTGGGCCAGGCCGCCGAGGAACGGCAGGGGGAGGGAGGCGTCGGTGCCCACCAGGACGTCGACGCCCTCGTCGCTGAGCACCTTGATGGTGCGCAGGACGTCCTTGATGTCGCCTTGCGGGTAGCAGCCGAAGCTGGAGCGCAAGGTCGTGTCCCAGTCCTCGTCCAGCCTCGACGACACCCGCGGGTCGTCGGCGAGCTCGCCACCGGTGATGCCCATGAGGGAGGCGTTGAGCACGGCGCACGGGACGACGAACATGCCGGCGTCCTTGATCATGGCGATGATCTCGTCGTCGTGGGGCTCGACGAACACGTGCACCAGGCCGTCGATCCCGGCCTCCACGGCCATCCTGGTGGCGTCGAGGGTCAGCGTGTGCGCGACGGTGAGCGCGCCGTACCTCCTGGCCTCGGCCACGCCCGCGTTCAGGGTCGCCTGGTCGATCATCGGAAGACCGGGGTGCCCCTCGACGCTGCCGTCGTCGATCATGAACTTGACGTAGTCCGAGCCGCGGGCGAGCAGCTGGGGGATCGAGGCCGCGGCGGCCTCGGGGCTCGTGGCGTCCGGGTGGAACGGCGGCTCGCCCGTCCCGCGCGGGCCTCCCCGGTCGCCGGGGGTGAAGCCCGGCGGGAACAGCTCGCTGGGGTGCCCGCCCGGCGGCGTGAGGCCGAAGCCCGCCGAGCGCACGTCCGCGACCGCGTCGTTCTCGCTGATGCCCGCACGCCGGTCGCGCGTGTGGACGCCCTGCATCTCCAGCTCGGTGGTCACGCCGAAGCGCAGTGCCAGCGCGAGGGCCTCCGGACCGGTGTGGACGTGTGCGTCGATCAAGCCCGGCAACAGCGTCGCGCCGGTCCCGTCGACCACGTCGCTCCCGGAGGGCACCTCCCCTCCGATCCGGACGATCTTTCCGTCCTCGATGGACACGGTGGTGACACCGAGGGTCTTCTCGCCGTCGAAGACCCTGGCGCCGGTGATGGTGGTCGTGGTCATGGCCTGCCTTGTTCGTGGTGGGTGACAACCTGGCTGAATCATATACCTTGCGCTATGTAAATCACTAAAGGTATGTAGATGTCATGTGGTTCACAGTTGTTACAGTGCGCGGATGAGCGACTCGCCCCTGCCCTCCGACGACGAGGGCCTGCTCGACCAGGTCGGGCCGGCGCTGTCCCGGCTGCGCCGCCGCACCTCCGGCGGACGCGGGGACCTCACCCGCAACCTCGTGCTGAACCTCGTCCACGAGAGTTCCGGCGAGATGACGGTGGGCGGGCTCGCCGCCGAGATGGGGGTCGCCCAGCCCGTCGCCAGCCGGACCGTGGCCGCCTGCATCGCGGACGGCCTGCTCAGGCGTGCCGCCTCGCAGGCGGACGGCCGCCGCACGGTCCTCGAGCTCACCGAGGCCGGTGAGACCGAACGCCGCCGGTTCGCCGCCCAGCAGCGCGAGACGTTCGAGCTCATCACCACCGCCTGGACGGCTGCTGAACGCGAGCAGTTCGCCCGTTTCCTGGTTCGCTACAGCCGCGACAGCGCGAACTGGTCGAGCCGGCCGGCTTCGTCCGAAGCGGAGTGACATTCGCTCAAAGGTTGCCCGCGTGAAACTCGCCCGCAACAAAAACAGAACCGATTTTCTCCGAAACCCACGTGCTTTTCCAATGAGGCCGATGAGTGGCGGTGAGGTCGTCCGGGCGACGGCGCGCCGTCGTGCGTGCCGCGGCGAAGATCGCGGAAATCTCCCGGAACGAGCGCCGCGGCGCGTTCAGCCGCTGTTGCGAGCGGTTACAGTGGGGGTGCAGAGTCGTTGATCGGCTCGTCCACCCGCTTCGTCACCTCCGCGGTCTGTGAGCCCGCCCGCCGTGGTTCCGCAGCGATCTGAGGAACACGGAGTCGCATGGCAGTGACCGCGCCCATCAGTGATGATCGAGTCTCGCGCCGCAGTGGCGGCGCGCCGGAGGCCACGTCGGAGGGCACCCACCTGCTGGCCGGGGCCCTCGAGCGCTACGTGGGGAAGGTCGCCGAGGCCCTCGGTGTGCCCCGCGAGGGCGCCAGCTTCGAGGTCACCGACACCGCCACCGCCTACATCGCGCTCGGCTGCCGTGCGGTGGCCCACCCGGACCGCGACGTCATGCTCGTCTGGAGCGCGACGCAGGGGTGGTCGGTGTCGATCGAGACCGATCCGGCCGAGCCGCTGATCGTGCTCGGCCGGCTCTCCGGGGACGTCGTGCAGGCACCGGAGGCGGTGGCGGGTCTCGTGGCCGAGTCCATGACGCGCCCCGGCGTCCGGCAGTTGCCGGTGACGGGCCCGCCGCTCATGGGGTGGTCGGATCTCGCCGAGTGCATGGAACGCGACGCGCCCTGACGCCACACGATTTTCGTCCGGGGATTTCCCGGCGAATGGTGGATCGTCGATTTTCGGGGCGAAGGCTATTTTCGACCGATCATGCCGGAAATGGTGTAGAGTCGATTTCGCTGAGAGCATCTCGCACCTGAGCACTCAAGCTCACGTCGCACTCGGCGAAACCTGAACCCGGTCCACTTCGGTCCGGAGACGGGAGTCCCGGCATGACGTCGGCTCCTCACCTTTCCTCGTCCCCTCCGGCCGCCACGGCCACCGAGCAGCTCCGGACTCCGCTGCGATTGCGGCTGCGGCCGAACGCGCTCTCCGCGGGGCACGTCGACGGTGCCTGGTGGCCGCGTTCCCGGGACCTCGCCGCCGAACTGCCCGCGCTGCTCGCGGTGCTGGCGGTTCGGCTCGGCGCGATCCCGCGGGTGAGCTACAACCTGACCGAGTGGGACAGCGCGCCACGCCAGCTCGCCTTGGACGGCGTGCGGGTGCGGCTCAGCGGGTTCTGGTCCAGGCCCGCGCACACGGTCGACGTCGTCGCGGGGGACAGGCACCGCACGACGCTGCTCCTCGTTCCGCCGGACGCCGACGCCACCGCCGCTCACGACGCCATGATGCGCGCCGCCGAGCGCGGGAACACCGACACCGTCGAGGTCCTGCTGCGGGACGTGGCGGCGCACGAATCCACTGCGGATGCTCGCAGCACCTGCATTCCCGAACAGACGTTCCAAGGAGTTCGATGACCACCTCGACCTACACGTCCGCCTACGAGCGCAGGCTCAAGATGGTGCAGGACGTGCTGACCGGCCAGTCCGAGCTCGAAGGCACAGCGGCACGGGATCTCGCCGTGCGCGTGCTGCGCGCGCTGGACCACATACCGGAGCAGGTGCGTTGAACTCGCGCCACTACGGCACCGGCGCGGAACAGCTGACGTGGGGCACCCGACTGCTCCGCGTCGGCTGTGCGTTCACCTACCGCGCCGAGGTGCCCACGCCGGCGGTGTTCCTCGTGCGGCCGCTGTGGAGCCCTGACGTGCGGGTCAGCCAGGAGCACCTGGACGTGAAGCCGGACGTCCCGATGAGGCACTACCGCGACCTGTACGGCAACCGCAACACCCGCGTCGTGCTTCCCGCCGGTCTGTCCACAGTGCACTACAACGCGTGGGTGGACGTGCCGGACAGGACCGAGGACGTGGACGAGTCCGTCCCGGAGACGCTGCCCGACGGCCTTCCGGACGACGTGCTGATGTACACGCTGCCGAGCCGCTACTGCGTGTCCGACGTGCTCGGCGACGAGGCCTGGTCGCGGTTCGGCGCTCATCCGCCGGGCTACGGCCGGGTGCGGGAGATCTGCCGGCACGTCCACGAGTCGCTGAACTTCGGCTACGGCACCTCCACCGCGCTGTCCACCGCCGCGGACGTCAACGCGGCGGGTTTCGGCGTGTGCCGCGACTTCACGCACCTGGCGATCTCGTTCTGCCGCGCGCTCAACATCCCCGCCCGGTACGTCTTCGGCTACCTGCCGGACCTGGACGTGCCGCCCGGCGACGCGGAGATGGACTTCGCGGCGTGGATGGAGGTCTGGCTGGGAGACCGCTGGTGGACCTTCGACCCGCGCAACAACGAGCCCCGCAAGGGCCGCGTCGTCATCGGCCGTGGCCGGGACGCGGCGGACGTCGCCATGGTCACCACGTACGGCGGCCCGCAGCTGGAGTCGATGGTGGTCCAGGCGGAAGAGGACCTGGCACCGTCGTGGCGCTGAGCGCCGGGATGAACCCGGCTCAGCTCTGCACCACCGTCAGGCGCACGCGCTGACGCACCCGTTCCACCACCGATCATCGGAGTGTCCGCATGCCCGAACCACGAACCCAAGCCGCCGACCACGACGCGAGCTGCGTGGTGTGTCCTCACCTGTGGCGCGAGCACGATCCGCTCGGCACGCGGTACTGCACCGCGACCACGGCCTCCGCGCTCACGCGAGGCTGCATCTGCCCATGACCGTGTAGGCGTTCCGCCATGAGGTGGACGAGGTGTCCTATGCGAGCAGACCGCGCACGAAGGCGGCCTGCCCGGCGTGCTGGAGGTCGTCCTCCAGCACGCTGACCAGCCGCACGGCGCGGGTGACCGGCGGATCCCACGACACGTCGATCACCACCGACAGATCTCCGGCCTTCACGCCGCGCAGATACGCCTCGGTGCGCTCGTGCACGGCCTGGTGGTAGCCGAGCAGCAGGTCCGACGGCGCGACCACCGCGGCGACCTGTCCGGCGTCGTGGCCGTAGCCGGTGTCCTCGGCGGGCAGCGGCAGGCCGAACCGCTCCGCCCAGCCGCCGTCGGTCCAGACCTGCCCGGTGCCCGCCAGATCGGCGACGTGGTCGTCCTGCACTCGGGTGAGGTGCCAGACGAGCCAGGCGATCGAGTTCGCCGAGTCGTTCACGCGGTGCGCGAGCTGGTCGGTCGACAGGCCTTCGAGAGTTCGCGTGACCGCCTGCTGAACGCGGTCGAACCCGTCCAGCAGCACGTCCGTCGCACTGATCTCACTCATGATCCCGTGTACCCGATCACCCGCCGGTCCACTCAGCGCACGGCGCCGGCCAGGACCGCGGTCACGACCTTCCGCACGGCCTCGGCTTTCGCCGGGTCGTCCCCGTGCTCGGTGAACTGCAGGTGTGCGGCGCCGATCACCGTGGGAGCGAGCGTGCTGATGTCGGCGTCGGCCGCGAGCCGGCCGAGGTCGCGCTCGGCCGTCAGGTACTCGGCGACCGCGGCCGTGAACTCACCGACGACCGGAAGCCTGGCTGTGCCTGCCGCACGCAGCCGTGAGCGCAGTTCGTCCCGTGCGATGACGAGCACCACGACCGCCACCATGACCGGGTCGAAGCCGGTCGTGAGAGCGCTGGTCAGGTTGCCGGCGACGGTGCCGGTGCCCGCCACGTCCCGAAGTGCGGCGGCCTGTGCCTCGATCTGCGCGATGCGATCCAGCACCAGCTCGGTGAGGAAGGCGTCGAAGTCGGCGAAGTACCGGTGCAGGACGCCCTTGGCCACGCCCGCCTCGGTGGTGACGGCCCGGCTGGTCAGCTCGCTGGCACCGTCCCGGAGCAGGACGCGGCCGGCGGCGTCGAACAGCTGCCGGCGCGGGTCGCGCAGCGCAACGCCAGTCGGCACCACGCCTCCTCATCGATCGCCGAGAGCGAACCCGCCGCTCCAATGGGCACATGCCCACTAGAGTGGGCGCATGGTCACTCTACCGTCGTCACCTGCGCCGGAACCGCATCGGCAGCGTCGCGTCGCGGAGTCGTTCGGAATCGACCCGGAGAGGTACGACCGCACCCGCGCCGAGTACCCCGGGGCGGTGGTCGAGCGGATCGTCTCCGCGAGCCCGGGCCCGGACTTCCTCGACGTCGGCTGCGGGACCGGCATCGCGGCCCGCCAGTTCCAGGCGGCCGGTCGCACCGTTCTCGGCGTCGAGCCCGACCGGCGGATGGCCGCCTTCGCGCGCGGCACCGGTCTTGAGGTCGAGGTGGCGACGTTCGAGGAGTGGGAGCCCGCGGGCCGCACCTTCGACGCGGTCGTCTCCGGTACCGCCTGGCACTGGATCGACCCGGTCCTGGGCGCGGCCGCGGCGGCGCGGATCCTGCGACCGGGAGGGGTGCTGGCGCCGTTCGGGCACGTCTACCAGCTTCCGCCCGCCCTGGCGGAGGCCCTCGACGGGGCGTACCGGCGGGCGGCACCCGACTCGCCGCTGAGCTTCACCAGGTCGGAGGTGCCGGTCCTGGACGCCTACCAGGGCCTGTACGCGAGGGCCGCGGACGGAATCCGCGAGGCGGGCGGGTTCGGC
Organism: Lentzea sp. NEAU-D7; assembly: GCF_026242055.1. Classification (GTDB taxonomy): domain Bacteria; phylum Actinomycetota; class Actinomycetes; order Mycobacteriales; family Pseudonocardiaceae; genus Lentzea. Next base: position 274,984 of record NZ_JAPJDL010000001.1, on the reverse strand, counting down.
GAGCCCGAGGTGTGGCGTCACGACTGGCACCGCACGTACACCCGCGAGGAGCTGCTGGACCTGGTGCCGACCTCGGGCGGCCTCACCACCCTGCCGCCGGAGCGGCTGGCGGAGGTGGTGGCCGCTCTCGGTGCGGCGGTCGACGAGCTGGGCGGCACCGTCACTGTGCCCTACGCCACCTGGGGCCTCACCGCGATCCGCACCGAGGCGCCGCTCCGGCATCCGGGCGAGTGAGGGCCGTCAGCCGGCGCTGAGCTCCCCGGCGAGCACCGGCGCGCCCGTCCTCGCCACCACGTCCTCGACCGAGCTGCCGGGTGCGAGGTCGACCAGGCGGAAGGCGCCGTCCGCGACGTCGAGCACGGCCAGGTCGGTGATGACGCGGGAGACGACCCCGCGTCCGGTCAGCGGCAGGGTGCACGTGCCGACCAGCTTCGGGTCACCGGTGCGGGACACGTGTTCCATCAGGACGATGACGCGGCGGGCTCCGCTGACGAGGTCCATCGCGCCGCCCATGCCCTTGACCATCGCGCCGGGCACCATCCAGTTGGCGAGGTCGCCGTGCGCGGAGACCTGCATGCCGCCGAGGACCGCGGTGTCGATGTGGCCGCCGCGGATCATCGCGAAGCTGGTGGGGGAGTCGAAGAACGACGCTCCCGGCAGCACGCTGACGGTCTGCTTGCCCGCGTTGATGAGGTCGGGGTCCACCTCGTCGTCGTAGGGGAACGGGCCGACGCCGAGGATGCCGTTCTCCGCGTGGAGTGTGACGGTGGAGTCCGCGGGCAGGTGGTCGGGGATGAGCGTGGGCAGGCCGATGCCGAGGTTGACGTACTCGCCGTCGCGCAGTTCGAGCGCGGCGCGGGCGGCCATCTGGTCGCGGGTCCAGGCCATGTCAGTTCGCCTCCTGGCGGGCGCGGGTGGTGCGCTTCTCGATGTCCTTGCGGGCGGCCTGCTCCGGCGTGAGCGCGACGACGCTCTGCACGAAGACGCCGGGCAGGTGCACGTGGTCGGGGGTGATCTCGCCGACCTCGACGACGCGTTCGGCCTCGACGACGGTGAACCGGCCGGCCATCGCGGCGGCCGGGTTGAAGTTGCGGGCGGCGGCGTGGAAGACGCAGTTCCCGGCACGGTCGGCGACGGCGGCGCGCACGAGGGCCACGTCGGTGACGATCGACTCCTCCAGCACCATCTCCTTGCCGTGGAAGGTGCGCACCTCCTTGGGCGGCGAGGCGAGCGCGACGGTGCCGTCCGGGTTGTACCGCCAGGGCAGACCGCCCTCGGACACCAGCGTGCCGACACCGGTGGGCGTGTAGAAGGCGCCCACTCCGGAACCCCCGGCGCGCAACCGTTCGGCGAGCGTCCCTTGTGGAGTGAGCTCCACGGTCAGCTCTCCGGCCAGGTACTGGCGGGCGAACTCCTTGTTCTCGCCGACGTAGGACGCGACGACCCGGCTGATGCGGCGGTGTTCGAGCAGCAGCCCGAGGCCGGCGCCGTCGACGCCGCAGTTGTTGGAGACGATCGTGAGGTCGTCGGCACCCTGCTCCAGCAGCGCCTCGATGAGGAACCACGGGATGCCCGCGAGCCCGAACCCGCCGACCGCGACGCTCGCGCCGGACCGGATGCCCGCCACGGCTTCGGCCGGTCCGCCGACCACCTTGTCCAGGCTCATGAGTGGCTCTCCTTCGTGAGGTGGTCGACGAGCGCCGCCGTGACGACGCCGGGTTGTTCGGCGTTGGCGAGGTGGGCGGCCGAGGGGACGACGAGCAGCCGGCCGTCCTGGACGGACGTGGCGATCTCCTCCAGGTGGTGAGGCGGGGTCGCCGGGTCGTCCGCTCCGGCGATCGCCAGCGTGGGCGCGCTGATCCTGGCGAGGTCCCCGCGCAGGTCCATCGCGGCGATCGCCTCGCAGCAGCCCGCGTACCCCTCCGCGGGTGTGGAGGCCACCATCGCCTCCCACGCCGCGCGGTTCTCGTGGGCGGGGGTGAACCAGCGCTGGACGACGGCCTCGGCGACCACCGCCGTTCCCCGGGAACGGACGAGTGCCGCGCGGCCGGTCCAGTTCGCCGCCGGTCCGAGGAGGGCGCTCGTGCACAGGACCGCGAGCCGGTCGACGCGTCCGGGGTCGCGCGCGGCCAGTCGCAGCGCGGTCATGCCCCCGAGCGACAGCCCGACCAGGTGTGCCTTCTCCACGCCGAGGCGGTCGAGCAGCGCGAGGAGGTCCGTGGCGAGGGTGTCGATGGTCTGCGGGCCGGGCACGACGGGGGAGCGTCCGTGACCGCGGGTGTCGTAGCGCACCACCCGGAAGTGCTCTTCGAGCGCGGCGACGTTGGCGTCCCACATCTCCAGCGTCGACCCGAGCGAGTTGGACAGCACGACGACCGGGCCGTCCTGCCTGCCGGTGACGACGTGGTGGACCTCGGCGACGCCCATCAGCGGACCGCCTCGAAGACGGCGGCGAGTCCCTGGCCGCCGCCGATGCACATCGTCTCCAGGCCGTAACGGCTGCCGCGGCGGCCCATCTCGTGCGCGAGGGTCGTCAGGATCCGCGCTCCGGTCGCGCCGACGGGGTGCCCGAGCGAGATGCCGGAACCGTTGGGGTTGAGCCGGTCGTCCTCCGCGTCGAGCTTCCACTCGCGCAGGCAGGCGAGCACCTGCGCGGCGAACGCCTCGTTGAGCTCGATCACGTCCATGTCGTCGAGGGTGAGTCCGGCGCGGCCGAGCGCGGCGGCGGTGGCCGGGACGGGCCCGATGCCCATGACCTCCGGCCCCACCCCGGCGACGGCCCAGGACCTGAGGGCGAGCACGGGCCTCAGGCCGCGCTTCTCGGCTTCGGCGCGGGTGGTGACCACGCACAGCGCGGCACCGTCGTTCTGGCCGCTCGCGTTGCCCGCGGTGACCGTGGACTCCGGGTCCAGCTTCAGCCTGACCGGTCGCAGCGCGGCGAGGTCCTCGAGCGTCGTGTCCGGGCGGGCGTGCTCGTCGCGGTCGACGACGAGGTCGGGCTTGCCGCGGCGGCCGGGCACGGTCACCGGCACGAGCTCGTCCGCGAACCGCCCCGCCTCGTCGGCGGCACCCCAGCGCCGCTGCGACCGCACCGCGAACTCGTCCTGCTCGACGCGCGAGATCCCGTACTCGCGGCGGAGGTTCTCCGCGGTCTCGAGCATGCCGCCCGGCACCGGGTGGAACCGGCCACCGGCGGTCTCCCTGGCCCGGTCGAGGCGGTCGGCGAGCTGGACGCCACCGCTGCGGACACCGGTGCGCAGTCCCAGCGCGTAGTGCTCGACCTGCGACATCGACTCGGCACCACCCGCCACGACGACGTCCGCCGCGCCGGTCGCGACCTGACCCGCCGCGTAGAGCACCGCCTGCAGCCCGGATCCGCAGCGGCGGTCGATCTGGAGGCCGGGAACGCCGGTGCCGAGGCCCGCGTCCAGCGCCGCGACCCGGCCGATCGCGGGCGACTCGCCGTTCGGGTAGCTCTGCCCGAGCACGACGTCGTCGACATCGCCCTCGCGCAGGCCCGTGCGCCGCACCAGCTCGGTGAGCACGGTGGTGGCGAGATCGGCGGCGCTCAGCGAGGAGAGCGCACCGCCGAACCGTCCGACGGGGGTGCGGAGGGGTTCGCAGATCACGACGTCGGTCATGCCCTTGACGCTAGTGCGGCGCGGTTATATTCAGAAATACTCATTTGGCAAGCGCTGAGACTCCGGGGGTATCAATCGGTGGAACTCCGTCACCTGCGCTACTTCGTCGCGGTCGCCGAGGAACGGCACTTCGGCCGCGCCGCCGAACGCCTGCACATGGCACAACCACCGCTCTCCCAGCAGATCCAGCAGCTGGAGGCCGAGCTCGGGGTGACGTTGCTGCACCGCACCACCCGCAAGGTCGAGCTCACCGACGCCGGGACGGTCTACCTGGACCGCGCCCGAGCCGTGCTCGCCGCCGTGGACGACGCCGGTGCGGAGGCGCGGCGAGTGGCCGAGGGACTGCAGGGCCGTCTGGTCGTGGGGTGCGTCGGCTCGGCCACCTACAGCCTGCTGCCCGCGTTCGCGCGCGCCCTGCGGGAGGAGCTGCCGGCGGTCGACTTCGTGTTCCGGGGCGAGATGCTGGCACCGGACCAGCTCGAGTCCCTGCTCGCCCGCCGCGTCGACCTCGCCCTGCTGCGGCCGCCGGTCGACGACCCGGCGGTGCGGGTGACCGCCGTGCGCCGCGACCGGCTCATCGTGGCGTTGCCCGGGGACCACGAGCTGGCGCGGCGGAAGCGGTTGAAGATCGAGGACCTGCGCGAGGAGGACCTGATCGTGCACGCGTCGCACGGCCGTTCGGTCATGCACGGGATCGTCACGGACCTGTGCCGCGCGGCGGGGTTCGAGCCTCGGATCCGCCACGAGGTGGCGGAGACCTCGACCCTGGTCACCTTCGTCGCCGCCGGACTGGGCGTGGCCGTGGTGCCGCGACCTGTGGCGGAGCTCGGCGTGGCGGGCGCGACCTACCGCCCGCTGACGGGGAACCAGGGCGTCGACCTCGTGGCCGCCGTGCGGGCCGACGACGACTCGCCGGTCGTCGCGCGGGCACTCGGTTTGCTGGTGCGGTGGCAGGAAAGGAGGAAGTCGCGCTGAGTCGCGGTCAGGTCTCCAGCCATTCCGGCCGGGTGGAGGAAGCGGGATCGAGCCGGCCGAGGATGCGTTCGTGGGCGGCGTGCAACTCGGTCAGCTGCGCCGGGTCCAAGGGGTCCACGACCAGCTCGCGGACCGCGGTGACGTGACCGGGTGCCGCCAGCTCGACGGCGGCTGTGCCCGCGTCGGTGAGGACCGCGAGGCTGGCCCGGCCGTCGCCGGGATCGGGCTCGCGGCGCAGCAGGCCGCGGCCTTCGAGGCGCTTGACGACGTTCGAAAGGCGGGACAGCGAGGAACTGGTGAGCTGCGCGAGCCGGCTCAGGCGCAGGGTGTGGCCGGGGACCTCGGAGAGCATCGACAGCACGTGGTACTCGAAGAAGGACAGTCCGGCGTCGCGTTCCAGCTGGGCGTCGAGGACCGCGGGCAGCCGCGTCAGCACGCGGACCATGCCGAGCCAGGCCAGCCGTTGCTCCGCCGTGAGCCAGCGCGGGTCTTCCGCTTGGCGGTGAACCACTTGCCGATCATCCGCCGCCACCGCAGGTGCTCCGGGCCGTGCTGCGGCAGCACCGACGCCATGTCGCTGTCGAACACCCCGCCGTCCTCGGCGGAGACCCTGGCACCCCTGCCCGGGCCGGTCCTGGTGAACCGGGGGTCGGACAGCACCTGCTTGACGTCGTCGTACCGGGTCACCAGCGCGGCCTCGTCACCGCTCGGCAGCGTCACGCGCGCGACCGGGCACCGATCACGCAGCCGTGCCCACTCCTCAGGCGCGTCGAGTGCTCTCCCGGCGGGAATCGGGTATCGCAAAGGTTCTTCGACCTGCGTCACCAATGGCTCCTCTCGCAGCACGTGTTCGGCCGCTCACCCACAGCTTGGAGATCGCTGGCCATTAAGTCAAGCGACTGACTTAATCTCTGGGCCGCCGGGCGGTGGTGAAGGCCGGGCGGACTAGGTTCGCGCAGGTGAGTCAACTTGATGACGTGGCCGAGCGGGACAGCTGGCGGTGCTGGGTGTGCGACGAGCCGGTCGACCCGGACATGTCGGTGAACGACGCGCGAGGCCCCAGCGTCGACAGCAGGACCGCCGACCGGAAGGCCAAGGTCACCGAGCGGCTCGCGCACCGCGGCTGCAACAGCCGCAAGGGCGCGGTCAAGGTCGTCATCGCCTGGCCGGACCACCTGCACGTGGCCGAACCCGCGCCCCTGATCACCGTCGCCGGGAGGCTGGAACGCAAGGGGGGCCGCGAGATGGTGGGCCGCTGCCCGACCGAGAAGGACGCCCGCGAGGTGGCGGACTGGCTGGTGGACCGGTTCTCCCGGCTGGTGCCCGGTCTGCCGGTGACCGCCGGTGTCGAGCCGGGTGGTGGCCAGTTCCTCGTCGTCCTGGCGGCTGGACGCCGCTGACCTGTCGGTGCCGAGGCGGGGGCGACGTTCCTGGGCTGGCGGATTCCTGGGGGCGAGCGAGGTTCGGCGTTCCGCCACCTGGACCGGGCCACCCACTCCCACATCGGCCTGATCGCGACCGAACGCACCACCGACATCGCGCTCCTCCTCAGCAGCGCGCGCTCTTCAGCAGCGGCCGCATGAGGTCGTGGATGTGCGGGGACGGTTCGAGCCCGAGTTCCGCGCGGAGCAGGGCCCGGTAGGTCTGGTACTGGCGCAACGCCTGCGCCGGGTTGCCGTCGGCCAGGTGCAGCTGGACGAGCGTGCGGTGAGCGCTTTCCCGCAACGGGTCGGTCTGCACGGCCGCCAGGCGAGCGACCCCGGCGGTCCGGGCGCCGGCCTGGACGGCGGCGGCCGCTACGGCCACGACGGCTGACCAGAGCCCGGACACGCACGGCGCGTCCGGGCCGGGGGTCATCGGACGCGCCGCGTGGACCGCCGGACCTCGAGCGGGTACACGTTGGAGTCCTCCGCCGGGCGCTGCCAGCGGAACACGCCGGCCCCCTGGGCGTAGGCGAGGTGCCCGCCGAGCGCACCTCCGACGCCCAGCACCGCCATGCCGAGCAGGCTCAGCACCTTCCCCCTGGCGTGGGCCTCCTGCCGTCGTGCCGCGTAGGACGCGGTGAAGCAGGCCAGCGCGGCCGTGTTGGCGACCGCGTGCACCACACCGACCCGCTGCTGGCGCCGGTTCAGCCGGTCGTAGTCCGAGAGCCCCAGCAGGACGGCCGGTGGCGCCGCCGCCAGTCCGATGCCGGTGAGACGCCGTGCCGCGTCCTCGTTCCCCGGTCGGGCGTCCAGCACCGACGCGCACGCCCAGGCCCCGATGGGCACGGTGACCGCCAGGGGATGCAGCGGATGGCCGAGCCAGGACCCGCGCAGCACCTCGCGCAGGCCCGGTGGCCGCAGCAGCCGCCGGGCGACCGCCGCCAACGCGCCCGCCGGCCGGTCAGCGGCACGGAGGTTCTCCACCGACCGCAACACCTCGTGAAGGTTCATGGCTGCGGATACCCCCGCCGGGAACCACCCATCCCGGCGACCGACTCGCGTGGTCCGGCGGGAGGTGGTCTGGCCGGCTCCTGACTGAACCGGACGACTTGTGCGACCACGTCGGGCGTATCCGTCCACCCACTCGCATCCCGCGTACGCCGTAGCCCGGCGCGCGGAGAACGCCGCCGCGGCCCGCCGGTTTGGGGCGGCGGTGGAAGGGAAGCCCGGGACATCGGTGCACGTCCGTCACCGGAGAGGCGATGAGCCAGTGCCGAAGGTGTGACGCGAATGAACCACGACCTGCCGCTGGCCGACGAACTGGCGGCCGTGACCGCGCGGATGTCGGGGCTGCTGCTGTCGCGGGAGACGGTCGGCACGGCGTTGCAGCTGGTGACCTCCCTGGCAGGGGAAGCGCTTCCCGGCACGGCGGGCGCGGGCGTGTCACTGCTCGACGAGCACGGCCGCAGGACGACCGAGGCAGCGACCGACCCGGTCGTGGAACACCTCGACGGGCTCCAGTACGACCTGGGGGAGGGGCCGTGCCTGACGGCGTGGGAACAGCGCCACGTGGTGCGGGTCGACGACATCGCCGGGGACGGCCGGTGGCCGCGCTGGGCCGCGGCCGCCGGGGACTCGGTCATGCGGTCGGCGTTGAGCGCGCCGCTGGTCGCGGGAGGCGACGTGCTGGGCGCGATCAAGGTCTACGGCCGCGAGCCCGGCACGTTCGGGGAACGGCACGAGTACCTGCTCACGATGTTCGCGGCGCAGTCGGCGATCCTGGTGGCCAACGTGCGGACGTTCGAGAACGCCACGAAGCTCAGCGAGGCACTCGCGGACGCGCTGCGCGGCCGCGACATGATCAGCATCGCCAAGGGGATCGTCATGGCGCGTGAGCACGTCGACGAGGGAACCGCTTTCGCCGTGCTGGCGAAGAGCGCCCGCGAGGAGAACAAGAAGCTCCGCGACCTGGCCGGCACCCTGGTGCGCTCCACCTCCCGGCGGGACCGCTGATCACCATGTCCTCCGACCGGCAGGCCTCACAGCAGGACGAGCAGCGCCGCGCTCTGGCGCTCGCCTTCAGCAGGTCGGGCCTGACACCCGAGCAGTTGTGGACGCGGTACTTCGCTCTCGGCGGAGCGGCAGGTCTCATGGAGGTCGAGGCGTACCTGCACGGCCTGATGCCGTTGCCCGCGTTGCAACGCGACATGTTGGCGCACGCGATCAACGAGCGCCTCGACGAACTGACCTGGCCGCAGCGGGTGCCCTACACCTTCCCCGCACGGGGCAGCGGTCCGCGGACCGGTCCGCTGGCGGGCCTGGTCGGCTTGCTCGACGGCATGCACAAGGCGCCACCGGAGCGCCTCCCCGCGGCCGCGGCACGCGCGGGCAGGGCGCTGGGGCTGCGGATCGCGATCTACCTCGTCGACTACGACCAGCAGACCTTGCACCCGCTGCACGACCCGGAAGACCCCCGTCGCGCGCCCCTGGGCGTGGACACGAGCCTGGCCGGGCGGGCGTTCCGCACGGTGCAGACGCTCACCAGCGACTCCGGCGGGCAGCACCAGCTGTGGGTGCCGCTGCTGGACGGCGTGGAACGCCTCGGCGTCCTGGCGGTGACCCCGCCGGGAGGAGTGGGTCCGCACGACCCGGAGCTGCGCATGTGGTGCCGCTGGCTGTCGGCGCTCATCGGCCACCTGGTCACCGTCAGCACCGGCTACGGCGACGGCCTGGACGCGATCCGCCTCCAGCGGCAGAGGACCCCGGCGGCCGACCTGATCTGGCAGCTGCTGCCCCCGCTCACCGCGGCCACCGAGGGTTTCGCCCTCGCCGGCATGCTGGAGCCCTGCTACGAGGTCGGCGGCGACGCCTTCGACTACACGTTGTCGCCGGAGTCGGCCTCACTGGCCATCTTCGACGCCGTCGGGCACACCCTGCGCAGCGGCTTCGTGGCCGCGGCGGCCCTGGCCGCTTGCCGGAGCAACCGCCGCGTGGGCCACGGCCTGTTCGAACAGGCCCGCGCCATCGACGAGACGATCAGCGGCCAGTTCCCCGACGGCGCGTTCGCCACCGGTGTCCTGGCCGAGCTCGACCTCGGCAGCGGGCGGCTGCGCTACCTCAACGCCGGTCACCCGCCACCGCTGCTGCTGCGGTCCGGCAGGGTCGTCAAACGTCTCGGCGGCGGGCGGCGGCCGCCCTTCGGCCGGGGAACCGGTGAGCTCACCATCGCCGAGGAGACGCTGCAGCCCGGCGACTGGCTGGTCCTGCACACCGACGGCATCACCGAGGCACGCGACGACGCCGGCGAGCTCTTCGGCGAGAGCCGGCTGACGGACTTCCTCGAACGGGAGGCCGCGGCGCAGCACCCGCCACCGGAGACCGCCCGGCGGCTGATCAAAGCCGTGCTGGCGCACCAGAACGAAGCCTTGCGGGACGACGCCTCCATCCTGCTCGCACGCTGGACGAAGAGCGACGAACTGGCGCTGTGACCACGTTCCGGCGCGAGACGGCGTCCGGGCCGCGCGGCCGAACCCACTCGCGGTCAGCGAGGCGGGGGAGCAGTGGGCCACCAGCAAGGTCAGCCACGGCCGGTCCGTGGCACGGATCACCCGGACGACCGAGTCCGAGTGGCTCGGCTCCGGGAACAACGGCGTGCGCGAGTTCGTCTAGGAGAACGGAAAATCGTCCGGCTCTCATAGGAGGTGTGAAGCCATGGCGTTGCCTGCTGTGCGATCGTCCGGCCCACTCGGCCGGTGGGATCCGTTCCGCGAGTTCGAGGACCTGCACGCCCGGCTGGGCAGTGTGCTGGAGTCGGTCGCGGGTTCCGTCGGTGACACCGTGCGGGCCTGGGCGCCGCCGGCCGACGTGACCGAGTCGGCCGAGGCCTACCTGGTCGAGGTCGAGCTGCCCGGCGTCCGGCGCGACGACGTCGTCGTCGACCTCGCCGGCACCGAGCTGTCCATCGGCGGTGAGGTGAGGGAGAAGGAACGGCAGGGCCTGTTCCGGCACCGCACCCGCCGCGTCGGGCGGTTCTCGTACGGGATCACGCTGCCGCGCGACGTCGACGCCGACAGCATCGAGGCCGATCTGGCCGACGGCGTGCTCACGGTCCGCGTTCCCAAGACCGAGGCGGCCAAGCCGCGCCGCATCGCCGTCAAAGGCAAGTGACACCGGGCGCCACCGGTCGCGGGCAGGGCCGTGACCGGTGGCGTCGCCGCACCGGTGACCGGAGGGAGAACAAGAGTGGAGTTGTTGCCGCTGCGCACCGATTTCGACCTGCGGCGGCGCGGCTACGACCGCGACCAGGTCCAGGACTACGTGCGGGGAACCGAGGAGGAGCTGAGGCTGCTCGCCGCCGATCGCGACGCCGCCCTCGCCCACGCGGAGTCCCTCGCCCGGCAGCTGGAAGAAGCTCGCACGCACAACGCGGAGCTGCGCGCCCGCGTCGACCGGATCTGCCGCACCCCGGTCGACCCCGGCGCGCTCACCGAACGCCTGCGCCGCATGGTCGAGCTGGCCCACGCCGAGGCGGAGGAGATCACCACGCGCGCCCGCGCCGCCGCTGAGCAGCACTGGGCGAACGCCGAGCGGGCCGCCGACAGGCTGCGGCAGCGGGCCGGACAGCTGGTGGCCGACCTCGACCGGCGCCGCGCGGAGATGGAGACCGAGCACCGCGACCTCATGGACCGTGCGCACCGGCAGGTCGAAGCGACGACCCGGCAGGCCGAACGCCGGCGGCGCGAGCTCGACGAGCAGGCCGCGCGGCTGCGTCAGCAGGTCGAGGCGGACTTCGAACAGGCCATGGCGTTGCGGCGGGCGGAGGCGATGCGCGTATTGGCAGAGCGGCAGCAGCGTGAGCAGGCGCGGATCGACGCGCTGCGCGGGCAGCGCGACCGCATCGCCGGAGAACTCCGCGCGGCGCAGGCACTCCTGGCCGACGCCGAGCTGCTGCTGTGCCCTCTGCCGGAGGAGGCGCCGGAGGAGGGACCCGTGGTGCCGGTGCAGGTCATCCGCCAGGACCGGCACATCCGCGAACCCGTTCGCCGCTGAACAGCTGCGCACAGGTCGTTCGGGGCGAGCACGGCTCCGTCCACTGGGGACTGCCGCCGTGCTCGCCCGCTCGTCAGGTCAGATCGGGTCTTCCGGCGTGCGTGCCGCACCGGCCACCGAGCCGCCGGGTTCGTCCGCGAGCTGTCCGCGTCCGGCGGCTTCCGCCCGCACCTCCTCGTCGAGCGGTGCCTCGGCCACCGGCACGTCGGGCTGCTCCTCGGCGAGCCGGTCCTCCAGCGGACGGGGATGGGCCTCCTCGTACGGCGTCATGCCGTACTTGTCCACGCCGCTCCACCGCTCCGGCGGGTCCATGCCCGCTTCGAGCGGGTCGAGCCGGAGCCGGTCCTCGTCGAGGTCCTCCGCGCTGTTGAGCGCCGCTGGATCGGTCTCGACGGAGTCGGGCGATCCCGTGTCGTGCGGCGGCGCGTACGACGCCTGGTCTTCGGCCGGATCCATGTCATGCGTAGCCATGACCGTCGTGTACCCGGCGGTCGTTCGCCCAATCGCCTCGATCACGGCGCCGAAGGTGTTCAAGTGGGGGCGTTGTGGTTACTCCGATCGCATGGACCACGGCAAAGCACCCGTGCTGGAAGCACTGCAGGCGTTCCGCGAACTGGGGTTCACCCCGTTCAACCCGCCCGGCCACCGCCAGGGTCGGGGAGTGGACCCGCGCGTGCTGGACGTCGTCGGTGAGGCGGTGTTCGCCTCGGACGTCATCTCGATCAACGGCCTGGACGACCGGCTGATGCGCAACGGCGTCCTCGAGCAGGCCCAGCAGCTGATGGCCGACGCCGTGGACGCCGACCAGGCGTTCTTCTCCACCTGCGGCAGCTCGCTGTCGGTCAAGAGCGCCATGCTGTCGGTCGCCGGGCCGCACGAGAAGATCATCATCCCGAGGCACGTGCACAAGTCCGTGGTGGCGGGGCTGATCCTGAGCGGCGTGTCACCGGTGTGGCTGTCCCCGCACTGGGACGCCGAGCGGCACCTGTCCCACCCGCCCGCCGCCGAGGAGGTGCGCAAGCTCTTCGAGGCCGAACCCGAGGCCAAGGGCATGCTGCTGGTCACCCCGAACGACTACGGCACGTGCGGCGACATCCAGGCCATCGCCGACGTCTGCCACGAGTTCGGCAAGCCGCTGATCGTGGACGAGGCGTGGGGCGCCCACCTGCCGTTCCACCCGGACCTTCCGCAGTGGGGCATGGACGCCGGCGCGGACGTCGTCGTCACCAGCGTCCACAAGTCCGGTGCCGCGGTGGAGCAGAGCTCGGTGTTCCACCTGCAGGGTGACCTGGTCGACCCGTCGGCGCTCAAGAACCGCGAGGACCTCCTGGGCACGACCAGCCCCAGCTCCCTGGTGTACGCGACCCTCGACGGCTGGCGCCGCCACATGGTCCAGCAGGGGGAGGCGCTGCTCACCGCCGTCCTGTCGGTGGCGCACTCCACCCGCGCCGCGATCGACGACCTGCCCGGCCTGCGCGTCATGGGCGAGGCCGAGTTCACCGGCCCCGGACTGGCGCACGACCTGGACCCGCTCAAGATGGTGATCGACCTGGCCGAGCTGAACATCAGCGGGTACCAGGCGGCCGACTGGCTGCGCGAGCACCAGCGCGTCACCGTCGGTCTGTCCGACCACCGCCGCATCGTCGCCCAGCTCACCCACGCGGACGACCACCGGACCGCGGGCGTGCTCCTGGACGCGCTGAGCGCGCTGGTCAAGGCCGCCGACGACATGCCCGCGCCACCGCGCGTCGACCTGCCCACGCCGGAGCAGCTGCAGCTGGAGACGGCGATGCTGCCGCGCGACGCCTTCTTCGCCGAGGTGGAGCAGGTCCCGGCGGACGAGGCGGTCGGGAGGATCAGCGCCGAGATGGTGACGCCCTACCCGCCGGGAGCACCGGCCGTGCTGCCCGGCGAGGTGATCACCCAGGACGTCGTGGACTACGTGCGCAGCGGCCTGGACGCCGGCATGGAACTGCCCGACCCCGCCGACCCCGAGCTGAAGAGCTTCCGCGTGGTGGCCCGCAAGCCCTGATCAGCGAACAGCGCGTAACCCAAGCCCTGAGGGCGGATCGCGCAGCAGGTCGGGGACGTCGAGCACGGCGAGCGCGAAGCGGAGAGAACCACTTCGGTGCTGTGCGGGAAGTTCCGTTTGCCTGCCCCGATCCCGGGTATCTGGAGGGCTCTGATGACGAGGTGCGAGGTGATGGCGCGTGTCCGAGGAGCCCCACCGGGTCGGCGTTCTCGACGTCGGTTGCTTCAGCGCACACCTGGTCGTGGTCGACCGCCACGAGGGGTCGCTGCTGCGTCCGGTGCTGTCGCACAAGGTGAGGTTGCGGCTGGACCAGGCCATCGACTCGTCCGGGCGGATCAGCCCGGACGGCGCGGCACGCGTCGCCGCCGCCGTCGACCAGGCGCAGCGGGCCGCCCGCCGGGCCGGGGTGTCGACCGTGGTCCCGTTCGCCACCTCGGTCATCAGGGACGCCGCCAACGCCGGGGAGGTCGTCGGCCTGGTCGCGTCGCGGACCGGCGTGGAGCTGCGCACGTTGTCGGGCCTGCAGGAGGCCCGCCTGTCCTACCTCGCCGCGCGGCACTGGTTCGGCTGGTCGGCCGGCCCGCTCACGGTGCTCGACGTCGGCGGTGGCACGGTGGAGATGGCCGTCGGCGAGGGCACGGAGCCCGTGGCCGCCCACTCGCTGCCGCTGGGAGCGAGAACCCTGACGAGGCTGTGGGAGTCGGAGAAGCTCACCGGCAAGCGGCTGCGCCGCACCACCGCGGACCTGGTCCGGATGATCAACGCCGATCTCCCCGCCGGCCTGCCGGACGGCGCCCGGTGCCGTGCCGTGGGCTGCTCCAAGGTCTTCCAGCAGCTGGCACGCCTGACCGGTGCGCGCTCGCAACGCGACGGGCTCTTCGTCGCGCGCCAGCTCCGTGCCGCGGACCTGGAGAAGTGGATCCCCCGGCTGGCGAAACTGCCGGCGGCCGAGCGCGCACGGCTCCCCGGCATCTCCGAGCACCGCGCACACCAGTCGCTGGCCGGCGCGATCGCCGCGCGGGCGCTCATGGAGGCGACCGGCCACGACGTCGTGGACATCTGCCCGTGGTCCACCAGGGAAGGCCTGCTGATCACGCTCCTGGAACAGCCCGTGCGGCAGGCGGGCGGCGGCCTGGTCGCCGTCGCCTGACCGTCGGAGCGTGGTTCGCCGGGACGTCCCGGGGTAGCCGTCACGGGAGCGATGCCGACGGAGGAGGGCTGACGTGACCACGACGACGATGCCGATGCTGGAGAGCTACCCGGCGGAGATCAACGTCGACAGGGGCAGACTGGCAGCGGCGATCGACGCCTTGATCGCGTGCGCCGAGGCGTGCACCGCCTGCGCCGACGCGTGCCTGAGCGAGAGCTCGGTGGCGGAGCTGACGAAGTGCATCCGCACGGACCTGGACTGCGCGGACATCTGCGGTGCCACGGCTCGCGTCCTGTCGCGGCACACCGCGTACGACGCCAACATCAGCCGGGCGTTGCTGGAGGCGTGTGCGGTGGCGTGCAAGGCATGTGGGGACGAGTGCTGGTCGCACGCGAACATGCACGAGCATTGCCGCATCTGCGCCGAGGCGTGTCGCGCCTGCGAGACCGCCTGCCGGGACCTGCTCGCGACCATCAGCTGATCGGGGCCAGACCATGCAGAACGCTCTGGGACAACACACCTGGGTGATCGCGGAGGGACACATCCCCGGCAGCGGTCACGGCGAGGGCCCGGCCCTGGAAAGCCACGAGACGGCGTGCATCCTCAACACGTCCGACACGGACGCGCACGTCGAGATCACCGTGTATTTCACCGACCGGGACCCGGTCGGCCCCTACCGCTTCACGGTGCCCGCGCGACGCACGCGGCACCAGCGGTTCAACGACCTGACCGACCCGCAACGGATTCCGCGGGACACCGACTTCGCCACCGTGCTGCACAGCGACGTTCCGGTCGTCGTCCAGCACAGCCGCCTCGACTCCCGTCAGGCCGAGCTGGCGCTGTTGTCCACCATCGCCTGGCCCGCGGGCTGACGTCGGTGGAATCCGTTGTGGACGAACGAGGGGAAGCGCTGTGAAGGCAGTGGTGTGGCACGGCATCGGTGACATCCGTCTGGACACCGTGCCCGATCCGAAGATCCTGGAACCGTCCGACGCGATCGTGCGGATCACCCGCAGCGCGATCTGCGGAACGGACCTGCACATGGTGCGCGGCACGATGCCGGGCATGGTGGAGGGGACGGTGCTGGGCCACGAGGCGGTCGGTGTGGTCGAGGAGGTCGGCCCCGCGGTGCGCGGGTTCACGCCGGGCGACCGCGTGGTGGTGACCTCGACCGTCGGGTGCGGCACCTGCTCGTACTGCCGGGCCGGGTACTTCGCCCAGTGCGACACGGCCAACCCCAACGGTCCGTCGGCGGGCACGTGCTTCTTCGGCGGCCCGGAGACGACCGGTCCCGTCGACGGCCTGCAGGCCGAGTACGCCCGGATCCCGTTCGCGATGACGACCCTGGTGCGCGTGCCCGACGCGGTGAGCGACGACCAGGCGATCCTGCTGTCGGACATCTTCCCGACGTCGTGGTTCGGCGCCCGGCTCGCGGAGGTGGGCGACGGCGACACCGTGCTGGTGCTGGGCGCCGGCGTGGTGGGCCAGTTCGCGATCGCCTCGGCCAAACGGCAGGGCGCGGGCCGGGTGCTGGTGGTCGACGGCATCGCGTCTCGCCTGGACAAGGCCCGCGAGCAGAACGCGGAGACCGTCGACTTCAACGTCGAGGACCCGGTGGCACTGGTCAAGGAGCTGACCGGTGGCATCGGCGCCGACCGGGTGATCGACGCCGTCGGCGTGGACGCGCAGCGCCCGTCGCGCGGACCGGCCGCCGGGCAGTACGAGCAGCAGGCGGAGCAGTTCGAGCAGGAACGGTCGCAGGCGGCACCGGACGCGGCGCCGCGGGGCGAGCAGTGGGTGCCGGGCGACGCGCCGAGCCTGGCGCTGCGGTGGGCCGTGCAGGCCGCCGCGAAGGCCGGCACGATCGGGATCATCGGTGTCTACCCGCCGGGGTTCGACCGCTTCCCGATCGGCGAGGCCATGAACAAGAACCTCACCCTGAACATGGGCAACTGCAACCACCGCCGCTACCTGCCGAAGCTGCTGGACCTCGTCGTGAGCGGCACCGTCGACCCCACCGCGTTCATCACCCGGCACGAGGACCCGGTCGACGCCGTCGAGGCCTACGAGTCGTTCGACCGGCGCGAGGACGGCTGGCTCAAGACCGTGCTGGACGTCGCCTGAGCACGCGCGAGGCTTCTTCGCCGGTCCGTCAGCCTTGTGCGTGCAGGTTCTGCGCCAACGTCCAGAAGACGTCGAAGTTGGGGATGTCGCCGATCGCGTAGGTGCCCGGCCTGCCGCGCGCCGCGGAGATGACCACCTGGCCCGCGCCTACCGACAGGTCTCGCACCGTCTCCCACGGTGCGAGACCTGCGGGCGTGGTGATGCCCGACGCGGACAGGGCCAGCGCGCCGAAGGTGACGGTCCGGCCCGCGTTGATCGCCTCGACCGCCGGTGGCAGCCGCCGCTCGAAGATCTCCTTCTGCAGCAGCGGACCCAGCTCGAGGACGTCGGTGGGCGACACCTTGTCCGGCTGTTCGGCGCCGTGGAAGACGACCAGTTCGCCGCCCGCCAGCACGAGCTTGTAGACGTGGCCGGTGACGACGAGCCGGCGAGCGACGTAGGTGTCGGTCACGAAGTGGTGGAGGGCCTCGACCTCGTCCCAGGTGAACGCGCGGGCGGGAACCCCGTCCCGCGGCGGCAGCGCGAAACCCTCGCTGAACACGTAGACGCGGTCGCGGTCCCCGTCGTGCTCGTCGCCGTCCCGGTCCATGAAGTAGGCGCTCGCGCCCCAGCCCACGAGCGTCAGCACCGCGCCCACACCGATGCCCAGGCCGGGGCTTCCGGTGGCCCACCAGAGGAGCAGACCGATGGCCAGGGGGCTGGCGATCGCGGCGAAGACGAGCACGCCCTGGCGACGTTCGGCGCTCTTCTCCTTCGCGGCCTCCTCTTCGGTGCCCACCCGGTGCGGCACCCGGTGCGCCGCTGTGGCCCTGCCCAGCCCCTTGTTGGAGGCCGCGATCGTCACCTCGGGCGGGATCGCGTGGTCTCCCAAGAACTGAATCGACATCCGTGCTCCCCACCGCGCTCGGCCAAACCTTGATCGAATCACGGGAACGACGGGTGTGGTGGCACTTCGGGTTGATCGGACCGGTGGGAATCGCGATGGGTGGATTCACGGCGTTGATGGGTCGGAGAAGCGGCCCAGGCCGGGCCCGCGCGGCTGACGCGCGGACCTGGCCTGGTTCGGGTGGCGGCGGTCAGAGGACGACCGGCCTGCCTCCGAGGGTGACGACGAGCCTGCCGTCGGAGGCGAACGACCAGCCGAGTGCCCCGGAGTAGGAGGCGCACCGGGAGCCGTTGGAACCGGTCCAGAACTGGTTGGTGGTGTCGGAGTTGCCGACGATCTTGTCGTTGGTCCCGCTGCCGCTGCGGCAGGAGGTGTTGCCGCGGAAGACCGAGCTGCCCGCGTCGAAGGTGAAGTTGCGCTCGGTGTTGTCGATGCTGAGGTTGTTCGACACGGTCATGGTGCCGGGGTTGCGGTTGTAGGTGAAGCCGTGCTTGCCGTTGTCGTAGGCGATGGTGCGGCGTACGACGTGGTTGACGCCGATGTCCTCGCCGCCGAGCTTGAAGCCGTTGCGGTCGCCGTTGCCCGCCTGGCCGCCGTTGCTCAGCGTGCCGTTCTCGTAGGCCAGGGAGTCCTCGATGGTGACGGCGCCGATCGGTCCGGTGTCCGACTTGGTGTAGAGGTCCCAGCCGTCGTCGATGTTGTTGTGCGCCACCGAGTAGCGGAACACGTTGCCGGGACCGGAGGTGAGCTTGGCGGCGAAGCCGTCGGCGTCCTCCCCGTCGGAGTCGGCGTTGTCGTGCGACTCCGCGCCGAGGATGAGGTTGTTGGCGGGCCACTGCTCCTTGGGCGTGGTGGACAGCATCCGGGAGAGCTGCAGGCCGGTGTCGCGGTTGAAGCGGGTGATCGTGCGCTCGAAGATGTTGTTGCTGCCGCCCACGAAGATGCCGTTGTCGCCGGCCCGTTCGACGATGACGCCCTGCACGTGCCAGTACGAGCCGTTCACGGCCAGGCCCCGGTTGGCCGGGTCCTCCGCCTGCGCCGAGAAGTTCAGCACCGGCTTCTCACCCTGGTAGGCCGTCAGCTTCTTGCGGGCGGAGGCCGTGCCGTTGTTGGTGGGCGGGATCGTGACCGTCTGCGAGAAGCTGTACGTGCCACCGCGCAGGAAGATCGTGCCACCGGCCGCCACCCGCGTGAGGGCGGACGTCAGCGTCGTCGGATCCGCGAGCGTGCCGGAAGCGCCGTCACGACCGGTCGGCGACGCGTACAGCGCGTCGGCCGGCGGCTGACTGGTGGTGGTCGTTGTGGTGGTGGTCGTCGTCGTGGTCGACGTCGTGGTGCTGGTCGGCCCGCCACCGGCCGGCGCGAGGGTCCACTGCTTGGTGGCCGCGCCATCACAGGAGTTGGTCTGCACCAACGCTCCTGCCGTCGTGGCGTTGTCCTTGACGTTCATGCACTTGCCACCGTTGGCGTTGACCAGGCGGTAGTTCGCGCCGCTCGCGGTCAACCCCCAGACCTGGCTCTGGGCACCGTTGCACGCTTCCAGCTGGATCGGCTTGCCCGCGCTGGTCGACGCGTCCCGCACACCGACGCACAGGTCTCCCGCGGTGATCCGGAACCCGCCGCTGACCTCGGTCAGCACCCACGCCTGATCAGCGCACGCCTGCTGCCGGAGCTGCGTGCCGCTCGCCGGGCTCGCTCCCGCGTCGAGGCACTGCCCGCTGCCGGCGTTCTTCAGCACGTACGTGCCCGCCGTCGCGTTGGCGAGTGCCGCGGTGCCGGGCCAGACAGCGAGCGTGGTGACCAGCGCGACGACCGCGCCCCCGGACACCAGTCCGGCACGCACGCGACGTTTTCTCGTCAGGTGGGCACGACGTTGTGCAATTCCCATGGAGACTCCGCTTCCAACACTGAGCGAGAAAGAGTTCGCGGCCGGATGTGAGGGCCATTTCCCGTCGGATGCTAGGAGGCCTTCCGAGGGCGGGTCAATGAGGAAATTGTGCGAGGTCAGCGGCCGCTCGAAGTCGAATGGATCGAATGTGCAGGTCACTGCGCGTCGAATTGATCACCGGAAAGTTCGACCAATTCGGAATGGTCATACTTGTGAACAGGGGATGGTCGCCGCGAGGCTCTGCGGACCATTTCCGGTTCATCACCGTGAATCTTCGGTACTTCTCGGCGGCCGGTGTCGCGGTTTATCGCGAAAGACGGGGCCGAACTCCCTTCGCGACGTCACGCCGTGCGGTGACGTGCCTCAGGTGGTCCCGGCCAGGACCTCCATCGCACGGCGTTCCCGTTCCGCGAGGTCGAAGAGGATCGCCGAGGCGCGGTTCAGGGGTTCCTGGTCTCCTGTACGCCCGGCGTCCGCCACGAGGCGCGCGACTTCTGTCCACAGTGGAACGATCTCGGCGTACAGCCGGTGACCGAGACGCAGGTTGTCGTCGTCGACGAAGGTGGTGCACTCGGCGAGGAAGTCGCGGTACATGGCGCGGAACAGCGCGCCGCCGGTGCCGCCGCGTTCCATCAGCGTGCCGGTCAGCGGCAAGTCGCGGGCCGGGTCGGTGGAGCGGTCGAGCCAGCGCGTGACCTGCCCGGCCGCCTTGGCAATGCCGCGGTGACCGAGGTTGGCGATGGGCGGGTTCAGGAAGGCCCGCGCGTTGCCGGCGATGGAGGTCCGGACGGCCGCGGCCAGATCGGGCCGGGTGGCGGGAGCGGTGACGGTGTAGGAGAGGTTGCGGGCGGTCATCGGTCCGCGTTCGGCGCGTGCCCGTTCCAGGCTCGCCAATGTGGTCGTCACCGCGCCGCCCTGCTGGGCGGTGTCGACGAGGTGGGCGAGGTCTTCGTCGAAGCCGTACATGGCCACGAAGTGACCTCCGAAGTGGACCTTCTCGGTGAAGTGGTCCAGGTGGTACGAGTCCAGCTGCAGCCCGACGGGCCGTCCAGCGGCGAGCGCGGTGGCGACGTTCTGCCACGCCTTGCGCGGCGAGGCCGTCTGCTGGACGTGCAGCGTCAGGCCCAGCCGGTCGGCCGCGGTACGGGTGAGCGCCATCGGTTTGACGCGACCGCCGACGAACGGGAAATCCAGGTGCTTGGCGTCCCAGTAGACGAAGCCCAGCCCTTCGCCGAGGCCGAACAGCATCGGCTCGGAGATCTCGACGCCCGCGTGGTGCAGCAGCGCGCCGAGAGCGGTGGTTTCGCAGTGCCGTCCGCCGGGCAACGAGACGTTGGCGATGATCATGTGCTTCCTGGGGGCTGGTGGCGGCTGGTGGTCTGGCCGACCACCTTGGGCCCTCACACGGTGTGAGGGTCAACCGCCTGGCACCGGTCACCGCCCACTACACTTGGCACTCGGGCGTGGAGAGTGCCAGAACTGGTCCGGTCCGACGAAGGGAACCGCGGGAGCACGGCATGATCGGTGACACCACGGACACCAGGCCTACCGGCGTCGCGACGCCGTCGCTGACGGTCGAAGGCCGCGACCCGGTCACCGTCGCGCTGACCGAGCCGGTCGTCGTCATCGGCCGTGATCGCGGCTGCGGCGTCGTTCTCGACGACATCACCGTCTCCCGCCGCCACGCGGAACTGCGCCGCGAGGGCAACGCGGTCGTCCTCACGGACCTCGGCTCGCTCAACGGCACCTATCTCAACCGCACTCCCGTCGACAGCGCCGTGCTGCACGACGGCGACACGATCTGGATCGGCGACCACCGGATGACCTTCCGCTCGCCGCCGGTGACGAGCGGGCCGCGGCTGCTCCGCCTGCCCGACTGGGAAACGGCTCTTCCCTCGCCCCGACCTTCCGCGGCGATCGGCGGGGCGCACCGCCCGGTCCTGGCCGAGTTCGCCCGCGACATCGCGCCGGAACCGGCTGCGAGCCCCTGCTCCTGATCACTGCCGGTCGAGCAGCGGCAGCACGAGGCGGAAGCAGGCGCCTTCGCCCACGGTCGTCTCGAGCTCGACGTCCCCGTCGTGCGCGCGGGCCAGGGCGAGGGCGATCGCCAGGCCCAGTCCGGCGTTGGCGCCCTCCGCGCGGTTGCGCGAGTGGTCGGCGCGGTAGAAGCGGTCGAAGACGCGGGCCGCCTGCTCGGCGGGCAGACCGGGACCCCGGTCGGCCACCTCGAGCACGGCGCGGCCGTTCGCCGTGCCCACGCCGATCCGGACCGCGGTGCCCGGCGGCGTGTAGGTGACGGCGTTGCCGATCAGGTTGGTGACGACCTGGCGCAGTCCGTCCTCGTCGGCGTGCACGGGGGCAGGCCCCGGCGGTCCGATCCCGGCGGGGCCGGTGAGCTCGACCGGGCGGGACGGGTCGAGGCCGCGCAGGTCGTGCCGGGCGTCGTTGGCCAGGGTGCGCAGGTCCATCGGTGCGCGGTCCAGCTGGGCCTGCGGCGCCTCGTCCAGCCGGGCCAGCAGGAGCAGGTCCTCGGTGAGGCCGGTGAGCCGGGTGGCTTCGCGGTCGATGCGGAGCATCGCCTCGTCCACGTCGGCGCGTTCGGGCATCCCGCCCATCCGGTACAGCTCGGTCGAGCCCTTGATGCCGAACAACGGGGTGCGCAGCTCGTGGCTCACGTCCGAGAGGAACGTCCGCATGCGGGCCTCGGCGGCGGACCGGTCGGCGAAGGCTCGCTCGAGCTGCCCGAGCATGGTGTTGAGCGAAGTGGCCAGGTGCCCGATCTCCGTGGTCGGTGCCGCGAGGAGGGGCACGCGCCGGGTGAGGTCGCCGTCGGCGATCGCGGCGGCGGTGTGCTCGATCCGGCGCAGCGGCCCCAGACCCCGTCCCAGGGCGAACCAGCCGACCGCCGTCAGCAGCGCCAGCAGCACCGCGCCGCTGATCAGGCTCGTCGTGCGGAGCCGGGCGGTGGTGGCGTCGGCCTCGGCCAGCGACGCCGCGACGACGACCACCCCGTCCCACCCGGTGGTCGGCCGCGCGGTCGCGCGCCAGCGCCCCGAGCCGTCCGCGGCGCGCAGCTCGACCGGGTCGCCGTCGGTGGGCACCGTGCGCAGATCTCCGGGGCCGGGAAGCGAGGCGCCGTCCAGGCGGCTGGTGTGCAGACCGCCCACCACGGTGCCGTCCGGGCCCAGGTACACGAGGTAGGGCGCGCCGACAAGACGCAGGGCGGGGTCGAGGAGGTCCGGCCGGGGCGTGCTGCCGGCGGTGTCGAGCGGCCCGGCGGAGGGCACGCTCGACAGGATCTCGCCGAGCGAGCGCAGCTGACCGTCGATCCGGTCGAGCTGGTAGCGCTCCAGCTGGTCGGACACGACCGCGCCGATCAGGCCCAGCCCGGCGAGGAGCAGGCTCGCGGTGAGCAGCAACAGCCTGGTGCGCAGGGAAAGCCCGCCCAGCACGCGCCTCACGCGTCGGGATCCCGCATCACGTACCCCACGCCGTGCACGGTGTGGATCAACTTGGGGTCCTCGGCGTCGATCTTGCGCCGCAGGTACGAGATGTAGGTGTCCACGATGCCGGCGTCGCCGCCGAAGTCGTAGCGCCACACGCGGTCGAGGATCTGCGCCTTGGACACCACGCGCCCGGCGTTCTCCATCAGGTAGCGCAGCAGCCGGAACTCCGTGGGCGACACCCGGACGGGCTGCCCGGCCCTGGTCACCCGATGACCCCCGGTGTCGAGCACGAGCGCGCCCACGGTCAGCAGGCCCTCCCGGTGGCCGGAGGTGCGGCGCAGGATCGCCCGGATCCGGGCGATCAGCTCCTCCAGGTCGAACGGCTTGGTCACGTAGTCGTCGGCGCCCAGCGACAGCCCGGTGACCTTGTCCGCCTTGCGGTCCCTGGCGGTGAGGAACAGGACGGGCACGGGCCCGCGGCGGCCCTCCGCGCGCTGCTCGCGCAGCCGCCGGACCACCTCGAACCCGTCCACGTCGGGCAGCATCACGTCGAGCAGCACGAGGTCGGGCGGTTCCTCGGTGGCGGCGGCGACCGCCTCGGCACCGGTCGCCGCGGACGTCACCTGGAATCCCGCGAAGCGCAGCGTCGCGGACAGCAGCTCGCGCACGGTGGCCTCGTCGTCCACCACCAGCAGCGTCGTCACCTGGCCCGATCCCTCCACGCGGGCCACGATACGGAGGCCAACCTGAGAAGCCCTCCGGCGAGCAGGCCCGCCGCGGCGCCGCCCGCACTCCCGAACGCCAACGCGGCCAGGGGGTTCGCCGCCAGCCCCGCGTCGAGCACCGGCACCGAGAGCCCGAACGCGCCGATGCCGAGTCGCACCGACACCTGCGACAACAACGCCAGGCCACCCAGCGCGACACCCACCGCCGCGCCCAGCCACGCGGCCCTGCGCAGCGGATCGCCACCCCGGCCGGCCAGGGCTCCGAGCGCCAGCAACACGGCCGCCGCCACCCACGTCAGCGGTCCGCCCGGCGCGGGTGGCGCGGCGCCGTCCAGGACGCAGGCGAGCGCGCCGTCCGCACTGACCGTCCACGGCACCCCCAGACCGAGCGTCAGCACGCCGGACACCAGGTGCGGCAAGAAGAACAGGACACCGCCCGCCGCAGCCGGACCACCCCACGCCCACGCGACGAGCAGGCACGCGGCGGCGAGGCCGCCCGCGACCCACAACGCGCCGCGCACGGCGAACCGGAACCGCGCGACCAGCCAGCACACGCCGCCGACGACGAGCACCCAGGCCACCGCCCCGGCCAGCACCGGCCAGACGGGCACGGTGAACCCGACGCCCAGCGCGTCGAGGGACCTGCCCCGGCCCAGCGGTCCGATCGCGGGCAGCCCGCAGACACCGGAGATCCCACCGGCCGCCGTTCCACCCGGTGGCCTCACGTCGCCCCGGGCCAGCAGCGCGACCGCCACCGCGCCGGCCGGGAAGGCCACGGCCGCCGCCGCGCCGCGGACGAGCAACCCGTCCCAGCGACGCAGCAGCAACCAGCCCAGCACCACGGCGCCGGCCAGCGCGACCCCCAGCGGCATCACGCCGACGCTGCCCCGCACGGAGATCGGCGTGCCACCCGAGGGGACGGCACCGAACTCGGCCGAGCCACCCACGGCCATCGCGACCACGGCCGCGGTCAACCGGCCGAACCCGCCGAACCGGCCGGCGTCGAGGAGCAGCAGCCCGGCCGCGGCGGTGGCCCCCATGGCGGTCAGCGCCGCGGCCGCCGCCGTCACGCCCCGCCACACGTCCCGCCGCGCCGCCATCACACGTCACGCCGGTGGAAGACGACGAACGCGGCGGCCAGCACGATGCCGACACCGAGGCACATCCCGCCCAGGTTCAGCCAGGGATGCGGGTGGTCGGGGTTCGGCACCGTCGCGAACACCGCGGCGGCGCCCTGCGTCGGCCAGAAGTCGAGCAGGCCCTGGAACCACGACGGGAACAGACCGGCCAGCGCGGGCACCAGGAACACGATGCCCACCAGCGTGGTGAGCGCGCCCGCCGTCGCGCGCATGATCGTGCCGAGGCCGATCGCGAGCAGCGCGATCGCCGCGAGGTAGAGCCCGCCGCCCACGACGGCGGAGAGCACGCCGGGGTCGCCGAGCCGCGCGTGCGGCACGTTCTGAGCGGCGAAGAGGGACTGGCCGAGCAGGAAGGTGGCGAACATCAGCACCTGGCCCGCCACCACGGCGACACCGGTGGCGACCACGACCTTGGCCGCCAGCAACCGGTGCCTGCGCGGAGTGACCGCCAGCGACGTGCGCACCAGCCCGGTCGCGTACTCGGACGTCACGACCAGCGTCCCGAGCACGCCGATGACGAGCTGCGCCACCAGGTACGCGGTCAGGCTGCGCTCGGTCGGGTCCCACGCCAGCCGTTCGGCGGCCGACGCGCTCCCGTACACCTCACCCGCCCGTCCCGTCGCGAGGATCGTGATGCCGAGGCCGACGCCGAACAGGCAGGCGAGCGTGTACCAGGTGGACCGCAGGCTGCGCAGCTTCACCCATTCCGCGTGCAGGGCGTTGCCGAAGAAGACCGTCCGCGCACTCATGCGGTCACCCCCTGATACTCGACGCTGTCCTTGGTCAGCTCCATGAAGGCGTCCTCCAGCGAGGGCCGCTGCGGAGTGAGCTCGCTGAGCACGGTGCCGTGGTAGGCGGCGAGCTTGCCGATCTCCTCGCTCGCCAGCCCGGAGACCACCAGCGCCGAGCCGGGCCCCTCCCGCACCGCGGCGCCGGTCGCCGTCAGCCGCAGCGCGAACTCGGCCGGCTCGGGCGTGCGGACGAGCACCGTGCCCTCACCGCGGCCGCGCAGGAACTCGGCCACGCCCGTGTCGGCGATGAGCCGGCCGCGGCCGATCACGACCAGGTGGTCGGCGGTCTGCGCCATCTCGTTCATGAGGTGGCTGGAGACCAGCACCGCGCGCCCCTCGGCCGCCAGGGACCGCATGAAGTCGCGGATCCAGCGGATGCCCTCGGGGTCGAGCCCGTTCACCGGTTCGTCGAAGATCAGCACCCGCGGGTCGCCGAGCAGCGCCGCCGCGATGCCGAGCCGCTGCCGCATGCCGAGCGAGAACCCGCCCGCGCGCTTGTGCGCCACGCTTTCCAGCCCCGTCCTGGCGAGCACCTCGTCCACCCGGCGCCGCGGCAGCCCGTTGCCGGCGGCGAGCGCCAGCAGGTGGTCGCGGGCCTTCCGCCCGCCGTGCACCGCTCCGGCGTCGAGCAGCGCGCCGACCTCCTCCAGCGGCACGGGCAGGTCGCGGTAGCGGCGCCCGCCGATGGTCACCGAACCCGCGGTGGGCGAGGCCAGCCCGAGGATCACCTTCATGGTCGTGGACTTGCCCGCGCCGTTCGGCCCGAGGAACCCGGTCACCTGACCGGCCTCGACGGTGAACGACAGGTCGTCCACCACGGTGTCGAGGCCGTACCGCTTGGTCAGCCCCCGCACATCGATCATCGTCATGGCACCGAGCCTCGCGACCCGGTCTGACCGATCCCTGGGAGCTTCTGTGAGAACCCGGAGAATTCGGCCTCCGACCGCGGTGGCGCCGGTGCTTTCACAGAGAACGCCCAGATCGTGCGACCTGCCGATCACGGCCGGTCAGGTCGTGCCGAACGCGCTGCTGAAGCCGTCGAGCAGGCTCACGCGGTCTTGCGCAGCCACCACAGGCCGAGGACCGGCAGCACCAGTGGCACGAACCCGTAGCCGATGCCGAAGGACGACCACACGGTCGCGTCCGGGAACGCCCGCGGCAGCACGAGGCTCGCCGCACCGACCAGCAGCACGCCGGTGAGCTCGACGGAGCACGCGACGTACGCGATCCGGCGGCTGTCCCGCGCGAGGGCGATGGTGGCCAGCACGTAGACGACGGCGGCGAACGCCGACAGCACGTACGCGACCGGTGCGTCGGAGAAGCGGGTGGCGATCTGCACGGCCGAACGGGACGTGGCGGCGAGGGCGAAGACGCCGTAGACGGTGATCAGCATCCGGCCGGGGCCCTGGCGGGTGTCAGGCATGGCCTGCCCAGACCTGGCCGAGACGCAGGATCATCACCGGCACGCTGAGGAACGCGACCACCAGCACGCCGGCGCTCCACCGGGTGCGCTCGGCGGCCGCCCAGAGGGCCGCCACGGGCAGGATCACCACCGGACCCAGCAGGTAGCCGACGAACGACCAGCGCTCGATGTCGCGGTCGGTGCCGAGCATCGACACGATGCCGACGACCGCCTGCACCAGCAGGCCCAGTTCGAGCACCGCGAGCCCGCCCACGAGGGTCCAGGACAGCTTCTTCAGCGGCAGCAGCGGTGTGTTGAGCGCGATCAGCAGGACCGACCACGCGGCGCCGGCGAGTGCGAGCACGGTCAGGACCGTGGGCAGAACATCGATCATGGGGCTCTTCCGAGGACGAAGGGGGATCTACTGCGGAACGCGGGTCTGGACGGCCATCACGGTGGTGGGGGCGAAATCGCGCCCGAGCGCGGGGGAGCGGCTGTCCCGGAGGACCTCCATCGCCGCCCGTTCGAGCTCACCCGGCTTGATCAGCACACGGGCGATGGTGTCACAGCCGGAACCGGCCGGGTGTGATCGGGAACCTTGGCCGGTCCCGTGCGTTGACTCTGGTGAAGCCCCGGAGCGACCCAGCGGGAGGACCGGACGTGAAACTGCCGGACCACGAGCAGCGGGAACTGGACGAGATCGAGCGCCGCCTCGCCGAGGACGACCCCAAACTGGCCGCCAAGCTCACCCGCCCGGCACCGAGGATGCCGCGCCGGACCTTGGTGCTCGCCGGAATGCTGTCGCTGTACGCGATCGGCCTGCTCGTCGTGATCGCCGGGGTGAGCTCGTCCTCCGCGGTGGTCGTCGCACTCGGTGCCTGCGTGGTCCTCGGGGTGTTCGCCGCGTTCGCGGTCCGCGCCTGGCGCGAGCGCGAGAAGCAGGGCTGATCAGGCAGGCGGCCAGTTCAGCAAGGCGGCATCGGCCACGCGCAGGAGCTCCTCGCGCGTCGCGCCGCCCGCCGCCTGCACGGCCATGCCGTTCGCGATCGTCATGAGGTAGCGGGCGATCAGGTCCGGATCGGCGCCCGCGGGCAGGTCGCCCTCCGCGACGGCGCGCTGGAACCGGACGCGCAGGTGCTCCTGGCCACCGGCGCGCCACTCGGTCAGGACGTCGCGCGCGACCCGTCCCGTCTCGCCGACCGCCAGTGCGCCCTGCACGCCGAGGCAGCCGGACGGGCAGCCGGGCCGGGTGTTGGCGCGGACCGAGCCCGTGAGGAACGCCTCCGCCACCTCACGGGCGGTGGGCGCCTCCAGCGCGTCGACGATGTAGGAGACCGTGCCCTCCGAGTAGCGCCGCAACGCCTTGCGGAAGAGCTCCTCCTTGTTGCCGAAGGCCGCGTACATGCTCTTGCGGGAGATGCCCATGGCCTCGGTCAGGTCGGAGAGGCTCGCGCCCTCGTAACCCCGCTCCCAGAAGACCACCACCGCCTTCTGCAGCGCCTCCTCGGCGTCGAACTCCCGCGGCCGACCGATCTGCGCCTTCTCCACGACCGCATCCTACCCTTCTGCACCGATCGGTGCAGAAGTGCTACGGTCGCCTTATGCACCGATCGGTGCACAAAAGCGTGGAGGTCAGGAATGCGCAGGCTGGAAGGCAAGACCGCAGTGGTGACCGGGGGCGGCACGCGGGGCATCGGCAGGGCCGCCGCGGCGCGGCTGGTGGCCGAGGGCGCGCACGTGTTCATCACCGGCCGCCGCAAGACGGAGCTGGACGAGGCGGTGGAGGTCATCGGCGAGAACGTGACCGCGGTGCCGGGCGACATCACGAACATGGACGACCTGGACCGGCTCTACGAGGTGGTCGCCGCTCGCGGTCAGGGGCTGGACGTGCTGTTCGCCAACTCGGCCACGGCGTCGTTCGCGACCATCGAGACGATCACCGAACAGGACTTCGACCAGGTCTTCGGCGTCAACGTCAAGGGCACCCTGTTCACGCTGCAGAAGGCGCTCCCGCTGCTCAACGAGGGCGCCTCGGTGATCATCAACGCCTCCACCGCGGCCGACCGGGGCACCGCGTCGTTCGGCGCCTACGCCGCGTCCAAGGCGGCCTTGCGGACGTTCACGCGCACCTGGGCGAACGAGCTCAAGGGGCGCGGTGTCCGGGTGAACGCCATCTCGCCGGGGCCGATCGACACCTCCGGGATCACCGAGCTCGTGGGCGAGGAGAACGTCACCGCCTTCAAGTCGGGGGAGGCCGCCCGGATCGCCATCGGGCGGATGGGCCACGTCGACGAGGTGGCCGCCGCGGTGGCCTTCCTCGCCTCCCCGGACAGCAGCTTCATGCTCGGCGCCAACCTGTACGTCGACGGCGGCGAGAACCAGATCTGACGCTCGCGGACGTTCGCACGTGCGCCATCCCGTCCCGGCGGGCTGGCGCACGTGAACGTGGACGGCCTAGAAAGCGTCCTCGGTGAAGTCGCTCGGCATGTCGTCGTCGTAGTCGCCGCGCGACGGCCTGGCGCGCTGCTGACCCGCCGCGACGATCTCGTCGAGGTTCTGGCCCTCCTTGATCGCCGTGTACGCCCGCTTCAGCGCCGGCATGCTGGTCTGCATCGCACGCTGCACGTCGGGATCGCCGACGGCCCTGCCGGACGCGATGTCCCGCCAGGACAGCTCGCCCGAGTCGACCTTGCGCTGCAGGTCCTTCAGCGCGTTCGGCGCGTCCTTGGACCGTGCGAACTTCTCGATCGCGGCGATGTCCGCGGGGGACAGATCGGCACCGCGGGTCTGCACCTTGGACGCTTCGAGAGCGACCTTCTCCAGCCGCGCACCCCTGGCGTCGAGATCCTGTTGCCACGCCTGCAACTGCTTGCGGGCGTTGTCGTACGGGAACGTCATTCCCCACCGCCCGAGCTCGAGGAACCGCTCTCCGCCCAGCGCTCTTCCTTCAGCGCGTCGTTGTACTTGCCGCGCGCCTTGTACCCGCCCTTGGCCATGCCCCAGGCGCCGCTGCCCACGGCGGCCGTGCCGTCGCCGAACTTCTCCGCGCCGTCCTGCCACGTGTCGACCACGTCGAAGAAGTCGTTGACGTCCCTCACGTCCGGGATCCTGGCGAGCGCGGTGCCCATCAGCTTGATGCCGTTGATCATGCCCTGGACGCCCTCGATGAGCGTCTGCATGGACTGGATGAGCTTGCGCACCTGGTCGACGATGTTGACCACGTCGTAGACCATCCACACGGCACGGCCCCAGCCGACGAGCGGGATCCACGCGGTCATCGCGGCCTTCATCAGCTTGTCGCAGATCTTGTCGAGCAGGGTCAGCGCGAGCTTCGCGGCCGTCCGGCAGGAGCTCGCCATGTTCTTGAACCGGTCGCCGATGAACTTCGCGACCTGCGAGTCCCACTCGATCGCCGTCGTCCACGTGCGGCGCATGCGGTTCTCGAAGCTCTGCGCGGCGCCGCCGTCCCAGTGCGGCGAGAGCTCCTCGACGCCGTTGTTCACGTTGTGCCGCACGTTGTCCAGCGACTTGGCGATCCGGTCCCACGCGGCGGCGTTCGCGTCGATCTTCTCGAAGTCGCCCGCCAGCGGCATGACCAGGTCTCGCACCAGGTCGTCGCCGGTGACCTGCTGGTAGATCCAGTTGACGCCCTGGATCTTCCACCCGGCCGCCTCGATCAGCTCCTTGACGGTCTGCCGGCCGGGCCGGTCGTCGGGCGCGGCGCGCAGCGCGACAGCCGGGTCCTCGACGTCCTGGTACCCGTTGCAGACCCCGCCGGTCATTCGCCCACCCCCAGGAAGCGCTCCAGCCACGACGGGGGCTCCATCCGGCCGCCCGCCGTGTCGATCAGGCAGACACCGATCTCGTCCGCCTTCTCGTAGGCGTCGGCCGACTTCACCAGCGCCACGGCGTCCATGGCCATCTTCTTGCCGGCGGCGTCAAGCGTCTCGCCGTAGAGCTGCGCGACCCCGGTCACCACGGGGTCGAGCAGCGACAACAGCCCGGTGAACCCGGACGTGTCCCCACCCTTGAGGATCGCGTGCTCCCGGATCGTCAGGAAGTGCTCTGCCTGACGTTCGAGCAGCCCGCTGCATCCGCGCAGCTCATCCGGCTCGACGTGGAACTTCTCTCCCATGGCGGTCATGACGCCTGACCCCGAGGGGAGGTTCCACGGCATTCGGACCCATAGGCAACTCGAATCGGGCCCTCACTCCGCTTCCCGCCATTCGGCGAGACGTGCGGCGCGGGCGTCGTCCGGCAGCACCTCCGCCAGCTCGCGCAGCAGCGGCAGCGGCACCTTGGAGTACTCCGGGTAGCGGTGGTACGGCTTGACCATCTGGTGGAAGCGCGCCGGCAGCCCGCCCGAGCGGGCCAGCGCCGCCAGCGCCGTGCCGACGCGCTGGGCCGGAACCGCGAACGCCAGGTCGTAACCGTCCACTTCGGACACCCTCGGCAGCCACTCGTCGAGGAACGCCTCCGCCTGCGGGCGGTAGCCGGCGAGCGCGTCGGCGAAGGTCGAGCACAGTGCGAGTGTCACGGCGGTCTCGCGGTCGTCGCCGTGGAAGTGGCGTGCGGTCAGACTGATCGACTCGGCGGTCCCGCCGGGTTGCCGGGCCTCGAACACCTCGCCGAGCGCGGCCCACGCGTCCACCTCGGCCAGGGCGGCGAGTGCGGACTCCCGGTCGTCCCGGGCGAGCAGGCCGTCCTCCAGCACGAACCAGAGCAGACCCCGCGACGTGCGCCGGCTCAGTTCGCCGGTCGCGGTGCCGAGCAACCGCCGCGCCGCGGCCACCGTTCCCGGCACGTCGATCCACAGGTAGCCCACGTCCGCACCGGTGATCGTCTCCGGCGAGCTGCGCAGCGCGGTCTCCAGGGTCGTGCGCTGGGCGGCCGTCAGCTCCTGAGGTGCCAGCGGGCGGTAGACCTCGCCGCTGGGGCGGAACTGCCGCGCCATCCGTTCGAGCAGCCGCGAGTGCAGGTTCGGGCGGCCGCTCCCGGGAGCCGTCAGAAGCCCTTCGTCGTCGGTGCCGAACGTCCACGCCGAGGCGGCGAGTTCCGCGAGGTCCGTCGTCCACGCGTCGTGCACCGGGTACTCGCCCTGCGCGAGGTGGTGGAGCAGCGCCAGCGCGTCCTCGTCGGCGAATCCGGAGTAGACCACGCACGCCGCGGCCGCACCCCGCACGTGCAGCGACGGGCTGGTCGCCATCAGATCCCGTGCCGCCGCAACGTGGTCCGTCCTCGCGGCGGCGCGCTGCGCGGCGCCCGGGGTGACGCCGTTGTCCCGCGCGGCGAGGAAGGCGTGGGCCAGGCACAGGCCCGCGGTCGCGTCCGGTGTGAGGGCGGGCAGCTCCTTCGGCTCCCGGCCCAGCAGCACCAGCAGCCGCAACGCCTCGTCGTCGCCGGTGCGGGCCCACATCGCCTCGATGTCGCCGGCGAACTCCGCGACCACGTCCGCGTACTCGCTCGTGGCCTTGCCCACGTCGTCCGGCCGTGTCACGAAATGCGTCTCGCCGACGGCGATCCTGGCCAGGAACACCAGTGCGGGCGCGTTGTCGTGCCGGACCAGTTCGGCCAGGAACGGGATCGCGGCCTCGGACGCCGAGTAGACCGAACCCTGGTGCGTGGTGGCCGAATACAGGCCGTACACACCGAAGTTCCGGTCACCGGCGTCATCGCTCGTGAGTGCCTCGATGAACAACGGCGTCTCGTCGGCCGTGCCGTACGCGTCGTCCAGGGACGCCCAGTCCACGTCGTGCAGACCGGCGGGTGGTGTCGTGCTGCCACGCAACGGAGGCCGTTCGGTGTCGTCCCCGTCGCTCTCGTCCTGGTCGTCGAACTCCGGCGGCTCGAAGGCGGGCAGGTCGTCAGCGTCGAACATGTCCAGTCCCGCCAGGTCGGGGAAAAAGTGACGTGGAGGCTAGCAGTCACTCCGGCCGGACCGGCCCGCGGCGCAGCGCGAGCACGCAGATGTCGTCGCGGCCCTGCTCGGGCGCGACCGCCTTGATCACCGCCGGCACGAGGTCGTCCAGGCGTTGCGGCAGGTGTGGCGCCGTGATGGCGGCGCAGAGCGCCTGAGTTCCGGAGTCGATGTCCTCGCCGCGATGTTCCACCAGG
Source organism: Lentzea sp. NEAU-D7 (assembly GCF_026242055.1). Classification (GTDB taxonomy): domain Bacteria; phylum Actinomycetota; class Actinomycetes; order Mycobacteriales; family Pseudonocardiaceae; genus Lentzea. The sequence goes on along the minus strand of NZ_JAPJDL010000001.1, from coordinate 242,198 downwards.
CCGTCCGTGTAGACGACCAGCGCGTCACCCGGTCGCAGCGACGTCTCGAACTGGAGGTAGCCGGCGTGCTTCACCGCGCCCGTGATCAGCCCGTGGCGGTGTGCCATCGGCGTGGCGACGCCGTCCCGGACGACCAGCGGGTGGGGGTGTCCGGCGTTGGCGTAGCAGAGGCCGCCGTCCCGCGGGGTGTAGACGCCGTAGAACACGGTGGTCATCGTCATGTCGCCGGAGGCGCAGACGAGCCGGTTCAGCTCGCTCAGCACGCGGTCGGGGAGCGGGTTCTGCATCGCGTACGCGCGAATGGCGCTGCGGACCCTGCCCATCGTGACGGCGGCCTCGACGTCGTGGCCGATCACGTCGCCGACCGCGATCGCGAGCCTGCCGTCGGGCAGGGGGAACGCGTCGAAGAAGTCACCGCCCACCCCGGCCGAGCTGTTGGCGGGCAGGTAGGTCGCGGCCAGGTCGGTGCCCTCGACCACGGGGATGCTGGGGGGAAGCAGGGCTCGTTGCAGCTGCAGCACGATCTGCCGCTCGTCCTCCAGTTCTGCCGTCATCCGGTCCGCGCGGACCACGGCCGCGCGCGTGTCGGCCTCCGCGGTTCTTCGGAGGGTGCGGTCCACGCACATGCCGCGCAGCGACACGATCGTGCCGGTGGTGTCCGTGACGGGCTCCGCGATCGACGAGAGCACGACGACCCGTCCGTCGGGCGTGCACAGCCGGTACTCGACGTCCGGTGTCGAGGTGTGCGCGGTGAGGCCGGTGAAGGACGCCCGGGCCACGTCGACGTCGTCCGGGTGCACGAGCGCGAGAACGTCCTCGAGACTGTTCGGGGACTGGTTGACACCGGCGATGCGGCAGAGGTTGGCCGACCACGCGACCCTGCCGTTGCGCAAGTCGACCTCCCAGGAACCGGTGCCGCCGGCGCGGTGTGCCCGGTCCAGCCGGTCGGTCCACTCCGCGTGCAGGCGCAGCCCTTCGAGCTCGGCGACCTCGTGGGAGCGGGTGACGTCCTGCACCGCGATCACGGCCGCGATCACGTTGTCGTCGCTGTCGCACAACGGGAACAGGTTGAGCAGCAGCTGCTTGATGGCGCTGCCCGCCTCGACGCGCGTCTCGATGTCGCGGTGCACGACGCCGGTGGTCAGCACCTCGGCGACGAGAGGGTCCACGGTGGCCGTGAAGTCGGCCGGAACCACTTCGTGCATCAAGTTCCCGACGTGGTCGCCGGTCACCGGTCCACCGTGCACCGACAGGAACGCCGGGTTGACGTAGAGGAACCGCATCTGCCCGTCCACCACGGCGAAACCGACGGGCGCCCGTTCGAACACCGCCGCGATGTCCAGCAGCGATCCGCCCGAACCGGCGATGCCGCGCGCGATGTGGATGCTGCCTGCCTGCGCGGCGTCGAGAATCTCCGCGTCTTTCCCGTCCACGGACCACATGACTGCTGGTTCCTCCTGTCACCACACAGGTGTGACTCCAACTCCTTTGCACGGCAGTACTTGTGGCGACTTTGATACCCGTCTGCGGGCGGAGGTAAACACGAAGATCCGTCTGTGGTCCCCTGAAGGGGGAACGGCACGGGAAGAGCGGCGGCGCGGTGGGTCGATCGTGACAATCTGCGCCGTGCGCCGCCGCCGCTCTCCAGCGTCCTCAAAGGTGTTTCGCGGCAACAGGGACTTCCGACTCCGTTGACCGGACCCTTGGGATCTGGCGCGAACGCCGGTGCCGCAACGACAACCGCCGTTCGGGCGAACCGATCGCCGCGCCGGTGGCAGACGTCGCATCAGGGTCGGCGGTAGTTGTAGACTGTCGAATTGAAGAATTCTTCAATTCGACAGGTCGTGGTCCCGTGAACGAGTTCGAGGACAGCTTGCTCATCCGCGTGGGGCAGGCGGAACAGGCAGTGCGGCAGGCGTTGGAGGAGCAGGACGAGTACGGCGCCGAGGTGCACGGCGCCGACCTCGCCAACCTGCGGCGCCTGGCGGCGGAGCACGGGGTGTCGGTCGACGCGCCCGGAGAGGACTGAGCGGTGCCGGTTCCGCTGTACCAGGCGAAGGCCGAGTTCTTCCGGATGCTCGGCCACCCCGTGCGCATCCGGGTGCTGGAGCTGTTGCAGGACGGCCCGAAGGCGGTGCGCGACCTGCTGGCCGAGATCGAGGTCGAGGCTTCCAACCTCTCCGCGCAGCTGGCCGTGCTGCGCAGGTCCGGCATCGTGACGGCGACCCGTGAGGGGTCGACCGTGGTGTACGCGCTGGCGGGCGCGGACGTGGCCGATCTGATGAAGGCGGCGAGGAGGATCCTCACCGAGTTGCTGGTCGGGCAGAACGAGTTGCTCGCGCAGCTGCGCGAGGACTCCGCGTGAGAGCGTTCCTGCCGGCGAAGGCGGACTGGTCGGCCGCGACGCCGAGGGACGTCGTCGCGGGCCTCACCGTCGCGGTCGTGGCGCTGCCGCTGGCACTGGGATTCGGGGTGGCGTCGGGCCTCGGTGCCGCCGCGGGACTGGCGACCGCGATCGTGGCCGGCACCCTGGCCGCGGTCTTCGGCGGCTCCAGCCTGCAGGTGTCCGGGCCCACCGGCGCGATGACCGTGGTGCTGGTGCCGATCGTCGCGGCGTTCGGGCCGGGCGGCGTGCTGACCGTCGGCCTGCTCGCGGGCGTGCTGCTCCTCGCGCTGGCGGTGGCCAGGGCCGGGCGCTACATGCGGTACGTGCCCGCTCCGGTGGTCGAGGGCTTCACCCTCGGGATCGCCGCGGTCATCGCGCTGCAACAGATCCCCGCGGCACTCGGCGTGCCCACTCCGGACGGGCACAACGTCGTGGTGAACGCCGTCCGCGCGTTCGGGTCCGGGCCCGCCCTGCCCGCCGTCGCCCTCGCGGGCGGAGTCGTCGTGGTCATGCTCGCCGGCGCGCGCTGGAAACCGGCGATCCCGTTCTCGCTGCTGGCCGTCGCCGCGGGCACGGCGGTAGCGGAGATCTGGTCCCTTCCCGTGCCCCGGATCGGCGCGTTGCCCGCGCTGCTGCCCGCGCCGTCACTGTCCTTCCTGGACCTGGACGCGCTGTGGTCGCTGCTGCCGCCCGCCGTGGCCGTGGCCGCCCTCGCCGCCCTGGAGAGCCTGCTGTCCGCGACGGTCGCCGACGGCATGAGCGTGAACCAGCGGCACGACCCGGACCGGGAGCTCTTCGGCCAGGGCATCGCGAACGTCATCACGCCCCTGTTCGGCGGCGTGCCCGCGACCGCGGCGATCGCGAGGACGGCGGTCAACGTCCGATCCGGTGCGACCTCGCGGCTGGCGGCCCTGGTGCACGCCGTGACGCTCGCCGTCATCATGCTGGCCGCGGCCCCGGTGGTCGGGCGCGTCCCGCTGGCCGTGCTGGCCGGAGTCCTCCTCGCCACCGCGGTGCGGATGGTCGAGGTCGGCTCGGTCCGCGTCCTGATGCGCGCGAACCGTTCCGACGCGGTGGTGCTCACCCTCACCGCGGTCGCCACGCTGGCACTCGACCTCGTCACGGCCGTGATCGTCGGCCTCGTCGTGGCGGGAGCGCTGGCACTGCGCGCCGTCGCCAGGTCCGCGCGGATCGACGAGGAACCGCTGGAGCCGGGCGACCACACCCTGGAGGAGCACGAGCTGCTCGCCCAGCACATCGTCGCCTACCGCCTCGACGGACCGCTGTTCTTCGCCGCGGCACACCGCTTCCTGCTGGAGCTCACCGAGATCGCGGCGGTCTCCGTGGTGATCCTGCGCATGTCCCGCGTGTCCACGATGGACGGCACCGGGGTGCTGGTCCTGCGCGACGCCGTCGAGAGGCTGGAGCACAGGGGCGTCACCGTGCTGCTCTCCGGCGTGCGCGAGGAACACCGCCGCCAGCTGGAGACCCACGGGGTGCGCACGTTCGCGAGCACCCCCGAGGCCATCGAGCACGCGCGAGACTTGCTGCGCCGCAACGGCACGCTTCCCTGACGGTCAGTGGTCGTACATGCGTTCCAGCGCCGCACGCCGGGTGGTGACGTCGTCCGGGTCGTCGCCGAAGACGAGCAGGTGCAGCGTGGTCTGGTTGATCGGGTTGTCGGTGCGGCGGGTGTCGTGGCCGCCGGTGACGAGGAGCCCTCCGCGCAGCAGTGCGGGCCTCAGCGCGGCCAGCAGCGCGGCGACGGGTGCGGAGGTGGTGATCTTCGTGGACTCCGACGGCCGGTCCAGGGCGTCGGGGCGGACGCTGTGCAGCGCCAGCAGCGGGATGGAGCCGCCGGTGATGCGGAAGTTCAGGTCGAGCATGACGAGCCTGCCGTCCCAGGTCTGGGCGCAGTCGAGGCTGCACATGCCGCGGTAGCCGACGTCGGCGGCGCGCTGGGCGATCGCCAGGCACTCGGTGAGCAGGTCGGCGGGCAGCGGGACGACCAGCCCGAAGCGGCCGCCGGTGTAGACGCCGTCGGCGTCGATGCGCTGGTCGGTCACGGCGAGCAGGCGGGCCCGGCCGTCGGCGGCGACGTAGAGCTGGACGCCCCAGTTGCGGTGGATGTCCAGGTACTCCTCGACGACCACCTCGCTGAGGATGTCGGTGAACGCGGGCAGGTCCACCTGGTCGCCGGCTCGGTGCAGGTAGACGTCGAGGCTGGCGCCGTGGGCCGCGTTGGTGGCGGCCTTGAGGACCCAGGACTTCTCGGCCGGGGTGGCGTCGGCGAGGTCGCCGGTGGTGACGATCTGGCGGCGGGCCTGGAAGCGCGGGTCGACGAAGGTGCTGATGCTCGCCTTGTTGTTGAGGTAGCCGACGAGTTCGGCGCTCTTCACGGAGCGCTCGTCCGGGTACAGGCTGGTGGGCTGTGGATATTCCATGGACATGAGCAGGCCGTCGCTGAGCGCTTCGGTCACGCGGGCGGCGAACTCGGCCTCGGTGCGGAACTCGCGCGGGTCGGTGCCGACGGGCAGGCCGCCGTCGCGCAGGGCGGCGAGCAGGTTGGGTTCGGTGCCACCCGCGCTGCAGATGACGGGGGTGTCGGCGGCGACGGCCAGGGGGCGGGCGGACAGGACGTCGCGGGTGTTGCGGTGCCTGCTCGACGGCACGGCCGGTTCCTGGGCGGGGCGCGCGCACAGAGCGATGTCGGGGCCGTAGATGTCGGTGAGCGTGCGGGGGGCCAGGATCGGTGCGAGCGCGAAAGCGGTGATGGGAGATCTCCCTCGTGGGGTTGTTCCTGTACCCGGTCGTGGGCGTGGAGTGGTGGCGAGCTGACCGGGAGCGGTGAAACGCGCCTGGATGAGGCGGCGTCCGCTCCGGGGTGAAAGCGCGCCGCCGGGTGCTGACCGCGGGGGCGGGCGTGTACGTCCACTGTCTCACGTTTCAGGCGGTCTGGGTGACCGCTCGTTCCTCGGGTTCCGCGCGCTGGTGAGCGACCAGCCCGCGCCGTTCGCAGCCTGACCTGCTGTGACGCGTCCGGTGCCGGCGACGAGCATGGGCAGCAGGTGGAACGACAGCACTGGACCGCCCACGGCACGGTCGCGAACTGCTCCAGGGTCAGGTCGCCGCCGACCTCGGGGTCGTCGCCGGCCACCAGGCAGCCCCACTGGTCGCTGTGCGCGGGATCCCTGCGGAGATCACCAACCCTGACCGCGGGTGTCCATCGCGTGGACGACCCGCCGCCGCAACGATGCTCATGCGCGCGTGAGGGTCTTGGCCAGGAACGGCAGGGCGAGCGCGAGGACCTCGTCGGGAGTCTGCACGTGCGGGTAGTGCCCGGCTCCCTCGATGACCGCCAGTTCGCCGAGGCCGCGAGGCAGGTCGGCGACGACCTTCTCGCCTTCGGCGCGCGGGTCGGCCCAGTCGGGATCGGCGGTGCCCATGACGACCAGGACCGGGCAGGTGACGTTGGCCAGTTGCGCGCCGGCGTCGGCCGGGCTGCTCTTCCCCATGGCCTGCAGGACCTTCATCCTGCCGGGCTCGCGCATCTTGGAGTCGACGCGGGCGAGCTCGGCGTCCCAGTCGGCGGGCTTGGCCGGCGTCGCCAGGTCGAGGTAGCGCTTCCAGCTCTCGACGCTTCCGGTGACCATCATCTTCGCGAGCTGCGTGAAGCCCGCACGGAACTGCTTGACGCGCAACAGGCCCGCGAGGTCGAAGGACTGCACGCGCGTGAACGGCGCGAGCTCGACGACGCCGGTGACCACGTCGGGCGCGGTGGCGGCCGCGATGGTCGCGGCACCGCCGCTGATCGACTGGCCGATGATCACCGCGGGGCCGCCGAGGTGGCGGACGACGGCGACCAGGTCGCCCGCGATGTCGGTGCGGCTGTAGCCGTTCCAGTCCAGGCTCGAGTCACCGCAACCGCGGAGGTCGACGTTCGCGACCCGGTACCCCTGCGCGGCCAATGCGGGGGCGAGGAAGCGGTAGGAGTGGCGGCTGTCACCGATGCCGTGCGCCAGCACGACGAGGGGCCCCTGCCCGGTCACGTCGTAGGCGATGGTGCCGCCGTCGATGGTCAAGTACTCGGTCATGCCGTCCTCCGAAGCAAAGCTAACGTCATTAGCTACAAGCTAAGCCTATTAGCCAGTCGGTGTCAACGGCGCGGCACCCGGCCGGGGCGAGCCTGGGATGATCGAGAGCGCGTGGCCGCGTCGAAGGTCATCACGACGGCGCCGAAGCCGTGGAAGGGACACCACCGCGTGGAAACGGAAGAACTGCTGTGGCGCTTGACCGACAGGTACGCGCCCGCCCCGCCCGCCCGCTCGGTCGCGACCAGGCCCACCTGGTTCGACCACGCCGGTGACCTGGTCGTGCTGAACGGCCCGATCACCTGGGAGACCCCTTGGCTCACCGAGGGCGGGTTCAGCCACGACCTGCCGGCGGGCAGCCACCCCGTGCACGTGGGCTCCGTCGCGCACGTCCCGGACGGCGAGGACCCCGGCGCGCCCTGGGGCACCGTCACCCTGGTCGTGATCCCGCTGGCCGAGCCCTCCTGGATCGCCGCGGCGAACTGGGACGTCCCCGGCTACCACGACGTCCACCTGATCGAGGACTACGCCGTGCTGTGGGGCGAAGAGGCGATGCGCGCGTCGCTCCCGCACGACGAGGACGGCACCCCCGCCTTCGTCCGCGACGCGCCGGCGGAGATCCGGGCCAGGGGCCCGCGGCACCGGCGGGACAACTGGACGAACGTGGTGCTGGACGGGGAGACCGGCGCCAACGCGTTCGTCTTCCCCGTGCACGACGCGGAGTACCTCACCGGCTACGAGATCACCGACGACGACGGCGGCCTGCTCTGCCTCGTGTTGGCGGCGTGCGAGTAGACACTGTGGTTGCGCCCCAGCGGCCGTTGGCTCTCGGAGGCCTCGTTCCGCCGCTCGGTCTCAAAGGCGCGGGCCGGCCATGAGTGGCCTCCGCTGAACCGAAGGGCGACATCGGGAACGGAAACCACTCACGACCGGGCCCTGCGCCCGACCGTGCGCAGGCCGAACTGAGCACCGCCGGGGGTGCCTGCTGGAGCGTTCGATGACAGAGCCGGACGCGATCGCGTCGGTGGCTCGGGGCGGGGCCGCGGTGTGGCGCGACCGTGCGGTTCAAGTGTGGCGAGTGCAGGGACCGCGGTCCAAGGGGCCAATGAGATCAGATCAGGCCGAGCCGCCGGGCGGCCAGGACGGCGTCGCGCCGCTGGTTCACGCCGAGCTTGCGGTAGATGCCGCGCAGGTGCGTCTTCACCGTGTTGACGGAGACGAACAGCGAGTTCGCTATCTCCTCGGTGGTGCGCATGGACGGCAGTTCGACCAGCAGGTCGCGCTCGCGGGTCGTGAGCACGGTCGTCGAGGTCGCCGCCGGTGCGGGCAGAGCCGTCATCGCCGTCGTGGCGAACCGGTCGAGCCTGCCGAACCGGCCCGCACCGCGGGCGAGGAGCTCGCGGACGGGCTTGCCCGCGTGGACGAACGGCCGGATCGTGCCGACGGGCTCCGCGGCCGCCAGCGCCCTGGTGAGTGCCTCGTGTGAGCGGCGCTGGTCGCCGGAACGCTCCACCAGCACGGCTTCCAGCAGCCAGGCGTCCACGACGGTGGGCGCGGCGACCGAGGTCAGCTCGCCGGACAGCAGGGGCTCGACCAGCTTGCGGGCCTGGTTGACGCGGGAGTGGTGGGAGTGCAGCACCGCCTGGAGCACCGCCTGCTCTCCGCACGGGCCGAACATCGCCTCGACCTGGCCGGGCATCGCCGCGGCCCACTGCTCGTCGCCGTTGCGCAGCGCGATGCGTTGCAGCGCCGGTGCCACGTGCGCGACCACCGGTGGCGTCACCTCGCGTCCGGCGGCGTCCTGCCACTGCCGGCGGAGCCGGCCCGTGACGGCGCGCGGATCGCCGGTCGTGGTGAACGACACCGCCGCCTCCAGCGTGCGGACCGCGATCCCGACCACGAGGTCGGGCCTGTCACCCAGCGCCGCCGCCGCGCGGGTGGCCAGGTCGGTCGCGCGCGCGTCCTCCATGCGCAGGTAGGCGTGCACCCCCAGCAGTGAGTAGGCCAGTGCGCAGGAGAAGTGCGTCTGCCATCCCTTCCGTTCGGCGAACTCGACCGCCGCCCGCGCCTGCCGCGCTCCCTCCGCGATGTCGCCCATCGCGCTCGCCAGGGCCGCGAGGTGCACCCGGCAGTCCAGTTCCGCGTGGTCGAACCCCTCCTTCCTGGCGAGCGCCACCGCGCGGACCAGGTCGGTCTCCGCGTCGTGGTGCTCGCCGCGCGACAACGCCGCGACGCCGCGGTCGAGCAGGGCGGCGACGTCCGCGTCCGGTACGCCGCTGAGCCCCGCGGGTGTCCTGGCCATGATCTTGAGCGCCTCGCCGACGTGCGCGTCGGACCGGCTGCGCCGCAACAGCGCGGTGCTGTGCAGCACCCGCACGCGTTCCGGCCGCAGCGCGGGTGACGTGCCGCCGATCCCGGCGAGAACCCTGTCGGCGGCGGCGACGTCACCCGCGTCGAGCGCGACGAGCGCGGCGACCACCCCGACCGCGGGCCGGGCCAGCACGTGGCCGGGCACCGCGCCCAGCACGGCGTGCACGTTCAGGCTGCCGGCGTGGAGGGTCTCGCGCAGCATCGAGTTCTCGATGATCCCCGCGGTGAGCTGGTCCTCGCCGGCCGCGATCGCGTGCCGCAAGGCCTTCACGGGTAAGTCGTGCTCGTGGTGCCAGTGGGCGGCGGAGCGGTGGAGCGTTCTCTCGTCGTCCGGACGGGTGCGGCGGAGCTCGGCGAGCAGCCGCGCCCGCAGCATCGGATGGCAGCGGTACCACTCCGGCGTGCGGCTGAGTCTGTTCACGAACGCGTTGGCGCGGTCGAGCTGGTCGAGCGCGACGCCGGGATTCGGGTGCCGGGGTGCCAGCGCGCTCGCGAGGCTCGTGTTCACGGTGTCGCAGACGCTGCTCGCGACGAGCAGGTCGTGCGTGCTCGGTGCGTGGGGCGCGAGCACCTCTTCGGTGAGGTACCGGTTCACGATCTCGTCCTGGCCCGCGAACATGAGCAGGTCCGCCGGCCGCGACCCCGTCGTGCTCATCCGCATCGCGGCGAACTTCAGCCCGCCCGCCCAGCCCTCGGTGCGGCTGAGCAGCGAGGTGATCTCCTCCGGTGGGACGACGACGTCGTAGGCGGCGAGCAGCGCCTCGGTCTCGGCGCGGTCGAACGCGAGCTCACCGGGCAGCATCTCGCGCAGCCGCCCCTCCAGGTGCAGCCGGGCCAGGTGCAGCGGTGGCGGGAACCTGCTGAGCAGCACCAGCCTCAGCCGGTCCGGTGGCTGCCTTGTCAGCAGGTCCAGGGTGGCCAGAGCGTCCGGGTCGCGCAGCTCGTGCACGTTGTCCAGCACCAGGCACGCGGACACGGGCACTTGATCGAACGCGGCCACGATCGCGGAGGAGAAACCCGGCTCGGACAACGGGATCGAGTCGAGACGGCCCTGGTCCGGCAGGATGCCGGCGAGCGCGTCCCGCATGGCGACGCGCAACCGCGCGGGCACGCTGTCGTGCTCGTCCAGCGACAACCACGCGACCCGGTGGGCGCGGCGTCGCGCCCACTCGGCGAGCAACGTGGTCTTGCCGCACCCAGCGGGCCCGGTGACGAGGACGACCGGCGCGGCCGCGATGTGATCGTCCACTATGGACAGAAGCCGGTCCCGCGGTACGAGAGGAACCGCCGAGACCGGAACCCGGAACCTCGGCTGGCTGGTGTCCTGCGCTTGTCGCTCGCACTCCGAACTGTCGGACATTACGATGACTCTCCCCGATGGAATTGCCGTGAATGATCATGTGATCGAACCGCATCACTTGGCCGTGCAGGGGGGCCGGACGGCCCTACCCGGTTGCGAGATCAACACGAGTGCTCGTCCCGCTGTCCCGATCAGCCGGGGCAGCAGTCCCGCGGCCGCGAGCACACCGGTGACCTCGAGCGAGGACGACTTCTCGCACGGGTCTTCGTCGTCGGGAGCGGAGACGATGAACGCGAACAGCACGACGGCCAGCACGATGCGACGGGACCGGGAACGGTCAGGTTGACGGCTCATGGGAGTCCGCACCTCCTTAGAGGTCCGACGCTGCTCGCGGCACGCGCCCCGGACCTCCCCCTCACGGGGCGGTAACGAGCCGGTGCCGCACGGCGCGTTCATCCGCGCCGGGTGAAGAAGCGGAACACCGCCTCCCCGGAATCTGTGGCGAGTCCACGACGGGAAGAGGAGTCACTGCTGTGCCCAAGACCTGCCGACCCGCGCTGCGGGATCTGATCGACGTCGTCCGGCCCGCACGGCCGGTCGCGTCCGTCTACATGGGATCGAGTCCGTCGCGTCCGTGGCGCTCCCGCTGGGTCCGCCTCGCCGACCAGTTGCGCAGTGACGGAGCGGGCGACGAGGTGGTCGGTCCGATCGGTGCCGCGCTGCACCGGGCGCACACCGCTGACCCGTCTGCGGGAACGCTCGTGGCGTTCGCAGGCTCCGAGGTTCCTCCACGCGTCTTCCACGCGCCGGGACTGCGCCATCTGGACCTGGCGTGGTTCAGCTCGCCGGCGCACGTGCTCCCGCTCCTCGCGTGGGTGCAGGAACGGCCGCCGTGCGTGGTCGTCGCCGTCGGACGTGACGCCGCCGAGGTGAGCACGGCCGGTGCAGGCCGGATGTCGCTGCACTACCGCGCCGAGGACTGGCGCGAAGGGGTGCGGTCCGCGGCCGCGGCGGTGGCGGAGACGCTGGTTCGCGAGGACGTCAGGGTGCTGGTCGTGGCGGGGGAGGACGAGGTGGTGGCCGCGCTGTGGGCATCGCTGCCGGCTCCCGTGCGGCGCAACACCACGGTGCGCTGGGCCGGCACCGACCTGAGCCCGAGCCGGGTCGAGGACGAGGTGCGCGCGGCGGCCCGCACGTGGACCTCGTGCGTGCTGGAGGACTTCCACGACCGCGGCAGGGTCCGCCGGCTGGGGGTGGAGGGAGTGGACGACACCCTCCGCGCCCTGGCGGACGGCCGGGTGGACGAGTTGTTCGTCGGCCAGCCGGAGGACGTCACCGCGACCGCGTGGTACGGCCTCGCGCCGACCGACGTGGCCCCCGCCCGGTCCTCGGGGGCCCGCCACCGCTGCGGGCTGCTCGCGGACGTGGCGGTGCGCGCGGCGTTGCTGAGCGGCACGCGGGTGCACGTGGTCAGCGCGGGCACCCGCCAGGCTCCCGAGGACGGCATCGGCGCGCTGTGCCGCGTGCCGCTGACCCTGGTGCGGCCGTGACCGCGGAGCTGGTGCCGTTGCGCACCGGGTTCGACGTGGCGTGGCTGGGCTTCCGGCGCGACCAGGTGTGGCACTACGTGCACGAGGCGGAGCGCGACATCGAGGCTCTCACCACGGACCGCGACGCGGCGGAGGCCAGGGCGGAGGCGCTCGCCCGGCACCTGGAGCACGAACGGGAGGACAACCGCGAGCTGCGGGAGCGGCTCGATCGGCTGTGCGCCGTGCCGCTGTCCCCGTACGCGGTCGGTGAACGGCTGCGGCACCTGGTGGAGAGCACGCTCGCCCAGGCGGCTGAGATCACCGACCGGGCCACCGCGATCGAGGACCACGCGTGGGAGTCCGCCCGCCGCACGCACGCCGAGCACCGGGAGCTGCTCGCGGGGACCCGTGCGCGGATGGCGCGGATCCTGCGGGAGGGGGAGGCGGGCCGAGCTCACCGAGGACTTCGAGCTGGCACTGGCGTTGCGGCGCAAGAAGACCTGCGAGGACGTGCGGCTGATGGAGGAGACCGCACGCCGGCGGGCCGAGAGCCTGGTGCGGGAGGCGACCCGGCGGGCCCATGTGATCACCGAGCACCGCGACCACGTCGCGGACGTGCTGCGGGTCGTGCACTCCCTGCTGGGAGAGGCGGCCGCGCAGGTCCGGGTGGCCGATCCGGTGCGGTGACAGCAAGAACCGGGCGGGGCGCGGGGGTTGCGCGCGCCGGGCGGGGCCACGGCGGGCGGGGGGGCGGGCGGGCGCGGCCCCCCCCCCCCGCCCCGGGGGCCCCACCCGGTGCGGTGCCCGCACCCCCCGCCCGGCCCGCGGGGTTCCCGCGCCCCGGCCGGTCCATCGGCAGGCGGGGGTCAGGCCGGCCTCGGCACCCCGACAGTCGCTGCCGGTCCGACCACCGCCGAGTTCGTCGTGCGGGTCAGGACGCGAACGTCTCCCGCAGCAGGTCCTCCTGTTCGGTCGTGAGGTTGGTGGTCAGCAGGGTGGCGCCGGTCTGCTTGAACCTGTCCACCACCCGGTCGACGACGGCGTGATCGGACATCACGAACAACGCGGACGTGCCGGGTGTGACGGTGGACCGGACCTCCTCGATGAAGTCGTCGTCGATGCCCGCGCGGGACATCGATCCCGCCAGCGCGCCGACACCGGCTCCGATCGCCGCGCCCAGCAGGGGCACGAAGAAGATCAGCCCGAACAGCAGCCCCCAGAAGCCACCACCGAGCGCTCCCGCACCGGTGAGCTTGCCGAGCTCCTTGGTCTTCGGCCGTTTCGCGTCCGGCTCCCAGTACACGTAGGCCGCGTCGCGAACGACGATCAGCTGCTGGTCCTGCAGCCTCGTCAACTCCTGCAGCGCGCTGTGCGCCCCGTCGGTCGTGTCGAACTTCCACACGGTCAAAGTCGCCATGCCGATCACTCTGGAAGACACGGGCCGCCGCGTCCTCACCCGTCGCGAGTGAGCTGCTCGTCGAGGGTGACCGCGGCCTCGATGAGGGCCAGGTGGGTGAACGCCTGCGGGAAGTTGCCCAGCTGTTCCCCGGTCACCGCGATCTCCTCGGCGTAGAGCCCGACGTGGTTGCCGTAGGTCAGCATCTTCTCGAACACCAGCCGCGCCCTGCCGGCCTGACCGGACAACGTCAGCGCGGTCACGTAGTTGAAGGTGCACAAGGAGAACGAGCCCTCGGAGCCGCGCAGCCCGTCGGGTGCCGCGTCGGTGTCGTAACGCCGCACGAGACTGTCGCTGACCAGCGACTCCATCGCGTCGAGCGCGTCCAGCCAGACCGGGTCGCGCGGCGCGACGAACCCCACCTGCGCCAGCCGCAGCAACGACGCGTCGAGGACCTGCGAGCCGTACCGCTGCACGAACGCGCCGGTGCGGTGATCCCAGCCCTGCTCCCACACCTGGCCGTAGATCCGGTCGCGCTGGGAGCGCCACCGCCCCAGCGGCGCGGGTTTTCCCTCGCTCTCGGCGATGCGGATCGCCCGGTCGAACGCGACCCAGCTCATCACCCGCCCGTAGGTGAAGTCCGCCCGCCCGGCCCGCGTCTCCCAGATCCCCTCCTCCGGCTGGTTCCAGTTCTCCGCGAGCCAGTCCAGCAGCTCGACCACCGCGTGCCAGCCGCGGTGCCCGATGCGCACGCCGCGCAGGTGGGCGGCGTACACGCTGTCCAGCAGCTCGCCGTAGATGTCGAGCTGCAGCTGCCCGGCCGCGTCGTTGCCCACCCGCACGGGCGACGACGCCCGATGGCCCTCCCAGTGGTCGAGCACGTGTTCGGTGAGGTCGGCCGACCCGTCGACCGCGTACATCACCCGCAGCGGCTCACCCTCCACGAACCGTTCGGCGAGCCAGCCGCCGAACGCCGCCGCCTCGTCGGTGAAACCGAGCCGCAGCAACGAGCCGACGGCGAACGAGGCGTCCCTGATCCAGGTGTAGCGGTAGTCCCAGTTGCGCTCACCCCCGAGCTGTTCGGGCAGTCCCGCGGTCGGGGCGGCGACGATCGCCCCGGTCGGCGCGTAGGTGAGCAGCTTCAGGGTGATGGCCGAGCGGTCGACCGCCTCGCGCCACCGTCCCCGGTAGGTGCCGCGGGCGAGCCAGTCGTGCCAGAACCGCACGGTGCTCTCGAACAGCGCCTGCGCCTCGGCCGAGGGGACCGCGCGCGGCGGACCGTCCACACCGGACTCCAGCACGATGCCGCGGGTCTGGCCCTCCTCCAGGCTGATCGTCGCGCGCAGGTCACCGGTGTCGGTGATCTGCCCGGACACCAGCCGGGCGTCTCCCGGTTCGCGCACGGCGTGCAGCACCACGCCGAACTGGCCGCACGCGAAGACCACGCCGTCGTCGGTGAGGTGCGCGCGGTGTGCCCGGCGGCCGTAGTCGAACCGCGGGGCGACGTCGAGCTCGAACGTGATCCGCCCGCGGACGCAGCGCACCAGTCGCACGAGCCGGTGCCGTTCGGACGGGCCCTCGTCCGGCAGCGGCGGCATGAAGTCGACGACCTCACCGGTGCCCTCCTCGGTCATGAACCGGGTGATCAGCACCGCGGTGTCCGGGAAGTACAGCTGCTTGCCCCCGCCGGTGAACCCGGCGGGGCGGATGCGGCAGAACCCGCCGCGCTTGCGGTCCAGCAGCGAGGCGAACAGCGAGGGCGAGTCGAAGCGGGGGCAGCAGAACCAGTCCACGGTGCCGTCGGTGGACACCAGCGCGGTGGTCTGGAGGTCGCCGATCAGTCCGTGGTCGGCGATCGGCGCGTACGGGGGAGTGGTCATGGTGACGAGACTCGGCTCGCGAACGGCCCTGGTCTTCACCCGCTTGAGCGGACACGTGCCCAGGTACTCACACGCGGCGGGTGAAGATCCACGCGCCGGCTCCGGGGCACGGTGGGCCCGACCAACGCTTCGCGAGACAACGGAGGCACGATGCAGGACACAGGCTGGCTGGGCTGGATCTGGTTCGCGGGCATCATGATGATCGTCATGGGGGCGTTCAACGCCATCGAGGGACTCGTCGGGTTGTTCCGCGGCGAGTACTACGTCGCCAACGGCGAGCAGGTGATCGTCTTCGACCTCACCACCTGGGGCTGGATCACCCTGCTGCTCGGCGTGCTGGTGGCGCTCGCAGGTGCCGCTCTGCTCTCCGGAGCGGCGTGGGCCAGGGTGGTCACGGTGGTTCTCGCCGTGGTGAACGCGGTGGCACAACTGGCATTCGTCTCCGTGCACCCGCTGTGGTCCACGATCGTCATCACCCTGTGCGTGGTGGTGATCTGGGCCGTCGTGGTGCACGGCAACGAGGCGGCGGCAACGCTCGAGTCGTCACACCGTTGATGCCCCGTGCGTTGACGATTCTGGTCGGCGCCGCGTCGGCGGTGGTCGTGGTCGCCGGTGTGAAGGCGGTCGCGTGGCTGGTGGCGCCCACCGTGCTGGCGGGGCTGATCGTGATCGCGATCAGCCCCGCGCACCGGTGGCTGCGCGGCCGCGGCGCGCCGTCGTGGCTCGCGACCACGGCCGTCGTGGTGCTCGTGTACGCGGTGCTGGCGGTGATCGCGGTGACGGTGGTGGTGTCGGCCGTGCGACTCGCCGCCATGTTGCCCGAGTACGCGGACCACCCCTTGGTGCGGCAGGCGGAGCACGTGATCGCCGGACTGGACCGGGGCAAGGTGCTCGCCTCGCTCGCGGGACTGCTCACCGACCTCACCGGGCTCACCACGAGCCTGGTGTTCCTGCTGGCGCTGCTGCTCTTCCTCGGCGTCGAGGTGCACTGGACCGACAGCAGGCTGGCGGAGATCGCGGCGCAGCGGCCGCACATGACCGCGGCGTTGCGGGAGTTCGCCCGCCGCACCCGGCGCTACCTGCTGGTGACGACGGTGTTCGGTGCGGTGGTGGCGGTGCTCGACACGGTGGCGCTCACGGTGATCGGCGTTCCGCTCGCCCTGCTGTGGGGCGTGTTGTCCTTCGTCACCAACTACGTCCCCAACGTCGGGTTCCTGCTCGGGGTGCTGCCGCCCGCCGCGCTCGCGCTGCTGCAGCAGGGGCCGCGCCAGGCACTCGCGGTGCTGGCCGTGTACGGGCTGCTGAACTTCGTGGTGCAGTCACTGGTGCAACCCCGCTACACCGGCGACGCCGCCGGGCTGTCGACGACCACGACGTTCCTGTCGCTGGCGTTCTGGGCGTGGGTGCTCGGACCGCTGGGCGCGCTGCTGGCGGTGCCGCTGACCGTGCTGGTGAAGGTGCTGCTGGTCGACGCGGACCCGCGCGCGGGCTGGGCTGCCGCCCTGCTCCGCGCGCGGACCCGGTCACATCGCCGACAACACGTGGAAACCCCACGCGGGCAGTGACACGAAGAGCCCCTCGGCGGTGAGGTCGCGGTCGAAGACCTCGCCGCCGAGCAGGTCGGTGAACCGCCAGCACCGCGGCTCCCAGTCGAGCGGGACCCGGCCCTGTGCGGGGGCGTCGGAGAAGTTGACCACGACGACGTGCCGGCACCCGCCGACCTCGACCCATTCCCACGCGAGAAGCGAGCGGTGCGACTGGTTGTCCGGCCAGCCCTCGGTGTCGAGCAGGAACCACTCGCCGAGCCGGAGCCCGTGGTCGCGCACCGCCGCGAGCAGGTGCCGGTACCAGACGGCGAGGTCGTGGTCGGGATATTCGTGCGGGCGGCGGGCGAGGAACACCGGCGGCCGGACCGTCCTGCCCTCGAACTGGCCCTCGTGCCACAGCGTCGCGCCCGGCAGCGTGGCGACGACGACGGCGGCCGCCTTGGCGGCGTCCGGTGGGAGCGTGGCGGCGAGCCGCGGCTCGTCCTGGTTCTCCAGGAACCGCACCAGTCCCGCCTGGTAGTCGGGATCCGCGCGCAGGTGCGCGCGCACCGCTTCCACGTCGCGCGAGACGAGCCGGTCGTAGAGGCGTTTGTCGTAGCAGAAGGCGAAACCCTGCTGCTGCAACGTCCACTCCATGTCCCAGTATGCCTCGGCGATGAGCACGGTGTCCGCGTGCCGCTCGCGCAGGGCGCCGATGACCTCGGGCCAGAACTCGCGCTCCGGCGCCTCGCGGCCCCAGGTGCGCGCGAAGACGTCGTTGGTCATCAGCATCGCCATGTCGCACCGGATGCCGTCGCAGCGGGCCGCGATGCCGGCGAGCGTCTTCACCGTCGCGCTGCGCAGCGCGGGGGAGAAGGCGTCGAGCTGCACGACGTCCGGCCACGGCGGGAAGTACGGGTCCCTGCCGCGCGCGAAGATGTGCTCGCCGATCGCGAGCCAGTGCTCGGGGTTCTCCGCGTAGTCGTCCACCTCGCCGCGGACGAAGAGCTCCGGGTGGCCGGTCACCCACGGGTGGTCCGGTGCCACGTGGTTCGGCACGTGGTCGAGCACCAGCCGCACCCCGCGCGACGCGAGCTCCGCCCGTGCCTTCGCGAGCGCCTCGTCGCCGCCGAACTCCTCGGCCACGACGTAGCGCCGCACGCAGTAGGGCGACCCGCTCACGTCCTGCGGCCGCAGGTCCGGGAGCGCGGCGTGGAA
This sequence comes from Lentzea sp. NEAU-D7, assembly GCF_026242055.1. Lineage (GTDB taxonomy): Bacteria > Actinomycetota > Actinomycetes > Mycobacteriales > Pseudonocardiaceae > Lentzea. The sequence continues at coordinate 224,502 of NZ_JAPJDL010000001.1, read as the reverse complement.
CGAGGCCCGCAACCCGGTCCGCGCGTTGGCGAGCGCCAGCCCCGTCACGCTGCGCTCCCAGACGCCCATGAGCCACACCGCGTCGACGCCGGCCGGTGTCACGGCCTGCCAGGCCGCGGCGGGCACGTCGGCGAGCGTGACGGGCCGTCCGGCGGCCCGGGAGAGCTCGCCCAGCCACACCGCTGTGTTGACCTCGTAGATGACGGGCTTGTCCGGCCATCCGCTCATCGCACACCCTCCCTCGCGGGCAGCCGGGTGAGCAGCGCCACGAGCGCCGTCCAGCCGGTCTGGTGGCTCGCGCCGATGCCCGCTCCGTTGTCGCCGTGGAAGTACTCGTAGAACAGCGGCAGGTCCCGCCAGTGCGGGTCGTCCCGGTACCGCGTCTGTCCACCGTGGACCGGACGGCGCCCGTCCCGGTCGAGCAGGAACGTCGAGAGCAGCCTGTCGCCGATCTCGCGCGCCACCTCTTCGAGGGTGAGGTGCTGCCCTGATCCGGTCGGGCATTCGACGGTGAACCCGTCGCCGTAGTAGGTGTGCAGGTGCAGCAGCGCGCGGACGACCATCGCGTTGATCGGGAACCACACCGGGCCGCGCCAGTTGGAGTTGCCGCCGAACATGGCGCTGTCCGACTCGGCCGGCTGGTACCCGACGCGGTGCTCGGCGCCGTCCACCGCCAGCACGTAGGGGTGCTCGGCGTGCCACTTCGACAGCGACCGGATCCCGTGCGGCCCCAGGAACTCGCGTTCGTCGAGCACCCTGGAGAGGATGCGGCGCAGGCGGCTCTCGTCGAACAGCGCGAACAGCACCGGCCCGTCGGCGTCGGTCTGCGCGCCGTGGCCCCACAGCGCGGCCCGCACCGCCGGATGCCGGTCCAGGAACTCCCGCATCCCGCCGACGAGCCCGGGGTGGTCCCGCCGCAGCTCGGCACCCACCACGGTCGCGGCGGCGAGCGGGATCAGCCCGACGGCCGACCGGACGCGCAACGGTGTGGACGTGCCGTCCGGACGCCGCAGCACGTCGTGGAAGAAGCCGTCCTCCTCGTCCCACAGCCCGGTGCCGACGTGGTTGGTCGCCGCCGCGATCCACGCGAGGTTCTCCAGCAACGTCGCGGCGTGCTCCAGGTAGGACGAGTCCTCGCGGGCCAGTTCGAGCGCGATCTGCAGGAGGTTCTGGCAGAACAGCGCCATCCACGCCGTACCGTCCGCCTGGTCGATCCGCCCACCGGTCGGCAACGGCGCGTTGCGGTCGAACACGCCGATGTTGTCCAGCCCGAGGAAACCGCCCTGGAACAGGTTGCGGCCGTCGGCGTCCTTGCGGTTGAGCCACCAGCCGAAGTTGCGCAGGAGAGGCGGGAACACGCGCTTGAGGAACGCCCGGTCACCGATCCCGGTGGTGTCGCGGTCGTACTGGTAGACGAACCACGCCGCCCAGGCGTGCACCGGCGGGTTGACGTCGGAGAAGTTCCACTCGTAGGCCGGCATCTGCCCGTCCGGGTGCAGGTAGCGACGGCCGAGCAGCACCTCCACCTGCCGTTTGGCGGCCGCGGGGTCGACCACCGCGAGCGGCACCGCGTGGAACGCGAGGTCCCACGCGGCGAACCACGGGTACTCCCACTTGTCCGGCATGACGACCACGTCCCCGGCCACGAGATGTCGCCAGTCCTCATTGGACAGACCGGTCGGCGTCCCGAGCGGGTCCGCGCCGCGTTCGGTGAGCCAGCGTTCGACGTCGAGCCCGTAGTACTGCCGCGACCACAGCAGCCCGGCCAGCGCCTGCCGGCACACGAGCCGCTCGTCGCTCGCCGGGTCGCCGCCCAGCACCTCGTCGTAGAAGTCGTCGGCCTCCTCGCGACGGGCCGAGATCACCCCGTCGAACCCGGCGAAGGGGTGGTCCGTGGCGGTGGCCGTGAACCGCACGCGGACGGTCCTGCTGCCCCCGGCGGGAATCCTGAGCACGTGGTGAGCGGCGGCCTTCGTCCCCACCCCGTCGGGTGCGAGCGCTTCGAGGTCTCCGCGCAGCACCGCGCGTTCGACGCCGTCCTTGACGTACGGGCTGGCGTTGGGAACGGCGAACACGCGTTCGTCGTCCGTCTCGTTCCCGGTCACCAGAAGTGGTACCTGCTGCTCGACGTACCACCACCACACCCCGAGCTCGGGGTGCGAGGCCCGCACCGTGCTCGTGCCCAGCGTGTGCAGGGAGGGTTCGGTGGTGCCCGCCCACGACCACGTGTGCCGGAACCACAGCGTCGGCAACAGGTGCAGCGTGGCCTCGTCCGGCCCGCGGTTGTGCGCGGTGACCCGCATCAGGACGTCGTCGGGTGCCGCCTTGGCGTACTCCACGACCACGTCGAAGTAGCGGTTGTCGTCGAAGACACCGGTGTCGAGGAGCTCGTACTCCGGCTCGTCACGGCCGCGCTGCCCGTTGGTGGCGACCAGGTCCTCGTAGGGGAAGGCCCGCTGCGGGTACTTGTAGAGCATCCGCTGGTACGACGAGGTCGGCGTGGCGTCGAGGTAGAAGTAGCACTCCTTGACGTCCTCGCCGTGGTTTCCCTCTCCGTTGGTCAGGCCGAACAGCCGTTCCTTGAGCATCGGGTCGGCCCCGTTCCACAGCGCCAGTGCCAGGCACACCCGCTGCCGGTCGTCGCAGAAGCCCGCGAGCCCGTCCTCGCCCCAGCGGTAGGCGCGGTAGCGCGCCTGGTCGTGGGTGAACGACGTCCACGCGTCGTCACCGCTCGACGCCTCCCGCACCGTGCCCCACTGCCGTTCCCCGAGATACGGCCCCCAGCGCCGCCACTCGTCGGCCTCGCGCAGCCTCTCCTTTTCCGCACCGCCCACGTCGTTCCGCCTTTCGCTCGGCACACCAGGTGATCACCAGGCTGGTGGCGGGAGCCGCCCGGCGGGTCACCCGGCGCGGGTGGTTCGGCCGCGGACGACGTCCGGGGAACTGGCCCCTCGTGAGCCGGAGCGGCCGGCGGCAGAATGGGGCGGTGAAGACCGCGTTCGTGTTGGCCGGCGGCGGCAGTCTCGGCGCGGTCGAGGTGGGCATGCTCTCGGCGCTCGCGGACGAGGGCATCGAGCCCGACCTGGTGGTCGGCACCTCGGTCGGTGCCGTGAACGGGGTCTGGTACGCGACCCACCCGGGACCCGAGGGGGTTCGCGCCCTCACGGACCTGTGGACGTCGTTGTCCCGCAACGACGTCTTCCCGGTCCGGCCGGTGCGCGGCCTCCTCGGTGTGCTCGGGCTGAGCGACCACCTCGTGCCCAGCACGGCGCTGCGCCGCCTGCTGCGGGCCCACCTCTCCGGCACCACGCTCGAGAACACGCCGGTGCCCGCGCACGTCGGCGCGACGGACGTGTTGTCCGGAGAGGAGGTGCTGCTCTCCCAAGGCGACGCGGTGGACGCGCTGATGGCGAGCACCGCGATTCCGGCGGTGTTCCCGCCGGTCTCGCTCGGGGGCAGGTACCTGATGGACGGCGGCGCGGTGAACAACAACCCCGTGTCGCACGCGGTGGCGCTCGGCGCCGACCGGGTGTGGGTGCTGCCTACCGGCTACGCGTGCGACCTCGAACGGCCACCGCGCAGCGCCCTGGCGATGGCGCTGCACGCGTTGACGTTGCTGGTGAACCACCGGCTCGCGCTGGACGTCGAACGCTACCGGGACACCGTCGACCTCCGCGTGGTGCCGCCGTTGTGCCCGCTGACCGTCTCACCCGCGGACTTCAGCCGGTCCCGCGAGCTGATCGACGACGCTCACAAGAGCACCACGACGTGGCTCGCGGCCGGCGGGACGGGCGGGCCCGGTCTGGTTCACCCGGTCACCCCGTGACGCGTTCCCGGCAGACCCGGACGGGCCCGCGCCGGCTCTCCGACGTCACGATCACCAACGGGCACGGCGCGTGCGAGACGAGTGCCTGGCTCGTCGAGCCGAGCAACATGCCGTCGAACCCGCCGCGCCCATGACTGCCCACCACCAGGAGCTGCGCCTCGGCGCCGTACCTCATGAGCGCCCGCACCGGACGGTCCTGCGGCAGGGCCCGCTCCACCCGCACCTCCGGGTACCGGGCCTGCCACCGGGCGACCACCTCGCGGTCGTCTCCGTCGGCCGCGTCCCTGGCCGCGGCGAACCGCGCCGTGCGGTAGGCGCTTTCCACGGTGAAACCCGGCTGGCACAGGACGACGGTGAGCCGGGCGCCGCGCAGCGACGCCGCTTCGAAGGCGTACGCCAGCGCGGCCTCGCTCGTCGGGGAGCCGTCGTGGCCCACCACGATCGGGCCGTCGATCGCCGCGAGACCGCGCACGACCACCAGCGGGCACTGCCCGTGCGAGGCGAGTGCGGCCGCCGTCGACCCGACCAGCAGGCCGCGGACGTTGCCCATGCCGTGCGCCCCGAGCACCAGCAGCCGCGCGTGCCGGGACTCCTCGATCAGCAGGCTCGTCGCGCCACCGCTGAGCGGTTCCGCCGAGATCTCCACCTCCGGCCCTGCGGCGCGGGCGGCCACGGTGGCCTCGGTCAGGCACGCCTCGCCCGCACGCCGGACGTCGTCACCCGTGCCGGCGGACGGGAGGTGTCCTCCGGCGGGCAGCGAGAACGCGTGCACCAGCCGCAGCGGGGCGTCGCGCCGGGCGCACTCGTCGGCGGCCCACATGACCGCGGCGAGCGCTGACGACGAGCCGTCGACGCCGGCCACCACGGGTGCGGGTTCCATCATCGTGGTTCCTCTCCTTCGTCCTGGGACGTGCGGCACAACCCTCCGGGCGGGCTGTCCCCGCCGCATCACCCGTGGCGGGCGAAGCCGGTGCGATCAGTGGAGAGGCTGGAACGGGCGGAGCTCCTCGACGCCGCCGCGCGCGACGAGACAGGTCGACTCGGGCACCTCCCGCCAGGCGCCGCGCAGGTCGCCCAGCGGTTCCGACACCACGAGCCGGGTGTCGGGGGACAGCGAGTGCAGCGTCGGGTTGTCCGGGTACTGCCGGCGCAACGTGGTGATGTCGGTGCTGTGGAACAGGCTCCGCGAGCGGCCCTCGCTGGAGTAGCGGAAGGCCCAGAGGGTGTCGCCGTCGGTCGTGGCGACCGTCATCTGGACCGGGTGCGCCACGCCGTGCTTCCTGCCGATCGTCTCGACGAGGCCGACGGTGCGGGCGACGGCGGCGGGCGGGTCCTGCTTCAGGCCGAAGGTGAGCGCGAGGAAGAAGAGGATCTCCGAGTCGGTCGATCCCTCGATGTCGGCGTAGAGCGACGGATCCACCGCCAGCGCGAGCTCCCGGTGCAGCACCGGGAACGCGGCGATCAGCCCGTTGTGCATCCACAGCCGGCGACCGTGCCGGAAGGGATGGCAGTTGGTCTGCTGGACCGCCGTGCCGGTCGACGCGCGGACGTGGGCGAAGACGGCACCGGCCACGGTCTGCGCCGCCAGCTCGCGCAGGTTGCGGTCGTTCCAGGCGGGTTCCGTGCTGAGGAACAGGCCCGGTGTCGGGGAGTTCGCGTACCAGCCGACGCCGAAGCCGTCGCCGTTGGTGGTCTCCACCCCCAGCCGGGAGTGCCTGCTCTGGGTGACGAGCGAGTTCACCGGGACGTAGAGGAGCTCCTCCAGCAGGACGGGGGAGCCGGAGTACGCGAGCCATCGGCACATTCTTGGTCTCCTCGGGGAATCGTCACAGTCCACTCTGGACGGGAACGCGGCCGGTCCGCGCCGCCTCGGCCAGGAGCCGGTAGTCCTGTTCGTTGCGGTCCGCGTAGCTCTCGGCGAACTCGGCGAGCGCGACGTCGAAGGCCTTGCCGTCGGAGAGGTACGCGGCCATCGCGATCCGGTCACCGGTGCGCGCGTGCGCTCGGGCCAGCGTCCACCCGCACAGCGCGCCGTACAGCCGCAGGCCTGCCTCGTCCATGGTCTCGATCGAGGCAGAGCCCTTCCAGTCGCGCAGCTGCCGGACGTAGAAGTCCCGGGTGAGCCCGTCGATGCCCTCCGCGGTCTCCCAGCCGAGGAAGATGTCTCCGGCGGCCTGCATGAGCCGCTGCCCGGTCACGACGCGCTCGCCCTCGCTGCCGTGGCGTGCGCGCGGCCGGCCGGGCAGGTGGTCCGCGAGGACCGACCGCGACGCCTCCTTCACCTGCAGCAGCAACGGATCGTCCTCGTCGCGTCCGTGCAGCAGCACGATCCAGCACCGGGTCCCGACGCTGCCGACGCCGACGACCTTGCGCGCCATGTCGACGAACCGGAACCCGCTCAGCAGGTGGCGCCGGTCGGGGGACAGGCTGGCGGCGTAGCCCGCGAGCAGGTCCTGCACGAGGAACTCCAGGTCCTCGCGTTCCGTGTCGGGCATCAGGTGACCGACCGGCACGAGCAGAGGCGGGTCGGCGTTGATGCGGCGGCGCCCGCCGATGACGGAGGTCAGCTTGCGGTAGGCCTGCAGGCTGTCCCGTGCACGTGCCTTCGCCTGCTCGCGCGCGAAACGCTGTTGCCTGGCCTTGTCCGCGTGCGCTTTGAGGAGGCTCTTCACGTCCTCCGCGCTGGCGTGGGTGTACCACACCGCGAGATCGCCCTGCTCCGCGAAGCGGGCCATCGCCGTGCGGTACCGACCGGCGGCGGCGCGCACGACGTTCATCCTCGCCTTGCGCCCCAACCCGTTCTGGCGTCCGGCGACGGCCAGGCTGGCCGCGAGGCGCTTGACGTCCCACTCCCACGGACCGGGCAGCGTCTCGTCGAAGTCGTTGAGGTCGAACACGAGCCGCCGCTCCGGGGAGGCGAAGACCCCGAAGTTGCCGATGTGCGCGTCCCCGCTGAGCTGGCAGGTCAGGCCGGAGCACGGAGTCGAGGCGAGGTCGCCCGCCATCACCGCCGCCGCGCCGCGGAAGAACGCGAACGGCGAGGCCAGCATCCGGCCGTACCGGATGGGCACCAGCTCCGGCACCCGCGCGTCGTCCTGCGCGGCCAGCACCTTCACCGGGTCGAACCGGTCGCCGTCCTGCGGTGGCTGCCCGTGCGCTTCGAGCGGCACGTCCTTGCGGGCGGTGAGACCCTTGGCGGTCCTCGCGGCCACTGGACCGGTCATCGCGCACCTCCCCGGTGACGGAACCGGTGGCTCCGGTCCACTTGCGACGCAACACCGCCGTGGTGGCCCCCGCACCACCCGGCGCGGGCGAGTACCGGCGCGGTGCCTCATCCCCGGCGCGTGAAGCGGCCCGGACGCGGCCGCTGGAGTCTGCGTGGGTGGACTCCAACGCCTTGCGCAGAGTGCTCGTCCCCCTTGCCCTCGCCCAGTTCATCTGCAGCTTCGCCGGCTCCAACATGAACGTGATGATCAACGACATAGGTCAGGACCTGGGCACCACCGTCCAGGGCGTCCAGCTCGCGATCACGATCTTCCTGCTCGTCATGGCGGCGCTGATGATCCCCGGCGGCAAGCTGACCGACCGCTACGGCCGCAAGAGATGTCTCAGCGCCGGTCTCGCCGTCTACGGCGTCGGTGCCGTGCTGAGCGCGTTCTCGCCGAACCTGCCCGTTCTCATCCTGGGCAACTCGATCCTCGAGGGAGTCGGGACGGCGCTGCTGATCCCGCCCGTCTACATCCTCGCGACGATGCTGTTCGCCGGTGTCACCGCGCGGGCCCGCGCGTTCGGCGCCATCAACGGCATGGCGGGCATCGGTGCCGCCACCGGGCCGCTGATCGGCGGGTTCATCACGACGGCGCTCAGCTGGAGGGTGGCCTTCCTGTTCCAGGCGCTGGTGGTCGTGGTGATCCTCGTGCTGAGCCGCAAGTACGTCCGGGATCCGCGGCCCCCGGACCCTGCCCGCCCGTTCGACGTCCGCGGCGCGGTGCTGTCGTCGGCGGGACTCGTCCTGATCGTGTCGGGCGTGCTCGCCGCGGACAACAACCTCTGGCTGATGGTGGGGCTCCTCGCCGCCGGGGTCCTGACGCTCGTGTGGTTCTTCCACTCGGTGCGCGCCAAGGAACGCGCGGGCGTCGAACCGTTGCTGTCGACCGCGCTGTTCCGCAGCCGCACCTCGAACCTCGGCCTGGTCACGCAGAACCTGCAGTGGCTCGTGCTCATGGGCATCTCGTTCGTGGTCTCGGCGTACCTGCAGGTCGTGCGCGGCTACAACGCGATCGAGACGGGCCTGATCCTCACAGCGGCGACGGCGGGCGTGCTGCTCGCGTCGCTGTCGGCCGAGCGCCTCGCGCGGCGGCACGCCCAGCGCAGCCTCGTGCTGACCGGCTTCGCCGTCACCGTCACGGGCATCGCGCTCTTCCTGGCGTTGCTCGCGCTCTCACCGCAGGTGTGGACCTTCCTGCCCGGCCTCTTCCTGATCGGGCTCGGCATCGGCGCCATGCTGACCCCTTCGGTGAACGTCGTGCAGTCGAGCTTCCCCGACGCGTTGCAGGGGGAGATCTCCGGCCTGTCCCGCAGCGTGTCCAACCTCGGGTCCTCGCTCGGCGCCGCGATCGCGGGCACCATCCTCGTCGCCGGCATCACCCGGACACCCGAACGCGCGTACGCGTTGGCAATGGTCGTGCTGGCGCTGATCGCGCTCGGCGGGATGGCGGTGGCGTTCTTCCTGCCGCGGACGACGGCGAGCGCGGCGCGATGACCGGGATGACGAACGACCTCGGCGAACTGCCCCGCCTGCGGGCCGAGGTGCAGGCGCTGCAGGCGCGGCTCGACCGGCGGCAGCGGCGCGCGGCGACGGTGATGACGTTGCGCAGGACCGGTGCCGCCGTCCTGACCGCGGTCACGGCGTTCGCGCTCGTGATGAGCGTCGTGGGCATCTGGAGCGCGCGCACCGCGCTCGACACCGACCGATGGGTCGCCACGGTCGCGCCCCTGCCCAAGGACCCGGAGGTCGCCGCGGCGGTGGCGGACTTCGCGACGGTCAAGCTCTTCGAGGCCGTCGACGTCGAACAGCGGCTGCGCGCCGTGCTGCCCGAACAGGCCGCGTTCGTCGCCGGCCCACTGGCGAACCAGCTGCACGCCCCGGTGCGCGCGACGGCCGCGAAAGTGCTGGGCAGCGACCAGTTCCAGCGCGTCTGGACCGAGCTCAACCGCCGTGCCCACGTCCGCGCACTCGCCATCGTCGAGGGAGACAGCGACGTCGTCGCCGTCCAGTCCGACCGCGTCGAGGTCGACCTGCTTCCGTTGGTCAACGAGGTGCTCCGGACGCTCAGCGCGCAGCTGCCCACCCTGTTCGGCAAGCAGCTCTCGCTGCCGGACCTCAGCAGCGGCGAGATCCCCGCGGATCTGCGCGTCCGGGTGCAGGACTCGCTCGGCGTCACGCTGCCGGAGAACTTCGCGCAGTTCACCGTCTACGACTCCGGGCAGCTGTGGGCGGCTCAGCAGGCCGTGGTGACGGCCAAGCGAGGTCTCGTCCTGTTCGTGCTCGGCACCCTTGTGCTGCTCGGGGTCGCACTGCTCGTCTCGCCAGGCCGCCGCCGCACGCTGCTGCAGCTCGGCCTGTGGCTGGTCGTGGCCGCAGTGGCGATCACGGTGGCGCTGCGCGCGGTCCGGCAGCAGATCCTCCAGAACGTGCCGGAAGGGCTTTACCGCGACGGCGCCGCGGACGTCGTGACGGCGGTCTTCAGCCAGCTGCGCACACGCGGCTGGCAGATGATCTGGACCGGCGCGCTGCTGGCCCTGCTGATGTACCTGCTCGGGCCCGGCCGAGGACCGACGTGGCTGCGCGCCCGGACCGTCGCGGCCTGGCGTGCGATCCGCCGCGCTGCCGTGACGGGCGGGCGGGCACTCGCCGAGCACGGCCCGAGCTGGACCGCACGCCACCTCGACGCCGTGCGCGTGGGCGGCGTCGCCGTGGCGGTCCTGCTCGCGCTGCTCATCTCGTCCTGGACCGCCCTGCTGGCGATCGTGGTGCTGCTCGTGGTCTACGAGCTGCTGGTGACCGCCCTCGCCTGGCGTTCCACCCGCGCCGGATGAGGTGACCGGGATCCGCGCGCCGTGACGATGGGACGACTGATCGAGACAAGGAGGGGTCGTATGGCCATCGGGCCGATTCAACTGATCGTGCTCGGCTTCACCCACCCGGACTTCCGCGGTGAGGTGGTCGCCGAACTGGAGAAGCTGCGCAAGACGGACACCGTCCGCGTGATCGACGCTCTCGCCGTCCACAAGGACCCGCAGGGCGCCGTCGCCGTGGAACACCTGAGCAACCTGACGCCCGGAGAGGCGGTCGAGCTGGGCAGCAAGATCGGCGCGCTGATCGGCCTCGGCGCCGCGGGGGAGGAGGGCGCGCTGGCAGGCGCGGTCCGGGGAGCCGAGTCGGCGGCGGAGAAGGGAGGCGTCCACCCGTTCAGCGACGCGGACGCGTGGGACGTGCTGGCCGAGATCCCCAACGACAGCGCGGCGGCCCTGCTGCTCATCGAGCACCACTGGGCCGTGCCGCTACGAGACGCCGTCGCCCGCGCCAAGGGCTACCGCGTCTCCGACGGCTTTATCAGCCCCCTGGACCTGGTCGCGCTCGGCCTGGTGAACGCGGAAGAGGCCCAGGCACTGCACGACCTGGAGACAGCAGGCTCGACGCCATGAGGAGGCAGAGATGTTCGGATCACGCCGCGTGGCCCGCCGCACCGCACGACGCACGGTGCGGCGGACGACTTCGGCTCCGGGGATGTTCAGGTCACGCCGGGTAGCCCGGCGAGTGGCCCGGCACCGTTAGGAGAGGGCCGGCTCGCCTTGGCGGCATGGGCTTGGCCCGTGCCGTGAGGGCGGGCCGGCTCGCGTTGTTGGGGCGGGCGGGGCTCGCGTTGTTGGGGCGGGCCGGCTCGTGTCGTTGGGGCGGGCCGGGCTCGCGTTGTTGGGCGGGTCCGGCGGGTGTCGTGGGGTAGGTCGGGCTCGCGTTGTTGGGAGGGGTCGGCTCGCGTTGCTGGGCTGGGCCGGGCTCGCACCGTGGGGGTTGGTCAGCTTGCGCCGTTGGGGCGGGCGGGGCTCCGGGTCGCAGGGCCGGCCCGCGCTGTCAGGCCGGGCCGGCTTGTGTCGTGGAGGGGCTTCGCGCGTGTGGTTGGACGAGCGGGCTCGTGTCGTGGGACCGGGTTCGGCTCGTGCCTTTGGGACGGGGTCGGCTCGCGTTGCTGGAACGGGTGGGCGCGCGTTGTTGGGATGGGACCAACTTGTGCCGTTGGGGCGGGGCGAGTTCGTGTCGTGGGGACAGGGCGGGTTTGCCCCGCTGGGACGGGAGCAGCTCGTGTCATTGGGGACAGGGCAGCCTCGGGTCGTTCGGACAGTGCCGACTCGTGTCCTTGGGGCTTGGCCGCTGCGTCGTTGGAACGGGCCCAGCCCGCGTCGCCAAGACAGAGCCGGCTCCCACCGCAGAGATGGAGCCAGCTCGCGCCGCTCAGACGGGGTCAGCTCATGTCGCTGGGACTGAGCCGACTCACATCGTTGGGCCAGGGCCGGTTGGTGCCGCTGGGACTGCACCGACTCGCGCCGCTCAGACGGGGTCAGCTCGTGCCGCTGGGATTGTGCCGACTCACGTCGTTGGGCCAGGGCCGGTTCGTGCCGCTGGGACTGCACCGACTCGCTCCGCTCGGACGGGTCCAGCCCGGGTCGCTGCGACTGAACCGACTCACGTCGTTGAGCCAGGGCCGGTTCGCGCCGCTGCGACAGCGCCGACTCGCCTCGCTAGGACAAGGCCAACTCACGCAACCGCCTCCAGCTCAGTTCCGGCCGGGGCGGCCGCACACCGGGCCGGTGGCGCGGCACCCGCACCCGCAGCGCCCCCGGCCTCACCTCGCACCGCACGGGGGTCGGCATCGTGACCGCCTCACCGTCGACACCGACGGGCAACGACAGCGTGTCCGACGTGATGACGACCTCCGTGGCGGTCCGCAGGTACACCGCGTCGGAGCGCTGCCTGCCTCGCAGCAGGCCGGCGGCGTCCGCCGCGTTGCGCACCGTCACGGCGAGCACGCCCAGGGCGCCGCTGTCCAGCCGCGGCCTGCGTCCCAGGCCCGCCAGGTCGCTTGAGCCGTACGGGTTGTTGCTGACCAGCACCGCCTGTGCGCCGGCCAGCCAGTCCCCGCCCGCCCGCATGCACAGCGTCGCCGCCCGTGGCCCGACCAGGAGACCGGGCAGCAGGTTCAGCGCCGTTCGCGTCTTGCCGTCGCGGTAGGCGGGGCTCTGCACGACCTCGGCGTACGCGCCGAACGAGGCGTTGTTGACGAAGACTCGGTCTCCGGCCGTGCAGAGGTCCACGCGCACCTCGACGCCGTCGGTGAGCGCGTCGAGGCAGCGGCGGGGGTCGTCGCGGTCCAGGCCCAGGTCGAGGGCGAAGTGGTTGCGGGTGCCCGCCGAGATGACCATGAACGGTACGCCGCATTCCGCCGCGACGCCGGCGACGATCGCCTGGGTGCCGTCACCTCCGGCCACGCCGAGCAGGTCGGCGCCGTCGTCGACGGCCTGCCGGGCGAGTTCGGCGGCGTTCTGCGACCCGTCGAGCACGCAGACCTCGGCGCCGAGCCCGCGGGCCAGTTCCGGGAGGCCGAAGCGGCCGGTCTTCCCGCCGCCGGACCTCGGGTTCATGATCAGGTACGGCCGCCGCGGTGGGGGGACCTCGGACTCGGCCGGACGGCGCGCACCCGCGGCCAGTGCGCGCCGTCCGCAGGCCAGGGCGACCGCCCACAGCAGGGCGCACACCACGACCACCCACGCCAGGCGTGCCTGCACGTACAGGACGGCCACGGCCAGCGGCGCGAGCAGCACCAGCGTTCCGGCGAGCCACCGCAGGAGGCCGCGGTGTGCGAGGAACCACCAGGCACCCACCAGTGCGACCGCCGTCCCCGCCGCGCCGATCAGCACCAGCCCGGCGCCGGCACGCACTCCGGCCGCCACCAGCACTACCGCCACGGCCGCTCCCGCCGCCAGGAAGGTGAGTCTGGCCAGTCGTCGTCGCTCCGGCGGCACTGTCACAAGGGTCACGGCATCCTCCAATGTGGAATGTCCGTCCAGCCTGGCCCGCACCCTCCGCGTGCGGCCTCACCCCGGGCGGATGAACACCCCGGGCGGGCTCACCTTCGGGGGTGGAAGCGCGCCAGACCGGAAGGCGTGACGATCCGTGGGGTGAAACCGTTGCGCGTCAACAGATTTCTCCATCCGCTGTCGGCAGCACTGCTGACCCTCGCCGCCTGTTCGGCTCCCGACCGGACCGCTCAGGACAGCCCGGCACCGGCCACGACGGCCAGTCCCGCGCCGGCTGCCCTGCGCGCCCCGTCGCGGCACTTCCGCGCCCAGGTGCTCGCGCGCGTCCCCACCGACCGGGCCGACGCACGCGGTCTGGAACTGGTAGGTGACCTCCTCGTGGAGAACACGGGCCCGATGATCCGCGTGGTCGCACCCGCCACCGGTGAGATCCGGGTCCAGCGGCCCGTGTCGCCGGGCAGCGGGACCGCGCTGACACCGGCCGGGCTGTGGCACACCGGGACCGAGGCCGCCGTGGTGCTCGATCCGCGGTCGCTGGCGGAACGGCGCCGCACCGCGATCATCGGCGAGAGCTGGGGACTGTGCTACGACGGCACGCACCTCGTGCAGTCCGACGGCACGGCCAGGCTGCTGCTGCGCGACCGCGACACCGGCGCGCTGGTCCGCGAGCTGCGGCTCGGCGCCCGTGAATGGTCCACCGCACGACTCGGCGAGCTCCACTGCGTCTCCGTCGACAGCCACCCGCAGGTGTGGGCGGCCGTCACGGGCACGGACTGGATGATCCGCGTGGACCTCGCCTCCGGTGCCGTCACCGCGGACGCCGACCTCACCGCCGTCACCGTCGCCGAACTGCCGACGGGCCGCGACCAGGTGATCGGGGGCATCGCGGCGGTGCCGGACACGGCCGGGGAGCTGTGGCTCACCGGCAGGCACTACCACCACCGCTACCGGGTCGGGCTGAAGGCGCGGTAAATACTCTCTATAACTTCAGTGTTGACCAAAATCGAGCATTCACCGGGGTAGGCACAGCGAAACCGCTAGATCGGGAACCGGCCTCGACGCCAGTGCCAGTGGCGGCCTGCCCGCAGGTGGTCGACGACCGCGCGCTGGAGCACCGTGTCGCGCGGCAGCCGGTCGAGCGGGGTGGACAGCGTGCGGAACACGAACCGCCGCACCTCCACGTCGGCGTCCAGCCCTTCCTGCTCCTCGTGGGGTTCCAGCTCGAACATCTCCTGGAACCGGATGATGTTGGAGTCCCCCGGCAGGTACTCCCGCAGCTGCGGGTCGAGCAGCCACGAGCCGCAGGAGAACGCCGTGTAGTGCTCGCCGGGGAAGTGGCGCGGGAAGAAGGCGCGGGCTTCGTCGAGTGACGCCGCGACCGCCTGCGGAGTCAGCGGACCCGAGTCGGGGATGTGCAGCGAGAGTGCGCCGTCGCCGCGGTGGTGTTGCAGCCGGCCGAGTTCGTACACGGCTCCGCGGGTGTGCAGCGTCAGCCAGCTCTGCATGACCGGCCAGCCCTCGCGGTTCATCCGCCTGTCGATCGCGAGGTTGCGGCCCAGGTCGGCGAGGGTCGTCCACGTCACGGCGTCGGGAATGCCGCGCTCGCGGTGGTGGTGCGTGACGACGTCGACCAGGGCCAGGTACGCGTAGACGTAGAGGTGCCGCCAGGCGGGGCCGCGGTCGCGCGGCAGCGCCGGGCCGGGTGGCAGCCACTGGTGGCCACCGAGATCGGCCCGGACCAGGGCGATCGAGCGGTCCAGCAGCCAGCGCAGCTCCGGCGTCCACAGTGGAGAGCCGGCGTCGGGCCAGCCCGCCACGACCTCGGCCGCGTCGTCCGGGCGCACGGCGAGGCGGTCGAGGATCGCGGGCGCGTGCGCCTTGGCGGGCAGCGGGGCGGACGGCCGGTCGCCGGCGAGCCGGTGCACGCGGCCGACCTCCTCGGCGGTGACGCCGAGCCGGGCGGCGGTGTCCTCGAGATCCACACCGGCGACCCTACCGGGCCGCGCCCGCGGCGGTACGGCTCGAATGCGCTCAAAGAATTCGACTTTTTTAGCACGGAACAATGCGCCGGACCTGCTGTGCGCGTCTCCAGTCGAACGCATTCGACAGTTCTTGACCGCGCGGAGATCATCCCTCAGAGTTGGTGGAGGCGGCCGTATCCGCCGCACAGACATCTCTGTGACGCAATTGCCGTTCGCCCTGAAAAGGGCGCGACGGACCGCTCGGCGCAAGCGGTCCGCCGACCATTGCATCTCGCGATCCTCACCTCGATGAAGAGGAGCACGTTCATGGCCGGATCTGGCCACCACCCGCCCGCCTCCGCCCCCCGCGCCCGCAGACGACGCGCGGCCGGCATCACCGCCGCCGTGGCCGTCCTGATCGGCGGTCTGGTGGCGGCCTTCAGCGCGGCACCCGTGTCGGCGGCGACCGTCGACACCACCGCCTGGTACGTCCTGGTCAACCGCAACAGCGGCAAGGCCCTGGACGTCTACAACCTCGCCACGAACGACGGCGCGCGGATCACCCAGTGGACGCGCAACGACGGCAACCAGCAGCAGTGGCAGTTCGTCGACTCCGGCGGCGGCTACTACCGGCTGAAGTCGCGGTTGTCGGGCAAGGTCCTCGACGTCCACAACTTCTCCACCGCCGACGGCGGCGCCATCGTGCAGTGGGCCGACTCCAACGGCACGAACCAGCAGTTCCGCCTCGCCGACTCCGACGGTGGCCACGTGCGGCTGGTCAACCGCAACAGCAACAAGGCCGTCGAGGTCCAGGGCGGCTCCACCGCCGACGGCGGCAACGTGGTCCAGTACAGCGACTGGGGCGGTGCCAACCAGCAGTGGCAGCTCGTCCGCGTCGGCGGCGGGACCAACCCCACCACCACGACGAGCAACCCGCCCGGCGGGTGCTCGCTCCCGTCGACCTACCGCTGGTCCTCCACGGGCCCGCTGGCGCAGCCGAAGCAGGGCTGGGTGTCGCTCAAGGACTTCACCCACGTCCTCTACAACGGCAAGCACCTGGTCTACGCGACGACGCACGACACGGGCACGACGTGGGGCTCGATGAACTTCGGGACCTTCACGAACTGGTCCGACATGGGCTCGGCCAGCCAGAACGGGATGAGCACCGGCGCCGTCGCCTCCACGCTGTTCTACTTCGCGCCGAAGAACATCTGGGTGCTCGCCTACCAGTGGGGGCCGACCGCGTTCAGCTACCGGACGTCGAACGACCCGACCAACGCGAACGGCTGGTCGTCGCCGCAGACGCTGTTCACCGGGAGCATCCCCGGCTCCGACACGGGCCCGATCGACCAGACGCTCATCGCCGACGACACGCACATGTACCTGTTCTTCGCCGGTGACAACGGCAAGATCTACCGCGCCAGCATGCCCATCGGGAACTTCCCCGGCAGCTTCGGCTCGTCCTGGACCCAGATCATGAGCGACACGAAGGCGAACCTGTTCGAGGGTGTCGAGGTCTACAAGGTCCAGGGCCGCAACCAGTACCTCATGATCGTCGAGGCGATGGGGTCCGGCGGGCGCTACTTCCGCTCGTTCACGTCCAGCAGCCTGAGCGGCTCGTGGACGCCGCAGGCCGCCACCGAGAGCAACCCGTTCGCCGGCAAGGCCAACAGCGGTGCCACCTGGACCAACGACATCAGCCACGGCGACCTGATCCGCACCAACCCCGACCAGACCAAGACCATCGACCCCTGCAACCTGCAGCTGCTCTACCAAGGGCGCGATCCGAACTCCGGCGGCGACTACGGCCGGCTGCCGTACCGGCCGGGTCTGCTGACGCTGCAACGCTGATCGCGCGCACTCCGGTGCGCGAATTGAAATGATCACAAAGGGCTTCACCGACGACCGCCGAGAAGTTTCGAAAAATTATCGAAACTTCTCGGCGGTCTTATGGAGCCCGTGTGGCGCTGCTAGTGTCGATAAAGTTTCGACCGCTGCCGTGCCAACCTCAATGCTGAGGAGTACCGCATATGGCTGAAGCCCATTTTCGACCGTCGAGCCGCAAACGCGGCCGAATGGCATTGCTCGTCAGCGGCGCCTGCACCGCGCTCGTCATGGCGATGACGCCGGTCGTGGCCAGTGCCGATGTGGGCATCGCCGCCACGTGTTCGAGCCAGACGGGCAACAACGGCGGTTACTACTACTCGTTCTGGACCGACGGTGGCGGCAGGGTCTGCATGGAGTTCGGATCCGGCGGCAACTACAGCACGTCGTGGAGCAACGTCGGCAACTTCGTCGGCGGCAAGGGCTGGAGCAACGGCTCACGCCGGACCGTGAACTACTCCGGCAGCTTCAACCCGTCCGGCAACGCGTACCTGACCCTGTACGGGTGGACCTCGAACCCGCTCGTCGAGTACTACGTCGTCGACAACTGGGGCAACTACCGGCCCACCGGCACGTACAAGGGCACGGTGACCACCGACGGTGGCACGTACGACATCTACCAGACGATGCGCTACAACGCGCCCTCCGTGGAAGGCAACAACAAGACCTTCCCGCAGTTCTGGAGCGTCCGGCAGCAGAGGCGGACGGGCGGGTCGATCACCACCGGCAACCACTTCGACGCGTGGAACCGCGCCAACATGCGGCTCGGCAACTTCAGCTACTACATGATCCTCGCGACCGAGGGCTACCAGAGCAGTGGCAACTCCAACATCACGGTGAGGTGAGCCCTGCCGGCTGACGCGCTCCTCTTCCACCGGACAGGCCGCGACGCGGCGTTGCCGGGTGGGGGAGGAGCGCACGGCGTTGTGGTGCGCCAGTCGCCGCTCTCCCAGTCGAAGTCGGGACAACGGCTCTGCCCGTCGAAGGGGTGAGGGTGTGGGGCGAGGCGCATCTGCGGCGCACGCGGGGAAAGATCTCCCCGGCGGTCCTGATGCGCTGTGCGGACAGGATCGCCTGAGCTGTCACCCCTCCGCTTCCCGGACGGTGGTCATCGAGGTGAGTCCGGACATCTCGAGGATCGGCGAGAGCAGCGAGGTCGCGATCAGCTCGGTCCGCTCGGCGTGCGTGAACAGCACGCTCATCCCGGCGCTGTCGATGTAGTGCACCTCGGTGAGGTCGACGACCAGCGGTCCGGTGGTGCCCGCGAACGCGGCCGCGAACGTCTCGGCGTTGCTCAGGTCGATCTCACCCGCCGCCCTGATGACGGACCTGCCCTGAGGGTCGACGGTCTTGGTCAGCTTCAGCGGCGTCGTCATCGAGAATCCTCACGTGCATCGTCACGGTGGTGCCGGATGGATCGGGGCGGATGGTGACTTCGTCCATCATCGTCTGCATGATCGCGGTGCCCCGGCCGCGGGTCGTCGCGGGGTCGGTGGCCGGGGGCTTCCAGGTGCCGGTGTCGGCCACGGTCGCGAGCAACCCGGCGCCACCCGCCGTCTCGACCCGGACCCGGACGGCCTCGCGCGGGGCGTCCCGGTAGGCGTGCTCGATCGAGTTGATGCACGCCTCCCCGACTGCCAGCAGAACGCTCTGGGCGCGTTTCGCGGACAGTCCGCACTCCCGCAGCCAGGTGCGCAACGCGTGCCGGGCTTCCCCGAGCCGGCCGGGCTCCGCGGGGAAGGTCATGTCGAGCGGTGCCGGGTGCCGGTACAGGAGCAGGGCCACGTCGTCGTCGTAGCCACCTTCCGGAGCGAGAGCCGTCATGACCTGACCGGCCAGGTCTTCCAGCCCGCTCTCACGACCCTGCTGGACCGCGTGCGCGGCCTTGTCGATGCCCTCGGTCAGCGAGCTGCGGCGGCGTTCGACGAGCCCGTCGGTGTAGGTGAGCAGCGTGGAGCGGGGAGGCAGGTGGCACTCGGCCTCCGTGCGCCGCACGCCCAGCTTGACCGCGAGCGGGATGGACCGTCCGCCTTCGAGCAGCTGGGTGGTGCCGTCGGGGAGCGCCAGGATCGCGGGCGGGTGTCCGGCGCTCGAGTAGACGAGGTGGCCGGTGGCGGGGTCGAGGACTCCGCAGAACACCGTGGTGCACAAGGCGCCGGGGACGCCGTCGGCGAAGTGGTCGAGCGCCATGAGGGCGCGGGCGGGCCCGGTCTCCTGCAGCAGCAACGCACGGCAGGCGCTGCGCAGCTGACCCATCACCGCCGCGGCGCTGAGCCCGCGGCCGACGCAGTCCCCGACGACGATGCCGATGCGCTTGTCGGGCAACGGGAACGTGTCGTACCAGTCGCCGCCGACCTCCAGCGGACGGGCCGCCGGTTCGTAGCGCACGGCGAAGCCACCGGGCAGGTGCGACGGGCCCAGGATGGCGCGTTGCAGCGCCAGCGCCGTCTCCCGCTGCTGGTCGATCTGACGCGCCCGGGACAGGCCCTGAGTGAGATGACCGGCCAGCAACGACAGCAGCAGCTCGTCCTGCTCGGTGAAGTGGCTGTGCGAGTGGAGGTGCAGCCACAGCACCATCGGTCCGTCGGGGTGCTCGACGGTGACGGCGGTGCTGCCGTCCTCCAGGGCGACGGGGGTCAGCGCGCTGTGGTCCTTCAGCGCGGCGAGCGTCGAGCGCCGGTGCGCCGGAAGGTCCTCCCAGGCGAGGCGCTCGGTGACGGTGCTGACCCACGGCGTCTCGTGGCGGCCGAAGACGACGGCCAGCACCTGCTCGGCCCGCCACAGCGTCTCCAGGTGCTCCAGCGCGCCGGACAGCGCCTCGGAGGCGCTGGTGGCCCGGGACAACCGCACGCTGAGCTCCGCGAGCGCGGCCTCACGCCTGCGGGCGTGGTGATCGGCGGTGACGTCGCGGAACGTGCCGACCGTCACCGTCCGGCCGCTGTCCGGGTCGCGGGCGGGGTTCATGAGGGCGCTGACCCACAGCCTCCTGCCGTCGCGGTGGGTGACCGGGACGGTGCGGCTGTGCTGGTCGCGCCCGGACCGGGCCGCGAACGCGTCGGCGAACTCGCGGTGCGCCTCGGCATCGGTGCGCTCGTCCGGCCACCACGGGTGCGGCACGGCATAGGGCAGGTCTTCCGGCCCGTACCCGAGGATGTCGGTGAACGCGGCGTTGACCTCGACGACGGTGCCGTCGTCGTCGCAGACGAAGAACGCCTCCTGCAGTGAGTCGATCAGCGCGTCGCGCCAGCGGGCGTGCCGGCCGCGCAGCCGGGAGAGGTCGACGTTCGCCCGCACCCGCGCGAGGAGGTCCGCGGCGGCGAACGGTTTGACGAGGTAGTCGTCCGCACCGGCCCGCAGTCCCTCACCGGACGCCTCCTGCCCGGCACGGGCCGACAGCAGCAGCACCGGCACGGCCATCGTGCGCGGGTCGGCGCGCAGCGCGGCGACCAGGGAGAGACCGTCCATGCGCGGCATCATCACGTCGCTGACCACGAGGTCCGGCGGTTGGGCGCGGGCGGTCTCCAGCGCCGCCAGGCCGTCGTTCACGGCGCGGACCTCGTAGCCCGCCCTGAGCAGCAGCCGGGTGAGGTACTCCCGCATGTCCGAGTTGTCGTCGGCGACGAGCACGGTGGCGGGCGCCTGCGGTGCGGTGCCGGCGGCCGCAGTGGGCAGCAGGTCCTCGGCGGCGGGGCCGGGATCCGGCAGCCAGCGCAGCGCCTCCTGCACGTAGGGGGCGGCGATGTCCGACACCGTCGGCGGCCCGGCCTGCCGCGACAGCGCCTCGGCGGGCAGGTGGTCCGTGCCGAACGGCAGCTCGACGGTGAAGCGGGTGCCCTCTCCCTCGGCGCTGTCGGCCCGGATGGTGCCGCCGTGCAGGTGGACGAGCTCCTGCACGAGCGCGAGCCCGATCCCGCTGCCCTCCCGTGACCGGGACCAGCTGTTCTCGATGCGGTGGAAGCGTTCGAACAACCTGGGGATCTCGTGCCGCGGCACACCGACCCCGGTGTCGCTGACGGTCACGACGGCCTTGCCCGCGCCGCCGCGCACGGTGATGCCGACCGAGCCCTCGACGGTGAACTTGAGAGCGTTGCTCAGCAGGTTCAGCACGACCTTCTCCCACAGGCCGAGGTCGACGTGCACCGGTTCGGGCAGGGGAGAGCAGTCGATCTCGAAGCTCAGTCCCGCCCTCTCCACGGCCGACCGGAAGACGCCGGCCAGCTCCGCGGTGATCGTCGCGAGCTCGACGGGCTGGAAGTGGGCCTGCATGCGGCCCGCTTCCAGCCGGGAGAAGTCCAGCAGGGTGTTGACCAGCTTGCCGAGCCGCAGTCCGTTGCGGTGGATGACCTCCAGCTCGTGACCCGCCTGCGGGTCCGCCTGGGCCAGCCGGTCCCGCAGGTCCTGCACCGGGCCCATGATGAGGGTGAGCGGGGTGCGGAACTCGTGGCTGATGTTGGAGAAGAACGCGGTCTTGGCGCGGTCGAGCTCGGTGAGCTCCTCGGCACGTCGTTGCTGGGCCTGGAAGTCGTGGGCTCCCGCGACGCCCGAGGCGATGTGGCCCGCGACCAGGTCGACGAACCCGCGGTAGCCGTCGTCGAGCGGGCGGTGCCTGTTCAGGCCGGCGACCAGGAACCCGTGCGGTGCGCCGCCCGGCCGCTGCAGCGGCACCACCAGGGCCTGGGCGGGAGGTCTGTTCCAGTCGCCGCGGGGCAGATCGGCGAACCGTTCCCCGTCGAGCTCGACCACGACGGAGTCGCCGTCCATCACCGCCGCCACCGGCCACACCGGTGCCTCGTCCTCGTGAGCGATGGCCTCCGGGGCGACAGGATGCCCCGGCGCGATCCCCGTCGCCCCCGCCAGCCGGGCCCGGCCGTGGTCGACGAGGTAGATCAGGGTGAACGGCAGGTCCCGGCGGTTGCGTTCGAGCTGCGTGCAGTCGAACGCCAGCACCTCCCGCTCCTCACGCGCGACGGTGGGGTCCGAGCCGAGATCGCGCAGCGTCGCCATCCGCCGCTCGCCGATGACGCGCTCGGTCTCCTCGCTGACCACGCACAACATCCCTGCCACCGCACCACGTTCGTCGCGCAGGGGGCTGTAGGAGAACGTGTGGTAGGTCTCCTCCGAGTACCCCGAGCGCTCCAGGAACAACAGCAGGGCCTCGTCCCAGGTCGCCCGTCCGCTGCTGAGCACGTTGTCCACCCTGGGCTCGACGTCCTCCCAGATCTCGGCCCACACCTCCGCGGCCGGTCGGCCCAGCGCCCACGGGTACTTCCGTCCCAGCGTGTTGTGCCGATAAGCGTTGTTGCAGAAGAAGGTCAGCTCCGGTCCCCACGCCAGCCACATCGAGAACCTGGACGACAACAGGACGCTGACGGCGGTCTGCAGGCTCTGCGGCCAGCCCTCCGGCGGGCCGAGCGGAGTGGCGGCCCAGTCCACCGCGGCGAGGTCGCGCCCGATCTCGGGGTCCTCGGCGAACACGTCGGTGAGCACGGAACGGTCGTGTCCGATGTCGTCAGATCGCCCCACCGACCGTTCCCTCCGCCCATCGCGACATGCTTGTCAGTCCAGGGTGCAGACACCCGGCGCGGGCTGCACAACGAGCGGCGGCGAGTGTGCGCCGCGCCACCGTCGCGCAAGTCCGGGAGATCCACCCGGCGTCACCCCCTGCGGAGCACGTCGTGCGTGCTGAGCGTGGCGCGGTAACCGAACAACAGCAGGGCGTGCAGCAGGAACAGCCACAGCCCGAGAGCCGCCACCGCGCCGGGGATCGCGAGGCCACCGTAGGGAATCGCCCAGTCCACGGGGATCAGCAGGAACACCACGAACCCGTGCAGGAAGCCCGTGAGCACCGCTCCCACGGCGACCCCGGCGGCGAGGACCGTCCGCACCGGTAGCGCGACCGGTCCGACGAAGGCGAACACCAGGCCGACGGTCACGCAGATCGGGACCATGTCGAGGTGGAACGACAGCACGACTCCGAGCACGGTGGACCAGCCCCCGGCCTCGTAGAGCGGTCCGACCTCCGAGGCGAACGCCAGCGGTAGCGCGACCAGCAGGGGTGCGAGCAGGAGCACCGGCAGGAACGCGATCCGCCCGGCCCAGCCCGTCCACTTGGTCGGCCGTTCGCCGGCGGCCTGCACGAGGCTGCGGCGGAGTCCTTCGCCGTAGAGCGACGCGGGGAACAGCGCGGCGGCGAGCAACGGCCACGAGGTGGTAGTCGCCGCCTCGGCCAGCTGGACCAGCGCGGCGGTGGGGTCGTGGGCCCGCGGCAGCGACCCCCCGACCGCGCGTGCCCCGTCGATCACCAGTTCCGGGCCGAAGAACAACGCCACGCCCCGCAGCGCGATCAGGAGCAACGGCACCAGGCCGAGTGCGGAGAAGAACGTCAGCCCGGCGGCCCACAGCAGGAGGTCCCGGCCGCGCAGCGCGCTCGACGTAGCCGCTGCCACGGCGCGGAGTACATGCATGATCGGGGAGGTACCCGAACCTGCGTGAAGTCATCCACCCGCCTACCGTGGTGGCGTGACCGGTGACGACGCGAGCGCAGTCGACGGGTGGTCCCGGCTGCACGGCGAGGACGTGTCCGCCAGCAGGCTCGTCGTCGGCTGGCTGCGGTTCGTGCACGCGCTGGCCCGCCCTCTGGACCGCGTTCCGCCCGACCTGTTGTCGCTGGCCGGTGTGGTGGCCGCGGGAGGCGCGGTCGCCGTCGCCGGTGCGGGCGGACGGTGGCCCCTGCTGGCGCTGGTGCTGGTCGTCGCGACCGGGGTGCTCGACGGCCTGGACGGCGCGGTCGCCCTGCGCACCGGCCGGGCGCGGCCGCTGGGCGCCGTGGTGGACGCGGTGGCCGACCGGCTGGCGGACCTGTCGCTGGTGCTGGTCCTGCTGGTGCTCGGGGCCGAGGCGTGGTGGTGCGCCGCCATCGGGGTGACCGTGCTGCTGCACGAGTACGCGCGGGCGAAGGCGCAGGCCGTCGGGATGGCCTCGGCGGGCGCGATCACGGTGGCCGAGCGTCCGATCAGGATCATCGTGGTCGCGATCGCCTGCGCGGGAACGGGTCTGGCGCCCGGCGGCACCCCGGTCACCGGGTGGAGCTGGGCCGTCGTGTCGGCTCTGGTGTGGGCGGCGTGCGCCGTGGTCGGGTTCGGGCAGCTCGTCGCCGGAGTCCGGCGGGAGCTCTCGGGCCGGCCCTGGACGGGGCCGTTCGCGTCAGGCCGGGCCGATCATGCGGGCGACGATGCCCGCTGACATCGCCACGAGCGGCAGCCCGCCGCCGGGGTGCGCCGAACCGCCGACGAGGAACAGCCCGGGAACGGGAGCGCGGTTGGCCGGCCGGAGCAGCGCTGCCCGCGGTCCGTTGGACGACGAGCCGTAGATCGACCCGCCGACGGCTCCCGTGTCGCGCGCCCAGTCGGCCGGTGTGCGGATCACGCGCCAGCGCACCCGGTGCCGGACGTCCAGCCCGCGCTCGGCCATCACCCCCAGGACCCGGTCGGCGTAGGAGTCGGCGAGACCGGGCGCCGTCCAGTCGACGTCCCCGTGCCGCGGCGCGTTGACCAGCACGAACCACGCCTCGTCTCCTTCGGGTGCGACGGCGGGGTCGTCCGGTGCGCACACGTAGACCGTCGGGTCCGGTACGGGTCGGGGGTGGCGGCCGAAGATGGAGTCGAACTCGGCGTCGTAGTCGGCGGGGAACAGCACGCGGTGGTGCACGGGGTCCGGGGTCTTCCCCTGCAGCGCGAGCAGCAGCACGAACCCCGACAGCGACGGCTGGGTCTTGCGCAGCATCCGGTGTGGACGGTGCGAGCGCCGGTCGGCGAGCAGGTCGCCGTAGAGGTGTTCGGCGTCCACATCGGACACGACGACGTCGGCGGGCTGCCGCTCGCCGTCCCGCAGGCGCACGCCGGTCACCCCGCCGCTGCCGGACTCCACGGCGGTGACCGTCGTGGAGAAGCGGAAGCGCACGCCGAGGTCGTCGCAGCGGCCGTACAGGGCGTCACCGAGCCCGCGCAGCCCGCCGCGCACGTACCAGCCGCCGAACCGCTGCTCGATGAACGGGATCACCGTCATCAACGCGGGCGTGCGGCGCGGGTCCGAGCCGCTGTAGGTGGCGTAGCGGTCGAGGAGCATGCGCAGCCGCGGATCGGTCAGCCGCCGCTGACCCACCCCGCGCAGCGTGCGCCACGGCGCGATCGCCATCAGGTCGCGGACGCTCGCCGACCGGCGCAGCAGATCTCGCACGCCGTTCAGGGGGTTCTGCAGCACCGGTTCGCCGACGAGGTCCCACAGCCGTTCCGCGTCGGTGAGCAGCGCCCGCCACTGCCGTGCCGCCTCGGACCCGAACGCGTCGCTCAGCGCGGCCTCCACGTCCTGCTCGGCGTGCGGCATGTCGAGCTCGGAGCCGTCCGGGAAGCGGTAGCGGCAGGTCGGCTCCACCGGCACGATCTCCACGAGGTCGTCGAGCGGTGCGCCCGTCGCCGCGAAGAGGTCGCGGTAGACGTGGGGGAGCGTCAGCAACGACGGCCCGGTGTCGAACGTGAACCCGTCGCGTCGCAGCGTGCCGAGCTTGCCGCCGTGACCGGCGGCCTGCTCGTACACGGTCACCTCGTGGCCGGACCCGGCCAGCCGCGCGGCCGCGGCCAGTCCTCCCATGCCCGCGCCGATCACCGCTACCCGTGCCACGTCAGCTGCTCCCCCGCAACGATCGGCCCTTCCAGTGCAACCGTCCTGCCCGCCGGGCTCGCCACGACCGCGCGACGAGACTCACCAGCACCACCACCGACACGGGGTGCGCGAGCGCGTCGGGCCACACCCGTCCACCGGTGTGCCGTGCCGTCACAACCCTGGTGAGCACCCCCGCCGCGTAACCGGCGGCGCCGGCGCGCGACCCCGCGAGCGCGGCGATCGGCGGTAGTACGTACAGCCACGCGAGCACGACCGACAGCGCCGCCGCGGCCACCGGGCTGCCGGTGGCGGACCACAGCGACTTCTCGTACCCGTCCCGGACCCCGGCCCAGTCCTCGTACATCCGGCAGACCGCCACGGTGCTGCCGTCGACGACCACGCCGCGGCCGCCAGTGCGCTTGACCGCCCGCATCAGCGCGATGTCGTCGAGCACCGCCGTGGCGATCCCCGCGAAACCTCCGCTGCGCTGGTAGGCGGCGGCGTCCACCACGAGGAACTGCCCGTTCGCCGCGGACAACGACGGCCTGGGGGAGCGTTCGGCCAGTCGCAACGGCAGGAACACCAGCCACGACCACTGCAGCAGTGGCTGGACGAGACGGGCCCCGATGCCGTCGGCGAGCTGACGCGGGAACGGCGACACCACGTCGAGGTCGTTCTCGCGCAACAGCGCGACAGCCGCGGCGATCGCATGGGGCGCGAGCACGACGTCCGCGTCGACGAAGACCAGCACGTGGCCCTCTGCCAGCTCGGCCAGCTGGGCGCAGGCGTGGGGCTTGCCGGGCAGCCCGGCCGGTGGCGCGTCACCGGTGACGACACGCAGCCGCGGGTCGTCGTCCGCGACCCGGCGCACCTCGTCGGCGGTGCCGTCGGCCGAGCCGTCGTCGAGCACGATGATCTCCAGCTCGGGCACACCGCGCTGAGCCCGCAGCGACCTGATGGTCGGCGCTATCCGGTGCGCCTCGTCCCGCGCGGGCACCAGCACCGACACCTTCTCCTGGCACAGGGGCGGATCGGCGTCCGGGACCCGCATCAGCCGCGCGTTCACCAGGGCGTGCGCGGCGGCCACCAGAGAGCCGACGGCGGCAGAGCGCACCGCGGCGCCGAGGAATCTCCTCACCGATGTGCCCGCCACAACGTGAACGCGAACGGCACGGCCGCCACTCCCATGAGCACACCGGCGACCAGGGACACCGCGGGCCGGTCGAAGAACGCCGCGTGCGCCCACACCGAGGAACCGTAGGTCCACAGGTACAGCACCGGGGCCGGTCCCGCCCTCAGGTCGAGCTCCCTGGCGACGCGCGGCCGGCCGACGCTCCGGTGCAGCGCGGTGATCATCAGCGCCGCGACCAGAAGCCAGCCGGCGTAGTTGGTCAGGGGGACACCGTCCACACCGGGCAGTGCCGGGCTGGGATCGGCCCACTCCCAGTGCCCGGCGTCGATCATCTGCGGATCGAGGAACACGTCCCACGACGCGAGAGCCCACGCGCCGGCCACGACGACCAGCCACACCGGGCGGTCCACCCGCAGCCAGGCCGCGAGCGCCCGGCCGACGAGCAACGCCGGCCAGCTCATCATCACCCACGCCAGGGCCACGACCACGGGCACTCCGGCGAACTCCACGCCGAGGGTGCCCGTGTAGCGGTAGTCCCCGAACGGAAAGCCCGTGTGCACACCGATGGTCTCGGCCAGCAGACCGCCGCCTCCGGCGATCAGCACCAGCAGGGCCGCCGCGCGCGGCCCGAAGCGGGCGAAGGCGTCGCACACCGACGCCACCGCGAACGCGATCACCGACGCCACGGTCGTGAAGAGCCTGGCCTCCGGCTCGGTCATGGAGTAGACGATCTGCGCCAGCACGACGAGCGCACCGCAGATCCACGCCACAGCCCGCACCGCACCGAGCGACCTGCGCACCGCGACACCCGTGGCACCGCGGTCCACGCCGACGTTCACGCGGACCTCCGCCGGCGAGCGGCCGCGCGGAGCAGCGGGACGCGGCCCTCGACCGGGACGGTCCAGAGATCGGTCCCGCTCACACCCCATCGGCCGAGCAGCTGGTTGGCGGCGGCGAAACCGGTCGTCGCCGCGCGTTCCATCAGCGCCACCGGCAGGTCGATGCGCACGAGATCTCCCGCCAGCACGAGGAAGTCGTCCGGCGTGCTCACCCGCGGCCTGTCCTCGTAGCCACCCGCGGGGAACAACGGGCAGTCGGAGCGCCACTCGTGCCGTTCGTCGACCACGGTGGCGCCCTTGGTCTCCGGGTAGACCTCGGTCAGCTGCTCCCAGAGCCGCAGCCTCGCCTCGCCCTCGTCCACATCGGACGGAACGGCGTAGCCGTGCAGCTCCACCACCGAGCCACCTGTGCGCGCCGCCCACGCCCTCGCCTCGTGTTCGTAGGCGTCGAGCACGCTCACGTTGTCGAGCAGGTCGTACCCGCTGGTGCCGATGAAACCCGGCCGGTCTACGGGCCGGTCCAGCCAGTACCGCGAGACCAGGAACGGCGGGGCGGTCCGCAGACCCGTCACCCGAGCACGCCAGTCGGCGTCTCCCAGATCCGGGGACGCCTGCACGATCCCGCGCAGGCCCTTCACGTCGGCGGCGAGCACCACGGCGTCGGCGTCGACCACGCCGTCCCCGGTGGTGACGGTGAAACGCCTTGCCCCGCCCCGTTCCACCGATTCCACGTCGACGCCCGTGCACACGTCGGCGCCCAGATCGACGAGGCGCTGACCGAGCGGGTCCCACAGGCCGTGCGGGAACGGGTCGGCCGCGACGTCGAAGAGCAGTCCCTCGTTCGAACCGAGGAAGTAGATGTGGAACATCACGGCGAGCTCGGCGGCTGACATGTCCCGCGGATGCGCGAAGAAGCTGCGGGAGAACACTTCGAACGCGAGCGCGTGCGCGGCTTCCGGGAATCGCACTCGTCGCAGGTACTCGGCGGCGTCGATGCCGTCGAGCTCGTCGTAGACGCCCGGCACGGACACGTCCAGCAGCTTCAGGGCCGCCTCGGGGTTCATGTCCGGCAGGTCGCGCCAGCGGAACGTCGGGCTGCGCCGCAGGAACGCCAGCACGTTCCACGGCGCCGTCGTGGGCATGCCAGCGAAGGAGTCGCGGTCACCCCGCGCGTGCCACAGCGGGTAGTCGGCCATCGGCGTCAGCGCGCGGCCGTCCGGATCGACGCGCCTGAGCAACGCGCGCAAGTTGTAGTACTGCCGGAAGAACGCGTGGAACCCGCGGGTCATCGTGACGTCGCTGCCGTCCGCCAGCCGCGTGCGCCAGCCGCCGACCCGCCCGCCCAGGTAGGGCTCACGTTCGTACAGCACGACGCGCGCGCCGCGCTCAGCGAGCAAAGTGGACGCGGCGAGACCCGCGATGCCACCGCCCACCACCGCGACGACCGGCGCGTCGCCGGTGAGACGAGGGCGTCCCGCGGGTGCGGGGATCCGCACCGCCTTGCGATCCTTCATCAGGTTCCCATTCCGGCTTTCGGCCGTCGGACGTGTGGAGGCCAGGGGAAGTTCTTCACCGCAGCGACGAGCGGCACCGGATCGCTCCGGTGCCGCGGACGACGGAAGTGGCCGGAAGCTCAGGCTTCGCGGTCCTGGTCGACGGCGATCACGCCGAGCACCTCGTCGAACGACTCGTACAGGCCGTCCGGGACGGAGTGCAGCGCGTGCACGGTGTCCTCGTCGGCGTTGTTGCGTGACGCGTGGTCGACCAGCTGCCCCTTGTCCGCGGGGTAGGCCACGTCAGCCAGCGCGGTGCGCAGCCGGTCGACTGTCGTCGTGTCGCTCATCGTTCTCCTCCAACTCGGCTCCTGACGTCTCCGGTTACCCGCGCTTGCGCACCGCTAACGCGCGGGCGGTGCTCAGCCCAGCCGTCCCTGCAGCATGCTGGTTCCGTGCTCCTGCTGGCCCCACCGCTGTGCGGACACGTCCACCACGCGGTAGGTGTTCAAGTCGACCGTCTCCGGCAACGGCATGTCGGCCTGGCCGTTCGTGAGCACGCCCAGCGGGATCATCGTGGCGGCGCCGTCGAAGAGCCACACCTGGTACAGCCCGTCCGGTGCGGGCATGCCGTCGACGGAGACGCGCAGCACGGTGCGGTCCGCGGTGCGAACGACCCGTGCGCTGCCGCGAGCGGAGTCGGGTGCCGACGCGAGCCTGGCCAGGTCACCCTGTGCCAGCACCTGCTCGGAGGCCGCCGGAGCGGTCGTGATCCGGTCGACCGCGACCGCACCCGCCGCGCCGATGACGGCCGCGGCGGCCGCGACGGCGAGGAACGCACGCCATCGACGGGGCCGGCGCCGCAACGGGACGACGGACGAGGTGTCCTGCCCGGTCTCGGCGGCGATGCGGGTCCAGAGGTCCTCGGAGGGCATGGGCAGGTCTCGTTCCGCGCGGGTCTCGCGGCCGACGGTGGCGACCTCGCGGAGCGCCGCCAGTTCGGAGCGACAGGTCGCGCAGACGCGCAGATGGTCCTCAACGGACACGTCCGGCACCGGTTCGCCGAGGGCCAGCAACGTGAGCAGGTCGGGGTCAGCGTGCGCCACCGTCCACCTCCCAACGCTGCCTGAGCCTGGTCATCCCTCGCCGCAGGTGGCTCTTCACCGTGCCCAGGGGAAGTCCCGTGGTCGCGGCGATCTGTTCGTGCGTGAGGTCATCGTAGAAGGCCAGCAGCAGCACCTGCCGTTGCTGAGGCGGTAGCTCGCCGATGGCCTCCAGCACCACCATCCGGTCGACGATCCGTTCGGGCCGCACGGGTTCGTCGGACGGTGAGCCGCCGCCGGTGTCGTGCAGCACCCGGACGACCTGCTCGTCGCGGGTGTGCGCGCGCAGCAGGTCGATCGCCCGGCGGCGGGCGATGGTGAGCAGCCAGACGAGCAGGCTGCCCTTGGCGGGGTCGAAGCTCTCCCTGCTGCGCCAAGCCGTCACGAACGTCGTCTGCACCACGTCCTCGGCGTCCGCGCGCGACGGCAGGCTGGACGAGGCCACCCGCAGCACGGCGGCGGCGTAGCGCTCGTAGACCGCGCGAAGCGCGCCTTCGTCACCGGCGACGAAGGACTTGGTCGTCTCGTCGACGGTGTCGCTGGCGCCGGTCATCACGGTGACCACCGCGGGCAAAATCGCACCACCTGACCGAATCTAGGGGCCGCGGACGAGGTTCGCCCAACGGCCGGGGCAGGCCCGCCCGCAACGCCGCGGGCGGGCCCGGACAGGGGGCCTCAGCGCAGAACCGGGTTGCCGTACCCGATGACGAGTCCCGCGGAGAACGCCGTCACGCCGAACGTGCTGTTCAGCACGGACGCGGCACCGGGCGTGAGCGCGAGCGTGACGCCCTGCGGCGTCGCGGCGCCGATCGTGAACAGGTCGGCGCGCTGCCGGAAGTTCACCAGGCCGGACAGCACGCCGCGGTTGAGGTCGATCGTGTAGTTGGTCAGGTACAGCCGGGTGTGTCCCGCCTGCAGCACGAGCCCGCCGACGTGCTCGATCGTGCCGTCGGACGGGTCGCCGACGATGGCGAAGCTGATCGCCGATCCCGTCTTGCCCGCGAAGACGGGCTTCACCTTGACGCCGAGCGAGGTCAGCGCCGCCGCCGCGGCGGGGTCGAGCGTCAGGTCGGTGCGCCCCTTGAAGAAGTTGCCCCACGCCTTGCCGTTCGAGGTCGCTGCGGAGACCGGGGCGGCGCTGGCGGGTGCGGCCACCGCCGCACCACCGGCGAGGGCGATGCCGAAGGCGACTGCGGCAGCGATCATGCGGTTGCGCATCGAAAGCACTCCTCATTCGTCGTGCGGAACAGTTCACGAGAGGTACGACCGGCACCGCCTCCGCGGATGCACCTGCGGGAGAATTTCTCGGTGCCGCCGAGCAGTGGTGTCGAGAGAGCTTCAGGACCGGCGTGTGCCTGACAGCCGGCGGTAGAGCGCCGCGAACGGGTCCGCGACGGCGTCGATGTGGAACCGCTCGCGCACGGTCCGCTGTCCGGCCGCCGCGACCGGTGCGGTCCCCGCGCCGAGGCCGACGGCCTGGGCCAGCCCCTCGCCCAGTGATCGTGCGGTCGAGGTGTCGACCAGGAACCCGTTGTGCCCGTGGTCGATGTAGCAACGCAGGCCACCGCGCCGCGGGCCGACCGCGAGCAGTCCGGCCTCCATCGCCTCCAGCACCGCGATGCCGAACTCCTCCTTGGCACTGGCGCAGGCGTAGACGTGCGGGGCGCCGGAGGACGGTGGGGTGGCCGCCAGTTCGTGTTGCAGCCGTCTGATGTCGTGGTTCGACCAGGCGGACAGGACCGCGAGCCGGCCGCGTGCCGAGGGCTCGGAACGGGACAGTTCCAGCACTTCGTCGAGCACCGCCTGCTCGTCCGGCGTTCTGGCGGTGGAGGAGCCACCGATGATCACCAGCGCGGTCGAGCGGTGCAGCCCCGCCTCCAGCCAGGCGCGCACCAGCAATGGCTGCTGCTTCATGGGGTGCAGCCGCCCCACGTTGAGCAGGACGGGAAGGCCCGCGGCGGAGGCGTCGAGGCGGGGGAGTGCCGCCGGGGCGAACAGCTCCCGCGCCAGAGGCCGTCCGGTGGGGGCCGGTGGCGGGGCGATGCCTTCTTCGAGCGCGCACAACGCCGCCGGGTCGAGCTGGGGGAAGTGCGCCAGCACCTCGTCCTGCCGGCCGCCGATGGTGATCACCTGGTCCGCGCGCTCGACCAGGTGGTCGGCCACGCGCACGCGGTGCAGGTCGAACCGCATGGCCGCGAGGTCCGCGGTGCCCTCCGGATGGCGCTCGGCCAGGTGCCGGTGCGGGTCCGGGGTGACGGTGAACACGAGCTCGGCGCCGAGCAGCCGGGCGGCATCGGCCACCGCGAGGGACCCGTCGTCGGAGTACCGGACGTGCACGACGTCCGGTGACAGACCGCACTGCCGCAGGAGTCTGGTGAGCCACCACGTGATTCCCGCCCGATGACGCGCCATGTCCGGCTGGGCGGGCGCGACCGGGGAGTCGACGGGTACGTGCACCGTCCAGTGGTCGAGCTCGGCGTCCTTCCGCACGGTCACGGTGGTCGGCTCGGGTGCGAGCACCACGGTGACCACCCTGCCGATGTCCTGGCGCCGCACCAGCGCGTCGGCCAGGGAGGCGAGGAACACGGTGAGCCCGCCGCTCGCGCCCTCCCCCGGCCGGGCCGTTCCGCCGATGAGCATCGACTGCGCGACCGTCGGCCCGCTCGCGGGCGCGGCCACCGGCAGCGAGATGTCGTCGTGCAGAACGTCGAGCATTAGTTTCTCATAGGGGGAGCGGGGATCGGCGTCGACGGGCTCGCCGAGTGAGTCGAGGTAGCGCCACAGCACCGGACCCGTGGCGATCGCGCGTGCCTCGCCGGGGCTCAGCGGTGTGAGCCGGTGCAGTGTGGACGCGTCGAGCAGCCACTCGGTGACCTCGGCGTCCTCTGTGGACGTGATCGCCCGGCGGAGCTCGGCGGTCGTCGCGTCGGCGCCGTGCGCCCGCACGGTCGCGGGGATCTGTTCGCAGACAAGGGAGAAGGTGGCCGGACGCCGATCGCGCAGAAGGGCCTCGACCAGCACGTGAGGGCTCGGAACCGCGGTCTCGGCCCGTCGGGATTCCAGTGCTCGCTGTACCTCGTGATGTGTCCGCACCTCTGGTGTTCGAACCGAACGGGCCGGTCGGATCGAACGAATTTCCAGCAGCAGCAACAAGGAGGAGCCCGGTGCCGGGATTCGTCGTAGTCAGTCCGCCCTTCCGTTCGCACGCCCAGCCCATGTCGGTGTTCGCCACGGCCCTGAGCAAGGCGGGTGCCCAGGACGTGACGTTCGCCTGTGGCGCGGAGTTCGCCGATCTCGCGCCCGATGTTCCTTTCGCGGACATGAGAACGACGCGCGACTCGAACAGCGGCATCGCCGAGCGGACCGCGCAGGACGCGCGCTCGGCCCGTGACGTCACCGACTTCCTCGAAGCCACGAAAGGAGGTGCGGCGGCGGCACTGCTGGCGCAGACCCGGCGGCGCAGAGCCGATCCGCTGGCCGCGCCGGACCAGGTGCTGCGTTCTCTCCGCGCGCTGCACGACGGGGTGAGGCCGGACTGGTACGTCGTGGACCAGATCGACTACGCCACAACCCTTGCCCTGCACGCACTCGGCCTGCCGTTCGTGTCCTACGTCACCGGGCACCCGACGTACCTGGTCACACGGGACGACCAGTTCTTCGGACTGCCGCAGGCGTGGCCGTCCGCGGTGCACCCGGCACCGGAGGAGCTGGCGGAACTGGCGACGGAGGTGCGGCGCACCGATCGCGCTCTCACCGCCGCGTTCACGAAGTTCCTGCGCGACTTCGCCCCGGCGCGGCCGGTGCCGCCCCGCGCGTTCGCCCTGACCTCCTCCCGCGCCGCGGTGGTGAACTACCCGGAACTGCCGTGGCTGCCGCCGTTGCCGGCACAGCAGGAGCAGATCTTCCTGGGCCACTGCACGGCTCCCGAACCACTCGACGACGCGTGGCTCGATCGCGTGCGCGGACGCCAGGTGGTCCTCGTCGCGCTCGGCACGTTCCTGTCCGCACGGCACGATGTCCTGCGCACGGTCGTCCGCGGAGCGTTGCGAATCCCTGACGTGACCGTGGTGGTCGCAGCAGGAGGCCGTGTGGCCGAACTGGCTGATCTGGCCACGGATCCGCGCGTGGTCCTGGAGTCCGTCGTTCCGCAGCGCGCGCTGCTGCCGCACGTCGCCGCGATGGTGCACCACGGCGGCAACAACTCCTTCACGGAATGCCTCCAGGCGGGGGTTCCCGCGGTGGTCCTGCCGTTCTCCAGCGACCAGTTCTGCATCGCGCACGACGCCGAGCGGACGGGAGCGGGCCTCTGCCTCGATCCCAACACCACCGCACCGGAGGACGTGACGACGGCACTGCGCTCGTTGCTGGAGGAGCCAGAACCGTTCGCGGCGTTGCGGGACTCCGTGCGAGCCGCCGGTCCTGACCGGGGCGCCGCACGGCTGCTGACCGTGCTGGAGCGCGGATGAGACAGGGGTGCGGGCTCATGGCATCACGCGTTCGAGCCGAAGAGCGCGTGCAACCGCTCCAGGGACCGTTCCATCGACGCGAGGTTGCGCCGGGGGACGGGGGAGAGGTCGAAGAACAGCGGAAAGCGGGCGGTCGACCAGTCGAACGTCTCCGTCACCTCCGTGGTGCCGTCGTCGAGCGGGGTGAGCCGCCAGCGCCAGCGGTGACCGTTGAAGTGGCGCCACGCGATCAGCCGGTCCTCCTCGAACTCGACCACGGTGTTCTCGATCCGGTAGGCCAGGCCGATCTTCATGTCCATGCCGAACGCGGACCCGAGCGCCAGCCTCCCGGGCGCACCCGGCCGCGGCGCGCGGACGGAGCCGGACCCGTCGATCAGCGGGTGCTTCGAGGGGTCGGCCAGCAGGTCGAAGATCCGGTCGGCGGTCGCGTGCACGGTCCTGGTGGCGGAGACGCTTCTCTGGGGCACCTTTCCAGCCAAACACCGGCCACCGGACCCTGCATGATGAACGGCGCGGACACACGTCCGCCGGCCGTTTGTTCAGCGCGCTGACCATCTGCATAATGATCAGCGTGCTGAACGATCTGACCTGGCCACGTCGCCTGGCGGCCGCGGCCTGCGTCGGCGTTCCGCTCGTCCTCCTGGTCGCCGGGTGGGGCCCGTTGACCGCGGGGCACCCCGCTCACCTGGTGCTGCTGGGCGTGGCCGCCGTCGGTGGCGTCGCGCTCGCCCTGTGGCGGCGAACGCCGTCGTGGCTGGTCGTGGTGTTCGCGGTCGTCCTGCTCGCGCCGCTGCTGTACCTGCAGCCGTTCCGGGCGACCCAGCCCGGGGACGGCGCGACGGTGCTGCGGCCGGACGGCCCGGCGCGCGCCGGACTGGTCTTCCACCCCGGTGCCAGGGTGGACCACCGCGCCTACCTCCCACTGCTGCGCCGCGTGGCCGAGCAGGGATACCTGGTGGTCGTGGTGAAGGAACCGCTGAACATCGCACTGCTGAGCGGCGACACGGCGGCGCTGCGCGCCGAACACCCCGAGGTGCCGGTCTGGGCGGTCGGCGGGCACTCCCTCGGAGGCGTGGCCGCGGCCCGGGACGTCCTCGCGGACCCGTCGGTGCGGGGCCTGGTGCTGTGGGCGTCCTACCCGGTCGACGACCTGTCGGGCCGCGACGGGCTCGAGGCGTGGTCCATCCACGGCGAGCAGGACGGCTTCACGACACCGCGGGACATCGCCGACTCGCGGAGCCTGCTGCCGGCGGACACGCGGTTCGAACAGGTTCCGGGGGCCGTGCACGCGTTCTTCGGCGACTACGGCGACCAGCCGGGCGACGGCGTGCCGACCGTCTCCAGGGACGAAGCCCAGGACGAGATCGTCGCCCACACCACGGCCGCCCTCGCCGAGACGAGTCGTTCGGTTTCCGCGATTCGTAATAACTGACAGGCCTGGGTTGCGGCACGATCACCGCATGCCCGGAACTCGTGTCACGGCCGTCTCATTAGCCCTGCTCGCCGTCCTGGCCGCGTGCGGAAGCCCGGCGAGCTCGCCCGGTCCCGCGCCGGCCCCACCGGCCACGTCCCCGGTGAGCACCGCGCCGCCGGCCGGCGGCACCTCCGCGGCGGCGGCCGTGCCGGACCAGCTCAAGTTCACCGCCAAGACCGTCGACGGCAAGGACTTCTCCGGGGCGGACCTCGCCGGCAAGCCGGTCGTGCTGTGGTTCTGGGCGCCGTGGTGCCCCAAGTGCCAGCGAGAGGCGCCGGGCATGGCCGCGGCCGCGAAAGAGCACGGCGAGAAGGTCACGTTCCTGGGAGTCGCCGCGCTGGACCAGGTGCCGGCGATGCAGCAGTTCGTGCAGCGGTACGGGCTCCAGTCGTTCCAGCACGTCGCCGACGTGGACAGCGCGGTGTGGAAGCGCTTCGGCGTGACCGCCCAGCCCGCGTACGCGTTCGTCAGCCCCGGCGGCCAGGTGGAGGTCGTGACGAGCCAGCTTTCCGAGCAGGACCTGAAGCAGCGGCTGAGCGCGCTGGCATGACGCAGACGCTGCTGGTGGCCTTGGTGGCCGGCATGGTCGCGACGGTCAACCCGTGCGGGTTCGCGATGCTGCCCGCCTACCTCGCGCTGGTCGTGACCGGCGCGAGCGAGCAGTCCCGTGCGCGGTTGCTGACCAGGGCCGTCGTGTCCAGCGCGATGATGACGCTCGGGTTCGTCACCGTCTTCGGCCTCTTCGGCCTGGCCTTCTCGGTGGTCGCGTCGTCGGTGCAGCGCTACCTGCCGTTCGTGACCGTCCTGATCGGACTCGCGCTCGTCGTCCTGGGTGTGCTGCTGGTGCTGGGCCGGGAGATCACGGTGCTGGTGCCCAAGCCGGCGAGGGGAGCGCCGAACCGGCACGTCGGGTCGATGTTCGGCTACGGCGTGGCGTACGCGATCGCGTCGCTGTCGTGCACCATCGGCCCGTTCCTCGCCGTCGCGGGATCGACGCTGCGCAGCGGCGAGGTGCTGGACGGCGTCACTGCGTTCCTCGCCTACGCGGCGGGCATGGGCCTGGTGGTGACCGTGCTCGCGATCGCCACCGCTCTGGCCAGCGACGTGGTGACGCGGCGGGCCCGCTCGCTGCTGCCGCACGTGTCCCGGCTGGGTGGCGTGCTGCTGGTGCTCGTCGGGGCGTACGTGGCGTACTACGGCGTGTACGAGCTGCGGTTGTTCTTCGGGGACGGCGACGCGGCCGATCCGGTGGTCGACGCCGCCGGACGGCTGCAGGGTTTGTTCGTCGACTGGTTCACCACGATCGGGCCGGTGCCGTTCGTCGTCGTGCTCGCGGTGCTGGTGGCGGGCAGCGTGGTGCTGGTCCGGCGGCGCAGCCGGACCAGGTGAGTCAGCGGCGCCGCACGACCAGACGCCCGAGAAGGCCCACGGCGAACATCACCAGTCCGGCGATCACGGAGGGCAGGGGCAGGGTCGCGACGAGCGTGACGCAGCCCGTGGCGCCGAGCGCGTTGAGTGCGCGGGGCCAGCGCCGTTGGTCGTCCGGCTGGCTCGCGGCGGAGAGGTTCGCGATGAGGTAGTAGACCAGCACGCCGAACGACGAGAAGCCGATCACGGATCGCAGGTCGGTGGTGAACACGAGGACGCTGACGACGACGGCGAGCGCGATCTCGGCGTGGTGGGGCACCTGGTACCGGGGGTGGACGGCGGCCAGCCAGTGGGGCAGGTCGTGGTTGCGGGCCATCGCGAGGGTGGTCCGGCCGACGCCCGCGATGAGCGCGAGGAGCGCGCCGAGGCTGGCCAGCGCCCCGCCGATGCGCACGACCGGGGCCAGGCCGGGTGAACCGGCGGCCGTGACGGCCTCGGTCAGAGGCGCCGCGGCGGCGGCGAGCCGGTCGGGGCCCGCGGCCAGCAGGGCGGCGCCGCCGACGAGGACGTAGACGACCACGGTGATGCCCAGGGCGATCGGGATGGCACGGGGGATGGTGCGCTGCGGGTCGCGGACCTCCTCGCCCATGGTCGCGATGCGGGCGAACCCCGCGAAGGCGAAGAAGAGCAGTCCGGCGGCCTGCAGCGTCCCGTAGATCCCGCCGGTGCCGAGCGCGCCCCAGCCCCCGAGGTTGTCGGTGGTCGCCGCGCCTCCGGTCGCGATGCCGGCCAGGATGGTCGCGAGGGCGATCAGCGTGGCGGTCACGAGGACACGGGTGAGGGCGGCGGTCCTGGTGACACCGCGGTAGTTGAGCGCCGCGAGACCGATCACGCCCGCGACCGCGACGAGCCGTTGCGCCCACCAGGGACCGGGGACGGCGTAGGTGGCGAACGTGAGCGCCATCGCGGCGCAGGACGCGGTCTTGCCGACGACGAAGCCCCAGCCCGCGGTGAACCCCCACCAGTGGCCGAGCTGCTCGCGGCCGTAGACGTAGGTGCCGCCGGACGTCGGGTAGGTCGCGGCGAGCTGCGCGGAGGCGGTGGCGTTGCAGTAGGCGATGACGGACGCGATCACCAGGCCGATCAGCAGCCCGGTGCCGGCGGCCCGCGCGGCGGGGCCGAAGGCGGCGAAGACCCCGGCGCCGATCATCGAGCCGAGGCCGATGACCACCGCGTCCCTCGTGCCCAGCCGGCGTGCCAGCCCTGGTGCGGGTGAAGTCACCGTACGTCCTCACGTTTCCGGGTGTCGTGCGCCGAGGAGATCACCGGCGGGGCTGGAAGAGCTCGACGAAGTTGCCGGCGGGGTCGATCAGCAGGACCTGGCTCCCGCCGGGCCCGGTGACGACGTCGTTGCGGAAGCGGACCCCGGCCTGGCGCAGCCGGGTGATCTCGGCGTCCAGGTCGTCCACGACCAGGTGGATCCGGTTCCAGCCTCCCGCCTCGGGCACCTCGCCGTCCGGCATCGGACGCCCGCCGGAGCTCGCCGGACCGGACAACAACAGCCGCAACGGCCCGCGCACGACGTCGGCGAAGGCCGGAGCGGCCGACGAGCGCAGGGTGAACCCGAGATGGGTGGTGTAGAAGTCGACGGCCGCCTGGACGTCGTCGACCAGGTAACGCACGCTCGCGAGGTCCTCGGTCATGATCGCGTCTCCTGTGAGCGGGGGTGGGCGAGGCTCTGCAGCAGGAACCCGATGCGGGCCGACAGCTCCTCCGCCGCGCGGCGGAAGGCGGGAAGACCGGCCTCGGGCGTGTCCCCGGCCGCGGAGGGATCGGGCATGCTCCAGTGCACGGGACCGGAGGTGCCGGGGAACTCCGGGCACACCTCCCGGACCTTGTCGCACAGGCTGATGACGTGGTCGAAACGCTGCCCGGCGAACTCGTCGAGGTGCTTGGCGCGATGCCCGGACAGGTCGATGCCGTACTCGCGCATGACCGCGAACGCGTTGGGGTGCAGTGGTTTCGGGTGGCTGCCCGCGCTCATGACCTCGACCAGTGGCGCGCGGCGACGCAGGAGCGCCTCGGCCATCTGGGAACGGGCGCTGTTCCCCGTGCACAGGAACAGCACCCTGCCCCGGATCTCGCCTTCCGCGGGCGGTGGCGGCGGCACGAGTTCCAGGGCCGGGTGCAGGCCCTGCCCCGTGCCGGCGAGCAGTTCCGCGCACCGGCCGAGGTCGAGGCGGTAGTAGGTGTCACGGCCATCGGCGGAGCTGCGGCGACCGGTGACCAAGCCCCCGGAGCGCAGCTTGCGCAGGTGGTAGGACACCAGGCTCTGCGGCTGGCCCACGGCGGCGGTCAGATCACCGACCCGCTGGTCGCTGCGGGCCAGCTCACGCAGCAGCTCCCAGCGCAGCTGCTCCCCGGCGAGGCGGAGGAACCGCGGTGCGCCCGGAGTCCGGCGGTCGGTGGCCACGCGCCGAAACTACATCAACCCAAGTTGATTGAATATCCCTGAACTGCATTTCGAGCGGTTCTCAGTGGGCGACCTGCTGCTTCGCCCAGTCGGCGAAGGAGGTCATCGGGATGCCGAAGCGGGCCGCGACCGCCGGGTCGGCGGAGATCTCGCTGGTGTTCATGCCCGCCTGGTTGGCGAGGAGCTGGGGCAGCATCCCGCGGGCCTCGCCCTGCTCGACGGTGACGTGCTCCACGTGCGCGGGCGTGCCGGCGGCGGTCAGCGCGGCGGCCATCTGCCGCAACGACAACAGCTCGCCGGCGAGTTCGATCGCGTGGCCGTGGAAGCGGGCGGGGTCGGCGAAGGCGGCCGCCGCGGCGGTGCCGATGTCGTCGGGGGTGAAGACCGCCAGGGGCTTGTCCGGGTCGAGAGCGGTCACGATCGCCTCGCCCGTCATGTTCTCGAACCAGATCGACGGCCGGCGCAGGTTCGACGCGAAGAACGCGGGCCGCAGCTCTGTCCACGCGTCGAACCCGCTGTCCGGCAACGCCTGTCCGACGGCCGCCTTGCTCCGCCAGTAGTGCGGGTCACCCCGGTGCGCGGCTTCCCCCAGCGCGTCGGCCCGCAGGTAGTCGCCGAGCCCGGACACGGAGGAGTGCACGAACTGCGGTACCCCGGCCCGGCGCGCGGTGGCGACCAGGTTGAGCCCCATCACCCGCTCGGCGTTCGACCCCAGGTCCGCGAGACTCGGGGTCTGCACCGAGAACACCGCCCTTGCGCCCCGCAGCGCGGCCACCAGCGAGCCCGGATCGGTCAGGTCGCCGGGCGCGAGCTCGGCCCCCGCCTCGGCGAGAGCCCTGGCCGCGGCCGCCTCGGGCTGCCGGACGAGCGCCCGCACCGGCACCCCGTCCGCCAGGAGTCGCCGTGCCACGAATCCGCCCTGTTGCCCGGTCGCACCCGTCACGACCACCACGTCCGTCATCACTGCCTCCGCTTCAAAATGGGGTGTGCCCCCACTTGCGGCTGCTAACATATGGGGCCTGACCCCAGTTAGCAAGTGGGAGCGGTGGATGAAGACCTTGCGGGCCGACGCCCAGCGCAGTCGTGAACGGATCGTTCAGGCGGCGGAGACCGCGTTCCGGCAGCACGGCGTGGACGCCTCCCTGGAGGCGATCGCGAAGGACGCGGGGGTGGGCTCGGCCACCCTGCACCGCCACTTCCGCTCGCGCCGCGAACTCGTGGAAGCGGTGTTCGAGGGCAGCACGAACGCGGTCGCCGCCGAGGCCGCCCGCCTGGCCGCCGAGCAGCCCCCGGGGCCGGCGCTCTTCCACTGGCTGCAGGCGGTCCTGCGCTACACGTTGACCAATCGGGGCCTCGCCACCACCCTCGTGCCGCTGCCGGACGAGAACCACGAGGGCTCCTGCGGCCACGACGCCCTGGGCGCCGCGGCCGAGCCCTTGCTGGCGGCGGCCAAGGCGGCGGGGCAGGTGCGCGCGGACGTCACCGCCGCGGACGTGCTGGCCCTGGTGAACGCCATCTCCCTGCTGGCCGACAGAGATCCCGGCGCGGACGCCGAACGCCTGCTGGGCCTGGCGATCACCGGCATCGCCCCGAGTGCGTGCACTGGGCATTAGTCCCGCTGGGACAGGATTCCAGCCCGCTGCGGAAGTGTAGATGCGGGACCTGAGCGCTCTACCATTTGTGACAGCAGGTCCAACAGTGCGGCCGCTGTCCAAGCTCGTCCTTGGTCGAGGTGTGCCGTGGATGCAGAAGGCGTTGGCCGTGTCGGGGCGTTCGACGTGCGGCGGGTCGACGAGACGATCGAACGGTTGCGGGCCGCGGACTACCGGTTCGGTGGCGGAGCCTGCTGCGAGGCGGTGCTGGCCGAGCTGCGCACCGCTCATCGCATGTTCGCGGCCGGCGCGACGGACTCGGTGCGGACGCGTCTGTGCGGCGCCGTGGCGGATCTGCACAACCTCGCCGGGTGACCTGTTTCGACATCGGGCAGACGCAGGCCGCCCTGGCCCACTTCACCCAGGCGCTCGAGCTGGCGTCGTCCACCGGCGCCCGCGATCTGACCGCGAAAATCCACTACCGGATCGGCAGGGTTCGCCTGCGCCACAACGACTCCGCCCAGGCCCTGTCCGACTTCCAGCGGGGGAGCAGGTCGCGCGCGGCAGTCGCGCGACGCTGGCGACCTCGCTCCTGCTGGCCAACCAGGCCTGGGCACACGCCACGCCGGGCCAGGCCGGCGACGCGCTGCGGTTGCCGGGCCAGGCCGTGGACGCGTTCGAGCGGGCCGCACCGGCCGCGGTGCCGTGCTGGCTCGCCTTCTACGACCAGATCGACCTGTCCGGGCTCACCGGTGTCATCTGCACCGAGCTGGCCCAGCGGCCGACGCCAGCTACACGTCCTTCGCCGTCCCGCAGCTCACCGCCGCGGTTTCGGGCTGCGGAGAGGCCATGACGCGCAGCCGGGCCCTGAGCCTGACCGCGCTGGCGATCAACCACTTCATCGACGGGGACGCCGAGCGATGCAGCTCCTGCGCAACGAGGCGCACCGGCACCACCACCACAACACGGACGTGCGGGGCCTGATCGACCGGATGGACTCGCTGGCGGGCCAGTAGCCGGGCGGACCGCCTGAGCGATCACGGCCTCGGATCGGAGTCGCCAGGCGGCGTCGTGTCCGCACGAGATCGGGCCCGCCGCGGCACCAGGGCCGCGGCGGGCGAGGCCGGACTCAACTCGGGTTGCACGGGAAGCACACGATCAGGACAGGGCCGGCTCGCAGCACCGCGTGCTGCCGTGGCGATCGCCTTGATCGCGTCGCGAGACGCCGGCCGGTCGTCCGCGCGGAGGCGGGAACCGGCGGAGCGAGAGGCGAACAGCCACAGCGGACGAGTCGTACCTTGCCCGCTATCACCTCCTGCGTCGCGTTCGTGGTCCACCGTTCACCCCTGGCGCGGAGGAGAACGCTCCCGCGCGCCGACTCTGCGTGATGTCCGGCTGAGGTCGCCGGACAGCCGGACGGAGGACCTCACCGCCGGCACCGGGGGTCCCGGGCGGCGAGCAGGCCGAGGGTGGTGCCGACGGGGCGGCCGG
This sequence comes from Lentzea sp. NEAU-D7, assembly GCF_026242055.1. Taxonomy (GTDB): domain Bacteria; phylum Actinomycetota; class Actinomycetes; order Mycobacteriales; family Pseudonocardiaceae; genus Lentzea. The sequence continues at coordinate 181,646 of NZ_JAPJDL010000001.1, read as the reverse complement.
GCGCACGGATCGCCGAAGTTGGAAGCGACGATCGCGTCGAACTCCGCCCGCACCCAGTCGAGGTCGGCGGCGACAACGTCCGCGAACACACTTCTGTCCGTGCGGAATGTCGTTCCACCGCAAGGGTGGAGGTGCGGAACACCGCTTTCGCTGACCATCTCGATCACTCCCAGGCAACTGTCACCAGGTCACTGACCGACACTTTTCTTATAGTACGTACCGGAAAACGTGTCAAGCGGTTCGTCGCCGCACATCACCCGACTGGCTCACATGGACGCTTTTCGTCCCAGGTGGACGGAGAGCGCGCCGAGGCAGGTTCGGCGTACATCCCTTGCAGGACACCATCAGCGTCGTCAGGACGAGTCGCCCCGGACCACGGGCAGACCGGCGGCGGTCGCCGCGACGAAGCGTTGCAGAGTCGGCCGGAAGGGCGGGAACACCGCCGCGATCCCGGGTTCGCGGGCGTAGAGCTCGGCCAGCGCCGGCGGTGGCTGGGACAGGGGGTGGAGCCTGCCGACGAACGCCCCCGCGGCGAACACCACGGAGGAGCCGTCCCTGCCGGTCAGCTCCGGGCACGCGGCCATGATCTGCTCGCCGACCCGCGCGTACATGTCGATCGCCCACAGCTTGTAGGTGTGCAGCACCTCGAGGGAGACGTTGTGCTCCAGCATGGTCTCCGCGTGGCCGATGAGGTCGCAGTACAGCGGCCGCTCGGCGAAGGAGTCCGCCAGCGCGGAGGCCATCTGCTCGATGCCGGAGGCGCTCTTCAGCCGGTCGAGCACCGCCTCGGCCCAGTCCGTGCCGTCGCGCATGGTGAGCTGCAGGTAGATCTCTTCGCGGGTGCCGAAGTAGCGCAGGACGTTGGACTTCACCAGGCCGACGGCGGCCGCGATGTCACCCAGGCTCACCTGGGCCACGCCCTTGCCGAGGGCGAGGCCGCGGGCAGCCGCGAGGATCGTCTCCCGCCGCTGCTCCTTCTGGTCCGGGCGCCGTGCCCGCCGGAACGACGCTTCCATGACGCTGCGCACTCTACCAGGCGTTCTTGTTAAAAGTACGGTGTTCCTTTATTGTCCGGCTGGTCAGCACGACACCCTGCGCGGCCGGAGGCCACGACCGATGACCCAGCACGAGCGCTCCCTGTCCGCGACGGTCGACGGCTTCGTCGACGCCTTCAACGTCAACGACCTCGACCGCGTCATGGCCTGCTTCGCGGACGACGCCGAGTACGAGCCCGGCGACGGCGCGAAGCATCGGGGCAAGGCCGCCATCCGCGCGGAGTTCGCGCCCCAGTTCGCCGGCAGGTACGGCGCGATGCGCTTCGACGTGCACGACAAGCTCGTCGACGAGCCCGGGCGCCGCGCGGCGATCCGCTGGGCGTGCCGGATCGACGTTTCCGGGAGGCACGGCCGCGGCGTCTTCCCCCTGCTGCGGTTGCTCGGGCTGCTGCGGTACGGCCCGCGCATGGTCTGGCAGGGGATGGACGTCTTCCACTTCGACGCCGAGGGCCTGATCACCGGCAAGTACTCCTACGCGAACTTCAAGATCCCGCCGATGAAGCGCGACCGCGGGGCGCCGTGGAGCACTCCGTCGCGCGACTCCGTTGCGGGCGAAGCGGAACAGGCGCTCAAGCGGCCGTGAGCACCTGTACCGCCACTTCTCGTCAGTAGCTGAAGGTGGTGGCGGGCTCGTCGCCGATCCACTTCCACAGCGGGATGGTGCCGTTGACCTCCGCGCCGGGGATGAGGGCGCCGGCGTCGAGCTGCTTGGCGTTGAAGCAGAGCGGGCAGACGTAGTAGCGCCCACCGGCTGCCTCGTAGCGCTGGAAGAGGTCTCTCAGCGGCGGGCAGCCGTCGCACGCGACGCCCGCCGCGGTGCCGGTCAGTGCGAGGCGCACCGCCTCCTTGGACAGGAACATCATCGTCTCGCGTCCGGTCTCGGCGGCGCCGATCGCGACGAGGAACGCGACGGTCACCTTCTCCGCGTCCTCGAGCCCCGTCGAAAGACTGATGACTGCTTTGTTCGACATGACCTGCTCCTTTTCGTCGGTGACACGACGCTAGGAGCGGGCGGGGCCCGTGTCGTCGGGCGTTCTCCCTACAGATCGAGCGGGTCGAGCAGCCCGTTGCGCAGCGCGAACAACGTCGCGGTGGAGCGTGACGACGCCCCGGTCTTGGTGTAGATCCGCTCGATGTGCGTCCCCGCCGTCTTGCGGGAGATGCCGAGCCGGTCGGCGACCTCACCGGTCTGCGCGCCGCGCGAGATCAGGATCAGCACCTCGACCTCGCGCGGCGTGAGGCCCGCCGGACCCGACACCCGCCGCCGGGCGCCGTTGCCCGCGGCGGCGAGGACCGTCTCGGCCGCGTCGCCGTCGAGAGCGCCGGTCCGAATCGCGTCCCGCACCACGCCGACGGCCTGCTTGCCGGTCAACGCCGGCCTGTGCGCCCTCGGTTCGAGCATCGCCCGGTACGCGCACGCCGCGGCCAGCAGGCGCCCGGTCATCGGCACCGCCGCACCGGACAGGCCGCGGTGGTAGCCGTTGCCGTCCATGCGCTCGTGGGCCGTCGCCGCGATCGCGCCCAGCCTCGCCAGTGCCGCCGGACGGGCGAGGACGCGCTCGGTGTAGTACGAGCTGAGCCGCACTCGCTCCCAGTCGGTGGCCGACAGCGGTCCAGGCTGGTCCAGGATCGTCGCCGGCACGCCGTGCAGCCCGATGTCGTGCAGCAGGCCCGCGCGGCGGGTGGCGATGACGTCGGTGGCGGGGAGCCCCATCGACCGGGCCGCCGCGCCGGCGAGGTCCGCGACGCCGCGGGAGTGCCCGGCGCGCGAGGCGCAGCGCAGGTCGGTGAAGTCGGCCAGCGCCTCCAGCGCCGTGTCCAGCTCGCCCTCCGTCAGCGGGCGCCGCAGCCGCGGATCCGCCGCGAGCACGTCGACCCCGGTACCGACGTCGGAGAGCACCTCGTGGGCGTGGGCAACGAACGCGTCGACCACGTCAGGCGCGAACTGGTGGCCGCGTCGCGCCCTGGCGACCTCGAGCGCGCCGTCGACGCCACCGGTCCGATGCCGGACCTCGACGACGTCGGCCAGGTGCAGCAGGCGGACGATCGGCGCGATGTCCGGGCCGCCCACCCCCTGCGGCACCCCTCGCCCGTCCCAGCGGGTGAAGAACTGCCGCAGCGCCGTCACCACGTCCGGGCCGAGCCCGAGCCGCTCCGCGAGCGTCGAGGTCGTCGTGCAGTGCGACTGCATGCCCTGCACGACGTTCTGGCCGCCGGTCGTCAGGATCGTCGTCGCCACCCGGAGCCGGTGCCACATCGGCCTGCCGCGACCGGCGCGGCGCAGGAAGAAGCCGAACCCCTCCAGCCCGGCGAGGTCGGCTCCGTAGCTGTCCGCACGGAAGGCGATGTCGTCGCCGAACGACGCGGACACCTCCGGGGAGTCCGCCACGCAGCCGACCCAGGCGAGCATCGAGACGTAGAACAGCGACCGGCGCTGGTCCTCCGGCAGGCCCATGCGTTCGGCGAGCCGCTCCGCGATCCGCCACGACCGGAGGACGTGCTCCATCGGCTGACCCAGCCCGAGGTCCGTCGCCAGCGAGAACGCCGCCAGCAGTTCGCCCAGGTGGATCCCGGCGTCACGATCAGCATCCTCCACCGGCGCAGAGTAGCTTCGCGACGGCGGTTCGACCGTGCGGAGCGAACACCGCGCACGCGCAGGTCACCACTGACTGACGAGCGACGCGGCGGCGAGTCCCAGGAACACGGCCGGGTACACGATGTTGCGCAGCACTCCCTGCTGCACGTGCAGCGCCACCGCCCCGACGAAGAACAACGTCAGCCCGCCCGCCGCGGCGACACCGAGGTGAGGCACCCCGGCGAGCCCGGCGGCCAGGCCCAGGGCGCCGGCGGCCTTGAGCACGCCGAGCGGCAGGATCCACCGGGGCGACATGCCGAGCTTCTTCGCGTTGTCGCGCACGAACTCGGCGCCGGCGAAGTCCGCGGTGGCCGCACCCGCGTTGAGTGCGATGGTGACCAGTTCGACGATCATGTTCCCACTGTCGGCGTGGAAAGCCGTGCCGGGCCAATACCCGCCGCCATAACCTTGCGGCATGGACGTGGACACGAGGCTGCTGCGCTACTTCGCCGCCATCGCCCAGGAGGGCAACCTCACGCGCGCGGCGCAACGCCTTTTCGTGTCGCAACCAGCGCTGACCAAGCAGCTCAAGCACCTGGAGTCGCAGCTGGGCGTGCGGCTCTTCACGAGGTCCAGCACGGGCATGACGCTGACCGACGCGGGTCGAGCGCTCGACGCCCGCGTGCCGCCGCTGCTCGCGGCCTGGGACGAGGCGGTGGCCGAGACGAGGACGGCCGCCCTGGTGCTGCGCGTCGGGTTCCTGTCCAGCGCGGCGAACGAGGCGACCCAGGACATCGTCGCGGCCTTCCGCGAGCGGCGGCGGGGCTGGCGGGTCGCCATGCGGCAGTCGCCGTGGTCGGATCCGACCGCCGGGCTCGCCGCCGCGGAGGTGCCGGTCGCGTTGCTGCGCCTGCCGTTCCCCGGACAGGAGTCGTTCGGCGTGCGGTCGTTGTTCCGCGAACCTCGTTGTGTGGCCTTGTCTTCCGCGCATCCGCTGGCGGGACGCGCCGAGATCGCCTTCGCCGAGCTGGTCGACGAGCCGGTCGTCGCCGCGCCGGGAGGCCACGGGGTCTGGCGCGACCACTGGCTCGCGATGTCCGAAAGGGATGGTCGGGAGGTGCGCGTCGGTGCCGTGACGGAGCAACCCGACGAGTTCCTGAACGCCATCGCCCACGGGTACGGCATCGCTCTGGTCCCGGCGTCCACCGCCCGCTTCTACGCGCGGCCCGGTGTGGTGTACCGACCGGTAACCGGCGTCGGCCCCAGCGAAGTGGGCGTGGCGTGGCAACCGGACGCGGACGAGGCCGTCGCGGACTTCGTCCGGTGCTGCCTCGCGCTCACCCGGAGCGGCCCTCAGGAGTGACCGTTGAGCAGGTTCGCACGTCAGAGAGTCGTACCGGCGAGTAGGGGACTCCTGGTGGCGACGGGATGCACTGTGGACAGCCGAACCTGAGTGGTTTTCACGTCGGCATTCCTTGTGCGCCAACGGATTCGCTACCGGCGAGTAACCACCGGCCCCCACGTGACGAAACGCACCGGGCGTGTCCTCGCCCCGTCCGGCTCGGGTACTTTCGGGCTCAGTTCATCCACATGCTGAGAAGAGACGACCCGTTGACCGAGCACGCCGAGCGCCCGATTCCCGTCCTGGAAGCCGTAGCGGGCTGCGTGCCGCCCAGGGTGGTCTCGAACGACGACCTGCCGCAGCACTGGGACACCAACGACACCTGGGTGCGCAGGCGGACCGGGATCGGCACCCGGCACTGGGCCGAGGAGGGCACGTCCACCGGTGACCTCGCGCTGGCCGCGGCCGAAGCCGTGCTGGCCAAGTGCGCGACCAGGTCGGTGGACCTGGTGCTCGTGACGACGTCCACGCCCGACCACCCGATCCCGGCGATGGCACCCGCGCTGGCCGCGAAGCTGGGCCTGGCCGGAGTGGCGGCGTTCGACGTCTCCGCGGTGTGCACGGGTTTCGTGTACGGGCTGGCCACGGCGAGCGGGATGATCGCGTCGGGAATCGCCGAGCGCGTGCTGCTGGTCGCGGCCGACGTCTACTCGACGTTGATCGGCCCGGACGACCGCAGCGCCGGTGTGGTGTTCGGCGACGGAGCCGGCGCGGTGGTCCTGCGCGCGGGCGAGCGTGGCGAGCCGGGCGAGATCCTCGGCTTCGACCTGGGCAGCGACGGCACGGAACACGACCTCATCACCGTGCCGGCCGGCGGCGCGCGCGACCGGGCGGAGCCGGGCCGGTACGGAGAGCCGGACCGGCACTTCCGGATGAGCGGGCGCGAGGTCTACCAGCACGCCATCACCCGGATGACCGAATCGTCGCTGGCCGTCCTGAAGAGCGCGGGGTGGACGACGGCGGACGTCGACCGCCTCGTCGCGCACCAGGCCAACGCCCGGATCCTCTCGCTGGTCGGCAGCCGTCTGTCCATTCCGGACGAGAAGATCGTCGGCAACATCGAAAGGGTCGGCAACACCGGGGCCGCGTCCATCCCGCTCGCACTCGCGGACGCGGTGGCACGCCAGGAGATCCACGCCGGCGAACGGGTGCTGCTGACGGCGTTCGGCGGCGGTCTCACCTGGGGCTCCGCCGTGCTGGTGTGGCCGGAGACCGACAAGGGCGCCTGACCGTCAGACGGCGCACAGAGCCGGTCGCGACTCGGTGCTCCAGGCGACGAGCCGCTCCCGCAGCGCCGTGTAGACCGCCGGGTCGAAGCCCATCCCGGTGTGGGTGCTGCGGACCTCCACGCACTCCGCCGACGGGTCGAGGCTGAGGCGCCACGGGACGATGCCGTCTGATCGGGAGTACACCGACAGGGCGGGAACGTCCGGTGGCAGCGGCGCCGCCAGCGCGCGGGAGTTGTCGTCGAAGCACGGTCCGGTGAAGCAGTCGTCGTTCATCAGGCCGGGCACTCCGGCAGCGGACAGGCGCGCCAGCATCCTGGCCGCGCGGAGCACGTGCGGATGCGCGTCCAGCGGGTCGACCACGGGGCTGCCCAGCATGACCAGCCCGCGCACCAGGTCAGGCCGGCGCACGGCGGCGAGGCGGGCGAGCGCGCCGCCGCGGCTCTGACCCAGCAGCACCACGCGGTCACCGGTGGCGTCGGCGTGCTGCTCGAGCCGTTGCTCGATGCGGTCGACCAGTTCGGTGGTGCAGCCGAGGTTGAGCCCGATGTCGGCACCGGCCGGCTCGTACCCGCGGTCGCGCAGCCAGGTCGAGGTGAGCTGCAGGCTCAGGTCGGCGGCGGCGAAGCCGGGGACGAGCAGCACGCCGAGCCCGTTGCCCTGGCCGGGATCGGCATCGCGCCAGACGGGATGACACAGCAGCCGGGGAATGCCCAGCATCGCGAACAGGACGTGCTCGCGCGCCAGAGTGCTCAAGGACATGGCGCAGGAGTTGCCCCGATGCAGGCCGCCAAACAGGGGGAACGATCACGTTTCCCCCGGCCGCGCAGGCGGTAGTAGTGCTGTTGGCGATGTATCCGAGGAGGGACGTCCATGCAGCGTGACCTGCGAGGACCCTGTCGTGAGCGGTACGACGAGGCCGCGGGGCGCCAGGTGAGGAGCCTGGAGGCGGGCTGGGAGCACACCTCGGGTCCGGTGGTGGTCGTCGTGCCCGGCCTGGGAGCGCTGGGCTACCTGACGGACACGGTGGACGCGTGCGCCGCCTGGGCGAGGACGTTCCTACTCGACGTCCCCGGCTTCGGCCGCCGGGGTCCGCACGGCTGCCCTCCGGAGGTTCCCGCCATCGCGGAGACGGTGTCGGCGTGGCTGGCCCAGTTCTCCGGCGGCCCGGTCGTGCTGGCCGGACATTCCACGGGCGCCCAGGCGGCGCTGCACGTGGCGGCGGCGCACCCGGACCGCGTCAGCGCGCTGGTCCTGCTGGGTCCCACCTTCCCGCCGGAGCAACGTGTCCTCAGTGGACTGGTGCGCGGCTTCGCCCGCAACTCCCGCCACGAGCCACCAGGTCTGTTCCGGGCGACGGCGCCGTACTACTTGCGCGGAGGCTTGCGGGCGCTGGTGCGGTTCGTCCGCTCCGCGCAACGTGACGAACCCGAGCAGGTCATCACCGGCGTCCGGTGCCCGGTGTTCCTCGCCCGCGGGGAGCACGACGGCTTCTCGCCCCAGCCTTGGCTCGACCGGCTGGCGGCGGCAGCGCCTGACGGGCGGGCCGCGACCGTGCAGGGTGCGCACACCTTTCCCTTCGGGCAGGGGCAGTTGACTGCGGATCTCATCCGGCGCGGTGCGGGTCTGCGCTGACCGGGATCCGTTGCGGTGCCCAAATCGGGTGGCGGTCAGGTGTGACGAACCGGCTTGGCGGTCGTGATTTGTGCTTTTAGCCGCTGAAAGAGACGGCTGACCGCGGATCTGCACTGGCCTGAGCCCCGCGAGGTGCCCCAGAACGCCGGCGGTGGTCAGGTGCGCCGCGCCGATCGGCGGCCGTGGCTCGCACCCGTCCGCCGCGGACGGGTCGCCGCACCGCATCGGCGGCACAGAGCCGTGATCGGCGTGCCGGGTTCGGCGGTGCCCTCCGTCCACACCGCGTCCGCCCACAGCACGTGCGGGAAGCGGTCCAGCCGGGCGCGGCTCAGCGGTGTGCCGCACACCGTCTGGTTCGTGCCGGGCCACCAGGCGTGCACGTCACCGGAGGGCTGACGGACGTTGTCGGCGTCGTGCCAGGTGCTCGACGCCGCCACCGACGGCATTCCTCGTTGCGACGAGCCCACGTCAACCGCCGAGGTTGTCCACAGTGGATCCGAGGGTGGCGGCGACCCGTTCGAGCTCGGGTTCGGTGACGTCGGTGCCGTCGAAGCGGGCCAGGAGGTCCTCGCGTGTCGTCACCCGCAGCGCTCCGCGGAACGCATCGGTATCGAGGTCCTGTGCCGACACCACCTCGGTCCTGCCCTCGACGAGCACGAGAGCGGCGTCGGGCAGGCCGGAGTCGAGCAACCGCCGCAGGTCGTCTTCGCTGATCGTCATCGTGCCTCCTCGATGTCGGGTCGTGCGGTGGTGGTCTCAGGTCAGGAACTGCCCGCCGGTGACACCGAGCACCTCGCCGGTGATGTAGCTCGACTCCTGCGACGCGAAGAACACGTACACCGGTCCGAGCTCGGCCGGCTGTGCCGCGCGTCCCATCGGTGTCTGGGCGCCGAAGCTGCCGACCTTCTCCGCGGGCATGGTCGCGGGGATCAGCGGGGTCCACACAGGACCGGGGGCGACCGAGTTGACCCTGATGCCCTTGCCGATGAGGTCGGCCGACAGCGCCTTGGTGAAGTTGACGATGGCGGCCTTAGTGGCGGCGTAGTCCATGAGCTCGGGGGAGGGCTGGAACGCCTGGATCGACGCGGTGTTGATGATCGTGGCGCCGGGGCGCATCAGCGGTACGGCGGCCTTGCACAGCCAGAACATCGCGTACACGTTGGTCTTGAGCACGCGGTCGAACTGGTCGGTGGTGATGCCGAGCAGGCCGTCGTCCTGCGCCATCTGGTAGGCCGCGTTGTTGACCAGGACGTCGATCCGCCCGAACTCCTGCTCCGCGCGCTCGGCGACGTGCCGGCAGGCCTCCTCGGAGCGCAGGTCGCCGGGCACCAGCACCGCCTGCCTGCCCGCGTCCTCCACGAGCCGCGCGGTGCGCTCGGCGTCCGCCTGCTCCTCCTCGAGGTAGGACAGCAGCACGTCCGCGCCCTCGCGGGCGAACGCGAGCGCCACGGCGCGGCCGATGCCGGAGTCGCCACCGGTGACCACGGCCTTGCGCTCGGTCAGACGCCCGCTGCCCCGGTAGGTCAGCTCGCCGTGGTCCGGTTCCGGGTCCATGCCGCCGCCCGAGCCGGGATGGTCCTGCTCCCGTCCTCGCTGCCGCTCGGGACGCGGGTACTGGTCCCTCGGATCCCGCTGCGCGTACTGGTCTTCCGACATGGACAGCCACCTCGTCGACGATGGAACGTGGAACCTGGGTGTTCCCGCGGACGCGGGCCTCAATCCGAGGATCATCCGATCGACGGTCTCGCTCAGTGCGGAGGGCGAGGACGCCGGCGCCCTCCGAACACCGCGGCCGCCAGGACGACCAGCAGCATCTCGATCACACGCGCCGACAACAACGAAGTCTCCACCGTGACCTGCATCGAGGTTCCTCTCACTCGGTTCCCGCTGGGTTTCACGATGGAGCGTGAGGTTCCGCGCGTCATCCTCCTGTTCAGGAGGTCCCGTGGAGGACGTTGCCCGCGTCCGAGGCCCCGTGCTGCAATGAAGTGATCTCCAGGGGGTCCCTGTGCGCTTCAACGACGAAGTCGACTGGCCGGAAGTGTTCGGCGAGCACATCTCCCGTCCCAGCCTGGCTGACCCGCGCAATCCGCGCCGGTCCGCCTACGTCAGGACGATGGTGTTCCTCGAAGGTGGGCTGAAGGAGATCGACGACCAGCTGTCGGGACGCAACGCGCGCAGCCGCGACGAGCTCACGGGCGCCCGGCTGACGCGGAAGATCGTCGTGCGCCGCGCCGCCGGAGTCGCCGCCGCGGTGCCCGGCGTCGCCCGCGCCGGTGAGGGCGCGTTCCGCGATCGCTGGCCGGGGTCCGGTGGCATGGCGAACTTCTTCATGTGCCTCGTCAAGTACACGTGCACGGCACCGCGCTGGCGCAACTTCCTCGACTACGGTCCGCGCCGCGCGCTCGCCGAGCTGCCCAAGGTGCGCGAGGGCGAGCTGGACCTGACCGACCTCGTCGCGAAGATCGCCGCCCACGACCTGCGGATGCGCAGCCGGCTGGCCAGGTACTGGCTCTTCCAGCTCTCGCTGACGATCGACGCGAAGTGGCAGTCCGTTGCCACGAAGGCCTACCAGGAGATGCTCGACGCGTATTCCACGCGGTGGATCCCGGTGTACGAGGAAGGGCTGCGGCTGTTGGACGTGCGGTTCCGTCCGGGCGTCACGGCGCGGAAGCTCAGCCTGATGGTCTGCGCCCAGACATCGGGTTTCGCGCAGCAGGTCGCCGGTGCCGGGGACGACACGAGGGAGACGCGGGAGCTCTTCGTGGCGTCGGTGCAGGCGTTGATCCTCGCCGCGCTCGATCCGGGGGACGGGCACGGGATCACGGAGGCGCTGCGCAGGCGCCTCCGGTAGCAGCCACGGCGTCCACCGGAGGCGGTCACGTCGTCAGAGCGCTCCACCGGGCCGTCTTCCGGCCTGCAGGGCTTCGACCTGCTCCGGGGTGAACGGCGCGCCGAGCAGGTCGTCGCGCAGGGCGTGGCAGCGGAACATGTCCGCGATGTAGTGCATCCGGTCGGGCAGGTCCGCCCAGTCCCGCGCGGCCGTGCCCGCCAGGCTGTCCGGTGTCGGGTCGACGATCTCCAGCAGCGCCCGCAGTTCCGGGTCGGACAGTTCCGCGAGCAGCGGCGGGAACGTCGCCGGCAGGTCGTCGGCCAGGTCGAGCAGCTCACCTCCCGGCAGCGCCAGGGACATCAGATGCCTGGTCACCGCGACGCGGACCACCGCGCGTGCCTGATCCGCCAGGTGTTCCGAGGCGATGCGCACGGCGGTGCGCCTGCCGAGCACGGTCAGCAACGCCAGGCGCAGCCACCTGACCACCCGGTTGCCCGGCAGGAGCAGGTCGAACAGGCGGCGTTCGAGCTCACGCGGGTCGACCACCGGCGCCTGCATCGCCGCGGCGATCTCCGGTTGCAGCCGCGTCTGCTCGTGCAGACCGACCTCGACGTTCGCCAGGAGCAGCAGTTCGGCGCGCCGCTTCGCGTCCTGGGTGGTCATCGCGCGGTGGTACCGGGTGAAGGCCTGCCGCAGGTAGCGCTGTCCCTCCGGCGGCTCACCGGGGCGCAGCGCGTCGCAGAACTCCTGGATCCGCCGCTCGTCCCGGGCGGCGGCCTCGTCGCCGAACTCCGCGAGGAAGCGGGCGAACTCGCGTGCGATCTCCTCGAAGACCTTGAGGTTGCCCCGGGCCGCGGCGGCGCTGACGTCGTCGAGCCGCGCGGTCGTGACCACGGCCTGGCGCACCACCCCGTGGGCGCGGACCAGGACCTCCTGGGGGACACCCCGGCGCAGACCGCGCACCACGAGGTCGACACCGGCCGCCACCTCGGGCGAGGACTTGAGCAGGTGTCCCACCGCGCGCGCCAGGTCCTCCTGGCGGATCGTCTGCCCCACCTGCTTGGACGCCCACACGGCGAACGTGCACCAGTTCGCGGCCCCGCCGGTGCGGGCGGCCAGCGCTCGCGACAACCGGTGGTAGCAGTGGGTGATCCGCAGGTTGCGGACGACGGGGTCGGCGTGTGCCGAGATCTCCTCGACCTCGCCGACCACCGGGGAGATCTCGTCCCCGAGGCCACGCACGTCCGCACCGGTCCGAGTCATGAAGCCGACCTTCCTCTCCGAGGTTCCACCCCTAGGTCGTCGGCGGAGCGGGGAACGTAACGCTCGTGGAGCCGGTCTGTTGAACGCGGTGCCGAGGCGGCGCACCATGAGCGGGTGGACAGGTCATCGGTGCACGACGACTTCGACCGGGCACGCGCGGCGTTCCGCGCCCTGCTCGGTGGTGCCACCGACGAGGAACTCAGGCGCCGGTCGAACGGCACGCGCTGGAACAACCGGCAGCTGCTGTTCCACATGCTGCTCGGCTTCCTGATCATGCGGGCACTGCTGGCGCTGGCGCGGATCGTCTCGCGGCTGCCGGACGGAGTGGGCCGTGCGTGGGCGAGGCTGCTCAACGCCGCCACGAAGCCCTTCGACGCGGTCAACTTCGCCGGCTCTTGGCTCGGCGGCAGCCTCATGCCGCGCAGGGCGATGGTGGCGTTGTGCGACCGCACCGTGGCGGCGCTGCACCGGCGTCTCGACCGGGAGGACGAGCGCGACCTGGCGAAGGGGATGCCGTACCCGACCCGGTGGGATCCGTTCTTCCGCGAGTTCATGACGGTGGCGGACCTGTACCGCTTCCCGGTGCGGCACTTCGACTTCCACCGCGAGCAGCTCTCGCTGGGCTGATCCGCGAGCGGTCAGCCGAGCAGCCGGCCGACCACGTGGGCGGCGTCGCGCCCGGCCCCGCGCAAGGTGGCGGAGGAGAGACTCCGCTGCCATTCGAGGCCCACGAAGCCGAGTCCGCTGTGGTGGCGGGAGATGCCGCGGTCGTGCTCGGTTCCCAGTCCGGTCAGGAACGGCAGGTCGGGGCGGTAGCCGGTGGCGAGGACGATCGCGTCGACGTGCTCGCGGCGGCCGTCGGGCCAGAGGACCTTCGAGCCCTCCACCGCGGTGAACATCGGCCGGCGGTCGGGCCGCCCGTCGTCGAGGGCGCCGCGGTACCGGCCGGTGTCGAGGACCGGGGTGGTGAAGCCTACGGGCAGCCAGGGGCCGATCGGGAGGCGGTCGAGGCCGGTGCGGTCGAGCCAGAAGTGCAGGTCACGACCGAACGGGCGCTGGGCGGCGAACTTCACCGGCTTGCGGGTGGCGAGGGTGACGCGGGCGTGCTCGGCGAGTTCCGCGGCGATCTGGACAGCGGAGTTGCCCGCGCCGACCACGACGACGCGCAGGCCGCGGAACGGTTCGGGAGAGCGGTACTGCGCGGCGTGCAGCACGGTGCCGGGGAACTCGTCGAGACCGGGCAGTGCGGGCCGGTGCGGGTTGCCGAAGCCGCCGGTCGCGGCGACGACGATCGGCGCCGTGAAGCTCGTCCCGCCCGCGGTCGTGACTCGCAACTCGTTGTCCCGCAACACCTCAACGACGCGGTGGCCGGTGCGGACGTCGGCGTCGAGGCGCTCGGCGTAGGCGCGGAGGTAGTCGACGACCTCGTCGCGGTGCGGGTGGTGCCCGGGATCACCGGGGAACGGCAGGCCGGGCAGAGCGCTGTAGCGGGCGGGGGAGAAGAGGGTGAGGCTGTCGTAGTAGTGCGGCCAGGAGCCGGACGGTTCGTCGCCCGCTTCCAGGACGAGCGGGCGCAGGCCTCGCGCGACGAGGGCGTGCGCGGTCGCGAGACCGGACTGGCCCGCGCCGATGACGATGGCGTCGTGGCTGTTCATGGGCACCTCGAAGTAGCCGTCGCCGGGCATGCGGCGACGGACGGGTGGTCGGACGGGTGTCAGTCGGCTTTGCGGCGTTCGAGGAAGACGGTGTCGCGCCACACGCCGTGGTGCTGCGCGATGCGTTCGCGGACACCGAGGGTGCGGAAGCCCGCGGAGTGGTGCAGGGCGAGGCTCGCGCGGTTCTCGGGGAAGATCGACGTCTGCAACGTCCAGAGACCGGCGTGGTCGGCGGCGGTGACCTGCTGGTGCAGCAGGGCTTTGCCCACGCCCCGGCCGCGGAAGCCGGCTCCCACGTAGACGGACGTCTCCGCCACGCCGGTGTAGCAGTCCCGCGTGGACACCGGTGCCGCCGCGGCCCACCCCGCGGTCTCACCGCCGATCTCGGCGACCCAGCGGTGCTCGGGCAGCCACTTGGCGTCGAGCGTTCTGCGTTGGGGCACCTCGGTTTCGAAGGTCGCGTCACCGGTGGCGACGCCCTCGGCGTAGATGCGGCGGACGGCGGTCCAGTCGTCGTCGCGCAGGGCGCGGACGGTCACGTCGGACGGCAGGTCCTGCGGGCAGCAGGGGCGGGGTGCGAGCACTCCCATGACGATGTCGGCGGCGTGGGGGAGCCCGGTGCAGCAGGACGGGTTCACCGTGACGTGGGTGGCGGTGCCTTCCTTGTGCACCCGCAGGAAGCCGACTTCGGCGAGCTTGCGCACGTGGTGCGAGCACGTGGACTGGCTGGTGCCGAGCAGCTCGGTCAGCTCACCGACGGTCATCGCGCGTCCCGCGGTCGCGACGGCGTGCAGCAACCGCACACGGGTGGGCTCGGCGAGGCACGCGAACCAGCCCGCATAGGTCGCGGCTTCGTCCGCGGGCAGCACGGCCGGCGAGGGCGCTGTCGTCGTCATGGGGTGAAGTATCGACACAGATCGATGGTTGCGTCAATCGATCGCGGTCGATACAGTCCCCGGTGTTGATTTGAAATCTGTCGATACAAGGGGTGCGTCGTGAACGAGTTGCCAGTCGTCGTGGTGGGTGCCGGGCCGGCGGGGTTGTCCGCGGCGGCGAACCTGGCCGAACGAGGCGAGCGGGTGATCGTGTTGGAGGCGGGCGACCGGGCGGGCGCCGCGGTGTCGCAGTGGAACCACGTCCGGTTGTTCTCGCGGTGGAGCGAGCTGGTCGATCCCGCCGCCGAACGGGTGCTGGCGCCGACCGGGTGGGTGCGTCCCGACGGTGGCGCGTACCCGACCGGCGCGGAGTGGGCCGGCCTGTACCTGAAGCCGCTGGCCGACGCCCTGGGTGACCGGGTGCGGTTCGGTGCACGGGTGGTGGGCGTCGCGCGCCGCGGTCGTGACCGGGTGGTCGACGCGGGCCGCGAGGACGAGCCGCTGACCGTGCACGTGCGGACCGCTGACGGCGAGGAGCGGATCAGCGCCCGCGCGGTGGTCGACGCGTCCGGCACGTGGGGTTCGCCGAACCCGCTCGGGGGTGACGGGCTTCCCGCGGTGGGAGAGCACGCGGCGGCCGCGCGGATCAACTACCGCGTGCCCGACCTCGCGACCGAACGCTCCCGCTACGCGGGCAAGCGGATCGCGGTCGCGGGCAGCGGTCACTCCGCCCTCACCGCGCTCGTCGCGCTGGCGGACCTGGCCGAGCAGGAGCCCGGCACGAAGATCGTGTGGCTGCTGCGGCGCGGCGCGGTCGGCAACGCCTTCGGTGGCGGTGAGGCCGACCAGCTGCCCGCGCGCGGAGCGCTCGGCCTGCGAGCCGGGAAGGCGGCCGAGGCCGGGCACATCGAGACGGTCACCGGTTTCCGCACCGCGTCGGTGAACAGTGCCGCGGACGGCACGCTCACGCTGGAGTCGTTCGACGGCCACCAGGTCGAGGGCGTCGACGAGGTCGTGGTGCTGACCGGGTTCCGGCCGGACCTGTCGTGGCTGTCGGAGATCAGGCTGAACTTGGACCCGGTGTTGCAGGCGCCGGCGAAGCTCGCGCCGCTGATCGACCCGAACGTCCACTCGTGCGGCACGGTCTACCCGCACGGCGAGGCCGAGCTGCGACACCCCGAGCCGGGTGTTTACCTGGTGGGCATGAAGAGCTACGGCCGTGCGCCGACCTTCCTGTCGCTGACGGGCTACGAGCAGGTGCGGTCCGTCGTCGCCGCGATCACCGGCGACCACGAGGCGGCCGGGCGCGTCGAGCTCGTCCTGCCCGAGACGGGCGTCTGCGGCGGTGCCGGTGTGTTCGACGCACCGGCCGAGCAGAAGAACGGCGGCGGGTGCTGCAGCACGCCGGAGACGGTCGAGGTGTCGATCGGCCTCGCGGCCGGTGCACGCTGACACAGCGGCGCGGCCCGGCACCCACGCCGGGCTGCGCCGCGTCCTGGTCGTCCTGTGCACCACCGAGATCATCAGCTGGGGCGTGCTCTACTACGCCTTCCCCGTGCTGCTGCCGACCATCGGAGCGAGCACCGGGTGGTCGCTCGCGGCGATCACCGCCGGTTTCTCCGCGAGCCAGGTCGTCGCGGGCCTGGTCGGCATTCCGGTGGGCAGGCTGCTCGACCGGCACGGCCCGCGCGCCGTCATGACCACCGGCTCGGTCGTCGCCGCGGTCGCGCTGGTGGCGCTCGCGACCGCGGACTCGTTGCTGTGGTTCACCGCCGCGTGGCTGCTGGCCGGAGTGGCGATGGCCGGGGTCTTCTACGCGCCCGCGTTCGCCGCGCTGACCCGCTGGTACGGGCCGCGCCGCGTGTCGGCGCTGACCGCGCTGACCCTGGTCGCCGGTCTGGCGAGCACCGTGTTCGCGCCGTTGACGGCGGTGCTGAACGACCTCGTGGACTGGCGCGGCACCTACCTCGTGCTCGCCGGGTTCCTCGCCGTCACCACGATCCCGCTGCACCTCCTGGGCTTGCGGTTGCCGTGGCCGTCGATCGAGCACGAGACCGCCCACGCGCCGTCGGCGGTGGCGCGCAGCCGCCCGTTCCTGGTGCTCGTGGTCGCGATGAGCCTGGCCGCGTTCAGCGTCTACGCGGTCGTGATCAACCTCGTGCCGCTGCTGACCGGACGCGGCATGACGACGTCGGCCGCCGCGGTCGCGCTCGGTCTGGGAGGGATCGGCCAGGTGCTCGGCCGGCTCGGCTACGGCAGGCTGACCGCGAGGACGTCGGTGCGCACGCGCACCCTGCTGGTCCTCCTGGTCAGCGCCGCCGTCACCGTTCTGCTGGGCGTGGTGCCCGGTCCGGCTCTGCTGCTGATCGCGGGCTCGGTGCTCGCCGGTGTCACGCGCGGGATCTTCACCCTGGTGCAGGCGACCGCGATCACCGACCGGTGGGGTCCTGCCCACTACGGACGGCTCAACGGCCTGCTCACCGCACCGGTCATGCTCACCGCGGCGATCGCGCCGTGGGCGGGCAGCGCCCTGGCGGCCTGGCTCGGCGGCTATCCGGCGGTGTTCGTGGTGCTCGGGGTGATCGGGGTGCTGGCGGCCGCGTTGTCGACCGCCAGTGTGCCGCGGTAGTCCGGCGGCGCGCACCGGCACGATCAGCTCATCGGATGCCCGTCCGGTTCTGCAACGCCCCGATCTTCGTGC
Source organism: Lentzea sp. NEAU-D7 (assembly GCF_026242055.1). Lineage (GTDB taxonomy): Bacteria > Actinomycetota > Actinomycetes > Mycobacteriales > Pseudonocardiaceae > Lentzea. The sequence goes on along the minus strand of NZ_JAPJDL010000001.1, from coordinate 164,426 downwards.
CGTACAGGAAGAACACCGCCATGAACACCTCGATGCGCTGCTCCGGCGAGAGCTCGTCGAGGTCCACCGCGATCTCGGTCTCCCGCACGTCCGCCTCCCGCGCCAGCCGCTGGTTGAACACCGCGCGCGCGACGTTCTGACTGCGTTCGTCGACGTCCGCGTGGAACAGCCGGCGCAGGTCGCAGTCGGGCGGCAGGGGGTGGCGGACGAGCTCGGCGGGGTAGCGGGCGTTCATGACGCGCGCCGCCGTGTTGAGCGCGTGCGCGATGAGCGCCGGTCCCTTGTCGAAGTGGTCCACCATCGCGACCAGCTCTTCGAGGGTCGCCACGTCCTCCTCGATGCTGACCGGCGTGCTGATGTCGAGGTCCAGGCGTTCCATCGCCATCGCGACGTTCGCGAGCACCTGGTCCGGGTCGACGACGAGCCTGTCGCCGAGGTGAACGCTCGCTCGGTGGTGGTGCGGGTCTAACAGCTCCTGCGTCTCGCGGTCGAGATGCGCGTGCGGCAGGTCTTGGTGGTCGGTCGTCACGCGCACTGCGTGCCCGTTTTCGGGTGAGCACAATCGTCCATCCACGAACGAATGAAACGCCGGGGCGCACAGGCGCCCCGGCGTCGGTCGAGCGTCTTGCGTCAGCCGCGGTGCCACTTCTGGTTGGCGCCGCCTACGCAGTCCCACATGTGCAGGACCGCGTCGTTGTTCGGGTTCCACTCCGCGATGTCGACGCACTTGTTCGCCTGCGGGTTGACCAGGTCGCCCGCCCCGGACAGCACGAACTGCTGCGCCGGGTTGCCCGAGCAGGTCGCGAGCTGCACGGCCGCGCCGTTGGCCGTCGAACCCCACGCCACGTCCACGCACTTGTTGTTCTCCGTGCGCAGCGTGCCGCCCACGAACTCGAACTTCTGGTTCGTGCCGCCCGTGCAGTTCCACACGATCAGGCGCTGCCCGTCGGCGAAGTTCCAGTTCGGCACGTCGATGCACTTGCCGTGCCAGTCGCTGACGATGCTGCTGACCGCGGGCGGGGGAGCGGAGCCGCCGAACGGGGTGAGGATGATCCCGGCCGAGCGCGGGTCGCCGTCGTGCACCAGCGACTCCTGCGCCTGCACGTCGTCGAACGCGAACCCGTACGCCTTGCCGTCCACCATGTTCTGGTGCACGAGCCGCGAGTAGTGGTTGGTGATCGCGCCCTGGTAGAAGTCGGCGGGACCGCCGCCGGGCTGCACGTCGATGCGGCCGAGCGTGGAGCGGTGCAGCGCGGCGCACAGGGTGCGTGCGATCGGGCCGACCACCTGGTCGTTCGGCGCGTGCAGCGCGCCGTCGCAGCCCCACACGTTCGCCGTGGACGGCTTCGCGAACGACGCCACCTGCTGACCGGCGGAGTTCGTGAAGTTCATCGTGGTGCCCGAGGTGCGGCCGAAGTACTTCACGTCCGGCCGGTCGCCGAACGGCTGCACGGTCAGCGTCTTGGTCGTGTACGCGTTCCAGGCCTGGGTGATGTACGGGTCCAGGTAGTTGCGGTCGAAGTTGCCGACGTCGGCCGCCTTGCCCGGCGCGAGCACGCGCAGCACCGTGCCGTCCGGACGGGACATGATCGAGCCGCCCCAGCCCGCCTGGTTCCGGATGCCGTTGATGACGGCGTCCCGCCCGCCCGACTTCAGCTCGCCGGTCTTCTTCGTGGCGCCGCTGGCGCCCGTCACCGTCACCGCGTGCGGTACGGCGAACATGTCCACCTGCGAGCTGTTGAGCCACAGGCCGGCGTCGTTGTAGGTGAACTCGCTCCAGTCGAACAGGATGCCGCTGTTCGGGTCGCCGGACGCCCACGGCGCCGGCTGCACCAGGCCGTCGGGCGTCAGGAAGAACTTGAGCTTCTCGCCGAACGACATGTAGACGCGGCCCGAGATGAACCGCGGCACGCGCAGCGTGGTGGTGCCGCCGGGACCGGGACCGGCGATGGACACGTCCGGTGCGGGCGTGGGCGGGTTGCCGCCCGGCGACCACGGCGTGAACGCGCCCGCCTGGTTGACGTACCCGAGTCGCCCGTTGCGGATGTCGGTTCCCAGGACGTACAGGTGCACGCCCTCGGACCGGCCGCTGTTGTTGGTGACGTTCAGCGGCAGCAGGTCGGGCCCGACCGCCTGTACCGGGGTGATCGCGACGACCGCCGACGCGGTCGCCGCCAGCGCGGCGAGCGCGCTGAACCACTTCGTTCGAGTGCGCATCTGACTCCTTGTGCAGGGGCTCCGGTAGCAGGTCCCCCGACCGGTTCAGGGCGGTCGGCGGCCTCCGGTCCGGGAAATGGTCCAGACCGGTTATGAGAGCGCTTCCATGGTTGTGCGCAGATGCGAGCCCTGTCAATACCGAAGGGGGGGGGGGGGGGGCCCCCCCCCCCCCGCCCCCCCCCCCCCCCACCCCGTTGCCGTCAGGAGCAGACGTTCGACGTGCTGTTGTTCAGCGTGAGGTTGCGGAACGTCGTGTTCGTCCCGCAGGGGCTCTCCCGCACCGACGAGTTCGTCACCGTCAGGTTCTGGACGGTGATGTCGCGGTTGTTCGGGAACTCCGAACGCGCGGCCAGCCGGATCTCGCCGCCGCCGGTCACCGTGCCGCTCTGCGCCGCGAGGGTCACGTTCGTGCAGTTCTCGATCAGGACCGCGTTGTTGCCGGTGTTCGCGAGGTCGATCCGGTCGATGGTCAGCCCGCCGCTCTCGGACACGCAGAACACGCCCCGGCCGCCGCCGCGGGCGCGGACCGTGCCGACCCGGATGTTCGTGGGGTAACCGGTGCCGATGCGGCCGTTGCGGTTGGCGGTGCGGAACGCCGCGTACCCGGTGCCCGCACCCGCGTTCTCCGCGTCGACCGTGCCGACGGTGGCGTTGATGGTGTCGTTGAGCAGCAGCCCGGACTCGCCGACGTTGCGAGCGGTCACCGTGCCGATCGTGAGGCCGTCCACGCCGTAGGTCTCGACGGCGTGGCTGCTCGCGCCGGACGCGAAGACGTTGTCGATCCTGATGTTGCGGCTGCGCACGCTGGTGTTGCCGCGGTTGTCGACGCGCACGCCGAGGCCACCGGACAGCCGCAGGTCGATCTGCCCGAGCACGACGTTGTCGACGTTGCGCAGGAAGATCCCGTACAGCGGGCGGCCGGTCACGCTGAGGTGGCGCACCTCGATGTCCCGGGTTCCCCTGGAGTAGATCGGGGCCTGGTCGCCGGAACCGGTGCCGGTCACGTTGATCGTGCCGCAGACGTCGATGCCGGTGTAGCTGGGCAACGAGATCCGCGACCCCGCGCCGACCGGCCCGCTGCCGCGCACCACGACCCACTGCTTCGAGGTGCGTCCCCCGGTGAGGCTGTCGATCGCGGCCTGCACGGCGGACCGCATGTCGGCGCCGCTGTAGACGGTCCGGCTGCCGTTGCGGGAGGTCCACGTGCTGCCGTTGAGCACGGCCTCCGCGTTGAACGCCCGGTCACCGCAGGCCAGGACCTGGGGCGCGGCGGTGGCCGGCGCGAGACCTCCCAGCACGGTCGCCGCAGCCGCGGCCGCGCCGATGCGCCACCTTGTCGAGAGCATGCGAAATCTCCTTTTCGGTGTGTGCGGCGGCGGAGGGTGCGGGCTGTCCTACTTGAGGTAGTTGGACAGCGGGATGCGTTGGTCGCGCAGGGCCTTGGCCACGACGCGGGCGATCTGCTCGGCTCCCGCGGCCTCGAAGTGCGTGTGGTCGTTGCAGAAGAAGGCGCCGACCGGGCCCTTGGTGTAGTCGCCGTCGTTCGGGCACAGCTTCAGCGCGTTGTAGAGCGTGTAGCTCAGCTTGTGCAGGTCGATGACGGTCACGCCGGCCGCCCTGCCCGCGTCTGCCGTCTCGGTGAGGAAGCCGCGCGTGCCGACGGCCGTGCTGCCGCTGCACCTGATCGCGGAGACCGGCGTGAGGAAGATCGGTGTCACGCCGCGGTCCTTGGCGGCCTTGGCCATCAGGCCGAGGAGTTCCCTGTACCGGGCGCTGCCGACGTGGCGCGGGCAGTCCCGGCTGCCGTCGTTGATGCCGAACTGGATCATGAGGTAGTCGCCGGCCTTCATACCGGCGGCCGGGTCCAGCATGGCCTGCCAGCGCTGGTGGAACGTCCTGGGACTGACGACGCACTCGTCCGCCGCGTCCTTGGTGTTCTGCACGTTGGACTCGTACAGCCACGTCTGGATGCTCCGCCCTGCCACGGCGCTGTTCACCACGGTGACGTCACCGGTGAACAGCGGGTCGAAGCGGCTGCCCCAGCCCACCGGGCAGCTCGTCCTCGGATCGGCCATCGTCGAGTCGCCGGCGAGCCAGACCTTCACGGCGGCAGCGCTGCCCGGCGCCGAGCCGGCGGGAGCGCAGGCGGGTTCGTCGGCCGACGCGGGGCCGGCAGCGGTGAACAGGGGCAGCACGACGAGCGCGGCCAAGGCCAGAACACGTTTCTTCACAGGGGTTCTCCAGACAGCAGGGGTTGTCTGATGGGGGACTTCTCAGCCCGTGGGCCAGACGATCGCGCTCGGCGGCACCGGGGCGGTGAGCCGGTGGAACGATTCGGGTGGCAGGACGCGCTGGTCGCGCAGGGCGGTGGCGACGAGCCGGGCCACCTCGATCGCCCCGGTGGCCTGGAAGTGCGTGTTGTCCTCGACGCCGTCCGGGTAGTGGGGCCAGGGCCCGGCCGGCAGGTGCAGGAAGTACTCCTTCGTCCCCTCGACGCCCGCGCGGTTCCACAACGCCGTGCTGGACGCGGTGAGGTCGATCAGGGGCACGCCCTTGGCCGCCGCGAGCTCGCGCATCGCCGCCGGGTACGCGCCGTGGGTGGGGGAGGCCGGTCCCGGCGCTGGTGAAGCGGCGCCGTTCGACGGACGTGACCAGGACCGGCTTCGCGCCCTTGGCCCGGCTCCTGTCGATGTACTGGGAGAGGTAGGCCTTGTAGGTCGTCGACGGCTCGGTGTAGCGGGCCGGGTCCTCCTTCTTCTGGTCGTTGTGGCCGAAGGAGATGAGCAGGTGGTCGCCCCGCTTGACCCTGGACAGGACGCGGTCGAGGCGGCCCAGGTCCACGAAGCTCTTCGAGCTCGCCCCGGACAGCGCTTCGTTCGCCGTGACGACACCGCGGGCGAAGAACACCGGGAGCGCCTGACCCCACCCGGCCCGGGGAGCCAGCGCCGAGGTGTACGTGGAGGCGGTGGAGTCCCCCGCGACGTGGACGGTGACAGGTGCCGCCGCGCCGGATCCCGCGGCCGCCGTGGAGAGGAACGAGAAGGCGGCGATGCCGATGACGGCGGACGTGCGCCTCAGGAGCATGGTGTTCCCTTCGAGACCGCGGGGTCTGGTAAGCGCTTTCCAACATTGCGGAGTATGCCGCCCGCGAGCCGGAAAGGGCGACGGGGTGAGGAGATTTCTGTGTTCGACGGTCGAATCGACTGCCGCGGATTCGCGCCGCGGCAGCCGATTCACGTCCTGGAAAAGTCCGATCAGGACGGTCGCGTCATCCGGCCTGCTCGCCCGACGGTGCCGGGAGCTGGGCGCCGAGCGGGACCGGGGTGCCGAAGTTCGGCGTGCCGTCGGCGTTCCAGCTGAACTTCTGCGCGCGGGCGGACCGCTCCATGCCGCACCCGGCCGAGGCGCTGGTGTTGCCGTGGTAGACGATCCAGTCCTCCGTGCCGTCGGGGGACTTGAAGAACCCGTTGTGGCCGGGGCCGAACACCCCGTGCTCGTCGTTGCGCTGGAACACCGGGTTGGCCGACTTCGTCCAGTGCGCGCGGTTGAGCGGGTCCGACCCGGTGAGGGTGAGCAGGCCGAGCTTGTAGTCCGGACCCCAGCAGGCGCTGGCCGAGTACACGATCATGGTGCGGCCGTTGCGGTACAGCGGTTCCGCGCCCTCGTTGACCGGCGCGGTCTGCCGTTCCCAGGCCAGTGTGGGCTGCGAGATGGTGCGCCGCGCGCCGCTGGTGGTGTACGGGTTGGACAGCGGGGTGATGGTCAGGCTCTGGGTGCCGTCCATCGCGCTGCCCATCAGGTACAGCTTCCCGTTGTGCTGCAGGATGCTCGGGTCGAGCTCCCAGGTGCTGCCCAGGTCGGCCTTGAACGTGTACGGGCCCATCGGGTCGGTGCCCGCGCTTTCCAGCACGTGCAGGCGCTGGGTGGGGTTGTAGTCGGGCACGTTCTGCCCGGCCACGTAGTACAGGTACCACCGGCCGTTCAGCAGGTGGAACTCCGGCGCCCACATGTTGCAGCACCCGTTGGGCCGTCCTGCCAGGCTGAACACCACGGTGTCCGCCGCGCTCGACAGCCCGGCCAGCGTGCGGGAGCGGCGCATGGTGATCGTGGAGTTCCACGTCGTGGTGGCCAGGTAGTAGTAGCCGTTGTGGAACTGCAGCCAGGGGTCGGGGCCACCGGACTTGATCGGGTTGGTGACGTTGCCGGGGGCGCCGATCTTCACCAGCTGCCACTGCTGGTTCGTGCCACCGGTGTCGGGCCACTGGATCACCTGTGCGCCGTTGGCGGCGGAGAAGTCGAGGACGTCGACCGCCTTGCCGCTCGCGCGGCTGACCAGCCGGACGTGCCCGTCCGGTGAGTCGGCCAGCCGGAACTGCTGGCCGGTGCGGCCGGCGTCCGTCGTCTGCACGAGCCCGGTCCGGTCCGCGGTCGACGGGAAGTCCAGCACCTTGCCGCTGTGCCGGGACTTCACCCGGTAGTAGCCGCCGCCGGAGTCGACGAACTGCCACTGCTGCCAGGCACCGTCGTTGCGCGCGTACTGCGAGATCCGGGCGCCGTCGCCGGTGGCCAGTTCGAAGACGTCCAGCGCCTTGCCGCTGTTGCGGTTGACCAGCGCGTACGACGCGCTGGTGTCCACGACGGCGGCGGAGGCCACCGTCGGCACGGCGGCGGTGACGCCGCCCAGCAGGGTGACCGTGGCGGCCAGGACGGTGGTGGCGCGCCATCGGCTGGTGAACGAGGTCAAGGTTTCTCCCTAACGCAGGAACGGCCAGCCCGCCGAGTCGAGGGCCAGCAGGTTGATGCCGAGCCGCGACGCGCCGGTGCCGGTGTAGTAGTGGTAGACGAGGAGGTCGCCGTCGACGTCGGCGAGGACGTCCTGGTGGCCGGGTCCGTGCACGCTTCCCTGACCTGCCAGGACCTCCGTGCCGCCCCCGGACGTCATCGCCGTGCCGTCGCGGGCGACGTACGGGCCGGTGACGCTGGTGGAGCGGCCGACCACGACCCGGTACGTGCTGGACGCGCCGCGGCAGCAGTGGTCGAACGAGACGAACAGGTAGTAGTAGGACCCGCGCTTGACGATGGTCGGCGCCTCGATCGGGCCGCCGTTCCTCCCCGCGAGGGAGCGGACGACCGAGTCGGACCGCAGGCCGGTGGACGGGTTGAGCGCGATCATCTTGACGCCCGACCAGAACGAGCCGAAGCTCAGCCACCAGCGGCCCTGGTCGTCCACGACGAGATCCGGGTCGATGGCGTTGTAGTCGTCCGACGTCCGCGACTCGACCACCAGCCCGCGGTGGGTCCAGGTGCCGGACGCTCCGCTGGGACTGGTGGCGAGGAAGATCGCCGACCGGTTCGAGCCGAACGTCGAAGCCGAGTAGTACAGCCAGTACTGCCCGTTGCGGTAGGACAGGTCCGGCGCCCAGAGGTTGCGGTCGCCGTTGGTGTAGGGCGTGGTCCACGACGCCCCGCCGGGGAACACCGATCCCGCGTTGCGGAACGCGATCCGGTCGGCCGAGGTCTTGAGCGCGAGATCCCTGCCGGTGTGCGCCACGAGGTAGCTCCCGTCGGGGCGCTTCACCGCGCTCGGGTCGTGCACGCCGACGTCACCGGTGACCAGGCCCGGCAGGGGATAGGCCGACGCGTGCGGTGCCGTCGCGACGGTGGTGGTCAGGACCACCGCCGCGACCAGGATCGTCTTTGCCAGTGCGTACTTCCTCGAAGCGGCCATGAGACACCTCGATCTCTTGGACGGAGTTGTCGCGGCGGCGGTGGGAACTCGTGTCACTCCAGGACGAACGTCGCGTCCGCCCGTCCCTGCGCGTCGGTGACCGCCTGCAGGTAGAGCAGTCCACCGCTGGCGCGGAGGTGGCGGCCGGGGAAGTTCACCGACTCGAACGACACCGCGGAGGAGGCCGCGAGACCTGCTCGTTGCGTGAAGCTGGCGTCGTTGCGGAACAGGGTGCTGCCGTCGCTCCGCTCGACCCACAGCTCGTTGTTGCGGTGCCGCAGGTAGTAGCCGGGGAAGTTGGTCGACTCGAGCGACACCGAGCCGGAGCCGGTCAGCCCGGTCACGATCTTGAACTGGGAGTCGGCCAGCGGCGTCACGCCCGCCTCCAGGCGCGCGCGGTACTCCCAGTGCCGCACGAAGCGGTCGGTGGCGGCATAGGACCTGAGCCTGACCGGGGTGGGGCCGTCGGCGACCGGGATGCCGAAGTCCGGTGTGCCGTCGCCCTTGTAGTAGACCTTCTGCACGCGTGTGCGGCGGTTCGGGTCGTTGAGCGGGTCGCCGCTGATGTCGCGGTAGTTGCGGTCGTGGTAGACCATGACGTCGCTGGCGCCGTCCTCGGACACCGTGAACGAGTTGTGGCCCGGCCCGTACTGACTGGTCGCGTCGTTGCTGGTGAACACGGGGCTGGGGCTCTTGGTCCACGACGCCGGGTCGAGGAGGTTCGCCGACGCCGACGCGGTCAGCAGGCCGAGGCAGTAGTTCGCGTCGGTGGCGCTGGCCGAGTAGGTCAGGAAGACCTTCCCGTTGCGCTGCAGGACGGCCGGTCCCTCGGCCACCTTGAACCCGCGGGTCTCCCAGGAGAGCGTCGGCACCGTCAGCCGGGTCACCGCGCCGGTGATCGTCCACGGGGTCGCGCCCATCCGGGCGAGGTAGACGTTGGAGTTCGTGGCGATTCCCGGCTCCTGCTGCGCCCAGGTCAGGTAGCGCACGCCGTTGTGCACGAACGTGGACGCGTCCAGGGCGAAGGTGTCCCACGGGGTCGTGATGCGCCCGCGCTCGGTCCACGCCCCCGTCAGCGGGTTGGCGCTCGAGCTCTCCAGCACGTACATCCGGATGCGCCAGATGTCGTCGCTGCGGCCCGCCGCGAAGTAGACGTACCACTTCCCGTTGATGAAGTGGATCTCCGGTGCCCAGATGTGGGCCGCCATCTCGCCGCTGGAGTGCTTGCGCCAGATCACCGTCTCCGGCGCCGAGGCCAGTCCCTGGATCGTGGTCGCGCGGCGCAGGACGATCCGGTCGTACTCCGGAACGGTCGCGGTGAAGTAGTAGAAGCCGTCGGTGTGCTTGAAGACGTGCGGATCGGCACGCCGTTCCGCGATCGGGTTGGTGTACCGCACCGCGGGCGCCGCACCCGCCTGCGGCACGGGCGTCCCGGCCACGCAGGTCACGACGGCCAGCACCAGCACGGCCAGACGGAGGAGAACTGTCTTCATCGACTGTCCTTTCAGGCCAGTGGTGCGGAGACGGTGAAGGAGGCGTCACCGGCGAACGTGGAGCCGGAGGTGCGCCAGTCGACCCGCAGCTCGTGGTTCAGGTGGCGCAGGTACCGGCCGGGGTGGGAGTAGGACTCGAACGACGTGCTCGCGCCGCCCGCCAGACCGGCCCGGCCGCAGAACGTGGCGTCGCGGGCGAACACCGCGTCGCCGGTGTTGGTGTCCAGCCGGACGCGGAAGTCGTAGTGCCGCAGGTAGCGGTCCGGGAAGTTCACCGAGCGCAGCGAGTAGCAGGCCGCGTTCGCCAGGCCGGCCACGACGGTGAACGTCGCGTCCTGGCGCACCGGCAGGGCGCTGGACGAGCTCACCGGCTCGACGTAGCCGAGGTTGTCGCGGTGGCGGACGTAGCGGTCGGGGAGGTTGGCCGAGCGCAACGAGCGGGCACCCGTGGCCACCGCCGTGCCGTCGCCGGAGTCCTCCCGCAGCACGGTGAAGTGCCGGGCGGTGCCGGACAGCCCGGCCAGTTCGGCCTTGGCGCCGAAAGTGGAGAGATTCGTGCTGTCGGCGTAGAAGTACCGCCGCTGGCCGTACTGGTCGAAGTAGATCCGCCACCGGCCGTCGGGCAGCCGCACGAGCGCGGGCCCTTCGAGGCCGGAACCCCAGCCCGCCCAGTTGCCCGTGCCGACGAACGTCCACGGCCCGTTCAGCGACGTCGCGGTGGCGTGCTCGATGTACTTCGTCGTCTCGTTCTTGAGGAAGTTGTGGTAGGTGCCGCCGACCTTGACCAGGAAGCTGTCGATGAAGTTGGCCGGGATGCCGAGAGCGACCGGGCTGCTCCACGCCGAGAGGTCCGCGTTGGTCGCGGTGATCCGGTACGGCCGGAACTGCCCCGCCGTGCCGGCCGTGGACGCGGAGTAGACGACGTGCACGCTGCCGTCGGAGTCCTTGAACCACTCCGGCGCCCACGTGCTGCCGGTGGCGCCGTTGAGTCCTACCCGGACGTTGCGCAGGAACGTCCACGTCACGTAGTCCGCGCTGCGGGCGAAGCCGATGGTGTCGCCCGTCCAGTTCGTCGTGTAGACGAGGTAGTAGTAGCCGTCGGTGTGCCGCAGGACGCTGGGATCGCGGATCAGTCCGGACGGCGGCGTGTAGGCGTTGGCCCGGACCTGGGTGAAGGTGGTCGCGTTCGCCGAGTCGAAGACGTACATGTTCGACTCGCTGCTGTTCGTGAACGCGGTCATCAGGTAGTGCGGCACGGGGCCGGCGGCCGACGCCACCGGAACCGGGGCGACGACACCCGCCCCGGCTGCGAACGCGGCCGTGACCGCTGTCAGCACACGCCTTCGGAACGAGCGGACGGCACGCGGCAGGGGGAAACGCATGAACCGGCTCCTAGCGCCATTGAGAGGAGGCTCGGGGAGTGAGCGCTAACACTATGTGGCAAGGCAGCCGGTCGAGGCAATGCTGTGTCCAGGCGTGATGGATTGAGTTAGCGATAACAACGAGGTCGGGCGGCTGTCGTCGAATTCTCGTCGCACGCCGTTCGACGAGAATTCGACGATGCACGCCGGGTCGTCAGGTGGGAAACCGTCCAGGGCGGACGGAGGAGCGGGCCCCCGCTACTCGAACACCCCGTAGCCCGCGACTGCGTGTGCCCGGACGCCGTCCATGTCGAGCTCCACGCCGATGCCGGGGGTGTCGGGCAGCGTGATGTAGCCGTCCTTCACGATCGAGCCGCTCCCGTCGGGGGCGCGGACGTAGCTGTCCCACACCGCGCGCTCTTCGAGGGCGTGCCACTCCTGGACGAAGAAGTTGGGGATCGCCGCGCACTGGTGCGACGTGGCCATCGTGCCCAGCGGCGTCGACACCAGGTGTGGCGCGAAGGGGATGTAGTGGATCTCCGCGAGGTTGGCGATCTTCTTGGCCTCGGCGAGGCCGCCGCACTTCGGCACGTCCGGCTCGATGACGTCCACGGCGCCGCGTTCGAGCAGCTCGCGGAATCCCCACCGCAGGTAGAGGTTCTCGCCCGCGCAGATCGGCGTGCGGGTCTGTTCGCGCACCCGCACCAGCGCGTCGACGTTCTCCGCCGGTAGCGGTTCCTCGAGCCACATCAGGTGGAACGGCTCGAGCTCCCAGGCGATCCGGCACGCGCTCGGCACGTCGTAGCGGGCGTGCAGGTCGATGGCCAGATCGACGTCCGGTCCGATCGCCTCCCGCACGGCCGCCACGCGCTCGACCATCGACCGCAGCTCGGAGGCGTTGATCGTGTGGTTGAAGTCGTCGAACTTGCCGGGGTGGCGCAGGTCGTCGATGTCGAACTTGATGGCGGTGAAGCCTTCGGCGACCACCCGCTGGGCCCGGTCGACGCACCCGGCGATCGAGCCCGCCGGGTCGTCGCCGTCGCCGCAGTCGGCGTAGAGGCGGATCCGGTCGCGGAACTTCCCGCCGAGCAACCGGTAGACCGGCTGGCCCGCGGCCTTGCCCGCGAGGTCCCACAGCGCGAGCTCGATCCCGGACAGGGCGATCACGGACACCCCGCCCTGGGGGCCGGCGAAGACCGTGTTGCGGCGCAGTTTCTCCCAGCACCGCTCGACGTTGCGCGGGTCCTCGCCGATCAACAGGGGTGTCAGGAACTTGATCATTCCGACGACGGCACCCGCGCCGGCGTCGGGGTTGGCCTCGCCGAAACCGCTGAGGCCCTCGTCGGTGTCGATCCGGACCAGGGTGGCCTCACCGTGGTAGGCCACCACTGCCGTCGTGACGTTCACGATCCGCATTGCTCTCCCGCCGCCGGGTGGTGCAGATGAACGGACTGTCGCGGAACACAACTTGTCCTATAAGCTGATGACATGCAAAGGGGACAAGAGTCTCTGGACGCTGTCAAGGTCCGGACTCTGCCGGTGCAGGTGGCGGCACACCTGACCCGGCGCATCGTCAGCGGTGAGGTCGAGGACGGCCGGGGGCCGTCGGAGCTCGACATCTCCCGCGAGTTCGGGGTGTCCCGGGTGGTGGCGCGGGAGACGCTCAAGATCCTCGCCTCGCTCGACATCGTCGACGTCGCGCAGGGCCGCCGAGTCGTCGTGCGCCCTCCGGCGGAGTGGGACTACCTGAGCCCGTTGCTGATCGAGTGGATGCCCGCGGAGGTCGTCGGCGAGCTCTTGCAGGAGCTGCACCAGATGCGCGTGCTGCTCGAGCCCGAACTCGCCGCGATGGCCGCGGTCAGCGTCACCGAGGAGACGCTGGAGCGGCTCAGGGGCGAGGTCGGCCGCATGGCGGAGCTCGAGGCGGACCCCGACGCCTACCTCGAGGTCGACCACGAGTTCCACATGGAGATCTGCCGGGCGGCCGACAACCGCATCCTCGACCGGATCATGTACTCCGCCCGCTGGCTCGGCACGGCCAGCCGCCGCATCACCAACGAGGCGCCGGCCGCGCTGTGCAAGGCCACCGCCGACCACACGGAGATCTACGAGGCGCTCGTGGCGCGCGACCCGGACCGTGCCCGCGCGGCGATGCGCAAGCACCTGGCCAACAACTCCACCCTCCTCGCGGAGAAGGAGCAGCAGTCCAAGAAGGCCGCCCGGCGGCGCTAGCGCACGGCACTACCGACATCCGGACCGATGACGAGGACGGACGAGGCATGGGGGCACCTGCGATCCCGCGGATCCGGCTGGGGCTGACCGCCACCGGACTCGCTGCCGAGCGCCTCGACGCCGTCGTCCACCACCGCCGCACCACCCGCACAACGGTCTTCCGCGCCGTCCGCCACGGCGCGGAGTCCGCCGTCCGCACCTGTGCCGTCCAGCCGGGCGGCCTTCCAGATCGACGCACCACCAGTTCGCCGCCCTTCGCCGCATGAACGACCCGGCAGCGCGGCGCACGCCTCGCTGTCCCGCCGGTTGCAACGTCGCCCCGTCGGTACGCGTCCGGTCGACCGGACGCGAGAGGAGTGGTCATGGAAGAGAAAACGGACTTATCCAGGCGCACCTTTCTCGGGATGAGCGCGCTGGGCGTGCTCGGTCTCGCCGGCTGCGGGGGAAGCCCTCCGGCACCGCAGGTCGACGTCCAAGTGCCCCAGGCGCTGCTCGACCAGGCGGCCTCGCTGCGCGGCGGGTCGGTCGGAATGCTGTCGCAGAAGCTGTACTCGGAGGCCGCGAACCAGGCACTGGACCGGTCGCTGCAGGTGTTCGCCCAGGCCACCGGCACGACGGTGCGCAACGACCTGGTGTCCGGCGACGCCGGCGACATGGTCGCGAAGATGGACGCCGAGGTGAAGTCGGGCACCAGCCGCGATCTCGCCTTCGTGAGCGACCGGCGGTTCGTCGGCCAGCTCCACAACCTCGGTGCCCTCACCGACGTCACCGACGTGGTCGACGAGATGCGCAAGCTCTACGGGGAGCCCGCGACGGAGGCGAGCACGTACTGCGTGTTCGGCGGGCGCTGGTTCGCGATCCCCTACCACTTCATCGCGTCCGCGATGTACCTGCGCAAGGACTGGTACCAGGAGAAGGGTCTGGCGCTCAAACCCCACTACACGTGGGAAGAGTTGCGGGACAACGCTTTGGAGGTCTCCGACCCGGCGAAGAGGCGCTTCGGCTGGGGTCTCACGGTGAACCGCTCCGGTGACGCCAACGGCTTCATCGCGAACGTCATCAACTGCTACGGCGGCGCGATCGCCGACAACACCGGCACGAAGGTCGTCTTCAACTCGCCGGAGACCGTCGCCGCGGTCACGTTCATCGGCGACATCTACACGAACCCGAAGTACACGCCGATGCTGCCACCGGGGATCGGCAGCTGGACCGACTCGAGCAACAACGAGAACTGGCTGGCCCAGATCCTCGGACTCACGCTCAACCAGTTCAGCGTCTACGCCGACTCGAAGACCAAGGGCAACCCGGTCTACGCCAACACCCACCCGTTCAACGGCGCCACCGGACCGGCGATCGACAAGCCGCTCGCGTTCGGCGAGTCCAACTCGTTCGTCGTGTTCAAGGGGGCGAAGAACCCCGACCTCGCCAAGCTGGTCGCGAAGTTCATGGTGAGCGGCAGCGCGCTGCTCGGCGTCGCGAAGGGAGCACCGTGCCTCGTCAACCCGTCGTGGGACAAGGTGTGGGACTCCGATCCGTACTACACCAGCGGTGACCCCGCCTTCCCCGCGCTGCGCGAACAGACCCGCACGCAGCTCCCGCTGAAGACCAAGACCGGCTTCGCCTTCCCCCAGGCCCCGAGTCCCGGCGAGCAGGCCGCCACGGCCGCCTACCTGCTGACCGACATGATGCAGTCGGTCATCCAGGGCACCAAGCCGGCCGAGGCCGTCGCGTCGACGCACGCGCGGATCGTCCAGGTCTTCGAGCAGCAGGGCTACAAGCAGTGACCGTCCTGCGCGAGCGTCCGGCGCCGGTCCGCCCGGCGCCGGGCAGGTCGTCCTCGCTCACCACGTCGCAACGAGTGCTCGGGCGCGACTGGCGCCTCGCCGCGGTGTTCATCGGGCCGACGCTGCTGCTGGTCGCCGGCCTGATCCTGTTCCCGATCGTCAGCTCCGTGCTCACCAGCACCACGGAACGCCACGGCGCGGAGACGGTCTTCGTCGGGCTGGACAACTACCTCGCCCTGATCGACGACGCCGTGTTCCACAAGGGCGTGCTGAACTCGTTCGTCTTCACCGCGTACGCCGAGATCTTCAAGGTGACCTTCGGCCTCATCGCGGCGTTGATGCTGCACCACATGCGCCGCGGCCGGGCGATCATCGCCGGGGTGATCCTGCTGCCGTGGGTGGTGCCGACGGTCGTCACGGCCTTCACCTGGCGGTCCCTGTTCGACCCGATCTTCGGCAGCGTCAACGTCCTGCTCACCGACTCCGGGATCGGGCCGGCCCTCGCCGCGGTCGGGCTCGTCGACCGATGGCCCGCGGAGTGGCTGTCCGATCCCGCGCTCGCGATGCCGGCGGTGATCCTCGTCAACGTGTGGAAGGGCATCCCGTTCTTCACGGTGACGTTCCTCGCCGGGCTCAAGGCCATCGACAGCGGCCTCTACGAGGCGGCCATTGTGGACGGTGCCACGCCGTGGCAGCGGTTCAGGCACATCACGCTGCCGGGTCTGCGTCACATCATGATCGTGACGGTGCTGCTGTCGTCGATCTGGACGTTCAACAACTTCGACCTGATCTGGCTGATGACCCAGGGCGGGCCGGGGGACGCCACCGCTCCGTACGTGATGGTGGCCTACTCGAAGGCCATCCAGCAGCTGCAGCTGGGCGCGGGCGCCGCCGTCACGCTGGTGATGCTGCCGGTCGTCGCCGTCCTCGTGGTGATCCTCGTGCGGATGATGCGGCGCAGCGATATGCCGGGCACGGGCGACCTGGGGCGCAGGCGGCTGACTCCGGCTCAGCGCAGGGCGATGCCGTGGGTGGTCGTCGCGGCCTCGGTGCTCGTGCTGGTCTGGGCGTCGCCGCACATCGTGTGGAAGGCGGCGGTCGTGCTGGGCGTGTTCGTGGTGCTCGCGGCCGCCGTCGGACGGGTCGTCTCCGCGCTCGCCGCGCGGGGGAACCGGCTGGCCGCGCGCGTGGTCAGCGGCACCGGGTCCGGGATCGCGCTCGTGGGCCTGCTGGGCTTCGTGCTCGCCCCGCTCTACTGGATGACGGTCACGGCGTTCAAGTCCGACTCCCAGATCGTCTCGCGCACCGACGACCTCTGGCCGACCCCGTGGAGCACCGAGCAGTTCACCAACCTGTTCACGGGCAGGGCGTTCGGCACCTGGTACCTCAACACGATCCTGGTGTCGGTGGCGTCCACCGTGATCGCCCTGATCTGCGCGGCTCTGGCCGGTTATGCGTTGGCACGGCTGAAGTTCCGGGGTTCGGAGAGCTTCACGGTGACGATCCTGCTCACCTACGTGATGCCGGGCGCGCTGCTGTTCATCCCGCTGTACCAGATGATGAGCGGGATCGGGCTCAACGACTCCCTGTGGGCGCTCGTGCTCGCCTATCCCACGTTCACCCTGCCGTTCGCGACGTGGCTGCTCGTCGGCTACTTCAAGTCGATCCCGGCCGACCTCGAGGAGGCCGCGCTGGTCGACGGCTGCACGCGGTTCGGCGCGTTCATCCGGATCGTGCTGCCGCTGGCCAAACCGGGCCTGCTCGCGGTCGGGCTGTTCACGCTCACCAACGCGTGGAACGAGTTCCTGTTCGCCTTCGTGTTCATCACCAAGGACGACTACAAGACGCTGCCCGTCGGCATGCAGTCGATGATCTTCGGTGACGTCGTGCCGCAGGGACAGCTCGCCGCGGCCTCGCTGCTGATCAGCATCCCTGTCGTGGTCATGTACGGCTTCGGGCAGCGGTTCCTGACCGAGGGCCTCACGGCGGGGGCGGTGAAGGGATGACCGAGAGCCCGGCGATCACGGAGGAGCACGTCGCGACGGCGTCCCGGCCGAGCGACCTGCGCATCACCGATCTGCGGGTGGCCAACGTGGCCGGTGTGCCGTTCCGCTCGTCGATCATCAGGATCGACACCAACCAGGGCCTGACCGGCTACGGGGAGGTGCGCGACCAGGCCAGCGCCACCTACGCGCTCATCCTCAAGAGCCGGCTCGTCGGCGAGAACCCCTGCAACGTCGACAAGATCTTCCGCAAGATCAGGCAGTTCGGGTTCCACGGCCGCCAGGGCGGAGGGGTCTCCGGCGTCGAGATGGCGCTGATGGACCTCGCCGGCAAGGCGTACGGGGTGCCCGCGCACGCGCTGGTGGGCGGCCGGTTCCGGGATGAGATCCGGTGCTACGCGGACACTCCCGCACTGCCGGATCCGCGTGAGATGGGCGCCCGGCTGCTGGAGCGCAAGCAGCGCGGGTTCACCATGCTGAAGATGGACGTGGGCATCGACCTGCTGTGGGACGTCCCGGGGGCGCTGATCGCGCCGCCGGGCGCCCGCGCGGACCTGACGACGATGCACCCGTTCACGGGCATCCAGGTCACCGCGAAGGGAGTCGAGCACCTGGCGTCCTATGTGGACACGGTGCGTTCGGTCGTCGGTTACGACGTCGCGCTCGCCGCCGACCACTTCGGCCACATCGCGCTCGACTCCTGCATCCGGATCGGCCGCGCGCTGGAACCGTTCACGCTGGCCTGGATCGAGGACCTGATCCCGTGGCAGCTGACCGGCCAGTGGCGCCGGCTGACCGAGGCCGTCGCCGTCCCGACCTGCACGGGGGAGGACATCTACCTGCTCGACGGCTTCCGGCCGCTGCTCGACGCGGGCGCCATCCGCGTCGTGCACCCCGACCCGGCGACGGCGGGCGGGATCGCGGAGACCAAGCGGCTCGGCGACTACGCGCAGGAGCGCGGGATCCCGATGGCGCTGCACCTGGCGGCCTCGCCGATCGCGACCATGGCGTGCGTGCACCTGGCCGCCGCCACGGAGAACTTCCTCGCACTGGAACACCACGCGGCCGACGTGGAGTTCTGGAGCGACCTAGTCACCGGCCTGCCCCGCCCGCTGATCCAGAACGGCCACATCGCGGTGCCGGACACGCCGGGACTGGGGTTCGGCGACGTCGACGAGGACCTGCTGCGCCGCCACCTCGACCCGCGCGATCCGGTGTTCTTCGCCGAGACGACGCACTGGGACGGGGAGTCGAGCCACGACCGGCTGTGGAGCTAGTGGTGTGGCCCGGAACCGCGCCGGGCCACACCACCGGAGCGTCCGTCAGGCGCGGCCCTGCTCGGCGCGCCACCGCTCGTACTCGGGCCTGGCCTCGTCCGACAAGGGGTAGTACAGCCGCAGGTCGCCGCCCTCGGACAGCCGGATGCGGGAGAACTCCTCCCACTCGGCGTGCTCCTGGGCGGCGGCCACCACGGCGGGTGCCAGCTTGGCCGGCACCACGACCGCCCCGTCGTCGTCGGCGACGACGATGTCCCCAGGTTCGACGAGCGTGCCCCCGCACGCCACCGGCACGTTGACGGCGGCCGGCACGATGTCGGTCTGGGCGTGGAAGTTCGGTGTGGCGCCCCGGATCCACAGCCCGAGGCCGAGCCGCTTGGCCTCCCCGGTGTCGCGCAGGCACCCGTCGACCACCACGCCGGCACCGCCGCGGCCCTTGAAGTAGGTCAGCATCATCTCGCCGAACACGCCGCTGCTCATGTCACCACGCGCGTCGACGACGATCATGTCGCCGGGCTGGGCGTGGTACATGACGTGCCGGTGCAGCTGCTTCTCCGGTTCCTCGTACTCGTCGACGGGGTAGAGGTCCTCCCGCTTCGGCAGGAACTGCAGCGTCAGGGCCGGCCCGGCGACGCGCACGCCGGGGGTCACCGAGACCGGGCCGCGGATGAACGCGCTGCGGATGCCCATGCGGCTGAGCTCGCCGCTGGCCGTCGCGCTGCCGATGGCGGCGAGGGCCTCGCTGAGTTCGGCAGGCGGGCGAACGATGTCGTGCGTCTCGACCACGTCGGTAGCTCCCTCGGATCCGCGCTGATCGACTCGAGCCTAGTCGCGCGAACCCTTGTGGGGGAACCGAAAGCGCCTGTGCGTTCTTCACCGCGTGCCGGGCGGCTCGGTGCGGCGCGGCGCGGTGTGATCTCATGACGTGGCCGGTCGGCGGAACGAGCGCTACACGCGGGGACGACGATGAGACAGCTGACCTTCAGCGACGACAGGGACACCGAGCAGCGGTGGCGCCCAGGTGATCCGCAGCCCGCTGTCGACGCGTTCCTCGACTTCGTCGCCCGGCACCGCGACGCCGGAAACTCCTCGTTCTGCATGGAGGACGAGGAGAACGAGGAGGCGCTGCTGTTCCTGTTCGAGATCGCGGCCATCTGCCGGGTCAAGGGGGCGGAGAACCCGCGGACCGAGTACCGCGTCGTCACGGGCAGCGGCGACTACCGCGCGCAGGCGTCCCACTTCGTCGGCGGAGGCTTCAGCGCTCTCGACCTCCACGGCCCCTGGCTGCCGGACGCGGAGAGCTTCCTGCGCGCACGATCGGAGCACCTGAGCCGGCGGGCTTCGCGGAACGCCGCCCGAGAAGAAGTCGCCGACGAGCGGGGGAAAGCGCTCCGGTCCGAGTTCGACGAGTCAGTCCTGCGGCGGACCCATCCGCGCGAGCTGCGCCGCCGGCTGGAGGTCCTGAGCCGCATCGACGGGCACGAGCCGACGACGGTCGACGGGGTCACGCATTTCGGCTACGGCAACGGTGACACCGTCAACGCCTGGTTCACCGCGGCCGGTCGCGGACTGGTGGTGACGTTCGACCGCTCCAGCACGCTGAACCTCGCCGACGACGCCGGCGCTCAGGCGGCGTTGTACGACGGCGTTCCGGCGGAACTTCTCGCACTGGTGAGGAACGCGCCGGACACGGCCACCACGCTCACCGTCCCGCACCCCGACGGCGGCACGCAGGTGGCCGCCACCGGGGTCTTCGCCTTCTCGGGTCCCTGCGCGATGGCGGAGGGCCTGGTGACGCGCTTGCGGGAAACGGGGTCGGGCATCGAGGACACCGGGGTCGGCCGGCTGCTGGAGGGCTTCCTCGCGGTACGGGACTTCACGCCGGACGCGGTCGCCGAGACGGTGTCGTGGTGGAGCGCCGACGACATCGCGAAGGGCTTCGCCGCCGCACCGCAACGAGCGCGGTCCGAGACGGAGCCCCTGGGCCGCGAGGCGGTGGACAGCTTCTGCCGGATCTGGGCGGACTCCGGGTACAACGACCGCTGGGACGTGCACCACGTCCTCTTCGACAGCCACACGCTCGAGGAGGCCGGCGAAGCCAGGGACGACCTGCTGCGTCTGGTCGAGACGCTCGGACTCGAACTCGTCGACACCCCGCCGGGAGCGGCGTCCGGAGAGGTGTGGGTCCGCACGGACCCCCGCATCGACGCCGAGCTCGGGAACTGGGCGTGACCGGTCGCTGACGTCACCTCACGCCCCTGCGGCGGAGATCTCCGTCCACTTCCACCAGGTGTAGTGGTACTCGCCCTGCTCGACCTGGAACCGCTTGCCGCAGTCGCGGCACTCGCAGACCCGGTCGGGCACCCACTGCCTGTCGTTGGCGACGGTGGCCACGACCCGGACGTGCCGGCGGTGCTCTTCCTTCGCGGGATCGTAGAACTGGTGCGAGAGGTAGGCGGCGCAGAGGCAGACACCCCTGTCGTGCAGCCGGATCCGGGCGAGGGCGTGGTCCAGGTTGGACCTGTTGGGCACGAGCGCGCCGCCGAGCTCCACGTCCGCGGTCGCCTTCTCGACGGCGGGCAACGCACGCGCCAACGGTGCCAGGACCTCGGGGTCACGGGTCTCGAAGACCGCCCACACCGCGGAGAGGACGCGGTTCTCGTCGCCGGAGAGGAAGTCCGCGACGAGCGGGGACCGGAGCGCGTCCTCCTCGGCGCCCGGCCCGGCCATCCACTGCACCGGCAGCACGAGCACGGCGGCTTTGCTGGTCCGCAAGGCGGCGGCCGAGCTGTCGATGAGGACCACGGCGTCGCTCCCGGACCGCCACCACACCGCGGTCTCCGCACCGAGCGAGCGCACCAGGCCCGCGGGAGCGCTGCGCCGGTCGTAGGAGGCC
Organism: Lentzea sp. NEAU-D7; assembly: GCF_026242055.1. Lineage (GTDB taxonomy): Bacteria > Actinomycetota > Actinomycetes > Mycobacteriales > Pseudonocardiaceae > Lentzea. Next base: position 143,435 of record NZ_JAPJDL010000001.1, on the reverse strand, counting down.
GTGTCGGCTCCGTCGGTGAAGCGCGTCGCGTCGAAGCGGTGGCGGACACCCCACCGCTGGTCCGCCAGCGCGGCGACGGGCGCCGTGAAAGCGGCCAGCGCCGCCGCGTCCGAGGTGGCGGCGAGAGGCAGCACGTGCATGAGGAAGCTGGTCTGGCCCTCCAGGCCGTCGATCTCCCACTCGAGCCACTCGTCGCCGTCGGGCCACGGCAGGCCTGCCATCTGCTCCACCACGGCCAGGACCTGCTCGGGCGTGGCGTCCACGATCTCGTCGCTCATCCGGTGCCGCCGCTCGCGAGCAGCTCGCGGTAGCGGGCGACGTGGTGCTCGGCAGGGGAAGGCGACACCGCCGGCTCCGGGAGCTCGTCGGGATCGTCGGTGCTGATCGTCACGCCCTGGGCCCGGCACAGCGCGACCAGGCCGGCGTAACCGTCGTCGGTCCACTGGCCGTACTCGTCGCTCAGGGCCTCGCTGAGGGTGGTGCCGCGCAGGAGCTGGAACTGGCCCTCGTTGTCGAGGCCCACGACCGGTGCCGAGGCGAGCGGGAGGTCGTCCGGGCCGCGCCAGTAACCGAACGCCCGGCCCTCGTCCTCGTCCTCGGCGACCCAGGTGATCAGCGCCGCCGTCTCCTCGATCGCTCTGACGTTGGCGACGACGTCGGGGTTCGCCAGGTCCGCGGCGGTCAGGTAGCCGGTGTCGAGCGCCGCCGGCGGTTCGTCGTCGGCGAGCAGGCGCAGGCCGTCCGACCAGGGGTTCGACGCGCCCGCTTGCTGCCGGCTGCGCCACACGGCGAGGTCTTCGGGAACCATCGGCATGCCTCTCGCGGTGGGTGTGGATCTTCGGTGGCGTTCGCCGCGAAGCAGTCTCGCACGGTGGCGGATTCCGCTTGGGAGCAACGACTCGGCGAACACCGTCCGATGTGGCTCCACTGTGCACGGAGAGCCGCTTCCCGTGGTGGCGCCTAGACAGTCACAGCGGTGGCCGGCTCCAGCGGCAGGAAGACCTGGAACCTCGTGTCACCCGGTGCCGACTCCACCCGGATGGCGCCGTGGTGCTTGTTGACCACGATCCGCCACGAGATCTCCAGGCCGAGTCCGGTGCCCTCGCCGACAGGCTTGGTCGTGAAGAACGGTTCGAAGATCCGGTCCTTGACCTCCGCCGGGATGCCGGGGCCGGTGTCGCCGATCTCCACGACGAGGTGCCTGTCCTGCCTGGAGGTCCGCACGGTCAGCGTTCCCGCGCCGCCCATCGCGCTCAGCGCGTTGTCGATCATGTTCGTCCACACCTGGTTGAGCTCGCCGGCGTACGCGGAGACGCGGGGGAGCGCCCGGTCGTAGTCCTTGACCACCTGCACGCCCGTCAGCTTCCCGCCGAACATGACCAGCGTGGAGTCGAGCAGCTCGTGCACGTCGACCACCTGGAACGGCGCGCGGTCCATCTGCGAGTACTGCTTGGCCGCACCGACCAGAGTGGACACCCTGGTGGTGGCGTCCTCGATCTCGTTCATCAGCATCTCGGTCTCGACCGTGTACCTGAGCCAGTGCACGGCGGACGCCGTGACGGCGGCGGGGCAGGACGCGAGCGATCCCTCCAGCCACTCGACGTCCAGCCCGGCCGCGACCAGGACGGGCGCGACGTCCCAGCCGCCGCTGATGCCCTGCTCGTCGAGCCAGTCGGCGACCTCGTCCTCGGCGTCGCTGGCCTCCAGCGGACTGAGCTTCGGCGCCTTCGCGACTCGCTCGACCGCCTTCTCCTGGAGCTTGACCAGGGCCGGGAGCACGGCCGGTTCGATCGCGCCCTGTGCCAGGAGCGCGAGCTTGTGCCGCATCCCCGCGACCCGTTCGCGCAGCGCCGCGGTCGCCCGCACCGCGGCCGCGGCCGGGTTGTTGAGCTCGTGGGTGAGGCCCGCGGACAGTGCGCCGAGCGCGGTGAGCCGTTCGTGCTGGCCCACCGTCGCCTGGGTGTTGCGCATGCCCCAGAACAGGCCCTCCAGCAGGTGCATCGCCATCGGGAACCACGTGCGGACCATCGGCCCGAACTCGTCGGCGTCGAACTGCAGCATCGACGTGGCGGTGATCGACTCGACGGTCATCTGGTAGGTCGGCTGGTCGAGCTCCAGGTACGCCTGGGTGGCACCGAAGTACGAGCCGCGCAGGCTGCTGCGGCTCACCTCGACGCGCTGGCCGCCGATGGTGCGGCACAGGGCGACCGTTCCCTCGAGCAGCACGAAGAAGCACGTCGCCGGCTCGCCCTCGGCGAGGACGTCCGTGCCCGCCTCGCGGGTCTCGACGTGGCCGTGTGCGGCCAGCCAGTCGAGCTGGTCCTGGCCGAGCTTCTCGAACAGGAACAGCTCGCGCAGCTCCGCCGCGGTGAGCCTCTCCATCACGACCGCTCCAGGTAGCGGTGGACCAGGGTGACCGCCATGGCGCCCTCGCCGACCGCGGACGCGACCCGCTTCACCGAGTCCGCCCGGACGTCGCCCGCGACGAACACACCGGGCATGTTGGTCTCCAGGTGGTACGGCGCCCGCTCGAGGTCCCACCCGGGAGGCGAACCGCCGAGGTCGGGCCCGGCGAGGAGGAAGCCGCGGTCGTCCCTCTCCAGCGTGCCGTCGAGCCAGTCCGTGCGCGGGGCGGCGCCGATGAACGCGAACAACCAGCTCGCCGGAACGGTCGTCGTCTCGCCGGTCTTGTTGTGCAGCAGCGTGAGCGTCTCGAGGTGATCGTCACCCGTGCCGCCGCGGACCTCGGTCTGCGTGCGCACCTCCACGTTCGGGATCGCCGCGAGCTGGTCGATGAGGTACCGCGACATCGACTGCTCCAGCGAGTCGCCCCTCACCAGGATCACGACCTTGCGCGCGTGCCCGGAGAAGTAGACGGCCGCCTGGCCCGCGGAGTTCGCGCCACCGACCAGGTAGACGTCCTGACCGGCGCAGTTCGGGCCCTCGGTGGTCGAGGCGCCGTAGTACACGCCCCGCCCGGTCAGCTCGCCCAGTCCGGGCGCGTCGAGCAACCGGTACGACACACCGGTGGCGAGGATGACGGTGTGCGCGGCGAGCTCGGTGCCGTCGCCGAACCGCACGACGCGCGCGGCTCCCCGGCGTTCCAGGGAGACGACGTCGCGCGTGGTGAGCAGCTCGACGCCGAACTTCACCGCCTGCCTGCGGGCCCGTTCGGTCAGCTGCCCGCCGGACACCCCGTCGGGGAAGCCCAGGTAGTTCTCGATGCGGCTGCTCGTGCCCGCCTGGCCGCCCGTCGCGATCCGTTCGACCAGAACGGTTCGCAGGCCCTCCGACCCTCCGTACACGGCGGCACCGAGCCCCGCGGGCCCGCCGCCCACGACGATCAGGTCGTAGAACTCGGCCGACGGCTCCGTGCTCAGGCCCACCTCGGCGGCGAGCTCCGCGTCGGACGGGTCGACCAGGGCCTTGCCCGTCGCCGTGACCACGACCGGCAGGGTCGTCCCGTCCTGGTGCGCCGCGGTGAGCAGGCAGCGCGCCTCCGCCTCGTCGAGCGCGTGCCAGCGGAAGGGAACGTTGTTGCGCGCCAGGAAGTCGCGCACCTCGTAGGACCGCGGCGACCAGCGGTGCCCGACCACCCGCACCCGCTGCGGCGGCTGCCTGTCGCTCACGGCCCAGGCCCGCAGCTGCTCGTCGAGCACCGGGTAGAGGTTCTGCTCCGGCGGGTCCCACGGCTTGAGCAGGTAGTGGTCGAGGTCCACGACGTTGATCGCCTGGATCGCGGCGTCGGTGTCGGCGTACGCCGTGAGCAGCACCCGGCGCGCCTGGGGGAACACGTCCATGGCCTGCTCGAGGAACTCGATGCCGTTCATCTGCGGCATCCGGTGGTCGGCGAGCAACGCCGCGACCTCCTCGCCGCGCAGCTTGATCTCGTGGAGGGCCTCCAGGGCCTGGGCCCCGGACTCCGCCCGCACTACGCGGTACTGCTCGCCGTACTTCCGGCGCAGGTCGCGCGCCACCGCCCGCGACACGGCGGGGTCGTCGTCCACCGTGAGGATCGAAGGTCGCGCGACGCGACCGGCAGTCGTCATGCGTCCAGTCAAACACCCGGACTCGCCGACGGCCGCGATCGAGGTACCGTCTGGCCGTGACCACTACCTGCCAGCACGTCGCCGAGCTGGGGCCCGAGCCCGCACCCACCACTCCGGAGGGGTGTGAGGACTGCCTGGCCGAGGGCGGCCGCTGGGTGCACCTCCGCCTGTGCCTCGGCTGCGGCAAGGTCGCCTGCTGCGACTCTTCGCCCGCCAAGCACGCCTCGAAGCACTTCGCCGGCGAGGGGCATCCGATCATGCGCTCGTTCGAGCCGGGGGAGACCTGGCGCTGGTGCTTCGTGGACAACACCGTCGTGTGAGCTCCGCCGCGTGACCGGTGTGGACCCCGCTCACCCGAGGTCCCTCCGGTCACCGCACCGCGCGAGGAACGGCTCAGCCGGGCACCTCGTCCAGGTAGGCCTGCGCCTGCAGCGTGAACAGCTCGGCGTACCCGGCCTTGGCCGCCATCAGTTCCTCGTGCGTCCCGTACTCGGCGACCCTGCCGTGCTCCAACAGCAGGATCCGCTCGGCCTGCCGCACGGTCGAGAACCGGTGCGAGATGTACAGCGTCGTCCGGCCCTCCGACAGCTCCCGCAGCCGGGAGAACAGGTCGTGCTCGGCCCGCGCGTCGAGCGCCGACGTCGGCTCGTCGAGCACCAGGATCGGCGCCTCCCGCTGGAACGCCCTGGCCAGCGCGATCTTCTGCCACTCGCCGCCGGACAGGCTGACGCCCTGGTCGAACCAGCGGCCGAGCGGGGTGTCGTAGCCCTGGGGCAGCCGTTCGATCCGCTCGTCCGCTCCGGCGCGGCGGGCCGAGTCCTCGACGTGCGGCCGGTCCTCGAGCCGCGTCAGGTCGCCGAGGCCGATGTTCTCCGCGGCCGTGCCCTGGTACGTCACGTAGTCCTGGAACATCGCGCTGATCCGGGTGCGCAGCTCGACGGGGTCGTACTCGCGGATGTCGACGCCGTCGAGCAGGATGCGGCCACCGGTCGGGTCGTAGAGCCGGCAGAGCAGCTTGAACAACGTCGACTTGCCCGCGCCGTTGCGGCCCACCACCGCCACCGTCTCGCCGGGCCGGATCTCGAAGCTGACGTCGTCCAGCGCCGGTTCCTCGGCTCCGGGGTAGCTGAAGGTCACCGACTCGAACTCGATGTGACCCTCCACCGCGGACGGCATCGGCCGCGGTGACGCCGGTGCCGTGATCTCCGGCTTCGTGTCCAGGAACCGGTACAGCGTGTCGAGGTAGAGGTTGTTCTCGTACATCCCCGAGAACGCCGTGAACAACCCGGACACCGAGGTCTGCACGGACGCCGCGGCGGCGGTGTACAGCGCCAGGTCTCCCAGCGTGAGCCGTCCGCCGACCGCTTCCAGCGCGATGTACAACGTGATCGCCGAACCCGCGAGCGTGCTCAGCAGGCCCCAGGACGTCGAGCTGACGTTGCGGTTGATCGTCAGCTTCCGCTGCCGCTCGTAGGAGACCGTGCCGAGCCGGCGGAACCGGTCGACGAAGTACGGGCCGAGCCCGAAGAGCTTCGTCTCCTTGGCGTAGGTGTCCGTCGTGACCAAAGAGGACAGGTAGTCCATCCGCCGCTTGATCGGCGACATCATGAAGGTCAGCCAGAACGCGCGGGAGCCGTACCGCGACTGCGAGATGAACGCCGGGATCGGCGCCACGAGCGCGACCAGGGCCAGCAGCGGGCTGATCGACACGAGCAGCGCGATCATGCTGGTGAACGTGATCAGCGTCCGCAGGAGCCCCAGCGCGGAGTTCATCATGGACAGCGGCCGCGTCGGCGCTTCCTGCGCGGCCTGGCGCATCATGTCGTACGACGTCGAGCCCTCGAAGTACGCGAGGTGCAGGTCGCTGGCGTGCGCCATCACCCGGTGGCGGATGGTCAGCGTCATGCGTTCCTGCAGCAGCGCCTGCGCGATCGACGTCAGCGCGCCGCTGACCGCGGTCGCGGCGAGCACGCCGAACTGGAACAGGGCGACCTTCGCGATGTCACCCGTGGTGCCGGTCTGCTGGATCGCCGCGACGACGGAGTCCAGCAGCAGCTTCGCGATGTACGCGGTCACGGTCGGCAGAAGCCCCGACAGGACCGTGATCAGCACCAGCAGGACGGTCAGCACCGGGCTGGCCTGCCACGTCAGCTTCGCGACCTTCGGCAGGCCGCGGACCGTGCCCGCCACGGACGTCCGCACGCGCTTCAGCCGGGAGCGCAGGTCCTTCGGGCCGTCCTCCTGCTTCGGTTCGGGGATGTCCACCGGTCCGGTGAGCCCGCTGTCCGGCACCGTAGTGGCGCGCCGCCGGCGGCCGCGCCGGGCCAGCACGAACTCCATGCCGCCCCCACCGCCCGGGATCATCCAGCCTCCACAGCGCCGTGCAGGAAGAAGTCGACCATCTGGCGCGTGGTCGGCGCGTCGACGTCCGGGGCCAGCCGGCGGCCGCCGAACAGCATGGTCAGGAAGAGGGCGGCGAGCTGCTCGGGCGGCAGCCTCAGCCGGTCCTCCTCCGGCGTGAACAGCTCGACCATCGCCGCCCTGATGGCGGCCATCGACTCGCGGCGCCCGCCCTTCCAGGTGCGGCGCTGGTCGTCGGGGCGTTGTCCGGCGTCGCCGTGCCTGCCCCGGCCGGAGGCGTGCAGCGCGCCCATCAGCGCGCCCATCCGTTCGAGGTGGGCGCCGAGCGACTCGGCGGCCTCGACTAGCCGGTCCTCCAGGGGCTGGTCGACGGGGATCTCGGCGATCGCGTCGAGCACGTGGTCGGGTTTCAGCGCCTCGGCCGTGCAGGCGTCGAACAGCTCGTCCTTGTCCTTGAACGCGCGGAAGACGGTGCCCTCGCCGATGCCGGCGGCGCGGGCGATCTGGCTGCTCGTCACGTTCGCGCCGTGCTCCATCAGAAGCGGCAGCACCGCGTGCACGATCATCGCGCGCCGGTCCTCGGCGCTCATGCTCGGCGCTCTCCGCCGGGTCTCCGATGCTGGTGTCATGCACCCATACTGCGGAGTGAGTGCTCACTCCGTCAAACGAGCAAGGGTCCCGCGGGTGTTCACCTTCAACCTCTGATCACTGCACGACTTGCTCGAGAGGGTGTTGCGAAACGCGATTTCGTGTCCTCCGCAGCAGGTCAATAGCGTCGAATTCATGGAATGGAGCTTTCACCCGGCCGAAGAACTCCTTGTGGCGATGCGCACCGGCGCGGTGACGTCAGTGGACCTGACCGACGAGGCGATCGCCCGCATCGAACGCGACGACGAGGTGATCAACGCGATCTGCGTGCCGGACTTCGACCGTGCGCGGGCTGCCGCACGCCAGGCCGACCTGGCACGTGCACGGGGTGAGGACCGGCCGCTTCTCGGCGTTCCGGTGACGGTCAAGGAGTCGTACGACATCGCGGGACTGCCCACGACCTGGGGCATGCCGCAGCACCGGGACCACGTGCCGGCCGAGGACGCCGTGCAGGTGTCCCGGCTCAAGGCCGCGGGCGCGGTGGTGCTGGGCAAGACCAACGTGCGTTGGGGCTGCAGGACGTCCAGAGCTTCAACGAGATCTACAGCACCACCACCAACCCGTGGGACCGCGGTCGCACGCCGGGTGGGTCCTCCGGCGGCTCGGCCGCGGCCCTGGCGTCCGGGTTCGGCGCGCTGTCCATCGGCTCGGACATCGGCGGCTCGCTGCGCACCCCCGCTCACTTCTGCGGCGTCTACGCGCACAAGCCGACGCTCGGACTGGCGGCCAGCCGCGGCATGGTCGCGCCGTCCGAGCCGGCGTTGCCGGTCGACCTGGACCTCGCCGTGGTCGGGCCGATGGCGCGCACCGCCCGTGACCTCACGCTCCTGCTCGACGTCATGGCCGGACCGGACCCGCTGACGTTCGGCAAGGCGTACGACCTGGCTCTGCCGGCCTCCCGCCACGAGCGGCTCCGCGACTTCCGGGTCCTGGTCCTCGACGAGCACCCGCTCATCCCGACCGGGGCCGCTGTGCGGGCGGGCGTGCACCGGGTGGCCGCCGCACTCTCCGAGAGCGGCGCTTACGTCTCACGGCACAGTCCGCTGCTGCCCGATCTGACCGAAGCCGCGACGCTCTACATGCGGTTGCTGGTGTCGGGCTCCGTCGCGCGTTTTCCCGTCGAAGCGCACAAGCGACCGCGAGCCGGCGCGGACGACCAGAGCCTTGACGCCGTGCGGATGCGCGCCATGACGTGCAGCCACCACGACTGGATGGAGGCGAACAGCCGCCGCGAGGTGCACCGCCACGGCTGGCGGCAGCTGTTCACCGAGTTCGACGCCGTGGTGTGCCCGGTCACGCCGACGCCCGCGTTCCCGCACGACCACAGCCCCGATCCGCTGGTGCGGGTGCTCGACGTCGACGGCGCCGAGCACCCGTACTTCGACCAGCTGGTGTGGGCGGGCCTCGCCACCATGCCCGGCCTGCCCGCCACCGCCGTCCCCGCGGGCCGGTCCCCGGAGGGCCTGCCGGTCGGGGTGCAGCTCATCGGCCCGATGTTCGAGGACCGCACCTCGCTGCGGCTGGCCGAACTGCTCGAACAGGTGACCGGCGGTTTTCAGGCGCCGCGGTAGGGCGCGTTCGTGGCGCAGGTCGTCCCGTTCAGGGTGAACGAGGACGGGGCGGCCGTGTTCCCGGTGTGCGCCGCCTGGAAGCCGATGTCGACGGACCTGCCGGGCGCGATCGTGGCGTTGTGGCCGGCGTTGCGGGCGGTGACCTGGCCTGAGGACGGCGAGTAGGTGGCGTTCCAGCCGGAGGTGATGGTCTGGCCGCCTGCCAGGGTGAAGGCGAGGGACCAGCCGTTGATCGCAGCGGTGCCGGTGTTCGTGATGGAGAGGCCGGCGGTCAGGCCGTTGTTCCAGGCGTTGACGGTGGCCTTGACGCTGCACGTGCCCGGGACCGGCGGGTCCGGGTCGCCGCCGCCCGTGATGCCGAAGAACTCCAGGGCCGCGGCGGCCATGCCCGCGGACGGCAGGCTGTGCCCGGCGCCCTGGATGGCGTACGCCTCGACCTTGTCCGAGTATCGGCTGCGGTTCCAGCCGGCGCGCGGGGTGTCGGTGGACGTCGGTGTCTGGCTCAGGCCGAACACGTCCGTCCACTGCTCGATCTCCTCCCGCAGCAGGGAGTACGGCACGAGCGTGTCCGCGGTGCCGTGCCACAGCTGCACTCGCGGGCGCGGGCCGGTGTAGCCGGGGTAGGCCTGCCGGACGAGGTTGCCCCACTCCTGCGGAGTGCGGTTCAGGCCACCGCCGCCGGTGCACCTGCTGCTGCCGGGCGGGTAGTCGGCGGCGTTGGCGAAGCAGTGGAACGGCACGCCCATGAACGCCGCGCCCGCCTTGAAGACGTCCGGGTACAAGGCGAGCATCTCGTTGGTCATCATGCCGCCGGAGGACGACCCGGTGGCGAAGACCCGGTCCGGGTCGCCGCCGTAGAGCTGCTGGACGTAGGTCACCATCGACACGATCGACACCGGGTCGCTTCCGCCGCCACGCCGCTTCGCCGCGTCGGACCACGTGTCGAAGCACTTGCCGAACCCGGCTTCCTGCTGCGCGCTCGGGTAGATGACGACGAACCCGTGCCGGTCGGCGAGGGAGCTGAACTCGCTGCCCGAGTGGAAGCCGGGGCCGGAGCCGCCGCAGCCGTGCATGGCGACGACGATCGCCGGCCTGGCAGGGCGGGTGTCCGGCACGTAGACGTGCATGCGCATCCCGCCGGGGTTCGCGCCGAAGCCGGTCACCTCCACCAGCGACGCGGCGGACGCCGGTGTCGCCGCCACGACACCGGCAAGCGTGAGCACGGCAGTCAAGACGGCCATGAGGGGTGTTCTGAGCGTGATCACAACCGACCTCCGGTCAGGCTTTCGGATCCTCCCGGAGTGCGAAGCTATTCACTTTGGTGACGGTCGTCAAAGTTTCGACTAACGAGAGTCGTGAGGCGTTCGACGAACGACCCGCGGGGCCTCGACCGTCCTTTGTGGTCGTGGCCCCGCGGGACGCTGCCGGGCATCACCGGGATGCCTGATCCCCGTGATGCGGGGTGCTGTCCGCCGCGGTGTCGATGCCGGCGGACGCGGTGTCGATGCTGATCGACGCGAGGGTGATCTGCTGCGCCGCGCGGACGGTGGCGGCGAGGGAGGCCGGATCCCTGCTGATGCGGTCGCATCCCGCGCGCATGGCGCCGGACAGCAGTTCCACGGTGAGCCGCACGTCGTCGACGCCGCGGAACTCGCCGCCGGCGACGCCGTCCCCGACGACCTTCTCCACCTCGGCGACGAGCGCGGTGAACGGGTTGTCCCGCCCGTCCGGCAGGTCGGCGACCATCGGGCTGGAGCTCGGCAGGAACATCAGCCGCATCGCGTTGGTCGTCGACCCCGACAGGATCACCTCGACGATCTCGCGCAGCCTCGCCGCCGCCGGCTCCCGCGACCGAGCGGCGATCGCGGACACCTGCTCGGTCAGCGGACGGCTCGCCCGGCGCGCGAGCTCCAGCACCAGCGTCCTCTTGTCGGCTGCGTAGTTGTAGAGGGTGTTGCGCGCGAGACCGGCCTCGGCCGCGATGTGGCCCATGGTGATCGAGTCGTAGTCGCGTTCGAGCAGCAGCCGCCGCACCGCCTCGGTGAGGTCGGCCCACACCCTCTCGTGGTGTTCCTCGATGGTGGCGGCTCGGATCCGCGGCATCGTGCTGTGCTCCTCAGTTGGTCACTGCGGCGAGGTCGGGCTGGTTCTCCTGGTGGATCGCGGTCAGCTTGACACGGGTCAGGCGCCAGCCGTCCAGCGTGCGGACCGCCTGGTTGTCGTAGAAGCCGACGACCAGCCAGCGGTCGGCGTCCGGCAGCCAGTGTTCCGCGCGGACGTGCGCGTGGATCCGCGCGGTGTCGCCGTCGATCTCGACGACGTGACCGGTGATGGCGTGGTGCGTCGCCTTGAACGGCGCGAAGGACGCGCGAAGCGCCTCGGCGTAGTCGGTCAGCGGGATCGTCATCTCCGGCATGCCCGTGACCGAGGCGAAGTCCAGCGTGGGCGTGTCGGTGAAGACCCGGCCGGGCAGGGTCGTGAACTCCTTCAGGTCCGCGATGTCGGCGTACCGGCTGATCAGTTCGATGAGCTCGGCGCGATCTTCGAGCGTGGTCATGGGTCCTCTTCCACAGTTTTGGGGGGGGGGGGCGGGCGGGGGAGCGCGACGTGGGGGCGGAAGGGCACGCGGCCGGCCGGGTCCCCCCACACCTTTCGCCACACCCCTGTACTTACCGTCCCCGCGGGGCCCCCCCAACACGGCAAGGAGCCGGAACGGGCGGTTCGACCGATGCGCGCGGCGCAGCCGGAAGGCATGCTGTGCCCATGGCCGTCGATCCACGTGGTGCCGACCTGAAACGACTGCTCGCCGAGGACCCGGGCGGCCCGGTGGTGATGCTGAACCTCCTGCGGTTCGCCGAGGGCGGCGCCGAGTCCTACCGGGAGTACGCGCGTCACCTGCGCGAGACGTTCCTGCCCCGCTACGGCGGTGAGATCCTCTACGCCGGGACCGGCTCCACCGCACTGGTGGCCGAGGACGGGCAGAGCTGGGACGCGGTGGTCGTCGTGCGCTACCCGGACCGGGCCGCGTTCAGCCGCATGGTGGCCGACCCCGCCTACCAGGAGGTGACGAGGTTGCGCACGGCCGCGTTGACCGAGGCTGTGCTCCAGGCCACCACCCCCTGGGCCTGATCCACCCCGGCTCCCAAGTCCACAAGGGACTTCCCGCCGCGGTGAGCCGCGACGCGCCGGTGAGCGAGGTTGTACCCTGGGGGTAGCCGGGACTGCGTTCGTCAGTTCTCCCGGACCCCTAGCGCCGTGCGTCAGCTCCAGCACTGCTCGCCGTGAGCACGCACAGGACGCGGAGAAACTCGGAGATCATGCAGCCAGAGAACGGCCTTTTCAGCCACCCGGACACGGACCACCTGGACACGACGCCCCACTCGGCGCCCGATCAGGACCAGCGGTCCTACACCGGCCTGTTCCGCGAGCCGGCCGACACGCCGCAGAACGCCACCGAGACGGCCTGACGCTCAGGCCGGGTCACGACCACCCGTGCGCGGGCGGCTCACGACCGCACGCCTGCCGGCGTCTTCGGGTGGTCCTTCTGCGTGGTGTCGGCCGCGTAGTGCGCCACGGCGATCGCTCCGGTGATCGCCAGGACGAACCCGGCGGCCGCGGCGGTCACGTACCCGTCGCGGACGCGGTCGTCGAGGTAGATCAGTCCGACCGCCGACGACAGCGCCGTGTTGGTGGTGAACATGATCGCGGTGACCGACGTCGGGCCGCCCTTCTGCAACGCCATCGCGAACACCACCGCCGCGGCGAGACCGTTGAGGGCGATGGCCCACGCCGCCGGTTCCAGGACGAGCCGCCACACCTCGTCCGGGAAGTCGAGCGTGCGCGCCGAGATGCCGACGATGCTGTACGAGACGCCGGCGCCGAAGGCCAGCGCCACCGTCGCCCAGACGTGGTTGTGGTGCCTGGCGTAGTGGGCGATCGCCGCCACCGGAACCGCCATGAACACGAGGACCCAGCGCCACTGCGGTGGCAGGGACTGCGCCGGGCCCGGTTCGGCGGACACGCCCAGCAGGATCAGCCCGGTCGCGCCGACACCCAGCGCGGCCCATCCCGGTGTGCCGAGGCGGGAGCCCAGGAAGACGGAGATCGTGGCGGTCACGCCGACGCTGAACGCGAGCATCGACTGGACGAGGAACAGCGGCAGCCGGTGCAGCGCCGCGGCCGCGAACGCGAATCCCAGCAGGTCCACGCCGAGACCGAGGAAGTAGAGCCACTGCCGCCGGAGTGCGATGAGATCCAGGGACGTGCCGCCGTACGCACCCGCTCGGCGGACACCCGTGGACGCCAGGATCGAGCCACTGCCTGACGCCAGGGTCGCCAGAACAGCGAGTGCGTATCCCAGTGCCATTCGTCCATTGTGGCATTCGGTGCCACGAGACCTCAGCGGAGCCCGGATCGAGAGGTCGGCTCCAGCCGGACCGTGGTCTCCGTCCGGCCCACCAGCGCGGACACGGTGTCGGCCACGGCCGCGCACCGGGGATGGCTGTGCACGGACTCCAGGACGCGGGCTCGGTCCGCGTCGTCCTCGAAGCGCCGGATCCAGACGAAGCTGTCCTCGTCGTCGATCGCGGTGAAGGACCCGACCACCGTCATGCCCCTCTCCTGGTGCAGCGGGATGACGGTGTCGTCCATGTACCGGGCCAGCTCCGCGCCGAAGCCGGCGCGGGCGTGTTCCGTGCGGATCTCGTAGAACATCGGTGCTCCTCCTGGGCGGCTGTCAGGACTCGGGTGCGGTCCGTGCGGCGGCGAGCGCGTAGACGTCCGGAGACCCCTCCCACGGGCAGGTCCGCCGTACGGCCCAACGGGTGATGAGCCAACGGCCGTGCAGCCTGCTCAGCGTCAACTGCCAGAAGCCCCGCATCGTGCAGAAGTCGACGACGCCCGGAGCTGCGGGAACGTGGTGGTAGGCGACCACGTGCACACGGCACTCGGCTTCGTCGCCCGCCAGCCGCACCAGCGGGGTCGAGGCGGCGTGGTGGGTGCAGTCGAAGCCGTCGAGGGTGCCGCGGGCGAGCTCGACCAGGTCGGCGGCCGCCACGGTCGTCGGCGGCCTGCCGAAGTGGTGGGTCGACAGGTCCAGCAGCACCTCGTCGGCGAACAGCCGCCGCAGCGAGGTCCAGTCCCGGTCGTCCTGCGCGTGCGCGAGGCCGGCAACGACCTCGGCGATGGCGGCCCGGTCGGCCAGTTCGTCCGGTGTGCTCACGTCCGCACCTCCGTTTCCGTCCGGGGACGTTCGATCAGCGGCAGCACCAGGCGGCTGGGCCGGGACGGCCCGTGGTGCACCCGGTTGACCGCGACGACCAGGTCGTCCTCGGTGCCGGCGGCGATCGGCCCGCCCGTGTTGGTGTTGCGGTCGTAGCGGGGGAAGTTGCTGCTGGAGACCTCGAGCCGGATGCGGTGCCCGGCGAGGAAGACGTTCGAGGTGACGCACAGGTCGACGGTCAGCTCGCAGACCGTGCCGGGCTCCAGGAGCGCCGGCTCGGTGAGCGAGTCGCGGTAGCGGACGCGCTGGACGCCCTCGCACAGCAGGATCGCCCTGCCGTCGGGGTGCACGTCGACGAGCTTGCCGGTGAAGTCGGTGTCCGCGGCCGAGCTGGAGACGTGCAGCACGAGGGTGACGTGGCCGGTGACCTCGACCGGGCGGTCGAGGACGGCGGTGGTGAAGCACAGCACGTCGTCTCGTGCCTCGACCGCCGCCTGGTCGGCCGGGCCGGGGTGGGCGCCGGGCGCGCCGGCCAGCACGGTGCCGCCCAGGGTCGGTACCGGGCGGCGCGGGTCGTAGAGGAACGTGTCCGTCGCCTCGGTCACCGCGGCGTCGCGCGTCAGGACGCCGTCGCCGGTGGCGGTGTTGGCGCGGCCGCCACCGGCGAGGAAGAAGTCGGTGTACCTCGTGTCGGGCAGCGGCCAGTCCGCCTCGTCGCGCCACTCGTCGACGCCCATCACGAAGATCCGGACCCGGTGGGTGTCGCCGGGGGTGTCCGTCCGCCCGCGCACCGAGCGGTCGAAGAACCTCAGGTGCTCGCCGGTGACGTCGGCGGCCTTGATGCTGCCCGCGAGCCCGAACGACCGGTCGGGGTAGGTGCCCAGGTCGGTGCCGTCGGCGTGCGACCAGGGGCCGACGACCAACCGCTGACCGTCGCGGGCCGCATCGCTGCCGCCGTGGCGGCGCATCGTCGTGTACGACCGCATGGTCTCGCCGATGAACACGTCGTACCAGCCGCCGATCTGGAGCGCGGGGACGGTGATGGCGGCGCAGCGGTCGATCGCGGCGACCTCCTGCCAGAACGCGTCCCGTTCCGGATGAGCGAGCACCTCGCCGACCCACGGCAGGTGGCGCGTCATCACGTCCCGCCCGGTGAGCGGCAGCGGATCGTGCAGCAGCCTCGGATGTTCCAGACCGGACAGGAGCGCGCGCACGTCGGCCGGGTCGCCGCGGCCCTCGTCGAGTTCGCGCCGCAGGGTGCGCAGAGCCGACAGCGTGCCCCACGTCAGCACGGCGTCCTGTGACAAGGCGCCGCCGGGGGAGTACCACGGCGCTCCGTACAGGTCGGCGGAGCTCATCACGGGCGCGATCGCCCGCAGTCCAGGTACGTCGCGCACGGCCGCGAGCCACTGCGTGAACCCCATGTAGGACCCGCCCCACATCCCGACCGCGCCGTCACACCACGGCTGCTCCACCAGCCACGCCAGGGTGTCGGCGCCGTCGCGGCCCTCGTGGACGTTCGGCACGAACACGCCGGGCGATCGGGAGGTGCCGCGGACGTCCTGCGCCACCACCGCGTACCCGGCTCCCACGAAGGCGAACACGTCCGGCAGCTTCGGGTTGCCGTACGTTCCGGCGTCGTCCTTGCCGTAGGGGGTGCGGACCAGCAGCACGGGGAACGGTCCTGGCTTCTCGGGCCGCCACACGTTGGTGGCGAGCGAGACGCCGTCGCGCATCGGCACGGCCACGTCCACGTCGACGCGGAACGTCATGCCCGCACCTGGTCCACCGCGAGGTGCAGGGGCTGCTGCGTGATCATCCAGTGGCTGAACGCCGCGTAGTGCCGCGCGAACTCCTGCGGCGTGGGCGCGTGCTCGACCGCCGCGGACAGCTCCGCGACGTGGGCGTACCGCGGGATCTCGACGGCCTCGTAGGTGGCGAGCGCGGCGGCCACGTCGCCGGTGGACCCGAGCAGGTGGCCGAGCAGCCCGGCGTCCTCGATGCCCAGCGTCGCGCCGGCGGTGATGTGCGGCGACATCGCGTGTGCCGCGTCCCCGGCGAGCGCGACCCGCGCGGAGACCCAGTGCGGCAGCGGCGGTACGAGCATGATCTGGTTGTGCAGGACCAGCTCCTCCGGCGTCGCCTCGATCAGGTCGGTCAGGACGCCGTCCTCGCCCGCGTCCTCGAGGTGGCGGGCGCGCTCCAGGGCCTGCTGCTTGCGGGTGCCGGTCAGCGGCGGTGACTGGAACTGGTTCACCAGCCAGTAGACGTTGCCGTCGTGGGTGCGCACGTAGCCGCCCCGGCACCCGTTCGTGCCCAGGATCAGGCGGTTGCGGAGCACGGTGACTCCAGCGGCCGGGATGACCGCGCGCCAGGCGTGGTGGCCCGCGTGCTCCTGCGCCGGGGTGCCCGGCACCAGCTGCGCGCGCACCGCCGAGTAGGTCCCGTCCGCACCGACGAGCACGTCCGCCTCTTCGGCGGTGCCGTCGGACAACCGGACCTCGACGTGGCTCGCGTGCTCCTCGTACTCGCGGAAGCCCGTGTCCAGGCGGATGTTCTCGCGTCCCACGGCATCGGCGAGCAGCTCGTTCAGCTTCGCGCGGTGCACCAGCAGGTACCGGTGGTCCTCGACCCCGAACTCCGGGGTGTCGAGCAGCCGCCCGGCCTGGTCGTGGAAGTACATCTCGCTGGGTTTGCCGATGGCGCGCACCTGCTCGCCGACACCGAGCTCGTCGAACACCGCCAGCGCGTTGGCCCAGAGTCCCAGCCCGGCCCCGGCGGCGCGGATCTCCGGCGCCTGCTCGCAGATCACCACGTCGGTCCCGGCTCGCCGCAGTGCGAGTCCCGTCGTCAGTCCCACGATTCCGGCACCGATCACCACAGCCCGCGTCACAGTCGTTTTCCCGTCATGTCCCTGGTTTCCACCGAGTTCTCCTCCGACGTCCCCGACGCTAGGAGCCACTGCGGATTAACACCAGTGCAACTATGGTACGGAGGCATTTCGCAAGTGATAATCGGCGGGTGGACCACATCGATCTGAACCTGGTCGAGGCGCTGGACGCGCTGCTCGCCGAGAACAGCGTGACCAAGGCCGCAGCCCGGCTGCACACCTCGGCGCCGGCGATGAGCCGGGCCCTGGCCCGGTTGCGACGTGCTCTGGACGACCCGTTGCTGGTGCGGGCCGGACGCGATCTCGTGCCCACACCTCGGGCGCTGGAACTGCGCGGTGAGGTGCACGCGGTGGCGACCAGAGCGCGAGCGCTGTTCGCGCCGCCCACCACCGCCGACCCGCGGACCGCGGTGCGCATGTTCGACCTGCAGGTCACCGACATGCTGTCCACGACGTTCATCCCGTCGCTCATCGACGACCTGCGGGTGCAGGCTCCGGGCATCTCGCTGCGCCTGCGCCCGGAGAGCCTCGAGGACACCCCGGCGCTGCGCGAGGGGTTGCTGGACCTGGAGATCGGCAGCATCCGGCCAGGTGATCCGGAGATCCACTCGGAAACGCTCGTCACCGAGACGCTGATCGGCGTCGTCCGGCCGGACCACCCGCTCTCGAAGGTGAAATCCGTGACGCCGCAACGGTTCGCCGAGGCCGATCACATCGTCGTGTCGAGGCGCGGCCGGGCCCACGGCCCGATCGACGAGCAGCTCGCGGATCTCGGACTGCGGCGGCGGGTGGCGGCCGTCGTCCCGACGTTCGCGAGCGCGATGTTCCTGGTGCGCGAGACCGATGTCGTCTGCGTCGCTCCCGCCGGGCTGGGCAGGCCGATGCTGGACACGCTCGGCCTGCGCACGTTCCCGATCCCGCTCGCACTGCCGTCCGTGACGATCGGCATGGCGTGGCATCCGCGCAACCACCACGACCGCACGCACCAGCTGCTGCGGGAGCGCACCCGTCACATCATGGCCGCGGCCGCGGAGAGGAGGTGACCGGCTTGGCGCGCACGCGGCGCACGACCTCGATGAAGCCGGTCACCACGAACGCGAGCCCGATGCCGACGGCCATCGCCAGGAGCGTGTTCTCCTGGAACAGAACGCCGCCGAGGTAGCCGGTGAGCGCGGTGTAGGTGCTCCACGACGCGGTGGCGAACGCGACGAACATCGCGTACTTGCCCAGCGGGTAGTCGACGAGCCCGGTGGACAGGGTGGCCAGGTACCGGCCGACCGGGATGAACCGCGTGGTCACCAGGATGAACCCGCCGCGGGCGTCGAGTTCGCGGGCGAACCAGTCGTGCGCGGCACGGCGCTTGCTGCCCGGTGGCATCCGCTTGAGCACCCGTGCGCCGAGCAGCCGTCCGACGGAGTAGGGGACCAGGTCGCCGAGGAAGGCGCCGAGCGTCGTGGCGGCGACGACCAGCACGATGTTCGTCTGCCCGGTCGCGGCGTACACGCCCGCGACGATCACGACGGGCTCGCTGGGGATCAGCGGGAGGAAGGAGTCCAGAAAGGACACCGCGGCGAGCACGGCGTACAACCACGGTGAGGAGATGAGCGTCTCGGCGAGCCGCAGCCAGTCGATCACGGGGAGATCCCTTCGGGAACGGCCTTCCAGGCCGGGAAGAAGCACTCCCGTGGCATGGGTGTACTCGCGAACGTCCTGCGCGACAAGGACTTCTCACCCTTGTGGCGCCGCAGTCGGCGACGATCGCCGCACCTTGAAACTAGGGACGTCCTGATGCGACGACAAGTGCGTTCTCGGCAAGGGAGCATTCGCTCTCGCGCAATCCGGCCGGTGCCACCGGCGGTGCGTCACTCGCCCTCGAACGCCCTGCGGAGCTTCGCGGGGGCCTTGAGCCGCCACGCCTGCTCGACCAGTTCGGCCAGCTGGTCCTCGTCGGCCTTCGCCAGGTCGACCAGGACCGACCCGTGCCCGTCGTAGTGCGGTGTCGTGTAGAAGGCCGGGTCGCCGGACGCGAGCAGCGCCGCCTTCTCGTCCAGGTCGCACATCAGCACGAGCCCGCCTTCGGCCTCGGTCCGCAGCCGTGCGAAGCCCTTGCCCGCCACCTTCAGCGACGGCGTCCGGTACCAGGTCGCCACCTCGACCCCGGGCAGCCGCGACGCCATCTCCACCACGTCGTCCCACGTCGCCATGCGCGCCATCGTGGCAGCCACGGGGCGTCCCGGTCTTGGACGAATGGAAACCCCGGCGGCACCGCGCTCAGTCCGGGGTGTCGCTGATGTTCAGCGCCAGTTCCGAGTCGGTGACCGTCACGACGACGTGCTGTCCGCCGCGCAGGTCGCCCGAGAGCAGTGCGCGGGACAGGCGCCGGTCGAGCTCCCTGCCGATGGTCCGGCGCAGCGGTCGTGCGCCGTACTCGGGCACGTAACCGCGGGCGGCGAGCCAGTCGACGGCCTGCTCGTCGACCTCCAGCGTGATGTCCTGCTCGCGCAGGCGCTGGCGGGTGCGGTCGAGCAGCAGCGAGGTGATCTGCCGCAGCTGGCCCGCGTTCAGCCCGCGGAACAGGATGATCTCGTCGAGGCGGTTGAGGAACTCCGGGCGGAAACTGCGGCGCACGGCCGCCATCAACGGCTCCCTCAGCTGCTCGACCGCGACACCCGAGGTGGCCGCGGCGAGGAGCTGGTCGGCGCCGATGTTGCTGGTCATGATGATCACGGTGTTGGCGAAGTCGGCGGTGCGTCCCCCGGCGTCGGTGAGCCTGCCCGCGTCGAGCACCTGCAGCAGGGTGTTGAAGACGTCGCCGTGCGCCTTCTCGATCTCGTCCAGCAGCAGGACCGAGTACGGGGCGCGCCGGACCGCGTCGGTGAGCTGACCGGCCTCCTCGTAGCCGGCGTAGCCCGGCGGCACGCCGATCAGCCGCGTGACCGCGTGCTGCTGCGAGAACTCGCTCATGTCGAACCGGATCAGCCGTTCCTCCGAGCCGAACAGCGCCGCGGCCAGCGCTCGCGCGACCTCGGTCTTGCCCACGCCGGTCGGGCCGAGGAACAGGAAGGAACCGACGGGCCGGTGCGGGTGCTTGAGGCCCGCGCGGCCCTGGCGGACCGCGTCGGCGACCGCCTCCACCGCCTCGTCCTGCCCGACGATCCGCTGGTGCAGGTGGTCCTCCAGGTGGAGCAACCGGTGCCGTTCGGCCTCGGTGAGCTGGGCGACCGGGATGCCGGTGCTGCGGGACACGACCTCGGCGACGTCGTTCGCCGCGACCTGGGGCGCGCCGGCCAGCGCGGCGCGGGCGGCCTCCAGCTCGGCGACCGCCCGGTCGAGCTCACCGGCGAGGAACACGGCGTCCTCGCCCTGCGCGGCGTCCTTCTCCCGCTCCAGCCGCCGCACCCGCTGCTCGAGCCGCACCGGATCCGGTGGCATCGGGGACTTCTCCCGCAACCGGACCCGCGCGCCCGCCCGGTCCACCAGGTCCACGGCCTTGTCCGGCAGGAACCGATCGGTGACGTAGCGGGCGGACAGCTCCACGGCGGACACGATCGCCTCGTCCGTGATCCGCACGCCGTGGTGCATCTCGTAGCGGCCGCGCAGCCCGCGGAGGATGGCGATCGCCTCGTCGACCGACGGCTCGGCGACCTGGATCGGCTGGAACCGCCGCTCCAGCGCGGCGTCCTTCGCGATGTACCGCCGGTACTCCTCGGCCGTGGTGGCTCCGACGACCTGCACCCGTCCGCTCGTGAGCACGGGCTTGAGCATGGCCGCGGCGTCCATCGGCGCACCTTCCGCGCTGCCCGCGCCCACCACGACGTGCAGCTCGTCGATGAACAGGACCACCATCCGGTCCGTGGCGGCCACCTCGGCGATGACGCCTTCGAGCCGTTCCTCGAACTCGCCGCGGTACTTCGCCCCGGCGACCATGCCCGCCAGGTCCAGCGAGATCAGCCGCCTGCCGCTCAGCGTCGCGGGGACCTCACCGCTCGCGATCCGTGCCGCGATGCCCTCGACGACGGCGGTCTTGCCCACACCGGGATCCCCGATCAGGACGGGGTTGTTCTTGGTGCGCCGGGACAACACCTCGAGCACCTCGTCGATCACGTCCTCCCGGCCGATCACCGGGTCGAGCAGCCCGTCCCGCGCCGCGGCGGTGAGGTCGCGCCCGAAGCGGTCGGTGCGCCGCGTCGCGGACTGCGGCTCGACGAAGCCGCCGAACAGCTTTCCGACCAGGTCCTCGAACGAGCGGGACCCGAAGCCGAACACCCAGTCGTCTGCCATCGGCAGCCATCTCCGCTCGATCGAGGGGCCTGCGTCTCCGATTGTCCGCCTCCCGCGCCGCGACCACAGACCAGGCCGGAATCGGAACCGGCGAGTTCTGGTGGTGCGTGGGCCGGTTGTCTAAGGTGTCCGCCATGGTGAGACCACGGCGGGTGACAGCGCCCGTCGTCGGGCTCTCGGTGCTGCTCGTGTTGTCGGTCGTCGCCTGGATCGGCGGTGACGCCGTCCTAGACCGGCTCAACGCGACCCGCTGCACGGATCCGGCGACGGTCCTCGTCACCGCGGCCCCCGCGGTCGCGCCGGCCCTGAGCGAGGTCGCGGAGGGGCTGGGCGCGGCGGACGACGACTGTTACCGAGTCGAGGTCAAGGCCGAACCCGCGCGCGAGACGATGACCCGGCTCGTCGCCGGCCAGACCTCGCCCTCGGTCTGGGTGCCCGAGTCGACGATGTGGTTGCGGCAGGCGCGGGACTCCGGTGCGTGGCGGGTGCCCGAGGCGGGCATCTCCGTGGCGCTGTCGCCGGTCGTGCTCGCCGCCAAGGAGTCCGTGAAGGGGCGGACCTGGCGGGAGCTGATCGGGCCCGGTGCCACCGCGGTCGCGGGCATCGCCGATCCGGCCAGGGATCCGGCCAGCCTGTCGGCGTTGCTGGCGCTGCGCGGGCTCGCGTCGGCGGAGAAGGATCCCGCGGCGGCGACGGTCGCCGCCATCAGGCCCGTGTCCGCCGACTACTCCGAGCGGGCCGAGGACCTGTTCGCCCGGCCGCTCGACGTGTTCCCCACGTCCGAACAGGCTCTCGAACGGCACAACTCCACGCCCGGCACGAGCCGGCTGACGGCGGTCGCGTCGGAGAACCCGTTGCCACCGCTGGACTTCCCGTACGTCGTGCTGCCCGATGCGAACGAGGCGCAGCGGGCAGGGGCGGAGAAGTTCCTGGCGCGGCTGCGGTCCGCCACCGGCTTCGACAGGTTCGGCCTGCGCGCGCCCGACGACAAGGCAGCCGGTCTGGACCAGGGTTTCGTGGACGAGACGTTGCGCCTGTGGAGCGGGCTCACGCTGACCGCGCGGGTGCTGGGTGTCCTGGACGTGTCGGGCTCGATGAACCAGCTCGTGCCCAGGACGGGAACCACGCGGATGGCGCTGGCCGTCGGCGCGGCCGAACGCGGCCTCGGCATGTTCAAGCCCGGCACGCAGATCGGCCTGTGGAAGTTCTCCACCAGGCTGGACGGAGACAAGGACTACAAGGAGATCATCCCCTTCGCGTCCGTCAAGGAGCACCTCGCGAGCGGCCAGGCCGTCGCCGCGGTCCGCGCGACCCGGGCGACCGCGAACGGGGCCACGGGCCTCTACGACACCACGCTGGCCGCCTACCGGGAGGCGCGGAAGAACTGGGAGCTCGGCCGCATCAACATCGTCGCGATCATGACCGACGGCCGCAACGAGGACCCCGACTCGATCAGCCAGCGGGAGCTGCTGGACGAACTGGCCAAGCTGCAGGACAAGCGCAGGCCGCTGCCCGTCATCGCGATCGGCATGGGCCCGGACGTCGACGTCGACGAACTGACGAGGATCGCCGACGCGACCGGCGGCCGGGCCTTCACCACCGCCGATCCCGCCGGCATCAGCGACATCTTCGCGCAGGCGCTGAGCACGATGCTCTGCCAGCCGCCTGCTTGCCGCCCCCAGTAGCGCAGAGCGTCAGTACGGGTCGTACGGGCCGTCGTGGCCGAAGAGCCGCGCGACCGGCCGCAACCGCAGGCGGAGCAGAACCTTGATCCACACGTTGCGGGCGAACCAGGGCATCTCGGCGAGCACCCGCCTGCGATCGGCCCAGCCGGGCTGCGTCAAACGGAAGCGCGCGAGAGAACCCGCCCGGTCCACGTACACGTACCGGTTGCCGCACAGCACCTTCACCAGGATGCCCGCGGTGACCCCGATGGACGAGAAGGCGTCGTGGACCAGGATCTCGCCGTTGGGAACGAGATTCTCCGACCACAGCATGTCGTCGGTGTAGGTCCAGTAGTCGTGCTTGCCGTCGATGTACAGCAGGTCGATGCGCTCGTCCCACTCCCGGCGCAACGCGGTGCTGTACTCGGCTTCGAGCCGCACGACGTCGGTCAGGCCCGCGCGGGCGAGGTTCTTCTCGAACCGCACGCGGGTGGGGGTGCCGCCGAACAGCCTGCCCTCGACGAACGGGTCCACGGCGACCACGGTCGCCCCGACGGAGCGCGCCGCGATGCCCAGCACGGTGGTGGATCTTCCCTGGTGACTGCCGATCTCGACGATCCGCGCGCCGGGACCGAGCCGCAGGGCGGCTCTCCACAACATGGTCGCCTGGTCAACTGTCAACCACCCGGGAACCTGGTCGCCCAGTTCCCACGCCTGTTCGAACGTGGTCGGAGAAGTCATCGCCACCTGCCTGGTACCGGCCCCAGAACGGTCGTGGTGGCCCAAGATAGCGACAGTCGCCCGCGAGCACTACCCGGTGGTAACTTCCTGCGCCATCAAGAGCCTGAAGATCGCACATCGGAACCCGACGACGTGGGTGCTCCTCGCACTCGCGGTGCTGTCGTTCGCCCAGCGCTTCGGAACGGCCACGTTCGACACCAAGCTGGACCTGGCCGTCAACCCGGTCGGGTTCCTGGGCAGGGCGCTGCACCTGTGGAATCCCGCGGCCACGGCCGGTGAGTTGCAGAACCAGGCCTACGGCTACTTCTTCCCGATGGGGCCGTTCTTCGCGGCCGGCCAGGTCCTCGGCCTGCCCGCGTGGATCACCCAGCGGCTCTGGTGCGCGCTGCTGCTCTGCCTCGCGTTCTACGGGGTGCTGCGGCTGGCCCGCGCGCTCGGCATCGGCCAGGAGCCGACGAGGTACGCCGGTGCGCTGGCCTACGCGCTGGCCCCTCGGGTGCTGACCGAGATCGGGCCGCTGTCCGCGGAGATGCTGCCCGCCGTCATGTTGCCGTGGGTGCTGCTGCCACTGGTGCTGGCAGACCGGTCCGGGTCGCCCCGCCGGGCGGCGGCGCTGTCCGCGCTCGCGGTGCTGGGCATGGGCGGCGTCAACGGCGCGATGGTCGTGATGGCACTGGTCCTCCCGGGCATCTGGCTGCTGACGCGCAAGTGGAACCGCGCGCACGTGAAGCTGGTGCTGTGGTGGTGCGGCTGCGTCATCGCGGTCGCGCTGTGGTGGATCTTCCCGCTGCTGCTGCTCGGGCGGTACAGCCTGCCGTTCCTCGACTACATCGAGTCGGCGGCGAACACCACCGCGCCCATGTCGCTGTTCCAGGTGCTGCGCGGGACGAACCAGTGGGTCGCCTACGTGCTCCAGGGCGAACCGTGGTGGCCCAACGGCTTCCTCCTGGTCGACAACCCGGTGCTGATGGCCGGTACCGCGCTGGTGGCGCTGATCGGCGTCGTCGGACTGGCCCGGCTGGGCCTGCCGGAACGCCGGTTCCTGGTGCTCGGCACGCTGGCGGGGCTGACGCTGCTGACCGTCGGATATGTGGGATCGCTCGACTCGCCGCTCGCCGAGGTGGTGCGCGGACTCCTGGACGGGCCGCTCGCGCCCCTGCGCAACGTGCACAAGTTCGAACCGGTGCTGCGGTTGTGCCTGGTGCTCGGGTTCGTCCACGGGCTGCACCTGTCGCGTCCGGCCGGTCTGCGGGCCGCTCCGGAGCACTGGCGGCGGCGGACCCGGACGGCGGTGGCCCTGGTGCTGATCGCGGTCGTCGCGGCACCCGCGTGGCTGCTCACCCTGCGGCCCGGCCCGGGGTGGTCCGACGTGCCGGGCCACTGGCGCGAGGCGGCGGGATGGCTCGCGGAACAGGACGGCAGGGCGAGGACGCTGTTGCTGCCCGCCACCGGTTTCGGGCAGTACACCTGGGGCAGGACCGTGGACGAGCCGATGCAGTCGCTCGCGGAGGCCCCGTGGGCGGTGCGCAACCAGGTACCGCTCGGGTCCGAGGGCAACACCCGGTACATGGACGCCGTCTACGACGCGCTCGCGGACGGGCGCGGCTCGGCCGGGCTGGCGGACTTCCTCGCGCGAGGGGGATACCGGTACCTGCTGCTGCGCAACGACATCGCGCGTGAACCGACGGGTTCGCCGCCGCTCACCGTGCTGCGGCAGGCGCTGCAGGGATCCCCCGGCATCGAGCGCGTCGCCCAGTTCGGGCCCGAGGTGCGGATGGGCGACCAGCGGCTCGTCAGCTCGGTCGACGCCACCGCGACCGGGAACGCGCTGGAGGTCTTCGAGGTGAAGCGGGCGGTCCCGGTCGTCACCGCCGTCGGCGAGGCGGACGTGCCGACGGTGAGCGGCGGGCCGGAGTCGTTGCTGCCGTTGCTGTCCCAGGGGTTGGTCAAGGCGGACCAGCCCGTCGTCCTCGCCGGCGACGCCGCGGGGCGCAGCGGGGAGCTGCTCGTCACCGACGGCCTCAGGCGCAAGGAGCGCAACGTCGGCAGGGTGTCCGACAACCTCAGCCAGACGATGTCCGCGGACGAGGCGTCCCGGCAGGGACGCGTCGCGCTGGACGTGTCGCCGTTCCAGGACACCGTGCACCAGACCGTCGCGGAGTACCGCGGCATCCGGGCCGTGCGGGCGTCCACGTCGACCGCGTACGCCGATGCGGCGGGGGCGATCGACCCGGCGAACTCGCCGTTCGCGGCGGTGGACGGCGACGGCGGGTCCGCGTGGCACTCGTCGAGCTTCACCGGCCCCGTCGGGCAGTGGCTGGAGATCGACCTCGACACCCCGCGCTCGGTCGGGGAGGTGACGCTCGACCTGGTCGACGACCTGCGGGTGGGCTGGGCGGTCACCCGGATCAGGCTCACCACCGACGCGGGGGACAGCGAGCACGACGTCCCGTCCGGCGGCGGCCCGCACGCCTACCCCGTGCGCGCCGGCCTCACCGGCAGCGTGCGCGTCACCGTCCTCGGTGTCGCCGCCGACCGGCAGGACGGCAACGTGGGCGTGAAGGAGCTGAGCGTGCCGGGCATGACGGCGCAGAGGGCGCTGCGCGTGCCGCGCGACCGGGAGGCGGCGAAGCCGGGTTTCTCGTTCACCCGCGGCAGCCAGTCGCGTCCGGCCTGCTACCGGACCGACGGCGCGGTGCGGTGCGACTCGTCGCTGTCCCGCTTCGGCGAGGAGGTCAACGGGCTCACGCGGTTGTTCCGCACCTCGGCCGACGGGAAGTTCGCGGTGAACGCCACGGTCGTGCCTGCCGCCGGCGCGAAGAACCCGGTGTCGCCGGAGGGGCTGACGATCACGGGGTCCACCTCGCTCGCGGGCGACGTCGCGGCGAGCCCGCTGTCCGCTGTGGACGGTGACGCCGGCACCTCGTGGGTGCCGGACGTGACGGACCTGCGGCCGACGCTGACGCTGGTCTGGAAGGGAAAGCGCACGCTGTCGGAGTTCCGGTTCGAGGGCGCGCGAGGAGCGAGAACACCCGTCGAGCTGGAGGTGCGCACCGACGCGGGCACCGAGGTCGTGCGCGTGGGCGCGGACGGTCTCGTCACGATCAGGCCGGCGGACACCGAGAAGCTCGAGCTCGTCGTGCGCGAGTCGAGCGGTGTGGGTCCGGCCGAGATCGGTGAGCTGCGGGTGCCCGCCCTCGACGGCGTGCTGAAGCCGGTGCCCGCGACGACACCGTTCACCGTGCCGTGCGGCCGCGGCCCGGTCATCGACGTCGACGGCAAGAAGATCAACAGCTCGGTGTCCGGCGTGCTCGGTGACGTCGTGGCCAACCGCCCGCTGAAGGCGGTGCTGTGCGACGACGACCTGGCGACCGCCCTGGAGCTGCCGGCCGGCGACCACGTGCTGACCACGTCGCGGTCCGATTCGTTCGTGGTGCAGGACGTCTCCGTCACCCACGTCGAACTGCCGAAACCCGTTGCGACGCACCGTGAGGTCGCCGTGAGGAGCTGGGACCCCACGGACCGGGAGGTCACCGTCGCGCCGGGGGCGCGGGCACTGCTCGTGGTGTCGGAGAACGTCAACGACGGCTGGACGGCGACCCTGAACGGGCAGGTGCTGGAGAAGGTCAGGGTCGACGGCTGGCGGCAGGGGTACGTCCTGCCCGAGGGCGACGGCGGCGTGGTGGCGCTGGAGTTCGGCCCGGACACCCGGTACCGGACGGGCCTGCTGATCGGCGCGCTCGGAGTGCTGGCGGTCCTCGTGCTCGCCGCGGTCCCCGTGCGGCGGCGGGTGACCTTCGTGGAACCGTCGCAGAGCCGGTGGCTGATGGTCGCGATGCTCGTGCTGCTGGCCGTGCTCGGCGGCATGCTGCCGATCGTGGCGGTGATCGCGTGCCTGCTGGCGCGCGAGTTCTGGGCGGCGGCGCCGAAGGTGATCGCGGTGAGCGGGATCGCGCTGGGATCGGCTGTCGCGGTCCTGGGCCGGATCCTCGGCCACGGCCAGGAGTGGGCCTACGTCCCGCTGGTCCAGGCCGCTCTGCTGGTGGCGGTCTCGGCGGTGGTCGCGGCCGCGTTCGGCCCGTTCGGTCCGCGCGGGGACGCGACCTCGCCGTGATCAGGCCTGCCGGGTGCCGCGGACCTCGATGACGGTGCCCGCGACCACCAGGCCCGCCGTGGCGAGCAGCGCGCCGGTCACGACCTGGGCGACGGAGCCGTTGAGCCACAGGGTGATCAGCGCGACCTCGGCGGCCACCGCGATCCACACCGCGACGGTGGACCGCCGGTCGCCGCTCGCGATCCGGGAGAACAGCAGCAGCTGCACCAGTGCGAGGCACGACCCGACGAGAGCGAACTGCCACAACGGGATCGCGTCGCCCTGGTAGTTCGCGCCACCGATCAGCGACACGCCGAGCGGCCCGAACAGCGCGCAGCCCACGACCACGAACACGTCGAGGCCCGCGCACACCGCCAAGGCCTTCGGCAACATTCGGCGGCGATCGTCCGCGTCGGCCATGCGGGGCAGCACGAGCACCCCCACCGCCTGCGGCAACCAGTACGCGATCTTCGTGACGACCGCTCCCACGGCGTAGCCGCCCGCCTGACCGGCGAGCTGGTGCCGGGCGAGCACGAGGTCGAGGTTCACCAGCAGCACCAGCGCCAGCATCGCCTGGGACGCGTGCAGCACCTCGGCCCCGCCGGCCGGCCGCGCCGGGCGGGGAGCGCCGCACAGCCGCCACCCGGTCAGCACGACCAGGAACGAGCCGATGGCCGTCCCCGCCAGCACCGAGACCGAGGAGGGGGAGAGCCACAGCCCGATCACGCCGCCACCGACCTTGCCGAGCCCTTCGAGCGACACCAGCAGCGCCAGCGCGCCGAACCGGTGCGTGCCCTGCAGAAGCCCGTGCAGGACACCGAGAACCGTGAGCGGGGTCAGCGACAGCGCGAGCCACACGACCGGCCACGGGCCGTCGAGGTGCAGCAGGCGGGCGAGCAGCGGCACGAGGGCAAGGGTCAGCACGGTCATGCCCGCGCTCACGCTCAGGCCCAGACCGAACAGGGGACGCGGGCCGAGGCTCGTCACCCGCAGGGCGGCGACGGTCTGCAGGCTCATCGCCGGCACCACACCGATGACCACGAGCGCGAGCAGCGCGCTCAGCTCGCCGAAGATCGCGGGAGCCAGGGCTCGCGCGGCCGCGATGGTCAGCACGTAGCTCGCGGCGTTGGCGCCGAGCAGTGCGCCCGTGATCAGCAGGGCGTCCAGGCGGGTCGTGGTAGTTGCCGGAGCGGACACGCGGGATCCTTCCGGTGGCCGGGTCTGCCGCGAGCACTACCCGCGAGTACTACTGGCCGGTAGTTTCGGCGACTGTAGCCCCGGCGCGACCGGAGAGGGAGCAAGTGCGGCCGAACGGACCGAAGCTCTACGCCACGTGCGCGATGCTGGCGCTGGCCGCCCTCGCCCCCGTGCTGCGGCCGGGCTACGTCCTCGTCTACGACATGGTGTTCACGCCGGAGCAGCCGGTGAACGCCGCGGCGTTCGGGCTCGGCGACGCGTTGCCGCGGGCGGTTCCGGTCGACGCCGTGGTGGCGCTGGCGACCCAGGTGGTCCCCGGTCAGCTGCTGCAGAAGCTGGCGCTGCTCGCGATCGTCTTCGCCGGTGCGCTGGGCGCCGGGCTGCTGGTGCCGACGGACAAGACCGGCGTGCGGATCGTGGCCGCCGTGGCGTACTCGTGGAACGCCTACGTCGCCGAACGGCTCTTCATCGGCCACTGGACGCTGCTGCTGGGCTACGCGGCGCTGCCGTGGGTCGCGATGGCCGGGCTGAGGATGCGCGCCGGCGAACCGCACGCGTGGACGCGGCTCGTGCTCGCGAGCCTGCCCGCCGTGCTCTCGGCGCCGGGTGGCCTTCTCGCGCTGGGCACCGCCCTGGCCACCGCCGGACGTCGCAAGGCGTGGCAGGTCATGGCGATCGGCGTCGTTCTGAACGCGCCGTGGTGGGTGCCCTCCGTGCTGCACGACGGGCTGTCGGACCCGGCCGGTGTCGAGGCGTTCAGCGCGCGCGGGGAGAACTGGGGCGGACCGGTGCTCAGCGTGCTGGGGCTGGGCGGGATCTGGAACGCCGAGGTCGTTCCGGTGAGCCGGGCCAACCCGGCGCTGCCCGTGCTCACGGTGCTGCTCCTGGGAGCGGCGGTCCTCGGTCTGCGGGAGCTGTCGAAACGCCTGCCCGTGTGGCCGCTGGCGGGACTGGGCGTGCTCGGCGCGGTGCTGGCCCTGCTCGCGGTGCTGCCGGGGGGCGTGGCGGTGCTGGAGGCGCTGATCGAGCACGTGCCCGGTGCCGGGTTGCTGCGCGACAGCCAGAAGTGGGTGGCGTGGCTCGCGCTGCCGTTCGCGATCGGGCTCGCGGTCGCGGTGGAACGGCTGCGCGCGCGGCTGCTCGTCGCCGTGCTGCTGCTCGGGTTGCTGCCGGATCTCGCCTGGGGCGGTCTCGGGCGCCTCGAACCTGTCCACTACCCGGCGGACTGGGCCGCGGTGCGCGAGAAGCTCGTCGACCAGCCCGGCGACGTGGCGGTGTACCCGTTGTCGGCGTTCCGCAGGTTCGACTGGAACGACCGCCGCACCCAGCTCGACCCCGCGCCGCGCTACCTGCCCGGCACGACCGTCGTGGACGACTCGCTGCGGGTCGGCGGGAAGGTCGTGGCGGGGGAGGACCCGCGGGCGGCGCGGCTGCGCGCCGGCGACCTGAGCGGCGTCGGCTGGGTGCTGGTCGAGCACGGGACACCGGGCCGGGTGGACGAGAACCTGCTGGCACGGCTGGAGAAGGTCCACGACGGGCCCGACCTGGCGCTCTACCGCGTACCCGGAGCAGTGCCCGATGACCCGTTCGGCCCACCCGTTGCGCCCGTTGTGCTCGCCTGGGTCGCGGCTGGGTCACTGATCGGTGCGAGCCTGTTGTGGAGACGGTTACCGGTCGGTAGATTCGCGTCACCCCGACATGAGGAGTAAGACGTGGAACTGGTTTCGGTGCTGGTCGCGATCGTCGCCGGGGCCGCGCTCGCCGGAGGGGTCGGCGTGATCGTCGTCGAGCAGAACAACCCCGACAAGGTCGTCGAGCAGCGGATCGAGCAGGGCCAGAAGGCCGTGGAGCCCGAGGTCCTCGACTACGGCTCCCGCTGACCGGGTGACAGTGGCCTTCTCCGGGGACCCGGCGGCCTCCTGGAGCATCCTGCTCGAGGCGAGCCTGCGCGAGGCGCCGGATCCCTCGGTGGTGGCCGCGCGGATGTCCCGTGCCTGCGCGGAGTTCCCGAACCTCGGCCCGGCCGCGGTGGTCCTCCGTCCGTCCGATTGGGACGGTGCGCGGACCGAGTTCGCCGACGGCCACTACCGCGCGGGTGATCCGCTGGTCCGGGTCGCTCTCGCCGGGGACTCGCTGATGATCGCCGCCCACCACGGCGCGGTCGACGGTCTCGGCCTGCTTGCGTTGCTGGGCGTCGCACTCGGTGAGTCCGTGCACAGCTCCGCGACCGGTGTGGCGTTGCGCAGCCCCGACCGGCCCTACCTCCTGAACGCGCTCGACCGCGTGCGCGAAGCCGTGTGGGCGCCTCCCACGCGCATCGAACCCTCGTTGCGGGGCACCGAGTCCGGCGACCACCTGGTGTCCCGCGCGCTGCCCGTCGTGAAGCTCGGCAGCGCCAGGCTCACCGCCGCCGCGCTGGACGCGACGCGGAAGTGGAACGCCGGCCGTGGTGCCGCGCACGGCCGCGTCGTCGCCGCGATCGGCGCTTCCTGGCGCAGCGGGGCGGATCCGCGTCCCGAGGCCGACAGCGCGCTGCTGAGACTGCGCCTGCCGGGCGGCGCGACCGAGGACGACGTGCGCGCGCTGCTCGCGGCGGCCGCGCCGGAGGCGGGCTTCCCCAGCGCGCACAACCCGTTGGCGCAGTGGGGGATGCGGCTGCTGGCGTCCCGGCTCGGCAGCACCTTCCTCGTGTCGAACCTCGGTGTGGTCAAGGGGAACGTCAGCGCCCTGCGCTTCTTCCCCGCGGCGAGCGGCCGGTCGGGCGTCGCGTTCGGCGTGGTGACGACAGGGGAGGCCACCACGGCCACGGTGCGTGTGCGGCGCAAGAACTTCGACGCGGCCGCCGCCGCGGGGCTACTCGACCTGTTGTGCGACGCGGTGCTCTCCGGCCACGAGGCGCGGAGGTAGCCGCAGGGCGCTGTGCAGGGCGCTCTCGAACGCGCCGAGGCTCTCCTCCCAGCTGAACTGCTGGGCGCGCTCCCTGCCCGCCGCGCCCATCGCCTTGCGCAGCGGCTGGTCCCGCAGCAGCGTCTCCGCGTGCCGGACGAAGTCGTCGAAGTCGTCGGCGAGCAGACCCGTGCGGTGCTCCACGATCGCCTCGGCCACGCCGCCCGCCGAGCGGTACGCGACCGTGGGCACGCCGTGGGAGGCGGCCTCCATGATCACGATGCCCCAGCCCTCCTTGACCGACGGGCACACGTGCACCCACGCCCCGGCGAGGATCTCGTGCTTGGTCTGCTCGTCGACCCAGCCGTGGAGGACGACGGCGTCCTCGACTCCGCGCTTGATCGCGTGCTGCCGGAGCACGTCCTTCCACGGGCCCTCGCCGACGAGCTCCAGCCGCAGGTCCGGCCACTTCGGACGGAGCCGCGCGACGAGGTCGATCGCGTGCTCCAGCCGCTTGTGCGGGACCAGCCGGGACACCGCGACGAGGACGGGGGCGTCCGTGCGCCGCGCGGTGACGGCGGGAGGCGCGTCCAGCCCGTTCGGCACGACCACGGTGCGGCGCAGCTCGACACCGAGCCGGCCCAGTTCGTCCCGCGTCACGTTGGAAACCGTGATGTAGCGGCACTTGCGGTACAGCCTCGGCGCGAGCCAGGACTCGATCCACCAGCCGATCCGGCCGAGGAACGGGCCCAGCGCGCTGTGCCACTGCTCGCGGTGCACGTGGTGCACCAGCACCAGGACGGGGCAGCGCGCGACCAGGCGGCTGAAGAAGGGCATGCCGTTCTGCACGTCCACGATGACGTCCGCGTCGGAGCGCAGGATCGCCAGGAGGGCATGCAGGTA
The DNA here is from genome assembly GCF_026242055.1 of Lentzea sp. NEAU-D7. Taxonomy (GTDB): domain Bacteria; phylum Actinomycetota; class Actinomycetes; order Mycobacteriales; family Pseudonocardiaceae; genus Lentzea. The sequence continues at coordinate 110,930 of NZ_JAPJDL010000001.1, read as the reverse complement.
GACCGTGAACTTGTTGCCGCGCCTGCGGAAGCGGACGCCCGCCACCCAGTCGCCGGACGGGGCGCGGTCGTGGCCGGCGCACTGGATCGACACCCGGTAGCCGAGCCCGGCGAGGCCCTCGGCGATGCGCTCGACGTACCGCTCGGAACCGCCGCCCTCGGGGTGTCTGGTGTCGCGCCAATTCACCAGCAGAATGCTCGGCCGGTAATGAGGACTACGCGACATCTGCCTCTCCCGATGCTAGGTTACTGCCAGGTAGCCATGGTAGACGGAATACGGGAGATGGCAATGGTCGAGATCGGTTCAGTTTCGGCCTCGGAAAAGTTGCGAAAGCCAACTTTCCAGCGTTCTGTTCGGCTTTTTCGCGCATTTCTGAAAGAACAGTCCGACCCCGACCACTTCTACCGGGTCCTGGCGGACGACTCAGTCGCGCAGGTGTCGTCGTACGTGTCGCTGAGCGGCTCCGTCGTCCTCGACGTCGGCGGTGGTCCCGGCTACTTCGCGGAGGCGTTCCGCGGTGCCGGCGCCCGGTACGTGGGCCTGGACCCGGACGTCGGCGAGCTGTCCGCCCGCGGTGAACCCGACCCCGGCATGATCCGCGCGAGCGGCACGGCACTGCCGTTCCGCGACGGCTCCGTGGACGTCTGCTACTCGTCCAACGTCCTCGAACACGTCAACGACCCGTGGCTGATGCTGGCCGAGATGGTGCGTGTGACCAGGCCTGGAGGCACCATCTTCATGTCCTACACGCCGTGGTACTCGCCGTGGGGCGGCCACGAGACCGCGCCGTGGCACTTCCTCGGCGGCCACTACGCGCGACGCCGGTACGAGCGCCGCAACGGTAAGCCGCCGAAGAACTCCTTCGGCACCTCGCTGTTCCCGGTGAGCGTGGGGGCGGTCCAGCGGTGGGCTCACCGCCAGACCGCCGCCGACGTGGTCGAGACGTTCCCCCGGTACCACCCGTGGTGGGCGAAGTGGGTCACCCGCGTCCCGGGGGTCCGGGAGATCGCCTCGTGGAACTTCGTGATCGTGCTCAGGCGACGTGCCTAGGCCGCCGTCCGAGCACTCCGAGAAGAATTCCGGCGAGCAGCAGGACCAGGCCGACGGAAAGCAGGACGATCGGTCCGGTGCTGCTGATCAGAGTCAATTTCGAGCGCGCCTCGGAGGCGCGTTCAACCGATTCTTTGACGGTCTTCTCGTTGAAGGTCAGGGTCGCGTCGAGCAGCACCGTTCCTTCTTTTCCGTCGGGCCCGAACAATGCCTGCCGCTGCTGCTCGGAACCCTTGACGATGATGCCGCTGACCGGTTCGACCCACATGGTCCGGGTGTTCTGGTAGCGGCGCTCCGCCTTGACCGAGGCCTCGGTGCTGTTCACCAGCTGGCCGGGCACCTCCTGGTCGCGGAACTTGGTCGACGGGATCTTCTGGACGAACTTGTAGACCTCGAGCCCGCCGACCTCGTCGGTGCCCTCGTACCGCGCGGTCGTCGCCTTGCGCAGGGTGGTGTCGAAGTACTCGTAGTCCTGGGGCTGGGTGTCGAAGGGGAACTTGTAGTTCAGGCCCTCCTGCTGCACCGCCTTGTCGGCTGCCGTGGGGTCGCCTTCGGCATCGGTCACGTACTGCTGGGTGCACTGCTGGAGCGCCATGTTCGTCCGCCGGTCGAGGCACACCCGGTGCTTCACCGCGGAGACGAGCTGGTTCTCGGAGTCGGTGACGACCAGGCCCTGGTCCCACACCATCACGTCGCCGTCGACCTTGGCCTCCGGCACGGTCAGGTTGCTCTCCACCTTGCGGGTGGCGGTCAGCCGCGCGTCCTTGACCACGAGGTCCTTGGGGTAGAAGACCTTCGCGGCGCCTTCCGCGACGGATTCCGTCTTCTGGTCGAGCGGCACGACCGCGAGCTCGGGGTACACGTAGAAGCGCAGGACTGCTCCGAGCGCCAGCGAGAAGATGCCCAGTCCTACCAGCACGAGGCTCGCAACACGTCGCACTCGTCCTCCTTCTGGGTGTGTTCCGGGTATGAGAGGGACGTCACAGTGGCGTGGAACCTACCGGACAGTAACCTCTGCGCAACCCTTCGACCGGGGTGACTCAGGTCATCTTGATCGGTCCGCGTGGAGAAAGAAGCTACTCGGCCGCCGACTCGCAGAGCCGTTCGGCGGAACCCCTGCTGTCCAACGGGTAGCGACTGAAGGAAGCAGCTCCTTACTCATCGGCGACGATGCCGGAGGAAAAGACACGTGGAAGAAACCCCTGTGTGCTATCCGGGAGCAGTGGAGCAGGCCCGGCTGCTCGCCCGCAGTGCGACGACCGCAGCAGAACTCCTTGCAGCCGCTGAAAATCGGCTGAACTCGTCGCGGCACGTTTTCACAGATGTCGATTTGGCCGCCGCCCGGCGCAGCGCCGAGGAGGCCGATCGGCGGTTGGCGGCCGGAGTGGGCGGCGGCCTGCTCGGACTGCCCGTGGCGGTCGAGGACTCCTTGCCACGTTCGGCTTTCGACGCACTGGTGGCGGCGGGAGCCGTCGTGATCGGGAGAACGTCGGGGGCCGAGGTCCACCGCAACCCCACGACGGGCCTCCCCGCCACGGCGCTCGATCCCAAGGTGTCGGGCACGGCCGTCGCCGTCGCCACCGGTGTGGTGTCCGCCGTCCTGGCACGCCGCGCACCCGGTGCCGGAGATGTGCCCGCGGGAGGAGCGGGCGTGGTGGGCTTCGAGACCTCCGGTGGACGCGGCGTGGTGGCGAGGACCGTGGCCGACGTGGCGCACGTGGTGCGGGCGATCGGCTGGGCGGCCGAGCCCTCGAACCGTCCACTGAGGATCGGTGTGTCGGTGCGCGGCGTCGCCATGACGACCCGCACGCGCCCGCTCATGCGCCGGGTCGTCGAAGACGTCGCCGCACTGTTGTCGTTGCACGTCAACGAGGTGGTCGACCACGACCCGCACCTCGCCAGCGAGTCCAGGCTCCTGCTGGCGCCGCACCTGGCCGCGGGTCCTCGTGAGCTGGACCTGCTCGACCGGTTCGTGCCCTGGCCGCTGCGGGGCATCTGCCGGTCGATGCGCGCGGCGGAGCGGGTGATGCTGAACCACATGTTCACCGGTGTCGACGTGCTGGTGACACCGGGGCACACCGGGCCGGCCGAGACGATGTCGTTGCCCGGCGGGGTGTTGGTGCGCAACGGCGCCACCTCTCCGTTCTCGCCGCTGTGGAGAGTCAGCGGCTACCCGGCCGTGTCCGTGCGCGCCGGTTCGGACGCCGACGGGAACCCGTTGCCGGTGACCCTGATCGCGGTTCCGAAGGCGGAGGGCGAACTGCTCCGGGTCGCCGAGATCATCGAGGAGGAGCGGGGTGCTCATCGCAGGCCGTAGTCGACGTTCGAGGACGACACGACGTTCTTGAGGTCGAGCGAGTCGTCCGGGTCGCTGGCGTTGGTGACGCCGTAGGTGATGCCGCCCGCCAGGCACGCACCGATCACCAGGGCCAGTGACCCGGCGACGAGACCGCGCCGCCACACGAGCAGCAGGACCAGGCCGATCGCGACGAGCACGGCGCCGCCGGCCCACAGGACGGTGGGAAGAGCGGTGATCACGAACAGCCTCGGCAGGTTCTGCTTGACCTGGTCCACGTTCGCGGCGACCGAGGCGTTCGTCAGCCGCAGCTCTCCGGCGAACACGGGCGTTCCCGCGCCCTCCTCCTGCGTGTCGGTGCGCAGCTCCTGCCGGATGTCCTCCCGGACCGAGAGCACCGCGCCGGTCGTGGGCTCGACCAGCAACGTGCGGGTGACGCCGTAGTACTGGGTGACGTCCACGGACGGCTCCGGCCTGCCGACCAGCGAACCGGGGACCGCGAACCGGTCGAGCGCCGTCGGCGGGACCGTGTGCGTGAACCGGTACACGTCGAGTCCCTGCAACAGCTGCTCCCCGGCGAAGTGGATGGGGACCGGACGCTTGAGAACCGTGTCGTACCAAGGGTGATCACGCTGCTCGGTGTCGAACGGGAACACGAAGTTGAGGCCGGGTTGCAGCAGCTGCCGCCCTTCGGCGGTGACCCGCTTGCCCTGTTCGGTCTCGTAGAACTCGCCCAGGCAGGGGGAGACCGCCTCGCCGGTGCGGCGGTCGAGGCAGATCCTGCGCACCTCGGCGCTGAGCACGAGCTTGTCGGCGTCCTCCTTGACGATCGTCGCCCGCTTCCACACGGTGACGTCGCCGTTCTCCTTGACCTCGGGGGCGGCGAGATCGCCCTCGACGTGCGTCGTCGCAGTGAGGCGGAGGTTGTGCCGCACTTCCGGTGCCCCGCCGGGCGGGTACACGACGGCGGTGACTCCTTCGCCTTCGGAGACCGAGACCGTGTCGATGTCGTGCTGCAGCTTGGCGAGCAGGGGATAGGCGTGCAGCTGCAGCACCAATCCGGCCGCCACTGCGAAGGCGCCGAGCCCGAGCAGGGCGGCGACTACTGCGGTTCGCACAGGTCCTCACAAGTATTCGGTTGGCAGGGAGGGTGTTCCGTGAGGCGCGATTTCCGGTAACCGTGCGTTCAGTTCTACCCGGTCCGTGAGCTAGATCACAAGGGCATACCTGAATCCCATTCGGGTTACCTGGTCGCGGCGGCTGTGTCACGATCGCCGCTCAACTCGGTCAAGGTGGTGCGAACCCCTGGCCGGAGGTGGCGCGTCGTGAATGATCAGCCGCGCGCAGTCCTGTTCAGGTTCAACAGCTTGGGGGACTTATGAGAGTTCGCAGATGCCTGTCCTTGGCCTTCTCCGTCGCGGTGCTCGCCGGCGCCGCCGGGCCCGCCACGGCCGCCGCGGCGGAAACGGCGTGGCGCCTGGCCCCGATCCCGCAGAACAAGGCGACGAGCAACCTCTGGGACGTCGCCGCCGTCGACGCCAGGAACGCCTGGGCGGTCGGCTTCGAGGGCTACCACCCGGATCAGCAGTACACGACCGGTGATCCGATGATGCTGCGGTGGAACGGGTTCCGGTGGTCCCGGACGTCGCTCCCGGTCGTGCAGGGGCGGGTGTCGTTCCAGCGCGTCTCGGCGTCGTCCGCGAAGGACGTCTGGGTGACGGGTGCGCCCCGGTCGCAGGACGGCAACGTCACGCTGGTGTGGCGTTACAACGGCAGGACGTGGACCGAGGTGCCGTACCCGCCGGGAGCCGCCCCGAGCACGCTGTCGATCCGCGATCTGTCCGTTGTGGACGGACACGCCTGGCTGGTCGGTCATCGCGGCAACGCCCCGGTGTTCCACGAGTGGACCGGAACCTCCTGGCAGGAACACCAGCCACCCGCCGAATGCGTGGCGGGAGGCGGGTTCGTGAACTTCTGCACCATCAACGCCGTCAAGGCGTTCGCGCCCGACGACGTGTGGGCGGCGGGGAACGGCATGTGGAACGGCTACGCGGGCCCGCTGCTGTTCCACTGGAACGGTACGGCGTGGCGGGCTGTCGACATAGGACTGAACCAGCAGCTGGTCACCCTGCAGTCGCTGGACGGCACGTCCTCCCGCGACATCTGGGCGGTGGGTGACGGCGGCGGCATGGGATCGGCCAACGTGGTCGTGCGAGGGGACGGCATCACCTGGCAGACCGTGAGCGGGCTGAACACCCCGGCCACCCCAGGTGTCGCGGTAGGCGCGAACGGCACTCCTTGGGTCATCGGCCGGTTCCCGATGGCGTCGTTCAGCTCCCACGGCCTCGCCGGGTGGACCACCGTTCCGGCACCCGCTCCGCCGGGCTCGTCCGGCACGAACTACAACGCCATCACCGCCGTGCCCGGCACGAACCGGTTGATCGCGGTGGGCGCCGCGGACGTGCCCGGCACGAGCCCGCTCCTGCTGCAGGCGGTGATCGCCGAGTACTCGACGCGATGAACGGGGTCTGCGGCCGTCCGGTCCGCCGGGCGGCCGCAGGTGGGGGGTCACGTGCTCGGCGCGGTCCAGGTCCCGAGCGCGTTCAGCAGGTGGTCGATCATCGCGTCGGTGACCGGGCGGCGCTCGAACATGCTCCGGAAGACCAGGGGGCCGATGATCGTCGCCGGGGCGTCCAGCAGGTCGGCGGAGGGCTGAAGCTCACCTGTGCGCGTCGCCGAGTCCAGGGCGGTGCCGAGCTGGCCGCTGATCGTGGCGATGAGGTGCTCGCGCCGAGCGGATGCGTCGGGCTCCTCCGGTGTTCCGTGCAACAGCGCCGCGGTCACGGCCTGGACCTCGGGCAGGGCCAGCTCGTCGGCGAGCGTGCGCATCTGCCGCGCCAGCCACGGGCGGACGGGCGGGGCGGGGTCGCGGAAGAACGGCATCCGGACGCCGGCCATCGTGTCGTCGAGCAGCATTCTCGGCTGCGGCCAGTGGCGGTACACGGTCGCGCGCCCGACTCCCGCGCGCTTGGCGACGTTCTGGTGGGTGACCGCGGCCGGACCGTCCTCGCGGAGCAGTTCCCGCGCGGCGGAGAGGATCGCCTCGCGGCTGCGCGTGACGCGCGGATCGGTGGAGTCGGCCATGACGCCATCTTATGAGACAACTTGACTCAGAAGCACGCGGGACGGCAGTCTTGAACTTATGAGACAAGTTGACTCAAAAAGTGCTCGGCTGGTGGTTCTGGGGGCGAGCGGCGGCACCGGACGGGCTGTCGTCGAGGTCGCTCTGCGAGCCGGGCACGCCGTCACGGCCGTCGTGCGCCGAGGCGACGCGATCCAGCCCGCGCCCGGCCTGGCCGTGGTGGTGCTTCCGGTGCTGACCGGCCTGGCTCAGGTCGTCGACGGCCACGACGCGATCATCAGCGCGCTGGGCACCAGCGAGCGCGGTCCGTCCACGGTCTGCTCGGACGGCATCCGCGCCGCGTTGCTCGCGATGGGGGAGACGAACGTGCGCCGCCTCGTGGCCGTCAGCGCACACGGTGCGGCGGAGAGCCGCGACCGCTCGCTGTACTCGCTGCTGCTCTGGGCATCGGTGAAGCACAAGATGAGGGACAAGGAGGTGATGGAGGCGCTCATCCGGCAGTCCGATGTGGACTGGACGATCGTCCGTCCGCCCGCGCTGAAGGACGCCCCGGCGAGCGGCGGCTACCGCGCGGGCAACGATCTGCGCATCACCGTGACCTCCTCGGTCTCGCGCGCCGACCTGGCCGACTTCCTCGTGCGCGAGGCCGTGCGACCGGCGTTCGTCCGCCAGGCCCCGGGGATCGTCGCGTGAACGTCCAGAGTGGTCAGATCGACCTCAGCGGCCGGGTCGCGCTGGTGACCGGCGGCGCCGGCGGAATGGGCAGGGTCATCACCGCGGAACTGGCCCGCGCCGGCGCCCACGTCGTCATCACGAGCCGCGACGCCGAACGCGGGGAGGCCCTGCGGCGCGAGGTCGGCGCCGACCGGGTGGAGGTGCTCACCGGTGACCTGGGCGTCCGCCGCGACCTGCACCGGCTCGCCGCCGAGTTCTCACGACGCCACGACCGGCTGCACCTGCTGGTCAACAACGCCGGGGCGCACTACCGCGACCGGCGGTTGACCGCCGACGGCGTGGAAGCGCACCTGGCCGTGAACCACCTGGCCGGATTCACGCTCACGTACCTGCTGCACGACCGTCTCCGGGCCGCCGCGCCCAGCCGCGTCGTCAACGTCGTCTCGGCGACCATGTCCGACACCCGCACCGTGCCGCTGCTCGGCGGGCCCCGGCCGGTCCCGCTCGACCTGGCCGGCGTCACCGACCTGCGCGAGCTCAACCCCGCCGAGGGCTTCGCCCCGTTCACCGCCTACGCGAGGGCCAAGTTGCTGAGCACGATCTGCGGCTACGTCTTCGCCGACCGGTGGCACGACGAGGGCGTGACGGTGAACTCCGTGCACCCCGGGCTCGTCAGCACGAGCATCGTCGACGACATCACGCCCGCCGCGCTCAGGCCCTTCCGGTCGCTGATCCACAGTCGTCTGCTGACACCGCGGGCGGGCGCGGCGGCCGCACTGCGCCTGGCCACCGACCCCGGCCTCTCGACAGTGACGGGCCGCTACTACGTGCGGGACGAGGAGAGCCGGTCGCCCGGCGTCTCCTACGACCCGGCCGTGCGCGCCCAGGCCTGGCGGCTCAGTGCCGACTGGGCGGAGACCGCCGGTTGAGGTCTTCCCAGGCACGCGGCCCGGTGCGGGCGCGAGTGGGAGGAACTCCGCTCACACCAGCACCGGGTGCGCTGCTCAGGAGCAGGCGTAGAACCGCGTCAGGCTTTCCTTCGGGAACCACTCGTTGACCGCGCAGTGGTAGACCCTGCCCGTTGCTTCCTCGTGGATGTCGACGTACTCGGAGTACCAGGCGTCGGACTCCCGGCCGCCCTTGCCCAGGCTGATGTAGCCGACGGTGCCGAACGACGGGTGCCGGTGCGGGCCGGACGTCCAGGTCTCGCCGCGGTTGAAGTCCCTGTCGAACTGCATCGGGGCGGAGTTGCCCGCGGTGCCGAACATCGTCACCCGGACGGGGTCCTCGGTGTCCGCGTTCGGCAGGTTGCCGGTGCGGAAGGTGAGGTAGTAGGTGCTGATGCCGTCGGCCGAGGCGGGAACGACCGCCGTGAGCGAGCCGAGGACGGCCAGTGCCGCGGAGAACAGCACGGTGCGGATCTTCATGGTCTCTCTTCCTGTCGACGTGTGCCGTGACGCCGCTACCGTGGCGGGGGACGGTGGTCGTCCAGTGGCCGCCCGGCGGCCGTCCGCCGCTGATCGGCCGCCGTGCCGACCTACGGCGGATGCCTAGACTGGCGATCATGACGAAGCACCGGTGGGCCGCCGACGACCTTCCCGACCTGACCGGCCGCACCGTCGTGGTGACGGGCGCGGCCAGCGGGGTGGGACGCGGCACGGCCACCGCCTTCGCCGCGGCGGGGGCGCGCACGGTGCTCGCGGTGCGCGACGTCGCCGCCGGTGAGCGGGCCGCGGCCGCCATGCCCGGCACCACCGAGGTCCGTCAGCTGGACCTGGCGAACCTGGCGTCGGTGCGCGCGTTCGCCGAGGGCTGGCAGGGCGGCCTCGACGTCCTCGTCAACAACGCCGGGGTGGCGATGACCCCGTTCGGCCGCACGGCGGACGGGTTCGAGCTGCAGTTCGGCACCAACCACCTCGGCCACTTCGCGCTGACCAACCTGCTGCTGCCCTCGATCACCGGCCGCGTGGTGACCGTGGCCTCGGGCGCGCACAAGGCGGGCGTGCTCGATCTCGACGACCTCGACTTCGCCCGTTCCGGCTACACGCCGGTGAAGGCCTACGGACGGTCGAAGCTCGCGAACCTGCTGTTCACCCTCGAACTGGACCGGCGCTGCCGCGAGGCCGGGTCGTCCGTGCGCGCGCTGGCCTCGCACCCCGGCTACTCGGCGACCAACCTGGGCACCAAGGGGCGCAACCGGCACCTGGTCAAGATCGTGCACCTGGCCGGGCGCTACCTCGCGCAGACCGAGGCGCAGGGCGCGCTGCCGTCGTTGTACGCGGCGACCCAGGACCTGCCGGGCGCCAGCTACGTCGGCCCGGACGGACGGTTCGAGCTGCACGGCCACCCCGCGCTGGTCGGCCGGTCGGCGGCGGCCAGCGACCCGGTGCTGGCACGGCGGCTGTGGGAGGCGTCGGAGCGGCTCACCGGAGTGGTCTTCCCCCTGCCCGCGAAGGCCTGAACCCGGCGCTCAGCCCGGCGAGCAGGTCAGCAGCATCGTGACGACCAGCGCCACGGCCGCCGTGATGACGGGCACCGTCAGCGCCGTGACTCCGGCGATCCCGCAGGAGAGCAGCCTGCCGGCGTGGTTCGGCATCCGGCGGCGGCGTTGCAGCCGGTCCAGCCGCGTGCCGAGCGCGTCTCTGCTCATCGCGAGCGCGGAGCCCGGAGCACCGTGGCAGGACACCCGCATCAGCGCGGCGCGGACGGTCTCGACACCGTGGGTGCGGGCCGAGGCCAGGTCGGCGGCCATCTCGACGAGTTCGCGGATCGTCGTGGCCGCGCGCTTGAACAGCGGCAGGACCGGCAGCGTGGCGGCCACGGCGTCCGCGGCGGCGACCAGCAGGTGGTGGCGGCCGGCGAGGTGTGCTCGCTCGTGGTCGAGCACGGCGTCGACCTGGCCGGGGGTCAGGTGGCGGTGAAGTCCCTCGGTGGCCACGACGACACCGGGTCTGCCCGCGAGGCTGAACGCCAGCGGACGGTCGTGGTCGAGCCACACCGTCGGGTGCGCGCCGGCCTCCCGCCGTCCGGCCAGGCGCAGCACCGCGAGGTGTTCCTCACGGGCGCGTGCTCGTTGCCGGGTGCCGCGCGCGCCGACGAACGCCAGGCGGACGAGGAGAGCGGCGAGCAGCGCGCCGCCCGTGAGGCCGCTGACGACCTCGACCGTCGGCGTACTGCCGTGGGACACCGACTGCCAGCAGTGGTGCAGGGTGTCGAGGGCGCCGAGGCCGTGTTCGGGGAGCACGAGCAGCACCGCGGCCGTGGTCGAGGTGATCACGACCGCGACCACCGAGGTGATCCACGCGACCAGGGCCACCACGGGGTCGCTGATCCGCCACAGCACGCGGGGCGCCAGCCAGCCCATCGCGGCGCACCCGAGCAGCAACGTCAGCGCGACCGTCATCGGCCCGAGGACTTCCTGCGCAACGCGCGGCGCAGCACCGCCGACTCCTCCGCGGTCGCGGACTGGGCGAAGTGCAGCAGCGCGGCCTCCGGGTCGCCCGAGGCGATGAGCACGTCCCTCACGGCGTTCGCGGCGGCTTCGGCGCGGGTGATCGTGGGCTGGTACCGGTAGGCGTTGCCCTCGAGCTCGCGCGTCACCCAGTCCTTGCGGTGCAGGTTGTCGAGCACGGTGAGGACGGTGGTGTAGGCGAGTTGTTTGCCGGTGTCCAGCCGTTCCAGCACCTGGCGCACCCTGAGCGGTTCGCGGGCGTGCCACAGCACGTCCATCACCGCCGCCTCCAGCTCACCCAGCCCGCGCATCGCTCCCGCCCTTCCCGCAGAGCCAGCAGTATGCCTGGCGACCGAGACGTCTCCGAACCACAGCCGCGTGGTCACCTCCCGAGCCCGGTCACACCGCGCGGTTTGTAGACCGCGAGCACCAGCGCCACGACCAGCACCACCAGAGCACCACCGGCGTGCACCACGAACGTCGGTGAACGCAGCGGCGTCAGATCGGCGGCGGGATCCGCGGCGACGGCGGCGAAGCGGTCCACGGTGCGCGTGGAGACGAGCAGCACCGCGGTGGCGAACACGGTCAGCACCAGCTTGAAGACCACCCAGTGGTGCCGGAACAGGCCCCAGGTGGAGCCGAGCGACGAGACCACGCCGGTCAGCAGCGACGCGACCGCGAACGGCAGCACCACGAACCACACCACCGGCTCCGCGATCACGTTCGCAGCACGGACGACGTGATCGTCCTGATCGGACACCCCGACGACCGCCACGGCCAGGAACGTGAGCACGGCACCGAACCAGCCCACCGAGGACGCGATGTGCGCGGTGAGCGCGAGCTTGCGCAGAGGCGGCCTCATCGGTGCATGCCCGGTCCGTGCTCGACGGGAAGCGCGAGCAGCACGAGGAACACCACGACCAGCACCGCCACGACGATGCCCATGATCTTCACCCAGCGCGGCGTGTCAGCCATGAGCCGCAGTTTACGAGACACTGTGTATTTATCAAGACACAGTGTCTCCATCCTCTACGATGTGCTCGTGCCGAAGCTGTGGAACGAAACGATCGAGACGCACCGCCGCGAGGTGAGGCACGCGATCCTGGCCACCACCGCGGCGCTGGTGGCCGAACGCGGTCTGCTCACCGTGACGATGTCCCAGATCGCGGAGCGGACCGGCATCGGCCGGGCCACGCTGTACAAGTACTTCCCAGACGTGGAAACGATCCTGCACGCCTGGCACGGGGAGCAGATCGCGCACCACCTCGCTCATCTGGCCGAGGTCCGCGACCGGCCGGGCAGCCCTGTCCGGCGCCTGCGAGCCGTGCTCGAAGCGTTCGCCGACATCGCGCACGGGTCGCGCGGTCACTTCGACTCAGGCCTCATGGCGGCGCTGCACCGCGATGAGCACGTCGCTCACGCACAGGAGCAGGTCCGGGACATGATCCGGGATCTGCTGGCCGAAGCCGCTGCGAGCGGCGACGTCCGGAGCGACGTCGCACCCGCCGAACTCGCGGCCTACTGCGTCCACGCGCTGAGCGCGGCCGGCACGCTGCCCTCCAGGGCCGCCGTTCGCCGGCTGGTCGCGGTGACCCTCGCCGGTCTCTCGGCCTGACGGCGTTCCGGCTCGCGGGTCCGCGAGCCGGAACGCGGATCAGACGGTGTTCTTGTTCGCGCTGCGGAACCCGCGCAGGCGCAGGCTGTTGCTCACCACGAAGACCGAGGAGAACGCCATCGCGGCCCCGGCGATCATCGGGTTGAGCAGGCCGAGCGCGGCCAGCGGCAGGGCGGCCACGTTGTAGGCGAAGGCCCAGAACAGGTTGCCCTTGATGGTGCCGAGCGTGCGCCGTGCCAGCCGGATGGCGTCGACCGCCGCGCGCAGGTCGCCCCGCACGAGCGTGAGGTCGCTGGCCTCGATGGCGACGTCCGTGCCGGTTCCCATCGCGAGTCCGAGGTCGGCCTGGGCGAGCGCGGCGGCGTCGTTCACGCCGTCACCGACCATGGCGACCACGCGGCCCTCGGCCTGCAGGCGCCTGACCACCTCGACCTTGTCCTTCGGCAGGACCTCGGCGATCACCTCCTCGATGCCGACCTCGGCGGCCACCGCCTTGGCCACGGCCTCGTTGTCGCCGGTCAGCAGCACCGGCCGGAGACCGAGCCGACGCAGCCCGGCGATCGCCTCGGCCGAGGTGGGCTTGACCGCGTCGGCCACGATCAAGACACCGCGCGCCTCGCCGTCCCAGGCCACCAGCACGGCGGTGCGGCCCTTGTCCTCCGCCTCCTTCTGCGCGGTCGCGAGGTCCTCGCCGAGCCGGACGCTCCACTCGTCGAGCAGCCGGGCCCGGCCGACCAGCACGGCGTGCTCGCCGACGACGCCCTGCACGCCGAGCCCCTCCAGGTTCTGGAAGCCCTCGACCTCGGGCAGGTCGCCGATCCGTGCGGCAGCGCCGGCGGCGATCGCCCTGGCGATCGGGTGCTCGGAGGCGTGCTCCAGCGCACCGGCCAGGCGCAGCACCTGCTCCTCGTCGACGCCGGCCGCCGCGTGCACCTCGACCAGGCTCATCTGCCCGCTCGTGACCGTGCCGGTCTTGTCGAGCACGACCGTGTCGACGCGGCGCGTGGACTCCAGCACCTCGGGCCCCTTGATCAGGATGCCCAGCTGCGCGCCGCGGCCGGTGCCGACCAGCAACGCCGTCGGCGTGGCCAGGCCGAGCGCGCACGGGCACGCGATGATCAGCACCGCCACGGCGGCGGTGAACGCCGCGGAGGCGCCCGTTCCCGCGCCCAGCCAGAACGCCAGCGTGCCGACGGCCAGCGCGATGACGATCGGGACGAACACGGCGGAGATCCGGTCGGCGAGGCGCTGGGCCTCCGCCTTGCCGTTCTGCGCGTCCTCGACGAGCTTCGCCATCTGCGCGAGCTGCGTGTCCGTGCCGATCCTCGTGGCCCGCACGACCAGCCGTCCGCCCGCGTTGACCGTGGCGCCGACCACGCCGTCGCCGGTGGTGACCTCGACCGGCACGGACTCGCCGGTGATCATGCTGAGGTCGACGGCCGAGCTGCCCTCCTCGACCACGCCGTCGGTGGCGATCTTCTCGCCGGGCCGGACGACGAACCGGTCGCCGACCCGCAGCCGGTCGACGCTGATGCGCTCCTCGCGGCCGTCGCGCAGGACGGCGACGTCCTTGGCGCCGAGTTCGAGCAGGGCGCGCAGCGCGGCACCGGCGCGGCGCTTGGACCGCGCCTCGAAGTAGCGGCCCGCGAGGATGAACGTCGTTACCCCGGCCGCGACCTCGAGGTAGATGTTGCCCGCACCCGACATGCGCTGAACGGTCAGGTCGAAGCCGTGCGTCATGCCGGGAACGCCCGCGGTGCCGAAGAACAGCGCGTACAGCGACCACAGGAACGCCGCGCCCACACCGAGTGAGATCAACGTGTCCATGGTGGCGGCACCGTGCCGCAGGTTGGTCCACGCGGCCTTGTGGAACGGCCACGCGGCCCACACCACGACCGGCGCGGCGAGCGTGAGCGAGAGCCACTGCCAGTAGGTGAACTGCAGCGCGGGGACCATCGCCAGCGCGACCACGGGCACGCTCAGCACCACGGAGGTGACCAGACGGCGGCGCAGCGGCAGGGTGGGGTCTTCCTCGACCTCCGCGCCGGTCTTCGGGGGAGCGGGGAGCTCGGCGGTGTAGCCGGTGTTCTCGACGACCTTGACCAGGTCCTCCGCGGTCAGCGATCCGGGGAAGCTGACGCGCGCCTTCTCCGTGGCGTAGTTGACGGTCGCCTGGACGCCGTCGAGCTTGTTGAGCTTGCGCTCGATCCTGGCGGCGCAGGAGGCGCAGGTCATGCCGCCGATGGACAGTTCGATCTCACTCGCCGGTGAGCTCATGGAACGCGCCTCCTCTTCGAGGGTGTCGTGCTCAGCCACCGTGACCACCGTGGTCGTCGGACGGCGTGGGCGTGGCGGTCGTCGGTGCGGGCGCGGGTGCGGAGCCGCTGGTGTGGAGCGTGAAGCTCGCCGTGCGGACCTTGCCGTCGTGCTGGAAGTCCAGGAACAGCCGGTACCGGCCGGGTGTCGGCACCTCGACCGCGAACTTCACGTCGGGTCCCGCACCGGGGGCGTCCTGCGGGTGCACGTGCAGGTAGGCCAGATCGGCCGCGCGCAACGCGACCAGGTGGCCGTTGGCGCCGAGGTAGGCCTGCAGGTCCGTCACGGGCTTGCCGTCCTTCGTGACGGTGGTGGTCACGGTGGACTCGGCGCCCGCGGTGAGGTCGCCGGTCAGCCGGACGACGTAACCGTCCACCGCGGACTCGCGGGAGTCCTCGGCGAACTGCTGCGGCTCGTACGCGCCGCCGACCTGGACGTCGGCCCCCAGCGTGGTCTTCGCGCCGTTCTCCGGCTTGAAGTCCGCGAACACGCGGTAGCTCCCGGCCGACGGGATCGTGAGCGGGACCGACCACGTGCCGTCCCCGGACATCTCGGGATGCACGTGCTGGAACCCGGAGCCGTCCCGGCGCACCAGCACGAGGTGGAGCTTCTTCTCGTGCTCCACGTCGAACCCGGTGACGGTGCCGCCGCTGGTCGTCCCGATCCGGAAGCTGAAGTTCTGCGGCGTCCGAGCGGGCAGGGTGGTCTGCGCCAGGGTGAGCACGTAACCGTTCTCCGCGACGGAAAGTCCTGGTGGGAGCTTGCCTTCCGCTGCGTCCTGAGCCGTGGCGGGCTGTTCCGCCGCGTTCGGCGTGGACGGACCGCCGAACGGCTCGGTGGCGGCGCCGGCGGCCCATGCGCCGCCGAAGACGATCGCCAGCACACCGGCGTAGGCGGCCACCTTCGTGGCGGTGTTCATCTGGCTCTCCCTCAGCTGCTGACCAGCGTGTAGCCGGCCTCGGTGACGGCGGCCCGGACGTCGTCCTCGGCGACGGGCTGGTCGCTCGTGACGGTGACCTTGCCGCTGTCGAGCTCGACGGCCACGCCGCGCACGCCGCCGATCTGGCTGATCTCCTCGGTCACCGAGCTGACGCAGTGCCCGCAGGTCATGCCGCTGACGGTGAAGACGGACTCGGACATGGGGTGCTCCTCGGAAGTGGTTCGGAAACGCGGAGTCAGGAGCGGACCAGGCGGGCGATGGCGTTGCTGGCCTCGGCGATCTTCTCGTCCGCGGTCGTGCCGCCCTCGGTGATGGCCTGGCTGACGCAGTGCTTGAGGTGCTCGTCGAGCAGGTTGAGCGACACCGACTGCAACGCCCTGGTCGCGGCGGAGATCTGGGTGAGGACGTCGATGCAGTAGTCGTCGTTCTCGATCATCCGCTGCAGGCCGCGCACCTGACCCTCGATGCGCCGCAGGCGCCGCAGGTGGTCTTCCTTGTTGCCGGTGTAGCCGTGCATCTGCCGCTCCTGTCGATCGGTCCGCCGCGCGGCCGGTCGTGG
Source organism: Lentzea sp. NEAU-D7 (assembly GCF_026242055.1). Taxonomy (GTDB): domain Bacteria; phylum Actinomycetota; class Actinomycetes; order Mycobacteriales; family Pseudonocardiaceae; genus Lentzea. Next base: position 94,886 of record NZ_JAPJDL010000001.1, on the reverse strand, counting down.
ATGACCGGGGGAACGGCGGACGCTTGCCACCTTTATACCCATGGGGGGTATGGGTGTGCAAGGAGTTCGACGATACGGAGTAGGGGTATGTGCTATGAGGTGGCGCTCGGTGTCCGGCTGGATGCGCCCGGTCGTGGCAGGTGAACGCCGGACGAGCCGTTGGGCGCTCGTCCGGCGTTCACCGCGCCGGCTCTACTTCAGGAGCGCCTGCATCTCGGTGATCTCCGCCTGCTGGGCGGTGATGATGTCCTGCGCGAGCTTCTTCGCCTCGGCGCTGGAACCCTTCTCCTGTTCCACTTCGGCCATCTCGACGGCGCCCTGGTGGTGCTTGATCATCATGTCGAGCCACATGCGGTCGAACTCCGCACCGGTGGCGCCGTTGAGCCGCGCCATCTCCTCGGCCGTCATCATGCCCGGCATCGAGCCGTGGCCGGAGCCGTGGTCCATGCCCGGCATCGACGTCGAGGCGGGGGCGGCACCCCACTTCGTCAGCCACTCGGTCATCTTCTTGATCTCGGGCTCCTGCGCCGCGGCGACGCGCCTGCCGAGGTCGGTGACCTTGGGATCCGTGCTCTTGCCCGGGACCATCGCCGCCATGTCCAGCGCCTGCTGGTGGTGCCCGATCATGTCCTGCGCGAACTCGACGTCCTGCTCGTTGTGGCCGTCCTGCTGGCCCGCGGCGGACGGCGCGGGCGCGGTCGAGCCGTGCTGCATGCCCGCCATGTCGCCACCGCAGCCCGCGAGGAGTGCGGCGGCGGCCACGCCGGCGACGCCGAAACCGATCAGGGACTTCCTCATCATGTGCAACCTTCTGTGCTTGGGAATGTGACCGTCCGAGGAACCGGCGTCGATCACAACCTCAGCACGCACAACGAGGTCAGCACCCCGCGGCCGCCGAGCGGGGGAGGCCTGGCGGGTGCGCGTGGCCAGGCGGGAGCCGAAGCCGCCCGGTCGTCCGGCGGGCGGCTCAGGCGCAGGAGCGACCAGCCGAGCAGGAGCAGGGACACCACGGCGCACAGGATCGCCATGCACATGTGCGACATGTCGTGTGCCGGTGCGGGCTCCGGGTCGTCCGGTGCGTGATGGCCGCCGTGGGCGCCGGCTGTGGCGGCGATGCCGGCCTGCGCGCCAGGCGCGCCCGCGTTCACGTGGTGCATCCCGATGACGCCGAGGACGAGCAGGCAAAGCAGCACCCACTGGGCCGCTGTTCGCTGTGTGCTCCGGGTCATGCCACTACCGTACCTAGTAGGTCCCATCACTGGCGCTTACGGGTGGCCGTCGCGACCGGTTCACCTGAGGTCGCTCGGTCGAGGGTTGACACCCATGGGGGGTATGGGCGTAACTTGCTTCCCGTTATACCCCCAGGGGGTACCGAACGGGTGAAGGGGACGTCATGGAACACGGCGGCTCACAGCAAAGTCTGACCAAACTGGCCGTGTCGGCGACGCTGCACTGCCTCACCGGCTGCGCCATCGGCGAGGTGCTGGGCATGGTGATCGGTACCGCCCTGGGCTGGTCCGCCCTGGCGACCATCGTGCTCGCGGTCGCGCTGGCCTTCGTGTTCGGGTACGCGCTCACCATCCGCCCGGTGCTGAGGTCGGGCTTGCCGCTGCGTGCCGCGATCGGTGTGGCCTTCGCCGCCGACACCGTGTCGATCGCCGTCATGGAGGTCGTCGACAACGCGGTGATGCTGCTCGTGCCCGGTGCGATGGAGGCGGGCCTGGCGAGCTGGCTGTTCTGGCTCAGCCTCGCCTTCGCGCTGGCCGTGGCGTTCGTCGTGACGGTCCCGGTCAACCGCTGGCTGATCTCGCGGGGCAAGGGGCACGCCGTCGTGCACCAGTACCACGGCGGCCACGACGGTCGCCACCAGCACTGAGCGCGGGAAGTCCACTGCGGACGGCCGTCGGCGTTCCCCGCCCTGGCTCGCGGGGTCCTCGGGGTCAGTCCAACGACTCATCAGTCTGGGCTGATGTATCATTCCCGGCTGATGGCACTCGATGCTGATGTGTTGAAGGTCCTCGCGGATCCGCTGCGCGCCCGGATCCTGCAGCTGCTGGCCGCTGAGGCCCTGTGCACCTGCCACCTCGTCGAGGAGACCGGTGCGAAGCAGGCGAACGTGTCGAACCACCTGAAGGTGCTGCGCGAGGCAGGGTTCGTCGACGCCGAACCGTGCGGGCGCTTCACGTACTACCGCCTGCGGCCCGACGCGCTGCGCCGGGTCGCCGACGCACTCCACGAGCTGGCCGACCGCGCCGGCTCCGATGCCAGGAGGCCTTGTTGAGCACCATCCGTCGGGCGGTGGAGCAGGACGTCCTGCACCGGCTGTCCAGTCTGGACCGCTGGTCGAGTGCCGGTGCTCGTGGGGCTGGTCTGCGTGAGCCTGTGGCCGCGTCGTCGCCGGGAGGCCCGCGCTGAGGTCTGATGTCGTCGTGATCGGCGGCGGCCAGGCAGGTCTGGCCGCCGCCTACTACCTGCGCCGCGCGGGCGTCGGTCACGTGGTGCTCGACGCGCAGTCCTCGCCGGGCGGTGCGTGGCCGCACGGGTGGAACTCGCTGCGGCTGTTCTCGGTCGCGCGCCACAGCTCCCTGCCGGGCTGGCCGATGCCGCCCTTCTCGGACGGCTATCCGACCGCACAGCACGTGGTCGACTACCTGACGGCCTACGAGAAGCGCTACGACGTCCCCGTGCACCGGTCCGTCCAGGTGTCGGCGGTGAGCCGCGCCGAGGACGGACTCCTGGTGCACACCGACGCAGGTACCTGGACCGCGCGGCACGTGATCAGCGCGACCGGCACGTGGTGGCGGCCGTTCCGTCCGCTGGTGGAGCTGCCGGGCCGTCAGCTGCACACCGTCGACTACCGCGACCCGCTCGAGTTCGCGGGGCGGAAGGTAGTCGTGGTCGGCGGAGGCAACTCCGGCGCGCAGATCGCGGCCGACCTCGCTCCGCACGCGTCACTGACGTGGATGACCCGTCGCCCGCCGCGGTACCTGCCCGACGAGATCGACGGCAAGGCGCTCTTCGACATCGCCAGCCGCCGGGCGGGTGGGGTGGGCGAGTTGGGCGACATCGTGGCGGTGCCACCGGTCCGGGAGGCTCGGGACAGCGGGCTGCTCGTGGCCACGCCGATGGACACCGGCGTGCTCGCCGGGGCCGACGTCGTGATCTGGTCCACCGGGTTCCGGCCCGCGCTCGGGCACCTCTCGCCGCTGCGCCTGCGCGACGAGCGCGGCCGGGTCGCGGTGGACGGCACGACGGCGGTAGGGGAGCCGCGCCTGCACCTGCTCGGGTACGGCGGCTGGACCGGCGCCGCGTCCGCGACCCTGATCGGCGTCGGGCCCACCGCGAAGGCCGCCGCGGCGGAGATCGCCGCATCACTCGGCGGCTGACCGCGCCTGTCGGGGCTTGTCCGTTGTCGGCGACGCCTCGCCCAGCGAACTCGGCCTGCCGGCACAGCACGTGAAGCTCGTCTGCACGCACAACTCGGCGCGTTCCCAGTTCGCCGCCGCGCTGTGCAAGGAGCGCAGCACTGTTCCCGTCGCCTCCGCCGGCACGACGCCCGCCGACGGCGTGCACCCGCGAGCGTCGAAGACGTCCTGCGGCCGGGCGTTGTCGCAGTCGCCGTCTGCGACAACGCCCGCGAACAGTTCGGCGGTCGCCTCGACCACCCTCGAACACGCCTACCTCGACCGCGCCGGCCGGGTCGACCGGCTGCACGCGCTGGCGAAGGTCGAGGGCCACGTGCGCGACGGCAAGCCGGTCGTGCTGTTCCTCTGCGGGCAAGGACGTCAGCGACGTCCGTCCCGTCCGCGACGAGAGCGAACGCCGCGTCCGCGGGCTTCTCCAGGAGCTCGACGTCGAGGTCCGGGCCTGAACGAAGCGCGGGGGCCGATCAGCCGACCCGCGCCGCCGCGCGCTCGCCGCTGACGCTGGACAGCAGGGCGGCCATCCTGTCGGTGGTCTCCGGCCGCACCCGGTAGTAGACCCACGTGCCCCGCCGCTCCGAGTCGACCAGACCTGCCTGCCGCAGCAGCTTGAGGTGATGGGAAATCGTCGGCTGCGAGAGGTCGAACGCGGGCGTGAGCTCGCAGACGCAGACTTCGCCGCTGGGACGTGACGCGATCAGCGACAGCAGTCGCAGGCGTACCGGATCGCCCAGCGCCTTGAACACCGTCGCCAGCTCCGCGGCCTGCTGCTCGGCGAGCGGTTCCTCCGACAGCGGCTCGCAGCAGCCCTCGCCTTGATTCGACATATTTCAATATTGACGCGTCTCCGGCCCCGGTGCAACCATGGCATCGACAAACTTCGATACAGCCTGGAAGGGTGCCTCTCATGAGCGAGCAGACCGACCTGCGAGAGACCGTCCGTGCCCGCTACGCGGCCGCCGCGACCGCTGTCGCACGGGGTGGGGGCGGGTGCTGCGGCCCGGACGCCGTGGAGGTCGACGAGACGTTCGGCGCCGCGCTGTACCCGGCGGCGCAGCGCGACGAGCTGCCCGCGGAGGCCGTGGCCGCCTCGCTCGGTTGCGGCAACCCGATCGCCGTCGCTGAGCTGCGCGAAGGCGAGCGGGTGCTGGACCTGGGCTCGGGCGGCGGCATCGACGTCCTGCTCTCCGCGCGCCGCGTGGGCGCCACCGGCAAGGCCTACGGCCTGGACATGACCGACGAGATGCTCGCGCTGGCGTTGTCCAACGCGGAGAAGGCCGGTGCCACCAACGTCGAGTTCCTCAAAGGTGACATCGAGACCATCCCGTTGCCCGGCGGCACCATCGACGTCGTGATCTCCAACTGCGTCGTCAACCTCTCCGTCGACAAGCCCGCCGTGTTCGCCGAGACCTTCCGCGTCCTGCGTCCCGGAGGCCGCATCGGCATCTCCGACGTGGTGGCCGACGACCACCTCACGCCCGCCGAGCGGGCCGAGCGGGGCTCCTACGTCAGCTGCATCGCCGGAGCCCTCACCTTCACCGAGTACCGGGAGGGCCTCGAAGCTGCCGGGTTCACCGGCGTCGAGATCACCCCGGCGTTCGAGGCGGCCGACGGCATGCACGGGGCCATCGTGCGCGCGGTGAAGCCGCTGACCGTCGAGGCGACGGCACCGGTGCAGGCCGAAGGGGCGTGCTGCGGTGTCAGCGCCTGCTGCACCTCCGAAGAGCGGTCCGCAGATCCCGGCCTCACCGTCGTGGAGGCGAAGACCGCGTCGGGCTGCGGCTGCCAGAACTAGGGCCTGTATCGAGGTCCGGCCGCACCGCCAGAAACCACCTCAAGCGCGACTCTCATCGAACCAGACCTCGATACAGGCCCTAGCGGTCTCGGAGGAGCAGCGCGGCTACGCCATGGCGTTGATGTCGCACTGCTGAGCGGCGTCCTGCAGTGCGCGCAGTGCCGCCCGGCACGCCGGTCGGTTCGTGGTGCTGTTGCGCCACAAGGCGAACACCCGTCGCCGGGGTGCCGGTAGCAGCGGCACGAACCGGACGCCGGACGGTGCCTGGCCACGTCCGAGCCGGGGGATGACCGCCGCACCGAGTCCCGCCGCCACCACCGCGAGCTGGGTGGAGTGCTCGGAGGCGGTGTGCCTGACCCGGCGCTCGATCCCGTTGCGGCGCAGGGTGTTCTCGAGCCAGCCGTGGCAGATCTCGTCGCTGGGCCAGCCGACCCAGTCCTCGTCGCGCAGTTCGTCCAGGGTTACGGTGGACCGGTCGGCGAACGGGTGGTGGGCCGGGAGCGCCACGTCGAGAACGTCTTCCAGCAGTGGGGCGCAGGAGATCCCGTCGGGCACCGCGAGCGGCTCCTCCGGCCAGTCCTGCACCACCGCGATGTCGATGTCGGCGTGACGCAGCTGTGCGATCGACTCGGTGGGCTCCAGCTCCGCCAGCCTGGCCGACAGGTTCGGGTGCCGCTGCCGCAACGCGTGCAGCACCGTCGGCAGCAGACCACGCGCGGCGGTGGCGAAGGCGGCGATCGTGAGCGAACCGGCCACGGCGCCGCGGTGGCCGGCGAGGTCGGTCTCGGCGAGCTCGACCTGCTGCAGCAGCCTGCCCGCGTGCTCGGCGAGCAGGTCGCCCGCGTCGGTGAGCCGGACGCCCCGCCCCTGCTTCTCCAGCAGGCGCTGCCCGACCTCGCGCTCCAGTCTGGACAGTTGCTGCGACACCGCCGAGGTGGTCACGTGCAGCGCCTCGGCGGCGCCGCGGACCGATCCCGTGGTGGACACCGCGTGCAGGGTCCGCAGGCGTTCCAGGTTCAACACTTAAGCGATGCTACGCGGTTGATCTAAGAATGTTTCGATTGTCTTGCTGATGGACGGGCGGCAGTGTCGGTGCCACAGGAACCGACACCCGCAAGGAGACTTCGTGCGAACCGATCGTCACCACCTCGTCCTCGGCGGCGACCTCCCGGTCCACCGGCTGGGTTTCGGCGCCATGCGCATGCCCGAGGACGACCCGGCCGCCGCGCACGCCCTGGCTCGCCGCGCGGTCGAGCTCGGCGTCACCTTCATCGACACCGCCGACTCCTACGACCTCGGCCGCAACGAGGAACTGCTCGCCGAGGCACTGCACCCGTACCCCGACGGCGTCGTGGTGGCCACCAAGGCCGGCCAGTGCCACCCCGGCGACGAGTGGATCCCGCTCGGTCGTCCGGAGTACCTGCGCCAGCAGGCCGAGCTGAGCCTGCGCCGGCTCCGGGTCGAGCGCATCGACCTGTTCCAGCTGCACCGGATCGACCCCGCGGTGCCGCTGGCGGACCAGATCGGCGCCCTGCGGCAGTTGCAGGACGAGGGAAAGGTGCGGCACGTCGGGCTGTCCGAGGTCTCCGTCGAGCAGATCGTCGAAGCGGGCCGGATCACGCCGATCGTGAGCGTGCAGAACCGGTACAACCTGGAGGACCGGCGCTGGGAGGACGTGCTGGAGCACTGCGAGCGGCACGGCATCGCGTTCCTGCCCTGGCTGCCGATCGCGCCGAGCGTCCGGCCGGGCTCACCGGTGGCGGAGGTGGCCCGCCGGATCGGCGCCACCGCGGCGCAGGTCGCACTGGCGTGGTTGTTGCGGCGGTCGGAGGTCGTGCTCCCCATCCCGGGCACGTCCTCCCTGCGCCACCTGGAGGAGAACGCCGGCGCGGTGGACGTGGATCTGTCCGATGAGGACTTCGACCTGCTCGCCCGGGGCCACGAGATGTCGCGCGCCTGAGCCGAGTTCGGCGGAGGGGGGAGAACGGACCGCGGCCGTCCCGGCGGCTCCGTGCCGGGGGTGCGTTCCGTCGTCGCGCACCCTCGGCCTGTTGCGCGCCTGTCAGAAGATGATCTCGCAGCCGGACAGCGACTCGAAGCGCGAGTCGCAGCGGTCGGCCTGACCGGCACCGCCGTCACCGGCGTCCTGACCGGCCGGATCGGTGAGCGTGTCGTTGCCCGCGTCACCGTTGACGATGTCGTTCCCGGCGCCACCGTCGAGATCGTCGACGCCCGCACCACCGTTGAGGCGGTCGTTGCCGTTGTCCCCGTTCATCCGGTCGGCGCCGTTCTGCCCGTTGAGCGTGTCGGCGCCGTCGCCACCGCTGACGGAGTCCGCACCCGCTCCCGCGTTGACGGTGTCATCGCCCGCACCGGCTTCGACGTTGTCCGCCGCCGCGCCGCCGTTGACGGTGTCGTTCCCGGCACCGCCGTCGAGACGATCGGGACCCTCGCCCCCGAGGAGCGTGTCGCCGCCCGCCTCACCGTTGAGGGTGTCGGCACCCGCTTCTCCCGCCACCCAGTCGTTTCCGTTGCCGCCGAAGAACTCGTCGGCGCCCGCTCCCAGGCAGGCCGTGTCGTTGCCGTTGAGACCGAACACGACGTCGTCGCCGCCGTGCGTGACGAACACGTCCGCACCGTTCGTGCCGAACAGCACGTCGTCGCCGTTCGTGCCGACGTGCGTCGCCGCCAGCCCGTTGCACGTCTGCGGTGGCTGAGCGGCCGCGATCCCGGCCGGACAGAGCACCAGACCCGCCGTGAGGAGAACGGCGGACACCACTGATCTTCGCATGTCATCCATGTCAGCAGTCTCGTGCTGTCGAGAGGACGGCCCAAGGGGCCAAATATTGCCGGTGACCGGGTACATCGCCGCGAAATGGTTGCCCTGCAACGAACTGTCATCGCCGCGCCGCTCGTCCTCCGGTGGCGTTCCGGAGAGCTGTGGCGAGCCAGAGCAGTTCTTCGGTGGCGTCCGGTGCGCTGTACTTCCCCCGCACACGACTGACGAGCCGGCGGTACCGTTCCGCGCCGGCGTCGATCCCGGCCTCCAGGGACAGCAGCACCGCGCCCAGATCGGTGTCGCCGAACGAGGTGGAGATCAGCTCCGCTGCGGCGGGATCGTCAGGAGCGATGCCTTCTTCCCTTGCCCGCGCGACGGTGTTCACCACCTGCCGAGCCCACCAGATGTTCGCGCCGGGTGGTGCTTTCTGCCCCGGGGCGGGGGTGTTCAGTCGCAGGAAGGTCCCCAGCCGGGCGCGGAAGTCCCTGTCCTGCAGGAGTTCCGCCAGCTCGATCCAGGCGTCCACCTGGTCGGGTGTGGGATCGTCCGGCAGGTCGATGCTGAGTTCGCTCACCCGCTCGCGCAGGCTCGGGTCCATGTCGAGGCCACCGAACACGTCGGCCTTGAAGTCGTCGATGATCTGCGCGCGTTCGGCGGTGGAGAGTCGTGCCAACCGGTTCATCAGTGCTGTCTCCTCGGGAGTGGATCGGCGTTTCGACACGGTGGACAACACGGCGCGGCTCACCTTCAGGGCGCGGATCTGCGTGTCGATCGCGGCCACGTGCGCGTCGGCGACCTCGGCGACCGTCGCCTTGTGGTCGAGCACCCGGCGCACGTCGCCGAGACCGAGGCCGAGCTCGCGCAGGGTGCGGATGAGCTCGACGCGGGCCACGCACGCGGCGTCGTAGAGCCGGTAGTCGCTTGCCGTGCGACCGGCCGGCGTGATGACCCCCTCGTTCGACCAGAAGCGCAAGGTGCGGGCCGAGATGCCCGTACGGCGCGCGAGCTGGCCGATGGTGAGCAGGTCCGTGCGTTCGTCCATGAACGAATCCTCGACCTTGCAGCCACTGGAAGGTCAACCACCGGCTGTTCGGGACTCACCCCTCCGTGCGGGCGAGGTCGTCGAGTTGCCGGCGCACGCGCTCGGCGTCGTCCTCGCGGCCTTGCTCCTCGTACAGCTCCAGCGCCTCCTGCCACACCTCGCGCGCCTCACGGCTCTGCCCGAGAGCGGCGTGCGGGTGGCCGGCGCGGTCGAGCGTGTCCGCGACCCCGTAGGTGTATCCGAGGGCACGCAGCAGCACGAGGGCCTGGCGGTAGTGCTCGACGGCCTGCCGGTGGTCTCCGGTGCGGTGGGCGATGAAGCCCAGGCTTTCGTGCACGCCCGCCTCACCCTCGGCGTAGTGGTGACGCCGGTTCAGCTCCAGGGCGGCCAGGCAGTGGTCGCGGGCGGTGTCGAACTCGCCCAGCCTCGCGGCGTACCAGCCCACCGAGTTGAGCGCGTCGCCCTCCCACGCCGGATGGCGCAACGTGCGGTGGAGGTCGAGCGCGTGCCGCGCGTGGTCCAGGGCCTGCCGGTCGTCTCCCCGTTCTCCCCAGGCGAACGCGAGGACCCGGTGGGTGTGCGCCTGTTCGGTGGGGTCGTCGTGGAGCACGGTCAGTTCCAGGGCCTGGTCGAGGTGGTCGATGGCCTCCTCGTAGCGGCCCAGGCGGGTGCAGGCGCGGCCGAGGCTCCGGTGGGCGCGGCTGAGAGTGGCCGGGTCGGGCAGGTGCGCGGCCGCGTCCACCGCGGCCCTCCACGCGGCGAGCGCGTCGTGCCGGTGCCCACGCCGGAGGTGGAAGGTGTCCAACGTCCTGGCCAGGTGCCAGACGACGTCGTGGCGGTCCAGGGCGACCGCGGTGCGCTGGGCCGCCAGCAGCGTCGCGTGCTCGGCGTCCAGCCACGCCAGCGCTGCCTCCGCGCCGGGCAGCGGGAACGGGTGCACGCCGGGGGCGGGCGGATCGAGTCGCACGAGCGGCCGGGCGGGGTTCAGGAGCCGGTCGGCGGCCTGGGTGGTGTGCAGGTAGAAGTCCACCACCCGCACCTGCGCCCTCTCCCGCACGTCGGCCGGCAGCGCGTCGGCGGTGGTGGCGGCGTAGGCGCGAACCAGGTCGTGCATCGCGTATCGGCCGTGTGGCTGCCGCTCGACCAGGGACATCTCTTCCAGCGCCGACAACGCGGTGCGGGCGGCTGCGGGTGTGAGTCCGGTCAGCGAGATCACCGCCGGCACGGCGATGTCGGGGCCGGGCGCGATGCCCAGCAGCCCGAACGCGGTGCGGTGGTCGTCGGTCAGCCGGCGCAGGGACCACGAGAGCACGGCGGGCAGGCTGGCGGCGGGGTCGGTGTCGTGGTCGAGCACTTCCAGGCCCCACTCGCGCAACTCGGCGGCGATCTCGGCCAGCGGGATGCCGGGACGGGTGGTCGCGTTGCGGGCGGTGATCGACAGGGCCAGCGGGTAGCCCCCGCACAGCTCCACCACCTCGTCGACGGCGCCGGGCCTCGTGACGACGCGGTCCGCGCCCAGGCGTGCGGCCAGCAGCTCCCGGGCCTCGGAGCGGGTCAGCACGCCCAGGGGCAGGTGGCGGGCGCCGTGCCGGTCGATCAGGGAGACGAGCCGCGTGCGGCTGGTGACCAGCACCGTGCAGGCCGGGCTGCCGGGGAGCAGCGGTGTCACCTGGTCGGCGGTGGCGGCGTTGTCCAGCACGACCAGGACCCGCTTGCCCGCGACCAGGCTGCGGTACAGCGCCGCCTTCGCGTCCAGGTCGACGGGAACGCGGCTCGCGGTGACGCCGAGGGCCGTGAGGAAGCCGAACAACGCGGCGTCGGGCACGAGCGGCTGCTCCGCCGGGTTGAAGCCGCGCAGGTCGACGAACAGCTGCCCGTCCGGGAAGCTCCCGACGTGCCGGTGCGCCCAGTGCAGCGCCAGCCAGGTCTTGCCGATCCCGCCCGATCCTCCGATCGACGAGATCACGACCGTGCCGGGCGTCCCCGCGAGCGCCTCGTCCAGCAGCGCGAGCTCGGTGGTACGGCCCGTGAACACCGGGGGCGCCGGCAGTTGCCGCGGCACGTCCGGCCCCGCGGTGCGGGTGAGCGCGGGGTCGGTGGTCAGGATCCGCTGGTGCAGCTCCCGCAACGCCGGCCCGGGATCGGCACCCACCTCCTCGGCCAGCCGGGCCCGGATGCCCTCGAAGCGCAGGAGCGCCTCGGCCTGGCGGCCGTTGCGGTACAGCGCGAGCATCAGCTGCCCGGCGACCCGTTCGTCCAGCGGGTGCGCGTCCGCCCGCTCGCCGAGCTCCGTGCACGACACCGCGGGCGCACCCCGCGCGAGTGCCAGCTCCACCCGTTCCACGTCGGCCGCGAACCGCTCCTGTGCCAGGCCTTCGCGGACGGCGGTGATCCACGGACTGTCCAGCCCTTCGAACGCCTCGCCGCGCCACAGCCCCGCGGCCTCCTCCAGCAGTGCCAACGCCTGCCCGTCCGTGCGTCCGCGCGCCTGCTCGACCAGCCGGCGGAACCGGTGCAGGTCCACCGCCTCCGGGTCCACCTCCAGCACGTAGCCACCGCTGCGCCGCACGAGCGCGACGTCATCCGGCAGCACCTGGCGCAGCCGCGAGACGTAGTTGCTCGCCACGTGCCGTGCCTTGTAGGGCAACCGATCCGCCCACACGCGGTCCAGCAGCTGCTCCATCGTGACGACCCGGTTCGCCTCCACCAGCAGGACCGCCAGCACGCACCGCTGCCGCGCGTGCCCGACCTCCACCACCCGGCCGCCGACCCGCAGCTCCACCTGTCCGAGCACACGCAGCTCCGTCGCCACGATGCCCACCTCCCGAGCGCCCTTCCTACTCCGCCCGGGCACCGCTCACCAGCAGATTGGGAGAACGTGGGGCGAATCCAGGTACCCGGCGGCGCACAGTCGGGGCACGGACGGGGTCCACCGTCCGGCAGGGGAGCGAGGAGAGCCATGTTGTTCAAGCGAATCGGCACGGTCGCCGCGGGGGTGGCGGCGGCGACGATGCTGGTGACCGCCGCCGCGGCGGCGACACCCGCGGCCGACACCCCGGGAGAAGGCGTTCTCACGACGACTTCGGCCGTCTCAGCCGCGGCGTTGCCGTCCGGCTGCATCGGGATGTCCGACGTGTACAAGACCTCCACGGACGGCGGACGCGCCAACGGGCAGGGCATCATCGACTGCGAGTACGTCTACGCGAGGCTGCACGCGGAGACCAACCTGTACCGGGACCGGTGGAACGGTCCCGACTTCCTCGACAGCGACAGCAGCACGGGCAACAACACGGACTGGGTCGCCTCGATCTCGGTCTGGCGCTGTGCGGGCGTGGGAACGTACACCTACCGCAGTTCCGCCTACCACGAGGCGCGGACCGTCGGTGGCGACGTGTACACCGCGACCACGTCCGACTCGGCCCGGTTCAGCTGCTAGACCAGGCAGGGGACGGGTTTCCGATGAGGTGGGTGATCGCGGTGGTCGTGGCCGCGCTGGTGCCCGTGGCCGGCGGGTGCGAGAGGCATCAGGCCGTGCGGGTGGACGGAGATCAGGCCGTCAGAGCCGTCGACGGTGACTGGCAGATCCGCTTCGACCGCGTTTACCCACCCGCGAACCAGCCGCCGCGGACGCCGCCGCGCACCCCGGCGGACTCGGAGATCGTGATGTCCGTCAGTCTGCGCGACGGCCGGATAACGCGATTTCTCAGCGTCACCGAGGACGGCACGGGGAGGATCTGGGTGGACTCGTCCGGCGAACCTGGCCGCGGCCTTGCTCTCCGCTACTGGCTGAGCTGCGACGGCGAGACGAGCGAGCTGCCCGAGCTGTCGTTCGTGGACCTCCTGCGGGACGTCGCCGGCCCGTTGGAAGTCCCCTCGAACGCCACAGGCACGGCGGGCGGGCGTCGTGAGTGGAGCGCGCCCGCCGGCGTGGCGGAGATGCGGATCGTCCAGGAAGGGACGGCGTGGGACCGGCGGCGGGTCAGCTACCACCGGCCGGGAAGCGGCAAACACCTGTACACGGTGAGCGGTTTCGAGGTGTCCGCCCTGGCCGCGGGCACGGTCTCGGGTCGTGTGGCCGATGCCGGCCACCGGTACCGGGAGGAGTGCGGAGCCGGGTGAGATCTCGCCGGCCCGTGGTCAGAGCCAGGGGGAGGGCGCCTTGAAGATGTCGGCGCGCTTGCGGGGTGCGGTGAGGGTGCAGACGGGGCGTCCGCCGGAGAACAGGACCAGCGCGGGGAGGCTGAGCACCTGGTAGCGGACGGCGATGTCGGGGTGGGCGTCCACACCGACCTCCACCACCGACATCGCGTCCTCGCGTCCTCGGCGACGCCGGTGACCTGCCGGAGCCCAGAACCGGAGTGTTGGTGTGCGGGGAAAAGCGCCAAGTTGATCGTCGACTGTGGACTGACGGTCGCCGGTTCGCCGTTTGCCCTGGTCACGCATGATCGGCGGTCTCGTTGGTAACAGGTCGGTAACCAGACCCATCCGTTCTCCGAGGGGCGGCGAATCACGGGCAACAGCGTCCCCGTTCACCCTTGGAGATGTCCCGTCATGAACATGACCGTCCGCAACACCGTCCTGGCCGTCGGCGCCGCCTCGCTCGCCCTGTTCGGCGCGGCGTGCGGCTCGGGTGACACGGCCAGCAGCAGCTCCAGCACCGCGCCCACGTCCGCCACGTCGAGCGCGCCGTCGTCGGCCGCGATGGCCGACCCGGCCGCGAACCTCGTTGGCCCCGGTTGTGCCGACTACGCCAAGCAGGTCCCGTCCGGCGCCGGTTCCGTGAGCGGCATGGCCGCCGACCCGGTCGCGGTCGCCGCGAGCAACAACCCGCTGCTCACCACGCTCGTCAGCGCGGTGTCCGGCAAGCTGAACCCGAAGGTGAACCTGGTCTCGACGCTCAACGGTGCCGAGTTCACCGTGTTCGCGCCGGTCGACTCGGCGTTCGCGAAGATCGACGCCGCGACGATCGAAAAGCTCAAGACCGACGACGCGCTGCTGACCAAGATCCTGACGTACCACGTCGTTCCCGGCCAGATCACGCCCGACAAGATCGCCGGTGACCAGAAGACCGTCCAGACCGGCACCGTCAAGGTCACCGGCTCCAAGGACGCGCTGAAGGTCAACGACGCCAACGTGATCTGCGGTGGCGTGAAGACCGCCAACGCCACCGTGTACCTCATCGACTCGGTCCTGCTGCCTGCCTGACACCTCCAGGGTGGCAGTACCGCGACTCCGGGAACCGCGTGCGGTTCCCGGAGTTTTCACGTCTGCCGGTCCCGCGGACCGCGTCCGGTTCAGCGCAGGGCGATGGTGAGGACCGGAGCCCCGGTCGGACCCGGTGAGCCGGCCGAGGGCTCGACGGTGAGAACGGCTTCGCCCACGCCGCGGACTCCGCGCACCAGCAGCGACATCGTGCCGCCCGCGGGACGCACGGTCCCCGCTGATCGCGGGCCGTGGTCGTCCACGAGCCACAGTTGGTAGACGCGGTCGCGCGGCAACGCGCGCAGGCCCTCGGCGAGGAAGAGCATCTCGTCACGGCTGGGGGACATCGCGGCGGTGCCCGCCGAATTCTCCCCGGTGACGAGTCGCAGATCCCGCGCCGCCAGCAGATCACCGATGTGAGTGCGCGGAGAGACAACAGCGGGGGCGATCCTCGACGTGCTCAGTGCGCCGTGCGCACCTGCTACCGCGGCGGCGGCCACGCAGGCGGCCGAGATCAGGGCGGCGGCGCGGCGGAAGCCTTGGCGTCGCGAGAAAACCGCCACGCTCTCCGAGATCGGCGGCACCTGCCGCACGTGCCGGACCGCGTCCAGCACCCGTGACCGCAGGGCGCTCGGATGGACGTGGTCGACGGCGTTGCCCAGCCAGGCGGCGGTCTGCCGCAGTTCGGCCAGTTCGTCCGCACAGCTCGGGCACCTTCCCAGGTGCGCCTCGAACTCGGCTCGCTCGGCGTCGGGCAGCGCGCCGAGTGCGTGGGCACCGGTCAGCAGGTGCGGGTTGATCGCACGCGTCATTCCCGGTTTCACACGTCTACTTCGAAACCGTCCGGTGATCGGATTGGCCTCACACCGCGTTTCGCACCCCCATGTCCGCCATCACCGACCGCAACGCCTTGAGACCGAAGTGGACTCTGCTGCGCAACGTCGCCTGGGGAACCTGCAGTTCCGCTGCCACATCACGATAGGACCGGCCCCGCAGGTGGGTCTCGACGACCGCGGCGCGCTGGTCCGCGTTGATCCGCGACAGTCCCATCTGGACCAGTCGTCCGTCGATCGCGGTGTGCGCGAAGTCCCCCGCCACCTCGCCGGCCTCGGTGGCGGCCGCCCGTGCGGCGGTCATCCGCCTGTCGTGGCGCAGCCGGGACCGGACCTCGTCGACCACGACGTTGCGGGCGATCGCGAAGAGCCAGACGCGCAGGCTGGCCAGTTCGGGCCTGAAGCCGTCCGCCGACCTCCACGCCCGCAGGAACACCTCCTGCACGACCTCCTCCGCCGCGCCGTCGTCGCCGAGCTGCCGCAGTGCGAAGCGGTGCAGCTCCGGTGCGTGCAGGGAGTAGATCTCCTGGAAGGCCTCGTCGCCACGCGGGCCGGATCTCCGTCGTCTGCCGATGTGCGCCATGAGCTCCCCGTCGCCGGTCCTGCACGGGATTCGAGACCGGCCGGGTGGCGGATGGGCGATTTCCGCCCCGATTTCAACGCGGTGACCGGTTCGGTCGTACACACCTGCGTTGCACGAACGGACATCGGGAGAGAACATGCGCATCGCTCGCACGACCGCACTCGCAGGCGCGGCCGCACTGCTCATGACCGCACTGGCCGCGACGCCGGCCTCGGCGTCGGCCGACCAGGCGCGAGTCCACCTGCTCACGGCGGACGGAGTCCTGAGCACCAGGAGCTGGTCGTCCCCGTTGCTGTCCCAGCAGCGCGTCCGGGTCACCGGCCTCAAGGCCCGCGACCGGCTCATCGGCATGGACGTGCGGCCCGCCACCGGCGCGCTGTACGCGATCGCCGCGTCCGGTCAGCTCTACGTCCTCGACCCGCGCACCGGACGCGCCACGGCGGTCGGGGCGCCCGCCGCGATCGAGGGAACCGCGGCGGGGATCGACTTCAACCCGACGGTCGACCGGATCCGCCTGGTGACCACGACCGGCCAGAACCTGCGCCTGGTGCCGGACACGGGTGCCGTGGCGGCCGTCGACGGCCCGCTCGCCTACGCCCCCGGTGACCGGGCGGCGGGCCGCACGCCTCAGGTCTCGGGCGCCGGCTACACCAACAGCGTCGCCGGGGCGACGTCCACCACGCTGTACGACGTCGACAGCCGCGCGGACACGCTCGTCACCCAGGGCACGGTCGCCGGCGCGATGCCGGTCGTGTCGCCGAACACCGGACAGCTTTTCACCGTCGGCAAGCTCGGCCTCGACATCGCCCGGACCAACGGCTTCGACATCGCCACCACCAACGGCCGGCACCGCGCGATGGCCGCCGTGCAGCCCGAGTTCTCCCTGCTCGGAGGCTCGCTCCTGGTGAAGGTCGACCTGGACAGCGGACGGGCCTCGGTCGTCGGCGTCGCCGGCGGCACCGTCGTGGGCCTCGCCTTCGCCTGACCAGATCGCAAGGCCGCCCCGCAGCACGTCGGGGCGGCCTTGCGCACGTCCGGCTCACCTCGCCGATCCGTGCTGACATCGACTATGGTCTCTGTCATACTCCCGATTCAGGGAGGTGGGAGATGAGCGAGCAGGGCAGGCGCGGCACCAAGCAGCGGATGCTGGACAGCGCCGTGCTGCTGCTGCGGGAACGCGGCGCGGCCGGCGTCACGGTCGACGCCGTTCTGGCGCACAGCGGCGCGCCGCGGGGCTCCGTCTACCACCACTTCCCCGGCGGCCGGAACGAGATGGTCCTGGGCGCGGTCCGCCAGGCCGGTGACCACATCGCCACCATGGTCCGCGAGTCGGCGGCCGAGGGCGACGTCGAGCAGATGGTGCGGCGGCTCGTCGCCTTCTGGAAGAAGGCTCTGACCAAGACCGACTACCGGGCGGGATGTCCCGTCGCCGCGATGGCCGTGGACAGCCGCGACCTCGTCCCCGAGGCCGGTGACGTGGTGCGCGAGATCTTCGGCCGGTGGCGGGCCAGTCTCGCGGAAGCGTTGTCCGCCAGCGGTTTCGCGGCCGAGCGCGCGCAGCGGCTGGCGACGTTGGTCGTGTCCGCGATCGAGGGGGCGATCATCCTCTGCCGCGCGCACCGCGACCTGGGCCCGCTCGACGACGTGCTCACCGAGATCGCGCCCCTGCTGGAGCGACGAGACTAGGAGTCCGGCTCATGTGGAAACCCAGCGCCTGCATCCTCTGCGAGTGCAACTGCGGGATCGAGATCCTCGTCGGCGAGGACGGCCGGTCGTTCGACAAGATCCGCGGTGACAAGCTCCACCCCGCCTCCGCCGGATACACCTGCAACAAGGCGCTGCGTCTGGACCTGCACCAGAACGGCGACACGGGCCGGATCACGCGTCCGTTGCGCCGGCGGCCCGACGGCACGTTCGAGGAGATCGACTGGGACACCGCGATCAGCGAGATCGCGGCGCGCCTGGGCGAGGTCCGCGATACCTCCGGCGGGGAGACGATCTTCTACTACGGTGGCGGCGGCCAGGGCAACCACCTCGGCGGCGCCTACTCGCCCGCCACCATGGCCGCCTTCGGCGCCCGTTACCGCTCGTCCGCGCTCGCGCAGGAGAAGACCGGCGAGTTCTGGGTCAGCGCCCGCATGCTCGGCAACATGACCCGCGCGGACTTCGAGCACTGCGAGGTCGCGCTGTTCGTTGGCAAGAACCCCTACCAGTCGCACGGGTTCCCCCGCGCGCGGTCGGTGCTCAAGGACATCGCCAAGGACCCGGCCCGGTCGATGATCGTGATCGACCCCGTGCGCACCGAGACGGCGCAGCTGGCCGACTTCCACCTCCAGGTCAGGCCCGGCACCGACCTCTACCTGCTGACCGCGATGGCCGCCGTGCTCGTGCAGGAGGACCTGATCGCCGCGGACTGGCTCGCCGAGCACGCGGACGGCCTCGACGCCGTCACCGACGTCCTGCGCCGCGTACCGGTCGGTGACTACTGCGCCGTCGCCGACGTCGAGGAGACGCTGGTGCGGGCGGTCGCCGCCCGGATCGCCGCCGCGGACTCCGTGGCCGTCTTCGAGGACCTCGGTGTACAGATGAACCGCGACTCCACGCTGGTGAGCTACGTCGAGAAGCTGGTCTGGCTGCTCACCGGCAACTTCGGCAAACGAGGCGCCCAGTACGTGCCGTCGAGCCTGGTGCCGATCGGCCGCGACCGCGGGCACGGCGAGGGCGAGGGCCCGCGCAGCCCCGTCGCCGGCGCGCGGATCATCAGCGGCCTCGTGCCGTGCAACGTGATCGCCGAGGAGATCCTCACCGACCACCCGGCCCGCTACCGGGCGATGCTGGTCGAGAGCGCGAACCCCGCGCACTCCCTGGCCGACTCGGCTCGGATGCGGGAGGCCCTCGCCGCGCTGGAGCTCGTGGTCGTCATCGACATCGCGATGACCGAGACCGCGCGCCTGGCCGACTACGTGCTGCCGGCGCCGACGCAGTTCGAGAAGTTCGAGGCCACGTTCTTCAACTTCGACTTCCCGCGCAACATCTTCCACCTGCGCCACCCCGTCGTGCCCGCACCGGACGGCGTGCTGCCCGAGCCGGAGATCCACGCCCGGCTCGTCGAGGCCTCGGGCGCGCTCACCGAACAGGACTACGCGCCGCTGCGCGCGGCCGCGGCGGCCGGACGGGTCGAGTTCGCGCAGGCGTTCCTCGCCGTCCTCGCGGATCCGGTGAAGCGGCGGCTCGCGTCCGTCCTGCTGTACCGCACCCTCGGCCCGACGCTGCCGCACGACGCCTCGGCGGCCGCCGTGCTGTGGATGGCCGCCCACGACTGCGCCCGCAAGAACCCGGCCGGTGTCGAGAAGGCCGGCTACGGAACCGGCATCGAGGCGGGGGAGCGGCTCTTCGCCGCGATCGTGGACGGCCGGCACGGCGTGCACATCACCGACGACGAGTACGACGCGTCGTGGCAGCGCATGCCCCGTGACCGGATCAACCTCGCCGTGCCGGACCTGCTCGCCGCGGTGGCCGCACTGGGAGACAGGCCCGTCCCGCGCCAGGACCCGGACTGGCCCTTCGTGCTGTCCGCGGGCGAGCGGCGCGCGTTCACGGCCAACACGATCATGCGCGACCCCGGCTGGCGGCGGCGCGACCCGGACGGCCGCCTGCGCATGAGCGTCGCCGACGCGGCACGGCTGGGCGTCACGACGGGCGACCGGGTCAGGCTCACCACCCGGCGCGGCACCGCGGACGTGTCCGTCGACGCCACGGACACCATGCGCTCGGGCCACATCTCGCTGCCCAACGGCCTCGGGCTCACCGTGCGGGAGCGCACCGGCGTCGCCCCCAACGAACTCACCGCCGCCGAGGACCGCGACGAATGGGCCGGCACGCCCTGGCACAAGCACGTGCCGGCCCGGCTCGAACCGCTCGGGCCGGAGGCCGCCGATCAGCGCACGGGATAGGCGCCCGGCGTGGTGCCCGTCCACCGGCGGAACGCGCGGATGAACGTGGCGGCGTCGGCGTAGCCCAGCCGCAGCGCGATCTGCTCGACGCTGAGGCGGTGCAGGGTCATGAGCTCGATGGCCCGGGCACGCCGGGCCTCGTCGACGAGGTGGCGCAGTGACGTCCCTTCCGCGGCGAGATGCCGGCGCAGCGTGCGGGCCGACAGGTGCAGTCGTGCGGCGATCAGCTCGGCCTCGGTCACGCCTTCGGCGATGATCTCCCGCACGTTCTGCGCGACGCAGGGGGAGCAGCGTTCGCTCAGCAGCGAACGGCACGCGCGCTCGCACACCGTCAGGGTGAGCGGGTCCGACTGGGGCAGCGGGAGGTCCAGCACGGCGACGTCGGTGACGATCGCGTTGTGCGGAGCTCCGAACCGCACCGGCGTCCCGAGCACCTTCTCGTAGTCGGCCGACACCGCGCGGGGGACGCGGAGCTCCACCCGCATCGACGGCGGCGACTCGCCCAGGATGGTGCGCAGGATGCCCGCCGTCACCGCGATCTCCCGCTCGACGAGGAACGGCCTCAGCGCGGCCGAGGAACCGTCGTCGTCCACGATCAGGAACGCCTCACCACCGGACACCCTCAGGCTCAGGCCCGTGACCGCGTAGGTGAGCGGCAGGTACCGCATGCCGAACTCGACGGCGTCGCGGACCGTCGGGCAGGTCAGCATCGCGAAGCCCCAGACTCCGTAGGCGCGCAACGAAAGCCGCTCGCCGACCGCGAGTCCCACCCCGGACGCGCTGCCGGTCGCCGTGACGAGGTTGGCGGCGACGGCGAGCTCCTGCGTGCCGCTCACGACCGTGTCGCCGTGCAGCATCGCGGGGGAGATGCCGGTGTCCTGCAAGCACTTCCGGGCATCCACCCCGTGTTCGGCGCCGACCTCGACCATCGCCCGCACACCGGCGGCGCCACGGCGGTGCGGGTGCGGTTGGCCGGAAAGGTCAACAGGTCGGCCGCGCGGGCCATCAGGCGACACCGTCGATCTCCCTAACCTCGGAACAGGTTGAGGGCGCCGGTGCCCGAATCCGATCCCACGATAGGGGCGGCCGGGACACCGACCAGCGGCATCACCCGGACGCCGATGATCCAGAAGGAGCACACCATGACCCGCACAGTGCTGGTGACCGGAGGCAACCGGGGTATCGGCCGGGCGATCGCGGAGGCGTTCGTGTCCGACGGCGTTAAGGTGGCGGTGACCCACCGGGGCGGGGAGTGCCCGACGGGCGCGTTCGGCGTGAAGTGCGACGTGACCGACGGCGAGCAGGTGGACGCGGCGTTCACGGCGGTCGAGGCGGAGCTGGGGCCCGTCGACGTGCTCGTCGCCAACGCCGGGATCACCGACAACACCCTCATCACCAGGATGACCGAGGACAGGTTCACCTCGGTGCTCGACACCAACCTCACGGGTGCGTGGCGCTGTGCGCGGCGGGCCGCCATGCCGATGACGCGCGCGCGACGGGGCCGGATGATCTTCATCTCCTCGGTGGTCGGGATGTACGGCAGCGCGGGCCTCACGAACTACGCCGCGAGCAAGGCCGGGCTGATCGGGCTCGCCCGCTCGCTGGCCCGCGAGCTGGGCAGCCGCGGTGTGACCGCGAACGTCGTCGCGCCGGGGTACGTCAACACCGACATGACCTCGTCGCTGCCCGAGCAGTACGGCAAGCAGTACCGGGACTCGATCCCGTTGCGCCGCTTCGCCGAACCGGAGGAGGTCGCCGCCGCGGTCGTGTGGCTGGCCGGCGACTCGGCGCGGTACGTGACGGGGGCCGTCATCCCGATCGACGGCGGGCTGGGGATGGGGCACTGATGCTGGTCTCCGTGCTGCTGATCGACGAGGAAGCCCTGGTCCGCACCGGGTTCCGGCACGCGCTGGAAGAGGACGCGGACGTGGTCGTGGTGGGCGACACGGCTCGTGCCGCCGAGGGACTGCTTCTGGCGCAAAGACATCGACCGCAGGTGGTGATCACCGCGGACATCACCGCGATAGCGCGACTCCGGACGTGCGCGGCCGGCGGCGTCATCATGCTCGCGGTGGAGGACACCGACGAGCAGCTGCACCGGGTGCTCCACGACGGCGCACGGGGCTTCCTGCTCAAGCGGTCGAGCCGCGAGGAGCTCCTCGCGGCGGTGCGTGCCGTGGCGCGGGGCCACGCCTACCTCTGCGCCGAGGTGACGGGCCGCCTGCTCGACCGGTTCGAGATCGTGCCCCCGTCCGAGGAGGCGGATCGAGGGCTGGGACTGCTCAGCGACCGCGAACGCCAGGTGCTCGTCAGGATGGCGCGCGGCCGCAGCAACGACGAGATCGCGCGGGAGCTCTACCTCACCTGCGCCACGGTGAAGTCCCACGTCTCGCACATCCTCGCGAAACTGGGCCAGCCCAACCGGATGCACGCGGCGTTGCTCGCACAGCGCATGGGACTGCTCACCCGGACCGGGTGAAGGCCAGCACGACGTTGTGCCCGCCGAAGCCGAACGAGTTGGAGATCGCCGCCCCGATCCGCGCGTGCCGCGGCCGGTCCGCGACGATCTCGAGCTTCACGTCGGAGTCCTGGTCGTCGAGGTTGCGCGTCGGCGGGACGACGCCGTCCCGCACGGCGAGCACGGTGAAGATCGCCTCGACCGCACCCGCACCGCCGATCAGGTGACCGGTCACCGACTTCGTCGCGGTGACCAGCGGGTGCGGGCCCAGGGCTTCCAGGACGGCGGCCGCCTCGACGCGGTCGCCGACCTGGGTGCCCGGTGCGTGGGCGTTGACGTGCGTGACGTCGTACGGGCTCAGGCCCGCCGACCGCAGCGCGTGCCGGATGGCGCGGATCTGGCCGTCCGGTGACGGCGCGGTCATGTCGTGCGCGTCGGAGGTCATGCCGATGCCGGCGAGCCGGGCGGCGCCCCTGGATCCCCGCGCGCGGGCGAACGAGGCGCGTTCCAGCACGAGCGCGCCCGCGCCCTCGGCCATGACGAACCCGTCCCGGCCGGAGTCGAAGGGCCGTGACGCGCCCTCGGGCAGGTCGTGCCGGCGCGACAGCGCTCCCATCCGGGCGAACGCCGCGATCGACAGCCTGCCGAGGCACGCCTCGGTGCCTCCGGCGACGACGACGTCCGCGAGCCCTCGGCGCAGCAGCGCGGCACCGAGCGCGATCGCCTCCGCGCCGGACGCGCACGCGCTGGTGGGGGCGTGCGCACCGCCCCGCGCACCGAGGTCCATGCTCACCGCGGCCGCCGGGCCGTTCGGCATGAGCATCGTGACGGCGAACGGCGAGACGCGGCCGGGACCGAGCTCCCGGCACCGGTCGTACTGCTCGACCAGCGTGGCACCCCCGCCCATCCCGGTGCCGAACACCACCGCCAGCCGTTCCGGCTCCACGTCCGGCGCCCCGGCGTCCGCCCACGCCTGCCGGGCGGCGACGACGGCGAGCTGCTGGCAGCGGTCCATCCGGCGGCGCGCCACCCGGTCGAGCAGCTCTCCGGGGTCCTCGCGCACCGGGGCGCCGAGCCGCACGGGCAGATCGGCCGCCCACGGCGCGTCGAGCAGGCGCACACCGGAGGTGCCGGCCAGAAGTCCGTCCCAAGTGGACTGGACGTCGCCGCCCTGCGGGGTCGTCATGCCCAGTCCGGTGACGAGGATCTCCTCCTCCCCGCCGGGCAACGGCGGCAGGGACGGGTGCATGAGGGAGAAGTCGAGAAACGTGTGTTCATGAGGCATGCGAACAGAAGAGCACCGCCATGTCCGCGGCGGCAGCGGTCGCGCGACGGATCCGCACCTCCGTCGCGCGACCGATTACGGCGCCGCCTGATCTCCGTAACGTCCGCACCGCAAGGAAAACCGGGACGGGAGTTGATGCGCGGTGTCAGCGGAAACGGCTGCGGACGTGGCCAACCTGGCGGAACTGTGCCGCAGGAACGCGGTGAGCAGAAGCGAGGAACGGGCGTTCGTGTTCCTGGAGAGCGGTGTCGTGGAATCGGCCTCTCTCACCTACGGAGAGCTGGATCGCCGGGCACGCGCGATCGCCGTGCGGTTGCGATCGCTCGCGACGCCGGGATCGCGCGCCCTGCTGTGCCATCCACCTGGACTCGAGTTCGTGGCGGCGTTCCTCGGTTGCCTGTACGCGGGGATCATCGCCGTGCCGGCCCCTCCGGTGCGCCGCGCGGCAGGCGACGCCCGGCACACCCGGTTGCTCGCCATCGCGGACGACTGCGACCCCGCGCTCCTGCTGTCCACATCGGACATGATCGCGGGTGTGCAGGCGGTGCTCGGCGACAGCCTGGTGATCCCGCTCGCCACGGACTCCGTCACGGACGGCGAGTCCGAGTGGTGCGAGCCGGACGTGCGGAGCGAGATCGCCTACCTGCAGTACACCTCCGGCACCACGGGCAGGCCCAAGGGCGTGGTGCTGACCCACGAGGGCGTGCTGCACAACCTCGACCTCATCGTCCGGGGCGGCTCACGACCGGACGAGGACTACGGGCGGCTCGCGCCGACCGTGTCCTGGCTGCCGGTGTTCCACGACATGGGGCTCGTCGGCGGTGTCCTGCAACCGCTCTTCCTCGGTCAGCTGTCGGTGCTGATGTCCGCGCAGTCCTTCGCGCGGGTGCCGGCCAACTGGCTGCGGGCGATCTCCCGCTACGGCGCGGAGATCGCCGCAGCGCCCAGCCTCGGCTACGAGTTGTGCCTGCGCCGGGTGACCGACGACCAGCGCGACGACCTCGACCTGAGCCGCTGGCGCATCGCCGCGATCAGCGACGAGCCGCTGCGCGCGTCCACGATCGACCGGTTCGCGGCGCGGTTCGCCCCGTGCGGGTTCCGCCGCGAGGCGTTCTTCCCCAGCTACGGCATGGCCGAGTCGACCGTGCTGATCAGCGGCGGCCCGCTGGAGGGACAACCGGTGGTGCGCCCGTTCGACTCGGCCGCACTGGAACGCGGCCGGGTCGAGCGCGCGTCGAGCGGTGCCGGTGCGCGGAGTCTGGTCGGATGCGGCGAGCCGGACCCGTCGCTGGACGTGGTGATCGCGGACCCGGAGACCCGCGCGCCGCTCGGGCCCGGTGAGGTCGGCGAGATCCTGGTGTCCGGGCCGAGCATCGGCGCCGGGTACTGGAACGACCCCGCCGGCACCGAACGCACCTTCCGCGCGCAGGTGGGCGATCGCCGGTTCCTGCGCACCGGGAACCTGGGCTTCCTGTCGGAGGGCCAGCTCTTCGTCACCTGCCGGATCCCGGACCTGCTGGAGGTCGACGGCCGCCAGCTCTACCCGTACGACATCGAGGCGACGGTGGTGGCGAGCCACGACGCGGTGCGGACGGCGTGCGCGGTGATGGACGGCACCCAGGTCGTGGTGTTCGCCGAGGTCGACCACCGGTACCGCGGCACGTCCCAGGACGAGATCCGGCACGCCGTCTCCGTCACGGTGCACGCGGAGAACGGGGTGGTGCTCAACCGGGTCGCGCTGCTCTCACCCGGCACCTTGCCGCTCACCACGAGCGGGAAGCTGCGCCGGGCCGCCTGTCGTTCGCTCATGCTGGGAGACGAGTGATGCACATCCGCAACGGGGTTCGGCTGCCGAAGGGCGTCGCGGGCGTCCGGCGCAAGATCACCACGCTGGTCGACCTGTGCCGCGACCGCGCCGCCGCCGAGCCCGACATGCGCGCGTACTCCTTCTACGCCGACGGGCGGACGGAGTGGGAGGCGCTGACCCTGGCCGACCTCGACCGCCGGGCACGGGCGCTGGCAGCGCAGCTCACCGAGCTCGCGCCCCGCGGCACCCGCGCGCTGCTGTGCTTCGAGCCCGGCCTGGACTTCCACATCGCGTTCCTCGGCTGCCTCTACGCCGGGCTGATCGCGGTGCCGGTCGCGCCGCTCGACGGCACCCGCACGAGCCTGAAGGTGGGCAGGATCGAGTCGATCGTCGCGAGCTGCGGGCCCGAACTGCTGCTGTCGACCGGTCTCACCTTCGCCAAGTGCCTCGCGGTGGTCGAGGAGTCCCCGGCGCTCGCCGGGCTGGTGCGGGTCTCGGTCGACGAGACGGACCCGGCGCTCGCGGAGCGGTGGAGGCCTCCCGGCATCGGCATCAACTCGCCGGCCTACCTGCAGTACTCCTCCGGATCGACCGGCGAGCCCAAGGGCGTGACGCTGACCCACGGCAACGTCCTGCACAACCTCGCGCTGATCCACGACAACCTGTACCGCCCGTCCGACGAGGAAGGGCTGCCCCGCCCGCCGAGCGTGTCGTGGCTGCCGTCGCACTACAACATGGGCCTGATCGGAGGCGTGCTCGATCCGCTCTACGCAGGACGCTCGGCATTGCTGTTCCCGGCCGGGGTGTTCGTCCGCAGCCCGGTCAGCTGGCTGCGGCTGATCTCGCAGCTCGGCAGGGCGGACAGCTGCGCGCCCAACTTCGCGCTGGACCTGTGCGTGCGGCGCATCTCCGAGGTCCAGATGGCGGGCCTCGACCTGAGCGGCTGGGAGATGGCGCTCATCGGCGGCGAGCCGGTCAGGGCCGAGACGCTCGACCGGTTCTGCGAGGTGTTCGCGCCCAGCGGCCTGCGCAGGGGCACGCTCGTGCCCGGCTACGGCCTCGCGGAGTCCACCGTGATGGTCACCAGCGCGGTGGTCGGCGAAGGGCCCGTGGTGCTGCGCTGCGACGCCGACACCCTGACCAGGGGACGGGCCCGGCCGGTCGACCCGCCGGGCGGGCGGCGGCTGGTGGGCTGCGGTCCGGTCCCGCCGTCGATCACGCTGGTGGTGGCCGATCCCGGCACGCTGCAGGAGTGCGCGGAAGGCGAGGCCGGCGAGATCTTCGTGCAGGGCCCGAGCGTGGGGACCGGGTACTGGAACCGGCCGGACGAGGTGTTCCACGCCGAGCTGCCCGGCAGGCGCGGCACGTTCCTGCGCACCGGCGACACCGGCTTCCGCTGGGACGGCGAGCTGTTCGTCACCGGCAGGGCCAAGGAGGTGATCATCATCGCCGGCGCGAACCACCACCCGCACGACCTGGAGGCGACCGCGGAGACCGCGCATCCCGCCGTGCTCGCGTGCTGCGTGCTCGGCGTCGACGACGGGCAGCGGGAGAAGGTCGTCGTGCTGGTGGAGGTGCTCGGCCAGGCCGACCCGGAGGAGATCGCGATGGCGGTGCGGCGGACCGTCCACACCGGACACGGCGTGCGGGCCGACGACGTGGTGGTGGTCCCGCCCGGATCGCTGCCGCGCAGCTCCAGCGGCAAGCTGCTGCGCGCGGGATGCCGGGAGGCGTACACGGCGGGTGCGCTCGGCTCGGCCGGCCTCGGCTCCGGCACCGCGCGGTGACGTGGCCCGGCCGGTGGCCGCGCCGCGGGCCTGCACTGGCCGGCGGTTCCCTCGGCGAGGCCGGCCCGGTCGTCCGGTGACGCCACCCGCCGGATCGAGTCGTCCACCCACTCGGCCACCGGCGTCAGGTCCGGTTTGGGTACTCTCGGACCGCCTGACGGAAGGACCTGGGTGGACGACTCGTCGAAGGTCGGTGGGCATGCCCGCGCGGTGCTGGCCGCCGCGGAGGCGTTCCGCGCCGAGGCCGCTGGGGTGCGCGGAGAACCGGACCGGTTGCTGGCGCTCGCCGCCGCGCAGTACCAGGCGGTCCGGGACTCGCTGGTGGCCGAGCGGCTCCGCGCCATGCCGGTGGACAAGCTGCGGGACACGAAAGCGAACCTGCGGCTGAGCCAGCTGAAGGCCGCCGGGTACCGGACGGTCGCCGACGTCGCGCAGGCGCGGCCGGAACAACTCGACGGCGTCCCCGGGGTCGGCAGGCAGTCCGCCGAGCAGATCGTGCGGGTCGCCCGTGCCGTCGTCGACGGCCTCGCGCGCGAGACGACGGTCCGGCTGAACCCCGACCGCGCCGACCGCGCCCAGACCGAGCTGCTGCAGCTGATGTCCAAGCTGCGCAGGGCGAACCAGCTCGTCGCCCCGCTGCGCGAGCCGCTCGACGACGTGCTGGGCAGGGTCGACGCCGACGTGCGCGCCGCGTCCCGTGCCTGGAGCCGGGTGCGGATGTTCTTCTCGCTGAGGAAGAACCGGAGGGCCGCCCTCGACTCGCTCGGCCGGCTCGAGGCACTGCTGGCCAGTCGCGACGTGGCGGCGTTGCGCGCGGTGGGCACGCAGCTGCGCGTGCCGGACCTGGACCACCGCGCGCTGTGGCGCGACTACGAGCTCGACGCGGCCGCCTACAACACGCTCCTCGCCGACCTCGCGGGTGCCGACGCGGTCCCGGATCGCAGTGCCGCCAAGGGTTTCGTCCCGGCCGACATCGAGCACGAGGTCGACGCGACCGCGCTGGACACCAGCCTGCTGAAGGTGGCGCTGCGCGGCTACCAGGTGTTCGGGGCCAAGTTCGCGCTGGCCCGCAAACGCGTCATCATCGGCGACGAGATGGGGCTGGGCAAGACGATCGAGGCCATCGCGGTGATGGCGAGCCTCGCCGCCGGCGGACGCAAGGGCTTCCTGGTGGTCTGCCCGGCGAGCGTCGTCGTCAACTGGGTCAACGAGATCGCCCGGCACAGCGACCTGGTGCCGCACCGGATGCACGGCGCGGGCCGCGACGGCGCGGTCGGCACCTGGCTGGCGCAGGGCGGCGTCGGCGTGACGACGTTCGGCACGCTGCCGAAACTGGTGCTGCCGAAGAGGTTCCGCCCGGCTCTGGTCGTGGTCGACGAGGCGCACTACGTGAAGAACCCGGACACGCAACGCTCCCAGGCGGTCAACGCGATCGTGCAGCGCGCGGAACGGGCGGTGCTCCTCACCGGCACGCCGATGGAGAACCGCGTCGAGGAGTTCCGCACCCTGGTCGCCTACCTCCAGCCGGGTGTCGCGGCCCGCACGGGCGCCACCGACGCCGTGGTGGGGGCGAAGGCCTTCCGCCGCGTCGTCGCACCGGTGTACCTGCGGCGCAACCAGGAGGACGTGCTGGGCGAGCTGCCGGAGCTGCTCGAGGTGGAGGACTGGGTCGAGTTCGGCAAGCAGGACCGGGCCGCGTACCTGGACGCGGTGCGCGAGGGGAACCTGATGGCGATGCGCCGCGCCGCCTTCGCACCGGGCACGCCCCGCGGCTCGGCGAAGCTGGAGCGGCTGCTGGAGATCATCGAGGAGTCGAGGGACAACGGCTGGAAGGTCGTGGTGTTCTCGTACTTCCACGACGTGCTGGACGCGGTCGCGGACCACGTCGAGGTTTTCGGCCCCCTGACCGGCGCGACGTCGGCGCAGGGCCGTCAGCAGCTGGTGGACGACTTCACGGCGTGCGAGGACCACGCGGTGCTGGTGGCCCAGATCGAGGCGGGCGGCGTGGGCCTCAACATCCAGGCCGCGTCCGTGGTGATCATCGCCGAGCCGCAGTGGAAGCCGAGCACGGAGGACCAGGCGATCGCCCGGTGCCACCGGATGGGCCAGGTCCGCAAGGTCCACGTGCACCGGCTGCTGGTCAAGGACAGCGTGGACGCGCGGGTGCAGGAGATCCGCGACCACAAGACCCTGCTGTTCGACCATTACGCGCGCGAAAGCGACACGAAGCACTCGCACGCGAACGCGCTGGACTCAGCGGTGTCGGTGGAGCAGCGAGTGGTGCAGGCCGAGCAGCAGCGCCTCGGTCTCTAGGCCGCCGCCCGCCCGGCGGCCACGATCGCGTCGAGCACGAGGTCCAGGTCGGCCTGCGTCGTGCGCGGGTTGATCGTGCACAGCCGCAACGCCAGCGCGTCGTCCACCGCGGTCGTCGCGATGAGCATCCGGCCGTCCTCGTTGACCTCCCGGCAGATGGCGGCCTGCAGGTCGTCCGTCCCGCCGCGGTGTCTCAGGCAGACGATCCCCAGTGCAGGCCCTGCCACGAGGTCGAGCTCCGGGATCTCCCGGACGCGGGCCGCCACGTGGTCGGCCTGGTCGAGTCCGTGGTCGATGGCCGCGCGGAACGCCGCCACGCCGAAACCCTTGAGCGACAACCACAGTTTCAGCGCGCGGGCCGCCGTGGTGAACTGCACGCCGTGGTCGGACAGGTTCGTCTCGGCGCCTGCGGGCCGCGAGAGGGCCAGGTAGCCCGTCTGGGCGCGGAACCTGTCGATGGTGAACGCGCGGTGCAGGACGTCGGGGTCCCGCACCAGGACACAACCGATCTCGTAGGGCTGGAAGAGCCACTTGTGCGGATCGATCACCACCGAGTCGGCTTCGTCCAGTCCGCGCAACGCCTTCCGGCCGCGTTCGGTCAGCGCGGCGGCGGCGCCGTGCGCTCCGTCGACGTGCAGCCACAGCCGTTCTTCACGGCACAGCGCCGCGAGTCCGGGCAACGGGTCGATCGCGCCGGTGCTTGTAGTGCCCGCGTTCGCCAGCACGAGGAACGGGCGCAGGCCCCGCGTCCGATCGGCGCGGACCTCGCGCAGCACCACGTCCGGGTCCATCGCCGGCAGCATCCGCACCTGCTCCTGCCGCAGTCCGATGACGTGGCACGCGCGCAGCACGGCGGGATGGGTCTGGTCCGAGCAGTAGAGCACCCCGCCCGTCGCGTCCGGACCGAGGCGGTCGTCCCGCGCGGCGGCGAGCGCGGTCAGGTTGGCCAGTGCGCCACCGGGCGTGAACACCCCGCCGGAACCTTCGGGCAGACCGAGCAGGGCGGCGAGCCAGCGCGCGGTCACCAGTTCGACGGCGGCCGGTCCCGCGCCGACGGGCCACGCGCCGGGAGAGGTGTTGAAGCCGGCGGCCAGCAGGTCGCCGAGCACACCGAGGAAGTTGTTCGCGCTGGGGATGAACGCGAGACAGCCGGGATGGCCGAGCCGCAGCGACCGCGGCAGGACCTCCTCGGTCAGGAACGTGACCAGCGCGCCCGGATCGGTGGGCTGCTCCGGCACGGGTTCGTCGAGCACGTGCCGCAGCTCGTCCCGCGTCGCCGGGGTGCGCACCGGCTGGTCGCGCAGTCCGGTGAGGTGGTCGACGACGAGGTCGACCACCTGATGACCGAGCTCGCGCATCCGGTCGGGCGGCAGGTCGAGCCATCCCGCGGGGTCAGGCATCCTCGACCACCAGCGCGTGCCGCACGGCGCGGATCCACTCCTGCGCCTGCGCGCAGAGCTCCGGCCTCGCCGACACCGGCGCGACGGGACCGGGGAACTGCAGCAACGCGAGTTCCTCGCCCGGCCGGATGCGGTCACCGGGGTGCGCGTGTGCCCAGAGCAGTGCCTCTCCGGGCCGCAACGTCGCGAGATCACCCTCTCCGTGCCGCTGCAACCGGCCTCGCACCAGCCGGTGCACTCCCGAGGTGATGACGGACCGCAGCACACCGGCCCGGCCGGCGGTGACGACGAGCTGGCTGAGCCTCAGACAGCGGGCCCGGACCTCCTCGACCGGCACGGACGGCAGCAGCGACGCGAGCACGTGCGTGCCGAGGGAGGGGAGCAGTCCCGCGGCGCGTTCCTGCGCCTGCACCAGCGACACCACCGTCTGGAACCTGGGGTTGATCTCGATCGCCACCACGGCCGCGTCCGGCGTGACGAGGAGGTCGAGCCCGAACGCACCCAGGAAACCCAGCTGCGCCAGCTGGTTCCCCACGGCCGCGCACACCTCGCGGCAGCGTGCCGCGGCTCCGGCCGGGAGATCGTCGTCGGCGACGAGCTGGTTGCCGCAGTGCGCGCCCCAGTACGGCGTCAGCTCCGCGATCCCGACCAGTTGGTGGGACAACGCCGACACGACGGTGCCCTGCCGGGTGACGCACCCGCTCACCGTCACCGGAACTCCGTCGACGTGCGCGGACACCCTCAGCGTCTCGCCGCTCCACGCCCTGAGCGCCTCGGCGAGCTGGTCCGGCGTCGTGACGTGGCGCGTGCCCTTGCCGGTGAGGTTGTTGGCCCTGCGCTGCACGACGAGAGAACCCGTTGCGCCGGCGGGGATGTCGTCCCTCACCACCCACGTGCGCGGCGTGGCGACCCCGGCCCGTTCGAACAACGCGAGCGAGGTGATCTTGTCCGCCGCGGTGGCCACCGCGGCGCTGTCCGCGGCGAGCAGGTGCAGTCCCGCCGCGGCCGCCCAGGCGTGTGCTCCGAGGCCGTCCTCGGGCGCGAAGCTGACGGCGACACCCCGGGGCGCGGGACGACGCACCGGCAGCCGGACGTCCGCCTCCGCTCTGTGGTCGCGGCGGGCCAGGCGCAACCACGGGATGGCCGGTGCGGCCGAAGCGCCGAGGAACGGGGACCGGTCCTGCCAGGTGAGGTCGGGAGCGTGCCGGCGCAACAGGTCCGTGCCCTCGCCGGACGGTACGCCGCTGATGGTCAGCACCGCGGGTCAGAGGACCGTGAAGGTGCCAAGTGAGGACTGCCGCGTGATCCCTTCCTCCGACAGGCACAGCAGCAGGTCGGTCGCCGGCGCCGCCTGCACGGCCTGAGCGGACCGCCCGGCGAACACGCCGCCGGTGATCGTGCCGATCTTGGTGATCACGTCGGCACCCGGCGCGGAGGTGACGGTCACGGTGTAGGTGAACGTGCTGGTGCTGCCGTCCGCCCAGGTGATGACCCTGGTCTCCGGCACGGCCGCGAGCGGCTCCAGGCATCCGGCGCTGCGGTCCACGACGAACTCGCTGGTGCCGGTCGCGGCGACGCTCCCGGTGCACGAGGTGTACTCGTCCCGCACCGTCGTGCGCAGCGGCCGCGGCGTCAACACCACGCCGGGCGAGTACGACCAGTGCGACGAGGTCGTGCACACCACGACAGGTGCGTCCGCGAGTGCCGGCACACCAGGTGCGGCGAGCGGGACGAGGGCGGCCGCGGCAACGCCGAGCACACGACAGGACTGGGCGAGGTGGGCCACTTGTTCACATCCGGACTTCGCGGGGCGGCACGGCGTCCGGATGGTATTGATCAGGTGCTGAACTCCGTAAGGAGGTGTCACCCGAAGGTGTTCCGCGGTGATCTCATCGGCGCAGGTCGGCCGCGCCGGCCCCGTCCAGGCGCACGAAGCCGGCCGCGCGCAGCCGCCGGGTGGCGCTGTCGTCGATGCTGATCCTGCTGAGCGAACCGTCGATGATCGTCCCGCCGACCGTGAGAGCGATGAGCAGCCCGGGGAACAGGACTGTGCGCACGAGCATGGCCCAGCAGGCCGCGAAGCCGATCCGGCGGCCGTCCTTGACGCGGACGAGGCGGGTCCCGGTGAGCACCGCGCCGACCGCGCGGCCGTTGCCGAAGAACAGGCCGTAGAGGACCGGAACGCCGAACAGCAGACCGAGCACCGTCAGCACCGCCGCGTTGTCGGAGACCTCGCTGTGACGGGTGGCGAGCACGAACGCGACGAAGCCGGCGAAGGCGCAGAACAGGTACACGGCGAAGTCCGCGGCCCAGGACAGCAGCCGCGCCCATCCGCCCGCCGTGACGTAGAAGGTCCCGTCCTCGAACGTGTCGAGTCGCTTCGCGGTCGTCGCACCGAACTCGCGTTCCACGTGCTGCTTGACGACGTCCATCCGGCTCGGCGGCCGGTCGGCGGCGGTCATGGTGCTCTCCCCCGGCGTGAAAGCTCGAACGTAGCCGACGCATTCCCCTTGCCGGTAGGGGTTGATCAACCGCTTGACGGCACCCAGGCCGGCGTGATCCGGTCTCCCGCCGGCCTGGGCACGGGTAACCGCGTCATCTCGTGTCGGCCGAGCCGGCGAGCACCGGCACGGGGATCTCGAAGTGCACGGTCTGGTGGCGGTCCGGGTCACCGTCGCGGGCGTCGCAGACCTCCACCGCGACCGAGCGCCAGAACGCTTCGGCGCCGGCCACGCGGGTGTCGGTGTGCAGGTAGATCTGTTCGTAGCCGGGGGTTTCGGCGATGAACCGGACCGCGGCGCCGACCAGTGCCCGCGCGAGGCCGCGGCGGCGGTGCTCCGCCCGGACGTACACCCGGAACAGCTGGGCCGTCCGGTCGCCGGAGTAGCGCTCGGCGATCCACGCCGGGTGCGGCGGGCTGGCCGGTCCCTGTGCCCGCACGGCGGTGGTGCCCACGACCTCGTCACCGTCGACCGCGACGAACAGCGCGTGCCTGGGCGTGTCCAGGTAGGCGCCCGCCAGGTCGATCACGTCGGTGTGCCACTGGGGGCGGTAGCCGTGGCCGAACTCGCGGTAGAAGGTGTCCAGCATGACGCTGCGGGCACCCGGCAGGTCGGCGTGGGTCGCCAACCGCACCTCGTAGGGGTGGTGGTCGTTCACTTCATCCTCTCTTTCGCGCCGTCCAAAGTGGTCGCGACCGGACCGTGGATGACGACGCGTCCTTCGTGGAGCACGGCTACCCGGTCGGCCAGCCGGGCCACGACGTCCAGGTCGTGGCTGATCAGCACGAGCGCGCACGGCACGCTCGCGAGCAGGTCGAGCAGCCCGGCGCGGGTCACCGCGTCCAGGCCCGAGGTGATCTCGTCGCACACGAGCACCTCCGGTTCGGCGAGCAGGGCGCGCACCAGTGCGGCCCGCTGCAGTTCGCCGCCGGACAGGCCGCGCGGCAGGCGCAGCATCGTCTCGGAGTCGAGGCCGACACGGGCCAAGGCCGCGAGCGCCGACGTGCGGGCGTCGGCGGGGCGCACGTCGCGCAGCCGCACCGCAGTGCGGGCGACCTGGTCCAGCACCGGGCGGTGCTCGTCGAACGACCCCCGCGCGTCCTGGAAGACGTACTGCACGGCGGCCAGCGCGGCTCGGGGCCGGCGGCGCAGTGACCGCGCGAGCGGCCGGTCGTGCAGCAGCACCTCGCCGGTGGCCTGCTGGTGCAGGCCCGCCAGGCAGCGTCCGAGGGTGGTCTTGCCGCTGCCGGAACGGCCGACCACCGCCAGCCGTTCGCCGACGTCCAGATCCACGTCGTGCAGGACGGTGGCGTCCCGGTACCGCGCGGTCAGGCCGCGGACTCGCAGTCGTGGCGCCCGTTCGGGGACCTCGGAGAGGACCTGCGGCACCGCGTCGAGCAGCGCGCGGGTGTAGTCCTCCTGCGGATCGGTCAGCAGCTCGGAAGCGGGTCCGGCCTCGACGACGCGCCCCGCGCGCAGCACCACGATCTCGTCGGCGAGCGCCCGCACCACCTCCACGTCGTGGGTCAGCAGCACCAGCGCCACCCCTTGGGCGACGACGGCGGCGAGCTCGTCGACGACCTCGCCGCGCGTCAGGGCGTCCTGCCCGGTGGTGGGCTCGTCGGCGACCAGCACCGCCGGGTCGCCGACCAGCGCCTGGGCGAGCACGACCCGTTGCTGCTGGCCGCCGGACAGCTGGTGCGGGTAGCGGCGCAGCAGGCCGGCCGGCACCCGCGCGCGGTGCAGTGCCGTGGCCACCAGTGCGTCGGGGTCGCCGTCGTGCAGCGCGGCGATCTCGCGGAACACGGCACCCAGCCGGCGCACCGGGTTGAGCGCGGAAGCGGGCTGTTGCGGCACGAACCCGACGCGTCCGCGCACCTCGACGTGCCCGCTGACCGACACGCCGGGGGAGTGCTCGCCGAGCAGCGCCAGGCCGGTGGTGGTCTTGCCGCTGCCCGAGGCGCCGACCAGGGCCAGGACCCGGCCCGCGGACAGGGCGAAGCTGACGCCGTCGAGCAGCACCCGCCCGCCCGCCTCGGCGCGCAGGTCTTCCACGTGCACGACCGGGGTCATGTCCGAACCTTCCGCAGTGCGCGGTCGAACACCAGGTTCAACCCGATCGACAGGGAGATGATCAGCAACGCGGGTACCACCACGGCCCACGGCTGCAGGAACAGGCCACCGCGGTTGCGGTCCACCATCACGGCCCAGTCCGCCGCGTCGGGCGGCACGCCGACACCGAGGAAACTCGCCGAGGCCACCAGGTACAGCGCGGAGGTGAGCCGCACGCCCAGATCGGCGGCGAGCGTGCGCAGCATCGACCGTCCGGTGTAGACGATCGAGGTCTGCCACCACGACTCGCCCTGCATGCGCATCGCCTCCAACGCCGGCCGTGCCGCGATCTCCAGCGCCGTGGCGCGCGAAAGACGGGCGACGTCGGGGAAGTTGACGAGCGTGACGATGCCGACGAGCACGAGCAGACCTTGGCCGGTGATGGCGGCCACGAGGATCAGCACCAGCAGCGACGGCACCGCCAGCAGCACGTCGAGAGGCCTCATCAGCGCCTCGTCGACCAGCCGCAGCCGAGCGGTCGCCGCGATCACGCCATAGGGCACACCGACCAGGTAGGACAGGGCGGTGGCTAGCAACGCCACCAGCACGACCGTCTGGCCGCCCGCGAGCACCTGGTGCCAGGTGTCCCGGCCCACGAAGTCGGTGCCCAGCAGGCCCAGCGGCATGAACGGGGCGCTGCGGGCCGCCCGCTCCGGCACGAACAGCGGTCCCAGCAACGCCAGCGCCAAAGGCACCACAATCAGCACCCCGCCGATGCCCGCCCGCTTCACGCGACCACCTCCGTGCGCGGTGCCAGGCGGAACCCCACCAGGTCGGCCACCAGGTTGACGGCCACCGTGGTGACCGCGAAGACCACCGCCAGGCCCTGCACCACGGGCAGGTCGCGGGCGGCCACGGCGTCCACCAGGACTGTCCCGAGGCCGGGGATCACGAACACCGCCTCGACGACGATCACCCCGCCCAGCAACCAGTCCGTGGTGCGCGCGACCTGCTGCACCGCCGGCGACAGGGCGTTCGGCAGGGCGTGGCCGAACCGGACCCTCGTCTCGGCGATCCCCAGGCGGCGCGCGTGGCGCACGTAGTCCGACTCCAGCGCGTCGACCATGCCCGCGCGCACCAGGCGGCTGATCGAGCAGATCGGCCGCGCCAGCAGCACCACCAGCGGCAGCACCAGCACCGCGGGCTCGGCGAGCACGTCCGCACCGACCGCGGTCGGCGGCAGCCACCCCAGCCGCACGCCGAACACCGCGATCAGCACCACGGCTAGCGCGAACTCGGGAATCGAGTGCAGCGCCACGCTGACCGACGTCAGCGCCCGGTCCAGCAGGCTGCCCTCGCGCAGCGCGGCGAGCACGCCGACCAGCACCGAGATCGGCACCAGCAGCACCAGGGTCAGCACCGCCAGCACGATCGTGGGGCCGATCCCGGCGGTCAGGAACTCAGAGACCGGCCGTCCCGAGACCAGGGACTCGCCGAAGTCCAGCCGGGGCAGTCCGGTCAGCCACTCGGCGAACCGCTCGGGCGCGGGCCGGTCGAGGCCCATGGCCGCGCGGATCTGCGCGATCCGCGCGGGGTCGGGACTGTCCCCGGCCAGGGCCACCGCCGCGTCTCCCGGCAGGGCCTCGACCAGGAAGAACACGAGGGTGACCACGGCCAGCACCTGCATCAGCCCGAGCGCGGCCCGGCGGGCCGCGTAGGACGCGAGACTCACCCCAGCCACACCTTGTCGAACCGGGCCCAGTCCAGCGTGTTGGCCGGCGCGGTGGAGATCCCGCCGACGTTCGGCTTGGCGCCCACGATCCAGTCCGCGAAGCCCCACATCAGGTAGCCGCCCTCGGCGTGCAGCACGCGCTGCATCTCCTGGTAGGCCTGGGTGCGCGCGGACTGGTCCGAAGTGGACACCGCCTTCTCGTACAGCGCGTCGAACTCCGGCCGGGCCCACTTGGTCACGTTGGTGCCCGATCCGCTGAGCAGGCGCTGCGCGACGTGGGTCTCGATGGGCATGGCACCGGACCGGAAGCTCGACAGCGAGCCGTTCTTGAGCGTGTCGGCCCAGTAGCTGTCCTTGTTGCCCTGCACGACCTCGATCGTCAGGCCGGAGCCCTTGACCTGGTCGGCGAACACGGTGGCGGCCTCGACCATGCCGGCCGCGGCGGTGGACGTGTCGAGCTTGACCACCAGTCCCTCGGCGCCCGCCTTGCGGATCAGGAACTTCGCCTTGTCCAGGTCGCGCTCGCGCTGCGGGAGGTCGGCGTAGTGCTGGTAGCCCTTGCCGAACAGGTCGTTGCCGACCTGGCCGCTGCCCGCGAGCACCGACTCGACCAGCTGTGGCCGGTCGGCGAGCAGGAACAGCGCCTCCCGCAGGTCGCGGTTGTCGAACGGCGCCCGGTCCACCTTCATGGCGAACGCCTGCACGGCGCTGTTGGGCGCGCGGTGGATCGTCATCCGGTCGCCGGAGGCGTGGCTGCGGGCGGTGGTCGGGGTCAGGTCGTGCGCGTACTCGACCTGACCGCCCAGCAGGGCGTTGGTGCGCGCCGACTCCTCGTTGGCGATCACGAACTCCAGCTCGTCCAGCAACGGCGCGCCCTCCCAGTACTCGGGGTTGCGCTTGAGCAGCACGGACCTGCCCGGCTCGAACGACACGAAGCTGAACGCTCCCGACCCGACGGGCTTCGTGAAGTCCTCGGCGCCCTCGGGAACGATGTAGGCGCCGAACGCCGCGAGAGCGTTCGGGAACTCGGCGAAGGGCCGCTTCAGCGCGAACTCCACGGTGCGGTCGTCCACGGCGCGGCTGTTCGGCAGGTCGATCAGCGCGAGGCTCGACTTGGCCCGGAACGCGCGGTTCGGGTCGAGGATGCGCGCGTAGCTGGAGAGCACGTCCTGGGCGCGCACCGGTCTGCCGTCGTGGAACACCGCCTTGCGCAAAGTGATCCGCCAGCGGGTCAGGTCGGCGTTGGGCTCCCACTTCTCCGCGAGGCGCGGTTGCGGTGACACGTCGCCGCCGAGGTCCGCGAGCTTGTCGAACATCGCCTTCGACCGCGCGGCCTCGACGAACAGGTTGGCCAGGTGCGGGTCGAGGACCTCCTTGGCGCCGCCACCGGCGAACGCGGCGCGGAGCCTGCCGCCGGTGCGCGGCGCGGAGGAGGCCGGGGTCGCACCGCTGCCGCACCCGGCGAGGGTGACGACGGCCAGACCGGAGGTGAGGCCGAGGAAACCGCGGCGGTTCAGGGACATGCTGGTTCCTTTCACTGGCACCCGCTTCGGCGGAGGCGGGCCACGACGTGGAGGCGGTCGCCGGACAGCGCGCCGCTCAGCGGGGCGTCGGCGGTCCAGGGCTGGTCGGTGCGGGGACCGGGCTCGTCGAACAGGGCGAGCACGTCGAACCCGGCGAGGTCGAGCAGGTGGCGCAGCTCCTGCGGGAACAGCAGCCGCCAGGCCGACCGCTGCACGAGCGGTTCGGCGCGCTCGGCCCACTCCCACGCGCGCCGGCGGCGCAGCAACTGGGCGGCGTGGTCGATCCACAGCTCGGTGTGCGAGGTGTACTCGATGTCCCGCCACGTCACCGAGCGAGTGCGCACGCCGTCGAGGAGTTCGGTGTTGCCGAGGAAGAACGCGCCGTTGCGCATCTCCGCCACGAACAGACCGCCGGGGGACAGGTGTGCCCGGCAGCGGCCGAGGAACGCGTCGAGGTCTGCGTTGGTGTGGCAGTACAGCATCGCGCTGTCCAGGCACGTGATGACGTCGAAACGACGGCCCAGGTCGAAGGAGCGCATGTCTCCCGGCGTCACGTCGACCGCCGGGTGGTGCTCGCGCACGTACGCGAGCATGTTCTCCGAACTGTCCACTCCGGAGACCCGATAACCGTTGCGGGCCAACCAGCCGGCGTCGCGGCCGGTGCCGCAGCCGATGTCGAGCAGGTCCCGTCCGCCGCCGAACCGGGTCACCACGTCGTGCACGAACCGGGCCGCGACGTGATCGGGATCGGGGAACTGGTGCTCGTACAGCTCGGGGTTGTCGGTGAGCAGGTTCATCGGGCGACCTCCGGCTGTCGTGGCGTGAGCGCGCCGCGGCGGTGCAGCCACGCGACCCCGGCGGCGCTGAGGAGCCCGATCGCCACGCACACCAGGGACGCGAGCCGGTCACCGAATCCGATGACCCAGCCGATCGCGGTGTTGCCCAGGGCGGCGGCCAGCCCGGACCCGAGGTAGAACACGCCGAACTGGGTGCCCGCCAGACTTTCCGGGCCGAACGAGGGGATCAGGTCGTAGACGAGCGGGTTCGCGATCATCACGCCGACGGCCAGCGCGAGCGTGGCCACCAGCACCGGCACGAGGCCGGACCACAGCGCCGGCACGGCGAAGCCCGCGCCCATGACGGCGAGGCCCGCAGCGATCGCCGGTCCCCGCGCGCGGTCCGACAGCAGACGGGTGATGCGCACCTGGAACAGCAGCGTGGCGACCGTGGACACGACGAACAGCGCGGCGACCACGCCCGCCGATCCGGTGGCAGTCTGCGCCTGGATGGGCAGCAGCAGGTAGAGCTGGTTCTGCAGCACGAACATCCCGCTCAGCACGCAGGTGAACGCCACGAACCGGCGGTTCGCCAGGCACTCGCGCCAGTCGCCGAGCACCGACCCGCCCCGGCGGGTGGCCGGACGGGCGGGCAGCACGACGGCCTGGGCGATCGTCAGCGCCGCGAAGATCCCGGCCGCCACGACCGCGGCGATCCGGAAGTCCCACAACAGCAGCAGACTGCCGAGCACCGGGCCGAACAGCGCGCCCGCCTGGGCGTGGACGTTGAACCGGGCGAAGGCCTCGGTCCGCGCCTCGCCCGCCTCCAACGCGATGTACGCTCGCACCGCCGGGTTGAACAGCGCGCCCGCGAGCCCGCTGAGCACCGACGCGGCCAGCACCACCGCGAGCGAGTCGCCGATCGCGAAGAGCCCGAACCCCACCGCGCGCAGCGCGCAGCCGGCGAGGATGACGGTCCGCGGTCCCAGCCGGTCCGAGGCGGTGCCTCCGACCAGGAACAGGCCCTGCTGGCTCAGCGTCCGCACGCCGAGCACCACGCCGATCACCGCGGCGGACATGCCCAGGTCGCCCAGGTGCACGGCGAGGTAGGGGATGAGCAGGTAGAAACCGGTGTTCACGGCGAACTGGTTGACCAGCAGCAACCGCACCGGCAGCGCGAACCGGCTCATCGCCGCACCACGCCCAGGCCCGGCACCCCGGACAGCCGCAGGATGCCGTCCTCGCCACCGAGTCCGGACCACGGGTCGTGGGCCAGCAGCAGGTGCCCGTCGAGGTCGGCCCACCGGGCGTGCCCGGCGAGGTGGACCGCGGGCGCGATGCCGAGCGAACTGGCCACGAGGCAGCCGAGCATCACGTCCAGCCCGCCCTCGCGGGCGGCGGCGATGATCTCCAGCGCCGGGCGCAGGCCGCCGCACTTGGCGAGCTTGACGTTGACGCCGTCCACCGCGCCCGCCAGCCTGCGCACGTCGGCGACCGTGGCGGCGTCCTCGTCGGCGACCAGCGGCGCCGGGCAGCGCTTCCGGACCCACGCCAGCGCGTCCGGGTCGCCGGGCGGGATCGGCTGCTCCACCGCGTCGAGCACGACCCCGGCCGCGGAGATCCGCTCCACCACCCGCACCGCCTCGTCCGGGCTCCACCCGCCGTTGGGGTCGAGCACCAGCCGGGTGTCCGGCGCGGCGGCCCGGACCGCCGCCACCACGGCGACGTCCCGTTCCGGATCGGCCCCGGCCTTGACCTTGAGCACGGAGAACCCGCGCCCGGTCAGCGCGGCGGCCCTGGCCGCCGCGTCCTCGGGTGTGGTGATGCCGATGGTGTACGCGGTCGGGGTGTCGTGCCAGTGCGGGACGCCGGCGAGCGCGTGCACCGGCACGTCGCCGCGCAGGCCGAGCAGGTCGTGCAACGCCGCGTCGACCGCTGCCCGCACACCCGCCGGGATCGCGGTGTCCGCGTGCAGGACGTCGAGCGCGGTCTCCGGCGAGCCCGCGTCGGCGAGGACGGGCCGCAACCGGCTCAGCAGCGACGTGATCGCCTCCACGTCGAGCCGGTAGTAGACGCTGGTCACCACTTCGCCGTGGCCTTGTAGACCGTCGTGCGTCACGACGACCCGCACGGCGTCCCGGCGGGACATGACGGACCTGGAGATGCGCAGCGGCGTGTCCAGGTCGAGTCCGTAGACCTCCCAGTCGATCTTCACGCGAGCACCGCCGCCCGTGGCGCGACGACCGAGCGGGAACGCGTCCAGCCCGTCGCCTCGACGTGGTGCGGGTCGCCGATCTCCACCGGCCGGTCAGCGGCGGGCCCGAGCAGGTCGCGGGCGTGGCAGAAGTCGTCGTCGAAGATCGTGCCGAGGTAGCGGTGTGGGCCGTCGGGGAAGACGGTCGCCACCACCGCGCCGGGCTCGACCCTGGCCGCCCAGGCGGCGACCAGCGCGACGGCGCCGCTGCTCCAGCCGCCGGTGACGAAGGCGTCCCTGGCGAGCCGGCGGCAGGCGTCCACCACCTCGACCGGGCCGAGCCAGTGGACCTCGTCGAACTCGGCGTAGGCGACGTTGCGGGGGTGGATGCTGCTGCCCAGCCCGCGCATCACCCTGGGCCGCGCGGGTTGGCCGAAGATCGTGGAGCCGACGGCGTCCACGCCGATCAGCCGCACGCCGGGCCAGTACCGGCGCAGCTCGCGGACGACGCCGGCGCTGTGCCCGCCGGTGCCCACGCTGCACACCAGCACGTCGACGGGGTCG
The DNA here is from genome assembly GCF_026242055.1 of Lentzea sp. NEAU-D7. Lineage (GTDB taxonomy): Bacteria > Actinomycetota > Actinomycetes > Mycobacteriales > Pseudonocardiaceae > Lentzea. The sequence continues at coordinate 52,885 of NZ_JAPJDL010000001.1, read as the reverse complement.
AGCTGCTCCACCAGTTCCCGGGCCAGCTCCGCGTACCCGCCGGGGTTGTCGGGGTTGTTGTACTGGTCGGGCCAGTAGACGTCGGGGTACTCGCGCAACACGGCTTGGAGCCGGTCCAATCGAGCCTGCTGCCATCCACCGACCGGGTGTGGCCGGTCGACCACCTCCAGGCGGGCCCCGTGGGCGCGGAGCAGGGCGCGCATCGACGGCTCCAGTTCGCTGTCCACCACCAGGACCACCGGGTGGCCGAAGGCCTGGCAGGCGAACGCGAGGCCGAGCCCCAGCGTGCCGCTGGTCGACTCGACGACCACGGCGCCGGGGCGCAGCTCACCGCGTTCACGGGCGGCGCGCAGCATGGACACGGCGCCGCGCGCTTTCATGCCGCCGGCGCTCAGGCATTCGAGCTTGGCCCAGAAACCGCCGTGCCGGTGTGGCAGCGGTGCGTCGATGCGGGCGACCGGGCTCCGTCCTAGGAGGTCGAGCAGGTGCCGGTTCTGGCGGGGGACCGTCACGACGGGCGCTCCGTGTGGTGGTGGATCGTGGTGGGGCCGCCGTCGAGCCAGAAGAACGGGTACGGCTCGGCTGACACGGCGCGCACGCCGGTTCCGATGAACCACGGCAGGATCGCGCTGGCTGTCTGTGCGAACAGGACCATCGGCTTGCCCGCTGCTGCGGCGCGCCGCAGCAGCGGTTCGAACGTGCCGTTGCCGACCGTCATCCCCGATGCCAGCACGAGATCGCACGCGTCGAGCGCGCTCTCCGCGTCCGTGGCGATCGGCTCGTCCCACTCGGTGTGGCCGCCCTTGAGGTCGCACGGCACGTAGGTGGCGCCTCGCTCCCGCAGGTGGTGCAGCAGCGAGTTGACCACCCCGACCACGAGGACCCGGTCGCCCGGTGACGGGTCAAGCAGGTCCACGACGGCCTCCGCCCGTGCCATGGACTTGGCCAGGGAACTGCCGGGACCGACGGTGAGCGACTTGGTGGCGTACAGGTGGTGCGGGCGGACGTGCGCCAGGTACGCGTCCAGCGCGGCGGTGCGGATGGCCGGGTGCGGGTGGCCGAGCAGGTCGAGGACCGTCGCCCCGACGCAGGCGTGCACGTCGTCGTCGGCGATGTCCTCCACGGCGCAGGAACCGATCGCCTCCTCCACGCGCAGGCTGACCACGGTGTTGCGGTACGACTGCCCGCGCGTGGCGTGCCGGGCGCCCTGCCTGGTGGTGAAGCCGACGGACACGGTGCACGCCGCCGGGTCGGCGCCCAGCCCGCCGCCGCGGACGAGCTCGACGAGGTCGGTGAGCGTCATGCGGGCACCTCGGCGTAGTCGACCGACAGACCGGCCACGAGCTGCTCGGCCCGCGCACGCGCGCCGAGGCCGGCCGGATCGGTCACCACGACGTGGCCGAGGTAGCTGTTGTTGCTGGTCGGGTCGCCCGCCCGGTGGCCGGGCTGCTTGATCGACCAGTCCACCACGTCCGGCGCGGTGCCGAGCGCCTCGGCGCCGCGGACGGCGGAGACCAGCCCGGAACGCCGGGGCAGGACGAAGGAGATCGCCGCGCTGCGCACACCGGTGTCCGCGGGGCTGAGTTCCGGTCGTTCACCGACGGCCAGCTGCGCGTACGCGGCGGGCAGGTCGACGCCGGTGACGCGGCGGACCAGTTCGGTGATCTGGTTGCCGGCCGGGCGCGGGTTGACCTCGACGAGCTTCGGGCCGTCGGAGGTCAGCTTGACCTCGGTGTGCGCGACGCCGCGGTCGAGGCCCAGCGCCTCGATCGCGGCGACGGCGACCGCCTCGGCCTCGGCGGTGGGCAGGTCGGCGGGGAACATGTGCCCGCTCTCCACAAACCACGGCTCGCCCGCGATGCTCTTGTCGGTCACGCCGACGACGTGCGTGGTCCCGTCCACCGTGACGGTCTCCACGCTCACCTCCGGCCCGGTCAGCAGTTCCTCCACCAGCACGGTCCGGACCCTGGGCTGGTTGCGGGCGTTGACCGGGAACGCCTCCATCGCGGCGAACGCCTCGCGCAGCTCCGACTCGTCGGCCACCTTGCGCACGTGCATCCCGGCGCACAGGTCGACCGGCTTGACCACCAGCGGGTACCCCAGCTCCGCGGCGGCCTTGGCGAGCGCGGGCCAGTCGTCGGCGAGGGCGAAGCGGGGACCCGGCACACCCGCCTCGCGCAGGGTGGTGCGGGTGAGGTCCTTGCGGCAGGCGCGTTCCACGGCGAGCGGATCGGGGCCGGGCAGGCCCAAGTGGGCGGCGACCCGTGCGACGGCCGGGAGGTAGTAGTCGCAGGAGGAGATCACACCGTCGAAGCGCAGGACCGCGTGCATCCGTTCGACGTGGTCGAGCAGCGCCGGCACGTCGTTGGTCTCCGCGGTCAGCACGTTGTCCGCGGCCAGCAACGGGTGCGGGTGCGACGGGGCCGCACGCAGGTAGTGGTGCAGATCGCGGGTCAGGAACGTGAAGCGATGCCCCGACTCGTTGACCGCCCTGGGCAGCAACGAGCTCATGGCACCGACCCAGCTCTCGATCATCAACAGGTGACCCACCAGTCCTCCTCCTCGGTCGCGAGCCGTGCGGCCGAACCTACAGAACATGGTAATCATTATCGATGTCGTTTCGACACCGCCCTCCCGGGAAAGACGGGGAGGCGGTGCGCCTGAGCCGGATGGTGCGTCCGGCCGGGCTAACGCCGGAGCCGCCATGACGGCCAGTCGGACCACTGCGGCCGCGTTTCCCCGGGCGCGAGGACGACTGTCCACACAGGATCAGAGTGAGGGGCGCATGGCTGAGGACCGGCAGACCGGGATCCGCGGCCGGAGGAGCGCGTTCTCGACGCCTGCTGTGGCACCGGCGCTGACGACTCCCGAGGTGGCCTGGCAGGTGATCATCGGATCCGGGTCCCGCGGTGCCCTGGAGAAGGTGCCCGCGGACCGGTGGGACACCGTGCGCGCGCTCTATCTGACGTCGCTGCGGGATGCCGGCGTGACGGGGCTCGACGCCGCCACCCTGATCGGCAGCGGGCGCCGCGCCACGTGACGTGGACCTCGTGAGCTAGATGCAAATGATTGTCATGAGCTAACGTCACCGTGTTAACGCTCTCATGACGACAGGAAGCTCACATGCACCTCCGCGCGCCGCTGGCCGCCGTCGGACTGTCCGCCGTCTCGGTCCTCCTCGCCGGGTGCTTCGCCGCCGGGGCCGGGCAGACGGCCGGTCCGTCCGGAGACCACCGGATCAAGCTGGCCATGATGCAGCCGCCGCGTTCCGGCCTGTCGCCGTTCAGCGACGACGCGTTCAAGCTGTCGCGCTGGTCCACCGCGGAGACGCTGGTGACGCTGGACGGCAACGGGGACGCCCGCCCCGGGCTCGCCACCGAGTGGCGGCGCACATCGGACACCGCCTGGGAGTTCACCGTCCGGCCGGGGGTGAGTTTCCACGACGGCAGCGTCCTGACGGCCGCGGTCGCCGTGAACACCCTCACCAGGTCGGCGAAGGCGGTGCCGAAGCCGCGCATCCTCGACGGCGTCGCGCTGACCGCGGCCGTGCAGGGGGACAAGCTGGTCGTCACGACGGGCACGCCGGATCCGTTGCTGCCGCAGCGCTTGTCGTCTCCGCAACTGTCCATTCTGGCCGAGAGCGCGTACGCGGCGGACGGCAAGGTCACCCCGGTGGGCACCGGCAGCGGGCCGTTCCGGCTCGTGCGGGTCAACGGCACCACCAGCGCCACCCTCGACCGTTACGACGGCTACTGGGGAGACAAGGCGAAGGCCGCGGGCATCGACGTGTCGTTCGTGCCGGACGGCACCGCGCGCGCGGCGGCGATCCGCAGCGGTGAGGCGCACATCGCCGAGGCGGTCCCGGTGTCGCAGGCCGCGCTGCTCGACGCGCGGACCGTCAGCGAGGTGCCGATGCCGCGCACCAACACGCTGTACCTCAACACGAAGTCCGGCCCGTTCGCGGACCCCGCGCTGCGCGCCGCGGTCCGGGAGACGATCGACCGCGGCCAGATCGCCGGCACGGTCTACGAGAACCGCGCCGACGTCGCCAAGGGACTGCTCGGGCCGGCGCTGCCGTGGACGGTCCAGGCCAGGAAGGAGGTGACCGGCCGCGTCACCGCCGGCCGGGCGGACGGCGCCACGATCACCCTGGCGACCTTCACCGACCGCGCCGAGCTGCCCGAGGTCGCTTCTCTTGTGCAGCAACAGCTCCAGGACGCCGGGTTCAAGGTGAACCAGGTCGTGCGCGAGTACGCCCACATCGAGCAGGACATGCTGGCCGGCAAGTTCGACGCGTTCATCCTCTCCAGGGCCACCGTGCTCGACTCCGGTGACCCCGTCGCCTACCTGAAGTCGGACTTCACCTGCGCCGGCTCGTTCAACATCGCCCGGCTGTGCGACGAGAACGTCGACCAGGCCGTGCGCAAGGCCGAGGGCGCCGAAGCCGGCGACCAGCGCCGTGCGGCGATCCTCGAAGCCGAGGCGGCCGTGCTGCGGACCGACGCCGCCATCCCGATGCTGCACGAGCGCGTGATCCAGGGCGACGCGACGTCGGTCGCCGACTCGGTGAAGGACCCGCGGGAACGCGCGCTCGTCACCTCCGCCACGCACGTGAAGTGATGACGGAGTCGTTGCGGGTCCTGGCTTCCCGCTGCGGTGCGGTCGCACTGATCACCGCCGTGGTGGGACTCCTGCCGTGGCTGTCGGGGCGTGATCCTGCGTTGTCGGTCCTGCGCGCGCTGTCGGCGGAGCAGGAGCCGACGGGGGAGGCCCTGGACGCGGTCCGGCAGCAGCTCGGGCTCGACGCCGGTCCCGCCACCGTGCTCACGCGGTGGGTGCTCGGGCTGCTGCGAGGCGACCTCGGCCGGTCGTGGATCAACGGAGCGGAGGTGCTGCCGAGCGTGCTGTCCGGTCTCGGAGTCTCCCTGACGCTGATGGGCGCGGCGCTGCTCGTGGTGCTCGTGGTGGCATCGGCCCTCTGCCTGCCGACCTTGCTGCGAGGCGCCCGCGGCGATGCGGCCGCGACGACCGGAGGTGCGGGCGCCGCACTGGCCGCGCTGCCCGAGTTCCTGCTGGCCGCGGTGCTGCTGGTGTCCCTGTCGGTGTGGCTGGGCTGGTTTCCGCCGTACGGCTGGGACGGCCCGCTTCACCTCGTGCTGCCCGCGCTCGCTCTCGGCGTTCCCGGAGGCGCCGTGCTCGGCACGCTGCTCAACGACGTGCTGCCGGCGGTCTTCCGGGAACCGTGGGTGGCGGTGTGGAGGTCGTGGGGGTGTGACCGCCCGGTTCTCGTCCGCGGAGCGCTCCGGCGCGCCCTGCCGCCGTTGCTGCCCCAGGCAGGTCTCGCGGTGGTCGGTCTGACCGGCGGTGCCGTGGCGGTGGAAGCCGTCTTCGCGGTGCCCGGCATCGGGCGCGCGGCGCTCGGGGCGGCCAGAGCGCAGGACGTGCCGATGCTGCAGGGATGCGTGCTCGCGCTTCTCCTGCTGGGCCTGCTGGCCGGCGCGGTCGTCGGCGCGGTCCGCCGGCGCATGCTCGGTCCCGCGCTGCGGGACGCCGCGCTGTCGTTGCCGCCGCACGCGCGGTGGGTGCCGACCAGGCTGCACGTCGCCATTCCCCTGGGGGCCGCCGCGCTGATGGCGGTGGTGATCGCCTGGGGCCTGCTGCGCGATCCACTGCGGATCGACGCCGCGGCCAGGCTGGCGGCACCGGCCTGGGCACATCCGCTGGGCACCGACGGACTCGGCCGCGACGTCCTGGCACGGGTCGCGCACGGCGCACCGGCGACGATCGGCGTGGCCGCCGCCGTCTGCGCCTGCTCGTACGTGGTCGCCCTGGCCATCGGCTTCCTGCCGAACACCGCCCGCGGCCTGGCGGAGGCGGCGAACGCGGTGCCGCCCGTGATCGCCGGCATCCTCGTGGCCGCGGTGCTGGGCCCCGGCACGTTCGGCGCCTCGCTGGCCGTCGCGCTGGTCTCGTGGCCCGCCCTCGCCGCACACGCCGCCGCGCTGGTGGAACAGACGCGGGCGGCCACCTACATCAAGGCCCATCGCGCGCTCGGCGCGTCACCGTCCCGGATCGAGCTCCGCCACGTGCTCCCGGCCGTCGCCGGCCCCGTCGCCCGCAACGCCCTCCTGCGGCTGCCCGGCATCGCGCTGGCGTTGGCCTCACTGGGTTTCCTCGGTCTCGGCGCCCAGCCACCCGCTCCGGAGTGGGGCCTGATGCTCGCGGAGTCGCTGCCGTACATCGAACGGGCACCGCTGGCGGCGCTGAGCCCCGCGGTGATGCTGCTGCTCGTCGCCGTCCTCGCGATGTCGTTGTCCGCGCTGGCTTCCGCCCGGATCACACGGTCCGCGGTGCCGTCAACCGGTTGATCGACCCACATCTTCCGGCGGACGGCGCTGCGGTCATCGGCGGGGCCCCGCCGCCCAGGCCGCGGCCACCTGGCAAGCGTTCGACGAGAACTGCGAAACCACCAACGGCCTCAACGGCGCGATCGCCGCTGTCCGGCTGATCCCGCCGTCACAGCAGGGCCTGTCCGGCCGCGCGTCAGCGGCGCCGCAGCGACTGCTTCACCACGTACGCGCCCGCCAGACATGCGCAGAGGAACAGCACGATCGGCACGATCAGGGGCCATTCGAGCAGCAGGGTGGCCACTCCGGCGGCACTCACCAGGAACATCGCCACCATGCCGTTGCGAACCCTCGGATCCATCTCACTCCTTCAAGTCAGATCTGATGAGTGATCCCTTGCCGCCAACGCCTCTGTTCGACATGCGCGGCCGGTATTTCAGCCGTTCGTCTCGCGGATGTCGTTTCCGTGCTCCGCGAACGCCTTGAAGTCCTGCATGTGCTGCAGCGACTGCTTGCGGAACGCGCCCGGCATGAGGAGCCCCACCAGCCGCATCATCACGCCACTGAACCGGTACTCGTTCTCGCTCACCCAGAGCGTCGTCTCCGGACCGGTCTCGGTCAGCAGTTCGCGCGCGACGCTCCACATGCCCTTGCCGGCGATCTCGCGTTCGAAGAGGACAACGCTCTCTTTCGGGATGTTGTGCAGGTCGGCCGGTTCCCGGCGAGTGATGGTCTCGGTGGCTTCGAACTTCTGCTGCCCCGTCTGCATCACCACTCGTGACTTGGTGCCGACCTGTCCGTGCACTCCGCTCAGCGGTTCGTGCAGCACCATGCCCCGCAGCCACTTCGGCAGGTGCTCCGGGTCGGCGAGCAGTTGGGCGACCCGCTCGCGCGGCAGGGCGATCTCCAACGAGACGGTGTACTTCATGGCGGAGCGCTCCAGTTCTCGGGTGAATCGAGGCACGCTAACAGCTTCGGCTCTTTGGAAATCGCGTCGGCGCGCGGGTTCGCGGCCGCCGACGCCCCGGCACGTCGAGCAGCCTGAATCGACGTTGACACCGTGGACGGCCGTTGAATAGCGTCGTGCCACCATCTCCTCACCGGTGGCGCCACGTCACGGCGTTCTGGATGATCGACAACCCCGACGTGCACGGCCACCGTCGAGCCTGCCTGCGCCACCTGCTCAACGAGTGGGATCCGATCGGCGTCGCCGACGTCGTGGACGACGAGTACGACTGCCTCCTCGCCCCGCTCTGGGACAGACTCACCCGCGGGACCACCCGTGCCTCGCTGTCGGAGTACCTGTGGACCGAGATCGAGGACCACTTCGGGCTCGACCCGGAACGGTGCGGCGTAGACGCCTTCGTTGACCGGTTGCTCGCGCTGGCAGCCACCTGGCCCAGTTCGGACGGGTGAGACCTGTTCGGCAGATCAGCCTTCCAGGCCGCGCGCCAAGAGCTTGCGCTGGGTCCGCCGCCCTTGCGCCACCATGAACGGAATCGCCCGCAGCCCGAAGCGGGGAAACGTGTCGGCGAACCGGGCCAGCGCTCCGCGCCACCGCGGAACGGTGGTGACCGGCCTCGGCCGGTCGAGCACGGCGGCGACCGCGGCGGCGATGTCGGCGGGCCGCAGCAGCGTGCCGGAGAACGACAGCGCGGCCGACGGGTCGTCGAGTTTGTCGTGGAGCATCGGCGTCCAGATGCCGTCCGGGCAGACGCACGAGATGTCGACGTCCCGAACGCCCGCCTGCCGGAGGTCGGCGAGGGTGCTGAGGCTGAAGCCGATGGCCGCGTGCTTGGAGGCGGCGTACACCGCTTCGCCCACGACGGCCGTGATGCCCGCAAGGGACACGATGTTCACGACGTGCCCGCCGCCGTGGCCGCGCATGGCCTGGATCGCCGCGACCGTTCCGTTGATGGTTCCGAGGGTGTTGACCTCGATCATCAGCCTGCGGGTGGCGGCGTCCTGCTCCCAGGCGGGGCCGGTCACCAGGACGCCCGCGTTGTTGACCCAGACGTCGAGGCGGCCCGCGCGGGCGACGATGTCGTCTCGTGCCGCTTCCACGGCCGCGTCGTCCCGCACGTCGAGGACCCGCGCGGTCGCGCCGATCTCGGCGGCCGTCGCGGTCGCGGTGGCTTCGTCGACGTCGGTGACCAGCACCGTGTAGCCGCGTTCGACCAGCATCCGCGCGACCAGTTTGCCCACACCGCGACCGGCCCCGGTCACGACCGCGCCTGCTTTCGCCGTCATGGCAGGAGTATCGCGCCCTTTGTGCCGTCGAAACACACCCGACGCGACGACACCTGGAGACGTGTCACGTGGAGTGCCACGTCACGGCGGTGTCGGGGGTCGCGCGGGTGGTGCGGAAGCCGTTGGCCGGATGCGCCGGGTCGGGGTGGCCGAACGAGACTCCGACGACGACGCGCCTGGTGTCCGGGAGCTCGAAGTGCTCGCGCAGGAAGCCGGAGTACCCCGCGAGCGCGGCCTGCGGTGCCGCGGCCAGGCCGAGGCTCTGGGCGGCGAGCAGGAACGAGTTGAGGTAGAGGCCGCAGTCGATCGCGCCGTAGACGCCGAGGTCGGCCTCGGTGGTGATGATCGCTACGTGCGGCGCGTCGAACAGCTCGAAGTTGCGCAGCATCTGGCGGGCGGTGCGCTCGTGGTCACCGCGTTCGATGCCGAGGCTGGTGTAGAGCTGCTTGCCGCACTCCCGGCGGCGTTCCTGGTAGACGCCCGTGTACTGGGTGGGAAAGGGGAAGTCCGGCTGGCCAGGGTTCTTCTGCAGGTGTTCGAGCAGCCGCGTGCGCAGTCTGTCCGTCGCGGCGCCTTCGGTCACGGTCACGTGCCACGGCTGGGTGTTGCACCAGGACGGGGTGCGCTGGGCGAGGGCGAGCACCTGCTCGATGGTGTTCCTCGGGACCGGCTCGGGCAGGAACTGGCGGCAGGTCCACCGCTCGGTGAGCAGCCGGTGCAGCGCCTCGTGCAGGTCAGGGGCCGTGCTCACAGGGAACCTCCGGAGATGGTCTCTTTTCGAGACCGACGCTAGCACGGCGCAGTCTCGAAAAGAGACCATCTTCGGTTAGGGTCGGCGCATGCGGTACGAACAGCTCGCCGACCTGCCCTGCTCGATCACCCGCCCGCTGGTGGTGCTGGGGGACAGGTGGACGTTGCTGATCCTGAAGGAGGCGTTCGCGGGTGTGCGCCGGTTCAACGCGTTCCAGAGCAACCTGGGAATCCCGCGCAGCCGCCTGCAGGACCGGCTCGGCCGGCTGGTGGAGCACGGGATCCTGGTGCGGCAGCAGGCCGCCGACGGCGACCACGCCGAGTACCGGCTGAGCCGCAAGGGGCACGACCTGTACCCGATCCTGATGGCCATCAAGGACTGGGGCGACACCTACATGGCGCCTGACGGACCGCCCGTCCACTACCGGCACCGCGAGTGCACGGGCGAAGCGCGGGTCACGCTGGCGTGCGACTGCTGCGGAGAACCGATGACGGCGCACGACGTTCTGCCCGAGGCCGGTCCCGGTCTGCTGGCGCAGGTCGATGCGCAGGGCTAGGGCCGCCCGGCCGCGATGGCCGGGCGGCCTGCCGGTCACTCCGCGGCCATGCGCTCGCGCAGGCTGCGCGGCCTCATGTCGGTCCACACCTCGTCCACGTGGGCGGAGCACTCCTCTTTGGTGCCACGAAAACCGTCCGGGCGCCATCCCGCGGGCACCTCGTGCGTCGCGGGCCAGAGCGAGTACTGCTCCTCGTCGTTGAGCAGGACCTGGTACTCGATGTCGTCCCTCATGCCATGACGTCCTTTCGTGGATATGCGCGGAGAACGGGATGCACGGTGACCAGCACCGTGATGACCGCGATGCCGCTCGCGCACAGCAGCACCGCGCCGGATCCGGGGAGCAGTTCGGCCAGCACGCCGCCCAGCGCGGGGCCCAGGGCGGCGGCCGTGCCGACGGCGACGTTCATGACGCCGCTCAGCCGGCCGCGCAACGAGTCGGGTGTGCGCAGCAGCTGGTAGGTGGTGATCACCGTGTTGGCGGTGGGGGCGAGCAGTGCCATGCCGGCGAACAGCGCGCCCATCAGGTAGCCGTTGGAGATGAACACGGCCAGCGGCGCCAGGAGGGTCAGCGCCCAGAACACGCCGGCGATGGCCTGGTGCGGTGACAGCTTCGCACTCAGGCGCGGGGCGATCAACGCCCCCACCACGCCGCCGACGCCCAGCATCGCCGCCATCACGCCGATCTCGCCCAGCGGCACGCCGCGGGACTGCGCCAGCACGATGATCACCAGGTAGTACGCGCTGAAGAACATGTTGAGCGTCATCGCGCACCACGCCGTCACGCGCATCTCCGGCCTGCCCAGCACCCACTTCAGGCCGTCGAGCAGCTCGCGGACGAAGTGCCGGCGTTCGACCGGCGGTGAAGGCGGCACCCGCAGGAAGAGCAAGCCCGCGAACGCCAGCGCGTGCGTCACGGCGTCGACCGCGAACGGCACCCAGCGGCCGACCGCCACGAGGAAACCGCCCAGCGCGGTGCCCGCCATCTGTCCCACGGAGGACCGTGCGGCGTTGAGCGACACGGCGGTGGCGAGCTGCGACTCCGGCACGATCCGCGGCAGGCTCGCGTCCTCGGCGGGTTCGAAGAGCGCCCGGCACGCGCCCAGCACCGCGGCCACAGCCACCATGTGCGGCAGGGTCGCGGCACCCTGCCACAACGCCACCGCGAGGCTGGCCACCGCGACCGCCTGCCCCGCCTCCGACCAGAGCATGACCCGCCGGCGGTCCCACCGGTCGGCCAGCACGCCGCCGGGCAGCCCGACGACGAGCTGGGCCACCGCGTCCACGGCGAGCACCAGGCCCGACGCCGCCGCCGAGCCGGTGACCATCAGCACGACCAGCGGGAAGGCGATGAGGGAGGCGTTGAAGCCCACCTCGGACAGCGCCTGGCTGCCCCACAGCAACCGGTAGTCGCGGTTGCGCGACAACGGGGTCATCGCGCCTCCCGGCAGTCGGCGGCGATGGCGCGCAACGCCGCGGCGAAGTCCTCGACCAGTCCCTCGACGGGGACGCGGTGCACGACACCGAACGTCATCCGCCCGTCGGCCACCTCGCCGACCACCTGCACCACGTGCGGGTCCTGGTCGACGTGGTCACGGCCGACCGCGGGCAGCACCTCGCCGAACAGCGACTCGTCCTCCGCCCGCGCGTCGAACTGACCGAGGTAGTTGAACGAGACCGGCGCCTCGACGCCCGGCACGCGGCCCGCCCAGCGCAGCGCGCCGTAGCCGAAACCGTTGCCCGGCACCCGGCGCAACTGCTTGCGCGCGGACTTCACCAGGTCGCGCCACGAGGAGCCGGTGATGTCGGAGACCTGCAGCCCGACCGGGAACATCGTGGTGAACCAGCCGACCGTCCGGGACAGGTCGACGCCGTCGAGCACGTCCTCGCGGCCGTGCCCCTCCAGGTCGATCGTCACCGCCGAGGTGCCGGTCCACCGGGCGAGCGCCCACGCCAGCGCCGCGAGCAGGACGTCGTTGATTCCGGTGCGGTAGGCGGTGGGTGCGCCGCGCAGCAACGCGTCCGTGTCCTCCGCGCTCAGTTCGAACGACGAGGCCGCCTCCTCCCCGGAAATGTCGAGCGCCGAAGCTTCGAGCGGCTGGGCGGTGATCGACTTCCAGTGCTCGATCTCGTGGTCGAGCGCTCCCGAGTCCACGAAGGACTCCAGCCGCACCGCCCAGTCGCGCACCGAGGTGGACTTGCGGCCGAGATCGATCGGCTCGCCCCGCACCGCCTGGTGGTAGGCGGTGTCGAGGTCGTCGAGCAGGATGCGCCACGACACGCCGTCCACCACGAGGTGGTGCGCCACCAGGAACAACCGCCGTGGCCCGAAGAGAGCCGCCCGCAGCAGCGGTCCGCGGGCCAGGTCGAAGCCCGCGTGCAGCTCGTCCGCCACCCGTTCGAGATCGGCCGGCGGGTGTTCGGACAGCAGGTCGGCCGGTTCGAACGGCGGGTTGTGCTGGCGCCAGCCGGACTCGCCGGGCGTGAACCGCATGCGCAGCGCGTCGTGGTGGCGCACCAACGCCTCCAGCGCCCGCCGCAGCGCGGTGACGTCCACGTCCGAGGTCAGCTCCACCAGGTGCGACTGGTTGAAGTGGTGCGGAGCCGTCCGGTCACCCGCGAAGAACCACCGCTGGATCGGCAGCAACGGCACGTCGCCGACGACGTCCGCGCGCTCACCGTTGTCGGTCTCCGCCGTGACGTGCGGCGCGAGCCCGGCGATCGTCTGGTGGGTGAACAGGTCCTTGGCGGTGAAGTGCAGACCGGCACGCCGGCCGCGGGCCACGACCTGGATGCTCAGGATCGAGTCACCGCCCAGGGCGAAGAAGTTGTCCTCCACCCCGACCTCCGGCACGGCGAGGACGTCCGCCCACAACGAGCACAGGGCGCGCTCCACGTCGTCGCGAGGTGCGACGTGCGTGGTGCCGGTGGTGAACTCCGGCACGGGCAACGCCTTGCGGTCGACCTTGCCGTTGGGGCTCATCGGAACCTCGTCGATGGAGACGAACGCGGACGGCACGAGGTAGTCCGGCAGCGTGCGCGCCAAGAACTCGCGCAGGCCGTCCGTGTCACCGACGACGTAGGCCACCAGCCGCTTGTGGCCGCCGAAGTCCTGCGCCACCACCACGGACTCCCGCACCGAGGGGTGCCTGAGCAACGCCGACTCGACCTCGCCCAGCTCGACGCGGAAGCCGCGGATCTTCACCTGGTCGTCGGCACGTCCGACGAACTCCAGTTCGCCGTCGCGGTTCCACCGGACGACGTCTCCCGTGCGGTACATCCGCCCGGGCCCGAAGGGATTGGCGAGGAACCGTTCCGCCGTCAGCCCCGGCCGGCCGAGGTACCCGCGGGCCAGCTGGGGACCGCTGACGTACAGCTCACCCGGCACGCCGGCGGGAACCGGCCGCAGCAGCGAGTCGAGCACGTGGACCCGCGTGCCGGGCAACGGCCTGCCGATCGGCGGCACCCCTCCCGGTACCAGCGGCCCGCTCCACGACGTGACCACCGTGGACTCGGTCGGCCCGTAAGCGTTGATCATGCGACGACCGGGTGCCCAGCGGTCCACGAGTTCCGCTGTGCAGGCGTCACCGCCGACGACCAGGGTGCGGAAGTCGGGCAGCAATCCGTCCTTCTGGGGCACGTCCGGCACGGTCGCCATCGCGACCGGCGGGATCAACGCGTGCGTGACCTTGTTGTCCCGCAGCACCTCCACGAGCTGCTCGCCCAGCAGCGGTCCCTCGGGCGGCACGACCAGTGCGGCACCGGCCGGCAATGACATGCACAGCTCCAGCACCGACGCGTCGAAGCTGGGGGAGGAGAACTCCAGCACCCGGTCACCCGGCCGGACCTCGAAGTGCGCGATCTCGGCCGCGGAGAACGACGCGAGCCCGGCGTGCGTGACCACGACACCCTTCGGCCGTCCCGTGGAACCGGACGTGTAGATCACGTACGCGGGCTGCGCCAGGTCGACCGGTACGCCGAGGTGCGACGAGTCGTACCCGCTCGCGTCCAGCGGACCGTCCACGACGAAGACCGGATCGGCGTCGCGCAGCATGAACTCGACGCGCTCGGCCGGGTAGCCCGGGTCGATCGGGAGGAACGCCGCGCCGGTCTTCATCACCGCCAGCTCGGTGACGATGATGTCCACCGATCGCGGCAGCTGCACCGCGACGATCCGCTCCGGGCCCGCACCGCGCTCCACGAGCGCCCGCGCGAGCCGGTTCGCCCGCGCGTCGAGCTCGGCGAAGCTGATCTCGCCCTCGGCGTGGACCAGCGCGGGAGCGTCCGGCGTGCGGGCGACCTGCCGTTCGACGAGCTGGGCGAACGAGCAGGACACGACCTCGTCCGCAGCCTCGTTCCAGGCCTCCAGCTGGTCCAGTTCGGCCGGGGTGAGCATCGGCAGTCCGGCCATCGGGACCTCGGGTGCGGCGACGGCGCCGTCCACGAGCACGCGCAGGTGACGCGCCAGCAGCTCGACCGTGGTGCGGTCGAACAGGTCGGTGTTGTAAGTGAGGGCACCGTGCAGCTCGTCGCCGGACTCGGTGAACTCGAACGCCACGTCGAACGACGCCGTGTGCACCGGCAGGTCGACGTCCTCACCCACCAGACCGGGCAGCGAACCGGCCCGGACCGGCGCGTTCTGCAACGCCACCAGCACCTGGAACAGCGGTGTGCGGCTCGGATCGCGGTCGGGCTGCACCGCGTCCACGACCCGTTCGAACGGCACGTCCTGGTGCGCGAACGCCTCCCGGACCGTCCCGTGCACCGCGCCGAGCAACTCGTGGAAGCTCGCGGACTCGTCCACCGTGGACCGCAGCGTCACGGTGTTGACGAAGAAACCGACGAGCCGCTCCAATTCCGGGTGCTCGCGCCCGGACGACACGGTGCCGACCGCGATGTCGTCCTGCCCGGTCCAGCGGCGCAGCAGCAGCGTGCACGCGGCGACGAGCGCCGTGAACAGCGTCGTGTCCTGGCCGCGAGCGAGCTCCCGCAGACCGCGCGCGGGGAGTGCGATCTCGACCGTCGCACCGTTGGTGGTGTGCGTGGGCGGGCGCGGGCGGTCCGTCGGCAGTTCCAGTGCGGGCACGCCGGCCAGCTGTGTGCGCCAGTAGTGGAGCTGCTCGTCCAGCGGCAGGGATCGTTGCCACGCGGCGAAGTCCGCGTACTGCACGGGCAGTGGTGGCAGCGGCTGACCGGCGTAGAGCGCGCTCAGCTCCTCCATGATCAGCCCGCCGGACCAGCCGTCCGTGACGATGTGGTGCATCGTCAGCGCCAGCACGTGCTCGCGCGCCGACACCCGGATCAGCAACGGCCGCAGCAGAGGGCCGGTCGCGAGGTCGAACGGCGTGGTCGCCTCCCGCGCCAGGATCTTCTCGACGTCACCGATGGCCACCGGTATCTCCACCGGCGCCGGCGGGTGCACCACCTGCACGGCCCGGCCGTCGACCTCGCGGAACGTCGTGCGCAGCGACTCGTGCCTGGCCACCAGAGCGGACATCGCCGCGGAGAGCGCCGCGACGTCGAGCTGGCCGGTCAGCCGGACCGCCAGCGGCGTCACGTACTCCGTGCCGCCGGGCGTGAGCTGGTCGAGGAACCACAACCGCTGCTGCGCGAACGACAGCTCCAGCTCGCCCTCCCGCGACACCACCGGGATGGTGGTCATGCCGCGTCCCGGCAGGACCCGCGCGAGACCTTCCACGGTCGGGTGGCCGAACAGGTCACGCGGGGTCAGGTCGACGCCGAACTCCGCCCGCAACCGCGAGATCACCCGGATGCTGCTGATCGAGTCGCCGCCCAGCTCGACGAACCGGTCCGTGACACCGACCCGGTCGACGCCGAGCACGTCGGCCCAGATGCCGGCGATCACGCGTTCGGCCTCCGTGCGCGGCGCCACGAACTCCTGCGCCGTGGCGGACTCGCGTCCGGGCTCGGGCAGCGCCCGCACGTCCAGCTTGCCGTTGTTGTTGAGCGGCAGGCGATCCAGCCGGACGAACGCCGACGGCACCATGTGCTCCGGCAACACCGCGGCGGCACGGGCGCGCAGCTCGTCGATCGACGTGTCACCCACGACGTAGGCGACGAGCCGCTGGTCCTTCGCGATGACGGCGACCTGGTCGACGGCCGGGTGCAGCACGGCCTCGATCTCGCCCAGCTCGATCCGGAAACCGCGGACCTTCACCTGCTGGTCCGCCCGGCCCAGGTACTCCAGGTTCCCGTCCGCCCGCCACCGCGCCAGGTCACCGGTGCGGTACATGCGGCCTTCCGCGAACGGGTTCGCGACGAACCGCGATGCCGTGAGACCCGGCCGGTTGAGGTAGCCGCGCGCCAGCCCTTCGCCGGCCACGTACATCTCGCCGGTCACGCCGGGGGGTACCGGCCGCAGGTCCTCGTCCAGCAGGTAGATCCGCAGGTCGGGGATCCCGGTGCCGATCAGGCTGCCCGGCGCGGACGCCGCCAGCGCGGGGTCGAGCGCGAGATAAGAGACGTGCACGGTCGTCTCGGTGATGCCGTACATGTTCACGAGCCGCGCGTCGTGGTGCGTGTACCAGGCCGAGAGCCGCGAGAGGTCGAGCGCCTCGCCGCCGAAGATCACGTACCGCAGTGCCAGCGGCACCTGCTCCTCGGCCATCAGCTGGTAGAAGGCCGACGGCGTCTGGTTGAGCACCGTGACCTGCTCGTCGTGCAGCAGCCGCAGGAACGCCCGCGGTGAGCGCGACACCTCGTGCGGCACCACGACCAGCCGGCCGCCGTGCAGCAGCGGACCCCACAGCTCCCACACCGAGAAGTCGAACGCGAACGAGTGGAACAACGTCCACACGTCGTCCTCGCCGAACGAGAACCAGTCCGAGGTCTGCTCGAACAACCGCACCACGTTCGCGTGCGGCACGACCACGCCCTTCGGCACGCCCGTCGATCCGGACGTGTAGATCACGTACGCCGGGTTGTCCGCTCCGAGCGCGGTGACCGGGTCGGTGTCCGGGAAGCCGCTCAGGTCCGGCAGTGACTCGAGCACCGCCACCGGAGCGGTGTCGGAGATCATCCGCGCGACGCGCTCCTCGGGGTAGCTCGGGTCGATCGGCAGGTACGCCGCGCCGGACTTGAGCACGCCGAGTATCGCCACCACCAGGTCGGTGCCGCGCGGCAGCCGCAACCCCACGAACCGCTCGGGCCCGGCCCCGTCCGCGATCAGCCTGTGCGCCAGCCGGTTCGCGCGGGCGTTGAGCTCGGCGTAGGTGAGGTCGCCCACCGCGACACGATCCGGCGTGCGGGAGACCTGGGCCTCGAACAGCCCGGGCAGGGTGGCGGCAGGCCGTCCCGCGGCCGTGCCGTTCCACTCGACCAGGACGCGGTGGTCCTCCTCGGGCGTCGTCCACCGCACGTCCGCGAGCGACTGGTCCGGCCGCGAGGTGAACTCCCGCAGCACCAACGCCATCCGGCCGGCCAGCGACGTGATCGTGGACGCGTCGAACAGGCGCGGGTCGTAGGTGAACTCGAAGTGCAACGCACCGTCGTCGGCATGGGCTCGCACGGCGAGCGGCAACGTCGTGGTGTCACGACTTTCCACCACGTCGACCCGCAGGTCGTCGTCCGCGCCGACCGGGTAGTTCTCGAACGCGAGCAGGCTGTGGAACAGGTCGCCGCCCAGGCGCGCCAGGGAGACGTGGTCGTACGCACGCGCTTCGCTCTGCGCGGCCTGCAGATCGCGCAACCACTCCACCACCGGGCGGGTGAGGTCGACGACCACCCGAGACGGCACGGTGTTGATGAACATGCCGATCATCGAGTCGGAACCGGGCAGCTCGGCGGGACGGCCGGACACCGTGGTGCCGAACACCACGTCCCGTTCTCCGCTCAACCGCGCCAGCAGCAACGCCCACGCGCCCTGCACCACGGTGTTGACCGTGAGCCCGTGCTCGCGCAGGTCGGCCAGCGGCAGATCGAGCCCCAGCACCGCACTGGACTCCGCCGGCCCCTGTGGCTTGCGGTCGAACGGCAGCGGCGTCGGGGTGGTGAACCCGGCCAGCACCCGGCGCCAGTAGCTCTCGGCGGCCGCGGTGTCCTGTTCGGACAGCCAGCGGAGGTGGTCGCGGAACGGCCTGCGGGTGACCGGCTGGTCGCCCCGGTACTCGGCGATCACGTCCGAGAACACCTGTGCGGTGCTCCAGCCGTCCAGCAGCACGTGGTGGGTGGACCAGACGAGCCGCACCCGATCGCCGTCCTGGGAGAAGTCCAGGCGCAGCAGGGGTGACTGGGCGGGCCGCACCACCTGCACCGGCTCGTCCACGCCCTGCCAGACGACGTTCGTGCGCAACGCCGGCGTGCGCGCGACCACCCGTTGCCAGGCCTCGCGGAAGCGGTCGAGGTCGACGTCGAGCAGCAGTTCCAGCCGGTCGACGTACGCATCGGCGTCGTCGATGCTGTGGAACACCATGCCGGACTGCAACGGCGTGAGCGGGTAGACGTCCTCGACCTCGCCCAGCGCGTCGACCTGCTCCTGGGTGAGCCGGACGAGCGGGAAGTCGGACGGGGTGTGCCCGCCGGGGCTGGTGCGGCAGTGGTCGACGATCTCCCGCAACGCCTGGAGCATGGCGTCCGCCTTGCGGCGGGCCTCGGCCTCGGGCAGTCCGTGGTCCCAGTCCAGCACGAGCCTGCCGCCGTCCACCGCGGCGGTGATCTCCACCAGGTGCGTGGGAATCTCCGGGACGCCGGTGTCGAGGCGGCCGCGGAACAGCCCGTCGGCCTCGCCGTCGTCCCATTGGCCGAGGTAGTTGAAGCACACCTCCGGCAGGTCGCCGGTCAGGCCGCTGTCCGGCGTGAGGTAGCGCAGCACCTCGTAGGACAGACCGTCGTGCGGGATGGCGCGCAGCTGCTCCTTGACGGACTTGAGCACGGCACCCCAGTCGCCGTCCGGGAGTGCGAGCGACACCGGGAACTGGCTGGTGAACCAGCCGACGGTGCGGGACACGCTGTCGTCACGGCCGTGCCCCTCCAGCGCGAAGACCGGCGAGACGGCCTTGCCGAGGGCGCTGAGCAGCACGTCGTTGATCCGGGTGCGGTAGACGCCGGGGACGTCCCGCAGCAACGCCGCGGTGGTCGCCTCGTCCAGTTCCACGGTGAAGTGGTGCCGCTCGGCGGGCACGGTCGTGGCGCCGAGCGGGATCGACCGCCAGTGCGGCAGAGCGTCGGCGAACTCGGGAGCGAGGCGGTTCAGCTGGTGCGCCCACTGGGTGAACGGCAGCGTGGCCGGCGGCAGGGGAGCACCGCGGTAGGCGGTCTCCAGGTCTTCGAGCAGGATCCGCCAGGACACCGCGTCGATCACCAGGTGGTGCGCGACGAGCAGCAACGTGCCGTCCACCAGCGTGGCGCGGAACAGCGGTCCTCGCGCGAGGTCGAAACCATCCACAGTGGACTCGATCTGCGGCAGGGGCGCCGTGGCCTCCTGGCTGCCGTCGTCGAACCGCAACCGCAGCGCCTCGTGGTGCTCGGCGACCACCCGGACGGCACGCGCGAGCGCGTCGACGTCGGTGCCGGGTGCGAGTTCGAGGCGCAACGACATCGTGTAGTCGTCGCGGCCGACCTTCTCGAAGAACCAGTGCTGGATCGGGGTGAGCGGCGCCGGCCCGGTGACCAGGGCGTGGCTCACCGGGGCCGGCGCCTCCTGCGCGGCGGCGGCGAGCGCGGCGACGGTCTGATGGACGAAGACGTCCTTCGACGAGATCATCAGACCGTGTGCGCGGGCTCGGGCCACCACCTGCATGCTGAGGATCGAGTCGCCGCCGAGCGCGAAGAAGTTGTCCTCGGTCCCGACGGTCTCCAGCCCCAGCACCTCGGCCCAGGTCCGGGCCAAGAGGACTTCCCGCTCGGTGCGCGGCGCGACGAACTCGCGCGACGCGAAGTGCGGCTCGGGCAGCGCGCGGCGGTCGACCTTGCCGCTCGGCGTGAGCGGCAACGACTCCAGGCCGACGAACGCCGACGGCACCAGGTGCGCGGGCAGGAACCTCCGCGCCCAGTCGTCGAGCTCCACCGTGCCCACCACGTAGGCCACCAGTCGCGTGTCCCGGCCGACGACGACCGCCGCCGTGACGTCCGGGTGGCGCAGCAGCACGGCCTCGACCTCGGCGGGTTCGACCCGGAAGCCGCGGATCTTGAGCTGGTCGTCGGCCCGGCCGAGGAACTCCAGCTGCCCGTCGTCGCTCCACCGCACCCGGTCGCCCGTCCGGTACATCCGGGCCCCGGCATCCTTCTCGGGCGCGAACGGGTCCGCGAGGAACCGCTCAGCGGTCAGCCCGGGACGGCCGAGATAGCCACGCGCAACCTGGGCGCCCGCCACGTAGAGCTCACCCGGCACTCCCTCCGGCACCGGCCGCAGGTCGTCGTCCAGCACGTACGCCCGCTGGTTGGCGAGCGGCCGCCCGATCACCGGCCGAGGCCCGCCGATCCGGCACGAGGTCGCGTCGACCGTGCACTCGGTGGGGCCGTAGAAGTTGTACGCCCGCACCTGGCCGAGCTGCTCCCACAGATCCGGCGGCACGGCCTCGCCACCGATCGTGATGATCTCCGGTGCCTCGTCCAGCAGGCCGGCGGCGATGAGCGCCCGCATGTGCGCGGGCGTGGCGTCGAGCACGTCGACACCGCGGGAACGCTCCACGAGCGCCACCGCGTCTAGACGCACGTCGTCGGGGATCAGGTGCAGCTCGTGACCGCACGCCAGCAGCGCGAGCCCTTCCAGCGCCGTGTCGAACGAGAACAGCGCGGTGTGTGCGACCCGGAGCACCCGCGAGCCGAAGAGCTGCCGGTGGTGTGCCACGAGGTTCGTGAGGTTGCGGTGCTCGACCGCGACGCCCTTCGGCGTGCCGGTCGACCCGGAGGTGTAGATCACGTACGCGGTGCTCGCCGGGTCGATCTCCACCACGGGATCGGTGTCGGGGAACGCGTCCAGACCGCCGATCTCGTCCAGCACGGCCACCGGCTGTGCGTCCCGCAGCAGCAGTGCGACGCGTTCGGCGGGCAGCTCGCGGTCCACCGGCAGGTAGGCCGCGCCGGACTTGAGCACGGCGAGCAGCGCCACCACGAAGTCCGCCGAGCGCGGCAACCGCAGCGCCACCAGGCGTTCCGGACCCGCACCCGCCGCGATCAGCCGGTGCGCCAGGCGGTTCGCCCTCGCGTTGAGCTCCGCGAACGTGAAGGACCCGGCCAGCGCGGTGGCGTCCGGCGTGCGCCGGGCCTGTTGTTCGAAGAGGTGCGGGAACGGCGGGTCGGAGACCTCCAGGGCGGGGCCCGCCTGCAGCGTGTTCTCGTCGACCAGCGACGGCTCGCGGCCGGCGGCGACATCGCCCAGCAGCAGCACGAGATGCGCGGCCATCCGCTCGATCGTGGCCGCGTCGAACAGGTCCGGGTCGTACTCGACCGCGCCGCGCAGGGTGTCGCCACGTTCCTGGAACTCGAACGTCAGGTCGCAGGTCGAGGTGACGACCGGCAGCTGCACCTCCTCGACCGCGAGGCCGTCGATCTCCGGCACCTCGTCCGCGGTGTTCTGCAGCAGCACCATCACGTCGAACAGCGGGTTGCGGCTGGGGTCGCGGTCCGGCCCGACGGCGTCCACGACCCGTTCGAACGGCACGTCCTGGTGCTCGAACGCGTCCAGCACCGTCTGCCGCACCTGGGACAGGAACTCACCGAACGGCCTGCCGTCCACCGTGGACCGCAGCACGAGCGTGTTCACGAAGAACCCGACCACGTTCTCCAGCTCGGCCCGCTCCCGCCCGGACGTCACCGTGCCGACCGCGACGTCGGACTGCCCCGAGTACCGGCTGAACAGCAGCTGGCAGGCCGCCACGAGCGTCATGAACAACGTCGTGTCGCCGTCGCGCAGTCCCGCCGCCGGCAGCTCGAACTCGTGCATCGCACCGGACGTCGTGCGCACGGCGGGCCGAGGCCGATCGGTCGGCAGCTCCAGCGGCGCCACGCCGGCGAGCTGCTCCTTCCAGTACCGCAGCTGCGCGTCGAGGTCGAGACCGCGCTGCCACACCGCGAAGTCCGCGTACTGCACGGGCAGCTCCGGCAGCTCCCGCCCCTCGTACAGCGCGGCCAGCTCGTCGGTGAGGACGGCGGTCGACCATCCATCGGTGATGATGTGGTGCAACGTCAGCACCAGCACGTGCTCGTCAGCACCGAGCTGGACCAGCCGCGTGCGCAGCAGCGGACCTGTGCGCAGGTCGAACGGAGTGGTGGTCTCCTCCAGCAGGACGGCGTCGAGGTCGCCTCGTTCTGGCTGCAGCCGCACCTCGTACGGCTCGCCGATGATCTGCAAGCCGTCGGAGAAGGTCGTGCGCAGCGACTCGTGCCGCGCCACCAGCGCCGTCAGCGCCCCGCTCAGCTTCGGCACGTCCAGCGGGCCACGCAGCCGCAACGCGGTCGGCGTGACGTACTCCGTGCCGCCGGTCTCGAACTGGTCCAGGAACCACAACCGCCCCTGGGCGAACGACTGCGGGACGTCCGCCCGCGACACGACGGGGATCGTCGTGGAGTCGCCCTCCCGCAACGCTTCCGCCAGCCGCGCCACGGTGGAGTGCTGGAACAGCACCCGCGGCGACACCTGCACCCCGAACGCCGCCCGCAGCCGCGCGACGACCCGGATGCTGAGGATCGAGTCGCCGCCCAGCGCGAAGAAGTCGTCCTGCGCGCCCACCCGCTCCACGCCCAGCACCTCGGCCCACGCGGCCGCGACAACGCGTTCGGCGTCGGTGCGCGGCGCCACGAACTCCGCGGTGGCGAACTCGGGCGCGGGCAACGCCCTGCGGTCCAGCTTCCCGCTGGAGGTCATCGGCAGCTCGGCCAGCTCCACGAACGCCGCGGGCACCAGGTTCGCGGGCAGCACACGGCCGAGCGCCTCCCGGACCTCGACCTCCGGCGTGCCGACGAGGTAGGCGACGAGGCGGTCGTCCACCGCCACCACGGCGGCCTGCAGCACCCCCGGCACGTCCAGCAGCGCGGCGGCGATCTCGGCCGGCTCGATCCGGATGCCGCGGATCTTGACCTGGTCGTCGGTGCGGCCGAGGTAGTCGAGCACGCCGCCGGGGAGCCACCGGACGCGGTCGCCGGTGGCGTACATGCGGCTGCCCGGCTCGAACGGGTTCGCGACGAACCGCTCGGCCGTCAGCCCGGCGCGGCCGAGATAGCCGCGAGCCACCTGCGCGCCCGCCAGGAACAGCTCACCGGGCACGCCCACCGGCACCGGCCGCAGACCGTCGTCCAGCACGTACGCCTGGACGTTGTGCCCAGGCCTGCCGATCACCGGCCGGTCGTGGTCGGCGAGCGCGCAGTACGTGGCGTCGACGGCGAACTCGGTCGGCCCGTAGTAGTTGAGGCCGATCTCCCGCACCTCCCGCCACAGCGACTCGTCCACGGCCTCGCCGCCGAGCATCAGCGTCCGCAGCCCGGAGTCGAGCAGACCGGCGGGGAGGAGCTGGCGGGCGTAGGTCGGCGTCACGTCCATCACGCCGATGCCGTGCTCCCGCACGTACCGCACCAGCGCGGGAGGATCGAGCCGCAGGTCCTCGCCGATGACGTGCAGCTCGTGCCCGGCGGCCAGGAACAGCAGGCCCTCCCACGACGTGTCGAACGAGAACGCCGCGGTGAGCGCGAACCGTTGCGAGCCAGCAGGAATCGACACAGCGGGGATGAGAGTCGCCCGGTGGTCGGCGTAGAGGTTCGCGAGCTGGGCGTGCTCGATCACCACACCCTTCGGCGTACCGGTCGACCCGGACGTGTAGATCACGTACGCGGGGTGCGGCGGAAGCACCTCGACGCCCGGGGCGTGCGCGGGGAACGCGCTGGTGTCAGGCAGTTCGTCGAGCACCAGCACGGGCTTCGCGTCGGCGAGCAGGAACTCCCGGCGGCCGGGCGGGAGGTCGCGGTCGATCGGCAGGTACGCCGCGCCGGCCTTCATGACGGCGAGCAGCGCGACGACCATGTCGTGCCGCGGCAACGCCAGGCCCACGAGACGTTCCGGGCCGGCACCGTCGGCGATCAGCCGGTGCGCCAGGCGGTTCGCGGCGGCGTCGACCTCGGCGAACGTGTGCGGCCACACCGCCACCGCGTCCGGTGTCGCGGCGGCCTGCCGGGCGAAGACCTCGTGGTAGAGCTCGCCGGTGGTCTCCAGTTCGGTCCGCACCGCCATGTCGAGCTCACCGGGAACGGTCCACGGCAGTGCGCCGACCGGGCGGCGGGGATCGGTGGCGATCCCGCTGAGCAGAACGTGCAGCCGTTCGCTCCACCGCCGTGCGGTGGCGGCGTCGAACAGGCGCGGGTCGTAGGCGAGGTCGAAGCTCAGCCGGTCGCCGAGGTGCGCGGTGAGCGTGATCGGCAGGGTGGTCGTGTCGGTCGCGGTGACCTCCACGACGCGCGGTGCGGCCGTGGACTCGCGGTCGAAGGGGTAGTTCTCGAACACCACGACGCTGTCGAACAGCCCGCCGCCGAGCCGCGCCAGCGAGACGTGCTCGAACGTCCGCGCCTCGCTCTGCGCCCGCTGGAGGTCTTTCAGCCAGGACGCGGCCTCTTGGTCGTCGGCGACGGCGACCCGCGTGGGCACGGTGTTGATGAACATGCCGATCATCGACTCGACGCCGGGCAGCTCGGCGGGACGCCCGGACACGGTCGTGCCGAAGACGACGTCGCGAGTGCCGCCGTGCCGGGCGAGCATCACCGCCCATGCGCCCTGCACCACCGTGTTTACCGTGATGCCGTGCTCTCGCACGGCCGTGCGCAACGCCTCGGAGTCCTCAGCGGACAGTGAGACGCGGATCGACTCGGTCGACTCGGCCTGGTGGGCTTCGGCCGGCTTGCGGTCGTAGGGCAGGGGAGTGGGCTCGGCGCCGTCCAGCACCTCGCTCCAGTACCGCTGAGCGGCCGACGTGTCCTGCTCGGCCAGCCACCGCAGGTAGTCGCGGAACGGCCGGCGCGCGAACACGGGTTCGCCGCGGTACTCCGCGACGACCTCGGCGAACACCTGCGCGGTGCTCCAGCCGTCCAGCAGCACGTGGTGCGACTCCCACACCAGCCGCACGCGAGAACCGTTCAACGGCGTGATGTCGATGCGCAGCAACGGGGACGCTTCCCGGTGCACCACCTGCACGGGCTCGTCCACGCCCTCCCAGACGATGCTCGTGCGCAGGACCGGCGTGCGGGCGATGACCCGGCGCCAGGCGGCACGCAACGCCTCCGGGTCGTCGACGCCGTCGAGCACCAGCTCCAGCCGGTCGACGTACGCGGCCGGGTCGAGCAGGTTGTGGAACAGCATGCCGGCCTGCAGCGGCGTGAGCGGGTAGACGTCCTCGACGTCGGCGGGCAACGCGTCGACCTGCTCCTGGGTGAGGCGCGCCAGCGGGAAGTCCGAGGGTGTGTGACCGCCGGGGCTCGTCCGGCAGTGCTCGACGATCTCCCGCAACGACTCCAGCATCCGCTCGGCCTCGGCCCGCGGGCTCTCCCCGGCGTACGACCACGTGAACCGCAGGCAGCCGTCGGCCACCACGCCGTTGACCTCGACCGGGTGCCGGGCGAGGTCGGGGCCGGGGACTTCGTGACCGCCTTCCCAGTGACCGTGGTAGTTGAAGCACAGGTCCGGCAGCTCACCGCTCAGGCCGCTGTCCGGCGTGAGGTACCGCAACGCCTCGTACGACAGTCCCTTGTGCGGGATGGCCCGCAGCTGTTCCTTGACCGACTTGAGGACGGAATCCCAGTCCCCGCCGGGGAAGTCGAGCGACACCGGGAACTGCGTGGTGAACCAGCCGACGGTGCGGGACACGTCGGCGTCGAGCACGTCGCGGCCGTGGCCCTCCAGCGTGAGCTCCCGGCGGCCGAGCGCCGCGAGCAGCACGTCGTTGATCTGCGTGTGGTAGACGCCGGGCACGTCGTGCAGCAACGCCGAGGTCGTCTCCGCGTCCAGGCTCACCGTGAAGCTGCGGCGTTCTCCCGCCGCGACCTGCCCGGTCGGTTGACGGCGCCAGTGGGGCAGCGCGTCGCGGAAGTCCTGGCGCGTGAGGTGGTGCGCCCACTGCGTGAACGGCATCGTCGGCGGGTCGAGCGGCTCACCGCGCCACGCCTTCGCGAGGTCCTCCAGCAGGATCCGCCACGACACACCGTCGATCACCAGGTGGTGCGCGGACAGGTAGAGCCGCGATCCGACCAGCACCGCGCGCAGCAACGGCCCGTCCGCCAGGTCGAAGCCGCGGTGCTCGAAGGAGTCCGCGACCTCCAGCACCGGCCGTCGCGCACCGGGCTCCATCCGCCCGTCGACGAACCGCAGGCGCAGCGCCTCGTGGTGCGCCACCACGACGTCCAGGGCGCCCTGAACGTCCACATCGGACGGCACGTCGACGGCGACCGACATCGCGTAACCGGTGTCGCCGTCGTGCTCGAAGAACCACCGCTGGATGGGCGTGAGCGGCGCGGGACCCTCGACGTGCGCGATCTCCGCCTCGACCACGGGTACCGCCGCGAGTGCCAGCTCCGCCACGGTCTGATGGCGGAACACGTCGCGCGACGAGAGCTGGAGGCCGGCCCGGCGGGCACGGGACACCAGCTGGATGGCGAGGATCGAGTCACCGCCGAGGCCGAAGAAGTTGTCGTCCACGCCGACGCGCTCGACACCCAGCACCTCGGACCAGATGCCCGCCAGCGTCTCCTCGGCCGGCGTGCGCGGTGCCTGGAACTGCTCCCGCGCCAGCACCGGCGCGGGCAGCGCCTTGCGGTCCACCTTCCCGTTGCTCGTCAACGGCACCCGGTCGAGCGTGACGAACGCGGACGGCACCATGTAGTCGGGCAGGCTGTTCTTCAGCCACGGCCGCAGGTCGGCGCGCGTGCCGACGACGTAGCCGACGAGCCGGTCGTCCCGCGCCACCACCACCGCGTCGGTGACGTCCGGATGCCGCAGCAGGGCCGCCTCGACCTCACCGGGCTCGATGCGGAAACCGCGGATCTTCACCTGGTCGTCGACCCGGCCCAGGTAGTCGAGCTGCCCCTCGGCCGTCCACCGCACCCGGTCGCCCGTGCGGTACATCCGGCCGTCTCCGAACGGGTTCGCGAGGAACCGCGACGCGGTCAGGCCCGGCTGCCCGAGATAGCCGCGCGCGACCTGGGCCCCGGCCAGGTACAGCTCTCCGGCCACCCCGACCGGCACGGGACGCAGGTCCGCGTCGAGCACGTGCGCCTGCAGGTTGCGCAGCGGCCTGCCGATCACCGGCCGGTCGCCCTCGACCCTGCACGACACCGCGTCGACCGTGCACTCGGTGGGGCCGTAGAAGTTGTGGGCGTTGGTGCCCGCCAGTTCGCGCCAGAGCCGTTGACCCAGCGCCTCACCGCCGAGCATCAGCACGCGCGGGTGGTGGTCGAGCAGCCCGGCCGGGACGAGCTGCTGCAGGTAGGACGGCGTCAGGTCGAGGAAGTCGATCCGGTGCCGGCCGACGTAGGAGACCAGGGCGTCCGCGTCGAGCCGCACGTCGTCACCCAGCAGGTGCAGCTCGTGCCCGGCGGCCATCAGCACCGGGCCCTCCCACGACGTGTCGAACGAGAACACCGCGCTGAGCGCGACCCGCATCCGCTCGGCACCGGCGAAGTCGGCCACGTGGCTGTGCAGGAGGTTCACCAGGTTGCGGTGCTCGACCACGACACCCTTCGGCGTGCCGGTCGAGCCGGAGGTGTAGATGACGTAGGCCGCCTGGGACGGCAGGATCCGCACCGCCGGGCCGGTCGCCGGCAGATCACCGGTGTCCGGCAGCGCGTCGAGCACCCGCACGGCACCGGCGTCGTCGCGCAGGTGCTCCCGGCGGTCGCGCGGCAGGCCGGGATCGATCGGCAGGTACACCGCACCGGTCTTCAGGACCGCGAGCAACGCCACGATCGCGTCCGCCGTGCGGGGCAACGAGACCCCGACCACCTGCTCGGGCCGCACGCCCTCGCCGACCAGCCAGTGCGCCAGGCGGTTCGCCCGCGCGTCGAGCTCGGCGTACGTCAGCGTCTCCGCACCGCAGACCAGTGCCGTCGCCCGCGGCGTGCGCTGGACCTGTTCTTCGAAGATCGCGGTGAACGTCGTCACGGGCGTGTCGAGCGCGGTGGAGTTCCACTCCCGCATCTGATCGAGCTCGGCCGTCGTGACGAGGGGCAGGGCGTGCACCGGCCGCGCCGGGTCGTCGGCCACACCGCCGAGCAGCACGAGCAGGTGCTCGCCGAGCCGCTGCACCGTCGCCGCGTCGTACAGGTCGGTGCTGTACTCCAGCACGCACTCCAGCTCGTCACCGCGCGGCGTGAACTCCACGGTCAGGTCGAAGTCCGCCGCCCACCGCTCGACGGGCACGTCCTCGACGGTGAGCCCGGGGAACGCGGGCAGACCCCGCTCGGTGTTCTGCAAAAGCACCATCACGTCGAACAACGGGTTGCGGCTCGCGTCCCGGCCCGTGCCCGTCGCGTCCACGAGCTTCTCGAACGGCACCTCGTCGTGCAGCGCGTGGTCCTGCCGCAGCAGGTCGGTGAACCGGCCGTCCACAGAGGATCGGACGACCGCCGTGCTGACGAAGAACCCCACGACCCGGTTGAGCTCAGGACGGGTGCGGCCCGAGGTGACCGTGCCGAGCACCACGTCGGACTGGCCGCTGTAGCGGGCGAACAGCACCTGGCAGGCCGCCATCAGCGTGCCGAACAACGTCGTGTCGTGCTCCCGCGCGATCTGTTCCAGCCTGCCGGTGGTCGCGGCCGGCACCACGAACCGGTGTGCCGCACCGGCACCGCTGCGCTCGGCCGGACGGGGCCGGTCGGTGGGCAGCTCCAGCGGTGACAGTCCGGCGAGCCGGTCCTTCCACCGCCCCAGCGCGTCGTCCCAGCGCTGCTCGCGGTGCCATGCCGCGAAGTCCGCGTACTGGATCGCGGGCTCCGGCAACCGCTCACCGCGGTACAGGGCGGCCAGCTCGTCGGTCAGCACGCCGAGCGACCAGCCGTCGGTGACGATGTGGTGCGCGCCGAGCAGCAGCACGTGGTCCTGAGGCCCGTACCGGACGATCAACGCCCGGAACAACGGCCCGTGCTCCAGGTCGTAGGGCCGCGCGAACTCCGTGGTCAGGTCGCACTCGCCGACAACGGGCACGTCGACGTCACCAGCCGGATGGACGACCTGCACGGCGGTGCCGTCGCGTTCGGCGAAGGTGGTGCGCAACGCCTCGTGCCGCTCCACCAGGCTCTGCACGCACCGCACGAGCTTCGGCACGTCGAGCGGGCCGCGGAACCGCAGCGCACGACCGGAGTTGTGGTCGTTGCCGCCCGGACGCAACCGGTCGAGCAGCCACAGCCGGTGCTGGGCGGGAGAGGTGGGCAACGGTCCCGTGCGCGGCACAGCCGGGATCACCGGGGTGGCCGGCGCGGCGCCCGCGAGGCGCTTGCGCAGCTGCTCCCGCAGGTGTGCGGGCAGAGCGGAGGCGCGGTCCTGCTTGGAGGTGGTCATTGTGCTCGTGGTCCTCAGAGTTCGTTGAGGGAAGCGGTGTGTTCGAGCTCGCGCAGGATCAGTTCCTCGACGAGATCGGCGAGTGCGGCGACGGTGCGTGCGGACAGCACGTCGCGTGGGCTCAGGTCGACGCCGAACGCGTCGCGCAGCAGCGAGGTGACGTGCATGCCGCGGATGGAGTCGCCACCCAGCGCGAAGAAGTCGTCCTCGGCGCCGACCCGGCCGACGCCGAGCACCTGGGCCCAGATCGCGGCGACGGCCTCCTCGGCCTGCGTGCGCGGCGGGACGTGCTCGACCGGCGTCCAGTCGGGATCGGGCAGGGCGCGCCGGTCGAGCTTGCCGTTGGGGCTCAACGGGAACTCGTCGAGCCGGATGATCGCGGACGGCACCATGTAGTCCGGCAGCGCGGCTTCCGCGGTCCTGCGCAACGCGTCCACGTCCGGCGTCCTGACGTAGGCGACGAGCCGTTCGTCCCGCACGACCACGACGGCGTCGCCCAGCACGGCCTCGATCTCGCCGAGCTCCACGCGCAGCCCGCGGATCTTCACCTGGTGGTCGGTGCGTCCCAGGTACTCCACCGCGCCGTCGGGTCGCCACCGGGCGAGGTCGCCGGTGCGGTACATGCGCGTGCCCGCCGGACCGAACGGATCGGCGACGAACCTCCCGGCCGTGAGTCCCGGCCGGTTCAGGTAGCCGCGGGCCAGCTGGACGCCCGCCAGGTACAGCTCACCCGGCACACCCGGCGGCACCGGTCGCAGTTCGGCGTCGAGCACGCGCAACGCGGTGTTCCACACCGGCTTGCCGATCGGCACGACGTCCGCGCCTGGAGAGGTCGCCCAGCTCGTGACGTCCACGGACGCCTCGGTCGGCCCGTACAGGTTGTGCAGCGGCACGTCGACCGTCTCGTACCAGGCCCGCACCAGGTCCGGCGGCAGTGCCTCGCCGCTGCACAGCACCCGCCGCAACCCGGTGCAGCCCTTGGCGGCCGGCTCGCGCAGGAACGCTCGCAGCATCGACGGCACGAAGTGCGCGGTCGTGATCGACTCGCGCTGGACGAGGTCGGCCAGGTACGCCGGGTCGCGGTGGCCCTCCGGCTTGGCCACGACCAGCGTGGCGCCGGCGATCAGCGGCCAGAAGAACTCCCAGACCGAGACGTCGAAGCTCGCCGGTGTCTTCTGCAGCACCCGGTCGTCCGGTGTGAGCCCGTACTCGTGCTGTGTCCACAACAGACGGTTGACGACGCCCCGGTGCGGCACGACCACGGCCTTGGGCCTGCCCGTCGAGCCGGACGTGTAGATCACGTAGGCCGGGTGGTCCGGGCTCAGGTCGACCTCGGGAGCCGTGGACGGGTGGCCGGAGGCGTCGAGCGGGGAGTCGACCACGAGCACCGGGCCGGCGTCGCCGACCATGAACGCGACGCGGTCGGCGGGCAGCTCGGTGTCGATCGGGAGGTAGGCCGCACCCGCCTTGAGCACGGCCAGCAGCGTCACGACCAGGTCGATCGACCGCGGCAGCGACACGGCGACCACGCGTTCCGGACCGGCGCCCTCGGCGATCAGCCGGTGCGCCAGGCGGTTCGCTCGCCGTTCCAGCTCCGCGGCGGTGATCGCCTCGCCCTCGAACCGCACGGCCTCTCCGCCGTGGGGGGCCAGCAGGTCCAGCAGGGTGAGGTCCGGCACCTCATGCGCGGTGTCGTTCCACTCGCCCAGCACCCGGTGCCGTTCCTCCGCCGTGAGCAGCGGCAGCGCGCCGACCGGCCGGTCGGCGTCCTCGGCGATGCCGGTGAGCAGCACCCGCAGGTGGTCGCCGAGCCTGCGCGCCGTGGCCTCGTCGAACGCCGCGGGGTCGTACCCGAGCAGCACGGTCAGCTCGGTGTCCGGATAGACCGTGGCGCTGAGCGGGAAGTTCGTCGTCTCCACGGCGCGCAGGTCGCGCAGCGGCAGTCCCTGCGCCGGGTAGTTCTCGAACACCAGCACGCTGTCGAACAGGTTCACCCCGCCCTCGACGCCGCTCCAGGCCCGCAGGCCGGTCAGCGGCACGTGCTCGAACCGCCGCGCCTCGACCTGCGCCTCCTGCAGGCCGCGCAGCCACGCCGCGACGGGCGACCGGTCGTCCACGGCCACGCGCACCGGCAGGGTGTTGATGAAGATCCCGGTGATGTCGTCGACGCCGGGCAGATCGGCGGGCCTGCCGGACACGGTGGCGCCGAAGCACACGTCGTCGCGTCCGCCGTGGCGGGCGAGCAGCACGGCCCACGCGCCCTGCACGACCGTTCCCGGCGTCAGCCGCTGCTCGCGGGCGAACGCGTACAGGGCGGCGGACTCCTGCGCGGACAACGAGATCCGCAGGTTCGCCGTGGTGCTGGAGTCGTGCTGCCCGGACGGCGTGCGGTCGAACGGCAGCGGCGTCGGCTCGGTGAAGTCGCCGAGCACCTCGCGCCAGTGGCGCTCGGCAGCCTCGTCGTCCTGGCGGTGCAGCCACTCGACGTAGTCGCGGAACGGCGGCCGCTCCGCCGGTTCTCCCAGAACGTCGGTCAGCACCTGGAAGACGCTCCAGCCGTCGAGCAGCACGTGGTGGAACGTCCACAACACCTGCACCTCGCCCTGCGGCAGACGGCCCAGGGTGAGCCGCATCAAAGGCGCGGTCGCGAGGTCCATGCCTTCCGCGCGGTCGGCCTCCAGCAACGCCTGGAGCAGTTCCTCGCGATCCCCTCGGGTCCAGTTCAGATGGCGGATCGGCACCGGCGCCTGCGCGTGCACGACCTGCACCGGTTCCGGCACGCCCTCCCAGACCACGCTGCTGCGCAGCACCGGCGTGCGGTCCACGACCCGTTGCCACGCGGCCGCCAGCACGTCCGGCTCCGCGGTCACGACGAAGCTGGTCTGCTGCAGGTACACGCCGTCGAGGGAGTGGAACACCATGCCCGCCTGCATCGGCGTGAGCGGGTAGACGTCCTCGACGTGCGGCAGCGCGATCCGGTCGCAGGCGGCCTGGTCCAGCCGCGCGAGCGGGAAGTCCGAGGGCGTGCGGCCGCCGGCGTCCGGCTGCGCGCAGTGGTGCGCGATGTCCCGCAACGCCACCAGCATCTCGTCCGCCAGCCGCGTGATCGTCGCCTCGTCGTGCAGTTCGGTGCTGTAGAACCAGGTCACCTCGAGCCGGCCGTCCTCGACGCGGCTGACCACGTCGACGGCGTGCGGGCGCGGCGCGTCCGGGGCGGCGTCGAGGTCCATGCCGCGCTGGTCGTCGTCGAACCGGCCGAGGTGGTTGAACCCGACCTCCGGCGTGAGGTCCGGCAGGCCCTCGTCGGTGAGGTACCGCAGGGCTCCGTAGCCGATGCCGCGCCGGGGAACCGCCCGCAGCTGTTCCTTGACCGCCTTGAGCGTCTCGCCCCAGCCCGCTTCCGGCACGTCGAGGGCGACCGGGAACATCGTGGTGAACCAGCCGACCGTGCGGGACAGGTCGACGCCGTCGAACAGCTCCTCGCGGCCGTGGCCCTCCAGCGCGACGAGCACCCGCGGCGAACCTGTCCAGCCGCTCAGCACGCACCCGAGCGCGGCCAGCAGGACGTCGTTGACCTGTGTGCGGTACACGGGCGGCACCTCGCGCAGGACGCGCTGGGTGTCCTTTTCGGACAGCCGGACCGTGACGCCGCGCTGGGAGGCGGTGGTGCCCGTCTTGGAGCTGCCACCGGTGAGCTGTTCCCACCGCGCTCGTTCGTCGTCGAACCCGCCCGCTCGGGCGTGGCCGGCGAGCCGGTGTGCCCACTCGCGCAACGAGGTCGTCTTCGGCGGCAGCGGTTCGCCGCGGTAGGCGGCGCGCAGGTCCTCGGCGATGATCCGCCACGAGATGCCGTCCACGACGAGGTGGTGCGCGGACAACCGGACCTGGCGCGGTGCCAGGACCTCGGTCTCCAGCAGCGAGTGCCCGGACGGCTCGATGCGCTGGCGCCAGCCGCCGTCGAACGCGTACCGCGTCCGCAGGGCGTCGTGGTGCGCCACCACGGTGCTGACGGCGCCGGCGAGCCGTTCGTCGTCGACGTCCTCGGCGAAGTCCAGCACCACGGACTGGTGGAACCGCCCGAGCCCGTCGTGGTGCTCGAAGTACCAGCGCTGGATCGGCGTGAGCGGCACGTCCCCGGTGACCGTGCCCTGCTCCGCGCTCGTCCCGCCGGTGGACCGCACGCGGGGAGCCAGCTCGGCGATCGTCTGGTGGGCGAAGACGTCGCGCGCGGTCAGGTGCAGACCGGCGGCCCGTGCCTTGGTGACGACGCTGATCGCGAGGATCGAGTCGCCGCCCAGCTCCAGGAACCCGTCGCGCACCCCGACCTGGCCGACGCCCAGCACCTCGGCGAACACCGAGGCGAGCACGGCCTCGACCGGTGTGCGCGGTGCGACGAACCGGGCGCGCTCGACCCGCGGTGCCGGCGGTTCCGGCAGGTTCTCGCGGTCGATCTCGTCGAGCACCACCCACGCCGACGGGATGAGGTAGTCCGGCAGCACCTGGCTCAGGACACCTTTGAGCTCGGCGGGGTCCGCCTGCGTGACGTAGCCGACGAGCCGTCCGTCGTGGACCACCACGTGCGCGTCGTCGACCGTCCGGCGCAGGACCTCCTCGACCACCGCCGGGTCGGCGCGGAACCCGCGCACGCGTGCGACGTCCTCCGCCTCGCCCGCGAACTCGACGAGGTCCCGGTCGGGATTCGCGGTGACGGCCTCGCACAGCGCGACGAGGTCGTCGGCCACGCGCTCGATCGTGCTCGCGTCGAACAGGTCGGTGTTGTACTCCAGCGCGAGCGTGAGGTCGTCGCCGCGTGGCCAGAACTCCGCGACGAGGTCGAACCGCGCGGCAGGCCGCGGCAGCTCTGCCTCCTCGGCTGCCAGCTCGCCGAAACCGGTGCGCGTGAACAGCGGTTGCTGAAGCGCGACGACGGCCTGCACGAGCGGTGTCCGGCTCGGGTCGCGGTCGGGCCGCAGCTGTTCCACGAGCTGGTCGAACGGCACGTCGTCGTGGGCGAAAGCCTCCAGCACGGTGTCGCGCACCTGGTCGAGGTAGGCGGTGAACGGCTGCCCGGGGTCGAGCCACGTGCGCAGCACGAGCGTGTTGACGAAGAAGCCCGTGACGCCGTCCAGCTCCGCGCGGTCCCGTCCGGCGTTCACCGTGCCGACCGCGATGTCGCGCTGGCCGCTGTGCCGGGCCATGACCACCTTCACCAGTGCGGTGAGCGTCATGAACAGCGTCGCGTCGTGTGCCCGGCCCAGCGTGGTCAGCCGCTGCACGAGCGACGCGCCCAGCGGGCGCCGCAGCACGGCGCCCGCCGTCGAGCGCAGTGGCGGCCGCACCCTGTCGGTGCGCAGGTCGAGCGGTTCGAGACCGTCGAGCTTGTGCCGCCAGTAGTCCACGCTCGGCACCGGCTGTTCCTGTTGCCACAGCGCGAAGTCCGGGTACTGCAGGAGCGGCCGCGGCAGCTGTTCGCCCGCGTAGAGCCTGGCCAGCTCGTCGAGCAGCACGGCGACCGAACGGCCGTCGGTGATGATGTGGTGCTGGCACAGCACGAGCACCTGGTCGCGGGTGAGCAGCGCCCGCGTCAGCGGTCCGGTGCGCAGGTCGAACGGCTTCGCCAGCTCGGCCTCCAGGTCCGCGACGAGCTCCAGCCGCACCGTCCCGTGTGGACTGATCACCTGGACGTCGTCGTGGACGTTGGTGCGCAGCGCGTCGTGCCGGGCGACGAGCAGGTCCAGCGCGTGCTGGAGCCGGGTGGTGTCGAGCTCGCCGGTCAACCGCACGCCGGCGGCGGTGTTGCTGTCCGGTCCTTCCGCGCCCTGGAGCCGCTTCTGAGTGCGGGACAGCGGCACCGGACGCCCGTCGTGGGTGGGCTGGATCTCGACGGGTCTGTCGTCGGGCAGCACCGCGGCCAGTGCCGCGACCGTGCGGTGCTCGAACAGCGTGCGCAACGGCAGTCCGCCGCCCAGCGACGCGAGCGTGCGCATGGCCAGCACCGAGTCGCCGCCGAGCTGGAAGAAGTCGTCCTCGGGGCCGACCGCGCCGACCCCGAGCACCTCGGCCCACACCTGCGCGACCCGGTGTTCGGCGGGAGTGCGGAGGGCCGTGGCCCCCTGTGTCTCCACCTGCCCGGACGGCTCGGGCAACGCCGCCCGGTCGAGCTTGCCGTTCGGGCTCAGGGGGAACGCGTCCAGGACGACGAACGCCGACGGCACCATGTGCTCGGGCAACCTGGCGGCCACGAGCGCGCGCAGTTCGGCCCGGTCGGCCTCGCCGGTGACGTAGGCGACGAGGCGCTTGAGCCCCTGGTCGGAGCGCGCGACGACGACCGCCTCGCGCACACCGGCGTGGTCGCGCAGCACCGCCTCGATCTCACCGGGCTCGATGCGGAACCCGCGGATCTTCACCTGGTGGTCGGCGCGCCCGACGAACTCCAGCACGCCGTCGCGCCGGCGCACGACGTCACCGGTGCGGTACAGGCGTCCCGGCCCGAACGGGTTGGCGACGAACCGCTGCGCGGTGAGGCCCGGCCGGTCGAGGTACCCGCGGGCGAGGCCCGCGCCGGTGACGTACAGCTCTCCCTCGGCCGCCGGCCGCAGGTCGTCGTCCAGCACGTGCGCGAGCGTGCCGGGGATCGGCGTACCGATCGGCGGGCTGCCACCGGGGGTGAGCGGCTCGCTCCACGTCGACACGACCGTGGACTCGGTCGGCCCGTAGGCGTTGATCATCCGGCGGTCCGGCGCCCAGCGCTCGACCAGTTCGGGCGTGCAGGCGTCACCACCGACGATCAGCGTGCGGAAGTCGGGCAACGGCACGTCCGGCACGGTCGCCATGGCCACGGGCGGGATCAACGCGTGCGTGATCCTGTTGTCCCGCAGCACGTCCGCGAGCTGCTCGCCCAGCAGCGGGCCTTCCGGAGGCACGACCAGCGCGGCGCCGGACGGCAGCGCCATGCACAGCTCCAGCACCGAGGCGTCGAAGCTGGGGGAGGAGAACTGCAGCACCCGGTCGCCCGGCCGCACCTGGAAGTGCTCGATCTCGGCGCGCGCGAAGCCCGCCAGCCCGGCGTGCGTGACGACCACGCCCTTCGGCCGCCCGGTCGAACCGGACGTGTAGATCACGTACGCCGGGTGCGCCAGGTCGACCTCGACCTCCGGATCCGTGTCCCGCATGCCGCTCGTGTCCACCGCGGAGTCGAGCGTCAGCAGCGGCGCCGCGTCGCGCAGCATGAAGTCGATCCGCTCGGCGGGGTAGGCGGGGTCGACGGGCAGGTAGGCGGCTCCTGCCTTCAGCACGGCGAGCTGCGCCACGACGATGTCGGCCGACCTCGGCATCCGCAGCGCCACGATCCGTTCGGGGCCGGCCCCCCGTTCGCGCAACCACCACGCCAGCCGGTTGGCGCGGGCGTCCAGCTCCGCGTACGTGAGCGTGCCCGACGGCGCTATGACCGCGGGGGTGTGCGGGGACGACGCCACTCTGGCGCGGAACAGGGCCGTGAGGAACATGAGAGGAGGGGCCTTTCCGGAGGATCAGTCGGAAGGGTGTGGGAATGGTCAGGCGACGCGGCGGGCGAGCCTGCCGCCCACCTGCAGCCAGCCGATGTCGCGGCCGGGGGAACCGCGCAGAAAGCGTCCGGCTTGCGAAGTGTCACCGGTGTCGACGTCGCGCATTCGGAAGCGCAGTCCGTCGTAGAGCGTCAACTCGGCGAACGGCTCGCCGTCCACGACGAGTCGCAGCGGCGCATTCTCGCCCTGAGACACTGAATACTCCGTGTCGCCGTTGTAGAAACGTCCCACGCAGCCCGGAGGCGTCGCCGACACCCGTTCTCCCAGCTCGCGACAACCGTCGTAGTCACCGACGCCGAGCGCGCGCGCCAATTCGTGCCACATCGCGAACCCGGTGCTGCCATTGGTCGTGAGCGCGACCACGGCGCCGCTTTCCGGATGGACGCGCAGGTGGCAGGAGGTGCCGTCTCCCGTGCCGTCGTGCCCGAACCACCCGCCCTCGAACAACGCCACGCCGAGGCCCCAGGCGTCGGCCATCCCGAACGGCTCCGCACCGTCCACGGGGGTCCGCATCTCGCGCAGCTGGGCGTCGTCCACGAGCGTCGGTCCCTCGCCGGCGAGCATCCGGCCGAGCCGCACCAGGTCGATCGCACTCGCCGCGACGGCGCCGGCGGGCGCGTCCACGAGCGTGAGCGACTGGTGCACCGGCACGACCCGGTGCCGGTCGGGGTTGACCGCGTGGCCCGGCACCGCGTCGTACGGCCCGTCCGGCGCCACCACGAAGTGCGCCTCCACGCCCAGAGGCCGCAGCAGCACCGACGACATGGCCTCCCACCAGCTCATACCCGTGACGACCTCGATCAGGTGCCCGGCGGCGCTGTAGCCGATGTTCGAGTAGGAGAACCCGTCACCGGGCTCGTGCAACGGGTCGGCGCGGCGCAGGCACTCGGCCACGTGCTTGCTCAGCGTCGACGCCGTCACCTCGTCCGAATCGGACGGCAGACCACCGGTGTGGCTCAGCAGGTGCCGCACGGTGAGCCGTTCGCTCAGGCTCGCGGCGGCGGGCAGGTACTCGGCGAGAGGCTCGTCGAGATCAAGATCCCCGTCCGACACGAGGATCATCGCCAGCGCCGCGGTGAAGGTCTTGCTGACCGACCCCACCGGCACGCGCGCGGCCCGCGTCATCGGCGGCCCGCCGGTGTGCTGGACGCCGAACTCGACTGAACGCGTAATTCCGTCGCGGTGAACGGCGAGTTGCGCGCCCGGAATCAGATGGCGTCTGGAGTGTCTTTCCAACAATGGCTGGAGCTGGACTTCGTGCATGTTCCCTCGCAGTACAAGTCGACCCCCAGAGCAATTTCGTCGCAAGTTTTGTGTCAGTGCTGCAGAAACGGGCGGTTAGGCCGCTCAGCGGTTCGTACGCTGCCAAATCATCATCACACCGTGGGACCGCCAAATGGAGCACCTCCTTGGAGTGCCCCCGATAAGACGCCTTCATGCGCTCTACTGTGACGCTCTGTCCACGGCTGCGGGAGGTCAACCACTCGAACGGGTGGGTTTGGACTGGGTCGTCTCGAAAACAGCCGTGAAAGACGACGTATTTTTGGAAAATGTTTCGGATACGTATCGTCACGCGCGGTCACGGACCGTGCTAATGTCGATATTTTGAGAATTCTGGATGCTGTGAAAAGCGGTTGGACGCAGAAGCGGGGGGGGGGGGGGGGGCCCCCCCCCCCCCCCCCCCCCAGGGGGGCGGGGGGCGGGGGGGGGCGGGAGGACCGCCCCGCGGGGGGTCGGTGTGGGGGGCGCCGCCCCCGGCGGCCCCCCCGGGGGGGGGCGGGGGCCCCCCCCCCCCCCCCCCCCCCCCGCTTCGTGTCGTGTCGCTAGCGCTGGAGCGTGAGCACTCCCGGCCGGTAGGGCAGGAGGCCGTACGGCGTGCCGTCGGAGCCGGGGTCGCGTCCCTGGTAGAGGAACTGCAGGTTGCAGGGGTCGATGGTCTTGGTCTGGTCGGGGTTGGCGCGGACCAGGTCGCCGTGGCTGATGTCGTTGGTCCAGGTGGCACCGCTGTTGGCCTTGCCGGCGAACGGATTGCTCTCGGTGGCGGCCTGCGGCGTCCACGAGCCGTTCAGGCTGCTGGACGTGAACGAGCGGAAGTAGCGCCCGCCGGATCCCATCGCCTCCACGATCATGAGGTACTGGTTCTGGCCCTGGACCTTGTAGACCTCGACCGCCTCGAACAGGTTCTCCTTCGTGTCGGTCATGACCGTCGTGAAGGCCGAGCCGAAGCTGCCGGGGAAGTTCCCGATGGGCATGCTGGCCCGGTAGATCTTGCCGAGGTCGTCGGCGAAGAACAGGTACATGTTCGTGTCGTCGCCGATGATGGTCTGGTCGAGGGGAGCCCCCACGGGGAGGGTGCCCGTGAACAGCGTCTGCGGCGCGGACCAGCCGTTCGGGTTGGTGGGGTCGCTCGAGGTGCGGTAGGAGAAGGTCGGCCCGCCCCACTGGTAGGCGAGCACCCAGATGTTCTTCGGGGCGAAGTAGAACAGCGTCGGCGCGACGGCGCCGACGGACAGCGTGTTCTGGCCGGCGGTGGCCATGTCGGACCAGTTCGTGAAGGGGCTGAAGCTCATCGATCCCCAGCTCGACCTGCTGTCGCTCGTCGTGCCGTAGACGATGTGCTTGCCGTTGTGCACGACGGTGGTGAAGTCCTTGAGCGAGACCCATCCCGATTTCGGGTTGGCCAGCGGGCCGGTCGACGTCCAGCGGTACGTCGACGGCAGCGTGCACGTGCCGCCCCCGCCGACCCGGACGAGCTGCCACTGCTGGTTGCCGCCGTTCCAGTCGGTGTACTGCACGACGCGAGCACCGTCGGCCGTCGCGGCACCCTGCACCTCGACCGCCTTGCCGCTGTTGCGGTTGACCAGCCGGACGTGGCCGCCGTCGGAGTCGGCCAGCCGGAACTGCTGGTTGGCGCCGTTGACGTCGGGCCACTGCACGACCGCGGCACCGTCCGCCGCCGACCAGTTGAAGACGTCGAGCACCTTGCCGGAGTGCCGCGCGCGCAGCCGGTAGTAGCCGCCGCCGGAGTCCACGAACTGGAACTGCTGGTTGGTGGCGTTGGTGCGGGCCCACTGGACGATGCCCGCGCCGTCGGCGGTCGACGCGCCGTTGACGTCGAGGGCTTTACCGCTGGCGCGGTTCAGCAGTACGTACCAGGCGGTGGTGTCGACCGTGGCGGCCGTCGCCACCGGGGAGGCCACCGTGAGCAGTCCGCCGACGAACGCCAGGACGGCCGCGGCGGCCACCCCTGGCCGCCACCTCGTGTTGCGTGCAGATCCCACCGGCATTGCATCTGTCCCTTCGTCACGGGAAACCACTTGGCACGAGGCGCATCAACTCGTGTTATCGCTAACACTTGCAAGGCTTGCTCGGGTTAGAGGTTGGACGATTGATCGGAACATATGGACTGTGAGCGATAACATCGATCACGTCAAGATGTGACGGGCGGGTTTCCGGGAGAAGTCCTCCGAGCGGTGCAAGGAGTTCGGACGGCGCTACGCGGTGACCGACTCGCCCGCCAGTGCCGAGAGCGCGTTCCGCAGGGTGGCCGCGTCCGGCGTGCCGGTGAAGACCTTCGCCACGTAGCCGTCGGGGCGGACGAGAACCGTTTCGGCGCCCGGTTCCGCGGGGGCGGCGACCCGCACGCGCTCCTCCCAGCCGGTGACGTCGCCCGAACCCACCAGCACGAAACGGCCACCGCGCAGTGCCTCGTACAGCCGGGTGCCGTCGGCGAGAGCCGCGTCGGGCATCCGGGTGCCGGTCAGCCGGTGCTCGCCGGCGGGGGCGGGGTAGCGGAAACCCAGTGCGGACAACCTTCCCGTGAGCCTGCGGTGGATCGCCGGGACGCGCAGCGCGGTGCCGCCGGCCAGGCCGCGCAGCACACGCGCGAAGCGGGAGCGCGCCATCGCCAGGCGGATCATCGTGCCGCTGATCCGCAGGACCTCCTCGCCGACCGGGTGGCGTTCGGCCTGGTAGGTGTCGAGCAGCGCGTCCGGGGCGCCGTGGAGCACCGCCGCCAGCTTCCAGCTCAGGTTCGCCGCGTCCTGCAGGCCCGTGTTCATGCCCATGCCGCCCGCGGGGGAGTGGACGTGCGCGGCGTCGCCCGCCAGGAACACGCGGTCCACGCGGTAGCGCGGCGCCTGCCGTTCGTCGCTGTGGAAGCGGGACAGCCAGCGGGCGTCGTGCATGCCGAAGTCGGTGCCCAGCGCCCGCTTCGTGATCGCGCGCACCTCGTCCAGCTCCAGCGGGGTGTCGTCGGTGACGTCGGTGCGCCGGTCCCACGCGAAGACCCGCCACCAGCCGTCACCGAACGGGGCGATGAACGTGAACTCCGAGCCGGACCCGTTGACGGTCAGCGTGTCCGGCGGTGTCTCGCGCAGCCGCACGTCCGCCAGCATGATCGACTTCAGGACCGACTTGCCCGGGAACGGCAGGCCGAGCGCGTGGCGGACCGCGCTGTGGAAGCCGTCGGTGCCGACCACGTAGCGGGCGCGGTACGTGCCCTTGGTCGTGTCGACCTCGGCGCCGGTGGCGTCCTGGCGCACCGCGGTCACCGCCGCGTCGTGCACGATCTCCACCCCGGCCTCGACCGCGCGGGCCAGCAGCGCGCGCTCCACGTTGTACTGCGGCGTCACCAGCATGTACGGGAACCGGCTCGGCAGGGTGCCGAGGTCCACGTGCACCCGGTCGAACAGCCGGATGTCGGTGACGCGCCCGGCGCCGGTGCGGTCCAGCTGGTCGACCAGCCCTCGGGCGTCGAGCAACTCCAGCGTGCGGGCGTGCACGGCGAACGCCCGCGACAGGTTCGACACCCTGCCGTCCCGCTTCTCCAGCACCGTCACCGCGACACCGGCCTCGGCCAGGTCGCCCGCCAGCAGCAGTCCCGTGGGGCCGGCACCGACCACGATCACCTCGGACATGTCCGTCTCCTTCTGGTCAACAGTTGTTTGCCAACGCTCGTTGGCAACGTTAGGGCCGTCGGCCTCGACATGTCAACAGGTGTTGGCCTACAGTTGTTGACATGACGGAGACGGGCAGTACGGACACCGGCAAGGCGCGCCGCTCGGACGCGACCAGGGCGGCGATCCTCACGGCCGCAAGGGAGCGCTTCGCGGCGGACGGCTACGAGCGCGCCACGATCCGGGCGATCGCCGCCGACGCGCACATCGACCCGTCGATGGTCATGCGCTATTACGGCAACAAGGAGAAGCTGTTCGCGGCCGCCGCGGAGTTCGACCTGCGGCTGCCGGACCTGACCGGCGTGCCGCGCGAGGAGGTCGGGACCCGGCTGACCGCTCACCTCGTGGACCGCTGGGAGCACGACGACACGCTCATGGCGCTGCTGCGGGCGGGGGTCACCAACCAGGCCGCGGCCGAGCGCATGCGCCAGCTCTTCGCGGCTCAGCTCGGGCCCGTGGTCGCGGCGCTGGTCGCGGACCGCGCCGAGGCCCCGCTGCGGGCCGGGCTGGTCGCCACGCAGGCACTGGGATTCGCGCTGACCAGGTACGTGCTGTGCCTGCCGCCGGTCGTGGCGCTGGACCGGGCCGCGGTGGTCGCGTGGCTGGGCCCGACGATCCAGCGGTACCTGACCGGCGAGCAGGACGCGTAGGGCGAGCGCTGCCTCCTGCCGCGCCCTGCGGCTCGGCCGCCGATGACTCCGCACCGGGGTCAGCCGGCGAGGAAGCCGACGAGCAGGCGGTTCACCCGGGCCGGATCGTCCTCGTGCACGTTGTGCCCGGCGCCCGGAACCACCTGCACCTGCGCGCCGGGGATGCGCCGGCCGTACTCGTGGGCGTAGGACACGGGCAGCCACTGGTCGTCCTGTCCCCAGATCACGAGCGTGGCGGCGGTGATCCGCTCCAGTC
This sequence comes from Lentzea sp. NEAU-D7, assembly GCF_026242055.1. Classification (GTDB taxonomy): domain Bacteria; phylum Actinomycetota; class Actinomycetes; order Mycobacteriales; family Pseudonocardiaceae; genus Lentzea. The sequence continues at coordinate 10,067 of NZ_JAPJDL010000001.1, read as the reverse complement.
CCCGGTCGAGGGGGCCGTAGTCCTGGCTGCGGACGAGCTCGACGAAGGCGCTTCGCCGCTGTGGTGCGGACAGCCAGGCCCACGTCTCGTCGACCACCTCCGGCGTCACGCGCTCCTGGTGGGAGAAGGCCGAACGCAGACTCTTCTCGAAGTCCGCGCGCCGCATCAGCTTCACCGCGGCCTCGCCCACCACCGGCACGCCGAACAACGCCGTCTGCGCCGCCGGTTCCTCGTCCAGACCGGGCGAGTCCATCAGCACGAGCCTGTCGACCCGTTCGGGATGACGCTCCGCGAAGGACAGGCTCCACGCGCCACCCCACGAATGCCCGACCAGCGACGCCTTCCGCAGACCCACGGCGTCCAGGAACGTGCCGATGGCGTCCGCCATGGCGGGGATCTCGTACGAGAAGTCCTCCGCCGCCTCCGTGTAGCCCTGGCTCGGCAGATCGACGGCGTAGACCGTGTGGTGCTCGGCCAGGGCCGGGATGGTGTCGCGGTAGGAGTGCTGCCACTGGGCTCCGCCCGCGATCAGCACCACCGGTGAGCCCTGTCCGGTTCTGGTGTAGTGGAAGCGCGCCACAGGAGTGTCGGCGTACAGGGACTGAACGCTGCTCAGGTAAGGCGAACGGTATCCGTCCACAGCGGACGGTTGCCACGCGTACGCGATGAACAGCAGCGCCGCCACCGCCACCGCGATAGTGCCTGCCACCCACCGCGGCCACCGCCGCCTGCGGGCAGGTCGTCCGGGCGCCGTCTCGTCAACTGCGATCATGATCTTCCTCGGTTCCGGGAGTGCTACGCAGAACTGGACGAGGCGGCACGGTCCGATGTGACAGGTGATGATCCAGATCACCCGTAGTGGCTTCGGCCGTCCTGAAGGCAGCGCCGGAAGAAGCCGATCTGGTCGGTGAGGGCGCGTTCGCGCGCGGCCGGGTCGGTGTAGAAGGTGAAGTGCGAGCCCGGATAGCTGCGCAGCTCTCCGCGCGGAGCACGTTCGGCGAGCTTCCGGGTCGTCTCGACGGGTGTCTCGCGGTCGTCGGCCGCGACGCAGACCAGCAGCGGCATGGTCAGCCGGGAGGCGGCCTCGTCCGGGTGGTAGCGCATCATGCCGAGCAACGCCCGCGGCGCGACGCTGTTGCGCCACAGGGAAGTTGCCTCACCACTGGTGAGCGCCTGGACGTGCTGCTCCGCCTCGGGCGTGGCCGCGACCGCGAGCTCGCCGGGCCGGCCGACCATGGGGATGTAGTAGGGCCGCAGGCCGAGCTTGCCGCGCAGCGCGTCCCAGCAGATGGCTCCCAGCAGCCGCAGGGTCTGCCACGTCGACCGTCCCTCGACGCGCCTGGGGAACCCGTTGAACGGGATCTGCGCCACGACCGCGGCGATGCCGGAGTCGCCCGCGGCGACGGAGATGGCGTGAGCGCCGCCGAGCGAGTTGCCCCACAGCACGACGGCGCCGCTGTCGACCTGGTCCTGGTGACGCGCGAACGCGATCGCCGCCCGCAGGTCCTCCTGCTGGCCGTCGACGTCGACGACCTGCCGCGGTTCACCCGCGCTCTCGCCGAAGCCCCGGTAGTCGAACACCAGCGCGGCCATCCCCTCGGCGGCGAACCGCTCGGCGTGCGGGAACAGCCGGTCCATCGTCCCGCTGAACCCGTGGCACAGCACGACGCAGGGCAGCCTGCCCGCCGGGGCGGCCGGGAGGTGGAGGTATCCCGCGCACGTGGTGCCGGACGACTCGAAGGTGACCTTGATCCGCTTGTCCATGACTCCGCTCCCCAGCAGACTGACCCGTGGTCAGCATCCTAAGCACAATTTTGACCATCGGTAAGTAGATGTCGCCGAGGATTTCGAGGAGCGGGATGAGCACGACGCCGGAACGGATCCTGCTGGCCGCACGTGCGCTGTTCGCGGAACGCGGCTACCGCGCCACGTCGATGCAGGCCATCGCGGACCAGATCGGCATCACCAAAGCGGCGCTCTACTACCACTTCGCGTCGAAGGACGAGCTCCTCCGCCATCTCACGCTGCCGTTGCTGGACGAACTGGAGGCAGCGCTCGGCGACGCCGAGTCCGCCGGTGATCCGGAAGCGGTGCGCTGGCGTGCCATCGAGGGCTACGTCGACGTCTACCTCCGTCACCGGGAAACACTGCTGATGCTGGTCAGGGACATGACGTTGCTGGTGCAGGCGCCGGTGGCGGACCGGTTCCGCGCGGCCATCGCCCTCGCCAACGACCTGGTCTGCGGGCCGCGGCGCAGCCTGGAGGCGCGGGTCCGGGCAGCGCAGGTGGTCGCCGGGCTGGGTGATCCGGTCGTGCTCTTCCTCGACGTGCCCCCCGAGCGGATCAAGGGCCTCATCCTCGACGGTGCAAGGGCTCTGCTGGGGCCTTCCGGGTCTGCGTCTGCGGAGACAGCCGAGAGCCCGCGCCCCCGCGGACGTCCACGAGGGCGCAACGGCGGCCGGCGCCCGGCGTTGACGGAACCGCAGTCGCAGCAGGTCCGCGAGATGTACGCGGCCGGCCGTCCGGTGCCGGAGATAGCCGAGGAGATCGGTGTCTCCCGGGCGACCGTCTACCGTTGTCTCAAAATCTAGTTTTGATTCTGAAATCAATCGGAGGGCCCTCGGCCGCGCCCCGACCGGCCCTTGTGGACTGTCGGCTGGTTGCGCGAGGAGTGTCGTCGAGGCTCGGCCGTTCGCGGATCCGCGAGTCGATGGTGGCCTCGTCGTGTCCAACCTGTGCGGGTGATGCGGTTAGGCTGGTCCCAACTGCTCGGAGGTTGCCGTGGACGGCGCTGTGTTGCGACCGGGTGATGTGCTGGCGGCGGCCGAGAGCGCACCGCCGGTGGAGTCGGTCGAGGTCGTCGCGCGGGATCTGGCGAAGCGGTTCGAGGCCGTCGACGTGTCGTTCCTGTTGATCGACGTCGGTGACGAGCGGCTGGTGCGGCTGGCTTCGACCACGTGGGAGCTCGGCGGGGGCGGCGCGGAGAGCGTTGAACTGCGCGACAGCGTCTACGAGGAGGTGTTGCGCACCCAGCGGCCGTGGCAGGGGCAGGACGGCGACGGGGTCCGGGTGGTGCTGCCGGTGACCAATCGCGGCGACTGCGTCGGGGTGCTGGAGGTGACCGTGCCCTCGCTCGACGACGAGGTGCTGGCGCAGCTGGCGGAGGCCGCGCACGCACTGGCCTACGTCATCGTCACCGACCGCCGCTTCACCGATCTCTACCACTCCGGCAGGCGCACGACGACGATGAGCCTCGCGGCGGAGATCCAGCACCAGTTGCTGCCGACGGCGTCCTGCTGCGAGGCGGCCCAGTTCACCGTGGCCGGCGCCCTGGTGCCGGCGCACGACATCGGTGGCGACACCTACGACTACGCCCTGGACCGCGACGTCCTGCACCTGTCGATGACCGACGCCGTCGGTCACGACGTGGGCTCGGCGATGACGGCGACTCTGCTGGTCGGTGCGCTGCGCAGGTCCCGCCGGGCCGGCGACGGCCTGGTGGAGCAAGCGCAGCAGGCCAACCTCGCCCTGCTCGACCACCGCCTGGGATCACTGGCGACCGGTCTGCTGGTGCGCGTGGACCTGCGCGACGGCGCGGTCGAACTGGTCAACGCCGGCCACCCAGTACCACTGCTGCTGCGCGCGGGCGTGGTGGAGGAGCTCGACCTGGAGGTGGACCTGCTCTTCGGCGTGAAACCGCATCCCTACCGGGTGCAACGGCTGAACCTGCGTCCCGGGGACAGGCTGATGCTGCTCACCGACGGCATGTTCGAACGCGACGCCGAAGCCGTCGACCTCCCCGCGCTGCTCCGCAACACCGAGGCACTGCACCCCAGGGAGGTGGTGCGGGCGGCGACCAGGGCTGTGAGGCGCGCCTACCGAGATCATCTCCAGGACGACGCCACCGTGCTCTGCCTGGACTGGCACGGGATCGGCCGCACCGAACGCCAAGCCGACAACGGCGCCGACACGGACTCCGCCTCGCCCTCGCGCCCGGCCATCACATCTGGCTGACCGCGAACCGTCACCGCCCGCACCTCCCCGGTGCGGGCAGGGGCGCTGACGAGATCTCAACGATGTCCGCCGTCATCGTTCCGCGGCCAGGCCGGGGACCACGTCGAACTTGCGGTCCAATCCGGTGAGCCTGAGCGGCCGGAGAACCGCGCGGGTGCGTGCCACCACGATGAACTCGACCTCAGCGGTCACGGTCGCCTCCCACACGGCCATCAAGGTGGCCAGGCCGGTCACGCCGAGGAAACTCACCGCGGTGAGGTCGACGATGAGATCCGGACCGGCCTTGCGGACGTGTTCCTGGAGACGGGTGTGCAGCACTGAACCACTGCGCGCGTCGACCTCGCCGAGAACCGCGATCACGACGGACCCTCGTCGGACGAACTGTTCTGTGACGGTGAATCGCGCGGTGCTCGGGGATCGACCTGGCCGGCGGGAGGCACTGCGGGCGATCGCGGACGCCCTGGGCAGATGTGCGGTGCTCACGGGATTCTCCTCGGGGAACCGTGGCGACCGCGGGGTCCAGGCGGGCGGAGGGCTGAGAAGCCGCAGGTTAGGTGCTGGCGGAGTCCTCGCACAAGCCACGCCGGGGTGCTGCCACTCGATCGGGTCGTCATATGTGCCGTTCAGCCGTCACTTCATCGCGTTGAGTTACGCGACGGAGTGGATCGCCGTCCCCTCATCGGGCCCCGTCGGCGAGCGGAGGTCGCCTGGATGTTCTCGCGCACAGCGTGGGTGGCGTGCCACGGCTCCTCCGGCGAGAGCCGTGGCGGCGGATACCGGTCACGTCGTCAACGACGTCGTCCGTCCCCGTTCAACGCTGGGGCTGGTCGTGCTCGGTCAGAGCGGGGACGGACCTCAGTGCGCGGTTGTGGCGCGGTTCGGTTCGGGTCTTGGCCTCGTCGACCTGCCGGATCAGCTCGTTGCGGACCTCGTTCAGCGCGGCCGGCAGATCCGGCTCGGCTGAGGTGGCTACCAGGTGCAGGCGGGGAGTGCGGTTGATCCAGCACTCCAAGGTCACTCGTTGCTCGACGCCGCGACGGTCCTTCACGCTGATCTCGAGATCGACCTGGTCGTCGCGGAACGAGCGCAGGCGCGCGCCGAGCGCGGACAGGCGTTCCACGACCCAGTCGCGTTCGTTCGAGAGGAAGCCGGTGGCGAGGTGCAGCCGATTGGTGATCACCGCGGTGTCCTCTGGCAGTTCGCTCATCTGGTCACTTGTCCTTTGTGGAGTGTTGCTCTGCCGCCGTCGGATGACGGTGCGGGGTCAGGGCGGTGATCAGGCCGCGCAGTGACGTGGAGGCCAGCCCGATGGAGGCATCGCTCGCGCCGTAGGGGATCACGAGCGTGTCGCCGTGCAGCAGGGCGCCGCACGAGTAGACGACGTTGGGCACGTAGCCGTCGCGTTCGGTGGCGGCGGGCAGCAGCAGCGGTTCGGGCAGTGTCGCCAGCACCCGCTCGGGGTGGTCGAGGTCGAGGAGCATCGCGCCCATCGAGTAGACCCGCACGGGGCCGACGCCGTGGGTCAGCACGAGCCAGCCCTCGGGAGTCTCGATGGGCGAACCGCAGTTGCCGACCTGGACGAGATTCCAGTCCCGGCCGGGCACTTCCACGGGGTGTCCGCCGTTCCAGGTCCTGATGTCGCCGGACGTCACCACGGCCGAACTCTCGCCGTCCCCGCGCGTCAACGCCGCGAACTGGCCGCCGATCTTCCTGGGGAACAGGGCCATGCCCTTGTTGCGGGCGGCCGAGCCGGTCGTCTGTGTGACGTTGAAGGTGCGGAAGTCGTCGGTCTGCAACAGCTGTGGTGCGACATCGACACCGTCGAAGGCGGTGTAGGTGGCGTAGTAGGTCTGCTCGCCGTCATCGTCGGTGAAGCGCACGAATCTGGCGTCCTCCATGCCCTGGCGTTCGGAAGGGCCGGTCGGCCAGAGCACCCGCCCGCTGATGGCGGTGTCGTCGGGGAACTCCGAGGTGTAGTTGCACGCGGCGATCCGCCGGACCAGCTCGACGGTCCGGTGCGCCTCCTGCCGGGCGACCAGACTCGGATGCAGGCCGGCCAGCACCAGGTCCAGTTCGGCGTCGGTGAACCGCGCGGGCAGCCACCGGTTCAGGACCGCGGAGACCTCGTCGTCATGACCGAACTCGGCGAGTTTGCCTTGGAAGAGGCTCTTCTCGTGCACGGCCTCCCGGTGCAGTCCGGTGGCGACGACGTTCGGGGGTGTGTCGACGGTGATCGCACCACCGGGTCCGATCACCCCGGTGCGGAACCCGATCGAGGACAGATGGCCCTCACCGATGCCGCGGACGCTCAGCACGAATCTCAGCTGTTCCGGTGCCATCCCGCTCTGATCGGGATGCGTGACCATGGACGGGTTGCAGAGCGCGGCACCCTCTACGGAGTACTCGTGGGTGAAGTACGCGCCGATGAGCAGCCTGCGGGACTCGGACAGTTCGACGTCGGGGGACAGGCGGTGGCTCACGCTCGCGAAGTGGTCGGCGAAGGTGCCCCGGACGTTCCGGTGCCTGCCATCGAACATGCGGATCGTGCGGTCCAGCACGGTGCACGCCGTCTCCTCGTCCAACGCCATCACCCGCCGGATCACGGCCGCGGACCGTGACTCGTGCTCGGGCCGCTCCTCTCCCGGCACGAACAGCTTGGTGATGACACGGCGCGGGTCCGCTCGCAGGCGCAGCGAGGTGCGTGTCACGCCGGCGTTCATTCGTCGCTCCCCAGCAGGGTGCGGCCGTGCTGCAGCGTGGAGATCAACGCGAGCGTCGACTCGGCGCCCTGGTTGTGGTTCGGGCCGTCGGGGGTCAGTCCGTCACAGCCGCCACCGGTGGTCCTGTCGCGCACGGGCACGCCGAGGTCGTTGTGACCGTCGAACCACGCGACCGCGCGGCGGACACCGGTGAGCCACCTCGGATCGCCCGTGACCTGGTGGGCCCGGGCACAGGCGTCCGCGAGCGCGGCGACCTCGACAGGTTGCTGGTCGAACGCCGGGCGGGGTTCACCGATGCGCCAGCCACCTGCCGGGGTCGGTGAGAGGTGCGCCTCGCGGGTCTCGACGGTGAGCAGCCATTCGAGCAGTCGCAGGCCGTCGTCGCGGATCTGGGGATCTTCGAGGAAGTCGCCCGCGGCGATCAGCGCCTCCGGCAGTGCGGCATTGGCGTAGAAGAGCCGGTGTTCGGGCCAGGGCCAGTCCGGTGTGTCGCCGGGTTCGCCGACGTAGGAGGAGACGTCACCGAGCAGCTTGGCCGCGAGGGAGTGGCCGGGGTCGACGCTCAGCACCTCGGCCGCGCCCAGCGCGGCGAAGGACATGGACCGCACCGACGGCGGCCGGTGATGGGCACTTCTGTCGAAGCAGGCCAGTGCCGCGTGGCGGATCCAGGGCACCGTGCATCGGGCGGCAGCGGTACCCAGACCCCACAACGCGCGACCCCACCAGTCACCGAGCCCTGGCGCGTCCTGCCAGCCGCGGTCGGGGCCGAGGCGGTTGTGGAAACGTCCGTCACGGGCCTGTGCGTGAGCGGTGAAGGCGAGATAGCGCTCCACCAGTAGGACCAGGTCGGCGGGCAGCTCCGGGTTGCGGCACAGGACGACCAGGCCGCGCGCGACGTCGTCCAGGCAGTAGCCGTGTTCGCGGCGCGGCAGCGGACCGTCGGCGTGCTCGTACAGGCCTGTGTCATCGCTGAGCCGGATCAGGTGGGCGAAGTCCGGACCTGTCACGTGGTCACGACGACTCGGGCGGCGAGCAGGCGCTCTGCCAGGCGCCGGTACCGGTTCGCGACGGCCGACCAGCTCAGGGCCGGGGCGAAACCCGCCGAACGTTCGCTCATCCCGGCTGCGAGTTCCGGTTCGGTCAGCACCCGCCGCAGCGCCGCGGTGATGGCGGCGGGATCGCGGTGGGGCACCAGCAACCCGGCTCCGTCCGCCAGCAGTTCGACGGCGTGCGGGAACTCGGTCGCGACCACCGGTCTGGCAGCGGCCAGGGCCTCGATCAGCACGCCGGACGTGACCTGTTCCGACGAGTCGTAGGGCAGCAGGACGACATCGGCTCGGCTGACCAGGTCCGCCAGCGCCTCGACCTCGAGGTAGGTCGGATCGAACTCGACCAGGTCCGCGACACCGAACGCGGCTGCGCGGTTGCGCAGGTTCCTGCGATAGGTCTCGCCCTCGTGCGCCAGCACCTTGGGATGGGTCTGTCCCGCCACCAGGTAACGCGGCTTCAGGTCGCGCAGCGCGCCCAGCGCCGAGATGCCCCACTCGATGCCCTTGCCACGCCCCAGCAGACCCCAGGTGAGGATCATCGGCCGGTCGGCGGACGGAGTGCGAGCGGGAGGCCTGACGGGGAGCGCGCCGTGCGGGATCACGACGACCTCGTCGGGCCTCTCGACGGCGTAGCCCTCCACGAGCCGCTGCCGCGCGGCCTTGGACATGGTCACCACGGCATCGGCGTGGCCGACGACCTCTTCGAGCACCTGTCGCTGGCCGGGCGTGGGCGTGGTGAGCACCGTGTGCAGGACGATGATCACCGGCACGCGCAGCCGGGCGAGCACACCGAGCACGTCCTCGCCGTCGCGGCCGGCGTAAATCCCGTACTCGTGTTGCACCACGACCATGTCGCAGCGGTTGAGCGCCTCGGCAGCCGCCTCGACCGCGCCAGGAGTCATCTGGTGCACCATCGGGGTTCCCGCGATCGCGACCGGCTCGTGGTCCGGCTCGGTGAGAACGCGGACCACCTGGCCCGTGCTTCCCGGCGTCACCGCGGTCAGATGGCGCAGCAGAGAAGCGGTGAACGTGGCGAGCCCACATTGCGTGGGCGGGTACGTGCTCAGAAAACCGTAGGTGCGAACCACGAAGCGGGCCTTTCGGGTCGACGGAAGTGGATGCTCCACTGTGGACTGTGCAGGTGGGTGGTCAACGCCCCTGGTCCGGGTCGTGACCGCGCAGTCTCAGCACGCGCACCTCGACCCGGGCCCTGCGCGAGGACGGCGTGCGGCGATGCTTTTCCGCCGCGGCCAGGTCGATGGCGCGCACTGGTTGTGAGACGAACCCGTCGAGTTGAGTCCGGCGCCAGTGGTCGACGAGGTGGTGGTAGCTCAGCCGCAGGACGTCGCCCAAGCCGGTGAGTGCTGTGCGCCAACGCCGTTCGGGGATCGGGTCGGCCGCAGGGGCGACGGGCAGGTGGGATGCGGACATCATTCCGGGACTTCCGTCCCCGGCCGGGAAAACAGCCGCTTCAGTTCTTCGCCGGGTACGACATGAGCTTGACCGCCCAGGTGCGAGGTGTTCCGGCAAAATTGACTGTACACCCGATCGAGCTTTGCTCGGCAAAATGCGTGGACTGGCTTTTCAAACATCGATTTTCGCTGGTGGAGGTGCTTCGGTGCTCCACCGAATGCTGTGCGCGAAATGCTGTGAGCGCGTGACCTGGTGGTGAATCAAGCAATGCGGAAGATCGCGGAATCTGGATTCGTCTCGTCCGTGGGACCGCACCGTGCTCCGGCGCGTCAGCGGGAAGGTGATCGATCTGCTGCGGAAGTTCCGTTACGGCGAGTGCGTGAACGCTGCTGTGTTCACTCGCTCGTGTCGACAAAGTGATGTCCGGTTTTTCCTTGCTTGGCAGGGGTAGCTGGTTTCAAGACCGCTGACCACCCGGAGGTAACCGATGCCGTCCCAACCAAGTGCGCGCCGGCGCGTCGCACGCGTTGCCGCGATCGCTGTGGTCGTGAGCGTTCTGGTTCCGGCGACCGCTCACGCGGAACAGGGTTCGGAGGACCACGCTGCGGGGTCGCAGATCGCGAAGCACGAGGGCACCGGCGAGATGCTCATGACACCACCGGATCTCGGCGCCGGCAACGTGGGTCGCGTGGACGGGATCGACGTCAGCAGCCACCAGGGTGACGTCGACTGGGGGCACTGGTGGCGTGCGGGCAAGCGGTTCGTCTACATGAAGGCGACCGAGGGCACCGGCTACCGCAATCCCAAGTTCACCCAGCAGTACAACGGTTCCGCGGCCGTCGGCATGATCCGCGGCTCGTACCACTTCGCT